>NZ_BMVR01000007.1:130975-524149 GCF_014650815.1 Streptomyces flavofungini
CGGACTTGAGGTGGGCTTCGGTGGGGAGTCGGTCGGGGGAGTCGTGGGCTTCGGTGGGGAGTCGGTCGGGGGAGTCGAGGTCGGGGTGGGCTTCGGTCAACCCGCTGGCCAGGGTGGGGAGTTCGGTCGATCTGTGGGGGAGGGGGGTGGGTTCGGTCGGTCCGTGGGGCAGGGTGATGAGTTCGGTCGGTCCGTGGGGCGGGGTGATGAGTTCGGCCGGTCCGTGGGGCGGGGTGATGAGTTCGGTCAGTCCGTGGGGCAAGGCGATGAGTTCGGTCAACCTGTGGGGCAAAGCGATGAGTTCGGTCAACCTGTGTGGCAAAGCGATGAGTTCGGCCGGTCCATGGGGCAGGGGGGCGAGTTCGGTGAGGTGAGCGCCGCGCCGGTCCCGGGCGCGATGGATGCGGCACCGCAGGAAGACGTACCCCCGTCGCTCTTCCACGTGCACCTCGCCTTCGGCGGCGGCGACGGCAGCGGCGGACGCGCCGAGAGCGATGTGGGCGGCGGCGGTACCGGAGGCGGCTGTTGTCCCGACGGGCCCGGCGGTGCCGACGTGCTCGCGGTCGTCGCGGACGGCCGGATCACCATCGAGGAGCTGCGTGCCCGGCCCCCGCTTCCGCTGGACGACCTCGCGGCGCTCGCCGCCCGCATCGAGGGCCCGCTCAACGACGCGTTTCGCGGCCTGGTCGACCGGCACGGGGCCGCGGATTCGCTCTGCCGCGGCGGCGGTCCCGCCCAGGAGCCGCCCGGCGCCCGCCGGGGCCGCCCGTCCGCGCGACGCGGCAGCGCGGTGCGGAACGTCGCGGCGGACGCGTACCGCGGGGCGCTCGACGACGGCGAGGACCCCGTGCTCGCCGTGATGCGCGCGACGGGGCACAGCCGCCGCAAGTCGCTGCGGCTCATCGCGGGGGCGCGGGATGCCGGGCTCCTGATGCCGGGCCGCCACCGCCGCTAGGGGGCCGCGGCCGGGGGAGTCGGCCGCTGCGGGCCGCTGCTCCGCCCGCCCCCCCCCGCGGCAGCTGACCGACAGAGCGGCCGATCAGCCCTCGATCCTCAGCCGCCAGCCGCCAGCCGCCAGCCGCCAGCCGCCAGCCGCCAGCCGCCAGCCGCCAGCCGCCAGCCGCCAGCCGCCAGCCGCCAGCCGCCAGCCGTCAGCCGTCAGCCGTCAGCCGTCAGCCCTCCACCTCTCAACCCATCCCGCGCATCCGATTGATCTCACTCGTCTGCTGCGCGATGACATCGTTGGCCATCTCCTCGACCAGGAGGTTGTTGCCCTGGGAGAGCGCGTCGGTGGCCATCGTCACCGCGCCGGTGTGGTGGGTGATCATCAGCTTCAGGAACAGCTCGTCGAAGGCCGCGCCCTTGGCCGCGCGCAACTGCTTGAGCTGGGCGGGGGTCGCCATGCCCGGCATGCCCGCGTGGTCCTCGTGCCCGCCGTGTCCCGGCTTGCGGGACTCCGTCCCGGACCTGCCCTTCTTGGCGTGTACCTTCAACCACCGCTCCATCGCGCCGATTTCGGGCTTCTGGGCGGCGGTGATGCGGTCCGCGAGCCGCTTCACCTTGGTGGACTCCGCCCGCTTCGGGACGAGTTCGGTCATCTCCAGGGCCTGGCTGTGGTGCGGGATCATCTTCTCGACGTACTCGAAGTCGGCCGAGTTCGGGCTGTCGTCGTCGGTTCTCTTCTTCGTGGCGTCCTCGGCGGACATCGTCGCCGCCGTCTCGCCCGGCTTGCCCGGGGCGATCACCGAAGGCCCGGACGATGAGGGGGATGTGGCCCCCTTGTCCGACCCTGATCCGGATTCCGAGTCGCAGCCGCCGATGGCGAGGACGACGGCCGCGAGCAGCCCGGCCGTGGCGCAGGCGCGGACGGTGGACGTACGGGCGGCGGACGTACGGCGGTGGGGCACGGCGACCTCCTGTGGCACGCGGGGTGGTTGGGTACGTCCTAGCACGCCGATGAGCATCAGTGATCAGAAATGTTCATTACGACTGCGTTGCCGTCTGTTGTTTTGTACATGAGGAGCACGATACTGCGGGTGTCCGTGAACCGTTCGCCCCCGAACGGGCACAAGGGAGGACGCAGTGACCCTGTTGAACGAATCCAGAACGCGCCGCAGACGCCTGGGAGTTGTCGCGGCCGCTGCCGGGCTGCTGGCCGCGCTGCTGACCGCGGCGCCCGCCGGGGCGACCCCGGACCCGGGTGACACCCCCAAGGCCCCCAAGAAGGTGTCCAGGAGCGACGCCGCCGACACCAAGAAGGCGATATCCGACGGCAAGATTCCCGCGCCGGACGAGATCGTCCACTCCGACAACATCGAGCACCTGACGAACATCCCCAAGGACGCGCTGCCGGGCACGAACTCGGACCTCGCCTTCCAGGGCAAGTACGCCTTCGCGGGCAACTACGACGGCTTCCGCATCTTCGACATCAGCAACCCGAAGAAGCCGAAGACGGTCGCGCAGGTCCTGTGTCCCGGCTCGCAGAACGACGTGTCGGTCTCCGGCGACCTGCTGTTCCTGTCGACGGACTCCTCGCGCAGCGACAGCTCCTGCTCCAGCACCACGCAGCCCGCCACGGAGAAGTCCTCGTGGGAGGGCATGAAGGTCTTCGACATCAGCGACAAGAAGAACCCGCGGTACGTCGCCGCCGTCGAGACCGCCTGCGGCTCGCACACCCACACGCTGGTCCCCGAGCGCCGCAACGTCTACGTGTACGTCTCCTCGTACGCGCCGAGCGCCGCGTTCCCCGACTGCCAGCCGCCGCACGACGGCATCTCCGTCATCAAGGTGCCGCGCAAGGCCCCGCACAAGGCCGCGGTCGTCGGCTTCCCCGTGCTGTTCCCGGGCGAGGGCCCGGACGGCGGCGGCAACCCGGGCGGGCCCACCAACCCGGGCGTCTCCAAGACCACCGGCTGCCACGACATCACGGTCCTGCCCTCCAAGGACCTGGCGGCGGGCGCCTGCATGGGTGACGGCATCCTGTTCTCCATCAAGGACCCCGAACGCCCGAAGGTCATCGACCGCGTCCAGGACAATGTGAACTTCGCGTTCTGGCACTCGGCGACCTTCAACCAGCGGGCCGACAAGGTCGTGTTCACCGACGAGCTGGGCGGTGGCGGCGGCGCCACCTGCAACGCCGAGATCGGTCCGAACCGCGGCGCCGACGGCATCTACGAGATCAAGGGCTGGGGAGACAAGCGCAAGCTCGTCTTCAAGAGCTACTTCAAGATCCCGCGCCACCAGGCCGACACCGAGAACTGCGTGGCCCACAACGGCTCGCTGATCCCCGTCAAGGGCAAGGACCTCATGGTCCAGGCCTGGTACCAGGGCGGTGTCTCCGTGTGGGAGTTCACCGATTCGGCCAAGCCCAAGGAGATCGCGTACTTCGAGCGCGGTCCGATCTCCGCCGATCAACTCGTCGGCGGCGGCTCCTGGTCGGCGTACTACTACAACGGCCACATCTACTCGAACGACATGGTCAAGGGCTTCGACGTGCTGAAGCTCAACGACAAGCGCACCAAGCCCGCCGAGCGGGTCCGGATGCACGAACTGAACGTGCAGACGCAGCCGGAGTACTTCGGCTGGGACGACTGACACCCGGAACCCGTCCCGGCACCTTTGATCCGGAGGTGCCGGGACGGGTTCCCTGCTGTCACCGATGCCGTACGGGGGGCGCGAGGCCCGTCAGGGAACGCGTTCCGCGACCTTGGTCGCCCGCTGGAGCAGCGCCTCCAGCGGGCCGCGCCGGAAGAACCGCGCCCACAGCGCCGCGAACACGGTGACGCCCGCGACGAAGCCGAGGAGCACCAGCGTCGACTGCGGCAGTTCGTCCTCGCCGAGGAGGCGGATGGCGACGATGTGCAGGACGTACGCGGTCAGCGACATGCTGCCGACCGCGATCACCGGACCTGCCAGGCGTCGGAAACGCGGCAGCGCGTCGACGGCGAGCAGACAGGCGGCGAGCACGGCGACGGCCACACCGGTGTTCGCCACGATCGACAAGGTCGTCTCGCTGTGCGGCGCGGCGACGAACAGCCAGCCCCAGGTGTCCTCCTCGGGCCAGCCCGCGACGTCCGACCACCAGGCCGTGCCCGTCCCCCCGGCCTGGAAGCCCGCGTCGCGCAGGGCGTGCGCGGCGCCGGGCAGGTGGTGCAGCGCGAACCAGGACCCGCCGTAGCCGAGCACGGCCAGGCCCACGCCGGTGGCGGCGAGGCGGATCCGGACCGCGGTGTCCGCCAGGTCGAGCCGCGCCACGGCCATGCCCGCGATGACGAACGGCAGCCAGGACAGCGCCGGGTAGGAGCCGGTGAAGAGCAGCGAGACCAGGCCGTCCGCGGTGCGCGGCCAGGCCAGGGGGCCTGTGGCGCCGCCGCCGAGGGCACCGTCGTCGTAGACCGCTCGCACGATGAAGTACAGGAGTTGGGGGAGCACGAGCGCCGCCACCACGGCGATCTCGGCGAGCGTCCGTGCCGAGAGCCGGTACAGCGGCAGGACGAGCAGGAAGTACAGGCCGTAGAAGGCGAGGATCACCTCGACCGGCGTGCCGGTCATGGTGAGCGCGGTGCCGAGGGCGAGGAGCACGACGGCGCGGAGCGCGACCTTCGCCACGGCCTGGCGGCCCGCGCGGCCGGTCTTCGGCGCCCGGCGCCCCGTCATCAGGACGACGGAGAAGCCCGCGAGGAACGCGAAGAGCGCGGACGACCGGCCGTGCGCCAGTTCCATCACGAACCCCCGCACGCCGCCCGCCGTCGCGGGGTCGGGCCCCACATGGGCCGCGTACATGCCGAAGACAGCGAGGCCACGGGCGAGGTCGACGCCTATGAGACGGCCGGTCGACCGCGCGTCGGCCACCGGCGGCGCGGGCAGGGCCACGGCCGGTGCCACTGCGTTCTGTGTCATGCCCGCAAGCCTTGGCGGCGGGCGTCGCGCGCAGTATCCGGCAGTCGTCCGGCACCGCTCCGCCGCCTGGCCCGCCGCTCCCCCCGAACGGCTGGAACCCCCACGCCGGGTGGCTGCCGTACGGGGCCGCCCCCGTGCGCCGCCGACGCCGCCGCCTAGAGTCGTCCGGGGACGATCACGAGGGCGGTCCCCTCGCGGACGGCCGGTCGGCCGCCCCGCGGGACGACGACGGCGAGGCGGGACAGCGTGATCCGGGTAGTGGTGGTGGACGACGAGGCCCTGGTGCGGTCCGGGTTCGAGCTCATCCTCAACGCGGCCGACGACCTGCGTGTCGTCGCGACCGCCGCCGGGGGCAACGCCGTGGACACCGTGCGCCGCGAGCGCCCCGACGTCGTGCTCCTCGACATCCGCATGCCGGAGGTCGACGGCCTCACCGTCCTGCGGGAGCTGCGGGCGCTGCCCGAGGCACCCGTGGTGGCGATGCTGACCACCTTCGACACCGACGAGTACATCGTGACCGCGCTGCGCTCCGGGGCGGCCGGGTTCCTGCTCAAGGACACCGAGCCCGACCAGCTCGCCCAGCTGGTGCGCACCCTCGCCGCGGGCGGCGTCGTGATGTCGCCCAAGGCCTCGCGCTCCATGATGCGCGCCCATCCGGGGCCCGGCGGCGGCGCGTCCGGCGCCGACCGGTCCCGCGTGGAGCGCCTCACGGGCCGCGAGCGGGCCGTCCTCGTCCTCATCGCCGAGGGCCTCACCAACGCCGACATCGGCACCCGCCTCCACCTCAGCGCGGGCACCGTCAAGGACCATGTGAGCGCCATCCTCACCAAGCTCCGCGTCACCAGCCGCGTCCAGGCGGCCCTGCTCGCCGAGCGCGCGGGACTCCTGGACGCGGAGGGCCGGGCGGCGGACCCGCGGTGAGCGGGCGGGCGGACGACGAGGGGGCGTCGCGGCCGACGGCGGAGCCCGGGGCGGCGGCGGACGACGAGGAGGCGCCGCGCTCCACGGCGGACCGCCGGGCGTCGATCCCCGCGGCGGGCCGCCGGGCGTCACCGCCGTCGGCCGACCGGCCGGGAACGCTCGCGGCACTCAAGGCCACGTGGCCGCGCCGTCTCCCGCCCTCCCTCATCGACCTGGTCATCGTCGCCGGCGCGGTGATCGACATGGGGTTCACCACCGACTTCTACGACGAGACCCCGGAGGCCCTGACCGCGGCGGCGGTGGCCTGCGCCGCGCTGGTCCTGCGGCGCCGGTTCCCGCTCGCCGTCGTCCTGCTGACGCTGCCGTCCAGTCTGATGGTCGAGCTGACGGTGCCGCCGTTCGCCGCCCTGTTCACGCTGGCCGACCGGACGCGGGACCGCAGGCTCCTCGCGGCGTGTGCGACCCTGTCGGCCGCCGCGTCCGCCTTCCCCTGGCCGCCGGATTCGCTCACGTCCGACGACCAGACCGGAACCCTGATCTACTTCGTCTACACACTGACGACCGCGGCCGCCCCCGTGCTGCTCGGCCAGCTCACCCAGGCGCGCCGGGACCTCTCGCGGCGCCTGGCCGAGATCGACCAGGTGCGCGAGCACGAGCGGGCGCTGCACGCGCAGGCCGTGCTCGCCCGGGAGCGCGCGCAGCTGGCCCGCGAGATGCACGACGTCGTCTCGCACCAGGTGTCGCTGATCGCGGTGCGGGCGGGCGCCTGGCAGGTCGCCGCCAAGGACACCGACTCAAGGGAGGCGGCCCGCACGATCCGCTCCCTGAGCGTCAACACCCTCGACGAGCTGCGGCACATGGTCACGCTGCTGCGCGCGTCCGACGGCCGCGCCACCGAGCTCACGCCGCAGCCCACCCTCGCCGACCTCCGGGCCCTGGTCACCTCCAGCGGCATCGAGGCGGAGCTGACCGGCGCGCTCCCGCCGGACATCGCGACGCCCGCGCAGCGCACCCTGTACCGCACCGTGCAGGAGGCGCTCACCAACGTGCGCAAGCACGCGCCGGGCGCCCGCGCCCGCGTCCACCTGTGGGACGACGGCACGGAGTTCGGCGTCACGGTCACCAACGGCCCGCCCGCGCGCCCCTCCCTGCCCCTGCCCGGCTCCCAGCAGGGCCTCATCGGCCTGCGTGAGCGGGCGGACCTGCTGCACGGCACGTTCCACGCGGGCCCCACCCCGGACGGCGGCTACCGGGTCAGGCTCGGCGTCCCGAACACGGACGGCTGAGCCCGCCACGCCCGCACCCGTCGCCCGCTGAGACCGGGCCGACGGGCAGCCACCGCCATCGCGTACCCCGGTCGAGGCAGCTGGCGGCAGGGGGACGGGTCATCGGTCGCCGCCCGGCCGGAGCGTGCTGAACCAGCGCACCACCTCCGCCGTGGCCCGCACGTTCGAGCCGAGGTGCCGTGACTTCTGGTGGTCGACGGCGCCGAGGTCGACGACCGGCACCCGCATTCCGCTCTCTTGAAAGGCCGCGGCGCAGTTGGCCGTGTTCCGGACGGTCGCCTGCTCATCGCCTCGCGCCATGTAGAGCCGGGTCGGGGCCGCGGGTTTCCAGTCCTTGCACACGCTGTCGGTCGCCCGCAGCCCGGCCGCGAGGCCGCCCTTCGGGTGGGCCAGCAGGTCACGCCCGTACGGCGTCAGCAGTTCGGCCGGCGTGCGGGGCAGCGCGCTGATCATCTGCGGACCGGTGTGCATACCGTCGAACAGCTCCGCCACGGCGGGGTCGCGGAACACCTCGCCCGGGTTCTCGTACACGTCGTGGACGCGGTCGAAGGCGACCAGGGTGTACGCGGCATACACCACGCTCCACCTCGGCTCCAGCTCACCGTCACCCGCGAGCAGCGCCGGGATCTCCGCGCCCCCGAAGTCGTAGGCCCCGCTGATGGGGGCGAGGGCGCCGAGCCTGAAGTGCCGGTCCTCGCCTGCCTGGAGGGCCCTGCCGAGCCCGAGCGCGGCCGACGCGCCCTGCGAGAAGCCGGTGACGAGGACGTCGCGGTCCAGGGTGCGATCGGTGCGCGGGGCGAACCGGCGGGCGGCGCGGAGCAGATCCAGGGAGGCCGTGGTCTCGGACGGCACATCCATCCACGGGTGCTTGCCCGGGCCCGTGCCCATGCCGAGGTAGTCGGGTGCGACGGTGGCGAAGCCCGCGGCGGCGTACGTGATGGCGGGGCCGGTCAGGAACACCTTGCGCTGCATGGAGGGCGCGTCGACGCGGTGGACGCCGGTGCCGTGGGCGAACGAGACGGTGCGCAGACGTCCTTGGACCCCACGCGGGACGGTGAACAGCCCACTGGCGGTGGTGGGTCGGCCCTTCGTGTCGACGGTGCGGTAGACGAGGCGGTACGCGTCCACGCCATGGCGGGCGGCGCCGGGGTCGTACCCGGAGGCGGTGAGCTCGGCTGCGGAGTCCTTGGGCGACGTGAGGGTGTAGAGCAACTCGGCGGAGAGCAGGGTGCCGCGCTGGCGGGCGTGGGGTGCGGGTGCGGCGGACGTCGGTGCTGCGGGTCCGGCGTCGGCGACGCCCGCCCCGGCGAGGATCGCGACGGCGATGGCGGCGGCGGTGGTGACTTGGCGGCGACCGTGGCGGTGGCGATGCGGGGTCCGAGCGACTGGCATGGTGCGATCTCCCTGACGTCCTGCTGATCCGGAACGAGTTCAGCCTCGGTCGGGAGGGGGCCTTGACGCACTGGTGCACGCCCCCGGGCTTGGGGGAGTGGTAGGCCCCAAGCCCGGGTCGCGGTGGTTCACGCCTCGCGCTCGGTCACGCGCCGCTGCTTCATGTTCCCGCGTCCGACTTTCCGCGCAGTTTCACGGACGCCGTGCTCGCGTTCTTGATGGCCGTCTCGATCTGGGACATCGAGGAACTGGACGTGAGTCCCGGCACCTTCGCGGTGTTCAGGGCGTAGAGCGTGAACGTGTACGGGTGCGAGGAGCCGCCCGGGCACGGGCCGAAGTACTGACGGGAGTTGGCGCCGCTGCCCATGGCCTTCTGCTTCGCGCCGTCGAGGCCGGGGACGTCGAAGCCCGGCCCCAGTTTCTCGGGGAGCGCGGAACGGGCTGCGGGGACGTCCCAGAGGGCCCAGTGGAGCTTGTTGCCGTTGCCCGCGACGTCGGCGAAGACCACGGCGTAGGCCTTGGCGCCGGTGTCCCCCGCACCCCAGGCCAGCGGCGGTGAGGTGTCCTGGCCCGCCGAGCCGTCCCCGGCGCAGGTGTACTTGTCGGGGATGGTGGCGTTGTCGGCGAAGGCGGTGCTGGACAGCTTGAACGCGCCGGGCCCCGGGTCGGGCCCGCCGGAGTGGACGATGTCGATGAGCAGGATCCGGTCGTTGCCCGCCGTGCCGTCCTTGTCCGTGGACGTGGTCAGCCAGATGTCGCCGTCCGGATCGGCCTCCACGGTGCGCAGCCGGTCGTACGTCCCCTGGAAGTACGTCTTCTGCTCGACCAGGTTGGAGCCGGAGTCGATGCGCAGCCGGTAGACGCGCTCACCCTTGGTCGTGGCGACGAAGACGTGGTCGTTGATGATGGTCAGGCCGCTGGGGGAGGCGGACGCCACCGGCCAGGTCTTCTTCGGTGCGGTGTAGCCGGAGCAACTGCCGCTGGTGCCCTCGCAGTGCGGCCAGCCGTAGTTGCCGCCCCGCTGGATCAGGTTGACCTCGTCCATGGTGCCGTCGCCGAACTCCGCCTGCCAGAGGCGGCCCTTGGAGTCGAAGTCGAGGCCCTGCGGGTTGCGGTGGCCGATGGACCACACGGCGTTGCCGTACGGATTGTCCGAGGGGATCGATCCGTCCGGGTTGATGCGCAGGATCTTGCCGTTGAGGGAGTTCTTGTCCTGCGCGCGGGAGTCGTTCTGGGCGTCGCCCATCCCGGCGTACAGCTTGCCGTCGGGGCCGAAGCGCAGCCGCCCGCCGTTGTGGAAGCGGCTCTTGGCCATGCCGTCGAGCAGCACCTTGTAGCCGCTGAGCGTGTCGTTCTCCAGCGTCATCCGGGCGATGCGGTTGCCGTCGGACGAGGTGTGCAGGAAGTACACGTAGTGGTCGGTGGCGAAGCTGGGGGAGACCTCCACGCCCATCAGGCCGCCCTCGCCGCCCGTGGTCTGGGAGTCGGGCACCTTCCCGAGCTGCGTCTTCTGGCCGGACTTGGTCAGCCGGTGGACGTTGAAGGTGTTCCGCTCGGTGAAGATCCCGGAGCCGTCCGGCAGGAACGCCACGCCCCAGGCGACGTCCACGCCACTGGCGAGGGTCTTCACGGTGCCCGGGTCGGGCGTGCCGCCCGGCTGTGCACCGGCGGTGGTGACGCTGATCTCCGGGCCGAACGCCGACTTGTTGCCCTTGGCGTCGAAGGACCGGACCTTGAACGTGTACGTCGTGTCGGCCGTCAGGCCCGCGACGGTCGTGGCCGCGGTCTCCGAGGTGCCCGCGGCGGCGCCGTCGCGGTGGATCTCGTACCCCGTGACCCGCACGTTGTCCGTGGACGGCGTCCACGCCAGGTCGACGCTCGTCCCCGTCTTGCCCGTCGAACGCAGCCCCTCAGGGACGCTCGGCGGCTCGTCGTCGGGTGGCGCGGGCAGCGTGGCGACGGTGACCGCATTGCTGGCGTCGGAGACGTTGGAGGCGGCGTCGCGCGCGAAGACGGTCCAGTCGTAACTGGTCTCGGGCGTCAGGCCGGTGACCGTGGTGGCCAGCGTGGCGCCGTCGACCTGTTTCATGAGCTGGCCGTGCTGGTACACGTCGTAGCCGGTGACCTTCACGTTGTCGCTCGCCGCGGCCCAGGCCAGCGACACGGACGTGGTGGTCGGTTCCTTGTCCTTGCGCAGGTTCCCCGGGGCTGTCGGCTTCTCGGTGTCGGCCGGGCCCTGCGGGGTGACGGTCAGGCTGTCGAGGTTGGGGCCGTCCACGCCCGCGGTGGCGGCGCGGATCTTGTGGGGGCCCGAGGTCAGGTTCGTGGTGACACTGGCGGTCTTCCACGTGGTCCAGGCGCCGGTGCCGGGGAAGGAGAGGTTGTCGGCGGCCTGGGTGCCGTCGACCGTGATGTCGAGCGGCCGGTCGGCGGAAGTGCCGTTGGCGTACCGGAAGTCGAGTTTGGTCGGGCCGGGCCGTTCCGCCTCGACGGTGAACTCGACGTACGCGTCGGACACCACGTCGAAGTTCACGAAACCGGTGCCGGTGTGCCCGGTGTGGTTGGACTCCACCTTGCCCTTGACGACCTGGGCGGACTCGGCCTCGTAGGGGGCGGCGCGGGGCAGGGGAGCGGAGTGGGCGGCGGGCAGCGCCACGCAGAGCGCGGCGGTGGTGGCCACGGCAGCCAGGGCGCCGAGCGCCCTCGACGGCCGGGGGCGGATGCGTCTCACGGTGTCCTCCGGGGAGAGCGGGGGGTGCGGGGGAGAGGGCTCACGGGGAGGTGGCTCCGTACCTGGACCGTTAGGAAACTTTCCTGTCGAGCGAGAGAGCACGCTAAACCTCGGATGTGTACCTGTCAACGGATCGCGTGCGCCTCCGTGCTCGCGGTCGTGACGGCCCCTCATATGCCGGAACGCCCCGAGGAGTTGACCGACAGCGTCAGGCGCGGGTGGGTGGCGGGCCGGACACCGGGCGCGACCCACACGTCTTGACCGGCCCGCGCCGACACCCCGAGCTCACCCCCGCACCCGCACCGTCACCGAACGCACCACCGGGGCATGCGCGTTGTTGAACGCGCGGATCAGGAACGTGTGCCGCCCCGCCCGCAGCCGCGCCGTCGTCGTCCAGGGCGCCGCCGCCCTCCGCCTCGCCGACGACCGCCCCGAACTCGCCGCCGACGCACTGGCCGCGGGTGCCGCGTCCGGCCGGAACGTCCTCGCCTCCCTGGGCCGACTCGTCGCGGTCGTCGGCGACGAGTCGGCCGGTGGCGCACCCCACGAGTCCCTCCCGCACCTCTGCGCGGGCCTGGCCCGCCTCGGCTTCCCCGTCACCCGTACCGCCGAGGGCCGCCCCCGCCCCGTGCCCGGCGTCACCTCCGTGGTCGCGTACCGCATCGTGCAGGAGTCCCTGACGAACGCCATGCGGTACGCGGCCGGGGCGCCCGTCGCCGTACACCTGCGCGACGGCGCCCGTGAGCTGGCGATCACCGTGAGCAACGGACCGCCGCCGGGCGGGACATGGGTGGGCCGGGACGCCCCGCTGGGTTCGGGCCGGGGCCTCGCGGGCATGCGGGAACGGGCCGCGAGCGTGGGCGGCGGGCTGAGCGCCCGGCCGACCGGCGACGGCGGCTGGACCGTCGAGGCGACGCTGCCGATCCCCGGCGCCCACCCTCGGACCCGGGCCCCATCGCGGACGCGGCGGCCTTCGCTCTGTGCACCGTGCTGCCGCTGCTCCTCGCGACGACCTCACCGGACCCACTCCTGCCCGACCTCACACCCGCACAACGCGCCGCCCTGGCCGCCCTGTTGGCGGTCCACGCGGCCCCGCTGTTCCTGCGTCGGCGCGCCCCCGCCACGGCGCTCGCGGCGATGCTGACGGTGAGCCTCGGCTGGTCGGCGGCGGCCGCCCTGGGGCTCTTCGGCGTCGGCTGGCTCGGCCCGCTCGCCCTGGCGTGGACGGCGGAGCTGACGGGGCTGCACGCGGTCGGCGCGTACGGTCCCGTGCGTGTGACCTGGCCCGCCCCCGTGGCGGTCGGCCTCGCCGGCGGCCTCGCGGCCGGGCTCGCCGTGGCGGGCGATCCGGCGGAGTCGGCGGGCCCCGGCACGGTCGCGCTGCTCGCGGCCCTCGGGCTCGCCACCGTGCCCTGGCTGCTGCCCGTCTGGGCGCTCGGCCTCCTGACCCGGGCCCGGCGCGGGTGGCCCGTGGGAGCAGCGGCTGCTCGACACCGTCGCCGCGCGGGTCGGCGAGGCGGTGACGGGGGAACGGCGGCGCGTCGCGACGGGCCTGCACGCGACCGTCGTGGAGCACACGGTGGCGCTCGTCCGGCTCGCGGAGGCGGGTGTCGCCGGGGCGACGGACACGAGGGTGGCGCTGGAGGGCGTCACGGGGGCCGCGCGCAGGGCGCTCGCGGGGCTGCGGGAGTTGCTGGACGAGCTGGAGGAAATGGAGGAGCGGGGCGTTGCCCCGCCGAACGCCCCTGCTTCGCCCTGCCAGGAGCCCCGCGCCCCCACCCTGAAGGAGACACACGCATGACGGTTCGAGTGGTCGTGGTCGACGACCAGGCGGTGGTCCGTGCCGGGTTCGCGGCCGTCATCGACGCCGAACCCGACCTCACCGTGGCCGGTCAGGCGGCGGACGGTGCCGAGGCGTTGGAGCTGGTCCGGTCCTGTCGCCCCGACGTGGTCCTGATGGACATCCGCATGCCCGGCATGGACGGCCTGACGGCGACCCGCCTGCTGACCGAGCCGACCCGGGTGAAGCAGGAGGCCCGGGTGAACCGGGTGAACCAGGCGAACCGGGCCGACCGGCCGGACCCGGCCGACCCGCCCCCACGCGTCCTCGTGCTCACCACCTTCCGCCGCGACGAATACGTCTTCGCCGCCCTGCGCGGCGGCGCCTCCGCTTCCTGCTCAAGGACTGCGAACCCCAGGAACTCGTCGACGCCATCCGCACGGTCGCCGCCGGTGAGGCGCTGCTCGCCCCCGAGGTCACCCGCCGCCTCATCGACGCCTTCGCCACCGGCGCCGTCGTCCCGCGGGCGCGCCCCGACGGCCGCCTCGACGTCCTCACCGCGCGGGAGCGGGACATCCTGCGGGAGGTGGCCCGCGGCCTCAGCAACGCCGAGATCGCCGAAGCCCTCGGCATCGGCCGCTCCACCGTGAAGACGCACATGAACGCCCTGCTGGCCAAGCTGGCGCTGCGGGACCGCGCCCAGGCGATCATCTTCGCGTACGAAGTGGGCCTCGCGAGCCCGGACGGCACCGCATGACAGAGAGCGACCGAAGACGTCTGCGCCGTGCCCCGGACCCAGTGGCAGCCATGGGTCCGGGGCTGTCGAGCGCTCCCAGGCACGCGCTGACCCCGTCAGGTCAGGAGCGCGCCGCGAAGGGGGATCGGCCGACCGGCTACCGCATGGTCAAGAGGTGCTCCGAGGCGTACCGGCAGTGTCCCTGCGGTACTGCGCGGGCGACCCCTTCGTGCCCTCGTCCTCGTACGACCCGGCCTTCCCCCGGTCCACATGGAACGTCGTCAGCGTGCTGACCGGCGAGCGCGGGTCGCGGCGGTCGCCGATGACCCGCATGTGGGCGCTGAACCGCTCCGGCGTGACCTCGTACACGTCGTAGCCGTACCGGTTGCCCTCGAAGTACTTCAGGTGCGGATTGGCCTTGCCCATCACGGGGCCGTTGGCGGCGTTCCACTCGGGGGAGTAGGCGCCGGACGTCACCGAGTGGGCGGTGAACTCCGTCCCGACCAGCGGGGATTCGGGTTCGTCGAAGTCCGTGCGGACGTCGTCGACGAACGCCGAGTGCCAGTCGCCGGTGATGACGACCAAGTCCTCCAGGCCGCTCTTGTGCACGTGCCCGAGGACCTCCTTGCGCTCGGCGAGGAAGCCGTCCCACTGGTCGGTGAACATGTACGAGCCGCCCGGCTTGCCCCGCAACTGGCTCAGCATGATCGAGTTGGCCCAGACGTGCCAGGCGTCGGGGGCGCGGTCGACGGTCTTCTTCAGCCAGGACTTCTGCTCGGCGCCGAGGATCGTGCCGTCGGGCAGGTTCTGCGCCGAGCGGTACGAGCGCAGGTCGAGGACGGCCAGTTCGAGCAGGTCGCCCCAGCGGCGCACGCGGTGGATCTCCGGGTCGGGCAGGGCGGACCCGCCGAAGGAGTCGCGGTGCGGCATGTGCTCGAACCACGCCTGGTACGCGGCCGCGCGGCGCCGCATGAACGGCGCGCCGCCACCGGTGCCGCTGTAGTCGTTGACCACCTCGTGGTCGTCCCAGGTGAGGAACCACGGATGGGCGGCGTGCGCCTCCCGCAGCGACTTGTCCCCCTTGTACAGGGCGTGCCGCTTGCGGTAGTCGGCGAGGGTGAGGATCTCCGGGCCGTCGTGGTCGCGCACGTGCTTCTCGGGTACGCCGCCGACCTGGCCGTGCTCGTAGATGTAGTCGCCGAGGTGGACGACGAAGTCGACCTTCTCGCGGGCGATCCCGCGGTGCGCGGCGTAGAAGCCGTCGTGGAACGCCTGGCAGTTGGCGGCGGCGAAGGTCACCTTGGCGACCCGGCCGCGCGGCGCCGTCTTCGTACGCCCGACGCGGCTGGTCCTGCCGAGCGCCTTGAACGCGTACCAGTAGTGGCGGCCCGGCGCGAGGCCGCTGACCGGCACGTGCACGCTGTGGCCGAGCGTCGCGGACGCCGGTGCGGTGCCGCGGGCGACGACGCGCCGCAGCCCGGGGTCCTTGGCGACGACCCAGTCGACCTCGACGACCTCGGGAAGTCTCTGCTCCGCGGCGAGGGGTTCGGGCGCGAGTCTGGTCCACAGCACCACGGAGTGGGGCTGCGGATCACCGGAGGCGACACCGAGCGTGAACGGCGCCCGGTCGTACTCGGCGCCCAGGTTCTCGGCCGCCTCGCGGGCCTGCGCCGGAGTCAGGCCCGGGGCGAGCGGCCAGGCGAGGCTGAGCGCGCCGACGGCCGCGGCGGACTTGAGCAGGTCACGGCGGTTGACGGTCATCAGCGGCCTCCGGCGGGCGTCAGAGTGAGGGAAATGGCGTCCGCGTAGCCGTCGTTGGAGGTTCCGCCGCCGCTGCGGGTGAAGACGAGGAGGACCCGCGCCGAGCGGGCCGTGGGCGGCACGGCCGCCGCCGCCGTCCGCTCCAGGAGCCCCGTGCGGCCCTCGCGGTCGGCCTGGCCGACAGGACCGAGGACGCTGAGCGCGACGGGAGTGCCCTTGGCGTCGCGGAACTCCACGGAGAGACGGGCGCCGTCCTCCTGCGTCGCGAAGCCGCCGAGCCAGGCCGCCACGGTGTACCGCACCTTGCCCGCGTCGACGGCGCGCCGCCCCGTCGGGCCGCTCCGGGGCAGGGAGATGTCCTGGACCAGCGAGGTCCGCGGGCTGTTGCCGCCCGAGAAGAACCGGCTGCCGCGCCGGGCGGGGCCGGGGTCCGAGGCGGTCGGGTAGCCCCCGCCGAGGCTGTAGGCGATGAGCGCCGGGGCTCCCTGGGCGACCTTCCAGCCGCGGACCGTCGGGACGGGGTCGGCCGTGCCGCCCGCCCCGCTCTCCGCGTCGCCGTTGACGACGAGATTCACGCACGCCTCCTGTTGATCGGTGAGTTGAGCGCGGTCAGCCCACCAGCCCCGCATGAACCAGGAGAAGCGTTTCGGCAAATTCTGTTACCGGCCCGCCCCCGGTGCGGGGGGGCACCTCCGTTCCCGTGACGCCACGACCACAGCGGGCTAGGTTGAGGCGCCAAGGGGCCGACCGACCAGGGGGGAGTCGTCATGACGTACGACGTGTCGCTCATCAACAGCAACGTGCCGCACTCCGCGCGCATCTGGAACTACTGGCTCGGCGGCAAGGACTGCTACGAGGCCGACCGTCAGGTCGGCGACGAGATCCGGGCCGCCAACCCGGAGATCACGGAGATCGCCCGCGCCCAGCGCGGCTTCCTGGCGCGCGCCGTCACGTACCTCGTCGCCGAGGCCGGCATCCGCCAGTTCCTGGACGTCGGCACCGGACTGCCTACCGCGGACAACACCCACGAGGTCGCCCAGCGGGCCGCACCCGAGACCCGGATCGTCTACGTCGACCACGACCCGATCGTCCTCGCCCACGCCGCGGCGCTGCTCACCAGCTCCCCCGAGGGCGCGACGGACTACATCCAGGCCGACCTGCGCGACCCCGGCACCATCCTGGAACGCGCCGCCGCCACCCTGGACTTCACCCGGCCCATCGCCCTGATGCTGCTCGGCATCACCGCCCACCTCACCGACGACTCCGCGTACGCCGTCGTGGCCCGCCTGACCGACGCCCTGCCCGCCGGCAGCCACCTCGTCCTGTGCGACGACACCGAGGTGATCCGGCCCGAGCAGATGCGCCGGATGATCGAGCAGTGGAACGAGGCGGGCGACAATCCGCGCGTCAACCGCAGCCCCGAGGAACTCGCCCGCTTCTTCGACGGCCTGGAACTCGTCGAGCCCGGCCTGGTCTCCGTGTCCCGGTGGCGCCCGGCGCCCAGTGGCGCCGAGCCGCCCGCGGAGGTCGACGACTTCGGGGGCGTCGCCCGCAAGCCCTGACCCGCACCACGGGCACGCGGCAGCGCGGCCGGGTGCCGCGCGCCCGGGCCGGTCACTGCCGCGCGGCAATTTTCATCTTTCCCGCCCGCGCGTCAACCTGGCGCGCCCGAGATGACTCTTCCTTCGCAACGGCCCTCGCCTTGACCAACTGACCAGGGGGCCAGAACAAGGAGGGGAACTGTGCGTACGCACAGATGGAGAAACGCCGCCCTTGCGACGAGCATGGCCGGAGTACTCGCCGCCACCGGAGCGACCGCCGTCGCCGAGACGGGCAGTGCCCAGGCCACGCCGCAGGTGCCCGACCTGCGCGCCGACGTGAACCGTGACGGCACCGTCGACGTCGAGGGCACCGGCGACACCGCCGGCGAGAACACCTGGACGGCCGGCCGGGGCGCCATCGTCCTGCCGAACGTCGACGACGACGCCAAGCGCTGCCCCGTGAAGGACGCGCAGGGCAGGCCCCTGACGGACGCCAAGCTGGCCAAGTGCAACGACGCGTCGGACACCAAGGTCAACGGCGCGCGCGACGCCGCCGACCTGGCCCGCCTCAAGACCGTGCCGATGCCCAAGACCCCGGCGGGCAGCCACGGCACCGTCAAGACGGTCGGCACGGGCGCCAAGAAGGCACGCCTGTTCATCAAGCGCGACGGCCGCTGGTCCCTGCTGCGGCCCACCGACCGGCTCACCGCCAAGGAGCTGCGCACCGGCGTCGAGCTGGGCATCGAGGCCACCGACGTGGTGCGCGACGCCGCCAAGTGGGACGGGAAGGTGAAGGTCCGCTTCACCGTCACCAGCGGCGGCACGTCCACCGCCGACGACGTCGTGCTGCGCACCGCCCCCGTGCTCACCCACCACCACCTGCAGCGCGCCGAGGAAGTCCTCGTCACCGAGGTGCAGGGCGAAGGCCCCTACAGCCGCGCCCAGCAGAAGTTCGTCAAGGACTTCGCGAAGAAGGTGAAGGACGCCGGGATCAGCAAGCCCCTGACCAAGTTCACCAAGTACGCCGACCCCTGGGCGCAGGACTTCGTCGAACCGGCCTACGCGAGCGCGCCGGGCCCGGGCGGCAAGCAGCACACCATGCGGGTCCTCATCCGCTCCGCGCAGCCGGACCGGGACGCCGGACGCGAGCTGTTCGAGAAGCTGCGCGGACCGGACGTGGGCGTGGTGCAGGTCAGCGGGGTGCGCGACAGCGAGGAATGGACGCTCAACTCCATGGGCAACCTGGAGACCATTCCGCCGTACACCCTGAACGGCAAGAGCTACCCCGCCGGACGCATCATCCAGGGCTACCGGGCCGACTCCGGCTCCAAGCCCGCCAAGGCGATGCGCACGTTCCTGTCCTCCCAGGGCGTGCAGGCGCCGCTGCTGCTCGACACGTCCTGGCTGTCGGTCGGCCACGTGGACGAGTTCGTCCAGTTCCTGCCCGCCGACACCCCGCGCGGCTGGCGCGTCGGCGTCGCCGACCCGGCCCTCGGCGTGGAGCTCCTCGCCAAGGCCAAGCGGGACGGCCACGGCGCCAAGAAGATGTTCTCCGTGCCGCGTTCCCCCGACGTCCCGGCGCCCAAGGAGACCATCGACCAGGTCCTCGCCTCGTCGAAGTTCCAGGCCGACAACAAGCTGGCGGCCGACCGCATCAAGGCGAACCTCGCCATCCTCAAGCGCGAGACCGGCATCACCGACGACGAGATCGTCAAGGTGCCCGGCCTGTTCACACGCGACGGGGACGAGAGCGCCGCCGCCACCGGCAGCCGCAAGCTGCGCCGCATGGGCCCCGACCGGCTGCAGAAGTTCAACCAGCTGCGCGGCGCCGACGAGGCGAAGGACCGGGGCGGCCAGGGCTCCAGCCAGAATGACGGCGGCACCGCGCGCCAGGCTCCCACCCGTACGCACAGCGCGTACGTACCGGGCGCCGTCAACGGCGTCCTGCTCAGCCCGACCCGCTACCTGGCGCCCCAGCAGTGGGGCCCGGTCATCGGCGGCCGCGACATCTTCACCGACGCCGTGACCTCCGTGTACGCCAAGGCGGGCTTCACCACCACCTACATCGACGACTGGTACACGTACCACCTCGGTATGGGTGAGGTGCACTGCGGCACCAACACACTGCGCGACGCCACCGCGCCGTGGTGGCCCAAGGCGTAGGGCCGTCCCCGCGGGACCGGCGCGCCACCAGGGGTGCCGGTCCCGCCCCCGTCTCCGGCTCCCGGACCGCCTCTGCCGTCGGCGAATCTGCCGACGGCCGAGAAACAGGCCAGGTCACCGCGTCGCGATCCACAGTGGTCCCACCGACCGCACCACGACGAGGAGGCCGTGCGATGACATCGCCGTACACCCTGCCGCACCCGACCGGGACGGCGTCCCCACGCGCCGAGGACGGGGACACGCCCGCCAACCGGTTCGACGACCAGCTCGCCGCCCAACTCCTGGGCCAGCGCATCGTGTTCCTCGGCACCCAGGTCGACGAGGTCTCCGCGAACCGGGTCTGCGCCCAGCTCCTGCTGCTCTCCGCCGAGGACCCGCGCACCGACATCAGCCTGTACATCAACAGCCCCGGCGGCGGTGTGTACGCCGGGCTCGCGATCTTCGACACGATGCGGCTGATCCCGAACGACGTGTCCACGCTCGCCATGGGATTCGCCGCCAGCATGGGCCAGTTCCTGCTCACCGTCGGCACCCCCGGCAAGCGGTACGCGCTGCCGAACGCGCGCGTCATGATGCACCAGCCGTCGGCCGGTGTCGGCGGCAGCACCGCGGACATCGCGATCCAGGCGGAGAACCTGGAGTTCACCAAGCGGACCATCGAGCGGATCACCGCGGAGCACACCGGGCAGACCCCGGAGACCATCGCCCGCGACGGCGACCGCGACCGCTGGTTCACGGCCGAACAGGCCAAGGAGTACGGCATGGTCGACCACGTGGTGACGTCGCTCGCCGACGTCCGCCCGGCGGCCTCGAAGCGACGGATGGGACTCCAGTCATGAGCCAGTACACGATCCCGACCGTCGTCGAGCGCACCCCGCAGGGCGAGCGCGCGTACGACGTCTACAGCCGGCTGCTGTCCGAGCGCATCATCTTCCTCGGCACCGAGATCGACGACGGCGTCGCCAACGTCGTCATCGCCCAGCTCCTCCACCTGGAGTCGGCCGCCCCCGAGCACGAGATCGCGCTCTACATCAACTCGCCCGGCGGCTCCGTCACTTCCCTCATGGCGATCTACGACACCATGACCTTCGTCGGCGCGCCGATCTCGACGTTCTGCGTCGGCCAGGCCGCCTCCACCGCGGCCGTACTGCTCGCGGGCGGCGACCCCGGGCGGCGGTTCGTCCTGGAGCACGCCCGGGTGCTGCTCGGTCAGCCCGCCAGCGGCGGACAGCAGGGGACCGTGTCGGACCTGAGCCTGCACGCCAAGGAGATGGTCCGGATCCGCGCCCAGGTGGAGGAGGTCCTCGCCCGGCACACCCACCACGACGTGGCGACGCTGCGCGCGGACACCGACCGGGACAAGGTCTTCACCGCGCAGGAGGCGGTCGCCTACGGATTGGCCGACGAGGTCGTCAGCCGCCGTCGGGCGGTGGCGGTCTGAGGGGTGCGGCCGCCGCGTACCGGGTGACGACCGGCGCCAGATAGTCGGCGCCGGGACCGGTCAGCTCCGCCAGCTCGGCCCGGGAGCCGACGAGCGCGATCCGGTCCAGCTCCGGCTCGCGGCCCCCGGCCGTCTCGGCGGCCACCAGAGCCGCGAAGCGCTCCCGCAGCACCGAGGCCGGTCGGGGCGGGGCGAGGAACAGGACGCCGACGCCGCCGTGCGCCCCGCGCGTCACGAGCCACAGGCGGAGGTTCTCGGCACTCGTCTCGACGCCGGTCTCCTCGGCCAGCTCCCGGGCGGCGTGCCCGCGCAGCGCGTCCAGGTCGAGGGCCCGGCCCTCGGCGGGCGGTTCCACGCAGCCGCCCGGCAACTGCCAGCGGCCGGGCACGGACGTCGCCCGCCCCATCCGCCCCACGATCATGCGACCGTCCTGGGTCGGCTGCACCACGTCCACGAAGAAGGGGGACAGCCGCGCGGTGGCCCCCGGGACCCGGCGCAGCGCGTAGCGCCGGTACGTCGTCCTGGCCCAGGTGAGGACCAGTCCGCGCGGCCCGTCCGGGGCCAGCCCCGCGCCCGCCGCCACCGGCCCGTCGAAGAGGCTCGGATTGGCCCGGACCGCCTCGTCCCAGACACGGTCCATGGCCAGCCGCTCCCACGGCGGCAGTTCGGGCGCGGGGGTCTCGACGAGACGGACGCGGTGTACGTCGAAGAGCTCGACGCCGGACGGGGGCGAGACGGGTCCGGGCGTGCCGTCCGGGGTCGGGGGCACCTAGGCGGCGAGGCGGAGCCGGGCCCGGTGCGCGCCGTGGTTCGTGGCGCCGCGCGGAGCTGTGAGGGGGGTGGTGACCATCGACACCGCGCGCTGCTGGGGTGCCGCGGCCGGGTGCTGTCCGGTCGTCGCGGCCCGCCGGTCCCGGGCGTGCGGGCGCCGCGTGGCGACGAGCAGTTCGCCGTGGGCCAACGCCAGGAGGTCGGCGAGGCCGAGGCCCAGCGCGGCGGCGGCAGCGGCGAGCACCTCGGACGACGCCTCCTTGCGGCCGCGCTCCACCTCGGAGAGGTACGGCACCGAGATCCGCGCGGCGTCCGCGACGTCCTTCAGGGTGCGCTCCTGGGCACGGCGTTCGCGGCGCAGCACATTGCCGACGAGGTGGCGCCACAGGGGCTCTTTCGGCGCGGGTGCGGGGGCGGCGCCGGGTGCGGGGGCCGGGGTGGCTGCCGGTGTCGTGGCCTCGGGAACCTGGGCGGGGCGCGTGGGGCGCGCGGGCCGCAGGGGGATGACGCGGGCGGCGGTCCGGCCCGCCGGGCGCGGAGGGCTCGTGGGGGTCGCCGGATTCGTCGGGTTCGTCGCGTGGCTGCTCACGGCTTCAGAGTAGGAGGGGTGTTCCCGTGGTGGTCGGCGTTCTGCCGATGGCGTAGCGGGTTCTGCCGAGGGCGAAGTGGGGCGGCGGGGCGGGGGAGCTGTCCGGTGCGGGTGCGGGTGCGGGTGCGGGGCGGTGGCCCGTGGAGCGGTGGTCCAAGGCTCGGTGGTCCGAGGTCCGGTGGTCCATCGCGCGCAGGGAGGCGTACGGCACCGACACCGCTGGACGCGAACATCCGCCCCACGCCGGTGCGTGCGGACGGGAACCTAATCAATTCCCCCGCACGTTGAAGCGGTTGGCGCCCCGCGCGCCCACCACTCCCCGACCTCGAACCGATCCACGTACCACCTCCTCACGAACCATCCCCTCACGTACCAACCGCCGCCGACCGGACGCCCGCACATGACGCCCAGACGCCGCCCCGGCACCGACTCGACCAGGAGGCCCCGCGTGCCGTATCGCACCCGGTCGGCGCGCCTGGCCGCGTCCCTGCTCTCGGCCGTCGTCGCCGTCCTGGCGTTCGCCGTTCCCTCCCGCGCCGCCGCCGCGGCCACCGGGCCCGCCGTCCAGTCCTGGGTGACGGCGGCCGCCAAGACGAGCGGCCCGGCCACCGCCAACTCCGGGGGCCAGCAACGCCCCAAGGCGTACGGCCCGCAGGCCTCATCGCGCCACGACACCCCGCGCGCGGTCCACACGACCGTCGCGCACCTCCACCAGGCCCACGTCCCGCACCCGCCGTACCCCGGCGGCACCGGCCCCAGCGCCGACCGCGCGCCGCTCCGGGCCCTCGGCGGACCGGACGCGCACCCCCGCACCTCCACACCGTCCACACGGTTCACGGACGCCGCGCCCGAGCCGCGCGGCCCCCCGTCCCGACGGAGCTAACGACACCTCACCGGACGCCGCCCGCCAGGCCGGACCCGCCGGGGCGTGAGCCTGCCCCCGCCCGGACCGGACCCAGGCGCCGTCCGCCCTTCGTCATGCCTTCCTCGTGGACCTCACGAACTACGGACTCGTGGACATCACGGACCCATGGCCGCACGGACCCGTTGGCCTCATGGCCCCACAGGTCGCGTAGCCCCATGGATCCCGTGGCCCCACGAGCCTCGTAGCTGTGGATGTGGAGAACGCCCATGCCCCGCGCACCCTTGTGGCGGGCGATCGTCGCGCTCGTCGCCGTCGCCGCCTCGCTGTACCTCGCCCTCACCCAGTCACCCCGCCTCGGTCTCGACCTGAGAGGCGGCACGCAGATCGTCCTGCAGACCAAGGACTCACCCACCGTCGAAGCCGACGCCGACGCCACCCGCCGGGCCCTGGAGGTCCTGCGGCAGCGCGTCGACGCCCTCGGCGTGTCCGAGCCGAGCCTCGCGCAGGCCGGGGACCGGCGGATCGTCGTCGAACTGCCGGGGGTGCGCGACCCCCGCGAGGCCTCCGAAGTGATCGGCCGCACCGCGCAGCTGACCGTGCATCCGGTGACCGCCGAGACCGACCGGAAGGGTTCCGCCCGGCCCGCGACCGACGGCTCCCGCACCCTGCCCGACCCCGACCGGCCCGGCGGCTACGTCACGCTCGGGCCGACCGCGCTCACCGGCGAGGGCGTCAAGAACGCCGAGGCGGCCCTCGACCAGCAGTCCATGAACGGCTGGTACGTCACGCTCGACTTCCGCGGCAAGGCGGGCGGCGACTGGGCGCGCGTCACCGGCGAGGCCGCGTGCGCACCCCAGGGCGCGGCCGAACGGCGCGTCGCCATCGTCCTCGACGGCAAGGTCATCTCGGCGCCCGGCGTGAACGCGGACGTCCGCTGCGGGACCGGCATCACCGGCGGCAGCACCCAGATCACCGGCGGGTTCGACGAGGACGAGGCCAAGGACCTGGCCGCGCTCGTCAAGGGCGGCGCCCTGCCGGTGCCCGTCGACGTCGTCGAACAGCGCACCGTCGGCCCCACGCTCGGCGCCGATGCCATCGCCGCGAGCACCCAGGCCGCCCTCATCGGCCTGGCCCTGACCGCCCTGTTCATCACCGTCGTCTACCGGCTCCTCGGCGCCCTGGCCACCCTCGCGCTCGCCCTGTACGGACTCATGTCGTACGCGGCCCTCCTCGCCATCGGCGCCACGCTGACGCTGCCGGGGCTCGCCGGATTCGTGCTGGCCATCGGCATGGCGGTCGACGCCAACGTGCTGGTCTTCGAACGCGCCCGGGAGGAGTACCTCGGCGCCCGCGCGACCAACCCGGACGCCCGCGAGCGGGGCTCGGGTTCCAGAAGCCTCCCCAAGGCCCTGCACACCGGCTTCAGCAAGGCCTGGAGCGCCGTCATCGACTCCAACGTGACGACGCTGCTCGCCGCGGGCCTGCTGTTCTCCTTCGCCACCGGGCCGGTGAAGGGCTTCGGCGTGACGCTGTCCATCGGCGTCCTGGTGTCGATGGTGTCGGCGTTCGTCGTCACGCGGGTGCTCGCCGAGACCGCCGTGCGCCGCGGCTTCGTACGCCGTCGCCCGCGCCTCACCGGCCTCGCCACCACCGGCCGCCTCCGCACGCTCCTCGCGCGCCGCGAGCCGCGCGTCGTGCACCACCGGCGCCGCTGGCTGGGCGCGAGCACCCTGCTCGTCGCCGTGGCCGTCGCGGGCATCGCGCTGCGCGGGCTCGACCTGGGCGTGGAGTTCACCGGCGGGCGCCTCGTCGAGTACAGCACCAGCAAGCAGGTCGACGCCGACACCGCCCGCAAGGCCGTCGCCGACGCCGGTTTCCCGCGCGCGGTGGTGCAGGAGTCCGGCTCGGACGACATCACCGTACGCACCGGTGAACTCAGCGACGCCCAACAGGAGAAGATCAAGGAGGCCCTGGCCGAAGAGGGCGGCGGGCAGGCCACCGTCGAACGTGACGAGCGGATCGGCCCGAGCCTCGGCGACGAGCTCCGCCAGAAGGCGCTCATCGCCCTCGGCATCGCCGTGGCCGCCCAACTGGTCTATCTCACCGTCCGGTTCCGCTGGACCTTCGCGTCGGCGGCCGTCGTCGCGATGGTCCACGACGTGCTGCTGGTGGTGGGCCTGTTCGCGTGGCTCGGCAAGACCGTCGACAGCGTCTTCCTCGCCGCCGTGCTCACCGTGATCGGCTACTCCGTCAACGACACCGTGGTCGTCTTCGACCGCATCCGCGAGGCACGCCGCCGGGATCCGCGCGCCGACCTGGCCGGGACCGCCAACACCGCCGTGATCCGCACGCTGCCGCGCACGGTGAACACCGGCATGGGCGCCCTGTTCGTCCTGGCCGCCCTCGCCGTCCTCGGCGGCGACTCCCTCGCGGACTTCTCGGTGGCGCTGATCACGGGCGTCGTCGTCGGCGTGGCGTCGACGGTCTCGGTGGCGGTGCCCGTCGCCGTGTCCCTGGAACGCCGCAGGCCCGCACCGCCGCGCCGACGGCCCGCGGGGGAGCGGGACCGGCCCAAGGACGGCAGCCCGCTGGAGAAGCGGCGGCAGCGCGGAACGGGCGCGGTCGTCTGACGGCGCACACGTCGGACGGGACACCTGACTGACGGCACACACAGGGGTGCCCGCCGAGTTCGCCACTGGGGGGTGGCGGCCCGGCGGGCACCCTTGTCCGTCGACCGGTCAACCGGTCACGCGGCCGCGCGCCGCGTCAGCGCGCCACCCGCCACGTCAGCGACCCCTTGAGCAGCTTGCGCAGCTCCGGGTCGCGGACCGAGCGGGTCGGGTCCGTGGCCCGCACCGTGACCTTGTGCGCGCGGCCGTCGGCCGGTACGCCCAGGGACTTCGGCGTGATGGACCGGGCGTCGACGCCCTCCTTCACGGAGCGGCCGTCGAGGGACCAGCGCAGCTGGACGCCCTTGGCGGCGCGCACCTTGACGCGCTGGTCGCGCCGCACCTCGCGGTCCGTGGGCGTGACCGCGGAGACGGAGGAGGCGTGCCGGTGGAAGCCCGCGATCATCGCTTCGCGCCCGGGCGAGTTGAACTCGCGGCCGAGCGTGCGCATGATCGAGTTGTCCGTCGGGCGGTACAGGGCGCGCGGGTAGTAGCCGCCGCCCTCGTACGCGCCGACGGTGCCGCCGTCCGGTGAGGACTGGCCGATCCAGCGGTACCACTTCTTCTTCTGCGCGGTGAGCTGGGCGGCGGTCAGCTTGCTGATGTTCGACTCCCAGGGCTCGGCGCCCGTGTAGGTGCCGTACTCGTCGTACCAGTACTCGTCCGCGAGCTTGCCCAGCGAGTGCCCCGTCTCGTGCACGACGACCTGCGAGGACTGCTCGTTGTCGGAGGAGGCGGTGGCGATGCCGTCGTAGCCGGAGGGCGAGGTGATGTCGTTGTAGCCCGCGCCGCCGTACTTCGTGGAGTTCGACAGGACGATCACCAGGTCGGGGTCGGCGGCCTTGCTCGCGTACGCCTCGACCTTGTTGGTGTCGACGCACAGCAGCCGCTCGATGCCGTCGCAGTAGAACGCCGAGCCGAGCGCGGTGTCCTTGCGGACGTCGCTCGTCGGGTCGCCCGAGACGCCCGACTGGCGCGAGTGCGCGTCCACCGCCCACACGTTGAAGAGGTTCTTGTACGAGGCGTACGGCTCGACGGCCGACACCTCCGCCCACTTCGTCCGCACGTCGGCGTGGAAGTCCTCCTGCTGGGAGGCGGTGTAGCCGTCGCCGATGAAGACGACGTCGGCCTTGGAGCCGACCGGGCCGTTCTGCACGATCGGGACGACGGTGCCGTCGTCCGCGGCGGCCCGGCGCTCCTTGGCGGAGAGCGGGTCGGGGGCCGGCACCTCGGTGTGCCGGGGGTGGCCGCCCGGCCCGGTGAAGTACTCCACGTGCTGGGTGGAGTCGGCGCTCTTGGTGCCGGAGGAGCGCGGTTCCGGTTCCGCGGTCGCGCCCGCGGTGGCGGCCAGGGTCGCCGCCAGGGCGATCCCGGCGGCCGTGGCGATCTTGAGCGGCGTACGTCTGGCTATGCCGGACTTGCGTCTGCGCATGGTGGGGGTCCTTCCGAAGTCCGCCGTGTAAGTGGCGAGTTAAGCCCGTTTAAGGCGTCGCTCAACGTAGGGGCTTCGGGGGGTGTCAGGCAATGGTGAGGCACAAGATATGTATGAGCCAGGTGAGTTCACGCCAGGAGTGGTGGAGGACCGGTGCGGGAGTGGCGCCCGCGGCGGCGCGTGCGCCCGCTCACCGGACATCGGTTCCTGGTAGCCGTACCGTTGACAGATATCCGAATTCCCTCCGGCATCTATGCATGACCGCTGTCATCGACTTAGCTCAGGTCCTGACCTATGGAAGGGGAGAGGTGGCGGAGAACCATCCCGAGGGCGCCCGCTCCGAAGAAGCCGTCGAGATCGGTCGCCGCGTGCTGCGGCTCCGTACCGAACAGGGGCTCACGCAGCGACAGGTGGCCGAGCCCGCCTACACGGCCGCGTACGTCTCCACGCTGGAGTCGGGCAAGGTGCGGCCCTCGGAGGCCGCGTTGCGGCACCTCGCCGGACGCCTCGGCGTCGGCTACGAGGAGCTGGTCACGGGCCGCCCCGCCCACCTCGCCACGGACCTGCGGCTGCGCCTGACCGACGCGCGCCGCGCCCTGGCCACCGGCGCCCCCGAGGACGCGGCGGCGCTCTTCAGCGCCCTGCACGAGGAGGCCGTCGCGCACACCCTGGTCGAGGAGCAGGCCGCGGCCCTCCAGGGCCTCGGCGACTGCCTGCTCGAATCCGGCGAACTCACCGACGCCCGCGACTGCTTCGCCGCCACCGAACGCCTCCTCGCCGACCAGCCCCTGCCCGTCCGCGTCCCCGCCATCCGCGGCCGCGCCACCGCCCACCTCCTGACCGGCGAGCTGCGCTACTCCTGCTACCTGCTCGAAACCACCCTCGACGAACTCAACGCCTCAGGCCTGCACGACCCCGACGCCCTGCTGCTCCTCTATACGGCGTCCATCGCGCCGTACATGGACATGGGGGCGCACGCCCGTGCCGCGCACGCCGCCGAACTCGCCCTCGCGCTCGCCCCGAGCGTCAGCGATCCGGCCCTGGTGGCCCATATGCACCGCGGCGTCGCCCGCACCCTCATCGCCGAGGGCCGCACCGCGGAGGCCGACGCGTCCCTCGCCAAGGCCCAGGAGCTCTACCGGCACCTGCAGATCCGTACCGAACTCGCCCACTGCCACTGGATGCGCGGCTACGTCCACGCCCAGGACGGCGATCTGGAGGGTGCCGAGAGCGAGCTGCGCACGGCCCGCGACATGCTCGCCTCCAAGCGCGCCGCGCTGTTCACGGTGCAGGTCGAGGTCGAACTCGCGGACGTCCTGCGGCGGCGCGGCAAGGCCGACGAGGCGGAGGTGCTGCTGCGGCCGCTGCTCACCTCCGGTGCCGCCGGCGAGGACGACGGCGCCCTCGGCGCGGAGCGCGGCGCGGTGCACGCGGGCGGCGCCCACCGGCTGCTCGGCCTGATCGCCGAGGAGCGCGGCGACACCGACAGCGCCGAGGAGCACTACTGCGCCGCCCTCTCCCTGCTCGAACGCTCCAGCGCGGCGGGCGACGTGGCGGACCTGTGCCGCCTCCTGGGCGACCTGCTGCGCCGCACCGGCCGCGTCGAGGCGGCCCTGGACGCCTACCGCACCGGCCTCGGCCACCGCGCCGCCCCCGGCACCACGACCCTGGGCCCGGCCCCGGCGACGCCCCCGATGTGACGCCGGGGCGCCCCGTAGCCGGGCGCGGGCGTCAGCCGCGCGAGCTCCCCGGGACGCGGGCCACGCCCACGTGGAAACCGCTCAGCTCCCGCCGGGGGGCGGGCCCGTCCTTGAACCACTCGGTGGCCGTCACCAGACCGGGCTCGACGAGCTCCAGGCCGTCGAAGAACAGGGCGACCTCGGCGCGCGTTCGCATCCGCAACGGCACCCGGCCCTCCTTGTAGGCGGTCGACACGGACTGCTCCAGCTGCGGGTGCTCGTCGGCGGTGCCGTGCGAGAACATCAGGTAACTGCCGGACGGCAGCGCGTCGATGAGGGCGCGTGCCAGGCCGTAGGGGTCCTCGTCGTCCATGATGAAGTGCATCAGCGCGATCAGGGACAGCGCGACGGGCCTGTCGAAGTCCAGGAAGCCGCGGGCGTGTTCGAGGATCGCCCCCGGCTCGCGCACATCGGCCTGGATGTAGGTGGTGGCGCCCTCGGGCGCGCTCGCCAGGAGGGCCTCGGCGTGGCGCAGCACGATGGGGTCGTTGTCCGCGTACGCGACCCGGGTGGCGGGCGTGATCGCCTGCACGATCTGGTGCAGGTTCGGCTCCGTGGGAATGCCGGTGCCGATGTCCAGGAACTGGTCGATCCCCTGCCCGGCCAGCCAGGCCGCGGCGCGGTGCATGAACGCCCGGTTCCGGCGCGCGTTCTCCCGTGCCTGCGGCGGCAGCTTCTGTGCCAGCTCCTGGTCGACCAGGTAGTTGTCCTTGCCCCCGAGCAGCCAGTCGTAGACCCGCGCCGGGTGCGGCTTGCTGGTGTCGATCACGTGGGGGTCGGATGCTGCCGTCATACGTGACTCCAGTGCGGGTGGGGCCGGGAGGGGCGCGGCGCGGATGATCATGATTATGCCAGCGTGCGAGAGGCCGCACGACGTGTGTTCGGGCATCGAATACGTGCGGGGGAGTGGGCAGGTGCCGAGGTCACGGCTGTTCGGGCGTGCCCTGTACGTCGCCCAGCGTCGACGCGGCCACCGGGTCGCCCTCGGTGAAGTCGCACGGCGGGATGCCGGGGTGGTGGCCGGTGGTGGTGTCGGGCGGGGTGGCCGGGTCGAGGGCGAGGCGGGAGACGATGCGGTAGCGGTCGCCTCGGTAGAGGGAGTGGACGTACTCCACCGGCTGGTCCGTCGCGTCCGTGGTGAGGCGCTCGAAGAGGAGGGCGGGGGAGAGCTCGGGGACGTCGAGGAGGCGTGCCTCGGAGCGGGTGACGACGGTCGGCTCGATCGTCTGCGTCGCCTCGTGCACGTGTACGCCGTGCCGCTCGCGCAGGTGCGCGTACAGGTCGCCCGACTCCAGCTCGTGCGCGGCCAGGCCCGGCACGAGGTCGGCCTTGAGGTGCAGGTGCTCGACGGCCATCGGGGTGCCGTCGACGAGCCGCAGCCGGGCCACGTACACGATCCGGCCGGACGGTGACATCCGCAGCCGACGGCCCACGCGGGCACCCGCCGGGACCGTGGTGAACTCGAGCAGGCGGCTCGACCAGGCACCCGCCGCCTGGGGCACCGACATCGTCCCCCGCCCCGACACCAGCTCCTGGGTGATCTTCTCCGGCGCCACGAACATGCCGCGGCCGTGCTCACGTACGAGCAGGCCCGCCGCGACGAGTTCGTCGACCGCGGCCCGCAGCGTCGGCCGGGAGACGCCGAGGCGGGCGCACAGGGTGCGCTCGGAGGGGATGCCGTCACCGGCCTGCCGGGACTCGATGAGTTCCAGGACGAAGTCGCGCACACGCTCCCGTTTGAGCACCGTTCCCGGTGCGTCGGTCTCCATGACGTCCTCCGTCACCTCGCTGGTCAGGTGAAGTGTAGCCATGGGGTGGGTGTTCGAGACCTGTCAACTCGGCATGGGGGTGGGTGAGTTGGGGCCGGTGCGGGCTCGCGCGGCGAGGGTTGACGGGTCCCTGGTGTCGTGCCACCTTCATTCACCGGCAAGAGGTCAGCTGACCAGTTGCCCAACTGGTCAGTTCGAGGGTCGTCGGACCGGCACGCCGACCCGACCGGTTTCCCCCCACGGTTCCGGAGAGGAACACCCCGCCATGACCCAGCACTCGACGCCCGCCCCGGCGAGGCGCCCGCGCCCGCGTGCCGTCGCCGCCCTGGCCTGCGCCCTCGGCTGCGCCGCGCTTTCGGTCCTGCCTGCCGCGGCGTCCGCCGCCGGTTCCCCGCAGGGCGACTCCCGGCGGGCCGACGCGCGCGCCGCCGCCGACGCCGTCCTGTTCGACGACTTCACCTACACCGCCCACGACGACCCGCGCGTCTCCGCGCACGGTTGGAGCGTCCGCGCCAACTCCGGCGGCCCCGGCGTGCCCGGTGCCTCCTGGGTGCCGCGGAACGTCACGTTCCCGTCGAGCGGCGGCAACTCCGTCATGGACCTGGAGACGAAGACCGCGGGCACCGCCGCGAGCACCGAGCAGACCGAGATCCTCACCCGCTCGGCCAAGTTCAAGAACGGCACCTACGCGGCCCGCGTGAAGTTCAGTGACGCCCCGGCGTCCGGCCCCGACGGCGACCGCGTCGTCCAGACGTTCTTCACCATCAACGACCTCAAGGCCCCCATGGCCGACGACTACTCCGAGTACGACTTCGAGTACCTGCCCAACGGCGGCTGGGGCGAGGCCGGGAACATCCTGTACACGACGTCCTGGGAGACGTACGACCCTGACCCCTGGCAGGCCGTCAACCAGCACACCGAGCGCCGCGAGAGCTACGCGGGCTGGCACGACCTCGTCCTCACCATCGACGACCGGGCCGTCACGTACTACATCGACGGCCGGCACTTCGGCACCCACGACGCCGCGTACCTGCCCGAGCGCCCCATGTCGATCAACTTCAACCAGTGGTTGATCGACCTCGCGGGCCAGCCCGCCACCCAGCCCCGCTCGTACCACCAGCAGGTCGACTACGTCCTGCACGTCAAGGACCAGGTCCTCACCCCCGCGGAGGCGGCCCGGCGTGTGGCGGCGTACCGGGACGCGGGCACGGCCTTCGAGGACACGGTGCCGACGCCGTAGCGCGAGCACCGGACGGGGCCGCCCACGGGCAGCGGCGGGCCGCTGTGCTGGGATGACTCAGGACAGCACAGCGGCCTACGCCACCCCGGACGTCCCGGACGTGGCCCGCTTGCGGACCGACCCGGAGGCGTCATGGGTGTCACGTTGCGCGTGGGCGGTACGGGCGGGGCGCCCGGCATGGTGTTGCGGCCGTGGGAGGACGAGGATGCGGCGGCGCTGATCGACGCGTACCGCGATCCTGTGCTGCGGCAGTGGACGCGGATGCCTGTCCATGACCGCGCCGACGCCGCACGCTGGTTGGCGGTGCGGCGGCAGGGGTGGGAGGCGGGGGACTACCTCAGCTTCGCCGTCGAGGAGGACGGTGGGGAGGAGCGCGGGGGCGGCGGGCGTGGTGGGGGACGGCGGCTCGTGGCCAATGTCGCGGTCAAGGGGCCCCGGAACGCCACCGGGGTCGGTGAGGTCGGGTACTGGACGGTCGCCGGGGCGCGCGGCCGGGGTGTCGCGTCGCGGGCCCTTGACGTGCTCACGGACTGGGCGTTCGGGACGTTCGGCGACAGCGGACTGCACTGGCTGCGGCTGCTGCATCAGGTCGACAACGTCGCCTCGTGCCGGGTCGCGCGGAACACCGGCTACGAGCTGGACGCGGTGCTGCCGGTGAGGCCGCCGTTCCCGGCGCCGGGGCATCTGCACGTCAGACGGCGTGTCACGGAGGCGTGTCGCGGCGGAAGCCGACCGAAGCTGACGGACGCCAACGGACGCCAACGGACGCCAACGGACGCCAACGGACGCTGACGGAAGCCAACGGACGCTGACGGAAGCCAACGGACGCTGACGGAAGCCGCCGGGAGTTGGCAGGAGGGGAAATTCGCTGACGGCAAACGTCGTTAATCGGCCGTTGTCGCACCAGCGAATTCCACCCATTCTCGAAGCCTTCGGCCCTCGCCATTTCCGGCATTGAAAACGGTCACCGATGCAGCCTTTGCGGACCTCGGCGATCTGCGCTTGACTGCCGTGCGTCGGACGCCGAGACCAGCCGGGGGGACCTTCCTGTGGGGCACGCTCACACGCACCACGACGGGCACGATCACCAGGCGGGAGGCCATGGCGGACACAGCCACGGCGTCTCCGCCGACGCCGACCGGCGCTGGCTTTCGCTGGCGCTCGTATTGATTGGCGTTTTCATTTCGGTGGAGACGGCGATTGCCTTCATATCCGGTTCGCTGGCGCTGTTGTCCGACGCCGTGCACATGCTGACGGACGCTTTCTCCATCATCCTCGCCCTGGTCGCGATGCGGCTCGCGGCACGGCCCGCGAAGGGCACGTACACATTCGGACTCAAGCGCGTCGAGATACTCTCCGCGCAGGCCAACGGCCTCACCCTGCTGCTCGCCGCGGTGTGGCTCGCGTACGAGGCCGTCGTGCGGCTGCTGCACCCGCCGGAGGTCACCGGCTGGATGGTCCTCGCCACCGCGCTCACCGGCGTGGCCGTGAACCTCGGCGCGACCTGGTGCCTGTCCAAGGCCAACCGGGCCTCGCTGAACGTCGAGGGTGCCTACCAGCACATCCTCAACGACCTGTTCGCGTTCATCGGCACCGCCATCGCCGGTGTCGTCGTCATGACCACGGGCTTCGCCCGCGCCGACACCATCGCCACGCTCTTCGTCGTGGTCCTCATGGTCAAGGCGGGCTGCGGGCTGCTGCGCGACTCCGGGCGCATCCTGCTCGAAGCGGCGCCCGCGGGCCTCGACCCCGACACCATCGGCGACCGCCTCGCCGCCGCACCCGCGGTCGCGGAGGTCCACGACCTGCACATCTGGACCATCACCTCCGGCGAACCCGCCCTGTCCGCCCATGTGCTGGTGAACGCGGGCGGCGACTGCCACGCCGTACGCCGCGACCTCGACCACCTCCTCGCCGAGACGTACGGCCTCACCCACACCACGCTCCAGATCGACCACGAGGACCATGCGGCAGGCACCGCCACGTCCGAGCCCGCCGTCGGCGCGGGCGCGCCGCACTGCGCCAACGGCCACGGCCCCACGCACCGACGCGAACCGCACGCCCACTGACCGCCGACCGGCCTGCTCACACGTGGAGTTCGGGCGGCAGGCCGGTCCAGTGCGGCTCCGGCGGCAGATGGCCGGTGTCGTGGTGGAGGAGCAGGGAGTGGGTGACCACCAGCTCGTGGCGGGGCTCGTCGCCCGCGACGGGGCCGGTGAACCGGTCGAGGGCCGCCCGCGCGAGGGCGGGGCCCCGCTCCCGCTCCCGCTCGTCCGCGGGGAAGGCGGCGAGGCGGTCGAGCACGGCGTCGGGCGAGTCGTGCGGCAGCTCCTCCCGGGCGGCGGCTGCGGTCATCGGGGTACTCCCGGGTGAGGGGGCGGGATGGTTCCGGCGGGGGTCACGGGGCCGATACCAGCAGGTGGACGGCCAGGGCGACGATGAGGGCGCTGGACGTCAGCGCCGTGCCGAGGCGGCCCCGGCGCCCGGTGAGGGCCCGGCCGACGAGTGCGCCGCCTCCGGCGATCAGCAGTTGCCGGCTCGCGGACGCCACGAAGGCGGCGAGGGTGAACACCGCTTGGCCGAGGCGGTGCGGCGCCGCGTCGGTCTGGCTGCCGACGACGAGCGCGGCGAAGTAGAGGACGGTCATCGGGTTGAGGAGCGTGAGGGCGAGGAGGCTCGCGTACGCCCGGGCGGGCGTCACCGGGTCCTTCTCGCTCCGCCCGGCGGGGTGCGGGCGGCGGTACTCGGCGCGGGCCCGGGCGGCGGAGCGCACCGCGAGGGCGATGAGGACGCCCGCGGAGACCCGGCGCAGCGGGCCGGTCAGCGGGCGGACGACGGGTGCCGCCGCCGCGCCCGCGACCGTCGCGACCAGCGCGTACAGGCCGTCGGCCGTGGCCACCCCGAGCGCCGCGGCGGCGCCGGTCTGCAGCGAGGTGAGGGCGGTCAGCGCCATCATGTGGGCCGCGACCGCACCCACCGGGACGGCGATGCCGTACCCGGCGAGGAGGCCCGCGACCAGATACCCCGTCACCGACGCGGAAGCGGTGGCCCCCACGGTCGGCCGGGCTGCTGCTGGCGCTCCACCGGACGACCGGCGGAGGCGAGCGACAGTGGGGCGGCGTGGAGCGTGCTCAGGGGCACGCGCGGGATGGACGGCATGGGGAGAACGTGGTGCCGGGGCCGGTGCGCGGGCAAGCGATTTGGTGCGGGGCGGGCCGGACCCGCCCCGCACTCGGCGCGCCCTCAGCGCCAGCGACAGCCGTGGGGCCTCAGCGCGTCGCGTGGGCCAGCGCCGCGTCCGCCTTGGCCCGCGACGGCTTCCACCACGTGGTCACCGGCTCCCACACCCGTACGCCCTGGGGCAGGCCCAGCGCGTCGTCGGTGAACTGGCGGCCGCGGATCGAGGGGTCGCCCGCGACGGTCACGAAGTCCACCAGGCGGGCGTCGGTGTCGCCCGGGTCGGCGGCGGTGCGCACGGCGGCGTACGCGGTGCGGCCCGCGGCGACGCGGTACGGGGCGCTCTCGGTGGCCGGGACCGGCTGCGCCGCGCCGTCCAGCGTGCCGAAGGTGACCGTCGGGATGCGGTCGACGACGCAGGCCTTGGTGGTCTTGTTGGTGATGCTGATGCGGAGCACGCCGGGCTTGGCGGCGGCCGCCTTCACGGTGAGCGCGGACGCCTTGCAGGTCGTCGCGCGCTCGGCGGCGGCGGACGGCTGCGGGGCGGAGAGCGGCTGCGCCCCGGCCGCCGGGGCGAGCGCGACGAGTGCGGCCCCGGCGGTGGCGGTGAGCGCGAGGAGCGAGCGAGTACGCATGGTGCGGAATCCCTTGTTCGATACGTCGACGTGTGATTCGTCGACCGTCGGCAGGTGCGGTGGTGCGCATGGATGACCGACGGGAGGGCCGCCCGGTTGCATCGGCTCCGACATTCGGGTGACCCGGCGGGAGCAGGTGCTCAACCGGCGGGCACGAGGCCGGGTCTGACGCCGCGTCGGATGGGACCGGCGGCGCTCGCCCCGCAGCGCGTACCCGCCGCCTCCGCCCTGGCGCGATCCAGCCCGCTTTCCCCGCGCTCCCCTTGACATCCGCCCGCGCCGCCACGACGCTCCATCTCGCTCGTGTTAACGCTAACACCGGGCCGGGACGCACCCGGGAGAGCACCTGGGGGGCCATCCATGTCAGGCCGCACGCCCAGCACGCCGAGTTCACCTGGTACGCCCAGCACGTCCGCCGCGCCCACCGTCACCCGCCGCGCCCTCCTCACCGCCTCCCTGGCCACCGCCACCCTCGGCGCCTGCGCGACCGCCTGCGGCACCGCATCGGGCCAGCCCGCGGGGAAGGTCGCCGTGTTCGGGGACAGCGCGGCCTGGTCGGCGCCGATGGCGGCGGCGGGGGCGGCCATGAAGTCGGTCGCGGGCCTGCGGCTCGTCCCGGAGATCAACCCGTCGCTTGAGGCGTTCGAGCAGGTGGTGAAGTCCTCGCTGCGGACGAGCAAGACCCCGGACCTGCTCAAGTACTGGTCGGGCTACCGGCTCCAGGACCTGGCCCGCACCGGCGGCATCGCCGACCTGACCGACCAGTGGGACACCGCCGTCGGCCGGGGCTGGGCCGACCGGTCCCTGCGCGAGGCGTTCACGTACCGCGGCCGGGTGTATGGGCTGCCGATGAACCTCGCGTACTGGGTGTTCTTCCACAACCCCGAGGTGTTCGCGGAGCACGGCCTGAAACCCCCGACGACCTGGGCCGACTTCCTGCTCGCCGCCGACCGGCTGCAGCGCAACGGCATCACCCCGCTGCACGGCACGGCCGACGGCCGCTGGCCCTCGTTCATCTGGTTCCAGGAGATCCTCAGCCGCCAGGACCCCCAGTTCTACGACGACTTGATGAACGGCCGCGAGAAGTACACCGACCCGCGCGCCGAACGCGCCCTGCGCACCCTCGCCGGGTACGTCGACAAGGACTGGTTCACGCCGATGGACATGAACCACGTCGACGCCGCCGCGGCCGTCGTGCACGGCAAGGTCGGCATGCTGCCGTGCGGCACCTGGCTCGGCTCGACCCTCACGGCCGCGGGCGGCAAACCCGGCAAGAACATCGGCGCGTTCGTGCTGCCCATGGCGGACCCCGCGGCCCGGCCCGCCGTCATCTTCGAGTCCAGCGCCCTGGTCGCCACCGTCAAGGGCCCCGACCGCACCGAGGCGCTGAAGGCCACCGGGTACTGGCTGCACCCCACCGTCCTGAAGACGTTCTCGCACACCCTCCAGGACGGCTGCCCCAACCCGCGGGTCCCCGCCGCCAACCCCGTCATCGCCTCGCTGGCCGAGAAGGTGCGCGGTGACCGGCTGCGGCTGCTCAACCGGTTCTGGGAACAGGGCCCGCCCGAGCTGGTCGAGGCGACCGTCGACGACCTCGCGGGCTTCCTGCTGAACCCGTCCTCGTACCGGAAAGTGCTGCGCACCATGCAGGAGCGCGCGGACGACGCCTGGAAGGTGTGGCGGGAGGCGGCGCGGACATGACCGAGACCGTCACCCCCGCAGCGGCCACCTCGGCGGTCAAGGCGCGCGGCCGTCGCGTCCCCATCCGCCGTCGCGTCCCCACCCGCACGCCCCACCAGGCCGTCCGTCCCGGCACGCGCCTCGGCGGGCCGCTGGCCGCGCTGCCCTGGGCGCTGCCCGCGTTCGCTTTCGTCGGCGTCCTGCTGGTGTACCCGTTCTTCCGCAGCGTCTACGGCAGCTTCTTCGAGGACAACGGGTTCACGAGCAGCTACACCGGAATCGACAACTACACGCGGCTCGCCGACGACCCCATCTTCGGCCGCTCGCTGCTCAACACCCTGATGTGGGTGGCCGGGACGCTGCTCCTGCCCGTGCTCCTCGGCCTGCTGATCGCCGTCGCCACGCACCGGACGCGGTTCGGTGGCGCCGCGCGACTCATCATCGTGCTGCCGTTCGCGATCTCGACCGCCGCGACCGCCGTCCTGTGGAACTTCATGCTGACGTCCGACGGTGCCGTCAACCAGTTCCTGCGCTCCGTCGGCCTCGACTCCTGGGCGCAGACCTGGCTCCTGGAGTGGCCGCAGAACACGCTCGCCCTGATCGTCGCGTCCACCTGGCAGGCGACCGGCATCAACGTCGTGCTGTTCGCCATCGGCCTGCGCGCCATTCCCCGGGACATCGTCGAGGCCGCCCAACTGGACGGTGCGAGCGGCTGGCGGATGTTCCGGTACATCACACTTCCGCAGCTGAGGGCGGTGACCGTCGTGGTCGTGGGCATGGCCGTGGTGAACAGCCTGAAGGCGTTCGACATGATCTGGATCCTCACCAAGGGCGGCCCGTCGCGGTCCTCGGAGACCCTCGCCCTGACCATGTACCGCGAGACGTTCCGGCTCTTCCACGTGGGCTACGGCTCGGCGATCGCCCTGGTCCTCACCGTGATCGTCGTCGTCTCGTCCTGGGCGTACCTGCGCCACCAGATGCCCGACACCGGCTGGGCGAAGAGCTGAGGAGGGGGGTGGCCGTGGGACGCGTCGTACGTGATCTCTTCGTCGCCGGCTGCGTGGCGTTGTGGCTGATCCCGCTGTACCTGCTCATCGTCAACGCGCTGACGCCCGCCACCGCGTACGAGGGCAGGCCCGACTGGACCTTCCAGGGCTTCGACTTCGTCGACAACGCCCGCACCGCCTGGACCGAGGCGGGCATCGGGGACAGTTTCCAGGCCTCGCTCCTGTACTCCGTGGTGTGCGGCCTTCTCGCCGTGCTCGTCGCCGCGATGGCGGCCTTCGCCGTCGTCGTCCTGCCCATCCCCAGGCCCGCGTTCTGGTTCTGGCTGATCTACTCCGGCACGCTGTTCCCGCTGCAGATCTTCCTCGCGCCGCTCTTCGGCCTGTACGCCGACGCCAACCTGTACGACACCAGGCTCGGCCTGATGCTGGTGTACGTGGCCTGGGCGATCCCCTTCGCCTTCTTCCTGATCCGCAATCAGATGACCACGATGCCACCGGAGCTGACCGAGGCCGCCCTGATCGACGGGGCCTCCTTCGGGCGGATCTTCTGGCGCGTCCATGTGCCCCTGATGCGGGCCGGACTCGGCGCGGCCTTCATCTTCCAGTTCACCGCCGTCTGGAACGACCTGCTGCTCGGCATCACCCTCAGCCGCAGCGCCGACGTCCAGCCCGTGATGGCCGCCCTCACCACCCTCAACAACGCCTACTCCTCCGCGGGCCCGCCCGTGATCCTCGCGGGCGCGCTGATCGTGTCCGCGCCCACCCTCCTGCTCTTCCTGGTGTTCCGCGGCCTGTTCCTGCGCGGCATCACCGCCTCCGCCCGCTGACCCGCCCTCCCTGCCCCGCCGACTGCCCCGGGAGAGATCCGTATGACGACACGGGCCCTGGTCCGCACCACCGACTGGGACAACGACCGCATCCGCGCGAGCCTGCGCGCGTCCGTGGTCAGCGCCGAGGGAGCGCTGAACGGCCGCGTGCTGAGGCTCACCGAGGAGCCCCTGATGCGGCGCGCCGCCGACGGGACGCTGCTGCAGTCGCTGCGCGTCGAACCCGTCAACGGGGCGTCCGTACCGGAGGAGTTGGAGGTCCGCACCGAGTCGGGGTCCGCGCTGCGCACCGAACGCGTCCCCGGGCCCGGCCGCGCAGTGCGGCTGCTCGTGCCCGCCGTCACCGCGCCCACCCGCGTCACCGTCGCCCTGCCCGGCGGCGGCGAGGCCATCGGCGTATCGCTGACACCGCAGCGCCAGTGGACCATCCACCTGGTGCACCACTCGCACCTCGACATCGGGTACACCGACCCGCAGGGGCGGGTCCTGAACGAGCACCTGTCCTTCCTCGACTCCTGCCTGGAGCTGACGCGGACCACCGACGACTGGCCCGCCGAGTCCCGGTTCCGCTGGTGCGTCGAGTCCCTGTGGTCCTTCAAGCAGTGGGCGGACGCCCGTCCCGTGGAGCAGGTCGAGGAGCTGATACGCCGGGTGGGGGAGGGGCGCATCGAGCTGACGGCACTGCCGTTCAACCTGCACACCGAGACCTGCTCCACGGACGAGTTGCACGAACTCCTGCGCCTGGCACACGACGTCCGCGACCGCTACGGAGTGCGCTTCACCTCCGCGATGCAGACCGACGTGCCCGGCGCGGTGGTGGGCCTGGTCGACGCGCTCGCCGCGGCGGGCGTCAGCTATCTGTCCGTCGCGCACAACTGGGCGGGCCGCTCGGTGCCGCACCTGGTCGGCGGCGAGAAGCTGCCGAGGCTGTTCCGGTGGCGGGCGCCGAGCGGCAACAGCGTCCTGGTGTGGATGACCGACACCCCGCACGGACTCGCCTACATGGAAGGCCCGCTGCTCGGCTTCGACACCGCCTACACCGACGTCGACGACCTGCTGCCCGCCTACCTCACCTCCCTGGCCAGTCACCCCTACCCCTACCGCGGCGGCATCTTCGGCTGGGCCATGGACCAGGAGGACATCAAGCGCGAGCCCTACCCCTGGGACGTCCTGCACCTGCGCGTCCAGGGCAAGTTCGGCGACAACGCGCCGCCGCGCCGCATCATCGCCGACACCGTGCGGCGCTGGAACGAGACCTGGGCCCACCCCCGGCTTCGGCTCTCCCGCAACGAGGACTTCTTCCTCGACGCCGAGGCCAGGCTCGGCGACGAGATCGCCACCTTCGAAGGCGACTGGACCGACTGGTGGGTCGACGGGGTGGGCGCGGGGGCACAGCCGCTGTCCCTGGCCCGCACCGCCCAGTCCGCGGTCGCCGACGCCCAGACCATCGGCGCGTTCGCGTCCCTCCTCGACGCCACGGGGGCCGAGGACGACACGCGGGACGCCGCCGGGGTCTATGAAGCGGTGTCGCTCTTCGACGAGCACACCTGGGGCGCCGGCGACCCGTGGACCCACGGCGACGAGGGCGGCCACTCCGGTGAGCAGCAGTGGCACTGGAAGTACGGGCAGGCGCTGCGCGCCCACGACGACGGGACGTCGCTGCTGCACCGGGCGGGCGCCCGGCTCGGCCAGCGGCTCGCCGCCGCGCCGGGCGCCCTGGCGACGTACCACGTCGTCAACACCTGCTCCTGGCCGCGCACGGACGTCGTGCGGATCTTCCTGCCCGAGAGCAGCGTGCCGCTGGCGCACGCCGTGGCCGTTCGGGACGGCCGCAGCGGCCGGCGGCTCGCGCACGAGGAGCGGGCGCAGACCAACGAGGATCACCGGGACGCCGGGCGGTTCCTCGTCGTGCGGGTCGACGAGGTACCGCCCGCCGGTTCCGTACGCGTCGACGTCGTCGCCGCCGACACCGACCCCCACGACACCGCCGCGACCCCCGTCGTCAAGGCGGCCACCGGCTGGAACCCCACCGGCGGCACCGACCGCGAGAACCCCGCCGACACCGCCGCCCGGGCCCACGCCCACCCCCACCCGACGCTCATGGAGAACGAGCACCTCGCCGTCCGCGTCGACCTCGCGCACGCGTGCGTCGCCTCGGTCATCGACAAGTCGACCGGCCGTGAACTCGTCCGCACCGACCCCGTCGTCGGCTTCAACGGCTACTTCCACGACAGCTACACCACCTCCGGAGGGTTCAACCACAACTCCAGCCGCACCACCGCGTCCGACCGCCTCGAACACCTAGGGACCCGGGCCGTCGCCCCGCCCGCCGCCCTGATCGCCCGGCACTCCACGGCGACCGCCGAGACCCTCACCTACGAGACCCGCCCGGCCGGCGCCAACCGGCTGCGCACCACGCTGACCCTGCCGCGCGGCGTGCCCCGCCTCGACATCGAGAACCGCCTCGACAAGGACCGCACCCTGGGCAAGGAGAGCGCCTACTTCGCGTTCCCCTTCGCCTTCGACGACCCGGTCGTCCACATGGAGGCCTCCGGCGGCGTCACCGGCACCGGCCTGCCGGTGGTGCCGGGCTCCGCGCGCCACATGCGGGCCGTGCGCCGCTGGGTGACCCTCGCGGACGACGGGGGAGCGGTCGCCTGGTCCTCGCAGGACGCGCCGCTCGTCCAGTTCGGCAACGTCGCGCTGCCGTACGCGCCGTTTCCGAAGACCCTGGGTCACGACGAGCCCGCCACCGTCTTCTCCTGGATCCACAACAACCTGTGGGACACCAACTTCCCCAGCCAGCAGGGCTTCGAGTTCACCTTCCGCTACAGCGTCGCGTGCGCGCCCACGGCCGACGGGCTCGGGCCGCGCACCGCCGCCGCGTTCAGCCGTCCCCTGCGCGCGGTACGCGCCCGGGGCCGGGCCGGTGCCGCGGCGCCGGTGACGCACGCCTTCGTCGAGCTGGCCGACCCGCGGGTGCGCCTCGTCGGCGCGACGGTGCCGCGGCCCGGTGAGGTGCTGCTGCGCCTGCAGTCGTTCGCGCACGAGCCGGTGGACTGCCGCGTCCTGACCCGCTTCCCGGTGGCCGCCGCGTACCGGGCGGACTACCTCGGCACGAAGGGCGCCGCACTCGACCACGCCGACGGCGCGACGACACTCGCCGTCCGGCCCCTCGCGACGGCGGCCCTGCTCCTCGTACGGCCCTGAGATCACGGACCCACCGCACGAAGAACCACCGCAGGAACCACCGCACGAAGGAGAACGCGTGTACCGGCTCGACCCGCGGTACGGCCCGGCACCGGGGGCCGTGATGGCCGCCGGCTGGCGCGCCGTGGCCGCACACCTGCCCGCGGTCCCGTCGACGATCGCCGTCGACGGGCCGCCGTCCGTGGACTTCGCCCGCCTCGCCGCCCGCCTCACCGCCGAACTGGCCGCCACCGGCGTGCGGGTGGACACCCTCGACGTGACCGCCCACCACGCGCCGCCCGACGAGGTGCGCCGCCGCACCGACGACGGCACCGACGACCCCTACTACCGCGCCCTCGCGGACAACCCCCTCACCGACCTCTTCGACGCCCTCCCCTGGCCGGACCCGCCCGCGGACCGCCTGCTGCTGGTGCACGGCCCCGGCGCGGCGCTCGTCCCGCACGACCGCCTCTGGTACGCGGACGTGCCCAAGCGGCACGCGGAGGCCGCCGTCGCCGCGGGACACGGCCGGAACCTCGGGCTCCCCGGCGAACCGGCGGACCTCAGGCGCCTGTTCTACATCGACTGGCCCCTGCTCGACCGTCACCGCGACGCCCTCGCCCCGCGCGTCGACGCCTGGCTCGACCTGCAGCACCCGGACCACCCCGTCTACGTCGACGGGCCCGGCCTGCGTGCCACCCTCCGCGCCCTGGCCCGCCGCCCGGTCCGCACCCGCCCGTACTTCAACTCCACGCCATGGGGCGGACATTGGGCCCAGAAGGTCCTCGGCTTCAACCCCGGCGCCCGCAACACGGCACTCGGCTACGAACTCATCGCCCCCGAAGCGGGCGTCCTCATCGGCACCGGTCCCGACCTCCAGGCCGAGGTCCCCTTCCAGCTCCTGTGCGTCCTGCACCCCGACCAGCTGCTCGGCCCGGACGTGCACGCCCGCTTCGGCACGTCCTTCCCGATCCGCTTCGACTACCTGGACACCGTCGACGGCGGAAACCTGTCCGTGCACTGCCACCCCCGCGAGCGGTACATGCGCGAGCGGTTCGGCTGGCCCTACACCCAGCACGAGACGTACTACATGACACTCGGCGGGCCCGGCGGCCGCGTCTTCCTGGGGCTGCGCGAGGACACCGACGTGGACCTGTTCCGCAAGGAGGTCGAAGAAGCGGCGCGGGACGGCGTGCCGATGGACCCCGAGGACCACATCCAGACGTTCCCCGCCGCGCAGGGCCGCCTCTTCATGATCCCCGCGGGCACCCCGCATGCCAGCGGCGCCGGGAACCTCGTCCTGGAGATCAGCGCGACCCCCTACCTCTACAGCCTGCGCTTCTACGACTGGCTCCGCCCCGACGCCGACGGCAACGCCCGCCAACTCCCCTACGCACACGGCTTCGCGAACCTCGACACCGACCGCCGCGGCGAGACCGTCGCCCGTGACCTCGTCCAGGAACCCCGCCTCCTGCGCTCCGGCGACGGCTGGCAGGAGGACGTCATCGGCACGCTGGAAGAGATGTTCTACGAAGTACGGCGGTACGCCCTGGACCCGGGCGCCGTCGCCGACGACGACACGGCGGGCCGGTTCCACGTCCTGAACGTCGTGGAGGGCGAGGGCGTGGAGATACGGACGGCTGCGGGGGACCGGCACGCGCTCGCGTACGCGGAGACGCTGACGGTTCCCGCGGCCGTCGGCGCGTATCGGATCGCGGCGTGCGGCGGGGCGGCGAAGGTGGTGAAGGCGCTGGTGCGGCCGTTGGCGGCGGCGGGGCAGGCGTGCCGCCCCGGCCCGGCGCGCCGGGCCGGCGGCCGGTCCCGCCGGGACGCGGGCCGTTGACGCGGGCCGTCCTCGAGATCGGCGGCACGCACGTGACCGCCGCGCTGGTCGACCCCGGGCGGGCCCGCGTCCTGCGCCGGGCCCACCAGGGCCTCAACCCGCGCGGCACCGCCGAGCACGTCCTCGGCACGGTGGTGCGCTGCGCCACGCGGATCGACGCGTCCGCCGCCGAGCTGTGGGGCGTCGCCGTGCCCGGACCCTTCGACTACGACAACGGCATCGCACGCTTCGAAGGCGTCGGGAAGTTCGACGACCTGTACGGCATCGACGTGGGGTCGGTGCTCCTCGACGGCGTGTGGCCGCGCCCGCGCGGCGCCGTGTTCCTCAACGACGCGCACGCGTTCGCCCTCGGCGAGTGGTCGGCGGGCGCGGCCCGCGGTCACCGGCGCTGCGTGGGCGTCACCCTCGGCACGGGCGTGGGCTCGGCGTTCCTGGCGGACGGGCAGGTGTGCCGCGACGGGCCGGGGGTGCCGCCGCTCGGCCGCATCGACCTCGTGCGGGTGGCCGGGCGGCCGCTGGAGGACTCGGTGTCGCGGCGGGCCCTCCTCGCCCGGTACGGGGACCGCCGCGCGGAGGTGCACGACATCGCCGCGCGGGCACGGGCGGGCGAGGCGCACGCGGGCCACGTCCTCCACGAGGCCCTGACCGCTCTCGGCACGGCCCTCACCCCGTACGTGCGGGACTTCGAGGCCACGGCACTCGTCGTGGGCGGAGGCCTGGCCCGGTCCTGGGACCTCGTCGGGCCCTCGCTGCGCGGCGCGTTGGGAGATACTCCGGTCACCCTGTGCGCCGGGGCGCTGGGCGCGGACGCGGGGCTCGTGGGGGCTGCGGTGTACGCGGGGACGGGGTGACGGGGTGACGGGCGAGCCTTTGGGGGGAGGCAGGGAGGGAGCCGTCGGCACAGGTGAGGAGCGGCCGTCGGAGGACGTAGGAGAGGGACCGTGGGAGTCCGTGAGGAGCGGGCCGTCGGAGCACGGAAGGGACCGAGCGGTCGATGCGCGTGCGGAGCCACCCCGCCCGGGTACGCAAGGTCCGAGCCGCCGGAGCACAGGAAGCGCGAGCTGCCGGGGCCCGGCAGGAGCGAGAGGAACGCGAGCCCATGCCCGCACCACATGACTCCAGGACCGGGCAGCCCCCCACCCTGCGGGACGTCGCAGAGCGCGCCGAGGTCAGCGCGATGACGGCATCCCGGGTCCTGCGCGACGACCCGCGCGTGCTGCCCGCGACCCGCGACCGCGTCCGCGCGGCGGCCGCCGCCCTCGGCTACCGGCCCAACGAGGTGGCCCGCAGCCTCCGGCTGGGCCGCGGCACGGGCCTGGTCGGCCTGGTCGTCACCAACCTCGCCAACCCCTTCTACTCGCGGCTCGCCCTCGGCGTCGACTCCGTCGTGGCGGCCGACGGCCTGAAGACGGTCATCGGCAACACGGGCCAGGACCCGGACGTCGAACGGGACTTGGTCGCCGACCTGGTGGCCCGCCGCGTCGACGGCATCATCGCCGTGCCCGCGGGCTCCGGGCAGAGCCACCTCGCCGCGGCGGCGGCCGAGGGCGTACCGGTGGTCCTCGCCAGCCGCCCGCCCGAGGGCTTCGCCGCCGACTGCGTCCTGGTCGACGACTTCGGCGGCGCCCGCGCGGCCACGGCCCTCCTCCTCGCCCGCGGCCACCACCGCGTCGGCTTCCTCGGCTCACCGCCCGCCGTGTACACCGGCACCGAGCGGCTGCGCGGCTACCACGCCGCCCACGCCGCCGCGGGCCTGACTGCCGACCCCCGACTGGTCCGGCAGGGCCAGACCGAACCGGCCGAGGCCGAGCGCGCCGCCGCCGGCCTCCTCGCCCTGGCCGAGCCGCCGACCGCGCTGTTCTGCTCCAACAACCGCAACACCATAGGAGCCTTCCGGGCCGTCCGCGCCACCGGCACGGACACCGCCCTCGCGGGCTTCGACGACTTCGAACTCGCCGACGCGCTGGGGCTGCCGCTCACCCTCGTCACGTACGACAGCGACGAGTTGGGGCGCACGGCGGGGCGGCTCCTTGTGGAGCGGGTGCGGGAGCGGCGGGGTGGGGACGTGGGTGGCCACCGGCGGGTGGTGATGCCCACGGGCCTGGTGGAGTACGGGAGTTGAGTGCGTCGTACGGCCGGTGCGGCACTGTGGCCCTGGCCCTCCGGCCTCAGCACGCGAAGGTCGGCGCCGACCGGGACAGAATCGCCGACACGGGCTCGGCCTGCCAGATCGCGCGCAGCTCCGCCGACAGCGCGTCCGTCAGCTTCGCCACGTCCGCGGGGGCGGACTCGTGCAGCGCCTCGATGACGATCAGGACGTCCGACGTGCCGGCACGGACCGCCGAGTACCCGCTCTGCCGGTTCGTCCAGCGCCTGGCGTGAGCGCGGCGGGCCTCGTCGGCGAAGATCACCTCGCGGGGGTCGGGGTGCTCCTCGGCCCCGCCGAACGTCTCGTAGACCTCGTCCCCGTCGGCGTACCGGACTTCGAGGTCGCCGGAGATGAGGGTGAGGTCGAAGACTCCGACCGGGATGCCGTACGCGATCGACGCGGCGTTGCAGAGGTCGATCAGGGGGTGGATGCGGGGCAGGGAGCCCTCCTTGCGGAAGCGGCGCAGGAGGGACTCGGAGGCACAGCGGTACTGCGTCGGCTTGAGGCCCATCGCGCCGAAGGCGCGCCGCCAGGCCCGGACCTCGGGCAGGCCGCTCTCCTGGGTGCCGGAGAGCCGCTCGGCCGCCGCCGCGCCGAACGCGGCGACGGGCCGGTCGACCGACGCGTCGGCGGTGATGCCCCGAGTGCAGATCACCCCGGGGGCGAGCTGGGGGAAGTCCTGCCAGAGGTCGCTCGCATGCTGGAAGTGCACGGTGTTTCCGTTCGGGAGAAGGGCGGGGAAGGGGGCGGGGGCGTCGGGGGCGGGGGTGTTCGGGTGGCGGGGCGTACGGGGCCGGGTGTCGTCAGAGGAAGGCGAGCTTGACGCCGAGCGCGGCGAACGCGCCCGCGAAGACGCGCCGCAGCCACGCCAGCACCCGGGGGCGGCCCATGACGTGGTCGCGTACCGCTGCGGCGAAGACCCCGTACAGGGCGAACACCACCAGCGTCACGAGCATGAAGCAGGCACTGAGGTAGGTCATGCGCAGGACGGCGTGGGGCTCGCGCTTGTCGACGAACTGCGGCAGGAAGGCGAAGAAGAAAAGGGTGAGCTTCGGGTTGAGGAGGTTGAGCAGTACGGCCGAGACGATGACGTCGGCTGCCGAGCGCGGCGCGCCGTCCCGCTCGGCCGCGAGGTCGCTCTTGTCGCGCAGCGTCTTCCACGCCATGAAGAGCAGATACGCCACGCCCAGGTACTTGAGCGTCTGAAAGGCCAGCGCGCTGGCGTTGAGCAGCGCGGCGAGGCCCGTGAGCGCGGCCAGCATGTGCGGCACGATGCCCACGGTGCAGCCGACGGCCGCCACCACACCGGCACGGGTGCCCCGCGAGAGGCCGGCCGCGACGGTGAACAGCACGCCGGTGCCGGGCGTCACGGTCAGGACGAGCGTGGTCAGCAGGAACTCCATGACGTGACTCTCCCGCCATAATGGATCGATGAACAGGTCCAAAGGATCTCCCTCCGACAGGTCCATAACGCTGGTCGGCCGGACCGTGGCCGCGTCCGACTTCCTGCAGCTGAACCCCGCCGAGGCCCCCAGGGGCGGGATGTCGGACTGGCTGGCCCGGCAGATCCGGCGCGCCGTGGCCGAGGGCCTGCTCCCGGCCGGGAGCAGGCTGCCTGCCACCCGCGTGCTCGCCGATGAGCTGGGCGTGTCGCGTGGCGTGGTGACCGAGGCGTACCGGCGGCTGACGGAGGACGGGCACGTCGAGGGGCGGGGGAGGGCGGGGACCGTGGTGCTGGCCGCGCCCCTTGCCCGCCCGACGGAGGACCGCCCGACGGAGGGGCGTGCGTCGGAGGGTCGCGCGTCGGGGCAGGAGACGGCGGGGCGCCGTTCTGCGGGGCACCGGCCTGCGGGGCGCCGGACCGGTGCGCGTGACGGTGGGGCGGAGGAACGGGCGCTGTTCGGGGACCCGCTCGACACGGGCGTCTTCGACGCGCTGCGCGCCGCACCCGCCCGCGTGGACCTCTCGCCCGGTCTGCCGGACCTCGCCGCGTTCCCGCGTGCGGCGTGGCTGCGCGCCGAGCGTGCGGTGCTCGCCGGACTCGTACCGGCGGACTTCGGCTACGGCGACCCGCGCGGCACCCCGGCGCTGCGCCGCGCCGTCGCCCGCTGGCTCGCCCTGAACCGCGGGATCGCCGCCCACCCCGACGAGGTGCTGATCGTCGCGGGCACCGCCCAGGCGCTCGGCCTGCTCGCCCTGGTCCTCAAGGACGAGGGCGTCACGCGGGTCGCGCTGGAGGACCCCAGCTCCCTGGGCATCCGGCAGCACCTGCGCAACTCCGGCCTCCAGTCGCCGCCGGTGCCCGTCGACGAGCGGGGCGTCCGCGTCGACCTCCTGCGCGCCACCGGAGCCCGTGTCGCGCTGCTCACCCCCGCCCACCAGTTCCCCACCGGCGTCGTCCTCGACGGCGTCAGGCGGCGTGAACTCGCGGACTGGGCCCGGGACGGCGGACTGATCATCGAGGACGACTACGACGCCGAGCACCGCTACGACCGCCCGCCCGTGCCCGCCCTGCGCTCCACCCTCGCCGACCACGTCGCCTACGCGGGCAGCGTCTCCAAGCTCCTGGCGCCCGCCCTGCGCGTGGGCTGGTTGCTCGCCCCGCGCCGCTACCGGGACGCGCTCGTCGACGCCAAGCGCTTCGCCGACCTCGGCAACGCGGCCCTGCCCCAACTGGTCCTCGCCCACCTCATGGAGTCCGGCGAACTGGAGCGCCACCTGCGGTTCCTGCGCCGCCGCCACCGCGGTCGGCGCGACGCCATGATCGCGGCTCTCGCGGACCGGCTGCCGGGCGCCGTCGTCCACGGTGCCGCCGCGGGCCTGCACCTGACCGTGACCTTCGAGGGCGCCGCCGACGACATCGCCCTGGCCGCGGCGGCCCTGGAACGCGGCGTCAAGGTGCAGCCCCTGTCCTGGCACGCGCAGCGCCCGGGGCGGCCCGGCCTCGTCCTCGGCTACGCGGCGAGCACCCCGTCGGACATCCGGGAGGGCGTGGCGGTCCTAGGCGACCTGCTCCACTGAGCCGAAGCCGAAGCCGAAGCCGAAGCCGAAGCCGAAGCCGAAGCCGAAGCCGAAGCCGACACCGGTGCGGGCGGCAAACGTACGGACGCCTCTTCTGCCAGAAGCATTGACGAACCGTCACCCTCCTTCTACCTTCGACGCGTCCAAGTCGTACGTCATATATGAGACGTGATACGTGAGAGCCGAAAGGCAGGCATGACGTCCGCGCCCGTACCGATCCCCTCCCGCACCCAGTTCGTCCAGGACGCGATCAAACACCGCATCCTCACCGGGCAGTTGACGCCGGGACAGCCCCTGGTCGAGACCGAACTCGCCGCACAGTACGGGGTGTCCAAGACGCCGGTGCGCGAAGCGCTCAAGACACTGGCCGGTACCGGGCTCGTCGTGATGAACCAGTACAAGGGCGTCACGGTGCGCAGGGTGGACGCGGACATGGCGCGCGAGGTCTACGACGTACGGCTGCTGCTCGAACCGGAGGCACTGCGGCGCACCGTGCGCCGCGGCGCCTCCCTGGACGCCGCGGGCGAGGCGCTGACCCGCGCCGACGCGGCCGCCGACACCGCCGAACGCTCCCTCGCCAACCGGGAGTTCCACCGCGCGCTGTACCTGCCGTGCGGCAACCCGCTGCTCGGGCGGATGCTCGACGAGGTCCGGGACCAGGCCGCCCTGGTCTCGGCGGTCGCCTGGGCCGCCGAGCCGTCGTGGCGGCGGGAGGCCGCCGAGCACCGCGAGGTCCTGCGGCTCGCCCTGGCGGGCGACGGCGACGGCGCGGCGCGCGCCCTGCACGCGCACATCGCGTCGTTCGTGGAGCGGGCGTTTCCCGGGGGCGGGGCAGTCGAAGCCCTGGGCGCCGCCGTGTCCGCGGCTGCTGTGAAGAACGGGGACTAGCGGCCGATCTTGCGCTTGTTCCAGACGTCGAAGCCGACCGCCGCCAGCAGCACCAGACCCTTGATCACCTGCTGGTAGTCCGTGCCGATGCCGACCAGCGACATGCCGTTGTTGAGGACGCCGAGGACCAGGCCGCCGATGACGGCGCCCATCACGGTGCCGACGCCGCCGCTCATCGAGGCGCCGCCGATGAACGCCGCCGCGATCGCCTCCAGTTCGAAGTTCAGGCCCGCCTGCGGGGTGCCCGCGTTCAGCCGGGCCGCGTACACACAGCCCGCGAGCGCCGCGAGGACGCCCATGTTCACGAACACGAGAAACGTGACGCGCTGGTCCCGCACACCGGACAGCTTCGCCGCGGCCTTGTTGCCGCCGAGCGCGTACACATGACGGCCGACGACCGCATGGCGCATCACATAGCCGAGCAGGATCAGCAGCCCGCACATGATGAGCATGACGACCGGCACGCCGTGGAAGCTGGCGAGGGTGAGGGTGAAGGCCACGACGGCGGCCGTCATCGCCACGCACTTGGCCACCCACAGGCCCGTCGGCAGCAGGTCGAGGGCGTACGCCGACTGCCGCTCGCGGTCGCGCCACTCGCGCAGGAGCAGCAGCGCGATCGCGGCGAGTCCGAGCAGGAGCGTGGGGTTGTGGTACTGGGTGTAGGGGCCCGTCTCCGGGATGAAGCCCTTGGCGATGTTCTGGAAGCCGTCGGGGAACGGCGCGAGCGACTGGCCCTCCAGGACGATCTGGGTGAGCCCCCGGAACGCCAGCATCCCCGCGAGGGTGACGATGAACGACGGGATGCCGAGGTAGGCGATGAAGAAGCCCTGCCACGCCCCGGCGACGGCCCCGATGAGCAGGCACAGGACCAGGGCCGGCACCCACGGCATGTCGTGCTTGACCATCATCACCGCCGCCATGGCGCCGACGAAGGCGACCAGCGAGCCGACGGACAGGTCGATGTGGCCCGCGATGATGACGATCATCATGCCGATGGCCAGGATGAGGATGTAGCCGTTCTGCTGGATCAGGTTGGAGACGTTGTTCGGAAGCAGCAGCGTGCCGTCGGTCCAGATCTGGAAGAGGACGACGATGAAGGCAAGGGCGATGAGCATGCCGTACTGGCGCATGTTCGCGCGGGCGCTCTCCAGAAGCACCTCACGGGCCGAGCGTGCCGGTGGCGCCGACGCGGCGGAGTCCTTGGGCGGGTTGGTCGTGGTGGTCATGGCGGGCCTCAGCTTCTGTCCATGGTCATGTGGCGCATCAGCACTTCCTGGGTGGCCTCGCCGCGGCTGACCTCGCCGGTCAGGCGGCCCTCGGCCATGGTGTAGATCCGGTCGCACATGCCGAGGAGTTCGGGCAGCTCGGAGGAGATGAGCAGCACGGCCTTGCCGCGGGCGGCGAGCTGGTCGATGACGGTGTAGATCTCGTACTTCGCGCCGACGTCGATGCCGCGCGTCGGCTCGTCGAGGATCAGCACCTTGGGGTCGGAGTGGATCCACTTGCTCAGCACGACCTTCTGCTGATTGCCGCCCGAGAGACGGCCCACCTGCTCGAAGACGGTCGGCGCCTTGATGTTCATGGTGGTGCGGTAGCGCTCGGCGACGGCCCGCTCGTGGTGCTCGTCGACGAAGCCGCGCCCCCCGGGCCCCGGCGGCCGCATCCCGGGCAGCGAGGCCAGGGAGATGTTGCGGTTGATGGTGTCGACGAGGTTCAGGCCGTAGTGCTTGCGGTCCTCGGTGACGTACGCGAGCCCGGCCGCCACCGCGCGCGGCACGGTTCTCGTCACCGCCTCGCGCCCGTCGACGGCGACGCTGCCCGCGACGTGGTTGCCGTAGCTGCGCCCGAAGACGGACATGGCCAGCTCGGTGCGGCCCGCGCCCATCAGGCCCGCGATGCCCACGATCTCGCCGTGCCGCACGGTCAGCGACACGTCGTCGACGACCGTGCGCTGGTGGTCGACCGGATGGCGCACCGTCCAGCCGCGCACCTCCAGGGCGATGTCGCGGTGGCCCTCGAAGGGCGTGCGGTCGGGGAAGCGGTGGTCGAGGTCGCGGCCGACCATGGCGCGGATGATGCGGTCCTCCGACAGGCGGGGCTCGGCGGCGGGGGTGTCGCGGACGGTGAGGGTCTCGATGGTCCGGCCGTCGCGAAGGACGGTCACCGCGTCCGCGATCCGGCGGATCTCGCCCAGCTTGTGGGAGATGACGATGCAGGCGATGCCCTGCGCGCGCAGCTCCAGGATGAGGTCGAGGAGCTTCGTGCTGTCCTCGTCGTTGAGCGCGGCCGTCGGCTCGTCGAGGATGAGCAGCTTCACCTCCTTGGCCAGGGCCTTGGCGATCTCCACCAGTTGCTGCCTGCCCACGCCCAGGTCGGCGACGGGCGTCTGCGGCTTGTCGCGCAGGCCCACGCGGTTGAGGAGCCGGGCGGCCTCGCGCAGGGTGGTGTTCCAGTCGATCAGGCCGCGCGCCGTGGTCCGTTCGTTACCGAGGAAGACGTTCTCGGCGATGGACAGATACGGCACCAGGGCCAGCTCCTGGTGGATGATGACGATCCCGTGCCGCTCGGCGGCCCGGATGTCCTTCAGGGCCACCGGCTCGCCCTCGAAGCGGACCTCGCCGTCGTAACTGCCGTGCGGGTGCACGCCGCTGAGGATCTTCATGAGCGTCGACTTGCCCGCGCCGTTCTCGCCGCAGATCGCGTGGATCTCTCCGGAACGCACGGTCAGGTTCACGTCCGACAGCGCGGTGACGCCGGGAAACGTCTTCGTGATGGCGCGCATCTCCAGGACCGGGCCGCTCGCTTCGACCGCCCCACGCGTTCCAGTCGCCGCGTTCACTTGAGCTGTCCCGTCGTGAAGTACCCCTCGCGCACCAGCAGATCGGTGTTCTTCCGGTCGACGCTGACGGGCTTGAGGAGGAAGGCGGGCACGGTCTTCTTGCCGTTGTCGTAGTCCGTGGTGTTGTTGACCTTCGGCTTCCTGCCGTGGAGGACCGCGTCGCCCATCCGCACGGCCTGCGCGGCGAGCTTGCGGGTGTCCTTGAAGACGGTCTGGGTCTGCTCGCCGCGGATGACGGACTTCACCGACGCCAGCTCCGCGTCCTGCCCGGTGACGACCGGCAGGTCCTTTCCGGAGTAGCCCGCGCTCTTGAGGGCGGAGATGACGCCGATGGAGATCCCGTCGTACGGGGACAGGACCGCGTCGACCTCGCGGTCGCCGTAGTTCTTGCTGATGAGGTCGTCCATGCGCTTCTGCGCGGTGCCGCCGTCCCAGCGCAGCGTGGTGGCCTGGCTCATCCTCTTCTGCCCGCTGGGCACGACAATCTGGCCGGTGTCCAGATAGGGCTTCAGCACCTTCATGGCGCCGTTCCAGAAGTACTTGGTGTTGTTGTCGTCCGGTGAGCCCGCGAACAGCTCGACATTGAACGTCTCGTCCGTGCCCTTCTCCGGCTCACCGAGGCCGAGGCGGTCGACGATGTACCGGCCCTGCAGTTCGCCGACGCGCTCGTTGTCGAACGAGGCGTAGTAGTCGACGTTCGGGGTGCCGAGGATGAGGCGGTCGTACGAGATCACGGGGATGCCCGCCTCGTGCGCCCGGTCGAGGACGTCGGTGAGCGCCGAGCCGTCGATGGCGGCGACCACCAGGAGCCGGTGCCCCTTAGTGATCATGTTCTCGAGCTGGGCGACCTGGTTCTCGACCTTGTCGTCGCCGTACTGCAGGTCGGTCTCGTACCCGGCCTTCTTGAACTGCTCGGCCATGTTCTCGCCGTCGGCTATCCAGCGCTCCGAGGCCTTGGTGGGCATGGCGAGCCCGATGGTGCCGCCCTTGCCGTCGTCGGGCTTGTAGCGGCTGCCGCCCCTGGCCTCCTGGCCGCAGGCGGTGAGGCAGACGGCGAGCAGCACGGCGCTCGCGGAGGTGCGGAGGGTGCGGGTGCGCATGGGTCAGCTCCCTTCCGGGACGGGGAAGCGGCGCAGCTCGCCGGGCAGTCGGGAGCCGAGCGGCGACATCCCGCCGTCCGCGCCGTGCCGGGCCAGCAGGTCGAGGACGAGCCGGCCGCGCCGCACCCGCTCGCGCGCGCTGGCGAGGGTGTGCTCGCGCAGGTGGGCGCCGTAGGGGTAGACGCCGGGCGACTTGCTGAGCCCGAACTTGAGGTAGAGCGGGGCGCCGCGCCGGATCAGCTCGGCGGCCTCGTACATGCGCACGTAGCCGCCGAGGTCGTCGGGCGCCTCGACGTACATGTCCATGGGGGCGCGGCTGACCCGCCGGATCTCGGTGAGGTGGTCCACCGTGAGGTCGGAGGGCACATTGAGGGAGTCGGCGCCCAGATGCTCGTACACGGCGTACGCGGCGGGGTTGACCGGCCCCGTGAGCGCGGACAGCTTCAGCGTGGTGTCGGCGGACAGCAGGCCCTCGAGGCGCAGCCGGTGCAGCGTCCACAGCACGCCCTCGTCGGCGACCAGCAGACAGCGCACCCCCAGCCCGGCGGCGCGCAGGGCGTCCTCGACGCACCCGGCGAGCGCGTCGTGGCCCCGGGCGCGGAGCCCGGCGCCGCCGGAGTCGGTGCGGGTGGAGCCGCCGATGTCCCAGGTGCCGCGCGGTCCGGTGAACAGGCACAGCTCGATGTCCCGCTCGGCGCACGCGTCGACCATCTCGGTGATCTCGTCGTCGGTGAGCATCCAGACACCGCTGCCCTGGCTGATGCGGTGGACGGGCACATCGAACCGGGCGCTCGCCTTGAGCACGGCGGACAGCGCCTCCGGACCCTCCACGGACGGGACTTCGGTGCGCCAGGTGCCGCCGTCGGGGAACGCGTGCGGCGAGGCGTCGGCCGGTTCGACGCGGGGCGTGGGGTGGCCGATGCGGGCGAGTGCGTCGGCGCCGGGGCGCCGGGGTACGGACTGGGCGGTCACAGAACTCCTCAGTACGGTTCGAAATCTCGGACGTTGGTCGGAAGTGAGGGCGAAGAGGAGGCCCGTCCGGCGCTTGCGGACGAGCCCGCAGGGCGATCGGCGGCACGCGGGCCGGCGGTTGCGCGACACACTCCACGGGCCCGGTCGGCGGCCCTCAGGGACGCAGCAGCACCTTCCCCGTCTTCGGATCCCCGGAGCCGACCAGCGCGACGGCCTCGGCGAACCGCTCCAGGGGGAACTCGTGCGTGATGAGCGGCGCCGGGTCGAGCAGCCCGAGGCCGAACGCGCGGACCGCGTCCGACCAGGCCGAGGAGGGCGCCCCGAAGACGGAGCGCACCTCCAGCTGGCTCAGCGACAGATGCGCCGGATCGATCCCGGTCGCACCCGGGGTGAACATCCCCGTGAGCACGACCCGGCCGCCCCGGCGCGCGAGCAGACACGAGGACGCGGCCGTGGGCGGCGCCCCCGCGGTCTCCACCACCAGGTCGAAGCGGCCGTGCAGGGCCGCCGCCTCGTCCGGTACGAGGGACGCGCTCGCCCCGAACGTCAGGGCCTGCTCCCCGCGCGCGGCCCGCGGATCGACCACGACCAGCTCGGCCGGGTTCGACGCGGCGAGCAACTGCACCGTGAGCAGCCCCAGTGTGCCCGCGCCGACCACCGCGACGCGCTCCCCGGGCCGCGGCCGCCCGGCCCGCACCGCCGCGGCGATCACGGCGGCGGGTTCGAGCAGCGCCGCGGCCCGCAAGTCGGCGTCGTCCGGCAGCGGGTGCAACAGCCGCGCCGGAACGGTGAGATGGTCGGCGAACGCGCCCGGCTCGGTGAACCCGGTCTCGGCGTACCCACCGGTGCACAGGCTGGTCTCGCCGCTCCGGCAGCGCTCGCACACCCCGCACGCCCGGAACCCCTCGGCGACGGTCCTGCGGCCCACCAGCCCGGCGGCCACGCCCGCGCCGACCGCCTCGACCGTCCCGGACCACTCGTGGCCGGGGACGAGGGGGTAGCGGACGTACGCGGCATCGCGGTGACCGTCGTACACCTCGCGGTCGCTCCCGCAGATCCCGGCGGCGGCGACCCGGATCAGGACCTCGCCGGGGCCGGGCACGGGGACCTCGCCGTGGACGAGGAGGTGCGCGCCCGGCCGGGGTACGACGAGCGAGCGGCTGGCGCCCGCGGGGGGAAGGCCCGCTTCGGCGCCGGTCGCTCGCCGGGGCGCGGCGCCGTCGGTCGTGCGCGGGCCGCTCACTTCGGCGCCCTCTGCTCCCAGCCCTCGGCCCACAGGTCGAACCGGGCCTGCCGCTGCGGGAACTCGGCGGCCGCCTCGGCGTCGAACTCCACCCCGAGGCCGGGCGCGTGCGAGATCGCGAAGCAGCCCGTCTCCGGGTCGACCTCGGGCGCGCCGCGCACCACCTTCTTGATCTCCGCGTCGGCGAAGTCGTTGAAGTGCTCCAGGATCTTGAAGTTCGGGGTGCAGGCGGCGAGTTGGAGCGAGGCGGCGGTGAGCACCGAACCGCCGACGTTGTGCGGGGCCACCAGCGTGTAGTGGGTCTCGGCGGTCGCGGCGAGCTTGCGGGTCTCCAGGATGCCTCCGATGTGGCCGAGGTCGGGCTGGATGATGTCGGCGGCCTGGGACTCGAACAGCTCGCGGAACTCGATCCGGTCATGGATCCGCTCACCCGTCGCGATCGGCAGCTCGACCTGGTCCGCGACCTTCTTGAGGGCCTTGAGGTTCTCCGGCGGCACGGGTTCCTCCAGCCAGGCGGGCCGGAACGGCGCCAGCTCCCGGGCCAGGCGCACCGCCGTGGCCGGGCTGAACCGGCCGTGCATCTCCAGCATCAGCTCGGCGTCGGGCCCGATCGCGTCCCGCACGGCCTCGATCAGCGACACCGCGTAGCTGCTCTGCTCGTGGTCGAGCTCGAAGTGCCCGGTCCCGAACGGGTCGATCTTCAGGGCCCGGTAGCCGCGCGCCAGCACCTCCTTCGCCGCCCGGTGGTACGCCTCCGGGGTGCGCTCGGTGGTGTACCAGCCGTTCGCGTACGCCTTGACCCGGTCGGTGACCCTCCCGCCCAGCAACTGCCACACCGGCACGTCCAGGGCCTTGCCCTTGATGTCCCAGCAGGCCGTCTCGACGACCGCGATGCCGGACATCACGATCTCCCCGGCCCGCCCGTAGTCGCCGTACTTCATCCGGCGCACCAGGTCCTCGACCGCGAACGGGTCGGACCCGGCGATGTGGTTGGCCTCCGCCTCCCGGAGATACCCGATGAGCGCGTCGGTGCGCCCGAGCATGCGGGTCTCGCCGACCCCGGTGAGGCCTTCGTCGGTGTGGACGAGCACATAGGTCAGGTTGCGCCAGGGCGTCCCGACGACGTGAGTGCTGATTCCCGTGATGCGCACGGCAGTTGACCCCTAGCGTCTGTTCGAGATTTCGTCACGCGTTCGAAAAGGTGGCGTGACCGTATTCAGGCCATGCGGAGGGTGTCAATGGGTCGCGCGCCGCTCGATTGCGGCGGACCATTGTCCGGTCAATGAGGGTGTGGCTAGCCTGTGTTCGTGATGCCGGTCAGTGGCCGGAGTTTCGAACGACAAGGGGTGGGTGAGAACCATGGGGCGACTCGTTCCCGCGGTGACCAGGGCACTGGACGTACTCGAACTGTTCCTGGAGGGCGACGGCACGCTCTCGGCGCCGGACATCACCCGCAAGCTCCAACTGCCGCGCACGACCGTGCACGAGCTGGTCACCACGCTCGCCGCCCGCTCCTACCTGGTGTCCCTGCCGGAGCAGCCGGGCCGCTATCGCCTCGGCGTACGCGCCTACCAGCTCGGCAGCCGGTACGCGGAGCAGCTCGACCTCGCCGCCGAGGGCCAGCAGGTCGCCCGGGAGGTCGCCGAGACCTGCGACGAGACCGTGCACGTCGCGATCCTGGAGGACCTGGACGTCATCTACATCGCCAAGGTCGACTCCACCCACGCCGTCCGCATGGTCTCCGCCGCGGGCCGCAGGCTGCCCGCGCACTGCACCGCCGTCGGCAAGATGCTGCTCGCCTCGCTGCCGCCGGACGAGCTGGCCCTGCGGATGGCGGAGGAGGGCGAACTCGTCGCGATGACCCACCACAGCATCACGGACCCCGACGCGCTGCACGCCGCCCTCGCCGCCGTCCGCGAGCGGGGCGTCGCCACCGAGCACCGCGAGTCCAACCCGGACGTGAGCTGTGTCGCCGCCCCCGTGCGCGACAGCGCGGGCCGCGTCGTCGCCGCCCTGTCCATCTCGGTCCCCATGATCCGCTGGACCGAGGACCGCGAGAGGGAACTCGCCGACCTGGCCGCCAAGGGCGCCGGGGACCTCTCGGCCCGCCTCGGGCACCGGGGCGGCAGGCACTGAGGGCGAGTGGCGCGCCCCGGCCGCGCGAGGTCCCGCACGGGGCGACCGGTCGGGCGGGCGCGCCCTAGGACTCCTTGGTCGTGAAGACGCGCTCAAGGAGCGCGAACAGCGTGGCCCGTTCCTCGTCGTCGAGCGCGGCCAGGCCGGCCGTCGTCGCGTGCATGGTGGCGCGGATGGTGTCGATGGTCTGCTCGCCCTCGGGGGTGAGGACGACGTTCTTGACGCGGCGGTCGCCGGGGCTGGGCTCGCGGCGGACCAGGGCGCGCTTCTCCAGGCGGTCCACGATGCCCGTCATGTTGGAGGCGTCACAGGCCAGCGTCTCGGCGAGCACGCGCATGGCGGCGGGGCCGCGGCGCAGCACGGTGAGGGTCTTCGCCTGGCTCGCCGTGAGGTTCTCGCGGGCGGCCGCGGCCGTGAAATCGCCGTAGTAGGCGCCGAGCGACACCGAGAGCAGCTCCATGAGCCGGCCCGTGCCGATGCGGGGGTGTCCTGGCATGTGATCCACCTTACGCCCAGAAACTTGACCATCTCAAATATTGACGTCTACCGTAAAGGCATTACTTGAAGTTCTCAAGCTTCTAGGTTCTTAAGTAGTTGGGAAAGAGTTTCCGTGTCTCACGCACAGCACACGGCCCCGTCACGGGCATCCGGGCAGACCGCGGTCGTCCTGGTGCTCGGGCTCGCCGCCATGGTCGTCTCGATGATGCAGACGCTGGTCGTCCCGATCCTCGGGATCATCCAGAGCGAGCTGAACGCCACCACCGCCAACGTCAGCTGGGTGACCACGGCCACACTGCTGTCCGCCGCCGTGTTCACCCCCCTCCTGGGCCGCTTCGGCGACATGCACGGCAAGAAGCCGACCCTCGTCGGCGTGCTGCTCGTGATGATCGCGGGCTCGGTGCTCGCCGCCACCACCACCTCGCTGACCTGGCTCATCGTCGGCCGCGTGATGCAGGGCGCGGCGACCGCGATCTTCCCGCTCGCGCTGTCGGTGCTGCGTGAGGAGATCAAGCCGGAGAAGCTGCACGGCGCGATGGCCCTGGTCAGCGGCACGCTCGCGTTCGGCAGCGGCCTCGCCCTGGTCGGCGCGGGCCTGCTCACGCAGGGCTCCGACCCCGACTACCACCGGGTCTTCTGGCTCGCGGTCGTCCTCGCCGTGGTGGCGCTCGTCGGCGTCCTGTTCGTCGTGCCCGCCTCGCGCTCCAAGACGGGCGGCCGCACCGACTGGCTCGGCGCGCTCACCCTGGCGGCGCTCCTCGTGCTGCTGCTCCTGCCGATCTCGCAGGGCCACGAGTGGGGCTGGACGTCCGGCCGCGTGCTCGGCAGCTTCGCCGCCGCGATCGTGATGGCGGGCGTGTGGGTCTTCACCGAGAAGAAGGTGAAGGAGCCGATGGTGGACATGGAGATGTTCACGCACCGCCCCGTGCTCTTCACCAACCTGGCGGGCCTGCTGCTCGGCTTCGCGATGTTCGCCCAGTTCATCGGCGTCTCGTACCTGGTGCAGATGCCGGAGCAACTCGCCGGTTACGGCTTCGGCGCCTCGGTGCTCGACGCCTCCGTCGTCTACCTCCTGCCGACCACCCTCGTCTCGCTGGTCGGCGCCCAGTTCGGCGGCGTCCTGGTCCGCCGCATCGGGGCGCGCGTCACGCTGGCCATCGGTGCCGCCTTCGGAGTGCTCGGCTTCGCCTGGCTGACCCTGGCGCACGGCACCACCGCCTCGGTGATCGGCGCGGGCATGGTCGTCGGTCTGGCGATCAGCTTCGGGTACGCCGCCATGCCGGCGCTCATCGTCGCCAGCGTCCCGGCCCACCAGACCGGCATCGCCAACGGCATCAACTCGATCTCCCGCTCGGTCGGCAGCGCCATCGCGAGCGCCACGATCACCTCGCTGCTCGCGTCGAAGACGATCAAGCTCCCGGCCGGCATGCCCGCGCTGCCCGAGGAGAGCCAGTTCACGCTGAGCTTCGCCATCGCAGGAGCGGCGTTCGTCCTGGTTGTGGCGGTCTCCCTGCTCGGACTCAAGGCGGCACACGCGCCGCGTACGCCGATCCTGCAGAAGCGGGCGGAGTCGGAGACCCCCGAGCGCGTCGGGGTCTGAACCGGCCGGACCGGAATCGGCATGAGGCCCGGCCGCCTGTGGGTGGCCGGGCCTCATGCCGTCCGCTGCCCCCGCTACCCGGTCGCGCCGAGCGCGTCCGTGCGGGCCTCGATCGCCCGCAGCACCGCCACCATGTCCTGGTCGCCGTGCCCCAGCGCCACCGTGTCGGCGAACAGCGCGTGGCAGACGTCGAGCAACGGCGAGGCGACCCCGGAGGCCCGGGCCGCGTCCGCGACCAGCCGGTTGTTGAGGAGTACGTCCAGCGCCGCGGCCTGCACGCCGAAGTCCCCGGAGAGCAGCTTGGGCGCCTTCATCCGGGAGACTCCGCTCGCCATCGGCCCGGCGTCGAGGACGTCCAGGAACAGCTTCGTGTCCAGGCCCTGCCGCTCCGCGAAGTGGAACGACTCCGCGAAGCCCGTGACCGTCGTGATCAGGAACAGGTTCACCGCCAGTTTCATCAGCAGCGCGCCCGGCACCTGACCGCACCGGAACGTCTCCCGGCACATGGGCCCGACGAACGGCCGCACCTCGGCCACGTCCCGCTCCGCGCCCGCCAGCATCCCCACCAGCTGCCCCGCCTCGGCGGGCGCGCGCGACCCCGACACGGGCGCTTCGACGTACCGCCCGCCCGCTGCCCGCACCGCGGCGCCGAGACCGCGCGAGTACTCGGGCGACGTCGTCCCCATGTGCACGACCGTGTGCCCGGCGACCCGGGCGCCGAACGCCGGGGTGTCCCGGCCGAGCGCCGCGTCGATGGCGGCGCTGTTGGCCAGCATGAGGATGACGACGGGAGCCTTCTCGAACACCTCGTCCACGTCCGCCGCCACCCGCGCCCCGGCGTCGCGCAGGGGCGCGCACCGGGCGGCGGTGCGGTTCCAGACGATCAACTCCGCCCCGGATCGCGCCAGCCGCAGCGCCATGGGCTGCCCCATCACGCCCAGGCCGATGAACCCCACGTCCATCCCGAACTCCCGTCCCCGACTGTCGAGGCCGTACGGCCGAGGTCATCGGCCCGGCCGTCTATGACGGCTGTCATAGTAGCGGGGGAAGTACGGTGCGGCACAGCAGAGTTCGTGCGGCGTGCCGGTCATCGCGTACGCGGCGCCGGTCCCGCGCACGACGGGATGGCTTCCCGTACGAGGCGACGGCTTCGCGTGCGACGCGACGAGTGAGGTGGAGGCGACGACGTGACAGCGGGTGAGGCGTCCGGGCGGGGGCCGCGTGCGCGCATGGTGTTCAGCGCGGCCCAGTTGCTGCGCCGAGGGGGCGTCGGCGCCACCGGCATGCGGGACGTGGTCGAGCACGCGCGGGCGCCGCGCGGCTCGCTCCAGCACTACTTCCCCGGCGGCAAGGAGCAGTTGGTCAACGAGGCCGTGGAGTGGGCGGGGCAGTACGCGGCGGGGCGCGTCGCCCGGTTCGTGGCGGGGCTGCCCGAGCCGACGCCGAGCGGTCTGTTCGCCGCGATGGTGCGCCAGTGGACGGACGAGCTGGCGAGGGCGGGCGAGACGTCCGGCTGCCCGGTCGCCGCGGCCGTCGTGGACCGCGCCGACACGAGCGAGTCCACGCGGACGGCAGCGGCGGCGGCGTTCGCCACCTGGACCGGCCCGCTGGCCGGGGCGCTCACCGACATGGGAGTACCGGCCGCCCGCGCCGAAGCGCTCGCCACCGTCATGATCAGCGCGGTCGAGGGCGCGCTCCTGATCGCCCGCGCCGAGCGGGACGTACGCGCGCTGACGACGGTGGCACGGGAACTCGGGCCGCTCCTGGACGGGGCGGTCGTCCGGCACTGAGCCGACCCGCCGTGAACTCCGGCCCCAGCCCCCGGACGGCCCGGCCGCGTACCCGGCCCCCGCCCTACCCCCGCACCTCCGAAACCGCCGTCATCCGCCGGGCGCGCACCAGCGCCTCGATCACCACCGGATGGCCGAGATGGCGCGCGACAAGCACCAGATGGTCGCGTTCCGCGGCGGCCGGCACGTCCTCCCCGGGCAGCGCCCCGAGCAGCATGTCGGTGTCGGCGGGAGGCAGGCCGCGGCCGCGCGCGTCGGCGGCGTACAGCAGCGTCGCCGCCGCCTGCGCCGCCACGACGTCGAAGCCGACGAACCCGCGCCGGGCCAGCTGGTCCACGGCGCGGGCGGGGGCGCTGTTCATCCAGGGGCTCAGGCTGCGGGCGCCGTCCCGGATCTCGACGAGCCTGCGGGACAGGGCGATCCGGGTGTCCCAGCCGCCCCAGAGGAGGCCGGGCGCGAGGACGAGTTGGGGGTCGGCGCGCACGACGGTCTGCCACAGCGGGCGCAGCGCCTGGTAGTCGCGCCGCTCCTGCCTGCGCGCGAGGAACGACAGCCGCACCAGGCTGTAGTTGGCGACGAGACCGCTGACGGCGGTGGTCAGCCACGCGGCCTCGGCGACGCTGTCGAGCCGCTGGCCGCCCGCCGCTCCGATCATCGCCGCCAGGACACAGACGACATACGCCATGTCGAGGGCGACGGCCAGCGCGAACTCGACGACGCAGCGCCTCAGTTCGGGAGTGAGCCGGGGCCCTTGCGGTGCCAGCAGGGCACGGCACCGCCGCACGGTCGTCGTGACGATCGCGGCCAGCATGGCGAAGTACACGAGGTGGAACGCCACGACGTCCGGGGCGTGCACATAGTCGGGGGCGAGCAGCAGGGGCCGTGCCTCACCGCTGAGGTCGGCCCGGGCGTAGAGGACCGTCATGGCGACGATCGTGGCCGCGTAGAACGGGGCCCAGACGCGGACCGTGCGGCGCAGCGCGCCGCCGGTCCGGTGCTCGGGATGCCACAGCACCGACATCAGATGGGCGTGCCCGACGCACAGCAGCCCCACGGTGTTCGCGAGCAGGGCGGACAGATGGGGCGCGCCGGACGCGGTGTCGACGGCGCGGTACACGGCGGGCGTGGCCAGCAGGAAGATGACGCCCGCGAGGAACAGCGACGACGCGGCGACCTTGAGCGGGACCGCCGGTTCACGCCGGGCGGCGAGCGCCTTGCCGGTGGCCAGGTACAGGGCGATGGCGGCGGCGGTCAGGCTGACCGAGGTGAGGATCGCGTGCCACATCAGATGCCGGCGTGCCGGTTGGTGAAAGAGGCGAGCGGCCCGGTACGGCCGATGTCGTCATCGAGGGACAGCATCAGCATGCCGACGGTGGCGAACACCTCCGCCGACCACTCCTCGTCCTCCTCGTAGCCGGTGCGCAGTCGCACGGGCCGGGTCAGCACCTCCCGCACCACATCGGCGGGCAGGGAGGGCAACTGGTCGGCGACGAGGCGCGGGTCGAGGAGGTCGCAGACGGTGATGGCGTACGGATCGACGTCCGCGGGGCTGCCGCTGAGCAAGTGGTACAGCTCGTGCAACAGGACGTGCAGCCCTTGGCGTTCACTGGTGTTGGACGTGATGACGATGGTGTCCTCGGCTTCCCCCTGGACGCAGAACCCGCTGACGTGCGAGGGCAGGGGGAGCTTCTGGACGGTGATGGTCCGGCCGCGCTCGTGCGCGACGGTGTGGAGCAGCTCCTGCAGCCCCTGGCCGGGCCGCAGGCCGAGTTCGTCGTGGATGATGCGGATGGCCCGCCGGCGCGCCCGCGCCCAGGCGCGGCGCTTGCGTACGGCGGAGCGGATGCGGGTCGAGGCGTCGGCGACGCGCGCCCGGCCGGTGTGGTGCCACACGACGGGGGCGCCGACGGTCGGCACGGGTCAGCTCTCCCGGCTCGGCCCGGTGGCGGCCCGGGCGCGCCCGACGCCCGCTGGTGGCACGGCTCTTCGGGCTGGTCGGGCCCGTCGTGCCGGTTCCGTTCTTCGTTCCGGTTCCGCGAGACACAGGACCTGTGCCCGTGTGCTGGCGCCTCTCATAGGCCGTTCACGCTCCCCGCTCGCTACGTGACGGGCGTGTGCCCGCTGACCTGCGCAGGGACAGTATCAGGCTGGTGGCGGAACGGTTCGTCGGCACCCCGTGTCAGTCAACGGACAGCAACGGTCCGGAACTTGGTCCGCAGTGCTGGTCGGGCGGTGGATCTGACCGAAAGTCGAACACTGTACGGTCTGATTCCGTGTCAACAATTGAAGACAGCGCTGGCCGGGGACGGTTGAGGCGGATACTCTCAGGGCGCCCCAACGAGTTTCGTGGCCCATGGAGACCTTCAGGTGAACGCAGCCGACCACCAACCGGCGCCCGGACACGAGATCGCCCGTCTCCTCGCCGACGTGGACGCCTACGCCCTGCGTCTTGGCACCTCGCGCGGCCGCCTGCTGGATGTCGTGCTCATCTCCCGTGCGACCGGCATCGAGCCGGAGCGGGTGCGGGCCCTGCTCGCCGGTGAACTCCCCGAGGAGGAACCGCGGGAGAAGAACGCGCGGGAGGGCTTCCGCAAGGCGCTGTTCCAGCAGCGCCTCCGCTTCCTGCAGCGGACCCGCCTCAAGGAGACCCCCGCGGGCAAGGAGCCGTACGGGCTGCGGGAGATCTCGCGGGCCACGGGTATCTCGGCGCAGCACGTGTCGAACCTGCTGAACGGCGAACGCGGCGCGAACCACGACCACGCGGCCCGCCTCGAACTCTTCTTCCGGGCGCCGGAGGGCTTCTGCTCCCGCACCGAGGGCGCCGCGCTGATCGCGTACCTGCGCCGGATGGTGCACGAGGACCTGCCGAAGCTCGCCACGCGCGCGGTCCTGCAGGAGTTGGGCGCGCGCTCGGTGGCCCTGCGCAGCACGGCGGACGGCGCCCAGATCGACACGCTGCGGGACCTGCTCCCGGCCCTCGACGAGCTGGTCAAGGTGATTCAGGGGCGTAAAGCGGGCGGTGGCCCGGAGGGCGGCGGCGGGCGTCCGTGACGCGCGGGTGCTACGCGCGTTGTGGTGCACCGAAATTGCCGAGGCGGCACGTCCGCGGGTTCATTCCGGGCGCACGCCCATGACATGCATCGTTCTCAATCGTTGACACCGCCTGTGATAGTGCATCAGGATCTGTCTCACGCCAGGGCCGGGGGCAGGCCGGCTCTGACGGGGAAGGAAGCCTGCCCGGATGTTCCATTCGTCCGCATGACCTGATTTCGGGTATCCCGCGTGGGGGCGGGGGACGCCCGGCAGAGAGTCATCGGTCCTGCTCATGCCCCGACAGGCCTTCGTGCCGCGTCGCCGTACCGCTGGGTGCCCGCCCAACTGCGTCGGCGTTCTCCGGGGATTGGTCGGCCCCTGCGAATGGAACGAGCGTTTCGTCAGGTGATGCCAGGACTGTCGTGACCCGTACCGGGGTCACGGTGGGGCGGGGAGGAGCGATGAGCTGGTGACGACACCCTTCGGCACCCGGCGCTCCTTGGTGGTGCGGCCCGAGGAAAGACAGCGGTCACGGTCCCGAACGGGACGAGGGGAGCCCCTGCCCGGGGGATCCCGCCGCTGCCGGGAGCGAGCGATGCCCGTCCTCGCTCCCACTGGGCGGGGGTGGGGCCCCTGCTCGCCGAGCCACCTGATCCTGATGAGCCGTGCTCACGCCATGACGGGGCTAATTCAGGAAGATGCCATGGATGCTACTGCTACGTCCCTAGCCGCTTCGGCAGGGGCCATCATCGCCGATGAGCATGGCGATGTACTGATGGTGAACCCGATGTACACGGCCTACTGGAACCTTCCCGGCGGCCATGTCGAACCGGGGGAGAGCCCGAGCGCCGCCTGCGCCCGGGAAGTCCGTGCGGAGCTCGGTCTGGACGTCGAGATGGGGGACCTGCTCGTGGTCGCCTGGGTCGACTCCGACGGCTGGATGCCTCGCGTGTACTACATCTTCGACGCCGGAGAGGTCACCGCCGAGCAACGGCGGGCGATCACGCTGCGGGAGGACGGCGCGGGGCAGTACCGCTTCGCGTCCCCGGAACGGATCGACGCGTCGCTGATCCCGCCGTTCGTCAAGCCCATGTGGGAAGCAGCGCTCACCGCCCGCAAGGACAAGCGGCTGGTGTGCATCGAAGTGGAGGTGTGATCGGCTTGACCGCTCACGCCAGGTGAGCGGGGAGCGGGGGAGAGGACGGCAGGCGAACGAACGAGAAGCGCGGGAGAGATCCGAGCCGACCGGTCCCTGTCCCGATGCCTCACCCTCGCGCAGGACCAGGAGCCGCCGCCCCGCCCGGGCGGCGGCTCCGCCGCTGTGCCTCCGACGCCGTCGACGCCCTCGGTCCTGATCTTGACGTTTCCCGTCGACGGGACGAGCCGCCCTGCCTGCCGGGCCCGGCGCGCATGTGCGCCGGGCGCCCAACTTGGCCTGAGAACCGGTGGGTGCGCACCCCGGTCCGTGCCATCGTGGACCCATCGAATGGTATGGACCTGACAAGTCGCCACGGGTCGCGGGCCGCCACGGCGGGCGGTGTGCGCGGGCGGTGCCGACGAGGGGAGTACGCATGCGCGGGTCGACGGTCTTGCCCGGTACGAGCCAGGGAAACGGCAGCCACCCCGGTACGGGAGGCCTGCCGATCCACCGCCTCGAGGTGCCGATGCCCAACGCGCTGCCCTTCGCCATCGGCACCTTCGACACCATCGGCCCGATGTCCCGGGCCTCCTTCCCGCACCGGCACACCTTCCACGAGATCGTCCTCGTCACCGGCGGCACCGGCAGCCACGTCGTCGACCTGACGCGCTTCACCCTCCGCCCGCCGCACCTGTGCTTCATCGCCCCCGGGCAGGTGCACTACTGGGACGGTGTCCGGGGCCTGGAGGGCTGCGTCGTCGTGTTCACCGACGACTTCCTCATCGAGCACCCCGCCGACCGCGCCCTGCTGCGCCGGCTCGGCCGCCGCCCCTGGCTCGAACTGCCCGAGCGGGACGCGGACTGGGCCGCGCGCCTCGTCGCCGAGATGGACCACGAGTACCGCACCGGTGCCGAGGGCTTCGGCGGCGTCCTGCGCGCCCTGCTGCACATCCTCGTGGTGCGCGCCGGACGCCTCCCCGCCCCCGACCGGATCCACCCGTACGGCGCCCCGGCCCCCGAGGCCGCCCGCCCCGCCCCGGCGGCGGCCCGGTTCGTCGCCCTGGTGAGCACGCCCCGCGCCCTGCCCTGGTCCGTGCGGGACTGTGCCGGACACCTCGGTGTCTCGGTGAGCCACCTCAACGAGGCGGTGAAGGCCGCCATGGGCCGCACCCCGGGGGAGCTGCTCCGCCAGGCCCGGGTGCACGAGGCGAAACGCCTGCTCGCCTGCACGGAACTGACGGTACGTCAGGTCGCGGGCAGGGTGGGCTTCGCCGACCCCGCGTACTTCTGCCGCTTCTTCCGCCGCGAGACCGGCGCCACTCCCGGCGACTTCCGTCGCGGCGGTGGCGATATTCACCACGACCACCGCATTGCGTCCATCGCCCCGCCCGGGCCCGCCGCATAGCTTCTTAGCCGATCCCCACCCCCCCACCCCAGGAGGAGCGATGGACGGCGACACGCCCACCAACGGGCACGACATCAGCGAACAGCCCTCCGGGCCGCCGACCGGCGAGTCCGCGGACCCGGCCGCGCCCGCCGCGCGCAGGGGCCCGAGCCGCAAGACCGTGCTCCGCGCCGCCCTCGCCGCGGGTGTCGCGGCGCCGGTGGCGATGATGGGTGTACCGGCCCTCGCCCGCACCAGGGCGGGCACCGGCAAGGCCCCCGAGGTCACCCCGTCCTGCGACGACGGCGACGACCCGACCCCGCCCCAGACGGAGGGCCCGTACTTCAAACCCAACTCGCCCCGGCGCACCTCGCTCATAGAGCCCGGCACACAGGGCACCCGGCTGACCGTCACCGGCTATGTGTTCGGCCTGGCCTGCCTGCCGATCTCGCAGGTGCTCCTCGACTTCTGGCAGGCCGACGCCCGCGGCGCCTACGACAACGTGGGCTTCCGGATGCGCGGGCACCAGTTCACCGACGCCCGCGGCGCGTTCACCCTCACCACGATCTTCCCCGGCCTCTACCCCGGCCGCACCCGCCACCTGCACGTCAAGCTGCAGGCGCCAGGACGCCCGGTCCTCACCACCCAGCTCTACTTCCCGAACGAGCCGCGCAACAACACGGACCCGATCTTCGACGCCCGCCTCCTCATGAACGTGCGGGACGTCGGCAACACCAAGGACGCCGACTTCGACTTCGTCCTGCGGGTGCCCCAGACACCCTCGCCCACCGACCCTCCGACCCAGCCCCCGGGCGGAACCTGGGCCATCGGCACCGGCTACAGCGTCGGCGACCGCGTCACCCACGACGGCCGTGCCTACGTCTGCCTCCAGGGCCACACGGCCCAGCGGGGCTGGGAGCCGCCGTCGGCGCCGTCGCTGTGGCGGGCGGTGTGACGCCTGGCGTGACGTCTGGTGTGACGCTTGATGCGCCGCGCCCGCGTTGACGCCCGTCGGAGTGGGCCGGCGCCCGAGCGCTGAGGCGTACGGGAGCCGGCACCTGCGAGCGAGACGCGGCGGCCCGGGCACATCCACCCGGGCCGCCGCGTCCGTGGGCTCACCCCGGCGGGTCCACCTGCGCGCACAGCTCGCCGATCAGCCGCGCCACCGTCCCGGGCTCCCGCAGGGTGGGGAAGTGGTCGCAGTCGGCGAGCCGGACGAGTCGGCAGTCCGGGATGCGCGCGGCCATCTCCTCGTTGACCGCGATCACCGCGGGCTGGTCCCGCTCGCACAGGGCCAGGACGCACGGCGCCGCGACCTCCCCGAGACGGTCGTAGGCGGGCGGGTCCGCGACGTCGTGTGCGTACGTCGTGAACCACGCCGGGATCGCGCCCCGCAACTGCCGCGCCGGTGCCCCGTCGGGCGCGGGATCGGCCGAGGCCCACAGGCGCAGCGCCATCGCCACCAGGCCGTCCATGTCACCGGCCTTGGCGAGCTGCTCGATCTCCACCATGACCTCGGGCGGCTTCAGGCCCGACGCGCCGGTCACGCCGGGGGCGATCAGCGCGAGCCCGGCGACCCGGTCCGGCTCGGCAAGGGCCACGCTCAGGGAGGTGGCGCCGCCCATGCTCGACGCGGCCAGGACGGCCCGTTCGATCCCGAAGCGGTCGAGCACCGCGAGTGCGTCGCGCCGTTGGGAGTAGGACGTCGTGGGGGTCGGGGACCGTCCGAAGCCGCGGGCGTCATAGCGGATGACGCGGCGCCGCCCCGTGAGCGCGGGCACCACGCCGTCCCAGATCCGGGAGTCGCCGATGCCCGGATGCAGCAGCACCAGCGGCAGCCCCGGACCTGCCGGATCGCCCTCGTCCCGTGCCCACACCTCGCCGCCGTCGACGGCAACCGTCGTTTCCATGACGGCATTCGTACCCGGGCCGGGGCCCGGGACGCGTTCACGAGGCGGAGTGCCCCGATCCCCGGGGGCGCACGATGTCGCGTACGAGCGCGAAGGAGCGGAGGCGGTCGGGGGTGCTGTGGACCGGGGTGACGATCATCAGTTCGTCGGCTCCGGTGGACTCGGCGATGCGCGTGAGGGCGGCCTCGACCGTGTCGCGCGTGCCCCGGGCCTGCTCGCCGACGAACGCCCCGAGCGCCTGCTCCTCCTGCGCGGTGAACTGGTGGGCGGCCGCGGCGGCGAGCGTGGGGAACGGCTGCTCGCCCTGGCCCTTGAGCAGGCCGGCCTTGATGATGTCCATCGGCCTGGCCAGCTCCGCGGCCCGCTCCTCGGTGTCCGCGCACACCGTCTCGACGCACACCAGGACGCGCGGGGCGGCGCTCCAGCGCGAGGGCCGGAAGGCGTCCCGGTAGCGCTTGAGGGCCGCGAGGGTGTTGTCGGGCCGGATGTGGTGCGCGAACGCGATCGGCAGGCCGAGGGCGGCGGCGAGTTCGGCGCCCGCGTCGCTGGACGCGAGCAGCCAGGGCTCGGGGAGTTCACCGATGCCGACGTCGAGCAGGTGGTCCAGGGTCGCGGTGACGTCGCGGCGGTACTCGTCGTCGGTCGTGGGGTCGGCGCCGCGGCGCAGGGCGCGGGCCGTGGGCTCGTGGAAGGTGCCGGGGCCGCGGCCGATGCCCAGGTCGATGCGGTCGGGGTGCAGCGTGGCCAGGGTGGCGAACTGCTCGGCGATGGTGATCGGGGCGTGGTTCGGGGCGAGGACGCCGCCGGAGCCGAGCCGGAGGCCGGGCGTGGTGGCGGCGATGTGGGCGGCGAGGAGCACCGGGGGGAACGCGCCGATGGCGGGCGACTGGTGGTGCTCGGCGAACCACAGCCGGTCGTACCCGAGGCGGCTCAACTCCTGCGCCGTGCGCTGACAGTTGGCCAGCGCGTCGGCAGGGGTGGTGCCGGCTTCGACGATGGACACCTCTAGGGCGGAGAGCGGAAGATTGATCATCCGGCCAGGATATGCCGGGCGTTCGCAGGCCCCACGACGGTCGCCCGCGGGTGCCGGGGCGGTGGCCGCGCACGCCCTCGGGTGACACCGGCCGCACGGAAACCCGCCGCGCGCCGTACGCCCCGCCCGCGCGCCCGGCGCCGAACCGGGCCAAGCCCGCCACCGCGTGCACCCGCCGCGGTATGGCCATTTCCCGCCCGCACGGCGAGGATGCCTAGCCCCCGGCGCACCTCGCCGCACCCGGGGCGGAAAGTTGGAGGGCACCGCGATGGGCACACACGCAGCGCCGCGCACCCGCAGACCCGCACTCGTCGCCGCCGTGGGCGCCACGTTGCTGGCGGCCCTGCTCGGCATCCCGCGTGCGGACGGAGCGCCGCGCTCCGCCGACCTCTGCCGCACCACGGGAACCGGGCTGCCACGCGGCGACTGCGGCCCGTTCTGGCAGGTCCTCGCGGAGGACTTCGACGGCGACCGGGTGCCGCTCGGATCGTTCCGCGACTGCGACCACCACGTCGACACCTCCGCCGCGTACTGCGGCGGGCTGCGCGGCACGTACCGGGACAACTGGTGGGCGTATCCGACGGGTTGGCGCGACACCGCCAACGACCGCGATCGTGCCGTCGCCGGTGTCTACCACCCCGAGGACACGGTGAGCATCGGTCCTGCGCAGAACGGCGACGGCCGCATGCGCATCCGGATGTGGCGGCCCGACGACGGAGGGCCCGTCCACGCGGCGGCCGTCGTACCGCGTGCCGTGATGCAGATGAAGTACGGCAAGTACAGCGCGCGGATCAAGGTCACCGCGCTGTCACCCGGCTACAAGTCGGCGTGGCTGCACTACGGCGGCGGCTGCGAGATGGACCACCCCGAGGGCGAGTGGACAGGCTCCCTCAGTGCCTTCCACCACCCGTGCGGCGGCGGCGAACAGGGCTCGTTCGAGGGCGCCGACGACTGGACCGAGTGGCACACCGTGTCGACGGAGTGGACACCCGGCCACGTCCGCTTCTTCGTCGACGGCCGCCAGGTCGGCCACGACACCCGTGACGTCCCGGACCGCCCCCTGTCCTGGGTCCTCCAGAACGAGAGCGCCTTGGAGGGCCCGACGGCCGCACCCGGCAGCAGCGCGCAACTGGAGGTCACGTGGGTGGCGGCGTACGCGTACGGCTGGCGGTGAGGTCACGACGACGCCGCGGCCGACACGGAACCGCCCGCTCACTCCGCCGTGGAATCTCGACGGGGTGAGCGGGCAGGAACGTCGACCGCGGCGCGGACGGGGCCGGGTGCCGGTCAGTCCCAGCGGTAGCCGTCGCCGAAGTTGAGGGTGTGCTCCAGCACGTCCTCCAACGGGTCGTCGATCTGGCCGGTGTTGATCAGCCCGATGACGGGGGCGGTGTGGGAGCCGCTGTGGTGGGTCTCGTCGGCGTGTGCTGTGCCCGTCGACAGGGTGAGCGGCACGGCACACACCGCTGCCGCCAACACCCCACGCATGGCCTTGCGCGTCCAACTGCTCTTCACTGCGTGCTCCTTGATCCCTCGCCCTGTCGGGGTCGCGCGTCGCCCTGCGGCGCGCCCGGCACCCGGGAGAACAGCCGTTCCGGCCGCCTCGTGATGCTCAACATCGGACCAGGTCAGGAGGTCACCGACGATCATACGAACGTGTCTGTCCGACAAGCTCATTGATCATCGGTACGGGGGATGGGGGATGGTGGCACCCGGCACGGATGGCGTGAAGTCGCTGCTCCGTCCGTGCGGGCGGGGAGCGCGACGGCCCGCCGGAGCAGGGCGGAGCCTCAAACGGCGCGTTGCGGGGGCGCTGGGGAGAGCTGGCCGGGGCGCGGCAGGACGTGCCTGGGGGCGGGGCCGGGGAGCGCCGGGTGTGTGGGGGGCTTGGGTGCTCGGGCGACTGGGCGCCTTGGGGGACCGGCCGCGTGGGGGACCGGACGCATGGGGCGGTCGGGCGCCCGGGCAGAAGTGCGCGCCCGGACGGCGTTGACCGCCGGGCGCGGTGGACGGCTCGGCTCGGCTCGGCGTGGGCGACCGGCGCCCCGGCGTTCCGCCGTCGACGCCGACCGCCCCCGCGAGGCCTCAGTGGCCGTGCGGGATGAGCCGCCCCACCGCCTTCCAGGTCGCGAGGATGCCCCGGCGCTCGACACCGGGAGGCCCGGCCGGGGCGGGGACCTTCGGGGCGGGTTGGCGGAACGCGAGCGGTTCCCAGTCGCACGGCGGGGCGGGGCAGTGGTCGAACGCCCCGCCCCGGCCCGTGCGGTCGGCCACGGCACGGTCGTCGTCGTGTGCCTTGAGTCCGACGCTGACGAAGGTCAGCAGGAGGGCCACATCGATGTCGCAGTCGAGGAGCACGGTGATCCACGAGGCCCCGGGGCGCACCCGGATCGCAGTGCTGTGGGCCAGGTGCGGGCGCAGCCGGTCGACGGCCGCGCGGGTCAGGCACACGTCGGCCGCTCCGTCGGAGTGGAAGTGGACGACTTCGTAGCGCATCGCTCCCGGCGTCCCCACGATCCCGAAGGAGCGTCCGACAGCGCACCGGGAAGAGCCACTTACCAGGTTCGGCCACGACTCCAGCTGGGTCATGGCGCGTTGTGCCGCGGTCATAGGTGCCATCGTCGCGCGGATTTCACCCTGCCAACTACCCCTGTTCACGCTTCGCTTGGTGACGAACGCGCTTCTCGGCCACCCCATCTCAAATGAAGATCTACGAGGTCATGTCATCACCCGGACCCGGCGCGCCGGCAGGGGGAGCGCGCCGTGGCCGGGCGCGCGCCGACGCCCCGACGCGTGACGCACGTTACAGAGCCCACCGGGAACTCACCCCCCTCCCTGCTCGACCCTTGGACCGGCCAGGTCACCACCCGACCGGCCCCGCACCACCGTCCGGCACCCAGGAGAGCTCGACATGCCCGCCGCACCCACCGCCCCCACCCCCGTCGAGGGGCCACCGGCCCCACCGCCGGACCCCTCCCCACGGCGCTTCGCCCTGGGCCCGCTCCGGCCGCTGGTGCGGCGGCTGCACTTCTACGCGGGTGTGCTCATCGCGCCGTTCCTGCTGGTCGCCGCGGTGACGGGGCTGCTGTACGCGGGTTCGTACACGGTCGAGAAGATGGTGTACGCCGATGAGTTGACCGTGCCCGTCGGCGACCGGAAGCTGCCCGTGGCCCGGCAGGTCGCCGCCGCCCGCGAGGCCCACCCGGAGGGCGAGGTGAGCGCGGTCCGGCCGGCGCCCGGGGACGAGGACACCACCCGCGTCCTGCTGTCCGGCGTCCCCGGCGTCGACCCCGAGCGCACCCTCGCCGTGTTCGTGAACCCCTACACCGGTGACGTGCGCGGCGCCCTGGAGCAGTACGGCTCCAGCGGAGCGCTGCCGCTGCGCACCTGGGTGGCCGAACTGCACCGAGATCTGCACCTGGGCGAGCCGGGCCGTCTCTACAGTGAAATCGCCGCGAGCTGGCTGTGGGTGCTCGCCGGTGGCGGCCTGGTGCTGTGGTTCGGGCGGCGCCGGGCCCGGCGCAAGGTGCGGGGCGCGGCGGGCCGCCGCCGCACGCTGTCCCTGCACGGAACGGTGGGCGTATGGACGGCCGCCGGGCTGATCTTCCTGTCGGCCACGGGGCTCACCTGGTCGACGTACGCGGGACAGAGCATCGGGGACCTGCGGGAGGCCGTCGGCCAGACGACGCCGGCGGTGTCGACGAGCCTGGCGCCCGCGGGGGAGTCCGGTGGCCCGGCCGCGCGGGAGCACGCCGAGCACGGCGGGGGCGCGTCCGGCGGGCAGGGGTCGAAGGGCGGAGCGGAGGACGTCGGCGTCGACGCCGTGCTCGCGGCGGCCCGTGCTCAGGGGGTCGCCGGGCCGGTGGAGGTCGTGCCGCCCGCCGACGCCTCGTCCGCGTACCTCGTCAAGGAGATCCAGCGGAGCTGGCCCGAGAAGCAGGACTCGGCGGCCGTCGATCCGGCGACCGGGAAGGTCGTCGACGTACTGAGGTTCGACGACTATCCGGTGCTCGCCAAGCTGACGCGGTGGGGGATCGACGCGCACAGCGGCACCCTGTTCGGCCTGGCGAACCAGGTCGTCCTCGCCGGCGTCGCCTTCGGTCTGATCCTGCTGATCGTGTGGGGCTACCGGATGTGGTGGCAGCGCGGGCGCGGCAGTGCCTTCGGCCGTCCGCTGCCGCGCGGGGCCTGGCAGCACGTTCCGGCGTACGTCCTGGTGCCGCTGATGGCGGCGGTCGCGGTGCTCGGCTACTTCGTACCGCTCCTGGGGATTCCGCTGGTGGCGTTCCTGGCCGTGGATATCGCGCTCGGGGAGATCGCCTACCGGCGCGGGAAGCGGAGTTACGGCCCCGCCGGGGTCTGAACCCGCACGGCGGCGGAGGCGCACAGGCGCCGGAACCCGTGAAGCGTCGGCGGCCGTCAGGGGCCGCCGACGCTTCTGCGCGCGTGCTGCTCAGCAGCTCAGGTTGGAGCCGGGGTCCACGCCGAGGACCTGGCTGAACTGCTTGTACTTGTCGATGCGGCTCTGCACCTGGCCCGGATTGCCGCCGTTGCACTCCAGGCTGCCGTTGATGGAGCGGATGGTCTCGCCGAATCCGGCGCCGTTGACCATGGCGTTGTGCGGGGTCATGGTGCCCGGGCCGTTCTGGGTGTTCCAGTACCAGAGGCCCGTCTTCCAGGCGACGGCCGCGTCGTTCTGCACCAGGTCGGGGTTGTGGAGCAGGTCGATGCCGAGTGCGTCGCCCGCGGCCTTGTAGTTGAAGTTCCAGCTGAGCTGGATGGGGCCGCGGCCGTAGTACTTGTCGTTGCCCGCCGGGCAGCCGTAGGGCTGGGTCTTGTCGCAGTAGTGCGGGTAGTTCGCCGTGTTCTGCTCCACGACGTGGACCAGACCGCCGGTCTCGTGGCTGACGTTGGCGAGGAAGGCGGCGGCCTCCTGCTTGCGGACGGTGTCGCTGCCGGTGTTCGTGAACCCGGGGTACGCGCTGAGGGCCGCCGTGAGGCCGTTGTACGTGTAGAAGGAATTCCGGCTCGGGAACATCTGGTTGAACTGGGACTCGCTGACGATGAATGCCGCGGCCGCCTTGCCGGACGAGGGCTTGCCGGAACTGTCCGCCTTGTCGGCCGATGCCGGCGACGCGAGCGTCAGCAGTGTGGCGGCGGAGATGGTGGCGGTCAGTATTCCGAGTATGCGAGATCGCATGGCTCACTCCATGGGGGGACGCCGAAGAACGGCGGTGCGAAGTACGGATGTGGGTGTCGGTCCGCGCGTCGGAGCGCGGACCGCCGCAAGCCGGACGGTGGGGATGGGCAGCCAAGTGCCCGCCGGACAGCGGGATTCCGCTTCGTTGGACTAGACCATACCGATGGCTGTGTTCGCGTCAAGGGTGTGAACGGTGCGGCCTGCGGCGGCCATTGAGGCGGCAGGGGGCTGTCGGTGGACGGCGCGCGGTCGCGGTGACGGGTGGGGTGTCGGGGTCGGGGGCGGGTGTGCGGCCGGGCTCGTGCCGCGCCACTCCCGGTGCGTAACTCTGCATGCGGGTCGGATAGTTGAATCGCCCTGTGCGGCGCAGAAGGTCACGCACCGCCCGTGGACAGCGCGGTGAGGTGACCCTCAAGATGGTGCGCGACCACGGATGAAGGAGAAGTTCACATGCGTAGACGACATGTGCTCGTGGGCGGCACCGCCCTGACCGCCGCCGCGCTCGCGTCACCGTGGCGGACCACCGCCGCCCTGGCGGCCGACGCCCCCGCGCACCCGGCGCCCGCCGACCGCGCGGCCCCCGCCCCCGCACTGCCGCCCAGGGACGCGATCATCCGCGTACTGCGCCGCGTCGCCGACCACTGGATCGGCGCCCACACCGACCCCGGTGACAACGGCTGGGCCAACGCCACCTTCTTCAGCGGCCTCCTCGCCCTGCACCGCCTGACCGGCGCCGCGCCCTACCGCACGTACGCCCGCCACTGGGCGGAGAAGCACGCGTACGGACTCAAGGGCGGCGTCACCACCCGGCACGCCGACAACCAGTGCGCGGGCCAGGCCTACCTCGACCTGTACGAACTCGAACCCGAGGCGGGCAAGCTCACCGCGATCGAGACCTGTCTGCGGCGCATGACGCTCACGGACCAGCCGGCCAAGAACGACGACTGGTGGTGGGACGACGCCCTGCACATGGCCATGCCGCCGTTCGCCCGTCTCGGCGCCCTGCGCGAGGACCCGCGCTATTGGGACAAGATGTCTGCCCTGTATCACCACACCAGGACAACCGAGGGCGGTCCCGGCCTGTACGACGCGGGCACGTCGGGGCTCTGGTACCGGGACAAGCGGTTCCTGCCCGGCGGGATCCTCTCGCCCGGCGGCAAGGCGGTCCTCTGGTCGCGCGGCAACGGCTGGGTGGCGGGCGGCCACGTCAAGACGCTCAAGGCGCTGCCCGCGAGCGAGCGCCACACCGCCGAGTACCGCGCCACGCTCACCCGCTTGGTCAGGGCGGTGGCGAAGGTCCAGCGCCCGGACGGCTTCTGGAACGTCAACCTCGCCGACCCGGCCCATCTGCCCGGGCCCGAGACGAGCGGCACGTCCTTCTTCGTGTACGGCACGGCGTACGCGGTGGCGGCGCGGCTCGTCGACGCGGCGACGCATGTGCCGGTGGCCGCGCGGGCGTGGAACGGGATGGTCGCCACGGCGGTGCACCCCGACGGCTTCCTCGGCCATGTGCAGAAGGTCGGCGACCGGCCGGAGTCGAGCCAGCCCATCACGTACGAGAGCACCGCGGACTTCGGCGTGGGTGCTTTCCTGCTGGCGGGGACGGAGTTGGCCCGGCTCGCGCGCTGACGGGGCGCCGGGCCGACGCGGGGCGGTGGCGCGGGGCGCCGACAGCGCGATCGCCGGGCGTGCGTGGATCCACGCACGCCCGGCGACCGGTGAGAGAGCGCTACTGCCGAGTGATCAGATCACGTCGACGGCGTCGCCGGTGGCCTTCACCTCGGACGTCGTCGAGTTCCCGGCGAAGGTCCAGCGGTAGGAGCCGTCGACGGAGGCCTTGACCGTGGTCTTCAGGTTGCCCTTGTTGTCGGTCTTCACGGTCTTCACCGCGGTGTAGGCCGTGGCGCCCTTCTTCTTGAACTCCAGCTTCGCGGACTGGCCGGAGTAGCCCGCGTACTTGCTGGTCTCCCAGTTGGCGCGGGTCAGCGCGCCGGTCACGGTGAGCGTCTTGCCCTTCTTGATCGGCTCCGGCGAGGCGTTCACCGTCAGCTTGGCCTGGCGCTGGACCTTAAAGGAACCGGACTTCTCCGCCAGGATGGTGTCGATGTCGTTCGCCGTCACCAGCGCGTCGACGTACCAGACACCGGCCGGGCCGTTGTCGAAGAAGTCCGTGTCCGGGTCGAGCGTGAACTTCGCCGTGCACGTCGACGTCGTCGTGCTCTCCGCCACGCACTTCGGGTTGCCCGTCGGCAGGGCGTGGCCGGCGCCGCCGCCGAACAGCGTGATGTCGGCCGTTTCGATGCCCGAGTCGTCCGACGCGGTCACGGAGACGGTGAAGGTCTTGCCGGCGGTGGTGCCGAGCACGACCGGCTTGCCGCCGTTCACGATGACCTTGTCGATGGTGACGTCGCCGGACGGCGCGGCCACGGCGCCGGGCGCGGCGAAGCCGGCCGCGGCGACGGCCAGGGCCGAGCCGAGCATGGCGACGCGGGTGCGGTGTCGCATGGATCCCCCCACGGGATGATGCCGGGTCAGAAGTGGTGCCCGGCGAGAGATGTGAACGCGATGACAATACGGTCTTCACGCCATCTCCATCATTGTGTTGATCGCCACGCGCGTGGCGTGCAACCTTTCGGGCCCCGGAATGTCAAAACTCGAAGGAGTTTTCGGACTGTCGCCCGAAGTGATCATTCCGCCCGCGCGGCACCCGGTGGGGGCACCGGAGCCCGCCCGCGAGCATTGTGCGGCGCGCCCATCAGGAGGATCGTCGGCGTCCACGGCGCGGGAGGTTGGCCTCCACGGCGCAAGAGCGCGCGGCCGTTCGAGGACCGAGAGGGTGACGAGAGGGTGAGGGGAATTAGTGCCCGCGAGGCACGGCGTTCCGGTACGTGAGACGAGCCACCAGAACCCCGACCGAGCAGACCGCCGCGCGGGCGGTGGGCGCCGCCCTGCAGTCCGCGCCGTGGCCCCTCCTGCTCGCCGGGGTCGACGGGCGCGTCCGGTGGGTCAACACGGCGGCGACCGCCCTGCTCCCCGGCGTGGACGCCGGAACTCCCTTGGCGCGGCACGCCCCGTCCTGGCTCGCCGACGCGCACGCCCGCCGCGACCGGCAGGCCGCCGGTGCGATTGCCGGGCGGGCCCTCCGGGCCGAGGCCGCCGCGGCGGACGACACCGCGGGCGTGCTGTGGTGGCTGCGCGAAGAGTCCGACGAGGGGTCTGCACCGCACGTGCCGCGGACCGAGCGCGAGCGCGCCCGCTTTCTCGCGGACGTCTCCGACGCGCTGCTCGCCTGCACCGACCCCCGGGAGTGCAGGGGGAGTACGGCGCTGTTGGCGGTGCGGCACCTCGCCGACGCGGTGGTGGTCGTCGGGGCGGGGCGGGGTGCCCGGCCGCCGGTGGCCGCCGCGTGGCGCGGTGGGGAGGTGGTGCACGGGCGGCTCGCGGGGAACGCCGCCGAGGTGCCGGGGCTCGCGGAGGCGTTGCAGGGGTTTCCGCCGGTTCCCTCGCGGTGGCTGGATGCGGCGGCGCTGCCTTCGTGGATGCTGCCCGAGGCGTTCGGGGGGTCGGGCCCGGACACTGGTTCCGATGCGCTCGGCGGCTCGGGGGCGAGTGGCGGCGCCGAGTCCCTCGACGGTCCGGGCTCGGACGGCGGCTCCGGCGTGCGCGGTGGTCCGCACTCCGCCGGTGCTCCCGACTCGGCCGACGCGCCCAGCGGTTTCGGTGACCCCGGCGCACTCATGGTCACACCCCTGCCGGGTCGCGGCACCCCCATCGGCGCGCTGGTCCTCATACGGCGAGCGGGAGCCGAGCCCTTCACCGAGGACGACGAGTCCCTCGCCCGCCTCTTCGCGGTGCGCGCCGCGGCCGCCCTGTCCGCCGCGACGCTGCACACCGAGCAGGCGGCCGTCGCCGAGCTGCTGACCCGGGACACGCTCCGGCCCGGGCTGCGGTGCGTCGACGGCGTCGAGTACGCGGTCGGGCACCGCCCCGCCGACGGCGAACTCGGCGTCGGTGGCGACTTCTTCGACATCGGCCCCGCATCCGAGGCGGGCGGCGAGACCCACGTCGTCCTCGGCGACGTGTGCGGCAAGGGCCTGGAGGCCGCCGCCCTGACCGGGAGGATCCGCACCGCGCTGCGCGCCCTGCACCTGCTCGAACCGGACCACCAGCGGCTGTTGCGCGTGTTGAACGCAGCCCTGCTCGGCACGGACCACAGCCGCTTCGCGACGCTCGTGCTCGCCTCCGTCAGCCGTCGCGGCGATGCCGTCGCCGTCCGGCTGACCAGCGCCGGACATCCGCCGCCGCTCATCGTGCGCCGCGGCGGGGGCATCCTCGCCGCCCCGACCCACGGCACCCTCATCGGCGCCCTGCCGGAGGTGTCGGCGCGGACGTACGAGACGACGCTGCGCCCCGGAGAGGCCTGCCTGCTGTACTCGGACGGCGTCACCGAGGCCAAGGGCGGCCCGCTCGGTACCGACCGGTTCGGCGAGGAACGGCTGCGCGCGGCCCTCGCGGAGTGCGCCGGGCAGCCGCCGGAGGCGATCGCCGAACGCGTGCAGATGCTTGTCGCCGACTGGCTGGGCGGGCGGCGCCACGACGACATCGGCCTGGTGGTCATCGCCGTACCGCGCCGTCAAGGACCGCCGTGGTGACCGTGCCCCACTGCCGGGCCCCTGGGACCAGTGCTCCCTGTGGCACCGCTGTGACAGGAGGAGTGGCTTCCGCCACAGCCTGCCCGGTGGGGGCCTGGTGGGGTGGCCCCATGTGTACCGCCCCGCTCCCTCAGCTGTCCCCGCCGGACCAGGGAACAGCCGCCCTGCCTGCTCAAGAGAGGGGGTGACGCGCGTGCTGTTGGATTCAGGTGTCCCCGCGGTGTGCGCCCTCGGTGCGCTGATCTCCGCGGTGGGCGTCGCCGCGATGGCGTTTCCGGGTCGGCCCGAGCCCTGGCCGGTGCACCTGCTGCGCCGTGCGGCGGCGATGGCGGCCTGTGCGGCCGGGGCGGTCTACTCCCTGGGATTCTTCGCCGTTCTGACGGCCGACCTGGCGGTCGGCGACGGCGCGGACTCGACGCCCGCAACGGCCTGCCGGGAGGGCTTCGACGCGGACACGGTCCGGGGTCTCTCGCACAGTCGGTACTCGCTCCTGCCCTTGCGCTTCGACTGCGTACGCGACGACGGCAGCGTCTACTCCAGCGATCCCGACTACGTGTGGATGAACTGGGGGGCGCTGGCTCTCGCGCTGTCCGCGGTGCTGCTCGCCGTGGCGGCGGGCTGTGCGGCGGAGTTCCGGGCCCGGAAGGCCGCCGTGACGCCATGATGCCGTCGCGACGTGCGGAAACGTTGCGGCACGCTAAGCGGAAGAGGCCGTACCGTCGGACATGAATTCGACGGGTCCTCCATGAGGGGATGGTCGGGGTGGACCGTGTCCGGCGGGTCGAAACTGTCGGCATGCAGTGGACGCATGGAGATGCGGCGGCCCAGTGCTCGGTAGAGGTTCACGCCGACGAGAGACGTGGTGTGCGGGTGGTGGCTGTGGTCGGGGAGATGGACGTCGAGTACGAGCCGGACATCGAACTCGCCGTGGAGGCGGTTCCCTTGACGCTCCGCCTGGTCCTGGACGTGACCCGGCTCGAATTCGCGGATTCCACGATGCTCAACATCCTGATCCGCACCCACCGCCGCCGAGACCTGCGGATCCTCGGCCCGATCCCCGCCCAGCTGCGCACCCTGCTGCAACTGACGGGCATCCTCGGGCACTTCCAGGTGTGCGGCTCCCTGGAGGAGGCGTGCGCGCCATGACCCAGTTCCCGGACGTGACCGTGTACGACGCGACCCGCGGCATCATGATGTCGTGCCCGCTGTGCGACCGGGCGACGGTGCGCGGAACATGGCGCCCCACGGCCGGGGACCATCCCGCCCTGCTGACGGTCGACGCCGAGGACTGCGGCATTGGCGGGGCCCGCAGGGCCGCCCGCGCCTACGCCGCCGTGCGCTGCCCCGCCGTCGACGCTGCCGACGTGGCGCTCGTCGTGTCGGAGCTGTGCGCCAACTCCTTCCGGCACGCCACGGGTTGGTGGCGCCTGCGCCTCCACGGGCACCCCGACGGCCTGGTCGCCGACATCGACGATGCCAGCGAACAGCCGCCCGTGCCGCGCCTCCCCGACACCCAGGACGGCACCGGCGGCATGGGCATGCTGCTCGCCGCCACGCTGACGACGACGCTCGACGTGTACGTGTACTCCGGCGGCAAGACCGTACGCGTCACCTGGAAGGCCCCTCGCGACTGACGCGCGCCCCGCGCCGTGCCCGCACCCGGCACCATCCCCCGGACCCAACCCGCCAGGCCCCGGCGCACAGCCACCCCCGCTGGAGGTCCCCATGACACCCACGGCCACCGCCCCCGACGGACGAGCCGCCCCCTGGGCCGCCGCCCTGTGGCACGCGGTCGTGGCGGGCGACGAGTCCACCGCCGCCGACACCGGCCTCGCCGCACTCGAAGACGGCCTCGACGCCGAATGCGTCCTCCTGGACGTGATCGGCGCCGTGCAACGCCGCGTCGGCGAGGAATGGGCCGTCAACAAGCTGACCGTCGCCCAGGAACACGCCGCCACCGCCATCAACGAACGCGTCATCGCGGCGCTCTCCCGGCCACCCGGCGGGACACCACCCACCCCGCGCCCGGACGCCCCGCCGGGCGCCCGAGTACGGCCCGGCACCCAGGCGCTGTCCGGCTCCCGGGCCCCGTCCGGCACCCTCGGGCCATCCCGCATCACCGTCGCCTGCGTGGACGGCGAGTGGCACGCCCTGCCTGCCCGGCTCCTCGCCGAAGTCCTCGCCCTGCGCGGCTGGCGCGTCGACTTCCTGGGCGCCCAGGTCCCCACCGCGCACCTCATCGCCCATCTGCGCCACACCGGCGCCGACGCGGTGGCCCTGTCCGGCTCCCTCGTGACCCGGCTGCCCACCGCCCACGCCGCGATATCCGCCTGCCGGGCCGCCGGTGTACCCGTCCTGGCGGGCGGCGCCGCCTTCGGCCCCGGCGGACGCCACGCCGAACTGCTCGGCGCCGACCTCTGGGCCGGTGACGCCCGCACCGCCGCCGCGCGGCTCACCGAGGGCCCACCGCGACGTCCCGTCGGCCCCCCGTTCGCCGACGAACCGCTGAAGCACCTCCTCGACCAGGAGTACACGCTGGTCAGCCGCTCGGCACCGCAACTCGTCCGGGCCACCCTCAACGGCCTTCGCGCCCGGTTCCCCGCCCTCCTCGACTACACCGAATCCCAACAGCAGCACACCGCCGAGGACGTCTCCCAGATCGTCGCCTTCCTCGGCGCGGCCCTGTACGTCGACGACTCCGGCCTGTTCGCCTCCTTCGGGCGCTGGACCGCCGCCGTCCTCGCCGCACGCCACGTACCGGTGGAGTCGCTGCTGCACGCACTGGACCTCCTCAGCGCCGAGGTCCGGGACTTCCCGCGCGCCGCCGCGATGATCCGCGAGGGGCACGAGGCCGTGCGGACCTGGCAGGGCGGGACGGGGGAGTGACGACGGTGTCCGGCACACGGCGGACGCTTCCGGAGTACAGCCATCCGCCATCCGCCATCGGGCATCCGCTATCCGGCGCCCGGCAGTCGGCGGCGTCGGTCTGCGGTGTACTGCCTCCGGCCTCCGGCATCCGACGCCCCGCGGACGAGCACCAAACGGAGCCCACACCCCCAGCCGCACGCCCCTAGCCACCGTGCCCCCGGACGAGCATGCTGCCCCACAGCACCCGCCACCGGTTCCACGGCGACCACCACCGGCTCGGGGGAACGCATGAGCAGTTCCGAGCACGACCCGGAGAGCGCCCGGCCCCGCTGGGCGATCCAGTTCGACGCGGACGGCACCGAGGCGGACGCGGAGCAGTGCGCACGCGTGGCGGACGCCGCACGGGCGGCGGGCATCCGGCACCTGGTGCTCCTCGCGCACACCGCCCACAACGACGCCGACACGACCGCTGACGTCGACGCCCGCTTCCGCGCCCTGTTCACCGGCGGGACCGAGGCGGACGGTGTGGGCTTCGTGAGCGTGCACTGGCCCGGCATGCGGTTCGCGCCGGAGCCGCGGCTCACCGACGCCACCGAGTCCGCGCTCCACCGGACGTTCCCCGGCCGGGACCACCTCATCGCGGACCTGTGCTCCCTCGTGGGCGAACGACCGCGGCGGTTCGGCGCCGTCGACGACGTGGGCATGATGCTCCGGCGCCTCGTCGAGGCACCCCTGCACGCCCACATCGCCGCCTACGCCACCGACCTGGGCGACGAACTGCTGCCCCAGTCCGACCCGGCGATGCTGTTCGACAGCACCGCCCACGTCTGCGAAGGCTTCGCCCGCGCCCTGGCACAGGCCCACGAGGAGGCCGAACGCGCGGAGCAGCGCCCCGAGCGGATCCAGCGGCCGGGCCGGGGCACCGAGGCACCCACGGTCTCGAGGTCCGGAACGCTGACCGAGGCCGGGACCGCGGGCCCGCGCCCGGCCGACGCCCCCACCGACTGGCTCGCCCGGCCCGACCCGCTCGCCCCCAGCCCTCGCCCCTTCGGGTCCGCGGAGTCCGAGCGCGCCCTCGACCGGCTGTGGGACGGCGCGCACCAACTCCTCTGCCAGGCCACCTCGTACGCCATCAGGCGGCGCGCCGGACTGATCGGCGAGACCGGGCTCGCCCCCGCCCTCGGACGGCTCGCCGAGGCCCTGCCGGACACGCGGATCCACCTCGTCGGCCACGGCGCCGGGGCCCGGCTCGTCGCGTACGCCGCCCGGGGGCACAAGACGGAGGCGGGCAGGCCCGCCTCCATGACGTTGCTTCAGGCCGCCCTGTCCCATTTCGCGTTCGCCGCCCACCTGCCGCAGCAGATGCGCGGCGGGGGTGCGCTGGCCGGGGTGGCACAGAGTGTCGCGGGGCCGGTGGTGTGCGCGTACTCGCACCACGACCTGGAACTGGGCCTGCTGTTCCCGCTCGCCACCCGCATGATCGGCGAGTCGCCCTCCCTGGTCGGGGCCGACCGGCTCTGGGGCGCGCTCGGCTACGACGGGGTGCAGGGCGTCGACCACTGCCCCACCCTCACCCTGGCCGACGCGCTCGCCGAAGACGCCCTCCCGAGCTCGGGTTACGTCAGCGTCGACGCCTCGGCCGTCGTCCGCGACGGAGTGCCGCCGCAGGGCGCGCACTTCGACGTGTTCCACCCCGAACTCGCGCGCCTGGTCCTGGCCGCGGGCCAGGTCAGGAGGTAGCTGAAGGGTGAACGCGAGACTCAATTCCGGATCGTGAGGTGTGGGACCGGGAGCGAGGGGCAGACGCGTCTTGAGTCCCCGGAACGTGACACGGGGTGCCGTCGAGAGAAGGGTGGATGGTGTGGCTGCCGCGATGGGTGCACGCAGGCCGACAGTGTCCGGGATCCGGTCGACGAGGGCCGAGGCCTGCGTGGAGGGAGAACTGCCACTGATCGAAGCACCGTCGACCGTGGAGCCGCACAACGCGCGCGTTCTCTCCCGGCAGTTCTTCGACCGCCTCGCCGTCCTCGAAGAGGGCACGTGGGACTACCAGTACGTGCGGAACACGCTGATCGAAATGAACCTCTCGCTCGTGCGCTACGCCGCCTCGCGCTACCGGGGCCGCGGCGACGACATGGAGGACATCGTCCAGGTCGGCACGATCGGCCTGATCAAGGCCATCGACCGGTTCGACCTGTCGCGCGAGGTGGAGTTCGCCACCTTCGCCGTGCCGTACATCGTCGGCGAGATAAAGCGCTTCTTCCGCGACACGAGCTGGGCCGTGCACGTCCCGCGCCGCCTCCAGGAAGCCCGCATCGAACTGGTCAAGGCCACCGAGGAGTTGGCGACCCGCCTCGACCGGGACCCGACCACGGCCGAGCTGGCCGAGCTGATGTCCCTGTCCGAGGAAGAGGTCATCGAGGCCCGCAAGGCCTCCAACGGCTACACCTCCACGTCCCTCAACGCCGCGCTGCTCATGGGCGGCGGCAGCGACGACGGCGAGGCGGCCCTCGCCGACTTCATCGGCGAGGAGGACGCCGCGTACGAACTCGTCGAGGACTTCAACAGCCTCGCCCCTCTCATCGGCGCACTCTCCGACCGTGACCGGGAGATCATCCACATGCGCTTCGTGGAGGAACTCACCCAGGCCGAGATCGGCGAGCAGCTCGGCGTCTCCCAGATGCAGGTGTCCCGCCTCCTCAAGCGCATCCTCAGCCGCCTGCGCGCGGGCCTGGTCCCTGCCGGAGTCTGACCCGCCGCATACCTCCCGCTCATCCGGGAAACCCGGCCCGAGGCGAGTTCCCGGCCGGGCTGCTCCCGGGAGTTCGGAGGTGAGCTCCCTGCCGCTGCCCCCGCAGCCGGACGCGCGGGGGCAGCGGCACAGCCGGGTCGGGTCCCACCCCTCGTCAGCCCCCCGGCTGCGGCACCGTCGCCCACACGTTCTTGCCGCCGGCGCGCCACTCCACCTCCACGCCCTCGGTGAGGCCCCGCACCAGGTGCAGGCCGAAGCCGCCGGGGCGGTCCGGTTCGAGGGGGCGGGGGCGGGGTGGCCGGTCGCCGGCGTCGTGGACCGAGACGGTGAGGCCTCGGGGGTGGTGGCTGAGGCGGAGGCCCGTCACCCCGCGGGCGTGCCGCAGGGCGTTGGTCACCAGCTCGGACACGACGAGCAGGACGGCCTCGCGGTGTCTCTCGTCGTCGTATCCGGCGGCTGTCATGAAGTCCCGTGCCAGCGCACGGGCTTGCGCCGCCGACGTCGGCGCGTCCCGCCTCCACTCCCGGCACACCCGCTGCTTCCCTGGGGACTGCACCACGGCAACCTCCCGTCGCTCTGCGGCCCCTGGACACCGTTCGCTTGCCCGGATCCGGGGCCGGTACGCGGGTTTCACCCAAGTGGCCGACAGTGGACGACGCGAGGGGTGGGGCTAGCCGCAGTCGGACCGGGGCGTCGGTGGGGTCGTGTTGCCCGAGTCCGCCTCCTGCGACGTCAGTACCTGGACCCGCAGGAAGCACTCGACCTGCTTCACGGTGTGGAAGAGGACCATGTCGTCCGGCCCTGTCGGGTTCTGTTTGCCACCGGCGACGAACAGCCCGACGAGCAACGCGCCGTGCACCGGGTGTCCGTCGATCACCGTGTCGATCGGTACGAACACCGGCGCTCCCGAGTCGCCGAAGTCCGAGATCTTCTGGCCGCCCTTCACCGCGCGGACGAGCCCCTTGGTGCACCGCTTCGGCGGATTCTCCTCGCACTCCACGCCGTCGCTGAGGTGCTGGACCGTGATGTCGCACACCAGCTTCGTGATGTTCCCGCTGATACACACGCTGGACCCCCGGGCCGGAGCGTCGACCTTGCCGAGCACCCGGCGGGCGACCGGTGAACCGGCCGGGCCGCCGTCCGTCCAGAGGGTGGGCGCGTACGTCTGCGGACTGTCCGCCGTGCCGGTGAGCAGCCCGAGGTCCGCCTTCTCCTCGAAGGCGGCCTTGAGGAACGAGCCGTACGCGTACTGGCCGGACGTCGCCTTCACCCCGGTCACGGCGTTGGAGCAGTGTCCGGCCGTGACCATGGCGCGCTTGCCGCCGTCCCACTGGCGCACCGTGAACCCCGACGTACAGCCGTAGTCGCCGTTGCTGCGGTGGACGACGAGGTCGGCACCGCCGCGGTGCGGCTGCGGGTCGTTGGCCCGGCTCGCGGGCGCGCCCGATGTGGGTGTCGACCAGGCGAGGGCCAGCACCAGTGCGGCCACGCAGGCCGTGAGCGCCTGTCTGCGCATCCTGGTCTCCTAGAGTTCGAAGTCGAGTCGGCCGAGCAGGCCGACGGTCAGGCCGAAGTAGTCGGCGTGCACCAGGCGGCGGGCCGCGGACACGGGCCGGCCGTTCACGGTGACGGTGTCCGTGGCGGTGTCCTTGTCGGTGCGGTACAGCTCGTACTCCTGCACGAGCAGTCGGTAGAGCGTCAGCAGCTGACCGCCGGTCGCGGCGGGGCCGCCGCTCCAGACGAAGCCGCCCCCCTCGGCCCGGCAGGCGAGGTCCACCGGGGCTGTGGCCTGCTTCCAGTCCATGTCGTCCTCGCCGAGGCTCGCCCTGCTCTGCAGGGTCACCACGACGCGGCGGCTCGCCGCGGCCGCGGCGGTGCCGGTGCCGCTGATCTCGCCGAGTTCGTTGACCGTCGCGGGGCCCGTCAGTTTGATGTCGAGGCGCTCGCCCTCCCGGTGACCGGTGAGGGTGCGGGGCGGGACGACCTGCGCGAACTCCGCGAGCTCCACCTTCGACAGGTGCAGCGGATCGACCGAGTACGGCTGGTACCGAGCCAGGGCGAGCCGCAGATACGGGAAGTACGCCGCCGCACCGGCGCCCGCGCCGAAGTCCACATCGATGTCCACGTACCAGAGCTGCCGCTCCTTGTGGAACTTCGGCGTGAAGGCCACCGCGTCGACCAGGACGGGCGCGCTGTCCGGCGATTCGGCGAGGCGCAGTCCGGTGGGCCGCCGCTCCGCGTTCGGGAAGTGCGCGGCCGTCGGCCTCGGCAGCGGCGGGGTGCCGGACCAGACGGGGTCGATGCCCCAGCGGGTGGCGAGGTGGTCCTTGAGGCCGGTGCCCGGGTCGAGGACCACGGCGAGCATCTCGTCGTCGCCCGAGGAGAACCAGGGACGGTTCAGATAGACCCGCAGCCCGGCCGAGGCGCGCCGTTGGGTGACTGTGAGCCGCTGGTGGTCGACGGTCCGCTCGCGGCGGAACGTTGGCACGATGTACGCCACGACCGGCGGCTCCGGCCTGCGGGAACTGGGCACCGGCAGCGCGGCGTTCGTCGGGCCGACGCGGATGACCTTGTTCCGGTCCTGCGTGATGCTGGGGTGGAAGTACTCGCGGAAGCGGGTGACGGCGGTCGGCGTGTAGCGGACGTTGCGGTGCCGGGTGTCGCCGAACTCGTGCGTGCGGCGGACCTGTTCCACGTCGTCGGTGTACTCCAGGGTGATGTCCTCCAGGTGCGTGTGGCCGTCGATGCGGCTGGGCGCGGTCTGGGTGACGTCGTCCAGCCACTCGCTCCAGTGCGCGTCCAGCTCGACATGGCCGCTGCTCTCCGCGTGGCTGGTGAGCCGGCCGGTGAGCCGGGCGGCCGTCTGCTCGGCCTCGCGGACGGATCCCAGGTCGCTCAGCTCGGGCGGGTGCACGGGCTTCTCCACCGCGTGCACCAGGGTCAGTTCGACCCAGGGCGTGAGCATCCAGTTCTCGCCGTCGGCACTGGCCCGCGTCACGAAGGTCTTGTCCCGCTCCGGCAGGTCCGTCCAGAACCGCGACCCGGTCAGCAGGTTCCACTGCCGCAGCAGGGGCAGCTTCGCCGCGTCGAGATAGCAGCTCAGCCGGACCTTGGCGATCTCAGCCTTGGGCAGGAACACCTCAAGGACCCGTTCGATCAGGCCGTCGTGCCAGTGTGGCTCGCCCGTGCCCTCCAGGATGCGCAGCTTGAACGGCTTCGCCTGCGGCCACGGCCCGGGGAAGGGGATCTTGCGGTTCTCCCGGTCGCCGGGCAGGCCGCGCAGCATCACGCCCTCGGCGAGGACGTCCGGGAGGTAGGGCAGGATCAGCTGGTCGGAGTCGTGCACCACGAACTCGCCCTGCCGCAGCCCCGCACCGCGCCGGGCGAGCGGCAACGGCGTGACGGGCAGCGGGTCGTGCACGTCGTGCTTGGCGATGTGGATGCTGTCCTCGCGCAGCAGATCGTGCTCCCGGTACGGCCACTCGGGGTCGCGCACCACGGTGTCCAGGAAGGACCCGGACTCGCGGGAGGCCACGGTGTAGTACTCCTTGCGCAGCCGATCGGGCTTGCCCGCGCCGAAGGCGGCGTCGAACACGCCGTGCTCCTCGGCCATCTGCAGGGCGGTCTTGGGCGGCGCCAGATGGCGTTCGGCGATCGCCTTGTACTGCCGGTCCAGGCCGTCCACGTCGGAGTGCGGCTCGTGGTCGGGGACGTCCGAGCGCCGCAGGACGTACTCGTCGGTGGAGATCTCCCGGCCGTCGTCGGTCACGGTGCTGCGGATGACGAGCCGTTCGGTGGACTCGCCCTCGTTGAACGGAAGCAGCGGGAGCACCACCGGTTGCGGCACCGGCTCCCAGCGGCCGTACGTGATCGCGTCCGACTGCACGGCGTCCGGCGTACCGGCCGTGTGGTCGAGGCCGTTGCCCGCGAGGTCGACGACCCGCGCCCGCATCCGGTACGTCCGGCCGTAGCGCAGCGCGGGCAGGGAGCCCGGCTCGGCGGTGAACTTGGTGTCCAGCGGCACATCCGGGGAGACCGGCGGCTTCGGCTCCTGAGGCGCGTCGTCCAGGCCGATGGTGCGGCCCGGACGGGGCGCCGCGAGGCTCCAGCCGTGCCAGCCGAACACGGCCTGGTGTCCGTAGAGCTGCCGGTCGTCGGCACCGTCCGTGGTGACCACGCTCGCCCGTACGGTGCCCTCGTCGGGGCGGACCTGGATCTCGACGGGCGGCTGCCCCGGCCGCCGGATCACGTAGCGGCCCCGGCGCCGCAGCAGCGACCGCCACTGCGTCACCAGGCCGGTGGCCGGGTCGACGGCGCCGATGTCCACCCGATAGCCGCGCACCAGGTTCTCGGCGGTCAGGTCGACGTCCGCGGCGGACGTGCGACGGCGCAGGTCGGCGCCGATCAGCCCGGCCAGCTGCCGGTCCCGGTCGGTGTGCAGCAGCGTGATGCCGGAGCCCCGGGCGGCGGGGGTGCCGGTGCCCGTCACCTCCTGGGCGACCGAGCCGATGCCGGTGGGCAGGTCGCTGTCGTGCAGGGTGTCGATGGAGGCGGCGTAGTCGAGGTGCTTGAGGGCCGCGCCGTCCACGTCGAGTTCCGTGAGGTGCCAGGACTCGGGATCGCCCAGGTTCAGGACCCGGCCGGTGAGCGCCCCCGGGGTCTCCTCGGCCGCTTCGAAGACGCTGCCGCGGACGAACCGGATCTTCGTCCAGGGGCGTCGGCCCGGGGTGTTGAGCTGGGCGTCGCCGGTGAGGCTCTCGTCGAACAGCACCCGGACCTTCGCCCCGTCGGCCACCCCCGAAGGCATCGTGAAGCGCAGGTCGACGACGAGACCGAACCGGCGCTGCAGCTCCGGGTAGTCGCCGATGAGGCCGCACGCCTCGTGGAAGTCCACCCGGTGCGGCGGCTCCTCGGCGAACCCGGCGGGTTCCTTGCCGCGTTCGTAGAAGCGGGCGGCCTCCGCGAGGGGCAGCATCCGCCGCTTCTCCTCGTCGGTGTACACGTCGCTCGTCCGGTCCATGAAGCGGGGCTCGTGCTCGGGCGCCGCGGCGGACCGCGGGCCGTCACCGTGGGGTTCGAGTGCCTCCTCCACGGCCGCGAACCCGGTCTCCACCTTCCGGCCCAGTTCCAGGACCTGGGACGAGATGATGTCCGCCATGCGGTACTTCGACGGGAGCTCCCAGCCGCGGTGGTCCGTGGGCGGCTCCTCGCACAGCATCCGCTCCTCGCGGGCCCACTCCGCGCTGAGCCTGGACCGGGTCGTGGACACCGCGACTGCCTCGTACACCCCGGTCACCTCGTCGTGCACGAGCTTGCCCGGATACGACCGCAGCGTGCGGCGCCCGGCCGCCGCGAACGTGGACGGCGCCTGCGGCCGCCGGACGAAGGTGGTGGGTGTGAACAGGGTCGTCCACAGCGTCGAGTCGGCCGCCGGATAGCGGCCGGTGGGCTGCCACTGCTTGACGACGGTGCCCTGCGGGCTGTCGAACTCCAGCCACAGGGCGGGCAGCAGCCGGGCGAGTTTCTCCGGCCAGTTCACGAAGTACGCGGAGCCGTCGAGCTGGTCGATCCCGGTCAGGCTGGGGCTGACGAGGACGGACAGCCGTACCGCGTCGCCCTCCACCACGCCGTCCGGGAGCACCGTCCATCGGATGCTGTCCATGGTCAGGCCACCTCCGCGAAGGCCGTGCAGTAGTCGAAGACGGGGTCGACGCGGGCTCCGGTCACCGGGTCCGTGTACGGGGACATCAGATCGGTGAACGTCGGCGGGGCGATGGCCGGGGCGGCCGCCGCACCGGCGAGCGCGAAGGACGCGCTGCTCCCGGCGAACTGCTTCTCGCAGCGGATCGTCACCGACGTCTCGAAGAAGCCGATCTCGATGCTGATGGTCAGGCTGGCCCGGCCGACCGCGTAGCCGTCCTCGTAGCCCAGTTCCAGATACAGCTCGATGGACGCCGAGACGATGCCGAGGACGTCGACCTCGCCGCGCGCCCGCAGATAGCCGACGAGCTTGACCTTGTTCCGGGGGGAGCCGGGGCCGCCGGTCAGTTCGAGCCGGAAGTAGATGCCGGCCATCACCGACAGGCTGCCGCTGGCCACGCCGAAGTTCATGGACACGGCGGCCCCGAACTCCAGGGCGACGTCCAGGACGGCGATCTCCTTGGGGCTCAGCACGATCCCGAAGTAGCCGCCGCCGCCCAGCATCGACACGGTCAGCCGGAACGGCGCCTCGCGACGGCAGAAGGAGAACCCGGCCTGCAGCGGCGTGTCCCCGATGAACGGCACCGAGAGCGCGGCGTTCAGGGAGAGGTTCTCCAGGCTGAAGACGCCGACGGCGGCATTCGGGAGCTGCATCGAGAAGTTCGCGTGGATGCCCGAACCGTCGACGGTGAGGGCAGGCGGGTCGCTGAAGCCGTCGAGCGGGATGATGTTGCGCAGGGTCTGGACGAACGCCAGGTTCCCCACGAAGTCGATGCCGCCGAACTTCACCTCGACGTCGGGCTTCTGCCCGGCGCGCATGCTGAACCGGATCCGGTCGAAGGACAGCACGATGGCGTCGAAGTCGGGCACCATGCGCAGCTGGAACTTGTCCAGCGTGCAGGAGACGTCCGCGGCCTGGGGCACGTCCGGGCGCAGCGAGCCGCGCAGGTCGGCGACCAGCGTCAGCTTGCCGAACGGCCAGAACACGGCGTGCTCGGGGTCGGTGGGTGTCGGCTTGTTCGGCGTCCACGGCTTGATGTCGGGCTGCCACTCCAGGCGGGAGTTGACGACGTCCGGCAGCTTCGCGCCGAGGGCGGCGGCTTCGATCGCCTTCTTCAGCGCGAGCGCCTGACCGACGGCGTTGTCCCAGGTGGCGGCCTGCTCGGCGATGCGGGTCAGCAACTGCCGTACGCCGGTGTCCACGGCGGCGGGCAGGGCGACGCGCAGCGCGGTCAGCGCCTCGGAGAACGCGTTGAAGGCGTTCTCCACCTCGCGGATGGGGATCGGGTCGGGGTCCTGTTCCAGATGGCTGGTGATGAACGCGACGAGGGTCTCCGCGAACAGCGCCGCGGCGTCCGTCACGCGGATGACCTGGTCGGCGATCTCCGGGAACTGCTCCTCGACCGAGGTGAGCAGATCGCGCAGCCCGCGCAGGTCGTTGAGGAAGCCCGTGACCGCGTTGACCGTCGCCGTGAAGAAGTTCGGCGCCTTCAGGTTGTCCAGACCGATCTCGCTCATGATCTCGGTGAGCGGGAACATCCCGAACAGCTTCGCCCCGGACAGCGCGGAGAAGTAGTCCAGCGGGTTGAACCGGCCCTGGGCGAGCTTGGCCCACTTGTCGACGGCGGGCGCGGCGCCCGCCTCGGCGCCGGGGGGAGGGGCGGGGGTCGCGGCGACCGGCCCGGTGCGCCGGGAGAGCCCCGCCACCGGGAAGTTGGGCTGGGCGAGCGCCCCCGCCGTCTGGCCACCGTTGCTGAAGGTCAGGTCGACGGGCCGCGCCAGCTCGATGAACAGCTGTGCCTTGTTCGCCTCGGTGAAGGCGTTGGTCACGTACGGCTCGGGATGGAACACCGACTGCGTCTGGTCGCCGCCGGAGCCGGTGGTGAACTGGCTCAGCGCGGGGATGACGGCCCGCGCCCAGCGCACCGTCGGCAGGAAGCGGGGGTGGTCGGTGGGGTCGAGGGCGAGGATCGACGGCGTGGTGACGGCGTCCCAGACGATCTGGGCGGTGGACAGCGTCGTGTCGTCGGGCTTGTGGCTCGGCGCGTACGCGACGGACTGGCCGCGTACGTCCGCGACGACCCGGCGGACATCGGCGCTTGCCAGGTCCGGTGGCTCCGGCCGCCGCGCGTCGTCGATCAGCCCGTGATAGTGCCGGATGATCGTCTCGACGTCGGCGGCGTTGCCGTGCACCCGCTGGCCCACGAACGCCATGGGCGTGGCGAATTCGAGGACGCGCCCGTCGACGTCGACCATGCTCACCTGGAACCGGAACGGGTCCTCCGTCAGCGTCACCGGGAAGAAGGCGAGCTTGTGGTGGGGGTCGCCGCCGACCGGGGACAGGCCGGGGATCGGCGTGGGCGGCAGCAGGTCGGGCGTGACCAGGGTGAGCAGCCGGACGCTGGTGAAGGGGAAGAGTCTGCGCAGCCGCTTCTGGTCGTCGTTGTCCGCCGGGGAGCCGTAGGCGCGCACCGGCTCGCGGACCATGATGAAGAACCGCTGGTTGAGGTAGGCCGCGTTGTCCGGGCGGTCGTGGTCGAACTTCCGCTCGGTGACCTTGACCAGGTCGGCGAGGTGGCCGAAGGGGAAGAGCCGCCCCCGGTACATGACGCGTACGTAGTGGTCGCGGCCCATGGAGGCGCGGTGCCGCCACTGGGTGACGTCGAATCCGACGGGCGGGCGCTCCCAGGTGCCGAGGGAGTCGAGCCAGCCGCCGAGGGACGACAGGATGAGGTTGTCGACCTGCACGGGTCGGGGAGCGAAGCCGCCCGACAGGTTGGTGTTGGAGCTCAGATGCACCACGGAGGAACGATCGCCGCTGGTCAGCGCCATCGTGAATTCGCTCGGGCCGTCCAGCGGATGCGGGTCGGCGGGGTTGAAGCCGGTGTCGCGCGTCCAGATGGCGCGGGCGGGGCCCGCCGGCATCCGGGTGTGCCACAGCTCGATGCGGCCGTCGGGGTCGGGGAGTTCGGTGCTGTGCGTCCAGGTCGCCGTCTGCGGCGGGGAGAGGAGCAGCCGGTAGGGGAGTTCGATGCCGGTACGCGGGTTGGCGGGGTCGGCCAGGGGGTTCTCGGGGCCGGGGCCGGCGGCGGCTCCGACGGCGGGCTGCCCGGGCGGCTCCGCCGGGGTGGGCGCGCTGCGGAGTCCTGCGGCGACGGGGCCGTCCGGGCCGTGCCGCGCGGAGAGTTCCGCCACGGTCCGGGCCAGCCGCAGCGCCTGGAAGACGTCGTCGGGCCGACTGGCCACGGCCTGCCGCAGCCCTGCCGCCATCGCGGGTTCCCGTGCGGCGTCCACGACCCGCAGGGGGAGCGTCCGCATGGCGGTGAGCAGCCCGGATTCCGTGTACGGGATGACGTCCTGGGCGCCGACGGTGAAGACGAGCACGCTGCGGCCGCCGATGCGCGACGCGACGGGCGGCGGCTTGTGCGGCTCGCTGCCACCGGGCGGGGGCGCGGCGGTCGGTGTGCCCGATGCGTCCGGTGTGCCTGGTGCGGCCGGGGCGTTCGGTGGCTCGGGTTCGGGGATGCCGGGGCTCACCTCGAAGAAGGCCTGTTCGGCGACGTGCTGGGGGCCGAACGTGACGACGAGGTAGGCCGGTTGGGCGGGGTCCTTGCGGATCAGGCGGCGGGGCCCGATGAGGGGGCGGTCCAGCCGGAGCCCCTGGAAGAGGAAGTGAAGGTCGAGCAGGTCGGTGGCGCGCAGGAGCCGATAGGGCTGGGGTGACGGTGGCACGGACATGCGATTCCCCCGTGGGACATGGGACATGGGACGTGGGACGTCGGCCGGGCCGGGGCCCACTTGAACCAGGTGTCGGGCTGGGAACGTGCGACGGACGTGGTCGGAGAGCTGTCTCAGGGGGACGGCGAAGGTGCCGACTGCCGTACCGCGGTGAGACGTGCGGGCGCGGAGCCGCGATGACGGGCACGGTCATGCGGGTGCGCGGACGCGTGGTGAGTGGGAGGCCGCCGGAGCGGACGTGAGGTGAGGCGGGTCCCGTGCGGGAGGACCGGCCCTGTGACGGGTGGTTCCCTTTTCTGCAACACGCTTTCTATCGCACGCGCGGGGCTATCGTCTCCGCCGGTTTCGGCCGACTCGCGCGGTGCGGAATGCGTGCGACCGGGGACGTCGGGCACCCGGGCACCGGGGCGACCGGCAGCGCGTGCGCGGCACGGACGAGCCGTGTCCCGCCGCGTTCGGCAACCGCTTGCCACATGTCTGCCCCCTCCCCGTTACGGGTCAATCCCAGGCTCCCTGACACCACGGGGCGCATGTCTACAGCTGGCCTCGCATGTCACCCCATCGGGTGAACTTGCGGATTGGCTGGGTTCCGACGGTGTGCGGTCGTTTGGCGAGGTCCCCGGTGCGGTCGCCGGGTGCGGTCGTCAACGCCCGCCGGATGCGGTTGTCCGCGCCCGCCGAGCGCGGGCGCGGACACCGCCAGGTGCGGCCTAATCAGCGCTGGGCGCGCCCGAGTTCGGCCAGCCGGGCCAGGGCGGGCAGGGCCTCGGCGATGGACTGCCGCTGCTCCGGGGTCAATTGGGCGATCAGGGGCGCGAGGTGGCGGGTCCGGTCCGCGTGCCGGGACCGGCCGATGCTGCGGCCCGCCTCGGTGATGTGGACGAGGACGGCGCGGCCGTCGCTCGGGTCGGGGCGGCGCTCCACCAGGCCGTCGCGTTCGAGGCGGGTGACGAGCTGGGTGATGCCGGGCTGGCTGACCTGTTCGGTGCGGGCCAGGTCGCTCAGGCGCATCGGGCCGTCCCCGAAGGCGAGGGTGTCCAGGACCGACAGCGTGGTGAAGGGCAGCTTCTCCAGCATCGGCAGGCGGATGTAGAAGCGGTTGAAGTTCTCGAGCGCCGAGGTGAAGGCGTCCACGTCCAGGCCGCCGTCGGCGCCGCTTCCCGCGGTGTTCTTCATGCTGTCGTCCACTCCAAAAATATATCGCACACTTAATTAAGTTGCTTATGATGTTCTCGTCGGCGCCCCGAGCTCTGCCGCGAGGGACGCCGCACGCCTCGTAGACGCAAGAAAGGGACAGCCCCATGACTGTGCGCATAGGCATCAACGGCTTCGGCCGGATCGGCCGCAATGTCTTCCGGGCGGCGGCCGCGCGCGGCGCGGATCTGGAGATCGTCGCCGTCAACGACCTCGGTGACGTGGCCACCATGGCCCATCTGCTCGCGTACGACTCGGTGCTGGGCCGCTACCCCGGTGCGGTCGCCGCGGAGCCCGGCGTGATCCGTGTCGGTGACGCGGCCGTGCGGGTCCTGGCCGAACGCGACCCCGCCGCGTTGGCCTGGGGAGATCTGGGCGTGGACGTGGTGATCGAGTCCACCGGCGTGTTCACCGACGCGGCGAAGGCGCGGGCGCACGTCGACGGCGGCGCGAAGAAGGTCATCATCGCCGCCCCGGCCGACGGCGAGGACGTGACGGTCGTGCTCGGCGTGAACGAGGACGCGTACGACCCCGAGCGCCACACCGTCCTGTCGAACGCCTCCTGCACCACCAACTGCCTCGCCGTACTGGCCAAGGTGCTGCACGACGCCGTCGGCATCGAATCCGGGATGATGACCACCGTCCACGCCTACACCCAGGACCAGAACCTCCAGGACGCCCCGCACAAGGACCCGCGCCGGGCCCGCGCGGCGGCCCTCAACATCATCCCCACCTCCAGCGGCGCCGCCAAGGCCATCGGCCTGGTCCTCCCCGAACTCCAGGGCCGCCTCGACGCGTTCGCGCTGCGGGTGCCCGTCCCCACCGGTTCGGTCACCGACCTGACCGTCACGTCCGCGCGCGCCACCACGGTCGAGGAGATCAACGCCGCGTACGCCGAAGCCGCCGCGGGCCCCCTCAAGGGCCTGCTCTCCGCCAGCAGAGCCCCGCTCGTCAGCACCGACATCGCGGGCGACCCCGCCTCCTGTGTCTTCGACGCCGGGCTCACGCGCGTCCTGGGCCCGCAGGTGAAGGTGGTCGGCTGGTACGACAACGAGTGGGGGTACGCGAACCGGCTGGTCGACCTGGCGCTGCTGGTGGGCGGCCGACTCTGACCGCTCTGCGGGTGCCTGGCGGTCCGCGGACGAGAACGGGCTCCGGCCCGCCGCTGGGGGCAGCGGACCGGAGCGGCTCCGTGCGGGTCGTTCAGTTCCAGGGGTTGGCGGGCTGGTCGTTGATCGCCGTCCAGAAGCGGGTGCCCGCGGGCACGTCGCCCTTGGCCCAGTAGCTCCAGCCACCGGAGCTCTCCAGGTTCGGGCCGTACCGGCCGTCGTGGAACTCGGCCATCCGCCAGCCCGCGCCGAAGGAGTTCGCGCAGACGCCGTCGGCGACGGCGCGGCTGGTCAGGCGGGTGCCGCGGAGGGGACTGCTCGCGGCGACGGTGCCGCGGGCCCAACCGGCGTAGAAACTGGGGGTGATGCCCGTGGGGGCGGAACTGTTGTCGATCTTCAGGCACAGCACCGGCAGGGCGGTGGTGACGGCCGTGTCGCCGGTGTACGCGTTGCTGAGCGGGCCGCCGCCCACCTGAACCGTGCCGCTGGGGCCGTCGGCCAACAGCGTCCAGGTCATCGCCTTTCCGTTGTTGTCCGGCGCGGCCGCGGCGGGGCTCGCGGCGCCGGCGGCCACCAACAGGGCGGCGCCGCCGAGGGACAGGGCCAACTTGATCGGACGCAAGGCTTCTCCTCACGGATGTCACACGAGTTACATGCCGGGACGGACACGGATTCTTCACGTTCTTCAGATTTTCTCCAAGGGTGAGAATGCGACATCCGTGACGTCGGGAACCGGGCACAATGGGCTGGCGGCACGGTGCCCGGCGCGTCGGGGAGCGGGCTCCGATGCGCGGCTGGGGGGCGTCCATGACCATGTACCCGGTCCGGCCCGGTGGGGCTGGGCCCAACGGAGCCGGGCTCGCCACCGCGCCCGACGGCGCCGAAACGGGCGCGGTCGGCGGCCTGTTCGGCGCGCGTCATCCGACCGGATTGCGGACCGGACATGGCCGGGTCCGGTGACGCACGCCGCTGGAACGGCCGACTGGCGATGTCGGCCGTGGTGGGCGCCCAGGTCCTCGCGGGCGCGGCCGTCAACCTCCTCACCAGCTCGTGGAACTGGCTGGTGCTGTGCTTCCTCGTGGCGACCGTCGTCTGCTGGACCGTCCTTGAGGTCCGGCGCGCGGACCCGCTCCCGGAGCCCCCTCCGCCCGGCGGCCCCGTCACGGGCTCCCTGGTGCCGCCCTGGGGACTGCGGCCGCGCCGCATCCGCGGACGGCACCTCACCGTGGGCCAACTCGCCCGGCTGACCACCGCACCCGACGGCTGCTTCCATGTGCTGTACGGACTCGGCGGCTGCGGCAAGACCGCCATCGCCCTGGAGACCTGCGCCCGGGCCCGCGCCCGCGGCCTGCCGACCTGGTGGCTGCGCGTCCCCGACGGCGCCGCGCTCGACACCGCGCTGATCGCCCTGGCCCGGGGACTCGGAGCGGACGACGGGCGGATCGACCAGGCGCGGCTGAGCACGCAACGCCTGCTCGACCTGGTCTGGGCGCTCCTGGACGACGCGTCCGGCTGGGTGCTCGTCTTCGACAACGTGGACGCCCCCGAGGCACTGACCACGACCGACGTACCGATCCGGGACGGCAACGGCGTCATCCGGGGCTCGCTCAGCGGCCTCGTCCTGGTGACCAGCCGTCAGGGCGACCCCCTCCTGTGGGGCGACGGCGCGGTCCTGCACGCCGTCGAGCCCCTCACCGAAGCCGACGGCGCACAGGTGCTCCTCGACGACGCGGGCGCGGAGGCCGGGGACGCCGAAGCGGCGGCCGTCCTCTCCCGGCGGCTCGGCGGACTGCCGCTGGGCCTGCGCGCCGCGGGCCGGTACCTGGCCTCCACCCGGGCCGCACTCGACGGCGTCTCCTCCTTCGCCGCCTACGCCGACGCCCTGGAGACCAGGTTCGGCCAGCTCTTCCCCGCCGACGTCGCCGGTGCCCGGCCGCAGGAAGTGGTCACCGCGACCTGGGAGTTGTCCCTGGACCTGCTGGCCGCGCGCGGACTGCCCGCCGCCCGGCCGCTGCTCCGCCTGATCACCGCGTTCGCCGCCGCGCCGGTCCCGGTCGCCCTGCTCGAACCGTCCGTGCTGCGCCGCCGCCGGGTGCTCGGCCGCGGCCGCCCCGGGAGCCGCCACCGACTGGTACCCGCAGGCCCGGCGCGGGGGCGGACCGTGGTCACCGCCGAGGCCGAGACGCAGGACGTCCTCGCGGGCCTCGCGGCCCTCGGACTCGTCTCCCTCACCGTCTACCGCGCCTCCCAGCCGGGCACGGCCCCCGTACCGTGCCTGTTCGTCCACCCCCTGCTGGTCGACGTCAACCGGCACCGGATGCGCGCCGACGACGCCCACCGCGACACCTTGGCGCTGGTGGCCCACCTCCTCACCGACGTCTGCCGGGAGCGTGCCGGGGACGACCCCGCCGAGGCGCCCTGGTGGATCCTCGTGGCACCGCACTTCACGTCGGTGCTGGCGAGCCGGACCCTGCCGCGCCCCGCCTCGGCCGACCTCCTCCCCGGCGCGATGAAGGCCGTGGAGGGGCTGCGGACCGCCGGGAGCTACGCGGCCGCACACGACCTGGCCCGCGTGGTGCTCGCCGTCAGCGCGGAGGTGCTCGGCGACCGGCACGTGGACACCCTGCGCAGCCGGAACAACCTCGCCGAAGTGCTCTACGCCCAGGGCAGGTGGCGCGAGTCGGAGGCCGAACACCGCACCACGCTCAGGATCAGGCAGGAAGCGCTCGGCCCGCTGAACCCCGACACGCTGCGCAGCCGCAACAACCTCGCCGAGGTCCTGTACGCGCAGGGCAAATGGCAGGAGTCGGAGGTCGAGCACCGCAACACCCTGTTCGCCCGGCGCGAGGTGCTGGGCGCCGACGCCCCGGACACCCTGCGCAGCCGGGCGAACTTCGCCTGGGTGCTGAAGGACCTGAGACGCTTCGACGAGGCCGAGGCCGAATGCCGGGAGGTGCTGAGAGCCAGCCGCCGCGTCTGCGGCGCCGACCACCCCGACACCCTCACCATCCACAGCGACCTGGCCTGGATCCTGCGCGAACAGGGCCGTGCCGCGGAGGCCGAGTCCGAGGGCCGCGCCGTCCTCGCCGACCGCACCAGGCTGCTCGGCCCGGACCACCCGGACACCCTCGGTTCCCGCAGCAACCTCGCCGTGGCGCTGCGGGACCTGGGCCGCCTCGCCGAGGCCGAGTGCGAGAGCGACGCGGTCCTGCGAGCACGGGCCCGCGTACTCGGCGAGGACCACCCCGACACGCTCACCAGCCGCAGCAACCACGCCGCGATCCTCCTCGACCAGGGCCGGGCGGACGAGGCCAGGGCCGAGAACGAGGCGGTGCTCGTCGCCCGCTGCCGCACGCTCGGCCCCGACCATCCGCGGGTGGCCACGAGCCGCCGGAACCTGGGCCTCGCCCAGCGGCGCTGCGCGGGCGGCCGGGACGTCGAAGCCGCCGACGTCACCGGCTACTGATCGCGCACCGGCCACGGCCAGGGGCGGTGCCGAGCCGGTGTCGCGGCGGCCGACGGCCGGTGACCACCCGGCGCCGAGGCCCGGTGGTCACCGCCCGCCGAGGACGCCTGGTCGGCGCCCGGCCGCGGGCATTCGCCTACCGTGCGCCGAAGTTCTGCGTCCACCACGGTCCGCCGGAGCCCTTCACGATGCCCACCCCCAGCTCCTTGAAGGAGCAGTTGAGGATGTTCGCGCGGTGGCCCTCGCTGTTCATCCAGGAGGTCATCACCGACTTGGCGGTCTGCTGGCCGCGGGCGATGTTCTCGCCGTAGGTGCTCCACCGGTAGCCCGCCGCGGTGATGCGTTGGCCCGGGTCGGTGCCGTCGGGGGAGGTGTGCGAGAAGTAGTTGCGGGCCTTCATGTCGGCGGAGTGCCGCTGCGCCGCCGTGGCGAGCTTGCTGTTGTTGGTCAGCGGGCGGCAACCGGCCTGCTGGCGTTCGGCGTTGACCAGGGTGAGGACCTGCTGGGCGGTCGAGCCGGAAGCCGAGCCCGCATCCGAGGGGGCCTTGGGCGTCGGTGTCGGTGTCGGGGTCGGACGGCTCGTCTTCGGGGGCGCCGGGGGCTTCGGCTTCGCAGGCTCGGCCGCCGGTGTCTTCGCGGACTTCTTCGAGGGCTTCGCCGACTCGGACTTCTTCGGCTCGGCGGACTTCGATGGCTTCGCGGACTTGGACTTCTCCGCCTCCGGCGTGGGCGACGGCGCCTCGCTCGACGGCGTGGACTCGTCCGTCTCCATGGCCGCGGCCGCGGTCTTCTCCGGGGTGTCGGAGCCGTCCGTGCCCCACTGCATGACGGCGGTCAGCGCCGCGATCGCCGCGATGCCCGCGCCCGCCGCGATCGCCTGCCGACGCCGGCGCGTGGTGCGCCGCTGACGCAGCTCGGCACGGGAACCAGGGGTGCCGGATCCGGGCGGGGATATCGACGTGACGCCGTCGGCGAGGTGCGCGTTGGCGCCGTACCGCGAGGGGTACGCCTGCCCCGGGCCGGTGCTCGGGTCGTACGCGTACGGGTCGGGGTGGTGGGGGTAGGGGCCGCCGGGCGCCGTGGGGTCGGCGGGGTGCGGGTGGGACAGCGGGTCTGCCGGATCTTGTGGGTTCATGGTGTGGGGGAACGCCTCGGTGTGGTCGGAACGGGATGCGGACGGGGGTACGAGCCGGTCGGCGTGGTCGGGGGACGGGACGCCGTGGTCCCGGTGCGGGGCGGGGTCGGTGGGCCGGGCGCGGGGCAGGTGCTCGGCGTGTCGGGTGGGCTGGGTGCCGTGGGTGCCGTGGGTGCTGGAGCTGCTGCGCGCGTGCCGCAGGGGCGGTCGCGCCGGGGTCGGTCGGATCGGTCGGATCGGTCAGGGGGATGGTGCCCGCCGTCAGCGGCCGTACGAGTGCGAGGCCGGTCGGGAGGCCCTCCGCGGGAGTGCGGAGCACTCCGTGCCCCGTGCGCGCGGCGCACGCGCGGGTGCTTGCGCCGCAGCGCCGACGGCCTGCCGTCCCACGGCGCGGCCGGGTCGTGCCGTGCCCGCGGGTTCCCGGTCCCGGCGACGATGGCCGGCGCGGTCGGCTCCCTGCCGTCCACCTGCTCGGGGTGCCGCCGCTCCTGCTCCATCACGCTCCTCCTGTCCTGGTTCCTGTGTGCCCCCGCTGTGTGGGAGATCCTGCGCGCTGGGGGTCGATAACAGAAAGCCGGACGAAGGCTTTGAGAGCCGGGTCACGTTTTTCGGGTGAGCGGCCCGGGACATGATCTCGACGGAGGGGTACCGCTGAAACGGGAGGTATGCGCATGCGAATGGCGACGACGGCTGTGGTGACGACCTTTGCTCTCACGGCGGGTTCGGCCCTCACCGCGGGAGCGGCGACAGCGGTCGCGCCAGCGAAGACCTCACCGGCAGCGGCCAGAGCGGAGCCACCGACATCCGGTTTGTGGCGTACGGATGGCTATGGAACGGTGTGGTCGATTCGCGACGGAGTGCTTCAGGGGTACGAGACCACGGCCGTGAGCTGCCTCAAGGGCGACGTCGCGAAGCGGACGGGCCCCGGGGAGTACACCACGGAGTTCGGCAGCGTCCTGACCGTGCGCTCGGTGCCGGGCCCCGGCCGGGCGACCATGAGTCTGGACGGCTCTGTGGGCCACCGGGACCTGCGGCGTGTCGGGAAGCTCCCCGCCACCTGCACGCGACCGGCACCGGAGGGCCCCGTGGCCGCCTTCGACACCTTCTGGCAGACGTACGAGGAGAACTATCCGTTCTTCGCCGCCCGGGGCGTCGACTGGCACGCGACGCGGGACCGGTACCGGCCCCAGGTGCACGCCGACACCACCCGCGAGGAGTTGCTCGCGCTCTTCTCCAAGATGGTCGGCCCGCTCGAGGACATGCACGTGGGGGTCGGCTACGGCGACCAGTTCTTCAACCGGGGCCGGTCCGGAACGGTGCCGCCCTCCGAGGAACTGGACGCCCGGGTCAAGAAGTTCGTGCTGGCGCGCGACCTGAAGGGGGCCGAGCACGTACAGGACTTCGCCAACGGGCGCATCACGTACGCCGACCTGCCCGGCGGCCAGGGCTATCTGCGGATCTCCGGGTTCGGCGGGTACGCGGCCGACGGCGCCCCGCACAGCGCGCAGCTCGCCGAACTGGACCGGGCACTGGGCATCGTCTTCACCAAGGAGCGCACACGGGACCTGCGCGGCCTCATCATCGACCTGCGGATCAACGGCGGCGGCTCGGACGAGCTGGGCCTGCGCGTCGCCGGACGCCTCACCGACAGCGGCTACGTCGCGTACACCAAGCGGGCCCGCAACGACCCCGCCGACCCCGCCCGGCACACCCGCCCGCAGCCCCTCCACGTCACGCCCGCCGAGGCACCGCGCTACACCGGCCCCGTCGCCGTGCTCACCGGCGGGTCGACGGTCAGCGCGGGCGAGACCTTCACTCAGGCCCTGATCGACCGGCCCGGCTCGACCGTGCGGATCGGGCAGCCCACACAGGGCGTGTTCTCGGACATCCTCCCGCGCAGGCTGCCGTTCGGCGGCATGGGGACGTGGCTGCCGAACGAGGAGCTCCTGACGCGGTCCGGGACCACCTTCGACGGCCCCGGAATTCCCCCGCACCTGACCGAACCGGTCTTCACGGACGAGGAGTTCGAGAAGAACCGGGACTCGGCCTTCGACAAGGCCCGCGAGATCCTGGGGAGTTAGGGCCTGTCCGACCTGGGGCCTCGCGAGCGTGCCCCGCAATTCCGTTGAGCCCCGCGCCCGCGCCCCCGTACGTTCGGCGCATGACGGTATCCGCGACGCCCCGGGACCGGGCTCCCGACCTCCCCACCGAGCTGCCGGACCTGGTGCTCCGGGAGCTGACCGTCGACGACGCCGACGCGTACTACGCGCTCCTGGACCGCAACCGACAGCACCTGAGCCGCCTCGGCGACTACCGGGCGGAGAGCCGCGCCACCCCCGCCTGGGCGCGCGGCCAACTGGCGGCCGACCCCGCCCCCGATCTGCGCTACGGCATCCGGCTCGGCGGCGAACTGATCGGCCGCGTCGACCTCATCGCCGTCGACCCGCCGCGCTACGGCACCGGCTACTGGCTCGACGAGGCCCACCAGGGCGCGGGCCGCGCCACGGCCGCGTGCGCGGCGCTGTACGGATACGCGGCACACGAGCTCGCGGCGACGGACATCTACGCCGGGGTGACGCGCGGGAACGAGCGGAGCGTGGCGCTGCTCGGGCGCCTCGGCTTCGAGCGGGTGGCGGAGTTCGCGGACTGCACGCGGTTCCATCTGGCTCTGGAGGGGAGCTGAAGGGCGGGGCGGCGGACGGCGCGTGCTTCGCCGTCCGCCACCCCGCCCCGCCGGGCCGTCGTCAGCGGCTCCCGGTCTCGGGGACCCCTGCCTCCGGGGCCCCGCCGGACGTCTCGGCCGCCCCGCCCTCGGCGTCCTCTTCGAAGCCCGTCCGCACCTGCCGCAGCAGCACCATCGCCGCCACCGCGAGCACCGCCACGACGGCGCCCGCGACCCCGGCGGCGACGTTGAGGCCGCCGGTGAAGGCATCCGGGCGGGTTCGAGCAGCTGCCGGCCCAGGGGGTCGGGGAGTTCGCGGGCTGCGGCGTCCGCGTTGGCGAGGGTGTCGCGGGCCGCGTGCGCGGCGTCGTCGGGGAGGGCGGGGCAGCAGCAGCGGCGCGGCCACCAGCAGTACGGCCATGACGGGCACGCCCAGCAGGAACACCGCACCCCACCAGAACCACTCCAGGAGCACACCGCCGAGGACCGGGCCGACGGCGATGCCCACGGAGAAGCAGGTGACCCACACGCTGATGACCACCCCGCGCTGCCGCGGGTCCTTGAACATGTTGCTGATCAGCGCCAGCGTCGACGGCATCAGCGTGGCGCCCGTGATGCCGAGGCGGCTTGAAGCGGGCCCCGACCCCGACCCCGACCAAAGGCTGACCGCCCCGGCGCGCTGCCGAGGCGGTCCACTCGTCGGGGGGCGGGCCACCGACTGAGGCGGCCCACCTGCCCACTCACACCTTCGCGTCCGCCTCCGCACCCGCCACCGGCGCCGCAGCCGCAGGCCAGCTGATCCGTGCCGCGAACACCGACACCAGCGACGCCGAGACCGCCACCGCCGCCATGCCCCAGACCAGGCTCGTGCCGTGGGCGAGGAAACCGATGAGCGGCGGCCCGGCGAGCAGCCCCGTCGTACCCATCGCGGCGACCAGGGCCAGCGCCTCCGAACCCTGCCGCGCCGCCGCCACGTACACGCACGGCGTGACCGCCGCGATGCCGAGGCCCATGCAGGCGAAGCCGATCAGGGCCGGTACGACGCCACCGGCAAGGAGGGCGAACGCGAGGCCCGCGGCGGCCAGGAGGCTGCCGACGCGCACGACGCGGGCGTCGCCGAACCGGGTGCGCCAGCCGTCGGCGAAGAGCCGGGCGAGCACCATCATGACGGAGACCACGGCGATGCCGAGCGGCGCGAGGCGCGCCGACGCGTCGGCGACCTCCTTCATGTACAGCGCCGACCAGTCGTTCATGGCGCCCTCCGCGACGGTGCCGCACACCATGGCGCCGCCCATCCACAGCGTCACGCGGGCGGGCAGGCTCCAGCCGCGCTTGGTCTTCTGCCGGGATGCGTCGGCGTCCTGCTCGGCGGCCCCGTCGGCACCCGCGTCGGCGGGCTTCTCGTCCTGAAGGAGTGCCGGTTGCGCGAACAGCGTGAGCAACAGGACCAGCACCGTCGCGACACCGAAATGCAGTGCCACCGACGAGCTCAGCGCGCTCATGCCGGAGGCGAGGAGCGCGGCGCCCAGCGATCCGGCGCTGAACGTCGCGTGCAACTGCGACATGGCGGTCCGCTCGTGCCGGGCCTCCAGCGCGGCGCCCTGCGCGTTCATGGCGACGTTCAGACAGCCGACGCCCACGCCGTCGGCGCACATGACGACGAGGGCGACCGGGTAGTTCGGCGCGGCGGCCAGGGCGAGCAGGAGCACGCCGAGGAACAGGGCCGACACCAGCGCGAGGCGCCGCGAGCCCCAGCGTCTGGTGAGCGCGGCGACCAGCGGGAAGGACGCCGCCGCGCCCACCCCGCAGGCCATCAGGAGCAGCCCGAGCTCGGCCTCGGACAGGTCGAGCTCGGACTTGAGCGCGGGCAGCCGCGCCGCCCACGTGGCGTACTGGAAGCCCAGGACGCAGAACAGCGCCGCGATGGCCAGTTGTGCGCGCCGGAACTCATCGCGAACGAGTGATCTTTGCATCAGCGTCTTCAGCCTCTTCGTCCTTCCGGCACCGCCGCGGACATGTAGACCGCGTCCGTGCCGTAGCTGCCCGGGAGCGGGATCTCCCGATGGGCCCGGTACCCCTGCGCCGACCAGAAGGTCTCGCTCCCCGCGACGGCGACCAGGGAGATCTGCTCGTACGTCTGCGCCCGCGCCGTCGTCGCCAGGTGCCGCAGGAGCCGCCGGGCGAGCCCGCGCCCACGGAAGTCCTCGGCGACGACGAGGTCGTGCAGGTGCAGGTTGTCCGAGGGGAAGGCGGGGGGAGCGGATGCCCCGGGGGCGCCTGCGGGCGCGGACTCCTCCGCCCGCGCCAGGTCCGGCGACTCGAACGGCGGGTACGGCAGCGCGAGCAGATACCCCGCCGGGCCCTCGGCGCAGTCCAGCACGAAGCAGGTGCTCGGCGAGGCGCGCGCCCGCGACTCCAGGGCGGTCCGGCCCTCCGAGAGCCCGAGCGGCGTGTACACCGCAGCCTCCAGGGCCGCGATGCCGTCCCAGTCGCCGTCGGCGATGTGCCGCAGCCGGACGTGTACGTCGTGGGTCATCCGGCGCGCCCTCCCGCCGAGGACACGACGGGCGGGGCGGCGTCGCCCTCGCCGCGTATCCACGTATAGGGCAGCGGGCCGAAGCCGTTGAAGCCCTGAGTGGTGTAGCTCGTCGCGTACGCGCCGCAGGAGAGGATCCACACCGGGTCGCCCGACGCGACGTTCCTCGGCACGTGCACCAGGCTGCCCTCGTGGCTGTACGCGTCGTCGCTGTCGCAGGTGGGGCCCGCGACGACGGCCGGGACATAGTCGCTGCCCCGGTACTCCGGGAAGACCAGCGTGTACTGCAGCGCGTCCATCTCGTACAGGCCGTTGAACTTGCCGCAACTCAGGTACAGCCAGTGCTGGCGCTCACCCGTGATCTGTTCGCGCGCGGAGAGCCGCGACACATGGGCGCGGACGGCGCCGTGGTCGGCGACCAGATAGCGGCCCGGCTCGATGACGAAGTCCAGCGGGGTCCCGGTCACCGCCCGGAGCCGCTGCATGCCCTCGCGGATCACGGCGAAGATCTTGTCCAGGGGCGGGTCGAGGGGCCTGCCGTACCGGTCCCGGTAGCCGAGGGCGGGCAGGCCGCCGCCCAGGTTGATGTGGTCGAGGCGGATGCCGCGCCGCTCCAGGGCCGCGAGCACGTCGGCCATGCGGTCGAACGCGTCGCACCAGGACTCCGCGGTCATCTGCTGGGAGCCGACGTGCACGGACAGGCCCGACGGCGTCAGGCCCGACGCCCGCGCCGTCGAGAGCACCCGCAGGGCGTCGGCGGGGGAGCAGCCGAACTTGTGGCTGAGACCCCACAGGGCGCCCGCGCCGTCGGTGGCGAGGCGGCAGAACACGCGGGAGCCGGGGGCGAGTGCCGCGATCGCGCGGACGTCCTCCACGCTGTCCGTCGCGAAGTCCCTGATGCCGAGGTCGTACGCCTCGGCGATGTGCCGGTCGGACTTGATGGTGTTGCCGTAGTGGATCCGGTCCGTCGACGCGCCGGTCCCGAGGGCCTGCGCGATCTCGTGCGGGCTCGCCGCGTCGAAACCGGCGCCCCGCCCGGCGAGGCAGGAGAGCACCTCGTCGACCGGGCAGGCCTTCATCGCGAACCGGACGGCCACGCCCGGCAGTTCACGCACCAGGGAGTCGTGGCGCTCCGCGATGCCGGGCAGGTCGTAGACGATCTGGTCCTCCGTGGCGGCCGCCAGGGCCGCCCGCAGGTTGGTCGTTTCGTACATGGTGGATGCCCTGTTCCGCTACGCGTGCAGTCGGCTGAGGCTCGTGGACCCGCTCGCCCGGACCAGCGCCGCCCAGGTCTCGATGAGCAGCGCGAAGTCCTCCATGTCCTGCCGTGCCTCGTCGAGCAGCCGCCCGCGCCGGGGCGCCAGGGCGTCGGCGAACTCGGCGTACTTGCCGCCGAGTCTGCGGTAGGAACGATCGAGGGCGTCGAGCCGCGCCACGTTCTCCGCCGTGTCCAACCGGGTGCTCTCCCGGACGAGTTCGGCGATCCGCCCCACGCGCACCTCGTGGTGCTCGTCGAGCAGCGCGGACCCGGCCTCCGTCATCTCGCGGTAGACATGGTTCAGATACAGCATCGACAGGAAGAACTTCACGAATCTGTTCTGATATGCGACGAAGCCGGACTCGGTCCTGCGCTCGCCCGTGTAGAAGTTCACGATGTTGCGGTTGTGCACGACTCCGGGCAGCGTGGCGTCGTACACCAGATGCAGCAGGAAGTAGTCGCTGCCGATGGTGTCGGTCGCCGGGGGCAGCGGCACCTGCTCGTGCACCCGGTGGAAGCTGATGTTGCACATGTCGACCCGCATCGGGTCGACCAGGGTCAGGTCCGCCCGGTCGCCGGTGAACGGGTCGTGCCCGGCGCCCCGGAAGGACTCGTCGACCAGCTCCCGCTTCTGCTCCGTGGTCCAGTCCGACGGCGCCCACAGGCTGACGACGTCGTGGTAGACCTCGCGGTCCAGGTCGCGCATCTCGCCGATGTCCACAGACAGTTCACCGATGAACGACGAGCCCACGAGCACCACGGGCTTGTCCGCGTGCGCCGCCGCGAGGTCGGTCCCGGTGACACCGCCGACCGCGTCGGCCGCGCGCTTGCCGAGGGACATCAGCTCGTGGTGGACGGGGTAGACGGGCTCGCCGTTCAGGACCTGGTAGTCGCTGTCGGAGTCCCTGCGGTGCACCGACGCGCAGCCGAGCGCGGCGGCGATGAGGAACGCCCGGTTGGTGCAGGCGCCGTACGACACGGCGGCGGGCAGCATCAGGTCGAGCAGCAGGTCCTGCTTCACGGCGCCGGAGGCGTCGATCACCTCCCGCAGGAAGTCCCGCTGTGCCTCCTCGCCGAGGTGGTGGACCACGACCCCGGCGGCGGGCGCCGTCCGGGCGGCGCGGGCGTGCTCGGCGAAGGTGGCGGGGCCGGAGGAGTCGAGGATCAGTACGTGCACCTCGACGTCGAACGTCCGGGTCGCGTACGCCGCCTCCTGGAGCAGGGCCACGATCATCGCGGTGCACGCCCGGTTGGTGGGCAGGGTCAGGCAGATCTTGCGCATGGCGGTTCTCCGCTTCACCACTAGGCGTTGTCGGCGTGCCAGGAACTGAGGCCGAGGAGCTTCTCGCCCAGCTCGGTGAGTTCGGCCGTGCCGTAGCGCTCCGACTCGTGCCGCGTGGCGTCACCGACGAGCGTCGCGTTCCAGTCCGGTGTGGAGAGGTTCCGCCAGGACTCGACCCGTGACTTGCGCAGGATGTGGCTCGACTCCAGCGCAGGCATCATGGAGAGGTACTGCACCGAACGGACACCGTCGGCAGAGGTGTTGGGGGCGACGCCGTGCGCCAGCATGCCGTTCCAGATCAGCAGGTCGCCCGCCTTCAACTCGGGCCGGACCACCGGGAACTCGGCGCGGTCGGCGTTGGGGCGGATCGGGTCGCGGTCCGCGGGCTGGTCGAGCTTCCACCGGTCGAACCGGTGGAACAGCTCCGGTGAGCACTGGAACCCGCCCAGCTCGGGCTGGGTGTCGTGGAGCGCGATGATGCCCTGCACCCGCTGCGGCAGCACCCCGCGCGTGGAGTCGACGTCCCAGTGCAGCTCGATGTCGAAGCCCTCTTCCGTGGGCGCGATCAGCGCGCGGTCACGGTTCTTGACGTTCGGCGGATTGAGGTTGAGCCGGTCGAGGGTCACCCACAGCTCCTCGCAGTCCCACACGTCCACGAACGCGTCGTAGACCCGCTGCGTCTGGCGGCTGTCCCAGATCAGCTGGTGGTGGTACGCCTCCACGAAGCCGTAGATGTAGAGGTCCCGCTCCAGGTCGGTGCTGAACTCCCGCTCCTCGTACCAGGTGTCGGGCCGGGACCGGTCAAGTCCCTGGAACTCCCAGGTGAAGTCGAGCAGGCGGCCCGCGGCCTCGGCGGATATCGCCTCCTCCACCACGACGTAGCCGTAGTCCTGCCAGGAGGCGAACTGCTCCTCGGTGAGGACGCGCAGGGCGTGTGTCTTCTTGATCTCGTTGAGGGAGAACTGCGCCAGGTACGTCTCGCCGTCCGAGCTGAAATACGGGCGGTCCGACGCTGCGCGGTGCAGGAATTCGTACGGGGTGGACATGCGGGGTCCTCCAAGGCTGCTGGGACGCGGTGAAGCGGCACTTGTGGGCGCGGCGAAAGGGCAGGGGGGCCGCGGCTCGGTGTTCCGCGCGTGGGGGGAGGCCTCGCTGGAGAGGCGGCGACGAGAACGGCCGAGGCGCTGCCGTCGTCGCGGTCCGGGGGCAGCGCTGCCCGCCGGGCCGGCGGAGGTACCGGGGCGGCACTCGCCGCGACGGACGCGGGCGTCCGGTCGCGGGGGCGTCGCGAACGACGTGCCCCGGTCTGTCCGAGGTCTCGGTGCGTGCGGGTTCGTATCCCGCCCGCCGCATGGTGCGCGGGGTGCGGGGGGAGGGGCGGACGGTCGGTGCGCTGCCGTGGCGTGGGGGTGGTCGGTCCGGGGCCACGGTGGTGGCATGGCGTGCGGAACGTGACGGCGGATCGCGGTCCAAGGGTGCTCGACCGTGATGCGCGGGCCGCGCGCTCGGCGAGGTGCGTCCGGGGCGAGCGGCATGGCGGGGGAGGGGCAGCGGGCTTGCGGGCTGCGGGGCACTGTCGTGCCGGTGGCGCGGGCGCCGTGGTGCTCGGGGTCGACAGAGCCGGTGGTGCTACCTCCTCGTACTCGACGCCGCTCCCGGGGCAAGAGGCCGCGGTGGGCGCGCGACGCGGGCCGTGCCACTCCTCGGCGGGGTTCGCACCGGACTCCTGGGCCCGGCGCCCGCCTCCCGTAGTGGACTAGACCAGCTTCGGTTTCCACCAAAGATGGACTAGACCAAGGGCGAAGTCAACCCCCGCCCGAACCGGGTGCGTTAGCGCGTCAGTGACCAGGCGCGCGACCCCTGGATGTGCCCTTTGGGCTGCCCGAAAGGGCATCACGAACTGCCCCCGAGGGCCGCGCGGAGTGCCTGGGACGGGCCTGGTTGCGGGCTGCCTTGCGGACGGCTGCGGGGCGGCCCGTGGCCGGGCCGCCCCGGCGCTCAGGAGGCGCCGACGAGCACCTCGGCGACGGCGATGCCGGAGACCCGGGTGGCGCCGTACGTCGTGAGATGGACCGCGCCGACCTGTTCGCCCGCGGGAACTCCCATCTCCACCACCAGGGCGTCCGGGCGGCGCCGCACCAGGCCCTGGAGCGCCTGGGACATCCAGGGGTGCCGGGCCGCGTCCCGGACGACGACGATCAGGTCCCGGCCGTTCGCGGGGGCCAGCGCGACGCGGTCGAGGAGGTCGTCCTGGCCGGTCAGCTCGGACTCGGAGATGCGCACCGACGTCGTGCCCGGACGCAGCGCGCGCAGCGGCTCGCCGACGCCCCACGGGGTGGCGCCGTCGACGGCGAGGCTCATGGTGGGGGAGAGCTCGACGACGTGTGGGTCGGCCGTGAGCGGGAGTCCGGCGCCGTTGCCGCTGCGATGCACCCGCACGGCGCGGCGGGCGGCGACCAGGCCGATGTCCGACGTGTCCGCGTCGGGGTCCGCCTGCCGCGCGAGGGCGGCCGACCAGGTGGCGAACTCGCCCACGCGCGCGGCCGCTTCGGTCAGGCGCTCCTCGGGCAGGGTGCCGTCGAGCACCGCGCGCACCAGGGCGTCGGCGAGGTCCACGGTGGTGGACTCCTCGGCGCTCTCGCCGCCGACGCACACCGCGTCCACGCCGGCGGCGACCGCCCGGACGGTGGCGCCGGTGATGCCGTACGGGCCGGTCACGGCGCCCATCTCGATGCCGTCGGTGACGACCAGGCCGGTGAAGCCGAGCTGCTCGCGCAGCAGGCCGTTGATGATCGGGCCGCTGAGCGTGGCGGGCAGTTCGCTGTCGTGCGCCGGGACGAGCATGTGCGCGGTCATGACGGCGCGGACGCCCGCGTCCATCGCGGCGGCGAACGGCGGCAGGGCGGTCCGGGCGATCTCGTCGGCGTCGGCCGTGAACCGCGGCAGGCCGTGGTGGGAGTCGACGTCGGTGTCGCCGTGGCCGGGGAAGTGCTTGGCGCAGGCGGCGACGCCGACGGACTGCAGGCCGCGGATCCAGGCGGCGGTCTGCCGGGCCACCACGTCCGTGCTCGCGCCGAAGGAGCGGACCCCGATGACCGGGTTCATCGCGTTGGAGTTCACGTCGGCGCTGGGCGCGAAGTCCAACGACACGCCGATCGCCCGGAGATGGCGGCCGATGTCGCGGGCGACCTGCTCGGTGAGGTCGGGGTCGTCGATGGCGCCGAGCGCGAGGTTCCCCGGCCAGGAGGCGCCGGTGCGGGCGCCGATGCGGGTGACGTCGCCGGCCTCCTCGTCGATGGCGACGATCAGGTCGGGGTTCTCCGCGCGGAGGGCCGCGGTGAGCGCGGCGACCTGCTCGGGGCTCTCGATGTTGCGGCCGAAGAGCACGACGGACGCGAGCCCGTCGGCGATCCGGCGGCGCACCCAGTCCGGGGCGGTGGTGCCCGCGAAGCCCGGTTGGAGCACGGAGTTGGCCAGCCGGGTGAGGCGCGGGTGGCTGTCGCTTGCCATGAGGGACCTCCGGAGGAGCGGGGTGCGGGATCGGCGGATCGGTCGACCGCGGCGAAAGCGGTGCGAACGAGGTGGATATTGGCCTATACCAATCAACCGCGTCAAGGAGTGGTTCCATGCCGGTGTGTGCTCAAATGTGCTGCACAGGCAGGGGTTTCGGGATGGTCGCGGAGTGAGTCTGGCCGGTATTGGCCCTCGCCTCACGTGCCCCGGGCGTCGATCATTGGCCTAGACCTTTTAGGTGGGGCGCAGGTGAAGCCGACTGCCTGTCTCCCGTGCATCGGACATCCGGATTGCCCGGGTCAGCCAAAGGATGTACCCGAATGTCGTTCAGGCTGTCGATCCCGCTCCGCCGGCCGCGGCGGAGCATGAAAGGAGATCCCGGACTGAAGGCGGTGGCACGATGCTGCACGACGGACTTCCCTCCCTGCTCGACGAACTGGCCAGGCTCGCCGAATTGCCCCTGGAGCGCGGTGAGACGCTCCCCGCCCGGGCCTACACCAGCGCGGACTTCCACGAGCTGGAGAAGGACCGCATCTTCCGGAGCGACTGGCTGTGCGTCGGCCATGTCTCCCAGGTCTCCCGCCCCGGCGACTATGTGCGCGTCGACGACCTGGGCGTCCCCCTCGTCATCACGCGCGACGAGCACGGCGACCTGCACGCCCTGTCGAGGGTGTGCAGGCACCGCTTCATGGACGTACTGCCGCCCGAGACGACCCCCGACCAGGGCTCCCTCAAACGGATCACCTGCCCTTACCACACCTGGACGTACCGACTGAACGGCGAGTTCGCGGGACAGCTCGCGGGCGCCCCGCTGATGAACAAGGTCGAATTCGACCGCGCCGCCTGCCGACTCCCGCAGTACCGCCTGGAGGTGTGGCACGGCCTGCTGATGGTGAGCGCGGACCCGGACGCGGCACCGCTCGCCCCGCAGTTGACCGCGCTGGACGCCACCCTGGCGCCGTACCGCCTCGACGACCTGGTCGTCGCGTACACGGCCCGCTGGGACGGCGTCCCCGCGAACTGGAAGGTTGCGTTCGAGAACGGCTCGGAGAACTACCACCACATGGGCTCACACGCGAACACCCTCGACCGGATCGTCCCCGGCAAGGACACCGTCGTCGACGAGTGCGAGGGGCGCGGGTTCAGCATGTACACCCCGTTCGCCCCCGACATGGAGATCCCCCAGGGACCGGACGGCAGGGAGCTGGTCGGCACCCTCATCCCCGGCCTCGGCCTGCGCCAGCTCTCCGGCATGACGGTCGCGGGCGTCTTCCCGAACATGGCGATGGCCCTGCTGCCCGACAGCGTGACCTTCGTGCGCTGGGTCCCCACGGGCCCCCTCACCCACGACGCGCTCGTCACCGTACTGGCCCCGGCGGAGGCCAGGCAGCGCCCCGGCTTCGACGCCTATGTGGAGGCGTCCCGGCAGCAGTTCGAGATCATCCAGGCGGAGGACCTGGTGGCCGTCCGGGGTGTGCAACGCGGCCTCGCCACCGACCCCGCGCCGTCGGGCGGCCGCTTCTCGCACCTGGAGCGCCCGCTGTGGCAGTTCCAGCGTTATCTGGCGGAGCGCCTGGCGGGGGTGGGCGCCGTGACGCCCTGAGCGAGGGGGCCGCGCTCTGATCAATATGAACGCAATCGCCAAGCGCTCGAACCTCACTTCCCCCGTGCCTAGCATCAAGCCCTCCGCGCGAGGGCCGCGTCCGGAGGCCCGGGGAAGGACGACTCATGGGCAATTGGCTGACCGCTCGACGACCACGCCGTTCCGGCACATCCCACCGGCGGGGGTACGCCTCCGTCCTCGCCGGTGGCGTCGCCGTGGTCCTCACGGCGGGCCTCGCCGGACCCGCACCTGCCACCGCGGCCGACCCGGGAGGGCCCCGCCCCGCGGACTGCCCGACGAGCATCGGCGCGAAGGCCACCTGCTACACCGGCAAGGACGCCCAGGGCGCGTACTACACGATCGCCGTCCCCCGGAACTGGAACGGCTCGCTGGTCCTGCACGCGCACGGCGGCCCGGACCTCGGCGCACGCTCCGATCCGCAGCGCAGCATCGACGACCTGGGCCGCTGGTCGGTGATGGTGGACGAGGGGTACGCGTGGGCGGGCTCGTCGTACCGTCGCGGCGGCTACGGCACGCGGATGGCGGCCGAGGACACCGAGAACCTGCGGAAGCTGTTCGTGCGCGAGTTCCGCAAACCGCGGAAGACCTACCTCCACGGCCAGTCCTGGGGAGGCGACGTCGCCGCCAAGGCCGTGGAGACGTACGGCTCGCGCGGCAGCCGCCCCTACGACGGCGCGCTGCTCACCAACGGCGTCCTCGGGGGCGGCTCGCGGGGCTACGACTACCGCGTGGACCTGCGCGTCGTCTACCAGTACTACTGCCGGAACCACCCCCGGCCGTCCGAGCCCCCGTACCCGCTGTGGAGCGGGCTGCCGAAGGACTCGACGATGACGGGCGGCGACCTCGAAGCCCGCCTGCAGGAGTGCACCGGCCTGAGCTCGGCCCCCGCGGACCGCACGGCTCGCCAGCAGCGCAACCTCGACGACATCCGCGCCGTCACCCGGATCCCGGAACGCACCCTGGAATCCCACCTGAAGTTCGCGACCTTCACCTTCCGCGACATCGTCGACAAGCGCCTAGGCGGCCGCAATCCCTTCAGCAACAAGGGCGTGCGCTACGTCGGCTCCCACGACGACAAGGCCTTGAACGCCGGGGTCCAGCGATTCTCGGCCGACCCCACGGCGGTCCGCGACCTGTCGTACGACGCCGACCTCACCGGAAAGGTCTCGATCCCCGTACTGACCCTGCACGCCATCGACGATCCGACCGCCTTCGTCGAACACGAGGCGGCCTACCGCGCCACGCTGCGCGGCGCGGGCCGGGCCCGGCACCTGGTGCAGACGTTCACGCGGGAGAACGAGCACAGCGGGCTGAGCGCGGCCGAGTACGCCAACTCCCTTGCGGCGCTGGACGGGTGGGTGCGCAAGGGCAAGAAGCCCACTCCGGCTTCCGTGGCCGCTTCGTGTCCCGACTTCGACGCGACGTACGGGACGGGCTGCTTCTATGACCGCCGGTTCGTGCCGGGGGAGTACGCCTCACGGGTGCGGGCGCGGCCCGGCGGGCATGCCTGGCCTGCGATGACGGCGGCGCAGGAGCGGGTGTGGGGGCGGGTGCCGGGGGTGGGGATCGCCCCCTGACGTCCGGCCCGGCAGCAAGGGGAGGTCGTGGGCGGCGGGGCAGCGGCGGCTGATCGCGCTTTGTCCTGGCTCAAGAAAAAGTCGCGTTCTTTGTCACGCAAGGGCTTCCGGCTTCGACGAAAGCTGACTAGCGTCCCGCCCCAATTCGCCCGCTCCACTCCACCCGCCTCAGCACCTGCCGGGAGCAGCAATGAGCGCACGGTCGCACCGAAGACTCCGAACTCGCCTGAGCTTATTGGCCGTCGGGTCCCTCCTCGCCGGGATCACCGGGGCCACGGGGGTGACCGGAGCCGCCTGGGCGGCCCCGGCCACCACCGCCGACGATCCGAGCCCCTTCGTCGAACTCCCGCCCCAGGAGCCCGGGGTCACGCAGCGCGTCTACGACATGCAGCAACCGCTGCAGAAGCTCTGCGAGCTGAAGCCGGGGCAGACCCCGAACGTCGACGAGCTGAAGCCGGTCATCGACTGGAAGGAGGCCGGGGACTTCGGCGGCCTCGCCGACAACTTCGTCTCGCACACCATCGCCAACCTCAACGTCCCGCGGGACGGCACCTACACCTTCCGCCTCACCAGCGACGACGGCTCCCGGCTGCTGATCGACAACAAGCGGGTCGTCGACCACGACGGCCAGCACGGGCCGAGCCCCAAGGAGGGCACGGTCGAGCTGACGGCCGGGTACCACGCCCTGCTGATCGAGCACTTCGAGGCAGGCGGGGAGCAGCAGGTCACGCTCTCCTGGAAGCCGCCTGGCGCCGGTGACTTCGCCGTCGTACCGAACTCGGTGCTCAGTACCGACGCGGGCGTCGTGCGCGTCACGGCGCCGGGCCGCAAGGAGTGCGCGAACTCCACGGAGACGCCGGGCGACGGGCTGCCGCTGACCGGCGTCCACCCCGACTACCGGCTCACCGACCTCAGGCCCAAGGGGTTCGAGCCGCAGGTCTCCGCGATGGACTGGCTGCCCGACGGCCGCCTCGCCGTCGCCACCTGGGGCGGCACCGACAACACCAAGGGCGAGGTCTACCTCCTCGACAACGTCACCGGCAGCACCGGCCCCGAGAAGGTGACCACCAAGAAGGTCGCCGAGGGCCTCAAGGAACCGATGGGCCTCAAGTACGTCGACGGGTCGCTGTACGTCTCCCAGAAGCACGAGCTGACCCGGCTCAAGGACGCCAACGGCGACGACGTCACCGACACGTACGAGACCGTCGCCACCTGGCCGTTCGGCAAGAACTTCCACGAGTTCGCCTTCGGCCTGCTCTACCGGGACGGCTTCTTCTATCTGAACCTGTCCGTCGCCATCAACCTCGGCGGCGCCACCACCGACCCGCAGCCCGCGAAGAACCGCGGCACCACCATCAAGGTCAACCGCGACACCGGCGCGGTCTCCTACGTCGCGGGCGGCCTGCGCACCCCCAACGGCATCGGCTGGGGACCCGACGGCGATCTCTTCGCCACCGACAACCAGGGCGGCTGGCTGCCGTCGTCGAAGCTCCTGCACGTCAAACAGGGCCGCTTCTTCAACCACCACACGAACCCCGACGGGCCTTACGACGACAAGCCCGTCACGCGGCCCGTGCTGTGGCTGCCGCAGAACGAGATCGGCAACTCGCCGAGCAACCCGATCCTGCTGAAGGAGGGCACCTTCGCCGGGCAGTTGCTCTTCGGCGACGTGACCTACGGAGGCGTGCAGCGGGCGTCCCTGGAGAAGGTCGGCGGCGAGTACCAGGGCGCGGTCTTCCGTTTCACCCAGGGACTTGAGGCCGGGGTCAACCGGATCAGCACGGGTCCCGACGGCGCTCTGTACGCCGGTGGTCTGGGTGCCGGTGGCAACTGGGGCCAGCCGGGCAAGCTGAAGCACGGCCTGCAGAAGCTGACGCCCCAGGGCGACGACGCCTTCGACATCAAGGCCATGCGCGCCACGCGGACCGGTTTCGAGATGGAGTACACCAAGCCCGTCTCCCAGGCGACGGCCGACAAGCTCGCCGCCCGCTACCAGGTCGAGCAGTGGCGCTACGTGCCGACCGCGGCCTACGGCGGCCCCAAGGTCGACGAGGAGACCCTGCCGGTGCGCTCGGCGACGCTCTCGTCCGACCGCAGGAAGGTCACACTGGAGATCCCGGGGTTGAAGCCCGACCGCGTCGTCCACGTACGCTCGCCCCGCCCCTTCACCGCCGAGGGCGGCAAGAGCCTGTGGAGCACCGAGGCGTGGTACACGCTGAACCGCATCCCCGGCGCGCAGCCCGCCCCGCAGTCCCGCTACGAGGCGGAGGAAGCCCGGCTCGACGGCGGCGCCAGGACCAACGACAACCACGCCGCGTACTCCGGCAGCGGCTTCGTCGACGGCTACGGCACCAAGGGCGCCAGCACCACCTTCGACGTCCGGGCGAAGAAGGCGGGCACCTACGACGTCGGCCTGCGCTACGCCAACGGACCGCACCCGGCCGCCGGGACCAAGACGTTGAGCGTCCACGTCAACGGCACGAAGGTGCGCCAGACGAAGCTCCTGTCCACGGGGACCTGGGACAAGTGGTCCACGCGGACCGAGCGGCTGAAGCTGCGGGCGGGCGCCAACACCATCACGTACCGCCATGACGACGGCGACACCGGCCACCTGAACCTGGACCTGCTCGCCGTCCACCCGCAGGGGGCCACGACCACCCTCTTCGACGGCGCCGACCGCTCGCCCTGGCAGCACACCGACGGCCGCACCCCCCAGTGGCCGCTCGTCGGGGACCGCGCGATGGAGGTCTGCTGCGGCGACATCCGCACCAAGGAGGCGTACCAGGACTTCAAGCTGCACGTCGAGTTCTGGCTGCCGAAGCTGCCGCCCGACGTGACCGGTCAGGACCGTGCGAACAGCGGCGTCTATCTGCAGGAGCGGTACGAGATCCAGATCCTGGACTCCTACGGCGACGACTCCCCGGCCAACGACGAGGCCGGCGCGATCTACAAGAAGAAGGCACCCGACAGCAACGCCGCCAGGCCACCCGCGACGTGGCAGACCTACGACATCTCCTTCCGCGCGGCCCGCTTCGACGACAACGGCAAGAAGACGGCGGACGCCCGCCTCACTCTGGTGTGGAACGGCGTCAAGGTCCACGACGACGTGGCCATCGACGGGCCGACCGGAGCGGGGGAGGCGGAGGGCCCGACGGCGGGAGCGATCCGGCTGCAGGACCACGCCAACGCGGTGCGGTACCGGAACATTTCGATACAGCCGCTGTAGGCCGCGCGGGCGTCGCGGACTCCGGAGGGAGGACATCCACCACGAGCCGGACGAGCGGCGACATCCAGGAGGCGGCGGCCTGGTCGACCAGGCCGGGCAGGTCGACCAGGCCGGGCATCGGCCCGCGGTGGGCTACCCGGCGTGGTGACGGTCGCCGCCGAGGTTCCAGGCGTCGACGTCGCGGTACCGGATGGGGCCCGGGCCCCGGCCGATGTTGCTGGCGACCAGGTGCAGTCGCTCGGTCTGCCAGGGGCGGCCGGTGAACCCGCGCAGACCGGCGGCGGCCTCGACCGCGCAGGAAGGCGTGTCGCGGCGGGCCCGGGCCAGGGTCAGATGCGGGCGCAACGGCCGCTCCACGAAGCTGATTCCGCACTCCTTGACCACGGCTCGCACCTCGGTGGCGAGCAAGGACAGCCCGTCGAGATCACCGTCGATCCCGCTCCACAGCACCCGCTCGTCGAAGTGCCCGCCGCCGCGCAGGGCCAGCGTGAGCGGGCGGTGGGCGGCCGCGAGGTCCGCCAGCGGCGGGCGCAGCACCGGCACCGCCGCCTGGGAGACCTCGCCGAGGAACGCCAGGGTGATGTGCCAGTCCTCGATGCGGTTCCAGCGCATCCGCGGATACGCGCGGTAGGCGGGGGCGAGTTCCTGAGCCAGTTCCTCCTTCGCGTCGTCGGGCGGGGAGAGCGCGATGAACACACGCACGGTCTCGGCTGGGATCTCTTGGTTCACACAGAGTTCGTACCGCACCCGGGTGACACGACGGCCATCGGCCCCGCCCGTGACCGCGAAGGACGCGCGCCCCATCCCCCTCCAGGGCCGACGCGGGCATAGGGTCCGACGGCATGCAGCCCTCACGCCTCGCGATGTCATGACCGGCCGCCGCAGCGCCGGACTGCTCCTCTACCGCCACCCGGGCCCCGCGCCCGAGGTGCTCATCGGCCACATGGGCGGCCCGTTCTGGGCCCGCCGTGACCAGGCGGCCTGGTCGATTCCCAAAGGCGAATACGGCGACGACGAGGAACCGCTGGCCGCCGCCGTGCGCGAGTTCGAGGAGGAACTCGGCCTGCCCGCCCCCGCCGCGCCCTATCAGCCGCTGGGCGAGGCGCGGCAGACGGGCGGGAAGACGGTGACCGTCTGGGCCGTCGAGGCCGACCTCGACCCGGGGACCGTGGTGCCGGGCACGTTCCGCATGGAGTGGCCGCGCGGCTCGGGCCGCGTCCAGGAGTTCCCCGAGCTGGACCGGGTGGCGTGGCTCCCGCTGGACCGGGCCGGGGACAGGCTCGTGGCGGGGCAGCGGGTGTTTCTGGAGAGGCTGGCTGAGCTGTTGGGCGCTTGAGCGGACGGTGGGCGTCGGGTGGCAGACCTCGGGCGTCGGGGCGGTGGTGCGGGGCCGTCTCGGTCAGTCGTCGTCTGGTTCGCGCCGCACGTCCCGCACCGACAGGTCGCCGTGCTGGTTCATGAAGACGCGCCCGTGGCCCTCCGCCCGGCCGTGTTGCTGGTACGTCGTCGTGGTGGGGTGCCCGGGCGGTGCCAGGGCGGCGATCGCGGCCTGGAGTTCCCCGGCCGCGTCAGGGTGTTCCGCCAGGAGGCGTTGGAGGAGGACGCGCCAGTCGTGGCGGGCCTGCGCCAGGTCCGCCTCGGCGTCGGGCCGCCGCGCCAGTTCCCGCAACGCGTCCAGACGCCGGGCCGCCGTATCGGTGCGGTCCGGGTCGTCCCGGCCGAACAGGCGCAGGAAGCGGTCGCGGGTGGTCTGCCAGGCGTCCGTACCGGCGGCGCCGACCAGCCCGGCGGCGCCTGCCGCAGCGAGGGTGGCGAGCCATTCGGGAGTCATACGGGTCCTCCTGGGGTCGGGCGTGGCTGCTCCGGGCCGTCAGTCGGCCCGCCGGGCGTCCCACCAGCCCGCCGCCCCCCGGCAGCCCGTGGCGAACTTGCCCTTCATCGAGTCGCCGTGGACGGTTCCGGTGAAGGTGATGGGCGCGGTGCCGGACCCCGAACCGAACGTGATGCGGTTGTCCTTGAGCGTGCCGGTGAGGGCGCCGCCCAGGTTGCAGCCGCCGGTGCCGAGCACGGTGAGACGGCCGGTGAGGCGATCGCCGTCCGCCTTCAGCTTCGCGTCGAAGGAGCCCGTGGCCGAGCCGATGGTCCAGGTCCCGTCCCAGTCCCCGTTCACCTGCGCGGTGTCGGTGGAGCCGGGCCCGGAGGACGCGGCCCCCGAGGGGGTGGGCGGTACGGACGGGGTGACGTCGAGGCCGAAGTGCGAATAGCGGGCGGTGAGGGCGGGGCTGCCGCCCGGCTGTCCCACGGAGGAGACGGTGAGGCGGACCAGGCGTCCACGGGTGTCGATGCGTGCGGTGAAGGGGGCCGAGGTGAGGGCGGGGGGTGTGGGGGGTGAGGGCTTTGGTGTGAGTATGGGTGTCGAGGGCTCTGGTGCGGGTGGGGCTGTGGGTGGGGTTGTGGGTAAGGGTGGGCTTGGGGTGTCGTTCGTGGCGGCCGTCAGGTCCTGCTTCTCGGCCGCCGGCGCGATCTTCTCGGCTGCCGGCGCGTTCCCCTCCGTCCCGGCCGGTCCACCCCACGCCCGCCTCGTGGCCCGCGCCCGCTCCGACGCCTTGCCGCGCGGCCCCGCCAACGTCCCCGTGAAGTCGCAGCCGGCGCGCTCGGCGGTGGACACCGACTGCACCAGCCGGGCGGCGGCGGTGGGGTCGACCGCGTCGGTGAAGGCACCGTCCGGCCGGACCAGGCCGTTGTCCGCCCCGGCGGGAGCGGTCGTGGCCTTGGGCAGCGTGACCTTGCCCCGCTCGATGGTTCCGGCCACGGCCGGTCCCTCGCCGACCTGTTGGGTGAACCAGGCGGAGCGGGCCCTGGGGTCGGCCGCGCCGATCACGCGGTGCGTGCCGCGGGTGACGGTGAAGCGGTAGCTCGTCAGGCCCGTGCGCCGGGCCGCCTCGGCCAACACCGTCGGCGCGGAACGGCCGTTGACGACGGAGTCGCACGAGGCGCGCTCGACGTTGCGGGTCACGACGACGGTCACGGTCGTGACGGCGACGACCACGACCGTCACCACGGTGACGACAGCCGGCACCCCGACCCCTCCGGCGCCCACGCCGAGGAGCGATGCGGCCTTGCCGATCACGGTCGAGGCGGAGGTGGCGACGGAGCCGCCCGAGACGGACGCTCCGGCACCCGCCGAGCCCCCGCCACCCGCCGAGCCTCCGGCGCCCGTGGCAGGCGGTGCGGACGGCGGTCCGCCGGTGGCATCAGGCGGATGGACGGATGCGGCGGGGTCGGCCAACGGTCCCTGCGGGAGATCATTCGCCCCCGCCTCGGCGGCCTCCTCGGCCAGGGAGCGCCGTGCCACCGCGACCCCGGCCCCTGCGGCCCCCAGGCCCGCGACACCGGCCACCGCCCCCGCGGCACCCCGACTCATCCGCCGTGGCCGCGCAACCTGGCCGAGCACGACTTGGTGGTAAATGTTGCCGTTCTGAACGGCGTTGACCGTGCCGTGATCCGTGGCGGTGGCGACCTGCGTGGCTCCTGTCTCCGCCGTCTCCGCCGCGCCCGGCGACGTCAGGAGCGCACGTACCATCTCCGTGAACTGCCGTGCCTGAGCGCTCCGTTGGGGATGCCCAGTGAGTGCCGACGTCAACGCCCCCTCCCAGCCGGGCACCGTGTCGAACAGGAAGTCGTCCCGCGCCGCGCCGTCGAGCCGCTCGGCCTCCGCGGCCCACGCCTGGACCCGCTCGGTCGCCGATCGTCCCGCTTCCCCGAGGAGGGCGGCCGCCCCGTCCCGGGCGACGGGCCAGGCGTCCGTACCGATCGCCGCGGCGAGATGCTCGGCCGCGTCGCCGGCCGCCTCCGAGGCCTCGTCTACAGCCAGGCCCGAGGCGGTGGTGGCAGCCAAGTCCGTGGCTTCGGTGGCAGTCACGGCCGCAGCCGCCTCCGCCCCTGCGGAGGCAACCACCTCCGAGCCCCGCTCACCCGTGCCGCGCGCTTCCTCCGTGCCACCATGCGTGCCTTCGCCCATCAACGCCGCCTCCCCCGATGCGCCACGCCGCCGACGTCGTGAAGCTAGCAGCCGTGGCCGAGCGCAAGGAGGCCCGTGGCGAGGCGCGGTCGGGCGGTGGCAGTGAAGGGGTCAGTGGAGCGCTCACGCAGGGCGGGAAGCGCCCTCTGATGGGGCGGGAGTGCGTGCTGCCGCGTGTGGGTACTGCTGGATGTTCCACCTGGACGCCACCGGCCCGCACGTGCCGGAAGGGGATACCTGGCCGCATGGCCCCGCGGAGCGCCCGGTCAGGAGGCGGGGATGTCGGGGGAGCCGCCGCGGTGGGCGAGGGCGCTCGGGGTGAGACGGCCGACGATCGCCGGGGCCTCCTGGACGAGCGCGTCGTCGATGAGGGCTTCGACCATGAACAGTGCGAAGTCCACCCGGCGCGTCAGGTCGCTGGCCAGGATCGGGTCGCCCACGTGTCGGCTCCACACGGGCAGGCCCTGGCTGTCGCCCTCCTTCAGGGTGCTGCCGCGCACCACGGTCCACCGGGTGTCGCTGGCGAACACCCGGCGGCACGCCTCGACTTGGTCGTCGATCTCGACGGCGCGGACGAGCTTGCCCAGGAGGGCGGCCACACGGACGCCGAGGGTGAACATCCGCGTGTACCGGTCCTTGCCGTCGCGCGTGATGTGCCAGCCGCAGGAGAAGACCAGGCGTGCGCCCGGCCGCGCGTGGTCGAGGACCGCCTGCGCCGTCCCCGACGCGTACTGCCGCACGCCCCAGGGCGCAAGGACCGTCAGCACCCCGTCGCACCCGGCGACCGCCCGCCGGATCACCTCCGGGTCGTCCGTGGGCCCGGGGACGACGGTCATCCGGCCTTCGAACGCGGTCAGCTTCGGCATGCTGCGCTCCCGGCACACGCCGACCACCTCGTAACCGCGCTCCAGCGCGTGCCGGACCAGGTACTGGCCGAGCTTCCCCGAAGCCCCGATGACGCAGACCTTCTTCACGTGATCCGTGTCCATGGCGCAGCCCTTCGCCGGAATGCGGACCTTATGGTGTAAGGCAAGCTAGCCTTATGCTGTAAGGCGGTCAAGGGGAGTGCTGAGGAGGTACGCATGCCTGAGACGGGCAAAGGGCGGCGCGAGACTCCGGCGCGCACTGAGCGCACTGAGCGCACTGAGCGCACTTCGCGTACTGAGCGCACTCCGCTCAGCCGTGAGCGGGTGATCCGTGCGGCGGTGGCGGTCGCGGACGAGAAGGGTCCGGCCGCGCTCACCATGCGGGCCGTCGCCGAACCGCTGGGCGTCGAGGCGATGTCGCTCTACCACCACGTCGCGGGCCGGGAGGACGTCCTCGACGGCATGGTGGACGTGGTGTTCGGCGAGATCGACCTGCCGCCGCGCGACACGGACTGGAAGAGCGCCATGCGCCACCGCGCGGCCTCCGCCCGCACCGTGCTCCGGCGCCACCCCTGGGCCGTCGCCCTGATGGACTCCCGTTCCCGGCCCGGCCCGGCGACCCTGCGCCACCACGACGCGGTCATCGGCGCGTTGCGCGCCGGAGGCTTCTCCGTCGCGATGACGGCGCACGCCGTCTCGCTGATCGACAGCTATCTGTACGGCTTCGTGATCCAGGAGCTGAGCCTGCCGTTCAGCGACTCGGCGGAACGGGACGAGGCCGCGGGCGCCCTCCTGAGTGACCTGCCGGCCGACACCTACCCCCACCTCACCGAGCTCGCCACCGAGCACGCCCTCAAGCCCGGCTACGACTACGCCGACGAGTTCACCTTCGGCCTCACCCTCATCCTCGACGCCCTGCACCCGGACGGGAGCGCGAGAGCCTAGGTGGTCTGCGCGACATGATCAACTCATCTGCGGGTTCTGATGACGCCGAGGTGGCGATAGCCGGGGCGCGTGCCGGCGCGGACGTGGTGCGGACCTTGTACGGTCAGCGGCTCACGCGCGTCGACAAGGGCGACGGGGACTTCGCCACCGCCGCCGACATCCAGGCGGAGCAGGCGATCCTCGACGTGATCCGGACCGCCCGGCCCGAGGACGCGGTGCTCGGCGAGGAGGGCGGCCGGCACGGCGCCGCCGACGCCGAGCGCCGGTGGCTGGTGGACCCCTTGTGCGGGACGTTGAACTACGCCGTCGGCAGCATGCTGGTGGCGGTCAACGTGGCACTGCGCGGCGGAGCGGCGGCGGTGGCCGACCCGTTCAGCGGCGAGGTGTTCGGCACCGACGGCACGTCCGCCTGGGTGCGGCAGGACGGCGCCGACGCCCCGCTGGTGCCGACGCCCGCCACGCAGTTGGTGGACGTCAACCTCGATCCGCCGTTCCCGGGCGCACCCGGGTTCCGGGCCGTCGACCTGCTCGCCCACCCCGACTTCAGCGCACGGTTCCGGCCACGGGTCGTGTCCACCACGCTGGCGCTGGCCTGGGTCGCGGCCGGCAAACGGGCCGCGTACGTCACCGACGGCGGTGACCTCTCAGGGAGCGTCCACTTCGCCGCCGGGATCGCACTCTGCCGGGCCGCGGGCTGCGTCGTCACGGGGATCGACGGCGCCCCGCTCGGGCAGGCAGGTCGCGGACTGCTCGCAGCCGCCGACGCCGACACCCACGGGCAGCTCATGTCGATGATCCGCGGCGGAGGCTGACGCGGCCTCAACGAGGCGGGTCACGAGTACGTCGACGTGGACGACTGGGCGGCGACAGCCATAGGTACGAACGACCGGCTGGATCGGGGTGGTCCGGTACTGCGGTGCGGGACGTAGGCTCGTGCGCCATGGGTGAACGCTCGCGCGTCCTGGGAGAGAGTTCGTGCGTCACGGGCGGGGGGCGACGCACGCGCCGCCTCGGCCTGGCGGCCCTGGTCGCGTTGCTCGTCACCGCGTTGCTGGGCGCGGGCCTGGCATCGGCCGAAGGGCGCGTACGCGGTGGCTCGACTGCCGGAGGCGGCGCCGGGATCGGGTCCGCCACCCCGGCCGCCGGCACCATCCCCCGTCTCACCGACGACCGAGGCCGCACCCTCACCCTGCGCGGCTGGAACGTCGAGGACAAACAGCACACCGGCCCGGACGCCCTCAGCGCCATCACCGAACGGCACTTCGCCGACCTGCGCGCCAACGGCTTCAACTTCACCCGTCTGCTGGTCTTCTGGGACGACCTGGAGCCGCGGCGCGGCCAGTACAGCGAGGCGTACCTGCGCAAGATCCGCCGGATCCTCGACTGGGCCGACACCTACGGGATCCACGTCCTCATCGACGCCCACCAGGACGTCTTCGGGCCGGCGTTCGGCCACCGCGGCATCCCGGCGTGGGCGACCCGCACCGACGGCCTGCCGTTCACGCCGCACCCCGACGACTGGTTCTCCGAGTACTTCGAGCCCGCCGTCCAGTGCGCCTTCACCCACCTCTACGAGGACGCCGACCTGCGCCGCGCCCAGGAACGCATGTGGCGCCTGCTGGCCGACCGCTTCGGCACCCACCCCGCCGTCCTCGGCTACGACCTGATCAACGAACCGATGGGGGAGCTGCGCGCGGGCGAGGACTTGGCGACCGCCGCCCGCCGCATCGAGGCCACGCACCTCACCCCGATGTACAACCGCCTCGCCGCCGCCATCCGCACCCAGGACCGCGAGAACTGGCTGTTCGTCGAGCCGACCCCGATCGTCGGCGAAGGCGTGCCCACCGGCCTCGGCCGCATCCGGGACAAACGGGTCGTGTACGCCCCGCACTTCTACAACGCCGCGATGGAGGCGGGCGCCGACTACGACCCCGCCGCGGGCTGGATCACGGCGTACGAGAACGCCGTCACCGCCTACCCGCGCCAGCAGTCGATCCCGGTCGTCGTGGGGGAGTGGGGCCCGCTGAACAGCGGACTGCCGAACATGCGCCGCTTCCACGACGACGCCCTCGCCTCGTTCACCCGCTACGCGTCGGGGTGGGCGGCGTACGTCTGGTGCTACGGCGGCGGCTACTGCGCCCTCGACGGCGACGGCCGCTTCCGTACGAACAAGGAGCGCACCGCCACGCCGTACGCCCCTGCGGTCGCGGGCGCGGTGCGGGCCGAGGCCCACGACGTGCGACGCGGCACGTACCGCCTCGCCTACCGGGCGGCGAAGCGGCCGGACACCACGTTGCTGTCCCTGCCGCCGAGCGCCGGCGGGTGGCGGATCGCCGTGTCGGGCCGCGAGGCGTGGGTCAGTACGCGGAGCGTGGCGCCCGGGCGGGCCCGGCAGGTGTGGGCTGGGGCGCCCGGCGGTACCGACGTGGTCGTGACGGTACGGCCGGGCGCCGCCGGACGTGACTGAGACTGCCCGCTCTCAGTGGCGGTGGTGGTCGCGCCGCACCCTGATCGACCCCGGCAGATGCAGCGACGACTCGCGCCGTCCGTCGGAGTTGATGGTGTGGTGCCCGTGCTTCCCGCCCAGCGTGATCGACCACTTGCGGCCGTTGATCTTCAGTCGGACACCCGGAAAGATCCGGAACGACTTGTGGAACGTGATGGACATGGCTCCCCCTCGAACTCCTATGACCGTACCGGGAGTTGCTCCGGCGCGGTGCATACCCCGTCCCGAACACCCTGGCGCACGCACCCCGCCCTGAGACGCTCCCGACGGAACCCGTAGCCAGCCCGTGACAATGCGTCGGGGCCTCGTCCTCGCTGTGGGCGTCCGCCGTCGACATCCCCGACGGCCGGCGCAGTCGGCCTGGTCAGCCGTTGTACGGGGCGGTGACGTCCAGGACCCAGGTCACGCCGAAGCGGTCGGTGAGCATGCCGTACAGCGGGGCCCACTGGGCGGGTTCCAGGGGCCGCACCACCGTCGAGCCCTGCGCCAGCCGCTGCCACAAGGTGGTGATCTCGTCGGCGTCGTCACCGCGTACGGAGACGAAGAACGGCTTGTCCCCCTGGTTCCACGGCAGCTCGGAGGGCACGTCGTAGGCCATGACGTGGAAGCCGTTGTCCCCGGCCACCTCGCCCCACATCACCCAGTCCGCCTCGTTCTCGTTCCGCACGTTACCGGCGTCCTTGTAGGTGATCGCGACGGTGCGGCCGCCGAAGACGGACTGGTAGAAGTCCAGCGCCTGACGCGCGTCGCCCCGGAAATTGAGGTGGGTGGTGGTCGTGACGGACATCTGGAAGCCCCTTGCTCTCGGTTCGATGGATGAGCGCCACACGCATACGTCCTCGGTGGCTGTGGTTCCACCGTCGCAGAGGTAGCGGACAGGATGTGTCCTGTACTGCGGGCACAATGGCGGGCATGCAGAAAACGTCCTCGCGGCTGCTCGCTCTGCTGTCGCTGCTTCAGGTGCGCCGCGGCTGGTCCGGCGCGGATCTCGCCGCGCGGTTGGAGGTCACCGAGCGCACGGTGCGCCGCGACGTCGACCGCCTGCGCGACCTGGGCTACCCGGTCGTCGCCTTCAAGGGGCCCGCCGGCGGGTACCGTCTGGACGCGGGCGCGGATCTGCCGCCGCTGCTGTTCGACGACGACCAGGCCATCGCGCTGGCCGTCGCCCTGCAAACCGTCACGGTCGGCGGTGCGGTCGCCCATGACGCCGCCCGCGCCCTGAGCACCCTTCAGCAGGTCATGCCGTCCCGACTGCGCCAGCGCATCGAGATGCTGTGTGTCACGGCCGTGCACCCGCCCGAAAGCCGGGACACGGCACCCGTCGACACCCAAGTCCTGGTGGACGTGGGCGCGGCCGTCCACGCCCACGCGGAACTCCGCTTCGACTACGCCGTAGACCGGGTAGCCGCAGACCGTCCAGCCGCCGACCGGCCATGCGCAGACGACCGGCCCCGCCGGGTGCAACCGCATCACCTGGTCACCTGGTACGGCCGCTGGTACCTCCTGGCCTGGGACCTGGATCGTGCGGACTGGCGGACCTTCCGCGTCGACCGTATCCACCCCCGCACGCCCACCGGCCCGCGCTTCACCCCGCGCGCACTGCCCGGGGGCACCGTGTCCGAGTTCGTCACCAGTCGCTTCCGCGGCAGCGACGGCACGAGTACTGAATGGCCCTGCACGGGCGAAGTCGTCCTCGACCTCCCCGCCCCCGCCGTCGCCGGCTTCGCCCGGGACGGCATCGTCGAAGCGCTCGCCCCCGGCCGCTGCCGCCTCGTCCTCGGATCCTGGTCGTGGACCGGCCTGGCCGCCGCCATCGGCCGCTTCGACGCCGACATCGAAGTCATCGGCCCGCCCGAACTCACCAGCGCGTTCGCGCACCTCGCCGAGCGCTACGCCAAGGCTGTCGGCAACTCCGTCGGCAACTCCGGATCGCGCACCGCCGGCTCTCGCATGCCCAACCTGCCCATAAATAAAGGCAGGTGACGGTTCCCGCATACGGGACGGCTCGCGCTGCGCCCGTACGCCGATCCGCACGCCGTCCGCGTCACGGGCGAGCTGGCCCGCGCGGCCGGGCTGGGCGCCCGCCAGGTGTTGGCGGTGGCGGAGGCGATGGAGCGCGGCCCTCGCGTCGCGGCGGCCCTGGCCGCGGCCCGCGGGCCGCGCGGACACGCCAGCCACCACGGCCCCGCTCACGCGCCGCGCGGACACGCCAGCCACCACGGCCCCGCTCACGCGCCGCGCGGACACGCCAGCCACCACGGCCCCGCTCACGCGCCGCTGACCCGGCTCGCGCAGGGCGCCGCCGGGTGACCCGGTCGCCCGTACGGGCCCGACGCTGGACTCTCCCACGGTGGGAAGGTCCACGATGAGGACGTGCACGACGACCTTCTCACCATCGGGCGCTTCGCCCGCCTGTGCCGGCTCAGCGTCAAGCAACTGCGGCACTACGACGACGTAGGGCTGTTGGCGCCGGTCCGCGTGGACGGCGCCTCCGGATACCGCTACTACGCGCCCGAACAGGCGGGGGACGCCCTGGCCATCGCCCTGCTGCGCGAGCTGGACCTCCCCTTGGCAGTGATCGCCCGGGCCCTGGCCGCCGGGCCCGAGGACAGGGCGCGGATCCTGCGCGCCGAGCGGGACCGGCTGGCCGAGCGGATCGGCCGGGACCAGGCGCGGCTGGGGCTTCTGGAGCGGCTGGCGGAGGGCGGCCTGCCCGGCTACGACGTGAGCTTGAGCAGGGAGCCGGAGCGACGCCTCGCCGTGGTGCGAGGGGTGTGTGCCCCCGCGGAGATCGGCGAGCGTTTCGCGGCGTGCGTGGGGCCGCTGTTCGCCGGGCTCGGCGCGGCGGGCACGGTGTGGGAGCCGCCGCTGTGGGGGCTGTACCCGCTGGACCTGGAGGACCGGATGGAGATCGCCGTCGGCGTGGAGCTGCCGCGGCACGGGGCGGAGCCGCCCGGCCAGGACGTCGAGACGCTGCCCGGCGCACTCGTCGCCGAGACCCTGCACCTCGGGCCCTACGCCCAACTGCCGTTGGCCTACAACGCGCTCTTCGCCGCCGTCCACGAGCGCGGCCTGAGCCCGCGGGCGCCCGTACGCGAGGCCTACCTCGTCGGACCGGCCGAGGCGCCGCCGGAAGAACTGATGACCCGGCTGATCGTCCCCGTAGAGGAAGAAGGCACGACATGACCACGGTCGGGGACATCGACGCCCGCGGTGGCCAGCACTGCGAGACGACGGCCCTGGGGGTACTGCTGCGCCACCAAGGCATCGATCTGTCCGAGCCCATGCTCTTCGGCCTCGGCTCCGGACTGTCCTTCCTCTACTGGGACAGCAAGAGCATGGGCTTCCCCTTCCTCGCGGGCCGGGTCAAGCCCTTCGACCTCACCAGGAACCTGGCCGCCGCCCTCGACCTGGAACTCCAGGTCGAGGAGACCACCTCGCCCCGCAAGGCCTGGCGGAACGTGGCAGCCGTGATCGACGCCGATCGCCCCGTGGGACTCCAACTCGACAGCTACCACTTGGAGTACTTCACGTCGAAGGTGCACTTCGGCGGCCATGTCGTAGCCCTCTACGGCTACGACGACCGCGACGCCCACCTGGTGGACACCGCTCAGCAGGGCGGAGCGGTGTCCACCAGTCTGACCAGCCTCGCCGAGGCCAGAGCTGCCCGCGGCCCGATGACCGCCGCACACCGCTCCTTCACCCTTACCGCCACCCGGAACCCGCCGCCCCCGCGAGAGCGGATCGTCCCCGCCATCACCGCGTGCGCCGACGCCTTCCTCGACCCTCCGATCGCCAACCTCGGCCACCGGGGGATCGAGAAGGCCGGGAAGCTCGTACGCACCTGGCTGCGGCGCGCCGACGACCCGCAGCGGGACCTGCCGCAAGCCGCCCTCCTCATGGAACAGGCAGGCACCGGAGGCGCCCTCTTCCGCAACCTCTACCGTGACTTCCTCGCCGCATGCACCCACCACCTCGACAGCGGCCACCTGCGCACCGGCCTCACCCTCTACACGGAGGCGGCCACGCTGTGGACGGAAGCAGCGACACTCATCGCGCGAGCGGGCACATCGGGCAGCGAGCAGGACCTCGTACAGGCAGGAGCCGTCCTCCACGACCTGTCACGAGTCGAGCGCGAGGCCATGCGGGCACTGAGCCGCCTGCGGCCCCGCGGGCCTCACTGAGCGTGACGTACGACTCCCGCAGCCGAGCGCGAGGCACCCACGGGCTTTTCGAGGAGCGTGAAGGACTTCGGCGGACCGCCCGGCTGCGGTTTGCCCTCCTTGCGCCCGACCACCTGGTAGCCGGCCTTGAGGTAATACGCACTGAGACGGTCGTTGCCGGCCAGGCAGTCCAGCCGGACCAGAGGTCGGCCGACCTCGGCGACGCGGCGCTCCGCGACGCGCAGCAGGTGCCGACCGGTCCCGGCCGGAACACTGCCGTGGTCCACCATCAGCCGGTGCACATAGCCGGCCGTCGGCGGCTGCGGCCCCCACGCGTCCTCGTCCTCCCACCACAACTCCCAGGCACCCACCACACGATCAGCAGCCTCCGCGAGCCACACCTCCCCGCGCTCCATGATCCGCCGGAAGTGTTCCGCACCCAGCTCACCGGGGCGCCACTGACCAGTAATGCCCTGGCCGATCATCCAACGGGCAGCGTCGTCACGGAGCCGGACGACAGCAGGGAGGTCGATGTCGTCAGCGAGACGGAAACGTAGATCATTCACGCCGCGATCCTCGCACAGGCGTTCATCCGCCCGTCTGTTGATCGCTCCTTGATCGCTCCCTGATCGCTCCTTGATCCGACGGGCGGACCGGCTTCCACTCGTCGTGACGGCGAGCAGACGCTCGACATCGGCGCCGTGCCCGTGGCGGTCGTCGCGCCAACAGCGGCAGACGCAGGATCTGCTGGTGCGGGCGAAGTGGGACGCGGGCGCAGTCCAACGCCGCCCGACAACCACGGCGAACACCGTGTGTGCTGGTCCCTGTATCGGAAATCGATCAACGGTTAAGGTGCGACAGTGGTCAACTCGCCTCTAACCCCTGACGATCTGGTGCGCCGCGTCTCGCAAGCGCACGCCCTGCTGCTGGAACTACTCGATCGCCTCGATGACCGGCAGAAGGATGCGGCTTCCGCCCTGCCGGGGTGGACCCGTGGGCATGTCCTCAAACACCTCGCAGACAACGCTCGTGCCTTCGAGAGGCAGGCACGGGGCGCGCTGCAGGGCGAGGTCATCGACATGTACGACGGCGGCCAGGACGGGCGTGACCAGTCCATCGACCAAGGTGCGGCCCGGCCTTTGGCGGAGCTGCGTGAGGAACTGAAGCTGGCCCAAGGGGCTTTGGAAGACGCCTGGAGCGGGCTGGCGGAGGGGGACTGGGGGCGCGCGGTCCGGTTCCGCCATGCCACGGTGGTGGACACCGCGCTGGCCCGGTGGAGGGAGGTGGAGATTCACGCCGTCGACCTCGATTTCGGCTACCGTGCCGGCGACTGGCCGCTGGACTTCGCCCTGCACGCTCTGGAGTTCTTGTCCGACCGCGCCCCGGCCGGCACTCGCCTGCTCTTGCGGGCCACCGACCATGAGTTCACCCAGGCCTTGGGCACGGGGACAACAGTCGAGGTCTCCGGCGCGGTGCGTGACCTCGCGGCCTGGATGGCGGGCCGCAGCATCGACGGTCACCTGAGCACGACCGGCCTCCACCTGCCCGAACTGGGGCCGTGGCCGCCTGATCCCGCGGATTGACGGGGCCCCGGTAGCACTTCGTCACGTCCTGGCTCTGGTGCTGCGCGTGGTGAGTCGGCGGTCGCAGGTGGTGCAGGGGCCGGTCCAGCACCGCAGGAGGTCATGGAGGGTGTCGAGACCTTGGTAGCGGGTCTGACGAAGCACTACCAATCGCCGATCCGCTCCAGGAGCGCGGGCAGCGCCGTCCCGATCGGCTCGCGTATGACCTCGTCGGCCTGGTCGTCGTACGGAGTCGGCTCGGCGTTGACGATGATGAGCCGGGCGCCGTGGTCGGCGGCGCGGCCCGCGAGCCCTGCCGCGGGCTGCACTTGGAGGCTGGTGCCGACCGCGATGAACACGTCGCAGGCCTCGGCGATGGCCACGGCCTCACCGAGGACGGCGGAGTCGAGACGCTCACCGAACATCACCGTCGCGGACTTGAGGATGCCGCCGCAGTCCAGGCACGGCGGATCGCTCTCGCCCGCCTCGACCCGAGCCAGCGCGTCTGTCATCGGGCCGCGTTTCTGGCACACGGTGCACACCACGGTCCGGGCGGAGCCGTGCAGTTCCAGGACCTTGCGGTCCGGCGTCCCGGCGAGCTGGTGCAGCCCGTCGACGTTCTGCGTGAGGACCCGCACCGGCACCCCGGAGCGCTCCAGCGCGGTCACCGCGTGGTGCGCCGCGTTGGGCTCCGCCTGGAGCGTCCGGTTCGCGCGCCGCATCTGCCACGACCGGCGCCTGATCCCCGCGTCGCCCATGTAGTACTCGTACGTCACGAGCTTCTCGGCCTCGGGGTCGTGCCGCCACAGCCCGTTGGGCCCGCGGTAGTCCGGGATGCCGGAGTCCGTCGAGACACCGGCTCCGCTGAGAAGGGCGACGAGGGGCTTGCTCATGCCGCCGAGCCTACGACGACCAGGACTCGGCCGGGGCCTCCGTGAGCGGCTCTGCGAAGCGGGGTCAGGGCGGCCTCGGCGGTGGGCGATTCCCCACCGCGCTGACCAGGGCCTGTCGCGCAAGTGGCCCGACTGTCAGACCTGCCTGGGACGCTCCGGGTATGGAGATGACGCTGCAGCTGACGATCGACTGCTCCGATCCGCAGAGATTGGTGAATTTCTGGGCCGAGGCCCTGGGCTACGTGCCTGAGCCTCCGCCGGGTGGGTACGCCACGTGGCGTGCTTACTGGGCGGCGGCGGGGGTGCCCGAGGCGGAGCTGCCGACCGGTGCCGGGGATGTTCCGGAGTCGATCATCGATCCTGTGGGACATGGGCCGAGGGTGTGGTTCCAGCAGGTTCCGGAGCCGAAGGCCGCCAAGAACCGGTGGCACTTCGACCTCAAGGTCGGTGGGGGCCGTGACGTGCCCCTGGACATCCGCGCACAGCGGGTCAAGGCCACGGTGGAGCGGCTGGTCAAAGCTGGTGCCACCGTGCTGCGGATCAACGATGAGCCGGATTTGGGGCAATTCGCCGTCGCCATGCAGGACCCCGAGGGCAACGAGTTCGACGTCGTCTGAGGGCCGTTGCAGCGGTCCTTGCCACACCCACTCGTTGCTGGCTGCGATCGGCGCGGTCGCTGCGTAGCGGACGGCCGGGCTTCTCAAGAGGCCGTGGGGGGCGCGGACCGGTCGGCCGTGGCGGATGTCGTGATCTGTGGGATGCCTGGCCGTACCGCCATGGCGGCGCACTCCGCCCGGCGTGATCCTTGAGGGGTGGGCAGGGAGTGTCGGACGGAGAGGTGGGCGACATGACGAGCGTTCGGGTGCTGGCGGGGGACGTGGTGGTTCCTGACACGAAGGTCGCGCGGGAGGCGACCGAGCTGATCCGTGACACCACGAGTGAGTTGATCTACCACCACTCGCGGCGGGTGTACTTCTTCGGTGCCCTGCAGGGCCGCAGCCGTGGCCTGAGCTTCGATCCGGAGCTGCTGTATGTCGGCGCGATGTTCCATGACGTGGGGCTCGGTGAGGGGGCGCGCCACAGTGGTCGGCGGTTCGAGGTGGACGGCGCCGACGAGGCGAAGCGGTTTCTGCGGGGGCACGGCGTGCCCGAGGACAGCGTGCGCCGGGTGTGGACCGCCATCGCCCTGCACACCACGCCCGGCATCCCCGAGTTCATGGAACCGGAGGTCGCCCTGGTGACGGCTGGGGTGGAGTACGACGTGCTCGGCCTCGGGTACGACGACATCCCCGAGGCCGACCGCGCGGCCGTCGTGGCGCTGCATCCGCGGCCGGACTTCAAGCGGCGGATCCTCGACGCGTTCACCGAGGGGATCCGCCCCAAGCCGGAGACGACCTTCGGCAACGTCAAGGCGGACGTCCTGGAGGCCTACGTCCCCGGGTTCGAGCGGGGCGACTTCGTGCGCACCATCCTGGATTCGCCATGGGCGGAGTAGCGCGCGCGGGCAGGGCGGGCCGCCGCGTCGTCGCCGTCGTCGCCTTCGACGGCGTGCAGCTCCTCGATGTGAGCGGCCCGGTCGAGGTCTTCACCACGGCCAACTCCTACGGTGCTCAGTACGACCTGCGTGTCGTGTCCCCGTCCGGACGCGATGTCCGTACGTCGTCGGGGGTGCGTGTGGGTGTGGACGGCACGGTGGCCGGGCTGCCGCGCAGGGTCGACACCCTGGTCGTCCCGGGGCGCCGTGACTGGCGGCGGGCGGTCGCGGACACCGACCTCGTCCAGCTGACCGCCGCGCTCGCCGCCCGCGCCACGCGGGTCACCTCCGTGTGCGCGGGGGCCTTCGTGCTGGCCGAGGCCGGGCTCCTGGACGGCCGTCGCGCGGCCACGCACTGGGAGCTGGCCCGGGAGCTGGCCGCCGCCTACCCGCGCGTGCGGGTCGCCAAGGATCCGCTGTTCGTCCGGGACGGGCCCGTCGTCACCTCCGCCGGCGTGACGGCGGGCATTGACCTGGCCCTCGCCCTGGTCGAGGACGACCACGGCGCGCACCTGGCGCGTGAAGTCGCCCGCCAGCTGGTCGTCTTCATGGCCCGGCCCGGCGGCCAGTCGCAGTTCAGCAAACGGCTGGCACCCGAGCCCTCCGAGGGCTCGGTCGTACGCCGCGTCCTGGACGCCGTCACCGCCGACCCCGCCGCCGACCACAGCCTCGACTCGCTGGCCCGGCAGGCCGGAGTGAGCGCCAGACACCTCGGCCGCCTCTTCCGGGCCGAGACCGGCATGACGCCCGGGCAGTACGTCGAAGCGGTCCGCCTCGAAGCCGCCCGGGCCCTGCTGGAGGCGGGGCCCGACACCGTCGAAGAGGTCGCCCGGCGCGCCGGGTTCGGCTCCTCGGAGTCGCTGCGCCGGGTGTTCCAACTGCACTTGGGGGTCGCGCCGACCGCATACCGGGCCCGGTTCCGCACGACCGCGGCCGGGGCCGGGCCTGTCGCCGTCACACCGTAGGCAGAGCCGATGCCGAAGTCGCGCGGGGCCGTCCAGCTCGCGGGGCCGTCGCGGTAGAGCACGAGATCGTGCCGCACCCGGCGCATGACCGAGGCCATGGAGGCCGCCGTCGGCGACTACCGCGAACTGTGGCCAAGGGGGCGCGGCGGGTGCCTGTCCAGGCGGGTGCGCGGTCGCGCGCGTCGCCGACGCTGGAGCACGTCGTGCGTCAACGCCTCGGTGAAACACGTCAGTTCGTGAGCGCGGCCCGCGCCGCCGCGACGGCCTGCTCGGCGTAGCCCCGGCCGAACAGCACGGCGTGCACCAGGAGCGGGAAGAGCTGATGCACGCCCAGGCGTTCCCGCCAGCCGTCGGCGAGCGGGGCCGCCTGCTGGTAGCCGTCCAGTACGGCGTCGAGGTGCGGGCAGCCGAACAGGTGGAGCATGGCCAGGTCGGTCTCCCGGTGGCCGCCGTGCGCGGCCGGGTCGATGAGCCAGGCGTGGCCGTCGGCGCTCCACAGGACGTTGCCGTTCCACAGGTCGCCGTGCAGCCGGGCGGGCGGCTCGGCGGGGCCCGCGAGTTCGGGCAGCCGCGCGCAGACCCGCTCGACCACGGCCGCCTCGTCCGGGCGCACCGTTCCGTCGTCGACGGCGCGCCGCAGGTAGGGGAGGACACGGTGCTCGGCATACCAGCGCGGCCAGTTGCCGCCGGGGGCGTTGCGCATGGGGGCGAGCCCGATGTACGCGTCCTCGGTGCCGCCGGGCGGCGGCGCGCCGAACGCGGGGGCGCCGGAGGCGTGCAGGGCCGCCAGGTCGAGGCCGAACCGCACGGCTGCCCCGGCGGTCGGCGTACCCGCCGGGACGCGGTCGGTCACCAGCCAGCGGTGGTCGTGCCCGCGCACGGCCGGGACGCGCACCGTGCCGGAGTCGGCAAGCCAGCGCAGCCCGGCCGCCTCGGCCCGCACCGCGCCCGGGGCGTCGGCGCGCTTGACGACGACCGACCGGCCGCCGTCGAGGGCGACTTCGGTGAGCGCGCCGGACATCGGGTGCTGGTCGGTCGCCGCGTGTCCGGTGAGGCGGGTGGCGGCGGCCGCCGGGCTCTCGGCCGGGTTCTCCGCCGGCTGGTCGGTCGGATTGCCGGTCGGGTGGTCGGGCTCTGCGTGGGGTGTCACCTCGTCGAATCCCTTCCGGTGCGGGCGAGTCAAGGGGAGCGGGTGCGGTCGGTCCGTGGCTCCGTCGGCCGCGTACCAGCGCCGCCGTCCTCGCGCCGTCGCCCTAGGGCCTGTCCCCGGCCGTCGCCGCGACCCGTGCGGTCGGCACGACGACCGGTGCACCGTCGGACGGCGCGAAGAGGATCTCCGTGTCGATGCCGTACAACTCGCGCACGAGCTCCGCGTCGATGGTCTCGCGCGGCGGGCCGCACGCCACGACGCGGCCGTCGCGCAGGGCGACGACGGTGTCGGCGTAGCGGGCCGCGGCGGCCAGGTCGTGCACGACCATGACGACGGTGCGGCCGCCCGCCGCGATGTCGCGGACCAGGTCGAGGACCTCCACGGCGTGGCCGATGTCGAGCGCGCTGGTCGGCTCGTCGAGCAGGACCACCGGGGTCTCCTGGGCCAGGACCATGGCCAGCCAGCAGCGTTGGCGCTGGCCGCCGGAGAGTTCGTCGAGGCGGCGCTCGGCGAGCGGGGTGGTGCCGGTGGCGTCCAGCGCCTTGGCCACCGCGGCCTCGTCGTCGCGGGACCACTGGCGGAACAGGCCCTGGTGCGGGTGGCGGCCGTACCGTACGAGGCCCGCCACCGTGACCGCCTCGGGTGCCTGCGGGGACTGGGGGAGCAGGGCGATGCGGTGCGCCGCCTCGCGCTGGCGCAGCCGCCACACGTCCGCGTCACCGGCGAGGACCCGTCCCGAGTCCGGGGTGTGGAGCCGGGCCATCGTCCGCAACAGGGTCGACTTGCCGCAGCCGTTGGGGCCGACGACGGCCACCACCTGTCCGGAGCCGATCGTGAGGTCGACCTGGTCGACCACGGTGCGGCCGGCGTATCCGGCGGTGACTCGCTCGACGCGCAGTTCCACTGTGTGCCTCGCCCTTCCCGGGTGATGAGGCAACCCCTTGCCTCGTATCTGTAAGGTAAGGCTAACCTTAGTCTGTGTGTCGAGGGGTGATGCGTCCGCATGGCCGCGCGCCTCGGCACAGCCATGTCCCATTGAACACGGAGCCCTCGATGAACCTGCCCCGCAGATCCCTTCCCCTCGTGCCGCGCCGCGCGGCGCAGGCAGTCGCAGCCCTCGGGGCGGCCGCGCTGCTGCTGGCCGGATGCGGATCCGACTCCGGCTCGGACAAGAAGGACTCCAAGGGCGCCTCGGCGGGCGAGGCCTCCGGGACGCGCACCGTGAAGGACGCCACGGGCGCCACCGTGAAGGTCCCCGCGCACCCCAAGCGCATCGTCACCCTGACCCAGGAGGACCTGGACGCGGTGCTCGCCCTCGGTGTCAAGCCGGTCGGCATCACCAACGGCCAGGGCCTCGACAAGCCCCCGGCCTACCTGGCCGACAGGGTCAAGGACATCGACGTCGTCGGCAACCTGCTCCAGCCCGTGATGGACAAGGTCGTCGCCGCCAAGCCCGACCTCATCCTGGCCGGTGACATGCAGGACGAGCAGGTCCTCAAGCAGCTCCGCGAGATCACCCCGGCCACCCTCGTCACGATGGCGCCCACCGACGAGTGGAAGCTCTCCTTCCGTGGCATCGGCAACGCCGTGAACAAGCTGGACAAGGCCAACAAGGTCATCGCCGACCACGAGTCCGCCGCCAAGGCCGCGGGCGCGAAGCTCGGCGCCGACAAGGGCGCCGAGGTGTCCATCGTCCGCTGGAACCCGGACGGCCCCAGCTGGATGGAGAAGAAGCAGTTCGCCAGCGGCGTCGCCCTGGAGATGGGCCTGAAGCGGCCCAAGGCGCAGAACAAGGACGGCAACGCGCACACCCCGTCGCTCAGCCTGGAGAAGATCGATCAGATCGACGGCGACTGGCTGTTCCTGTCGACCCTGACGTCCGACGGCGAGAAGGCCCTCAAGGACGTCCAGTCCAAGCCCGCGTACAAGGAGCTGGGCGCCGTCAAGAAGAAGCACGTCGTGACGGTCAACGGGTCGGTCTGGTCCACCCGCGGCGGGCCGCTGGCCAGCGACGTCGTGCTGAAGGACATCACCAAGGCGCTGTCCAAGTCCTGACTCCCCGAGTCCTGACTCTCCAAGTCCTGGCGTGCCGTCGGCGGCCGGTCGCCGACCGGTCCCGATGGGCCGTCGGTGGCCGTGGCCGCTCCCCGATGGAGCCCGGGGGCGGCCACATCGGCCACGTGGACGTCAGCGGCCGGATGTGTCCGCGGCGGCGCGGGCGCAGTCCACCGCCGTCCACGCCATCGCCGTCGCCCCGTCGAGCAGCGCCCGTTCCCCCGCCGGGGAGAGCGCCGCCTCGGCGAACTCCGGCTCGTGCGGGCCGCAGGCGCCGCCGCTGATGTCGAGCACCGGGTGGATGGACGGCACGGCGTGCGACACGTTTCCCATGTCGGTGCAGGCGAACGGCGGGCGCTCCACCGGCTCCGGCCGCCCCAGCGCCCGCGCGTTGCGCGTCCAGAGCTCGATGAGCGCGGGGTCGCCGCGGAAGTCCAGGTAGTCCGGTTCGGGCCGTTCCAGCGTGACGTCGCAGCCCGCGGCCAGCGCTCCGGCGCGGAAGCAGTCCTCCACGCGCGAGCGCAGCTCGGTGAGGTCCTCGGCGGCCAGTGCCCGCAGTTCGTACGAGGCCGTGGCGCGCGCCGGGACCGCGTTGGGGCTGGTGCCCGCCTCCGTGGTGATGCCGTGCACCCGCCACTGCGGCGGCAGGTGCTGGCGCAGCAGGCCGAGCGCGACCTGTGCGACGGTCAGGGCGTCGGCGGCGTTGCGGCCCTCGTGCGGATTGAGGCTGGGGTGCGCGGTGCGGCCGGTGTACGTCACCGACAGTGTGCCGAGCGCGAACGACCGGAAGTCGGACATCTCGAACGGGCACGGGTGCACCATCATCGCGGCGTCCACCCCGTCGAACGCCCCGGCGTCGAGCATCAGGGCCTTGCCCGCGCCCCGCTCCTCCGCCGGTGTCCCCAGCACGCGTACGCGCAGGCCGAGTTCGTCGGCGAACGGGGCGAGCCCGAGGGCGGCGCCGATCCCCGCGGCGGCGATCAGGTTGTGGCCGCAGGCGTGTCCCAGGCCCGGCAGCGCGTCGTACTCGCAGACGATCGCCACCGTCCGCGGCCCCGAGCCGATGGCCGCCGAGAACGCGGTGTCCAGGCCGTAAGCGGGGGAGTCGACCTCGAATCCGGCCGCCGCCAGGGCCTCGGCGCACCAGGCGGCCGCGCGGTGCTCGGTGAAGGCCGTCTCCGGGTGGCCGTGGATGCGGCGGCTCAGGGCGACGAGGTCGTCGCGGTGCCCGTCGACGCGGTGCCGCACGGCGGACTTGAGGTCGTCGTGCGGGGTGGTGGCGGCGCCGTGCGCTGCTGCGGCTTCGTCGTGGGTGGGGTGCGGCATCGGTCCTCTTCGGGTGCGGGGCGGACGGAACGGTTCGCGTCGTCGCCCCCGAAAACATAGCTTAGGCTTACCTAACTTCGCGCTGGTGGTCCGGTGCGCTCGATCCCCGAGGAGTTGTACGCATGCATCCGCGTCCGGACGACGTGTTCCCGCTGCTGACGCCGCAGGCCGGTATCCACTACGCGCAGCAACTGGACCCCGGCGGCACCGCGTTCCACACCGCGGACCTCATGGAGATCCACGGGGCCGTGGACGAGGACCGGCTGGAGCGCGCCGTACGCCGGACCGTCGCGGAGGCCGACACGCTCCGCCTGCGCGTGACCGAGGTGGACGGCGAGCCCCGACAGTGGGTGCGGGACGCGGCGGACGTACCGGTGCACCGGATCGACCTGCGCACCGACGCCCGGCCGGAGCAGACGGCCGACGCCTGGATCCGCGCCGACCTGGCCCGCCCCGCCGACCCCGGGGACGAGCACGGCCTGATGACGCAGGCCCTCATCCGGATCGCCGACGACCGCACGTGGTGGTACCAGCGTGTCCACCACATCGCCGTCGACGCCTACGCCCTCCAGCTCATCGGCCGCCGCGTCGCCGAGCTGTACACCGCGTTCACGGCCGACCCCGAAGCACCCGCCCCCGCATGCCGGTTCGCGCCCCTGCGGGAGCTCGTCGACGACGAGGCCCAGTACCTGGCGAGCGACCGCCTCGCCACCGACCGGGCCTTCTGGGCCGAGCGCATGGCCCACGCCCCCGCACCGGTGACCCTGTCCCGGCGCCCCGCGACCGGCGCCGCCCGCGCACTCCGCAAGGCGACGGCCGAGCTGGCGGGCCTCGACCGGATCTCCGCCGCCGCCACCGCCGCCAAGGCCACCTGGGCGGAGCTCGTCGTGGCCGCCGCGGCCGCCTACCTGCACCGCGTCACCGGCGCCCCCGAGGTCGTCCTCGGCCTGCCCGTCACCAACCGCCGCGGCCCCGCCGCCCTGCGCACCCCCGCCATGACGGTCAACGTGCTGCCGCTGCGCCTCGCCGTCCGCCCCCAGGACAGCGCCGCCGAACTGCTGCGCCGCGTCGTCCTGGAGATCCGCGCAGTGCGCCGCCACCAGCGCTACCCGCAGGCCGACCTGCGCCGGGACCTCGGCCTCGGCTCCGCCGCCGAGCCCCTCACCGGCCCCATGGTCAACGTCAAGCCGTTCGACGGCGACACCCTCGACTTCGCGGGCCTGCCCGGCACCGTACGCAATCTGGCGGCGGGCCCTGTCGAGGACCTGGCGATCGGGGCCTGGCCGAGCCGCGACGGCGGTCTCGCCCTCAGCCTCGACGCCGCCGCCGACCGCTACGACACCGACGAACTCGCCCGCCACCAGGCCGCGTTCCAGCAGCTCCTGCACGCCCTCACCGACCAGCTCCTGGCCGACCCGCACCGCCCCCTCGCCGCCCTCGACCTGCTGGACCCGGACGAGGTGCGCCGCGTGACGTCCGGCCGGACCGAGGAGCCGGTCACGACGACCGTGCCCGCCGCCTTCGCCGCGCAGGCCGCCCGCACCCCCGACGCCGTCGCCGTGCGCTCCGCCGACCGTGCCCTCGCCGCCCTCACCTTCGCCGAACTGGACGCCGCCGCCAACCGGCTCTCCCACGAACTGGCCGCCCGCGGTGTCACCGCCGAGACCGCCGTCGCCCTCGCCCTGCCGCGCGGCACCGACATGGTCGTCGCCCTGCTCGCCGTCCTCAAGGCGGGCGGCGTCTGCCAGCCCCTGGACCTCGGCCACCCCGCCGCCCGGACCCGCGCCGTCCTGGCGGACGCCCGGCCCGTGTGCGTCCTCGGCACCACGGACACCCTGGCCGCCCTGCCCTCGCATGCCGTGCCCGAACTCGCCCTGGACGACCCGGACCTGGGGGACGCGCTGGCGGCGAGACCCGGCCTCGTCCCCGCAGCCGCGCCCGCGCCGGACAGCGCCGCCTACGTCATCCACACCTCCGGCTCCACCGGCCGCCCCAAGGGCGTCGTCGTCACCCACGCCGCCCTGGCCAACCTCCTCGCGGGCCACGGCACCGACCACATCGCCCCGGCTCTCGCCCGCACCGGCGCGGCCCGGCTGCGCGTCGCCCACAGCGCCTCGTTCGCCTTCGACGCCTCCTGGGACCCCGTCCTGTGGATGGTCCACGGCCACGAACTGCACCTGCTCGACGACGTGACGTACCGCGACCCGGCGGCCCTCACCGCCTACGTCGACACCCACCGCGTCGACTACCTCGACGTCACGCCCTCCTACGCGGAGGCCCTGATCGCGGAGGGTCTGCTCGACGACGGCAGGCACCACCCGGCCGTCCTGGTCGTGGGCGGCGAGACCGTGCCGGAGCCGCTGTGGCGACGCCTGACCGCCGTCGCGGGCCTGCACCCGCTCAACCTGTACGGTCCGACGGAGACCACCGTCGACGCCTACTACTGGACCGGCGCCGACGCCGACGGGCGGCCCGTGCGCGCCAGCCGCCCGTACGTCCTCGACTCCAGCCTGCGCCCCGCCCCCGACGGCATGGCCGGGGAACTGTACGTCGCGGGCGCCTGCCTGGCCCGCGGCTACCTCGGACGGCCCGACCTGACCGCCGAGCGCTTCGTGGCGGACCCGTTCGGGGAGCCGGGCGGCCGGATGTACCGCACCGGGGACCTGGTGCGGCGCCGGGCGGACGGCACCCTGGAGTTCCTGGGACGCACCGACGACCAGGTGAAGATCCGGGGCTTCCGGATCGAACTCGGCGAGATCCAGAGCGTGCTGGCCGCGCACCCCGAGGTCGCCCAGGCGGCCGTCATCGCCCGCGAGGGCGCCACGGGCAAGCGGCTGCTCGCGTACGCGGTGCCGCGCACGGCGGACGGGAGCGGTGCGGGCCGGAACGAGGGGTCTGTCGCGGGCGGCGGCGGTACCGTCCCGAACGACAGCCCGTTCCCGCGTGCCGGTGCCGGTGCCGGTGCCGGTGCCGGTGCCGGAGCCGTCCCGCGTCCCGCCACCGCCGTCGACCCCGCCGCCCTGCGCGACCACCTCGCCGCCGTCCTCCCCGAGCACATGGTCCCCACGACCGTGACCCTCCTCGACGCGCTGCCGCGCACCGCCAACGACAAGCTCGACCACCGCGCCCTGCCCGAGCCGCAGACGCCCGCCCCCAGCACGCCCAACGCCGGGGCCGACCACGCCGATCCGCACACCGAGACCGTCTGCGGGCTCTTCGCGGACCTCCTCGGCCTCGGCGACCCGGTCGCCCTCGACGCCGGGTTCTTCGACCTCGGCGGCCACTCGCTGCTCGCGGCCCGCCTCGCCGCCCGCGTCCGGGAGACCTTCGGCGCCGCCGTCTCCCTCGCCGACGTCTTCCGCACGCCCACGCCCGCCGGGCTCGCGGCGCTCGTCCGGGCCCAGGAGGCCGAGGGCGCCCGGGACCAGGACACGGCCACCGTGACCGCGATCCCCCGCACCGGCGACCTCCCCCTGTCGCCCGCCCAGCAGCGCCTCTGGTTCCTCCACCGCCTGGAGGGCCCGAGCGCCACGTACAACATCCCGCTGGCCCTCAGCCTCGAAGGGCCCGTCGACCGGGACGCCCTCACGCTGGCCCTGCATGATCTGAGCGCGCGTCACGAGACGCTCAGGACCGTGTACCCCGTCGCGGACGGCGCCGCCGACGACCTGCCCTGCCAGCGGATCCTCGACGCGGACGACCCCGCCGCCCGACCGGTCCTGCACCTCGCCGCGCCCGGCGACGACCTGGGCGGCGCGGTTCGGCACTGCTTCGACCTCGCCGCCGAACCCCCGCTGCGCGCGACGCTGTTCACCACCGGCCCCGACCGGCACACGCTCCTGCTGCTCCTGCACCACATCGCCGGGGACGGCGCCTCCACCACCCCCCTCGCCCGGGACCTCGCCACGGCCTACGCCGCCCGGCTCGCGGGCCGCGCCCCGGAGTTCCTGCCGCTGCCCCTGCAGTACGCCGACCACGCCGCCCACCAGCAGCGCCTGCTCGGCCCCGCCCAGGCGCCGACGGCGCTCGCCGAGCGGCACCTGGCGTACTGGAAGCAGGCCCTCGCCGGGCTGCCCGACCAGCTGGAACTGCCCGTCGACCGGCCCCGCCCGGCCGTCGCCTCGCACCGGGGGGACACCGTCCCCTTCCACCTCGACACGGCGGCGCACACCGCCCTGGCCCGGCTCGCCCGCGCCACCGGCACCAGCGTGTTCATGGCCGTGCAGGCCGGGCTCGCCGCCCTGCTCACCCGCCACGGCTGCGGCACCGACATCCCCCTCGGCACGCCGGTCGCGGGGCGCGCCGACGACGCCACCGCCGACCTCGTCGGCTTCTTCACCAACACCGTCGTGCTGCGCACCGACACCTCCGGCGACCCGACGTTCCGCGACCTCCTGGAGCGGGTGCGCGCCACCACTCTCGGCGCCCACGAACACGACGCGCTGCCCTTCGACCACCTCGTCGAGGCCCTCAACCCGGCCCGCTCACTGGCCCGGCACCCCCTCTTCCAGACGATGCTCGCCTGGCAGTCCGTCCCCGACACCGCCTTCGCGCTCGCCCCCGGCCTCGGCGCCCGCATGACCGCCGTGCCGTCCGGCACCGCCAAGTTCGACCTGACGCTCAACGCCGGGGAACTGACCGGCGGCGGCATCGGCGGGTTCCTCGAATTCCGCACCGACCTGTTCGACCGCGCCACCGTCCAGGCGCTCGCCGACCGCCTCGCGCGGCTGCTCACCGCCGCCGCCGACACCCCCGACACGCAGCTCGGCCTGCTACCGCTGCTCGGCGCCGAGGAACTGCGCCGCGCCCTGGTCGACGGCAACGCCCAGGCCCTGCCCGGCGGCCCCGCCACGCCCGCCACCCTCGCCGAGCGCTACGAGGAAGCCGCCCGCACCCACCCCGACCGCACCGCCGTCAGCCACGACGGGCAGCGGCTCACCTACGCCGAACTGTCCGCCCGCGCCCACCGCCTGGCCCGGCTGCTCGCCGCCCGCTCCATCGGCCCGGGCTCCATCGTCGCCCTCGCCCTGCCCCGCTCGACCGAACTCGTCACCGGCCTCCTCGCGGTGTCCCTGTCCGGCGCCGCGTATCTGCCGCTCGACCCGGACTACCCGGCCGAGCGCCTCGCCTACATGCTGGAGGACGCCCGGCCCGCCGCCGTCGTCACCGACACGGCCACCGTGCCCCGGCTGCCCGCCCACGACCTGCCGGTCATCACCGTCGACGGCGAGCCGACCACCTCGTACGCGGACACACCGCTGCGCGACGAGGACCGCACCAGACCCCTCGCGCCCCAGGACCCGGCGTACGTCATCTACACCTCCGGTTCCACCGGCCGGCCCAAGGGCGTCGTGGTCTCCCACCACAACGTCACCCGGCTCCTGACCGCAACCGACCACTGGTTCGGCTTCGGCCCGGACGACGCCTGGACGCTGTTCCACTCCTACGCCTTCGACTTCTCCGTGTGGGAGCTGTGGGGTGCGCTCCTGTACGGCGGCAAGGTCGTCGTCGTACCGCACCTCACCAGCCGCGACCCGGGCGCCTTCCTGTGCCTGCTCGCCGAGGAGCGCGTCACCGTCCTCAACCAGACGCCGTCGGCCTTCTATCAACTGGCCGCCGCCGACCGCGACGACCCCGGGCGCGAACTCGCGCTGCGCTACGTCGTGTTCGGCGGCGAGGCGCTGGAGCTCGGGCGGCTCGCCGACTGGTACGAGCGGCACGCCGAGGACGCGCCGACCCTGGTCAACATGTACGGCATCACCGAGACCACCGTGCACGTCACCCACTTCCCGCTCGACCGCGCCACCGCCGCCGCTGCCACCTCGTCCACCATCGGCGTCAACATCCCCGACCTGCGCGTGTACGTCCTGGACGACCGTCTCCAGCCGGTGCCGCCCGGCGTCACCGGGGAGATGTACGTCGCGGGGCAGGGCGTCGCCCTCGGCTACCTGGGGCGGCCCGAGCTGACGGCCACCCGGTTCGTCGCCGACCCGTACGCCGGCCTCTTCGGGGAGCGCGGCAGCCGCATGTACCGTTCCGGCGACCTCGCCCGGCGCCGCGCCGACGGCACGCTCGAGTACTTCGGGCGCGCCGACCAGCAGGTGAAGATCCGGGGCTTCCGGATCGAACTCGGCGAGATCGAGGCGGTCCTGGCCGCGCACCCGGACGTCGCGGACGCGGCCGTCGTCGTCCGCGAGGACACCCCCGGCGACCAGCGCCTCGTCGGCTACGCCGTGCCCACCGCGGGGGCCGTCGGCGCGGCGGACCTGCGTGAGCACGCCGCCCGGCACCTGCCCGTCCACATGGTCCCCGCCACCGTCGTGTCCCTCGACCGGCTGCCCCTGACCGGCAACGGCAAGCTGGACCGCAAGGCGCTGCCCGCGCCCGGCGCGCCCGCCGTCACCGGTGGCGGACGCGCGCCGCGCACCCCGCGCGAGGAACAGCTCTGCGTGCTCTTCGCCGATGTCCTCGGTCTCGAACGGGTCGGCGCCGAGGACAACTTCTTCGACCTCGGCGGGCACTCGCTGCTCGCCGTGCGCCTCGCGGCCCGCGTCCAGGCGGCGTTCGGCACCCCCGTCTCCATCGGCACCGTGTTCCAGTCGCCCACCGTCGCCGCCCTCGACGCCGTGCTCGACGCCGACCGCGAGGACGACCCGCTGGACGTCCTGCTGCCGCTGCGCCCGGCCGGGGACCGCGCCCCCTTGTACTGCGTACACCCCGCCGGCGGGCTCAGTTGGTGCTACGCGGGCCTCATCCGGCACCTGCCCCCGGACGTACCGGTCTACGGCCTCCAGGCGCAGGGCGTCGGCCCCGCCACCGCCGCCGAGCCGCTGCCCGCCACCCTCGAAGAACTCGCCGCGCACTACGCGTCCCGCCTCCGCGAGGTCCAGCCGCACGGCCCCTACCGGCTGCTCGGCTGGTCCACCGGCGGCATCATCGCGCACGCCGTCGCGGCCCACCTCCAGGCCGCGGGCGAGGAGGTGCAGCTCCTCGCGATCCTCGACGCCTACCCGGCCGAGGGCTTCCGCGACCTGCCCGAGTCCGACCACGCCGAAGCCCTCGAATCGCTCCTGACGATGGGCGGCTACGGGCCCGACAGTCTGGAGGGCAAGGCCCTCACGACAGCCAACGTCGTCGAGGTCCTCCACCGCGAGCACAGCCCCCTCGCCGCCCTCTCCACCGCGACCATCGAAGCCCTCGCCGACACCTACCTCAACACCAACGACCTGGTACGGCGCTACGACCACCGCCGGTTCGACGGCGACGTGCTGTTCTTCCGCGCGACCGTCGACACCATCGACGACGCCCTGACGCCCGACACCTGGACGCCCTACGTGAGCGGACGCATCGACAACACCGACGTCGCCTGCTCCCACAAGGACATGACCCTGCCCGAGCCGATCGCGCACATCGCCCGCGTGGTCGCCGACCGCCTGACCCAGCTGGAGAAGTGACCCCATGTCCGTGACCGGCGAAGCCCCCGCCAACCCCTTCGACGCGGACGGCCCCACCAGCGTCTTCGTCGTCCTCGTCAACGAGCGGCGCCAGCACTCCCTGTGGCCGCTGTTCGCGGATGTTCCCGACGGCTGGATGGTGGTGTACGGGCCCTGCGCCCGTGCCGCGGCGCTCGAGTGGATCACCAGTCGTGACGCAGGGGCGCTGGCCCGGTGAAGGACAGCCCCGCGCCTCCGGCGAAGGACAGCCCGGCGCCTTTGGCGAAGGACCGCTCCGCCCGCCTGCTCTCGCCGAGAGCCGCCGTCGTGGTCGTCTACGTCGCCGCGATGTGCATGAACGGCCTGGACTCCACCATCGTCAACCCGGCGCTGTTCACCATCGCCGAGGACTTCGGCCGTCCCGTCTCCGCCGCCAACGCCGTCGAGACGGCCTTCCTCGTCGCCCTCGCCCTGACCCTGCCGGTCGCGGGCTGGCTCGGCGACCGCTGCGGCACCAAGCGCGTGTTCCTCGGCTCGCTCGCGGTCTTCACCGCCGCCTCCGCGCTGTGCGGACTCGCCCAGGACCTGCCGACGCTGATCGCGGCCCGCGCGGTGCAGGGCCTCGCGGGCGGCCTGCTCACCCCCGTCGGCATGACGCTGCTGTTCCGTACGTACGCCCCGCACGAACGCGGCAAGCTGGCCAAGGCGCTCATCGTGCCCACCGCCCTCATGCCCGCACTCGGCCCGCCGCTCGGCGGCCTGCTCACCGAACACGCCTCCTGGCACTGGCTGTTCTTCGTGAACGTGCCCGTCGGCCTCGCCGCGCTCCTCATCGGCGTCCTCGGCCTGCGCGAGCACGTCGAGGGCACCACGGGCCCGTTCGACCGCACCGGCTTCTGGCTGGCGACGCCGGGCCTCGGCCTGCTGACGTACGCCCTCGGGTACGGCCCCGCACACGGTTGGAGCAGCCCGCCGGTGGCCGCCGCCGGAGTCCTCGGAGCGGCCCTCCTCGTCGCCGCGGTCCGCCACCTGAGCCGCACCCCCGAACCTCTCCTGCGCCTCGGCCTGCTCACCGACCGGAACTACGGGACGGCGTCGGTGCTCGCCGTCCTCACCGCCGCCGGGCTCATGGGTCTGCTCTTCGCCTTCCCGCTGCTCTACCAGGCCGCCCTGGGCGCGTCCGCGCTCGACGCCGGCCTCAGCGTGTTCCCCGAGGCACTCGGCCTGATGCTGGCCTCCCAGCTCGTTGACCGGCTCCTGCCACGCCTCGGCCCCCGCCACCTCACCGTGCCCGCGTTGCTCCTCGCCACCGTCGTCTTCGCCCTCCTCGGCGTGCCCGGCGTCGCCGACAACGCGTGGGCGGTCCGGCTCCTGATGTTCCTGGTCGGCCTGGTCCTCGGCACCGCCGTACTCACCGTGCAGCTCGCCGGGTTCGAGTCGATCGCCCCGCCCGACATGGGCCAGGCCATGGGCCTCTTCCAGATCGTGCGGACCCTCGGCGGAGCCGTCGGGATCGCGCTGTGCGCCGCCGTGATCGGAGGCGGCGGCCACGGCGGCACTCCGGACGCCGGACCGTTCCGGGCGGCGGTGTGGGGGACGGCGGCGCTCGTCGCGGTGGGCGCGCTGGTGGCGCTGCGCCTCCCGGCCGGGGCGCCGCAACCGCCGCCGTACGAGGACGAGCCAGACGAGGCAGAGGAGGGGGAAGGGGACGCGGTGGTGGTCTGAGTTGTCCTGGTCCGAGCACCGCCGTGTGGCGCGGGTGTGGCACGTCGTCCCCGTGACCACGACGGTGCTCGGACCACGGCGTCAAGGCGGGGTCCGCGCGGTGGGCGTCCGCCCGCCGTTCCTAGACTCGGCCCATGGAGATCACCGATATCGTCGCCCTCGCCCGTGACCTCGCCCCCACCGGCGTGCTGCGCGCTTCCGTCAATCTCGGCAATCCCGTCCTCGCCCAGGGCACCCCGGACGCGCCCCGCGGGGTCACGGTCGACCTCGCCGGTGAGCTGGCCCGGCGCCTCGGCCTGCCCGTGGAGTTCCAGTGCTTCGACGCGGCCCGCAAGTCCTACGAGGCCATGGCCACCGGCCACGCCGACCTGTGCTTCCTCGCCGTCGAACCGGCCCGCGAGGCAGAGGTCGCGTTCACCGCCCCGTACGTGCACATCGAGGGGATGTACGCCGTCCCTGCCGACTCCGCGCTGCGGACGCCGGAGGACGTGGACCGGGCGGGCGTCCGCATCGGGGTGAAGCAGGGCTCCGCCTACGACCTGTACCTGACCCGCACCCTGCGCCACGCCACCGTGGTCCGGGGCCCGGAGGGCGTCGATGTCTTCCACGCCGAGAAGCTGGAGGTCGCGGCGGGTATCCGGCAGCCGCTCACCGCCCACGTCGCCGAGCGGCCCGAACTGCGGTTGGTCGAGCCCGCGTTCATGACCATCCGGCAGGCCGTGGGGACCACCAAGGACCGGCGTCCGGAGACGGTGCGATTCCTGAGCGGGACGGTGGCCGAGCTGACGGCGTCCGGGTTCGTCGCCGAGGCGCTCGGCCGGTCCGGTCAGGATCCGGCGCTCGCCGCCCCCGAGGCGTAAACAGCCCCGATTGAGCCTCACATGACAATCCCGGCGAAGCCTCCGTGCGGCCAGCGGTCCCTGGCCTGTCGTCGACCGGCGACGACCGTCCCCGCGCAGGCGGCACTGCGAAACCGCTGCCGCTACCCAATGCGGAGGATCACCCGGCCGTGGCCTCGTGCATGTACGCCGCTGCAGCCGACAAGAACGCATCAAGGGCAGCGCGGGAGGCTCGGTCCTTGTCGTACAGATCACCTTCGTCCTGTGCCCAGTGGATGGCCCTGACAGTCTGGTATGCATGCTGCGCAGACCGCACCAACTCGGGTTCCTCCACGAGCAGTTGTAGGCGAGTGAGCGCGGACCAGGCAGCGGGGCGGAGCTGGATCGATCTTTCCCGCGCCTCGATGGCTTCGGCTCCCCCGGGGCTCTCCTGTTCGTGCCTCCACCGATCGTGCTCCGCACGGCGGACGCTGTGCAACGCATCTGCGACCGCACAGAATGCTGTGAGTCGCTCCTGCCTCAGCTGTTCCGTGTTGCGATTTCGTTCACCGTGTTCAGCGGTGCGCACCTGGAGCAGGTATGTGATCACTGAACCCATCAAGGTCCCGACTACGGCGACGGCAGCGGCCAGCACGACTTCCATTCGCATAGAGGACCACAGCGGACAGGTCCCCGGAGTCGGACCCGATGCCCCGACTCCAACGCGTCACGGCTCGGGGGCGGTTCCTCCAAAGGCACCTGAGTCGGCCGGAGGAGGCTGTCGATCAGCGCCGCAGCAGTTCGGCAAGGTGGTGTCTGGCCTCCACGGGATGAAGTCCCAGTGGGTTGAGGTCGTCTGCCGTCGCCCAGGACAGTTCGAACCGGTTGTCCGGTGCGTTCGCCTCGGCCTCCGGGCCGGACAGCCGCGCACATCCCTCGACATCGGCCATCAGGAAGTACGTGGCCGGACGATCATTGTGCAGCCCCGTCCACAGGACCCGCTCGACCCGGGCAACCAGCGTCGTTTCCTCACGCAGCTCCCGCACCGCGGCCTCTGCCATGGTCTCGCCCGGCTCGACGTGGCCGCCGGGCAGCACCGCGTAATCGTGGCCCCCGCAATCCGGCCCGCTCCACCCGACAGCGGCACACACCGCGCACGCCGCAGCTGTTCGATGGCGCCGGAAGCGTTTCATCAAGAGAACTCGTGGCCCATCCAGGACGACACTCACCGCGCGAGGGGTCGGCATCCTCATATCCTCCCAGCGTTCCACGGAGGATTCAGCCGGACTTCTCTCTCCCCCCGCCGAAGCCCGCACCTCGGGGGCGTTCGGAAAGCGATGTGCCAGGTTCCGACCGACCCGACTGCTCAGCGCCCGGACAGCAGCGCCGCCAGACCGGACGCCAGGCCGCCCCGCCAACAGGCGTAGTCGTGGCCGCCGTTGAACTCGGTGTACGACACGTCGTAGCCCCGCTCCAGGAGGACGTCCCGCAGCCTGCGGTTCTCCTGAAGGAGCAGCCACTCCTGGAGGCCGACTTCGAGGAGCAGGCGGACCGGTCGGCGCGGGGCGGACGCGTACTGCCGGGTCAGCCACTCGGTGCCCCGTTCGTCGTCGGGCCACCAGAACGACCCCGACTGGGACAGCGCGAGGCCGAACCGGTCCGGCCGGTGGTGCGCCGCGAACGCCGCGGTGAGGCCGCCCGCGCTCTGCCCGGCCACGACCGTGCGCTCCGGCCGCGTGTCCGCGCCGTACCGCTCGGCCGCCCACGGCAGCAACTCGTCCGCCAGCCAGTCGACGAACGGCCCGCTGCACGACAGGTCCTCCATGCGGCGGCCCATCGTGTCCACGAGCAGGGCGACCGTCGGCGGCAGCGCGCCGTCCGCGTGCAGGTTGTCGAGGACGTCGCCGACGCCCAGCACGGGACCCCACATCTCCCCGTCGAGGAGGACCGCCACGGCGTACGGGCCGCCCTCCGGCGCATGACCGGGCGGCAGGTGCACGGTGACGCGCCGCCCCCGCACCTCCGCGTCGACGCTCCGTCCCCGGGGCACGCCGGGCCTGCGGCCGGTGTGCGGCTCCGCGGGGGCGTCCTGGAGGGACAGGACGGAGGCGGGGGAGCGGCCGTCGCGGGACGGCAGGACGGGGGCGGGGTTCAGGGGGTCGGGAACCGCCGCGTCCAGTACGGACATCCAGGACCCCCGGTCGGTGCGCAGGACGTCCTCGCGGGAGCCGCTGTGCGGCAGGAACTGGTACGAGGCGCGGTGGTCGGCGCGCAGCCGGTGGCTGATCGCCCAGACGGAGGTGGCGTCCACGCGGTGCATGAGATGGGTGGACAGATCGCCGCTGTGGCGGGCCCGGTCGGTGACCGTGTGGAGCAGCGCCAGGACGTCCGACGCGGGCGCGGCGGGGTCGTCGCGCCACACGAACGTGACGAGGCGGTGCGCGGGGTCGCCTTCGGGGTCGGGCTCGACGAGCGGGGCGCCCAGCGCCTCCACACGGAGCCAGAACTCGGCTTCCGCGCCCGCGACCTGGGCGCGGACGGCCTGGCGCAGGGTGCGGAGGAGGGGGCTGCGGGGGTGGGTCACGTGGGGGTACCTCTCACGGGCGGGGTGGGAAGGCCGGGCAGATCGGGGGTGTCGGGAGGGGCGATCGGCGGGGCTGCGGGGAGGGGCGGTGGCGTCGGGCGCGGTGGAACGGGGGCCGTCTCAGACACGCGTCGCCGCAGAGCGCCCCAGCAGCACCCACAACAGGAACGGCCCGCCTAGAACGGTCGTTACAATGCCCACGGGCAGTTCGGAACCCGAGAACGCGATCCGCCCGAGCGTGTCCGCGGCCACCACCAGCACGGCCCCGGTGAGCATCGAGCCGATCAACGGCACCCGCAGCGGCCCGGCGAGACGCGACGCGATCACCGGCGAGGCCAGCGCGACGAACCCGACCGGGCCGCAGACGCCGACGGCCAGACCGGCCAGCGCCACCGCGAGCAGCAGACAGATCACCCGGGTACGGGCGGGCGTCGAACCCAGGGACGCGGCCGTGTCGTCGTCGAACCGCAGCACCGACAGGTGCCGGGCGACGGCTAGCGCCACCGGAATCAGCACCGCCAGGCCGATCAGGACCGGCACGGCGACGGAGTAGCCGCGGCCGTTCAGGCTCCCGGAGGTCCAGACGTACAGCGAACTCGCCGAACTGAGGGAGCGCCGGGACAGCACGACCTGGGTGACGGCGGAGGCGAGCGCCGACATCGCGAGGCCCACGACCAGGACCCGGTAGCCGCGCTGCCCGACACCGCCGGACACGGCGGTCACCACGATCACGGCGACCAGCGCGCCGAGCGGCCCCGCCCACCAGGAGCCGAACGAACCGGACGCGCTGAAGGTGGCGGAGAGCAGGACGGCCGCGGTGGCGCCGTCGTTGACGCCGAGCAGTTCGGGGGTGGCGAGGCGGTTGCGGGCCAGGGTCTGGGTGAGGCAGCCCGCGAGGCCGAGGGCCGCACCCGCGACCAGCCCGGCGACGATCCGGCCGAGCCGGAACTTCTGCACCAGGAGCACGTCGAAGCGGTCGCCCTGGCCGAGGACGGCGTGGAAGGTACGGGAGATGCCCATGTCGCTCTGCCCGGCGTACGCGGACAGGACGACGGCGCACGCCAGCAGGGCGGCGAGGCCCAGGGCGGCGAAGGCGGGGCGGCGGGCCACGAGGAACGACATCGGGCCGGCGCGCAGCGCGATGAGGCCGTCGGCGCGTTCGGGGCGGAGGGGGCGAGGGGGGCGGGTGGCACTGTCGGGACGGGCAGGGCGACCGGGACGGCTGGGGTGATCCGGACGGCCGGGGTGAGCGGGGTGGTCATGGCAAACGGGGCGGTCACGATCACCGGAGCTGCCGTCGGGGCTGCCCGTGGCCGCCGAGTCATCCGTGCGGCCCGCGCGGCCGAAGCGCACGGCCCGCGACGCCAAGGCCCGCAGCGGCACTACGAGTCGGCGCCTGCCCCCGCCTCTCTCCTCCACGGCCGGTTCCGTCATCCCCATCGTCGCGACTTGCTTGGAGCGCACGATGCCGATGAGGACGGGCGCGCCGATGAGCGCGACGATGACGGACACGGGCGCCTCGAACGGCCGGGACACCACACGGGCGGCGACGTCGGCGGTCGTGAGGACACCGGCGCCGACGAGTCCCGCGAGGGCGAGGCGGACCGCGAGCCGGGGCCCGGCGAGCGAGCGGGCCACGAACCCGGCGAGCAGGCCGAGGAAGGAGATGGGGCCCGCGAGCGCCACGGCCGCCGCGGTGAGCAGCGTCACGGCAGTGGCGACGACGGTACGGGTGACGGCGGGCCGGTGGCCGAGGCCGCGGGCCAGGTCGTCGCCGAGGGCCAGCGCCGAGAGCGGCCGGACGACCAGCGCGGCGACGAGCAGTCCGAGACCCAGGACCGGGGCGAGGCGGGCGAGTTCGCCGTACCCCTCGACGCCGGCGAACGAGCCGAGCACCCAGAAACGGAAACGGTCGTACGTCTCGGCGGAGTTGACGACGATGACGCTGGTGAGCCCGCCGAACGTGGCGCCGAGCGCCGACCCGGCGAGCACGAGCCGCATCGGCGAGCCGCCGCCGCGCCCGGCGATGAGCAGCACCAGGGCGCTGGCGACCACCGCGCCGACGAACGCGCAGACCAGATAGGCGTATCCGGAGTCGAACCCGAGCAGCGCGATACCGGCGACAACGCCGAGTGAGGCCCCGGCGTTCACGCCGAGCAGCCCCGTCTCGGCGAGGGGGTTGCGGGTGACGGCCTGGAGGAGGCACCCCGCCACGCCGAGCGCGGTGCCGACGAGGACGGCGGTGAGGGTGCGGGGCAGCCGCAGGTCGCCGATGACGAGGGCGAGCCGCGCGTCGTCGCGGGCACCGCCCCGGTCGAGCAGATAGTCCAGGGCACCGCCCGGTCCCACCTCACCGGCTCCGATGGAGAGGGACAGGGCGCACAGGACCAGGAGGAGGACGGCGAGGCCCGCGAGCCACAAGCGGATTCTGCGGCGCGCGGGGTCCGGTCCCGCAGTCCGCACGCCGTCCACCGCCGGCGGCACCGTGCTGGCCGAAACTCGACCCTGTGCGGGCGTGTCGGCCAACTGCCCCGGTGGCGGGTCCTCTTCGGCTGCGGGATGTGACGTACCCGTGTGCTGCGACTGCATGAAGTGAGGTTAGCCTAACCAAACAAGCCGCCCGAGGTGGGGCAGTGTCCGACGCTCGTCTCATCTAAGGTTAGGCTTACCTAAGAACAACGGGGGGAGTTGATCATGCCCGTACCCATATCCGGCGACCGCACGGAATTGGCCGACCGGACCGCCCTGGTCACCGGAGCCGGACAAGGGATCGGCGCGGCCGTGGCCCGGCTGCTGGCCGCCGAAGGCGCCCACGTACTGGCCACCGACCGCACCGCGGACGGCCTGGAAGAGCTGTCCGCCGAGCCGGTGGGGGAGCCGTCCCCGCACGGCGCCGCCGCTACGGGCACCATCACCGCGCAGGTCATGGACGTCACCGACGCCGCGGCCGTCGAAGCCGCCGTGAACGCCGTCGAACGCGACCGCGGCCCGCTCGACATCCTGGTCAACGTGGCCGGAATCCTTCGCCCGGGACCGGCCGCGCACCTCAGCGACGAGGACTGGGCGGACACCTTCGCCGTGAACACCACCGGCGTCTTCCACACCTCCCGCGCCGTCGCGGCCCGCATGGCCGCGCGCGGCAGCGGCAGCATCGTCACCGTCGGCTCCAACGCCGCCGGAGTGCCGCGCACCGGCATGGCCGCCTACGCCGCCTCCAAGGCCGCCGCGGCGATGTACACCAAGTGCCTCGGCCTCGAACTCGCCCGCAGCGGCGTGCGCTGCAACATCGTCGCCCCCGGATCCACCGACACCGCGATGCAGCGCGCCCTGTGGACCGACGACGCGGCCCCGCAGCGGGTCGTCGACGGCGATCCCGCCACGTTCCGCACCGGCATCCCGCTGGGCCGCATCGCCGCACCCCGCGACATCGCGGAGGCGGTGCTCTTCCTCGCCTCCGACCGGGCGCGGCACATCACCATGCAAGAGCTCTACGTCGACGGCGGCGCCACGCTGCGCTGACGCGCCGCCGCCCCCTCGCACCCGCACGTCCGGCCGCCACCGGCAGGACACACGTGCCCCACACCCACCCCCCCGCACCCGCGGCCGTACCTCTCCTCGGAGGCGCGGGCCCCGGGAGAAACGGAGCCCTCCGTGTCGACGGCACCCGATGTCGCCACACACGTCCCCGCCCTGGCCGACCCCGCCCACCCGGCCGTAGGAGCCGCGACCGCGCTCCTGGCCGACTACCGCCCGGGCGCCCGCTTCCTCGGCACCCCCACCCGCACCCTGCTCGGGCAGGGCGCGCACAGTGAAGTGCCGTACGACGAGAGACCGTTGGCGGCGCGGGTCGCCCAGACCCTCGGGCAGGCGCGCGCGGACGGGGCCGAGTCGCCCGTCGTCGTCGGGGCGGTGCCGTTCGACCAGACGGCCCCGGCCGCCCTTGCGGTGCCCGCCGTACTGCGCGCCGCGCCGCCGCTGGCCGCCGACCCGCTGATCGCGCTGCCCGCCGAGTCGCCCGCCCGCGTGGACTGGCGCATCCGGCAGGTCCCGGCCCCCGAGGTGTACGGCGCGTCCGTGGCCGCCGCCGTCGACCGCATGTGGCGCGGCGAGTTCAGCAAGGTCGTGCTCGCCCGCACCCTCGAACTCGACTGCGCCGAACCCCTCGACGTCCCCGCCATGCTCCAGAGCCTGGCCCGCCGCGACGCCACCGGCTACACCTTCGCCCTGCCGACCGGACCCGGCCGCACGCTCATCGGCGCCAGCCCCGAACTCCTGGTGTCCCGGCGCGGACGGCGCGTCATCGCCAACCCGCTCGCCGGTTCCATACCGCGCAGCGACGACCTCGCCGAGGACGTGCGCCGGGCGGCCGCGCTGCTGCAGTCGGCCAAGGACCTGCACGAGCACGCCGTCGTCGTCGACGCCGTCCACCAGGCCCTCGCGCCCCACTGCGCCGACATGAACGTCCCGGCGAAGCCCACCCTGATCCGCACCGCCGCCATGTGGCACCTGTCGACGACCGTCACCGGCACCCTCGCGGGCCCCGGCGCCTCCGCCCTCGAACTCGCCTGCGCGCTGCACCCGACGCCCGCCGTCTGCGGCACGCCCACCGCGACGGCCCGCGAGGTCATCCGTGACAGCGAGCCCTTCGACCGGGGCTTCTTCACCGGCATGGTCGGCTGGGGCGACGCCGCGGGCGACGGCGAATGGGTCGTCACCATCCGCTGCGCGGAGGCCGAGCGCGACTCGCTGCGGCTGTTCGCGGGCGCGGGCGTCGTCGCCGCCTCCGAGCCGGAGGCCGAGACGGCGGAGACCGCCGCCAAGTTCCGCACGTTCCTCGCCGCGGTGGGGGCCGAGCTGTGACCGCCGCATCCGGGACCGCGCAGGACGGCCGGTCCGGCGCCGCGGGCGAGACCCGGTCCGGCACCGCGGGCGATGCCCGATCCGGCACCGAGCGGGAGGCCCAAGCGCCCACCTGGCCGCAGGAGTTCGCCGAGCGCTACCGTGCCGCGGGCTGGTGGCGCGGCGAGACCTTCGGGGGCGTGCTGCGCGAACGGGCCGCCGCCCACCCCGACCGGATCGCCGTCGTCGACCCCGCCACCGACCGCCGCTGGACCTACGGCGAACTCGACGCCCGCGCCGACCGGCTCGCCGCCGGAATGGTGGCGCGCGGCATCACGGCGGGCGACCGCGTGGTGGTGCAGCTCCCCAACATCGCCGAGTTCTTCGAAGTCGTCTTCGCGCTGTTCCGCATCGGGGCGCTGCCGGTGTTCGCCCTGCCCGCGCACCGCGAGACGGAGATCACCTACTTCTGCCGCTTCACCGAGGCCGCCGCCTACGTCATCGCCGCCGAACACGGCGGCTACGACTACCGGACGCTCGCGGCGAAGGTCCGCGCCGAGGTGCCCGCGCTGCGGCACGTGTGGGTGGCGCAGGGCGAGCCGGGGGAGTTCGAGGCCCTGGCCGACGTACCCACCGAGGCCGTCGACCCGGCGGCGCCCGTGGACCCGGCCGAGCGCCTCGACCTGGCCGGGCCCGCCCCGCACGACCTCGCCTTCCTCCAGCTGTCCGGCGGCTCCACCGGCGTGCCCAAGCTCATCCCGCGCACCCACGACGACTACATCTACTCACTGTGGGGCTCCAACGAGCTGTGCGGCGTCGACGAGAACAGCGTCTACCTGTGCGCGCTGCCCGCCGCCCACAACTTCCCGCTGTCCTCGCCGGGCACCCTCGGCGCGCTGTACGCCGGGGCCCGGGTCGTGCTCTGCCCCCAGCCCGCGCCCGAGACCGCGTTCCCGCTGATCGAGGCCGAGGGTGTCACCCTCACCGGCCTCGTCCCGCCGCTGGCGCTGCTGTGGACGGAGGCCGCCGCGACGACGACCCACGACCTCAGCAGCCTCGACGTGCTCCTCGTGGGCGGCGCCAAGTTCAGCGAGGAGGCGGCCCGCCGGGTGCGCCCCGCGCTCGGCTGCACCCTCCAACAGGTCTTCGGCATGGCCGAGGGGCTCGTCAACTACACGCGCCTGGACGACCCCGAGGAGACCATCGTCAGCACGCAGGGCCGCCCGATCTCCCCGGACGACGAGATCCGCGTCGTCGACGACGAGGACAACGACCTGCCCGTCGGCGCCACCGGCCACCTGCTGACCCGCGGCCCGTACACCATCCGCGGCTACTGGAACGCGCCCGAGCACAACGCGCGTTCGTTCACCGCCGACGGCTTCTACCGCACCGGCGACATCGTCCGGCTCACCCCGACGGGCCACCTGGTCGTCGAGGGCCGCGCCAAGGACCAGATCAACCGGGGCGGGGAGAAGATCGCCGCCGAGGAGATCGAGAACCACCTCCTCGCCCACCCCGCCGTCCACGACGCCAACGTCGTCGGCGAACCCGACCCGTACCTCGGCGAACGCACCTGCGCCTATGTGATCCTCAAGGCAGGCGCGGAGCCCCTCAGGCCCGTCGCCGTCAAACGCTTCGTCCGCGAGCGCGGCCTCGCGGCGTACAAGGTCCCCGACCGCGTGGAGTTCGTGGCCGCCTTCCCGCGGACGGGAGTCGGGAAGATCTCCAAGAAGGACCTGCGGACCCACGCCGGGACCCGTCCCGACACCCCCTGAACGAACCGAAACGGAAAGCCCAGCATCATGGCCCTGCCCGCCATCACCCCCTACCCCCTGCCGACCGCCGCCGAGCTGCCCGCCAACCGCGTGGACTGGCGGGTCGACCCGGCCCGCGCCGTGCTGCTCGTGCACGACCTGCAGAACTACTTCCTGTCCGCGTACGACGCCGGTGCCGCGCCCGTGCCCGGGCTGCTGGCCAACGTACGCGCCCTCAAGGAGCGCGCGGCCGCCCTCGGCGTGCCCGTGCTCTACACCGCCCAGCCCGGCGGGCAGACCCCCGAGGAGCGCGGCCTGCAGCAGGACTTCTGGGGCTCGGGCCTGCCGGACGACCCGCACGCCGCCGCCATCGCGGACGCCGTCGCGCCCGCGCCGGGGGACCAGGTCCTCACGAAGTGGAAGTACAGCGGGTTCGTCCGCACCGGCCTGGCGGACCACCTGCGTGAGCTGGGCCGCGACCAGCTGGTCATCACGGGGATCTACGCCCACATCGGCGTCCTCATGACGGCCTGCGACGCGTGGATGCGGGACATCCAGGCGTTCGTCGTCGCCGACGCCGTGGCGGACTTCTCCGCCGACGACCACGCGATGGCGCTGCGCTGGGCCGCCGGGCGCTGCGCCGTGGTGACCACCACCGACTCCGTACTCGAAGGGAACTGACCGCCATGACCCCGACCCTGACCCTGGATCAGCTCCGCCAGGACATCGCCGACGTCCTCGGCGAGGAGCCCGCCGACATCCCCCTGGACGAGAACCTCGCCGACTACGGCCTCGACTCGGTGCGCCTGATGACGCTGGTCGGCCGCTGGCGCGAGACGTACGGAGTGGACGTGGCGCTCACCGACCTCGCCGAGCGGCCCGCCGTCGAGCAGTGGGCGGCGCTGCTGAAACTCCCCTGACGCCGGGGCCGGCACCCGTACGCAGGCAGCGGGCGCGCGGCGGGGCCGCCAAGTGCCCGCCGCCGCAGGGCGGTTGTTAGCGTGCGCGCATGAAGGCGTTTCCTGAGAACGTGCGCGATGAAACCCTCTCGCGCGGACTTGCGGCCTACGGCATCACCCCGACCGCTGTGACCTACGCGCCCGTCGGCTTCGGCGACTACCACTGGCACGTCACCGGCGACGACGGGCGCGACTGGTTCGTCACCGTCTCCGACCTGGAGCACAAGGCGCACTGCGGGGCGGACGCCGCGACGGCGCTCACCGGGCTGCGCCGGGCCATGGACACGGCGCTGACGCTGCGCACACGCGAGGTCCTGCGGTTCGTCGTCGCGCCCGGCGCGGCCGCGGACGGCAGCTCGGTCGTCCCGCTGGACACCCGGTACGCCCTCACGGTCTTCCCTCAAGTCACCGGCCGCACCGGCGACTTCGGCGATCCGCTGGACGACGCGGACCGCGACCGCGTACTCGGCCTGCTCGCCCGGCTCCACGACCGGACGCCGCCGGGCACCACCCCCGCCACCACCCTGGAGCCCGCCGGACTGACCGGCATCCACACCGCCCTCAACGACCTCACCGGCACCTGGTCCGGCGGCCCCTACGCCGAACCGGCCCGCCGCCTGCTCGCCACCCACGCCGCACCCCTGCGCGCGGCTCTCGCCGACTTCGACGCCCTCGCCGACCGCGTACGCCGCAGCGGCGCCCCGCTCGTCGTCACCCACGGCGAGCCGCACCCCGGCAACCTCATCCACGGCGACGACGGTTTTCTGCTCGTGGACTGGGACACGGTGGGACTCGCCCTGCCCGAACGGGACTTGTCGCTCCTCGCGGCCGAACCCGCCGCCCTGGCCCACTACACCGGGCTGACCGGCCGGACTCCCGACGCGGCCGCGCTGGCGCTCTACCGGCTGCGGTGGAGCCTGCTGGACGTGGCCGAGTTCGCCGACTGGTTCCGCGCTCCGCACGAGGGGAGCGACGACACACAGGTGGCGTGGGAGGGCTTCGCCGAGACGCTGGAGCAGTTGGCCGATCAGGGCCGGGGCGCGGTGATCGATTCGAACTGAACAGACAACAATGCTGAATTGCCATAAACTGGGGCAAGGGTGGGCGTCACTGGATGTAGTGGCGACGTCTATATGAGGAGGCACCGATGCTTGCTCAGCACACACCGCTTCTTGTCGCTCCGACGGACGCCACGGCGCTAGGCACGGCCATGGTGGAGCCTGAGGCGGTCCTGAGCGACGCGCCGACGTATGCGCCCGAGGCAGGGGGATTCCTCCTGCTCCTCGCGCTCATCTCGCCGAAGGAGCCGAAGGAGCCGAAGGGCAAGTGAGTCCTGATCGGTCGCAGACGGCGTACGCCGCTTCAGCGGCTGACCTGGCTGTTCGTGCCCTCGATGCCCTCCGTGGCATCGGGGGCACCGCCATGGTCGCCGAGCATGTCGAGCGCGCGGAGGACCCCAAGGCGGCGCTGGCCGCCATCCGGGTCGTCGGCGCCGACACCTTCGCCCCCTATCTTCTGGCCGACGCGGTCTTCCACCCCCAGGACGCGGCCGCCGTCACCCAGTCCTTCGCCCTGTTCCCACCCCCGGTGAGCACCCCCGACCCGCCGCCCGCGGGGGCCGCCGAGCCCTGGCTTGTGGCCTGGCGGGACTGGGCCATGGCCGCGCTGCTCGCCCGGCTCGCCGAGGCGGAGCCCGACGGGGTGCGTGCGCCCCGGCCGACGGGCGCCCCGGTGCTCACGGACCCGGACCACTCCCAGGTCAGCGATGCTCCGGCCGGGCAGGGCTCCGACTCCCACGCGGCGCACGGTGACGGCCTCCCCACCCCGGACAGCGGCGCTCCCGACGACAGCGGCCCCCGCGACACCGACTGGCAGCGCTGGTCCGTCCGCATGGGCCAGCTCTCCCCGCTCGCCCTGCCCGGGCTCGACGGCCCCGTGCACAGCGCGGCCCGCGCCGCCCCGCTCGCCCTCGCGCGCGGCGCCACCCGCGCCGTGCTGCGCCGCGACTTCCCCACCGCCGCCCGCATCACGCGCTGGCTCGCCCTGCTCGGCGCCGAGGGCGTGGCCCTGCCGCTCGACCCCGTGCCCCTGCTCGCCCACCTCCGCCTGCACGGCGGCGGCCCGCGGCTCGCGCTCGACGTCGCGATCGCCCGGCGGCTGCTCGGACTGGAGACCGTATGACGGCGTCCGTGACGCGGACCGCGCACCAGGTGAGCGCGCGAGCCCTGACCTGGCTCCACACCCACCGGGAACGGGGTGCGCTGCCCGCCGACACCACCGCCGACCTCGGCGATCCCGACAGCGTCTACAAACCCCTCGGCGAGAGCGCTCTCGCCGCCTCGCTGGTGCTGCGCGAGGCCGCCGCGGGCGGCACCGAGCTGCGCCTGGCCCGCGAGCTGATGGACTTCTGCTGGCGGCAGTTCGGCGACGGCGACATGCTGTACGAACGGCTGCTGCGGTACTCGATGATGACCGACCCGCTGGAGACGTACGCCCCCTTCGCCCGCTGCGGAATCCGCCACGAACCCCTGGACCGGCTGCTCGCCCACACCAGCGGGCTGCGCTCGGTGCGGGGCGCCGAGGTCCTGCCCAACCGCAGGCTCGCCGTCGCCAACGCGGCCCGGGTGGCGGGCCTCGACCAGGGCGCGCACGCCTACGACTGGTCCGCCCTGGCCCGCGCCACCTGGCTCGGCGCCGTCCCCGAGCCCTGGCTCATCGACTGGATGACCGGCTACTGCCTCACCCACACGGTCTTCCACCTCACCGACTGGGGCGCCGACCCCACCGGCCTGCCCGCGGACCTCGCCGCGTACGTGACCACCTGGCTGCCCGTCTGGATCGACATCTGGGCCGAGATCGAGCAGTGGGACCTCGTCGCCGAGCTGATGATCGTCGGCTGCTGTCTGCCCGAGCCGTACTGCGCGCCCGCCGACTGGGAGCGCCTGGCCCGCGCGCAGCACCCCGACGGCCTGGTGCCGCGCGACGGCGACCCGGTCGCCGACGACCCCGGCCGCCGGTTCGAGGACCACCAGCACACCGCCGTGGTCGCCGCCATCGCCGGAACCCTCGCGGTCTCGCGCACCCTGGGCGGGGCGGCGGGGCAGCGGTGAGTCCCGGGGAGCCCGCTTGGGCGGTGGGGCAGGGTGAGCCCGGCGGAGCCCGGGTGGGCGGTGAGGCAACGGTGACCGCGAGGGAGTCCGCGTGGGCGGTGAGGCAATGGTGAACCCGAGGGAGCCCGCTTGGGCGGTGAACCTGCTCGCCGCCCTGCGCGCCGCCGCCCCCGGCGCCAGCACGGTGGCACTCGCCGTCCGCCGTGGCCCCGACCACGCCGTCCTCGTCACCGGCGCCACCGCCCGGCGCGGCGGCGCGGCGGCCGGGCCCGACACCCGCTTCGAGATCGGCTCCCTCACCAAGACGTTCACCGCCCTGCTGCTGGCCGAGATGGTCGCCCGCGGCGAGGTCGCCTACGACGACCCGATCACCCGCTTCCTGCCCCGCGCGGCGACCCCGCACCTGCGCGGGGCCCCCATCACCCTGCTCCACCTCGCCACCCACACCTCCGGCCTGCCCCGGCTGCCCCCCGGCCTGCTGCGCGACGGCGCGCCCGCCTGGTTCAGCAACCCGTACGCCACCTTCTCCCCGACCGATCTGCGCGCCGCCCTCGCCCGCACCCGGCCGCGCGCCGCCCCCGGCACCCGCGTGCGCTACTCCAACCTCGGCGTCGGCCTGCTCGGCGCGCTCCTCACCCGCGCGGCCCACGGCCCCGAAGGCACCTTCGCGCCCCTGCTCGCCGCCCGCGTCCTGGACCCGCTCGGCCTGACTCGCACCAGCTGCGCCACCGACCAGCCGCAGGCCACCGGCTACTGGCACGGCAGGGAACGCCCCACCTGGCAGATCCCCGCCCTGCCCGCCGCGGGTGCGGGCCGGTCCAGCGCCCGCGACCTGCTGACCGCCCTCGACGCCCTGCTCGACCCGGCCTCGGCACCCGCCACCGTCCACGCCTCGCTGCGGACCGCGCTCGCCGACGTCCGCGTGCCGCGCGTCGCCCTGCCGCGCACCGGCCGCCGCATCGCCCTGATCTGGAACATCCGTCCCCGGCCGACCCATGACCTGTACCACCACTCCGGCGGCACCCGCGGCTTCACCGCCTTCGCGGGCTTCAGCCCGCAGCGGCACGTGGCCCTCGTGGCCCTCGCCAACACGAGCCCCGCCCTGACCGGAACCTTCATCCAGCGGGCGTACCTGGAGTTGTGGGCGCTCGCTCAAGCCTCGGGCGCGCACCGGGACGCCTGAGCCGCCGAGCCGGCGGCGGGCGATCCTGACGGCGACCGGGCGTTCGCGCCGGACCCGCCGTCGTCCCGCCGCGGTGGCCGTGTGACCGACGGCGTCACCGACACGGCGTCAGCCAGTCGGCCGATGGCGTGTTCTTGCCGGTCACCGCGTCCTGGTAGGCGTCGCGCAGCGCCGCGGTGACGGGCCCCGGGGCGGGCAGCGCCGTCGGGCGGTCGTCCAGGGACTCGACGGGGACGACACCGATGGCGGTGCCGGTGACGAACAGTTCGTCGGCCGTGTACGCCTCGGCGTGGGCGAGCGGGCGCTCCAGCGTGGGGATCCCGGCCGCGCGGGCGAGGTCGAGGACCGTGGCCCGCGTGATGCCGGGGAGGATGCCGTCCTGCACCGGAGGGGTGTGCAGAACGCCGGACCGCACGACGAAGACGTTCGCGGCCGAGCCCTCGGAGAGATGACCGGCCGACGTCAGCATGAGCGCGTCGTCGTAGCCCGCGCGCAGCGCCGCAAGCTTCGCGAGTGAGGAGTTCAGGTACGCGCCCGTCGCCTTCGCCAGCGGTGGGATGGTGTCCTGGTGGTTGCGCCGCCAGGAGCTCGTCATCAGCCGCCAGGAACGCGCCGGTTGGTCCTCCCACGCCCAGGCCGCGAGCGTGACCCGTACGGCGGACAGGTCCAGGGCCACCCCCATGCTGCCGTAGCCGAGGTACACCAGCGGGCGGACATAGCGCGGACCCCCGCCGCCCGCGGCGATCAGTTCGGTCGTCGCGGCGGCCAACTCGTCCGCGCTGTAGGGGATGTCCATCTGGTACACGCGGGCGGAGCGGACCAGTCGCGCGAGGTGGTCGCGCAGCCGGAACACGGCGAGGCCGCCGTCCGTCGTCGGGTGCGCGCGGATGCCCTCGTACACCGCCCAGCCGTAGTGCAGGGACTGGGTCAGGACGTGCACCTTGGCCTCGTCCCAGGCGACCAGGCGGCCGTCCATCCAGATGTGCTCGGCGGGGGAGAGGGCGCTCATCGGGTGCTCCTCGTCATGGGGTGCCCTTCGTCATGGGGTGTGCCGGGGGAGAGGGGGTTCTCCTCGGGCGGGGCGCAGGATCGGTGCGGGCAGGCCGTGGCGGCGGGCGAGTCGTTCCAGGGCGCGTGCCGTGTCGGTGTCTAGGGCGATGCCGGACCGGGCGGCCGCGCGCTCGCTGCGTCGCTCCGGGTCCCCGGGGCACAGCACCGCCGAGCCGTCGGCGGGCGGGGCCGCCCGGGTCGTGTCGACGAGTTCCCGCAGCCGTCCGTCGAAGGCGCCCCGGCCGCCGAAGAAGGCCGGGTCCAGGCAGAGCAGGAAGTGTGCGACGCCCCGGCCGCCGCCGGGCCCGGCCTGCTCGATGTGGTCCAGCTCCCAGTCGAGCGGGGCGTCGGCGAGCCCGGCGGTCAGCAGGGCCACGACCATGCCGAGGCCCTGCCCCTTGTAGCCGGGGCCGAGCGGGGACAGCGCCGCCGCCAGGGCGGGGTCGAGGGTGCCGTGCCCGTGGTCGTCCAGGGCCCAGCCGGCATCGAGCGGACGGCCGCGGCGCCCCCGTTCCCGTACCGTCCCCAGACACACCTGGCTCGTCGCCATGTCGAGGACGAACTCGTGGTCGCCCGCCCCGGCCGCGACGCTGACGGGATTGGTGCCGAGCAGCGGATCGCGCCCGTGGAACGGCGCCACCCGCGCCGACGCCGACGTCATCGCCCAACCGACAAGACCCGCCCGGGACATGACCCGGCTGTGGATCGAAGCGGCCGCGAAGTGGTTGGAGTTGCGCACCACCACGGCCCCGACCCCGTACCGTGCGGCGCGCCGCACGGCCTCCCGCGCGCCCGCCGTCCCCGCCACCACCCCGAGCGCCGCGTCCGCGTCGAGCAGCGCCGAAGGGCCGCTCTCCCGGACCACGGCGATGCGCGGCGCCGGATTGGCGATCCGCCGCGCGAGGTCGTCCAGATAGCCGGGCAGCAGCCGCAGCCCGTGGGTGGTGACCCCCCGCATCGACGTCTCCACGAGCGCGTCGGCGACGAGCGCGCAGGCCTCGTCGTCGACGCCGTGCGCGCTCAGGGCACGCACCGCGATGCCGCGCGCGGCGTCCGCGTCGATGAGGTACGTCGAGGTGTCCGGGGCCCGCGCGCCGGACACGGCCCCACACGTGCCCGAAGCCCCCGAGTCCGGCGCGGACCCGTGCGTGTCCCGTTTCCCCTGCTCCGGCAGTGACACGGTCGCGTCTCCTTACAGGACGTACGGCAGTTGGCCCGACACCTGCACGCTCGACCAGTCGAACTCGATCCGGTCGAGGACGTCGAGTTCGGCGAGCACCTGGTGCAAACCGCTGTAGTCCCGCAACAGCGCCGTGCGGCCCGCCGACCGGCAGTCCTGGAGCATGTCCGCGCCCCCCTCGACCCCGACGAGGCGCATGATCGCCTCCCAGGCGCGGTAGTCGTTCGCCGAGTACGCGCGCAGCGCCCGGCACAGCGCGTCAAGCAGGAACCGCTGCTGTTCCCGGGTGAGTTGGGGATAGAGGACCTTCAGGAGTTCACCGCTGATCGAGCCGTGGCACACCTCGTCGTGGCGGTGCAGCCGCGACAGTGTCACGTTCATCGGCTGCACGCCCTCGGCCTTGGCGACCAGTTCGAGGTACGCGCCGATGGACAGCTCGGTCGTGGTGGAGAACGCGAGCGTGAGCAGGCTGCGCTGCCAGCGCTCCACCGCCTGCTCGGTCAGCTCACGGTGTGTCACGGAGACGTAGGGCAGGGGGAGTTCCTTCTCCCGGTACTGCTCGCCGCGCCGGGCCCGGGTCACGTCGCTGGCCATGCGGTGCATGAGGATGTGGTACTGCTCGTCCACCATGGCCTGCATCAGCGAGACCTCCAGGGCCTCGCCCCACAGACCGGGGAACTCGCCGCGCAGGATCAGCCCGAAGGCCGGGTTGACCACGTGGGTCTCGGAGTACTCGGTATTCCGGTTCAGGGCGATCATCGCCCAGGTGAGGATGGACGCCCGCTGCTCGGGCGGGAGTTCCGTGTACGTGGGGTGGTCGGCGAAGGGGACGATCTCCTCGGGGTAGTCGGGCAGCGCGGGGTCGAACAGGTCGAGCAGGTCCGTGTCGTCGCGCTTGACGGTGGCCCGCCGCCTCCAGTTGGCGGCGAGGCGGTGGATGACCGGGTTGTCGACGGCCCCGAACACCGCGGAGCCGAAGGCGTCTTCCTCGGAATTGCTGACGAAGCGCTCGTCCATCGTTCAGGTTCCTCTCGGGCTCTCGTGGGGTTCTGTCGCCACCGGCAGGGCCGGATGCGCCGGCCGGCCCGGTGGGGGAGGCTCCGCCGGAGGAAGGGGATCGGCGCGCCGCCCGTCCCCGCCCGCGCGGGCGGTCCGCATCGACCGCTGCGCGAGCGCCACCCCCGCCAGGACCGTGCCGACGCCCGCGCACTGCACCGGCGTCAGCGTCTGGCCGAGGAACAGGTACGCGGCCCCCGCCCCCGCCACCACCTCCAGCGTCGCGAACAGGCTCGCCGCCGACGGCACCAGGAATCGCTGGGCCGCGATGCCGCTGACGTACGCCACGAGCGTCGCGACGACCGCCGCCCACACCACGACCACCCAGACCGGCGCGGACACCGACTCGTAGCGGACGGTGTCGCCGAGCATGCCGTAGGGGAAGCCCGTCACCGGCGAGACGACGTTCAGGGCGACCGCGCCGACCCCGATGCCGAGGGCGGTCACGGTCACCGGGTCGTGCCGGACCAGCGCCCGCCCCGCGACCAGGAACCGCACCGACAGCGCCGCCGCCGTACCCAGCGCCGCCAGCACCCCCACCACATCGAGCCGCAACCGCGACCACACCTCGCCGACCAGGAGCAGCCCCACGAGCACCACGACCGTCCCCGTCCACACGAGCCGGGGCTGCGGCACCCGCCGCACGCACCGCAGCCAGCCGACGACGATGACCGGCGCCAGGAACTGCAGCACCACGAACACGCCGACGGGGATGCGGGCGACGGCGACACCGCAGAGGGTCTGCAGCGTGGCGAAGGAGAAGACGCCGAGCACCGCGATGACGCCCCACGACTCCCGGGCCGCCGCGGCCAGCGCGCGGGGCCGGGTGACGGCGACGAACGCCACCAGGAGCACCGCCGCGACGGACAGGCGCGCCTGGGCGATCTCCATCGCCGTCAGGCCCGCCGAGTCCAGGACCTTCGTGGCCGGGCCGACCGTGCCGAAGGTGCAGGCGGACACCGCGGCGAGCGCGACGCCCGTCGCGGGGCCCGCCACCGGCCGCGGGGCGGCGTTCAGCACGGGTCCCCTTGTCGTACGGGCACCGGCGCCGTGCCCTCGGGGAAGAACCGCCGGTCGTGCTCCGCGGCCGGTACCAGCTCGGAGAACCACTGCGCGTCCGGGTCCCAGCGGGCGTGGAAGGGGCGGCCCACCAGGTCGGGGTCGCGGGCCTGGAGGAAGCGCAGCGCGAACGCCCGCTCCCCGCCCGGAAGCCGCGTCGGCCCGTCCACGGTCACCTTGCCCTCGGTCGTCGACATCACCGGCCCGCGGGCGGTGCGCCCGAGCCCGGAGAGTCGCGTCGTGGCAGCGCGGTGGATCTCGTACGCACGCTGGATCGGCAGCCCGAAGTAGCGCCGCGCCCCGGTGTCCCGCTCGACGAACAGGTAGTACGGGTGGATGCCGAGCGCGAGCTGCGCGCGCCAGGAGTCCGCCCACACCCCGGCGTCGTCGTTCACGTGCCGGACGACGGGCGCCTGCGAACGCAGTTCGGCGCCCGCCGAGCGCAGGGCGGCGACGGCGAGCCGCGTCAGGTCCGGCTCCAGCTCGCGCGGGTGCGAGACGTGCACCATGACGGCGACGTGCCGCCCCGCCCGCGCCAGCCGCTCCAGCATCCGCAGCAGCGGCGCGGCGTCCGGATCGGTGACCAGGCGCGCCGGGTGGAAGGAGAGCGCCTTGGTGCCGATGCGCACCGTCGTGATGTGCTCGAGTCCCGGCCGCAGCAGGGCGTCCACGTACGGTTCGAGCAGGTCCGTGCGCATCACCAGCGGATCGCCGCCGGTGAACAGGACGTCGCTGACCTCGGGATGGCGCCGCAGGTAGTCGGTGACCCGGCGCGGCCCGTCGTCGGCGATGCGCAGCTCCGGGTCGCCCACGAACTGCGCCCAGCGGAAGCAGTACGAGCAGTAGGCGTGGCAGGTCTGGCCGTGCCGGGGGAAGACGAGTGCCGTCTGGGCGTACTTGTGCTGCACTCCCTCGACTGCGCCGCCCTCGCCGCCCTCGTCGTGGCGCGGGATGTTCCGGGTGAGCTGCTCACCGGGGTGCGGGTTGAGGTCGCGGCGGACGGCGGCCACGGCGGCCCGCAGCGCCGCCGGGTCTCCCAGGGCGCGCTCGACGGCCCGGAAGTGCGCCGGGTCGATCATGTCGCGGTGCGGGAAGAGCAGCCGGTACAGCGGATCGTCGGGGGCGCTCTTCCAGTCCACCAGATGGTCGATGACGTGGCCGCTGACCTTGAACGGAAGGACCTGGCCGACCACGTCGACGTCGTGCGCGAGTCCGGCGTCCGGGCACCTGTCGCGCACCAGCGCGGCCAGCCTGCGGCCCGACACCGTGCGGGTCCCGGGGCCGCTCATGTGGCGATCCAGTACCGGGTCAGATGGCGGTCCGCGTCCGCGTACGCGGAACGGGCATGCAGCATCCGCTGGTTGTCCCAGATGAGCAGGGACCCGTCGGGGATCAGGACGCGTGTGCGGTACTCGTCGAACAGCTCGCCCACGTGGCGGGCCAGGTCCGCGCCCGCCCGCCCGAGCGGCAGGAGGTCCGGCTCCGGGGACGCGTCGAGGGCGGCGTCGTAGTCGGCGGCGGTGAGCAGGTTGTAGCTGAACCTGAGCACTGGGCGGCCGTCGTCCTCCTCGTACAGCATCGGCACGGTGACGGGTCCGCCCGCGGGGGCGGCGCCGCCCGGGCCGGGGAAGTCGATCCGGGTGTCGGTCAGGAGCGCGTGCTCGGCCGGGCTGAGCAGCTTCTTCAGGAGCCGCCCGTCGAGCAGGTCGGTGTGGCCGCCGCCGCAGCGGGCCTGCCGGTGGCAGTACAGGGCGAGATGGCGCGGGCTCGGGTCCCAGCCCGGGGCCTCGGTGTGGGCGCGGATCGTGTTGCGGCTCTGGGAGTAGGCGCGGCCGTCGTTGCCGGGACGGTGCACCACCTCGTGTTCCACGGTGCCGGTGTACTGCGGTACGAACCGGCCGATGTCCTGCATGAGTTCGATGGCGTGCCGCTGTCCGGCGAGTCGGTCCACGACGGCGTGGCCGTCGGACTCCAGCACGGCGCGCACGCTCTCGGCGCGTGGCATGGACATGTGCTTCCCCCGTTGTTCCTCTGCTGTTGATCGGGCTCGGATATGTGGGCGCTGGGTGCCGGTGGTCAGTCGGTCCAGCCCGGCGGCATGCCGACGTCCGCGGGACGCCGGCCGCGCCGGTGGTGCGACGCAGCCTCGCAAAGGGGCCCGGGGGGTGTATTGAAGAAAACCGACCTCGCCGGGGGATGGCTCATTCCGGTATCCGGCGGGCGGTGTCCGGGGAGCGGGCCGGTGCGGGCCGGTGCCCGGACGCGTGGTCGGCCGGTGGCGCGGGAGCGCGTCGTGTCAGTCCGGCAGGACCAGGCTCGTCGGCCTGCGCGCGCCGCGGTCCACCTCCGCCGGGCCGCTGTGGCCGAGGGCGCGGGTGCGGGCGAAGCGGGACAGGGTCCAGCCCGTCATGCCCTTGAACTCCCGGCTCAGATGGCCCTGGTCGGAGTAGCCCGCGAGGGAGGCCGCCGCCGCGCCGTTGTGCCCCTGGGACAGCAGGCCGACGGCGCGGCGCAGCCGCAGCACCCGCGCTGCGGTCTTCGGCAACAGCCCGAGCTGCTGCTCGAAGCGCCGCTCCAAGTGCCGCTCGCTCCAGCCGCATTCGCGGGCCAGGACGTGCACGGGGATCCGGCCCGCGGTGCGGTTGAGCCGCTGCCACGCCCACAGCACCTCCGTCGAGCCGTGCGGCCCGTCCTGCAGCCAGCTCGTGAGGGTCGTGTCCAGGAGCGTGAAGCGGGTGGCCCAGTCGGGGCAGAGGTCCAGGCGCTCGTCCAGCCCCCGGAACCGGGGGCCCAGCAGGTCGGCGGGTTCCACCAGTTGGTTGGCCAGCGCGTTCATCGGCGTACGGAAGAGCGTGTACGCCGCCCAGGGGGCGATCACCACCTCCACGCCGCTGAGCCGCCCGTCGTGCTCGCCGAGCCGGGCCCGCGACTGCATCCCGGCGTACACCGAGGAGTACGTCGACTTGGCGGCGTGCCCCGCGCCCGCGGCCTCCCACACGCTGAGGCGCTGCCCGAACAGGATCACCAACGTCGTCATGAAGTCGGGCAGTTCGAGCCGTCGCCGGGAGCGGGTCAGGTCGAACCGGAAGCCGCGGTAGCCGACGACGCCGGGCCTGAGGGCGGGTGCCGGGCGGGCGGCGGCCCGCTCCCACGTTCCGTCAGGGCAGCACGTGTACCTCACCGGATTCCCCCGTCCCGTGGTCCGTTGCCGCCATTGTCGGCCGGGGCAGGTGGCAGGGGAGGCGGGGGTTTTGCGCCAGTGTCCCCGTCATGCGCATGCCGTTCGGGCGCATGACGCGCGCTCTTCCGCGGGCGTACTCCCGCCCGTCACCCTGCATGAGCACGTAAGAGCCTGCGTGCGCATGCCGTCGGCGCCGGACGCCGGGTGCGGCGCGCGCGTCCGTCATGAACCGAAGGAGTCCTTCCGTGCCCAAGGCCCGTATCCGCAGACCGAGTGCCCTCGCCGTCGCGACCGCCCTGGCCGCGCTCGCCGCGACGGCCCCCGCGCAGGCGCAGGCGCCCGGCGCCCTGCCCGCGCTCACGCCCCGGGCCGAGACGGCGCCGCTGTACGACGACGAGGCGGGCGGCAACTCCGACGCCGACGACCCGGCGATCTGGCGCAACACCGCGGACCCCGGCCGCAGCCTGGTCGTCGCCACGGCCAAGGAGGGCGGCCTGCGGGTGTACGACCTCGACGCGCGGCAGGTGCAGCACCTGCCCGCGCCCGCCGGTCCGGCCCCCGGCGACGCCCCCGGCCGCTTCAACAACGTCGATCTGGTCCACGGGGTGCAGCTGTCCACCGGCCGCGCCGACCTCGCGGTCACCAGCGACCGCGGCAACGACCGGCTGCGGTTCTACCGCATCGACCGCGACCGCCCCGGCGGCCCGCTCACCGACGTCACCGACCCGGCCGCCGCACCCGTCTTCGCGGCCGACCAGGGCGAGATCAACGACCAGCGCACCGCCTACGGCCTGGCCACCTGGACCGACCGGGCCACCGGCCGCGCGTACGCGGTCGTCAGCCGGCGCGAGCGGACCCGCGTCGCCCTCCTGGAACTGCTGCCCGGCCGCTCCGGGACGGTCGGCTACCGCACGATACGCACCCTCGACCTGCCCTCGTCCTTCCGGCTGCCGAACGGCACCTCCTGGACGCCGTGCGCCGAACCCGGCCAACTGCCCCAGGTCGAGGGCATGGTGGTGGACCCCGCCGACGGCACCCTCTACGCGGGCCAGGAGGACGTAGGCATCTGGCGGCTGCGTGCCGACCTCACCGGCACACCCACCCTGGTCGACAAGGTGCGCGAGTACGGCGTGCCCGGCACCTACGACGAGGCCACCGACGAGTGCGTGCCGGGCGCCGACCCCGGCTACGGCGGCAAGCGGCTCGCCGCCGACGTGGAAGGCCTCACCCTGCTCACCGAGCGCGACGGCGACGGCTACGTCCTCGCCTCCAGCCAGGGCGACGACACCTTCGCCGCGTACGACCGCGAACGCGGCGAGCACAACGAGTACGAGGGCGGCTTCCGCGTCACCGCCGCCTCCACGGCCCTCGACGGCTCCGAGGAGTGCGACGGGGCCGCCGCGCTGAACGCCCCGCTCGGCGCCGGGTATCCGCACGGCCTCCTCGTCGTCCAGGACGGCGACGAGACCCCGCAGGACTCCGGGCGCGAGGCCACGGGCTTCAAGTTCGTCCCCCTCGACGACGTCATGGACGCGCTGGAGGACTGAGCGCGGTCGGGGTGCCGACAGCCGTGGGACGTGGGCAGGCTGTCGGCACCCCGGAGTTCACGTGCGTCGGGTCTGATCAGGTGGGTACGGTGCGGCGGGCGTGATCAGACGGGTGTGGTCCGGCGGACGGATCGTGCTCCGGCCGGTGGCGGTCAGGCGGTGTGCAGCCTGAGCCCGTAGCGCCCGAGTATCTCGTTCACCGGCTGGAACCACGTCTCGCCGCCGCTGCCGCAGTTGCCCCAGCCGCCGGAGGTCACGCCCTGCGCCTGGTCGCCGCTGAGGAACGAGCCGCCCGAGTCGCCGCCCTCGGCGCAGACACTGGTCTTGGTGAGCTGGTGGACGACCGTGCCGTCCGAGTAGTTGACGGTCTCGTTCTTGGCGAGCAGCCGGCCGCAGTGCCATTTCGTGGTGGACCCGGAGCGGCAGATCGACGACCCGACCGGCGCCTCGGCCGAGCCGCGCACGAGCTGGTCCGGGATGGTGCCCCAGCCCAGCACGACCGGCACGGTCCACCAGCCGTTGCCGACGGACACCCACGCGTAGTCGTTGTCGGGGAACGAGGAGCCCTGGAACGTACCGATGTCGGACCCGTCCCAGCCGCGCACGCCCGCGCCCGCGCGCCCGCAGTGCCCGGCTGTCACGAAGCCGCCGTGCACCGAGAAGCCGATGGAGCAGCGGACGTTGCCGGTGTAGTACGGGTCGCCGCCCACCGTCCCGGCGGCGAACGTCTGCGGCCCCTCGGCAACCGTTTCGACCCGCACGGGCGCGGTGGCGCGGGCCTGCCGCAAGAAGCTGCTGACATCGTTGTCGCCGCGGTGCCCGGCGACGACCTCGACGACGACGCGGTTCGCCTTGTGGTCGACGCGCCAACTGGCCACGTCCGCGGGCGCGTCGAGCTTGTCGACACGTGCTTTCGCCGTGTCGAGCGCCGCGGCGCTGTGCTCGACGAGCCGGACGTCGGCGCCGGTCGCGCGGACGTCCGCGCGGGCGCCGCGCCGGGTCACGGCGACGGTGAGGCCGCCGCGCTTCTCGTCGAACCAGGCTCCGGCGAACGCGGCACCGGCCGCCTTGCGCGCCGCCCGCTCGGTGGTGACGGCCCGCCGTTCGTCGGCGAGCCGGTCGCGGGCGGCGGCGGGGGTGAGGCCGAGGTCGCGCTCCATGGCGTCCAGGAGGGCGGCGGAGGCGGGCGGTCGGGCCCGGCGTTCGGCGGCTCCGTCGCGGTCGGCGGCAGCGGCGGAGGCGAGTCCGGTACTGGCGCAGGTGGCCATCAGGAGCAGGGCGGACAGGCCGAGGCGTGTTCCGCGGATACGTTGCGTGGGAATCGTGCGTCTCACCGTGGGGGACCTCTCGTCGTGCCAACGGGGATGTGGTGGACCAGAGTTGCTGAGAGCGCTCTCATTGTGTGATGCGGCAGAGCGTAGGGAGACCGCGCGGGCAAGTCCATACCTTCGCCACGGCCCGGTTCCTCGCGGGGGCGGGGAGTCGCGGCGCCGGGGGAGTGCCGTCAGGCGTCGCGGCGTGCGCAGGGGCTGTCGCCGGGGCCCTTGAAACAGGCGGTGATGGTCTTGCCGTCCGCCGTGGGATGAACGCTCCAGGTGTCCGCGAGGGCGTCCACGATGGCCAGGCCGCGACCGCTGACGCTGGATTCGTCCGCCGGGCGCGGCGCCGGGGAACCGGGCCCGGAGTCGTGGACGGTCAGGTGCAGCCCCCGCCCGTCCCAGGTCAGCACCACCTGGGCGCTGGTACGGGCGTGATGGTGGGCGTTGGTCACCAGCTCGGACACCGCGAGGACGACGGAGTCCACCGCGTCCGGGTCCGTGCGCGCCCACCCCAGGGCCTCCATGTGGGCGCGGGCCCACTCGCGCCCGGCTCTGACGCCTCGGGAGACGGGGAAGGACTGGGCCCAGCCGACGGCCCGCAGCGAAGCATCCGACATGACGCACCCTCACACGGTTGGCACAGCCTGCCCTCCGGTTACCCCGCCCGGGGGCGCTTCAACGGCCCCCATGTACAGGGCACAGAAGGCGAACCTGCCCCTCGCCGTCCCGCCCGCCGCGAGTCGCACGCATCGGTACGCGGTACCGGGGCACTCGCGGGCCATGGGATTCGACGGAGTCGTGCGCGACGGGACGCGGCAGGCGCGCCGGGTGGCGAAGGGGCGTGCCGTCGGGGTGGCGGCCCGCGCGGGATTCGTGGCGCGCGGCGCCCTCTACGCGCTCGTGGGCGTCCTCGCCCTGCGCGTAGCCTTCGCCGCCGACGGCGGGCAGCAGGCCGACCGGGGCGGCGCCCTGACGGAGATCGCCGACAAGCCCTTCGGGAACGCCCTGCTGTGGCTCCTCGCGCTCGCCCTCGCGGGAATGGCGCTGTGGCGGCTCTCGGAGGCGCTGTTCGGGCAGGCGGGACCGGACGGCCGACGGGCAGGGAAGCGCCTCGCGTCGGCGGGCAGGGCCGTCTTCTACGGGGTGGTCGGCTACTCGGTCCTGGCCTACGTCACCGGGGACAAGGGCAGTGGCAGCGGCTCCTCCGACCGCCAGAGCGACGACGTGACGGCGACCGCCCTCGGCTGGCCCTCGGGGCAGTGGATCGTCGGCGCCGTGGGCGCGGGCGTGGCCGCGGCCGGGGTGTGGATCGCCGTCCGGGCGGTGCGGCGCACGTACCACAAGCACCTGCGCCTGAACGAGATGTCCACCCCGGTACGGCGGACCGTGGACACCCTCGGAGTGGTGGGCGGCACCGGCCGAGGCGCCGTCTTCGCCGCGGCCGGGGCCTTCGTCGTCGTGGCCGCCGCGCGGCACGAGCCGGGGGAGGCCAAGGGCATGGACGACGTCCTGCGCTCGTTCCGCGACACCCCGGCCGGGCCGTGGCTGCTCGTCGCGGTGGCGCTGGCGCTGGTGGCGTTCGGCCTCTTCTCCTGGGCGTGCGCGCGCTGGCGGCGGGTGTGAGCGGGTCCGGCCGGGTCAGCGTGCGGTGGTCGCGGCCGCGTGGAGGTGTTCCAGGGCGTCCAGGACCCGGGTGTTCCGGTGCCAGGCCAGCCACCGGCCGACCTGCTCCCCGACGGCGTCCAACTCGTCGAGCTGGCTGCGGGTGAAGCCGGACAGAGGGCGTGCGTGGTGCGAGGAGATCATGCCGAGCACGGCACCGCCCGGCGCCGTCAGGGGAACGCTGTGGCAGGCGCGGCTGCCCGCACGCAGGATGGCGCGGCGGGAGTCCTCGTCGAAGATCTCCGCGACGGCCACGTCCTTCACCGTGACCTGCCGACCTTCCTGGGCGGCCTGCGCACAGGCCGTGGTCGAGTCCTGCACGAAGGCGAAGAAGTCGGTGAACTCCCGGCTCAGCCCGGTGTGTCTCTCCATGCGCAGCATCCTGTGCTCCGCCACCTGCACGTTGCCCATCCCGGCCTGCGTGACGTGCAGCACCCGCCGCAGCGTGGACTTCAGGACCGCCCCGTGCCCGGTGCGGTCGCCCACCTCCTGCGCCAGGCTCGGCAGCGGCGGCGGGCGGTAGCGGGCCCGGCCGGGGAACCACAGCTCGGCGTCCGCGTCGGGGCCCGGCACCCGGATGACCGCGTCGGCCAGCGTGTGCAGCTTGATGTTCATCTGCTGGGACGTCCGGCGCAGCAGATCGAACGCCATCCGCGTCGCCCCGAGGCGGTAGCGGCCGATCAGTACGTCCTGGGCGCGTGCGACGCAGGCGTGCGCCAACTGGCGGTTGCGCAGGGCGACATCGTGCTGCCGGGGTGCCGGAATCACGTACGTCGCGGGTGGTGCGCCGGCCGTGTGGCCGGAGTCGGTCGGGGTCGGGTCCAGGGGGTCCTGACGCACGGTTCGGTCTCCCTCGCAGCCTGGGCGCGGCACATTTCGGCGGTCCACGGATACGCGTGTGTCCGTGAACGCTTGCGGCCGAACCCTTTCCCCGGTTCAGCCGTCAAGTCACCTGTTGATGTGCCTACTTCCCCAGCACCCGCACCACGGTAGCGGCCTGCGGCGGCGGCTCGCAGGACTCTGCGTCAAGGCGTCAAGGCGTCGAGCCGTCGTGCGGCCCCGCCCCGGCGGCCGGTTCCTCGCCCGCCGTCCGGACCGCCGCCTCGACCAGGCCGGACTCATAGGCCGCGATCACCGCCTGCGCACGGTCACGGACGCCGAGCTTGCCGAAGATGCTGGTGATGTAGTTCTTGACCGTCGAGACGCTGATGTCCAGCGCCGCCGAGATCTGCCCGTTGTCGAGCCCCGTCGCGATCAGCCGCCACACCTCGACCTCGCGGGGCGTCAGTTCGCCCGGAACCACCGAGGGCGCGGGGGTCCGGGGGCGGTGCGGGGACCGGACGTACGTGGAGATGAGCCGCGTGAGCAGGCGCGGGGCCACGGCGGCCTCACCGGTGTGCACGGTGCGTACCGCCGCGATCAGCTCCTCCGGCGAGCTGTCCTTCGGCAGGAACCCGTACGCGCCCGCGCGCAGCGCACCCACGACGTACTCGTCCATGTCGAACGTGCTCAGCGCGAGGACCCGGCAGCGGGGCAGCACCCGCGCCAGCTCCTCGGTCGCCCTGACCCCGTCGAGGACCGGCATGCGGATGTCCATGACGACGACGTCGGGCCGGAGCCGGTGCGCGAACGCGACCGCCTGCTCGCCGTTCTCCGCCTCGCCGACCACCTCGAACGCCGGGTCGGGGGTGAGGATCAGGGCGAGTCCGCGCCGTACCAGGGGCTGGTCGTCGGCGATGAGCACACGGATGGGGTGGGACGGCTCACTCATCGGGGCAGGCCCTCCGTCCCGCCCGGAGCCAGCGGCAGGCTCGCCGTCACCGCGAAGCCCCCCTCGGCCAGCGGCCCCGTCGTCAGGGAACCGCCGTGCAACGCGACCCGTTCCCGCATGCCGACCAGGCCGTAACCGGCGCGTCCCGAACGCGACGGCGCCTTGTGCCCCGCCGGTACCAGCGCGCCCCCGCCGTCGTCGCGCACCTCCACGTCGACCCGGTCGACGCCGTACGTCAGCCGCACCTCGGCCCGCGCCTCGCCCGCGTGCTTGCGGGCGTTGGTGAGGGCCTCCTGGACGATGCGGAAGACGGTGAGGCCCACGGTCGGCGGCAGCGGGCGCTCCTCGCCGTGGATGCGGAAGTCGGTGGGCAGCCCCGCGAGGCGGGACTCGTCGACGATGCGGTCGAGGTCGTCGGCGCCGGGCTGGGGCGACGGGGGCGCGTCGTCGGGCTCGTCGTCCGCCCGCAGTACGTCGAGGAGCTGGCGCATCTCGCGAAGGGCCATGCGGCCGGAGTCCTCCAGGGTGACCAGGGCGCCCCGGGCGACCTCGGGGTCGTGCGCGAGGTTGGCCCGGGCGCCGCCCGCCATCAGCTGCATGGTGGTGATGTGGTGGGACACGATGTCGTGCAGCTCCCGTGCGATGCGGCGGCGCTCTTCGGCCACCGCCCGGTCGGCGAGGAGCCGCCGGTTGGCCTCCACGTCCCGCTGCCAGCGGTTGACCGCGGCGGCGGCGCCGACGACGAGGACGGTGGCGAGCGCCGTGCCCACGATGTCCATCCGCGCGGGCCATGGCCCGTTGATCCGGTCGGCGAACGGCAGGGTCAGACTCGCCGCGCCCGCCGCCACCGTGACCCGGACACTGCCGCTGCGCACGACCGTGAACAGGGCGACGACGAGCGCGGCGGAGAGACCGCGCGGACCGGCGATGACCAGAGTCATCACCACCGCGAGAGCCAGCGCGGCCCCGAACGCGGGCACCGGGTGGCGCCGCCGGAACAGCAGGGGCAGTCCCGACACCGCGACCGCGGCGAGGCCGGGCACGGTGAGCGGATTGCCCTCGACCTGACCGCTGAGGGAGTAGCCGAACAGGTCCAGGGCCGTCACACCGGCGACGACCAGGCCGTCGGCGCGTGACCACGGCAGCATGACCGCCCCCAGCGCCCGCTCGACGCGGTGTCGGTCCGTCAGCATCGTCGTTGTCTCCTAGCTCCGGCTCCGCTGCCGGGCCGGTGCCGGGTGCGCTGTGACGGTCGTACAGGGATCATTGTGGCACTGGGTGTCAGCGTGCGGCCGGGCCCCGGTGGGGAGCTGTGGACCAGGACCAGGGTCCTGGTCGGGGGCGGACCACGGACCGCGGTCCCGGTGCCGTTCTCGTCCCTGGCTCGGACGATCGCCGCGTTCCCCGGTGATGGTCTTGAGAACGGCCGGGAACCCCCGGTGACAGGCCGATGCCGGAGGAACGACGTGATCCGCGCCCTGACCGGGTTCTCCACCAGGAACGCATGGAAGGTGATCGCCGTCTGGTCGGTGGTCGGCGTCCTCCTGGCCCTCGTGGGCCAGACCCTCATCTACCGCGTGACCCAGACCCAGACCGGGGACTTCCTGCCGCGTACGTACGACTCGGCGGCGGCCCTGAAGATCGCCGAGGAGGAGTTCGGCGAGAAGCCCGACGCGAACACCGTGACCCTGCTCGTCGCCCGGTCGGACGGCAAGCCCCTCACGGCGGCCGACCAGCGGCGCATCGGCGAGCGGGCCGAGGACCTGGGCGAGCGGCGCGTCACCATGCCCGAGGACGAGGACGCCGGGCCCGTGGAGTTCCTGCGCGAGGACCACTCGCAGACCCCGCGTCTGAGCCCCGGCATGGTGGCGCCCGACCGCACCTTCGAGCTGGTCTCCGTCAAGCTGACCGGTAACTCCTCGGACCCCGGCCTCCAGGACGTGTTCCGCGTACTCAGGGACGACGCCGAGGCCGCGTTCGGCCGCATCGACATGCGCACCGGCTTCACCGGCGGGATCGCCGACACCGTCGACACCACCGACGCCGAGGAGAACGCCAGCAAGATCACGGGCATCCTCACCTTCGGGCTGATCGTGCTGCTCAACGTGCTCGTGTTCCGCAGCGTCCTGGCGGCGATCGTGCCGCTGATCGCCGTCGCCGTGATCGGCGGCGCGGCGGCGGGCGTCGTGGTCGGCTGCGCGCTGCTCACCGGCGTCAAAGTCGACGCCTCCACCCCGCAGCTCATCAACGTCGTGCTGCTCGGCATCGGCATCGACTACTTCCTGTTCCTGCTGTTCCGCTTCCGCGAACAGCTGCGGGCCCGGCCCGAACAGCACCGGCGCGACGCGGCCGCCGAGGCCACGGGCCGGGTCGGCACCGCGATCACCTCGGCGGCCCTGACCATCGTCGCCGCCTTCGCCACCCTCGGCGTGGCCTCCTTCGGGCAGTTCCGCGTGCTCGGCCCGGCCATCGCCGTGTCCGTCCTCGTGATGCTCCTCGCCAGCCTCACCCTGATGCCCGCGCTGCTCGCGGTGACCGGACGCAAGATGTTCTGGCCCTCCCGGTCCCTGCGCCGCACCCCCGAGGAGGGCTCCGCCGGGCGGTTCGGCGCCCTGGTCGCGCGGCGGCCCCTCACTCTCGTCCTCGCCTCGGTCGCCCTCCTGGGCGCCCTGGCCGCGGGCATGACCGGCATCAAGATGAACTACGGCCAGTCCGGCGGCCCCGACGACACCCGGGCCGCGAGGACCTCGGCCGAGATTTCCCGCGCGCTGCCCGCCGGAGTGTCCGACCCGACCACCGTGTACGTCACGGCCGAGGACGGCGCGGAACTCACCCGCGCCGACACCGACGGCCTCGCCCGCGCGCTCACCCGCGTCAAGGGCGTGGGCAAGGTCGGCGCCACCACCTTCGACAAGGACCACGACGCCGCCCGCATCGATGTGTACCTGTCCGCCGACCCGCAGTCCCAGCAGGCCCGCGACCTGGTCACCGGACCGGTCCGCAGCACGGTCGCGGAGCACAAGCCCGACGGCGCCGAGGCCCATGTCGGGGGCACACCGGCGATCTTCGCCGATGTGTCCGACGCCGTGGACAAGGACCTGAGGGTCGTCTTCCCGGTCGCCGCCGTCCTGATCGCCCTGATCCTGTTCCTGCTGCTGCGCAGCCTGCTCGCGCCGGTGATCCTCATGATCTCCGTCGGCCTGGGCTTCGCGGCCACCCTCGGCGCGTCCACCCTGGTGTTCCAGCATCTGCTGGACAAGCCCGGCGTCGACTTCACCCTGCCGCTGGTCCTGTTCCTGTTCGTCGTGGCGCTCGGCACCGACTACAACATCCTGATCAGCGACCGCATCCGCGAGGAGATGGAACACCCCGGCCCGGCCCGCCCGGCCGTGGCCCGCGCCGTCCGGCACACCGCACCGGCGATCGCCACGGCGGGCCTGGTCCTCGCGGGCTCGTTCGGGAGCCTCGCCGTCAGCTCGTCCCCGGGCACCCGGCAGATCGGCTTCGGCACGGCCCTCGGCATCATGCTCTCCGCGTTCGTGCTGTCCGTCGTCCTGGTGCCCGCGCTGGCCGCGCTGCTCGGCCGGGGCATCTGGTGGCCGATCCGCCCCGGCAGGTCCGGGCGCCACAGCGCCGCACGGAACACCACGGGCGCGGGCCCCGGCCCGAGCCAGGCCGATCCTGCCTGGGGTGATCCGGCCTGGGGTGACCCGGTCCGGGCGGGGCACGTGCCGCCCCCGCCCGGTGACTGGCAGGTCAGGGAGTGACCTGCCCGGTGACGCTCCTGGTGACGTTCTTGACGGGCAGGTCCTTGCCGGCCCCGGCGATGTAGTAGTCCTTGGGCGCCGAGAAGATCACGAACTCGTTGTCGTAGTCACGGATCTTGGTGCGGACGGTGAACTTGCCGCTCGCGTCGGTGGTGGTCTGCGCGTTGTACGCGGATTCGTAGTACGTCCGCAGCAGGACACGGGTACCGGCGACGGGCCCGTGTCCCGCGGGCCAGGTGACCTTGCCGGTGACGATCAGGGTGTCGCCCTTGCGGACCTTGGTGCGGTTGACCTTGTAGCTGATGGTGCTGGCGACCGGCTGGGCGGCGACGGTGGTGTCGCCGAAGTAGATCTCGTTGTCGTCCGGGTCGCCCGGGTCGTAGGAGGCCTGGAACTCCACGCGGTGGCGGGGGAACAGGAAGACGCTGTTCTTGTCCTCCCAGCGGTCCGCCGTGATGTCGGGGAGCGTGAACTGCCCCTTGGCGTCCGTGCGGACCGTGCCCAGGTTCAGGGTCTCCCGCTCGGTCGGATCGATGGGGTCGCCCCACGGGTTCCAGGTGTCGTACAGGACGGACTTGAGCAGCGCGACCGGCGCGTCGGCCACGGGGGTGCCGTCGGCGCGGGACACGGTGCCGGTGAGGTCGACGTCCCGGTGGCCGTAGTCGGTCGTGCTCTTGCTGCTGGTGAGGCTCACCGTGTAGGCGGGCTCCGGCGGGTCGTCGGTGGCGGTGGCGGTGGCGTCCGCGGCGTGGGCGGGCGCCAGGCCGAGGGTGAGGGTGGCGAGGGCGAGCGCGGCGGTCGCGGTCAGCCGGGCGACCGGGGGACGGGTACGCAGGTGCACGTGAACTCCGTTGGTGTCGGGTGTCGGTGGCGCCGGTGGTGCCCGGCGGAGACGCGCCGGTGGTGCCGGCGCAGGATTCGACACGCGGAGTGCTGTGGGTGGTTGTAGGGCGAGTTGACCGTGCATCCGCCGTATGCGGGGTGTTTGGCGGGTGGTTGGCTGCTCGTTCACTTACCGGCGGGGGAGCCCGAATCGCCGGGCGGGGCACGGCAGTTGGCGGCCAGTGGGGCGCTGCTGACTATCCGGACCGTCCCGGCGCGGCCGAGGCCCCGGGCGGGTCCAGGGTCTCGCCGCTGCTGAGCCGTGCGCGTACCTGCGCGTGCGCGTCGCGCGGCGCCGGTTCCGCCAGGGTGCGGCCCCGCTCGGAGGCGTCCACGTCGCCCCTGACGTCGATGCCGGTGACCTCGCGGCTGCCCGCGGCGAGCAGATACCGCTTGCCCGAGTCCGCCCGCCACGTGGTGCTCGCCACGACGTGCTGGCCGAACCTGCCGCAGGCGGCGGTGGACCGGGCCCGGGCGACCACGGGGGCCGACGCCGCGGCCTCGGCCGCCGGTGCCTTGAACTGGAGGAGCACGTCGCCGGGGCCGCGCCAGGTGGCGGCGCGGGCGCAGGACCACAGGGCCCGCCCGTCGTTCTCCGGCAGGTCCTGCTCGGCGAAGTCCCAGACGTTGACCGACCGCGTGCCCCGGCGCAGCTCGGGCAGTTGGCAGGCGGTGCGGGCCCAACCGGCCAGGGCCTGCGGGCTCATGGCCTCGCGCGGCTGGCGGGCGGGGACACCAGAGCCGGGCAGCGGCGTGTACGTGAGGTGGACGGGAAGGAGCCCGCCCAGGTCGGTGACCAGGAACGCGTGCTTCTCCACGATGCGGGCGGAGGAGCGCAGTTGCAGCGCGGGCCAGGCGTCGCAGGAACGGCCGATGGCGGGATCACGTACGGGGGCGGTGATCCCGTCGGCGGAGACGCGCAGCGGTGTGCTCGCGGCGTCGGGTCGCAGGAGGTCACGGGTGTGGGTCTCGGCGATCCACGGTGCGGTGAGGTACCGGGTGCGGCCGTCGGCGCGGCTGACGGCGATCGTGGCGGCCGTGGTCACGTCGGCGTTGTCGGCGCGGGCGAAGTCGAGCGCGGGCTCGTCGCCGGCGGTCCCCTCGCTGTAGCGGATGACGCGCTCGGCGTCGTGGAACAGCACGACGGTACGCCCGTCGACCGCGCCGGCGTACAGCAACCGCGGCGCCCGGCCCGGCGGTTCGGTGGACGTGGCCGGGGCCGAGGTGACGCGGACGCCCCGGCCGGGGTCGGTCCAGACGGAGACGGCGCGGGTGAGGAGGGTGCGGTCGGCCGTCCGGGCGCCTCGGGGCGGCCAGGCGGTGAAGTCGACGCGGGCGGTGTCGGCCCACTCCTCGGCGGGGGCGCGGAGCAGCCGGTCCGCGGCGGCCGCCGCGGACCCGCCCGCCGAGCCCGGCCCGTGGTCGCCCTTCGCCTCCAGGCCGGTCAGGACCAGGCCGCTGAGGAGCACGAGCGCCGTCGCGGCCCAGGCGAGCCTGGCCCGGCGCCTGCGCCGCAGCAGGTCGGTGGGCCGCGTCTGCACCGAGCAGGCGTCGAACTCCCGGGACCGCAGCAGCGCTTCGGCCGCCGGACCTGCCATGTCCTCCAGGCGGTACGAGGCCCGCAGCGCGTCCTGCGGCCGCTCGGCCCCCGCGGCGTCGAGCAGTTCCACGACCTCCGCGTCCGCGAGACCGTCGAGCCGCCGCAGGACGAAGGCGGCACGGGCGGCGGGGGAGGCCTGCGCGCAGGCCTGCCCCAGAGTCACCTCGTCGACGCCGCCCGCCCGCGGGAACAGCCGCAACCCCCACACCACGGGCAGCACGAGCACCAGCGCCCGCGGCGGCGGCAGCCGCTTCGGCCAGCCGCGAGGGCGGCGCTCGTACGTCAACGCCGCCCGCACCACCCGCAGCAGCAGCCACGCCGCACCGGACGACCCGCGACCGGCGCGCTGCGCGGGCACCCGCGCGGCCGTGTCCCGCGAACGGAACCCCCGCGGCCCCGGCAGCGCACGCTGCACCAGCGCGTGCGCGACGAGCACGCGACGGTGCCGGGAGAGCGCGACCGGAAGGATCAGATAGGCGAGGCGCACCAGGTTGGTGTAGCGGTCGACGAGGGCCGCCTCAGCCTGGCCGAGAGAGATCCGCTGCGCGGGACCCGAGGTGCGAGGGTCGGACGTGGGCATGGAGAGGGCCGCCTCCCAAAGGCTGATGACATCGGCCGCTGCCCTCCGTCAAACGAGTGAATCTTGGGATGGTCACAGTTCGCCGGGCGGTGCGTCGGCGGGGCGGCGCCGCGCACGGGACGGCCGGGTCAGGAGCGGCGGATCGCGGCGACGTCGAACTCCAGCGTCACCTTCGCCGCGACCAGCAACGCGGTCGAGGCATTCCCCTTCACCCCCCAGTCCTTGCGGTTGATCGTGACCCTGCCCTTGAAGTCGACCCGGAAGCCGTCCGCCGCGTCGTGCTCGGCGCCGGTCAGCTCGAAGTCGACCGTGACCGGCTTGGTCACACCGCGGACGGTGAGGTCACCGGTGACCTTGAAGCGGCTGCCGTCGACCTGCGTCACCCGGGTCGACAGGAAGAGGATGTCCGGGTGGCTGTCCGCGTCCAGGAACCTGGTGCGCAGGTGCTCGTCGCGCTGCGGGTTGTGGGTCTGGATGCTCGCGGCCCGGATCGCCAGCTCGGCGCTCGATCGCGACGGGTCGTCGCCGTTCAGGTGCGCGCTGCCTTCGAACGACGCGAAGTGGCCGCGCACTCTGCCGCCCAGGGTGTGCCGGGCGACGAACCCGGTCCGGCTGCGGGCGGTGTCGAGGACATAGTCACCGGCCAGTTCGCTGAGCGCGGTCGTGGTGGTCATGGTGGGTTGCTCCTAGGGGCCGAGTAGTGGCAGGTCCGAGAGTTGCTGTGACACCTCACCGACGGCGCAGCCCGGCGAGATGTCAGCGCGCCGCGGACGTGACCTGGCTCTCCTGTCCGTGCGGCCAGCGACGGGACCGCCGCCGAGCCGTGCTCCCCGACCCACCGCCGAGGCGTCGATCTCACATTTCGGGGGTCTGTCCCGTCGTACTGGTGACAGCGCACGCGACCGAGGGAGCCGACGGCACCATGACCACCCCCGCCCAGTCCGGACACGCCCCGCTCGATCCGGTCCTCGACGCGATCATGAGCGAGCGGCGTCAGCTGATCGGGGTCGCCTACCGGCTCCTGGGCTCCCTCGCCGACGCCGAGGACGTCGTGCAGGAGACGTACGCCCGCTGGTACGCCATGTCCCGGCCGCAGCAGCAGGCCATCGCGTCGCCCGGCGGCTGGCTGACGAAGGTCGCGAGCCGCATCTGCCTCGACCTGCTCCGCTCGGCGCGGGTGCGGCGGGAGAGCTACGTGGGCGAGTGGATCCCCGAGCCGCTGCCCGGCCGCGCGGAGTGGATCGACGGCCGGTCGGGCGCGGCGACCGCCAGCGCCGACCCGGCGGACCGGGTCACCCTCGACGAGTCGATCACCATGGCCTTCCTCGTCGTCCTGGAGTCGATGACCCCGGCCGAGCGCGTCGCGTTCGTCCTGCACGACGTCTTCCGCTATCCCTTCGCCGAAGTGGCCGAGATCGTCGGCCGGACCCCGGCGGCCTGCCGCCAACTGGCCTCGTCGGCCCGGCGCCGCATCCGCGCGACGGCGGTCCCCGCGACTCCGGCGGCGCAACAGGCGGGCGTCGTCAGGGACTTCAAGCAGGCGTGGGAGGCCAAGGACCTGCCCGCCCTCATCGGCCTCCTCGACCCCGATGCCATGGCGACCGGTGACGGCGGCGGCCGCGTCGCCGCCTCGCTCCACCCGGTGGCGGGCGGCGAGCAGATCGCCCGCGGCCTGGTCGACATCGTCGGCAGGGTGCCGGACCTGACGTTCCTGGAACGCACGGTCAACGGTCGGCCCGGCCTGGTGGCGCAGCAGGGCGGCGCCACCATCGGGGTGTTCGCGTTCGAGGTCGCGGGGGACCGCGTCAAGCGCATCTGGGCCGTACGGAACCCGGACAAGCTCCGGCCCTGGACGACGTGTTGACGCACCTCACCCGTCACCCCCGCACCACCTGTCGTCCCGCCCCGCCAGCTGCCGTACCCCCACCACCTGCCGTACATCCACCACTTGTCGTACCCCCACCGCACCAGGAGTCGGAGCAAGCACATGCGTCTGCGGATCGTCACGATCAACGTCCAGAACGACACGGGAGACCGCCGCCGCCTCGGCCTGCTCAACCGGGAGTTGCGGCGCCTGGCCCCCGACCTGGTCGCGCTGCAGGAAGTCGTCGAGGACGGTCCGCGGCGGCAGCTCGACCAGCTTCTGGACGGCACCGGCCTGTACGGCACTCACCAGGCCGACGCGCTCACCTACGCCCCGCCGTTCGCCGACCGCTACGGCGGCAGCGCGGTGGCCACGCGGTGGGCCCACCGGGTCGTGGAGGTCCTCGACCTGCGTCTCGCGGGCACCGGGGACGTCCCCTGGTGCACCCTGGCGGTCAAGGTCCCGCTGCCGGGCCTGGGCGAGCTGCTGTTCATCGCTGCCACCGCGTCCTGGCGCCTCGACGCGGAGGCCGTACGCGAACAGCAGGCCGTGGCGCTCGGCGACCTCGACGCCCGGCACCGCACCGACCTGCCGACGGTCATCGCCGGGGACTTCAACGCCGCCCCCGACGCGGCCAGCATCCGCTACCTCACCGGCCGCCAGTCGCTCTCCGGGCGCAGCGTCCACTACCACGACGCGTGGGAGGTCGCCGGTGCCGGATCCGGCCACACCTGGACCGCCGACAACGCGCACACCGCCACCCTGCTCGACCAGATCGTCCGCCAGCCCGGCCACCGCCGCCGCCTCGACTACGTCTTCACCGGCTCCTGGCACGCCCACCCGAGAGCACGCTGCGAGATCCGCACGGCCCGCCTCGCCTTCGACCGGCCCACCGACGGCGTCTGGCCGAGCGACCACTACGGCGTGGTCGTCGATGTCGACGTGGCCATCGACGAGGCGGCCGGGGCGGCCGAGGCGCCCGGGTCCGTCAGGTCCGTCGGGTCTGTCGGGTCCGCCAAGAGCAAGTGAAGCCAGAGCAGGCCCGCGACGCCGCAAGCCCCGACACCAAAGGCAGTTGAGCTGCCGCCGCACACTGGGAGAGTCTTTGACCATGGAATTCCTCTGTTACCACCGCGATCGGACTGACTCGCTCCCCCTGCGCGAGGAGTTGCAGGAGGCGCACTGGTCCTACATGGACCAGTACGCGAAGGAGCTGATCGCGCGCGGCCCGACCTTCGCCGCCGACGGCGAGACGCCGACCGGCAGCGTGCACGTCGTCGATGCCCCGGACGCCGCCACCGCCCGCGCGTTCGCCTTCGACGAGCCCAATTACCAGGCGGGCGCGTACCGGGACGTCCTGCTGCGCCGCTGGCGCAACCTGCTGGGACGCACCATGTGGGACTTCCCCGGCGGCCTGACCGGCGGCAACCGTTACTTCGTCCTCGGCCTCGGCGCCGGGCAGCCCGCCGATACCGAGGTGCCGACCGACCGGGACGACCTGATCGCGTACGGGCCGCTCCTGTCCGACGACGGCACCGCCTGGCTGGGCACGGCGGTGCTGGTCGAGGCCCCGGATCCGGACACGGCACGCACCGTCCTGACGGGGGACCGGTACGCCGCCATCGAGGTTCACGACTGGGAGTGCGGCGGGCGCCGCTAGGCGGACGCGGACGGCCCGGGCGGGGCCGACCACCACCCGAAGGGAACGTACGTGCGAATAGGGGTCCCGGGTGTGCGCTCGCCGCACCCGGGCCCCTGTCCTGACGGCACCCGTGCCACTACATTTGACGTCATGACTGCCATCACCCTGCGGATCCCCGACGCGATGGATCAGCCGCTGCGCGACGCCGCGGCCGATGCGCCGTCGCTGAACGACTACATCCTGCGAGCCGTGCGCCGGCAGATGACGCTCGACGCCGGCCGCAAGCTCGCCCGCATCGCGCCCCTCGCCCTCGACGGCGAGGGCGACTCCCTGTGACGATCGGCAAGGGCGACGTCTGGGACATCGACACCGGCAAGGGCAGCCGCACGGTGCTCGTCGTCAGCCTCGACGGGCTCGCCGAGGCGTACGGCGCCGTGGTCGCCCTGGTGCTGCACGCCCCGGCCGTGCACCCCGACACCGCGATGAGCGTGCGCCTGGGCGCGCCGGTCGACGCCTCGGTGGTCGCGGTCAACGTGCTGCAGCTCTCCGCGTCCCGGTTCGAGACGGGCACGCTGCTCGGGAACATCGGCCCCGAGCAGCAGTCCCTCGTCGACAACGCGCTCCGCGCGGTACTGGATCTCTAGCCCCTGACCGACGGGTCGGCGTGGACCCCGGCCTCACGCGCCGTCGTCCTAGGCGATGCCCGCCCGCCCGCGCAGCGTCCGGAAGAACCGCCGCACGTCGTCGACCAGCAACCGCGGCTGCTCCATCGCCGGGAAGTGCCCGCCCCGGTCATGGACCGTCCACTGGACGATGTTGTTGGTCCGGTCCGCGATGTGGCGCAGCGGTACGAAGTTGTCGTACGGGAAGACGGCCAGCGCGGTCGGAGTCGGTGAGGGCCGTGGCGGGGTGCCCTGGTAGTCGGCGTGCGCCCGCTCGTAGTAGATGCGGGCCGCCGAACCGGCCGTGCCGGTCAGCCAGTACAGCATCACGTTGGTGAGCATCTGGTCGCGGTCGACGGCGTCCTCCGGGCGGTCCAGGGAGTCCGTCCACTCCTTGAACTTCTCCACGATCCAGGCCAGTTGGCCGACCGGCGAGTCCGTCAGGCCGTACGCAAGGGTCTGCGGACGGGTCGACTGGATGTCCGCGTAGCCCTGCCGGTCCCGGCTCCACGCCTGGAACCGTTCCCACGACAGCAGTGTGCGCTCGCGCTCGTCCGGGCTGAGGGCGTCGAGTTCGGCCGCGTCCGGTTCCTGTGTCGGGGTCGAGTTCGGCAGCAGGTTCAGGTGGACGCCGATGACGTGGTCCGAGCGGATGCGGCCCAGCTCACGGTTGATGCCCGCGCCCCAGTCGCCGCCCTGGACCCCGTACCGGTCGTAGCCGAGGCGCGCCATCAGTCCGGCGAACGCGGCGGCCACCCGCTGGAACTCCCACCCCGTGTCCCGGGTGGGGCCCGAGAAGCCGAACCCGGGGATGCTCGGCAGGACCAGGTGGAAGGCGTCGGCCGGGTCGCCGCCGTGGCCGCGCGGGTCGGTGAGCGGGCCCGCGACCTCGATGAACTCGGCGATGGACCCCGGCCAGCCGTGACACATGAGAAGCGGCGTCGCGTCGGGCTCGGGGGAGCGGACGTGGGCGAAGTGAACCGTGGCACCGTCGATTTCGGTGGTGAACTGCGGCCACCGGTTCAGCCGTGACTCCGCCGCCCGCCAGTCGTAGTCGTGCCGCCAGTAGTGCGTGAGTTCCTTGAGATAGTCGCGCGGGATCCCGTAGTCCCACCCCACCCCGGGCAGCTCGTCGGGCCAGCGGGTCCGGTCGAGGCGCTCGTGGAGATCGTCCAGGGCGTCCTGGGGGATGTCGATGCGAAACGGGTGGATGGCGTGGCTGGTGTGGATGGTGGTGCTCCCGGGGTCCGGCGGGGTTGTCATGTCTGCGGATGGTACGTGTGCCGATCAGGGCGCCGATCCGCACGTGGCCTGGAAGGAGATCGCTGTCGGCCTCACGGCCGTGATCGACGACCCCGAGTGCCCGCGCGCCCAGATGCCCACCTTCGCCGGGCCGATGCCGTTCGGCGACAGCGTCGAGTCGCTGCCGGAGGACGTCCCGATCCACACCTGGGACCTGGCCCGCGCCACCGGCGGCGACCTCGACGCCGAGGCCGCCGCGCACGTCCACGCCCACCTCCGGCCCATCGACGCGGAACTGCGCCGGCCCTGGGCGTTCGGCCCGAAGGTGTGCGTACCCCCGGGCGTCGACGCGCGGACGGAGTTCCTCTGCTTCGTCGGCCGTCAGCCCTGACCGGGCCGACCGGGCCGAGCAGTGGCGTACGGACTATCCGAACTGGCCGACCTCGTAGTCCCCGGCGGGCTGCTGAATCATGACGTTCAGACGGTTGAACGTGTTCATGAGGGCGATGAGCGACACCAGCGCGAAGAGCTGCTCCTCGTCGTAGTGCTTCGCGGCGTTCGCCCACACCTCGTCCGGGACACCACCGGCGGCGTCCGCGATCCGGGTGCCCTGCTCCGCCAGCTCCAGGGCCGCGCGCTCCGCGTCGGTGAAGACCTTCGCCTCGCGCCACACCGCGATCAGGTTGAGCCGCAGCGAGGTCTCCCCGGCGTGCGTGGCCTCCTTGCAGTGCATGTCGACGCAGAAGCCGCAGCCGTTGATCTGGCTGACGCGGATCTTCACCAGCTCCTGCGTCGTGGCCGGCAGCGGCGAGTCCGCGAGCACCTTGCCCGCCGAGGTGATGTGCTTCACGATCTTGCCCGCGAGCGGGCTGGCGAAGAGGTTCAGACGAGCGTCCATGATGGGCTCCCATGCCGTTGCTGTTGGCTACACCCATCTGACGGAACAGCTCGGCGAGTTGTGACATGGACCGATGTGACCTGCCTCTCCCGCGGCGCGGGCAGCGGCCGCGGGCGCCGGGATTCCGGCGGGGGCCGTCCGGTCGTGCGAGGTCACGCGCTCCGGTCGTGGTCGGAGCGCGCGCGGAAGGTACGGCGGTACGTGTCCGGGGGCACACCGACCGTCCGGTTGAAGTGGCGGCGCAGTGTCGTGGCCGTGCCCATGCCGGTGGCCTCGGCGACGGCGTCGACGCTGTCGCCGGTCCGCTCCAGCAACTCCTGGGCGCGGTGGATCCGTTGCGTCAGGAGCCACTGCAGCGGGGTGGTGCCGGTCGCCGCCCTGAAGTGCCGGGCCAGGTGGCGCGAGCTCATCCGCGCCTCGCGCGCCAGGTCCTCCACGGTCAGCGGCTGGTCCAGGCGCTCGATCGCCCAGGTGAAGAGCGCGGCGAGCGGATGGTCGTCCTGGGCGGGCACCGGCGCGGCGACGAACTGGGCCTGGCCGCCGTCCCGGTGTGGCGGGACGACCAGGCGGCGGGCGACGGCGTTGGCGGTCGACGAGCCGTGGTCGAGGCGGACGAGGTGCAGGCACAGATCCAGTGCGGCGGCCTTGCCCGCGGAGGTGAGGACGCTGCCGTTGTCCACGTAGAGGACGTCCGCGTCGACCTCCACCTCCGGGTAGCGGTCGGCCAGGACCTCGGTGTGCGCCCAGTGCGTCGTCGCGCGCTTGTGGTCCAGCAGCCCGGCGGCGGCCAGCACGAACGCGCCCGTGCACAGGGAGGCGACGCGCGCGCCCGCCTCATGGGCCGCGCGCACCGCGCCGATGAGGTCGGCGGGCGGGGGCACGTCGACGTCCGCCCAGGCGGGGACGATCACGGTGTCGGCACGCCGGATCCGGTCGAGGCCCGCGTCGGGCTCCAGCGCGAACCGGCCGACCCGCACCGCGCCCGACCCGCAGACGGCCAGGTCGTACCACGGCCCCGGCACGCTCGGCGGGGCGGAGCCGAACACCTCGTACGCCACGGACAGTTCGAACGGCATCATTCCGTCGGTGACGGCCAGCGCGACAAGACCCATGTCGGAAATTGTACGGGGCATGTCGTTCCGGACACTCGTCGCGGACGCCCGTGCCCGCCAGGATGGTCGCAGTGGATCACACGGAGACGCTGTGACCAACGAAAACAGCATGAACATCGGAACGGGGAGAGGTCGGGATCATGGGTACGGGACAGCGAGTGCTGGTGTTCGGCGCGTACGGGCACACGGGGCGGTTCGTGGTGGCGGAGTTGCGGGACCGGGGGTTCGTGCCGGTTCTCTCCGGCCGTGACGCGGACAGGCTGCGGGACCTCGCGGCGTCCCACGAGGGGCTCGAAGTCCGCCCGGCGACGGTCGACGACGCGGATGCGCTGGACCGTGCGCTCGCGGGTGCGGCGGCTGTGATCAACGCGGCCGGGCCCTTCGCCACGACGGCCGCCCCGCTGATCGAGGCGGCGCTGCGCGCGGGCATCCCGTACGTGGACGTGGCGGCCGAGATCGAGGCCAACGTCGACACGTTCGCGCGGTACGCGGACCGCGCCCGCGCCGAGGGTGCGGTGATCGTGCCCGCCATGGCGTTCTACGGCGGCCTCGGCGACCTGCTTGCCACCGCCGCACTGGGCGACTGGACGGCGGCCGACGAGGTGCACATCGCGTACGGGCTGAGCAGTTGGCACCCCACCGCCGGGACGCGCACCGCGGGCGCGGTCTCCCGGGAGCGCCGCGACAGCCGCCGCGTCCTCTACACCGACGGGCGCCTGGAGTATCGCGACGACCAGGCACCCACCCTGAAGTGGGACTTCCCGGACCCGATGGGCACCCGGTCCGTCATCGGGGAGTTCACGATGGCCGACGCCGTCACCATCACCAGCCACCTGCCGGTGCCGGAGGTGCGCGGCTACATGACGGTCGAGGCCGTCCGGGACCTCGCTGCCGCGGACACCCCGGCGCCCGCCCCGGTCGACGACAGCGGCCGCTCCGCGCAGACCTTCCTCCTCGACGTCGTCGTGCGCTCCGGCGCCGAGGAGCGGCGCGCTGTGGCACGGGGCCAGGACATCTACGCCGTCAGCGCGCCGCTCGCGGTGGAGGCGGTCGAGCGGATCCTCACGGGGCGCACCAGGGCGACGGGGGTGGCATCGGCGGGGGAGCTGTTCGACGCGGACGACTTCCTCCGCGCGCTGTCCCCGCACATCTCCTTCGAACTGCTCTAGCGGACGGTGCGGGGCGCCAGTTGGTGTGCGGTTGGTGGGTCAGTGTCCTGTTCCGGCTGGCTCGCATCTGCTGAGCGGAGATGCTTCTTCGAGCTCGGGCCGTCGGTGCCGATCCGGCCGGGCGGGTACGGCTGGACCAAGGGCGTGGACCAGCGCATTCCCAATGGAGACGGGAATTCCGAATAATCCCGAAATCCGGCCGCTTTCCGACTTGTTCCAGCCATGCGGGTAGCGCGCGTTCTCCCGGGCCCGAGGCGGTGGCAGGATCGGGCTCCTTCGCCTTGAGGGAGAACGGCCAGCAGGAGCGATCATGGTTGATGCAATCACCACTCCCGTTGATCTGCTGGTGTTTCCGCACCTCGATCTGCACGTCGTGCTCAACGACACCCCCAAGCTCAAGATTGAGGTAGTCCGCCGCACCTTCACCGATATCAAACCCAGCCCCTTCACGCTGACTCCGGAAATGACGAACAGCGTGGTCCACTTCTTCGCCCCGCATCAGCCGACCGGGCAACGGCTGAACAATCGCCCCACAGTGGACCCCGCCACCGGCATCGTCACGGCGACGACGCCCGGGGTCTATCTGTTCCAGATCACGGTCGGGGTCGGCGGCGGCGCGGGCTCCGTGGTGGGCAGGCTCCAGGTGCACGAGCGGATACTCGACTGGTGGTTCGGGAACGACTCCCTCACGACGGCCCGCGATCTCACGCACGCGCACGCGCAGCCGACGATCTACGCCAGGTTCAGCGAACATCCGGCGGCCGGCACGGATGCCGTGGGAGACATCACCGGGCACGGATATGTCCCGCTGCGCTCGGCGAATTCCACGAAGGTCGATATCGACCCTCGGGGCAGGCTGCGGGGAAAGGAAGAGTCGGACGTACCGGTGGAGATCAGCGGTACGTTCCTCGGGAAAACCAACATCCTTCCGGTGCGGGTGGTCAACTTCGCCCGGCCCCGATTCACGGTCCGCACCGTACGCCGCCAGGATCTTTCACGTCCGGAAGGGAAGTCGAACGTCATCTTCCTTTCGGAGGGATTCGGAGAGCAGGACAGGCCGCAGTTCGACGAGATTGTCGAGCGGACAGTGAAAGCGATGTTCGAGGCGCCCCGGCACGAGCCGTTCGGGCTGCTGCGGGACAATTTCAATGTCTTCCAGTGCTTCGAACCGTCCCAGGAACGGCTCCACCTCACCGTCGGCAACCGTGTCGTGGACAAGCCGGGCACCGGGGTCGACCTCACCCAGTGCCGCATTCCGCACCCGCAGCACCTGCCGGGGACCCCGACGAACAGCTACACCCTCCAGCAACTGATCGAGCGCGTCGGCCTGCCGATGCGCAACGAAAGCCGGCCCTTCGACGGGTTCAAGGCCTTGTGGAGTGGCCAGAGCCTGCCCGACTTCGACCCGGCCGGGGTGAACGACCTGCTGATCAAGACGTGGATGGCGCACCAGTCCGACGGGTTCCTGCAGACCGCGGACACGCTGCACGGCTTCTATCTCGGCAGCCGGTGGGCGGACGGCAGCAGGATCGTCACCGTCGGCAACACGGCGGCGCCGCCGCCCGCGGCCGACGATCCCGCCGACCCCAACCTCAAGAAGTTCATAGCGCGGCTCTACGACTTCTACAAAGCCCCGCTCACCCAGTCGTTGGGGCTCGACCCGCGCAGGCACGCGCCCGAGCTCTACGCGACGGCGGGCACCACGAACGCCGGGAACTCGGTCCTGACCTATCTCGACGGTCTGTTCACCGCGGACCTGCCGTCGCCCAACATCGGAGCGGTCTGGACCCCGGACGACACGAAGTTCAAGCGGAGCCGGGGCCTGGTCGGGGTTCTCGTCCACGACGCGCTCCTGGGCGGTCAGGCGCTCAACAACGGGACGTTGATGGCCACGACCCTGGGTATGCGGAGCCGGGTCGAGTTCGCCACGGACCCCAAGGACCCCCCGGGCCGACCGATCATGCGGCGCGTCCGGCCCCGGCCCGTTCCGCCCGACAACCGCCACGGCGTCGTCGAGTTCGGCCACCTCATCAACACGGTGGTGCACGAGTTCGGCCACAACTTCGCCCTCGGCGACGAGTACGAGGACTCCGGCGGCGACGACGCGAACGCCACCGGATTCCCCCAGGACGTGAAGCTCGACAACCTGGCGAGCATCGGGTTCCTGCGGATCCCCGCCACCCCGCCGGGCCGGCGGCTCGACGGCGCCAAGGTGAAGTGGTTCGTCCTGCCACGGATGCGGGTGTCCGGCAGGCTCCTCGAGGCCTCGAAGGCGACCCCCGCCGGTATCGAGATCACCGTGGGGACGACCGGATTCGACAAGTGGGTGAAGGCATGGGCCGACAACGCCACCGTCAGCCTGCAGAACTTCGCCGCGAACGAGTTCAACCTGCAGCTCCCGCTCCAGACCGGCCCCGCGCAGGCGCTCAAGGACCTGCCGTTCGCCGACAGGCCGGACGAGAGCCGCGGCGCCTTCGTGCTGCGGACGCCGGGCAGCGTCGGGGTGTTCGCCAAGGACTCACGGGTGTTCGTACGGCTCAAGGACAAGACGGGCAACGACGAGGTCATCGTCCCCAGGCCGGTCCTGGACTTCTTCAACAGCGCCGCCAACCCGCGCAACCACCTGCCGCTGAACCGTGACCGCGACACCACGCGGCCGAGCGGGCTGAGAGAGGCCGACACCGACCTGCCCGTCGCCATTCCGGGGTTCGTGCCGCCGCGCTACCCGTATCAGCTCGTCGGCATCTTCGAAGGCGGAAACCACTTCGCCGGCGGCTACTACCGCGCCTCCGGCGAGTGCAAGATGCGCGGCCAGGACAAGGAACAGAACGTCCACGACCACCGGGGCGAGTTCTGCTTCCTCTGCAAGTGGCTGATCGTCAACCTCGTCGACCCGGCCCAGCACGCCCTGCTCGACGCGCGGCACTACCCGAGGGCGTGACATGGCTGAACAGGGCACCTTCGACAAGCTCGCCACCGAGGTCGGGCAGGCACTGCTGCCGCTGCGCGACGCGATCGCCTCTCCCCAGGCCTTCGTGGGCCTCCTGCGGGAACTCGGCTGGGCCGTCGACGAACCCCCGGCCCCGCTGCGCGCGCTCGGTACCAGCGTGGACACGCTGTACAACAGCCTGCGGCGCCTCCTTGGGGACGGCGGGCTCAACGAGGGCGCGCCCGGCGTCCGCGAGCCGGCGCCCGTCAAGCCCGAGTCCACGACCGCCGCCGATGTCGCCGCCGACGAAGCGGCCCGGGTGATCGCCGCCGTCCAGGGCCTGGTGACCGCGATCCGTGACATCGCCGACGCGCCCGATGCGGTCATCCCGCCCGCCCTGCGCGCCGACGGGTTCCGTGAGCAGTTTCCCCGGCAACTCCTCGACCACCTGGTCATCAGCTACCTCCGGCGCTTCCACCCGTCCGTGGGCTTCGGACTGCGCGCGCTCGGGATCGTCAAGGCGGTCTACGTGCCGCCCACGGGCAGCCGTCCCGCACACACCCGCATGACGCTCGACGTGACCGACCTCCCCAAGGTCCTCGACGATCCGTCGCTCGTGCTGAAGAACGCGTACGGCTGGGGCGAGCCCGGCTTCGACTTCGCGTCGCTGGCCGAACAGTTCGACAACCTCTTCATGGCCCTGGGCTTCGACGTGCGGATCGACACGCTGTCGGACGGCGCGGAGGCGGCCGTCCAGGGACCGCGCTCCCAGCCCCTGGACCCGGCGGCCGAGGCGGTCAGTGTGATCGCCGTCGACCAGGCGGTGGGAGAGGAGGGCGACGCACGGATGCGGGGTTCCGTTCGGCTCGTGCGGGTGCCGCCCGCGACGGCCGACGGGGCGCCGGGGGTGGCTTTGCTGCCGTCCTTCACGGGGGCGCTGGGGCTGCGGTTCGAGGTCGTGCCCGGTCTCACCGTCACCGTACGCAGCAGCCTCGACCTCCAGGGCGGCGTGGCGCTCCTCGCCCGTCCCGGGCAGCCCCTCGACATGGTCTTCGGGTTCGAGTCGGACGACGCGCCCGTGCACGCGGCGGGCGCGATCGAGGTGGCCGCCGAAGCATCGGACGCGGACAAGGAACCGGTGGTGCTCCTGGGCGAGCCGGGACGCACCCGGCTGACGTTCCGCACGGTCGGCGGCACAGGGGGCGTCCGGATCGACGGCGACGACGTGGACTTCTTCGCCGAACTCGACCTCAAGGGGCTTGAGTTCGTCTTCCAGCCCGGCGAGGACGCCGACGGCTTCCTCGCCGCGGTCCTTCCGGACGACGGGTTCAGCATCGGCGCCGACCTCGCGCTCGGCATCTCCCACCGCGACGGTTTCTCCTTCCGCGGCACCTCCAACCTGGACCTCCGGATCCCCGTCGGCCGACGCGTCGGACCCGTCGAGATCCAGCACCTCACGGTCTCCGCGGTGCCCTCCGGCGGGGCTCTGCCGATCAGCCTCGGCGCCACGTTCAAGGCCGCACTCGGCCCCGTCACCGCCGTGGTGGACAAGGTCGGCCTCACCGCCCTGTTCGAGGGGCGCCCCGGGCAGGACGGGAACCTCGGCCCGCTCGACGTGTCCCTCGGCTTCAAGCCGCCCGGCGGCGCGGGCCTCTCGGTCGACTCGGGCCTGGTGCGCGGGGGCGGCTTCCTCGCCTTCGACCCCGCACGCGGCGAGTACGCGGGGGCGATGGAGCTGGAGTTTGCCGACTTCCTGGCGCTCAAGGCCGTCGGCCTGGTCAGCACCAGGATGCCGGACGGCGCCAAGGGGTTCTCGCTGCTGATCGTGCTCACCGCCGACTTCGGCGAGGGCATCCAACTCGGCTACGGCTTCACCCTGCTCGCGGTCGGCGGCCTGATCGGCCTGAACCGCGGCATGAACCTCCAGGCACTCGCGGAAGGCATCCGTACGGGCTCCATCGAATCCGTGATGTTCCCGCGCGACGTGATCGCCAACGCGCCGCGCATCCTCTCCGACCTCAACGCGTTCTTCCCGCCCGAAGAGGGCACGTTCCTCATCGGCCCCATGGCCAGGATCGGCTGGGCCACCCCGACGCTGGTGAGCATCTCCCTCGGACTGATCATCGAGATCCCCGGCAACATCGCCGTCCTCGGCACCCTGCGCGCCACCCTGCCGAACCCGAAGCTGCCCCTCCTCGACCTCCGCGTCGACTTCTTCGGCGCGCTGGAACCGGGCAAGAAACGGCTGTGGTTCGAGGCGCGGCTCGTGGACTCGCACGTCCTGACCATGCCGCTCGACGGCGGCCTGGGCATCCTGGTGGCGTGGGGCGACAACCCCGACCTGGTGCTCACCGTCGGCGGCTTCCACCCCTCGTACCAGCCACCGGCACTGCCCTTCGCCGTGCCCGAGCGGCTGTCCCTCGACCTGCTGCACCGCGACAGGCAACTGATCCGCGTCTCCGGCTACTTCGCCATCACCAGCAACACCGTCCAGTTCGGTGCGCTCGCCGAACTCCGGCTCGGCTTCGGCGGCTTCGGCATCGAGGGGCACCTCAGCTTCGACGCGCTGTTCCAGTTCAACCCGTTCCGGTTCGACATCGCCATCAGCGCGGAGGTCTCGCTCAAGGCCTTCGGGGTCGGCGTGTTCAGCATCGACCTGCGCTTCCGGCTCGAAGGACCGGCACCCTGGCGGGCCCACGGCAGGGGATCCATCGGGTTCCTGTTCTTCTCCGTCTCCGCCGACTTCGACATCACCTGGGGCGAGAGCCGCACCACCACACTGCCGCCCGTCCAGGTCCTGCCGCTGCTCGCCGCCGAACTGCGCAAGACCGAGGGCTGGGGGACCCGCCTGCCCACCGGCAGCGGCAAGCCGCTGGTCAGCCTCCGCCAACTGCCCCCGTCCGACGACCTGGTGCTGCATCCGCTGGGCACGCTGTCCGTGCAGCAGCGGGCGCTGCCGCTCAACGTGCGCCTCGACAAGGTCGGCCAGCAGCGCGCGGCCGACGGCAGGCGGTTCACCGTCGCGCCCGCGCCGGGCAGCGGGCTCGTGCGGGTCTCCGACACCGGCGACAAGTTCGCCATGGCCCAGTACCAGGACATGAGCGACGCAGCGAAGCTGTCGAGCCCCGCGTACGAGACGCAGGACACCGGTCTCGAACTCACCGCTGCCGCAGGCACGCTGGCGTCCGCGCGCGTCGTGCGCCGCAGCGCGCGCTACGAGCTGCACATCCTGGACAGCGCGCCGTCCCCGAACGGCGCGCGCGGCGCGGCCGACGACGAAGGGCCGAAGGCCGAGCCGCCCGCACGCCTTTCCGCCGGGCGCACCAAGCGGTTCCACAGCGTCAGCCCCGCCGTCTTCGACGGGCTGCTCCAGGGGAGCAGCACCAGCAGGTCGCCGCTGTCCCGGCGCGAGGCGCTGCTGCGGCAGCCGTTCGCGACGGCCGACACCGTGCGCGTCGCCGACCAGCGGTTCGTCGTCGCGTACCGCCGCAGCAACGTGCCCGCGCTGCCGCCCCGCACCCTCGGCCGCGGGTCCTCCGGCGGCTCCGTGGACTTCCGCAACCAGGCCACGGCGGCCGACGCCCTCGCCGACTTCGTCGCCGCCGACCCGACGCTGGCCGGGCTGCTGCACGTCATCCCCGCAGCCGAGGCGGCGGTGGCGCCGTTCGTCCCCGGCACCTGGGCGGACACCGGGACGCTGCCCACCCCGGTGGCCCAGGTCGACACGGTGGTCCTCGCCACCGGCAAGGCCCTGCTCGCCGGGGGCACCGGCGCGACGGGTACGGCACTCGCCGCGGCAGTGCTCTTCGACCCGACCTCCGGCGCCTGGTCGCCATCGGCCCCGCTGGCGGTGGCCCGCCGCCTGCACACCACCACCCGGCTCGCCGACGGCCGGGTCCTCGCCGCCGGTGGGCGGGGCGCGGACGGCGCGCCCCTGGCCGCCGCCGAGGTGTTCGACCCGGCCGCCGGGGCGTGGACGCCGTCCGGTCCGATGGGCGCGGCCAGGTTCGGGCACTCCGCGACGCCGCTGCCCGGTGGCCGGGTGCTCGCGGCCGGCGGCAGCGCCGCCCGGGGCGGGCAGGGCTTCGGCGCGCTCCGCTCCGCCGAGCTGTTCGACCCCGCGACGCGCGCCTGGACCGCCACGGTGCCGATGACCGACGCCCGTACCGGCCATCAGGCCGTTCTCCTGCGCGACGGCCGGGTGCTGGTCGTGGGCGGAGCGCTGCCCACGGGTGGCACGGGTGACGCGGCGCTCGCGTACTGCGAGCTGTACGACCCGGCCAGCGGCACCTGGAGCCCCACCGGAAGCCTGCACACGGCCCGCACGGGCCACCAGGGGACCCTGCTGCCCGACGGCCGGGTCCTGGTCACGGGCGGCGAGGCGGCCGTCGCGGCGGGCGGCACGTTCAGCCCGCGCGCCCTGGCCACCGCCGAGCTGTACGACCCCCTCACCGGAACCTGGACCGCCGCGGCCCCCATGCCCGGCGGCCGCGCCCGGCACCGCGCGCTGCTCACGCGCGCGGGAGACGTCCTGGTCATCGGCGGCACCACGGGCCCCGCCAGCACGGCGGGCTTCCGGAGCGTGCTCGCGTACGACCCGGCGGCGGGCACCTGGACCAGGATCGCGGGCCTCTCCCGGGGCAGGTGGTCCACCGCCGTGGCCGAACTCGCCGACGACCGCGTGCTGGTGACCGGCGGCATCGCCGCGGCGGGCGCCGCGGCGCCGGGCCCCGAACCGCTCCAGCTCGCCGCCACGGGAGAGGCGCTGATCCCATGACCACCACCACGTGCACGGACGGCGCACCCGAGGAGCTTCGATGACCACCATCTCCGCCCGAGCCACCGGGTCATGGACGTCCGCACCCGGCCTGCCCGAGGCCGCCACCTGGTACGGGCAGCACGACAACGCCGTGCCGCTGGCCAACGGCGACGCCGTGCTGGTCGCAGGGGGCGCCGACAGTGTCTCCGCCGCCGTCAGCCAGGCCGCCGTCTACAACGCCGCCGCCGGAACCTGGCTGCCGGTCGGCGCCCTGAACACCCCCCGGCGGCTGCACACCCTGACCCTCCTCGCGGGCGGGAAGGTCCTCGCCACCGGTGGCACCAGCGGCTCGGCACCGGGCGCACCCGCGCTCGCGACGACCGAGCTGTACGACCCGGCGACGCAGGCCTGGACCCCCAGCGGCACCATGGCGGGAACCCGCGCGGGCCACAGCGCGGTCCTGCTCGCCGACGGCAGGGTCCTCGTCGCCGGGGGCAGCACCGTCCGGTCGGCGCAGACCACCAAGGCCCTGCGCACGGCCGAGCTGTACGACCCCGCGACGGACACCTGGTCGGCGGCGGGCGACATGACGGAGGCCCGTACGGGGCACACCGCCGTCCCTCTCGCGGGCGGCGCCGTTCTCGTCTGCGGCGGCACCACACCGGTCGGCGGCGCCGACGAACCCGCCCTCGCCTTCTGCGAGCTGTACGACTCCGCCACGAAGAAGTGGGCGCCGACCGGCAGCCTGCGCGCGCCCCGCAGCCACCACCAGGCCACGCGGCTCTCGGACACCAAGGTCCTGGTCACCGGCGGCACCGCGCTCGGAGCGCCGGGCGGCGGCGCCTTCGACCCGTTCAGCCAGCGCACCGCCGAGCTGTACGACCTGACCTCCGGGGCGTGGGGGCCCGCAGCCGACATGCCCGCGGGACGGGCCCTGCACCGCGCGCTCCCGTTCGGCCCGAACGGGGTCCTCGTCATCGGGGGCGCCGCCGACGACAAGGACGAGACCGGCTACCGCAGCGCCCTCCGCTACGACGCCGCCGCCGACTCCTGGACCTCGGTCGCCGGCCTCGCCGACGGCCGGTGGGCCTTCGCCGCCGCTCCGCTGCCGGGCGGGAAGGTCCTCGTCACCGGCGGCACGGCCCGCACCGGCACGGCCGCCGCCGACCCCGCCGTCGCCGAACTGACGGCGAGCACGGAGATCTTCACCGCCGGGGGCTCCTCGTGACCGCGAACGCGTACTCGTTCCTGCCCTGGCTGCGCGCCGGAATCGCCACCCGCATCACGGGCGACCCCGGCACCTCGGCGCGCGCCGCCATCCCGGTCCGGCTGCGCGTCTCCGGCGAGCCCCTGGGGAGCGGGCCGCTGGTGCGGGAGATCGAGCGGAGCGTCCAGCTGTACGGCCCCGGGGACGTGACCGGCATCGACCCGCGCGCCGTCTCCCGTACGGAACCGCGGCCCGGCACCACCAACCACGAGCCGAACTACCTCGCCCACATCGAGTTCTGCGACGAGGACTTCCCCTGGCGCTACAGCCCGGCCCCGCCCGACGCCGCCACCAAGCGCCTCGCCCCCTGGCTCGCCCTCGTCGTCCTCGCCGCCGGGACCGGCGCGGACGGCGCGGCCCCGGAATTCACCGAGAGCCCGCAGGGGAGCGGACCCCTGCCCGTGATCGCCGTACGGGACACCGCCGCCACCCTGCCCCGGCCCGACCAGCTCGGCGCCTGGGCACACGTGCACGTCAACGGTGCGCTGACGGGTCCCGTCGCCTCCGACAGCACGGCGCCCGCCCTCGCCGCCCTCGCCGACGTGCTCCGCACCAACGCCGACAACGCCTGCTCGCGGCTGCTGTGCCCGCGCCGACTGCGCCCGGACACGGCGTACGAGGCGTTCCTGGTCCCGGTGTTCGAGACCGGCCGTCTTGCCGGGCTCGGCCTCGACCCCACCGGCTCACCCGGCGCCCTGTACCTGGCGTGGGGACCGCCGTACGCGGGCAGGCCCGCCTCGGGACAGCTGCCGTACTACCACCGCTGGCCGTTCACCACGGGCAGCACCGGCGACTTCGAAGCCCTCGTACGGCTGCTGCGGCCCCAGCGGCCCGACCCGCGCGTGGGGCGCAGGGACATCGACGTCCACCGCTCACCGGGCCTCGGCCTGCCCGGCATCCAGACACCGGCCGCGCTCGGCGGCGTCCTGCCGATGGGCGGCGCCCTCAAAGTGCCGCAGCCACCGGGCGCTCCGCCCGACGAGGCGGAGAACTGGGACAACTTCCACGACCGGCCACCGCCCGCGGCCCCCTACCCCCACCCCTTCCAGAACGCCCTGGCCGCCCTGCTCAACCTGGCGGACGACTACCAGCGCCACACACCGGCCGCCGCGCACGCCGCCCTCGCAACGCCACCGCTCGCGGCGGCATCCGACCCCGTCCTCACCCCCTCGCTGTACGGCAGGTGGCACGCGCTCACCCCCAGGCTGCTGACCCGTCAGGACGGCACCACCGTCCCCGCGCCCGAGAACCACAACTGGGTCCACCGGCTCAACCTCGACCCGCGCTTCCGCGCCGCCGCGCACCTGGGCACACAGGCCGTCCAGACGCGCCAGGAAGAGCTGATGGCCGCCGCCTGGGCGCAGGTCGGCGACGTACTGGCCGCCAACGCGCGGATCCGCGCCGCGCAACTGGCCCGCGAAGTCGGGCACGTACTCCAGACCAAGCACCTGGACCCGGCCGGGGGCACCTCGGCGGCGGCGCCGGCCGCCGCCCCGTCGGGGCGCTCGCTGCGGCTGACCGCGCCCGCGCACGCACGGGTGACGGCCGCCGTGACCGGCCCCCCGGGCGCGGCGACCGCCGCGCTCAACGGCCAGGCGGAGCAGGTCGCGATCGGGTTCCGGGTGGCCGCGAGCCAGGTGGCCGGTGCGCCGCTGTCCCCGGCGATGCGGCGGATCACCCGGCCCGGAGCACGCCTGATGCGGGCGCTGCCCTTCACCGCGGACCGCCCGCCGGACGCGCTCGTACCCCGCATGGACGCCCCCTCGGCGGCGGTGACGGCCGCACCCGCCAAGACCACCCCGGCCGGGATCGTCACCGCCGAACAGCTCGCCGCCGAACTGCACCCCGGCGCCCCGCCGCCGGACCCGGTCGAGAGCCTGCCGCACAGCCCCGACTTCCGGCTGCGCGAGCTCGGCGACCCGGTGGTGCCGAGCACCGGCACCACCGACAGCCCGGAGGCGGCCCGCTTCAAGGGCGCGCTGCGCGAGCTGCACCAGGGCGTGAACGTCGCCACCGCCGTCGGCAAGGCGCTGCCGCGCGCACGGCTCGAAGTCGCCCTCGCCACCGGCTCGGTGCTGTCCGGACTGCGCGCCGACACGACGGTGCCCCGGACGCTCCTCGGCTCGGTCGCCCTGCCCGAGCGGCTGCGCCCGTTCGCCGACGACTTCATCGAGGCGATGGCGTACCCCGTCTTCGACCTTCCCGCCTACCAGGCACTCCTCGACCAGTCCGTGGACGCGTTCGTCCCGAACCTCGGCCTCGTCCCGCAGAACTCGATCACCCTGCTCGCCAACAACCGCGAGTTCATCGAGTCCTACCTCGCCGGACTCAACCACGAGATGGCCCGCGAACTCCTCTGGCGGGAGTACCCCACCGACCAGCGGGGCAGCCCCTTCCGGCAGTTCTGGGACCCCCGTACCGCACAGCTCAGGGCGGGGGAGAGCGCCGAACGACGGCGCGAGCGGTGCTACGACATCCCGCCGCTGCACACCTGGCCGACCACCGGGCGCCTCGGCCGGAACGTCAACCGCCCCTTCGGCGCGGGCCCCCAGCAGGAGGACCTGGTCCTGGTCGTGCGGGGCGAACTGCTCAAGCGGTACCCGACGGCCGCCGTCTACGCGCAGCGGGCCGAATGGCCCGTGGGCGACGACGGCCTGCCCGACCACACCCAGGAACGGGTGCCCGTCACTCTGCCCGACGAGGACCGGCCCCCGCCCGCACTGCTACGCCTGCCGTTGTACGAGGCGAAGATCGAACCCGACATCACGCTCCTCGGGTTCGACCTGGACGCCGACGAGGCACGCGGCGACCCGCCCGCCGACGCGGGCTGGTTCTTCATCCTCAAGGAGCGCCCGGGGGACCCGAGGTTCGGGGTCGACGACGCGGTCCCCACCCCGGTGGAGGTGTGGAACGACCTGTCGTGGACCGACGTGGACCCGCACGCGCGCGGCTTCCTCGAACTCGACCCCCAGGTCACGGTCCCTCTGGCCGACTTCGACGGCTCCGAGGACGACCAGGAGAAGCGGGAACAGCGCGCCGAGGACGAGAGCCTGCCGCTCTGGCACGCGGGGCTCAGCTCCGCCGACCTCGCCTACATCCTCTTCCAGGTTCCGGTCCTGGTGGCCGTGCACGCACAGGAAATGCTGCCGCGATGACACACTCGACAACGCCCCCGGCCACGCCGGCTCCGACGACCCGGACCGCGACTCAGCTCAGCGACGACTTCCCCGTCCTGCTCGCTCCCGTACGGATCGAGACCCGCTTCACCCCGACCGAGCTGCTGATCCGGGTGTTCCCCGACGAATGGGCCGTCGACAAGTTCGAACCCCGGCCCACCCCGGCCGAGATCGCCGCCCTCGACGCCTACTGGACGGCACGCTGGGCCGCGGCGCGCGAGCCCGCGGCGCTCCGCGCCGCGGAGCTGGAGCTGGCCACGCGCATCGCCCCGGGACGTGCCGCCTGGCTGCGGAGTCAGCGGGTCCCGGGCAACCTCACCGAAGAACCGGTCGCCGTCCCCGCCGGGACGACGGTGCTCGTGGTCGTGGGCCCCACCCCGGTGGCCGCCGCCGACCGGCAGCCGACGGTGACGTACTGGACCGCCGTCTGGCGCGCGCACGGCGACCGGCTGCTGCTGCGGGGGGCCGACGCGGCCCTGCGCACCGCGGTGGGCGCCAACCGGGCCGCCGCCATCCGGGCCCTGCGCCCGGCCGGCATCGAAGGAGCGCCCGTCGGCACGGGCGACGCCGTACAGGTGGCCTTCCTCGTACTGCCGCCGCCCGCGGCCGGTGCCACGGAACCCGAGTCCTGGACCCGCGCCGCACGCGCCCGGCTGCTGCCCGACCGCTTCCAGGCGCTCGGCTACGTCGACGGCGCGCAGGTGCTGTCCGTGACCGGCGCGCCCGTGCCCGAGACGCTGCCCGTGAGCCCCGACCCGGCCGCCGTCGACCAGATCTCCGTGGACCCGGCCACCGGGGCCCTGCACGTCCCCGACGAACTGCGCTGGCTCACCGACTTCGACCGCGCCGTCGCCGTCGGCATGGGACTGCGCGTCCCGCTGGACGACCGCATCCGCGGCGGCCTCGACCGGCTGCTCGTGCTCGGCCTGCGCGCACAGCCCGACCCGGTCCGGTCCGCCCAGCAGCTCTCCGGCCTGATCACCCAGCAACTGCGCGGCCCCGACGGCTACGCGCTGCTGCCGCAGGGCACCCCGACCAACAACACCGAACAGCTGCCCGCGGGCCAGAGCGACGCCGACGAGGCGGCCTCGGCGCTGCGCCCCGCGACGGCACCGGCCGCGACCGCCGCCGACTGGACCACCCTGACCGACGGCCGCCGCTTCACCGACTTCCTCGGCCTGCCGCCCGCCGTGCTGCAGGGAATGCCGCACGCGGACGGCACCGACCAGCGCGAGGCCCGCGCCGCCAACACCGCGCTGTGGCCGGTGACCTGGGGCTCCTTCCTCCAGACCGCCATGCACCCCGTCCTCGACGCCGAGGCCGTCCGTGAAACCAGGGACTTCTTCCTGCGCCACGTCTCCGGGCGCGGGCCCGTCCCGGCCGTCCGGGTCGGCAACCAGCCGTACGGCATCCTGCCCACCACCGCGTTCTCCCGCCTCACCTGGCCCGACTCCGCCGTCCATCTGCGCGGCCTCGACCGGCTGTTGAGCGCCGCGGCCCAGGACTGGCAGGCGGCGGCCGGCCAGGTCGCCCACCTCGGCAAGGACACCGACGACCCCCACCAGCTCCTCCTGGACATCCTCGCGCTGCACCCCACGTCGGCCGAGTACCACCAGCGGTACGCGCAGAGCGTCGAGGACGTCTTCAACCGCGAGAACCTCGGCGGCCGGGGTGCGGCCGTACGGCCCGCCCTGGACCGGTTGAACATGCCAGGACCACTGCGCGCCCTCCTTGCCAGGCTCGGGCACAGCAACGGCAGCCCGGCCCACGACCCCGACCTGCTGCGCAAGCTGTTCACCGGCTTCCAACAGCCGCTCCTCGCCCCGCTGGTCGACGACCGGCCCCTGTCGGAGACCGACCCCGTACGCGCCTGCACCCCCGACGGCCGCAACTATCTGCGCTGGCTCGCCGACGAGGCGGCCCACGACCTGGACACGGTCCGCCTCGAACTCGGCTTCACCGACGACACGCCACCCGCCGCACTCCTCTACCTGCTGCTGCGGCACGGGGTGCTGCTCGGCTGGGCCGACGCGGCCCGCAACCTCGCCGTCGCCGCCGGGGTGGCCACCCCCGACGAACTCGCGGCCGACCCGCCGTTCGTGCACGTACGGATACCGGACCCCGGCCAGACCCTGCCCAGCGAGAGCCGCTTCCGCAGGCTGTACTCGCCGGAGCCCGCCGTGACGGGAAGCCCCGACCAGCTCCTGGCCGACTTCATCCCCGGCACCATCGGCAGCGGCCCCGCCACCGCCGACCTCGCCGACCACATCACGGCACTCGGCATCCTCGCCGACCTGCCCACGGCCCGCCTCGAACGGCTCCTCGCCGAACACCTCGACCTCGCCACCTACCGGCTCGACGCCTGGCGCCTCGGCCTGGCCACCGCGCGCCTGGCGGAGCTCAGGTTCGGCGCCGACGGCAACGGCACGCCCCGTCCGGGGCTGCATCTGGGCGCGTACGGCTGGCTTGAGGACGTCCGCCCCCGGGCGGCGCAGCTCACCCCGGTGGAACTGACCGGCAAGCTCGCGGAGATCTTCAGCGGCGGCGCGCCGCTCCTGCACGACCCCGAGAACGCGGGCTTCGTGCACGCGCCCTCGCCCGGCCACGCCAGGACCGCCGCCGTGCTGCGCGCCGGGTACACGGCCAACGCCGACCCCGACCACCCCAGCACCTTCGCCGTGGACCTCAGCTCACAGCGGGTACGGATCGCGCTCGGTCTCCTCGACGGGCTGCGGCAGGGCCAGCCGCTGGGCGCGCTCCTCGGCTACCGCCTCGAACGCGGCCTGCACGACCGGCACGACGAGGCGGAAGTCGACCGCTTCATCACCGCGCTGCGCGAACAGTTCCCGCTGCGCGCGGGGAAGATCCCCCAGACGGCGCCCGACCCCACCGAGCCCGTCCCCATCGAGCAGGTCGAGGCCCGCAACGTCGTCGACGGCCTCGCCCTGGTCCGGCACGTGACCCGCACCGGAGTGCCGGACACCTACCCCTTCGGCCTCGGCGACGTCCTGCCGCCCGCCGACCCGGGCCAGGCCGCGGCCCTCACCGCGGAGGTCCGCGCGCTCCTGGACGTGCACGACGCCCTCGCCGACCTCGCCGTCGCCGAGAGCGCCCACCAGGCGCTGGCCGGGAACACGGAGCGCGCCTCCGCGACCCTCGACGCCTACGCCAAGGCGGGCTTCCCGCCCCGGCCCGCCGTGGTCGAGACCCCCCGCAGCGGCACCACCCTCACCCACCGCTTCGGCCTGCGGCTCCGTCCCGGCCTGCGCCCCGACAGCCACGCCACCCCCAGGGCGCAGGCGGAACCCGCCGTCAACGACTGGCTGGAGGGGCTGCTGCCCGACGCCGACGACACCGTCGCGCGCGTCACCTGGACCGACCCGGTGAACGGGCAGGACCGCAGCCGGGTCATCTCCCTCGACGACCTCGGACTCGACCCGATCGACCTGCTGTGGACGGTCCGTTCGGCGGGCGCCGAGGCGATGACCGACCTGGAGGACCGGATCATCGGCGCTGTGCTCGACCGGGACCACCCGCGCCCGGACGCGGTCCTCACCATCCGCCACACCGAACGGGTCCCCGGCAAGGTCTCCTTCTTCGAACTCTCCCCGCTCATCGGCGCGTTGCGCACCCTGCTGACCACCGCACGGCCCCTGCGCACCAGCGACCTCGTACCCGGCGCGGGCACCGCGACCGTCGACCGCACCGCCGACGACGCGGTGTCCCTGCCCCGCGCACGCCCCGCCGCCGTCCGCGCCGCCCTCGCCGCCCTCGACGAGGAGGCCGCCGACTTCGTCCACGACCTCGCACCCCTCTACCCGGCCCCGCCCGCGCCGCCGGCCCGCGCCGCGGTGCTCGCCGCCATCGACGGATTTCTCACCCGCTACGCCCAACTCGCCACCACCGCCGCCGGGTTCGGCATGGTGCGCAGCGGCTGGGGCGAACTCGTCCAGTGGCGCAGGAGCGCGTACGCCGACGTGCTCGCCGCCGTCGCCGACACCGCGGCGCGCATGACACGGGCGCTGGCCGACGCCGACGCGCTGCTCGCCCAGTACGACGCGCTGCCGCCCGCCACCCCCGACAGCGAACGCTTCCGCCTGCTCCAGCAGGCCGAGCGCCTCCTCACCACCACACCGACCGTCACCCTCCCCAACAGGCCCACCTCATTCCGCACCGGCGTCGGCAACCGCCGCACCGGCTTCCGCAACCGCCTCCAGGCACTGAACCAGCAGGCACACACGACGCGCGGCACGCTCAGCGCACTGCTCGACGACATCGCCGACCTGCTTCCGCTCACCGGCTTCGACCCCGCCGGGCTCGACCTGACGCCCGTCGAGGACCGGGTCGTCGACTTCGGCAGGCAACTCCTCGACCGGGCGGGCGCGTTGCGCGCCGACATCGCCGCCCGCCTCGCCGCCGCCGGTGCCGCCCTCGCCGAGTACGACCAGGCACTCACCGGCCCCGACCGGGTCGCGGCGGGCACCGAGGCGCTCCGGGCCGTGCTCGGCCCCGAAGTCCTCGCCGTACCCGAATTCGAACCACCGGACGCGCTCACCACCGAGTGGGCCAAGGCGCGCAGGGACAGCGACGAACTCGTGGAGCACCTGAACCAGGCGCCGGTGAACCGGGACTTCCCCCTCGACGACTGGATCCACGGGCTCGCCCGGGTCCGCGAGATGCCCCGCCTGTGGGAGCGCGCCGTGCTGCTCAGCGCCACGCTGCGCGGCGACGACGAGGAGCCCGCACTGGAACCCGTCCAGCTCCCGTACCGCCGGCACGACCACTGGCTCGGCATGGAGTTCGCCCCCGGCGCCACGATCACCGAGGACAGGCTGCTGTTCACGGCGCACTACGCCGACGGCGCGGACGAGGACGAGCCGCACTGCGGACTGCTCCTCGACGAGTGGACCGAGGTCATCCCCGCCGAGCGGCACACCACCGCGATCACGGCCGACGTGGACCGCCCCGACTCCGAACCACCCCAGGCGATGCTGCTGGTCGCACCACCCGTACGCACCGGCACCTGGGACACCGCCGACCTGGTGGCCGCGGTCCACGAGACCTTCGAGATGGCCAGGGCACGCGCCGTGGAGCCCGCACACCTGGAGGACAGCCCGTACGCGCACCTGCTGCCCGCCACGCTCATGTCCGCGACCACCCAGCCGATCACCATCAGCACCGACCTCGCGACCGCCAACGCGCGCTGGAAGGCCGACCATGACTGAGCCACGCATCGCGGACCTCGCCACCGCGCTCCGGGACCGCGCGCACCCCGCCGTCGGCATCTGGAACCGGCTCGAAGGCAGGCCGCGCACCACCGACTTCGACCGCGCGCTGCGCGCCGAGGTCCGCGACGCGCTGTGGCTGCTGACCCGGCAGTGGCAGCTCGGCGAGTTCCAGGGCGCCGACGCGGGCTCGCCCGTGACCGCCCGGTACGCCGTCACCACCAGCACGCCCGACCGGTTCCGGCCCGAAGGCGGGCCGCCCGAGCCGCTGCCCGCCGACCGGCCGCTGGAGACGGTCGCCGAACGCCGGCCGCTGCCCTTCGCGTTCGGCGCCGAGCGGACCTCCTTCGACCTGCGCCTCGCACTGGGCCGCCGCTGGCTGAAGCTGGTCTCCGACTCAGCGGTGCTGCGCGCGCACGACGTGCCCGAGCAGTTCGTCGCCCGCTATCCGGTCGCGCCGCCGGACCCCGCCGTCGAGGCCGACCTTCCGCTGGTCGCGCACCCGGAGGTCTGGGCGACCCTGCAGGCGCTCGCCGGGCGGGGCATGGACGGATACCTCCTCTACCGGCACCTCACGGCGGGCGGGCAGCCCTCGGACGGCATCGATCTGCCCCGCCCGCACCGTGCGACCCTCAACGCGCTCGGGCCCCGGCTGACGTCCTGGTTCGACCAGTTGATCGACCACCCGACCGGGGTGACCACGGAGCGGCCCGACGGCGACACCACGTGGAACGCCCGGCGCCTGGAGCACTCCTTCGCCGTCTCCGCACCCGCCCCCGGCGGCGGGGAGCAGGTCCTGACGGCCGCCGAGTACCCGGGCGGGCAGCTCGACTGGTACGCCTTCGCCACCGACCCCGGCGGCTCCCTCGACGGCGCGGGCCCGGCCCCCGTACCGGCCGGACGCACCGTGTTCCCGGCGCCGGTCGGCTACGCCGGAATGCCCCTGCCGCGCTGGTGGGCGCTGGAGGACGGGAACACGAACTTCGCCGCCGTCACCCCGGACAGCACCGACCTGGCCCGGCTCGTCTTCCTGGAGTTCGCGCTCGTCTTCAGCAACGACTGGTACCAGCTCCCGTGCGACGTGCCCGCCGGAACGCTCGCCACCATCCAGGGGCTCGCGGTCACCGACGTCTTCGGCCAGCGCCGGTGGATCACCCCGGCGGGCACGGGGGAGCGGCAGGACTGGCAGCGCTGGTCGATGTTCACCCTCGGCACCGACGGCGGGACCGGCCTGCTCCTGCCGCCCGGCACCCCGAAGGTCGCCACCGGCCCCGTGCTGGAGGATGTGGCGCTCGTACGGGACGAGAACGCCAACCTCGTCTGGGGCATCGAGCAGACCGTCCAACTGGCCAACGGCGGCGGGCGCAACGGCGACGAGGCCGCCGCCGAGTCGATCGCCCAGCGGCGCAGGCTGCACCCGCCGTCGGGCGGCGGCGATCCGCGCGCCGACGTCGCCTACCGGATCGCGAGTTCCGTCCCCGAGAACTGGATCCCCTTCATTCCCGTGCACGTGCCGGGGGACAGCAGGAGCGTGCAGCTCCAGCGTGCCGCGATGCCCAGCGAGGTGGACGGCACCCCGGTCCGGCCGCGTACGGCCCTCCTGCGCGAAGGGCTGGACGCGGGGCGGCCGTACTTCATCAACGAGGAGGAAGTCGCGCGCACCGGCACCCGGGTCACCGTCGCCTTCAACCGGACCCGGTGGCGCGACGGCCGCGTCGTCGTCTGGCTCTCGGCACAGCGCGCCACCGGCCACGGCGAGCGCTCCAGCGGCCTCGCCTTCGACCTGCTGACCGAGACCTCCGCCCAGGGGCTGTCGTCGGCCGAGTGGGATGCACAGTGAAACGAGCGGTCTGCACAGCCGGTGCGGCGAGTGGTCTTCACAGGGAGAAGCCACCGTCGATTCCCAGGACCTGCCCGGTGATGTAGGCGGAGCGGTCGGAGACGAGGAAGGACACGAGATCGGCGACCTCGTCCGGTGTGCCGGGTCGGCGCAGCGGGATTCTGGCGACCTGTTCCTTGCGCTTCGCCTCGCCGAGGTCATCGGTCATGTCCGTCGTGATCAGGCCGGGCGCAACGCAGTTGGCGCGGACGCCGAACCGGCCGAGCTCCTTCGCGATCGACTTGGTGAACCCGATGATCCCGGCTTTCGACGCCGCGTAGTTCGACTGGCCGGTGTTGCCGTAGACGCCCGCCACCGAGGAAAGGGTGACGATGGCGCCGTGGTCGTGCCGCATGAGGGCGCGCGCCGCGGCACGGCAGATGTGATAGGTCCCGTCGAGATTCGTGCGGACCACCGTGTCCCACTCGTCCTCGGCCATCCGGGCGAGCGGCCGGTCGCGGACGACACCGGCGTTGGCCACCACCGCCCCCAGGGGGCCGAGTTCCGCCTCCGTCTCGGCCACGAGTTCCTCGGCCTGGCCCGGGGCCGAGACATCGGTCCTGCGGGCGAGCACCCGCGCGCCGAGGCGGCGTGCCGCGGCCGCGACCTCGTCGGCCTTCTCCGCGCTGGACAGATAGCAGAACGCCACGTCGAAGCCGTCGGCCGCCAGGCGGAGCACGGCGGCCCGGCCGATGCCGCGCGAGCCGCCGGTGACGACCACGACCGGCCTGTCCCCGTCGGCCATCAGGTCTTCTCGACCTTGGCGGCGACGAGCTGGTGGATGATCTCCAGTGTGGTGAGCGAGGCGATTTCCTCCTCGTCGATCTTGATGCGGTACTTCTTTTCGAGTTGCACGGCGACCTCCATGGCGGTGAGCGAGTCGACGTCGAGGTCGTTCTTGAGGTCGGCCTGGTCGGTGACTTCTTCCAGGGGGAGTTCGAGTTCTTCGGCGATCAGCGCGCGCAGCTCTTCGAGGTTGACGTCGGCTGTCTGGTTGTCCGGCACGGTGGGGCGCTCCTTTCGATCTCGGTTCAGACGACGAGTGCTTCGCCGCCGTCGACTCCAATGACGTTTCCGGTGAGCCACGACGAGTCGGTGGAGGACAGGGTGACGATCGCGTCGGCCACGTCTTCGGTACGCGTCAGGCGGCCGCCCGGATTGATCTCCTGGCAATGGGCGATGAGCTTCTCGCTGCCCGGGATCTTCCGCAGCGCCGGGGTGATGGTGGTGCCCGCCCGGATCGCGTTCACCGCCACGCCCTGGGGTGCGAGTTCCACCGCCAGGTGGCGGACATGTGCTTCGAGCGTCGCCTTCGCCGCCGACACGGGCGCGTAGCCGGGCAGCACCCGGGTCCCGCCCGCGCTGGTCATGGCGAAGACCTTCGCCCCGCGCGGCAGCAACGCCGCCTTCACCAGGTCCTGGACCCAGTACACGAGGCTGTGCCCCATGACGTCGACCGTCATGGTGAGCTGCTGCGGCGTGACCGCTGGGGCCTCGTCCTCCGCGCCGCCCGGTGCGGGGAGGAGGGACGTGAGTGTCCCGTACGCGACCGAGTGCAGGACGACCCGGGGCCCGACGCCGGACGTGAGGTCGCGGATGACGGGGACGAGCTCCGCGCGCGCCTGTCTCGCCGCGACGTTGCGGTTGAAGAAGTGCGCCTCGACGCCGAGTTCGCCCAGCGCCCTGGCGTAGCGCTCCGCCTGCTGCTGCCCCTCGGCCAGGTCGAAGTGCACCCCGATGATGTTGCAGCCCGCGTCGGCCAGCGCCCGCGCGGTCTCCTTGCCCATGCCGCTGGAGACGCCGAATATCAAGGCCCAGGATCCCTTGAGGGGAACGAACATCCACTTCCTCCCTGCTGATCGGTGCCGAGACGGGTCGGTTCCGATGCCGGTCCCGATGCCGGTCCCGAGGTCGGTTCCAGGTCGGTTCAGACGACGAGCACGTCCCCGCCGCCGACTCCCGTGGCCCTGCGGGGCGCGACGGTCAGCTCGGCGTACGCGATCGTGCCCTGGGCGGAGGCCGCCAGGACCGCGCGGCGCGTGCGGGCCGTGTGCTCCTGCGCGAACAGGCCCATGACGCGTCGCAACGGGACGAGGCAGCCGGCCTGCGCCGAGGACGGCACCAGGACGACCTCGCACGCGCCGGTCAGGCGGTCCAGCCACCGGGCGGCGGCCGTCCCCACCGCGGAGTCGTCGAGGACGGCGTCGATCCGGCCCGGCGGGTCGACGCCCACCAGCGGGGCGAGGGCGGCGGCGACGTTGCTCGCCGCCGCGTCGGGATCCAGGAACGCGCTGCGTGCCCGGCACGTGCCGTAACGCGCGTGTCCCCCCACGGCGGCCTCGCAGTGCAGCACGGCGGCGCCCGCCTCCGACCCGGGGCAGGTCGACTGCGCGGGCGACAGCGCTTCCTCGACCGCGCCGACGAGGACCGCCCGGGCCCGCCCCGCGGCGATGGCGCGGGCCGCGATCTGAAGCGCCTCAAGACCGGCGGTGACCGGGGAGTTCACGGTGAGGTTGAAGCCGGTGATGTCGTGTTCCATCGAGAGCCGGCTGGCGAACGAACTCATGGCGATGAAGGGGCTGCTGGACGGCGACATCTCCTCGGCGCCCGCGCGCATGATGATGTGGTCCAGCTCCTCGAGGAGCGCGGCGCCGGTGTTGTTGACGGCTACCGCCGCGCCCCGCAGGTTCCGCTCGGTCGCCGCGAACCGGCCCCCGGCGTCGCCGACCGCCAGCCTCGACGCGGCGAGCAGGTACTTGCACGCGTCGGGCAGCCGCCGGTAGCCGCGCCCGGGCAGCGCGACCTCCGCCCGGAACCACCCGGGAGCCGCCTCCGCGCCCAGTGTCAGCGCCTCCTCGGGCCCGGAGACACCCGGCGCCACCAACCCCAGGCCCGCTACGGCCAGTTCACCGGCGCTCACCGGGCCCCCTCCGCGTGCTCCCCGACGGCGTCCTTGATGACCAAGGACGTGTTGTTGCCGCCGAACGCGTAGGTGTTGACCAGGACCGCGGGCGCCGCCAACGGCACGGAACGCCCCTGCGGAACCCAGACGTCGCACTCCGGATCCTGCTCGATCGGGGTGTTCGCCGGGCTGCGGCCGTGGCGCAGCATGAGCGTCGCCGTGAGGCAGGCGAACGCGCCCGCCGCACCGGTCGTGTGACCGATCATCGCCTTGAGCGAGAACAGCGGCAGCGCACGCGTCCGCTCGCCGAACACTCTGTGCAGGGCCTGGCTCTCCACCACGTCGTTGAGCGGCGTTCCCGTCCCATGAGGGATGACGCAGCCCACGTCACAGGCGCTCAGCCGCGCGTCGGCCAGTGCCTCGGTCATCGCACGGACGATCTGGTCGCCCGACGGATCGGGGGCCGTCGGATGGTAGGCGTCACAACTCCAGGCCGCACCGGCCAGTTCGGCGTACGGCTCGGCGCCGCGCCGCCGGGCGTGCTCGGCCGCTTCGAGCACGATCATCGCGGAGCCGTCGCCGAACATCGTTCCCGCCCGGCTCCGGTCGAACGGCCGACAGCGCACCGGGTCCGCGGCCCCCAGCCGGTTGAAGGCGCCGATCCCGGCCCGTGTGATCCCCTCGGCCCCGCCGACCAGGACCGTGGTCGCCTCGCCCGCACGGATCATGTCCAACCCGATCGTGAGCGCGTAACCACTGGCCGAGCAGGCGTTGCCCACACTCGTCAGCGGCGCCCGCGAGCCGATCTCCGCCCCCACGACCGCGGCCGCGGGCGTCAGCGTCGTCCATGCCGTCCGGCCCGCGCTGCGCTGGATCTCCTGCATGTCGGCGTTGCCCAGCTCCACCCCGAGCACCACGGGAACGGCGTCGCGGGTCCCGTACTCCAAACCGGCGTCGGTGAGCGCCTGTTCGGCCGCGGCGACCGCCAGGCGCGGACTGCTCCCCAGCTCCAGCCCGGCGAAGCGGGACGGTTTGGCGGGCACCTGCGCCCGGTCGACCAGATACATCTTCCGCGTCCGCATGTTCAGGTGCGGCAGCGGAACCTCGGCCGGTTGCCCGCCGCCCGCGAGCAGGCCGTCCCAGTGCGCGGCGACACCCGTGCCCAGGCAGGAGATCGCGCCCAGGCCGGTGATCACGACACGCGGGTCGCTGGTGAACGTGTTCATGTGTCCCTCCCGCGTGGGGGTGCGAGGACGAGGGCCGAGACCGATGTCCCGTCGCTCTCCCCGGTCCCGGCGCCCGCGACGGCGAGCACCGCCTCGTCGTCCAGTCGCTCCACGGCCAGCGCGCACTGCACCACGCCCAGTGCGCCCGAGCACCGCCCGAACCGTGCGGTCGCCTCGTCGCCCAGGCGCCGCCGGACCGCCGTGGCCCCCGCCGCCCGGACGGCGGACCGCTCGTCGCCCGCTCTGCCGTATCCACCGATCTCCGCGCGGATCCGCGCACCACGGTCCACGGCGTGCCGCACGGGCTCGACCACCAGGCCCACGGCCCCGTCGAGCCACCGCGTACCAGCGGTCTCGCCGTGCAGTCTGGCCACCGGCGGGGAATCCGGTTCCACGCCGACCACCAGGGCCGCCGTGGCCCGGCCCGCCGCGATCAGGTTCCGGGCCGCGGCCACCGCGTCGAGCCCGCTCGACACGCCGTTGCACAGCGTCAGATTCGGGCCGCGGATGCCGTGATCGAGCGCGATCCAGGCCGCGGAGACGGCGCTCGACAGCTGCGGCAGGCGCATCGGGCTGATGCCCGTGCTGCCGCTGGTGGCGATCGTCGTGACGGTGTCGCACACCGGGTCCAGGTTCCCGAAGTTACTGGAGACGACGACCGCGGCGCCGGCTAGCTCCGGCGCGCCGAGCAGCCCGGCGTCGTCGAGCGCCCGCCGCGCCGCCCGCACCGCGAACCGCGACGACCGGTCCTTGTGCCGCATGCCCCGCCCGACCAGCTCGGTCACCGGGTCGAAACCGGGCCCCGCCACCGCCCAGCCCACACCGGTGATCGCGGCCCGCACGACAGCCGGGGCACTCACCGCGCCGCCCCTTCCACGATCGCCACGGCGTTGATCCCGCCCATGCCGACGGCGTGCACCTGCGCGGTGCCGAACGCCCCCGTGGCCGGCCGACCGGTCACGATCCGCAGCTCTTGCGCCTCCTCGATCGGGTCGGTGAGGCCGCTGATCGCGGGCAAGGTCCGGGTACGGATCGCCGCGAGCGCGACGACGACGTTGAGCAGCCCGGCCCCGCCGGAGACATGGCCCATGCCGCCTTTGACCGCGGTCACGAGCGGGCCGGGCTCGGCGGCCTTGAACACGTCCCGCAGCGCGACCGCCTCGGCCAAGTCGCTCTGCAGCGTGCCGCTTCCGTGCACGATCACCAGGTCGATGTCGTCGGGAGCGACCGACGCGCGCTCGTGCGCCTCCTCGATCACGCGGACGATACCCGCGGGATCCGGCGCCGTCGGATGCGACGCGTCGCAGTTCATGCCCACACCCCGGACCCGGCCGTGGATCCGGCCCGGGTGCGTACCGCCTCGCCGCAGCACCACCGCCACCGCGCCCTCACCCATGATCATGCCGCGCCGGGACCGGTCGAACGCCCGGATCGTGTCCGGCGGCGGGAACTGGATCCGGTCGAACCCGCCGAAGGAGCTCTCGGTGATCGAGTCGGTGCCCGCCACCACCACGGTGTCCGCTGCGCCGAGGGCGATCAGGTCGGTGGCCATCCCGAGCCCGTACAGCGAGGCCGCGCAGGCGCTGGCGACGGTGTGCACGTCGTACAGGCCGAAGGCGGCGCGCAGGGCCGAGGCGAAGTGCAGGTCGGCGGGGGAGAGGACGCCGTCGTGCCGCCACCAGAGTTCGGCGGTCCGCAGCTCCCGGTGCGTGGTCCCGACCAGCACCGGCCACCCCGGTTCCGGTTCCGGCAGGCCCGCGTCCACCAGGGCCTCCCGGACCACGCGGACCAGCCAGCGCGTCGCCCGGAGCGGTTCCTCCACACCGGGGCGCACCCGGTCCGGCACCTCGTACGCCGCCCCCGCGCGGTACTTGGACGTGTCGAACGCCGAGAGCGGCGCCGGTCCTGACCGTCCGGAGCACAGCGCGCCGTGGATGTCGGCGACGGTGTCCCCCAGCGCGCAGATCGCGCTCATTCCGGCGATCTCCCAGCTCATGTCCTGCCCTCCGGACTGCCGACGGGGCCGCCCGGTCGGCGGCGGAGCCGGAAGCGGGCCAGCTTGCCGTTGGCGGTGACGGGGAGTTCGTCGATGATCTCGACCAGGGACGGCCTCTTGTACGGGGCCAAGTCGGCGCGCAGCGCCGCCCGCACCGCCTTGCGGGTCTCGTCCGGACGGGCCGGGTTCCGCGCCACGACGTACACCGTGGCCTGTTCGAGCCCGAGGGGATCCGCGCTGCCCACGACCGCGCACTCGGCGACCTCGGCGATGCCCCGGACCACGTGCTCGATCTCGGCCGGTGCGATCTTGTATCCGCCGAGCAGGAGCATGTCGTCGGCGCGGCCGACGTGGCAGAGGTCGCCGCCGGTCGCACGGAACGCGAGGTCGCCGGTGTAGACGCCGCCGTCGGCGAACGCGCGGGCGGTGTCCTGGGGCCGGTTGAGGTAGCCGAGCGCCACCGACTCGGTGGCGAGGTGCAGGCGGCCCGGGGTCCCGTCGGCCACCGGTCGGCCGGCGTCGTCACGGATGGTCGCGGTCACCCCGGGGACGGGGAAGCCGATCGACCCGGGACCGGCGGCCTTTCCCTGCCCCACGGCAGCCGCCACGACCGTGTGCAGGACCTCGGTCGCGCCGAACCCATTGATCAGCGGCACGTCGAACACGTCGCTGATACGGGAGGCCAGTTCACCCGGCAGGGGCTCCCCGGTGGCCACGGCAAGCCGCAGCGAGCCGGTCTCGACGGCCTTGCCCTGCTCCGCGAGCCTGAGCAGGCCCGCGTAGAGCCGGGGCACGGAGAACAGCACTGTCGGCCGGTACGCGTCCAGCGCCGCCGCCACGCCGTAGGGGTCCGCCGGTCCGTCGAGCAGCACCGAGCTGGCGCCCGCCGCGTACGGGTACAGCAGCGAGTTCCCGAATCCGTAGCCGAACGACAGTTTCGCCGTGGACAGCACGACGTCGTCCGGAGTGAGCTCCAGCATGCTGCCGACGCCGCGCAGGACCGCGTGCACCGCCCGCAGGCAGTGTCGTACGCCCCGGGGCCTGCCGGTGCTGCCGGAGGTGTACTGCACCAGCAGCTCATCGGTCTCGCCGAAGACCGCCGGTGGAACCGCGGACGGGCCCGCGCGCCCGGGAACGAGCGCGGTGAGCAGCCCGCCGCGCCCGGCCGCCCCGCGCTCCGCGTCGACCTCGCCCAGCTCGGTTCGCACGGCCGCCTCGTGTTCCGGGGCGACGTTCAGCTCGACGAACTCCGCCTCGCTGTCCCGCACGATGAAGCCGATCTCCGCAGGCCGCAGCGTCGGGTGCAGCACGATGGGCACGCACCCGTGCCACCACAGGGCGAGCACGGCGGTGACCGCCGCGACGCAGTCGTCGGACACCACGACCGCACGGCAGCCGGGCCGCACCCCGGCAGCCCGCAGATCGCCGGCGTAGTCCGCCACCGCACCCCGCATGTCGGCGTACGTGACCTCGCCGACCCGGCGGTCCACGCCGCAGCGCCGCCCGTCGGCATGGCCGAGGAGCAGCAACTCGACCGGGTTCGCCATCCCGGCGGTCGGGTTCACGGCACCCGGTGCCGGCCGTGGAGCAGCCGCATCACGTCGCCCACGCTGTCCATCTCCGCGGCGTCCGCCGGGGTGAACTCCGCGCCGCAGGCACGCTCGAGGGCCACGATGAACTCCGCCTTGTGGAGGGAATCCATCTCGAGGTCCACGTAGAAGGACTTGTCGATGCCGACGTCGGCGACGTCGAGCTCCAGGACGCCCGCCACCAGCTCCTGCACATCCCGGTCGGTCAACACGGCATTCTCGTCTCCTTCGTCGATCTGCCAGCGGAGCGCAGGGGCGACAGTTCGGTCGGCATGGTGGTCAACTGGGCACACAGGGAAACCCAGTTCACCTTCTGGCTTTTCTCAGCGCCTCGGTGACAAGCGATTCACTCGTCGCCTGTCCGGCCTGCAGCAGCGAGACCCGCACCTCGGCGGAGCGCGCATTCATCGTGTCGAGCCTGGCCTCGGCGCACACGTCGCCGGGGCGCGTCACCGTCAGATACGTGACGTTCAGCTGGGTCGTGGCGAACACCATGTCGTCCTCAAGCAGGCTGAACATGACGAACCCGGCGGCCTGGTCGTGAATGCCGGCGACATGGCCTCCGAAGGCCACCTTCGGTTCCACGCAGAGATCGTCGGGAATGTTGAAGGTGACCGCGACGAACCCTTTTCGCCATTCCATCGCGACGACCCGGAGCGACAGGCGCGCCACATAGGGCGGCACCGGGGTGGTGCCTGCGGCGATCACATCGAGCATCTTCTGCCGCATCGTCATGGCGCCCGACGGCGATGATCCGTCCACGTACGCTCCCGCCTTCCCTGTCATGGAGCCCTCCCTGTCATGAGGCCTTCTCCGCCCTCAAGCCGGACTATCCGTGTCGGTGCGGCGCGCGATGAGCCAGACGAGCGCGGCTGCCAGCACGAAAGCCGCCACCACCACGACGAGCCCGAGCATCATGTCGGTCCGCAGCGCCGGATAGCCGAGGTCCGTCAGCTCTCCTTGGAAGCCCCGGAAGAACGCGAGTCCGATCACGGCCACGCCCAGCGAGGAGCCGAGCTGCTGCGCGGTGGACAGCGCCCCCGAGACCGCGCCGGAATCGTCATGGCGGACCCGGGCCATCACGAAGTTCAGCAGCGGCCCGAGCACCAGGCCGAGGCCCAGACCGGTGAACACCATCGTGGGCGCCATCGCCCAGCCGAGGTTGTGCCCCGAGCTGTTCCAGCCGAGCGTGGCGATCATCAACGCACTGCCGACGGCGCAGCTGGCACAGCCGACGAGAATCGTGCGGGGTGCGGTGAAGCGCGCCACGACACGCGCCGACCACAGGGACGTGATCGTGCTTCCCACCGCGTACGGCGCCATCGCCGCGGCCGTCGCCAGCGCGCCGTAACCGACGCCGTACTGAAGGGTGATCGAGAAGTAGAGGAAGAAGGGCACGATCGCGGAGAAGTACACGAGAAAGAGGGCCAGGGACAGCCGGAATGCCGGATCGGTCCACAGGCCCGGCCGCAGCAACGGAACCTTCCCCTGCCGTTCCAGCGCCGACTCCAGCCGGAGGAAGACGACAAGGAGCACGGGCGCGCACAGGAGCAGCAGCCATCCCCACAGCGGCCAGCCCTGATCACGCCCGATCGTGAGCGGCACCAGCAGCGCGACAAGGAGCAGGACGACGGTGAACGAGCCCGCGTAGTCGAGCCGCAGACGCAGTCCCTTGTGGGCCGGCACCATGCGGGGTGCCAGCGCTATCAGGACGATGCCGACGGGGATGTTGATCAGGAAGATCGGGCGCCACTGCAGCCCGGCGACATCCGCGGCGATGAGCAGCCCGGCGATGATCGGACCGGCGATCGTCGCGCAGCTCACCACCGCTCCGAGCAGCGCGAACGCGCGTCCTCGCCGCTGCGTGGGGATCGCGATGTGCAGCGTCGCGATGATCTGCGGATACAGCACGGACGCCGAGAGGCCCTGCCACACCCGGGCGGCGATGAGCGCGCCCGGGCCCTGCGCCAGTCCGCAGGCGAGGCTCGCCAGGGTGAAGGACACGGCGCCGATCATGAACATGCGCCGTCTGCCGTAGAGGTCGCCGAGGCGGCCGCCGGTGATGAGCATCACCGCGTACGCGACGACATAACCGGCGACCACCAACTGCACCTCCGGCACGCTGGCCCCGAGGTCCCGCTGCAGGCTCGGCATGGCGACGTTCACGATCGAGGTGTCGGCGAGCAGCATGAAGGCGGCGCCGAGCACGAGCGCCGCGGCCCTTCTCTCCGCGGGCAGGAACCGGTGGGAGACCGGTGCCGCCGACGTCACCGAATCACTCATCCGGGGGTTCCGGGCGTCACGAGCCGATGGCGGCGGACCTTCATCGTGCCGGTGAGGGGGAAGTCCTCCCACGGCCGGTAGTCGACCCCGGTGTCCTCAGGCAGCTCCGCCCTGCTGCGGGCGCGCTGCCAGCGGTCGTCGTCGATCGGCTTGCCGTCGGCCGTGACCGCCACCGCCGTGACCGCCCCGGCCACGGCGATGACCACGACCTCGCCCAGTTCCGGCAGTTCGTCGAGCAGGATGTCCTCGGCGCGGAGGGTGCTGGGTACGCCGGGGACCTGGTCCACCTGCCGGTCGTAGAGCTCCAGGTGCCCGTCCGGTCGGAGCCTGCCGACGTCGCGCATGGGCCACCAGGCGTCACGGCCGGGCAGCGGCGGCCGGCCGATCATCGATTCGGCGCGGGCGGGGGTGCGGACCTCGATGTACCCGGAGGCGTCGGCCGCAACCTCCGCTCCGGCGTCGTCCACGACGCGGATCTCCATGCCGGGGAACGCCGCGCCCACGTCACGGGAGTCGAGGCGCCCCGGCTCCCGGACGTCGGCCCGGGTGGTCATCAGGAGCGTGACCGGGCCGGTCTCGGTCTGCCCGTACGCCTGGATGAAGGTCGGGTTCGGACGCTCCGACGCCTCAAGAAGGGTCCGCAGTGTCCGCGGGTGCATCGCGTCGAAGCTGCTGATGTAGCGCTCCACCGCGCTGAACGGGTTCGGCGTCTCGCGCGCCAGCGCCTCCCAGCGCAGGAACATGTTCGGCTGGGCTTCCAGGGACTCCGGCCGGTACCGCAGGAGTGCCGCGCGCACCGGGGCCAGGTCGGGGGAGGAGATGCCGAGGAACGGCACCCCCGTATTGAGCAGCGTGAGGAGCCCGGACGACATCCGCACATGCACGAAGGACAGGCACTTCGCGCTGATCCCGGCGTAGTCGAGCGACTTCACCACGCCGATCTGGGGAGCCACGTGGGCGTACAGGGAATCCACCGTGTGCACCAGGAGCTTGGGCTTTCCGGTGGTGCCGGACGAATGCGTGATGAGCATCGGGTCCGTGCCGAGATGGCGGGTGACCTGGTGGGGTGCGGACTCGCTCAGCTCCACGGCCCCCGGCAGTACGGCTTCGGGGGTGAGCGTGAGGACTCGGGAGACGATCTCGCCGAGCTGATCCTGCCAGGGACGCAGCACCGCGGCGCCGTCGGCATCGGTCAGGAGACAGGGCCGATCGAGTTCCTTCAGGCAGTGCAGGAGATCGGCGGGCTCCATCTTCACCGACAGCAGCGCGGGCAGCGCGCCGATGCGCACCAGGGCGCACTGGATCGCCTGGATGTCGAAGTGATTGGCCTTCACCAGGGCGACCACCGCGCCCGGCCGTACTCCGGCACCCCATAACCGGTCGGCGTAGTCCGCGACCACGACCGCGAAGTCGCTCACCGTGTTCGGGGTGCGGCAGGCCGAGGCCCAGGGCGTGTCCGCGCACACGGTGGTCCCACCATGGTGTTCGGCGACGCCTTCCGGCAGCAGGCCAAGATCTGCGACAGGGAGCACTGCATCCTCCTCCGCTACGACCACTCTTGTGAGGTGGGACGATCCGGTGCCCCGCGCGGGGAGAGCCACGGCGAGTGCACCGTCGGCTGGTCGACGACGCACAGGTCGGCGCGCCCGGCCAGGACGATCGTGTTGACGTCGGCCGCGGAGATCGAGCCTGCCGCTATCACCGCGAACTCGCTTCCGCGCCCGGCCTGGTTCCGGATCCGGTCCGCGTACACGTCCCGGTCGGCCCGCGCCCCGGCGAGGACGTGGACCGCCGCAGCGCCGCGCGCGGCGAACTCGTTCGCGATCTCGGCCACCACATCGACACCGTCCCCGTCCGGGTACCACCGCGCCGGTGAGATCCGCAGGCTGACCGGCCGCTCGGCGGGCCACTCGGCGCGGATCGCACCGAACACCTCGAGCGAGTGGTGGAGCCGCTTCCGCAGCGAGCTCCCGTCCCGCCCCCCGGCCGCCGGGAACAGCAACGAGGCGAGCAGACCGTCGTCGGCGCAGTCCAGTTCCAGCAGGTCGAACCCGGCGGCGGCACGCCGGGCCGCGGCTGCGAACGCGCGTCGCAGCTCCCCCGGGGGCCTGGTGGCGCCGTCAGGGCCGTAGTAGCCGAGTCGTACGCCGATCTTCGCCGGTGAGTGCGCGTGGACGAAATCCACCACCCGCCGCCACCCGACCGCCTGTTCCCCGGTGTACAGCCCGGCCCCGCCGGGGGCGGCCGTGCCCGAGGCGGAGACGGACACCGGCCCGGTCAGCACGAGTCCGGCCCCGCCCAGCGCCGCGCCGCCCAGGGACACCAGTTGCAGGTCACCCGGCACCCCGTCCCGGGTGGGGGACATCGCGCCGGGGGAGACCACGACGCGGTTGACCAGGTCCAGGCGGCCGAGCGTGAACGGCTGGAGCATCGGCGGGCGCACCCGGCCGTCGGCCGCACCCGCGAACCATTGCTCCGCACGGTCGACGAACTCGGGGTCACGTCGGCGCAGGCTGGCATAGGAGACCCGGCGGCTGCGGGTCAGAAGGTTCACCGCGAACTGCTGCGGCTCCTGGTGGGTGTAGTGATCGACGCTCTCGAACCACTCCCGGCTGGCCTGCGCGGCGCGCTGCAGGGAGCCGACGGCCGGGCGGCGCTCGGTCTCGTACGCGGCCAGCGCCGCTTGGGCGTTCGGCTGCTCCCGCAGGCTCTTGGCCAGGGACAGCGCGTCCTCCATCGCGATCTTGGTGCCCGAGCCGATGGAGAAGTGCGCGGTGTGCGCCGCGTCGCCGATCAGCACGACGTTGCGATGCCGCCAGGTCTCGCACCGCACGGTGGGAAAGCGCAGCCAACGCGAGCTGTTTCCGTACAACTTGTGCCCGTCGAGGATGTCCTTGCACAGCTCGGCGATGATGCCTATCGACCGTTCGTCGCTTTCACCCGGCGCGAGCGGTGCGGCGGCGGTATCGGCGAACCCGGCCGCGCGCCAGGCCTGTTCGGACAGCTCCACTATCAGGGTGCTGGCATGACGGGAGTCGGGATAGGCGTGCACCTGCAGGGCGCCGCCCGGCGTGTCCACGACGTAGAACTTGAACGCGTCGAGTTCCAGGTCGGTGCCCAGCCAGATGTACCGGCAGGTCCCGGTCCGGACCGTGGGCCGGAAGGCTTCGGCGTGCCGCTCCCGGATGAGGGAGTTCGCCCCGTCGGCGGCCACCACGACGTCATGGTCGGCGGCGAGGGCATCCACATCGGTGATCTCGGTGCCGTAGCGCACCGGGATGCCGAGTTGCGCGCAGCGCCGCTGCAGGGTCATGAGGAGCCCGGCGCGGCTCATCGCGGCGAAGCCGTTGCCGCCCGCCGTGAAGGTGGTGCCGCGGTAGTGCACATCGATGTCGTCCCACCGGGCGAGCAGCGGCCGCATCCCGGACACGACGGCCGGGTCGGCGTGCTCGATGGCGCCCAGCGCCTGGTCGGAGAGGACCACTCCGAAGCCGAACGTCTCATCGGGGGCGTTCCGCTCCCAGACGGTGATCTCATGCGCGGGGCCGAGCTGACGGGCCAACGCACTGAAGTACAGCCCTCCCGGACCACCGCCGATCACAGCAATCCGCACCTCGACCTCCTGCGCATCGGGTGCCCATCCGGGATGTGCGACGGCGCGTTCATCTATGTTCCGCGGACCGGTGACGAGGCGGCCGACGTGGTCAGAATGTCCTCGATCAGCTGCGGCGGGACGGTGGCGTCATCGAACCACCGGCCGCCGAGCGGCCGGGGAACCGGCATGATCTGGTCGTTCGTGTAGGCCAGGACCTTGCGGTTGTAGGTGCGGATCTCGTCCCGGAGGTCGGACGGCAGCTTCTTGTCGAGCAGCAGTGCTCGTTCCATTTCCCCGAGCAGTTCCTGGGTCTCGGTAATGGTCTTCAGAACAGCCTTGCAGAATCCGGCCGGGAGCACTCCGTACTCGCCCTTGATCTCCACCAGGCGGGTGATGGCCTCATAGGAGACGTCCTGAAGCTGACGCCTGTCCAGCCAATTCGTCTCGTAGTTGAGCCGTCGATGCCACAGTGGCTCGACCATGGCCTGGCGGTGTTCTTCCAGCGTGCGGTGGTGGATGCGGTAGCCGTGTTTTTCCGGTTCTTCGAAGAACTGGGACCCCGGGTCGAGGAACGGGACCATCGGGCAGATCAGCGGAAGGGCGGCCCAGCCGCCGAACTTGCGCACGAGCCGCTCGGAGTACGCGATCGTGTCCAGCACCGATTGCCGGTCCTGGTACGGCATGCCGATGAAGAACCAGATCATGATTCCTTTCACGCCGGCGTCCAGGGCGCGCGGAATCCATTCCTCCATCTGTGCCATGGTGTAGTTCCCGCGCCCGGCCGCCTTGCTGATCTTCGGATCGTGGGACTCCGGGGAGAGCATGATGTACGAATCTGTTGACTCGCCCATCTTCTTGAGAATGTCGAGGGGGGTGAGGCTGAACTGCTCGAAGTGGACGCTCTTGTAGCCGAGCTCCTTCACGGCGTCCAGATACTGGTGCATCCGCGTTCTGTTCTCGGAATAACACTGGAGCGCGTAGATCGAGGTGCGCTTCGCCGCCTCTTTCATGGTGCGGAGCTCTTCGACGACGAGGTCGTTGTCCTTCTGTACGAGCGTCCTGCGGACGCCCATGATGTTGCGGTACGCGAACCGTGATCCGCCGCACCAGCCGCAGTCGTGGGCGCAGCCCGTGTTGGGCAACGTCATGATGAGCTTGGCGGCCGACGGCCCGCCGTCGGCCGCCTCGCGGTAGTACGACCAGTCGTTGCGCACGTTGTTGTAGTTGCTGTCCGGCGTGTGCGAGAAGCCGGTGGTCTGCACCTCGCCGTCGACCTTGTACAGCAGGTTCGGAATGGCACGGAAGTCCCTGTCGCCGCGCCGGACCCTGGTGACGAGCTCGGTGACCGGGTCGAGGGTGTCGTAACCCTGGACGACGACATCGACGCTGGGGTACGCGATCAGTTCCTCGGCGTAGTAGGTCGCCGAGATGCCGCCGAAGACGGTGAGCGCCTCGGGATGCACTTTCTTCACGAGGGCCGCGAGTTCGATCGAGCCGTGGCAGTGCGCCATCCAGTGCAGGTCGAAGCCGAAGATCGGCGCCTCGAAGCGGGCGATCAGTCGTCTGACATCCAGTTCGGGATGCAGGAGCATCAACGAGGCGACATTGACGATCTTCGTATCGAACCCGGCGTCGGCTAATCGCTGCTTTATCGAGAACCAGCCGATGGGGTAAATCTCGTAGACCGAGGTGACATTGACGCTGTCGCTGTCACTCAGATAAGCGAACAGCATGTCGTCGCGCTCGCGAAATTCAAAGACGCTCGGCGCGTGCAAAAGGAAGAGATCGGCCTCAAGCCGCGATGTCGGCGGCTGATCCGTGATGTTCATTCACGGCCTCCCCTGGCTCACTCTTCGCCAGCAAGATTCACCATGGTTTCCGCTGGCCGAAAGGTTTGTCAAGGGTCGCACGACGTGCGTCGCAATAGATCTTGATGTGCTAGTTCAAGACCTTCATCCGAGGTCGCCTTTGAAAGCGATCAGGGGCTACTGGTAAACCGAAGGACGCAATCGGAATCTGACCAGTCCATTTCAGTATCAGGGCTGGTTCCATAGTCGATCAGGGGGGTGCGCCGACTGTCAGCGGGTGTAGCCCCGAATGCGGTAGCGCAGCCCGGATGTGGAGGTCTGCCAGCCTTTGTCCTCGGTGGCTTTCCACGTCGAATCCAGCGCCGGGGCATAGGTGTCGCCGTCCACCGGGGAGTCGACTTCCGTCACCGAGAGCGTCGTGGCGTATCCCAGGGCCGCCCGGTAGATTTCCCCACCGCCGATCACCCATGCCGCAGCAGGGGCAGTCGGCCCCAAGGGCTCGGCCGCGAGTTCCAGCGCCTTCGCGAGGGAACCGGCACGATGCGCGCCGTCCGCTGCCCATTGGGGATCGCGCGTCACCACGATATTGCGCCTGCCGGGCAGCGGACGGAATCGCGGCGGCAGCGAATCCCAGGTCTTGCGCCCCATCACCACGGGCTGACCGAGGGTCGTGGCCTTGAAATGTGCCATGTCCTCGGGCAGCCGCCACGGAATCGCATTGCCCGCGCCGATCACACCGTCCAGGGTCTGCGCCCAGATCAGCCCGACGTTCATACCGCGACCGAGGCCTTGATCGCCGGGTGGTGCTGGTAGTCGACCACTTCCACGTCGGAGTAGGCGTACTCGAACAGCGAGTCGGCCTGCCGCAGCCGCAGCCCGGGGAACTCGAACGGGGTGCGCGAAAGCTGCTTGGTCACCTGCTCGACGTGGTTGTCGTAGATGTGGCAGTCGCCGCCGGTCCAGATGAAGTCACCCGGCTCCAGGCCCACCTGCTGCGCCACCATGTGCGTGAGCAGGGCGTAGCTGGCGATGTTGAACGGGACGCCGAGGAAGAGGTCCGCGCTGCGCTGGTAGAGCTGGCAGGAGAGCTTGCCGTCGGCGACGTAGAACTGGAAGAAGGCGTGACACGGCGCGAGAGCCATCTCGGGCAGCGCGGCGACGTTCCAGGCGGAAACGATCATCCGACGGGAGTCCGGGTCCCGGCGCAGCGTGTCGAGGACCTCGGTGATCTGGTCGATGTGCCGGCCGTCCGGGGCGGGCCAGGAACGCCACTGCGCGCCGTAGACCGGCCCGAGCTCGCCCTTCTCGTCGGCCCACTCGTCCCAGATGGTGACGCCGTGCTCCTGCAGCCAGCCGACGTTCGAGTCGCCGCGCAGGAACCACAGCAGCTCGTACACGATCGATTTGAGGTGCACTTTCTTGGTGGTGACCAGGGGAAATCCCTGCGACAGGTCATAGCGCAGTTGGTGCCCGAAGACACTTCGGGTGCCGGTGCCCGTCCGGTCGGCCTTGGCCGTCCCGGAGGTGAGCACCAGCTTCAACAGGTCTTCGTACTGGGTGTCCGCCACGGGCGTCGAGTCTACTGGTCACCTGCGGGTTCGCCGGACACCGGCACTCTCGGCCACCTGGAGGCGGGCTGCCCGCTACTCGAAGCGCGTCGTGTCCCCGGCCCCGCGGCGCACGATCTCGATGTCGCCGCCGGAGAAGTCGATGACCGTCGTCGGCTCCGTGCCGCAGTCACCGGAGTCGAGCACGGCGTCCACGGAGTGGTCGAGGCGTTCCTTGATCTCCCAGCCCTGCGTCATCGGCGCTTCCTCGCCGGGCAGCAGCAGGGTGCTGGACAGGAGGGGCTCGCCCAGCTCGGAGAGGAGCGCCTGAGTGATCACGTGGTCAGGGATGCGGACGCCGACCGTCTTCTTCTTGGGGTGCAGGAGCTGGCGCGGCACCTCCTTCGTCGCGGGCAGGATGAAGGTGTAACTGCCGGGCGTCGCCGCCTTGATCGCGCGGAACACGTCGTTGTCGATGTGCACGAACTCGCCGAGCTGCGCGAAGGTCTGGCACACCAGGGTGAAGTGATGACGATCGTCGAGGTTGCGGATCGAGCGGATGCGGGCGATGCCGTCGCGATTGCCCAACTGGCACCCCAGCGCGTAGCAGGAGTCCGTCGGGTACGCGATGAGGGCGCCGGACCGGATGCTGTCCGCCACGGTGGTGATGGTGCGCCGCTGCGGGTTCTCGGGGTGCACGTCGAAGTACTTGGCCATCCGCCGAGTTTAGGCGCGGGCCGGTGGGCCGGAAGGGCAGGACGTGGCCGACGGGGCAATCCCTCGATGTCCTCAAGCGGCGGGGGGTACGGTGCCGCGCTCTTGCGCCGGACGTGGCCCGTGTAGTCCGCTAGGGCGCATGGGGAAGAGGAGCACTGTCTCGCTGATCGCCGCCCTCGCCGCGGGAACCCTGCTGACGGGCACGCTGAGCCCCGGGGCGGAGGCCGCCGCGCCAGGCGCCGACGGGTCGTCCCGGGCGGACGCGGCGGGTTCCTCCGGCGTGCCGGACCGCTACCTCGACACGGTGACGATCCCTCAGCTGCAGGCCCGCATGGCGGACGGTTCGCTGACCTCGTCCGCGCTCACCCGGGCGTACCTGCGGCGGATCAAGACCGTCGACCCCAAGATCCACGCGGTCCTGCGCACCAACCCGAAGGCGCTGCGACAGGCGGCCGCCAGTGACGCCAGGCACCGGCACGGCAAGCCCCTCGGCCCGCTCGACGGCATCCCCGTGCTGCTCAAGGACAACGTGAACACCCGTGACATGCCGACGACCGCCGGCTCCCTCGCCCTGGCCGGGAGCCCGCCGGGCACCGACGCCGCCCTCGTGACCAAGCTGAAGGACGCCGGGGCGGTCATCCTGGGCAAGGCCAACCTGTCCGAATGGGCCAACTTCCGGGCGGCGAAGCCCACATCGGGGTGGTCGGCGGTCGGCGGCCAGACCCACAACCCTTTCGTGCTCGACCGGAACCCCTGTGGCTCGTCCTCCGGGTCGGCGGCCGCGCTCGCCGCCTCGCTGTCCCAGGTGGCCATCGGCACCGAGACGGACGGCTCCATCGTGTGCCCGGCCGGGATGAACGGCGTGGTCGGCCACAAGCCGAGCCTCGGCCTGGTGAGCCAGAGCGGCGTCGTCCCGATCTCCGCCGAGCAGGACACCGCGGGGCCCATGGCGCGCAACGTGGTCGACACCGCGCTCACCCTGTCGGTGCTCACCGGCGACGACACGCCGCGGCTCGACGCCGCTGTCGGCGGACCGGGCGACGGCGGGACGCTCCACGGCAGCCTGCGCGGCAAGCGCATCGGGCTGTGGCGGCTGCCCTCGCTCGGCCCCGAGGTCGACGCCGTGATGACCCGCACCGCACGGAAGCTGCGCGCCGCCGGAGCGGAGGTCGTCGAGGTGACACCCCCGTACCAGGCGCGGCTCGCCGAGCTCGAGTTCCCGGCGCTCCTCAGCGAGTTCCACCGGGACATCGACGCCTACCTCGGCACCCGGAAGGGCCCCCGCGACCTCGCCGCGCTCATCGAGTTCAACCGCACCCACCCCGCGGAGCAGACCTGCTTCGCCGGGCAGGAGCTGTTCGAGCAGGCCCTCGCCGCGCCGCCCACCACCGACCCGAAGTACCGTGCGATGCGCGCCGAGTTGAAGGACCTGTCCGGCCGCTCCCTGGACGAGACCATGGCCGCCCACGACCTCGACGCCATCGCCGCGCCCACGAACCCGCCCGCCTGGACGACCGACTGCGCCCGCGGCGACAACGACGTCATCCCGTCCTCCACCCCCGCGGCCGTCGCCGGCTACCCGTCGCTGTCCGTCCCCGCGGGCCGTGTCGGCGAACTCCCGGTCGGCCTCCTCCTGATGGCGGGCGACCGTCAGGACGCCAAGCTGCTGTCGCTGGGCGCGGCGGTGGAGCGCCGCCTGAACGCGTGGCGAGCGCCGCGGTACCTGCCGACGCTGGGGCGCTGACCTCCACTTCCCGTGCGGCGACGGCGCCTTGGTGAGGGGCGCCGTCAAGCGCCGTTCGGTTTGAGGCAACGCTCGGCTTGAAGCGGCGCTCGACGATTCAGTGCCGCTGGGACATCCCGGTGCTGCCCGGCAACTCGGCACTCAGGTGCCGCCTGGCAGTCCGGATGCCGCCCGGCAGGCGCGGCGCGCCACCTACCCGGTTCGCGGCCCCCGTACGCCCGCCTCGCCCAGCGCACTGGGTCGGCCAACCGGCGCAGGACCACACACCCCTCCGCACACGCGCCCTTCCCGGCGATCCGTACCTCCCTCTGCGTCCGGCCGCCTCCCAGGCGGGGTTCCGCGCTGCCTGCCGGGACTGTTTGGCTAGCCCATGCAGTTCGTGCAGCCCGCACAACCCTGGCGCATGTCCCGTCGCGGCGTTGTCGTCATGCCAGCGCTCTCCCCGGAACCCGTGCCCGATCACAGCCGCCCGCTGAACGCGTCGGTGTCCCCGAACTCACCCTCGTACCGCATCCGATCACCGCGGCCGGTGCCTCCGCAGCCGCTCTGAAGTCGCGCTCAAGTCGCTCCCAAGGCCCCTGGAGGACCCTGACGTGGTCCTGTGGGCGGTCAGGTGTGGCCGTGCCCGCCCGCCCGCGCCCGCCGGCCGCGGGAACCCGCGCGCGCTCGCACGCGTCCGCGCACAACGGCCCACGTCCGCGCACACCCGTATGCGTCCACGCACATCCGCTCATGTCCGTTACACGTACAGGGAGGCAATGTGACCACGTCCGAAAGCGCTGCCGGACCCAGCACCGCAGAAGGCGACGAGTCCGCAGCCGAGGCACAGCGCACCAGCCTCAGTACCCTCGCGGCACGCCAGCTCTCCACGACCACCAAGTCCGAACCGCAGATGCAGGCCATCACCTCGCGATGGCTGCTGAAGATGCTTCCGTGGACGGACGTCAGGGGCGGCACCTACCGGGTCAACCGGCGGCTCCAGCTCAAGGTCGGCCGGGGGCGTGTGCAGTTCGAGCAGAACGGCGCCGACGACATCAAGGTCATCCCCGAGACGCTCACCGAACTGCCCGTCCTGCGCGGCTACTCCGACCCCACGGTCCTCAAGAAGATCGCCTCCCGCCTGCGGGTGCGGCAGGTGCGCGTCGGCGAGGTGCTCTTCGACGCCGGCCAGCCCGTCACCGAGGCCTACCTCGTCGTGCACGGCCGCTTCACCCGCTACGCCACCGGCAAGTACGGCGAGGACGAGGTCGTCGGCGTCGTCACCGACGGCGACCAGATGGGCGACGAGGCCGTCGGCAGGGCCGACCCGCTGTGGCTCACCTCGGTGCGGGCCGAGACCCCCGGCGTCGTCCTCGTGCTTGCCTGGGACTCCCTGCAGCAGATCGTCGAGGACGCCCCCTCGCTCGCGGCGCACCTGGACGCGTACGCGCAGCAGCAGAGCAAGCCCATGAACCGCAAGGGCGAAGCCGACGTCCCCATGCAGGCCGGACATCACGGGGAGCCCACCCTCTCCGGCGGCTACGTCGACTACGAACTCGCGCCGCGCGAATACGAACTGTCGCTCACCCAGACGGTGTTGCGCATCCACACCCGGGTCGCCGACCTCTACAACAACCCGATGGACCAGACCGAGCAGCAGCTCCGCCTGACCATCGAGGAGATCCGCGAACGCCAGGAGTGGGAGCTGGTCAACAACCGCGAGTTCGGGCTGCTGCACAGCATCGACTACGGCCAGCGCATCAGCACCTACACGGGCCCGCCCACACCCGACGACCTCGACGAACTGCTCGCCATGCGCCGCAAGACCAAGCTGTTCCTGGCCCACCCGAAGGCGATCGCGGCGTTCTTCCGCCAGTGCAACAAGCGCGGCCTCGTGCCCGGCACGGCCACCGTCGACGGCCACGAAGTACCCGCGTGGCGGGGCGTGCCGCTGTTCCCCTGCGGCAAGATCCCGATCAGTGACGAGCACACCACCAGCATCATCGCGCTGCGCACCGGGGAGGCCGACCAGGGCGTCGTCGGCCTGCACCAGACGGGCATCCCCGAGGAGTACCAACCGAGCCTGAACGTGCGGTTCATGGGCATCAGCGACGCCGCGATCATGCGTTATCTGGTCACCGCCTACTACTCGCTCGCGATCCTCGTCCCCGACGCCGCCGGGATCCTGGAGAACGTGCAGATCGGTCGGAGTGCGGAGTGAGCGCACCGCCCGAATCCGGGGAACCGCCGACGCTCGCGACCGAGGCGGCAGCAGTTCTCGCGCCCGCGGCGCCAGCGATCCCGGCGGCCACGGAACCTGCGGTTCCGGCGCCCGGGGAACCAGCGGTCCACGTGCCGCAGCAACCACCCGCACGGCCCCCTTGGCGCCCACCCGGCCCCCCGAGCCCGGCCCGGTCCCTGCGCGCCACCCGCAGCGGCGGCCCCATCCCCGGCCTGCGCCACCGCCCCGCCGTGCCCGCCGACCCCGGCAAGGTCGCGGAGGTCGACCGCAGGCTGGAGGCCTGGGCGCACGAGCACGACCTGTTCCCCGCGGCGTGGAAGGGCGACTTCGCGGGCTTCCAGTTCGGCCGGGCCGTGGTGCTCCAGCATCCGGGCGCCGTCGACGTGGAGCGCCTCACCGCTGCGGGCAAGCTGCTGCTCGCCGAGAACCTCGTCGACAGCTGCTACTGCGAGGCCGAGGAGGGCAGGGGCGGCACACCGCGCGGCCTCGGCGGCCGCCTCGTCCTGGCCCAGGCGGCGATCGACCCGTTCCACGGCGCCCCCGAAGTGGAGGCGCAGTGGCGCCGGGGCGTGCGGACCGACGGGCCGCTGCGCTCGTACCACCAGGCCATGAAGGACCTCGCGGCCTTCGCCACGCCCAGCCAGACCGACCGGTTCGTGCACGACATCGCCCGGCTGCACCTCGGCTACCTCGGCGAGGCCGCCTGGGCGGAGACCCGGTACGTGCCCCAGGTGTGGGAGTACCTGGTGATGCGGCAGTTCAACAACTTCCGCCCCTGTCTGTCGATCGTCGACGCCGTCGACGGCTACGAACTGCCCGAAGCGGTGTACGCCCGACCGGAGATCCAGCGGATCACGGCGCTGGCCTGCAACGCCACGACCATCGTCAACGACCTGTACTCCTTCACCAAGGAGCTGGCCGGAGACCCCACCCACATGAACCTGCCGCAGGCCATCGCCGCCAACGAACGCTGCGGCCTCAAAGCGGCGTACCTGAAGGCCGTGGAGATCCACAACCAGGTCATGGACACCTTCGAGGAGGAGTCCGCGGTCCTGTCGGCCACGTCACCGCTGGTCGAGCGCTACGCCAGGGGCCTCGCCGCCTGGGTGTCGGGCAACCACGAGTGGCACGCCACCAACACCCACCGCTACCACCTGCCCAACTACTGGTGAACCCGTCACGGGCGGCTGCACCCGCCCGCCCGACCCACCGCCATCCGCACCACGAGGAGTCCCTGTTGACCATTGCTGACGCCCGGCCCACCGCAGTACCGGTGCCCACTCAGTCGACGTACCAGAACCGCGTCGCGGACTACTGGAACGCCGAGGAGAACCCGGTCAATCTCGAACTCGGGAAGATCGACGACCTCTACCACCACCACTACGGCATCGGAGAGGCCGACCGGTCCGTCCTCAAGGTGGCCGACCCCGCCGAGCGGCAGGAGCGCATCACCGCCGAGCTGCACCGGCTCGAACAGGCCCAGGCCGACCTGCTCGCCGCCCACCTCGGCCCCCTCACGCCCACCGACCGGGTCTTCGACGCGGGCTGCGGGCGCGGCGGCGGCTCCGTCGTGGCCCATCTGCACTACGACTGCTACGCCGACGGCGTCACGCTCTCCGAGAAACAGGCGGACTTCGCGGGCGAGCAGGCCCGCAAGCGGCACATCGACGACAAGGTGCGCTACCACCACCGGAACATGCTCGACACCGGCTTCCCGACCGGTGCGTTCGCGGCGTCGTGGAACAACGAGTCCACGATGTACGTCGAGCTGGAGCTGCTGTTCGCCGAGCACGCCCGGCTGCTGCGCCGAGGCGGCCGGTACGTGACCATCACCGGCTGCTACAACGACACCTACGGGCAGGCCTCCCGCGAGGTGTCCCTCATCAACGCCCACTACATCTGCGACATCCACCCGCGTTCGGAGTACTTCCGGGCGATGGCGCACCACCGGCTCGTACCGGTGCACGTCGAGGACCTGACGGCCGCCGCCATGCCCTATTGGGAGCTGCGGCAAGAGGCCGACCACCTGGTGACGGGAATCGAAGAAACGTTCCTGAACGCATACCGGAACGGGAGTTTCCAATACCTGCTGATCGTCGCCGACCGAGTGTGACGCGCAGTGCGATGAGCGGGTGACGCACGGAGCGGGAAGGCCGGGCCCGCGAGGGTCCGGCCTTCTGTGCGCGGTGGTGCGGTGCGCGGCGGTCAGTGGGCGGTGTGGGAGGCCCAGACCGCGCGGCTGCCGTCGTAGATGACGACGTTGCCGTCGTCCTGCACGACCAGGCGGGAGCCGGGGCGTCCGGCCGTGTGGGAGGCCCAGGCCGGCGCTCCGTTGCGGGTGTGGACGACGAAGTTGCCGTCCTCCCGCAGGCGGGCGGTCCAGCCCTTGCCGACCGTGCGCGAGGCCCATCTGGCCCGGTTGAGCTCGTCGTAGACCACGAGGTTGCCGTCGGACTGCATCACCGGTCTGGCCGTGTTGGAGCTGACGGACTCGTCGTGGTTGAGGGTGAAGGGGGCGTAGCGCACTTGGTCCGAGAGGATTCCCGCCCGCGCCGTGCCGCTGGTGGCGGCCGTGGTGTCGGTGGGAGCCGGACTCGCTTGGCCGACGAGGGGCATCGAAGCGAGTGCGGCGGTTACGAGAAACGTGCCGGCTTTCTTCCCCACGAAGGAACTCCTTGAGCCAGGCAGTTCTTTCATCGGTGCCCTGTTGGGCGCCGCATCCGGACGATGTCAGGGCTTTCGCACCGGAAGGCAAGGCTCCGGGGGAGTTGGCGGTTTGATGTCCTTTCCTGACCGGAAAATGCGGGATGGGAAATGCGCCGCTGATAGGGCGAAGAGGCCGATATTCGGCTTTCCGATATCCCATGGTTCCGACAGGATCGGCCGGGCTGGTCGGCCTTGGCGCCGAATTCCCCATTCCAAGGAGGATGCGTGCGTAAGAGAGCGTTCGTCAGTGTCGCTGCATTTGTCATGACCCTGATTACTCCGACCGTCGCGGGCGCGGCGGAAACCCAGTTCACCAAGGTCCCCGGCGTCGAGGGCCTGTACCGGGTCACCGGAACGGACGGCGACCGGGCCGCGCGCGACGCGTACAACCGGTGCGGGGAGGGGACCTGCTTCTTCCAGCACTACAACGGCGAGGGGCTGTTCTGGGTCGTCCCGAGCTGCGGCCGCCACCACCTCCCCGGCTATCTCGACGGGAAGAGCACCTCGGCCTGGAACCGGACGCCCACCACCGTCATCCTGTACGACGGCACCTACACCGGACGCCTGGGCCCGCTCCCGGGCTGGTTCAAGGGCAACCTCCACCCCGACCACGACAACAAGCTGAGCTCGGTCGACGCGGCCTGCTGAGTCACGCCTGACACACAGAACGTCCAGGTCGACCGAGTCCGGCCGACCTGGACGTTCGTTGTTTCCGGGCGACGTCAACGATCAATCGACGTCAGGGATTCCTCAGGCGAGGTCGAACCGGTCGAGGTCCATGACCTTGCTCCACGCGGCGGCGAAGTCGGTCACGAACTTCTCCTTCGCGTCGTCGCTCGCGTAGACCTCCGCGAGCGCACGCAGCTCGGAGTTGGAACCGAAGACCAGGTCGGCACGGGTGCCGGTCCACTTGACCGCGCCGCTCGCGTCGCGGGCCTCGAACTCGTCCTGCGCCGAGGACGTCGACTTCCACTCCGTGCCCAGGTCCAGCAGGTTGACGAAGAAGTCGTTGGTCAGCGTGCCCGGCTGGTCGGTGAGGACGCCGTGCTTCGACTGCCCGTGGTTGGCGCCCAGGACACGCAGACCGCCGACGAGGACGGTCAGCTCGGGGGCGCTCACCGTGAGCAGGTTCGCCTTGTCGAGCAGCAGGTACTCGGCCTGGAGGCGGTTGCCCTTGCCGATGTAGTTGCGGAAGCCGTCGGCGGCCGGCTCCAGGGCGTCGAACGACTCGACGTCCGTCTGCTCCTGCGTGGCGTCGACGCGGCCCGGCGAGAACGGCACCTGGACCTCGACGCCGCCGTCCTTGGCCGCCTTCTCGACGGCCGCGGAGCCCGCGAGGACGATCAGGTCGGCCAGCGAGACCTTCTTGCCGCCCGCGGCGTCGAAGGCCTCCTTGACGCCTTCGAGGGTGCGAAGGACCTGGGCGAGCTCGTCCGGGTTGTTGACCTCCCAGTTGCGCTGCGGCTCCAGGCGGATGCGGGCGCCGTTGGCACCGCCGCGCTTGTCGCTGCCGCGGAAGGACGAGGCAGCGGCCCACGCGGTGGAGACCAGCTGGGAGACGGTGAGGCCGGAGGCGAGGACCCGCTCCTTGAGGTGCGCGATGTCCGCGGCGTCGATGACCTCACCGGTGCGCGCGGGCAGCGGGTCCTGCCACAGGAGCTCCTCGGCGGGGACCTCCGGGCCGAGGTAGCGGACGACCGGGCCCATGTCACGGTGCGTCAGCTTGTACCAGGCGCGGGCGAAGGCGTCCGCGAACTCCTCCGGGTTCTCGTAGAAGCGGCGCGAGATCGGCTCGTAGATCGGGTCGAAGCGCAGCGAGAGGTCCGTGGTGAGCATCGTCGGCAGCTGCTTCTTCGACGAGTCGAACGCGTCCGGGATGATCGCCTCGGCGTTCTTCGCCACCCACTGGTTCGCACCGGCCGGGCTCTGGGTGAGCTCGTACTCGTACTCGAAGAGGTTCTTGAAGAAGAGGTTGCTCCACTGGGTCGGCGTCTCGGTCCAGGTGACCTCGAGTCCCGACGTGATGGCGTCCTTGCCGACGCCCGTGTTGTACGTGCTCTTCCAGCCGAGGCCCTGCTGCTCCATCGGCGCGGCCTCGGGGTCGTTGCCGACGTTGTCCGCGGGGCCCGCGCCGTGGGTCTTGCCGAAGGTGTGGCCACCGGCGATGAGGGCGACGGTCTCCTCGTCGTTCATCGCCATGCGGCGGAACGTCTCACGGATGTCGCGGGCCGCGGCGATCGGGTCCGGGTTGCCGTTGGGGCCCTCGGGGTTGACGTAGATGAGGCCCATCTGGACCGCGCCGAGCGGGTTCTCCAGCTCGCGGTCGCCGGTGTAGCGGGCGTCGCCCAGCCACTCGGTCTCGGGGCCCCAGTAGACGTCCTCCTCCGGCTCCCACACGTCCTCGCGGCCGCCGGCGAACCCGAAGGTCTTGAAGCCCATCGTCTCCAGGGCGACATTGCCGGTGAGGACCATCAGGTCGGCCCAGGAGATGTTCTTGCCGTACTTCTTCTTGACCGGCCACAGCAGTCGGCGGGCCTTGTCGAGGCTGGCGTTGTCCGGCCAGCTGTTGAGCGGCGCGAACCGCTGCTGACCGGCACCGGCGCCGCCGCGGCCGTCGCTGATGCGGTACGTGCCCGCGCTGTGCCAGGCCATCCGGATCATGAGGGGGCCGTAGTTGCCGAAGTCGGCGGGCCACCAGTCCTGCGAGGTGGTCAGCACCTCGGCGATGTCCCGTTTGACCGCGGGGAGGTCGAGGGAGTTGAACGCCTCCGCGTAGTCGAACTCCTCGCCGAGCGGGTTGGCCACGGCGGGGTTCTTGGCGAGGATCTTCAGGTTCAGCCGGTCCGACCACCACTGGCGGTTGCCGCCGCCCTGCGTGGGGTGCGGCGCACGGCCGTGGGCGACCGGGCAGCCTCCGCCCTCCTCGACCTTCGCGTCGGTGACGATTGCGTCCGGGTTCTCAGCCATGGGAAGCCTTTCGAACTGAGTGAATCGTGGTGCTGGGAGGAGTGTGCGGTGGTGCGGCCGGGGCGGGACCCCGGCGACCTCCATGACCCCGTCGGACCGGTGGCCATGGCGGTGGCGATCGAGGAACGGTGACCGCCGGACGAGGTCTGGCAGGAGGGCGGGGCGGACCGAACCGGACTGTCCCGCTCCCTTGGTCATCGTAGGAAACCGATCCTACGATGGACGCTGTCCAGGTCAAGAAGCTCAACTGATTCATATTGATTCAGAATCCGTACGGCTGCCGGTAAACTCCGCGTACGCCACCGAGCCTGAATGGGTGAACCGATATGAGTGACCTGCTGGAGCGACTGCGAGGGCGTGGCTGGCGGGTGACCTCCCAGCGGCGTGTCGTCGCGGAGGTCCTCGACGGCGACCACGTGCACCTGACGGCCGACGAGGTGCACGCCCGCGCGGCGCACCTGCTGCCGGAGATCTCCCGGGCCACCGTCTACAACACCCTGGGCGAGATGGTCTCCCTCGGCGAGGTCATGGAGGTCTCCACCGACGGCCGCGCCAAGCGGTACGACCCCAACGCCCACCACCCCCACCAGCACCTGGTGTGCTCCAACTGCGGCGCCATCCGCGATGTCCACCCGACGGGTGACCCGCTGGCCGACCTGCCGCAGGAACAGCGCTTCGGTTTCGCCGTGTCGCAGGCCGAGGTCACCTACCGTGGCCTCTGCCCCACCTGCGCCTAGCTCCGCACCATCCGGCCGGGCGGCCCGACGGACGCCTCATGGACAGCGACGTGTCCCAGAAGCACCGCCGCAGTGTGGCCGGAATGGTCGTCTGACGAGGGTTCAATTCCGGCTGATACTCAGGGCTGGGCGATCCGTCCCGCATTCCCATGTCCGGAGGCCGCTGATGCACCAGACCAGTGTTCCGACCAACGCCGTGCTCACCGCCTGGCTGTCGGGTGCCGAGAGCGCGTACGGCCAGCCGAACCCCGCCGGGCCGCTGTACGTCGGCGGTACCGCCGCTGAGGCCGCGCTCACCGATCCGAGTGACTCCCTGTACGGCTTCTGCTCCAGCCCGAGCGGCTCGCACGGCAGTTGGTGCTGCTGACCGAGCGGCGGGCGTGGGGGACCGCGGGTGACGGCGCGCGTCCCGGCCGGTCGTGCGGTGCCCCACGCCCCGTTGTCGTTTAGGCGGGCGTCGTACAGGGGGGGCGGTGGACGGTGAGCGGATCGGCGCCGGGAGACGGAGCTGAGCGGCGGCACGAGGCGGACTGGTTCGCCCGTCCCGTACGGAGCATCGCCCGCCCCTGGCGCGACGAGCTGGCCCGCCGCCTCACCGCCGTGGCCGCGCTGGGCCGCGATGAACGGGACGTGCTCCTGGAGGCGGGCCACACCGCCCTGACCAGGTCCTTGCACGCGAAGCTGTCCCGGCTCCTCCTGATCGAGCTGCACGCGCTGCGCCTGACGGCCGGTGGTGGGCGGGTCGGCACGAGTCATGGGTCCGGAGACTCACCTGGAGCAGCGTCCGGCAGCCCGTCCGCGACAGTGTCCACCACAGCGCCCGGAGCCGAGTCCGCAGCAGCGTCCGGAGCCGAGTCCGCATCCGACACGGCGACCTGGGCCGCGTTCGTCGAGCAGGCGTGCGAGGACGGCTACGTCGACCGCCTCGCCGAGCGCTACCCGACCCTCGGCGCGCGGATCGCGGCGGTCGCGCGGCTCTCGGTGGCCGCGACGGCGAGCTTCGCCGAACGGCTCGCCGCCGACCGCGAGCTGCTGCGGCCGCTCCTCGGCGCACCCGCGGGGGAGTTACGGGCCGTCGTGTTCGGCGCGGGCGACAGCCACCGGGGCGGACTGACCGTCAGCCGGGTCGACTGCGCCGCCGGCAGCATCATGTACAAGCCGCGCCCGTCCGGCACCGACGTCGCCCTCGGCGCCCTGCTGGACGAGCTGTTCACCGACTTCCCCGACGCCCCGGCGCCGGACCGCCGCATCCGGGTGCCGCGCACCCTGGCACGCGACGGCTACGGCTGGGCCGAGTTCATCCGCCACCGCTACTGCGCCGACGACGCCGAACTCGCCGCGTTCTACCGGAACGTCGGCCACTGGCTGGCCGTCCTGCGCTTCACCGGCGGCACCGACATGCACGCCGAGAACATGATCGCCGCGGGCCCGGTGCCGGTCATCGTGGACGGCGAGACACTGTTCGACGCCCCCGCTCCGTTCCCGCCCAGCGGTCAGGGCGACGCCGTCGACGTGGCCGCGGCGGCGATCCGCCGCACCGTCCTGCGCACCGGACTGCTGCCCGTACGCGGCACCGGCTTCGCGCTCGCCGGGGTGGACATCTCCGGGGTCGGGGCGCTGCTCGGCCAGCAGCCGCTCATCCCGAACCCGGTGATCGCCGACGGCGGCACCGCGGCGGCCCGCTTCGAGGTGGACCTGGTGGCCATGCCCACCGCGGGCAACCACCCCAGCCCCACGCCGGTACTGAGCGCGTACTGGGACCGGATCCTGGCCGGATTCCGGGAGATGACCGCCCATCTGCACCGGCCCGGGACCGACCCGCAGCGGCTGCTGCGCCGCTTCGAGGGCGCCCGGGCGCGCCGCATCCTGCGGCCCACGCAGGCCTACGTCGACATCGGCCGGATGCTGTGGCACCCGGCCTCCCTGCACGACGAGGCGGCCGCCGTCGAGCGCGCCCGGGACATCCTGCGCCGCAACGCCGAGGTGCTGCCCGGCGCGCCGACGGACCGCGCGGCGATCGACGCCGAGATCGCCGACCTGCTCGTCGGGGACGTACCGATGTTCGGCTTCACCGTGGACCCGGCCGCCGTCCGGGCCACCGTCGAGGACTGGCGCACGGCCGATCTGGCGCTGGAGGAGTCGGTGATCCAGGACGCGCTGGTGGGCGCGTACCTCAATGAGCGTTCGCTGCCCGAGCGGGTGCAGGCCGCCGCCCGTGATCCGCACGCCCGGGACCGGGAGCGGCGCCGCCGCGGGCTGGCCGCGCAGATGGTGCGGCGGCTGTGCGACGGGGCGGTGCGCGGCGAGGACGGCACGGTCACCTGGATCAGCCCCGTCTTCACGCCCGCGGGATGGTCGATCAGGGTGCTGCCCGCCGACCTCTACACCGGGCAGGGCGGGGTGGCGCTGACGCTCGCGGAGTACGTGCGTGAGGTGCGGGCCGGGCGGGCGGATCCGGTGCCGGGAGTCGCCGAGACGTTCGAGGGGGCGCTGCGGGTCCTGGTCGGCACGGAGGACCGGACGGCCACGCCGTCGCCGGGGGCGTTCAGCGGGGCGGCGTCGCAGGTCTGGACGTGGCTCGCGCTGCACCGGGTCCTTGGGGACGACTGGCTCCTTGAGCGGGCTGCGGCACGGGCCCAACTGCTCGCTCCGCGGGGGCGGCTGGTCGAGGACGACGTCGAGGTGGACCTGCTCAACGGGGCCGCGGGCGCGGTCGTGCCGCTGCTCAACCTGGCCGCGGCGACGGGGCAGGACCGCTGGCTCGGCGCCGCCGCCCACATCGGCCGCCGCCTGGAGGGACTGGCCACGATCGAGGGGAGCGGCGCGCGCTGGACGACGCGGCTCAACCCCGAGGGCATCGGCGGCTTCGCGCACGGCGCCACGGGCATCGGCTGGGCGCTGACCAGGCTCGCCCTCAGCGGCGCGGGCACGGCGGCCGACCGGCGTGGCTGGACCCGGCTCGCCGAGCGGGCCTTCGCCTATCAGGAGTCCCTGTACCGGCCCGAGGACGGGAACTGGCTCGACGTGCGGGTCGGCGCCGAGGAGGACTTCTTCACCAGCTGGTGCCACGGCAGCGCGGGAGTCGGAATCGGCATGCTGGATCTGCACCGGCGTACGGGCGATCCGGTGCACCTGGACATGGCACGCCGGGCGGCGCGTGCCTGCGCGGCAGAGGGCTTCGGCTGGAGCCATACGCTGTGCCACGGCGATCTGGGCCTCTGGGAATTCCTCACGTCCCCGGACTTCGGCAGTGCGTCCGACGTGGACTTCGGTCGTGCGTCCGACCTCGACGGGGAAATCCTCACCGGCCTCGAACAGCGCGGGCCGGTCGGCGGTTTGGCACGAGAAGCGTTCTCGCCGAGCCTCATGTCGGGTCTCTCGGGTGTCTTGCACACACTGTTGCGTATGCACCACGGGGTGACGTTGCCGAACCCCCTTCTCCTGGACTGACCTCACGGTTACCGGCCTTACTGGGGAAAGATTTGACTTGTGATCCATGTCACATCTTGCCTGTAAAAGATCTTGGTCCGGCATATCCACACAGCTGTTTGGGTGTGGCACGATGCCATCGGATTGCCCTTGGCCCAAGTAACCGATCGCGAAGCTTTTGACGTAGGTCTTGTCTTACTGAGAACGACTTGTTGATGGTGTTGGCTAGACGTAATTCGGGGGATGCAAGCGTGCCATCGCTTATTGTTATCGGATACCGGGACGATCTCGACCGTGCGGTGCGGCGTCGAGGTTTGGACCCCTACTACCTTGTGCAGGCGCCGATGAGCCCGCCGCCGGGGCAGAGGTTCACGAGTGTCGCCGACATGGAGAACGCTCAGGAGCTGCTGCGGGCGGTGCTTGCCGCACGCATTGACGATGTGGCAGGCGTGCTGAGCGTGCATGAGATGGGTGTGTTCGGGGCGGCATATCTGCGGCAGCAGTTGAGCCTTCCCGGGAACACGGATTCAAAGACGGTGCTGTCCTTCCGGGACAAGTATCTGCAGAAGAGCAAGCTGCCGGACGACGTCAGGCGAGCCCGCTGCCGATACGTCACGGAGGGGACTTCTTTCGCCGAACTCGCCGCCGATCTGGGCGAGGTCTTCGTCGTCAAACCGGCGACCGGAGCGGGTTCGCTGCGTACGGAAATCGTGCGTTCTCCGGAAGAGTACGAACGAGCCCTGCAGCAGCTGCCGAGCCAGTCGGATGTGGGCGTCGTCGCCGAATCCTTCATCGACGCGCCGGAAGTCTATACGGACGGCATCTGGGAGGGCGGCGCTCTCCGCTGGTCCTCGATGAGCAGCAACCACATCTCACCGCTCAGTGCCGTGAAGGGCGGTGTCCTCGCCGCACACATTCTCGACAGGAGACGGCATGCGGATCTGTTCCGGCAGGCGGAGGAACTCGCCGGGCGGGTGCTCACCGGCCTGGGTGCGCCGGATTGCGTCTTTCACATGGAGACGTTCGTCGAGGAGTCGGGGCTGACGCTGGGCGAGTGCGCCATCCGGCTCCCGGGGGCGCTGTCCCCGAACGTCAACCAACTGACGTACGGAGTCGACCTCTTCGACGCCGAGATCAGCCTGGCGCTCGGGGAGCCGATCGCCCAGGAGCTGGGCGGCGGAACACCCGACCGCTTCTACGGCTACATCCTGCTGCGCCGCTCGCAGGCTCTGACACAAGAGGACTTCGAGCGCGCCTTCGACTTCGACGAGATCGTCTACCACTCGTCGCCGGATGCGCCGGTCGGCCCGTACGGCCGCGTCGGGCAGGCCGTCGTGTCCGATGAGGACGAGCTGCAACTGCAGAAAACGATCGAGGACATCGTGCGCTTCAACGAGCTCGGCTGAGCCTGACCGTTCCGTCAGGACCGGCCGACGGAAGCATCGTGGGCCGCATTCGGGGGAGACAAGAATGCCGACAATGATCGTCATCGGGTACCGGGAGGATCTGGACCGGGCGCTGCGGCGCCGAGGCCTGGATGCCCACTACGTCGTGCAGGCACCGGCGAGCCCGCCGCCGGGGCGCAGGTTCACGCGTGTCGCCGACATGGAGAACGTGCAGGAAGTTCTGCGTGCCGTGCTGGCCGCGGGCATCGACGATGCGGCGGGCGCGCTGAGCGTGCACGAGATGGGTGTGTTCGGGGCGGCCTATCTGCGGCAGCAGCTGAACCTGCCGGGAAACACGGACTCGAAGACAGCCCTCTGCTTCCGCGACAAGTACCTGCAGAAGAGCAAGCTGCCGCCGGGGATCAAGCGGGCCCGCTGCCGGTATGTCACACGGGACACTTCCTTCACGGACCTCGTCGACGATCTGGGTGAGGTTTTCGTCGTCAAACCGGCGACCGGTGCCGGTTCCCAGCGCACGAACGTCGTGCGTTCCCCGGAAGAACTCACGCGCGCCGTGGAGGTTTTCCCGGACGCATCGGATGTACAGATCGTCGCTGAATCCTTCATCGATGCGCCGGAAGTCTATATGGACGGCATCTGGAGCGGCGGCGATCTCCTGTGGTCATCGATGACCCGCTATCACCTCTCGCCGCTGAGCGCGGCACACGGCAGCATCCTGGCCGCCCACATCCTCGACAAAGTGCGGCATGAGGAGCTTTTCCGGCGAACGGAGGACATCGCCAGACAGACGCTCACCACACTGAGTGCGCCCGACTGCGTCTTCCACCTGGAAGTGTTCGCGGAAGAATCAGGGCTCACTTTCGGCGAGTGCGCCATCCGGCTCCCGGGGGCGCTGTCGCCGAACGTCAACAAGCTGACGTACGGAGTCGACCTCTTCGATGTCGAGATCAGCCTCGCGCTCGGAGAAAGGATAAAGAAGCCTCTGGAGGACCGTGCGCCGGACCGTTTTTATGGCTACATCCTGCTGCGTCGCCCTGCTGGAAACACCTTGAGTCAAGAGGACTTCGAGCGGAATTTCATCTTCGACGAGATCCACTACTCGTCGTCGCCCGACACCCCGCTCGGTCCGTACGGCCTCGTCGGCACGGCGATCGTATCCGACCCGGATGAGCTGAAACTGCAGCAGAAGATCGAGGACATCGTGCGATTCAACGAGCTCGGCTGATCGATGAGATCGATGAAGCCCGGCTCACGGCTGCCCGCCCGCCGCGGCCACAAAGCCGTTCATGCCCACGCGCGCCGACCGGAATCAGCCGTCGGCCCTCGATTATGCGTGCGCGTCGTGATGCCTTCTCGCACCGGCCGATAGTCGGCGGGAATCCGGGCGACGCACACGCCCTTTTATTGATACCGAAGCGCGGGGACGCGGAGCACCATCAGTGACTTCGTCATCTCCCCGTTCGGCTTCGCCATCCATAAAACACCCCCATCGCGATGGAATTCAGGGCCGTTTTCCGACCCTTCTGATCGGAGGTCTTCGCCCCTATGCCGGACCACATACCCGCCTCGACGCTTCCGCGACTGCTGGAGAGCGCGGCACGCGACACCACCCGAGGCATCACCTTCATCGGCGGCTCGTTCCTGTCCTACGCCGAACTGCGGGACAGCGCCTCCCGCATCACCCAAGGGCTGCACGGCCAGGGCGCCACCCCGGGCGACCGCGTCCTCATCGCCGCCCACGACCCCGAGACCTTCTTCCGCGCCTTCTGGGGCTGCGTCCTCGGCGGCCTCGTACCCTGCCCCGTCGCACCCCCGGCCGACCCCTCCCGGTGGCAGCCGCAACTGGAGCACCTGCGCGCCCTCCTGGACGACCCGCTGGTCGTCGTCTCCAAGGCCGGCTACGGCGACCTGCCCGACATCGGCCTGCGGACCGTCACCGTCGAGGAGTTGAACCACGCCGCGCCCGACCTCGCCCAAGCCCACACGCCCGACCCGGACGACCTCACCCTCCTGATGCTGACCTCCGGGTCCACCGGATCGAGCAAGGCCGTCCGGCTCACCCACGCCAACCTCCTCGCCGCGCAGGCGGGCAAGGCCGGAGCACTGGAACTCGGGCCCGCCGACACCTCGTTGAACTGGATCTCCACCGACCACATCGCCGCCATCGAGGCGCACCTGCTGCCGATGTTCAACGGCGCCGACCAGGTCATGGCCACCCCGGCGACGGTGCTGGCGGACCCGGTGGAATTCCTCCGGCTGCTCGCGGCCCACCGGGTGCGCGTCACCTTCACGCCGAACTTCCTGTTCGGGCAGATCAACCAGGCCCTCGCCCAACGGCCGCCCGCGCCGGACGAGGTGGACCTGTCGCAGGTGCGGCACATCATCTCCGGCGGCGAGGCCACCGTCACCGCCACCGTGCGGGACTTCCTGGCCGCCCTGGCCCCGTACGGGCTGCGCCAGGACGTCATCGTGCCCGCGTTCGGGATGACCGAGACGTGCGCGGGCAGCGTGTTCAACCGCGCCTTCGCCTCCCACGACCTGCGCACGGAGTTCCCGCCGCTGGGACGGCCGGTGCGGGGCCTGCGCATCCGCATCACCGACGGCGACGGGAGCGTCCTCTCGGCCACCGACGACCTGGGGTCGGCCGAGCCGGGGGAGGTGCATCTGCACGGCCCGATGGTCACCGACGGCTACTTCGGCAACGACGAGGCCACCGCGCTGGCCTTCACGCCCGACGGCTGGTTCCGCACCGGCGACCTCGGATACCTGGACGCCGACGGCCGGTTGACGCTGGTCGGCCGGACCAAGGACTCCATCATCGTCAACGGCGTCAACTACTACAGCCACGACCTGGAAGCAGCCCTCGACGAGTTGGACGACGTGAAACGGGGACAGGTCGCGGCCTTCCCGATCCGGCCCGACGGAGCCGACTCCGAACAGCTCGCCGTCGCGTTCGTCCCGGCGGGCGACCCGTCCGACGACACGGCGGTGTACCGGGCGATCGTCGCGATCCGCAGCTCCACGGTGATGCACTGGGGATTCCGGCCCCAGCTCGTCCTCCCCGTCACCGAGGCACAGATACCCCGCAGCAACCTCGGGAAGATCCAGCGCTCCCGGCTGCGCACGGCCGTCGAAGCGGGCGGCCTCGACGCGGCGGCCCGCCGGGCGAGCGAGGTGAGCACCCGGTTCCTCGGCGCGCACGTGCCGCCCGAGGGAGTCGCCGAGACCGCGCTGGCCGACATCTACGCCCGCGTCCTGAACGTCACGTCGGTGCCGGTCACCGCGAGCTTCTTCGACCTGGGCGGCACCTCCCTGGACGTGCTGCGGCTCAAGCTGGAGATCCAGACGGAGTTCGGCATCGACGACGTACCGATGTCGACGCTCCTACAGGCCCCGACCGTCCGCGCCCTGGCCGGGCGCCTCACCGGCGGGCAGCGCCCCGAAGGCGACCCCGGCTACGACCCGCTGGTGCCCCTGCAGGTCACCGGGGACGGAACGCCGTTGTTCTGCGTGCACCCCGGCCTCGGGGAGGTGCTGGTGTTCGTCAACCTCGCCAAGTACTTCACCGGCGAGCGGCCGTTCTACGCGTTGCGGGCACGGGGGTTCGGGCAGGGCGAGAGCCACTTCGCCTCGTTCGACGAGATGGTCTCCACGTACGTCGAGGCGATGCGGAAGGTGCAGCCCAGCGGGCCGTACGCCGTCGCGGGCTACTCCTACGGCGCGGCGGTCGCCTTCGAGATGGCCAAGCGCCTGGAGGCCGACGGCGACGAGGTCAGGTTCGTCGGCGTCTTCAACCTGCCGCCGAGCATCTCCGGCCGCATGAACGAGATCACCTTCACCGACGGCGCCATCAACCTCGCCCTGTTCCTCGAACTGATCGGCGCCGCCGACATCGAAGGCCTCACCACCCGGCTCCGCGGCCTCCCCGAAGCCGACCAGCTGGCCCACCTGATCGAGCACGCGCCGCACCGCCGCCTCACCGAACTCGACCTCACCGTGGAGCGGTTCAGCGCCTGGGTGCACCTCGCCCAGAGCATGGTGCACCTCGGCCGCACCTACGAACCGGCCGGATCGGTCGCGCGGACGCACGTCTTCTACTGCACCCCGCTGCGCGGCACCAAGGAGGAGTGGCTGAACAACCAGCTCCGCCACTGGGACGACTTCACCCGCACCACCAACCGGTACATCGAAGTCGACGGCGAGCACTACACCCTCATGAGCCCGCAGCACGTACAGACCTTCCAGGCGACCCTGCGGCGCGAACTGGGCCAAGCGCTCGGGGGACCGACCGACGCCACCGCCGACACGACCAGGAGCCACTGACCATGCACGGCAAGAAGATCCTCATCACCGGCGGGACCGGCCAGGTCGCACGGCCCGTCGCCGAAGCGCTCGCCCCCGACAACGAGGTGTGGTGCCTGGGCCGCTTCGGCGACCTGACCGCCCGCAAGGCCCTGGAGGAACGGGGCGCCCGCACCTTCACCTGGGACATGGCCGACGGCGACCTGCAGGACCTGCCGCACGACTTCACCCACGTACTGCACTCCGCGGTGCACCGCGGCACCAGGGACGACTTCGAGGAGACCGCACGCATCAACGCCGTCGGCACGGCACAGCTCATGACGCACTGCGCCACGGCGGAGGCGTTCCTGTACGTGTCGTCCGGCGTGGTCTACCACCGCGCCGACCGCACCCACCGCTACCGGGAGGGCGATCCTCTCGGCGGCACGGCCCCCTGGCTGCCGACGTACCCCATCGCCAAGCTCTCCGCCGAAGGAGTCGTGCGGGGCCTGGCCGAGGCGCTCGGGCTGCCCTCGGTGATCGCCCGGCTCAACATCGCCTACGGCCCGTACGGCCACGGCGGCGTCCCCATGATCCTCTTCAACGAGATGCGCCGGGGTGAGCCCTGCGCGGTGCCGCGCGAGGGGCAGAACTACTGCAACCTCCTGCACACCGACGACGTCGTCCGCCAGGTACCCCTCCTGTGGGAGGCGGCACAGACCCCCGCGCGGGTCGTGAACTGGGGCGGCGACGAGGAGGTCGGCGTCACCGACCTCCTGGAGTACATGTCCGCGCTCACCGGCGTACCGGTCCGACTGGACCGCAACGACTACAGCCGTGAGACAGCGATCTTCGACCACAGCACGCGGCGGAGCCTGATCGGCGACTGCTCGGTCGCGTGGAAGACCGGCATCGCCCGCACCTTGGCGGAGCTGTTCGAGGAGTACCAGGAACGCATCGGCGAGTACTTCGACACCGGGCTCGACAAGGAACGGAGCTAGCACCATGCGCAGGCCCACAGATCTCGACGCGCTCCAGCAGGTGCTCCGCGCCGCCCTCGGCACCGCCGAACCCGTGTCCCGCCTGGCCGAACTGGGCCAGGACGCCGAGGCGTTCGCCGCCCTCGACCCCGCGGTGCGCGAACGCCCCACCCTCATCGGCGGCGGCTCCCTGTACAGCCCGACCAGCCCCGTCCCCACCCCCCAGGCCCTCGCGGACCTGGCCCGCCGCTCCGACGCGCTGGACGTCCACCAGATCCTCGTCCCCGGCGTGCGCCGCACCGACGACACCGGCGCCCTGCGCGCGGCGGGCCTCGCGCCGGTCGCCGCCGAGCCCGAGTGCGTCGTACGGCTCACGGGCGAGGTGGACGACGTGCTGCGCACGCGCCTCGGCGCCGACCGGCTCCGGGATGTCCGGCGCCGCCACCACGCGGTGTCCCAGGAGGCCACGTGGGAGCGGATCCGGCTGAGCGACCTCGACGCGAAGCCGTGGGCGCGCGCGGCCTTCGTGGAACTCCACCAGCGCCAGGCTGAGCGGAAGCAGCGGGCGGCGGACCAGCCCCAGGCGGCGGACCAGCACGAGTGCGGTGGCCGCCTCGACCCGTACAACGCCGACGCTCTCGACGCCCTGGCCCAGGGCGCGCTGGCCGATCGCGCCGAACTGGTCGTCCGCCGCCGCGACGACGCCGTCGTCCAGGCCGGCCTGACGATCACGTCGCACAACGGCCGGGGCGTCTACTGCCTCACGCAGGCCATCGACCACGACGACCCGGCCGTCCGGGACGACCTCTACAAGGCCACCCTGTACCAGCTGTACGTCGACGCCCGGACCTCCGGCCTGGAGTGGGTCCACCTCGGCCGGGGGGCGGCGGAGCGCATGCGGTGCCTGGGGGCCGATCTGTTCGTCCCCCTCGACCACTGGCTCCGGGCCGAGGGCGGCCCGCCCCCGGCGGACGGGCAGGCGGAACCGGCGCTGTCCCGGTTCACGGCGCCGCCCGTCACGACGGTGCCGGTCCCGGGCCCGGCCCGCTTCCGTCGGCAGCCGCGGTTCGACACGGTCGACCTGACGAGCAACACCAACCCGTTCCTGGGCCCGGAGAGCCAGTACCCCCACCTCGACACGACGGAGCTCGCCCACACCTACCTGAGCACCATCGCGGCGCTCCCCGGCCACGCGGGCGTGGACGCGCTCAGCACCGACCACCTGCTGTTCACCAGCGGCGCGGTGGACGGCGTCATGCTGCTCCTCGCGGCGCTCGCCTCGCCCGGCGAGAGCGTCTGCGTCACGCCCCCGACGTTCCCGCTGTACACCCACTTCGCCCGCGTCCTGCGCCTGCCCCTGGTGGAGGTGCCGCTGCGCGGCGACGACCTCTCCGAGCTGGACACCGCACAGATCCTCGTGGCGGACCCCCGCGTCACCATCCTGTGCGACCCGAACAACCCCGTCGGGACCAGGCTCGATCCGGAGCAGGTGCACACCCTCATCACCGGCACCCACGGCATCGTGGTCATCGACGAGGCGTACGTGGAGTTCAGCGAGAACCCCTCGTACGCCGCGCTCGTCGCCCGGCACGACAACCTCATCGTGCTCAGAACCCTCTCCAAGGCCTGGGGCCTCGCGGGCGCCCGCTGCGGTGTCGCCCTGGCGCAGCCCGGCATCATCGAGGCCCTGCGACGGCTGCAGGTGCCGTTCGGATTCACCGACGCCTCCCAGCGCGCCGTCCGGGACCGGCTGACCGACTCGGGCCCGGTCCTCGCCGGCATCGAGCTCATCCGCGCCGAGCGGAAACGGCTGGCCGCGGCCCTGGCCGAGCACCCCGCCGTGGACCGGGTGTTCCCCTCGCAGACCAACTTCCTGCTGGTCCGCCTGCACAAGCACGACCTGGTGATGGAGCAGCTCCATGACGCGGGGATCGCCGTCGCCGACACCGGGCACGTCATCCCCGCCACGTGCCGCATCTCCATCGGCACCCGGCGCGCGAACGACACCCTGCTGGCGGCGCTGTCCTCCGCCCGGTGAGCCGACCCGCGGACCAGCCCGTGAGCCAGTCACCCCCGCAGCCACCCCGATTTCCCCGGAAAGGACCCGACTCGTGGGCAACGCGTCACACCCCGCCCCCTCTCACCCGCCCCTGACCAGCACGGTCGTGGCCAAGAACTTCGACCGCTGGAGCCCTCCGCTGCTGACGGAGTTCGACGAGAACGACCACAACGCCTGTATCGGCCAGACCCTGCTCAAGGAGACCGCGATGCTGCGGGTCTGGGAGACGACGCTCCAGCCGGGCGAGCGCGTCCCCGTCCACCGGCACGTCCTGGACTACACGTGGATCGCCCTCACGGACGGCCGGGCCCGCCAGCACTCCAGCGACGGCGCCTCACGCGAAATCACCTACGTACGCGGACAGACCCTCCACTTTCACTTCGAGGTGGGGCAATACCACCTGCACGACCTCAGGAACATAGGCGAGGACGTCCTGTCGTTCCTGGTCGTGGAGACGAAGGACGGCGCGAACGAGCCCGGCCGGCTCCCGTAGGCCGGGCGCGGCCGGTCGTCACAGTCGGCGGCCGGCCACGCCCCCGCCGGGATCGTCGGCCAGCGCGATCGTCGTGGTGATCCGCTTGCCGACGGGCTCCCGACGCACGTGCAGGCTCTGGCACACGGCCATGACGATCTCCAGGCCGTGCTGACCGACCCGGCCCGGATCGGCGGGCAGGACCGCGGGCAGTGCGGGCTCGCTGTCCCACACCGTCACGTTGACGGCTCCGTCCTGGGCCTCCAGCGTCAGCAGGCACGGCCCCGGCGCGTACTTGCGGGCGTTGGTGACCAGCTCGCTGACCACGAGCTGCACGGTGGCCAGCACGCGCACGGAGACCGGAAGGCCGTGCACGGCTTGAATGTCGGTGAGGAAGGACCGGGCCAGATCCCGGGCGGCGGCTATCTCCTCACTGCCCGCGAACGCCCGGGAAACCGACGGGTACATGCTGACCAGGGCCCATGGGTCGCTGTCCGCCGCGATCTGGTGCGTCTGGTCGATCCCGCCCGCTACGAAGCCGTGTCTCACAGAGACGCCTCTACCCCGAAACCATGAGTGAACGCGGCCGGATTTCGCTGATCGGCCCGAGGGGAGCAAGCGGCGCTCAGCCCGTCGGCGCCGTGGGCGATGAGCCCCGCATGAGGCGGTGCGGGGCGCCCGAGCCGTCCGCCGGGACGGTGAAGAGGGCGGGCTTGCCGTGGCGAGGGCGGGCGTACGCGATGGTGTCGGCGTTCAGCCAGGAGGGCTGGTCGTCCACGTGGGCGGTTTCGGCGAGCGGGATGTCCTTCCGGGGGGAGGAGTCCTTGCCGAGGCGGAGTACGTGGAGGCGCCAGCGTCCCGGTGCCGTGCGCTTCTTGTACGCCAGGCGCTTGCCGTCCGGGGACAGGGACGGGCACTCGACGTTGGTGCGCACCGCGGTGAGGGTGCGGCGGGTGAGGTCGCCGCGCATCAGCCACGTGCGGCCCTTGGACGCCATGGTCGCGTAGAAGGTGCGGTCGTCGGGGGCGAAGGTGATGCCCCAGAAGTTGACGTCCTCGGCGCGGTAGCGGGCGCCGCGCACGTACGGCTTGAAGTCCTCCAGGGAGCCGTAGTGGTGGCCGTCGCGCAGGTCGTAGACGCCCGCGGTGGTGGAGAAGCGGCCGGGTACGGCGTACGAGTCGCCGGTGCGGAAGACGGTCCAGGTGACGAGGTGCCCGGAGGGGGAGACGCGGGCCCGGCTGGGGGCGCCCCAGACGGGCAGCGTGACCTTGGCCTGGCGGCGGCCGTCGGTGTACACGCGGACCTGGGAGGACTGCGCGGACAGCGGGCCGGGGCGGGCGCGCAGGCAGATCAGGGTCGAGGCGGCGGTGGCCGCGCGCTGGCAGGTGGGGCCGTCGGCCACCGGTGCGCCCCGCCGCGTGACTTGGCGGACGCGGTCGCGGTCGACGTACACGATCGTGTCGTGCCGGTCGAGGCGGAGGTTCAGGCTGTCCCGCTCGGCCGCCGCCGCGCCGTGGCGCCACACGACGTACCCGATGGCCGTCGTCAGCAGGGCCCCGATCAGCAGCGTGGCCAGGAGCGTCCGTGTGCGCGTCATCGTGTCCTCCTCGGTGCGTGCGCGGCGGCCGCTCCCGCCACGAGGACCAGCAGGGCCGCCGCGAACGCGGTGAACGCGGCCGTGAGGCCCACGCCCGCCGCCACCGCGCCGAAGGCCAGCGCACCGCCCGCCCTGGCCAGTGCCTGGGAGGTCTGGACGACCGCCAGGCCCGTCGTGCGCACCCGGGTCGGCAGGACCGGGCCGACGTGCGCTATCAGGACGCCGTCCGTCGCGGCGTAGAAGAGCCCGTGCAGGAGCAGGACGATGCCCGCCGGAACCCAGCCGCCGGGGGCCGCGGCCACCCCCACGTAGGCGCAGAGCAGCAGCAGGTGTCCGGCGAGGAAGAGACGCCAGCGGCCGACGCGGTCCGCCAGGCGTCCCACGGGCGCGGCCGCCGCCATGAACACCAGCGCCGTCCCGACCGGCAGCAGCGGGAGCACGTGGTGCGGCAGGTCCAGCTGCCGCTGCAGGGCCACGTACAAGAACATGTCACCGGCCGTGACGAGGCCGAGGAGCCCGGCCGCCACCACCACCCGGAGCGCGTCCCGGTCATGGAGGGCCCGCAGATAGGGGCGCAGGCACCCGGTCCGCTCGGCGGCGGACGGCGTCGTGTCCGGTCGTACGCAGACCGCGAGCAGCACGACTCCGGCCGCGGCCAGAAGGAAGCTCACCATGAACACCGCGTCGTAGTCGCCCGGTACGGCGAGCAGCACGGCGAAGGCGAGCAGCGGGCCCAGGAGGGCGCCGGTCGCGTCCAGTGCCCGGTGCACGCCGAACGCGCGGCCCAGGTGCTCCTCCGGGGCGGCGAACGTGATGAGCGCGTCCCGCGGCGCCGTGCGGATGCCCTTGCCGGTGCGGTCGGCGGCGACCAGCAGGCCGACGCTCCCGGCCGACGTACCGAGCCACGGCAGGCCCAGCTTGGTGAGCGCGGACAGGCCGTATCCGGTCGCAGCCACGGCCTTCGGGCGGCCGAGCCGGTCCGCCGCGTACCCGCCGCCGAGGCGCAGCAGGGCGGTGGCGCCGGTGTACAGGCCGTCCAGGGCGCCGAGTTGGAGGTAGCCGACGCCGAGGCCGTACATCAGGTACAGGGGCAGGACGGCGGTCACCATCTCGGCCGAGGCGTCCGTGACGAGACTGACGGCGCCGAGGGTCAGGACGGTGGCGGGCACCCGGGTCCGGGCGCCGTCGGCGCGGGAGCCGGCGGTCACGGTGGCGGTGCCGCCGCTGGTGCGGGCGCTGTCGGCCGCCCGGGTCTGCGAGAGGTACATCGTCACACTCCAAGTGGGCCGCGGGGGAGCAGGGACGGGCGGGGAGGAGGGGTGCGGTGGTGTGGGGTTCACCGCACCCCTCCCGTCCGTGGGGGCGGACGTCGGTGGAGGCGGACCCCGGCGGCGGCGTGACCCCCGGCCGAGGCGGATCTCAGTTCCCCTGCCGCGCCCCCGGCTTGGAGTGGCACGTGCCGGACACGGAGTCCGTGAAGGTGCGGCCGTCGACCGGGCGGAACGTGAACTTGTAGCCGGTCGCCGACAGATCGAAGCGGCCCACGCCGAACGTGCGGTTGTGGAAGACCTCCGACGGGCCCTTGGAGGACGTGGTCTTCGAGTAGAGGGTGCGGCCGCCGGTCCCGATGACGAACTGCCGCAGCCCGTTCGCCTCGTCCTTCCTGCCGTCGGCCATGGCGGGCGCGAAGCGTTCGTAGTGGTGGTCGTGGCCGGCCACCACCACGTCCGCCCGGTGGTCGGTGAGGATCTTGTAGTGGCTGGACATGGTGGTCTGGTCGCCGTGGTCGCCGGACGAGAACCGGGGGTGGTGCCAGTAGGCCATCGTGCAGGGCTTGGTGCTCGCCCCGAGGTCCTTGGCCAGCCACTCCCGCTGCGTCTTGTCCGCGGTCGAGCCGAGGTTGGAGTTGAGCGCGACCAGGTGCCAGTCGCCGACGTCGAAGCTGTAGTAGCCCTTGCCGCGCTCGCCGACGTGGACGCCCTTGCCGCCGAAGTAGTCGAAGTAGCCCTTGGCGCCGCTGGTCCGGTACTCGTGATTGCCCGGGCTCGGGTGCACGACCTTGCTGAACTGGCCCCAGTACGGGTCGTACTTGTCCCGGAACTCCGAGGCCGACCCCGAGTCGTACGCGTTGTCGCCCGCCGTGAGCACCGCCTGCGGGTCCATGCTCTTGACCACCGGCGCCGTCTGGTTGCAGGCGGAGCCGCAGATGTCGCCTGCGACCGCCACCGTGACGGTCGCGGCCGCGGCCCGCGCGGCGTCCCGGTCGTCCTGCGTGAGCGGGGCCGACACGGCGAGGCCGCCGCCGAGCCCGGCCACCGTGACCACGCCGAGCACCGTGCCCCAGACGACTCGTCGGACGGGTTTCGCTTGGTTCATGAGAGGTCCTTCCGTCGCGGCTGCGAAGACGTTGCTGTGCGCCAAGGAACCACGGGCGGGGAAATGCGCACAGGAAACCTCCGCACGGGACTGGATAACTCCGGACGGACTGCCGTTACGATGCGGCGCCATGGAATTCAGCCGGATTCTGGGACGCGCCCTTGCCCTGCGAGGAATCAGTCTGGACCAGATAGCCCGGGAATTACGCAGCAGAGGCACACCGGTCAGTACAAGTACCCTCAGCGCGTGGCAGACCGGTCTGAGTCGCCCCGAAAGGGCCAGCTCACTCGACGCGGTCGCGGCCCTGGAGGACATCCTCTCCCTGGCCCCGGGGCAGTTGCGTGCCGCCCTGCCCCCGCGCCGCCCCCGCGGGCGCCGCCCCGTAGCCGCCGAGACCGCCGCCGTCCTGCGCACACAGTGGGGCCACGACGCCGAGGCCGTCCTGCGCACCCTCGCCAAGCTCGACGCCGACTGGAGTGATCTGGCCCTGCCCCGGCCGCTGTCCTACCGCGTACGGGTACGCGTCGGCGCGCACGGCCAGGAGCTGGTGATGCACGTCAGCCGGGTGCTGACCGGCGGGCCCGGCGGTGCCACCCGCATGATCCACGTGACGCGCTACGCCCGGCTGCCGCAGGCCCCGTTGGTGCGCATGGCCCGCGGCTGCCGCCTGGCCCGGTTCCGGGGCGACCGGGAATCCGGGGTGGCCGCGTTCGAGTTCCTGCTCGACCCGCCGCTGCGTGCGGGGGGCATGGCGCTCGCGGAGTTCAGCATCACCTTTCCTCCCCGGCAGACCGACAAGTTCACCAGCATTCGGATTCACGCGGGGACACGGGACGTGGTTCTCGAAGCCGTCTTCGAGGACGGCTTCACACCCGCGCTGTGCCAGGCGTTCTTCCAGCAATCCAGAGTGCTGCCGAGGAAGGTCCTCCGCGAGCTGCCCGGAGCCGAGGCGCACGGTCACTTCCAGTACATCGATTTCAATCCGCCGCCGGGAATCTACGGAATTCGCTGGGCATAGGGTGCGGCGGTGCCGGGAGGTCGGCGGACGGGCGCCGTCGCCCCGGTACGTCGCCGGGCGTGCCGCACACCGTCTCGCGGGGCGGGCGACACGTCGCGTCGCCGGATCAGGGCCGTCCCGCCCGCGTGGCCTCGGCGAGGAGCACCCTGATGTGGTCAAGGAACTCCGTCGTGGCGGGGTGCCGCGGCACGCGCGGATGGACCAGGTGGACGGTCACGGAGGGCGCGTCGGCGAGCGGGACGTAGCGGACGGCGGGGTGCGGGTGGCTGTGGCCCGCGCTCTCCGCGGTGACGCCGACCGCCTCGCCGGTGGCGATGGTGGTGAGCCATTCGTCCACGCCCGGCACTTCGAAGGTGTGCGGGCGCCGTCCGGTCGGCCACAGGTGCGCCGCGGTCGTGGCGGCCGTGGAGCAGATCACCACCGGCTCGTCCGCCAACTCCTCCAGACGGACGGCCTCGTGGTCGGCGAGGGCGTGATCGGCGGCCAGGGCGGCGACGCGGCGCTCCCGCAGCAGCGGTACGCACACCAGGTCGCCGTCCGGTACGGGTTCCGTGCGGACGAGCGCCAGGTCGACCTCGCCCCGGCGCAGCGCCGCCTCCGGGTCGTCGCGGCGCAGGACTTGGGCCGCCGTGTCGGGGCGGTTCGCGCGCCAGGCGCGCAGCAGCGGCACCGTGTACCGGCCGAGCGCGGACCAGGCGAAGCCGATGCGCAGGGGGCGCCCGTCGGCCGCCGTCTCGGCCAGCGCGTCGTCGACCAGGCGCAGGATGCGGTGGGCATGTTCGACCAGGCGCCGTCCGGCGGCCGTGAGGGCCACGTGCCGGGTCGTGCGGTCGACGAGACGGGTGCTCAGTCGGCTCTCCATCTGGTGCAGGGTGCGCGACAGCGCGGGCTGGCTGACGCCGAGGGCGATCGCGGCGTCGGTGAAGGTGCCTTCGGCGTCGATCGCGACGAGGGCGCGCAGATGCCGCAGCTCGACGTCTTGTCCGTCCCCGCGCCCGGCCTTCACGGCTCCCGCGGACGTGGCCTTCACCGCTCCCGAAGCCCCGGTGTTCAGGGCTCCCGCAGCCCCGCTTCCAGCATTCATAACCAGGAAGCATAAGCACTGCGTGGCGAACATTTCCGGAGGGCTCCGGGCGGTCCTAAGGTCCGAGCCATGAAGATCCTCCTGATCGGGGCCACCGGAAAGCTCGGCGCCGCCGTCCACCAGACCCTGGCCGCGCGCGGCCACCAGCTCATCACCGTCGGCCGCACCAGCGGCGACCTGCGCCACGACATCGCCGACCCGGCGGGCACGGCTGCCCTGTACGCGGCGGCCGGTCCCGTGGACGCCGTGGTCAGCGCCGCCGGCGACACCCCGTTCAAGCCCGTCGCGGAGATCGCACCCGCGGACTACGAGGCCGCGTTCCGCGGCAAGGTGCTCAGCCAGATCGAGCTGGTCCGCCAGGGCGTCGGGCACGTCGCCGAACGCGGGTCGTTCACGCTGATCTCCGGCGTCCTGGCCGACGAGCCCATCCCCACCGGGAGCGCCGCGTCCATGGCCAACGGCGCGATCGAGGCCTTCGTCCGGGCGGCCGCCATCGAGATCGCCCCGCAGCGCGTCAACGCGGTCAGCCCGACCGTCTTCACCGAGAGCCTCGACGACTACGGCTCCTACTTCCCCGGCATGCCGTCCGTCGACCTCGCCCGCGTCACCGAGGCGTACGTCCGCTCCGTCGAGGGCGCGCAGACGGGTCAGGTCTACGCCGTGCGCTGAGCCGCACACGGCGCCCACCCGCCGCCGGCCGCCCGGCAAGCGGCGGTCAGCGGAAGGCGGCGAGGAGCTCCACGGCACGCCGGTAACGGCGGATCTCGGTGGCCGTGGCGCTCCCACCGGCCGCCTCGTCCGCCCCGCTCCCACCGGTCGCCTCGTCCGCCCTGACCGCCTGGTCCAGCCTGTTCGCCCCGTGGGGCAGCGCGCGCAGCTGCTCGCTCGCCGTGACGAGCCGAAAGGTCACCGCACGGGCGACATGGCCCACGAACCCGGACCCGAACCCGGGCGCCGCCGCACGCAGCAGCTCCGCCCCGGCGCCGTGCCAGATCAGGGCGTCGCCCACCACGACCGCCGCACCGAACCCCGGCGGCCGCCAGTACGGCGAGAAGTCGATGACCGCCGGGGCCAGCCCCGGGGCGAACAGCACGTTGCCCGTCAGATCACCGTGGACGAGCTGGGCCCGGCCCCGCGGCACCGGACCGGACAGCGCCACCAACTCCTCGTAGGGCCCGCGCAGTCCGGGCAGCAGGTCGGCCTCGCCCTCCTGCCACGCGACCCGGTCGCCCAGCGCCCACCAGTCGTCGCGGCGGTCCAGGAAGGCGGGGCGCGGTACGTCGGCCAGCGCGCGGTGAAAGGCACGGCCCGCGGCGATGATGTCCAGCCAGCGGGGCGCGGCCACATGGTCGGGCTCGGCGCCGGGGACGAAGCGGGAGGCGGTCCACCCGGCGTACGTCCACAGGCCGGTGCGCGCACGCAGCGGCCGTCCGACGCGGAAGCCGTCCTCAGGCAGCGCGGCCAGCACGTCGGCCAGCCACTCCGCGAACTCGACGTCCGGGCCGGTGGGCTTGAGTACCGCATCGGCGACCCGGACACTGCGGCCCTCCCCGCCCGCCAGGCGAACAGGGCTTCCGGCCAGCCCGAAGGCATCGAGTACTTCGCGTCCAGGGACAGTCATCAGAGCTCTTCGCCAGAGGGTGGCCGGCCGGGAGGAAGCAGTCGGTCCGGAGGGGGCGGTCGGCAGGGGCTGGTGGTCGGCAGGGGAGGGCGGCCGATGGGCACGGCCCGCCCGACGCCACGGTATCGATCACGGGCACAGCCGTAGCCCCGGGGGTGCGACAGGTGGAGGCTCACCTTGGACACACGTCGACGCAAGTGGACACAAGGCGAGTCACCCCTGGCCCCCGGGAGGGATCACTTGAACACGTCACGTCGTACGCCGTACCGGATGGACCCGGCCGGTGGCTGCCCGCACGCGGACAACGCCCGGCTGCTCGTGGCGGGCGCCGTGGCCGAGGTCGTACTCCCCGGCGATGTGCCGGGCGCAGCCGTGCTGGGGCACGAGGCGCTGAAGGAGTTCCTCGCCCATCCCGAAGTCGCCAAGGACGCCGCGCACTTCACCGCGTTGCGGGAGGGCGGGATACCCGACGGCTGGCCGCTGCTGACCTTCGCCACCGTCCACGGCATGACCACCGCGGACGGCGACGACCACCGGCGGCTGCGCGCGCTGGTCGGCAAGGCGTTCTCCGTCCGCCGGGTGGAGACGCTGCGGCCGCGGATCGAGTCGGTGACCGCCGAGCTCCTCGACAGGCTGGCCGAGGCGGCCGACGGCGGCGGGATCGCCGACCTGCGCGCCTCCTTCGCCCTGCCGCTGCCGCTGGGCGTGATCTGCGAACTGCTCGGCGTGGACGCGGCACACCGCGGCCGCCTGCACCACCTGTCGAACCAGGTGGTGAGCACGGCCATCGGGCCCGAGGAGGCGACAGCCGCCAACCGCGAGCTGGCGGCGGTGCTCGCCGCCGTCGTCGCCGACCGGACCGCGCACCCCGGCGACGACCTGACCAGCGCGCTGATCGCGGCCCGCGACGAGGACGGCGACCGGCTCAGCCCGCAGGAGCTGATCGGCACCCAGCTGCTGATGATCGTCGCCGGTCACGAGACGACGCTGAACCTGATCACCAACGCGGTCCGCGCGCTGTGCGCCCACCGCGACCAACTGCTCCTGGTCCGCTCCGGCAAGGCCGACTGGTCGGACGTGGTCGAGGAGACCCTGCGCTGGGACAGCCCGGTCAGCTACTTCCCGTTCCGCTACCCGACCCGCGACCTCACCCTGGACGGCACCCGCATCCCCCAGGGCACCCCGGTCCTCGCCGGTTACTCCGCCGCCGGGCGCGACCCGGCGACGTGGGGCCCGGACGCCCACCTCTTCGACGTCACCAGGCCCGCCCGGACCACCGGCCCCGGCCGCCACCTCTCGCTGGGGCACGGCGCGCACTACTGCCTGGGCGCGCCCCTCGCCAGGATGGAGGCGACGATCGCCCTGGAGCGACTGTTCACCCGCTTCCCCGCACTGGACCTCGCCGTCCCCGAGACCGAACTCGCCCGGCACGCGGGCTTCGTGGGCAACAGCGTGCGGGAACTGCCGGTGCGCCCGACGCCCTGAGCGGTGCTGGGGCGGCGGTCCGGGCGAGGACGCGTATGTCCGTTCCGGCCCCGCCCGCCGTCACTCGCCGCCCGCCCGTTCCAGGACCCTCGCCGCCGGGCCGAACGTGACCGTGATGTCGAGCCCGCCCTCGGACCCGGGCCGCGCGCTCACCGGCGCGCTGTGGGCCTCGGCCACGGCGGCGACGATCGACATGCCCAGGCCGTGGCCGTGCGGAGTCCCGGCGCGCGTCTCGAAGCGCTGGAAGGGCTGGAAGAGCGCCTCGACGCGCTCGTGCGGGATGACCGGCCCGCTGTTCGTCACCCGCAGCACCGGCCGGCCGTCCCGCACCTCGGTGCGCACCCGCGCCCAGCCGCCGGGGACGTTGTGGCGCACCGCGTTGCCGACGAGGTTCGTCACCAGGCTCTCCAGGAGCCGTGGATCGCCGACCGTGGGCGCCGGGGCCAGCGACAGGTCGATCCGTACCGCCGCCGCCTGCTCCGCCAGGACCGTCGCCGCGATCGCCGCCAGATCCGCGGGCTCGCGGCGCTGCAGGCCGCGCTGACTGCGGGCCAGCGTGAGGAGCGCCGCGATCAGATGCTCCTGCCGCTCGCCCGTGGCAAGGAGGCGCTCGCACACCGTCCGCAACGACTCCGCGTCCGCCGCCGGATTGGCGAGCGCCACCTCGATCATCGCCCGTTGCAGCGTGAGCGGGGTGCGCAGTTCGTGCGAGGCGTTGGCGACGAAGCGCTTCTGCGTGGTGAAGGCGGTGTCGAGGCGCCCGAGCAGACCGTCGAAGGTGTCACCGAGGTCCTTCAACTCGTCGTCGGGCCCGTTGACCGCCAGGCGTTCGTGCAGATTCAGCTCGGAGATGCGGCGCGCCTTGTCGGCCATCGTAGGGACCGGGCGCAGGGCACGGCCCGCCATCAGCCAGCCGAGCGCCACCGACACGGCCGACATCAGGGCGAGCGCGATCCCGGACTGCGTCAGCAGCTGCCGGCCGGTGGAGCTGGGCCTGTTCGCGAACGGCATGGTCGAGGTGTCCGGCGACGGCATCACCGAGGGCTTGAAGGTGGCGGTGCCGAAGTGAGGGCGAACAGAGGAGAGCCCTTGATGGGGCCGCGCGTGGGGGAGTCGCAGCCCGTGGGGGAGCCGTGGCCCGAAGTGCGGCCACCCGTCGTCGAGTTGGAAGGCGTCTCGAAGACATACGGGGACGTGGTCGCGCTCGCCGGAGCCGGGATCGTCGTCCGGCGCGGGGAGATGCTGGCGATCGTCGGGCCGTCCGGCTCCGGCAAGTCCACGATGCTCAACATCATGGGGACGCTGGACCGCCCGTCCGCCGGAACGGTCCGCGTCGACGGCCACACCGTCGACGCCCTGTCGGACCGTCAGCTGTCCGCGCTGCGCGCCCGCACCATCGGCTTCGTCTTCCAGGCCTTCCACCTGGCGGCGGGCGTACCGGCCCTGGACGCGGTCGCGGACGGACTGCTCTACAGCGGACTCCCACGGGGCGAGCGGCGCGGCCTCGCGGAACGCGCGCTGCGCGGAGTGGGGCTCGGGCAGCGCCTCCACAACGAACCGCACCAGCTCTCCGGCGGCGAGAGACAACGCGTGGCGATCGCGCGCGCCGTGCTCGGCGACCCGCCGCTGCTCCTCGCGGACGAGCCGACGGGCGCACTCGACTCGCACTCCGGCGAGGTCGTCATGGAGCTCCTGCGCACACTGCACCGGGCGGGCACGACGGTCGTCGTCATCACGCACGACCGGGACATCGCGGCGTCGCTGCCACGGGAGGTACGCATCAAGGACGGCCGGATCGCGTACGACTCCGCGGCAGGGGAGGCCGCCGCGGCAGCCGTCACGGAACGGGTGGGCGCATGAGTACGGCCACACCGCCGCGCCCACGACCGTGCCCGGCGCCGCAGCCGAGTCCGGCCCGCCTGAGCCCGGCGGACGTCGTCCGGACCGGCGGCTCGGGCCTGCGCTCACGCCCCATGCGCGTCTTCCTCTCCGCCCTCGGCATCGCGATCGGCATCGCCGCGATGATCGGCGTCGTCGGCATCTCCACCTCCAGCCAGGAGGAGCTGGACCGCAAGCTGGCGGCGCTCGGCACCAACCTGCTGACGGCGGCGCCCGGCCAGTCCTTCAGCGGCGGCGCGGCCAGGCTGCCGGACGGGGCCGTCGAGATGGTCGGCGCGATCGACGGGGTGGAGTCGGTCTCGGCGATCGGCAAGACCGACGCGAAGGTGTACCGCAATGACCACGTCCCCAAGGAAGTGACCGGCGGCATCGGCGTCTACGCGGCCCGCACCGACCTGCCGGGGACGGTCGGCGTGGACGTCGCCGACGGCCGCTGGCTCACCGCGGCCACGCACCGCTACCCGGCCGTCGTCCTCGGCGCGAAGGCCGCCGCGCAGCTCGGCGTGTACGAGGCGGGCCCGGACGCCCAGGTGTGGCTCGGCGGCCGGTGGTTCACGGTCGTCGGCCTGCTCGGGCCGAACGAACTCGCCCCCGAACTCGACTCGGCCGCGCTCGTCGGCTGGCCCGCCGCCGAGCAGGAGCTGGACTTCGATGGCTTCGCGACCACCGTGTACGCGCGCGCCGAGGGCGCCGCGGTGAGCGACGTTCAGCAGGTCATCGGCGCGACGGCCAATCCGGAGAACCCCAACGAGGTCAACGTCTCCCGCCCCTCCGACGCGCTCGCGGCGAAGCAGGCCACGGACGACGCGCTGTCCGGGCTCCTCCTCGGCCTCGGCGCGGTGGCGCTCCTCGTGGGCGGGGTCGGCGTGGCCAACACGATGGTCATCTCGGTCCTGGAGCGGCGGGCGGAAATCGGCCTGCGGCGCTCCCTGGGGGCGACCCGAGGGCAGATCCGGACCCAATTCCTGTGCGAGTCCCAGCTGTTGTCGGCGCTCGGCGGCCTGGGTGGCGTAGCCCTGGGGATCGCCGTGACGGCGGGCTATGCGGGGTACCAGGGGTGGCCGACGGTGGTTCCGTTGTGGGCGATGGCCGGCGGGGTGGGGGCGACGCTCCTCATCGGCGGGCTTGCGGGCTTCTACCCGGCCGTCCGGGCGGCCCGCCTGCCGCCGACGGAGGCGCTGGCGGCGGCCTGACGCGCAGTGCGGTGATGACGGGCCCTCACCCTGCGGCCGGGGTGGGGGTTCGTCATCGCCGCTGACCTTGAGTGCTGCTGGGATGAGTGCTGCTGGGGGTCGCGTGGCCCGTGGCCCCGCCGAATCGGGTGCTGCGGGTCAGGAACGGTCCAGCCGTGGGGGCGAGCGGCTGAGGCGGGCGACAGGCCGGGGCGGGTCGTGGACCGGGGGCCCGCGCGGCCCGATGCTCTCACCCATGCCCCCGCTCATGATCTCGCGCCGCGTCGACAGACCCTCCTCGGGCCGCACCGGTCTCCCGCCGGGCTGCACCGGTCTCCCGCCGGGCCGCACCGCCCCCTCACATAGCAGCACCGCCCCCTTCCTGAGCCGCAGCCCACGCCCCGCACCCACCCCGACCCGCCGTCTCGTCCTCCTGGCCACCGTCACCGTGTGCGCGACGGCACTCGGCGCCACCCCGGCCGCGAGCACGACCGAGAGCCAAGCCGCTCCGGCTGCCACCGCTCAGGACACGTACCGCCCGTCCCGCACGGTCCCCGCCCCCACGCACCCCCGAGCCCCCACCGACACCCCCGCCGACCGCGCCTACCGCGACTTCCTCGACCACGGCCCCGGCATCGCCGTCATGACCGCCGCCCACCGCGGCCAGTGGCGCGAGGCCCCCGAGAACAGCCTCGCCGCGCTGCGTGCGGCCTTCGCCGACGGCGCCGAGATCGTCGAGGCGGACATCCGGCTGACCAAGGACGGCGTCCCCGTCCTGATGCACGACGCGACCGTGGACCGGACCACCGACGGAACGGGCCGCGTCGCCGACCTCACCCACGCCCAACTGCGCGCCCTGCGCCTGCGCGAAGGACTCGGCGGTCGGCAGGCGGCGCCGACCGGCCACCGGATCCCCACGCTCGCCGAGGCCATGCGGGCCGCCCGGACGAGCGGGCTCGTCAACCTCGATCAGGCCTGGAAGGACCGGGAGGCCGTCTGGCGGGTGCTCGCGGAGACCGGCACCGTACGCAACGGCCTGTTCAAGTCCGGCGCGCCCGTGCCCGAGGTGCGGGCGTTCCGCGCCCGCCACCCCGACGCGCTCTACATGCACCTCGTCGACGACACCAACGCCGCCTCCGCCGCGGAGTTCGGGACGGACCGGCCGCCCGCGTTCGAGGTCGTCTTCGACGACGTCGGCGACGCGGTGGCCGACGCCGCCTTCCTGCGGGGGCTGCGCTCGACCGGCCGCGTATGGATCAACAGCATGCGGGACGCCCTTGCCGCCCGGTACACCGACGAGGCCTCGCTGATCGCGCCCGCACGCGGCTGGGCCACGCTCATCGGCGGGTACGGGGCGTCGGTGCTGCAGACCGACAACGTCGAGGCGTTGGAGGCCTACCTCGCCACGGGGGTGGCGGGTGCGGTGCCCTCCGGCGCGGTACGTGTGCAGGCGGAGGAGTACGCGTCGGGCGGCGAGGGGGTGGCGTACCACGACGTCGACGCCGGGAACCGGGGCGACGGCCCCGGCCGCTCCGGTGCGGGCGTCGACGTGTGCGACCTGGACGGCGCGGTGGCCGTGTGCTGGATGCGCGGCTCGGAGTGGCTCAGCTACGAGGTGGACGTGCCGCGGTCCGGCCGCTACACGCTCAAGGCCCGCGTGTCGTCACCGCACGCACCCGCCGGTACCTACCGTGTCGCCGTCGACGGCGGCGCCCCCGGCGCGGCCGTACCCGTCGCCAACACGACGGGCCACCAGGCCTTCGTGCTCCAGGACAGCGGCCAGACACGGCAGTTGACCAAGGGGCGGCACACCCTGCGCCTTTCCCTGGACGTCGGCGCGCACCAGAACTGGAACCTCGACTACCTCCAGTGGGAGCCGGTCGGCCCCTGAGCGCCCGACCCGAGGGAATGTCGTTGGTCATCCGACGTCGGTTCTTCATAGCCTGCGGCCATGCACACGCACCTCCCGACGCGGGACCTCACCGCCGCCGACCAGGAACTCATCGACCTCGCCCGGTCCGTCGTCGACGCGCACACCGACGGCGAGGACGGAATCCACACCATGGGCGCCGCCGTCCGGGCCGCCGACGGCACGACGCACGCCGGAATCAACGTCTACCACTTCACCGGCGGACCCTGCGCCGAACTCGTCGCCCTCGGCAACGCCCGTGCCTCCGGCGCCCGCGAGCTCACCACGATCGTCGCCGTGGGGAACAGGGGCCGCGGCGTCGTCGGCCCGTGCGGCAGGGACCGGCAGATCCTCCTCGACTACCACCCGGACATCCGGGTCATCCTCCCCACCGCCCAGGGCGTGCGCAGCGTCCGCATCAAGGACCTCATGCCGTACGCCACCGAGTGGAGCCCCGATGAGGGCTCGATCGCGTACCGGCCGGACCCGTCGGAGCCGGACCTGCCGGAGGAGCACGCTCCTGGGACGAACCTGTGAAACGCAGGTCGCGAGGCGTACACACAGCGCGTGCGAAAATGCGTTCTTCATGACGTCGAGGAAATGACGGGGGAGACGCATGAACCAGGTGATCTACGCCGAGCAGTCCCGGAACCCTTTCGCCCAGCTCGTCCAGCTGACCGAGGAAGGGCTGAAGGCCAACTACCGCACCACGCCGCTGAGCGAACTGCACCTCGCCGCGATGGCCGACGCCTACCGGCGCGGGCGCTGGCTGGGCGGCGGCGGCTCGGAACGCGGCCTTGAGGAACTGCCGGAGGGGCAGGGCATCGTGCCGGTCACCCGTGTCACCGGCACCACCAAGCCGATCAAGGTCCGCAGGGCGGCCGAGTTCGCACACCACCTCGGGGAGCTGGCGCTCCGGCACAGCGGCGGTGCCGCGCGGGTGGCGGCGCTGGCCACGCAGGCGGACGTGGAGGGCGTGCCCCTGTGGCTCGCCCGGCGGTCCGCCCCCGGCCCCGCGGGCCCGGTGACGGTGGCCGTCGACCGCCGCCTCATCCGGGTGGACGTATGGGGTCCGTACGCGCCCGCCGTACGGATCCGCGCGCCGTACGGTCTGGTCACCACCGACACGTCACCGGGCCGCGGACTCGTCCTGACCGTGGGCGATGCCCACGTCTCCCTCCTCCTCACCAAGGTCTGGCGCAAGTCCCGGAGCTTCGTGCGCGCGCAGAGCCCGCAGGGCCACTGGGAACTGCGGCGCGTCACCTCCTTCTCCTCGGAGCTGCTGCGCGACGGGCGGCGGGTCGCCCTCCTCACCCGCCCCGAGCGCCGCCGTCGCCCCGTGCCGGGCACGGTCCTGCTGCCGCTCACCGAGATAGACCACGACACCCCCGACCCCCTCGACGCCGTCATGGCGCACGCCTTCGCCGTCACCTTCGGTCTGGGCGACACCACCGGCGCCTACCGCTTCCGCGCCCAGAAGCCGCGGCACGCCCGCAGCGGCGAGCCGGTGGCCGTCGAATGGGGCGACCCCTGGTTCAGCAACCTCGGCTGGGGCAGCGACGACAACGACTCCGGCGGCGGTGACGGCTGGGGCTCGGACGGCGGGGACGGCGGCGACGGCGGCGGTGGGGACGGCGGCGGCGACGGAGGTGGCGGCGACGGCGGCGGTGGCGGCGACGGCGGCGGTGGCGGCGGGGACTGACCGCGCCGCGGTCGGCGGCCTGCCCGCCGCCCGCCACCGTGCTTCCGGGGCGGCGCGCCGACCCCAGCCGTGATCAGTAAAATGCCGAGTAGCTCATTTCCTGAACCCCACTCGAAAGGCAACACCATGCCCCGCGCGTCCGCCCGTCACATCCTGGTCAAGACCGAGACCGAAGCGCTGCAGCTGAAGGAGCAGATCGAAGGGGGCGCCGACTTCGCCGAACTCGCGAAGAAGCACTCCTCGTGCCCCTCCGCCCGCAACGGCGGCGACCTCGGCTCGTTCGGACCGGGACAGATGGTCGCCGAGTTCGACCAGGTCGTCTTCAGCGCCCCGGTCGGCGCGGTTCAGGGCCCGGTGCAGACCCAGTTCGGCATGCACCTCGTCGAGGTCACCAGCCGCGAGGACTAAGGCGTGTCCGACGGGTGCTTCTTCGTCACCACGAACCGGTCGATGACCAGATAGTCGATCTCCGTGGCGAGGAAGCACTCCAGCGCGTCCCGCGGTGAGCAGACGATGGGCTCCCCGGCCACGTTGAAGGACGTGTTCAGCAGACAGGGCACCTCCGTGCGCTCGGTGAAGGCGCGCAACAGCCCCGCCAGTGCGGGGTTCTGCCGCTCGTTGACCGTCTGGACGCGGGCCGTGCCGTCCACATGGCAAGCACCGGGGATCCGCTCCTGGTACTCCTCGCGCACCGGGAAGACGAACGTCATGTACGGCGACGCCGTCTTCTTGCCCATCGCGAAGACACGCGGAGCCTCCGACTCCAGGACGACCGGAGCGAACGGCCGGAACGGCTCCCGGTGCTTCACCCGGACGTTGATGATGTCCTTGATGTCGGGGAACGCCGGGTTGGCGAGGATGCTGCGGCTCCCCAGGGCACGCGGCCCGAACTCGGTGCGCCCCTGGAACCAGCCCACGACGTTCTTCTCGGCCAGCAGCTCCGCCGTCCGGTCGGAGACCGCGGCGACGTCGGCCTCCTCCTGCCAGTCGACGCGGTCCGCGTACGCGGCCAGCGCGTCCAGGACGTGCCGCTCGTCGAACGAGGGACCCAGGTAAGGGGTGGTGACGGCCTCGGCGGGCCGGTTCCTGAGACCCGCCGTGTACACGGCCGCGCCGATCGCGACACCCGGGTCGCTGGCCCCGAAGCTGACCTCCATGCCGGTGAACGAGGACCGCTCCAGCATCTTCGAGTTGGCGACGCAGTTCAGCGCGAGACCGCCCTCGAACAGCAGGTTGTCCAGGCCGGAGGCCGCGGTCAGCGTCCGCACCTGATGCGCGGTGATGGCCTCGACCATGTGCTGGGCAAGACCGGCGACCTTCACCCGGAAGTCGAACTCCTCACGCTTCACGCTGTCGCCGTCGAAGAGGTCGTCGAACAGCGCGTAGTACGCCTGCTGGTCCCGGGGAATGGAGATCGTGTACGAGCCGTTCTCGTGCAGCCGCACCACGCGCTCGAGCAGGGGGTTGTGCCGCGGCGGCGCGCCGTACGCGGCCAGGCCCATCACCTTGTACTCGTCGTTGTTCGGCACGAACCCCAGATAGCGGGTGATCCTCCCGTACGCCACGCCGAGGGAGCTGGTCATCTCCACGGAACTCTCGTCGAAGACCCGGACCACGCCGTTCCGCAGCTCGCCCATGACGGCGGACAGGATCTCCGCCCGGCCGTCGCTGACCAGGAAGGCGGCGTCGCCCCCACCGGCCAGATAGGCCCCGCACATGAGATGGGCCAGGTGGTGCGGCACCAGGGCGAGCTTGTTCGGGTCGAGGTCGTGGCCGGTGCGCCGCACGAAGTCCCCGTACACCGCCTCACGGCTCAGCATGTCCGTGTACAACTCGCCCGTGCGCCGCAGCGAGTCGAACTTCGCCGGAACCGACAGGTCGGTCCCGCATATCTGGGCGATCATCTGCTCGCCCACCGTCTCCGAGAAGCGCCACGGGAACGCGAACATGTCGACCTCGCCGAGCTCGACACCGGCGGAGTCCAAGCACCACCGGATCGCCTGCTCCGGAAAGTCGGAAGTCTTCTTGACCCGGCTCAGCCGCTCCTCCTCGACCGCGGCGACCACCTCCCCGTCGATCACCAGCGCCGCCGCGGCGTCATGGCCCACCAAGAGGTTGCGGTCGATCCCCGTCGCCCCGTAGAGCCGCCCGAAGAGCTCCGCTCCCTTGGTGAATCCGTTGTAACCGAGCACGATCACTGGCCCTCAGCCTCCCCAGCACGACATCAACAGCGGCGGGAAGGCACGCTACTCGGCCGTATACGGGAGGGATAGATGTGACGCATGAGCAGCATGGTTCCGCTTTTGCGGAGGTCAGGGCCTTGGTCGGAATCCGGGCCCCGGGGCACCCCCGGCCTCAGCCGGGCCGTGCGGAGAGCACGGCCTCGGCGGCGGACGTGCGGGCGTACAGGACGGAGCGCCCGGCCCGGTGCGCGCTCAGCGCGCCAGGTGCTTGATCTTCTCGAACGGGTACCCGGCGACGGCCACGACGACCAGGCCGTAGGCCGCGACGATCAGCATCCCGATGGTGCCGATCGCCCGGTCGCCGTCGGACAGCAGGACGCTGCCGAGCGGCACCAGCGGGGCGACGCTGAGGATCGCCGCGCCGGTGCACCAGTGCGCGACCAGGTGGTTGGCCCGGGAGCGCAGCTCCGGGTCGCGCTTGACCTCGTCCGGTACGTCGTAGCCGACACCCCGCTCGCCCACCTCGCCGCGGTGCCCGACGCGGGCGGCCAGCAGGGAGACCACCGTCATCAGGACGAAGCAGCAGAGGATGAAGACGTACGCCATGAGAGTGCGGGCCCCGGAGTCTGGTGGAGTTATGTGCTGATCAACAGTACTCGGCTTCCATGATGGTCTTGAGGGAAGCGCTCTCCCAGTCCCCGTTGTAGTTGAACGCGAGCTGGTGGCGGCCGTCCTCGCTGGTGACGGCCAGGGACAGCCAGCCGATCATGCCCCCGCCGTGGCCCCAGACGGTGGTGCCGCAGCTCGTCTTGAACCGCTGCAGGCCGAGCCCGTAGGCGGTGCTCGGGTCGTTGGGGTTGCTGACGGTGGTCTTCATCGCCTTGAGCTGCTTCGGGGGCAGCAGCTTCCCGCGTAGCAGGGCGCTGTAGAACCGGGTGAGGTCACCGGCGGAGGAGATGATGTCGCCGTCGCCCCAGCCCTGGGAGCCGTTCATCTCGGTGATGTCGTCGATCCGGTCGGGTTGTGACCGGAACAGCTTGGAGTAGCCGCGGCTGCTCGGCTGCGGCAGGTGGATGCTGTTGCCGGGGTTGGTGGTCTCCTTCAGGCCCAGGGGCTTGATGATGCGGTCGCGGACCTCGTCCTCGTACGGCCGCTTGCCGAGCTTCTCGACGATCAGCCCGGCCAGGATGTAGTTGGTGTTGGAGTACGAGTGCTTGGCGCCCGGCTTGAACAGCGGGCGGTGGGAGAGGGCGATCCTGACGTGCTTCTTCGGCGGCAGGGTGTCGTAGCGGTGCTTGAGGTAGCCGTCGCCCTCCATGTACGTCTCGCTGTACTTCTTGTCGGCGAGGTAGTCGAACAGGCCGCTGGTGTGGCTGAGGAGGTGCCGGACGGTGATCTTGCGGCCGTCGTTGCCGTTGCCGCGCACCAGGCCCGGCAGATGGTGGTCCACGGTGTCGTCGAGGCGGAGTCTCCCCTCCGCCTCCATCTGGAGGAGCACCGTCGCCATGAACGTCTTGGTGATGCTGCCGACGCGGAACCGGTCGTCCTTGCCGCGCGGCTCGCCCGTCCTCATGTCGCCCACGCCCGCCGCCGCCTTCCACACGCCGCGGCCGTCGCGGGCCTGGGCCGTGACGCCGGGGATGCCCGCCTTGACGGCCGCGTCCATCGCGCGCTGCGTCGCCCCGTGACCGGACGCTGCGGCGGCGGGCTCCGGTGCCGCCTGAGCGGGTGCGGCGAAGGCGGTGGCCGCCACCGCGGCCACCGCCAGACCCGCCATGCCGATCCTGGAACTCTTCCGTAACGTCATCCCGTTCTCCTCACCGTCGCTCCACTGGTTCGTCCGGGTAGCAAGACCTCAAACGGTGACGGAGTGGTTGAGAAGGACCTGAACGTTCCGTTCCTGTACGGGTGGTGGGCTCGCGCGGTGCCGGCCTGAGGGGTCAGGCCGGCACCGGCAGGGAGTAGCGGAGTTTCTCCTTGGCCCGCGCGCCGAGGCGGTCGTAGAAGCGGATCGCGCCCTCGTTCCACGCCGGGGTCTGCCACTGCACCTCGTCGAGACCGAGCGCGCGCGCCTCGGCCACGACGGCGTCCATCAGCGCCGCGCCGAGGCCCGAGCCGCGGTTGCCCGAGCGGAGGAACAGGCAGTCCATGTGGAGGTATTCGCGGCCGTCCCACGTCGAGACCTCGGGCGCGCAGGTGGCGTACCCAATGACCTCGCCGTCGTCCGCCTCCGCTACGAGGCAGCGCAAGCGGGGTGCGGGGGTGCCGAAGAGCAGGGCGCCGAGGCGCTCCGCGAGGTCGGGTACGGGTGGTGCCGCCTTCTCGTACACGGCGTGTTCCGCGGCCAGTTCCGCGACCCGTGGCAGATCGGCGGGGCGTGCGTGCCGCACGGGCCGGGCGGCCGTCATCGGACCTCTCCCGACATGACGTCCTTGCTCCACGCCACCACCCGGTCCGCGATCCGGGCGTCGCCGTCCAGGATGTGCCGTGTGAACGCGTCACGCTCATGGGCGAGGACCGCCGCCTCCCACACGCAGGGGGCGAGGCCGACCCGCCCCGGCCGCAGCTGCTCGGGCTGTCCGGCCGGGCTGACGAAGACCGCGAGGTCCGACATGTAGCCCTCGATCCACGTGGAGATGAGGACGTAGTCGCCGTCGCCGCCCGCGTGCACGATCAGCACCGCGAGGCCCAGCGAACCGCGGGCGCGCCCCAGTTCGAGATGCGCCCTCGCCAGCCGCAGCGCGGCCGCCTCGTCCCGCTCCGTGACCGTACGGCCCGGCGCCTCCAGCGCGTACACCTTCACGGCGTGACCACCGGCCTCGCGCACGGCGCAGGCGCGGGCGGTGCGGCCGTGGTGCCCGTCGGACAGGGCCAGCAGCGCTTCCGTGTCGAGCCCGTACGGCATCTCTCTGAGATCACTCATCCCGACATGATGCCCTGGCCCGGCCGACGGGTGGCCGGGACCAGGGCACCGGGTGCGGGGACCGTCAGTACAGCTTCTTCACGGCCGTGGCCGTCGTGGCCTTGAAGGCGGACACCGGGGCGTCGGAGAAGTCGCCCATCTGCCCCCAGTGCACGAGGGTCACCGTCCTGCCGTCACGGCCGACCGCGTACATGTTGATGTCGGAGGCACCCCAACTGGCCTCGGTGTGCACGCCGTAGACGTGCGCCCCCTCCTCGGCGTCGACCTTGCCGTAGTACTTCTGCGCCGCGGTGACGTCGGGGTACTGCGCCATCACCTTCTTCGCACAGCCCGCGAGGTCCTTGCGGAGCAGCTCGGCGAAGGCCTTGGCCCGCTGCACGTCCCGCTCGACCACCGTGACCTGCAGGGCGCCGGTGTCCAGGTCCGTGCGGTACGCGCGGTGCACGGACGTCGACGGCAGCGCCTCGCCGCCGCACATCGGCAGCGGGTCCGGCTGGCCGGCGGTGACCGGGCCCGCGTGCCAGGCCGACGACGCGTGCGGCGGCAGCTCGGACGCCGAGAGGAACCGGGGCGTGCCCTCGGCGGCAGCGGCCGGAACGGTCCCCACCGCGACACCCGAGGCGGCCACCACGGCGGCCGTCGCCAGCAGCTTCACATTCACACGCACACTCATCATCGTCATCTCCCCAAGTCGGATGCGTCGGCCCGCTGTTCCGGGCCGATCTGATCGCCCCCGTGCACGGCGACCCACTACGCCCCATACGACCCGCGGCCCCCCGCACCCGTTGCCCCCGCGCATGTCACGGCTCTGTCCGTCATGTCACCGAACGGCAACAGCCGTACAGGGCACGGAAGTCAGCGTGGGCGAAGGTCAACGCGTCCGGCGGTCGGGGGAGTCAGTGCGTGGGGAGGACGCACACGCTGTCGATGCCGAGCACATGGTTGAGCCTGCCGAACGCGAGCCACGAGCCGATGCTCATGCTCAGCTCCACGATCTCCACCTGGCTGTAGTGGGCCTTCATCCGCGCCCAGAACGCCTCGTCGAGACCGTGGTGGTCCAGGGCGTACCGCTCGGCGTACTCGGCGGCGAGCCGGGTGCGGTCGTCGAAGGCGTCGGTCGTGCGCCACGCGGTGACCGCGTCGTCGAAGCCGTCCTCGACCTTCTCCCCGGCGCGTTCGGTGCGCCAGTCGAGACAGAGCGCGCAGCCGTTGATCTGCGCGGTCCGCAGCCGCGCGGCCTCGAACTCGCGCAGCCCGAGCGTGCTGTGCTCGTACACCGCGAGGGAGAAGTTCGCAGCGGCCGCGCCGATGCCCGGGACCATGCCGCCCCAGACGTAGCCGATCGGTTCCTGGCCTTCGGGAATGTCGATGATCATGGCAACTTCCTTCCCAGGGTGCCCACCGCGGGCCGCAGCGGGACGTCGAGGGCGTCGTAGAGGCCGGGCTCCGCCGCCGCGAGCCAGTCGATGGCGCCCACCAGGCGGCCGACCGCGGTGGCGTTGCCGCCCGCCGACCGGTTCTCGCCCTCGTCGGTGGCCTCGACCGTGACCGCGATGCGCGGCCGGCCCTCGATCACCACCCGGTGCGCGCCGTCGCCGTCCGGGGGAGTGGGCCAGTCCGAGGCGCACGACGGGTGGATGCGCGTGACGTGCTCGATGACGATGCGGGGGGCGCCCGCGACGATGCCCTGCACCTCGAACCGCACGGCGCCCTGCGTACCCGCCTCGAACCGTCCCATCGTCCGCGTGGTCACCGTCGTCGCGAGCGGGCGGCGTTCCACCGTCTCGCGGATCTCCTCCAGTTCGACGCCGAGGGCGCGGCACATCAGGCGTATCTGCCCGCCCCACACCATGGTCGGCACCGACTCCGCGAGCATCAGCGGCTCGTACGCCATCGGGTGGCCCATGCCGATCAGATCGCGGACCGCCGACTCCTGGTCGTACGTCGAGTAGTCGAAGATCTCCTGGCAGCGGATCACGTCCATGGTGGAGCCGAGCCCGCTGATCAGCAGCGGCAGCACATCGTTGGCCCAGCCCGGGTCGACGCCGGAGACGAACAGCGAGCCACCGCCGTCCGCGACCGCGGCGAGCACCGGATCCCGCAGCTCGGGCGGGGCGCCCACCTTGTCGTAGAACGCGTACAGCGAGGGCGTCACGACGACGGCCCCCATGCCGATCGCCCTGATGACGTCGGCCATCGCGTCGTCCGGGCGGACGTCACCGGACGCCGCGTACACCACCGCCCGCGGGCGGGCGGCGAGCACCGCCGCCACGTCGTCGGTGACCGCTATCCCGAGCTCACGACCGAGCCCGCCGAGCTCCCCGGCGTCACGGCCGACCTTGCCGCGGTCGTGCACCACCACGGCCGCCAACTCCAGTGCCGGGTGGGCGTCGACAGCGCGGATGGCCGCGCGCCCCACATTGCCTGTGCCCCAGACCACCGTGGAAATCATGCGCGGAGGGTAGCTACCGGGACCCGCACTTCCTAGGGGCATGACCGCACCTTGTGCGGGGACGGCGGTGCGGGGGAGCGGCCGCCGGCCCGCCTGCGGCTCGGGGAAGGTCAGCGGCTGAGCGCGTGCAGGTGCTGGTGCAGCGCCTGGTGTCCGGCGGGCGTGGGGTGCAGGCCGTCGACGAGGAGTCCGGCGTTGTCGCGCAGCGGCTCCCACACGTCGAGGAAGTCGACGTGGTGCTCGGCGCACCAGTTGCGCAGGAACGCGCGCAGGGCGAGGGCCCGGTCCCGGGTGAAGCGCAGGCCTTCGTGGTCGCGGGTCCGGGCTTCGTCGAGCCACGTCGGTCCCGCGACGACGAGGCGCGCGTTGTGGCTCATGGCGGTGGCGGCCAGCGAGTCGAGGCTGGTGGCGATGTCCGTGAGCCAGTCCTCGCGGGTCTCGGGGCCGGTGCGGGGCAGTGCGGAGCCGTGGTCGGCCGCGGTGCTCGTGGCCGAGTCGTTGATACCGGCGGCGACGAGGAGCGTGTCCGGCAGGCGGGGCGCCAGGAGCGCGGGCGTCTGCGCGCTGACGTCGGTCAGGGTGCTGCCGGGTATGGCGAGGTTGAAGACCCGGTGCTCGCTCTCGTTCGCGGCGATGTGGGAGGCCGCGAGACGGCCCGCCCAGCCGCCGTCCGGATCACAGCGGCCGTACGCGATGCTGTCGCCCACGATCACGATGCGGGCCGCCGGGCGCAGGGGCTTCGCGTCCAGGTAGGCCCAGGCGGTCTCGCCGGAGGACAGCAGGACCCGGCGGCGTACGTAATCGTCGACTTCGTAGGCGTCGGCTGCGGCGAGGTCCTCGTCGGTGAGGTGGAGGACGGCGCCCTCGACGACGGAGCCGTGCCGCCGCGCCAGGGTCAGGTGGACGTCGAGGCCGCTGGTGGCGATCACGGTCGGGTCGGTGATCGGGAGCGGCCTGGTGGTGTGGCCCACCAGCGACGTCGGGGAGCTGGGGACGGCCCGGCCGAAGAGGGAGAGCTGGACCCGCTCGTCCAACAGCGTGCCGAACGAGAACAGGGTATGGGGGCGGAGCGGGGTCACCTCGGGCGCCAAGGCCTTTCTTCCGGGGAGCGGAAGGTCATCCTATGTGCGCGTCACCAGGGCTTTTCGGGCGGGGCGCGGCCGCTGGCGGAGGCGCGGGCGACCGGGGCCGGCCCCCGTCCCCGTCATGCTGTCGGCCTCCGCCCGCCGCCTCTCGGCTGCCGTCCTCCCTGTGCTCCTGTGCCCCCTCCTCGTCGTCCGCGGACCGCGACGCCCCCTCGAACCGGAACGTCCCCTCACCCGGCGACAGAGCCGCGAGCACCGCAAGCAGCCCCCCGAAGAACAGAAAGACCGCGGGCCCCGGCAGCCCCTCCAGCATCACCCCGGCCAGCGTCGCCCCCAGCGGCGGCGTCGCCATGAACAACAGCCCGATCGTGCTGTTCGTACGGCCCTGCAGATGCCCCGGGGTGTGCCGCAGACGCGCGAGGGTCATGACCGAACCCGACACGGCCACCGCGAGGGCGCACCCCGCGAGCAGCGCGGCGAGCGCCGCCGCTGTCGAGGGCAGGGCCATCGCGCCGACCAGGACCGCGCACACGGCACCGGTGCTGAGCAGGAGCGTGGACGGCCGCAGCCGCCTGCCCGCGAGCGGCGCCAGCATCACCCCGGCCATCGCCCCGGCCGCCGACGTCGCCGTGACCACCCCGACGGACAGCGCCGACACCCCCTGCCGTGCGGTGGTCACCACGATCGCCAGGTACACCCCGTCGAAGACGAAGTTCTGCGCGGAGGCCACCAAGGTCAGCCGCCGCAGCAGGCGTTGCCGCCACAGGAAGCGCAGCCCCGTGGTGAAGGACGGCCACCAGCCCTCGCGCGCCCCCGGCGGCGTGCCCGGCCGCACCCGGAGCGCGAGGACGCAGCACACCGAGATCGTGTACGAGGCGCAGTCCAGCCAGAACGGCCAGCTCGCGTCCACGCTGAACAGGGCGCCGCCGACCACCGGACCCAGCAGGTAGGCGGCCTGTCCGCGCACCTGGTTGACGGCGAGCGCCGTGGCCAGCTTGGACTCGGGAACCACCTCCCGCACCAGCGGCAGCACCGCCGCGTTGAACGGCGCGGTGAGGAACCCGAGGACCGCTCCCGCGACCAGCAGCACCGGCAGCGAAGCCAGCCCGGCGAGGACCGCCGCCGCGAGCGCCGCGCTCGCCACCGCCCGGCCCGCCTCGCACAGCAGCAGCACCGCGCGCCGGTCGAACCGGTCCGCGATCGGCCCCGCGGGCAGGCACGCGAGCGCGAGCGACCCCGTCCACACCGCCTCCACCAGGCCGACGTGCAGGGCCGAGCCGGTGGACTGCAGGACAAGCAGCGGCAGCGCGATGGCGGACGCGCCCGAGCCGAGCAGGGACAACCCCTGCCCGGCGCACAGGAGTTGGAAGTCCCGGTTGCGGCGGAGGCTGTCCGGCGAGGAGGCCCCGCGCCGCACGGCGGCACCCCCGTGCCTCACGTCGGCACCCCCACCGGCACCCGCGCCTCCAGGAACGGCAGCGCCGCGTACCGCGAGTCCGCCGGAGGGCCGTTCAGCGCGCCGTGCACGGCCAGGAGGACCCCGGCCGTACCGGTGGCGAGGTCCATCGACAGGCGCAGCAGGCCGTCGAGGGCGAAGGCCCGCCGCCCTTGGTGGCGCACGCAGTGGAGGCCCAGGCCGCGCAGGTGCGGAGCCAGTGCGGAGCCTGGGCCGGCAAGGTGGGCGGTGGCGTGCAGGAGCCCCGCCTGACCGTCCAGGAGGCCGGGGGAGAGGAGGAGTTCCGTCCCCAGGCCGTCGCGGATGCGGTCGCGTACGCGTGCGAAGTACGGGTCGTCGGTGCGCCGGACGTACGCGTCGAGGACGAGGCCGATCCCGGCGCTGCCGCGGTCCAGCGTCGACAGCCACCGCTGGCCGTCCCTGACCTGCACGCGGCCCTCGCGCGGTGCCCCGCAGCGGCCGAGGTCACGGGCCAGCGCGGTCTCCGCGAGGCGCAGCCACCGGTCGTTGTCCGTCGCCGCGTGCAGGTGGGTGAAGAGCAGGGCCGGGCCCGACCAGCCGTGGGTGAGCCCCACGGCGTCCGCCGGGCCCGGCAGCCGCCCCCCGCCGGTGACGACCCGCGCGAGGCGCTCCCCCAGTGCCTGCGCCGCGTCCACGTCACCGAAGTGCAGCCGGGCCAGACCGATGCCCGCGAGGCCGCCGAACAGGCCCGCGCCGCACTGCTCGAGGCCGATGCCGTCGATCCGGTCGAGGGCCGCGCGCGCCTCCGCCGTCCGGCCCAGTTCGGCCAGGACGTACGCGACGCCCGCGAGCCCGTCGTACAGCCCCGGCCGCGGCCAGCGGGTGCGCTCGGCCGACCGCGCCAGCCAGTCGACGTACCCCTCGAAAGCGGGGTCGTCGGCGTACCCGCTGATGAGCAGCGCGTGCAGGACGCCCGCCGCGCCGAACGCCAGCGACGCGCCCTGGTGGTCGAACTGCCGCACGTCGCCCGGGAAGAGGCGGTCCTCGCGCTCCGGCGTCGCGCTGAGCCGGATCGCCTCGGCCAGCGAGTCCAGCGCGGCCCGCCCGTCGGCGCCGGGCTCCTGCGGCCAGCGCGAGGCGTCGGGCGGGGTGTCGTCGTCGGCCCGGGGCCAGTGCGGGGGCGGGGCCAGCTGCTCGCGCAGGCGCGCGGTGAACTCGGGCGGCACCGGGAAGCGCCGCCGCGTCCAGTCCGTCAACTGGGCGTACTTGTCCCGGTCGAAGCGGAGCAGCGGTGTCAGCGGACAGAACAGCGCGAGGCTCACCGCCGCGAGCCCGTACGTGTCCACGGACCGGCCGGACCTGGCCCAGCGGGCGGTGAAACCGGGCGTGCCCAGCGAGGGCCGGTGGTCCTCGGCGTCCTCGAACGCCGTCTCGAAGTCGACCAGGCACACGCTGTCGTCCGGGCGCACCATGATGTTGCCGGGCTGCAGGTCCCCGAACACGACGCCCCGCGCGTGCAGTTCGGCCACCGCCTCCTCGACGCGGCCGATGACGCCCTGGGCCCAGAGCGTGTACGCGGCGAGGTCCGCCTCGTCCGCGCCGTCCCGGAACAGCGGGTGCCGTCGGCCGACCGCCTCCTGCAGCGTCTCCCCCTCGATCAGCTCCTCCACCAGGAAGTGGTGCTCCCAGTGCCGGACGTGCGCGTACAGCGCGGGGACGCAGTCGAGCCCGGCGAGGCGCTCCAACATGCCCTGCTCGTGGGCGAGGCGGGCCACGGCGTCCGCGTCCCGGTCGTCGAGTCCGGCGTGCGGCCGTGCCTCGCGCAGCACCACGCGGCGGCCGGTGCTCTTCTCGACGGCGCGGTAGACCCCGCCGCCGTTGGAGAAGTGCAGCGCCTTCTCCACCCGGTAGGGGAAGCCGCCCGGCGCGGCCGCCTTGGACGCCTCGATGCGCGCCGCGAGGAAGCCGGGCGGCTCCACCCACGGCGGCACCCGGAACGACGTGCCCCGCACGTCGGGCAGCAGGACGCCGTCGGGGCCCTCGATCGCCGGGACGTACGCGCCGTCCGGCGCGAAGCAGTAGGCCAGGTGGAAGCCGCCGTAGCGCACGTACAGCGGGCCGTCCTCCCATCGCAGGTCGCTCAGGACGTACGGTCCCTCGATGCCGCCGAGGAGTTCCGTGAGGCCGGTCAGCGTCCGCTCCAGCTCCTGTTCGTCGGCCGGGTAGATCGTGACGAGCTTGCCGCTGGCCGAGCGCGGTGCCTGCTTGCTGTTCATGTGGTGCAGGAGAACGGTGCTGCGCAGGAACTTGAAGCTGACGGAGCGCCGGGTGCAGTAGTCCCAGACGGTGTCGACGACGTGCTCGGCGCGGTCCGCCGTGGCCGAGGCGTGGATCTTCCAGCCCTGGCGGGGCAGCGGGACGTCGTCGGGGTGCAGCGCGACCCAGCCGCCGCGCTCCGTCCGCACCCACCCCGAGGGCGTCGGACTGCCGGTGCGTGCGAAGCGCTGCCCGGTGTCGTCGATGCGGTCGAGCGCGTCCACGAAGCAGTCGTCGGCGATGAGGTGGGCCTGAGCGAGCATGGTGCGTGCTCCTTTCCGGAGTCAGGGGGGCCGGTGATCCGAGGCCCGAGGCCGGGGGTTCCGAAGCCCGGAGCCGGGAGTGCGGAAGCCCGAAGCCGGGGGTGCGGAAGCCCGAAGCGGTGAAGCCCGGGGCTCCTGAACCCGGGAGAAGGCCAGGAGCCCCGGCCGCCGGTGGGCGGCGCCGATCGCCCGCCGGCCGTGAGGGGCCACGGTCGGCAGGCGTCGGCTCGGCGGGCGGTACGTCAGGCGACGCCGCGCGCGCTCTCGAAACTGTTGGCGCAGGGCCACAGGGAGGTCGTCTCCTCCTCCAGCTCCTGCAGTTCCAGGATCTCCGCCATGTGTGTCACCCCCCTCGGGACGGTTCGCTGTGGTGGTGGGCGGGACGCGTCATGGTGCGGGGCGCGTCAGCCCATGCCGAGGCTGCTGTGCGAGCTGTTGGCGCACGGCCACAGGGAGGGGGTCTCCTCCTCCAGCTCCTGCAGGTCCAAGATCTCCGACATCCGAATCACCTCCTCCCGTCGGCTCGTGGGAACGTCGGCCGCGGGTCGAGGTAGGGCAGGACGGGCCCGCCTCCCCCGAACGCGGAGTCCAGGGCGAGCAGCACACCGGCGGCGCCGGTGGCGAGGTCCGCGGACAGGCGCAGCATCCGGAATCCCGGGAACGCGAGCTGCCCGCGGTAGGAGTGCGCGTACCAGGCCATGCGGCGCACCTGGGTGCGCACGGCCTCCCGGTCGCCGGGGCCGTCCATGGCGGTGAGCACCGCGATGGCACCCGCGCGGCCGCGCAGCAGCCCGGAGTTGCGCACGTACAGGGCGCGGCAGGTGTGCCGCACGGCGGCCAGTGCGGAGCTCCGGCCCGGGGCGGGCCGGTGCCGCAGCAGCGCCCGCAGCGGGAAGGCGAGCCCGCCGCTGCCGCCGTGCAGGTACGGCAGGTGATGGGTGCCGTCGAAGAGCGTGAGGGCGCCGTCGGGTCCGGTCGTGCAGCGGGCGATGTCGAACCCGAGCGCGCGGTCGGCGAGCTCCAGGAACCGGGCCCCGCCGCCCTGTTCGTACAGGTGCAGGAAGAGCAGGGCGATCCCGGCCGGGCCGTGCAGCAGGCCGTAGGGCGGGGGAGTGCCGGCCCGGGGGACGGGCGGACCGTCCACGACGAGCGCGGCGAGGTCGTCGGCGATGTGCAGGGCGCCGTCGTGGAGCGCGGTGTCCCCGGTGAGGCGCGCGAACCGCAGCAGGTTCAGGGCGATCCCGGCCTGCCCGCCCGCCAGGTCCGGGCGGACCACGCGGGCGTCGAGCGGACGGGAGCGTTCGAGGACACCGAGGGCCCGGTCGCGGTGGCCGAGCAGGTCCAGGGTGAGGGCTACGCCGTGCAGTCCGTCGTAGAGGCCGGGGCGGGGGTCGGGATCGCGTGTCGCCGCGTCCGCGAGCCAGTCGGCGTACTCCCCGGGGACCGGCTCGCCCACCTGGTGCAGCGCGTAGAGGACCCCGGCCGCGCCGTGGCCGAACGACGTCCCGCCGAGGCCTGCCGGGCCGAACGGCGTGCCCGGGAAGAGACGGTCCGTGCGTTCGGGCGTGGCCATGGCGTGCAGCCCGGCCACCAGCCGCGCGCGCAGGGCGGGCCAGTCGGGGCGCTCCGCGGCGAGGGCGCCGGCGTCGTCAGCGGCCTCGGTGCCCTTGGCGCCTGCCCCCTGGCGCAGGCGCGACAGCAGGGTGGCGCCGAACTCCGGCGGGACGGGGTAGAGCTCGTCGACGGTCTCCGTGAGGACACGCAGCGTCGCGGGGTCGCGGTGCGGCACGGGCAGCAGCAGCCACAGCCGCAGCGTGTCGAGCAGATGCGTGTGGGCGGCGCCGCCGCGCAGGCCGACCGGGGCGGTGAAGCCTTCCTCGCCGACGCTCGGGGGCCGGTCGTCCTTCAGGTCCGTCGCGGAGCGGAGGCGGGTGAGGACGACGCTGCCGTCGGGGCGCAGGACGATGTGCTCCGGATGGAGCTCGCCGAGGCGGACGCCGCGCCGCTTGAGGGAGTCCAGGGCGTCGCCGACACGGTCGGCGACGTCGAGGGCCCACTTCGTGTAGTCCGCGGCCTCGTGCTGCGCGCGGTCCTCCGTCGTCAGCGGGAAGGCGGCGGCCGCCGCTTCGGCGAGACTGCGGCCCTCGGGGTCCTCGACGGCGAGGAAGTGGTGGCCCGCGCGGATGTGGTGGCCGACGATGCCCGGCACGCAGTCCAGGTGCGCGAGGCGTTCCAGGAGCGCGCGTTCGCGGGTGAGGCGGGTGACGGCGTCGTCGCCGCGCACGTCCAGACCGGCGTGGGGGCGTGCCTCGTGCAGGACGACGGGCCGGTCCGTGGCCGAGTCGGTGGCGCGGTACGTGCCGTCGCCGGTGGTCAGCGACACGGCGCGCACACTGCGGTAGGGGAACGGGGACCGCGGCGGTGCGAGCAGCGCCTCCAGGTCGGCGCGCAGGACCTCGGGCAGGGCCACCCAGTCCGGGAGGCGGAAGACCGGGCGCCGGTCCTCGGGCACGAGCGTGCCGTCGGGCCGCTCCAGGGCGGGCACCAGGTCGTGCTCGTCGCCGGGGGCGCTCGGGTGGCCACCGGCGGGACATCGCCGGTTCTCCGCGGCGGCATGACGTACGTACAGGGGGCCCGAGCCGTGGCGCAGCGCGCCCGGGACGTAGGGGCCGGGCAGCGGTGCGAGGAGGGCCGTCAAGTCACGGAGGGCCGCGGCGAGTTCGGTCTCGTCGGCCGGGTAGAGGACCATCAGGTCGGCGCTGGTGAGGCGGTCGGCGCGGACGTCGGCGAGGGCGCGGGCGGCGGTCACGCTCCGGACCAGGTCGCAGCCGATGCCCCGGTGCACGCAGTACTCCCGGACGACCTCCGCTGTCCGCTCCAGGTGGGGCAGCGTCACCGAGACGTGGATCCGCCAGCCCTGGCCGGGCGGTCGCGCGGCGGGCGGCCGCAGCCGCACCCACCATCCGGCCTCCGTGCGCCGCCAACCGCGCGGCGGCTCGCGCAGGACGGCGGACAGCCGGTCCGAGGAGGCGTCGGCCAGCCGCTCCGGGAATTCGAAGAAGTCGGGGTCCGCGCGGTAGAAGCGGTCGTAGTCCTGAAGTTTCATCACGGCGCGGTCCTTTCAGCCGGAAAGAGGAGCCCGGACCCGGTGCGGGACGGTGGTTCGGGGACGGGGCGGTGCGGGGAATCCGGGGGCGCGCCCGGATGGAATACGGACGAGTTCCGGACAGGATTCAGCTGCGTTCCGGACAGCAAGCGAAAGAGCGGCGGACGGGAAGCGGACGGGGACGGCGGGACGAAGTCCGACCGGCGTCGGCGGCGGAATGACGGACGGTCAGCGGCGGCGGAATGGGTGACCGGTGTCGGCCGGGCAATGGGTCGGGTACGAGAGCGATATGACGGCGGAATACCCACCGTGTCAGGCGGAGCGCCGACCCGGCGCGCTCTGGGCGATCGCCCTCGCCGGAGTGATGAATTCCGGCGGATTCGTACGGACCGAACGCCGGTCGAAGCGGGCCAGGTCCTCGGCGGTGCCGAAGTGGCGGTCCATGCGCCGGACGGCCTCCGCCCAGGTCTCCATGGAGTGCACCGAGGACAGGGTCTCCACGACGAAGGGGTCCTCCAGGCGCGCGAGCGTGCGCTCCCACAGCACCGTCCCCGGCTCCTCCAGGAGGCTGCCGACGGTCCCCTCGTACACGGGGATCCCGCGCACCAGGCCGTCCGGCTCCACCTGCATCACCAGGGTGTCGACGCGCCGGGCGACGCGCTCGGGGTTCATCACCAGGTTCATGTTGTCCGTGGTGTAGACGGACACCGTCGGCGGCGCCAGCGTGCGCAGCCGGGAGCGCAGCGTCTCACTGGTCAGCTCGGTGACCTGGTCGTCGTCGAGGAGCTCGTGCGCGTAGAACTCCAGGCGGCTGGCGAGCCCTTCGGGCACGGCGGCGTTGAACCCCAGCGTGGTGAGGTGCGGGAACCGGTGCGCGATGTCGGCCGCGAAGGCCTTCAGCTGCGGGAAGTTGCTGCGGATCACCACACAGTCGATGCCGAAGCGCAGCCGCCCCCGGCCGGCCGCGCTCCGTTCCCCCGCCACCTCGTCGAGGAGTGCCAACGTCGCAAGGACCCGGTCGAAGGAACCCTTGCGGCCCCGGATGCGGTCGTGCACCTCGGGCGTCGCCCCGTCGAGGCTGACGATCACCTCGTCGAACCGGTCCGCGAGCCGCTCGGCGAGCGCCCGGCTCATCACCCAGCCACTGGTGTTGATCGACAGCTTCACGCCGCCGGCCCGCAGCCGCTCGGCGACCTCGAACACGCCCCGGACGACGAGCGGTTCGCCTCCGGACAGCGCCACCACCCGCGGCCCGAGCGCGACCAACGCGTCCGCGACCCGCAGCATGTCCGCCGGCCCGAGCTGTCGCGACGGCCGCCGCCCCGATTCCGAATAGCAGTGCGAGCACCGCAGGGGGCAGGCGTACGTGGTGTCCCACACGACCACTTCCGGACCGGAACTACGACTCATGACAGCCACCCGTTCTCGAGGAATCCGCGCTGGCGATTGAGTTCAGAGTGTTCTCTCCGGCGTCATTCCGCGGCACCCGGGCACCCCCCAAACCGTATGGCGGTTTTCCTCCATACGCGGTGGATTATTTCCGTGGACGCCCGTCGTGACGAACGCCGATAATGTCGCCCGTGGCAGGCAGAAGCAGGGGGATGTGCCTTGTCGCGGTAAGTGGCGGAGTGTTCATGCTCTGGGCAACGCTTATCGGGACAACGCAGCTGGAGAACCGGTATGTTCTGCCCTGGGTCCTCGGATCCGTACTACCGTGCTATTTCGCCGGGCTTTTCACCTGGTGGCACGCCCCGTCGAGCCCCGTGGCCCGCCGCCTCCTGCTGCTCGGCACCTGGCTGTCCGTCGCCATCGCTGTGCGCCACACCACGAACCTGATGATCCGGGAGCTCGGGTGGCATCTGCGCCCGAAGGTCGGCGGCCCGGTGCTGCCGCTCGACCTCGGCCTCCAGGTCACCCACGAGATGTGCAACCTGGCGGTGAGCATCCTCATCCTCCGCCTGCTCGCGCTGCTGCCCGACGGCCGCTACGTCTTCCGCTACGAACGCCACGTCCTGCGTGCCCTGTGGGGACTGCTGGCCCTGCCGATCGTGCTGCCCCTCGCCGGAGTCCCGCAGAACATCGTCTACTACGTCGTCTTCTACTACCCCGAGGCCTGGCTGCCCGGCCTCGGCGCCGCCCTCCTCGTCCTGCGCTGCCTGCGCGCCCGCGCCGCCGGACGGTCCGACATCGCCGCCCTGCTGCCCTGGGCCGCGCTCGGCGCCGCCGTCCTGCTGGCCCGTGCCGCCAGCCGCCTGTTCCGCTCCTGGCAGGGCGAGCAGGGCATGTTCTACTTCATCGGCGCGCTCCTCGGCGCCCTGCCCTACATCCTGATCTCCGTCACCCTCGTCTACGCCGCCTTCCGCCACCGGCTGCTCGGCGTCGACATCGTGCTGCGCCCCTCCGCCGTCTACGGCTCGCTGTGGTTCATCATCAACAGCTGGTACCTCGGCATGGCCCTCACCCTCGGGCTCACCGCCGGGCTGTTCTTCCCCGTCGGTCTGGCCCTGCTGGTCGCCGTCGTCGCCACCGCCCTGTTCCGGCCCCTGCGCGACCGGCTCGACGCCCTCGTCGAGCGGCGCGTCTTCGGCAAGCGCCTGAGCAGGTTCGAACTCCTCGTCCAGTTCAGCACCACCCTGGAGCACGCCTACGACCTCGACCGGCTCGCCCCCCAGCTCGCCACCGGCCTGCGCGACGGCCTCGGCCTGCGCTGGGTGCGCGTCCGGCTCGGCGGCAACGGCCTGCCCCTGTCCACCGCCGAGGCCGGGGAACGGCCCGCCGCCGCCCGGCCCGTCAAACAGTTCCCGCTCTTCTACGGCGACGACACCCTCGGCCTCATCGAGTACGGCCCCAAGACCGAGGGCCGCTTCACCCCTGAGGACCACGCCATCGGCGGCACCCTCGCCCGCTCCGCCGCCCTCGCCGTGCACAACGTCCGCCTCGCCGCCGAACTGTGCGCCCACGCCGACGAGATGCAGCGCCAGGCCGCCGAACTCGCCGCCTCCCGCGCCCGCATCGTGCACGCCCAGGACACCGAGCGCCGCCGCATCGAACGCCGCCTCCACGACGGCATCCAGCAGGACCTGGTCGCCCTCGTCGCGAAGCTCGCCCTCGCCCGCAACCGGCTGCACCGCGGCGGCGGCATCGACAGCGCCCTCAACGAGATGCAGGACGACGCCTACCGCGTCATCGACGAACTCCGCGAACTCGCCCACGGCATCCACCCGCCCATCCTCACCGACCAGGGCCTCGTCGCCGCCGTCACCTCCTGCGCCCGCCGCATGCCCATCCCCGTCACCGTCCAGAGCGGGCAGTCCCTGGCCGGCGTGCGCTACGCCCTCGACATCGAGGAGTCCGCCTTCTACCTGGTCTCCGAAGCCCTCACCAACGTCCTCAAGCACGCCTGCGCCGGACACGTCACCGTCCGCATCACCCGCGCCGACGGTCGTCTCCAGGTCGAGGTGACCGACGACGGCACGGGCTTCCCCACCGCCACCACCCACGGCTCCGGCCTCACCGGCATGCGGGACCGCACCGAGGCCGTGGGCGGCGAACTCACCATCACCAGCCGCGCCGGCGCCGGCACCGTCATCCGCGCCCGACTTCCGGAACACGTCAGGGAGGACACCCGTGCCTGACCGCCACCCCGTGCCTGACTCCCACCCCGCTCCCGACCCGCACCTCGCGCCCGACCCCCGCCCTGCTCCCGAGCGCCCCGCACCGCTGCGCGTCGTCATCGCCGAGGACCACTATCTGGTCCGCGAGGGCACCCGCCGCCTCCTGGAGGACACCGGCGAGGCCGACGTCCTCGCCGCCGTCGGCACGGCAGCCGAACTCCTCGACGCCGTGGCCCGGCTGCGCCCGGACGTCGTCGTCGCCGACATCCGGATGCCGCCGGGCCACCACACCGAGGGCATCACCGCCGCCCACGCCATCCGCGAGGCCCACCCCGGCATCGGCGTCGTCGTCCTCTCCCAGCACGCCAACGAAAACTACGCCTTCGACCTCTTCCGGCGCGGCACCGACGGCCTCGCCTACCTCCTCAAGGAACGCATCGGCGAGGTCGACGAACTCCTGCGCGCCCTGCACGAGGTCGCCGCCGGACGCTCCGTCGTCGACCCGCGCATCGTGGAGGTCCTCATGGGCAGCCACGCCCGAGCCGCCGACGCGCCCCTGTCCCGCCTCACCCGCAGGGAACTCGACGTTCTGCGCCACATGGCCGAGGGCAAGACCAACCGCGCGATCGCCGACTCCCTGCGCCTGTCCGAGTCGACCATCGAGAAGCACGTCAACTCCACCTTCGCCAAGCTGGGCCTCGCCGAAATACCACAACTGCACCGCAGGGTCAGCGCGGTCCTCGCCTACCTGCGCCACGCACCGCCCGGACCGGAGTGAGCTCGGCCGCGAAGAGCACGCGGCGGCTCGCGCAGGCGGTCACCTCCCGCAGCTCCCGCAGCCGGGAACGGAAGACGGCGGGATCACCATCGGACTCGGCGGCGAGCTCCGTCACCGAGTCGAGCAGCAGCTCGGTCGTGCGCACCTGCCGTTCACGCCAGCGATCGGTCACTTCGTAGGCGCACACGGTGAATCCGGCCGCTTCCAGCACCGGACGGTGGTCGGTCACCTGCGGCGGCCGGGCGTCCGGTTGCGTGTGGAAGTCCCAGGTGGTGCCCACCAGGCGGCTGCCCGGGCGCAGGACGCGGGCGGCCTCCCGGCAGGCCGCGGCCTTGTCGGGGGCGAACAGCAGGGCGTCGACCGTCATCACCCCGTCCACGGACGCGTCCGCCAGGGGCAGCTCGTCGAACGCCCCGAGGCGGAACTCCGCCCGTCCGGCGGGGGCGGACGACGGCCCCCGGCCCGCCGCCCGCGCCTGCCGACGAGCGTGCCGCAGCGCGACCGCCGAGACGTCGACCCCGATGAGCCGGGCACCCCGGCGCCCCGATACCCGCAGCCCCGGCCCGCCGCGCCCGCAGCCCGCGTCCACCAGGACCTGCCCCGCTCCGACTCCCAACACGGCCTCCATGCGGGTCAGTTCGCTGCGGGTGACGTAACTGTGGATGTGCAGGTTCTCCGGGTACTCGTGTCCATAGACCTCGCGCCAGACCCGTTCGGTCACCCGGGAGCCGGGGCGGGAGTACGTCCGCTCGTGCCGTGCCGTCCAGTCGGTGTCCGCCATCGGTGCACTCTCCCCACACGGCGGGGTGTGCACAAGAACCCCCGCGGGAAGCGCTGTGCGCCGCTCGCGCCGCGCAGCGCCCCTCGGCTCGCGCCGTCCTCGCGCGCAATGCCCTCCTGTGCCGGGCGCGTCGGCTGTACCACGATGGTGACCGCACACCGACCGGTGTCGGAGTGTGTCTGAGGCGGCGCGTTCCCTCTCGTCCGCGGGAGGGAATCGCCTCGCGCCAGTTGTGCCGCGACGGGCCAGGGGCGGCCCCGAGGGCTTGGACCCACATCTGTGGCAGCGAGCCGCGGCCGGCTTTTCCTCTCGGAGACGAACCGTGCGGTCGTCTCCGCCTTTTCCTCCGATGCGGCTGGGAAGTGACGCCGCAGGAGGTACGCGCAGTACAGCAATGGCGAAATCTTCGTCCGGGCACCGCCGTGCGGTGTGCCTCGGCGAGAAAAGGAGTGAGGGCTTGTTCACCATCACCAAGGAATTCCACTTCTCGGCCAGTCACCGGTTGGACCACCTGCCCCCGGATCACCCTTGCGGGCGGCTGCACGGGCACAACTACATCGTGGTTCTCGAGCTCTCCGCCGCCTCCGACGAGTTGACCCGGCCCGGCTTCGTACGGGATTACGGGGAACTCGGCCAGTTCAAGAAATGGCTCGACGAGACGGTGGACCACCGGCACCTCAACGACGCGCTCGCCGACCGTAATCCATCGGCGGAGAACATCGCCCTGTGGATCTACCAGACCTGGACGAACGACTATCCGGAACTCACCGCCGTGCGGGTCTCCGAGACACCGAAGACCTGGGCCACGTACCGGCCCGCGATGGCCGTCGCCGCGCGCACGGGCCATGCGGGCGACTGACCCGCCCGACCCGGCCGACCCGGCCGACCCGCCGGGCAGGGTGGACAGGTCCGGCACACGAGGCGATGCGTCCCGCGGGGCCGCGCAGGGCGACGGCCGCCGCCGGGTCGGGCAGGGCGATGCGCGAGGCGAGCTGACGACGCAGGCCGTCGAGCGTGACGTCGAAGCGGCCGATGCCGTGGGCCGTGCGGAGCACCTGCAACCGGACGCCGAGGCGCGTCAGCTCGTCCTCCAGCTTCCCGGCGTCCGGCCCGAACCCGGAAAGGCCCACGAAGGCGGGCCGCGCCCCCAGCCTGGCCAGATTGACCGCGACATTGCGGCCCACACCGCCGTGATGCCGCTCCACGCTCCACACCGCCTGCGTCCGGCCGCCCGCCGCCGAGGTGTGGGTCCCGGCGCTGAAGTACTTGCGGTCCATCACCAGCGAGCCCATGACGACGATCTCGCCGAGGCCGTCGAGTTCATTCCGCACCGGATCGTGCCCCCGAAACCAGTCGTGCCGCCGAAACCAGTCGTGCCCTCGCAACCATTCGTGTCCCCGGACCCAGAGGAAACCCCACGTCGTGGAAGAGAAGGCTGAGAAAGCCGCACAGAGCCACGGAGTTGACGCGTCCTCGGACACCGCCGAGGTGTCCGGCTTCTGGTGGAAGTTCTGGCTGATCTATCTCGCGGGCGTCACCGCCGCCACCAGTATGGGGAAGATTACGCCGGTTTCCGTAGAGATGCGAGAGGATATGTCGCTCTCTCTCAGCCAAGTGGCGCTCATCGCCTCCTTGGTGACGGCGGTCGCCGCCGTACTGGGCCTGCTCGTCAGCTATCTGCTCCGCCCGTTCGACCCCCGCCGGATGCTCGTGGGCGGACTGGTCGTCATGGGTGTCGCCGGGCTCTTCTGCGCCCACACCGGGAGCTTCGGCACCCTCCTGGGCGGACGCCTCCTGGAGAGCGTCGGCTACGTCATCGTGGTGATCGTCGCCCCGGTGCTGCTCTTCGGCCTGGGCAGCGGCAGCCGCCTGACGTCCGCGCTCGCCATCTGGGGCACGTTCATGCCGGTGGGCCTCGCGGTGGGGTCGTTCGCGGGCGGGGTCCTGTCCACCTGGTTCGACTGGCAGGGCTGGCTGACCATCGCGGGGGCGGCGACGCTGGCGGTGGCGGTCGCGACGACGCGGCTGCCGGGGGACATCGCTGGACGACGCCCGGCCCCCGTACGCGTACGCGGGGATGCCGGGACCGTACGCCGCCGAGCCGAACTGCGCCGACGCACCCGCAGGCTGGCGCGCCCCCTCGCGCTCGGCGCGGCCTTCGCCACGATCAGCGGCGCGATCGTCACCTGCGTGACCCTCTACCCCACGTACCTGCACGAGGAGTTCGACGTCCCCACCGAGACCGCGGGGACGCTCACCGGCATCGTGTCCTTCGTCGGCGTCGCCGGTGGCTTCCTGGCCAGCGCGCTGCTGCGCCGGGGCAAGGACGTGAAGTACCTGTTCCTGGTGGCGCTCCTTATGCCGGCCGCGGCGTTCGCCGCCTTCGGGGGAGTGGGTGGCACCGCGGGCTCCGTCAGCGGCGCCCTGGTGGTCGCGCTGAGCAACGAACTCGTCGTGGCATCGGTCTTCGCGGCCATCCCGCTCGCCGTCCGCGCGACCTCCGACATGGACGCCGCGAACGGGCTCGTCGCCCAACTCGGCAGCATCGGCGCGCTCGCGGCCCCACCCCTGGTCGGCCTCGCGGTCACCGCGGCGGACGGCTGGTGGGCGGTGGGGCCCTGCCTGCTGGTCGGGTGCGGGGCGGGGACGGTGCTGTTGTGCCTCGCGGCGCGCGAGGGAGGGGAGGAAGGGCGGAAGGGGGAGGAGGAGCGGATGGCGGAGGCGTCGTGAGGGCGCTGCGGGCCGATGGCGTCGCCTGGCGCGTCGCGGGCGTCTGGCTGAGCCGCTGAGCCGCTGAGCCGCTGAGCCGCTGAGCCGCTGAGCCGCTGAGCCGCTTCGCCGTAGCGCCGCTGAGGTGCTGCGCGCTGTCGTCGCGGGAGACCTGCGCGGTGCGCGCGAAGGCTTCCACGACGCTGCGCCCCTGCCGAGCGGATGTGGCGCTGAGCCGCTGACTCACAGCCCCCGCGCCGGTTTTGTCACACGCGTGGCTAGTCCTCTGTGCCTCCCTCGTCGACGGTGGTCCCTTCTGGGCGCGTGGAAGGACTCAGCCGTGAGAGGGGTTCAGCCGTGAGACGTAGGCGGTTTGTGGCAGGGATGGCGGGGGCGCTGTCGGGGATCGCACTGGGTGCGGACCCGGTCCGGGCCGCCACGGCGGCACCGCGCGCGCAAGGCTGGCAGGCCGTACCGGCGCCCGGCAGCACCCCCGCATCGCAACTGCGCCGCATCGCCGCAGCCACCACCCAACTGGCGTGGGCCGTGGGCGAGGAGGGCCTCGCAGGACCGTCACGTGGGCGTGCTCTCGCGATGCTGTGGAACGGCAGCACCTGGACGAAGACCGACCTGTCGCACCTGGCGCACAGCCGGTTGAGCGACGTCGCCGGTACGTCCTCGGCCTCGGCCTGGAGCGTCGGCATGCCCACCGGCACGGCCAGCCCGCTGCTGCGGTGGGACGGGACCACCTGGCGCCCGGCCGCGTTCCCGGGGCAGGGCGAGTCGGGCGTGCGCCTCGACGGGGTGGCGGTCGGCGCCGACGGGCAGGTGTGGGCCTGCGGCAGCCGGGGCGGCGCGGCCCGCCTGCTGCACGGGGACGGGCAGCAGTGGCGGTGGCTCGACCCGCTGCCGGTCGCGGGCGCGAGTCTGTACCGGGTCGTCCTGGGGGCGTCGGGCGAGGTGTGGGTGGCCGGTGACCAGGCGTCCGGCGGCGGCTGGTCGGGACTCGTGGCCCGCTGGAACGGTACGTGGACGGTCCTGCCGCCGATCACCGGTGCCCGGCTGAGCGTCAGCGATCTGCACCCCGCCGGGCCGGACGACGTCTGGGCCGTGGGCACCGACGCGGGCGTCGGCGGCCCGCCCGGACGCCCCGGCAACCCGGTCCTGGGCCACTGGGACGGCACGGCCTGGACCCGCGTACAACCGGGCTTCGTGGTCGGCTCGTTGACCGGCGTCGCCGCCGACGTGCAGGGCCGCGCCGCGTGGATATCGGGCTGGAACTACCAGGACCAGGCCCGCAGCACCTACCTGCGCCGGGACGGCGACACGTGGACCGTGGTGCGGGGCCCGGCCGGGGCGGCAGCGCCGTACCTCAACGACGTCACCCCCGTCCCGGGGACCGCGGGCTACTGGTCGGCGGGCATGACGGGGTCCGCGCCGTTCCCGCCGACCGAGGCGTACACGGAGCGCTTCGAGGCCTGAGGCGCGCCGCGTGCGGGCGGCGGCCCTCAGTCGATGACCGCGGTGGCCTCCAGCTCGACCAGATGATCGGGAACGTCCAGCGCCGCCACACCCAACAACGTGCCGGGCGGCACCGGGGTTCCCCCCAGCTTCGCTGCCGCCCGGGAGACGCCTTCCAGGAACGCGGGCATCTTGTCGGGAGACCAGTCGACGACGTACACGGTCAGCTTCGCCACGTCGCCGAAGGAACCGCCGACCTCGGCCAGCGCGGTCGCGACATTGAGATAGCACTGCTCGACCTGAGCGGCGAGGTCGCCCGCGCCGACGGTGACGCCGTCGGCGTCCCACGAGACCTGCCCGGCCACGAAGACCAGCTTCGACCCGGTCGCGATCGACACCTGCCGGTACGCGTCGATCTCCGGCAATCCGCTGGGGTTGACCAGGGTGATGGCCATGCTGTCCGCCTCTCCTCGCGATGAGCGCCCACGGGGCTCGCACGCGGCCGCCGAACCAGCGGGCGCTCTCGGTTCCTTGTGGTTACTCGGGAACGCTAAGAGAGTGAGCGCTGACCTGGAAGAACGCACTTTCCGGTGACTGGGGAACCTGGAGGTGACCCAGCAGCTCAGAGGCATGCTCATGCGCAAAAGGGACCCGGACCGCACACCCGTGAAGCAGCCTGCGAAGGGCTCCGCCTGTGCCTGCGAACGGCTCCACCTGTAGGGAAAACCCCCGCACTCCGCAGCGGCGAACCCCCTCGCCTTGCAGGGGCAAACCCCCTCGCCGAAGCGGAGGATCACCCCAGTGCACCCCGGGTGCCGAAAACGGCAGAGTCGCCGACATGACCTTCACTCGGTTACCTGGAAGATTCCCGGCGTCCGGCGCACTCGCCCTGGTGTGCGCCGCGACCGTACTCGCAGGCACAGGGCATGCGGACACCCAGAACGCCGCCTCACCCGCCACCCGGGCCGCCCACCCGCAGCAAGCCGCGGCTCGCGGCTCGGTGATCTCGGCGACACCCGTGGCGGACCTGAACGCGAAGGAGGTCGCCGCCCGCCTGAAGACGGCAGGCATCGACGCGGAACAGGTCCGCTACGGCGTGCGGGCACACCGGATCGTGTACCGCACGGTCGACACCGAAGGCCGTCCCACCACGGCCAGCCAGCTGGTCGTGGTGCCCAGGAACGATGACCGTGAACTCCGGGTCGTGTCCTGGCTGCACGGCACCGAGGTGTTCCGGGGCGAGGTGGCCTCGGTCAACGACGAGTCCATGGACCGGGCCACGGCGCTGCTGTTCGCCTCGACCGGCCTCGCGGTGTCCGCGCCGGACTACCTCGGCCTGGGGGAGGGCCCCGGATCCCATCCGTACGGCCACCCCAAGGCGACCGTCACCGCACCACTGGACGCGCTCCGGGCGACCCGCGCTTTCGTCCAGCGGGACGGGCGCGACCTCGACCGACGCGTCCTCATCAGCGGCTTCTCCCAGGGCGGGCCCGCCACGATGATGCTGGGCCGGGCCCTCCAACAGGGCACCGACCGCTACTTCCGCCTGGGCGCCCTCGCCCCCATCGCAGGCCCCTTCGACCTGACCGGTTTCGAGGCCGCCGCGGCGAACGACGAGATCGCCCGCTCCTCCCTCTACCTCGCCTACTTCGCGACCGCGTGGAACCGCATGTACGGCCTCTACACCACGCCGAAGGACGCCTTCCGCGCCCCGTACGACAAGAAGGTGGAGTCCCTCTTCGACGGCAACCACACAGGTGAGCAGATCGCAGCCGTACTGCCGAAGACCTCCAAGGAATTGTTCACCCCGGCCTTCCTCAACAAGATCCGCCACCCCACCGGCGAACTCCGCCGCAACCTGCGGGCCCTGGACACCACCTGCGACTGGCGCCCCCAAGTCCCCGTCCACCTCTTCCACTCCAAGGCCGACGAAGACGTCCCCTTCAAGAACTCCGCACACTGCGCACGCCAACTGACCACCAACGGCGCCGCACACAAGCTCACCGAGGTCACCGAGGCCGACAGCCACAGCACGACGGTCCTGAAGGCCGCGCCACAGGTGGCACGCGAGTTCAACACCACCCACTGACCCGCACCGCACCTGCTCGCCGTGTGCCCCGCACGTCCCCGGACGCGCGGGGCACACGCTCTGCGGCGCCGCAGGCGCATCGCCGCGAACCGTCCACCCAGGCCGCGCAGCCGTCCAGCCGCACAGTCACACAACCGCACAAAAGTTTGCCCATTCGCTCGTCATGGCGATTTCCCTGTTCGTGTTCATGACGAGAAGCTGATCCGTGGCATCGCCAACGGCGCCTGGTCGGCGCACGGCTTCCTGAGGGAGAGTCACCGTGAGGACCATCGAGCACGTCGTGTCCAGGCACCATCCCGCGTTCGACGTTCCGGCCCTGCATCTGGGCCTCGGCCGGGACGACAAGGTCTATCTGGTGATCGCCGGCCGCGCGGACGGGCAGGCGGTGCGACTGGAGCCGGACGGTTCGAAGCAGCGGTTCGGGCGGGTCGGGTACGCGGCGTTGGCCATCACGGTCAACGCGGACGGCGTGATCGCGACCGCCGAGACCCACTTCCCGCACCGGATCGACTTCTGGGATCCCGAGTTCAACTCGCTCGGCAGCATCGACGACTTCACCGCGAACGACACGGACGGCTACTACGCGCCGTCGGCCGTCGAGGCGGCCGAGTCCGGCTGGTTCTACGCCATCGACCGACCAACTCGTCGTGCGCAGCAACGGCGACGGCGCGCTGTTCGACCAGATCGTCCTCGCCCGCACCGAAGCCGCCCTGCCGGACCTGCGGCTGCCCCCGTCGACCTGATGTCGTAACACGCTGTGGAATGAAGGCAGTTGGATGACGTGGAGGCTGCTCGTGCCGCGCACTGATCAGGCGTGCTGGCCCGCCGTGACCGTACCGATGGTCAGGCGCAGGTCCGTGACGTCCAGGAACGTACCGATCCGAGCGGCCTCCTTGTCCAGAGCCCGCCGCCTGGCCGCGCTGAGCGGGGCCAGCGGCTCCACGGTCAGGTCCGCCTTCCGCCCGGAGCGTCGCAGATGCCACACCCCGGCGACCGTCCCGTCGATCAGCAGCACCGGGTAGTTGCCCGCCTGGCCGGTGCGGGACAGGGCGCGGGCGGCGGCCGGGCCGGGGAAGAGCCGGTCGCGCGGGTGGCAGCCCACCACGTACGCGTCGAAGTAGGGCAGGAGCCGCAGCGCTGTCGCAGGAGCGGCACGCTGTGGTCCCTGGTCCGCCTCCCCGTCGTCGGAAGCGCCCAGCCAGCCGGTGCTGCCCTCGACATCGATCTGGCGCAGGCTCCCGTCGGCGGTCAGCTTGTCGAAGAGCGTGGCCGCCCACGGGGCGGGTGCGCCCAGCCACTGGGCGAACTGCCGGGGCGTCGCCGGTCCGTAGGCGTACAGGTAGCGCTCGACGAGCGCGCCCAGGGCCTCGTCGGCGGGCGCGGGCCGGAAGCCGGGCAGCCGTCGCCGAGGGCTGACGTAGGTGGCCTTGCGACCCCGGTCGGGGCCGAAGCACAGCGCGCCCCGGCGGGCCGCGGGGACCAGTGCCTGGCGCCAGCGGGGCCACATCCCCTGGAAGGCCGGGATCACCAGGTCGCCCGCCCACGGGCCGGTGGCCCCGACGACCGCGTCGCCCAACTCCTCGACGGTCAGCCCGTCGTCGGCGGCGTCCTCCAGCGCGACGGCGATCGCCTCGACGACCTGCTCGGCCTGCTCGTCCGTCAGTCGCGACCCCTTCGGCATCGCACCCGGCCCCGACGGCAGCGCGGACAGCGCCCCGGTCCACATCGGCAGATCGCGCGCGGGCAGCAGATGCACGGTGCCCCGCGGCCCGAACGTCTTGACCAGGCCGTCCGGCCCGCGGAGCGCCGCACGGACATCGGCGCGGGTGCCGCCGCCCGACCGCGCGCCGATCGACAGTTCGGCGGCGGACATCACCTGGGCGTGCGCCCCGCACATGGCGGCCACGATGTCGGCGACCCGGGACGGCTCCGCGGTGGCGGGCGACGCACCCGTCAACCCGTGCCGCGCCATGCGCCGGGTCCATACCTGCCGCCACGACAGGTGCGGGCCCGCGGTGGTGTCGATGTCCGTGTCGATGTCCATGGCCGCCACCGTAGAAGCAAAAGAGGTCAAATTCCGTCCTAGGTGGCGGCGGCCGCGCCGAAGCGGATGCCCTCAATCCCCTCTGAACTGGGGTTATGGCAGCGGCGCAGATTGACTTTGCGAGGCCTTTACTGTTGTCTGCCGCCATGAACAGACGCATTCGCGCCACCGTGTGCACCCTCGCCGCCGCCGGTCTCCTGCTCACGCTGAGCGCCTGCTCCGAGGCCGAGAAGAAGGCCGTCGACGCCGTGGACAAGGCCGTCAACGAGAAGTACGAAGTGACCTACGAGGTGTCCGGCAAGAGCGTCGACGAGATCGAGTTCGCCGCCGGCGGAGGTTCCGCGTCCAACCCGAAGCTGGAGAAGGTCAGCAAGGTGCCGCTGCCGTGGAAGAAGACGGTGACGCTGCGCGGGATCATGCCGCCCACCGTCGTCCCGATCTCGACGGACCCGACCGGCTCCGACCTCACCTGCAAGGTGATCTACAAGGGCAAGGTCATCAAGGAGGCCTCCGGCGAGAACGTCGTGGCGGGCTGCATCGCGGTCTCGCCGATGGGCAAGTAGCACCCCCGTACCTGCGGGTGAGCGAAGCAGCCGGTACGGAGCCTCCCGCCACGCGCGCGGGAGGCGGGTCGTGGGCCTGGGCGCCGCTCAGGCCCTCGCCGCAGGCCGCCCCGACGGTCGCCCCGGAGCCCACCGCCCCGTGAGCCACCGCGTCCCGACCGCGACCCAGGCCGCCAAGGCCACCCACGCCAAGGGCCGCTGGGGCAGCGTCGAGGCGCCGATGCGCTGCGCCGCCGCGAGATGCGCCGCCGTGAGGTGCGCGGTAGCGGTGGCGTACATCCCCAGCGGGAAGACGATGCACCACAGCGCGGGCTCATACGCGAGCGGGACGCGATGGCGCAGATGCCGCCAGACACCGGTGGCCGGCAGGACGGGGATCAGGAGGGTGGCCCAGGACCACAGCACGACGACCGCGGCGCCGAGCGGGGCGCGGGCCACCGTCGGCAGGAGTTGGTCGTGGGTAAGGAGTTGGGCACCGCGAGGGTGCTGATGGCGGCGGCGCCCATGGTGACCCAGTAGCTCGGCGCCAGCCGATCCGGCGGGGGCAGGTCGCACCGCAACCGCCGCACGACGGACGCCAGTGTGGCCGCGTACAGCAGGCGTCCCACCAGTCGCCGGACTCGGGGACGTCCGTCTGGTCGCCGAACACCTGCGGCGAGGCGATCGGCAGGTCCGCGTACCAGTCGTAGAACGACAGCATCGGCGCGCCGATCAACGCGTGGAACCGGGCGCCGACCGCGTGCGAGGCCATCGACATCGCCGGGATCGGGGAGAAGCCCGCGATCCGGTCGGGGCCGTGCTCCTGGAGCGTGTGCACATGCGCGGCCGCCGCGATCTCCAGGGCCTCGGCCCAACTGACGCGCACCAGGCCGCCCTTGCCACGGGCTGCCTGGTAGCGGCGGCGTTGGTCCGGATCACCGGTGACCTCCGCCCACGCCGCCACCGGGCCACCGCCATACCGGGCCTTTGCGTCCCGGAACATCTCTACGAGGACGCCCGGGCCAGCGGATAGCGGACCCGCGTCGGCGAGTACGTGTACCAGGAGAACGATGCCCCGCGCGGGCAGCCCCGCGGCTCGTAGTCCGGCCGGTCCGGCCCGGTCGAGGGGTAGTCGGTCGCCTGCGTCTCCCAGGTGATCAGACCGTCCTTGACGTACACCTGCCACGAACACGACCCCGTGCAGTTCACCCCGTGAGTGGAGCACGCCACCTTGTCGTGGGCCCAACGCTCACGGTACGGCTGGTCGTTGACCTGCTGATCCGTACGGAAGACCGCTCGTCCCTCGGGCGTGGTCGGCACCCGCCGCAACAACTGCCCCGCCGCGAATAATCGTTCAGCCGCATCCGAGGCGATCCGCCCCGCCTTCGCCCTGCCACGTCCCACACCACGGACTCCCCTCGGAGATCGGCATGCCGGAGTGGTCGTCTCCCGCACCCGCGTCTCGACGAACGGGGCCAGAATTCTCTCCTCCGGTCCGTGGTGTAGACCTATTTTTGGCCAGTTGGATGTACCTAGACGTTATTTTCCGTGCTCTTTGCGATGGTTGATACAGGGAAAGTCAAAAGGGGGACGAAGCGGAATCGCGCGCGGTGGCGACACCTCGCCGTTCGCACGCCTGACTGCTTGAGTGCGCGATTCTTTGATCGCTCGTGGCAGGTCGGGCTCGGGGAGCCCGGCCGCCGGGCCGCCGACGCGGCGCGAACAGGTGGTGGTGCCTCGGGATCAGCCCGCGTACACCCGGCCCTGTTTCACGACGAAGCGCGCGGCATCGGAGCAGCCGATGGACGGCGTCACGAGCAGACGCACGCTCAACGGCGCGGGTTCGGTACTGGCCGTCGAGAACGCGCAGACGGCGCCCTTGCCGGTGAGCGGGTACCAGAACCAGCCGTCGACGTCGCCGACGGTGACGCGGTCCGATTCCTTCCAGGCGCCGTTGCGCTGCTGGTAGACCTGCAGGCGTACGGAGGCGGCGTACTGGTCCTCGGTGGAGCGCAGCGCGGTCAGGGTGATCTTGTAGTCGGAGCCGAGGGCGGACGAGGCGATCTGCCGGGTCTGCGGGGCGGCGGTCCCCGCGGTGGAGGACCCGGCACCGGCGGCTCCGAGGGCGGCCGCCATGACGAGGGTGAGGGCAGCGGTGACGCTGCGGCGCGTACGCGTGTGGGTGCGGGGCAGGCTCATGTGGTCCCCCCGTGGGAACGAGTTGAACGGACGTCGTGAATGCCACGGACGTCGGAACAAGTGGGACGGAGAGCCGAACGGCCCCCGTTGCATGCGAAGACACGCCGTACGGGCCCGGGCTTGTACGCCCACGGACCGGCTGCGAATGACGGACTGCGGAGTGCGGTTGAGGACCGTGCCCTCGTTCACGCGGCAGGGTGCGGGCGACGCCGTCACCCGCACGGGGCGTCGACTGATCCGGAGGGGCGCATCCGACGGCTGAGGATCGCGTACAGCGACCCGGAGACGACGATCCCGACGGGCAGCGCGAGGTCCAGGCCGTCCAGGGCCCGCGCGATCGGCCCCGTGTAGAGGGTGTTGACGCACAGAGCGGACGCGGCCACACCTCCGGCCAGCGCCAGGGCTCCCGCCGTGTTGACGCCGGCGGTGTACCAGAATGGGCTGTCGGGGGTCTCGTCCATGAGGGTCGGGCCGTCGTAGTGGTTGTGGCGCAGCCAGATGTCCGTGGCGTAGATGGTCATCGCCGGGCCGAGCAGGACGACGGTGAGCTGGAGGACGTTGCTGACGGTGTCGAGGAAGTCGGAGACGAGGAGCGCGTACAGGGTGAGGGAGACGGCGGCGGTCCCGTCGGCGAGCACGCTGAGGGAGCGGCGGATGCGGATGCCGACGGCCTGGAGCGCGAGCCCCGCGCTGTAGGCGGTCAGGGCGTTGAGGGCGATCGTGCCGAGGATCAGGGCGAGCAGGAAGAGCGGGTCGAACCAGCCCGGCAGGATCTTCCGCAGCCCGGACTGCGGGTCCGCCATGTCGACCGCCGACGCGGCGCAGGCGCCCAGGGAGCAGACGACGACGCCGGGCACGAACCCGCCGAGCGCGGTCCAGCCGAGCACCGCCTTCACGGAGGTCGTACGCGGCAGATAGCGGGCGAAGTCGGCGCTGGTGGTGTAAGACAGCGGCGCGGACGAAATGAGGGTGACCCCGGCGACGAGAACCGTCCACAGCTCGGCTCCCCTGAGCGGCGCGGGCGGCGCGTACGAGAAGTCGGTGTGCCGGAGCACGCTGACCGCGACGACGGCGAACACGGCGGTCAGGGCGAGGGTGATCGGCAGGTACAGCTTCATGATCAGGCCGTGGCCGTACACACCGATGGTCAGGGTGATGGCGGCGATGACAAGGACCACGACGATCTTGACGCCCGTGCTCGCGGTCAGACCCGCCTTCTCGACGAGGGAGAACGCGGCGGTCGCGGCGGCGGCCAGATTCAGGGCGAAGTAGCAGACGGAGATCATCCAGCCGACGACGGCGTTGTTCACGCGATTGCCACGGATTCCGTAGATCGCCCGCGTGATCACCTCGCTGGGCGTGCCCGCGGCCGGGCCGGATATGGAGAGCAGGCCGGTGAGGAGCCAGAACAGGTTGCCCACCACGATCACCACGAGGGCCTGCCCCAGCGTCAGGCCCATGAGGATCAGGGTGCCGCCGACCACCAGGCTCAGGTAGTTGACGTTGGCCGCCGCCCAGACGGAGAACAACTGGCGTGGGTGGCCGTGGCGTTCGTGCTCGGGGATGTAGTCGATGCCGTGCGCTTCGACGCGGCCCGCGACGTCGGAGGCGGGCCGGGCCTGCTGCTCGTCGGCGGTGGGTGGTGCCGCTGGCTTGTCGGCCGTCGGTCGTAGCTCTTGCCTGCTGGGGGACGGCCGTACCTCCTGCCCACCGGGGGACCGTGCCCCTTGCCTGCCGGGGGAGGGCTCCGCCTCCGGTCGCGCGGTGCAGGTGCTCTCGGGCGGGTCGGGAATCGTGGACGCCATGCGGCCCCTCCGGATGCTCTGGTAGCCCACCTGCTTGCTTATTGGTCGCACACTCAATAGCATGGAATCCATGCCGTCAAGCGTCCAGAACAAGCGAATTCGCAAATCTCCAGCGGCCAGACGTGCGGAAATCGTTGCGGCTGCCGCCGGTGTGGCACTGGCGGAAGGGCTGGAGTGCATCACCCTCCGGCGCGTCGCGGAGGAGCTCGACGTCCGGCCGGGGCTGATCAGTCACTACTTCCCGGCGGTGGACGACCTCGTGGCCGAGGCCTACGGCAACGCCGTCGGCTCCGAACTCGACGAACTCCTCCCGGCCGACCGGGCCGACGCCACCCCCACCCGGCATCTGGCGCGGTTCTTCGCCCGCACGACGGGGGAGGCGTACGACGACGTCAGCAGGCTGTGGCTCAACGCCCGGCACCTCAGCCGCTACCGCCCCGCGCTGCGCGACCGCGTCTCCGTCCAGGAGGACGCCTGGCGCGACCGTCTGGAAGGAGTCATCCGCGACGGCGTCGAGACGGGCGAATTCCGTACGGAGGACCCCTTGATGACGGCCATTCAGATCCTGGTCGTCCTCGACGGCCTGGGCATGCTCGTCAACAACGCGAGCGCCGACGGCGGCCCACCCGCCGTCCGGCGCCTGCCCGTCACCACCGCGGAACGCGAACTCGGCCTGCCCGCCGGCACGTTGGCCGGCGCCCCGAACTGACCCGCCTCAAAGGCCTTCGCCCTCAAGGGTGCCTCGTCCCGCCGGCAGCCCTCATCTCTCAAGAGCCCCCGTGTCTCGCGGAATCCCTCTGCCTCACCGAACCCCTCTATCTCGCCGAACCCTCGCGTCCTACAGAGCCCTCGCATCCCACAGAGCCCCTGTGTCCCACAGAGCCCCCGTGTCCCAAGGAGCCCCCGTGCGCACCTCCCTCGTCCTCCTCTCGGCCCGCCTGCTCGACCCCGTCACCGGCGAGTTCCTCCCGCAGACCGCGCTCGCGGCGGCCGACGGACGTATCACCGCCCTCGGCGACACCCGGGACATCCGCGCGCTCGCCGACGCGTCGACCACGGTGATCGACCTCAACGGCGCCGTCGTCACCCCCGGCCTCGTCGACGGACACATCCACCCCGTCACCGGCGCCGAACTGACCCACGGGCTCGACCTCACGGGCTGCGAAGACGTGGAGCAGGTGCGCACGGCCCTCGCCCGCGCGGTACGGGACCTCGCCCCCGGGGCATGGCTGCACGGATGGGGCCTCGACCCCAACGTCTTCGCCGGAGCCCCCGTCGAAACCGCCCCCTTCGACGCCGTCCTCGACGGCGTACCCGCCCTGATGCTGCTCTTCGACGCGCACTCCATGCTGGCCAGCCGCCGCGCCCTGGAACTCGCGGGCGTCACCGGGCCGCGCACCTTCGACCAGGCCACCGCCGCAGTGGTGTGCGACGCCGACGGCCGCCCCACCGGCCTGCTCCTGGAAGAAGCCGCCTGCGCACTCGTGGAACGCGCCGCCCCGCAGCCCACCCGCGACGAGCGCCGGGAACGGCTCGCCGCCGTCCTGCGCGCCATGGCCGCCACGGGCCTCACCGGCGGCCACGCCATGGACGCAGGCGGCGACAGCCTCGCCTTCTACGCCGAGCTCGACGCCGCCGGTGACCTGCCGCTGCGGCTGCGCGTCGCGCCCTGGTGCCAGCCCGGCACCGACGCCGACGGCCTGCGTACGCTCATCGAGCAGCAGGGCGCGGGCGGACGACTGTGGCGGACCGACGGCGTCAAGATCTTCATGGACGGCACCATCGACAACGGCACCGCCTGGCTGGAACACCCCGACTGCCACGGCGAGTCCCGCCACGCGTTCTGGCCGGACCCCGAGGAGTACACCCGCGTCGTCGGCGAACTCCACCGGGCGGGCGTGCCCATCGCCACCCACGCCATCGGCGACGCCGCCGTACGCCACGTCCTGGACGCCGTGGAAAAGGCCCAGTCCGACGACCCGCGTCCGGTACGGCACCGGATCGAGCACATCGAGACCGTCCCCGACGACACCCTGCGCCGCTTCGCCGACCTCGGTGTCATCGCCTCCATGCAGCCGACCCACTGCTGCGACTTCACCCGCGCCGACCACACCGACAACTGGTCGCGCCGCCTCGGCGAGGAGCGCGCCGCCCGCGCCTGGCGCTGCCGCGACCTGCACGACTCCGGCGCCGTCGTCGTCCTCGGCTCCGACTGGCCCATCGCCCCCTACCCCCCGTCGGCCGTCATGGCGGGCGCCCGCCACCGCCGCCCCAGCCGCGACCTCACCCGGCCCCCGCACGGCCCGCACCAGGCACTCACGGCCCTGGAAGCCCTCCAGGGCATGACCGTCAACGCCGCCTACGCGGCGGGGGAGGAGCACGAGGCCGGGCGCATCACGGTCGGCCACCGCGCCGACCTGACGGTCTTCGCCGACAACCCCCTCACGACCGCGGCCACCGACCTCCCGGACCTGCCGGTGCTGCTCACCGTCCTCGACGGCGACCCCACCCACCGCGACCCGCGCCTGTGACGGGTCGCGGTGGGCACCGCACCCGGAGCCGACAGCTACTGACACCGGCGGCCCGCTGAACTCCAAGGGCAGGGCCCCGCTCGCTACTCACGACTCAGCAACGGCAGCTCCTCCGACGGATCCCGCAACGCCTCAAGGACGACCCGCACCGCCGCCCGAGGCGGTGAGCCGCGGCGGACCGCCGCCGTGATCGTGCGCGTCAACGGAGCCGCCAGTTCCGTGGTGGCGACGCGAAAGCGGCTGCGGTCGACCGTCAGGCCGGGCAGCAGCGCGATCGAAAGCCCGGCCTCGACGTGCTGCAGCGTCATCATGTAGTTGCTGAAGCGACACACCACGCGCGGCTCGAACCGCGACTGGCGGCACAGCCGCAGCGCGAGGTTGGCCATGTACGACTGCGGCATGTCGAACGCCCACGGCTCGTCCGCGTACGCGGCGAGGTCCACGGCGCCGCGCCCCGCCGCCGGATGCCCGGGCGGGACCACCAGCAGGATCGGGTCCCTGGCCAGCGGGACCAGGTCGAGGTCCGGGCCGAGGGGCAGCTCGTCGAAGTCCGTGGTCGTGATGATGATGTCCGCGTCGCCGACCCGCAGCGCGGGCATGCTCTCGTGCGGCTCCAGCTGCAGCACCTCGACGTCCAGGTGCGGATGCGCGCGCTTCAGCCGGGTCACCGCCGGGACGGCCATCGTGTGGATCGCGCTCTGGAACGCCCCGAGCCGCACCAGGCCCGCCGGTTCCTCGCCGAAGCCGCGCAGCTCCGCCTCGACGCTGTCCATGTGATCGAGGACGGCCCGCGCCCGGCGCGCGAGGATCAGCCCGGCCGGGGTGAGGCGCACCCGGCGCCCCGTACGTTCGAGCAGCTGGGTGCGGGTCTCGGACTCGAGCACGGCGAGCTGCTGGGACACGCTCGACGGGCTCAGGTTCGCGGCCTGGGCGACCGCCCGCACGGTGCCCAGTGTGTCCAGCTGGCTCAGCAGCCGCAGTCTCCAGGGGTTCATCACGCCCTCATTGTTGTGCGGTTTTGCCGAACAGGACAGCCGGAATTGTGAGATGGACGTGTCGCTCGGGGGCGACCTACGGTCGAAGACATGGCTGCTACGACCCCCACCCCGACCTCCCCGCCGCCCTCCGGCCCGACCGTCCCGCCGTCCTCCGGCCCCACCGCACCACCGCCCTCCACGGTGCCCTCCACGACGCCCTCCACCGAGGCCTTCTGGGCCGACGCCGAGAAGCACCTCGTCCGCTACGGCGGCGAATTCACCCGCGAGGTCATCGACCGCGCCGCCGGAAGCTTCGTCTACACCGCCGACGGCCGGAAGCTCCTCGACTTCACCTCCGGCCAGATGAGCGCGATCCTCGGCCACTCGCACCCGGAGATCGTCGCGACCGTCCAGCGGCAGATCGCGTCCCTCGACCACCTCTTCAGCGGCATGCTCAGCCGCCCCGTCGTCGACCTCGCCCGCCGCCTCGCGGAGACGCTGCCCGCGCCGCTGGAGAAGGCGCTGCTCCTGACGACCGGCGCCGAGTCCAACGAGGCCGCCATCCGGATGGCGAAGCTCGTCACCGGCAAGCACGAGATCGTGTCGTTCGCGCGGTCCTGGCACGGCATGACGCAGGCCGCCGCGTCCGCCACGTACAGCGCGGGCCGCAAGGGCTACGGCCCGGCCGCGCCCGGCAACTTCGCCATCCCCGCGCCGAACGCGTACCGGCCCGACTTCACCGCCCCCGACGGCTCCCTGGACTGGCGGCGCCAGCTCGACTTCGCCTTCGAGATGATCGACGCCCAGTCGACGGGCAGCCTGGCCGCGTGCCTCGTGGAGCCGATCCTCAGCTCGGGCGGCATCATCGAGCCGCCGCTCGGGTACTTCGCCGCGCTGCAGGCCAAGTGCCGTGAACGCGGCATGCTGTTGATCCTCGACGAGGCCCAGACCGGCCTGTGCCGCACCGGCACCTGGTACGCCTTCGAACGCGACGGCGTCGTCCCCGACATCCTCACGCTGTCCAAGACGCTCGGCGCCGGACTGCCCCTCGCGGCCGTGATCACCAGCGCCGAGATCGAGCAGGAGGCGCACGACCGCGGGTTCCTGTTCTTCACCACGCACGTCGCCGACCCACTGGTGGCCGCCGTCGGCAACACCGTCCTCGACGTCCTGATCGCCGACAAGCTCGACGAACGCGCCCGCGCGCTCGGCACGTTCCTCCGCGACGGCCTGACCGACATCGCCACCCGCCACGAAGTCGTCGGCGACATCCGCGGCCGCGGCCTGCTGGCCGGACTCGAACTCGTCACCGACCGCGAGACGAAGCGCAGCTCCAGCGAACTCGGCGCCCGGGTCACCCGCCGCTGCCTCGAACTCGGCCTCCACATGAACATCGTCCAGCTCCCCGGCATGGGCGGAGTCCTGCGCATGGCGCCGCCCCTGACCGCCACCGAGGACGAGCTCTCCCTCGGCCTGACGATCCTGGACCAGGCGATCGCCGAGGCCCAGGCCGCCCACTGACCGGCGCGCGGACGGCCGTCGCGGCTCCTGGCCGGAGCCGCGGCGGCGTCGTGCTGCCCTGCCTCACCCCGCTCGTCGTGATCGTGGGCGGCCTATCCCTGCGACGGCCCGCGGGTCAGCACCGCGCTCGCGACGACATCGAAGAGATGGTCGGCGCGGGGCGCGAGCGAGGGCTGGTCGTTGAGCCATGCGAGCGCTCCGACCAGTGCGAACAGATCGGTGCCGTCGATGTCGGCCCGCGCCGCGCCCGCGGCCTGGGCGCGGGTGAGGAGGCGGGTGCCCGCCGCGCGCATCGCGACGCACGAAGCGTGGAGCGCGGACTCGGGATCTTCGATGGCGGCCACCATCAGTGTCACGACGCCCCGGTACTCATGCGCGCCCGCGACGCAGTCGCGCAGCCACGAGAGGAGCGCGTCCGCGGGCGAACCGGGCGTCTCGAGCGCGGCCGCCCGCGCCGCCAACTCGTCGAACCTCGCGCGCAGCAGGACCTCTAGCAGCGCCTCGCGCGTCGGGAAGTGGCGGTACAGCGTGCCGAGGCCGACGCCGGCCCTGCGGGCGACATCGCGCAGTGACGCGTCGGCGCCCTGCTCGGCCACGACGTCGCGCGCGACGACGAGCAGGTGGTCGTAGTTCTTCTTCGCGTCGGCTCGCATGTGCCTTCCTCGCCCCATCTCCCGCCAGGTCTTCCTTGCCAAGCGGAGCAGTGCTCCATATATTCGGAGCACTGCTCCGCTAAGGATAGTCCGCTGCAGGGAAAGGTGACAGCCATGCCCACAGGCACGATGAAGGCGATCCGGGTCCACGAGTTCGGCGGCCCCGAGGTGCTGCGCGACGACGAGGTGCCCATTCCCGAGCCGGGCCCCGGTGAGGTGCTCGTGCGCGTGCGCGCGGTGGGCATCAATCCGCCCGACTGGTACGTGCGCGAAGGCATGCGGAACATACCGCCGGACAAGAGGCCGACGCTGACGCTGCCCGCCATCCTGGGGACGGACGTGTCGGGCGTCGTCGAGGCCGTCGCCCCGGACGTGCGCGGCTTCGCCGTCGGCGACGAGGTCTTCGGTCTCCTGCGCTTTCCCAGCCTTGAGGGCAGCGCGTACGCCGAGTACGTCGCCGCGCCCGCCGCGCACCTCGCCCGCAAGCCCGCTCACGTGGACCATGTGCACGCCGCCGGGGTGCCGATGGCAGGGCTCACCGCGTGGCAGTTCCTGATCGAGCTCGGACACGATCACCCGTCGCCGTTCCAGGCGGCACGCCATCGCCCGTTGCCGCTGAACACCGGGACGACGGTGCTCATCAACGGCGCGGCGGGCGGCGTGGGGCACTTCGCGCTGCAGCTCGCCAAGTGGAAGGGCGCGCGCGTCGTCGCGGTCGCCTCGGGCGGGCACGAGTCGTTCCTGCGCGAGCTGGGCGCCGACGAGTTCATCGACTACACGAAGAACCGTCCCGAGGACGTCGTGCGCGATGTCGACCTCGTGCTCGACGCCGTCGGCGGTCGGGGCGGCGGCCGTCTCCTGCGCACGCTCAAGCACGGCGGCGCGGTGTACCCGGTGTTCCCCGGCGACTACGACGCCGAAGAGGCCGCGAAGCTGGACGCCACCGTCTCGGCCACCCAAGTGCGCTCCAACGGCCCGCAGCTCGCGGAACTCGGGCGCCTGCTCGACGCGGGCACGCTGCGCGTCGGCATCGACAGCACGTTCCCGCTCGCGCGGGCGCGAAGCGCCCACGAACGAGCCGCCCGAGGGCACATCCGAGGCAAGATCGTGCTCACGGTCGAGTGAGGCAGAGCCGCTCGCGGCGCTGTGATCGGGAGGTGCCGCCGCCACGAACAGGCGCGCGGGACTCCCGCGCCGAACGGTCAGGAACGGAGAAGCGACGCCCACCGGCCGCGCCTAGTGTGGCCTGCATGAACACCACATTGAAGGTCAGTGTCATCATGCTCGGCGTCCAGGACGTGGAGCGCGCCAAGAAGTTCTACGTCGAAGGCCTGGGCTGCGCGATCGACCAGGAATTCCCCGGCTTCGTCAAGTGCGACCTCGGCGAGGGCTCCTCGCAGCTCGCGCTCTACGAATGGGACGCGGTGGCGGCCGACGCCGGTGTCCCCGCGGCGGGGTCCGGGTTCCGCGGCACCTCGTACCACTTCCTCACCGGCTCCCGGGAAGAGGTGGACGAGGTCCTGCGCGCCGCCGCGGCCGCGGGCGGCACCGTGGTGCAGGAGGCTGCCGCCGCCGACTGGGGCGGGTACTCCGGCCACTTCAGCGACCCCGACGGCTACCTGTGGAAGGTCGCCACCGCCGCCTGACCGTGGCACCGCACCCGGGTCGGACCGGGTGACCGGGCGTCGTACACCGCACCCGGATCAGACCGGGTGACCGGGCGTCGTACACCGCACCCGGATCGGACCGCGTGACCGGGTGTCGCGCACCGCGCCCGGATCACAGCGTGCACAGCATCAGGACCAGACCGGTCAGCCCCGTGGCCAGGCCTGCCATCGCCTGCTTGCGTCCCGCCCCGTGCATGCGGTGGGCGTTGGCCCACCCGGTCACGCCCAGGACGAGGGCGGGCACGGGAACGGTGCCGGTGACCGTGCGGACCGGCGGGAACAGGGCGCCGACGACGGACAGGGTCCCGTAGGCGAGTGCGAGGGTGGCGAGGCCGTTGAGCGGGCCCTTCGCCGAGGGCCGGGAGGCGTCCGGGGAGGTCGTTCGGGGGGTCTCCCCGAACGGCTCCCGGGCGGTCTCCTCGGCTGTGGCTGCGGCCAGCGCGTTCCTGGGCATACGACTCCGAGTCATCGAAAACGGCAGGGGAGGGGCGACGAGCGGCGGCGCCGAGCCACGCACGGAAGGACTCGGCGCCCCGCCGTCGGCCCTGTCGATGCTAGGAACCCGACAGGCATAGATCAAAGACGAAATTCCACGGGGAAACATAGAGTGGGGCTATGCCTGCACCCCCGACCCTCCGGCAGCTCGAATACCTCCTGGCTGTCGTGGAGACCGGCTCCATCACGGACGCCGCAGCCCTCCTGCACGTCTCCCAGCCCACCCTCTCCCAGCAGCTCAAAAGCCTGGAGCGCACCGTCGGCACCCCGCTCCTCGAACGCACACCGCGCGGCGCCCACCTCACCCCGGCGGGCCGCGCCTTCCTGCCCGGCGCCCGCCACGCCCTGAACGGCGCCGAGCGCGCCACCGGCGCCGCCCGCGCCGTCGCCGACATGGTCCACGGCGAGGTGCACCTCGCCGCCGTCCTGAGCGTCGCCCTGGGCGTCGTCCCCGGTGTCCTCGCCGCCTGGCACCAGCGCCACCCGCGCGTCGACGTCGTCCTGCACGAGTACGCCGACCTCGGCCACTTCGCCCGCGCCCTGACGGACGCCACCGCCGACGTGGCCATCGGCCCGCTCCCGGACGGCTGGGACGGCCCCCACCATCCGCTGGGCGCCGAGGAGTTCGTCGTCCTCGTCCCGCCCGGCGACCCCCTCGACGGACGCAGGACCGTACGCCTGGAACAGCTCGCGCAGCGCCCCTGGGTCCAGTACGGACGCACCCACGCCCTGGCCGCCACCGTCGAGAACTTCTGCTCCGCCGCCGGATTCACCCCCCACGCCGCGATCCGCTCCACCCAGACCGCCGCCGTCCCCCGCCTCGTCGCCGCCGGACTCGGCGTCGGTCTCGTGCCCGCCAACGTCCTCACCCCCGACTTCCCCGGCACCGCGCTGCGCCTCCATCCCCGAAGGCGCCGCGCCCTGTCCGTCTTCACCCGCCCCGGCCCGCACCCCCTCGTCGCCGAGCTGGTCACCGTCACCCGCGAACACGCCCGCCTGACACCCGATCACCTCGCCGAGCAGCTCTCCTGAATGGCGCCCGCCCGCGCGGCACAACCTGTACAGGACAGGTCCAGACCCTTGCGCGACTGACGCAGACATGCCACGTTCCTGCTCGGTACGTCCCACGCGTACCGCGGTACGTCACACGTCACCGTCAAAGGAGCCCCCCACATGAGACGCACCACCTGTGCGCGTCTGGGCCTGTCCGCCCTGCTCGTCACCGGATCCCTCGCCCTGGGCGTCACCCCCGCCAGTGCCCAGAGCGAACCGACGCCCTCCGCGTCCCGTCTCAACGCTCTGAACGCCCAGGTCGAACGGCAGCTCGGCGCCGACAGCGCGGGCACGTACCTGGACCGGAAAACCGGAAACCTCGTCGTCACCGTCACCAGCGACGACGCCGCCGAACGCGTCCGCGCGACCGGCGCCACCCCCCGGCGCGTCCAGCGCAGCGCCGCCCAACTCGACGCCGCCATGGACACGTTGGAGTCCCGCGCCAGGATCACCGGAACGTCCTGGGGCGTCGACCCGCGCAGCAACCGCATAGCCGTCCAGGCCGACCGCTCGGTCTCGGCCCGCGACCTGGCCCGCCTCAACCGCGTCGCCGACTCGCTCGACGGCGCCGTACGCGTCACCCGCGTGCCCGGCACCTTCCACCGCGAGGTGGCGGGCGGCGACGCCATCTACGGCGGCGGCTCCCGCTGCTCGGCCGCCTTCAACGTCTCCAAGGGCACCACCCGGTACTTCGTCACGGCCGGGCACTGCACCAACCTCAGCGCCAACTGGTCCGCGGCCTCCGGCGGTGCGGCCGTCGGCGTGCGCGAAGGCACCAGCTTCCCGACGAACGACTACGGCATCGTCCGCTACACCAACGGCTCGTCGCCCGCCGGCAACGTCAACCTCTACAACGGCAGCTACCAGGAGATCTCGTCCGCCGCCGACGCGGTCGTGGGCCAGGCCATCAAGAAGAGCGGCTCCACCACCAAGGTCACCAGCGGCTCCGTGACCGCCGTCAACGTCACCGTCAACTACGGCGACGGGCCCGTCCACGGCATGGTCCGCACCACCGCCTGCTCCGCCGGCGGCGACAGCGGCGGCGCCCACTTCGCGGGCACGGTCGCCCTCGGCATCCACTCCGGCAGCTCCGGCTGCACCGGCACCAACGGCTCCGCCATCCACCAGCCGGTGCGGGAGGCCCTGTCCGCGTACGGCGTCAACGTGTACTGACCCGCGTACGACCGCTTCCGACCGACCCCCGGCGGCAACCGTGGTTGCCGCCGGGGCCCTCAGCTCGCCGAGCTGAGGGGCACGTGCACCGGCCGGGCCGCGATCCGCGCCCGGTCCTCGTCCGACGCGAACCGCTCGTCGATGCGCCGCACCGCCTCCGCCCAGTCGGCGCGGCTGTGGATGCTGTTGAGGGTCTCCACGACGAACGGGTCGTCCCAGCGCTCGTACGACCGCCGCCACAGCACCTGCGGGTCCTCGGTGAGCAGACTGCCCACGGTGCCCTCGTAGATGGGCATCGCGCGCACCTCGCCGTCCGGCTCGATCTCCATGGGGCGGAAGCTCGGGGTGCGTGCCAGGAACGCCGGGTTCATCTGGACCTCGAAGTTCTCGGTGGTCTCCACGGTGACGGACTCCGGCGCGGCCGCGCGCAGCCGCCGCAGGGTCTCCGGGGCGATCAGCTCGGCGACCTGCTCGTCACTGAGCAGCTCGTGCTCGACGAACGACGGTCGGCTGGCCAGGCCGGTGGGCACCACGGCGCCGAAGTACAGCGTCTCCAGGTGCGGGAAGCGCGGCGCCACCCGCGCGCACATCTCCTCCAGCTCGTCGAAGTTGCTCCGGATGACGACGTAGTCGATGCCGAACCGCGGCGCCCGCAGCCCCGCCGCCTGCCGCCGGGCGACCTCCGCGTCGATGCGGGCGAGCCCGTCCGTCGCCCGCGCGAACGACCCGGAGCGGCCACGGATCCGGTCGTGCGACTCGGCGGTGGCGCCGTCCAGGCTCACCACGATCTTCGTCACGACGTCGGCGAGGGCCTCGACCGTCGAGGCGGGCAGCGCCCACCCGCTGGTGTACAGGAAGACCCGCACCCCCGCGTCGTCGAAGTGCCGCGCCAGATCGACGATGCGCCTGATGGTCAGCGGTTCGCCGCCGCACAGCGTAATCATCTTCGGCCGCATGGAAATGATCGCGTCGGCGACCCGCACCATTTCCTCGTACGTGAGGTTCTTCGCGGGCCGCCGCCCCGATTCCGTATAGCAGTGAACGCAGCGCAGGGGACACGCGAAAGTGACGTCCCAGATCACGGCGTTGGGGTTCCTGAGCGACTTTTCCATGGACGTTTCTCCAGGCAGAGGGCCAGTAAGCATTCCGGCTTCGCACCCTAGGAACCCCCGGGAATTCCCGTCGTCCGTACCGCGGTACGCAATCGCCACCCGCTCCTACGGACGCGCTCCGTACGTAGGTGATGCGGCCCGACGCTCTTCCGTAGTCGCCTTCCGCCTTTGCGTACCCGATTACGGATCTGCGCGCCCGCCCCGCCGCATAGCTTTCTGTCCGGCAACGCAGTGCACCCGAGACGGAGAGGAGGTGAATCACCATGATGTATCCGCCCCCGACCGTCGGCGACTGACGGTGACGCATGCGGGCGGTGGCCGCTCCCGAGCCGGAGCGGCCACCGCACCTTTTCGGCCACGACGGCCGACGGGTTCGATCCGGCGGAGGGGAACAGATCCATGACAGCCAAGGCTGCCCAAGCAGGCGGCGCGCCCGAGGCGGGGAGCGCCGTGTGGGCGCTGATACGCCAACTGCCGCGCGTCGCCCGGGGCCTGACCATCGCGCTCGCCCTGCTGATCCTCGCGCAGACCGCGGGCAGCGCCCTCCTGCCCCTCGCCACCGGCTACCTCGTGGCCGCGCTCACCAGCACCCCCAAGTCCCTGAACAGCATGACGGTGGGGCTAGCGCTCCTCGGCCTCGTCCTGCTCCTGGACGTGGTCCTCGACCCGATCCGCACCATGGTGGCCTCCCGCCTCGGCACCGCCCTGGACGGGGCGACCGCCCAGCAGACCGTCGACGGCGCACTGCGCCCCGCCCAGATCGACCACTTGGACGACACCGAGGTCGCCGACCGGATCGAGCGGGCCCGCGCCGTCGGCCTGGGCGCGCACCCACCCGGCCAGGCCGTCACCGCGCTGGCCGGGCTCGTCCCGCTACGCCTGACAGGACTGGTCTCCGCCGCCCTCCTGGGCTGGTTCGGGCAGTGGTGGATGCCGTTGGTCCTGGGCGCGGCCTGGGTGCTCACCGGCCGCTGGCAGGAGAAGGAGATCGGCCGGTCGGTCTCCGCCCACTCCGGCAACACCGCACAACTGCGCCGCGCCGCCTACCTGCGGGAACTGGCGACCACCGCGCCCGCCGCGAAGGAAGTACGGCTCTTCGGGATGCGCTCCTGGCTCGTCGAGCGCTTCAGCATCGCCTGGTGGGACGGCATGGTCCACATGCGCCGGGCGCGGGTGAGCCCGCGACGGCACGCTCTGGCGATCGCGTTCCTCCTCGCCGCGCACCTGGCCGTCGTCCTCACCCTGGCGTTCTCGGCGGCACACGGCTCGTTGTCGGTAGGGCAGTTGACGGTCGCGCTGCAGGCACTGCTCGGCCTGTTCGCCCTGGGGTTCAGCGGTGACCTGCAGTGGACGCTGCACACGGCCAGCGCCGCCGTGCCCGCGGCCCTGGCGGTCGGCGAACTGGACACCAGGGCCGAGCCCGGGACGCGTACCGCGACAGCGGCCCTGCCCGACCGGGAGATCCGCTTCGACCAGGTGCGTTTCCGCTACCCCGGCGCCACCGCACGCGTACTCGACGGCCTGGACCTGACCATCCCGGCGGGCTCGTCGCTGGCGATCCTCGGCGACAACGGCGCGGGCAAGAGCACCCTCACCAAACTCCTCGCCGGCCTCTACCTCCCCGACCGGGGTCGCATCACCGTCGACGGCCAGGACCTCGGCGACTTCGACCCGGCGGCCTGGCGGCGCCAAGTCGCCGTGGTGTTCCAGGACTTCGTCCGCTACCCCTTCTCCGTACGGGACAACGTGACCTTCGGCCACATCGAGGCGGCCGCCACCGACGACGGGCACCTGGTCGAAGCCGCCCGGCTCGGCGGCTTCCTCGGCGTCGAACCGGAACTGCCGGACGGCTGGAACACCCCCCTCAGCGGCGCCTATACCGACGGCACGGAACTGTCAGGCGGACAGTGGCAGCGGCTGGCGCTGAGCCGCGCGCTGTACGCCGTCCGGCACGGCGCCCGCGTGCTCGTCCTCGACGAGCCCACCGCCCACCTCGACATCGAGGCCGAACACGAGCTGTACGCCCGCTTCCTGGAGATCACCGCCGGACTCACCACGATCCTGGTCTCGCACCGGTTCGCCACGGTGCGCCTGGCCGACCGGATCGCCGTCGTGGACGGCGGCCGCATCAGCGAGTACGGCACACACGACGAACTGCTCGCCTCCCAGGGGCGGTACGCGCGGATGTTCCGCGTGCAGTCCGAACCCTTCGACGTACGCCAGGGGAGCCACAGTGGCTGACAGCCGACGGGACGCGAAACCGAGCAAGCCGAGCAAGCCGAGCCAGGCGGGCAAGTCGAGCAACCCGGGCCGGCCCGGCAAGGCGGGCAAGGCGGGCAAGACGCGTGAGGCGGGCAGGACGACCGGCACGGGCAAGGCGGACGCGGCGGCGAAGGCCGGACCGGGACGCCGGAGCCGGGGCCGCAGGGGGCTCGCCGGGATCCGCCTCCTCGTCGGCACGGCGATCCAGGTCGACCCGCGCCGCGCCCTGCTGGTCCTGATCCTCTCCCCGCTCCTCAACGTCGTCGCCGCGCTCCAGGCCCTCGGCCTGCAGTGGATGGTCGACGGAAGCACCGGCCACGACCGCGCGGAGACCGTGCGGGGCGGGCTGCTCCTGCTCGTGGTCACGGTGTTCGTGCACCAGGCGGCGGCCATCGCCACGGACGTACGACTGGTCCTGCAGCACCGCATCGGGCTCGAGTTCGACCGTCGCCTGATGAACCTGTGCTCCTCGCCCGCGCACATCGGGCACTACCAGGACCCCGACTTCCTGGACACCGCCGAGGTCGTACGCCAGCGCCGCGGCGAATTCGGCACCGGCTTCGCGGCCCTCGTGGAGAACGCCAACCTGGTGGCCCGGTGCATCGGCGCCCTGGTCCTGCTGGCGTTCGCCAACCCGCTGCTCGCGCTGCTGCCGCTCACCATCGTGCCGTTGGCGTGCGCCAACCGCTGGCAGGCCCGCCTGGTCGCGGAGGCGGAACGGGCGGGCGCCGCGGCCGACCGGCACCGCATGGCCCTGTTCTCCCTGGCCACCGACCCCGTACCGGCCCGCGAGGTACGCCTGTACCGACTCGCCGGTGAGCTGTCGGCACGGCACCGGACGGCCTTCCTCGACGCGAGCACCCCGCGCGAGGCGGCACGGGCCAAGGGCGCGTGGGCCGTGGCGGGCGGCTGGCTGTTCTTCAGCGCCGCGCTGATCGGCGGTCTGTACCTCATCTCCCGGGCGGTGATCGACGGCAACGGCTCCGCGGGCCAGGCGGTCCTGGTCCTGCTGCTCAGCACCCGGCTCGTCGGCGCGACCACCGGCCTCGGCTGGCTCCTTGGCTGGCTGCGCCGCGCCCTGGACACCGTCGCGCAGTACCTGCACCTGGTCGACTACCCGCAGGGCGACGTCCCATCCGGCGAAGGCCGGACCCTGCCTCCCCGGGGCGATCTCGTCCTCGACGGCGTGTCGTTCACCTATCCGGGTCGTACGCAACCGGCGCTGGGACCGGTCGACCTGCGTCTGCCCTCGGGCGCCACCGTGGCCGTCGTGGGCGACAACGGCGCGGGCAAGTCCACCCTCGTCGCCCTCCTCGCGGGGCTGCAGCCGCTGGGGGAGGGCCGCATCACCTTCGGCGGCCGCGACCTGAAGGAGGTGGCGCCGGAGGTGTGGCGGGCCGGGGTGACCGCGTGCTTCCAGGACTTCTGCCGCTTCGAGCTGCCCGTCGCCGAATCCGTGGGCCTCGGCGACCTCAACGCCCTGGAGGACCGCGACAGCGTCCGGGCAGCGCTCGACCAGGCCGGTGCGAGCGACGTCGTGGCCGGGCTCGACGCGGGCCTCGACACCCAACTGGGCCGCACCTACCCGAACGGCACGGACCTCTCGGCAGGCCAGTGGCAGAAGCTCGCCCTGGCCCGGGCCCGGATGCGGACCCACCCCCTCCTCGTCCTCCTCGACGAGCCGACGGCCAGCCTCGACCCGGACAGCGAGGCGGAACTCCTGCGCCACTACTTGCGCGCCGACCGTGCCGACCGCGGCCACCCGGACACCATCACCGTCATCGTGTCGCACCGCTTCAGCACCGTGCGCCAGGCCGACCTCATCGTCGTCCTGGACGGCGGCCGGATCACGGAACTGGGCACCCACACCGAGCTCCTCGCCCGGCACGGCCGCTACGCGACCATGTACGCCTTGCATGCCGCCGCGTACGCCGACACCGCCCCGACCGGGACGGCGTCGGCGCCCGGCACGGCCGACGCCACGACTCCCGTTCCCGCCCCCGTTCCCGCTTCGGCGGCGCGCGCGGGGTCAGGTGCGGTGGAGGGCCGGAGGTAGGTCCTTGCGGGAGTGGACGCCGAGTTTGCGGTAGATGCGGGTGAGGTGGCTCTCGATGGTGCGGACGGACACGCCGAGGCGGTGGGAGATCATGCGGTCGGGCAGCCCGGCGGCGGCCAGCGAGGCGATCTCCACCTCGCGCGGGGTCAGGGCGTCGGGCAGGGGCCGGGGCGGGGTGACGCCGAGGCGGTGGCGTAATCGGCTGGCCAGGACCACCGCGTCGCTGTGGTGGCGGCCCTGCGCGGGCAGGGCGGTCGCGGCGTGTTCGGCGAGCCGCCACGCGGGTGCGTTCATGCCGAGGGTGTCCAGGCGCGTCGCGTGGTCGAGGAGTTCGGTGCCGATGCCGCGGGACAGCGCGAGGACGGCCTCGGCCGCGGCGATCAGCCGGGGCGCGTCGACGTGCCGGACGGCGGTGGTGAGCCGGTCGGTGACATCGGCGGGTGGCCGGGCGGGCGTCAGCCAGGCCGTGTACACGAGGTACTCCACCTCCACCGCCCAGCAACCGGCCGCTCGCGCGGCCTCGACGGCACCGCGCATGTGCCCTGCCGCGGCCGCCGTGTCGCCGCGCGCCACGGCCACGGCGGCGTGGGCCCACTGCCACCGCCCCGGCATGATCGAGACCGCGTCCGGCGGACAGGCCGCGAGCACCCGCTCCGCGTCCTCCGGCCGCTGCTCCTCGGCCAGGCACACGACGAGCCAGCACACTGCTTCGGTCCGCAACAACCGTCGGCCGCTGAGCTGTTGGACCACCGCCTCGCGCAGCCGGGTGATCGCGTCGGGGCGGTTGCCGAGGGCCCAGTGGAGGCAGCCGCCGAGCAGCGTCGCGGCGGAGCCGCTCAGTTGCCCGCCCGCCTGGCCGGTACGGCCTGCCGGGCTCGGACGGCCTTCCCGCCCGTCCAGGTGATCTGTCGGACTCGGATGGCTTGCCTGCCCCACCAGGCCACACCTCGGACGGCCTTCCCGCCCTGACTGCTCCGGCCCGCGGGACCGGGCCCGCTCACCTGCCGCCCCCGCCTCCCGCGGGTCGTCCGCCTCCGGCCCGGGGGCGGGATCATCGGCGAGGACCCGCGCATCCGCGGTGCGCCAGATCTCGGCGAACGCACAGACAGCAGCCGCCCATTCGCGTTCCCAGGGGCTGCTCGCCGGGTTGGCGGCCGTGGTCTCGGCGAGCGTTACCGCGTCGAGGGTACGTCCGGTCAGCGCGAGGGACACGGTCAGGGCGAGCCGGGCGTACGCGGGGCCCGGCCCTCGTGCGGCGTGGCGCAGGACCCGCTCGGCGAGGGCGAGCGCGGCGTTGGTGCGCCCCGCGCAGAGCAGGACCAGGGCGCGCATGCCGTCCACGGCGGCTGCGGCGGAGGGCGAGGCGGCGGCCGGGTGGAGCCGGGTGAGGTGGAGGTCGGCGGCGGCCGGATCCCGTTCCGCCCAGCAGCGGTGGGCGCCGAGCGCGATCGCTGCGCCCAGCCTGCCCCAGGGCGTGCGGGCCCGGGTGTGCTCCCCTTCCAGGACGGTACGGGCCCGGACGGTGTCGCCGAGTTCGACCAGGGCGTCGGCCAGCGGCACCGCGGCCGTCCGGGACTGCTCGTACGCGCGGCGGGCGAACCGGCAGGCGAGCTGCGGGTCGTGCCCGCGCACCGCCTCGGCCGCCCGGATCAACAACCCGGTGTCGACGGGCCCGTGGGCATCGAGCTGCCAGCGGGCCAGGGTCACCGGATCGGGCGGGGACGCGCAGGCGTCGAGCAGCGCGGCAGCCAGCCGGCGCCGCCGCAGCCGGGGCAGTCGCTGCCGCACAGCGGCCCCCAGCATCGGCTGGCCCAGGCGAACCAGGAGCTGCCGCCCCGGCCCGTCGAAGGTGTGCAGCAGCCCTTCGTCCTCCAGGTCCTCCAGGCGCCCGGCGAGTCCGGGTGCGACCGCCTCCAGGACGGGCAGGGGCAGCGGTTCGCCGAGCGCGACGGCGGCCAGCGTGTCCTGGTCGGCGGGGGAGAGGTGGTTCAACTCGTGGTCGTACAGCTCGGCCAGCCGCGGTGGCACGATCAGCGGCCCGCGCCAGCGCCACAGACCGCCCTCGGCCACCAGATGGCGCGAGACGCGGGCGTGGCGGACGAGTTCGGTCAGCAGCAGCGGGTTCCCGCCGGTCCACTGCTGCAGACAGTCGACGGTGGCTTGCGCGACCGGCCCGCCCGCCAGGCTGCGGATGAGCTGCTGGGTGCCGACGCGGCCGAACGCCGCCAGGTCAAGCCGCTCCAGGTAGCCGTCCTTCCACAGCGCCACCACGGCGTCCGACACCGGCGGTTCCGCCGCGCAGGCCGACGGGGAACACGCGGCGACCATCAACCGCACCACCCCCTCGGCGGCCAGCCCCAGCGCCAGCGCCGCGCCCCGGTCGTCGAGCCGGTGCGCGTCGTCGATGACGAGCACCGGGACGCGCGGCCCGGCACGCCGGACGAGTTCGGCGTTGAGCGCACCGTACGCCTGGTGGTCGTCGAGCCGGTCGCAACCGCCGAGGACGGAGCGGAACGCGCCGAAGGGAACCTGCCGGCTCGCCCGCGTCGCGGCCGTCCACACCACCTCGAACCGCGACGTAGCAAGCCGCCGCGCGACGGCGGAGAGCAAGGCCGTCCTGCCGACTCCCGGCGGACCGACGATTGCCGTACCCCGCATGGACACCACCGCCGCCAACGCCGTACGGAGCTCCTCGTCCCGGGCGACGAAGGCCCCCATGCCCTGGTTGTCTCGCATTGTTTCTCCCCCACGCGCGGCACGGCCCGCTGACATGACGTCCTGACCGGGCATCGCCGCACCGTTTCAGGAGACCCCCGCGGGCACGGGCGGCCTCCCCTTCATGAGCGAACTAGGGTGACCTGCCTGACAGAACGGGCCTGAGCGGGCCGAGCGAGCCGCGCGTGGGGCCGAGGGCGGGTCGTAGGGCCGGTACTCTCCCGCGCACCGGCGGCGTCATGCCACGCGCGAGCCGCCCCTCCAGGGCGGCCGAGCACCGGCCCCGCGGACGGGAGCGCTCTGCGCAGCTACAGAGCAAGCCCACGGCATCGCAATAAACAAGCCATGAATGCCCGCTCAACGCCGCGCTCCGACAGCCTGGCGGCTCGGCCGTTCAGTGCTGCGGGGCGGCGTGTGTCTGCCGACGATAGTGCCCGGGAGCCTGTCCGTGCTCACGCTTGAAGGCTTTGGCGAACGCGTACTCGGAGCTGTATCCGGTCCGGGCCGCGATGGTGGTCAGCGGTGCCTGCGTCTCGCGCAGGAGGGTGGCGGCGGTCGTCATGCGCCAGCGCGTCAGGTAGGCCATGGGGGGCTCGCCGACGAGGTGGGTGAAGCGCCGGGCGAATGCCGCGCGGGACAGCCCGACGCGTTGGGCGAGCGACTGGACGGTCCAGGGGGCGGCCGGCGTCTGGTGGATGGCGGACAGGGCCGGGGCGACGGCCCGGTCACCGAGGGCCGCGGCCCAGCCCTGCGCGGTGGCCGGAGCCTGGTCCTCCAGCCAGGCCCGCAGGATGTACAGCAGCAGCGAGTCGATCAGCGCGGGAACGATCCCGGCCGATCCGATACGAGGTGACTCCAGCTCCGCCTTGAGCAGCTGCACGGCCGCGCTCAGCTCCCCGTGACGGCCGTTCCCGGTGGCCAGATGAATGATCTCGGGGAGCTGGCCCACCAGCGGATGCGGTCGCGCCTGGTCGAGGTGGTAGTTGCCGCACAGGAGGCTGGTCCGGGGCCCGTCACCGCCGATGGTGACGGTGCCGAGCACGGGCCCCGCACTGTACTGCTCGGGTTGTTCCTCCACCGCCGGGGTGGCGGGGTCGTCGGCGAGGATGTGCCCCCGGCCATTGCGCAGGAAGACCACATCACCCGCGGCGAGGGCCACCGGAGCCAGCTGCGGCGCGTCCTCCAGCGGGACCAGCCAGCACTCGCCGGACAGCACCACATGGAAACCGGCTCCGGCGACCGGCGGAAGGCGCAGCCCCCAGGGGGCACTGCCGAGGGTGCGTACGGACGCGGGCCGCCCGGTACGCATCGAGGTCAGCGCCTCCGTCAGGACATCCATGCCTTCCCCCAGCCCCCGGCTCCCGCTCCGTGGCCGTCCCTGCCCAGGTGCACCGACCCCCGTGTCGCATTGACCCTGGTGCACCGGCTGGACGTACCGGCCTCCCACCTTACGTTCCCCTCGCATCCGTTCCGGGCCCGCATCAGCTGACGCTGAGTACGACCTTGCCCTGGACCGTGCCCGATCCGACGAGCTCGTGCGCCTTGGCGGCATCGTCCAGCGGGAAGGTCTCGGCGACGTGGGGACGGATCCGACCGGCGTCGACGAGCTGGGCGATCGCCTCCAGCGACGCGTAGTCGGGCTCGACGGAGACCCCGGCGAAGCGGCGCCCCGCGGCCTGCACACGGGCGGCCAGTTCCCGGTCGCCGTGTTCCATGATGCTCACGAGCGTGCCACCGGGCCGCAGCACCGACAGCGAACGCTCCCCTTCGGAGCTGGAGTCGAAGACCACCTCCACATCCCTGACCGCCTCGGTGAAGTCGGTGGTGCGGTAGTCGATGACCTCATCGGCCCCCAGACCGCGTACGAAGTCGTGCTTGGGCGCGCCGGCCATCGCGATGACATGGGCCCCGCGAGCCTTGGCGATCTGCACGGCGAAGTGCCCGACACCCCCGGCCGCACGGTGGACCAGCACCCGCTGCCCCTCGCTGACCCGGGCGGCGTCGACCAGCCCCTGCCAGGCGGTGAGCGCGGCCAGCGGTATGGCGGCGGCCTGCACGTGATCCAGCGTCGCGGGCTTGCGGGCCACCTGACGCGAGGGAGCCGCCACGTACTCGGCGTACCCGTTCGCGGCACGCGGGAAGAACGGCATCCCGAACACCTCGTCACCCACCGCGAACCGGGCCCCCGGCCCCGCCTCCGCCACCACCCCGGAGATGTCCCAGCCCACCCCGAACGGCGGCTCACCCAACAGCGGGTAAGCACTCGAGCGCACCGCCACGTCGACGGGGTTCACCCCTGCCGCCCGCACCCGCACCAGCACCTCGCCGCCGAGCGGAACGGGACGGTCGACCTCGACCGTCCGCAGCACCTCGGGCCCACCGAACGTCTCCTGCTTGACAGCACGCATGACTGATCTCCCTCACATCTCCCAGGGCTTACGAGCACGACCCGCGCTCCGCAGCCCCAACTGGCTGATGCGCCTCACTCTATGAAGATCGAACGAGCCGATGAATATCTACTGGTCTCCAGAAGATGTCCCATCGTCTACATCGACGGGGTAATGGTGTGGGCGGGCCGGCCGCCGCAGGAACACCACATGATCTGTCACGGCGGGTCTCCCCGCTTACTGGAGCGAGCGCGAGCGCGAGCGTGGGCGCGAGCGGGAGTGCGAGCACGAGCGCGGGTGCGGGGGCGGCAGCCTCAGACCATGAGGAGCAGACGCGTATGCGGCTTGAGCTTCCTGTTCACCGAACGGCTCTGCACGTACACCTCCAGCTTCGGGTTGTTCCCTGCCTTGACGGAGACGGTCCCCTGGATCCCCGTACCGAACAGGAGGCTGCGCGCCGCGTCCCCCGTGTAGGCGCGATCGGTGTCCTTCTCGACGACGATGACTTCCTTGTTCTGCTGCACCTGGGCCCGGGCGCCCAACTGGTAGTAACACGCGCCGCGTTCGTAACTCACGCCCGGGTGCGAGTCGACGAAGGGGCGGATCTCGACTTCCTTGTCGACCTTCAGGAGTCGGTACTTGTCGGCCGGAATCGGTTCGAGGTTCGCCCGCACCTCGTCCACCGATAGGTCCTGGCCGACGGCGAACAGGTGCTTCGTGCCGCGCACGCCCTGCTCGCGGCCCCGGAGGAAGCTGGTGGCGGCGGCGCGCACGGTGCCGATCGCCTCCTCCACGCCCTTCTGGGAATCCGCGTTCCAGATCGCGATGTTCCCGGCGGGGAATCCGTAGTTCTGGGCGGTCCGCTTGGCCAGCGAGTTCGGAACGAGGATCGCGGAAGTCCAGTGCCCCGGAAGTCCGCCCATCGTCGCCGTGATCCTGTCGAGCCAGGGACCGAGGACGGCCGGGTCGCCGTCGTGCCGCCGATCGCCGCCGGACGCGTTCTCCTCGCCGTCCGTCACCACGATCTGCAGGAAGCTGTGCTCGCCGTACTCCTCCCAGATGTGGCCCAAATCGTCCAGCGACTTCAAAGAAGCCTCGATGAGGGCCGTGGCGCCATTGTTGACCTGGTACAGCCCCCGCATGGACGGCAAATGCTTCACGTCCATGTCCCAGACCAAATTCTCCACCCTGTGGTCGAAGGAATAGAGGCTGATCCGGGTCTCATGGCCGAGGCTGTCCGACTCGGCCTTCAACCCGGCCACGAACTCGTCCACCACGCGGATGAGTTGATTCTGGTGCGGACGCATGGAACCCGAACAGTCCACTACCAGCGCGACGTGATTCACCTTGTGCTGGATCCTGTGTGCGGACACGTTTGTCCTCCCCCTCCGAGGCTCCCCGAGTGACGTTTTCACTCTACGAGGAGGCACTGACAACGGCGCCTGATGGCTCCTCACCTGCGGTTGTCCGGACGTCACCACGGACGACGGCGCCCCGCCGCCCGTGTGGGCGGCGGGGCGCCGTGCAGGAACCCGTGGGTGCCGGAGCCTGCCCCTCATCTCCGTGCTCCGGCAACCACAGCGGCTGCTTCCTACTTGTGGTCAACGAACCACTTCGTGCAGCCCTTGCCTCCCGAGACGGGGAAGACGCAACTACGCACGGCGTAGGACTTGTTTCCCCCGATCTGCAGCTTCACGGTCTTCGTCACCATCCAGTCACGCACGTTCGCGTCGAACCAGTTCGCTGTCTTGCTGCAGCTCTTGTAGCCGCCCTTCTTCTGCTTGATGTACTTCGTCGAAGGGTGCTGCACATGGTTCTTCATCTTGAACGGCTTGATGCTGCGCTGCACCTGGACCTTGTCGCCCTTCGCGATGTCCTCGGCGTAGGCGCGGGCCTTCTTGTCCCGGATGCTCTCCGTGTCAATGCTGGTGAAGCGCCCCTTGTACCGGCGGTTTCCGCTGTCCCGGTAGATCCCGACGCCAGGACCGGAGCAGAACGCCCTGGCCTCCTGGGACTGGGACGTCCCAGCGGCGGCCCGGGTCTCCTTGGCGCCGCTCGGGGCGCTGTCAGCGACGGCCGGCAGGCCGCCCGCCCCGACCGCGCCCGCTGCGAGAAGCAGCGAGGCGACGCTGAGGGTGGCCGTGCGGTTCTTGGTCATGAGATCTCCCCGTAGTCGTCTCCTGATCCGAGCCACCATGCTCATGGCCCGCACCCGACCGACTCCAGGGGTTTCGACGCTGCCCGAAACACTCTGACTCGCCCAAGGACGGGTCGAGTCAGCGAGGACGCAACCGCTCCCTGGCCAGCGCGAGCGCGGCCTCCGTCGGCGGCACACCGGACCGACGCCCATGCTCGATGACCGCCGCCAGGCGCTCGCCGACCTGACGTACCCGCTGCTCGGCCCGAGCGTCGTCGTGCTTGAGGAGCCGCTCCTCGAGGAAGGTCAAGCCGCCCGCGTTGACGCAGAAGTCGGGCGCGTAGAGGATCCCGCGCGCCTCGAGCGCGGCGGCGTACTCGGGGGCGGCGAGCACATTGTTGGCACCACCGGCGATGATCCGGCAGCGCAGCTCCGGCAGCGTACGGTCGTTGACGACACCTCCCAGAGCGCACGGGGCGAGAACATCGCAGTCGGCGACCACCGCGGTGGCGGGATCGACGACGCGCGCGCCGACGCCTCGGGCGACGGCATCCGCTCGCCGGGAATCGACGTCGGACACCAGCAACTCCGCACCCTCCGCCGCCAGCAGTCGAGCGAGGGCGGCACCCACATTCCCCACGCCCTGCACGCACACCCGAACACCCCGTAGATTCCCGTCGCCACCGGTGGCACGCAGACATGCCCGTATCCCTTCGAGGACACCGAGCGCGGTCATGGGGGAGGGGTCGCCGTCGGCGCAGACGGGGGAGGTCTCGGTGCCGATCACCGCCAGGTCGGCCTGCGTGGTCCCGACATCGTTGACGGGGATGAAGCGCCCGCCGAGGGTGGCGACGAAGCGGCCCTGGGCGCGCAGCAGTGCCTCGGACTTGTCGCGCACCGGGTCACCGATGATGACGCTCCAGCCTCCACCAAGATCGAGCCCCGCGGCCGCAGCCTTCAGCGTCATGGCCTGCGCGAGGCGCAGACCGTCTTCAAGGGCGGCGTTCTCGCTCTCGTACGGCTGCATGCGCACGCCCCCGAGCGCGGGCCCGAGGGTCGTGTCGTGGAGAAGAACGAGGGACCGCAACCCGGTCTCGGCATCGTGATGGAACAACGCCTGCTCGAAGCCGCCCGACTGGAGCCGGTCGAAAATCGTGAAGGTCATCCGGTCATCGTCGCAGCGACCACTGACATCGGGGGGCGCGGGAGCGTGCAGGGGAACCTCCGCCCCGTCGGACCTCCTCCCCGCACACCGCCCAGCGCGCCCACCACTGTGCGCTCCGGGCGATGAGCGTGGTCCCGTTCCCGACCCCTGACCTGGCTCGGGAACCATTCCCCCAGATCCTGCGTGATGTGATGTCGGCTGATGCTGAGGTGACCGAAGGGGACGAGATGAGAACGCGGACGATGGTGAGCGGGGCGGTATCGGCCTGTGTGGTGCTGATGGCGAGCGCGTGCGGTCCGGACAACGCGAAGGGCGACGCGGACACGAAGCCCTCGCGACCGTCCACGTCCACGCGGGAGAAGGAACCGTCGGCCAAGCCGTCCGCGCCCACCCGGACGAAGAAGCCATCGGCCACCCCGACCGGCGACCGGCCCGCCCCCAGGACGAAGGAGGGCGCGATCCAGCGCTACGAGCAGTACCTCCACGCCCTCGGCCGCGAGGACATCGACGGGGTCTGCGACGTGGCAGGTCCGGCAGCGAAGAAGGCAGAGGACCAGGGCCTCGGCCCGTGCACATCGACGTACGTCACCGTATTCAAGATGATCTCGCCCCCACAGAAGACGGCCCTCAAGACCGCGACGGTCGACCCGAAGCGCATCGTCGTACGCACACCCGAGAAGATCGAGATGCCGGTCGCCGCGGTCAAGTCCTCCGCGACCTTCTCGGAGAGCGACCTCGGCAGCTACACCCTGGAGTACCTCAAGAACAACTGGTACATCACCGACTGAACCGCGACGCAACCGACTGAACCCCGACGGCGAGCTGGCCGCGGAGGTGTGGACCGAACCTCACCACCGGGCCCGCCCGCTACGTGCAGTACAGGCGTGAGTACCTCGGCTGGGGCGTCTTTGCGCTGATGAGCCGCTGACACTCCGGCCGTGCGGGTCTGGGCAGCACACCCCTCGTGCCTCCCTTTTGCCGCCGCGCCTGTCGCGTCAACGCCCGTCGCACAGGGCGGCGTCCACCGCACCCTGGAGGTGTGCGAGCTTGGAGCCCTCCGCTGCCCCGGTGGTGGTGTAGACGGTGACGGTGCCGCGGCCGCCCGAGGCGCGGCCGCCGCCCACCGAGTCGCCGGGCAGGTCGCCGCCGTGGCCCCAGTACTCGCCGCCGCAACTGAGCGGGATGCTCGCCACGCCGTAGCCGTACCGGCTGCCCTTCGGGTACACGTCGCGCCCGCCGACGTCTGTCGTGTCGTGCGTCATCTGCCGTACCGCCCAGACCGGCAGCAGCTTGCCGCCGAACAGGCCGTCCCAGAACGCGTTCAGGTCCCCGGGAGTGGTGACGAGCCCACCGGACGCGCCGAACTCATAGCCCGGCAGCTCCGTCGCATCCACCTGGCCCTTCGGATGCGCCGGGTGGATGCCGTAATTGCGGGCGTGCGGGCCGCGCAGCGTCAGCTCGTCCCGGCCGGGCCAGTACGTCGACTTGAGACCCATCGGCTCCAGGATCGTCCGCTTGATGTACGTGCGGTAGTCGGTGCCGGACACGCGGGCGATCACCATGCCGAGCACCATGTAGTTGGTTTTGGAATAGCCCCACTCCGCGCCGGGCTCGAAGTCCGGCCCGGCCTTCAGCACCAGATCGAGATAGCCCTCGTCGGTATTCGGCCTGTCCCAGTCGATCAGCCGCGCGTACTCGGTCAGTCCACTGCGCTGCTTGAGGAGCTGCCGGATGGTGATGGGGCTGTCGGCGAGCTGTGGCACGTACCGCCCGGCCCGGTCGTCCACCCGCAGCTCGCCGTCGGCCACCAGCCGCATCACGGCGGCGGCCGTGAACGACTTGGTGTCGCTGCCCATCCGTAACCGCCCCTCCGGCCCCACCATCGGCTTCCCGCTGCCCGGTTCGGCGGTCCCGGCCTTGACGGCGCGGTGTCCCTTCTCGTACGCCAACGCCCCCGGCACACCGTCCTTTCCGACGAGCAGATCCAACTGCTCCTGCACGCCGGACGCCCCGCCGTGGTGACCGCCGCCACGTCCCCCGTCGGCGGCTGCCATCGGGGCGGCGACGCCGACGAGCGCGGCGGCGGACAGGACGGCGGTGGCGACGCGCGTGCGCTGGCTGCTCATGGTGCTCTCCCTGGCTCGGCGGACCTGCGCCGATCGCGGGTCCGGTGTGTCCTGTGTCCGGTTGGGGAACGCAGGACACATTTCCGTACGGCCACGCACAGCACACTGGTGCGGACCTCCGGCCCCGGGGTGTGGCCAGTACCAACCCACCCTCGGCACTGTGACTGACCCGACCGAAGGGTGTAGCGCCCCTGGGCCTGCCGCGAGAGCGGATCTTGATGACGATTACGTGGGAGGTAATCGTCGGGGGCTGTGAGGGTGGGTAAGGATGCGATCTCTCAGCGCCAACACGTGGTTTCAGACGGAGGGATGACCCATGTCCTTGGACACGCGCACGACCACTCGATCCGTGGTGGAGGAGTTGCTGCGCCGGATCGGCGAGGGCGACCCTGACCGGATTGCCGAGCTGTATGCGGAACGCGGCGACTGGAAGCTGGACTGGCCAGAGCCCGAACACGGCCGCACCGCCACCCCGTGGATCCGCCACCGGTACACCCGCAGCGACGCGGCAGCTCACTACCGCGAGCTTGCGGAGCACCACGTGCCCGGGCAGGCGGCCACCGAGGTCGAGCGCGTCCTCATAGACGGCAGTGATGCGGTCGTGCTCGGCGAGATCCGCCAGACCGCCCGGTCCACCGGACGCGCGTATCGCGCGCGATTCGCCTTGCACCTGACAGTCGAGGACGGCCTGGTGACCCGACACCATGTCTACGAAGACAGCCTCGCCGTTGCTCAGGCATTCGACGCGGCCACCCCTGAGGGGCGGTGATCGCCTACGGATGGCGGTGATCGCCTACGGATGAAGGAGCCGCAGCGGCTCTCGGCCGCCCATCGGCCGAGGTCGCCGTGGGACGGCTCATCCGGGCGGGCTCGACGTACCGGCCATACCGGATGTCGTCCGGAGTGCGGGGGATCGGAATCTGGCTCTGATCGTCTTGCGGCGGGCGAAGGGGAGGGGCGGCTTGAGGGCGACAGGCCAGGTCCGTGGCATGATCCCCTCATGTCTACCAACGTTTTCTTCGACATCACCATCGACGGCGACGCCTCGGGGCGGATCGTCTTCAAGCTGTACGACGACGTCGTTCCCAAGACGACGCAGAACTTCCGTGAGCTGGCCACCGGCCAGCACGGCTTTGGATACGAGGGTTCGGGTTTCCACCGGGTCATCCCGGACTTCATGCTTCAGGGCGGTGACTTCACCCGTGGTGACGGCACCGGTGGCAAGAGCATCTACGGCGAGAAGTTCGCCGACGAGAACTTCAAGCTCAAGCACGACAAGCCGTTCCTGCTGTCCATGGCGAACGCCGGTAAGGACTCCAATGGCTCGCAGTTCTTCATCACCACGGTGCTCACGCCGTGGCTGGACGGCAAGCACGTGGTGTTCGGCGAGGTCGTCGAGGGCCAGGACCTGGTGACGAAGATCGAGTCTCTCGGCTCGCGCTCCGGTGCCACCCGGGCGAAGATCGTGATCGCTTCGTCGGGTGTCGTGGGCGAGTAGCACCGGCGCCCCGGGCGGCGGGGCCGGTGCTACGCAGGCAGTCGCTCTGACCGCGCACCCGCCCGCTCGACCCGGTGCGCCCTTGCAGCTCCCCGGCCCTGCTGCCGCTGCTGGTCAGGGGGGCGCGAGGCGCACACCGTGGTCCTGGCGGGCCGCCCGGAGGCCTATCGCACCGGGGTACCCGTCCACGTCGCGCGCTGGACCGGTGCCGCGCTGTCCCCCGCCGAGGCGCTGACGCGCCGGTGGACTGCTTCCAGGGGGCCGGTGGGCGCGGGCACCACACGGACGGGTGCCGTCCGGGACCGGTCCGGTCGTATCCGTCCCCGCGCTGTACACCCTGCTGTACGGTCGGAGTATGTCGAAGTCAGTGACGATCCGGGTCCCCGAGGAACTCCACGCCCAGTTGCAGGAGCGGGCCGACGTCGAGGGCACCACGGTGACCGCGCTCATCACCGAGGCCGCGCGCAACGCGGTCCGTGACCCCCGCCTCGAAGGCGCCGCGGCCGTCTTCCGGCAGTTCGTCGCGCAGAACGCCGACGCGTTCGACGCGGCCTTCCCCGACGACGTCCCGGCCCGCCGGGACCCGACCGGACAACCGGGGCGGGCTGCCTGACGTGGAGTTCCACATCGATATCCGCTGGCTGCTGGAGCGCCAGGCGGAGGTGCTGCCCAAGCACCCTGAAGTCCACGACTTCTCCAACCTCGTGGCCGCGGTCGCCCGGCACCGCGTCAACACCCCGCAGGTCGGCGTCACCACCGACAACGCGTGGCGCGCCGCCGCCCTGATGCACGCCGTCATCCGCCTGCGCCCCCTCCCGGCCCGCAACGCCCTGTACGGCGCCGCGATCGTCGTGTCCTACATGGACGCTGCGGGCGAAGCCATCGACGCCCCGTACGGTGCGTTGATCGACCTCGCCCGCGACATCGACGCCGGCCGCGCCGACGGCTATGACGCGGCCGACCGCATCCGTTCCTGGCAGATCTGATCCGCATCCGTTCCTGCCCGCGGCGATGTCCCAGGCCGCGCCCAGGGCCCTCTCGTCCCCGCACGCCTCGGTGCGCAGCCGGGATGGTGTGTCGCGGCTGAGACTCAGGCGAACCTAGGTCTCGGCCCGGCCGGGTGAGTGACGGTTGCGCCCGGTGCGCCCTGCCCCGGTGAGGACGCGTGCTGGTGTGCGTGTTGCCGTATCTCGGTGGCGAGGGCCAGGCCGGTGTGCGGGGGACCGGTGGTCGACGGCGCCCCCTGCGGCTCGGACGGGGCGTCGCTGTCGAGAGTCTCGGCCAGGGTGTCCAGGAAGTCGGACATGGCGACGAGCGTGTCGCGCAGCATTCGTATCCGCGCTGTCTGGCCGCCGAGCTGTCTGCGGATGGCGAGCAGACTCTCGAACTCCTTCACGGACACGGCGATCATGGGATTGCCGTCCACGAGGACCTGCCGCGGATTGTTCCGCACCGATGGACCCCTTTCGTGCCTTGATCGAGTCAGTGCTGTTCGTCGGGGCCGGGTCGCTTGTGGTGTCCCGGCGCCCTGGGTGTCCACGGTCAGGAGGCGGGCCGTTGCACCCGGTCCGTGCGGGCGGCGGATGGCCTGGACGATGTCGCGCGCGTGGTTGCCGAACACGGCGTAGCAGGGCGGCCCGGTTCGGAGGGAGTTCGGCGGTGACGCGGCTGTTCCAGCGGGCCCTCGACGGCCTTGTCGAGCTCTCGGTTCGCGCCCTGACGGAAGTAGCCGTACGCGGTGGCCGGTGCTGCTGCCGCGGTGGCGGATTCGCGGGTCACGTAGATCTCCTTCGCGAGATGAATTCATCACGTCCCGGCGAGGGGGACGAGAGCGCGAAGGGATGACGAACCGGACGGAAACGACCTCGCGCGGCAAGCGCGGTCGTCCGCACGGTAGGTACGCCGACCCGCCCTCGAGGTCACCGGAATTTCCACGCGCGAAGTGGTCCGCACACGGGCAGTCGGCAGGTCTTCGGACTCGCGGGCACGTCCTCACGGAGGACACCTACTGGCCGTCGCTTCCCGGATCCGCCATCGGATCCAGTGCCATGACGGCGGTCGTTCTCGCTCACCGCTGCGGGGCAGTCCCGGATTCTCACCGGGTTCCCTCTTACGACGCTCCCACCTGGCGGGCGGGGCGAACCAGCTGCATCGGACACCCCACGGGGTGCCGCTCGCGCGCCACAGCACGGTCCAGGATCCGGAAGGTTCTGCGGCGTTGAAATCTGGCGCAGACATGTCGGAGAGGAAGCATCGAGAAGGTGTTCATTCAAAAACGTCGATCTCCCTTGGATCACGGGGGGATTGACAGTCGAGTGGGGGGCCGGTAGGGGGTGACTGGCGCAAGGGAAACTGCTACACATAAGGGGCCAATGCCCGCGGCACGGGGAATCCGGTGAGAATCCGGAACGGTCCCGCCACTGTGACCGGATGAGCCCCGGCTCCCGGAAGTCAGATCGCCGTCCGCGGGTCAACGACGAAGCCCACGAGGATGGCGCTGAAACGTCGGGGAGTCATTGCCATGCATTTCCGCTGCTTCTCCTGTGTGAGCGGAACCGGAGCCTTTCGTCCTCAGCGCTCGGGCGTGTCGACCCTGCCCTGATGCATACGAGTTGCGCCGACTCAGGCTTCCAGCCTGCCGTGCCGCGGCCCTCCTGGCGTCGCGCCCTGCGCACACTCGCCGGGCACACCTCGCCGGCGCCGCTGGACATCGCGTATCGCTCGTGCGGACACCCACAGGTCAGCCGCCCGGCCCCCGGAGGACGCGGCTTGCGCGGGGCGGTGTCAGGTGCTGGGACCGCCACTCAGTACGCGTACACGTCAGTACGCGTACACGTCAGTACGCGTACACGTCAGTACGCGGACGCCGCGTTCAGCTCCGCCCAGCGCTTCTCGGCGTCGGAGCCTCCCGGGGGCGGCACGATTCCGTTGATCATCCAGAGGTCCTCGCTGGTCTCGTCGACATGGAACTCCCAGTGCAGTCCAGCGTGCCGTTCGAGGTGTGGCTGCAGCATGCCCCTGATCCACTGGGCGGTGCGGCGGCGGGCTTCCTGGTCGGGGTTGCGCCGGGCGATGTGGTCGATGGCGATGCGGACCCCCGCCGGGGTGGGTTCCCCGCCGACGTGGAAGTCCTCGGGCCGGGTCTCGTGGAACAGCGTGACCACGTAGAAGCGGGGCAGCCCGACCTTCTCGTAGTGGTCGGCGACGCGGGCGGCGAGTTGGTGCTTTTCGTCGTCGGTGAAGATTCCGGGCGTGTGGTGAATGGTCCACAGCGGCATGGCGGTTCGGTTCTCCTTCGCCTACGGAAACGGGGAGGGCGGGGCGTCAGGGGGACGCCGAGCAGGTGCGGCGGGGCTCAGGCGCCGAACGGGCGCGGCGGGGCTCAGGCGGCTGAGAACGTCAGGTGCTCCACAGGGCCGGAGAGCCCCGCCTTCACGCCGACGGTGACGTCGTCGGCGAGGACTTCGGTGTCCCCGGCCTCGAGGCCGTCGAGGATCCGCGCGGCGATCTCGGCGGGCGTGGCCTTCGGCCGGTCGAGGGCGGAGACCATGTCGGTGTCGATGAATCCGGCATGCACGCCGACGACCTGGGTGTGCTGGGCCGCCAGTTCGAGCCGGAGCGAGTTCGTGACCGACCATGCCGCGGCTTTGGACGCCCCGTAGGCGCCGCTGCCGGCCAGCCAGGACAATACCGAGTGCATGTTGACGAGTGCGCCCCCGCCGCCCGTGGCCAGGATCGGCGCGAACGCCCGCGCCACCCGCAGCGGCCCGAAGACGTTGACGTCGAAGGTCCTGGTGGCGTTGTCGAGGTCGCCCGTCAGGAGTGCGTCCGGCAGCAGGACACCGGCGTTGTTGAACACGATCTCGGCGTCGGCGGCGACCCGCGCGAGGGCGGCGACCGATTCCGCCGAGCGCACTTCGAGTTCGACGGTGACCACCTCCGGACGGTCGTCGACGTGCGCCGAGCGCGCGGTGGAGTACACCTTCCGCACCCCGCGCGCCAGCAGTTCGTCCACCAGCGCCGCGCCGAGCCCACGCCGGCCGCCGGTCACCACGGCCACCTTGTCCGCTACCGCAACCACAGCATCCTCCTCTGAGTAACGCTCTCGTTAGCGAGATGGAAGCACGCGCCCCCTGGGTAACGCAAGCGTTAGTTACAATGGCGTCATGGCGATGGAGTTCGAGAAGCGACTGCGCGACCGGGACGCCTGGTCGATCGGCGACGGATGCTCGGCGGAGCGGGTCCTCGGCCTGCTGAGCACCAAGACGGTGTTCCTGGTGGTCCGCGAGTGCTTCTACGGCACCACCAGGTTCGAGGACTTCGTGGCCCGGATCGGCACCTCCGCACCCGCGGTGTCCCGGGCGCTCAAACAGTTGGAGTCCGCAGAGGTCGTCGCGCGCGTCCCCTATCAGGAGCCGGGCAGGCGGGCCCGCGACGAGTACCGGCTGACGGAGGCCGGTGAGGACCTGCTTCCGGTGTTCCTGTCCCTGATGCAGTGGGGCGACAAGCATCTGCAGGAGGGCCGCCCGCCCCTGGAGTTCATCGAGACCGGCACCGGCCGCACGATGGGGGTCACCGTGACCGCGGAGCCGGTGCCGCAGACGACATCGGACCGCATCGAGATCCGACTGAACCCCGCCCGGCGACGCGACTAGGGCGCGCCCGGCGCAGTCGCGCCGGACACGCCCTAGGGTCCCGCCGAGGTCGTTGGTGCTGGTGCGGATGGGTTCCGCGGCCGGTCGCCGTCGGTCAGGGGGCGGAAGTGAGGCGGGCTGCGGCCCGTTCTGCCGCGAGGACGACCTTCTCGGTGTCCACGCCCACCAGTTCGCCGCCGGTCTTGCGCAGTCGGCCGTCCACGTACACGTCCGTGACGTTGTGCGGCTGGCCGTTGAGGACGATCTGGCTCGTCCAGTCGAAGCGGGGGGCGAAGTTCAAGGTGCCCGGGTCGAGAACGAGGACGTCGGCACGCTTGCCGGGGGTCAGTGAGCCCACCTGGTCGGCCATGCCGATGGCCTCGGCGCCGCCCAGCGTGCCCATGCGCAGCACGGCGGGCAGTGTGGGGTGGATCTTCGGGTCCTCGTGCACGGCTCGCTGGAGGCCGACGGCGGCCTTCATGAGGGCGAACATGTCGGAGGTGTCGTTCGTCCCGCCGTCGTGGCCCAGACCCATCTTGACTCCAGCCTCGTGCAATTTCGGCAGAGGCATGACACCTGAGGCCAGGCGCATGTTGCTCAGCGGGCAGTGCGCCACCCGTACGTCGTGGTCACCCACGAGCGCGATCTCCTCGCGGCTCAGGTGGACGGCGTGGTTCATCAACAGGCCGGGGCCGAAGGCGCCGATCTCGCGCAGGGCCGGGATCTGTTCTTCGTCGCGGTCGGTGCGGTGCTCCAGCACGTGTGAGTTGAGCATCAGCCCCAGGTCCTGGGCCTGCTTCCAGGACGCGCGCAGTGTGTCGATGCTTGCTCGGCGCGCGTGCACCGCGATCTGGGCGGAGGCCAGCGGCAGCGGGTCCAGGAGCCGCTCCTTGACCGTGCGGACCTGTTCTTCCGCACCCTTGAAGGAGGCCATGGCGTAGACGAAACGCAGACCCGCGTCGTCCAGAGCCTGCACGTAGTGCTCGCTCGTCGCATACGGGATCGCGTGCACCCAGTCGACCAGGGTGGTCACGCCCGCCTGGAGGGCATCGAGCGCGGCCAGGTGCACGAAGGCGTACATGCCGGCGGGGTCGATCTTCGGCAGCGTCGGCAGGTTGCACGTCTTCAGCCAGCCGACCAGGTCCTGGTCCGAGCAGCCGCCTCGGATGCTGGACTGCCACAGGTGGTTGTGGATGTCTACGAACCCCGGCAGCACGAACCGGCCCGAGACGTCCCGCACCCGGGCGCCCCTCGGCGCCTCCAACTGCCGGCCGACCGCTGCGATCCTGCCGTGCTCCAGCAGCACATCGGCGTCCTTGAGCAAGCCCAGCTCCCCGTCGCCGATGTGGGGGTCCATGGTCAGGACGAGTGCGGCGCCCCGGAGCAGGGTGGCCTGCCCGGGCCGCTCGGCCACGGCGGCTGCCGGCCCGGCGGCTTTGGAGACAGCGGCCAGAGAAAGGCCACCGGCCCCGGCGAGAAGACTGCGACGGTTGAGGCGCAAGGGATTCTGCAGAGTCATTGCGTCGTTATACCGCTGGACGCCATGCGATCGACAGACGGGCCAAGCGGACAGGCGGGACAGGCGGGAACCTTGGACGCGCCAACTCCCGCGCCTGGGCACTGGGGTGACGCGACGTGCGTGAGTGTCGTGAAGGGTTCGTGCGTGATTCTTGGGATTCGGTCACAGGAGCGGAAAACTCGGAGGGCTCACTCGGCGCTTTCGAACAGGTCGGGCGCCGACCCATGCGACGGGAGACCGATCAACGATGTTCAGTCTGGTACGGAGCAGGGCGCGGACGGCGGCGCTCGCGCTCTCGGCTGTCGTGGCCCTCGCCCTCGGCACGACCGCAATGACCGGCGCGGCAGCGGCCCCTGGCCCCGCTCCCGCGCCCGCGAAACAGGGACCGACCTCGGTGGCCTACGTCGAGGTGAACGACAACAGCATGCTGAACGTCGGCAAGTACACCCTCGCCAACGGCGGCGGCAACGCCTTCGACGTCGCCGTGATCTTCGCGGCGAACATCAACTACGACACGGGCTCGAAGGCGGCGTACCTGCACTTCAACGAGAACGTGCAACGCGTTCTCGACAACGCCGCCACCCAGATACGGCCGTTGCAGCAGAAGGGCATCAAGGTCGTCCTCTCGGTGCTCGGCAACCACCAGGGCGCGGGTTTCGCCAACTTCCCGTCCCAGCAAGCGGCGTCGGCGTTCGCGAAGCAACTGTCGGACACCGTGACCAAGTACGGCCTCGACGGCATCGACTTCGACGACGAGTACGCCGAGTACGGCAACAACGGCACCGGGCAGCCCAACGCCAGCTCGTTCGTGCACCTGGTGACGGCACTGCGCGCGAACATGCCGAACAAGATCATCAGCCTCTACAACATCGGCCCTGCCGCGTCGCGCCTCTCCTACGGCGGTGTCGACATCTCGTCGAAGTTCGACTACGCCTGGAATCCGTACTACGGCACCTGGCAGGTCCCCGGTATCGCGCTGCCCAAGTCGAAGCTCTCACCGGCGGCCGTGGAGATCGGCCGGACCTCGCAGAGCACGGTAGCCAGCCTCGCCCGCCGCACCGTCAGCGAGGGCTATGGCGTCTATCTGACGTACAACCTCGACGGCGCCGATCGCAGCGCCGATGTCTCCGCTTTCACCCGGGAGTTGTACGGCAGTGACGCCGTCTACACGCCGTAAGGCGACCGCAGTGTCCGCTCTGTCGGCCTGACGTTCGGCGGGGTTGCGCCGTCGGTTGTGCAGGGACGCATGGCCGGACGCCGTTTCTTCGGCGTCCGGTCTTCGGCGTCCGGCCATCGGTGCGGGAAGGAGGCTGCCGGTCGGCATCCGAGCCTGTGCCGGCTTGGGTGTGGTGGGTTATGAGGTTGCTGTTCGTGTGGGTGGAGGCGGGCTGGGGTGAATTCCCTTCTGGTATCCGTCGCGATGGACATGTTTTCTGGCTCTCGTGTGCTGGGGTGGGGAAATTTTCGGGCGGCCGGTCTTGGTGTGGCGCATTGAGGCTCTCGAAATGGTGTGGAACTGTTGGGGTGATAGTGGGAGTTGGGGCATTATGGATTGCGTGACTCCTGTGCGCGTGAATTCCTGCGCGGAAGGGTTTCGGAGTGTCGGAGAGGGGTCGTGATTTCGGTAAGTATGGTGCGCGTGGCATCAAAGGGCATGAGGTCGTGGCACGTCAGCTCGATGCTCTCGCCGGTTATTTCACGACCCCTGTGACGTTCCGCCGTGGCCTGTTGGTGAGGTTGCATTACCTGACCCGCAGTGCTCATGCGCGCCAGACGGCGCGTGCTGCTGGTCTGACGGTCACCGACCGCACGGTGAAGGCCTGGTTGGAGGGTGCGCGCCGCCCTTCGAAGAGAAATCTGGAGCTTATCGAAGAGGCCTACTGGATGGTGCGGCGGCAGAATGTGGCCCGGTATCTGTTGCGGCGCCTGAATTCCGGGGGCCGGGGGACGAGGGTGGAGATTCATCCGTTGAATCAGTCCCAGGTGCCCAGGCCGCGCCAGCGGGTGGTGGAGTACCGGAGTTTGAACATCCGTCAGTGGGATGCGCTCGTGCGGGCGTGGACGGACGGGAACGACGCGGCGCTGGATGACGCGTGGGTGCAGCAGCTCGTGGATCTGGGCAGTCAGTGGGGGCGGTACGAGTACGTCACCAACGTGGGGTTCGCCGCCTGAGAACAGGCCCAGGGAATCCGTGGCGTCGCTCGCGTAGAGGCGCGGCGATTCCCATTCGGCGAGCGTCCCCGTGACGCCCACCCCGAGACGTGCTGTGGCCGCAGACCTCGGCCCGGGCGTCGTGGGAACTGCTCCCGTCGGTGAGCGACGCTCGGACTCCGTCACCGCACGTGAGAACTGCCGTGGTCGGATGACCCGGCCAGGCGGCCTCGGGTCAGGACGTAGGCGAACAGGACGGCCATGATGGCGGTACCTGCCCACATGGCATGCTGCCAGCCGGTGATGAAGGACTGCTGGGCGGCGTGGACGAGGGCCTCGGCGTGGGGACCGGCGGTGTGGGCGGCTTCGGCCGCGTTGGCGATGCCCTCGTGTGCGGCGCCGGCGGAGTCCTGAGGCACGCCGTGGAGTTTGGTGTCGATGGCGTTCTGGTAGCCGGCCGTGACGAGAGCGCCGAGCAGGGCGACGCCGAGCGCGGTACCGAACTCGCGGGTGACGTCGTTGAGCGCCGAGGCGACGCCTTGCCGTTCGCGCGGCAGGGAACTGGTGATGGCCTCGGTGGACGGTGTCATCGTCAGGCCCATACCGATGCCCATGGCCAACATGCCGGGGAGGATGGACAGGTAGCCGCCGTCGGCCGAGACGAGGGCGGCCATCAGCGCCAGTCCGGCACCGGCCAGGAGGATGCCCGCCGCCATGGTCAGGCGTGCTCCGATCCGGACGGCCAGTAGGGGGGCCAGTGCGGAGGCGGCCATCATGGCCGCGGCCATGGGCATCAGCGCGAGTGTGGACAACAGCCCCGACCAGCCGAGCACGGCCTGGAAGAACGGGAACAGGACGACGAAGATGCCGGCCTGCACACCGAACACGGTCAGCAGCGCTATCGAGCCGCCAGCCAGGCCGCGCTCGCGGAAGAGACGGACGTCCAGCAACGCGGCGTCCCGGCGGCGCAGTTCCCACACGATGAAGAAGACGGTGGCGACGAGCCCGGCGGCCAAACCGAAGAGGACGGCGGGCTCGCTCCAGCCGCGCTCAGGGCCCTCCTGGAGGACGAAGATGAGGCCGGCCACGGCGACTGCGGAGCTGAGGGCGCCGACGGTGTCGAAAGAGTGCCCGTGGTGCTCGCGGGAGTTGGGCACCGACCGCACGGTCATGGCGAGCGCCGCGAGGACCAGCACGACGGGCAGGACGAACAGGTAGCGCCAGTTCGCCACGTCCACGAGCGCGGCCGAGAGGAACATGCCCAGGATCCCGCCCGCGCCGGCCACGCCGGTCCACACACCGATGGCGCGTCCGCGCTCCTCCGCGGGGAAGACGGAGGTGATCACAGCGAGGGTGACTGGCATGATCATGGCCGCGCCCACGCCGCTGAGCAGGCGGGCGCCGAGCATGACCTCGACCGACGGGGCCAGGCCCGCCGCCGCACTGGCGGCACCGAAGAGGACGAGGCCGGTGATCAGTACGGGCTTGCGGCCCAGCCGGTCACCGAGCGCGCCGAGCGGCAGCAGGAGCGCGGCCAGGGTGAGGGTGTAGATGTTGATGATCCACAAGATCGTGCTCTGTGAGGCGTTGAACTCGACGGCCAGGTCGGGTTGGGCGACGTTCAGCCCGGACACCGAGGCGATGACGGCCATCAACGCGACGCAGACGGCGGTCAGGATGGAGCGCAGCTGACGTGCGTCCAGCGTGCCCGGGCTGTGGGCGGAGTCGGATGGGGCGGCTGGTGCGGGCGCGGGCTGGTGTGTGCTCATGAGTACCTCTCGGCAGGGGGGGTGGGGGACGGGGCACCGGGCCGTCACCGTGCGTGGGCCGGGGCAGGGGCGGAACGTGGGTGCTCTCGCGCCTGGCGGCTCGGGTGTCGGCGGTGGCCGGGTGCGGTCTAGGTGCGGACGACGTTAGCCACGCCTTGCCTGGGCGGCATAGCATCTTGCGTATGACGCAAAATGATGACGGGCTGGACAGCCTGGTACGCAAACGCATCCGCGCTCTGCGGGTGGCGCAGGGATGGTCCCTGGAGGAGCTGGCCACCCGTGCCAGGCTCAGTCAGTCGACACTCAGCCGAATCGAGAACGGTCAGCGTCGCTTGGCCCTGGACAGCCTCGTCACGCTCGCCCGTGCCCTGGACACCTCTCTGGACCAGCTCGTGGAGACCGCCTCCGACGACGTGATCATCAGCCCGATGATCGACAACACGCACAGCCTGATGCGCTGGCCCGTCAGGTCCGACCCCGGAATGACCGTCGTACGTCAGCGCATCACCGACCCGCCCCCGCACAACCCCGCACGCATGCGCGCCCACCCGGGCCGCGAATGGCTGGTGGTCTTGTCCGGCACCGCGACCCTCCTGTTGGGCGAGCGTCGCCTGCGCGTCGAGACCAACCAGGCGGCGGAGTTCCCCACGATGCTGCCGCACGCCATCGGCGCTGAGGGCGGCCCTTGCGAGATCTTGGGGATCTTCGACCGCGACGCCCGCCGCGGCCACCCGGCGTAGCGGAACGACGTCAGAGCCAAGCCGCCGCGCGGAGTGAATCTGTGCCAGGTACCGCAGGGCCGTCGGGGCTTGATCCACGCCCCGTAACACTGCCCGGATGACTGCGGTGATCATGGCGAAGGCGTCGGCCCCGCCGGAATCCCCACCGGCGCGGGACCGCGGCCGCGTCGTCGCGAGGGGGACCGCTCAGGGGCGCGACATCCGCGTCCACGCCAAGGCCTTACGGGCGGCGAGAAAGCCCGCGATCTTGAACGCCAGTTCGTGGGAGCCGAACCTGTCGGCGCGGGCGCGCCGCAGCACCACGCGAGTGGCGGTCACGACTCCGTGCTCGGGCAAACCGAGTTGCTCCTCGATCCCCGCCGCGACAGCCGCGAAGAAACGGGGCAGGTCCTCGGCAGGTTCGTACTCCACCGTCAGCCCTTGGGCTACCTCGAAGGCGAAGCCCTCGGCCGCGGGCTCGAAATCCACTGCTATCTCCGCGAAGTGCGGCGCGCAGTTCTGCTTCTGATGCAGCACGCGCACACCGCGGATCGGATACGGCGGAAACCGGGGCGTCGCTGACGTCATGCTGGAACGCTACTGGCGTTCGGCGCCCCAGGGATCCCCCCTTGCCCGACAGGATCGGCGGCATGACGTCACGGCTCCGTACCCGGCTTGGCCACCGGGGGCATGGCAGTTCAACTGCCCCCGCAGGGTGCATGATTGCGACCCTTGGTGGCGGGGCGGCGGCCCTGACGTACGGAGACGAGGCAGACGGCACGACGGGGGATCCGATGGCCGACAAGGGCGGGCGGGGAGACGACGACAGGCGGGCGGAGCTGCGGGAGCGCGCTGACGACGCCGTTCTCGAGGTCCGACGACTGCTGGACGACCCCGACGGTGCGGGGTCGGCCGTGGAGGAATTGGTGCGGACGGGAGAGCGACTGTTCGCAGTCGAGGCCGAGTTGAAGGCGAACGACGAGAGTTTCTCCCACGTCTTCGTGCACCTGGGCCTGCTGCTCGGCGCGTACTGTCTGGTCAAGCGTGAGACCGCGGCGTCCGAAGCCGAGGTGCGGGCGGAGGCGCTACGGCGGCTGCGGTGGGCGAACCGCAAGGGGTCGCTCACCGATCAGCTCGCGGTCGAGGCCCGCATGATGCTGGTCTTCCTGCTCGTGCCCTGGGCCCTGCCCCGTACCGACGGCACCCGCACGGCTCTGCTGGACGCGCTGCTCGCCGTGGCCGACGAACGGGTACTGACGGAGGCGTTGCGCCGGGACCTCACCGAGGCCGGAGAGGTGGTCGACCGCATCGCCGAGGCACCGGTCAGCCAGAAGTTCCGCCGACGGACCGCGGACATCAAACGGGACATCGAGCAGATGCTCGCCCCTGGGTCCGCTTCCTCCGGCTCGGATCCGGACGGGTCCGGCTCCTCCACCGTCCCCGTAGCCGGTGCGGAGGCCGCGCTGTTCGACGCCGTCCGCGGTCTGGTGGTTCTGGCGGGCTCGTGCAGCACCCGGCAGTTCACGCGCGTACTTCTCAGCCTGGTCACCACGTTGTCGTCCGGGCGTGACAGCGACTTGGCGGAGGTTCTGGGTCTGGTCCCGGAAGCCGCACCCCTGCTGCGCCAGGCGGCCCTCGGCAGGGAATCGGGCGCCGACGGCGTGCGCCGGGCCGCCGACCTGGCGCTGAAGGCCCGCCGCGCGTTGCCGGCCGAGGCGCCCGAGCGGGCCCGGGTCGCGAGGCTGCACGCCTACCTACTGGTCGCGTTGGAGATCCTGACGCCAGGACCGGTCGACTTCAACACCGTGGAGCGACCCACGCCGGAACCGGACGGCGACAGCCGCGACCGCTTCGAGGACTGGCCGATCGGCCTCACCGTGGACCCCGGGGTGATCCCTCATCCCGACGGCCCGCTACGTGATTTCGTCGCCCATCTCGGCATTCGCGAGCGCCACATGGTGGCCACCTTCGACCTTCGGCTGGCGCAGCGGACCGGTGATCCGGGCTATCTGGAGGACGCCGCCATCCTGCTCAGGGAGGCCGTCGACGCGAGCTCCACCGGCTCCTGGTGGGCCCTGACCCTGCGGGCGGAACTGGGCGAGGTACTGGAGCACGCCGCCACGGCCGGCGGCAATCTGTACGACGCCGAAGTCTCCCTGGCCACGCTGCGTGATCTGCGCGCCGCCCTGGAACGCGACGGCTCGGTGCCCGCCGACGCCCCGTTCGCCCTCGAACTCGCGCTCTCCGCCGCCGACCGCGAGTTGGACCACGCGCGGCGCAGCGAAGAGCACGAGGCACTACCACGCCTGCGCGAGGAGCTCCGTGGCCGGTACGCGGCCCTGCCGCCGGACAGCAGTTGGCGCGGGAAGCTGGCGGAGCGGCTGAGCCGGCTCGGCAAACTCGGCGCGCAGGCGAACCAGGCCACCGGACGACGGGTGCCCGCAGCGGCCGGGAGACCCGAGCACATCAGTGAGCCAGAAGGCATCGGCCTTGAGGGCTCCGAGCCGGATGTGCCAGACGTGCCGGATTTACCTGACGTATCGAACCGCCCGATCGCCGAGATGCGCCGCGATCTTGACGATCCGGAGTCGTATCGCGAGCACGAGTACGACCGGCGCGCCGCGCTCGGCCTGCGGCTGCTCCTCGCCGTGCTGGGCGGCGAGGAACCCCCGGCACTGCTGGACGAAGCCATCACCGAGCTGACCCGAGCCCGCGCGCTGCTCGTCCAGGGGCGTGGCAGAGCACACCGCGTGGACGTCCTGGCGAAGCTGGCCGAGGCCCACATCGTGCGCGCCGCGCAGGGCGGCCCGCACGCCGACGCCGACAGAACGGCGTTCGTGGAGTTCACCCGCGAGGCGCTGGGCGAACTGGCCGCCGACGTCCTGCTCCAGATCGGCGCCGACCACGGGTTGTCCGCGGCCCTCAGCGGCGCCGTACTGGCGCGGCGGCTGGCGTTCGTCGCCTTCCGCACCCGGCGTCCCGCCGACGCGGTGGCCGACCTGGAGAAGGGGCGGGCCCTGGTGCTTCAGGCCGCTGCCGCGTCCCGAGGCATCCCCGAACTCCTCGACGCCGCCGGCCACACCGAACTGGCCCGGCAGTGGCGCGCCCAGGTCCCCACAGGCCGGCTCCGGCCCAGGACCGACGGCGCTCCGCCGCCCCGGCCTACCGAGGACGCACCAGCCGCGCCTGCCGGGGAGACATCACCCGTACCCGACAAGGGCCCACCACCCCTGTCGCCCGACGATCCATCGATCCCCAGCGGCCTGCGGCGCAAGGCACTGACCGCGCTGGGCGTCGGCCCCGGCGCTCAAGAAGGGCCGAGTGTCCGGCAGTTGGTGGGCGCGACGGATGTGACCGAGCTGGCCGCCGGCCTCGCCGCCACGGACACCGACGCGTTGGTCTATCTGGTACCCGGCATGCCCCTGCCCAACGGCCCGCTCCCCGGCTACGCGCTGATCCTGCGCCCGGACGCAGGTCCGACCGCGCTTCCTCTGCCCACGTTGATGGCCCCGGGCAGCGCGCCCCTGGAGCGATACCTCGACGCGGCGGCGGAACGCTCCCGGGCGCTCACCGACCCGGACGCGGCCCCGTCGCGGCGTGCCACCTGCGAGAGGCACTGGCAGGACGCGCTGAGCACCCTGTGCGAGTGGGCCTGGCGGTCAGCCATGGAACCGGTGCTCACGGCCGTACGTCCGGCCCTTGCCGCCCAGGGGCCACTGGCCCCGCCACCGCGGATCGTGCTGGTGCCCTGCGGTCGGCTCGGCGTCGTACCGTGGCACGCCGCGCGCATCCGCGGCCTCGGCGAGCACAGCCACCGGTACGCCTGTCACGAGGCCGTCCTCAGTTACGCCCCGTCCGGCGCCCAGTTCCTGGCCGCGGCCGCACGGCGCCGGATGGCTCCTGCCACCGGGCGGCAGGTCCTCGTCGCCGACCCGGAACTGACCCTGCCCTGGGCAGCGGTGGAGACGGCGGCCCTGCGGTCCGTCTGCTACCCCGAGGCGCTCCGCTACGGTGAGTTCCTCACCACTGACGAGGTACGCGACGCCGAGGGCACACCGGCGGAACTGCTCGCCGTGCTGCCCGGTGGTGCGTCCCCGGCGTCCGTGGTCCACCTGTCCTGCCACGCCCTTGCCGCGCCGCGCCCCACCGACTCCGCGCTGTGGCTGGCGAGTCCGCCCGGCGCGGGGGAGGGCGCGGGACGGCTCACCGTGGCCGCGATCCTCGACGGCGCCGCGGGGCGCCGACCGGACGCGGCGGGCCCACTGGTCGTGCTCAGCGCCTGCGAGACCGACCTGAGCACGCGCCACCACGACGAGGCGCTGACCCTCGCCACCGCACTGGTCACGGGCGGTGCCGCCGATGTCGTGGGGTCCCGCTGGGCGGTGCGCGACGGCCCGGCCTCCGTGATGATGGCGGTCTTCCACCACCACCTCACCGCGGGCGGACTGGCCCCGCCGGACGCCCTGCGCGCCGCCCAGTTGTGGATGCTCAACCCGCACCGCAAGCCCCCGTCCACCCTCGACGGCCTCCTCCGCCACGAGGCCACCCGCCCCGACCTCCACCACCTCCAGCACTGGGCGGCCTTCACCCACCAGGGGAATCCGGCGGCGCGGTGAGAGGGCGGGGCGGATCCCGCCGCACCGGGCTGGCCCAACGGCAGCAGCCGCAGAACCGTGACCTACTCGGACAGCTTCAGCGGCCCACGGGGAAGTAGCAGGGCCACCGCGAACGGATGCGAACCTCATGGCCGTTCGGGCTTGTGGGCAAGGAAGGTGGCGAAAGCCCTCTCGGTCCCTTCGCGGGGTTCCTCGACCAGACGGGCGGTGAGGCCGAACCCCACCTGCTTCAGCAGCTCGGCAATCCGATCAGGCGGCAGCAGGTAGGACGCGTAGGACACCGGATGACCGCCGTATGCCCGGGTGGGACGCAGGTGCTGGTCGGGCCCCACATGGCCGGCCAGCATCAAACAGCCTCCCGGCGCGAGGGTGCGGTGGAACTCGCCGAACACCACGGGCAGCAACGCCGGTGGGGTGTGGTGGGTGGAGTAATACGCGAGGATGCCGCCGAGCCGGTCGTCCTCGATCGGGAGCGAGGTCATCGAGCCGACACTGAAACGCAGATCCGGGTGGGCCCCACGGGCCAGCTCGACCATGGCGGGCGACAGGTCTATGCCGAACGCCGGCACTTGCCGCCCGGCAAGGTAGGCCGTGACTCTTCCGGGCCCGCATCCCAGGTCGGCGACGGGCCCGAGGCCGGCCGTTCGCACGACCTCGGCGAAGACGTTCAGCATCCCTCGCGACAGCGGATCCAGCTCCGCCGGCGGCTTCACCTGGTCGAAGTAGTCCGAAGCGACAGTGTCGTACGACTCCTGGACGGCTGCGAGGTGGGAGAGATCAGGCATGCGGGCGACTCTAGTGAAGGGCCCGCAGCCTGAAGGGCAGGACATGACAAGCCTCCTCCGTGCGGGAATCGACCAGCGTGCTGCACGGATGGACGAGGAGCGTTGTGCACGGCCGAGCCTCGGCCGCTGTCGACCGGTCCGTCGACGTCGTCCGCGCGGTGTTACGACTACTGCGTCGCCCGTGCGTTGACGTCCAAGAACGTCCTGGACGCCTGACCGCGCTGCGACGTTCATGAACGTCCTGGACGCCTGGCCGCGCTGCTTGGTCCGCCCGGCGGGCCGAGCGCACCGTCATGGACCGGCTGGCGCAGGTGGCGCGGGCCAGGCCGCACGCCCGTGACAGAACGCAGACACCGCGGAGCACCACCTGTAACTCGGTGCGGGATACAAATACTCCCGACCGCACGCGCCGCGCTACCTCTGGGGGAACACCATGAAGCACACCCGCGTCACCGCACTCGCCGCCATGGGCCTTGCCGCCACCCTCTCGCTCACCGCCTGTGGCGACAACTCCGGCAAGGACTCGTCCTCCAAGGGCTCTTCGTCTTCCTCTTCGGGCTCCTCGTCCTCTTCTTCGTCCTCGGACGGCTCGAAGCCGGAGGGCGGCTCGGGCTCCGACGGCTCGGAGGCCGGCAACGCGAAGTCCGGTTCTGGCGAGGGCACCGAAGACCGCGCCGGTACCGCGAACGGCGAGACGAAGACCGACGGCAAGGTCGCGTTCTGCAAGACGGCGGACCTGGCGATCGACGCTGCGGATGCCGCGCCCGACGAGGCCACCGGCAGGATAGACATCACCATGATCAACCGGGGCTCGACCACCTGCTCGGCGACGGGCTTCGCGGGCGTCGACATCAAGGACACCGACAACACCTCGAACCCCATCGAGCGCGGCCACGCCCAGCCGCGCGTCACCACCCTGAAGCCCGGCGACGCCGCTGTCTTCAACCTCTCCTACGACATCGACGGCAGCGGCGACGGCCTCGCGAGCCCGACCAACCTCCAGGTCACGCCCCGCCCGAGGTCGCTGCTTGGCGTGACGCTCCGGCCCGGACCCGGATGGTCGTCCCCGGCTACGACCCGGCGCACGACGCCGAACACTGTATGACGGGCGGCTCGCTCAAGGAGTGGTTTGACGCCCTGGTGCACGTGCGCGAGGTCACGCCGACGCAGTTCCTCTCCTGGCCAGGCGGCCCGCACCCAGGTCCTCACCGGCTCGTCGGCCGGGTGTTGGGCGGGGACGCCGTGGCGCCAGCCGCCGGTCGCCACCAGGTCCTGCCGCGCCACCCGGCGGGTCCGGGTAGTTCGGATTCGAGGCGGCGCTGCAGTTCGCTGAGGGTCTCGCGTGCGAGGCCGAGCCTTTCCGAGTCGAGGCCTTCGGTGGTGCGCAGTGCCAGGTGGGTGTAGGCCGCCTGCATCCTGCGCAGTGCGGCGCGGCTGGTCGGGGTGACTTCGAGCAGGCTCGCCGACCTCGCCATCTGAACAGCCGTCAGGAGCCGATGTCCGGTGACGCTGCTCTGCGGCGTAACCGGGCTTCGCCGCGGCGTTCATAGGACGTTGATCAATAAAGGATCGCTCCTCGCGAGTCTTCACCACGGGCGCGTCCGCGCCCGGAATCGGCAAGAAGACCGGCAAGAAGAAGGGAGCATCCCTGTGCGTAAGAGACGCACGGCGGCTGCCTGGTGCGCGGCACTGGCCTTCGCCCTGCTCGCGACCCCCGCGGTCGCGGCGGACGGCCCGGAAGGGCCCACCAGACCAGACCGCCCCGAGAAGCCGCGGCCACCGGCGGCGAAGGCGACCGGCGGGGCGGGGGCTCCGTCGGCGACGGCGGGCACGGAGGCCGCCGCGGCGGCCGACGAAGGACCGCCGACCGACGGGAAGTTCTACATCCAGAACGCCTCCAGCGGCTACCACATGTCGGCGACCGACAACCCGGTCGCCACCCACCGCCCCAAGGGTGACGAGGACCAACAGCAGTGGGAGTTCACCCGGAACGCCGACGGCACGTACAAGATCAAGAACCCGGACCGGGACGGACAGTGCGTGACCGAGTGGGAGCACGCCATGGGTCCCAGGATCCGCATCGGTCCCTGTGACGCCGAGAAGACCAACTGGGAATTCCGGCACGACAAGGGTGATCGGTACCGCATCCACGTACCGGGCTCGGACCGCAGGCTGTGGGGCGGGCCAAAGAACGACTCCTCGGTCTGGGTGGACACTTCCGACCCGGACGCCGAGAAGCAGAACTGGTACATCACGCCGATCAAACCGCCGAAGTCGCCGATGCCGTCGGATCCGACACTCGACGACATGACGTTCCTGACGACGCACAACGCGTTCTTCAACTCGGAGGACTCGCCGCCGCTCGGGTTTCCCAACCAGCCGCACTCGGTGGAACGTCAACTCCGGGACGGCGCGCGGTCGGTGATGCTCGACGGGCACTACGCCAACGGGCGCGTGCGCATGTGTCACGGCAGCTGCCTGGGCGGCGAAGTCAGCTCGACCGTGACGTTCTCCAAGATCTTCGAGGACATCATCGCCTACATGCGGGAGGACAAGGAGGCCGTCGTCACCATCTTCCTTGAGGACTACACGACCGCGGAGCAGTTGGAGAAGGAGCTCGGCGACGACCTCGCCCCCGGCACCGACGCGGCCAAGATGGTCTTCCGGCCCGACGTCGAGGACGTGAAGGAGAAGGGCTGGCCGACCGTCAAGTCCATGGTCGACTCCGGCAAGCGCCTGCTCCTGTTCACCGGCGACCGGCAGGCCCAGGGGCAGGACTACGGCAAGAACAAGCTGGGGTTCATGTTCGAGGAAGACTGGATCGTACAGAACTACTGGTCGATGGGGCCGGGTCTCGGCAACAGCGACTGGAGCTGCTACAGCCGGTGGGCGGCTCCGCTCCTCAAGGAGGACAAGAACTTCCGGCGCCTGTACGTGATGAACCACTTCCGGGACGCCCCGATGGATCCCACCTACCGCACCGACAACGAGAAGCTCCAGGACCGCGCCGAGCGCTTCTGCACGCCCGCCGCGCGCAAGAAGCCGAACTTCCTCGCGGTCGACCAGTACAAGGACGGCGACCCCATGGCCGCCGTCAAGGCCTTGAACCAGTACACCTACCACGGCGACACCCCCGGCATGGGCGGCACCCCCGAGACCCCGCCGTCCACGGGTGGCGCCGGTGACCCCATGGACAACGCCACCGACGACCGCTCCGCCAAGCCCTCCACGTCCGGCCCGCACGAGCGGTGCCGCCCCGAGGGGCTCGCCGCGACGAAGGACGTCGACACCCCGTACTGCAGGGTGTACGGCGACGACGGGCGCGAGTGGCTCGGCGGCAACGGGCACGACAAGCGGGTCGTCGGCTACTTCACCGGCTGGCGCACCGGTGCCAAGGGCGATCCGCGCTATCTGGCGAAGAACATTCCCTGGTCGAAGGTGTCGCACGTCAACTACGCCTTCGCGAGCGTCGACGGCGGCAACAAGATCTCCGTCGGTGACACGGACGACCCGAAGAACCCGGCGACCGGAATGACCTGGCCGGGTGTGCGCGGGGCCGAGATGGACGACTCGCTCCCGTACCGGGGCCACTTCAACCTCCTCAACCGCTACAAGAAGAAGCATCCGCAGGTGAAGACGTTGATCTCGGTCGGCGGGTGGGCCGAGACGAAGAACTTCTACACCATGGCCACCCACGCCGACGGCTCCGTCAATCAGGCGGGCATCGACACGTTCGCCGACTCGGTGACGGGCTTCCTCGACCGGTACGGCTTCGACGGCGTCGACATCGACTACGAGTACCCGACCGCGCTGCCCGACAGCGGCAACCCGGCCGACTGGGAGCTGTCCAACGGGCGCCGCAAGGGCCTCCAGGCCGGTTACAACGCGCTGATGAAGACCCTGCGCGAGAAGCTGGACCGCGCGGGCGCCGACAAGGACCGCTACTACCTCCTCACCTCGGCGGGCTCCGCCTCCGGCTATCTGGTACGCGGCTACGACGCGGGCCAGGCCCTCCAGTACCAGGACTTCGTCAACGTCATGTCGTACGACCTGCACGGCTCCTGGAACAAGTACGTCGGACCGCAGGCGCCCCTGTACGACGACGGCAGGGACGCCGAGCTGGCCGCCGCGAAGGTCTACGACGAGAAGGAGTTCGACAAGACCGGCTACTTCAACGTCGACTGGTCGTACCGCTACCACCGGGGCGCGCTGCCGCCCGGCCGCATCAACCTCGGTGTCCCCTACTACACCCGCGGCTGGCAGAACGTTTCCGGCGGCACGGACGGTCTGTGGGGCACCTCGTCCCTCCCCGACCAGGGCGCCTGCCAGCCCGGCACCGGCGAGAAGGCCGACTGCGGCCACGGCGCCGAGGGCATCGACAACGTCTGGCACGACCTCGGCACCCGGGGCGAGGAGGTCGCCTCCGGCTCCAACCCCCTGTGGCACGCCCGGAACCTCCAGGACGGCATCACCCCCGGCTACCTCCCCTCCTACGTCGACACCGACAAGGAGTCCGGGAAGCTCAAGGGCACGTACACGGAGAAGTACGACGACACGCTCAAGGCGTCGTGGCTGTGGAACGCCGAGAAGAAGGTGTTCCTCTCCACGGAGAACGACGCCTCGATCGACGCCAAGGCGCAGTACGTGAAGGACAACGGCATCGGCGGCGTCATGCTGTGGGAGCTGGCGGGCGACTACACCAAGCGGGCCAATGGCGAGTACGGCATGGGGTACGACGTCACCAGCCGCCTGGACGGGGCGCTGCACGGCTCCGGGGGCTACAAGACGGAACGTGCCGGTGACACTCCCCTCCCCGACGAAGTCGTGGACGTCTCCGCCGAGTTCGTCGACTACCCGACGGCCGAGGGCGACCTGTGGCCGATCCAGCCGAAGCTGCGCATCACCAACAACACCAGCCGCACCCTCGGCACCGGCACCGAGATCTCCTTCGACCTGCCCACGTCCACGTCCCCGCTGCTCAAGGACGACGGCTGGTCGGAGCTGAAGGACGCGGTGAAACCCGGCCGCTCCGGGCCCAACGTGGGCGGCCTGAAGGCGGACTTCCACCGCGTGACGCTGAAACTCGGCTTCTGCGAGGCCATCGCGCCCGGCAAGTCCCACGACATCGGCCTCAAGTACTACCTGCCGGTGACCGGCCCCGCGAACGTCACCGTGTCGACCGGCGACCACACGTACGGCTCCGTCCAGGACGACCGCAAGGGCGTACGGACGGTCGAGCCGGACACCGGTGACGCCAAGGAGTGTGGCGCCCCGGAGTGGCAGCGGGGCTCCGCGCACGGCAGGACGGTCGGCCGGACCTTCGCGGCCTGGGACAAGGGCGACAAGGGCTGGCAGTTCGAGTACCAGGGCAACCTGATGGACCACCACCCCGGCGAGAACCGCGCCCACCTGGTGGAGCCGCAGCCCGACAATCCCAACCAGCTCTGGACCCCCCGCAGCGCCGGGAACGGCTGGTACACCCTCACCAACGCCGGCAAGTGCCTGACCGCGACCGGCGCCCGCGAGGACATCAAGACCGCCGACTGCGCCTCCTCGGAGGCCCAGCGCTGGCACTTCATCCCCATCGACCCGGCGACGGGGTCGGAGGGCTCCCCCTCCACCCCCGCCCACGGCAAGCTGTTCACCCTCCGCTCGGCCGGCGGCAAGGACGTCGAGGCCGCCTTCGGCGCCACGACTCCCAACACCCACCTGTGGAGCGGCAACACCGCCGATCCGGCTACCGGCGCCTACGTCTCCTGGAAGGGGTCGTACTGGGCGGCGTCCTGGTACACGACCGTCGAACCGGGCACTTCGGAGCGGGACAGCCAGGGGAAGGAGATATTTCCCTGGCGGAAGTTGGGGCGGGCGAGCTGATGCTGCCCTGAGGTCCTGGGTTCCTGGGGTGTGAGCCCCGCCGGGGCCTGAGTTCCCGTGGTCGTCGCAACACCCCGGCTCAGGGGATGCGATGGACTTCGAGAGACGAGTCCCCACCGGACCGTGGCGCCCGCGCTTGCTCCGCGGGCGCCACGGTCCACCGCGTCACGATAGCCACATCACCCGAATGGCACTCCCGTTCCCAGCGTTCCCGAACAGGAAACAAGCCATTCCGGACGTGAAAATTGCGCATTGCAGATCCGAGAGTTCAGAGAGTGGGGTGCGAGAACAGTCGTCTCCCCGGCGCTGGCCACGAGTTAAGTAGCGAAATCTGCTCGTTCTTGTGGCGCGCGGTATGGCTGGTCTTCATCTGTGGGCACTTATTCCCCATGGCGGACTCTCCTATCCCTCCGGGAGAATGCCGTCCGACGAGGCTGGTTCGGTTTCCGCGGCCGACCGCTGACGTTCTTCATCTGCTACCCGTCGGGAGCCGTGATGAGTCAGAAGCCCGAGACCAGGACTCCGCTCTGCATCGCCCCCTTCGTCTCGCTGGCCATCTGGGCCGACGGCGAGTCGATCATCTGCTGTGAGGACAAAGGGCCGCAGGCCGGTCGGTTGGGCCTGGTCGACGACGTGTCCGGGCTGGTCAACAGCGAGAAGATGCGTAGCGCCCGTCGGCAGTTCCTGCGCGGTGAGGTGCCGGAGGGCTGCCGGGCATGCCTCGACGAGGCAACGCGTCAGCCGACCGTCCACAACTACTACCAGGAGAAATTCGACTGGCGGGATGCCGAAGAGGCGTACGACGAGACGACCGGCGACGTCAGTCGGACGCAGTACTTGTTGATCGCCCTCAGCAACCTCTGCACGTACAGCTGCCGGATGTGCTTCGACAAGCTCAGCACCCGGCTGAATTCCGACCGACACCGCATGCTGGGCGTGGAGCCGGTCGGGTACCGGCGCAATGACATCGACAAGGTCATCAGCTTCATCCGGGCGAACCCGATTCGCATCGTCACGTTCCACGGCGGCAACCCCATCAACGAGCCCCGATTCCTGGACGTGCTGAACGAGCTGTCGAACGACGTGTCCGTGGAGATCATCTCGAACGGTTCCACGCTGACCTCAGGAAAGGTCGACATCCGCCCGCACCTGTCGCGATTCCAGCACGTTCATTTCAACATCAGCCTGGACGGGACACGGCGGACCACCGAATACGTGCGCATGCACAGCGACTTCGACGATGTGTTCCGCCACTTCACCGAGATCAAGGCACTGCCCAACACGACCGTGAACCTGCACAACACGATCACCAACCTCAACCTGTTCGACCTGCCCGCGTACTACACGATGGTCCTGTCGGGGCAGTTCGCCGAAGCCGACTCGATTTCCAGCTACATCGCCACGGTGCCTGCCGTCCACCGGATCTCCACGCTCCCGCCCGACCTGCGGCAGTTGGCGCGCGAGCAAATCGAGGGCTTTCTGCTCGGTCTTGGCGACGCGGGTGGGACGACGCCGTCGGACACGTTCGACTTCAAGGCGAACAACGCCCGGGCGTACGCGCGAAACGTCCTCCACCGGATCGACGCGGTTCCCTATTCCCCGCTCCTCTTCGCCGAGTTCCTGGATCTCACCCGGAGGACCGACGCGTTCTACGGCGTCGATCCGCTGCCGGAGTACAGCGAATACCTCGCGCCCGGTGCGCCTGGTGCGTCCGGTGCGTCCGGCTCATCGGGGCCGTCCCGGGCGAGCTCCGCACCCTCACCCTCATCCGCTTCCCAGCCTGTCGCTCCCGATGTGGTGGCGGCGAAGGGAGTCGTCGTGTCGCACCATGCCCCCGAGCCCGCCGAGGGCCCTGAGGCCCTCGCGGGCCCCTGCCCCTACGTCGGCCAGCGCAGGTTCCGGGTGTCCGAGTGCGTTTTCGCTTGGAACGCCGCGTACTTCCAGAACTGCACCGCTGTCACGGTACGGATCCAGCTCAACCCCGACGCGGGGATCACCCCCGCCACGATGGCGGCACTGCGTACGACGTGGGAGACCGGCATCGAGAACAAGTGGAGCAACCACTTCGTCTGCGCCGGGCCCTACGGCAGTTCCGTCATCACCGTTGACGTGCAGTGGGTGACCTCCAGCCCGCACCACGTCGTCCGGGTGCGCCAAGGCCCTGCCCAGACCGACATGACGACGTGGGACACGTCCGACAGCGGCCACGTCGCCGCGCACGAGTTCGGCCACATGCTCGGCAATCCGGACGAGTACTCCGACACCCGCTGCCCGAACCGGAACCCCGTCAACACGGGAACGGTCATGGACAACAACACCGGAGGGGCGCTGCAGCGCCACGTCAACCGGATCTGTGTCTCGGCGCCGCTCGCGGCCGAGGTCTTCTCGATCGGCCTGGATCTCATCTAGGCCCGACCGCTTCACGACGAGGACGAGGACGACATGAGGGTAACCATCGAATCCTTCACACGGCCCGACGTCGAGCGCATGAGGGCCGCGGTCGCACGGCTGGCCGAAGGGCCGACGGGCGATCGAGAGGGCGCTGCCGCCGACGTGACGTTCGACCTGTACATATCCGGCGGCTGCCCGGGGCAGCGGGTCGATTTCCGGGCTTCGGTCCCTTCCGGGGGCGAGGCCGAGGTGACCCATGTGGACGAGCTGAGGGACGTCGACGAACGGTTCTCGGAGGCGGTCCGCCCGGAGGAACTGGGGGCGCTGGCACGGCACTTGGACGTTGCCTCCCTGATGGAGCTCCCGTCGAACGCGGACGAGGGGTACGTGCCGGACTCGCTCGTCGGTTCGGTCGCCATCACGTCGGCGAACGCCCGGATCACGTTGTGGTTCCCCGTCGAGGACGAGGATCCCCCGGCGGGCGATGAGGTGGCGATGAGGATCGACCGGGGGCAGGTCCCGTTCGTGCTGCGCGCCTCGATGACTCCCGAGCGTGTCCGTCCGGCCTTTGCCCAGTTGGCGAAGGTCGTCAACCGGCTCACCGGCCGCCCGCAGCTCTGACGCCGGATGAAGGCCATCCACGTCAACTCGACCGTGCCGTCCGTGCCGTACCTGGGGCGGCTGAAGGGCCCCGCCGGGTACGAGGTGGAGGACTTCGAACTCCTCACGACCATCCTCTCGGCGGCTGCCTGGCGCCGCTTCAACGGCTCGATCAAGCTGTACACCGACCGTGTCGGGGAGGCGTACTACCGGCGCCTCGGGATGACGGAGCTGTGGGAGGGCGGGATCGACACGGACGTGCTGGAGTCGCTGCCCGCCACCATCAACCACGACGTGTTCTGGACGGCCGGACGCGTCGCGGCCCTGCGGGCGGAGGCGGCACCCTTCGTCTCGCTGGACACGGACCTCGTCGTCTGGGGGCCGGTCGACACCCTGATCACCTCGGAGTTCATGGCACTGCACCAGGAGCCGCTGCACCACAGTGTGTACCGACCCCGGTGCGAGCTGAGCACGCCCACCAGTTACGTCTGGGAGGAGTGGGACTGGGAGGCGCTCCCATGCAACGCCTCGCTGACGTACTACGCGGCTGACCGGCTCACCGAGACGTTCCATGCCAAGGCGATGGAGTTCATCCTGGGGAACCCGATCCGCCGGGAGGCCGAGAGCCGTCTGCCGGTCCACGACGTGTTCGTGGCCCAGCGGCTGCTGCCGATGTGCGCGCGGAGACTGGGGGTGCGACCGGCCTACTTCCTCGACTGGCCCAGGCCCGAGCTCAACAGCGAGACGATGGCCGACGGAGCGAGGAACCGGCTGGTCACCCACGTCTGGGCCTACAAGGACCAGCTCAAGAGCGACCCGGACTGCCGGGAGGCATTCTGTCGGCGGTGCGTGGCCCGGATCCGCCAGGACTACCCCGAACTCGTGGGAATGCTGCGTCACATGCCCAGCGTCCGGCGGTACCTGTCGTGAGGGAGCCGCCGTCCGCGAGCCATGGCAGTCCGCCGGTTCGTGGCCGTACGCGGGATCGTGGGCCGGGGCGCCGTGGGAGGGGACGACCGTGAGGGCGATCCACGTCGTTTCCACCCGGCCGACCACGAATTACTACGTCTCCCGAGCCAAAGGCTCCCCCTACCGGCAGGCCGACTTCGAGGTCCTCACGACCGTCCTGTCGGCCCTGGAGTGGCGTCGGCACAACGGAGTGGTCCGGCTCTATACGGATCCTCCGGGCCAGGAGTTCTACGACCGGCTCGGACTCCTGGACCTCTGGGACGACGGGGTCGACGCCCGGCTCCTGGAATCGGCGTCCCAGACGATCAACGGCGGCGTCTTCTGGTCCTTCGGGAAGATCGTCGCTCTGCGGCAGGAGGCAGCGCCGTGCTGCGTCATGGACGTCGACCTCATCGTCTGGGACGGCATCCGGCAGCTCGTCACCGCGGAAGTGATGAGCCTGCACGAGGAGTCACTCGGCTTCGCCGCCTACGTCGGCCGGGACCGCCTCGTCGCACCACCCGGTTTCGACTGGAGCGGCCTCGACTGGTCGGTCGCTCCGTGCAGCGCCGCGCTGCTCGTCTTCACCCAAGACGCGTTCAAGGATGAATACGCCGACCGGGCGCTGTCGTTCATGGCGGGCAACCCGGTCCGGTCGGAGCCCGGGTCAGTGCCCGCACACCCGATCTTCGCGGAGCAGCGGCTGCTGCCCATGTGTGCGAAAGCGAGCGGTGTGCGCATCGGTTCGTTCCTCCGCGACCACACGGGGGCCGAGCTGTGGTCCGGACGGAAGAACAGGACATTCACCCACCTGTGGAACGCAAAGTCCCTCCTGCACGACAACCCGAGGGAGAGAAGGGACCTCTGCGCACGGTACGCCCACAGAGTGCGACGGGACTATCCGGACGTCGCGAAGGTACTCGCGAGGTCCGAGCTCCTGCGGGAACACTTTCGAGCGGGTGACGGCCTGCGGCACCCGTAAAGACGTCATGCCAGCAGCCGCGCGAACTCCGCCATTTCGGCCGGCGGGTCCACAACGGGCTGGATCACCAGTTCGTCGACCCCCGACTTCTCCAGCACGTTGATCCGCTCGGTGAGTTCGGCCCTGGTACCGACCAGGCCGAATTTGTCCACCAGGGAGGGCACGATGAGCTCGCGGTCCTCGGGGGCGAGACGGCCCAGGTAGTTCCGGTAGAGCGCCTGGTGAAACTGGGGATCGGTGGGGGTGGTGCCGCGCAGCTGGAGCAGGCGGTCGACGGCCGCGGCCTCTTCTCGCGGGAGGACGGCGCGGAAGGCGGGGTTCTCCGCGCCGAGGATCAGTGCGCTCAGTGCGATGTGCCCCATCGAGTCCTTGACCGGATCGCCGTAGCGGTCCTCGCCGTCGGCGAGGACATGCAGGGAGGACATGAGGTACGAACGGGTCTTCTCGGAGCTGCCCGCGTCCCGCGCCGCCGCCCGCCGGGCCTGGCCGATGGCGGACCACGCCGCGGGGTCGTGCATCCCGAAGGAGATCACGCCCGCGCCGAGCCGGCCGGCGACCGCGGCAGCCTTCAGACCGAACGCGGCCACGACGAACTCCACGGGAGCCTCGGTGTTGACGTACGGCCCGACGTGCAGGAATCGCACCCTGCTGGACCGGGTCCCCTCGTGGTAGTCCGACTCGCGGCCCGCGGTGAGATCCTGCAGGGTGGCCGTGAACGACTCCAGCTCCGCCGTCTTCGTGGGCCGCATGGCGAGCGCACGGCGTGCCGTGTTGCCGGTGCCGACCCCGCAGACGATGCGGCCGGGGGCCAGGGCGTTGAGGCTGCTGACGGCCGCCGCCGCGGCGGGCGCGGAACGCAGCGCCGGTGAAGTGACACCGATGCCGAGCCTGATCCTGCGCGTGGCCCTGGCGCAGAGGGCGAGGCTCACGAACGGGTCGCCGTGGACCATCGGCGAGTCGTACACCCAGAAACTGTCGAAGCCGAGTTCCTCCGCGCGGACAGCCAGGTGTTCCACACCCGGCCCCGCTGTCGTGACGATGCCGGTCCGCATGGCGACTCTCCTCCCCGTCGAGTGAAGTGGCTGAACCACTCCAGTGGCAGTTCACCGTCGTCCGTGGTCAAGATGCTGCTCCCCCGTGACTGGCGGGTCTACCGCAGCGGTTTCAGGATCGGGAAGGCGTCGCGCGAGCACGGCAGGGCTTCCTGCGGAGGACCCGTGGGTGGCGCTACACCTGGTCACCGGTGACGTGGCGTTGAGTCGGCTGATCATCATCGGCGAAACGGTCGAAGGGGTGGCTGCCGAGTCCGGGGCGGACGCCGAACGTGACCTTCCCGCCCCGGCCCGATTCCACACATCGGGCGCTCGGGCCGTCCCCTCCCCCGGCCCCTCACAGGCCGCCGACGCGGGCGGTGGTGGTCCGCGTCGCCGCGGTCCTGGCCGACTTCCCGGTGGTCAGCGGAGTGTGCGGTGCCCTTCGGTGCGGGTGTCGCCTCCGTGAGCTGTGCGAGTGGTTCATTCTGTGTGATCGTGCAGATGGCGCCGACTTCAACAGCCTTACGGGCGGGGCTGGTTGGGGCCTCCTGACCGGGCTGCCGGGCGGGTGCGTGAAACGATCGGGAAACAAGCCACAAGGAGAGGGATTTCATGGGGGACAAGGGTCAGCTGCACGTCAGTACGGAACTGGCGGGGGTGCTGGGGCGGATCGACGCGCTCGGCGCGATGCTCGACGACCGGGCCGATGCCGCGGAGGAGTTGGGGAGGCTGCCGGAGGACACGGCGCGGGCACTGCTGGACACCGGGATCGTACGGGCGGAGCTCCCGCTGAGCCTCGGCGGATACGAGTTCGCGCCGCGGCAGCTGATCGAGACGGCGGAGCGGGCGAGCTACCACGACGCCTCGGCCGGGTGGACCATGTTCGCCCTGCAGATGATGACCGGGACCACCGCTGCGTACCTCGCCGGGGACGCGGTGGCCGAGCTGTTCCCCGACGTACCGAACGGGAAGTACGCGCTGCTCTCCGGGCACGGCACACGCCCCGGCCGGGCCGTCCCCGTGCCGGGCGGCTACCGGGTCAGCGGCCAGTGGCAGTTCGCCTCCGGGATGGCGCACGCCACCCACATCCACAGCGCGATCCAGGTCGAGGGCACCGGCGAGCTGCGGGTCCTCGCGATGCCGAAGTCGCAGGTGACCCTGGACGGCAACTGGGACGTGCTCGGGCTGCGCGCGACACACAGCGTCGACTACCACTGCACCGACGCCTACGTACCGCACGAGTACACCTACGTCGCGACCACGGACACCCCGGTCAACGGCGGTGCCGTCTACCGCCTCGGCCTGGTCAACATGTCAGCGATCGGGCACACGGGCTGGGCCCTCGGCGTCGGCCGACGGCTCCTGGACGAGCTGAAGCGGGTCGCGGCGGCGCGGACCGGCGCACGAGGAGCCGCGGTCGACACCTCCCAGTTCCACGCCGAGTACGCGACGGCGGAGGCCGGGCTGCGGGCAGCCCGGGCCTGGGTGCACGACGTCTGGCGGGACGTCGAACATGCCCTGGACCAGGGTGAGGTGCCGAGCACGGAGCAGGACACTCTGATCCGTCTCGCCCTGAACCACGCGACCTCGACCGTGTCCGAGGTGGGCCGCACCGTGCACCGCTGGTCCGGCTCGGCGGCGATCCGCCGCGGCCCGGTCGACCGCTTCCTGCGCGACCTCGGGACGGGCACGCAGCACATCACGTCCAGCCCGGTCGTGCTGCAGAACTGCGGCAAGTGGCTGAGCGGCGCCCAGCCGGACGCCCGGTGGAGCTTCCTCGACCTCACCTGAACGGCCTGGGCCGGCCATCCGGGGGCGGCCGGTGCGACACCACGCACCCCGCGCCCGACCAGGCCGCCCTGCAGATCGCAGATGCTGTGAGAGTTGAGGGCCGTCCCCAGCGAGGCCGACTCAACATGACCCTTAGCCCAGGCGGTGCCCCGGCCCTTCGCCATCGTCACCGGCACTCCGTGGTCGGGACAAGACCCGGACCGGGTAGGGCGGTTGGCCACCAGGGGCCGCGGGCGCCAGCCCTAATTGGTGGTGTGCGTGGGGTAGACCTCGACGTCGGTGTAGGCGCCCTTGATCGCGCCCGCGCCCTCGGGCCACTTCAGTTCCACGGTGTGGGTCTCGTTCGGGGGCGGCGGCGCGCAGGTCCAGCAGATAGGCGGCGCTGTCCGGTCCGGCCGCGTCCAGGGTGTGCTCGGCCAGTACGTGCCCGGGCGGCGGCACATGCAAGACGCCTTCGTCCCCGTACGCCCGCACCTGACCGCGGCCGAACGTGAAGCCGACCGGACGGTAGCCGGATCCGAAACGCTCACGCGGCAGGCTGCCCGCGTTGCGCTGGCCGCGCGGTATCGACGCGGGGAAGTGCACCGCGCGGCGGAACCCGTCGGAGGCATGGCTGGTCGTGGACCAGAAGAAGGTGCGGTGGCCGGTGGCGGCGTGCCAGGCGGCGATGCGCTCGGCCAAGCCGTGCTCCAGAGCAGCCATGTTGTGCGGGTCGTCGGGCGGTGGCGGCAGTGTTCCCCAGGCTGCGACGGCGTCAGCTCCCATGTCGGCCCCGAGAACGCGCACCTCGTCGCCCGCGTGTGCGCGGTTGTGCTCCCGGGCCCACCGGATCAGGTGGAGGAAGGGTGCGATGTTCCAGAACGGCTCGCTCTCGCGGAGCAGCCTGCGGGGGTCGCCGGTTCCGGTGCGTCCGTAGGTGTCCAGGGCCTCGCCGAGTGCGCGGTCGCCGTCGAAGGCCAGTGTGCGAAAGCCCGCACGGGTCACCAGAAAGCGAGCCATACGGGCCTGGAGGACCGTCACCTCGTGAGCCGCACGGCTGCCGTCGCCACCGCCCACGACCGACGCGCCCTCGACCACGGCGAGCAGCGGCTTGAGGTCGTCGAGCGGCACATCGGCGTCGGTGGCCAGGGGGTGAGCGTCGTGGTCGATCCAGCCTGCGGGAGTCACCCCCGCAGGCTGGCACCTCAACTCAGCTTGAGGTCAAGCTGGTTCGGCTCGTCCAGGAGCCGTCGGCCAACGTCGAGGGCTCAGCCCGTGTGCCCGATCGCTGCGGGTAAGCGGGACGAGCCCGTCCGGCGCCTGGGGGGCGGGCGGGCTCGTCGGCGCGGACGACGACGCCATGGCAGGCGCGCGGTGTGAGTGGGCGCCCGAACTCTCTGAGCGCCCGCTGACCGGGTCCTCTTTGCGCGCCCGCCGGCCGGACCCTCTTCGTGGACGGCGGAGAGCTCGACGCTACTCGTGCCCGGTCCGCGCCGGGACCTTGCCGCAGAACTCGGCCTCGACCACGTCGGTGTACATCGAGCTGTCCCGCAGCCAGTCGCCGTTGATGTTGAACGTCAGCTGGTGCTTGCCGTCTGCGGTGCCGACCATCGCCGAGAGCGAGCCGTTCGTGCGGCCGGTCTTGCCCACCACCTGCACCCCGCAGGACAGCTTCGCGAACTCGACGCCGAGCCCATACCCGATGCCCTGTCCGTCAGGCACTTCGTGGAGCATCTCCTTCATCTGGGCCTGCGGTAGCAACGCCCCGCGCATCAGGGCTCGTTGGAAGCGGTTGAGGTCGTCGGCGGTGGAGATGACGTCTCCTGCCGCGCCGAGCCAGGTCATGTTCTGCTCGGTGGCGTCGATCACTTCGGCGTCGGGGGCCTCCTGGTGGAGCCGGGAGTACCCGACGGGGTGCGGGTTCGGCACCTGCGGTGCCGTGCCGGGGAACGACGTCCCGCGCAGCTTCAGCGGGCCGATGATCCGCCGGGTGACCTCCTGCGCGTAGCCGTGGCCCGTCGCCTTCTCGATGACCATCCCGGCGATCACGTAGTTGGTGTTCGAGTACTTCGGCGAACGCTCCGGGGCGGGGTACGGCGGCCGCTTGAGTGCGACTGCCACGAGCTCTTCGGGGGTGTGGGTGTCGTACCGGTGTGCCGGGAAGCCGGGGCCGGTGGAGTTGTGGGCGATGGTGGGGTTGTCGGTGTAATTGGCAATGCCGCTCGTGTGGTTGAGCAGGCGGCGCACTGTGATCTTGCTGCCGTCGTACCCGTTGCCCTGGACCAGGCCCGGCAGCCACTCCTCGAGGGTGTCGTCCAGGCTCAGCCTCCCCTCTGCCTCGAGCTGGAGCAGGACGGTGGCGATGAAGGTCTTGGTGATGCTGGCCCCACGGAAATGCTCAGCGGCCGATCGCTTGCGCCCCGTGTCGGTGTCGGCGTACCCGGCCGTGGCGGACCACGTCCCCTTGCTGTCCCGGACCTTGGCGGCAACTCCGGGCAGTTCCCCCTGCTCGACCAGCGTACGCAGCGCGGCCCGGGTCGCTTCGTGTCCGCGATCCGTCCGCTGCGCCGCGTGTGCTGAGGGAGCGACGGAGGCCGCTCCCAGCAGTGCGACCGCCGCCATCGCGAGTGAGGTGGTACGCATAGCCCGCTGCTTCATCGGTGCTGCCTCCAGGTCATCGTCTCCGAGGGGGCAGGTATGCCCCTGTGGTGCGTGTGACGTCGACCTCGGGCTACACGGTTGATCACTGGGGCGAGGACGGCACCGTGGTACTACGCGAACAGGACCGGGGGCCCACCAGATCCCGCCACGTCCCACCAGGGCGCGATGCCGAACCCCGGGGCGGCAGGCAGCCGAACGCCCCAAGCGTGTCGCGCTGCTCGCGCCCGGGGCGGCGCGTTGATGCCATCATGCGGGGGTGAATCGCGACGTGAGTGCGGAGGTGCGGGCCCGGGTCGACAACCTCCTGCACGGACTTGTGAAGTCCGGCGCGGAGAGCGGACTGCAAGTCGCGGCGTACGTGGACGGGGAGCAGCTCGTCTCGACGTGTGCGGGCACGTACGACCCGCCCGGGAGCCGGGCACAGGAGCCTGACGCTCCGGCCGCTCCGGCCGCTCCGGCCGCTTCGGCCGCTCCGGCCCCGCTCACGCCCGACACGCCGATCCACAGCTTCTCCACCGGCAAGGGCTTCATGGCCACGCTCGTGCACGTGCTCGCGGAGCGCGGCCTCATCGACTACGACACCCCGATCGCCCACTACTGGCCCGAGTTCGCCGCCCAGGGCAAGGACCGGGCGACCGTGCGCGACGCCCTGACGCACAGGATCGGCATCCCGCAGCTCCCGTCCGACATCACCCCGGCCGAGCTGTGCGACTGGGACACGATGTGCGCCGTCGTCGCGGACCTCGCACCGCTGTGGGAGCCCGGCTCGGACAGCGGCTACCACGGCTGGACCTTCGGCTGGATCCTCGGCGAGCCGGTGCGCCGCATTACCGGCCTCGCTCCGGCCGAGGCCCTTCGTACGTACGTGACGGAGCCGCTCGGCGTCGCGGACGAGCTGTACTTCGGCCTGCCCGAAGCGGAACTTCCCCGCGTCGCACCGCTCGTGGAGGGCAACTGGGCGGCCTGGCTGGAAGAGCTGCCCCCGTCCGTGCCCTTCCGCCGCCTCGTCGTACCGAACCGCAGCGTGTGGACCACCGCCGCCCTGGCCAACCGCCGCGACTACCTGCTCGCGGACACCCCGGCGGGCGGCACCACCACCGCACGCGCCGCCGCGCGCATGTACGCGGCACTCCTGGGTGAGGTCGACGGCGTACGCCTGATCTCACCGGAGCGCCTGGAGCAGGTCACCGCGGTCGCGGTCCAGGGCAAGGACCAGATGCTCCTCGGCCGCTTCGCCAAGGGGCTCGGTTACTTCCTGGGACTGCCCGAGATGGGCGGCGAGCGGACGGCCTTCGGCCACCACGGCAGCGGCGGCAGCATCGCCTTCGCCGACCGCGAACGCCGCCTGTCCTTCGCGCTCACCCGCACACGGCTGGTCGGCGGCGAGGCGGACCGGGCCGCGCGCCTGGTGGCGGACGAGATCCGGTCCCATGTGCCGAAGACGGCCATGCCGTAGGCCGCAGGGGCGCCCGGCCGGGTCGCGGACCCGCCGCAGGAGTTCTCTCCGGCGCCGGGACTGTGTGGGCAGCTCGCCCGCGAGTACACCGCGCACCCAGGCCAGTACGTTCGCGCCGACGTCATCGAGCCGAGCGGCGCCGAACGCGTTGTCTCCCTCACCACGGATACCCACCTGACGGCCCCGGACATGCTGGAGCGCCACCGGCTGATTGCCGCAGCAGATGTCAGGCGACAAGCTCAGTCTCAGCGGCTCTACGGCTGGACCTGGCTCAGCGCCCAGATCACCCAGATGAGCAGGATCAGCGGGAGCACGACAGCCGTCGTGCCGAGCGCGACACCCATGCGTGCCCGGAAGGGATCGGCACCTTCCCGGCTCCGCATCCCGCGCTGAGCGACGAGACCGGTGATGACCGCACCGATCGCCGCGGGCCCGAGGAGATACACGGCCCGCTTCGGCGTCGCGAAGTCGCCGACCGGCCGGATCATGGATCAGCTCGGTCCGTTCCTCGCGCTCCGGACCGGTCGCCCGTCACCACTGGTCGATGACTGGCGCGTCGGGTTCGTGCTGCCGCCACATCCCGGTGAGGCGGGTGAGCCGTTGCGCTGCGGCGAAGCCGTGCAGCGCTGCCACTTTGCCGTCGCTGATTTCGAACGCCGTGGCGCCCACGATCCGGTCGTCGAGCACGGCGAGCACGGCGGGCCAGCCGTTGACCTGCCCGATGTGGATGGTGGGCGAGCCGCCGACCAGGCGCCGCTTCGCGGGAGTGGATTTGAAGGCGGTCCGCATGACGGCGGCGACGCGCTCCGGGGTCTCGTAGCGCCACAGCCTTTTGGCGAGGCCCGCGCCGTCGGAGATCGCGGTCGCGTCGTCGGTGAGGAGCGCCACCAGCCGTTCCGTACGACCCGAGGAGGCGGCAGCGAGGAACTCCTCCAGGACCTTGCGCGCGGACGCGGGGTCGACCTCACCGCCGCCGCGGCGCGCGGCTGTGATCCGGCGCCGGGCCCGGTGGGCGTGCTGCTGGCTCGCGGACTGCGAGATGTCGAGGATCTGGGCGATCTCGGGGTGGGAGTAGGAGAACGCCTCGCGCAGGACGTAGACGGCCCGTTCGACCGGCGAGAGCCGCTCCATCAGGGTGAGGACGGCGAGGGACACCGATTCGCGCTGGGCGAAGGTGTCGGCGGGGCCGAGCATCGGGTCGCCGTCGAGGAGCGGCTCGGGCATCCACGCGCCGGCCGTGCGTTCGCGGCGCACCGGTGCCGAGCGGAGCCGGTCCAGGCACAGGTTGGTGACGACTTTGGTCAGCCACGCCTCCGGCACCTCGATCCGCTCCCGGTCGGCGGCGTGCCAGCGCAGGTACGTGTCCTGCACGATGTCCTCGGCGTCGGCTGCCGAGCCGAGCAGACGGTACGCGAGCGAGGCCAGCCGTGCCCGGCCGGCCTCGAAGCGATCAGCGACGGTGCTCTCCATGCGGATGACTCTATGCGGCGGCATTTTCGGGCGCGGCGGCAACGGCCTTGACGTCGGTGGCCGTTGTGCCGGCCGCCAGGCGGCGCTTGCGCTTCGGCATGCCGAAGGTCGGGTGCGCGATGCTCCACAGGCTGCCCTTGAGGATGGCGGCCTTCAGTCGCGTGGCCTTCCGGCCGCCCAGGAACCAGGACTTCGCCCGTACGTCGCCGTCGACCATCTGGAAGATCGCGTCGTGCCGCCCGAGGCTGATGTGGTTGCCGACGTAGGTCTTCTTGACGTGCGGAACCCGGCGTCCGGTCAGTCGTGCCACGATCGCGTCCGTCGCCTGCATGTTGGTGTGTCCTGCCGAGGCGCAGGACATCGGCAGTGGTCGGCCGTTGTCGCCGATCGCGTACGCGCTGTCGCCCGCGGCGTAGATGTCCGGGTGCGAGAGCGAGCGCATGGTGTCGTCGACGACGATCCGTCCGTCCTCGGTGACCTCGAGACCGGCGGCGGCCGCGATGGGGCCGACGGCGAACCCGGCCGTCCACACGGTCGCGTCGGCAGGGAAGGAGGTGCCGTCCGCACCGACCGCGTGCGTCGCCCCGACGGCTTCGATGCCGGTGTGCTCGTGGACGGTGATGCCCAGCCGGTCGAAGGCCTCGCGCAGGTGCAGTCCCGCGCCGGGGGAGAGCCAGGCTCCCAGCTCACCACGGGTGGCGAGCGCCACGGAGAGACCGGGGCGCGACTCGGCGATCTCGGTGGCGGTCTCGATGCCGGTCAGGCCACCGCCGACGACCAGCACGGTGCCGACGGTGCCCAGGCTGTCCAGGTGCGTGCGCAGCCGCAGCGCCGACGGCCGTCCCGCGACGTCGAAGGCGTGCTCGGCCACACCGGGGACACCGTGGTCGGCGGCCCGGCTGCCGAGCGTGTACAGCAGCGTGTCGTACCCGAGCTCGGCGTCACCGTCCGCACCCGTCACGGTGACGGTCCTGCACTCCGGGTCGATCGCGGTGACGCGCGCCACGCGCAGCCGTATCCCGGTGCCCGTGAAGACGTCGGCGAGCCGTCGGGGCGCGAGTTCCCGGCCCGCCGCGAGCTGGTGGTTGCGCATCCGCTCGACGAAGACCGGCTCGGCGTTGACGACGGTGATCTCGGTGTCGGCGGGCGAGAGGCGACGGGCCAGGCTCCCGGCGGCGAAGGCCCCGGCGTAACCGGCGCCGAGGACGAGGATGCGGTGCTTCATGGTGTGGCTCCTGTCTGAGTCGCTTGTCCCTTGAGCGGGACAGCACGGCGATTCCTGACAGGAGCGGGGTGTGAGGTGGGTCACTGGGCCGGGTGCGGGTGCGGGTGCGGGTGCGGGTACGGGTGGCCTGGTCGCCGTCGAGCCACCGTGGTGGAGGTGGGGCCCGCGATGTCGAGGTCGGTGCTCGGGGCACGGGCGCGGTCAAGGAGAAGGCCAGCGTTGCCCTCGCCTCGACCGAGTCCTTCGGGGGCCGGACCGACACCTTCGCGGACTCCCGCCTCAGGGCAGCCCCGGAGAGGCGGAACAGCCAGGCCGGGACCAGCCCTGAGGACCGGTCACTTGCGCCAGAACAGGTGGTGCGTCACGCCGCTCGGGCTGGGAACGACGTCCAGGTGGAACCGGTCGAGCAGCTCATCGGGGGACTCCCACAGCCGTACTCCGGACCCGAGCTTCACCGGCGAGACCGTCACATGCATGGTGTCGACGAGGTCGGCGTCGAGGAACTGCCGGATGGTGGTTGCCCCGCCGCCCAGGCGGACGTCCTTGCCCTGCGCCGCCTCCCGCGCCTGCTCGAGGACCGTGGCCGGGTCGCCGTCGACGAAGTGGAACGTGGTGTCGGACAGCGTGAACGAAGGACGCTTGTGGTGGGTCATGACGAACACCGGGGTGCGGAACGGGGGCTTGTCACCCCACCAGCCCTGCCACTCATGGTTGCGCCAGGGCCCACGCTGGGGCCCGAACTTGTTGCGGCCCATGATCTCGGCGCCGATGTTGCGGTCGTAGTCCCGCGTGAGGTAGTCGTCCAGGCCCCGGCTGCCCCCGGGGTCGGTGCGCATGGGCCAGCTCGCCGTGGCGCCGGCCCAGGCGAACAGCCGCTCGGGCTCGACATGACCGAATGGCCTCTCGAGGGTCTGGTCTTCACCGGCACCGATGCCGTCACTTGAGACGTTGAAGTTCTGGACTCTCAGCAGCTGAGCCATGTGTTCCTCCTGTGCTGTCGACAACGGAGGTGAGACTTGCCGGGCCGGTAAAACTCATCGCTGTGTCCGTGACCGGCCAGAGACTGGGCTGTCCGATGCCCCGATCTGTGAGGTTTACGCGATTTGGGCAAGCTTCTGCGGTGACGTCGTCCCTCATCGATCTCGCCTTGGCCGTCCGTGAGCCCGGAACACTCCCACGTCGGCCGGCGCGACGGCCCGTGCGGAAGCGAGGGTCACGGCGTCGGAAAACCCCCGCGTCCGCAGGGGTGTTCCGACTCGTGGCTCGCTTGGGGCCCGGCCCGCGCGGGTCGACGTAGAAGTAGCCTGATCATCATGACGACTGAGGACGAGGCGCTGGTCGGCGGCATGGCGAACGTCGGGGCGGTCTTCCGCCGGGGTGCCCTGGTGGAACGCCCGGCGTCGCGCAACGCACCCGCCCTGCACGCCTATCTCCATGCGCTGAAGGAGCGCGGATTCGAGGCGGCGCCGACCCCTGTAGGTCTCGCCGAGGAAGGCCGTGAGCAACTGACCTTCATCCCCGGCGACGTGGGTCTACCGCCGTACCCGGACTGGGTGATGACGAAGGCCGCCCTGGAATCGCTGGGGCGCTTGCTGCGGCGCCTGCATGAGGCCAGCGCGACCGTCACGGTCGAAACCAGCTCCAAGTGGCCGAGCGATCTCGCCGACCCGCAAGGGGGGGGACGATGCTGTGCCACAACGACGTGTGCCCGGACAACGTCGTCTTCCGCGGCGACCGTGCCGCTGCCCTGATCGATTTCGACATGGCAGCCCCGGGCCGTCCCCTCTGGGACGTCGCGATGACCGCCCGCTACTGGGCGCCCATGCTCGATCCCGCATCGGCAGCCGCTGTCTATCCCACCGGGCTGGATGTGCCCGCCCGGCTGCGGATCCTTGCCGACAGCTACGGCCTCTCGCCGCAGGACCGCGTCGAGTTGCCTGGCGTTGTCGAGCAGGCCACCGAGGTCTGCCGGGCCTTCGTCGCCCGGCGTGTGGCTGACGGTGACCCCGTCTATCTGCAGGCGCTGACCGAGCGCGGTGGATGGGAACGCTGGGACCGCGTGCAGACCTGGCTGGCGGACTGCCGCGAGACGTTCACAGGCGCCCTGCTGAACTGATTGAGGGCAGGTGGGTTGATCGATCCGCGAGTCTGGATCGTCACCGATCCATCCGAGAATTCCCCCAGTACGGCCAGTTACTGAGGCAACTGAGTGTGTCCGCAGTCGGCTTGGCGTGCGGATTTTTGAGTCGTCGCGCCCAGCAGCAGTGCTCGCGATGCGCCTCGCGCGGCTGACAGACTGCACAGATGATCGACAATCTTCCCGCTGGCCTGCGGGCCCGACACCTTACTGACGAAGACCATCTCCGCGTGCTCGCCGTGCTGGACACGTGGTGGGGTGGCCTGAAGGGGGAGGCAGGGGCGAAGGAACGCGCGCTGCTTCTGCCCCGGCTGTACTTCCAGCACTTCACCACCACCAGTTTTCTGCTCGAACACGACAGCGGAGAGATCGCCGCCTTCCTGGTCGGTTTCCGATCACAGACAGAGCCCGACACCGCTTATGTGCACTTCGTCGGCGTCGACCCGGCGCTGCACGGGCAAGGTGTCGGGCGTGCCCTCTACCGGGCCTTCTTCGAGCTCGCTCGGTCGCACGGGCGCCGTTACGTGCACTGCGTCACCAGCCCGGAGAACACTGCGTCGCAGGCATTCCACACCCGACTCGGCTTCACGGCCTCAGCCGTGAAGCCGGACTACGACGGCCCCGGATTCGACCGGGTGGCGTTCACCATCGACCTTTCCGCGGAGGCGGTGGCCATCCCCTGAAGCGTGCTGCACAAGGCCGTGTTCGGGCAGGTCAGGGTCCGTGTGCGCGGTCGTCTGTGCCTGATGCGAGGCCGTGTTTGCGCAGCGGGCGACAGGCTGTGGGGCGTGTGCCGAGAGTGCCTGGTGGGGATGGTGAAGAGCCGGTTTGTGATTCAGAATGATGGGATGGTCACGCTTGAGACTGCCCGTCTGATCCTCCGTCGCTGGCGTGAGGAAGACATCGCGCCCATGGCTGCCGTCAATGCCGACCCCGAGGTCATGCGGTGGATCCGTGACGGCAGTGTCCGTGACGAAGAGCAGACTCGCCGCGGGGTCCGGGCATGGGAGAGCGAGTGGGAGTCACAGGGCTTCGGTCTGTTCGCCGTGGAGGTCCGGTCCACTGGCGAGCTGGCCGGGTTCACCGGCCTTTCGGTGCCCCACTTCTTGCCGGAGGTACTGCCGGCGGTTGAGGTCGGCTGGCGGCTGGGACGTTCCCACTGGGGGCAGGGCTTGGCCACCGAGGCTGCTGCGGCCGCTGTACGGTTCGGGTTCGAAGAGCGAGGGCTGGAGCGGATCGTCAGCGTCACTCAAGTGGGCAACAACGCCTCCGAACGCATCATGGCCAAACTGGGGATGCATCCGGTCCGTGAGACCGTCCATCCCACCTGCGGTCGGCGCGTGCGCGTGTTCGAGTTGTCGTCGGACCAGTACGTCACCACCACTCGTTGACGGCGGCAACGAGGACGGCAGCCTTCGCGTGTTCGTAGGCGATCGGTGAGCGTTGTCCGAGGGCGGAGTGGCGGCGGACGGTGTTGTCAGCGGTGCAGCCATCGAAAGAGGTCGAGCCGGGCCGCACGCTCACTGTCCCAGGCCCTGCGGCCGGGCAGGCCCTAGGCCTGCCCGGCGAGGGGATGCCTGCACGTCTCGGCGCGGCGGAACTCACGGTTTGTGGGTTACCCAGAGCAGTTCCGCCGGCCAGCGGTGTGCCCAGTCGGGCGGGTCGGTTTCGTTGTAGCCGTTGGGTGTTCCGAGTTCGGGCCGCGGCTCGATGAGGTCGTCGATGATGAGACCCGCGCCGCGCAGGACCTTGACCCAGTCGCCGTAGGTGAGCTGATAGCTGGTCGCGCCGTCGCCTTCGGCGATGGTGTTCAGCCTGAAGTAGTCCTGCTGCAGCGTCGTGGTCACGCGGCTTGCGGCTTCGTCGTAGCAGGCTTCGAACCATGGGCTGGCGACGTTGAACACCAGGCGCCCACCGCGGCGCAGGATGCGTGCGGCCTGCGGGACGGCCAGGTGCGGGGGCGCCCAGCTGAGCCCACCGAAGTCGCAGAACACCAGGTCGAAGCTGTCGGCGGCGAAGGGGAGTTGTTCGGCGGCGCCTTGCACCAGCGGGTAGCGGGCCGCTCCCATCGCGCGGGCCGCTGCGGCGAGTTGGGCTTCGGACAGGTCGAGCCCGACCACGGTGGCGCCCTCGGCGGCGAGCGCCCTGGACCACTGGCCGGCGCCGCAGCCGAGTTCGAGGACACGCTTGCCGGTGACGTCGCCCAGGGCGTGCAGGTGTGCGTCGGGGATGGAGTACATGCCCCACAGCCGGGGTGCGGCGCCGATTTGCGGGTCGTGCTCGTGCTGGTAGGCGTTGCTGATCTGGTTCCAGAGCCGCCGGTTGGCGGGGATGCTGTCCACGTGCCGACTCCAGCACTGCCTACCGGGGGTGGTCAACACGATTAGGGCGCTGCCCGGCCCTCGCCTCGGTCCGGCCCTGGCCCCGGGACGTGCCCTCAGGCGGGGACGAAGACGTCCTCGTCGGCCCCGTCGAGGATGAACCCGTTGTCGAAGCGGACCCGCACGCTCACGCGAGGCGCCCGTTCCTGGAATGCGGTCCACGCGGGTTTCAGCGAGCCGACCTTCTCTTCGAGCTGCCTCCTGCTCTCCGTGGGCATCTGGCCCCCGAAGGTGTCGAGCAGCGACTTGAGCCGCTCGTACTCGCGTACGTCGTCGCTCTCGTCCTGGTGGCCGACCACCTGCTCGACGGTCCCGCCGGTGCCCGCCGCCAGGGACAGGAACCCGACGACGACCCCCGACACCTCGGCCGAATCGGTCAGCGGGGTGTCGGCTGCCAGCACCACCCGCTGGCCTGCCTTGAGAGTCATCTGCTTCCCATCTCCCTTGTGTCGGCTACATCCGCTACATCCGCTACGTCCGCGCGGTGCAGGAACGCCTCGACGAGCCGGTCGGTGAAAGCCTGGTCGACGGGTTCCGCCGTCACCAGGACGCGGTGGTAGACCGGTCCCACGAGTTGGTCGATCTCCGCCGCCATGTCGAGTCCGGCGGCGAGCTGGCCGCGTTCCACCGCGCGTTCCAGCGGGAGTCGGTCGCGTCGGCGCTGTTCGTCGAGGTACCCGGACCGCAGGGCGGCGGCGAACGCGGGATCGTGCTGGGCGTGCCCGATGAGGGCCTTGAAGACGGCGCCCGCGTCGGACCGGGTAAGGAACAGGGCCAGTTGGCGCAGGTGGGCGCGCAGGTCCGGGGCCAGGTCGCCGTGGTCGGGCGGGGTCAGGGCTTCGGCCGCGTCCTGGAGGAAGGCGTCCAGGAGGATGTCGGTCTTGGTCCTCCACCAGCGGTAGACGGTCTGCTTGGCGACGCCCGCCCGGGCGGCGATGCCCTCGATGGTGACGCCGGTGAAGCCCTTCTCGACCAAGAGGTCGTCGGCCGCCTCCAGCACCGCCTGCCGGGCCTGTTCGCTGCGGCCGTGCCTGTTGCCGTGGTGGCGTGCCGCCGGTTCCGGCCCGGCCGCCGCGGCGGCTGTACTTCCTCGTTCCATGTCTGCCTCCTGGGGGCCAGAGTAGGCCAGAACCTCTAGACGCTACGCAACGGTGCGTCTAGCCTAGGTTTCATGGCACCCACCAACACCCTCGAAGACCCCCGCGTCGCCTCCGCCCTCGACCGGATGTTCCGGCATGCCGAGCAGGACGAGGTGACCAGCAGGCGGGCCCGGGCGGCGTGGCCCCAAGGTTCCGCGCCCCTCGGCCCGCAGGAGCAGGCCGACGTCAACGCGGAGGTGTACATGCCGATTTCCGCGCAGGGCGGCCGCCTCCTCTACAACCTGATTCGGGCCACCCACCCCGCCGCCGTCGTCGAGTTCGGCACGTCCTTCGGCATCTCCACGCTCCATCTCGCCGCCGCGGTGCGCGACAACGGGAAGGGACGGGTGATCAGTACGGAACTGAGCGCCGCCAAGGCCGCTGCCGCCCGCCGGACGTTCGCCGAGACGGGTCTTGACGACCTGATCACCGTCCTCGAAGGAGATGCCCGCGATACCCTCGCCGCAGTCACCGGCTCCGCGGACTTCGTCCTCCTCGACGGCTGGAAGGACCTGTGCCTGCCCGTCCTGCGGCTCCTCGAACCACGCCTCGCGCCCGGCACCCTCGTCGTCGCCGACGACGTCGACCTGGAAGACCTCGCGCCCTACCTCGGCTACGTCCGTGACCCCCGGAACGGCTACCAGAGCGTCACGTTCCCCGTGGAGGACGGAATGGAGATCAGCTGCCGCCTCTAGACCTGTGTGACGTCGTGGTCAGTTGTGGGTATCGCCTTCTGACCGCCCGCGCCGAGCAGACAGACTTGTCGCTGGTCAGCGCTGATTCCACCATGGTCCGCGCCCGCCACGACGCCGCCGGGACGCGCGTTAGCAAGCACCTCATGGACGCTCTGGAAGAAGCTGCCATAGAGCAGGAAGCAGCCCGAAAAAAGGAGGCGGCCACAAGGAACAGAACGGCTACGAGGAACAGAACGGACAGGCCGAGCGTCGGCGCCGACGAGGGCTCCGCCTGAAGGAAGCCCCGCCCGGCAGGTCCCGGGGCGGGCCGACCAGCACAATTCATCTCGCCGCGGACAAGGCCTACTCGTCTCGCGGCAACCGCTCCTACCTGCGCAGACGCGGCATCAAGGTAGTCACTCCCGAGAAGAAGGACCAGGCCGCCCACCGGAAGAAGGAAGAAGAAGGCCCCCGAGGCGGCTGGCCCATCACCTACGACGCCGACCTCCACACAGAGCGGAACACCGTCGAGCGCCTGATCAACAAGCTGAGAGACGCCCTAGGATCCCTGGATGATCGACGACACCTTCCGGCTCACCGTCCTGGGGTCCGCGACGCCGTACGCGAGCGTGGACAATCCGTGCTCCGGCTACCTCGTCTCCAGCGGCGGCACCCGGATCTGGGTGGACGCCGGCAGCGGGACGCTCGCGCAGCTGCAGCGCCACACCCACCTCGGCGAACTCGACGCGATCTGGATCTCCCACCTGCACGCCGACCATAGCGCGGACCTGCTGACCGCCTACTACGCGGCGCTCTACGCGGACCTCCGACTCACCGCGCCCATCCCCCTGTACGGCCCGCCGGGCACCGCCGACCGCCTGGCACACTTCCTGACCAACGGCCCGGTGCGCAGCCCCGTCGAGTCCGCCTTCGCCGTCCACGAGCTGCACGACGGGCATCAAGTACGGCTGGGCCAGCTGATGTTGACGAGCGGGGCCGTGCAGCACGGCATGCCGGCCTTCGGCGTACGTATCGAGGCCGCGGGCCGTTCATTGGCCTACTCTGGGGACACCGCACCGTGCGCGGCCCTCACCCGGCTGGCCGCGGGCTGCGACGTACTGCTGTGCGAGGCCGAGTCCAACGAGGCGCCGACCGAGGGCGATCAGGTGCACCACACGCCCGAGGACGCCGGCGATACGGCGAGCGCGGCGCGGGCGGGCCGACTGATCGTCACGCATGTCGGCCGGTTCCTCAGCCCGGAGCAGGCGGTGGCGCGGGCTTCGGGGCGGTTCGGAGGGCCGGTCGACTACGCGGCGCCTGGGGCGACGTTCGCGGTCGGCTAGGCCGCTTCGATGAGCTCCCAGGCGGGGTACTGGACGCCCGCCAGACGCTCTTCGTAGGCGCCCTGGGTCCCGCGTGCAGCGATGATCTCGTAACTGGAGACGTGTGCGCAGAGTCGCAGCAGGGCCGACGGCCACGATCGCCGTGTCCATGGAAGATGACGCTAAAGCTTGCCCCGTACCTGCATGGCGACCAAGCCGCGCTGGCCGGCGATGCGTGCGAACCTCAACCTGGGGCACACTCAGCCGCTACTGCCCGAGCGGGTGCTTCGACCGGAGGGTCGTATGGGAGTAGGCGCAGAAGCCGTTGTGGCCCTCTGCGCGGTCGTGATCGCGGTTGCGTCGCTCGTCGTCTCTGTCTACGAGGCGCGTGTCGCGCGGCAGCACAACCGTCAGTCGGTTCGCCCGCTCCTGCAGTTGCATCGGACCTGGCAGCAAGGACGCCGGGCGGGGATCCTGCTCACCAACGTTGGACTCGGACCGGCGGTCATCGTCAGGACCACCGTGACCGTCGACGGCGAGCTGATCGGTTCGTGGGACAAGGCCACTGCTGACAATGTGCGCGACAGGCTGCCCGCCCGCCCCTCCGCCGTGACGTTCAGCGCGGATGAAGTCATCGCCATCAGCTATGAGCAGTTCTTGCTCAGTGTCGCCAGCTATGACCCTCAAGCCGATGCCGGGTTCGAAGAGTTGGCCAACCGGCGGCTCACCCTCGAGATCCGTTATGAGTCCCTGTACGGCGGAGAGAACTTCCAAGTCGTCCTCCATACGCATCGTTGAGGCCGTCACACACAGCCAAGACCGCCCGTAAGCCACACCGCGGGTGCAATGATCACGATGTGGCTGGTACGAACACGGCGTCGGAGCCGCCCTGGATTGGTCCGTTCGCCGGGCTGGGCCCGTGCCGCTGGAGGACCGGGTGCTGCTGGTCGCGGCTTACCGACGCACAAACTTGACGATGCGCCAGCTCGCCCCGCTGTTCGGGGTCTCCAAGTCGGCCGCCGACAACCGCGATGACTGCAAGGCGTGGGCGGAATCCGGAGCCAAAGCCGCCATCGGAAAGACCATGACGATCGCCGACGGCGGCCATCCCGGCACCGGACTCCTCATGCCTCAGCCGGTGAGACCCGCCGACCGGCCCTCACCACTCGCGCGGTGGGGGCCGACTGGCGGGTCTCGAACCCGCCGTCCTACTCAGTGCGGAGCGCCGTGGCGGTTCGTGCCCTGGCGGCCCAGCTGGCGGGCAGGAGCGCGCCCAGGGTGGCGATGAGCAGGCCGCCGAGTGCGAGCGAGAGGAGTTCGGGTGCGTGGTAGACGGCGATGACGGAGTCGGGGAGGCGGAGTCCCACGCTGTCGCCCATGGCGGGGAAGACCTTGCCGTGCAGGGCTACGCCGAGCGGCACGCCCAGCGCGCCCGCGGCAAGGCCGGTCACGACGACTGAGGTGAGGACCATCGCGACGGTCTGCCGGGGAGTCATGCCGAGCGCCTTGTGGACACCGATCTCCCGGACGCGTTCACGAGTGTCGAGCAGCACGCCGTTGAGCACACCGAGCGCGGCGACGGCGACGAGCATCAGGGTGAGGATCGCGGACAGTGCGTTGAGTGTGGCGACCATGTCGCTGCCGGCGTCGAGCCCGCCCGCCTGAGCGGTGACTCCGAGGGCTGCCAGGTCCTTGTTCAGCGTGTCGACGTAACCGGTCACGTCGGTGCCTGGCGTGACCGCGACGTGATGGCTGGTCTCCGTCAGGTGGGGATGGGCGGCCGTGAGGGTGGAGGCGTCGGTGAAGACCTGCATGCCGTCGTTGCGGGGGTCGAGGACCTCGCCGACGATGCGGACCGTGACCGCCTCGGCCAGGCCGTTGAGGGTGACGGTGTCGCCGATGCGGGTGCCGGTCGCGGCCAGGAAGGGGGTCGGGACCACGGCCTCGCCGGGTCTGTCGAGCCAGCGGCCCGAGACCATTGTGTAGCCGCCCCAGGAAGCGTCGCCGGTGAAGGCGATCACGTCGGTGGTGCCGTTCAGCCCGGACACGGTCGCCCGTACCGTCGCGGCACGGTAGTACTTCTCGGTTCCGGCGGCGTCCTTGATGGCTGCGGTGACCGCGGCGGGATCGGTCTTGGGCTGCTTGTCGGGGCCAGGGCCGGGACCGGTTCCGGGGCCGAGGCCTTGGGGACCGAGGTCCGGCAGGGGCGCGGGCACGACCACGTCGGCGGCGTCGTGGGCCTTGGCTTTCATCACCTGGCCGAGCGAGGCGCCCATCCCCACGGTGAAGGTGACGGCGATGGTGCCGAACAGGATCGCCGTGCCCATGGCCAGCGCGCGGGCAGGTCGCGCGAAGGGCCGGGTCAGCCCGAGGGCGACCGGCTGCGGCAACGGCAGCCGTCCGGCCAGGCGGACCGCCCACCGGCCGTGCCCCGCCGAAGAGTTGCGCCCCACGGCGAGCGCTTCGATCGTACGCAGCCGCCCGGCCCGCCAGGCACTGCCCCACGCGGTCGCCGCCACCAGGCCGAGCACCCCGGCGATCACCGCCAGGTCGACCCAGGGGGCGATGGCGAGGGACGAGGTGCCGTAGACCTCCTCGGTCTCGGCCAGTACGGGGACGGCGAGCAGGTGACCGGCGAGGACACCGAGGGCCGTTCCGGCGGCGGCAGGGATCAGCGCCTGGCCCACGTAGGCCCGCACGACCTGGGCGGGGGTGAAACCGATGGTCTTGAGGATGCCGATGCGGCGTGTTCCCGTGCCCACGGCCGACGCGACGACGTTGCCGACGATGAGCACCGACATGACCAGGCCCAGGGCGCCGAACGCGATGAGGAACGGGACATAGAGGGCGGTGTCGCGCTCGGCGGTCTTCCTGACGGTGAGCCATGACTGTTCGCCGACGGCTGCTCGGGGCGGCAGGGATCGGGTCACGGCCTCGGCGCCCGCGGTGATCTGCGCGGCGGTGCCTGCGTCGGCGAAGCGGTACAGCATCTGGTAGCCGCCGGTGCCGGGCGCGGTGAGCGCCGGCATCTGGGACGGAACCACCCACGCGTCGGCGGTCTGAGTGACCGAGCGGGCCACACCGACGACCGTGAGTTCCGGATCCCCGGGCAGATCGGGGAAGGCGAGCTTCGCCCCCATCGTCGGGATGATCGAGGAGTTGGCGGACACCACGATCTCGCCGGAGCGCGTGGGCCACCGCCCGTCGATCAGCGACACCTCGTCCACGTCCCGGCCGGGATCTCCCCGGCCGACTACAGTCACCGGCCACCCGGGGCTCGCCCCGTCGGACTGCGGGGTGACCGTCGCTGTACGGAAAGGCCCGGCCGCACTGCTCACCCCTTCGGTGTCCTTGGACTTCGACAACTGCCCGGCACGCGCCTTGCCCGCGTCGAACTGCACGGACAGATGCGCGCCGTGCTGCTTGGCGAAGGTGTCGTCGAAGGGCGCGCCGGACACCACGAGCAGGGATCCGCCGAGGACGGACGCGGCCACCGCCATCATCGTGGCGAGCCCGATCACCAGCGTCTGTACCCGGCGCCGTCCCACCCCCGAGCGCACCACCTTGCCGAGCGCGCTCACCGGGCGGCCTGCGATGTGACGGTCTGCGAGGTGACGGCCTGCGACCGGATGTCGCCAGTGATCCGGCCATCGGCGATCCGGACCGTACGGTTCGTGCAGGACCGGGCCAGAGCCAGGTCGTGAGTGACCACGACGATGGTCTGGCCCTCGGCATTGAGTTCGGTGAGCAGCCTGCTGACGTCCTGTCCGGCGGCCGTGTCCAGGGCGCCGGTCGGTTCGTCGGCCAGGAGGAGTGCCGGCCGGTTCATCAACGCCCGTGCCACCGCGACGCGTTGCCGCTCGCCGCCGGACAGCCGCCCCGGGTAGGCACGGGCGCGCCGGTCAAGGCCCAGCAGCCCGAGGAGTTCCGCCGCCCGGCGATCTGCCGCGCCCCGTGCCATACCCGCGAGACGCGCGGGCAGGACGACATTGCCGGTGACGGTCAGATCGTCGAGCAGGTTGAAGAATTGGAAGACCATGCCGATCTTCGACCGCCGGTAGCGCGCCGATCCGGCTTCGCCAAGCCGGTCCACCCGCACCCCGTCCACAGTGACGGTTCCCGTATCGGGCCGGTCCAGGCCCGCGATCAGATTGAGCAGCGTGGACTTGCCACTGCCGGAAGGGCCGAGGACCGCGACGGCCTCGCCGGGCCGCACGGTCAGTGACACCTCGTGCAGAGCGGGCGGACCGTCGTCGTATCGACGGCTCACCTCGCACAGTTCGATCACCGGCATGGTCATGAAAGGCTCCCTGGGTACGGGCAGTTGGCTCCGTGAACGCTATGGGCGGGCCCAGCCCGCACGCGTCGCCCGCTCGAACCCCTTGCGGTACCGCGCTGGGACGATCACCGTGAACGTCATCCCTGCGATGTAGGCGGGTGATGTAGCCGCCGCGACGGAAACGACCACGGAGGCGGACTCCGCAGGTCCGCACGGCGGCGACAATGAGCCGGTGACGGACATACGGACGACGCTGGAGCGCATGCGGGAAGCCGCCCGCAGGACGGCCCGCGACGCCAGGCTGCCGAGCGGCCCACCGCTGCGACCCACCCGGCGCGCCTGGCAGTTCGACATGCTGGTGGCACTGACACTCGGAATCGCCACCGTCTACTACGGCATCGACAACGCCGACAACGTCGTCGTGCGCCAGATCGCACCCGGCGTCGAGTACGTCATGGCACGTCCCTCCGGCCCCGGCGGCCTCGCCTTCATGGTGACCCTCGCGGCCATCGCCTCGGGCGCCCTGGCGCTACGCCGCCGCCACCCGCTCGCCGTGCTGTGCATCGTGACGGCCGCGACCCTGGCGACACCGCAGAGCGTCCTCAGGCTGACCTTCTACGCGTTCGTCATCGCCGTCTACAGCGCCGCCGTGTACAGCCCGTACCGGGTGGCGACCCTGGCAGCGCTGCCGGTGGCGGTCGTCCTGGTCGGCACCTCGGGGAACTCGGTGACACCGATCGTCCCCAACGAGTACATCGCCCTGCTGATCCTGGTCCCGATGGCCGTCGCCGCCGTCGGTCTGCGCACCTGGAAACTCCGTACCGACGAGGGCCGTACCCGGCTCTCCGCTCTGGAACGCGAACAGGCCGAGGCGCTGCGCCGGGCCGTCGAGCACGAACGGGCCAGGATCGCCCGCGAACTGCACGACGTCGTCACGCACAATGTCAGCGTGATGATCATCCAAGCGGGCGCCGCCCGCAAGATCATGAAAACCTCCCCGGACCAGGCGAGCGAGGCGCTGCTCGCTGCCGAAGCGGGCGGGCGGGCCGCCATGACCGAACTGCGCCACGTCATGGGACTGCTCACCATGACCGACCAGGACGCGGGGACGGACGGCGGTGCAGCCCTGGCCGACACGGCGGCGGACCTGGCCCCGCAACCCGGCCTGGACCAGCTGGAAACACTGGTCGGACGGGTCCGGGACACCGGGCTGCCCGTCGACCTGACCGTGACAGGACCGCCCCGCCCCCTCCCGCCCGGCCTCGAACTCGCTGCCTACCGCGTGGTCCAGGAAGCCCTGACCAACACCGTGAAGCACGCGTCCGGCGCCTCCGCCGCCGTGACCGTCGAATACGCCCCGCGGTGGCTTCGGGTGGAGGTGGTTGATAGTGGTGGTGATGCGGGTGTGGCTACGGGAAGCGGTCGGGGTCTGATCGGTCTGCGTGAGCGCCTCGCCGTTCATGATGGATCTCTCAGCGCTGGCCGGTGTTTGACGGGTGGTTACCGTGTGGAGGCGCTGATCCCCTTGGAGGCGCTGATCCCTTTGGAGGCATCGTGACGGAACCGCTGCGTGTACTCCTTGCCGATGACCAGACTCTGGTCCGCACCGGGTTCGGGCTGATCCTCGGTGCCGACGGCATTGACGTCGTGGCCGAGGCGACGAATGGAACGGAAGCGGTCGAAGCGGCTCGGCGTACGCGTCCCGATGTGGTTCTGATGGACGTGCGGATGCCTGAGATGGACGGCTTGGAGGCCACCCGTCGCATCCTCGGCGTCCCTGGGACTCCCCACTCTGGTGGGGCGGGACAGACTCCCTTCTCCGGCCCGCCCCGCGTGATCATTCTGACGACGTTTGATCTTGATCGGTATGTCTACGCGGCGTTGTCGGCCGGGGCCAGCGGCTTTCTCCTCAAGGACGTCACCCCTGAGCAGCTGACGACGGCTGTCCGTACGGTCCGTACTGGTGATGCTCTGCTGGCTCCTGCGATTACTCGTCGTTTGGTGGGGCGGTTTGCTCGGGGTGGTGGTGGGGGTGTTGTTGTGCATCGTGATCTGGGTTTGCTGACGGCGCGGGAGTTGGAGGTTTTGGGTTTGTTGGCGCGGGGTCTGAGTAATGCTGAGTTGGCTGCTGGGCTGTGTGTGGCGGAGGCGACGGTGAAGACGCATGTGGCGCGGATTCTGGGGAAGCTGGGGCTGCGTGACCGGGTTCAGGCGGTCATTGTCGCGTATGAGACGGGGCTGGTGAGTGCTGGTGAGGGGGAGGAGGTTGAGCGGTCCGCCGGGCAGTTGTGAAGTGCGGGTGGTTCGCTCTGTTGGGCGGTTGTGAGGGGCGGGTGGTTTATTTTGTGTCCGGTCGGGGCTGGAGGCCGAGCAGGATGTGCTGGATGAGTTCGGCGCTGTGTCTGACTGCGTCGTTGCCGAAGCCCATATCCTTGGGCAGGTACTCCCGCTGAATTCCGGTGTGCAGTACGTACAGGATCCCGCACAGCACATCCCGGTCAGGCAACGCCTTGCGACCAGGGTGTCGGAAGCGCCGTTCGCGCTGCGGCAGCAGCGGCTTGACACGGTCCCACAGCTCATCCGGCACGATCCACGGCGACGTCTCCACACCGGACGGAACGCTCAACTCCTCACGTAGGCACGGTCAGCAGCAGCGATCCAGCTCATTGTGTTAGCCGCTGTAAGTGACCTCGGCTGTTTGCTCACAGGCTCGGGGTTGAGGGGACGAGAGCGGCGCAGAAGTTGGCTCCACGAGGTGCGCCTGATCCACCGCGCACCGGCATGAGTGGGCGACACTCAAAGCGGAGTGTCCACGGAACGAGCGCCAGAGCCCTCAGACACTGACATGCAGATGGCAGGACGTCAGGTTGCGGGTCAGCTCTCTCGGTGCTTCATGTGGGTGATGCGGGCTGTTGCGCTGCGGTGAGCAGGCGACACTGGATGGCCTGTTCCCTGACTCTGCCATCCCTGCCGGGCTCTACCCGATACAAACAAGCCTGAGGCGTTCGTGTCACACAGTCCGTCGGCAGACCGCCCGTGAAGAGGGCGCCGACGCCATCCTCGACTGCCCATCCGGTGAGATGCTGCGGCGGGGCGGTCGACAGCCTGGCAGATCGTGCCCGAGGCGGTGGCGAAGTCGGTGATCGGTGGCTTTCCCCGCCGCGCCCCCGACTCAGAAGCAACCCTCTCCTGACCAATCCCTGCCAAGAGACGTACGCATGGGTCAGTGAGCTGCCTAATCTGCCGGATGGCAGCCGAGTCTCTCCACAACCAGTGCCGTGTCTTTCTGCGTCTGTTGTTCGTGTGCCTTGCCACTTGTGGCAGGGCGCGATCCGGCAGGTCCTGCCGTACGAGGACGTGCAGGACGTGCCGTGTCGCCGTCGCTCGCCCCGGGCAGCCGTGCTGCCATCCGTACCAAGGAGACGTTCGTGCCCGAGATCCCCTGCACCCTCGTCGGCCTGCCCCGGCCCGACGGCGCGCGCCTGGCTCTCTACCTGCATGGGCCGAACGACCCTGACCTGGTGATCGTCCTGGCCCACGGATGGCAGGCGACCTCCGCCATCTGGGACAAGACCGTGGAACAGCTGAACCGCCCGTCCACCCTCATCGTGCGCTATGACCAGCGCGGACACGGCCGCTCCACCACCGGCACCGCACGGCCGGCGATGTCGCTGCTGGCCGACGACATCCAGGCCGTCATCGCCGCCACCGCGCCCGGGGACGTACCGGTCATCCTCGTCGGCCACTCCATGGGGGGTGCCGCGGTTCTCACGCTGGCCGCTTCCCGCCCCCGCCTCTTCGGGGAGAAGGTGATCGCGGCTCTGCTCGTGGCCACCAGCGGTGGCGGCCTCGACCTCGCTGCCGCCGGGTTTCCGCTGCGGACGCGGCTGGTCGGCCTGCTGCGCCACGCCATGGCCAGCCTGTGCATTCACGCCCCCGGCGTGGCGTTGCGCCTGCACAACCTCTGGCAGCCGCGGCTGAGCACACAGCCCCCCATGGATGTCGCCGGGCGGTGGTTCAAAGCACTGATGCGCCACGACGCCACCGAGCTGGGGGCCTTGCAGCGGGTCCCGGTGCACATCCTGGTGGGGGAGGAGGACCCCACGGTTCCGCCCGTCCACTCACACCGCCTGGCCGAGCAGGTCCCCACCGCTGAACTGCACGTCGTCCCGCGAGGCTGTCATCGTCTGCCCACCCGGCACTCGTCAGTCGTCGTGTCGGCGATCGAGCGCACCTGCTCCGACGCCCTCCGAGGGTCCGGCAGCCGACTGCCCGTGGACAAGACCGACGGCCCCGCGACCGGCCTGGGCCCGGCCGCGGTCCACACACCGCTGGCGTGACGCCGAGCATGGGTCCCAGTTGGAGGTGTCGGCGGTGTCGGCGGCGTCGGCGGTGTCGGCGGTGTCGGCGGTGTCGGCGGCGTCGGCGGTTTCGAAGGGCGCGCCGAGCATGGTGACCGCGTCGGCCACGACGAGGCCCACGGGCCCGAGGTCGACCGTTATGAGTCCGGTGGTCCGTACCCCGAACCTCACGGAGCCGCCGTCCCTGCGTCGCTACGCTGTTTCCCGGGGGAGTGGCCGATGGCGTACGACGGTAAGGCTCAAGACCGCGGTAACGAAACCGAAGCCCGCAGGGCAGAGACCGACCAGCCTCACGTACACAACGAAATCCGCGACAGCAGCATCGGCACCAGCGTCCAGATCGGGACACTGAACGGGCCACTACATCTCGGCCGGGACACCGACCCGGCCCGGCTTCGGGCCGCCACGCCCGCAGTCGTGCCCGTCGCACAGGCCCTGCTCCACCCCTACCTGTTAGGCGTGCATCGCCCGATCAAGGAAGCCGAAGGAGGACTGCCCGCCTACGTAATCCGCGAACACGACCACGAACTTGCCACTCGGCTGACCGCCTCAGACCACTCCATGGCTGTACTGGTGGGCAAATCATGCACAGGCAAGTCCCGAGCGGCCTACGAAGCCGTGCGTTCCTGCTACCCGACCTGGCAACTGGCCGCCCCGACCAGCGCCGAGAGCCTCGTAGCACTGCTGGGCAGCGACGCGATCACGCCCCACACCGTCCTCTGGCTGGACAACCTGAACCTCCACCTCCTGGGCGAAACCGGCGAACAGGCCGCCGAGCGCCTGCGCCATCTGCTGAGCGAGCCCGGACCCGTGGCCGTCATCGGCACCATCTGGCCCACCTTCTGGCACAGCATCCGCTCCGCCGCCGACGGCCAGAACAGACACGCACAAGCACGAGCCCTGCTCCGCCTCGCAGCCCCGGCCATCGACGTACCGGACACATTCACACCGACCGAACTCACCCATGCCGAAAGCCTGGCAGTGTCCTCCGCTCCTCTGGCAGCGGCCCTGAGCGCCCACTCCGGCACGAGACGCCTCACCCAAGTCCTCGCCGCAGGCCCTGAACTCGTCACCCGCTACCACAGCGCCGACGACATCACGCGCGCGGTGATGACGGCCGCCCTGGAGACCTGGCGACTGGGCTGGACCACCCACCTCCCGCACGAGATGCTCCGCGCCGCGGCCGCAGGCTACCTCCCGGCCGACACGGCACTGCCCGACGACTGGTTCGACCAGGCAATCGCATACGCCACCGAACCGGTACTCGACGCCACAGCCCCGCTCACCCGCATGCGGCTCACCGGCAGCCCACCAACAGACGCCTACGCCGTGGCCGACTACCTCGCACAAGAGATCGTGCTCGCCAAGCCGAACTGCCTGGGACCCAAAGAACTATGGGACAGCACCCTGACCCACGCCCACTCCGCCGATGCCACCTCTCTGCACCAACTGGCCGCGAGTGCCATGCAACGCGGCTTGTACCGGTACGCCCTACGCCTATGTGGCGAAGCCGCGACGCGTGGGGACGCTCTCGCCCAAGTGCAGGCGCTAACCCTGCTGGGGCACATCGGTGAGGGACAACTGGAGCGGACCACCACCCGCCAGAAGTGGCTGCTGCGCCTCATACGCGCCGCGCCCTCGCTGCTGTACACGGCCGGCTTTGCCGCGTACGCCAGCCGGAGCAACCTCAGCGCCGGGCAGATGACCTGTCTCACCGCCGCCTTCGTCGTCGTACTTGGCGAACAGCAGTACCGGAGGCACGCGGACTCCCGCAGCCGACGAGCGGACGAGCGCAGCGGGGAGCGCCAATTCCTCACAACGGCCGCAGCAAAGATGCGGGACGGAGATGTCGAAGCGACCCTCGCATTGGCCTCACACCACACAGACAGGGCCAACTACGGAGCCGCGACAGCCTGCCTGCGCCGCCTGGAGGTCTGCGACTTTCGCGACAGGCCGGACAACTTCCTTCCGAACAGCAGCTGGTACCCACGCTCCGCTGAACTGCTGAGCCTCGCCGGCGAGTATGACGAAGCCGAACGCCTCCTTCGGGCGGCGCTGGAGGCAAGCTTCCCGCCGCTTGCACAGGACATGACCGAATTCCGCATCAATTGCACCATTGCACTGCTGAGTGTTCTCGCTGCCCAAGGCCGCACTCGAGAGATGGTCGAGGTCCAGGAACAGGCTCGACGGGAGCTGCCGAGGGAAGCGGGCCGTTACCTGACCGACACCGCGGCGACGATCGCCGCCGAAGAGGCCCGCAATACCGGGATGGACGACGAGGCCGAGCTCAGGCGGGGCTGCGCCATCGGAGCGCGGTGGTCGATGCAGCGGCTCCTTCACCGGCTACGCCGAACCGGACCAGCCGAGGAGTTCGACCGTGTACGCAGGTTCGGACTGGAGCCCGGGGGAACGACTGCCGCTCCTTGGGGACGCGAAGAGCTTTCCCATGAGGAAACAAGCGCCGTGTTCGACGGGCTATGAGCGCACCCGTCTCCGCCGAGTACACCGAAACCCTAAGAACCGACGAGCGCGAAGTTGCCGCCCGCATCGCTGCTTGGGTGCTCAGCCACGAGGAGTTGTTGGACCGCTTCACCGCACTGCCAGCCGAGAAGTTCCCGCAGACTCGACGCCATGCCTCCGAGCTGATCTCCGGCACCGGAACCGACCGCTTCGAGTTCACTCTCGGCCTGCTCATCAACAATCTGCGACCCGCATCCGGTTGAACTGCCGGTCCGGTCCAACCCAGTCCGGTCCAGTCCGGCCCGGCTGTGCCTGCCGCTGCGGTCCGGTCCAGTCCGGTCCGGCCCGGCCTGGTCCAACCTGGTCCGGTCCGGTCCGGTGGGGTGGGGGGTTGGGGGGTTAGTAGGGGCCGTTGACGTTGTCGATTGATCCGTAGCGGTTGGCTGCGTAGTTGCAGGCGGCGGTGATGTTGGCGACTGGGTCGAAGCTGTCTGTTGAGGTTCCGGGCAGGCGGTAGGCGGTGAAGGTGGGGTCGATGACTTGCAGGAGTCCTTTGGAGGGGGTTCCCGCGGCGGCGTTGGAGTCCCAGTTGTTGGTGGCCTGGGGGTTGCCGGAGGACTCGCGCATGATGTTGCGGTGGATGCCTTCGTAGGAGGCGGGGATGCCGTGCTGGGCCAGGATGTCGAGGGATTCCTTGATCCAGCCGTCGAGGTTGTTGGTGTAGGCCTTCTTCGCCGGGGCAACGGCGGGCTCGGCGGCGACCGCGTTGTCACGCTCGGTCCGATCCGCCTGCCTGCTGGAGGCAGCCGGCTTCTGTGCGGGCCGGGCCGGGCCCTTCTCGCCGAGGGTGAGGGTGAGGCCGGGGCGGATCATTCCCGGGTCGTCGCCCAGGGTGGCGCGGTTGTCCTGGTAGAGCTTCTTCCAGCCGCCGTTCAGGGAGTGTTCCCGGGCGATGGTGGAGAGCGAGTCACCGGCGGCGACGGTGTAGGTCTGGGGGGCCGCGGCGGGTGTGGCGGCCGGGTGGGCCTGCGCGGCGGTGGCGTGGGTCGCGCTGAGCAGGGGGAGGGCGAGGACGGCTCCGCCGGTGCCTGCGGCGGCGATGCCGCGGGTGAGCGGGCTGGACTTGGGGCGGCGGTGTTTTCCCCGTGCGGGCATGACGTGTTCCTCTCCGTCGCCTGCGAGGTGAGCTGTCGGGTTCGGACGGGAGATGTCCGGCCGCGCTGCTGGGCGCGGCTTCACCCCGAGCCGTTTCCGGGTTCCGGACCGGCGTCTTACCTGGGTCCCCCGCTCCTGCCGTGCGTAGGTGGGTGAGTGGGTGGGTTTCCGGACGGCGGCAGGATTCGGCGTTCCGTCCGGATTTCCGGTGACGCTAGGCGAGGAAACCCGCACGGAACAAGACCCGAATTCGAAGAAGGAATGAACGAGCCCTGTCCCGGGCGGCTGCCGTCCCTCGTCTTCCTTTGATCAAAAACTCCAACCTTCTTTGCGCAGAACGGAAGCGCGCTCAGCGGCTCCCGAAGCCGCTGCCCCTGCGTGTGACTCATTTCACCGGACGGGATACGGGCTGGAATGCGGTCCGGCGGCATATCAGAGCACACTATTTCGGGCCCATGTTCCGCAATGCAGACGACACTTCCCGTACGCCACCAATACCTGAAGAGGCAGCTTTTCAACGCAAAGACGGACATTGTGCGGGGGTGGTTTCACCCGGATCCTGCCGGGCCTTCCATGCGCCGGCGGGCCTGAAAAGCGCGGGGTGGACGGCACGGTGAAGCCGGCAACCCTGCACGTCGCGCCCTCGGCCGGGGGCCGCGGGATGATCCGGCGCCAGCCTGCGGGCGGGGCAGGCCGTGGAACGGACAGGCGGCGGCCATGCGGCACCTGGGCCACGAGGCGCTCGCGGGGGAGCGGCCGCCCGGCCGTCCGGGCACGAAGCCCAGGAAAGCCGCCAGGCAACTCCCGGAAATCCGCACCCGGCGCATCTGCCTGACGGCCACTGCCGCTGGAGGGGCGGGACAGGGCAGAAGGGGGGGCAACTGGCCGTATTCCAAGGGGGGGGGCAGGTTGCGGTCCTGGTTTCCGCCATGAAGAACCGGCCTTGTCGGCGGCCTGGAAACTCCTTACGCGAGGAACCGGCGGAATAACGGAATATCGGCCGCGCGCAAGGAATTGACGGGACGTCGGCAACGGGAGGGGGCTGCAGAGAACCTGGCAGCCCTTCAATTCCATCGGCCAACCCGGGGGGCAGGGCATCTGGGACCTCATCAGGTCAATGTCTCATGAGGAAAGCCGGTCAATGGGAAGGCTGAGAGTGCGGTGGCACAAACCGCTGTGTGCGCCCTGGACGCTCATGCCGCCTGTGTTCGCCGCCCCTTCCCGGACCGTCCGCGCTCCGTACGGTCCAGCAACGTTTTGCCCCGCAGCGCATGACGCCGCGTCACGGGCATCCCGGAGATCCGGCAGGCCCGGAGATCCGGCAGACCCGGAGACCCGGAGATCCGGAGATCCGGCATCCCGGAGATCCGGAGATCCGGAGATCCGGAGATCCGGAGATCCGGCAGACCGGCACCACCGGCCGAAGCGAACGCCCGCACACACCGCTCAGCAACCCGCACAAGGCAACAGGCGAGTGCCGGTTTGTACCGTCAGCACACCGGGACGGTCAGCACACCGGGATGGTCAGCACACCGGGATGGTCAGCACACCGGGATGGTCAGCGCGCCCGGGGTAGTACGCCGGGACGGTCAGTACGCCCGGGACGGTCAGTACGCCGGGACGGTCAGTACGCCGGGATGGTCAGCGCGCCCGGGGTAGTACGCCGGGACGGTCAGTACGCCCGGGACGGTCAGTGCGCCGGGGTGATCCTGATCTCGGCCACCGTGCCGTCGCCTCGCAGGGCCAGCGGTCCCGGTCCTTCGTGACGTACACAGTCGAGACGGCCGAGCGCAGCCTCCGCTGTGTCTGGCGCGCCCGCTGTGTCTGGCGCGCCCGGTGCGGTGACGGTGATTCCTCCGGTGACGGCCATGACGAGGAGGACCTCACCCCCGGTACACGCCACCGTGAGCGTCTGCGCGGCGGTGACGGGGAGGATCTGCACGTGTGCCGTTGCCCGGCCCCGGCGGGTCATCACGTTCAGGTCGCGGACCGCGCCCGCCTTCAGCTCGCAGTCTGTCGCTGCGTCACCGGAGAAGGAGAAGGGGGCCAACCGGGCGACCGGTTGCCGTGTGCCGTCCACGGTGAGGACCATGCCTTCGCCTTCGACCAGGGTGATCACACGGTCGATCCCGGGAAAGGAGGAGAAGGGCCCTTGCGTGTCCACGTCCGCGACGCTCACCCGCCAGTCGAAACCCGCTACGGGCTCCGCCGGGGCCAGCGGCGCTCGCATCGCATCCGCTGCGACCTCGCGGGTCACGCCGCCGCTGTTCTTCCACGGCACGCTGGGGTACTCGCTCCAGCGCAGGACATCCACGCCCATACGACGCCGCCTCCCGTTTCCCTCGCCCTGCCCGATGGCCTTTCGCCGCCGCAGCCGGGCCACTGCCACCCGGGCCTGGTGTCCGTCGGACCGCAGGAGCACACCGAGGCAAGCGACCACTGATTCCCGCGCCAGCCTACGTGCCAGCCCGGGTACACAGAGCAGGGTGCGCCTCACCACCGGGTGCACGACAACGGACCCGCCAACCCGGACGACCCGGACGCCAGGCCACGAAGGCGCAGACGCCTGCTCCGTCCGGGCAGCACCGGGCAGCACCGGGCAGCACCGGGCAGCACCGGGCGGCGCCTGGCGGCGCGGGCCGTCCGGACCGGGAGCCGCTCTTCCCTCAGGAGCAACACCCTTCAAAGGGCCCTTCGCACCGGGCCACGAGTGCGTAGCCCGGATCGTCGAACCAGGCCCCGACTGCACCGCCCCCACCACCGGAGACCTCGTCGTCGTGCCCTGGCACATCTCCTGCGGCACCTGCACCCGCTGCGTGCTCGGCCGCCCCTCACCATGCGAACGCACTCCCCGCTACGCCATGTTCGGCCTGCCCCTCGGAGGCAACTGGGGCGGCATGTTCACCGAACGGTTCACCGTGCCCTGGGCGCAGGCCAACGTACAGCGCCTGCCCGACGGCGTATCACCATCGGCGGCCGCCGCCGCTTCCGACAGCCTCACCGACGCCTGCGACGCCGTACGGCACGGCCTGCAACCCCACCCCGCGCAGGACATCGCGGTACTGGGCGGACTGACACACGGCCGCTGCGCCTGCGCCTGCGCGGCATCCCTGGGAGCCGCCGGCGTGATGTACGTCGACCGCGACGGACGACGCCGCTCGATCGCCGAAGGGTTCGGAGCCACAACCGTGGACAACGCCCGCGAACTCGGACAACGACGGTTCCCGGTCACCACCGACGCCGCAGGAGACCCCCGAAGCCTGGCCGCGGCCCTGAAAGCAGCGGCTCCCGGCGGCCACTGCCACAGCATCGGCATCTGCTTCCAGCCGGCCCCGCTCCCGCTGATGACCATGTACATGGACGCCATCACCTTCACCACCGGGCGCCCCGACACCCCCCACCTCGCCGACGTGCTGCACCTGCTCCAGACCCACAGCGTCGGCCCCCTCGCCGCCTACAGCCATCCCATCACCTTCGACGACCTACCAGAAGCACTGCCGGAACTGCCCGCCAAACCACGCGTACTCCTCGACTGACAACTGCCATCACGGGACCTGTACGAGACCCATGACAGCGCACACACAACGGTGGCGCGGCACACGGCTAAGAGGTCCTAACAGAAGTGGTTGATGGTGTGACTGTTGGCTTGTCCGCTCGTTGG
>NZ_BMVR01000008.1 GCF_014650815.1 Streptomyces flavofungini
TTCGCCATGATCAAGCCCCGCCAGCGTTAACAACGCTCGTGATCAATACACCTAGGGCCTGTCCGACAGGTCGGCGCGGCGTCCCCCCGCTAGTACAGCCCCCGAAGGACGAGGACGAAGGCGGCACAGCTCACCAGCACCGCCGCCCCGATCAACACCACCCGCCGGTCCGGCACTTCCCCCACGAGCCGCGCCCGCTCCGCCTCGCCCAGCTCCACCACCTCCTCGCCCGGCCCCTCCTCGCCCGGCCCCGCCACGGCCTCCTCGCCCAGCCCCGCGCCGACCTCCGCACCCAGCCCCGCCACGGCGTCCACGCCCAGCCCCATGTCGGCCTCGGAAAGCCCGGGAATCTCCAACCCCTCCACCGCTTCACCCCCTCCTCGCTCACCCCCGACGGGCACTCACCCGGTGGGCACTCACCCGGTGGGCGAGGCGGTTGTACAGCACGGTGGCGTTCCCTCACCACGCCCCACCGAAATCGGACATTCCACAGCGACTCACGGACAGCCGATCACGCCCAAAGGTTGTATGGACACGAGGAGTTGGGCGTGTGAGAAGGGACACCGGCGGCACCCGTGACGCCTGGGATCCTGGTTGCGCTTGTTAAGCGGAGAGCACGTGCGGTGCTCTCGCACACACGGGCGCGGAGTCAAAGGGGTGGGGAAGAGTGGCCGGTGAGGGGAAGAGACCGCCGAAAGCGGACGAGATGCGCGGATACACGCGGCGGTTCGTCGCGCATGTGACGGAGCGCAACCGATTGCCCTTGGACTTCTCCGTGCGGAGCCTGCGCGTCGTGGACTTCGTGCTCGACGGACTGCGCAAGGACGGCCGCGAACGGGCCGAGGTCGCGGGGACGCTGTTCGGGTTCGGGGCGTACGTCGGTGAGGTCCTGGTGCGCCGGGCGGGGGCCACGTGGATCGACTTCGACGACAGCCAGCGGGAGTTCTTCGGGCAGACCGTCGGCGTGCGGATGCCGGACGGGCGGGTGTGGAGCCCGCTGGGGAAGGTCGTCAACCGGTACGAGGCGGGGGCCGCGGAGTCCCTCCAGACCTTCTACCTGACGCTGCCGGGACGGCGGACCGCCGCGGTGCCCGAGGCGGAGCCGGAGCCCGCGCGGCGCTAGCGGCACGCGGCCGCACGGGGACGCAGGGCCATGGGGGGCACGGGCACGGTGCGCAGTGTCAGCGGGGGTTAAGAGGAGCGCGTGGGCGCGGGTGGGGACCAACAGCGTGAGGACCGAGGGCCGGACGGCCGCCGGGGGCGTACGAGGATCGGTGACGCGGCGCTGACCCGTGCCCTCGCCGCCGCCAAGGAGGGCGACGAGGCCGCGTTCGCGGCGGTGTACCAGTGGGTGCACCCGGGGCTGCTCGGCTATGTGCGCGGCATCGTGGGGGACGAGTCGGAGGACGTGGCGTCCGAGGCGTGGCTGCAGATCGCCCGTGATCTGCACCGGTTCACCGGCGACGGGGGCGACTTCCGCCGCTGGGCCGCCGTCATCGCCCGCAACCGCGCCCGCGACCACATCCGCCGCCGCCTGAGCCGCCCCCGGCTGAGCCTCGCCGACGGCGACGCCCTCGACGTACCGGACTCCCGTGACACCGCGGCGGAGGCCCTGGAGGCGCTGGCGACCGACGACGCCCTGGACCTGGTCGCCGCGCTGCCGCCGGACCAGGGCCGGGCCGTCTACCTCGGCGTGGTGATCGGCATGGACGGGCCGAGCGCGGCCCGTGTCCTCGGCAAGCGGCCGGGGGCCGTCCGGATGGCGCTGTACCGCGGACTGCGGCGGCTGCGGGCGCAGTTGACCGGTGAGACACAGCGGCAGCGGCCGGGCGGTGAGGCGCCGCGGAAGCGGCGGGGCGGCCCCGGGCGCGGTTCGTCGGGCGGCGGGCCCGACCCCGGGCGGGGGCGCTGTCCGCAGTGGCCGCACTGCCTGAGCAGCGGTGGCCGCCCCCACGGGTGGGCGGCCACCGCTGTGCCGGTTCCCCCGCTCGCCTTCCCGTGGGCTCGGGTCACGGGCGGGCGGGCGTCCCGGCGGTGAGGCCGGTGGGCGGGTGCAGCTCCGCCCACCCGCCAAGTCCAGGTCGGGTTCGGCCCGGGTCAGCCGGGCCGGTCCGGGTCAGGTCACGGCGTTCACCCCGCCGCCGACCGCCTCCACCAGCTCCAGGTCGTACGTCAACGGCCCGTCGCCGAGCATGATGTGGCGGGCCTTCGAGGCGTACCCGGGGGCTGTCGCCGAGAGCAGGTACACGCCGGGCGCGGGGGCGGCGAGGATGTAGGAGCCGTCGGCCAGGGACGACACCCGGTCCAGTTGGCCGCCGCCCTTGGACAGCAGGGTCAGGGTCACGCTGTGGATGGGGTCGCCGTCCGGCGTGATGATGAAGCCGTGGACGACGGGGGCGTGCGGTCCGGGCGCGCCGCCGGCCAGGGGGTCACCGCTTTCCATGGGTGCGTCGTCCTCCGTCGGTGTGCCGCGTCGCCCGGCCCTGCCGCGACGCCCGGATGCTCCGGGTGCGCGCGGGCCGGGGACGCCGGGGGTGCGGGCGCCGGGGGCAGTCCGGCGCCCGGGTCGGCAGGGGCCGTACGGGGTCGCGGACCCCTGGCCGTCGTAACGGGGCAGCGCCTTGGCCGCGTCCCCGGAGGTGCCGCGGCCGCCCGCCTCCGCTTCGTACGCGTGCGCGGCCCCGTAGGGATTCACCCCGGTGGATCCACTCACGCCCGCCGGGCCCCCCGGGCCGGGGGAGGCCGGAGGGACCGGCGGGCGTGGGGTACCGAGGGCCGCCGCCACCAGGACCTCCAGGTCCTCCGGGGCGGGCGGCTCCGCCTCCTCGGGCTCGACGGCCAGGTGCGGCAGCCGGCGGTCGAGCCAGGCCGGGAGCCACCAGTTGGCACGGCCGAGGAGGTGCATCGCGGCGGGCACGAGGGCCGTCCGCAGGATGAAGGCGTCGAGGGCGACGGCGACGGCGAGGCCGATCCCGGCCATCGCGCCCTCCCTGTCGCCGCTGAGGACGAACGCGGAGAACACGCAGATCATGATGAGCGCCGCGCAGTTGATGACGCGGCCGGTCTCGGCGAGGCCGACGCGGACCGCGCGGGCGTGGTCGTGGGTGTGCGTCCACTCCTCGCGCATGCGGCTGACCAGGAACACCTGGTGGCCCATCGACAGGCCGAAGAGCAGCGACAGCATCACGACGGGCAGGAAGGCCGTGCTGGGCCCCTCCTTGCCGAGGCCGAGCAGCTCGCCGCCCCAGCCCCACTGGAACACCGCGACGAGCACCCCGAAGGACGCGGCCGCCGCGATCAGGTTCATCAGGACCGCCGTCAGGGGCACCACGAGGGAGCGGAAGGCGATCAGGAGCAGCAGGAAGCCGAGCACGACGACGGCGCCCACGAAGTACGGGAGCCTCTCGGCCGTCTCCGCCGCGAAGTCCTTGAACACGGCGGTCACGCCGCCCACATGGGCGTCCGCCCCGGCCTCGGGCAGGACGTCGCCGCGCAGCCGGTCGATGAGCCGGTGCGTCTCCCGGGACTGCGGCGAGGTGGTCGGCACGACCTCGATGACGGTGGTGTCGGCGGTGGCGGAGGGCGGGGCCGCGTGCACGCGGGCGACGCCCTCGGTGTCGCGGATGCGCCGCACCAGGCCCGCGGCGGCATCGGGTCCCGGCTTGTCCACGACGACCTGGAGGGGTCCGTTGGAGCCGGGGCCGAAGCCCTCGGCGAGCAGGTCGTAGGCCTGCCGGGTGGTCGTCGACTCCTGGTGGGCGCCCTGGTCGGTGGCGCCGAGGCGGAGCGAGAGGAGCGGGATGGCGAGCGCCGCCATGACGGCGACCGCGAGCACGCCGACGGCGCGCGGGCGGCGCTGCACGAAGGCGGACCAGCGGGCGGTGCGGCCGCCGGGCCCGTCGGGCTCGGGCCCGGACGCGGCGAGGGCACGGCGCCGGCGGCGGCTGAGCACCCGTACGCCGAGGATGCCCAGCAGGGCGGGGAGCAGCGTGCTGGCGGCGAGGACGCCGAGCCCCACCGTCAGGGACGCGGCGATCACCACGCCGTCCAGGAAGCGCAGGTTCAGCACGAGCATCCCGGCGAGCGCGACGCACACCGCGCCGCCCGCGAACAGCACCGCGCGACCCGAGGTGTTGAGGGCCCGCACCGCGGACTCCTGCGGTGCCAGGCCGTGCAGGATGCCCCGGCGGTGCCGCGTGACGATGAGGAGGGCGTAGTCGATGCCGACGCCGAGGCCGATCAACGAGCCGAGCAGCGGCGCCACTTCGGGTATGTCCGTGACGTGGCTGAGCAGCATCGTGGCGAGCACGCCGGTGCCGACGGCGAACACGGCGGTGAGGATCGGCAGGAGCATCGCGAAGAGCGAGCCGAAGGCGAGGAGGAGTACGACGGCGGCGGCCGCGACGCCGACGGCCTCCGAGACGCCGACGGGCGGCTTCTGGGTGCGGGCGACGGCCTGGCCGCCCAACTCGACCTGCAGGCCCTCCGCTTCGGCGGCCCGGGCGGTGTCCACGACCCGCTGGATCAGGCCCTTGGGGATCTCGTTGGCCTGGCGGGCGAACGTGACCTGCGCGTACGCGATCCGCCCGTCGGCGCTGACCTGCGCGGCGGCGCCCGGCCCGGCCGCGTACGGGCTCGTGACCGCGCCCACGCCGTCCAGGGCGGCGATCCGCCGGAGCGCGGGCTCGATCCGGTCGCGGACGGCGCCCTCGCGGACCGAGGAGGCCGCACCGGTCTTCCACACCACGGTGTCGGTGTCGCCGCCGCGCTCCGGGAACGCCTTGGTCATCAGGTCGTGGGCGCGCGCGGAGTCCGTGTCGGGCAGGGAGAAGACGTTGGAGTACGCGGTGCCGGCGGAGCCGCCCGCGGCGGCCAGGCCGAACAGCGCGGCCAGCCACAGCACGACGACCGCCAGGCGGTGCCGGTAGCACCACCGCGCCCATGCCGCCACGACGCACGCTCCTTCGCTCCGTGTGGATTCCGGTTCCGGTCTCCGGTTGTGGTCCCCGCCGTCAGCAGTGGATTCCGGGGGTTCGCGCCCAGCATCAGGGGTCCGGTCGGCGAACGGCGCGTCACGGCCGTGATTCTCAAGGAACTCCAAGGGGAGGACTCGCCTTCCGCGCAACGCCCGTGCGGATACTGGGGACATGAGCCACGCCGAAGGTCATCGGGGAACAGCTGCCGCAGCCGCCTCGGCCGCCGGGCCCACGGCCGCGCGCGGTCGCGCGACCGTGCTCGTCGTCGAGGACGAGCCGTCCATCGCCGACGTCCTCGCCATCGCCCTGCGCTACCACCACTTCGACGTGATGACCGCGGGCACGGTCCGCGAGGCGCTCAGCGCCGCCGACCGCACCCGCCCCGACTGCGCGCTGCTCGACGTGATGCTGCCCGACGGCGACGGGCGCGCCCTGGGGCGGGAACTGCGGGCGCGGCGGCCCGATTTGGCGCTCGTCTTCCTCACCGCGCGGGACGCGCCCGCGGAGGTCGTGGGCGCGCTCGGCTTCGGCGACGACTACATCACCAAGCCGTTCAACATCGACGAGGTCGTGGCCCGCATCGGCGCGGTGCTGCGCCGGGTGCGCCCCCACGACGTACTGCCGCAGCGGCCGCCGTTGCGCTACGGCGACCTGGAGCTGGACGAGACGACGTACGTGGTGCGGCGCGAGGGCGGGTCGGTGCAGCTCACCCCGACCGAGTACGCGCTGCTGCGCTTCCTGGTCCGCAACGGCGGCCGGATCGTGCCCAAGGAGCAGTTGTTGCGGCATGTGTGGAACATCGAGCACGCGGCGGAGTCGACCGTCGTCGAGACCTACATCAGCTATCTGCGGCGCAAGCTCGACCAGGTGGGGCCGCCGCTGATCATGACGCGGCGCGGCGTCGGGTACGGGCTGGCATGAGGCTCCGCGCCCCCGGCCCGCGCCCCGCCTTCCTGCTGCGCACCCTGCTGCGCCCACGCGCCACCGCGCCCGCGCGCACCACCCCCGCCCGCGCCCCGCGCTTCGGCCGGGGGCCGGTCGGACGGTTCGGGATGGGCTCGCTGCGCGCCCGGCTCACGCTCGTGAACGTGGCGCTGCTCGCCCTCGGCATCGTGGCGGCGACCGCCGTGAGCCTGATGGGCATGCGGCACTATCTGCTCGACAACGTCGACTCCGAACTGACCGTGTCCCGCACGGCGTTGCGCAACAGCGGCCTCACCCTGGAGGAGATCCAGAGCCACACCGGCCTCAGTTCCCTGGAGCGGCTGTCGGAGGGCTCCAAGAAGGCCGACGGCCTTCGCCTCGTGGAGTCGGCGTTCCTGGCGGTGGACGCCTCGGGCACGCCCGTCGACATCGGCACGCTGCCGCCGAGCGCCCGCGAGTACGAACTGGCGCGGACCGTCGGCGACCCGAAGAGGTTCGCGCGCCACGCCACGCCGCAGGACGTGACGCTCGGCGGCGACTCCTACCGCGCGATCGGAGTGCGCCTGGAGGACGACTCGGTGCTGCTCATGGCGTCGTCGACGGAGAACGTGCAGTCGGGCGTCGGCAAGGCCCTCAAGCTCGACCTCGCCTTCGGCGCCGTCCTGCTCAGCCTGCTCGCGGTCCTCACGATGGTCGCCGCGCACCAGCGCCTGCGCCCGCTGGAGGACATGGTGGAGACGGCGTCCGCGATCGCCGACGGCGACCTGAAGCGGCGCGTGCCGTCCAACCGCGCCGCCGTGATGGAGACCGAGCAGTTGCGGCTCGCGCTCAACTCCATGCTCCAGCAGGTCGAGGCGGCGTTCGCGACGCGCGAGCGCAGCGAGGCCCAGCTGCGCCAGTTCGTCGCGGACGCCTCGCACGAGCTGCGGACCCCGCTGTCCGCGATCCGCGGCTACCTCCAGCTGTACGACAAGGGGATGCTGAGCACCCCCGAGGACCGCAGCCGCGCCTGGGACCGCGTCAACGCCGAGGCCGACCGCATGAACCACCTCGTGGCGGAGCTGCTCACCCTGGCCCGCCTGGACCAGCAGCCCGAACTCCGCTTCCGCTCGGTCGACCTGAGCCGCCTGGTGCGGGACGCGGCGGACGACCTGCGGGCCCAGGAGCCGGACCGGCCGCTCACGGTGTCCGCGGACGGCGCGATCCTCGTCCAGGCCGACGAGCAGGGGCTGCGGAAGGTGCTCGCGAACCTGCTGGCCAACGTCCGTACGCACACGCCCCCCGACGCGCCCGTGCGGCTCGCCCTCGTCCGGGCCGGTGACGTGGTCCGCCTGACCGTGGCCGACCGGGGGCCCGGTCTTTCGGCGGCCGACGCGGCCCGGGTCTTCGACCGCTTCTTCCGGGCGGGCCGGGGGGCGGGCAGCGGCCTCGGCATGGCCATCGTGCACGGGGTGGTGGGCGCCCACGGCGGTGGCGTCTCGGTCCATACGGAGCCCGGCGAGGGCCTCACCGTCCTGGTCACCCTGCCGCGCACGCCCGCCCCGCCCCGTCCGGCGCCGCCGCTTCCCACGGAGCCCCCGCACCGGGCGCCGCAGCCACCGGAGCGGGCCGCGGGCACGGGCGGCGCGTCCCCCGCCGAGACCTTCGGCCCCGGCCCGTTCACGCCCGCGGGGACGCCAGCTCCACCACCGTGATGTCGGACGGGGCGCCCACCCGCACGGGCGGGCCCCACGCCCCGGCGCCGCGCGTCACGTACAGCTGGGTGTCGCCGTAGCGCTCCAGGCCCGCGAGCGTCGGGTTGGCGAGGTCGGCGATGAAGTTGTTGGGCCAGAGCTGGCCGCCGTGCGTGTGGCCGGAGAGCTGCAGGTCCACGCCGTGCTCGACCGCGTCGTGGATGACGACGGGCTGGTGGGCCATGAGGACGGAGGTCCGGGTGCGGTCGCGGTCACCGAGCGCCTTGGCGAAGTCGGGCCCTTCGCCCTCTCCCTCGCCCTGTACGTCGTTGACCCCGGCGAGGTCGAAGTACGGCAGTTCGGTGCGGGCGTTCTCCAGGGGGCGCAGGCCCAGCTCCCGGACGTGGTCGACCCACTGGTCGGCGCCCGAGAAATACTCATGATTGCCCGTGACGAAGAAGGCGCCCTGACGCGCCCGTAGGTCCGCCAGGGGGCGGGCCGCCCCGGCCAGGTCCGCCACGTCGCCGTCGACCAGGTCGCCGACCACCGCGATCAGGTCGGGCTGGGTGGAGTTGACCGTGTCCACGACCCGGCGGGCGAAGCTCTCGCCCAGGACGGGGCTCAGGTGGATGTCGCTCACCACGGCGATGCGGTAGCCGTGCGCGGCGCGGGGGAGTTTGGCCAGCGGGACGGTGACGCGCTTGATCCGCGGGCCCTTGAGGACGTTGTACGTGCCGTAGCCGACCGTCGCAGCGGCTGCGGTGACCGCGGCGCCCGCCACCGCCCGGGACACGAACAGGCGCCGGGTCAGGTCCCCGGCCTCGCCCTTTCGGGGCTCCGCCCGGGCCTTCCGCCGTGCCCCTTCGGGGTCGTTCCGGTGTGGCCCTTCGGGCTGATGGGGCTGCGCCCCTGTCCCCGCTTCGCCGGCCTTTCGGGCCTCGTCCTCAAGCGCCGGGCGGGCTGGATCCGGCTCGCCCTCCAGCGCCGGACGGGCTGGATCCGGCGCCGGAACGCTCAGCGACGGCTCCCTGGACGTCAGCCAGCGGCGCAGCAGCGGACGCACCGCCTCCCCCGCCACCAACGCCAGCAGCAGATACAGCGCGAACGCCATCCACAGGAAGCCCGGCCACGCCAGGACCTGCTGGAGCAGGAACGGGGCGCCGCCGCGCTCCGCCGCCAGGGCCGCGAACATCAGGACCGGGCCCGCGAAGAAGACGACCGTGCCGATCCGGCGCCAGCGCGTGCGGGGGCGCGTGGTGTCGCGGACGACGCGGCGCCACACGTACCAGAGCAGCCCGCCGAAAGCGGCGATCACTCCTGCCCCGATGAGCACACCCAGAAGGACACCCATGGCTATGACGTTCGGCGCAGTGCCCGGACGCCACGGAACCCGATGGTCCCTACCACCGTCCCCAAGGCAAAGGAGACAACGGCGAGCGTCAGGTGCACCCAGAAGTAACCCGTCGGATCGCCCGCGTCGTCGAAGGCGAGCCCGCTGCCGTCCTTCCACAGGTTCTTGACGAAAGTGATCCAGATGAACCAGCTCCACACGCCGAAGGCGAGCAGGAACCAGGAGACGGGGCGGCTGAGCTTCATACGCTCAGTATCACGATCCGGCCTGCCGCGTGGCCTTCGGGGTGGGGCGTCCCGCCCTGGTGGGACGGCGGCGGGGGCCGACCCGACCTCGGCGGCGGAGGCCCCGGCGCGGCCCCGTACGCTTCCGTCCGTGCCTGTGTCCAAGAAGACCGCCGTGCTGCTCGCCACGGCGACGCTGCTGTCCCTGTCGACCGCCGCCCCCGCGTTCGCGGACGACAAACCGGGCGGCGGCGCCGATGAGACGGGCAAGCCGAAGCCGCCCGCGTCGATGTCGACCGTCGGCGGCGCGCGCCTCGGCAAGCCGGGTACGCAGGTGGACCTGCGGGGCGGCGCCCCGGTGCTGCCGAAGAAGCTGTCGGCCCGCTCCTGGATGGTGTCGGACGCCGAGACCGGCGAGGTCCTCGCCGCGCACAACCCGCACTGGCGGCTCGCCCCGGCCTCCACCCTGAAGATGCTGTTCGCGGACACGGTGCTCCCGAAGTTCCCGAAGACCCAGAAGCACAAGGTCGAGCTGAAGGACATGGAGGGCATCGGCGCGGGCAGCAGCCTGGTCGGCGTCAAGGAGAACGAGACGTACTCCGTCCACGACCTGTGGCTCGGCGTCTTCCTGCGCTCCGGCAACGACGCGGTGCACGTCCTGTCGTCGATGAACGGCGGCGTCGCGCAGACCGTCAAGGACATGCAGGCGCACGCCGAGGAGCTGCAGGCCCTCGACACCAACGTCGTCACGCCCGACGGCTACGACGAGAAGGGCCAGGTGTCGTCCGCGTACGACCTGACCCTCTTCGCCCGCTCCGGACTGCAGAAGAAGGACTTCCGCGAGTACTGCTCGACGGCCACCGCGAAGTTCCCCGGCCAGACGGAGAAGATCAAGAAGGGCAAGAACAAGGGCAAGACGAAGCGGGACCCCTTCGAGATCCAGAACACCAACCGGCTGCTGACCGGCGACCTGGGCATGGAGCCGTACAAGGGCATCGCGGGCGTCAAGAACGGCTCCACGACGAACGCGGGCAACACCTTCACGGGCGTCGCCGAGCGCGACGGCAAGGTGCTGCTCGTCACCGTCATGAACCCCGACTCCGGCGAGGACCACGCGGTCTACCGGGAGACGGCCCGCCTGCTCGACTGGGGCTTCGCCGCCAGCGGCAAGGTGAAGCCGGTCGGCGAGCTGGTCGCCCCCAAGGGCGCGAGCACGGGCTCCGGCAAGGGCGCGCCCAAGGGGCAGGCGGGCGGCGCCGAGAACGCGGCCAGCTCCTCCGACGGCAAGTCCGGCGGCATGGGCGTGGCGCTCGGCGTCACCGCCGGTGTGCTCGCGCTGATCGCGGGCGGCCTGTTCCTCCTCAACCGCCGCTGGCCGCTGCCCGACCTGGTGCGTCGCCGCCGCTCCTGACGGGCTTCGCGGGCTCCGCCGTCGTGGCGGGGCCCGCTGCGTCGGCCGTGGTGGCGGGGCCCGCTTCGGCCGCCGCCGCGGCGGGGTCCGTCCCGTCCTCGGTACGTTCCGTCTCCGCCGTGTCCCCGCCCCTGCGGGTCGCCGTCCAGGCCGCGCAGAACAGCAGCAGCTTCGCGGTGAAGTTGATCCACAGCAGCAGCGCCACGGGCGTACCGAAGGCGCCGTACATGCTCTTCGCCGCGACGCCCTTCATATAGCTGCCGAGCAGCACCTTCAGGAGCTCGAACCCGGCCGCGCCGATCAGCGCGGCGACGAGCAGCGCGCGACGGGGCGGCTGTACGCCGGGCAGCAGCGTCAGGACGTACAGCAGGAGCAGGAAGTCCGCGAGGACGGCGATGGCGAAGGCGAGGATCTGCAGGAGCACGCCACCGGCGCCGTCCCGGTCGACGCCGAGCTGGTCGGCCGTCCAGCCGACCGCCGTGGAGGCCACGGTGGAGGCGAGCAGCGAGGCGAGGCCCGCGCCGCCGAGCCCGGCGAGCACGACGAGGTCCTTGAGCTTGCGCAGGACCGGGTTCTCGTCGATGTCGTCGAGCTCCCAGACCGCACGCAGGCACTCCCTCATCGAGCCGACCCAGCCCACGCCGGTGAACAGCAGCAGCGCGCCCGCGACCACCCCGACGGTGCCCGCGTTGGCGATCAGGGCGTCCAGGTCGAGCTGGTCGGAGATCCCCGGCACCTGCTCGGAGATCTTGTCCTCGATGCGCTTCACCTGGCTCGTGCTGAGCGTGGCGGCGGCGATCGCGGCGGCCACGGTGATCAGCGGGAAGAGCGCGATGAAGCTGATGAACGTCATCGCGGCCGCGAGCCGGGACCAGTGGACGCGGTCGAGCCGTTCGTAGGAGTGCCACGCGTGTGTGCGCATGAGCCGCTCGACGAGCGGCCCGATGCCGGGGAGCTTCTTCAGCCAGTCCATGTCGTCTGCGTCACCTGTCTCGCCTGCCTCAGCTGTGCGGTTGCCGCGCCCCGGTAACGGAACACCAGGGTCCGGGTACCCCAGAATCGCAGGACGGTGGCCAGTGCCATCCCGATTCCCGCCCCGGAGACCGTGTCGGCGCGCCGCGAGGTGAGGCCCAGGCCGTAGTGCGAGACCGCCAGGCACAGCAGCTGGACGAGGGCGCCCGCGACGTTGACGGCGAAGAAGATCCCGTACTGGCGCAGCCGCGAGATCCCGTCCGGCGCGCCGCCGTCCGCCGCGTGCCGATAGGTGCCGAGGGCGTTGCCGGTGTACGCCACGCTGCATCCGGCCACGAACGACAGGGCCTTGGCGGTGAGCGGGTCGAGGCCGACGGGCCCGCGCAGCCAGAGGAAGAGCCCGAGGTCGGCCGCGTACGCGCACAGGCCGACCGCGGCGAACGCGGCCAGCTCGGGCCCGGCGGCGCGCAGCCGCCGGACCGGGGAACCCCTCACCAGTCCGCGACCGCGAACCCGTACATGGCGAGCCACACCAGGCCGATCAGCGCGAGCGCGCGGTCGCGGAGCACGACGTCCTCGGGCTCACCGGCCGTGCCCCGGTCGGCGAACACGGCGTACCGCAGGATCGCGAGGATGAAGGCGACCATCGACAACTGCCGCCACGGCAGCAGCCCGGCGCCCTCGATGCCGCCGCTCTCCATCGCCCACAGGCAGTACGCGAGGACCGCGACCCCGGCCGCGAGCTGCCACACGAACCGCAGATAGCCGGTCGTGTACTCGGTGAGCAACGCGCGGGTGGCGCCGATCCGTCGGGTCCGCCCGGCCGCCGCGGCCGCCGCCGCTGCCCGCTCCATCTGCACGGCCTCGGAGTAGCGCTTGGCGGACACCATGAACAGCGCCCCGAACCCGGTGGTGATCAGGAACCAGCGCGACAGCGGGATGCCGAGCGCGACCCCGCCGATCATCGCCCGCATCAGGAATCCGGTGGTGACGACGGCGAGGTCGACGACGAGGACGTGCTTGAGGCTCACGCAGTACGCGAGCTGCATCACCACGTACGCGCCGAGCAGCACCGCCGTGAGCGGGGTGCACAGGACGGCCGCGGCGGCGGGCGCCAGGACGGCGAGCAGCCCGCCGACGGCGTACGCGACGGCCACCGGGACCTGTCCGGCGGCGACGGGGCGACGGCACTTGGTGGGGTGGGCGCGGTCGGCGTCGGCGTCGCGGGCGTCGTTGATGAGGTAGACGGCGGCGGCAGCGGCGGTGAACAGGCCGAAGACGAGGGCGACTTGGGTCAGCGCGTGCCGCGAGAACAGCTCGCCCGCGGCGGCGGGGGCGGCGATGACCAGGACGTTCTTGACCCACTGACGGGGCCGGGCGGTCTTCAGGAGACCCAGCGGGAGGGCGACGGGGCCGGGTGGGGGGTGTCCGGGGCCGACGGGGGGTTTCCGCTCCAGGACGGCGGTGCGTTCAGCCATCGGTGCGGGCTCCCGTCCACGTGGCGCCCGCCCGGGCGGCGACGGCGCCGAGGGCCGCGCCCGCCGCGACGTCCGACGGGTAGTGCACGCCGACGACCATGCGGGACACGCACATCGCGGCGGCCAGCGGCGGCACGAGGCGGGCTCCGGCCGGGCGCAGCGCGCCGTACGCGACGGCGGCGGCGACGGCCGACGCGGCGTGCGAGCTGGGGAAGGAGTGGCGGCCCGCGGTGCGCACCAGGGGCTCTACGTGGCCGGGGCGCGGGCGCCGCACGATCCGCTTCACGCCCATGCTGGCCAGGTGCGCCGCCGCGGTCAGCGCCGTGCCGCGCAGCCAGTCGGCGCGCCGCTCCCGGTCGAGCGCGGCGCCCGCGAGGCCCGCGGCGAGCCAGAGCGCGCCGTGCTCGCCGCTCCACGACAGGGCGCGGGCGGCGGCGGCCACGCGCGGGTCGCGCCCGCAGTCGCGCAGCGCGGCCAGCAGCTTGAGGTCGGCGGCACGCAGTACGCCGAGGTCGGCGGCGTGCGGCAGTCCGCGGCCGACGGCACGCGGCACACCACCGCCCCCTGCTTCCCTCTCATCCACATTCCTCTGATTAATCACATATCGACTCTTCTACCAAATCCCTCAATAACTATGGCAATCTTGAATGACACTCCCTCAATCACCCATTTCGGTGAGGGGAGTCATGGAGGTGACCAACCCCTCCAATTACGGGCGATACGGTCACTGGCATGTCAGCGACCCCGCCATCAGCTCCCCCGCCGCCCCCCGTCCCCCTCTCCGGCTGGGGCCGGACCGCCCCCTCCGCCGCCCACGTCGTGCGCCCCCGCACGCACGAGGAGGCGGTGGACGCGTTGCGCGCCTGCGCCGAGCGCGGCGGCATCGCGCGCGGGCTCGGGCGCGCGTACGGGGACGCCGCGCAGAACGCGGGCGGCGCGGTCCTCGACATGACGGGCCTGGACCGCGTGCACGCCATCGACGCGGACGCGGGCACGGTGGTGTGCGACGCGGGTGTCTCGCTGCACCGCCTGATGGAAGTGCTGCTGCCGCTGGGCTGGTTCGTGCCGGTGACCCCCGGGACCCGGTACGTCACCGTCGGCGGGGCGATCGGCGCCGACATCCACGGCAAGAACCACCATGTGTCCGGCTCGTTCGCCCGCCACGTCCGGTCGCTCGACCTGCTCACGGCGGACGGCACGGTACGCACCGTCGAGCCGGGCACCCCTCTCTTCAACGCGACGGCGGGCGGGATGGGCCTGACGGGAGTGATCCTCTCCGCCGTGCTCCAGCTGCACCCGGTGGAGACGTCCCTGATGGCCGTCGACACCGAACGCGCCACCGACCTCGACGACTTGATGGCCCGCCTCACCGCCACGGACCACCGCTACCGCTACTCCGTCGCCTGGATCGACCTCCTGGCCCGCGGCGCCGCGACCGGCCGCGCGGTCCTCACCCGCGGCGACCACGCCCCCCTGGACGCGCTGCCCGCCCGCGCCCGCACCGCCCCCCTCGCCTTCCGCCCCCGGCAGCTCCCGGCCGCGCCCCGCTTCATCCCCGAGGGGCTCCTCGGACCGCGCTCAGTGGGCCTCTTCAACGAGCTCTGGTACCGCAAGGCGCCCCGCTCCCGCACCGCCCAGATCCAGAAGCTCGCCACCTTCTTCCACCCCCTGGACGGCGTCCCGCACTGGAACCGCGTGTACGGCCGCGGCGGCTTCATCCAGTACCAGTTCGTCGTCGGCTACGGCCAGGAGGAAACCCTCCGCCGCATCGTGCACCGCATCTCGGCCCACCGCTGCCCCTCCTTCCTCGCCGTCCTCAAACGCTTCGGCGACGCGGACCCCGGCTGGCTCTCCTTCCCCATGCCCGGCTGGACCCTGGCCCTGGACATCCCCGCGAACCTCCCGGGCCTGGCCCCGTTCCTGGACGACCTGGACACCGAAGTGGCCACCGCGGGCGGCCGCGTCTACCTGGCCAAGGACTCCCGCCTGCACCCCACCACCCTCACCACGATGTACCCCCACCTCGAGGCCTTCCGCACCCTCCGCCAATCCCTCGACCCCCACGCCCTCTTCCGCTCAGACCTCTCCCGCCGCCTGAACCTCTGACCCCCTGGAGCCCCCGCCCCAGCCCACCCCACAGCCCCACTCCAGCCCGCCTCCGGCGAAATTTTCAGCCCGTCCGGCATTTGAGGACGAGGCGCGAAGCGCCGATCGGGGCAACCCGTCCCACCCGAAGGGAACACCCCCCCCGGGGCCCGGGGCGGAGCCCCGGTTTCGGGAAGAGGCGGGACTGGGGAAAGCCCCGCAGGGCCACCACCCGCACCCCCCAACACCACACCCCCCAAAGGACCCCGAATGAAGGACGCCTTCGGCACCCCCCAGTCCCTGCTGATCCTCGGCGGCACGTCCGAGATCGCCCTGGCCACAGCCACCCGTCTGGCCACCCGCAGAACCCACAAGATCTGGCTGGCAGGCCGCCCCTCCCCCGCCTTGGAGAAGGCGGCGGAACACCTCCGCGCCCAAGGCGCGGACGCCCGCACGATCCCCTTCGACGCCCTGGACGCGGAGTCCCACCCGACCGCCCTCGGCCCCCTCTTCGAGGAGAACGAGATCGACATGGTGCTCCTGGCCTTCGGCATCCTGGGCGACCAGGCGAAGGACGAGGACAACCCCTTGGCGGCGGTAAGGGTGGCCCAGACGAACTACACGGGGGCGGTCTCGGCGGGCCTGATCTGCGCCCGCGCACTGCAGACCCAGGGCCACGGCTCCCTGGTGGTCCTGTCCTCGGTGGCAGGGGAACGAGCCCGCAGGGCGAACTTCATCTACGGCTCGAGCAAGGCGGGCCTGGACGCCTTCGCCCAGGGCCTGGGCGACGCCCTGCACGGCACGGGCGTGCACGTGATGGTCGTACGCCCCGGCTTCGTACGCTCGAAGATGACGGCGGGCCTGGAGGAGGCCCCGATGGCGACGACACCGGAGGCGGTGGCGGAGGCGATCGAAACGGGCCTGCGCCGCCGTTCGGAGACGGTCTGGGTCCCGGGAGCGCTCCGCGTGGTGATGTCGGCACTGCGCCACGTACCGCGCCCGGTGTTCCGCCGCCTACCGGTCTGACCGCGCCCCCGGAAACCCCCACCCACGCCGTCCGGCCCCGCCCCGGCCCGGTCCCGGGACACCCCCGCCTCAGGGCTCGTACACAGCCACCACAGGCAGCACCAACGGATTCCCGCTCTGCATCACATACACCTTCCCGCCCCCCACGAACCCCTTCGTCCCCGGCACCCGTCCCACCCGCTCGAACCACAACTGCTGCTTGCCGGCCGCGGTGACCGCGCCGGTGGCGGGCAGCCGCTCCCAGGGAACCTTGCGGCAGGATCCGTCGGCGGCGCGGAACCGGTGCCGTTCGAAGAGCACGCCACCCGCACCGTCGTGCGCGACGGGCGGCCGTGACAGGCAGGGGTCGGTGTCGGCGTCCGCCTGCCGCCGCCAGCGCGCGCCGTCCCAGCGGAGCAGGACGCGCTCGGCGGACGGCCCGGTCGGCGACTCGCCCTGGTCGAAGGAGTGCATGCCGTACGCCCACACCTCGTCGCGGGACACGGCGAGCACCCCGTCGAGGGAGGCGCCGGGCTCCGGCGGGGCGGGGTCGGGGAAGCGGTAGGCGGGCGTCGGCGTGAGCTTCCAGGCGCGGGCGCGGGCGTCCCAGCGCATGGCGGCGGGCTGCGTCGTCTCACCCCCGGCGCCGCCCACTCCGGGCCCGCTGTCGCGGTACCCCACGGCCCACACGTTGTCCCCGGAGCTCCCGTCGAGCCGGTTGGCGACGGCGGGCAGCGTGGTGACGGTCCAGCGGCTGCCGTCCCAGTGCGCGGCCTGTCCGCCGACGAGCGCCCAGACGTCGTCGGGCGCGAAGGCCTTGAGGTCGCCGACGGCACCCCGGACGGGCGGCCGGGGGACGGCGCGCCAGCGGGTGCCGTCCCAGCGGGCGATGCGGGAGCCGACCGCGGGCGCCACGCCGTGGAGCCACACGTCGTCGGGCCCGGACGCGTCGAGCCGGGGCTGGGAGACGCGTCCGCCCAGTGCGGCGGGCAGCGGGGTGCGCCGCCACTTGGCGCCGTCGTAGCGCAGCAGGTAGCTGTCGGGGCGCGCCGCGCCCTGGTCGGCGCCCGCCGCCCAGATGTCGTCGTCGGCGGCGGCCGCGACGGCCTCCACCGTGCCCCTGGCCTGCTTGTCGATGTGCACGATCTTCCAGGAGCCGCCCTTGGCGGAGCCCGGCCCGCCCGGCGCGCGGGATCCGCCCGCGTCGTCCGTGTCGCCCCCGGAGCCACCGCCGTCCCCGCCGCACCCGGCCAGGAGCAGCACTCCGGCGATCGCACTCGCCACGGCTCTGTACGCCTTCACCGAAGCCCCCGTCCGGCACCCCTCGGGTCCCCCCGAGTCCCGCCCGGTCAGCGGGCGGGCAGCGTACCCCGCGCGGCGGGGGCACCCGCCTGCGGGGGAACTGTCGTCCCCCCGAAGGCGAACTCACGGAGCTTCCGCCAGACCCCGTCGGCCCCCTGCTCGTAGAGCGCGAACCCGGTGCAGGGCCACTCGGCCTCGTACTCGGCGAGCTCTTCGAAGGCCCGGTCCATGGCTTCTTCGGCGATGCCGTGGGCGACGGTGACATGGGGGTGGTACGGGAACTGCAGTTCCCGTACGAGTGGGCCCGCGGTGTCGCGGACACGTTCCTGGAGCCAGGAGCAGGCCGAGCCGCCCTCGACGACCTGTACGAACACGACGGGCGACAGCGGCCGGAAGGTTCCCGTCCCGGAAAGCCGCATCGGGAAGGGCCGCCCCGCGGCGGCGACCGAGGCCAGATGGGCCTCGATGGCGGGCAGCGCCCCGGACTCCACCTCGGTCGGCGGCACGAGGGTGACGTGCGTGGGGATGCCGTGCGCGGCGGGGTCCCCGAAGCCGGCGCGCAGCTCCTGGAGGAGGCTGCCGTGTGGCTCCGGGACCGCGATCGACACACCGATCGTTACGGTCCCCACGTCGTACTCCTGTCGTCGTGTTGGTGGGCAGGGGGCGCCGCCGTGCCGGACGGCGGGGTGGTGCTCGGTCGGGTCGCTCGGGTGGGGCTCAGTGCTTGGCGGGCAGGAAGCCCACCTTGTCGTACGCCTGGGCCAGGGTCTCCGCCGCGACGGCACGAGCCTTCTCCGCGCCCTTGGCCAGGATCGAGTCGAGCGTCTCCGGGTCGTCCAGGTACTCCTGGGTGCGGTCCCGGAAGGGGGTCACGAACTCGACCATGACCTCGGCGAGGTCGGTCTTCAGCGCACCGTAGCCCTTACCGGTGTACTTCTGCTCAAGTTCCGCGATACCGGTGCCCGTGAGCGTGGAGTAGATGGTGAGGAGGTTGCTGACACCCGGCTTGTCCACGGGGTCGTACTTGATCACCGTGTCGGTGTCGGTGACCGCGCTCTTGACCTTCTTCGCGGTGGCCTTGGGCTCGTCGAGCAGGTTGATCAGGCCCTTCGGCGTGGACGCCGACTTGCTCATCTTGATCGCCGGGTCCTGCAGGTCGTAGATCTTCGCCGTCTCCTTGAGGATGTACGGCGACGGGACCTTGAACGTCTGCCCGAAGCGGCCGTTGAAGCGCTCGGCCAGGTCCCGGGTCAGCTCGATGTGCTGGCGCTGGTCCTCGCCGACCGGCACCTCGTTGGCCTGGTAGAGCAGGATGTCCGCGACCTGGAGGACCGGGTACGTGAACAGGCCCACCGACGCGCGGTCGGCGCCCTGCTTGGCCGACTTGTCCTTGAACTGCGTCATGCGGCTGGCCTCGCCGAAGCCGGTGAGGCAGTTCATGACCCAGGCGAGCTGGGCGTGCTCGGGGACGTGGCTCTGGACGAACAGGGTGCAGCGCTCGGGGTCGAGCCCGGCGGCGAGGAGCTGGGCGGCGGCGAGGCGGGTGTTCGCGCGCAGCTCGGCCGGGTCCTGCGGAATCGTGATCGCGTGCAGGTCCACGACCATGTAGAAGGCGTCGTGGGACTCCTGCAGGGCTACCCACTGGCGGACGGCGCCGAGGTAGTTGCCGAGGTGGAACGAGCCTGCGGTGGGCTGGATTCCGGAGAGCACACGGGGACGATCAGAGGCCATGCTCAGCATTCTCTCAGGTGTCGCCCGTTGGTCGGGAACTGGTGCGTGACGGGTGGGAACCGATTCGGTCCGGGCGGTGTACCAAGAGTGTGAGTGCACGGGGGAATGCTCTTCAGGCGGCTCCGGGGAGCGCGGCAGGGCGGGCGCTGGAGGGGGACGGCATCGGCGTCGACGAGGCGGCGGTCATCGCACGGGTGCGCGCCGGCGAGCCGGAGGCGTACGCCGAGCTGGTGCGCGCCTTCACCGGCGTGGCGCTGCGAGCGGCGGCGGCCCTCGGCGCGGGCTCGGACGCCGAGGACGTGGTGCAGCAGTCCTTCTTCAAGGCGTACCGCGCGCTCGGCCGGTTCCGGGACGGCTCGTCGTTCAAGCCGTGGCTGCTCTCGATCGTGGCCAATGAGACGAGGAACACAGTGCGTTCGGCGGCGCGACAGCGCTCCGTGGCGGGCCGCGAGGCCGCGCTGACAGAGGCGGATCCGCTGATACCGGAGTCGGCGGACCCGGCCGTGGCGGCCCTGGAGCGGGAGCGCCGCGCCGCGCTGCTTGCCGCCCTGGACCGCCTGGGCGAGGACCACCGCCTGGTCGTGACGTACCGCTATCTCCTGGAGATGGACGAGACGGAGACGGCCCAGGCCCTGGGCTGGCCGAGGGGCACGGTGAAGTCCCGGTTGAACCGGGCCCTGCGCAAGCTGGGACGACTGCTTCCGGAAGGGGGTGAGGGGAGGTGAGGGGCATGGGTGACCCAGACAGCACAGACAACACGGGCGACGCGGGTGCCGGGGGCGCCGAGCGGTCCGGCGGTGCGGGGCTGCCGGAGGAGCTGCGGGCGCTGGGGCGCTCGCTGGACCGGCATCCGGGCGAGGAGACGATGGTCGAGCGGGTGCTCGCGCAGATACGGGCCGAGGGCGCCGCGGTCCCCGAGCCCGAGCCGCCCGGCCGGGCCGAGGGGGCCCGCCATGGCCTGAGGCGCGTGCGGCACGGCGTGCGGGCCCGGTGGCGGGCGGTCGCCGTGTCCGTGTGCGGCCTGCTGACCGTGGCGGCGCTGACGCCTCCCGTGCGGGCGGCGGTCTTCGACTGGTTCGACTTCGGCGGGGTCGAGGTGCGGTACGACCCGTCGCCTCCGCCGCCCGCGGCGCTCACGCCGGGGTGCGGGGAGCCGTCGGTGTCGCTGGCGCGGGCCGAGCGGGAGGCCGGGTTCCGGCCCGCCGTGCCTGCGGCGCTCGGGAAGCCGGACGCGGTGGTGGTGACGCGGGAACGGGCGGGCCGTTCCTCGATCACGCTGTGCTGGCGTGAGCACGGCCGGACGGTCCGGCTCGACGAGTTCCCGGCCGCGCTCGACCCGGGCTATACGAAGCTGGTGCCGGGTCAGCCCGAGTGGATCGACCTCGGCAACGGCACGGCCTTGTGGTTCGCCCGCCCCCACCGGCTCGAACTGTGGCTGCTCGACCCCGACGGCGGGAGCTGGAAGCGGGCGGTGCGGCCCGCGGGCCCGACGCTGCTGTGGACGGACCAGCGGGAGCTGACGCTGCGGCTTGAGGGCGTGGGGTCGAAGGCGCGGGCGACGGAGATCGCGAAGTCGGTGCCGGAGCGGGCCGGGCAGCGCGGCGCGGGGACGGGTACGGAGCGGGGGCGGGACGGCGCCGGGGGCTAGGTGTATTGACTCGCAGGGTTGTTGACGCGGCTGATGGGTGGGTGGCCGCCGAGTGGAACCTGCGGGGCTCGGCCGGTGTACCAGAAGTGAGGCGGTGCGGAGGGGCCGCGCCGGGAGCCGCAGGGGGTCTCAGATGGGAACGGCGAGGGGACTGGCCGGGCTGGTCGTGGCGCTGGCCGTGCTGCTGCTGGGCGCGCCGCAGGCGTCGGCGGGCGGGCCGACGAGCGTGCTGATCACATCACCGGAGAGCGGAGAGACAGCGTCGTTGTACCGGGACCGGGAGGAGTACGCCGAGTTGGAGAAGCTGCTCGGCCCGACGGCCAGGGGAGAGAGCGAGCAGCCGCCGGGCCTGAGCCTGGGCGCGACGCGCCAGATCAATGTGACCTGGCTGGTGCACGACGTGAGTCCGTGGCGCGTGGACCGGGTGTATCCAGAGCCGTCGGCCACCGAGGACGCGGCGATATGGATCCACACGACGACGGACACGGAGACGATGAAGGGGTACTGGCACCGGTCTCCGGACCCCTCGGCCCTGCGGTCCCTCCTGAAGGACCTGGGCCTGATGGGCAAGCTGTCCGAGCGGAACCACGCGGGGATCCGCCCGTCGGACGTGGCACCGCCACCCGAGCCGGAGAGCCCGGCCCCCGCCGGAGTGGCCGCCCAGGGCAAGGGCGACGCGGACCGACGGGGCCCGGACGGGGACGGCACGGGCTGGCAGTGGGCGATACCGAGCGGGGCGGCGGGCCTGGCGGCGGGAGCGGCCGCGATGCACCTGCTCCGCCGCCGCGACGACGGGCCCGAGCACGGCGGGGACGAGCCCCCGCGCCAGGAGCTGCTCGACGCCTGACCCCGCCCCGCCGGGCAGCTCAGGCCCTGGGCAGGCCGGGGGCCGGGAAGGCCGCCATCAGCTCGGCGACCTCGCCGCGGATCTTCTGGAGTGCGTCCTCGTCGCCGGACCCGGCGGCACGGACCCCGCGGTCGATCCAGTCGGCGACGGTGGCCATGTGCTCGGTGCCGAGGCCGCGGGACGTCAGGGAGGGGGTGCCGATGCGCACGCCGGAGGGGTCGAACGGCTTCCGGGCGTCGTAGGGGACGGTGTTGTAGTTGACGACGATCCCGGCCCGGTCGAGGGCCTTCGCGGCGACCTTGCCGGGGACGTCCTTGGGGGTGAGGTCCATCAGGACGAGGTGGTTGTCGGTGCCGCCGGAGACGAGGTCGAAGCCGCGGGCGAGGAGGGCGTCGGCGAGGGCCTGGGCGTTGGCGACGACGGCGTGGGCGTAGTCACGGAAGGAGGGTTGGGCGGCTTCGTGGAGGGCGACGGCGATGGCGGCGGTGGTCTGGTTGTGGGGGCCGCCCTGGAGGCCGGGGAAGACGGCCTTGTCGATGGCCTTGGCGTGCTCCTCGCGGGCCAGGAGCATGGCGCCGCGGGGCCCGCGCAGGGTCTTGTGGGTGGTCGTGGAGATCACGTCGGCGTGCGGCACGGGTGAGGGGTGGGCGCCGCCGGCGATGAGCCCGGCGATGTGGGCGATGTCGGCGACGAGGACGGCGCCGGACTCGCGGGCGATCTCGGCGAAGGCGGCGAAGTCGATGGTGCGGGGCAGGGCGGTGCCGCCGCAGAAGATCAGCTTCGGTCGTTCCTTCAGGGCGAGTTCACGGACGGCGTCGAAGTCGACGAGGCCGGTGTCCTGCCGCACGGCGTACTGCACGCCGCGGAACCACTTGCCGGTGGCGGAGACACCCCAGCCGTGGGTGAGGTGGCCGCCCATCGGCAGGGCCATGCCCATGACGGTGTCGCCGGGCTCGGCGAAGGCGAGGTAGACGGCGAGGTTGGCCGGGGAGCCGGAGTAGGGCTGGACGTTGGCGTGGTCGGTGCCGAAGAGGGCCTTGGCGCGGGCGACGGCGAGGCGTTCGACCTGGTCGATGTTCTGCTGGCCCTCGTAGTAGCGGCGGCCCGGGTAGCCCTCGCTGTACTTGTTCTGCAGGACGGTGCCGGAGGCTTCGAGGACGGCGCTGGAGACGTAGTTCTCGCTGGGGATCAGGCGGAGGGTGTCGGCCTGGAGGCGCTCTTCGACGCCGACGAGGGCGGCGAGTTCGGGGTCGGCGGCGGCGAGGGCGGGGTGCTGGTGGGCAGGGGTCTTGTGGGCAGCGGGTGGCGTCATGGCGTCCTCCGGGGCGAGCGGTGAAATGTCCGGTCGTGGTCCCGGGTGCCCAGGCGGGCGGCACCTCGAAGGCGTTGCCTCGCACGGCTCCCTCAGGGTCATTTCCCTGTGCGCCAGTCGCCGTGCTGTGAAAAACCAGCCTATCGGGCGCTCCATCCTGTCGTGGTCCTTAGTCCAGGATGCGAGCGACGATAGGAATTGGGTCACGTGCCCGCCCCGAACCGGAAGAACGCGCACCGCGCCGTGAACCGCCGGAAGAAAGCGCACAACGACGTGCGCACGCGAGAAATGGAGCCCCCCGTGACTGCTACGGAAGACCTCATCGCCTCGGCCGAAGCGCACAGTGCGCACAACTACCACCCACTGCCGCTGGTGGTCGCCTCGGCGGAGGGGGCGTGGATGACGGATGTGGAGGGCCGCAGGTACCTGGACATGCTGGCCGGGTACTCGGCTCTCAACTTCGGCCACGGCAATCGGCGCCTGGTCGAGGCGGCGAAGAAGCAACTGGACCGGGTGACGCTCACGTCGCGGGCGTTCCACCACGACCGGTTCGCGGAGTTCTGCGCGCGGCTGGCCGCGTTGTGCGGCAAGGACATGGTGCTGCCGATGAACACGGGGGCGGAGGCCGTGGAGACGGCCGTGAAGACCGCCCGGAAGTGGGGGTATCGCGTCAAGGGGGTGCCGGACGGCCGGGCCAGGATCGTGGTGGCGAGCGACAACTTCCACGGGCGTACGACGACGATCGTCAGCTTCTCGACGGACCCGGAGGCCCGCGCGGACTACGGCCCGTACACGCCGGGATTCGACATCGTGCCGTACGGCGACCTGGACGCGCTGCGCGAGGCGGTCACGGACGACACGGTGGCGGTCCTCATCGAGCCGATCCAGGGCGAGGCGGGGGTACTGGTCCCGCCGCCCGGCTATCTCCCCGGCGTCAGGGAGCTGACCAGCGACTACAACGTCCTGTTCATCGCGGACGAGATCCAGTCGGGGCTCGGCCGGACGGGCCGGACGTTCGCGTGCGAGCACGAGGGTGTGGTGCCGGACGTGTATCTGCTGGGCAAGGCGCTCGGCGGCGGGGTGGTGCCGGTGTCGGCGGTGGTGGCCAACGCGGACGTGCTCGGGGTGTTCAGGCCCGGCGAGCACGGGTCGACGTTCGGCGGGAATCCGCTGGCGTGCGCGGTGGCCCTGGAGGTCGTCGCGATGCTGGAGACCGGCGAGTTCCAGCAGCGGGCCACCGAGCTCGGCGACCACCTGCACGCCGAGCTGGGCCTGCTCGTGGGCTCCGGCAAGGTCACGGAGGTGCGCGGGCGCGGGCTGTGGGCGGGCGTCGACATCGACCCGGCGCAGGGCACGGGCCGGGAGATCTCCGAGAAGTTGATGGACCTCGGGGTGCTGGTGAAGGACACCCACGGGTCGACGATCAGGATCGCGCCGCCGCTGGTGATCAGCAAGGAGGACTTGGACTGGGGGTTGGACCAGTTGCGGGCGGTTCTCGGGTAGGCCCGGGGGTTCCCAGGGGCCGGGGTCTGGGGTCCGGGTGAGGGCGGGGGTCGTCCGTCCCACCCGGTCCCACCCGGTCCCCCCCCGGGGTCCAACGGCCCCCGTTCCCCCGGTCCCCCGGCGCGGGGCTACCCGGTGGCCTCCGCGGCCCCCTTCTCGTACGCGGCCTCGACGGCGGTGGTGCCGAGGGCGGTGCGGGAGCGGGTGGTGGCGCGGTCGACGTCGGTGCGTTCGGCCGGGGGCAGCGGGGAGTTCTCGGCTTCGCGGAGGGCGGCGGCCTGGCCGAGGAGGGCGGCGGCGTCGGGGTGGTCGTCGGCGTAGTCGGTGATCAGGGGGCGGGCCGCCTCCAGGGCCAGGCGGGTCTTGCCTACGCCGCCGGGGCCCGTCAGGGTGACCAGGCGCTGGGAGCGGACCAGGTCGCAGACGCGGGCGATGTCCGCTTCGCGGCCGATCAGGTCGGAATTCCGCGGGATGGCGCCGGAGGCGGTGGCGGTCCGGTACGTGTACGAGTCGCTGAGCGCGGGCGAGGCGGCGTTCAAGACGCTGGACGGGGCGCTCGACGAACTGCTTCCGTGAGGAGCCCGGCGCTTCCGTACGGGGGCCGGTGATCAGCAGGGCCGGAAGGGCCGCCTGCGCGCATCCGCGCGAGTGGCCCTCCCTGTTGCCGAGGTTGCCGGGGTTGCCGGGGTTGCCGAGGTTGCCGGGGTTGTCAGGACGGCAGCGGCGGCGTGAAGCGGACCGAGCGGAGCGTGAGGCGTTCGCTGCCGTACCCGGTGTGCGGCCGCAGCGTGAACGAGTCACCGTCGCAGTCCGGCCCGGTGAAGACGTGCGCGAACTGGTCCGTCCGGTTGCGCGGCGAGTGGGCGGGTGAGCTGGAGTCCGGGTCCCCCACCTCCGGCAGGGTGACGCAGACCCAACTGTCCGGGTTGTCGATGGCGGCGATCTGGGGGCGGCCGTCGAGACCGCTGTACGTGTACTGGAACGTCCCCTCGGCCGCGGCGGCGGACGTCGGCAGGGTGACGATCAGGGCAAGGGCACCCGAGGCGGCGGCCAGGGCGGTGCGGAAACGCATGGAGGTCCTTTCGGAGCGTTCGGAGAGGTGGACGCACGTGCGCAACGGCTGTCGTTGCCCACCCCCTTGCCCGCGTATCCAGGGACTCGTACACCTCACCCCGAAGAGCGAGCGCCCACGTCGCGCACCCCGCGTGCGGAGCGTCCGGCACCAGCGCACGGAAGTGGCCAATGTGGCGCGAGAGGCGTGGTTGCGGCCGTACCGGCCGCGCGCGGAGGATGCCTCGCTGGGCCCCGGAGGATGCCTCGCCGGACCCCGAGGACACGTCGCCGGGCCCGTGGGCGTCAAGGCATGCCGGAACCATGATCCAGGCCGGGACATCGCGCCATGCCGGGAACGGAGAGACCGCGTGCGTATGACCGACATCCAGCGCTGCGAGATCCGCCCGGGGCGGGTCGTGGAGTGGACGCTGCACCCGAGGGCCGTCGAGACGGCGGCCGGCCTGCCGGAGGACTCCCGGCCGGCCGCCTACGTGCAGGAGTCCCATGTGCGCACGGCGCGTTCAGTGCGGGACGACGGCCTGTTCGTACCGACCTGGCTCGGCGCGGCCTTCGACCTCGCCGGGCCCGTCGACACCGAGGCCCTCCAACAGGCCCTCGCGGCCTGGACCGTACGGCACGAGACGCTGCGCAGCGGCCTGCGCTGGGACGACGGCGAGCTGCGCCGGTTCACGCTCGCCGCCGACGATGTCGCGCTGCACCGCCAGGACACCGGGACCTTCACTGACGCCGGCACCCTCGCCCGCTACCTGGAAGACCGCTTCGACACCGCCGCGAACGCCCTGAGCTGGCCCAACTTCATCTACGCGGCGGTGTTCAGGGAGGACGGCGCGAGCGTCTACGCCGCGTTCGACCACAGCAACGTGGACGCGTACTCGCTGTACCGCCTGCCCGCCGAGATCCACGACCTGTACGAGGCCGCCCGCGAGAGCCGCGCCGACCCGGCCCCTCCGGTCGCCAGCTACGTCGACTTCTGCGCCGTCGAGCGCGCCGACGCCGACCAGATCGACGACACGCACGCGGTCGTCGCCCGCTGGCGCGAGTTCATCGCCAGGTGCGGCGGGACCCTGCCGAACTTCCCCATCGACCTCGGCCTCGACCCCCAGGGCCCACTGCCCACCCAGAAGTTGCTGTGCGCCCCGCTCGCCGACGACGCGGACGCGGCGGCCTTCGAGGCGTACTGCCGCCCGTACGGCGGCAGCCTGGTCGGCATCCTGGCCGCCACCGCGCTCGTCCTGCACGAGATGGGCGGGCAGCCCGTGTACCGGGCCGTCGTGCCGTTCCACACCCGGGTGAAGTCCCGGTGGCAGGAGTCCCTCGGCTGGTACGTGGGCGGGGCACCCATCGAGATCCCGCTCGCCGAGGCGCCCGACTTCGACAGCGCGCTGCGCCTGGTCCGCGACGAGCTGCGCCGCACCAAGCCGCTGTCCCGCGTCCCCATCGCCCGTGTCCTGCACCAGCTCGGCGCCGACTTCAGGCCCACGTCCCCGGACCTGTACTCGATCGTGTCGTTCGTCGACACCCGGTCCGTGCCCGGCTCGGAACGCTGGCCGGACATGCGGGCCCACGGCCTGGTCCGCGTCTCCTACGGCGACAAGGTCTGCGCGTGGGTGGCCCGGTTCCACGACGGCCTGCACTTCTCCGCCCGCCACCCCGACACCGACACGGCGCACAAGAACATGCGGCGGTACGTGGAGGGGGTGCGGCAACACGTCTCTCACGTGCCGCGCGCGGGCCCCACGAGCGGTGTCCACGCGCGGACGCCCTGGACGCGTACGCCCGGAGCGCCGTAGTACGGGTCGGCGGCCATGATCTCCTCCAGTTCGGAGCGGTCGACGTCGAAGATCAGGACCGCGCCCGAGTCGTCCGCCCAGGGTCCGGCGGCCACCAGTCGGCCCTCGGTGTGCAGTCGGATCAGGCGCTGCCGGTGGGCGGGGCGGGCCGCGAGCCGTTCCGGGGTGCCGTTGTCGGTGAAGGCGAGTTCGAGGATCAGCATGCGGGGGACGGTACGGTCACGCTGTGACCAGGTCTGTATCGGCTGATACACGCGAGCGGTGGCACTCCTTGGGCGACGTTCCGCTCCTCGGGGCCCTCCCCGACGACGTCCTGCGGCGGCTGTGGCAGGCGTCCGTGCCGAAGGCGGTACCGGCGGGACAGGTCCTGCGGCACGAGGCCGACCCGGCCGCGCGGCTGCTGCTCCTCCTCGGCGGCAGGGTGACCGCCACCGGCACGACCGGCGCGGGCCGGGTCGTGCGCTTCGGGGAGTGGGCGGCCCCCTGCGCCCTCGACAAGATCGCCGTGATCGACGGCGGCGGGCACACGGCCACGCTCACCGCGCTCACGCCCTGCGTCGTGCGGAGTCTGCCCCGGCAGCGTTTCCTGACGCTGGTCGACGACGAGTCCTCGGTACGCCGCCACGTGCTGCGGGTGCTCGCGGGCAGCGCCCGCGAGCAGCAGGAGCGCCTGGCCCGCACGGCCACGCTGCCCGCCGGGGCGCGGGTCTCGGTCTGGCTCCTGGAGCGGGCCGCGGCGGCGCCCGGCGGCGGCCCCGTGCCCCTGCCCGGCGGCACCCAGCAGGCCCTCGCCGAACTGCTCGGCGTGACCCGCGTGACCGTGAACCGCGCCCTGTCCCGGCTCCGGCGCGACGGGCTGATCGACGTGCGGCACCACGCCGTCACCGTCCTCGCCCCCGAGTTGCTGGAACGTCGCGTTCACGAAGCCGGGTCGGACGTCCGGTGACGCGTCGCCCGCGCGCGGCAGGGGCGTGCGAGGCGCGGCACCAGCGGGAAACGCCCCCGCGCTCCCCTGTCGCCACCCGCCTCCGTCAGGAACCGTTGACGTTCATGACGACCACGCACACCTCGAAGACCACCCGCGCGGCCCTCGCCCTCGGCGCCGCCCTCGCTCTCTTCGCCGCCCTGCCCGCCAGTACGGCGTACGCGGCCAACGGCACGTTCTTCTACCGCTCGGCCCAGGCGGGCGACCTGGAGATGAACAACCCGGCCAACGGAGAGTGCCGTCTGCTCGCCCAGGGGGGCGCGGAGACCGCCTCGAACCAGACGGACACCAAGGCCACGGTTTACCACGACCATGGTTGTGAGGAGGTCCGGATCGTTCTGCACCCCGGGCAGGCTGCGAACTTCACCGGGTCGCTCCCGCACAGCGTGCAGTTCGGCTAGCCGCCCCCTCGGCGGTCCCGCCCGCGTCGGCCGTGGCTACTGGCCGACCCGGCCGTCGACGCACTCGCGCAGCAGATCCGCGTGCCCGCAGTGCCGCGCGTACTCCTCGATCCGGTGCACCATCAGCTCCCGGACCGAGGAGCCGTCCTTCAGCCGCTCCCCCAGATCCGGGTGGGCGGCGAGCGCGGCGTCGGTCGCGGCCTGCTCACGCTCCAGGTCGGCGTACGCGGCGTCGACCATGGCCTGGTCGGCGACGGCCTCCTCGAAGTCGGCGTTCTTCCGGCCGTACAGCTTGGGCGGGGCCTCGCCCTCGATCCAGCCGCGCCAGTCCAGTTCCACCTCGGCGAGGTGCCGCAGCAGGCCGAGGAGCGACATCGTCGACGGCGGTACGGAGCGCCGGGCGAGCTGCTCCGCGTCCAGGCCCTCGCACTTCATGCGCAGGGTCAAGCGATACCCCGACAGGAAGTCGAGGTAGGTCGGCAGCTCGCCGTCCGGGCTGGGGCCGTCGCTGTCGCGCGGGTCGTTGTCGGGGTCCGCCCACATGTCGGGGTAGACGCTCGCCTGGCTCCATCGCGCGGGTTGGTCGCTCATGCGCCCCATGGTCGTGCGCGGGGCACGGGACCGCCACTGCTTTACGCCCGGCGCCCGGTTCGGCAAGGAGCCGTCCCCGGTGGGCCCCCGGATGGCAGCATGGCGCTGGTGGAGGTGGGCGCATGGCCGGGGCGGGGCGTCGGGGGCGGTCGCGGGGCGAGTTGATCCGGGAGCGTACGCGGGCGCGGTTCGTGGGGCGGCGGGCGCAGGTGTCCCTGTTCACCGAGAACCTGACGAAGGATCCGGCGTCGGCGGAGGACCCGGCGGACTTCCTGTTCCATGTGCGCGGGGTCGGGGGCGTGGGCAAGTCGACGCTGCTGCGGCAGTGGCAGGAGGTGGCCCGGAAGGCGGGTGCGGTCACCGCCGTGGTGGACGAGAACGACGTCCACGGGGTGCCGCAGGCGCTGGCGGAGCTGGCCCGGCAACTGGCCGAACAGACGGGCCCGCTCAAGGAGTTCGACAAGGCGGCGGAGCAGTACCGCAAGGAGCAGGACGCGGCGGCGGCCGAGTCGATGCTCACCGAGGGGGCCGACGCGGTGGGCGCCGACGCGTCCCTGTCGAGCCGGGTGGTGACGCAGGCGGCGCTGGGGGCGGCGGCGCTGATCCCCGGGGTCGGGGCGGCGACGTCGATGGCGAATCAGGATGCGGCGGCGCAGGGGTTGGATCGGTTGCGTGCGGGGTTGCGAGGCCAGGGGGGCCGGGGTCGCCGGGGCCGTGGGGCGGACGCGAGCGGGCTCGGCCGGGCGTTCGTCGGGGAGCTGGACCGCCTGTCCGGGAAGCACGCGTGGGTGGTGCTGTTCTTCGACACGTGGGAGCAGACGGGGCGTTTCCTGGACGGGTGGCTGCTGGACCTGCTCCAGGACGAGTTCGGGCCGCTGCCGGCGAACGTGATCATGGTCCTGGCCGGACGGGACGAGCTGGCGGAACGCCCGTGGGCGCCGCTGCGGCCCCACGTCACGGACGTGCCCCTGGAGGTCTTCACGCAGACGGAGACCCGCGCCCTCCTGGCCGCACGCGGGGTGACCGAGCCGGACGTGGTGGACGCCGTCCTGCACCTGTCCCTCGGCCTGCCCCTCCTAGTCGAACTCCTCGCCCTGGCCCAGCCGGAGAGCGCGGAGGAGGTGGGCGCCGGGGCGGACGTGGTCGACGCGGCCGTCGAGCGCTTCGTCCGGTGGATCGACGACCCGGCCGAACGGGACGCGGTCCTGGCCTGCGCGCTGGCACCCCGCCTGAACGAGGACGTGTTCGCGGCGGCGGTGCCGGAGGAGGCGCGGCGGCTGTGGGGGTGGCTGTGCGGCCAGCCGTTCGTGAGCGGGCACGGGGATTTCAAGCAGTACCACGCGGTGGTGCGGGCGAGCATGGTGCGGCAGCGGCGGGTGTTCTCGCCGCAGCGGTGGGGTGCGGCGCACCTGCGGTTGGCGGAGGCGCACGGCGCTTGGCGCGCGGCGGTCCAGGAGGGCTTGCCCGCGTCGAAGCGGTGGGGCGACGCCCGGTGGCTCCGGCACCGCCTGGACGAGATGTACCACCGTCTGTGCGCCCGGCCGTCGGCCGCGTTGACGGCCGCGCTGGCGGTGGCCATCGGTGCCGCCGATGAGGATGTGGCGGTACTACGGCAGTGGACGGACGCCTTCCAGCAGGCGGCCCGCGACACGGCTGATCCGGATCTGCTGACGTGGGCCGATACGCTCCGCACCGCCGTCTCCGGCCAGGATCCGGCTCTGGGCTTCCTCACCGCCGTACTGAGCCATGACGCGCTGAGCGCCAAGCACCGAAGCCTGGCCCATACGTACCGTGGCAGGCTCCTCATGTTCGCCGACCGCGACGAGGAAGCACTCGCCGAACTCGATCGCGCCCTCACCATCGACCCCGACAACCTGCTCGGCCGGGTGCCTCGCGCGGAAGTGCATCGCAGGCTCCGGCACTTCGACGAGGCAGTCGCGGACTACACCGCTGTCATCGACAGGGACAGCGGCATGCCCTATGTCCGGGTGTTGCGCGGTTCGGTCCATCGTGAGGCCGGCCGGTACCAGGACGCCATCAACGACTACACCGCCGCCCTTGAGTTCGAGCCGACTCACGCCAGTGCTCTCTTCTTCCGAGGCCTCGCCCACCAGCGGACCGGACGGCTCGCGGAAGCCGTCCGGGACCTCACCACGGCGTTCGACCTGCAGCCCAGCGCGTCCCACTTCCAAGCGCAGCGGGGCGATGTCCACCGGCAGGCCGGTCACTACGAAGAAGCCATCAGCGACCTCACCGCCGCGCTCTCACACGACTCCGACCGCGTCTGGCACCGTGCCGTGCGCGGCATCACGTACCGGCAGGCAGGAGATTTCACGAAGGCACGGGACGATCTGTCCAGGGTCGCCGACCGCAGGGTCAGCGACCACAATTTCCCGTTCGAGCTGACCATGCTGGACACGGTCGAGTCAGGCCTCGCATCGTGCAGGCCGCACTGGGTGGAACTGCTCGCCCCGGACGCGCCACAGCCGCTCGAAGCCGGGTTCCGTGACGTCTTCCGGGCGCTGATCCTCGAACCGTCGCGTGACCTGGCCACCGTCACCGAGGCCTTCCTCTCCGCCGGTCCGACCCAGGCGGCCATCACCAACCTGCTCCTGTACCTCACCGAACTCTTCACCGTGGACGGCGACCTGGCCGCCCGCGCCCGCCACTGCCACCACCTCCTCACCACCGAGTCCACCCCCGTGGCCGACTAGGCGCTCTTGGCCGATCAGGCGCTCTTGATCATCTCCACCCGGAGCACCCACGCTTGCGAAGCCACCACCACGGCGGCACGGCGAGCACCGAGGGGACAGCGCACATGACCGAGAAGCGGGCCGAACAGCAGACCGGGAAGCGGGCAGAGCGGCCGACCGAGCGGCAGATCGGCGAGCCCAGCGAAACGCACACTGAAAACCCCACCCTGACCGGCAACGAGACCGCCACCCGCAGCTACTACGAATCCACCGACGTCGACCGCTTCTACGACATCGTCTGGGGCGGCGAGGACATCCACACCGGCATCTACGACCACGACACGGAGCCCGTCGCCGACGCCTCCCGCCGTACCGTCGAGCGCCTCGCCGACCGCCTCGCGGACCGCCTCTCCCCCGGCCGGACGGTCCTCGACCTGGGCTCCGGCTACGGCGGCACCGCCCGCTACCTCGCCGACCGCTTCGGCTGCGACGTCGTCGCGCTCAACCTCAGCGCCGTCCAGAACGAGCGCCACCGCACGGCCAACGCCAAGCGCGGCCTCGACCACCTCATCGAGGTCGTCACCGGCTCCTTCCACGAAGTGCCTTACGGGGAGCGGCACTTCGACGCGGTCTGTTCGCTGGAGGCGTTCTGCCACAGCGGCGACAGGACCCGCGTCCTCAGCGAGGCCGTACGCGTCCTCAAGCCCGGCGGGGCCCTCGCGTTCACCGACATCATGGCCGCCGAGGACACCCCCGCCGAGGCGCTGCACCCGGTGGTCTCCCGCCTCGGCGTGGACGCCCTGGCCACGCCCTCCTTCTACCTGCGCCGGCTGGCCGACCTCGGCCTGGCCCCCGTCGACTTCGACGACCACAGCGACCAGATCGCCCGGCACTACGTCCGCCTCACCGCCGAGACCCGCGCCCGCGAGGCCGACCTGCGCGCCACGATCAGCCCCGCGTACGTCGACGGCCTGCTGTCCAACCTCCCCCTCTGGGTGGACGCGACCCGCGCCCACCGCCTGCGCTGGGGCATCTTCCACGGCCGCCGGGCCCAGGTCGCTGCTGATGGCCTTGCCGAGCGGGGTGGGTCAGCCCTGGGCCCGCACCCAGGTTCTGACTAAAAAGAGCGTTCTACTGTGGCGGGGAGGAACAAGGGTGGGGTCCGGGTTCAGGTCCTCGCAGGTCACGGATTAACGCCGGGGCCCGCGCCTTCGGCAGGATGGGCCGTATGACCGAGATCCACACCCCCCGCCTCCTCCTCCGTCGCTGGCACGAGGGCGACGTGCCGTTCCTGGCGGAGATCAACGCCGATCCCCGGGCGATGCGGTGGGTCGGCGACGGCTCCGTGATCGACGCGGACACCACCGCCGAGGAGATCGAGCGGTGGGAGGAGGAGTGGGACGAGGAGGGCTTCGGGCTCTTCGCCGTCGAACTCCTTGGCTCGGGCGAGCTCATCGGCTTCACGGGCCTGTCCGTGGCGGAGTTCTTCCCGGACGTGGTGCCCGACGTGGCGATCGGCTGGCGGCTCGGCCCCCAGTTCTGGGGCCAGGGTTACGCCTCCGAGGCCGCCCACGCGACGCTGGAGTTCGCGCTCCAGGACCGCGGCATCGACCGCGTCGTCGCCGTCATCCGGGCCGGGGACAAGGCCTCGGAGAACGTCGCCCGCAAGCTCGGCATGGCGCCGGAGCGCGAGACGGACCACCCCGCGTACGGCGTCCCGCTGACCGTCCACGCCATCGACCTCACCGAATACCAGGCCTGAACCGCCCGGGGTCGGACCTGGCACGACACCTGGCCGAGCTCCACGCCCACTGGCCCGGCCCGGGGCGCACCGACCGTGCGGGCGGCGCTGCGAGCGGGACGTTCGGCGGTCACCCCGTGACGTAACGCCTCGCGGTCACCCCCATGACGTCACACCTCATGGCATAGCATCACCAGCTCACCCAATCAGGGTGTTTGTCGGTGAAAGCCGCAAGTGGGGCCCGGGTGCGGCCGATTCTGATCTCTGGGTGCGGGCCGTCCGGCCTGCCCCCACGGACCCGAAACACCGCCCACACCCTGGGGAGACCATGAAGTCATCGACGTACCGTGCCGTCCCGCTGGCCGCAGGCCTCGCGCTCGCCGCATTCGCCGTAGCCGCCGTACCGGCGACCGCCCAGGCCGAGGCGCGGGCGGCCCGGAAGGCCGTCCTGACGAACGCGGACGACGGCCGGACCGTGACCGTGGCCCCCGGGGACACCGTCGAGGTCAAGCTCACCTCCGTCCGCGAGGGCCACGTCAGGTGGACGTGGAGCGTCCCGGACACCGACAACGCCGCCGTGCTCCGCAAAACGGCGGGCAGCCCCCTGCCTGATGGCGGTGCCCGCGCCGACCTGAGCGCGGACAGCGTCGGCACCGCCACGGTCAACGCGGGAGCCAGCTGCGTCCCCGACCCCGGCTACGCCTGCCCCGCCGTCATCCGGCAGTGGAAGGTCACCGTGGAAGTGAAGTGAGGTGACGTCAGGGGCGTACACGCGGCCGTGGGAGGAGACTTGCGGTGCGCGTTTGACCCTCACATCAGTGTGAACGTTTGAGGATGTCTGTCGTGGGCGGGACACCCCCCGCACACGACAGGCACCAGACACAGCGGACAGCAGACAGCAGCCCGCAGCGAACGTTCCGAGGTGAGTGGGATGGACAACCAGCTCTACGACTACAGCCCCATAGTCGAGCGCGAACCGATCCAGTGGCCGGGCGGCGCCAAGGTCGCGTTCTACGTGGGGCTCAACATCGAGCACTACGAGGTCGACAAGCCGTCGACGTCGACGTTCCCCGGCACCGCGCACCTCACCCCGGACCCGCTGAACTACGGCTGGCGGGACTACGGCCCGCGCGTGGGCTTCTGGCGCACCCTGGAGACCCTCGACAAGCACCGGGTCCGGGCCAGCGTGCTCCTCAACTCCGATGTGGGCGACCGCTATCCGCAGATCATCGAGGCGGGCCGGGACCGCGACTGGGCGTGGCTCGCGCACGGCAAGAACAACTCGATCTTCCAGGCCGACATGACGGAGGACGAGGAGCGGAAGTACCTGACGGACGTCGTCGAGACGATCGAGCGGACCACGGGGACGCGGCCGCGCGGCTGGATGGGCCCCGCGCTCACCGAGACGTTCCGCACCCCGCACCTGATCAAGGAACTCGGCCTCGACTACGTCCTGGACTGGACGAACGACGACCAGCCCTTCGACCTGAACGTCCCCGGCATGTTCGGCGTCCCGTACTCCGTCGAGCTGAACGACATCAACCTCTTCGTCGGCCACAGCATGACCGGCCCCGACTTCGTGCAGATCGTCAAGGACCAGCTCGACCAGCTGCACGCCGACGCGGAGGCGGCGGACAGCGGCCGGGTGATGGCCCTCGCCCTGCACCCGTTCGTCATCGGCCAGGCGTTCCGCGCCAAGTATCTGGACCAGGCCCTGGAGTACGTGGTGAACCACCCGGGGGTGTGGGTGACGACGTCGGACGAGATCGCCGAGCACTACCGGAGCAGCCGGGGCTAGGGGGCGCGCGGCCGGGATGGAGGGGGCGCGCATGGCGGGGAGTGACTCCCACGGACAGGTGGATGCGGGCCGCGCCTTCTTGTCGGGGCCGCCCCGGTTCGGAACCGTTGCGTTCATGTTGAAGCGAACCAAGACGACGGCCGCCCTCGCGGTGGCGGGCACCGCGCTGCTCATGGCCCCGTTCACCACCGGCCACGCGGCCGCGGCGGCACCCACCGCCCAGGCCACCGCCCCGGCCGCCGCCCAGGCCCGCGCCGCCTGCGAGCACGGCGGCCCCCACACCGACTTCAAGGGCACCAGCATCCACATGCGCAACAAGCCCGGCGGCAGCCACGTCGGCTGGGCCAACCAGGGCGACTGCGCGTACTGGTACCAGGCCGACCCGGGCCCCCGCGTCCAGTGCCCGGACGGCAGCCACACCGTCGCCTGGCAGCTCGTCCAGAACAAGCGCACGGGCGTGGTCGGTTACGTCTCGGCGTGCTTCCTGGGCTGAGGACGATTCCTGGGCCGGGGCCGCTTCCTGGGCTAAGACCGCTTCCCGGGCTGAGGCCGCGCCCACGTCGGCCGCCAGGTCTCCGCACCCCCGAGGCCGTTCCGTGCGGCCAGCAGATGGTCCCGCAACGCGGCGAGCCCGGGGTGCGGATTGTCGGCGTGCCAGAGCAGTGAGTGCGGGTAGACGGGCGTCGGGTCGCGCAGCGGGATGAGCCGCAGGTCGTGTCCCGCGGGCCAGACGAGCGGGGTGCGCTCGCTCAGGAAGGTCGCCAGGGTCGAGGAGTCCGCGATCGTGTCGAGGAGCGTCTCGATGCCGAAGTGCGGGCTCGGGCCGAGCACGTCGATGGTGCACCCGAAGGTGGCGGCGAGCTCGTCGTAGTACGCGGCCCACTCGGTCCCTGGCTCGTTGCCGGGCATCCAGATCCGCTGCCCGGCGAGCTGCGCCGGGGTGATCGAGCGGGCGCCCGCGAACGCGTGGGCGGGCCCGGTGAACAGCATCATCGGCTCGTCGAGGACCGGGACGGCCTCGATGTCGGCGGGGAGCCGCCGCCCCGGCATGGTGACGGCGCGGAAGGTCGCGTCGATCGTGCCGGCCTGGAGGGCGTCGATCGCCGCGTCGGCGCCGAAGAGGGTGACGACGTCGAGGTCGATGTCCGGCCGCGCGCGGTGGAAGTCCCGCAGCAGCCCGGCCGTCGCCACCCGGCGCCCGACCACGTCGACGCGCAGCGCCCGGCTGCCGGGCCTGACGGACGCCGCCGCCCGCTCCTCGGCCTGGAGCAGCGCGCGGGCGTGCGGCAGGAACGCCTGCCCGTCGACGGTGAGCCGGACACCACGCGGCGCGCGCGTGAAGAGCCGCACGCCGAGGTCGGCCTCAAGGGCGGCGACCCGCTTGGACACGGCCTGCTGGGTGATCTCCAGATCGGCGGCGGCCTCCTGGAACTGTCCGCTGTCGGCGGCGGCGACGAAGGTGCGTACGGCGTTGAGATCCACGCGGCCACCTTACGCCCTACGTGCACAACCTCTGGTTGTACGAAACCTTCCCTCTGGTTGTTTGCGCGCCTGCCCCACGCCTGGTTTTGATGCCGGTGGTCAACACGGCGTTGTCCGGGGAGGGGGGACGCTCGGCATGGCGGGCAGGGCCGACGGGGCGGACACGCGGTCGCTGGGCCGGGACTTCGGGTGGCTGTGGGCCGCGTACGGGATCAGCGCGTTCGGGACGCGGTTCGCGTTCGACGCGTTCGCGCTGATCGCGATCCTGGCGCTGGGCGCGGGACCGGCGCAGGTGGCGCTGCTCTCGGCGGCGGGGCTCGCGGTGGGGGCGGCGGTGGCGGTGCCGCTCGGCCCGTGGGTGGAGTTCCGGCGCAAGCGGCCGGTGATGGTGGCGATGGACCTGACCCGCTGCGCGGCACTGGTGACCGTGCCGGTCGCGTACGCCCTCGACGCCCTGACCTTCGCCCACCTCCTGGCCGTCTCGGTGCTGGTCGCCGCCGCCGACATCGCCTTCAGCACGGCGTCCGGCGCCCACCTGAAGGCGCTCGTACACCCGGAGGACCTGCTCACCGCCAACGGCCGCATGGAGTCCACGACTTGGACGGCGACGGCGCTCGGGCCACCGCTCGGCGGGGCCACGGTGGGGGTGTTCGGGCCGGTGGTGACGGTGGCGGCGGACGCGGTGAGCTATCTGCTCTCGGCGGCGGGAATCCGCGCGATCCGCGCGACCGAGCCGCACCCCCAGCGGAGTACGCCACCCCGCCTCCGCGTCCGCGACCTCACCGACGGCTGGCGCTTCCTCCTCACCGACCCGGCGCTGCGCCCCCTGTTCCTCAACACCGTCCTGGTCAGCGCCCTGATCATGGCGGCCGCTCCCCCGCTCGCCGTCCTCATGCTCGGCCAACTCGGCTTCGCCCCCTGGCAGTACGGCCTCGCGTTCGCACTGCCCTGCCTGGGCGGCCTGATCGGCTCCCGCCTGTCCCGCCCCCTGGTCCACCGCTTCGGCGAGCGCGCGGTCCTGCGCGTCGCCGGAACCCTGCGCGTCTGCTGGCCCCTCGCCCTGGCCTTCGTCCACCCCGGCCCGACCGGCCTCGCCCTGGTCATGGTCACCGAGTTGGGCCTGATCACCTGCATGGGCGTCTTCAACCCGGTGTACGCCACGTACCGCCTGCACCACACCCCGCCCGACCGTATCGCCCGCACCCTGTCCGCCTGGACGATCACGACCAGGGCCACGGTCGCCGCCCTCACCGCCCTGTCGGGCCTCCTCGCGACCCTCACCAGCCCCCGCACCGCGATCGCCACCGCCGGGCTCCTCATCCTGGCGACCCCTTTCCTGCTCCGGTTTCCCGGCCCGCCGGGCGGGCTTCCCGGCCGCAAGAGGCCGTACCCCCTGGGCGCGCCACCCCCCGTCCACAACCGTTGACGCCATGACCACCACACGCATGACGGCGACCCGCCTCGGCCGCACGGCCCTGGCCGCCGGGGCCGCCCTCGCCCTCTTCGCCGCGCTGCCCACCAGCAGCGCCCACGCCGCGAACGGCACGTTCCTCTACCACTCGGTCGAGGCCGGGGACCTCCAGATGGACAACCCGGCGAACGGCGAGTGCCGACTCCTCGTCCAGGGCGGCGCGACCAGCGCGTCGAACCAGACCGACGCGACCGCCACGGTCTACTTCGACCACGGCTGCGAGGAGCCCTCGGGCACCCTGAGGCCCGGCCAGTCCACCGGTTTCTTCGGCTCGCTCCCGCACAGCGTGATGTTCAACTGACCTGCGGAGTACGGGTACACGGCGCCGCAAACTCCCCGCGTGGCCGTGTCACCCGTTCACCGCACGGCTGATCGTTTCGGCGGGTTCCCTTCGGGTGACGCGGCTCCGGGGAAGGAGGACGCGCCCTCTCACCGAGGCAGGCTCCGACGGGATCCGATTCCCGGAACCCGCCGGAGCCCGCTCGGCTTCCGGCCCACCCCCAACTCCCTTCAAGGAGTGCCTTCGTGCGTTTTCGTTCCACCGCCGGTGCCGCCCTCGGCGCGCTCGCGCTCATCCTCGCTCTGCCCACCTCCGCCTCGGCCGCGGAGGGCCCCTTCTTCTACACGTACAGCGGGCTCGACGGCTCCCCGCAGACCGGCGTCCTGGCCGACCCGCCGAGCTACGAGTGCGTGACCCTGCCGGAGGTCGGCAACCCCTCCTCGTCGAGCTCGGCGCACTCGCCCCTCAACCACACCGACGCGTACGCCACCGTCTACACCGGCCCGCACTGTGACGGTGACTCCTTCACCCTGCGCCCGCACGGCGGCCACGCCTCCGAGCGCCTGAAGCTCCGCTCGGTGCGCTTCATGTGAGGCGAGACCGGCTGCCGGCCCTCCCCGGCAGCCGGTCCCCCCGATCGGTTCGGGACACGGCGTCCGGTTGGCCGACTTGGCACCGTTGATCTCCTCTCGCGGCCGAGCCCAGGTTTGGGGAACCGCCACGGAGGCGGCACGAGTGAGGGGACAGCGCACATGAACGACGACAAGACGGCCACGACCGCCAGACGGCCGAGACCACACTGGGCGACAATGAGGACGCCACCCGCAGCTACTACGAATCCACCGACGTCGACGCCTTCTACGACGCCGTCTGGGGCGGCGAGGACATCCACACCGGCATCTACGACCACGACACCGAGCCCGTCGCCGATGCCTCCCGCCGTACCGTCGAGCGCCTCGCCGACCGCCTCGCGGACCACCTCGGCCCCGGCCGGACCGTCCTGGACCTGGGCTCCGGCTACGGCGGCACCGCCCGCTACCTCGCCGACCGCTTCGGCTGCGACGTCGTCGCGCTCAACCTCAGCGCCGTCCAGAACGAGCGCCACCGCGCGGCCAACGCCAAGCGCGGCCTCGACGGCCTGATCGAGGTCGTCACCGGCTCCTTCCACGAAGTGCCGTACGCCCCGCCGACCACTTCGAGGCCGTCTGCTCGCTGGAAGCGCTCTGCCACAGCGATGACCGGCCGCGCGCGCTGAGCGAGGCCGTACGCGTCCTCAAGCCCGGCGGGAGCCTCGCCTTCACGGACATCATGGCCGACGAGGACACACCCGCCGAGGCGCTGGCCCCGGTCGTCTCCCGCCTGGGCGTCGCCGCCCTCGCGACCCCCTCCTTCTACCTGCGCCAGCTCGCCGACCTGGGCCTGGCCCCCGTCGAATTCGACGACCACAGCACCCAGATCGCCCGGCACTACGTCCGGTTGAACGACACCACCCGCGCCCGCGAGGCCGAGCTGCGCACCACGATCAGCCCCGCCTACGTCGACGGCCTCCTCGCCAACCTCCCCCTCTGGGTCGACGCGACCCGCGCGGGACGCGTGCGCTGGGGCATCTTCAGCGCGCAAGCCCGGCACACGGACGAATAGTCGGCGCGTGGGGCATCGGGGACGAGGCGCCACTGCTGCAAGGATGATGCGACGTCGTCGTACTGCTGAACGTTGACACCGCTTTCAGTGCTGTCGCCCTAAACCTGAAGATCACGGTCCCCCGGGGCGGGCGCGGCAGACCGGCTCTGTGAGGTCACCGTGCTCGGCGCGGCATCAATTGCGCTGGCGCCAACGTATGACCCGGGTCCACAGACCATGATCAAACCCCTCGACCGCCCCCTTCAGGCGCCCGGAGGAAGCCGTGACAGCCGAACTCCCCGACTGGATGATCCCGCCCAGGCCGAGCGGCTGGGAAGCTGACGACCTCGACCATCTTTCCCAGGCACCGCGACACACCGAACTCATCGACGGAGCCCTGATCTTCATGGTGTCGCCGCAGCGGTCCTGGCACTCCCGACTCGTGGAGAACCTGACTTTCGCCCTGCGGCAGACGGCTCCCGCCGGTTCGGAGACGGAGCGTGAGATGACCATCCGCCTCGACAGAAGGAGCCGCCCCGAGCCGGACATCCTGGTCACCACCGCCTCGTACGACCCCGATCGCACCTGGTACGCCCCCGAAGACGTCACTCTGGTCATCGAGGTCGTCTCGGAGGAATCAGCCGACCGCGACCGGTCCCTGAAGCCCTTCAAGTACGCACAGGCCAAGATCCCGCACTTCTGGCGCGTCGAGGACGAAGCCGGCTCCCCGTCCGTCCACACCTACGAACTCGACGACATGACCAGCGCCTATGTGGCCACCGGCATCCACAGGGACCGGCTGAGGACCGCAGTCCCCTTCCCCGTCGACATCGACCTCGACAGCCTCGTGCCCTGACTCCCCCGACGTCGGCACGCACGCAGACCCCCACCCCAGGGTGGGGTTGGAACGGCGACTGCTCGCGCGCATGGATCGCCAGCAGATCCTCAAGGACGCGATGGGGCGTACCGTCTTCAGCTTTGTGCTGTGCGAGTCGACATTGCGGCGCAACCCTGGGGGCACAATGACATTGCGCAACCAGCTCGAACACCTGTCGGCACTCAGCAACTTGCGCAACGTAGACATCCAGGTCCTGCCCTTGATCCGCGAACGGAACACCGGACTTGAGGGGCCCTTCCGCCTGACCAAGCTCAAGGACGGGACCACCGTCGGGCTGATCGAGGTCCAGCTCGCCAGCCGCGTGGTTACCGATCCGAAAGAGGTCCAGATCCTCGATATGCGCTATGGCATCATCCGAGCGCAGGCTCTGACGCCGGAGGAGTCACAGGACTTCATCGAGAAGATGGAAAGAGAGTCATGACGCTGGAGTGGTTCAAGAGCAGTTACAGCACAGCCGACGGACCGTCATGCGTCGAGGTGGCCGCAGCCCCCGACACCATCCACATCCGCGACTCCAAGAACCCCGACGGACCCCGCCTCGCCGTCACACCCACCGCGTGGGTGGACTTCCTGCGCCGCAGTGTCAAGTAGCTGCCACCCACACCCACATGGCGTAAGCAGCATCGTTTCTGCGCACGTCGTACGGGTGGCTCACGCCAAGATCAAGGAGCCACGGCGAGGGAACACAACACGATCCGAGGGCTCAAGACCTCGGCAGCAAAAGGAGTCCCCCCGTGCGTCTTCGCCACACCGTCGGTGCCGCCCTCGGCGCCCTCACCCTCGTCCTGGCCCTTCCCACATCGGCCAGCGCGGGCCAATTCTCCTTCCGTTACCAGTACGGCGACCCGGCCAGCCCGACCCTGGGGCAGATGGACGACCTTGACGGGATCACGTGCTACAACGTCCCCGAGGTCGAGGGCAAGAACGAGACCGCCTTCAGGCCCGACAACACAGAGCAGTTCGAGGTCTGGGTCTTTGCCGAGGAAGACTGCGAAGGCACCAAGACGACGGTTCCCGGCCAGTCCCACCTCGGCACCGACGTCAAATTCAAGTCGTTCTACATCAAGAGCTGAACCCCTGAGCCCCGCACTCCGCCCCGGTACGAGCCGTCACGGCCCGCGCCGGGGCGGAGCCGTGTCACGGCGCGAGCGGCCGAACGGACCTCGCAACCAGAAGTGACCGTCCGTACACGTGAGTTGATGTACGGTAACCACAACTAAACGGCCCCCGCGCTGGCGGCAACCAGCAGCGAGGGCCTTCACGCCGAGTGCCTCGTAGGAGCACCCGAAATGCAGCGTCATGTTATCGCCCCTGCCCGTTTCTTCACGCAGGTGCCGAACGAGATTCTCCGCCATCCACGGCTTTCCTCCGACGCCGTACGCCTGCTGACCTGGCAGCTCTCCCTCCCCGACGGGGCGGACGAACCGCTCTCGGCCACCGCGCGCAACGCAGGCATCGGGAAGACCGGATTCCTTCGCGCCAAGCGGCAGTTGAAGGACGAGGGGTACGTCCACGAGTGGCGCGAGCAGCGGGAGCGGGGACGGTGGACGACCCGCCAGCTAGTCTCCAACGTCCCGCTGAGCGCCGAGGAAGCCGGGGCCTTACGGAACGTGACCCCCGTACCGACGGGCCCCCGTCCGGCCACCGGCTCGCCGACCCATCCGGCCGTCGGCTGTCATCCAGAGGCGACACCCCCGGTGAACACCCCCCAACCTCCCCCGTCCCCGGACGAGGCACGCCACCTCGTCGAGGGCCTGCGCGACCTCGACCCGCGTCTACGCGTACCGCGCGGGATGGTCCCCCAGCTCACCGAGCTGGCCGGGCAGTGGCTGGCGCTGGGCCACAGTCCCGGCGACGTACTCGACGAGATCCGCCGAGGGCTGCCCCCAGTCATCCACAAGCCGGGCGGCCTCGTCCGCCACCTCCTCAGCGACCCCGTGCCGCCCCGGCCGCCAAGGCCGGAACAACCCCAGGTCGCCGCCCTGCGGGAGTGCGCGGGCCCCCACCCTCACCCTCTCCTCTTCCGCCCGGTGTCCGACGAGGACCACTGCGGCCCCTGCCGCCGCGACCGGGCCGAGGCAACCGCGAACGCGCCCTGGCCACGCCCCGCGACCCTCGCCACCGCCCTCGGCGCCCCTGCCGTCCGCGCGGCCCTGCGCGGTGCGCGCGAGGCCTGACACGGCTCTGCCCACGAGGAGTTCGTCCGCGTCGTCGAGGAAGGAGAGGCCACACTGACGCGGCCTGAAGCTCTCGACTCGCCCTCACTTCCACCGCGTGCAGCGACTTCCTCCCCTACGCGCAAAGGTGAACGTGGCCGCCCGGAGGTCGACATAGTGGCGCCTCCGGGACGGAAGTCAAGGGCGCCCTGCGGGCGTCGGCTGCGCCGATTCCGCTGCGCTCCACCCTTGACTCCCGCCCCTCCAGCGCGAGTTGCTGTTGGCCGGGCGGCCCGGGGTGGGGCGGCGGGGAGCCTCCGGGGAGAGCGCACGGCTTCGTTGCCGGGTGCGGACCGGCACTTCCTGTGTGGCCCCTCGCGGTCGGCGCACCGTGCGGGACCGGTAGCGGGGCGGCCACACCCGGCCGCCGGGTGCGGCTGTCGGGTGCGGCCGCCGGGTGCGGCCGCCGGGTGCGGCTGGGCTGGGCGCGGCTGGCGGGTAGGGCTGGGCGCGGCCAGCCCCAGCCCTCCCCCCCATCACCTACTTCGGAAAAGTTGCGAGCAGCGCACAGGGGTAGCGCACCCCAGCAATTCACGCCCCTCCCCACCAGCGCTGACTGGCACTGACTGGCACTGACTCGCCCTCACTCGCATTCGCTCGCACTGACCTGCACTTACAGGTGGGGCGCGCGCCCTGCCGCTCGCACTACCCCGCGCGCCTCTCGCAACTTTTCCAAAACAGGTCACCGGGACCGGCCCGGCACGCTCGACAACCGCCCACCGCCTGCCACCTGCCACCTGCCACCCGGCGAATCAGGCGAACCACCCACCCAGCAACCCCGTTGGGCCACAGGACGGGGTCGCCGCGCCAAGGCTGTGCCGGGCGGCACCCGGCAGCGAAGCCTTTCCGCCGCCACCGGAGGCTCCCCGCCGCCCCCGCCCCGGGCCGCCCGGCCGACGGCAACTCGCGCTGGAGGGGCGGGAGTCAAGGGTGGAGCGCAGCGGAATCGGCGCAGCCGACGCCCGCAGGGCGCCCTTGACTGCCGCCCCGGAAGCGCCACGCTCCCAGAACCCGGGCGGCCTCGTTCACTCCTCGGCACGGGCCCACCAGGCCAGAGCTACGCCTGAGTTACTTCACCGCCCACTTGAGGGGCTCCTTGTAGAAGCCCTGCGAGTACGTCACGTTCTTGACCTTCGCGGTGGCCGGGACCAGGTACGGCTCGCACACGGTGCGCTCCTCGCCCTTCTTCCAGATGTCGTCGCTGCCCAGCTCCTTGACGCCGTTGAGGAGGTTGCAGTCCTTGGGCGTGCTGGCGAGCGTGCCGATGAGGATGAACCGGGTCGCGGGCGCGCCCGCGTCGGTCTCGGCGCCGACGTCGCTCATCGGCTTGGCCTCCTTGATGGCGGGGCCGCCGACGTGCTTCGCCTTCACGTAGATCCAGGCGATCTTCTTGTCCTTGTACTTCTTCGGGTCGTCCAGCTCCTTGAGGTCCTCGGGCTTGCCCAGCGACACCTTCGTGGGCGTGATCGAGAACTTGCCGGTCTTCTTGTAGCTGGTGATCTCCTGCACCGGGCCCGGCTGCCCGAGCTTGAGGTTCTTCGGCGCCTCGTCGGCGGCCTTCGACGCGCCGGACTTCCCGTCCTTGTCCGAGTCGTCGGACGGGCCGCACGCGGTCACCGCGAGGGCGGTGATCACGCCCACCGCCGCCAGACCGAGAGACCGGTGGTTCCGCATACCGCGCAGAGTGCTCATGTGTTCCCCGTGGTTCCACGCCGTGTCCGCCACGGCGCTCTGATCATTGCGACCGCCCATGGTGCCCTGTGCGCCGGCGGCCGTCGGCCCCGGCCCCCCTCGACGTACGCTCGCGGAGACAGGCAGGCACGTTCCGGCACGTTCCGGTGGGAGGAGAACCCCGTGAGCATCCGGCAGATCCAGGGCGGCGCCGACGCGGCGGAGGTCGCGCGCACCGACGCCCTGGCCCGCGAGGTCTTCATGGGCCTCGCCAACAAGTGGGCCATCCTGATCGTCAGCTCCCTCGGCGAGGGCACCCTGCGCTTCACCGAGCTGCGCTCCGCCGTCGACGGCATCAGCCACAAGATGCTCACCCAGACCCTGCGCGGCCTCGAACGCGACGGCGTGGTCCACCGCACCGTCCACCCCACCGTGCCGCCCCGCGTCGAGTACCGCCTGACAGAGGCGGGCACGGCGCTGCTCCGCGCCATCGACGCCATGTGCGACTGGACGCACCGGTACATGACGGAGATCGAGACGGCCCGCAGCCGGTTCGACGCGAGGCAGGGGGAGACCGCCGGGGCGCGGGAAGCCGCCGGGCAAGGGGAGACGGCCTGGTCGCGGGAAGCCGCCGGGCGACGGGAAGCCGCCGGGTAGCAGGGCCCTGCCGCCGGGTAGCAGGACGGTGCGCCACCCGGTATCCCTCAACTCGGGGCGTACAGGAGTGAATTCACGTCCTGGATCTGGGCAGCCCCCGCGACCGGTGCCATCCTTCGGTCACACACTGTGAGGACGTTCCGGTGTGAGGGGGAACGATGCGCTTACGCCAGAGAATCGTGGCCGGGGGCGGCGGAGCCGTCCCGACGGCCGTCGTGGTGGTCGCCCTGGGCCTCGGAGCCGCCGCGTGCGGCCACTCCGACGGACCCGGAGGGAAGGTGCCGGGGCGGCCGGGCGAGTCGTCGGGCCCCGCCGCGACCACCTCGCAGGCAGGCCCCAGCGGGTCCGCCGCCGCTCCCGGCGCGCCGCCCGGTGCCCAGGCCAGCGGCGGGTCCCAGGGCGGCGACCCCGGGGTGCCGCCGGTGCAGCCGCCGCCGACGGACACGGGTCCGGCCGGGGCGCCCGGACCCGGGGTCAGCGGGTCGACGCCCGCGGCGCCGCCGGGGTGCAGCCCGTCCCCGGCCATGGAGACCAGGTCCTGGTGCCGACGCCCACCGGGCACGCCCGAGCCGGTGACACCGTCGCCCGGGACGAACTCGCCGGAGTCGGCCGCCGTGCCGGGGGGCGGCAGCGCCTCGCCCGGGGAGAACTGACCGTGGGCCGCGTGGTGCGGGCGCCCCGCGTGCCGCGTTCGCCAGGGGTACGGCGCTCACCGGGCGTACCGCGTTCACCGGGCGTGCGGCGGGCGGCCCGTACCCCGGACTCCCGGCAGCCGGAGCCCCCCACCGCCGGTGGCAACCCCGTGGAACTCATCAACTCCGTCGTCGGCGCCGCCTCGTTCGTCAGCGCCCTGATGCTGTACGCGGGCTACATCTACACCAACGCCTACTACGGCTACTTCCACCTCGACAGCTTCGCCGTCGGCTTCGACACCTTCGAACTCGTCATCCGCAGCCTGAACCTGGCCGCGCTGCCCGCCCTCGAAGTCCTCATCCTGGCCCTCCTGGTGCCGTACCTGCCCCGGCTGCTCACCGCCCTGCGGGTCCCGCCACGCCATGTCGTGCGACTGCGGCGGGCCGGGCGGGCCGTGGCGCGGGCTCACGTCGGGTTCGTCGCCGCCGGAGCCGTCCTGCTCCTGGTGTGGCGGTGGATCCAGCCGTTCGCCTGGGCGGCCCCGCTGCTCGTGGCGGCAGGGCTGCTTCTCGGCCGGACCCGCGCCGCCACACCGGCGGGCACCCCTCCCCCACCGGCATGGCGGCGCGCCGCGTCCCTCCTGGCCGCGGGCCTCTTCCTCATCTGGGTCGTCGCCCTGGTCTCCGGGGATCGCGGCCGCCACGACGCGCACCACGACGCCGGCCAACTCGTACGCCGCGTCGCCGTCGTCGTCCTCAGCACCGACCGCCTCAGCTTCGCCCCGCCGGGCCCCGCGGTGGAGGACCTCGGCCGCGGCACCCACTACCGCTACCGCTACAGCGGCCTGCGCCTGCTCCTCGAACGCGACCAGCGGTACTACGTGCTGCCGCTGGGCTGGCACAAGGACACCGACCCGACGTACGTCATCAAGGACGACGACGGCATCCGCATCGAACTGCGCCCCGGCACCCAGCCCCGGCGCGGATAGCCCTCTCCGTGCCCAGCCCCGCCGACGGAGCGCGCGACACTCCCTGATCTACTGTCCTTTCGTGTCTCTTGGGATGATTTGCGCGCTCGGTTCAGCGGTCTGCTTCGGTACGGCGTCGGTGCTGCAGGCGGTCGCCGCGCGCGCGACCGCGCCCGGCACCGGCTCCGGGGTCGACCCCGCCCTCCTCCTGCGTGCGGTACGCCAATGGCGATACGTCGCCGGGCTCGCCCTGGACGGCCTCGGCTTCCTCCTCCAGATCGTCGCTCTCCGCTCCCTGCCCATCTACGCGGTCGGCGCCGCCCTCGCCGCGTCGCTCGCCGTCACGGCGGTCGTCGCGGCACGGCTGCTCGGGGTGCGGCTCAGCGGGACGGAGTGGGGCGCGGTGGGGGTGGTGTCCGCCGGGCTCGCGATGCTCGGGCTCGCCTCCGGCGCCGAGGGCGACGAGACCGGCTCCACGACGCTGCGGTACGTGATGCTGGGCGTCGCCGTGGCCGTGCTGCTCCTCGGGGCCCTGGCCGGACGCCTCCCGGACCGTGGCCGGGCCCTGGCCCTGGGCCTCGGAGCGGGCTGCGGCTTCGGCGTCGTGGAGGTCACGGTCCGCCTCATCGACGACGTGTCGCCGGGGGCACTGATCGCCAATCCGGCGGCGTACGCCCTCCTGGTCGGCGGGGGCGCCGCCTTCCTGCTCCTCACCTCCGCCCTCCAGCGCGGCTCGGTCACCGCCGCCACCGCCGGGATGGTCATCGGCGAGACGATCGGGCCCGCCCTGGTGGGGGTCGTATGGCTCGGGGACCGCACCCGTGAGGGGCTGGGCTGGCTGGCGCTCCTCGGGTTCGGGGTGGCGGTGGCGGGGGCGCTGGCGCTGGCGCGGTTCGGGGAGGCGCCGGAGGGTGAGAGGGCTCCCGCCGGGGAGGCGTCGGAGGCCGGGCGGTAGCCCTGCAGCAGGCAGGCGCGGTGGTGCGGGGGACGAGCCCCCGCACCACCGCGCCCTACGACACGCTCCGCGCGTCAGTCGGAGTCGACGCTCGGCGTCCGCCCCGGGAAGTCCGGCGGCAGCCCGTCAGGGGGCACCGTGCCCGAGACCAGACCGGCCAGATACTCCGTGAGACCGCCCTTGAACTCGCACCAGTCGTCGTTGCGCCCGCTCACGAGGATGGTCCAGGTGTCGGGGCCCTCGTCCGTGGTCTTCCAGTAGAAGAGGTCTCCGTCGGAGGAGTCCCCCCAGGGCAGCAGTCCGCGCGCCTCGGGGTAGGGCACGTGTCCGTGCGACATGCCCGAGTCCCGCAGGTCCCCGAGGACTTCGAGATCCTCCCGCATCCCTTCGACGAAGGAATGCTCCTCACCCGGGTCCGGGATGTGGATCGCGAGGAAATCACCGATGGCGAGCGCGGGATACTTCTCGGTCAGCTCCATGAAATCGGAAGGAAGCGCCGTCCCGAGCGCACCGGAGAGCGCATCCCAGTCGATGGTCCGGGCAGTCGGCGCACGATGCCGCAGAAGCGCCGGAAGCACCCGCTCCAAGTCTTGGACGCTCAACAGGTCACCTGCTTTCCTGGCTTGTTGTCCACGGTCTCGTTGAAGAGCAGACCGTTCGGTGTCGAGGCCGTCATGGTGATCCCCGTCGGGAGGTTCTCGCGGCCGTCCCCATAGCGCAATTGGCCAGAGTACAAGACTGGTTGGCCACTGGAGAGAGCCTCCGCCATCCGGTTCTCGCACTTCTTCATGCCGCTGACGTTCATCTCGCGGTACCCGGTGAAGATGTTCTCCCGCACCCAGTCCCCGCTGAATCGGTCACCGATGATGTGAGAGCGGTTGAACACCCACCTCTTGCCCTTCGACCGTTCCCTGGCCGATACGAAACCGGGCGGATCCCACGTCCCGACGCGCGGACCCCGGGAATTCGGACCCTTCAGGTCCTGCGGGCAGATCAGCGCCGTCGCCCCGGTGGGCGCCCCGTCCTTCAGGGGCTGGTAGTTGAACCGCGTCGACTTGTCCTCGCCGCAGCGGTTCTCGGGAACTCTGGTGCGCCCACTGGACCCACCCTCGGAATCCTCCCCGAACACCGCACTCGCCGCCCGGTCCACAGCCGAGCCGATGGCCCGGTCCACCGGGTTCGAGTCGATGACGCCGAGGATCCTCAGCAGGCTGAAGCCGGTGCCGACGGGATTGCGCTTCCCCGCCAGCTTCGCGCCGCCCTTCACGGCCCCCGTGAAGCCCTTCTTCAGGCCTTCCCGCATGCCCTTGAAGGTGTTGGTGATGACGGGAATGCCGAAGTCGTGGCCGTCGAACTCCAGGAAGGTGGTGGGGTTGCCGCCCGCGAACGCGTAGCGGTTGCCCGTCAGGGGGTCGGAGCCGAGTTCCATGTCGGCCAGGGCGCCGTTGTACATGTCCCGGGTCGTGAAGCGGTTCAGGCCGGGGCTGTAGTCGCGGAAGCCCATGTCGTACGTGCCCGACTCGCCGTCCCACCGCTTGGAGTTGAAGCGGTAAGGGTTGTACGCCTCCTTCGTCGGGTCGGTCGCCGTCGGCTTGTCGATGCCGGTGAAGTCGGCGGGGTCGGCGTTGCCGTAGGCCGTGTAGCCGTACGTGGACTTCGCGTTGCCGTCCTTGTCCGTCAGGGTCTCGACGTCCGTGTGGCTGTTGTAGCCGTAGAAGGTGTCTTCGGTCTTGCCGTCGGCGGCGTGCTTGACCTGGGACAGGCGCTCGCCCCAGGGGCTGTACTGGTAGGACTTCGTCAGCTTGCCCGCGACGTCCTCACTGAGGACCTCCCCGGACATGCCCAGGTAGTTGAAGTCCGTCTTCTTGCCGGCGGCGTCCGTGCGGTTCGCGGTGCGGTCCAGCGGGTCGTAGGCGTACTTCGTGGCCTTCAGGGCGCGCGCCCCGCCGTCCTCCTTCTCGTGCTTGGTTACCCGGTCGAAGCCGTCGTACGTGTTCCGCTCCACCACCTTGCCGCCGCTCGTCACCGACTCCTGGCGGCCGAAGGGGTCGTACGTGTACCAGGCCTCCGCGCCGCCCGACGCCGCCTTCAGGAGGCGGTTGCGGTCGTAGCCGTACGTCGTGGTCCTGCCCTTGACCGTCTGTGAGATGACGTTGGCGTTGTCGTCGTGGACGTAGGTCTCGGTGCCCGCGCCGTCCCCGGTGCGGGTCGACTTCGCCAGGCGGTCCGCCGGGTCGTAGGCGTACTCGGTGGTGGACGACACGTACTTCGACGCGTCGTCGGCGTTCATCTTCTTCGCCTCGTCCCGCGCCTTGTTGCCGTTCGGGTCGTAGGCGTAGGTGTGCGAGGCGACGAGCGTCTGGTTCGGCTTCTTCTCCGTCTGGGACTTGAGGGCGCCGTCCAGGTAGTAGGTGTGGTCGACCGTGTTCTTGTTGGCCTTGGTCTCCAGCTTCTTCTCGCCGCGCCAGGTGTAGTCGTAGGTCGTGACCTTCGGGGAGGTGTCGGACGCGGACTTGCCCACCGACGCCGTCTTCACCAGCTCGCGCAGGTCGTACGTGTACTTGGCGTACTGGTCGGGGTGCGTCAGCGTTTCCGGCTGACCGTTCGCGTCGTATGTGTACGACGTGGCCTTCTTCTCCTGGCCCGCCAGGGCCTCCACGACCTTCTCGACCTGGTTGAGGCCCGTGTACGAGATCGTGTACGCGTCGACCTTCGTGCCCGTGGACTTGTCGTCGATCGAGGTGAGGTTGCCGTTGACGTCGTAGGCGTACGCGAAGCGCTTGTTCTCCGTGTCCGCGGCGGCCGAGGCGTCACGGACGAGCTTGACCTTCGAGGCGCCCGCGGCCTTGAGGGGCGTGATCTCGTTCTTCTTGTAGGTCTTGCGGCTCAGCTTGATCCAGCCCTTGCCGTCCCCGGGACGGTCCGCGTACGCCGTGTACGTGCCGGACTTCGGGATCGGCAGCTTCCACCCGGCGCCGCCGCGCCGCTGCGACTCCTCGCCCAGGACCTCGTTGCGGCCAACCGGAATCCCGTCGTCGTCCAGCGACTTGAGCTTTCCGTCCGGGTAGTGGCCCCAGCGCATGGTGCGGCTGGAGGAGCCCGCCGCCGAGGTGAGCTGGCGGGCGCTCTGCTGGCCGAGCGCGTTGTAGTCGTAGGCGGTGGTGATGTTCCAGGCGTCCTTGGACGACTTCACCCAGCCGTTGTCGTAGTAGCCGTAGGTCGTGTCGTTGCGGGTCTGCTCGCCCTCGGACGGCGGCATCGAGACCTTCTCGACCCGGCCCACCGCGTCGTACGTCGTCTCCGTCCAGACCTTCCGGTTGTAGCGCGGGTCCTTCGGGTCGTACGGCTGGATCTGCCGCTTGGGGCGGTTGAGTTCGTCGTACGTGGTCTCGGAGACGAAGGCGTCGGGGCGGTCGGCGGCCACGCTGCGCGGCGTGAACACCTTGATCCGGTTGCCGACCTCGTCGTAGCCGAACTTCGTCGTGAGGGTCGTCTTGTCCGTGTGCGGGACCTCGGTCACGGCGAGCTTGCCGCGCTCGTCGTAGTGGTTCTTGGTGGTGTTGTTCTCCTGGTCGGTCGTCGAGACGACCAGGGAGTCCTTGTCGTACGCCTGCTTGACCGTGCGGCCCGCCGCGTCCGTGACCGCGACGACCCGGTGGTTCATGTCGTAGTCGGTCTTGGTGGTGTAGTCGTCCGGGTCGGAGGTGTTGTTCTTCTTGGGGTCGATGACGCGCACCGGGTTGCCCACGCCGTCGTAGACGTAACTGATCTTGTGCTTCTTGGCGTTGACGACCGAGGTGAGCTGGTAGATCTCGTCGTAGGTATTGGTCGTGACGTAGTCGTCGGGGTCGGACGGGGTCGCCACGCCCTTGGGCTCCGTCGTCGTCCGCAGGTTGCCGACCTTGTCGTACGTGTAGACCGACTTGCGCTCGCCGGAGGTGTCCGCGTCCTTGGGCGCGGTGGCCGACGTGACCTGGTCCGCCTTGTCGTACACGGCGGTCGATACCGCGCCGTTGGGGGCGGTGGACTTCTCGACGTTGTCGTTCGGGTCGTACTCGGGCGCCGGAGTCGTGATGAAGACGCCCGCCGCCTGGTCCTTCGGCGCCTTCGACACCAGCGGGCGGCCGTACGTGTCGTACGTCTGCGTGGTCTTCTTGCCCAGCGCGTCCGTGACCGCCGTGACCTGGCCGCGCTCGTCGTACTCGGTCTTCGTGACCTTGCTGAGCGCGTCCGTGGTGGTGCGCGGAGAGCCGGACGGCGCGAAGTCCGAGTGCAGGACCGGGTTGCCGCCCGCGTCGGTGGCCTTGATGAGCTGGCCGTACGCGTCGTAGTCGTACGTCGTCGTGTAGTCGCCGTCCGCGGGCGTGGAGACACCCTTGGGGTCGGTGACCTTCTTCAGGTTCCCCTTGGCGTCGTGGCCGAACTCCCACGCCCGGTTCTCCGCCGAGGTCTTCTTCTTCAGGTCGGCGACATAGCCGTCCTCCCGGGTCTGGTACTCGTAACGGGAGGAGTGGGCCGGGTACTTGCCGGGCGCGCAGTCCGCGGCCGACGGGACGCCGTCCTTGTTCTCCTCCGCCGAGCGCTCCCAGAGCGGATAGCCGGTCTTCTCGTCGTAGCAGTAGGCCGTCTTCGCGCCGTTGTTCTCCTCAAGGAGCGTGACGTTGTTGTCGCCGTCCCAACTCATCTTGGTGTACTCGGACTTGGCGTTGACGATCTTGACCGGTCGGTCACTGTCGTCGGTCTCATAGGTGGCGGAGTTCCGCTCGGCGTCGGTGACCCTGGTCTCGTCACCGCCGCCCTGCCGCTTCTTGTACGCGAAGTCCGTGGTGCCGTCGAGGCGGTCGGTGACCGTCTTCGTCGACCAGCGGTAGTCGGTCTCGGCGGTGACCGAGTAGTCGAGCCCGGTGCTGTTCCCGCGCGGGTCGGTGACCTTCGTCAGCTTCGCGTTCTTGGCGCCCTGCGCGGCGTCGTACGCGAACTTGAAGACCTTGGGCTGCGCCGATCCGTCACCGTCGGTGAGGCGGCCGAGGTGCCCCTTCTCGGTGTAGTGGAAGGCGACCTTGCGCCCCGAGACATCCGTGACGGACTTGAGGTGGTCGTAGATCCTCGGGTTCCAGAGGTCCTTGCCGGACGCCCTCTCCCCCTTGTCGTCGATGTACTCGTACGTCGCGTCGCCCGCCCGGTAGTAGTCGAGCGTGAGGGTGGTGCGGGCCGACGGGTCCTTGATCCGGGCGAGGAACTTCACACGCCGGTTGCCGGAGTCGCGCAGCTCGTACTCGTACGTCTGCGTGTTGCCGTTCTTGTCGACGACCGAGGTCAGATAGCCGTCGCAGCCGATCAGGAAGCGAGTGCCGTCCGGACGGGTCAGCGTCCAGGCGTCCGGCACCTCGGGATCGACGCCCGGCAGACACGACAGGCGCGCGCCGTCCTTCGCCTTCAGCCGGTAGTGGTAGCCCGGCGAGGGCTTCCACTCCCCGCTCCCCTGCTTCCGGAAGATCTGCTGGGTGCCGTCACCGTCGACGACGTACGCCTCGCCCGGGTTCACGTCCGGGTGGAAGTCGAGCACGGCGCCCAGCCGCAGCGGGCCCGACGCCTGCGCCGACCAGCCGTGGCCCAGCTGGCCGTCGGAGGTGTCCTGCGCGTTGTACGTGAAGCGCGCGAAGGTGTTGATGCCGCGGCCCGGGTTGTTGACCGCGTCGTAGGACCAGACGGCGTTGCCCGAACCGACGTTGGACATCAGCGTCGAACCCGCGCCGGTGTTCTTGCCCGTGTACGCGTGGTACTTCTCCAGGCCGAGCCGGTCCGCCGTCGGGTCCTCGACCGCCGCCGTCTGCGCGAGGCCGCCGATGCCGGGCTTCTGGGACAGCCAGGTGTCGTCGGCCTTGTTGTACACGTCCCAGGTCAGGGTGAAGCCCGCGCGGCGGTTGCCGTCCACGGGCGGTGCCTTGACCTCGGCCCGCACGGTCGCGGAGGCGCCCGCCGCGAGGGCCGGGACGTCCGTGCGCAACTGGTTGTCACCCGTCGTGGCGTCCGAGCCGTCCGGGTACGCCCACCGGTAGCTGAGCTGCCGCTCGCCCGCGGGCCACGCCGAGGTCGTCGTGTTGGTGAGCGTGACCGTCACCGGATAGGTGTTGCGGGCGGTCATGCGGGGCGGGGTGCCGGGGGCGTAGTAGGTGTCCCAGGGGGTGGGGGCCGCGTAGAGGACGCCGAGCCGGGCGTCGCGGCGCGGGTCGGCGCCCTTGAGCGGAAGGCCCTTGTTGGCCCCCGGGTCCTTGACCCACCGGCGGGCGAGGGGCGTGGCGTCCCGCGAGAGCTCCTCGCCGTTCCCGGCGCGCAGGTGGACCCGCGCGTCGAGGACGTGGGCCTTCTTCGGGATGCCCGCCGTCGGGAACTTCAGGGCGCCCGGGGTCGCCTGCGACCGGTCGGCCGCCACGACACGGAGGGTGTGGCCCGCCTTCGGCACGCCCACGCGGCGCACGGGCGAGCCGAGCAGGCGGCCGTCCCTCGTCTCCACCAGCAGCCGGTACGCGTACCGCCGCCCGGTCTCGGCGCGGCTCCCGGCCGGGGTCGGCGCGGTCGTCGTGTCCCGGTAGCGCGTGGCGCCCTTGCCGAGGTCGGCCACGAGGGTCGAGGTCGTCGGCCGGAAGTCCGCCTGCGGCGAGCGGTGCAGCTGATAGCCGACGACGTCGCGCGCCGTGGCCTTCGGCCAGGACAGCTCGGGGCCTCTCGCGTGCACGACCGAGGGGGCCTTGATGGCGCTCGCCCCGTCCGCGCCGTACGTGACCTTCAGGCGCGGGGAGTTGCGGGGATAGGCCCGCTTGGGCGGGTCCTTGGGCGGGTGCGCCCGGGGCTGCGGGGCGTCCGCCTGTCTCTGGTCCGGCACCTGTCTCAGGTCCGGTGCGTGTCTCTGCTCGGGTACGGCGTCGGGCTCCGACGCGAAGGCGAATTGCGGCAGCGCCGTGGCGACCACCACCGATGCGACCAGGGCGGCTAACGCCCCGCGACAACCAGTTCTCACTGTGCCTACTACCTCTCTGCGCTTCCGAATGTGGGCAGCACGGAGTGCCGCCCCGTGGAATTCCAGGAGCAGTGAACGGAAAACTGGGATGAGTTCTAGACAGGTGCGCGAGGGGCAGTCAACTGCCCGCCGAAGTCGGGTAGTTGCACTCTCATCACGACAAGTGGGGACCCTCACTACGGGCTATGGACAGCCCCTCCGGCGTTTGAGGAGCGGGGGTCCGGGGCAGCGCCCCCAGTTTCGGGAAGGGGCGGGATCGGGCAGCCCCCGGCAAGGCCCGCTCAGCCCGCGCCCGGCGCGGGCCCATCCGTGACGCCGGGTTCAGGGCAACGCCCTGCACAGGGCGTCCAACGCCGCCGCCCACGCATGATCGGGCGGCGTCCCATACCCCACGACCAGCGCATCCCCCAAAGGCGCCCCCGCCAGCGGATGCCGAAACCGCGACACCCCCTGAAGAGCAAGCCGCTGCCAGTGCGCACCCTGGACCACCGTCTGCTCCGAACCCGGCGGGAGCCGCACAACGGCGTGCAGGCCCGCCGCGATCCCGGTCACACGCACGCCCGGCGCCCGATCGGCGAGCGCGGCGACCAACTGGTCCCGGCGGCGCCGGTACCGCAGCCGGGCCGCCCGGACATGCCGGTCATACGCACCGGACACCATGAACTCCGCCAGTGTCACCTGGTCGAACGAGCTGCTGGCGGCCCCGGCCGCGTACTTCAACTCGGCGACTTCGAGGGCGAGTTCGGCGGGCAGCACCATCCACGCCAGCCGAAGGCCGGGGGCCAGGGACTTGCTGGCGGTGCCGAGGTAGACCACCCGGTCGGGGTCGAGCCCCTGCAGCGCGCCGACGGGCTGGCGGTCGTACCGGAACTCGCCGTCGTAGTCGTCCTCAAGGATCAGCCCGTCCGCGCGCCGCGCCCACTCGACGGCCGCCGCCCGCCGATCGGGGTGCAGCGGCACGCCCATCGGGAACTGGTGGGCGGGGGTGAGGAGGACCGCCCGGTGGCCGGCCAACCCCTCGGTGCGGGTGCCGAGTTCGTCGAAGGCGAGCGGGGCGGTACGCAGGCCGCACCGGGCGAGCCGCTCCCAGTGCAGGTCCAGGCCGTACGACTCCACGGCGACGGAGCGCAGCCCGCGCGCGTGGAGCAGCTCGCCGAGGAGGGTGAGGCCGTGGGTGAAGCCGGGGACGACGACGATCCGGTCCGGGTCGGCGTGCACGCCCCGCGCGCGGGCCAGGTAGGCGGCGAGGGCGGTGCGCAGTTCGACGCGGCCGCGCGGATCCTCGTAGCCGAGTACGTCGTTGGGCGCGGCGGCGAGCGCGCGGCGGGCCGCCTTCAGCCACTCCGCGCGCGGGAACGACGCGAGGTCGGGCGTGCCCGCCATCAGGTCGTACAGCGGGGCGCCGCCCGTCCGCTGCGGGCGCGCGGGGGCCACCGGGCGCGGCACCTCGCGCTCGGCGACCCGGGTGCCCGAACCCTGCCGCGCCGTGAGCCAGCCCTCGGCGACCAGGTCCGCGTACGCGTCGGCGACCGTGTTGCGCGCGACGCCCAGGTCCACGGCGAGCGTCCGGGAGGAGGGCAGGCGGGTGCCGGGGGCCAGGCGGCCGCCCCGCACCGCCTCGCGCAGCGCGTCCGTCAGGCTCTTGCGGACACCCGAGCGGGAGCCCGTACCGGAGGCCGCGCCCGCCGCGTCCAGGTGGAGGTCGACGCTCCAGCCGCCGGAGCCGCCGCTGGAGCCGTCGCCGGAATCGCCGCCGGAATCCTTGTCGGCATCCTTGTCGGAAACCTTGTCGGAGCCACCCCCGGCGGCCCGATTGGCCCAGGATTTGTCCATGGGAATGGACCATACCGGTGGGCTAATCGCGGCGTAGCGTCGACACCATGACGACGACGAACACGGCCGAAGCGACGAACCCGACGACCACCGACAGCGACCGCCTCCCCGAGCACCTCCCCCGCCTCGACATGGCCGAGCACGCCCCCGAGGCGTACAAGGCCATGATCCGGTTCGCCGCCGCCGCGAAGAAGGGCGTCGACCCGGTCCTCTTCGAGCTGATCCAGATCCGCGCCTCGCAGATCAACCACTGCGCCTTCTGCCTCGACATGCACACCAAGGACGCGCTCGCCGCGGGCGAGAGCGTCGAGCGGATCATCCAGCTCGGCGCGTGGGAGGAGTCCAGGCACTTCTACACCGCCAAGGAGATCGCGGCGATCGAGCTGACCGAGGCCGTCACCGTCCTCACCGACGGCTTCGTCCCCGACGACGTGTACGCGCGCGCGGCCAAGCACTTCGACGAGTCCGAACTGGCCCATCTGATCGCGGCGATCGCCCTCATCAACAGCTGGAACCGGTTCGGCGTCACCTCCCGCATGGTGCCCGGCCACTACACTCCGGGCTCCACCGCGCACCGCCCCGCCGGCTCGCAGGGAGACCCCAAGTGACCGCCGCAGCCGAGGCGTTCAGCGCCCTGCACCAGGACCGGGCGCCCGCCGATCCGCTCGTCCTGCCCGGGCCCTGGGACGCCGCCAGCGCCCGCGTCTTCGAGGACGCCGGGTTCCCCGCCCTCGCCACGCCCAGCGCGGGCGTCGCGGCCTCCCTCGGGTACGCCGACGGGGCCGTGCCGCCGCGCGAGATGTTCGAGGCCGTCGGGCGCGTCGCCCGTGCCGTGGCCGTGCCGGTCAGCGCGGACGTCGAGGACGGCTACGGGCTGCCCGCACGCACGCTCGTCGGGCGGCTTCTCGACGCCGGGGTCGTGGGGTGCAACCTGGAGGACTCCTGGGGGCGCGAGGGTGCTGCCGCCGGTCCCCTGAAGGACCCCCAGGAACAGGCCGACTACCTCGCCGCCGTCCGGGACGTGGCCGGTCGTGAGCTCTTCATCAACGCTCGCGTGGACACGTACATCCGCGGGGTCGCGGACCTGGACGAGACCTTGCGGCGGGCCCGGCTGTACGTCGAGGCCGGGGCCGACTGCGTCTACGTCATCAAGGCGCCGGTGGACGTGATTCCCGCCCTGCGGGACGGGATCGAGGGGCCCCTCAACTTCGTCTTCATTCCGGGCGGGCCCTCGCCCGAGGGGCTGGGTGAGCTGGGGGCCACTCGGGTCACCTTCGGGCCGGGGTTGTTGTTCCGGGCGATGGAGGCGTTGCGGGGGGTGGCGGCGGAGCTGAGGTAGGGGCCCTGCGGGGCATTCCCCAGTCCCGCCCCTTCCCGAAACCGGGGCTCCGCCCCGGACCCCGCTCCTCAAACTCCCCCACTGCCTCAAGGGCGTGGGTGGTACCCCCAGGGGGCTGGAAAATGTGCCGGTGAGTATCAGCCCGTCGTGGGGGTCCCCCCTGCTCCTCAAGAGCTTGGGGGAGTTTGCGGACGAGGCGCGGAGCGCCGATCAGCGGGGGCCGGGGGCAGCAGCCCCCGGTTACGGCGCCCCCGCGACGGCCACTACTTCGGCAGCCACCCCCGCCACTTCGACTCGTGCGCGTCGATCCACTTCTTCGCCGCGTCCTCGGGCGACATCTTCTTGTCGGCGATCATGAGGGACACCTCGTTCTGATCGGCCTCGGACCACTTGAAGTTCTTCAGGAACTGGGCCGCCTTGCCGCCGTTCTTGGCGAAGTCGGCGTTGAAGTACTTCTGGAGGGGCGTGTGCGGGTAGGCGCACTTGATCTTGGCGGGGTCGGCGTCGCAGCCCTCCTTGTAGGCGGGGAGCTTCACCTCCGTCATGGGGACCTTCTTGAACAGCCACTGGGGCTTGTACCAGTAGGTGAGGAAGGGCTTCTGCTGCTTCGCGAACTGCTCGATCTGCGTGATCTGCGCGGCTTCGGAGCCCGCGAAGACGACCTTGTAGTCGAGGCCGAGGTTCTCGACGAGGGCCTTGTCGTTGGTGACGTAGGACGGGGAGCCGTCCATGAGCTGGCCCTTGCTGCCGCTCTCCGGCGTACGGAAGTCCTTCGCGTACTTGTTGAGGTTCTTCCAGTCGGTGACGTCGGGGTGCTTCTTGACGAAGTAGGTCGGGACGTACCAGCCGATGTGGCCGATCACGCCGACGTCACCGCCGGGGACGATCGTCTTCTTGTCCTTGATGTAGCGCTGTTCCTGGTCCGGGTGGCCCCAGTCCTCCATGATCGCGTCGACGCGGCCCTGGCTGAGGGCGTCCCAGGCGGGGATCTCGTCGATCTGGACCTTGTCGACGCGGTAGCCCAGCTCGTTCTTGAGCAGGTACTCGGCCACGGCGACGTCGGCCTGCGCGCCCACCCAGGACTGCACGGACAGCGTCACGGTCTTGGCGCCCGCCGCGTTCGCGTACGGCGACGCCTGCTTGGACATGTCGGCCTTGCCGCAGCCGGAGAGGGCGACGAGGGCGCCGACTCCGGCCAGCGCGGCGGTCATGCGCGTACGCACTCGCATGGTCACGCTCCCTTCTTCGCGCGGCGTTCCGTCGGCTGCGTGACCCGGTCGAGCATCAGGCCGAGGCAGACGATGGCGACACCGCCCACCAGACCGGTCGCGAGGTCGCCGCGGGCGAGACCGGCGAGCACGTCGTAGCCGAGGCCGCCACCGCCGACCAGACCGCCGATGACGACGACGGCGAGGACGAGGACGACGCCCTGGTTGAGGGCGAGCATCAGCGCGGGGCGGGCCAGCGGAAGCTGGACCTGGCGCAGCTGCTGCCAGCTGGTGGCGCCGAGGGACTGCGCGGACTCCATCGCGGCGGGGCTGACCTGGCGCAGACCCTGCGTGGTGATGCGGATGACGGCGGGCAGCGCGTACACGACGGCCGCGGCGACGGCGGGGGCACGGCCCACGCCGAACAGGGCGACCACCGGGATCAGGTACACGAACTGCGGCATCGTCTGGAAGACGTCGAGGACGGGGCGGAGCAGGGCTTCGAGGCGTCGGCTGCGCGAGGCCGCGATGCCGATCGCGAAGCCCAGGACGACGGTCACGGCCACGCCCGCGAGGACCTGGGAGAGGGTGTCGAGCGACGCGTTCCACACGCCCATGACGCCGATCGCCGCCATCGCGAGGACCGCGGTGAGCGCCGTCTGCCAGGTGCCGATCACCCAGGCGAGGGCCGCCACGATGAGCAGCACCGACCACCACGGGAGGCCCTGCAGGCCGTCGCGGACCGGGTCGAGTACGTACGTGGTGAAGTGCGCCGCCCAGTCCGCCGTACCGCCGACGACGGGCACGCCCGTGTACAGGTGGTCGACCATCCAGTCCTTGGCGGTGTTCACGGGCTCGGCGATCTGCACGACCCAGCTCGTCGGCCACTCCAGGCGGTCCGCGAACCTGGCCGCGAGGGCGCAGGCCAGGGTCACGGCGGCGGCGATCGACCAGCCGCGCCAGCCGTGCAGCGGCGAGTTGTCCTCGGCGTGCGCGCCGAGGCGTTCGCCCGCCGCGCCGGTGACGCGGTCGAGGACGACGGCGAGCAGCACGATCGGGATGCCGGCGGCGAGGGCCTGGCCGACGTCAACCGTGGAGAGTGCCTGGTAGACGCGGTCACCGAGGCCGCCCGCGCCGATCACGGACGCGATGACGGCCATGGAGAGGGCCATCATGATCGTCTGGTTGAGGCCGAGGAGGAGTTCCTTGCGGGCCAGCGGCAGGCGCGCGGACAGCAGGCGCTGGCGGGCGGTCGCGCCGAGGGACGCCACCGCCTCCATCACGCCGCCGTCGGCGCCGCGCAGGCCGAGGGCCGTCAGGCGGGCCATCGGCGGGGCCGAGTACACGACCGTCGCGAGGACGGCCGCGGGCACGCCGATGCCGAAGACGAGCACGACGGGCAGCAGATACGCGAAGGCCGGGAGCACCTGCATGGTGTCGAGGACCGGGCGCATCATGCGGAAGATCCGGTCGTTGAGACCGGCGGCGAGGCCGAGCAGCATGCCGAGGATCACCGACGCGAGCACGGCGACGACCATCAGCGCGAGCGTCTGCATCGTCGGCACCCACATGCCGAGCAGACCGCAGGCGGCGAACGCGGCGGTGGCCAGGGCGGCGAGCTTCAGGCCCGCGACGCGCCAGGCGATGGCACCCGCGGCGACGGTGACGCCCGCCCAGCCCGCGGCGAGCAGCACCAGGTAGACGCCGCGCACGGACAGCACGATGGCATTGGAGATGTGCCCGAAGAAGTACGTGAACAGCCAGTGGCTGTCGCGGTTGTCGATGATCCAGTCGCTGGCCTTGGTGAGCGGCTCGGTCAGGTCGACGGTGAGCGCGTCCGGCCAGGCGCCGGAGGCCCACTTGGCGTTGAGGATCGGTACGGCGACGGCCGCGACGACGGCGAGCAGCAGGAGCTTGACGACGGCGCGGCGCCGCAGCAGGGCGCCGATCCCGGTATCTCGTACCGGGGTTGACGCGGTGGCGGTGGCCATCAGGAAGCCACCTCGCCGGTTACCTCTTTACGTATCGAGGCGCCCGCCTTCGCGGACTGCGCGCCGCCCTTGGGGGTCACGCCCGCGACGACGCCGATCAGCTGCTCGTGGTCGACGACGCCCAGGCAGCGGCCGCCGTCCATCACGCGCGCCGGGAAGCCGGTGCGCGCGACGGCCTCGATGGCCTCGGACACGGTCGCGTCGGGCGCGATCGCCGGGCCCCTGGTGTCCTCGTCCGCGTCGGAGTCGACGGGGCGCATGGCGCTGCGGCAGGTCATGACCTGCTCGCGCGGCACGTCCCGGACGAAGTCGCGGACGTAGTCGTCGGCGGGCGAGCCGACGATCTCCTCGGGCGTGCCGAGCTGGACGACGCGGCCGTCGCGCATGAGGGCGATGCGGTCGCCGAGCTTCAGGGCCTCGCTGAGGTCGTGGGTGATGAAGACCATGGTGCGGCCCTCTTCGCGGTGCAGGCGGACGACCTCTTCCTGCATGTCGCGGCGGATCAGCGGGTCGAGGGCGCTGAACGGCTCGTCGAAGAGCAGCACCTCGGGGTCGGCGGCGAGGGCGCGGGCGAGGCCGACGCGCTGCTGCTGGCCGCCGGAGAGCTGGCCGGGCTTGCGCTGCTCCAGGCCTTCCAGGCCGACCTTCTCGATGACCTTCATGGCCTTCTCGCGGCGCTCGGCGCGGGCGACGCCCTGGATCTCCAGGCCGTAGCCGACGTTGTCGAGGACCGTGCGGTGCGGGAGCAGGCCGAAGTGCTGGAAGACCATGGACGCGCGGTGGCGGCGCAGTTCGCGCAGCCGGTTCTTGTCCATGGCGAGGACGTCCTCGCCGTCGATCTCGACCGATCCTGACGTCGGCTCGATGAGGCGGGTCAGACAGCGCACGAGCGTGGACTTGCCGGAGCCCGACAGGCCCATGACGACGAAGACCTCGCCCTTCTGCACCTCGAAGGACACATCGCGCACGGCGGCGGTGCAGCCGGTGCGCTCGCGCAGTTCGACGGGGTCGAGGCCGGTGAGTTCACCGTTGCCCGGGATGGTCTCGGCCTTGGGGCCGAAGACCTTCCAGAGGTTCTTGACGGCGAAGACGGTGTCCGTGGCCGCGTCGGCGGCGGGGGTGACGGTCGCGGTGTCGCTCATCGGCCGTCACCTCCAAGGATCTCGGCACATTTCTCCCCGACCATGAGCACTCCGATCATCGGATTCACAGCGGGCATCGTCGGGAAGACGGATGCGTCCGCGATACGAATTCCTGCAAGGCCCCGGATCCTCAACTCGGGGTCGACCACCGCGAGTTCATCACCGGAAGCGCCCATTCGGCAGGTTCCCGCCGGGTGGTAGACGGTGTGCGCGGCCTTGCGCACCAGTTCGCCGATCTCGGCGTCGTCGGTGACCTCGGGGCCGGGGAACACCTCGCGCTTGAGCCACTTCTTGAACGGCTCGGCCTGCGCGACCTTCCGCGCCAGCTTGATGCCGTCGACGAGCGTCTGCCCGTCGTAGTCCCCCTCGTCCTCGAAGTACTTGAAGTCCAGGGCGGGCTTCACCTCGGGGTCCGCGGAGGTCAGGTAAAGGCGGCCGCGGGCGCGGGACTTGGGGATGTTCGGCGTCATCGACACACCGTGCTCGGGGCGTTCGTAGCCGAGCCGCTCCGGGTTGTCGGTGAACGGGATCTGGTAGAAGTGGAACATCAGGTCCGGGCCCTTGTGGGCCGGGTCCCGCTTCACGAAGAGACCGGCGTCGGAGTCCATCGCGGAGTTGCCGGGGATCGGCCCGTTGGTCTCCCAGACGATGACCGACTCCGGGTGGTCGATGAGGTTCTCGCCGACGCCCGGCAGGTCGTGGACGACCGGGATGCCGAGGGCTTCGAGGTCCTTCTTCGGCCCGATGCCCGAGAGCATGAGCAGCCGGGGCGTGTCGACGGCCCCGGCGCAGACGAGCACCTCACGGCGGGCGGTGAGCAGCTTCTCCGCGCCGTCCTGCGTGCGGATGTGGACGCCGCGCGCGGTCTTGCCGTCGAGCTCCAGCTTGGTGGCCCAGGTCTCCAGGAACAGGTGGAGGTTCGGGCGGTCACCGGCCTCCATGTGGGGGTGGAGGTAGGCGACGGACGCGGAGGAGCGCTTGTTGTTCTCCGGGTGGTACGCCAGGTCGAAGAAGCCGACGCCCTCGTCGAAGGGCTGGTCGTTGAAGCCGACGACCTCGGGCACGCCGAGCGCGGTCTTCGTCGCCTCGACCCAGTCGGTGGCGATCTGGTTCTGGTCCTTCTTGGCGACGCGTACGACGTTGTTGCGCAGCTTGCCGTAGTAGGGGTCCATCGCCTTGGCGTTCCAGCCGGTGGCCCCGGCCTCCTCCCACTCGTCCCAGTCGGACGGCAGCGGCTTGAAGGAGATCAGGGTGTTGTGCGAGGAGCAGCCGCCGAGGACCTTGGCGCGGCTGTGCAGGATGTGCGAGTTGCCGCGCGGCTGCTCGGTGGTGGTGTAGCCGTAGTCGAGCTCGCCGCCGAGCAGGCCGAGCCAGCGGCGCAGCGTCAGGACGTCGTCCCGGTCGATGTCGCTGGGGCCGCCCTCGATGACGGCGACGGTGACGTCCGGGTTCTCGGTGAGCCGCGACGCGATCACGGAACCGGCGGTGCCGCCGCCGACGATGACGTAGTCGTACTCGTTCGTTTCAGCCATGGGGGAACTGCTCCTCTTCCTGCGAGGTCGTACAAGGTGCTTACGCGTAAGGGGGGACGGGCGGTTCAGCCCGCGAACCACCGGACCGGCTTCGGCGCGAGGTTCTCGTAGACGTGCTTGGCCTCGCGGTACTCGGCGAGTCCGGCCGGGCCCAGCTCGCGGCCGACGCCGCTCTTGCCGAATCCGCCCCACTCGGCCTGCGGCAGGTAGGGGTGGAAGTCGTTGATCCAGATGGTGCCGTGGCGCATCCGGCGGGCCATGCGCCGGGCGCGCCCGGAGTCGGTGGTCCACACGGCGCCCGCGAGCCCGTACTCGGTGTCGTTGGCGAGCGCGACGGCCTCGTCCTCGGTGCGGAAGGTCTCGACGGTCAGGACCGGGCCGAAGACCTCTTCGCGGACGACCTTCATCTCGCGGTGGCACTGGTCGAGCACGGTCGGCTCGTAGAAGTAGCCGGTCGCGGGCCGGGCGTCGGTGGGCTCGGGCCGCTTGCCGCCGGAGCGCAGCACGGCGCCCTCCGCGAGCGCCGAGGCGACGTAGCCCTCGGTCTTCTCTCGCTGCTCCTTGGAGACGAGCGGGCCGCACTCGACGCCGTCCTCGGTGCCCCGGCCGAGCTTGATCTTCTCGGCGCGGCGGGCGAGTTCGGCGACGAAGCGCTCGCGCACCGACTCCTCGATGATGAGGCGGCCACCGGCGGAGCAGACCTGCCCGCTGTGGATGAACGCGGCGTTCAGCGCCTGGTCGACGGCCGTGTCGAAGCCCTCGTCGGTGGCGCAGGCGTCCGCGAAGACGACGTTGGGGTTCTTGCCGCCGAGCTCCAGGGCGACCTTCTTCACGGTCACGGCGGCGGCCTGGGCGACCTTGGTGCCGGAGACGAGGCCGCCGGTGAAGGAGACCAGGTCGACGTCGGGGTGGTCGGCCAGGCGGGCGCCGACGGTGTGGCCGGGGCCGGTGACGATGTTGGCGACGCCCTCGGGGAGACCGGCCTCGACGAGCAGCTCGATGAGCGCGACCGTCGTGAGGGGCGTGATCTCGCTCGGCTTGATGACGAAGCTGTTGCCGGCCGCGAGGGCGGGGGCGATCTTCCAGCTGGCCTGGAGCAGCGGATAGTTCCAGGGCGTGATCATGGAGCAGACGCCGATCGGCTCGTGCACGACGACGCTGTGGATCTCGTCGGACCCGGCGTCGACGACGCGGCCCGCGCCCTCGCCGATCACCAGGTCGGCGAAGTACCGGAAGGCGTCGGCGACGCAGTCGACGTCGATACGGCCCTCTTCGAGGGTCTTGCCCGCGTCCCGGCTCTCCAGGAGGCCGATCTTCTCGCGGTCGCGGACCAGCAGGTCGGCGACGCGGCGCAGCAGCGCGGCGCGCTCGGCGACGGGCGTGGCGGGCCAGGGGCCCTCGTCGAAGGCCGCGCGCGCGGCGGCGATGGCCGCGTCGGCGTCCTCGGTGCCGCCCTCGGCGATGGTCGCGAACGGCTTGGCATCCGCGGGGTCGATGATCTCGCGGGTGGCGCCGGAGACGGCAGCGCGCCACTCTCCCGCCACGTGGATGGTCTGTTGTGCGGACACGTCCCTTTTGCCTTCCGTTCCTGGCACTTTCTGCCGTTTGCCCCACCTGATCACTCGTGGTAGCCGGGAGCACCTGCCCGGGCCCGGGAAAAGCATGCGCATTCGATGGCCGAAAGTGCGCTGTGTCACTGCGCGTGCGGGTACGCGGGGCGAAACGTACGCTCGAAACACTTTCTGTCACCGGAGGTGACGCTATGAGCAAAATGTCTCGTACGCGACTGCGGACCGCGGGTGCGGCCTGCACGGCCGCGGCGCTGGCCCTGCTGGTCCCCGCGTGCTCCGACGACAAGAGCGGCGGCAGCGACAAGGGCGACGACACGGCGGACCTGAGCGCCCAGGAGATCTCGGACAAGGCGAAGCAGGAGCTGCTCGACGCCAAGTCCGTCCACCTCACCCTGACGGACAAGGGCAGCGACGTCGACAAGGACGACCCGGCCGCCATGGACCTCGCGCTCGACCGCGACGGCAACTGCACGGGCACCCTGCGCTTCGGCGCGGGCGGGGGCTCGGCGGAGCTGGTGAAACAGGGCGACAAGGTGTGGATGAAGCCCGACCAGGCGTTCTGGAAGAACCAGGTGCCCGGCGGCCAGGGCGAGGCGGCCGCCGAGCTCTTCGAGGACCGCTACATCCACGGCACCACCAAGGACCCCATGCTCAAGGGCCTGGCCGAGGTCTGCGACCTCAAAGAGCTCCAGGAGAACGTGAACGACGACGCCGGGTCGGACGACGATGACGCCCCGAAGAACCTGCGGAAGGGCCGGGTCACCACCGTCGACGGCACCCGCGTCATCCCGCTGACCAGCAAGGACGACGGCAAGGACAACACCTTGTACGTCGCCGCCGAGGGCAAGCCGTATCTGGTCCGCGCCACCGAGAAGGGCTCCGGCACGGACAAGACGACGACGCTCACCGACTACGACAAGCCGGTGCCGACGAAGACGCCGTCGGCGAAGGACTCGGTGGACGTGTCGAAGCTGGAGCAGGAACTGAAGCAGACGTGACGGGCTCGTCTACTCGTCGGCGTCGGGCTCGTCCCGCGCCGCGAGCCCGGCCACCCACAGCGGCAGCAGCCAGTGCAGCACGAGCGCGCAGACCGCCACCTGGAACACCAGCGCCTTCGCGGCCAGGCCGGAGAACCCGGCGATCCCCGTCACCAGGACCGCCGCGAGCAGCACCCAGCCCATGATCTGGTGCGCCTTGGCCCGCACCCGGTCCCGCTCGGCCCGCTGCCGCTCGTCCAGCGCCCGGGGCCGCAGTTCGAGGAGCCCGCGGGTGGCGCCGTTGATCGCGCCGGTCGCCACGCACCACGGCAGCAGCAGGCCGAGCATCGCCCACCCCGTCCAGGCCAGCTCCCCGACGACCGTGCCGAGCCAGGCCGCGACGAAGGCGGCCGTCAGGACGACGTGGACGCCGACGACGGCCCGCCGACGACCGGCGGTGCGGTAGAGCGGTACGCCCTCGCGCCGGTTCATCAGGGCGAACATCCGCTGGTCGTACCCGCTCAACTGCTCCTGCCGCGCCATGGCTTACTGGTCCCTCCCGTGCCCGTACACCTGATCCGTGAGCGGCTGGAACGGCTCCAGCGAGAACAGCGCCTCGACGGGCAGCCCGAAGTACTCGGCCACCTTCAACGCCAGGTCGAGGCTGGGGTTGTACTGCCCGCGCTCGATGTAGCCGATGGTCTGGTAATGCACGCCCACGGCGGCGGCGAGGGTCTGCCGGGACACCTTCCGCTCGGCACGCACCATCGCCAGCCTGTTGTGAACTTGCTCGCTCATGTATAAGAAGTACTACATTCGCGAGTGGTTCAGCAACAGGTGCCTCACCTCGGCGCCGCGACCAGCTCCCGCACGCAATCCCGCAGCCACGCGTGCGCCGGGTCCGCGTCGTGCCGGGGGTGCCACGCCATGCCGATGCTCAGCGGCGGCAGCTCCAGCGGCACGGGGAAGGTGACCAGGCCGAGGGGGTCCATCAGCGGGCGGGCCCAGGACATGCTCAGGCCGACCAGATCGGTCCGCAGCAGGATGTGGAGCGCGGAGGGGTACGTTCCGACGTTGCCCACGACCCGGCGGCGCAGGCCGGTTTCAGCCAGAACGGTGTCGACGGGACCGGCCATCCGGCCCTTCCGCGAGACCGTCAGATGATCGGCGGCGGCGAACCGCTTCGCCGTCAACTCCCCTTGCAGCAAAGGGTGCCCGGGGCGCACGACGCCGACCATCACATCGTCGAAGAGGTGCTCGACCCGCACCTCGGGCGCGACCGTGTCGATCACGCCGACCTCCAGGTCGGCGATGCCCTCGCGCAACAGCGGCACGTCCAGATGGCTCTCGGACAGGAAGCGGAGGCGGACCCCCGGCGCCTCTTGCGCCGCACGGGCGAACAGGGCGGGCGCGTACGCGGCGGCGAGCGCGTCGTTGCCGACGAGCGTGAGCGTGCGCGTCAGGGCCCGCAGGTCCTGCGCGCCGGGCCCGGCGAACACCGCCCGCGCCCGTTCGAGGACCGCGCCCACCTCCGCCTGCACCGACAGCGCGTACGGCGTCGGCACCATCTGGCGGCCCGCCCGCACCAGGACCGGATCGCCGAGCGCCTTGCGGACCCGGCCGAGCGTGCGGCTCATCGCGGGCTCCGACAGATGCAGTCGGCGGGCGGCACCGCCCACGCTGCGCTCGTCGAGCAGCACGTCGAGCGCGAGCAGCAGGTTCAGGTCGAGTCCGGCACCGTCGGCCGGACGCTCCACTTGCGTCACACGCAATCATTCCTTGCATAACTTGCACTGGAAAGCAGGTACCGGGCGAGCCTACGGTGGCCGTACATCCCACGCCACACCGCTCCCGAGGAGGAGCCTTGCCTTCGCCTGCCCAGGTCCCGGTCCCCGCCCCGCCGTCCGCACCCGGCCCGGTGGCCGCACCCGCGCCCCCGGCCGTCCTGAAGCGGTCGGTCCTGATCGTCCTGTGCGCCTGCGTGACGGTCGCGCAGAGCATGGTCGCCGCCATCAACCTGCTGATCCCGCAGCTCGGTTCGTCCGGCCTCGACCCGTCCGCGAGCGAGGTCCTGTGGACCGTCGACGCGTACGTCATCGTGTTCGCGGGCCTGCTCATCCCGGCGGGCGCGCTCGGCGACCTCCCCCACAGCTTGAGGCGTGGGGGGACCCCCATCGGCCACAAGGGCGCGCTGCTCGCCGGGCTCGGCCTGTTCGTCGCGGGCGCCACGGTCAGCGCGCTCGCCGTCTCGCCCGCCCTGCTCATCGCCGGACGCGGTGTCTCCGGCGCCGGGGCCGCCCTGATCATGCCCGCGACCATGTCGATCCTGATGCGCGTGGCGCCGCCCGAGCAGCGGCCCCGCGCCCTCGCCTCCTGGACCCTCGCGATGGGCCTCGGCGGCTTCGTCGGGAACGCGGGCGGCGGCCTCGTGGGTGAATACCTGTCGTGGCGCGCCCTGTTCTGGATCGCGGTGCCGCTCGGCGCGCTGCTCGCCCTCGCCGTGGCCCGCACCACCCCCCGCACCGACCACTCCGCGGGCACACCCGCCGCGCCGTCCCTCGACCCGCGCGGCACCCTCCTGCTCACGACGGGCCTGGTCGCCGTCCTCTTCGGCGTCATCGAGAGCCCCCTGTACGGCTGGGGCGCGCCCCGCATCCTGTGCGCCTTCGCCGCCGGAGCCCTGCTGCTCGCCGCGTTCGTCGCGCACGCGCTGCGCTCGCGCGCCCCGCTGTTCGACCCGCGCGTCTTCCGCTCGGCCCGCCTCACCGCGGCGACCCTCGGCTCGGCGGCCGCCTTCTTCGGCCTGTTCGCGCTCTTCTACGTCAACTCGCAGTACCTGCAGTACGTGAAGGGGTACGGGGCCGCGCGCGCCGGGTTCGCCATCGTGCCGCTGACGGTCGGCATGGCGCTGGTGCCGCGGCTCGCGGCACGCTGGTCGGCCTCGCCCCGGCCGGTGGTGGGCGGCGGGCTGCTGCTCATCGGCGCGGGGCTGCTCGGCGTGTCCATGGCGGACGCCGGCACGCCCTACGCGGCGTACGTCTGCTGGCTGCTCGTCATCTCGGCGGGCACGGGCCTGTGCATGCCCGCCCTGACCCTGGGCGTGGTCTCCTCCCTGCCCCCGCACCAGGCGGGCCTCGGCTCCGGCCTCGGTACCTCCGCCCGCGAGATCGGCGCGGCCCTCGGCGTCGCCGTCTCCGGCACGGTCCTCGCGTCCCACACCGGCACCGGCCACACGGGCGGCGCGGCGGACTTCACGTCGGGGATGGCGGCGGCGCTGCGGGTGGTCGGCGTGGTGGTGATCGTCGCGGCGGGGGTGGTGGCGGCGGGGCTCGGGCCGCGGCTGGCTCCGGACGGTGCGGCGGACCGGACCGGGCCCGGCTCCCGGCGGTGACGCGGCTCAGTCCGCGGCGGGGTCCGTGCAGTAAGTGAGCGGCGGGCAGAACCACTTCAGGGCCGTGGCCACGAGTTCCCGCTCGTCCTGTCTGCCGTCCGCGTCGGCCCCGTACGCCGTCAGCGCGTACAGCTTGCCGTCGTTCGCCTCGAAGCGGTGGTCGACCACGTACCAGGTGCCGACGTCCGGCTCGTCGGTGATCCGGTCGGTGAGGTAGGTGAGCCGGGCGGCGGGGCCCGGCCCGTTGGCGGGGCGGGTCAGGGACAGCTGCTTGAAACCGGCGTTCTTCGTCACCTTCGTGTCGTCGAGGAAGCTCCGCAGCGACGCGTACGGCGTCGGCTCGCCCACCTCGTAGAACTGCAGCCGCCGCGTGCTGTCGGGGCTGCGGTAGTTGAGGATGGTGGCGCCGTTCAGGCCGTCGTTGCGGGCGCGGGTCCAGCCGCGCGGGACGGCGAGGCGGAAGCCCTTCACCGGGTCGACGACCTTCTCGTACGCGGGCGGCGGACCGCCCGCCGAGGACGGCGGCGCGGTGTCCCCCTCGCCCTCGGCACCCGCGCCCGTGCCCTGGTCCGTGCCGGGGCCCTGCGTGGGCAGCCGCTCCGTCAGGTACACCGTCGGCTCCGGCTCGTCCTTCCAGCCCAGCGCCCAGGTGCCGAAGGCGAGCCCGCACGCCGCGAGCACCGCGACGGCGCCGCGCCGGGCGGTCCGCTGCCGCGCCGCGTCCCGCTCGTGGAGCGCCACGAGCTCCTGCTCCCGCTCCCGGCCGACCCACTCCTGCCGGTCCCTGTCGTAGCTCCGCACCACCGGCCGCCCTCCTTCCGCACGTGTCCGCGCTCAGCCCAGGACCTGGGCGAGGGCCTGCAGGACAGCCGTGACGGCGGCGGCCGTCGCGGTCGCGGGCGCGTAGTCGGCGAGCCGGTCGCGCAGCCGGGTCAGCGGCCCGCTGCCGCCGCGCCCGTTCCGGGAGATGTCGTCCGCCACCTCGTCGAGGGCGGCGGCCACCTCCTGGTCCTCGGCCGAGTGCCCGTCGTCGCCCAGCTCGCGGCGCAGCGTGCGGACGGTGCTGAGGAGGCGGTTGTGGGCCTGGTCGGCAACCACGGTCGTGACGTTGGTGGACTCGGCTGTGCCGTGGGCGCCGAAGGCCTGGGAGCCGCCGTTGATCGCGTGGATGGTGACGTGGGCGCCGCCGCCGTCCGCGCCGCTCTGGGGCTTGTCGTCGGTCATGGGTGATCCTTCCGTGGGCAGTTCGGGGACGTGGTGGTCGTCGGGGACGTGGTCGTGGGCGTCGTGCGGGCGGCGCTCACGCGGGGGTCTTCTCCGTGTGCGCGGCCTGGCCGTGCGTGCCGGTGGCGAGGGCGCCGCCGGACATCTCCTTGATGTAGACCCCGCTGTTGTTGATCTGCGTGATGTGCTGCTCCAGCCGGTCCGTGCGGTAGCCGCCGAGGCGCAGCGCGTCGCGGACGCCCTCGCCGATGCGGTCCTGGAGGGTGCGGGTGTAGCGGGCGACGTCCATCTCCTGGAACAGCGAGAGGCTGTCGGTGGCGGCGAGTTGGCGCAGGGAGACCGCCGGGGCGTCGGGGGCGCGGCCGGTGTCCGCGGCGAGGAAGCGGGAGGCGGTGGCACGAAGGAGACGGATGAGGCGGGTGCGGCGGAGGGGGGATCGGACGCTTTTCGCGTGGGTGGCGTGGGTGGCGGGCGTGGCTTTCGCCGCGTGGGCGGTGTGGGTCGCGGGCGCGGCGTGCGCCCTGTGCGTCCCCTGCGGCGGCTGCGTCCCCTGCGTCCCGCGTGCCTCACGCGTCTCGGATGCCTTGTACGTCTCGTACGCCTCGTGCCCCTCACTCATCTCGTCCGTCGCGGGCATCGTCAGCCACAGCCGCAGCGCCGTGCCGAGAGACGGGAGCCAGCGCAGGGCCGTGATGCCGAGGGCGACGGAGAGGGCGGGCGCGGCGACGCAGGCGCGGAGGGCGTCGCGCAGGGGGCCGCCGGGTTCGCTCGCCACCAGGGCGTCGACCCGGCGGAACTCGGGCGCGATGGGCCCGAGGACGTGCGGCACGACTTCGAGGACGAGCATGCCGCCCTGGGTGTGCACCCGGACCAGGAGCGAGACGACGACCTGTTCGTTCCAGGCGCCGACGCGGATGCGCAGGAAGTGCCGCCGGGCCTCGCCGCCCTCGCCCGCCGCCTCGGCGAGGTGGCGCGCGGCCTGCTCCTCGTCGTACACGACCGCCGTCCTCGTACCGTCGCCGGTGTACAGCTCCTCGTCCCGGCCCGGGCCCGCGGGCAGATAGACGAACTCCTCGATCTCCAGCTGCCGCAGCCGGTCCCGGCTGGTGGCGGCGGCCGACCTGCGCAGGGCCCGCAGCCGGGGCCCGATCATCGTGATGATGTCCCGCGCGGTGAGCGCGTCGGGGGCGCCCTGCCGGGGCACGGCGCCGTTCGGCCCGGCCGCCGGGTCGGCCGACTCGGCTTCGGCGCGCTGGAGTTCGAGCACGACGGACCAGGGCTTGCGGGGCGTTCCGGCGCCGACGAAGGGGCGGTTGACGTCGTACAGGGTGAGGGAGGCGTCCTGCTCGCGGCGGACGCAGCGCTCGATGCGGCGGTACCAGGCGGGCAGCCGGGGCTGCGGCGTCTCGGCGAAGGTCTGCCGGGCGAGTCGCCCGCGCAGCGTCCGGTCGCGCAGGAACTGGTGGCGCCAGACCACGGCCGCGATCAGCAGCGGGAAGATCACGGGGTACGGACTGTCGGCGACCCCGAAGAGCGCGGCACCGCCGTACGCGACCGCGCACGACCAGGCCGTGTACGTGAGGAGCCACCCGAAGCGGCGCCGCAGCCACACCAGCGGCGCGGGCAGCGGCACCGGCCGCAGCGGCTCCCCGACACCCGTGTCCCGGCCCGCGACGACGCGCGCGCACCACAGCAGCAGGACGACGACGGCGTACGCGAGGGCCCAGCCGCCCGGCACCATGCCGCCGAGGGCCGCGCCGCCCGGCTCCGCCTCGGCGGCGCCCGCCGCTTCGGTCCCGAACGGCAGCCAGGCGATGTCGCCCGCGGACAGACCCGAGTCGCCGCCGGAGCGGTCCGCCACGGCGTCCCAGAGCATGACGGCGTCCGTGGCCAGGAACGCGGCCCAGACCGCGAGCAGCAGCAGCGCGGTGCGCAGCTCGTCGCGCCGGGCGCGCAGGGCGTGCGCGAGGACCGGCAACACGTCGGCGCCCAGCGGCGGCGCGACCGGGCGCTCGGCGTGGCCGACCAGTTCCTCGACGACGCGTCTGCGGAACGCGGCGTTGACGTGGGCGCCCGCGCAGAGCAGCCGGGTGGCCTCGGTGTGCGCGTGGCCGCGGCGCGGGCGGCGGCAGGAGTGGCGCGGGGGCCGGGGCTCGGGGCCGGGCTCGGGTCCCCGTCGGTGCGGGTCGGCTTGCATGCCGCGCAAGTTAGACGGGGCGGGGGGCAAGTGTCAGGGGAATGGGACAGCTGTCCCCCGAAAGAATACACAGCAGACAAAAGCCCCCGGTGGCCGCGGTGAGCGGCCGCCGGGGGCTTGGGTCAGGCTTCGCCGGGCCGGGAAACAGCCCGGCCGCGGGATCAGATGAGGCCGAGGCCGCGGACCGCCTCGCGCTCCTCCTCGAGCTCCTTGACGGAGGCGTCGATGCGGGCGCGGGAGAACTCGTTGATGTCCAGGCCCTGGACGATCTCGTACTTGCCGTCCTTGGTGGTGACGGGGAAGGAGGAGATGAGGCCCTCCGGCACGCCGTACGAACCGTCCGACGGAATGCCCATGGACGTCCAGTCACCGGCGGCCGTGCCGTTCACCCACGTGTGCACGTGGTCGATGGCGGCGTTCGCGGCCGAGGCGGCCGAGGACGCGCCACGGGCCTCGATGATCGCGGCGCCGCGCTTGGCGACGGTCGGGATGAAGGTGTCGGCGAGCCAGGCCTCGTCGTTCACGACCTCGGCGGCGTTCTTGCCCGCGATCTCCGCGTGGAAGACGTCCGGGTACTGGGTCGCCGAGTGGTTGCCCCAGATGGTCAGGCGCTTGATGTCGGAAACCGGGGCGCCGGTCTTCTTCGACAGCTGCGACAGGGCGCGGTTGTGGTCGAGGCGCGTCATCGCGGTGAAGCGCTCCGCCGGTACGTCCGGGGCGGCGGCCTGGGCGATCAGGGCGTTGGTGTTGGCCGGGTTGCCGACGACGAGGACCTTGATGTCGTCCGCGGCGTGGTCGTTGATGGCCTTGCCCTGCGGCTTGAAGATGCCGCCGTTGGCCTCCAGGAGGTCGCCGCGCTCCATGCCCTTCGTGCGCGGGCGGGCGCCCACGAGGAGGGCGACGTTGGCACCGGCGAAGGCGACGTTCGGGTCGTCGCTGATCTCGATGCCGTTCAGCAGCGGGAAGGCGCAGTCGTCGAGCTCCATGGCGGTGCCCTCGGCGGCCTTCAGGGCGGGCGTGATCTCCAGGAGGCGCAGGTTGACCGGCACGTCCGGGCCCAGCAGGTGGCCGGAGGCGATGCGGAACAGCAGCGCGTAGCCGATCTGGCCGGCCGCGCCGGTGACGGTGACATTCACGGGAGTGCGGGTCATGGCGATCTCCGTAAGACAGCTGGCGGTGGGGGTCCCTGCCCCTATGTGCTGGATCCCCACCGACGCCCTCGATGATCGATCTCTTGGCATCAAGAGAGATCCGGGCGCCAGGTTATCGCGCCGTCGCCCGCCGGGGGCGTCGGGGCCGTGTGGGCCGCCCCACAGCCTCCGGCCCCTGGGCCTTGGCCGGGTCCCCGCCCGCGCCGGGGGGCGGTTGCCGCGGCCCGGGCGTGGGTGCCGGGTGCCCCGGGCGTGGGTGACGGCCGCCACCTCGGGAGAGGAGATGTGGCGGCCGTCTGGGGGTGTGACCACTCCCGTGGGGGTACGGTGCGTCTGCCCTCCGGAGGGCGGGGCATTCCTCTCCGGTGCGGGCAGTTTCCAGCCCCGCCTCGGCGCGGCGGACAGCCCCCACCCGTCCGCCCGTTCAGCCCCGGCACGGGCCTCCGCGCAGCCGCGGGATGGGCGCGCCGACGCCGGTGGTCAAGGGCTACTTCGTGCAGGCCGTCCGGCCCGCCTTGAGCGTGGCGCACGCCTTCGCCGCCGCCGCGTTCTTCACCGCCACCATCGGCGTGTACGCGTCGAGGTCGCCGTTGACGGTCCCGCTCTGCCCGGCGGCGGACCCGGACCCGGTGATGGTGACCTTGTCCCCGGGCGCGGCCTGGGTGATCCGCGCCCACGCGGCCCCGCAGGTCTTGCTGTACCGCACCTCGACGAGGGTCTTCGTCCCGACGGTCACCCGGGACGTCGTCCGCGCGAACTCGCCCCCGCACCCCATGTTCTCGGGATCCTTGCCGGCGCAGTCCGTCCCGGCGCACTCGACCCCGGCGGGCAGATCCGCCGTGGACGTGGTCGGCGAGACGGACGGCCCGGCCTTCCCGCCGCCCCCGTCGTCGTCCTTGCCGATGTCCGTGAGGAACACCGCCGCCGCGATGACGACGAGCGCCCCCACGATCCCCGCGAGGAACATCGTGAGCTTCCGCTTGCGCCGCTGCCCGTCGGGCGACTTCCCGTCGGCCCCCGGCCCGGCCACGGACCCGCGCTCCCCGCCCGCGTACCCGGGCGCGACCGACGACGTGGCGGCCAGGGACCCGGGCGGCGCCGAAGCCTCGTACGAACGCGACGAAGGCGTGGCGGGCGCCTGGGCCTGCGCCGAAGCACCCGCGGTACCGGCGGCGGGCACGGCAGGCGCCTGCGCCCCGTACCGCACCCGATCCGCCTCCCGCCCCACGGGCGGCACCGTCGGCGACACCCCGGCGGGCCCCGCGACCCCGGTCACGGCCCCGACACCGCCCCCGCGCGCCTTGCCCGAGCCGCCGTGCTCCTGCTCCTTCGGCGCCCGCGGCGACTTCGTCTCCTTGGAGCTGACCGGCGGATTCGTCGCCAGTTCGCCGAGCGCGGCGCGCGCCTGGGAGATGCGGATGGCCTGCATCGTCATGTCGTGCCGCATCTCGGAGCGGCTCCAGGCACGCTCCGCGAGCTCCCACATGGTGATGAGGTGCACCGGCGGCGTGCCGGTGACTTCGGCGAGCGCGACGATCGCGCCCTTGGGGGCGAGCAGCCGCCCGTTCAGATAGCGCTCCCACGACGTCTTGCTGTAGCCGGTCCGGTCCGAGACCGCGGCGATGCTCAGGCCGCTGCGGTCGACCAGCCTGCGCAGCTGGTTCGCGAACTCCCTGACCTGCGGATCGAGCTCATCCGGTAGCGCCTTCCAACGAGGCATTGCTCCCCCTATTCCCCCCGTACGTGCCTGACTGCCCCCGCGCTTCATACCTCTGCTCCGGACCTCCGGCGGGCCGCACACGGCTCGCTCGCCCCGGTCCTGAACTACCCAGAGGGATGCGCGGAGCCAGGATGTCAGTTCCCGGAATGGGAGTGCGCGGGAGCATTTGGGACAGAGTGTGCCCCGTCGCACGCCCCCGGTCCACGGCCCAGTGTCCCACCGTCGCCCCAGTCCACGATGCGGAACCCCAGCTCCCGGACCGGGACGTCCCAGAACCGTCCCGAATGCGGTGGATGGCCCTTTTGCGGGGCGCTCCGGTGCCGAAGCATCGAACACGGCACCGCTGCGCCACAGCGGCGGGATGCCGTGATCGAACCACTAGAACCACCAGTTCCACCAGGGGGGAACCACCATGCACCACCGCACGATCACCGGAACCGGTGACGGCACCACGACCGACACCACCACCGCTCCCGGCACCACCGCTCCCGGCACCCGTACCGGCATCCGGCGCCCGAACCGGCTCCTCGCCGCCGCCGTCGCCGTGACCGCCACCGCCGGTCTCGCCCTCGCCGCCACCGCCCCGCTCGCCCAGGCCGCGGGGCCGCACGTCATCGACGGCACCGGCGACGCGTACAACGACTGGGGCGACGAGGGCACCCTCTCCCGGCAGAGCCACGCGCACAGCAACGCCACCTGGCTGTGGCAGAGCGTCCTGTACGCGGACGGCGCCAAGTGGCGCGACGGCAACGGCGTGCGGCACCCCTTCACCAAGTCGGACATCGACGGCCACTACGGCTGGAAGACCGCGTCCGCGACCAAGTGGTGGCAGTCCCACGAGGGCCTGGAGGACATCGACGGCATCGTCGGCAAGGAGACCTTCGGCACGGCCGACAACTTCCTCAGCGGCCCGCAGGCGGACGGCAGGGTCGACTACACGGGCTATGTGCGCCAGATCGGCTTCAAGCGGATCGCCGGTACGTACTACGTGAGGATCGCCGGTCAGTGGCAGAAGGCCGCGTACAACCGCCTCGGCTGACATTCAACCGCCCGGGACCGCGGTGCTGTCGCGGCCGCGCCCCCACCCCCGCCCCGGGGGCCGTCACTCCGTGGCGGTCCCCGGGGCCCGGCGCGTGCCGAGCGGCTCGGACACGCTCGCCCCGGGTTGCAGCGACGGCCCCTCGTCCGCCCCGCCGCGCACCCCCGCCACCTGCGTGACGATCCACAGCAGGCTCACCAGCAGGAGCGCGATCACCGCGAGCGCGGAGCAGGCGACCAGCCGCCAGGAGGGGGCGGGGCGCCGAACGACACGGACCGGGGCCACCGGTGGTGTGTCGGCCGGGGACGGCGCGGGCGCCCCGGCCGTACGCCCCCCGGGCGCCGGCACCTCAGCCGCCCCCGCCCCGGACACCTCCCCCGCACGCGGCCACACCTTCACCGCCAGCTCCCACCCGGCCAGGGGCCGGGCCCCGTCCACCCCCGCGACCCGGCACAGCGCGAGCACGGCCTCCCGGGGCGGGGGCTGCTGGGCGTTGAGGTAGCGCTGCCAGGAGGACTTGCTGTACGCGGTTCTGGAGCCGAGCGCGACGAGGCTGAGCCCGGTGTGGTCCTTCAACCGCCGCAACTGCTCGACGAGATGGCGTACTTCGGGCGGCAGCCCATCCGGAAGCGGCTGCCAGGCGCCCGCGCGCGTCCCCATGGTGCACCCCCAGCGCGACCCGGTCCGACCGACTGATGACGGCGACGCAGCCCTGTTCGGTTCCGTCCGCGCCGCCCCCGCCGCCCGTTCCGCCCGATCCGACCAGGGCCGTCCCGCATCCGTAGCGGGCCCGGAACAGCGCTGCGGAATGGTCACTTCCGTGCCACAGGGGCAACGCTTCGCTTGCTGCCGACATGGCGCGTCCATGACGCTTAGGACGCACAGCGAGCCCACGGCTCGCCTCGCGGAACGGCGGCGCCCGTCCTCCCACGGGGGAGAGGACGGGCGCCGTCTCGCTTGCGTCACCTGCGGGTTCGCCCGCTCAGGACGAGAAGCACGCCTGGGCGCAGCCGTCGGCGGGGGTCAGGCACACCTCGGCCGCCATCGGCCGGACGCCCCCGAGGGCCCTCATGCGGGTGGCCGGATACCGCCGGGCGCCCCGGGCCCGCGCCGCCCGCACCTCCTCAGCCCGCACCGCCCGCACCACCTTGGCCCCCGCCACCCGCACCACCTTGGCCCTCGCCACCCGCACCACCTCAGCCCTCGCCACCCGCACCACCTCAGCCCCCGCCACCCGCACCACCTTGGCCCTCGCCACCCGCACCACCTCAGCCCCCGCCACCCGCACCACCTCAGCCCCCGCCACCCGCACCACCTTGGCCCGCGCGCCCGGCAGCACGACCACGACCCGGTCCCCCGGCAGCAGCAGCCCCTCGGCCCGCGCCCACACCGCGCCGCACGCCTTCGCGTACCACGGCTCCCCCCGCCGCCCGGCCCCGAACTCCCGCGTGGCCAACGAGGTCACCCGCCCCTGCCCGCCACAGCCCGGCCGCGCCGGATCCTCGCCCGCGCAGCCTCCACCGGCACACCGCGGCGCAGCGGGCCCGGGTCCGGCGGCGGACCGCGGACCGCTCCGGCCCCCGTCCCCGTCCCCCGCCCAGGCCCGGCCGGCGAACAGCCCGCCCACGAAGGCCGCGGCCACGGCGAGTGCCGTCCCGGCGAGCGCGGTGCGCAGGCGGAGGGTGCGGGGCGCCGGGCGCACGGGCGGGGGTGACGGGGCCGCGGGTTCCGGGAGTTCGACGGGCTCCGACGGCGCCGCCGCCTCCGGCCCGGTCGTGGGCGCCGGTTCCGTCACGGCACCGGCGGCCTCGGCGGGCCCCCCGGAGCCCGGCGCGCCCCGCACCTCCTGCACCACCTCGTGCAGCACCAGCAGCCGCGTCGGCTCCACGCCGCAGACCCGGGACAGTTCCTCGACGGCGGCGCGCGGTACCGGCTTCTTGCCGTTGAGGTAGCGCTCCCAGGAGGAGCGGCTGTACGAGGTCCTGGCGGCCAGGGACGTCAGACTGAGCCCGCTGTGGTCCTTCAACCGCCGTAACTGGACGACCAGTCGGCGTTCCTGCTCCCCCAGTGACGCGGGCAGCTCTCTCCAACGCGGCATGTCCACCCCATACGCGTGCCAAGGTCCCCCGAGGCGAATCGCCCCCTGCGCCCGATCAGATGGCGGATGCAACAATTCCGGTTCCCCCGGCGTCCGTCCCGGGCGTCCGGAAAGGGCGCTCCCGGCGCGTCCCGCGTCCCACGACGGCGTCCGCGGCCGCCGCGTCCCCGCAGGTCGGCGCGGGCGACGTCCCACCGGGGCCCAACTCGTCCCAGGGCCCTGGATGTCGACCGGTTCGGATCGGCAGAGTCGGTGCTGCACGACGGGCGGCGCGGGCCCACTCGCACCGGCCGGCCGGACCACCACAACGGGGAGTTCACATGACCGACAGCACCGCGGGCGCGCCTTCGGAGGGCGAGGAGGACACCGGCTGGCGGGCCCCGTCCCGCCGGACCGGGTCCGCGCGGACCGCCGCCGTGACCTGCTGAGCCGGGCACCGCACGCCGGACGGCGGTCCGCGCTCCCACGGGGGAGGACGGGCCGCCGTCCGGTGCACGCGCCAGGAAGCGAGGTCAGAGGCTGGAGCCGCCGGGGGTCACCAGGCCCGTCTCATAGGCGATCACCACCGCCTGCGCCCTGGTGTCCAGGTCGAGTTTGTTCATGGTGCGGTTCAGGTGCGTCTTGACCGTGGCCTCGCTGATGTAGAGGCGGTCGGCTATCTCCGCGTTGGACAGGCCCCGGGCTATCAGCTTCAGGACCTCCAGCTCACGGCCGGTGAGCGCGGCGAGGTCCGGCGGCGGCTCACCGGCGGGCGCGGCCCCGGCGCGTACCGCGAAGGCCTCCACGAGGCGGCGGGTGACGCTCGGCGCGAACAGCGCGTCGCCGCTGCCGACCGCGGCCAGGGCGGCGAGGAGCCGTTCCGGCCCCGAGTCCTTCAGCAGGAACCCGGCGGCGCCCGCGCGCAGCGCCCCGTACACGTACTCGTCGAGGTCGAACGTGGTGAGGACCAGGATGCGGGGCGGCGGCTCGGCGGCCTCGGCGAGGATGCGCTCGGTGGCCGTGATGCCGTTCATGCCGGGCATGCGGATGTCCATGAGGATCACGTCGGGACGGGTGGCCGCCGCCAGTTCCACGGCCTCGTCGCCGTCGCCCGCCTCACCGACCACCTCGATGCCGGGCGCGGCCCGCAGCACACCGACGAGCCCGGCGCGGATGAGGAACTGGTCGTCCACGACGAGCACCCTGATGTGGCTTGCGTTCATTCGTTGGCGTCGTCTCCCGGCGGTGCGAACCGTGCCGACGTCGGCAGGGTCAGCCTCACGGCGAACCCTCCCACGCTGCGCGGTCCGATGCTGATCGTTCCGCCGTAGAGCTTGGCCCGTTCCCGCATGCCGATCAACCCATGTCCACCAGGGCTCCTCACTCTGTCCGGAATCACCCCCTCCCCATTGTCGGTGACGGACACTTCGATGTAGTCGCGGTGGTAGTGCAGCTCCACGGTCGCGCTGGCCTGCCGCGCGTGCTTGAGGACGTTGGTGAGGGCCTCCTGCACCACGCGGTACGCGCACAGTTCGACGCCGGGCGCGATCGGCCTCGGCGTCCCCCGCACCCGGAACTCGACGGGCACCCCGCCCGCTCTGACCCGGTCCGTCATGTCCCCGATGCGGGCGAGCCCCGGCATCGGCGCGTCCGGCGCCTCCCCGTCGTCCTCCTGGGCGCGCAGCACCCGCAGCATGCGGCGCATCTCCTCCAGGGCCTCCGTGCTGGTGCCGGAGATGGTGCCGAGCGCGGCACGCGCGGTCTTGGCGTCGGAGTCGAAGACGAACTTGGCGAGCCCCGCCTGCACGGAGATCACCGACATGTGGTGGGCGACGACGTCGTGCAGCTCCCGCGCTATCCGCCCGCGCTCCTCCGCGACCGCGTCCCGCGCCTGCTCCTGCTGCTCGGCGCGGGTCTTGCGGGCGAGTTCGGCGGAGCGGCGGGCCAGGTATCCCAGCCGCCACACCAGGGCGTTGACGCCGAGGGCCTGCGCCGCCACCGACGGCACGGAGGCGTGGTCCTGGCTCACCAGGCTGCCGAACACCCAGATCCCGGCGAGCAGCGCCGCGCAGATGCCGGTCGTGCGGGTCCGGCGTTGCAGGGCGACCGTGTAGAGGCACAGCATGGGGCCGAACGACGTGACCACGGGCCAGTAGCCGACGGCGACGTACACGGTCCAGATCGCGTAGGTGAGGAGGCAGACGAGCAGCGGGGCCTTCGAGCGGACCACCGTCGGCGCGATCACGAGCAGCGCGAGGGCGTAGCCCCGCACGTCCAGCTCGGTCCAGCCGATCGACGAGGCCTCGGGGCCGATCAACGCCAGCAGCGCCACTTGCCCGAGGGCGAGCAGCACGTCGACGGTGAACGGGCGGAGGCGCATCGCCGCAGCGTAGCCCGCATACTTGGCGGTATACGTCCATCGTTCGCCGTACCGCGGAAGTTGTAGACGTCGATCGTCTACGACCGGCGTCGTACGCGAACGTCAACCCGGCACAGGACGACGGCCCCTCCCCGTCCCGCGTAGGTTCTTGCCCAGCACCACCACCCGCGCCGCCTTGAAACGGCGCGCCGGGGGAAGGGGGCGCGGGCCTGCAAACGGGGGTTTGCACGGGGGACCGGGCCTGCGCCCCGAATACAGCACCAGGCAGCAGTGCACGGCGGTACACGGCAGGACAACTACAGACCACTGAGGTATGCGGCTTCGTGCGGGGGCGCACGAAGGAACGGGCCCGCAGCCGATCGCAACACCCCCTGCCCCCACGGCCAACGGCCCGTACTCTCCTGGCGAGTACGGGCCGTTGGCGTGTGCCGACAAGCGCTGTCCGACGGCTAGCTGCTGATCGTGAAGTGCAGCGTGTCGTCGAGGAACGGGATCTCCAGCCACGGGTTCGGCTGCGCCATCATCGAGAGCAGCACGATCGCCAGGCCGAGACTCCCGTACGTCACCATGTCCGTGAACCGTGAGCGCACCGCCAGCATGCCGACGCCCGGCAGCCACCAGCGCATCACGGCCCCCACGAGCAGCGCGAGCCCGATCAGTATCGTGCCGACGCGGAACACGTCGAAGGCGGTCAGGAGCAGCCCGAGCCCGACCAGCGACACCACACTGAGCAGCGGCCACTGCCGCGCCGGGGCAGGCGCGTCCCCCGACGCCGCACGCCCCCCGCCCTCGGGCCGCGCGGTGTCCCGGGTGAACAGCGGGAACCGCCGCGAGACCTTGCGGGGCTCACCGTCGGGCCCGGGGGCGCTGACGGCACCCTTGGCGGTGGGCTGGCCGTGGGCGTCGGGATCGCCGGACGCCTCGGGAGACGCCTCGGGAGCACCCGGCGCCTCGGCGGCGACCGCCGCGCCGGACTCGGCGGACGTGTCCGGCTCCGGGTCCGTGGCCGCACCCCGGGACGGGTCCGTGGACCCGTCCTTCGCCTCTACGTTCATGGGGTCACCCTTCAACAGGTCAGCCCTCGGCGGCGGCACGTTCCGCGGCCTCGACGACGTTGACGAGGAGCTGGGCGCGGGTCATCGGGCCGACGCCGCCCGGGTTGGGCGAGATCCACCCGGCGACCTCGGCGACGGCCGGCTCGACATCGCCGACGATCTTGCCGTTGCCGTCGCGCGAGACGCCGACGTCGAGCACGGCGGCGCCGGGCTTCACGTCCTCGGCCTTGATCAGGTGCGGCACCCCGGCCGCCGCCACGATGATGTCGGCGCGCTTCAGGTGGGAGGAGAGGTCACGGGTGCCGGTGTGGCACTGCGTGACGGTGGCGTTCTCCGACTTGCGGGTGAGCAGCAGCGGCATCGGCCGGCCGATGGTCACGCCGCGGCCGACGACCACGACCTCCGCGCCCTTGATCTCCACGTTGTGCCGGCGGAGCAGGCGGATGATCCCGTACGGGGTGCAGGGCAGCGGCGCGGGCTCGTTGAGGACGAGGCGGCCCAGGTTGGTGGGGTGCAGTCCGTCGGCGTCCTTGGCCGGGTCCATCAGCTCCAGGATGCGGTTCTCGTCGATGCCCTTGGGCAGCGGCAGTTGCACGATGTAGCCGGTGCACGCCGGGTCGTCGTTCAGCTCGCGCACGACGGCCTCGATCTCCTCCTGCGAGGCGGTCGCGGGCAGTTCGCGCTGGATGGAGGCGATGCCGACCTGTGCGCAGTCGCGGTGCTTGCCCGCCACGTACTTCTGGCTGCCCGGGTCGTCACCGACCAGGACGGTGCCGAGGCCGGGCGTGACGCCCTTTTCCTTCAGGGCCGCCACGCGGGCGGTCAGTTCGGACTTGATCGCTGCTGCGGTGGCCTTGCCATCGAGAATCTGGGCGGTCATGCCCCCATCCTCGCGGATGAGCCCGCCCGGGTACCAATCCGGGGGCACCCGGACGCCCGCCCGCCACCCCCGCGGTTGCACTCGCACAACGTTCCGTGAGCTGGCTGGACAAACACGACGGCGCTGCAGAAGCATGTGGGCCACAGTGCCGCGGCCGGAGTCGGGGGGACCGACGCATCTGTGAACGTTCCTCCGCGCGTGCCGCGCCGTCCCCGCACGCAGCTCCCCGACGGAGGAATCCCCACCATGAGCAACCCCTACGGGCACCCGCCCCAGCAGCCCCAGCCGGGCCAGGGGCCCGGTTACGGCTACCCGCAGCAGCCCCCGCAAGGCGTACCGCCGCAGCAGGGCGGCTATCCGGGCCAGGGCTACGCGCCCTACCCGCAGCCCGGTCCCGGCCAGGCCCCGTACGGCGGCTACCCGCAGCAGCAGCCGGGCTACGGCTACGACCCGGCCGGGTACGCGCCCCGCCCGGAGCTGGCGCACTGGGGTCTGCGCGCGGGCGCGCTGCTCATCGACGGCCTGGTCTTCGGCCTCGTGTACCTCATCATCGGCATCGGTGTCGCCGTGGGCAGGGGCGGCGCCGGAGTCGTCCTCATCCTCGTCGGCGTCCTCGCCATCATCGCCTTCGCGATCTACCAGCTGATCCAGGAGGGCAGGACCGGCCAGACCATCGGCAAGAAGGCCGTCGGCATCCGGCTGCTGCGCGAGCTGGACGGGCGGCCGGTCGGCGTCGGCATGGCGTTCGTCCGCAGGCTCGCCCACTTCCTGGACTCCCTGCCGATCTACCTCGGCTGGCTGTGGCCGCTGTGGGACGACAAGAAGCAGACCTTCGCCGACAAGGTCTGCGGCACCGTCGTCATCAAGGGCTGAACCGTCACCCGAGGCCGAGCCGTCAGCCGGGTCCGGGCCGCCGTCAAGGGCTGACCCACGCCCCATCCGGCCCACCCGGCGCACGGCACCCCGCCGCACGGCCCCGCGGGCCGCACCTCCCTGATTCTTCACGGGAGTTGCGGCCCGCCGCCTTATCCCCGGGGCGTGTTCTCCCTACCCTGTGCGGCGGGGAAGCACGGGGGACATCGGGGGAAGGACGCGTCATGTCCGTGTACAGCGTGATCGTGGTGCCCGGGGCCGGGCACGGGGAGCAACTGCGGCTCGCGCCCGGGGAGCGGCTGCGGTTCGGGCGGCGGGCCGGGAGCAACGACCTGGTCCTCGCGCACGAGGGGGTGTCGCGCGCCGCCGGTGAGATCACCGCGCAGGGCGCGTTCTGGGTGCTGAGCAACCTCAGCGCGCACCAGACGTACGCCGTGGAGAACCCGGAGGGCGCGGGCGAGCACATCAAGGTCGCCCCGGGGCGCCTGGACGCGCCGGTGCCGTTCGAGTTCGCCCGCGTCGTGCTGCCCGCCGCGGGCGAGCTGCTGCACTTCGACGTCTGGGCACCGCGGCACGACTACGCGAGCGCGGGCCCCCGGGCCGACGGCGCCACCACCCGCCCCGCCTTCGGCCTGGACCCGACCAAGCGCTACTTCGCCGTCCTGGCCGCCCTCTGCGAGCCCCGCCTCCGCGGCGCCCCGCACGCCCCCGCCCCCACCGTCGACCAGCTCACGGCCCGGCTGGCACCGATCTGGCCGACGGCGAACCGGGCGGCGGTGCAGTGGAACATCGACTACCTCGCCATCAAGCTGCGCCTCCGGCCGACCGGCCCAGGGCCCGCCGCCCCGGGCCCCCGCCTCAACGGCAAGAAGGAGTCCCTGGTCTCCCTCGCCCTGCGCTTCGACCTGGTGCGCGAGGACGACCTGGGCATCCTGGCCGGGGCGGCGGGGGCCCGGTGAGCGCGCGGGACGACGCCCCGTACGTGGTCGAGGTGGCACGCGACTACCGCGTGGGGCGCTGGACCGTCCGCGAGCCGCTCGGCACGGGCGCCTTCGGCAGCGTCTACGCGGCCCGCCGCCCCGGCCCCGCCGACGACGGCTCGGGCCTGCCCCGCACGGCCGCCCTGAAGTTCCTGCCCACCGGGACCCGCACCCCGCGCCAACTCGCCCACCTGCGCGAACTGGCCGAGCGCGAACTGGAGTTGCTGCGCCGCCTGCGCGACAGGCCACGCCTGATCCGGCTGTACGAGACGCTCACCGTGGACGACCCGGCGCTGCCCGCGCTCGACGGCGCCACCGTCCTCGTACTGGAGCGGGCCGAGACGTCCCTGGACCGGCTCACCGGCTCCGGGCCCGCGCCGCCCGCCGGACCCGCGATCCTCGCCCAGGTCTGCGAAGGCCTCGGCCAGCTGCACGCCGCGGGCTGGGTGCACGGCGACCTGAAGCCCGCCAACGTACTGCTGATGCGGGACGGTTCGGCGCGCCTCGCCGACTTCAGCACGGCCGCGGAGCTGGACGGCACCCACGCCTACGCGCCCGCCTTCGCCACCGTCGACTACACCCCGCCGGAACTCCTGTGGGGCGAGGTCGGCGAACGCGGCGCGCGGATCCGTCCGACCGCCGACATCTGGGCCTTCGGCGTCCTCGCCCACCACACCCTCACGGGCACGTTCCCCTGGCCGGGCGGCACCCCGTCGGCCCGCAGGGACGCCGTCGTCCGCTACGCCCGTGGCACCGACGAGCTGCGCCTGTCGCCCCGGCTCCCGGCGGCGTGGCGGGACATCGTCACGGACTGCCTGTCCCGTACGCACGCGGAACGGGCCCGGTACGACGCGTCGCTCCTGCTGCGGAGGGTGACGGCCGTGGCGGCGGGGGCGCCGCCGGAGCGGCGGGGCCTGTCCCGCCGCGCGGTACGGGGACGGCCCCGGTTCCGGAGACGGGGCCGCGCACGGCTCGTCGCGGGTGCGACGGCGGCCCTCCTCGCCCTCGGCGTCGGCATCGCCTGGACCACCCTCGCCGACGACGGCCCCGGGCCGGACGCCGCCAGGAAGCGGCCCACGTCCAGCCCGACCCTCGTCGGCGACAGCCGGGACGTCTCCCGCATCCCCGGGGCCGACGGCCGCTCCGGCTACGACCGCTGCCCCCTGGGCGCCGTCTGCTTCTTCACCGGGAGGGACGGCGCGGGCGACCTGTGCGCCTGGGTCGGCGACGACTCGCACTGGCAGGGCGGCGAGGCCTGGTGCGGCTGGGCGGACGACGAGGCGGCCCGGTCGGTCTTCAACCACGGCCGGGACACCTCGATGGGCGAGAAGTACGTCGACGTCATCTTCTACGGCCGCGCCCACCTCAAGGACCGTCTCGACTGCGTGGAGGTCGGCGCCAGGAAGAACTTCCCCGTCCCCCTGCGCCCCCGCTCGCACACCTGGTCCCCGCGCTGCTGACCTGCGCTCCGGCGCCGGCCCTAGGACGTACGAGGTACCGGGAGCCGACCACCGCTGCGACGGTGGCACCACTCCACACCACCTCGGTGCGGCCAACGGGGGCGTACCGAAGAGCGGGTGGCGCGAGAAGGGGGAAACGCATGACCAGGATCCGTACGCTCATGGTCTCCGCGGCGGCCGTCGGGGCGGCGCTCACCGTGGCGGTGGCCGTTCCGTCGGCCGCGCAGGGGGCGGGCGGCAGTGCTCGGGACGCCGGTGCCCGGGCGGACAAGTTCTGCGTCTACCAGCACACCACCTTCAACTACTGGGGCGGCATCAAGGAGTGCTTCTACGCGGGGTCGTACAACATCAAGTCCAGCCTGGACAACAGGGCCAGCTCGGTGAAGAACAACACCGCGACGACGATGTGCGCGTACCAGCTCAAGGACCAGGGCGGCCTGAAGCTGCGCGTCGGCGCGGGCCACTACTTCAAGGACCTGTCGAAGGACCTCGCCGACGACGACCGCTCCTGGGACAACCGGATCTCCAGCGTCGGTAAGTGCTGAGCGCACACGGCACGGCGGCCGCACCCCGGCGCGGGGTGCGGCCGCCGTCGCGTACCGGCCGCTCAGTCGCGTACCGACAGCTCAGTGGAAGAAGTGCCGCGTGCCCGTGAAGTACATCGTCACGCCCGCCTTCTTCGCCGCCTCCACGACCAGTTCGTCGCGGACCGAGCCGCCGGGCTGGACGACGGCCTTGACGCCGGCGTTGGTGAGGACTTCGAGGCCGTCCGGGAAGGGGAAGAAAGCGTCGGACGCCGCGAAGGCGCCGCGGGCGCGCTCCTCGCCCGCGCGTTCCACGGCGAGCTTCGCGGAGTCGACGCGGTTGACCTGGCCCATGCCGACGCCGACGGAGGCGCCGTCCTTGGCGAGGAGGATCGCGTTGGACTTCACGGCGCGGCAGGCCCGCCAGGCGAAGACGAGTTCGGCCAGCTCGCCCGGGGAGAGGGCGTCGCCGGTGGCGAGGGTCCAGTTGGCGGGGTGGTCGCCGTCGGCCTGGAGCCGGTCGGTGACCTGGAGCAGCGCGCCGCCGTCGATCGGCTTGACCTCGACGGGCGCGGACGGCGCCTGCGGGGCGCGCAGGACGCGGATGTTCTTCTTCTTGGTGAGGGCTTCGAGCGCGCCGTCCTCGTAGTCGGGCGCGACGATGACCTCGGTGAAGATGTCGGCGACCTGCTCGGCCAGCTCCCGCGTCACCGGCCGGTTCACGGCGATGACGCCGCCGAACGCGGACAGCGGGTCGCAGGCGTGCGCCTTGCGGTGCGCCTCGGCGACGTTCCCGCCGATGGCGATCCCGCACGGGTTGGCGTGCTTGATGATCGCCACGCACGGGTCGTCGTGGTCGTACGCGGCACGGCGGGCGGCGTCCGTGTCCGTGTAGTTGTTGTACGACATCTCCTTGCCGTGCAGCTGCACGGCCTCGGCCAGGCCACCGCGGCCGTCGGTGTAGAGCGCGGCGCCCTGGTGCGGGTTCTCGCCGTAGCGGAGCTGGTTCTTCAGGTCGAAGGCGGCGCCGACGAACGCGGGGAAGCCGTCCTTGCCGGACTGCTCGCTCTCCAGGAACCAGTTCGCGACGGCGACGTCGTACGCGGCGGTGTGCTGGAACGCCTCGGCGGCCAGCGCCCTGCGGTCCTCGAAGCCGAAGCCGCCCGCGCGGACGGCGGCGAGCACGTCGGCGTACCGGGACGGGCTGGTGACGACCGCGACCGACGGGTGGTTCTTGGCGGCGGCGCGGACCATCGAGGGGCCGCCGATGTCGATCTGCTCGACGCACTCGTCGTAGCTCGCGCCCGACGCGACGGTCTCGCGGAACGGGTAGAGGTTCACGACGACCAGGCCGAACGGCTCGACGTCGAGCTCTTCGAGCTGCTTGCGGTGGGTCTCCAGGCGCAGGTCGGCGAGGATCCCGGCGTGCACGCGCGGGTGCAGCGTCTTGACCCGGCCGTCCAGGCACTCGGGGAAGCCGGTCAGCTCCTCGACCTTGGTGACCGGCACACCGGCGGCGGCGATCCGCCCGGCGGTGGACCCGGTCGACACCAGTTCCACGCCCGACTCGTGGAGCCCGCGCGCGAGGTCCTCGAGACCGGTCTTGTCGTAGACGCTGATGAGCGCGCGCTTGATGGGGCGCTGCGTACCTTCGGCGGTGGTGGCCGTACCTTCGGCGGTCACGGGATAACTACCTTTCGTCCCTCGATCGAGAAGCCGTCGCGCGCGAGACGCCCCACGACTTCGACGAGCAGTCCTCGCTCGACTTCCTTGATGCGCTCGTGCAGCGCGCTCTCGTCGTCCTCGGCCCTGACCGTCACCACGCCCTGCGCGATGATCGGGCCGGTGTCGACGCCGTCGTCGACGAAGTGGACGGTGCAGCCGGTGACCTTCGCGCCGTACGCGAGCGCGTCGCGCACGCCGTGGGCCCCCGGGAAACTGGGCAGCAGGGCAGGGTGCGTGTTCACCGTGCGTCCGCCGAACCGGGCCAGGAATTCCTTCCCGACGATCTTCATGAACCCGGCCGACACGACCAGGTCGGGCTCGTACGCGGCGATGGCCTCGGCCAGCGCCCGGTCCCACTCGGCGCGGCTCGCGTAGTCCTTCACCCGGCACACGAACGTCGGCAGGCCCGCGCGCTCGGCGCGGTCCAGGCCCACGATGCCGGTCCGGTCGGCGCCGACGGCCACGACCTCGGCGCCGTAGGCGTCCGCCCCGTGCTCCGCGACGGCGTCGAGCAGTGCCTGCAGATTCGTACCTGATCCGGAGACCAGCACGACGAGGCGCTTGGCCTTGGCCACGACGGGGCCCTTTCTCGGGAGTGCTCTTTGTACGGTCGTACGAAGGCTTCGTACTCCCCGATACGGGGAACCCTACGAAGCGGCCGACCGTCAGCAACGATACCGGCACACCGGACGGCCCCTCACGGGACGGGGGCGCGGCCGGAAGGTAGCGTCTGTGGGGGCAGACGCCCGAACAGCCAGTAGCCAAGCTCCATCGCCGAGTTGCCCGGCGCCGCCGAGCCACCGGGTTCCACCAGCCGAGCTCTACCCAGGGGCCGGGCTCTACCAAGGGGAAGACGCACACCTGATGCCGGACCGCAGCCTCCGCCTCCCACCGTCCTTCGCGTACGGCCCGTCCTTCGCGGATGTCGCGTCCGGCTCGACACGCGGGGGGCGGGACGGGTCGACACTGCTGCGGGACGGGGGGCGGCCTTCGTCTCCGCCCCGGGGGTCGGACGGGTCCGGCGATTCCGGTGCGTCCGGCGGGTCTTCCGGTTCCGGTACGTCCGGGGGCTCCGGCGGGTCCGCTTCCGGTACGTCCGGGGGCTCCGGCGGGTCCGCCGAGGACAATCCGTTCGCGCCGCCGCCCGAGGGCACGCCCGAGCAGCCGTGGCAGCCGCGGCGGCCCGCGGGCGGCGACGGCTCCGGCGGTTCCGACGGCTCCGGCAACGGTGACTCGCCGTGGGGCAGCCAGTGGAGCGACCGGCAGCCCGGGCGGTCGTCCGACGGCGGCTTCGGCGAGCGGCCCGGCGGCGGCCAGGGCCCCGAGGGTTCCGGTCCTGGCTCCGGCGGGCAGGGCGGCGGCATGCGCTGGGACCCGACGGACCCGGCCCAGCGCCGCGCCCGCTACGCCCTCCTGTCCGGCATGTGGGCGTTCTTCTTCGCGCTCTTCGGCTGGCGGTACGTCGCGCTGCTGCTCGGCGCGCTGGGTCTGCACTGGGCCATCAGCGCCCTGCGCGCCAAGCCGAGGCCGATGGACCCGACGGCTCCGGCGCCGACCGCCCCGGCCGGGGCCGCGGGCGGGGCCGGGGGGAACGGCGGGGCCAACGGGGCCCGGACCCGGGGCGCCGGCGGGCGGCCGCAGACCACGGCAGCGATCAGTGGTCTGGTGACGGCTTCGCTGGCGCTGGCCATGGTGCTCGCGACGTTCGCCGCGCAGCTCATCTACCGGGACTACTACACCTGCCGTGACGACGCGCTGACGAACCAGGCGCAGCAGAACTGTGAGGACCTGTTGCCGAAGGAGCTGCGGCCGCTGCTGACGGATCGCGACTGAGGCGCTCCGCGGTTTTCCGGACGGCCCTCCCACGCGTTCGTGGGAGGGCCGTTCTCCTCTGTCGGCCCCTGCTTCCCTCTGACCGCGGAAACGGCGAAGGTCCCCTCACTCGTGGAGTGAGGGGACCTTCTTCACTGGAGCGCCCGGCAGGCCTTGCACCTACATTTCCCATCGGATGATGGGCGTCTTTCCTTGGACCACAGACGCGCGACTCCCGTGCTGTGCACCGAAGTTACGTCAAGATCGTACACGAATTCCGGAGTGCTGATCAACGTCGGTGCGGGGGTTCGCGGCTAGGTGTCGCGGCCCGATTCCCGGTCCGGGTCTTGGTCCGATTCCCGGTCCGGGTCGAGGCTCGATTCCCGGTCCGGGGCCCGGTCCCGGTCCCGGTCCGGGTCCGGGTCCGGGGCGCGGTACCGGTCCCGGTCCGGGTCGCGGTACCGGCCTCGGTCGGGGAGGAAGTCGTAGGGCTCGAAGGTGGGGAGTGGGGGTGTCGTGGGCGGTGGGGGTGGTGAGGGGAGGGTGCTGGGGGTGGTCGGGGCGCTGGAGGTGGTCGGGGCGCTGAGGGTGGTCGGCGGGGCGGTGTCGGGGGCCGTGGTGTCGATGCCGGGGGCCGGTTCGGCGGCGGTCACGGCTGCGGGAGCGGCCACCGTCTCGGTCCCCGTGACCGCCTCGGTGCGGGCCGCCGTCACCTCGGCCGCACCGCCGGGCGCCACGCCCTCGGCCTTCCTCCGCCCGAGCCCGCGCCCGCCGACCCCGAGCCCGAGCCCGCGCCACCACCCAGCCCGACGCCCGCTCCCCCGCGCCCTCTTCCCCACCCGCTCCGCCGCACCGGGCGCCCCCACCCGCTCCGCCGCACCGGGCGCCCCCGCCCGCGACCGCGCGCGCAGCCGCCACCACCGCACCCCCAGCCCCACCGGCACCCCCAGCAACCCCGTCCACGCCACCGCCGCAAGACCCGTCAGCCACCACACCGGCCCGAACTCGGCCAGCACCCCGACCCCCATCGGCCCCCCGGCCAGCCCCGCGAGCCCCGCACAGAGGACGCCGCACAGCAGGGCCGCCGTCCCGGCCCCCGCCGCCGTCCGCCCCGCCGACCAGGCGGACTCCCCGGCCGTCGCCGCCCGTGCCACGAACCACCCGAGCGCGCACCCGGCCGCCACCGGCACCGCCCCCACCGCCCAGGTGAGCGGCGATCCCGGACCGGCCTCGGGCACGGCCGCGAGCAGCGGGAACGGGGGCAGCAGCGGGGCGGCGGCCGCGTCGAGCGGCGCCACGACCGTCCCCGTACCCAGGACGAATCCGGGCCCGAGCCCGTACGCGGCGCCCCACACCGCCGCGTTCGGCACCAGCGCGAGGGCCAGCAGGAGGACCGCGAACCGTCCCGACCACACCGTGGTCACCGACAGGAACGACTCCCGCACCGGGCCGCCGTGCAGCACCACCGCGACCCCGACGAGCAGCGCTCCCCCGCCGACCAGGACCGCCGTCCCCGCGACGGCCGCGCGGCCCGCGCCGAGCACGCGTTCGCGCACGAAGAGGCCGCGTACGAAAAGACGGCGGACCGCACCGGGCACCGGCAGCGCGTCCGCCGCGCGCCGCACCGCGTCCGGCAGCGGGCCCGACGGCCGTCCGTGCGCCGTCCACACGCCGAACCCGGCCGCCGCCACCGCGAGCAGCGGCACGTGCGCCGCCGCGCTCGGCCAGGAGGGGCGCAGCTCACCGCCCGCCGCGTAGGCGGCCGCGGCCGTCGCCACCAGCAGGTAGCCGCCGACCACGCCCGCCCACGCGGTGCGTACGCCCAGCGCCCGCTCCTCCGGATCCGCCGCGTCGCGCGCCGCGCGGTGCACCAGCCAGGCGGGCAGGGCCAGGAGCAGCAGCGGGGTGACGCCCACCGGCGCGGGGACGCCGGACAGCGTCTCGGTGCGGACCAGTTCCGTGCCGTGCGCGAGGAGCCACAGCGCGGCCGCCACGTGCAGCGCCCCGCCCGGCCCGCTGTCCGGGTACGGCGAGCTGATCCACAGGCCCATCACCAGGACCGCGAACGCGCCGAGCCCGAGCCCCGCGGCGATCGCGCCGCCGAGGACGCAGGTGCCGAGGCCGGGGGCCGCCTGCTTCCGGTAGAGCGTGAAAGAACCAGAGTCGGTCATGTGGGTCACGCGGCCATGCTCCCAACGACACGCGCTTTCATCGGGTAACGGGCGAATGCCGGATGTGTCGCTCAAGATACGTTTATGTACTTTTTCGTGCGACGGATCGGCTAGCCATGTCCTCCCAGCGCCCTGCCGTCCCACTGCCTCCCCCCAAGGAACGCCGCAGGCTCCGCGAGGCGAAGTCCCTGAGCCAGGCCGAGGTCGCCGCGGAGATCGGCGTCAGCCGCGAGACCGTCCGCGCCTGGGAAACGGGCCGCACGCACCCACGGGGGCAGCGGCGGGTGGCCTATGCGCGGCTGTTGGAGGAGCTGACGATGGGGCAAGGCGCGGGGGCGGGGGCGGGGGCCTCGGCGGAGGTGGCGGCGGAGGTCGGGGCGTCGGCGCAGGTCGAGGGGGAGGCCGAGGCGCAGGTCGAAGGGGAGGCCGAAGCGCAGGTCGAAGGCGAGGCCGAGGCGCAGGTCGGGGAGAAGCCCGAGGCGCGGGACCGGCCGAGCACGCCGACCCTGGCGCAGGTCCAGGCGGAGGCCGAGGCGCGGGCGGAGGAGCGGGCGGCGGCCCGGGAGCTGACCGAGGCCCAGGCCGAGGCCGCGGCCCAGGCGGCGACGGCGGCCACCTCACCCGACGGGCCCCCGACCGCCGAAGCCGCCTTCGACGCCCTCTGCGCCCGCACCGCCCCCGCCCTCGTACGGCAGACGTACGCCCTCACCGGCCGCCGCGCACTGGCCCGCGAGGCCGTGGAACGCGCCTTCCAACTGGCCTGGCAACGCTGGCCCGAGGTGGCCGTGGACCGCGACCCGGCGGGCTGGGTGCGGGCGGCGGCCCACGAGTACGCGCTGTCCCCGTGGCACCGCTTCCGCCCGGCCCACCGCAAGCCCGACGTACCGCCCGCCGACGAGACCCACCGCGCCCTGCTCGGCGCACTCCTGCACCTGCCGCCGGCACAGCGCCGCACGCTCCTCCTCTACGACGGCGTCGGCCTCGGCCTGCCCGAGACCGCAGCCGAGACGGAGGCCAGCACACCGGCCGCCGCGAGCCGCCTGCTGCACGCCCGCGAGGCCGTCGCCGAGCGCCTGCGCGCCGCCGACGAACCACCCGAGGTACTGCACCAGCACCTCGCCGCGCTCGGCAGCACCGAACGCCTGCCGGTGCCACGCCCCGCCCGCGTCCGCATCGGCAGCGAGCGCCGGGCCCGCCTCTGGACCCGCGCGGCCATCGCCTTCACGGCCCTGATCATCGGCGCCACAGCCCTCACCGTCCGCACGGCCCCCACCCGCTACGAACCCCCGCAGTCCCCCGGCCGGGCCATCAGCGGCGTCCCCCCGAGAATGGGCCCCGGCCCCCTCTCGTACGAGGACGAAGTGCTCCGCGAAAAGCTCCGCAAGGAGGAAACAAGAGGCCCGGCCCGCCTCCTGCCGAAGGCCGAGTAGCTCCCCCCCCACTCGCTGCGGGCAGTCGTGCCGCAGGGCGGCTCCCGACCCGGCGGAGAGCACCCCGGCGCCCCGGGCAACGGAAGCGGGCCCGCACCCCGGGCAAGGGGTGCGGGCCCGCTTTCAGCGAGCGGAAGCTCAGCCGGCGAGAATCGCCCGCGCCAGCTTCGCCGTCTCGGTCGGCGTCTTGCCGACCTTCACACCGGCGGCCTCAAGGGCCTCCTTCTTGGCGGCAGCCGTACCGGAGGACCCGGAGACGATGGCGCCGGCGTGCCCCATCGTCTTGCCCTCGGGCGCGGTGAAGCCCGCGACGTACCCGACGACCGGCTTCGTCACGTTGGCCTTGATGTAGTCCGCCGCGCGCTCCTCGGCGTCGCCGCCGATCTCACCGATCATGACGATCAGGTCGGTGTCGGGGTCAGCCTCGAACGCCTCCAGGGCGTCGATGTGCGTCGTACCGATGACCGGGTCGCCACCGATGCCGACGGCCGACGAGAAGCCGATGTCACGGAGCTCGTACATCATCTGGTAGGTCAGCGTGCCGGACTTCGACACCAGGCCGATGCGGCCCGGCTTGGTGATGTCGCCCGGGATGATGCCCGCGTTCGACTGACCCGGCGTGATCAGACCCGGGCAGTTCGGGCCGATGATGCGGGTCTTGTTGCCCTTCGACTTCGCGTACGCCCAGAAGGCGGCGGAGTCGTGGACCGCGATGCCCTCGGTGATGACGACCGCGAGCGGAATCTCGGCGTCGATCGCCTCGACGACGGCGGCCTTGGAGAAGGCCGGGGGCACGAAGAGGACGGAGACGTTGGCGCCCGTCGCCTCCATGGCCTCCTTGACGGTGCCGAAGACCGGAACCTCGGTGCCGTCGAAGTCGACCTTCGTGCCCGCCTTGCGCGGGTTCACGCCGCCGACGATGTCGGTGCCGTCACCCAGCATGAGCTTGGTGTGCTTCATGCCCGTGGCACCGGTCATGCCCTGGACGATGACCTTGCTGTCCTTGTTGAGGAAGATAGCCATGGTGGTCTGAGTCCCTCGTCCCTTACTTCGCAGCCGCAGCGAGCTCGGCGGCCTTGTCGGCCGCGCCGTCCATGGTGTCCACGCGCTGGACCAGCGGGTGGTTGGCGTCGCTGAGGATCTTGCGACCCAGCTCCGCGTTGTTGCCGTCGAGGCGCACGACCAGCGGCTTGGTGACCTCTTCGCCCTTGGACTTGAGGAGCTCCAGGGCCTGCACGATGCCGTTGGCGACCTCGTCGCAGGCGGTGATGCCGCCGAAGACGTTGACGAAGACGGACTTGACGTCCGGGTCGCCGAGGATGATCTCCAGGCCGTTCGCCATCACCTCGGCGGAGGCGCCGCCACCGATGTCGAGGAAGTTGGCGGGCTTCACGTCGCCGTGGTTCTCACCGGCGTACGCGACGACGTCCAGGGTCGACATGACCAGACCGGCACCGTTACCGATGATGCCGACCTCGCCGTCGAGCTTGACGTAGTTGAGGTTCTTGGCCTTGGCGGCAGCCTCGAGCGGGTTGGCTGCGTCCTTGTCCTCGAGAGCCTCGTGGTCGGGCTGGCGGAAGTCGGCGTTCTCGTCGAGCGAGACCTTGCCGTCCAGGGCCAGGATGCGGCCGTCCTTGGTCTTCACCAGCGGGTTCACCTCGACGAGGAGCGCGTCCTCGGCGACGAAGGTGTCCCACAGGGTCACCATGGCCTCGGCGACACCCTCGGCCACGTCGGCCGGGAACTTCGCCTGGGCCACGATCTCGCGGGCCTTCTCGATGTTCACGCCCTCGACGGCGTTGACCGGGACCTTCGCGAGGGCCTCGGGGGTCTTCTCCGCGACCTCCTCGATGTCCATGCCGCCCTGCACCGACGCCATGGCGAGGAAGGTGCGGTTGGTGCGGTCGAGGAGGTACGAGACGTAGTACTCCGCCTCGATCTCCGGGGACAGCTCGGCGATCATCACCTTGTGGACCGTGTGGCCCTTGATGTCCATCCCGAGGATGTCCGTCGCGCGAGCGACGGCCTCGTCCGCGGAGGCGGCCAGCTTCACGCCGCCGGCCTTGCCGCGGCCACCGACCTTCACCTGCGCCTTCACTACCGACTTGCCGCCAAGCCGCTCGGTGGCCTCGCGCGCCGCCTCAGGCGTGTCGATGACTTCACCGGCCAGCACCGGTACACCGTGCTTGGCGAAGAGGTCCCTCGCCTGGTACTCGAACAGGTCCACGCGCGTCCGTCCCTTTTCAGTGATCTCGCGCCGCCGTGCAGCGGCTTCAGTCTCTGCGTGCTCTGCGTGGGCGTGCCGCGAAGGGCAACGTGACTGCGCTGTCACAAGGGAGGCGTAGCCGAAAGTCCGGTACGCGGCATGTCCGTCTCGCAGGTTATCGCCGCGGGCCGTGCGTCCCTAAATCGCAGATCACATTTGCGCGGTGATGACTGTCACAGATCGCGGACGCCGGGCGTGTCGGGTGGCCCCGGCACGCGCCGTCTCCGGGCGTGCCGGGGCCTGGGGGCGGGCGCGCGGCTCGGGTCGCGAGGGGTGCGCGGGCCCCGGTTCGTGGCGTTTGCGGTTGTGATCAGCCGCTGTGCGTGTCGGCGGTGGCGGCCGCCGTGCGTGTCAGCAGTGGCGGCCGCCGTGCGTGTCAGCAGTGGCGGCCGCCGTGCGTGTCAGCAGTGGCGGCCGCCGTGCGTGTCAGCAGTGGCGGCCGCCGTGCGTGTCAGCAGTGACGGCCGCCGTGCGTGTCAGCAGTGGCGGCCGCCGTGCGTGTCAGCAGTGGCGGCCGCCGTGCGTGTCAGCAGTGGCGGCCGCCGTAGGCGGGGGTGATCAGCCGCTGTACGCCGGTCGGCCGGTGCGCGGCTGCGCGGCGGCCGTCGTACGGGCGGCCGGGGTCAGCCGTTGTACGTCGACTGGTACGCCGCGTCGTACACCGGCAGGCCCGTCGCGCCGCCGCCCGGCAGGTAGTCCGGGGTGACCACGCCCGTCACGTCCCGCGCGCCGGTGACGGCGTTCCCCGCGAGCGACCCCGCGTCGGCGCCGACCGTGCCGGTCAGGTCCTCGGCGAACGGCTGCACGTCGGCGACCACCCCGCCCGCGAACGGGCTCACCTCGCCCACGGCACCCCGCACGAGGCCGTCCGCGCTGCCGCCGACACCGCCCACGACCGGGCTGACCTGCTCGGTCACCGACTCCACGAGCGGCTGCACCGACCCGACCACACCACCGGCGAACGGCTGCACGTCGTCCGCCACGACCGCCTGCGCGAACGGCGGCACGTCCGCGACGACGCCGCCCACGAACGGCTGCACGTCGCCGAGCACGCCCTGCGCCAGGTAGCTCACGTCCCCGACGGCGCCCAGCGCGACCGGGACCACGCCGTCGACGGCCGTCCCCGCGACCGGGGGCAGCACGGAGTCGGAGGCGCCGTCGACGGTCGGGCCCGCGGTGGTGAGGGTGGCCGCGGCGAGGTCCTGGGCGCCTCGGGCGGTGCCGCCCGCGTCGACGGTGCCGACCGTGCCGTCGACGGCGTGGGCGGCGTCGATGCTGTCGAGCTGGGGGGCGCCGATGCCGTCGAGCTGAGGGGCGAAGGCGGAGAGGGGGCCGAAGAGGTAGTCGATCTCCCCGACGCGCTGGGGGTCGACGTCGGCGACCTTGCCCTGCGCGACGTCGGCGACCTTGCCCTGGACATCGGCCTTGTCCTGGACGGTGTCCCGGACCTTGTCCCGCAGGCCGGAGGCACCGGAGACATCGGAGGCACCGGAGACACCGGAGACACCTGAAATGTCGACCTGATCGTCCACGCCGGAGACGGTGCCGCGCACGCCGGACACCTTGTCCTGCACGCCCGAGACCGTGCCGCGCACGCCGGACACCTTGTCCTGCGCGTCGGTCACGGTGCCATGGACGTCCCGCACGACGGGGGCCTTCTTCTGGACGTCCTGGACGCCCTTCTGGACGTCGTCGACCTCACCCTTGGCGTCGGCGGCGGCGTCCGCCGCCTGGTCGGGCACGGCGACAGAGTGCGCGGGCAGTTCGTCCGCGCTGGCGACGGCCGAGCCGAGCGCCCACGCACCGGTGACACCGGCGGCTATGACAATGGAACGGCGAATGTTCTTGTTCATGCGTACGTCTGATCCTTCGGATTCGTGCTGGCTGTGGAACCGGCCCTGCGACCGGCGGGCAGACCCGTGCCGCCCCCGCGCGGCGGGTCGAGCGGGGAACGGGCCGCCCTAGCCAGGGAATTCGAGGATGTCCCGGTGTCTCTCGCGCACCGGCGCGGCATCGGCCGCCACCCGGGGCCCGGCCACGAGGCGGACCCCACCACGGCCACCGGAGCCGACGGCACCCGGATCGGCGTGACGCTGCGCGCTCCCGTCACCCGCCGACTGACCGCTCGCACAACCACCGGGCCGCCCGGGCAACGGAGCCCTCTCCGGCCCACCGTTCCCGTGCTCGCCGAACGCGGCCCCGCCGCCGTCCCGCGCCTCGTCGCCACGACGGTCACCGAAGCGATCGCCGCTCGCCGGGGTCCAACTGCCATAGGGGTACGAGGAGTCGAGACGCGGCCCGTACGCCGCATCGCCCCGGTCCTCGTCACCGCTGTCCCGGCCGCCAGGACCGCCACGACCGTCGTGGCGCGGACGCTCGGCGCCGCGCCCCCGGTGTCCGTCGTCAACGCCGGATCCTCCGGGCCCTGTTGCCCCGGTCCCGCCGCCATCGCCGTCACGCCCGGCGCCACCTCCGGCCCCCGGCAGCAACACCTCGGGCAGCACGCGCTGCGGCTCGGCCACCAAGCTCTTGGCCTTCGGCACCAACCGCCCCGCGTCGGACAACAGCCGCCGCGGCTCCGCCACCACGCGCCGGGCCTCGGGCGCCACGCGCTCACGCTCGGGCAGCACCCGACGCGGCTCCGAGAGCGTCGCGCTCCGCGCGGGCAACGCCCGCCCCGGCTCAGGCAAGGCCGTGGACGGTGCCTCGTGCGCACCCCGCGCCGCCTCGTCGGCGACCTCCCGTACGGGAGGTACCGCGGGCTCCACCACGGGCCGAGCCACCCCCCGCACCGCGTCCACCGCGTCGCCGCCTTCCGCCGCCCGCGCCCGCTCCCCGCACACGAGGCCGATGACGACGAACCCGGCGAGCAGCACCAGCACCCGCAGCGCGCGCCGCCCGACGACCGCGCGCACGAGGCGCACCGCCGTACCGGACCGAACGACTGCGGAAACCAAGGCGGGAACGACCTTCCGTGAGAAGCCTGCCAAGAGGCCTGCGAAGCAACCCCCAGCGGCCCGGAGGGACGGGCGCGCAGCACGCGGAACCACTCGCTCCGCGTGGGCGGGGCGTCGATACTCGCACGAGGGTGCGGCCGTCGCGCAAGTCCCCTGTTACCGATGCGTATGCATGTCCGGTATGGGCAGCGGCCGCTTCTCGATCGCCGCCGCCATCACGTCCGGGAAGAGGTCGGGCGTGCAGGCGAACGCGGGCGCGTCCAGCGCGGCGAGCGCCGCCGCGTGGTCGCGGTCGTACGCGGGCGCCCCTTCGTCGGACAGCGCGAGCAGCGTCACGAACTGCACGCCGGACGCCTTCATCGCCGCGACCCGCTTCAGCATCTCGTTGCGGATACCGCCTTCGTAGAGGTCGGAGATGAGGACGACGACGGTCTCCGCGGGCCGGGTGATCTGCGCCTGGCAGTACGCGAGCGCCCTGTTGATGTCCGTACCACCGCCGAGCTGCGTACCGAACAGCACGTCCACGGGGTCGTCCAACTGGTCCGTCAGGTCCACGATGTTCGTGTCGAACACGACGAGCCTGGTGCTGATGGACCGCATCGAGGCGAGCACCGCCCCGAACACGGAGGCGTACACGACGGACGCCGCCATCGAACCGGACTGGTCGATGCAGAGGATGACGTCCTTCTTCACCGACTGCGCGGCCCGCCCGTACCCGATGAGCCGCTCGAGGACCACCGTCCGGTACTCGGGCAGGTAGTTCTTGAGGTTCGCCGCGATGGTGCGGTTCCAGTCGATGTCGTGGTGGCGCGGCCTGCTGACGCGGGCGCTGCGGTCGAGCGCGCCGGTGAGGGTGGCGCGGGTGCGGGAGGCGAGCTTCTTCTCCAGGTCGTCGACCACCTTCCGTACGACGGCCCGCGCGGTCTCCTTCGTGGTCTCGGGCATCGCCTTGTTCAACGAGAGCAGCGTGCCGACCAGATGGACGTCCGCCTCGACGGCCGCCAGCATCTCGGGCTCCAGGAGCAGCGCGGACAGGCCGAGCCGGTCGATGGCGTCACGCTGCATGACCTGCACGACGGACGAGGGGAAGTACGTCCTGATGTCCCCGAGCCACCGCGCGACGGCAGGCGCCGAAGCCCCGAGCCCGGCCGAACGCCCTTCCCCCCGCTCCTTCTTCCCCCCACCCCCGTAGAGCGCCCCCAACGCCCCGTCCATCGCCGCGTCCCGCCCGCCCAACTGACACCCGGTCCCATCGGCCCCGCCCCCACCGAGCACCAACCGCCACCGCCGCAACCGCTCCCCCGCGGCCCCCGCCACGTCCACGCCCCCACCACCATCCATGTCCACGCCCCCCTCACGGTCCACGTCCACGCTCCCCACGCCGTCCACCTCACCCATGCCTACGTCCCCCATCACGCCACCCCCGCCAGCGAGCTCCCACGCAACCCGTCACCCTCCACAACGCCGGGCGGCCCTCCACCGCCATCCACAGCACCGCCTCGCCCCGCACCACCTCTTCCCGGCCTCTCCGGCCCATCCCCGAGCCCCAACAACAGCCCCACCACCGGAAGCACCGCGTCCGCACGCCCCGGATCCAGCTCGGCCCCGAAGCCGGACACACCCTCGGCCGGGGGCACCGCCGCACCGGACTGCCCCGGCCCCCGACGCACCAGCTCGCCCAGACTCCGACGCACACCCGTTTCGTACGCGCCGAACGTGCGCCGCAGCAGCGGCAGTACGTCGACGAAGGCGTCCGCCGAAACCCCCGTCAGCCACTGGTCGACCAACCCGAGCAACCGCTCGTCGTGCACGAGCAGCAGCCCGCCCCCGGCGCCGCCCCCAAGGAACCCCTCGATCCAAGCGGCGGCCTCACCCGGCTCGGTACCAGGCGACAGCGCAAGCCCCACAAACCGAGCGGCCTCCCCCTCCGCGAGCACCCCGTCATCCATCAACAGCCGAGCACACCGCCCCCGAACACCCCCGGCAACCCGCGCACCCCCCACAAGCCCCCGCAGAACCCGCTGCCACCGCGCCCGAACCCCAACGGCCCCTGCCACACCGGCGGTTCCCTCCGAACCTGGCGCGCCCGCCGCCCCAGCCGCTCCCGCTGCGCCCACGGTGCCGGGCACCGCCTCGTCCAACTCCGGCCCCGGCTCACCCGGCCCACCCGGCCCGACCGGGGCACCCGGGGCACCGCCCCCGCCCGAGGCGCCCCCGCCAGCAAGCTCCCCCAAGAGCCCCACCGCCAGGTGAACCGCATCCACATGCCCCCGCATGGCCCCCGCCGCCTCCGCGTCGAGCCCCACACATGCAGGCGGCAACCCCACGAACACACGCTCTGCGAGCCCAAGAGCCACCTCCCCCAGGGCCCCGGTGTCCGTCCCCCGAACATCCCCGTACCGCAGCGACCGCACCAACGCAGGCAGCGCCTGGGCCAGATGCCCGACGTCGGCGTCGAGCGCGGCCCGGTCGGCAAGCACCCGCATCACCACGGGCAACGCCTCCGGCAACTCGGCCAGCAGGCACTGCTCGGCCAGCGCCGTCACCTCGGCCAACGCCCCCGCGCCGACCGCGTCCGCCTCGGCCTTGGCGGTCGCGGCGCCCACCACCGTGGTGCCCCACACCCCCGCCTCGGCGACCCGCACCGACAGCTCGGGCTCCCACCGCAACCGCCAGCTCTCCCGGAACGTGCCCGTGCTCCCGCGCGACTCGACCGGCTCGCCCCAGCCGACGCCGAGCAGCCGCAGCCGGTGCAGCAGGCGGCTGCGAGCGGCGTCGGTGTCCTTGCGGAGGTCGAGTTCCAGCTCCCGTTCCAGCGCCTCCGGCTTGAGCCGAAGCTTGCGCTGGAGCCGGGTGAGATCCCGCTGGAGCGGCACGGCGGGCGCCGCGTCCGGCACCTCGCCGAGGACATCGCCGACCACAAGACGGTCGTGCACGAGCGCGAGCGGCACGTCCGAGCCCTCGCACATCACGGCCCGCACGGCGTCCATCGTCTCGGTGAGCCCGGGCAGCGGCCGCCCCCGCATCACGGCGAGCGTCTCGGCCAGCCGCACCGCCTCGATGACGTGCGCGGACGACACCAGGCGGTCCTCGTCCCTGAGCAGCCCCGCGACCTTGGTCAGCCAGCGCTCGACGGGCCGGTCGAGCGCGCTGAACAGGTGCCCGTACCAGCCGGGCGAGTCGATGCCCGCCCCGTACCCGCTGTGCCGCGACAGCCGCCGGTGCGTCCACGGCACCCACGTCATGTCGACCTTGACCTTGGGCAGCCCCTTGAGCAGCGCCCGGTCGGCGACCACGGACGTCTTCCGGCGCAGGGCGGGCACATGCCAGGCCCCGCAGACCACGGCGACGTGCCCGGTCCCGAACTCCCGCTGTGCCGCCCGCACCTGGAGCCGCATGTACGCCTCGCGCAGCAGGTCCCGGTCGTGCCCGCCGCTGTCGTACGTCTCACGCAGCGCCCCCATGGCCTCGCCGAGCGCCTCGAACGGCGCGAACGCGTCACCGCCGCCCGCACGGTGCTCGATCACGTCCTCCCACCAGCGCTCCGGGTCGTCGTACCCGGCGGTCTCGGCGAGCACCGCCAACGGGTCGACCCTCAGCGTCTCGCCCGCGGCGCCCCCGTCGCCGTTCCCGGAACCGTCCGCTCCCTCAAGGCCGTCGGCCGAGTCCACATCCGGAGCCGGAGCCTCGTCCGGAGCCGGAGCCGAACCAGGAGCCGAATCCTGGGCGCCCCCCTCGCCGCCGGAGCCGCCCCCGTCCCGCGCCTCGTCCCCCTCGCCCCGCGCCAGCGAATGCGCAGCCGGCAGATCCATGAACCGCACCGGCACCCCCCGCCGTACCGCCCACTGGATCGCCACCCACTCCGGGGAGAACTCGGCCAGCGGCCAGAACGCCGACCGGCCCGGCTCGTCCACGATGTGGGCGAGCAGCGCGACCGGCGGGCGCATGTCGGCCTCGGCGGCCAGCGCCACGAGGCCGTCGGCCTCCGGTGGCCCCTCGATCAGCACCACCCGCGGCGCGGCCGCGTCGAGCGCGCTCCGCACGGCCCGCGCGGAACCCGGCCCGTGGTGCCGCACGCCGAGCAGCAGCGGCCCGCCCGCACCGGCTTCCCGCGCGGCGGCACCGCCCCCGGCCGCCGTGCGCTCCTCGGTGGCGGTCATGCGCTGACCTCGCGGCAGGCGCGGTAGAAGTCCTTCCACCCGTCGCGCTCGCGCACGACCGCTTCCAGATACTCCTGCCAGATCACGCGGTCGGCGGCGGGGTCCCGCACGACGGCGCCGAGGATGCCCGCGGCGACGTCGCCGGGGCGCAGCACGCCGTCACCGAAGTGCGCGGCGAGGGCGAGGCCGCTGGTGACCACGGAGATCGCCTCGGCCGTGGACAGCGTCCCGCTGGGGGACTTCAGCTTCGTACGCCCGTCCGTGGTGACGCCGTCGCGCAGCTCGCGGAAGACCGTGACGACGCGGCGGATCTCGTCGATTCCGTCCGGGCCGGTCGGCAGGTCGAGGGAACGGCCGATCTGGTCGACGCGGCGCGAGACGATGTCGACCTCGGCATCGGCGCTCTCGGGCAGCGGCAGGACGACGGTGTTGAAGCGGCGGCGCAGCGCACTGGAGAGGTCGTTCACGCCGCGGTCGCGGTCGTTGGCGGTGGCGATCAGGTTGAAGCCGCGGACGGCCTGCACCTCCTCGCCCAGTTCCGGTATCGGCAGGGTCTTCTCGGACAGGATCGTGATCAGCGAGTCCTGTACGTCCGCGGGGATGCGGGTCAGCTCCTCGACGCGGGCCGTCATGCCGTCGGCCATGGCCCGCATCACCGGGCTCGGCACCAGCGCCGCCCGGCTCGGGCCGTGCGCGAGCAGCCGCGCGTAGTTCCAGCCGTACCGGATGGCCTCCTCCGGCGTGCCCGCCGTGCCCTGCACCAGCAGCGTCGAGTCGCCGCTGACCGCCGCGGCCAGGTGCTCGGACACCCAGGTCTTGGCGGTGCCGGGGACGCCGAGGAGCAGCAGGGCGCGGTCGGTGGCGAGCGTCGTGACGGCGACCTCGACGATGCGGCGCGGTCCCACGTACTTCGGTGTGATCACGGTGCCGTCGGGCAGCGTGCCGCCCAGCAGATACGTCGCCACGGCCCAGGGCGAGAGCAGCCAGCGGGCCGGGCGCGGCCGGTCGTCCTGCTCGGCCAGCGCGGCGAGTTCGGCGGCGAAGGCGTCCTCGGCGTGCGGCCGCAGCGCCTGCTCGGCCCCCTCTTCCACCGCCTCCTCGGTCCCCGCGTCCGGCGCCTCCCCCACCGCCCCGGCGGACGTGGTGGCCGACCCGGCCGACTCCACGGAAACAGACATGTGATCCCCCTCCAGATCGTGCGTGCGTCAGTGCCGCGGCGTGCGCGTCCGGGCAGCACCCACCAGCAACGACGCTGCTGCGCCGACGGCTTGGCCGCGATGTGTCCCACCGTGCACCACGCCACTGACAATCGACCGCGGAACACCCCTGACCTGCGCGGATAATGAGCGCGAGGTCGATTGTCAGTGCCGGGACCTACCTTCGACTCATGACTCAGCAGGGGGTGCGCTGGACGGCGGACCAGGTGCTGGCACTGGCACCTGACGCGTCGTCACAGAAGGCGGGAAGCAGGCTCGGCATCGCCGGGCCGTGGTCGCGGGCGGGAAGTTCCGGCGAGGGGGCCGTGTGGGGACTGTGCAAGGGCAGCGGCAGCAAGCCGTATCAGACGGTGATAGACACGGCGGACGTGGCGGGCCCGGCGTACAAGTGCAGTTGCCCGAGCCGCAAGTTCCCGTGCAAGCACGCGCTCGGCCTGCTCCTTCTCTGGGCCGGGGACGGGGGCGGCGGACGAGCCGTGCCGGACGGGGAGCAGCCGCCGGACTGGGCGCGGGAGTGGCTGGACGGACGCCGCGAGAAGGCGGCGGCGAAGCGGAGTTCACCCGGCGCCGGGCCCGGGCCGGGGGCCGCGGCGCCCGCCGATCCGGAGGCCGCGCGCAAGCGCGCGGAACGCAGGGCGGAGCGCGTCACGGCGGGGGCCACGGAGCTGGAGCGCCGCCTGTCCGACCTGCTGCGCGGCGGCATGGCGGCGGCCGAGCAGGCGGGGTACGGCATGTGGGAGGAGACCGCGGCCCGCATGGTCGACGCCCAGGCGCCCGGCCTTGCCGCGCGGGTGCGGGAGTTGGGCGCCATACCGGCCTCGGGGCCCGGCTGGCCCGCCCGCCTCCTGGAGGAGTGCGCGCTGCTGCACCTGCTCACCTCGGGCTGGCTGCGCCACGACGCCCTGCCCGACACCCTGGCCGCCACGGTCCGCTCCCGTACGGGCCTGCCCGCCCCCGCGCAGGGCACGCCGCTGCGGGACACCTGGCAGGTCCTCGCGCAGTACGACACCGCCGACAACAAGCTGACCACGCGCCGCATATGGGTGCACGGACAGAGGTCTGGGCGCACCGCCCTGCTCCTGTCGTACGGAGCGGCGGGCCGCGTGCCCTCCCTGGCCCTGCCGGTCGGCCTGGCCCTGGACGCCGAGCTGGTCCCGTACGCCGCGGACCCGGCGTCCCGGCAGCTCCGCGCCGACCTGGGCGAGCAGTTCACGGCACCGGCCCCCACCACGGGCCACCCGCCCGGCATCTCGCCCACCGAGGCGACCGCCCGGTACGGCGAGGCGCTGCGCGACGACCCCTGGCTCGACACCTGGCCGGTCACCCTCCACCGGGTCGTCCCCGTCCCGAACGGCCCGGACTGGCAACTGGCCGACGCCGCCAGCGAGACAGCCCTGCCGATCACCCCCACCGCCGCGTCCCGCGCCGGCCTGTGGCGCCTGGTCGCCCTCTCCGGCGGCGCCCCGCTCACAGTCTTCGGCGAATGCGGCCACCAGGGCTTCACCCCACTGTCGGCGTGGCCGCACGCGCAGGCGGAGACCGTACGGCTGTGACGCGCGCGGTCGACGTAGGAGTCGGGCCGTCGGCGTCGCACGACGGCGCCTCGCGCGGCGGACCGGGCCGCGGGACCACGTACTCAAGAAGACCTTCCAGCAAGGCCGTTGAAGGCACTCGGCGTCTCGACAAGAAGTTCTCGACACGAAGCTCTCGACACGAGAGTCAAGGAGAAGGAGGGGAGATGACCCCACCCACCGCGCACGCGGAAGCAGCCGGGCGGCACGCCCGCACGCCCTGGGAGGAGCTGGTCACGGCGGCGCTCCTGGGAACGGACCGGCGCACCCCGCCGCTCACCGCCCCCGGCAGGCAGGCCCCGGCGGCCCTGCTGGACGCGGCCGCCGTCCAGACCGTACGACGCCGGGCGGGCCTGCGCCCCGCCCCCGCGGCCGACCGCCCCGCCCCCGCGCCCGCCGACCCCCGCCCCGTCGTCCCGGCGGCGGCCCGGCGCAGGCTCGCGACCCTGCTCGCCGACCACCCGAGCGCGAGCGGCGGCCGCCGAGGCACCGCACCCGACCTGATGGAACTGCTGCCCCAGTGGCTGGCCCTGGCCGGCGACCGGGGCTTCACGGCACCCCCGGAGCTGCTGCCCGCCCTCCTGAACGCGGCCCGCGGGCGCACCGACCTGCGCCCCCAGGCCCTGGCCTTCGCGGGCCCGCGCGCCCAGTGGCTGGCCCGGTTCAACCCGGACTGGAAGTTCGCGCTGCGCGCGGCGCCGGGCAGCGCCCCGGAGACCGGCCCGCAGGGGCAGCGGGAGCTCCAACGGCGCTGGCAGGAAGGCCTGTTCGCGGAGCGCGTCACCCTCCTCGCCACCCTCCGCGCGCACGCCCCGGACGACGCCCGTGAGCTGCTGTCCGACACCTGGACGACGGAGCGGGCGGAGGACCGGCTGATGTTCCTGGACTCGCTGCGCACGGGGCTGGGCGGGGCCGACGAGCCGTTCCTGGAGCAGGCGCTCGGCGACCGGAGCCGCAACGTCCGGTCCACGGCGGCCGAGTTGCTGTCCGCACTGCCGGGTTCGGCGCTGGCCGCCCGCATGGCCGACCGGGCCGCCTCCTGTGTGGCCCTGGACCGCACGGCGGGCCGACCGGAGCTGACCGTGGAGGCGCCGCACGAGTGCGACGCGGGCATGGAGCGGGACGGCGTCGCGCCGAAGCCGCCCGCCGGGCGGGGTGAACGCTCCTGGTGGCTCGGCCAGTTGGTGGAGTCCGCACCCCTGGCGACCTGGCAGCGCCGCCTCGGCGACCGCACCCCGGACGACATCGTGGCGCTGCCCGTGGCCGACGGCTGGCGCGGCGAACTGCACGCCGCCTGGTGCCGCGCTGCCGTACGGCAGCGGGACACGGGCTGGTCGAGGGCGCTGCTCGGCTCCCCGTCGGCACCGGACGCGGCCGGCCCGGGCGCGGTGTCCCTCGCGGAGCGCGCCAAGCTCCTCACCACGCTGCCCGCGGCCGAACGGGCCGAGTGGGTCGCCGGGTTCATCGACGCCCACGGCCTGTCGGAGGCGTTCCAGCTGCTCGGCGTGTGCGCGGTGCCGTGGGCGCCCCCGCTGGGCCGCGCGGTGGTGGACGCGCTGAACATCGCCCGGGACGCGGGCAGCTACCCGTGGAGTTTCAGCGGTGTGATGGGCCTGGCGGAGCGCTGTCTGGACCCGGCGGAGGCGGTACGCCTGGAGGCCCTGACGGCGACCCCGGACGAGCCCGAGGACGCGTCCCCCGGGGCGGGCGGCTACTGGTCGGAGGCGTTCCAGCGCCTGGTCAGCACGTTGCGCCTGCGGGCGGCGATGCGCGCGGAACTGGACGGTTGAGGTGGGGTGGCCGGGCGAGGGCCGCGTGGCGCGGGGGAGCGCACGGCACAGCCACCCCGGCCCCACCGCCGCAGCGGCGCCCACGGAGCGGGGGCCCACCCCGAACCGCGAGACCCTGGAGGGCCTGGAGGGCCTGGAGAACCGCAGAGGCCTACGCCTCGGTCGGCTGCCGCACGTTCTCCCGTACCCACTCCACGATGGCCGTCGTCGTCGCCCCGGGCGTGAAGATCTCCGCGACGCCCTTCTCCTTCAGCGGCGGAATGTCCTCTTCGGGGATGATCCCGCCACCGAAGACCTTGATGTCCTCCGCGTCGCGCTCCTTGAGGAGTTCGATGACCCGGGCGAAGAGGGTGTTGTGGGCACCGGACAGGATGGACAGGCCGATCGCGTCGGCGTCCTCCTGGATCGCGGTGTCGACGACCTGCTCGGGCGTCTGGTGCAGGCCGGTGTAGATGACCTCCATGCCGGCGTCGCGCAGCGCCCGCGCGATCACCTTGGCCCCGCGATCGTGGCCGTCGAGCCCCGGCTTGGCGACCACCACGCGGATCGGACCGGCTGCCACACCCATCACTGCCTCCATGTACAGAGAGCCCTCTGCGGAATCCCGTCGTGCCGGAGATCCAGCGGTCCCGGCACGGACACCCCGCGCCGCACCGGCCGGGTAGGTGAACGAACGTTATCTCCAGCATCGCGCAGCCCGCAGTTTCGTGGTGGAGAGCGAGGGGGAAATCACACGGTGGGACACGTTCGCTGCGCGCCGCTCCCGTATGCAACCGGCACATGGGCCGGATCCGCCCCGGCACCCGGGCCGGATCCCACCCGGCGCCCGGGCCGCGTCGGGGACCGCGTGAGGGGAGCCACCGCGAGGCCGCCACACCACCGCGCCGTCAGCCGCACGGCGCGGTGGTGTCGGCGCATCGCCAAGGAGTACGCCACGCCGTGGGGACGGCAAGGCCCACCTCCGGCTTCCCACTAGGGGTACACGGGGGACAGAGCCGCCTTCCGTGTGCCGACCGGGAGGTCGACATGACAATCACGAGGGTCCAGCCCTTTCGCCGCTGCGGCGCCCTGCTGCCCGCCAGCCTCGCGGGCCTGCCGCTCGCACTGCTGAAGGCGACCGCGCTCGAGTTCGTGATCCTCGCCGGACACCTCCTGCTGTATCCATCGGGCATCACCCAGGAACGCCGGGCAGTTCCCCCGCCGCCCTCACCGGACGCCCCCCGGCTGCCCGCGACCGACAAACCCCCGGTCCTGCTCCTGCACGGCTTCATCGACAACCGCTCCGTGTTCGTGCTGCTGCGCCGCAATCTCGCCCAGCACGGCAGGCAGCACCTGGAGTCCCTCAACTACTCGCCGCTGACCTGCGACATCCGTACCGCCGCCGAACTGCTCGGCCGCCACATAGAGGAGATATGCGAGCGCACCGGCCATGACCGGGTGGACATCGTCGGCCACAGCCTCGGCGGCCTCATCGCCCGTTACTATGCGCAGCGCCTGGGCGGCGACGCCCGCGTCCGCACCCTCGTCACCCTGGGCACGCCGCACTCGGGCACCCGGGTGGCGCCGCTCGCGGACGCGCACCCGATCGTGCGCCAGATGCGGCCGGACTCGGACGTGGTGGCGGAGCTGCGGGAGCCCGCGCCGGGCTGTCGTACGCGGTTCATGAGTTTCTGGAGCGAGCTGGACCAGATCATGGACCCCGTCGAGACGGCCTGCGTCGACCACCCGGACCTGCTCGCGCGGAACATCCGCGTCTCCGGCATCGGCCATCTCGCCCTGCCGGTGCACCCCGCGGTGGCGACGGCGATCCGCCAGGCCCTCGACCTCGCAGAGTCGGGCATGGCCCCCGCCGCGTCGGCCGGTGGCCTCACGGTGGCCTGACCCGGCGTCGGATTCCGGTTCGCCGCAGCCGGACGGGCGGCTCCGGATTCCGGTTCCGCACGGCCCGATCCGGACGCGATCCCACCCCTCGCACTCGAACGAACCTCGAACACAGAGCCAAAGCTGTGCCCGGGGACCGCCGAAAGGCGGCCGAATGACCGTTTCCGGCGAGCAGGAAACCTGACGAAGATTGTCGCGCCCGCGTACCGCCGGGTACAGTCGCGGCACTGCTCTGCCAGCCCATGCTGTCGAGGCGAAAGAGAAGTTGGTGAACGACCGTCACCCGTCGGAGACCCCCGCTCCGGCCCCGGCACCCGACGCCGACTGCCCGCCCTATGGGTCCTACGACCAGCAGGGCGCGCAGCACGTCGGCCACCTCGGGTACGACGGCTATTCCACCGGCACCTTCTCCACCACCGCTTTCAACGCCCCTGACGGCTATGGAGCAACGGGCGGCTTCGACACTTCCGGTTCCGGTTTCGCCGTGCCCGCCGCGGGCTTCGCGACCGACCCGCTCTTCGGCGATCTGCCGGGCGGCCACGACACCGGCCAGTGGTCCACGACCGGCACGCAGCAGACCCTGACGTACGACGCGTACGCGGCCCAGCCCGGGTACGACACCGGCACCCACGACACCACCGCCTGGGGCACCTCCTTCCAGCCGCTGTCGGACATCCCCTCCCAGCCGGGCCCGGACTCCGGCGCCACCTGGGACGCCACCGCCTGGAACGAGTCACCGGCGACCGGCCAGTGGGCCACGCAGGTCTTCGACACCGGCGCGTACGACGCCACCGCCTGGAACTCCGGCGGCCACGACGCGTACGACACCCCGCAGCACGACACGTACGAGGCACCCCAGCACGACGCCTACGAAGCCGGGCACCAGCACGACGCGTACGGCGCCCCGCAGCAACACGACGCCTACGAAGCGCACGACACGGCGTACGACACGCAGAACGGTTACGCCGTCCAGGATCCGTACGAGGCGCCGGCGGCCATGGGCCCCGAGGCGTACGGGTCCGGCGACACGGCGTACGACGGCGACGACGCCACGCACGCGTTCCTGCCCGACGAGGCGTCCGGCGATCGGCTCGGCGGCGTCGAACCGGTCACCGAGCACGCGGAGCACGGCGATCGGGCCGACGACGAGCGCGCCGACCTCAGCGACTACGCGCCGGTGGACCGCCCCGAGCGCTCCCGTTCCGCCCGGTCGGCCGCGCCCCGTGGGCGGTCCCGCTCGCGCCGCTCCCCCGCCAAGCGTTCCGCGCTGTTCACCGTCGCGGTGCCGTCGGCCTGCGTGATGGGCGTCGCCGGTGTGGCCGCGGCCTCCGTCGGCGGTCTCGGCGGGGGCGACGACGGCAAGGACACGCAGGCTTCCGCCCCGGACCCGGCGACCGTGAAGCCGTCCACCGCCAACAACAAGCTCGACACGCAGTTGGCGAACCTCTCCGCGGACGCGGGCGACTTCGCGGACCGCGCGAGCCGCACGCAGGAACGCATCGACCTCAAGGCCCAGAAGGTCGCCGCGCACAAGCAGGCCGTCGCGGAGGCCGCGCGCAAGGAGCGGCTGCGGCCGAAGTTCTCGCTGCCCGTCGCGCAGCACGGCCTGAGCGCCTACTACGGCCAGGCGGGCGTCAACTGGATGTCCGCGCACTCCGGGATCGACTTTCCGGTGTCGTACGGCACGGAGGTCAAGGCCGCCACCGACGGCACGGTCTCCACGAAGTACAACAGCGCCTACGGCAACATGGCGATCGTGACCGCCAAGGACGGCACGGAGACGTGGTACTGCCACCTCTCCACGCACAAGATCGCGAGCGGCCCCGTGAAGGCGGGCGAGACCATCGCCTTCTCCGGGAACTCCGGCAACTCCACCGGCCCGCACCTGCACTTCGAGGTCCGCCCGGGCGGCGGCTCGGCGATCGACCCGCTGCCGTGGCTGCGCAGCCACGGGCTGGACCCGACCTAAAGCCCGCCGCTCTCTCCGTAGGACATTGCTCTCCCCGTAGGGCGCTGCTCCCTGTAGGGCGGCGTCGGTCTTCCCGTAGGCCCGCGTCAGCGCATGCGGCATCTCCCCGAAGGGTGCAACTCCAGCCCCCGTCACTGGAGTTGCCCTTAGAGAGTGTCCCTCTTACTCCGAGTGAGGGCTACAGCTTTTCCACCGGCGCGTACCTCAACAGCAGCCGCTTCGGCTTCTCCTCGCCGAAGTCGACCGTCGCCTCGGCGTTCGCCCCGGTGCCCTTCACGCCGACCACCGTGCCGAGTCCGAACTGGTCGTGCGTGACGCGGTCGCCGATGGCGAGCGAGACCACCGGCTTCTCCGAGGCACGGCGGGTGGCGAAGCCCTGCGCGCCGCCCGCGCGCGAGCGCGACGACGACAGCGAGGCGGCGACCCCGGCGGCGGGCCCGGACGACGCGGGCGCGCCGACGGATCCCGTCCGCTTCCAGTCCAGATGGGCCTCCGGGATCTCCTCCAGGAAGCGCGACGGCGGGTTGTACGACGGCTGGCCCCAGGCGCTGCGCAGGGTGGAGCGGGTCAGGTACAGCCGCTCCCGCGCGCGCGTGATGCCGACGTACGCGAGCCGCCGCTCCTCCTCCAGCTCCTTGACCTGGCCGAGGGCGCGCATGTGCGGGAAGACGCCGTCCTCCATGCCGGTCAGGAACACGACGGGGAATTCCAGGCCCTTGGCGGTGTGCAGCGTCATGAGCGTGATGACTCCGGAGCCGTCGTCCTCCTCGTCGGGGATCTGGTCGGAGTCGGCGACGAGGGCGACGCGCTCCAGGAAGTCGGAGAGCGACCCGGCGGGAGCGGCACCCTCCGGGGGCTCGGCACCCTCGACGGCGGCGGCCTCGGTGCCCTCAGGGGCCGTCTCGGCGCCCTCGGCGGCCGCCCCCGCACCCTCGGCGGCGGTGTTCGCCCCTGCGGCGGTGTTGTTGTCCTGCTCGAACTCCAGGGCCACGGCGGCCAGTTCCTGGAGGTTCTCGATGCGCGTCTCGTCCTGCGGGTCGGTGGAGGACTGCAGCTCGGCCAGGTAGCCGGTCCGCTCCAGGACCGCCTCCAGGACGACTGCGGGGCCCGCGCCGGACTCCACGACGGTGCGCAGCTCCTCCATGAGCGTGTTGAAGCGCCGCACGGCGTTCGTGGAGCGGGCCGCCATGCCGTACGCCTCGTCGACGCGGCGCAGCGCCTGCGGGAAGGAGATCTTCTCGCGCTGCGCGAGGGCGTCGATCATCGCTTCGGCGCGGTCGCCGATGCCGCGCTTCGGCACGTTCAGGATGCGGCGCAGCGGGACGGTGTCCTCGGGGTTGGCGAGCACCCTCAAGTACGCGAGGACGTCGCGGACTTCCTTGCGCTCGTAGAACCGCACGCCGCCGACGACCTTGTAGGGCAGGCCGACGCGGATGAAGATCTCTTCGAAGACGCGGGACTGGGCGTTCGTGCGGTAGAAGATCGCCACGTCGCCGGACTTGGCGTCGCCCGCGTCGGTGAGGCGGTCGATCTCGTCGGCGACGAACTGGGCCTCGTCGTGCTCGGTGTCCGCCACGTATCCGGTGATGCGGGCGCCCGCGCCCGCGTTGGTCCACAGGTTCTTGGGGCGGCGGCTCTCGTTGCGCTCGATGACGGCGTTGGCCGCGGTCAGGATCGTCTGCGTGGAGCGGTAGTTCTGCTCCAGGAGGATCGTCGTCGCGTCCGGGTAGTCCTCCTCGAACTGGAGGATGTTGCGGATCGTGGCGCCGCGGAAGGCGTAGATGGACTGGTCGGCGTCGCCGACGACGCACAGCTCGCCGGGCTCCTGCCCCTCTCCGGAGGGGCCCACCAGCTCGCGCACGAGGGCGTACTGGGCGTGGTTGGTGTCCTGGTACTCGTCCACCATCACGTGGCGGAAGCGGCGGCGGTAGTGCTCGGCCACGTCCGGGAAGGCGCGCAGCAGGTTCACCGTCGTCATGATCAGGTCGTCGAAGTCGAGGGCGTTGGCCTCTCGGAGCCGCGACTGGTACATCGCGTACGCCTGGGCGAGGGTCTTCTCGAACCCTCCCCCAGACTCCGTCTGGGAGGTGCCCCCAGCGGCCTGGCCCGCGAAGTCCTCCTCGTCGATCAGCTCGTTCTTCAGGTTCGAGATCTTGGCGCTGAAGGACTTCGGCGGGAACTTCTTCGGGTCGAGGTCCAGGTCGCGGCAGACCAGGGCCATCAGGCGCTTGGAGTCGGCGGCGTCGTAGATCGAGAAGGAGGACGTGAAGCCCAGCTTCTTGTACTCCCGGCGCAGGATGCGCACGCACGCGCTGTGGAACGTCGACACCCACATCGCGCCCGCGCGCGGGCCGACGAGCTGCTCGACGCGCTCCTTCATCTCGCCCGCGGCCTTGTTCGTGAACGTGATCGCGAGGATCTGGCCGGGGTGCGCGCCGCGCTCCGCGAGGAGGTACGCGATGCGGTGGGTCAGCACGCGCGTCTTGCCGGAGCCGGCGCCGGCGACGATGAGCAGCGGGGAGCCCGCGTGCACGACGGCCGCGCGCTGGTTCTCGTTCAGGCCGTCGAGCAGCGCCGCCGGGTCGATCGCGGGGCGGGGGGCACCGTCCCGGTAGTACGCGTCCCGGGGTGCGGGCGCGTCGAACTTCCCTTGGAACAAGTCGTCCGGAATGGGCTCCGGAGCGCTGTCCTCGGGCGGCGGCGGGGGTTCCTCGTCGTGGCCCTGCGAGGGCTTGAGGTCCGCCAGGAAGCTGTCGTCAAAGAGGCTGCTCATCGCCTCCCGAGTCTAGGCGGCCCCACTGACAACCCGCCCCGGGTTCCACGAGCCGGTCCCGAGCCCGTCCCGGATCCGGCCACCGGGGCCCGCCCGCACCGGGTTCTCCGCTCCGCGCACAGGCCCCGTCACGCTGCGCAACGACCGCGCCCTTCCGCGTCATGGCGGCGCCAAGGGCCTCGTAAAGTCACGAAAATGTATCGGGCATATCGAACATCATCCTTCCCTCGTGCCACGGGAGTTGGCTAGCGTGCTCCGCGGGCCGCACGTCCCCCCACCGGCGATCCCCGCCGGTCACGCGCGGCCTCCGCCGAGTCCGACGCGTTCGGAGCCGGGGACCCACCAAGTTTTTTGGGGTGAATCCGTCCCGTACGACGTACGGGACGGTAGGGCAGCCTTCCGAACCACCCGCCCGAACCCGACAGCTAACCCGGTAGGCGGTCCACGGAAGGAGTCGCCAGCTTTGGCGTCGCACCGCAAGCCGCGCAGCCGCTCAGCCCTCATACGCACGACCCCGGCCCTTGGCATCACGACGGCCGCCCTGACGTCGGTGGCCCTCCTGTCGCAGAGCGCGAACGCCGCGCCGTCCGCCCCCGCCGAGCCCGGGAAGCCCAGCCTCGAAGAGGTCCAGAAGAAGGTCGACGACCTCTACCAGCAGGCCGGTGTGGCCACGCAGAAGTACAACTCGGCCAAGGAGCGCACCGACAAGCAGCGCAAGAAGGCCGACCGGCTCCTGGACGACGTGGCCAAGCGCACGGACCGGCTGAACGAGGCCCGGCAGGAGCTGGGCTCCTTCGCCGCCGCGCAGTACCGCACCGGTGCCGTCTCCGAGACCGCCACGATGATGCTCGCCGACGACCCCAAGGGCTTCTTCGACCAGAACCACCTCGCGGACCGGCTCACCAGCCGCCAGAAGAAGGCCGTCGACGACTACCAGACCCAGCAGGTCGCGGCGACCAAGCAGCGCACGAAGGCCGCGAAGAGCCTGAAGTCGCTGCAGGACTCGCGCGACGACCTCCGGTCGAGCAAGCAGACCGTCCAGACCAAGCTGACCGAGGCCCGCTCGGTCCTGTCGAAGCTGACCGCCGAGGAGAAGGCGCGAAGGAGGCCGCCAAGCGCAAGGCGGCCGAACTCGCGCGCAAGCAGGCCGCGGAGGAGCGGGAGCGGAAGGCGAAGGAAGCCGCGGAACGGCGCGAGCGGGAGCGTGAGCGGGGTCAGGACGAGGGCTCGGGGTCCGGTTCGGGGTCCGGTTCGGACAGCGGCTCGGGGGCGGGCTCCGGCTCGGACACGGGTTCCGGCTCGGGTTCGGGCTCCGGCAGTACGGACGGCAGTTACGCGGCCAAGGCCCAGAAGGTGATCGCCTTCGCCGAGAAACAGATGGGCAAGCCCTATGTGTGGGGCGCCACCGGGCCCGGCTCCTACGACTGCTCCGGGCTCACCCAGGCGGCCTGGAAGACCGCCGGGATCTCGCTGCCGCGCACCACCTGGGACCAGGTGAAGGTCGGCACGACCGTGCCGACCTCCAAGGCCAAGCCGGGCGACCTGGTCTTCTTCTACGACGACATCAGCCACGTAGGGATCTACATCGGCGACGGCAAGATGATCCACGCCCCGAAGCCGGGCGCGAACGTCCGCGTCGAGTCGATCTACTACATGCCGATCCACAGCGTGGTGCGGCCCGCGTAATCGCTGTCTGCGGCCCACGTAATCGCTGTCTACGTAGAGGCACGAAAACTCAGGGACGCTTACGCGCGTGTGGGCCCGCCCCGGTCGGGGCGGGCCCACACGTACAAGAGGGCGTTCCAGGGCCTGTCCGACCCATCGGACAGGCCCTAGGTCCAGAGGACCGCGATGAAGATGTTCGCCGTCGTCAGGCCGCCGACCGCCCCGAACATCCCCTTGGCGACCTTCTCCTCGTCCCGCTTCACGTACACGAGCCCGAGGATCACGATCAACAGGGCGAGCTTGATGCCGATCTTGACGTTGTTGACCGTGTTGTCGTCCGCCTGGTTCAGCCCGACGAGGGCGAATCCGGTGATCAACATGGTCAACGCGCCGTGCAGCATCGCGGGGCTGAACCGGGCCGTGCCCGCGCCCATGGCCTTCATCTGGGTCAGGAAGCCGCCCAGGAGCGAGGCGATGCCGATGATGTGCAGGCCGACGAAGAGATGGATGAGTACGTCCATGGGGCGGAGCCTAATTCCCGGCCCCCGGCGCGGGCCGGGCGGGTCCGGCCGGTCGTCCCGGTCGCCGGGCCGCCAGGACCGCCGGGGCCGCCAGGACGCCCGGGGCCGCCGGGACCGCCGGGACCGCCGGGACCGCCGCCGCTACGGGGCGGCGCCTTAGCACCCGCCGCCGACCGGGCGGGCCACAAGCGCCACATCGGTCACGCGCACCGCGAAACCCGCCACCGCCCCTCGTCCTGGCCGCTCGGATCCGTTCACTCCGCGCCAGTCATCCGTCGTTAGCGCACATCGGGTCACGAACCGGTGACGGTCAGGTTTAGCGTCCTCTGCCAGGTGACCGACTCCCCACCGCCGCCCCGTCCTGGGACGGCAGTCGGCCACCTCCGCCGAGAAAGTCCGACGGCGTCCCGCTCCCCCGTGCGGGCGCCGCCGGACCGGCACCGCAGCGGCGCCAGGTTCGGCGGCACCGGTGCGGGCCCGGCCACAAGGAAGGACGTGGAGCCTCCGTGGCAGCGCACCGCAAGCCCAAGCAGCGCTCGCTCAGCGGCCATACGGCCCGTACGGCCGCCACTCTCGCCCTCGCGTCGGCCGCCACCGCGACCGCCTTCGAGGGCACCGGACACGCGGAGCCCAAGCTCACCCCCAGCGAGGTGAAGGTCAAGGTCGACGAGCTCTACCGCGAGGCCGAGGTCGCCACCGAGAAGTACAACGGCGCCAAGGAGAAGGCCGACAAGGCCGAGAAGTCCCTGACCGACCTGCGGGACGAGGCCGCGCGCAGGACCGAGAAGCTCAACACCGCCCGCCAGGGCCTGGGTTCACTGGCCACCGCCCAGTACCGCACGGGCGCCATCGACCCGTCGGTGCAGTTGGCGCTCTCCTCCGACCCGGACGAGTTCCTCGACCGGGCCAGCCGCGCCGACCGCGCGGGCCACCGCCAGGCGGCCACCGTCACCGACGTACGCCACCAGATCCGCGAGCTCGACCAGCTGCACACCGAGGCGGACGGCACGCTCGACGACCTCAAGTCCCGCCAGGCGGACCTGCGGAAGCACAAGAAGACCGTGACCGGCAAGCTCGGCGAGGCCAAGCGGCTGCTCGCGCGGCTGACCGCCGAGGAGCGCGCCCGGCTGGCCGCGGACGGGGCGGCCGGTGACGCCGACCGGGCCTCGCGCGAGGCGCCCCGCGCCCCCGCGCCGGGCGCCTCGAAGGGTGCCGGCTCCCGGGCGTCGGCGGCCGTCTCGTACGCCTACAAGGCGCTCGGCAGCCCCTACGTGTGGGGCGCCACCGGCCCGAGCGCCTTCGACTGCTCCGGCCTCACCCAGGCCGCGTACCGCGCGGCGGGCGTCTCCCTGCCGCGCACCACCTACGCCCAGATCGACGCCGGACGACGCGTCTCCCGCGCCGAACTCCAGCCGGGTGACCTGGTGTTCTTCTACTCCGGCATCAGCCACGTCGGCCTCTACGTCGGCGACGGCAAAATGATCCACGCCCCGAACCCGAGCGCGCCGGTGCGGCTCGCGCCCATCAGCCAGATGCCGTTCGCGGGGGCGGTGCGGGTGGGGTGAGTCCGGCCCGCCGTCGGACCCGGCGCCCCGCGCCGTCAGACCAGGCGCCGCGCGGTCGCCCACCGCGTCAGCTCGTGCCGGTTGGAGAGCTGGAGCTTGCGCAGCACCGCCGAGACATGCGACTCGACCGTCTTCACGGAGATGTAGAGCTGCTTGGCGATCTCCTTGTACGCGTACCCGCGCGCGATGAGCCGCAGCACCTCGCGCTCGCGCTGCGTGAGGCGGTCCAGGTCCTCGTCGACCGGCGCCGCGTCCGTCGACGCGAACGCGTCCAGGACGAAACCGGCGAGCCGCGGCGAGAACACCGCGTCGCCCTCCTGGACCCGGAAGATCGAGTCGACCAGGTCCGTGCCGGTGATCGTCTTGGTGACATAGCCGCGGGCGCCGCCCCGGATGACCCCGATGACGTCCTCCGCGGCGTCCGACACCGACAGCGCGAGGAACCGCACCGGGTTCTCCGCGTCCGCCATCAACGGCGCGCACCGGCGCAGGACTTCGACCCCGCCGCCGCCCGGCAGGTGCACGTCGAGCAGCACCACCTCGGGGCGCGTCGCCGTGATGACCGTGACCGCCTGGTCGACGTCGGCGGCCTCGCCGACCACCTCGACGCCCGTGCGCTCCGTCTGGCCGATCTCCGCCTGCACGCCCGTGCGGAACATCCGGTGGTCGTCGACGAGGACGACCCGCACGCGCCGCCCGGCCTCGGCCCCGCCCGCCTCGCCGCCCTGCTGGACGTCGGCCGCCGCCGGTCCGCCCTCTTCGGTCGCGTCGCTCATGTCGCCGCCGTCCTCTCCATCTCCAGCTCGACTTCCGTGCCGCCGCCCGGCACCGCGCGCAACCGCGCCGTACCGCCGTGCCGCTGCATCCGGCCGATGATCGATTCTCGTACGCCCATGCGGTCGTCCGGCACGGAATCCAGATCGAATCCCGGGCCTCGGTCCCGCACGGACACGAAGACCGTCTCCCCCTCGACTTCGGCGAAGACCTGCACCGCGCCGCCCTCGCCACCGTACTTGGCGGCGTTCACCATCGCTTCCCGCGCGGCCTGCATCTGTGCCGTCAGGCCCTCGTCGAGCGGGCAGTCCCCGACGACGACCACCTCGATCGGGACGCCGTGCTTGTCCTCGACCTCGGCGGCGCTGCGGCGCACCGCCTCGGCGAGGGTGTCGGGCTCCTCCGCCTCGTCCTTGCCGGTGCCCTCCGGTTTGTACAGCCAGGCGCGCAGGTCGCGTTCCTGGGCGCGGGCGAGGCGGCGGACCTCGTTCGCGCTGTCCGCGTTGCGCTGGATCAGGGTCAGGGTGTGCAGCACCGAGTCGTGCACGTGCGCGGCGACCTCCGCGCGCTCTTGGGCGCGGATGCGCATCAGGCGCTCCTCGGAGAGGTCCTGCGACATCCGCACCAGATAGGGGCCCGCGAGCAGCGCGATACCGACGAGCACGGCGAGCGCCGCCTGCAGCGCCGCCCCGAGGTCGGACGCGGAGCCCCGCAGGACGAAGATGCCGGACACGCCGACGCCGACGAGGACCACTCCGGCGGCGGTCCGCGCGATCGTCAGCGTGCGCCGTCGGCGGCCGACCTCCATCCAGCGGGCCCTGCGGGCGTTGTCCGCCTGGCGCCAGACCAGCGCGACACCGGCGGCGACGAGCAGGGTCGGCCACAGATAGGCCTGCGTCGGACCTTCCAGGTCGACGCTGCCGACGAAGACCATGACGATGATGACCATCGCGGCCAGCGCGACGATCTGGCCCTTGTCCGGCTTGCGGGCGACCAGCTTGCGGCGGCCGTCCGGCGCCGTCTCCGTCGACACCACGGCCGGTCGCTGGGCGCCGCCGACGCCGCCCACGCCCAGGGGCACGAAGAACCAGAACGCCGCGTACAGCAGCGCGCCCAGGCCGTTGTCCAGGAACAGGCCGATGAAGATGATCCGCACCCAGATCACGGGCAGCCCCAGATGCCCCGCGAGGCCGCGTGCGACCCCGCCGAGCAGGCGGCCCTCACCGCTGCGATAGAGCTTCCGCAGCGGCCGCTCGTCTTCGATGGGTACAGCTGCGGCTTCCGGCATGTGTCCGATGTTCACACGCGGGCACGGCCAGGGGCATCAGGGTCGAGCCCCGAGACTCCCCTGATCTCTCGGCTGCTCTCCCGACTGATCTCTCAGCCGATCCCTCGGCTCATCCCTCAACTGATCCCTCGGCCGATATCTCGGCTGATATCTCGGCTGATATCTCGGCCGGTCCGCCGTCGGCTCCCGCCCGGGCTTCCAGGGCGGCCCCGAGGCGGGGTCGGGGCTGCGGGCTCCGGGACGGTCAGGGACGATTTCAGGGTTGGGCCAGGGTTGTCCCGGCTGCCGCGGCGGGCACCTGGCCGTCACCATGGACTCATGACAGATCAGCAGCCCGCGTCGGGCCCGTCGGCCCCGCCGCACGACCACGCCACCGCCACGGCCGCGGAGCCGGACGGTGCGGAGGTCGTGCGCGAGCCCAAGCTCCGCCGCGACCGCCGGTACCGCAAGCTGGGCGGCGTGTGCGCGGGCCTCGGGCGGCACTGCGAGATGGACCCGGTGATCTTCCGCATCGGCCTCGCGGTGCTCGCGATCACCAGCGGTCTCGGCCTGGTCTTCTACGGCTTCGCGTGGCTGTTCGTTCCCTACGACGACGAGGAGGAGAACGAGGCCCGCCGCCTGCTGACCGGCCGCGTCGACGGCCACGCGCTGACGGCCGTGCTCTTCGCCCTCGTGGGCTGCGGCGTGTTCCTGACCCTGCTGAACAACAGCGACGCGCTGACCTTCGCCGCCGTCCTCGCCCTGCTGCTCGCGGGCGCGGGGTACTGGTCGCGGCACCGCGGCACCCCCGACCCCGACCCGGTGGCCGTCCAGGCCGCGGCGGACGCACCCCCCGAGACCATGGCCCCGCCGGTGGCGGGCGGCCCGTCCTGGTGGCGCGACCCCCTCACCAAGGGCGGCCCCGAGGGGATGCCGAAGTACGTCTGGGGCCCGGACCCGGTCGCGGTGGAGTATCAGCCGGACGCGCCGCACTCCCCCGCGGGCTGGCGCACCCCGGCCCCCGAGCCGCCAGGACCGCGCGGGCCGCGCTGGCTCGGTGGTTGGGTGTTCCTCGCCGCCGTGCTCGCGGGCTGTCTCGGCTCGTCCCTGACCTGGGAGGACCATCCGCTCGGCACCAGCCTGCAGACTGGCTTCGCCTGCTCCCTGGCCGTGCTCGGTCTCGGCATCGCGGCCAGCTCCTTCCTCGGGCGCACGGGCGCGGGCTCGATCGTGCTCGCGGTGATCACGGCGGGCCTGGTCGCCGGCGCCGCCGCCCTGCCGAAGAACATCACCACGGACTGGATACGCACGGACTGGCGTCCGGCCGCCACGGCGGACGTCCGTCCGAAGTACGAGCTGGGCACGGGCGTGGGCACGCTGGACCTGAGCCGGATCGACCTCGGCAAGGACCAGACGGTGAGCACGCGCGCGGAAGTCGGCGCGGGCCGCCTGAAGGTGATCGTGCCGAGCGACGCCGAGGTGAAGCTACGGGCCGAAGTGGGCGTCGGCGACATCCAGTTGCCGGACGACAACAGCAAGGACGTGGACGTGGAGCCGGGCAAGGAGAAGCGGGAGACCCTCGCCCCGCCGCGGGGCGCCAAGGGCGGCGGCACGATCGAGCTGCGGCTCGAGGTCGGCGTCGGACAGGTGGAGGTGGCACGTGCTGCGTCATGAGTTCCAGCCCGGCAGGCTGGTGGCGGGCTGCTTCCTGGCCGCGGCCGGTCTGGTGTACGCGGGTGACGCGGGCGGACTGTGGGACACCCCGTGGTTCGCGATGATCCCGATCGTGGTGGGAGGTCTGTTCCTCGCGGCGGCGACGGCGGCCGTGGCCCATGGCATACGCAAGGCCCGAAAGCCTCGCAGCAAGGACGCGAGCCGTTCGGCGGACGGGCCAGCCGCGGACAGACCGAAGGCCCCGGCGGCCACCGAAGATCCGGCGAGCCCCGAGGACAAGGCACCGACCACCGGCTCCGGCGCGGCCTAGCCCAGACCCAGTCCCCTGGAATCGCGGCGCTCGGCGAGCCAGGCGTCGACGGAGAGGTAGGACGCCCCGGCGAGGATCAGGGGCAGCCAGGCCATCAGGTACGGAAGGTCGTTGCCGTAGTAGTAGGGCTCTTCGTGCCAGCTCATGGTGAGCCAGAGGCTGAGGGAGATCAGGGCGCCGCCGAGCGCGGCGAGCCGGGCGAAGAGGCCGATCAGGATGCCGATGCCGACGGCGAGTTCGCCGAGGGCGATGGCGTAGCCGAAGCCGACGGGGCTCTTCAGGGCCAGGTCGACGAGTTCGGGGAAGGCGGCGAGGTCGCGGACGCCGCGCATGGTCTCGCCGATGGACCCGACGCCGTCGGCCTTCATGAAGGCGCTGTCGGTGATCTTGTCCAGGCCCGCGTAGATGAAGGTGACGCCGAGGAAGACCCGTAGGGGGAGCAGGGCGTATCGGGTGGCGTTGTCGCGCCAGTCGTTCCGCCTGGCATAGCCGCTGTGGCTGTCCGTGCGCATGCCGTGAGCCATGGTTGTCCGCCGCCTCTCCCGCGCCTCGGCCGTTGCCCCGTCAACTGACCATACGTACGAGAGGGAGTCGCTGCTCAGTGGCGTGCGGCGGATTCCTCGACGGCTTCCCGGAGACCGCAGGGGGTGCGGGGTTCCGGGGCACTGGGGAGGGGGAGGTCCATGCGTCCATTCGGAGCGGTTCGGGCGGCGGGGCGGGGTGTGCGGGCTACGGCTGTGCGGGGTGCGGTGCGGTGTGGGGCGGGGGTGGTGCGGGCCGGTCAGTCGGTGACGTCGATGGTGCAGCGGTTGGTCTCGGCGCCCGCGGCGGTGATCACTTGGACGTCGACGCGGCCGGGCTCGACGTCGACGGGTACGGGGACGGTGAGGACGGCGTCCGTCGGGTTGGTGAAGCCGCCGGGGACGGGGACGAGGGGCACGTGGACGTGGACGGTGCCGATGCGGACGGCCATCCGGGCAAGGCGGTCGGCACTGCCCGCGCCGGGCGGGACGAAGCCGGCGCCGCGGATCTCGATGTCGTCGCCGGTGCGGATCGGGGCGTCCAGGTCGCCCGCCTCGCGGGAGCGGACGACGGAGAGGATGACGGGTCGGCCGCCTTCGGCGTACTTGCCCGCCAGGTATGTCGCGGCGGAGACGAGGACCAGCAGGGCGAGGCCCCACGGCAGGTCGGGCAGTTGCTCGGGGCGGCGCGCGAGCCGGACGGCGACGAAGACCACGGCGACGGCGCTGACCAGGACGTACTGGACGTCGGCGAAGTGGCCGCGGCCCGCGTCGTCGGTGAGCAGGTCGGCGGCGCGCGGGCGGTCGGCGCGCACCTTCTGGAGCCGCTGGGAGAGGACGCGCAGGCCGACGACGCGGCGTACGAGCACGGCGACGCCGCAGACGACGGCGAGGACGGTCACCAGGCCCGCCGCGCGGGCCAGCTTGAGGCCGTCGACGAGGTCCGCGCGTGCGTCGTGGCCGGAGGCCGCGGCGAGCTCGCCCGCGAGGACGAGCACGGCGAAGACGACGAACAGCACCCAGCAGGCGGCCACGGCGCGCGAGGTGGAGAGCCGGTTGTCCTCACCGATGGCGGGAGCCATGACGCCGCCGCGGGCCCGGTGCAGATACGCGGCGCCGCTCAGGGCCACGCCGACGACGGCCGCGGCGAGCAGCCCGGCCGTGCGGGCCGTGGTCCAGCCCGTGCCGATGGCGGTGAGGGCCTGGACGAGCAGCAGGAGCAGGACGCCGACCCACACGACGGCGAGCGTGCGCGGCCACAGCCGGGCGAGCCAGGCGTGGCCCTCGGCGCGGCCGCGGTCGGCGACGGTCCGCGCGGACTGGGTCAGCTCGTCCGACACCCACTGGCGGGAGGCTCCCGCGGAGTGGACGACGGCCGCGGGCACGCCGTGCCCGGCCGCCAACTCGTCGCGCTTGGCGAGGAACGCGGCCACGGCGCGCCGGTGCCCCTCGCGCGCTCCGTGCGGGGAGTCGCCGCACGCGCAACCACCCCCGTGCGCCTCCTGCCTGGCTTCCTGCACCGCCACCGCGTACGCCGCCTTCCCCACCCTTGACCGAGGCCACCGCGGGACGCGCGTCCGGATCTTCGTTCGGTCGCGGGTCCGTGAACTTGCTTGCGGTGTTTGGGAATTGTGCCGCACGGACGCCTGTGCGTGTTCCGCGGGTCAGGTCAGCACGGGTGGTCCGGCGGTGCGTTGGTTGACGCCGGGGGCGGGCGGGCACGCGTGTGCGGACGGCGGGACGGGGTCAGGTCAGGAGGTCGGGTTCGCTGCGGGTGATGTCCTGCCACAGGGATTGGTAGTTGATCCAGGCCACGAGGTCGCCGCCGAGCTGTTCGCGGGTCTCGACGGCCTGCTTGTGCCCGATGAGGACCGGACGCCCGGCGGCGCGGGCGGCGAGCTGGATCTGGCAGGAGCGTTCCATGGAGAGGAACCACCAGGCGGCGGCGTCGACGGAGGCACCGACGGTGAGCAGCCCGTGGTTGCGCAGGATGAGCGCCTTGTGGTCACCGAGGGCCGCGGCAATGTGGCGGCCTTCGCCGGCGTCGACGGTGACGCCGGTGTAGCCGTCGTACAGGGCGTGGCTCTCGTAGAAGGCGCAGGACTCCTGGGTGATGGGGTCGAGGAGTTCGCCGAGGGCGGCCAGGGCGCGGCCGTGGGTGGAGTGGCAGTGCGCGACGGCGACGGCGTCGGGGCGGGCGCGGTGGATCTGCGCGTGGACGGTGAAGGCGGCCTGGTTGACGTGGTGGCGGCCCTCGACGACCTGGCCCTCCTCGTTGGCGAGGACGAGGTCGCCGACGGTGATGTGCTTGAAGGGCATGCCGAAGGGATTCACCCAGAAGCAGTCGTCGTACTCGGGGTCGCGCGCGGTGATGTGCCCCGAGACGCCGTCCTCGTAGCCGAGGCGTCCGAAGATCCTGAGCGCGGCGGCGAGGCGTTCCTTGCGGTGGCGCCGCTCGTCCTCGGGAGTCTCGTGCGCCGGCGGCATCGCGAACTGCAACCGCTCGACGGGTATCGGTGTGGGCGCCTGCATGTGTCCTCCGTCCCTGGCCGTACGAAGCGGAAGTTACCGCCGGTCAGCGCAGGAAAACAGGGGTCTCCTGTGAAGGGAGTCGGCAGGCGGGCCGGGCGGGCGACGAGCGGGGCGCGGGGCGTGGCTCCGGAACGGCGCGCGATGGGGACCGCAAAAGGGGACAGTAGGTGTCGCCTTTGGGAGCCAGGCTCGGTGTATGACGTTCAATTGGGCGGCCTTCACGGCCGCGGAACCGGAGCTGGCGCGGACCGTCGAGGACCGCTTCGGCCAGTTCACACACCACGTCCTGGCGACACTGCGCAAGGACGGGGCGCCGCGCACGACGGGGCTCGAAGTGCGTTTCCTGAACGGCGAGTTGTGGCTGGGGATGATGCCGAACTCGCTGAAGGCGCTGGATCTGCGCCGCGACCCGCGGTTCGCACTGCAGGCGAATCCGGGGGCGGGCACGGAGATGGCGGGCGGCGACGTCCGGATCGCGGGGCGGGCGGTCGAGGTGCGGGACCCGGAGGCGGTCGCGCTGTACGTGGACGAGGTGAAGCCGCCGGACCCGATGGAGTTCCACCTGTTCCGCACGGAGCTGACGGAGGTCGTCCGGACGTACATCGAGGACGGGACGTATCTGGCGGTGGAGCTGTGGCAGCCGGGGCAGCCGGTGCGCAGGACGCGGCGGACCTGAGGCACGTGGACGTGCGAACGCCGGTGCCGCCGCCCGGATCAGGGGCGGCGGCACCGGCGTGCGGGCCGAGAAGACCGGCGTTCAGGCCGAGAAGAAGGCCAACAGGACCGTGGGGGTTACTCCCACTCGATGGTGCCCGGCGGCTTGCTCGTGATGTCGAGGACGACGCGGTTCACGTCGGCGACCTCGTTGGTGATGCGGGTGGAGATGCGGGCCAGGACGTCGTACGGCAGGCGGGACCAGTCGGCCGTCATGGCGTCCTCGGAGGAGACCGGGCGCAGCACGATCGGGTGGCCGTAGGTGCGGCCGTCGCCCTGGACGCCGACGGAGCGGACGTCGGCGAGCAGCACGACCGGGCACTGCCAGATCTCACGGTCGAGGCCGGCCGCGGTCAGCTCCTCGCGGGCGATGGCGTCGGCCTCGCGGAGCAGGTCAAGGCGGTCCTTGGTGACCTCGCCGACGATGCGGATGCCGAGGCCGGGGCCCGGGAAGGGCTGGCGCTGGACGATCTCGTCCGGCAGGCCGAGCTCCTGGCCGACCATGCGCACCTCGTCCTTGAAGAGCTTGCGCAGCGGCTCGATGAGCTGGAACTCGAGGTCCTCGGGGAGGCCGCCCACGTTGTGGTGGGACTTGATGTTGGCGGTGCCGGAGCCGCCACCGGACTCGACCACGTCCGGGTAGAGCGTGCCCTGGACGAGGAACTCGACGGGCTGGTCCCCGGGGGCCTCCGCGACGATCTCGGCCTGGGCCTGCTCGAAGACGCGGATGAACTCACGGCCGATGATCTTCCGCTTCTCCTCGGGGTCGGACACCCCGGCGAGCGCGGCGAGGAACCGCTCCTGCGCGTCGACGACCTTCAGCTGTACGCCGGTCGCCGCCACGAAGTCCTTCTCGACCTGCTCGGTCTCGCCCTGGCGCATCAGGCCGTGGTCGACGTAGACGCAGGTGAGCTGGGAGCCGATGGCCTTCTGGACGAGGGCCGCGGCGACCGCGGAGTCGACGCCGCCGGACAGGCCGCAGATGGCGCGCTTGGTGCCGACCTGGGCCTGGATCGCGGCGACCTGCTCGTCGATGACGTTGCCGGTGGTCCAGGACGGGGTCAGGCCCGCGCCGCGGTACAGGAAGTGCTCCAGGACCTGCTGGCCGTGCGTGGAGTGCATGACCTCCGGGTGGTACTGGACGCCGTACAGCTTCTTCTCGTCGTTCTCGAAGGCCGCGACCGGGACGACGTCCGTGGACGCCGTGACGGCGAAGCCCTCGGGGGCGGCGCTGCAGGCGTCGCCGTGCGACATCCACACGGACTGCTCGTCCGGGGTGCCCTCGAAGAGGGTGGAGCCGGACTTCGACACGTGCAGGGGCGTGCGGCCGTACTCCCGGGCGCCGGTGTTGTCGACCGTGCCGCCGAGGGTCGTCGCCATCAGCTGGAAGCCGTAGCACATGCCGAAGACGGGGACACCGGCCTCGAAGAGGGCGCGGTCCACCGAGGGGGCCTGCTCGGCGTACACCGAGGACGGGCCGCCGGAGAGGATGATCGCCGCGGGGTTCTTGGCGAGCATCTCGGCAACCGGCATGGTGCTCGGCACGATCTCGCTGTAGACCCGGGCCTCGCGGACGCGGCGGGCGATGAGCTGGGCGTACTGCGCTCCGAAGTCGACGACCAGAACGGTGTCGGGGGCGGCGGGCGGCGCTACTGGCACGGTTTGCCTTCCGGCGGTGAGCAAGGGGTGTGTGTCCGTCGATTCTAACGGGGGGTCGGAGGGTGGGCGTCTGGTGCGGTTTTCGCCCCCTCCGCCCCTTCCCCGGGGCTGCCCCTTCCCTCTCTGGGGCTGCCCCTTCCCTTCCCATACCTGGGGCTGCGCCCCGGACCCCGTGGCCCGCCTCCCGGCCGACCTGTCGCGCTGCGCGCCCGTCCACGATCGCCGGACGGGCTCGGTGGGGGGTGCGGGAGGTCGGGCCCAGGGGAGACCGGGGACAGTGTGGTGGGTGGGCGTGCGTACACTGGGCGCATGCTCTCGCACTCGATCTTCGTCTTTACCTATGGCATCCGGTCCGCCGGCTGCCATGGTCGAGCTGCTTGACGTAACGCCAAGCGACTTCCCAGGCGCCCCGGGCCGACAAGGCCCGGGGCGTTCTGTCGTTTCCGGGCACCGCCGCCCCGGGGCTCCCCCACCGGATCAAGGAGCCCCACCACCGTGAACGCCACCACCCCCGTCACCACCCCCGCCGCGTCCCCCACCGAGCAGACCGGCGCCCGCACCCCCGAGGCCGCCGAGCTCATCGGCGGTGCCCGTGAGCGCATCGACGCCCTCGACGACCGGATCATCGGGCTCGTCCAGGAACGGATGGCTGTCTCCGCCGTCATCCAGGAGGCCCGCATCAGCTCCGGCGGACGCCGCGTGAACCTCTCCCGCGAGATGGAGGTCCTCAGCCACTACCGGGACGCCCTCGGCAAGCCCGGCACGCAGCTCGCCATGACGCTCCTGGAGCTGTGCCGGGGCCGCGTCTGAGCCCTGCCCGAGGGCCCCGGCCCGGTTTCGTCCCGGCTCCGGCCGGGGCCGACGCCGGCCCCGCCGACGGCGAACGCACCGGCGAACACCCCGGCGAAATGCGGAACCACTGCGCCACGGACCTGAGTTCGGATCCCTTCTCACCCGTACGGCGCGTGACCGGTTCCCGACGGGCTTCGTTGGTCCCGATGTCCGTGCCAGCCAGGGGCGGGCCGCAAGAACCACGCGTGGCTCCGCTGGAGCGATGAGGCGTACGCAGCACGCGTACGCCGTGGGACCTCGCTCCAGAGAAGTGACCGGACGGCAGGGGACAGCAGCCCGGTCACCCAGGGAACGGTCGGCTCCGGGGACGCCCGGAGCCGGTCGGCCTCCGTCCCCTTCCGGCCTCGTTCCCGTTCCGTTCCCGCTTCCCTACTGGTCCCTTCTGGTCCCTTCTGGTCTCTTCTTCCCGCGTTCGTCTTCCGTTTCCCGCTCCGTCTCGCCGAGCCGCTCGCGCGCCCCCCGCACCCTCCGCTCCCCCTGATCGGTTTCCAGCCACCTTCCCGGCCCCGCGCCATTCCGGCCTTGCGCCCCAAGATGTCGTCGAAACAGTTGCGCGGAGAACCGGCCATCCTCCACGATGCGTAGAGGGAGAGGGGCTTCGGACCCCGCTTTCCACAACTTCATTGCCATTGGTCTACACCAGTCGCGCGCCCCTTGTGCGCCGGGTCGGCCACCGGCTCTCTCGACCAGCGGCGCACTCCCCCGGCGCCGCACCGAGGCACCGACGCTGCCCTGACGTCGGTGCTGACAGCCAAGGGCCCCGCGGATCCGTCCCGCGGGGCCCTTCGCTCTGTCACCGATCCGGCAGCCGAACGCCTACCTCACCTTGTCCAGCTGCGCGTCCACGACCGCCGACGGCACCTCGGGCTCCTCGTCCGCCTTCTCCGAGCCAGGGATGTCCGCGCCGCCCCCGCCCTGCCGGGCCTCCTCGTCGCCCGCCACGGCCTCCGGGTCGTAGTAGTTCCGGGCGACGAAGGAGAGCAGCGTCGAGCCGTCCCGCACCACGACGACGGCGTGCCGCTTCACGTACTGCTCCGCGCGGCTGCCGATCTTGTACGCCACCGACTCGTCACCCTTGTCCGGCGCGGTCTGCGACGCGACGCCGCTGTACCGCACGCCGCCCGCGCGGAACGCGCCGCACTGCTTCGACTTCGCCGCCGCCCGCACGTCCCGCAGCGCCTTCCGCGCGCTGTCCGGGCTGTCGTACGCGAACAGCTCGACGTCCGTCGTCGAACGGTCGTCGCGCAGGCTCTTCGGCGCCACCGTGCGGCCCGCGTGGCCGTTGGCCTTCGGCGGGGTGGCGGCGGCCGTCATGTCGGAAAGCGGGCGGCAGGCGGCCGGGGTGGCCGCGGCGCCGTCCGATGCGGCCTCCAGCTTCGACCGCTCCCGGTCCGACGCCTCGTAGCCCTTCAGGCCTCGGCCCGTCAGGTCGCCCTTGGCGAGGACCTTCGCCTTCAGCTTCTTGTCCTCGGGGAACCGGTTCGCGGAGCCGTCCGCGCCGGACTCGCCGCCGCCGGACCCCGACCCGGACTCGCCGTCGGACCCCGACCCGCCCTTGCCGCCGTCGGGCCCCTTCGGCTTCGCCTGCGACGTGGACGACTTGCCGCCGTCGCCCCCGTCACCGTCGCCGCCACCGCACGCGGCGGTCAGGCCCAGAGCGGCCGCGACCGAGACGGCCACCACGACACGCGACACAGCTGACTTCACGTTCCGTTCCCCCATTTCCTGGCGTACCTCGCGCGCAGCACGCCGCGCGCACGCCTCGCACGTCCATGCGGAGTCACCCGCACCACTTCTACGACTGAAGATCGACGTGCGCGGTTCCCTCGAACGGCAGGTCGCGCGTGTGACGTGTACACCACGTACGGCACACCCCCCGCGGGCCACGACGGCGCGCCCGCCCCGAAGGGCACCGCCTCAGCCCCGCGCGAGCGTCACCCAGCCACGCGCGCGCCCCGCAGTCCCGAGCCGACGCCCTCGCCGACGCCGGAACCGACCCCTCACTGCCAGGGCCAGAACCGATAGGGGCTCAGCACCAGGATCGCCAGAATCATGCAGCCCCCGACGATCACCACGCTCCGCACCTGCCGCCACCGCTCGGACCGCTCGGAGCGGGCCTTGCCGTGCGCTGTGTGCGCCGCGCGCCACTCGTCGGGGCGCCACGGCTGCGCGGACTGCTCCTTGCGCTTGCGCCGCTTGCGGCCGACGACGCCCTCGGCCTGCTGGCGCGCCGCCTCCTCGTCCAGGCGGCGCAGCCGCTCGGCGACCATGCGCGCCCGCGCGGACGGCTCCTTCGGTGCGGACGCCCGGATCTCCCGCTCACTGTCCTGTTCGAACCGGCGCCACACCTCGTCGGGTATGAACGCCTCGTCGTCAGGCTCACGCGGCGACTGCACGGACACTGTGCCCCCATCCATTCCCGGCCGTCCCTCGGCCGCCCCGGTCCGGCCCGCCTCACCCACGCGCCGGACTCCCGCCCCCACAGGGGCGATCCATCATGCCCCCGGGCATGCTTCATCTCGCTTGCAAACGGGGGAAGTTCTACGACACCGGACCGCGGCGGCACAAGCCAAGGCCCTTCATGACCTCCGAACTTGTGACCCACGCCACATAAGAATTTTGTGAGTCCCAGGACAACCATTCCCGGCTTACGCAGGTCATCCATGCGTAACAACGGCCACTTCCGCGCCCTGCCGCGGAGGCCTCCACCTCCGTACCGCGCGGGCGCGGTGCGCCGGACTCTCTGAGGTCTTCATGAAGCTTCGCCGTGCTCTGGCCGCCGCGGCCGCGACGGCCGTGATCGCCCCGGTCGCACTGCTCTCGGCCCCGGCCGCATTCGCAACTGGGGACGCGAACGACGCGAGCACCACGCCGTCCGCGAGCGCGAGCGAGACGCCTCCGACCGAGTCCCCCGACCCCGAGGACCCGGCCGACCCCGGCGACGGCACGAAGCCCGGCGACGACGGCGCCAAGCCCGAGGACCCGACAAAGCCCGAGGACCCGGCCGAGCCCGGCGACGGCACCAAGCCGGAGGACCCGGCCAAGCCCGGTGACGACACCAAGCCCGGCGACGGCGACACGGACCCCGGCGCCGACATCGAGCCCGGTGACGACGACGCCACCGAGCCCGACGACGAGGCCACGCCCACGGACGAGCCCACCGAGTGCGCGATCGACGAGGAGACCGGCGAGGACGCCGAGAACCAGCTGGAGCTGCGGCTCAAGGGCCTGCCCGGCAAGATCGTCGCGGGCAGCGGCTGGCACGAGTTCAAGCTGATCGCGGCCAACCCGAGCGACGAGGACCTCGGCGAGGTCCGCTGGCTGGCCGCCGCGGACAACTTCTCGGAGAGCGAGGACGAGAAGGACTGGCTGAGCAGCTACACCCGCATCCAGTTCTACGACCCCGAGGCCAAGGGCTGGAAGTCGATCGTCGACGAGGTCGAGAGCGGTGTCACCTTCGGCACGACGACGCTCGGCGCCAAGGAGCAGGTCGAGATCAAGCTGCGCCTGAACATCAACAAGAAGGCCCCGGCAGGCGACGGCTACGCGTTCGGCCTCGGCGGCTATGTGGACTCCGAGCTGAACTGCGAGCACAACGCGTTCGCCTTCTTCGACTTCTCCGTCCTGAAGCCCGGCAGCGACATCGACCACCCCGGTGAGGCCATCCCGCGGCCGGACGTCACCAAGCCGCCGGTGGCGAAGAAGCCGCAGGGCGGCCGCTCGGACGAGGTCAGGAAGACGGTCGCGGAGATCCCGCCGACCGGCAGCCTCGCCCAGACCGGCTCCAGCTCCGTGCTCCCGACCATCGGCATCGTCGGCGGCATCGCCGTCGTCGCGGGCGCCGGCGCGGTGTACGTCGTACGCCGCCGCTCCCACTCGGACGCCGCCGCCTAGGCGACGTACCGCGAGACGCGAAGGACCTGCACTCGGAGGGGGGTGCAGGTCCTTTCGCGTACGCGGCCACTCGGGTTCGTGGCTACTCGGGGTACGCGGACGGGTCGCCGCAGGCGCACTCCGCCACCCCACCGCCACTGCCCCGCGCCGGGCTACTTCTTCGGCGGCACCGCGGGCATCCCCAGGAACGGCAGCCGCAGCGCGCCGAAGGCGTCCGCCGGGACCGTCGGGGACTTCGGCTCGACCGGAGCGAGCCGCACGTACGCGGCGCCCTGGGCCGGACGCGGGTCCGCGTCGCCCTTGTTGGGCCAGAACGACATGGCGCGCTCGGCCTGCGCGGTGATCGTGAGCGAGGGGTTCACGCCGAGGTTCGCGGAGACCGCGGCGCCGTCGACGACGGAGATGCCGGGGTGGCCGTACAGGCGGTGGTAGGGGTCGATGACGCCGGTGTCGGCGCCGTCGCCGATCGGGCAGCCGCCGAGGAAGTGCGCGGTCAGCGGGGTGCCCATCAGCTCGCCGACGTTGGAGCCGGGGAAGCCGTTGATCTCCTCGGCGATGAGGGACGCGGCACGGGTGGCCTCGGCGATCTGGTCCGGATTGGGCGCGCCGTGGCCCTGCCGCGCGGTCAGCAGGCCCTTGCCGATGCCCTTCTCCTTGCGGTACGTCGTCAGCGAGTTGTCGAGGGTCTGCATGACCAGGCCGATGATGGTGCGCTCCGACCAGCGGTGGTTGGACAGCGAGCGGACCGTCAGGAGCGGGTGGCGGGCGGTGTTGGCGAGCCATCCGGCGACGCGCGCCTTGCCGCCCTTGACGGTGTACGGGACCTGGAGCAGCGTCATGCCGCCCATCGCGTTGGACTTCCGGCCGTAGCGGACGGGCTCGATGTGGGTCGTGTCGTTCGGGTGGATGGACGAGGTGATGGCCACGCCCTTGGTGAAGTCGACCTTCCCGGCGGCGCCGGCGAGGGCGCCGTGGCGCTTGCGGTAGCGGCGGTCCGTGGTCTGGGCGCCCACCAGGGCCTCGGAGTTGGTGCGGGTCAGGTCGCCGAGGCGGCTGGAGATGCGGGGCAGCAGATGGCTGTCCTTCATGCGGTGCAGGAGCGTCTGGGTGCCGTAGGTGCCCGCGGCCACGACGACGCGGCGGGCGCGGAAGGTGCGGCCCTTGCCCTTGCGTTTGTTGTCGGTGGGCAGCGTCCCCACCGCGTAGCCGCCGCGGGAGTCCTCGGTGAGCGCCACGACGGACGTCATCGGGTGGATGACGGCTCCGGCCTTCTCCGCGAGGTGGAGGTAGTTCTCGTTGAGCGTGTTCTTCGCGCCGTGGCGGCAGCCCGTCATGCACTCGCCGCACTCGGTGCAGGCACGCCGCGCGGGTCCGGCACCGCCGAAATAGGGGTCGGGAACTTCCCCGCCGGGCTGGGCCGTTGACTCACCGGTGGCGTCCCGTCCGTCACCGAAGAAGACGCCGACCGGCGCCATGTGGAAGCTGTCGCCCACTCCCATGGCCTGCGCGGCGGCCTTGAGATGGACGTCGGAGGGGGTGGTCGTGGGGTTGAGCCGCACGCCGAGCATCCGCTTGGCCTGCTCGTAGTACGGACGCAGCTCGTCCTGCCAGTCCGTGATGCCCTTCCACTGCGGATCGTCGAAGAACGCCGCAGGCGGTACGTAGAGCGTGTTCGCGTAGTTCAGCGATCCGCCGCCCACGCCCGCGCCCGCCAGGACCATCACGTTGCCGAGCAGATGGATGCGCTGGATGCCGTAGAGGCCGAGCGCCGGGGCCCACAGGTAGTTCTTGATGTCCCAGGAGTTCTTGGGCAGTTGCGCGCGCGTGAAGCGGCGGCCCGCCTCCAGGACACCGACGCGGTAGCCCTTCTCCGTGAGCCGCAGCGCGGATACGGAACCGCCGAAGCCGGAGCCTATGACGATGACGTCGTAGTCGTAACCGTCGCTGTCCGCGCTCCGGACGGAGTTCTCCTGTGGCATGGGGTCTCCTCGGTGCGAGTTGGTCTGCGAGCCGTCTGTGGCTGGGCGCGCCCACGCGGCGGAGCCGCAGCTGGACACAGCCCCGCGCCCCTGCGGGACGCGGGACAGCACTCCCGCTCAGCGCAGGCGCAACGCCTTCATGAGCTTCAGGCTCCTGCTCATGAACGCCGCGTGCTGCTCGTCGCTCATGCCGAAGGACGGCGCCAGCGGGATGAGGCGCTGGTGGGCCACGGTCTGCGCCTCGGTGTACTTGAGGATGCCCTCGGAGCCGTGGCGGCGGCCGAGGCCCGAGTCCTTCATGCCGCCCATCGGGGACTGCACGCTGCCGTAGGCGGGCGCGAAGCCCTCGTTGACGTTGACCGTGCCCGTGCGCAGGCGGGCGGCCAGGGCGCGGCCGCGCCTGCCGTCCTTCGTCCAGACCGAGGAGTTCAGACCGTAGGAGGTGGAGTTGGCGAGTTCGACGGCCTCGTTCTCGTCGGTGAAGCGGTAGAGCGAGACGACCGGGCCGAAGGTCTCCTCCGCGCACACCGCCATGGGCGACTCGACGCCGTCCAGGATGGTGGGCTCGTAGAAGTAGGGGCCGATGTCGGGCCGGGCCACGCCACCCGCGACGAGCGTGGCGCCCTTGGCGACGGCCTCGTCCACGTGCCGCCGGGTGGCTTCCAGTTGCCGCTCGCCGACGAGGGAGCCCATCTCGGCGCCGTACGCGAGCGACCGGCCGAGCCGCATCGCCTTGGTCTTCGCCGCGAACCGCTCGACGAAGGCGTCGGCGATGGCCTCGTGGACGTACAACCGCTCGATGGAGATGCACAGTTGACCGGCGGACGAGAAGCAGGCGCGGACCGCGCCCGCGGCGGCCTTCTCCACGTCGGCGTCGTGCAGCACCAGCATGGCGTTCTTGCCGCCGAGTTCGAGGGAGACGCCGACGAGGCGGGCGGCGGCGCCCGCGGCGACCTCGCGGCCGGTGCGGGTGGAGCCGGTGAAGGAGACGTAGTCGGCGTGCTTGACGATCTCGGGGCCGATGACGGGGCCCTCGCCGAGGACGACCTGGAACACCTCGGCCGGAAGGCCCGCCTCGATGATCAGGTCCCGGGCCCAGAGCGCCGTCAGCGCGGTCTCCGTGTCGGGCTTCATCACCAGCGCGTTGCCCGCGACGAGGGCGGGCAGGGCGTCGCCGATGGACAGTTCGAGGGGATAGTTCCAGGGGGCGATCTGGCCGACGACGCCGCGCGGCTGGCGCAGCTCCGTGACCTTGGTGAGGGTCGGTACGACGCCGGTGTGGCGCTTGGGGTTCAGATAGGCGCCGGCGCGGCGGCCGTAGTGCCGGGCCGCGACGGTGACGGCCTGGACCTCCTCGTGCGCGTGCAGCCGGGCCTTGCCGGTCTCCAACTGTATGAGGTCGAGGATCTCCGCCTGGCGCTGGAGCACGAGGTCGTGGAAGCGCAGCAGGACGGCGGCGCGGCGGCGTACGGGGGTGCGGGCCCACGCGACCTGCGCGGCGCGCGCCCGCTCGAAGGCGGTGGCCACGTCCTCGGGGGTGGACTCGGGCAGGTCGGCCAGCTTCTCGCCGGTGAACGGCGTGTGGTTGGCGGTCCGGCCCGAGCCGATCACATCGCGGGTGAGCTGGGCGACCAGCTCCGGCGTGACCACGTCGGCGGCGGTGCGTGCGCCGCTGGGGGCCGGGGCGACCGGGTTCGTACCGAGGGGCGTGGCGGGGGCCTGCGAGTCCGTCATGCCGGTGAGCGTATGCCTGAGCGGACGCTTTGGGTACCCATGGGTAACGAGGTTTCACCGCGCACGCACACAGGGCCGCGAGCCGTCGCGTTCACCGCCAGTGCCTGCTGGCGACAAAGGTGCTGATCAGGGCGTTCCCTCGGGCACCCATGGCAACTCAGCCGCGGACGCCAGCCCCTTGCTCAGCTTTTCACCGAGTCCTCGCCGACCTTCAGCCGCGCCCGCACACCCTTGAAGAGTTCGGTGCCCTTCTTCTCCGCCGCCGTGCCCTTCGGCATGTCCACCCGCAGCTCGTAGAACTCCTGGTCGGCGGTGATGATCATGAGCTGCAGGCAGCGGATCGGGGTGGTCATGGAGTCGTCGTCGTACGCGGCGTCGTGCGGGTCGCCGGGAAGCCGCGGCTCCTTGACGGCGATCTCCCGGCCGACCAGTTCGTCGACGGCACGCCAGACCGTTCCCATGCCCCCCCGAGCCGATGCGCTCGGCGAGCCGGTACCGGCCCCCGAGCACGCGTCCCCCGTCAGCACTCATGTTTCATGCCTATCGCGCACGGGCGGGCGAGGGCCAGCACGGTAATGCTCCTGTGACTCGGGGCTTCGCGAACCCCGTGGTGACGACGCGGGTGCGACGGCTCAGGGCTTCGCGATCTCCAGGCCCTCGATCGCCTTCTTCGCGACCTGGCGCCCCCGCTCGGTGAAGTCGCTCTTGGCCGGGTAGTCGATCCACAGCTTGTACATGTCGCCCGCCGTGGTCTTGTAGTAGAAGACCTTGGCCTCGCGCGGGTAGACGACCTGGGATTCCTTGTTGGTGTACGGGATCAGGTTCTCGGCGGACTGCTTGCCCTTGTACTCGCTCTGTGTGGTCTTCTTGCCGGACCCCACCTCGTCCGGGCTCAGCGAGCCGAGCACCGTACTGCCGCTGTCCAGGTCCTTCATGTCCTCGTACGCCTCGGCCATCGAGGTGCCCGCGATGTAGTTGAGGTCGTCCTCGGACTTCTTGCTGAGCTGCAGCGATACGAAGAGGCTGCCGCTCTTGTCCGTGTACGTGACCCAGTGTTCCTTGGGCGTCTCGCCCTTGTCGCTGGACTCGCGGTACCCCTCGGGCACGGACAGCGTCGCGCCCAGCGCCTTCACCTCGTGCTGCTCCCAGCTCCCCGCGTCCGAGTCGCCCCCGAACGGCTTCACCGCGAGGACCACCGCCGCGGCCACCGCCAGGACGACGACACCGCCGACGGCCACGAGCGCCTTGCGGCCCAGGAACACGCCCTTGCCCCGGTCCGGCGCCGGAGCGGCGCCGTCCGCGAAGCCCGCCGTCACGAGCTGCGTCGCGGGCAACTGCGGGGGCTGCGGCGGCTTGACGGCCTCTTCGAGCATGGCCCTGACCTGGGCGGCGCTCGGGCGGTGGGCGGGTTCCTTGTGCAGCAGGCCGTTGATGGCGTCGGCGAGCGGGCCCTGCGCGGAGGCGGGCGCGGCGGGCGTCGCGTTGAGGACGGACTGCAGCGTCGCGGGCGTGTTGTTGCGGCGGAACGGCGAGACGCCCTCGGTCGCCGCGTACAGCACGACGCCCAGCGACCACAGGTCGGACGCCGGTCCCGGCCGCTGCCCGAGGACCCGCTCCGGGGCGATGAACTCCGGCGAGCCGACGAAGCCGCCGGTGTCCGTCAGGTTCGTCTCGCCCTCGATCTGGGCGATGCCGAAGTCGGTGAGGACGACACGGTCGTGCCTGCCGATCATCACGTTGTCCGGCTTCACGTCGCGGTGCAGGACGCCCGCCGCGTGCGCGGCCTCCAGGGCGCCGAGCACTTCGAGGCCGACCCGGGCCGCGTCGCGGGCGCCGAGCGTGCCCTCGTCGCGCAGCGCCGCGCCGAGCGAGCGGCCCTGCACGAACTCCATGACGATCCACGGCTGGCCGTCCTCGACGACGACGTCGTGGACGTTGACCACGGCCGGGTGGTCGAGGCGGGCCGCCGCACGGGCCTCGCGGCGCATCCGCTCGAAGGCGTTGGCGCGCTCCCGCTCCGGCAGATGGTCCGGAACCCTCGGCTCCTTGACGGCGACCTCGCGGTCCACCGTCTCGTCCTTGGCCCGCCACACCGTGCCCATGCCGCCGTGGCCGAGCTTGGAGAGCAGCCGGTAACGGCCGCCGATCAACCGGCCGGAGCCGGGTTCGGCCTGGGTGGCCTGGGTGGCGCGGGTGTCCGGCGCGGGGTGCGCGGGCGACTGCGGGCGGGGCTGCTGGTTCGGTACGGCCTGGGTGGGCTGGGCGTACGGATTGGGGTGCGGCGCGCCGCCGCCGTGCTGCGGGGGCTGCGGTGGCTGCAGGCCGTAGCTGGTGGTCTCGTTCGGGCCGTGCGAGGCTCCCCCGTCGTTACTCATGCCCCCATGAGTACCGTGCCGGGTGCCTCGGATTCCAGCCAAGGCCCCCAGTTGTGACCGGGGCGATGCACGATCCGGGAACTTCGGCGACGTACGCGCGCAAAGGCGCACGTAACGGCGCGTCCGGGCCGGACATCCAGGTCGTACGCCGGGCCGTACGCCCGGTCGTATGCCAAGACCACGCGCCCGACTCGTACGCCAAAGCCGCGCGCCCGACTCGTACGCCCGCCCGCCCCACACTCCCCCGGGCCCGTCACCGCCGCACGAACGTGTCCACCGCCGTGTCGAAGTGCCGCCGTCCCTCTCGCGCCTGGCCCGCCGGTGCCGACACCCACACGTCGTACCTCCGGCCGCCCTCCTGCCAGCACAGGTCGTAGGTGCGCCGGGCGCCCGCCTCGCCGCCGGAGCCGTCCCGGGTGAACTGCCAGAGCGCGGCGGGGCGGCCGTTGCGGGTGGTCCCGGTGACGTCGGCGTCGCGGTAGCCGGGGTGGTCGCGGGGGCCGTCGGCGGCGGCGCGGCGCTGGGCGGCGAGCGGGCCGCCCGGGGCGGGGTCGGCGGACTCGATGCCGATGCGGAAGGCGCCGTCCGGGGAGGTGTAGGAGGTGCGCGGGCCGTCGGTGCGGCGGACGTAGCCCTGGGGGACGGCGAGGGCGAAGCCGCGCGGGTCCCTGGCGAGGCGGTAGCCCTCGGGGGCGTCGGGGGTGGAGGGGCGCACGGTGTCCGGGGTCTTGGTGACCGTGGACGTCGCCGTGGGACGCGGTCTCTCCGACCCCGTCGAGGCGTCGGGCGATGCCGAACTGGGCGGCGAGTTCCGGCCGCCGTCCCCGTCGCCGTCCTGCCCGAGCAGCAGCGTCGCGGCCGACACGGCGCCGCCCGCCACGGCCGCGACCAGGGCGGCGGCGATCAGCATGATGCGGTTCTGGCGGCGGCGCGCGGGGGCCGACAGGGGCGCGGAGGGCTCGTCCAGGCGCCGGGGGCGTGCGGGCGGCGGCTGCGCGCGCGGGCCTCCGGGCGGGTGGCGGCCGGGGAGCAGCGACAGGAGGGGGCGGCGGCCCGCGGAACGGCCTGCGAAGCGGCCTGAGGCCCGGCCGGGTGCGCGCCCCGGTGCACGGCCGGGCGCACGCCCCGATAAGCGCCCCCGGGCGGGGACGAGCGCGGGACGCCTGGCGCCGGCCCCCGCGCCGGGCAGCCCCGGCATCACGCCCGTGTCGACGTACGCGCGCAGCAGCCGCTCCGCCCCGGCCGCGTCCAGGCGTCGCTCCGGGTCGCGTTCGAGCAGGCCGAGGATGACGGGCGCGATCGGCTCCGCCGGGGGCGGTGGCCGTATCTCGTCGAAGACCACGGCGTGCAGCACCCCGCCGATCGAGTCGCGCCGGAACGGCGACTCCCCACTGACCACGGCCACGAGCAGCGCACCGAGCGACCACAGGTCGGACGCGGGCCCGGTGCGCTCGCCGGACATGCGCTCCGGCGCGGTGTACTCCGGCGAGCCGACGAACGACCCGCTCTCCGTGAGCGTCGTCGCCCCGCTGACCTGCGCGATACCGAAGTCCGTGAGCACGACCCGGCCGGTGGCCTCCTCCAGGAGCACGTTGGCGGGCTTCAGGTCGCGGTGCAGGACGCCCGCGGCGTGCGCGACGCCGAGGGCGCCGAGCAGGTCGAGGCCGATCCGGGCGGCCGCCTGCGGGCCGAGCGGCCCTGACCTGCCGATGCGCAGGGCCAGCGTGGGGCCCTCGATCAACTCCATGACCAGGTAAGGACGTTCGTCGTGGACGACGACGTCGTGCACGACGATGATGTGCGGATGCCGCAGTTGCGCGACGGCGCGCGCCTCGCGCAGCGTGCGCTCCCGCTGCCGCGCGGCCTCCTCGGCGGAGAGCGTCTCGTCGAGCGGGATCTCCTTGACGGCGACGCGACGGCCGAGGAGCTGGTCGGTCGCGCGCCACACGACGCCCATGCCGCCCTGGCCCACCCGCACCTCCAGGCGGTAACGGCCGGCGATCACACGGGTGCTGTCACCCAGGCTCCCCATGCGGCCATCATGCCCCAGAGGTGTGGTCACGGACCCTCTCTGCCCGGACAAGGGCCAGTTCAGGCCGTATCCGTCGGTCGGCGGACCGTCAGTCGCGCCAGCTCTGCAGCACCGCGTCGAACTGTTCCCGGGTCTTGTCCCAACTCCCCTCGGGCCCCGACATGTAGATCACGTACTCGGTGCCGCCACGGCTGATGTACGTCTGCTCGATGGCGTGCCGGGGGCCCTTGGTGGTGTCGTTGGCACCCGCCGTCCAACTGAACTCCCAGAGGGCGGCGGGACGGTCGCGGAAGGTGTTGGAGTTCAGGTGCAGACGCCGGTACTCGGGCAGCTTCGGCTTCACCTGCTTCTCCAAGTCGAGCTGGTGCGCGTACGGACTGTCGAAGTCCGGACTGGGGTCGACGCCGATGCGCACGAAGTGGCGGCCGCCGTCCGGGGTGTAGTCGATCTGACTGCCGTCGACCTGCCGCTCCCAGCCCTTGGGCAGCATCAGGCTGAAGCCCTTCACGTCGTGCACCCGCACCCAGTCCTTGGGAATCCCGCCGACGACGTCACCGGCCTTGCCCCCCTTGCCCTGACCGCTGCCGGCACCCGCACGCCTGTCCCCGTCGTCGCCGTCGCCCTTGAAGTTCAGGTAGCCGAACACCGCGCCGCCACCGATGGCCGCGGCCACGACGACCGGCACGAGGGCCCGGAGCCAGCGGCGGCGCCCGGGTCCGGCGGGCGTGGCGGCGGTCAGGGCGCCCGGGTAGTTGCGGCCGGAGTCGCCGTACGAGGAGGACGCGCCGTGCGGGGCCGACGCGACGTGCGTCGGGGTCGTGCCGTACGGGGGCGGGGTGGCGTAGCCGGACGGATCGGCGGCCTGTCCCGACGTCCGGCCGCCGGTGCCCACGTGGCCGGAATACGCTGCCTGGCCGGGGTGGCCCGGGACGGGGGTCGAGGGGGGCGTGTGCGGTCCCGGGGCGTGCGGGGGCGGGGTCTGCGACCCGGACGGGTGGGGCGTGGACGGGTGGGACGGGTGCGGCGTCGGCGTGTGGGCCGTCGGCCCCTCGTACGTCGTCGTCGGCACATACGCCTGTGCCGCCCCCGGACGCCGCCCCTCCGCCGCCTCCGCCAGCATCTGCTCCGCCTCGGCCGCGTCCGGCCGCGCGTCCGGATCCTTGGCCAGGAGCGCCGAGATGACGGGCCCGAGCGGACCCGCGTACCGGGCCGGATCGGGCTCCTCCGTCACCACGGCCTGCATCGTGCCGAGCGGGGAGGTGCGCCGGAACGGCGAGTTGCCCTCGACCGCCGTGTACAGCGTGGCGCCGAGCGCCCACAGGTCGGCGGCGGGGCCGGGGTTGGCGCCGCTGACCCGCTCGGGCGCCAGATAGTCGACGGAGCCGACGACTTCACCGGTGCGCGTGATCGTCGAGTCGCCCTCGATCGAGGCGATCCCGAAGTCGGTCAGGAGCACCCGGCCGTCCTCGGAGAGCAGCACGTTGCCCGGCTTGATGTCGCGGTGCAGCACCCCGGCGCCGTGCGCGGCCCGCAGCGCCCGAAGCACCCACAGGCCGACGCGGGCGGCCTCGCGGGGCTCGATGCGGCCCTGGTCCCGGACGGCGTCGGCGAGCGAGTGGCCCTCGACCAGCTCCATCACGATCCAGGGCCGGTCGTCGTACTCCAGGACGTCGTGGACCGTGACGACCGCCGAGTGGTTGATCTGGGCCTGGGCGCGCGCCTCCGTCTTCGTGCGGGTGAGCAGCACCTCGCGGTCGGCCTCCTGCACCCACTGTGCCGCCGTCAGTTCCTTGACGGCGACGACGCGGTGCAGCACCTCGTCCCGCGCGCGCCACACGCGGCCCATGCCGCCGCTGCCGATGGACTCACCGAGCCGGTACCGGCCGGCGAGGAGCAGGCCCTGCATCTGATTCACGTTCCCCCGCAGTTGGTCTTGACAGGGCCAGGTTCTTGAGATTTGTCAGAGCCAGGTTAAGGAGGGGTGCGCGCGCAGGGAACGGGAGGGGGTGATCGGAGACCGCACTGTGACGCGAGCGAGGGGTCGGGCACCTGCCGGAGAGGGCCAAATGGCGCGCCCGCACCGGGTGGTGAGGGCCGGTTGGCCTGCCCGAACCGGGCCGTACGGACCGGTCGGTGTGCCCGCACGGGACGCCGTACGCGTCAGTCCGCGTCAGTTCGCGTGCCCGCACCCGGTCACTTGGCGGCCCGGTAGGACGACGACGCCTGCTCGAACAGGCGCGTCACCTCGTCCCGCTCGGCCTCGGGCCCGCGCACCTGCACCACGTGGTACTTCCCGTCCACGACCATCGCGAGATTCCGTACGAAGACCTCGGTGCCGTCGGCGTCCTGCCAGGTGAACTGGCCCTCGGCCCGGGACCGTCCGCCCACGTCGACCAGGCGGAGGCCGCTGGACGTGGCCCATGACGAGTCGCGGAACGGCTGGAGTTCGCGCTCGTCCTCCTTCTGATACTTCATCGGGTCCGTGCCGAAGTCGCCGGTGCTGTCGCGGCCCGGGACCACGAGCAGCTCGAAGCCGCCGTGGGTGTACAGGACCTGGCCGCGGCCGTTCTTGCCCTGCCGGTCCCAGCCGTTGGCCACGGCCACGCGGAAGCCCTCGGCGTCCTTGCGCAGCGTGAAGCCCGACGCGACATCGGGGTCGGTGGTCTGCGGCTCCTGCGAACCGGGGGTCCGCTCCGGGTCCGACGCCTTCCCGTCGCCGCTGTCGTTCCCGCCGCTCCCGTCCTCGTCCGGTGCGCCGTCGCCGGGGCTCGGGCGGTCGCCGTCGTCCGGCGCCGGGCTGACCTCGCCCGCGTTGCCGGTGCGGCCGGTGCCCTCGCCGTCCCCGGACTCGGGCATGAACAGCATCGCGTACGCGACGGCCGCCACCAGTCCGGCGAGGATCACGACGAGCAGGACACGGCCCAGCGAACGCGGTCCCCGCGGGGCGCTCGGCGCCCGCTCGGGGCGCGGCGCGCGCACCGGCCTGGTGTCCCTGCCCCGCTCCTTGACGCGCTCCCGGCCACGCTCCCGGCCGCGCTTGTGGCGGCCGTGGCCCTGGCCGCCGTCGTCCCCGGTCGGGACGGGCGCGGGCGAGCGGCGCTTGCGGACGACCTCACCACGGCGGCGTACGACGGGCAGCCTGCCGCCGTCGTACGGCGGCGCGGGCACCACGTGCGCACCCGCCTCCGGTTCCGGCGCCGACCGCACGAGGGAGCGCAGCCAACCGCTCAGCTCCTCGAAATCGATGCGCTCGGTCGGGTCCTGACGCAGCAGCGACTCGACGACGGGCCGCAGCGGACCGCACTCCTCCGCGAACGCGGGCGGCTCCGCGCACACCATCTGCACCAGCTCGGCGGTGCTGTCCTCCGGATACGGGGCGTGGCCCTGGACCGCGCGGAACAGCAGCGCGCCCAGTGCCCACAGGTCGGTCGCGGGCCCGATCGGCGCCGCCAGCTGCCAGTTGTCGTGCACCGGCCCGGCCTGCTCCGGCGCCCACCGCTCCGTGACGGCGCCGACAACGGTCATCCGGGCATGCCGGGCCCGCTCGGCGGCGAGCGCGGTGGTGGGCCCGCGGCGCGCCCGCAGCTCGCCCGCCGGGTCGTCCCATTCGCCCTCGCGGGGGCGGGTGCTGCCCTCGGGGGCAGCGGGGGTGCCCCTGGGGGCAGGGGACTTGGCCAGGTCGTGGGTGGGGTGGGCTGCGGGGGCGGGGAGGTTCGAGTCCCGGTTCGGGTCCCGGTTCGGGTTCGGGTCCCGGTTCGGGTTCGGGTCCCGGTTCGGGTTCGGGTGGTAGGCGGTCGATTGGTACGGGGCCGACTCGCGTGGGGCGGACTCGTGGGGGGCTGAGGGGTAGGGGGCGGGCTCGCGCGGGGCCGACTCGCGCGGGGCCGACTCGCGTGCGGTCGACGGGTACGGGGCCGGGCGTGCGGACGTCGGGCGGCCCGGGGCGGGCTGCGTCCGTGGGGACGGGAGTTGCTTGGCGAAGGGGTGGGGCGGGGTGCTCTGTGCGCCGCCGTGCGCGCTGGGGGCGCTCTGCGGTGCCGGGGCGCCCCCCTGTGCTCCACGGAAGCCCGGCGCGCCAAGGGACCCCGGCCCACCGGCCGAAGGCGCCCCCGGCTCCGCCACCGCACCGCCCTGCGCGGGCACCGCCCCCGCACGCGGCACAGCCCCGTGCCACGGCTTCTGCTGCCGCTCCCGGACCCCGTACGGATCCGAGATGTGCCCGACGGACCCGACAGCCCCGACGGACCCACTGTTCCCGTCCGCGCCTTCGGGGCCGTACGTGCCGTAACCGCCCTCGGCGCCACCGCCGTCCGCCCCGACCGGCCCTGCCGCGCCGCCGCGCTCGGCCTCGCTCACCCGGGCCGCGGCCCGCGCCGCGCCCGCCCGGTACGCGGCGATGGCCCCGGCCCGCGCCGCCCTCAGGTCCCGCTCAGGGGTGCTGTACGGCTCGCCACCGCCGTCGTCCGCGTGCCGCGCGGCCTCGATCGCGGCGTGCCCACGCGATCCGTTGCCGCCGTTGCCGCCGTGCTCGCGGTAGCCGCCGTTGCCGCCGTACGAGTCGTTCTCGCCGTACACGACCGCCTCGCCGTACTCAGAGCCCTCGTCAGATCCCGGGCCCTCGCCGTACGCGGGCTCCCCGCCGCCGTACCCGTCATCTCCGTCGTACTCGGCGTACGCGGACTCCTCGGCGTACGCGTCGTACTCCGCGCCCCCGTCCGCCCCTGAAGCCTCCAGCGCCGCGTACCCCGCGCCCCCCACCGGCTCGGGCACCGCGCCCTCGGGCTCGGTGAAGCCCGCGAAGTCGTCCTCCTCGGGCCGCGGGTCGTACCCGCACAGGGCCTCCTCCGCGGCGCCCGCGGCGAGTCCCGTCAGCATCACCCGGCCGTCGTCGCAGACGAGCACCGTGCGCGCGGTGATGTTCCGGTGCACCCAGCCGTGCGCGTGCAGGACGCGCAGCGCCGTGACCACGTCCGCCGCGACCTCCGCCGCGCGGAACGGGTTCAGCGGCCGGTCGGCGAGTAACGCCGCGAGCGGCCGGGCCGCCACCAGTTCACTCACTATCCACAGCGACCCGTCCTCCGCGAACACGTCGAAGACCTGGTCGAGCCGCGGGTGGTCGGGGATGCGCGCGGCGGCCTGCGCGGCCTCGATGGCCCGCAGGACCGCCGGGTCGCTGGGCCTGCGCGTGGCACGCGAGCCCGCGCGCCGGGCGCCGCCCCGGCCCGCGCTCCCGCGCGCGCTCCGGAAGCCCTCGGGCAGTCCGCCGGGCAGGACGTCGCTCAGATCGCCGTCGCCGTACGCCTCGTCGCCGAGCACCTCCGCCTCGACGATCTCGGGCAGCGGCAGCTGCCGGACCAGGACTTCCTGGCCGCTGTAGGTGTCGAAGGCGCGGGTCTCCGCGAGTTCGTACTCGTCGGCCGGGGGCAGCGGCAGGCGGTAGCGGTCGGCGAGCACCCGTCCCGCATAGTCGTCCACGATGCCTCCCCCATCCGCCCGGTGGTCAATTCCGTTCGACTTACGGCTCGTTGCGGCTGCTTACCCTCCGCAAGCACTCACGATACGTGCCACAACCGAACCGTATTGAGGGGATGCCAGATCTCACCGGTCATCGCCCGGCCATCTCACCGGCCCCGCCGCACCGTCACTTCTTCGGCTGGAAGGTCCGCGTGAACGTCCGCCAGGCATCCCGGCGCTGATCACTGCCCCAGTCGTCCGCTTTCGCGGTGTACATCAGCCCGTAGCCCAGGCTGCCGTTGACGACGAAACCCCGGTCCACGGAGCGGTACTTGGTGCCACCGTCCACGTAGGTGAATTCCCAGTCCGCCGTGTTCCAGCCGCGGAAGTCCACCTTCTCTATACGGATCCGGTCGTACTGGGCCCGGCGCATGCCGTGTTCCTGGTTCTTCCAGTCGGCCACCGGGTTGTCCTTGGGCGTGGGCGTCCAGCCGATGAGCAGCTTCTGCCCGTTCGGCCCGGCGAAGCGCGCGCCCGCGCGGTCGGTCGTGCTGAACTTCCAGCCCTTCGGCAGGCCTATCGAGAAGCCCTGCGGGTGCTTGTACGTCTCCTCGGCGCCATCGCCCTTGCCCTTGTCGCCGCCGATGGACGAGCCCTGCCCGGCGTTGTCGTCCTTGCCCGCGCCGGAGCTGTCGTCCTGCTCCTTGCCCTGGTCGCCCTGGCCGTCCTTGCCCTTGCCGGAGCCGTCGTTCTTCTCCGAGTCCTTCCCGGAGTCCCTCTCCTTGCCCTCGCCGCCCGCGGTCGCCCCGCTGGACGCGGACTTGTCGGCGCCGCTCTTGTCGTCCTTGCCGTCCCCGTCGCCGCTGAGCGCGAAGGCGAGCACCGTGCCGAGCACGGCGAGCGCGACGACCACCGCGATGATCACCAGCGTGCGCCGGGGCACCACATCCGTGAGCGGCGCCCGGGCGGGCGGCTTCGGCGGCCCACTGGGCTGCGCCGGGATCCGCGCCGCACCGTGCGAACCAGCGCCCGCACCGGCGGAGTTCCCCCCGAAGCCGCCCCCGGCTCCGGCTCCAGCACCTGTGCCGACTCCGGCACCCAGGCTTCCGGAAGCCGCGCCCGACGCCGTGCCCGTGGGGGCGCCACCCGAACCGGAGCCTCCGGCCCGCCCGGCAGCACCAGCACCGGCACCGCGCTCGGCGCCACCGCTCCCACCCGCACCGCCGATGCGTTCCCCCGCACCGACCGCACCGGAAGAAGCCGTCCCGGAACCCACCGAGCCGGAACCAACCGTCCCGCTCGCCGCCCCGGAAGCAGTACCCGCTGCACCACCACCGTGCCCGGTCACCCCGGCCCCGGCCGAAGCACCCGGCGCGGAACCCGCGTTGCCCGCACCGCCGCCCGCGCCACTGCCCGCGCCCGAACCGCCGACCGACGCGGCACCGGCCGCACCACCCGCAGCGGCACCGCCCGCCGCGCCGGAACCCGCAGCGCGAGCCGACGTAGCCGCGGCGGCCGCCTTCTTGCGAACCGAGCGGAACGCGCCCTTCAGCCGCTCGGCGGCCTCCTCGCCCTTGCGGCCGCCGGGGGAGCCGGACGGCGGCGCCTGCGGCGGGACCGGGGGCAGCGGCACGACCTTCGTCGCGTCCACCGGCTCCGCCGGGGCCTTGTCCTCGGGGATGTCCGGCGCGTTGACGACCTCCAGGAGCATCGCCCGCGCGCTCGCGTCGTCGAGCCGCTGCTCGGGGTCCTTGGCGAGCAGGCCGTAGATGACCTTCTCCAGCAACGGACCGGCGTTCTGCGGCGGTTCGACGGCCTCGGTCATCACGGCGGTGAGGGTGGCGATGGCCGAGCCCTTGTCGTACGGAGGCACGCCCTCCACGGCCGCGTAGATCAGCCCGCCGAGCGACCACAGGTCGGCCGCGGGGCCGGGCTTGTGGCCGCGCGCCCGCTCCGGCGAGATGTACGAGGGGGCGCCGACGAGCATGCCCGTCGACGTGATGGACGGGTCGCCCTCGACCTGGGCGATGCCGAAGTCGGTGAGGACGACGCGGCCGTCCTCGGCGATCAGCACGTTGGACGGCTTCACGTCGCGGTGCAGGATGCCCTCGCGGTGCGCCGAACGCAGCACGTCGAGCACGGCGAGGCCGACCTCCGCGGCGCGCCTCGGTGTGAGCAGCCCGTCCTCGCGGACGGCCTCGGCGAGGGACTTGCCCTCGACCAGCTCCATCACGATCCAGGGCCGGTCGTCCTCGTCGACCACGTCGAAGACCGTCACGGCGCTGGTGTTGCGGATCCGCGCGATCGCCTTGGCCTCGCGCAGCGTGCGCGTGATGAGCCGCCGCTTCTCGTCCTCGTCGATGCTCGACGGGAACCGCAGCTCCTTCACCGCGACCGTGCGCCCCAGCGTCTCGTCCTTGGCCCGCCAGACGGTGCCCATGCCGCCGCGGCCGAGCACGTCGCCGAGCCGGTACCGGCCCGCGAGGAGACGTGCGCTCTGATCCTGACGAGCCTCGCCCGTCCGCTCAGCCTCCGACATGCGTCCCCTCAACTACCCGCACAACCCGCCCTGACAGAGCCTTCATTGTCCCTCACCCGGCGACCGGCCGACGCCGCGGGTCCGCCGTCCCACATCATGGACATTCCTACCGAGTGAACCCCGGCGCACCACCCCAAACCTCGCTGTCCATACCCCCCTTGGCCACCCTCCTCGGGTCAAACCACCCAGAACCCCTGACCACCCCTTGACTACTTGCCGACAAGCGGAAGGTCAGCCTCCGCCGTCAGAGCCCCACCACGATGGAGCGGCCCCCGGCCCCGGCCCCGGCGGAACGATCCGCGGAGGCCTGACCCCGGCGGACCGTTCACCACGGCACCACCACAGCGACACCGCCTGCACCAGCACCGTCTGCAGCGACAGCCCGTCTACAGCGGCACGACGACCGGCGACCGCCTACAGCGGCACGATGTCCGGCGCCCCCAGCCGCGCCGCGTCCGCCGTCAGGTCGTCCGGCTGCCGCTGCGACTCGCGCTCAGCCTCCACCCGCTTCTCGTAGTGCTGCACCTCGCGTTCGATCTGGTCCTTGTCCCAGCCGAGGACCGGCGCCATCAGCTCCGCGCACTCGCGGGCGCTGCGGGTGCCGCGGTCGAAGGTCTCGATGGAGATGCGCGTACGCCGCGTCAGCACGTCGTCCAGGTGGCGGGCGCCCTCGTGCGACGCGGCGTAGACGACTTCGGCGCGCAGATAGTCCTCGGCCGCCGTCAGCGGCTCGCCCAGGGACGGGTCGGCGGTGACCAGTTCGAGCACTTCCTCCGCCAGCGAGCCGTACCGGTTCAACAGGTGCTCCACGCGCACCACATGGAGGCCGGTGCGGGCCGCGATGCCCGCGCGGGCGTTCCACAGCGCGCGATAGCCCTCGGCCCCGACCAGCGGGATGTCCTCCGTGACGCACTCCGCGACCCGCTGGTCCAGGCCGTGCACCGCCTCGTCCACGGCGTCCTTGGCCATGACCCGGTACGTCGTGTACTTGCCGCCCGCGACGACGACCAGGCCGGGCGCGGGATGAGCGACCGTGTGCTCGCGGGACAGCTTGCTGGTGGCGTCCGACTCCCCGGCGAGCAGCGGCCGCAGGCCCGCGTACACCCCCTGCACGTCGTCGCGGGAGAGCGGCACCGCGAGCACCGAGTTCACGTGCTCCAGGAGGTAGTCGATGTCCGCGCTGGAGGCGGCCGGGTGGGCCTTGTCCAGGTCCCAGTCGGTGTCCGTCGTACCGATGATCCAGTGCCGGCCCCAGGGGATCACGAAGAGCACGCTCTTCTCGGTACGCAGGATGAGCCCGGTCGACGAGTTGATCCGGTCCTTCGGCACGACCAGGTGGATGCCCTTGGACGCCCGGACGTGGAACTGACCGCGGTCGCCGACCATGGCCTGGGTGTCGTCGGTCCACACACCCGTGGCGTTCACGATCTGCTTGGCCCGGATCTCGTACTCCCCGCCGGCCTCGACGTCCTGGACCCGGGCGCCGACGACGCGCTCGCCCTCGCGCAGGAAGCCCGTGACCCGGGCGCGGTTGGCGGCCTTCGCGCCGTACGCCGCGGCGGTGCGCACGAGCGTGGCCACATAGCGGGCGTCGTCCATCTGCGCGTCGTAGTACTGCAGGGCGCCGACCAGGGCGTCCTTCTTCAGGCACGGGGCGACGCGGTGGGCGTGACGGCGGGTCAGGTGGCGGTGCGTGGGCAGGCCGCGGCCGTGGCCGCGCGCCATCGACATCGCGTCGTACAACGCGACGCCCGAGCCCGCGTACAGCCGTTCCCAGCCCTTGTGCTGGAGGGGATACAGGAACGGGACGGGCTTCACGAGGTGCGGCGCGAGCCGTTCGAGGAGCAGGCCGCGCTCCTTCAGCGCCTCGCGCACCAGCGCGAAGTCCAGCATCTCCAGATAGCGCAGGCCGCCGTGGATCAGCTTGCTGGACCGGCTCGACGTGCCCGACGCCCAGTCCCTGGCCTCGACCAGGCCCGTGCTCAGGCCGCGGGTGACGGCGTCGAGCGCGGTGCCCGCGCCGACCACGCCGGCGCCCACGACCAGAACGTCCAGCTCGCGCTCCGCCATGCCCGCCAGTGCCTCGGCGCGCTCCGCCGGGCCAAGAGTCGCTGTCCTCACCGCTGCCTCCCGTGCTGTTCGGGTGTGGTCGCGCTCACATCATGCCCAGATTCTGGCCGCGCCCGCCGAGTTCGGCCACGACCTGTGGAAAACGTTGAGGCCACTGTGACTGCTGCGACCACCGGGAACAGCGGGGCCACCGGGAACATCCGGGACCTCGAAAACGGCCGCCAACACTCCGGTGCCGGGAGGAGCCCAATCCCGCAAATCGGTCATATTTACTCCTAGTCTGACATTGCGCTCGCCCATCTTGTCCACAGGGCTTGCGCGATCGTCCCGCTTTGGCTATATCCGCCCCGGCTATTGGGAAGGACGGCTCACCGCCATGCCAGCTGACCTCGCCGTCATCGGTCTCGGCCACCTCGGCCTGCCCCTCGCCCAGGCCGCCGCCGCCGGCGGCATCGCCACCATCGGCTACGACCCCGGCCGCGCACCCGACCTGGCCGGGGGCCGCCTTCCGGGTGACGGCACCGAAGGGACCCTCACCGCCGCCGACGTCCGCCGGATGCTCTCGGGGGGCTTCCGGCCGACCACCGACCCCGCCGAGCTCGGCCGGGTCCGCACCGCCGTCATCTGCGCCCCCACGCCCCCGGCCGCGGACGGCTCGCTCGACCTCGGCCAGGTGGCCGACGCCGCCCGCGCCCTCGCCGCCCGCCTGCGCCCGCACACCACGGTCATCCTGGAGTCGCCCGCGTATCCCGGAACCACCGAGGAGTTCCTGCGCCCCCTCCTCGAAGAGGGCTCGGGCCTGCGCGCCGGACGGGACTTCCACCTCGCCTACTCGCCCGCCCGCCTCGACCCCGGCAACCGCACCCACGGCTACGCGGGCACCCCCAAGGTCATCGGCGGCCTCACCCCCGCCTGCACCGAGTCCGCCGCCGCCTTCTACGGCCGCCTCACCGACAAGGTCGTCCGCGCGCGCGGCCCCCGGGAGGCCGAAACCGTGCACCTGCTTGAGACCAACTACCGGCACGTCAACATGGCGCTGGTGAACGAGATGGCGGTCCTCTGCCACGACCTCGGCATCGACCTGTGGGACGTCATCCGCTGCGCCGAGACCAAGCCCTTCGGCTTCCAGGCCTTCCGGCCGGGCCCCGGCGTCGGCGGCCACGGCGTCCCCCTGGACGTCCCCGGGCCCGCGCGCGGACTGCGCCCGCTGCGCCTGGTCGAGCTGGCCCAGCAGGTCAACGACCGGATGCCGGGCTATGTGATCCAGCGCGCCGCGACCCTGCTCAACGAGCACGGCAAGTCCGCGCGCGGCGCCCGCGTGCTGCTCCTCGGCGTCACCTACAAGCCGGACGTCGCCGACCAGCAGGCCGCCCCCGCCCAGGAGATCGCGGTCCGCCTCATGGAGCTCGGCGCCGCCGTCAGCTACCACGACCCCTACGTAGGGCACTGGAACGTTCTCGGCCATCCCGTGCCCCGCGCGGACACCCTCTACGAAGCGGCCGCCGACGCCGACCTGACGATCCTGCTCCAGCACCACCGCACGTACGACCTCCAAGGGCTTGCCGTGAAGGCCCAGCTCCTGCTCGACACCAGGGGCGCGACCCCGGCGGGCGCCGCCCACCGCCTCTGATCCCACACACAACCCCCTGGGGCCCTTCGCGTGCCGACTGCTACCGTGCGGATCCAGTCACTTACCGCACACCAGTGCACTCGTATCCCAGGGGGAAAACAGATGACGCAGCCGCCACCTCCAGGTCAGGGCGGACAGCCGTACGGCCAGCCGCAGCAGCCGTACGGCCAGCAGCCCGGCTACGGCTACCCGCAGCAGCCGCAACAGCCCTACGGTCAGCAACCGCAGCAGCCGTACAGTCCCTTCCCGCAGCAGCCGCAGCCCGGTGGCTTCCCGCCGCCGCCCCCGGTCGCCCGCGGGAACGTCGGCCTCGGCGTGGTCGTCGCCTTCGTGGCCGCTCTGGTCGCGGCGGGCGTCTACGGAGGCATCATCGGCGCCACCGAGCACGAGATCGGCTGGGCGGCGGTCGGCGTCGGCTTCGTCGTGGGTCTGGTCGCGGGCAAGGTCGGCGGCCCCAACCCGGCGGTCGGGGCCCTCGCCGCGGTCTTCTCGCTCGGCGCGGTGTACCTGGGCCAGCTGGTCGGCGCCTCCATCGTCATCGCCGACAAGCTGAACCTGGACTTCTCCGAGGTGTTCTTCGATCACTTCGACTTCGTGCAGGAGGCGTGGAAGCACGACGCCGACGCGATGACGTACGTGTTCTTCGCGATAGCCGCCATCGCGGCCTTCGGCAGCGCCAAGCGCGCCTCGCAGTAGCCGCTGCCCCGTAGGCAGCACGCTGTCGGCAGGACGCGAAACGGCCTGGGGCCGACCACCTTCGGGTGGTCGGCCCCAGGCCGTTCACGCTTCCGTGCGGGGTCAGCGGCGGTGCTGCGAGTCCGCCACCGTGACCTCGACGCGCTGGAACTCCTTCAGTTCGCTGTAGCCCGTCGTGGCCATGGCCCGGCGCAGCGCTCCGAAGAAGTTCATCGAGCCGTCCGGGATGTGCGACGGGCCGGTGAGGATCTCCTCGGTGGTGCCGACGGTGCCGAGGTCGACCTTCTTGCCGCGCGGCACGTCCTCGTGGACGGCCTCCATGCCCCAGTGGTGGCCCTTGCCGGGCGCGTCCGTGGCGCGCGCCAGCGGGGAGCCCATCATCACGGCGTCCGCGCCGCAGGCGACGGCCTTGGGCAGGTCGCCGGACCAGCCGACGCCGCCGTCGGCGATGACGTGGACGTACCGGCCGCCGGACTCGTCCATGTAGTCGCGGCGGGCCGCCGCGACGTCGGCCACGGCGGTGGCCATCGGCACCTGGATGCCGAGGACGTTGCGCGTGGTGTGCGCGGCGCCGCCGCCGAAGCCGACGAGGACGCCAGCCGCGCCGGTGCGCATCAGGTGCAGGGCCGCGGTGTACGTGGCGCAGCCGCCGACGATCACCGGGACGTCGAGTTCGTAGATGAACTGCTTCAGGTTCAGCGGCTCGGCGGCACCGGAGACGTGCTCGGCGGACACCGTCGTGCCGCGGATCACGAAGATGTCCACACCCGCGTCCACGACGGCCTTGGAGAACTGCGCGGTTCGCTGCGGCGACAGGGCGGCGGCGGTGACGACTCCGGAGTCGCGCACCTCCTTGATGCGCTGGCCGATCAGCTCCTCGCGGATGGGCGCGGAGTAGATCTCCTGCAGGCGGCGCGTCGCCGTCTCGGCGGGCAGCGAGGCGATCTCGTCGAGCAGCGGCTGGGGGTCCTCGTGGCGCGTCCACAGGCCTTCGAGGTTCAGCACGCCGAGGCCACCGAGCTCGCCGATGCGGATGGCGGTCTGCGGCGAGACGACGGAGTCCATGGGGGCCGCGAGGAAGGGAAGCTCGAAGCGGTAGGCGTCGATCTGCCAGGCGATCGAGACCTCCTTGGGGTCCCGGGTGCGCCGACTCGGCACGACGGCGATGTCGTCGAAGGCGTACGCCCGGCGGCCGCGCTTGCCGCGGCCGATCTCGATCTCAGTCACGTGTGTGGCCCTTCAGCTTTCCTATGGCGGCGCTCCGTATGCCGTTCCAGTATCCCCGACACGCGCGTGGGGGCGGCCCGGGGAATCCGGACCGCCCCCACGCGCGCGTGGTCACCGCTTACGGCGGCTACGTGCCGCGCCTGTACATCTTGCTTGCGACTACTTGTTACGGCTGTAGTTCGGCGCCTCGACCGTCATCTGGATGTCGTGCGGGTGGCTCTCCTTGAGACCCGCGGACGTGATCCGTACGAAGCGGCCGTTGGCCTGGAGCTCGGGCACCGTGCGCCCGCCCACGTAGAACATCGACTGGCGCAGCCCGCCCACGAGCTGGTGCACGACCGCCGACAGCGGGCCCCGGTAGGGCACCTGGCCCTCGATGCCCTCGGGCACCAGCTTCTCGTCGGAGGCGACGCCCTCCTGGAAGTAGCGGTCCTTGGAGAACGACCGCTGCTCGCCACGCGACTGCATGGCGCCGAGCGAGCCCATGCCCCGGTAGGACTTGAACTGCTTGCCGTTGATGAAGAGCAGCTCGCCCGGGGACTCCTCGCAGCCCGCGAGCAGCGAGCCCAGCATGACCGTGTCCGCACCGGCCACGAGCGCCTTGGCGATGTCTCCGGAGTACTGCAGGCCGCCGTCGCCGATCACCGGGACACCGGCTTCCTTGGCTGCGAGCGACGCTTCGTAGATGGCCGTTACCTGCGGTACGCCGATGCCGGCGACAACGCGGGTCGTGCAGATGGAGCCCGGGCCGACGCCGACCTTGATGCCGTCGACACCGGCGTCGATGAGCGACTTGGCGCCGTCGCGGGTGGCGATGTTGCCGCCGATGACGTCCACGCCGCCCGCGTTCGACTTGATCTTGGCGACCATGTCGCCGACGAGCCGGGAGTGGCCGTGCGCGGTGTCGACGACGATGAAGTCGACGCCCGCCTCGATCAGCGCCTGGGCGCGGTCGAAGGCGTCCCCGGCGACGCCGACGGCGGCACCGACGAGGAGGCGGCCCTCGGAGTCCTTGGCGGCGTTCGGGTACTTCTCGGCCTTCACGAAGTCCTTGACCGTGATGAGGCCCTTGAGCACACCGGAGTCGTCGACCAGCGGCAGCTTCTCGATCTTGTGGCGGCGCAGCAGCTCCATGGCGTCCACGCCGGAGATGCCGACCTTGCCGGTGACGAGCGGCATCGGGGTCATGACCTCGCGCACCTGGCGCGTGCGGTCGGCCTCGAAGGCCATGTCGCGGTTGGTGACGATGCCGAGCAGCTTGCCGCCGCCGTCGGTCACGGGCACACCGCTGATGCGGAACTTGGCGCAGATCGCGTCGGCCTCGGCGAGAGTCGCGTCCGGGTGCACCGTGATCGGGTCGGTGACCATGCCGGACTCGGACCGCTTGACCAGGTCGACCTGGTTGGCCTGGTCGGCGATGGAGAGGTTGCGGTGCAGCACGCCGACGCCGCCCTGACGGGCCATGGCGATGGCCATCCGGGACTCGGTGACCTTGTCCATCGCCGCGGAGAGCAGCGGGACGTTCACCCGGACGTTCTTCGAGATGTGCGAGGCGGTGTCGATGTCACCAGGCGCCATGTCGGACGCGCCCGGCAGCAGCAGCACGTCGTCGTAGGTCAGCCCGAGTGTCGCGAATTTCTCGGGCACTCCGTCGACGTTTGCAGTCATGACACCTTCCCCAATGGCCTTGATCGGTGCGGATGTCCATGCTAACGGGAAGCATGGCCCTCTCATTCCACAGTGCCCGCGGGGGCGGGGGTTCGTATGTTTCTACAGCTCCACTGTGGGGTGCGGTGCGGGCGGCCGCTCCGACCCGTGTGGGCTCGGCACTGCCGGAATGCGCCGTCCGGGCTACTCGCTGCGGCGGCGGAAACGAGACCCGGCTCCGCCGACGCGGCGACGCCCCCACTCCTCGGCGGGGTGGCGAATGTCTCCAACCGGGGCAGGGCCGCGGCTTCAACCGGTCCGGCGCCCGAGGGCGAGCGCGACGGAAAGGGCGGGCGGGCGAAGAACTCGGGTGGGAGAAGAACTACTGCTCCGCCAACGCCCGCAAACGGCTGAGCGCACGATGCTGAGCCACCCGGACCGCCCCCGGCGACATCCCCAGCATCTGCCCGGTCTCCTCGGCGGTGAGGCCGACGGCAACCCGCAGGAGCAACAGCTCACGCTGGTTGTCCGGCAGGTTGGCCAGCAACTTCTTGGCCCACTCGGCGTCACTGCTGAGCAGCGCCCGCTCCTCGGGCCCGAGGGAGTCGTCGGGCCGCTCGGGCATCTCGTCCGAGGGCACAGCCGTGGACCCGGGATGCCGCATCGCGGCCCGCTGCAGATCGGCGACCTTGTGCGCGGCGATGGCGAAGACGAAGGCTTCGAAGGGCCGTCCGGTGTCCCGGTAGCGCGGCAGCGCAAGCAGGACGACGACGCAGACCTCCTGCGCGAGGTCCTCGACGAAGTGCCGCGCGTCACCGGGAAGTCGGGAAAGCCGGGTGCGGCAGTACCGCAGCGCGAGCGGGTGGACGTGGGCCAACAGGTCGTGCGTGGCCTGCTCGTCCCCCTCGACGGCGCGTAGGACGAGGGCACCGATCACCGTCGTCTTGTCATCGCGCATCGGTCCATGGTGCCTTGGTGCTGACTGATCTGTGGCACCGCGTCCATAGTTGTGCATCGAAGCGTTATGAGCGGGTGCGCCGGAACTCATCTCCCGCACCCTCCCCTCCCGCTCGGCCGACTTGTCCCCAAGGAACTCCACACCTCAAGGATGCGGCATCGGCGGCGAAGCGCCACAAGCCGCTCTTGAGGCGGGCGGTGGCGGGCCTCCATGGCCCCGTCCGCCGCACGGCGGACGGGAATCACCATGCCCCCGCCACAGCACACTCAGCGAACCAGGCCCCAGCGGAAACCGAGCGCCACCGCGTGCGCGCGGTCCGAGGCGCCGAGCTTCTTGAACAGCCGCCTGGCGTGCGTCTTCACCGTGTCCTCGGAGAGGAAGAGCTCGCGGCCGATCTCGGCGTTCGACCGGCCGTGGCTCATCCCTTCGAGAACCTGGATCTCACGCGCGGTGAGCGTGGGCGCCGCGCCCATCTCGGCCGACCGGAGCCGACGCGGGGCCAGCCGCCAGGTCGGGTCGGCGAGTGCCTGCGTGACGGTCGCGCGCAGCTCGGCGCGCGAGGCGTCCTTGTGCAGATAGCCGCGGGCCCCGGCGGCGACCGCGAGCGCGACCCCGTCCAGGTCCTCGGCGACCGTGAGCATGATGATGCGCGCTCCCGGGTCGGCCGAGAGCAGCCGCCGCACGGTCTCCACGCCGCCCAGTCCGGGCATGCGTACGTCCATCAGAATCAGATCCGAGCGGTCGGCGCCCCAGCGGCGGAGGACTTCCTCGCCGTTGGCCGCTGTCGTCACGCGCTCGACGCCGGGCACGGTCGCGACCGCGCGGCGCAGCGCCTCTCGGGCGAGCGGGGAGTCGTCGCAGACGAGGACGGATGTCATGGCCGTCCTCCGCAGCTGATGCGCGTCACCTTGAGCCTCCAGGCTGGTACAAGTCGTCACCTGTGCGGTTGACGCACTCGGACACCTGCCCGAGCGCTTGTTCTTTCAACCGCCTCCGCACTCTCAACGACGGTCACTCGAAAGAGTTACGGGTCAGTCAGCCGTCTTCGGCACTCTACGTGAGGGCGCAGACACGGCACAGGCGGCGCGGGCGGATGCGCCCTCCCAACGGGCCCCGACGAGCGCCATCAAGAGCTATGCCCCATTTAGCGGCTTTTCTTCCCTTTTACTGGTGTCTGTGGCTAGATTCGCAATGAGTCATATTTTCATCTCCTTAGACAGTAGATGTACGGTCATGGGCACCGTATCCGCGTCAGAACGGCTACCAGGAGACACGCAATGGCAGATTTCTCCCGCCTTCCCGGACCGAACGCAGATCTGTGGGACTGGCAGCTCCTCGCGGCCTGCCGCGGGGTGGACAGCTCGCTCTTCTTCCACCCGGAGGGCGAGCGCGGTGCGGCACGGAGCGCACGCGAGAACTCGGCCAAGGAGGTCTGCATGCGGTGCCCGGTGCGCGCGGAGTGCGCCGCGCACGCGCTCGCGGTCCGCGAGCCGTACGGCGTGTGGGGCGGACTGACCGAGGACGAGCGCGAAGAGCTGATGGGCCGGGCCCGCAACCGCCTGGTCACGGCGGCGGGTGGCGGCACGACCAACTGAAGGAACGTTTCTTCACCGCTGGCCGGGCTGTCCTGCGTAGACGGGACCCACCGAGGCGCGACCTACGTAGGCGGGCCTGAGCGAGCGGCACCCCCACGCGCGCGGGCCGCGCCCGCGCGCAAGCTCAGCGCGCGGCGGCCCGCGCCAAGTGGTCCAGCGTGGCCGCGACGGCCGGCACCTGCGCCAGATCGGGCAGCGTGAGCGCCACGATCTCCCGCCGCACGGCGGGTTCCACCGTCACCGCACGGGCGCCCTTGGGGCGTACCGACTCGATCGCGAGCTCGGGCAGCACCGCGACGCCCAGGCCTGCCCCGACCAGGCCGATCACCGCCGGATAGTCGTCCGTGGCGAAGTCGATGCGGGGTGCGAAGCCCGCGCTCTCGCAGACCTCCACCAACTGGCGGCGGCAGCGCGGGCAGCCCGCGATCCACGACTCGTCGGCCAGCTCGCCGATGGTGACGCTCTCCGCCTTCGCCAGGCGGTGCTCCTCCGGTACGAGGCCGACGAGCCGGTCGGCCAGCAGGGGCCGTACGACGAGGTCGTCCCACTCGTCCGCGGCGGCGGCCCCCGCGTACCGGAAGGCGAGCGCCACGTCGCAGTCGCCCTCGCGCAGCATCTCCACCGAGCGCGGCGGCTCGGCCTCCTCCAGCGACACGCGGGTGCCGGGGTGCGCGGCGCGCAGGGCGGCGAGCGCGCCGGGCACGAGGGTGGAGGAACCGCTCGGGAAGGAGACGAGGCGGACACGGCCGGCCCGCAGTCCGGCGATGGCGGCGACCTCCTCCTCGGCCGCGGTCAGCCCGGCGAGAATGCCCGCGGCATGCCGGACCAGGGCCTCCCCGGCCTGGGTGAGGCGCATCTCGCGGCCGGTGCGGATCAGCAGCGGCGTGCCCACCGACCCTTCGAGTGCCTTCATCTGCTGGCTCACGGCGGGCTGGGTGCAGCCGAGCTCGCGGGCCGCCGCGGAGAAGGAGCCGGTGGCGGCCACGGCGCGCAGGACACGGAGATGACGGGCCTCGATCATGATGCGAGCATAAGCGACTCTTGGGTTCGACGCCCAATAATGCGTGGCCGCTTTGAGTAGCGCTCGCTTAGCCTGGCCGTATGAAGCTTCTCTCCGTGAATGTGGGCCGGCCCAAGTCCGTCGACTACACCGACACGCCCGGCGGCAGCACCGGGATCGACAAGCAGCCCGTCGACGGGGCCGTCCGGGTGTCGGCGCCGGGCCCCAAGGGCACCGGCGGCAGCGGCCTCGCGGGAGACACCATCTGCGACCTGCGCCACCACGGCGGCAACGACCAGGCGGTGTACGCCTTCGCCCGGGAGGACCTCGACGCGTGGGAGCGGCTGCTCGGCCGGACGCTGCGCAACGGCGGCTTCGGCGAGAACCTCACGACGTCCGGCGTGGACGTGAACGGCGCCCGGATCGGCGAGCGCTGGCGCGTCGGCCCCGACCTGCTCCTCGAAGTGACCTCCTCGCGCATTCCGTGCCGTACGTTCCAGGGCCACGTGGGCGAGCAGGGCTGGGTGCGGCGATTCACGCAGAACCTGCTGCCGGGCGCCTATCTGCGGGTGCTCGAACCGGGCGCGATCCAGGCGGGCGACGCGGTCGAGATCGTGCACCGCCCGGACCACGAGGTCACCGTCGCCCTGCAGTTCCGGGCCGTGACGACGGAGCGCGCGCTCCTGCCGTCCCTGCTCGCCGCCGGTGACGCGCTGCACCCCGAGACGGCGAAGAAGGCGCGCTCGTACGTGGCGAAGTACGGCGCGCAGGGCGCCTGAGCGGCGCGGGCGCACCGCCGGGGCAGGCGGACGCACCGCCGGGGCAACAGGAAGGCGCCTCGGGCCCGGCGGCATCGGGGAAGTCCCTAGGGGCAGGCGGGAGTTGATTCGGGGTCGGGTGGGGGGCGTCCCCAATACCTCGGGGCGGCACGAGCCACGAATCTCGAATCATGTCCCGACTCACAGGCAAGTTCCGGCTCGGCAGGCCCCGGCTCAAGCGGGTCCTCATCATTCTCGGCAGTTTCGTCACCGTCGTCGCGCTGGCGCTCGGCGGCGGGCTGCTGTGGCTGTGGCAGGACGCCGAGATCAGCACTGTCGGCAAGGAGCCGTTCGACAACGCCCTGGCGATACCGCCGCTGGCCGAGTCCCACGTGACCAAGGACGGCACCCGCGTCTTCGACCTGCGCATGCGGGCGGGCGAGAAGGAGTTCAAGGCCGGTCGCAGGACGCCGACATGGGGCTTCAACGGCGACTATCTCGGCCCGACCCTGCGCGCGGAGCGCGGCGAGAAGGTCCGCGTGCGGATACGGAACGGTCTGGACGAGGCCTCGACCGTGCACTGGCACGGCATGCACCTGCCCGCGAAGATGGACGGCGGCCCGCACCAGATGGTCCGGCCGGGCGGCAGTTGGAGCCCTCGGTGGAAGGTGGACCAGCCCGCGGCGACGCTCTGGTACCACCCGCATCCGCACGGCGCGACGGAGAAGCACGTCCAGCGCGGCCTCGCGGGGATGTTCCTCCTCGACGACAAGCGGAGCAGACGCCTCGCACTGCCGAAGAAGTACGGAGTCGACGACCTGCCGGTGATCGTGCAGGACGTGAAGTTCGACGGCGCGAAGTTCGACCACGGCCACAAGATGCTGCGCGACGTCGGCTTCCTCGGCGACCGGACGATGGTCAACGGCACCCTCCAGCCGTACCGCGAGGTCGGCGACGAACTCATACGCCTGCGGCTCCTGAACACCTCGACGGCGCGTACATACGACTTCGGCTTCCCGGACGACCGGGCCTTCTCCCTGGTCGGGACGGACGGCGGCGCGCTGGAGCGGCCGGCGCGGATGGAGCGGATACAGCTGTCGCCGGGTGAGCGTGCCGAGATCGTGGTGCGGATGCGGGCGGGTGAGCGGACCGTGCTGCGCAGCTTCCCGCAGGACAACTACGGGACCGCCTGGCATCGCCGGTTCAGCGGGGGTGACGACTCGTTCGACGTGCTGCAACTGCGGGCCGCCGAGCGGTTGCGGCCGTCGCCCGCGCTGCCCGCGGAACTGGGCGAGCTGGAGGTGCCGGACGGGGAAGGGGCGAGCCGGGCACGGTTCTTCGACCTGAAGAGGTCCGGGATCAACGGCCGGGCGATGCGGATGGACCGGATCGACGAGGTGGTCACGCGCGGCGCCACCGAGACCTGGACCGTCCGCAACCACAACGGCATGCCGCACAACTTCCATGTGCACGATGTGCAGTTCCGGGTCCTGGAGGTGAACGACGGCCCGCCGCCGCCCGAGCTGCGCGGCCCCAAGGACACGGTGTTCCTGCCGAACGGCACGACGATGAAGCTGGCGTTGCGCTTCGAGGGCCCCGCCGATCCCAAGACGCCGTACATGTACCACTGCCATCTGCTGAGCCACGAGGACGGAGGAATGATGGGGCAGTTCGTGGTCGTCGACAAGGGCCAGCGGGCGGGCACGCCGTCCGCGGGGCACAGCGGGCACTGATGCTCACTAGCCTTGGTCCATGACTACGGCTCTGATTACAGGATCGACCGCCGGTATCGGCGCCGCCTTCGCGCGGCGGCTGGCCGGGGACGGGCACAACCTGGTCCTGGTGGCACGCGACACGAAGCGGCTGCGGGAGCAGGCGACCGAACTGCACGACCGGCACGGCATCGAGGCGGAGGTGCTGACCGCCGACCTCGCCACGGAGGACGGCATCACGGCCGTCGAGGAACGCCTCGCCCGCCGCCGCGACGGGGTCGACCTGCTGATCAACAACGCCGGTTTCGGCAACAAGGGCCGCTACTTGGAGGTCTCGCTCGCCGACGAGCTGACGATGCTGAAGGTGCACTGCGAGGCGGTGCTCCGGCTGACGTCGGCGGCGACGGGAGCCATGCGGGAGCGGGGCCGCGGCGGTGTGGTCAACGTGGCGTCGGTGGCGGCGTTCGTGCCGCGCGGGACGTACGGCGCGTCCAAGGCGTGGGTCGTGCAGTTCACGCAGGGCGCGGCGCGGGACCTGGCGGGGACGGGGGTGCGGCTGATGGCGCTGTGCCCCGGCTTCGTCCGCACGGAGTTCCACGAGCGGGCGGGCATGGGCACGGACAACATCCCCAAGTGGATGTGGCTGGACGCCGACAAGCTGGTCACGGCGGCCCTGGCCGACCTGTCCCGCGGCAAGTCCCTCTCCATCCCGGACCCCAGGTACAAGACCCTGATGGGCGTGGTGAAGCTGACCCCGAGGGGACTGCTCGGCGGCGTGACATCGAGGACGGGCAGAAAGTACGGCCCGAAGTAGACACGCCCCGCGGAAGGAGGGGCGGCCTGCGGGAGGAGTGCCCCGAAGGGGCGCGGGGAACTGCGCGAGGACGGACCACGACCCGCACTCGGCAACACCGGGAAACCCGGCAGCCGTGCCCCCGGCAGCCGCGGAGCCGAAACCGCGCCTCCCGGCGGCCGCGGAGCCGGGAAACGCCGAAGGTCCGGCATCCCGCGACGGGATGCCGGACCTTCGTCCGAGCTCAGGTCGGCTCGGAGCGGCTCAGGTCACAGCTCAGTGGGAGTGCCCGTGGCCGTGACCGGCGTCAGCCTCTTCCTCGGCCGGCTTCTCGACGACCAGGGTCTCGGTCGTGAGCAGCAGGGAGGCGATGGACGCGGCGTTCTCCAGGGCGGAGCGCGTCACCTTGACCGGGTCGATGACGCCGGCCTTGACCAGGTCGACGTACTCGCCGGTGGCGGCGTTGAAGCCGAAGCCCTTGTCCAGCTCCGCCACCTTGGTGGTGATGACGTAGCCCTCGAGGCCGGCGTTCTCGGCGATCCAGCGCAGCGGCTCGACGACGGCGCTGCGGACGACGGCGACACCGGTGGCCTCGTCGCCGGTCTTGTCGAGGTTGCCCTCGAGGACCTTCGCGGCGTGGACGAGCGCGGAGCCACCACCGGAGACGATGCCCTCCTCGACCGCGGCGCGGGTCGCGGAGATGGCGTCCTCCAGACGGTGCTTCTTCTCCTTCAGCTCCACCTCGGTGGCGGCGCCGACCTTGATGACGCACACGCCGCCGGCCAGCTTCGCGAGGCGCTCCTGGAGCTTCTCGCGGTCCCAGTCGGAGTCCGTGGCCTCGATCTCGGCCTTGATCTGGTTGACGCGGCCCTCGACGTCGGCGGAGTTGCCGCCGCCGTCGACGATGGTCGTGTCGTCCTTGGTGATGGTGACGCGGCGGGCGGTGCCGAGCACGTCCAGGCCGACCTGGTCGAGCTTGAGGCCGACCTCCTCGGCGATGACGGTGCCGCCGGTGAGGGTGGCGATGTCACCGAGCATGGCCTTGCGGCGGTCGCCGAAGCCCGGGGCCTTCACCGCGACGGCGTTGAAGGTGCCGCGGATCTTGTTCACGACCAGGGTCGACAGGGCCTCACCCTCGACGTCCTCGGCGATGATCAGCAGCGGCTTGGAGGCACCGGCCTGGATGACCTTCTCCAGGAGCGGCAGCAGGTCCTGGATGGAGGAGATCTTGCCCTGGTGGATCAGGATGTACGGGTCGTCGAGGACGGCCTCCATACGCTCCTGGTCGGACACCATGTACGGCGACAGGTAGCCCTTGTCGAAGGCCATGCCCTCGGTGAAGTCCAGCTCCAGGCCGAAGGTGTTGGACTCCTCGACGGTGATGACACCGTCCTTGCCGACCTTGTCCATCGCCTCGGCGATGAGCTCGCCGACCTGCTGGTCCTGGGCGGAGAGCCCGGCCACGGCGGCGATGTCGGACTTGTCGTCGATCGGACGGGCGGTGGCGAGGAGGTCCTCGGAGATCGCCTTGACCGCGGCGTCGATGCCCTTCTTCAGGGCGGCCGGGGAGGCACCGGCGGCTACGTTGCGCAGGCCCTCCTTGACCAGGGCCTGGGCCAGCACCGTGGCGGTGGTGGTGCCGTCACCCGCGATGTCGTTGGTCTTGGTCGCCACCTCCTTCACGAGCTGCGCGCCGAGGTTCTCGTACGGGTCCTCGACCTCGACCTCACGGGCGATGGTGACGCCGTCGTTGGTGATGGTGGGGGCGCCGAACTTCTTGTCGATGACGACGTTGCGGCCCTTGGGGCCGATCGTCACCTTGACCGTGTCGGCAAGCTTGTTGACGCCGCGCTCGAGGGCGCGACGGGCGTCCTCGTCGAACTTCAGGATCTTCGCCATGGGAGCGGTTCAGCCCTCTCGGAGACTCGGTCCGGGGGGAGCCCCCGGGAAATGTGCGGCAAACGCGCCGCGCCCCTCGCCGCCCGGCAATCAGCGGGGTGACCAGGGGCGCAGCGGAAAGCAAATCTGCAGGTGAAGCCGTACGGCTACTTCTCGATGATCGCGAGCACGTCGCGGGCCGAGAGGACGAGGTACTCGTCACCGTTGTACTTGACCTCGGTGCCGCCGTACTTGCTGTAGAGCACGACGTCGCCGACCTTCACGTCGAGCGGCAGGCGCTCGCCGTTCTCGAAGCGGCCCGGGCCCACGGCGAGGACAGCACCCTCCTGGGGCTTCTCCTTCGCGGTGTCCGGGATGACCAGGCCGGAGGCCGTGGTCTGCTCGGCGTCGAGCGGCTGGACCACGATGCGGTCCTCAAGCGGCTTGATGGCAACCTTGGAGCTGGCGGTCGTCACGATCCGACCTCCCCCTTCGGAGATCTCGCGGGGTTAACTGATCTGAGGTGGCGACCAGGTGGATCCGTCGTCGCGGGTGCCGGACCTGCCCGTCGCTGTTGGCACTCTCCAGTGGGGAGTGCCAGGCCCGAGACTAGGACGACGATTAGCACTCGGTCAAGCGGAGTGCCAGTTCGGCTTATGCGCCGCTCACACGGACGCGCCCCCAGCACCCGTGCTCCCACCGGGAGAACGTCACCCCGGACCGCGAAGTTCCACGCTCGGCGAAGGGCTCGGCGAAGAGTTCGGCGAAGGGCTCGACCCACTCGACGGGCTCGCCGGAGTCGCCGGGCTCGACCGGCCCGGGGACACACTCGGCCCCCGAGCGGGCAGGCCCCCCGGAGCAGGAGGACCCTGCACCCCCGGAGCGGGAGGAACCGACACCCCCGGAGCCGGAGCAACAGACACCCCCGGCCCCGACGGCACCCGCGTAGGCCCCGCCGCCCCCTTCCGCGGCGGCAGCTTCTGCGCCGCCTTCCGGCCGAGGCGCTCGATCGGGTCGACCGACTGCGCGCAGCCGGTCAGCAGCAGCACGGGGGCGAGCGCCCCCACCGCGGCCGCCGCCACCCGGGCCCGCGCGGGTCGGCCCCGCGCGGGTCGGTTCACAGGTAGTCCTCCAGCCGCGCCACGGCGTACCCCTTGGCCGTGACCGTCTTCAACACCGTGCGGACCATGTCGGGCATGGTGCCCTTCCAGTCCTCGCGCCCCCGGAAGTGCGTGAGGATGATGTCGCCCGGGTGCAGGTCCTTGTCCCACTCGCGCCACTCCATGTGCCGGGCGAAGCCCTCGGACGCCCACAGCGGCACGGCCTTGACGCCGCAGGACTTGGCGGCGCGCAGAGTGTCGCGGTTGTAGTTCCCGTACGGCGGCCGGAACAGCTCGGGCCGCTTCCCGTACCGCTTCTGGATGACGTCCTGCATGCCGCAGATCTCGCGCCGCTGGCCCTCGTAGGAGAGGCCCGGCAGATAGCGGTGGTTGAGCGTGTGGTTGTTCAGTACGACGCCACGCTTCTGCATCCGCTTGAAGTAGCCGTAGTCCTCCTTGACCAGGTAGTCGCTGAGGAAGGCGGTGTACGGCAGCTTCAGGTCGCTCATCATCCGCAGGAACGCCGGGTCCTTCTCGGCCCCGTCGTCGACCGTCAGGAAGACGACCTTGTCCTTGGTCGGGACGGTCGTGAACACCGGCGGCAACTGCGCCTGCCCCTCGACCTCGAAGCCCTTGCGGGTGGTGATGCGGGGCTTGACGGCGGGCGCCGGGGGCGCTGCCAGCGGGGCGCTCGCGAGCCCCCAGCGCTTCGCCGCCGCGGCCCGCGCGGCCTGCTGGGCGCGCAGCGCGTCGGCGTAGTCCCGCAGCGCCTGGGCGGGCGGGCCGAGCTGCGGCTGCTGGCCGTGGGCGCCCGCGCCGCCCCGCTCGTCGCCGTCGGCGGCGCAGCCGGAGGCGATCGCGGTGGCGACGACGGCGGCGCTGACGGCCAGGGCGGCGACCCGGCCGCGCCCGCGCCGTCCGCGCCATCCGCGCCGCTCGCCCCGCCCGCCCTCATGACCGCATTGTTCGTTTTGTCGTACTAGTCGCATGGCGCCGCATCCTCGCAGCTCAGGCGCCCTGTACGGGGCCGACACCGCCGCCGTACGCGCACCTTCCACCGACTGGCCCACAATGGGCGACGTGAACGATCCGCTTGCCTCCTTCGCCGCGCTCCGCACCGACGAGGGCCGCAGTCTCCTCGACGCCGTACGCGATGTCGAACCGAGCCAGGAGCTGGCGGTGGCCACCCGGCTGCGCCGCGAGCACCCCGCCGACCTGGTCTCCGCAGCGCTCGCGCAGGCGCGGCTGCGGCAGCGGGCGGTGCCGAAGTTCGGCGCGGCCGACGCCGCCCGCATGTACTTCACGCCCAACGGCGTCGAGCAGTCCACACGCACGACCGTGGCGACGTACCGCGCGCGGCGCTTCCAGGACCTCGGCGTACGCGGCGTCGCCGACCTCTGCTGCGGGATCGGCGGCGACGCGATCGCGCTCGCGCGCGCCGGGATCTCGGTCCTCGCCGTCGACCGCGACCCGCTGACCTGCGCGGTCGCGCGCGCCAACGCGGAGGCGCTGGGGCTCGCCGAGCTCATCGAGGTCCGCGAGGCCGACGTCACGGACGTCGACACCTCCCCGTACGACGCCGTCTTCGTCGACCCCGCGCGGCGCGGTGGGCGCGGCCGGATCTTCGACCCCGAGGCGTACTCGCCGCCCCTCTCCTGGGCCGTCGAGGCCGCCCGCAAGGCGCCGCGCGCCGCCCTCAAGATCGCCCCCGGCATTCCGCACGACGCCGTGCCCGGCGAGACCGAGGCCGAGTGGATCTCGGACGGGGGTGACGTGAAGGAGGCCGTGCTGTGGTTCGGCGCCGGGGTGCCCGGCTCGCACCGGGCCACCTTGCTGCCCGCCGGGGACACCCTCGCCTCCCCCCTCGCCACGATGCTCCCCGACCCGGCCGTCCGGCCCGTCGGCCGCTACCTGTACGAACCCGACGGAGCCGTCATCCGCGCCCATCTCGTCGCCGAGGTCGCCGCGCGCGTCGGTGGCGGGCTCATCGACGAGACCATCGCGTACGTCACGTCCGACGCCGCCGTCGCCACGCCCTACGCCGCCGCCTACGAGATCACCGACCAGTTGCCCTTCAACGTCAAGAAGTTGAAGGCGCTGCTGCGGGAGCGGGGGGTCGGCATCCTCACCGTCAAGAAGCGGGGGTCGGCCGTCGAGCCCGAGGAACTCCGCCGCAAGGTGAAGCCCCAGGGGCCCGGAACCGCCACGGTGTTCCTCACCCGGGTCGGGGGCGCGCCCACGATGCTGGTGGGCCATCCGACGGGGGGCGCGGCTGCGTAGCCCCCAATCCCGCCCCTTCCCGAACCGGGGGCCGCGCCCCCGGACCCCCGCTGATCGGCGCTCCGCGCCTCGTCCTCAAACGCCGGACGGGCTGAAAACATTGCTGCACCGGCGACATGTCTCGGGGGGAAAAGCCCCGCAGGGCTAACCCCCGCACTCCTCCACCCGCCCCAGCAACAGCTCCCGCTCCCGCGCGTTGTGCGCAAGCCCCGCCGCCCGCTCGAACTCCGCCCGCGCCTCCGCGACCCGCCCGAGCCGGACGAGGAGGTCACCCCGGACGCTGGGGAGCAAGTGGTAGGAGCGGAGTGCCGGTTCGGCGGCGAGGGCGTCGACGAGGGCGAGCGCGGGCTCCGGCCCCTCGGCCATGGAGACGGCGACGGCCCGGTTGAGCTCGACGACGGGGGACGGCGCCCGCTCGGCCAACAGCCCGTACAGCGCGGCGATCCGAACCCAGTCCGTCTCGTCGTACGAGCGCGCGTGGGCGTGACAAGCGGCGATCACGGCCTGCAGGACGTACGGCCCGTGCGCCCCGGGGGCCACCTCCTCGGCCCGCCCGAGCGCGGCGAACCCCCGCCGGATCAGCAGCCCGTTCCACCGCCCCCGGCGCTGGTCCTTGAGGAGCACCGGCTCCCCACCGGGCCCGGTCCGCGCGGCGGTACGCGAGGCCTGGAGCTCCAACAGCGCCACGAGCCCGTGCACTTCGGGCTCCTTGGGCATGAGGGAGGCGAGCTGCCGGGCGAGCCGCAGGGCGTCCTCGCACAGGGCGGGCCGCACGTAGTCGTCCCCGGCCGTGGCCGCGTACCCCTCGTTGAAGATGAGGTAGATGACGTCGAGGACGGAGCCGAGGCGGGCCTCGCGGTCGGGCCCGTAGGGGACTTCGAAGGGGACGTTCCTGGTGGCGAGGGTGCGTTTGGCGCGGACGACGCGCTGGGCGACGGTCGCCTCGGGGGCGAGCACCGCGCGGGCGATCTCCGCGGTGGTGAGGCCGCCGAGCAGGCGCAGGGTGAGGGCGACGCGGGCCTCGGCGGAGAGGACGGGGTGGCAGGCGGTGAAGACGAGGCGCAGCAGGTCGTCGTCGATGGCGTCGGGATCCTCGACGAGGCCGGGGATCTCGTCGAGGTGCGGCGGCGCGGACTCCAGGTCCCGGCCGACCTCGGCGAGCTTGCGCGCGTAGCGCTCCCGGCGGCGGACGAGGTCGATGGCGCGGTGCTTGGCGGTGGCCATGAGCCAGGCGCCCGGGTTGTCGGGCACGCCGGACTCCGGCCACCGCTCCAGGGCGGCCACGAGGGCGTCCTGCGCCAGCTCCTCGGCGATGCCGACGTCTCGTACGATCCGCGCGACACCGGCGATGACGCGCGGGGCCTCCATGCGGAAGACGGTCTCGATGGTGCGGTCGGCCCCACCGGCCCCACCGGCCCCACCAGCCCCACCGGCGCCGTCGGCGTCCTGCGTGCCGTCGGGGCCGTCGGTGCGTCGGGGGTGCTCGGGCGCGTGGTCCACGGCCACACATCAGAGCACCCCCACCACGTCCCCGCAAAGAAGGTCAGGCCCCCGCCTCCGGGAAGTCGGGCTCCGAGATCTCCCTGACCTCCACCGTGATCGTCCAGTACTCCTCGTGGACCTTCAGGAAGCGCTTCGTCCACTCGATCGCCTCGGCCCGGTCCTTGGCCTGGAGGATGGTGTAGCCGCCGATGACCTCCTTGGCCTCGGTGAACGGCCCGTCGGTGACGGAGAGGCTGCCGTTCTCCCAGCGCACCCTGGCCCCCTCCGAGGTCGGCGCGAGGCCCGCGGTGTCGACCAGCGCGCCCGCCTTGGTGATCTCTTCGAAGAGCTTGCCCATGCGCTCCTGCAGTTCGGGGCTGGGGCCGCCCTCGGGCACGTCGGTCTCGTCGATGCGGATCATGGTCAGGTAGCGCGGCATGGCCGTGTCTCCGTTCAGGCTGCGGGCGGGGGCTCTCCTCGCCTCTCACCCTTGCGTCGAACGGGAGACAGCCGGATCGACACGCTCGCCGAGATTCTTCGAAGTTTCTTCGGACGTGGCCGTTTCCGCAGGTCGCGCACGCCCTCCATGCAGCACCCCCGCCCCCACGGCCGCCCCCACCAGCAGCACCGCCGCCACCCCGAACGCCGCCGCGTACCCCTCCGCCAGCGCCCCCGGCCCCCCGTCCGCCCCCGTCGCACTCGACGCCACCGTCACCAGCACCGCGAGCCCGATCGAACCGCCGAGCTGCCGCGAGGTGTTGAGCAGCCCGGACGCCATGCCGGTCTCCCCCGCCGCGACCCCCGACGTCGCCGCCGTGCCGAGCGGTACGAAGCACATGCCGATGCCGACGCTGGCCACCAGCGAGGGGCCGAGGACGGAGCCGACGAACGTGCCGCCCGCCTCGACGGCCAGCGCGAACCACGCGAACCCGGCCGCGCCGAGCAGCCCGCCCGCCACGAGCAGCGCCCGCGCCCCGACCCGGCCCACGGTGCGGGTGGCGACGACCGTCCCCACGACGACGCCCGCGCAGAACGGCAGGAAGGCCGCTCCGGCGCGCGTGGGGCCGTACGCCATGACGTCCTGGAGGTAGAGCGAGGTGAAGTAGAACGCGGCGAACTGGCCCGAGGACATCAGGAGCGCGAAGACGTTCGCGGACAGGACGGGGCGGTGCGCGAGCAGGCCGAGGCGGAGCAGGGGCCCGCAGTCGCGCCGTTCGCCGCGCCGCTCGACCGCGCAGAACGCCACGAGCAGGACGGCCGCCGCGGCGAGCGTGCCCACGGTCGCCGCCGAGCCCCAGCCGTGGGTCTCGGTGCGGACCAGGCCGAGGACGAGCACGCTCGTACCCGCCGTGACCAGGAGCGCCCCCGCCACGTCCAGGCGCGCTGCGGTCGCCGTGCGCCGGTCCGCCGGGATGCCGGACCGGCTCGCCGCGAGCGCCACCAGCACCACCGGGACGTTGATCAGCATCACCGAGCGCCAGCCCACCCAGTCGGTGAGCAGTCCGCCCGCCATGATCCCGACGGCACCGCCGAGCGCGCCGGACGCGCCCCAGAGGCCGAGCGCCCGGGCCCGCGCGGGCCCCGCCGCGTAGTGGACGGTGATCAGCGCGAGCGCCACCGGCGCGAGGGCTGCCGCGCCCGCCCCCTGCACCGCCCGCGCCGCGATCAGCTGCCCCGGACTCTGCGCGAGCCCCCCGACGAGGCTCGCGGCCCCGAACACCACGAACCCGGCGACCAGCGTGCGCCTGCGCCCCACCAGGTCGGCGAGTTTGCCGCCGAGCATCAGCAGTCCGCCGAAGGCGAGCGCGTACGCGTTGACGACCCAGGTCAGCGACTCGGGCGCGAAGCCCAGATCGGCGCCCATGTCGGGCAGGGCGATGTTGACGACCGACATGTCCAGGGAGACGAGGAACTGGACGGTCAGGAGGACGGGGAGCAGCAGCGGGCCGCGCGAGGGCGGACCGCCGGTGGGCGAGTGCGTCATGCGTCGCAGATTATTATACGCGTATAGAAATTAGCTATACGTGTACGGAAATTGACCGGCCCGAGGCCCCGGAGGTCGGCCACGGGCGGCCGGACGGGACAATGGGCACGTGGCAGCGCAAGCGAACGGCGAAGACCCCGGACGTCCAGAACCCGCCCCCGGCGAACCCGGCGCGGCCGGGCCGAAGCGGCGCGTCGGGCGGCCCCGGCGGATCGAGCCGGAGGCGATCGTCGGCGTGGCCCGGCGCATCCTCCAGGAGGAGGGCGTCGCCGCGCTCAGCATGCGGCGCGTCGCCAAGGAGGTCGGCGCCACGCCCATGGCGCTGTACCACCATGTGCGCGACAAGGACGAGCTGTTGATGCTCACCCTGGCCGGTACGGCCGCGACGCTGCCCCGCCCCGAGCTGCCCGCGGACCCCCGCGACCGGCTGCTCGCCGTGACCCTGCACATGCGCGGCATCCTGCTGGAGCTGCCCTGGGTGGTGGAGGTGCTGAGCCTCGGCGACCTCAGCGACAAGGGCGCGATGTGGATGGTCGACGAGATCATCGGCGCGGGCGTCGCCTGCGGCCTCTCCCCCGTCGAGGCCGCGCACGCGTACCGCACCGTCTGGCACTGTGTGTACGGCGACCTCGCCTTCCGGAACGCGATGTCGCGCCGCGCCGCGGAGCCCGACCGCAAGCGCTACTTCCCCGACACCCTCACGGACGCCGACACCGCCGAACTGCCCCACGTCGCCCCCCTGGCCTCCCGCTGGACGGAGCTCCGCGAGGCCTACGACTTCGCCGACCAACTCGGCGCGGTGGTGGACGGCCTGCTCGCCCGGGCCACCGCCCCCCGGCCCCCGGCACCGTCGCACCCGCAACCCGACTCGCCGTAGACAGCACGGTCACCCACCGGCTACACAGGGCCCTGCGCGGCACGCGCGACGCACCGACCGACGCCGGAAGACGGAAGACGGAACAACGGAATACGGAAACGGGGGGCACGCATGGCCGTGCTGGGTCAGGGCGGGGCAGGACAGGGCATACCGGGGCAGTACCTACGGGGCCGCGTCGCACCACGCGACGCACCGGCACTCCAGTGGATCGGCGCGGCCGTCCTGCTCTACGCGCTCACGGCGACGATCTGGATCACGTACGAGGCCCAGGACGCCGTCGACAACTCGCTCTCCAGGTTCACCTTCAAGGCCCTGTACGACCCGCGGCAGTTCCTCACGCCGGTGGCGCAGACCCACTACGACTGGGGGTTCCTCGTGGCCGCCGTCGTCGTCGGCGCCCTCGCGCTCGGGCGCCGCCGGGTCGCGCGCGGGGGCCTCGCGCTGCTGGCCACGCTCCTGATCTGCCTGGGCCTGCGGGAACTGATCGGCCTCATGGCCTCGGACGAGTACGGCGACCTCATCACCGAGATCGGCTACGGCAAGGCGCTGCTCACCTTCCGGTTCACGGGCGTCGCCCTGGGGTGCGCGATGTGGGCGGTCGTCGCCCGCACCCACGGCTCGGCGGACGGCGCCCCGGCCGCGCCGGCGTACCCGGCCCACCCGCCGCAGTCCCCGTACGCCGACGCCCCGCCGCCGCCCGCGTACGCCCCGCACGGCGACCTCCACAACCCGCGCCCCGGCACCGACCGCCACCGCCCGGCCTTCGTGGCGGCCGGCATCGCGCTGCTCCTGAGCGGCGCGATCGAGGTGAGCTGGCTGATCTACACGCTCACCCAGGACGAGGTCTACTTCATCGGCAGCATGCCGGGCGCCGACGCGGGCGACTTCTTCCGGGCGGCGGTCGACGCCTCACGCGGCCTGCCGCTCCCCCAGCCCTTCTACACCCTGGCCCTGGTGGTCGCGCCACTGCTCGTCGGCCTGCTGCTGCTCGCCGGGCGCACGGGAGCCCGCGGCGCCGCGCTCACGCTGGCGCTCGTCTCGACCTACTTCGACATCCGCACCCTGGTCCCGGCCTTCGACGACGGCTTCGACCTCTACTGGGACACGACGGTCGGCACGCTCCTCATCCTGACGCCGTTCGCCACGATCCCGCTCCAGGCGGTGGTGGTGATCGCGATGCTCAGGGCCGCGCAGGACCGCTCGCCGACCGGGGCGTACGGGGGTCAGCCCTGGCCCGGTCAGCCCTGGCCGAGGGACTCGAACCGCCACCGGTGAGGCGGCCGGGCCGCCAACTCCGCGGGCGGATCGGCGAGTTCCGGCAGGTCGGCGTCGTAGGCCGCGTCCCACCAGGTGATCACGAGGACGCGGTCCTGCGGGGCCTGGAAGGTCTCCCGGCGCGGGGGCGCGGGCGTCAGGGTCTGGGCCCGCGCCCAGGCGATCAGGTCCGGGCCCCGGCCCTCGGCCGCCCGCGCCTCCCACATCAACGCGACGCTCATGAGTAGAGGTTGTCCTTGCTGACCTCGTGCACGTGGTCGTGATCGTGGGAGTGGGCGCCCGCGCCCGGCACATGCGGCTCCGTCACCGGAAGCGACGAGTCCGCCGAAAGCCCCAGGTCGGAAGGCGCCCGGTTGCGGGCGACCATCTCCGCGCCGAGCGCGGCGACCATCGCCCCGTTGTCCGTGCACAGCTTCGGCCGAGGCACCCGCAGCCGGATCCCCGCCCGCTCGCACCGCTCCTGTGCCAGCGCCCGCAGCCGCGTGTTGGCGGCCACCCCGCCCCCGATCATGAGGTGGTCCACCCCCTCGTCCTTGCAGGCCCGCACGGCCTTGCGGGTCAGCACGTCGACCACGGCCTCCTGGAACGACGCCGCCACGTCCCGTACCGGCACGTCCTCCCCCGCGGCCCGCTTCGCCTCGATCCAGCGCGCCACCGAGGTCTTCAGGCCCGAGAAGGAGAAGTCGTACGCGGCGTCGCGCGGCCCCGTCAGACCGCGCGGGAACGCGATCGCGGCCGGGTCGCCCTCGCGGGCGTAGCGGTCGATGACCGGACCGCCGGGGAAGCCCAGGTTCAGGACCCGGGCGATCTTGTCGAAGGCCTCGCCCGCCGCGTCGTCGATGGTCGACCCCAGCGGCCGGACGTCGGAGGTGATGTCGGTCGACAGGAGCAGCGAGGAGTGGCCGCCGGACACCAGCAGCGCCATCGTCGGCTCCGGCAGCGCCCCGTGCTCCAGCTGGTCCACGCAGATGTGCGACGCCAGGTGGTTCACGCCGTACAGCGGCTTGCCGAGCGCGTACGCGTACGCCTTCGCCGCCGAGACCCCGACGAGCAGCGCGCCCGCGAGGCCGGGCCCCGCCGTGACCGCGATGCCGTCCAGGTCGGAGGCCGCCACCCCGGCGTCCTTCAGGGCGCGCTGGATGGTGGGGACCATCGCCTCCAGGTGCGCGCGGGATGCCACCTCGGGCACGACGCCGCCGAAGCGCGCGTGCTCGTCGACGCTGGAGGCGACCGCGTCCGCGAGCAGCGTCGTGCCGCGGACGACGCCGACACCCGTCTCGTCGCAGGAGGTCTCGATGCCCAGTACGAGCGGCTCGTCGCGTGAGTCAGCCATGGATCCCGGTTCCTTGTACACCGTTCAGAGGACCAGCGTTCCGGCCCTCGGTCGTGCTGTCGGTCGTGCTGTCGGCCGCGTCGGCCGTGTCGGTGGCGTCGGCCCCGTCACCGGTCGTGCCGCTCACGGCGCAGTCCGGTACGGCGGACGGATCGGACAGGCGCATCACGAGCGCGTCCACGTTGCCCGGCTGGTAGTAGCCGCGGCGGAAGCCGATGGGCTCGAAGCCGAAGCGCTGGTATAGCTTCTGCGCCCGGGTGTTGTCCACCCGTACTTCGAGCATCACCTCGGTGGCCTCGAAGGCCGTGGCGTGCCGCAGCAGTTCGGTGAGCAGGCACGCGCCGAGGCCGGTGCCCCAGTGGTCGCGGGCGACCGCGATGGTCTGCACGTCGGCGGCCACCGCGGCGCCGCCGTCGGAGTCCGTACCGGCGACGGCGAGGCCGCCGTAGCCGACGAGGCGGTCGCCTTCGTACGCGACCAGGTAGCGGCGGCTGGAGCCGGGCCCGCGCGCGTGCGCCAGCTCGGACCAGAACATGCCGCGCGACCAGGCGTCGTCCGGGAAGAGTTCCTTCTCCAGGGCGAGCACGGCGTCGATGTCCCACCAGCGCATCTCGCGCGGTACGACGGCGGTGGGCGGCGTCTTCGGCGGCACGGTGGTCACTGGGGCGTGACCACCTTGTAGTTCTTGGGGACCTGCGCGTCCGGGCGGCGCAGGTACAGCGGGCGGGGTTCGAGGAGCTCCGCGCCCGCGGCCAGCCGCTCCGCCGCCAGCGCGGCGAGCGCGGCGGCCGACACGTGCTCGGGGCCGCGCGCGTCCGGGAAGGTGTCCGGGTAGAGCAGCGCGCCCGCGCCGACGGCGGGGAGCCCCGCCACCTCGTCCGCGATGTCCGCGGGCCGGTCGACGGCGGGACCGCTCGCTCTCGTACGGGCGTCCTCGTACCGCGCCCAGTAGACCTCCTTGCGGCGGGCGTCCGTCGCGACGACGAACGGGCCGTCCTCGATGCCGGACGCGTACGCGAGGCCGTCGAGGGTGCACACCCCGTGCACCGGGACGCCGAGCGCGAGGCCGAAGGTGTCGGCGGTCATCAGGCCGACGCGCAGCCCCGTGTAGGGGCCGGGGCCGACGCCGACGACGATGTCCGTGACCGCGTCGAGCCGGAGGCCGGCCTCGGCGAGGACGCGGTCCACGGCGGGCAGCAGCAGCTCGCCGTGGCGGCGGGCGTCGACCTGGCTCGATTCGGCGACTGTTCCGAAGGAGGCCGTGCCGTCGTGCAGGGCGACGGTGACGGCGGGGGTGGCGGTATCCAGAGCGAGCAAGAGCACGCAAACAGCCTACGGCTCCGACGCCCGGCGCACGGCCGCCCCGGCACGGGCCGCGGCTGCTGCTACCGTCACCCCATAGCCGTACGTAGGAGAGGTGGGCCAGGTGTCAAGGAGCAGCTCGGGATTCGTGGCCGGGCTCACCGCGGCGGCGCTCGGCGTGGTCGGCTTCCTCGCCTACCAGGCCTCCGCGAACGCCCCGGACGACCTCAACGCCCGCCCGGACAAGTCCCCGACGGCCCCCTCGCGCTCCCCCAACGACAAGAGCGACCCGCTGAAGCTGCCCGCCGGGTCCGGCACCGGCAAGCGCGTCGTGTACTCCCTCGCGGGTGACCGGGTGTGGCTGGTCGGGGAGTCCGGCAAGGTGAAGCGCACGTACCGGGTCACGCCGAGCACCGTGGACCCCACGCCCGGGTCGTACACCGTCGGCTCGCGGACGGGCCAGGTCATAGGGTCCGACGGCGTGCAGATCGAGCACGTGGTGCGGTTCGCGAGTGTCGACGGCATAGCGATCGGGTTCAGCGCGGCGCTCAGCGGCTCGACGCAGAAGCCGGACCCGGCGAAGAAGACCGGCGGCATTCGGTCCTCGCGCGAGGACGGCAACGTGATGTGGGACTTCGCGCTGTGGAAGACGAAGGTCGTCGTAGTCCGCTAGCGCACCGGGGCGTGCCGCGCGCCGGGGGGACACCCATCGGACAGACCCTGGTCCGCCCTGCCGCGGCACAGCCAGGCCCAGCTCGGACCGCCCGGCTCACGCCGCGTCGCGGTGCCGCTCGTCCGTGTGCCCGACTGCCGGGTGCGTCGTCGTCTGCGGGGCCGCGGGCGGCGTGGAGACCGCGCTCGCGGCGGCGCAGGACGCCAGCAGATCGCTCATCGAGTACGCGTGGGAGGGCGCCGGCCGCGCCGGAAGCCCGTGCGGCTGGGGCTGCGCATCACGTTCTGAAGCCGGCATGGACGCCTCCTGGGGCTCCGGGGGCAGACGTGGTTAGGTAGACCTAACCCGTACCTGGTATCCATGTGACCACGTACGACGCTCGGCGCGCAACATCTTGCCGACGGCTTGTCGGAAAGTTCGGTCGAACCGACGAGAACCCGTCACCACGGGAACGCCCGCGGGCCCTCGACCGTCGATGGGACCCCCGCGCCGCACCCTCAGGCGGAGAGACGCGCCACCCTCAGGCGGAGAGAACCGTGAGATCCGCCCCGGCCCACCGCGCCCCGATCCCGCGCAGCGTCACCTCGCGTACCTCGTCCGAGGTATCTCCCACAGCGCGGTGGATGAGGACGTGCAGCCGGTCCTCCGACAGTTCCTCGACCTTGCCGTCGCCCCACTCGACGACGATCACGGAGTCGGGCAGGGACACGTCGAGGTCCAGGTCCTCCATCTCGTCGAGCCCGCCGCCCAGGCGGTACGCGTCCACGTGGACCAGCGGCGGACCGTCGCCGAGGGACGGGTGGACGCGGGCGATGACGAAGGTCGGGGAGGTGACGGCGCCGCGTACGCCGAGGCCCTCCCCGAGCCCGCGGGTGAGCGTCGTCTTGCCCGCGCCCAGCTCGCCGGTGAGCATGACGAGGTCTCCGGGGCGCAGGATCTTGGCGAGGCGGCGGCCCAACTCGCCCATCTGCTCGGGGGAGTTCACGGTGAGCCGGAGCGTGGTGGCGGGGGCCGGGCTGTGCGGTGCTTCCATGACGGAAACGTTAGCCGCTCGACGCACCCGCCCCGGCCCGGCCGACACCGCGCCCGGCGCCTCACATGGCGGCGCTGCGGGCCTGTTCTCTGGCCCTGACCAGCAGATCGGCGATGCGGTCGGTGACGGCTTCGGGGTGTTCGAGCATCACCAGGTGCCCGGCGTCGGGGACGAGCACGAGTTCGGCGTCCGGCAGCAGGTCCGCGATGGCCTCGCTGTGCTCGCTCGGGGTGACGAGGTCCTTGTCGCCCGCGAGCACGAGCACCGGCAGCCCGGCGAAGTGGGCGAGGGCCTCGGCCTTGTCGTGCTCGGCGAACGCCGGGTAGAACTCCGCGACCACGTCGATCGGCGTGGACTCGATGAGCCGCTCCGCGAACCGGGCGATGGCGGGGTCGACGTCCTTGGAGGCGAAGGAGTAGCGCTTGATGATGCCCGCGAACAGGTCGGCGGTGGCGCGACGCCCCTTCTCCACGAGGTCGGCCTGCGAACCGAGGGCCTTCAGGACGCCGGGCAGGACGCGCCGGACGGCGTTCATGCCCGCGACGGGAAGCCCGAAGCTGACCTCGCCGAGCTTGCCGGAGGACGTACCGATGAGGACGACGCCGACGACGCGGTCCCGGATCAGCGCCGGGAACTGGTCGGCGAGGGCCATCGTCGTCATGCCGCCCATGGAGTGGCCGACGAGCACCAGCGGCCCGGCGGGCGCGGCGGCGTCGATGACGGCCTTCAGGTCCCGGCCGAGCTGGTCGATGGAGACGGGCTTGTCGTCGTGGATCTGGGCCATGCCGCGACCCGAGCGGCCGTGGGAGCGCTGGTCCCAGTAGACGCAGCGCACGACGCCGCGCAGCGCGGCGCGCTGGAAGTGCCAGGAGTCCTGACTGAGGCAGTAGCCGTGGCTGAAGACGAGGGTGACGGGATCGGGAGCCTTGCGCCCGAAGAGCCGCCGCCGCCGCGGAGCCTCGCCGCCCGGACCGCCGCCGCCCGCACTCCCGGTGTCCTCGACCTCATCGACCTCGTACGCGAGCTCGGTGCCGTCGTCGGCGCAGGCCTTGCCGGGCATGCCGCGCAGCGAGCCGTAGGGCCCGGAGGCGTCGAGGGCGAGGCGGGCCTTCTTGCGCATGCCGCGCCCGACCGTCATGCGCTCGATGGCGACGCCGGCCGCGGCGCCCGCCGCGATGACTCCTATCGCGGCGCCCGCGATTCCGGCCCGCCGCCAGTTGCTGCCCGCCGACCCCGCGGCCTCGGCCACTTCGGCCACCAGGTCCGCGGCGGCCGCCCCCGTACTGCCCTCGCCCACGTGCCGCTCCTCTTCAGTCGTCGCTGCCGCTTCGTCGCTCGTCGACATAGACGCGCGGAACACGTGAACCGATGCGGGTCACGATCTCGTACGCGATGGTGCCGGCCGCCCGGGCCCAGTCCTCGGCGGTCGGCTCGCCCCGGTCACCGGCCCCGAAGAGCACCGCCTCCGACCCGACCTCCGGCTCGTCACCGCCCAGGTCGACCACGAACTGGTCCATGGCGATACGGCCCGCGGCGGTCCGCCACTTGCCGCCGACCAGGACGGGTCCGGAACCGGAGGCGTGCCGGGGGATGCCGTCGCCGTACCCGGCCGGGACCAGGCCGAGGGTGGTGGCGACGGGGGTGGTGTAGTGGTGGCCGTAGCTCACGCCGTGCTCGGCCGGGGCGTGCTTGACCGAGGCGAGGGCGGCGGCGACCGTCATCACGGGCCGCAGCCCGAAGTCCTGGGGGGTGCCGATCTCGGGGCTGGGCGAGACGCCGTACATGGCGATGCCGGGCCGGACGAGGTCGAAGTGGGAGTCGGGCAGCGTCAGGGTGGCGGGCGAGTTGGCGATGTGCCGCACCTCGGGCCGCACGCCCGCCCCCTCCGCGTACGCGACCATCTCCCGGAACACATCCAACTGACCCTTGATGGACGGGTGCCCCGGCTCGTCGGCGCAGGCGAAGTGGGACCACAGTCCGGTGACCTTCACCAGGCCTTCGGCCTCGGCGCGCAGCGCCGCGGCGACCAGTTCGGGCCAGTCGTCCGGCATGCAGCCGTTGCGGCCGAGGCCGGTGTCGGCCTTGAGCTGTACGCGGGCGGTGCGGTGCGCCGCGCCGGCGGCGGCGGTGACCTCGCGCAGGGCCCACATGCCGCTCACGGACACGTCCACGTCGGCCTCGACGGCCTCGCGCCAGGGGCCGCCCGGGGTCCAGAGCCAGCACATCAGGCGGCTGCCGACGCCTGCCGCGCGCAGGGCCAGGGCCTCCTCCGGGGTGGCGGTGCCCACCCAGGTGGCGCCCGCCTCCACGGCCGCGCGGGCGCACGGGACCATGCCGTGGCCGTAGCCGTCCGCCTTCACCACGGCCATGAAGGCGGCGGTGGGGGCGTGGGCGCGGAGGGTACGCACGTTGGCCCTCAGGGCGGCGAGGTCGATCTCGGCGCGGACGCGCGGCAGTCCAGTCTCAGTCATCGCCCCCAAGTCTCTCAGAGCCCGACCTGGCCAGGGCCCGGCACCCGCCCCCGCCAGGCCACGGCAGGCTTGGGGCCCCCTCCCCCAACACCATGACCCCCGTCGGCCGGGGGCGCCCCTCCCCCAACACCACAGCCACCGTGGGACGGGGCTGTGCCCACCCTCCCCCAAGCTCTCGGCTTCGCTCGAGCAGGGAGGTACCCCCATCGCCCTGCAGAACGATTGCCCACAGGGTGGGACGCGACAGCAAAGCCAGACCACCACCCTCACCGGACCACCACCCCCACCGAACCGAAGGCCGAACGCGGCACCCCCACCGAACCGATCGCCGCCATCCGAACCAGAGGGGACGTGCCGGTATGTCCGCGCGCAGCTCGGCCCACCACGACGCACGTACACGAAACGTACCGAACGACACACACGCGAGCACGGACATACCGGCACGGCCCCGCCCCACCACCGGAAAGAAGGCGAGAGAACCGCAACCACACCGGACGAGCGGGCGGGCGGACGGACGGGCGGGCGGACGGGCGGACGGGCGGACGGACGGGCGGGCGGACGGACGGACGGGCGGGCGGACGGACGGGCGGACGGGCGGACGGGCGGACGGACGGGCGGACGGGCGGACGGACGGGCGGACGGACGGACGGGCGGACGGACGGGCGGACGGGCGGACGGACGGGCGGACGGGCGGGCGGACGGGCGGACGGGCGGACGGAGCGAGAACGGCAACGACACGACAACGACGCAGCGGACCCCCGGCCTACCCCCGCACGTCCCGCCAAGCCAACGGCACCGCGTCCGCCACGTCCTGCGCCCCCACCGGCGCCCCCTCAGCCGCGAGCCGCGCCGCGAGCCCGTGCAGAAACGCCCCCACAGCCCCCGCGTCCAGCGCCCCGAGCCCCGCGGCCAGCAACGACCCGGCAAGCCCCGACAGCACATCCCCGCTCCCGGCCGTGGCCAGCCAGGACGTCCCCGTCGGGTTGACCCGCACGGCACCCCCGTCAGGCGAGGCCACCAACGTGGTCGACCCCTTCAACAGCACCGTGGCCACGTACCGAGCGGACAGCTCACGCACGGCGTCGAGCCGCGCCCCCTCGACCTCCGCCCGGGACACCCCGAGCAACGCGGCCGCCTCCCCGGCGTGCGGCGTGAGCAGCGTGGGCGCGGCACGCCGCCGCACGGCGTCGGGGTCGACGAGCCGCAGCCCGTCGGCGTCGATGAGGACGGGTACGTCGGCGTCCACGACGTCGCGCAGCCGAGCGGCGTCGTCGCCGAGCCCGGGCCCGGCCACCCAGGCCTGCACCCGCCCGGCCTTGGCGGGCGGCCCGTCGGACACCAGGGCCTCCGGGAAGCGGGTGACGACGGCGTCGGCGGCGGGCCCGACGTAGCGAACGGCACCGGCGCCACCGCGCAGCGCACCGGCGACGGCGAGCACGGCGGCGCCGGGGTAGCGGGCGGACCCGGCGACGACGCCGACGACCCCGCGCCGGTACTTGTCACTGTCGGCGCCGGGCACGGGCAACAGCCGGTCGACGTCGACGTACTGCAGGGCCTCGAGCCGAGCGTCGTACGGGGCGAGCTCAGCGCCGAGCCCGATGTCGACGAGCCGCACGGCCCCGGCGTGCTCCCGCCCGGGGTCGACGAGCAGACCGGGCTTGTACGTCCCGAAGGTGACGGTCGCGTCGGCGCGCACGGCGTCCCCGCGCACCTGCCCGCTGTCGGCGTCGACGCCGCTGGGCAGGTCCACGGCGACGATCAGGGCGCCGGACTCCTCGGCGGCACGCACGAGCGGGGCGGCAACGGGCCGCAGCCCGCCCTTGCCACCGATGCCGACGATGCCGTCGACAACAAGCCGAGCCCCCTCAAACACAGCGAGCGCGGCACCCGAGACACCACCCCCGGCACCACCGGAACCACCCCCAGAGCCCCCGTCACCACCCCCAGAGCCCGAGACACCACCCCCAGCGCCCCCGGAACCCCCAGACCCCCCGTCCCCACCCCCCGCAACAGCCTCAACAACCCGCCCCCCAGCCCCCCGAAACGCAGCCAGCCCACCCCCGTGCACCCGCTCCGGAGCAAGCAGCACAGCGGTCACCCCGGCCCCGCGCCGAGCGAGCCGAGCCCCGGCGTACAAGGCGTCACCGCCGTTGTCCCCGCTGCCGACGAGAAGGACGACCCGAGCCCCGTACACCTTGCCGAGCAACTGCCCGCAGGCGACGGCGAGCCCGGCGGCGGCCCGCTGCATCAGGGCGCCGTCCGGCACGCGGGCCATCAACGCGAGCTCGGCGGCCCGGACGCTCTCCACGCAGTACGCAGTACGCATCCCCCAAGTCTCCCGCACGGGGGAACCCCGCGCCTCAAAGAGAGACCCCAGCCCCCTCCCCCAACCCCCTACCCCTACCCCTACCCCTCGGCGATCACCACAGCAGAAGCCACCCCCGCGTCATGGCTCAACGACACATGCCACCCCCGCACCCCCAACGCCTCGGCCCGCGCGGCAACGGTCCCCGAGACGCGCAGCCGGGGCTGCCCACTGTCCTCGACGTACACCTCGGCATCGGTCCACCGCAGCCCGGCAGGCGCACCAAGGGCCTTGGCAAGAGCCTCCTTCGCGGCGAAGCGGGCGGCGAGGGAGGCGACCCCACGCCGCTCCCCGCCGGGCAGGAACAACTCCTGCCGAACGAAGAGCCGTTCGCGCATGCCGGGCGTCCGCTCCAGCGAGGCGGCGAACCGCTCGATCTCGGCCACGTCAATCCCCACCCCAATGATCACAAGCTCACTCCACCGTCACCGACTTGGCCAGATTCCGAGGCTGATCCACCTCGTTGCCGCGCGCCACGGCCAGCTCGCAGGCGAAGACCTGCAACGGCACCGTGGTCACGAGGGGCTGAAGCAGCGTAGGCGTAACGGGCACCCGGACCACATGATCGGCGTACGGGAGCACCGCGTCGTCGCCCTCCTCGGCGATCACGATGGTGCGGGCGCCCCGGGCCCGGATCTCCTGGATGTTGGAGACGATCTTGTCGTGCAGGACGCAGCGCCCCCGGGGCGAGGGCACCACCACGACGACGGGCAGCCCCTCCTCGACCAGGGCGATGGGCCCGTGCTTGAGCTCCCCGGCGGCGAACCCCTCCGCGTGCATGTAGGCGAGTTCCTTGAGCTTGAGGGCCCCTTCCAGGGCGACGGGGTATCCCACGTGCCGCCCGAGGAACAGCACGGTCCCGGCCCCGGCGAGGGACCGGGCGAGCTCCCGGACGGGCTCCATGTCACCGAGGACCCGCTCGACGGCCCCGGCGATGTCGGCCAGGTCCCGCACGACGCCGAGGACTTCGTCGCCCCACTTGGTGCCGCGCGCCTGACCGAGGTACAGCGCCACCAGATAGCAGGCCACGAGCTGCGTCAGGAACGCCTTCGTGGAGGCGACGGCGACCTCGGGCCCGGCGTGCGTGTACAGCACGGCGTCGGACTCGCGCGGAATGGTGGAGCCGTTGGTGTTGCAGATGGCGAGGACGCGGGAGCCCTGCTCACGGGCGTGCCGCAGGGCCATCAGGGTGTCCATGGTCTCGCCGGACTGGGAGATGGCGATGACGAGGGAGCGGGCGTCCAGGATCGGATCGCGGTAGCGGAACTCGCTGGCCAGCTCCACCTCGCAGGGCAGCCGCGTCCAGTGCTCGATGGCGTACTTGGCGATGAGCCCGGCGTGGAACGCGGTCCCGCAGGCGACGACCACCACCTTGTCGACCTCGCGCAGCTCGGCGGCGGGGATGCGCAGCTCGTCGAGGATGAGGGCGCCGTCGGCGCCGATGCGGCCGAGGAGGGTGTCGGCGACGGCGCGCGGCTGCTCGGCGATCTCCTTGTGCATGAAGGAGGCGTACCCGCCCTTCTCGGCGGCGGCCGCGTCCCAGTCGACGCGGAAGTGCCGCACCTCGGCGGGGCGCCCGTCGAAGCCGGTCACGACGACCTCGTCCCGGCGCACCTCGACGACCTGGTCCTGCCCCAGCTCGATGGCCGACCGGGTGTGCGCGATGAACGCGGCGACGTCGGAGGCGAGGAAGGCCTCGCCCTCGCCGACGCCGACGACGAGGGGCGAGTTCCGGCGCGCCCCCACCACCACGTCCGGCGCGTCCGCGTGCACGGCGACCAGCGTGAACGCGCCCTGCAGCCGTCGGCACACCAGCCGCATGGCCTCGGCGAGGTCGGCACAGCCGGAGAACTCCTCGGCGAGGAGGTGGGCGACGGTCTCGGTGTCCGTCTCGGAGGTCAGGACGTGCCCGCGACCGGCCAGCTCCGCCCGCAGCTCGGCGAAGTTCTCGATGATGCCGTTGTGGACGACGGCGACGCGCCCGGCGTTGTCGAGGTGCGGGTGGGCGTTGGCGTCGGTGGGGCCGCCGTGGGTGGCCCAGCGGGTGTGGCCGATGCCGGTGGCGCCCGCCGGGAGCGGCCCGTCCACCAGGGCCTTCTCCAGGTTGACGAGCTTGCCGGACTTCCGGGCCGAGGCGATCTGGCCGTCGGCGAGGACGGCCACCCCGGCCGAGTCGTATCCCCGGTACTCCAGGCGTCTGAGCCCGGCGAGCACCACTTCGAGCGCCGACTGCGAGCCGACGTATCCGACGATTCCGCACATGTCGGGAAGCGTACGTGCCGATATGTCCCAGAACGCGTACCACGTGTACGACGCGTGCGCCCAAGGTGACGCACCCCACCCGCCACCCCGTTCAAACAGCCGTAACAATGGGATGTGATCTCTTCGGTCTCAGCGCCCTCGAAGGCGCCACGGGGCGCCCACCGGCACAAGCCGGAGGCGACCCCTTATGTCGACCTCACCCGATCCGAGTGGAGCGCGCTGCGCAACAAGACGCCGCTCCCCCTCACAGCCGACGAAGTCGAGAAGCTGCGGGGCCTCGGCGACGTCATCGACCTCGACGAGGTCCGTGACATCTATCTTCCGCTGTCGCGCCTGCTGAATCTGTACGTGGGCGCGACGGACGGCCTGCGCGGCGCCCTGAACACGTTCCTGGGCGACACCGTCGAGAAGGCGGCGCAGTCCGGTACGCCGTTCGTCATAGGCGTCGCGGGCTCGGTGGCCGTCGGCAAGTCGACGGTCGCCCGCCTCCTGCAGGCCCTGCTCTCGCGCTGGCCCGAGCACCCGCGCGTGGAACTGGTCACCACCGACGGCTTCCTGCTGCCCACCAAGGAGCTGCAGGCCCGCGGCCTGATGTCGCGCAAGGGCTTCCCGGAGTCGTACGACAGAAGAGCGCTCACGCGCTTCGTCGCGGACATCAAGGCCGGAAAGGACGAGGTCACAGCCCCCGTCTACTCGCACCTGATCTACGACATCGTGCCCGGCCAGCGCCTCACCGTCCGCCGCCCGGACATCCTCATCGTCGAGGGCCTGAACGTCCTGCAGCCCGCCCTGCCCGGCAAGGACGGCCGCACCCGCGTGGGCCTCGCCGACTACTTCGACTTCAGCGTGTACGTGGACGCGCGCCCCGAGGACATCGAGCGCTGGTACCTGAACCGCTTCCGCAAGCTGCGCGCCACGGCCTTCCAGAACCCGTCCTCGTACTTCCGCAAGTACACCCAGGTCTCCGAGGAGGAGGCCCTGGACTACGCCCGCACCACCTGGCGCACCATCAACAAGGTCAACCTCCTGGAGAACGTGGCCCCGACCCGCGGCCGCGCCACCCTCGTCGTCCGCAAGGGCCCCGACCACAAGGTGCAGCGCCTGAGCCTGCGCAAGCTCTGAGGGGGGCACGTCAGGCCCGCGTTAAGGTGCGGACATGCTGCATCTGCGCCTGATCACCCCGGCCGACAAGACCGATGACGTGGTGCGCCTGATCGAGAGGACCCCGGGCACCGCACATCTGGCCGTCGTGGCGGGCGCGGCCCGCAACCCCGCGGGCGACATCGTCATGTGCGACGTCGCCCGGGAGGCGGGCGACGAACTCATCGACAGCCTGCGCGGCCTGGAGATCGACAAGTACGGCTCGATCGCCCTGGAGAACATCGACCTGTCGCTGTCCCTGCGCGCCGACAAGGCGGAGGACGAGGCGCCGGGCGAGGGCGCCGACGCGGTCCTGTGGGAGCACCTGGAGGAGGCCACCCACGAGGAGTCCACGCTCTCCGTGACATACGTCGCCTTCATCACGCTGGCCACGATGATCGCCGCGTGCGGTGTGGTCCTCGACAACGCGATCCTGATCGTCGGCGCGATGGCGGTGGGCCCGGAGTTCGGACCGCTCGCGGGCTTCTGCACGGCGCTCGTGCAGCGCGCGCCGCGCCTGGCCCTGCGCTCACTGATCGCGCTGCTCGTGGGCTTCGCGGTGGCGATGGTGGTGACGGCGGGCTTCAGCCGCTTCATGAACGGCGTGGACCTCTTCCACCTGGCCCAGCTGGAGGCGGAGCGCCCCAACACCAACTTCATCTACCGGCCCGACTGGTTCTCCTTCGTCGTGGCCGTCCTCGCGGGCGCCGCCGGCATGCTCTCGCTCACCTCGGCGAAGTCGGGCGCCCTGGTGGGCGTCGCGATCTCGGTGACGACGGTCCCGGCGGCCGCGAACGCCGCGGTCGCCTTCAGCTACAACGAGTACAAGCAGGCCTGGGGCTCCACCGAACAGCTGCTGCTGAACCTGCTCGGCATCGTCGTCGCCGGTACGCTCACGCTGCTCGCCCAGAAGCTGCTCTGGGCGTGGCAGCGCGAGCGTTCCGCACGCAAACACCAACTGGCTTAGCCCAGCGCGGACTTCACCACGTCGGCCAGCCGCCCGGCGACCGAGCGGGCCTGCTCGATGTCGGCGGCCTCGACCATCACCCGCACCAGCGGCTCGGTGCCCGAGGGGCGCAGCAGCACCCGGCCGGTCCGGCCCAGCTCGCGCTCGGCGTCGGCGACGGCCGAGGACAGCTCCGGCGAGGTCTTGACGCGGGACTTGTCGACGTCGGGCACGTTGATGAGGACCTGCGGCAGCCGCTCCATGACGGCGGCCAGCTCGGCGAGGCCCCGGCCGGTCTCGGCGACGCGGGCCGCGAGCAGCAGGCCGGTGAGGGTGCCGTCGCCGGTGGTGGCGTGGTCCAGGACGATGACGTGTCCGGACTGCTCGCCGCCGAGGGCGTAGCCGTGCTCCTTCATCGACTCCAGGACGTACCGGTCGCCGACGGCCGTCTGCACGAGGGACAGGCCCGCGCGCTCCATGGCCAGCTTGAAGCCCAGGTTCGACATGACGGTCGCGACCACGGTGTCGTGCCGCAGCGCGCCCCGCTCGCGCATGGCGAGGGCGAGGACGGCGAGGATCTGGTCGCCGTCGACCTCCGCGCCGGTGTGGTCCACGGCCAGGCAGCGGTCGGCGTCGCCGTCGTGGGCGATGCCGAGGTCGGCGCCGTGCTCGACGACGGCAGCCTTCAGCAGGTCGAGGTGGGTGGAGCCGCAGCCGTCGTTGATGTTGAGGCCGTCCGGCTGGGCGCCGATCGTGATGATCTCGGCACCGGCCCGCGCGAACGCCTCGGGCGAGACCCGCGCGGCCGCGCCGTGCGCCTCGTCCAGGACGACCTTGACACCGTCGAGGCGGTTCGGCAGGACTCCGATGAGGTGGGCGACGTACTGGTCGAGGCCCTCGTCGTACGTCTTCACGCGGCCGACGCCCGCGCCCGTGGGGCGCTCCCAGGGGGCGCCGGTGCGGTGCTCGTCGTACACGGCCTCGATGCGGTCCTCGAGGTCGTCGGCGAGCTTGTGGCCGCCGCGGGCGAAGAACTTGATGCCGTTGTCGGGCATCGCGTTGTGGCTGGCGGAGAGCATCACGCCGAGGTCGGCGCCCAGCGCACCGGTGAGATGCGCCACCGCGGGGGTGGGCAGCACACCGACGAGCAGGACGTCCACGCCCGCGCTGGCGAGGCCCGCGACCACCGCGGCCTCAAGGAACTCCCCGGAAGCGCGCGGGTCACGCCCGACCACCGCCGTCGGGCGATGTCCCTCGAAGGTGCCCGCTTCGGCGAGCACATGCGCCGCGGCGACCGAGAGCCCGAGCGCGAGCTCGGCCGTCAGATCCGCGTTGGCGACACCGCGCACACCGTCCGTGCCGAAGAGTCGTCCCACTGCTGTCCTCCGAACATTGAGTGTCGGCTGGCCCTGCGGACGCGGTGACGTCAGCGGCTCCACCGCACGGTCCCGGACGCTCAGCCTGTCGAACTTCTACCCCAGATCATGGGGTGCTGATAAACGAACGCCCCGACAGCACACAGGGTGCCGCCGGGGCGTTCGAGAAGTACTAGCAGGCAGCGATGTTTAGCGCTTGCTGTACTGCGGGGCCTTGCGGGCCTTCTTCAGACCGGCCTTCTTGCGCTCGACCGCACGGTCGTCGCGCTTGAGGAAGCCGGCCTTCTTGAGGGCGCCGCGGTTGTTGTCCACGTCGGCCTCGTTGAGGGCGCGGGCCACGCCGAGGCGCAGGGCGCCGGCCTGGCCGGAGACGCCACCACCCGCGATGCGGGCGATGACGTCGTAGCGGTCGTCCAGCTCGAGCACCTTGAAGGGCTCGTTGACTTCCTGCTGGTGGACCTTGTTCGGGAAGTAGTCCTCGAGCGTCCGCCCGTTGATCTTCCACTTGCCGGTGCCCGGGACGATCCGGACGCGGGCGATGGCGTTCTTGCGACGGCCCAGGCCGGCGGCCGGCTGCGGGTCGCCGAAGCGGGCGGCGTTGGACTCCGAGGTGTACTCGCCCTCCACGGGCGCGTCCGACTCGGTGGTGTACGACTCGATGTCGATGTTCTCGGCGTTCTCGTCGAGCGGCTGCTCAGCGGTGGTCTCGGCCACGATGCTCCTCAGATTCTTTTTCGTCTTAGGGGGTGGCCGGAACTACTGCGCGACCTGGGTGATCTCGAACGGGACCGGCTGCTGAGCGCCGTGCGGGTGCTGGTCGCCCGCGTAGACCTTCAGCTTCGAGAGCATCTGACGGCCGAGGGTGTTCTTGGGGAGCATGCCCTTGACGGCCTTCTCGACGGCCTTCTCGGGGTTCTTCTCGAGCAGCTCGTCGTAGCGGACCGAACGGAGGCCGCCCGGGTAGCCAGAGTGGCGGTAGGCCATCTTCTGGGTCTTCTTGTTGCCGGACAGGTGCACCTTGTCGGCGTTGATGATGATGACGAAGTCACCGGTGTCAACGTGGGGCGCGTAGATCGGCTTGTGCTTGCCCCGCAGGAGGGTGGCGGCAGTGGTCGCCAGGCGTCCCAGGACGACGTCCTGGGCGTCGATGACGTGCCACTGGCGGGTCACATCGCCGGGCTTGGGGCTGTACGTACGCACGGTTCGTAGCCTTCGCTTCTTCAGAGGTGGGGTTTCCCGCGGTCCAGCTCGAACCCCGGGAAAGGGTCCTGACAAGGCCACCTCGGACGATGGACGACAGCCTTGGCGGACCTCGGTGACGCAACCGAGTCCTGCCGCTGGTCATCGGCCCGGTGGGCCGGTGTAAGAGCCCCTCACGTGAGAATGAGAAAGCCAATACACATAACGAACAGGCAGAATACCCGCCGTGCCCCGTACGGGTCAAAACGGTGTCGCCACCTCCCCGCACACCCGCCTCTTCCCCCGCTCCGCGACGGCTCCCGGTCACGGGAAGGGGCGCCCGCGCGCCGAGCGCGCCACAGGTCTCAGCGGGGAGGCCCCGGCAGGGCCCGCCCGCCCACCACCGCACCCCCGACCGACGGCCCCGGCACACACGGCGGCAGCCCGGCCCCACGGCGCACCCCGACGGCGCACCACCAGAACACCAGCCCCGCCAGCACGCAGAGCGTGAACGCGTCCTTGAAGGCCCGCTGCGGCAGCGCCTCCACCCCCACCCACACGAACCCCGGCACCTGCGGCACCAAGGCCACCCAGAACCAGGGCCCCCGCACCAGGGAGGACACCCGGAGCGCTCCGGCGAGCAGCAGCGGCAGGACGACCAGCAGATAGTGGTCGTACGAGGGCCGGGACACGAGAAACGCGGCCAGCATCAGCGCCGCCGCGGTCTCGACCACCCGCCCCGCATCCGGCCGGGCCCCCGCCCCCCGGCCCGGCCCCGCCCAAGGCCCCGGGGCCAGCCACCGCCGCCACGCACACCACACCCCCGCACAGGCCCCCACCCCCGAAAGCCCCGACGCCACCACGGCAGGCACCCCCACCCGCGCCAGCACGGCCCCGGGCGACGCCTCGTACAGCCGCACGAACCGGTCCTCGCCCCGCAGCAGAAACGGCAGCGTCCGCGTGAAGAACGCCACCGGATCCGGCAGGACGAGCGCGGCAAGGACCGACACCACCACCGGCACCAGGACAGCCACCCCCAGCGCCCGCCACTTCCGCGCGAAGACGAACAGCAGAAGGACCGGCAGCAGCAGCGGCTTCACGGCGACCGCCACCCCGATCACCGCCCCGGCGAGAACCCACCGCCCCCGGCACACGCACAGCAACGCCACCGGCAGCGCCACCACGGACGCCACCGTCCAGTTGCCCAGCTCCACCAGGTGCACGAACGGCGCGAACCCCAGGACGAGCCCGAGCAGCCCGAGCACCGCGAACCGGCTCCCCCACGCCACGCCGTGGATGCGCAGCGCACAGAACCACCCCGAGGCCAGCGCCCCCACCACCCCCACCGGCACCAGCACCCGCGCCACCCCGGGAAACAGCGCCTGCGGCACCGCGGCGAGCACGGCCCCCGGCAGATAGAGGAAGTGCCGGTCGGCATACGGCGAGCGCCCGTCGAGCCAGGCCCCGGCGGCCCGTACGACGATCGCGTTGTCCATGCCCCCGTCCGGCACCCGGTACGCGATCCGCAGCGCCGCCGCCCCCAGGACCACCCCGAGCACCGCCCAGGCCCACCACTCCGCCCGCCGCTCCAGCCACCCGCCCACGCCGATTACCCCAGAAGCATCCTCTTTGCCCGATTTCATGCCGGTCAGGCTAGGGCGAGATCGGCCCACAACCCCGGCTCAACATCCCCACCGCCCCGTCTAAGATGCGGCCCATGAGCTTTGGGCAAGGGGGACCCCAGTGGGGCCCGGGGGGCTCGCAGACCCCCGACTGGGCGGCGCTCGCCGAGGCGTCCGAGGCACGTGCCCGCCGCCGCAAGTGGATGCTGATCGGCGGCGGCGCGCTCGCCACGATCGGCGTCGCCGCGGCCGTCGCCATCGCGGTCGTCTCCGCGAACAGCGACGACGCGACCGCCTCCAACAAGCCCGCCAGCGAGCTGCCCACCAGCGCGGACATCCCCGGCGCCAGCAAGTCCCCGGAGCCGTCCTTCGAGGCGACCACTCCCCCGCCCCCGCCGGACCCGAAGGACTACATCTCCAGCGCGAAGAAGGACAAGGCCCCGCTCGGCCCGGAGTCCTTCTTCCCGGGCACGAAGCTGACCTCCGGCGAGCGGATCTACAAGAAGGGCGCGACGGCGAGCACCAAGAAGTGCGCCTCCGTCGCCCAGCCGGTTCTGGCCAACGTCCTGACGAAGAACAAGTGCACCGAGGTGCTGCGCGCCACCTACGCCCGCAAGGGCATCGCGGTCACGGTCGGCGTCGCCGTCTTCGACACCGAGGCACAGGCCACCAAGGCCAAGAAGCAGGCCGACAAGGGCCTGATCACGTCCCTGCCCGGTAAGGGCGTGTCCGGCTTCTGCCGCACGACGGTCTGCCGCGGCACGTACAACGCGTACGGCCGCTACGCGTACTTCACGACGACCGGCTTCCTGAACGGCAAGGACGTCACCGAGAAGGACCGCAAGGCGTACGAGGTCGGCGACGACCTCGCCCGCTTCACGTTCCACCAGATCACCCGCCGCGGCGAGGCCCAGGCGTCGGCGGCGGCCAACAACCCCGAGTAGCCCGGGGCGGGCCGCCGACCCCGAGCAGCCCGGGGCGGGCCGCAGCAGCCCCCTGCGGGGTGCCTCAGCAGCACCCCGCCGAACCGCCGCCCCTGGCGGGCAGCGTCCGCTTGTTCCGCGCCTCCACGGCCCGCGCCGCGAGGAGTTCGTCGGCCGGATAGCCGACCTCCTCCAGCGTCAGCCCGTGCGGCCGCACCACGTGCACGGCGGAGTCCCGCACCCCGGCGGCGAGGACCTTGCCGGGCCAGTCCGCGGGCCGGTGCCCGTCCCCCACGAACAGCATCGCGCCGACCAGCGACCGCACCATGTTGTGGCAGAAGGCGTCGGCCTTCACGGTCGCTTCGAGGATCCCGTCGGGCCGCCGCTCCCAGCGCAGCTCCTGGAGCGTACGAATGGTCGTGGCGCCCTCGCGCCGCTTGCAGTACGCCGCGAAGTCGTGCTCCCCGAGCAGCGCCTTCGCGGCGGTGTTCATGGCGTCGACGTCGAGGGTCCAGTCGTGCCACAGCACGTGCCCGCGCAGCAGCGGGTCGACGCCGCCGGGGTGATCGGTGACCCGGTACGCGTACCGCCGCCAGATCGCCGCGAACCGCGCGTTGAACCCGGCGGGGGCCTCCTCGACCCGCCACACCCGGACGTCGTGCGGCAGCCGCCCGGCGAGCCGCCGCAGCAGCTTCTCGCGGTGCTCCGCCCAGGCGCCCTCCGGCAGGTCGACGTGGGCGACCTGCCCGCGCGCGTGCACCCCGCTGTCGGTCCGCCCGGCGACGGTCAGCTCGTACGTCTCGGGCGATCGCGTCACCGTACGCAGCGCGTCCTCGATCTCGCCCTGGACAGTCCGCTGGCCGTCGCGCTGCTTGGCCCAGCCGGAGAAGTCCCTGCCGTCGTAGCTCAGGTCGAGCCGTACCCGGACGAAGCCGGGCTCCACTTCCTCACTCACACACAGATCCTCTCAGGAACGCGAAAGCGGGCCCGCCCCAAGGGGCGGACCCGCTCGTCACCCGCTCGCCGCGAGGCAGAACCTCACGCGTCCGGGTCACCTCCGCTGACGCGGAGAAAGGACTCAGGCGTCCTTCGACTCCTCGGCGGCCTCAACCGGCGCGTCCTCGACGGGCGCGTCCTTCTTGAGGGCGTCTTCCTTGACGGCACGCTTGGTGGCCGCCTCGGCCTCACCGGTGGCCGCCTGGGCCACGGTCAGGGCCTCCACCAGCTCGATGACAGCCATGGGCGCGTTGTCGCCACGGCGGTTACCGATCTTGGTGATACGGGTGTAGCCACCCGGGCGGTTCTCGTAGCGCGGGCCGATCTCCGTGAAGAGCGTGTGCACGATGCTCTTGTCGGTGATGACCGTCAGGACCTGGCGGCGGTTGTGAAGGTCGCCCTTCTTCGCCTTGGTGACCAGACGCTCCGCGTAGGGACGCAGACGACGGGCCTTGGCCTCGGTGGTGGTGATGCGGCCGTGCTCGAAGAGCTGCTTGGCGAGGTTCGCCAGCAGCAGCTTCTCGTGCGCGGCGCTGCCGCCCAGACGGGCACCCTTGGCGGGCTTCGGCATGGTGTTACTCCTTGATGTCTGCCCCGGCCGTGTCAGGTACCGGAGTCAGTGGACCGCGCCCCGTCAGAGGCGCGGGGAACTGCGCGACCGGCCGAAGCCGGTCCGCAGCCAAAATCAGTACTGCTCGGTCTCGACGAAGCCCGCGTCCGCGTCGTCGTCGGCGCCGAAGGCGTCCGCGGCGGCGGTCGGGTCGAATCCGGGCGGGCTGTCCTTGAGGGCCAGACCCATCCCGTTGAGCTTCATCTTGACCTCGTCGATCGACTTCGCACCGAAGTTGCGAATGTCGAGCAGGTCCGCCTCGGAGCGGGCGACGAGCTCGCCGACCGAGTGGATGCCCTCACGCTTGAGGCAGTTGTACGACCGAACGGTGAGCTCCAGCTCCTCGATCGGCAGCGCCAGATCAGCGGCGAGGGCGGCGTCCGTCGGGGACGGACCCATGTCGATGCCCTCGGCGTCGATGTTCAGCTCGCGGGCGAGACCGAACAGCTCGACGAGCGTCTTGCCGGCGGAGGCCATGGCGTCACGCGGACGCATCGCCTGCTTGGTCTCGACGTCGACGATGAGCTTGTCGAAGTCGGTGCGCTGCTCGACTCGGGTGGCCTCGACCTTGTAGGTCACCTTGAGGACCGGCGAGTAGATGGAGTCGACCGGGATGCGGCCGATCTCCTGGCCGACCTGCTTGTTCTGCACGGCGGAGACGTAGCCGCGACCGCGCTCGACGGTCAGCTCCATCTCCAGCTTGCCCTTGCCGTTGAGCGTGGCGAGGACGAGGTCGGGGTTGTGCACCTCGACACCGGCCGGGGGCGCGATGTCGGCGGCGGTGACCAGACCCGGGCCCTGCTTGCGCAGGTACATCACGACCGGCTCGTCGTGCTCCGAGGAGACCACGAGCTGCTTGATGTTGAGGATGAGGTCGGTGACGTCTTCCTTGACGCCCGGCACGGTGGTGAACTCGTGCAGCACACCGTCGATGCGGATGGACGTGACGGCCGCACCCGGGATCGAGGAGAGCAGGGTCCGGCGCAGGGAGTTGCCGAGGGTGTAGCCGAAGCCCGGCTCCAGCGGCTCGATGACGAACCGGGAGCGGAACTCGTCGACGACCTCTTCGGTCAACGAGGGACGCTGAGCGATCAGCATGAAGTGATTCCTTCAGTCAGGGGCACCCACTATTTGATGCCCTGAGTAGTACAAGGGTACGGGCGGTACGGCTCCGGAGAGCCGTACCGCCCGAAAACCTGAGACAACCGTGCGTCCGACGCGGCGGCGCGGGTCACCTCCGCTCGCGCGGAGAGCACCGCCGAGACGAATCAGACGCGGCGGCGCTTGGGCGGACGGCAGCCGTTGTGCGGCGTGGGGGTGACGTCCTGGATCGAACCGACCTCGAGGCCCGTGGCCTGGAGGGAGCGGATCGCGGTCTCACGGCCGGAGCCGGGACCCTTGACGAAGACGTCGACCTTGCGCATGCCGTGCTCCTGCGCGCGACGGGCAGCCGACTCGGCGGCCATCTGCGCGGCGAACGGCGTGGACTTGCGCGAGCCCTTGAAGCCGACGTGGCCGGCGGAGGCCCAGGAGATCACGTTGCCGGTCGGGTCCGTGATGGACACGATCGTGTTGTTGAACGTGCTCTTGATGTGGGCGTGCCCGTGAGCGACGTTCTTCTTTTCCTTGCGGCGCACCTTCTTGGCAGCGCCCTGACGACCCTTGGGGGGCATCTATTACTCCTACGGGAGGTGGTCGGTCCTGCAGCGTCAGCTGTCGATAGACCGCTGAGCGAGGACTACTTCTTGCCCGGCTTCTTCTTGCCGGCGATGGCGCGACGCGGGCCCTTGCGGGTGCGAGCGTTGGTGCTGGTGCGCTGACCGCGGACGGGCAGGCCACGGCGGTGACGCAGACCCTGGTAGCAGCCGATCTCGACCTTGCGGCGGATGTCGGCCTGAATCTCGCGACGGAGGTCACCCTCGGTCTTGATGTTCTGGTCCACGAACTCGCGGATCTTGACCAGGTCCTCTTCGGACAGGTCGCGAACGCGGGTGTTGCGGTCGATACCGGTGGCGTCCAGCGTCTGCTGGGACAGCGTCCGGCCGATGCCGAACACGTAGGTGAGCGCGACCTCGATGCGCTTGTCGCGCGGGAGGTCAACGCCTTCAACGCGTGCCATTCATGGCTCCTGTTAATACTCGGAGGTCTTCAGCAGAACCGCTCCCAACCGCCGTTCCCCTCCGGTGGCAGACCACCACGAGGAGTCGGTACGAACTGGGTCCCCGGCCTCCGACCGGGGGTGTCGCCCTCCATTACCGCTGTTGGACCTGAAGAGGGACGGGTCCTGCACATGTGCTGTTACGTGCGTCGCGCGAAAATCTGCGAGTGCAGTACGTGCGTCAGCCCTGGCGCTGCTTGTGGCGCGGGTTGTCGCAAATGATCATGACCCGGCCGTGACGGCGGATCACCCTGCACTTGTCGCAGATCTTCTTGACGCTCGGCTTGACCTTCATTGGTGAGGTTCTCCGGGTCAGTGCCACCACCCCGCCGGAGCGGGGTGCGGGCAAGATCTACTTGTACCGGTAGACGATCCGGCCACGCGTCAGGTCGTACGGAGACAGCTCCACCACGACCCGGTCGTCAGGGAGGATGCGGATGTAGTGCATGCGCATCTTGCCGCTGATGTGTGCCAGGACCTGGTGGCCGTTCTGGAGCTCCACCTTGAACATGGCGTTCGGAAGAGACTCGACGACAGTGCCTTCGATCTCGATGGCACCTTGCTTCTTGGCCACGCTTCGCCCTTCGAATCGACTACCTTGATCGACTCTGTGAGCGTTACGCAGACATGCGAATGCACGAGAGCCGACGCGTCAGTCTACGTCAGTGCACTCGGAAAGACGAATCGGGTATGACTGCCCGCCAACGAAGATCCTTAAGCAAGGACGCGGTCAGGGGCCCGGCACGGCGTAACCGGCGGACGGGGGCAGCCTCGGGCCGCCGCCCCGGGCAGCCCCGGGCCAGCGAGTCGGACGGCCCCGGTCAGGCGGGGCGCGGGGCTCAGCCCAGCGGGTCCGGCGCCGCCGTGATGCCGTACTCCGCCAGCTTCGCCTTGCCGCCGTCGGGGGCGGTGAGGACGAGCGGGCCCTGCTCCGTCAGCGCGACGGAGTGCTCCCAGTGCGAGGACCAGGTCCCGTCGGTCGTGATGACCGTCCAGTCGTCCTCGAGCACCTGGGTCTTGGCGGTGCCGAGCGACACCATCGGCTCGATGGCCAGGCACAGGCCGGGCACCAGCTTGGGGCCGCGGCCGCGGCGGCGCTCCACGTAGTTCAGCAGGTGCGGGTCCATGTGCATCTCGGTGCCGATGCCGTGGCCGCCGTAGTCCTCGACGATGCCGTACTTGCCGCGGGCCGGGCGGGGCTGGCGGCGGATGTAGGTCTCGATGGCGCGGGAGATGTCGACGAGCCGGTTGCCCTGCTTCATGGCCGCGATCCCGGCCCACATCGACTCCTCGGTCACCCGGGAGAGCTCGATCAGCTCGGGCGCGTGCCCACTGCCCACGAAGGCGGTGAACGCCGCGTCGCCGTGCCAGCCGTCGATGATCGCGCCGGCGTCGATCGAGATGATGTCGCCGTCCTCGAGGACCACGTCGGCGCTCGGGATGCCGTGGACGACGACCTCGTTCTTGGAGGTGCAGATGGTCGCCGGGAAGCCGCCGTACCCGAGGAAGTTCGGCTTGGCGTCGTGCTCGGCGAGGACCTTGCGGGCCACGTCGTCGAGGTCCTTGGTGGTCGCCCCGGGGACCGCCGCCTCGCGGGTCGCCTTGTGCATGGCGGCGACGACAAGTCCCGCCGCCCGCATCTTCGCGATCTGCTCGGGAGTCTTGATCTGCACCATGTCCGGGCCTGAGCCTTTCTGAACCTACGAGTACGTCGTGCGGGGGGCACCCACCACGATACGGCCGCTCCCGCACCCGCCGCCCCCCGTCCACAGCTGGGCCGCGGCACCCGCTCGGGGTACCGCGGCCCAGTCGAGACCGATCTTGTCAGGCGTTCTCGCCCGCGAGCGCGGCCATGGCGCGCTTCGTGACCTCGTCCACCTTGCCGAGCGCGGAGATCGTCACCACCAGGCCCTGGGCCTTGTAGTGGTCGATGATCGGCTCGGTCTCGCGGTGGTAGACGTCGAGCCGCTTGCGCACGGTCTCTTCCTTGTCGTCACCGCGCTGGTACAGCTCGCCGCCGCAGACGTCGCAGACACCTTCCTGCTTCGGCTGGCTGTACGTCACGTGGAAGACGTGGCTGGAGTCGTTGCGGCAGATGCGGCGGCCCGCGATGCGCTTGACGACCTCGTCCTCGGGGACTTCCAGGTCGAGGACCGCGTCGAGCTTCTGGCCGTCGGCCTTGAGGGCCTCGTCGAGCGCCTCGGCCTGCGAGACGTTGCGCGGGAAACCGTCGAGCAGGAAGCCGTTCTCGGCGTCCGGCTGAGCCATGCGGTCCTGGGCCATGCCGATGGTCACCTCGTCGGGCACCAGGTTGCCGGCGTCCATGAACGCCTTCGCCTGCTTGCCCAGCTCCGTGCCCTGACTGATGTTGGCCCTGAAGAGGTCGCCCGTGGAGATGTGCGGGATCGACAGGTTCTTGGCAAGGAACGCGGCCTGCGTTCCCTTGCCGGCACCGGGCGGCCCGACTAGGACGATACGCATCAGCGGAGGAACCCTTCGTAGTTGCGCTGCTGGAGCTGGCTCTCGATCTGCTTCACGGTCTCCAGACCCACACCCACGATGATGAGGATGCTCGTCCCGCCGAAGGGGAAGTTCTGGTTCGCGCCGAAGCCCACCAACGCCATCGTTGGCACAAGAGCGATCAGACCCAGATACAGCGAGCCCGGCCACGTGATCCGGTTGAGTACGTAGCTCAAGTACTCAGCGGTCGGTCGGCCAGCCCGGATGCCCGGGATGAAGCCACCATACTTCTTCATGTTGTCCGCGACTTCCTCCGGGTTGAAGGAGATCGCCACGTAGAAGAAGGCGAAGAAAACGATCAGGACGAAGTAGGTGACGATGTAAATCGGGTGGTCACCCTTGGTCAGGTTCTGCTCGATCCAGGTCTTCCAGCTCGACTGGCCGCCCGCGAACTGGGCGACGAGAGCCGGGATGTAGAGCAGTGACGAGGCGAAGATCACAGGGATGATGCCCGCCTGGTTGACCTTCAGCGGGATGTACGTCGACGTCCCGCCGTAGGACCGGCGGCCGATCATGCGCTTCGCGTACTGGACCGGGATGCGGCGCTGCGCCTGCTCGACGAAGACGACCAGGCCGACCATGAACAGACCGACCAGGATCACGGTGCCGAACTCGATCCAGCCACCGGCCAGATCACCCTGCTTCTTGATGCCCCAGAGGGCGGCGGGGAAGGTCGCGGCGATCGAGATGAACATCAGGATCGACATGCCGTTGCCGATGCCGCGGTCGGTGATGAGCTCGCCGAGCCACATCACACAGGCCGTGCCCGCGGTCATGGTGAGCACCATCGTGATGGTCACGAAGATCGACTGGTCGGGGACGATCTCGCTGGCCACCGGGCAGCCACTGAACAGCGTGCCGGTGCGGGCGGTGGCGACGAGGCCGGTGCCCTGCAGGATGGCGAGCGCGATGGTCAGATAGCGCGTGTACTGCGTGATCTTGGCCGTGCCGGCCTGGCCCTCCTTCTTGAGGGCTTCCAGACGCGGGATCACCACGGTCAACAGCTGCAGAATGATGCTCGCCGTGATGTACGGCATGATGCCGAGCGCGAAGATCGTGATCTGCAGAAGCGCGCCACCACTGAACATGTTGACCAGACCGAACAGGCCCTGGTTGGCATTGGCCGCGTCGATACAGGTCTGGACGTTCTTGTAGTCGATGCCCGGAATCGGCACATGAGTACCGAGCCGGTAGATCACGATGATGCCGAGCGTAAAGAGCAGCTTCTTGCGCAGGTCGGGCGTCTTGAACGCCCGGGCGAACGCGGTGAGCACGGTGCCTCCTGCGACCCCCGCGCTACTGCGTCAGAGGTGACGGTGGTGAGTCCGACGGATAAGTACGTAACTGCGACGAGAAAAACAGGCAAGAACCGCACGCTCTGTCGCGAGGACAGACCGCGCGGAAAGTAACAGTGCACGCCACCTTACCGGCGACCGTGCCCCCCTTGGAACGACCAACCGGGGATGCCCCTTTTGTGGGGCATCCCCGGTCGGGATCGCTCAAGTCATCGAGACGCCTGGGAAATTCAGACGAGCTCGGTGACGGTACCGCCGGCGGCGGTGATCTTCTCCTTGGCGGAGCCGGAGACGGCGTCAACCGTCACCTGCAGCGCCACGGAGATCTCACCCTGGCCGAGGACCTTGACAAGGCTGTTCTTGCGAACGGCGCCCTTGGCGACCAGGTCGGCCACCGTGACCTCGCCACCCTCGGGGTAGAGGGAGGCGAGCTTGTCCAGGTTGACGACCTGGAACTCGGTCTTGAACGGGTTCTTGAAGCCCTTGAGCTTCGGGAGGCGCATGTGGAGGGGCATCTGCCCGCCCTCGAAGCGCTCCGGAACCTGGTAACGGGCCTTGGTGCCCTTGGTACCACGACCGGCCGTCTTACCCTTCGACGCCTCACCACGACCGACACGGGTCTTCGCGGTCTTGGCGCCGGGGGCGGGACGGAGGTTGTGGATCTTGAGCGGGTTGTTCTCCGCCATGATCAGTCGACCTCCTCGACCGTCACGAGGTGGCGGACGGTGTGCACCATGCCGCGGAACTCGGGACGATCCTCCTTGACGACCTGCGTGTTGATGCCCTTGAGACCAAGGGAGCGCAGGGTGTCGCGGTGGTTCTGCTTGCTACCGATGTACGACTTCGTCTGCGTGATCTTGAGCTGAGCCATGATTACGCACCCGCTCCCGCACGCGCACGCAGGAGAGCCGCGGGGGCGACGTCCTCGAGCGGCAGACCGCGGCGGGCCGCGATCTCCTCGGGACGCTGCAGGCCCTTGAGGGCCGCCACGGTCGCGTGCACGATGTTGATCGCGTTGTCGGAGCCCAGGGACTTCGACAGGATGTCGTGAACGCCGGCGCACTCCAGCACGGCACGCACCGGGCCACCGGCGATAACGCCGGTACCGGGGGAAGCAGGCTTCAGCAGGACGACGCCCGCGGCCTTCTCACCCTGGATGGGGTGCGGGATGGTGCCCTGGATACGGGGGACCTTGAAGAAGTGCTTCTTGGCCTCCTCAACACCCTTGGCGATGGCGGCCGGCACCTCCTTGGCCTTGCCGTAACCGACACCCACGGTGCCGTCACCGTCGCCCACCACGACCAGCGCGGTGAAGCTGAAGCGACGACCACCCTTCACAACCTTGGCGACGCGGTTGATCGCGACAACGCGCTCAACGTATGCGGTCTTCTCGGCGGCGGCAGCGCCACCGTCACGGCCCTTCCGGTCCCGCCGCTCGCCGCCACCGGCACCGCTTCCACGGCGCTGGGGTCCAGCCATTGGATTACCTCTCTCTTTTCCGCTAGCTACGCAGTGACATCAGTCGCTGCGCGACGGGGCCTCAGAACTTGAGCCCGGCTTCGCGGGCGGCGTCCGCCAGGGCGGCGATGCGCCCGGCGTACTGGTTACCACCACGGTCGAAAACGACAGCCTCGACACCGGCGGCCTTGGCACGCTCGGCGACCAGGGCGCCGACCTGCTTGGCCTGCGCGGACTTGTCGCCCTCGCCACCGCGGATCGACGAGTCCAGGGTGGACGCCGACGCCAGGGTGTGACCCTTAACGTCGTCGATCACCTGGGCGACGATGTTGCGGTTGGAGCGCGTCACGACCAGGCGCGGACGCTCGGCCGTACCGGAGATGTGCTTCCGGATACGAATGTGACGGCGCTTGATGGCAGCACGCTTGTAAGCGTCGCCCTTAGCAATCTTGACACCGTATGCCATGGCTTACTTACCCGCCTTTCCGACCTTGCGGCGGATGACTTCGCCCTCGTACTTGACGCCCTTGGCCTTGTACGGGTCAGGCTTGCGCAGCTTGCGGATGTTGGCCGCAACCTCGCCGACCTTCTGCTTGTCGATGCCCTCGACCGAGAACTTGGTCGGCGACTCGACCTTGAACGAGATGCCCTCGGGCGCCTCGATCAGGATCGGGTGGCTGTAGCCGAGCGAGAACTCCAGGTTGGAGCCCTTCGCCAGGACGCGGTAACCGACACCGCTGATCTCGAGCTTCTTCACGTAACCCTGGGTCACGCCGGTGATCATGTTCGCCACCAGCGTGCGGGACAGGCCGTGCAGGGCCTTGTTCTGACGCTCGTCGTTGGGGCGGGTGACGTTCAGAACGCCGTCCTCGCCCTTAGCGATCTCGATCGGCGCGACAACGGTGTGGTTCAGGGTGCCCTTGGGGCCCTTCACCGAGACCGCCTGTCCGTCGATGGTGACGTCCACGCCGGCGGGAACCGTGATGGGGAGCTTGCCAATACGCGACATAGCTGTTTCCTCCGTTCCCTTCCGCTACCAGACGTAGGCGAGGACTTCCCCACCCACGCCCTTCTTGCCCGCCTGCTGGCCGGTGAGCAGACCGTGCGACGTGGAGATGATCGCCACGCCCAGGCCGCCGAGCACCTTCGGCAGGTTGGTGGACTTCGCGTAAACGCGCAGACCAGGCTTCGAGATCCGCTTGATGCCCGCGATGGAGCGCTCACGGTTCGGCCCGAACTTCAGCTCGAGGACGAGGTTCTTGCCGACCTCGGCGTCCTCGACCTTCCAGCCGGTGATGAAGCCCTCCTGCTGGAGGATCTCCGCGATGTGCGACTTGATCTTGCTGTGCGGCATCGACACGGAGTCGTGGTATGCCGAGTTCGCGTTCCGCAGACGCGTAAGCATGTCTGCGATCGGATCAGTCATGGTCATGAATTGGCCTTCGGCCTCTCTCGCCGGGGTTTCCTGTATGCGCCATCCCTCTCCCCACTCAGAGGCGGGACGGGTGCGGCACGGGGACCTACGGCGTAGTAAGTCGTACGGGGCGGCAGGCGCCCAACCCTCCTAGCCTAAGCCATGAAGAGCAGGGCACCCTACCGTCCCATTGCTTACCGAGAGCCTCTGGGAATCCCCAACGTCCTAAGACAGAAGGGAGTTACCAGGAGCTCTTGGTCACGCCCGGGAGCTCGCCACGGTGAGCCATCTCACGAAGGCACACGCGGCAGAGGCCGAACTTGCGGTACACGGAGTGCGGGCGGCCACAGCGCTGGCAGCGGGTGTAGGCACGCACACCGAACTTGGGCTTACGAGCAGCCTTGGCAATCAGAGCCTTCTTCGCCATCTCGCTTACGCCTCCTTGAAGGGGAAGCCGAGGTGACGGAGAAGGGCACGGCCCTCAGCGTCGTTGGTCGCCGTGGTCACCACGGTGATGTCCATACCCCGGACGCGGTCGATCTTGTCCTGGTCGATCTCGTGGAACATGACCTGCTCGGTGAGACCGAAGGTGTAGTTGCCACGACCGTCGAACTGCTTGGGGGACAGACCACGGAAGTCGCGGATGCGCGGCAGCGCGAGCGACAGGGTGCGGTCCAGGAACTCCCACATGCGGTCGCCACGGAGCGTGACGTGGGCACCGATCGGCTGACCCTCACGCAGCTTGAACTGCGCGATGGACTTCCGGGCCTTGGTGATGGCCGGCTTCTGACCGGTGATCGTGGTCAGGTCACGGACGGCACCGTCCATGAGCTTGGAGTCACGGGCGGCGTCACCGACACCCATGTTCACCACGATCTTGACGAGGCCGGGGGTCTGCATGACGTTCTCGTACGAGAACTCTTCCTGCAGCTTCGCCTTGATCTCGTCGCGGTACTTCGTCTTGAGACGCGGAGTGGTGGTGGTCGTCATCAGATGTCCTCACCCGTCCGCTTGGCAACGCGGATCTTGTTGCCCTCGTCGTCGAAGCGGTAACCGACGCGCGTGACGACCTTGTTGCCGTCCTTCTCCACGACCAGCTGGACGTTGGAGACGTGGACGGGGGCCTCGGTGGTCACGATGCCGCCGGCCTGCGAGCCGCTGGCGGTCGGGCCGGCCTTCGTGTGCTTCTTGACCCGGTTGACACCCTCGACCAGGACGCGCTCGTCGCGCGGGTAAGCGGCAATGACCTTGCCCTGCTTGCCCTTGTCCTTACCGGTGATGACCTGGACCAGGTCGCCCTTCTTGATCTTCATGCTTACAGCACCTCCGGCGCGAGCGAGATGATCTTCATGAACTTCTTCTCGCGCAGCTCACGGCCGACCGGGCCGAAGATACGGGTGCCGCGAGGGTCGCCGTCGTTCTTCAGAATGACGGCGGCGTTCTCGTCGAAGCGGATGTACGAGCCGTCCGGACGACGGCGCTCCTTGACGGTGCGAACGATGACCGCCTTGACGACGTCACCCTTCTTCACGTTGCCACCGGGGATTGCGTCCTTGACGGTGGCGACGATGACGTCACCGATGCCCGCGTAGCGGCGACCCGAGCCACCGAGAACACGAATGGTGAGAATTTCCTTCGCACCCGTGTTGTCGGCGACGCGAAGTCGCGACTCCTGCTGGATCACGTCTATCTCCTGTTTGTCTGCCGGTTCCCGGCAGGGGCTTCGTCCCTAGAGGGAACTCGGCCCCTGCCGAGCCTGGCGGAACTGATCCGAGGGGAAACCCCCTCGGAAATTACTTGGCCTTCTCGAGGATCTCGACGACGCGCCAGCGCTTGGTCGCCGACAGCGGACGCGTCTCCATCAGGAGGACGCGGTCGCCGACGCCGGCAGCGTTCTGCTCGTCGTGCGCCTTGAGCTTGTTCGTACGGCGGATGACCTTGCCGTACAGCGCGTGCTTGACGCGGTCCTCAACGGCGACGACGACGGTCTTGTCCATCTTGTCGCTGACGACCAGACCCTCACGGGTCTTGCGGAAGCCGCGCGCGGCCTTGGTCTCTTCAGTCACGTTGCTCTCGCTCATCAGGCGCTCTCCACCGTCTCGATGCCCAGCTCGCGCTCACGCATCAGGGTGTAGATCCGCGCGATGTCCTTACGGACGGCCTTGAGCCGACCGTGGTTCTCGAGCTGACCCGTCGCCGCCTGGAAGCGGAGGTTGAACAGCTCTTCCTTGGCCTCGCGGAGCTTGTTGAGGAGCTCCTCGTTGCCCAGCTCGCGGAGCTCGGACGCCTTGGTACCGGCCGACATCACGCTTCACCTGCCTCGCGCTTGACGATCCGGCACTTCATCGGCAGCTTGTGAGCCGCGCGAGTCAGAGCCTCACGTGCAGTCTTCTCGTTCGGGTAGGACAGCTCGAACATGACCCGGCCCGGGTGCACGTTGGCGACCCACCACTCGGGCGAACCCTTACCGGAACCCATGCGGGTCTCGGCGGGCTTCTTCGTCAGCGGGCGGTCCGGGTAGATGTTGATCCAGACCTTGCCGCCACGCTTGATGTGGCGGGTCATCGCGATACGAGCCGCCTCGATCTGGCGGTTGGTCACGTACGCCGGAGTCATGGCCTGGATGCCGTACTCGCCGAACGCAACCGTCGTACCACCCTTGGCCATACCGCGGCGCTTGGGGTGGTGCTGCTTGCGGTGCTTGACCCTACGGGGGATCAGCATTTCGGTCAGGCCTCCGTTCCGGTGCTCTCAGCCGGAGCGGCAGCGGCGGCGGGAGCCTCGGCCTTGGGGGCCTCGGCAGCCGGCGCGGACTGCTGCTGCGGCTTGCGACCGCGACCGCCACGCTCGCCACCACGGCCACCACGGGCCGGGCGGTCGTTGCCACCACGGGCCGGGCGGTTGCCGGCGCGGGCAGCGGCGTTCTCGGCGCGGACCTCGGCGATGTTCTTGACGTCGCCCTTGTAGATCCAGACCTTCACGCCGATGCGGCCGAAGGTCGTCTTGGCCTCGAAGAAGCCGTAGTCCACGTTCGCGCGGAGCGTGTGCAGGGGCACACGGCCCTCGCGGTAGAACTCCGAGCGGGACATCTCGGCGCCGCCGAGACGGCCACCGCACTGGATCTTGATGCCCTTGGCGCCCGCCTTCATCGCCGACTGCATGCTCTTACGCATGGCGCGACGGAAGGAGACGCGGGAGGACAGCTGCTCCGCGACGGCCTGGGCCACGAGCTGAGCGTCCGTCTCGGGGTTCTTGACCTCGAGGATGTTCAGCTGGACCTGCTTGCCCGTGAGCTTCTCGAGGTCACCGCGGATGCGGTCGGCCTCGGCGCCACGGCGGCCGATGACGATGCCGGGACGAGCGGTGTGGATGTCCACCCGCACGCGGTCACGGGTGCGCTCGATCTCAACCTTCGAGATGCCGGCGCGCTCCATGCCGGACGTCATCATCCGACGGATGGCGACGTCTTCCTTGACGTAGTCCTTGTACAGCTTGTCGGCGTACCAACGGGACTTGAAGTCCGTCGTGACACCGAGCCGGAACCCGTGCGGGTTTACCTTCTGGCCCATTACCGGGTTCCTTCCTTGCTGCTGACGACCACGGTGATGTGGCTGGTCCGCTTACGGATCCGGTAGGCACGGCCCTGGGCGCGCGGACGGAACCGCTTCAGGGTCGGGCCCTCATCCACATACGCCTCGCTGATGACCAGCGAAGAGGCGTCGGTGTGGTCGTAGTTGTGTGCAGCGTTGGCGATGGCGCTGTCCAGCACCTTGCCAACCGGCACGCTCGCGGCCTGCGGGGCGAAACGCAGGACCGCCTGAGCCTCCGTGGCATCCATGCCACGGATGAGGTCCACCACGCGGCGGGCCTTCATGGGCGTGACGCGGATGTACCGCGCCTGGGCCCTGGCTTCCATGGTTGTCCCTTCGGTGTTAGTCACAGTCGTTCACACCCCGCTTAGCGGCGCTTCGACTTGCGGTCGTCCTTGACGTGGCCGCGGAAGGTGCGGGTCGGCGAGAACTCGCCGAGCTTGTGGCCGACCATCGACTCGGTGACGAACACCGGGATGTGGGTCTTGCCGTTGTGCACCGCGAGCGTGTGGCCAAGCATGGCCGGCACGATCATCGAGCGTCGGGACCAGGTCTTGATGACGTTTTTGGTGCCTGCTTCGTTCTGGGCGTCCACCTTCTTGATCAGGTGGTCGTCGACGAAGGGCCCCTTCTTCAGACTACGAGGCATCTCAACCCGTCCTTAGCGCTTCTTGTTCGTCTTGCGGCGGCGGACGATGTACTTGTTGCTCGCCTTGTTGCGATCACGAGTACGCATTTCCTTCTTGCCCCAGGGCGACACCGGGTGACGACCACCCGAGGTCTTGCCCTCGCCACCACCGTGGGGGTGGTCAACCGGGTTCATGACGACACCACGCACGGTCGGGCGGACGCCCTTCCAGCGCATGCGGCCGGCCTTGCCCCAGTTGATGTTCGACTGCTCGGCGTTGCCGACCTCGCCGACCGTGGCGCGGCAGCGCACGTCGACCAGGCGGATCTCACCGGACGGCATACGAAGGTGGGCCATCGAGCCCTCCTTCGCCAGCAGCTGCACGGAGGCACCCGCGGAACGGGCGAACTTGGCGCCACCGCCCGGACGGAGCTCGATCGCGTGGATCGTGGTACCGACCGGGATGTTGCGCAGCGCGAGGTTGTTGCCGGGCTTGATGTCGGCGCCAGGGCCGTTCTCAATCCGGTCACCCTGCGACAGGCCGCGCGGAGCGATGATGTAGCGCTTCTCGCCGTCTGCGTAGTGCAGCAGCGCGATGCGCGCGGTGCGGTTCGGGTCGTACTCGATGTGCGCGACCTTCGCCGGCACGCCGTCCTTGTCGTGACGACGGAAGTCGATCACTCGGTAGGCGCGCTTGTGTCCGCCACCCTGGTGGCGAACGGTCACACGACCGGCGTTGTTACGGCCGCCCTTGCTGTGCAGCGGGCGGACCAGCGACTTCTCCGGCGTGGACCGCGTGACCTCGACGAAGTCGGCGACGGAGGAGCCACGGCGGCCCGGCGTCGTCGGCTTGTACTTGCGGATTCCCATTTCTCAGTCCTCGTCCGATATTCGGACCAGGGCGCTCCGTTAGGAGGCCTGGCCGAAGATGTCGATACGGTCGCCCTCAGCGAGGGTCACGATCGCGCGCTTGGAGTCGGCACGCTTGCCGAAACCGGTGCGGGTGCGCTTGCGCTTGCCCTGGCGGTTGAGCGTGTTGACGCCGGTGACCTTGACCGAGAAGACCGCCTCGACGGCCTGCTTGATCTGGGTCTTGTTGGCGCCGGGCGCGACGACGAAGGTGTACTTGCCCTCGTCGAGCAGCGCGTAGCTCTTCTCCGAGACGACCGGCTTGACGAGGACGTCACGGGGGTCCGTGAAGCTCTTGCTCAGCGGCGTCTCAACGGTGTTCTTGCCCTCGGTGGCGTGGCGACGCGCCTTGGCGACGCGCGCGGCCTTGGCGGCCTTGGCCGCCTTCGAGGCGATAGCGGGGTGACGGATAGCCATCAGGCCTCGCTCCCTTCGGTGTCAGCGGCCTTGGGGCCAGACACGAAGGACTCGAGCGCGGCCGCGGTGAAGACCACGTCGTCCGAGACGAGAACGTCGTACGTGTTGAGCTGGCCCGGCTCCAGGATGTGCACCTGGGGCAGGTTGCGGGCGGACAGCAGCGCTGCCTCGTCCGAGCGCTCGATGACCAGGAGCACGTTCTTGCGCTCGCTGATCTTGCCGAGCAGGCTCTTCGCGGCCTTGGTGGAAGGCGTCTCGCCCTCGATCACGCCGGAGACGACGTGGATGCGAGCGTTGCGGGCCCGGTCGGTGAGGGCGTGGCGCAGGGCCGCGGCCTTCATCTTCTTCGGGGTCCGCTGCGAGTAGTCACGCGGCACGGGGCCGTGGACGACGCCACCGCCGGCGAACTGCGGAGCGCGGGTCGAGCCCTGACGGGCGCGGCCGGTGCCCTTCTGGCGGTACGGCTTCTTGCCACCACCGCGGACTTCGCCACGGGTCTTGGTCTTGTGCGTGCCCTGACGGGCAGCGGCCAGCTGGGCGACAACGACCTGGTGGATCAGCGGGATGCTGATCTTCTCGACGTCGAAGATCTCCGCGGGGAGCTCGACGGTCCCGGCCTTGTCGCCTGCCGGCGAAAGGATGTCAATGGTGCTCATCGGTTCCTCAAGCCCCCTTGGCCGCGGTACGGACCAGGACGAGGCCGCCGTTCGGACCGGGAACCGCTCCCTTGATGAGGAGCAGGCCCTTCTCCGCGTCAACGGCGTGAACGGTCAGGTTCTGGGTGGTGACCCGCTCGTTGCCCATGCGGCCAGCCATGCGGAGGCCCTTGAACACACGGCCCGGGGTGGCGCAGCCACCGATGGAACCGGGCGAGCGGTGCTTGCGCTGGGTGCCGTGGCTGGAGCCGAGGCCACCGAAGTTGTGGCGCTTCATGACACCGGCGAAGCCCTTGCCCTTGCTCTTGCCGGTCACGTCGACCTTGACGCCGGACTCGAAGGTCTCAGCGGTCAGCTCCTGGCCGAGGGTGTACTCGCTGGCGTCAGCGGTACGGATCTCGACGAGGTGGCGGCGGGGGGTGACGTCGGCCTTGGCGAAGTGGCCCTTGAGGGGCTTGTTCACCTTGCGCGGGTCGATCTCGCCGAAGGCGATCTGGACCGACTCGTAGCCGTCGATGTCATTCTTACGGACCTGGGTAACGACGCAGGGCCCGGCCTTGACCACGGTCACCGGGACGACACGGTTGTTCTCGTCCCAGACCTGGGTCATGCCGAGCTTCTCGCCCAGGATGCCCTTGATCTGCTTGGTCATCTCTCCAGCGCCCTTCAGAGCTTGATCTCGATGTCGACGCCGGCCGGAAGGTCCAGGCGCATCAGCGAGTCAACGGTCTTGGGCGTCGGGTCGAGGATGTCGATCAGGCGCTTGTGCGTGCGCATCTCGAAGTGCTCGCGCGAGTCCTTGTACTTGTGCGGCGACTTGATGACGCAGTACACGTTCTTCTCGGTGGGGAGCGGCACCGGGCCCGCGACCGACGCACCAGTGCGAGTCACCGTCTCGACGATCTTCTTCGCCGAAGAGTCGATGACCTCGTGGTCGTAGGCCTTGAGCCGGATGCGGATCTTCTGTCCCGCCATGGCTACTTAGTAGTCCTTTGTCTCGAACGCTCTGGCACCTCAGGGGGCCCTGTTTTCTACTTCCATCCGACCCACGCGGTCGGGCGTGTCGCAGTCCCGCTCACACAGATCTCCCGAAGGATTTCCCTGCTAGGGGCTACGGCCCTGTTGACCGCGGGTCCGGGGGAAGAAACCCACCGGGTGCCTGGCCAAGCCACCGCGCCGCACTTCCCGGAAGATTCCCGTACGTCCGCCACAGTGCTGCCTCACGACAGATATGGCGACGAGTACCGTGGGACTCGCTTCCAGTCCTCCCGGCGGGAGGCGCGCAGCATCGGCACTCAACCGAGCAACCTGAACAGTGTGCCATACGTGGGACGACGAAGGCCAATCGGGCCGCTTGTCAAGCGGCGCGCCCACCCCGGGACACCCCGGCACGGCAAGAGGCCCCACCCGCCGTAATGGCGAGTGGGGCCTCTTGCTGCGCTCAGTTCAGAGCTGCCGGGTCGCCCCGACCAACAAGCAAGGAGTACTTACTTGGTGATCTTGGTGACCTGGCCGGCGCCGACGGTCCGGCCACCCTCACGGATGGCGAACTTCAGGCCCTCCTCCATGGCGACGGGCTGGATGAGCTCCACCTTCATCTCGGTGTTGTCACCCGGCATGACCATCTCGGTGCCCTCGGGGAGGGTCACGACGCCGGTCACGTCCGTCGTACGGAAGTAGAACTGCGGGCGGTAGTTGTTGAAGAACGGGGTGTGACGGCCACCCTCGTCCTTCGACAGGATGTAGGCCTGGGCCTCGAACTCGGTGTGCGGCGTGACCGAACCGGGCTTGATGATGACCTGGCCGCGCTCGACGTCCTCGCGCTTGATGCCACGGAGGAGCAGACCGACGTTCTCACCGGCCTGGCCCTCGTCGAGCAGCTTGCGGAACATCTCGATGCCGGTGACCGTGGTGGTGGTCTTCTCGTTCTTGATGCCCACGATGTCAACGGTCTCGTTGACCTTGAGGACACCACGCTCGATGCGGCCGGTGACGACGGTGCCACGACCGGTGATCGTGAAGACGTCCTCGATCGGCATCAGGAACGGCTTGTCGACGTCGCGCTCGGGCTGCGGGATGGACTCGTCCACGGCCTTCATGAGCTCGAGGACGGTGTTGCCCCACTCCTTGTCGCCCTCGAGCGCCTTGAGCGCCGAGACCTTGACGACCGGCAGGTCGTCGCCCGGGAACTCGTACTCGGAGAGCAGCTCACGGACCTCGAGCTCGACGAGCTCCAGGATCTCCTCGTCGTCCACCATGTCGGCCTTGTTCAGGGCGACGACGATGTACGGAACGCCGACCTGGCGGGCCAGGAGCACGTGCTCCTTGGTCTGCGGCATCGGGCCGTCGGTGGCGGCGACCACGAGGATGGCGCCGTCCATCTGCGCGGCACCCGTGATCATGTTCTTGATGTAGTCCGCGTGACCGGGGCAGTCGACGTGGGCGTAGTGGCGCGCCTCGGTCTGGTACTCGACGTGCGCGATGGAGATGGTGATACCGCGCTGGCGCTCCTCGGGAGCCTTGTCGATCTGGTCGAAGGCCGAGGCCTCGTTCAGGTCGGGGTACGCGTCGTGCAGCACCTTGGTAATGGCGGCCGTGAGGGTCGTCTTACCGTGGTCGATGTGACCGATGGTGCCGATGTTGACGTGCGGCTTAGTCCGCTCGAACTTCGCCTTCGCCACTGGGTCCTCCTGTGGAGTGGTTCTGTACGCCTTGCTTCATCGGCGCCAGGTGATCTTTGCTGGAAAGCCCGGGCCCCGGGGCATTCCTCCGCTGTTGCGGCGGAATGCCCCAAGAGACTCCGGAGTCAAGCCTAAAGCGTGAACTCGAGTGAGTTACTCGCCCTTGGCCTTCGCGATGATCTCCTCGGCGACGTTCCGCGGAACCTCGGCGTAGGAGTCGAACTGCATTGAGTAGCTTGCGCGACCCGACGTCTTGCTGCGGAGGTCTCCGACGTAGCCGAACATCTCCGAGAGGGGCACGAGGCCCTTCACGACGCGAGCGCCGCTGCGCTCCTCCATGGCCTGGATCTGGCCACGGCGGGAGTTGATGTCGCCGATGACGTCGCCCATGTAGTCCTCGGGCGTGGTGACCTCGACGGCCATCATCGGCTCGAGCAGCACGGGGCTGGCCTTGCGCGCGGCCTCCTTGAAGGCCTGCGAACCGGCGATCTTGAAGGCGAGCTCGGAGGAGTCGACCTCGTGGTAGGCACCGTCGAGCAGCGTGACGCGGACGCCCGTCATCTCGTAACCGGCGAGGATGCCGAACTGCATGGCCTCCTGCGCACCGGCGTCCACCGACGGGATGTACTCCCGCGGGATGCGGCCACCGGTGACCTTGTTCACGAACTCGTACGACGCGTCGCCGTCGACGATCGGCTCGATCGCGATCTGCACCTTGGCGAACTGACCGGTACCACCGGTCTGCTTCTTGTGGGTGTAGTCCACGCGCTCGACGGCCTTGCGGATCGTCTCGCGGTACGCGACCTGCGGCTTGCCGACGTTCGCCTCGACGCGGAACTCGCGCTTCATGCGGTCGACGAGCACCTCGAGGTGAAGCTCGCCCATACCACCGATGATGGTCTGGCCGGTCTCCTCGTCCGAGTGGACCTGGAAGGAGGGGTCCTCCTCCGAGAGGCGCTGGATGGCGACACCCAGCTTCTCCTGGTCACCCTTGGACTTCGGCTCGATGGCGACCTGGATGACCGGCGCCGGGAAGTCCATGGACTCCAGGATCACCGGGTTCTTGTCGTCACAGAGCGTCTCGCCCGTGGTGGTCTGCTTCAGACCCATGACGGCGACGATGTCACCGGCGCCCACCGACTCGATCTCCTCACGCTTGTTCGCGTGCATGCGGTAGATCTTGCCGATGCGCTCCTTCTTGCCCTTGACGGAGTTCAGCACCGCGGTGCCGGAGTCCAGGCGACCGGAGTAGATCCGGACGAAGGTGAGCTTGCCGAGGTGCGGGTCGCTCGCGATCTTGAACGCGAGGGCCGACAGCGGCTCGTCGTCGGACGGCTTGCGCTTGACGACCGTCTCCGGGTCCTTCACGTCGTGGCCCTCGATGGCCTCGACGTCCAGGGGGGAGGGGAGGTAGCGCACGACGGCGTCGAGCAGGGGCTGGACGCCCTTGTTCTTGAACGCGGTGCCGCAGAACACGGGGGTGACGGTGGTGTCGCCGCCCTTGCCCGAGGCGATGGTGATGCGACGGATCGCCGCGTACAGCTGCTCCTCGGTGGGCTCCTGGCCCTCGAGGTACAGCTCCATCATCTGCTCGTCGTTCTCGGCCACGGCCTCGAGCAGCTTGCCGCGGTACTCCTCGGCAGCCTCGGTGTGCGTGTCCGGGATGTCGACGATGTCGTAGGCCTCGCCCATCTTGGTCTCGGCGGACCAGACGAAGGCCTTCATCGTGACGAGGTCGACGACGCCCTTGAAGTCAGCCTCCGCGCCGATGGGCAGCTGCATGACGATCGGGGTCGCACCGAGGCGGTCGACGATCATGTCGACACAGCGGTGGAACTCGGCACCGGTGCGGTCGAGCTTGTTGACGAAGCAGATACGCGGGACGCCGTAGCGGTCCGCCTGACGCCACACGGTCTCGGACTGGGGCTCAACGCCGGCGACGCCGTCGAACACCGTCACGGCACCGTCGAGCACGCGGAGCGAGCGCTCCACCTCGACGGTGAAGTCGACGTGGCCCGGGGTGTCGATGATGTTGATGGTGTGGTCGACGTCGTTCAGCGGCCAGTGACAGGTGGTGGCAGCAGAGGTGATCGTGATGCCACGCTCCTGCTCCTGCTCCATCCAGTCCATCGTGGCGGCGCCGTCGTGGACCTCACCGATCTTGTACGAGACACCGGTGTAGAACAGGATCCGCTCGGTGGTCGTCGTCTTGCCCGCGTCGATGTGAGCCATGATGCCGATGTTGCGCACCTTGGCCAGGTCAAGTGAAGTGGTAGCCATATCGGCTCAGTCTTCTCTCGGTCTCGATGTGGGTAGCGACTACCAGCGGTAGTGCGCGAAGGCCTTGTTGGACTCGGCCATCTTGTGGGTGTCCTCGCGCTTCTTCACAGCGGCACCGAGGCCGTTGGAGGCGTCGAGGAGCTCGTTGAGCAGACGCTCGGTCATGGTCTTCTCGCGGCGGGCGCGGGAGTAACCAACGAGCCAGCGCAGCGCCAGCGTGTTGGCACGACCGGGCTTGACCTCGATCGGGACCTGGTAGGTCGCGCCACCGACACGGCGGGACTTGACCTCGAGGGTCGGCTTGATGTTCTCAAGCGCGCGCTTCAGCGTGATGACCGGGTCGTTGCCGGTCTTCTCGCGCAGGCCCTCCATGGCGCCGTACACGATGCGCTCGGCGGTGGAGCGCTTGCCGTTCAGCAGCACCTTGTTGATGAGGGAGGTCACCAGAGGAGAACCGTAGACCGGGTCGATGATGACCGGGCGCTTCGGGGCGGGGCCCTTACGAGGCATTCTTACTTCTCCTTCTTGGCGCCGTAGCGGCTGCGGGCCTGCTTGCGGTTCTTGACACCCTGGGTGTCGAGGGAACCGCGGATGATCTTGTAGCGAACACCCGGCAGGTCCTTCACACGGCCACCACGCACGAGCACGATGGAGTGCTCCTGCAGGTTGTGTCCCTCACCCGGAATGTAGGCCGTGACCTCGATGCCGGAGGTCAGACGCACACGCGCGACCTTACGGAGGGCCGAGTTCGGCTTCTTCGGGGTGGTCGTGAACACACGCGTGCAGACGCCACGGCGCTGGGGCGAACCCTCGAGTGCGGGCGTCTTGTTCTTCTCGACCTTGTCCTGCCGGCCCTTCCGGACCAGCTGCTGGATCGTAGGCACTACTTCTCCGGTTTCTGTGTGCCGAGTAGTAAAGCTAACCTGGAACGTCGCCGACCCACGCGGTCGGGTGTGTCGAATGCTGCAGACTCCCGCTGAAGGCGGAGAGAGCGCAGATTGCGGCGGCCGGTATCGAGCTCGCCGTGCGGTTGAAGACACGCACACGAGCCCAGGCACACCCCAGGCACAAGGTCTGAGCGTACCTACCTCATTGGCTGCGGTCAAAACAAATACCCCGGACCCGTGACACGCCGCGCGTGGCCTGGTCCGGGGCACGGAGGGCGCCCCCCGGCGGCCAAGATCAGCCAGACGCCGCCGAGACGACGAGCAGCAGAAGCAGTGCCCAGCCCGCGATCGCCAGCCAGCCCAGGGCCAGGCCTGCCACCGCCTGGCCGTCGCCGTTCTCGTGCGTGCGGCGGATCTCCGCGCGGGCGATGTGGCCGAGGATCACCGCGGGCACGGCCGAGGCGCCCAATGTGAAGAATGTCGCAATTCCGCAGACCATCGCCGCGGTGGCCTTGCCGTTGGTGGGCGGCGCCACGGGCAGGAACGTGTGCGGCACCGGCACGGGCGCCTGCTGGAAGGCGGCCGGGCCCTGCGGCAGGTCGGCGACGAGAAGACCCAGCTCCCCCACCGTACGGGCCTGGTAGGCGCGCTCGACCCGGCGTTCGTACTCGTCCTGCTGGAGACGCCCTTCGGCGAAGCCCGCGCGCAGCACGTCGACGGCGCGCTCCCGGTCGGAGTGGGCGGCCAGCATCGACGGCTGGCCGTGCTGTGCCGGCCGCATGGCGGGCAGCCCCTGATGGGGCGGCCACGGCCCCGGCTGCCACGACGGATTCGTCATGCACGCCTCCCCCGCAAGTTGTGTGCCTTCCATGATGCGCCAACGCGCCGCGGGGCGGCCACCCGACCCTAGTCGGATGACCGCCCCGCGGTGTGCGCTGCGTGCTCTTACTGGTTGTACGGACCGTAGTCGTAGTCCTCCAGCGGCACGGCCTGACCCGAACCCGTCCCGAAGGGCGAGTAGTCGATGTCGTCGTAGCCGACGGCCGAGTACATCGCGGCCTTGGCCTCCTCGGTCGGCTCGACCCGGATGTTGCGGTAGCGGGACAGGCCCGTACCGGCCGGGATGAGCTTACCGATGATGACGTTCTCCTTGAGGCCGATGAGGCTGTCGGACTTGGCGTTGATCGCCGCGTCCGTCAGCACTCGGGTGGTCTCCTGGAAGGACGCCGCCGACAGCCACGACTCGGTGGCGAGCGAGGCCTTGGTGATACCCATCAGCTGCGGACGGCCGGAGGCGGGGTGACCGCCCTCGGTGACCACACGACGGTTCTCGGTCTCGAACTTCGAGCGCTCCACGAGCTCGCCGGGCAGCAGCTCGGCGTCGCCGGACTCGATGATCGTCACGCGGCGCAGCATCTGCCGGATGATGATCTCGATGTGCTTGTCGTGGATCGACACGCCCTGCGAGTTGTAGACCTTCTGGACTTCGCCGACCAGGTGCACCTGGACCGCGCGCTGACCGAGGATCCGCAGCACGTCGTGCGGGTTGGTGGCACCGACGGTGAGCTTCTGGCCCACCTCGACCGCGTCGCCCTCGCCGACCAGGAGACGGGCACGCTTCGAGATCGGGAACGCCGTCTCGTCGCTGCCGTCGTCCGGGGTGACGACGAGCTTCTTGGTCTTCTCGGTCTCCTCGATGCGGACGCGACCCTTCGCCTCCGAGATCGGGGCGACACCCTTGGGCGTACGGGCCTCGAAGAGCTCGACGACACGGGGCAGACCCTGGGTGATGTCGTCACCGGCCACACCACCGGTGTGGAAGGTACGCATCGTCAGCTGGGTACCGGGCTCACCGATGGACTGGGCGGCGATGATGCCGACCGCCTCACCGATGTCGACCAGCTTGCCGGTGGCGAGCGAACGGCCGTAGCAGAAGGCACAGGTGCCGACCGCGGACTCACAGGTCAGGACCGAGCGGGTCTTGACCTCCTCGACGCCGTTGGCGACCAGGGCGTCGATGAGCACGTCACCGAGGTCGACGTTGGCCGGCGCGATGACCTTGCCGTCGATGACGACGTCCTCGGCCAGCATGCGGGCGTACACGGACGTCTCGACGTTCTCCGTCTTGCGGAGCACGCCGTCCTCGCCGCGGACCGCGATCTTCAGCTTCAGACCGCGCTCGGTGCCACAGTCCTCCTCGCGAATGATGACGTCCTGCGAGACGTCGACCAGACGACGGGTGAGGTAACCGGAGTCGGCGGTACGGAGAGCCGTGTCCGCAAGACCCTTACGAGCACCGTGAGTCGAGATGAAGTACTCGAGCACCGACAGGCCTTCGCGGAACGAAGCCTTAATCGGGCGCGGGATCGTCTCGTTCTTGGCGTTCGACACCAGACCACGCATACCGGCGATCTGACGCATCTGCATCATGTTTCCTCGGGCACCCGAGTCAACCATCATGAAGATGGGGTTGGTCTTGGGGAAGTTCGCGTTCATCGCCTCGGCGACCTCGTTGGTCGCCTTGGTCCAGATCGCGATGAGCTCCTGCGTGCGCTCTTCCTTGGTGATCAGACCGCGCTCGTACTGCTTCTGGACCTTCTCGTCCTGCGCCTCGTAGCCCGCGACGATCGCCTTCTTGGCCTCGGGGACCACGACGTCGGAGATGGCCACGGTGACACCGGAACGGGTCGCCCAGTAGAAGCCCGCCGCCTTCAGGTTGTCGAGCGTCGCCGCCACGATGACCTTGGGGTAGCGCTCGGCCAGGTCGTTGACGATCTCGGAGAGCTGCTTCTTGCCCACCGAGTAGTCGACGAACGGGTAGTCCTCGGGCAGCAGCTCGTTGAAGAGCGCGCGACCCAGGGTCGTCCGCAGCCGGAAGCTGTCGCCCTGCTGGTACACGCCGCCGAGGGCGTCGTCGCCGTCCTCGTCGACCGGCGGGGTCCAGCCGCGGGGCGGGAAGGTGCCCACCGGGAAGCGGATGTCGACCTTCGCCTGGAGCGAGAGCTCCTTGGCGTCGAACGCCATGATCGCCTCGGCCGTGGAGCCGAAGGACCGGCCCTCGCCCTTGACCTCGCGCTCCTCCTCGTCCGTGGTGAGGAAGAAGAGGCCGAGCACCATGTCCTGGGTGGGCATGGTGACGGGGCGGCCGTCGGCGGGCTTGAGGATGTTGTTCGAGGACAGCATCAGGATGCGGGCCTCGGCCTGCGCCTCCGCGGAGAGCGGCAGGTGCACGGCCATCTGGTCACCGTCGAAGTCCGCGTTGAACGCGGTGCAGACGAGCGGGTGGATCTGGATGGCCTTGCCCTCGACCAGCTGCGGCTCGAAGGCCTGGATGCCGAGGCGGTGCAGCGTCGGCGCACGGTTCAGCAGAACCGGGTGCTCGGCGATGACCTCTTCGAGGACGTCGTACACGACCGTGCGGCCGCGCTCGACCATCCGCTTGGCGCTCTTGATGTTCTGCGCGTGGTTGAGGTCAACCAGGCGCTTCATCACGAACGGCTTGAAGAGCTCAAGGGCCATGGCCTTCGGCAGACCGCACTGGTGCAGCTTGAGCTGCGGACCGACGACGATCACGGAACGCGCGGAGTAGTCCACACGCTTACCGAGAAGGTTCTGACGGAATCGACCCTGCTTACCCTTCAGCATGTCGCTGAGGGACTTCAGCGGACGGTTGCCAGGGCCCGTCACCGGGCGACCACGACGGCCGTTGTCGAAGAGGGCGTCGACCGCCTCCTGGAGCATGCGCTTCTCGTTGTTCACGATGATCTCGGGCGCACCGAGGTCGAGAAGGCGCTTCAGGCGGTTGTTGCGGTTGATCACGCGGCGGTACAGGTCGTTCAGGTCGGAGGTCGCGAAGCGGCCACCGTCCAGCTGCACCATCGGACGCAGGTCCGGCGGGATGACCGGCACGCAGTCCAGCACCATGCCCTTGGGGCTGTTGCTGGTCTGCAGGAACGCGGAGACGACCTTGAGGCGCTTGAGCGCACGGGTCTTCTTCTGGCCCTTGCCGGTACGGATGATCTCGCGAAGCCGCTCGGCTTCCTCATCCAGGTCGAACGACTCAAGGCGCTTCTGCAGAGCAGCGGCACCCATCGAACCGTCGAAGTACGTGCCGAAGCGGTCACGCAGCTCGCGGTAGAGCAGCTCGTCGCCCTCCAGGTCCTGGACCTTGAGGTTCTTGAAGCGGTTCCAGACCTCGTCGAGACGGTCGATCTCGCGCTGCGCGCGGTCGCGCAGCTGCTTCATCTCGCGCTCGGCACCTTCGCGCACCTTGCGGCGCACGTCGGCCTTGGCGCCCTCGGCCTCCAGCTCGGCCAGGTCGGTCTCGAGCTTCTTGGCGCGGGCCTCGAGGTCCGCGTCGCGGCGGTTCTCGATCTGCTGGCGCTCCACGGAGACGTGCGCCTCCAGGGAGGGCAGGTCGCGGGTGCGGCGCTCCTCGTCCACGAACGTGATCATGTACGCGGCGAAGTAGATGACCTTTTCGAGGTCCTTCGGCGCGAGGTCGAGGAGGTAGCCGAGGCGCGACGGGACGCCCTTGAAGTACCAGATGTGCGTGACGGGAGCGGCAAGCTCGATGTGGCCCATCCGCTCACGACGCACCTTGGCGCGAGTGACCTCGACGCCGCAGCGCTCGCAGATGATGCCCTTGAAGCGGACGCGCTTGTACTTGCCGCAGTAGCACTCCCAGTCCCGGGTCGGACCGAAGATCTTCTCGCAGAAGAGTCCGTCCTTTTCGGGCTTGAGGGTGCGGTAGTTGATGGTCTCGGGCTTCTTGACCTCGCCGTGGCTCCACTGACGGATGTCGTCAGCGGTGGCCAGACCGATCCGGAGCTCATCGAAGAAGTTGACGTCGAGCACTATGCGTCAATCCCTCTCAGGGTTGTAAGTCTTAGGGGTCTGAAACGGGGGTCCTGGGGCCGGCGGGCTCATTTCTGAGCCCGCCGGACTCCCGTCAGACCTCTTCGACGCTGCTCGGCTCGCGCCGGGACAGGTCGATACCGAGCTCCTCCGCCGCGCGGAAGACGTCCTCGTCGGTGTCACGCATCTCGATGGACATGCCGTCCGAGGACAGCACCTCCACGTTGAGGCAGAGGGACTGCATTTCCTTGATGAGCACCTTGAAGGACTCGGGAATGCCGGGCTCGGGGATGTTCTCGCCCTTGACGATGGCCTCGTAGACCTTCACGCGGCCGGTCACGTCGTCGGACTTGATCGTCAGCAGCTCCTGGAGGGCGTACGCGGCGCCGTAAGCCTCCAGCGCCCACACCTCCATCTCTCCGAAGCGCTGGCCACCGAACTGAGCCTTACCACCCAGCGGCTGCTGGGTGATCATCGAGTACGGGCCGGTCGACCGGGCGTGCAGCTTGTCGTCGACCAGGTGGTGGAGCTTGAGGATGTACATGTACCCGACCGAGATCGGGTCCGGGAACGGCTCGCCGGAGCGGCCGTCGAACAGACGCGCCTTGCCGGAGGGAAGCACCATCCGCTCACCGTCCCGGTTCGGGATGGTGTGCTGGAGCAGGCCGGCCAGCTCGTCCTCGCGGGCGCCGTCGAAGACCGGGGTCGCGACGTTGGTGCCCGGGGCGACCGAGTCGGCGCCGATCGCCTGCAGACGCTGCGCCCACTCGTCCCCGAGCCCGGAGACGTCCCAGCCGCGGCTGGCGAGCCAGCCGAGGTGGATCTCCAGGACCTGTCCCGGGTTCATTCGGGACGGGACACCCAGCGGGTTGAGGATGATGTCGACGGGCGTGCCGTCCTCAAGGAAGGGCATGTCCTCGATCGGGAGGATCTTGGAGATGACGCCCTTGTTTCCGTGACGACCGGCGAGCTTGTCACCGTCCGTGATCTTGCGCTTCTGCGCCACGTAGACACGAACCAGCTGGTTCACGCCCGGCGGCAGCTCGTCGCCCTCTTCACGGTCGAAGACGCGGACGCCGATGACCTTGCCGATCTCGCCGTGCGGGACCTTCAGGGAGGTGTCACGGACCTCGCGGGCCTTCTCACCGAAGATCGCGCGGAGCAGGCGCTCCTCCGGCGTCAGCTCGGTCTCGCCCTTGGGCGTGACCTTGCCGACGAGGATGTCGCCGGCGACGACCTCGGCACCGATCCGGATGATGCCGCGCTCGTCGAGGTCGGCGAGGACCTCCTCGGAGACGTTCGGGATGTCCCGGGTGATCTCCTCCGGGCCGAGCTTGGTGTCACGGGCGTCGACCTCGTGCTCCTCGATGTGGATCGAGGAGAGGACGTCGTCCTGCACGAGGCGCTGCGACAGGATGATCGCGTCCTCGTAGTTGTGACCCTCCCACGGCATGAACGCCACGAGCAGGTTCTTGCCGAGGGCCATCTCGCCCTCTTCGGTGGCCGGACCGTCGGCGAGGACCTGGCCCTCGATGACGCGGGCACCCTCCTCGACGACGACCTTCTGGTTCACCGAGGTGCCCTGGTTGGAGCGGGAGAACTTGGCGACGCGGTACGTGGTGTACGTGCCGTCGTCGTTGGTGACGGTGACGTAGTCCGCGGAGACCTCCTGGACCACACCCGCCTTCTCGGCCTTGATCACGTCACCGGCGTCGACCGCGCAGCGGTACTCCATGCCGGTGCCGACGAGGGGGGCCTCGGCGGTGATCAGCGGCACGGCCTGACGCATCATGTTCGCGCCCATGAGCGCGCGGTTGGCGTCGTCGTGCTCGAGGAACGGGATCATGGCGGTCGCGACCGACACCATCTGGCGCGGCGAGACGTCCATGTAGTCGACGTCGTCGCCCGGGATGTAGTCGACCTCGCCACCACGGCGGCGGACCAGGACGCGCGACTCGGTGAACCGCATGTCCTCGGAGAGCGTCGCGTTCGCCTGGGCGATCACGAAGCGGTCTTCCTCGTCGGCGGTCAGGTAGTCGACGTCGTCGCTGACGACGCCCTCGACGACCTTGCGGTACGGCGTCTCGACGAAGCCGAACGCGTTCACCCGGCCGTAGGAGGCCAGCGAACCGATCAGACCGATGTTCGGGCCTTCGGGCGTCTCGATCGGGCACATGCGGCCGTAGTGAGACGGGTGCACGTCACGGACCTCGAAGCCGGCCCGCTCACGGGACAGACCACCGGGACCCAGCGCCGAGAGACGACGCTTGTGCGTCAGACCCGACAGCGGGTTGTTCTGGTCCATGAACTGCGACAGCTGCGAGGTGCCGAAGAATTCCTTGATCGACGCCACCACGGGGCGGATGTTGATCAGGGTCTGCGGCGTGATCGCCTCGACGTCCTGCGTCGTCATGCGCTCACGCACGACGCGCTCCATACGAGCCAGACCCGTGCGGACCTGGTTCTGGATGAGCTCGCCGACGTTGCGCAGGCGGCGGTTGCCGAAGTGGTCGATGTCGTCGGTCTCGACGACGATGCCGACACCGCTGTCACCGACGGTCTCGGTCTCACCGGCGTGCAGCTTCACCAGGTACTTGATCGAGGCGATGATGTCCTCGACCGTCAGGACGCCCGCGTCGAGCGGCGCGTCCGCACCCAGCTTCTTGTTGACCTTGTAGCGGCCGACCTTCGCGAGGTCGTAGCGCTTCGGGTTGAAGTAGAGGTTCTCAAGCAGCGTCTGAGCGGCCTCGCGGGTCGGCGGCTCGCCCGGACGGAGCTTGCGGTAGATGTCGAGCAGCGCGTCGTCCTGGCCCTGGGTGTGGTCCTTCTCCAGGGTGGCGCGCATGGACTCGTACTCGCCGAACTCCTCGAGGATCTGCTCGGTGGTCCAGCCGAGAGCCTTCAGGAGCACGGTGACCGACTGCTTGCGCTTGCGGTCGATGCGGACACCGACCATGTCGCGCTTGTCGATCTCCATCTCCAGCCAGGCACCCCGGGACGGGATGATCTTGGCGGAGAAGATGTCCTTGTCGGACGTCTTGTCGATCGAGGAGTCGAAGTAGACGCCGGGCGAACGGACCAGCTGCGACACCACGACACGCTCGGTGCCGTTGATGACGAAGGTGCCCTTGTTCGTCATGAGCGGGAAGTCGCCCATGAAGACCGTCTGGGACTTGATCTCACCGGTCTCGTTGTTGGTGAACTCGGCGGTGACGAAGAGCGGGGCGGCGAACGTGAAGTCGCGCTCCTTGCACTCGTCGATGGAGTTCTTCGAGGGCTCGAAGCGGTGGTCGCGGAAGGTCAGCGACATCGACCCGGAGAAGTCCTCGATCGGGGAGATCTCCTCGAAGATCTCCTCCAGACCGGACTTGGTGGGGACGTCCTGTCCGCTTTCCAGAGCCGCCTCGACACGAGCCTTCCACGCGTCGTTGCCGAGCAGCCAGTCAAAGCTTTCGGTCTGCAGCGCAAGAAGGTTCGGAACCTCGAGGGGCTCCTTGATCTTTGCAAAGGAGATGCGCAGCGGGGCGGTGCTGGCGCCGTTGTTCGTATTCGCGGTCGAGGCAGTGCGCGAGGCGGCCAAGAGGGGGTCCTTCCGAGGGCTCGGACTCACTACGCGCGTACCGGTCCCAAGCTGGCAGAGAGACAGAAATCCCAGGTCAGGGTGGTTTCAGTCCACGGTGCTCAAGCATGGGCATGCCCCTGGTGACGGGCAGGAGGCAGCTAACAGGCAGCGCAAAGGGTCAGTGTAGCCACCTGGCCCACTGATGTCCAGTCCCGGTTTCTGGAGACCCTGTTTGTTCTCAACAGCTGCGGCAAGCCACGTCCTCAACGCACATCGATACTGCCCTCTTCGTCGCCGATCCATGCCTCGGATGCGGATCGTTGTGACGACGCGTCCTGAGAATTGCGCGCTGCGTGCGGTTCGTCAAGGCCCCCCTTGCCCGGACGCGCCTGGCTCCGTCGCCGTCACGGCCCGTCGCCAGGCACAACGAAGATCACCATACTCGCCGCGACCGACAGTGCAAGGCAGCCGCCGCACGTGTGCCCGGGAACGCCGAACGGCGACCACCCACATGGGTGATCGCCGTTCGGTGTGTGTGCGTTACAGCCCGAGGGCTGTGATCACACGGACGAGTCAGAGACTCGCACCAGACGCCCTGAGGCGCCTGGAGGGTGTTACTTGACCTCGACGGAGGCGCCGGCGCCCTTGAGGGCCTCGGCGGCCTTCTCCGCGGCGTCCTTGGCGACCTTCTCGAGGACCGGCTTCGGGGTGCCGTCGACGAGGTCCTTGGCCTCCTTCAGACCCAGGGAGGTCAGCTCGCGCACGACCTTGATGACCTGGATCTTCTTGTCGCCGGCGCCGGTGAGGATGACGTCGAACTCGTCCTGCTCCTCGACGGCCTCGGCGGCGCCGCCAGCGGCACCACCGGCGACGACGACCGGCGCGGCAGCGGCGGCGGTGACGTCGAACTTGTCCTCGAAGGCCTTCACGAACTCGGAGAGCTCGATGAGGGTCATCTCTTCGAACTGGGCGAGCAGGTCGTCCTGGCTGAGCTTCGCCATGATGGCGGTCCTTCCACTAATTCGGCGGGTGCCGGATGTACATGAGAGGCGGGCGTACAAATGGCCCGCTAGACCGTCGCCGTCAGGCGACGGTCACTGCGCGAGCCGAATTACTCGGCACCGCCCTGCTCGCCCTGCTTGGCACGGAGCGCGTCCACGGTGCGGACGAGCTTCGAGGGGAGCGCCTGGAAGACCTGAGCAGCCTGAGTCTGCTTGCCCTTCATGGCGCCCGCCAGCTTGGCGAGCAGAACCTCGCGGGACTCGAGGTCCGCAAGCTTCTTGATCTCGTCGGCGGACAGCGCCTTGCCATCAAGGACACCGCCCTTGATGACGAGAGCGGGGTTGTCCTTGGCGAAGTCACGAAGACCCTTCGCCGCCTCGACCGGGTCACCGGTCACGAAGGCGACAGCGGTCGAGCCCTTGAGGTGCTCGTCCAGCTGGATCCCGGCCTCGTTGGCCGCGATCTTGGTCAGCGTGTTCTTCACCACACGGTACTGAGCGTTCTCGCCGAGAGAACGGCGAAGCTCCTTGAGCTGCGCCACGGACAGTCCGGTGTAAGAAGTGACAACAGCAGCGTTGGAGTCGCGCAGCTTCTGCGTGATCTCCTCGACGGCTGCGACCTTGTCGGACGTCGCCATGAGCCTCGGCCTCCTTCCGGGGTGATGATCCTCGACTGACCTTGCGATCAGCCGCGTGTCGCCGGACCGCCTGAATCAGGCACACAGGAAGGGGTTCTGCACAAAACGAAACGCCCCGGCGCAGGCGCACGGGGCGTGAGCTCGACCTTACGGAATTCCGTCCGGGAGCACTTCCACAGTCACCTACGCGGGTCGTCCGCAGCTTCAGCGGATCCTTCGGCCACCGCGCCCTCTTGCGAGCGCACGGCAACGACCAGCGGTCTTTGGCTTCTGTGGAAGCGTACGCGAACGTGGCCGCGGCAGGCAAATCGGGTCAGCCCCGGGCGCCCTTCATCTCCGCGGCGATGTCCATGACCTGGCTCTTCGGCGGCGCCTTCACGGTCACCGACTTGTTGTAGTCGAGGAAGGTGATGGTCATGTCCAGGGGGCCCTTGTCGCCCTTGCCGCGGGCGCGGAACTGCTTGGTGTGGTCCTCGCCGTCGATCCACATGTCCATCGTGAGCTTCTCGACGCCCATGTCCTCGTACTGCTTGAGGCCCCGCTCGCGGCGCTTCTTGGTGGCCGCGTCCTCGTCCTTCATCAGCTCGCGCAGCCGCTTCATCGTGACCGTGCCGGTGTAGCGCGTGGTCTCGACGCCCTCGACGGTCTCGTCGCCGACCTTCTTGAGGTCGTCGGAACCGGTCAGGAGGGTGGACTGGTCGGCCGGGTTGTTGTCCGCCTGGGCGGACACCGAGGTGCCGCTCGGCTTGCCCGCTCCCCCGCCCATGGGCTTGGCCGGGAACTTGATCCAGCTCTTGCCGTCCATCTCCTTGGCCGCGTCCTTGCCGCCGCCGATGTAGACGCCGCCGTCGACGACCCGGAGTTCCATCTTCTCCGGGCCCTGGTCGGGCGCGCTCATCTTCATGCTCATCGCGAGCGGCTTCGTGGTCATGGCCGCCTCGGCCTGGACCCGCCCGTCGCCCGGGACGCTGCCCTTCATCCGGAACGAGAACGACGTCAGGTCCTCGGTCTTGTCGGCGGCCTTCTTGACGGCCGCCGCGGGCGCCATGTCGCCCCCCGCCTTGTCGGACTTCTCCGACCCACAGCTGACCGCGCCACCGGCGAGCAGCACGGCCGCCAGCGCGGCGCCCGCGGTTCTCTTACGTCCCGTACGTACGGAAATGCTCATGACCCCACCCCTAGGAACATTTGATCCACTTATTGCCCGGCCGAGATTACCCGAAGGTAGGCGGGGCCTTCCTTCGGGTTCTCGGGCAGCGGGGATCTCCGCCGACCGGGTTCTCCGGCGGCGCGGGGCGGGGCGCGGCCCTACATGCTCGGCTGCTTGTTCATCAGATCCTTGAAGTCCGCCGTGTCAGCGGCCGGGGGCTCCTCGGCGGAGACCTCGGTGCCGTAGTCGCTGTAGTACGCGGTGGCGGCGAGCCGGCCCGTCTTCATCTGGCCGCGCTCGGTCTTCTTCACGAGCAGGTTCTCGTCGTTGACCCAGATGTCGATGGTCTCGGTTGTGATCCCGGCCTGCTCCAACTGGTTCTTCATGTCGGCGAGTTGGGACTCGCTCAGACCCGAACTCTGCTCCGCGAGCTCGGCGACCTCGACCGTGCCGGAGTAGCGCGTGGTGTCCACGCCGCGCACCTTCTCCTCGCCGACCTTCTTCACGTCGCCGGAGGCGAGCAGCATCTTCACCGACTGGTGCGGCGTGCTGTTCTGCATCGCGTCCTTCATGTACGCGCCCGAGCCGCCGCCTATCCGCTCCAGGTCGTCGTAGGCGTACTTCACCCAGTGCTTGCCGCCGGCCTGGGCGGCGAACTGCTCGCCCATCTTCGCGTAGTAGGCCTCGGGCAGATAGCGGGCCTCCATCGACGTGGTGCCGGCCTGGCGCATCGTCTCCGCCATCTGGCCACCGGTGTACGTGATGGTCATGTTGCCGGTGAGGCCGTCGGCCCAGCCGAGGGCGCCCTCGGCCTTCATGGACATCACGGAGCCCATGGTGGTCTCGGACTCCACCTTGGCCGAATCCGCCTTGTCGGTCGTGTTCTCGATGGTGCGCAGCGCGGCTATGGGGCTGACGCTCAGGCCGCCCTTGCCGCCGGATCCCTCGGCACTGTCGGAGTCCCCCGAGTCGTCCGAGGAGCCGCAGGCGGTGACCCCGGTCAGGGCCGCCGCGGCCGCGACCGCCAGAGCCACGCGTCGCGCAGTCGTGCTGTTCATGTCGTCCCACCCCTTGCGTCCATGGAGAGCCAGCACGCTAGCGCAGCACGCTCGTCCCCGTATCCCGTACCCGTGTGCTGTACGTGTCCCGTACGCGGCACACCTCGCGCAGCGGCACAGCCCGTCCCCCGAACATGTACCCGAAAAACGGGACGGGCCCCGCACCGGAAATGGTTGCGGGGCCCGTCACATTCGCGCCAGGCGCGGCTGTCGTCAGTTTCAGACGGCGGCCGGGTCCTCCTCGACGAGGAGGTTGCGGGTGCGGTTGGAGTCCAGCGGAATGCCGGGGCCCATCGTGGTGGTGATGGCGGCCTTCTTGATGTACCGACCCTTGGCGGCCGACGGCTTCAGACGGAGGATCTCCTCCAGGGCCGCGGCGTAGTTCTCCACCAGCTTGGTGTCGTCGAAGGACACCTTGCCGATGATGAAGTGCAGGTTCGAGTGCTTGTCGACGCGGAACTCGATCTTGCCGCCCTTGATGTCGTTGACAGCCTTCACGACGTCGGGGGTGACGGTGCCGGTCTTCGGGTTCGGCATCAGACCACGCGGACCGAGCACGCGGCCGAGGCGGCCGACCTTGCCCATGAGGTCCGGGGTGGCGACGACGGCGTCGAAGTCCAGGCGACCCTTCGCGACCTCGTCGATCAGCTCGTCGGCGCCGACGATGTCGGCCCCAGCGGCTTCCGCGGCCGCAGCACGGTCACCGGTCGCGAAGACCAGGACCCGGGCGGTCTTGCCGGTGCCGTGCGGGAGGTTCACGGTGCCACGGACCATCTGGTCGGCCTTGCGCGGGTCGACGCCCAGACGCATGGCGACCTCGACGGTGCCGTCGAACTTGGTCGCGGAGGTCTCCTTGGCGAGACGGACGGCCTCGAGCGGGGCGTACAGCTTCTCCCGGTCGATCTTGGCGTCCGCAGCGCGGAGAGTCTTGCTGCGCTTCACTTCTACTCCTGAGGTTCAGGTGGGGAGTTCGTGGTCCGGGCCAGCGCGTGGCCCTGCCACTCAGGTCACGGGGTCGACGGTGCGACTCCGTCGAGTAGGGCTGGGATCAGCCCTCGACCGTGATGCCCATGGAACGGGCGGTGCCGGCGATGATCTTCGACGCGGCGTCCAGGTCGTTCGCGTTGAGGTCGGGCATCTTGGTGGTGGCGATCTCGCGGACCTGCGCCTCGGTGATCTTGGCGACCTTGGTCTTGTGCGGCTCGCCGGAGCCCTTCTCCACGCCCGCGGCCTTGAGGATCATCTTGGCGGCCGGCGGCGTCTTGGTGATGAAGGTGAAGGAACGGTCTTCGTAGACCGTGATCTCCACCGGGATCACCCAGCCACGCTGCGACTCGGTCGCGGCGTTGTACGCCTTGCAGAACTCCATGATGTTCACGCCGTGCTGGCCCAGCGCGGGGCCGACCGGCGGAGCCGGGTTGGCGGCGCCGGCCTGGATCTGGAGCTTGATAAGCCCCGTGACCTTCTTCTTCTTGGGAGGCATTGCTCTCTCCGGGTCCTAGTGAGAGTGTTGAGCCGCATCCGAGGCGATGATCATCGATAGTCGCGATCATCCGGATGGAGGCATACCGCCCTACGATAACGGGTATCTCGGCGGGGCCCAAACCAATAGCTGATCAGCCCGCTGGCCCCGCCCCTCGGAGGGGCGGGGCCAGCGGCCTCGGCACCCGGCTGTGGCCGCCGGGCAGGGGGTGTGCTCAGCAGCGCTTGGACGTCATGGCGTGGCCCGGCAGCGGGTCGCCGGGGGCGCGCAGCTCGCCGACCGCGGAGGTGCACTCGTTGGCGGTGGCGGCAGGCAGCGACCAGAACTCCTGGACGTTGGTCTTGTTCCACCAGTCCTGGCCGACGATCTCGTCCCGGGCGTAGCTGTACACCCCGGTGCTGACGTCGTAGTCCTTGACCTTGTCGCGGAAGCTCTGCCACACCCAGACGTAGCCGTAGTTCTTCTTGCAGCTGGGCGAGTAGAACTGCTTCACCGACGCGGCGTGCGCTCCCTTCCTGTCGATGTACGCGGTGGTGCCGATCTGGTAGGCGTCGGAACAGACCCCGGCCGCCTGGGCCTTGAGGCTGCGCGGGTTGCCGTCCGCCGAGGGCGCGGTCGACTGGGGCGCCGCCTTTCTGGCGTCGGGCGCGGGCGCGGGGCCGGTTCCGGCCAGCGCCGAACCGGCGCCGAGCAGGACGAAGGCGCAGGCGGAGGCAGCAATCGCGGTCTTACGGGCACGCATCAGGTGGTCCCCCTTGCTCGTCGGTGAAGGCACCCGAGCCCGCCATGTCCCGCGGCGAGATCCCCGCGGCGAAACCCCTGCGGAGATATCGCCGCAGAGCACCACAAATCACCGCTGATGGAGACAAGGGTCCCCATAAGCGTGCTGAGGTGTCGTGGAGGAAGGGACCGGGTGTTTCCGTCTACAAGTGAGACAGCCTTGGGCACCCGATGGTTGTGGCGTGGCACACATTTGCTCGCCGATAGCCACGACAAAGCCCCCGACCAGCGGTTTCCCGCCGGTCAGGGGCTCTGCGCGAAGATCTTCGAGCTAGCTCCGCTGGTTCTGGCTAGTTCTTCTGGATCTGGTCGAAGCTCAGCTCGACCGGGGTCTCGCGGCCGAAGATCTCGACGAGGCCCTTGACCTTCTTCGAGTCGGCGTTGATCTCGTTGATCGTGGCCTGCAGCGTGGCGAACGGGCCGTCGGTGACGGTGACCGAGTCGCCGACCTCGAAGTCCAGGACCTGGACCTCGACCTTGCGCTGCGGAGCGGGCTTGCCCTCGGCCTCGGCGGCCTCGCGGGCGGCCTTCTCCTCGGCCTCCGGGGCGAGCATCTTGACGATCTCGTCCAGCGTCAGCGGGTACGGGTCGTAGGCGTTGCCGACGAAGCCGGTGACGCCGGGGGTGTTGCGGACAACGCCCCAGGACTCGTTCGTCAGGTCCATGCGCACCAGGACGTAGCCGGGGAGCTTGTTCTGACGGATGGTCTTGCGCTCGCCGTTCTTGATCTGGGCGACCTCTTCCTGCGGCACCTCGGCCTGGAAGATGAAGTCCTCGACGTTGAGCGAGACGGCGCGCTGCTCGAGGTTGGTCTTCACACGGTTCTCGTAACCGGCGTAGGTGTGGATGACGTACCACTCGCCGGGCAGACCGCGGAGTTCCTCGCGCAGGGCGGCGATGGGGTCGACCGGCTCGGCGGGGACCTCTTCTTCGGCGTCCTCGGCGTCCTCGGCGGACTCGTCGGCTGCGGCGTCCTCGGCGGACGCGTCCTCGTCGGAGTCCTCGTCCGCGACGGCCTCGGCCGCTTCGGCGTCCTCGTCGGTCTCGGCGACGTCGATGCCACCGGCCGCCGCTTCTTCGTCGGACTCGACGTGCAGGGCCGCCTCTTCGGCGGGCTCGCCCGCGGCGACGTCGGCAGCCTCGGCCTGGTCCGGGTCCTCGGCGTCCGCCGCCTCGACGATGTCGAGCTGGTCCTCCACGGACTCCGCGTGCTCTGCGCGAGGCTCAACGGCGTCGTTCAGGTTCGGGTCAGACACGGTGGCTGCTTCTTCCTGGATACATGGGGGTGGAACACGCGAAAGGGGCGCCTGGTGCGGCGCCCTTCGCTCTCGGCCTAGCCGAAGATGTACTTGATGAGGTGGCTGAACCCATAGTCAATCACGGTCACAAGACCGATCATGATGACTACGAAGACGATCACGACCGTGGTGTACGTCGTGAGCTGGCTGCGCGTCGGCCAGACGACCTTGCGGAGCTCCGCAACGATCTGTCGGTAGAAGAGCGCCAGCCTGGCCAGCGGACCCTTCTTGCCTCGCTTGCCGCCCTTGCGCGCCTTCTTCTTGGAGTCCGGCGCCTCGTCCTGGGCATCAGGCATGTCGATGGAGCCCACGGCGTCCGTCACTCGTCTCACCTGATTCCGGGTCGTGGCCGTGCCGCGCCCGGTTGAGCCGCACGGCGGTGCATTGCGGTACGTACATGCGCACACATCCTGGCGAAGGTGTGTGTAGCAGGGCCGGAGGGACTTGAACCCCCAACCGCTGGTTTTGGAGACCAGTGCTCTACCAATTGAGCTACGACCCTTTGATTTCCCCCAACCTACAGCATCCGACCATGTGCACCGAGTGCTCTTGGAAGGTGCGGCCGGTGAGGGCCAACGACCAGTGAGTGTACGTGGTCCGGGGCGCCCCGTCGAACACGATGGGATCCGGCTCCGGAACGGACGGTCCTGGAAACCCGTGTGTCGGGGCCGTTTCGGGTCTGGAACGATGGGCGCATGAGCGCTGTCACTCCTCCCACCGAGCGCCGGGTCTCCGCCCGAGTCGGCGCGATCTCCGAGTCCGCGACCCTCGCCGTCGACGCCAAGGCCAAGGCCCTCAAGGCCGCCGGGCGCCCGGTGATCGGTTTCGGCGCGGGCGAGCCGGACTTCCCGACCCCGGACTACATCGTCGAAGCGGCCGTCGAGGCCTGCAAGAACCCGAAGTACCACCGCTACACGCCCGCGGGCGGTCTGCCCGAGCTGAAGGCCGCGATCGCCGCGAAGACGCTGCGCGACTCCGGGTACGAACCCGAGGTCTCCGAGATCCTGGTGACCAACGGCGGCAAGCAGGCCATCTACGAGGCGTTCGCCGCGATCCTCGACCCGGGCGACGAGGTCATCGTCCCGGCGCCGTACTGGACGACGTACCCGGAGTCGATCCGCCTCGCGGGCGGCGTCCCGGTTCCGGTCGTCGCCGACGAGACCACCGGCTACCGCGTCTCCGTGGAGCAGCTGGAGGCCGCGCGCACGGAGAACACGAAGGTCGTCCTCTTCGTGTCCCCGTCCAACCCGACGGGCGCCGTCTACAGCCGCGAGGACGCGGAGGCCATCGGCCGCTGGGCCCTGGAGCACGGCCTGTGGGTGATGACGGACGAGATCTACGAACACCTCGTCTACGGAGACGCGGAGTTCACGTCCCTGCCCGCGCTCCTGCCCGAGCTGCGCGACAAGTGCGTGGTCGTCAACGGCGTCGCGAAGACGTACGCCATGACCGGCTGGCGCGTGGGGTGGATCATCGGCCCGAAGGACGTCGTGAAGGCCGCGACGAACCTCCAGTCGCACGCCACGTCCAACGTCTCCAACGTCGCGCAGGCCGCCGCCGTCGCCGCCGTCTCCGGTGACCTGACGGCCGTCGACAAGATGCGTGAGGCCTTCGACCGGCGCCGCCGCACGATCGTGCGGATGCTGAACGAGATCGACGGCGTGGTGTGCCCGGAGCCCGAGGGCGCGTTCTACGTGTACCCCTCGGTGAAGGCGCTGATCGGCAAGGAGATCCGCGGCAAGCGCCCGCAGAACTCCGTCGATCTTGCCGCGCTCGTCCTGGAGGAGGTCGAGGTCGCGGTGGTACCGGGCGAGGCCTTCGGGACGCCGGGCTATCTGCGGCTTTCGTACGCCCTGGGTGACGAGGACCTGGTCGAGGGCGTCTCGCGGATCCAGAAGCTGCTGGCGGAAGCGCGCGACTGAGTCGTCCGCACAGCCGATCGGACCCCGCCGCAGCACGTGCTGCGGTGGGGTCCGTTTCTTTGTTCAGGGCAGGCCACGAATGAGGAAAGCCGCTACCGGGGCACCCCACCCGTACGGCAAGATCCTGGAATGGAGCGCGTACGAGACGTAAGAGAGCTGCCGAAGGCCCATCTGCACCTGCACTTCACCGGGTCGATGCGGCCCTCGACGCTGCTTGAGCTCGCCGACAAGTACGGGGTCCACCTGCCGGAGGCCCTGACCGGGGGGACGCCGCCGAAGCTGCGGGCCACCGACGAGCGGGGCTGGTTCCGCTTCCAGCGGCTCTACGACATGGCGCGGTCCTGTCTGCGGCAGCCCGAGGACATCCAGCGCCTGGTGCGGGAAGCGGCCGAGGAGGACATCAGGGACGGCTCGGGGTGGCTGGAGATCCAGGTCGACCCGACGTCGTACGCTCCCCGGCTCGGCGGGCTCATCCCGGCCCTGGAGATCATCCTGGACGCCGTCGACACGGCCTCGCGCGAGACCGGGCTCGGGATGCGCGTCCTGGTCGCCGCGAACCGCATGAAGCACCCCCTGGACGCCCGCACGCTGGCCCGGCTCGCGGTGCGGTTCGCCGACCGCGGCGTCGTCGGCTTCGGGCTCTCCAACGACGAACGGCGCGGCATGGCGCGGGACTTCGACCGCGCCTTCGCCATCGCCCGCGAGGGCGGCCTGCTCGCGGCCCCGCACGGCGGCGAGCTGAACGGGCCCTCGTCGGTCCGGGACTGCCTCGACGACCTGCACGCGCGGCGCATCGGACACGGCGTGCGGGCGGCCGAGGACCCGCGGCTCCTGAAGCGGCTCGCCGAGCGGGGCGTGACGTGCGAGGTGTGCCCGGCGTCCAACGTCGCCCTCGGCGTCTACGAGAAGCCCGAGGACGTACCCCTGCGGACGCTGTACGACGCCGGGGTGCCGTTGGCGCTGGGCGCCGACGACCCGCTGCTCTTCGGCTCGCGCCTGGCCGCGCAGTACGAGATCGCCCGGCGGCACCACGGCTTCGACGACGCCGAACTGGCCGAGCTCGCCCGGCAGTCGGTGCGGGGGTCGGCGGCGCCCGCGGATGTGCAGGAGAAGCTGCTGGCGGGGATCGGGGAGTGGCTGGAGGGGTGAGGGGCGCTCGGCGCGGGGCCGGCGCGGGGCCGGGGCGGTCCGGGCGCGGGGCCCGGCGGCTGCTGGGTGGGGGCCCGGAGGCTGCCGGGCGGGGCCCTAGAGGCTGACGCCGACCGTCACCGGCTCGTTGACCAGCGTGATGCCGAACGCGTCCCGGACGCCCGCGACGACCTCGCGGGCCAGGGCGAGCAGGTCCTCCGTGGTCGCGCCGCCGCGGTTGGTGAGGGCCAGGGTGTGCTTGGTGGAGATGCGGGCGGGGCCCTGGCCGTAGCCCTTGGTGAAGCCGGCCTTGTCGATGAGCCAGGCCGCGGAGGTCTTCACGTGGCCGTCGCCCGCCGGGTACGCGGGCGGGGCGGTGTCCGGGCCGAGCCGCTCCGCCACGCGCGCGTGGAAGACGGCGAACTCCGCTTCCGTGAGGATCGGGTTGGTGAAGAACGACCCGGCCGACCAGCTGTCGTGGTCCTCGGGGTCGAGCACCATGCCTTTGCCCGCGCGCAGCTTCAGGACGGTCTCGCGGGCCACGGCGGCGGGCACCCGGTCTCCGGCCTCGACACCGAGGGTACGGGCCGTCTCCGGGTAGGCGATCGGGGCGCTCATCCCGCCCGCGTCCTCCAACTGGAAGCGGACGCGCAGGACCACGAAGCGGTCGGGTGCGGCTTTGAAACGGCTGTGGCGGTACGAGAACTCGCAGTCCGCGTTCGCGATGGTGACCGTCTCGCGGGCCTTCCGGTCGTACGCGATCACTTCGGTGATCGTCGAGGAGACCTCCTGGCCGTACGCGCCCACGTTCTGGATCGGCGTCGCGCCCGCGGAGCCGGGGATGCCGGCCAGGCACTCGATGCCCGCGAGACCCGCGTCGACGGTCCGCGCCACGGCGTCCGTCCAGACCTCACCGGCGGCGAGCTCGAGCCGCGTGCCGTCCAGGGCGAAGCCGGTGGTGGCGATCCGCAGGGCGGTGCCGTCGAAGCCCTTGTCGCCGATGACCAGGTTCGACCCACCGCCGACGATCAGCAGCGGAGTCCCGGAGTCGTCGGCCTCGCGGACGGCGGCGACCACCTCGGCGTCGGTCGTCGCGGTGATCAGACGGGCAGCGGGCCCACCGAGCCGGAAGGTGGTCAGCGGGGCGAGGGGGGCATCGTGGAGTACCTGCACACGCACAAGGGTACGGGCGCGGCCGCGAGGCCTTGCGGGGCGTGCCCGGTCATGGCGGCGCCGGGCCGCAGGGCGGCTTCGCCGGTCGCGCCACCCGCTCACCCGCAAGCGCCGGGCCGGCTGGTTTCAGCCGGTCCGGCGCTTGGGGACGAGGCCCGAGGGGCCGACAGGGGGGCAGGGGGCGCAGCCCCCACATGCCCCCCGTTCACACGGAGACCGGCACCCGCTCCTCAGCCGGGGCCTCCGCCGGGGCGCCCGCCGCCCCGGCCCGCCGCCGCGGCAGCACCGCCGCGGCGACCGCCCCCACGCCGACCACGGCCGCTCCCACCCACAGCGCGGGCTCGAGCCCGTCCACGAACGCCACCGGCGACTCGTACCCGCCCTGCGAGGTGAAGACCGAGGCCAGCATCGCGACACCGAGCGCCCCGCCCACCTCCCGCAGCGCGTTGTTCGCCCCGGAGGCGATGCCCTGCTCGGCGGGCCGGACGCTGGCCATGACCAGGCTGGCGGCCGGGGCGAAGTACAGGGCCATGCCGATCCCGCTGAGGATCAGGGCGGGGAGCTGCGCGGCGTACGACACGTCGGGCGACAGGACGACCGCGAACCAGCCGAGGCCGATGGCCTGGAGGGCGAGCCCTGCGGTGACGATCGGGCGGCCGCCGATGCGGTCGGAGAGGTAGCCCGCGATCGGCGCGACGATCATCGGCATGCCGGTCCAGGGCAGCAGCCGCAGGCCCGCCTCGGTCGGCGAGTAGCCGAGCACCCCTTGCAGGAACTGGCTGAGCAGGAAGATCGAGCCGAACATCCCGACGAACATCAGCAGGCTGGCCGCGTTGATCGCGGAGAACGCCCGGCTCCGGAAGAGCCGCATCGGGAGCATCGCGTTCTCGTTGCGGATGCCGTGGTGCACGAAGCCGCCGAGCAGCGCGGCACCCGCGGCCAGACCGATCAGGACGGGCGCGCTGGTCCAGCCGTCGATGTTGCCGCGGATCAGGGCGTACACGATGCCGAAGAGGCCGCCGCTGGCGAGCAGCGTGCCGACGATGTCGAGGCGGGCGCCGGTGCCGTACGACTCCGTGAGGCGCATCCGGGCGAGCGGCAGCAGGGCCAGGCCCAGCGGAACGTTCAGCCAGAAGATCCACTGCCAGGAGACGTGCTCGGTGAGCGCGCCGCCGATCAGCGGGCCGCTGGCGACCGCGAGGCCGTTGACGGCGCCCCAGATCCCGTACGCCATCCCGCGCTTGGCCGCCGGCACCGCGGCCGTGAGCAGCGTCAGGGTGAGCGGCATCATGATCGCGGCGCCGACGCCCTGCACCGCGCGGGCCGCGATCAGCTCGTCGAGGCCGGGCGCGAGGGCCGCCGCGGCGGAGGCTCCGGTGAAGATCGCGAGGCCGATCCCGAAGAGCTTGCGGCGCCCGAACCTGTCCCCCAGGGCCGCGCCGAACATCAGCAGCACGGCGAAGGTGAGGGTGTAGGCGCTCACGGTCCATTCGAGGTCTTCTATCGCGCCGCCCAGGTCCTTGCGGATGGAGGGCAGCGCGGTGGTGACGACGAGGTTGTCGAGGGCCGCCATGAATCCGGCGACGCTGGTGATGACGAGGGCCCAGACGGTCCCCCCGCGGTGTGCTGTCTGCTGTGACATCGCTCCCCCATGACGGCGAGTATCAGGTTAGTTATTAATGACTAACTTTCGCGGGCATAATGCTCCCCGACGGGCCCGCGGGCCCGACAGGGTGGTGACATGGCGCGCCGGGGCCCGACAGGCCTAGGCGGACGGCTCCCGCGGCTGAGCCGAGAGGTACATCCCTTCCCAGACCCGGTGCTCGGGCGGAAATCCCATGGCCGACAGGACATTGATCAGCATCCCGTACGCCATGAACGTCGTCGTCTCGTCCGCATCGGCCCCGAGCGGCAGATGCGCGGCCTCCCAGATCTCCATCCATCCGGCGCGCACCATCTCGCCGAACTCGTGGTCCCCGGAGGCCTCGGCGGCCGCCACGGCGACGTACGTCTGGAGTTGCATCCGCAGCTTGTCGGGGTCGTCCGCGATGAGCTGCGAGTACGCGATGGCCATGGCGTGCAGGGCCTCCTCGCCGTGCAGGCCTTCACCTGCCTTCTCGAAGACCTGGCGGGTCTCCTCCAGACAGCGCGCCGACGCCGCCAGGAAGATCGCCTTCTTGCTCGGGAAGAGCCGGAAGAGATACGGCTGCGAGACCCCGACGCGCTTGGCGATCGCCTCGGTCGACGTCCCGTAGTACCCACCGCTGGCGAATTCGCTCATCGCCGCACGGATGACGCTCTCGCGCCTCTCCTCTGCGCTCATCCTGACCATGCGACTAAGTTAGTGTCCAATCACTAACCATGTCAAGCGGTGGCTGCGGAGAAGCGGGGTGAGGTGCGGTGAGACGGGACGAAGTGCGATGAGACGAGGCGAGGGGCGGTGAGGGGCGGGAGCGGTACGCGTAAGGGGCGCCCGCAATGGCGGACGCCCCTTACCTGATGCCTTTCGGCCCCGTCGCTCAGGCCAGCCGTACAACAGCCCGGGACATGCCGAGCACCTTCTGGTCGCCGCTCTTGGCCAGCAGGTCGACTCGGACCTGCTGGTCGTCGAGCTTGGCCGCGACCTTGGCGCTGACCTCGATCGTGGCGCCCTTGTCGTCGTTCGGGACGACGACGGGCTTGGTGAAGCGGACGCCGTACTCGACGACAGCGGCCGGGTCACCCGTCCAGTCCGTCACGACGCGGATGGCCTCGGCCATCGTGAACATGCCGTGCGCGATGACGTCGGGCAGGCCGACCTCGACCGCGAACTTCTCGTTCCAGTGGATCGGGTTGAAGTCCCCGGAGGCACCCGCGTACTGCACCAATGTGGCGCGTGTCACCGGGAAGGTCCGGGCCGGGAGTTCGGTGCCGACCTCGACGTCGTCGTATGCGATCTTCGCGGTCATGGCGTCACGCCCCTTCTGCGGCGGGTTCCGCCGCGCGCGCGACGAGCTTGGTCCAGGCGGTCACGACGTGCTCCCCCGCCGCGTCGTGGACCTCGCCGCGGATGTCCAGGATGTCGTTGCCCGCCATGGACTTGATGGCCTCGATGGTCGACGTCACCGTGAGCCGGTCGCCCGCGTACACGGGACGCGTGTACGTGAACTTCTGGTCGCCGTGCACGACTCGGCTGTAGTCGAGCCCCAGCTGCGGGTCCTCGATGACCTTGCCCGCGGCCTTGAAGGTGATCGCGAACACAAAGGTCGGCGGGGCGAGCACATCGGGGTGGCCGAGCGCCTTGGCGGCTTCCGGGTCGGCGTACGCGGGGTTGGCGTCACCCACGGCGACCGCGAATTCGCGGATCTTCTCGCGGCCGACCTCATAGGGGTCGGTGGGCGGGTAGGACCGCCCCACGAAGGACTGGTCGAGCGCCATGGCTCGGCACCTCCTGGCAGCTGGGTTCTCGGTACGGATGTGGACGGCGCCGACGCCGGGGCGGCGGCAGGGCGGGTCCGGAAACGCCTCGAGGCCGCCCCCAGTGATCGGGGGCGGCCTCAAGTACTAGCCTGTTTTTATCGCGTTTCGCGGTGCGCGGTGTGCGAGTTGCAACGCGGGCAGTGCTTCTTCATCTCCAGTCGGTCCGGGTTGTTACGCCGGTTCTTCTTGGTGATGTAGTTCCGCTCCTTGCACTCCACGCAGGCCAGCGTGATCTTCGGGCGGACGTCTGTGGCAGCCACGTGAGTGCTCCTTGACGGACGGATGGACGGATGAACGCATAAAAGAGTAGCCGATCGGAGGACCGACCCCACAATCGGCTACTAAGGGTAGCGGTGACCGGACTTGAACCGGTGACACAGCGATTATGAGCCGCTTGCTCTACCGACTGAGCTACACCGCTGCGATGCGCTTCGGCCCCTCGCCCGGAAGCGAGGAACCTTCACACATCAGAGCCCCAATGCGGAATCGAACCGCAGACCTTCTCCTTACCATGGAGACGCTCTACCGACTGAGCTATTGGGGCGAGCGATGAAGACATTACACGGTCGGCCGCCGATCGCCCAAATCCGTTTCGCCAGGGCCGTCCGGGGGCATGACAGCGACCCGAAAAAGGCCGTCCCACCCGCCTCACCAGGGATCACCAGGCCCTCGCACCACAGCAGTACGACTATTGCGCTCCTCCGCGAAGCGGGCTCCCCGCCGTCCTAGGCTCGACCCACGCTGCGTGATCTTGCGTGCCTAGGGGCCGCCGTCCACGCGCGCCCTCGGGTCGCGTCCCGGCACGCCTCGAGCCGCCTGCAGCCGCCCCCGAGCACCAGGAGCGCGATGCCTGACAGCCAGCCGCAGCAGCCCTCTTCGCCCGACTCCCCCGACTCCCCCGATTCCCGGGACCCGCAGGACTCTCAGGACTTCCGGGGCTCGGGCTCTCAGGACTCCCGGGACGCGTGCGACTCCCCGGGCCCTGCGGGCTCCCCGGCTCCGGCACCTTCCGCGCCGCCTTCGGTGTCGCCGTCCGCACCGCCCTCCGGGACACCTTCCGCGCCAACCTCCGCGCTGCTGCTCTGCGGGGCGCGGCTGACGGACGGCAGGACCGTGGACGTACGCCTCGGCGAAGGCCGTATCGAGGCCGTCGGCACGGCGGGCAGCCTCGCCGCGCACGCGGGGCGCCTGGACCTGAGCGGCTATCTCCTGCTGCCCGCGGCGGCCGAGCCGCACGCGCACAGCGACACGGCGCTCAGCGCGCTCGCGGAGGGCCCGGTCCCGGGGGACGTCCAGGACGTGCAGCGGCGCGCCACCGAGGCGGCCCTGCTGCAGCTCGGGCACGGGGCGACGGCGCTGCGTTCGCACGTGCGGATCGGTGACGTGCAGGGCCTGGACGCTCTGCAGGCGGTGCTGCAGGCGCGGCGTTCGCTGCGCGGGCTCGCCGATCTGTCGGTGGTGGCGGTGCCGCGGCTGCTGACCGGGGTGGCGGGCGCGGACGGGATGGCGATGCTGCGGGACGCGGTGAAAATGGGCGCCTCCGTAGTGGGCGGTTGTCCCGATCTGGACCCCGATCCGACGGGGTACGCGGAGGCGGTGCTCGACCTCGCGGCGGAGCACGGCTGCGCGGTCGACCTGCATACGGACGGCGCGGATCCGGCCCGGCTCGCGCGGTTCGCGGCGGCTGCCGGAGGCCTGCGGCCGGGGGTGGCGATCGGGCCGTGCGGCGGGCTCGGGCGGCTGCCGGCCGACGTGGCCGCGCGGGCCGCGGAGCAGTTGGCGGCGGCCGGTGTGACGGTGGTGTGCCTGCCGCAGGGCGGCTGCGGGAGCACGGCGCACGGGGCACGGGCGGGGCGCGCGGGGGCGGAGGACGGCGGGACGGTCCCGATTCGGCTGTTGCGGGCCGCCGGGGTGCGGGTCGCGGCGGGCAGCGGGGCGCTGCGGGACGTGGCGAACCCGGTGGGCCGCGGGGATCCGCTGGAGGCCGCGTACCTCCTCGCGTCCCGGCAGGGGCTGCGCCCCGAGGAGGCCTACGACGCGGTGAGTTCGGCGGCGCGGGCGGCGATGGGGCTGCCCGAGGTCAGGGTGGAGGCGGGGTTCCCCGCGGAGCTCCTCGCGGTACGCGGCGACACCCTCGCCGGGGCGCTGTCCCTGGCGTACAGCCGCATCGTGGTGCACCGGGGGCGCGTGGTGGCGCGGACCAGCGCGGTGCGGGAGTACTGCGACTCGGCGGCCGCGGTGGCGCTCGACCTGCCTCGGCAGGGGCGGGGGCAGGGGGGCGGGGTGGCTTCGTGAGGGGCCGGGCGGGGCGCCTTCCGCGGTGCTGCGGTGCGCCTCCTGAGGGTGCCGCGAATCGCCTCATGCGGGTGCCGCGATACGCCTCCTGAGGGTGCCGCGACGCGTCTCCTGAGGTGCCGCGCTCGGCGCTGCACGCTCTCCGTACGCCGCCGAGTGGCCCCTACGCCTCCGGAGGGGTGGGCCGTGCGGCATGTGGCCCGCGCTGCGGGTCGTTCCGGCCGCGATCATGTGCGGGCTGCCGTACGGTCGGGAGCATGCGCATTGTCATCGCTGGAGGTCATGGTCAGATCGCGCTGCGGCTGGAGCGACTGCTCGCCGCGCGCGGTGACGAAGCCGCAGGGCTCATCCGCAACTCCGCGCACGAGGCCGACCTCCGGGACGCGGGCGCCGAACCGGTGCTGTGCGACCTGGAGTCGGCGTCCGTGGACGAGGTCGCCCGGCACCTGGAGGGCGCGGACGCGGCCGTGTTCGCGGCGGGCGCGGGGCCCGGCAGCGGGGTGGACCGCAAGAACACCGTGGACCGGGACGCGGCCGTCCTGTTCGCGGACGCCGCGGAGCGGGCCGGGGCCCGCCGGTACCTCGTGGTGTCGTCGATGGGCGCGGACCCCGACCACCCCGGCGACGACATCTTCGACGCCTACCTGCGGGCCAAGGGCGAGGCCGACGCGTACGTACGCGGCCGCGACGCCCTGGACTGGACGGTCCTGCGTCCCGGCATGCTGACGGACGACGCCGGTACGGGCCTCGTACGCCTGGAGGCGTCGACCGGCCGCGGCCCGATCCCGCGCGACGACGTGGCCGCGGTGCTCGCGGAGCTCCTGGAGACCCCGGCGACGGCGGGCCTGACCCTGGAACTCATCAGCGGCTCGACGCCGGTCTCGGTGGCGGCGAAGTCGGTCGCGGGCAACTAGCTCCCGGCACCGCTGCCGGGCGTCAGAACAGCGGCAGTTGCCCCGGGAACTCCGGCACCACGTACCCGTCGAGCGCGGGCTGCGCGGCGCCGAGCTGCGCGTGCTGCCGGGAGCCCGGGCACGAGACCAGGTCCCCGGCACCGCGCGGCCCCGGCGGATCGTGGCGGGCGAACCTCCCACCCACGACCGCGATTTCACGACGGCACACGGGGCAGTGTCTGCGACGGGACGAGCTGGACGACGACATAGGTCCCAGTGTGCCCACGTCGGGGCCGGACCTGCGGGAGCCGGAGCCTTCGCGCAGCAGGCCGGAGCCGGAAAGGTCAGAACGAAAAGACCCCCTCCGCTTGCATTTCTGCAAACGGAGAGGGTCTCCTTCATGTGGCGGCGCCAGGATTCGAACCTGGGAAGGCGAAGCCACACCGCCAGGGTTTGCTGCCCGGGGCCGCTCTGCGCGGTGCTCCGTGGCAACGACGTAAACGATACCTGATGACCGGGGGTGCTTCGCCACCCGATTGATCGGCACCCGGCGGGGAGCCAGTGGCTAGGCTTTACGGATGCGGTCGGCGACTAGAAGGCCGTGTACCCGCTGAGTACGCAGACCCCGATACAAGGAGCCACAGGACATGGCCGACTCCAGTTTCGACATCGTCTCGAAGGTCGAGCGGCAGGAGGTCGACAACGCCCTCAACCAGACGGGCAAGGAGATCTCGCAGCGCTACGACTTCAAGAACGTCGGTGCTTCGATCTCCTGGTCCGGCGAGAAGATCTTGATGGAGGCCAACTCGGAGGACCGGGTCAACGCGATCCTCGACGTCTTCCAGTCCAAGCTGATCAAGCGTGGCATCTCCCTGAAGGCGCTGGACGCGGGCGAGCCGCAGCTGTCCGGCAAGGAGTACAAGATCTTCGCCTCGATCGAGGAGGGCATCTCCCAGGAGAACGCGAAGAAGGTGGCGAAGATCATTCGCGATGAGGGCCCGAAGGGCGTCAAGGCACAGGTCCAGGGCGAGGAGCTGCGCGTCAGCTCCAAGAGCCGCGACGACCTGCAGGCCGTACAGGCGCTTCTGAAGGGTCAGGACTTCGACTTCGCGCTGCAGTTCGTGAACTACCGGTAGTTCGTGGGCCGGTCGGCTGGTTCGTGGGCCGGCCGGTCTGCTGAAGTACGACGGAGGGCGGGCACCCGGATCGGGTGCCCGCCCTTGCTGCTGGCTGCAGTCTGTGTCGTGCGCTCGTCAGCGGCGTGAGTGGCCGAAGAGGATGCGGTAGGCGATCAGGAGGACGAGGGAGCCGCCGATGGCCGCGGCCCAGGTCGCGCCGTCGAAGAAGTGGTCGGCGATCGGGCGGTCGAGGAAGCGCGCGGAGATCCAGCCGCCCACGAAGGCTCCGGCGACGCCGATCAGCGTCGTGCCGATGAAGCCGCCCGGGTCGCGGCCCGGGAGCAGGAGCTTGGCGGTGGCACCGGCGAGCAGCCCGAGAACGATCCAGCTGATGATGCCCATGGTGACCTGCCTTTTCGTGCGTCTGACTGCGTACGTGTCGCTGCGTGCGTGTGGCTGCGTGTGTGTGGCTCTTCGTACCTTTTCGCGCGTTGTTGCCCTAAGGGACGTAGCGCGGGGCGCGTGCGGTTCCCCCGTGTCAGTAGGGTGCGGCACATGACACAGCGGGTGGGGCCCCAGGGTGCTCCTGGGGCGGTGGGGCTGCGGCGGACCCTGGGGGTCTTCGACGCGGTCGTGATCGGGCTCGGCGCGATGGTGGGCGCCGGGGTCTTCGCCGTGCTCGGGCCCGCGGCGGGCGCGGCCGGTTCGGGGCTGCTGATCGGGCTCGGCGTCGCCGCCGTCGTCGCGTACTGCAATGCCGTGGCCTCGGCTCGGCTCGCGGCGCGCTATCCGGCGTCGGGCGGGACGTATGTGTACGGGCGGGAGCGGCTCGGGGAATTCTGGGGGTATCTGGCGGGCTGGGCGTTCGTCGTCGGCAAGACGGCCTCGTGCGCGGCCATGGCGCTGACCGTGGGGGCGTACGCGTGGCCGGGGCAGGCGCACGCGGTCGCGGTGGCCGCCGTCCTCGTGCTGACCGCCGTGAACTACCTGGGCGTGCAGAAGTCGCTGTGGCTGACCCGGGCGATCGTCGTCGTGGTGCTGGCGGTGCTCGTGGCGGTGGTCGGCGTCTGTCTGGGGTCGGCGGGCGCGGACGCGGGGCGCCTCGAGGTCGGGCTCTCCGACGGCGGGTTCGGCGGGGTGCTGCAGGCGGCGGGGCTCTTGTTCTTCGCTTTCGCCGGGTACGCGCGCGTGGCGACGCTCGGCGAGGAGGTACGCGATCCGGCGCGGACCATTCCGCGGGCGGTGCCGTCGGCCCTCGGCATCGCGCTGTGCGTGTACACGGGCGTGGCGGTGGCGGTCCTTTCGGTGCTCGGGCCCGGCGGGCTCGCGGACGCCTCGGCTCCGTTGGCGGACGCCGTGCGGGCGGCGGGGGTGCCGGGGCTGGTTCCCGTGGTGCGGGTGGGGGCGGTGGTGGCGGCGCTCGGTTCGCTGCTCGCGCTGGTCCTCGGGGTGTCGCGGACGACGCTGGCGATGGCTCGGGACCGTCATCTGCCGGGGGTGTTCGCGGCGGTGCATCCGCGCTTCCAGGTGCCGCACCGCGCGGAGTTGGCGGTGGGCGTGGTGGTCGCCGTGCTGGCGGCGACGGTGGATGTGCGGGGCGCTGTCGGCTTCTCGTCGTTCGGGGTGCTCGTGTACTACGCGATCGCCAACGCGTCCGCGTGGACGCTGGGTTCGGCGCTCCGCGCGCGCGTGGGGCCCGCGGTGGGCCTCGCCGGGTGTGTGACGCTGGCGTTCGCGCTGCCGGGGGCTTCGGTGGTGACGGGTGCGGCGGTGCTGGCCGTGGGGGCCGCCGCGTACGGGGTACGGAAGAAGGTCGGGGGCGCGGCGCCGCGGTGAGGGGCATGGGCGACCGCAGCCCGTCGGGGGCGACTGCCGACCGGTGCGGCGAGCACCCCGCCGACCGCTCGGCGGCGGAGGCGGCGCGTCCTACCAGCCCTGGCCGCCGGGCGGCGGCCCCTGCGGGCCGCCCGCTGCGGACGTGCCGAACGAAGCCGCCGTGAACGGCTCGTCCGTGGGCACGATCTCGCGGCCCAGCGGCAGCAACGAGATGGGGATCATCTTGAAGTTGGCGAGGCCCAGCGGGATGCCGATGATCGTGACGCAGAGCAGCAGGCCGGTGAAGACGTGGCCGAGGGCGAGCCACCAGCCCGCGAGGATCACCCACAGGACGTTGCCGATCAGCGAGGGCGCGCCCGCGTCCCTGCGCTCGACCGCCTTGCGGCCGAAGGGCCACAGCGCGAACAGGCCGATGCGAAACGACGCGAGGCCGAACGGGATGCCGATGATCGTGATGCACAGCAGTACGCCCGCGAACAGGTAGAACAAGCACATCCACAGGCCGCACAGGATGAGCCAGATGACGTTCAGAACTGTCTTCACTGTTGACGACCTGCCATCTGCTCGAGCCGGGCGATGCGCTCCGCCATCGGCGGGTGGGTGGAGAACAGCTTCGACATGCCCTGTCCGGGCCGGAACGGATTGGCAATCATCATATGGCTCGCCGTTTCGAGCCTGGGCTCCGGCGGCAGCGGCAACTGCTTGGTACCGGCGTCGAGTTTGCGCAGGGCACTGGCGAGAGCCAGCGGATCGCCGGTGAGCTGCGCGCCGGACGCGTCGGCCTCGTACTCCCTGGAACGACTGATGGCGAGCTGGATGATGGACGCGGCGAGCGGGCCGAGAAGCATGATCAACAACATGCCGAAGATGCCGGGCCCGTCGTTGTCGTTCGAGCGGCCAATCGGAATCAGCCAGGCGAAGTTGACCAGAAACATGATGACCGAGGCGAGTGCTCCGGCGACCGAGGAGATCAGGATGTCCCGGTTGTAGACATGACTCAGCTCGTGGCCGATGACGCCGCGCAGCTCGCGCGGGGTGAGGATGCGCAGGATGCCGTCCGTGCAGCAGACGGCCGCGTTGCGCGGGTTGCGGCCGGTCGCGAAGGCGTTCGGCGCCTCGGTCGGTGAGATGTAGAGGCGGGGCATGGGCTGGCGGGCCTGGGTGGAGAGCTCGCGCACCATCCGGTACAGCTCGGGGGCCTCGAACTCGCTCACCGGGCGCGCCCGCATCGCGCGCAGGGCCAGCTTGTCGCTGTTCCAGTACGCGTACGCGTTCGTACCGACCGCTACGAAGAGCGCGATGATCAGGCCCATACGCCCGAAGAAGCTGCCGATGACGATGATGAGTGCGGACAGTCCCCCGAGGAGTACGGCGGTCTTCAGCCCGTTGGTCCGGCGGTGCACGGTACGCCCTCCTGGTGGTGCGCGGGGGAACCCTCTGCTGGCTGGTGCTTCCACTGTTCAGTGGACCCTCCCTTACTGGTCAACGCCAGGCGGAGGGTGCTAGTTCCCTTGTGCGCTCAGGAGCGGTGTGGGCCGCGCGGGTGACGGGGCCGGGCCGGTGTCGTACTCCCGGCTCGGCGGGCGTCGTGCGCTGTGCTCAGCCGAGGCCGTGCCCCCGTGCCCGGCCCACGCCGTGCCCCGTGCTCAGCGGACGCCGTGCTCCGCGAACTGGAGGACGAGCTGGGGCGCCCCGGAGAGGGCGACGCCGAGCACGGCGGTGACCGCGATGGCCGCGGTGAGGGGAGCCGGGACGTGGTGCTTGGCGGGCTCGCCCGCGGGGGCGCGGAACAGCAGGGCCGTCCACTGCAGGTAGTAGTAGAGCGCGATCACCACGTTGGCCGCCATCACGACGGCGAGCCAGCCCAGGCCCGCGTCGACCGCCGTGGAGAACACGGTGACCTTCGCGAACAGGCCGATGATGCCCGGCGGCAGCCCGGCGAGGCAGAGCAGGAAGAAGGCCAGGACCAGGGCCGACAGGGGGCTCTTCGCGTACAGGCCCCGGTAGTCGCTGACACGGTTCAGCTTCTGCGTGCGGCCGACCAGGGCGGCGACGGCGAACGCTCCGAGGTTCACGGCGGCGTACATCAGGGCGTACGCGACGGTGGCGCCGGTGGTCTCCAGGACGTCGGTGTGGCGGTCGGCGTACCCGGCCGCCGCGATCGGCACCAAGAGGTAGCCCGCCTGGCCGACCGAGGACCAGGCGAGCAGCCGGACCGCGCTGTACGCGCGCGTGGGCTGCTGCCTCAGGGCGGCGACGTTGCCGATCGTCATCGTGAGGGCGGCGAGCGCGGCGAGCGCCGGGCCCCAGACGTCGGCGTACTCCGGGAAGGCGACGACCGTGACGAGGATCAGGCCGGTGAAGCCGACCGCCTTGCCGACGACCGAGAGGTACGCGGCGACGGGCAAGGGCGCGCCTACGTAGGTGTCGGGCACCCAGAAGTGGAAGGGGACGGCGGCCACCTTGAAGGCGAAGCCGACGAGGGTGAGGACGACGCCGGTCTGCGCGAGCGTGTCCAACTGGCCGTCGACGTTCCCGAGCTTCTCGCCGAGCTCGGTGAGGTGCATGGTGCCCGTCGCGGCGTACACGAAGCTGACGCCCAGGAGGGTCACGGCGGTCGCGGTCACCGAGGACAGGAAGAACTTCAGGGCCGCCTCGGAGGACCGCTTGTCGCCACGCTTGAGGCCGACGAGCGCGAAGGCGGGCAGCGACGCCACCTCCAGGGCGACGACGAGGGTCGCGAGGTCGCGGGAGGCGGGCAGCAGGGCGGCGCCGGCGGCCGAGGAGAGCAGCAGGAACCAGTACTCCCCTTCGGGGAGTTCCTTGTCGGCGTTCCGCGCGTCCTTGAGGGCGGTCAGCGACAGGAGGGCGGTGAGCAGCGCGCCGCCGATGACGAGGAGTTGGATGACGAGGGTGAACTCGTCGACCGTGTAGCTGCAGGCGGTGGCCCGGGGGCCGCTGAGGCAGAACGTCGAGCGGCCGGCGCCGGAGCCGGTCAGCGGCAGCAGGAACAGGCCCGCCGCGACCAGGCCCGTGAGGGAGATCCAGCCGAGCAGGTGCTTGTTGCGCTCGCTCAGGAACAGGTCGGCGACGAGGACCACGAGGCCGACGACCGCCACGATCGTGGGCGGTGCGACGGCCACCCAGTCGACGGACTGGATGAGGCTCGCGGTGGATTCGGCGGCGATCACGACTTGCCTCCTGCGAGGAGCTGCTGGACGGCCGGGTCGGTGAGGCCGAGGAGGGCCGCGGGCCAGAGGCCGGCGAGGACGGTGAGGGCGACGAGCGGGGTCCAGGCGGCGAATTCGTAGCCCTGGACGTCGGCGAGCCGCGGTGCCTCCTGGACCGTCGCCGTCGGGCCCATGCAGACACGGCGTACGACGATGAGCATGTACGCGGCCGTGAGCAGGGTGCCGAACGCGGCGATCGCCATGAACGTGAGGAACGCCGGGCGGCTGAGGTCGTCGGCGGGTTTGAACGCGCCGAACAGGGCGAGCATCTCGCCCCAGAACCCGGCGAGTCCGGGCAGCCCGAGCGAGGCGACGGCGCCGAAGGCGAGCAGGCCGCCGAGGCGCGGCGCCTTGCCGTACAGGGCGGCGCCGGACTCCTTGGCCAGGGTGTCGAGGTCGCTCGTGCCGGTGCGGTCCTTGAGCGCGCCGACCAGGAAGAACAGCAGGCCGGTGATGAGGCCGTGGGCGATGTTGGCGAACAGCGCTCCGTTCACGCCGGTCGGCGTCATGGTCGAGATGCCGAGGAGCACGAAGCCCATGTGGCCGACGGAGGAGTACGCGATGAGGCGCTTGAGGTCGCCCTTCGCGCCGGGCCGCGCCAGGGCCAGGCAGGCCAGCGATCCGTAGATGATCCCGACGACGGCGAGCGCGGCGAGGTAGGGCGCGAACGTCTCCATCCCGTCGGGCGCGATCGGCAGCAGGATCCGGACGAACCCGTACGTACCCATCTTCAGCAGGACGCCGGCGAGCAGGACCGAGCCGACGGTGGGCGCGGCGGTGTGGGCGTCGGGGAGCCAGCTGTGCAGCGGCCACATCGGCGTCTTGACCGCGAGCCCGATCCCGATCGCCAGAACGGCGATGACCTGCACGGATGTGCTCAGCTCACGGTCGTTGTCAGTGGCGAGTGCCACCATGTCGAAGGTGCCCGCCCTCAGCCCGATGAGGAGCAGGCCGAGCAGCATGACGACGGAGCCGAGCAGCGTGTAGAGGATGAACTTCCAGGCGGCCTGCGTTCGTTGGGCGCCGCCCCAGCGGGCGATGAGGAAGTACATCGGGATGAGGACCATCTCGAAGGCGAGGAAGAACAGCAGCAGATCGAGGACGGCGAAGGTCGCGAGGGTGCCGGACTCCAGGACGAGGATCAGCGCCACAAATGCCTTGGGGGACGGCCCGGTCGGCATTTTGAAGTAGCTGTACAGCGCGCAGAGGAAGGTCAGCAGCGCGGTCAGGACCAGAAGGGGGAGGGAGATGCCGTCGATGCCGAGATGGATGCGCACGTCGAGCGCGGGGATCCAGCTGATGTCCGTCGTCGCCTGCATCTTCGATGGGTGGTCGTGGTCGAAGCCGAGCGCGAGGACGATCGCGGCGAGCAGGATCACGCCGGTCACGGTCACACCGTGGCGCAGCACGGCCTGGTCCGGGGACTTCCCCTTGAGCCCGGGCGGGGCCGGGAGGAGAGCGGCCACGGCGCCGACGAGCGGGCCGACGACGATCAACGCGAGAAGGAACTGCATCACTGACTCACTGATACCGATCACTGCTGCTCACGCTCCGGCGGTGGCGACGAGGACGGCGGCGACCGCCAGGACGACGGTGCCCGCGAGCAGCGCGCTCAGATAGGTCTGCACGTTGCCGGTCTGCGCGCGGCGGACGGCCGCGCCGAGCCAGCGGGGTGCGGTGCCGGCGGCGCGGACGTACGTGTCGACGACCTCGCGGTCGAGGAAGCGGACGAGGCCGGCGGCGGCCTGGACGGGGCGGACGAACAGGGCCGCGTAGAGGGCGTCGAGGTGGAAGCCGACGGCGGCGTGGCGGTGCAGCGGGCCGAGCAGGAGGCGGCCCGGGTCCGCCGGGTCGGGGGCGCTCGCGACGTCGCCGTACGCCGGGGCGTGGGTGGCGATGGCCTCGGCCTCGACCTGGCTCGCGTCGGCGTCCGGGTGCGCGGCGACCGCGCCGATCGGGACGCGGGCGGCGAGGGCCGTGGTGTGTCGCCAGGCGCCGTACGTGACCAGGGCGCCGACGAGGGCGACGCCCGTGCCGAGGACGGAGGTGGTGAGGGTCGGGGCCAGTTTGTGGCCGTCGAACCAGTCCGGGAGGGTGCCGACGGTCACGCCGAAGGCGAGCGAGGGGACAGCGAGGACCCACAGGACGGAGGTCATGGCGACGGGCTGCCTGCCGTGGTCCGGGGCCTCGGCTCCCCTGCCGTGGAAGGCGAGCAGCCACAGGCGGGTCGCGTACGCGGCGGTCAGCAGGGCGGCGGCCAGGCCCGCGACGAGAACGATCCAGCCCGCCGCGGCGGGGGCGGTCCCGGTGTGGCCGGTGGCCGTGTGCTCGGCGGCGCCGAGGACGGCCTCCTTGGAGAAGAAGCCGCTGAACGGCGGGATCGCGGCGAGCGCGAAGAGCGCCACGGTCATCGTCCAGTAGGCGTCGGGGACACGGTCGCGCAGGTCCTTCATGCGGGACATCGCGGCCAGCGAGTTGGTGCCCGCGGCGTGGATGATCACGCCCGCGGCGAGGAACAGGAGCGCCTTGAAAGCGCCGTGCGACAGGAGGTGGAAGACGGCGGCGCCGCGGTCGCCGACGGCGAGGGCGCCGGTCATGTAGCCGAGCTGGCCGATCGTCGAGTACGCGAGGACGCGCTTGATGTCGTCCTGCGCGAGCGCGGCGAGGGCCGAGCCGGCCATCGTGACGGCGGCCATGACGGCGAGGACGACCAGCGCCGCCGCGGAGGCGGCGAACACCGGGAGGAGCCGGGCGACGAAGTAGACACCGGCGGCGACCATCGTCGCGGCGTGGATGAGCGCGGAGACGGGCGTGGGGCCCGCCATCGCGTCGGGCAGCCAGGTGTGCAGCGGGAACTGCGCGGACTTGCCCGCGACGCCCGCGAGGAGCAGCAGGGCGATGAGGGTGGGGTGGTCGAGGCCGCCGTTCGCGACGGCGGCAAGGATCTTCGTGATCCGGAACGAGTCCGCGTCCACGGCGAGGGCGAACAGGCCGATCAGGAAGGGGACGTCGCCGAGCTTGGTGACCAGGAAGGCCTTGAGGGACGCGGCGCGGGCCTCGGGCGTCTCCCAGTAGTGGCCGACGAGGAAGTACGAGCAGATGCCCATGATCTCCCAGCCGACCAGGAGCACCATCAGGTCGCCGGAGTAGACGACGAGCAGCATCGCGGCGGTGAACAGGGAGACGAGGGCGGCGTACGAGGGGTAGCGCGGGTCGTCGCGCAGGTAGGCCGTCGAGTAGATCTGCACGCAGGAGGCGACGACGCCGACGAGGACGGCGACGAGGGCCGCGAAGCCGTCGATGTGCAGGGCGAGGTCGATGGGGACCGAGCCGGTGGGGGTGAGCTGGGTGGCCGCGTCCACGGCCTTGTCGCCGCCCTGGCGCGCGGCCACGACGGCGGCGAGCCCGAGCGAGGTCAGGGCGGGCAGCACCGCGAGGGGCCGGACCAGGCCGGGCACGGTGCGGCCGAGCAGCAGACCGGCGACGGCGCCGAGGAACGGCAGGAGGGGGACGAGGACGGCGAGGGTGGTCGTGGTCACGCGGTGGCCTCAGCCTTCTGCGACGCCTTGGCCGGAGCGGACACGCCGGGCTCGTCGGCCTCGTCGGGTTCCTCGGCGGCGGCGCCTTCGGAGTCGCCGTCGTCATCGCCGTCGCCGCCGTCGTCGGGCAGTTCGGCGGTGTCGCGGAGGTCGTCGACGGCGGAGGTGCCGCGGTTGCGGTAGACGGCGAGGACGATCGCGAGGCCGATGCCGATCTCGGCGGCGGCGATGGCGATGGTGAACAGGGTCAGGGCCTGGCCGGAGTGCAGGGCGTCGCGCAGCCAGACGTCGAAGGCGACCAGGTTGAGGTTGACGGCGTTGAGCATCAGCTCGACGGACATCAGGACGAGGATCGCGTTGCGGCGGGCGAGGACGCCGTACAGGCCGACGCAGAAGAGGAGGACGGCGAGGACGGCGGGATAGGCGAGGTGCATCAGCGGGTCCTCTCCGTCTGGTCCGCCTGGTCCGACTGGCTCGTCTGGCCCGACTGGCTCGTCTGGCCCGACTGGCTCGTCTGGCCCGACTGGCTCGTCTGGCCCGACTGGCTCGTCTGGGCCGACTGGGCCTTCGGGTCCGACTGGGCCCTGGGGGCCTTCGGGGTCGGGCGGCCGTTCCGGTTCTGGCGGCCGTTGCCGCCGGGCTCGTCCTTGGACTTGCGGGAGAGGACGATCGCGCCGACAAGGGCGGCGAGGAGCAGGACCGAGAGGGCCTCGAAGGGCAGGACCCAGTGCCGGAAGAGGACCGAGCCGGTGACGTCGGTGGTGCCCTGCGGCTTGTCGAGCTTGATCCACTGGGTGCGGAAGGCGTCCACGACGACCCAGACCAGGGCGGCGGCAGCGGCGAGGGCCACGGCGAGGGCGGCGGGCCGGTTGCCCGAGTCGGCGTCCGGGGAGCGGCCGATGGGCGCCCGGGTGAGCATCAGGCCGAAGAGGAGGAGGACGACGACGGAGCCGACGTAGATGAGGACCTGGACCCAGGCGATGAACTCGGCGGTCAGGAGCAGGTACTCGACGGCGAGGCCGCCGAGCGCGACGACCAGCCAGAGCGCGGCGTGCACGAGCTGGCGGGTGGTGACGGTGATGATCGCGGCGCCCAGGGTGACGAGGCCGACGAGCACGAAGGCGATCTCGACGCCGGTCGGGGAGAGGAAGCCCTGGGGGGCGTCGGCGGCGACGTGGAGGTTCACTCGTCCCCCTCCGGCTTGGGCGCGGGCGCGGTGTCCGGCTCGGGTTCCTGCTCGGCGGCCAGTTTGTCGGCGGCCTTGCGGGCGGCGGCGAGTTCCTTGGGCTCCTCGGCGCCGGGGTCCAGGGCGGGCGGGGCGGGGACGGTCCACATCCAGTCGCGGAGCTTGTCGCGCTCGTGGGTGAGTTCGTGGATGTCGGTCTCGGCGTACTCGAACTCCGGGGACCAGAACAGCGCGTCGAAGGGGCACACCTCGATGCAGATGCCGCAGTACATGCACAGCGAGAAGTCGATCGCGAAGCGGTCGAGGACGTTGCGGCTGCGCTCGCGGCCGCCGGGGGCCGCCGCCGGGACCGTCTCCTTGTGGGAGTCGATGTAGATGCACCAGTCCGGGCACTCGCGGGCGCACAGCATGCAGACCGTGCAGTTCTCCTCGAAGAGGCCGATGACGCCGCGGGTGCGGGGCGGCAGTTCGGGCTGCACTTCGGGGTACTGCTCGGTGACGGTCTTCTTCGTCATCGTACGGAGGGTGACGGCGAGGCCCTTTGCTAGGCCTGACCCTGGGACCGGGGGCATCAGTTGATCGCCACCTTCACGATTCCGGTGAGCGCGATCTGCGCGAGGGCGAGCGGGACGAGGAGGACCCAGGAGAGCTTCTGGAGCTGGTCCTCGCGGAGCCGGGGGTAGGTGACGCGCAGCCAGATCACGATGAACGCGAGGACGGCGGTCTTCAGGAGCGTCCACACCCAGCCGAGCCCGTCGGCGCCCCACGGGCCGTGCCAGCCGCCCAGGAACAGGACGGTGGTCAGGCCGCACAGGACGACGATCCCGGCGTACTCGGCGAGCAGGAAGAGGGCGAAGCGCAGGCCCGTGTACTCGGTGTACGCGCCGAAGATGATCTCGGAGTCGGCGACCGGCATGTCGAAGGGCGGGCGCTGGAGTTCGGCGAGCCCGGCGACGAAGAAGACGATCGCGCCGACGATCTGCCAGGGCAGCCACCACCACTCGAAGGCGGCCACAATGCCGGGCAGCGAGACCGTGCCCGCGGCCATCGCCACGGACGCGGCGGCGAGCAGCATCGGCAGCTCATACGCGAGGAGCTGGGCCGCGGTGCGCAGACCGCCGAGGAGGGAGAACTTGTTGGCCGAGGCCCAGCCCGCCATCAGGGAGCCGAGGACGCCGACGCCCATGACGGCGAGCACGAAGAAGATGCCCGCGTCGATGACCTCGCCGACGGCGCCCTCGCCGGGGCCGATCGGGATGGCGAGCAGCACGAGCAGGTACGGGAGGAGGGCCACGGCCGGGGCGAGCTGGAAGACGCGGCGGTCGGCGTCGGCCGGGACGATGTCTTCCTTCTGGGCGAACTTGACGCCGTCGGCGACGAGTTGGGCCCAGCCGTGGAAGCCGCCCGCGTACATGGGGCCGAGGCGGCCCTGCATGTGGGCCATCACCTTGTGTTCGGTCTGGCCGATGACCAGGGGCAGCGTGAGGAAGACGACGAAGACGACGAGGAGTCGCAGGGCGACGTCGAGGGCGTCGTTCACTGCGGGCCTCCTGGGCGGTTCTCGGGGTCGTCGGGGGCGGGGGCCGGTTCGGTTTTCGGTGCCTCCGGAGCATCGGGCTCGGCCGGGGCGACGGGGGCCTCTGCGGTTGGCGGGGCCTCTGCGGCCGGAGCCTCTGCGGCCTCAGAAGCCTCTGCGGCGGCTTCCGGAGCCTGTGCGGCGGCTTCCGGAGCCTGTGCGGCGGCTTCCGGAGCCTGTGCGGCCGGAGCCTCCGCGGCCTCAGAAGCCTCCGATGCTTCGGGAGTCTTCGGCGCTTCCGGAGCCTCCGGTTTCGCGGCCTGCGCGGCTTCCGGAGTGATCTCGTCGAAGGCTGGGCGCGCGTTGTGCCAGGGAGCCTCGTCCTTCGCCCTCGGGGGCGCCACGGGTTCCGTTGCCGGAGCCGCCCGACCAGCGGGGGTCGTCGAGTCGACCGGAGCGGCCGGGGCGGTCGAGTCGACCGGGGCCGCCGGACCAGCCGGAGCAACCGGGGCGGCCGGACCAGCCGGACCACCCGGAGCCGCCGGAGCCGCCGGACCACCCGAAGGCACCGGAGCCGCCGGCTCCCCCGCCGCACCCTCCGCCTGCTGCGAAGCCGACCCCTGCGAAACGCTCCGCGCACGCCGTGCCGGAGGGGCTGCCTCCGTCTGGCTGGCGGACCCCTCGCCCGTCGTCCGCGTACGCCGTGCCGGGCGCTCCCCCGCGCCCCGCCCCGCCCCGCGCGCGGGCCGTGCGGGAGCGGCCGGAAGCTGTCCCTTCAGCGGGCCCCACTCGTTGGGGTCGGGCACGCCGGGCGGCAGCATCTGGCGTCGCTTCGGGCCGCCGTGCTCGGACTCCCCGGGCTCCTTGGCACCCGGCCAGGCCTTCGCGACGCGCGCCGCGAGGACGAAGTCCTTGCGCAGCGGGTGGCCCTCGAAGGTCTCGGGCAGCAGCAGCGGTACGAGGTGGGGGTGGCCGTCGAAGCCGACGCCGAACATCTCGTGGGTCTCGCGCTCGTGCCAGGCCGCGCCCGCGTAGACGTCGACGGCGGTCGGCAGGGTGGGCGCCTCGTGCGGCACGGTCGTGCGGACGAGCAGGCGGCGCACCGGGGACAGGGCGACGACGTGTGCGGACACGCGGAAGCCGGTGCCCGGTTCGTCGACGGCGCTGAGCCAGTCGAAGTAGGTGCAGCCGAGCTCGTCGCGGGCGGTGCGCAGGGCGTCGGTCCAGGAGGCCACGGGCACGTCCACCGTCAGGACCTCGTACGACTCCTCGGCGGTGGCCTCAGCGCCGAACAGCTCCTCGACGGGAGCGGGCAGCCAGCCGGTCATCCGGCGTCCTCCCCCGTCACCGGCGCGGCGCCCGGCACGGGCGGTGCGACCAGGCCGCTCCGCAGGGCCGCCGTGGACGGCCGCGCCCCGCTCGCTCCGTAGCGCTCGCCGAGCGACTCGCGGGCGATCTTCTCCTGGAGCTTGAGGATGCCCTGGAGCAGCGCCTCCGGGCGCGGCGGGCACCCGGGGACGTACACGTCGACGGGGATGATCTGGTCGACGCCCTTGGTGACGGAGTACGAGTCCCAGTAGGGGCCGCCGCAGTTGGAGCAGGCGCCGAACGAGATGACGTACTTGGGCTCCGGCATCTGCTCGTACAGGCGTTTCACGGCGGGGGCCATCTTGTCCGTGACCGTGCCGGAGACGACCATCAGGTCGGCCTGGCGCGGGCCGGGCGCGAACGGGATCACGCCGAGGCGGATGAAGTCGTGCCGGGCCATGGAGGCCGCGATGAACTCGATGGCGCAGCAGGCGAGGCCGAAGTTGAAGACCCACAGGCTGTAGCGGCGGCCCCAGTTGAGGACCACCTTCATCGGCTCGGGGGCGAGGCGGGACAGGACGCCCAGCCTCTTCGGCTCCGGGAGGAGCACGGGCTCCGCCTGCGGCGCGGGCTCCTGGTTCACGTCCATGTGAGGACGCCCTTCTTGTATGCGTACAGCAGGCCCACGGCCAGGAAGCCGAGGAAGATGAACATCTCGACGAGGGTCGCGGCGCCGTATCCGGGCGCGGCGAAGACCGTCGCCCACGGGAAGAGGAAGATCGAGTCGACGGCGAAGATGACGTAGAGGAACGCGTAGACGTAGTAGCGGACCTGGGTGTGGGCCCAGCCGTCGCCGACGGGGTCGACGCCGCACTCGTAGGTGAGCAGTTTCTCCGGGGTCGGTACGACGGGCCGCAGGAGCCGGCCCGCGCCGAAGGCCACGGCGACGAACAGCACGCCCACGACGGCGAGCAGCCCGACGACGGAGTACGACTCGAAGTAGCTCGCCGCGACGTCCGTGTGGTGCGTCGTCACTGGCACCTCAGCCCCTCACTCCCGAAACTCACTGCCCACACTCGACTCCCACGCGTGTCCCGCACGCGCGTTACCGCTGCGCCGCCACGCCGGTTCCACGAAGCGACTTGCCGTCACGCCTGTTCGACGATCTGTACGCACGGGAGTCTAGGGCCTGCTAAAGACGAGGTAAGCAGACCGTCATGGCCAAGCATGGGCCGGGTGGGGTTATCCACAGTGCGATCCGGCGGTCCCCCTCATGGCGCGAGCGCGGCGCGGCGGGCACCCTTTGCGGTATGACCGCAAGCACCACGTCCCTGGAGGCCCCGCGAGAGGGCCCGCCACCTGCCCGTTTCGCCTACGACGTGCACACCTGGAAGGAGATCGCGCATCTCCTGGTGAACCTGCCGATCGGCATCGCCGGTTTCATGTACGTGGTGACGGCGCTGGGCATCGGCGGCGTCCTTTCGGTGACGGTGATCGGCCTGCCGCTGCTCGCGTTCGCGCTGTTCGGCGCGCGCCTCATCGGCAAGGCGGAGCGCTGGCGGGCGCGGCTGCTGCTCGGCGTCCGGATCGAGGAGCCGAGCCCGATGCCGTCGCCGTCACGGCGCGGCGGCAGCTTCCTCAACTGGCTCTGGTCCACCCTCAAGGACCCGGTGGGCTGGCGGACGATGCTGTACTGCTTCATCCGGCTGCCGTGGGCCGTGGTGACGTTCACCGTCATGAGCGTCGGGGTGTTCCTGCTGTGGCCGGTGCTGCCGTTCATCGCGCGGGGGCTCGCCAACGCCGACCGGGCGATGGTGCGGGGGCTGCTGTCGCGCTCCGACGAACTGGAGCGGCGCATCGCCGAGCTGGAGTCGGACCGGGGGGTCGTCGTCGACACCGCCGCGGCCGACCTGCGGCGCATCGAGCGGGACCTGCACGACGGCGCGCAGGCGCGGCTCGTGGCGCTCGCGATGGGGCTCGGCCTCGCCAAGGAGAAGCTCCTCGAGGACCCGGAAGCGGCGGCGGCGATGGTCGGCGAGGCGCACGGCGAGGTGAAGCTGGCGCTGCAGGAGCTGCGGGACCTGGCGCGCGGCATCCACCCGGCCGTCCTCACCGACCGCGGCCTCGACGCCGCGCTGTCGTCGGTCGCCTCGCGCTGCACGGTGCCGGTGAAGGTGACCGCCGACCTGCCGACGCGGCCGGCGGCCGCGATCGAGGGCATCGCCTACTTCACCGTCTCCGAACTCCTGCAGAACGTGAGCAAGCACAGTGGGGCGCGGACGGCGAGCGTCGAGGTGTGGCGCTCCGACCAGCGCCTGCTCATACAGGTGTGGGACGACGGCCACGGCGGCGCCAGCCTGGACGGCGGCACGGGCATGGCGGGCCTCGCGGACCGGCTCGGCGCGGTGGACGGCCTGTTCATCATCGACTCGCCGCCCGACGGTCCGACGACGATCACGGCGGAGCTGCCGTGGCGGGATCGCAACGAGGGCTGACGGCTGTCCCGGGGCTGACGGCTGTCCCGGGGCTGACGGCTGTCCCGGGGCGGGACGTTGTGCCGGTGCGGGCCGGTCGTGCCGGTCGTGCCGGTTGCGCCCGCGGCGCCTCGCACCACTCGCGGGGTAGGGAAAACCCCCCGTTCAAGACGCCGACCCACTCCATGGTCGTGACTGGGCGCCGGCGCGCACTCTGGGGGTACGACACGGGGAAGCCCACGCGGAGCACGCTGAGGCCGCGCGGGGCCGAGCAGAAACGGATGACACCGATGGCCACGGACTACGGACAGGGGTACGGACACGTCATGGAAGCCGACGTCGAGGACCACCGGGGCCGCGGCAGCCACCACGGCGGCGGGCGCGGCGAGGGCCTGCTGCAGCGCCTCCCGGTCGGGCTGCGCGCACCGCTCGAAGGGCGCACCTGGCGTGAGCTCCTGTACGTGCTGCTCTCGTTCCCGATCAGCATCGTCTCCTTCGTCTTCGCGGTCACGATGCTGTCCGTCGGAGTGGGGCTGCTGGTCACGTTCATCGGCATTCCGGTGCTCGCCCTGGGGCTGACGGCCTGCCGCGGGTTCGGCGCCCTGGAGCGGATCCGGGCCCGGACCCTGCTCGACGTGGAGGTGCAGAACCCGCACCCGCTGCAGCCCCGCGACCGCGGCTTCATGGCGTGGATGGGGGCCGTCCTCAAGAGCGGCGTCTCCTGGCGGCACGTCCTGTACGCGGTGCTGCACATGCCGTGGGCGGTCTTCTCGTTCGTCGTGACGGCGATCTTCTGGACGTACGGCTGGGCGATGTTGACGTACCCGCTGTGGTTCTGGCTGTTCCCGGTCTACGGGGGGCAGGACGGGATCCAGCTCTACGGAGACGACGGTCACCGGATATACCTGGACAACCCCTTTGAAATCGGCCTCACCGCCGGTACCGGCCTGCTCGTCACGCTCGCCACGCCCTGGATCGTCCGCGCCCTGACCACCGTCGACCGGCTGCTCGTCATCGGCCTCCTCGGCCCCTCCCGCCTGGTGTCACGTGTCGTCGAGCTGGAGTCGGACCGGGGGGTCGTCGTCGACACCGCCGCGGCCGACCTGCGGCGCATCGAGCGGGACCTGCACGACGGCGCGCAGGCCCGGCTCGTCGCCCTCGCCATGGACCTCGGGCTCGCCAAGGAGAAGCTGGCCGAGGACCCGGAGGCGGCGGCCCGGATGGTGGACGAGGCGCACGGCGAGGTGAAGGTCGCCCTGCAGGAGCTGCGGGACCTGGCGCGCGGGATCCACCCCGCCGTGCTGACCGACCGGGGACTCGACGCCGCGCTCTCCGCGCTGTCGGCCCGGTGCACCGTGCCGGTGGACGTCGAGGTGGACCTGCCCGCACGGCCCGCTGCCGCCATCGAGGGCATCGCCTACTTCACCGTGTCCGAGCTGCTGCAGAACATCAGCAAGCACAGTGGGGCGGGGCGGGCGTCCGTGGACGTGTGGAAGGTCGAGGATCGGTTGATGCTGCAGGTCAGTGATGACGGGCGGGGTGGGGCCGATGTGTCCGCCGGGTCCGGGCTTGCGGGGCTCGCCGAGCGGTTGGACGCGGTGGACGGGATCCTGGTGGTCGAGTCGCCCGTAGGGGGGCCCACGTTGATCACGGCCGAGTTGCCCTGGCGGGGCTGAGGGCTCGCGCGGCGCCTGGACCCGGAGGGGGCGCCCTGGCCCACCCGGAGGGGACACCTGGACCCGGAGGGGGCGGGTGTCCCCTCCGGGTGGGCCAGGCCGCGGGGACAGGCCGCTGGACCAGGCCGCGGGGACAGGCCGCCCCCAACCGGCGCTTCGCGCCTCGTCCTCAAATTCCCCCGAGCTCTTGAGGAGCAGGGGACTCCCACGACGGGCTGAAAGATTCGCCGGGTCGGCTGAGAAGTGACCATGGCGGGCTGAAAGGCGCCGCAGGCGCGCCCCGTAACGGCGGAGCCCATCTCGGAGTCGTACGACACTCTTCACCTCAGCCCGGCGCGGGCTCGTCCGAATGCTGGGATGCTGGAGCCTGTCAATGGGGCGGGGACAGGCTGTGGGGGTCCGGAACATCGTGGAGGACAAGGTGCGGGTGGTCATCGCCGAGGATTCAGTGCTGCTCAGGGAGGGCCTGACCCGGTTGCTGACCGACCGTGGGCACGACGTCGTCGCAGGGGTCGGGGACGCTGAGGCGCTGATCAAGACGATCACCGAGCTCGCGGAACAGGGCACGCTGCCGGACGTCGTGGTCGCGGACGTGCGGATGCCGCCGACGCACACCGACGAGGGGGTGCGCGCAGCCGTGCTGCTGCGCCAGCGCCATCCGGGGCTCGGTGTGCTGGTGCTCTCGCAGTACGTGGAGGAGCAGTACGCGACGGAGCTGCTCGCCGGGTCCAGCCGGGGCGTGGGCTATCTGCTCAAGGACCGGGTCGCCGAGGTCCGGGAGTTCGTGGACGCGGTCGTGCGCGTCGCCCAGGGCGGCACCGCGCTCGACCCCGAGGTGGTGGCGCAGTTGCTCGGGCGCAGCCGCAAGCAGGACGTCCTCGTGGGCCTCACCCCGCGCGAGCGGGAGGTCCTCGGTCTGATGGCGGAGGGGCGGACCAACTCGGCCATCGCCCGCCAGCTGGTCGTCAGCGACGGCGCCGTCGAGAAGCACGTCAGCAACATCTTCCTGAAGCTCGGGCTCTCGCCCAGTGACGGGGACCACCGGCGGGTACTCGCGGTCCTGACCTATCTCAATTCCTGATGGCGAGCACTGAGCTCCGGTCCTGAACCGACGGCCCGTCGTCCCGCCACCGGGACAAGGTCACGCACAGCGACACCGCACCACCGCAGCACGGTCCTAGAACCAAAGGATGAGCGGAGAGCGTCTTCATGAAAGGCCGGGGGGCGAGTCACAGCATGACAAACCAGGGCATCAAGCTGTCTCAAAGGTGCGTCCACCATGCGAGCGGCCCTAAGAAGGTGACCCTTACCGACGTAGGGTGGGCGATGGGAGGGCAGGGCGGCCTGCCGCTCCCGCACAGCCGCCTCGAGGGAGGTCCAGTTCAGTGACCAGCCAGGTCAGTAGCCCGGCCGAGCAGGCCGACGGAGCCGTCGTAGGAGAGCAGCGCAGGGCCGCTGCGGGCGAGAAGGATGTACGCCGCCTCGACCGGGTGATCATCCGGTTCGCGGGTGACTCCGGTGACGGCATGCAGCTCACGGGTGACCGGTTCACTTCCGAGACGGCGTCCTTCGGCAACGACCTGTCGACGCTGCCGAACTTCCCCGCCGAGATCCGCGCCCCCGCCGGGACGCTGCCCGGCGTGTCGTCGTTCCAGCTGCACTTCGCGGACCACGACATCCTCACCCCGGGCGACGCGCCGAACGTGCTGGTCGCGATGAACCCGGCGGCCCTGAAGGCGAACATCGGCGATGTGCCGCGCGGCGCCGAGGTCATCGTGAACACGGACGAGTTCACCAAGCGCGCCATGCAGAAGGTGGGGTACGAGACCTCGCCGCTGGAAGACGGTTCGCTGGACGGCTTCCAGGTGCACCCGGTGCCGCTGACCACGCTGACGGTGGAGGCGCTGAAGGAGTTCGACCTCTCGCGGAAGGACGCGGGGCGGTCGAAGAACATGTTCGCGCTCGGGCTGCTCTCGTGGATGTACCACCGGCCGACCGAGGGCACCGAGAAGTTCCTCAAGACCAAGTTCGCCAAGAAGCCGGAGATCGCCGCCGCGAACATCGCCGCGTTCCGCGCGGGCTGGAACTTCGGCGAGACGACCGAGGACTTCGCGGTCAGCTACGAGGTGGCGCCCGCGGCCAAGGCGTTCCCCACGGGCACGTACCGCAACATCTCCGGCAACCTGGCCCTGTCGTACGGCCTGATCGCGGCCGCCCGCCAGGCGGACCTGCCGCTGTACCTGGGCTCGTACCCGATCACGCCGGCCTCGGACATCCTGCACGAGCTGAGCAAGCACAAGAACTTCGGCGTGCGGACCTTCCAGGCCGAGGACGAGATCGCGGGCATCGGCGCGGCGCTCGGCGCGGCCTTCGGCGGCTCGCTGGCCGTCACGACCACCTCCGGTCCCGGTGTGGCGCTGAAGTCGGAGACCATCGGCCTCGCGGTCTCCCTGGAGCTGCCGCTGCTGATCGTCGACATCCAGCGCGGCGGCCCGTCCACGGGCCTGCCGACCAAGACCGAGCAGGCGGACCTCCTGCAGGCGATGTACGGCCGCAATGGCGAGGCCCCGGTGCCGGTCGTCGCGCCGCGCACCCCGGCGGACTGCTTCGACGCCGCGATCGAGGCGGCCCGGATCGCCGTCACGTACCGCACGCCGGTCTTCCTGCTGTCCGACGGCTATCTGGCCAACGGCTCCGAGCCGTGGCGGGTCCCGGAGACCGACGAACTGCCCGACCTGCGCACGCAGTTCGCCTCCGGCACCAACCACACGCTGGCGGACGGCACCGAAGTGTTCTGGCCGTATCTGCGCGACCCGAAGACCCTCGCGCGGCCGTGGGCGATCCCGGGCACGCCGGGCCTGGAGCACCGCATCGGCGGCATCGAGAAGCAGGACGGCACGGGCAACATCTCCTACGACCCGGCCAACCACGACTTCATGGTCCGCACCCGGCAGGCCAAGGTGGACGGCATCGAGGTGCCCGACCTGGAGGTCGACGACGCGACCGGCGACGCCAACCTGCTCGTCCTCGGCTGGGGTTCGACGTACGGGCCGATCACGGCGGCGGTACGCCGACTGCGCGCCGCCGGGCAGAGCATCGCGCAGGCGCATCTGCGCCACCTCAACCCGTTCCCTCGGAACCTGGGCGAGGTCCTGAGGCGTTACGACAAGGTGGTGATCCCCGAGATGAACCTCGGCCAGCTCGCCACGCTCGTCCGCGCCCGATACCTGGTGGACGCGGTCTCGTACAACCAGGTCAACGGCATGCCGTTCAAGGCCGAGCAGCTCGCCACGGCTCTCAAGGAGGCCATCGATGGCTGACACCACGCTCGCGGGGCCCACAGGTTCCGAGACGCTTCTGAAGCTCGTGCCCAAGGCCGAGGGCAAGCAGTCCATGAAGGACTTCAAGTCCGACCAGGAAGTGCGCTGGTGCCCCGGCTGCGGCGACTACGCGGTGCTGGCCGCCGTGCAGGGCTTCATGCCCGAGCTCGGCCTGGCCAAGGAGAACATCGTCTTCGTCTCCGGCATCGGCTGCTCGTCCCGCTTCCCGTACTACATGAACACGTACGGGATGCACTCCATCCACGGCCGCGCCCCGGCCATCGCGACGGGCCTCGCCTCCAGCAGGCGCGACCTGTCCGTCTGGGTCGTCACCGGTGACGGCGACGCGCTGTCCATCGGCGGCAACCACCTCATCCACGCGCTGCGCCGCAATGTGAACCTGAAGATCCTGCTGTTCAACAACCGGATCTACGGCCTCACCAAGGGGCAGTACTCCCCGACCTCCGAGGTCGGCAAGATCACCAAGTCGACACCGATGGGCTCGCTCGACGCACCCTTCAACCCGGTGTCGCTCGCGATCGGCGCGGAGGCGTCCTTCGTGGCGCGGACGGTGGACTCCGACCGCAAGCACCTCACCGAGGTGCTCCGCCAGGCCGCCGACCACCCGGGCACGGCGCTCGTGGAGATCTACCAGAACTGCAACATCTTCAACGACGGCGCCTTCGAGGTCCTGAAGGACAAGCAGCAGGCCGAGGAGGCCGTGATCCGCCTGGAGCACGGCGCGCCGATCCGCTTCGGCACGGACAGCTCCAAGGGCGTCGTCCGCGACCCGGCCACCGGCGATCTGAAGGTCGTCGCGGTCACGCCGGAGAACGAGCGCGACATCCTGGTCCACGACGCCCACTCCGCGTCCCCGACCACGGCCTTCGCCCTGTCCCGCCTCGCCGACCCCGACACCCTGCACCACACGCCGATCGGCGTCTTCCGCAGCGTGGACCGGCCGGTGTACGACACGCTGATGGCCGACCAGCTCGACGCGGCCATCGAGCAGCGCGGCAAGGGCGACCTCGCGGCGCTGCTCGCCGGTGGCGACACCTGGACGGTCGTCGGCTAGCCCGCCCGTTCGGCGCGCGGAGCGCCCGGTTCTGAACGTGAGGCGGCCCGGTCCTGATCCCAGGACCGGGCCGCCTCACGTTCAGAATGGGGCCGCTTCGGCGTTCAGGACCGCGCCGCGTCGTACTTCTCGCGCGCCACGAGCACGTCGTCCATGCGCCGGTCCGCCCACCCGCCGAGCGCGCGCACCAGCGCGGCCGCCTCGTGCCCCATCTCGGTGAGGGAGTAGTCGACGCGGGGCGGGATGACCGGCTTGGCGTCGCGGTGCACCATGCCGTCGCGCTCCAGCGTCTGCAGGGTCTGGGTCAGCATCTTCTCGCTGACGCGGCCGATCTCTCGGCGCAGCTCACTGAAGCGGTACGACCGCTCCGCGAGGGCGATCAGGACGAGGACGCCCCAACGGCTGGTGACGTGCTCCAGGACGAGGCGGTGCGGGCACATCTGCTCGCCCTGGGCGTTCCGGATGCTGCTGCTTACGGCCATGCCAGTACCTTACTTCAAAGTGGGTACTTACGGATAGTTAGTGCCGGAGCTAAGGTGAGTGGCATACCGAATCGCAACGGCCCTGAACAGGGTAAATAGGAGATTTCGAGATGAGCATCGTCGTCACCGGAGCCACCGGACACCTCGGCCGCCTCGTCGTCGAGGGCCTGCTGGACGCGGGCGTGCCCGCCGGGCAGATCGCCGCCGTCGTACGGAACAAGGAGAAGGCCGCCGACCTCGCCGCGCGCGGCGTGGAACTGCGCGTCGCCGACTACAACGCGCCCGAGACGCTCGCCGGGGCCTTCGGCGCGGGCGACAAGGTGCTGCTGATCTCCGGCAGCGAGGTCGGCCAGCGGGTGCCGCAGCACCGGGCCGTGATCGACGCGGCGCGGGCCGCGGGCGTCGCGCACCTGGTGTACACGGGCGTACTCGGCGGGCCCGCCGCCGACTTCGACCTGGCCGCCGAGCACAAGGTCACCGAGCAGGCGGTGCTCGCCTCCGGCCTGCCGTACACCTTCCTGCGCAACGGCTGGTACCACGAGAACTACACGGAGCACCTGGCTCCGGTGCTGGCCCACGACGCCGTCGTCGGCAGCGCGGGCGCGGGCCGGGTGGCCTCGGCAGCCCGTGCCGACTATGCCGCGGCGGCCGTCGCGGTGCTGACCGGAACCGGGCACGAGGGCGCCGCGTACGAGCTGAGCGGGGACGTGGCGTGGAGCTTCCCGGAGTACGCCGCCGAGGTCGCCGCGCAGTCCGGCAAGCCCGTCACGTACCAGGAGGTCTCCCCCGCCGAGCACCTCGCCGTGCTGACCGGCGCCGGGATGCCGGAGCCGATCGCCGCGCTCCTCGTGGGCGTGGACGCGGCGATAGCGCGCGGCCTGCTCGTCGGGGGCAGCGGCGATCTGGCCCGCCTGATCGGACGCCCGACGGCACCGATGAGCGAGGCCGTGGCGGCGGCGCTCAAGGGCTGAAGCACGCCGGAGACGGCTGTCACGACCGTATTGCGATACGGACATGACAGCCGCCCCCCGGGAGCGCTACCTTCGTGCTCGGCAGCGAGCGGCTGTCCGCGCACGAAGGAGGAGCCGTGACCCCAGCGCAGGCGAAAGCCGAGGCACGCATAGGCCTGCTGAACGGCTTCGCCGCGTACGGCATGTGGGGCCTCGTACCGCTGTTCTGGCCGCTGCTCAAGCCCGCGGGCGCGGGCGAGATCCTGGCCCACCGGATGGCATGGTCGCTGATCGTGGTCGGCGTCGCCCTGCTCGTCGTACGCCGCTGGGCCTGGGCCGGTGAACTGCTGCGCCAGCCGCGCAGGCTGGGCCTGGTGACGGTGGCCGCCGCCGTGATCACCCTCAACTGGGGCGTCTACATCTGGGCCGTGAACTCCGGCCACGTCGTCGAGGCCTCCCTCGGCTACTTCATCAACCCCCTGGTCACCATCGCGATCGGCGTCCTGCTGCTCGGCGAACGGCTGCGCCCGGTGCAGTGGACGGCCGTCGGCGTCGGCCTCGCCGCCGTCCTGGTCCTCGCCTTCGGCTACGGCCGCCCGCCGTGGATCTCCCTCTGCCTCGCCTTCTCCTTCGCCACCTACGGCCTGGTCAAGAAGAAGGTGAACCTCGGCGGCCTGGAGTCGCTCGCCGCCGAGACCGCCGTGCAGTTCCTGCCCGCGATCGCCTTCGTGGCGTGGCTCGGCTGGCAGGGCGACGCCACGTTCGCCTCCGAAGGGTTCGGGCACGCCGCGCTGCTCGCCGCCACCGGCGTGGTGACGGCAGCGCCGCTGGTCTGCTTCGGTGCCGCCGCGATCCGGGTGCCGCTGTCCACGCTCGGGCTGCTCCAGTACCTGGCGCCCGTCTTCCAGTTCCTGCTCGGCATCCTCTACTTCCACGAGGCGATGCCGCCCGAGCGGTGGGCCGGGTTCGCGCTGGTGTGGCTGGCGTTGGTGCTGCTGACCTTCGACGGGCTGCGCAACGCGCGGCGCAACGCGGTGCGGGCGGCAGCCTTGGCAGCCGCCGCCCCGGACACCGCCGCCCCGGACACCGCAGCCGCCCCGGATGCCTCCGCTAGCGCCAAGCTCCCGCTGCGGCCGCCTCCTTCACGTACTCGGTGAAGTCCCGCGGCTCGCGGCCCAGCACGTCGCGTACGCCGGTCGCCAGCGGTGAGAGGTGGCCCTCGGCGACGAACGTGAACAGGTCGGTGAGCTCCTGGGCGGCGGCCTCGGGCACGCCTTCGGCGGTCAGCCCGGCCCGGAACTGCTCCGGCGTGACCGGCTCGTAGCGCATCGGGCGGCCCGACGCCGCCGCGACCTCCGCGACCGCCTCGGCGTAGGTGAGGGCGCGCGGGCCCGAGAGTTCGTACACGCGGTGCGTGTGGCCGTCCTCGGTGAGCAGCGCGACCACGACGTCCGCGATGTCCGCCACGTCGACGAACGGCTCCGCCGTGGCGCCGACCGGCAGGGCGAGGCGGCCCGCGAGGAGCGGCGCGTGGAAGTAGTCCTCGGAGAAGTTCTGCGCGAAGTTGTTGGCCCGGACCACCGTCCAGTCGACGCCCGCCTCCGCGACGGCCCGCTCGGCCCGCCACATGCCCGGCAGGAAGGCCTCGCCGGACACGTCGACACCGCGCCCGGACAGGACCACGAAGCGGCGTACGCCCGCCGCCGCGGCCTGCGCCACGAAATCGACGACAGGCTCCGGGTCCTCCGGCGCGACGAGGTAGAGGGCGCGCACTCCGGACAGGACCGGCGACCAAGTAGAGCGTTCGTTCCAGTCGAAACGGGTCTCGCCGGAGCGGGACGCGGCCCGCACGCTGTGGCCCGCCGCGCGCAGCCGGGGCACGATGCGGCGCCCGGTCTTGCCGGTGGCGCCGAGGACGAGGATGGGGGCGTTCGCGTCAGATGCCGAGTCAGGTGTCGTGTCAGGTGTCGTCGTCATGCGACCAGCCAACCCCCGCGCCGGACCTGGGGACATGGGCGACCGTCTCGGCCGCATGCGTGTCCGTCTCACGGTCCCCGCCGGTGTCCGTCTCGCGCCCCATGGGCGACCGTCCCGCCGGGCCGGGCGCCCGATTCCGGGCCGGGCGGCCGTTTACGGTAGGGGCATGGACGCTCTGGGGGACCTGTTGCGCGGTGTCCGCGCGGACGGCGCGCGATTCGACCGTACGGTGCTGAGCGGGGCCTGGGAGCCGAAGCCGCTGCCCGCCGCGCTGACGCTGGTCATGGTGTTGCGTGGGGAGGCCCGCGTCACGGTGGCGGGGGAGGCACGGATCCTGGGAGTCGGCGACGCGGCCATCTGCACGGCCGGCCCCTTCGGCCTCGCCGTGGGCGGCACCGACGAGACGGAAGTGGTCACCGGTGCCTACCAGTGGGACGGGTGGGGCGGACGGCGGCTGATCAACGCGCTGCCGCCGCTGCTCGCCGTGCCGGGCGAGGAGGAGTGCCTGGCGATCGTCGAGCTGATCGCCCAGGAGGTGGCCGCCGACCTGCCCGGCCGCCAGTACGTGATGGACCGGATGCTGGACTGGCTGCTCGCCTGCACCCTGCGGGAGTGGTTCGACCTGCCCGAGGCCCGCCCGCCCGCCTGGTACCGGGCGCTCGGCGACGACGTGGTGGGCCCGGCCCTGCGCGCCATGCACGACGAGCCGGGCCGGGCCTGGACGGTGGCGTCGCTCGCCGCGCACGCCCAGGTGTCCCGCGCGGCCTTCGCCCGGAACTTCGCCGACCTGGTGGGGCGGCCCCCGATGGCGTACCTCACCGAGTGGCGCATGGCGCTCGCGGCCGACCTGCTCCGGGAGCCGGGCGCGACGGTCGCGGCGGTGGCCGCGCGGGTGGGGTACGCCGACGGGTTCGGCTTCAGCGACGCGTTCAAGCGGATCCGGGGCATCGCGCCCAGCGGTTATCGGGCCTCGCTGACGGCGGGGCGGGGGGAGGCCGGGGCGCTGCGGGAGGCGGGCTGAGGGGTGCCCGCGACGGTCCGGGCACCGCCGCTGCTGTCGCCCCGGCTCCTGCGCACCCCGACCAGCGCGACAACCGCGCCAAGGACCACCATGACCACCGGCACGACCAACGCCCAGCGGAACGCCGACAGATCCGCACCCGACCCCTCATGCGCCCCCGCCGACACCAGCCCGTACACAGCCGTCACCGCCGAGATCCCGATCGCCGCGCCGAACTGCGTGGCCGTCTGCAACAGCCCGCTCGCGAGGCCCTGTTCCCGCATCGCGACGCCGTCCGTCGCCGCGATCATCTGCGGGCCGAGCGTGAGGGCGAAGCCGGTGCCCGCGAGCAGCAGGGTCGGGAACATCGCGGCGTACGGCCAGTCCGCGCCGACCGGCAGGAAGAGGCCGTAGCCGACGGCGGCCATGAGGAAGCCGCCGAGGATCACGCGCGCGTTGCCGAACCGCCGGACCAGGCGCGGGGTGAGCGTCGGCGAGAGGATCACGTCGCAGCCGAGGACGATCATCGCGACGGCGGTCTGCCAGGACGACCAGCCACGCAGGTCCTGGAGGTAGAGCGTCAGGACGAACTGGAAGCCCATGAAGGCCCCGAGGTAGAGCAGCGCCCCGAGCCCGGCCCGCACCACGGACCCGGTGCGGAAGATCCCGAGCCGCACCAGCGGATCCGCCGTGCGCCGCTCGATCCCCACGAAGGCCCCGACGAGCAGCAGCCCCGCGAGAGCCGCTGCGACCGTCAACGGCCAGTCCGCGAAGCCGTGTTCGAGCCGCACGACGCCGAAGGCGAGCAGCAGCATGGCCCCGGCCGCCGCCGCGGCCCCCGGCAGATCGAACCGCCGCGAGGGCCCGGTGGCCGGGCGGGGCGGCTCCGCCGGGATGAGCCGGAGCGCCGCCGCGAGGATGGCGCCCGCGAAGAGCACCGGCGTGAAGAACACCCACTGCCAGCCGAGTTCGGTGAGCAGCCCGCCGACGACCAGACCGAGCGAGAAGCCACCCGCCGAGGTCCCGGCGAAGACCAGCAGCGCCTTGTTCCGCTCGGGGCCCTCCGCGTACGAGGTGGTGATGATCGACATCGCGGCGGGCGTCATGAACGCCGCCGCCACGCCCGTCACGAACCGCGCGACGACCAGCATCCACCCCTCGGTCGCGAAGCCGCCGAGCCCCGAGAAGACCATGAAGACGCCGAGCCAGGTGAGGAACATCCGCCGCCTGCCGAGCAGATCGGCCGCCCTGCCGCCGAGCAGGGTGAAGCCCGCGTACCCGAGGACGTAACCGCTGACGACCCACGCCGCCGTGCCGGTCGAAAGGCCCAGGTCGGACCGGATCGAGGGGATCGCGATGGCGACCATGGCGATGTCAATGCCCTCCAGGAAGATCGTTCCGCAGAGTACGAGCAGCAGTGCCCAGGCGCGGGCGCCCATGATGGCTCCTTGGTCTCGGGGTGTCGGTCCCCGACGGTCGGTTACTCAACCGACGGCCGGTTCCTTCTTGTAACCAAGGGAATCGTGGGGCAGCATCGACAGGTATGGAAGAAGGCACTTTGAAGTCACCGAGTAACTCCGGAGGCACCGTGGGCACCGTGCAGGGCGCGGCCGGGCCGAACGGGGCGGCCGGGGCGGGCGGCGTCGACTACGGGGACGCCGACCCCTTCCAGTGGGACACCCGCGAGGACTGCCAGGTCCGGCAGATCCTGGACCGCGTCGCCGACAAGTGGTCGCTCCTGGTCATCGCGCTCCTGGACCGGCGCCGCCTGCGCTTCACGGAGCTGCGCCGCGAGATCGACGGCATCAGCCAGCGCATGCTGACGGTCACCCTGCGCCAACTGGAACGCGACGGGCTCGTGCTGCGCACGGTGCATCCGGTGGTACCGCCGCGCGTCGAGTACGAACTCACGCCCCTCGGCGGCACGTTGCACCACACGATCCAGTCCCTGGTGACGTGGACGGAGGAGCACCAGGGGGAGATCGCGGCGGCGCGGTCCGCGTACGACGCGCGCGAGGCGGACGCGGACCGCTAGGCCTGCGGGGCGATTGGGCCCTCCGGGGCCGCCTAGGACTTCGGGGCCGCCTGGCCCTTCGGGGCCGTCCGGGTCGCCCGGTGCGTGCGCGCCTTCGCGCGGTTGCCGCAGCGCTCCATCGCGCACCAGCGCCGCCGCCCCGGGCGTGAGGTGTCCACGAAGAGCAGGAAGCAGTTGAGGGAGGCGCATTCGCGTACGCGGGGGGCGTACGGGCCGGTGAAGAGGTCGACGGCGTCGCGGGCGACGGTCGACAGGAGGCCGGCGCCGGTGCCGCCGGGGGCCCACGCGCGCGTGCCGTCCGGTGCGATGCGGGCGACGAGCGGGGGCTCGGCCGCGGCGGCGTTGATCGCGGCGAGGTGGCGGGGGTCCCGGGGGCGGCCGTGCGCCTGGTCGGCCGTGAACAGGAACAGCGCGTCGCGCAGGCGCCGGACCGACGCCAACTCCGCTTCCGTGACGGCTAGTTCGAGGCAGGGCCCGAGGCGGCTCCCGCCCGCCCACGCGACCAGGTCCGACGGCTCGTGCAGCGTCTCGAAGCGGGCGAAGTCGCCGGGGCCGCCCGTCGCGAGCAGCTCCAGGCAGAGCGCGCCCGGATCGAACCGGTAGACCTGCCCGTCCGGCGGACGCATGATCACGCCCGGCGCCCGCTCGCCCTTCCGCGCCACCGCACCCGCGTCCCCTGCTCCCGGCCCGTCCTGCCGCATGTCCGCCACGTAACCATTATAAGTGGTTACGATGAGACCATGACCCTGCACTGGAAACTCGTGATCGACGCGCAGGACCCGCACGCCCAGGCCGCCTTCTGGGGCGAGACGCTGGGGTACGAGGTCGAGGACAACAGCGCCCTCATCGAGCGGCTGCTCGGTTTCGGCGCCGTGACGGAGGCGGAGACCGTCGACTTCCGGGGCCGCCGCAGCTTCCGCGACCTCATCGCCGTACGGCACCCCGACGACCCCGTCGACGCGGAGACCGGCACGGGCCTCGGGCGGCGGCTGCTCTTCCAGCGCGTCCCGGAGGTGAAGTCCGGCAAGAACCGGCTGCACGTGGACGTGCACGCCGCGCCCGGCACCCGCGACGAGGAAGTGGCCCGCCTGGAGGGGCTCGGCGCGGCCGTGCAGCGCCGGGTGAAGGAGCAGGGCGGCGAGTGGGTGGTGCTGACGGACCCGGAGGGCAACGAGTTCTGCGTGCAGTGAGGGCGTGCCGTAAGGGCGTGCGGTAAAGGCATGCGGTGGAGGCGTGCGGCGCGGGTGATTCAGACGCCCAGCGCGTGGCCCGTCGTCGCGTCCACACGGTCGGGTACGGCCTCGTGGCTGTCCCCGACCGTGAGCGTCCCGGTGGGCTCGAACAGCAGGATCGAGGCGCCGGTACGGGCGATCGGCTTGTGCTCCGTGCCGCGCGGGACGGTGAAGACCGCGCCCTTGGCGAGGGTGACCGTGCGCTCCCCGGCGGGCTCCCTGAGGGCGATGTCCAACTCGCCCTCCAGGACCAGGAAGAACTCGTCGGTGTCGTCGTGCACGTGCCAGATGTACTCACCCTCGACCTTCGCGACGCGGACGTCGTAGTCGTTGACCTGGGTGACGATGCGGGGGCTCCACAGCGCGTCGAAGGAGGCCAGGGCGGCGCGCAGGGCGATGGGCGCGCGGCCATGGGCGGCGGCTGCGTGGCTGTGAGCGGCGGCTTCGCGGCTGTGAGCGGTGCTCTCGTGGCCTTCAGCGGTGTTCTCGTGGCTGTGAGCTGCGGTTTCGTTGGTCATGGACTCATCGTGGGCCTTGGCCCGCGGCACCACGAGTGCTAGAAATCGCATATGGCGCAAGAAAACTCTCACGGCTCCGGGCCGGGTCGCCGCCACCGAGCCGACAGCAGCGACAGCGGCAGCGGCGACAGCGGCAGCGGCAGCGGGAGCGGGAGCGGCGACGGCAGGGCCCCGCACCACGTCGTCGTCATCGTCGACGAGAACTCCAACCCCTTCGAGCTCGGCTGCGCCGCCGAGGTCTTCGGCCTGCGCAGGCCCGAACTCGGGCGGGAGCTGTACGCGTTCACGCTCTGCTCGCCCGAGCCGCGCACCCTGATGCGGGACGGCTTCTTCACCCTCACCGGGGTCGCCGACCTCGGGGCCGCCGACACCGCCGACACCCTGATCGTGCCGAACCGTCCCGACACCGAGGTCCCGCGCCGCCCCGCCGTCCTCGACGCCGTCCGCCGCGCCCACGCCCGCGGGGCCCGGCTCGTCGGCTTCTGCAGCGGCGCCTTCACGCTGGCCGAGGCCGGGGTCCTGGACGGCCGCCGGGCCACCGCGCACTGGCAGTGGGCGGACGACTTCCGGCGCCGCTTCCCCACCGTCCACCTGGAACCGGACGTCCTGTTCGTCGACGACGGCGACATCCTCACCGCCGCGGGCAGCGCCGCCGCGCTCGACCTCGGACTGCACCTCGTGCGCCGCGACTTCGGCGCGGAGGTCGCCAACTCCGTGTCGCGGCGCCTGGTCTTCGCCGCCCACCGGGACGGCGGCCAGCGGCAGTTCGTGGAGCGCCCCGTCCCCGACGTACCCGATGAATCCCTCGCGCCGCTGCTCGCCTGGGCCCAGGAGCGGCTCGGCGACCCCCTCACCGTGCCGGACCTCGCCGCGCGGGCCGCCGTCAGCCCGGCCACGCTGCACCGGCGCTTTCGCGCGCAGCTCGGCACCACCCCACTGGCCTGGCTGAACGGCGAGCGCACCGCACTGGCGTGCCGCCTCATCGAGCGCGGCGAGGAACGGCTCGACGTGGTCGCGCACCGCAGCGGCCTCGGCACGGCGGCCAACCTGCGGGCCCGCCTTCGCCGCGAGACGGGCCTGAGCCCCTCGGCGTACCGCCGCCGCTTCGGCCCCTGAGCGCACCCCCGACCACCGTTCCGGAACCGGGCGTTCGCCCAGCGTCGGACCTGGTCCGCACCCGCCCGGATCCCGACCCCCGTGAACGCCTACCCCTGGCCAAAGCTCTGAAGATCACCGAGTGCACAATGAGCCGCATGTCGATGACCAATACAACGAATGCGGCGAACGCGGCGAACTCCCCGCGCCCTGCGACGATCGACGACGCCGCCGCGATCAGCGCCACCCTGACCCGGGCTTTCGACGACGACCCGATGATGCGCTGGTTCTTCCCGGACGAGGCCACGCGCGAGGCGGGCCTCGGCCGCTACTTCGCCACGATCTTCACCCGGCAGTACGGTCGCCACGGCGTCTGCGAGCGCACCGAGTCGGCTGCCTCGTTCTGGGTGCCGCCGGGCGCGCAGGACAAGGCCGTGCCGGACGCGGAGACCGTCCAGGAGCTGACGGAGATCCTGGGCGACCGCGCGCCCCTGTTCCGCGAGGCGGTCGAGCTGGCCGCCGAGCACGGCCCGCAGGAGCCGCACTGGTACCTGGCCGTGGTCGGCGCCGACCCCGCCGCGCAGGGCCAGGGCCACGGCTCCGCGCTGCTCCGCTCGGGCCTCGCCAAGGCCGACGCGGACGGCCTGCCGGTCTACCTGGAGTCGTCCAAGCCGGCCAACCTCCCGGTCTACGAGCACTTCGGCTTCACGGTGCTCGGCGAGGTGGAGCTGCCGGGCGGCGGCCCGACGCTGTGGGCGATGCGCCGCCCCGCCGCGGCCTGAGCACGCCCCGCACCGGCCCTGCCGGAGCCCGAGCACGCCCCCGTACCGGCCCACGACCCCGGGCCGGTACGAAGACCCCGGGCCGGTACGGAGCCGGGGCCGGTACGGAGCTGTCCGAGCGCCGACCCGTCGGACAGGCCTAAGACGCCCGCACCCGCTCCAGCACCGCGCTCCCCAGCTCCAGCGCCTCCCCCGGTTCCCGCACGCACTGCTGAAGGTCCACGAAGCAGCTCTCCGCGCCGGTGTCCCGCACCCCGCGCAGCGCGGCGGCGATCTCCTCCGGCGTCGCCCCGGGCTTCGGGTTGTGGCGGATGTGGCGGCGCAGCGCGTCCGGGTCGCGGCCCGCGTCCTCGGCGGCGCGCCGCGCGATGCCCCACAGCCCCGCCTGCGCCTCGGCGGGCATCGCGACGCCGACCCACCCGGCGGCCCTGCGGCCGACGCGGGCCATCGCGGCCGGGCTGAACCCGCCCAGAAAGAGCGGCGGTCCGGGGTTCTGGGCGGGGCGCAGCCCGACGTACGAGCGCGGGATCTCCCAGTGCTCGCCCTTGTGCCCGAAGACCTCCTGCGCCCAGATCCCCGCCAGGATGTCGAGGATCTCCTCGAGCCGGGCCCCGCGCTTGCGGAAGTCGGCGTTCACGGCCGTGTACTCGTCCCGCAGCCAGCCGATGCCGAGCCCGGCGTCCAGGCGGCCGCCGCTGACCTGGTCCAGGGAGGTCAGCGAGCGGGCCAGCAACAGGGGCGGGTACCAGGGGGCGTTGAGGGTGCTCGTGCCGAGGCGCACCCGGGTGGTCGCCGTGGCGGCGACGGTCAGCGCGACGAGCGGGTCGAGGAAGGTCTTGTACTCGGACGGGTACGGGTGGTCCGGGGTGTGGCCGGGGTACAGGTCGCTGGGCTCGACCGGGGCCAGCGAGCGGTCGCCGACCCACAGCGAGTCGAACCCGGCGGCCTCCGCGTCCCGCGCGAACGAGGCGATGACCTCGGCGCGGGCGTGGGTTCCGTACTGCGGCAACGCGATACCTATGTGCATGGGGTCATCCTCGCGGCGGAGCGGCCCTTCGCCCGAACAGCCCACGCCGTGAACCGCGCCAGGCCCGCCCTGCACCGGCGTCATCGCGCCACCCGCGCCACGCCCGGCAGCACGCGTACTGCCCCCACCGCGCCTCGTTTCCTACCGTGGTCCCGTGTCCGTCGTCGAGCAGTGGAAACCGCAGCGCGACCGCCTCCTCCGTCGCGACCGCGAACAGTTGGCCCATCGGCTGCTCATCGCCGTGTGCGCGCTCTTCGCACTCGCCTCGCTGACCCTGGTCCCCCTTGACCTGCGACTCGGCTGGGACGAGCTGGTCTACGCCAGCCGCTTCGGCCCCTACGCCCCCGACCAGGCACCCGGCGTGCCCTTCAGCGCGCCCCGCACCCGGGGCGTGCCGGTGCTGCTCGCGCCCGTCGCCTCCTGGAGCGACTCGGTCGTCCTGCTCCAGATGTGGCTGACGGCGCTCGCGACCACCGCGCTGTATCTGGGGTTCCGGCCCTGGCTGCGGGCCGTGCCGCGGCTGCCGTACGTGGCGGGGGTCGCGGCCGCGCTGTACGGCGGCCTGTGGACGGCGGTGTTCTACGCCGACGCGGCGATGCCGAACCACTACACGGCCATGGGCGCGGCGGCCGCCGTCGGCCTCTTCCTGCACCGGAGCCCGACGCCCCGTACGTACGCGGGCATCGCCGCCGGACTCCTCGTCGCCGCCCTGATGCGGCCCAACGACGGCGTCGCCGTGGGCGCGCCGCTGCTCGCCGCCGCCGTCCTGCTGCCGCTGTGGCGCTCGCGCGGCCGGGCACTCGCCGTGGTCGGCGGCCTCGGGGCGGGCCTGCTGCCGTGGCTGATCGAGGCGTACGTTCGCTTCGGTGGCGTAAGCGAACGGCTCAGCGACGCGAGCGAAGTGCAGGGCGGGCTGCGGTTCACGGACTCGCTGCTGCACCAGTTCACGGCGATCGACGGGCCGTTGCTGTGCCGTCCGTGCGAGGGCGACGGGGTGCGGGTGCCGTCGATGACGTGGTGGGTGCTGCTCGCCGTGTTCCTGCCGCTGGGGCTGCGGTCGGTGCGGCGGTTCCGGCGGACGGCCACGGCGGGGCTGCTCGCGCTCGCCGTGGGGCTGTGCGCCGCGCTGCCGTACGTCCTCGTGGTGCCGTACACCGCGCCCCGGTTCCTGCTGCCCACGCACGCGCTGCTCGCGGTGCCCGCGGGGCTCGGGGTGCTGGCGGCCGTGCGGCGGGCCCGGGCGGCGCGGCGGCCCGCGGTCGCCGGGGGCGTGCTCGCGGGGCTGCTCGCCGGGCATCTGGCGATGCAGGGCTCGCTCGTCGACTCCAACGTCCGCATCCAGTCGGAGGCGCGGGCGGACTGGGCGCGGGTGGCCGCGGTCGTGCACGAGCGGGGCGTGCGGGCGCCCTGTCTCCTCGGCGGCAACACGTCGGTGATCCCGCTGGCGTACGTGGCCGGGTGCGAGCCCGCCCCGCGCGCGAACGAGCGGCGGCCCGGCGACCGGCGGCGGCCCGACGTGCTCGTCCTGCGGGAGCACGCGGCGCCGGCCTGGGCGCGGGACTGGGAGCGGGTCCGGGTGCCGGACACGTACGCACGCGGCTGGCGCGTCCTCGTACCGCCTGACCTGTGAATCTCCGCGGTACGGGCGGAGCTTGAGGCCCCGGCGCGGTGATCCGGTGAACCGGTATGCGGAACACCCCGTCCGGATCCCGCTCTTGACGTGAACTCAACACCACTCCACCATCGGGCACTCCAGGCTCATTCGGAATTCAACTCACGGAAAGCCGGAGCCCCCCACATGAGACTCTCCGTCACCGGACGCAGCGCGGCCGCGGCCGTCATCGCCGCCGCCGCCCTTCTGACGACCAGCGCGATATCCACCGCGGCCACCGGATCCACGGGCCCGACCGCGCCACCGCGCGCGGCCGCCGCCCCGGACATCCCCGTGGCCAACGTCAAGGCCCACCTCTCGCAACTCCAGTCGATCGCCTCCGCCAACGGCGGCAACCGGTCGCACGGCAGCGCGGGCTACAAGGCCTCGATCGACTACATCAAGGGCAAGCTGGACGCCGCCGGATTCACCACCACCGTGCAGCAGTTCACCACCAGCGGCCGCGTCGGCTACAACCTGATCGCCGACTGGCCCGGCGGCGACGCCAACCAGATCCTCATGGCCGGTTCGCACCTCGACAGCGTCAGCCGCGGCGCCGGCATCAACGACAACGCGTCGGGCTCGGCCGCCGTCCTGGAGACAGCGCTCACGGTGTCCCGTACGCAGTACAAGCCCACCAAGCACCTGCGCTTCGCCTGGTGGGGCGCGGAGGAGCTGGGCCTGATCGGCTCCTCGAACTATGTGCGCGGCCTGCCCGCCGCCGAGCGCACGAAGATCAAGGGCTATCTCAACTTCGACATGGTCGGCTCGCCGAACCCGGGCTACTTCGTGTACGACGACGACCCCACCATCGAGAAGACGTTCAAGGCGTACTACGCGACCAAGAACGTGAGCACCGAGCCCGACCGCGAGGGCGACGGCCGCTCCGACCACGCGCCGTTCAAGAACGCGGGCGTCCCGGTCGGCGGCGTCTTCGCGGGCGCGAGCACCGCCAAGTCCTCGGCGCAGGCCCAGAAGTGGGGCGGCACGGCCGGCCAGGCCTTCGACCGCTGCTACCACTCGTCGTGCGACACCACGGCGAACATCAACGACACGGCGCTCGACCGCAACAGTGACGCGGTCGCGTACGCGGTGTGGGGGCTTTCCTCCTAGGCCCGCGGAGGCTGCCCCCCTTGGGCCCCCGCGGAGGCTGCCCTCCCAGGCCCCCCGGAGGCTGCCCTCCCAGGCCCCGGACATAGATCCCTGGACGCGAATGCTTGCGCGTGCATATAGTGCACGCGCAGGCATTCGCTGTGCGCAAGCAGCGCGCACGTCATCCCAGGGAGAGCCATGGCCACCCGCAAGTTCCTCTTCGTCCACGGCAGCGCGCGCCCCGACGGCAACACCGCCATGCTGGCCCGCAAGGCCGCCGAGCAGCTGCCCGCCGACGTCGAGCAGCGCTGGATCGAGCTCGCCGACCACCCGCTCCCCGACTTCCAGGACCTGCGCCACGACGACACGACCCCGCGCGCCCGCCCCCGCCCGGAGGGCGACAACGAGGCGCTGCTCCTGGACGCCACCCTCGCCGCCACGGACATCGTGATCGCGTCGCCGCTGTACTGGTACTCGCTGTCGGCCACCGTCAAGCGCTACCTCGACTACTGGGACGCCTGGCTGGAGACCCCGGAGCTCGACTTCAAGGCCGAGCTGGCCAAGCGGACCCTGTGGGGCGTCACCGCGCTCGCGGACCGCAACGAGGCCGCGGCGGACCCGCTGGTCGGCACGCTGCTCAACACCGCCGCGTTCTTCCCGATGCGCTTCGGCGGCGTCCTGCTCGGCAACGGCACCCGGCCCGGGCACGTGCTCGACGACACCGAGGCGATGGCGCGCGCCAAGACGTTCTTCGCCCGCGAGGACATTCCGGTGGCGCGGTTCCCGTTCGGGTCGTCGGAGTACGGCGAGTAGGCCCGGCCTACGAAGCGATGTCCTTCACGCCGAACCGCGCCCACGCCGCCGAGCCGAACACCCCGGCGTACAGCGCCTGGAGGCCGAGGTTCTTCACCAGGTCGTCCCAGTAGACCGGGTCGCGCATCAGGTCGGCGAAGGACAGCCAGTAGTGCGAGAACAGGTAGGGGTGGATCGCGTGCAGCTGCGGGATCTGGTCGAGGATCTGGACGGTGATGAGCAGGCCCACGGTCGTCGCCATCGCGGCGATGCCGCTGCTCGTCATCGTCGACACGAACAGGCCGAGCGCCGAGACCCCGATCAGTGAGGCGGCCACGACCAGCGCGATCAGCAGGGCCCGCAGCAGCCCGTCCGAGAAGCTGATCCGCGTCCCGGAGATCGTCGTGACCTCCCCGAGCGGGAACAGCAACGCCCCCACCGCCAGCGCGGACGCCGCCACCACCAACGTCGCGACCAGGCAGAACGTCAGTGCGGTGGCGTACTTGACCAACAACAGACGGGTGCGGCCCGCGGGCGCCACCAGCAGGTAGCGCAGCGTCCCGGCGCTCGCCTCGCCCGCGATCGCGTCGCCCGCGACCACGCCGATCGCCATCGGCAGGAAGAACGGCAGGGTCGCGGCGAGCGCCGTGAACACGAGGAACAGGCCGTTGTTGGTGACCTGCGCGATGAACGCGGGCCCGCCGCCCCCGTCCGGTCCGCCGCCGCCGACCGAACCGCCGTCGCCCGTCTCGATCTTCACGGCGATGCCCACGAGCACGGGCACGGCGGCAAGCACCGCGAGCAGCGCGAGGGTGCGCCAGCGGCGGAAGGTGATGGACAGCTCGCTGCGGAGCAGGCCGAGGGTCCAGGCGAGGCGGACGGGGCGCGGGGGGCTGCCGGGTCCGGCGGGGTGCCCGGTGTCCGTCTCCTTCGCCGTCGCCGCTGTCGCGGCGCGCACGCCGTCCGCCCCACTCGCCCCGGCCGCCCCCGCCGTCACTTCAGCCCGCGACATCGAATCCCTCTCCCGTCAGCGCGACGAACGCGTCCTCCAGGGAGGCCCGTTCGACGCCGAATCCACGGACGCGGACGCCCGCCTCGACCAGTGCGGCGTTCACGTCGGCGAGGTCCGTGCCGGGCGGCTCGCCCGTGACGCGGTCCTCGGTGACGACCAGGTCGGCCACGCCGAGTTCCTTCAGTACGCGGGCCGCGTCACCGGTGTCCGGGGTCGTCACCGTGAGCCGTCCGCGCGCGCCCGCGGCGAGTTCGGCGACCGGGCCCTGGGTGATCAGGCGGCCCTGGGTCATCACCGCCGCGTGCGTACACACCTGCTCGATCTCGTCGAGGAGGTGCGAGGAGAGGAAGACGGTGGTCCCGTCGGACGCCAGCTCCCGCACCAGGGAGCGGATCTCGCGCATGCCCTGCGGGTCGAGCCCGTTCGTCGGCTCGTCCAGGACGAGCAGCTCACGGGGTTGCAGAAGGGCGGCGGCGAGGCCGAGGCGCTGCTTCATGCCCAGCGAGTACGCCTTGGCCTTCTTGCCCGCGGCGGCGGTCAGGCCGACCCGGTCCAGGGCCGCCTCGGCGCGCGCCTTGCGGGTGCGGGGGTCGGCGGTCGGGTCGGCGGAGTCGTACCGCAGGAGGTTGTCGCGACCCGACAGGAAGCCGTACAGCGCGGGGCCCTCGATGAGCGCGCCCACGTGCGGCAGGACCCTGCGGGTGTCGTGCGGCATGGGACGGCCGAGGACCTTGGCGCGGCCGGAAGTCGGCTCGATCAGACCCATCAGCATGCGGATCGTGGTGGTCTTGCCCGAGCCGTTGGGGCCGAGGAACCCGAAGACGCTGCCGCGCGGGACACTGAGGTCGAGGCCGTCCACGGCGAGGTGCTTGCCGTACCGCTTGGTCAGGCCGGACGTCTCGATCACGCTGCCCGTGGGGGTCCCGCTGGTGCTCGGCACCGTGCTCCTCCTGTTGTCCGGCCGGGTGCGGCCGCTTGTCCGGTGCCGGTGGCGCCGCTGGTGCGGCCGCTTGTCCGGTACCGGTGACGCTGTTTGTCCGGTGCCGGTGGCGCCGCTGGTGCGGTGCCGGTGCCCGGACGACCGACGGGGCGGTGGTGGGGGTACCGGCCCGGTACCCCCACCACCGCCCGCTCACCTGCTGTCGGCCGCGCCCTACTGCGCCGCGTTGGCCGCCTTGACCAGCGCGTCCTTCGTGACCGCGCCGACGTACACCTTGCCGTCGTCGGTGACCAGGGCGTTGATCAGGCGGGTCTTGAAGACCGTGCCCGAGCCGAAGTCGCCGTTCACCTTGTCGCCGAGGGAGTCCAGGAACTTCGCCGCCTCCTGCGGCACCTCGTCGGACCCGGCGGCCGACGTGGGCAGGCCCTGGCCGCCCGGCAGCTTCAGCTCGGCGATGGACGTCCAGCCGTCGCCGATGACGTTCAGGCCCTCGGGGCCCTCGCCCTTGAAGCCCTCGAAGTCCTCGCCGGAGTGCCCGGGCCTGCCGGACCTGCCGTCCTTCCCGTCCTCCTCGGTGACCTTCGTGCCCTTCGCCGGCTTGAAGTCGAAGGTGGCCGCGGACGGCTTGCCGAAGTCGACCTTCGTGAAGCCCGCGTCGACGACGGCGGAGCCGCCACCGGCCGGGGACAGCGTGAACTTCAGCGGCGTACCCGTCTTCTCGTCCACCGCGATGGTGATCTGCCCGACCGTCGAACCGGAGTCCTTCGGCTTCAGCACCAGGCGGTAGGCGTCCCGGCCCGCGACCTGCGCGCTGCCGTCGACCTCGACGGACGTCGAGGACTTCTCGGCCGCCTTCAGGGCCTGCTCGGCGAACTCCTTGGGCGTGGCCGGAAGTTCCTTCGGCAGGTCCTTCCCGGCGCCCTTGCCGCCCCTGTGGCTCTTGTCGGCGCCCGCCCTGCCGCCGTCCTTGGCGTGGTACGCCTCGTTCGACGCGCTGTCGTACGCCCAGACGTCGTCGCCGTTGTGGATCAGGCTGTACTCGGCGGCGTCGTCGAGCACCGACAGCTTCTGCTTGTCCGGGCCGTCGGCCGCGATCCGCAGGGTGTGCGTGCCGGAGGCAAGCTCCATCAGCTTGGCGCTCGGGTCGGCGGCGCCCTTGCCGCCCTCGTCCCCGCCGCCCGGCGCGAAACCACCGGTCAGGCCGGAGCCGAACGACGGCAGACCCAGGTCGGTGCTGATCTTCACGGTGCCGGAGAGCTGCTCGGTGTCCGACGCGGCGATCTTCTCGATGAGTTCCTGCGCGGTGATCTTCGGCAGGTCCGGGTCGCCCGACGTGGCGAGTGCCGGGACGAGCCCGATGGTCGCCGCGGCCACCCCCGCCACCGCGAGCGGGACGACGTAACGCGCGGCCTTGCGGCGGCCGGCGCTGAGCTCGTCCGCCTCGGTGGTGTCCTGCTCCGGTTCGTACGGTGCCATTGTGTGCCTTACCTCCGTCGTCGGCGGCGGCGATTCGTTCCTCGCGTGCACTCGTCCACCCCGCGCCGCCATTCTCACCCGAATTGGTCAGGATGTGGTTGTCGGTACCTGTCTTCGTCTGTCTCCATCCGCCCAAATCGGCCACGCGGAAGCGTCAGACCCCGGGAGCAACTCCGCGTACTGCTCTGGGATGACAAAAAGGGGCGGCACCTCCCCCGTCCCGTAAGGGGAGGCACCGCCCGGGACGGTGACGACCGTGCGGCACGGGGGAGTTCCGCACACGTACGTCACATGGTCTCGGCGCGGGACCGGGGTGGCCCCGGCCCGGCCCTGGCACCGGTTTCGGCAGGTCCGGGCGCCGTCAGCGCCATCCGCCCGGTCAGCGCTGTACGAAGACGTAGTCGGCGCCGTACGGCACCGCCACGATCCGGCCCTCCTCGCACCCTCCGGACGGCTGAACGCCGCCCACGGTGTTCAGCCGCAGGATCTCGGTCGTACCGGCGAGCAGCCCGCGCTTCTTGCCGACCTGCTTGGCCTCCAGGTCGAGTTCGGCGATGTTCTGCGCGCCGTTGGGCGTCCTGGAGATCAGCTTTCCGGTGACGCCGCTGCGGTCGGGCGCGACCCAGCGCGGGGTGCCGGAGTTCGGCGCGACGAAGTCGTGGGCGATGCGGCCGCCGAGGGTCGCGCGGACGTCGCGCTGCTGGAAGGTGAAGCCGCCCGAGCCGTCCTCGGCCTTCTTGCACTGGTAGATCTGCTTGCCCTTGACCACGGACGCCTGGAAGCTGCGGGCCGCCGCGTCGAGGGAGACGTTCGCGGTCACCTTGTGGAGCTGGCCACGGACGGCTCCGCCGGGGAACTCGGCGGTGTGCAGGTTGGCGTAGAAGCCGTTCGGGTCCGCCTTGAGCTGCTTGAGCAGGGCGGCGTCGGCGACCTTGACGGTGCCGGTGACCCGATGGCGCTCGGCCTTGTCCAGGAGCTTGGTGAAGTCGATCTTGATGCCGCCGTTGGTGCCCTTGACGCCCTGGTGGATGTGGAGCGCGGTCGGCTTGGCGGTACCGCGCCACTTGACGGTGACGGACACCTTGTCGCCCTTGACCTTCACGAACTCCAGCGCCGCACCGTCCTTGTCCCCCACCGCGGGACCACCCTGAACGGGCACCTCGTTGGCCCCGTTCATGCTGGCCACGAAGAGGGCGCCACCGCGGACGGCGGCACCGGTCCGCACCTCGACGCCACCGCTCTGCGCGCTGCCGCTGTGCGCACTGCCGTGCGCACCGCTCTTCGAGCCCTGCGACTCGCTGCCGCTGTCCGCGGTCGCGGGCAGGACGGCGGCAGTCACCCCGGCGGCCGCGGCAACCGCGACACCGATGCCGAGCAGGGTGCGACGACGGTTCTTCGTAGAACTGCTGATAGTGCCCATCACGTGAAATCTCCCCGTACCCGAGCCAACGCCCCCTGCGTCAGCTTCTGGGCATGGGTACGGAACGGATCTGACCCTGGACTCAATCCAGGGTGAGCAATTTCATGTGACCTGCATCACATGACCCGCCTGCGCGTTGCCCTCTGTGGGCAGCTGGTCCGCCCAGAGGGCGGAACGGGTGGGCACAGCCCACTCCGACGGCGCCCATGACGCGGGGAGAGGGGCACCGGGGACAGAGGGGCGAAGCCCCAAGCCTCACCCCGCCCGGTGGACCACCAGGTCGCAGAGCTCGACCAACGACGCCTTGGCGTCGCACTCAGGCAGCGGGGCCAACGCGGCCCGAGCCTCCTCGGCGTACCGCACCGTGTCCCGACGAGCCAGCTCAAGAGCCGGATGCACCCGCAGCCGGGCCAACGCCTCCGCATGCCGCGCGTCATCCGTGAGATCGGAGTCGAGCAGCTCGCACAGCGCGACGTCCTCCGCGAGCCCGAGCCGCGCGACCCGCTCCCGCAGTCGCAGCACGGGCAGCGTGGGAATCCCTTCCCGCAGGTCGGTGCCGGGCGTCTTCCCGGACTCGATGGACTCGGACGCGATGTCCAGTACGTCGTCGGCGAGCTGGAAGGCGACCCCGAGCCGCTCCCCGTACTGCGTGAGGACGTCCACGACCGTCTCGTCGGCCCCCGACATCATCGCGCCGAACCGGCAGGCGACGGCGACCAGCGAACCGGTCTTGCCCGCGAGCACTTCAAGGTAGTGGTCGACGGGGTCACGCCCGTCGGAGGGCCCCGCCGTCTCCAGGATCTGCCCGGTGACGAGCCGCTCGAACGCCTCGGCCTGGACCCGGACCGCCTCGGGGCCGAGGTCGGCCAGCGTGTGGGACGCGCGCGCGAACAGGAAGTCGCCGGTGAGGACCGCGACGGAGTTGCCCCAGCGCTGGTTGGCGCTGGCCACCCCCCGGCGCACATCGGCCTCGTCCATCACGTCGTCGTGGTACAGCGTCGCGAGGTGCGTCAGCTCCACGACCACGGCGGACGGCACCACACCGGGCGAGTACGGGTCGCCGAACTGCGCCGTGAGCATCACCAGGAGTGGCCGAAAACGTTTGCCGCCCGCGCGCACGAGGTGCTGCGCGGCCTCGGTGATGAAGGGGACCTCGCTCTTGGTGGCCTCGAGCAGGCCTTCCTCGACAGCCGCCAACCCGGCCTGGACATCGGCTTCGAGAGCCTGGTCCCGCACGCTCAGCCCGAAGGGCCCGACGACGGTCACGAGGGGTTCTCCTGTCTGCTGACGATCACAAGTCGATCACTCGGTCGATCATTCGCCGATGACACGGTTTGTCGATGTGTCGCTGCCATCACTCAAGTCAGCGTATCCGGTCGCCTTTCGATCACAGCGAGCGCCTGCCCGAGCAGAGGAGACCAGCGTGCCCGATAGACATGGAATGACCGAAATACTCCACAGAGAACGATGTGCCCCACATGGCGGGAGTGATGCCACCCTCCCCCGACCGCCCACCGAGCCCCCGTCCCACCCCTCGCCCCTCACCCGGCACACCGCCGGTACGCACGCGCGGCCCGACCAACGGAGCGCCCTCGACGCCCCCGCCCACCCGGCGCCGGCCCCCCGCCGGAGGGGGCGCGACGACATCCGGCCAGAGATCTGACGCGTGTACGTTTCCGGCCACGGGCCGGAGTGCAGACCGGGGGACGGGCGAGGCGGCCGGGGCACGGCACCGGAGACCGGGGGAGGAACGAGGCGGCCAGGGCGCGACACCGGAGACCGGAGCACAGCACCGGAGGCCGGAGCGCGGCGCCGAAGGCCGGGACGCGGCCGCACGGCGAACCGCGCGGCCCCCTCACCCCAGCAGCCGCTCCAGCACCACCGCGATCCCGTCCTCCTCGTTGGACGCCGTCAACTCGTCCGCCACCGCCTTGAGTTCGTGATGCGCGTTGGCCATGGCCACCCCGTGCGCGGCCCACGCGAACATGGGGATGTCGTTCGGCATGTCCCCGAAGGCGATCGTGTCGGCGGCACTCAACCCCAGCCGCTCCGCCGCGAGGGCCAGCCCCGTCGCCTTGGTGACACCGCACGGCTGCAGCTCCACCGTGCCCGGCCCCGACATCGTCACGGTCGCCAGGGACCCCACCGCGTCCCGGGCCACCGCCGCCAACTCGTCGTCCGCGAGCGCGGGGTGCCGCAGCAGCACCTTGCTGATCGGCTCCTCCCACAGCACGTCACGCCGGGGTACCCGCACCGCCGGCAGCGTCGGGTGCGGCATCTCGTACCCGGGCTCGATCAACGTCAGGCCGTCGACACCGTCCTGGTCGACCGCCGCGAAGACCTGCCCGACCTCCGCCTCGATCTTCCCGAGCGCCGCCTCCGCCAGCTCCCGGTCCAACGTCACCGACCACACCATGCGGCCGCTCCCGGCGTCGTAGAGCTGCGCACCCTGCCCGCACACGGCGAGCCCGTCGCAGCCGAGCTCCTCCAGGAGCGGGCGCACGCGGGGCGCGGGGCGTCCGGTGACGACGAGGTGCCGTGCGCCGCCCTCGCTCGCGGCGGCCAGCGCCTTGCGCGACCGGTCGGACACCGTGTCGTCGCAGCGCAGCAAGGTTCCGTCGAGGTCAGTGGCGATGAGGGCATATGCGAGGGGAACGGCCATGATCCGAAGAATACGGATCTGACGCCGGTCGGTAAGCCGTGTGGCAGGAGCTGTGACGGATCGGGTGCGCCCGGCGCACTCCCGGCAGACACCGGGGTGTGGGCCCGGATACACCCGTTGACACGCGCCCGGGGTGCATCTGCGCGCTGGGCTTGACGGCCCGCCCCCGGTTCACCGGAACGAGGCGACCCGGGAACGCCCCATCCGGACCGACCCCACACCACCCGAGTCGCGCCGAACCACCCCACGGCCGCGCGCACGCCTTCACGCCGGTCCCGAACTCCCCCACGCGGGCGGACAGTCCACCCCGGACCGCCGTCCCGTCGCCCCACCCACCCTCTCTGGCCGCTCGGCCCTCGCCGGTCCGCCCACCCCCGCCGGTCCGTCACCCCCTCACCGACCCCTCGCCCGCCCTCGCTGGCCGGTCACGCCCGCATTACCCCGGCCTCCCTCAATGGCCCGTGGCCCCCTCGCCGATCCGTGACCTCTCCGCTCTGGCCGTCACCCCTTTGCCGGCCCGGCCGCCCTCACCGGTCCGTCGCCCCTTCGCTGATCTGCCGCCCCCTCGCTGGCCCCTCACCCCCTCGCTCGCCTGTCGCCCCGCCCCGCCCTCGACCCACCCCCCTCCCTAGGCCCGCCGCCCTTGGCCCGCCCCGTTGCCCCCGTCCCCCCTCGGCCCAACGCAGCCTCGCCCGCCCCCCACCTTCCGCCGCCTCTGGCCCTCGCCGCCCCTGGCCCGCGCAGCCCCAGCCGCACACCGCCCCCGGCCCGCTACCCCGCGTCCGCCGCGCCCCCCTAGTCCCCCGTCCCAGCCGCCACCACCCCCACGCCCCCGCCTTCGTCCAGGCGCGGTATCCGGCGCTGTGCCGCGTACGCCGCCGCCGGATAGCGGGTGTCGGGCCGCAGTGCGTACTCCCGCAGGCACGCCTCCGTGAACTTGATGACGTGCTCGTCGCCGTGCTCGACGGCCCGGGCGCCGAGCTCGTCGAGCGGGGGCAGGTCGGCCGCCTCGGCCCGCCAGGCCGCCGTCTCCTCGTCCCGCCGGTCGGTGGTGAAGGCCAGGAGGAAGGCCGACTGGACCTGCCACAACTGCGCGAGCGTCGGCTCGTACAACTCCCGTGGCAGGTGCGGCAGCACGAGGCGCGCCGCGGCGGGCGCGGTGAGGCCGTGGACGAGCGGGACCGGGAAGACCTCGGGGTGGCCCAGATACACATCGGCGAACTGCAGCGTCATGTCGCCGAGCAGGCGGGACGCGGGGTGCGGCGCCAGCCACTCCAACGACTCGGTGTAGCCGGGGAGTCGGTCGAGGGCGTCGAGGCGACCGGCGGCCACGGCCGGTCCGCGCGGGCCGTCGAGCGGGACGCGGGGCAGCGCGGCGACGGCCGCCGGGACGGTGTGAGGGCCGCGCAGGGCGGGGCTGCCGGGCAGCGCACGGTAGCGAGCGGCCCAGTACGCCAGGCCCCTGGCCAACTCGTCGAGCTGGAGCGGCGTCGGCGCGTCCCCGGCGACGGAGAGTCCGCGTACCGCGTGCGCCGTCCGGATCAGGCCGTGCGTCAGTCCGGCGAAGAGGCCGGGGAGCAGGCGCGGCCACCAGCGGGCGAGGACGTCGCGCCAGGCATCCGTGGCGAGTTCACGCGCGAACAGCCGCTCCCAGTCCCCCGCTCGGCCGAAATCGCCCAGCGCGGGACGCCACGACGCCTCGTCGGCGGGGTCGAGGACGAAGCGCGCGGCGGGGCGCTCGTGGTGGTCGAGCGCGCGCCGATAGCGCCCGATCCAGCGGGCCACCTCGTCGCCGTGCCCGAGCACCGCGACGGCCTCGGCGCCCATCGGCCCGTGGTTGGCGAGGTCGACGCCGACGCCGCGCTCGTAGCCGAGGTCCTCCAGTCGTTCCAACGCGTCGTTGACGGCGTCGTGGTAGCTGATCGTCGGCATGCTCACTCACCTTCAGGAATCTCGTAGGTCGCACCGCGCTCGTAATACTTTGGATACCCAAACAGTTTGGACTCCCAAACAAACTACACTCACGGAATGCAGAGCGCGCAAGAACCGGGGCCAGGAACAGGGCCGGGGCCAGGAACAGGACCACGGCCGGGGCCGGGGCCAGGGCCGAGGAAGGCGACGGCCGGTCCCGCCCTTCCCCTCACCCCCGTCGAGATCCGGATCGTGGGGCTCGTGCCCCTGCTCGAGCCGTACTTCCGGGGCGCGGCGGTGAGCGCGCTGATGCCGGAGCCGCTGCGCGAGGCGATGGAGAGCCATGGGCTGACGCCGCGTCATGGCGCGGTGCTGCCCCAGCTCCTGGCGGCCGACGAACCGTTGACCGTCAGCGGTATCGCGGGCCGGCTCCAGGTGTCCCTGCCGACGGCGAGCGAACTGGTCGGGGGCCTGGCGCGGGCGGGCATCGTCACGCGCACCCCGGACGAGACGAACCGCCGCCGGGTGCTCGTGTCCCTCGCCGAGGAGTACCGCCCGCTGCTCGAGTCGTTCGTCGCCCGCCGGGGCGAGCCGCTGCTTCGCGCCCTCGCGGGGCTCCCGGCGGAGCAGCGGGAGGGGTTCATGGCGGGGCTGCGGGCGTGGGTGCGCGAGGTGCAGCAGTAGCGGCGGGGAACCGTTTGTGCCGCGCGCACGTCGCACAGACGCAAGCCGGTCTTCCGTACGCGGGAAGGCCTCCGTACGTCACCTGGCACGAAGGAACGACATGACTCTCCGCCCGGCCCGCAAGCTCGCCGTCACCGCCGCCGCCTCCGCCGCGCTGCTCACGGGGCTCCTCACCTGGCAGGCAGCGGCCGCGGACACGGGCTCGGACGGCAGCGGCCGGGAGTCACGCCCGGGGGCTGCGGTGTCGGACACGGCAACCGGCAAGGAGTCCCGCGCGACGCCCGGCAAGGGGTCGGACACCGTGAGCAGCAAGGAGGTCGAGCACAGCGGGACCTCCGCGGCGGACTACTGGACGCCGGAGCGCATGCGGAAGGTCCAGCCCGCACCGATGCCGGTGGTTGAGCGCTGAGCCCAGACAGCGACGGTCGCGCGCTGAGCCCAGACAGTGATGGTCGAGCGCTGAGCCCGGACGACGACGGTCGAGCGCTGAGCCCGGCGGACCGGGCCCGCGCTTCCCGATCTACCCGCCCTCACGCCCCCCGATAAGCCGCCGCCAGATGCCCCGCCAGCCGCGGCGAGGCGAACTCCGTGCCGCACACGAACCGCATCACCGGACCGTACGACGACCCGGCGAGCATGCCCGTGAAGTACAGACCGGGCACCGACGAGACATAGCCCGCGCCCAGCTTGGGCGTGCCGCGGCTGGTGGCGAGGCGGGCGCGCAGGCCGTGGCCGAGGAAGCTGAGGGCGGCCAGGTCCACGCGGTACCCCGTCGCGGCGATGACGTGGTCGGCCGCGAGCTCCCGGGCGCGGCCGCCGAGGGTCTCGACGCTGAGCACGGGGCGGCCGTCGCGCGTGCCCGCCGTCACGATGCGCCGCACCTCGCGGGCCTCGACCTTCCGCTCGAACCGCTCCCGCAGCCACCAGGCACCGAGCGGGCCGAGGACGCGGCGGGTGAGGTAATGCCGGGTGGCTGCCGGGAGGTGGCGGTATCCCCCGGCGTAGTAGCTCAGCGCGTACAGCGACCAGGCGCGGCCGAAGGGGGACTCCGGGCGCAGCTTCGGCTGCTCCCAGGGCGGCCCGCCGAACGCCACCGAGCGCCGCCCGCGCGCCACCACCCGCACCCGCGCGCCCGCCTCCGCGGCGAGCACCGCCGTTTCCAGGGCGGACTGCCCGGCGCCGACGACGAGCAGGTCCTGGCCCGCGTACCGCGAGAGGTCGTGGTGCTGGGCGCTGTGCGAGACGGGGCCCGCGGGCGAGGGGCCGTCCGGCGCGGCCGCGGCCAGCTCGGACGGCAGCCGCGACAGGCCGGACAGGCCAGTGGCGACGACGACCGCGCGGGCGGCGAACTGCTCCCCGGAGTCCAGCTTCAGCTCGAAGCCCCCGGCAGGACGGGGGTCGACGGACATCACCCGCACCCGCTCCAGGTCGGGCACGAGCTTCTCCTGGAACCACTGCCCGTACCCGACGAACGTCTCGACGGGGATGATGTCCTCGTCCGTGACCAGCGGGGACAGGCCCTCCGCGGCGCAGTAGTCGACGAGAGTGTGGCCGCGCTGCGGGGCGTCTATGGTCGACGCCGCGGGGGTCGACTTGAGGAACATGCCCGCGGGCATGTGCGCCTGCCAGCTCACCATCGGCTCGCCGAACACGCGCACCGGGATGCCCCGGGCCCGCAGGTGCGCCGCTGTGGACAGGCCGTAGGGGCCCGCTCCGATGACGACGACTGGTTGCGCTGATTGGACTGGTTGATTCACGAAGTCCCTCCCCGGGACGTTGTGTGCGCCGTGCCGTCGCACGGGCGCACCGTCACTTCGTGGTCGTGCCGCCGCGGCGGTTGGTCCGCCACAGTTGGAACAGATGCTTCGCTCCTGGCCGTACGAAACGCGCAAGCATCGTGAAGACCGGCAGCATGTCGTCCGCCGCGAGCCACGCCAGCTCCGTGCCGCTGGCACGGGACGGGGCGTGCGGCGTCACATAGCCGCTGCGGCGGTAGGCGAGATAGGCGGGCAGGTCGATGTTCTCCACGACATAGCGGTGTCCCGCGCGCTGCTCCCCTTCGGGGACGGGACGGCCGGTCAGATGCAGGTGCATCGCCCGGACGACGTCGATCCCCGACTCGCTCTCGAAGAGGCGGAACTGGGCGCCCATGCGTGGGTTGAAGTCAAGCAGTTTGTACTGACCGTCGCGGCGGTCGAAGCGGAGGTCGAGGTCGATGATGCCGGTGAAGCCGATCTCTTTGATGAAACGCGCGGCGAGGTCCGCGAGTTCCGGGTTGTCGACGACGTACGCCATCGCCGTCATGCCCGCGTGCGGCGGCCAGGAGCGGACCTTCACGCCGGTGAACAGGGCGAGCGGGGTGGAGTCCGCGTCGAAGTAGGCGTGCACCACCCAGTCCTCGGCCTGCTCGCGCGGCAGGTACTCCTGCAGGATCACGCCGGGCCGCTCGCCCCAGCCGGGGGCCAGCTTCAGCAGTCCTTCGGGGGTGTTGATGCGGGTGGTGCCGTTCACGGCGGGCCGTTCGCGACGCTGGAACGCCTCCCTGTTCTTGGCGATGACCGGGAACCGGGCCGTCGCGGCGAACTTCTCTACGTCCTCCTGACTCTGCGGGCACACCGACGCGGGCGACGCCAGACCGTGCTCCACACACAGCTCGTGCAGCCCCTGCTTGCTGGCGAGGCGCCGCGGCAGCGCGGGTACCACCGGCGGGAACAGGAACCCCCCGAAGTCCGCCTCCGCCAGCTCCCGCTGGTGCTCGGCGATCAGCACCGCCGCTTCCTCGTCCGTCGGGATCAGCACCGTCGGCCTGCCGATCCGCCGTCCGATCCGCAGCAGCCCGTCCACCAGGTACGCCGGGTCCTCGATGCCGGTGGTCCGCCACGGGAACGCGCGCGTGAGGTAGCGGGACGCGGCGGCAGGCGTGTGCCGGTCCTCGGTGATCGCGTACATGGGGATGCCGAGCCGCCCCAGGCTGCGGATCGCCCCCACTCCACCGTGGTGCAACGGGTAGTCGCCGAACTTCACGATGAGGCCGGGCACTTCGCGGTCTGGTCGTAAGCCCATGCCGCCCCTGGAAATGGTCACGGGTCCCCCCACGCGTTCCCTGGCACCGAACCGGACCCACCCCTGTCCGTGTCCCCCAAAGGAAGCTATGCAGGAACTGACCATTCCACCCCCGGTTTATCCGGACATTGCGAACTCTTTAGACACTGCCCCTGGAGAAGCTTCCGACGTAACGTGTGAGCACTCAGATTGGAAAGCGAGGCAGGAACGCATGTCCGAGCAGAACCCGCTCGACCTCCCCGAGGGCGACCCCTTCGGCCCGCACAATCTTCCGTACGGGGTCTTCTCCCCGGCCGGGTCAGCCACCGACCCCGCGCCCGGGTCGGCGCCCGGTTCTGCCGCCGCCGACGGGCGCCGCGTCGGCGTCCGCCTCGGCTCGTACGTCCTGGACGCGGGCGCGGCAGGCGCCGCCCTCGGCTCGCCCTACGTCTCGCTGCTCGCCCAGCCCACCCTGGGCCCGCTGCTCGCCGCCGGCCGCCGGACCTGGAGCGACGTCCGCCGCGCCCTCACCGCCTGGGTGACGGTCCCCGCCCACCGCGACGTCGTCCGCCCGCTGCTCCACCCCCTCTCCGACGTCACCCTGCACCTGCCCTTCGAGGTCGCGGACTACGTCGACTTCTACGCCTCCGAGCACCACGCCTCGAACCTGGGCCGGATGTTCCGCCCGGACGCGCCCACCCCGCTCACCCCCAACTGGAAGCACCTGCCCATCGGTTACCACGGCCGGTCCGGCACCGTCGTGGTCTCCGGCACAGACGTGGTGCGCCCCACCGGCCAGCGCAAGGCGCCCGCCGACACCGCGCCCGTCTTCGGGCCCTCCACCAAGCTCGACATCGAGGCCGAGGTCGGCTTCGTCGTCGGCGCGCCCTCCACGCTGGGGACGCCCGTGCCCCTCACGGACTTCCGCGAGCACGTCTTCGGGCTCTGCCTCCTCAACGACTGGTCCGCCCGCGACCTCCAGGCCTGGGAGTACGTCCCCCTCGGCCCCTTCCTCGGCAAGTCCTTCGCCACCTCCGTGTCGGCCTGGATCACGCCCCTGGAGGCCCTGGACGCCGCCCGCGTCGCGCCACCCGCGCGCACCGAGGCGCTGCTGCCCTACCTCGACGACTCCGCCGAGTCCGTCGCCGACGAGCCCGGCGGCTACGACCTCCGCATCACCGTCTCCCTCAACGGTCACGTCATCTCCGAACCCCCCTTCTCCACCGTCTACTGGACCGCCGCACAGCAGCTCACCCACATGACCGTCAACGGTGCCTCCCTGCGCACCGGCGACCTCTACGGCTCCGGCACCGTCAGCGGACCCTCCCCCGACCAGTTCGGCTCCCTCATCGAGCTGACCTGGAACGGGCGCGATCCCCTCGAACTTCCCGATGGCAAGCGCACGTTCCTCGAGGACGGCGACGTCGTCACGATGACCGCGTGGGCCCCCGGGCCGGGGGGAAGCCGGGTGGGCCTGGGCGAGGTCACGGGGCGGATCGCGGCTACGCGGGGCTGAGGCCCGGGGGCCTCTCGGGGCGCCCCAGACCCGCCCCTTTCCCGAAACTGGGGCTCCGCCCCAGACCCCGCTCCTCAAACGCCGGAGGGGCTGAAAACTTGCCCGCACATTCTCAGCCCGTCGTGGGGGTCCCCCCTGCTCCTTAAGAGCTTGGGGGAGATTGAGGACGAGGCGCGAAGCGCCGATCAGCGGGGGCCCGGGGGCGCAGCCCCCGGTTTCGGGAAGGGGAGGGGCTGGGGAAAGCCCCGCCAGGGCCTACTCCCCCACCCCCGCCACCACCTCCAGCACCCCGTCCCCATACGTGGCCAACTTCTTCTCACCGACCCCGCCGATACCCCCCAGCTCCCCGACGGACGTCGGCCGCACCGACGCGATCTCCCGCAACGTCGCGTCATGGAAGATGACGTAGGCGGGCACCCCCAGCTCCCGAGCCTGCGCGGCCCGCCAGGCCCGCAGCGCCTCGAAGACGGCGACGGCCTCGGGGGCCAACTCGGCCACCGCGGCGGCGGCCCGCGCCTTGCGCTCCCCCTTGGACCCCGAACGCGCCGCCGTGGCGGGCTTCTTGGGCTCCTTGCGCAGGGGTACCTCCCGCTGCCGGCCGAGCACGGCGCCGCTCGCCTCGGTCAGCACCAACGTGCCGTACTCCCCCTCGACCGCGAGCAGCCCTTGCGCGAGCAACTGCCGGACGACGCCCCGCCATTCGCCCTCGGCGAGCTCCTCGCCGATGCCGAAGACGGACAACTGGTCGTGGTCGAACTGGATGATCTTGGCGGTTCTGCGGCCCAGGAGGATGTCGATGATCTGGCCCGCGCCGAACTTCTGGCCGCGCTCCCGCTGCAGCCGCACGACGGTCGACAGGAGCTTCTGGGCGGCCACCGTGCCGTCCCAGGTCTCCGGTGGGGTGAGGCAGGTGTCGCAGTTCCCGCAGGACCGGGCGGTGGGGTCCTGGCCGAAGTAGGTCAGGAGCTGGGCGCGGCGGCACTGGGCGGTCTCGCACAGCGCCAGCATGGCGTCCAGGTGGGCGGCCGCCCGGCGCCGGAACGCCTCGTCGCCCTCGCTGCCCTGGATGAGCTTGCGCTGCTGGACGACGTCCTGGAGGCCGTACGCCATCCAGGCCGTCGAGGGCATGCCGTCGCGGCCCGCGCGGCCCGTCTCCTGGTAGTACCCCTCGACCGACTTGGGCAGGTCGAGGTGGGCGACGAAGCGGACGTCCGGCTTGTCGATGCCCATGCCGAAGGCGATCGTGGCGACCACCACCAGGCCGTCCTCGCGCAGGAACCGCGACTGGTGCAGCGCGCGCGTCCCGCCGTCCAGACCCGCGTGGTACGGCACCGCTTCGATGCCGTGGGCGCGGAGATACTCGGCGGTCCGCTCCACCGCGTTGCGCGAGAGGCAGTAGACGATGCCCGCGTCGCCCTCGTGCTCCTCCTTGAGGAAGGACAGGAGCTGCTTCTTCGGTTCGGCCTTCGGCACGATCCGGTACTGGATGTTCGGCCGGTCGAAGCTCGCCACGAAGTGCTTGGCGTCGGGCATGGCCAGGCGCTGGGTGATCTCCCGGTGCGTGGCGTCCGTGGCCGTCGCGGTCAGGGCGATGCGGGGCACGTCCGGCCAGCGCTCGCCGAGGACGGACAGGGACAGATAGTCGGGGCGGAAGTCGTGGCCCCACTGGGCGACGCAGTGCGCCTCGTCGATGGCGAAGACGGAGATCTTGGCCCGGGAGAGCAGGCCGAGCGTGGCGTCCAGGCGCAGCCGCTCCGGTGCCAGGTAGAGCACGTCCAGCTCGCCCGCGAGCAGCTCGGCCTCCACCACCCGGCGCTCGTCGAAGTCCTGCGTCGAGTTCATGAACCCGGCCCGCACGCCGACGGCCCTGAGCGCGTCCACCTGGTCCTGCATCAGCGCGATGAGCGGGGAGACCACGACGCCGGTGCCGGGGCGCACCAGGGCCGGGATCTGATAGCAGAGGGACTTGCCGCCGCCGGTCGGCATGAGGACGACGGCGTCGCCGCCCGCGACCACATGGTCGATGATCGCTTCCTGCTCGCCACGGAAGGCGTCGTACCCGAAGACGCGGTGCAGCGTCTCCAGGGCGTTGCCCGAGGCGCTCGCGGCCGCGCCCACGCCCGCGCTCGCGCCCGGTCCGGCACCCAGGTGCGCGTCCGCGAACGGGTCCTCACCCGGGTCGCCGAAGGGGTCCTCCTCCGGGTCCCCGAAGGGGTCGTCGAACGGGTCCGGCTCCGCGAACCGACTCGCGCCCTCGTCCATCTCTGTCATGCCACCGATCCCATACATCGCCCAGCCCCCGTACGTCACGCCTCGACCACCGCGTGCTTCCACCACTGCGTCCACGATAGGGGTCCGCGCCGACAGCCCACGAAGTTATCCACAGGCTCGCCCCCGCGGTGTGAAGAATTGGCCACCCCGCCGCCGCACCACCTCCGCCACCCCGCCGCCGCGCCGCCCGGCTGCCCGCGACGCCCCGCCCGGCCCGCACCCCGCCCCAGGCCCCGCACACGCCACCGCCCGGCCTCCCGCGAGCTGCGGGACACCGGGCGGCACGTACACGAGGCAAGCGGAGCCGAAGCCCTGACTACCGGACGAAGACTCCCGACTGGCCGGCCAGATCGAGGAAGTACTGCGGCGCCACACCGAGCACCAGCGTCACCGCTACCCCGACCCCGATCGCCGTCATCGTCAGCGGCGACGGCACGGCGACCGTCGGGCCGTCCGCCTTCGGCTCGCTGAAGAACATCAGGACGATCACGCGGATGTAGAAGAACGCCGCGATCGCGGACGAGATCACACCGACCACGACCAGCGCGCCCGCGCCCCCCTCGGCAGCCGCCTTGAACACCGCGAACTTCCCCGAGAACCCGGAGGTCAGCGGGATGCCCGCGAAGGCGAGGAGGAAGACGGCGAACACCGCGGCGACCAGCGGCGAGCGGCGGCCGAGCCCCGCCCACTTCGACAGGTGTGTCGCCTCGCCGCCCGCGTCCCGTACGAGCGTGACCACCGCGAACGCGCCGATCGTCACGAAGGAGTACGCACCCAGGTAGAACAGCACCGACGAGACGCCGTCCTCGGTCGTCGCGATGACACCCGCGAGGATGAAGCCCGCGTGCGCGATCGACGAGTACGCGAGGAGCCGCTTGATGTCGGTCTGGGTGATCGCGACGATAGCGCCGCCCAGCATCGTGATCACGGCGACGCCGTACATCACCGGCCGCCAGTCCCAGCGCAGCCCCGGCAGCACCACGTAAAGGAGACGAAGCAGCGCGCCGAACGCGGCCACCTTCGTCGCCGCCGCCATGAAGCCCGTCACCGGCGTGGGCGCGCCCTGGTAGACGTCGGGCGTCCACATGTGGAACGGCACCGCGCCGACCTTGAAGAGCAGGCCCATCACGATCATCGCGGAGCCGATGAGGAGCAGCGCGTCGTTGCCCATGGTGCCCGCGAGGGCGGGGTCGACCGTGGTGATCGTGCCGTCGACGACCTTCGCGACGGTGCCGTACGACACCGAGCCCGCGTAGCCGTAGATCAGCGCGATGCCGAACAGGGTGAACGCGGAGGCGAAGGCGCCGAGGAGGAAGTACTTCACGGCCGCTTCCTGCGACATGAGCCGCTTGCGGCGCGCCAGGGCGCACAGCAGGTACAGCGGCAGCGAGAAGACTTCCAGGGCGATGAAGAAGGTCAGCAGGTCGTTCGCCGAGGGGAAGACCAGCATGCCGCCGATGGCGAACAGCGCCAGCGGGAACACCTCGGTGGTGGCGAATCCGGCCTTGGTGGCGGCCTGTTCGCCCGGGCTGCCGGGCACGGCTCCGGCCTGCGCCACGAAGGAGTCGACGCGGTTGCCGTGCGCCACCGGGTCGAGCCTGCGCTCCGCGAAGGTGAAGATCGCGACCATTCCGGCGAGGAGAATGGTGCCCTGCAGGAACAGCGCGGGACCGTCGACGGCGATGGCGCCCATCGCCGCGATGCGGGCCTTCGTGGTGCCGTAGCCCCCGGCCGCGAGGGCGACGACCGCGGCGAAGGCGGCGGCGAGGGCGACGACGGCCACGAACAACTGGGCGTAGTAACGGGACTTGCGCGGCACGAAGGCTTCGATGAGCACTCCGATGACGGCGGCGCCGATGACGATCAAGGTCGGCGCGAGCTGGCCGTACTCGATGTTCGGCGCGTCGATCTTGTCGATGCCATCGTTCACAGACGCCGCGGCCGTCGTTGTCCACAGGCTGTGGACGGCTGTCGCACTCACTTGGCGGCCTCCACGTCGGGCTTGGGGTCCTTCTTCTGTACGTCGGACATGGTGTGCTTGACCGCGGGGTTCACCAGCTCGGTGACCGGCTTCGGATAGACACCGAGGACGATCAGGAGGGCGATCAGCGGGGCCACCACGGCCAGTTCGCGCACCTTCAGGTCGGGCATCGACGCGACTTCCGGCTTCACCGGGCCCGTCATCGTCCGCTGGTAGAGCACGAGGGTGTAGAGCGCGGCGAGCACGATGCCGAAGGTCGCGATGATCCCGACCGCCGGATAGCGCGCGAACGTGCCCACCAGGACCAGGAACTCACTCACGAAGGGCGCGAGTCCCGGCAGCGACAGCGTGGCCAGACCGCCGATCAGGAAGGTGCCCGCGAGCACTGGCGCCACCTTCTGCACTCCTCCGTAGTCCGCGATCAGACGCGAGCCGCGGCGGGAGATCAGGAAGCCGGCGACCAGCATCAGGGCGGCCGTGGAGATGCCGTGGTTGACCATGTAGAGCGTCGCGCCGGACTGCCCCTGGGACGTCATCGCGAAGATGCCGAGGATGATGAACCCGAAGTGCGAGATCGACGCGTACGCCACCAGGCGCTTGATGTCGCGCTGGCCGACGGCGAGCAGCGCTCCGTAGACGATGCTCACCAACGCCAGGACGAGGATGACGGGCGTCGCCCACTTGCTGGCCTCCGGGAACAACTGGAGGCAGAAGCGCAGCATCGCGAACGTGCCGACCTTGTCGACCACTGCCGTGATCAGCACGGCGACCGGGGCCGTGGCCTCGCCCATCGCGTTCGGCAGCCAGGTGTGCAGCGGCCACAGCGGGGCCTTCACCGCGAAGGCGAAGAAGAAGCCGAGGAACAGCAGTCGCTCGGTGTTGGTCGCCATGTCCAGCGAGCCGTTGGCCCGCGCTTCGGCGATCTCCTGGAGCGAGAAGTTCCCGGCGACTACGTAGAGCCCGATCACGGCGGCCAGCATGATGAGGCCGCCGACCAGGTTGTAGAGCAGGAACTTCACGGCCGCGTACGAGCGTTGTGCCGAGGCGTTCTCGTCGCTGCCCGAGTGGGCGCGGTCTCCGAAGCCGCCGATGAGGAAGTACATCGGGATGAGCATGGCTTCGAAGAAGATGTAGAAGAGGAAGACGTCGGTGGCCTCGAAGGAGATGATCACCATCGCCTCGACGGCCAGGATCAGGGCGAAGAAGCCCTGAGTCGGCCGCCAGCGCGACGACTTCGTTTCCAGGGGGTCGGCGTCGTGCCAGCCCGCCAAGATGATGAAGGGGATCAGCAGGGCGGTGAGCGCGATCAGGGCGACGCCGATGCCGTCGACCCCGAGTTCGTACCGCACCCCGAAGTCCTTGATCCAGGCGCGTGATTCGGTCAGTTGATAGCGGTCACCGTCCGGGTCGAACCGGACGGCGACCACGACGGCCAGCGCGAGCGTGGCCAGCGAGAAGAACAGCGCGAGCCACTTGGCGGCGGTCCGCCGGGCGGCCGGGACGGCCGCCGTGGCGATCGCGCCGACCGCGGGAAGCGCGGCCGTCGCTGTCAGCAGAGGAAACGACATCGGTATCAGACCGCCCTCATCAGCAGGGTCGCGGCGATGAGGACCGCCGCGCCGCCGAACATCGAGACCGCGTAGCTGCGGGCGTAGCCGTTCTGCAGCTTGCGCAGCCGTCCGGAGAGCCCGCCGACCGAGGCCGCCGTGCCATTGACCACGCCGTCGACCAGGGTGTGGTCGACGTACACCAGGGAGCGCGTGAGGTGCTCGCCGCCGCGCACCAGGACCACGTGGTTGAAGTCGTCCTGGAGCAGGTCGCGCCGGGCCGCGCGGGTGAGCAGCGAGCCGCGCGGGGCGACCACGGGCACCGGGCGGCGGCCGTACTGGAGCCAGGCCAGGGTGACGCCGATGACCAGGACCACCATGGTGGCGCCCGTGACCGTGGCGGCGCTCAGCGGGGAGTCGCCGTGGTCGTGGTGCGTGACCGGCTCCAGCCAGTGCATGAAGCGGTCGCCGACGCTGAAGAAGCCACCGGCGAACACCGATCCGAAGGCGAGCAGGATCATCGGGATCGTCATGGACTTCGGCGACTCGTGCGGATGCGGCGCGTTGCCCTCCGCGTCCGGCTGCCAGCGCTTCTCTCCGAAGAAGGTCAGGAGCATCACGCGTGTCATGTAGTACGCCGTGATGGCCGCGCCGAGCAGCGCCACGGAGCCGAGGATCCAGCCCTCCGTACCACCCTTGGCGAACGCCGCCTCGATGATCTTGTCCTTGGAGAAGAAGCCGGACAGGCCCGGGAAGCCGATGATGGCGAGGTAGCCGAGACCGAAGGTCACGAAGGTCACCGGCATGTACTTGCGCAGGCCCCCGTACTTCCGCATGTCCACCTCGTCGTTCATGCCGTGCATGACCGAACCGGCGCCGAGGAAGAGCCCGGCCTTGAAGAAGCCGTGCGTCACCAGGTGCATGATCGCGAAGACATAGCCGATGGGGCCGAGGCCCGCGGCCAAGATCATGTAGCCGATCTGGGACATCGTCGAACCGGCGAGGGCCTTCTTGATGTCGTCCTTCGCGCAACCGACGATCGCACCGAAGAGGAGCGTCACGGCGCCCACGACGGTGACGGCCAACTGCGCGTCCGGGGCACCGTTGAAGATCTCCCCGGAGCGCACGATCAGATACACACCGGCGGTCACCATCGTCGCCGCGTGGATCAGGGCCGAGACCGGGGTCGGGCCCTCCATCGCGTCCCCGAGCCAGGACTGCAGCGGCACCTGCGCGGACTTGCCGCACGCCGCCAGCAGCAGCATCAGGCCGATCGCCGTCAGCTTGCCCTCGCTCGTCTCACCGGTGGCCTCCAGGACGGGTTCGAAGGCGAACGTCCCGAAGGTGGTGAACATCAGCATGATGGCGATCGACAGGCCCATGTCGCCGACGCGGTTGACCAGGAAGGCCTTCTTGGCCGCGGTGGCCGCGCTGGGCTTGTGCTGCCAGAACCCGATCAGGAGGTACGAGGCGAGGCCCACGCCCTCCCAGCCGACGTACAGGAGCAGGTAGTTGTCGGCGAGGACCAGCAGGAGCATCGCCGCGAGGAACAGGTTCAGGTAGCCGAAGAAGCGGCGGCGGCGCTCGTCATGCTCCATGTACCCGATCGAGTACAGGTGGATCAGCGTGCCCACGCCGGAGATCAGCAGGACGAACGTCACCGACAGCTGGTCGAGCTGGAAGGCGACGTCCGCCTGGAAGCCCTCTACGGGGATCCAGCTGAACAAGTGCTGGTGCAGGGACCGGTCCTCGGCCCCCTTGCCGAGCATGTCGGTGAAGAGCACGAGCCCGATCACGAAGGAGACGGCCGCGAGCGCCGTGCCGATCCAGTGGCCCACTCGGTCCAACCGGCGCCCGCCGCACAGCAGTACGGCCGCTCCCAGCAGAGGCGCCGCTACCAGCAGCGCAATCAAATTCTCTGTGTCCACGGTGCTAGCGACCCCTTACAGCTTCATCAGGCTGGCGTCGTCGACCGAGGCCGAGTGACGGGAGCGGAACAGCGACACGATGATCGCGAGCCCGACCACGACTTCCGCGGCGGCGACGACCATCGTGAAGAAGGCGATGATCTGGCCGTCCAGGTTGCCGTGCAGCCGGGCGAAGGCGACGAACGCGAGGTTGCAGGCGTTCAGCATCAGCTCGACGCACATGAAGACGACGATCACGTTCCGCCGGATCAGCACGCCGGTGGCGCCGATCGCGAACAGCAGGGCCGCCAGATACAGGTAGTTGACGGGATTCACTTCGACGCCTCCTCGGTCTGCTCGCCCGCCGCCGCGGCGACCGGGTCGGACGCGGACTCGCCGGCCCTGCCGCTGCCCGTACGGAGCGGTCCTGGCCGCTCCAGGCGGTCCGAGGCGCGCTGCTCCAGGGCCCGCAGGTCGTTCAGCGCCTCGCTGGAGACGTCACGGATCTGGCCGCGCTCACGCAGCGTCTGGTTGACCGTGAGCTCCGAGGGGGTGCCGTCGGGGAGCAGGCCCGCGATGTCCACCGCGTTGTGCCGGGCGTACACACCCGGGGCGGGCAGCGGCGGCAGGTGCTTGCCCGCGCGCACGCGCTCCTCGGCGCGCTCGCGCTGGGTCTTGGCGCGCTCCGTGCGCTCGCGGTGGGTGAGGACCATCGCGCCGACCGTCGCCGTGATCAGCAGGGCGCCGGTGATCTCGAAGGCGAAGACGTACTTCGTGAAGATGAGGGCCGCGAGCCCCTCCACGTTGCCGTTCGCGTTCGCCTTGGCCAGGCCGTTGAAGTCCTTCAGGGAGGCGTTGCCGATGCCCGCGAACAGCAGGATGGCGAAGCCGAATCCGCACAGGGCCGCCAGCCAGCGCTGACCCTTGATGGTCTCCTTCAGGGAGTCGGCGGCGGTGACACCGACGAGCATGACCACGAAGAGGAACAGCATCATGATCGCGCCGGTGTAGACCACGATCTGGACGATGCCCAGGAAGTACGCGCCGTTGGCCAGGTAGAACACCGCGAGGATGATCATGGTCCCGGCGAGACAGAGCGCGCTGTGCACCGCCTTGCGCATCAGGATCGTGCACAGCGCGCCGATCACGGCGACCGTGCCGAGCACCCAGAACTGCAGGGCCTCGCCGGTGGAGGTGGTGTAGGCCGCGACGGCGGTCATGCGCCCACCCCCTGCTCGCGCGAGGCCCCGGCCCCTTCACCGGAGCCGGTCCCCTCGGCGGCGCCCTCTCCGGAGACGGGCTTCTCACCCTTGGAGACGGCCACTTGGGGCACCGTGCCCGGCGCGGCCTGGGTGACCAGGCCGCGGTAGTAGTCGCCCTCGTCCATGCCGGGGTAGATCGCGTGCGGCGAGTCGACCATGTCCTCTTCGAGGCCGGCGAGGAGCTGCTCCTTGGTGTAGATCAGGTTCTCGCGGCTGCTGTCGGCGAGCTCGAACTCGTTCGTCATCGTCAGCGCGCGCGTGGGGCACGCCTCGATGCACAGGCCGCAGAGGATGCAGCGGGCGTAGTTGATCTGGTAGACGCGGCCGTACCGCTCGCCCGGGGAGTAGCGCTCCTCTTCGGTGTTGTCCGCGCCCTCCACGTAGATGGCGTCCGCGGGGCAGGCCCAGGCGCACAGCTCGCAGCCAATGCATTTCTCCAGGCCGTCCGGATGGCGGTTGAGCTGGTGCCGGCCGTGGAACCGGGGTGCGGTGGTCTTCTGCTGCTCCGGATACTGCTCGGTCAGCCGCTTCTTGAACATGGCCTTGAAGGTCACGCCGAAGCCCGCGACGGGGTTCTGGAACCCCTGGTTGGACTGGTTCGACTGCTGCGGGTCGGCCGCCTGCTGCTGCTCGGGCAGCTGCGAGCGCTTCGGCCGGTCCGGCATGTTCGACTGCTCAGCCATCGGACGCCTCCTTTCCGTCACTTTGAGTATCGGGCCCACCACTGACAATCAGCTCCCGCTCGTGGCGCGGGCGTCGGCGCGGCACGGGCGGCAGGGTCTGCCCGGGTAGCGGCGGCACCGGGAATCCGCCGGCCATCGGGTCGAAGGCACCGGACGCCTCGGACTCGGAGTCCTCGGCCGCCTCCTGCTTCTCGCGCTTGTCGCGGAAGATGTCGATGAGTACGGAGAGCAACAACAGGGCGAGCACTCCGCCGCCTACGTAGAGCGCGATCTCGCTGAAGTCGTAGTCCTCGTTGCGCAGCGCCCGCACCGTGGCGACGAGCATGAGCCACACCACCGACACCGGGATGAGGACCTTCCAGCCGAGCTTCATCAGCTGGTCGTAGCGCACGCGCGGCAGCGTGCCGCGCAGCCAGATGAAGAAGAACAACAGCAGCTGGACCTTGATCACGAACCAGGCCATCGGCCACCAGCCGTGGTTCGCGCCCTCCCAGAAGGTGCTGATGGGCCAGGGAGCCCGCCAGCCGCCCAGGAAGAGCGTCACGGACACGGCCGAGACGGTGATCATGTTGATGTACTCGGCGAGCATGAAGATCGCGAACTTGATCGACGAGTACTCGGTGTTGAAGCCGCCGACGAGGTCGCCCTCGGACTCCGGCATGTCGAACGGGGCGCGGTTGGTCTCACCGATCATCGTCACGATGTAGATCAGGAACGAGACCGGGAGCAGCAGGACGTACCAGCGGCCCTCCTGCGCCTCGACGATCCGCGACGTCGACATCGACCCGGAGTACAGGAAGACGGAGGCGAACGCGGCGCCCATCGCGATCTCGTAGGAGATCATCTGCGCGCACGAGCGGAGGCCGCCGAGCAGCGGGTACGTGGAGCCGGAGCTCCAGCCCGCGAGCACGATGCCGTAGATGCCGACCGAGGCGACCGCGAGGATGTAGAGCATCGCGATCGGCAGGTCGGTGAGCTGCATCGTGGTGCGGTGCCCGAAGATCGACACTTCGTTGCCCGCGGGCCCGAAGGGGATCACCGCGATCGCCATGAAGGCCGGAATGGCGGCGACGACCGGCGCGAGGATGTAGACCACCTTGTCCGCGCGCTTGACGACCAGGTCTTCCTTCAGCATCAGCTTGATGCCGTCGGCGAGGGACTGGAGCATGCCCCAGGGGCCGTGCCGGTTCGGGCCGATGCGCAACTGCATCCAGGCGACGACCTTGCGCTCCCACACGATGGAGAACAGCACCATCACCATCAGGAACGCGAAGCAGAAGACGGCCTTGAGGCCGATCAGCCACCACGGGTCCCGGCCGAACATCGACAGGTCCTCGGCCGCGAGCGGCACCGATGCCTGCGCGGTGTGCACTGCCTGCAGCATCACGACGTCACCTCCGTGGCCTCGGCGGGGACCGCAAGGCCGGCCGGGCCGACGCGGACCAGATCGCCCGGGCAGGCGCCGGTGTCCGAAGTGACGCCTCCCCCGGTCGAGTTCAGCGGGAGCCAGACCACCCGGTCGGGCATCTGGGTGACAAGGAGCGGCAGCGTGGTCGCGCCCGCCGGTCCGGTGACCGTGAGCGTGTCGCCGCCCTTGACGCCGATCTCGGCCGCGGTGGCCGCCGACAGCCGGGCCACGGCCGCGTGCCGCGTGCCCGCGAGCGCGTCGTCGCCCTCCTGGAGCCGACCCTGGTCGAGCAGCAGCCGGTGACCGGCGAGAACGGCCTCACCGGCGGCGGGCCGGGGCGGCTGGGCCCCGGTCTCCAACGGCTCGGTGGCGTGCGGCCCGTCCCAGCCGCCGAGCCGGTCCAACTCGCGCCGGACGGTCAGCAGGTCGGGCAGGCCCAGGTGGATGTCGCCCGCGTCGGCCAGCATGTGCAGGACACGGGCGTCGGCCGGGGACGACTTGCGGGTCATCTGGTCCGGCTTCAGCGCGGCCTCGAAAAGCCGGGCCCTGCCCTCCCAGTTGAGGAACGTGCCCGGCTTCTCGGCGACGGCGGCCACCGGAAGGACCACGTCGGCACGTTCCGTCACCTCGCTCGGCCGCAGCTCCAGGGAGACCAGGAAGCCCACCTCGTCGAGTGCCGCACGCGCGCGTGCCGGGTCGGGCAGGTCGGCGACGTCCACACCCCCGACGAGCAGCGCGCCCAGCTCGCCGGTCGCGGCGGCCTCGATGATCTGGCCGGTGTCCCGGCCGTAGCGGTGCGGGAGTTCGGCGACGCCCCAGGCACCGGCGACCTCGTCCCGCGCGCGCGGGTCGGTGGCCGGGCGGCCGCCCGGAAGCAGCGACGGCACGGCGCCCGCCTCGATCGCCCCGCGCTCACCCGCGCGGCGTGGGATCCACACCAAGTGGGCGCCGGTCGCGGCCGCGGCCCGCACGGCGGCGGTGAGGCCGCCCTGCACGCTGGCGAGCCGCTCCCCGACGACGATCACGGCGCCTTCGGAGCGCAGCGCCTCGGCGGCCTTGGCGCCGTCGTCCGCGAGGCCCACGCCCGCGGCGAGCGCGTCCAGCCACTCGGTCTCGGTGCCCGGCGCCGCGGGCAGCAACGTGCCACCGGCCTTCTCCAGGCCGCGGGTTGCGTACGTGGCGAGCGAGAAGGTGCGCTGACCGTGCTTGCGCCAGGCCTTGCGCAGCCGCAGGAAGACGCCGGGCGCCTCCTCCTCGGACTCGATCCCGGCGAGCAGCACCGCCGGGGCCTTCTCCAGGGCGCCGTACGTGACTCCGGTGCCGTCGAGGTCCCGGCCGCGCCCGGCGACACGCGCCGCGAGGAAGTCGGCCTCCTCACTGCTGTGCACCCGCGCACGGAAGTCGATGTCGTTCGTACCGAGCGCCACGCGCGCGTACTTGCTGTACGCGTACGCGTCCTCCACGGTGAGCCGACCACCGGTCAGCACCCCGGCACGCCCCCGGGCCGCCGCGAGCCCCTTGGCCGCCGCCTCCAGCGCCTCGGGCCACGACGCCGGAACGAGCTCTCCGGAGTCGGCGTCCCGCACCAGCGGCGTGGTCAACCGGTCCGGCTTCTGCGCGTACCGGAAGCCGAAGCGCCCCTTGTCGCAGATCCACTCCTCGTTGACCTCCGGGTCGTCCTGCGCGAGCCGCCGCATGACCTTGCCGCGCCGGTGGTCCGTACGCGTCGCGCAGCCGCCCGCGCAGTGCTCGCACACCGAAGGCGACGACACCAGATCAAAGGGACGCGACCGGAAGCGGTACGCGTGCGAGGTGAGCGCGCCCACCGGGCAGATCTGGATGGTGTTCCCGGAGAAGTACGACTCGAAGGGGTCACCGTCGCCCGTACCGACCTGCTGGAGCGCGCCGCGCTCGATCAGCTCGATCATCGGGTCGCCCGCGATCTGGTTGGAGAAGCGGGTGCAGCGTGCGCACAGCACGCACCGCTCACGGTCCAGCAGCACCTGTGTGGAGATCGGTACGGGCTTCTCGTACGTGCGCTTCCTGCCCTCGAACCGGGAGTCCGGTTCGCCGACCTGCATGGCCTGGTTCTGCAGCGGGCACTCTCCGCCCTTGTCGCAGACCGGGCAGTCCAGCGGGTGGTTGATGAGCAGCAGCTCCATCACACCGCGCTGCGCCTTCTCGGCGACCGGCGACGTGAGCTGCGACTTCACCACCATGCCGTCGGTGCAGGTGATGGTGCAGGAGGCCATCGGTTTGCGCTGGCCCTCGACCTCGACGATGCACTGACGGCAGGCACCGGCGGGGTCGAGCAGCGGGTGGTCGCAGAAGCGCGGGATCTCGATGCCGAGGAGTTCGGCGGCGCGGATCACCAGGGTGCCCTTGGGGACGCTGATCTCGATGCCGTCGATCGTCAGCGAGACCAGGTCCTCCGGCGGAACCGCCGCTTCCCCGCCCCCGGAGGGAGCGCTATTGGTGGTCACTGTCATGCGTTCACCTCCGTGTGGGTGTCGGACCGGCCGCTCCGGTCGGCCCAGAGCGTGGACTTGGCGGGGTCGAAGGGGCAGCCCCGGCCGGTGATGTGCTCCTCGTACTCCTCGCGGAAGTACTTCAGCGAGGAGAAGATCGGCGAGGCGGCGCCGTCGCCGAGGGCGCAGAAGGACTTGCCGTTGATGTTGTCGGCGATGTCGTTCAGCTTGTCGAGGTCGGACATGACGCCCTTGCCGGCCTCGATGTCGCGCAGCAACTGCACGAGCCAGTACGTCCCTTCGCGGCAGGGCGTGCACTTGCCGCAGGACTCGTGGGCGTAGAACTCGGTCCAGCGGGTCACGGCCCGCACCACGCAGGTCGTCTCGTCGAAGCACTGCAGGGCCTTGGTGCCGAGCATGGATCCGGCGGCGCCCACGCCCTCGTAATCGAGCGGCACGTCGAGGTGCTCGTCGGTGAACATCGGCGTCGAGGAGCCGCCCGGCGTCCAGAACTTGAGGCGGTGGCCCGCCCGCATGCCGCCGCTCATGTCGAGGAGCTGGCGCAGCGTGATGCCGAGCGGCGCCTCGTACTGGCCGGGCGAGGTGACGTGCCCGCTGAGCGAATAGAGCGTGAAGCCGGGCGACTTCTCGCTCCCCATCGATTTGAACCAGTCTTTTCCGCGATTCAGGATCGCGGGAACCGACGCGATGGACTCGACGTTATTGACAACAGTGGGGCATGCGTAGAGGCCCTCGACCGCAGGGAAAGGGGGACGGAGTCGCGGCTGGCCACGGCGGCCTTCCAGCGAGTCGAGCAGCGCGGTCTCCTCACCACAGATGTACGCGCCCGCGCCCGCGTGCACGGTGAGTTCGAGGTCGAGTCCGCTGCCGAGGACGTTCTTGCCGAGATAGCCCGCCGCGTAGGCCTCACGGACGGCCTCGTGCAACCGCCGCAGCACGGGGACGACTTCACCCCGCAGATAGATGAACGCATGCGAAGAACGGATCGCGTAACAGGCGATCACGATGCCCTCGATGAGGCTGTGCGGGTTCGCGAAGAGGAGCGGGATGTCCTTGCAGGTCCCTGGCTCCGACTCGTCGGCGTTGACAACTAGATAGTGCGGTTTGCCGTCGCCCTGCGGAATGAACTGCCACTTCATTCCGGTGGGGAAGCCCGCGCCGCCGCGGCCGCGCAGGCCCGAGTCCTTCACATAGGCGATCAGGTCGTCCGGCGCCATCGCGAGAGCCTTGCGCAGCCCCTCATAGCCGTCGTGGCGGCGGTAGGTCTCCAGCGTCCAGGACTTGTCCTCGTCCCAGAAGGCCGAAAGCACCGGCGCGAGCAGCTTCTCCGGGCTGGTCTCGTTGTCGATCTCGGCGGCCAACGTCATCACTCCCCCTCCTCGGCAGTCGGCTGGGTGCCCTCCGGTCCGCCCGTGCGCGGGTTGACCACGCGCGCGGGGGGTGCCTCGCCCTTGGCCAGGCGCAGCCCGATCAGCGAGGCGGGGCCCGCGCCGCCGGTCGCCTCGACGGCGCCGGGGCGCTCGTCCGGGAAGCCCGCGAGGATCCGGGCCGTCTCCTTGAAGGTGCACAGGGGGGCACCGCGGGTCGGCTCGACGCGGGCGCCCGCGCGGAGGTCGTCGACGAGGCGCTTGGCGCTGCCCGGGGTCTGGTTGTCGAAGAACTCCCAGTTGACCATCACCACGGGGGCGAAGTCGCAGGCGGCGTTGCACTCGATGTGCTCCAGCGTCACCTTGCCGTCGTCAGTCGTCTCGCCGTTGCCGACGCCCAGGTGCTCCTGGAGGGCTTCGAAGATGGCGTCGCCGCCCATGACCGCGCACAGCGTGTTGGTGCAGACGCCGACCTGGTAGTCACCGGACGGCTTGCGGCGGTACATGGTGTAGAAGGTCGCGACCGCCGTCACCTCCGCGGTGGTCAGGTCCAGCATGTCCGCGCAGAACTGCATGCCGGTGCGAGTGACGTGCCCTTCCTCCGACTGCACGAGGTGCAGCAGCGGAAGGAGCGCCGAGCGGGAGTCGGGGTAGCGGGCGATGAGTTCGCGCGCGTCCGCCGCGAGGCGGGCGCGGACATCGTCCGGGTAGTCCGGCGGGGGCAGTTGGGGCATGCCCAGGCTGACGCCCTCGGGGGTGGTGGTCACCGGTCGACGCCTCCCATCACGGGGTCGATGGACGCGACGGCGACGATGACGTCGGCGACCTGGCCGCCTTCGCACATCGCCGCCATGGCCTGCAGATTGGTGAAGGACGGGTCGCGGAAGTGGACCCGGTAGGGGCGGGTGCCGCCGTCGGAGACGACGTGCACGCCCAGTTCGCCCTTGGGCGACTCGACGGCGGTGTAGGCCTGGCCGGGCGGTACCCGGAAGCCCTCCGTCACCAGCTTGAAGTGGTGGATCAGGGCCTCCATGGAGGTGCCCATGATCTTCTTGATGTGGTCGAGCGAGTTGCCGAGGCCGTCCGGGCCGAGGGCCAGTTGGGCGGGCCAGGCGATCTTCTTGTCGGCGACCATGACCGGACCCGGCTCCAGTCGGTCCAGGCACTGCTCGACGATGCGCAGCGACTGCCGCATCTCCTCCAGGCGGATCAGGAAGCGCCCGTAGGAGTCGCAGGTGTCGGCGGTGGGGACGTCGAAGTCGTACGTCTCGTAGCCGCAGTAGGGCTCGGCCTTGCGCAGGTCGTGCGGGAGGCCGGCGGAACGGAGGACCGGGCCGGTGGCGCCGAGGGCCATGCAGCCGGCCAGGTCGAGGTAGCCGACGTCCTGCATGCGGGCCTTGAAGATGGGGTTTCCGGTGGCGAGCTTGTCGTACTCCGGAAGGTTCTTGTGCATCTTCTTCACGAACTCGCGGATCTGGTCCACCGCGCCGGGCGGCAGGTCCTGGGCGAGTCCGCCGGGCCGGATGTACGCGTGGTTCATGCGCAGGCCGGTGATCAGCTCGTAGATGTCGAGAATGAGTTCACGATCGCGGAAGCCGTAGATCATGATCGTCGTGGCGCCGAGTTCCATGCCGCCGGTGGCGATGCAGACCAGGTGCGAGGACATCCGGTTCAGCTCCATCAGGAGCACCCGGAGGATCGTGGCGCGGTCGGGGATCTGGTCCTCGATGCCGAGCAGCTTCTCCACGCCCAGGCAGTACGCCGTCTCGTTGAAGAACGGCGTCAGATAGTCCATGCGCGTGACGAACGTGGTGCCCTGGGTCCAGGTGCGGTACTCCAGGTTCTTCTCGATGCCCGTGTGCAGATAGCCGATGCCGCAGCGGGCCTCGGAGACCGTCTCGCCCTCGATCTCCAGGATGAGCCGGAGCACGCCGTGCGTGGAGGGGTGCTGCGGACCCATGTTGACGACGATGCGCTCGTCGTCGGCCCTCGCCGCGGACTGGACGACCTCGTCCCAGTCGCCGCCGGTGACCGTGTAGACGGTGCCCTCGGTCGTGGCGCGAGGGGTTGCGTGGGGAGCGGTGTGAGGAGAAGTCACGAGTACGACCTCCGCTGGTCCGGAGCCGGGATCTGGGCGCCCTTGTATTCGACGGCGATGCCGCCGAGTGGGTAGTCCTTGCGCTGCGGGAAGCCCTGCCAGTCGTCCGGCATCATGATCCGCGTGAGGGCCGGGTGGCCGTCGAAGATCAGCCCGAAGAAGTCGTACGTCTCGCGCTCGTGCCAGTCGTTCGTCGGATAGACGGCGACCAGCGAGGGGACGTGCGGATCGGCGTCCGGGGCGCTGACTTCGAGGCGGATCAGGCGGTTGTGGGTGATCGAGCGCAGGTGGTAGACGGCGTGCAGCTCGCGGCCCTTGTCCTCCAGGAAGTGCACTCCGCTGACGCCGGTGCACAGCTCGAAGCGCAGCGCCGGGTCGTCGCGCAGGGTCTGCGCGACCCGCAGGAGGTGCTCGCGGGCGATGTGGAAGGTCAGCTCGCCGCGGTCGACGACCGTCTTCTCGATGGCGTTCTCGGGGACGAGTCCCTGTTCCTCCAGGGCCCCTTCGAGTTCGTCGGCCACCTCGTCGAACCAGCCGCCGTAGGGGCGCGAGGAGGCGCCGGGCAGCGTGATGGTGCGGACCAGGCCGCCGTACCCGGAGGTGTCGCCGCCGTTGTTGGCGCCGAACATGCCCCTGCGGACGCCGATGACGTCGCCGGAGGTGTCACGGGGGGCGGGCACCGTGCCCTCGGGGTGCTCGCCGGTGCCGTTCACGTGCGCGTCGCTCACCGCAGCAGGCCCTTCATCTCAATGGTGGGGAGGGCCTTGAGAGCCGCCTCCTCCGCCTCGCGGGCCGCTTCCTCGGCGTTCACGCCGAGCTTGGAGGTCTGGATCTTCTGGTGCAGCTTGAGGATCGCGTCCATCAGCATCTCGGGCCGGGGCGGACAGCCGGGCAAATAGATGTCGACCGGGACGACATGGTCCACGCCCTGCACAATCGCGTAATTGTTGAACATTCCGCCCGACGAGGCGCAGACCCCCATGGAGATGACCCACTTGGGGTTCGGCATCTGGTCGTAGACCTGGCGCAGGACGGGCGCCATCTTCTGGCTCACGCGCCCGGCCACGATCATCAGGTCCGCCTGCCGCGGTGAGCCGCGGAAGACCTCCATGCCGAAGCGCGCCAGGTCATAGCGCCCGGCGCCGGTCGTCATCATCTCGATGGCGCAGCACGCGAGGCCGAACGTGGCGGGGAAGACGGATGACTTGCGCACCCATCCGGCGGCCTGCTCGACGGTGGTCAGCAGGAATCCGCTCGGCAGTTTCTCTTCGAGTCCCATGCTCAGTGGCTCCTCAGTCCCATTCCAGACCGCCCCGCCGCCATACGTACGCGTAGGCGACGAAGACGGTGAGCACGAAGAGCAGCATCTCCACGAGCCCGAAGATCCCCAGGGCGTCGAAGGTGACGGCCCAGGGATAGAGAAAGACGATCTCGATGTCGAAGACGATGAAGAGCATCGCCGTCAGGTAGTACTTGATGGGGAAGCGCCCGCCGCCGGCCGGCGTGGGGGTCGGCTCGATCCCGCATTCGTAGGCCTCGAGCTTCGCGCGGTTGTACCGCTTTGGACCGATAAGCGTGGCCATGACCACGGAGAAGATCGCAAAGCCTGCCCCGAGGGCTCCCAGTACGAGGATGGGCGCATAGGCGTTCACCGCTCCTCGCTCCTCTCAGTCGGCACTGACTGCTGGCGGTTGCATCGGACTCGCGAAGATCACTCGCACGCGAAGATCGCTTACATGTGAAGCAGGTCACAAGCCCAACTGCCCCGCATCTTATGCCTGCCGGTCTGTGATCTGCGACACGGGGTGCGACAACGGCTTTGTGATCTCCACCACCTGACGAAGGATCATGAAGTCGGATGAGCGGTGATCTTCGTACGCGAAGCGCCTGAGTGATCACCAGAGGTGACATCCTGCCGCGTAAGGCCTGGTCGAGGCGGGGTTGCACTATCAAGAGATGGCCGCTACAGGCAAATTGGCGCTGGACGCGGACGCTTGATAGAGGAGCGCGTTCACACTTTGGCGGCAGAGATGTGGACGAGTGTGGACGTGTGCATCGATTCACGAGTCGGGCACCTCGCCTCGCGAGTCGGGCGCCCTCCCACGCATGCGCGCGCGAGGCCGCCGACATCAGCTTCAACACGCGCGCACGCACGCGCGCGCGAGGGCGACGCGTCTCGCCACGCACTCACCTCACTCGGCCACTCACCCCACGCGTCATCCCACGCGCGCGCGAGGCCCCTCGGCGCCGACTTCCGGCACCGGCACGCGAGCGGAAGATCTCGGCCCGGTCTCGGTGAGGTCTCAGGGAGGTTCATCGCACCCCCCGAGTGACCTGCGCCACACGCGAACTACCGGCCAAACAACCGGGCTTGGCCAACCGGCGTAGGGGGTGGTAGTCCATGGGCAATTCGGACGTAACGCGGAAAACCCGTGATCACAGGCGTGATCACGACTGTCCGCATTGCCCGTTACGGCGTCAATAAGATGCGACACGCCCGGGATTCAGCCGCGCGCCGGGCAACTGTGGCGCAGCACACGTTTCTTGAAGGGAACCCTGTGTCCCTGATAGCGGTTGTTCTCATGTCCCACACCGCTCACATACCCAGCCACCGGAAGCCCCGCCGCAGCGCGTCGAAGATGGCTCTGCGCGCCGGAGTTGCTGGTGGCGTCCTCAGCACCCTGGCAGTGGCCGCCGCCGCTGGTACGGCGAACGCCGCCGAGCCGGTGACCGAGACCATCGAGCTGCCCACCCTCACCGCCGATCTGTCCGCGCAGATCGCCCAGTCCGCTGACGCGACGGCCCAGACCGCCGACAGCTACGAGGCCCGCGCCCAGCAGGACGCCGCGGCCGTGAAGGCGGCCAAGCAGGCCGCCAAGGACCAGGCGGACGCCAAGAAGGCGGAGGCCAAGAAGAAGGCCGAGGCCGAGGCCAAGCGCAAGGCCGCGCAGGAGCGCGCCGCGCGGGACGCCGAGCGCACCCGGCTCAGCACGTCCTCCGCGCCGTCCTCCTCCTCTTCCGGCGGCGGCTCGTCCGCGGGCTCGTCCTCCAACGCCTCCGCGCCCGCCAGCGGCAGCGTCGGCACGGTCATCAGCTTCCTCAAGGCGCAGCTCGGCGACGCCTACGTCATGGGCGCCTCCGGCCCCAACGCGTGGGACTGCTCCAGCCTCGTGCAGGCCGCGTTCAAGCAGGTCGGCGTCGACCTGCCGCGCGTCTCGCAGGCCCAGTCGACGGCCGGCACCCCCGTCTCGCTCTCCAACCTCCAGGTGGGCGACATCCTTTACTGGGGCGGCGCGGGCTCGGCGTACCACGTCGGTGTCTACATCGGTGGCGGCCAGTACCTGGACGCCGCGAACCCCGGCAAGGGCGTCGTGATCCAGGACCTGTCCGGCTACCCGGCCTCGGGCGCGGTGCGCGTCCTCTGACGCTTTCGCGTACGTCCACGACGTACGCACGAAGGGCCGGAACCCCCCAGCGGGGTTCCGGCCCTTCGACGTCCCGTCGGTGGCGGCACACGGGCTCCTGGGCCCCCCGTGCGTCCACGCGGGGCCCAGGGGCCGGGTCAGGCCTTGGGAGCTACCTTGCTGAGGCCGTTGATGATGCGGTCCATCGCGTCGCCGCCGCGCGGGTCCGTGAGGTTCGCCAGCATCTTCAGGGTGAACTTCATCAGCATCGGGTGGGTGAGGCCCCGCTGGGTGGCGATCTTCATGACCTTCGGGTTGCCGATGAGCTTCACGAAGGCGCGGCCGAGCGTGTAGTAGCCGCCGTAGACCTCCTTGAGCGTCTTCGGGTAGTCGTGGAGGGCCAGTTCGCGCTGGGCGGGCGTGGCGCGGGCGTGGGCCTGCACGATGACGTCGGCCGCGATCTGGCCGGACTCCATGGCGTACGCGATGCCCTCGCCGTTGAACGGGTTGACGAGGCCGCCCGCGTCGCCGACGAGCAGCAGGCCGCGGGTGTAGTGCGGCTGGCGGTTGAAGGCCATCGGCAGGGCGGCGCCGCGGATGGGCATCGTCATGTTCTCGGGCGTGTAGCCCCAGTCCTCGGGCATCGAGGCGCACCAGGCCTTGAGGATCTCGCGCCAGTCGAGCTCCTTGAAGGCAGCCGACGTGTTCAGGACGCCGAGGCCGACATTCGACGTACCGTCGCCCATGCCGAAGATCCAGCCGTAGCCGGGAAGCAGCCGGTCCTGGGCGCCGCGGCGGTCCCACAGCTCCAGCCAGGACTCCAGATAGTCGTCGTCGTGGCGCGGCGAGGTGAAGTACGTGCGCACGGCGACGCCCATCGGACGGTCCTCGCGGCGGTGCAGGCCCATCGCGAGCGAGAGCCGCGTGGAGTTGCCGTCCGCAGCCACGACCAGCGGCGCGTGGAAGGTCACCGGCGTCTTGTCCTCGCCGAGCTTGGCGTGCACGCCGGTGATGCGGCCGGTGCGGTCGTCGATGATCGGGGCACCCACGTTGCAGCGCTCGTGCAGGCGCGCGCCCGCCTTCTGCGCCTGCCGCGCGAGCTGCTCGTCGAAGTCGTCGCGTTTGCGGACCAGGCCGTAGTCCGGGTAAGAGGCGAGATCCGGCCAATCCAACTGGAGCCGTACACCGCCCCCGATGATGCGGAGTCCTTTGTTCCGCAGCCAACCGGCCTCTTCGGAGATGTCGATGCCCATCGACACGAGCTGCTTGGTGGCTCGGGGCGTGAGCCCGTCACCGCAGACCTTCTCCCGCGGGAACGCGGTCTTTTCGAGGAGCAGTACGTCGAGGCCGGCCTTCGCGAGGTAGTACGCCGTGGTCGAACCGGCTGGCCCGGCCCCGACGACGATGACGTCAGCGGTGTGTTCGGAGAGGGGCTCGGTCACGGCGGGTTCTCCCCAAGGCTCGAAATCTGTGTGCCGACCGGCACGGGATATGGGCAGTCTATGAGGCGGTACCGATCAACCCGGCGAAGGGCCACTTGTGAGCGATGTGAGCGACGTGAGCGACGTAAGCCCCGTGAGCGACACGGGCACCGTGGACGTCACGCCGCCGGCCGTCCGGCTGCGCGTCCCGACCGACGAGGACGCCTTCGTCTGGCACCGCCTCTTCGACGACCCGGAGGTCATGGCGTTCGTCGGCGGCTGGAGCTCGGAACGGTCCACGTACGAGGAGCTGACCGCGCGCCAGCGCAGACACGACGCGGAACTCGGCTTCTGCCTGTGGACGTTGCTCGACCCCGAGGGCGATCCGGTGGGCTTCGCCGGTGCCATGCCGTGGCCCCGGGAGTGGGGGCCGACCGGCGAGATCGAGATCGGCTGGCGGCTCGCGCGCGCGGCGTGGGGGCACGGCTACGCGACCGCGGCGGCCCGCGCGACCCTGGAGCGGGTGCGGGCGGCGGGCGTGCGGTCGGTGGTGGCGATGATCGACATACGCAACGAGCGGTCGATGGCCGTCGCGCGGCGCCTCGGCATGGAGCGCGCGGAGACGTTCACGTCGCCCAGCACGGGCGTGACGGCGTACTGCTACCGGCTGTCGCTGTAGCGCGCGCCCCGGCCGGGGCCGCACTCCTCCCGGCCGGGATCGCGGGTCGGCCGGGGTTGCCCCCGGGCGTGCCGGAGTTACCCTGCCCATACCGCTGGGGGGTGACGCCTGTGCCGAATACACCCGGGTCCGCCGGGCCGCCGGAAGTGCGCGTACCGCGCTTCGTGGGGCTGATGGCGATGGACGCGCGCGAGACGGCCGCCAAGCACGGGGTGCGGCTCGCGGCGCCGGACCGGCCCGGCTTCGACGACCTGGTCCTCGACTACGTGGTACGCCAGTACCCCCCGCCCGACGCCGAGATCCCGCGCGGAGCCGTCGTGACGGTGTGGTTCGACCTCGGGCCGCACGGGGGCGGGGGCGGCGCGGGCGTGCGCGAGCCGCGGCGCCCGGGGCCGCCGGGCGGCGGACTGCGGCGGGAGCTGGACGAGTCGGGGCAGCCGGAGGTGGGTGTCGGCAGCGTCGGGGGCCCCTGAGGCACCCCCGACGTACCAGCAGCACCAGAAGCGACTGAGGCGGCGCGCGCCCGGGGGCGCGCGCCGCCTCAACCTCCGTACGCCGGAGCCTTATTCGGTGAGGCGCCAGGTGTCCAGCGCCGTCTGGTGCGTCTTCGCGCCGTGTCCGGCGGGCCAGAAGTCCTCGCGCCAGGAGAGCTGGAGGGCGTACTCGGTGCCGTTGTCCGCGATGTAGCTGTGGTTGATCGCGTGGATCGTGCGGCCGGCCCGGTCCTTGTACGTGTACTCCCAGACCGCGGCCGGGCGACCCTGGAAGGTGGTGTCCGCCAGGCGGACGCGCCGGTAGTCCGACTTGTCCGGGTCCTTCTTGGCGTGCACCTCCATGTTCTTCATGTTCCCGTACGAGGTGTAGTCGGCGTTGTCGATGACGCCGACCTGGAAGTTCTCCGGGACGGTCAGGCCCCCGTACGTGACCTGGGTCGGGTTGTCGCCGCTCGACCGGCGCCAGCCGTCGGGAACAGCGAACGAGAAGCCCTTCGGGTCGTTCACGCGCTCCGAACCGGGCGGCACGAGGGCATCGTCGGCGCCGCCGCCCGTGCTCCCGTCCGTGCTGCCGCCGGTGTTCCCGGCCGTGATCCCGTCCGTGCCGCCGGTGCTGGTCGACGGTTCGTCGGTCGAGGGCCCCGCCGAGTCACCGGTGGGCGCGTCCGAGCTGGGCGGCGGGACCGGGTCCTCGGTGCGGCTGACCGCCGGGCGGTCGTTCTTCCCCTTGGCGTCGGACTTGTCGTCGTCCTGCCAGAGGAGGAGCCCGGCCGCGGTGCCGCCGCCGATGACGAGGGCGCCGACGAGCGTGGCCACCCAGACCCCGGCCCGCCCGCGCGGCCCGCCGGAACCGGGCCGGGGCGCCTGCGGGTGGCCGAGTTGGAAGGCGGGGTCGTACGCGGCGAGGGCGGCGCCGGGTGGCGGGGTGCCGTGCGGCGGAGTCCCCGGCCCCGGGATCGGGAAGCCGCTCTGGGTCGGTGCGGCGTGCGCGTCGGGGCCCTGGGCCGGACCACCGCCCGCGCCACCGGCCGAACCGTCGAACGGCCCACCGGCACCGAACGACCCACCGGAACCAGGCGGTCCGGGCGGCACCGGCGGCCCGCCCACGCCACCGCCCTGCCCGGCCATCCGCACCAGCAGCGGCCCGACGACCAGCGCACCGGCCACCCACAGCAGCCCGAACAGCAGCGCGTCCGGAATGCTCACGCCGCCTTCGAGACCGGCCTTGGCGGAGTCACCGCCGTATCCGACCTCCTTCGCCGACGTCTCCACCTTGAAGCCGCCGACCGCGGTGAGCAGCAGGTAGAGGCCGAAGAAAAGGCCTCCGGCCAGGATCTGCTCGCCCCGGCCCGCGCACCGGCGGGCGGCGAGCACGCCGATCGTCAGCGCGCACACAAGACCGAGGGCCAACGCGCCCACGACCGCGCCGGAGTTGAACAGGTCGCTGAGTTCGGAGAACCCGAACGAATGGCTCTCGGCGTTGTCGCCGTACGCCGAGCGCCGCCCGTTGGCCTCCGCCTCCAAGGGGGCGCCCCAGCCGACGCCGAGCGCGGCGAGGCCGAGGTTCGGGAGCAGGAGCAGCGCGACGAGGTACGGCGAGACGCCGGAGTCGCGCGCGTCCGACGTGTCGGTCAGATCATCGATCTGGGTGAAGGCGAAGTAGCCGACCGCGGAGGCGATGACCAGCACGATGGCGAGCGCGCGCAGTGCCACACGCGCGGCGCGCACGAACGTGTGCACGCCGGGGCGCGCGACCAGCCAGTGCGCGAGGTCGTCGCGGTGCAGGACCGCGGCGGACACGAGAAGGGCGAGCCCGAACGCGCCGAGCATGGCGAGGAACGGGCCCGACGACACCTCGACGTCCTTGATCTCCGGCTGCGCGAACAGCCCGAGCATCAGGACACCCAGCGCCGTCAACACGCTCACGCGGACGGCCGCTTCGAGCCCGGCCGTCGTACCCGGACCGCCCGTGCCGTACAGCGCGGCGCGGTGCCGCAGTCGGCTGTGGAGGACGCGTACGCCGATGAGCAGCGCGACGACGAACAGCGCCGTGATCGTCAGCGGGACCAGATCCACCGACACCGTGCCGTCGACCGCGGAGTCCGACGAGGAGAGCGAGGAACTGTCGACGCTCCGCTCCTCCCGGCCGCTCAGCGTCACGTCGCCGCCCACCGCCTGCAGCGCCACCGCGAGCGAGACCCGCATCCGGTCGGCGAAGCCGACGACGATGTTGTCGCTGTCCTGGCCGTACGTGGGGATGGCGCACCCCACGGCGGTGAGCAGCAGCAACGCGACCGGCCAGAGCGCGGCCTGCACGGACCCGGCCCAGTCGCCGCGCACGGCCCGCCCGACGAAGGTGCCCACGGGCGAGGGCGCGGCCGGGGCCGGCGTGAAGCCGGGCGGCGGAGGCGGGGTGAGCGGGGGCGCGGCCGGCACCGGTGCGGCGGCCGGGGGCGGGGGTGCGGCCGGGGGTGCCGGAGCGGCGGCAGGGGCGGCGGGAGCGGGGGCCGCGGGCGAATCCGGGGCTGGGGGAACCACCAGGGTCGCGGGGTGCGTTGAGACTTCGGGGGCTTCGGCGGGGGCTTCAGCGGGGGCTTCAGCGGGGGCTTCAGCGGGGGCTTCAGCGGGGGCTTCAGCGGGGGCTTCAGCGGGGGCTTCAGCGGGGGCGGCCGGGGCAGCCGCGTCGGCCTTGTCGGTGTCGACGGCCTTGTCGACGCTGACGGCCTTGTCGACGCTGACGGCTTTGCTTGGGGCGGCGGCCGCGTCTGCCTTCTCGTCCTTGTCGGCTTCGTCGGAGGGGGCTTCGTCGGAGGGGGCTTCGGCCGGGACCGAGTCCTCGGGTTCCGTCGGGGACTCGGACGGCACCGCGTCCGAGGGCTCCGCGGGAACCGGTGTGCGTTCGCGCCCGCATCTCATGCAGAAGCGGGCCTCGTCGGGAGCTGGAGCCCCGCACTCGGGGCAATTCGACGCCATCGGAAGGCTCCGTTATGGGGAGATACATCAGGGGACGTGATCGGCGTGTGCCGACCGTCACGCCCCGGCCACGGCAAGTGGCCGGGACATATCAACTGACACATCTTCTCCGGCAAACGGTTCCCGTCAACTCTCCCGCGGAGAGGCTAGTTCTGCTTGAACCCCCGGTGCAGCGCGACGACTCCGCCGGTCAGGTTCCGGTACGCGACCTTCGACCAGCCCGCGTCCTGCAACAGGGCGGCGAGTTCGGGCTGGTTGGGCCAGGTACGAATGGACTCGGCGAGGTAGACGTACGCGTCCGGGTTGGTGCAGACCGTGCGCGCGACGGGCGGCAGCGCGCGCATCAAGTACTCGATGTAGACCGTGCGGAACGGACCCCACGTGGGCTCGGAGAACTCACAGATGACGACGCGTCCGCCGGGCCGCGTCACGCGGTACATCTCGCGCAGCGCGGCGCCCGTGTCCTGGACGTTGCGCAGGCCGAAGGAGATCGTGACGGCGTCGAACGTGTCGTCCTTGAACGGCAGCTTCATCGCGTCGCCCGCCGTGAACGGCATCCACGGGTGCCGCTGCTTGCCGACGCGCAGCATGCCCAGCGAGAAGTCGCACGGCACGACGTACGCGCCCGCCTGCGCGAACGGCTGCGAGGAGGTGGCCGTGCCCGCGGCGAGGTCGAGGACCTTCTGCGCGGGCCGCGCGTCGACCGCCTGCGCGACCGCCTTCCGCCAGAGCCGGGCCTGGCCGAGCGAGATCACGTCATTGGTCAGGTCGTACCGTTCCGCCACGTCGTCGAACATCGAGGCGACTTCGTGCGGCTGCTTGTCCAAGGAGGCTCGGGTCACCCGGCTTATTGTGTCAGGCCGGTCTTCGCTCCTGGCCGAGGGCTCTTTCGCCTGCGGCGGGCTCTTCGCGAGAGCGTCTGCCGTGCGCGGTGCTCTGGCGAGTGCGGGTTGTTTCTTGGCTGCTCGCGCAGTTCCCCGCGCCCCTTCAGGGCGCCACCTTGCCCATCGCCTCAGCGGCGCCGGTACACCAGGCGGCCGCCGATCGACGTCGCCAGGCAGGTGCCGTCCGGGGTCAGCACGGCGAAGTCCGCTTCTCCCCCGGCCTCGGGCGGTGCCACCGGGTGGTCGCGGAGCCCCGAGCGTGCGACGGCGGTGCGGACCGAGGGGTGGGTGAACGGGCCCGCCAGGGCGGTGGTGCCCGCCGCCAGCAGGCGTTGGACGCCCCGTCGCGCGCTCGCGCCCCAGCGGGTATCCGGAATGTCCAGGGTGGCGAGGGCGGCGCCGGTCAGGGCGGCGGTGCCGAGGTCGTCGGCCTCGCGGGGGTCGGGCCAGTACGCGGACTCCAGGAGGGCGACGGCGTCCGGCTCGAAGCGGCCCGAGGTCAGGATCGCGTCGCCCCAGTCCCGGACGCGGGCCCGCTCGCCGTACGCCGCGAGGAGTTCCTCGTACGGACCGACGGCCGCGAAGCGGGCGCCGTCGACGACGACGGCGTGCCCGAGGACGATGTCGCCCGCGGCCGCCCCGACCCCGCGTACCCGGTGAACCGTCAGCAAGACGGCGTCAGTTCGCAGCCAGGAGCTTGAGCTCCGGGTGGGCCGTGCCGCCCTCGATCGCGGTGGAGGAGATGTGCGAGGCGACGCGCTCGTCGACGGGGTCGTTCGCCGGGTCGTCGTGGACGGCGAGGTGCTCGTACGTGGTGGCGCGCTGGGCGGGGACGCGGTCCGCCGTACGGATCATGTCGATCATCTCGCGCAGGTTGGAGCGGTGCTTGGCGCCGGCGGAGGAGACGACGTTCTCCTCCAGCATGACCGAGCCGAGGTCGTCGGCTCCGTAGTGCAGGGTGAGCTGGCCGGCCTCCTTGCCGGTGGTGAGCCAGGAGCCCTGGATGTGCGCGATGTTGTCGAGGAAGATGCGCGCGATGGCGATCATGCGCAGGTACTCGAAGACCGAGGCCTGCGTGCGGCCCTTGAGGTGGTTGTTCTCGGGCTGGTACGTGTACGGGATGAAGGCGCGGAAGCCGCCCGTCCGGTCCTGTACGTCGCGGATCATGCTGATGTGCTCGATGCGCTCGGCGTTGGTCTCGCCGGTGCCCATGAGCATCGTGGACGTCGACTCGACGCCGAGGCCGTGCGCCGTCTCCATGATCTCGAGCCAGCGCTCGCCGGACTCCTTGAGCGGGGCGATGGCCTTGCGGGGGCGCTCGGGGAGCAGCTCCGCGCCGGCGCCCGCGAAGGAGTCGAGCCCGGCGGCGTTGATCCGCTGGATCGCCTCCTCCACCGTGACCTTGGAGATACGGGCCATGTGCTCGACCTCGGAGGCACCGAGGGAGTGGATGACCAGCTGCGGGAAGTCCTTCTTGATGGCGCTGAAGTGGTGCTCGTAGTACTCGACGCCGAAGTCCGGGTGGTGGCCGCCCTGGAACATGATCTGCGTGCCGCCGAGCTCGACGGTCTCCGCGCAGCGGCGCAGGATGTCGTCGAGGTCGCGGGTCCAGCCCTTCTTGGTGTCCTTCGGGGCGGCGTAGAACGCGCAGAACTTGCACGCCGTCACACAGACGTTCGTGTAGTTGATGTTCCGCTCGATGATGTACGTCGCGATGTGCTCGGTGCCCGCGTAGCGACGGCGGCGCACGGCGTCGGCGGCGGCGCCGAGCGCGTGCAGCGGGGCGTCGCGGTACAGGTCGAGCGCCTCTTCGGCACTGATCCGTCCACCGGCGGCGGCGCGGTCGAGAACGGACTGAAGGTCGGCCTTCTCGGTCACCGGGGCGTCCCTTTCGTAAGGTCCAAATGGGGCGGACAGATCCTCTTCAGCGTACGCCAGGCCCCTGGGCCTTTTGCGGTGGGGAGCGGGGGGCTCCCCACCAGGGCGGGGCGCCTACGCCGCGTACGCCCCGAGGAGCAGTCCGGCGAAGGTGCCGCCCAGCAGGAACGGGCCGAACGCGATCGCCGTCCGGCGGCCCGCCTTGCGCACCGCGACCAGCCAGCCGCCGTACACCCCCGCGAACACGAAGCCCGCGAACGTGCCGAGCAGCAGTACGCCCCAGCCGTACCAGCCCATCACGGCGCCCAGCGCCACCGCGAGCTTCACGTCGCCGAACGCCATGCCGTTGGGGTTGATCAGGAACAGGACGAAGTACCCGCCGCTCAGGACGAGCGCGCCCAGCGCCGCGGTCGTCCAGGAGCCGCCGTGGTCCGGCAGCGCCACGGCGACGCCCAGCAGGGCCAGGGACGCGGCGCCCATCGGGAGGGTCAGGACGTCGGGCAGGCGCATCACTGCGAAGTCGACCGTCGCGAGGAGGACTCCGGGTGGGGTGAGGAGGAGCCATACGACCAGTTCTGGGCGGGGGCCGGTGGCTGCGGCGAGGGCTGCGCAAGCCGCGGCGGTGATCAGGGCGAGGAGCAGCGCCTGGCGACGAGGACGGCCCTCGGCCTCCTCGCCCTCGGCCCCCTCGCCCCCTTCTCCCCCGCAGCCGTCCGGCGCAGGGCCGAGCCAGCCCGTGACCTCGTGCTCGCCGCTCGGGCAGCGGCTGCGCCACGGCTCACCCGGCGGGACGGAGAACCGGTACGCGGCGCGCGGCAACACCAGGCCTGCGGCGGCACCCCAGAGGGCGGCCCCCACGACGATCAGGGTCTGCTGCACGGTGCGCTCCGGTTCGGGGGTGGGAGAGGGCGGGCGCAGCGGCGGCCAGGGGGGGCCGCGGCGGCGCGGGTGGGGTCACCCCGTTGAGGCGAGGCCCGCTCGCCAGCCCGGGAGGAGTTCATCGAGGAGGGCCTCCGTCCGGGGCGGGACCCCGCGGGCGCCGCTGCGGGCGACGAGGTCGGCGGCGAGGGCCTGGAGGCGGGCCGGGTCGCCCGCGGCGTGGGTGGCGCGAAGGAGTTCGTGCCAGAGCCGCTCGTCGCCCGGCGCGGAGCCGAGCGCCGCGGTCAGTGCCTCGATGGCCTTCTCGACGCGGTCCTTCTCCAGGTGGAACTCGGAGAGGGCGAGCCCGATGTCGGCGACGAGCAACGGCAGTTGGGCGTCGATGATCTCGTGGGTGAGCCACCCGTACCGACCGGGCGCCCGGTCGGCGAGCAGCGGCCCCCGGACGAGGACGAGCGCGTCGGTGAGCATCCGCCCGCGCACGGCCCGGTTGCCGGACCCCCGGCCCTGTGTGGCCTCGTGGTAGAGCGAGCGCAGTACGTCGAGGTCGGACACGACCGACTTGGCGAGGGTGAGCCGCCCGGTGGCGTCGGCGCGCAGCCGAGGCGTGCCGTCGGGCTCGCTGCCGAGCCAGTCCCGCAGCCGGTCGACGAGGGCGTCCCGCACGTCGTCGGTGACGCCGCGCGGCCACAGCGCGGAGGCGAGCACGCGCGGGTGCACCCCTTCACGGTGGAGCAGCAGGAGCGCGAGCGCCTCGTGCAGGAGCGGACTACGCTCGCCGTCGGGCGTCTCCAGGCCGATGATCTCGTAGCTGCCGACGAGCCGCGCGTACACCGCGGGCCGTCCCTGCTCGCTGACGTCGACGAGGAACGGCGGCGCGACGGCGGCCCCGCCGTCGGAGCCGTCGCCGCCGCCCTCGGGCCGCGGGTCGGCCGCGACGAACAGCTCGACGACGGCGCGCCGCAGCGCGTCCGGCAGGAGCTGGGCCTCCAGTTCCAGGCCGAGCAGCGGGGCGAGCAGCTTGCCCTCGCCGGTGACCTTCATCTCCCAGGCGGCGCCGGGCAGCTCACCGGAGTCGGAGCCGACCAGGTAGCCGATGCCGAGGCGGCTGGCGTCGGCGGCCAGTTCGGCGAGCTTGGCGGCGTCCTCGGGGCTCGGCCCGTCGGCGAGCAGCACCAGGTGCGGGGCCCAGCGGGTGTGCTGGGCGGGGCCGGTGCGGCCGGTGAGGACGGAGTCGTGCCCGGCGGCGCCGAGCGCCCCGCGCCGCTGCCGGGTCTCGGCGTCCATCGTCTCGATGAGCGCTTCGACGTCCTCCAGGTGCCGCAGCCGGTTCGGCGCCAGCGCGGTCAGGTCCTCGCCGAACCCGACGAGCGTGATGGTCATGCGGTCCGACCAGCCGTTGGTGGCCAGTTCGGCGGCGACGGACGCGAACACGGCCGCCCGGTCGGCCGCGGTGCCGCCGAGCGACACGATGCCGGGCACGGCCTCCAGGTTGAGCAGCAGGCGCGAGTCGTCCATGGTGCCGAGGCAGACCAGGCCCGGGTAGGGCGCGGCGGTGTCCACGTCCCCGTACCGCTCGGCGTCCGTGCGGGCGAGCGTCCAGAACGTCTCGTCCTGGCCCAACTGCCAGGGCGCGGGCGGCCGTCCGGAGGCCTGGGCGAGCTGGAGGTGCAGGTCGCCGTTGCTGAGCCAGGCCGCGTACACCGTCGGCAGCGGCCGGGACTCCTCCGTGAGCGCGGCGGCGAGGCCGCGCAAGGAGCGGTCCAGGAGGCGTACGCCCTCGGGGTCGGCGCCCACGAGCAGCGCGTCCTGCGCGTCGGCCGCGGAGCCCGTCGGCGTCGGCGGCTCCATGCCGCGGCGCAGGCCGACGGCGCCCATCGCCGACTGCCACAGCGCGTGCCGACGGCGGCGGCCGAGGGCGCCGAGCAGTCCGGCGGCGAGCAGCGGCGCCCCGATGAGCGCCTCGGGCAGCCCGAAGCCGGAGTCCTCGGATGCGGAGTCGGAGTTGGAGCCGGAGTCGGTGGCGGGGGTGTCGGCCTCCCGGCCGGTCTCCTTGCCGCCGCCCTGCCCGTCCTCGCGCGCGCCGCCCTCCGGCCGCTGCTCGGGGATCGTGATGTGCGCCGTGTCCTGGTCGACGGAACCGCCGCCGCCCTGCCGGTCACCGCTGCCCTGCCGGTCGCCGCCGCTCTCCTGGGCGCCGCCGCCCTGCCGCTGGTCCCCCGTCTTCGCGTAGTCCGAGATCTGCTCCCGGACCTCCTCGGACACCTTCGGGGCCTCGTCGGGCATGTGCACCAGCTCGCCGCCGTGCGCGTCGGCGGGCATTTCCATGATCCAGCCGGGCCGGATCAGGCTGGCCTCGGAGAGCCGCGAACCGTCGGGCTGCTCGCGGTCCTTGTTGAGCTGGTAGATCTCCTTGTACCGCCGCCCGTCACCCAGGTGGCGCTCCGCTATCTCCCAGAGCGAGTCGTGGTGGCGTCCCTCCGGGGGCTGGATCCGGTAGAACTTCGTGTCCCCGTCCTGCCCCGTGCCCGCCTTGGCCCCGGCCTGGCCCGCCTGTTCGGCGAGGGCGCCCGCGGCGGTGGCCGCGGCGGCCTGCTGGTCCTGCCCGAGGACGCCCGGCGTCTGCTGCGCGGTGGCCGCGGCCGGCTTCTGGTTGCCTTCCAGGGACTGTCCGAACTGCGAGAGCCCCGGCGCGAAGCTGGCCGCCGTGGCGCCCACCAGGAGCAGCGCCGCGACGAGCTGGCGCGCGAGCAGCTGGCTCCCCCCGGCGCCCGGCACCCGCCCGGGCATGCCGACGCCGGACAGCGCGGCCTTCACCTCGACGAGCACGCACGCGGCGAACTGGGCCCAGGCCAGCCAGACCACCACGGTCAGCACGTTGATGAACGTGCTGACGGTGATCTCCTGCTGGAGCCAGTCGAGCGACGGCGCCCCGCCCGGCAGCGGCCAGCCCACGAAGTAGGCGAGCGCCCCGGGCACGCCGACGATCAGCGCGGCGAGAGCGACGAAGGCGAAGAACGCCTTGACGAAGTCACCTGCCGAGCGCCGCCGCCCCGGCAGGGGCTGAGGCGTCCGGTTCCTCGGACCCGTCGAGCTTGGGGTGGTACGTCGCGCCATGGCGGGTGTCCTGGTCCTGATCCTTGGGTGGGATGCGTGGTGTGCGATGCGTCTGTACGTACTCGGGTTCGTACTCGGGCGATGTTACGGAAGGTGCCGACGCCCCGGCAGGGGCTGTGGATAACTCTGCTGTGGACAACTCCGCGGCCGGTCCCCCGGCCCCGGTCCGGCTGCTACCCGATCTCGTTCTCCGCCGCCGCGCGCCCGTGCACCGTCACGTCCCCGCCGAAGAACATCCCGGTGAAGACGGGGCTGTAGGTCATCTCGACCTCGACCTCCACCTGTTCGGCGGTGGCGGTGACGCAGTGGGTGGCCGCCACGTCCGGGCCGGTCAGGCCCATCTCGCGGGCGAACTTCTTGACCCGGGCGTCGCAGTTCTCGTAGTTGATGGGGGCGCCCTTCGCGCCCTCGTACAGGCCCTCGGTGTCGAGGTCCTGCGCGGCGTACCGGGCGGCCTGTTCGGCGATGTCGGCGGCGCGTTCGCGCTTGGAGATGGACAGGCCGCCGTCGATCACGAACGCGGACAGGGTGAGGAAGACGAGGGCGAAGACGATGACGGCGCCCGCGCCCGAGCCCCGGTCGTCCAGGCGGGCCCGGCGTACGCCCACCCAGCCACGTACGCCCACCCAGCCACGTACGGCCGCGAAGCCCCGTGCCCCCGCGAAACCCCGTACCACCGCTGCCGCCTTCACGCCGACCTCCGGTACGGATCCAGCGGCGAGCTGAAGCTCGCCTCCAGCGTCGTCGGGATGTCGAGCCCCAGCATCTCCAGGCCCCGCACCTCGCAGCTCACCTCGACCGTGAAGAGGGTGTCCGGCTGGAAGCCCGCGCTCTTCTGGACGACGTGCACCGGCCCCGAGCAGACGTCCTCCAGGTCCGCCTTGGCGGCCTTGCGCGCCTCGGCCATCGCGGTGCCCTGGTCCTTCTGGATGGAGCCCGCGCGGGCGGCGTCGCGGGCCGCCCCGTCGATGGCCCCCCGGCCGTCGACGAGCTGCCCGAAGGCCACCAGGACCAGGATGAAGAGGATCATCACCGGCGCCAGGATGACCACTTCAACGGTCGAGAGCCCTCGCTCGTCCGAGAAGCACCGCTCCCCCGAGCGCCCCCGCTCACCAGCGGCAGCGTCCCGCACCCCCCGCCTCACCCTTCCTCCTCCACGAACCGCTCCACCGGCCCCGAAGACTGCGCGTGCACCTTCAGGTCGAGTCCGGGGAACACCGACGGCACGTCCGCCGTGATCTCCACCCCGACCGTGTTCTGCTCCGGCTGGAGCGTCTGCACGTCGGGGCCGAGGACGAGCTTCGGGCCGAGCTGGCGGATGTAGGCGTCGACGACGTCGGTCGCCTCGCCCCGCCAGCCGCCCGGGTTCTCGTCGGCCGTGGCGCGGGCCTTGCGCGCGCCCGCCTGGGCCGCGGCCTGGGCCACGTGGTCGGCGAAGAAGTAGAGCGCGAACTGCACCGTCGCGAAGATCAGGAAGAACAGGACCGGGGTGAGCAGCACGAACTCGATCGCGGTCATGCCGGATTCGCCGCGGGTGGAGGCGGCCTCCACCCTTCGGCGCACGAATCCCGGCATCCGGTCGCGGTTCACCCCTCGCCCGCTCCCGCCCCCGTCGTCCTTCATCGCGTCAACAGCCAGTCACCGTCGTCCGTCGCCCGCTCAGCAGGTCTTGCTGGCGTCGGCGCCCTCGATGCAGTCGCTGACCTTGTCGGCGCCGCCCTTGAGCGCGTTGTTGATGATCGCGGCGACCACGCCGACGATCGCCACGACGACCGCCGAGATGATGACCCACTCGACGGCGGACGCGCCGCGGTCGAGCTCGCCGGAGCGGGCGCGCTGCACGCGCCCCTGCAGGAAGGTCACGAGGAAGTCGACCGCCGGGATCCCGGTGCTGAGGTTCCGTCCGTTCATGGTGAGTTGTCCTCTCGAAAGCAGAGTGTGTGGGGGGATGTACGGGTCTGTGGAGCGCTCTTCGACGTGTCCCCGTCGTCGGGACGGGGGTTCAGGCCTGGAACACGCGCATCGCCGCCGGGAAGATGAGGAACACCAGAAATCCCGCACACAGCAACAGCTGTGCCACCAGCATCGACTGTGACTTCTCGCCCGCGCTGCCCTCGATCTCGGCGAGCTCGCGGTGGCGCATCGTCTCGGCGCGGGACGCGAGCGATTCGCGTACCTTCGCGCCGTCGTCCGCGACCAGGGCGAGCGACGCGGAGAGGTCCTTGAGCTCTTCGACGCCCAGTTGCTCGCCGAGCGAGCCGAGCGCCTGCCACTGGCTGATGCCGGTGATCCGGGCGTCCGCCAGGGCGTTGCGGATACGTTGCGTCGCCCACCCGTCGGACACCTCGGCGGCCGCCATCAGCGCCTCGGGCAGGCCGCGGCCGCCCGCGAGGCTCATGGAGACCAGGTCCAGGTAGGCGCCGATGACGCGCCGCAGGTCGCGCCGCTTCTCCTGCGCGTCCCTGCGCACTTCGAGGTCGGGCAGGAAGAAGAAGAGCACCCCGAACATCAGGGCCAGCCACACCGGGATGATGGGGCTGCGGCCGAAGCCGAGGGTCAGGATGATCGCGAAGAGGAACGGGCCGAAGACGATGCCGGTGGCCGCGAGCAGCACCTTCGTCGCCAGGAACTTCTCCCAGCTCCGGTCGAGCACCGCCAGGTCGGCCCGCAGCGACCGCAGTTCCCAGCCCTGCTGGACGTAGAACTCGGCGGCCCGCGCGCCCACCCGGGCCCGTAGCGTCCCGAGCCGCCCGGTGACCTCGGCGTCCGCGGTGCGGTGCGCGGACTCGTACGCGGCGCCGCGCGCCCGCATCGCGTCGATGCGCGCGACCGTGGCGACCGCGCTGCGCTTGGACGGCATCAGCGCGCGGACGAGGGCGAAGATGCCGAGGCCCAGTGTGGCGCCGATGACGATCGGCATGGTCAGGTTCACCGGCGTACCCCCTCGGTGGTGTTGGCGTGCGGCGGCAGCGGCTGCTGGCCGGGCGCGCCCTCGGGGCCCACGGCGCCGGGCAGCGGGGCGCCGCCCGGTCCCCGGGGACGTACGAACTGGACGCCCGGCTCGTCGCGTACGAGGAAACGGTCCGGCGTCTCGACCGTCGACAGCTTGCGCAGCCACCAGAAGCCGAGCGCGAACAGGCCGCACACGCAGGCGAGCACGAGCTGCCCGACGGGCGTGCTGTACGGCGACACGAACTCGCGGTTGAAGATGGACAGGCCCAGCACGAAGGCGATGGACACGGCCACGACGATCTGCACCGAGCGGCGGGTCGAGGCGCGCTGCGCCATCACGCGCTGGCGCATGTCGACCTCCTCGCGCGCCGACTTGGCGAGCGCGCCGAGGACCTGGCGCAGGCCGGGCCCGCGCAGCTTGGCGTTGAGGATGAGCGCCGCGACGATGATGTCGGCCGAGGCGTCGTCGATCTCGTCGGCGAGCACCTGCAGGGCCTCGGGCAGCGGGGTGCGCGCCCGCAGCCGGTCCACGAGAGCGTCGAGGTGCGGCCGCAGCACCGGCGCCGCGGCCCGCGCGGACGCCGGAATGGCCTGCTCCAGGCCGACCGCGCCCGCGATGGTGTCGCGCAGCGACTCGGTCCAGGCGGCGAGCGCCTCGACCCGCTTCATCTGCAGGCGTTCCTCGGCGGCGCCGCCGAACAGCTTGTCCCAGAAGAAGACGAGGATGCCGGACGCGATGCCGGCCACCGCCCAGCGCGTCAGCAGCAGCACGACCAGGCCGACGCCGATCGCGATGGAGCCGCGCTGCCCGACGAAGCGGACGAGCTCACTCATCCGCTGGCTGGCCCGCTGCTTCTCGTGGGCCGGTTTGACGGGCAGTCCGCGGACCGCGACCGCGAGCAGCGCGAGGCCGCCGCCGACGGCGACACCGCAGGCCAGTCCGTACAGCACGGGCAGCGAGAACACGCCGCCCATGGAGCCGAGTGCGTTCATGTCGTGCTCACCCCCATTGCCCGGCGGGCCGGTAGCCGAATGCGGCGAGGTCGTCCATGCAGGCGATCGGCGCGTGCGGCACGATCCGGCCGTCCGGCGCCTCGGCGAAGACCTCGCTGGAGAGCACCCGGCCGTCGACGCCGTTGACCTCGCGGACGGACGTCACCATGCGCTGGAGCTTGCCGCCGGTCTGGTAGTTGTTGCGCCGCTGGATGAAGACGACGAAGTTCACGGCGCCCGCGACGAGCATCTGGCTGGCCTCGATGGGCAGCCGCTCGGAAGCCTGCAGCGCGTACGTCGAGATCCTGTTGAAGACCTCGCTTGAGCTGTTGGCGTGGATCGTGGACAGCGAGCCGTCGTTGCCCTGCGACATCGCGTTCAGCATGGTCACGATCTCGTCGCCGAGCACCTCACCGACGATGACGCGGGAGGGGTTCATGCGCAGCGACCGGCGGACCAGCTCGGCCATCGAAATGGTGCCCTGCCCCTCGGAGTTGGGCAGCCGCTCCTCGAACGCCACCACGTTGGGGTGCAGATCGGCGAACGTGTCGAGGCCGAGCTCCAGGGCGCGCTCGACGGTGATGAGGCGCTCGTGCGGCGGGATCTCGTTGGCGAGGGCCCGCAGCAGCGTCGTCTTTCCGGCGTTCGTGGCGCCCGCGATCATGATGTTCTTGCGCGCCCGTACGGCACAGGCCAGGAAGTGCGCGACGTCCGGCGTGAGCGTCCCGTTCCCCACCAGGTCGGACATGAACACCTTGCCCATGCGCGCGCGCCGGATGGACAGCGCGGGCCGCCGGGTCACGTCCATCACGGCCGAGAGGCGGGAGCCGTCGGGCAGGCGCAGGTCGAGCTGGGGGTTGGCGGAGTCGAAGGGCCGCGACGACAGACCGGAGTAGGCGCCGAGGATCTGGATGAGCTCGATCAGCTCCTCGTCGGTCTCGGCGACCGGCTCGGCCTTGGCCTCGCGCCCGTCGGCGTACCCGACGAAGACCTGGTCGTACCCGTTGATGTCGATGTTCTCGACCTCGGGGTCGTCCAGGAGCGGCTGCAGGCGGCCGACGCCGAAGAGCGCGGCGTGCACGGCGGCCGCGTACTGCTCCTCGGTCTCGGCGTCCAGCGGGGTGCGCCCGGCGTTGATCTCGCCGCGCGCGTACTCCTCCAGGATCTGCGCGATGACGGCGCGGGCGTACTGCCGCTCGTCCTCGCTGGACATCGGCGTGACGCCGGACACCTGGTCCAGGCGGCGCTGCTCGGCGATGCGGTCACCGGCGTCCTGCCGGAACCGCTTCACCAGCTGGTGGTCGACCGCACTCATCGCCCGGCACCCGCCGTCGGGCCCGCGGCCGGGCCCGCGGCCGGATTCGCCCAGGCCGCGCCGTACTGCTGGTACAGGTCGACGGTGACCTTGCGGGCCGACCGGATGAGCATCGACTTGTCGAGCCGTCCGCGCTTACGCCCGGCCAACTGGTCGGCGCCCGCCGGGTCGTCGGCGAGGGTGCCGACGACCCGGGCGCCGGTCTGCGCGGCCATCAGCATCTCGTTGACCTGGTGCACCAGCTTCCCGGAGTTCCCCGGGTCGGCGATCAGGACGACGCCGATGAGCGGGGTCGCGAGGGTGGCGGCGCCACGCGGCCCGCCGTGCAGCTTCGCGGACAGCGCCGCGGCCCGGTCCCGTACCCGGGCGATGGCCTCCGGCTCCGTACGCGAGATCAGCAGCACCAGGTTGGCGTGCGGGAACAGCTCGATCGCCGGGCTGTCCCCCGCGATCCGCCCGCAGTCGGCTATGACGTCGGCCGGGGCGTTCGGCGAGTCGGCGAGCTGGGCGAAGGCACGCCCGAGCGTCGGCCAGATCCCGACGAGCCCGGCGGCCTGCTCGGACGTGCCGAGCCCGACGAGCACTTCAAGGCCGCCGGACAACGGCTGGGTGTGGTCCCACAGTTGATCCGGTACGAGGCCTCGGCGCGCCGTCGCGGCGATGGACAGCATGCCGGTGTTCGGGTTGAGCGGGCCGCCGTGCGCGGCGGCGCTGCGGTAGACGAGGTCGCCGCCCGCGGGATCGGTCTCCGCGACGAGCACCCGGCGCGGCCACACCGCCGCGAGCGCTACGGCCGCGGTGGTGACGCCGGGGGAGCCTTTGTCGGCGGCGAGGGCGATGAGGGCCATGTCTCCTCTACTCGCCTCTACTTGTCGGCGCCGGGGACAACCGCCACGGCGACCTCACCGAGCGACGCGGCGCTGGTGACCGCGGCGACGTCCTCGTTGTCGACGAGGACGGTGATGCTCAGGTTGCCGGTGCTGATGGTCGAGTCCTTGTTGCTGTTGACCAGGCCGACCCGGGCGTCGGCGACGAGGGGCGTACGGCTGGACGAGTTGCCGCCGCCGGTGCCCTTGTCGTCGTCGGAGCTGGAGGAGCCGTTCGCGGCGACCCGGTAGAGGGCGACGGTGTCGCCCTGCTGGAGCGTGGAGGGGTACTGGCCCTCCTTCAGGGAGAGGCCCACGGAGGCCTTGCCCGTGGGGAGGCCGCCCTTGTCGTCGAACATCTCGCCCACCACGACGGTGCCCGGGTAGAGCGTGGTCTTGGCCTTGAGCTTCGACAGCGCGCTGAGCTTGGAGTACTTGACGTAGTGCACGTCCGAGTCCGCCGCGACCATCACCGAGGTGGAGTTGTCCTTGTTGACCGATTCGCCCGGCGCGATCCGCTCCGTCACCTTGACGACCTCGACCCGGTCCCCCGCCCGCAGTACGAGCACCGTGGCGCCGAGCGCGCCGACCAGGATGAGCAGGACTGCCAGAGCGGCCAGCGCCGGTTTGCGCTCGCGAGGCGCAGTGGGAAGGCGTTCACCGACGCCTGCCGGAGCCGACACGGCGGAACGGTTGTTGCCCGCCCCCGTACGCTCTTGGATCTTCACGCAACCGCTCCCCGTACGACCCAGAAAAATCCGTCATTTGAGACACCCAGATGCGACTCGCATACGCCTCGGCCGGGGTTCCATCGGCCCGTCAGCCTCAGGCGCGGTGTCAAGCCATCGCACCGTATCAGCAGCACATAAGCCCCTCAAGGCGCGTTATGGATCGCGAAGCTCACACGGTTCATCGTTATTCACGCGCAATACGGGCCCCTTGGTTCCGACGTCACGCCGGGAGTGCGTCAACATACCCCCATATGCAATTGCGAACCAACTCGCTTTGCACGCAACCCTTTCGGGCGACGACATCCCGCCAACGGAATCCCCACCCCGCTCGCCCCGGCACGCCCCGTACACCCATCCCTCGGGCACCAGAACGACGCCAGGAGGGGCGGAAGCGGTTCCCGGGGCCCCGAGCGGAACGTGAGACGGAGCGGGCGGGTCACCGCGGCGCGCGGCCGGACGCACCGGACGATTGCCACACCTCCCCAGAACCTCCGCACAAATTTGCCGCACCGCCCCACCCCAGGGGCGACATGCCCGAACTATCCGACTTGCACGATGCGTTGGCGGAGAGATCCGCACGCCGGGATGAACCCGCCCTCGCGCGGCGCCCTCTCACTCTTCGGCGCCGAATCTGCACGTATGCCGGTCCCGTATCGGCTCCGACAAGGCGCTGCAAAACTCAACAAATCCATCGAAAGAGAAATTCAACCCCCATGAGACTTTCCTTTCCTTCACGTCCTTCCCGCACCACCCGCGCGGCCGGTGACACCACCAGCACGAGCCGCGCGTCCCGCGCCACCCTCGCCGCCGCGACCGCCGCGACCGCCCTCGCCCTGGTGGCGACCAGCGCGCCCGCCGCCAACGCGATCATCGGCGGCACCGAAGTCTCCAACGACGCCTACCCGTTCATGGTGGCCGTCCTGGAGAAGGGGTCCGGCAGCGCCTTCGACCGCCAGTTCTGCGGCGGCAGCCTCATCTCGGCAGACGTCGTCATGACGGCGGCACACTGCCTCGTCGACGACGCGGGCAAGCCGGTCAAGGCGAAGACCGTGCAGGTCGCCGTCGGCCGTACGGTCCTCTCCAAGAGCGGACAGGGCCAGATACGCAACGCCAAGACGAAGGGCACCGGCAGCCGGGGCAGCATCGTCGTCCACCCCCGCTACCTCAAGGGCCAGGAGGCGTACGACGTCGCCTTCATCCAGCTGGACAAGCCGGTCCGCGGCATCAGCCCGGTCAAGCTGCCCACCCAGGGCACCGACTCGCTGCTGCGCCCCGGCCAGAAGGCGACCGTCGCGGGCTGGGGCAACACGGACACCGCGATGACCCACACCCCGGACCGGCTCCGCCAGGTCAAGGTGCCGATCCTCTCCCACAACGAGTGCAAGGTCAGCTACAACGGCTACAGCTCCAAGGTCAACTTCTGCGCCGGAGTCGAGGGCAAGGACTCCTGCCAGGGCGACAGCGGCGGCCCCATCTTCCGCACCGTGCCCGGCCGCCAGGACCCCATCCAGATCGGCGTGGTCTCCTACGGCGACGGCTGCGGCGACCAGGGCGCTCCCGGCGTCTACACGTCCACCAGCTCGGCGAAGCTGTGGAAGACGCTGGACGAGTCGCCGTCCGGCAAGCGACTGAAGCGGGCGCTCGGCCGCCGGTGACGAGGTGACGTCGTCGTGGCCGCCCACCGGCTCCGGTGAGCCGGCGGGCGGCCACGACGGCACGACGGCGAAGGCGCCCCCACGCTCCCCCACCCCGCGCGCCGCCTCAGTCGAACCGCATGTGCTTGACGCCGGTCCACGCGCGCCGCAGCCGCCCCCGCACCGCGTTGTCCGTGTTCGGTGCGAGGGTGAGTCCCGTGGACGCGGCGATCCGGTCGGCGGTCCGCGCGACGGAGACGTGATCCGTCCACACCTGCTCGGCGAACTCCGGCTCCCGCAGCCGCTCCAGGCAGAGGTCGAGCTTCGAGACGGCGAAGCTCTCACGCCGCAGCGGGACGTCCCGCCCGCCGACGACCCGCACGACATGCCCGAGACCGCGCTCGCGCAGCCGCTTCAGCACGGTGCGCCGGTCGGCGAGCAGCGCGAAGTGCCGTACGTCGTGCCCGCGTTCACGCAACCGCCCGACGGTCTCCTGGAAGTACGCGGGCTCGACCACCGTCATCGGGACGATCACCGTCCCCTCGTGCTTGGCCAGCGCCAGATCGAGCACGTCGTACACCGCCTGCCGCCACACCGGCAGATCCTGGAAGTCACCGCGCAACGCGGGCGGCAGCATCCGATGCAGCCCGAACCCGACGTACTCCGGATCACAGACGACGCTGCCCGGCAGCCGCCGCTGGATCTCGAACGCGGTCTGCGTCTTGCCCCCGCCGAAGGGGCCGTTGAGCCAGAGAAGCATGGGGCGACGGTACGCCCACGTCGGCGCCGGGCCGATCGACGCCTCACGTCGGCGGCGTTCGCTCTGGCGAAACCGCACGCCGTTTGAGTAGCGTCGGATCGCCCGCAGCGCCTCTTACCAGGCCGGATCCGACAAGGAAGAAACATGACGTACGTCGAGAAATCGCCGAAGACCTGGTCCAGTGTGTGCATTGGCATCTATCTGGCCGGAATTGGCTACATGGGGGTGGAAACCCTGCCTGACGACTTCGGTGTCTGGCTTGGGGTCTCCGGGGCTTTCCTCCTGTTGTTGCTGCCGTGTCTCGCCGTGCCGATATCGAAGCGGATCTACCACCGCATCGAGATCGACGCCACGACGCTGCGCGTCGGCCGCGAGCGCCTCCCGCTGACGGACATCGACCCGGCGTCGGTCCGCGCCGCCGCCCAGGGCCAGCTCCCCAGCGCCCCTCAGCGCTACGCCACCTCGCTGAACACCCCCAACGTCCTCTCCCCCGACGCCAAGGGCAGCCACGCCAACCCCCGGCTCATGGGTGGCGCCTGGGGCCTGCCGATGGGCATGGACAGCGTGGTCATCGCCACCCGGCGCGGGGAGTTCCTGACCGTCGCCACCCGCGACCGCGCCGCTTTCCTGCACGCCCTGTCCGCCCCGCTGCACCCGGTCACACAGCCTCAGCAGCACTGAGGCGCGGGTGAGTCGAGGAGCGGCTCAAGAGCGGTGGAATCCGGCCAGTAGAGTCTGGCGGTGCCAAGGCCGGTCCGCTGCCGTCGACGTCCCGTTCTCCGCGGAGGCGGGCAGCGGCCGGGACCCGTTCACCGATGGGAGACATCACGTTGCGCACGCTTTCGCTCGCAAAGCGGTCCATAGCCGTCGGGGCCACCAGCCTCGCCGTGCTCGCCATGACCGGCACGGCCCACGCGGCACCGGCGCAGGCGCGCGCCGCCGCCCCCTCGTGCGTCAAGGTCAAGGTCGACAAGGGGATCATCTCGCAGACCGCGTACGTCACGAACAAGTGCTCGTCGACGAAGCGGGTCAAGGTCCGCTGGTCCTTCGCCCCCGACTCCGGCTGCAACACCCTCAAGCCGGGCCAGAAGTTCAAGACCAAGCGGGGGCTCGCGGCGCAGTTCGACGGGCTGCCGTTGTGCTGAGGCCCCCGGGGGCGTTGCGCTGAGCCCTCCGGGGTGAGGCCACGTCGCTACTAGCCGGTGCCCGGGCCGGGCCCCGGCTGGTAGCTGGACCGGCTAGTAGCTGGACTCCCCGGGGCGCGGGTCGAGCACCCTGCCCAGCAGCCCCGTCACCCGCTCCGACGCCGTGAGTTCACGCGTCTCGATGTGCTCGAAGACGATCGCCAGGGCCAGGTCGAGCGCGTCCGCCTCCGCCTCGCCCGTCACGGCGCCGAAGCTGCCGTGCCTCTTGCCCCGCGGGTTCTTGCCGCGGGTCATGGTGATCTCCACCCCGGGACGGCTGAGCGTCGCCCCGCGCTCGAAGCCCGCCACCACGTACTCGTACGACCGCCCCTGGCACGTCATCCGCAGCGCCCGGTCCTTGTTCCGGAGCGCCTTCGCGTTGTAGTCGAGCGGAACGCGCTCACCGGCCACGTCGAACCGCGCGTTCCGCAGGCTCGGCTTGGGGGGACCCACCGTCCGGTACACCACGTCGGGCATCCGCTCCCCGTACAACCGCACCTCGTACTGCCGGTGGCCGCCCTTGAGGCCCGGCTTGCGCCACTCGACCTCCACGGTGACGTCCCCGAAGGAACCCACCGTCCCGGTCAGCCCGTGCACCTTGGTGGCGTGGCCGGGGAGCTTCCTGCCCCGGTACCACTCCAGCTCAAACTGAAATTCCGACATGATTCCCCATTGTGGAGCACGGGCCCGCGGCAGCTCGCGCGGCTACCAGTTCATGGGATTCAGCTTCGATTTCGCCACGCTCTTGCCGAAGTCCTTCGCCTTGTCCCCGACCCAGTCCTTGGCCTTGCCCGCGCCCTCCTTGATGTCGTCCCAGTGCTCGACGACCTTGGCCCCGCCGTAGATGGCGCCGGTCACCACGGTGGCGCCGATGGTGAACGGGTTGGGGGCGACCATCGCGGCGGTCAGGGACGCGTTGAAGCCGACCTCCGCCACATCCGCGACATATCCGGCCCCCTTCTTCTTGAACGCCTCGACGGGATTCCCCTGCGCCCAGACGTTGGCCGCGCTGACGCCGGTCGACAGGGCGCTGGCGCCGACACCGGCGACGCGCAGGAAGCCACCCGCCTTGCTCGCCGCGCCGAGGCCCTTGAGGAACGGGGACGCCGTCTTGCCCGCCGCGATGACGGCGGGCCGGGCGTTGTTGAGCCGCTGGAAGTACGCGGCCGAACGCCCGATGCGCAACAGGTTGGCCTGCCCCGAGCGCGTCACAAACGCCCCGGAGTGCGTCAGCCCGCCGTACCGGGCCGCGAGCGCGTCCGAGCCGACCAGGAAGTTGATGCCCCGGGTGACGAGCGGTGAGCGCACCCCGGGCAGGGCGCGGAACCCGTCCCAGCCCCGCGACAGCAGGTCCGCCCGCAGCCCCGCCGTGAACGGAACGCGGCTGGCCTGCTGGTAGAGCCTGCTGCGGGTGAAGAAGTTGCCCAGCTGTCCCGGCAGCCAGCTGCCCGGCGCCGACAGCGACCGCAGCTCACCGGCGGGGATCCGCAGCAGGCTGCGCTGCAGGGCGGCGCGGAAGGACCCTCTGCCCAGCCAGGAGGACTCCACGGCCGCCCGCAGCAGGCCCTGCTTCCAGGAGTTCTTGAGGAAGACGTTGCCCATGCCGAGGCTCGCGGCCAGCGTCAGGCCGCCGATCTTGGCAGCTCCGGTGACCTCCATGGCGGTCTTGATGAACGCCTCGATGTCCTTCTCGCCGAGGTCCTTGAGACCGGGCACCTTCGCGAGGTAATACGCCTCGATCCGCGCCAGCCAGTCGCTGTACGTCTCCCGGTGGCCACGCTCGAAGAGCTGCTCGCCGCGGACGAGCGTCGCGCGCTTGCGCAGGTCGGGCGGGGTCGTGGTGACCCAGGACCGCATGGGCTTGATGGGGCCCAGCTTGTCGGTGACACCCAGCGTCGAGGCACGGGTGAAGGCCTCGTCCAGCTTGTCCGCCAGACCGCCCTTGCCGTCCATGAGCTTGGCGAGCTGATCCAGGTCGTCCGGATTGACGTTGCGCATTTCTCATCCCCCTGAGTGCGAGCGTGACCGCGGCTGTGCGCGTGACCGTGCGCCGGACCGCGGCTGTGAGCGTGACCGCGTGCGCTAGGCCGACGCTCCGGTACCGACAAGATCCGCCTTGTCCGGCAGCAGGTCGGCCAGCTTGTCCCAGACCTCACCGGCGTTGGAGCGCACGAGCCGCAGCGTGCTCTCGGGGCCGACCTGGCCCTCCTGGACCGGCTCCGCGGGCTGTACCCGCAGCCAGTGCCCGTGCGGGCCGCAGTCCCACACGGCGATGGAGCGCACCGACTCGCCCGCCGCCTGCGCCCGCTCGTCGCCCCAGGCCGTGGTCACGCGCCACGTCGAGTCCAGGGACAGGGTGAGGTCGACGAGCGCGGTGAGCTCGGGCTCGGCGAGGTCGCTCGCCGCGGCCAGGGCGGAGACGGCCGCGGCCTTCGCGGTGTCCAGGTCGTCGGACCCGCCCTCCAGCGCGGCGAACACCGCGTCGAGGGCGCCCATCGTCGTGGTGATCTCGGTGACGCCCGAGATCTCCGACTCGTCCTGCTCGCCCCGGCGCAGCTTCACCTTGCGGGCCAGCTCCCACACCAGGGTCTTCGGCTCGATCGGTACGTACTCCGACTCCTCCTCGCCGGGCCAGGCGTCGTGCGAGTACACGGCGTCCTGCCCCACGACGAGACCGTGGACGAGGGTGCCGTGCTGACCGGTCACCTCGGCCTGGATCATCACCAGCGGCCGGGCCAGCGCGGTGAGGAACTCCAGGAGCAGCGGGGAGAGTTCACCCTCGGCGCCCACGAGACCGATTTGCTGAAGCTCACCGAGGGAGTGGTGCAGCTCGGCGGGCGGGGTCTCCTTCTCCAGGAGGTGGGCGAAGACGGCGATGTGGCGGTCGGCGAACTTGAAACGGCCGCGGGAGCTGTCGAGTGAAGGCATGCCGCTCAGTCTCGCTTGTGGTACTCCCGCCCCTGATGGCGGGGTGGGTGTGGGGTACAGGGACGGGGGGGCCGGGGTGGGCCGGGGTGGGCCGGGGCCGCTTGGGGGGGCGCGGGCGGGCCCGCGCCGGCCGGGCGGGCGGGCTCAGGAGGCGACGCGGGAGAAGAGCCTTCCGGGCGCGGAGATCATCGCTCCGCCCAGCGACAAGTTGCGGGTGTAGATGCCCTCGAAGAGGATCGCCAGGCTCAGGTCCACCGAGTCCGTCGCACCGGCGGTGGTGCCGGAGATGGTCTTCGGGTTCTTCCACCCGGAGCGCGTCATCACGACGGAGGCACCGGCGCGCTCCAGCGTGTGATGCCTCTTGTCGCGGTCCTCGCGGTACGTGTACTCCCGCCCGAGCGCCGCGATCCGCAGCGCCCGGCCCCTCCTGTCGGTGCTCCACGTGCTCCGCGAGAACGTCGCCGCCTGGCCCGCGACGGTCAGCACCCCGCGGGCCAGGCGCGGCCGCACGGTGTAGCCGAGGCCCTGGAAGGTGGACGGCGGGATGCTGTCGCCCCGTACCGCCGTGCCCACGTACAGCCCTCGGTCGGCCACGGGCACCACCTCGCGCGCCGGGTACGCCAGCTCGACGCCGCCCAGGTTGCCGACCTCCCCGGTCCACCAGTAGACCCGGTCGCGGAGCCGGACCTGGCCCGTCGGCTCACCGCGCCGCAGCTCGAAGGAAAACCCGTCGTTCACCATTCCCGACCTTCTCCACTTTCCTGACACCGAGGCCGTACGACTTCCCGGCCACCGTCGGCCGTGCGGCCGCGCTAACCGAACGGATTGAGCTTCTTCAAAAGTTTCTTGCCGCCTTCCTTGGCCTTGTCCAACCCTTCCCCGACCTTGTTCTTCGCCCAGGTACCGGCCTCGGCGACCTTGCCGGGGAACTGTTTTACCTTGTCCCAGTTGTCGATCACCGACGAGACGCCGTACACGACACCCGTGACCGCGGCGGCGCCGATGGTCACCGGGTTGGGGGCGATCATGGCGGCGGTGAGGGAGGCGTTGAAGGCCACGCCGGACACGTCCGAGATGTACCCGGCCTTGTCCCGCTTGAAGGCCTCGACGGGGTTGCCCTGCTGGACGAGGTCGAACGCGCCGATGCCGGTGGCGGCGATGCTGCCGGCGATGCCGGTGGCCCGCCACCAGCCGGAGGTCTTCGCCGCCGCGCCCGCACCGGCGGCGAAGGCCGCGAGGCGGCTGCCGCCGGTGGCCGTCTTCAGGGCGGCCGCGCCCTTTCCGACCTTGAGCAGGCTGGCTTCCCACGCCCAGGTCTTGCCGGCCAGGGCGGCGTAGTTGTCCGCTCCCGTCATGACGTTGAGGATCGCCGCCGGTGTCCTGGCGCCGATCGCGGCGCCCTGCCGGGCGATGCTCGACGGAATGTAGCTCGGCGCCTGGCCCTTCAGGATCTGCGCGAGCGTCGTACCGGGCGCCTTCAGGAACTCGCCCTTCCTGAAGTACTTGATGAGGCCCCACGTGCCCGATGCCGCGACCTTGAAGGCTCCGGGAACCGTGGAGGCGAGCGCCGTCAACTCGATGTAGTCGCTGACGACTTCGCCCAGGTTCTCATTGCCCGTGATCTTCGCGACGGCTTCGCCCTTGATGCGGGTGATCCAGTCGCTGAGGGTCTCGTGCTCCCCCTTCTTCAGCCAGCTGGGGTCGAACTTCCCGCCGTTGGCCACCGAGGCGTTCGCGATGAGCATGATGTCCGGCGGCAGGTTCGCGTCCTTCAGCTGCTCCGCCGTGAAGCCCGCGTACAGGGCCGCGGCGAGCGGGTCGCCGTCCCCCGCCCGGATGATGGCCGCCCGCCTGCGCAGATCGGGAGCCGTCGTCGTCACCCAGGACGACATCGGGTTGATCGGGGCGAGCTTGTCCCGGACGCCGAGGGTCGAGGCGCGCGTGAAGGCCTCGTCCAGGCGGTCCTGCAAGTTGCCCTTGCCGTCGATCAGTTTCGCCAGCTGCTCAAGATCCGCCGGCTTGGCCAGGCGCATGGAGCTGTCCGTCACTTGTCCCCCTGAGTCCAACCTGACTGCGTCGCGTGTGCTGGTGCGGCTTCCCTGCGGGCGACCGCTTCGGCTTGCATGCGGCTTCCCTGCGGGCGACCGCTTCGGCTTGCGTTCGGACGACCGCCTGGCCTACGCGGCCGGGTCGACGAGGAGTTGCTCCTGATCGGGCAGGAGGTCCGTGATCAGCTCCCAGATCTCCTTGGCGGTGACGCGGCGCACCTTCAGCTCACTGCTCTCGTCCACCTGGCCCTCGCGGACCGGCTCGGCCGGTGCCTCCCGGATCCAGTAGCCCTCGAGACCGCAGTCCCAGACGGCGATCGCGGAGACCCCGAGGCCGTCCGGGACGTCCTCGCCACCGGGCCAGGCGACCGTCATCCGCCACATGCAGTTGAGGTGCGAGAGGACCTCGGCCAGGCGGGCCGGGGCGCGCACGGCCTCGGCGATGGCGGCGTGCTCCTCGTGGCCCTCGGACTCCATCCGGTCGAGGACGGCGTCGAGCACGCCCATGGTGGCGACGATCTCCTCACCGACGTCGTCGGCGTCCGTGATGTCGGCGGGCCCCTTGTGCAGGTCGACCATCCGGGACAGCGCGAAGACGAGCATCTCCGGCTCCACGGGGACGTACTCCGACTCCTCCTCGCCCGGCCAGCCCTCGTGCGCGAAGACGAAGTCGTTGCCGACCACCGCGCCGCTGGTCGACACGCCCTGCGGGCCCGTCATCTCCACGCGGGCGATGACGTGCGGCTCCATCAGCGTCGACACCAGCGGATACAGCTCCGCCGAGATCTTCTCGTCCGCGTCCAGGATGCCCGCGTCCCGCAACTCCGCCCGCGCCTGCGCCAGCTCGGCCGGCACCTCCCCCTCCTCCACCAGGAGTCCCAGCACACTGATGTGCGCGTCCGCGAGACGCAGTCGCCGTCGGGCCGGATCCATAGCAGGCATTTCTCTACTCCTCTGGTCCTCTGATCCTCGGAAGACATCGCGGGACGTGCGCTTGTCGAGTGCGGCGTACGGTACCCGGGCGCGGTGCGCGCCTAAGGCGGATCACATTTTCGTCGGCTTCTCCACGGAATACACGCTTCCGCACCCTTGCTTACCGAAGCCGCTTCCCGACGCCACCGCAGAGCCGCGTCCGACGGATTGACGCTATCCACAGGGTCCGCAGTTCCGCCAATAGCGATATCCGGTCAAGCCCCCCAAAGCAGGCAACTCACTGCAACGGAACCCGGCAAAGACCGCGGCGAACTCCACGCCCGCACACCCCCGCGATCCCGCCCTTCGACACCGCCGAGGGCCGCTGAGTACTCTCGTACCGGTATCGCCAGTCCAACGGGGAGGTAGTCGAGGTGGCGGATCCAGAGCTGCAGGAGCAGGCGAAAAGGGCTGGGCAGTTGCGCAGCCTCGCGGACCATATCGAGGACCTGCCGAAGGCCACGCGCGACTTCTCGACGAAACAGATGAAGGAGTGGGCCGGGCCGCACGCGGACGATGTGCGTGGCGACCTGGGCGGCTGGAAGACCAAATGCGACAACGTCGCCGAGGCGCTGCGCGAAGTGGCCCGGCAATGCGACCAGGCCGTCAAGGACGCCAAGGATCCCAAGAAGGACAAGTAAGGCGAGTGAAGGCGCCCGGGAGTTCGGGCGTCGCTTTGTCGTGGTTGTGGTGAGTGCGGGCTGAGGCCGAGAGGAATTTGTCGGTATGCGGGTAATGGTGACCGTCGTGCGGGAGGGCGCGGCGGCGCAGGACGTGTTCCTGGCCGTCGAGGAGGACGCGACGGTCGCCGACGCCGCGGCCTGTCTCACCGTCGCGGCCGACTCCAGCAATGTGGTCACGGGGCGGTTTCCCGCGTCGCTGGGGGTCGGGCCCGCCGCGCCGAAGGCCCAGGGGTTCGGGGGCCCGCCGAGCCTGTGGGTGGACGGGACGCTGCACGACCCCGCGGCGCCCGCGTCCTCCGCGCTGCGCGACGGTGTGCGCGTCACCACGGACGACTCCATCGGCCCGTTCCTGCGCGCGGGCGAGCCCGCGGGCCGGTTCGAGCTGCGGGTGTGCGGCGGCCCGGACACCGGCCGCATCACCCGCGTCCAGGCGGGCACGGTGAGCGTCGGCTCCGACCCCGCCTGCACGCTCCCCGTGGCCGACCCGTCCGTCCCCGGCCTCGCGTTCCGCCTGTCGGTGAACGTCAGCGGTGAGGTCACGCTGCATCCGCAGGACGGCGTACCCCTGGCACTGGACGACTCCCCCGTCGCCACCGACTGCCCCTGGCCCGCGGGCCAGCTCATCCGCGTCGGCGACACCCGCCTCGTCCTGGCGGAGGCGGAGGCCCCGGACGCGCACCTGGCACCGACGGACGACGGCGGGTACGCCTACAACCGCCCGCCCCGCTTCTCCCCGCTGCGGCACCGCCCCCGGCTCACCGTGCCCGCCGAGCCGGTGAAGGGCGAGGGGCCGCGGCTGCAGCTCATCACGTCGTTCATCCCCGCCATCTTCGGCCTGACGATGTACTTCATGACCAAGCAGGTCTACACGCTGCTGTTCTGCGCGATGAGCCCGCTGATGATGCTCGGCTACTGGTTCAGCGAGGCCCGCCACACGCGCAAGAAGTACAAGCAGGAAGTGAAGGACTACCAGCGCGCCCTGGTCGAGTTCGACGCGCAGGTGATCGAGCTCGGCAAGAACGACCAGCGGGCCCGCCGCGCCGCCCACCCGGACCCGGCGGAACTCCTCCTGTACGCGACCGGCCCGCGCCGTCGCCTGTGGGAGCGGCGCCTCGTCGACCCCGACGTCCTGCAGCTCCGCGTGGGCCTCGCCGAACTGCCCGCCGAGATCGAGCTGCGGGCCGCCAAGGGCAGCAGCTTCGACGACCCGCCGCAGCCGCCCCTCATCGCCGACGTCCCCGTGGTCCTGCCGCTGCCCGAACTGGGCGTGATCGGCGTGGCCGGTGAGCGCCGCATCGGCCTCGCCGTGGCCCGCTGGCTGCTGGCCCAGGCCACCGGCCTGCACAGCCCCCGCGACCTCTCCCTCGTCGTGCTCTCCGCCAACCCCGACGCCAAGGCCGCCTGGGACTGGGCGCACTGGCTGCCGCACACGGCGCCGCAGAGCGGCCAGGACTGCCTGTCGCTGGTCGGCGCGGAGCCGGAGGTCGTCGGCCGCCGCATCCACGAGCTGCAGGCCGAGCTGGAGCGCCGCAAGGCCAGCTCGTCGGACTTCGGGGCCTCCAACCGGCTGCGCCCCGACCCGTTCACGCTGCTCGTCCTGGACGGTGCGCGGCTGCTGCGGCGCATGCCCGGCGTACCGCAACTGCTCCAGGAGGGCCCGCAGCACGGCATCTTCGCGGTCTGCATCGACGAGGACGACCGGCTGCTGCCGGAGGAGTGCAAGGCGGCCGTGATCGGCCTGCCGGACCGGCCGGGCCATGTGCGGATCAGCGGCGGCGGCCTGGAGGACGTCGGTGACGTCCTGGCCGACCAGGTGTCCGGCGCGTGGTGCGAGCTGGTGACGCGGTCGTTGGCGCCGGTGCGCGACGTCAGCCAGGACGACGCCGACGCGGCGCTGCCGACGGCGGCCCGGCTGCTCTCGCTGCTCGGCATGCCGGACCCGGCGGGCGCGGACGTCGCCAAGATCTGGCGCCAGGGCGGCTCCACCACCTCGGTGCCCATCGGCATCGCCGCCGACGGCGTCTTCACCCTGGACATCCGCAAGGACGGACCGCACGCCCTGGTCGCGGGCACCACCGGCGCGGGCAAGTCCGAACTCCTGCAGACGATCATCGCCTCGCTGGCGCTCGCCAACCGCCCCGACGCCCTGAACTTCGTCCTCATCGACTACAAGGGCGGCAGCGCCTTCCAGGACTGCGCCCAACTGCCGCACACCGTCGGCATGGTCAGCGACCTCGACGCCCACCTCACCGAGCGCGCCCTCGCCTCGCTCGCCGCCGAACTCAAGCGGCGCGAGGAGATCCTCTTCGACACGGGCACCAAGGACATCGAGGACTACAACGACACCCGCAAGATCCGCCCCGAGCTCGAACCGATGGCCCGGCTCGTCCTGATCATCGACGAGTTCGCGTCCCTCGTCGCCGAACTCCCCGACTTCATCGCGGGCCTCGTCGACATCGCCCGCCGCGGCCGCTCCCTGGGCGTCCACCTGATCCTGGCCACCCAGCGGCCCGCCGGTGTGGTGAGCGCCGACATCCGCGCCAACACCAACCTCCGCATCGCCCTGCGCGTGACCGACGGCGGCGAGTCCTCCGACGTGATCGACGCCCCGGACGCGGGCGCCATCGCCAAGTCCACGCCAGGACGTGCCTACGTACGGTCCGGGGCGCAGTCCCTCGTGGCCGTGCAGTCCGCGCGGATCGGTGGCCGCAGGCCCAGCAACGACTCCGACCGGCCGAAGGCGACCGCGTTCCCGGTGGACTGGGCCGCGTTCGGCCGCCCGGCGCCCCGGCTCGCCACGAACGACGACGACGGCACGCTGGTCACGGACCTGAGCGTGCTGGTCGGCGCGATCCGCGAGGGCGCCGAGCTGATGGGCTTCGGCGAGCAGCGCAGCCCGTGGCTGCCCCCGCTGCCCGACCTGCTCTGGCTGGGCGAGCTGCCGGACGCCCCCGAGGAGGAGCCCCGCGCGGCCGACGAGGTGGCGCCCATCCGCATCGGCCTCACCGACCTGCCCGCACAGCAGCGCCGTACGCCCCTCGCACTCGACCTGGTGCACGGCGAGCACATCATGCTGGCCGGTGGCGCGCGTTCGGGCCGGTCCACGGCGCTGCGCAGCCTCGCCGGATCGCTGGCGCGCGACACCTCGCCCGCCGACGTGCACATGTACGGCATCGACTGCGGCGCCAACGCCCTGCTCCCGCTGGCCAACCTGCCGCACTGCGGCGCCATCGTCACCCGCGACCAGCCCGACCGGGTGCGCCGCCTGCTCGACCGGCTGTCCGCCGAGATCTCCCGCCGCCAGCAGTTCCTCGCCCTGGAGGGCCTCTCCAGCGCGGCCGAGCAGCGGGCCATCGCCGCGCCCGCGGACCGGCTGCCGTGGATGGTGCTGCTCCTCGACAACTGGGAGGGCTACGTCGCGGCCCTGGAGAGCATCGACTACGGCCGGCTCGTCGACATGATCGTGAAGATCTTCCGGGAGGGCGCCGCGGTCGGCGTCAAGGTCGTCATGACCGCCGACCGCAGCGGCTTCAGCGGGCAGATCTCACCGTCGTTCGCCGACAAGCTGATCCTGCGGCTCACGGACGCCAACGAGTACTCCCTGGCGGGCCTGTCCGCCCGTGAGGTGCCCAAGGACATGCCGTCCGGACGTGCCCTGCGCCTGACCGACCACGGCGTCCAGGAGAGCCAGATCGCCCTCCTCGCGCCGGACCCCTCGGGCCAGGCCCAGGTCGCGGCCCTGCGGGAGATCGCCCAGGAGGCGCAGCGCAGGCACCCGACGCCGCCGCGCGAGCGCCGTCCGCTGCGCGTGGACGAACTGCCCATGCGCATCACCCTGGAGCAGACCCGCGCCCTCGACCCGGCGTTCGTGCCGCCGTCGCCGCTGTGGGCGCTGTTCTGCGTGGGCGGCGACGAACTGGAGCCGATCGGCATCGACTTGGAGGAGTCGGGCCCCGGCTTCGTGATCGCGGGACCGCCCAAATCCGGCCGCTCCACGGCGCTCCTCGTGGCGGCCCGGACCCTCCTCGCGAACCAGGTGCCGCTCATCCTCGTCACCCCCCGCCGTTCGCCGTTGCGATCACTGGAGGGCGAGGCCGGGGTGCTCGGCGTCCTGACCGCCGACAGCTCGGAACGCGACCTGAAGGACCTGATCGAGCGTGCGGACGGCAAGTACGCCGTCGTGGCGGACGACGCGGACATGCTCTACGACGGTTCCCTGGACCGGCCGTTGGAGGAGGTCGCGCAGAACGGGCGCGACGGCGGCATCGCGGTCATCGCGGCGGGCGCCACGGACACCCTCGGCTCGCAGTACCGCGGCTTCGTGGTCGAGGCGCGCCGCTCCCGCCAGGGGCTGATCCTGTCCCCGCAGAGCGCGTCGGACGGCGAGCTGTTCAACGTCCGGGTGCCGACCGGGTCCGGCGGCGGGCCGGTGGGGCGCGGCATTCTCGTGCGCAGCGGGCAGATGATGCCGGTGCAGGCGATCCTCGACGCCTGAGGCGCGGCGGGCGCCCGCCGAGAGGCAGGCGCCCGCGCCGACACGGACCACGCGCGTATCCGGGGCGGACCACGCAAGTGAGGGGGCCACCGTTGCCGGTGGCCCCCTCATTCGCGTACCGCGGCGTCAGAGCGCCACGTCAGACCGACGTTGCCTGCTCGATCCGGTCGTGGCTGTTCTTGGCCGACTTGTAGGCGTCGCCCAGCGAGTCCGCGAGGCGGTTCAGCTGCGGCTTGAACTCACGCCAGTCGTCGCGGAACCGGTCAGCGCCCGGACCCTTCCAGAAGCCGTGGCTGTCGTTGGCCTGGCCGTCCAGGAGGTGGATCAGGTCGCGGACCTCACCCTCCTTCTTCTGGAACGCCTCGTACAGCTTCTGAAGCTTCTCGAGTTTTGCACCGCGGTCGATGTCGTCAGCCATCGGTACCTCCCCGTATCACGAAAGTAAAGAATCTCAACTGCCACGTGGGACGCTACCGCACCTGTCAATCCCAGGTTTACCAGCCCCGGCGATCCCCCGACTTCCGCACAATTCCCACCAGTCGACTAATCCCCCATAGCCCTGCAGGTGCACATATGTCCCCCGGCCCACGGGCGCCACGGGCCGTCGACGGTCACTTGACCTTCGCGAGCCGCGCCGCCGGATCCCCCGCCTTCGGGTCCTCGGAGGTGTACTGCAGCTCCGACCCGACCGGTCGCAATCGCACCGTATGGGAGGCCTGGGAGCACTGGTCCGGGTTGTCCTTGGCGCCGACGCCCGTGGCCACGAGCTCCTTGGGCGAGGCCGACTTGAGGGTCAGGATGTCCACGCACTTGTCGCCGACGAGGTCCGTCTGCGTCACCGCGCCGATCCGCTGCCCGGCCCGCGGCACCTGGCGTACGGTCACGTCGAACGTGCCGAGCGGTACGAGGCCCTCGCGCGCCGACGCCTTGCCGCGCCACTCGCCGAGGTAGCGCACCGGCACGACACCCGTCGCGCCCGTCTCCCCCGCGTCTCCCGTCGCGCTCGGCTGGCGCCCCGCCGAGTCCTTGGCGCCGCCGCCGTCCCCCGGCAGCAGGTTGAACACGAAGACCGACCCCACGGTGACGGCCGCCAGCGCTCCGGCGACGGCGAGCGCCACCGTGCAACTCACCCTGCGGCCACGGCCGTCGGGGCTCACGGGCGCGGATGTCGCGGCGACGGAGAGCGAGAGGCCGCCGGTGGGCGGGGCGTCGGACGGGGCCGCGTTCGCCGGTGCGTTGGCTGCTGCGTTGGACGGGGTCGCGTTGGCCGGTGCGGCGTTGGCCGGTGCGCCGAACGACCCCCCGCCGACCGCTCCGTCGACCGGCGCCGCAGCGGGCGCCCCCGCGTCGGTCCTCGCCGGAGCCACACCCCCGTACGGCCCCGCCCCGCCCTGCGCCCCGTACGAGGCATCCGGCGGCCCGAACACCCCCGCCGCCCCGGTGAACGGCACCGGCCCCGACAGCGGAACCGGCGCGGCACCCGACCCGTTCCCGCCGTCCGCGCCGCCGGTGTGGTCCACCTCCAGGTCGAGCAGCCGCACCGCGCTCCGGCTCACCCGCTCCACCACCGGCCCCGGCAGCCAGCCCGCCGCCACCAGTGACGCGGCGCCCTCGGGGGCGAGGTGGCGGGCCAGGGCGGCGGGGGCCGGGCGGTCGGCGGGGTCCTTGGCGAGGCAGGCGGCGACGAGGTCGTGGAAGTCGCCGGTGAGGGAGCCGAGTTCGGGCTCCGCGTGGACGACCTTGTAGAGCAGGGCGGCGGAGGAGTCGCCGGGGAAGGGGGTGCCCGCGGTCGCGGCGTAGACGAGGACGGCGCCGAGGGAGAAGACGTCGGCGGCGCCGGTGACGCCCTTGCCGAGGATCTGCTCCGGGGACATGTAGCCGGGCGAGCCGATGGACACGCCCGTCGAGGTGAGGGAGGCGGTGCCGTCGGTGGCGCGGGCGATGCCGAAGTCGATGAGGCGGGGGCCGTCCATGGTGAGCAGCACGTTGGAGGGCTTCACGTCGCGGTGGACCAGGCCGAGGCCGTGGACGTGCGCGAGGGCCTCGGCCAGGCCCGCGCCCAGGACGCGTACCGAGTGCTCGGGCAGGGCGCCGCCGTCCCGCACCGCCTCGGTCAGGGACGGCCCGGCCGCGTACGCCGTCGCCACCCACGGCACCGACGCCTCCGGGTCGGCCTCCAGGACGGGGGCGGTCCAGTCGCCGCCGACCCGCCGCGCCGCGTCGACCTCGCGGCGGAACCGGGCGCGGAACTCCTCGTCGAGGGCGAAGTGCGGGTGGACGATCTTCACGGCGACGGTGCGACCGCCGGTGCTGCGGCCCAGGTAGACCCGTCCCATGCCGCCGGAGCCGAGGCGTCCGAGCAGCCGGTAGGGGCCGATGACGGCGGGTTCGTCCGCTTCGAGCGGGTGCATGGCGAAGGCCTCCCCCAGACGCGCTGACCGCATGCCCACGCGGCGCCCGCCGGTTGGTCCCCCGGCGTCCGCCGGTGTCCGCCGCGTGCCCGTGTCGACGGCCAGCGTAATGCGGCGGGGCGCGCGGGCGCGCAGCCGGGAACGGACGGCGGCCCGCCGCCATCTATCTATCCGTAAATGACCAGATTGCCCCGTACGGCTCCCCGCACGACTCCCCGTACGGCACGTCTCCCCGTACGCCCCGCACGCCTTCTTGGAGCGCCATGAACCGCCGCCCGACCCGCCCAGCCGCCCTCGTGGCCGCCGCACTGGCCGTGGCCGTCCTCTCCGGCTGCTCGTCCGACGAGCCCGAGCCGGTCACGTTCGACAACCCGAAGTCGTCCGCCTCCCCGGACCCGGGTGCCACCCAGCGGGCGAAGGCCAGCGGCAGCCGGATGCCGACGGGGCCGCGCGCGGACTTCGTCACGGAAAGCACCCTGGAAGACGGCACCAAGATCGGCGTGACGACGCTGCGCGGCAAGAAGTCGGGGTTCACCGGAAAGGTATGGGTCTGGGCTCCCAAGCAATACTTCGACCCGAAGTACGCGCACAGCGGCTTCCCCGTACTCATCGCGCTGCCCGGCGGCCCCGGCTACCCCAATAACTATTGGATGGGCACCGACCTGAAGCTGGAGAGCTCCATCGCGAAGTGGTCACGACAAGGAAAGAGCCTGCCGTTCGTCGTCGTGATGCCCGTCCTCAATCCCGATGACAAGTTCTATTACGACGGAAGTGACATACCGGGACAGCCGCGAATGGGCACCTGGATGACGGATGACGTGCCGGATTTCGTGAAGGCGAATTTCCGTACCTTCGACTCGCGTGACGGCTGGGCCTTCATGGGCTCGTCGTCGGGCGGATTCGTGGGCCTGAAGTCGGTCCTGAAGCACCCGGACCGGTTCCGGGCGGTCATCGCGAGCGGCCCGGACACGGTGCCCGACTCGCCCCTGTGGCGAGGCCACGAGACGGAGCGCCTCGCCAACGACCCGGGGCGGCTCGCCCGGCGCCTGATCGCGCGCGGCGGCCCCGAGGTCGACATCGCCTTCCAGGTCGGAACGGCGGAGAAGGGGCAGGCGAACCTGGAGGCGTTCATGAAGGAGTACGGGAAGGGCCCGGTCAAGACGCGCCTGAACGTCATCCAGGGCGGCACCCACAGCGCCCACTCGTACGTGCCCGGCATGGGGAACGGGCCGATCCAGTGGATCAGCGAGCACATGAAGGCGCCCGTACCGGCCGCCTGACCGGCCGGGCCCCGGGGCGCACGGACCCCGGGGCCGCCACCGGCCCTACGGCCGCAGCAGTTCCACGTTCACGTCCGCCGGGAACCCGGTCGACGGCCCGACGCGGCGCGCGAACTCCGCCACCCCCGCGAGCTGCGCCGCACCGAAGCGGAAGTCCAGCGTCGTGAAGTACCGCTCCAGCACGCCCGCGTCGAACGCCTCCCAGCGCGCGGCCTGCTCCGACACCTTCGCGACCTCGTCCAGGGACAGGTCCCGCGACGCGAGGAACGCCTGATGCACTTCCCGTACGACCTCCGGCTCACGCGCGAGGTAGTCGCGCCGCGCGGCCCACACCGCGAAGACGAACGGCAGGCCCGTCCAGTCCTTCCACATCCGGCCCAGGTCATGGACCTCCAGGCCGAGCCGCGGGCCGTCGATGAGGTTCGCGCGCAGCGCGGCGTCCCCGATCAGGACGGCGGCGTCCGCCTCCTGCATCATCAGGCCGAGGTCGGGCGGGCAGGAGTAGTAGTCGGGCCGTACGCCGATCTTCTCCGCGAGGAGGAGCTGCGCGAGCCGTACGGAGGTACGCGAGGTCGAGCCGAGCGCGACCCGTGCCCCGTCCAGGCGGTCCAGCGGCACCTGCGAAACGATCACGCAGGACATGACGGGCCCGTCGCAGCCGACAGCCAGATCCGGGAAGGCGACCAGATCATCGGCGTTCTTCAGGAACTCGACCAGGGTCACCGGCGCCACGTCCAGCTCCCCGCGCACCAGCTGCTCGCTGAGCTTCTCCGGGGTGTCCTTCGTGAGCTCGAAGTCGAGCAGGGTGCCGGTCCTGGCCAGACCCCAGTACAGGGGCAGGCAGTTCAGGAACTGGATGTGGCCGACGCGCGGCCGCGCGGTGCGGGCCGGGGCGGCCCCGTCCGAGGCGCCCCCGTCCGAGGTGTCAGGGGGAGAATTGTCCACATCGGTGAGGCTAGACCCGTCGCGGTACGGTGCGGTCGCCGGGGGCCCGGAGCGCCTCCGTCAACCCTGCTTGAGATCCCGTCAAACCTCCGGGTGACGTGATCTTGATCCCTATTGCTTCCGGGTGCCTGCGTGCTAAGCTCACCGCAAGTTGCAGTTTGGTTTCCCTTGCAGTACAGAGCCTGCGGAGCATGTGACCCGCAGGCTCTCGTCGTTTTCAGACTTTTGCAGTTGTTTCAACAATCGCAGGTTCTGGAGCAGGGCAACCCTTTGGCCCAAGGAGGGCTTATGGCTACCGGAACCGTGAAGTGGTTCAACGCCGAAAAGGGCTTTGGTTTCATCGCCCAGGAAGGCGGAGGCCCCGACGTCTTCGTGCACTACTCCGCGATCAACGCCAGCGGTTTCCGCTCCCTTGAGGAGAACCAGGCCGTGACCTTCGACGTCACGCAGGGTCCGAAGGGCCCGCAGGCGGAGAACGTCACCCCCGCGTAGTTGGTGGGTTGATCCGGAACGGAAGCAGTACCCAAGGAGCCCTGCGCCCCCACATCCTGTGGAGGCAGCGGGGCTCCTGCCTTTTTCTGCCGTGGGTGCCGTGGTGGGCGTTGATCGGCCTTCGGCCTCGTCCGCAAGCGCCGGACGGGCTGGTGGCTTGCCGGAGCGGCCCTCTCGGCCCGACCCGGCAGTTTCAGCCCGTCCGGCGTTTGACGACGAGGCGCGGAGCGCCGATCGGCGGGGGCTGTCCCACCCGGAGGGGACGTCGGCGGGGGCCGGGGTCCAGGGGCGGAGCCCCGGGTTCGGGGAGGGGCGGGACTGGGGCGCCCCCGCAAGGGCTACGCCGAGTCCAGGGACGCGCGGGCGCGGGCCGCGTCCGTCGGGTCCCAGCCCTCCGCCGTCGGGACGGAGGCCAGGAGGAGGCGGGTGTACGGGTCCTCGGGGGACGAGAGGACCCGGGCCGTCGGGCCCCGCTCCACCACCCTGCCCGCGCGCATCACCAGGACCTCGTCCGTGACGTGCCGCACCACCGCCAGGTCGTGGCTCACGAACACCAGCGCCACCCCCGTCTCCGCCCTGATCTCCGCCAGGAGCTGGAGGATCTGCGCCTGGATCGACACGTCCAGCGCCGCGACCGCCTCGTCCAGGACCAGGATCCTGGGATCCACCGCGAGGGCCCTGGCGATCGCCAGGCGCTGGCGCTGGCCGCCGGACAGGTCCCGCGGGCGGGCGTCGGCCTCTCTCGGGCCGAGGCCCACCCGGTCCAGGAGCTCCGTGGCCTTCGTGTCCGGCCGGCCGTGGAGGCGGAGTGCCGTACGGAGGCATTGGGTTGCCGTGAGCCGGGGGTCCAGGGAGACGTAGGGGTCCTGGAAGACCATCTGGATCTCCCTCGCCCTGGCCAGGCGGGCCTTTGTGCCCCTCGGGGGACGGGGTTCCCTGGCCCTGCCCGCCACGGTGATCGTGCCGTGGTCCGGGCGGACGAGGCCGACCAGCATTCTGGCCACCGTGGTCTTGCCGGAGCCGGATTCGCCGACGATGCCCAGGGCTCCGCCCGGGGGGACGGTGAAGGAAACGTCGGCCGCCGCCTGGTGGGAGTTGCCGCCCGGCAGGGGGTAGGTCTTGCTGAGGCTGTCCGCCTGCAGGAGGTGGGACGTCATTCGTGGATCACCTGGGCCGTGTCGGTGCCGTTGGACGGGGCTGTGCCCACCCGTTCCGCCCTCCGGGCGGACCAGCTGCCCACAGAGGGGACCGGCCGGTCGCTGTCGGCCAGGAGGGCGCAGGCCGCCGTGCCGCCATCGGGAAGGGCGACCTGGATCGGGGCCCAGGTCTCGCAGGTCGGCTGGGAGTGGGCGCAGCGGTCGGTGAAGGGGCAGCCCGGGAAGGTGTCGGAGAGGGACGGGGGGCGGCCGGGGATGGGGTGGAGCGGGGTGCCGGTGTCGCCGAGGGTCGGGGAGCAGGTGAGGAGGCCCTGGGTGTAGGGGTGGGCGGGGGCGGTGAAGAGGGCCCCGGCGGTACGGGATTCGACGACTCGGCCCGCGTACATGACGTACACACGATCGCTGTACGCCGCCGCCAGGTGCAGGTCGTGCGTGATGAAGAGCAGCCCGAGCCCGTGCTCCGCGCGCAGCCCGCGCAGGAGGGCGAGGATGTCGGCCTGCGTGGTGACGTCCAGCGCGCTGGTCGCCTCGTCGGCGAGGAGCAGGCGCGGGCGGGCCGCGAGGGCACCCGCGATGACGACGCGCTGCAGCATGCCGCCGGACAGCTCGTGCGGCCGCTGGCGCACCCGGCGCTCCGGGTCCGGCAGGCCCACGGAGGCGAGCAGTTCGACGGCCTCCGACCTGCTCGCGCCCCGCTCGACCAGGAAGTCGCCGACGCGGCGCACCGGGTTGAGGGCGGCCCGCGGGTCCTGGTGGACCAGGGCGACGCCCCGGGCGCGGTGGGCGCGCAGGCGTTCGCCGGTGAGGCCGAGCACTTCGGCGCCGTCGAAACGTACGGAACCGGAGGCCACCGCCCCCGGCGGGAACAGCCCGAGGGCGGCCTTCGCCGTCGTCGACTTACCGGACCCCGACTCCCCCACGAGCGCCACGACTTCGCCGGGCGCGACGGTGAGGGAGACGGAGTCGAGGACGGGGCGGGCGGCGCCGGGGAGCCGCAGGGTCAGGTCGGTGACCTCCAGCAGGGCGTCGGGCGCCGCACCCGGACCACCCGTGCCCGGCACGCGGATTTCGCTCATCACTGCCTCCCCAGACGGTCGGCGGCCCAGACGCCGACGACGTTGAAGCACACGACCACCAGGGCGATGGCTGTGCCGGGTACGAGTGCGGGCAGCATCGCGCCCTGGACGATCGCGGCTTGGCCCTCCTGGACCATCAGGCCCCAGTCGGAGGAGGGGGGTTGGGCGCCGAAGCCCAGGTAGGAGAGGGTCGCGAGGGACATGAGGGCCTCGCCGAAGAGGACCACCAGATAGCCGAGGATGGCGCGGGCGAGGTTCGGGACGACGTGGGCGGCGCAGATGCGGAGGCCGCCCATGCCCTGGACGCGGTAGGCGTCCACGTACGGCTTGCGGGCCTCCGAAAGGGCCAGGGAGCGCGTGTACTTGGCGACGGTCGGCGTGAAGGCGAGGCCCAGGGCCAGGACGGATGTCGTCATGCCCGCGCCGAACACCGCGATGATCAGGACGGTGAACAGCAGGCCGGGGAAGGCGTACATCACGTCCGTGAGGCGGGAGACGAGGACGTCCACCCAGCCGCCGCGCCAGGCCGCGAGTACGCCGAGGGTGACGCCGAGGACTCCGGCGACCGCGAGCAGGGCCAGGGGGGCCATGAGGCTGCTGCGGGCTCCGAACAGGGCTCGGGAGAGGAGGTCCTGGCCGGAGGAGTCGGTGCCGAGGAGGTGGTCGTGGCCGGTGCCGACCAGGGAGGAGGAGAGGTCGATGGTGTCGGGGGCGTAGGGGGCCAGGAGGGGGGCGCACACTGCCGCGATGACAACCAGGGCGAGGAGGGTTCCGGCCACCAGGACGCCGGCGGGGCGTCGTCCGCGGACGGCCGGCAGGGGCGGGGACGGGGTGTCGTCGAGGATCGCGGTCATCGGGCCGCTCCTTCGGTCGGGGTCGTGGTCATCGGTGCGCCCCTTCGACTCGGGGGTCCAGGAGCGGGTGGACCGCGTCCACCAGCGTGGTGACCACGATGTATCCGGTGACCATCAGGAGGAGGACGGCCTGGGCCACGGGGAAGTCGTGGGTGTTGATCGCGCCGACGAGGAGGGAGCCGATGCCGCTGAGGCCGAAGGCGGTCTCGACCACGACGGTTCCGGCGAGCATGCCCGCCATGACGAGGCCGCACATGGTGACGATGGGGCCGAGGGCGTTGCGCAGGACGTGGCGGCGGACGATGTCGCGTTCGGGGACGCCGGAGGCGCGGGCGGCCTCGACGTGGTCGGAGGCGGCCGCGTCGACCATGGCCTGCCGGGTGACGCGGCTGACGAGGGCGAGCGCGCCGAGTGCCAACGACAGGGCGGGGAGCGTGAGATGACGGACGGTGCCGAGGAAGCCGGTGCCGCTGCCGGTCACCGGGAACCAGCCGAGTCGTACGCCGAAGAAGGACACCAGCGCGATGGCCGCGACGAACGACGGCACGGACGCGGCGAGCGTCGTGGCGCCCACCACCGCCGAGTCCACCCAGGTGGACCGCTTGACGGCGGCGAGGACACCCGCGCCGACGCCGAGGACGACGAACAGGACGGTGGCGTACAGGACGAGTTGGAGGGTGGTGGGGAAGCGGGCGGCCACGAGGTCGGCGACCTGGTCGCTGTATTTGAAGGAGCGGCCGAGGTCGAGGTGGACGCAGTCCCAGAGCCAGCGGCCGTACTGGACGAAGAGGGGCTCGTCGAGGTGGTACTCGGCGCGGACCTGCGCGAGCCGTTCGGGCGTCAGCTTGTCGCGGCCGCCCGCGAGGAACACGGCGGGGTCGCCCGGCGCCGCGTACACGGCGGCGAAAATCACGAACGAGGCGGCGAGGAGCGTCGCGAGGACGCCGGTGAGGCGGCGGCCGACGCGGAGTGCGAGGCGAAGGGCCATGGGACTCACCCGGCCTTTCGCGGGCCGAGTTCGGCGGCCCACGGGTAGTAGAGGTACGCCTGGGAGGCGGGCGGGCCGGTCAGCTCGTCGCTGAGGACGAGCGCGGTCGGCACCTGCGCCACCGGGATCCACACGGCCGCGTCGACGAACCGCCGCTGGAGGTCGGTGGCGAGCCGAGCCCGGCGCTCGTCGTCGAGCGTGGCGAGGGCGCGGTGCGTCAGGCGGTCGTACGTGGCGTCCTTGAAGCCGACCCAGTTGTTGGCGGAGTCGGAGAGGCCGTTGTCGTAGAAGCCCATGGGGTCGGACTTGGAGATGTACCAGTCGCCGACGAGGGCGTCGATGTCGGCGCGGGCGCCGGGGTCGCTGTAGAACTCCTCGAACTGGGCGGGCGGGACGGTCTTGATCCGGGCTTTGAGGCCGATGCGCTGGAGGGCGGCGCGGGTGGCGTTGGCGACGACCGTGCGGCCCTGGCTGCTGTCGGTGCCGATGACGATCGGGTCGTCCGGCGCGCCCGCCTCCTTCACCAGCTTCTTGGCCTCGGCGAGGTCGTCGGCGGTGGGCGAGACGGGGGCGACGGCCGTCAACTTCCGCTGGGCGGCGGCGAAGTGCTCCTTCTCGTACCCCCAGGCGCCCGCGCCGACCGGCGCGGCCCACGGCTGGACGAGCCCGCCGTACCCGGAGTTCGCGATGCCCTGGCGGTCCAGGGCCAGGGACAGGGCGCGCCGGATCGCGGGGTCCTTGAGGCCGCCGCGCGCGGTCGGAATGAGGACGAGGGAGGCGGTGGAGGGGCCGTAGTACTGCTTGAGGCCCTTGGTGGTGCGCAGGGCGGCGGCGGTGTTGGGCGACTCGGCGTACGCGCCGTCGGCGGCGCCCGTCTTCAGGGCGTTCACCAGGGCGCTGTCGGAGGCCCACCGGAAGTCGACGCGCCGGGTCAGCGGCTGCTTGCCCCAGTACTCGTCGTACGCCTCGATGGTGAGGGAGTCGCCGGACTTCCAGCTCTTGAGGCGGTACGGACCCGAGCAGGCGTCGCCGTGCCCGGGGGTGCCGAACTCCTTGCCCGCGGCCCGCACTCGGCGCGGGTTCCAGACGATGCCCGCGTCCCCGGCGAGCGCCTTGGTGAACAGGGCGTCGGGCTGCTTGAAGCGGACGGTGACCTCGCGCGCGCCGGTCTGCTCCATCTTCTGCACGTTGCCGAACTCGTCGGCCTGCTCCATGTCCGGGTCGGCGTGCCGCTTCAGGCTCCACAGGACGTCGGCGGCGGTGAGCTTCGAGCCGTCGTGGAAGGTGACGCCGTCGCGGACGGTCAGGACGAGGGTGCGGCTGTCGGGCGTTCGGGCCCGCTCCGCGAGGAACGGTTTGACGCTCATGTCGGGCTGGAGCTGGTAGAGCCGCTCACAGACGTTCGTGAGGACGACGCGGCCCGCGCTGGTGCCCTGGGTGTCGAGGTCGAGGGAGTCGGGCTCGTCCTCCAGGAGCCAGTCGGCGCGGTCGAGCTGGCCGCGGGCGGGCGGGGTGGTGGCGGACAGCTTGAGCCGGGCGGCGTCGGCGGGTTTGCCGCCGAGGGCGGAGGTGTCGGCACCGGCGCAGCCCGCGACGGCGAGCAGGGCGGTCGCGGTGAGCCCGGCGCCGACGGCACGCGGACGCGCCGGCCACTTCGGGCGCTGCAGGCCCGTCGGGCGCTTCGTGGTCATCTCACATCTCCGTACGGGCCGTCGTAGAGGTTCCACGGAAGGTGCTGGTAGTCGCGGTCGCAGGGGGTGCCCGCGGTGACGCGGTAGTCGCCGGTCGTCAGGTCCACGCAGGAGGAGACGAGGGTGGCCCAGTGCTTGACGGGCGGGCGGCGCGGGTCGGGGTGCGTGCACAGCGACTCGGGGTGGCCGAGGTGGTCGGACATGGCCTGCTTGATGATCTTCAGGGATTCGTCGGGGCCGGTGGCGGTGCGCAGGGCGCGCAGGCCTTGTTCGGCGCGCGGGACGCGGACGAGGGAGTCCGGGGACAGCGGGCGGTAGCCGTCGGCGAGGGCGGCGGGAACGCCCGCCTGGTAGTGGTTTCCGTGCACGAGCAGCCCCTCCGTCGGATACATCCAGCCGTGCCCGGCGGGCGTCGTCTCCAGGTCGAGGGCGAAGCCCTCGCGGCAGGTCAGCAGGGCGTTCGAGGCGATGTGGGCGCGGGTGCGGCACAGCACGTCGACGGCGTCGGTGACGGCGTGCTGGTCCAGGACGCTACGGCGTACGACGGTCTGCGGCAGGCCGACCGCGTCGCTGAAGCGGCCGCCGAGGCCGTTGGCGTTGAGCGCGATCCCGGCGGAGTTGGCGCCCTGGCGGCCGATCTGGCCGGCCTCGACCTGCATGATCAGGGTGGGGTGCGGCGGCTGGACGACGCGCAGCATGACGACGGTGTCGGCGACTCCGGCGCGCCAGTCCCAGTTCTGGCCCGCGTAGACGTGGCCGTCGCCGCTGGCTTCGCCGTAGGCGGCGAAGGAGGTGCAGCCGTCCGGGGGTTCTTCTTCCGTCCGGGGGGTGGGCATGTCCTTGAACGAGCGGTCGTAGATCACCTCGCCGCGGGCGTTCAGGGCCAGGACGTCCAGGAGGCCGACGCCCGCGCCCTCGGCGATCCCGGCCATCTCCTCGGCGAGGTGCGGCGCGTACTCCTCGACGGGCTTCAGCCAGCGGGCCGCGCGGGCGGTCACCTGCTCCCAGGTCAGCCCGGCCGACTGGCCGAAGGCGGCCTCGTAGTACGCGAGGGACGCGTGGAGCTGGGGGCGGACGGCTTCGCCGTACTGGCGGCCACGGGCGGTGGGGGTGCCTGATATCTCGATGAGGGGGAGGGTTCTGGACGGGTCGACCGGGAGTGGGGCGGCCTGGTCGGCCGCAGGCGGGGTGGCCGGGAGCGGGTCGGTCGGGCCTGCGGGGGTGGTGCGCGGTGCCATGCTTCTCCTCGCGACGGAGAGGTCCCCGGGACCGCCGTCCTGTAACGTCGGTTACGGAACTCTCTCTCCTTGGAATGCGTTGTCCAGGAGAGTAACGGGCATCACACGGGAGTCAATAGCTGTAATGAAGATTTCAGGGGTGCCTGAGGGCGAGGACGGCGGCGCGGGCGGCGGGAGCGGCACGGCGGGGCCGGGCGGGTCAGGGCCCGGCGGGGACGGTGCCGCGGGGGGTCTGGCCCGGTTGCGGGCCGCCGTGCGGGATCAGTGGGAGGCGCTGTCCGCGTCCGAGCGGGCAGTGGCGCAGTATCTGGCGGGCGCCCCCGCCGAGTCCCTGCTGTTCGCGTCCGCACAGGAGCTGGGCTCGGCCAGCGGGACGAGCAACGCCACCGTCGTCCGGGCCCTCCAGCGCCTCGGGTACGCGGGGCTGCCCGCGCTCAAGCGCGACCTGACGGCGGACTTCACCTCCAGCGTGGCCCCGGAGGTGCGGCTCGCCCAGCGCATCGCACACGTCGGCCGGGACCTCGGCGGCATCTGGGACGAGGTCTTCGACGAGGCGCAGGAGCGGATCGAGCACACCCGCCGCCTCACCTCGGACGAGGCGCTGCGCACGGCGGTCGGGGTGCTCGCCGAGGCCGACGGGATCCACTGCTTCGGGGTCGCCGCGTCCGAACTCGCCGCGCGGCACCTGGCGTTGGCGCTCGGCCGCATCGGACGGCGGGCGCGGCATGTGGGGGCGACCGGGTTCGCGCTCGCCGACGACCTCCTCGCGCTGGGGCGGGCGGACGCCGTCGTCATCTTCCAGCCCGGACGGGCACTGCCCGAGCTCTCCGTGCTGATCGACCGGGCTCGGGCCGTGGGGGCCCGGGTGGTGCTGGTCACCGATGAGTTGGCCGAGGTGTACGGGGAGCGGGTGGACGCCGTCCTCACCGCGCCGCACACACCCACGGGGATCACCACGGAGGCGCTCACCGCGCTGGTGGTCGCCGATGTGCTGCTGCTGGCGCTGACCACGCTGGACGAGGGGCGGGCCGTGGAGACCTCGCATCAACTCACGGCGCTGCGTGAGCAGTTGCTGACCTCCAGGCCTGGGGGGAGGTCACGCAAGGGGTGAGGTGGCCCCCTGCCGGGGAGGCTTGCCCCGTCCCACCCCTTCCCGAAACCGGAGCTCCGCCCCGGACCCACCCCCGTCCCGGGCCGACTCAGACGTGCTGCATCACCAGGACGAACGTCGTCCCCGGCGCCAACGCCTCGTACGCGTGCGGGACATCGCCCCGGTACGACATGTAGTCGCCGGGCGCCAGCTCGACCGCCTCACCGCGCGGGCCCGCGGCCAGGCGCCCCGTGCTGACGACGAGGTGTTCCACGGAGCCGGGGATGTGCGGCTCCGACTCCCGGACAGAGCCGGGCTCCATCGCGCCGTGGTAGATGTCGCGGCGCACACCGGCCGGTCCGGCGGACAGCAGCGTGCCCGCGTACGACGCCTGCTCGGCGTGCATCGTCGGGCCCTCGCCCGCGCGGATCACGGTGACGGCCGGGCCCGGTGGCTCCACTAGGACGCTGAACGGCACGCCGAGGGCAACGGCCAGCCCCCAGACCGTCTCGATGCCCGGGTTACCCGTCGCCGCCTCCAGCTGGGACAGCGTGGACTTCGCGATTCCGGCGCGTTTGGCCAGTTCGGAGAGGGAGAGTCCGGCGCGGGTGCGCTCCCGGCGCAGGGCCGCGGCGATCCACTCGCGGGGCAGGCCCTCGGATGTCCGCCCGCCGCCCGGGCGGGGGTCCTTGGTGCCGTCGCCGAGGTCGGTCATGCGGTGCACACTCCCTGAGCTGTCAGTCGGGCGAGCCGGATCGTTCGGTACAGAGTACCAATCGTTCGGCTTGACGAACGCTTCCCCGTCTGTTCATGCTACGTGCCATGCGTTCGCCACACCGAACGGATGACCCCGTAGAGCGAACGACGGGGCTTGTCCGGTTCTCCGACCTGCCCCCGGGCGTCCTGCGCGACATCGCGCTCGTATGGGCCGCCGACCTCATCGTCGGCGTCTCCTTCGGCGCGATCGCCGTCGCGGACGGCCTGCCGGTCTGGGTCCCCGTCACCATGTCCCTGCTCGTGTACGCGGGCTCCGCCCAGTTCAGCGCCGTCGCCGTGCTCACCGCGGGCGGCGGCGCCGCGGCCGCCGCGGCCACCGGCCTGCTGCTCAACACCCGTACCGCCGCCTTCAGCCTGGCCGTCGCCGACAGCCTCGGCCGGTCCTGGGCCGCACGCCTCGTGGGCGCCCACCTGATCACCGACGAGACGGCCGCGTTCGTCCTCGCCCAGCCGGACCGGCGGAGCCGGAAGGCCGCGTTCTGGATATCGGGAATCGGTCTCTTCGCCATGTGGAACGTGAGCGTGCTCGGCGGCGCGCTCGCCGGGTCGGTGCTCGGCGACACCGGGCGGTTCGGGCTCGACGCCGCGTTCCCGGCGGTGCTGCTCGCCCTTGTCATGCCCGCACTGCGGGACAGCGGCAACGCGCGCAGGGCCGGGGCGCTGGGCGCGGTGATCGCCGTGGCGGCCACGCCGGTGCTGCCCGCGGGGGCGCCGGTGCTGCTCGCGCTGCTCGGGCTCGTGGCGATACGGCGGCGTCCGGGCAAGGCGACGGCTGCTGCGGCTCCGGTGCCGGACGTGGCCCTGGCTCCGGCCCAGGACCAAGCCCAGCCCCAGGACCAAGCCCAAGCCCAGGCCCAGGCCCAGGCCCAGGCCCCCGAAACTCCCGCCCCCGCCTCCCCGGGAACCCCCTCATGAACGCCTACCTCCTCTGCGTCCTGGTCCTCGCCGCCGGCACCTACGCCTTCCGCCTGGCCGGCCCCCTCCTGCACGGCCGCGTCGAACTGCCCGTCCGCGTACAGGAGTTGCTGGCCGTGGGCGCGACCGTGCTGCTCGTCGCGCTGCTCGCCACCGGTGCGCTCACCGAGGGGCAGGACTTCGCGGGCTGGGCGCGTCCGCTGGGGGTGCTGGTCGGGGGTGTCCTCGCGTGGCGGCGCGCGCCGTTCGCGTTCGTCGTGGTGGGTGCGGCGGGGGCGACTGCGTTGCTGCGGCTCGTGGGCATTTCGTAGGTGAGGGGTTCTAACTCAGGCGCTGCTCCCCAGAGTGAGAACCCCTCACCTCAAGAAGAACCCCCGCCCTCCGCGTACAACCTCTCCACCACCGCGCCGTACCGCTCCACCACCGCCCGCCGCCGCACCTTCAGGCTCGGCGTCAGGAGCCCGTCCGCCACGGAGAAGTCCTCGTCCAGGACGGCGAAGGCGCGGATCCTCGCCGGGCGCGACACCCGCGCGTTCGCCGCGTCGACCGCCTCCTGGACGAGGGCGCGGACCCTCGGGTCGGCCGACACCGGCTCGGCGAGGGTCAGGCCCGACCGGGTGGCCCAGCCCGCGACCTCCTCCGCGTCGAGGGTGATGAGGGCGACGGGGTGGGGCCGCCGGTCGCCCACCATCACCGCGCGGGAGACGAACCGGGAGGCCTGGATGGCGAGTTCGGACAGGGACGGGGTGAGGTTCTTGCCCGCCGAGGTGATGATGAGGTCCTTCTTGCGGCCGGTGATGCGCAGGTAGCCGTCCTCGTCGAGGGAGCCCAGGTCACCGGTGTGCAGCCAGCCGTCGGCGTCGAGGGCGGCGCGGGTGGCGGGCTCGTCGGCGTGGTACCCGGGGAAGACGTTGGCGCCGCGCGCGAGTACTTCGCCGTCGTCCGCGATGCGCACCTCGCAGCCCGCGATGGGCCGCCCCACGGTGCCGTACCGCACGGCGGCCGGGTGGTTGAGGCTGATGACGCCGCCGGACTCGGTCATCCCGTACCCCTCGAAGACCCGGATCCCGCAGGCCCGCAGGAAGTCCAGGACGTGCGGGGCGATCGGCGCGCCACCGGTGAGCGCCCACCGCACGCGCCCGCCGAGCGCCTGCCTGACCGGCCCGTACAGCGTCTTGTCGGCGGCCTCGTACGCGTCCCGCAGTTCGTCGGGCAGCGCCCCGTCGGCGGCGAGGACCCCGATCCGTACCGCCTCCTCGAAGCGTGCGCGCCCGCCGTCCTGCGACTCCGCGAGCGAGAGCACCACCGAGTGGATCTTCTCGAAGAGGCGCGGCACGGACGGCAGATGCGTGGGCCGCGCCTCGGCCAGCTCGGCGACGACGTCCTCGATCCGGCCGCCGAAGTACACGAGCGTGCCGCCCTCGATCAGGGTGGTGAACTCGATGAGCTGCGCGAGGAGATGGGCGAGCGGGAGATAGAGGTACGTGGCGTCGCCCGGGCCGCCCTCGATCAGCGGCAGCGAGGCGTCCTGTACGGCGCCGATGTTGCCGTGGGTGAGGACGCAGCCCTTGGGCGGGCCGGTGGTGCCGGAGGTGTAGATGATGGTGGCGGGATCGCCGGGCGCGCGGGCGTGGGCGCGGGCGAGGAGGTCGTCGGCCCGTTCCTGCGGCGCGTCGGTGGTGCCGGGCGCGGCCGCCGCGTACGCCTCCGTCCCCGTCATCGCCACGACCTCCCGCACCCCCGGCAGCTTCCCCCGCAGCCGCTCCACCTTCGCCGCCTGCGCCGCGTCCTCGCAGAGCACCACCGACGCGCCGGAGTCACCGAGCACCCAGGCCACTTCGTCGTCGCCCGCCGTCGGATACACGGGCACGACGACCGCGCCCGCGGCGAAGGCGCCGAAGTGGGCGTACGTCCACTCGACGCGGGTCTCGGCGAGGATCGCGACGCGGTCGCCGGGGGCGACGCCGAGGCCGAGAAGGGCGCGGCCCACGTCCCGGACGGCGGCGCGCAGCCCCTCGTACGACACCTCCTGCCAGCCGCCGTCCCGCTTGAACCGCAGCGCGGGCAGCCCGCCGTGGCGGTCGGCCGCCCACTCCGCGAGGACGGACAGGGTCCGGGGGCGTTCGGCCTGCGGTGGCGCGGAAGGGGGAGTCATGCGTACGACGCTAGGGAGGACCGAAGGCCGGGCGGGATGACGGGAAACGTCAGCGGTGTTGGCCGGGGCGCTCAGGGGTGTGGCCGGGCCCGCCCCCCCGCCCAGGGTCAACGCAGCGACTCGATCGCCTTCACGATCAAAGCCCGCGCTTCGGCGCCGTACACAGCCATGCTCCGGAGTTGCTCAAATGCCTTCACGTACAAGGCGATCTCGGATGGTTGGGTGACATTCACCTCGGCGGACATCAGCTCGACCGACACCAGCGTGTCGTCGTGTACGTCGAACATCTCCTGCGGCGACAGCACACGCTCGCGCGTCGCCGTCGGGACAATCCCGAACGACACCTGAGGGAGCGCACCGGCGGTCATCAGGTATCCCAACTGCGCGGCCATCGCGTCCGAATCACCGAGTCGGTAGTGGAGCACCGCTTCCTCGATCACGAACACGAAGCGGTGGCCCGGCTCGTGGATGACCTGCGAGCGCCGCACGCGTGCGGCTGCGGCGTCCGCCCCGTCGTCGGGGACGTCCAGGAGCTGGGCGTTCCTGCTCAACAGGGCTGTTGCGTACCCCTCCGTCTGGAGCAGTCCAGGGATGAGCACCGGGGAGTACGTGCGAAGTAGCTCGGTCGACCGGTACAGCTCGGTGTAGTCGGCCTGCAACCGGGCCAGGCCTGTCCGAACGCGGCGACGCCACTCGCGATAGAGCGACTCGGCGTTCTGAGAGGCGGCGATCAGGTCCGGGGCGTGTTCCGTGGCGCCGGTCGCGCGGCACCACAGCCGGATGTCCGTGGGCGAGGGCGGGGTGTGCGCGTTCTCGATCCGGCTGGTCTTGGCGTGGTGCCAGCCGCATCGGGCGGCCAGCTCAGTGACCGTCAGACCGGCGCTTCTCCGCAGGTCTCGAAGCCGCCGCACCACGTTCTCGCGGGCGGCATGGGCCGAGGAGGACGGGGAGATGGGCATGAGCTGGCCGTGGTGCCTTCTGTCAGTGGATCTCGTACTGCTCGTGCGGGATGGCGCGGTCCCAGACGGCTTCGAACGCGTCCACGCATTGTGTGACGATGCCTGGTTCGGAGCGCAACTCCATGTCCGGGTCGGCCCAGTTCCCGTCGCCGGTGAAGTGGTTGAACAGCACTCGCCTGCCGTCGAAGATCCACAGGTCCGCGCCCGGCAGCAGCAAGTCGACCGCACGCGGACGGGGCAGCCATCTGACCTGTTCCCCGGCCGCGACGTTGACGACGGCCCCGGCGTGCTCGTAGCGGATGTAGTCGGTGACTGGTTCGGACACGATCCGCGCACGGCGCACGACCACACCACGGGCGACCGCCCTGGAGATCATGTCCACCCAGGGTGCCCAGTACTCCGAACCGGGGTCGACGTCCCGACGGCCGGTTCGCGCCCAGGAGTGGAAGTCATCGGCCTCGTCACCGACGGCGTACTGATCACGCATCTCAAGGTGGACCGCCGAGTGCTGCGCGGTCTCCAGAAGGTCGTCAAAGCTGAGCGCGTTCTGCGGCATCGCAGGCCTCCCTCAGAACCGGGACCAGGCGGGCAGGAACGCGGATCACGGTCTCGTGGTCGGGGATGCCCGGCACGTGCCCCGGTGCTGTCCGGGCTTCGCATTGGGATCGCGTCCGCTGGTCGGCGGTGTAGCTCTGGATCACGATGTCCGCGTTCTCCTGGTCCACCCAGGCCGTGGGTGACCCGTTCTTCCCGGTGTCGGGGTCGATCCCGATGAACCGTAAGTCCATGGCTGTCTCCAGCGTTGAAATGGGTGCGCTGATGTGCACCAAGTTCCCGCCCGGGCCGTACGTCGTCAAGAGCGCACATCAGTGCTGCCGCCCTTCAAAGAGTGCTACGCACATCGCTGCACATCGCTGGCTGGCCTCGACAGTGTGCCCCTAGCGTCGGCAGTCACAACACCACCCCGGCCGCCGCGCGAACGGCCCCGGGGACATGGCCGACCGCGAGGGAGTCGACATGGGCGAGGCTGTGGCCCCCGAGCCAGTCCCGAGAAGCATCGAGCGGGAGCAGAGCCCGGACCGAGGAGCCATCGCCGACTGGCTCGCCAGGGCGCACCCCGTGCCGCGGCAGGCCGTTTCGGAGTGGAGCAACCACGGTGTGGCGCTGCTGCCGCTCGGCCGACGCTTCGACGCGATTCGCGTTCCGTCCGAGCGGGTGCACGCGGCGGTGGGCAGCGACGTACCGGAAACGGTGGCCGCGGCCCTGGCCGAGTGGCTGCACGGCCCTGTCATCCGCGACCTTCGCAGCGGCCCCAGCCCGTACTACGTCCTCGTGGCACCGGACTCCCGCTGGCAGGGTGACGAAGAGCGGCTGGGCACGGGCAGCCATCTCGGCGTCCCGCGCCCCGGCCGCGTGTCGATGCTCGCGTGCTGGGTGGTGCTGCCGCCGTTCCCCGGGAGCCTGTGCGCCACCGCCCGACTACGGGCGCTCCTCGACATCGCCGAACCACTGCCCCTGCGGACGGTGCAGCCGTGAACCCCACGACGTCCGACCCGGACGAGCGGGCGACCAGGATCTACGCCGACTACCTGGGCCACCTGGAGAGTTGTCCGTCCTGCCGGACCACGGACTACTGCCCCGTCGGTGACCGCACGCGTCGCGTGTGGAAGGCCGCCCAGGCCGCCGCCACCCGCGCGCACCGGGCTCCCGGCGACGGCACCCGCCCCCGGCGCCCTTCTTGAGTTCGCCCCCGGCGGCTAACGTCGGGGCCATGGCGAGGCGGACGATCACCGTGCACCATGTGCGGGCCGTGCTGCGCGGTGCCGAGCGCGGGGGTGTCGACACGGTGCCGTTGCTGCAGGCCGCGCAGATACCGCCGCTGCTGCTCGGGGACGATCGGGCCCGCGTCACCGCGGCCCAGTTCGCGCGGCTGTTCCGGGAGTTGTACCGGGCCACGGAGGACGAGTTCCTGGGGCTCGGGTCGTCGCCGAGCAGGCCGGGGACGTTCGCGATGATGTGTTACGCCACGCTCGGCTGCCGCGATCTGGGGGCGGCCATGGAGCGCGGGGTGACGTTCTACGGGCTGTTCCCCGGCGGCCCGGACCTCGTCCTGACACGCACGGACGACGGCGTCGTCTTCACCGTACGCAACGACCTCGACCAGGACTTCTTCCTCGCCGAGTGCCTGGTCATCATCTGGCACCGGCTGTGCAGTTGGCTGATCGGCCGCCGCATCGAGCTGCGCTGGGCCGACTTCGGGCATCCGCCGCCCCCGCACAAGGACGAGTACGAGGAGCTGTTCGGCTGCCCCGTCCGGTTCGGCGCGGAGCGCACCGGCGCCGGACTCGCCCCGCACTGGCTGGCCGCGCCGCTGGTGCGGGACGAGGACGCGCTGGCGGCGATGTTGCGGCGGGCGCCGTTCGACCTGCTGTCGCGGCGGGAGTACGGGACGACGGTCGCCGAGCAGGTACGGCGGGCCCTCGCCGTGGGCCTGCGCACCTCGCCGCGGCTGCCGTCGCTCGGCGAGATCGCGGCGCGGCTCGCGGTGAGCCCGGCGACGCTGCGCCGCCGCCTCGCGCAGGAGTCGACCTCGTACCAGCGGCTGAAGGACGCGGTGCGGCGGGACGCGGCGATCGCGGGGCTCGCGGAGGGACGCGAGCCGATCGCACGGCTCGCGGCGCGCCTTGGGTTCTCCGAGGACACGGCGTTCCACCGGGCGTTCCGGCGGTGGACGGGGACGACGCCGGGGGCTTATCGGGCGGAGGTGCCGGGCGGGCAGGAGGTCGCGGAGGCCCACGCCCCCGACCCGGCGGAGGCCGACCGCGCCGACGCGCCGGGGGCGCACGCCGTAGGTTCACCGCCCCGCTCGGGCAGGGCTGATACACCAGGTCAACGAAGCTGAGCGTTCCCGTCAGCCCGGAACTTACTCAGCAGTCACTACGGTCGACGCCTGTACCCAATCCCTGCCCGTCCCCCCTCGACCCGCTCCACCCGCTCGACCCGCTCGACCTTTCTTTCCCCCACGAACAGTCGGGAGAGCCGCATGCACCTACCCACCAGCTTTAGAACGGTCGCTCTAGTCGCCGCCGCAGGTCTGGCGGCCGCGACCCTCACGACCACCGCGCACGCGGAGGACGCGAAGGCCGCCGCCGAGGACCGCGCCCCCACCGCCGCCCCGGGCGACGTCCTCAGCTCCGAACCCAGCGCCTTCCACCCCCTCCCCGGCCAGCCCACCCACACCAAGGCCTGGAAGATCCACTACCGCTCGACCACCGCCAAGGGCGCCCCGAACACCGTCTCCGGCACGGTCATCGTGCCGCAGGACGGCCGCACCGGACCCCGGCCGCTGATCACCTACGCCGTCGGCACGGTCGGCGTCGGCGACCACTGCGCGCCGAGCGCCGGATTCCCCCGGGGCACCACGATGGAGGCCAACCTCATCCAGCAGCTCACCCTGCGCGGCTGGGCGGTCGCCGTGACCGACTACGAGGGCCTCGGCACGCCCGGCGACCACACGTACACGGTGGGCCGGGCCGAGGGCCAGGCCGTCCTCGACGCCGCCCGCGCCGCGATCCGGCTGCCCGAGGCGGGCCTCTCGAAGGACTCGCCGGTCGGCATCATGGGCTACTCGCAGGGCGGCCAGGCCTCCTCGTGGGCGGCCGAGCTGCACGGCTCGTACGCCCCCGACCTCAAGGTCAAGGGCACGGCGACCGGCGGCGTGCCCGGGGACCTGCAGAAGGTGGCCGCCTTCAACGACGGCTCGTACGGCTCGGGCCTGATCTTCATGGCGGCGATCGGCCAGAACGCGGCCTTCCCCGAACTGAAGCTGGAGTCGTACCTCAACCCGGCCGGAAAGGCGCTGATCGGCGCGCTGCGCAACAGCTGCGTGGCGGACGGGGCGGTCCTCGGCTCGTTCAAGCGGATCAAGGACATGACGGTCAAGAACCCCCTCGACCAGCCGGACTGGCAGCAGCGCCTGCGCGAGTCCCAGGTCGGCACCCGCGCCCCCGACGCGCCGGTGTACCTCTACCACGCGCTCGGCGACGAGCTCATCCCGTACGGCGTCGGCCAGCAGGTCCGCAAGGACTGGTGCGCGCGCAAGGCGAACGTGGAGTGGCACACCGTCCCGATCGGTGAGCACGTGACCGGCGTGATCACGCAGTCGCCGCTGGCGGCACAGTGGCTGGCGGAGCGGTTCGCGGGGAAGTCCGCGAAGGGCAACTGCTAGCGGGGACCGTGCTGTCGGGTGCAGCCGTCCGCCTTCGGGCGGGCGGCTGCACCGTTTCCGCACGTCAGGGGCTTACGGCAGCTCCGTACGTCAGGGGCTCACGGCAATTCCGTACGTCCGTACGTACGCCATGCCCTCAGGACTCCTGTCCGCGCCGCAGGCCCCGCAGGAGCAGCTCGACCAGACGCCGCGGGTCGTAACGGGGATCGTCGTCCCGGCCGATACAGAGGTTGCCGACCCCCCGCATCAGCTCGTACGCCTCCGTGCCGGGCCTGATCTCCTCGGCCTCGGCCGCCGCGTCGAGCAGGTCCGCGCAGACGGGCACGAGCCGGTCGAGGAAGTACCCGTGCAGCGCGTCGAAACCGCTGCTGTCCGACCGCATCGCACCGGCGAGGCCGTGCTTGGTGACCAGGAAGCCGACGAACAGGTCGACCCATTGGCGCAGCGCCTCGAAGGGGGATGCCGCCTCGGCCAGCAAGCTCGGGCCCGCCTCGGCGCAGGCCTCGACCTGATGGCGGTAGACGGCGACGACGAGGTCCGCCCGGGTCGGGAAGTGGCGGTAGATCGTGCCCACGCCGACGCCCGCCCTGGCCGCGATCTCGCGGATCGGGGCGTCGACGCCCGAGGTGACGAACACGGACGCGGCGGCGGTGAGCAGCGTCTGCTGGTTGCGCAGCGCGTCGGCACGCTTGCTCCGGCCCGACGCCGTCCCGACTCCGGTCCCACCGGACGCGTCCGCCCCGGCCCCGGCGGACCCCTTCGCGGCCGACTCATTCGCAGCAGGCACCGCACTCTCCCTCCGACGGCCCCCACCCGAAGGCCCTTGCGTCGGCCCGCACCCGAAGGCCCTTCCGATGACCCTCGCCCGAAGGCCCTTGCTGAAACGGAACACGGTTCCGTATATTAATCGGAACAACGTTCCGCTTCAGCCTAGCCGAAGCCGGACGCTCCCGTACGCCCTGCCCACCGGCGACCGCACGAGTCCCGCGGCAGCGGCCATCGAAGGGAAACACCCCATGAGCGCATCGACCCGCGCGGCCGACCTCTTCGGCTCGCCGGCCCCCGTCCTGTCCGTCAGCCCGGTGGTCCTGCCGACTCCCGGCCGAGCCGTGGACCTGCACCTGCGCGTCTCCGTCCCCGCGACCGGAAGCGACGGCGCCGACCTGCCCGTCATCCTCCTCTCGCACGGCCAGGGCTTCTCGAACCACCTCTCCTCCCTGAACGGCTACGCCCCCCTCGCCGACTTCTGGGCGGCACACGGCTTCGCGGTCATCCAGCCGACCCACCTCAGCTCCAGGTCCCTGCGCCTGGCCCCCGACACCCCCGGGGCGCCCATGTTCTGGCGCTCGCGGGCCGAGGACATGCGCCACGTCCTCGACCACCTCGACGCGATCGAGGCCGCCGTCCCCCGACTCCCCGGCCGCCTGGACCGCGCCAGGGTCGCCGTGGCCGGGCACTCCATGGGCGGACACACCGCGAGCCTGCTCCTCGGCGCCCGCCTCACCGACCCGGACGACGGCACGGAGGTGGACCTGACCGAGCCCCGGATCACGGCGGGCGTACTGCTCGGCGCGCCCGGCCGGGGCGGGGACGCCCTCACCGGGTCCATGGCGGAGAGCCTGCCGTTCCTCACGACCACGGACTTCTCGAAGATGACGGCCCCCGCGCTCGTGGTCGCCGGTGACCGGGACGACTCCACCCACCTGACGGTCAACGGCCCGTCCTGGCACGCCGATCCGTACACCCTCGCCCCCGGCCCCAAGTCCCTGCTCACCCTCTTCGGCGGCGAGCACGGCCTCGGCGGCGTCTCCGGCTACGACGTCGCCGAGACCACCGACGAGAGCCCCGCCCGCGTGACCGCCGTCCAGCAGCTCACCTGGGCCTACCTCCGCACCCGGCTCCACCCCGGGGATACCGCCTGGCAGACGGCACTTGAGGCCCTGGCAGCCGAACCCGACCCGCAGGGACGGGTCGAGTCCAAGTAGGCCGGGTCGGGCCGGATCAGGCCGGGTCCGCGTAGCTCAAGAGCAGGTGGCTCAAGAGCAGGTCGCTCAAGAAGCCGTCGCCCGCCCCCGCGGCAGCAGCCACCCCGAAAGCCCCGCCGTCACCAGGAGCGTCACGCCCACCACCACCAGCCCCTGCCGCATCCCGTCCACCGCGAAGCCGGACCCGCCGGTGCCGCCGTCCGCGCCGCCGATCAGGGCGCCGAACAGGGCCACCGACAGCGCTCCGCCCGTCTGGCGCAGGGAGTTGAGGAGGCCGGACGCGGTGCCCGCGCGGTGGCCGGGGACGACGTCGAGGAGGAGGGCCGTGAGGGCGGGGACGGCGAGGGCGCCGCCGATGCCTGTCGGGGCGAGGAGCAGGAGGACCAGCCAGAGGGGGGTGTCCGCGGCCAGGGGGAGGAGCGCGAACATGGCCGCGGCCAGGATGAGCTGGCCGGTCACGATCACCGGGCGGCGGCCCACGCGTTCGGCGAGGCGCGGTGAGACGAGGTTCGTCGAGGTGATGAGGACGGCGAGCGGCACGAACATCAGGCCCGTCGTGATGCCCGACATGCCGAGCAGTTGCTGGCAGTACAGGCCGAGCAGGAACACCACCCCGTAGAAGCCCGCGTTCACGGCGAAGCCGACCGCGAGGGAGACGCCGACCTCCCGCTGGCGCAGCAGGGGCAGCGGCACCATGGGGGCGCGGTGGCGCTTCTCGACGGCGCGGAACGCGAGTCCGGCGGCGACCGCGACCGCGCCGGCCGCGAGGACCGTCGGGTGCGTCCAGCCCGCGTGGCCGCCCTCGATGACGGCGTACGCGAGTCCGGCGAGGGCCGTGACGGCGGTGAGCTGGCCGGGTACGTCGAGCGGGGCCGGGCGGCGCGGGGACCCGGCCGTGCGGCTCAGGAGGGCCAGGACCAGGGCGCCGACGGGCAGGTTGAGGAGGAACACCGCGCGCCAGCCCACCGTCTCGGACAGCACCCCGCCGAGCACCGGGCCCGCCGCCATCGCGACCGAACCGCCCACCGTCCACAGCGCGATGGCCCGGGCCCGGGCCCGCGGGTCGTCGTACGCCTGTCGGATCAGCGCGAGCGAGGCGGGCATCACGACCGCCGCCGCCGCGCCCTGCGCCACCCGCGCCGCGATCAGCCACCCGATGCCCGGCGCCAGCGCGCAGGCCAGCGAGGCGAGCGCGAACAGGCCCGTCCCCCAGGCGTACGCCCGCCGCGCCCCCGCCCGGTCCGAGAGCGCCCCCGCCGAGATCATCAGCGCCGCGAACATCAGCGTGTACGCGTCCACGACCCACTGCAGGCCGGTCATCCCGCCGTGCAGGTCGGCCCGGATGCCGGGCAGCGCGATGTTCACCGCCGAGACGTCGACCGTGATGACGGTGAAGCCGAGGAGGGAGGCCACGAGGGCGAGGGTGGCTCGGCGCGCGGGCCCGGGGGCCGAGGGCGCGGGGGCCGGGGACGCGGAGGCCGGGGACGCGGAGGCCGAGGGCCGGGCTGCCGAAGACGCTGCTGCCGGGGACGGGACCGCCTCGGACGGGTGGACGCGCTGGTCCGGGCGGAGGACGGAGGTCATGACGGGCCTTTCGGTACGACGGGTACGGGGGACTCGGTACGACGGACACGGGGGCCGCGGAGTCCTCGATCAGGAACTGACCGGGATTCACGATCCCCGCCCGCGCCCACCCCCGGCAGACCGCGGCGTTCCTGGCCCTGACACGGCCCCCCACTTCTCCGCCGCGTCACGGACACTGGACCCATGACGCACGGCACTTCCCCGGAGAGAAGCGGCACCGAGCTGGGCCGCTACCTGCGCGCCCGCCGCGCCCAGGTCAGCCCCGCGGAGGCGGGCCTCCCGGCCGGGACGGGGCTGCGCCGCACCCCGGGGCTGCGCCGCGAGGAGCTGGCGACGCTCGCCGGGGTGAGCGTCGACTACTACACGCGCCTGGAACGCGGCCGCGAGACCAACCCCTCCCCGGCCGTGATCGACTCCCTGGCCCGCGCCCTGCGCCTGTCCGGCGACGCCCACGAGCGGCTGCACGAGCTGGCCGAGCTGGCGTCGGGCCGCCTCACGGAGCCGCGTCCCACCACCGAGTTCACGGTGCGCGACACCGTCGTACGGATGCTGGAGGCGCTGCGCCCGCTGCCCGCGTACGTGGTGAGCCCGCACAACTACCTGCTCGCCGCGAACACCCCGGGCCGCCGTCTGCTGCCGGGCCTGTTCGACTGGCCCGCCGAGCAGCGCAACATCACCCGCTATCTGTTCCTGCACCCCGTGGGCCGCGAGCTGTACGTGCCCTGGGAGGAGACCGTCGCCCAGTCCGTGGCGCACCTGCGCGCGGTCGGCGGCCGCGACCCGGACTCGCCGCAACTGGCCGCCCTGGTCGGTGAACTCTGCCTGAAGTCACCGGAGTTCGCGCGCATGTGGGACCGGTACGAGGTGCGGGAGCGCAGCGGCGGCGTGAAGTCCTTCGCGCACCCCAAGGCGGGCCCGATGACCCTCACGTTCGAGGTGATGCGCCTCGCCCGCACCGGCGGCCAGCGCCTGATCACCTACCAGGCGGAGCCGGGCAGCGCGGACGAGACGGCGATGCTGAGCCTGGACCCGGCGGCCCGTACGGCGCCACCGAGCCCGTAGCCACGGCCCCCCGGTCACTCCGCCGCGCACGAACTCCCGTCCTTCGGCATCTGCTTGTACAGCAGGAACGCGTCCACCTTGTCCTTCACGCACTTCGAGCCGAAGTAACCGGTGTGCCCGTCGCCCTTGTTGTCGAGGACGACGGCGGCGGACCCGAGCCGCTCGGCGGTCTCCACCGTCCAGCGGTACGGCGTGGCGGGGTCGCCGCGGGTGCCGACGAGCAGGAACTTCGGGGTGTCGACGTCACGTACGTCGGCGCGAATGTAGTCCGTACCCGCGGGCCGCCCGAAGCAGAGCAGCACGGGCAGCAGCATCGACTTGCCGAAGACGGGCGACGCCTCCTCGAACTCCTCCTGGAGACGGCCGACTTCCTTCTCGACCTTCTTCGCGTCCGGCCGGTCGGGGTCGTCCGCGCAGTTCACGGCCATGAGCGCGGCGGCGGAGTTGTCCGCGGGGATCTCCGTACGCCCGCCCGTCGCCCCCACCGAGCCACCCATCCGAAGCAGCGCCCGCGGGTCACCGTCCGCGAGCAGCGCGCCCAGCGCCTGGGACAGGGCGGGCCAGGCCTGCCTGCTGTAGAGCGCGGTGCCGAGCACGCTCACCACGTCCTGGCCGGTGAACTCCTGGCCGTCCATGGCCTTCAGCGGGTACGCGTCGAGGTCCTCGATGAGCTTGGTCATGGCGTGCCGGGCGTTGCGCGAGTCCTCGCCGAGGACGCAGCCCGCGTTCTTGGTGCACCAGAGGATGAAGTTGTCCAGGGCGGTCTGCCGTCCCTCGGCGCCGACCAGGCCCTGCTCGGCCACGTCCTCCGTCAGCGTGTCCACGCCGTCGAGCACCATCCGGCCGACCTTCTTCGGGAACTGCGCCGTGTACACCGCGCCGAGCCGCGTCCCGTACGAGAAGCCCAGGTAGTTGAGCTTCTTGTCGCCGAGGGCCTGGCGCATGACGTCGAGGTCGCGGGAGACGTTCACGGTGCCGATGTGCGGCAGCACGGGGCCGGACTCCTGCGCGCACTCCGCGGCCGTCCGGCGCAGTTCCGCCAGCACCGCCGAGGCGTCGCCGGGGTCCGCCACGTCGTCGCCGGGCTCCGGGTCGCCGCCGCAGCTGACCGGCTCGCTGAGGCCCACCCCGCGCGGGTCGAAGCCCACGACGTCGTAGCCCTTGCCGACGTAGCCGAAGTCCTTCTTGGCGTCCGCGAGCCCGGACACGCCCGCCCCGCCGGGGCCGCCGAAGTTCACCAGGAGCGAGCCGCGCTTGTCGCCGCTGGACTTGATCTTCAGGAGCGCCAGGCCGATGGTGCCCCGGCCGGGGCGCGCGTAGTCCAGCGGGACCTTGACCTTGCCGCAGCTGACGTCCTTGTCCTTGGTCACGTCCTCCGACAGGTTCTGCACGTCGGGCTTGCAGGCCGCCCACTTGATCTTCTGCGTGTAGAAGCGCTTGAGGTCCGCCTTCGCGGGCTCGGACGGGTCGGCTGCCGCGGGCAGGCCGGTGAGGGCCAGGGCCAGGGCTGCGACGGCGGTGAGCGCGGGTGTGCTGCGCACAGCGACCTCCAAGAGGTGCGGTTCCCCTTCGGTCACCTTAGGTGCCCCCGGCCCACCCCGCCCGTTCAGCCCAGTCACGCTCCGTGACCGCGGACGGCTCGTCCGGGCCCGGCGCCCGCCCCGGAAACGCGCCGGTACGAGCCCTCTCACCACCTCGATCAGGCACCGGCCGCCCCCTCGACCAGCCCCCTGACCCCCAAGTAACCTTACTCGGAAGTAAATTCAGCATCGCGCGCGCAGGACCGCGAAACCAGATCCAGCACCGAGCCGGGAGCTTGCCCCATGGCCGACCGCTACGCGACCTTCACCCACACCGCCCCCGGCCGCTTCCTGACCCGCAGACTCGGCCTGCCCCAGCCGGTCCCGCTGCGCCGCTGGTCGCCCCTGCGTCCGGCCCTCGAAGGCCCGGTCCTGCTCCTCACCGCGGGCGACATCCCGCTCCCCGGCCTGCACGAGAGCCTCACCCGCACCGGCCTGCCCCCGCACAACGGCCCGTTGGGCAGCCGTCGCCCCGCCGCCGTCGTACTGGACGCGACCGGCGTCTCCACGGTTGCCGCGCTCACCGACGTGCACGCCACGCTGCACCCCGTCGTCCGCTCCATAGCCCCCTGCGGGCGCGTGGTGGTCCTGGGCGCGCCCCTGTCCCCCGCCGACCACCACCAGGCGGCGGCGCAGCAGGCCCTGGAGGGCTTCGTCCGCTCCCTCGGCAAGGAGCTGGGCGGCGGCAGGACGGTCCAGCTCGTCCGCACCCCGTCGGCGCCCGCCGCCGAGGCGACGCTGCGCTTCCTGCTCTCGCCGAAGTCGGCGTACGTGAGCGGGCAGGTGGTGGAGGTCGGGGATCTTTCGGAGTACGGCGAGTCCGCTGAGTACGCCGAGTCCGTCGAGTCCGGCGGCTGCGCAGCCGATTCCGCGTACGCCGGGGGCGCGGAGCACGCGGTGCGGGCCGGGGAAGCCGACGCCACCGCCCCCGGCGCCGTCCTCCAACTGCCCCACCCCGCCCGCCCGCTGGCCGGCCGCACCGCCCTCGTGACCGGCGCCGCCCACGGCATAGGAACGGCCGTGGCGGAGGTCCTGGCCCGCGACGGCGCCCACGTCGTCGTCCTCGACGTGCCGTCCGCCGAACCGGACCTGTGCCGCGTCGCCGAGCGCGTCGGCGGCACCGCGCTGCCCCTCGACATCACCGCGGACGACGCCGGTGAGCGGATCGCCGCCGCGCTGCCGGGCGGCCTCGGCGTCCTGGTGCACAACGCGGGCATCACCCGGGACCGCAGGCTCACCAACATGGCGGCGGACCGCTGGAGTTCGGTCCTCGACGTGAACCTCACGAGCGTCCTGCGCACGACGGACTTCCTGCTGAAGTCCGGCACGGTGCGCCGGGGCGGCCGGATCGTCGCCACGGCGTCCATAGCGGGCCTCGCGGGCAACGCCGGGCAGACCAACTACGCGGCGAGCAAGGCGGGCATCGTCGGCTTCGTCCGCTCCCTGGCGCCCCGGGCCCTCGCGGAGCACGGCGTGACGGTGAACGCCGTGGCGCCCGGCTTCATCGAGAGCCGCATGACCGCGGCCGTCCCGATGCTCATCCGCCAGGCGGGCCGCCGCATGAACTCCCTGGGCCAGGGCGGCCTCCCCGTCGACGTCGCGGAGACGACGGCGTGGCTGGCGACCGGCGCGGTGAACGGCCAGGTCATCCGGGTCTGCGGCCAGAGCCTCCTCGGCGCTTAGGGCGTTTCTGACGGCTCTTGAAACCGTCAGATGGCTGTCACGGGTGTGGGCGCCGGGGCGAGCAGCACCTCGCGGGGCAGCTCCCGTTGCGCCGACGATCTCCCTGGCGGCCGACCAAGAGCCATCAGAAACGCCCTAGGGCCCGGGGCGCCCGGCCCCGGACATCCGGCCTCGGCGGCCCGCGGCTTCACGGCCCGCGGCTTCACGGCCCGCGGCTTCACGGCCCGCGGCTTCGCCGCCTCCCAGCACCCCCGCCGCACCCGCCCCGCCCGACTCCCCGCCCCCCAGCGACAAGAAGGGTCCCCCCTCATGGCTTCGCTCGCGCTCACCCTGCTCCGGGGAGCGGTCCGGTCCCCGTTCAAGCGGCCCCGCCCGGACGCCCCGCTGCCGGGCCCCGCGACGGCCCGCGTCCGGACCGACGTCGACCGCCTCGTGGCGTACGAACGACTCTGCGGCTTCGCCGCCGGACCGGGCGGCGGGCCCGGCCCGGACAGCGGGAACCGGAGCGAAGTCGGCGACGGCGACGGCCCGACCGGCGGCGCCCCCTTGCCCCCCACCTATCCGCACGTCCTCGCGTTCCCCCAGACCATGCGTCTGATGGCGGCCCGCGACTTCCCGCTCCCCCTGCTCGGCCTCGTGCACACATCCGTGGAGATCGTCCAGCACCGCGCCCCGCTCCCCGACGAGGACCTCGAACTCACCACGTGCGCGACGCGGTTGGCGCCCCACCGGCGCGGCACCGAGGCGACGATCACCACGAGCGCGGCGGTGGCGGGCGAGACGGTGTGGGAGTCCCGCAGCACCTACCTGTCCCGCCATCGCGCGACCGGCGAGCGGCCACCGGACCGCACCCCCGACCGGGCGCCCACCACCCACCTGCCCGCCCAAGCCGACTGGCACCTGCCCGCCGACCTCGGCCGCCGCTACGCCACCGTCTCCGGCGACCGCAACCCCATCCACCTGCACCCGCTCACGGCCCGCGGCTTCGGCTTCCCGCGCGCCCTCGCGCACGGCATGTGGACGTTCGCGCGCTGCGTGGCGGAGCACCAGCGCGAGGCGGAGGCGACGTACGGCGCCGGCGCGTACCTGTGCGCCTACGCCGAGTTCAGGGCACCGGTGCTGCTGCCCGGCACGGTGACGTACGCGGCCGAGGGCGCCGCGTTCGAGCTGCGCGGGCCGACCGGCCGGGTCCACGTCACGGGTTCGGTGACCAGAACCGCCCCTCCATCAGATCGCCGAGACCCGCCCAGGCGAAGTTCATCATCGTCGCCGCGGCCTGGTGGGCGGACACGGACGGCTGGGTGATGGCCCAGCCCGCGAGGGACTCGGCGGCGCCGACGAGGGCGTGGGCGAGGCCCGCGACCTCGCGGTCGGGCAGGGAGGGGTCCTGGTGGGCGGCGCGGGCGGCCTCCGCGATGAGCAGCGTCACGAAGGCGACGATCTCCTCGCGCATGACGTTCACCTCGGCGGCGAAGGGCTCGCCGACGGTGCGGGCCTGGCTGTGCAGGACGGCCCAGGCGTCCGGGTGTTCGGCGGTGTGGGTGAAGAACGCCCGCAGCCCGTCCCAGAGTTGGCGGTCGGCGGGCTCACCGGGGGTGACGCCGTCGCGGACGGCCTCGATGAGCGCGGCGGCCTCCCGCCGGATGCAGGCGGTGAAGAGCTCTTCCTTGGAGTTCAGATACAGGTACACGAGCGGCTTGGAGACCCCGGCCAGCTCGGCGATCTCGTCCATCGAGGCGGCCCGGTAGCCCCGCTGCCCGAAGGTGTGCACGGCGGCGTCGAGCATCTGCCGCTCCCGCACGGCCCGCGGCATCCGTTTCTGCCGCACCGGCTTGCCCCCGTTCTTCGCAGCCTGCACGGCCCTCACGACCTTCACATCCGACACCCCGGCCCCCGCCTCCCGCACCATCCGTCCACGGATCAGCGTACGGCGGTCTTCCTGACGCCCGGAGGTCACCTGGCGGCCACCTCACCGCACCGCCCCCAGCCCTACCCGCAACGAGCGTGCCCCGCACCGGAATTCCGGTGCGGGGCACAGTGGCGGCAGAGCGGCGCGGGAGCTACGCGGCGACGGGCAGCGGCTCTTCCCGCGCGGGGCCGGCGTCGGGCGCGTCCAGCGGGGACGCCGACGCGTTGTCGTACGCCTCCTTGTCGAGGATGTTCTCGCGGGCCGCGACGACGACCGGGACGAGCGCCTGACCGGCGACGTTCGTGGCCGTGCGCATCATGTCCAGGACCGGGTCGATGGCGAGCAGCAGGCCGACGCCCTCCATGGGCAGGCCCAGCGTGGACAGGGTCAGGGTCAGCATGACCGTGGCGCCCGTCAGACCGGCGGTGGCGGCGGAGCCGACGACCGACACGAACGCGATGAGCAGGTACTCCTTGATGCCCATCTGCACATCGAAGATCTGCGCCACGAAGATCGCGGCGATGGCCGGGTAGATCGCGGCGCAGCCGTCCATCTTGGTGGTGGCGCCGAAGGGCACGGCGAAGGACGTGTACTCCTTCGGTACGCCGAGCCGCTCGGTGACCTTCTGGGTGACCGGCATGGTGCCGACCGAGGAGCGGGAGACGAAGGCGAGCTGGATGGCGGGCCAGGCGCCCTTGAAGAACTGCAGCGGGTTGACCTTGGCCACGAACGCGAGCAGCAGCGGGTAGACGCCGAACATCACCAGGGCGCAGCCGATGTAGATGTCGGCGGTGAACGTCGCGTACTTGCTGATCAGGTTCCAGCCGTAGTCGGCGATGGCGAAGCCGATGAGGCCGATGGTGCCGATCGGGGACAGCTTGATGACCCACCACAGGGCCTTCTGCAGCAGTTCGAGGACGGACTCGCTGAGGTCCAGGATCGGCTTGGCCTTCGTGTCGCCGATCTTGAGGATGGCGATGCCCGCGACGGCGGCCATGAACACGATCTGCAGCACGTTCAGCTTGGTGAACGGCGTGATGACGTCGCTGGGGATGATCCCGGTGAGGAAGTCGATCCAGGAGCCCGTGTGCTCGGGCTTGGCGCCGTCCTTCGGGGTCAGGCCGGTGCCGGCGCCCGGGTTGGTGACCAGGCCGATGACGAGGCCGATGGCGACCGCGATCAGCGACGTGATCATGAACCAGAGGAGCGTGCGGGACGCGAGCCGGGCGGCGTTGTTGACCTTCCGCAGGTTGGTGATCGAGATCAGGATGGCGAAGAACACCAGCGGGGCCACGGCCAGCTTCAGCAGGCCGATGAAGGTGTCGCCGACCTTCGCGAGGGTGGTGACCAGCCAGTCGATGTCCTGGCTGCGGGCCAGCCAGCCGAGCAGCACGCCGAGCACCAGACCGCCGAGGATCTGGGCCCAGAAGGGCAGCTTCAGGAACTTCGGTATCTGGAAGCCGGGCTTGGGTTCGGCGGGGGACGCGGAATTCGCGGACACGGACACACTCCGGGTAAAGACGGGGGACTGAGGAGCGGCGACCGCGAAGGGCCGACGGGCACCGCTGCAGTGGGTCTGTTCGGGGGGCTGCTGTGGGTCTGTTCGGTGGTTCAGACGCGGCAACAGGCCGCGGACATGCAGCGGCAGAGATCGACGTGCAGCCGCGCCACGAGCGGGACGCTCGTGGCGATGCGGTGGGCGGCTGCTGTCTTCATGTCGAACACGTTAACACTTGAACTTTGAGTTCATCAAAGGACTTGTTTGAGGTAGGAGGGGTCCCAAGGGTCCCAGAAACGACGAAACCCCGGTACCGGAGCGACATGCTCCGGTACCAGGGTTCTCTGCGTGCGTGGGCGCCTGTGACGAACCTTACGACTGCGCGGTGCGCGCGCTGTCGTCGGCGGTGTCCTCCTGCGTGCGGTTGCGCTCCAGGCTGGCCTTGACGTTGTCGACCTTCGCCACGACCTTCTCCGAAGCGCGGTCGCGCTCCTTGCGCAGCAGGACGAAGCTGATCGGCGCCGAGACCACCAGGGCGAGCAGGGCGACCCACAGCAGGTTGGAGCCACCGAGGCCGCGCGGTACGACGCCGGAGTAGACGAGGCCCCAGACGACCAAGAAGCAGCCCGCGAAGACCCCGAGGCGCATCAGCGTGTAGCGGAGCATGTCAATCCACTCTTCCGTTCCGAAATAGCCCGGCCGTGCCCGGACTGGACGAGCCCATCCAGTGAAGCACGATCCCTCGACCGGGCAGGAGGGGGGTGCTCCCCTCAGAACCGCATGGGCTGCGGCGCCTCGCGGAGCTCGCGGTCGGGCCCCGCGTACTCGCGGATCGTCTCGTAGCGGGTGTTCCGCTCGACGGGCCGGAAGCCCGCTTCGCGGATGAGGTCGAGGAGGTCGTCCCGGGTCAGCTTGTTCGGCGTGCCGAAGTTGTCGGCGTCGTGAGTGATCTTGTACTCGACGACGGACCCGTCCATGTCGTCGGCGCCGTGCTGCAGGGCGAGCTGCGCGGTGGCGACGCCGTGCATGACCCAGAAGACCTTGACGTGCGGCACGTTGTCGAAGAGGAGCCGGGAGACGGCGAAGGTCTTGAGGGCCTCGGCCCCGGAGGCCATCTTCGTCCGGGCCTGCAGCTTGTTGCGGACCTTGCCGTCCTGCACGTCGACGAAGTCGTGCTGGTAGCGCAGCGGGATGAAGACCTGGAAGCCGCCGGTCTCGTCCTGGAGCTCGCGCAGCCGCAGGACGTGGTCGACGCGGTGCCGCGGCTCCTCGATGTGGCCGTAGAGCATCGTGGCCGGGGTCTTGAGCCCCTTCTCGTGGGCGAGCCGGTGGATCCGGGACCAGTCCTCCCAGTGGGTGCGGTGGTCCACGATGTGCTGCCGGACCTCCCAGTCGAAGATCTCCGCGCCGCCGCCGGTGAGGGACTCCAGGCCCGCGTCGATCAGCTCGTCCAGGATCTCCGAGGCGCTCAGCCCCGAGATGGTCTCGAAGTGGTGGATCTCGGTGGCCGTGAAGGCCTTGAGGGAGACGTCCGGCAGCGCGGCCTTCAGCTCCCGCAGCGAGCGCGGGTAGTAGCGCCACGGCAGGTTCGGGTGCAGCCCGTTGACGATGTGCAGCTCGGTGAGGTTCTCGCCCTCCATCGCCTTGGCGAGCCGGACCGCCTCCTCGATGCGCATCGTGTACGCGTCCTTCTCGCCCGGCTTGCGCTGGAACGAGCAGTACGCGCAGGAGGCGGTGCACACGTTCGTCATGTTGAGGTGACGGTTGACGTTGAAGTGCACGACGTCGCCGTTCTTGCGGGTGCGCACCTCGTGGGCGAGCCCGCCGAGCCAGGCCAGGTCGTCGGACTCGTACAGCGCGATGCCGTCCTCGCGGGTCAGCCGCTCACCGGCGCGGACCTTCTCCTCAAGAGCGCGCTTGAGCCCTGCGTCCATTGCCGTACCTCTAACTCTCTCCGACGACCTGCGACAGACCCGACCAACCGTACTCGGTGCGTCCCGGCCCTCCGGGCGGGAGGTGCCCCGACGGCGACGCGCGCCTACACCTCTTCCGGCAGCTCCCCGACCCGGTTCTCCCACTTCGTGGAGAGCACGATCGTGGTCCGCGTCCGCGAGACCCCCTTGGTGCCGCTGAGCCTGCGGATGGTCTTCTCCAGGCCGTCCACGTCGGAGGCCCGCACCTTGAGCATGTACGAGTCGTCGCCCGCGATGAACCAGCAGTCCTCGATCTCGTGCAGGTCCTTCAGCCGCCGCGCCACGTCCTCGTGGTCGGCGGCGTCGGACAGCGAGATGCCGATCAGCGCGATGACGCCGAGGCCGAGGGACGCGGAGTCGACCGTCGCGCGGTAGCCGGTGATGACGCCGGCCGCCTCCAGGCGGTTGATGCGGTCGGTGACGCTGGGGCCGGAGAGGCCGACGAGGCGCCCGAGCTCGGCGTAGGAGGCGCGGCCGTTCTCGCGCAGAGCCTGGATGAGCTGCCTGTCCACGGCGTCCATAGGTCGATGCCTTTCATTATTTAGCGTTTTTTCGAGTCTACGTGTAGAATCTAAGGCGTAACAGGGTCGAGCCCCTGTGAATCTTTCGAAAACTCAGCGGATCGGCGACGATCCTTCGAACTTCAGGAGAGTGTTTCCCCGTGTACACGATCGAGATGGCCTACGCCCGTATGCGCGAGCTGCAGGATCTGGCCAACCGCTCGCGTGCCCACCAGTCCCCGACCGCCGCGCGCAAGGCCGGCAAGAAGCCGCGCGCCGCGAAGAAGCGCTAAGCGCCACCGGAGCCGCCCTCGGCCGGCCGGGAGCCACCCGCTCCCGACGCACCGCCGAGTTCGCCCTCCCACCGGCGGTACAGCTCGTGCGGCACCCCCGCCGCGTCGAGCACCCGCCCGGCGACGAAGTCCACCAGATCCTGGATGTGCGTCGCCCCCGCGTAGAACGCCGGAGAGGCGGGCAGCACGATCGCGCCCGCCTCGTCCAGGCTCACCAAGTGCTTCAACGTCTGCCCGTTCAGCGGTGTTTCCCGTACGCAGACGACCAACGGCCGCCGCTCCTTGAGCGTCACGCTCGCCGAGCGCTGCAGCAGGTCCTTCGAGAGCCCGAGCGCCACCCCGGCCACGCACGCCGTGGACGCCGGGACGATCAGCATGCCCTTCGTCGCGTACGACCCCGACGACGGCCCCGCCGCGAGATCCCCCGCGGCCCAGTACCGCACGTCGTCCGTACGCACCCGGAACGTCCCCGGCTTGCCGTCGGCGCCACGCGCCAGCCAGTCACCGAGGTCGTCGCGCCAGTGCGCGTCCCGGAACGCGATGCCCGTCTCGTCGAGCAGCGTCAGGCGCGAGGCCCGCGACACCACCAGGTCCACGCTCTCCCCGGCGGCGAGCAGCCCCCGCAGCACCGAAGCGGCGTACGGCGTACCGGACGCGCCGGACACCCCCACGATCCAAGGCCTACGCTGCGTATCTCCTGCATTCACACTGTGAAGCCTATCCATGGGCGCCCGCGCCCGCCCACGGCCCGTCAGACAGTCAGGCCGCGGACGAGCAGGTCGAGCAGGGCGCAGGCGAACAGGGCGATCCCGATGAAGCCGTTGACCTGGAAGAAGGCACGGTTGAGGCGGGACAGGTCGTGCGGGCGCACGATGCTGTGTTCGTAGAGGAAGGCCCCCGCGACGACGAGCAGGCCGAGCCAGAAGAAGGCGCCCGCGTCGGTCTCCACGGCGTACCAGACGAACAGCGCCGTGGTGACGAGGTGGCAGGCGCGCGCCCCCCAGACCGCGGCGGGGATGCCGAAGCGGGCGGGCACCGAGAGGACGCCGACCTCCCGGTCGGTGTCCACGTCCTGGCAGGCGTAGATCAGGTCGAAGCCGCCGATCCACACGCCCACCGCGAGGCCCAGGATGACGGCCGTCCACGACCACTCGCCGGTGATCGCGAGCCAGGCGCCGATGGGCCCCATGGCCTGCGCGATGCCGAGGATGGCCTGCGGGAAGTTCGTGAACCGCTTGCCGTACGGGTAGACGACCATCGGGATCACGGCGATCGGCGCGAGCGCCAGGCACAGCGGGTTGAGCAGCGCGGCGGAGCCCAGGAACACGACGACCGCGATCAGCGCGCCGGTCCAGGCGGACTTCACGGTGACGGCGCCGGTGACCAGCTCGCGGTGCGCGGTGCGCGGGTTGCGGGCGTCGATCTCACGGTCGATGATCCGGTTCGCGGCCATGGCGAACGTACGCAGGCCCACCATGCAGATCGTCACGAGCAGCAGGCGCCCCCAGTGGATGTTCTTGTCCCACTGGAACATCGCGGTCAGGGCGGCGATGTAGGCGAAGGGCAGCGCGAACACCGAGTGCTCGATCATGACCAGGCGCAGGAACGCCTTGGTGCGGCCGGGCTGCTGCGGCAGTGCGGCGGACGCGGAACTCACAGGCCGTACTCCCTCCAGCGGCGGTCGACTTTCGCCGCCGTGTCCGGGTCGGACTCGACCATGTCGGGCCAGCCTCCGTCCCGGGTGTAGCCCTCCTCGGGCCACTTCTTCGTCGCGTCGATCCCCGCCTTGCCGCCCCAGAACTGCTGGTACGAGGCGTGGTCGAGGTGGTCGACGGGTCCCTCGACGATCGACAGGTCACGCGCGTAGTCCGTGTTGCCGAGCGCCCGCCACGCCACCTCGTGCAGATCATGGACATCGCAGTCGGAGTCCACGACGACGATCAGCTTGGTCAAGGACATCATGTGCGCGCCCCAGATCGCGTGCATGACCTTCTGCGCGTGCTTCGGGTACTTCTTGTCGATCGCGACGATCGCGCAGTTGTGGAAGCCGCCCGCCTCGGGGAGGTGGTAGTCCACGATGTCCGGCACGATGATCTTCAGCAGCGGCAGGAAGAACCGCTCCGTGGCCCGGCCGAGGGGGCCGTCCTCCGTCGGCGGCCGCCCCACGACGATCGACTGGAGCAGCGGCCGCTTGCGCATCGTCACGCAGTCGATGGTCAGCGCGGGGAACGGCTCCTGCGGCGTGTAGAAGCCGGTGTGGTCGCCGAACGGCCCCTCCGGCAGCATCTCGCCGGGCTCCAGCCAGCCCTCGATGACGACCTCCGCCTGGGCGGGCACCTGCAGCGGCACCGTCTTGCAGTCGACCATCTCGATGCGCTTGCCCTGCAGGAAGCCCGCGAACAGGTACTCGTCGATGTCGCCGGGCAGCGGGGCGGTGGACGCGTACGTCACGGCGGGCGGGCACCCGAAGGCGATCGCGACCGGCAGCCGCTCGCCCCGTCGCGCCGCCACCTGGTAGTGGTTCCGGCTGTCCTTGTGGATCTGCCAGTGCATGCCGATGGTGCGCTTGTCGTGGCGCTGGAGGCGGTAGAGCCCGAGGTTGCGGACACCGCTCTCCGGGTCCTTGGTGTGGGTGAGCCCCAGGTTGAAGAACGAACCGCCGTCCTTCGGCCATGTGAACAGCGCGGGCAGCTGGTCGAGATCCACGTCCTCGCCCCGGAGCACGACCTCGTGCACCGGCGCGTCCTTCACCTTCTTCGGCGGTACGTGCGCCATCGCGCCGAGCTTGCCGAAGGCCTCCCGTACGCCGACGAAGCCGTGCGGCAGCTCCGGCTTCAGCAGGCCGCCGATCTTCTCGCTGATCTCGCCGTACGACTTCAGGCCGAGGGCCTTGAGCAGCCGTCGGTCGGTGCCGAACACGTTCATCGCAAGGGGCATCGCGCTGCCCTTGACGTTCTCGAACAGCAGCGCCGGGCCGCCCGCCTTCTGCACCCGGTCGACGATCTCGCCGACCTCCAGATACGGGTCGACCTCGGCCTTGATGCGCTTGAGATCGCCCTCGCGCTCCAGGGCCCGGAGCAGAGAGCGGAGATCGTCATAAGCCATGCGGTCAAGTATCGGTCACCGGCTACCCTGGCCAGGTCACCGGGGGCGCATCGGCCGGCTGTCGGCGCCCGTACTCCGCTCCTTGGGGGAACTCCAGCGCATGCTCAGGTATCTGCCGTTCCTGCTGGTCCTGGCCGTGTGGATCTACGCCTTCATCGACGTCCTGAACACGCCCGAGAAGGAAGTCCGCCACCTGCCCAAGGTGGTGTGGGTCATCATCGTGCTCCTCTTCGGCGAGGTGCTCCTCGGGCCCATCGCCTGGTTCGTCACCGGCAAGAAGCGGCCTGCGGCCGGGCGGGACGGCGGCGGGCGGGGGCGTCGGGGTGGCTGGGTCGCCCCCGACGACAACCCGGACTTCCTCCGTGGACTGGAGAAGGACCGCGATCCGCGCGACGACGCCTGACCGGCGTCGCCCTATGGGGGCTCCGTCCCCGTTCCCCCCTCATCGGCGCTGCGCGCCTCGTCCTCAAACACCGGACGGGCTCTCTCCCACCCACCCCCGCCATTACTTCGGCCGGGGTGGTCCGCACCGCCTGCCCGGTGCACCATCAGCCCACGTCGGCGAAGTAGCTTTCAGCCCGTCCGGCGTTTGAGGACGAGGCGCGCACCGCCGATCGGGGGGACTGTCCCACCCGAAGGGGCACCCGCCCCCGGGGTCCAGGGGCGGAGCCCATGGTTTCGGGAAGGGGCGGGACTGGGGCGTCCCGCGCGGGCAGCATGAGGGCATGACGATCCCCACCATCGACCTCCACCCCTGGCTCACCGGCACCCCGGCCGCCCGTACCCGGCTGGCCGCCGAGGTCACGGAAACGGTCGACGAAGCCCTGCGCACAGCGGGCTTCCTGCTGGTCAAGGGGCACGGGGTGAGCCCGGAGCTGAGGGACACCATCCGCGCCGAGGCCCGCACGTTCTTCCGGCTCCCACCGGCCGCCAAGGAGCCCTACGCGGTGAAGGTCGGCAGCCGGGGCTGGCTGGGCCCGGGCGCCGAGGCCAACAGCTACGCCGAAGGCGCCGCCTCCCCACCCGACCTGAAGGAATCCCTCTCCTTCGCCGCGGACGACCCGACCGGCGACCCCGAGATCGACGCGGAGTGGTTCGCCCCCAACACCTGGCCGAGCGAAACCCCCCACCTGCGCGCCGACGTGGAGACGTACCTCACCCGGATGAGGGCACTCTCCGACGCGATCCTCGAACTTCTCGCCGTGGTCCTCGGCGAGCCGGAGGACCGCTTCACCCGGCACACAGGCCACCCCACCTGGGGCTTCAACATCAACTGGTACCCCGGCCGGGACACCGTGGGCGAACCGGAGCCGGGCCAGTTCCGCATCGGCCCGCACACGGACTTCGGCACGGTCACGGTCCTGGACCGCCAGGCGGGCCGGGGCGGCCTGCAGGTGTTCACGGACGCCGACGGCTGGCAGGACGCCCCGCACGACCCGGAGGCGTTCACCATCAACGTCGGCGACCTGATGGCGCGTTGGACGTCGGGCCGCTGGCGCTCGGGCCGCCACCGCGTGCTCCCGCCCCCGGCGGACGCCCCGGCGGAGGAGCTGATGTCGCTGGTGTACTTCTACGAGTGCGACCCGGGCACGGACGTACGCGGCACGGACTCGCACACGTACCTGCGGGCGCAGTTGGACGCGATCACGATGGACTGACCGTGAGCCGAGCGTCCGCCCGGCCCGCTCCCCGGCCCACCCCGTAGCCCCCGCAGTCCCCCGCAGTCCCCTCAGTCCCCCCGCAGCACCAGCTCCAGCAACCCCGGGAACCGCGCGTCGAACTCCGCGCGCCGCAACCGGTTCACCCGCCGCGCCCCCTCGTCGCGCTGCTCGACGACCCCCGCCGCCCGCAGTGCGGCGAAGTGGTGGCTGAGCGCGGCCTTCCCGACGGGTACGTCGAAGCTGCCGCAGGCCCGCGTCCACTCCGGCGAGGACGCCAACTCCCGTACCAGGCGCATCCGTACGGGATCGGCCAGGGCCGCGAGCGCCTCCTGCACGGTGACGTCCGCGAGCCGCGCGTGCACCGGCGCCGCCCGATGCCTCGCACCCTGCGTGCCCTCCGTACCCACCACGCCGCACCGCCTCCCCACTTGCCGAGTGTTCGATCCAAACCATACAGTCCTGGGTGTTCAACGAGGATCGAACACCCGGCTCCCGGAGGCACCCCCATGCGCGCAGTCCAGATCGAAGAGTTCGGCGGCCCCGACGTCCTGCGGACCGTCGAGACCGACGTCCCCGAGCCCTGCCCCGGCCAGGTCACCGTCGACGTCGCGTACGCCGGCGTGAACTTCGCCGACCTCAAGGCCCGCGCCGAGGGCTACCGGGTGCCGGGGCTGCCGTTCGTGCCGGGCCTCGAGGTGTCCGGCCGGGTCCGGGCGGTGGGCGCGGGCGTCGTGGGACTGGACGTCGGCCAGGAGGTGGCGGCCCTGACGGCGGGCGGCGCGTACGCGGAGGTGGCGCTCGCCGAGGCCACGACCGCCTTCCCGCTGCCGCCCGGCGTGGACCTCCGTACCGCCGCGACCCTCCCCACCGTGCTGCCCACGGCCCACGCCCTGCTGCACGAGGTCGGCCGGGTGCGCGCGGGCGAGACGGTCCTGGTGCAGGGCGCGGCGGGCGGTATCGGCACGGTGGCCGGGCAGTTGGCGAAGGCGGCGGGGGCCAGGGTGTTCGGCGTGGTGTCGAGTGCCGCGAAGGCCGAGTACGCGCGCAAGCACGGCTACGACGAGGTGTTCGTCGGCGACGGCTTCGCCGACGCGGCGCGCGCGGCCACCGGCGGCCGGGGCGTCGACCTGGTCCTCGACCCGGTCGGCGGCGACACGTTCCGCGCGGGCCTGGCGGCGCTCGCCGTCTTCGGCCGCCTCGTCTCCTTCGGCAACGCCGGCTCCGCCGAGCCGTGGCGGGTGGGGCAGGCTGAGCTGTACCCGGGGGCACGGTCGGTCGCCGGGTTCTCGATCCTGACGCTGGCGCAGACGGCGCCCGAGGTGCTGCGCGAGATCGCCGGGCGCGCCGTCCGCACGGTCGCCGACGGCACCGTGACGCTGCCCGTCACCGGCGAGTTCCCGCTGGCGGCGGCCGCGCGGGCGCACGAGCTGATGGGCGGCCGCACGACGACGGGCAAGCTGCTGCTGCGCGTCGCCGGGTCGGCCGACCCGGCAGGGGCCGACCGGCCGACGGCCGACTAGTCGTAGCTGCGCCGCAGTTCCCGGAACCGCTCCGGACTCCACGCCGACCAGTCCACCGGCCGTCCGGCCAGCGCGTCCACCAGGTACTCGAAGTGCTGGTGCCACCCCGCGAGGCAGTCGCGCCGCAGCGAGTCGTCGCCGACCATCTCGTTGGTGAACCGCAGCGCCGCCAGCCCGGTGCCCGCGGGCTCCAGGTGGAACCGGCACCGCCCGTGCAGGTCGACCGTGTACTCGGCGACGACGTCCGGGTCCCACGCCGTGACGTGCCCCGAGTGCGTGCCCGCCGCCTGGTCCTGGGAGTTCAGCCAGCGCAGCGTCACCGCCCCGCCGAGCCGCGGCTCGAACACGTCGGCGGCAGCGAGCCACCCCGACAGTCCCTCCGGGGTGGCCACCGCCTCCCATACCGCCTCCACCGGGTGCGGCAGCAGCAGCACCCAGTGGAGCGTGTGCGCGTCCCCCCGTGTCCGGCTCGTCCCCTGTTCGACAGCTACGTTGCTTTCGCTCATGGGTCCAGCCTCACGCACACGTCCCCCGGGGTCACGTACCCGGCAGCGTCCCGCCAGGTCCTGTCGGCCTACGGACGCTGGCCCGCCTTGTCGACGACCTTCCGCTCCAGGACAGCGGTGCTGGCCATCAGTTCGCCCTCCTCGGCATACGGCTTGTCCTCCGTGAGGACGGTGCGCTCGCCCAGGTACGCCTTGGTCTTCTTGTCGAAGATCAGCTCCGTGCGCTCCCCGTCGTCCTCGTGGGCGATGGCGACCCCGTGCCGCCCCGCCGCGTCCACCGCGTCGTCCACCAGCTTCACGCCGGGGATCTTCGCGGCGGCGAGGTAGAGGGCCGCGGCCTGCTCCGGCGGCATCAGGGCCTCCCGCGTGATGTCGCCGACGACCACGAAGGGCTTGCCGTTGCTGTCCTCGTCGGCCACCTTGTTCAGCCAGTCGAGCATGTTGACCGGGTCGGTCGGCAGCTTCTCCAGGTTGCGGTAGTTGCTGTCCGACGAGGACAGCGGCAGCTCCGGCTTCATGGGCACGTTGTCGTGGTCGTTCCGCGGCTCGTGCAGCAGCCCCGTGTGCCTGCCGTCCACGGACTGCCAGTGCTCCCGCTGGTGCAGGGGGTCAAGCCCCTCGTCGGAGCTGTAGGCCACCTTGCTCTTGATGTAGACGAACTGGTCGTCCCGGACGTTCTTCGGCGCGGGCGAGCGCTTCGCCGCGTCGGCGATGGCCTCCAGCATCTTCACGGTCTCCTTCGACGGCGGTCCGGCCTGGGCCGATTCGCTTCCGAACGGCGAGGCGACCAGGACACCCGCCGCGACGGCGGCGGCCACCGCGCCCGCGACGAGCGCGGGCCGCAGCCACTGCTTCCGCCGCCGCTGAGCGGGCTCGCGGGTCCCGGGGGCCCCGGAGGTCTGGGCCCCGGAGGTCTGGGCCTCGGACTGCCGGATCTCGGTCATCAGGTGCTCCTTGAGCAGAAGGTGACGGCCCGGCGGGAGGTCCCGCTCGCTCGGCGGCGGGAAGGTCGGGAAGTCGGGTTCGGCTTCGGACTTCATCGGTGTCCCTCCTGGATGGGCCTGACCGCGGTGCCGCGGTCCTCTCTCACCTGTCCGCGCCTCGCGGGCGGTTCCAACGCTTTCGCGAGTTTTGTACGGGCCCGGGAGAGCCGGGACCGCACCGTCCCCACCGGGATGCCGAGCGCGGCGGCCGCGGCCTCGTACCCGAGCCCCGACCACACGCACAGCGCGAGCACCTCCCGCTCCGGGCGCCGCAGCTTCTTCAGCGCGGCCTGGACGAGGGCGAGCTGCCCCGCGTCATCGACGCGCCCGGCGACCTCGTCGGCGAAGTCGGCGACGGCCTCGGCGCGCGGGAGCCGGGCGACGGCGGCGGTGTGTCTGCGCGTGGCGCGGCGCTGGTTGCGGGTCACGTTCGTGGCGATCCCGAGCAGCCACGGCCGTACCGAACCCCCGTCCACGTCCAGGCGGTCCCGCAGCCGCCACGCCTCCAGGAAGGTCAGCGAGACGACCTCCTCGGCCGTCGACCAGTCCCCCGTCAGGCGGTACGCGTGGTTGTAGACGGACCGCGCGTAAGTGTCGAAGACCTCGCCGAACGCGTCGGCGTCGCCGTCCCGTATGCGGGTGCGCAGGGCCTGTTGGCGCGCGCGGCGCTCCGCGGCTTCCGGCGGCGGCGCCTGTTCCGTTGATTCCCCCAGATTCGTCTCCACGTCCCCCTACCTGTCCCTACGGCAACGGCCGGTTCCCGTGACCTGGGTCACGGGAACCGGCCGCTCGCCGGGGTACCGGATCAGACGCCGGCGTACGAGTGCTTGCCGCTCACGAAGATGTTGACGCCGTAGTAGTTGAACAGCCAGCAGCCGAAGGCGATCAGGGCCAGGTAGGCGGCCTTGCGGCCCTTCCACCCGGCGGTGGCGCGGGCGTGCAGGTAGCAGGCGTACGCCACCCAGGTGATGAACGACCAGACCTCCTTGGGGTCCCAGCCCCAGTAGCGGCCCCAGGCGTCGCCCGCCCAGATCGCGCCCGCGATGATCGTGAACGTCCACAGCGGGAAGATCGCCGCGTTCATGCGGTACGTGAACTTGTCGAGCGAGGCCGCCGCGGGCAGCCGCTCCATCACGGAGGTCGCGAACCGGCCCGGCGTGCCGCCGCGCTGCAGCTTGGCCTCGTAGCTGTCCTTGAAGAGGTACGCGCCGGTGGAGACCGCGCCGACGTAGAACGCGGCGCCGCAGAAGATCGCCGTGGACACGTGGATCCACAGCCAGTACGAGTGCAGCGCCGGGACCAGCTGGTCGGACTCGGTGTACAGGACGGTGACGGCGAGGCCGAGGTCGAGCAGGACCGAGGTGATCAGCGGCAGGCCGATCCAGCGGACGTTCTTCTTCAGGGCGAGCAGCGTCAGGAAGACACCGACGGCCACCGAGGAGAAGGTGATGTTGAACTCGTACATGTTGCCCCACGGCGCGCGCTCCACCGAGAGGGCGCGGGTGACGACACCGCCCACCTCGATGAGGAAGCCGAGGGCGATGAACGAGACCGCGATGCGGCCGTAGAGGTCGCCCTGCGCGTCACCGGCGGCGGCACCGGGGCCGTCCGGCACGTCACGGCTGCCGGCGGCGGCGCGGGTGACGACCTTCGGTGCCTCCTTGGCCGCCGGCTTCGGGCGCTCCAGGGTGGCCGTGCCGCCCTTGGAGCGGACCGTGACGGCGGGTGCGGAGGCCTTGGCCGCGGACTCCTCGGCCCGCTGCGACTGCTCGGTGAGCGCGGCGGCGGTACGGGCGACCTTGCTGCGGCTGCCGAACAGCCACTCCGCCATGAGCGCGAAGAAGGCCAGCAGATAGACGGCCATCGCGGAGTAGATCAGCACATTGCTGATGTGCGCGAGGTTCTCGTTCGGCTCGGCGGCGAGGGTGGTGGCGAGAGTCACTTCTCAGCCCCTTCGGCAGGAACAACATCGGGGGTGGGGTCGGGGTCGGACGGGGTGTCCGCGTCGGGTGCGCTCGGTGCCTGTTCGTGCAGGTGCGCGGCCAGCGCGCCCAGCTCCTCGGGCACCTTCGCCGATTCGCTGCGGCCGAGGCCCGCCATCTCGACGACGGTGACGCCGTCGGGGCCCTCGGTCGCCCGCACCCACACGCGGCGGCGCTGGATGAACAGGGACCCGGCGAGGCCCGCGATGGCGGCGATCGCACCGCCGAGCGCCCAGGTGCTGCCGGGCTCCTGCGAGATCTGGAAGCTCGCCCACTGCTTGAGCTCCTTCTCGAAGGTGATCGAGCCGGCGCCGTCGGGCAGCTTCAGGGTCTCGCCGATCTTGAGCCGCTTCTTCAGGAGCTCGCCCTTGGCGTCCTTGAACTTCGTCATCTTCCGCGTGTCGAGCTGGTACACGTTCTGCGGAACACCGGAGTCCACCCCGAGGCTGCCGTGGTACGCGGACAGCGCGAGCCGGGGATTGAAGGGCGCGGGGAACTGGGAGAACATCTGGCCGTTGCCCTCACCGGCGAACGTCGGCACGAAGAAGGCGTTGAAGCCGAGCTGCTCCTTCTCGCCGTCCTTGTTCCGGTAGCCGTCGAGGATCTTGATGGCGCCGGTGGCGGTGCCCATCGAGTCGATGGGCAGCAGCGGCACGGACACCCGCTGGACGACCTTGCCCCTGCCGTCGCGGACGGTGACGGTGGGCGCGTAGCCGTGGCCGATCAGGTAGACCTTCGAGCCGTCGACCTCAAGGGGCTTGTTGACCTCGATGGTCTTCTTCTTCTCGGGGCCGTGCGCGCCTTCGCTGTAGGTGACGTGGGCCTTGTAGGTGCGGGCGGTGCCGCGCTCGGGACCCGAGTTCTCGTACGAGCCCTCGAAGCGGTCGAGCTTGAAGCTGAACGGCGCCAGTTCCCCGGTGTCGAAGAGGCTGCCGGACTTGAAATCGTCGTACTGCGTGAGGGTGTTGGAGAAGCCGTCGCCCTCCATGATCAGCTTGCCGCCCTCGGACTTGAAGAGCTGTCCGGCGGCGAAGGCGAGCAGGAGCACGATGAGCGCGACGTGGAAGGCCAGGTTCCCGGCCTCGCGGAGATAGCCCTTCTCGGCGGCGACGGAGCCGCCGACCTGGTGGGCGCGGAAGCGCCGCTGCTTCAGGAGCCGCCGCGCGGCCTCGTGCACCTCGTCGGGCGTGGCCTCGGTGCGCCAGGTGGTGTACGCGGGCAGCCGGGTGAGCCGCTTGGGCGCGGCCGGCGGGCGGCCGCGGAGCTGGCCGACGAACTGCCAGGTACGCGGCACGATGCAGCCGATGAGGGACACGAACAGCAGGATGTAGATCGCGGAGAACCACACCGAGCTGTAGACGTGGAACAGCCCGAGCTTGTCGTAGAGCGGCCCGAGCGTGCTGTGGACCTCCTTGAAGTCCTGCACCTTCAGCTCGTCGGTGCCCTCCTGCGGGATCAGCGAGCCGGGGATCGCGCCGAGCGAGAGCAGCAGGAGCAGCAGCAGCGCGACCCGCATCGACGTGAGCTGCCGCCAGCACCAGCGGATCCAGCCGGTGACGCCGAGCGCGGGCATGTTCGGCCCAGCTGCGGGGCCCGCGGCGTCATCGAGGGGGGCGGTGGAGAGCTGGGCGCCCGCGGCGCCGAGGTCGCCGTGTTCGTCCTGGGCGCCGGTGGCGTCGCTGGCGGCGCTGGCGGCGCTGGCGGCGCTGGCGGCGCTGGTCGTCGTCTTGCTCATGGATCAGATCCCCACCGAGTAACCGTTGCTCCAGACCTGCATCTGCTGGAGCACGCTGTCCCAGACGCCGGTCAGCATCAGCAGCCCGGTCACGATCATCATGCCGCCGCCGACGCGCATCACCCATACGTAATGCCGCTTGACCCAGCCGAAGGCGCCGAGCGCCTTGCGGAAGGCGACCGCCGCGATGATGAACGGCAGCCCGAGTCCCAGACAGTACGCCACGTTCAGGAGCGCCCCGCGTCCGGCGCTCGCCTGGTCCATCGCGAGCAGGTTCACGGACGCGAGCGTCGGCCCGACGCACGGCGCCCAGCCGACGGCGAAGAGCGCGCCGAGCAGCGGCGCGCCCGCGAGACCGACGGCGGGCTTCTTGTGGAAGCGGAACTCGCGCTGCGAGAGCCAGGGCATCAGGCCCATGAAGAAGAACCCGAGCACGAGCATCAGGACGCCGAGGACCCGCGTTATGACGCTCTGGTAGTCCTGGAGGTTCTGGCCGAAGTACCCGAAGAGCGCGCCGCTGGAGACGAACACGACGGTGAAGCCGAGCACGAAGAGGCCCGCGCCCGCCGCCATCCGGCCGCGGCGGGCGTCGGCGAGGTCGGTGCCGCTGACCCCGGTCACGTAACTGAGGTAGCCGGGCACGAGCGGCAGGACGCACGGCGAGAAGAACGACACGAGCCCGCCGAGGACGGCGACCGGCACGGCGAACAGGAGCGCCCCGTTCAGGACGGTGTCGTTCTGGCCGTACGAGGCGAGCGTGGTGGCGGCGAGAGTGGCGGACAAGGCGCTCACTTCTCCGCGATCAGGGGGTCGACCATCTTGCGCAGCTTCTCCTCGTTGAGGGGCTGCTGGGAGCGCGCCGCGATCTTCCCGTCCCGGTCGATGACGATCGTGGAGGGGATGAACTGCGGGTTCAGCGTGCCCTTGGGGAAGCGCAGCATCAGCTTGCCCATCGGGTCGTACAGGCTCGGGTAGGCGACCTTGTAGTCCTTCTCGAACGAGATCGCCGGGCCCTTCTCCGGGTCGCGGGCGTTGATGCCGACGAACTGCACGTCGTCCTTGGTGTCGGCGGCGACCTTCACGAAGTTCGGCGCCTCGGCCCGGCAGGGCGGGCACCAGGAGCCCCAGACGTTGAGGACGACGACCTTGCCCTTGTAGTCGTCGATGCTCAGCTTCTTGCCGTCGAGAGTCTCGCCGTCGATGCCCGGGGCGTCGTGCCGGTCACCCTTCTTGACGGTGGCGATGCCGTCCTTGCCGGTGAGGAAGTTGGTCTTCCCCGAGCCGCCGGAGGTGCCACCCGAGGAGCACGCGGAGAGGGCCAGCGCGGCCGCCGCGGCGCCTGCCGCCAGCAGCGTCGCACGACTGCGACGGCTGCGGACGCTTCGGCGGAGGCTGCGGTTCTGGCTGCGGGGGGCGCGGCGGGCGGCACTCATGTGAAAAGTTTCGCATGCCCGTTCCGGGGATCTTCGACGCCCCCCGCAGTAGCGGAAAGTCCCCTTTCAGGCCGCGTTGCCGGGGTCCTTCTCCGCGTCGCCCTCGTTGGCCGACGAGTCGCCGCCCAGGAAGGTCTTCCAGCCGCCCGCGGGCTGCTGTCCGACCTCGAGGCCGCGCAGCTTGGCGAGGACCTCGGGCTTCTGCACGTCGAGCCAGTCCACGAACTGCTTGAAGGACACCAGGCGTACGTCCTTCTTGCCGGCCATGCCCTTGAGGGCGGCCTCGACGGCATCCATGTAGATGCCGCCGTTCCACTCCTCGAAGTGGTTGCCGATGAAGAACGGCGCCCGGTTGGACTCGTAGGCGCGCTGGAAGCCCTTGAGGTAGGCCTGGGTGGCCTGCTTGCGCCAGCCCGGGTAGTTGGACGGCGGGGCCTTCGTGGAGTTCTTCGACTGGTTGGCGAGGATGTTGTAGTCCATCGACAGGACCTCGAAGGTGTGGCCGGGGAACGGCACGGCCTGCAGCGGCAGGTCCCAGATGCCCATCTTCTTGTCCGGCCACTTCTGGCGGCCGCCCGGCGAGGAGGCGTCGTAGCGCCAGCCGAGCTTCTTGGCGGTCGGCAGCAGGTTGTCCTGGCCGAGCAGGCAGGGGGTGCGGCCGCCGATGAGTTCCTTCTCGTAGTCGAAGGGCAGCGGCGGCAGGTCGTCCCAGCCGGTGTTGGTGCGCCACTTCGTCACGAACGACTTCGCCTGGTCGATCTCGGACTGCCACTGGGCGGACGTCCAGTTGGCGACGGAGCCGGTGCCCGCGCAGAAGTGGCCGTTGAAGTGGGTGCCTATCTCGTGGCCTTCGAGCCAGGCCTGGCGCACGTACTTCAGCGTGTCCTTGATGTGGCCGTCGGTGAGGTAGCCGATGTCGGAGGCGCCGACGCCGTTGTTCGGCGGCCGGTAGAGCCGCTTCTTGGATTCGGGGAGGAGGTAGAGCCCGGAGAGGAAGAACGTCATCCGCGCGTCGTGTTCCTTCGCCAGCTTCAGGAAGCGCGGGAACAGGCCGTTGCCGACCTCGCCGGCGCCGTCCCAGGAGAAGACGACGAACTGCGGCGGCGTCTCGCCCGGCTCCAGGGGGCGGGGCTTCTCGGGCTGGTTCGGCTGCTTGCCCGTGAACGCCGTGGAACCGTCGCCGATCGGCTTCGCCGGGCGACTCGGCGTACCCGGCTTGCCCTCCTTGGCGTTGTCCGCGCCCGATCCCGCATCACCGGAACCGGAGCCGCAGGCCGAAAGGCCCACGGCCGCCGCCGCACCGGCCCCCAGGCCGAGCGCCCCCCGGCGACTCAGGGAGGTCCGGCGCATCGCCGGTACTCCGCGGTCCCGGTCCGTGCGGCTGTCGTCCCGCATTCCAACCCCATTCGTCGCGCTTTTGGTCCTCCTGGCTGAAGGACAACCCCTTAGAGGGTGCGACGAAGAGCCGGGTTCCGAACAGGAGCATCAATATGGGGTCTATTACAGAGGGAAGACATTCCGCGCCATAGGGTGTTCGCGTCATTACCCGGCGCACACAGCGAACACACAGCCAACGCATAGCGAACACCCGGCGTAACAGGGCGCCCCGAAAGGGGCGCGGGGAACTGCGTGACCAGCCACAGCCGGTCCGCAGATTCCCCGCAAACACAAGCCCCCTTAGCCGGACCCCGTCCTACCGGCGCGGCTTGGGCGTCACGCTCCGAATGCCTTGCTCTTTCCCTTCACCGGCTTGGCGCCCGCGAGAAGGTGCTTAGGGACAAGATTCCGGGCAGGTTCCGAGTAACCCACGGAGACGATCTTGTCGCCGCGATAGGTGAACGTCGTCAAAGAGGCGAGCGTGCACTGCCGCTTGCGCGGGTCGTGCCAGAGCCGCCGCTTCTCCACGAAGCTGCGCACGATCCAGATCGGCAGCTGGTGGCTGACGCACACGGCCTCGTGCCCGCGCGCGGCGTCCTTGGCCGCGTCCAGGGCGCCCATCATCCGCACGACCTGCTCGATGTACGGCTCGCCCCAGGACGGCTTGAACGGGTTGACCAGGTGCTTCCAGTTCTCCGGGTTCTTCAGGGCGCCGTCGCCGACGCCGAAGGTCTTGCCCTCGAAGACGTTGTCCGCCTCGATGAGCCGCCCGTCGGAGGCCAGGTCCAGGCCGTGCGCCTTGGCGATGGGGGTCGCGGTCTCCTGGGCCCGGTCCAGGGGGGAGGCCACGACGTGCGTGACGTCCCTGGCGGACAGGTGCTCGGCGACGCGGTCGGCCATCTGCCGGCCGAGGTCGGAGAGGTGGTAGTCGGGGAGGCGGCCGTAGAGGATCCCGTCGGGGTTGTGCACCTCGCCGTGGCGCATCAGGTGGACGACGGTGATCTCACTGCCCGCACTCGTGCTGGCCGCGGTCATGCGGTGGCCTCCGGGGAATTCGTGGCAGCGGCCGCCGCGCGCGCGGCGGCCGGCAGGGCGGCGGCGACGCGCTCGACGGCACGCTCGTCATGGGCGGTGGAAACGAACCAGGACTCGAAGGACGACGGCGGCAGATAGACGCCCTGCGACAGCATCGAGTGGAAGAACGGGGTGAAGCGGAACGACTCCTGCGTCTTCGCGTCGTCGTAATTCCGCACCTCGCGGTCGGTGAAGAACACGGAGAACATATTGGAGGCGTTCTGCACCCGGTGCGCGACGCCTTCCTTGTTCAGCGCCTCGCTCACGAGTCCGCGCAGTTCGAGGGAGACCGCGTCCACCTTCTCGTACGCGGCGTCGTCGAGGAGGCGCAACTGCGCGAGCCCGGCGGCCGTGGCGATCGGATTCCCGGACAGCGTGCCCGCCTGATAAACCGGGCCGACCGGCGCGAGATGACCCATCACATCGGCGCGGCCACCGAAAGCGGCGGCCGGGAATCCGCCGCCCATGACCTTTCCGAAGGTCATGAGATCGGGCGTGACACCGTCAACTCCGAACCATCCGGCTTTACTTGTCCGGAATCCGGTCATGACCTCGTCGGAGATGTACAGCGCGCCGTTCTTCGCGCACGCGGACTTCAGGGCCTCGTTGAAGCCGGGCCGCGGCGGCACCACACCCATGTTGCCGGGCGAGGCCTCCGTGATCACGCAGGCGATCTCGCCGGGGTGGGTGTGGAAGGCCTCGTGCACGGCCTCCAGGTCGTTGTACGGCAGCACGATGGTGTCGCCCGCCTGGGCGCCGGTGACGCCGGGCGTGTCGGGCAGGCCGAGGGTGGCGACGCCCGACCCGGCCGCGGCCAGGAGCGCGTCCACGTGCCCGTGATAGCACCCGGCGAACTTGATGACCTTGGCCCGGCCGGTGAAGCCGCGGGCCAGCCGGATGGCGGACATCGTCGCCTCGGTGCCGCTGGAGACGAGGCGGACCTGCTCGACCGGGGCCACCCGGTCGACGATCTCCTCGGCGAGGGCGACCTCGCCCTCACCCGGCGTACCGAAGGAGGTGCCGCGGGCGACGGCCTCCTGGACGGCGGCGATGACCTCGGGATGGGAGTGCCCGAGGATCATGGGTCCCCATGAACACACGAGGTCCACGTACTCGCGGCCATCGGCATCCGTCAGGTACGGACCGGTACCGGACACCATGAAACGGGGCGTACCACCCACGGCGCGGAAGGCGCGGACGGGCGAGTTCACACCGCCGGGCGTCACGGCCGCCGCACGGTCGAAGAGAGTCTGCGAAACTGGGGCGCTATACGGGAAGCTCACATGAACCATGGTGTCAGAGGGTCCGGACATCGTGGCCGGGCCTCCTGTGCGGCGGCTTTCCGCACTGTCGGCCTCGCCGTGGGGCCGTGCTGCGGAAATCCGGTGGACTGGTGTTTCACCCCACGTTTCGGCGGGTGACCGTGGGGGAGGTCACTGACACGATGATCGGGTTGCGCGGCGGGGTCCGCGCGCTCTAGAAAAGCAGTCGGGTGGAGATATGCAGCGCGGTGGCGGACTGGGCGAGGGGACCGACGGCCTCGGTCCCCGGCGTGCCCGGCGGGGCAAGCACCGGCGAGAGGCCGAGGCGGTCCCGGCCCCCGAGCAGCGGACGCCGGACAGGGTGCAGGGTGACCGGGCGGGAAACAGGAGCGGCGGGGTGGGGGTGACCTACAAATACTTCGGCGCCCCCGACGGTGCCACGGCGGCCAGGGTCCCCATCTCGATGCGCCCCGAGGAGCTCGGCGGCGACGAGCTGGGCATGGGCGGCATGTTCACCAAGATCAAGCCGGAGACGGTGGCCGCGATGGTCCTGACCGGCATCGAGGGCATACCCCTGCACAAGGTCCCGCCGCTGGAACTGGTCGTCCTCCACCCCGACTACGCCGTCGTCAAGCTCCCCATGACGGTCGTCGACCCGCTGCGCGGCATCGGCGAGGAGTCGGTCGGCGCGGCGGCCTTCATCTGGTCCACGGTCCCCGACCGCGGCGGCCCCCGGGACGCCTTCAACGTCTACCAACTCCTGCACGAGTGGCAGGACTTCAGCCACCGCCTGCACGACGCGGGGCACCAGGCGTACTGCCTGGTGTGGCCCTGAGCCGCACGGCGGCGACCACACCAGGCGCAGTCCGGAGCGCGGTCAGGACCGCTTGAGGACCGCCTGCATCACCGCCTTCGCGATCGGCGCGCCCAGCTTGCCGCCCGCGATCTCGGAGCGGGAGATGTCCATGTCCTCGGGGTCGACGAGCACGGCGACCGCCACCGGCGAGGTGCCGTCGGACTGCTTGGCGTAGGACACGAACCACGCGTACGGCCGCTCGTCGCGCACGTCCGCGCCGTGCTGCGCGGTACCGGGCTTGCCGCCGACGGTGACGCCGTCGATGGCCACCTTGTCGCCGGTGCCGTCGGTGACCGTGTACTCCATCATGTCCTGCACCTTGCGCGCGTTCTCCGGCGAGACGGCCTGCTCCAGCTCCTCCGGTTCGGCCTTCTCGATCGTCGAGAGGTCGGCGCCGCGCAACTCCTCGACCAGGTACGGCTTCATGACCTTGCCGTCGTTGGCGAGGCCCGCGGTGACCATGGCCATCTGGAGCGGGGTGGTGGTGACGCTGCCCTGGCCCATGCCGGTGAGCGCCGTCCCCGGCTTGTCCAGCCGCTCCGGATAGCCGCTCGCGACCGTCCGTACGGGCATGAACTGCTCCTCGTTGAAGCCGAACCGCTCCGCCGTCTCCCGCATCGAGTCCTTGCCGGTCCGCAGCGCCGCGTCCAGGAAGACGTTGTTGCACGACCACTGCATCGCGGTCCGCATCGAGGCCTTGTCGCACATGTCGTTCGGCACCACGTTGCCGATCTCCGTCGTGCTCTGCGGCAGCCGGTAGGGGGCGCGGGCCCGCGACGGCTTGTCGATGTCGGTGACCGTGCCGTGCTCCAGGGCGGCCGCCGCGGTGAGGATCTTGAAGGTCGATCCCGGCGGGTACGTCTCGCGGAACGCCCGGTTGTTGAGCGGCTTCGTCTTGTCCTTGTTCAGCTTCTGGAACGCCTTGCCGTCCTTGCCGGACATCCCGGAGAACACCGAGGGGTCGTACGAGGGTGTGCTCGCGAGCGCCAGGATCTTGCCGGTGCGCGGGTCGAGGGCGACCACCGCGCCCTTGGCGTCCAGGTCGGTGAGGCCCTTGTAGGCCGCCTTCTGCGCCTTCGGGTCGATGGTGGTCACCACGTCGCCGCCCTGGGGCTTCTCACCGGTCAGGGCATCCAGGGGCGAGCCGAGCAGCCTGCTGTCCTTGCCGCTGAGCAGGTCGTTGTGCACGCCCTCCAGGAACGTCTGCCCCTGGGACTGCGAGAAGAAGCCGGTGACCGGCGCGTACATCGGGCCCTCCTTGAAGACCCGCTTGTACTTGAAGTCCGATCCGGCCGTGGCCACGGAACCGGTGATGGCCTCGCCGCCGACGATGATGTCGCCGCGCGGCTGGCCGAAGTCGGCTATCTTCACGCGCCGGTTCTGGTCGTGCTCGGCGAGCGTCTGCGCGCTGACGAACTGCACCCAGGTCGCGCGCACCAGCAGGGCGAGGACGAGCAGCCCGCAGAAGACGGCTGCGCGGCGGACGGTCTTGTTCATCGGTCGCTCACACTCATCGGTCGCTCTCGTTCATCGGTCGCTCTCGTTCATCGGTCGCTCTCGTTCATCGGTCGCTGCGCTCCTGGGTCTTGGCCTCGTGCGGGGGCCGCGGGCTCTGGTCGGTGAGGAAGCCGAGCACCGTGCCGGTGGTGTCCAGCGCCTTGCTGGCGGGGCCGAAGCCCTTGGGCGGGGTGACGCGCGTACCGGGCCAGGTGTGCCCCGCGTCGCGCACGACGAGGAGTTCGGCGGGGACCGTTCCGGGGCCGGGGCGCCACACGGTGCGGTCGTAGCCCTTGTGGGACTGCTCGGCCGGGCCCTCGGTACGCCCCGCGGTGGCGAAATCCTTGACGCTTGAGCGGGCCGACTTGGTTGCCATGATCGGCTCCTGCCCCTGGGGCGCGGGTCCCGGGCGGGCCAGGCCGGTCACGGGGCGTACGGGGTCCTTGGCGCCGTAGACGACCATCACCGGCACCGGCCCGGACGGCCGCACCTCGTCCCGCCCGGTGGGCAGTTGCCCCGCGACGGACACGGCACCCGCCACCAGCTTCGGCCGGTCCGCCGCCACCCGCAGCGCCATCGAGCCGCCGTTGGAGAACCCCACGACGTACACCCGCCGGGGGTCGGCCCGCTCCGTGCGGACCAGCTTGTCGACCAGGGCCTGGGTGAAGCGCACGTCGGCGTCGGGGTCCGGGCGCGACCGGGACGGGGCCGCGCCCGCGCCCCACGTCCTGCGCAGGGCCTCGGGGTAGGCGACCAGCATGCCGCGGGCCTTGGCCGCCTGGTTCAGGCCGGTCAGTTCGCGCATCTCGGCGGGGTCGGCGCCGCGGCCGTGGAAGGCGATGACGAGGGGGCGGGGGCCGGAGGCGGGCGCGGTGGGCCGGTGCAGGAGGTAGTCGCGGGTGGTGCCGTCGACGCGGAGGTGCTCGCGGGTGTCGGCGGCGGCCGCCGACTTGCCGGAGCCCGAGGACGCCGAGGACGCCGAGGACGCCGAGGAGTCCGCGGAGCCGGACTCGGATGCGGTGGAGCAGCCCGTGGCGAGGGCGAGGCCCACCACGAGGACGCCGGACCAGCGGCGCACGGAGCTTCGACGACGTACGAGGGCGGGCGCGGGCCGCACCGAAGAGAGCGGGGTCATGCCCCGAGCAGAACAGCGACCCACCCCCTATGTCCAAGTTCGATATCACTCACCCATTGATTAATCCGCGATATCATTGCTGCTTGTGGACCTGATGCGGCACCTGGAGTGCTTTGTGGCTGTTGCGGAAGAGTCACATTTCGGTCGGGCCGCCGAGCGCCTCGGCATGGCCCAGCCACCCCTGTCGCAACGCGTCCAGCGCCTGGAGCGCCACCTCGGCGTGCGCCTCTTCGAACGCACCAGCAGACAGGTCACCATCACCAAGGCCGGGACGCTGCTCCTCGACGAGGCCCGCGAACTGCTCGCCCGCTCCGAGGCCCTGCTCGCCACCGCCCGCCGCATCCGCGACGGCGAGAGCGGACTGCTGCGCGCCGCACTCCCGCCGGACGTCGCGGGCGAGACCGTCGCCGCGCTCCTCGCCGACTTCCAGCAGCAGCACGCGGGCGTCGAACTGGAGCTGCGTGAGCTGACCACCACCCAACAGCTCGCCCAGCTCGCCGCCCACGACCTCGACGTCGGCCTCATCCACCACCCCTGCGACGTCACCGGCCTCGAACTCGGCCCGGTGCTGCGCCGCGAGGTCGGCGTGCTGCTGCCGCGCGGCGCCCCCGCCGCCGCCCTGCCGGAGGTCCCCCTCACCGCCCTCACCGGCTACGACCTGGTCCTCTTCCACCGCAGCGCGGCCCCCGCCCTGCACGACGACCTCCTCACCACCTGCGCCCGCGACGGCTACACCCCCACCGCCGTCCGGCACGGCCAGGGCGCCAGCTTCGTCCGCGGCCTGATCCTGTCCTCGCACGCCGTCGCCTTCAGCCCCAAGGACGCCCACCCCGTGCACCCGCCGGGCACCGACCCCGACATCGTCTGGCGGCCCCTCGCCGGTGCCCCGCTGGCCTGGCGGCACTCGGTGGCCTGGCCGAAGGGGCGCGGCGACACCGCGGTGAGTACGTTCGCGGCAGCGGTCACGCGCGCCCTGCGCGACACCGCCGCCCTGACCGCCGACGCGCCCCCGCGCCCGCTCCACCTGCGCCCGACCGCGGAGTACTGGCTGTGACCACGACCCCCATCCGCCTCCAGGAGGCGTTCGCCGAGGCCGGCGTCACGGGCCGCCTGCACGCCGTCGACATCGACACCGGCGCGGAGGTCGGCGTCGGCGCGGACCAGCCCGTCGTCACCGCGAGCGTCCACAAGCTGTGCGTCCTCGTCACGCTGCACGAGCAGGCCGCGGCGGGGCGCCTTGACCTCACCGAACAGGTCGAGTGCCCGCCCGGCGACCGCACGTCAGGGCCGACCGGCCTGTCCGCGATGCTCGACCCCGTACGGATGTCCCTGCGCGACGCCGCCTACTTGATGATGGCCGTCAGCGACAACACCGCCGCCGAACTCCTCCTGGCCCGCGTCGGCCTCGACGCCGTCAACGCGACCACCGCCCGCCTCGGCCTCGGCCGCACCCGCGCCGTGCACAGCTTCCGCGAGATGTTCGCGTCCATGCGCGAGGACGCGGGCCCCGGCGGCGCGCAGGCCCTGACCGACCCGTACGTCATCGCCCGGCTGCGCGCGCTGGACCCCGCCCGCACCAACCACAGCACGCCGCGCGACATGACCCGCCTGCTCGGCGCGGTGTGGCGGGACGAGGCCTGCACCCCCGAGCACGGCCTGGCCATGCGCCGCGTCCTCGGCCTCCAGGTCTGGCCGCACCGCCTCGCCGCCGGGTTCCCCTTCGACGACGTCCACGTCGCGGGCAAGACCGGCAGCCTGCCGACCGTGCGCAACGAGGTCGGCGTCGTCGAGTACCCCGACGGGGGCCGCTACGCCGTCGCCGTCTTCACCCGCGCCGCCCGTACGGCGGCGACGCTGCCGTCGGCGGACTCGGTGATCGGGACGGCGGCACGGATGGCCGTGGAGGCGCTGCGGGCGCCGTGAGGCACGGCGGTGCTCCGGCGCTGCTGTGCCGCTTGTGCTGTTGTGCTGCGGGCGGCTTCAGCTCTGGTCGGCCGGGCTCAACTCCAGTGCGGGTCCCGGCCCGTCGCCGCGAGCAGCCGGTCGAAGTCCGAGGCGCCTTCGGGCACCGGCACCGGCTCGCCGAGGACGCCCATCGCGCGGGCGGTGGGGGCCAGGAGGTCTCCGGTCTGGTGGGTGGTGTTCATGGGACGGCGGTACGCAGCGGGGCACGGCCCGTCTCGAACGAGCGCGACAGCCCGGCGGGCGGCAGGTCCCGGGGCGTTGTCAGACCCTCCGCCTACCGTGAGGTCATGGAGAGAACACAGGCTCAGGACATCCGGCTCGCGCCCTGGTCGGAGGGCGACTTCGAGCTGCTCGTACGGCACAACTCGGCAGCGATGACCGCGCACTTGGGCGGCCCCGAGACCCACGAGAAGCTGCTCGACCGGCACCAGCGGTATCTGGGCCTGGACGACGGCCGCCGGGGCCGGATGTTCCGGATCGCGGCGGGCCCCGAGGGGGCGTCGGCGGGCATCGTCGGCTTCTGGGAGACCACCCACCGGGGCGAGGAGGTGTGGGAGGCAGGTTGGGGCGTGGTCCCCGAGTTCCAGGGCCACGGCATCGCGGGCACGGCGGTCCGCCTGGTGGTGGCCGAGGCCCGCGGCGCGGCCCTGCACCGGCACCTGCACGCGTTCCCGTCCGTGGACAACCCCGCGTCCAACGGCGTCTGCCGCACGGCGGGCTTCACGCTGCTCGGCGAGGAGGACATGGAGTATCCGAAGGGGCACTGGATGCGGTGCAACGACTGGCGCCTTGACCTGACGGGCCCGCCCGGGCCCGGCCAGGAGTAGCCGAGAGCAGCCCCGGGAACCGCGGACAGCCAGGTCAGAAGTAGTCAGAAGTAGTACGAGTCCCCGGTGTCGAGCACCAGCACCGCATGCTCGTTGTTGCGCGGATTGTGGTCGACGGCGCCGCCGTTCCAGACGGTGCCCACCGTCACCGTCACCTCGCGCGGCGCCCCGCGGAGCCGGACCGCGAGGTGCAGCCGCTCGCCCCGCGCTCCCGCGGGCAGCGCGCCCGTGCGGCACAGCACGCCCCGCTCGCCCGCCCGCACGCACGTGTCCGGCAGCCGCATGCCGTCCGCCAGCGGCACCGACCAGACGAGGCGGACCGTGGCGCCGGGGACATCGTCCGGGCCGTGGTTCTCCGGCGTCAGGGAGACCGCCGCGAGCCCCCGGGTCATGGCCACCTGCCCGTGGTACGCGACATCCGCCTCCGGTACCGCGTCCACGACGGCCCCGGCGGCCCCGGCGCCCCCGATCCCCCACAGCACCGCCCCCGCGACCACGGCCCCCACACAGAGCACCCGCACGACTACCTCCACGACGAACACGACCGGACCCGACCGAACACGCCCGGACCCGAACGGGCCCGGGCGGCGCGGACCACCGGCAGCCGCGGCACCGACACCCGCACCACCGGCGTCCGCACCACCGCCATCCACACCACCGCCATACATGCCACCCGCCGCCGCTCCGGACCCCCCAACCCCCCACATGCCACCCTGTTGACCATGCTCGTCGCCCGCTCCGCCGCCCTGTTCGCCGTCGCCGCGCTCTTCGAGATCGGCGGCGCCTGGCTGGTATGGCAGGGGGTTCGCGAGCACAAGGGCTGGGTGTGGATCGGCGCCGGGATCATCGCGCTCGGCGCGTACGGCTTCGTGGCGACGCTCCAGCCCGACGCCGAGTTCGGCCGCATCCTGGCCGCGTACGGCGGGATCTTCGTGGCCGGTTCGATCGCGTGGGGCGCGGTCGCGGACGGCTACCGGCCCGACCGCTGGGACGTGACGGGGGCGCTGATCTGCCTCGCGGGCATGGCGGTGATCATGTACGCCCCGCGCGGGGACTAGCGGGGACCCAGGCGACTGGCCGTCGGCCCCGGACGGGGCGCGCCTATGCTGGCCGAGGCGGCACGGAACGCACGTACGACGCGAACCCGCCCCGCACCAGCCCGCCCCGCACCACCGCGACCCCCAGGGAGCCCGCATGTCCGCCGCAACGCCCGCCAAGCCCGGCATCGCGATCGTCACGGGTGCCAGCGGCGGCATCGGCGCGGCCACGGCCCGCGGCCTCGCGGCGGCCGGGTACCGGGTCGTCCTGACGGCCCGCCGCAAGGACCGCGTCGAGGCCCTCGCCGCCGAGCTGAGCGACGCCGGGCACAGCGCGACGGCGTACGAGCTCGACGTCACCGACCGCGCGGCCGTCGACACCTTCGCGACGGCGTTCCGCGAGATCGCGGTCCTGGTGAACAACGCGGGCGGCGCGCTCGGCGCCGACCCCGTCTCGACCGGCGACCCGGCGGACTGGCGCCAGATGTACGAGACGAACGTCATCGGCACCCTGAACGTCACCCAGGCCCTGCTCCCGGCCCTCACCGCGAGCGGCGACGGCACCGTGGTCGTCGTCTCCTCGACGGCGGGCCACGGCACGTACGAGGGCGGCGGGGGCTACGTCGCCGCCAAGCACGCCGAGCACGTCCTCGCCGAGACCCTGCGCCTGGAGATCGTCGGCACCCCGGTCCGGGTGATCGAGGTCGCCCCCGGCATGGTCAAGACGGAGGGCTTCGCGCTGAACCGGTTCGGCGGCGACGCGGAGAAGGCCGCGAAGGTCTACGCGGGCGTGGCCGAGCCGCTCACCGCCGACGACGTGGCGGACACGATCACCTGGGCGGTCACCCGGCCGCCGCACGTGAACATCGACCTCCTCGTGGTCCGCCCCCGCGCCCAGGCGTCCAACACGAAGGTCCACCGGGAGCAGTGATGACCTACGCCGCCGACGACCCCGGCACCCCCGGCGGCTCGCCCGACTCCCCCGACCCGCTGGACCGCCTCCGCCACGAGCAGGAGTCCCGCCGCCTCGCCCAGGAGAAGAAGAACGAACGCCTGGTGTGGTGGTACCTCGCCTACTTCCTCTTCGGCATCCACATCGTGGCCTTCGTCATGATCTACGCGGTCATGCACGCGAAGTAGGCGTCCCGCCTTCAGCAGCACCCCGCCCCACCCCGAACGCGAGTCGACGTACTGAGCAGCGGGGTCCGGGCCGACAACGGCCCGGGCCCCGCCCGCAGTTCAGCCCTTCACGCACACGACCTGCTTCAGCTTGGCCACCACCTCGACCAGGTCCGTCTGCTGCTCGATGACCTTGTCGATGGACTTGTACGCCCCCGGGATCTCGTCCACGACGCCGGAGTCCTTGCGGCACTCCACGCCCCGCGTCTGCTCCTCCAGGTCCTGGGTGGAGAACCGCTTCTTCGCGGCGTTGCGGCTCATCTTCCGGCCCGCGCCATGCGACGCGGAGTTGAAGGACGCCTCGTTGCCGAGACCCTTCACGATGTACGAGCCGGTGCCCATCGAGCCCGGGATGATGCCGTAGTCCCCGGAGCCCGCGCGGATCGCTCCCTTGCGGGTGACCAGCAGGTCCATGCCGTCGTACCGCTCCTCCGCCACGTAGTTGTGGTGGCAGGAGATCTCCTGCTCGAAGGTCGGCGCGGCCTTCTTGAACTCCTTGCGGACCACGTCCTTGAAGAGCGCCATCATCAGCGCGCGGTTGTACTTCGCGTACTCCTGCGCCCAGAACAGGTCGTTGCGGTACGCCGCCATCTGCGGAGTGTCCGCGACGAAGACGGCCAGGTCCCGGTCCACCAGGCCCTGGTTGTGCGGCAGTTCGCGGGCCACGCCGATGTGGTGGTCGGCCAGTTCCTTGCCGATGTTCCGGGAGCCGGAGTGCAGCATCAGCCAGACCGAACCCGACACATCAATACAGAGTTCGACAAAATGATTTCCTTGGCCAAGGGTTCCCATCTGCGTTACCGCCCGCCCCCGCCGAAACTTCACCGCCTCAGCCACCCCATCAAACCGCCCCCAGAAGTCGTCCCAACCCCCCGTGGCCATCCCATGAAAGCGCCCCGGCTCGACCGGATCCTCATGCATCCCCCGCCCCACCGGAATCGCCTGCTCGATCTTCGACCGCAGCCGTGACAGGTCGTCCGGCAGGTCCGCCGCCGTCAGCGACGTCCGCACCGCCGACATCCCGCACCCGATGTCGACCCCCACCGCCGCCGGGCACACAGCACCCCGCATCGCGATCACGGAGCCGACCGTCGCGCCCTTGCCGTAGTGGACGTCCGGCATGACGGCAAGGCCCTTGATCCACGGCAGCGTCGCGACGTTGCGGAGCTGCTGCATCGCGGCGCCCTCGACCGTCTTGGGGTCCGCCCACATCCGGATGGGAACGTTCGCTCCCGGCATCTCCACGTACGACATAGCTTCCTCTTTCCCCCGTACAACAACAAAAGACTTGAAACGCAAATACCGGTGCCAAGGTCGACGTATGGGATAACGGACCGGCATCCACAGCGGCGCGTGCGATACACATTGTGTCCACCGGCCGTCCGTCGGCGGCAACCGAATAACCAGGCCGGACAGGCCCGGTGGGCCGGCCCGCACGGGCCGGGCCGGACCCGTCCACGTCGAGAGGAGCCAGCACGGTGCAGCGGAGGGTCTACGTACCGGGCACAGCCGCACTCCTCGTGGCGCTGCTCGCCGGCTGCAGCGGCGGCTCGGGGACCGGCGGGGGCGACGACGGCAAGTCCGGCGACTCCGGCAGCTCCACGGCGGCCGCGGAGCCCGGCAAGTACCGCACCCTGCCCGAGCCCTGCGGCGCGGTCGACAACTCGACGCTCGACTCGATGCTGCCGGGCATCAAGGACATCGAGGACGCCAAGCAGCGCGAGAAGGCGTACGCGGGGTCCCCCACGGTGACGTACGACACCGACCGGCGCGTGGGCTGCCGCTGGAAGATCGAGTCGGCCGACGCCACGCACCACCTGCTCGTCAACTTCGAGCGCGTGGTGTCGTACGACGGGACGGTCAGCGACGACACGCGGGCGCAGGAGCTGTACCGGACGAAGCTGCGGGACGCGGACATTCCGGAGCCGTCTTCGTCGGGGTCGGACGAGGAACCCGAGGAGTCGGGCGATTCGGGCGATTCCGGCACCCCGGGCGGGTCCGGTGGCACCAAGGACCCCAAGGGATCCGGCAAGCCGGGCAGCTCGGACCCCTCAGACGGCTCCAGCGGCTCCCCCAGCGCCGAGGGCGCCCCCGCCGCCGCGCACGTCTCCGCCGAGAAGGGCGACGGCGCCGACGCGGCCGAGGGCGATGACGAGCCGGACGGCGGTTCGGCGGCGGACGACGGGACGCCCGCCGGGTACGAGCCGCGCACCCTGGACGACCTCGGCGACGAGGCGTTCCTGGACGACGTCCTGACCACCGCCGCGTCGGCGACCCGGCAGCGCACCGTGACTGTGGTGTTCCGCACGTCGAACGTGATCGTGACGGTGGAGTACGACGAGCAGCCGGCCCGCCGCACCGAGGTCCCCGACTCCAAGGAAATGCAGGACAACGCGCGCGAACTGGCGGAAAACCTCGCCGACAGGTTCGACGGCTGACGGCTGTTCCGAGCGCGTACGGGCTGCCCGGAAGCCGGGTCACCCGCGTCGCACACCGCGTACGGTGACTCAACGACCCCATCGAACGGCACGGCCGCCAAGAGCGAACACGAGTGAAGGAACCATGCACCGACCCGCACAGCGACAGCGTCAGCGACTCACCCGCGTACTTGTGGGCGCAGCCGCCGTACCGGTGATCCTCTTCGCCTCCGCCTGCAGCAGCGACTCCGGGTCGGACGGGGACAAGAAGGACAGCGGCGACAAGGCCTCCGCGTCCGCCTCCGGCGGGTCCGAGGACTCCGGTGGCTCCGGCGACAAGGCGGCGACCGTGGAGAAGGCCGCGTTCGCCAAGCTCCCCGAGCCCTGCGACACGCTCTCCAAGAAGACGCTCGGCGACCTGGTCCCGGCCGCGAAGAACAAGGCGGGCAAGACGGGTACGTCGGACGACGTGTCCACGCGCGGCAACTGCACCTGGGACAGCCTCGACAACAACGGCGTCGACGGCTCCCAGTTCCGCTGGCTGCGCGTCTCGCTGAACCGCTTCGAGTCCGACCAGTCGCTCGGCAGCGGCGCCAAGCGCGCCCAGGGCAACTTCACCAAGCAGGTCACCGACGCCCAGGCGGCCAAGGACGCCAAGGGCGTCAAGACCACGCCGGTGCCGGGCGTCGGCGACCAGGCGACGCTGGTCAGCTACGACGTCAAGAAGGAGAAGGACACCTTCAAGCAGCAGACGCTCGTGGCCCGCGTGGAGAACGCCGTCGTCACGGTCGACTACAACGGCGCCGGCCTCGCCGGTGACAAGTCCCCGGACGCGTCCACCCTCGCCAAGGCCACCGAGAAGGCCGCCAAGGAGGCCGTCGCGGCGGTCGCGGCGGCGAACAAGGCAGGCGGCGCGGACAAGCCGTCCGGCTCGGCCAAGGACGACAAGCCCGCCAAGGACGACAAGTCCTCGGACAGCTCGGACGGCTCCGGCGCGAAGCCGGAGACCGACGCGAAGCCCAAGAGCGAGTAGCCCGAGCCCCCTCGCACGCGGGGGATCAGCCCGACTCGGCGCTCACGCCCAGGAGTTACCGGAGCCCGGCCGCCCACGCGGCCGGGCTCCCGCCGTGCCCGATCACGCCTCGGCTGCCGTACCGGCACACGGGCGCACGCACACATGTGCCAGGCTGTCGCTCGCAACACGCCGGACTGGGACAGCCGGACGGGCATGGACAGGGAGGGGTTCGCGGGTGGCCGCGATGCAGCTGACACGTACGCACCGGATACTCATCGGGGTCGTCGTCTTCGGTGCGGTGGTCATCGCCGGGATCGGCTTCGCGGGGTCGTACGCGGCCGTGCGGGAGCTGGCCGAGAAGAAGGGCTTCGGCACCTTCTCGATGGTCTTCCCCATCGGCATCGACGCGGGCATCTGCGTCCTGCTGGCGCTCGACCTCCTGCTGACCTGGATCAGGATCCCCTTCCCGCTGCTCCGCCAGACGGCGTGGCTGCTCACCGCGGCCACCATCGCCTTCAACGGCGCGGCAGCCTGGCCGGACCCGCTGGGCGTCGGCATGCACGCGGTCATCCCGGTGCTCTTCGTGGTCGCGGTCGAGGCGGCCCGGCACGCGATCGGGCGGATCGCGGACATCACGGCCGACAAGCACATGGAGGGCGTGCGCATGACGCGCTGGCTGCTCTCCCCCGTGCCGACGTTCCTCCTCTGGCGCCGCATGAAGCTGTGGGAGCTGCGCTCGTACGACCAGGTCATCAAGCTGGAGCAGGAGCGCCTGGTCTACCAGGCCCGCCTGCGCTCCCGCTTCGGCCGCGGCTGGCGCCGCAAGGCCCCGGTCGAATCCCTGATGCCGCTGCGCCTGGCCCGCTACGGCGTCCCCCTCGCCGAGACGGCCCCCGCGGGCCTCGCCGCCGCCGGCATCGAACCCGCCCTGTTCCCGCCCGCGCCCCAGCTGACCCCGTCCCAGCCGGGCCCGTCCCAGCCGGAGCTGACGAAGGCCGGGGCCGCGGCCCCGCCCGCCCTGACCAAGGACCCCGCCCCCGAGCCCAAGCCCCTCCCGGAGCCCGAGCCCGCCCCCGCGGAGCACCCCGAGGAGCAGCACCCCGAGGAGCAGCAGCCCGGCGCCCACGTGAGCCCGTGGTTCGCGGCCCCGCAGCCGCCCCAGCAGTACGGCGAAGGACCGATGTCGTACGACCCGGAGGCCCCGTACGACGAGTGGTACGAGGAACAGGCCCAGCAGCAGGGCTATGACGAGCAGTTGGCGTACGAGCAGCAGCAGTACGCCGACCAGCAGGCGTACGACCAGCAGCGATACGCGCAGAACCAGCAGCACGCCCAGGGCCGGCAGTTCCCGCAGAACCAGCAGCACCCGCAGCACGCCCAGGGCCGGCCCCACCCCGGCCAGGGCCACGAAGCCCTCGACGAGGCCCCCGAAGTCGTCGACGACGGCTCGGGCTTCCGCGTCCCCGCAGGCCCCGGCCGCACCCGCCCCCTCGCGAACGGCCACCTCATCCCGGGCCCGCGCGAGGAGCAGGCCCCCGCACCCGCCCCGGAGCCGGACCCGGAGCCCCTCCCCGAGCCCGCGGCGGCGGAAGGCTCCGGCCTCCCCGACGACATGACCCGCGAGGAGGCGTACTTCACCGCCTTCCGCAAGTACGTCAGCGAAATGGGCGACTACCCCAACGCCCGCCAGTTCAGCCTGTACTTGATGGACCTCTACGGAGTCACAGGCCAGGCAGGCGGCCCCCTCCAGGAGAGCACCCTCCGCCCGTACCTCCGCGGCTTCCGCGACCGCTACCAGCAGAACCTGGACGCCGAGGAACACATCGCGTGACGGCGCACACCCCGCCATGCTGACCCCATGCGCAAGTCGGCGGCGGCAGTGGGCAGTTCACTCTTCATGGCCCTCGCCCCGGGCACGGTGGCGGGCCTGGTCCCGTGGTGGTTGACGCGCTGGCAGAGCGGTGACTGGTGGCTGCCGGTACGCGTGACGGGCGGCGTGGCCGTCGCGGCGGCAGCAGTGGTGCTGACACATGCCTTCGTACGATTCGTGGTCGAGGGCCTCGGCACCCCGGCACCCCTCGCACCGACGGAGCACCTGGTGGTGGGCGGCCTGTACCGCTACGTACGCAACCCGATGTACCTGGCCGTGGTGACCGCCATCACCGGCCAGTCCCTCCTCCTCGCCCGCCCCGCCCTGCTGACGTATGCCCTGATCGCCGGGGCGGTCATGTGGTCCTTCGCCACCTGGTACGAGGAGCCGAGGCTGAGCCGCACTTTCGGCGCGGAGTACGAGGCCTACCGCCGGGCGGTACCGGGTTGGCGGCCCCGGCTGCGGCCCTGGCGGTGACGGTGCGGGGGTGCCCTCGCCCCCTGCCCGGGCCCGCCTTCGGAACTGTCGTGAAAGGGACTTACCGGCGCACCGGATGCGGCGCTTGAATCGGCTGTCCCCCACAGCGGCATCCGGGGCGCCGACCGGCGCCTCCGGAGGGCACGGACGAAGGGCTGACGCGATGAGCATGGTCCAAAGCGGCAAGCTGAACCTGGACTCGGCGCACTCCCTTGAGACACAGGGCGGCAAGACCGACACGTTCAAGCGGGTCGACTTCCCCACCCCGTTCCCCGCGGGCTCGAACATCATCGTGCAGGTCACGGTGCAGACCTTCAACGGCCCCGAGACGCCGGGAGTCCGGCTGCACGAGGTGAGCAACACCGGATTCAAGATCCGCCTCAATGAGATCTACGGCGGGGGCGTCACGGCGGACGGCAAGCACGCGAGCGAGACCATCGGCTGGACCGCGCACACCGTCTGAGAGACGTACGCCGACTGAGACCAGCCGGGCGGCGCACGCTGTCTGAGACACGTCACAGGGCCCCGGGGGTGCGATCCCGGGGCCCTGTGGTGCGTGCGTCAGCGGCGATCCAGCGGCCGTCAGGACGTCTTCGGCGGTACGAGGGTGCGTGCGGCACCGAGCCTGGTGCTGGTGTCGGCGTAGAGCGTGACCTCGCCGTCGGCCCAGCGGACGATCAGGTCGTCGGGACGTCCGTTGGCGTTGTAGTTTCCGGCGGTCATGGCCTTGGCCTGCTTCCAGCGGGCGTTGGGGGCCTGCATCCGGGTCTCCTTGCCGAGGCGGGTGGCGGTCACGTCCTGGTAGAGGGTGCGTTCGCCGTCGCTCCAGCGGACGATGAGGTCCCAGTGGGTATTGCCGGTGAAGTCGCCGCCGGTGAGCAGGGTGGCGTGCTTCCAGGTGCCGTTGGGCTTCTTGAGCTTGTTCTCCTTCTTGAAGCCGCGGCCGTCCACGTCGCTGTAGAGGGTGACTTCGCCGTCGCTCCAGCGGACGACCACGTCGTCGGTCCGCTTGTTGGCGGTGAAGCGTCCCGCGGTGATCTGCGCGGCGTGCTTCCAGGTGGACCCGGCGCGAGCGAGCTTGATCTCGCGGCCGAATCCGGCGGTGCTCAGGTCCGGGTGGAGGGTGACCTCGCCGTCGGACCAGCGCACCATCAGGTCGGAGCGGCGGCTGCCGGTGAAGTCGCCGCCGGTGATGGCCGTGGCGTGCTTCCAGGTTCCGCCTGCGGCCTTGAGCCGCCGCTCACCGGAGAAGCCGCCCTTGCCGTCGCCGGTGTGGAGGGTGACTTCGCCGTCGGTCCACACGACGATCAGGTCGGCCTTGCCGTCGCCGGTGTAGTCGCCGGAGGCGAACCGCTTGGCGTGCTGCCAGGTCTCGCCGGTGCCGGGGCTGTACGGCAGCGGCGGCCGCCGCACCTCGGCGACGTTGTCGACGGCGTCCTGGTAGAGCTTGAACACCTCGTCGTCGTAGTACGGGGCGTACGACACGTCGGAGGTCGCTCCGCCGCCGCCCACCCCGCCGAGGTTGCCGACGACCTTGCCGGTCCTGGTCCGCTCGTCGTAGTCCAGCAGCCACGGGCTGCCGGACGTGCCGCCGTGGAACCCGCCGCACTTCATGCGCAGTTGCTTGTACCCGGCCAGCCGCGTCGTCTTCGCCCCGCACTTGACCGCCTGGTCCTTGGGGTCGTACCGCACCTTCGGATAGCCGATGACGGTGACCCGCACCTGGTAGCCGGGCGTCCGCGTGAGCTTGTTGGCGCCGGTGATCTGCTCGACCTGACGGCCGCGCTCGTCGGGCTTGACGGTGGCGAAGGCGAAGTCCAGGTTCGACCCGGGGCCGGTGTCGGTGCGCCGGGGGTCCTTGAAGACCCGGTCGACCGCCCAGATGCCGTGCGGCTGCTGGGCCGGGGACTTGCCGGTGCGGTACTGGGGCACGAAGGCGTACTTGCTGCCGTTGCCGCAGTGCCCGGCCGTGAGGATCACATTGCCCTTGGGGCTGTGCACGACGCTGGCGGTGCAGTGGTGCGAGGCCAGGCCGTTGTCGACGTAGTAGAGCACGCCGATGGTCTTGGAGCCCTTGTAGTACGTGCCGGAGGCCGCCGCGCGCGGGGCAGGGGCGGGGGCGCCGCGCTGGGCGGCACCGGCGCGGGCGGCGGTGCGGCGGTCGGCAGCGACCTCGGCGGGGGCGTCGGCAGGGGCCTCGGCGCCGCCCGTCGCGTTCCCCTCGACAGTCGGCGCCGGAGTCGCCGACTCCATGCGCCGGGACGTCCAGAACGCCTCGGCGTCCTCAACTGCCCACTGCTCCTTGCCCTCCACAGCGGCAGCAGCAGAGGCGGAAACGGAGGTGGAGGGGGGAACGGAAACGGAGGGAGAAACGGCGGCGGTAGCGGCAATGGTCGACGTCGCCAGCGCGGCCAGCAATACGCCACCCACCCCCACGGCGACCGTACGCGGCCCACGAGATATTCGCACAACTGACCTTCTGTCGCCCGGCATTGGAAAACTCTCGCGGCACGGATTCGAGCACGTTCCGAATGACTGGGCAGCCTGGTCAAAATCGCTGCTCAGGGCCCCCCTGGGTAGGATCGCAACGAACGGATCCCGCGACCGGAATCAACTCGGTTGTCCGAACCTGAGGACTGCATCGTATGCCACGCATATACGCCGCCGTTGTGGGAGCTTTCACGCTCACGCTTTCCCTCGCGGCCATTCCGAGCGCCTTCGCGGATGGCGTCCTCACGGATAACGCCCTCGCGGACAGCGCGCTCGCGAATTCGGACGGCAGCGGCGGACTGACCATCACGCCGAGTTCGGTACTCCCGGGCGCCCGGGTCAAGTTGTCCACGGTGAACCCGGAACTCGACGACGGTGCGACCGTGCGGTCCGAGGCTTTCGAGGGGCCGGTGGAGCTGAAGTCCACCGGCAAGGTCTCGCTGGAGGCCCGCGCCGAGGTCCGCTGCGACGCCGAACCCGGTACGTACACCGTCCGCTTCACCGAGCCGGTGCACCCCGGCGAGGACACGAAGGCGGGCAAGCTGACCGTCGAGGCGGGCGGACCGGCCGACGGCTCCAAGTGCGCCGACGAAGCCGGGGCCGAAGCCGGGACCGAGGCCGAAGAAGACTCGGACACGACGACCGTCGTGGCCGCCGTCACAGCGGGCGCGCTCGCCGTGGCCGCCGCAGGCGCCTTCCTCGTCGTACGCCGCAGGCGCCGCCCCCGACCTGACGGCGACCGCCGCTAACGCCGGGCCCGCGCCCGCCCCTGCTCCCCGTAGAACGCCAGCACGGCCCCGACGGCGAGCAGCACGGCGTACCCGGCGGTGGGCACGTCCCACCACTTGTGGACGAGTCCCCAGGGGCCGTCCCCGAAGAGGCGTCCCGCGAGGCCGAGTGCGCCCTGGACGCCGACGATCCAACCGATGATGGCGATGATTTCCTTCATGGATCAAGCATCACCACCTCGACCTGCCGGTACGTCGTGCCCGGGGCCGAAACCGGGATAGTCCGAAGGATGCACCCGGCGGCAGCGCACGAAGGGGGCGGGCCCGGAATGGACCCGCCCCCCCCGCACGCCGTACGCGAGTACGTCCAGCCGTACGCCTACGCGCCGAGCAGCTTCCGCACCCGCTCCGCGCCCACGGCGAGCAGCAGCGTGGGCAGGCGCGGCCCCGTGTCCCGGCTCACCAGCAGGTGGTAGAGGAGCGCGAAGAACGTCCGCTGGGCCGTCTTGATCTCCGGCGGCAGCTCCTTGGGCCCGGCGTCGGCCGCGAAGCCCGCGCGGACCTTCGGGACGCCGTAGACGAGGTGCGTCAGGCCGTCCAGGGACCAGTGCGAGTCCAGGCCGTCCAGGAGCAGCCGCAGGGACTCGCGGCCCTCCTCGTCGAGGGAGCCGAGCAGCTCCTTGTCGGGCTCGTCCCGCACGACCGTGCGCTGGTCGGCCGGGACGTGCGTGTTGATCCACGCCTCGGCCTTGTCGAGCCGCGGCCGCGCCTCGGCGAGGGACGCCAGCGGGTCGGCCGGGTCGAGCTCGGAGAGGATGCGCAGCGTCTGGTCCTCGGCCCCGGCGGTGATGTCGGCGACGGAGGCGAGCGTGCGGTACGGCAGCGGGTGCGGGGTCGTCGGCAGCGGTCCTGCGGCCGTGCCCACGGCGCGCGCGTACGCGGCGGCGTCGGCGGGCAGCGCGGAGCCGTCGGCGACCTTCGCGGCGAGCTTGTCCCACTCGTCGTAGAGCCGCTGGATCTCCTGGTCGAAGGCGATCTTGAAGGACTGGTTGGGCCTGCGGCGGGCGTACAGCCAGCGCAGCAGGGGCGCCTCCATGATCTTCAGGGCGTCGCCCGGGGTCGGCACGCCGCCGCGCGACGACGACATCTTGGCCATGCCGCTGATGCCCACGAACGCGTACATCGGGCCGATCGGCTGCACCCCGTCGAAGATCTGCCGCACGATCTGCCCGCCGACGACGAACGACGAGCCCGGCGAGGAGTGGTCCACGCCGGACGGCTCGAAGATCACGCCCTCGTACGCCCAGCGCATCGGCCAGTCGACCTTCCAGACCAGCTTGCCGCGGTTGAACTCGCTCAGCCGGACGGTCTCCTCGAAGCCGCACGCCGTGCAGACGTACGCGAGCTCGGTGGAGTCGTCGTCGTAGGAGGTGACCGTGGTCAGGTCCTTGCCGCACTGACCGCAGTACGGCTTGTACGGGAAGTACCCGCTGGAGCCGCCGCTGCCGTCGTCCTCGCTCGCCGCGCCGGAGCCCTCCGCGGCCTCCAGCTCGGCCTCGTCGGCGGGCTTCTGCTGCTTCTTGCCCTTGGCCGGGTCCTTCTTGGTGCGGTACTGGTCGAGGATCGCGTCGATGTCGGCGCGGTGCCGCATCGCGTGCAGGATCTGCTCGCGGTACGTCCCCGACGTGTACTGCTCGGTCTGGCTGATCCCGTCGAACTCGACGCCGAGGTCGGCGAGGGACGCGGCCATCGCGGCCTTGAAGTGCTCGGCCCAGTTCGCGTACGCCGACCCGGCGGGCGCGGGCACGGAGGTCAGCGGCCGGCCGATGTGCTCGGCCCAGGACTCGTCGACGCCCGGGACACCGGCCGGGACCTTGCGGTACCGGTCGTAGTCGTCCCAGGAGATCAGGTGCCGGACCTGGTGGCCCCGGCGGCGGATCTCGTCGGCGACCAGGTGCGGGGTCATGACCTCGCGCAGATTGCCCAGGTGGATGGGGCCGGAGGGGGACAGGCCGGAGGCGACAGTAACCGGTTTGCCCGGGGCACGACGCTCCGACTCGGCGATGACCTCGTCCGCGTAGCGGGAGACCCAGTCGGTGGTATCGGTGCTCTGAGCCACGATCGGCACGTCCTCTTGTTCCTCGGGATTCAGGGAATCTGGCGTAAGCCATTGTCCCAGACGGAAGGACTCGCTCCGGGGTTGCTTCCCCCGGGGCGGGCGGGTCGCTTCCGGCGCTGGGGCCGGGGGCGCTCGGCCGCGACGGGCGGGTCGCGTTTATGGAGGCGAACCGGCGCCTCTCCCCATGGGACACTTGACGCTCACCCTGACGCACCCCCTTTTACGAGAACGGAAGCTCATGGCCCCGGTCACGTCCCTCACCGCCTCCGTCCACCAGCGCCTCGCGGACGCCCTCTCGGCTGCCCTGCCGGAGGCCGGTTCCGCGGACCCGCTGCTGCGACGTAGCGACCGGGCCGACTTCCAGGCCAACGGGATTCTGGCGCTCGCGAAGAAGGCGAAGGCGAACCCGCGGGAGCTGGCCGGCCAGGTCGTGGAGCGGATCACCAACGGTGACCTGCTCGCCGACGTCGAGGTCTCCGGCCCCGGCTTCCTGAACATCACGGTCACCGACCGGGCGATCACCGGGACCCTCGCCGCCCGCGCCGCCGACGGCGACCGCCTCGGCGTGCCGCTCAAGGACGCGCCGGGCACGACGATCATCGACTACGCCCAGCCGAACGTGGCGAAGGAGATGCACGTCGGCCACCTGCGCTCCGCGGTGATCGGCGACGCCCTGCGGCACATGCTGGACTTCACCGGCGAGAAGACGATCGGCCGCCACCACATCGGCGACTGGGGCACCCAGTTCGGCATGCTCATCCAGTATCTGATCGAGAACCCGAGCGAGCTGGCCCCGGAGACCGACACCGACGGCGACCAGGCCATGTCGAACCTGAACCGGGTCTACAAGGCCTCGCGCGCGGTCTTCGACGCCGACGAGGCGTTCAAGGAGCGGGCCCGCAAGCGCGTCGTCGCGCTGCAGTCCGGCGACAAGGAGACCCTCGACCTGTGGCAGCGGTTCGTGGACGAGTCGAAGGTCTACTTCTACTCGGTCTTCGAGAAGCTGGACATGGAGGTCCGCGACGAGGAGATCGTCGGCGAGTCCGCGTACAACGACATGATGCCGGAGACCGCCCGCCTCCTGGAGGAGTCCGGCGTCGCCGTCCGCTCCGACGGCGCCCTCGTCGTCTTCTTCGACGAGATCCGCGGCAAGGACGACCAGCCGGTGCCGCTGATCGTGCAGAAGGCCGACGGCGGCTTCGGCTACGCGGCCTCCGACCTCTCCGCGATCCGCGACCGGGTCGTGGACCTGCACGCGACGTCGCTCCTGTACGTCGTGGACGTGCGCCAGTCGCTGCACTTCCGCATGGTCTTCGAGGCGGCCCGCCGGATGGGCTGGCTGAACGACGACGTCACCGCGCACAACATGGGCTACGGCACGGTGCTCGGCGCGGACGGCAAGCCGTTCAAGACGCGTGAGGGCAAGACGGTCCGGCTCGAGGACCTCCTCGACGAGGCGGTCGAGCGGGCCACGGCGGTCGTGCGCGAGAAGGCCGAGAAGATCGGCCTCTCCGAGGAGGAGATCGTCGAGAACGGGCGGTACGTCGGGATCGGCGCCGTGAAGTACGCGGACCTGTCGACGTCGGCGAACCGGGACTACAAGTTCGACCTGGACCAGATGGTGTCCCTCAACGGCGACACGTCGGTCTACCTCCAGTACGCGTACGCCCGCATCAAGTCGATCCTCCGCAAGGCCGAGGGCGCGGGCCCCGTCGCCCACCCCGAGGTCGAACTCGCCCCGGCGGAGCGGGCGCTGGGCCTGCACCTGGACGCCTTCGGCGAGGTCCTCGCGGACGCCACGGCCGAGTACGCCCCGCACAAGCTGGCCGCGTACCTCTACCAACTGGCGTCCCTGTACACGACGTTCTACGACCAGTGCCCGGTCCTCAAGGCGGACACCCCGGCCCAGGTCGAGAACCGCCTGTTCCTGTGCGACCTGACGGCACGGACGCTGCACCAGGGAATGGCACTGCTGGGCATCAGGACCCCTGAGCGCCTGTGACCACCCCGGCGGGGGTTGTCACGACAGCCCCCGCCGAAGCCGCCGCAGGCCTTCGCCGATCTCCTCGGGCGTCTGGGTGACGAAGCACAGCCGCAGGGTCCGCGGGTCCGGGGCGCCGCCATAGAACGGCGCCCCCGGCACGTACGCCACGTTGTGCCCGACGACCCCCGGCAACCGCTCCGTCGCGTCGTACCCCTCAGGCAGCCGCACCCAGAGAAACATCCCGCCCTCGGGCCGATTCCACTCCGACCCGGCGGGCAACGCCTCCCCGAGCCCCGCCAGCATCGCGTCCCGCCGCTCCCCGTAGACGGCGGCCACCCGCCCCACATGCGCGTCCAGGTCGTACCGCTCCAAGTACCAGGCAGCAGCGAGCTGATTGACGGTGGGAGTGTGCAGATCGGCGGCCTGCTTGGCGATGGCACAGGCCCGCCGCAGCTCGGCGGGCGCCCGCAGCCACCCGAGCCGCAGCCCTGGCGCCATCACCTTGGAGAAGGACCCGAGGACCACGGTCCGGTCCTCCCCGCCCGGGCAGGAGGCGATCCACGGCACCCGCTCCCCCTCGAACCGCAGCTCCCCGTACGGATCGTCCTCGATGATCCACAGCCCGCGCCGGGCGGCGACCTCGGCGAGGGCGGTCCGCCGCCCGGCGGGCATGGTCCGCCCGGTCGGGTTCTGGAAGGTGGGGACGGTGTACAGCAGCTTCGCCCGGTGCTCGACGACGAGCGCTTCGAGGGCCTCGGGGTCGACGCCGTCGGCGTCGCCGGGGACGGCCACGACGTGCGCCCCGGCGAAGGCGAAGACCTGAAGGGCGGCGAGGTAGCAGGGGTTCTCGACGAGGACGGTGTCGCCGGGCTCGACGAGGGCGGTGGCGAGCAGGGACAGGGCCTGCTGGGAGCCGGTGGTGACGAGGATGTCGTCGGCGCCGGTGGCGAGGCCACGGGCGGTGTAGCGCTCGGCGACGGCGGTACGCAGCGCGGGCTCGCCCTCGGTCGTCGAGTACTGGAGGGCCCGCCCGGGCGCCTCGGCGAGCACGGCCTGGTATGCGGCGGCCACGCCCTTCGCGTCGAAGAGTTCGGGCGCGGGCAGTCCGCCCGCGAAGTTGATGACCTCGGGCCGGGCGGTGACCGCGAGGATGTCCCGTACCGGCGAGCCGCCGATGGCGGCGGCACGCGCGGCGAGCGGCGGCGTGGGGGCGGTGGCACTGCTGGCGACGGTCATCGTGGGTCCCTCCCGGTACGTGGGTCCCGGCAGGGTAGACAGGTGACCGCCGCCCGCAACACCCTTTTCGGAATGCGGACGGCGGGGCTCCACCGCGGCCCCGGTCTCCTTGGGGCCCGCGGCCTCCCACGGGCCCGGGCGGTGTCCGCTCAGCCCTGGTCGGGCGACTGCGGCTCCTCCCTGCTCCACTTCGTGGCCCCGTTCGGCCACTTGTACTCCGGCCGCCCCTCGTCGGCGCTGGTGCGGAACGGCCTGCCCGCGTCGTCGATCCGCAGCACCCCGCTGCGCCCGCCGCTGGACCACTGCAGGTTCAGGGACCACTGCACGTCGTAGTTCTCGGTGTTGATCTCGAAGTAGAAGACCTCGGGGTCGGACTCGCTCACCTTGTAGGGGAACTTCCGCTGCCCGGACTTGGGGACGGCGGTCGGCTGGGCCGTGTCGAGGTCGACGTTGAAGGACTTGATGCCCACGGGGCCGCCGCAGCCGTTGCCCGACTGGTAGCTGTTCCACTTCAGCGGCGCGCTCTTGCGCCGCACGTCGACGTCGACGCGTTCCAGTACGACGGTGTCCTCGCCGGTGCCCTGCAGGGTGACCTCGACGAAGCCACCGGCGGCCTGGACCCCGCCCATGGCCCGCACCCAGGTCGGCGCCTCCCGCTCGGACGGCGGCTGCAGCATGTCGCCGGGCTCGCGGTCGATGAGGAAGTGCTGGCTGCAGGGGTTCGGGTAGTAGGGGAAGGGCCGTACGCGGGCGGTGACGGGGGTGCCCTTCGCGGCGCCGGAGGAGCCGGTGCCGCTCTGGCCGCCGCCCGATGACGTGCCGCCCTTGCCCTGTCCGCCCTTCCCTTCGCTCTCCTCGCCCTTCCCTTTCGCCTCGCCCTTCTTGCCCTTCTCGTCCTTGTCGTCCTGGTCCTCCTTGGCGGAGGGTGTGGCGGACGGGTTCTCGTCCCGGTTCCGCCCTGTGCCGGAGGGATCCAGGTCCGCCGAGGGCACGGCCCGGTCGGCCTTCTTGTCCCGCCCGTCGCCCGATTCGCCGGACGCGTTCTGCAGCGCGAGCGCGGTGCCGCCGAGGGCGAGGACGACGCCGACGGCACCCACGACGGCGAGCTGCCGTCGGCGCGGGCGCGACAGACGGCCGCTTCGGCGTGCCCCGGTGGCCGTGGTCGCGGGGGCGGGGGTGCTGGAGACCGAGGGGAGCTCGGACTCCGGGCGGGGGGCCGGTGCCGGGTCGGCTTCCGGGTGAGGGTCGGGATCAGGGTCAGGGTCGGGCTGGAACGCGGGAACGGCTTCGGTGGGCGTGGTGGCCTCCACGGGCACGGTAGCCTCCACGGGCTCGACCGGCTCGGCTGACGCGACCGGCTCAGCGGGCTCGGTGGCCTCGTCAGCCCCAGCAGCCTCAGCAGCTCCAGAGGCCCCAACAGCCCCTGCGGCCCCCGTAACCCCGTCGACCTCCACAGCCCCGGCGGCCCCAGCGGCCCCCTCCGCCTTCCGCCCCCGCGACACATCGGCCACGATCCACCGCCGGTGCAGCTCCACCAACTCGTCGGGGCTCGCTCTGCAGAGGCGGCCGAGCCGCTCCACCGGGGCGAACTCCGTCGGCACGGCGGTGCCGTTGACGTACCGGTGCAGCGTCGACGTACTCACATGCAGCCGTTTGGCGAGGACTCCGTAGCTGAGCCCCGACCGGTCCTTCAATTCCCGCAGCAGCGCCGCGAGATCACCCGACCCCACTCTTCCTCCACCCTGTCCGCCATTCCAGCCGACCGTTCCAAGGAAACCCTGTTCCCGCAGGTCAGAGCCGGTACGAGCGTTCCAGTGTCCCTCGTTGTCCGGCCGCTCTGGCCACCGGGACAACACGCCGCACAAGCTTGGGTCATCCAAACACGCCGCTGCCGCCAAGTCCTCGGCGCGGCGCACGTAGCCCCCGTCACATTCCGAAGGAAGAGATCACCCATGTCTGCCTCCGCCCGCCGCCCCCGCGCCGGCCTGTTCGCCGCCGCGACACTCGCCCTCGCCGCGCTCACGCTCGCCGCCTGCGGCAACGACGACGCGTCCGGAACGCGGGACGAAGGCGCCGCGAACTCCTCCTCGACCGCCCCGGAATCGGGCCAGGAGAAGAGCGGGGCGGGGGAGGCGGCCGGCGGCACCGACGGTGCGGGCGGCGGCGACCCGGGCGGCAGCTCCGGCGGCGAGGGCTCCGGCTCGTCCGGCGCCAAGGAGAACTCGGGCGGCGGGACGGGGTCCGACCCGCACGACCCCGCCAACCGCGTGCCCTGCACCGCGGACAACACCTCGGTGACCGCCACACCGGTGTCCCGCCCGCTCAACTACATGCTGCTCACGATCAGCAACACCGGCGCCAAGATGTGCGACCTGGCGGGTTACCCGATCCTCAAGTTCGACGGCGCCCAGTCGGTCCCGCCGGTCATCGAGGACAGCAAGCCGCAGGCGGTCACCTCGCTCAAGCCGGGCGGCAAGGGCTACGCGGCCGCGATCCTCTCGGCGGGCGACGGCAGCGGCGGCGAGGGCCGCACCGCGCAGAGCCTCCAGATCGGCTTCCAGGGCAGCGACAAGTTCGCCGACGCGGCGCTCCAGGCCAAGGGCGTGCACATCGACGACAAGCTGCGCGTCACGTACTGGCTGACCAGCTCGGCGGACGCGCTCACGTCCTGACGGACGCACGCACGTACTGACGTACCGCAGCACACCCACCGACCGAACCAGCACGCGACCAACAAGAGAAGGCACCACTATGCGCACCACTCTCCGCACCCGCACCGCGGCCACCGCCCTCGCCCTGACCGCGGCCCTCTCCGTCCCGGCCCTCGCGAGCAGCGCGTCCGCGAGCGGCACCGGCGCCACGGCGGCCCCGGTCACCTGCACCGCCGCCAACACCAAGGTGACGGTGAAGAAGGTCGACCGCCCCGTCGACCACCTGCTCCTGCGGGCCAAGAACACCGGCACCAAGACCTGTTACGCGTACGGCGCCCCGTTCCTGCGCTTCGGCCAGTCGCACTCCGCCACCAGCGTCCTGCGCGACAGCGTGCCGCAGGCCACGGTCACCCTGGAGCCGGGCAAGTCGGCGTACGCGGGCATCCGCACGGAGTCCCCCGAGGGCGCAGGCGGCTTCAAGACCAAGAAGCTCGGCGTCCTCTTCTCCAACCGCGCGATGAACGGCGGCGTCGGCGCCATGGCCAAGCCGAAGCTGCCCGCCGGGGGCGTGTACGTGGACGACTCGGCGTTCGTCACGTACTGGCAGTCCACGGCGGCCAACGCGCTGGCCTGGTAGCCACTGGCCCCCGGCCAGCCATTACTTACCTTCTGGTGAGTACCTCACAAAATAGTCGGTACTTGTCGGACAGTGCGGGCACGGCGAGGATCGAGGTGTTCCCCGGAACACCTCAGCGAGACCGGCGCGCTCGGCGCCCCCTCCGCACCACCCTCGAAGGAGCTCCCGTGCCCGCCACCGACCTCACCCCGACCCACCGCCCCGTCTCCGTCCTGGGCCTCGGCCTGATGGGCTCCGCCCTGGCCTCGGCCCTGCTGAAGGCGGGCCACCCCACGACGGTCTGGAACCGCACGGCGGCCAAGACGGGACCGCTCGTCGCACAGGGCGCGACCCCGGCCGACACCCCCGCGGCCGGGGTCACCGCGAGCCCGCTCGTGATCGCCTGCCTGACCACGAACGACAGCGTGCGCGAGCTGTTCGAGCCACTCGCCGCGGAGCTGCGCGGCCGCACCCTGGTGAACCTGACCAACGGAACTCCGTCCCAGGCCCGGGAGTTGGCGGCCTGGGCGCAGGAGCACGGGATCGCCTATGTCGACGGCGGCATCATGGCCGTACCGCAGATGATCGCGGGCCCCGGCGCGTACATCCTCTACAGCGGCGACGAAGAGGCGTACGCGCGCCACCGCGACACGCTTGCCGCCCTCGCCGACACCAAGTGGGTCGGCACCGACGCGGGCCTCGCCGCCCTGTGGGACCTGTCGCTGCTCACCGGCATGTACGGCATGGCCATCGGCGTCGCCCAGGCCTACGCGCTGGTCGGCAGCGCGGGCGTCCCCGCGAAGGACTTCGCGCCACTCCTCTCGGACTGGGTCGTCGCGATGACCCAGGGGATCGTGCCGGGCACCGCCGCGTCCATCGACTCCGGGCAGCACCTCACGGACGTGTCCAACCTGGAGATGAACCTGGCGGTGCTGCCCAACTTCACCGAGACGCTGGCCGAACACGGCGTCAGCGACCAGTTGTTCACGCCGCTGCGGGCGCTCCTGGAGCGCGCGGTCGCGGAGGGGTACGGCGCCGACGGCCTGTCCCGCATGGTCGACCTGCTCAAGTCCCCCGAGCGGGTCAGGACGCCGTAGGCAGGAAGACGCCGAGCCGCCACGGCATCACGGGACCAGCACCACCTTGCCGGTCGTCTCCCGCCGCTCCAGCGCGGCGTGCACCTCGGCGGCGTGGGCCAGCGGGAACGACTGGACGGCGGGGGTGAGCCGCCCCGCCGCGGCGGCAGCGAGGGCGCGCCGCTCCTGGTCGGGCCGCTCCTCGGGGCTCCCGAGGAGCTCAAGGAGCGCGTTCCGGTACGTGATGCCGCGCTCGGCGAGCACCGCGTCACCCGGCACGAACTCCACCTGGGACGCGGACCCGATGGACACGAACCGGCCCCCGTCGGCGAGCAGTTCGAACGCGGCGGCGGCCTTCTCCCCGCCCACCCCGTCGACCACGACACTGACGCGCCGCCCGCCGATCCGCGCGCGCACCTCGTCGCCCCATCCGTCCTCGTCGTAGTCGACACCGATCACCTCGGCCCCGCCCCCGCCCCCGAGCTTGCGCACGGCGGCGACCTTGGCGGCCCCACCCGCGGCACCGACGACCACGGCCCCCATCTCATGCGCGTACTGCACCACGAGCCGCCCCACACCCCCGGCGGCCGACGTCACCAACACCACGTCATCCGGACGGAGTTCGGCGACATCGAGCAGCCCGATGGTGGTGGTCCCGGTGACGACCATGGCGACGGCGGCCTCGAACCCGAGTCCCTCGGGCACGGCGTGCAGCGCCCCGACATCGGCGACGGCCAGCTCGGCGTACCCACCCGGGCTCCCCTTCGCGGTCACGACGGACCGACCCAGCCACTCCGGCCCGACCCCGGCCCCCACCGAGTCGACGACCCCGGCGACCTCGCCCCCGAAGATCGACGGCAACTCGGGCAGCGGCGGCGCGAGATCACTGGCGGCACCGGCCCGCATCACGGTCTCGATGAAGTGCACCCCCGCGGCCCGCACCACGATCCGCACCTGCCCCGGCCCGGGCTCCGGGTCCGGCACGGTCTCGTACGAGAGGTTCGCGGCGGGCCCGAACTCATGAAGAACAACGGCGTGCATCTGGTCCTCCCGGACGTGGGAATCGATTCGATGCCCCCACCCTCCAACCTCAACAGCGGTTGAAGTCAAGAGACTCCAACCGCTGTGAACCGCGGACACCACCGCCCGCGCGCACGCCCTGAAAGAAGCGCCTAGATGTATTGGCCCGCGGGGTTGTTGACGCGGGTGATGGGTGGGTGGCCGCCGAGTGCGGTGTGGCTGCGGTGGTGGTTGTAGGTGTGCAGGAAGTCTGTCAGGGCTGCTGTTCGTTCGGTGTTGCTGGTGTAGGGCCGCAGGTAGGCCCATTCGTCGAGCAGGGTGCGGTTGAAGCGTTCGATCTTGCCGTTGGTCTGCGGCCGGTAGGGGCGGGTCAGTTTGCGGCTCGCGCCGAGG
>NZ_BMVR01000009.1 GCF_014650815.1 Streptomyces flavofungini
GGGGTGGTGGGCTTGGCCTGGGTGTTGGGTTCCGGGGTGGCCGGGGTGGTGGGCTCTGCCGGGGTGTCGTGTTCCGAGGTGGCCGGGGTGGCGGGCTCGGGCGCGACGGGTGCGGGAGCCTGCGGCTCGGTCTCGGGGGCTGCCTGCGGGTCGACGACGGTGGGCGGCTCGGTGGCCGCCTGTGGGTCGGCGTCGGTGGGTGCCTCGGTGGCTGCCGGGGTCTCGGCGGCGGTGGGCGCCGGGGCTGCCGGGGTCTCGGCGGCGGTGGGCGCCGGGGCTGCCGGGGTCTCGGCGGTGGCGGTTGCCTGGTCGGCTGGGGCCTCGGCGGTGGCGGTTGCCTGGTCGGCTGGGGCCTCGGCGGTGGCGGTTGCCTGGTCGGCTGGGGCCTCGACGGCGGTGGTTGCCTGGTCGGCTGGGGCCTCGACGGCGGTGGTCGCCTGGTCGGCCGGGTGCTCGGCGGTGGCGGTTGCCGGATCTGTGGAGGTCTCGGCGGCGGTGGTTGCCTGGGCTGCCGGGTGCTCGGCGGTGGCGGTTGCCGGGCCTGCGGAGGTCTCGGTGTCGGTGGCTGCCGGGTCGGCCGGGGTCTCGGTGTTGATGGGTGCCGGGTCGGCCGGGTGCTCGGTGTTGATGGGTGCCGGGTCGGACGGGGGCTCGGGGGCCGTCACGTCGGTGGGAGCCTCGGCGGCTGCGGTGGGCTGGGTGGGTGTTGCCGTGGGGTCACCCTGATGTTGGGAGTCACGGGTGGGCGGGTGGGAGTCATCCGCCGCGGAGCGGCGGGCCGGGACACGCACCGACACGTTGTCGAAGGCCTCGGCCACCAGCGCCTCCGCGGCCGAGCGCCGACCGACGGCCGACCTGGGCGCACCCTCCGCCGAGGCCCCCAGAAGCGCCCCCGAATGCGCCGCCGAGACTTCCGCCGGACTGGCCGACGCCGAAGCAGAAGCCGACGGAGCCCCCGAAGCAGCCCCCGACGTCAAGCCCTCCGCGGCAGCGGAAGCCTCCGTCGACCGGGCCGAGCCCGACGCCGAGCCCGACGCCGAGCCCTCCGCGGCAGCGGAATCCGCCGAGCCCGCGCCAGGCGTGGGCGAGCCGGACGCCGGTTCGCTCGGCGACGCGGAAACCGCAGAGGCCTCCGCCGACCCCGAGGCCGCTCCCGACCCCGAGGCCGAGTCGGCCTCAGAAACCGTAGAGGCAGAGGCGGACTTCCGTCGGAAGACAGCTCGCAGACGTCCCAGAATGCCCATATGCCCAACCCTTCGCATGACTTGTTCCCGGCGCCAGCCCCTGGCCATGAGGGACACGTAAGGTTAGCGGCCGCCTCCCGGGACGAGCAGACGGGCCGGACGGGGCGGCCTCCGGGGCCGGGCGGCCGGGCCGGTGCGGGCGGAGCCCGGGCGGGGTGGGTGGGCGGGAACGGACATGGATTCACCCTCCGTTCACCCGCAGTCCCCCAGCGGGCAGACCCCCACCCTTAGCCTCCAGCCGGAATCACCGGCAAAAAGAAGCCAAAGCGCCGTCAACCGGCCACCCATGGAGGACCCCGTGCGCAAGCTGCTGCCCCTGATCACCTCACACCCGGGCGGCTCCGGCGGCCGCTCGGCCATGACGTGCCGGTTCCGCTGTGGCGACGCCTGCTTCCACCCGGTGCCCAACACCAGCGACAACGAGTACTTGGGCGATGTCATAGCGGGCGCGCTGAGCCGCCGCTCGATGATGCGCGCCGCGGCCGTCGTCACGGTCGCGGCGAGCGCGACGGGCGGCCTCGCCCTGGCCCCGGGCGCGGCGGAGGCACAGGCGGCCCCCGCCGCCGAGGCGACCCGGAGGAAACCCGCGGCCAAGAAAGCGGCCCGGGGCCTCCGCTTCACCCCCGTCGCGCCCAACACCGCGGACACGGTCACCGTCCCCGGCGGCTACGGCCAGAACGTGGTGATCCGCTGGGGCGAGCCCATCCTGCGCGGCGCCCCGGCCTTCGACCCGGACAAGCAGTCGGCCAAGGCGCAGGCGGGCCAGTTCGGTTACAACAACGACTTCCTGAGCCTGCTGCCGCTGCCCGGCGAGCGGCACGGGGAGGACCACGGCCGCCAGGTCCTCGTGGCGAACCACGAGTACACGGACGAAATCCTCATGTTCAAGGGGTACGACGCCAAGAACCCCACCCGCGAGCAGGTGGAGATCGCGTGGGCGGCCCACGGCCTGTCCGTGGTCGTGGTCGAGGGCGAGCGCAAGAGCGGCGCGCTGCGCCCCGTGCCGCGTCACCACCTGAACCGCCGCCTCACGGTGACCAGCAAGTTCCACCTCACGGGCCCCGCCGCCCGCAGCGAGTTCGTCCGCACGAAGGCGGACCCGCGCGGCGTCACCGTCTTCGGCACCCTCAACAACTGCTCGGGCGGCACCACTCCGTGGGGCACGACGCTGCACGGCGAGGAGAACTTCAACCAGTACTTCGCCAACGCGGAGAAGGTCACCGACCCGACGCAGGCCGCGCGCCTGAAGCGCTACGGCGTCGCGGGCGGGGAGTCCGAGCGCAAGTGGGAGCGTTTCGACGACCGCTTCGACCTCACCAAGGAGCCGAACGAGCCCAACCGCTTCGGCTGGGTCGTCGAACTCGACCCGTACGACCCGGACTCCGCCCCGCGCAAGCGCACCGCGCTCGGCCGCTTCAAGCACGAGGGCGCCCAGCCGCGCCTGACCCGCGACGGCCGCCCGGTCGTGTACATGGGCGACGACGAGCGCTTCGACTACGTCTACAAGTTCGTCAGCAGCAAGCGCATGGCCAAGGGCAACTCCCGCTGGGCCCGCGAGCACAACCTGACGCTCCTCGACGAGGGCACCCTGTACGTCGCCAAGTTCACCGGTGACTCCCCGGCCGCGGAGATCGACGGCACGGGCAAGCTGCCGTCCGACGGCGAGTTCGACGGCGGCGGCAGGTGGATCCCGCTGGCCACCGCGTACGCGGGCGGCAAGGCCGTCTCGCACGTCGACGGCATGACCGCCGACGAGGTGTACGTCTTCACGCGCCTCGCCGGTGACAAGGTCGGCGCCACGAAGATGGACCGCCCCGAGGACATCGAGCCCTCGCCGGCCACCGGCAAGGTGTACGTCGCCCTGACGAACAACACCGACCGGGGCAAGCCCGGCAAGGACGGCGCCGACGAGGCCAACCCGCGCAACCTCAACAAGCACGGCCAGGTCCTGGAGCTCACCGAGTCCCGCAACCGCCCGGAGGCCACCCGCTTCGGCTGGAACCTCTTCCTCGTCGCGGGCGACCCGAACGACCCGGCCACCTACTTCGCGGGCTTCCCCAAGGACAAGGTCAGCCCCATCTCCTGCCCCGACAACGTCGCCTTCGACCCGCACGGCAACCTGTGGATCTCCACCGACGGCAACCAGCTCGGCTCCCACGACGGCCTGTTCGGCGTCGCCACGAAGGGCGGCCGGCGCGGTGAACTGAAGCAGTTCCTCACCATGCCGAAGGGCGCGGAGACCTGCGGCCCGCTCGTCCAGGACCGCCGCGTCCTGGTCGCCGTGCAGCACCCGGGCGAGGTCGACGGCGCGTCCGTCGAGAAGCCCGCGAGCGCCTGGCCCGACGGCCCCGGCAAGCTCGTCCGCCCGGCGGTCGTGTCGGTGTGGCGCGAGGACGGCTGCGACATCGGCGTCTGAGCAGGCGTTCTGTACGTGGCGTGAGTACGTGGTCGGGGCGCCCCTCCACCGGAAGGGCGCCCCGACCACGTATCAGATCCTGCTAGTTGCCCTGCTGCTTGCGCCGGTACATCGCGAAGCCCAGGCCCGCCGCGCCGAGCGCCGCCATGCCGCCGCCCGCGGCGACCAGCGGGGTGCCGTGCGAGGCGGGGGAGGCGTTCTCGGCGCCCGCGCGCACGCCGCCCTGCGGGACGGTCCGGTCGGCGCCGGTCCCCGCACCGGAGCCGGTGTGGTGGGTGGGGTGCGGCTTCGGCTTGGCGCCGCCCTCGACCCAGCCCTTCATGGTGCCGTCGGGGTTGAGGACGAAGTGGGCGCCGTTGTGCTGCCCGTACGCGGCCTTGTCGCCGCGCTGCTTCAGGGTGTCCCAGACGATCTTCTTGCCGCCGCCGGGCGCCTTGGCGATCAGGTCGGCCTCGTACCCGCCCTTGGTCCTGTAGACCTTGGCGTCGAAGCCGGTCTTTCCGAGGTTCGGGTACTCGCGCACGAAGGTGCGCTTCTTCGCGGGCCCCGGCTTGGGCTTCGGCGGGGTCGGCTTGCCGGTCTTGGTGAGCGTGCCGTCGGCGGTGAGGGTGAAGACGCAGCCGCCGATCTTCGTGGACGCGGGCTTGATGTACGCCTGCACGGAGCCCTTCGGGGCGCCCTTCCGGAAGATCTGGGCCTTGGCGCTGCGGGCGGAGGCGTTGACGTCGACCTTGGCGGTCCAGCCGTTGCCGAGGCTCACACTCCCCTTGGAGACCCAGCCGCCGGGAACCGGCTTGTCCTTGTCTTCGTTGTCCTGGTCCCCGCTGCCGGACCTGCTGACCGAGCCGTCCGACGTGAGCGTGAAGGCGTAGCCGTCGATCTTCGTGCTCGCCGACCGGCCCTCGGCGCTCAGCGAGCCCTTCGGGGTGCCGTCCAGGGAGATCTGCGCCTTGGCGGACCGGGCGGAGGCGTTCACCTCGACGTCCGCGGTCCAGCCGCCGCCGAGCGAGACAGTGCCCTTGGACTCCCAGCCGCCGGGGACGGGCTTGTCGGGGTCGGTCTTGTCGTCGGGCGTGGTCTTGTCGTCCGGGGTCGTCTTGTCGTCCGGCGTGGGGGTGACCTTGTCGTCCGGCGTGGGCGTCGGGTCGGGGGTCGGCGTCTGGTCGCCGTCGGCCTGGTCGCCCGGCGCGACCTGGGGCCGCGGGGCCGACGGCGCGTCCGCGAACGCGGCGGTGGTGGGGACGGCGAGCGCGGCGATCGCGCCGGTGGCGATGGCGGCGGTGCGGATGGTGCGTCGGGTGGCGCGCATGGCGTGGACTTCCCTCGTGGCTGGCTTGCGTACTGTCCGTCTTTGTGCCCCTTTGCGGTGGCGACGGATATGAAGCTACGGGCGCGATGTGTGCGTCATCCGTAGGGAACGTAACAACCGGCCGGATACCGTGACGCGGAACCGTAAAACGGTATAAACCGCAGGTCAGGTGGGGTTCAGAGGGGGGTGGGGCGAAGGTCCTGAGAAGGGGCGGGACCAAGGTCCGGGGGCGGGGCGGTGGCCGCGGCGGGGACGGGCGAGGCGATGGGGACGGGGGCGGCGATGGGGGCCGGTATCGCCAGGGGGGCGGGCGCCGGGGCCAGGCTCGGGACCGAGGACGAGGGGATGTCTCTGTTGCCGCGTCTGCCGCCGCTTCCCGCGTCGCCGCTGCGTCTGTTGCCGAGCAGCCAGTCCTGATAGGCCGGGGACTCTGCCGCGGCCTCCCAGTACGCGGCCTCCAGCTCGCCGTAGACCGCGTCCAGCTCGGCCGTCGTGCGGGCGGCGACGAGCAGCCGGACCCCGAGCGGATCACCGGCCAGGGGTCTGACGGCCATGTCGGGTCTCGCCACGGAGGTGGGCTGGCAGACGGTGACGACTTCGCCGGTGGCGACGAGGGTGGCGGCGGTGAGGTAATCCCCGTGCAGGACCCGCGGACTGAGTCCGGCCTCCCTCAGCACCCTTTGCAATCCGTCCCATTCGCCATCGACGGTCGGGTCGACCATCCACCGGTCGGCGGCGAGGTCGGTGAGCTGGACGACGTCCTTGCGGGTGGCGGGATGGTCGGCGGCGAGGGAGACGAACTGGGGCTCACGGTCGACGAGGACCCGTCTGCGGAGCCCGTCGGGGAGGCGGAGGGGGGAGCCCTCGACCTCGTGGACGAAGGCGATGTCAAGCTGACCGCTGGCCACCATTTGCAGGAGCGCGTTCGCGGAGACGTCCATCTGGAGGGAGGTCTCGATGCCGGGGCTGCGGTGCCGCAGCCGGCGCAGCCAGCCGGGTATGGCGCGGCTCGCGGTGGAGCCGATACGCAGCTGCGGGGTGCCGTCGTCGGCGCGGGTGGCCGCGGCCCGGGCCTCGCTGACCAGGGCGCGCATCTCCACGACGAGGGGCCGGGCCCGGCTGAGGACGATGCGGCCGAGCGGGGTGGGACGGCAGCCGGTGCGCTCGCGGGCGAACAGCTCGCCGCCGACGGCGTGCTCGATGCGGCGGAGCTGGGTGGTCAGGGAGGGCTGGCTCATGCCGAGTTGGCGGGCGGCCTTGTGCAGGCTTCCGGTGTCGGCGATGGCACAGAGTGCGCGGAGATGCCTGACCTCGAGCTCCATGGGCGTGAGACTAGAACGGCTGACGTGCTCACACCAGCCTCCCAAACCCCTACGCACCCCCATGAGTTGGCACGTATGACCGGTGTCCGGATGTGCGGCGATAGCACCGACCTATCGCCATCTGCCATCATCCGCAGGCGCCGTGGCTCCCCGACACTCACGGGTACCGAAACGTTCACCTTTCACCGAACGAGTAGGGAGCCCCCCACATGCACAAGCGTTACCTGTCCGTCGCCGCCGCCCTCGGCCTCGCCGCCGCCGCGCTCGGAACGTCGACCGTCGCCTCGGCCGCCGACTCCCCCCGGGCCGGTGCCGACACGGCCGCGGTGTCCACGTCGGCCTCCGTCGCCCGCTACCAGGGTTCCGGTGAAGAGGCCGCCGCGAACAAGGCGTTCTTCGAGGCGGTCGTGAAGGCCGTCGCCGAGAAGCGTGCCGCGAACCCGGGCGCCAAGGCCGTCACCGTGACGTACAACGCCGCGCAGGCTCCGACCTTCCGCCAGCAGATCGCGTCGTCCACCTCCATATGGAACGCCGCCGTCTCCAACGTCAAGCTCCAGCAGGGCACCAGCGGCGCGAGCTTCTCGTACCGCGAGGGCAACGACCCGCGCGGCTCGTACGCGAGCACCGACGGCCACGGTCGCGGCTACATCTTCCTCGACTACCGCCAGAACCAGCAGTACAACTCCACCCGCGTGACCGCGCACGAGACCGGCCACGTCCTCGGCCTCCCCGACCACTACTCGGGCCCCTGCTCCGAGCTGATGTCCGGCGGCGGCCCCGGCACGTCCTGCCAGAACGCCCAGCCCAACTCGGCTGAGCGCGCCCGCGTCAACCAGCTGTGGGCGAACGGCCTGGCCAAGGCCATGAAGCAGGTCCAGAAGTAGCCTGACCGGCTCCGCCCGGTCGCCCACGGGCGCCGGACGGGCCGACTGATGGTGCGGCAGCGCGTTCAGCGCTGCCGCACCATTCTGTTTCCGGCGTCTGTTTCCGGCGTGTGTTCCCGGTGTGCGCTCCTGGCCTGTGAACAGCGACGCGGGCCCCGCGTACGCGCAGGTCACCCCGCCCCCGCGATAATGGGTCACATGCGGAACCACTCCCTCAGGCCCCTCACCCCGCCCGACTGGCTGGTCCGCTCCCTCAAACCGCAGCCCGCCCCCATCCCCTGGGCAGCCGTGACCCGCGCGGCGATCGCCATGTCGCTGCCCCTGGCCATCGGCACGGCGGCGGGCAAACCGGCGTACGGCGCACTCGCCTCGATGGGCGCCCTCTCCGGAGTGATCGGCGACACCGCGGACGCGTACCGCATGCGCATCCTCAACATCGCGGTCCCCCAACTCTTCGGCGCCCTCGGCGTCACCCTGGGCGCCCTCGCCTTCGGCCACGGCTGGGCGGCGGTGGGCGCGGTCACGCTCGTCGCCCTGGTCTCCGGGATGATGTCGACGATCGGCGCCGTCGCCTCCGTATCGGGGCTGTTGCTGCTGCTCAACTGCGTGATCGGGGCGGGGCTTCCGCTGCCCGGTGAGTGGTGGCTGGCGCCCGCGCTCATGACGGGCGGCGGCCTGCTCGTCCTCGCCCTGGCCCTGCTCGCCTGGCCACTGCGGTCCGGTGTGCCGGAACGGGACGCGGTCGCGGCGACGTACCGCAGCGTCGCCGCGCTCCTGGAGGCCGCGGGCACCGGAGACGGCGACGACGAGGCGTACGACAAGGCCCGCGCCGACGTCACCGCCTCCCTCAACAAGGCCTACGACCTCGTCCTCGCCCGCCGCGCCCGCGACCACGGCCGCAGCCCCGACCTGGTCCGCCTCATCGCCGAACTCAACGCCATCACGCCCGTCGTCGAGGCGGCCCCCGCCGCCCACCAGTACGACGAGAAGCTGCCGCCCGAACTGGCGGCGGCGATGCGGAAGCTGGCGGACGCGGTGGCCCGCGGTGAACGTGGCACCCGTGGTGACCGCGGCGAACGCCCCGCGCGCGCCGCCTACCTGGACCTCGGCCTCCCCGACGAACTCCCCCAGCCGCACGGCGCCGCCGCCCGCGCCGTCCACCACGCCCTGCGGCACGCCGCCGACACCCTCGCCGACCCCGACCCCCTCACCGTCATCCACGCCGAGGACCGCCTCGGCCGCCCCGCCGCCCTGCGCGTCCGCGCCCGCCGCGCCACCCGCAACGTCGTCCTGTCCGGCGCGTCCTGGCGCTACGGCCTGCGCCTTGCCCTGTGCATCGGCATCGCGCAGTGCCTGGTCTCCCTGATCGACGTACCGCGCTCGTACTGGGTGGCCCTGACCATCACGTTCGTCCTGAAGCCGGACTTCGGCTCGGTGTTCTCGCGGGCGGTGCTGCGCGCGCTGGGCACGGCGGCCGGTCTGGTGGTGGCCGCCGCGGTCCTGTCCTCGGTGGAACGAGGCTGGTGGGATGTAACGGTCGTTCTAGTCCTTGCCACCCTCATCCCCGCCCTCACCCCGCGCGGCTACGGCTACCAGACGGCCGCCATCACCCCCGTCATCCTGCTCCTCTCCGACGTCCTCAACCACCAGGGCTTCGGCCTCGTCGTGCCGCGCCTCGTCGACAGCCTCATCGGCTGCGCGATCGCGCTGATCGCGGGCTACCTCCTCTGGCCCGAGAGCTGGCACACCCGCATCGGCGACCGCCTCGCCGACGCCGTCTCCGACACGGCCCGCTACGTCGAGTGCGCCTTCGGCGACGACCCCGAGGCCACGGCCCCCGCCGCCCGCGCCCGCATGCGCCGCCGCCTCTACCGCGACCTCTCCGACATCCGCACCGAGTTCCAGCGGGCCCTGACCGAGCCCCCGCCGACCGGCGCGCGGGCCGCCGCGTGGTGGCCCCTGGTCGTCGCCGTGGAACGCATCGTCGACGCGACGACGGCCGCGCGGGTGCGGGTGCGGCACGGAGCCCCCGCCCCCGGAGCCGGGGAAGTGGCCGAGGTGTCCCGGCAGTTGCGGGAGCTGGCCGAGGGCCTGCGCGAGGTGGAGGTCCTCGTGCCGGTGCCCGCCGATTTCACCGGGCCCGAGGAGAGCGTGCTCGCGCCGCTGCGGCAGGAGGTGGGCGCGGCGCGGGCGGTGGCGTCACCACGGGGGTGACCCTCCCGGGAGCTTCCCCGAGCGTCATGCGGGCCCGTCGACCAGGTTCCGCACCGCGTCGAGGGCCGACTGCCACGGGAACGCCTCCGGGTTCCCCTGCTTCGGTGCGTGTGACTCGTACCCGTCCGGGCCGTCGAGGAAGAGGACACCCTGACTGCGGAGCGCGGCGATCGAGCGCGCGCACGCCGGCTGTGCCCCTTGGGCCTGGTTGAAGTACGGCATCGCGGCGACGGGCACACCCATGTTCACGGCCTCCGACGGAAGGCCGATCGCGAGGGTGTCGCTGATGCCCGCGCCCCACTTGTTCAGCGTGGTGCAGGACATCGGAGCGACCAGCATCGCCGTGGCCTTCGGCAAGGAGTCGGACTCCCAGGGAAGTTTGTACTGGCTGCGCACAGGGTGCCCGGTCAGCGCGACGAGCTCACCCCTACGCGGCTCCCACCAGCGAGCCGCCGACGGCGACAGGACCAGGCACACGTCCCAGCCGTTCGCCTGGGCGACGCGCACGCCTTCGTCGATGTACTGGGTGGGCCCCGCGGCGCAGGCGATCACGTACAGAACCGGCTTCGTCATGCCGGGAGTCCACAACGCCGGGCCAGCGCACGCAACTGCCCGCCGGGATCCGGCGTCGCGCCCACCACGTCCTTGACCAGGTTCACCGCGTCGGGTCTGCCCTCGATCTCTTCAGGCGCGAGCTTGTCGGCTTTGAGGAGTTCCTCGACCGCGTCCGCTCTGCGCCGAGTCAGGAGCGAGGCGCGTGCGACGGCTATGTGATATCCGGCTCGACGCTCGCGCGTCATGGCGGCAAGCGACGCCCGGTCGAGGTCGTCCGCTGCTTCGAGTGCGGACCACCCGTCCTCGAACCGGATCAGCACGTCCACCCGGTGCAGCCCGACGTTGGTCGGGCCGAACATCGTCCAGTCCTCATTGAGTTCTGAGCCCTGTCGGTCGGCGACGTCGTCGGCCTCGTCCACGAATCCGACGGCCGCGCGGACTCGATCGGTGGTGCGTTCCTGCGAAGAGGCGGCCAGGGCGGCGGACAGGTGGAGCATGCCGAGGGTGGACAGCCCGAGTGTGCCCCGGTCGGCCAGCCCGTCGGCCAGGCGCCGGGCTGCCGATGTCGCGAACTCGACTGCTGTCTCCGGGCGTTGCTGGTACACCAGGCTCTTGGCCACTCGTCGGGATGCGGCTCCGATCTGTACGGGGTCACCGGACCGCTCTGCTGCGGCGAGCGCACGGTCGGCGGCGAGCGCGGCCGGAATCGCGGTCGCCTCGCCGTACTTGTGCAGGTACGAGGTCACCAGCTGGTACACGCGAGACAGCACCGCCTGTGCTTCCGAATACTGGTGCACCGGCGCGTTGCGCGCCGCCTTGCTGGCACCGACGACGAGTGCGGGCAATTCTCGGGCGAGCGCGGAGTAGTGGCACGCCTGAAACGCCTCGCAGCAGTAGAACAGCCTCTGTCGCAGAACCGTGAGCGTGGGCGGGTCGGTTGAATCCGGACTCTCGTAGAGGGCATCGACGACCCCGACGGCACCCGTCGGCGGGGTGCTGCCCGCAGTCGGCCCGGACGGGCGATCGGACAAGAGTTGCTCCAGGGGGATGCGCAGGACCTCGGCCGCGCGTACCAACACCGACAGGCGCGGATCCTGCTGACGCTTCCCACCCTCGAGGTCCTGCACCCACCGCTTCGTCTGCCCCATGAGGCGGCCGAATTCGGTTTGCGTGAAGCCCCGCCGCTGCCGCCAGAAGGCGATGCGGCGGCCGATGCGGGAAGAGTCCACGAGCCGTCCCCCGTAGCAGGCACGCGCTTTGCGTGCCCACCTCCGTTGTACCCGGATCTACGTTGTGTTGACCGGCGATCACCGATTGTCGCGACGTCCCTGGCGGGCGGACAGATCCAGCGGGAGGCAGGGATGACCAGTCCCAGAGGGACCGAAAGCCGAGCCATCGCGGAGTGGCTCGCGAAAGCTCACCCCCTACCGGACCAGGCCCGCGGGGAGTGGGCCAGGCAGGGCGTCGCGTTGCTGCCGCTCGGTCGCCGCTTCGACGCCGTGCGCGTCCCTGCCGAACGCGTCCACGCCGCAGTGGGCAGCGACAAGCCGACCACGGTGACCGTGGCTTTGGCCGATTGGCTGCACGGTCCGGTCATCCGGGACACACGGGGGTGCGATCGGCCGTACTACGTGCTCGTGGACCCGGCTGCCGACTGGGGCGGCGCCGAGGAACGTCTGAGCACGGACAGCTATCTCGGCGTCCCGCGAGTCGGCCCCTTGACGGTGGCGGCGGCCTGGGTGGTCCTGCCGCAATACCCCGGCGAGCTCTGCGCCACCGCACGCTTGCGCGCGCTGCTCTCCCTCGCCGACTGGAGGGTGGCGCCTTGACCGGTCTTGAAGAGCTGGCCTCGGAGTACTACGCGGCGTACATCGAGCACCTGAGTCACTGCCCCCTGAACCACCTCGACGCGTCCTGCGCCGAAGGCACGCGGTTGCGTAGGAAGTGGAAGAGGAATCAGAGCGAGTCTCTGCGAGGCTCTCCTCAGTCCCGCCCCTTCCCGGGTCCAGAGGGCTCCGCTCCCTGGACCCCCTCGACGGGCTGAAACGCGTGGTTGATGTGCCGACTGCCTCCCGAAGGGCAAGTCAGGGCGGGTGGGCGGGAAATAGCCTGACGGCGGTCAGCTCGGCTGGCGGTGCAGGGTCAGGTCAACCAGCAGCGCCCTGTGGTCCGTATCGCCGATTTCCAGGAAGCGGGCGTTGTGGGCCGCGAAGTCGTCCGTGGCGAGGACGTGGTCGATCTGGGTGCCGAAGGGGCGGGGGAGGGACGTGGGCCAGCTCGGGGTGCGGGCGGCGTCGGCCAGGCGGGCGGCGTCGCGGAGGCCCGTGTCGAGGATGTGGCGGAACGCGGCGTGGTCCTGGGTGGCGTTGAAGTCGCCGGCGAGGAGGGTGGGCTGCCCGTTGCCTGCGGAGGCGAAGTCGCGGAGGCGGCCCAGCTCCGTGCGCCAGCGGTCGACGTCGCCGGGCGTCGGCGGCATGGGGTGCGCGAGCTGGAGGCGTACGGGAATGCCCTTCACGTCGGCGACCGCGCCGGGCATGCCGAGTGTGCCGCGCACCCCGGCGGCCGGTTTCAGCGGCAGGTTGCTGAGGATCAGTGAGCCGTCGGCGCCGTTGCCGGAGACGGCCTGCCGGTAGGGGTAGGCGGCGTTCGGCAGCGCGGCGCGGAGCTTTCCCGCGCACGCGGCGTCGCACTCGGACGCGAAGACCAGGTCGGGCTTGCGCTCGCGGATCGTCTTGATCAACCCCGGTGCCCCGCGCCCGAATTCGACGTTGGAGGCGAGGACCCGTATCTCCGCGACCGGCGGCCCCTCCGGGTCGGACACCTTCCCGTACGGCTCGATGAACCACGCGAGACCGCCGAGCACGGCCACCGCCCACACCAGCCCGACGCGGAACCGCCCGAGCGCCGCGAGCAGCAGCGCCGCCACGCCTGGCGCGAGCAGCCACGGCAGGAAGGCCAGGGCCTGGGGGACGGGTGTGATGCCGTCGGTGTCGGCGATACGGCAGCCGAGTACGGCGCTCACCGCGGCGAGGAGGAGTCCGGCGGTCCACGCGGCGACCCGGTGGCTCCGCGGCCGCCGTTCGTCCGCGGAGAGATCGGGTTCGGCCTCGGGGGGCGTCGGCGGTGCCGTCACGTGCTCCAAGGGGCGCCCTCTCGTCGCCGGGGTGTGTTCTCGCTCGCTACAGATCTTCTCTCAAGGACGCGGGCGAGCGGGGGGCGGGTTGCGGAGGGGCAGGTTGCGGAGGGGTGGGGCCGGTCCCCGGCCGGAAGGGCCGGAAGGTGCCGAAGGGCCGGGACGGGCGGTGCGGACGCGGCACCCCCGGCCCGCCCCGCGGCAGCCGCCCACTCAGCCACGCCCCCAGCGCCACCACGAGCCCGACGCCGACGATCACCCAGGCCGCCGTGCGCAGCGTGTCGGTGAGCGCGTCGTAGACGGCGCCCGCGGCGGCGCGGGACACGTCGGGCGGCAGGTCGTCGAGGGTGAGCCCGCGGCCGACCGCGACGGCGGCGGCGAGTACGCCCGCGCCGAGGGCCGCGCCGAGCGCGGTGGCGGTGACCGCGCGGCGGCGGCGCACGGCGAGGAGGATGCCGCCCACGGCGAGCAGGACGGCGGCGACGGGCAGCCACAGACCGGCGACCTGGAGCATGCGGAACCCCTTCCTGAAGTGGCTGAGGTCCTGTGCCTTCATGACGGTGACCTCGGTGTGCCGCACCGGGATGCGGTTCGCGAACGGCGTGCCCTCTTCGGTGAGTTGGTGCTTCACCTGCTCGGTGATGGGCGCGAGGTCGATGGTGACGGCGCCGTCGGAGTCGTGGGTGAGGGCGGACTGGACGGCGTCGTGGGCGGCGCGGTTGGCGGCGTTCCACGCGGCCTGGAAGGCGCCGGTCTCGGTGAAGGAGTGCACGGCGTCGCGGAGGAAGGACTCGACGGCCGACTGGAGCGGGCCCGCGTGGATCTCCTTCGCCACGGAGTCGGTCACCGCGGCGGTGACGGCGTCGCGGACGGCGGGGTCGGAGGCGAGGGGCGCCATCGTGGCGACGTACGCGTCGGCGTCCTCGATCTCGTACTTCGCCCACGTCGAGACCGCACCGACCGGGACGAGCAGGCACGCGAGGACCAGCAGCACGGCGGACAGGGCGGCGCGAGGACGTCGGGGCACGCCCTCAAGGCAAGACCCCGGCGGCGTGCGGTGCGACCGGGGTCACTGCATATGGGGGCAGGAATCCCCGCCTTTGTGGGACGGCCTCGGCGCGCCGCGCGGCGGTTCCGTACGGCGCCCGTCGGGCGGCGGGCGCCCCCGGCCGCGTACAGCGACTACTTCCGGTTGTAGAGCCGCATCGTCACCGGCCCGAACACCGCCACGAGCAGCCCCGCCCACCCCAGGCTCCACGCGATGTCGGCGCCCGGCCACTCGCCCGCCATCAGGCCGCGGACGCCGGAGGCGACGTGGGTGACGGGATTGTTGTTGACGAAGGCCTGCAGCCAGCCCGGCATGGTCTGGGGCTTCACGAAGATGTCGCTGAGGAAGGTCAGGGGGAACAGGACCATCATGCTGACGCCCATGACGGACTTCTCGGTGCGGAGCAGCAGGCCGAACATCGTCCACACCCAGGAGAAGGCGAACGCGAAGACGAGCAGCAGGAGTACGCCGCCGAGCACGCCCAGCGCGTTGTCGGGGCGGAAGCCCAGGATGACGCCGACGGTGAGCATCACGGCGGACGCCATCGCGTACCGCAGGGCGTCGCCGAGGAGGTAGCCGACGAGCGTCGAGGGCCGCCAGATCGGCAGCGAGCGGAAGCGGTCGAAGACGCCCTTCTCGATGTCGGTGTTGACCGAGACGCCCGTGTACATCGTGATCATGACGACGGACATCACCAGGATGCCGGGGAGCAGGTACTGGATGTACTCGCGCGGGGATCCGGCGAGCGCCCCTCCGAAGAGGTACGTGTACATCAGCACCATCATGATCGGGAACGCCGTGACGTCGAAGAGCTGCTCCGGCACGTGCTTGATCTTGAGGATGGCGCGCCAGCCGAAGGTCAGGGACGCGGAGAGCGCGCTGGGCCGCTGCGGGCGGTCCTTGGAGATGAGCAGTTCGGCCAGGGACTCCGTACGGACGGGCGCGAGGTCCTGGGCCTCGGTGGTGGTCGCGGTGCTCATCGGGCGGCCTCTGCTTCCTTCAGGTCCTTCGGGGAGTCCGAGCCGTCCGGGCCGGGTGCGCCGGAGGGTTCGCTCGGGTGGCCGGTCAGCGCGAGGAACACCTCGTCGAGGCTCGGCTGGCCCAGGGAGAAGTTGTCGACGGTGATGCCGGTGCGGGCCAGTTCGGCGAGCGCCCGGGACGCCTGCTCGGCCGCACCCCGGCCGTCGGCCGGGCCGCCGCCGACGCGGGCGGTGAGCGCGACCGGGTCGGGTTCGAGCTGGACCCGGGCGCCGAGCACGACGCGCAGGACCTCCTCGGCCTGGGGGCGCTGCTCGGCGTGGCGCAGGCGGACGTGGACGGAGCCCGCGCCGACGGACGCCTTCAGCTCGCCCTTGGTGCCCTCAGCGATGACCTTGCCCTTGTCGATGACGGCGATGCGGGCGGCGAGCTGGTCGGCCTCGTCCAGGTACTGCGTGGTCAGGAGCACGGTGGTGCCGTGGCCGACGACCGCGCGGACGATGTCCCAGACCTGGTTGCGGCTGCGCGGGTCGAGGCCGGTGGTCGGCTCGTCGAGGAACAGCAGGTCGGGGGTGTTGAGGATGGACGCGGCGATGTCGATGCGGCGCCGCATGCCGCCCGAGTAGTGCTTCACCTGGCGGGCCGCGGCGTCGCCGAGGCCGAAGGCGTCGAGGAGCTGCTCCGCGCGGCTGTACGCGGCCTTCTTGGCGTGGCCGGTGAGGCGGGCGAGGAGCACCAGGTTCTCGGTGCCGGTGAGGTCTTCGTCGACGGAGGCGTACTGCCCGGTGAGGCTGACGAGGCCGCGGACGGTGTCGGCCTCGCGGACCACGTCGTGGCCGAAGACGTGTGCCTCGCCGCCGTCCGGGCGCAGCAGGGTGGCCAGCATCTTCACGGTCGTCGTCTTGCCCGCGCCGTTCGGCCCGAGCACTCCGTAGACCGTGCCGGCGGGGACGGCGAGGTCGACGCCGTCGACGGCGCGGTTGTCGCCGAAGGTCTTCACCAGGCCCGCGGTCTCGATGGCCAGGCCGCCGGGCCCGGGGTCTCGGTGCGGCTGCTTGCTGCTCATGTCCCTGCGCCCTCCGATGTGAGGATCGTCGGCTGCTTCGTCGGCTGCTTCGTCGGTCGCTTCTCAGCGGCTTCGTCAGCGGCTCGTCATGAGGGGAGACCGGGCCCGTGGCGAAAACTCATCGCTCCGGGCGCGGGGGAGCGAGTGGCTGTTTTCCGGCTGGTTCGCAACCGAGTACCAGCTGGTTCGCAGCCGAGTCCCAGCTGACTCGCAGCCGAATCCCGGCTGATTCCCAGCGTCGCACGGGCTCCGGTGGAGCGCGGGGTCGTACGGGTGTTTCCTTGATGGGACGCCGCAAGGCGTGAGCAGTACGCCGCAAGGCGTGAGCAGAGAGGAGCCGTCATGGCTCACACCGCACACGGCGCGCCCGGCGCACCCGGCACACACAGTCTTCCCAGCGTCCGCGCGCTCTCCGGCACCTGGGCGGGCCCCGTCCTCCTCGCCGTCGTCTACGGCCTCTGGGCCGCCGCGAACAACCGCGGCGGCGGGCCCATCACCAGCGGGAACGTCCTCTTCGGCGTGGTCTCCGGCGTCGCCTTCGGCGTCCTGTACGCGGCCGTGCGCCACCTCGCCCCCGCCCTGCCCCGCGAGCTGCGCGCCGCGGCCTGGGCGACCCTCGCGGGCGTGTCCTTCGGCTTCCTCTACAGCCTCACCGACGCGAGCGTGCTGCGGTCGGTGGGGATGGCGGGGGTGGTGGCCGCGAGCGTGTTCGCGGTGACGTTCTACCGCTTCTACACGCGGGAGTGACACGGGAACGGACCGGCCGCCCCGGTGCGGGGCGGCCGGTCCGTCGGTGTGCCGGTTGGTCGGTGATCCGGTCCTTCGGTGTGCCGGTCGGTCGGTGATCCGGTCCGCCGGTGCGGCGGACCGCCGGGCTCAGAGCGAGCCGAGGTCGACGGCCCGCGCCATCGCCGCGTACCCGGCGTCGTTCGGGTGCAGGTGGTCCCCGCTGTCGTACGACGGCCGGATCCGCTCGGGGTTCTCCGGGTCGGCGAGGGCCTTGTCGAAGTCGACGTAGCCGTCGTACTCACCCGACGTGCGCACCCACTCGTTGAACGCGTTGCTGACCGCGGCGGCGCGCTCGCCGTAGTGGTCGGAGCCGCCGAGCGGCAGCAGGGTCGCGCCGACGGCCTTCAGGCCCTTGTCGTGGGCGGCGCGGATCAGCTTGCGGTGCCCGGCGATGAGTTCGTCGGCGCTGACGACGGGCGCGGGCTTGTAGGTGGGCTTGTCGGTCTCGCTGTAGCCGATGTCGTTGAGGCCTTCGAGGATCACGACGGTGCCGACGCCGGGCAGGTCGAGGGCGTCCCGGCCGATGCGTCCGGTGCCCTTGGCGCCGTACCAGGCCGAGTCGTTGAGGACCATGTTGCCGCCGATGCCGGAGTTGACGACGGGCCGCGGCTTGCCGGACTTGGCGAGGCGCTCGGCGAGGGCGTCGGACCAGCGGCGGTTGAGGTCGGTGGAGGAGGCGAAGCCGTCGGTGATGGAGTCGCCGAAGAGGACGACGCCGTCCCGCTTCGAGGAGTGCCTGCCTTCCTTCCGGCTGTCGGCCACGTCCACGCCGGACAGGTAGTACCAGGACTCGGTGGACTCCTTGAAGGCGGCGGCGCCGGTGTCGCGGGTGTGGTCGCCGTCGGCCCGGTAGCTGGTCGCGAAGGACTGGGCGTGGAAGGTGGCGGGCCCGGTGGTGCGGGCCAGGTGCAGGGTGACGGTGACGGACTCGAAGCGGTCCAGGCCGAGCCCGGCGGCGTCGCTGGAGAGCTGGCCGCCCGCCGGGACGGTCACGGACTTCTTGCCGCCGAAGGTCAGCGGGCGCACCGAGCCGCGCTCGACGCCCGCGCCCTTGCCGCCCTCGGTGCGGGCGATGGTGGCGCTCGCGATCTCCAGCGGGGACGCGCCGTACGCGTTGGAGAGGCGTACGCGGGCTCTGTCGCCGCCCTCGGTCACGCGGACGACCTGCCGCACGGTCTGGTCGTCGAAGCCCGCCTCGGACCAGTTGGCCTTGAACCCGGTGCTCGGCCGCTGCGGTGACGCGGCCCAGGCGGCCGACCAGGCGGCCCCCTTCCCGGCGGCGTGGCGGCCTTGGGCGGCGGTGTGGTCGGAGGCCTGGGCGACGGTGACGGCGGTACCGGCGGTGACGGCGAGGGCGACGGCGACGGCGAGGGTGCGGGCACGAGAAATCATCGGAAGCTCCTGGGAGTTGGCACGGGGGAACCGGGGTTTCCCGGATCCGGGGGCCGGTGCGGCGGTTTGCCGCTCCGACTCCTCCAAGATCCGCCGATCTCGCTGGCCCATCAACGGCGATCCGTGCAACGATCGTCGCGCTGGGGCTTATCGATGCAGGTCAGCGGCTTATGCCAGGGGGAGCGCGTCGTGGAACGACAGGAACTTCAGACCTTTTTGACCCTCGCCGAGGAGCTGCACTTCGGCCGCACCGCCGAGCGGCTGCTGCTCTCGCAGGCGCGGGTCAGTCAAACCGTGAAGAGGCTGGAGCGCAAGATCGGCGCCCCGCTCTTCGAACGCACCAGCCGGGTGGTGCGGATGTCCCCGCTCGGACGGCAGTTGTACGACGAGCTCGCGCCGCTGCACCACCGGATGGAGGAGGCCGTGGCGCGCGCCAAGGACCAGGCGCGGGGCATCGACGGGGAGTTGGGGGTCGGCTTCCTCGGGTCCGGGGCGGGGTCGCTCACGCAGCCGATCCTGAAGCTGTTCCGGGAGCGGTGCCCCGGGTGCGAGGTGCGGATGCGCGAGACGCAGTTCCAGGACCCGCTGGGCGCGCTGCGCGCGGGCGACATCGACGTGCTGTTCACGTGCCTGCCGGTGGAGGAGCCCGACCTGACGGTGGGCCCGGTCGTCATCAACGAACACCGCGTCCTCGCCATGCCCCGCAGCCACCGCTTCGCGGGCCGGACCTCCCTGTCCTTCGAGGAGCTGGCGGGCGAGACGTTCTTCCGGGTGGCGGGCGGCGCGCCCGCGTACTGGTGGGACTTCCACGTGCCGCCGCGCACGCCGAGCGGCCGGGAGATCCGGCGCGGGCAGGCGGTGGCGACGTTCCAGGAGCTGATGACGCTCATCGCCACGGGGCAGGGGGTCTCCCCGGTGATCGCTTCCGTGGAGACGTACTACGCGCGGCCGGACATCGCGTTCGTGCCCGTGCACGACCTGCCGACGGCGGATGTGGCGCTGGTGTGGCGTGCCGGGGGGACGGGGTCGCGCGCGGACGCGTTCATCCGGACCGTACGGGACGTCCTCGCCGCGAACGGGGGACCGGCCGCGTTCTAGGCCGCCGCCCCCGCCCACCCGCCCCTGCTGTTCGGACTGTTCCGCCTTTTCGGACTGTTCAGCCTGTTCAGAACAGGTCGGCCAGCCGCTTGCCCACGGCCCAGGCCTCCGCCGTCGAGCACACCGCCAGGTCCGTGTCGGCGAGGATCGCGTCCGTGGCCAGGGCCTCGCTGGCGTAGAAGTTGACGCGGTCGCAGAAGACGTCGCGGATGTCGGCGCCGGTGGCCGGGGCGAGGGTGACGGCGGCCGTGGCGGGGTGGACGTCGCGCACTCCCGTCGGGGTGACGGTGGCGTGGACGGGCTCGCCGGTGGCGGCGCAGCGGGAGCTGATGCGGGAGACGGCCTCGTCGAGGACGACGGGGAACATCAGGGCGTCCAGGGCGCACCAGCCGCGTACGGTGCGGCCGCGCAGTTCCATGGAGTGCGGGCGGTCGGCGTTCAGGGAGACGCCCGCGCCGATGATGTTGCCGTCGGGGTCGGTCTCCAGCTTGAAGTCCATGGCCTCGAAGCGGGGCAGGACCTCGTGCGGCGGCCAGCCGAGCATGCGCCCGGCCCGCTCGTGGGTGAGCGGGCCGAGTGCGAGCAGACCGTCGACGATCTTCGCGCCCGCGGCGAGGAGCCGGGTGCCCTGCGGGGAGGTCCACTTGGCGACGAGCTCGTCGCTGAGGGCGGCGGCGGGCGGGTTCACAGGCCGGGGGCGGCGCCGGGCCGGTCCGAGGCGGGCCGGTCCGGGGCGGAGTCGCCCTGGCCCGTCCCGTCCGCGCACAGCGCCCAGATCACGAACATGCCGAGCGCGATCGACACCAGCGCCCACAGGGGTGTGTACGGCAGCCACAGGAACTGGGCGACGATGCCCACCGCCGCGAGCCCCACGCCCACCCCCCGCGCCCACTCCATGCCCTTGAGGACGCCCCACCCGGTGACGGCGACGACGATGCCGAGCACCAGGTGGATCCAGCCCCAGGTGGTGAGGTTGAACTTGTAGACGTAGTCGCCGAGGCGGGCGTACACGTCGTCCTTGGCGATGCCCGTGATGCCCGCAAGGACGCTGAGGACGCCGTTGACGAGCATCAGGACACCGGCGAACAGGGTGCTGCCGGAGGCGGCGGTGCCGGCGGCCGGGGAACCGGTGTCGCGCTGTGCAGAGTCCATGCCCCGAGCCTCCGGCGACCGCGGGCGGACGGCCACGTGGAGCGGGCCATTCGGGGCCCGGACACGCGCGGCGGCCACGGGCGGGGGGCCACGCGTGCGCGCTACTTCCCGCGCTGCGCCTCCAGGCCGTCCAGGATGCAGTCGAGCCCCAGGTCGAAGTTGCTGCGGCGCGTCTCGTCGACCGTGTCCCGGCTCAGCTGCGCGTGCAGCTTCCGCGTCCGCGGATAGGGCTCCATGGCCTGGACGGCGACGGCCGACACCTGCCGCACCCACTCCTCCTCGTTCTGCCCGCTGCGGGCGAGCGCCGTCAGCCAGGCGGCCTCGGTGGCGGCGGTGCCGAGGACGTACGACCAGATGGTCTTGAGGGCCGTCTCGCTCCGGACCAGGTCGAAGCCGCCGGACTCGAAGAGTTCGAGCATGTCCTCGGAGAGCCGCATCATGTTGGGGCCGAGGTACGACATGCCCATCTCGCCGAGCACGGAGGCGATCCAGGGGTGGCCGAGGATCGCCGCGCGCACGTTGTTGCCGCACTCCAGGGCGGCGGCGCGCCACTCGGCGCGGGAGGCGGGCTTCGGTACCTCGATCTCGCCGTAGACCCGGTCCACGACCAGCTCGATCAGCTCGTCCTTGTTGGAGACGTGCGTGTAGAGCGAGGTGGCCCCGGCGTTCAGGCGGGTGCCGAGCTTGCGCATGCTCAGCGCCTCGATGCCGTCGGAGTCCAGGAGCGCGATGGCCTCGGCCACGATCTGGTCGCGGCTGAGCGCGGGCTGTTCGCGGCGGGAGCGCTGTGGACGGGTCCACACGGACCCGGTCGACGGGTCGGACGACGGCTTGGTCGGCTGCGCGGCGCGTGGCATGCGGCCACCCCTTTACTGCTCGGCGTGTGCGTCTCGTCCCCGCCACTTTAGCGCGTCGACGCACGGCGTTCGGGGCTTGCGAACACTGTGCGGTCTCCGTACAGTGTGCGGAGGCGGCGAACGTCGTACGTAAACACTCGCTAGGGGAGGTCCGAGATGGACGGGTCGGAAACGAAGGCGGCGGCCGCGAAGGCGGCCGTGCGGGATCCGAAGCGCTGGCTGATCCTGGTCGTGCTCTGCCTGAGCACGCTGGTCCTGGTGGTCGACAACATGGTGCTCACCGTGTCGGTGCCGCCGATCGCGGAGGACCTGGACGCGAGCGCCTCGGACCTCCAGTGGATCCTCGACTCGTACATGCTCGTCTTCGCGGGCCTCCTGCTGACCTCCGGGTCGCTCTCGGACCGGTTCGGCCGGCGCAAGGTGATGGTCATCGGCCTGCTGCTGTTCGGCGCGGCCTCCCTGCTGGCCACGGTCGCCGAATCACCCGAGCAACTCATCGCCGGACGCGTCCTGATGGGCGTCGGCGGCGCGCTGATCATGCCCAGCACCCTGTCGATCCTCATCACCGTCTTCGACGAGGACGAGCGGCCCAAGGCGATCGCCGCGTGGAGCGCCGTGGCGATGGTCGGCCTGGTCGGCGGCCCGGTCCTCGGCGGTGCGCTGATCGGTCACTTCTGGTGGGGTGCCGTCTTCCTGATCAACGTCCCGATCGCCGTGCTCGCCATCGTCGCCGCCCTGGTCCTGATGCCCGAGTCCAAGGGCCCCTGGCGCAAGGCCGACCCGGTCGGCATGGTCCTTTCGGTGGTCGGCATGGTGGCGCTCGTCTGGACGATCACCGAGTGGCCGAAGGTGGGTCTTGAGGACCCGAAGGTGTACGTCGCCGCGATCGTGGGCGTGCTCAGCCTGGTCGGCTTCGGCGTCTGGGAGACCCGCGTGGCCGAGCCGATGGTGCCCCTCTCCCTCTTCCGCAACCGGGTCTTCACCGGCGCCAGCTTCTCCATCGTGCTCCTGACCTTCGCCAACGGCGGCCTGATGCTGGTCCTCAGCCAGTACCTCCAGTTCGTCCTGGACTACTCGCCGACCGACACCGGGTGGGCCTTCGCGCCCCTCGCCATCGCCTCCCTCGTCTTCAACACCCTCGCCGCCACGCTCGGCCAGAAGCTCGGCAACCGGGTGATGGCGGCCCTCGGTCTGACGATCACCGCCGCCGGCTTCTTCACCCTCACCACCCTCCAGCCCGGCGACGGCTTCGGCATGGTCACGGTCGCCATGGTCCTCATGGGCATGGGCGGCGGCCTCGCGATGCCCGCCGCACAGGCCGCCCTCATGGGCGCCGTCCCCGCCGAGCACGCCGGTGTCGGCTCCGCCCTCAACGACACGGTCCAGCAGGGGGGTGCGGCGCTCGGCGTCGCGGTCCTCGGCTCCATCCTCTCCAGCACGTACGGCGGCAACATGCCCGCCGACACCCCCGGCAAGGCCGACGAGTCCATCGTCGAGGCCTTCGCGGAGGCCGCGCGCACCGGCAACACGGCCCTGATCGACACGGCCCGCGACGCCTTCACGGAGGCGATGTCCGCGAGCTTCGTGGCAGGCGCTGTGGGTGTCCTCGTCGCCGCGGCCCTCTCCCTGCTCCTGATGAAGGACCGCGCCCCCGCACCGGACGGCGCCCCCGAGGACGCGGTGGTGGTCCCGGAGGCTGGACGCGAGACGGTGGGTGCTGCCGCGCCCGCCGCCGACGGGGCCGCCGGCACGGTCCCGAGGCCCAGCCTCTGAGACCCGCTGGCCCCAGGGTCCGCCCCGGCCCGAAGGCCCACCGCGACGACGGCCGCCCCCGCGCTCTCCCCGCGCGTGGGGCGGCCGTTGCCGTGTCCCTGCCGGGGGCTCCCCCATCCCGCCCCTTCTCCGATCCCGGGGCTCTGCCCCTGGACCCCGGGGGTGGGTGTCCCCTTCGGGTGGGACGGTCCGCCCCCGATCGGCGCTGCGCGCCTCGTCCTCAAACTCCCCCAAGCTCTTAAGGAGCAGGGGGACCCCCACGACGGGCTGGAACCTTGCCGGGGCGGGCCGGAGAAGTTCCGAGGCGTGGGTCGGGGAGGTGCTTCGGGCGTGGGTCGGAGAGACGCTGCGGGCGTGGGTTCGGGAAGGGGCGGGGCGGAGAAGTTCCGCGGTGTGGGTCGGAGAGGCCCTAGGTGCCCCGCGGGGTCACCACGTGTTGCGTGCGCTGACTCCGCCGTCCACCACCAGGTCCGTCCCCGTGATCCAACCCGCCGCGTCCGACGCGAGAAACACGCACGCGGCCCCCACGTCCTCGGGCCGCCCCAACCGGCCGAGCGGCGCGGCCCGCCCCCACCGCTCGACCCCCTCGGGCCAGTCCGAGGCCAGTGAGGGATGCCCGATCAACCCGGGGGACACGGAGTTGACCCGCACGCCACGCCCCCCGTACTCCACCGCGGCGGCCCGGGCGAACATGATCAGCGCTGCCTTGGCCGCGCTGTAGTGCGCATGCCCGACGGCGGGCTGATGCCCTTCGATGGACGCGATGTGCGTGACGCTGCCACCCCCGTCCTGCCCGGCCATGATCCCCGCGGCGGCCTGCGTACAGCAGAACGCACTGGTGACATTCGCGTCGTACAGCCGACGCCAGTCGTCAGCCGTCATCCCGTCCAGCGCCTGCACGGGCTGCACCCCGGCGTTGTTGACGAGGGAATCAAGCCGCCCCCGCCAACCGGCGGCCTCCGCCACCAGCCGTCGGCACTCCCGCTCCTCCGCCAGATCGGCGGCGACGACGAGGGCCTCCCCACCCGCCCTGCCAATCTCCTCGGCCACCTCCCGAGCCCGCTCGACCCCTCGGTTGCAGTGGACGACGACGGCCGCCCCGGCCCGCGCGAAGCTGCGCGCGATCCCGCCCCCGAGCAGCCCGCTCGCCCCGGTCACCAGCACCACCCGCCCCGCCAGCGACGGCAACCCACCCTCAGACGACACGGCACAACCTCCGGATCAGCTCGGCCTGTTGCGGATAGCGCGCCGCCAACGCGTCCGGATCCCCACCCTCGAAATCCGACTCCAGGAACCCGGGAGCCATGGTCGTCCCGAACAACGACCACTCACCCCCGTCCCGCACCCGCGCCCCCATCCACGTCCCCGCGCGCACGACGAGCTGGAACTCCTCCCCGTCCCCGTCGCCCAGTATCCGCAGCTCGTCGGCGCCGTCGGGGTGGAGGAGGAGCAGGTCGAGCGGGTCGCCCTGGTAGAAGTGCCAGACCTCGTCGGTGGGGAGGCGGTGCAGCGCCGAGAAGTCGCCCGCGGCGGACGTCAGGAGCATGATGATCGCCGTACCGGCGGGGTGGCCGGTCGCGGCGTCCGGTGGCCCGGCCCACATCTGGCGGAAACGCCCGCCCTCGAAGGGCAGCGGTTCGAGCCCGTACCGGGCGATCAGTTCCTCCGGCGTCACAGGGGATCTCGCCATGCCGTTCCCTCGCCTGCCTCTCCGTCGCCGCACTCGCACCAGGTGTTCTTGCCCGCGCGCTCCGCCAGCACGGTAACTCCCCACCGGTCCGTCACGGCCCCGACAAGCAGGAACCCCCGTCCGTCTTCAGCCAGTTCGCCGTCCGGGGTTTCAACCAGGGCGAGGGTGAGGGTGAGGGCGGCGGCGCCGGTGATCCCCTCTAGCGGCACCCCGGCCGACGGCCCAGGGGCCCGCTCACGTACTCGACCCGCACCGCCGCACTCTCCCGCACCGTCCACAACGTCCCCTGCGCCGGGCGCCACTTCCTCCCCACGAGGAAGATCCGGTCCCCGGACACATAGAACAGCCTGAGTCCCGAGTACCGGTACGCGTACGCGCTGCCCTTGGCGCTCACGCGCTGGTCGCAGACCCCGTCCCCGCGGATCATCAGGTCCTTCTCGCTGAAGACCACGACGCTGGGGAACGCGGGCGTGTTCACCGTCCGGGTGGCTTCCTCGGCGCGACCGCGGCCGACGATCCCGGCGTACGACGTGACCGCCCAGAACAGCGAGAGCACGCAGAGGACCACGGTCAGCGCCCAGATGTGCAGCCGATGACGCCGCTCGGCGGCGCCGGGTCCGGTGGACCGGGTGTGCGCGTACGCCGTCGCGAGGAGGCAGGGGATGGCGGTGAGGGGGATGGCCAGCTCGAAGAGGGCCGGGTGCAGGCGGTAGAAGGGGAAGAGGGCGACGGGCAGCAGCCAGCCCCACCGCAGGCGCGGCACCAGGGACTCGGCCCGGCCGGGGTGCCTCGTGAGCCACTCGCGCAGGACGACGGCCGCGAGCAGCGCCCCCACGACCAGCCAGGCGGGCAGGAACAGGGCCTGGACGCTGCGCAGCAGGTAGTCGCTGGTGGACAGGCGGAAGATGGAGTCGCGGAGTTCGAAGGCGCGCGTCTCGGCGTCGGTGCTGGCCCAGCCGAAGTAGAACAGGACGGCGGCGAAGAGGGAGACCAGGGAGCCGATGGTGCCGAGGAGCTCCATCCAGCCGGGGTGGGCGGGGCTGTCGGGGGCCGGGGCCGGGGGGTCCGGCGGGGGTGCTGGGGGTGGAGCGGGTGGAGGAGGGTCCGGCGTCGGGTCGGGGGCGGGTTCAGGGGCGGGTGCGGGCACGGGGGCGGGCGGCGGTGCCGGGCGCGGGCCCCGGAGGCGTGCCGTCAGGGAACCGGCCCAGGACCCGATGCGCGGTCGCGGCGGGGACATGATCAGAAGCGACTGAGCTCAAGCGGACCCGCGTCCAGGGTGATGCTCCTGGCCCGCAGGGTGACCCGTACCGTCCCCTCGGGCATGTCCGCCGGCACGTCGAACTTCACGGTGGTGTTGTGGCAGCAGGAGGGCCAGTTGGCGTCGGGGACGAGGGGCACCTCCCGACCGTCCAGGTGGGCCGTCACCTCGCTGGGCCAGGTCCCCCGCACCCATACCGTGTCCCCGGGCACCACCGTCTTGGGGCGCATCTCGGTGATGCCCGGGGGGCAGGCCTGCACGCTCGCCGGTGCCGGGCGAATACGGATCTTCCCTTTCGGGTGGGCGGCGCGGAATTCGGCCAGTTGTCCCAGGGTGCGGCGGCCGGCGACGTACTTGCAGTCCCCGGACGGCTGATTCCTGATGGCGTCGTACGCCTCGGTCACGGTCCGCCATTCGCTCTGCTGCCCGCCGACGGCGAAACACGCGCCGATCAGGCCGCTGATGAGTTTCCACCCGGCCGGATTCTGCTGCCGCCTCCCCGGCCCCGCCGTTTCGTACCAGTCCCTGGCCCGCTGGCAGTTCCGGTTGTGCACCAGGTCGTAGATGTGGTTGGTGTTCATCGCGTCGAAGGCGGGGGAATCGGGGCCGGGCGGCGTCCAGGAGAACTCCTTCTCCGGCTCGGGCTCCGGGCGGGGCTTGGGCGACCTGCCGCCCGAGCCGTCCCCGGGCTTCCAGGTGGAACCCCCGCTGCCGCCCCCGTCCCAGGTGGAACTGCCGGAGTCACCGGAGCCGTCGCCCTTCCTGGAGCCCCCGGAAGCGGCGGACCCGGGCTCCCCGCTGCCCGACGACGTACCCGACGAACCCCCGTCCGGCGAACCCCCGGAGCCGGAGTCCCCGGAGCCGTGGGAAGAACTGCCGCCGTCGTCCCCGAAAGTCCCCCCGGACGAATTCCCCGACCCGTTCGAGGACCCGTTCGGGGAGCCGTTGGGCGAACGCCCCTCCGAATCCCCGGCCCCGCAACCGGATATCACCAGAGCCCCGCACACCCCGAACGCGACAATCGTCGACAACGGCGTCCAGCGATACGAATGTGCCTGCCGCCGATACGACTGGGCTTGCCGCGACCGGCCGTTGAGAATCGTCCGCACCTGGCGCCCCTCACCCCCTGGCCCATCACGCTGACGCGTAAAAGGCTATCGGCGGGACGAGATCCATAGGGGAGATTCTGCGAGCCGCACGGCGCGCCGCGACGCCTGCGGACTTACTGTCGAACGCGTTGCCGAGGAGGACTGCTGATGCGCAGCGTGACCTATTCGATGAGCGTCTCACTGGACGGGTACATCGTCGGGCCGGACGGTGGGTTCGACTGGACGGAGCCCGACGCGGAGGTCTTCCGCTTCTGGATCGACGAGATCCAGGACGTCGGCGTCCACCTGCTGGGGCGGCGGCTGTACGAGACGATGCTGTACTGGGAGACCGCCGACCAGGACCCGTCGCTCGACGACGCGGGCCGTGAGTGGGCCGGGCTCTGGAACCCGCTGCCCAAGGTGGTGTTCTCCAAGACGTTGTCGGCGGTGCGGGGCCATGCCCGCCTGGCCTCCGGTGGTGTGGCCGAGGAGATCGAGCGGTTGCGGGCCGAGCCGGGGGAGGGCGACATCGCGATCGGCGGGGCGACGCTCGCCGCGGCGGCGGCCGCCGCGGGGCTGATCGACGAGTACCGGGCCGTGGTCTACCCGGTGTTGGTCGGCGGTGGCATTCCGTTCTTTCCGCGGAGCGAGCGCCGGGTGGATCTCGAACTCGTGGAGACCCGGATGTTCGGTTCCCAGGTCGTCTACCTCCGCCATCGGGTGCTGCGCGAGCAGGCGGACGCAAGCCCGCAGGCCGACTAGGGCCGTTCCGATGCGTCGGCGGGGCGTCCACGGCGACACGGCGGCCGGGCAATCCTGTTGCCGGACGCCGACGCCCCGCGCCACCATGCCGGAATGCGCTTCTCGATCAACATTCCGAACTTCGGTGACTTCGCGGACGCACGGGTCGTCGCCCGGGTCGCCGCCGCGGCCGAACAGGCGGGCTGGGACGGCCTGTTCGTGTGGGACCACGTCGTGCACGACAAGGAGGCGCAGCGGGGGAAGCCCTTCGGGGACCCCTGGATGCTCCTCACGGCGGCCGCGCTCGCCACGGCGCGGATCGGGCTCGGCACGCTGGTCACCCCCGTGGCCCGGCGGCGGCCGCAGCAACTCGCCCGGCAGGTCGCCACGTTGGACGCCCTGAGCGGCGGGCGGGTGATCTTCGGGGCGGGGCTCGGCGGCCCGGTCGAGGACGAGTACGCGAGCTTCGGCGAGCCGACCGAGCCGAGGGTGCTCGCGGAGCTGCTCGACGAGGGGCTCGGCCTGTTGAACCGGTACTGGTCCGGGGAGAGCGTCACCCACCACGGCAAGCACTTCCACGTCGACGACGTGCAGCTGCTGCCCGCCACCGTGCGGCGGCCCCGCCCGCCCGTGTGGATCGCGGGCTTCTGGCCGAACCGGCCGCCGATGCGCCGCGCGGCCCGCTGGGACGGCGCCGTCCCGCTGTTCGAGTCGGCCCGGCACGGGGAGATCCCGCCGCCGGCGGAAGTGCGGGAGCTGATCTCGTACGTGCGGGAGCACCGCGAGGACCCGGCGGCACCGTACGAGATCGTCCTCGGCGGCGCCACGCCCGGCGACGCCGCCCGCACCCGCGACCTCCTCGGCCCCCTCCGCGACGCGGGCGCCACCTGGTGGGACGAACGCCAGCTCCAGACCGGCCCCGGCCTCGACCGGCTCGACGCGGTGCTGCGCCGGATCGAGCAGGGCCCGCCGGAGCTGTAGCCCACCGACGTCCGGGCCCCTGCCGGATCCCGCGCCCCTGCCGGGCCTTGAGCCCCGGCAGCGCCCGCCGCCTAGGCGCCCCCGTCGGGGGGCTGCAGCAACCCCATGAACATCAGCATCAGCTCGTCCACGATCGTGTCCAGGCTCGCGTCGACGTACCCCGCCGTCCAGTCGTACAACAGCCCGTTGACCGCGGCGACGAAGCCCCGCGCCGCGATCCGGTAGTCCCGCGCGCCGATCTCGCCCCGCGCCGCGGCCTCGTCGAGGGCGGCGACCAGGAGGTCCACCCAGCCCTTGCGGGCCTCCAGGCGCTGCTTCTCCAGCTCCGGGCTGACGCCCGTGACCTCGACGAAGGCGATCCGCACGAGATGCGGATTGGCCGTCAGGACGCGGGCGTACGCGCGGAACGCGGTGTCGGCGCGCTCGCGGACGCTGCCCTCCGCCGCGGTGGCGAGGGCTTCCACGATGGCGGCCTGCGCCGCCTTCTGCACCTGGCCGTGGAGCACGGCGAGCACCTCTTCGAGGTTGCGGAACTCCTCGTAGAACTGCCGCGTCGACAGGTCGGCCCGCGCGCACAGCGTCGCCACCGACGCGGAGCGGTACGCGCCGGGTCCGGCGCCGAAGAGCTCGACGCCCGCCTCCAGGAGCCGCTGTCGCCGCTCGGCCCGGCGCTGCTCGGCGGACTTGCCCCCGTACGCGCGCGCGGCCCGCCGCGCGTCCCGTGCCTCGTCGGACAGCACCGATCCCGCTCCCCTCGCCCGGTCCACCGTCAACTTCCCGCCCCTACCCGGAAATTGTCGCGCAACCGGATCCCGCGCGCCGGGTTCCCCGGGGCCCCGCGGTCACACCGCCAACGCCTCCGTGACGACCGCGTCCACGTCGCCCTCGTACCCTGTGCGGAACGCGGCCCCGTACGCCTCGCCGCCGATGAGGCCGCGCGCCGCCGTCTCGCAGGCCCGGCGCGCGGCGGCGAACTCCTGGGAGCCGACGCGGTCGCTGCCGATGGTCTGCCAGAGCCGGTCGGCGCTGCCCAGCAGGCGGGCGGCCTGCCCGGCGTCCCCGGAGGCGACGGACGCGGAGGCGAGGAGATCGAGGGCGAGCGCCATGCCGAGGCTGTCGCGGAAGCGGAGCTTGCCCCGGACCGCGGCGCGTGCGTGCGTGACGGCCTCGGCGGACCGGCCCCGGGAGAGCTCGGCGAGGGCGCGCGTGTAGTCGCCGTACGCGTGCAGCCACAGCTCGCCGCCCCGGGCGCACTCGGCGCACAGCTCCGCCGAGACGGCCGCGGCCTCGTCGAACTGCCCGAGGCAGACGTGCGAGAAGGCGCGGGCGGTGCGGATCAGGCCCCAGGCCGCGTCGTAGCGGCCGGACGCGGGCCGGGCGTGCGGAACGGAGCCGAACGTCTCGATCGCCTGCGCGTGCCGCCCGCTGAGGCTGAAGGCGGCGCCGGTCAGATAGGCGGTGGCCTGCGGCGCGGTCGGGTCGTCCGTGTCGGCCGTCGCGTCCCGCAGGGCGCGGGCCGTGCGGAGGGTCGTCTCGGCGTCTCCCTGGAGCAGGGTGATCAGGCCGCTGGCCCACAGCGCCCTGCCCCGGACGTGGCCGGGCGTGTGGCCCAGGGCCAGGGACCGGTCCAGGTAGTGGCGGCCCTCCGTGGTGAAGCCGAAGGCGAACCAGACGAACCACAGGGTGCCGCTCACGTCCTGGGCGCGGTACCCGTCGCCGTCGGCGAGGCAGGTTTCGAGGGCGGCCCGGAAGTTGGCGTGCTCGGCGTTCACCCGCTGGTAGCAGGCCGCCTGGTCGGGGCCCGCCCAGGCGGCTTCGGCGGTGCGCGCGAGCGCCGTGTAGTGGTCGACGTGGCGGCGGCGCACCGCCTGCTCCTCGCCGAGTCCGCGCAGCCAGAACAGCCCGAACTCGCGGATGGTGTCCAGCATCCGGTAGCGCGACTCGGACCCGGCGGGCACCCACTCCACGATCGAACTCTGCACCAGCGACGCGAGCAGGTTCGACACGTCCGCGGCGGGCAGGCGGTCGTCCGCGCACACCCGGCGGGCCGCCTCCTTGTCGAAGGTCCCGGCGAACACGGAAAGGCGGGCCCAGGCGAGGCGCTCGGCCGGGGTGCACAGCTGGTGGCTCCAGCCGATGGCGGTGCGCAGCGCCTGGTGCCAGGGCGGGTCCGCCTCGTGCACGGACTGCCGGGTCTCGCCCAGGACCTCGAAGCGGTCGTCGAGCCGCCGGTTGAGCTCGGCCGGGGGCATCTCCCGCAGCCGGGCGGCGGCCAGTTCGATGGCGAGCGGCAGCCCGTCGAGCCGTCGGCACAGCGCCGCCGCCGCACTGTCGTCGTAGCTGCCGCCGGGGGCCGCCTCGCCGACGCGCAGGGACAGCAGCGCCCGCGCGTCCGCCTCGGGCAGCGGGGCGAGCGCCACGACGTCCTCGACGGACAGGCCGAGCGGGCGGCGGCTGGTGGCGAGCACGCGCAGCCCCGGGGCCGCCATCAGCAGGGCCGCGACCGCGTCGGCGCACTCCTGGACCACGTGCTCGCAGGTGTCGAGGACCAGCAGCAGCTCACGCCCCGCCACATACTCGGCGACCGCCTCCAGCATCGGCCGTCCGCTCTGGTCCACCAGGGGCAGCGGCTCGGCGATCGCGTACGCGAGCAGCGCGCCGTCCGCCAGCGGCGACAGCTCCACCCACCAGACGCCGTCGGGGAAGCGCGGGCGGAGGCCGAGCGCGGCCTGCCGGGCGAGGCGGGTCTTGCCGACCCCGCCGACCCCGCTCACCGTGACGAGGCGGTGCCGCTCCAACCGGCGGTACAGCTCCGCCAGTTCGTCCTGTCTGCCGACGAGCCCCGCGTCCCGCCCCGGTGGCAGGCCGCCCGCTTCCGGTCCCCGCAGCTCCGCCACGTTCGCCCCCCTTGAGTCGTGCCCGAGGCAGTCCGTCCCATGCTGCCGACATCGCACGGCCGCCGCGCAGGCTGTGGCGAATCGGCCACGGACCGTCATCGAAGCTGGCACAGTACCCCGCACACAGGGGCCGTGCGCGGAGAAACCGGACTTCGCCGAACGACCAGGGGGACGCAGTGGGAACACGGCGCAAATGGCTGGCCGCGGCAGCGGGCGCGGAGGCCGTCGCGGCCTCGGTCGAGCTCCTCGCGCACGTTCCCTCGTACGGGCTGCCGCTGATCGGGCCGCTCCTTGCCGTCCACCGCCTGTCGGCGCGCGTCACCGCCGCGCTCGGAGCTGTCGCCGTCACCGTGACGCTGCTCGGCGCCTCGTCCGTCCGACCGAGCACACTCGGCGTCGCCTTGAACGTCGCCGCGGTCTCGCTGTGGGCCGTGCTCACGGCGCACACCCGAGCGCGCGCCGAGCGCGCGCTGGACGACGTGACCCGCATCGCCGTCACCGCCCAGGAGGCCCTGGCCCGCCCCCTGCCCGACCGCGTCGGCCACGTCGACCTCGCCGTGCACACCCGTTCCTGCGACCCGCACGCCCTGCTCGGCGGCGACGTGCACGACGCCGTGCTCACCGCCGCGGGCCCCCGCCTGCTGCTCGCCGACGTCAAGGGGCACGGGGCGCAGGCGATGCGGGTGGCCGCCGCCGTCCTCGCGGCCTTCCGGCGCACCGCCGCCACCGAGCCCGACCCGGTCCGGCTCGCCCACGCCCTCGACGACCGGCTGCGCCCCGAGCTCGGCCCGGAGGACTTCGTCACGCTGCTGCTCGCCGACTTCCACCCGGGCGAGGTCCGCATCGTCAACTGCGGTCATCCGGCCCCGCTGCGCACCGGCCGCCGCTTGTGCCTGCTCACCCCGCCGCGGCCCTCGCCGCCGCTGGGCCTGTGCCCCGCCCCGTACGCGCAGCGGGTCCATCTGCCGGTGGGCCAGCGTCTGCTCCTCTACACCGACGGCCTCACCGACGCCCGCGACGCCGACCGCGTCCCCTTCCGGCTCGACGCTCCCCCGGTGCGCGCCGCGCTGGCCGAACCCGCCCTGCCCGACGCGCTGGACGGCCTGACGGGCCTGGTCCGCCGGCACACCGGCGATGCCCCGCTCGCGGACGACCTCACCCTGGTGCTCGTCCAGCCCACCCGCGCTCCCACGGTGGCCGCGCCGGAGCAGGAGCAGGACCCGGGCTCGTGGCCGCGATCGGCCCGGCCCTCGGCGTAATCGCGAGACCCCGCCGACCCGCCCTCCCCGTGCGCCGCGTGCGCCCCGCCCGGACCGCGTCGCCCCAGGTCAGCCGCGTCGGCGCCAACTCCCTTGGCGTGCGCGGAAATTCTCGTACGCGCATGTCTTGCGCGGCTGTTTCCGTGGCCCTACTTTCAAGTAACCAAATCTGAAGTGCTGTCGTTTCAGATTTCTGGACCCGGACCTGTCATGCCTATGACAATCCGGTGTCCGGTCGTCCCACTCGCGCCACCCCCACTCGTGCATCCGAAGGGACCGGAACCATGAACCGCACCTCCGCACCGGCCCGTTGGGCAGCGGCCTTAGCCCTGGCCGCCTCGGCGCTCACCGCCGCGGCCGTCCCGGCGCAGGCCGACGAACAGCCGCGCAAGCAGTACCCCGTCGGCGACGTCGCCGACGGCGTGCGCAACTTCTTGTTCAGCCCGAACGCCGTGACCGGCGTGAACGACTGGAACTGCAGGCCGAGCGCCGCCCACCCCAACCCGGTCGTCCTCGTGCACGGCACCGGCGTGAACCTCGGCGCCAACTGGGTCAAGATGGGCCCGACGCTCGCCAACGAGGGCCACTGCGTCTACGCCTTCAACTACGGCATGGGCAGCCCGTTCGACCTCGGCGGGCGCGTCGGCGGCCTCACCGGCGTCGCCAAGTCCGCCGGGACGATGAGCGCGTTCGTCGACAAGGTCCTCGCCGCCACCGGCGCCCAGAAGGTCAACGTCCTCGGGCACTCCCAGGGCGGCATGATGCCGAACTACTACATCAAGCGGCTCGGCGGCGCCCAGAAGGTCGACCGGCTCGTCGCGCTCGCCCCCACCAACCACGGCACCACCCTCAGCGGCCTGGTGAACCTGGGCAAGGCACTGGGGGTGCTCGGCATCGTCAACGGCGCCTTCGACCACCTGAACCTGCAGGGCCTCAAGGACCAGCAGGAGGGCTCCGACTTCCAGCGGGCACTGTGGGCGGACGGCGACACCGTCCCGGGCGTCCGCTACACCGTCATCGCCACCAAGTACGACCTGATCGCCAGCCCGTACCGCAACGGCTTCCTGAAGGGCGACCACGTCCGCAACATCGTCGTGCAGGACCAGTGCCCGAAGAACCCGGTCGGGCACGTGGGCCTCTTCACGGACGGGCCGACGACCCAGAACGTCGTCAACGCGCTCGGTGCGGACAAGGCGGACTTCAAGCCGAGGTGCGAAGGCTACGGGCTGCCGCTCTGACCCGTACCGAAGCGCGCGGGCCACGGGCACCCCGCTCCGACCCCTGCCGCGCACGGCCGCGCGCCCCGGCTCCGGCGGCCCCCCGGCTGCCGGAGCCGGACCGCTCAGGACAGCGCGAGCACCGTCCCGACCCCCACCAGCACCCCCGCCGCCAGCAGGCCGCCCGCCAGGACCCGCCGCCGCAGCGCCCGGTACCGCTCCTCGTACTCGGCGCGCAGGTCCAGGCAGCGGCCCGCGATGTGGCGCCAGGCCTGCCGGGTCACCGACAGGTGGTCCTCGGCGTACAGGCGCTCCACCTCCGCGCGCTCCGCGGGCGACAGCCAGTCGAGGCGCTGGGCGAAGCGCTGGGCGGCGGCGCGGCTCTCGGCGCGGGCGGCCTCGGCGAGCAGGTGGCCCTCGATCTCGCCGATCAGCGTGTCGGCGTCGACGGCGGGGCGTACCTGGGCGCGCACCGGACGCTCGTCCATGGCGGTCACCGGGCCGCCACCTCCGCCGGGGCGGGTGCCGTCCCCAACGCGCCGTCCTCGGCCGCGATCTCCGGGTGGTGCAGGTCGAACGCGGGCGACTCGCTCCGGATCCGCGGCAGCGACGTGAAGTTGTGCCGGGGCGGCGGGCAGGACGTGGCCCACTCCAGCGAACGGCCGTACCCCCACGGGTCGTCGGCGGTCACCCGCTCCCCGTACTTCGCGGTCTTCCAGATGTTGTAGAAGAACGGCAGCAGGGACAGGCCGAGCAGGAACGAGAAGATCGTGGAGAGCGTGTTCAGGCCGGTGAAGCCCTCCGCCGCCAGATAGTCCGGGATGCGGCGCTGCATGCCCGCCGTACCGAGCCAGTGCTGTACGAGGAACGTCCCGTGGAAGCCGATGAACAGCGTCCAGAAGGTGATCTTCCCGAGCCGTTCGTCCAGCATCTTGCCCGTGAACTTCGGCCACCAGAAGTGGAATCCGGAGAACATCGCGAACACGACGGTGCCGAAGATGACGTAATGGAAGTGCGCGACGACGAAGTACGAGTCCGACACGTGGAAGTCCATCGCCGGTGACGCCAGGATGACGCCCGTCAGACCGCCGAAGACGAACGTGATGAGGAAGCCGACCGCCCACAGCATCGGCGTCTCGAAGGACAGCGAGCCCTTCCACATCGTGCCGAGCCAGTTGAAGAACTTCACGCCCGTCGGGACGGCGATCAGGAACGTCATGAAGGAGAAGAAGGGCAGCAGCACGCCGCCCGTGACGTACATGTGGTGCGCCCACACCGTCACGGAGAGGCCCGCGATGGCGATCGTCGCGCCCACCAGGCCCATGTAGCCGAACATCGGCTTGCGCGAGAAGACCGGGACGACCTCGGAGATGATGCCGAAGAACGGCAGCGCGATGATGTAGACCTCGGGGTGGCCGAAGAACCAGAACAGGTGCTGCCACAGCAGCGCCCCGCCGTTCGCCGCGTCGAAGATGTGCGCCCCGAACTTCCGGTCGGCCTCCAGGGCGAAGAGGGCGGCGGCGAGCACCGGGAAGGCGAGCAGCGCGAGGACGGCCGTGAGCAGCACGTTCCAGGTGAAGATCGGCATCCGGAACATCGTCATGCCGGGGGCGCGCAGGCAGATGATGGTGGTGATGAAGTTGACCGAGCCGAGGATGGTGCCGAAGCCGGAGAACGCGAGCCCCATGATCCACATGTCGCTGCCGATGCCCGGTGAGTTCACGGCGCCCGACAGCGGGACGTACGCGGTCCAGCCGAAGTCGGCCGCGCCCTGCGGGGTGAGGAAGCCCCCGACCGCGATCAGCGAGCCGAACAGGTACAGCCAGTAGGCGAACATGTTCAGGCGGGGGAACGCGACATCGGGCGCACCGATCTGCAGCGGCATGATCCAGTTCGCGAAGCCCGCGAACAGCGGCGTCGCGAACATCAGCAGCATGATCGTGCCGTGCATCGTGAACGCCTGGTTGAACTGCTCGTTCGACATGATCTGCGTACCCGGGCGGGCCAGCTCGGCGCGCATGAACAGCGCCATCACCCCGCCGATGCAGAAGAACGCGAACGACGTCACCAGATACAGCGTGCCGATCGTCTTGTGGTCCGTGGTCGTCAGCCACTTCACGGTTGACCTCATGCCCCGTACGTGTCCGGAAGCCGGTCCTCAGTCACCGCTGCCCCCTGCCGTGAGAATCACAGCGGCCGGGTGTGAGGATCGGACCCATGCCGGACACCTACGGTCCATGAGCACGGACGATTCCTTCGCGGCCGCCTACCGCGAGCACTACTGGGCGGTGAGCCGGTTCGTCGCACGCCGGCTCGACGCGGGGGAGGCCCACGAGGTCGAGGAGGTGGTGGCGGACGTCTTCTCCATAGCCTGGCGGCGCCGCGCCGAACTCCCCGCCGCGCCGCTGCCCTGGCTGTACGCCGTCGCCCGCAACTGCCTGGCCAACACCGTGCGCGGGCTCGGCCGCCGACGGCGTCTGCTGCACCGCATCGGCCTGAACGAGAGCGCCCACGGCAACCAGGTCGTGGACAGCCCGGACACCGAACGCCCCGGCTCCTGGGTGCACGAGGCGCTCGCCCGGCTCTCGCCCGCCGACCAGGAGGCGCTGCGCCTCACCACCTGGGAGGAGCTGGGCGTCGACGAACTCGCGGTGGCCCTGGAGTGCAGCCCGGGCGCCGCCGCGATGCGGCTGCACCGGGCCCGCCGCAGACTCCGGGCGGAGATCGACCGGATGCAGATGAATGTACGAGCGGGACGAGCGGGAGCTGAGAGCCGTGACTGACCACCTTGACGACCGCGGCGACCTCGACCTCCTGCGCGCCGCCAACCCCGTCTCCGCCACCACCGGCCCCTGGCGCGACCGCCCCCTGGACCACGTCGCCGAGCGCGGCCTCAACCAGCTCCTGCACCGCACCCGCGCCCGGCGCGCCCGCCGCCGCGTCGTCCTGTGGGCCGAAGCCGCCGCCGTCGCCCTCGCCGCCGTGTTCGCGCTGACCATGCCCGACCTGGCCGCCGCGCCCGCCACCGCCGCCGCGCCCGGCGCCCTGCACCCGCGCGACGACGCGGCCGTGACGCTCGACCGGCTCGCCGACCGCGCCGAGTCCGCCGCCCGCGACGGCGGCCCGCGGCTGCGCGCGGGCGCCCACGTGCAGACCTGGAGCCTCGCCATGGACGAGGGGCCCGACGCCGACCGCCCCGTCACGCTGCCCGAGGAGCGGGAGGTCCGCTGGCGCCCCGACGGCAGCCGCACCGAACGCGTCGAGGCCGACGGCAAGTTCCTCAGCGAGCGCGTCTTCCCGCCGAGCCGGTCCGACGCCCCGCCCCGGGCCCGCCCGCCGCACACCGCCGCCGCCCTGCGCGCCTACCTCACCGAGGTCCACGACCCGGGCTTCCCGCGCCGCACCACCCCCGCCGGCACCCAGGAACTCCTCGACGCGCTGCCCTCGCTCCTCGACACCTGGACCCTCGGCGCCCGCGAGAGCGCCGCCCTGGCCCGGCTCCTCGCCGACAGCGGCGGCCTGCGCCCCGCGGGCACCGTCACCGACCGCCTCGGCCGCTCCGGGCAGGCGTACGTCCACGAATCCCGCGACGAGCACCTGCGCTACATGCTGATCCTCGACCCCGACACGGGCGAGGCCCTCGGCCTGGAGGTGCTGTTCACCAAGGACCAGCCGCGCTTCGCCGTCGAGGCGGGGGACGTCATGTCGTACAGCGCCTGGCGCCGCTAGGGCCGGTCCGGCGGGTCGGCGCGGTCAGCGGGCCGCATGTGCCCGCAGCGTGTCCGCGACCGCCTGCCCGATGCGCCGGATGCCCGGCGAACGCACCGGGCAGGGGCGGGACTTGGGGGTGGTCGGGGCCAGGCAGAAGTGCAGGGGGTCGTCGGCGCGGTGCAGGGCGGTGCGGTCGCGCTCCGGTTCGGTGCAGTACGTGCGGTGGGCGCGCTCGTACGCCGTGCAGGGCAGCTTCTCCACCCAGGTGTGCCGGGCCGCGGCGGGGCTGACGGCCTTGCCCGCGTCGGACACCAGGTCGCCGGTGGCGGCGGCCTGTTGACGGTAGAGCGCGTTGACGCGGCGCACCCGGTCCGGGGTCATCGGGTCCGGCCCCTGCGACACCCACACCACCCGCGGCCGCTCGCCGCCCGCTTCCCGCGCGGCGTCCGTGATCTGCCCCGTCAGACGGCGCGCGTCGGCCGCGTACCGCGCGAAGTACGTGTCCCGCGCCTTGTCGTACGTGATGCCCTTCATGCAGGGCGTGTAGCCCCACGCGTTCCCCCAGAACTGCAGCACCACATAGTCGGGCCGCAGCTTCCGCACGAGCGCCGCCGCCTTGTCCTTGTCCGGTACGAGGGAGTCCTCGCCGGTGCCCTCCAGGTAGTCGCAGAGGGTGGTGCCGGAGTAGGGGGCGCTGGTGTAGCGGGCGCCGAGCCGGGTGCGCAGGAGGCCGCCGAGGACGGTCTGGTTCTCCATGGCGAGGGAGTCGCCGAGGTAGAGGACCGCGGGGCCGGTGGCGGGGCGCGGGCGGTCGGGGCCGGTCCTGTCCTTGCCGGTTCCCGCGCGGGCCTCGCGGTCGCCCCGGTCCTTCGGCCCGTCCGCGCGGCCGCGGGTGGTCGGGGACGCGCTGCCGGTGGGGTCGCCGGGTGCGGGGGCGGGCGGCGCCCCCTGGTCGCCCCCGTCGCCGGAGCCGGGGTCCCCGCACCCGCCGACCAGCAACGCGCCGAGCACCACACCGACCCACCACGCCTTACGCATCCACAACTCCCGTCCCACCCCATGGAATTGGCCCCCCAGGCAAGCACACGTGGGGCGACGGCGAAAGTCATGCGCGCGCCGACCGCGGGGCGGGGGCCGGCCGGGGTCCGGCATTACCTCGGGCGTAATCGACCCGCCCGCGCCCGCCCGGCAGTCTGTGAGTCACCGGAGCCCGGGCGGCGCACTCCGCCCGGTCTTCGGGGGACATCCCCGATCTCCCGGGGCGCGAGCCCCGACCCACGACTCCGCCGGAGGCGAACACCCATGGCCGCACAGAACATCCACGAGACCGCCGTCGCCCGCTACTTCGAGGCCTGGAACACCGCCGACACCGCGAGCCTGGGCAAGGCCGTGGCGGCGGCGTGGACCGAGGACGGCACGTACACCGACCCGCTGGCGGACGTCAGCGGCCACGAGGGCATCGCGGCGGTGATCGCCGGGGCCAGGGAGCAGTTCCCCGGCTTCTCGTTCCGCCACACCGGTGAGGTGGACGGCCACCACGGCATCGCCCGCTTCACCTGGGAGCTGGTGTCCGACGCGGACGGCTCGGCGCCGGTGGCCGGGTTCGACGTGATCGTCCTGGCGGCGGACGGCCGGATCCGGACGGTGCACGGGTTCCTGGACCGGGTACCGGCCGCCTGAGGGAGCGGCGTACGCGCGGGGCCCCGGACCGTGCTGGTCCGGGGCCCCGCCGGCGTACGTACGACCGGGTGCGACTCGTCGCGTCGGTCAGGCCTCGCGCGGCGCGACCTCGCCCATCCGCCCCCACCCGTCCATGCCCGGGATGTCGGTGCTGACGATCTGGGGGATCTCGGCGATGGCGTACGACATGGTGTCCATCGCGGCCTGGAAGTGCGCGGACTCCACGTGCGCCGCGCCCGCCTCGCCGTCGCGGAAGGCCTCGACGAGGACGAACTGGTGCGGGCTGTCGACGCTGCGCGACCACTCGAAGAACAGGTTGCCCGGCTCCTCGCGGGTGGCGCGGGTGAAGTCGTCGACGAGGTCGAGCCACTCGTCGCTCCGCTCGGGGCGGACGGTGAACTTGACGGTGATGAAGATCATGGGGTCGTTCCCTTGTTGCCGTGCAGTGCGTCTATGAACGTACCCCGTCGCCCAGGGGCGGACGACTCGGCCGGGGCCCGGCCGGGACTCGTCCGGGACTCGGCCGGAAGCCGTCCGCTACCTGGCCACGAACTGGGTGAGTATCGCCTGCACCTCGTAGATGTCGACGCCCTTGGTGAAGGTCTTCTCGATCGGCACGGGGTTGCTGGAGATCCATATCTTCAGCTCCGCGTCCAGGTCGAAGTGGCCCGCGGTCTCGACCGAGAAGTGCGTGATGCTGCGGTAGGGCACCGAGTGGTACTCGACCTTCTTGCCGGTCATGCCCTGCTTGTCGATGAAGACCATGCGGCGGTCGGTGAGCAGGATGGTGTCGCGGATCAGCTTGTACGCGGCGTAGACCTGCTCGCCGTGGCCCATGAGCCGTGCGTAGTCCTGCTGCGCCGACGCCGGGTCGACGGTGTGGGCGTTTCCGAACAGCGCCATGTCAGGCCCCCTCGTGTGATGACTCCTCCGGAGCTCTCACCGTACGTGAGGCCGCTCGTGGACCACGATGTCCCCGCCCGCGTCAGGCCCGCTGCCGCGCCCTGCGGGCCGGGCGCGGGCTCTCCGCCGGGGTCGCCAGATGCCCGTCGACCAGCCGGTTCAGGGCCCGCAGCAGGGCCGTGCGGTCCGTCGCCGAGAGGGCGCCGAGCGCCCGCTCGTGCACCCCGTCGACGATCCGCTGACTGCGGGCGGCGGCCTTCGCGCCCTCGGCGGTGACCGCGATGATCCGGGCCCGCCGGTCCTGGCTCGACGGCCGCCGCTCGGCGAGGCCCGCCTCCTCCAGGGCGTCCACGGTCACGACCATCGTCGTCTTGTCCATGTCCCCGAGCTCGGCGAGCTGCGCCTGCGTGCGCTCCTGCTCCAGCGCGTGCACGAGTACGCAGTGCATGCGCGCCGTCAGCCCGATCTCGCCGAGCGCCGCCGCCATCTGCGTGCGCAGGACGTGGCTCGTGTGGTCGAGCAGGAAGGAGAGGTCCGGTTCCGTGCGGGCGGGTGCCATGGCGGTCATGGGGCCAGCGTAGCCGAGGCGGCGGATGTGCGCCCGAGATAGATAGTCTGCAACAAAACTATCTGCTACGGTCCTGGGCATCGGACGACCCCTCCCGCAGGCAGGAGATCCCCATGTCCACCACCGCCACCACGGCCACATCCGCCACCACCTCGGCGCCCCCGCCGCAGCCGACCCCCGGAACCCCGGCCGCGCCGTCCCCCCGCTCCCCACGGCTGGCGCTGGGGGTGATCGCCACCGGAATGCTGATGATCATCCTCGACGGCTCGATCGTGACGGTCGCGATGCCCGCGATCCAGCAGGACCTGGACTTCACGTCGGCGGGCCTGAGTTGGGTGGTGAACGCGTACTTGATCGCGTTCGGCAGCCTGCTCCTCCTCGCGGGGCGCCTGGGCGATTTGATCGGCCGCAAGCGGATGTTCCTGGCGGGCATCGGCGTCTTCACCCTCGCCTCGGTCCTGGCGGGCTTCGCGGCCGACCCGGCCACCCTGATCGCGGCCCGCTTCCTCCAGGGCATCGGCGGCGCGATGAGCTCGGCGGTGAGCCTGGGCATCCTCGTGACACTGTTCACGGAGCCGAAGGAACGGGCGAAGGCGATCGCGGTCTTCAGCTTCACGGGCGCGGCGGGGGCCTCCCTGGGCCAAGTCCTCGGCGGCGTCCTGACGGACGCCCTGAGCTGGCACTGGATCTTCTTCATCAACCTGCCGATAGGCCTGGCGGCGCTGCTCCTGGCGATCCCGGCGCTACCGGCGGACCGGGGCCTGGGCATCGGGGCCGGGGCGGACGTGCCGGGGGCGCTCCTGGTGACAGGGGGCCTGATGGCGGGGATCTACAGCGTGGTGAAGGTGGCGGAGCACGGCTGGGTGTCCACCCACACCCTGGCGTTCGCCGCGGCGGCGGCCTTGCTGCTCACCGCGTTCGCCATCCGCCAGACCCGGGCGCGCACCCCCCTCCTCCCCCTCCGCATGTTCCGCTCCCGCAACGTGACGGGCGCCAACGCGGTCCAACTCCTCATGGTGGCGGCCCTGTTCGCCTTCCAGGTCCTGGTGGCGCTCTACCTCCAGAACGTACGCGGCTACGGAGCGTCGGCCACCGGCCTGGCGATGCTGCCCGCGGCCGTGGCGATCGGCGCGGTGTCGCTGGCCGCCTCGGCCCGTCTGAACGCCCGCTTCGGCGAACGGAACGTCCTGCTGGCGGGCCTGCTCCTGCTGCTGGCGATGCTCGCCCTCCTGGCCCGGGTCCCGGTCCACTCCACGTACGCCCTGGACCTGCTCCCGGTCATGCTCCTGGCCGCGGGCTTCGGCCTGGCCCTCCCCGCCCTCACCACGCTGGGCATGTCCGGCGCCCGGGAGGACGACGCGGGCCTGGCGTCGGGCCTGTTCAACACGACACAGCAGATCGGCGGCGCGCTGGGAGTAGCGGTCCTCTCCACCCTGGCGGCGTCCCGCACGGAGCAGACCCTGGCCGAGGGCAGGACCCGGGCCGAAGCCCTGACGTCCGGCTACCACTTGGCGTTCACGGTAGGGGCGGCCCTGCTGGTGGCGGCGTTCGTGGTGGCGGTGACGGTACTGCGCCCCCAGCCCCGGCAGGACACCCAGCCCCGGCAGGACACCCAGCCCCGGCAGGACACCCAGCCCCGGCAGGACACCCAGCCCCAGCAGGACACGCAGCCCGATCCGGAGGCGCGGCCCAAGCCCGGAACGGGTCCGTCCCCCCGCCCCCTGACCGACGCCGAAGCCTCGGACATCCTCCGCGAGCACCCCTTCGGCACCCTGGCCGCGGTCCGCTCCACCGGCCACCCGCACCTCTCGACGGTCGCCCACCACTGGACCCCGGAGACCCGGACCCTGCGCGTCTCGACAACGGCCGACCGCCTGAAGCCCCGCATCCTCGCCCGCGACCCCCACGCGTCCCTGCACGTGTCCCCCGACCCCTTCACCTTCGCGGTGGCCGAAGGGGAGGCGGAGATCTCACCCCCGTCGACGACCCCCGGCGACGCGACCGGCCGCGAACTCCTCTCCATGACCCCGGGCTTCCCGGACCCCGAGGACGAGGCGGCCTACTTGGCCCAGATGGTCACGGACAGCAGAGTGGTCATCCGCATCCAGGTGTCCCGTATGTACGGCACGGCACTGGACGGGTAGGCAGCCGCTCCTCGGCGCCGTGCGACCGCACCCGGTCGAGGTCAGCCCGTCCGGAACTCGTTCGGTCTTCGGCGCTCCTGGATCAGGGCCAGGACGAGGACGAGCGTCACCGCGACCAGGTGCTCGCGGCCCGCCAGGTTCGGCTTGAGGATCGAGCCGACGATCGTCGGTACGACGGTCAGGAGGCAGAGGACGGGGGCGCGCAGCCGTACCGAGAGGTACGTGAAGAGGCCCACCACCGCCGCCGACGCGCCCGTGTCCACGTCGTGGGCGTACGCGGCCGGTACCCCCGCGAAGTGCTCGGGGCCGATGGCCACCATGACCCGGGCGCTGAGGGTGCCGGCCAGCGTCGCGGCGTACGCGATGAGCAGGGTGCGTCTGCAGCCCAGGAGCAGCTGGGCCAGGGCGAGGGAGAGGAGCAGGCGGGGGAGGCCGCCCCACACCGGCTGGTCGCGGGTCGGGACCAGGACGGAGAGCGGGGTGCGCAGGAGGGACAGCCAGAGGGGCTGGTCGGCCCGGACCTCGCTGAGCAGGCGGACGACGCGGTCGCTGGACGGGATCTGCTGGAGTTCGTGCAGGCAGATCATGGCGAGGGCGGCGCCGAGCGCGAGCCACACTCCGGCCAGGCGGCGGGTCCGCAGTTCGTGCCAGGCGGTGCGGCGGAGGGACCGCCACTCCGCTCGGAGCGCGGCGCGGACGCGGCGGACGGCCGGCACAGCTCGCGGCATCTGCTGACCGTCCTCTTTCCCCACCGCGTCGTACCGCCCGGCACTTCGCACACATATGTCCGTCGGAGCCAGGTTAGATCATGCTTGCGATCGGTCGGCCATTCGATGTGCTCGCTATTTCGCCGCGAATCCCACCGTCATGGTCGACTTCCGGTCCGAGACCGGGCGGGAGAGCAGGTCGGAGCTGATGTACAGCCTGCCGTGGGTGTAGAGCGTCTCCGACATGAGCATGGGCAGGCTGGTCGGCCGCATGCCGGCGTCGAGGAGCAGGGTCTGCTTCTGCGTGCGGCCGTTGACGGAGAAGATCCGGGTGACCGGGGAGCTCTTGACGATGAGCAGGTTCCCGCCGTCCATGCGGAGGGGGAAGATCGGGTACTCCTCGCCGCCCTTCAGGCGCTGCCCGGTGGTCTTCCCGGTGGCCAGCGAGAACACCACGATGTCGTTCGTCGACGAGTACTCCTTCGCGCCGTCGCGCCGTGCCGTCGCCACGTACAGCTTGCCGTTCCCGGCCACGACGGCCTTGCAGTCCTCGTTCGTCGACGACGTCCCGCAGGTGTGCATGTACTGGCCGTCCGGCAGCTCGAACTTCGTGCGCAGCTTGCCGCGCTCGTCGAGCGAGAAGATGTCCGAGGCGCCGGACGAGGTGACCTCGCCGGAGTCCGTGCCGACCACCACCGGCCAGGTGGAGATGACGTTGGGGCTGCGCACCCCCTGGGGCATCTTGTAGCTCCACTTGGGCTTGCCCGTGGCCGGGTCGAGCAGTTCGACCTTGAACGTCGGCGTGCTCAGGTCACCGCAGGAGCGCACCGCCACCAGGCGGTCGCCGCCGCCGTAGCCGACGTCCCGGCACTTCTCGGCCTGCTTCGGCTTCCACAGCAGCTTGCCGGTGCGCACGTCGAAGGCCGCGCCGCCGTAGATGCCGGAGAGGGCGACGGTGTTCCCGCTGATGGTGGCCTGGCCGAACTGCGTCTTCTCCTCCTGGTAGCCGATGGTGATCGACTTGGTCCAGAGCTTCTTCCCCGTGTTGACGTCGAACGCCATGATCTCGGTGCAGGGGGCGTAGCCGTTCTCGTCGTCCCCGGGCTTCGGCGCGGGCTGGGTGACGACCACGGCGATGGAGCCGTGGCCGAGGTTGGTGGAGCCCGCGCAGGACATCCCGGGCTTCGGTATCTTCCACAGGTCCTTGCCCGTGTCCGGGTCGAGGCCGGTGATCCGCTTGACCGACGCCTTCGCGTACACCTTGTCGGTGAGCCAGGACCCCTTCACGCGGTAGGTGCTCGACCCCTTCGGCAGCTTGGGCTGCTCGGCCGCGCCCTTGAAGAAGACCTTGGGCTCGGCCGGTACCGGCTCCTTCGGCTTCTCGTACGCGGGTCCGGCGCCGTCGGCCTTCGGCTTGGCCGCCGTCTTGTCCTTCGAGCCGTCGTCATCGCCCCGCTGGGCGGCGTACCAGACACCGCCCCCGACGATCAGCGCGATGGCGAGCACCGCCGAGCCCACGATCGCCATCCGGCCCCGGGACCGCCCGCCCCCACCCGGTGTCCCGCCGGGCTGGGTCACCGGCTGCGGCGGGCCGAAGCCGCCGGGCGGGCCGAACCCGCCGGACGGCGGCTGGACGGGCGGGCCGAACCCCGCGGGCGGCGGCTCGACGGGCGGGCCGAAGCCACCCTGCGGGGCCCCCTGCGGAGGCGGCGGGCCGAAGCCCTCCGGCTGCGGCGGAGGCGACTGCGGCGAGGGCGGGTTGGTCATCGTGGCTCCAGGAACGGCTACAGAAACAGCGACAGGGACGGCAGCGGCGGGGGCGGCTACGGCAACAGAGCAGGCAACGGGAAGCGGGCGGGTCGCGCCGTCGGCCCCCGAAGCCCGGCCGCGCGGGCGGCACGGCGGGCGTCATGGTCCGAACGAGAGCATCCGCCCGTCCCCCTCCTCCCCCTTGGCGCCATGGCTCCTGCCGTCCAGGCGGGACGGCGTGATGTGGATCCGCCCGTCGAAGTACATCGTGTTCCCGGCGAACATGAACACCTCGATCTTCTGCGCGGCGGCGGTGTGCTTCAGGAGCACCTTCGGCTTGCCGCCGCCGGGCGGGAGCAGCAGGGTCCGCCCGGTCCTGTCCCGGTAGGGCCGCGCGTAGACGATCACCCCGGGCCCGTCCCGCTCGCTGCGGGTGACGGGCAGGAGCTGCCGTCCCCCGGCTCCGGCGGACCACTTGGCCTTCCCCGTACGGAGGTCGAAGGCGACGATCTTGTTGGGCCCGAGGATGTCGTCGGGTTTGCTCGCGAGGTACAGCGTGTCGTGGGCGACGACGCCCCCGGCGCAGTTCTGCACGCCCTCACCGGAGTCCCCGGCCCCGGTGCACTGCTCGAACTTCTCCTTGCGCCGGCCGAGGTCGATCCAGGAGCGCTGCCCGCCCCGCTCGTCGACGGCGGCGAGGGCCCACTTCTCGGGCTCGGCGCGGCTGCGCAGGGAGACCACGACGGGGTCGACGGAGTAGACCTTGTCGATGGTCCACCCCTTCCTGCTGCGGTAGACCCAGTCGACCTTGCCGGTACGGGGGTCGAGCTTGCGCAGGCGCCCGTTGGCGAGGTTCGAGCCCGCCGCGCAGGACTGCACCTGGATCAGACCGGCGCCGCCCGCGACCCCGTGCAGGAAGCAGGCGCCCTCGCGCTGGTGCTTGGTCGTGAACAGCCGCTTGCCGTCCCGCATGCGGTAGGCGTGCGCGATGGAGTCCTGGTCGACCATGACGGTGGAGCCGGAGATCGCCACGTGCGTGGCGGAGGTGCTGTCCAGCGTGTTGTGCTCGGCCAGCTCCTTGTGCCAGCCCTTCTTCCCGGTCCGCAGGTCGATCGACTGGAGCTGGTTGCACTTCGCCCCGACCCTGGCCTCGCTTTTGGTGTACGCGACGACGACCTTGCCGTCGGGCGAGGGGTTCACCGGGGTGTCGCACACCTCGCCGGGCAGCCGAAGCCGCCACGCCCTTGTGCCGTCCTTGCTCCTGAACGCGGTGACCTCGTCGTACTCGGCCTGGGCGACGAGGCCGTCCACCCGCCACAGGTCCTGCAACTGGGCGCCCTTGCCCGGCAGTCGCACGTCGTTGACGGCCAGCCAGGCCTTGGCGTCACCGGGCTTCCGGCCGGCGTTCACGTCGATCTGACCGGCCGACCCGGTGCCCTTGCCGCCGTCGTCGTCGCTGCCGTCCCGCTCCGGCGCGGACTCGCGGCCGCCCCCCGACGGCTTCCGCGAGTCCTGTGCGACCGGCTTGCGGGAACCGTCCTTGCCCTCGTCGCCGTCTCTCCGCGTGAGGACGAAGACGCCCGTGCCGACCAGGACGAGCGCGAGGGCGCCGACGCCGACGACGAGGGCGCGCTTGCGGGAGTTGGCGGGGCGCGGTCCGGGCGGGGGCGGGAACGGCGGCTGCGGTGGCCCCGGTTGGGCGTAGGGGTTGCCGGGGACCGGCTGGTGCACCGGCGGCCGACCCGACTCGGACTCATGACTGACCATGGCAGAGAGTGTGGCCCACCCAACGACATTTTTAGAGACTTTTTCTAGAAAAAGTTTTCGGTGCTGGAATCTGAACTACGCTGTTCCGCATGGCGCCAAAGCAGCAGCGTGGCGAGGCCACCGTCGACCTGCTCCTGGACACGGCCCTGCGGGTGTACGCGGATTCGGGGCAGCAGGGCTTCACGGTCAACGCGGTGACAGCGGCGAGCGACGTCAGCTTCGGCAGCCTCTACCACCACTTCGGCAGCTTCGACGGCCTCGCCGCCGCGCTCTACATCCGCTGCCAGGACCAGCTCTGCGACCCGGTGGTGGCCGCCGTCACCCGCTGCCGGACGGCCCGCACCGGCATCCAGGCCTTCGTCCGGTCGTACCTGGACTTCACCCGCGGCCACCGCGACATGGCCACCTTCCTGCACGCCTCCACGCACTCCCGCTATCTCGCCGCCCACGCCAAGGAGGTGATGGCGGCCAAGGAGGCCAAGTTCGCCGCCATCTCCGCCTGGATGTACGCCCGCGTCGCCGCCGGTGAAGTGGCCGCGCTGCCCGGCCAGATGATCGAGGTCCTGCTCCTGGGCCCGGTCGCGGAGACGGCCCACCGCTGGCTGTCCGGCACGTACGAGGTGGATCTGGACGAGGCGGTCCGGGTGCTTCCGGACCGGATCTGGCGGTCGCTGCGGGCGGACTAGGCGGTGGGCGCGCGGCCGCCACCTGGCTGTTCTCGACTACGCGGGCCGGTCCGCCGCCGCGGGGTGCCGTTCGGCCCGGTCGGCAGGCACCCCCCACCAGGCGTCCCGGGTGCTCGCGTACCGGGGAAACCGGTCGGCCAGACCGCTGGCCCGGAGCACGAGCGACGTCCCGGGACCGGTGTGGACGAGGCGGATCCAGCCGAGCCGCCGTCGGCAGTCCTCCCAGGCCGTGCAGAGCGGCGTGAGGACGCTGCCGTCCATGAACGTCACCCGGCTCAGGTCGACGATCAGGAAGAGGCGGCCGGTGCTCCGGTCGCGGGCACGCTCCAGGGCGCGGGTCAGGTCCGGGGCGGTGGTGAGGTCCAACTCGCCTTCCATGCGGACCACTTGGCACTCTTCGAACAGGGCGGGATGCGGGCCCATGGGTCCCCTCTCCTCTGGCTTCCAGGTGCTTTCGCCTTGCGCAGGGCCTCTGTTGCGCGGAGTGGGACTGTACGGAGAGGGCCGGGGTCACGGGCGGCCGTACGGCCAGCGTACTGCCGGGGACGGCGCGGATCCCGGCCGCTTCGGGTGTGCGCACAGGCCGTCCGCGCGGTGGTCGTACGTGACGCTTCCTGGTGGGTTTGGGGGCGGAGGGTGACCGGGGGAGCGGGGGTGCCGGGGGAGTGCGGGGAGCCCCGGTGCCGGGCTGCCGGGAGGCGCTCTTTCCGCCGGTGTCCCGCTGGTGTCCCGTCGCTGTCCCGCCGGGCGAGTACGGTGGGGGTACCGAGGGCACCTCGCACGCCGATGACCGGACCGGCCTCGTCCTTTGCTCGCCCGGACGGCTTTCCGCCCGTCGGCGCCCCGAGCCGCTTTCCCGCGGGAACCGTCGCGTCCGACGCCCCCGCCCCCCGCACGAGGACGGCCCGAGACCCCGGCCGCACGGCCCCCTATCCGAGGCCGAGGACCCCCGCCCGCCGCCTGGTTCGGCGAGCCCCAGACAGGAGTTGCCTGCTCATGTCCACCGTCCTGCAGCGCCCACCCGCCCAGCCCGTGGCCCGGCTGCGACTGGCCCCGCACGGCCCCCGGCCCCGCCGTATCGACGGGGCGTGGTGGCCCCGCTCCCGCGACCTCATGATCGAACTCCCGCTGCTCATCGGCGCGTTGCCCCCGACCTGGGGTCACGTCACCGGCGCCGCCGTGAACGCGGACATCTGGGCGGCGTCCCCCGGGCGGCTGCTCATCGCCGGCCACGTCCTACGCCTGCGCAGGGAGCCGGGCAGCCGCAACCGCCACACGATCTGCCTGCTCAGCCCCGGCCGGGGCCGCTGGGACCTGCTCGTGGTCCCGCCGGAGGTGGCCGCGTGCGACGCCGAGCGCCTGATGGCGGCAGCGGCGGCGGAGGTGTGCTGAGCGGTTCAGCGGGGGGCGGGTCCGGAGCCGGTGCCGGTGTCGGGCCGGGGGGCGGACTCGGCGTCGGCCCCGCTGCCGGACTCGGCGTCGGATGCGGACTCGGCAGCCCCGCCGCCCGCCGCCTCGCTCGCCGCGCGCCGGTACTCCGCGTTGATCCGCTGCGCCTCCTCAAGTTGGTCCTCAAGGATGACGATGCGGCACGCCGCCTCGATGGGGGTGCCCTTGTCGACGAGTTCACGGGCGCGGGCGGCGATCCGCAGCTGGTAGCGGGAGTAGCGCCGGTGGCCGCCCTCCGAGCGGAGCGGGGTGATCAGGCGGGCCTCGCCGATGGCCCGGAGGAATCCCGGGGTGGTGCCGAGCATTTCCGCAGCTCGGCCCATCGTGTAGGCGGGGTAGTCGTCGTCGTCCAGACGACCACTGAGGGGGATATCTGCTGTCATGTCACCTCGTTGTGCAACGCGTCGAAGGGCCCCGATGCCGTACGGCACCCGGGGCCCCGAACGAATTCAACACCATGCGCCCCCTCCGCCGCCCTGGCGACTTTCTGTTTCCACCGCCCGGCGGGGGCGGACGCGGGGTGGGGCCGGGACCGGCCGCTGAATAGAATCCGCTGTCATGTCGAACCCTGACGAGCTGCTCGCCAACATCTCCGCCATGGTCGAGTCGGAGCAGAGCAATCAGATGTCGCTCACCGTGGTCGTCGCCGGCGCCGTGCTCACCGGCCGCCTCGCCCCCGAAAGCGTGTGGCGGCAGCGGGTCTCCGAGGTCCTGAAGGACTCCGACCAGCTGGGCCCGTTCTCCGACGTCTTCGCCGGTCACAGCATGCCTGTCCGGTCCGCACCGGACCCGGACGACGGCGGCGGCACGGCGCCCACGCATCTCCACTTCCACCTCGCCCGGATCCTGCAGGGCAGCGTGGGGATCCCCGAGACCGGGGGCATGTACCGGGTCGCGATCAAGGACGTCAGCGCCTGGACCGTGGGTGACTTCAGCTACTCCGACCAGTGAGCACACATGCGTGAAGGGCCCCGCCGACCTGAGTCGGCGGGGCCCTTCACGGCTTTCGGACCTGTGTGCGGCGCCTTACGGCTCCAGCGTGGTGGGGCCGGGGAGGGGGCCGCCGAGCAGCGCCGAGGCGTTCTCGACCGGGGCGAGGGCCTGCTGGGGGGCGGGCTCCTGGGCGCTGCGGCAGGTGAAGCCGAGCCGGGTCATGGCCCGGGTGACCTCGCCGCTGGTGAAGTCGCGGCGGTCCTGGCGGGTGATGACGGCGCCCACCTGCTTGGCGGGGTAGTTGCGGCGGCCGATGATCACGTACTCGCCGCCGGTGACCGGCTCGGGATCTACGTCCTTCATCGTGGCCAGCACTTCGCTCTTGGAGAGGTCGAACGGGAACCTGGCGATGACGCAGCGCATGATGCCTCACAGACGGGGAGAGAAGGGGCTGAGCGGGGCTACGGTCTTGGCGGGCTGAGCGGGGCCACGGGGCTGTGGCGCTACGGGGCCCGGGAAGTCCGGGTGGGGCCCCGGGGCTACGGGGCCCTGAGGAGACTCTAGGACCTCGGGGTGGCGGACCGGTTCCGTCCGCCGCGACCGCGACGTCCCCGGGGCGAGGACGATGCGCTGCGGCGGGGCCGCTCCGGGGCCGGGGCGCGGATGACGACCGGCACCCCGGACGGCGCCTGGGCTCCGGTGATACGGCTCAACTCCGCCTCTCCCGAGCGTACTTCAGTGGTCTGCGCGGTGACGCCCGCGGACGCCATCAGACGGCTCATCGCCCGCCGCTGGTTGGGGGTCACCAGGGTGACGACGCTGCCGGACTCCCCGGCGCGGGCCGTGCGGCCGCCGCGGTGCAGGTAGTCCTTGGGGTCGGTGGGCGGGTCCACGTTCACGACCAGGTCGAGCTGGTCGACGTGGATGCCGCGGGCGGCGACGTTGGTGGCGACGAGCACCGACACATGCCCGTCCTTGAACTGGGCGAGGGTCCGGGTGCGCTGCGGCTGGGACTTTCCGCCGTGCAGCGCCGCGGCCCGCACACCGCTGCTGAGCAGGTGCTTCGTCAGCTGGTCCACCGCGTGCTTGGTGTCCAGGAACATGATCACCCGGCCGTCGCGGGCCGCGATCTCGGTGGTCGCCTGGTGCTTGTCGGCGGCGCGCACGTGCAGCACGTGGTGCTCCATCGTGGTCACCGCGCCCGCGGACGGGTCGACGGAGTGGACCACCGGGTCGTTCAGGTAGCGCCGGACGAGCAGGTCGACGTTGCGGTCCAGGGTGGCGGAGAACAGCATCCGCTGCCCGTCCGGCCGCACCTGGTCGAGCAGCGCCGTGACCTGCGGCATGAAGCCCATGTCGGCCATCTGGTCGGCCTCGTCGAGGACGGTGATGGCGACCTGGTCCAGGCGGCAGTCGCCCCGGTCGATGAGGTCCTTGAGCCGTCCCGGGGTCGCGACGACGACCTCGGAGCCGCCGCGCAGCGCGCCGGCCTGGCGGCCGATCGACATCCCGCCGACGACGGTGGCGAGGCGCAGCCGCAGCGAGCGGGCGTAAGGGGTGAGCGCGTCGGTGACCTGCTGGGCGAGCTCACGCGTGGGGACGAGGACGAGTCCGAGCGGCTGCTTGGGCTCGGCACGACGGCCCGCCGTACGGGCGAGCAGGGCCAGGCCGAACGCGAGCGTCTTGCCGGAGCCGGTGCGGCCGCGGCCGAGGGCGTCGCGGCCCGCGAGGGTGTTCGGCAGGGTCGCGGCCTGGATCGGGAACGGCACGGCGACGCCTTCCCGGCCGAGCGCGGTGAGGAGTTCCGCGGGCATGTCGAGGTCGGCGAACGCCTCGGCGGCGGGCAGCGCGGGGGTGATCGTCTTCGGCGGGGCGAACTCACCCTGCAGGGAGGGGCGTTGACGGCTGTAGCCGTTTCCGCGGGAGGGGCCGCCGGAACGGCCCGCGGAGCCGGAGCCGGAGTAATTGGGGCGACTGGAGCCGGTGCGGCCGGGGCGGCCGGAACCCCCGGTTCGGGTACGGGTGTAGCGGTCGTTTTCGCGCGTGCGGTTCATGCGGGGCCTTCCTTGATGTGGCACGTAACGGCAGGTATCAAGGAATTCCCGCAGCACATGGGCGGCGCAGAGAATCGCAAGAACTAGCCAAGAACGGCGGGATATTTCCCGCGGAATTCGCCGCAGGTGTTGATGCCTACGGCGATGTCAACGGTGCTGTCGACGTCTTCGTCGAATGCGGCGGACGCGGCAGTCGCGTCAGCGGTACTGAGGGTCCGGTGCCTGGTGTCCGGTGTCTGACGTCCGGTGCCCGGAAACGCAGCGAGCTGGGGCCCGCACCCCAAGGTGCGGGCCCCAGCTGCGAAGTGCGTGTAACCGCTGCTTAGGCGGGAACGATGTTCTCCGCCGTCGGGCCCTTCTGGCCCTGCGCGATGTCGAACGTCACCTTCTGGCCCTCAAGCAGCTCGCGGAAGCCCTGGGTGGCGATGTTCGAGTAGTGGGCGAAGACGTCGGGGCCGCCGCCGTCCTGCTCGATGAAGCCGAAGCCCTTTTCCGCGTTGAACCACTTCACGGTACCAGCAGCCATTTTATTTCTCCTTCGGGGCGGTGCTCGGAGTCCACCCTGTGCGGACTCCGTGTCGCCGTGATGATTGCCCCGCCGGAAAAAATGAACCGGAGATACCACAGCGCTGTACCGGCATCCTTCATCAGGAGCCGGTGTGGGCGCTTGCAAGTTTTCGGGAACCACAACTGCAACTGAGATCGACAGTAGCACGGCAGGATCGGCAGAGGGCGGAAAAGGAATTTGCTCCGGCTGTCGGGTAAGGAACCTTCATCGTGCCCCACCGCTATTCCTCATGTCGTCACGACAGATATTGTCCCGCCGGGGTCGCAGGAGCTCGGTCGGCGGGGGCGGCTCAGAGGCCGAACTCCTGCGGGGACAGGCCGAGTGCGGTGCACGCCTCGCGCAGGACCTGCTCCTCGGCCGGGGCGACGTACCCGTCCGCGCCCGCCACGACGAAGCCGGTCTGCACGACGGCCCGCGCCTCCGTCGGCTTCTTCGCCGCCTTGGCGATCTCCTGCAGGACCTCCGTCTTGCCCTGCTGGAAATTGAACGCGAGCTGGTCCACGTGCTTGTTGAACCGCTGCAGCAACTGGTCCGACGGGAAGTTCTTCAGCACGTCGTTCTGCAGGATCAGCGACTCCACGTGCTGCCGCTCGGCCGGGTCGACCTGGCCGTCGGCGGCCGCGACCAGGGCGCACATGGCCATGCTCGCGTCCCGGTACGAACCGCTCTTCAGCTCCGTCTTGAGGGACGTGAGCTGCGTCTTGAGCGTGCTGATGAGCTGCGCCTTCGAACTGCCGGAGGACCCGCCCGGCCGCCCGTGCCCGCTGCCGTGCCCGCTCGAACCGCGCGAACCCTGCGCCTGCTGCAGACCCTTGGCCTGCTCCTTGAGCTTGTCCCACATAGCCATCCGTGCCACCTCAGCTTCTGCCATGTAACCGCTCGTGCGCGCGCGTTCCGCGCGTCCTTCTGCCAACGCCCCCACGTTCCCCGAAGTTCCAGACTCCGTACAGTGCGGGACAGGACTCGGTACAGCTCAGGAAAAACACCTGACAGGGCGGACTCAGGAGTCGTACCATCCGTCGCGATGACGACTCACTCTGTTGACAGATGGGGGGTCCCGGCCGCGCAAGGTGAGTGCTGATGCTCACCGAGACCGCGAACGGGCACACCCGACGTTCCTTCCAGCGCCCTTCCTGGCGCCCTTCCTTCTGGCCGCGCGTACGCGAGTTCGCCGTGCCGCCCGCCATGATCGAGACCGCGACCGCCCGCCGCCGCGCCGGGGACTGGGCCGGTGCGTGCGCCGCCGCGGGCGTCGACGTGGACCTCAACCCGCGTGCCCTGACGGCCACCCACGGCCGCGAACTCGCCGCCCGCGTCCTTGACGACCTCCGCCACCTCGCCCCCGACCTGCTCCGCTGGCACCTGCCGAGGATCGCCCCCGACGGGCTGCTGCGGCCGGGACTCACGGTCGCGCTCGCCCGGTACGACACGGGGGCGCGGGACGGCGCACCGCACGCGGTGCGGTTGGTGGCCCGGACGCCGCCCGCGTGGGCCGACGCGGGGCAGCGGATCAGCCTCGCACTGTGGGACGGGTCGCGGCCGGGGGCCGGTGCGTTCGGCCACCGGGACCCGCATCCGCACCCCAGCCGACGGTTCCGGTTCGATCTGCACCGGCACTTGTGGGACGTGCGGAGGGCGGACGAGCTGCGCGTACGTTCCGGGGCCGATCGGCCGCGCGTCGACGGCGCCCCGGACGAGGGCGCGCCCGCCGAGGGCCTGCTCGCCCGGGGCTCGCTCGCGGCGGACCCGGACCTGCTGCGGGCGGTGCCGCGCGGGCTGCCCTGTGCCGTCGACCGCTGGGCCGCGGAGGCGGAGATCCTGCTGCGGGCCGAGGGGCGGACCGACGGGCTGTTCGCCGTACGGTTCGGGGCTCGGCGGCGGCTCGTGCTGCGGCTGGCCGGGGCGGGGGCCGTGGTGGTCGAGGGCGTCGCGGGTGTCGAGCGGGCCGATGGCCGGGCCGGGCGGCGGGCCGACGGCCGGGTCGATGGCCGGGCCGGGGGCGATGCCGGGGGCCGTGCTGTGGACGCCGCCGCGCTGCCCGTCCTGCCCGACGCGGCCACCTGGGTGCTGCCCGACCTCGGACTGCTCCGCACCGGTGCGTACGACGTGGACCGGCTGCACCCGCTCGTCGCCGCGGCCCTCGTACCGGACCGCCCGCCGGCCACCGTCCCGCCCCGCACCCCCGACCGCGCGGGCGAGCCACGCGTAGTGGAGTGCCGGGGAGCCCGGCACCGGATCGGCTTCGTCGACGGCGCCCTCGCCCCGCTCGACCACGACCCGGCCGAGGTCCGCCGCGAGGAACTCCTCGTCGCCCTGGGCGGCCCCCCGCTCCCGTGCCTGCGCGCCATCGACGAGGCCCACCGCCGCCCGGACTGCCTCACCGGCGTCCGCGAACGCCTGGACCACGGCGACACCGCCGGTGCGCTGGCCGTCGTCGAAGGTCTGCTCGGCCCCGACGCGGTGCTGCGCGACGGCCCGCTGCGGGACGAGCTGGCGGTGGCGGCGGAGCGACGGATCACGTACGGGCTGTTCCGGGCGGGGCTGCTGTGGGCCGGGGCGAGGCCCGTGCCCGGGGCGGGACCGAGTGGCCGGGGCGGGGGGCGTTCCGGGGGCACCCGTCCCCGTCCCCGTCCCCGTACCCGAGGCCGGAACAGCCGCGCGCACACGCGCCACAGCACCGCGTACTGACCAGGGCCCCGCCCGCCTCCTCCCGCCCGAACCGCCGCCCGCCCCCTTGCCGTTGGCCCGACCCGGGCCTCTCACGACCCAAAGGTGACCACATATGCCCACATGTACCCCGTCCACGTCGCCCGCCCAGCCCGCCCCTGCCACCTCGCCCACCCCGCCCACCGACCCCGCCACCCCCCAACTCGCCATCGCCACCCACCTCCTCACCCTCCTCCGCGACACCACCACCGAACCCCGCCCCGACACCCAACTGGAGGCCCTGACCCTGGCGGTGGCCGCCGACCTGCCCGTCCTCCTCTGGGGCGAGCCGGGCATCGGCAAGACCGCGGCCCTGACCCAACTCGCCGAGTCCCTGGACCTCCCGCTCACCACGGTGATCGCCAGCGTGCACGAGCCGTCCGACTTCTCGGGGCTGCCCGTCGTCGGGGACGACCCGGCGGAGCAGGGCGTGCCGATGGCCCCGCCGGACTGGGCCGTACGACTGGTACGGGCGGGCCGGGGCCTGCTGTTCCTCGACGAGTTGTCCACCGCGCCCCCGGCCGTGCAGGCCGCGCTGCTCCGCCTGGTCCTGGAGCGCCGGATCGGCACGCTGCGACTCCCGCCGGGCGTACGGATCGTGGCCGCCGCGAACCCCCGCTCCTCGGCGGCCGACGGCTGGGAGCTGAGCCCGCCCCTGGCCAACCGGTTCGTGCATCTGCAGTGGACCCACGACCACGAGGTCGTCGTCCGCGGCCTCGGCGGGACCTGGCCCCGGGCGACGCTGCCCCGGCTCGACCCCGAGAAGCTGCCGGAGGCCGTGGAGTTCGCCCGGCGCGCGGTGTGCGAACTGCTGACGGCGCGCCCCGCCCTCGTACACCGCCTGCCCAGCGGCGAGACGCGCCGGGGCGGGGCCTGGCCGTCGCCGCGGAGCTGGGAGATGACCCTGCGCCTGATCGCGTTCGCGACCGCGGCGGGCTCGGCACGGGAGGTCCTTTCCCTGCTGGCCAGGGGCACGGTGGGGGACGGCCCCGGCCTCGAACTCCTCGCCGGGATCGACCGGATGGACCTCCCGGACCCCGAACTCCTCCTCGCCGACCCGACGACCGCCGACCTGCCCGAACGCGGCGACCTCCGCCAGGCCGCCCTCGACGGCGTGGTGGCCGCCGTCCGCAACCGCCCGGACCGGTCCCGCTGGGACGCGGCCTGGGCGCTGCTGGTCCGGGCGATGGAGACGGGCGCCCCGGACCTCGTCGTCGTACCCGCGACCACCCTGGCGTCGCTGCGACAGGAGGACTGGGACGTACCGGAGTCGGTCGAACGCCTGGCGGGAGCGGTGCGGTTGTCGCAGCGCGCGGACCGGGAGGGGACGCGGACGAAGGCGGCGGCGAAGGCGACGGCGGGTGCGGCACGATGACGGCGACCCCACCGAACCCGCCCAGCGCACCGCACACCCCCCTCACTCTCACCCTCCCCCTTCCCCTGGACCGGGACAAACTCTTCGCCGCCCGACTGCACGCGGCACGGGTGCGGCCGTACCTGGCCACGGCGCTGTTCGCGCTGCACACCGTCGAGTCGAGGGACGTACCGACGATGGCGGTGGACCGGTACTGGCGGTGCTACGTCTCGCCGGGCTTCGTGGCCCGGACGTCGGTGGCGGAGCTCGCCGGGGTGTGGGTGCACGAGGTGTCGCACCTGCTGCGGGACCACCACGGGCGCGGCGACCGGGTCGCGCGGGAGCGGGGCCTGACGGGCGCGGGGGACAGGCTGCGGATGAACATCGCGGCGGACTGCGAGATCAACGACGACGTGTACGGGGACGGGCTCGTGCGCCCCGAAGGGGCGGTGCGGCCCGAGACGTTGGACCTGCCGCCGGGGGAGCTGATGGAGGACTACCTCCGCCAGTTCCGGCTCGGGCCGCGTACGCAGGAACTGGCCTGGCTGGACTGCGGCAGCGGCGCCGACGGCCGCGAACGGGACTGGGACCTGGGCCCGGACGGCGCCCACGGGCTCAGCGCCCAGCAGCGGGACGCGGTCCGCTTCCGGGTGGCGCAGGGGCTCAACGGCCGCCCGGGGAAGGCGCCGAAGGGCTGGCAGCGGTGGGCGGAGGAGGTGTTCCATCCGCCGCAGCCGTGGCGGCGGTTGCTGGGGGCGGCGGTGCGGTCGGCCGCCTCGGGGCCCGGCGTGGGGGAGGACTACTCGTACGGGCGGCCCGCGCGGCGGTCGGCCGGGGTGCCCGGGGTGGTGCTGCCCAGCCTGCGGCGCCGGCCGCCCCGGGTCGCGGTGATCGTCGACACGTCGGGTTCGGTCAGCGACGCCGAGCTGGGCAGCGCGCTGCTGGAAGTCGCCGCGATCGCCCGCGCCGTGGGCGGCCGCCGCGACCTGGTCTCCGTACTGCCCTGCGACGCGTCGGCCCGCATCGTGCACCCCCTGTGCACGGGCGAGGGCATCCCGCTGATCGGCGGCGGGGGCACGGATCTGCGCACGGGCTTCGCGCGGGCCCTGCGCGCCCAGCCGCGGCCGGACGTCGTCGTGGCGCTCACCGACGGCCAGACCCCGTGGCCGCGTACGCAGCCGCCGTGCCGGACGGTGGTGGGCCTGTTCCCCCGCCACCGCCGGGACAGGTCGACGCGGGTCGAGAACGACCCCGACTACGTACCGGACGGGCCGCCGGAGTGGGCTCGGGTGGTGGAGATCGGATAGCGGTCGGCCGGAATACCTCTCGTATTTCCTCGGCAACCGCTCAGCCATCCCTCAACAACCCGTAATTCTCCCCTCCTCCGGCGCTCACCCGCCCCTGATTCGCGCCTCAACCACCGCTCAGCGTGATCGCCAGGTCGGTGATGTTCAGCGGGAATTTCCCGATGGCGGCCACTTCGCCGGTGAAGAGATTCACGCTGTAGAGGGTGGGCGTATTCGCGCCGTACGGGGTGAGGGACGCGAAGGCCGCGTTCGACGTGGTCTTCCCGTTCGTCAGATAACTGAAGATGTCAAGACCGGAATCGGCGCCCGCGTCGATGGTGAGGGAGCCGGTCGGGGACAGGGTGCCGTTGTTGGCGGGGGCCTGGATGACGACCTGGTCGGACGTGGTGTTGACGTCGAACAGGGTGGTCACGGTGGTGGCGTTGAGATCGTTGTTCGTGTACGCGGCGGAGCTGACGCCCGAGGTCGTGCCGCTGACCGGCGGGGTGGTGAGGGCGACGTCCTTGGCCGTGGTGTGGTCATTGAGGTTGTGCCGCAGGTTCTGCCCGTTGTCGCTGATGACGCGGAGCCGGTCGGCGGCGGGGTTGAAGTCGACGCCGAACTTGTTTCCGGACAGCGCGATCTTCAGCTGGGACACCTTGGTGACGACGACGTCCGAGGTGGTCGGCGGCGTCTGGATCGTGTAGATCCCGCCCTTGTCGCCGACGCCGTACATCAGCCCGTCCTGGACCCGGTAGTCGATCCCGACCAGCTTCTGGTCCCCTTCGAGCCCGGTGATGACCCGGACCCAGTCGAGGACGGTGGGCCGGTCGGTGGTGAAGGTGGCCATGAGGGTGCCGTCGCCGGTGATGCCGTAGGCGCGGAGGCTGGGGGCGGCGGCGGGGGTCTTGGTGGCGGCGGCGCTGGTGGCGGTCTTGGCGGCTGCCGCCGGGGTGGCCGAGCCGGCGCCGGGGGCGGCGGCCAGGAGGGCGGCGGACGCGGCCGACGCGGCGAGAACGGCCACGACTCTCTTGCTGTTCCTGGACCTGGTTTCCTTGGTCCCGGTTCTGAGATCACGTCTCACGATTTCCTCCCGAGCAAAGAAGGTCAGCCGGACATGAATATGGCAGTGGTATTGCCGGACCCCCATTAAGCCCGCCTGGCCAGGACCCCACAAGCGAAGGGAACGACAATTGCGCCGCAGCCCGGCAACTTTGCGCACGATGACAGAAGCGCACCGCGAATGACCACCGTAATCAGCCCCCGATTCACTCGAAGTGACAAACCGCGTCCGGATCTGACCTGTCGATCAATTCCGTCGGAATGGCATGCTCCGGCCCATGGACGGCCTCTTCGCGGAGCTGGCCCGGCGCGCGTCGAGCAGCGCCCGCCGGGAGGTCGACGCGTACGCGCGCGAGATCCCGGAGTTCGGGATCCTGGACGTGGACGCCCGGGCCAGGGCGGAGACCTTGGAGTACGCGGTGTGGCTGCGCCGCCGTACCGGCGAACTCGCCCCCACGAGCGCGGAGTTGACGCCCTCCGACCTCACGGCCATCGCCGCGATGGGCGAGTCCCGAGCCGCCTCGGGCCTGTCCCTCGACTCCCGCCAGCGCGTCCTGCGCCTGCACACCGCGCTGATGCTCCGTGAGGTCAACGAGGCGACGGACGCCCAGCGCGACGGCGACCCCGACGAACTCGTCCGCCTCCTCGGCTGGTTCGCCGCCCAGGGCGAACGCGGCATCGAGGCGTACTGCCAGGGTTTCGTGGCGGCGCTGCGACACCGGCTCCCGTACATGGACCAGGTCGCGCTCCTCGTCAGGGCACTGCTGGCCGGCGACCCCATGGCGGACGAACTCGCGCGCGCCGTCGGCATGCGCGTACCCGACCACTGCGCGGTGACGGTGATCCGGGTGCCGTCGCCCCGCACCCCGGGCGCGGAGCGGGACCGGGGCCCGGAGGGGGAGGTGGAGGCGCTGATCAAGGAGCACCAGGTCCCACTGATGTGGTCCCCGCCAACGGCGTCGACGCCGGGCGAACTCATAGCCCTGACCCCGCTGACCCCCGCGCCCCCGGCCACACCCGCCCCCACACGACTACCAGGAGCACGGGACCCCGAGGTACGGGAGCCCGAGATGCGAGACCCCGAGATACGAGACCCCGAAGTACGGATCCCCGAAGTACTCGACCTCATACGGGACTTCGCCCAATCCCTCCCCACCCCCTGCGCGGCAGGCACCACCACCACCGCTCTCCCCGACCTGCCCACCGCCCTCGACCGGGCGAGACGCATCAGCAGGGCGGCCCCCCTGCGAAGATCGCCCGCACGCCCGCACACCACGGCCGACGTCTTCGTCGAACTGGCCGTGGCGGACGTCCCGTTCGTCGACGCCTGGCTCCACACCCTGGCCCACCGCCTGGCCCCCGGCCCGGACCTCCTCCTCACCCTGGACGCGTACTACACCCACGACATGAACCGCACGACCACGGCAACGGCCCTCAACGTCCACCCCCGCACCCTGGACTACCGCCTGCGCCGCGTACGCGAACTGACGGGGATCGCACCGGGGTCGACGCGGGGGGTGCGGGTGCTCAGCTCGGTGGTGAGGCGGGGGTTGTCGGGGGCTTGGGGGCCGCGCTTCTGACGGCTTCCGCGTCTCCCCCTTCAAGGGCATGGGCGGCAGCCGGGGCAACGCCGGGCGGGGAGGTGCCGCGACGCGTGCGGGTGCCGACCCCGTGGTCGGCACCCGCACGGCCTGCTGGACGCCGCCCCCACCGCGGCGCCCCGCTCAGCCGAGCCGCAGCCCGGCTCGGCTCAGCCCAGCCGCAGCGCCTCCCGCACCGTCGTGAACAGGTCCGTCTGGTTGGTGACGCCGAGGACGCGGTACGCCTGCGGGCCCTGGGCCGCGATGCGGACCTGGGTGCCGGTGTGCTCCTGGGACTGGCCGGGGGTGTTGGTGGAGTAGTTGACCTTGAGCTGCTGGCCCTCGTTGGTGACGAGGGTGGAGGACAGGCCGGGCGGCTGGGCCTCCAGCGGCACGATCTGGCTGGTGTGGGCGTGGTCGGCGGTGGTGACGACCAGGGTGTCCGGGTGCTTCGCGGCGTAGTCGCGGGCGACCTTCACCGCGCGGTCGAACGCCGCGGTCTCGCCGATCTGGCCGCACGGGTCGGCGGCGTGGTCCTGCTTGTCGATCGAGGCGCCCTCGATCTGCAGGAAGAAGCCCTGCTTGTTCTTGCCGCTCTTCTGCTTGGCCTCAAGGAGCTTGATGGCCTTGCTCGCCTGGTCCCGCAGCGCGGGGGTGCCCGCCGGACGGCCCGGGTTGGAGGTGGTGCAACGCTGCGGCTCGGTGCCGCCCTTGGCCGCGCCCTTGCCGGTCCACTCGACGGGGACGTTGCCGGGCGCGAAGAGGCCGAGGACGGGCTTGCCGTTCCTGACCGACTTGACCTTCTTCAACTCGCGGTCGCTGGTGACGACTTGGTAGCCGAGCTTCTTCGCCTGCTGGGTGACGGTCAGGCCCTTGTACTTGCCGTCCGTGACCTTCTGGTCGAACCGCTGCTGTCCGCCGCCGAGGAGCACGTCGACCTTGTGGTTGACGCTCTGCTCGGCGATCGAGCCGGGGCCGCCCTTGGCGATCGTGTCCGTCGGGCACTTGGCCATGTCCGCCGGGCCCTGGCAGCTGCGGTCGGTGGCGTGCGCGGCGAGGACGGCCAGGGTGGCGTCGGTGAGTTCGGCGGTGGTGACCGAGCCGGTCGCGTAGCCCTTCTTCTGGGCCAGCTCCAGGATCGTCGGTACGGCCTTGTCGGTGCCCGGCGTCTTCGAGATGCGCCCGTTGACCGTCTTCACGCCGGTGGCCCAGCCGGAGCCGCTCGCGGCGGAGTCGGTGACGTAGTCGGGGGAGCCGTCCTTGTGTACCGCGTACGTCGTGTACGAGCCCGTCAGCGGGAACTTGTCCATGTTCAGGCGGCCGTTCGCGCCCACCGTGTAGTCCCGGGCGAGCGTGATCTCCGAGTCGCCCATGCCGTCGCCGATGAGCAGGATGACGTTCTTCGCCTTCCCACCCTTGATGGCCCGCTGGGCCTGGTCCTTGGTGTCGGACGCCCCCGCCGACGCGGTGACGGTCACGGCCACCGCGGTGGCGGCGGCCACGGAGGCGGCGGCTATCAGGCGACGACGGGACAGACGCGGTCTGGCCATGCGGAACTCCTCAAACGAGCTGGTTACGTCCTTGTACGGTGCAGCCACTTCAGCAGCGCCATGTGAACCGGACGGGACGTGCCGGTGCCTTCTCGGTGACGCGGGGGCGACGTCGGTGCTGTGTGGCCTCGACGGTGGATCGTCACTTGCTCGTACGGTGACTGAGTGCGGCCACCTGGGCGACCTTCCCTCATGCGTCACCCCCTTGACTGGTGACGAATGCCGTGCGAAAGTCAGGCATCGGGCAAGCCGGGGTACGTGGACACGCGGAGGAACGCGGATGATCAGCAGGCGTGGCTTCAGCAAGGGGCTCGGGGCGGGGGCCGTTTCACTGGGCGGAGTGGGGGTCGCCGCCACCACCGCCCGGGGCGCGTCCGCCGAGGCGCCCGCCCCCACGGCCACCCCCGGCGCGCACCCCGCCGGCGGGCACACCGCCTTCCCGCCCCTGCGGCGCATCGAGGCCGGTCTGCTGAACGTCGCCTACGCCGAACTGGGCCCCGCCCACGGCCCCGTGGTGATCTGCCTGCACGGCTGGCCGTACGACATCCACAGCTATGTGGACGTCGCCCCGCGCCTGGCCGCCGAGGGCTACCGGGTGCTCGTCCCGTACCTGCGCGGCCACGGCCCGACCCGCTTCCGCTCCGGACGGACGTTCCGCAACGGCCAGCAGTCGGCCATCGCCACCGACATCATCGCCTTCATGGACGCCCTGAAGATCGAGAAGGCCGTCCTCGCGGGCTTCGACTGGGGCTCGCGCACCGCCGACATCATCGCCGCGCTCTGGCCCGACCGCTGCAAGGCCCTCGTATCGGTGAGCGGCTACCTCATCATCAACCTGGAGGCCAACCTCAAGCCCCTGGCCCCCGCCGCCGAACGCACCTGGTGGTACCAGTACTACTTCGCCACCGAGCGCGGCCGCAGCGCCATGGCGGACAAGACCCTGCGCCACGACCTGACCAGGTTCGTCTGGGACACGGTCTCCCCGACGTGGGACTTCGACGACGCCACGTTCGAGCGCACCGCCGCGGCCTTCGACAACCCCGACTACGCGGCCGTGGTCATCCACAACTACCGCTGGCGCCTGAGCATCGCCGACGGCGAGCGCCGCTACGACGCCCTGGAGCGGCAGCTCGCCACGCGCCCGGTCATCAAGGTCCCCACGATCACCCTCGACCCGGAACGGGACCCGTTCACGGCGCCGGGCGACGGAGTGTCGTACCGCGACAGATTCACAGGGGCGTACGACCACCGGACCCTGGCGGGGATCGGCCACAACCTGCCGCAGGAGGCGCCCGGGGCCTTCGCGCAGGCGGTCATCGACGTAGACCACTTCTGACGACGCGAACGGAGCTCGACGATGGAGAACACCCAGCACGCCCGGCACGCCCAGCACGCCCAGGACACCCAGCCCGCCACCGGCAGCCCCGCGGCGACGCCGCGCGCGTGGCTCGGGAAGCTCCCCGAGCGCATCCGCCACGAGGACATGGTGGAGGAGAAGGCGTCGACACCGCACCACCCGTCCCGGTACGCCTACGACCCCGAGGGATCGTGGAAGTCCTTCGCCTGCCTGGCCGCCGACCTGGGCCTCTGAGCCCGGCACGTCACCTGCCAGAATAGTGACGTGAACCTCGACCATGTCTTCGTCTGCGGCAACCCGGCACTCGACTTCGCCGCGACGCTCCGCGCCCGCCGCTCCCTGCGCTTCGAGATGTTCGTGACGCCGGAGCGGCTGGCCGCGTGGTACGTGGAGTCAGGCGTCGTGGACGCGGTCTCCCCAGGTCGGGAGGGTGACGTGGAGCAGGCGAAGGCGGTGCGGGAAGCCGTCTACCGGCTGGTCACGGCGCGTCGTCTCGGCGAGGAGTACGACGGGACGGCCCTGACTGTGGTGAACAACGCGGCCCGCAAGCAGCCCGCGGTCCCGCAACTCACCCCCTCCGGCCGCTGGACGCAGGCAACCCCGGAGGAAGCCCTGTCGATGGTGGCGCGCCACGCCATCGAGCTCCTGAGCGGCCCGGACGTACCGCTCCTCAAGGAGTGCGGCAATCCGGAGTGCACGCGCACATACGTGGACCGCTCGCGGGGCACGCGGCGGCAGTGGTGCGGGATGGAGTCGTGCGGCAACAAGATCAAGGCGGCGGCGTACCGGGCCCGCAAGAAGAACGCGCCCGCGGCGGCGCACTGACCTGCTTTGCGCGGCCGTGGCGGGGCTCGCACGCCCCGCTTCATGTGGCCGTGGCGGGCTCGTGTGCTCCGCTTCATGTGGCCGTGGCGGGGCTCGCACGCCCCGCTTCACGCGGCCGTGGTGGGCCTCGCGCGGCGCAGATGCTCGATGCCGGTGTCGATGGCGGCCTTGAGGTGGGTCGAGTCACCCGTCGACATGAGGATGGCGACGCCACCCTGAAGCCCCGCGAGCAGCGCGGCGGCGGCCCGCTCCACATCGAGCTCGGCTGCCACGAGCCCGTTCGCCTGGAGCGCGCGCATGCCACGGGCGAGCTGTCCCTGCCACTGCCGCAGCAACTCGGTCACGATCGCCCGCGCACCGGGCCTGGCCTGCCCGACGTGCAGAAAGAGCGCCCCGGACGGGCAGTGATCCCCTTGCAGCTCGTACCGCTCGACGACGACGTCCCGCCACCGCTGCCACGACTCCCAGGAGTCGAGCTGCCCGAGGTGCGGCTGCTGATCCTCCAGAATCCGGTCGGCCTCGAACTGGGCGACGGCAAGGAGCAGTTCCTCCTTGCCGTCCGGGAAGTAGTGGAAGAGCTGGCTCTTGCTGGTACCGGTACGCCCCCGGATGTCGTCGAGCGTCGTGAACCCGACGCCCTGCTCGCGCAGAACGTGGGCGGCGCCTTCGACGATGCGGGCGCGGGTGGCACGCCCCTTGCGGGTAAGTGTGTCGTCCATGGCCTCTGCTCCCATTCCTCCCCCTATTCCTCCCCCTGCTTTCTGGACTTGCTGGTCCATTTTCCACGGAGCACAGTGACCGGCACACCCCAAGAGGCAGGGAGACCGAGCCATGACGGAACGACGGACACCGGGACCGGGCCAGGACCTGAACCAGCGCCTGCGGCTGACGCACAGGACGGCGCTGATCACGGGCTCGACGAGCAACATCGGCCAGGCGATCGCGGAGGCGTTCGCGGCGGAGGGGGCGCACGTGATCGTGTCCGGCCGCAACGCGGAACGGGGAGCCCGGGTCGTGGAGGGCATCCGTGCGTCCGGCGGCAGGGCGGACTTCCTGGCGGCGGACCTGGACGGCAGCTCGGAGGCGTCCCGGGACTTGGCGGCCCGGGCCCGTACGGCCCTCGGTGGCCGCATCGACATCCTGGTGAACAACGCGGGCGTCTACCCGGCCCCCGCCACCCCCGCGACGGACGAGAAGACCTTCGACAAGGTCTACGGAGTGAACGTGAGAGCCCCGTTCTTCCTCACGGCAGCAGTGGCCCCGACGATGATCGCGGCGGGCGGCGGCACCATCATCAACCTCGGCTCCTGGGTGGCCCGCCTGGGCGTCCCGGTGGGCGCGCTCTACGCCTCCACGAAGGGCGCGATGGAAACCCTCACCCGAGCCTGGGCAGCCGAATTCGGCCCCCAGGGAGTCCGGGTCAACGCCATCTCCCCGGGCGTGGTCCTCCCCCCGACCCCGCCCGGCACGACCCCCCACCCGGGCGAGGCGATGATGAACGGCACCCCGGCGGGGACGGTCGGCTCCCCGTCCGCCATCGCCCACGCGGCGGTGTGGCTGGCCAGCGAGGAGGCGTCCTTCGTCCACGGGACGGTGGTGGACGTGGACGGGGGGCGGACGGGGGTGGCGGTGATCGCGGCGTAGCCCTCGGGGCCCGTGGTCCAGAGGCGAGCCCTGTCGCTGACGGCTTGACGGAGCGTGGATGTGCCATCAAGTCAAGGCCCAGGGATGCGCCATCGCGGTGTCCGTGTCCAGTTCCCGCCGATGCCCGGCCGCGCATATGCCACTACTCTGCGCTTCCATGGCGAAGGCAATGCGTCTGTACTGGGGATACATCGCGCTTGCGGCTCTCATCGTCGCGTGGAGTCAGCAGTGGTCACTGCCCACCGTCGTTGCTCTGTCCGCAGCGGTCTCGGCCTATGCCGGCTTTCAGGTTCCGGTTTGGTGCGGGGCGGTCAATCGAGACGGCAAGACCTACTGCCGGAACAATGCCTACGGCGTGTTGATGGGCTGCCGGAACCGCCAACATCGTTGGCAGAAGCTCAAGTTGATCGTGCTGCGCAGCAAGGCGGGGGACCTGAGCCGCGCCGTCTTCCCGACGGCGAAGGAGAAGTTCAACGCCACCCTGGCTGTAGGGGGCCTGCTCTCCGCGATCGCTGCGGTGATCGTTCCCGCTGTGTCCGGCGGGTGACCTCTCCACCAGCCGATTCCCCGGTCGCCGTCCCCTCCCCCTCGGCGTTCACCCAGCGGCCGCTCACGGCCGAATCCCGTTCCTCGCAGCCTGATTCGGCAGAGCCACCGCCAGGTCGGGGTTGCCGCCCAGTGCCAGGAACGCCAGGGGCGCCGCACCGTTCCGTGCGATCTCGAATCTGTGGAAGGTCATCCAGAGCGACAGCGTGGCCGTCCGGTTCAATACGGTCACGTCGCGCCACGCCACCGCGTCCCGCACACCGCCGAGCAGGTTGGTGACGACCAGGCCGCCCGTGCACACGTAGCACCTCCTGATCCCGAACCGGGCGGTCGCGCGGGCCCAGGTCAGCTTGAGGGCGAAGAGGGCGAGCACCACGGCCACCGCGACGCCGCCCTTGACGAACGCCCCCGGCGGCTTCTTGACGACCAGCGTGACGAGGAGGACGGCGACCAGCGCCACGGCCAGCCGCCGGAACATCTGCAGGACACCGCCGACCACCCCCGCGACGGCGTAGCTCCCGCGCGGCTCGCCGAGCCCGAGTCTGAGCCCGAGCCGGGCTCCCTTCACGTCTCGTCGCACGACCAATCCCCCTGTTGCCTTGTACCGGCGATGAGTTGAGCCAACAGCCGGATGTGACGCTAGAGCCGGGCAAGGCATTCCACCAGCGACTAGATTGCATGGGATCAATGCGTACGGGGAATGTGTCGCGGGTGCCTCCGGAGGCGTGCCCCCGGCGGCGTGCCCTACGACGGGAGGGGGAGCCGTGTTCGAGATCGACGCGCTGCGGCTGCTGGTGGCCGTGGCCGAGACGGGGTCGTTCACGGGAGCGGCGGCCCGGCTCAACTACACGCAGTCCGCCGTGTCCCGGCGCATCGCCACCCTGGAACAGCAGGCGGGCGGCCCGCTGTTCGAGCGGCTCCCCAGGGGCGTACGCCTCAACCCGGCCGGTCACGCGCTGCACCGGCACGCCGCAGAGGTGCTCGACCGACTGGCCCGGGCGGAACGGGAGTTGGCGGTGCTGCACGCGGGGCAGGGCGGGCTGCTGCACGTGGGCGCGTTCGCCACGGCCAACATCGCGCTGGTGCCCGCGGCGCTGCGGGCGCTGCGGGAGGCTCGACCGGACGTCGAGGCGGTCGCCGTCGAGGGCGCGACGGACACGCTGATGCGCCGCCTGGCGGACGGGGCACTGGACGTCGCAGTCGTCAGCGACTACCCGTCGGGGCTGCCGTCGACCGCCGGCGTCACGACGACGAAGCTGTGCGAGGACGAACTGTTCGTCGCCCTGCCGCGAGGACACCGCCTGGCCGAGGCGCGCGCCGAAGCCGAAGCCGAAGCCGAAGCCGAAGCCGAAGCCGAAGCCGAAGCCGAAGCCGAAGCCCAAGCCGGACCGGGACCGGGCGCCGCCGCCGTCGACCTGCGCGAACTCCGCGACGAGGCCTGGCTCCAGGGCGCGTACGGCGATCGCCCCACGATGCTCGCCGACGCGTGCGCCCGCGCGGGCTTCACCCCCAGGAAAGTCATCCGCATCGCGGAATGGACCGGCAAGTTCGGCTACGTGGCCGCCGGTCTGGGCGTGGCCCTGGTCCCCTCCCTGGCCGCCTGGGCAGTCCCCGCCGAACTCGTACTCCGCCCCCTGACCGACCGTTCCCTGCGCCGCACGGTCCACGTGGCGCTGCCCGCCGCCCCGCTCCCGGCGGCCCTGAAACTCCGGGACCTGCTGCGGCTGACTCTGCCGGGGACCTTGCGGAGCGAGGCCCAAGACCCCCGACAGGGCCAAGCCGAAGGCACGTACCTGCAAGTACGTACTTGATCAAGAACCGCTGCCCGGGGAGCCTGGTGGAGGCGCGCCACGCCCGTCGTCCGATGCCGCTTCCGATCCCGCTCCCGCTCCCGCTCCCGCTTCCGATCCCGCTCTCGCGGCCAGGTGGTCCCGGCCCCAGGCGGAGAGCAATTCCAGCAGTTCGTAGAGGTTGCGTCCCCGCTCGGTCAGTGAGTACTCGACCCGGGGCGGCACCTCGTCGTAGTCCTCCCGGTGCACGATCCCGTCGGCCTGCAGCTCGCGGAGCTGCTGGGTCAGCACCTTCTCGCTGATGCCGGTGACCAGCCGCCTGGTCTCCCCGAAGCGACGCGGGCGCTCGGAGAGCGCCCACATGACGAACGACTTCCACTTGCCCTCGAACACCCCGACGGCCACGCCCATCCCGCACGTGTGCGGATCGGTCACCGTCACGACCTCGGAGTTCCCCATGCCTGCGTTCCCCATGTCCGCATCCCCCGTCACCGTTCTCGGCCTGGGCCCGATGGGCCGGGCCCTGGCCTCCGCGTTCCTGGCCGCGGGCCATCCCGCGACCGTCTGGAACCGTACTCCGGGCCGGGCGGACGCCCTGGTGGAGAACGGTGCCGTCGAGGCCGGGACCGCCGCCGAGGCGATATCGGCGAGTGACCTCGTGGTGATCTGCGTCCTGGACTACGAAGCCGTACGCGCGGTCGTCGCCCCGCACACCACCGCGCTCAAGGGCCGCACCCTGGTCAACCTCACCGCGGGGACCCCCGACGACGCCCGCGCCACCGCCGAGTGGGCCGCCGCGCACGGCATCGGCTACCTCGACGGCGCGATCATGGTCCCGACGTACCTCGTGGGCGGTCCGTCCACCCTGGTCCTCCACAGCGGCCCGGCCGACCTGTACGGACGCCACCAGCACACCCTCCAGGCCATCGGCGGCACCTGCGTGCACCTGGGCGAGGACCCGGGCCGCGCGGGGGCGCACGACGTAGCGCTGCTCGACATCTTCTGGACTTCCCTGACCGGAGTCGTCCACGCCTTCGCCCTCGCGCGGGCCGAGGGCGTCACCGCCGCCGAACTGGCCCCCTACGCCAAGGGAGTCGCCGGTCTCCTGCCCGATGTGATCGACGCGTTCGCCGACCAGATCGACACCGGCAGCTACCCCGCCGGAGGCTCCAACCTCCGCTCAGCGACGGCGATCATGTCCCACGTCCTCGACGCCTCCCACCGCCGGGGCGTCGACACCACAGTCATCTCCGCCGCCCACGCCCTCGCCCGCCGTGGCATGACGGCCGGCTACGCGGACGACTCCTACGCCCACGTCGCCGAACTCCTCCGCGACTGAACGGACTGGGTGCGTCGGGGCGAACGCCGCGAGTTGGCGCATGGTGGCCAGGGGGCGACGGCGCTCGCACGGCCGCATGGCTGCTGACCGGCATCCGGCGAAGTGCGCTCCCGCTACGGCATCGCCCCGGGCTCACTTGCCGGGTTCGGGGCCGTACCACTGGAGCGCTTGGCCGGTGACGGCGGCGATGCATGCGAAGTCCCGGTCACGGTGGAGCAGGGTCAGCCCCTGCAATTCGGCCGTGGCGGCCACGACGAGGTCGACGGGCCCGGCGCTGCGGTGCTGTCCGCGCTGGGTGAGGGTCTCCTGGACCTGGCAGGCACGGTCGTAGGCGCGGTCGTCGACCGGTACCCAGCCGAAGAGGAGGCGCATGTCCTCGATGCCCTGTGCGCGGTCGGCGGCGGAGCGTGCGCTGTAGAAGAACTCCAGCTCGGTGACGGGGCACGTGGCGATGAGTCCGGCTGCCGCTGCCTGGTCCCATCCGTACTGCTCGGCGTCGCCGCGCAGCAGCCGGGCGAGTGCGCTGGTGTCGATCAGGAACTGCGCGGCGTTCACCGGCGGTAGTTCCCCTTGCCCTCGAAGAGGTCCAGATCGAAGGCGCCCTCCTCCGCCGCGGCACGCAGCCGGGTGAGTGCCAGCGCTCGACGCCGGTTCTCCAGCACCTCGCGCAGGGCGGTGTTGACGGTCTCCTTCTTGGTGCTGGTGCCGAGTGCCCTGGCCACGTCGGCGACCAGCTGATCGTCGAGATCGATCACTGTCCGACTCATCGCATACACCTCCATGGATATCACCTATGCCATCGAGTATATCTCTGCTGATGCATAGGGCGCGGTCGGTTGGTGGCGCTGCGGCAGCGGGGCTGAGCGGTCGGCGTTTCTTGCGAACAGCCACAGGCCGCGTTCGGTGAGTAATAAAGTCCCGCTGTGCATTGAGTGTGCAGCGCGTCACACCGCGTCGCCTGGCAGGCGGTGAGGGGCCGGCGGTTCGCGTATGACGTGCGCTATTGGGGGTGGGGCATGTACGAGTTGATCAAGGGCGCCAACGTGGGTCTGGCGACGCTGAGCGAGAGTGTCGACTCCGTGATGGTGAGTCTGGACTGGACCAGCCCATCGGGCGAGGGTGACGCGGATGTCTCGGTTCTCCTGCTGGACGTCGAAGGCAAGGTGCGCAGCGACGCCGACTTCTACTTCTACAACAACCCGGTTGCCGCCGACGGAAGTGTGCAGCTCCTGGGCAAGACGCCCACCGGGAGTGGCAACAAGGACCGGATCAGCTTCGACCTGACTGCGGTCCCGAGCGACGTCGACCGGATCGTGGTGGCCGCGAGCCGGTACGACGGAGCTCACTTCGGAGAACTGGGCGACCTGCAGTTGGCGTTGGCCGACGGCTCCGGCGAGAACCTGCTTCGGTTTGCGATCGATGATGCCGACTCGGTGAGCGCGTTCATCTTCGGTGAGCTCTACCGCCGCAGCGGAGCGTGGAAGATCCGGGCCGTGGGGCAGGGCTACGACGCGGGACTGGCAGGTCTGGCGACGGACTTCGGCGTCGACATCGATGACGACGCAGCGGTCGTGGAAGCGGCCGAGGAAACGCTTGGCGCCTCGGCGGGCGATGAGCAGGCGGACGCCGTGCTTCCGGCTCCGGCCACCGAGCGCGAACCACGAGCGACGCCGGAGGCCGTCCCGGCGCCCCGGCGCCCCGACGTGGGTACGGAATCGCGGAAGGTGTCCGCCCGGCCCCGCACCGCCAAGAGGAAGGTCACCCTGCCCAAGGTGGTCAAGAAGTCCCTGGCGGAGAACGAGTCCTGGAAGGAGGCCAAGCTCTTTCCGGTTTCCGCGCTCAAGAGCGACCGGGACCGGGAAACCCGGGCGACGTCGGTGCTGTTGTCGGTGATGGCGCAGATCCCGGAGTTCGGCAGGAGACTCACCGCCGCGTTCGGAGCGCCGGCGGGCCGTATGGAGACGTTCGCCGAGGTGACGCTGCCGCATGGTGAAACGCCACGGCGCCCGGACGGAGTGATCCGCGTCGAGCGGGCCGGCAAGCTCTGGACGGCACTCGTCGAGACCAAGACCAACGGGAACGCCCTCAAGCCCGAACAGGTACAGGCGTACATGGACATCGCCACCCGTCGGGGATACGAGGCCGTCATCACGCTCTCGAACGACGTCGCGCTGGAGGGCAGTCCGCTGGTCGATGTCAGGATCGACGGGCGGCGCAAGCACAAAGTGGCCCTGTGGCACCTCTCCTGGGCCGAAGTGACCCATCAGGCCCAGATGTTGATCCGGCACGAGGGTGTGGGCAACATGGCGCACGCCTGGCTTCTCCAGGAGCTGCTGCGTTACCTCCAGCACGAGAATTCCGGATGCCACGGCTTCCAGAACATGGGCGCGGCCTGGGTCCCGGTCCGTAACGGCATCGACACCGAGACCCTGTGCCAGGGAGATCAACGAGCCCTTGACGTGGTGGAGAGCTGGGAGCGGCTCATCCGCCAGGTCTGCCTCGGACTCGGTGGCGAACTCGGCCAGAGGGTGCTGCCTGTCCAGCGCTCCAAGCGCGGAACCGACCCCGGCGCCCGCCGGTCCCGCCTGGCCGATCAGCTCTGTCTCGAAGGAAGACTGCAGTCGGAGCTGCGCATCGAGGGCACGCCCGGCATCCTCGCGATCACTGCCGACCTGCGTACCGGCAGACTCCGCACCTCCATCGAGATTCCGGCGCCCGAGCTGGGCTATCCCCTGTCCTGGGCGAAGCGGCTGGTCCGACGTCTGGCCGAAGCCCCCGCCGACCTCCACATCGAGACTCTGGTCCAGGGCGAGGCGGGAGGGCCACGGGGCACTCTGGAACGACTGCGCCCGGAGCCGGGGGACATGCTGCCGAAGAACGGTACGCAGATCACCGGCTTCCGGCTGTCCCTCTTCAAGGGCATGGGCAGCGGCCGCGGCAACGCCGAGTCCGGCTTCATCACCAGCGTCAACGACGCCGTGCACCGGTTCTACACCACGGTGGTCGCCCACCTGGACGGTCCGGCCCGCCGGACACCGCCGACAGACCCAGCCACCACGGGCTGAGACCGCCTCGGTGTCTGTACCAATGGCCCGACCTCGACAACCACTACATGGGAGTTTGCTTACATCCCACGCGGCCGCTGTTGGCCTCGCCCAACTGATGAGAGGGCGGGCGCTCGTTGATATCACCCGACCACTTGCTGTCAGCCACCATCGTTGATGGCAACAGTGGATGTCATGGTTCTACTAGCAAAGGTGCTTGATGAAGCCCAATTTGCGTGACTCTCGGAGGCCGCTATGACAACTACGTCGCTCCCGAAAGGGGGTAATGCCCCTTTGCCGACGAAGCCTTGTCGAATCACTCTCACAGCCTCGCGTGTGGCGATTGACGTGTGCGCGGTGCTCCTCACCCAGAGTGGCACAGTACGCAGCGACGACGACTTGGTGTTCTACAACCATCCTGCCCAGGACGGTGTTGCTCTGGCTGGGCAGACCATTAGTGCAGACCTCACTGTGGTACCGACCTCGGTGGACCGCATTATGATCGTTGCCAGCATCGATCCCTGCCTGCCCAACGTGTGCTTTAACGCAGACAGCACCCCACGGGCGGACATTGACTGTGAGGGCGAACAGCTCACCTTTATCCCTCCGCCACTCCTCCGCGGAGAGACCGCAGCGGTCCTGGTTGAAATCTATCGGCGCGGGGGCGGGTGGAAAGTTCGTGCCGTTGGCCAAGGCTGGCACACGGGTCTCGTAGGACTAGCCACCGACTTTGGCATCGTGGTCGATGATGCGGGCAGCGAGTCTCATACGACACCGCGGGCTGGTACCGCGCCATCCCAGACGCCGGCCATCAGCTTGGACAAGCTCCAGCGCTCGGCGCCAGGACTCGTGAACCTCTATGAGGCTGCGCAAATCTCCCTGGTGAAAACAGGTGTCATGGGCCAGCGCGCAGCTGTCTACCTGGTCCTGGACCACTCCGGAAGCATGTATGACTTCTACGATGACGGCACGATGCAGCACCTAGCGGAGCAGGCACTCGGGCTGTCGGCCAACCTCGACGACGATGGCACGGTGCCGCTGGTGTTCTTCTCCCACGAAGTCGACTTGGTCACCGATATCAGCTTGGAAAACTACAGAAGTCGCATCGACCACCTCCACAAGACCCTTGAATGGGGTGGCACCTGTTACGCGCCAGCGATGCAATCTGTTATTGACCACTACAGACACAGCCGCTGCACCGAACCAGCTTTCGTCATCTTTCAGACTGACGGGGATCCCTGCGACCGCAAGGAGACCCGAGACCTCTTGCGCGGCGCGAGTTCACTGCCCATTTTCTGGCAGTTTGTGGGCTTCGGTCTCAGCCGAGACCTGCGCTTCCTGCGGAGCCTGGACACCCTGGACGGACGCACGGTTGATAGTGCTGGCTACTTCGGTGCTGGCCAACAACCGATCAAGCGCGCCGACGCTGACCTGTACGCCCGCCTCATGAAGGAATTCCCTGACTGGCTCACTGTGGCACGAGCAACTGGAGTCATCCGATAAGCGCTGCCCTCCTTGATCCAGCCCTCACCACACCCAAACCGCCTACTACTGATCCGTTCAGCATGCCCCTTGTCCTTACCCGGTGGCTTCTTCTTGCCCTGGGTCTTGCCTGAGATCCTGGCGACCTGCATTCACCCTGTGCAAGAGTGATGAGCTCGTGCCCCTGGCGGTCGTCGTTGGTCGCTCTTGGCCACTGTTGAGCAACCTCGGACGGCCCAGAGGCGGCCCAGCCTTGCCCTGCGCAGGGCTGCCTTGGACGCAGCCGCCCTGAAAAGTCCCAGCCGGAGGCCTCGGTTGCTGAGCGCCACCGCCTAGGCACACTTTACTCATCAAATGTATGGGTAGAGCATTACCCTCCGTTGCGATTGCATGCTCCGGACCTGTTTCGTGCGAACTATGAAGTTGCGCCAAACGGACAGCCAACCAGCGCTGAGTCTGTAGCATCGGGGTGGAACTCAGGTGCAGAACGCCCCTTCTGGGGCAGGGTGAGGGAAGTGAGCTGTATTCATGGCTTTCTCTGTTGATGAGCTCAGGGGTATGTACCCAGATACGGAAACGCAAAGCCGCATTCTGGAGCTCAACGCACTAGGTTCCCTCCTGGAAGACTCGATTGTAGGACCGAAGTATCGAGTTCCGGCTCATCTCCATGAGCCAATCATTTTCACACCAGCGGGCGAGCTCCTGGTTCGTAGCCTAGGGAACAGCAGGAGCGTCAGCTGGGGAGAACAACGGATGGCTGTATTCCTCTCCCTTTTTCATGACCAACTATTCGTTGACCCTAACGCCACAGACATCAATGCTATCCGCGTGGGAATCTCACGCGAGATACGTGACGGCAAAATCAGGCACCCCTTCATTTTCGGCAGAGAGCTCTACGATAAAGCATATGAAGAATTGGGAGACGATTCCCTTTTCGCCCTTGATCCCGTTCAAACGCAAAATTTCCTCACCGGAACCCCCCCAGGTGTATTTCAAGAAGGGCGCACAGTAGTCGGCCCTTGGGGAGCACTCCAGAGTGAAGAATTCAGGCTTGTTCCTGCCACGACTTCTCCGCTTCTTTACCATTGCGAACGACCGGGTTGTCTGTCAGCACATAGGATTGACCTCAGCACGTCAGAAAACCGCATTCTGTCAACGAGGAATCGCCTGGACAAAAAACTCTATCTACAGGGCGCTCCATCGAACTGGGGAGAATTCCTAAGGGGCATCGCTCATGAACTCAATGGCTACTATGACGATACCCGCTCCCGTGGCATCATCGCCTTTTTGGGCGAGTGTTTCACTTTTGGCGAGCTGTACTCTATCGCGCAGATCGCTCTAGCGGATAGGAGTCTTGCATTCCGGAAAGTCTGCTTCAGTGCCGGTGTGTCCATCAGGTCCGCCGAAGAATTTCTCGAGGGCAAGACAAAGCAAGAGATCATGCAACTACTCTTGCTTTTGAATGATCACGATCTGTGTAACGTGGTTGAGAAGGCCATTCTCACAGGAGAAGTGATCGTCCCAGAAGGAGAGGTGAGGGTCAGTCGCCTTAACCGATATGCCAGCGGGTCGTTCGGCACACGCCTGGAATGCTCGTGCACGGGGGTTAGAGTCGCCTCTAACGATTCGCGTACTGCGATTCGACGCCTTGAGCGTCTAATCCATCAGGTTTATTCGAACGACGCTCTAGAGTCGCGACTCAAATGGAAAATTCGAGACATCAGAGGCGAACACTACGAAGATCGGTTGCGCAATTACCTGACCACAGAGAATGCAAGGGTTATCATCCGGGACCTATTCCTTTCCGGCCCTGACGTGTTTGAAGCTGCTGCCGCAGAATTGAAGCTCGATACGAGCCTGGCGAATGACGATACGTTGGTCGGGAGGATTTCTTGGCGGCTGGGGTTCGCCGGAGGGACACAAGAGACGGGAGCTCAATCTCTTCGTGAGCGGGTGCGCGATATGCGAGATGCGATTCCACAGGGTTCATGCTCGGACGCAGACAAGGAAAGAATCCGAAGTCGATCCGTTCACCTTTTTGTGGATCTCGAAAAATCTTTGGACAGCGCACTATGCTTTACGGCTTGGTTTACTGAGTTTGATCACTGGGCGGCGCATCCAAAATTCACCTACGAGCCGGCCGAAGCGCGACAGTTCATGGCCGGAATCCTGACAGCCCAATCTAAAGCGTCTGGCATGGATCTGACTTACGATCCTTCTGGCAGGAATACTCTCGGCCCGCTCATCGCAGGGTTCGGACTTCTGGCCAGTCGCCTAGCTGGCCTGGAAGGCAGGGCCTCCGAATTTCTCCGGAATGCACGAGAAATTCCTAGAGTGTGTCGAAATTCCAAGCTCGTAAGCTTCGGGTACCCTCACGCAATTCCTTTCCTCAATTTTTCGCAACACTCCCGAAATGACGTGATTGACACCTTGCGCTCCATCTCTCGGGCGCTCTCTCAAGGGGATGTGCTCAGTGTTAGAAACTCATTGGAGCACCACAGGGAAGAATTTCCAAACTCCGACGAAATGCTGACCTGCCTCGACTCGATTGATCGATACTGTGCAGCCGTGGAGGCATTTGGGCTTATCCCTCTAATTTTCCGCATGCGGGAATTCGTTCGAGATTCCTCTGGGCGTACCCGTTACGCCTACGAGGATTACTCTGGTCGTGTAATTGAATCGAATACATTCTCATCTATTGTCCTTACGGGACTCCCTGATCCTTCACAGGATCAAATCTTGGTGCCAGGGATCCGAATTGATGGGTCCGATCTAATTCCCAGATTTTCCCTGGGGGTGCGGTCGAGCTACACGGAGATGTGGAGTAATTGGCCCCGCAACCGTGCGATTTCTAGAAAAATTAGAGAGGGTGGCGAGGGTGATCAAATTGAAATCAGCCAGACAGGCGGCGTGAGCGAGTCGGCTTAGAATTTGTTCCTCCGTCACCCCTATGAGGTGTAGGTGTTCCCCGTGCTCTAAATGCATGGTCGGATGTTGTTTTCCTGGCTGAACGCCGGGCCTTGCGACTAGGTAAAGGTCGGTGGAGCGGCTTTGGGCTGGAGCTGCTTTGGCGCGAGTGATCATGGCCCCGTAAGCTTCCGGCACGTCGGGCAGTCTGTGGACCTGCCCGCTAAAGCACGACGTTGGGGCCATGATCTTCGAGGCTCGCGCCAAAGTGGCTGCCTAAAGCCGTGGAGCCGACCGCCCCAGCCGCGACTTACCCCTTCTCGAACCCCAAGCGGCTGGTCGCCGCGGGGAGCGGAGCGAGCCGCCTTGAACCAGTAGAGAAAGTTGTAACTCAGTCAGTCGAGTCGGGTTCGAGGTCACCGGTACGGACACGGAGTTTGAGGTCGTCGCGGCCTGAGAGCACCGGCTGCCTCGCGGGAGGCACCCTTATCGACGGTGGCTGTCTTCGTTGCTGCCAGAAGTGGATGTTGAAGGCCCGGATCAAGACCGGTCCGGAGTCTTTGAGGTTGTACCCCGGCAGGGATTCGAGCCTGCGACGTCTGCTATCGCCGCGTGACGGAGTCCATGAGCACACACCGCCACCGTCCGCGAAACCCCGCCCGCCGCAGGCGATTCAGCGCAGGGCTCGCAGTACCTGCTCTCGCAGGGCCACATCAGCGATGGTGTCCGCAGCGCGCCACGCCGCAGCTGTGACCTCTTCGGTCTGCAACTCGACCACGTCGGCGACAGTGCGGAAGAGGAAGCGGAAGTCGAAGTGGTGGTGCCCCGGTTCCTCCTTGGCCGGGTTGGCGGGGATCGGGTGGGCGTCGATGTGGATCGGCAGGCGACTGGCCGGGATGGCCGCGGAGGCAGGGATGCCGGTCTCCTCGGTCAACTCCCTTCGGGCTGCGGTGAGGAGGTCGGTGTCCTCGGGTTCCAGGTGGCCACCTGGCAGCAGCCAGCGGTTCAGAGCGCGGTGGCGGATGTGGAGGATCCGCCCGTCGGGGTCGGCCAGGATGGCGCCCGCGGTGACGTGGCCGCGGAATTCCTTGCGTGAGGTGAGGTCGGCCCCGCCGTCGAGGAGTTCGGCGAGCGGTGCGAGGAGGGGTTTGTCGTCGGGGCGAGCGTTGAGATAGTCGTCGAGCGTGGTCCGGATGTGGGCTGTGGTGATGGGCATGGACGAGATCTCCTAGCGGTTGAAGTAGTCGAGCCAGGTGGAGGCGATGGCGGCGCGGTCGGCAGGCGGGAGTTCGTGCAGTCCGGGGTCGAGACCGTCCCGGGCGAGGGCGGTGGAGGCGGCGAGTATCTCCGCCTGGACGAGGCAGATGAACGGTCCCACGCTGGCGCCGTGCAAAAAGTTGACGGCGTTGCCGCCGTTGAGGAGATAGAAGTAGTGGCCGGTGGTGAGGTAGCGGGTGACGTGTTCGCCGATGGTGGCGCGCTCGTAGACGGCGGGCAGTCCGGCGAGTTCGAGTTCGTCCTCGCTGCTGGTGACAGTGGCGACGTACGCCCCGTTGCGCAGCCGGGCGAAGTCCTCGCCCCGCAGTGAGAGCGAGCCGGTGGCGCACAGGACGAGGTCGGCGCTTTCGAGTCCGCCAGCACGGCTTTGGGCGACGGTGAAGCCTTGTGAGAGCGCCTGCGTGCGGCGCACGGGATCGATGTCGTAAACGGTGACGCGGATGCCCTTGGCGTGCAGCAGACGGGCGATGGAGCTGCCCAGTTTGCCGAAGCCGATCACGAGAGCGATGCGGCCGTGCAGGATGTCGCCTCGGCCCCGCATCAGAGCCTCGGTGGAGAAGACGACGGACTGTCCGACGAGGAAGTCTTCGGGGTCCTTGAGCGGGGATCGGGCCACGGAGAGCACGGGGCAGGGGAGTTTTTCGTGGTCGGCGTAGCGGCGGTGGCCGTTCTCGGTGTCCTCGACGACGCCGAGGATCTGGCCTGAGAAGCGGTCGCACAGGGCGTCGAGTGCGGGGGCGAAGTAGCCGCCGACGTCGAGGAGGACGACTTGGCGGCCGGCAGCGCGTTCCTCGATGTAGCGCAGCGCCCGGTCGGAGTCGGCGAACAGTTCACGGGTGAGCTTGTCGCAGGCGTATCCGTCGTCTTCGACCTGACGTAGCGCCTGGTTGTGCACGGACTTGGGCTTCGGGAGCACAGCGCGCAGCTCGGTGATGGCACCCACCGCACGTACGAAGGCGGGCCGCTCGGGCAGCAGGTGGGTGATCAGGAATGCTGCGGGGCGCTCGGCCGGGGTGAAGCGGACGGTGATGCGGCTGAAGTAGGCGTCAAGGCGGGCGCGTTCGAAGGTCTCCATAAAGGCCTCTCCTCAGTGGTCGGGACGTACCGGTTCAGGGCATGGCGGAGCATCTCGGGTTCCGTGAGGGTGTCGTCGTCGGGTAGCTCGCACCAGCCGCCGAAGTACTCGTCAGCGCGGTAAGGGCTCGGAGCGACGAGCCATGAGCCGTACGAGAGCAGTCGTACGGGAAGGCCCTGCCAACTGCCCGTCGTGCCCGAAGGGATGGCGAAGTACAGGCGCGAGCTGGGCCGGTCGTGGAGCACCGGACCAATGGACTGACCGGTTGTTCGCAGCATGGCCAGGGACAGGAACCCGGGCTGCGCATGCACGCGGAGGAGATCCCAACCGTTGCCGGCCGCCAGCAGATGCAGGCCGGGCAGGTCGTCGATGAGTGGAGCCCTGCGCAGGGCCTCACGGACGTGCATCACGCACCGCCCTCCACTTGCCCGGCGGGCCCGCAGGCGTGCGCATCCGCCTCACCTGCGGAGGCCGGACCACCATCAGACGTACGTCAAGGCCGATCAGCTGCCGCACGCGCGCCGCAGCAACGCGCCTCGGCCCGAGGTGGCTGCGGGCCGGTATGACGAGTCCGTATGTATCCGGCAGGGCGAGCACGTCGAGTACGCCGGTGAAGGCCGCCGAGCCGATGTCGCGGTCCGTGACGTCGGCGTCGGTGAATACGCCGCACAAGGTGAGTTCGTGCTGGCTGCAGTACAGAGCCAGCGACTCGGCCAGAGCCAGGCGGCGAGTCGGTCTGTCCCGGCCATGCTTCAAGTAGCCGTAGACGTAAGGCCCGAAGGCCGGTCGGCGTTCCGTGAGCGGTTCGAATGACATGTCAGCAGCGTCGCGGGGGTCGAACGGCTTTGAAATGACCGCCTGTTGCACTTCCGTTGCACTTTCCGCTCCGGCTGGTCACTGTGCGTGTTTCCATACGTTGTGGAGGGAGGCAGACCCGTGGTCGACGTGCAGCGGTGGACCGGCCGAGAGGCGAGCGCCCTGCGTGCCGCGCTGCGCATGAGCATGCGGGCCTTCGCCGAACACCTGGGGGTCGCCCTGCGCACCGTGGCCAAATGGGAGGACCTGGGCGAGGCCACCCAACCACGCCCGGACACTCAGGCGATCCTGGACACCGCCCTGGCCCGCGCGGGCGCGCACGCGCAGGCCCGCTTCGAGCGACTGGTCTCCGGCGAAAGCCAGGTCGGCGTGCCGACAGCGGACTACGAGTCATGGACCGAAGACATCGACCGCGCAATAGTCTGCCTCAGTCGCCAGAACTTCACCTTCGCCTCCAGTCTGCTCAACCGTTGGCTCGGGTCTCGCACCCCGAGGGGCCTCGACTTCAAAGGGCAGTACCTGTACGGGCGTTCGCTCGCCCTCCTGGGTGACCTGCAACGCGATCAGGGCGTGATCCTCGGCCCGCTCTCGGCCAGGCAGTCGTACGCCACCGCACGTGCGCTGTTCATGGAACTCGACATCCCGCGCCGAGTCGCACAGATCGAGCTGTCCCTGGCCGTCGTCGATGAGATGGCCGGACGGCTCGATCACTCCGCCCGCCAGTACGCACGGCTGGCATTGGACGGACGCCTCAGCTGGCGAGACAGGGCCCGTGCCCGCCTCTGGGTCGGCACCGCCCTGAGCAAGGAGGGCAACAACGAATACGCCACAACGGTCATGGCGACCGCCACCCGCGAGTTCGAGGAACTCGGCGAGCCCGAGGACTGGTCGGTCGCCCACCAGAAGCTCGCCCTCGCCCACCGCGGCGTCGGCGACCTGACCCGGGCCTCGCACTGCATCGACATCGCCCGGCAGAGCGGTACCGTCGATTCCCCGATGCAACGCGTGCGCCTGGACACCGCGCACGGGCACATTCTTCTGTCCGACCCGGCCACCCGGAATGATGGGCTTTCGGTCCTCGATCAAGCAGCACAGGTGGCGCAGCAGTACGGCCTGAGCCATCAGCTGCGCAGCATCGAGGGCATCCGAGAGGGCCAGCAAGGATGAGTCAGGGAGTCGCAGTGCCGGACCGTGAGCAGCGCACCATCACCGACGAGCAGTTCCATGACGCCGAACTCATCTGGGACTACCACCAGATGGGCCACGTTCCGCGCCCCTGCTCGGCGGCGATCGGATTGGGCAGCCACGACCTCGGCGTGGCCACCGCCGCCGTGGACCTCTACAGGGCCGGACTCTTCCCAATCCTGGTCTTCAGCGGCGGCAACAGTCCCACCACCCGCGCCCGCTTCCCGCGAGGCGAGGCGGTGCACTACCGCGAGCATGCCCTGTCCCTCGGCGTACCGGACGAAGCGATCCTGGTCGAGGCGAACGCCGGAAACACCGGCCAGAACATCACGTACTCCCGCGACCTGCTCCGGCAGGCCGGGATCGAGGTCGACTCCCTGATGCTGATCTCCAAGCCGTACATGGAACGCCGCTCGTACGCGACCTGCCGCAAGCTGTGGCCCGAGGCCGAGGTCATCTGCGCCTCCGAGCCGCTCTCGCTGGGCGCCTACATCAAGTCGATCGGCGACGAGAAGCTCGTCGTGGACATGCTTGTCGGCGACCTGCAGCGGGTCATGGAGTACCCCAGGCTCGGCTTCGCCGTCGAGCAGGACGTACCGCAGGACGTCCACGCCGCGTACGAACGCCTCCTGCGCGCGGGCTTCGACAGCCGCCTGATCAGCACCTGACCTCGCGACGCCCAGGGCCCGAGCCCGTCGCCCCGGACAGCCATCGTCGGCCTGGGGCGACTTCGGGCAAACAAAGAACCCCCGGGTCCATGACCTGGGGGTTCGAGAAGAGCGGGTGACGAGAATCGAACTCGCACTCTCAGCTTGGGAAGCTGATGTTCTACCACTAAACTACACCCGCGCGACGCTCCCGGTTGAACCGGTTTCGTAGCTTCGCACACTCTACCCCATCTCAAGCCCCGGGCGCCGCCGCGCCAAGGCCCCGCTGCGCTGCGTGGGCCCTGCGTGACTGCGGGCGAAGGGAGTTGGGGCGTACGGTGGGGGCCGCCTCGGAGGGACTCGGGGGTGCCCGGGGTGGTGGCCGAGGGGTCGGCCGGAGGGTGCCGTGGGGGTTCTGTGAGGGCGTCGTGCGGGGGTCCGGATGAGACGGAGTGCCGCCTGGAGTGACGTCCCTTTCATCCCGTAATGTGGCTTTCGCCGTCGGCCGGAAGGCCGGAAACGGCCTCCGTTCATGGGTGGACGGCACTTGCAAACGGCTCTGGGGAAGGGACTCGAGGACTTGATGGAGCGCACCGTCGTCCGTTGTGCCGAAGGGCACGTGTTCAGCACCGCTTCGTTCCCGATGCAGCAGGCCGACCGGCTCGGTCCCGGTCGGCTGATCCGATGTCCCCGCTGTGCCCGGCTCCGGCACGCGGTACCGGTCGAGCTGCAGAAGCGGTAGGGGAGGGAAGCGGTACCGGGGCGCGGCCTGCGGTCTCGTCCCCGAGGCGCGCGGGGCTGTCCGATTGGGGCGGTCCCGCGCGCTCTGCGTATCCTCGGTGCGTGCTTCTCTCAGACAAGGACATCCGGGCCGAGATCGACGCCGGGCGGGTCCGGATCGATCCTTACGACGAATCCATGGTGCAGCCGTCCAGCATCGACGTGCGCCTCGACCGCTTCTTCCGGGTGTTCGAGAATCACCGCTACCCGCATATCGACCCCTCCGTCGAGCAGGCGGATCTGACCCGGCTCGTCGAGCCCGAGGGCGACGAGCCGTTCATCCTGCACCCCGGGGAGTTCGTGCTCGCCTCCACGTACGAGGTCATCACGCTCCCCGACGACCTGGCGTCCCGCCTGGAGGGCAAGTCCAGCCTCGGGCGGCTCGGGCTCGTCACCCACTCCACCGCCGGGTTCATCGACCCGGGCTTCAGCGGTCACGTGACCCTGGAGCTGTCCAACCTCGCCACGCTGCCCATCAAGCTGTGGCCGGGCATGAAGATCGGGCAGCTCTGCATGTTCCGGCTGACCTCCGCCGCCGAGGCCCCCTACGGGTCCGAGCGCTACGGGTCCCGCTACCAGAACCAGCGCGGCCCCACCGCCTCCCGTTCCTTCCTCAACTTCCATCGAACCCAGGTGTGAGCCCTTCCATGAGCGACGTGCGCGAGAACCTTACGTACGAGAAGTTCGGCACTGCCGTGCGCGAGCTGGCGCAGACCATCGCCGACGACGGGTACGAGCCCGACATCGTGCTGAGCATCGCCCGCGGCGGCGTCTTCGTCGCCGGTGGGCTCGCGTACGCCCTCGACTGCAAGAACATCCACCTGGTGAATGTCGAGTTCTACACGGGGGTGGGGACCACGTTGGAAATGCCGGTGATGCTCGCTCCCGTTCCCAACGCCATCGACTTCTCCGACAAGAAGGTGCTCATCACCGACGACGTCGCCGACACCGGGAAGACGCTGAAGCTCGTCCACGACTTCTGCCTCGACACCGTCGCCGAGGTGCGCTCCGCCGTCGTCTATGAGAAGTCCCACTCGCTCGTGAAGTGCGAGTACGTGTGGAAGCGCACCGACGAGTGGATCAATTTCCCGTGGAGTGTCGAGCCGCCGGTCGTGCGGCGGCAGGGGCAGGTCCTCGACGCCTGAGAGCAGTAATCGAGAGCAGTAATCGAGAGCAGTGAGAAGGGCCCCGGTGAGCTGTGCTCGCCGGGGCCCTTCTGCGCGTACGGGACGCTCGCGCGCCCGCGCGTCAGAACGTACCGAGCTTGATGATCGACAGGATCGCGAGCAGCTGGATCGCCGACGCGCCCAGCGCCCGCGGCCACGGCAGGTCGTGGGACTTGCTCACCATGAGGGTGAGCAGCGCGCCCGCGGCGAGCCAGGTGGCCCAGCCGAGGAGCTGGACGAAGCCGTTGCCGCCGCCGAGGAACAGGGCGACGATGACGCGCGGGGCGTCCGTGATCGCCATGATCAGCATGGAGAGGCCGACCGTGGGCTGCCAGGCGCCGTCGCCGCCGAACTGGCGGGCCAGGGAGTGCGTGACGATGCCGAGGATGAAGGCGCTGAGGGAGATCGCCACGCCGGTCGTGATGACGTAGGGGATCGCCGTGGACAGCGTGGCGTTCAGTACGTCCTCGCGGGCCTCGTCGAAGCCGAAGACGGCGAGCAGGCCGTAGAGGAACGTGACGATGACGGCCGGGGCCCACATCGCGTAATCCCGCATCTGGAGGAACGTCGGGACCGGGCGGAACACGATGCCGCGCAGCAGGTCCTTCCAGGGGAGCTTCGGGCCGATGGGGCCGGGCGGGGCCTGGCCGGCGCGGTAGCTGTTGCCGTCGTTGTACGGGTCCGCGCCGTACGGGTCCTCGCCGAGGGAGAAGGCCTGGGTGTGCCCGGCGTTGTTGGCGGCGTACGGGTCGTGGCCGCCGCCGTGTCCGCCCTGGCCACCGTGCCCGCCCTGGCCGCCGAAGTACTCCGGCTCGCCCTGGCCGCCCGGCGGCTGCGGCCACTGCTGGGCGCCGCCGTGGTGCTGGCCGCCGCCCTGAGGGCCGCCGTGCTGCGGGCCACCCCCGTGGGGTCCGCCGCGCTGCCCGCCGCCGTACTGGCCGGGGCCCGGGCCGCCGTACGGCTGCGGGGCCGGGCGGCCGCCGCCGGGCGCGGGCGGGTACCCGTACGACGGCTGGCCGCCCTGGGGGGCCTGCTGTCCGTACGGGTCCTGCCGCGGTCCTTGGTGCGGCCCCGGGTGACCGCCCTGACCGGGGTGCCCGCCTTGGGGCGGTCCCTGTCGGGGTCCTTGCTGTGCGCGGTTGTCCCGGCCGCCGCGTCCGCTCCTGAATCCAGCCACGGAATCGAACGTACCTGGTCTGGCGGGGTGCGGTCGTCCGTCCTGTGGAGGAGAGCGCGTTTGCGGCTGACCTGTGACAACCCCTAGGGGGACCCTGAGGGGATTGCCCCAGGTCAGCCGCGGGGGTCAGCGCCCGAGCACGGCCCCGTACGCCAGTGCGGCCGAAGGGGTGGGAAGGGCAAGGGAGTTGGGAGTGAGAGAGGTGGTGCCGGGCGGGAGGGCGCCCGGGGCCGCCCAGACGCCGCCGGACGAGGCGTTCTCACCCGGGGCGGAGACGGTCAGGTCGGGCGTGCCGTCGTGGTCGTAGTCGCCCGTGGCGAGCGCGGCGCCGAAGCGGTCGCCGGTCTCGGCGGTGCCGGGTATCTGGTACGTGTCCTGCTGGAACGCGTAGCCGTTGGCCGTGCCGTCGCCGATCTCGTCGTCCGCGTCGAGGATGCCCTTCTTGCCGCCGAACAGGACGGTGGCGCTGCCCGCGTTCTTCTTGGCTCCGATGGCCTCGCCGGGCGCGCCCACGATCAGGTCGTCGCGGCCGTCGCCGTTGACGTCCGCGGCGGTGACGGCCTCACCGAAGCCGTCGCCCGTCTCGGCGACACCGGGGACGCCGGGGGTGTCCTGGTTGAGGGTCTGCTCGCGCGTGCCGAAGCTGTCGGGGCGCTCGCCGCCGTAGCGGATGTGGATGCCGCCGCCCTTCGTCAGCTCCTCGGGGCCGCACGGGTCGTCGATGTTCTCGTCGGCGATCTCGCGGCAGTTGCCGAGGGCGAGGTCGTCGTGGCCGTCGCCGTTGAAGTCGCCGGTGGCGAAGGCGGAGGTGGCGCCGTTGCTGTTGGCCCAGTCGAGGAGGAGGCGGCCCTCGCGGCTGTCGTAGTGGTAGAGCATGACGTGGGACTGGGTGTACGGCTGCTGCTTCGTGTAGTACGCGACGGCGAGGTCGGTGCGGCCGTCGGCGTTGTAGTCGCCCGTGGACAGGACGGGGGCGCGGCCGCCCATGCGGTCGCCCATGCCGGGCTGGGTGTGGTCGGCGCGCGGGTTGTAGTTGACGACGACCTTGTCGGTGCCGCCGATCGCCAGGTCCATGTCCGTGTCGCCGGTGAAGTCCCCGGCGACCAGGGCGTTGCCGTACTGGTCGCCTGCCTTCTCGCCGCGCGCGGCGGTGTGGGCGCTGCCGAAGCCACCCGCCTTGCCGTACACGACGGTGACGCCGCCGGTGTCGGCACGCCCGTCGATGTCCTCGCCGGGCGCGCCGATCGCGAGGTCGGCGTACCCGTCGTTGTTCACGTCGGTGACGGCCACGGACGTCCCGAACTTGTCCCCGGCCTCCGGGGTGCCGGGGACGTTCGCGGTCGCCTGCGAGACGCGTACGTTCCCACTGGCGCGCAGCCCCTTGGGCCCGCCCCAGATCACGTTCACGTACCCGGCCTTGGCCTTGCCGCCCACCGTGGCGGCGGGGACGCCCACGGCCAGGTCGGCGTAGCCGTCGCCGTTGAAGTCGCTCTTGGTGGTGGGCGGCGCCGGCTCGTCCGCGGCGGCGCCCGCGGCGAGCGGCAGGGTGAGGCCGGTCGCCGCGAGCGCCGTGGCGGCGGCCAGGGCGAGGGTGCGTGTGCGCACGGGGGCTCCAACTCGTTGGTGATCGCTTGGGTTCACGTGTGTGACACCCGGGGTTGGCCGACGGTTGTCCTCAACGTCGGCCCAGGGGTGACCACTTGTGGGATGTGTGGGTCGGATGGGGCTGATGAGGAAGAGCTGTGTCGTTATGGAGGGGCAGCGGTGGGGCAGTGATGAAGGGGTGGTGAGAGGAGTGCGGTGCCCGCGCTCGCCGGGGAGGCGCGGGCACCCACGACCACGGGCCTGAGGGGGCAGGCCGGGGCACCCGCGATCACGGGCCTGAGAGGGCAGGTCGGGGCACCCACGACCACGGGCCCGGTGGCACCGGGTCGGGGCGCCCCCGCCAGCCCGTCGGACAGCCCTACTGGCCGAGCACCGCCCCGTACGACCGCGCCCCCGCGAGCCCCAGCTTCGCCGGAGTCACCGACACCTGCGGGGCCGGGCGGTCCTTCGGGGTGCCGTACCAGACGCCGCCGGACGAGGCGTTCTCGCCGGGGGCGGCGACCGCCGAGTCGGGGTAGGTGTCGCCGTTGTAGTCGTCCACGGCGAGCGCCGCGCCGAAGCGGTCGCCCGCCTCGGCCGCGCCGGGGACGCCCGGGGAGGTCTGGTTGACGCCGCTGCCGTAGAGCTCCTTGCCGGTGCCGGTGGACTCCAGGATCCAGTACGAGCCGGCGTCCTTGTCGATGCCGATCGACTCGGCGCTCGCGCCCGCGATCAGCTCGTCGCCGTCCTCGCGGTCCAGGTCGCCCACGGCGAGCGCCGCGCCGAAGTTGTCCTCGGCCTCGGCGTTGCCGTCGACCCGCGGAGTGGACTGGGTGGTGCAGGACACCGCGCCGCCGAGCGTCGTGCCGGACTTGCCGTAGACAGTGGCGATCGCGCCGCCCAGGCGGTCCGCGCAGAAGCCCTCGTCACCCTCCTCGGCCTCGGGGTTGGGCTGCACCTGGCCGAGGGCGAGGTCGGCGGTGCCGTCGCCGTCGAAGTCGCCGGTGGCAAGCGACGTCGCGGTGTCGCCCGCGCGCCACGCCTGCTTCCACGCGCCGGACGCCGTGGCGTACACCGCCGTGCCCGCGGTCTCCGAGCCCCCGTACGTCACCGCGAGGTCGTCGCGGCCGTCCGCGTCGAAGTCCCCGGACGTCACCGCGCGGGGGCCGCTGAAGTGCCAGCTGTCGACGCGCTGCAGGGTCGCGGGGGACCCGGCCTTGAACGGCCCCGGGCGCGTCTCCATCGCGGCGCTCTCATCGTTGCGCGAGCTGAGCGCGATGTCCCGGTCGCCGTCCCCGTCGTAGTCGCCGGTGCTGACGAGGCCGCCGATCTGGTTGCCCGCGTACCTGCCGTTGGCGGCCGTGAAGCCGCCCTTGATGCCGGACTTCGCGCCCCAGAGGACGGTGAGGGTGCCCGCGGAGGACCCTGCGTCATTGTCCTCGCCGGGGGTGCCGACGACGATGTCCGTGATGCCGTCGCCGTTCATGTCGGCGGGCGACACCGCGGACCCGAAGCCGTCGTCCTTCTCCACGGTGCCGGGAACCCCGGCGGTGCCCTGACTGACGGTCGTCGAACCGTGGCCGCCCAGGCCCTTCTTGCCGCCCCAGACCACGTTCACGTAGCCCGCCTTGGCCTTGCCGCCGACCGTGGCGCCGGGGACGCCGACCGCGAGGTCCGCGTAGCCGTCGCCGTTGAAGTCCGACTTCGGCTTCGGGGCGGGCTCGGCCGCGACGGCGGTGGTCGCGGACAGGCCCGCGACGCCGAGTACGGTCGCCGCGCACAGTGCGGCGGCGGAGAGAGTCTTCTTACGCAAGGTGTCTCCAAGTAGCCGAAATGGTACGTGAGTCGGGGGCCGTCAGCGGAGCGTCTCGCCGAAGCTTCGCCCCGCGCCGCCCGCGCCGAAGTCCGAGCCGTTGAACGAGGTCGCGTACGACGAGGTGAGGCCCGTCGTCGTGCCGCGCAGGACCCACACCGCGCCCGCGTCCGCCGCCGTGCCGATGTCTTCGCCGCGCGCGCCGATCGACAGGTCGGCCCTGCCGTTCTTGTTGATGTCCTTCAGGCGCACGGACGACCCGAACCGGTCGTTCTTCTCGGCGGCTCCGGGGACGCCCGCCGTCTCCTGGTGCCAGGTCTTTCCGCCGCCGAGGCCGCTCGCCCCGCTCTTGAGAAGGGTCACGCTCCCGGTGCCGGGTACGGGTCCGACCTGCTCGCCGGGCGCGCCCACCGCGATGTCCGCGCGGCCGTCGCCGGTCACGTCGCCCGCGGCCACCGCCGAGCCGAAGCCGTCGCCCGCTTCGTCCGTGCCGGGCACGCCCGCGGCGTCCTGCGTGTACGTCACCGGCGCGCCGAGCTTGCTGTCGGCGCCGTAACGGATGCTGAACGAACCGCCCTTGCCCGCGCGCGGGTTGCCGGTGACCAGGTCGTCGTAGCCGTCGCCGTTGATGTCGGCCCCCACGAGCGGGCCGCGCGTCGCCGACGCGTCGTCGCCCTCGGCGAGCACGCCCGACCAGTAGCCGAGGTCGCCCGCGCCGCCCTTCATGTACGCGGTGTAGGCGCCGCCGTCCGCGCGCTCGCCCGCGAGGATGTAGGTGTAGCCGCCCTGGCTCGTGAAGCGGCCCGCCGTCATGTCGTCCAGGCGGACGCCCTTGGGCAGGAAGTCGGTCTCCAGGGGGATCGCGTGGCCGTCCTGCGGGTCGCCGTCGGCGTAGTACCACCAGTGGCTGCCGCTGATCACCGCGAGGTTGGACACCTCGTCGCCGTCGATGTCGACGAAGGTCGCGGCCTCGCCGAAGCGGACGTCCGTGCCGCTCGGGGCGGTGAGGGTCTTGCCGCCCGTCTTGAAGCCGTTCTTGCCGCCCCAGACGATGGTGACCGTGCCGTCGGGCTTGCCGGACACCTTTTCGCCGGGGGCGCCCACGATCAGGTCGGCGTAGCCGTCGCGGTTCACGTCGCCGCTGGTGACGTTCTCGCCGAACTCGTCGCCGGACTCGGTGGTTCCGGGTATCCCGGCGGTGTTCTGCGTGACGGTCGTGCCCTTGCCCGCCTGCACGCCCGCCGCCGAACCGTACGTCACCGTCACCGAGTTGCCCTTCGGCGCGCCCACCGCGAGGTCGCGGTAGCCGTCGCCGTTGAAGTCGTCCTTCAGGGCGGCGGAGGCCGCGGCGGCCGTCCCGGCCAGGGGCAGGGTCAGTCCTCCGGCGGCGAGGGCTGCGGCGGTGGCCGCGACGGCCAGGCTTCTTACGCGCACGTGGGGCTCCCGGGCTTGTGGGTTCACGGGGGGTCACCGGGGGGTCACCGGGGGGTGGACCTTGGGTGAACGGTGGTGTGGGGTTCCGGGGGTGTGACTGGTGGAGCGGGGGAAAGGTTGTGCGAGCCGGGGGCTTCTGGGGGGCGGGCGGCATCTCGGTCGTGCCCGGAGTCCGCCGAAGGCTCACGGGTGTCCGGCCCCGCCCCATACGCTGGCGGCGGTGAGCCGTCCAGAGAGGGGCAAGGCCGTGATGTCCTCAGGTGACACCCCGGACCCGTACGCCGACCCGCTGCGGTTCGGTCAGCGCGTACAGATCCTGCGCGAGCGCCGTGGCATGACCCGCGCCCAACTCGCGGATTTCATCGGGGTCTCGGTGCACACCCTCCGCAAGATCGAGAACGGCCAGCAACGGGCCCCGGCGCTCGACATGGTGCTGCGCATCGCCGAGGCGCTGCGCGTACGCGACCTGGCGGAGCTGACCGGTCGACCGGACGCGCACGTGGATCTGTTCGCCGGGCCCGGCCATCCCCGCCTCGCCGCCGTCCAAGCGGCCGTCGACGACTTCGCCCTGGCCACGACCGTGGAACCGCCCCCTGTCGCACACCTGGAAGCCCGCCTGCACGCGGCCTGGAAGGCACGGCACCAGTCACCCAACCACCGTGAGGCCATCGGCAAGTTGCTGCCCGACCTGATCCGCGACGCCCGGGCGATCACACGGCACGCCGAGACGGCCGCCGAGCGGCGGGCGGCCCAGGCCCGCCTTGCCGAGACGTACTCGCTGTCGCAGTTCTTCCTCGCCTACCAGCCCGACGCCGCCCTGCTGTGGCGCGTCGCGGAGCGCGGCATGGTCGCCGCGCAGGATTCCGGCGACCCGCACGCCATCGGCGTGGCCGCCTGGCTCCTGGCACAGGCCCACCGCGACACCGCGCCCCGGCACTTCGACGCCGCCGACGCCATCAACCTCGAAGCCGTCCGCTTCCTCGAACCCCTCCTCCCGGACGCCGCCGACGACGTCCTCGCCATCGCGGGCGCCCTCGAGTTCGAGCTCGGGTACACCGCGGCCCGGCGCCGCGACACCGGCACGGCGTGGCGGCACTGGGACAAGGCGAAGGACATGGCGGCCCGGCTGCCCGCGGACTACTTCCACCCCGTCACCAGCTTCAGCCGCGCGATCATGGGCGCGCACGCCGTCACCGTGGCGGTCGAGCTGCGTCAGGGCGGTGAGTCGGTACGGCAGGCGGCCCGCGCGGACAAGGCCGTCATCAAGTCGCGCCCGCGCCGGGCCAGGCACCGGATCGAGGAGGCCCGCGGCTTCCAGCTCGACGGCCAGCCGGACGTGGCGATCGCCACCCTGCAGAAGGCGTACGAGGCCGCACCCGAGACGATCCGCTACAACGGCTACGCGCGCCGCATCATCCTCGAGGAGTCCGAGTCGAAGCAGTCCGGCCGCAGGCGCCGGGCCGCCGACCTGGCCATGGGCATCGGCCTGCTGGGTGCCTGACACGAGGTGACCGGATTTCGGTCATCGGTCGGGTTCGGGTGCACTTACGGTCTTTTGCGTGAGACGAATCGCACTGACCTTAAGGGCCCCGATGACCATGCTCGAAGGCAACAGGCAACTGATCACCGCATGGCTCGCGGGGGCCGACGCCCAGCCGGGCGCGGTCCACGCGGCGTGGGCGGAACGGGGCGTGGCCCTGCTCCCGCTGGGCCGCCGTTTCGACGCGGTCCGTGTACCCGCCGCGCGCATCCACGCCGCCGTCCACAGCAGTGAGGCCCGGACCGTGGCCGCGTTCCTGGGCGACTGGCTCGCGGGCCCGGTCATCCGCGACATCCGCAGCGGCCTCGGCCCGTACTACGTCCTCATCGCCCCGGACTCCGCCTGGGGCGGCACGGAGGAGCGGCTGAGCACCGACACGTTCCTCGGCGTCCCGCGCCTGGGCCATCCGGTGTCGATGCTGACGCGCTGGGTGGTCCCGCCCACCGCACCCGGCGACCTGTGCGACCCCGCCCACCTGAGCGCACTGCTCATGACGGCCGAGACCCTGAAGGCGGTCGACCCGTGAGCGCCGCCGCCACCGCCGCCGAGCTCGACGCGCGGGCGGCGGAGGCCTACGCCGCCTACATGGGCCACCTGTACGGCTGCCACCCGTGCCAGGACGGGGACGACCGCCACGGAGACGACTGCGCCACGGGCACCCGCCTGCGCGCGGCCTGGAAGACGGCCAGGAACGCTTCCCTGCGGGCCTGCCGGGCGGTGCACCCCGCCCCTACCTGAACCCCACCGTGGAAAAGCCGACCCCCGGCTTCCGGGACACCGGCCCCTCCGTCCCCGTCCTGCCGGGGTACACCTCCACCCGGTCCCGGCCCTGCCCCCAGGCCGTCCGGACGACCAGGTCGGCCCGCCGGTCCCCGTCGAAGTCGGCCACCTGCAGGATCTGGACGGTGCCCTTGCCGACTCGCGCGGGCACGACGGTCGCCGTGGCGTTGGCCGCGAGGCCGCCCGCGCGGCCCCGGTACACCCACACCTCACCGGGCCCGCCCCCGCCCACGACCAGCTCGCTGCGGCCGTCGCCGTCCAGGTCGCCCGCGTGCACGGTGGCGTTCCGTACGCCGATCTTCGCGCGGGCGGTGCCCGGCACGTCGTACCGCAGGGCGATGCCGTCCGGCGCGGCGAGGGCCGCGTCCAGGTCCTTGGAGCGGCCGAAGGCACCGAACGCCACGTCGGTCGAGGCGGGGAAGAGGACACCGGTGCGGTTGGGGCCCTTGGGGCCGCCGAGGACCAGGCTGCCCTTCGAGGCGCGTCCCTCCGCACGGACGACGAGGTCGTCGTACCCGTCGTCGTTCACGTCGACGGCGGGCGCGCCGGTGGCGAGGTCGTTGCCGGGGGCGGTGATCGGTTTGCCCGCCGCGCGCGGGGCGCCCTTCCGGGTGAACGGCCCGCGCAGGTACGTGAGATGGGCGCCGCTCGCGTGCAGTACGAGGTCGTTCGCGCCGTCGCCGTCGAAGTCCCCGCACACCGGCTGGTCGGCCCAGTCGTTGCCGAGCCGGGCGCGCGCGGGCACCTGGAGCTTGACGGCCTTGCCGGTGAGGCCGGTGGGGGAGCCGAAGAGGATCTGGAGGGGGACCGGGGGGCGGCCCTGGCCGTCGTAGGGCGGGTCCGTCGACACGACGAGGTCGGTGAAGCCGTCCTCGTCCAGGTCGCAGGACGCCTCGGACTCGAACGCGGCGGGCAACTGCCCCTTCGTGCGGGCACCCTGGGCGTGCGCGGTCAGCAACTGCCGCGCGCCGGGGACGAGTCCGCCCCGGCTTCCGTACACGATGCCGATGCCGGGGTCGTCGCCCTGCCCGCGGTGGGCGAGCGCGTCCAGGACGAGGTCCCTGGCGCCGTCGCCGTTGAAGTCGTCCGGCACCTTGCTGCCCTTGCCGCGCGGGACGGGCTGCTGGGGCGCGCTCTTGTTCGCGAGGTCGGCGGCCGCGGGACGGGTGGGGGACTTGTCGCCGTCGCCGCTGCAGCCCGCGAGGAGCAGGGTGCCGCCCACGACGGCGGCCAGCAGACGTCTTCCGGAACTCCTCATGCCCCACCCACCCCTACGTCATCCATGTCAGCCACGTCATCGCGTGACTTCATGCTCACGACAGAATCGACAGCACCACAGGTTTACACGAACGACGAAGGGCCGGCCCGCCCCCAGGCGAAACCGGCCCCTCCGTCCGCGTACGCGCGTGCCGCGTGGCTACTTCACCGGCTCGGGCTCCGGCTCGCTCTCCGCCTCGGCCGCACCCGCCGGGTCCCCCGGCGTCTTCACCGAGTCGAGGAGCAGCTGCGCCACGTCCACGACCTGGAGCGACTCCTTCGCCGCGCCGTCGTTCTTCTTGCCGTTCACGGAGTCCGTGAGCATGACCAGGCAGAACGGGCAGGCCGTCGACACGATGTCGGGGTTGAGGGACAGCGCCTCGTCCACCCGCTCCGTGTTGATGCGCTTGCCGATCCGCTCCTCCATCCACATCCGCGCGCCACCGGCGCCGCAGCAGAAGCCGCGTTCCTTGTGGCGGTGCATCTCCTGCTGGCGCAGGCCCGGGACGGCCGACATGATCTCGCGCGGGGGCGTGTAGACCTTGTTGTGGCGGCCCAGGTAGCAGGGGTCGTGGTAGGTGATGAGGCCCTCGACCGGGGTCACCGGGACCAGCTTGCCCTCGTCGATGAGGTGCTGCAGCAGCTGCGTGTGGTGGATGACCTCGAACTCGCCGCCGAGCTGCGGGTACTCGTTGGCGATGGTGTTGAAGCAGTGCGGGCAGGTGGCGACGATCTTCTTCGCCGACTTCGGCTTCTTCGTCGCCGGGTCGTCGTCGTCCTCGCCGTACGCCATGTTCAGCATCGCCACGTTCTCGGCACCGAGCTGCTGGAACAGCGGCTCGTTGCCGAGGCGGCGGGCCGAGTCACCGGTGCACTTCTCGTCGCCGCCCATGATCGCGAACTTGACGCCCGCCATGTGCAGGAGCTCCGCGAAGGCCTTGGTGGTCTTCTTCGCCCGGTCCTCCAGGGCGCCCGCGCAGCCGACCCAGTACAGGTAGTCGACCTCGGTGAGGTCGTCGACGGTCTTGCCGACGATCGGGACCTCGAAGTCGACCTCCTTGGTCCACTCCACGCGCTGCTTCTTGGCCAGGCCCCAGGGGTTGCCCTTCTTCTCCAGGTTCTTGAGCATCGTCCCGGCCTCGGACGGGAACGCGCTCTCGATCATCACCTGGTAGCGGCGCATGTCGACGATGTGGTCGATGTGCTCGATGTCGACCGGGCACTGCTCGACGCAGGCGCCGCAGGTGGTGCAGGACCACAGGACGTCGGGGTCGATGACGCCGTTCTCTTCGAGGGTGCCGATCAGCGGGCGCTCGGCCTCCGCGAGGGCGGCGGTGGGGACGTCGGCGAGCTGCTCCGCCGTCGCCTTCTCCTCGCCCTCCATCGTCTTGCCGCCGCCCGCGAGCAGGTACGGGGCCTTGGCGTGCGCGTGGTCGCGCAGCGACATGATGAGGAGCTTGGGGGAGAGCGGCTTGCCGGTGTTCCAGGCGGGGCACTGCGACTGGCAGCGGCCGCACTCGGTGCAGGTGGAGAAGTCCAGCAGGCCCTTCCAGGAGAACTGCTCGACCTGGCTGACGCCGAAGACGGTGTCCTCGTCCGGGTCCTCCCAGTCGATCTCCTTGCCGCCACTGGTCATGGGCAGCAGCTCGCCGAGGGCGGTGGAGCCGTCGGCCTCGCGCTTGAACCAGATGTTGGGGAAGGCCAGGAAGCGGTGCCAGGCCACGCCCATGTCGGTCTTCAGGGCGACCGTGATCATCCAGATGAAGGAGGTCGCGATCTTCAGACCGGCGAAGAAGTACGTGAGGTTCTGGAGCGTCGAGACGTCCATGTCCCCGAACCACGAGACGAACGGGTACGAGATGAAGAACGAGGCCTCGTAGCCGTCCACGTGGTGCTGGGCACCCTCCAGGGCGTGCAGCATGAAGATGCAGACGCCGACGATGAGGATGACGGTCTCGACGAAGTACGCCTGGCCGGTGTTGGAGCCCGCGAAGCGGGACTTGCGGCCCGGCCGGTCGGGGCGGCTGAGCTGCCGGACGACGATCAGGGTCACGATGCCGAGGACCGTCATGGTGCCGAGGAACTCGACGAACATGTTGTACGGCGCCCAGTCGCCGATGATCGGCAGCATCCAGTCGGCCTGGAAGAGCTGGCCGATGGCGTTGACGATCGTCAGGAGCAGCGAGAAGAAGCCCACCGCGACGAACCAGTGCGCCACACCGACGATGCCCCACCGGTTCATGCGCGTGTGGCCGAGGAACTCCTTGGCCACGGTGAGGGTGCGCTCGGCGGGCGCGTCGGTTCGGGTGCCTGCGGGCACGGGCTGACCGAGCCGCATGAACTGGTAGATCTGCACGATGGCACGGCCGAACAGCGCGACGCCGACCGCGATTAGGACCAGCGACACGATGATCGCGGCGAGTTGCATGGGGGCTCCCCGGGCCTGCGAGGCGAACTAATACTAAGCGGTAACTTATGCAGTCCGTCTGAGACTACCCACTTACATCGCCGCACTGTAGCCAGGGAGGCGGTGATCTGTGTCGCTCAGGCGACCCTTCCCGCGCGCCCTCGGCGGGGGCCCCTGCCCGTGCCGCCCGCGGTGCCTTTGCGTACGTGTCCTGCGGGGCGGTTTCCGTACGCCGCCACGGAACGCCGCGCAACCATCGCCGCCCCGTCCGGCGTCTCCCCGCACAAGCCCCTCGGGTTGCGCGTAAGGGCTGGATAAGAGTTGAGTCGGGTCGACTCAGCTCTGTTGACTCAGGGGAACCCGTGATGCATCCTTGAGTCAGTTCCACTCAAGAAGTTATCTGGAGGCATTGAAATGGCACGTGCGGTCGGCATCGACCTGGGCACGACTAACTCCGTCGTCAGCGTTCTGGAGGGCGGCGAGCCCACCGTCATCACCAACGCCGAGGGTGCCAGGACCACGCCGTCCGTCGTCGCCTTCGCGAAGAACGGTGAAGTGCTGGTCGGCGAGGTTGCGAAGCGCCAGGCGGTCACCAACGTCGACAGGACCATCCGCTCCGTCAAGCGCCACATGGGCACTGACTGGAAGGTGGGCATCGACGACAAGAACTTCAACCCGCAGCAGATCAGCGCGTTCATCCTGCAGAAGCTGAAGCGCGACGCCGAGTCGTACCTGGGCGAGAAGGTCACGGACGCCGTGATCACCGTCCCCGCGTACTTCAACGACTCCGAGCGCCAGGCCACCAAGGAGGCCGGCGAGATCGCGGGCCTGAACGTCCTGCGCATCGTCAACGAGCCGACCGCGGCCGCCCTGGCCTACGGCCTGGACAAGGACGACCAGACCATCCTGGTCTTCGACCTCGGTGGCGGCACCTTCGACGTCTCGCTCCTGGAGATCGGCGACGGCGTCGTCGAGGTGAAGGCCACCAACGGCGACAACCACCTCGGTGGTGACGACTGGGACCAGCGCGTCGTCGACTACCTGGTCAAGCAGTTCAACAACGGCCACGGCGTGGACCTCTCCAAGGACAAGATGGCGCTCCAGCGCCTGCGCGAGGCCGCCGAGAAGGCGAAGATCGAGCTGTCCTCCTCCACGGAGACCACGATCAACCTGCCGTACATCACGGCCTCCGCCGAGGGCCCGCTGCACCTGGACGAGAAGCTCACCCGCGCCCAGTTCCAGCAGCTCACGTCCGACCTCCTGGAGCGCTGCAAGACGCCGTTCCACAACGTCATCAAGGACGCGGGCATCCAGCTCTCCGAGATCGACCACGTCGTTCTCGTCGGCGGCTCCACCCGCATGCCCGCCGTCGCCGAGCTCGTCAAGGAGCTGACCGGCGGCAAGGACGCCAACAAGGGCGTGAACCCGGACGAGGTCGTCGCCATCGGCGCCGCGCTCCAGGCCGGTGTCCTCAAGGGTGAGGTCAAGGACGTCCTGCTCCTCGACGTGACCCCGCTGTCCCTCGGCATCGAGACCAAGGGCGGCATCATGACCAAGCTGATCGAGCGCAACACCACGATCCCGACGAAGCGCTCCGAGATCTTCACGACGGCCGAGGACAACCAGCCGTCGGTGCAGATCCAGGTCTACCAGGGCGAGCGCGAGATCGCGGCGTACAACAAGAAGCTCGGCATGTTCGAGCTGACCGGTCTGCCCCCGGCGCCCCGCGGCGTCCCGCAGATCGAGGTCGCCTTCGACATCGACGCCAACGGCATCATGCACGTGACCGCGAAGGACCTCGGCACGGGCAAGGAGCAGAAGATGACCGTCACCGGTGGCTCCTCGCTGCCGAAGGACGAGGTCAACCGGATGCGCGAAGAGGCCGAGAAGTACGCCGAGGAGGACCAGACGCGCCGCGAGGCCGCCGAGTCCCGCAACCAGGGCGAGCAGCTCGTCTACCAGACCGAGAAGTTCCTCAAGGACAACGAGGACAAGGTCCCCGGCGAGGTCAAGACCGAGGTCGAGGAGGCCGTCGCCGAGCTGAAGGAGAAGCTCAAGGGCGAGGACTCCGCCGAGATCCGCACGGCCGCCGAGAAGGTCGCCGCCGTCTCGCAGAAGCTGGGCCAGGCCATGTACGCCGACGCCCAGGCGGCGCAGGGCGCGGCCGGTGCCGAGGGCGCGGCCCCCGGTGCCGAGGCGCCGAACATGTCCAAGGAGGACGACGTCGTGGACGCCGAGATCGTCGACGACGAGAAGCCCGGTGACGCGAAGGGCGGCGCTGCCTGATGACGGAGGAGACCCCGGGCTTCGGCGAGAACGCCGAGCAGCCCGACGTCCCCTCCGGCGCCACCCCTGAAGAAGCGGCGCCGAAGGCCACCGAGCCCTCCACGGAGGGGGGCCCGGCGGCTCCGGCCGGGGACGCAGTGCGAGAAGCGGGCCTGACGGCTCAGCTGGACCAGGCCCAGAAGGCGCTCTCCGAGCGCACCGCGGACCTCCAGCGGCTGCAGGCCGAGTATCAGAACTACCGCCGCCGGGTGGAGCGGGACAAGGTCACGGTCAAGGAGATCGCCGCGGCGAACCTCCTGACCGAGCTGCTCCCGACGCTCGACGACGTCGGCCGCGCGCGGGAGCACGGCGAGCTGGTCGGCGGCTTCAAGTCGGTCGCCGAGGCGCTGGAGACCGTCGTCGCCAAGATGGGCCTGCAGCAGTTCGGCAAGGAGGGCGAGCCCTTCGACCCGACGATCCACGAGGCCCTGATGCACAGCTACGCCCCGGACGTCACCGAGACGACGTGCGTCGCGATTCTCCAGCCGGGGTATCGCATCGGCGAGCGGATCGTGCGCCCCGCCCGGGTGGCGGTGGCCGAGCCGCAGCCCGGCGCGCAGACGGTGAAGACGGCGGAGTCCGGCGCGGCCGAGGGCGACGACAGCGCGCCCGCGGCGGCGGAGGGCAAGGCGAACGGCACGGACGGCGACGGCGCCACGGACGGCGCGGACGCCAAGGGCAAGGAGAGCGGTGGCCCGGACGAGGGCTGACGCCGACACGGACGGCGGCCACGGCGCCGAGGGTGACCTCGGCGCCGGGGCCCGCCGGTTGACTGGGAAGGAGGGACGTCGGGGATGAGCACCAAGGACTTCATCGAGAAGGACTACTACAAGGTCCTCGGCGTCCCCAAGGACGCCACCGAAGCCGAGATCAAGAAGGCGTACCGGAAGCTCGCCCGCGAGAACCACCCGGACGCCAACAAGGGCAACGCCAAGGCCGAGGAGCGCTTCAAGGAGATCTCCGAGGCGAACGACGTCCTCGGCGACCCCAAGAAGCGCAAGGAGTACGACGAGGCCCGCGCGCTCTTCGGCAACGGCGGAGGATTCCGGCCGGGCCCGGGCGGCCCCGGCGGCGGCGGATCGTTCAACTTCGACCTGGGCGACCTCTTCGGAGGCGGCGCCCCGGGCGGAGGCGGACAGACGGGCGCCGGCGGCTTCGGGGGCGGCCTCGGTGACGTCTTCGGGGGCTTGTTCAACCGCGGCGGCGCGACCGCAGGTACGCGCACGCAGCCGCGGCGCGGCCAGGACATCGAGTCCGAGGTCACGCTGAGCTTCACGGAGGCCGTGGACGGCGCGACGGTGCCGCTGCGCATGTCCTCGCAGGCCCCGTGCAAGGCCTGTTCGGGCACCGGCGACAAGAACGGCACCCCGCGCGTCTGCCCGACGTGCGTGGGCACCGGCCAGGTCTCGCGCGGTGGCGGTGGCGGCTTCTCGCTGACCGACCCGTGCGTGGACTGCAAGGGCCGCGGCCTGATCGCGCAGGACGCCTGCGAGGTCTGCCACGGCAGCGGCCGCGCCAAGTCCTCGCGCACCATGCAGGTCCGCATTCCGCCGGGCGTCAGCGACGGCCAGCGCATCCGCCTGCGCGGCAAGGGCGCGCCGGGCGAGCGCGGCGGCCCCGCCGGTGACCTGTACGTGGTCGTCCATGTGGACGCCCACCCGGTCTTCGGCCGCAAGGGCGACAACCTGACGGTGACGGTCCCCGTGACGTACGCGGAAGCGGCGCTCGGCGGCGAGGTGAAGGTGCCGACGCTCGGCGGCCCGCCCGTCACCCTGAAGCTGCCCCCCGGCACGCCCAACGGCCGTACGATGCGGGCCCGCGGCAAGGGCGCGGTCCGTAAGGACGGCACCCGGGGCGATCTGCTCGTGACCGTGGAGGTGGCCGTGCCGACCACCCTCACCCCCGCCGCGCAGGAAGCCCTGGAGGCTTACCGCAAGGTGACTGCGGACACCGATCCGCGGGCAGAACTGTTCAAGGCCGCGAAGGGAGCGTGACCTCATGGAGCGGGACGGCCGCCGACGCAACCCGTATCAACTGACGGACGAGACCCCGGTGTACGTCATTTCGGTGGCGGCCCAGCTCTCCGGCCTGCATCCGCAGACCCTCAGGCAGTACGACCGTCTGGGCCTCGTCTCCCCCGACCGTACCGCAGGACGGGGGAGACGGTACTCCGCCCGCGACATCGAACTGTTGCGCACCGTCCAGCAGTTGTCGCAGGAGGAGGGCATCAACCTCGCGGGCATCAAGCGCATCATCGAGCTGGAGAACCAGGTCGCGGCGCTGCAGTCGCGCGTGGCCGAGCTCTCGTCGGCCGTCGAGGGCGCCGCGGTGGCGATGCAGCAGCGCGAGGCCGCGGTGCACGCCTCGTACCGTCGCGACCTCGTGCCGTACCAGGACGTGCAGCAGGCCAGCGCGCTCGTGGTGTGGCGGCCGAAGCGGCCGCCGGAGGCGTGACGCGCGCCGGGGCGCGCGTATCGCTCCGTCCGGGCCGGGGGCTCCCCAGGGGAACTCCCGGCCCCCACGTTTGCCTCCTTATAGTGGGCGGGGCGGGACACAACGACCGCGGGGCCGGGCGCGGAGCGCCCCTGACCAGCCCGTCTCGCCCGACCGCGCAATCGACTCAAGCGCTGTGCTCGGCACAGGGGGAGCTGGATGACCATGGCCATGGTGGGGCTGTTCTGGATCGCCGAGGGCGATGTGTACGTGGGCTCGAAACCGGCCGGGCTCGCCCCCGGGGTGCGTCTGACGCCCGAGGGCATCGCCGGCATCGGCCATGGACAGTCCGGCCTGTGGCTGTGGGACGACGTTCAGGCGCTCACCGTCGAGGACGTGCCCCTGCGGTCCCTGAAGCGGCAGGTGGGCGCCGTCGTCGACATGGCCCTCACGATGGGTCTCGGCGGCGGTGACGACGCGCCGTCGATGACGGTGTGCGTCGCCACGGCCGAGGAGGAGATCGAGCTGACGGCGTACGTCGCCGCGGCCGCGGGCTACTCCCAGAAGGAGTACGACCTGTCGCGCGCCCTGCTCGCCCGCCTCACCGAGGGCGCCGCCACGCTTCTGACGACGCTGGCCACGATGGCCGCCTGGGGCCGTTCGCACGAGGGCGCGTCGCCGCGCCGGGACGAGCGGGAGCGGCTGCTGCAGGTATGGGCCGACGACAACGCGGCCCATGCCTGAGCAGCCCGCCCCGGGGCCGCCCGTGGGTACGGGGCGCTCGCTCCCCCCGAAGGCGCGAGCGCCCCGGCCGACCACGAGCAGTAGCCGAACCGGGGCAACCCCTTAGGGAAGCGCGACTCTGCGGGGGGAGACCACAACAGAGCCACTCGGCCGCCGGGAGCGGTCGGTTCCAGTACCTGAGGTGGCTCTGGCCGCTCCCTGCCGCCATCACCACGATGCAACGGCCCGCCCACGCTCCGCTACCGTCAACTTGTTGCGGTGCAAGGGGCGGAGGCGGGTGCAAGTGGCAGCAAATCCGGACGTTCGTGATGCCCGAGGTGCGTCAGCGGCGTCAGGTGCCTGAGAGGTTTCAGGGGTTACCGGGATTCAGGATGCCCGAGCGGCTGATGAGGAAGCCGAGTTGGGTGCGGTTGCTGCTGCCCAGGGTGCTGGTGAGCTTCGCGATATGGACGCGTACGGTCCGTACGTTCATGCCGAGGCGGTCGGCGATCTCGGCGTCGGTGCGGCCCTCGACGAGGAGTTCGGCGATGGTCCGCTGGCGGGGCGTGACGCCGTCCCTGGTGGGCTGCGGGGCGGCCGGGTGCGGGAACATCGGCGTGGCCAGGCGCCAGAGCCGGTCGAAGAGCGCGACCAGATAGCCGACGACGGCGGGCGCGCGGATCTCCAGGGCCTCGGTGGAGTCCCGGTCGGCCGGTACGAACGCGACCGCGCGGTCGAACACGACGAGCTGGTCGGTGACTTCGCTCAGCGTCCGCGCCTCCACGTCGCCCCGCAGCCGCTCGAAGTGCGCGATGACGGGCGGCGCGTGCCGGGTCGTGTGCTGGTAGAGCGTGCGCATGCGGCAGCCGCGGGACAGCAGGGCCTGCTCGCGGGGCGGCGCGGAACCCAGGTCGGAGATCGGGCGGAAGCCGCCCGGCTGGATCGTCAGGACCTCCTCGGCGCACCGGGACACGGCGTCGTCGATGGCCCGGGTGATGCGGGGGACGGTTCGCAGAACAGTGATGGCGGGGCTGGCGGGACTGGCAGGACTGGCAGGGCTGGTGGGGCCTGCGGGCGGGGCCGGGGTGTCGGTGGGGCTCCCGGGCTGGACGGGGACGCGCGTGAGCAGTGGCTCCAGGGCCGCCAGCAGCTCCGCCTCGCGCTGCCGCTCCTGCTCGACCTGCTCCTCGATGCCGCGCAACAGGCCGAGCAGCGCGCTCGTGGGCTCGCTCGGCAGCAGCCACTGCATGTCCTCCACGTCCGGGTGCAGGAGGCCGAAGTCGACCAGGCACGGGGCGAGTTCGGCCTCGCGGGTGTGCACGCGGCCGTTGCACAGGGCGCGGCGGTAGAGGGTGGCGCCGGGCGGGCACAGGGTGTCGGGGCGGTGCGGGACGTGCGGACCGCAGGGGTCGGGTGGCGCGGTCGTGGGGGCCGGTTCGGGTGCTGCCGCCGTCGGCGTCACCGGTGCCGGTCGCCGTTCCGCGTGTTCGGTCCCGCCGGGTCTCTGCTCTCCGGACATGGTCGTACTCCCTCCCCGATGACGCTGCCCCGCCCGGCGGTGCGGTACATGACGGGGCGGTACATCCATGAGGCCATGGGCGTACGGGAACGCGGAGGCGGCATGCCGGAGTGTGCCCGTTGCGCAACGGAACGCAACGCCGCCGTGGTGGCGCGCGGCACGCCTACGCGTGGGCCTCGACCAGCCCCGAGCGGCCGATGAGGTACCCGAGTTGGGTGCGGCTGCGGCTGCCGAGGAGGGCGGCGAGCCGGGCCACGTGCAGCCGGACCGTGCGGACGTTCATGTCCAGGTGCCGGGCGATCTCCGTGTCCGTGTGGCCCTCGGTGAGCAGGTGCGCGATGGCGCGCTGGAGGTCGCTGATCTCCTGTGCCGACGGGGCCGGGGTGTCCTCGCGGTACAGCGGGGTGGCGAGCCGCCACAGGATGTCGAAGGCCGTCGAGAGATAGCTGACGAGGGCGCTGGAGCGCAGCTCGAAGGCGACCGAGCCGTCCTCGGTGGCCGGGATGAACGCGACGTCCCGGTCGAAGACGAGGAGGCAGGGCGGGAGTTCGTCGAGGGTCCGGACCTCGCAGCCGAGCGCGCGCGGACGGCCCGCGGAGCCGGGGCTGTGGGGCGCGGTTCCGTGCGGCCCGCCGTGCGGCCCGGGTCCGGCAAGGCGGGGCAGCACCTCGTGGGCCGTCTCCGGCGGCGACAGCGTGCGCAGGTGCCCGCCGCGCTCGGCGAACTCCGTGAGCCGCCAGGGCTCGTTGTACGGCAGCAGCCTCGGCCGGGCGTCGCCGGGCTGGATGCCGAGGATCTCCTCGGAGGCGCCGGCCATCGCCTGCCGCACGGCGAGCCGGATGCGCGGGACGCCCTTGAGCACGGTGACCGGTGAGGCCGACAGGTCCGGGGTCCGGTCGGCGCCGAGCCGCAGGAACGGCTCGAAGGAGGCGGCGAGCCGGGTCGCCCGGCCGCGCTGGCGGGCGACGCGCCCCTCGATGTCCTCCAGGAGCCGCGGCAGCGCGACGGCGGCGGCCGTGGGGCGCAGCCAGGTGGCGTCGTCGGGGTCCGGGTGGAGGAGTCCGGTGTCGATGAGGCAGGGGGTCGCGGCGGCGGCTTTGGCCGGAACTCGACGTTCCTGGAGGGCGCGCAGGTACAGCACCCGGCCTGCCTCGCACACGTCCACGGGCTCGTGCGGCACGTGGTGGCGGGCGGCGGGTTCCCCGGCCGGGGCGGGCGCGGTCAGCCGGATGCCGGTGGTGTTCGGCAGCCCGCCGCGGACGGTGGGGGCTGCCTGCGTCACTACGTTCTGCACCTGCTCCCCCTGCTCGGATTGCAGTGATCGCGGGAAGGACGGCCGCCGCGGTGACGTCGCGATGGAGCGTCACCCGTACACCGGCGCCCGCGAGTTGTGAGCCTGAGCTGTCATCCTTCGTGAGTTGCCATCCTTGTCAACGAGACAACTGATATCAATGGCGGGTTTATCCCCTGCGAAGACGAACCAATTATTTAACTTTCAATGATATCGGGTTTGTCCGTCCCGCCCGATGTGCGCCCGGCCCCACCTGACCGGCGCGGGTCCACCTCCACCTGACCGGTGTGTGTCCACCCCCACCTGAGGGGAACACCCGATGTCCGAGGAAAATACGTCCATGGACCTTCCTGTGGACCTCACCGCCCTGACCGGCGACGGCCTTCACCTCTGGGCGCCGCGCGGCGCCGCGGGCTCCTGGGGCCTCGCCAACTGCCTGCTCGTCACCTCGGGCGACGACACCGCGCTCATCGACACCCCGTACGACGAGCGCATGACCCGCGCCCTCATCGCGGCCGCCGACCGCGCCCGGCCCGCGGCCGCCCCGGTCCGCACGATCGTCAACACCCATGCCAACGGCGACCACTGCTTCGGCAACGCCTTCTTCCCCGGCGCCGAGATCATCAGCTCCCGGGCCAGCCTCGAACGCCACTGCCGCGAGATCACCCCGCAGCAGATGCAGTACCTGGTGCACGCGAGCGACCCGGACAACCCGCTCGGCTGGTACGCCCGCGAACGCTTCGCGGCGTTCGACTACACCGGCATCACCGTGGTCCCGCCCACCGTGACCTTCGACGGCTCCTACGACCTGCGGGTCGGCGACATCGAGGTGCGCCTCCTCGAAGTGGGTCCGGCCCACACGGCCGGGGACCTGGTCGCGCACCTGCCGGGGCAGGGCGTCGTGATGGCGGGCGACGTCATCTTCGAGGGCGACCACCCGGTGCACTGGGAGGGCCCGCTCGCCGAGGTCGTGCGGGCCGCCGAGGCGGTGCTGGCGCTCGACGCCGAGCACATCGTGCCCGGCCACGGCGAGGTCATGGGCCCGGACGGGGTGCGCGCCTACATCGGCTATCTGCGGGATCTCGAGGGCGAGATCAAGGAGCGGTACGGGCGCGGGCTCGGGGCGTACGAGGCCGCGGCGGACCTCCTCGCCACCGGCTTCCACCCGCACCTGGGCGCGCCGGAGCGGGTCGTGATGCTGACGTTCATCGAGTACCACCACCTCGGCGGCGCGGGCGCGCCCCTGGAGATGGTGGAGCTGGCCACGCAGGCGGCACGCTGGGCGTACACGCACCAGAACGCTCCCGCGGCGGCCCGCTGACCACGCCCCCGGACACCGCTTCCCACCCGTTCACCCACGTGCTTCCCCGACCCGCGCGGCGCGCGGAACAGCACGATGAATACGATCTGTTGGTCGGCGACTCGTTTGGGCCTATGGTGCAGGCATCGTGCTCGTGTCAGGCCATGTTCACGGGTACGGGAAGCGGTAAAGGGGGGAGAGCCGCAGTGGACGAGGAAGCGCTGCGTCGCATACTCAAAGAACTGCGTTCCAGAATCACTCCCGCGGAAGTGGGTCTGACGCCGAAGCCGACGGGGCGGCCGGGGCCGCGGGTGAACGGTCTGGCGCAGCCCGACATGGACATCCTGATGAATCGGTCGGTGGGCACCTACCACCGATTCGAGAGCGGAAAGATGACCCCGCGGGACGACTACCTGCGGGAAATCGGCCGGATCCTGCGCATGAGCGAGGACGAGTTCACCCAGGTCTATCTGCTCAGCCTCGGCCAGCGGCCGCCGCACCCCCTCGACCCCAGGGGCGGCGTCCGGATGCCCGCCGCCCCCGCCTGGCAGCGGGCCGTCTCCGGGCAGCGCGAAATCGCGTACGTGAACAACGTCGAATGGGATCTCGTCGCGTACAACCAGCCGTTCGCCGACATCTTCGAAGGCGGCATACCGCCGGCGAACACCATGCGGTGGATGGCGCTCGCCGATGAGGCCCGTGACTTCATTCTCACGGACTGGGAGACGCGCTGGGCGCCCGGAATTCTCAACCAGATCCGGCTCGCCCACATTCAGCACCCCGAGAACCGCGCACTCGCGCAGCTCAACGAGGATGTGAAACGAGACAAGTACGCGGGCCCCATTTACGAGCGCGGCACCGAGGTGTACATCCACCCGGACGGTGACGTGCGGCCCCTGTACCACCCGCGAAAAGGCCCCGGACAGATCACGATGGTCGTTTCGGAACCGGCGAGTTCGCCGGGCGCGCGACATGTCGTCCTGCTCTTCGACCCTCTCGACGAGAACCCGTCACCGGCATGAGGCTGGAGAAGGCGGCAGAGGTCTTCGAGGGCCCCGTGACGGCCGACGCGGCCGCGCCCGCGATCGTGCCGCCTTCCCTGACGGCCGGCCCGGTCCTGGAGCGCGCCTCGCTCTCCGCCCTGCTGCACGCCATGGCCGCCGACCTCAACGGCCGCGGCTATCCCGTGACCTGGGTGGTGGACCGCCAGATGCTGGCCGGTGACTTCCCCCTCCAGGTCGTCGCCAAGGTCTCCGTCGTCCGTGTCCTCAACATCGCCCTGGACGACCAGGGCCCCGCCTGGCAGGTCAGCATGGGCCGCCCGTCGTCGGTGCGGTGGGAACAGTCCGCGGTGCTCGATCTCGGTGCGCAGGCCTTGGACGCGGAGTGCGTGGTGCGGGCGGCGCTGCGGGCGTTGGGGCTGCCGTTGCAGCGGGCCGTCTACCACTAGGGCCTGGGTGCGTCAGGTTCGGGCGCGTCAGGTCGGGGCGCGTCAGGTCGGGGTGCGGTCGAGGATGCCCGACTTGCCGATGAGATAGCCGAGTTGGGCCCGGCTGGTGCTCTTGAGGGCGGCCGAGAGTTTGGCGATGTGGACGCGGGCGGTGCGGACGTTCATGCCGAGGCGGGCGGCTATGTCGGCGTCGGTGAGGCCCTCGGTGAGGAGGACGGCGATGGACTGCTGGCGGGGGGTGATGCCGTTCGCGGCGGGGAGCGGCTCCGCGCTCGGGAACATCGGGGTGGCCAGGCGCCACAGGATGTCGAAGGTGGCGGCCAGGTAGCTGATGATGGCCGGCTGCCGGAGTTCGAGGGCCACGTCGTCGCGGCTCCTGTCGGCCGGGACGAAGGCGTAGGTGCGGTCGAAGAGCAGGAGGCGCTTGGGCAGTTCGTCCAACGTACGGACTTCGACGTCGCCGTCCAACTGTTCAAAGGGGGCCAGAGCCTGCTGGGCGTACCGCGGGGTGTGCTGGTACAGCGTGCGCATGCGCCCGCCCCGGTCGAGCACCCCCTGCGCTACGGGCAGCCCGCCGGGCAGGTGCGCGGCCGGCCGCCTGCCGCCGGGCTGGATGACGAGGAGTTCCTGGGAGGACCTGGCCGCCGCCCGGCGTACGGCCGACTCGATGGGGTGGATGCCGTCCAGGACCGTCATGGACGCCGAGGGCGAAGCGGCACCCCTCATGTCGGGCAGGGGCATGAGCGATGCGAAGGCGGCGGCTGTCCGGGCTCCGCGCCATCGCTGACAGGCGATGTGTTCCTCCACGCGGTCGAGCAGTCGGGCCAGGCCCACGGACGGCGCCACGGGACGGAGCCACAGCGGGTCCACGGCATCCGGGCGCAGCAGACCGAGGCCGACGAGGCAGGGAACCCCGTCGACCTCGTGCGCCCGGATCCCACTCTCGCGAAGAGCGCGCAGGTACGCGTCCCGGCCCCCCTCGCACAGCAGCCCCGCCGCGTGCGATCTGTGCTCCACCACGTCGCCGTCCTCCCCGCGCTTCCCTGAAGCCCCCGCCTCCGGTGCCCGACAGCTAGTGATTCTGGTCGAGGATCCCTGACTGACCAATGAGATATCCGAGCTGGGCGCGGCTGTTGCTGCCGAGGATCGCGGCCAGTTTCGCGATGTGTTCGCGGGCCGTGCGCACGTTCATGCCGAGGCGCTTGGCGATCTCGGTGTCCGTGAGGCCTTCCACCAGGAGCTCGGCGATGGCGTGCTGACGGGTGGTGATGCCGTTCTCGGCGGGGAGCTGGGCCGCGTGCGGGAACATCGGGGTGGCCAGCCGCCACAGGCGTTCGAAGGTCGTGATGAGGTAGTCGACGATGGCCGGTTGGCGTACTTCCAGGGCGACGGTGCGGTCCTTGCTCGCGGGGATGAAAGCCACCGAGTGGTCCAGGACCACCATGCGTTCGGTTACCTCATTGAGCGTGCGGACCTCTACGTCTCCGTCCAGTTGCTCGTAATGGGCGAGCGCGGGGAGGGAGTGACGGGTGGTGTGCTGGTACAGGGTGCGCATCCGGCAGCCGCGGGCCAGCAGCTCCTGTTCCCGGGGCAGCGCGTCGGCCAGGACCTCGGGGGAGCGGACGCCGCCGGGCTGGACGGTGAGGACCTCGTCGGTGGCGTCGGCCATGGCCCGGTCGATGGCCGTGTTGATCCGCTCGAAGCCGTCCAGGACCGTGATCTCGGGGGGCTCCCCGCCGGCGGCCTGGCGGGCGTCCAGGGCCATCAGCGGCTCGAACATCGCCGTCAGGCGTTCCTCCCGCTCGCGGTGGCGCGCGATGCGGTCCTCGATGCCGCGCAGGAGCTGGGGCAGGGCCACGGCGGGCGCCGTCGGGCGCAGCCACGCCATGTCCTCGACGTCCGGGTGCAGGAGGCCGAAGTCGATGAGGCAGGGGGCGGCGTCGGCCTCCCGGTGCCGGACCCGGCCCTCGCGCAGGGCGCGGGCGTAGAGGGCCGAACCCGCATCGCACAACTCGTCGGGGCCGTGAGGGTGCGGATGGGGTTCGGTGGTCATTTCGGCTTGTCCTGCTCGAGGATGCCGGACTGGGCGATGAGGTAGCCGAGTTGGGCGCGGCTTCCGCTGCCCAGGGCGGCGGCGATTTTGGCGATGTGGGCGCGGCAGGTGCGGACGTTCATGCCGAGGCGGCGGGCGATGGCCTCGTCCACGTGGCCATCGATGAGGAGGCGGGCGATGGTGCGCTGGACGCCGGTGATGCCGTCGGTGGACGGCGGATACGGGACTTCGTCCAGCAGCGGTGTTGCCTGTTGCCATTGTTGCTCAAAGACCTTGGCCAGGTACTCGACCAGCGCGGGATGGCGGATTTCCAGCGCGTCCTGGCGGTCGGCGCGGGCCGGGAGGAGGGCGACGCTCCGGTCGAAGATCATCAGCCGGTCGATCACCTCCTCCAGCGTGCGTATCTCTACATTCTTCGACGTCATGCGGGCCGCGTAGGCGAGGGTTCCCTGGCTGTGCCTGACCGTGTGCTGATAGAGCGTGCGCATGGTGATGCCGCGGTCGATGACCGTCTGGCCGCGCTTCAGGGCGACGTTCAGAACGTTCTCGCTGCGGCCGCCGCCGGGCTGGACGGTGAGCACTTCGCGACGGCACTCCGCGGTGGCCCTTTCGATGGCCTCATTGATACGCGGTTCACCTTCCAGGAGAGTGATCGCGTGCGTCGTCGGAGCGGCCTGGGTGGTGATGGCCATGAATGGCTCGAAGACGTCGGTGAGCTCGACCGCGAGCCGTCGCCGCTCCTGGATCTCCTGCTCGATGGGGTGGAGACGCTGTGCGAGTGCTGTGGAGGGAAGTACCGGCCGCAACCAGTCCGGATCATCCGGATCAGGGTGCAGAAGTGCCGAGTCCAGCAGGCAGGGAGCGTTCTCGGCCTCGGCGCGGGCCAGGCGGCCATTGCTGAGGGCGCCCGCGTGCAACCTCGCGCCCTCGCCGCAGAGTGGCGTTGCGGGGTGAGGATGTGTCGGTTTCGTATCTGTTGTGAGCAATTCTCCACCCCCCAGGGTCCTGAACGTGCAGGAACATGATGCATCCACCCTGTGGCTTTGACGTGCTCGATTGAGACATCGTCTTGTTGTGCCGGGGGAGAGGAATCTACCAAGTGAGGACGAAGCCGACCATGTATCAGCGCATGCTTCGCTCGGTGCTTGTCACCACCCTCTCCGCAGGGGTGGTCTTGGGCGCGGTGAGCACTCTTGATCTCGGCTGGAACACGCCAGCCCAGTCGGCCCCCGCCGAGGCGGCTTCGGTTTCCGCCGCGCCGCCTGACCTGGGCTGGATCGTGGCTCCGTCAGGAGGCGAAGCATGACGACGCCCCCTGACGACCGCACCTTCCGCCGAGAAATGGCCACCGCCTACCGTTCCGGCTGGCACTTCATCGACCTCGTCACCGCGATCCCCCACCCCGGCGACTCGTTGATGGTCACCCTTGTCGGAGAGCCCGTCGTCATCGTCCGCGACGACGACGAGGACATCCGTGCCTACCGCTGCCTGCGCCGCCCCCGCGGCGCCCCGCAGCCGGTCCGCTGTGCCGTGCGCTACGGCATGGTCTTTGTGAACCTCGACCAGCGCGACCACCAAGTGATCGACAAGCGAAAGCGCGAAGCCGACCGACAGGCCGTCGAACGGCAGACCGCCGCAGCGGACTCCCTCGCAGCCACCCCCCGCAGCGCCTGACGCGATTCCCCCGTCGTTGTAAATCGCGCAGGTGCTTCCCCCAGCAGCGGCGCCACCGTGGACCTGAACACGGTGGCGCCGCTGTGGTGTGTGCCGGTACGGGGCGGAACGCGGTCCTGAGCGACCCGGCCGAGCCCGAGCGACCAGCCGGTCCTGAGCGACCAGCCGGTCCTGAGCGACCCAGCCGGGCCCGAGCCCGCCCCCGGGGCCCCGCCCGTGGAGCCCCGCCCCCTCACCCCGCCTTCCCCAGCGCCCGCGTCACCCGGATCTCGATCACCACGCGGTCCGGGTTCGGCGACGGCACCCGCCCGTACCGCTCCTCGTACCGCCGCATCCCCTCGGCCACCCGCTCCGGCTCGGCCGACACCTCGGCGAGGCCCTCCAGGGTCGCCCAGCGCCGCCGCTCCACCTGGCAGACCGCGACCCGCGCGCCGGGTCCTTCGGGTCCTGACGCCGCGCGGACGTGGGCCACCTTCCTGCTGGACCGGTTCGCGAGGATCCGGGCGATGCCCGCCTCCGGATCGAAGGTGACGCCTACGGGGACGACGTGCGGGGTGCCGTCCGGGCGCAGGGTCGTCAGGGTGCACAGATGGCGTTCCCGCCAGAAGCTGAGGTACGGGGCGGGCGGGTCGCCCAGGTCGATGCTCATGGGCAGGAACCTAACCCTCCCCCGGGAGTTCCGGGATTTCCGGGTTCCGGAGCCATCCTTGAGTGGAATAGACTCAACTTTGTGCACGTTGGCTAAGTCAGTATTGGGGTGGGGGCCCGCGGGCGAGCCGGCCCGGGCCCCGTACCCGCCACACCCAGCGACCAGGAGGAGAACCCGCACGTGGACGCCGAGCTGACCAACCGGAGCCGGGACGCGATCAACGCGGCCACCAGCCGGGCCGTGTCCGGAGGCCACCCCGACCTGACCCCCGCGCATTTGCTGCTCGCGCTCCTGGAGGGCCGAGGACGACAGGCAAGCGAGAACATCACCGACCTGCTCGCCGCGGTGGACGCCGACCAGGCCGCCGTGCGCGCCGGGGCCGAGCGCGTCCTCGCGGGGCTGCCGAGCGTCACGGGGTCGACCGTCTCCCCGCCGGGGCCGGACCGCGAACTGCTGGCCGTCGTCGCCGACGCGGCCCAGCGCGCCAAGGAACTGGGCGACGATTACCTCTCCACCGAACACCTGCTCATCGGCCTCGCCGCGAAGGGCGGCGCCACCGGTGACGTACTGAACCAGAACGGCGCGAGCGCGAAGAAGCTGCTCGACGCCTTCGAGACGAGCCGTGGAGGGCGTCGCGTGACCACCCCTGACCCCGAGGGGCAGTACAAGGCCCTGGAGAAGTTCGGCACCGACTTCACCGCCGCCGCCCGCGAGGGCAAGCTCGACCCGGTCATCGGGCGGGACCAGGAGATCCGGCGGGTCGTCCAGGTCCTGTCGCGGCGCACCAAGAACAACCCCGTGCTGATCGGCGAGCCCGGCGTCGGCAAGACCGCCGTCGTGGAGGGGCTCGCGCAGCGGATCGTGAAGGGCGACGTGCCGGAGTCGCTGAAGAACAAGCGGCTGGTCTCGCTCGACCTCGGCGCGATGGTCGCCGGGGCGAAGTACCGGGGCGAGTTCGAGGAGCGCCTGAAGACCGTGCTCTCCGAGATCAAGGAGAGCGACGGGCAGATCATCACGTTCATCGACGAGCTGCACACCGTCGTGGGCGCCGGTGCGGGCGGCGACTCCGCCATGGACGCCGGGAACATGCTCAAGCCCATGCTGGCCCGCGGTGAGCTGCGGATGGTCGGCGCGACGACCCTGGACGAGTACCGCGAGCGGATCGAGAAGGACCCGGCCCTGGAGCGCCGCTTCCAGCAGGTCCTGGTCGCCGAGCCGTCCGTCGAGGACTCCATCGCCATCCTGCGCGGACTCAAGGGGCGCTACGAGGCCCACCACAAGGTGCAGATCGCGGACAGCGCCCTGGTGGCGGCCGCCACCCTCTCCGACCGGTACATCACCTCGCGGTTCCTGCCCGACAAGGCCATCGACCTCGTCGACGAGGCCGCTTCCCGGCTGCGCATGGAGATCGACTCCTCGCCCGTCGAGATCGACGAGCTGCAGCGCGCCGTCGACCGGCTGCGGATGGAGGAGCTGGCCCTCAGCAAGGAGACCGACCCGGCCTCCAAGCAGCGCCTGGAGAAGCTGCGCCGCGACCTCGCCGACAAGGAGGAGGAACTGCGCGGCCTGAACGCCCGCTGGGAGAAGGAGAAGCAGTCCCTCAACCGCGTCGGCGAGCTGAAGGAGAAGCTCGACGAGCTGCGCGGGCAGGCCGAGCGGGCCCAGCGCGACGGCGACTTCGACACCGCCTCCAAGCTCCTGTACGGCGAGATCCCCGCCCTGGAGCGCGACCTGGAGGCCGCGTCCGAGGCCGAGGAGGAGAAGGCCGCCGAGCCCGACACCATGGTCAAGGAGGAGGTCGGCCCCGACGACATCGCCGATGTGGTGGCCGCCTGGACCGGCATCCCGGCCGGCCGGCTCCTGGAGGGCGAGACGCAGAAGCTGCTGCGCATGGAGGGCGAGCTGGGCAAGCGCCTGATCGGCCAGACCGAGGCCGTCCAGGCCGTCTCGGACGCCGTGCGCCGCACCCGCGCCGGGATCGCCGACCCCGACCGCCCCACCGGCTCCTTCCTGTTCCTCGGCCCGACCGGCGTGGGCAAGACCGAGCTGGCCAAGGCGCTCGCCGACTTCCTCTTCGACGACGAGCGGGCCATGATCCGCATCGACATGAGCGAGTACGGCGAGAAGCACAGCGTCGCCCGGCTCGTCGGCGCCCCGCCCGGTTACGTCGGGTACGAGGAGGGCGGCCAGCTCACCGAGGCGGTGCGCAGGCGGCCGTACTCGGTGGTGCTGCTCGACGAGGTCGAGAAGGCGCACCCGGAGGTCTTCGACGTGCTGCTGCAGGTCCTCGACGACGGGCGCCTGACCGACGGGCAGGGGCGGACGGTGGACTTCCGCAACACCATCCTGATCCTCACCTCGAACCTCGGCAGCCAGTACCTGGTCGAGCCGCTGACCAGCGAGGAGGAGAAGAAGCAGCAGGTCCTGGAAGTGGTGCGGGCCTCGTTCAAGCCCGAGTTCCTGAACCGGCTCGACGACCTCGTCGTCTTCTCCGCGCTCGGCAAGGACGAACTGACGCACATCGCCGAGCTGCAGATCCGGCGCCTCGCCAAGCGCCTCGCCGACCGGCGGCTCACCCTCGACGTCACGCCCGCGGCCCTCGCCTGGCTCGCGGACGAGGGCAACGACCCGGCGTACGGCGCCCGGCCGCTGCGCCGCCTGATCCAGACCTCCATCGGCGACCGCCTCGCCAAGGAGATCCTGGCGGGCGAGGTCAAGGACGGGGACACGGTCCGCGTGGACGTCTTCGGGGAGGGGCTCATCGTCGGTCCGGCGGCGGCCGGTACCGGGGTCGAAACGGAGGCGGCGGCAACCGGGAAGTCGCGGTAAGGCGCCGTAACCGGTCACATAGGCGGGCGGGGGTTGCGGGCCCCCGCCCGGCATGGGAGAGGATGGCTCAATCCGTACGAAGGGAAATACACGGTGAGCATCGACCCGTCCTCGATTCCGAATTTCGGGGGCCAGCCCGAACCGCAGCAGGGCGCAGGACCGGCGGGCCCCGTCGTCCCTGACCAGGACCTGGTCAAGCAGCTCCTGGACCAGATGGAACTCAAATACGTCGTCGACGACGAGGGCGACCTCGCGGCGCCGTGGGAGGAGTTCCGTACGTACTTCATGTTCCGTGGCGAGGACGACCAGGCGGTCTTCTCGGTGCGGACGTTCTACGACCGGCCGCACGGCATCGAGGAGAAGCTCCAGCTCCTGGAGTCCATCGATGACTGGAACCGGCGCACGCTGTGGCCGAAGGTCTACAGCCACACTCACGACGACGGCACGGTCCGCCTCATCGGCGAGGCTCAGATGCTGATCGGCACCGGTGTCTCGCTGGAGCACTTCGTGTCGTCGACGGTGAGCTGGGTGCGGGCCGCGATCGAGTTCGACCGCTGGCTCGTCGAGCAGCTCGGCCTGGAGCAGGCCGTCGACTCCGCCGACGGCGAGGAGAAGCCCGGCGACGACGAGGCCTGACGGCCCGGCGTACTACAACGGCATGCGGGCGATCGTCACCAGATACGCCCCGTACGCCACCGAGAGCCCGGCCAGGGCGCCCACCACCAGGTAGGCGGCCCGCGGCCGGGCTCTCGCCGTCCGCACCACCGCGCCCGCAAGGGGCAGCAGCAGCGGGAAGGCGGGCAGCAGGAACCGCGGCTTGGACTCGAAGAAGCCGGAGCCGCCGACCGTGATCAGGAGCAGCACACCGGTGTAGACGAGCAGCGGCAGCGGGGCCCGCTCGGCCACCAGGAGCGCGTACAGGAGCACGGCCACCGCGACGATCACCAGCGTCATGGAGAAGACCAGCTTGTCCCCGTCGAGCAGCAGGTGCCTGACGAAGGCGAGCGAGCCCGCGCCGAAGTCGAAGCGCGAGCCCCAGCCGCGCTGCACCGCGAAGTAGCCACCGGGCACATCGCCCTGCCGGGCCCCGACCCACAGGACGTACGCCGCCCAGCCGAGCGGGGCGAGCAGCGCGCCCGTCCACAGCCTGTGGGGAACCCCGCGCCCGCGCCGCCGCCCGATCTCGCAGACCGCCGCGACGAGCACCGCCGCCGCCACCGCGAAGCCGTTCGGCCGGGCCAGGCCCGCGAGCGCCGCGAGCGAGCCCGCCCACAGCCAGCGCCCGGTGAGCAGCGCGTACAGGGACCAGGCGGCGAGCGCGGTGAGGACCGGCTCGGTGTACGCCATCGACAGGATGACGGAGTGGGGCATGAGACCCCACAGGAGCACGAGGACGGTCGCGGTGCGGCGGTCGTACAGGCGGGCCGCGACGGCGTAGATGCCGAGGGCGGCGGCCCCGGCGGCCAGCCAGGACACGACCAGCCCGGCCGCGCCGTGGGAGAGCGGCGTGACGGTGGTGACCGCGCGGATCAGGCCCGGGTACAGCGGGAAGAACGCCAGGTCGCTCTGGACCACGGCGGGCTCGAAGTACAGGGTGCGGCCGTAGCCGTGGGCGGCGATGCCGGTGTACCAGCGGGAGTCCCAGGAGCGGCCGAGAAGGCGGAAGGTGTCCTGGCCGGTCGCGTGCGCCACGGCCGTCACCGCGAGCAGGCCGGTGAGGCGGGCGGCGGCGAAGACCCCGAGGGCGCGCACGGCCGTCGGCCCCTTGGGTTCGAGGGCGAGGCAGCGGGTGCGGGGCGGTTTCGTGAGCGGGGCCGGGACGGTGGGGCTCGGGTGGGTCACACCCGAACCCTCCGGGGTCGTGGCGGCGGGCGCGAGCCGGGTGGGTCCGTGTGGGTGGGTGCCGTGCCCCTACGGGGACTTCGGCTCCGCCCGGCACGAAGACGCCGGCCGGCCCGCCGCTCCCGTCACAGCGCCTTGAGCCGCTCCACCGCGTCCGCGAGGACCTCCGTGCGCTTGCAGAACGCGAACCGCACGAAGGGCGCGCCCGCGTCCCGGTGGTCGTAGAAGACGGCGTTGGGGATGGCGACGACACCGGCGCGCTCCGGCAGGGCGCGGCAGAACGCGAAGCCGTCGCCGCCGTGCGACCGGTCCTCGCCGAGCGGGCGGATGTCGGTGGTGATGAAGTACGTGCCCTGCGGGCGGTAGACCTCGAAGCCCGCCGCCGTCAGGCCCGCCGACAGCAGGTCCCGCTTGGCGCGCAGGTCCTCGCGGATGCCCGTGAAGTACGACTCGGGCAGGGCGAGCGCCTCCGCGACGGCGTACTGGAACGGGCCGGACGCCACGAACGTCAGGTACTGCTTCGCCGACCGCACCGCCGTGACCAGCTCGGGCGTGGACGTCACCCAGCCGACCTTCCAGCCGGTGAACGAGAACGTCTTGCCCGCCGAACCGATGGTGACGGTCCGCTCCCGCATGCCGGGGAAGGACGCGAGCGGGAGGTGAGCGGGCGTCACCTCATCCGTGAAGACCAGGTGTTCGTAGACCTCGTCGGTGACCACGAGCAGATCGCGCTCGACGGCCAGCTCCGCGATGGCGGCCAGCTCCTCGCGGGTGAGGACGGTGCCCGTCGGGTTGTGCGGGGTGTTGAGGAGCAGCAGCCGGGTGCGCGGGGTGACGGCGGCGCGCAGCTCGTCCAGGTCGAGGACGAAGCGTCGATCAGCGGCTCCGCCGCCGGGCCCCTCGCCCGGGCGCAGCGTCACCGGGACCCGGGTGCCGCCCGCGAGCGCGATCGAGGCGGCGTACGAGTCGTAGTACGGCTCCAGGGCGATCACCTCGTCGCCCGGCTCGACCAGGGCGAGCAGCGAGGCCGCGATGGCCTCGGTGGCACCGGCCGTGACCAGGACCTCCCGGTCGGGGTCGTAGCTCAGGCCGTAGTGCCGCTCCTGGTGCGCCGCGACCGCCGCGCGCAGCTCGGGGACGCCGGGGCCCGGCGGGTACTGGTTGCCGCGCCCGTCGCGCAGCGCCCGCACCGCCGCCTCCCGCACCTCCTCGGGGCCGTCCGTGTCGGGGAAGCCCTGGCCCAGGTTGATCGCCCCGGTCCGCACGGCGAGGGCGGACATCTCGGCGAAGATCGTCGTGCCGAATTCGGCCAGCCGGCGGTTGAGCAGCGGGCGGCCGCCCGCCGCGGAGCCGGGGGCGCCCGGGGTGCCGGTGGTGCCGGTGGAGCCAGAAGTGGACGTCATGGCCGTCATCCTGCGCCGAACCTCTGGACTTCCTCAACTCTGCTTTGGCCGTGAATGGCCGGGGGCATTCCCTTGTCACGCAACGACGCGGGACAACGACCGCAGGGCGCCGACCGCTTCGGGCTCCTGGGGGAACGCGGGCGGTCGGCACAACGGGGGAACGGAAAGGTGAGTGAGGGACATGATTCTCATCGTGCTCTTCTTCGGGCTTGTGGTGCTGATGATCGTGGGGTTCACGATCGGTGCCGCCCGCGTGCGCAGCCGGGGGCGCCGCACGGCGTCCGGGGCCGGCGGCAGCTGGTGGGCGTCCGGCGGCGCCGGCAGCAGCAACAACCACAGCGGCGCGACATCGTGCGGCGGCGCCTCGTCCTGCGGCGGCGGCTCGTCCTGCGGTGGCAGCTCCTCGTCCTGCGGCGGCGGCTCGTCGTCGTGCGGTGGGGGCGGCGGGGGCGGATGCGGCGGAGGCAGCTGACACGGGGCAGCTGGTCCACTGGGCGAAGCGTCCGCCGGGAGTCAACTCCCGGCGGGCGCTTCGTCGTTGTCGGGCATCCGCGCGGCCGGGCCTTGACGGGCTTCGGCGGGCTTCGGCGGGCCCTGAACGGGCCGGTGTCGGGTCGGTGCCGGGGTGCGGGGGACGGATGTTGACGCCCTGGGTGGAGAAAGCGCAGCGCAGCGGGTCGTCGCGGGGCGACAGGGGCGAAATGGGGCTATTGGCGACCGTACCGGGATGCTTCTGGATCGTCTGAGTTTTCAGAAACGTGAACAGATGAACTGTTCGGCCCTCTAGGGGATGGAAACCCTACGAAGTTGGGTAAAAACGCTGTGGCAGTGTCGCAGTTCATGATTCCCTCTTAACCGTCACACCGCCCTCGGACGTTCTCAGTCCAATCAACGATCGGGACTTCTCCGTGGGCACGAGCCGGCATTCCGACCTCCTGGTGTCCGACCGGGTGCGCCGGCCCCACCTCCATTGCGTGCCTAGCGGAGCCGACCCATGCTCACGACCCTGAAGACTGTCTATACCGACACGCGCGCCGGGGACCTGGCCTGGGCCCTCGGTCGCGAGCCGTTGCCCGCGCTCGCCACGCTAGACCTCGAACTGTCCGGCGCCACCATCCAGTTGAGGCTCCTCGGGGCGTCCCACCAAGTGCTCCTGGAGGAGGAGCGCGGCGGCAGCTGCTCCGAGACGGTGGCCTGCATCCCCGGCAGCAGCACCCCGCTGCCGCTCGGCGTCTCCAAGCGCGTCGGCGAGTGGGAGTACGAGTTCGCGGCCTGCGTCGAAACCCTGTCACGGGGTCAGTTCGCGGGCCGCGCCCAGGAGTTGCTGGCCCTCGTCACCGAGCACCCGCACGGCCTCGCCGGAGTCTTCCCCGGCATCCCGCACGCCTTCACCGCGATGCTCGCGCAACGTCACGAGGGCTCGGTCATGTGGCGTACGTGGCACGCGTATCCGCAGGACGGGCAGCTGGTGGCGACCAGGACCCGGGTCGGCGTACGGATGCCGGCCGCACTGTGACGGGCGAGGCGGCCGCGGCGACGGCGGACCCGTGTGCGCGGGCGCGACGGCCGCGGCACCGACACGCGCCCTGCCGCCCTTTACGCGTCTTACACGTCCACGCGGGCACCTCCACTCTTGTGGGGGACTTGGCGTAAGCGTTCGGTGACGTAGCGTTCGCAGCGTGATCGAGCCGCCCGAGCGTCTGCCCGTCACGCCCCGGACAGGCCGGTTCCTCGTCCTCGCGGGCGTGTTCATCTGTGCCGCCTGCGGACTCGTGTACGAGCTCGAACTCGTCGCCCTCGCCTCGTACTTGATCGGCGACTCCGTCACCCAGGCCTCCGTCGTGCTGTCCGTGATGGTGTTCGCCATGGGCATCGGCTCGCTGCTCGCCAAGCGGCTGCGCTGCCGCGCCGCCGCCGGGTTCGGCCTCATCGAGGCGGCGCTCGCCCTCGTCGGCGGCTGCAGCGCGATGACGCTGTACGCGGCGTTCGCGTGGGCCGGGGACCGGGGCGAGGTGTGGGCCAGCGGCTCGCGCTACCTGTTCGTGGCGTTCTCGCTCGCCATCGGCGTCCTCATCGGCGCCGAAGTGCCCCTGCTGATGGTGCTGATCCAGCGCGTCCGGCGGCAGGACGCGGGCGGCGCGGTGGCGGACCTGTTCGCGGCGGACTACGTGGGCGCGCTCGTCGGCGGCCTCGCCTTCCCGTTCCTGCTGCTGCCCTGGTTCGGGCAGCTCACCGGGGCGCTGCTCACCGGCGCCGTCAACGTCCTCGCGGGCGGGGCCCTGGTCTTCGGCCTGTTCGGCCGCGACCTGAGCGGCCGCTGCCGCTGGATACTCCTCGCCACCAACGTCACCGTCCTCGCCGTCCTCGCCTCCGCCGCCGTCCTCGTCGACGACTTCGAGCGCGCCGCCCGCCGCGCCGTCTACGGCTCCGACATCCGCGTCGCCGTCCGGACCGGCGTCCAGGAAGTCGTCCTCACCGGCGGCCGCCGCGAATCCCTCGACCTCTTCCTCGACGGCAGGCTCCGCGTCAGCGGCCGCGACGAGCACCGCTACCACCGCGCCCTCGTCCAGCCCGCCATGCGCGGCGGCCCGCACGCCCGCGTCCTCGTCCTCGGCGGCGGCGACGGGCTCGCCGCCCGCGAAGTCCTACGGCACTCCGGAGTGCGGCGCGTCGACATCGTCGAGATCGACCCCGGCGTCGTGAAGCTCGCCCGCAGCGATCCCGCGCTCAGCGAACTCAACGGCCACGTCTACCGCGACCCGCGCGTGCGGGTCGTGCACGCCGACGCCTTCCACTGGCTGCGCGGGCCGCACGGCCGCCGCCTGCCCTACGACGTCGTCGTCGCCGACCTGCCCGACCCCGGCATCACCGCGAGCACCAAGCTGTACTCCCAGGAGTTCTACGGCCTCGTCGCCCGCGCCCTCACCGACGGCGGCCGCTTCGCCGTCCACGCCGGGCCCGTCGGCACCCGCCCCCACACCTACTGGACCGTCGACGCGACCCTGCGCGCCGCCGGGCTCGCCACCACCCCCTACCGCGTGACGGGCCGTCACTCCGGCTTCGCCGCCGGGCCCGACCGGACCGCCGACAGCACCGTCCAGCCCCGCGACTGGGGCTTCGTCCTCGCCGCGCGCGGGCCCGAGGGCCTGGTCGGCGCGTCGGACTCCGCCATCCTGCGGGCCGGTGCCCGGGCCGCCCGGCAGGTCCGCCCCGCCCAGCGGCACCCGGTCGCCCCCTCCACCCTCGTCCACCCCCGGTACGCCGACTGACGGGTCGTCGGGCCGTCGGCGCGGGCAAGTGGCGTACATCACGCGGTGGGCGTCGGTACGCTCGACTGTCATGGAGCATGAGGTGTTCGTACCGGTCCCGGAAGAGCCGCTCCGCGAAGCGCTTGCCGACCCCGAGCGGGTCGCCGGCGCCGTGCCGGGGTTGCAGCGTGCCGCCGACGCGGAGTCGCCGCCGCTGTCCGGGCGGCTGCGCGTACGCGTCGGTGGTCACACGATCACCTACCGCGGGGCCCTGCGCGTCGCCCCCCTCGACGGGGGCGCCTACTCCCTTGAGGGCGAGGGCACCGAAGTCCGCGGCAGTGGCTCCGTGAAGTTCGCCCTCACCCTGCGCCTCGCCCCCGCCGCGGAGGGCGGCACCAGCCTCGCCTTCACCGGCACGGGCAGCGGCGACGGCCGTCTCGCCGAGGTCGCCGAAAGTTCTCCACAGGCTGTGGAGGCGGCGGCGCGGAGGCTGCTCGGGCGGTTCGGGGAGGCGTTGGGCGCCGGGGTGTCCAGGGACGCCGCGGCCGCTGCTGAGGACTCCGGTGTCGATCCGGGCGCGGCGGACGTGGACGCTGCCGACCCCGATCCCGGCCCCGACCCCGACCCCGGCCCCGTCTCCGGCCCCGTTTCCGTCGAGGAGGCCGGGGGGATCTACGAGGCCGAGGTGCCGCCGCCGTCGTTGGATCCGCTGGCCGACGACTTCGACCGGCCGCTGGACGCCGGGGGCGGGACGGCGGCGGAGGCCGCGCACGCGCGGCGGACCATGATCGGGCGCAGCGCCGAGGAGGTCGACCACGCTCCGCCCCGGGGGCGGTACGCGCCGGTGCCGGTGCCCGAGTCGATGTCCGGCGGAGTCGCCACGCTGCGCTGGGCCGCGCCCGCGGCGGCGGTGGTGCTGGCCTCGGCGATCGTGGTGGGACGGGTGCTGCGGCGCAGGCGCTGAGCCTTGGCGGACATCCGGTGCGGGTGGGCCGACCTCCGCCGAATCGGCGCTCCGCGCCTCGTCCCCAATCGCCGGACGGGCTGAGACGTGCCGGGCTGTTGGTCAGCCAGTAGGAAGCTGGAGCGGGTGGGTGGGAGAGAGCCCGTCCGGCGTTTGAGGACGAGGCCGGAGGCCGATCGGGGGCGGACTGTTCCACCCGCGCGGGACACCCACCGCGGGGAACCGGGCCGTAGGGTCGACCTTGTGAGTAGCGACGAGATCAAGTTGGGCGCGGGTGCCGCGGATGTGACGGTGCAGCCGGGGAACGGCTGCCGGGTGGGGAGTCTGCGGGTCGACGGAGTCGAACTGCTGCGGCAGGGGGAGCGGTACGGGAGCTTCCCGATGGTGCCGTGGTGCGGCCGGACCAGGGAGGGACGGTTCCGCAACGGCGACACCGTCCACCAGCTCCCGGTGAACGCCCCACCGCACGCCATCCACGGCACGGCCCGCGACGCGGTCTGGAAGACGGCGCGGGTGACCGACACCGAGGCCGTGTTCACGTACGACCTGACGGACCCCTGGCCGTACCCGGGCCGTGTCACGCAGATCGTGGAGCTGGCGGAGGACGCCCTGACGCTGCGCCTCGCGATCGAGACGTATGACGACTCGTTCCCGGCGCAGGCGGGCTGGCACCCGTGGTTCAACCGCCACCTGGAAGGCACCGGGGGCGAGAGCGAGGGTGTCCAGGTCCACTTCGACGCGGCCTGGCAGGAGCTGCGCGGCGACGACCACCTCCCCACCGGCACCCGCGTCGACCCCGCCCCCAGCCCCTGGGACGACTGCTTCGGGATGCCGGGCGGCGTCGACGTGACCCTGACCTGGCCGGGCCGCCTGGAGCTGAAGGTGGCGAGCCGGGAGGAGTGGGTCGTGGTGTACGACGAGCCCGCGGAAGCGGTGTGCGTGGAGCCGCAGACGGGCCCGCCGAACGGCCTGAACACCGCGCCCCGCCTCGTCACCCCGCTGGAGCCCCTGGAGACGTCGACCACCTGGACCTGGCGGCGACTGTGACCCCCGCGGCGCCTTTAAGCTCGTAGCCATGACGAACGACGTACGCGGCGACCTGCTGCAGCAGATCAAGGACAAGGCCGTCGTGCACGGCAAGGTGACGCTCTCCTCGGGCATCGAGGCCGACTACTACGTCGACCTGCGCCGCGTCACCCTCGACGGCGAGGCCGCCCCGCTGGTCGGCGAGGTCCTCCTGGACCTGACCGCCGACCTGGAGTTCGACGCCGTGGGCGGCCTGACGATGGGCGCCGACCCGGTGGCCGCCGCGATGCTGCACGCCGCCGCCGGGCGGGGCCGCCGCCTGGACGCGTTCGTGGTCCGCAAGGCCGCGAAGGCGCACGGCCTGCAGCGCCGCGTGGAGGGCCCGGAGATCAAGGGCCGCCGGGTGCTCGTGGTCGAGGACACGTCCACGACGGGCGGCTCCCCGCTGACCGCCGTGGAGGCGGTGCGCGAGGCCGGGGCCGAGGTCGTCGGCGTGGCGACGATCGTGGACCGCGCGACCGGTGCCGCCGAGAAGATCACCGAGGGCGCCGGGGTCCCGTACCTCTTCGCGTACTCGAAGGACGAGCTCGGCCTCGACTGAGCGGCCCGGGGCGCGGGGCCCCGCGCGCGGGCTGGAGCAATCCGGCGAGTCTGGAAGGATGGGGGCGACGACGGCGTCGCCCCCCGGTACCACCGGTCCCACCGGTCCTCCAGGTACCCCAGGTCAGGACACAGCAGCAGAGCAGCACTCACCCCGCACATCACAAGGAGCGGACACATGCCCATCGCAACCCCCGAGGTCTACAACGAGATGCTCGACCGGGCGAAGGCAGGCAAGTTCGCCTACCCGGCCATCAACGTGACGTCCTCGCAGACCCTGCACGCTGCGCTGCGCGGCTTCGCGGAGGCGGAGAGCGACGGCATCATCCAGATCTCCACGGGTGGCGCGGAGTTCCTGGGTGGCCAGTACAACAAGGACATGGTGACGGGCGCGGTGGCCCTCGCCGAGTTCGCGCACATCGTCGCGGCGAAGTACGACATCACGGTCGCGCTGCACACCGACCACTGCCCGAAGGACAAGCTCGACGGCTACGTCCGCCCGCTCCTCGACGTCTCCGCCGAGCGCGTCAAGGCCGGTCGCGACCCGCTGTTCCAGTCCCACATGTGGGACGGCTCCGCCGAGACCCTCGCCGACAACCTGGCCATCGGCCAGGAGCTGCTCGCCAAGGCCGCCGCCGCGAAGATCATCCTTGAGGTCGAGATCACCCCGACCGGCGGCGAGGAGGACGGCGTCACCCACGAGATCAACGACGAGCTGTACACCACGGTCGACGACGCGATCCGTACCGCCGAGGCCCTCGGCCTGGGCGAGAAGGGCCGCTACCTGCTCGCCGCGTCCTTCGGCAACGTCCACGGCGTCTACAAGCCGGGCAACGTCGTGCTGCGCCCCGAGCTCCTGAAGGACCTCCAGGAGGGCGTCGGCTCCAAGTACGGCAAGCAGTCCCCCTTCGACTTCGTGTTCCACGGCGGCTCCGGCTCCACCGCCGAGGAGATCGCCACCGCCCTGGAGAACGGCGTCGTGAAGATGAACCTCGACACCGACACCCAGTACGCCTTCACGCGTCCGGTCGCCGACCACATGTTCAAGAACTACGACGGCGTCCTGAAGGTCGACGGCGAGGTCGGCTCCAAGAAGACGTACGACCCCCGCACCTGGGGCAAGTCCGCCGAGGCGGGCATGGCCGCGCGGGTCACCGAGGCCTGCGCGAACCTGCGCTCCACCGGCACGAAGCTCAAGTAGGTCACCGTTCGTCGGGCCCGGTACTCCGTGTGGGTGCCGGGCCCGCGGCATGTCCGGAGGGAACCATCGTGGAGTACGAGCCCGTGGAGTACGAGCCCGTGAAGTACGAGCCCGTGAAGTACGAGCCCGTGGAGTACGACTTCGACACACCGGTCGACCGGTACGGCACCTGGTGCGTGCAGTGGGACGGCGTCGCCGACCGGTTCCCGGTCCCCGACCTGCTCCCCTTCACCATCTCCGACATGGACTTCCGGTGCGCCCCGCCCGTCCTGGACGCGCTCCAACGCCGCGTCGCGCACGGCGTCTTCGGCTACACGGACTGGCGCAACGACGACTTCCGGGGAGCCGTCCGGGACTGGTTCAAGCAGCGCCACGACACCGACGTCGACCCCGCGTCCCTGGTGTACGCGCCCTCCGTGCTCAACCAGATATCCCAGCTCCTGCGGATGTGGACCGAGCCCGGGGACGGGGTGGTCGTGCACACGCCCACGTACGACGGGTTCCGGAAGGCGGTCGGGGGGCTGGGGCGGGAGCTGCGGGGGGTTCCGGTGGACGACCCCGAACTCCGCCTGCTTGAGGCCGAGTTGGCCCGACCTGACGCGCGGGTGCTGATCCTGTGCTCGCCGCACAATCCCACCGGGCGGGTGTGGAGCGATGCCGAGCTGGGCGGGATCTCCGCGCTGTGCGAGCGCCACGGGGTCGCTGTCATCAGCGACGAGATCCATGCCGACCTCACCCACGGCGAGGGCGTCCACCTGCCGTGGACCCGGTACGGGCGGGGGCGCTGGGCCTTGGTCAGCTCCGGTACGAAGGCCTTCAACTTCCCTTCGCTGAGCGGGAGTTACGGCTTCATCGGTGATCCCGACGACCATGCCGCCTTCGTGCGGCGCATGGACACCGGGGAGGGGCTCGCCTCGCCCGCCGTCCTTTCGCTCACCGCGCACATCGCCGCCTACCGGGAGGGGGCGGAGTGGCTCGATGCCGTGCGGGCCTACACGTACGGGAATCTGTGCCTGGTCGGGGAGCGGTTGAACGCGGCCTTCCCCGAGCTGGGGTGGACGCCCCCGCAGGCGGGTTATCTCGCCTGGATCGATCTGCGGCCCGTGCTCGGGGGCGTCGGGGACGAGGTGCTCCAGCAGGAGCTGGTGGAGCGGCAGGGGGTGGCCGTGATGCCCGGGGGGACGTATGGGGTGGAGGGGTTCGTGCGGCTGAACGTGGGGTGCCCGCGGGGGAAGGCCGAGGCGGGGGTGGAGGCGCTGGTGCGGGGGGTCCGGGGGGTGCGGGAGGCCCGGGGCTGAGGCCCTGCCCCGGCAGCGGCGGCGATGCCGCAGACTTGGCGCATGACCCTTCACGAGAACCTGCTCGGGGGACCGCCCCCGACCCACCTGCCCGACGACCCCGAGCCCCGCGAGCTGCTCGCGGCCGGCACCCCGGCCGCGGACGTCGCCGCGAAGTACCCGAAGTCGTCCCTCGCCTGGGCCCGCCTCGCGGACGAGGCGTACGAGGGGGGCCGAGTCGTCGAGTCGTACGCGTACGCCCGTACGGGATACCACCGCGGCCTGGACTCCCTGCGCCGCAGCGGCTGGAAGGGCCACGGCCCGGTCCCGTGGGAGCACGAGCCGAACCGCGGCTTCCTGCGCGCCCTGCACGCCCTGGCCCGCGCCGCGGGCGCGATCGGCGAGCAGGAGGAGTACGAGCGCTGCTCGACGTTCCTGCGCGACTCCTCGCCGGCGGCGGCGGACACGCTTGGTTAGCAGGCCCGGTCGGCCGACGGCCGCGCGGACCGCGCGTACGACCTGCCTGGACACCCAGTGTGACCAGGCAGGTCTTGCCGTTTCCGGGGAAGTTGCGGAGGATGCGGGTGGGGACCGGGGCCCCCGTGTCGATACCGGCAGGGGCGGACCGCTACCCGGAGTACGCATCTAGGAGACAGCGATGTCCCACGAGGCGCACGCGGCGCACGAGACCCGGCCGGAGTCCGCGACAGCGGACGGCGAGAGCCCGGACAGCCCGAACCTCGACTTCGCAGGCACCACCCCGTACGAGGACTACGTCCAGGCGGACGTCCTCACCCACCTTCAGCAGCTGCGGTCGGACGATCCCGGGGAGATGGTCTTCCTGGTGACGACGCAGGTGATGGAGTTGTGGTTCACGGTCATCGTCCATGAGTGGGAGACCGCCGCGCACGCCCTGCGCGAGGGCGACGTGCCGGTCGCGATCGCCGCGCTGAAGCGGTCCGTGCGGGAGCTGGAAGCCCTGAACCACTCCTGGCAGCCGCTCGGGCAGCTCACCCCCGCCCAGTTCAACTCCTACCGGGGGGCGCTCGGCGAGGGCTCCGGTTTCCAGTCGGCGATGTACCGGCGCATGGAGTTCCTGCTCGGTGAGAAGTCCGCGTCCATGCTGGTGCCGCATCTGGGCGCGCCGCGCGTCCACGCGGAGCTGGAGAAGGCGCTGCAGGAGCCGAGCCTGTACGACGAGGTGCTGCGGCTCCTCGCGCGCCGCGGGCACGCCGTGCCCGCGGCCGTCCTGGAGCGCGACATCTCCCTCAGGTACCAGCCGTCACCCGAGGTCGAGGCCGTGTGGACGGCCCTGTACGCGGGGGACGAGAGCGATGAACTCGCGCGGCTCGGTGAGGCGTTGACCGACGTCGGCGAGCTGGTGTGGCGATGGCGCAACGACCATCTGGTGGCCACCCGCCGCGCCATGGGCTCCAAGACCGGCACGGGCGGCTCCGCCGGGGTGGCCTGGCTGGAGAAGCGGGCCGCGAAGAACGTGTTCCCCGAGCTGTGGACGGCGCGCAGCCATGTCTGAGATATCTGGGATGTCTGGGATGTCAGGGAAGTTCGAGGCGCGGAGGTTCGAGGTGTCGGAGACGAACGCGGTGGCGGAGCCGGAAGCCGAGTACGCGCGGCTTGCCGCTGCCGCCCTCGTCCTGGACGGCAAGGACGAACTCGCCCACAAGCGGGCGGAGTTCGTCCTCGACGACACCGTCTATCTGGACGGGAACTCGCTGGGCGCGCTGCCCCGCAACGTCGAGGCCCGGGTCGTGGACGTCATCACCCGCGAGTGGGGGCGGATGCGCATCCGCTCCTGGGAGGAGAGCGGCTGGTGGACCGCGCCGGAGCGGATCGGCGACCGGATCGCCCCGCTGATCGGCGCCGCCCCCGGACAGGTCGTCGTCGCCGACTCGACGAGCGTCAACCTCTTCAAGGCGCTGGTGGCGGCCGTGCGCATCGCGCGTCAACGGCCGGGGGGCGCGGGTTCCCCGGACGAGGGGCGCGACGAACTCGTCGTCGACGCCAGCACCTTCCCCACGGACGGGTACATCGCCGAGTCCGCCGCCCGCCTCACCGGCTGCCGCCTGCTCGCGGTCGCCCCGGCGGACGTCCCCGGCGCCCTCGGCCCGCGTACCGCCGCCGTCCTGCTCAACCACGCCGACTACCAGTCGGGGCGCCTGCACGACCTGCCCGGGCTGACCGCCGCCGTGCACGCGGCGGGCGCCCTCGTCGTCTGGGACCTGTGCCACACGGCGGGCGCGCTCCCCGTCGGCCTGGACGAGCAGGGCGTGGACCTGGCCGTCGGCTGCACCTACAAGTACCTGAACGGCGGCCCGGGTTCGCCCGCCTACCTCTACGTGCGCCGCGCGCACCAGCCGCACTTCGACTCGCCGCTGCCCGGCTGGAACTCGCACGCCGAACCCTTCGGGATGCGCTCCGCGTACGAACCGGCCGCCGGTGCCCTGCGCGGCCGCGTCGGCACCCCCGACATCCTGTCCCTGCTCGCCCTCGACGCCGCGCTCGACGTGTGGGAGGGCGTGTCCATGGCGGCCGTGCGCGCCAAGTCCCTCGCCCTGACGGACTTCTTCCTGGAGTGCGTCGCCGCGTACGTCCCCGCGGGCCGCGTCGAGGCGGTCACGCCCGTCGCGCACGCCGAGCGGGGCAGCCAGGTCGCGCTGCGCTGCCCGGACGCCGCCGACGTCATGAAGCGGCTCGTCGACCGGGGCGTCGTCGGCGACTTCCGCGCGCCGGACGTGCTGCGCTTCGGGTTCACGCCGCTGTACGTGTCGTTCGCCGACGCCGAGCGGGCCGCGCGGGTCCTCGCGGACACACTGGCGGACGGGTCGGGGGGCGGCGTGTCCTAGGGCCTGCCCGATGGCCTGTCCGAGCCGGGGGGTGCCGTGGGGTCGCTGGATGGGGCGGTACCTCGGGCCCTGCGGCGCGCACGTCGGTCGGATCCTGATACCGTCCGGCAAATCTGGATCATGGTACGAACGCCCGTCGGCCGCCGGACAGTTGCCGCCGGTGGCCGACGGGCGGCCGCTGGCCGAGTTTGAGAGGGTTGCCGCATGCCGGACGACGCCGCCGTGGCCCGCGATGCCGCCGAGCAGGATTCCGCGTTCGCACATCCCGCGGCCCCGCCCGACGCCACCGCCCCGTACGGTCCGCACGCGGACCAGATCGTGGACTTCTACGCCCCGCGCGGCGCCGCCGACCGCCCCGCGCCGCTCGTCGTGCTGCTGCACGGCGGCGCGTGGCGGGCTCCGTACGACCGCGCGCACGTGTCACCGTTCGCGGACTTCCTGGCCCGCCGTGGCTTCGCCGTCGCCAGCGTCGAGTACCGGCGCGGCACCGCGGGCGGCCTCGTGCCCGCGCAGGGCGGCGGCGACGGGCCGGTCGCCGGGCGCTGGCCCGACACCCTCGACGACGTGGCCGCCGCGCTCGACGCGCTGCCCGGCCTGGTCCGCACGGCCCTGCCCGCGGCCGATCCGCACCGGGTCGTCCTGACCGGGCACTCCGCCGGGGGCCACCTCGCGCTGTGGGCGGCGGCCCGGCACGTCCTGCCGGAGGGCTCGCCGTGGCACCGGGAGCGGCCCACCCCGCTGCGCGGCGTGGTGGCGCTCGCCCCGCTCGGCGACCTGCGGGTGGCGGACGAGCTGGGGGTGTGCTCCGGCGCGGTGCGCCAGTTCCTCGGCGCCACCGGTTCCGGCGCGGACGCGGCCGACGCCGACGCGCGGTTCGAGGAGCGCCTCGCGCACGCGGACCCGGCGGCGCTGCTGCCCACCGGCATCGCCACCACCGTCGTCCAGGGCCGCACGGACATCGTCGTGCCGCAGGCCGTCTCGGAGGCCTACGCGGACGCGGCGGCCAAGGCCGGTGAGGTGGTCGGCCTGACCCTGCTCGAGGACGTGGGGCACTTTCCGCTGATCGATCCGGCGGCGGACGCGTGTGCGGTGGTGGCCGAGGAGATCGCGCAGCTGGCGTTCTGAGGGTGCGGGTGGGACGTGCTCCGGTGGGTGTCCCCTCCGATGGGTGTCCCGTGCGGGTGGGACGGGTCCGCGCCGATCGTGCTCCGCGCTCGTCGCGTAGTACCTGCGACGGACCTCCCCGAACCCGTCCCGGAGGGGACGCCGCCCCCCACCCCCGCCCCGTACCGTCTATCGCGTGACCGAGAAAACGCGCAGCCCGGAGTTCCACCTCGCGCAGAACGCCCTCCAGGGCCTGCGCACGGACCTCTTCCACGACGCCTTCGCCTACCGACCGCTCCCTCCGCTCAGCCCGAGCGCCGCACTGGTGCAGTGGCTGCCGGGGCGGATACGCAGGTTCGCGGTGTGGTTCCCGCACGCCGTGGTGCTCGCGATGGCGGGGTTCACGCTGATGATCACGTACGCGGCGTCGTACAGCGGCTTCGGCGCCAGTAACGAGGCCGCCGGGATCGTGACGTCCGTCATCCCGGCGGCGACGGTGGCCCTGACGCTGGTGCGCCCGCTGCTCGCGTGGTGGCTGTCGTTGCTGGTGACCCCGTTCCTGACGGCGGTCACCAGCGGCACCGACTACCCGTGGTCGCCGGGCTCCTTCGCGGGCCACATCGCGGTGATGATGGTGGTCGCGGCCCGCACCCGCCCCCGCACGGCGGCCTGGATGTGGGTGATCACGGCCCTGTACTCGCTGGTCGCGGAGAGCGGCGGCACGAGCTACGGGTCGAACAGCGGCTCCCTCGTGGTGGTGAGCGGCCTCGCCGTCGCCCTGGTCACCCTGGCCGCCGCCAACTTCAACACCCGCCGCGAGGTCGTCGCGGAGCGCACGGTCACCGCCGTGGAGCGGGACAAGCGCACGCTCCTCGAGGAGCGGACGAACATCGCCCGCGAGCTGCACGACGTCGTGGCGCACCACATGTCCGTGGTCGCCATCCAGGCGGAGGCCGCCCCGTACCGCGTGGAGAACCCGCCGCCGGAGCTGGCGCAGGCCTTCGCGACGATCCGCGAGAACGCGGTGATCGCCCTGACGGAGCTGCGCCGCGTCCTCGGCGTCGTCCGGGCGGAGGACTACGAGGCCCCGGACGCCCCGCAGCCCACCCTCGCCGACATCGGCCGCCTGCTCGACAACGTTCGCGACACCGGTCTCGCCGTGGAGAAGGTCGTCACCGGCGCGGCCCGCGAGCTGCCGCAGGGGGTGGAGCTGTCGGCGTACCGCATCGTGCAGGAGGCGCTCAGCAACAGCCTGCGGCACGCGCCGGGCGCGACGGCCCGGGTGGAGATCGGGTACGTGCTCGGCGGGCTCGGCCTGCGGGTCGTGAACGGGCCCGCGACCGAGCCGGTCAAGCCCTCGCCGGGCGCCGGGCACGGCATCACCGGGATGCGGGAGCGGGTGACGATGCTCGACGGCGAGATGACGGCCGAGGAGACGGCGGACGGGGGGTACGAGGTGACGGTCTTCCTGCCGGTGCCGCTGGACACCCCGAAGGTCGCGGAGCCCGCGCAGCCCGTGCCCGCGCAGTCCGTGCCCGCGCAGTCCACGGGCGCCCCGAAGGTCCCTGCGGCCACCCCCGACACCACCGAGACCCTCTCCCTCGACAAGCCCGGCACCGGCACCACCGGCTCCGCCCGTCCCGCCGGAGGTGACCCCGCATGACCCGGACCATTCGTGTCCTGATCGCCGACGACCAGATGATGGTCCGCGAAGGCTTCTCCGTGCTGTTGAACGCGATGCCGGACATCGAGGTCGTCGGTGAGGCGGTGAACGGGCGGGAGGCCGTCGAGCGGGTGCGTGAACTCGCCCCGGACGTCGTCCTGATGGACATCCGGATGCCCGAGCTGAACGGCATCGAGGCGACCCGGGAGATCGTCGCGGACGCCCGTGTCGAGACGAAGGTGCTGGTCCTGACGACGTTCGACCTGGACGAGTACGTGTACCAGGCGCTGCGCGCGGGCGCCTCCGGCTTCCTGCTCAAGGACGCGTCGGCCCGCCAACTCGCGGACGGCGTACGGGTGGTGGCCGCCGGCGAGGCCCTGCTCGCGCCGAGCGTGACGCGTCGCCTCATCACGGAGTTCTCCAAGCTCTCGGACAACCCCCGGCTCGCGGCGTCCGCGCAGGCCCAGGCGCAGTACGGCGAGCTGACCGAGCGCGAGACGGAGGTTCTCGTCCTCATCGCGCAGGGTCTGTCGAACGGGGAGATCGCCGCCCGTCTCGTCGTCGCCGAGTCCACGATCAAGACGCACGTCAGCCGGGTCCTGGTGAAGCTCGGCCTGCGCGACCGGACGCAGGCCGCGGTGTTCGCGTACGAGGCGCGGCTGGTCACGCCGGGCTGAGGGGCGCCGGGGGCGGGGGCGTCCGGGCGGCGGTGTCCGGGCGGCGGCGTCCGGGCGGCGCGGGGCTGGTCACGTGCTGCGCGCGCGGCTAGCGTCCGACCATGGCAGACCCGGAAACCGCCGCCCCCAGCGCCGCCTTCGACCCCTGGTCACCCGCGTTCGTGGCGGACCCCTACCCCGCGTACGCCGCCCTGCGCGCCGGGGGCCGCGCGCACTACTACGAACCCAGCCGCCAGTACCTGATCCCGCGCCACGCGGACGTCGCCGCCCTGCTGCGCGACCGCCGCCTCGGCCGCACCTATCTGCACCGCTTCGGCCACGAGGACTTCGGCCGCGAGGCGCCGCCGCCCGAGCAGGAGCCGTTCCACGTCCTGAACGACAACGGCATGCTCGACCTGGAGGCCCCGGCGCACACCCGCATCCGCCGTCTGGTGGCGAAGGCGTTCACACCGCGCACGGTGGAGCGCCTTCGCCCGTACGTGGAGGGGCTCGCGGACGAGCTGGTGCGGGGGCTCGTGGCGGACGGGGGCGGGGACCTGGTGGCGCGGGTCGCCGAGCCGCTGCCGGTCGCGGTGATCGCCGAGATGCTGGGTGTGCCGGAGGCGGACCGGGGGCCGCTGCGGCCCTGGTCGGCGGACATCTGCGGGATGTACGAGCTGAATCCGGGGGAGGAGACGGCGGCTCGGGCCGTGCGCGCCTCGGTGGAATTCTCGGCGTACCTGCGGGAGTTGATCGCCGCGCGGCGCAAGGAGCCCGGCGACGATCTGATCAGCGCGCTCATCGCCGCCCACGACGAGGGCGACCGGCTCAGCGAGCAGGAGCTGATCTCGACCTGCGTGCTGCTCCTGAACGCGGGCCACGAGGCGACCGTCAACGCAACGGCCAATGGCTGGAACGTTCTTTTCAGTCACCCGGAACAGCTCGCCGCCCTGCGCGCGGAGCCGGAGCGACTGCTGCCCACCGCCGTCGAGGAACTCCTGCGCTACGACACGCCGTTGCAGCTCTTCGAGCGGTGGGTGCTCGACGACATCGAGGTCGGGGACACCGTCATCCCGCGCGGCAGCGAGGTCGCGCTGCTCTTCGGGTCCGCCAACCGGGACCCGGCCGCGTTCACCGCCCCCGACACCCTGGACCTGGCCCGCGCCGACAACCCGCACATCTCCTTCAGCGCGGGCATCCACTACTGCGTCGGCGCGCCGCTCGCCCGCATCGAACTCGCCGCTTCCATGGGGGCGTTGCTGCGCCGCGCGCCGCGGCTGCGGCTCGCCGCCGAGCCGTCGCGGCGGCCGAACTTCGTGATGCGGGGGCTCGGGGAGCTGCTCGTCACCTGTTGATGCCGAGCAGCGGGGGACCGGTCAGCCGGTCGCCAGGTCCCTGCGGCGCAGCCCCGCGAGCCCCGCCGCCGTCAGGGCCACCGCCACCCCCGTGAGCAGCAGCACCGGGCTCCACGCCAGGTCCTGGCCGGGCAGCTTCGGCAGGTGGGAGAACGGCGAGAGGTTCATCAGGGGCTGGGGCAGGTCGAGGGCGGGGCCGATCCAGCCGATGAGCAGCGCCAGGCCCGCCACGCCCCAGGCGCCGACGGCCAGTTGGGGCGAGACGCCGTGCAGCAGTACCGCGAGGGAGCCGAGCAGCCAGATCGCGGGGAGCTGGACCAGGCAGGCGCCGACGATCGGCCCGAAGTCGTGCCCGTACCCGAGGCTGAGACCGCAGGCCGCGAGCAGCATGATCAGTGTGGCGCCCGCGAAGGCCACCGCGAGGTGGCCCGCCGCCCAGCGCAGCCTGCCCACGGCGTTCGCGAGCACCGGCTCGGCGCGCTGCGAGGTCTCCTCGCCGTGCAGCCGCAGGACGGAGGCGACGATGTAGAGCGCGCCGACCATGCCGAGGATGCCGACCATCGCGGCGAGGAAGGCGTCGGTGAGGCCGGTCTGGCCGCCCATGCGCCCGATGATCTCGCGGGTGTTCTCGTTGTCGCCGACCAGGTCGGTGGCGCCCTCCGTCAGGCCCCCGAAGACGATCCCGGCGGCGAGGAAACCGAGGCTCCAGCCGATGACGGCACCGCGCTGCAGCCGCCACGCGAGGGCGCCCGCCGTGCCGAGGCGGCCGTGCGCGGGCCCCGGCCGGGACGGCAGGAAGCTCATGCCGACGTCGCGGCGCCCGGCGAGTTCGTACGCCCCGATCGTCTGAACGGCGATGGCGCCCGCGAACAGCAGCAGCACCCACCAGCGTTCGGCGCCGAACGACCGCATGTTCTCCAGCCAGCCGACCGGCGAGAGCCAGGTCAGGAGCGAGGAGCCGTCGGCCGTCGCGGAGTCACCGGCCGCGCGCAGCACGAACGCGGCGCCGAGCAGCGCCGAGGTGAGGCCCTTGGCGAGGCGGGCGCTCTCCGTGAACTGGGCGACGATCGCCGCCATCGTCGCGAACACCATGCCCACCCCGGCGATGCCGAGCCCCAGCGCGAGCGCACCCGCGCCGCCCTCGCCCGCGAGCCCGGCCGCGACGAGCAGGCCGAGCAGGGCGTTGGCGACGAGCGCGGTGAGCAGCGCCGACGTCAGCGGCGCGCGACGGCCCACCATGGCCGAGGAGATCATCTCCTGGCGGCCCGTCTCCTCCTCCTCGCGCGTGTGCCGGACGACGATGACGAGGCTCATCACGGCGGCGAACACCCCGGCGAAGGCGCCGACGCGCCACGCCGTGAGCCCGCCGAAGGACTGGTCGAACACCGGCCCGTAGAGGGCGCGCAGGGAGGCGTTGGTGGCGAGCGAGTCCATCAGGTCGGCGCGCTGGGCCGTCGTGCCGTACACCTCCTTGAGGGTGTTCGGCATGCTCAGGACCATCATCGCGATGACGACGAGCCACACCGGGACGATGACGCGGTCGCGGCGCAGCGCCAGGCGCAGCAGCGGCCCGGTGCCCGCGAGGTGGCCGCGGCCGCCGGTGCGCCGTGCGGGCGCGGGGGACGCGGGCGGCGCGGTGGTCACGGCGGTCATCGCGTCATCGCCTCCGCTGCCTGCCCGGCGCCCGCCGTCGCCACGTCGTCCTGGTAGTGCCGCAGGAACAGCTCCTCCAGGGTGGGCGGCGTGCTCGTCAGGGACCGTACGCCGGACTCGGTGAGGGCGCGCAGGACGGCGTCCAGCTTGTCGGTGTCGACCTGGAGGGCGACGCGGTGGCCCTCGATCTCCAGGTCGTGCACGCCCGGCAGCCGCCCGATCCCGTTCGGGGCGGCGGCGAGTTCGGCGCGGACGCTGGTGCGGGTGAGGTGGCGCATGTCGGCCAGGGAGCCGGACTCCACGGTGCTGCCCTTGCGGATGATGCTGACCCGGTCGCAGAGGGTCTCCACCTCGCTGAGGATGTGCGAGGACAGCAGGACGGTACGGCCCTCCTCGCGGGCCCGGACCACGCAGCTCTGGAAGACCTCCTCCATCAGCGGGTCCAGGCCGGACGTCGGCTCGTCCAGGATCAGCAGCTCCACGTCCGACGCGAACGCGGCGACCAGGGCGACCTTCTGCCGGTTGCCCTTGGAGTAGGCCCGGCCCTTCTTCGTCGGGTCCAGCTCGAACCGCTCGATGAGCTCCGCCCGGCGGTCCTTGTCCAGGCCGCCCCTCAACCTGCCGTACAGGTCGATGACTTCGCCGCCGGAGAGGTTCCGCCACAGGGTGACGTCGCCCGGCACGTACGCGAGCCGCCCGTGCAGCTCCACCGCGTCGTGCCAGGGGTCCTTGCCGAGCAGTTGCGCGGCGCCGGAGTCCGCCCGCAACAGGCCGAGCAGGACGCGGATCGCGGTGGACTTGCCGGCCCCGTTGGGCCCGAGGAAGCCATGGACCTCGCCGCGCTCCACGTCGAGGTCGAGGCCGTCCAGTGCGTGTGTCCGGCCGAACGACTTGTGCAGCCCGGAGACGGTGATTGCCTTCGTCATGTTTTTGAACGTACGGTACTTTCACAAATTTGTGAAGTTAAGGAACTGTATAAACTTGGGGTGCGCGGGGGCGAGCTGGGGAGATGATCTACGCATGACCAGGGACGACAAGGGCGGCACGGGCACGCGGGCCGAGGGCGCGAGCGGGGGCGACGCGGCGGGCCGGGCGGAGGACCTGGCGGCCGCCTCCCGCTTCACCGAGCAGTTCGCCGCGCAACTGGTCTGGGCCGGGATGCCCCGGATGCCCGCGCGGGTCTTCGCCGCGCTGCTCGCCTCCGACTCCGGCTCGCTCACGGCGGCCGAGCTGGGGGAGCGGCTGCACGTGAGCCCGGCGGCGGTGTCGGGGGCGGTGCGCTATCTGACGCAGCAGTACATGGTCGCCCGCGAGCGGGAGCCCGGTTCGCGGCGCGACATCTTCCGGGTGCACAGCAACCAGTGGTACGAGGCGCTGGCCAACCGCGACTCCGTCCTCAAGCGCTGGGAGTCCGCCCTCCGCGACGGCATCACCAGCCTCGGCCCCGACTCCCCGGCGGGCCACCGACTGGAGGAGACCCTCGCCTTCTTCGAGTTCGTCCAGGGAGAACTGGCCGGCATGATGACCCGCTGGCGCACCCACAGAGAATCCCTCTTCGGCCCGCCCCGCTGACCCGCTTGTGGTACTCGCTGTGGGCAGCCGGTCCGCCCGGAGGGCGATGGGGGTGCCCCCTGCCGAGCGAAGCCGAGAGCTCGGGGGAGGGCGGGCACAGCCCGGGCCGACGGTGCCATGACGTCCAGGGCGGGGCGCCCCGACGCGGGGGACCTCACCGGGGCAGCACAAGCCCCCAAGCCTGCGCCCGCACGTGCCACGTCCGGCTCCGCACCGGACCCGTGACCACCGCGTCCGCCCGGTACCGGAAGTCCGGCCCCGACACCGTCACCGATCGGGCCCGCGCCCGCACGGGCGCGACCTCCGCCCCGACGGACGCCGGATGCACCTCGACCCGCGCGAACCCCGCCCCACCGGGCCGCACCCGCACCCCCTCGACGGGCTGGTCGAGGTCGACGAGCGTCACGCCGTCGGCCTCGACCCGCAGCCGCGAGGGCCCACCGGCCGCGACCCGCGAGGGCCGCACGGCCAGCGTCCGCACGAGCGACTGGCAGGTCCGCAGCCACGGATGCCGCTCCGCACCCCCGTCCGCCCCGGCGTCCAGGCCGCTCCCGGCCGCCACGGGCGGAATGAGCACGTCCCCCACGACGACCCCGTCCCGGTCGTCGACGAGCAGATCGAGCCGCCGGGGCGCCCCCTCAAGGACGGCCCGCGCCGCCGCGACGGCCCCGGCGGGCACCCCGAGCGCCCGGGCGAGCCGGACGGCGGACGCGGCGGAGCCGACGGGAACGACGGACAGGACGGCGGACGCGAGCGCCCGCTCCCGGTGCAGCACACTGACCGCCCGCAGCAGCGCGGCATCGTCGCCCACCACGACGGGCCGCCGAGCCCCCCGCCTGACCAGCGCTTTCGTGAATTCCTCAGGGCTTTCAGGCAGGCACACCCTGACGCCCGCGCCCGCGCCAAGCACGTCCTTGGCGATGCGTACGGACTCCCCGTCCGTGCGCCGGGCGACCGGGTCGATGACCACCAGAAGCTGGTCGCGAGCCGACACGTGCGCCCTTTCTTTAGGTCTCGGGTAGCATCTTTGTGCAAGAGCCCCTTGCGCTATTGCGCCAGGGGCTTCGTCTATTCCGGGGCAACCAAGGCACACCCACATCGGCGGCCGACGGCCTGTCGCTGTGGCCCCTGACCTTGGACATGCCCCGCCCGGAAGGGGTGTACGCCTGTGCCCGCACTCGTGCTGCTCGGTGCTCAGTGGGGTGACGAAGGCAAGGGAAAGGCCACCGACCTGCTCGGTGGCTCCGTGGACTATGTGGTGCGTTACCAGGGCGGCAACAACGCCGGCCATACGGTTGTCGTAGGCGACCAGAAGTACGCGCTGCATCTCCTCCCTTCCGGGATCCTCTCGCCGGACTGTGTCCCGGTCATCGGCAACGGAGTCGTCGTCGACCCGTCGGTCCTGCTCTCCGAGCTGAGCGGTCTGAACGAGCGCGGCGTCGACACGTCGAAGCTGCTGATCAGCGGTAACGCGCACATCATCACGCCGTACAACGTGACGGTCGACAAGGTCGGTGAGCGCTTCCTCGGCAAGCGGAAGATCGGTACGACCGGCCGCGGCATCGGCCCGACGTACGCCGACAAGATCAACCGCACCGGCATCCGCGTCCAGGACCTCTACGACGAGTCGATCCTGAAGCAGAAGGTCGAAGCGGCCCTGGAGCAGAAGAACCAGCTCCTGACGAAGGTGTTCAACCGCCGCGCCATCGAGGCCGAGCAGATCGTCGAGCAGCTCCTGGAGCACGGCGAGAACATCAAGAGTTACGTCGCCGACACCACGCTGATCCTCAACAACGCGCTCGACGAGGACAAGGTCGTCCTGTTCGAGGGCGGCCAGGGCACGCTCCTGGACGTGGACCACGGCACGTATCCGTTCGTCACCTCGTCGAACCCGACCGCGGGCGGCGCCTGCACGGGCACCGGCGTCGGCCCGACGAAGATCAGCCGCGTCATCGGCATCCTGAAGGCGTACACCACGCGCGTCGGCGCGGGCCCGTTCCCGACGGAGCTGTTCGACAAGGACGGCGAGGCGCTGCGCACCATCGGCGGCGAGCGCGGTGTCACCACCGGTCGGGACCGCCGCTGCGGCTGGTTCGACGCCCCGATCGCCCGCTACGCGACCCGCGTGAACGGTCTGACGGACTTCTTCCTCACCAAGCTGGACGTCCTCACCGGCTGGGAGCAGATCCCGGTCTGCGTCGCGTACGAGATCGACGGCAAGCGCGTCGAGGAACTCCCGTACAACCAGACGGACTTCCACCACGCGAAGCCGATCTACGAGACGCTGCCGGGCTGGTCCGAGGACATCACCAAGGCCCAGACCTTCGCCGACCTGCCGAAGAACGCGCAGGGTTACGTGAAGGCGCTGGAGGAGATGTCCGGCGCGCCGATCTCCGCGATCGGCGTGGGCCCGGGCCGCACCGAGACGATCGAGATCAACTCGTTCATCTAGCCGAGCGGCTGCCCGGCGCTCCGCCGGGCAGCTCGGCGCAGGCCCGCAGTCCCTCGGGTGTCGCGCACGGCAGATGGCCATGGGTGCGGATCACGTCCTGGCCACTGCCGCGCGCGTACGCGAGGAAGCTGGACGCGAGCGAGTCGGCGGGCGGCTGCCCGTAGGTGTAGGCGTACTCGATCTCGCGGTACGGGTAGCCGCCGTCGTCGGCGAGGCCGTCGGCGGACGGCGCCCGGCCGCCGAGGGACAGCCGGTGCAGGCCCTTGAGGTCGGCGGCGGCGCGCAGTTCGCTGTAGCCGAGGGCGCCGGGGATGCGGCCGACGGCGTCCAGGACCTGCTCGGTGGAGTCGAGTTCGCAGCGGGTGACGGGGGCGCGGGCGTCGTCCTTGCGCACGCAGTCGTTGGACGACGCCTTGATCTCGAAGTCTCCGTGGAGCAGGCGGCGTTGCAGGGTGTCGCGGGTGCCGGAGCTGGAGCCGCGGCTGACGAGGACGACCTCCTGATCGGCCCCGCCGAGCTGCTTCCAGTTCCGGATCTCGCCGCGGTACAGCCGCCGCACCTGCGGCAGCGACAAGTCCCGCAGCCGCACACCGTCGTTGACGACGAGCGCGTACGCCGACACCGCCACGCGGTGCTCGACGAGCCGCGGATAGCCGTCCGACTTGGGCCCGTCGGACAGGGCGATCAGCGCCGGTGACTTCTTCGCGGTCCGCGCCGACCGCGCGCCCTCCGCGTCGAGTTCGCGTATCCCCGCCGTGCTGCCGTGCGCGTCGACGCTGATCGAGGCGCCGGGGCAGTCGTCCTCGTACTTCTCCTTCAACTCCTCGGCGACGGGCCGGAAAGCCGTGGACCCGACGACGGTCAACTGCCCCGTGGCGCACTCGATGGGCGTCGGATCTTCCTCGCTCACCAGGATCATCGCGGCGAGCGTGACGACGGACGCGGTGAGCAGCGCCGTCAGGATCTTCGCGGGACGGCTGAACAGCGGCGGCTTGTCGTCGGGTGTGGTGGACCGGTTGGGCTGCACCTCGCCCGCCTGGATGCCGCCGGACACGGTGATCTCGCGGCCGACGGCGCCGCCGGTGAGCAGGACGAGCAGCTTGTAGTGCTGGCCCCGGTTCAGCGGGACGCGCGGGATGTACACGGTCGAGCCGTCGGAGCGCAGCCCCGCCGCCGGGGTGAAGTGCTCCATCAGGTGGTCGGCACCGGCCTGCGCGGTGACGGCGAGCCCGCGCACGGTGCGGCCGGTGAACACGGCGGTGAGGCCGTGCAGGGCGCGCCCCGTGTAGTCGGCGTCGCTGATGGACTGCGAGCCGTCGTTCTCCACGCGAAGCAGCACCAGCGTGGCGTCGGACATCTCCGGCGTCTCGTCGAAGAGCCCGAGCCGCGCGTTCGCCCCGCCGGTGCGGACGTTGTCGCCGATCGCGGTGTCCATCTGCACGCGATAGCCGATGCGTTTGCGGCGCGGCACGCGGCGCTCGTACCAAATGGCCCCCAGCGTGGCGAGCAGCCCGAGCGCGGCGGTCAGGACAGCGACGACGTTCTCGGGGCTCAACCAGTCCACGCCCGCACGCTACGGAGCCGCCCCGGCGCGCGGAACGCCCGGACCGGGGACTTCGCCCTTCCGCCCCCGGACGTTCGCCGCCGGTTCAACCAGCCTGCCGCACTGCCCGGTCGCCCTTGCTGTCAGCTTCCCCTGCCGTCAGCTTCCCCCGCTGCCGTCTTCCCCTGCTGCCGTCTTCCCTTGGTGTCAGCTTCCCTTGGTGTACGACAGCGCGCGGGTGCCGTCGGTGTTGACGCGGTGCAGTTCGCCGCTCGGCAGGATCGTGACCACGGTCGGCTTGCCGGGGTCGCACGCGGGGGGCCCGCCCACGGTGACCCGCGTCGGGCCGATGGTCAGCCGGTCCTCGCTCGCGGACTCCAACTCGCCCTGGAACACGCAGTGGTAGGTGCCGCCGCCCTCCAACGGCCCGTCGGCCGTCATGGACAGGACCGTGTCGCCCTCCTCGCCCTGCTGAATGGTCAGCTGACGCGTGCTGAGCCCGGCGTCGCCGGTGACCGTGCCGTTCCAGGTGCCGAGGAACTTGTCCGGCACCGTCTTGTCCGAGACGGCGGACGTGGACGGCGAGGGGCTCGGCCCGGAGTCGGACTCCGACGGGCTGCCGGGCGTCGTCGGCGCGCTGCTCTCCCGGTTCTTGCCGTCGCCGCCACCACGCGCCTTCGGGTCCCCGTCGTCCCCCTTCATCGTCGCGTACACCGTGCCGCCCGCCCCGAGCGCGACGATCAGCGCCACGGCGACGAGCAGCGCGGTGGACCGCCCGCTCCGCCGCGGCGGCTCGCCTTGCGGCATGCCGTACGGGGGTGTGGGGCCGTAGGGCGGGGTGGAGCCGTACGGGGGCTGCTGCTGGTGCGGATACCCGTAGCCGGGGGCTTGGTGGGGGTAGGCGTAGGCGGGGGAGCGGGCGGGGGTGTGCGCGGGCGGCGGGGTGTGGGCCGGGGTGGGCGTGGGGGCCGGTGGGAGGCCGCTGACCATGGTGGGGAGGTGGTTCACCGGGGCGTGGCCGGGGGTGCCGGGCGGGGGCGGGGTGTCCTCGCCGGGCGGGGGCGTCCGGTCGGGGTGGGCGGGGGGTGCGGCGGGCGGGGGCCCGGCGTCGGGGGCTCCCTGTCCGGCCGCCGCCACTCCCGCTGCCTGCGGGGTGGGCCCACCGGACTCCGACGGCGCCCCGGCCGACCCCTCCGGCTCCTCGATCTCCAGCAACTGCACGGCGTGCCGCCCGAGTTGGGCGACCAGCGCCGCGGGCAGCCAGGGCTCCAGGGACTTCCCCTCGGAGAGGGTGTCCTCCGCCCCGGTCCGGGCAAGTATCTCGTCAAGGGACGGCCGGTCCCCCGGCGCCTTGGCGAGGCAGTGCCCGACCAGCTCCCGCAGATTCTCCGGCAGCGCCTCGAGGTCGGGCTCCTCCTGCGCGATGCGGAACATCAGCGCGTGCACCCCGCTGTTGGCGGTGCCGAACGGCAGCGCCCCCGTGGCCGCGTACGCGAGCACGGACCCGAGGCAGAAGACGTCGCACGCCGAGGTGACCCGGTCCCCCCGCACCTGCTCGGGCGCCATGAACCCGGGCGACCCGACGAGCGCCCCGGTCCGGGTGAGCCCCCCGTCCGTGACGGTCTCCAGGGCCCGGGCGATCCCGAAGTCGATGACGCGCGGCCCGTCGATGGTGACGAGGACGTTCGACGGCTTCAGGTCGCGGTGGATGAGCCCGGCGGCGTGGATGTCCTTGAGGGCGTTGGCGAGCCCGGCCGCGAGGATGTTCACGGACCGCTCGGGCAGCGGCCCGTGGTCGTGCGAGACGACGGCCTGCAGCGAGGGCCCGGCGACGTACCCCGTGGCGACCCACGGGATGTCCGCCTCCGTGTCGGCGTCGAGGACCGGCGCGGTCCAGGCCCCGCCGACGCGCCGCGCGGCCCCCACCTCCTGCCGGAACCGCCCCCGGAACTCGTCCTGCGCGGCCAGTTCCTCGCGGACCAGCTTGACCGCGACCGTGCGCCCCCGGTCGGAGCGGGCCAGGAACACCTGCCCCATGCCGCCCGCGCCGAGCCGCGCGAGCAGCCGGTAGGCACCGATTTGCTGCGGATCCCCCGGGCCGAGTTTCTCCATGGCCATCGGCGCCGCCCTCCCCCTGGTTTTCAGCCACCGTGGTACGGCGACCCTGTGTGCATCGCCGTGCGACAGACCGAGGAGTCTACGGGCCGTCCGTGCAGTCCGGCAGGCGCTCCCCGTGTCCGTATAAGCCCACATCATGGGCGCCTTATCCGCAGCCGTCGACGGAATCTGTGACACATCCGTGAGACGGCGGGCACCCGCGCCGGGCCTTCGCCGTGGCCTGGTCCGGATCAGCCGCGCCGCGCGGCCACGGCGCCCGTGTACGTCTCCACCGTCAGATCCTCCGCGCCGATCCCCAGCCCGGCGAGCACCGCACGGACATCGTCGAGAGCCGCAGCCACCTGGTCCTCGTCGACGAGGGTCTCGACCTCCAGGAAGGTGCCGTCGATCTCCGGCACGCGCACCAGGGTGGCGAGCATCTGCCGTCCGTGCGCCTCGAAGGCATAGTTCCGGCACCGCTTCTCGAACGCGATCAGCTCCACATGTCCGAGCCCCCGCAGAATCGCGTGCGCCTCCTCGGCGTCCTCGACGCGCGTCTCGTGCTCGGGCTTCGAACCGGACTCCTCGTCGACCGCCGCGCCTTTGTACGTGAGCACCGTGCGCGTGCCGTCCCCGCCGTGCACGGTACGCACCCGCAGCTCCTCGCCCGCCCTTTCCAACGAGCCGTCCGGCCGGTCGTAGTACGTGTCCCGGTACACCTCGACCCGCGCCGTCGCGCGCTCGTCCAACTGCCGCACGACCCTCTTGGGCTCCCGTACGCGTGCCTTCAACTCCGCCTCGATCACCTGCGGTTCCCTCCTCGTCGAGCGTTCCCACCCCAAGGTGCGCGCGCTGTACGAGGGGTGGGGGTACGAGTGGTTCGGCGAGGTGCTGCCGTTCAGTGACTCGCCGCTGTACGACGCGCTCGTGCTGGCTAGGGCTTGACGGCCGCCTCCAGGCTCGCGAGGACCTCGGAGAGGCGTTCCAACACCTGTGCGGTTTGCGCGAATTGTTCCTCGCCGAGGGCTTCTTTGAGCCGGGCGGCGAGGTCGGCGTGCGCGGGCTGGATCCGCTGGACGGCGGCGCGGCCCTCGGCGGTGGGGGTCAGCAGCTTGGCGCGGCGGTGCGCCGGGTTGGGCGCGTACTCGGCGAGTCCGTCGCGCACCAGGAGGTCCGCGATGCGCTGCACGCTCTGCCGGGTGATGCCCATGGTGCGGGCGATCCCGGCGACGGGCTGCGGTGCGCGCAGGACCGCGCCGAGGACCTGCCACCAGGCGGCGGTGAGTCCGGCCGGGCGGGCCATCTCCTCCGACACGGAGAGGAACTGGCCGTTGAGGCGGAAGACGCCGAGGGCGGTGCGGGTGAGCAGGTCCTGCTCGGGCAGGCCGACGACGCCCTCGCCGACCGTGACGTTGACGACGGGCTCGCCGACCGCGTTGACGACGGGCTCGCCGACCGTGACGTCGGCGGCGGGCTCGCCGCTGTGGACCGGCTCACCACCGTCCCGCTCCGTGCCGCTCATGATTCGAGGGTCTCGTACGCCGTCGGGTCCGAGTCGTGGAACAGCCGGTACCAGGCGTCCAGCTTCTCGCCCTCGAACGCGCCCATCCGCTTGAGGACTTCGCGGGCGAACGCGACGGGCTCGGTCGGCCCCGCCGTGATCAGGTCGCCGTCGGTGACGGCGTCGGTCTCGACGTACCGGTCCGCGCCCTTGTAGCCGGTCGCGTCCAGGTAGAACGACACCGCGCTGGTGTGCGCCCGGTCGTCGAGCAGCCCTTCTCTGGCGAGCCCGGCGGTGGCCCCGCAGATCGCGGCCACGGGCACGCCCGCGTCGAGGAACGCGCGGGCCGCGCGGGCGAACGGGGCGAGCGAGTCGCCCGTGTCCCACAGGTCCCCGCCGGGCAGGATCAGCAGCTCGCTGTCCTCGGCCCGCAGCTCGTCGAGGGTCAGGTCGGGCTGGATGCGGACGCCGCCGACCGTGGTGACGGCCTCGCGGGTGGCGGCGACGGTACGGATCCGGTGCCCCGCGCGGGCCAGGTAGGCGGTGGCGTAGCCCGTCTCCCAGTCGGCGAGGGCGTCGTAGACGGCGAGGTGAACGGTGGTCGTGGCGCTCATGGTGTCCTCCATGGTGTCACTCGGTGTCGTTGTAAGGATGCTGTCATGATGACAGTATTCTGTCAATGAATTCCGGGCGCGCGATCTCCGCCACAGCGCTTAACCCGCACCAGCGGCCCCCTTAACCGACCCCGCCCTAACGTCCCGGCCATGGACTACTCGACCCTCTCCGCGCACCTCGGCCTCGACCTCGTGGCCGTCTCGCTGCTGACGTTCGCCGTGTTCTGCCCACGGCACCGCAGGCGCGAGCTGGTGCCCGCCTATCTCGCCCTGAACGTCGCGCTGTTCGCGGTCGTCGCGGCCCTGTCGGAGGCGTCGGGCGGCGGCGGCCTCGCGCTCGGGTTCGGTCTCTTCGGCGTCCTGTCGATCGTCCGGCTCCGCTCCGACCCGGTGCGCCACCAGGAGGTCGCGTACTACTTCACGACGCTCGTCCTGGGCCTGCTGTGCGGGCTCCCGGGCCTCTCGCTGCCGCTGGCCGCGGGCCTCTCGGGCGTGCTGCTCCTGGTGATGTACGTCGGCGACCACCCACGCCTGTACGCCCGCGACCGGCGGGCCCTGGTGACCCTGGACGCGGTGTACCGGCAGGAGGACGCACTCCGCGCCGAGCTGACGCGACGACTCGGCGAGCCGCTCGGCTGGACGGTCCAGGAGGTCGACTACGTACGGGACCTGATGGTGCTGGAAGTCCGCTTCCGTCAGCCGGAACCTTTGCCCCACGATGGGGAGTTCGTACGAGTGACCCCGCCGTACGCCAAGGAGGCCGCGTGAAACCCGCCGTACGTGCCCTGAGCCGTGCCGCGCTCGCCGCGCACCCCGTCTCGCTCGACGAGCTGAACGTCCGCGCGGAACTGCTCGCCCGCTACGACAACAGCTATCTGGTCCCCGTCGACATCTTCGAGGACTTCGCGGCGCTGCTCACCGACCCGCGCCGCGCGGGCGGCGCGTTCCGCGCCCTGAGCATCGGCGGCCGCCGCTCGTTCGGCTACCTCTCGACGTACTACGACACCCCCGCCCTGCGCACGTACCACGACCACCGCCAGGGCCGCAGACTCCGCTACCGCGTCCGGGAACGCCTCTATCAGGACAGCGGCGAGCGGCAGTTCGAGATCAAGCTGAAGACCGGCCGCGGCGAGACGGTCAAGCACCGGCAGCGGATGGAGGGCGCCGACCACGCCCTCGACGACGCCCGCCGGGGCTTCCTCGCCGGGGTGCTGAGGGGTTCGTACGGCATCGAGGCCCCGCACGGCCTCACCCCCTCCCTCGTCACGGACTACCGCCGCGCGACGTTCGTGGCCGACGGCCAGCGCGTGACGTGCGACGCGGCGCTGGTGGTGCGGGACGTGGCGACGGGCCGCACCGCCTCGGCCGACAGCGGCCTCGTCCTCGTGGAGACCAAGACCCGCGGCCGCCTCACCGAGGCCGACCGCGTCCTGCACCGCTACGGCCTCCGCGCCGCCGAATTCACCAAGTACTGCGGCGGCTTCGCGGCCGTCCGCCCCGACCTCGGCGTCAACCGCTGGGCGCGGGCGGTCCGGACGGTGTTCCCGCGAGCGGGAAGGTGAGGGTGACGCGGGTCGGCGCCGCCTCGATGGCGAAGACCCCGCCCGCGTCCTCGGCGGTACGCCGGGCGATGTCGAGCCCGAGCCCGGTCGACCCGCCCCCGCTGGCGCCGCGGGCGGTGGCTTCCGGGTAACCGTCGGGGAACCCGGGCCCGTCGTCGGTGACGGTGAGCCGGGCGTCCCCCGCAGCCGTGACCCCGACGGTGATCCGGAAGGCGGTGCCGTGGGGGGTGTGGTCGAGGACGTTCCCGATGAGGGCGTCCAGGGCGGCGGAGAGTTCGTCCGGGGGGACGGGGACGGGTATCTCCTCGGGTTCGTCCGGGAGTTCGTCCGGGGGTTCGGTCGGGAGGGCGGGGACGGATGCCGCTTTCCCGCTGTGGTGCGGTCCGCCGGGCAGCCGTGCCGGGGGGCGGCAACTGTCCGGCGCACTGCCTGTACCCGCTGCGGGCGGCTGGGCCGCCGAGAGCTTGGGGGAGGGTGGGCACAGCCCAGGTCGGCGGCGCCCCTGACGTTCGGAGCCGCCACGTACCGGGACGTCCACCAGAAGCCCCCGGCTCTGGTCCTCGGCCAACGGCGCCCAGAACGCCGCACGTGCACGCGCAACGGCGGCAAGATCGGCGCACGCCGCGCCCCGCAGCGGCAGCCGGGCCCGCCGGATCACGTCGTCCACACTGCGCTCCAGCGCGGCCACGTCCCCGGCGATCCGCCGGGCCTCCCGGGGGTCCCGCAACGACTCGGCGTCAAGACGCAGCGCGGCGACCGGCGTCCGCAGCCGATGCGCGAGGTCGGCGGCGTTCTCGCGGGCGTTCTCCCGCTCGGCCCGGAGCAACTCGTCGATGCGCCCGGCAAGCCGGTTCAACTCACCCGCGACAAGCCGGAGTTCCGGCGGCCCGTCGGGCACGGCCCGAGCCGTGAGGTCCCCGGCGGCAAGCCGGTCGGCGGTGCGGGCGAGCCCCCGCGTCGCCCCCACGAGCCGCGCCCCCAGCCGGTCGGCGAGCAGCAGCCCGAGCAGCACGAGCCCCACCCCGATCCCGGCGAGCACGAGCCAGGACGTGAGCGTACCGGCGTACAACTGCCGCTCGGTGAGCGTGACTTGGACGACGGCGGTGCCGTCGGCGGCCCCGTGCACGGGCACCAGTACCTGACGCCCGCCGCCCGCGGGTTCATAGGTGAACGCCCGCCCGGTCCTGGCGAGCCGAACGGCATCGGTGACGGCGCCGCGCGAGCCGCCCCCGGAGCCGGATCCGGGCCCGACGACGGTCCCGTCCCCGAGGACGAGCGACGTGCGCGGCAACCCGTCCCCGTTGACCCCGGCGACGGTCTGCTCGGCGGTCGGCCGCTCCCCGGCCGAGGCGAGCACGGGCCCGATCGCATGGGCCACCCACTGCGCGCGGGCGGTGGCCTCGGCGGTGGCGCGGTCGGCGGCGTGGTTGCGGGTGAGGAGGGTGAGGGGGACGAGCAGGGCGGTGAGGACGAGGGCGGTGGTGGCGGCGGTGAGCAGCAGGAGGCGCCGCCGCATCAGAGGGGCCCGTCCGGCGCGGGCCTGTCCGGCGCGGGGTCGTCCGGCCCGGGACCGTCCGGCGCGGCACCATCCGCCGTGGGACCGTCCGGCGCGCTGAGCTTGACGCCGACCGTACGCACGGTGTGCAGATAGCGCGGCGCCAGCGCCGTCTCGCCCAACTTCCGCCGCAGCCACGACAGATGGACGTCCACGGTCTTGTCGGCGCCGCCGAGCGGCTGGTGCCAGACCTCGGCGAGGAGTTCACGCCGGGAGACGACCTGGCCCGCGCGGCGGGCGAGATGGGCGAGCAGGTCGAACTCGCGGGGCGTGAGGTCGACCGGCGCCCCGTCGAGGCGCACCTCCCGGGCGGCGACGTCGACGCTGAGCCCGCCGACCCGCAGCGGCTCCGCGCCCTCCGTGCCCGCGCCGAGCCGCCGCAGCACCGCCTTCACCCGGGCGTCCAACTGCGCGGCGCCGAACGGCTTCACGATGTAGTCGTCGGCGCCGTCGCCGAGCACGGCCACCATCTCCGGTTCCTCGTCGCGGGCGGTGGCGACGATGACGGGTACGTCGCTGACGGCCCGCAGCATCCGCAGGACCTGGGCGCCGTCCACGTCGGGCAGGCCGAGGTCGAGGACGACGAGGTCGGGCCGGTGGGTCACGGCCGCGTCGAGCCCCGCCATGCCGGTGGGGGCGGTCGCGACGGCGTGGCCCTTGTCGCGCAGGGCACGCACGAGGGCGCCGCGCAGTTGGGGGTCGTCCTCGACGACGAGCAGGTGGGCCATGCGGCCACGGTAACCAGGGGTGCACCGGGAATCGGCCGCCGATTCACGCCGGATCACGCTCCCTGGGCCGACCTTAACCGGGCTTTTAACCGGACGTTAGGGAACGCCGGGAGAGAGTGTGCGGGTGGGCAAGTGGTGGAGTGCCGCGGGTACGGCGGCGTGGGTGGCGGTCGGCACGGCGGCCGGGGCGCTGGGCGCCTGGCAGTTGGCGAGCGCGGATTCCGGCGGGGCCGCCCACAGCAGGCCCCTGGACGAGGGGGCCGTGCGGCGTGCCCTTGCCGACACCCCGGACTCCCCGTCGGCCTCCCCCTCCCCGAGCCGTCCCCCTTCCCCGTCCCGTTCCCCTTCCCCGACCCGTTCCCCCTCCCCCTCCCGTTCGGGCTCGGCCGAGCCGACCGGGCGGGCCGTGGAACGGTCGACGGTCCGGTTCACCGGCGGCACGGCGACGGTGGAGTGCCGCCCCGACGGCACCGTCCGCCTGGTCTCCTGGAGCCCGGCCGACGGCTACCACATAGACGACGACGTCAGCCGCGGCCCGGCCGCCGCGACCCGCCTGGAAGCCGAGGCCAACGACGACGACGAACGGGACGACCTGACGTACGAGATCCGCTGTACCCCGACCGGCCCCCGCGCCCGGGCCGTCCCCGAAGCGGACGACGACTGACCGCCCGTTCTCCCGCAGGACGCCCCCGCCCGACAGAATGTCGCGTTCAAGGCGAGCCGCCAGACAGGACGCCCATATCCCGTCCACGAAGTGGACATCTACCCTCGGCCCCATGACCCCTCAGCCAGACCCGCAGCTCGGAGCGGCCGTATCCGCGGCGGACCGCGCCCACGTCTTCCACTCCTGGTCCGCCCAGGAACTGATCGCCCCGCTCGCCGTCGCCGGCGCGGAAGGCTCGTACTTCTGGGACTACGAGGGCAACCGGTACCTCGACTTCACCAGCGGCCTCGTCTACACGAACATCGGCTACCAGCACCCGAAGGTCGTCGCGGCGATCCAGGAGCAGGCCGCGACGATGACGACGTTCGCCCCCGCCTTCGCCCTGGAGGCCCGCTCCGAGGCGGCCCGCCTCATCGCGGAGCGCACCCCCGGCGACCTGGACAAGATCTTCTTCACCAACGGCGGCGCCGAGGCCGTGGAGAACGCCACCCGCATGGCCCGGCTGCACACCGGCCGCCCGAAGGTGCTCTCCGCGTACCGCTCGTACCACGGCGGCACCGCCGCGGCGATCAACCTCACCGGTGACCCGCGCCGCTGGCCGTCCGACAGCGGCTCGGCGGGCGTCGTCCGCTTCTGGGCGCCGTTCCTGTACCGCTCGCCGTTCCACTCGGAGAACGAGGCCCAGGAGTGCGAGCGGGCCCTGACGCACTTGGAGGACACCATCTCCTTCGAGGGTCCGGCGACCATCGCCGCGATCATCCTGGAGACCATCCCCGGCACCGCCGGGATCATGCCGCCGCCGCCCGGCTACCTCGCGGGCGTCCGCGAGCTGTGCGACCGGTACGGGATCGTGCTCGTCCTCGACGAGGTCATGGCGGGCTTCGGGCGTACGGGCAAGTGGTTCGCCGTCGACCACTACGACGGCGTCGTCCCCGACCTGCTGACCTTCGCCAAGGGCGTGAACTCCGGGTACGTGCCGCTCGGCGGCGTCGCCATCTCCGGCGCGATCGCCGAGACCTTCGCGCGGCGGCCGTACCCGGGCGGGCTCACCTACTCCGGGCACCCGCTGGCCTGCGCCGCGGCCGTCGCGACGATCAACGTCATGGCGGCCGAGGGCGTCGTCGAGCACGCCGCCCGCCTGGGCGAGGACGTCATCGGGCCCGGCCTCCGGGAGCTGGCCGCGCGGCACCCCAGCGTGGGCGAGGTGCGGGGGGTCGGGATGTTCTGGGCCCTGGAGCTCGTACGGGACCAGGAGACCCGGGAGCCCCTCGTGCCCTACAACCCCTCGGGGGAGGCGAACGCCCCCATGGCCGCGTTCGCCGCCGCCGCGAAGGCGAACGGGCTCTGGCCCTTCGTCAACATGAACCGCACCCACGTGGTGCCGCCGTGCAACATCTCGGAGCCCGACGCGAAGGCCGGCCTCGCGGCCCTGGACACGGCCCTGGACGCCGCGGACGCCCACATCGCCTGACGCGGCCGCCGGGGGGCGGGTGGGGTGACCGCACGGGGTCGCCCCACCCGCCGCTCGGCACCCCGCACACCGCCGTGACCTCGGTCATGGGGAGCGGGAACCCCGACCACGTAGTCTGACGTGCTCGTAAGTGACCAGAACTTACCCACGTCCGTTCCTGGACGCCCACGTCAGAGAAGCGCGTAGGGGGAGGCCCACCACCATGCCCGGACCCGACGGCCCGGCCGTCATCCGCAGCACCCTGCGCCAGCAGATCGCCGACGCCCTGCGCGACGAGATCCTCGCGGGCCGCCTCGTGCCGGGCCAGGAGTTCACGGTGAAGGAGATAGCCGACCAGTACGGCGTCTCCGCGACCCCGGTCCGCGAGGCGCTGGTGAACCTGACGGCGCAGGGCCTCCTGGACTCCGTACAGCACCGCGGCTTCCGCGTGCACGAGCACACCCTGGCGGACTACCGGGGCATGCTGCAGGCCCGCGGCCTCATCGCGGACGCCATCTTCCGCGAGGTGGCGACGACGGCGGCCCACCACTCCGTACCGGCCGCGGGCTTCGTGTCCGTGCGCCGCCGCGGCGAGGAGGCGGCCCGCGCGGCGGCGGCCGGCGACCTGACCGTCCTGATCGGCTACGACCTGCGGTTCTGGCGCGAACTGAGCGCCCTGTTCGGCAACGCGTATCTGTCGGACTTCCTGCACCGGCTGCGCGTGCAGTCCTGGGTGTGCGCCGTCCCGCACCTGCGCCGCGAGGTCGAGCGCGGCGGCGATCTGCGCGGCCGCCTCTGGTCCCGGCACCTGGACCTGGTGGAGGCCCTGACCTGCCGCGACGCCGTTCTCGCGCACGCGATCGTGGCGGAGTACAACACGCACTCGCTGGAGCTGATCGAGAGCCTCGCCGCCGCCGACCGCCCCGAAGGCGCCCGCACCCCACCGGCACCACAGGCCCCCGCATGACCGTCGACCTGACCATCGTCATCCCCGCATACAACGAGGAACGCCGCCTCGCCCCCACCCTGGAAGCGATCCGCGCGTACCTCGACGGGCCCGAGGCCCGGCCCGGGTTCCCGCAGTGGGAGCTGATCGTCGTCGACGACGGCTCCACGGACCGGACGGCGGAGATCGCCGCGGCGGCCGCCGCCGCGGACCCCCGGATCCAGCTCCTGCGCGGCGGCCGCAACCGCGGCAAGGGCCACGCCCTGCGCCAGGGCGTCCTCGCCTCGTACGGCCGCCGGGTCCTGGTCACGGACGCCGACCTGGCCGCGCCGATCGAGGAGCTGGAGGCGCTGGAGAAGGCGCTCGCGGACGGGCACGCGGCGGCTGTCGGCTCCCGGGCCCGGCCGGGCGCGACGATCGACGTCCACCAGCACCGGCTGCGCGAGCTGCTGGGCCGGGGCGGCAACTTCCTGATACGGACGGTCGCCGTCCCGGGCATCCGCGACACCCAGTGCGGATTCAAGCTCTTCGACGGCGACCGCGCCCGCGCGGCCTTCGCCGCGTCCCGGCTCAGCGGCTGGGGCATCGACGTGGAGATCCTGCACCACTTCCGCCGGCAGGGCTGGCCGGTCGCGGAGGTCCCGGTGCGCTGGTCGCACCAGGAGGGCTCGAAGGTCCGCCCCGGCGACTACGTGCGGGTGCTCGCCGAGGTCACGTCCCTCAAGGCCCGCTCCGTACGCCGCGTCGACCTCCTCGTCGCCGCCCTCTTCGTCACCTTCGCGGCCGTCCTGTACTCGGCCCGCTGGATATCCCCGGACCACCGCTACCTCCCGCACGCGCTCCAGGACCAGAACCAGTGGGAGTGGTTCTTCGAGGTCACGGCGCACAACGTGCGGCATCTCCAGAACCCCCTGTTCACGGACCTGCAGGGGTATCCCGACGGCGTGAACCTCATGGCCAACACGGTCATGCTCGGCCTGTCCGTCCCCCTCGCGCCCGTCACCTGGGTCCTCGGCCCCGCCGTCAGCCTCAACCTCGCCATGACGCTCGGCCTCGCCGCGACGGCCTTCGCCTGGTACTGGCTGATCGTCCGCCGTCTCGTACGTCACCGGGGCGCCGCCGCCCTCGGCGCGGCCCTCGCCGCCTTCGCGCCCCCGATGATCAGCCACGCGCACGCGCACCCGAACTTCATCGTGCTCTTCATGATCCCGCTGATCATCGACCGCGCGCTGCGGCTCTGCGAGGGCACACACGTCGTACGGGACGGGGTCGTCCTCGGCCTCTTCGCGACGTACCAGATCTTCCTCGGCGAGGAGCCGCTGCTGCTCGCCGCGATGGGCATGCTGCTCTTCACGGTGGCGTACGCGGTGGTGCGCCGTGACGTGGCGCGTGCGGCCTGGCGTCCGCTGGCCCGCGGCATCGGCATCGGGCTCGCCGTCTGCCTGCCCCTGATCGCGTTCCCGCTCTGGTGGCAGTTCTTCGGGCCGCAGAGCTACAAGAGCGTCCTGCACGGCGACAACGCGGGCAACAGCCCGCTCGCCCTGCTCTCCTTCTCCGAACGCTCCCTCGCGGGCGACGCGGACACGGCCGCCTCCCTCTCCATGAACCCCACGGAGCAGAACGCCTTCTACGGCTGGCCGCTCATCGCCCTCGCCCTGCTGATCGTGGTGTGGCTGTGGCGGCGCCCGGCGGTGCGGGCCCTCGCCTGCACGGCGGTCGCGGCGGCCTTCCTCTCCCTCGGCCCGAAGTTCCGCATCCCGCGGACGGACGTCGTCCTGTCCGGCCCCTGGGCCCTGCTCTCCGACAAGCCGCTCTTCGAGTCGGTCATCGAGTCGCGGGTGGCGATGGTGTGCGCGCCCGCGCTGGGGATGCTGGTCGCGCTGGCCGTGGGGCACCTGGTGGCGCGCGGCGCCGAGGGCGAGCGGAGGTGCGGCAGGCCCTTCCGCTACGCCGGACTCACCGCCGTGGCCCTCTCCCTCCTGCCCCTCGTCCCGCTCCCCCTGAAGGCCGTGGACCGCACCGAGGTGCCCGCGTTCATCGCCGACGGAACGTGGCAGCGGTACGTCGACACGGCGTCCGGCGAGACCCTCGTACCGGTACCGCTGCCCGACCCCGCGTACGCCGAGGCCCTGCACTGGCAGACCACCGCCGACCTGGGATTCCGGCTGCCCGGCGGCTACTTCAACGGGCCCTGGGGCCCGGACCGCGTCGGCATCTACGGCGCCTCGCCCCGCAACACCTCCAACCTCCTGCGGGACGTGCGTAATTCGGGCCGTTCGGTGCGGATCACCGACGCCTGGCGGGAGGCGGCACGCGTCGACCTGCGGTACTGGAAGGCGGGCCTCCTCGTGCTCGCGCCGCAGCCGGGCGACGCGGCGCTGCGCACGACGGTCGACGACCTTCTTGGACAGCGCGCAAAGTGGGTAGACGGCGTGTGGATCTGGGACGTGCACGGGGGAGGCTGAGCAGGCCCCGGTACCACTACGCTGCCGGAACAACACGCACGGTAGCTGTGTGCGTAGGACCCTCGTTCACCGACCCTAGGAGCATTTCTTGGCCTGCGACCTGTGGCTGGTCCCGCTCGTCGACGTGCTGTGCCACAGCCCCGACAACCCCTTCGCCGAGGAACTCGCCACGTACGACAAGGCGTTGGGTGACGCGGGACTGCCGGCGGTGCCCGTGTACGCGTACATGCCGGGCCTGTCCGGCGACGTGGCCCCGGTCGCGGGCTTCGACTACGACGCGCTGCACTTCCTGCGCCGCGCCTACCTCCTCAAGATCTGCGGCCTGGAGGTCACCCCGGTCGACGAACTGGGCGGCGACTACGAACAACTCCTGGAGATGTTCGACTCCACGGCCCAGCAGTCCCACCTGGTCTGGCACTACGACCACGCGGGCGCCTACGTCCCCGTGGACTTCCCCGCCCCGCTCTCCAACGACGAACTCCTCTCCGGCGGCGGCCCCTTGGGCTCCTCCCAGGCCCTCCTGCGCGAACTGGAATTCGTGGCCCCGGCCATCGGCATAGACCCGGCCAACCCCCCGCTCCCCCCGGCCCCGCCCCAGGCCCCCACCACCCTGGAAGAACCGGCCACCCCGCCCCCGCACGACCCCAGCCCCTTCGCCCGCGAACGCCACGTCTGGCTGGGCCTGCACGCGGCGACGACGCGGAGCCTGGCGCAGGGCTCGATGATCATCTACAGCTGAGGATTTCAGCCCCTCCGGCGTTTGCGGAGCGGGGGTCTGGGGGCGGAGCCCTCAGTTTCGGGAAGGGGCGGGCTTGGGGAGCCCCCGGCAGGGCCTCACCGGGGCTCCGGCGGCCGCTGCCGAGGCATGTTCGGCCGGGCCCCGGGCGGCAACGGAAACCGCCCGGGCCCACCCCCGCCGTCCCGGGGCGCCCCACCCGCACCTCCGGGCACGGCCGCCTGCATCACCAGCGGCGCGGGCCCGGCCCGGAACTCCACCATCCAGTCGGCCGTCTCGGCCCGGACCAGCTCCGTCACGTCCTCCGAAAACCGCCGCAGCACCCCGAGGCACCGCTCGGCCGCCTCACTGGCGGTCCCCTCCGTGGGCCCGAGGACCTCCCGCACGCTCTCCGACGCCCAGTCGAACTGCAGCACCTGCAGCCGCCGCTGCACGGCCTGCGCGGTGGCGACATCCCTTATCCACCCGGAGGTGAGCCCGAAGAACCGGTCGCACCCCACACAGGCCACCCCGGCGAGCAGCGAAACGAATCCCCAGGTGGCCACGCCGTCGACGCCCCCGGCGAGGTCGAGCAGGGGAAGCACCCCCGCCCCCGCGGCCCCGAGCGCCGCCCCGCCCCGCAGCAGCCGCGCCCCGAGCCGCTTGCGCGTACGGTCGCGCAGATACCATCCGGCGGTGTCGAGGGCCCCGCGCTCCACCCACCGGTACAGCTCGTCGAGCCGCTCGGCGGGCTCCCCCCAGTCGCCCTGCGGAAACGACCGCCCCACCAGGTCCCCGGGCGCCGCACCGGCCGCCGCCGCACCGGCCCCGTCCCCGTCCTGGGGCACTCCCTCAGGCTGCATCTCCGGCTGGTGGCTCACCCGGCACTCCCTCGGCTTCCGCGTAAGTGGCGCAACGTAATTGGCTGGTGCCGCTGCGCGGCATCCAGTCCTACCGCCCAATGGGTGGCTATGCGGCAGTTTTCGCGGCTTTTCCGCCTGGAAGGGTCGCTTGATCAGGTATAGGAGCAGGGCCGATCTCACCCGAAAGAGTGGCGGCCGGAGTGCTGGGGCGAGCACACCCTTGACCACGTAGGCTCGTGCCAGACGGGAAAACCCCCGCCATACGGACCATAAGAACCAGGAGCTGATCGTGATCCCCGGTGGTGGCCAGCCCAACATGCAGCAGCTGCTCCAGCAGGCCCAGAAGATGCAGCAGGACCTCGCCAAGGCGCAGGAGGAGCTCGCGCGGACCGAGGTCGAGGGCCAGGCGGGCGGCGGCCTCGTCAAGGCGACGGTCAACGGCTCGGGTGAGCTGCGCGGCCTCGTGATCGACCCGAAGGCGGTGGATCCGGAGGACACTGAGACCCTCGCGGATCTGGTGGTCGCGGCGGTGCAGGCGGCGAACGAGAACGCCCAGGCGCTGCAGCAGCAGAAGCTGGGCCCCCTCGCCCAGGGTCTGGGCGGCGGCGGCATCCCCGGCCTGCCGTTCTAGCGGGGCCGCGGCGGGCCGCCGTTGTGGCCCGCGCTTCCCTTCTATGTCGGCCGACGGCCAACTACGGTACGTACGAAAGCTCCCTGAGCCCCGAAGACTGAACGACCGAAGATCCGGCAGCCGAGGCCCGGCGGCCGGAAACAGGAAGGCAATCCGTGTACGAAGGCGTGGTCCAGGACCTCATCGACGAACTGGGCAGGCTGCCCGGCGTCGGTCCCAAGAGCGCGCAGCGGATCGCCTTCCACATCCTCCAGACCGAGCCCACGGACGTCCGCCGGCTCGCGCACGCCCTCCTTGAGGTCAAGGACAAGGTCCGCTTCTGCGCGACCTGCGGGAACGTCGCGCAGGAAGAGCTGTGCAACATCTGCCGCGACCCGCGCCGGGACCCGTCGGTGATCTGCGTGGTCGAGGAGCCCAAGGACGTGGTCGCGATCGAGCGGACCCGTGAGTTCCGCGGCCGCTACCACGTGCTCGGCGGCGCGATCAGCCCGATCGAGGGCGTCGGCCCGGACGATCTGCGGATACGGGAACTCCTCGCGCGACTCGCCGACGGCACGGTCACGGAGCTGATCCTGGCCACCGACCCGAACCTGGAGGGCGAGGCGACGGCGACGTACCTCGCGCGCATGATCAAGCCCATGGGCCTGAAAGTGACCCGCCTGGCCAGCGGACTCCCTGTCGGGGGAGATCTGGAATACGCGGACGAGGTCACCCTGGGCCGCGCTTTCGAGGGGAGACGACTCCTAGATGTCTGACGCCACGCTGCACGCGATCACCCGGGACCCGGACGACTTCGCCGTCCAGATCTCGGACCAGATCGAGAGCTTCATCGTCGCGGTCACGGAGATCGCCAAGGGCGACGAGCCGGACTCGGCCGTCCCCTTCCTGCTCCTGGAGGTCTCCCAGCTGCTGCTCGCGGGCGGCCGCCTCGGCGCGCACGAGGACATCGTCCCCGACGAGCGCTACGAACCGGACCTCGGCCCGGAGGCGGACGTCGACGACCTCCGCGAGAGCCTGGCCCGGCTGCTCGACCCCATCGACGTGTACTCCGAGGTCTTCGACCCGTACGAGCCCCGCAAGGCCCCCGTCGCCTGCCGCATCTCGGACGACCTGGCCGACGTCCTCACGGACCTGCGCCACGGCCTCGCCCACTACCGCGAGGGCCGCACCACGGAGGCCCTGTGGTGGTGGCAGTTCTCCTACTTCTCCAACTGGGGCTCCACCGCCTCGGCCTCCCTGCGCGCCCTGCAGTCCCTGGTCGCCCACGTCCGGCTCAACCAGCCCCTGGAGGACCTCAACGGCCTGGACACCGACGAGGACCTGATGGAGGACGCCCTCGCCGAGGAGGCGGGCAAGGTCATGGCCGAGGAGATCGCGGGCCCGCTGGGGCTGCGCCCGGCGACGTAGCGGGGGCGGTGCTCCTGTGACCCACCCCACTTTCCGGAGTGGGGCGCTCCCTGGCGGGCATGTGCCTTCGCGGAGCGGCCGGAGGACAGACGACCCGGGTGATCAACTCGTGAGCGGGACATCTCATGATGCGATACGCGCCGGGAGGATTTCGGCCGCTCGTTAGACTGAGCCGACCGCAGCGATGCGGAACGAGACGGACTGAGCGAGGAGCGCACGTGGGCCTTGTCGTGCAGAAGTACGGAGGCTCCTCCGTAGCCGATGCCGAGGGCATCAAGCGGGTCGCCAAGAGGATCGTCGACGCCAAGAAGAACGGCCACCAGGTCGTTGTCGTGGTGTCGGCGATGGGTGACACGACGGATGAGTTGATCGATCTCGCCGGGCAGGTATCGCCGATCCCTGCCGGGCGCGAATTCGACATGCTGCTGACCGCCGGAGAGCGGATCTCCATGGCCCTGCTTGCCATGGCGATCAAAAACCTGGGCCACGCCGCCCAGTCGTTCACCGGCAGCCAGGCCGGTGTCATCACCGACTCGGTTCACAACAAAGCGCGCATCATCGATGTCACGCCCGGCCGCATCCGGACCTCGATCGACGAGGGCAACATCGCCATCGTCGCCGGGTTCCAGGGCGTCAGCCAGGAGGGCAAGAACATCACCACGCTGGGGCGCGGCGGTTCCGACACCACGGCCGTCGCCCTCGCCGCCGCCCTCGACGCCGAGGTCTGCGAGATCTACACGGACGTCGACGGCGTGTTCACCGCCGACCCGCGCGTCGTGAAGAAGGCGCGGAAGATCGAGTGGATCTCCTTCGAGGACATGCTGGAGCTCGCCAGCTCCGGTTCGAAGGTGCTGCTCCACCGCTGCGTGGAGTACGCCCGCCGTTACAACATCCCGATCCATGTGCGCTCGTCCTTCAGCGGGCTGCAGGGCACCTGGGTCAGCAACGAACCGCAAGGGGACCGCAAGGTGGAGCAGGCCATCATCTCCGGTGTCGCGCACGACACGTCCGAGGCCAAGATCACGGTCGTGGGCGTCCCGGACAAGCCGGGCGAGGCCGCCTCGATCTTCCGGGCGATCGCCGACGCCGAGGTCAACATCGACATGGTCGTGCAGAACGTGTCGGCCGCCTCGACGGGCCTGACCGACATCTCCTTCACGCTGCCGAAGACCGAGGGCCGCAAGGCCATCGACGCGCTGGAGAAGACCCGCGCCCGGGTCGGCTTCGACTCCCTGCGCTACGACGACCAGATCGCCAAGATCTCGCTCGTCGGTGCCGGCATGAAGACCAACCCCGGTGTCACGGCGACCTTCTTCGAGGCGCTCAGCGACGCGGGCGTGAACATCGAGCTGATCTCGACGTCCGAGATCCGCATCTCCGTGGTCACCCGCGCCGACGACGTGAACGAGGCCGTCCGCGCCGTGCACACCGCCTTCGGACTCGACTCCGACTCGGACGAGGCCGTGGTCTATGGAGGCACCGGGCGATGAACCGCAAGCCGACGCTCGCGGTCGTCGGAGCGACCGGGGCCGTCGGCACGGTGATGCTCCAGATCCTGTCGCAGCACGCCGACATCTGGGGCGAGATCCGACTCGTCGCCTCACCGCGCTCGGCCGGCCGCAAGCTGGCCGTGCGCGGTGCGGAGGCCGAGGTCCTCGCGCTGAGCGAGGACGTCTTCGACGGCGTCGACGTCGCCATGTTCGACGTACCCGACGACGTGGCCGCCCAGTGGGCGCCCATCGCCGCCTCGCGCGGCGTCGTGGTCGTCGACAACTCCGCCGCCTTCCGGATGGACCCGGACGTACCCCTGGTCGTGCCCGAGGTCAACCCGCACGCCGCCCGGCTCCGGCCCCGCGGCATCGTGGCCAACCCCAACTGCACCACCCTGTCGATGATCGTCGCCCTCGGCGCCCTGCACGCCGAGTTCGGCCTGCGCGAGCTGATCGTCTCCTCGTACCAGGCGGTGAGCGGGGCCGGCCAGGACGGCATCGACACCCTGCGGCGGCAGCTGAAGCTCGTCGCGGGCTCCGAGCTCGGCACCGGCCCCGGGGACGTCCGGCGGGCCGTGGGCGACGACACCGGGCCCTTCCCCGAGCCCGTCGCCCTGAACGTGGTGCCGTGGGTCGGCGCGCTCCGCGAGGACGGCTGGTCCTCGGAGGAGATGAAGGTCCGCGACGAGTCCCGCAAGATCCTCGGCCTGCCCGATCTGAAGGTCGCCGTCACCTGCGTCCGCGTCCCCGTCGTCACCACCCACTCGGTGACCGTCCACGCGCGCTTCGAGGCCGAGGTGACCGTGGCGCACGCCCGCGAGATCCTGGCGACCGCGCCGGGCGTCGTGCTCTTCGACGACCCCGCCGCCGGTGAGTTCCCCACCCCCGCCGACGCCACCGGCACCGACCCGACGTGGGTCGGACGGCTGCGCCGCGCCCTCGACGACCCGACGGCGCTCGAACTCTTCGTGTGCGGGGACAACTTGCGCAAGGGCGCCGCCCTGAACACGACGCAGATCGCGGAGCTGGTGGCGGGGGAGTTCGGCAGCGAGGGCTGAGCGAGGGCCGAGGGTGGCGGAGGCGGTGCTTCCGGGATCCCGGAGCGGAACGCCCTGTAGGAACTGTGTAAGTTCTGTGTTCAATCCGATGGTCCAGACCGCTTGAACTGGGGCGTCTCCGCGTTCGAAGATTCGGCTTCCGCGTCGTGCAACCGCGACGGCGTGGCACGCGTCTTCGCCGTCGCCCTCCAGTGGGCGGCCTGAGGTGCTGCGAAAAAGAATATGGGCCATAGGGGAAGAGCTGGTACGCATGGGGGCTTTTGATGCATCGTCGCGAGCGGTTCCCGCAACCGCGACGCACGCCGCGAGCACGGCGCCTGCGGCCCGCACGGGGCAGGCGATGCGGAACGCCACACCCGACGCGTACAACCCTGATGGGGGGAAGCGTGTCAAACAGGCGTGGCAGAGGTACTGGACTTCACAGCGGCAGGTGGCGCGGCGGCATTGCGACCGCCCCGGCGCCCGCGCGTACCCGGCGGCATGCCGGTGATCGCTCCCATGCCCGCAGCGCGGCCGACCCGCATCCCGACTCAGCGCGAGGGCGATGAGTTGAGCGTCACCGCGGGCACCACCGTCGACCACCTCACCGAGACCTACCGCGCCCACTACCGGTCGCTGCTCGGCCTCGCCGCGCTGCTCCTGGACGACACCGCCTCCTGCGAGGACGTCGTGCAGGAGGCGTTCATCCGCGTGCACTCCGCGCGCAAGCGGGTGCGCGACCCCGAGAAGACCCTCGCCTATCTGCGCCAGACCGTCGTGAACCTCTCCCGGTCCGCGCTGCGTCGCCGCATCCTCGGCCTGAAGCTGCTCACCAAGCCGATGCCGGACATGGCGAGCGCGGAAGAGGGCGCGTACGACCTCCTGGAGCGCGACGAACTCATCAAGGCCATGCGCGGGCTGCAGCGCCGCCAGCGCGAGGTCCTCGTCCTGCGGTACTTCGCCGACATGACCGAGGCCCAGGTCGCCGAGACGCTCGGGATATCGCTCGGCTCGGTCAAGGCATACGGCTCGCGGGGCATCGCCGCCCTGCGCGTCGCCATGGAGGCCCCGGCATGACGGACAGGGGACACCGGCTGAGCGAGCAGGGCACTCCGGTCAAGAAGGGCGCGCTGGACGAGCGGGGCGCGCCGGACAAGGCGAGTGCGCTGGACAAGCGGGACATGTACGAAGAGCGGGACGCCGGGCGCGCCCGCGGGCAAGACGCTGGGAACGGAACTGTGAAGCACGGGCCGAGCGGCAAGAGCCGCCCCGACCACGGACTCGGCGTACTCGGCCTGATCGTGAGCCGGTCCGGCGACGGCCCGCAAGGGGGCGAGTCGAGCGGCGGCCCCGGCCCCGGCGGCGGCCCCGGCGGCAGCGCCCACGGCAGTGCCGCCCACGGCAGTGGCGCGAGCGGCGGTTCGGGTGGCGGCCCGCGCGGGACCGGCCCGGGCGGCGGCTCCGGCAAGGGCGGCTCCGGCGGCGGCCCCTTCGGTAGCGGCGGCGACAGCGGCGACGGCTCCCACGACCCCGACGGGCTGCACGGCGACGAACGCGCGCTGCGCCGCCTGCTCCAGCAGGCCGTCCAGGAGATCGAGCCCGGCGACGCCGCCCTGGAGCGGCTGCGGCACGCGGTGCCCGCCCGCCGTGCCCGCAAGCGCCAGGCCCTCGTCGGCATGGCCGCCGCGGCGCTCCTCGTCGGCACGGCCATCCCCGCCCTCGTGCACGTCGCCGGTTCCGGCGGCGACTCGGACCCGCGGCCCTCCATCATCGGCGCGGGCAGCAACCAGCCCAGCCAGGAGGACACCGGCGGCAGCAAGGACCGCGGTGAGCACGGCAAGGGCGGCAAGGTCAAGGACAAGGAAGACAAGAAGGACAAGAAGGAAGGCAAGGGCAAGGAGGGGAAGGGCAAGGACGGCAAGGACGAGGGCGGCAAGCAGGGCGGCGCCACCGGCGGCCCCGACCCGACGGACGACGACACCGACGCGGTGTCCTCGCCCAGCTGCGACGCCGCCCAGCTCGGCGCCACCGGCTCCGTCGCCCCCGCCGAGACCAACGGCACGGTCTACGGCACCTTCCGCATCTCCAACACCTCCGGCAACAGCTGCACCGTCAGCTCGGCCGGGAGCGTCAACGCCGCCGCCCTGGGCGCCGCCGACCAGACGAACGTCAACGTCGTCGACCACACCGCGGGCGACGCCGCGACCGGCCTGCCCGACCCGGCGCAGGAGTCCAGCGCGCTCGTCCTCAAGCCCGGCGCGTCCTACGAAGTGCGGTTCGCCTTCGTCCCCTCGGCGACCTGCCCCTCCGACGGCGGCGACCCCTCGCCCAACCCCTCGCCCAGCGACGGCGGCGGTGGCAGCGGCGGCAGCGGCTCCGAGAGCGGCTCTCCGGACGGTACGACGACGCAGCTCGTCCGCGACGAGGGCACGGAGGACGGCAAGGTCGCCGTGTCCCTGACGGCCGAGCCGGGCTCGCCGTCGGCGGGCGCGACGGTGCCCAACGCGTGTGCGGGGACCGTGTACAAGACCGGGGTGCTCGCGGCGCAGTGACGCCCGGCCAGGTGGTGTGCGGCCACGTGACGCGCGGCTAGGTGGTGTGCGGCTGCGCCTCGGTGGCGTCCGGTACGAGCCCCAGCTCCGCGTCCCGCGCGAACTCCCGCTCGCGTCGGAACAGCCGGAACCACATGAACACCACGAAGCCCGCGAAGACGAACCACTCGCCGGTGTAGCCGAGGTTCTGGAAGGCCTTCATGTCCAGGCCCGAGTCCTCCGGCGCCGTCGCCGGGACCGGCGTCAGCGGGCCCGTGCCCTGGTCGAGCGTGACCCACGCGTCGTACAGGTCGTCCGGGACCATGTTCACCAGGGACGCCGCGCTGATCATCCCCACCTGGCCGGACGGCAGGCCGCCCGCCGTGGTCACGCCGTTCGAGCTGGGGCTCTCCGAGGCCTGGAGCGCGCCGGTGACCTCGACCTCGCCCTGCGGCGGCGCCGGGGCCTTCTTCGCGTCCGCCGTGCCCGGCAGCCAGCCGCGCACCACCGGCAGCGACTTGCCCGCGTCGGTGCGCAGCAGCGTCAGGACGTAGTACCCGTCCTTGTCGTCCAACTCCCGGTCCGGCACCAGCAGTTGCCTGCCCCACCGGCCTGTCGCCGTCGCCTTCTCGCCCGACGTCTTCTTGTCCACCGGCAGCAGTGACGCCAGCGGGCGGGCGGCGCCCGTGTCCGTGGTCGCCTGCCGCTCCGCGTCCTTGTGGTCCTGTACGCGGTCCTCGAAGCGGGTGAGCTGCCAGGAGCCCATGAAGAGGCACACGGGGATCGCCAGCGCGACGAACAGATTGATGCCCCACCAGCGGGGCGTCAGCAGGAACCGGTACACACCCCCCACGGTACGGGGCGCTTGGCGGCGGCCCCTGCCGGGGGCTCCCCAAGCCCGCCCCTTCCCGAAACCGGGGGCTGCCGCCCCCTGGACCCCCGCTTGTCGGCGCTTCGTGCCTCGTCCTCAATCTCCCCCAAGCTCTCAAGGAGCAGGGGGGGACCCCCACGACGGGCTATGGACAGCCCCTCCGGCGTTTGAGGAGCGGGGTCCGGGGCGGAGCCCCGGTTTCGGGAAGGGGTGGGACTGGGGAAAGCCCCGCAGGGCCCTCACACCCTCACCCCAGGTGCCGCTCCGCGAAGTCCAGCTCGAGTGCCACCTGCTTGATCCGCTCGTCCACGACGAGCGACCCGTGCCCGGCGTCGTAGCGATAGACCTCGTGGACGGCCTCGCGGGCGGCGAGCCGGTCGACGTAGTTCTCGACCTGCTGGATGGGACAGCGGGGGTCGTTCACCCCGGCGGAGATGTAGACGGGCACCTTGACGGCGTCGACGTAGGTGAGGGGGGAGGAGGCGGTGAAGCGGTCGGGGACCTCTTCGGGGGTGCCGCCGAAGAAGGTCCGGTCGATGGCCTTCAGGGCCTCCATCTCGTCGTGGTACGCGGTCACGTAGTCGGCGACGGGCACGGCGGCGAGCCCGAGGGCCCAGGCGTCGGGCTGGGTGCCGAGGCCGAGGAGGGTGAGGTACCCGCCCCAGGAGCCGCCGGAGAGGATGAGGCGGTCGGGGTCGGCGAGACCGGACACGACGGCCCACTCGCGGACTGCGGCGATGTCCTCCAGCTCGATGAGGCCGACGCGGTGCTTGAGGGCGTCGGTCCACTCGCGGCCGTACCCGGTGGAGCCGCGGTAGTTGACGCGCACGACGGCGTACCCGTGGTCGACCCAGGCGGCCGGGCCCGCGGCGAAGGAGTCGCTGTCGTGCCAGGTCGGCCCGCCGTGGACTTCGAAGATGGTGGGCAGCGGCCCGTCGGCACCGGCGGGCTTCTGGACGAGGGCGTGGATGCGGCCGCCGGGCCCGTCCACCCACACGTCCTCGACGGGCACGGAGCGGGGCGCCTTCATGCCGGGCGGGTCGAGGACGACCTTGCCGGAGGTGGAGCGCAGGACGGACGGCTCGGCGGCGGACGACCACATGTACTCGACGGTGCCGTCGGGCCGGGCGGTGGCGCCGGAGACGGAGCCGCGGGGGGTCTCGACCCGGGTCAGCTCGCGGCTGCCGAGGTCGTACCGCCACAGGTCGCCGCGGGCCTCGAAGCCGTGCGCGACGAGCAGCGCGGACCCGTCCGGATACCACTCGGCGGAGACGTCGCCGGGCAGGTCGAGGGCGAGGTCGGTCTGCTCGCCGGTGGCGACGTCCCACACCATGGGCTCCCAGCGGCCGCGGCGCTGGTGGCCGACGAGGAGGCGGGTGTCGCCGTCCACGGGGGCGAAGCCGAGGACCTCAAGGCCCAGCTCGACCGTGCCGCCCTCGCTGTCGTCGAGCTCGGCGACGGCCGAGCCGTCGGCGCGCACGACGCGCAGCGCCGGGTGCATCGCGTCGCCGTGCTCGGTGTGCTCGATGGCGATGAGCGTCCCGTCGTGGGAGAGGTCGCCGACGCCCGCGGACTCGCGGTGGCGGTAGATCTCGGCGGGTGCCTCGCCGGGGGCGGCGTCGGCGCGGAGGACGTGGATCGTCGAGCCGACCTCGTCCGTGGAGCGGCCCACGACGACGGTGCGGCCGTCGCGGCCGATGGCGAGGCCCGCCGGATAGGACGGCTCCAGGCCGGGCACGGCGGGCTCGTCCTTGCCGCTGCCGTCGAAGGGCTGGCGCATCCACACGCCGAACTCGTCGCCGTCCTTGTCGTTGAACCACCAGATCGAGCGGCCGTCCGGCGCGAGCAGGCCGTCCGTCGTGCCGTTCGGCCGGTCGGTCACCTGGCGCTGCTCGCCGGTGGCGCGGTCCCATGCGTACAGCTCGTACGTCCCGGTCGCGTTCGACACGAACAGGGAGCGGTCGGGGGCGTCCTCGGCCCAGTCCGGCAGGGAGACGCGGGGCGCCCGGAACCGCTTCTCCCAGTCGGGCATCGACCCGGCCCCCGACGGGGTCCCCGCACCCCGGCCCGTCCCTGCGTTCGGCTGCGTACCCGCATTCGGCTGCGTACCCGTGTCACTCATGGCCCCATAGTGCCTGGCCGGGGCGCCCGCCCGCCGGGAGGGCCCCAGCCTGTGGATAACTTTCCGGGCGGGCCTCCGCACGAGCTTCCGTACCGGCCTCCGGCCAGGCCCCCTCAGCCCGCCCCCGCCCGCAGCCACGCCTCCTTCTGCGGTGACCCGAAAGCCCCCAGCTTCGTGTACGACCAGGCCCGAAGGACCTCGTGCGCCACCCCGCCCCCGGGCGGCACCGCCGCGACGACCACGTCGGTCACGTGCCGGGAGAGGAGGAGGTCCCGCAGCCGGGTGGCCACGCCCTCCAGGCGGTAGTCCGGCAGGACCATCAGCTCCGTGAGCACGAAGAGCCGTCCCGCCCCGGCCCGCCCGGCCGCGTCGGCGGGCAGCACGTCCCGGAGGGACTCCAGGAGCGCGCTGCCCCGCGCGGCCCGGAACCCGTACAGGCAACCGGCGAGCACCGCCCCCGAGTCGGCCGTCACCATGTCGAAGTCGGGCTCCTGGACGTGCCGTTCGAACCGTTCCAGGAACGCCTTGCGATCGGCGCCGCCGGGCTCGCCGCTGCCGCCCGGCCCGCCCGATCCGCCGGACCTGCCGGTCACTCCGAACCCGCCGGTCCCGCCCGGCCCGTAGCACTCCACGTACACGTTCGCGATCGACTCCCGCTGCTGCTCCGCCTGCCAGCGGGTCAGCCGTCGCAAGAACACCTCAGTCATCCACGCCTCCCACCCCGCGCCCCGCGACCCCGAGCCGCCCCGCCCCGCACGCCGCACCTGGACTCCGCATGGTGGCACCACCGGACCGCTCGCGGAACTACGCGTGGACGACGAGCTGCACGGAGTACGCGCCGAGTACGCGCCCGGGCGCGCGCCAGTGCCGCTGGAACGCCCCCCTCCCCTACGTCCGCAGCACCGTCCCCCGCCGCTCGAACTCCATCAGCGCCTCCACCTGCCCGGCCGGCGCCGTCCCGAGCGCCCGCTCAAGGAGCCACAGCGACCCGTCGATGCCGGAGCTGACCCCGCCCGCGCACACCAGGTTCCCGTCGTCGACCACGCGTGCGTCGCGCACGTCGGCGCCCTGCTCCCGCAGGTAGTCCTTCGCGCGGTGGTGCGTGGTGCACGGCCGGTCGCCGATGACCCCGGCCGCGTGCAGCACGATCACGCCGGTGCAGACGCCGAGCAGGGTGAGGTCGGGCCGGACGGCCTCCCGCAGGGCCCGGGTCATGCGGCCCTTCTTGATCTCGGCCCAGACCCCGGCGCCGTCCCGCTGCGCGAAGCCGCCGCCGGGCACGACGACCACGTCGGCCGCGCCCGGGTCCCAGGCGCCGACGTCCGTCACCTTCGTACCGAAGCGGCCCGTGCAGCCGCCCGCGCCGGCGCTCGTGACCAGCCGCGTCTCGACCTGCTGCCCCACGGAGCGCGCGGCGCCGAAGACCTCCAAGGGGCCGACGAAGTCCAGCTCCTCGACGCCGTCGAAGACGACGATGTGCACGCGCAGGGGGCCCGTCCCGCGCCCCTTCCCCCGCGGTCCCCACGGTCCCTGCGCCGCCGCGCTCCCCGCGCCCCATGCCGTCGCCCCCGCCGCCCCCACGGCGGCCGTCGACCTCAGCAGTCCTCTGCGGTCCATCCCGGCCCTCCTCGCTCTCGTCCAACTCCCGTATGGGTGTGGACAGTCGGTCGTGCGGTACGAGGGCCGGGTTCCCGTGGTCCGGAAGATTCGGTGGCGGAGCCAAGCACGTGCAGGACCTCCACGCAGCGCCACTCACCGGCTACGGTGAGCGTCTGGACGCGGGGCGGGAAGCGCACGTCTGCTCGGGCGGAGGAGCCGATGGGCCAACAGCGAGCGCAGACCGTTCAGTTGACACGGTTACACCTCGACGAACTGCTGGAAGAGCTGGCCGCGCGGATCAGCACGGTCCGGGGCACCCGGGACCGGCTGCACAGCCTCCTGGAGGCGGTGCTCTCGGTCGGCAGGGAGCTGGACCTGGCCCAGGTCCTCAGACGCATCGTGGAGACGGCGGTCGCCCTCGTCGACGCCGAGTACGGCGCGCTCGGCGTGATCGGCCAGGGCCGGATGCTGGACGAGTTCCTGCCGGTCGGCATCAGCGACGAACTGCGCGCCCAGATCGGCGACCTGCCCTCCGGGCACGGCCTGCTCGGCGAGCTGATCCGCAATCCGCAGCCGCTGCGCCTCGCGGAGCTGTCCGACCACCCCGCCTCGTCCGGATTCCCGCCGCACCACCCGCCGATGCACTCGTTCCTCGGCGTCCCCATCCGCGTGCGCGACAAGGTCTTCGGCAACATCTACCTGACCGGCAAGCACGGCGGCGCGGAGTTCGACGCCGAGGACGAGTCGGTGCTCTCCACCCTCGCGGTCGCGGCCGGGGTGGCCGTGGAGAACGCCCGCCTGTACGAGGACGCGCGGCTGCGCGAGCGCTGGCTGCAGGCGAGCGCGGAGGTCACCAGCGCGGTGCTCTCGGGCGCGGCGGAGAAGCAGGTCCTGGAGCTGATGGCGGAGCGGGCCCGGGAGATCACCTCCGCCGAGCTGGGAGCGATCGAACTCGTCAGGGGCGACGGCGAGTTGCGGGTCGAGATCGCGCTCGGCCCGGGCGCGGAGGCGCACCGCGGCGCCACGCTGCCCCGTACCGGTACGTTTGCGGGGGCCGCGCTCGACGCCCAGGCGCTCATCGCCGCGGCCGATGTGCGCAAGGACGCCCGGGTGACGTTCAAGGCCGACCGCTGGGAGGGGTTCGGTGCCGCCGTCGCCGTACCGATGAGCACGCGCGACGAGGTGCGGGGGGTCCTGCTGCTGGCCCGCAGCAGCGGCCGACCCGGCTTCTCGGAGGCCGAGACCACGCCCCTGACGGGCTTCGCGGGGCAGGCCGCGCTCGCCCTCGAACTCGCCGACCGGCGCCGCGACGCCGAGCAGATGAGCCTCCTCGAAGACCGTGACCGGATCGCCCGCGACCTGCACGACCTGGCCATCCAGCGGCTGTTCGCGACCGGCATGACGCTGCAGAGCGTGCAGCGGTTCGTGGAGCACCCCGGGGCCGCCGAGCGGCTGCGCCGGGCCGTCGACGACCTCGACGCCACCATCAAGATCATTCGCTCCACCATCTTCGGCCTGCGCGACCACGAGGCGCCCGGCGGCGCGGCCGGTCTGCGCGTCCGCACGGTCCGCGCGACCGAGGACGCGGCGGCGGCCCTCGGCTTCACCCCCGCGCTGCGGATGGAGGGCCTGATCGACACGGATGTGCCGCAGGCGGTGGCGGACGACGTGGTCGCCGTGCTCAACGAGGCGCTGTCGAACGTGGCTCGGCACGCGCGCGCTCGTCGGGCCGAGGTGTCGCTGATCGTGCGGAAGGGGGTGCTGGAGTTGGCGGTGGTGGATGACGGCGTGGGGATCGAGGCGGGGGCGGGGTCGGCCGAGGGGGTGGCCGACGGCGCGGGTGCGGATGACGGGTCGGGCCGGGGTGCGGGGCGGGTCATTGGAGCTGGTGCCGCAGCCGGTGCCGGTGCCGCGGTCGGTGCCGAGCGGGGTGCGGGGCTGCGGAATCTGGCCGAGCGGGCCGAGCGGCTCGGGGGAGAGCTGGTGGTGCGGGCGGGGGAGCGGCGGGGGACGCGGCTGGAGTGGCGGGTGCCGTTGGCGGGGGTGGGGCAGGGCGCCGACCCATCGGGCAGGCCCTAGGGGGCGAGGGCGGGCTGGTCCGGCCGGGCCCGGGGCGGGGCGGGTGTCACCCAGGGGCGGCCGATGCCCCCGGCGTCACCAGCCGCACCCCCCGGAGGGCAGCCTCACCGCACGAGCCCGATCGCCTCGATCTCGATCATCCACTCCGGGTCGGCGAGCGACGACACCTCCACGAACGACTCCGCGAGGTGGGGCTTGTCCGGGAAGTGCTCGGCGCGCAGCTCGGCGAAGACATCCTGCCGGGCGATGTCGGTGACGAACACGGTGGCCTTGACGACGTCGGCGAGGCTGGAGCCCGCGTTCGTCAGGACGGTCGACAGGTTGGCGAGCGCCTGCCTGGCCTGCGCCTCGAAGTCCCCGGCGCCGACGGTGGCCCCCTGGGCGTCGATCGGGGCCTGGCCCGAGGTGAAGACCAGGTTGCCGACGCGGACGCCGAGCGAGATACCGGCGGACTCGTACCAGTCGGGATCCGCGGTGACGCGCACACGCTCGACGGCGGACTCGGCGGACTCGACGGCGGGCTGGGCAACGGACATGCTGCTGGCACTCCTTCAAGCAGGACGATGGCGTGATCCATGCAGGACAGCCACGGAGTGCGGTGATCCATTCCCGGAGGCCCGGAGGCCCGGAGGCCCGGAGGCCCGGAGGCCCGGGAGCCCGGCGAGCCCGAGGCGCGTCGCCGACGCGGGCGCGGGCGCGCGAGCCCGTGGGTTCAGCGAACCGGCCCCTGCGGCGGCGCCCCGGGCCCGGACTTGGATGCCGCGCCGGGCGGCGACACCTGCGCCGCGAGGACGGCGGCCTGCACCCGCCGCTCGACGCCCAGCTTGGCCAGCATCCGGGAGATGTGGTTCTTCACGGTCTTCTCGGAGAGATACAGCTTCCCGCCGATCTGCCGGTTGGTGAGCCCCTCCCCGATGAGTGCGAGGATGGCACGCTCGCGCTCGTTGAGGACGGACAACCGGGCGTCCTCGGGCGGCAGTTCGCTCTCGGGCCCGCGCAGCGACCGCATCAGCCGGGCGGTCGTGGCGGGGTCGAGCAGCGACTGCCCGGCGGCGACGGTCCGTACCGCCGTCACCAGGTCGGAGCCCTTGATCTGTTTGAGTACGTAGCCCGCGGCGCCCGCCATGATGGCGTCGAGCAGCGCGTCCTCGTCGTCGAACGAGGTGAGCATCAGGCACGCCAACCCCGGCATGAGCACGCGCAGTTCACGGCACACCGTGATGCCGTTCCCGTCCGGCAGGCGTACGTCGAGCACGGCGACGTCGGGCCGCAGCGCGGGCCCCCTGGCCAGCGCCTGCTCCCCGCTGGCGGCCTCCCCGACCACCTCGATGCCGGGTTCGCCGCCGAGGAGGTCGCGCAGGCCGCGCCGGACGACTTCGTGGTCGTCGAGGAGGAAGACGCGGATGGGGCGCGGCGGGGTGTCCGGGTCGGCCGGGGTTCCGGGGACCGGGTCCGGTGCTGCGTCAGTGCGGTCCATGTGTGCCCCTAGGTCGGCCGGGCGGGTCCATCGGTCTGCCGGTCGGCGGCTCTGCCACGCGGAGGGGGCGCCGGTGTCGGCGTCGGTGTCCGTGCCCGTACGGCGGGGCAGTCATGCCCATGGCCGTACGAGGGTCGCGAACCGTGCCCCTTCGAGAGTGACGGTAAGGGCTTGCTCCCTGCCAGGGGCCGAACGGCCCGGTAGGGCCCGGGCGTGAGGGCCGAGCGGCCCCGCGTGAGGGCCGCTCGGCCCTCACGCAACCCGCCCCGCCCCGGGCATTGTTGAGTACGGAACAACCCCCACGACACGGGATGCCGGTGTCGCAGCGGATCTGGAATCTGCCGCACCGGGTCCGTTCCGGTGCGGTATGGCTGAGTACCTGTCCAGCGACCACCGCACCCGCCTGCGCGGCCGCAGGGGAGCGGCCGCGCAGGCGCATCGAGCGCCCGCGCGCGTCGGACGAATGCCGCGAGAGTCCTGAACTCCACCCACATCGCACCCTCACCTGGCCCTGATAGATTTCCAGCCATTGCCCGATAACCGGACAACAGGCCGGAATCGGAACACGCGGGAACCAGGCAAGGCGAGCAGGTGGGGGAAACGTGTCCACGGACCCGATGGACGGTCATGACGCCGTCACGCTGATGGGCATCGTCTTCTTGGCCGCGGTACTGGCCGTGGGCCTCACGGCGTACGCGACGATCACGCTCGTACGCACGGCCAAGGGGCGCGCGCAGTCGACGCCCGCCGTGCTCCCGCGTGCCCTCGGCGCCACGGCCTCCCTGGCCGGAGCGGGTGCCCTCGCCGTCTACGCCTGGGGCGCCCTGCGCCTCCTGGCCCTCGACGACACGGAGCGGGGCCCGGCCTGCGCGCGGGCGGAGGGTCCGGTCGACGCGTCGGCCATCGACGGCTACAGCGCCACGTACGTCCCGCTCCGTTTCGGCTGTCACGCGGCGGACGGCACGACGTACGCGGTGGGTGTCCCCGAGTACGTCAATCCGGCGGCGCTGACGCTGACGATCACGGCGGCCGTGCTGGCGGGGGCGGCGGCCGCGATCGGCTCACGCGCGCGGGGCCGTCGCCCCGACCGGGTCACGGCCTGACCCCGCACCACGCCCGCGACTCACGTCGTGGAGCCGTCGCCCCCGGCCAGGGTGTGGGCCACCAGCGCGTTGGCGTGCCCGTGCCCGAGCCCGTGCTCGTCCTTGAGCCACTTCACGAGCTCCATGTGCTTGCTCAGCTCGGACCCCCGAATGAGCTCCACCCACTCCGGGATGGGTCGCCCGTGCTTCTTCTCGATGGAAGAAAAGTAGCTGGCGGGTCCGTTCGCAGCGGCAGCAGACATCTCAACGCCCTCCCCAGGTCTCACGCTTGGCCTTCTCGCACATAAGACGGCCCCCGCCCCCAGGACTCATCGCCCCCGCGAAGTGATCCACGTCACGCGCCCCCGAACGGCCCGCCCTCCCGCTCCCAAGTGCAACCCTTCGGTTGCGCGAAGCCGAGCCATGTGCAACTCTGAAGTTGCGCCAACCGTGGAGCGAGACGCCCGAAGGAGCCCGCCATGAGTGACAAGGAGTCCGCCATGAGTGACACCGGGAACAGCACGCCCCTCCCGCAGAGCCCGCACACCCTGCCCGACCGGATCGAGCGCGAGACCCTGATCGCCGCGTCCCTGGACCGCGTGTGGACGCTGGTGACCGAACCCGGTTTCTGGGTGGCCGACAAGGCGAGCCTGCCGGGCACCGTCGCCAAGGAGGGCGAGTCGGTGCTGGCCAGGAATCCGGAGTACGGGGACTACCCGGTGCGCGTGGAGAAGGTCGAGCCGCAGGCGTACGTGGCGTACCGGTGGGCCAGCGCCTTCCCCGGCGAGGAGCTGCGCGCCGACAACAGCACCCTCGTGGAGTTCACGCTGACCTCGGAGGGCGACAAGACGCGGCTCCGCGTCGTGGAGAGCGGGTTCGCCGCGCTCGCCGGGTCCGAGGAGCTGCGCGCCCAGGCCGTACGGGACAACACCGGCGGCTGGCCCCAGGAGCTCGACGCGCTCAAGCAGCGAGCCGAGCAGCCGACGGCGTGACGGATCAGGATCAGGGGCGGGATCAGGGGCAGGGTCAGGGGCGAGGCCAGGGCCAAGGGCGGGGGCCGGGGCGCGAGCAGGGTCGGGGGCCGGATCAGGCCGAGGGGCCGGATCGGGGTCAGGGCTCGGGCGGCGGTGCGGCCGTCGACAGCGTTCTCGCCGCCCTGGCCGACCCGACCCGGCGTCGGCTCCTCGACCTGCTCGCCGCGCACGGCGAGGCCACCGCGACGCAGCTCGCCGACCAACTCCCCGTCTCCCGCCAGGCCGTGGTCAAGCACCTCGGGGTCCTGGACGCCGCCGGTCTGGTCTCCGGAAGCCGGGTCGGCCGCGAGATGCGGTACGCGGTACGGCCCGCCGCCCTGGACGCCACCGCCCGCTGGATGGCCGCCCTCGCGGCCGACTGGGACCGGCGCCTGGCGACCATCAAGCGCATCGCGGAGGCGGCGGAACGGGACGCGCGCTAGGGCGTTTCCGACGGCTCTTGAAACCGTCAGATGGCTGTCACGGGTGTGGGCGCCGGGGCGAGCAGCACCTCGCGGGGCAGCTCCCGTTGCGCCGACGATCTCCCTGGCGGCCGACCAAGAGCCATCAGAAACGCCCTAGCCGACGCGGACGGCGCGAGTGCGTTCCGGTCGCCGCAAGCGGAACGCACTCGCGCCAGGCGCGAACGAACGCCCCGATCCGCGTGGCGATGGGGGCGCTCCTGCCCTGACCCTCCGTCCGCGTCGGCGCCCGCGCCCGCGTCCCACCCGTGCCCCCGACCGCATCCCACAGGCACCCCCTCACAGATGCAGCATCCGCATCAACTCCCCGCTCCGCACCCCCGCCGACACCTCCGGCACCGCCTCCCCGGGCCGCATCCACCCCGCCCGCTCCGCCGCGGCCACCGCAGCCGCCTCGGCCTCGTCGGCCGCCGTGTTCAGCGCCGGGTTCTCGCCCAGCTCACCCGCCTTCGCGGCCGACCCCGCCGCCTGCGCCGCCGCGAGGGCGGCGCGGCAGGCGGCGACGGCGAGTTCGCTGTCGCCGTCGTGGATCTGGCCCATGCGGGCGGCCTGCGCCGCCGACGCGGCGGCGTTCCGCGCACAGCGCGAGTCCGCCGCCGGAGCGGGATCGCTCTCGGCGAGCACGGCGACGGCCTGCGCGGACACCCGGGCCGCATGCGCCGCCTTCCAGGCGACCCCCTCGGCCTCCTCTGCCCGCTCGGCCCCGTCGGCCGCACCCTCGGCCCCGTCGACCGCCGCCCCGCCCGCACCCGACCCCGCGCGGCGCCCGCGCTCGATGTACCGACTGACCGCCGCAGCCCGCGCCGCGGCGCTCCGCGCCCGAGCCGAGTGGCCCGCCCTGAGGGCCCCCTCGGCCGTGCCTCCGCACGTCTCCTCGTGCTGGGATTCGCTCACTCGCCCTCTCCTTGTCCGCGCGGCCATCAACGAGTGCCCCGCAGGGTGACATGCCCGACCGCAACAGACCAGACCGGACCTGACGTTGCATCAGATCCCAAGCCACGCAGGCCTGCCGCCCCCGGCGCCCTTCCCGCAGCCCGCCCCCGGACCGACCGACCCTCACAAGACCGACCCTCACAAGAACAACCCCACCGCCTCGTCCACCGACCACACCTGCCAGCTCATCGCGAACAGCGCCACCGCCGAGATCAGCGCCATCATCAGGTTCTGCCCCTGCTCGGCCCAGTCGTGGATCATGAGGACGAGGTAGATCAGGTTGAGCAGCAGGCCGCAGGCCAGGGCGATCGGCGTGAGGAAACCGGCGATGAGGCCGAGGCCCAGGGCCAGTTCCGCGTACGCGACGACGTAGGCCATCAGGCGCGGGCGCGGCTTCACCACGCGGTCGAAGCCGCCGCGCACGACGGGCCACCGGTGCTTCTCGGCGATGCCGGCCGCCCAGCCGATGCCCCCGCCGGTGAACCAGGTCTTCTTGTCCTTGTGCCGCCAGCTCTCCAGCCACCACAGGCCGAGCCCGATCCGGAGGATCGCGAACCACTCCGCGCCGCTGAGCCAGATCGTCTGCATCGTGTGCCCTTCCCGCCGCCCGGTGCCGGCCCTTGCCCGCCCGCCCATGTCTGACGATCCGTCAGTTCAGCGGATGGCTCGCGAGAGCGCAAGGCCTCGTGCGGCCCCGCGCCGTCCGCGCGGCCCGCGAGGTCACCGCGCCCCGACTTCGCGCTCCCGCTTGCCGCGCGGGCTTCCTCGCCATAGCCTCGATCTGATGGGTCGTCAGATTTGGGCCGGTGGATCCGGCGGGCGGTGAGGGGACACAGCGTGAGCGGCAACGAGAGCGGCGCCAAGGACATCCCGAAGGACATCCCGAAGGTCATCAGCGTGGACGATCACGTCATCGAGCCCGCGCACCTCTTCGAGACCTGGCTCCCGGGCAAGTACCGCGACCGGGGCCCGCAGCCCTTCACCGCGGGCATCGGCGAGCTGGCGTACGTCGGCGGGAAGTACCGTTTCACCACCGATCCCGAGGGTCAGATCACGGACTGGTGGCGGTACGAGGACGAGATCTTCCCGTACAAGCGCATCATCGCCGCCGTCGGTTTCTCCCGGGACGAGATGACGCTCGACGGGATCACCCGGGAGCAGATGCGCCGCGGCTGCTGGGACCCCAAGGCCCGCCTGGCGGACATGGACCTGAACCACGTCGAGGCCTCGCTCTGCTTCCCCACCTTCCCGCGCTTCTGCGGTCAGACCTTCGCCGAGGCCAAGGACAAGGAGGTGGGGCTCGCCTGCGTCCGCGCGTACAACGACTGGATGGTCGAGGAGTGGTGCGGGGACAGCGGGGGGCGCCTGATCCCGCTCTGCCTGATCCCGCTGTGGGACGTCGACCTCGCCGTCGCGGAGATCAAGCGCAACGCCGCCCGCGGGGTGCGGGCCGTGACCTTCAGCGAGATTCCCACCTATCTGGGGCTGCCCTCGATCCACTCCGGCTACTGGGACCCGTTCTTCGCGGCCTGCGAGGAGACCGGCACGGCCGTGAACATGCACATCGGCTCGTCCTCGCAGATGCCCGCCGCCTCGCCGGACGCGCCCCCCGCCGTGCAGGCCTCGCTGTCCTTCAACAACGCGATGGCCTCGATGATGGACTTCCTCTTCTCCGGGGTGCTCGTGAAGTTCCCGCGGCTCAAACTCGCCTACAGCGAGGGGCAGATGGGCTGGATCCCGTACGCCCTGGAGCGCGCCGACGACGTCTGGGAGGAGCACCGGGCGTGGGGCGGCGTCAAGGACCTGATCCCCGAGCCGCCGTCGACGTACTACTACCGGCAGATGTTCTGCTGCTTCTTCCGCGACAAGCACGGCATCGAGGCGATCGAGACCGTCGGGGTCGACAACGCCACCTTCGAGACCGACTACCCCCACGTCGACTCCACCTGGCCGCACACGAAGCAGGTCGCGACCGACCACGTCGGCCACCTGTCGGAGGAAGTGGCCTACAAGCTGTTGCGCGGGAACGCGATTCGTATGCTGGACCTGCCGTTTGATCAAGACCGGACGGCCGCGAGCACGGCCTGACGCCGGGGCCCGCGACGTACCGTGCGGAGAGGCAGGCGGACCGGAATGTCGCACCCCACCCAGGACCCCACCCCGAATCCCACCCAGGGTCCTGGGCCGAATCCTGCGCCGGATCCTGCCTCGGAGGCCGTTCCGGAGATCCTGACCACGCTGGCGCGGGCCTATGTGCGCCGGGCTCCGGGGGACTTCGGCAAGGCCGCGCTGGTCGCGCGGTATCTGAACGGGCGGCTGCGGGATCATCCCCGGCGGCGCGTGGCGGACGTCGACTTCGGGGTGCGGGGTGCGGAGGGGGCGCCCGGCGTACCGGGCGCGCCGGGAGTCCGGTTCGCCCTCGACACCCAGGACCTCATCCAGCGCTACCTCTACCTGTTCGGCTCCTGGGAGCCCAACATGACGCGCTGGCTGCGCGGTCGGCTCCGTCCGGGGGACACGTTCGTCGACGTCGGCGCCAACATCGGGTACTTCGGCGTGCTGGCCTCGCGGCTCGTCGGGCCGACCGGGCGGGTGGTGACGGTCGAGGCGTCGCCGGTGTTCCACGAGCGGCTGCTGCGGCAGCTGCGGCTCAACGCGTGCGGCAACGTCCGGGCGCTCAACGCCGCCGTGTCCGACCGGGCGGAGACGCTGACGTTCGTCCTGGCCAGCTCGCACAACATGGGGGCGAACAGCATCGTCCCCTACGACGGCCCCGCGGAGTCGACGTTCGACATCGAGGCCCGCCCGCTGCCCGACCTGCTCGACGCCGACGAGATCGCCGCCGCCCGGGTCATCAAGGTCGACGTCGAGGGCGCCGAGGGCGGCGTCGTCCGCGGCATGGCCCCGCTGCTCGACCGGCTGCGCCCCGACGCCGAGGTCACCGTGGAGGTGACACCGGACCGCATGCGTCAACTCGGCTACTCCGCCGAGGAGTTGGTGGCGACGATGCGCGCCCACGGATTCCATCCGTACCGGATCGCCAACGAGTACGCCCCCGAGACCTACCCGGCGGCCCTGCGCGGCCCGGCCGCCCTGCCGGTCCGCCTGCGGGGGCCGGTCGTCGAGGAGAGCGACCTGATCTTCTCGCGCGTGGACGCCGAGACGCTGTAGGCCACGACGCCCTGGTCCCACACGGCGCGGACGGGCAGCCGGCTCCGGGGCGCCGCACGGCAGCACGTGCTCAAGCGCTCCACCGCAAGCCGTGCAGCGCCCGCGCCCGAGCCTCCACCACCGCCATGCGCACATCCCGCTCGGCCGCGTCCGTGTGCGAGGGCTGACTCGTCGCCTGGCCCGGCCACTTGCGGTACAGCAGGCCGACCTCGGCGGAGAACCAGCCGCGGGCCACCGCGTTCAGGGCGAGGAGCAGGCCGGTGTCCTCCGACGCCGGGAGCGCCATCCAGCCGCCGAGCGCGACGAGCAGGTCGCGGCGGACGAAGAGCGTCGCCGGGTGGACCTGCGCGCGGTAGTCGTGGGCGGCCCAGTGGTCGAGGACGGCCCGGCGCTCGATCGGCCCCGGCGCGGGGTCCCCGGGGAATCCGGCGGTCGTACCGTCCGGCAGCAGATCGAGTACGCGCGACGTGGCCCAGCCCAAGGTCGGGTCGCTCTCCAGGGCGGCCAGATCGCGGGCCAGCGCCCCCGGGGCCAACTGGTCGTCGGCGTCGAGGACCTTGACGTACTCGCCGTCGGCGTGGCCCAGGGCCAGCGTGCGGGCGACGCCCGGGCCGCCGGACCGGCCCTGGCGGAACGTCACGCGGTCGTCGTCCGGGACGTGCGGGGCGACCTCCGTGCCCTGGCCGTCCTCCTGGATCACCCAGTGCCACTCCCAGCCGTCGGGGAGCCGCTGCTCACGCAGGGAGTCGTACGCGCCCGTGAGGAAGGGGGCGGAGGGGCCGTGGACAGCAGTGATGATGACGACGCGCCGACCCACGGCACGCACCACCTTTCCGAGTTATTCGGAGACAGGGGGTTCCCGGTAGCGGGTAGGGGTGGGGACTAGGGGGTTGCATGTATGGGGAACGGATCATTTCACGTAATCCGGGCCGCGGGCCGTGAGTTGCCTCATGATTTGAGCCAGAGTTGAGCTACGAGTCGCGCCACGAGTATTGAAAGAGTTCTGCAATTCAAGGCATTGCGGAGGGTGCAATCACGGTGCCCCGCAGGTCGGCGGGGCGATGCGGGCGCGCAAAGGGCCCGATCGCTGGCGACGGGGGATGCACCAGCGATCGGGCTGTGTCCAACCGTAACAAGCCTGCTGGCGTGGGGGGAAGGTATGGACAAGAGATGGCGAGTTGTGAGCGGGATCACGTGCCGTGAACCGCACGGAAAATCAGTGAACCGTCACCTTTCGCACGGCGGCGCGTACGAGAGCCGGGGCAGATACTCATGCCAATTCTCCGGCGTCAGGACACCCTGAGTGGTCGAGCAAATGCGGCGAATGGCCTCGTCGGTGTCGAGGTTCCACAACCGGACGGTATCCGTGCCGCTGGAAACTCCGAGCATGTGACCTTGCGGGCTGAACGCCAGGAAACTGCCCGTCTTGGCGTTGGGGCTCATCGACTGGCCGATGGGCGCGGTCCTGGCCGGATCGGTGACGTCCCAGAGCCGGACCGCGTTGTCGTTGCCGCCGCTCGCCAGGGTGCGGCCGTCCTCGCTGAACGTCAGGGACACGAGCGCGTCGGTGTGGCCGGTGAGGGGCGAGCCCAGCGGCTCGGCCCGGCGCGGGTCGGTGATGTTCCAGAGCCGGACCGTGCTGTCGTCGCTGCCGCTGGCCAGCGTACGGCCGTCGGGGCTGTGGACGAGGGTGTTGATGGGGCCCAGGTGTCCCCTGAGGGGCTCGCCGAGGCGGGTGGCGCGGCGCGGGTCCGCCACGTCCCAGAGCCGGACGGTGGCGTCCGCGCTGCCGCTGGCCAGCGTGCGGCCGTCGGGGCTGAAGGCGAGGTCGTTGACGTACCCCTTGTGGCCGGTGAGCGGTGCGCCGAGCGGGCGGAGGCGGGTGGGGTCGCCGACGTTCCAGAGCTGGATGGTGCGGTCGTCGTACGCGGTCGCGAGCGTGCGCCCGTCCGGGCTGAAGGCGAGCGCGGCCGCGAACCGGGTGCGCAGCGCGACCGGCGGCCCGTACGCGACGGGTCGCGACGGGTCGCTGACGTTCCACAACTGCACCGCGCGGCTTCCCGTGAGCACCGCGAGCGTGTTCCCGTCGGGGGAGAACATCGGCGCGCGCACGGCCCCCGCCCCGGGCTTGAACGGCTTGCTCAGGGACTCGGGCCGGTCCGGCCGCCGCACGTCCCACAGCCGGAGCTTCTCGTCGCGTGCCGCCGTGGCGAGCACCTTGCCGTCGGGGCGGAACGTGCCCTTGCGGCCGAGCATGTCCGACGTCGGGATCGACCACAGGCGGACCTTGTTGTCGCCGCTGCCGGTCGCGAGCGTGCGCCCGTCGGGGCTGAAGCCGAGGGAGTACACCTCGCCACCGCTGCCCGCGAGGGGCTCGCCGACCTCCGACGGGTGCGCCGGGTCGCGGACGTTCCACAGGCTCGCCGTGCTGTCCGCGCTGGCGGCGGCGAGCATGGTCCCGGCGGGGTTGAAGGCGACGGACCAGACGGGGCCGGTGTGGCCGGTCAGGGGTGCGCCGAGCGACTTCGCGCGGCGGGGGTCGGCCACGTTCCAGAGCCGGACGGTGTTGTCGGAGCCGCCGCTGGCGAGCGTGCGGCCCGTGCTGTCGAAGGCCACGGAGTGCACCGTGTCGGTGTGGCCGGTGAGGACCCGCCCGACCGGCTTCGGGTGCCGTGGGTCGGCCGTCTCCCACAGCCGGATGGTGCCGTTGTCGCCCCCGGCCGCCAGGGTCCGCCCGTCGGGGCTGAACGCCACCGAGCGCACGGCGGCGGTGTGGCCGGTCAGGGCGCCGAGCGCCTTCGGCCTGCCGGGCCTGCGCACGTCCCACAGGCCGACCGTGCGGTCCTCGCTCGCGGAGGCCAGCGTGTGCCCGTCGGGGCTGAACGCGAGGAGGTAGACCGTGCCGCCGTGCCCGGTCACGGGTGCGCCGAGCGAGCGCGGATGACGGGGATCCCGTACGTCCCACAGCCGGATCGTGCCGTCGTCCGACGCGCTGGCGAGGGTGGTGCCGTCCGGGCTGAAGACGGCGGTGCTCACCCAGCTCCGGTGCCCGGTGAGCGGCTTGCCCAGGGGCTTGGGGCGGGCCCGGTCCCGCACGTCCCACAGGCGGACCGTCCGGTCGTAGCTGGCGGTGGCCAGCAGCCGTCCGTCCGGGCTGAACGAGGTGAGGTAGACGGCGCCGGTGTGCCCGAGCAGGGGGGTGGCGAGGGGCGCGTTGACGATCGAGATCAGCCGGTTCTTCGTCCCCTCGTCGTCCGGTCGAAGCCGGTGCGCCACCAGGCCGAGCTGGGCCGACAGCGACGGATCGGTGGACTGGGCGCGGTCGGCCTCGGCCGTCACCTGTTCGAAGACCGCGTCGTTGCGCTTGGACACCGCGTCGTTCCGCTGCTGCCACGCCACCACCGCCGAGACGACGGCCACCATCGCGAGGGCGACCAGCGCCGCCACCGCGCCCCGGCTGATCCAGAGCAGGCGCCTGCGCAGCCCGGCCGAGGCGGCCAGGAACTCCGCGGCGCCCCGGGTCAGGAACGTGTCCCCTGCGGACTCCGCCCAGGCGCGCGCCTGCTCCAGCCGGGACCCCCGGTAGAGCAGGGCCGCGTCGCGGCCGGAGTCCGCCCAGGCCCGGCCGTCCTCCTCCAGGCGCTGGCGCAGCAGATGGTCGCCGCGGTCCTCGTCGATCCAGTCCCGCAGCCTCGGCCAGGCGTGAAGGAGCGCCTCGTGCGTGATCTCCACGGCGTCGGCGTCGAGGGTCACGAGCCGGGCGCGCACCAGCGCCTCCAGCGACTCCTCGGTCTTCGCCGGGTTCGTCGACTCCTCGGCCAGCTGCCGCCGCGTCCCCCGTCTGCGGGTGGCCTGGGTGTCCTCGCCGAGGTGGACGAGGCGGAGCAGCAGCAGCCGGGCGGCCGAGCGTGCCGCCGGGTCGAGCCCGGACCAGGCGCGCTCGGCGGTCGCCGCCACCGCCCCCTGGATACCGCCCGCCGCCCGGTACCCGGCCAGCGTCAGCTTCCCCGTCTTCCGCCGCTGCCAGGTGGCCAGCAGCGCGTGCGAGAGCAGCGGCAGCACGCCCGCGTCGTGTGCCCCGCGAGGTTCGCCCGTGCTCACCTCCCGCACGATCAGCTCCGCGAGCCCCGGTTCGAGTTCGAGTCCGACGGCCTTGGCGGGCCCGGTCACGGCGTTGCGCAGCTCGGTGGTGGTCAGCGGCCCGAGGACCATGTGCCGGTGCTGCAGGGCGTCGGCGAGCTCGGGATAGCCGAGGCACTCCTCGTAGAAGTCGGCGCGGATGCCCAGGACCACGAGGGCGGGGGCGCTGCGCTTGCCGGGTCCGCCGGATTCACCGGGTCCGCCGGGTTCACTGGTCTCGGCGGGCTCGGTGGGGGAGCAGGCGGCGTGCAGGACCTGGATGAAGGCGCGCCGGTCGGCCTCGTCGGAGCAGAGGGTGAAGGCTTCCTCGAACTGGTCGACGATGAGGACGGGGCGGGTGGAGCCGGCCGCCTGACTTGTGGCCCAGGCGCTGAGGGAGGCCTGGACGGCGCGGGCGAAGTGGGGCGTACCGGGGCCTTTCGCCGGGGCGTCCTCGGCCGCGGCCCTGTCGGCCTCCGCGGCCTGTTCGGGGGCCTGTCGGGGGGCCTCTTCGGGGGCCTCGGTGGGGGAGAGGAGGTCGGCGAGCCCGGGTATTCGCCCGGTCAGCTCCGCGAGGGGATCACTGCCTGGTACGAGCTGCAGCACGGGCCCGGCCGAACCCGCCGACCCGGCCGAACCCGCCGACCCGGCCGAACCCGCCGACCCGGCCGACCCGGCCGACCGGCCCTCATCCCCCAGCACCCCGTCCCGCAAGGCGGGCACGAGCCCGGCGTTGAGCAGGGAGGACTTCCCCGCACCGGAAGCCCCCACGAGCATGACGAGCCCACCCGTCCGCTCCGCGGCCCGGAGCTGGGCGACGAGGGCGTCGGTGCTGCGCTCCCGCCCGAAGAACCACTGGGCGTCCTGCTGCTGATAGGAGGCGAGCCCGAGGTAGGGACAGACGCCGGCGACCGCGGGCTCGCCCCCGGTGGGCCGCTCCTCTTCCTCCCCGACGGCGGCGGCCGCGGCCCGCTCCCCGGCGGGGTCGGCGACGGAGAGCTCCCACAGGCGCTGCCACTGGGCGAGGTCGTACAGCCCGGCGGAGACCGGAGCGGGCCGCTTGCGCCGGGCTTCGGGGATGAGGACGTGCAGGACGGCGGCGAGGGCGGCGAACTGGGCGGGCACGTTGTTGGCGCGGCGCCAGTCGCTGATGCGCTGCGCGGAGACGCGGACGGGCCGCCCGCGTTCATCGACGCGCTGGAGCTGCCCGACGGCTTCGGCCACGCGCTTGAGGGGCGGGTTACCGGCCTCCTGGTACAGCAGCGCGAGGCGTTCCGCGAAGGCCGTGCGTGCCCCCGAGTCGGGACTCAAGGCCGCCACCCCTTCCTTCCGCCGCACCTGGACATCCGGACCGGAAAACTCACTGTATACGCCTGACCTGCGGCGACGTGGGCCGGACGATACCGGAAGCTCCTCAGCGGGACCCTCGAATGGCAGGATCGCGTCGCAGTAGCGAACCAACCGCGAGGCGTCATGGCAGGCCACAGGCCCGGCGCTCGGAGAGGCGACTCATGGCGCTGCACCCTCCTGGCTGGTCCTCGCCGGAGTCACAAAGCGGTAGCGATAGTTCCGTTTCGCGCCCGCGTCAGACGCACGAAGCAGGTCGCACCCGTACCGCTTCCACGTCACCCGCGGCCCCGGCCTCTCCCTGACCCCCGCTCTTCCGGCGGGGGGTGACGCCGCCCGCATCGTGTGGGTACCGGTCCCCACGAGGGGAGGGACCGGTACCGATACGAGGCGGGGGCTCCCGCCGGGCCGGGCCGGCGCTCACCGCCACGTCGGCCGGTGCGCGCCGCCGCTCCGCCGGGGGCTCGCGCATGCGCTCATTCGCTCCCGAGCCCGTCGAGCCACCCGTTGAGGCGGGCGCCCTGGCTCACCATGACGTCCGGGTCGCGGAGGGCGTTGGCCAGGAGGGACATGCCCTGGTACGCGCCGACGAAGGCGAGTGCGAGGCCGCCGGGATCGGGCAGGCCCAGCTCGCGGAACTGCCGCTCGACCCAGTCGAGGAGCTGCCGGACGACCCGGCCCGCCTCCTGGTCGAGGCCGCCCTCGGAACGCTTGTCGAGCTCGGCGGCCAGCGTGCCCGTGGGGCAGCCGTACCGTGCCGCGGTGTCCCGCTGGTCGACCCACATCCCGACCAGCGCCTTCAGCCGCCGCATCGGGTCGGGCAGCGCGTCGAGGCCGGCGGTCAGCTCGGTGAGGTGCCCGGAGTGCTCGGCGAGCGCTGCCTGGACCAGCTCGTCCTTGGTCTTGAAGTAGTAGTAGACGTTCCCGACCGGCACGTCGGCGGCGGCCGCGATGTCGGCGATGGTGGTGCGCTCCACGCCCTGCCGGTGCAGGACCTGGGCGGCGGCGGCCATGAGCCGCTGCCGCTTGCCGCCGCGCCCGGCGCCGCGAACCTTCTCTGAGTCAGTCACCTGACTAACTATAGACAACCACCGGGTGCGCCGTGCTAGCGTCCTTCTAAGTCAGCCAACTAACTAACAACCAGGCCGATCGGCTGACTGCTCAACCAACTCCAAGGAGACGAAGATGATCGTGGTGACCGGAGCGACCGGCAACGTCGGACGAGTGCTGGTGCGGACGCTGGCCGCGGCCGATGAGAAGGTCCGGGCGACGTCCCGGGGGATCGCGCCGACGGACGTACCGGAAGGAGTCGAGCAGCACCGGGCGGACCTGGCCGACATGGACAGCCTGCGGCCGGTCCTCGACGGCGCGAAGGCGCTGTTCCTGCAGAACGGCGGCGCCGGTGCGCACCTGCTCGACCCGCGGGACATCCTGGACGCCGCGAAGGCGGGCGGCGTCGAGCGGGTGGTGCTGCTGTCCTCCCAGGGCGTGGTGACCCGCCCGGACTCGGCCTCGCACGGCGCGCTGATGCGGTCGATCGAGGACGCGGTACGGGACTCGGGGCTGGAGTGGACGATCCTGCGGCCCGGCGGTTTCGCCTCCAACTCCTACGCGTGGGCCGAGCCGGTACGTACGACACGTACCGTCGCCGCCCCCTTCGGCGATGTCGGCCTGCCGGTCATCGACCCGACGGACATCGCCGAGGTCGCCGCGGCGACGCTGCGCGAGCCCGGCCACGCCGGGCGCGTCTACGAACTCACGGGCCCGGCCCTGATCACCCCCCGCCAGCAGACCGAGGCGCTCGCGGCGGCCCTCGCCGAACCGGTCCGCTTCACCGAGCTGACCCGCGAACAGGCCCACGCCCAGCTCCTGCACTTCATGCCCGCCCCCGTCGCCGACACCACCCTCGCCATCCTCGGCACCCCCACCCCCGGCGAGACCCGCGTCAGCCCTGACGTCGAACGCGTCCTCGGCCGCGCGCCGCACCCGTACGCCACGTGGGCGGCGCGGAACGCGGCCGCCTTCCGGTGACGTGTCCGGGGCGGCGGGCAGGGGCATGGGGTCAGCCGGCCTTGCGGCAGGTCAGGTCCTTGGCCGGGAGCCTGCCCGTGGTCAGGTAGCGGGTGGCGCTCTTGTCCGCGCAGGACCCGAAGGGGTAGACGCCGTGCCCCTCCCCTCCGGCGACGGTGATCATCCGGGAGCCGCGCAGGGCCCGGTGCATGGCCTGGCCGGAGGCCAGCGGCGTCTGGGGGTCCCACTCGTTGTGCACGATCAGCGATCTGACCTTGTTGTGCACCTTCGTCGGGGGCTCGCTGCCCGGCTTCCAGAAGGCGCACGGCTTGATGGTGGACGCGAAATCGCCGTACAGCGGATACCGGGCCTTGTCGCGGATCGCGTCGCGACGGTACTGCCCGGGGTCGCGCGGCCACGTGCGGCTGGTGTCGGCGCACAGGACGGCCCAGGAGCTCGCGTCGGCATTGTCCGGGGGAACGGCCTGCTGCGGAACGGCTTGCTGCGAACCGGTCTGTTGGGGACCGGTCTGCCGGGGACCGGCCCGCTGCGGACCGGTCTGTTGGGGAACGGCCTGCCCAGGAGTGCCGGACGGGACCGGCTCCCGGCCCTCGGCGGCCGTCTTCAGCCCGGCGACCCAGGAGGCGGCCGCCCGAACGCGGAAGAACGTGGCGCGCTGGGCGCGGACCCCGTCACCGGTGAGGGGTCCCTCGTCCGAGTCGATGGGCTTCCGGTCGGCCCGCGCGACCAGGTGCCAGAAGGTCCTGCGGACCTCCGCCGGGGTGCTGCCCAGTGCGTACGTCGTGTGTCGCCGGGCAGCCCAACGGCTCCACCGCGTGAAGGCGAGCTCGGTCCCCGCCGCCATTCCCTGGAACGTGCCACGCCCGTACCGCGCGGGGTCGGCCGCACTGTCCAGCACGAACCGGTCGGCTCGCCGGGGGAACAACTGCGTGTAGACGGCGCCGAGGTAGGTGCCGTACGAGTACCCCAGGTAGGAGATCTTCTTCTCTCCCAGCACGGCACGGATGACGTCCATGTCGCGAGCGGTGTTGCGGGTGGTGAGGTGCCGCAGCGTGTCACCCCCCTTGGCCCGGCACTTGGCGGCCACCGTACGGGCCCACCGCACGTCCTTCGCGAAGGTCCCGGCTCGGTACGGGCGATCGGTGATCCTCTCGTCGGCGGTCAGGCCGCAGCCGACGGGGGAGCTCCGCCCGACGCCCCTCGGGTCGAACCCGATGAGGTCGTACTGTCGCTTCACCTTCGCGGGGAGGTCCGCTCCCACGTCGACAGGCATGTTCAGACCCGGCCCGCCGGGGCCGCCGGGGTTGAGAAGCAGCACGCCGCGACGCTCCTTCGCACTGCTCGCCCGCAGCCGGGATATCGCGATCTCCACCTTCCTGCCGCCGGGATCGCCGTAATCCAGCGGTACTTCGAGAGTCGCGCACTGAAAGGCGGCGGGGCTCCTCGCGTCGCACCGTTGCCAATCGGGCTGCTGCTGCGTGTACGGCCCCAGCGAATTCCTTGCCACGGAGATGTCAGAGGTGGCGATGGCCGTAGCGGGAGCGGGCGTCATTGCCGAAAGGAAAGTCGCCGCGAGGCCGACGGCCAGGAGAGATGCTCTTTGTGTGTTGCGCACGGTGATGCTTGACCTCAGTTTCCGTTGAGCTGTTCGTGGACGCACTGCTTGTACTGCTGGAAGCTGTCGGGCCGGTAGCACTCCTGCGTCTTGTTCGCGTACCAGGCCAGGAAGAACGCGACCACGACGGACACCACGATCGCGAGGGCCGACGTCACCAAGCCGGTGACGGCCTTGCTCCGGCCGACGCCGGTCCGCTTGGCCGTGATCAGGGCGGCGCTGCCCAGGACCAGGCCGATGACGCCGAGCAGGCCGCCGATGAAGACGATCGAGCTGCTCAAGCTGATGAGGCCCAGCACCAGGGCGGCCACGGCCAGGCCGTTCCTGCCGCCCGGCGCCCGCGTGCCGGAGCCGTAGCCCTGGAGGCCGGGGGAATGCGGGTCCGCCCCAGCAATCCAGGTCGGCGCCGTGTGCTGGGGCGCCCCGTCTCTCTCTTGCGTTTTCATCAGCCGTCCTCCGGTCAACTGCTCGGGGCACGATCCTGACTTCCGGGGGTCTTGGCACACATCGCGGGAAGGCGGGAGAAAGGGCTCCCCCGATCGGGGGAGGTTCCTGGTCGGCGGTCCGGCGATACTGGCCTGATCATGATCAGGGGAATCCGGCCGCTGCTGAGCGGCTCCACGTATGCGGGCATGCTTTTCGCCTATTGCGGCGCCTTGGCGAGCATTCCGCTGCTGCCTTTCGCGATGCTGCCGACGCTGGCGTGGCCGTCCGCTCCCTATGGCGTGCAAGCCGCTCTGACCCTGCTGGTCTGGGCGGTACTGATCGGCGTGGTCGGTCTCGCCCGCACCACGCGGCGGGCGCTGATCGCGTTCGCCCGTCGGCTGCTGAGGGTGCCGCTGCCGGACCCGGCCCCTGCCGCGCCGACCGGCGCCGACCGCCTGCGGACTCCGCTCTGGCTGCTGCTGCACGTGGCACTGGGGTGGACGGGGGCACTGGTCAGCGGTGCGCTGGTCCTCGTGGGCCTGACCCTCCCGTTCGGCTGGTTCCGCGCCGAGGCGGGGCTGAGCCTGTTCGGCTGGTCCGTGCGACCGGGGGGCGGCTGGCAGAGCTGGGCGGTGGCACTCGTCAGCCTGCTCCTCGCGACGGTCGTGTGTGCGGTGGTGGCGCACGCACTGCGGTGGCTGGCGCCCCGGCTGCTGGGTCCTTCGGCGGCCGAGCGGCTCGCGCTGGCGGCCGAGCGTGAGCAGCGGCTGGCCGCACGCAACCGACTGGCCCACGAGTTGCACGACTCGATCGGCCACACCCTGACGGCGGCCACGATCCAGGCCGCCGTGGCCGGCGAAGTGCTCGCTGCCGACCCGGTGGCGGCGCGGGCCGCCCTGCGCAGCATCGAGGAGTCGGCCAGGGCCGCGCTGGAGGACCTGGACTACGTACTGGGTGCGCTGCGCGAGGAGAAGTCGGAGCCGGCGCCGACCCGCACCCTGGCCGATCTGCCCGAGCTGTTCGACCGGTTGCGGCACGCGGGCGCGGTGGTCGAGCCGGAACTGTCGGGCGACCTGGCGCAGGTGCAGGGGACGCTCTCCCGGGCGGCGTACCGGATCCTGCAGGAGGGGCTGACGAACGCGCTGCGGTATGGGGCGGGCGGCTCGATCGCGGTCAGGGCGGCAGCCGGGCCGGACGTACTCGCACTCGATGTGGTCAACCGGATCGACCCGGAGACGAACACCGGCACGGGCCCGGGCCGGGGCACCTTCCCGACGTCCGGGCACGGCCTGCCGGGCCTGGCCGAGCGCGTGCGGCTGCTGCACGGCGAGTTCGAGGCGGGCCCGGACGGGCCGCTCCACTGGCGGTTGGCGGTCCGCCTGCCCGTACGGTTGTCGACATGACCGGCTCTGGCATCGGCGCAGCCGTCACCCTCCTGATCGCGGACGACGACGAGGTGACCCGCAGCGGTCTGCGCACCCTGCTCGCGGCACAGCCGGGGATCGAGGTGGTCGGGGAGGCCGCCGACGGCGTCGAGGCGGTCGAGCAGGCGCGGCGACTGCACCCGGACGTGGTCCTGATGGACGTACGGATGCCGCGCCGCAACGGAATCGAGGCCACCCGCCACCTCCTCGCCGGAGCAACCGACCCGCCGAAGGTCGTAGTGATCACCACCTTCGAGAACGACGACTACGTCACCGCCGCCCTCAGCGCGGGCGCCGGCGGCTTCGTCCTCAAGCGGCGGCCGGTCCGGGAGATCGCGGAGGCGGTACGGGTGGCGGCGGCGGGGGAAGCGATCCTCTTCCCGGCGGCCCTGCGCCGACTGGTCGCCGCCCGCCCCCTGGACTCCGCCGAGGCGTTGCCGAGGGCGGCGCTGACGGGACGGGAGGAAGAGGTACTGCGGCTGATGGCCACCGGCCTGTCCAACCCGGAGATCGCGCGGTCCCTCACGGTGAGCCTGGAGACGGTGAAGACGCACGCCGGGAACGTGCTGACCAAGCTCGGCGCGCAGAACCGCACCCACGCGGTGGTGATCGCGTACGAGTCGGGTCTGGTGGTGCCGGGTTTCACCGGCTGAGGAAGGGGCTTCGGGAGTGGGGTGACTCCCAGGAGGCACAGCGAGGACCGCCGTGCGCCCGGCCTGCGGCCGCACTCCCCATGGGGCGGCAGGCCGGGTTGCCTCGACCGGTGTGCTGGGTGCCTGAAGAGCCAGCGGGCGGGAGGCGCACGGTCGACCAGGGTCCGGGGCCGCTTGGTGAGCGTAGTGGCGTCGCGGGGCGCGGCCAGGGTGGTTTCGCGTCAGTCAGGCCGCTGCCTGTGGTGGTACGGGCAGGGGCAGCCGATTCAGGATGTCGAAGTCCAGGCGTAGTCGTGGATGGTTGAGCAGGCGGCGGGTCACGGGGCGGGTGCAGATCAGGCGAAAGCGTCCGTGACGGCCGCTGGTCCGGGTTCGGGCGCGATGGAGGATTCGTACCCCGGCGCCGTCCATGAAGTCGACGGGGCGCAGGTCGATCAGCAAGTCGGAGTCGCCGGTGTGGGTGAGCGCGTCGAGGCAGTCGGTGATGCCGGGGGCGGTGTGGATGTCGATTTCACCGCACAGGACCACCAGGGTGCAGTCGCCGTGAAGGCGGACTTCCTGGACACAGGTCGCTGCGGGGGGTGAGGTCATGGCGACCCTCTCGAAGGCGGATGTCCCTGGGGACCGATCGCCAACGGGTCTGGGTCGGCATTCCACGGTGGCGCGTTGTCCTCGACTCTTGGCGGGTATCGCCGAAGAGCTGCGGGTGCACCTGCCGGGCTGCTAGGGCCTGTTCGGTGGGTCGGCGCGGCGTCGCGACGCCCACCGGTCGTCCGCGGGGGCGGGGAGTCCGGCGGCGAGCTGGTCGCCGCCGGTCGTGCGCGGCGGGCTACCCGGACGGGCCCTCGGCCGCCATCAGGTCCGTTCCGGTGAGGTGGAGGGCGGGGTCGGCCGCGGCGGTCATCAGCCGGGCCGCCGCGTCGGCCTCGCTGCGCGGCGGGACGACGAGCAGGTCCCAGCGGCGGGCACCGCAGGAGAAGAGCCGGATCGTGTGCGGGTCGAGGCCGGACGTGTACCAGATGGCCGTGACCGTGTGACCCGTCACGGGGAGGGTGCGCGGCTCGCGCGGCCAGCTTCCGCGGTGGGACGCGATCCGGGTCACGAGGCCGTGGGAGTCGTCGAACACATCGGTGAGCGAGGCCAGTTCGGCGGCGAGGTCATCGGTGCGGGGCCACCAGGCCCCGCACACCGGACCCGGCGGGAAGGTCGGTGGGCGCAGGGCGAGCCTGGCGGGTGGGTACGTGGCGGGTCGTCCGGGGGCGGCTGAACTGCGGCGGACGATGGGTGCGTTCATGACGCACGCCCCTCTTCGGGCCGATGGCGGCGCGGCCCGCTGTCGTGGTGCGCCGGAAGCGACGCCGAGCGGAGTCGGCGTACGAGAAGCGTCCGGCGGCTCCAGCCTACGTCCCGGTCGGCCGCGGGGCGGTGTTCCCCTTCTGGACCGAACCGGACCGCCTCCCTGGGAGCCGCATCCTGAAGTTGGCCCCCAAACTGGCCCCCGAACGCAGATCAGGTCCGGTACTGATCTCTCAGTACCGGACCTGATCTGGTGTTACGGCTGTCGGGGTGGCGGGATTTGAACCCACGACCTCTTCGTCCCGAATGAGGTTCGGCCTTGATCGACACCGACGGCGCCGCTGTCCCGACGCCGTTCGGCGCGGTGCGCCGTCAGTTCACCCACCCCTCCCGGCGGTACGAGGCCAGCTTCTGCGACGTGAGCTCCCGGAGGTCATCGATGCAGCCGTAATGCATGGCGATCGTCACGGCACAGCGCACCACGTCGAGCACCTCCTTGGTGAGGTCTCCGACTTCCGGTTCGCCGTGGCGGTCGCGCTTGAGCCCCATGCCCTCCAAGTGGTTGACCTGCTGGGCGACTTCCCCCGTCTCTTCGGCGAGGCGGGAGACGAGGTGAAAGATCTCGTTGTGGCGGGGGAAGCGGGCGATCGCCCCGGCGGCGAGGCGTTCCACTTCGTCCAGCCAGTCGGCTTCGGGGTCAGGCATGTGGACTCCAAGAAGGGGTGGGGCCGACGGATGTTCCGGTGAGCTGCTGCAGCCTCCTGCACACCCTTCCCCGCTCGCTCTCCAGCGCAACGCGCGTTCTGGGTGCGACCCGTTCGGCGAGCGCGTCGAGCCGACGCCACTCTTCGCGGAGCGCGACGGGTTCGGTGCACTCCTTGCGCCGCTCACGGTCTGTCAAAGTGCTCCAGCACAACCTGACGTGCCGACCGTTGGCGTAGCGCTGCGTACGGAAGCGGCGCCCTTCGAAGCCCCAGTTCGTGTACTCACCAGGCTCGGAGCGGACCAGGAACAGAGGTGCCGTGGCCGCGTTCACCCCCATTGCCCCTTCGTTGAACTCGCTGACCAGCACGAATCCGGTGTACATCACCTTGCTGATGCCGCCCTGGAACATCTCGTGGACATTGGTGCCCTTCACGAACACGCAGTCCGCTTCGTGCAGGGCACGGGCCAGCTCCGGGGACAGCTTGCGCAGGTTGGCCGTGGCCATGCTCGGTCCGGTCGTGCACACGTCCGTTGCCCGCAGCCGGTCGACGCCAAGTGACCGCAGACGCGGCGAGTTGAGCAGGCGGAGCAGGAGAGGCGCGTCGGCGTCGGTGTAGCAGGGCAGGGACTTGGGCACCAGGGTGAGCCGCAATCGCGGATTGGCCTCCATGAGGCGGTCGAGCAGCAGAAGATCGATCACGGTCTCGGCGCAGTCGTCGAAGAACCACACCAACTGCCGTGGACCATCGAGCACTTCGGCAAGAAAGGCATCCCAATAGTCCACGTGGAGCGGCCGCTCGGCCAGCTTCCGGTACTGCGGCCACAGGTCGTGCGCCGTCGGCGCGGGGTCGCCCGGCGCGCCGACGGGCAGAGCGAGACCGGGTCCGGGCGTGCGCAGCTTCTGCTCGGCGCCGAGCAGCCCGGCGGCGAGGCTGTAGCGCAGCAGGGCGGCAAGGTCCGACCCGCACGCGTTCAGGACCAGGGGGGCCAGGTCCAGGGCGGCCCGTACGGAACGGTCCGTGTACCCCCGGTGGGTGGCTACCGGGGCCCGGACATCTCCGAACGCGCAGTGCGCGACCACGCGGTCCACCACCGAGGGCAACTCCTGGTTGGCCAGCGTCCGCGCCACCGGTGCCCCCGCGACGGAGTGCTCCAGGAGCCGCATCGTCTGCGCGTGGCAGAAGCCGCCGACGGCGGACATCCCCGCATACCCGCCGGACGGCAGCACCCGCCGCAACTTCCCCTCGATCACACCGGAGAGCCACGTACCGAAGTCGCTCTCCGAAGCCTCAAGAAGCACCTCGCCGTTCATCCGCTCGGCCACGGTGAAGCCGTCCGGCTCGAAGTCCGGACGCACCAGCAGCCCGCGCCACGCCGAACCGCTGCGCGAGTCGTCGCACAGCAGCCGATCCACCAGCCGCGCACTGCCGAGGTCGAGGGGCCGCAAGATCCCTGTGTGTGCGAGGAGGTGGGTCTCTAGCACACCCGCTCCTGATCGTGTACGACGGCCACTCCGGCGGGAGAGACCTCCACCGACATTCCGTCGCACAGCAGTTGGGCGGCATCGCGCGACACGATCGCCGGAACTCCCCGTTCGCGCAGCACGATGGCGGTGTGACAGAGCAGGTTGCCGCGCTGGAAGACAAAGCCCGCCGCGAAGTCCACCAGCGGGATGAGCCCCGCCGAGGGGTACTCGGCCACCACGATGACGTTGTCGGTGCGGCGGACCGCGGCGACGGCGGCGGTGATCCGGGCGTCCGCCATGACCGCGGCGTTGTCCGTGCCGGAGCCGATGACGCTGACCTCCAGGGTGCGGGCTGCCTCGTCGAGCTCAGCGAGGTCCGGAAGATTCAGCACCGTCCCCGAGGCGACCCCGCCGGATATGAGCTGCCCTCCAGGGGCCGAAGGAGCGTCGAGGCGGCCGCCTTCGAGACTGACGTCGCGGACCATGGCCCGGCCGTCACCGGCGTACCACTCCACGCGGGCCTCACCGAGGGAGTCGCACAGGGCGCGGGTGATCCGGGCGATGTCCAGGACCTCGGCGTCGGACCGGTCGAAGGAATACGGAGGCGTGTCCTGCGGGCGCCACCACCAGCCCTCGCCGGGCTCGATCCGGCACCGGCGGTCGAAGTCGGCGATGTGCTCACGGGTGATCGCTCCCTCGGCGGAGACGGTGAAGACCGACGGGACGAGCCCGCCTTCCTTGATGCCCGGAAGCCCGGCAGGAAATGCCTCGATGACGACGGTCCCGTCGCTGAGCACGGCGGAGAAGCCGGACGCCTCGGCCGCCACGATCTCCCCGATGTGCGCCGCGCAGAAGGCCGGGTCGGCCAGCGGATTGCGGTCGTGCCCGCGCTTGAGGCGGTCTGCGAGCTCCGCCAGCGGCGCGACGGTGCCGGTGCCGCGCGCACCCCAGTTGATCTGCACGAACTCGGTGCGCAGATGTCCGGACAGTTCGGCCGCGAGGCGCTCGGTGTCCTGCGGGCGGTAGACGACGTACGCCTCGCGGTAAGTCGGAACATCGAGGGCAGCACACTGCCGACGCAGCCAGATGTGTTTCTGCAGAGCGCCCTCGAAGCGCCGCCGGCACAGGCCGAGATCGACGTCGTGCAGCGCCCCGACGTCGGAGTCCGGCCACCAGGCGGCGGCCGTCGGCGCGTGAACCGCGGTCGCGTGCGTGATGGGGCGGGCCTGAAGCGTGTGCAGCCGCCCGTCGCTCCACACCCACTCCAGGTCGAGCGCGTGGCCGAAGAGCTGTTCGCCCTGTTCGGCAAGGGAGATGAGCGAGTCCCGCAGCTCGTGCGGCAGGACGTCGCCGCTGTCCCGGTCCGCGAGGGCCAGGCGCGTGGCGCTTCCCCGCCCCGACGTGGTGTCGGTCGCGTTGCCCCAGGCGACATCGGTGATCGGCCCGCGGGCGTGGGTGACGGGGTCCTGGGTGAAGAGCACGCCGTGCGCGTCGGGGCGCACCCAGGTCTGCAGGAAAGCGGCGTACTCCCGGGGCAGTTGGCCTCGTGCGTAGGAGAAGGCGCGGGCCGAGTACAGCGCCGCCCAGCAGCGGGCGAGCGCCGACAGCACCTCCGCCGTGGTGCTCAGCGGCCCCTCGGACTCGAAGACACCGGCGTACGACAGACCGGCGCCGTCCTCGACGGGAACCGACGAGCGCACCATCACCGGCCCTTCGCCGAGCAGCCGCTCCGCCGCCGCGCGCACCTCCAGGACCAGGTCCTCGGGCCAGAGCGTGCGCGTGAGGGCCCGGCGGATGAGTTCCAGGGAGCGCCCCGTACCGGTGGGAACCGCGCCCAGATCGCGCAGTTGGTCCTCGATCGTCTCGCCGATGTCCGTGCGGGACGCGACCTCGCCGAACCAGCGCGAGGTCACGCAGACGCCATCAGGGATCGCTAGACCTGCCCCGTGCAGGCGGGCGAGGGACTGTGCCTTCGCGCCGGTCAGCGGCGTGGGGAACCCGGCGGCTCGATACAGCGGTACGACTCTGTCCTGCTTCACCCTGACTCCTGTCTTCCGTTTCCTTCGACCTGGCCGCGCCGGATGTCAGGCGGCGTTCCGCAGGTCGACGCGGAGCGGGGCACCGGACTCGCCAGTTGCCTCGTAGACCTTGAACTCGTACATGTCGATGACCCGGACGCCGCCGTCGGGGTAGATGCCGTACTGGTGGTGCGTGCGGGTGTCGGCGGTCGACTTGAACCGCTTGCCGTTGTTGCCCTTGATGCTGATGGCGTTCACCACCGGGCTGTCCCCGACGTAGGAGCCCAGGTCGTAGATGTCCTTGGCCGAAATGCGCCGGGGGTCGGCCATGGCTTTCTCGGCCGCGCCGGGGCGCAGCCCCGCCAACTCAAGGGCCTGGGCCATGAACTCCAGCGCCTCCTCGCGCCGGTCCCGCGTCGACTTCAGGTTGATGCGGAAACGCAGACCCGAGGGATCCTCCATGCGGGTCGAGCCCAGGTCCCACAGCGGGGCGAGCGTCGCGATGTCCTCGGCGATGCTGTGCAGATAGCGCTCGCTGCCCCAGCCCTGGTCACAGGGGGTGACGGTCAGCTTGACCTGGGAGACCACCTCGGGCGCGGCAGCGACGTCGCGCAGCGCGGTCCGCGCGAACCGTTTGCCCTCACTGCCGTTGGTCACCAAGTAAAGCCCTTGGCCCAGGTGTTCACGCCAGATCCGGGCGACGTCGAACGTGGTCCGGGTGGTCTTTCCGTCCCTGACGTGGTAGTCGAGCGGATCGCTGATCCGCCAGGAGACGATGCTGCGCTGCGCTGTGATGCCCCGGTCCCGGAACGCCTCGCCGACGTCGTGCGCGAGGCGGGTCAGGGTCGCGAAGGGCGTCATCTGTACGGGTGTCGTGTCGCCGAAGGCGGGGCAGTGGGTGCAGTTGCGGCGGCAGTGGTCGTTCGCGTGGAGGAAGCCGAGGCCTTCGAGGACCTCGTCGAGTACGCCTTCCTCGATCAGAGGCGTCAGGGATGTGTAGGCCATGGTGGTCCTTTCAGGTGCAACGGGGTAGAGACCGGGCCGGAACCGGCGGTGCGGTGAGCTCCAGGCGACGGAACTGCCCGGGCGGCAGGTGCGCCCGGTGCGTCCGCCAGGTTTCGAGGAGGTCCCAGCCGTAGACCCGCGCCGTCAGGACGGTGAGCGTGACCGCGTGGGACACGACGATCGCCGGACGCCCGTCGTCGGCGAGCAGCCGCAGCATCCCGTCCACCCGGGTGGCGACATCGACGAGGCTCTCTCCTCCAGGGAGCCTGCTCATCGGGTCCTGCTGCCAGCGTGCGTACGAGGTGTCACCGGCGGCGCCGGGGGAGATGGATCGTCCGCGCAGCTCACCCCAGTCCAGCTCGCGCAGTCCCGGTCGGGGAGTGATGCTCAGGTCCGGGTCGATCAAGTCCCGAAGGACGGCGGCGGTCTGGAGTGCGCGCGCCGCGTCGCTGCTGTGGATGGCCTCGGGGCGGAAGTCCGACGCGGCCAACAGCCTCCCGGTGCGGGTGACCTGTTCGCGGCCGACCCCGTCCAGGGGCACGTCAGAGGTGAGGGGGAAACGGGCCTGGGCGTTGGCCTGCGTACGCCCGTGCCGGACCAGGATCAGCTGCACGGCCCGGCCCCCTGCCGCGCGGCACCGACACCCGTGGAGGCCACGGCCCGCAGCGGTGGCAGGGCGCCGCGGCGGACGAGGTACTCGCGGATCTCCTGGGCGACGCGGTCGACGGGAGCGTCCGCGTCGAAGTCGGCGAGACGGGTGCCGGTGCGCGCGATGTCGGCCAGGCCGGGGAGGGTCTGCTCGGCGTAGACGTGGGCCTTCCGCGTCATCCGCAAGAGGTGCTGGGCGGTGACAGGAGCCTCGCCCCTGGAGGCCGCGCGGGCGAGCTGGCGGCGCATCGAGAACTCGAAAGGGTCATCAGGCGCGCGGAGATGAAGCACCATCAGCTTCGTGTGGGCCAGGCCACTGGCGAGCAGCAGGCGGGCCTGCTCGCAGCCGCGCGGCACGCTGTCGAGCACGACCGGCTCGCTCCGGCCGACCCGGCACACCAACTCCAGTATCACGCGGTCGAGTTCCGTCGGCATCAGCTCACCCCGGTCGGCGTAGGCGTGTGCGGCCTCCCGGGCCTCGGCCACCCGTACCCGTTGGTGCGGGGTCAGCCGGGCCGTGATGTCGGGTTCGCCCCGCAGCAGCGCGGGCACGGAGGCGCGCAGCACCGGGGAGCCCAGGGCCTCGCCCACGGCCGCAGCCAGACGAGCGGCCTGAGTGGTTTTCCCCGACCCGGGCGGGCCGACCAGGCTGAAGACGTTCACTGCGCTCATGGCTGGTTCTCTCTGCTGGAAGTGGTCGAGGGAGCTGTGGAGTCGGGGGCGAAGGGGGGAGAGGCGTGTGGAGCTCAGCGGAGGTTGAGCGCGCCCGCGCGGACCTGGTAGCGGAGGGACCCGGTGAGCGTCAGCCAACTGACCGCGCCCCACAGGAGGAGCACCCCGCACTCGGCGAGCACGGCGGTCGGCGGAACACCGCCGCCCGCCACGGCCGAACGAATCGCCCGCAGGCCATGGGTGGCCGGCAACACGGAGGCGACGGCGCCGCCGATGCCTCCGCTCGGAGGCGCTGTGTTCACCCCGGCGATCGTCATCAGCAGGATCGTCGCCCCGGCCGTCAGATACATACGACTCTCCGGCCACCGCAGGCTGACCCCCGCCAGGGCCAGGGCCAGGCTGTAGCCGCTGAGAGTGATCAGGATCTGGAGCAGAAAGCAGACGGGCAGGATCGGCGGGCTGATCTCGACACCCACCAGCCAGCGCAGGACCACGAGCGCGAAGCACGAGGTGACGACCCCGTCGGCGGCCCAGTACAGGCCCCGGGACAACAGCACGGGGAACGGGCCGTTACGGCTGAGCAGCAGGAACTGCAGGGTCCCGCCGCGGCGTTCGGCCACGCTGGAGGAGACCACCCCCAAAGCGCCGAGCGGCCCCAGGATCACTGCGTTGCCCAGCGCCATGTAGTGCTGCGCCCCGTCCGAGCCGATCGCCTTGCCGACCATCGAGAAGAACAGCACCTGGCACAGCAGCCGGACCATCCAGCCGAACAGCCACGAGCGCCATGTGTACAGGGCGCGGTAGTCCTGGTAGCTGCTCAGCAGTCCGTAGCCGATCTGATGGAACAGCGCGCCGGCGTTACGCATAGAGCCTGGCCTCCCCTCGGCGCGCCCGCGACAGGGCGCGGCGCAGCAGGAACACACCGGCCGCCAACTGCATGGCCGACAGCACGAACAGGGCCCAGAAGTCGCCCCAGTGACTGCCGTCGGCCCCGCTCATCGCGTCGCGGAGGAGCTGTGCCCCATGGGACAGGAAGAACAGGCGCGCGACCCACTCGACGGGAGCCGGCAGCGAAGTGACGGGCAGTACCAGGCCACCGAGGATGTAGAAGGGGTAGGTCAGCGCGTTCTGCAGCAGCCGCCCCACGGGCACGATGATCATGAGCGCGCTGACCAGCAGAGCGGACCCGGCGGTACCGACGACGAGCAGCAGCGTGGCCGTGAGCGCGATGACGGGCCGGTGCACCGGCAGTGGGAATCCGAAGCCGACCCGCCCGATCGCGATGACCTCCACCAGGACCGGCACGCTCAGCGCCGTGACGGTGCAGACCCTCGTCACCAGGGAGCGCACATAGGCGTTCGGGGTGAGCAGGGAGGGCTCCAGGGTGCCGTCCCACCGGTCGTTGTCGACGACTTCCGCCGCAACGAACATCGCCTGCGACCACATACTCATCGAGAACGCGGTCAGCGCCACCGTGCCGGCCAGCTCCGGCGCCTCGTACGAGCGCACCGTGGTGAAGAAGACCACCGCGTAGAGCGGGACGACGAACAGCGTGGCCAGCAGACGTGGGGAGCGCGTCAGGAGCAGCCACTGCAACTGCACGAAGGCGGCCATCAGAGGGCGAACTCCCGGTCCTCAATGATGGATCGGTAGACCTCGGCCAGGGTGGGCGCGGCCACCGACAGCTCGTGCACGCCCGCGGCGGTGAGTATCCGCAGTACCTCGGACACCGCGTCGTCCCCCGTGACCCGGAGCGTCACGAGCCCCTCCGGCGTCGGCCCCTCCACTGCGACACCCGGGATGCCCGCGACGGCCCCGGCGACGACCGCCGAGACACCGCCTGCGGTCACGGTCCGGGGCGAGTCGAGCCCGGTGAGCAGGTCCTTGGGCGCCCCTTCGCGAAGGATGCGGCCGTGGTCGATCAGCGTGACGCGCGAGCACAGTAGCTGTGCTTCCTGCATGTCATGGGTGGCCAGGAGCACGGTCGAGCCGCCGTCGCGTAACTCTTCGACGAGCCCGCGGAAGCCCTGCGCGGCATGGGGGTCCATGCCGCTGGTGGGCTCGTCCATGATGAGCACGCGCGGGTTGCGCAGCAGCGCGCGGGCCAGATGGACCCGCTGCACCATGCCGCGTGAGTACGTCTCCACCCGGTCGTCCGCACGTGCGGCGAGACCGAGCCGTTCGAGGAGCTCGTCGGCCCGCGTGCGGCAGTGGCTGCCGGTGAGGCCCTGCATGGCGCCCCAGTACCTCAGGTTCTGACGGGCAGTCAAGCGACCGTACAGGCCGCGCTCGCCGCCGAGTACGAGGCCGATGCGCTCCCGCACCGCGGTCGCCTCACGCACCACGTCGAGGCCCTCCACCCGGGCCGATCCGCTCGTGGGAAGCAGGAGCGTCGTGAGGATCCGCGACAGCGTGGTCTTCCCCGCACCGTTGGGCCCGAGAAGCCCTACGACCTCTCCCTCCTCGACGCGCAGGCTCACCGCGTCGAGCGCGGTGACCTCCTGGCCCTTGCGGCCGCGGAACCGGCGGCTGAGGTCCTCGACATGGACGGCGCTCATGACCGCTCCCCCTCGACGGCGCGCAGCCGGCGAAGTTCGGTGAGTGCCGCCTCGTACGCCGCCGGGTCCACGAGCTCCGTCTCGACCAGCAGGAACTCCCCCAGCGGGCAGAGCAGCAGCACGCCGCCGGTGAACGTGTGGAACCGCACCGCGCTGTCCGGGCGGGAAGTGGGGTCGGCAGACAGCCGCAGGCCGTGGAGTGGCCGGCCGCTGTTCAGGCAGGGCTCCCTGGTCCAGGCGCGCTCGGGCACCTGGGGCGCGCTCTCGCGACCGCGCCTCGCGGCCGACTCGCGCGCGGCGTCGCCCTCCAGCAGCGTCAGCAGACGGTCGTTGGCCGGGCTCGCCAGCTTCTCCGCGCCGTGCAATGCCCGGCTCAGACTCAGCAGTTCCGGCGCGAGCCGATATCGGACCGCGGCCTCGGCGAGCACCGCCGGGGACGGGCAGTCGGCGCTGTCGAGGGTGAGGGCCAGATCGAGAACGTCCTTGATGGTGAAGGGACGTTGGAACGCCTCCTCCGCGATGGCCAGCAGGTCGCCCAACACCTGGTCGCGCGGCGGCTCGGCACGCAACGGCACCACCCCGGGCTGCCCCGGGTAGGCGAAGGTCACCAACTCGACGCGGTGATCGGGGTCGAGGGCCGGATCCTCCGCGGACCAGCGAAGAACCACGACCCAGTGCACGTGGGTCCCGCTGCCGAGCACCGTCACGTCGACATCGGTCACCGGACGGGTACGCAGCACCGCCGCCACGGCCCGCCACAGGGCGGCCTCGTCGGGTACGTACGCGTCCAGATCACCGCTGGGGCGGAGCACCCCGCTCGGATAGTGCTCCGCCAGCGAGGGGCCCTTGAGCACGCGGAGTCCTGGCACTTCGGTCGACAGGAGCGTGGCGAGCGCGCGGTAGTCGTCGACCCTCGCTCGCATGCGGCGCACTTCGTCCGTGGAGCCGCTGCCCAGGACCGCGCCCTCACAGGCGGCGACGGACAGGACCAGGGGCGCCAGATGGCCGCGCAGCCTGCGGGCGCTCCGGACGAGATCGCGCAGCGGTTCCTGGCGGTCCACGGACAGCGCGTCGAAGAACAGGTCCAGCGTGAGCGGGGACGACGCGGCGGGGGACGAGGGGGGCATGGGTGTCCCTTGGCGCGTCACCACGTGCTCTCCCAAAAGGCGTGATCGACCGACCAGCCGGCGCTCAGCAGCGTCTGGAGCACCGCATCCGCCTGTCGGGCCTGCCCCGGCTCGTGGGGGTGCACCACATGCCCGCACAGCCGACGTCCTGCGGTGGCCCGCGCGGCGGCTTCGACCAGCGCCGAGGTCGCCTCCCGCCGGTGCTCCGCGTCGTCGATCAGGATGTCCACCAGCTCGGCGAACGCCTCCCCGGTGACCTCGTCCCGTTCGTCGGCAAGGACGGTGCCGTGCCCGATGGGCACGCCCGCGACCTGGGCGATGAACGACAGGCGTCCGGAATTCGCCAACACTCCCTTGATACCGCTGTGGTGGGCGTCCACTTCCTGGCCGGGGTAGGCGTTGCGAAATGCCTGCACCAGCCAGTCGTGGACGAGGACGTCGTCGTCGGGCGTCGCGGGACGCACGCTCACCGCCGGACGGGGGTGCGACGGCGTGGTGCTCGCGGGGGACTCGTGACAGATGTAGGTGAGCCGGGGCCGCCACGGGGCGGGCAGGGCTGCACCGCCCGTCACCCGCAGCAGGACCGCCTCGGCCGTGGCGTGGCGCTCGCGCAGTTGGTCACGGAGGGCACCGAGCGCCGCTGCGTCCGCGGGCAGCCCGGGATCGCAGTACTCGACCAGGATCTGTCGGCGGTTGGTGAAGGGGTCGTCGTACCGGTCGGCCACATACCGGTGCCCGCACACCTCGGCCACCAGACCGGCCTGCCGGGCCCGCTCCAGATAGTCGTCCGCCGTGCGCTCGTCCGTCGTGTGCCGCTCCGTCGTGTTCATGGCGCCGCCGGACTGGCGACGGCCCGGAAACCGTCCCTTATCTGCGCGGCAGCCCGCTGCACATCGTCGGCGGTCACCGCGTCGATGTACGCGACTTCGTCGGTGGACGACCAGGAGCCGGAGGCGGCGCTGCGCATGGCCAGGAAGCGGGCGCAGTCCAAGGGCGTGTCCATGGAGGTGAGGACGCGCATCCGGGCCTGGCGACGGGAGGAGGCCAGGTCGTCGGGGTCGGGCCCCTTGGTGGCGACCTCGTCGAGCGCGTTACGGATCACTTCGAGCGCGGCGTCGCCGTTGCCCGGCTCCACACCGGCCATGACGCGCCACGCACCGGTGTCGGCGTAACCGCGATTCCACGCGTAGAAGGTGTAGGCGAGCCCCGCCTCGCCGCGCAGCCTGCGGTACAACAGCGACGACGGGCTGGAGCCGAGCAGTTGGGCCAGGACGTTGAAGTGTGGCCTGCGCGGGTCGTGGTCCGGCACCGAGGGCGCGCCCGCACACAGCCAGGTGAACTCCTCCGACCAGCGCACCGGATGCGGCGGGGCCGGCGGTGGCGACGGGGGCACGGTTGCCGGGGCCGTGCCGATCGTCGCGAGGGTATGGGGCTCGATTCCGGCCGCCACGGGATCGATGGACTTCGGCAACCTGGGCCCCACGACGATCACCGACAGGGGCGCGGTCAGCAGCCGATCCCGGTGCGCGGCGGCGACTGACGCCGTGTCGCATCGCTCGACGTCGACCTTTGTGCCGCCGACCGGACGGCCCATGGGGTGCCCGGGGAAGAAGTGCGCGAGGAACGCGTCCTGCACCACATCGCTGTGGTCGGCCGCGGCGGCGGCCAGCTCCTGGAAGACGGCGCGTTTCTCCTGCTTCAGGACGGCGTCGCTCCAACGGGGCTGGAGGACCGCCTGATACAGCAGCCCGGCGATCTCATCGGCGTCGTCCGGGTGCACCTGTGCGTAGAAGAGCATGCGGTCGAGACCGGTCTCCGCGTTGGCGTGCCCGCCGAGCCGCTCGACGTACTCGCTCAGTGAGGGAACGCTTCCGACGGGCGTCGACATCAGTACGTGCTCCAGCACATGAGCGAGTCCGCACTGCCCCAAGGGGTCGAGTTGCGAACCGTACTTCGATGCCAGGCAGATGGTGGTCGTACTCAGCCGATCGTCGATCAGACCGACGACGGGTATCGGGCCCTCCACCTCTGTGAACTGATGCACCGCAGCCCTCCATTCGGTAATTCGCCTACGTCAAGCGGGTATGCCGCCACCCGAAGGTGGCGGCATACATCACTGCCTCGCTGGTCAGCGGTCCTGCGGCTTGACCTTGTCGAGACGCGGACGCAGGATCGAAGCGTGCTTCGCCATGTTTTCCTCCTTGGATCGAACACTGAACGGGACGGGAAGCACGTTAGGCAGCGTCCGGCGGCGACAGCAATAGCGCTTTCCGTATTCCGCACCTCGAATTGACGAGGCCCCGCAGGAGCTGCTGAAAACAGAAAGAGGGGTACCGAAGAGGCCCTGTGCGCCGTTAATTTGATGGCTCATGGGAGCACAGATACTTGGCCAATTGGTCGACGATGCGAATTCCTCGTTCTGGTCGTACTGGCGCAGTCGCCCCGGTGTCTTCGCCGTCGGCGGAATGCACAGCCCCTTCGCCCTCGCCGATGTCGACGCTGCCTTGGCCAGTGGGCTCTTCCGGGAGCCGTACGTCGAAATGTGGCGGGATGGCCGGCGCCTTCCGGTCACGGACTTCACCTCGACCAGAACGGTCGCGCGCGAGAACCCGGGCGGCTTCGCGGACGAGGTGAAGATCCGCGCTCTCCTCGACGGCGGGGCGACCATGCTGCTGCGCTGCCTGGACCAGTGGCACGGCCCGACCCGCGACATGCTGCACGCCCTCGCCGCCGAACTCGGCCGTGCTGTTGAGGCGTTCTGCTTCGTGACCCCCGCGGGCCAGGCCGGGCTGCCGCTCCACCGGGACGACGGTGACGTCTTCGTCGTACAGATGACGGGCAGCAAGAGCTGGTACGTCCACGAGGGACCGGCCGACGCCAGGTGGCAGGCGGGCCGGGTGCGGGACAACGAACCGCAGCCCGCCGAGCTGCTCCACACCGTGCTGCGCCCAGGCGAAGTCCTCTACATCCCCCGCGGGTTCGCTCATCGTGCCACCGGCCAGGAGGGTCTGTCCGCGCATCTGTCGCTGGCTGTCCGCGAGATCGGCGTGGCCGAACTGTTCGACAGCATCCAGGAGCACGCGATCCGGGCCGACGGGACCGAGGACGCCGAGGCGGGGCCGCGGCCCCTCTCGGACGCCGCCATCATCGCCGAGGCGAAGAAGCTCCTGGAAACCGCACGCCGACAGTTGGCGAACCTGACCGAGGAGGGCTTGGTGGCCCACGCACGGCAGCGCCACGTGGCCCGTATGCCGCCGCGGCCCGAAGGCCCTCGTCTGTCCGAACTGGCCGCTGCATGGCCGACGCCGACTCCCGACGGGCAGGTGAGCGGGCAGTAGAGTGCGGCACATTCATGCGGCATAGATCAAGGGCTGTCGCGCAGTGATCTGCCGTTGATCGGGCTCTGTGACCGTGGAGAGGGCAACAGCCATACCGGGGAGAGGTGATGTCACACCCATGAACGATGCATCGGCCCAGTCAGCACACAGGGCGCCCCGACTGGGCCCGCCGCGCCACCTGGCCCTCGATGAACGTCAACTCAGGCTCATTTCCCTGCTGCTGGCCGGGCACACGGATGTCAGTGCCGCACATCGGCTGGGCGTCAGCCCCCGCACCGTGACCAATATGCTGCGCTCCCTGATGAACCGGCTCGGTGTGGACAACCGATTCCAACTGGGAGCGGCACTCGGCACCCATCTGTGGCGCGATACCGCATCCTCGCCCACGAATGCCGACAGCCATGACCGCAATTCGTTCGTACGAATCCAAGGGGGAACCCCATGCCCTGCCAAAGCAATCTGAAGCACAGCCGGACCAGGGCCGTGGCGGCCGGGGTTCTACTGCTCGCCATACTGACAGGGGTTTCCGTGACAGCGCTGTCGGCTCCGGCCCCGCACCCGGAGCGCAGCACGGTGGCGTGGAACAGCACCGGCTCCGAGTGGGAGTCGAAGGTGTAGACAGAGCGGGCGGAGCGGACTGCGAGCGCCGTACCCCGGGGGGTCGGACCAGGGCGTGGCCCCGGCCCCCCGGGTCTTCGGTCAGACTGCGGTCCGTACTCACTGGTAGCCCTCGTTCACCCGCAGTCCCCGGCCAACTCCCGCTCCGAGGAGCGCAGCAGCGTCGCCGCCTCGGACGCATCGGGCAGCTTGAGCCGAGTGAACAGGACGTACGCCCGTTGCCAGAGGGCACGCCCCTCGGCGCGACGGCCGAGATCGAAGAGCACCCGGCCGAGGACCATCAGGGCGTGCCCCCGGTCCCGCTCGAAAGCGATCTCCTCGCACTGCGCCAGAGCCCGCTCGGCGTGCGGGAGGGCCTGCTCCAGGTCGCCGAGCATGCGCAGGCTCTCGGCCAGACGGTAGCGCGCGTGCACGCTGCGGGAGCGCAGGTTGGCACGTGTACACAGGTCCAGACACTCCTTGAATCGCGCCACGGCCGCGTGATGGTTGCCCAAGGTGTGCAGCGCGAGACCGAGTACGTACAGGGCGTACGCGCGTCCCGGGATGTCCCGTGCGTGCACATCGCCGTCCAGGACCTTGCGGCAGACCGCCACCGCCTCAGCGGCGTTACCGGCGCGCACCTGGACAAGGGCGGCGTTCACCATGATCGCTGTCTCGCCCGAGCGGTGTCCCAACTGCCGCGCCAGGGCGATGGATTCGTTGAAGTGCGCGATGGCCTCGTCGTAGCGCGACAGGTACTGGGCGATGAGCCCGAGGTCGTTGAGGACCTGCTGGAGCACGACGGTGTCGCCCACCTCCCGGCACGCCGTCAGCGCTGCCCTCGCCTCGACCTCGGCGTTGCAGAGCCGGGCGGCGGCCAGGGCGTAGGTGCACTGCAGGAAGCGGGCCCGCCCCTCGGCCGCGCGGTCGCGGTGCCGCACGGCGGCACTCACCAGCGTGTCCGCCGTCGACACCAGCTCGGCGTAGCAGGTGCTGACGTCGAACGGGCTGAGAGCGATGAGGAGATCGATGGCCTGACGCAGTCTGCGCACCTCGTGCACGCCCCGCACGCCGTGCGCCGTACCGCCGTCCTCTGCGCAAGCAGCGGCGCACTCCCGAGCCAACTGCGTCACCAGGACGCGTGCTTCCTCAGCCTCGACCGACACCCACTGCTGCGCGGCGGCGAGATCAGCGAAGGACAGGCCGGGGGTGTCGGACGGCGTGAACGTGCCGGACACCGGGTCGGCGGGGGCGGCCTGCCGGAACGCCTCGCAGGTCGTCGACAGCAGAAACCCGAGCAGCCGGTCCTGGGCCACCGACGCCTCGTCCGGTTGCTCGCTACGCGACTTCCGGCACGCGAAGGCGCGCAGCAGATCGTGGTAGCCGTAGCGGCCCACCACCTTCGATTCCAGCATGCAGGCGTCGACCAGCGACTCCAGGACGTCCTCGGCGCCGGCCTGATCCGTTCCGAGCATCGCGGCGGCCGCGGCCACCCCGAGCTCCGCGCAGTCCACGGCGGCGAGCCGCCGGAACGCCGCCGCCTGCTCGTCCGTCAGATGACGGTAGCTGAGCTCGAACACCGCCTCCACGGCCAGTTCACCGGCGCGCAGCTCGTCCAGACGACGCGACTCCACAGCGAGCCGCTCCCGCAGACTGGCGATGGACCACATCGGACGGGCGGCGAGCCGGGCAGCCACGATCCGTACGGCGAGCGGCAGGAAGCCGCACGCCTCGACCAGGTCGAGCGCGGCCTGCGGCTCGGCCGCCACCCGCGTCTCACCGATCGCCCGGCACAGCAGCTCATTGGCCTCCGAACTGTGGAAGACATCCACATTGAGCTGCAAGGTCACCGGCAGACCGGCCATGCGGCTGCGGCTCGTGACGACCACGGCACAGCACTCGGTCCCCGGTAGCAGCGGCCGCAACTGCTGCGCGTCACGAACATTGTCAAGCACGATCAGCATCCGCCGGCCGTCAACCACTGACCGGAACAAGGCCGTTCGGGACTCCAGGTCGTCCGGCAGCGCATCGGCCGTGACGCCGAGGGCGGAGAGGAAGTTCGCCAGTACGATCTCGGGCCGACTCGGAACCGCGTCGCCGCCGTGCAGGTCCGCGTACAACTGGCCGTCCGGAAAGGTGCCCCGCACCCGATGCGCCACATGGAGCGCCAGCGAGGTCTTGCCGACCCCTCCCATGCCGACGAGGACGGCCACCGCGGGGGTGCTGCGCCCCGGCTTCCGCAAGCAGTCGCCGAGCGTGTCGACGAGACGCTCACGGCCGAGGAAGTCCGGTTCTGGCGGGGGTAATTGGGCTGGGCGGGGCAGTGGCGCGGTGGACTTCTGGCGGGGGGAGGGCGATGGCTCCGGCTGTTCCGGTGCCTCGTCCGTCTCCGCGCCGGATCCGACGAGGCTGAGCGACTCCGGGGCCGCGGGGACGAGGGTGGGGTCGCGCTCGAGGATGCGCCGGTGGAGTCCCTCCAGCTCCGGCCCGGGCTCCACCCCGAGCTCGTCGATGAGCAGTCGCCGGGCGTCGCGGAAGACGGCAAGGGCGTCGGCCGACCGCCCCGCCTGATACAGGGCCGTCATCAGCAGCCCGTAGGGCCGCTCGCGCAACGAATGCTCGGTGGTCAGCTCGGTGAGCTCCGGCACACAGCGCGCGGCGTGGCCCAATGCGAGCTCGTACGCCAGCCGCTCCTCGAGCAGCGCGAGGCGCAGCTCGCTGAGGCGCTGGCGTTGCCGCTCCGCGAACGGGCCGGGTATGGCCGCGAGCGGCTCGCCCTCCCACAATTCGAGTGCCTGGCACAGCAGTTCCCGTGCCTGCTCGGGCCGACCCTGCGCACCGGCCCGCTCCGCCTGGGCTGTGAGCCTCGTGACCTGGAAGGCGTCGATCGACTCCTCGGGCACTTGGAGCCGGTAGCCGTCGCCGAAGGTCACGAGCACATCCAGATCCGGCCGGTCGGCCGTGAGGATCCGCCGCCAGCGCCAGGCATAGGTCCGCAACGTGGACACGGCCTTCGCCGGTGGCTCCGTGCCCCACAGTGCATCGGTGAGATCGGCCACTCCGGCGGCTCGCCCCGGTCTGAGCAGGAGCGTGGCGAGCATCGCCTGCTGCTGCGGATATCCCACGGGCAAAGAGGTGCCGTCCCGGAGGATGCGCAGGGGGCCGAGCAGCGAGAACTGGAGAGACGCCATGTACCTGACTCTTCTCAAAACAGTTGGTTGGGTCAGCCATGGATTATTCGTGGTGGAAGAGGGCGTGTCATGCCTTGCCCGGAACGGGAGCGTCGCGGGCCGCTATTTCGGGGTTCAGTCAGTTCGTCCTTCTTCGACCTGTGCGGGCCTTGCCGCTCCGCGCCCACGCATGCCTCCGCGCTGCCCGCACATGCCCGGTTCGGTGGCTGTGGCTGGTCGCGCCGGAATCATCGAGGTCGATGGACCACACCACAAGGGACGGCCGACGGCAGACGTGACGCGAGTACCGCGGCGTGCGTGGGACGGCTCATGGGAGCCGCATCGGGCTGACGTGGTCTCCAGGTCGGGCCATGGCGCTGAGGTTAGGTCGTCCTCGCGCCCTCGGACGCGCGGACGACCTTTTCGGTACTGGTCAGCGCAGAGCGTCGGGGGTGCGCTGTCGGAGCTGAGGGTCGCTAAGAGACGAGGCCAACGGCGCTGCGAGGCGGAGAGTGTCTCCCATGGTGCCGGAAGGCACTGACACCGACGTCGACATTGGTCGGCGCCAGCCGTATCGAGAGCACCATGGGAACACGCCCAGTTGGTGGCCGCTGATCGGGAGCGAACGGGCGCGTGCAGTAGCGGTCCGTGTCGGCAGTTACCTGGCGCTGTGGCGCACTCCACTCGCGCGCGTGCCTGATGGCTTCGTGAAGTGCCGGGGCCCCTCCCCGCAGCGGGAATGGGAGCTGTCCGGGAGCCGTATCCAGAAGTTGGCCCCAAACTGGCCCCCGAATGCAGATCAGGCCCGGCGCTGATCTCTCAGCACCGGGCCTGATCTGGTGTTACGGCTGTCGGGGTGGCGGGATTTGAACCCACGACCTCTTCGTCCCGAACGAAGCGCGCTGCCAAGCTGCGCCACACCCCGATGTCGTTGTTCCGGCGGTTCTGCTGGGCAGGGCCGCGGCGACATCGATTACTTTAGCGGACCGGCGGCCGGAGACGAAATCCGGTTTTGCGGGGTGGGGCGGGGGTGGGGCTCAGGCGTGCGGGGAGCGTTCCGTGAGGGTGAGGAGGGTGGCCTCCGGGGGGCACGCGAAGCGGAAGGGGGTGTAGCGGTTGGTGCCGCAGCCCGCGGAGACGTGCAGGTAGGAGGTGTGGCCCTCGGCCTCGTGCGTGGACAGGCCCTTCACCCGGTCCGTGTCCAGGTCGCAGTTGGTGACCAACGCCCCGTAGAAGGGGATGCGGAGCTGGCCGCCGTGGGTGTGGCCCGCGAGGATCAAGGGGTAGCCGTCGGCCGCGAAGGCGTCGAGCGCGCGCAGATACGGGGCGTGCACGATGCCCATGGAGAAGTCCGCGTCGGTGTCCGGGCCGCCCGCCACCCGTGCGTACCGGTCCCGCTTGATGTGCGGGTCGTCCAGGCCGGTCAGCGCGATCTCGTAGCCGTCGATCTTCAGCGCGCCCCGGGTGTTGGTGAGGTTCACCCAGCCCGCCGCGTCGAAGCCGTCCCGCAGGTCCTCCCACGGGTTGTGGATCGCGCCCACGACCGGCTTGTTGCCGTTCAGGCCGTGCCGGCCCTGCGCCTTCTCGACCAGGTAGCGCGCGGGGTTGCGCGGCGTCGGGCCGTAGTAGTCGTTCGAGCCGAAGACGTACGCCCCGGGGAACGACATCAGCGGGCCCAGCGCGTCCAGGACCTCGGGGATGCCCTCCGTGTCCGACAGGTTGTCGCCCGTGTTGATCACGAAGTCGGGCCGCAGGCCCGCCAGCGAGCGCAGCCAGCGCTGCTTCTTCCGCTGCCCCGACACCATGTGGATGTCCGACACCTGCAGCACGCGCAGTGGGCGCATTCCGGCCGGGAGGACCGGAACCGTCACCCGCCTCAGTCTGAAGAAGCGGGCCTCGATGCCCACCGAATAGGCGATACCGGCCGCGGCCGTCGCCGTGATTCCCAGAGGTACTGCGTATCGCGCGCGCATACGACCATCGTGTCAGACGCGCCACATTCGGCGGAGGGGGAGCCCCCGGATCAGGGAGAGGGCGCGATGGGGGCGATGGGGGGGGGTGATGAGGGCCGCGCCCTGCGCCGCTTTGGCGTCCCGCCCCGAAAACGCGGGGCGTCCCGCCCCGTCCACCTGCCACAATTGCCCCCATGACCACGCTGAAGGCGAAGCTGAAGGAAGACCTCACCGCGGCGATCAGGGAGCGCGATGAGCTGCGCTCCTCGACGCTCCGGCTGACGCTGACCGCCATCTCCAAGGAGGAGGTCGCGGGCACGTCCGCCCGTGAGCTCTCCGACGACGAGGTGCAGAAGGTGATCACCCGCGAGGCGAAGAAGCGCCGCGAGGCCGCCGAGGCCTTCGCGCAGGGCGGCCGCGCCGAGCAGGCCGAGCGGGAGAAGGCGGAGGGCGAGGTGCTCGCCGCGTACCTGCCGCAGCAGCTCTCCGACGACGAGCTCGAGCAGATCGTCGCCGCTGCCGTCGCCGAGGCGAAGGGCGCGGGCGCGGAGGGGCCGCGGGCCATGGGCCAGGTCATGAAGATCGTGAACCCGAAGGTCGCCGGGCGCGCGGAGGGCGGCCGCGTCGCCGCCGCGGTCAAGAAGCTCCTGGCCGGCGGCTGAGCTTCCGGGCTTCCGCCCTCAGGGCCTGGCCGGTGCGCTCAGCTGTGAGTGCCCACGTGAGCGCCTATGAGAGTGCCTCTGTGAGTGCCTCTGTGAGTGCCTAGTTCGTACGTCGATGGGGCGCCCCCAAGTCGGAGAGTTCGACTCGGGCGGCGCCCCATCAGCGTATTCAGAAGCCCCGTGAGCTCCGCTGCGTGGACCTAGTCCCGCCAGCCCCCAGGCCCCCCGTCCTGACCGGCGATGACCCCGGGCAGGTCCGGCCACGGGTTGTCGTCGTCATCGTCGTCGCCCCCGCCGCCATTGCCCCCGCCGCCACCGTTGTGGCCGCCGCCGTTGCCGCCACCGGGCTTCCCGTCGTCGCCGTCGTTGCCGCCGCCATTGCCGTTCCCGTGGTCCCGGTCCCGGTCCTTGTCGCCGGGCAGTCGCACCGTCTCGAAGTCGGGGTCGGGCTTGCCCGCGAGGGCGCCGCTCATGGCGTCGCGCCAGATCGGGCCGGGTACCTCGCCGCCGAAGACCTTCTCGTACGAGCGGGGGCCGATGTCGATGTTGACCATGCGGCGGTCGTGGGCCGGGTCGCCGACCCAGACGGCGCCGGACATGTTCGGGGTGTAGCCCGCGAACCAGGCGGCGTAGCGGTAGTCCGTCGTACCGGTCTTGCCCGCGCTGTCGCGGGAGCCGAGGCCGGCCAGCTTGCCGGTGCCGTCCTCGACCACGCCTTTGAGGAGGGTGTTGACCGTGTCGGCGGTCCGCTCCGACATGGCCTGCGAGCACGTCGACTTCGGTACCCGCAGCGACTTCCCGCCGAGGGTGCGGATCGACTCGATGGCGATCGGGGTGCAGTACTTGCCGCGCGCGGCGAAGGTCGCGTACGCGCTGGCCATCGTCAGCGGCGACACTTCCTGGGTGCCGAGCGCGATCGACGGCGCCTGGTCCATCGGCTTGCCGTTGGCGCGCTCGACGCCCATCTTGGCGGCCATCTTCGTCACCGGGCAGATGCCGATGTCACCGATCATCTCGACGAAGTAGGTGTTGACCGACTTCGCGGTGGCCTCCCGCATGCGGTAGGGCCCGACCTCGGACTCGTTCTCGTTGGTGAGCTTCTGGTTGCCGAAGTTCCGCCAGGTCTTGCCGTCACAGGCGGAGACGCGCTCGGGGTACGGCATCTCGTACGGCGAGTCGTACCGCTTGCCCGGCGACATGCCGCGCTCCAGGGCCGCCGCCGCCACGATCGGCTTGAACGTCGAACCGGGCTGGTAGCCCGCGCCGCCGCCCATGTCGTCGTCGACGGAGAGGTTGATCTCCGTCTCGTTCTTGTTGTAGCCGAACGGGCGGGACTGACCCATGCCGAGGATCTTGCCGCTGCCGGGCTCGACGATGGTGGCGGCGGTGGCCACGTCGTCGGTCTGGTAGACGCGATCCTTGATCGCGGCCTGCACCGAGGTCTGGGTCTGCGGGTCGAGCGTCGTCCTGATGCGCAGGCCGCCACGGTTCCACAGCTTGGCGCGGGCCTCCTTGGTCTTGCCGAAGACCGGGTCGTTCAGGAAGGTCTTCTCGACGTACTTGCAGAAGAACCCGGCTCCCTTCACGGCCGTGATGCAGCCGTTCTTGGGGCGGCTGACGTCCAGGCCGAGCTTGGTCTTCTTCGCCTCGTCGGCCTCGCGCTGCGAGATGTCGTGCGTCTCGGCCATGCGCTGGAGCACGACGTTGCGGCGCTGCTTGGCCTCGGCCGCGTCGTTCACCGGGTCGTAGCGGCTCGGCGACTGCACGATGCCGGCGAGGAGGGCCGCCTCCTGGAGCTTGAGGTTCTTGGCGGGCTTGGAGAAGTACCGCTGGGACGCGGCCTCGACGCCGTACGCCTGCTGACCGAAGTACGTGATGTTCAGGTAGTTCTTGAGGATCCGCTTCTTGCCGAGCTCCTCCTCGACCTGGATCGCGTACTTCAGTTCGCGGATCTTGCGGCCGAGGGTCTGCTGGGTGGCCTCGGCGACCTTGTCAGGGTCGTCGCCGGCCTCCTCCACGAAGACGTTCTTCACGTACTGCTGCGTGAGCGTGGAGGCGCCCTGCGAGACGCCGCCGCTCTGCGCGTTCTGGTTCACCGCGCGCAGGATGCCCTTGAGGTCCACCGCACCGTGCTCGTAGAAACGGGAGTCCTCGATCGCGACGATCGCCTTCTGCATGTACGGCGAGATGCGCTTCAGCGGGACCACCGTGCGGTCGCGCGAGTACACCGTGGCGATCGCGCCGCCCGCCGAGTCCATGATCGTGGTGCGCTGGCTGAGCGGCGGCTGCTTCAAGTTGGCCGGGATCTCGTCGAAGCCCTCGACCGATCCCTTGGCCGCGAGGCCGATCACGCCCGCCGCGGGCAGCGCGATCCCGGCGAGCACCGCGCCCGCCAGCACGCTCACGCCCAGGAACTTGGCGGCCTGCTGCGCGGGGGAGAGACCACCGCCCGATCGCTTGTTTGCCATGGGGGCAGCCTACGTTCTGATTCGCCGGACACGCGTATATGCCTTGGCCTAAGCTGCTCTCAACTGTCACAGCAGTGCGGTCGTGCAACACGCCCCGTGCCGTTCCCGAATCCGGCCGGTCCACGCGGACCATCGGCGGGCCGGTGGACGGGCCGTCGGAATCAATGCCGGAATCGCTGCCGGAATCGATGTCCGAATCAGCCTCGTCCGTCTCCTCGCGTCCGCTGTGACCCAGCTGAACTGCCCGCATTTGCCGGGTTGGTCACGCATGTCGCCAGCTCACTCCGTCGGGTGATCTGCCGCTTACGCATAGTCCGTTCGGACCATTCAAGATTGGGCCCGCAGGGGGTGTTGCGCTGTGCCCACCTTCCGTAACGTCCTCAACTGGCGGCGGTGAATATGCCGCTGCCGCCGTGGGGGAGCCTCGATTCGGGAGAGGACGGCGCCGGTATGGGCTGGGTAACCGACTGGAGTGCGCAGGCCGCCTGCCGCACTACCGATCCGGATGAACTGTTCGTACAAGGAGCAGCGCAGAACAGGGCCAAGGCGGTGTGCACCGGCTGCCCGGTGCGCACGGAGTGCCTGGCCGACGCGCTGGACAATCGCGTCGAGTTCGGCGTGTGGGGTGGCATGACAGAGCGGGAGCGCCGCGCACTGCTGCGCAGGCGTCCCACGGTCACCTCGTGGCGCAGGCTCCTTGAGACAGCACGCTCCGAGTACGAGCGTGGCTCGGGCCTGCTGCCCGACTTGGACGACGAGGAGACCTACGAGAGCTACGCGGCCGTGGGCTGAGCCCTCGTCACGCAGCACCCATCGCCTACCACCGGCCCCCAGAAGTGCCGCCGTTCACAGGCGGCACCGGGGCCGCCGGGCAGCCCTCCGCAAGGGCTGTGCGACACCTGACGTATGGGCTGTACGCCAGGTGGTTCGTCCGGGCGACATCAGGACGGACGGTGTCGTGTGCGTCAGCGGTACGACGGGCGCGTGCTTGCGCCTGGACGGCGGTCACGCCCGGTCACGGGTCCGGCCGGGCATGCCTCATCACCGGCCCTGCTCGTCACCGGGTCATCGACCCTGTTCGTCGCCGGGGACGCACGCCGACGCGAGCCGGTCGCCGATCGTGCGCAGGCCGTCGAGGTCGTGCACATCGCCCGGCAGCGCGGCCACCTCCGCCACGGCCACCTCCGGGTGCAGCGCCGTGAAGCGGTCCCGGGTGTGCCGCTCGCGGGCGAGCAGCCGCATGCGCTCCGCGTGCAGCCGCAGCAGGCCTGCGGTCAGCTGCTCGACGGATGCGCCGGAGTCACCGGCACCGGAGTGGTCCGCGCCGGATTCGTCGTTTTTGGTTGAAGTGGAAGTGCCGTTCGCCTCAGGGGAGTTGGGAGCCTCGGACTCTGAGGAGTTACGCAGACCAACATTCCCGCCCTCCTGATCCACAATGCCGACCGCCTCAAGATTTTCCTCGGCGTCGGCTCCGGAGGCCTCCGATCCCTCGGCGCCCGGCTCCCCGTACCGCTCCCCGTACCGCTCCTCAAGCCCCTCCGCCGCGGCCAGCGCCCGCTCCGCCGACAGCTCGGCGGCGCCGCTGCCGTGCACCCGGTTCAGGACCAGACCCGCCAGCGGCATGTCGTCCGCCGCGAGCCGCTCCACGAAGTACGCCGCCTCCCGCAGGGCGTCCCGCTCCGGCGACGCCACCACCAGGAACGCCGTCCCCGGCGCCTGAAGGAGCCGGTACGTCGCGTCCGCGCGCTTGCGGAAGCCGCCGAACATCGTGTCCATCGCGGCCACGAAGGTCTGCACGTCCCGCAGGAGTTGGCCCCCGAGCAGCTTGCCGAGGGCCCCCGTCATCATCGACATCCCGACGTTCAGGAACTTCATCCCGGCCCGGCCCCCCACCTTCGCCGGGGCCATCAGGAGCCGGATCAGCTTCCCGTCCAGGAACGAACCCAGCCGCTTCGGCGCGTCCAGGAAGTCGAGGGCACTGCGCGACGGCGGCGTGTCCACCACGATCAGGTCCCACTCGTCGCGGGAGCGCAGTTGCCCCAGCTTCTCCATCGCCATGTACTCCTGCGTGCCCGCGAAGCCCGCCGAGAGCGACTGGTAGAAGGGGTTGGAGAGGATCGCCCTGGCCCGGTCCGCGTCCGCGTGCGCCTCGACGATCTCGTCGAAGGTGCGCTTCATGTCCAGCATCATGGCGTGCAGTTCGCCGCTGCCCCGCACGTCCTTCACCCGCCGCGGCACATTGTCCAGCGAGTCGATCCCCATGGACTGCGCCAGCCTGCGCGCCGGGTCGATCGTCAGCACCACCACCGTGCGGCCCCGCTCGGCGGCGCGCAGGCCGAGGGCGGCCGCGGTGGTCGTCTTGCCGACGCCGCCGGAGCCGCAGCACACCACGATGCGGGTCTTCGGGTCGTCGAGCAGGGCGTCGACGTCGAGCGGGTCACGTGCCGGATCGAGGCTCATGAGTTTCCTGGTCTCCGCGTGGTGGGTGAGGTGGTGCTGCCGTACGCCGCCGGGCCGCGGTGCGGGTCCCGGGTGCGGGTCCCCGCGCTCATGAGGTCCCCGCGCTCATGAGATCCCCTGGTGGCGCAGCTCCCCGGCCAGCTCGTACAGGCCCGCCAGATCCAATCCGTCGGCCAGCAGGGGCAGTTCGTGCAGGGGCAGGCCGTGCGTGCCGAGGACGGCCCGCTGGGCGCCCTCCAGGGCGTACCGCTCGGCGTACTCGGCGGCCTGGGCGAGGAGCGGGTCCACGAGCCGTCCCGCGGCGCCCCGCGCCCCGCCGAGGCCCGCGGACGCCAGGGTCTTCGCGATGGCCGTACGGGGCGTGCGCTCCAGGCCGAGCTCCAGCTCCGCCTCGTCGAGGAGGGCCGGGCGCACCATGTTCACGATGACGCGGCCCACCGGCAGCCCGGCGGCGCGCAGCTCGGCGATGCCGTCCACGGTCTCCTGGACGGGCATCTCCTCCAGGAGCGTCACCAAGTGCACGTTCGTCTCGGGGGACTTGAGGACCCGCATGACGGCCTGCGCCTGATTGTGTATCGGCCCGATCTTCGCGAGCCCCGCCACCTCGTCGTTCACATTGAGGAAGCGGGTGATGCGCCCGGTCGGCGGGGCGTCCATGATCACGCAGTCGTACGCGTACCGGCCGCGCTTGTCCTTGCGGCGCACCGCCTCGCAGGCCTTGCCGGTCAGCAGCACGTCGCGCAGGCCCGGCGCGATGGTGGTCGCGAAGTCGACGGCGCCGAGCTTCTTCAGGGCGCGGCCCGCGCTGCCCAGTTTGTAGAACATCTGGAGGTAGTCCAGAAGGGCCAGTTCGGGGTCGATGGCGAGGGCGTACACCTCCCCGCCCCCCGGAGCGACGGCGATCTTCCGCTCCTCGTAGGGCAGCGCCTCTGTCTCGAAGAGCTGCGCGATGCCCTGCCTGCCCTCGACCTCCACGAGGAGGGTGCGCTTGCCCTCCGTCGCGAGGGCGAGCGCGAGGGCGGCGGCCACCGTGGTCTTGCCGGTACCGCCCTTGCCGCTGACGACCTGGAGCCTGCTCACGTATTCGAGCCTAACCAGTCGCCCGGCGGGCTACGCATGAGGCTGCCCCCACCGGCCCCCGACCCGCCCCCTAGGGGCGCCGGACAGCGGGTGTTCGTGAGGCCCCCGGTGCCAGGCATTACCCTCGCCGTATGACCAAGTGGGAATACGCAACCGTGCCGCTGCTCGTCCATGCCACGAAGCAGATTCTGGACACCTGGGGCGAGGACGGCTGGGAGCTCGTCCAGGTCGTGCCCGGGCCGAACAACCCCGAGCAGCTCGTGGCCTACCTGAAGCGGGAGAAGCAGGCATGAGCGGCGTGGTCGAGGCCCGGATCGCCGAGCTCGGTCTGACCCTGCCCGGCGTCGTCCCGCCGCTCGCGGCGTACCGGCCCGCGATCCAGTCCGGCGTGTACGTGTACACGGCCGGGCAGCTCCCCATGGTGGACGGCAAGCTGCCGGTCACCGGCAAGGTCGGCGCGGAGGTCACGCCGGAGGAGGCCAAGGACCTGGCCCGCACCTGCGCGCTGAACGCGCTCGCCGCGGTCAAGTCCGTCGCCGGCGAGCTCGACCGCATCGCCCGCGTCGTCAAGGTCACCGGCTTCGTCGCCTCGGCCCCCGACTTCACCGGCCAGCCCACCGTCCTCAACGGCGCCAGCGAACTCCTCGGCGAGGTCCTCGGCGACAAGGGCGTACACGCGCGGAGCGCGGTCGGCGTGGCGGTACTCCCGCTGGATGCCCCCGTAGAGGTCGAACTCCAGGTGGAGCTGCTGCCGCAGTAGGGGTTTTGGGGGGACGGGCGGCCCGGTTTCGCGCGGCTGCCCGGCTCTCCCTCCCGTCCGAGGGCCCACCACACCCCCGTACAACGGCCACGCCCCTCGGCGTACAAGAGGCCCCTCGAACATCCGCACCACACCGGATAGCCTCCGCCCATGGCAAATGGGCAGTGGTACCCCCCGGAGTGGCCCGACCGCATCCGCGCCCTCGCGGCAGGCGAACTGACCCCCGCCCCACCCCGCCAGGCGGCCACGGTCATGCTCCTGCGGGACACCGCGGCACCCGGGGCCACCGGGGCGGGCCCCGAAGTGCACATGCTCCGCAGAAGCACGACGATGGCCTTCGCGGGCGGCGCCTACGCCTACCCCGGCGGCGGCGTCGACCCCAGGGACGACGACCACCACGTCCGCTGGGCGGGCCCGCCCCGCACCGCCTGGGCGGCCCGCCTCGGCGTGGCCGAGGCGGCGGCCCAGGCCATCGTGTGCGCGGCCGTGCGGGAGACGTACGAGGAAGCGGGCGTACTGCTCGCGGGCCCGACCCCGGACACGGTCATCGCCGACACGACAGGCGACGACTGGGAGGCGGACCGCGTCGCCCTGGTCGCCCGCGACCTGTCCTTCGCCGAGTTCCTGGACCGCCGCGGCCTGGTCCTGCGCAGCGACCTCCTGGGCGCGTGGGCCCGCTGGATCACCCCGGAGTTCGAGCCGCGCCGCTACGACACGTTCTTCTTCGTAGCGGTCCTCCCGGAGGGCCAGCGCACCCGGAACGTCTCTACGGAGGCCGACCGCACGGTCTGGATCCACCCCCGGCAGGCCGCCGAGCGCTACGACCGCGGCGAACTCCTGATGATGCCGCCGACCATCTCGACGCTGCGCCACCTGGACGGCCACGCCACGGCCGCCGAGGCCCTGGCCGCGGCCGGGGCCCAGGACCTGGCCCCGGTGCTCGCCCGGGCCCGCCTGGAGGACGGCGAGTTGATCCTGTCCTGGCCGGGCCACGACGAGTTCACGAAGCGCATCCCGACGGGCGGCACCGCATGACGGCCCGCCGACGGCGCCCCGCACCCTCAGACCCGACGGGAGTCACCCCCGCATGACCGAAGCAGCCGCCCTCCCCGGCCAGCCCCGCGGCGGCGTACTCAGCGGCCCCGCCACGGCCCGCGCCGTCAACGTCCTCGCGCCCAACGCGTCGGCGATGACCCTGGACGGCACCAACACCTGGATCGTCGCGGAGCCGGGCTCGGGCCTCGCGGTGGTCATCGACCCGGGCCCGCTCGACGAGGACCACCTCGCGCACGTCGTCGCGACGGCCGAGAAGCAGGGCATGCGGGTCGGCCTCACGCTGCTGACGCACGGCCACCCCGACCACGCGGAGGGCGCCGCGCGCTTCGCGGAGCTGACCGGCACCGAGGTCCGCGCCCTCGACCCGGCCCTGCGCCTCGGCGACGAGGGCCTGGCGGCGGGCGACGTGATCACGACGGGCGGCCTGGAGCTGCGCGTCGTCCCGACGCCCGGCCACACCGCCGACTCCCTGTGCTTCCATCTGCCCGCCGACCAGGCCGTCCTGACGGGCGACACGATCCTCGGCCGCGGCACGACGGTCGTCGCCCATCCCGACGGCCGCCTCGGCGACTACGTGGACTCGCTGCGCCGCCTGCGCTCCCTCACGGTCGACGACGGCGTGCACACGGTGCTCCCGGGCCACGGCCCGGTCCTGGAGGACGCCCAGGGGGCGGTCGAGTTCTATCTGGCCCACCGGGCGCACCGTCTGGCCCAGGTGGAGACGGCGGTCGAGAACGGGTACGTGGCGCCGGGCGACGTCGTGGCGCACGTGTACGCGGACGTGGACCGCTCGCTGTGGCCCGCGGCGGAGCTGTCGGTGCGGGCGCAGTTGGACTACCTGCGGGAGCACGGGCTCATTTAGCGCGCGGGGAAGGGCCCGGCGCGCCCCCGGTCCGGTCGGCGCGCCCGGGACTCGGGTCAGTGCGCCCCGAGCCCGTCCCGCTCCGGGCGCCGGGTTCTCATCCCTGCTGCGGGCGCGGCGCCTTCACCCCGTGCACCGCCGCGTACTCCTCGGCGAGCCACGGCCCGATCACGTCGGCGTACTCGCGCAGCGCGGCGGCGTCGGCGGCCGGTTCGTGGGCCATGGCGGCCGCCGCCCGCATCGGCGCGGCCCACCGGGGGTAGTACCGCGCGAACGCCTTCGCCATCTCCGTGAGGTCGCTGGTCCAGCCGCCCCAGCGCGGCATGACGAGCGTGAAGCCGGTGCGCACGAGGTGCCGGGAGGCGCGGCGGACGTGGGCGCGCAGGGCTTCGGGGTCGTCGGCGGCCGCGGCGGCCTGGGCGCGCCAGCGGGGCAGGAACAGGGCGAGGTCGCCGTTGGTCTCGCGGGCGAGGAGGCTGTCGGGCCGGTAGCGGGGCAGGAATTCGGCCAGGTCCTCGCCGAGCAGCGGGGTGCAGAGGCAGGCCACGAACCAGCCGAGGTCGTACGTCTCCCGCTCGCTCAGGACGGCCGCGCGGCTCGAAAGGAGGATGCCCACGCCGTCGACCTCGGTGAACTCCTTGTCGACGGCGGTGGCGACGGCGTCCGCGTCGGCGCGGTCGTCGGCGGTCGGCTCCGCGCGCAGGACGAGCAGCAGGTCGAGGTCGGAGCGGCCCACGCGCGCGGTGCCGCGGGGCACGGAGCCGTACAGGTACGCGCTGTCGAGGCGCTTGCCGAAGATCTCCGCGACGCGGTCGCGCGCGGCGGCGACGACGGGCCGGAAGGCGTCCCGCACCCGCCCCTGCGAGCCCTCACGCTCGATGAAGCCCTGACTGTCCAGCCCACGACCGACGGTGCCCATGCGCCCACTGTGCAGGGTGACGCGGCTCAGAGCACGCAATGTCCGCCCTGAAGCCGACTGGTGGCGCGGGCGCGCGTGTGTGTGCGGGACGACAGGGCGTCTCCGGAGGGGGCGTACGACGTCGGGGCCGTCCCTGGATCCAGGGACGGCCCCGACGTCGTACGAAGCACCGGGCCCCGTACGAAAACGGCGTCAGCGCGAGCGCTTGGCGAGGCGCTCCACGTCGAGCAGGATCACCGCGCGGGCCTCCAGGCGCAGCCAGCCGCGGCCCGCGAAGTCCGCGAGGGCCTTGTTGACCGTCTCGCGGGAGGCGCCGACGAGCTGGGCCAGCTCCTCCTGGGTGAGGTCGTGCACCACGTGGATGCCTTCCTCGGACTGCACGCCGAAGCGGCGCGACAGGTCGAGCAGGGCGCGGGCCACGCGGCCAGGGACGTCGGAGAACACCAGGTCCGACATCTGGTCGTTGGTCTTGCGCAGCCGCCGGGCGACGGCGCGCAGCAGGGCGGCGGCCACCTCCGGGCGGGCGTTGAGCCAGGGCTGGAGGTCGCCGTGGCCGAGGCCGAGCAGCTTGACCTCGGTGAGGGCGGAGGCCGTGGCCGTGCGCGGGCCCGGGTCGAAGAGCGAGAGCTCCCCGATCAGCTCGCCGGGGCCGAGCACCGCGAGCATGTTCTCGCGGCCGTCCGGGGACGTGCGGTGGAGCTTCACCTTGCCCTCGGTGACCACGTACAGGCGGTCTCCGGGGTCGCCCTCATGGAAAAGCGCGTCTCCGCGCGCGAGGGTCACCTCACTCATGGAGGCGCGGAGCTCCGCGGCCTGCTCGTCATCGAGCGCCGCGAAGAGCGGGGCGCGCCGCAGAACGTCGTCCACGAGTTCTCTCCTTGTCGACCTGCATCAGGGGACCGTGCCCCCAGTTTGCCGGACGGTTCAAACAGTGTGATCAGTCACTCAAGTCTGCCGCACTTGTGACGGGGGCAATGCGGAAGGGGGCCAATTGGGGGCCGATCCGGGGGACCGGCGACGGATACGGACGTCCGGACGTGGGTCGGACACCTGCTCCCTGGCCCGTGAGAGCACAGGCCACGGCGGCAGAGGTCACGGGTGACGGCGGGGATTCTGCTGTGGGCGAACACGCTTACGTTACCCCGAGAAACCGGACAAATCGGGCGTTGGGTGGGGTGTGGACGGGGGTGCGTCGGCGTGTTGGGGGGCGGGGGCGGGAGTGCGCGCGGGGTGGGGGTGGGGGCGCGCCGGGCGTGGTGTCGGGGTGCGTGCCGGAGCGCGCGACGATCTCCGGCGCGTGACAACTGCGCATCTCCACCGTCCGTGTCAGTGACGGCCCGTACGCTGGCGCCATGGCGAAACCAGGCGTGTCAGAAGGCTCCACGGACGGAGGCGGGACGGTGCCGAAGGCGGCCAAGAAGGCAGCCCCGGCCAAGAAGGTGGCCAAGAAGGCGGCCTCGCCCAAGAAGACGGCTCCCGCGAAGGCCGTGCAGAAGCCCAGACCCCCGCAATCCCACACCGCCCTCGTCCGGCAGGCCCGGCGGATCAACCGCGAGCTGGCCGACGTGTATCCGTACGCCCACCCGGAGCTGGACTTCGAGAACCCCTTCCAGCTCCTGGTCGCCACCGTCCTGTCGGCCCAGACGACGGACCTGCGGGTGAACCAGACGACGCCGGCCCTCTTCGCCCAGTACCCGACCCCCGAGGACCTGGCCGCGGCCAACCCCGAGGAGATCGAGGAGCTGATCCGCCCGACCGGCTTCTTCCGCGCCAAGACGAGGTCGATCATGGGCCTGTCGGCGGCCCTGCGCGACGAATTCGGCGGCGAGGTCCCCGGCCGCCTGGAGGACCTGGTCAAGCTGCCCGGCGTGGGCCGCAAGACCGCTTTCGTGGTGCTCGGCAACGCCTTCGGTGTCCCGGGAATCACTGTGGACACGCACTTCGGCCGCCTGGTGCGCCGCTGGCAGTGGACCGAGGAGACCGACCCGGACAAGGTCGAGGCCGTCGTCGGCGGGCTCTTCCCGAAGAGCGACTGGACGATGCTCTCGCACCGCGTGATCTTCCACGGCCGCCGCATCTGCCACGCCCGCAAGCCCGCCTGCGGCGCCTGCCCGATCGCCCCCCTCTGCCCGTCGTACGGAGAGGGCGAGACGGACCCCGACAAGGCCAGGAAGCTCCTGAAGTACGAGATGGGGGGCCTGCCCGGCCAGCGGCTCAACCCCCCGCCGGGCTATCCGGGCAAGGCGGCACCGCCCCTGGGCGCCGCCGGGTGAGCCGGGGGCCGGGAGTGCGCCCGGATGATCCCCGGGACGCGGAACCATCCGCGGGCCGGGAGGCGTTGTGCAGAGACGGACGGGGGTGCCGATGACGCACGCGAGCGATACGCACACAGGCGAGAGCGACACGCACACAGGCGATACGGACATGAGCGACGGCCAGGAGCAGGATCCCGCACGCCGCCACGGCCAGGCGGCCGACTCCGCACGCCCCCACGGTCAGTCCGCCGACCCCGCACGCCCCCACGACCGCGAGCTCGACCCGGCGGGCCGCGACGGCCACCACGCCCTCACCGCCCAGGGCCTCCTCTCCGCCGACGGCCTGCCCGCGTGGCTCACCCCCGTGGTGCGCGCCGTCGAGAGCGTCCGCCCCGACCAGCTCAGCCGGTTCCTGCCGCCGAAGAACGGCGCGGGCCGCCAGTCCGCCGTCCTGATTCTCTTCGGAGAGGGCGAGCGGGGCCCGGAGCTGCTGCTCATGGAGCGGGCCAGCTCGCTGCGCTCGCACGCGGGCCAGCCGTCGTTCCCCGGCGGCGCCCTCGACCCGGAGGACGGCGACCCGCGCGTGGCGGGCCCGCTGGTGGCCGCGCTGCGGGAGGCCGAGGAGGAGACCGGCCTGGACCCGAGCGGCGTGCAGCTCTTCGGTGTGCTGCCGAGCCTGTTCATCCCGGTGAGTGACTTCGTTGTGACGCCGGTGCTGGGCTGGTGGCGCGCGCCGAGCCCCGTCGGCGCGGTCGACCCGGCCGAGACGGCCCGCGTCTTCACGGTGCCCGTGTCCGATCTCACGGACCCGGCGAACCGCGCGACGACGGTCCACCCGAGCGGCCACCGCGGCCCGGCGTTCCTCGTCGAGTCCGCCCTGGTCTGGGGTTTCACGGCCGGTCTCATCGACAGACTGCTGCACTACGCGGGCTGGGAGCGCCCCTGGGACCGGGACCGCCAGGTCCCGCTCGACTGGGGCTCATGACAAGGTTGCGGGGTCCGGGCCGACCGGGGCCCGCGACCGTGCGCGCCGCCCGCGGGGCGGGCGTGCGGACCGTGACGCACGGCGGGCACGAGGCGAGGCGAGACGGGGAATGATGCGAGGCGAGGACTGAATTCCGTGAACGTGCTGGACATCCTGCTGCTGCTCGCCGCCGTGTGGTTCGCGATCGTCGGCTACCGCCAGGGTTTCGTCGTCGGCATCCTCTCGGTGATCGGCTTCCTCGGCGGCGGTCTCGTCGCGGTGTATCTGCTGCCGGTCATCTGGGACGCCTTCACCGACGAGGGCGCGCGGGTCAGCACGACCGCGGCCGTCGTCGCCGTGGTCGTCGTCATCGTCTGCGCCTCCGTCGGCCAGGCCTTCACCACCCACCTGGGCAACAAGCTGCGCCGGTACATCACCTGGCAGCCCGCCAGGGCCCTGGACGCCACCGGCGGCGCGCTCGTCAACGTCGTCGCCATGCTCCTGGTCGCCTGGCTCATCGGCTCCGCCCTCGCGGGCACCACCCTGCCGACGCTCGGCAAGGAGGTGCGCAACTCCACGGTGCTGCACGGGGTCTCCCGCACCCTGCCCAACCAGGCCGACACCTGGTTCGCGGACTTCTCCTCCGTGCTCGCGCAGAACGGCTTCCCGCAGGTCTTCAGCCCGTTCTCGAACGAGCCCATCAAGGACGTCCAGCCGCCCGACCCCAAGCTCGCGGGCAGCAAGGTCGCCGCCCAGGCCAAGCGCTCCATCGTGAAGATCAGCGGCGACGCGCACAGCTGCGGCAAGGCCCTCGAGGGCACCGGCTTCGTGTTCGCCCCGCGCCGCGTGATGACGAACGCGCACGTGGTCGGCGGCGTCGACGAGCCCAAGGTGCAGATAGGGGGCGAGGCCGAGAAGTACGACGCCAAGGTCGTGCTCTACGACTGGGAGCGCGACATCGCCGTACTCGACGTACCGACCCTGCCCGCCCCCGCGCTGCAGTTCACCTCGCGCGACGCCGAGAGCGGCGACAGCGCGATCGTGGCGGGCTTCCCCGAGGACGGTCCCTACGACGTGCGCTCCGCGCGCGTGCGCGGCCGCATCACGGCCAAGGGCCCGGACATCTACCACCGGGGCACGGTCCGCCGTGATGTGTACTCGCTGTACGCCACGGTCCGCCAGGGCAACTCCGGCGGCCCGCTGCTCACCCCGGACGGCAAGGTCTACGGCGTGGTGTTCGCCAAGTCCCTCGACGACCCGGACACCGGGTACGCGCTGACCGCGGACGAGGTCCGCGAGGACATCGAGCGCGGCCGGACCGCCAACCAGGAGGTCGACAGCCAGGGGTGCGCGCTCTAGGCCCTGTCCGATGGCTCGGCGCGATCCGCCGGGGGCGTCCGCGGGTGCGCGGCGCGCCCCGTGGAGTCGTACGGCGGGCGCGGGTCAGTCGCGGGTGTGCCGCAGTCGCGCGGACATCCAGCGGGCCCTGCGGCGCAGGATGCGGGGGATGCCGATGGCCTCGCCGGAAGCCGTGTCACCGGGGTGCCCCGGATCGTGCGGGCCGCCCCTCTCGTGGCCGTTCACCACGGTGGCCGTCCGGCGCTTGCGTGCTACGTCACTGTAGTCGTGCGTCCAGCCCATACCCGGACGTGTGCCCGTGCCTCAAGGTCGGTAACCACGCCCAAGGGCCCCAATTGGCGTATGCGGCAGGCAATTGGCGTTCGTAGGACAGTAGTTCCCTGTGGGGGTGACGAACGGTGACGAACCGTCCGGGCGGTCCGGTCCAGCGGTCCGGCCGGGGATCCCTACCGGTCCGGCTCGGGGTCCTTGAGCCAGGCCACCAGTTCGTTGGAGAACGCCACCGGGTCCTCCTCGTGCGGGAAGTGCCCGAGCCCGTCGAACAGCCGCCACCGGTAGGGCGCTTCGACGTACTCGCCGGATCCGGCAGCGCTGCGCGTGCGCAGGACCGGGTCCAGGGAGCCGTGCAGATGCAGCGTCGGCACCCGCACCGGCCGCTTCATGCGCCGGTTGAACTGGATCCCGTCGGGCCGGGCGAGGGAGCGCACCATCCAGCGGTACGGCTCGATCGCGCAGTGCGCCGTCGAGGGAATGCACATGGCACGGCGGTACGTCTCCACGGCCTCGTCGTCCGGCAGGCTCGGCCCGGACCAGTCCCGCACCAGGCGCCCCACCAGCGCCCCGTCGTCGGCGACCAGCTGACGCTCCGGCAGCCACGGCCGCTGGAAGCCCCACACGTACGACCCGGCCGCCGTCTGCTTGCGGTCCCGCAGCATCGCCGCGCGCCAGCGCCGCGGGTGCGGCATCGAGGAGACGGCGAGGCGGCGCACCAGCTTGGGCCGCATCACGGCGGCCGTCCAGGCCAGGTAGCCGCCCAGGTCGTGGCCGACGAGCGCGGCGTCGGGCTCGCCGAGGGACCGGACGACGCCCGTGATGTCCAGGGCGAGGTTGGCGGGGTCGTAGCCGCGCGGGGTGCGGTCGCTGCCGCCGACCCCGCGCAGGTCCATCGCGACCGCGCGGAAGCCCGCGTCGGCGAGCGCGACGAGCTGGTGCCGCCACGCCCACCAGAACTGCGGGAAGCCGTGCAGGAGCAGCACCAGCGGGCCCTCACCGGCCTCCGCGATGTGGAAGCGGGCGCCGTTGGCGGCGACGTCCCGGTGCGTCCAGGGTCCCTCGATCCGTACGGTCGCGGGGGTCGGCGCGGTGGTCCTGTCCGGGGGTGGGACTTGGTCCGTCATGTAGTCGAGCGTGCCACAGCGTCGGCCCGCTCACCCGCCTCCAGCTCAAGGGCCCCCGCAGGGGCCACGGGGCGCGGATGCGGCTTGACGTTGCTGAGGACGGCGGCGGTCTCCTTGGCGGCGGCCGCGGCCTTCTGGGGGCCCTTGCCCTTCGCGGCCTTCTTCGCGAAGATCACGCCGATCCACGCGAGGAGGCCGGCCACCAGGACGTTCGCGGCGAACGAGAGCACGAAGCAGATGGCCATGTTCCAGCCGCTCCAGGTGCGGATGCCGTAGGCCAGGGCGAAGCTCAGCATCGGCAGCGAGAAGATGAGGACGGCGGTGGCCGCGATGAACGCGGCGCTGCCGATCGCACCGCGCTTGACGTCCTGCGTCAGCTGGGCCTTGACCAGCGCGATCTCATCGTGCACCAGCTCCGACATCTCTTTGCTGGCCGCGGAGACGAGCTGGCCGAGGCTGCGTTCGGTGCCGACGGGACCGTCGGGTGCGCTCATCGCTTGCTCCTCATTTCTCTGACTTCTTCTCTGCCTGCGGACCTGCCCGCGCGGACGGACCGGGCGGCTGCCCGTGCGGGAAGTTCTGGTCAGATCAGATCATGCCGGACCGTCGCGGCCGTCGCTCGATCCGGCCGACAGTCGAGCAAGTCTGCGGTGCTCCGCGGCCTTCTTCTCGAAGATCTCCGCCATGCGCAGGTGGTAGTCCGGATTGTCCTGTTCATAGATGTCGGGGATGCCGTCGAGGTCCTCGTCGCGCTCCTCGTCCTCCCACAGCTTGCGGTACTTGCGGTCGCGCACCTTCAGCAGGACTCCGGAGAGGACGGCCGCTATCAGCGAGCCGACCAGCACGGCGGCCTTGATCTCGTCGGTGAGCAACGGGTCCTCGCTGAACGCGAGTTCCCCGATGAGCAGGGAGACGGTGAAGCCGATCCCGGCGAGCGAGGCCACCGCGAACACGTCCGGCCAGGCCAGGTCCTCGTTCAGCTCGGCCTTGGTGAAGCGGGCGGCGAGCCAGGTGCCGCCGAAGATGCCGACGGCCTTGCCGAGGACGAGGCCGAGCACCACGCCGAGGGTCTCCGGCTTGGTGAAGACGTCGCCGAGCGCCCCGCCCGAGACGGCGACACCGGCGCTGAACAGCGCGAACAGCGGCACGGCGAGCCCGGCGGAGAGGGGGCGTACGAGATGCTCGATGTGCTCGCCGGGGGAGTGCTCCTCGCCGCCCTGCTTGTGGCAGCGCAGCATCAGGCCCATGGCGACACCGGCGATGGTGGCGTGGACGCCGCTGTTGTACATCAGGCCCCAGACGACCAGGGCCAGCGGAACGTAGACGTACCAGCCGCGCACGCCCTTGCGGAGCAGCAGCCAGAAGACCGCGAGGCCGAGGACCGCGCCGCCGAGCGCCGCGAAGTTCAGGTCGTTGGTGAAGAAGATCGCGATGATCATGATCGCGAAGAGGTCGTCCACGACGGCGAGGGTGAGCAGGAAGGCGCGCAGCGCCGACGGCAGCGAGGTGCCGATGACCGCGAGGACGGCGAGCGCGAAGGCGATGTCGGTCGCGGTCGGCACGGCCCAGCCGTCCGTCGCGCCGTCGCCGAGGACGTTCACCAGCGTGTAGACGAGCGCCGGGACGGCCATGCCGCAGATCGCGGCGATCACGGGCAGCGCGGCGGCCTTGGGCTCCCGCAGATCACCGGCGACCAGTTCGCGCTTGAGCTCGATCCCGGCGACGAAGAAGAAGATCGCGAGCAGTCCGTCGGCCGCCCAGTGCTGTAGGGACAGGTCGAGGCCGAGCGAGCCGGGTCCGAGGTGGAAGTCCCTGACGCTCTCGTAGCTCTCCTTGATCGGGGTGTTCGCCCAGATCAGCGCGGTGATGGCGGCGACGAGGAGCAGGACGCCGCCGACCGTCTCGGTGCGCAGCGCGTTCGCGACGAAGTTTCGCTCGGGCAGGGAGAGGCGTCCGAGGACTTTGCGGTTGCTGCTGGCGGGCGCGGCCACGAGAGTCGACCTCCGGTCGGTAGGCAGGACTGAGCACATGCCGACCAGACTTCCCGGCGCACCTTGGCGTTTCTTGTCGCGTTGTTGACGTTGATCCTTAGCTTACCTAACCGTGCGCTCGGATGTATCCGGCAATTTTCACCTTAGACATAAAAAGGGCACCCGGCGCGGGTGGCGCCGGGTGCCCCTGGGTGCTGCGGCGGGCTAGTCCTCGCTGGGCGCGGCCGGGAGCCTGGACTGGATCAGGTCCATCACGGACGAGTCCGTGAGCGTGGTCACGTCACCGAGCTGACGGTTCTCCGCGACGTCCCGGAGGAGGCGCCGCATGATCTTCCCGGAGCGCGTCTTCGGCAGCTCGGCCACCGGCAGGATCCGCTTGGGCTTGGCGATGGGGCCGAGCGTCGTCCCCACGTGGTTGCGCAGCTGGCCGACCAGCTCCGCGTCCTCCGCGTTCGCCGTGCCCCGCAGGATCACGAACGCCACGATGGCCTGGCCCGTGGTCTCGTCGGCGGCGCCGACGACCGCGGCCTCCGCGACCGACGGGTGCGACACGAGCGCCGACTCGACCTCGGTGGTGGAGATGTTGTGCCCGGAGACGAGCATCACGTCGTCCACCCGGCCGAGCAGCCAGATGTCCCCGTCGTCGTCCTTCTTCGCGCCGTCCCCGGCGAAGTACTTGCCCTCGAAGCGCGACCAGTACGTGTCGATGAACCGCTGGTCGTCACCCCAGATGGTGCGCAGCATCGACGGCCACGGCTCGGTGAGCACCAGATAGCCACCGCCGCCGTTCGGCACCTCGTTGGCCTCGTCGTCCACGACGGTCGCCGCGATCCCGGGCAGCGCCCGCTGCGCGGAGCCCGGCTTGGTCTCGGTCACGCCGGGCAGCGGCGAGATCATCATGCCGCCGGTCTCGGTCTGCCACCAGGTGTCCACGATCGGGCACGTGTCGGCGCCGATGTGCTTGCGGTACCAGATCCACGCCTCGGGGTTGATCGGCTCACCCACCGACCCGAGCACCCGCAGGCTGCTGAGGTCGAACTTGGCGGGGATGTCGTCGCCCCACTTCATGAACGTACGAATCGCCGTCGGCGCCGTGTACAGGATCGTGACCCCGTACTTCTGCACGATCTCCCAGAACCGGCCCTGGTGCGGGGTGTCCGGCGTGCCCTCGTAGATGACCTGGGTCGCGCCGTTCGAGAGCGGGCCGTACGTGATGTAGGAGTGGCCGGTGACCCAGCCGATGTCGGCCGTGCACCAGTAGACGTCGGTCTCCGGCTTGAGGTCGAAGACGGCGTGGTGGGTGTACGACGTCTGCGTCAGATAGCCGCCCGCGGTGTGCAGGATGCCCTTCGGCTTCCCCGTCGTCCCGGACGTGTAGAGGATGAACAGCGGCTGCTCGGCCTCGAACGCCTCGGGGGTGTGCTCCGGCGACTGCTTGCCGACGACGTCGTGCCACCACAGGTCGCGGCCCTCGGTCCACGCCACGTCCTGCTCGGTGCGGCGGACGACGAGGACCTTGCCGATGCCCTGCGTGCCCTCGCGGGTGAGGGCCTCGTCGACGGCGGGCTTGAGCGCGGACGGCTTGCCCCGGCGGTAGCCGCCGTCGGCGGTGATGACGAGCTTGGCGTCGGCGTCCTTGATGCGCGCGGCGATCGCGTCGGCGGAGAAGCCGCCGAAGACCACCGAGTGCGCGGCGCCGATGCGGGCGCACGCCAGCATCGCCACGACCGCCTCGGGGATCATCGGCAGATAGACCGCGACCCGGTCGCCCGCGGTGATCCCCAGCTCCGTCAGGGCGTTGGCCGCCTTGCTGACCTCGTCCTTCAACTCGGCGTAGGTGATGGCCCGGCTGTCGCCGGGCTCACCCTCGAAGTGGATGGCCACGCGCTCGCCGTTGCCCGCCTCGACGTGGCGGTCGACGCAGTTGTACGCGACGTTGAGCTTGCCGTCCTTGAACCACTTGGCGAACGGCGGGTTCGACCAGTCCAGCGTCTCGGTCGGTTCGGTGGCCCAGGTCAGCCGACGGGCCTGCTCGGCCCAGAAGCCGAGCCTGTCAGCCTTGGCCTGTTCATACGCCTCCGCCGTGACATTGGCGTGCGCCGCCAGCTCGGCCGGTGGCGCGAACCTGCGGTCCTCCTTGAGCAGGTTGGCCAGGCTTTCGTTACTCACGACATCTCCCTTTCCCAGGGTGTCCGTTGTGTCCCAGACCACAGCTCATCAGACACCCGGCCCTGGTGACAAGGGCTTGCCGGAAATTGGTTTAGACCTCTACCGGGTGAGCGGGCGGCACCTGGCTGAACACCTCGTCGGGTGCCTGCCCCGCGCGCGCCGTCTCACCCGCTTTCCTCCCGTCCTCCGCCCCCTCCGTGCCTTCGGCCAGCAGATATGCCTGCGCCTCGCCCACGTGGAAGTACATCCCGTGCAATTCCAGGGTCCCTTCGGCGAGCCGCCTCGCCACCGCCTCGTGGGCCCGCAGATGCTCCAACTGCTGCACCACGTTGGTGAGGCAGAGCTGCTCGACGGCGTCGGCGGGGGCGCGGCCGGCCAGGCGGGGCATGCCGCGCAGGCTCGGCTCGGTCGTGGGGGGCCCTGCGGCCGCCCCGAGGCTCTGCCCGGCCTGCGCCCCGAAGCTCTGCTCTGCTTGCGCCCCGAGGGTCTGGTCGACCGCCGCCCCGAGGGTCTCGTCGACGGCTGTCCCGAGGCTCTGCTCGGCCGCCTCCTCGGTCTGCTCGGCCATCCGCTCCAGGCTCGGCAGACCGTGCCGCAGCCAGCGCTTGAGCGGCGTCTGCGCGCCGGTCGGCGGCGTGTTGAGCAGCGCCTGCATGGCCCCGCAGCCCGAATGCCCGCACACGGTGATGGACTTGACCTTCAGCACGTCCACCGCGTACTCGATCGCGGCGGCCACCGAGTCGTCGCCGCTCTCGGCGCCGGGCAGCGGCACCAGATTGCCCACGTTGCGGACGACGAAGAGGTCTCCGGGGCCGCTGGACGTGATCATCGACGTGACGACGCGGGAGTCGGCGCACGTCAGGAAGAGCTGCGCGGGCCGCTGTCCCTCCCGGGCGAGGCGGGCCAGCTCGCCCCGCACACGCGGCGCCGTGTTCTGCTGGAACGCGCTGATTCCCTTGGCCAGTTGGTGCTGTTCGGGGCGGTCGGTGCGCGGGGGTTCCTGCGGGGTGTCGCACTGGTGGTTGCGCCAGGGCGTCCAGGGGCGGCAGCCGCAGTGGGCGGTGGCCGCGGGCTCCGTGATGCGCTGGCCGCCGCGGCCGGTGACCTCGGCGCTGCCGCCCTGCGCGGCGTGCGCGTCGAGCCAGCTGTGCAGGGTCTCGTACGCCGCGTGGTCCATGAAGGAGCCGTCGAGCTCCACGACCGCGTGCGCCCGCTGCGGGATGTGGTGCAGGCAGCGGCTGAGCCGGGGCACCGCGAGGAACGTCAACTGTCCCCGCACGTGCACATGGTGGACGCCTTCCGAGTCCTCCTCACAGGTGATCCGCGTTCGGGCGAGGCGGTGCAGGGCGACGGCGACGGCCACGGCGACGCCGAGGGCCACGCCCTCCAGGACGCCCAGGAACACCACGGCCAGGGTGGTGGCCGCGTACACGAGCACTTCCCGGTGGCGGGTGACGGTGCGGATGTGGTTGATGCTGACCATCTGGGCGCCGACGACCATGACGAGCGCGGCCAGGGAGGCGAGCGGGATCATCTCCAGGACCGGCACGAGCAGCAGGGCGGCCGCTACTACCCAAACGCCGTGCAGCATCGTGGAGTTCCTGCTGACGGCACCGGCGCGCACATTCGCCACGCTGCGCACGGCGACGCCCGCGACGGGCAGCCCGCCGAGCGCCCCGGACACGACGTTCGCCATGCCCTGGCCGCGCAGCTCGCGGTCGAGGTCGGAGCGGCCCACGCGCTCCTGGGTGCCGGTGCGCCGGGCGGTGAGCTTGTCGATGGCGACCGCGCCGAGCAGTGACTGCACGCTGCACACCAGCGTGACCGTGAGCACGGCGGCGACCAGGCCGAGCGCGGGGCCTTCGGGCAGCCCGGCGAGGGCGTGGGTGCGCCAGGAGGGCAGGTCGACCCTGGCCACGGTCAGGGTGGCGAGGCCGGCGAGCGCGGTGGCGGCGGTGACGGCGATGAGTGGCGCGGGGACGGTCCGTGCGACGCGTCCGACGCGTCCGGGGATGCGGGGCCACAGCACCAGCACGCCGAGGGTCAGCGCGCTCACCGTCAGCGCGGCCGGGTGCACCTCGGCCAACTGGGCGGGCAGCGCGCCGAGGTTGGCGGTCACGGAGCTCTGGGGGGTGCCGCCGAGCACGATGTGCAGTTGGGCGGCGGCGATGGTGACGCCGATTCCGGCGAGCATGCCGTGCACGACGGCGGGGCTCACGGCGAGCGCGGTGCGTGCCACGCGCAGGCAGCCGAGGCCGATCTGGGCGAGTCCGGCGAGGGCAGTGATGGCGCAGGTCGTCCGCCAGCCGTAGCGCTGGATCAGGTCGGCGGTGACGACGGTGAGGCCGGCGGCGGGGCCGCTGACCTGGAGGGGGGCGCCGCCGAGGCGTCCGGCGACGAGGCCGCCGACGGCGGCGGCGACCAGGCCCGCCTGGAGCGGGGCGCCGGTCGCGAGGGCGATGCCCAGGGACAGCGGCAGGGCGATCAGGAAGACGGCGACGGACGCGGACACGTCGGCTCCCGAGACGCGGAACCTCTTGCGCGGCGGTGGCGCGTGCGGCTGCTGGGGGCGTGGGCCGTGCGCCGAGTCGGGGGCGCTTGTGGGGACGCAGGCAGACATGTTTCCCGTCTCCTCCGGGGCGGCGCGGTCGCGGAACAGGGGGTCCTCCGGTGGGCACCGGAGGGCGGGTCGCGGCCGTGGGTCACGGCGTTGCAGCGGCGGGATTACTCAACTCTCGGTAAACGAATCGTAATGCAGTGTAAAGGTCTTAGCTGGATCATCAGGGCAAATGGGGTATCTGATCACTCTAATGAGTGAATAAAAATACTGATCGGCTTGTCGGAATCCGCCACTCGTGACGCCGTGCGAAGTTGCTGCCGTTCTGTCCCGACTTGCACGGAAGAAGGTGGGCGGAAGATGGCCGCCAACCCAAGCACTGCCGCGGGGGTGCGGCGGACGGCCGCGGGCCTCGCCGCTCTCCTGGTCTGCACGGCGGCCCTGGCCGGGTGTGCCGACGACTCGTCCGGCGCGAAGGGGGGATCGCCCGGGTCGGCGCACGGCGCGAAGAAGCCCGCCGGTGCCCCGGCGCCCAAGGCCGCGGTGCGCCTGATCGGCGACGGCTCGACCGCGTTCACCGGTCAGCAGCCGCTGCTCCCCAGACCGGAACGCCTGAAACCGGGCCAGCGGCCCCCGCAGTTCGTGGTGTTCTCCTGGGACGGCGCGGGCGAGGACGGCCAGAAGCTGTTCTCCCACTTCCGCAAGGTCGCCAAGCGGAACAACGCCACGATGACGTACTTCCTCAGCGGTGTGTACATGCTCCCCGAGGCGAAGCGCAGGCTGTACAAGCCGCCGCAGCATCTCGCCGGCAGCTCGGACATCGGCTTCAACAACCGCGAGGGAATCAAGGACACCGTGGACCAGCTCCGCGGCGCCTGGCTCGAGGGCAATGAGATCGGCACTCACTTCAACGGCCACTTCTGCGGCACCGGCCGAGGCGTCGGCGAGTGGTCGGTCGCCGACTGGAAGAGCGAGATCAGCCAGGCCAAGTCCTTCGTGAAGGCCTGGAAGACGAACACCGGCATGGGGAAGGCGCAGCCGCTGCCCTTCGACTACGACCGGGAGCTCATCGGCGCCCGCACCCCCTGCCTCGAAGGCCGCCCCAACTTCATGCGCGCGGCCCGCGAACTCGGCTTCCGCTACGACACCAGCGGCGTGAACAACCAGCTCTGGCCCAAGAAGAAGGAGGGCCTGTGGGACCTGTCGATGCAGCTCGTCCCGGTCCCCGGGCGCGGCTTCGAGACGCTCACCATGGACTACAACTTCATGGTGAACCAGTCGGGTTCGACCTCGCACGGTGACCCGGACAAGCACGAGTACTGGGGCGACCAGATGCGCGACGGCCTGATCAAGGGCTTCGACCGCGCCTACCAGGGCAACCGCGCGCCCTTGATCATCGGCAATCACTTCGAGTCGTGGAACGGCGGCACGTACATGCGCGCCATCGAGGAGACGATCGAGCGCGTCTGCACCAAGCGCGAGGTGCGCTGTGTGTCCTTCCGGCAGCTCGCCGACTGGCTGGACGCGCAGGACCCGCAGGTGCTCGCCAAGCTGGCCCGGCTCGGCGTCGGCAAGACCCCGAAGGAGGGCTGGCCCGCCTTCCTCTCCGCGAGGCCCGCTCCGGCGCCCAAGGGCGTACCGGGCGCGGAGCCGGCCAAGCGGTAGTCGGCCCGGGGGTGTCCGCCGGGTCGGCGCTCGGCCCGGCGGGGGCCAGCCCGGCGGTGGTCGTCCGGGCGGTGGTCGGCCCCGGGGAGGGCTAGGCGTTCGCCGTCGCGTGCTCCCGCAGGACGAAGTCGGGGTCGACCTGGGCGGCTAGGTCGGCTCCGGTCCGCTCGTTGCCCCAGCTCTGGGCGTTCTTCAGGTGGAAGTGGACCATCTGGCGGGTGTAGCGCTCCCAGTCGCGGCGGTCGTAGGCGGCGTCGGCCGCTTCCTGGAGCGTCTTCAGGGCCAAGTGGTTGCTCTCCTCCAGGAGTTCGAACCGGGGCGGACGGCCCTTCTCCATGGAGCGCACCCAGTCGGAGTGCCCGACGGTCACCAGGAGGTCGTCGCCCACCTGCTCGCGCAGGAAGTCGATGTCGTCCCGGCCCTGGACCTTGTTGCCGACGACCTTGAGGTCGACGCCGAAGTCGTGTGCGTACTCCTTGTACTGGCGATAGACGGAGACCCCCTTCCGGGTCGGCTCGGCGACGAGGAACGTCATGTCGAAGCGGGTGAACATCCCGGAGGCGAAGGAGTCGGAGCCCGCGGTCATGTCGACCACCGCGTACTCGTCGCGGCCGTCGACCAGGTGGTTGAGGAGCAGTTCGACCGCTCCCGTCTTGGAGTGGTAGCAGGCGACACCGAGGTCGGCTTCGGTGAACTGCCCGGTGACCATCAAACGCACGGCGCCGCCGTCGAGTTCCACGGCCCGTGCGCACGCCTCGTACACCGGGTTGTCCTCGCAGACCCGCAGCAGTCGTGAGCCGTCGCCGGGCGGGGTCGTCTTGATCATTGTCTCGGCGCTGGCGATGCGCGGATTGGTGCCGCGCAGATAGTCCTTGATCAGCGGCAGCCGTCCGCCGAGCGCGGGCAGTTCGGCGCTCTGCTCCTCGTCGAGGCCGAGGGCGGCGCCCAGGTGCTGGTTGATGTCGGCGTCCACCGCGATGACCGGTGCGCCGGTGGCGGCGAGGTGTCGGATGAAGAGCGAGGACAGCGTGGTCTTGCCGCTGCCGCCCTTCCCCACGAAAGCGATCTTCATGTTCATGTAGCGTAGCCGCGCGCTCTGCCGCGGGGCCCTGTTCGCGTCAGGAGGGGCCGGTTCGCGTGAAGAAGACCACTCCTTCGTGGCGGGCGGGCCCGGGGTGCGTAGGGTCGTACTCATGAGTACGAAAGCCGATCCGCTGGCGGCCCTGGGTGCGCTGCCCGGCGTCGCCGACTCCGTGGACTCCGTGCGCAAGGCCGTGGACCGGGTGTACGGCCACCGGATCATGCGCCGCCGCAGCAACGAGGTCACCGCCGAGGCGGCGCTGCGGGGCGCGCGCGGGTCCGCGGCGCTGTCCGGCGCCGAATGGGCCCTGGAGGAGGTCCGCAGGCGTACCGACTTCAGCGGCGAGGGCGACGCGCGCGTGATGGGTGCCGCGCTGCGGCTGACCGCCGAGGCCGGGCAGCTCCTGTCCATCTGGCGGCAGTCGCCGCTGCGGGTCCTCGCGCGGCTGCACCTGGTCGCCGCGGCCGACGCTGACGAGGCCGCGGGCCGCCCGCGACTCGCGGGCGAACCGGTCGAGGAGCCGTTGATCGAGCTGGAGTTGCCGGACGCGGACGAGGTGGCGGGGCGGCTCGAAGGGCTCTCGCAGCTGATCATCGCGGGCGGCTCGGCGCCGGCCCTGGTGACGGCGGCCGTGGTGCACGGCGAACTCGCGGCCCTGCGGCCCTTCGGCTCGTGCAACGGCCTGGTGGCGCGCGCGGCCGAGCGGATCGTCCTGGTGGGCAGCGGCCTCGACCCGAAGTCCATCTGCCCGGCCGAGGCGGGCCACGCGGAGCTGGGGCGCGCTGCCTACGTAGGGGCCCTGGAGGCGTACGTGTCCGGCACTCCGGAGGGTGTGGCCGCCTGGATCGCCCACTGCGGCAAGGCGGTTGAGCTGGGCGTCAGGGAGTCGACGGCGGTGTGCGAGGCGCTGCAGCGCGGGGCCGCGTAACCGGGAGCCCCGGGGGTTCGGTGGCGGGTTGCGGCGGGTCCTGCGTGTGCACGGCGACCGGCCCTGAACAGGGATGCGGCGGTACGAGAACTCGTACCGCCGCTGGCATGTTCACCGGGTTACCAAGCGTCCTCGATGGTTTGCCCATCAGGTCGGGAACTTTGCCCGTCACCTGGTGCGGCTGGCCCGTAATCGACGGGTCGACGTCGCGTGGGTGCTCAGTGACCATGCTTCGGTCCGTGGGGCCAATCAATGCGGTTAAAGGTAATCCTCTCGGATGTCCTTGGTCTCGCGGGCCGTTGACTCCTTTGTACTCCTGTCCTGGGGGAAGCGGAAGCCCTGGCTGCACTTCTTTACTTTTAGGTTCAAACAAGGGTGAATCGGACGCAGGGCTTCGTCCGCCCCCAGAGGTGCACCGGGGCCGCCCCCAGAGGTGCACCGGACGGCCGTGGCGCGAGCTCCGTAGTGCGAGGTCAGCTCGCTGCCGCGCGCCGTCGGCTGGCGAACCATACGAGGCCCGCGGTGGCCGCTGCCGCACCGACCGCGGCCGCCGCGACGAGCGCCGGACGGCGGGGTGCGGGCAGCCGCTGCTTGAGCCGCACCGGGCGGTGGAAGTCGAGAATCGGCCATCCACGCGCGAGGGCCTCACGGCGCAGCGCCCGGTCCGGATTGACCGCGTAGGGATGGCCCACGGACTGGAGCATGGGCACGTCCGTCGCCGAGTCGCTGTAGGCAAAACAGCGCTCCAGGTCGTACCCCTCGGACTCGGCGAGCTCCTGGATCGCCTCCGCCTTGGTGGGGCCGTACGCGTAGTACTCCACCTCGCCCGTGAAGCAGCCGTCGTCGCCGACCACCATCCGCGTGGCCACCACCCGGTCCGCGCCCAGGAGTTCACCGATCGGCTCGACCACCTCGGCGCCCGAGGTGGACACGATGACGACGTCGCGACCTGCGGTGTGGTGCTCCTCGATGAGGGAGGCCGCCTCGTCGTAGATGATCGGGTCGATCAGGTCGTGCAGGGTCTCCGCGACGATCTCCTTGACCTGCTCCACGTTCCAGCCGCGGCACAGCGAGGACAGGTACGCGCGCATCCGTTCCATCTGATCGTGATCGGCCCCGCCGGCGAGGAACACGAACTGGGCATATGCGGTTCGTAGTACTGCCCTGCGGTTGATCAGCCCGCCTTGGTAGAACGACTTGCTGAAGGTGAGCGTGCTCGACTTCGCAATGACCGTCTTGTCCAGGTCAAAGAACGCGGCTGTGCGGGGCGACGAGTGGTTTTCCACGAGGTTGAGCATAGGCGCCCACCATTCGGCGTAAGCTGAGGCGCGTGGGTTTGCCTGAGAAGGCTCTCGGGTACACCATGGAAGTCACGGATCGTTCGCGACCGTGCTAACCCGGTCTGGCTCCTCCCCCCCCGAGTCGGACCGAGGGGACGACCCCCGCTCTCCCCCCCGGCGGGGGTCGTCGCATGTCCGGATGCGTTTTCGCTCCCCTTTCCTGATCTTTTCTGATCGTCGGGGTTCCGTATGGGCTGAATCGACGGCGCTGCCGTCTGCCCAAGATCCGTCACTGTGTGTATCCGTGGGGCTGCGCTGCGGAAGGTGCCCGAGGCCTCACCGGTTTGGGTGAAGGAGTTATTCACAGCCAGCGTCTTCTCCACAGTTATTTACCAAGATCCACATGATTTCCGGGATCGCCGCACGCTGGATTCCGTTCGTGAAGTTCATGGCCGGATTTCATTGGCCGGTCTTCGCGTACGCGGATCCGGATGCGCACACACGCGCATTCGAAGGACTTGCAGCGAGAGGGGGCCGGAAGATCGTGGCTGGAGTCATTGCGTGCGACACACCGCCGACGTCCGAGGGGCGCGCCGGTGGACCATTGATCGTCACGGAAGACGTGGATCTGCTGGACGACCTGCTGCGGCTGTGCGCCGCGGCCGGGGCGCGACCAGAGGTGCACCACGGCGTGCCCGAGCGCGGCGGCGGATGGGAGTCCGCGCCGCTCGTCCTCGTCGGGGACGACGCGGCGGACCGGGTGCGCGGGGCCGCACGCCGGCGCGGGGTCGTGCTCGTGGGACGCGACCAGGACGACTCGGGCGTGTGGCGGCGGGCCGTGGAGATCGGCGCGGACGACGTGCTCGTGCTCCCCGACGGCGAGCGCTGGCTGGTGGACCGCATCGCCGATGTGGCCGAGGGCGTCGGACGGCCCGCGCTGACTGTCGGCCTCATCGGCGGCCGCGGCGGCGCCGGGGCCTCCACCCTGGCGTGCGCCCTGGCCGTCACCGCGGCGCGCGCCGGACGGCGCACCATGCTGGTCGACGCCGACCCGCTGGGCGGCGGGCTCGACGTGATGCTCGGCGGGGAGACCGCCGAGGGACTGCGCTGGCCCGCCTTCGCGCAGTCGCGGGGCCGGGTCGGCGGCGGCGCCCTGGAGGAGTCACTGCCCGCCCTGCACGACCTGCGCGTCCTGAGCTGGGACCGCGGCGACACGGTGTCCATCGCCCCAGAGGCGGTACGAGCCGTCCTCGCCGCGGCCCGCAGGCGCGGCGGCGTCGTGGTCGTCGACCTGCCGCGCCGCGTGGACGAAGCGGTCGCGGAGACGCTGGCACAGCTGGACCTCGGCCTGCTCGTGGTGCCTGCGGAACTGCGCGCGGTGGCCGGGGCGCGCCGGGTCACATCGGCCGTGAGCATAGTGCTGCGGGACCTGCGGCTCGTCACCACGCCCGGCCCGCCGGGCGGCGACAGGCTGGACACGGACGAGGTGACCCGGCTGCTTGGCCTGCCGCTCGTCGGCGAACTGCCCTGGGAACACGGCCTCGGGACGGCTCGCGGCGGCGGACAGCCGCCCGGCGGCGCGGCACGCGGGCCCCTGGCCCGGTTCTGCGCGGCCTTCTGGGACCAGCTTCCCGCCCACGCCGGAGGGGGCGTATGACCGCCGTCGTGGGCGCCCGGATGCTGGACGGGGTCCGGCAGTGGCTCGCGGCGAACGGCACCGAGCCGACGCCGGCCCGGGTCGCCGAGGCCCTGCGGGCGCAGGGCCGGATCCTGGGCGATGCCGAAGTCCTCGGCGCGGCTGAGCAGTTGCGCTCGGAGCTGGTGGGCGCGGGCCCGCTGGAGCCGCTGCTCGCCGACCCCTCGGTGACCGACGTGCTGGTGTCCGCGCCGGACCGCGTCTGGGTGGACCGCGGCGGCGGCCTTGAGCTCACCCAGGTCTCCTTCCGCGACCCGGCGGCGGTGCGGCGCCTCGCCCAGCGGCTCGCCGCCGTGGCCGGGCGGCGCCTGGACGACGCCCGGCCCTGGGTGGACGCCCGCCTGCCGGACGGCACCCGGCTGCACGCGGTGCTGCCCCCGGTCGCCGTCGGCTCCGCGTATCTGTCGCTGCGCGTCGTACGGCCCCGCGCCTTCACCCTCGCCGAACTGGTCGCGGCGGGCACGGTGCCGCCCGGCGGGGAGCGGGTGCTGCGCCGACTGCTCGACGCCCGCCTCTCGTACCTCATCAGCGGCGGCACGGGCACCGGCAAGACGACCCTCCTGAGCACCCTGCTAGGCCTCGTCGGGCCAGGGGAGCGGATCGTCCTGGCCGAGGACTCGGCGGAGCTGCGCCCCGACCATCCGCACGTGGTGCGCCTGGAGTCCCGGCCTGCGAACCAGGAAGGCGTCGGCCGCGTCGGCCTGGACGACCTGGTGCGCCAGGCACTGCGGATGCGCCCCGACCGGCTGGTGGTGGGCGAGGTGCGCGGCGCCGAGGTGGTGCACCTCCTCGCCGCGCTGAACACCGGCCATGAGGGCGGCTGCGGCACGGTGCACGCCAACGCCGCCGCCGACGTACCGGCCCGCCTGGAGGCGCTGGGCACGGCCGCGGGGCTCGACCGGGCGGCCCTGCACAGCCAGTTGGCGGCCGCCCTGTCGGTGGTCCTCCATCTCGTACGGGACCGGGCGGGGCGACGCCGGATCGCCGAGGTGCAGGTCCTGGAGCGCACCCCTTCGGGTCTGGTGGCCACAGTGCCCGCCCTGCGCTGGGGTGAGCGGGGGTTCGTCCGGGAGCGCGGCTGGCCGCGGCTGAGCGCGCTGTTCGCGGAGCGGGGGGCGGGCGCATGAGCGCGGTGGTGGCGTGCGGTGCCGTTCTGTGCGCGGGCGGGTCGGTGTGGTTGCTCGGCGGGCGGGTGCGGGCCGTGCGGGGGCTGCGGCGGGCACGGACCCTTCTTCCGGCGGGCGGCCCGGCATGGGAGTCCTGGTGGCGGCGGGCGACCACGCGGGTGCGTGGGCGCGTGGGGCACGAGGCCTGGCTCCTGGTGGGAGGGGCAGTGATCGGGCTTCTCGGGGAGTCCGTGCTGCCTCTGGTCGCGGGGGCGGTCGGCATGCCCCTCGCGGGCCGGGCACGCCGGGCCGGGGAGGCCGCTCGGGCGCGGGAGCGGAGGGCCGACGCGGTCATCGCCCTGTGCGGGACCCTCGCCGGTGAGGTGCGGGCGGGGCGGCAGCCTGGGCAGGCGCTGCGGACGGCTGCGGAGGTGGGTTCGGAGGCGGGTCCTGGGGTGGGCTCGGAGTCCGGCGGGGTCGTTGGCCGGGGCCTCGGTGGGGCGCGAGCCGGGGTGCTCGCGGCGGCGCGTTTCGGCGGGGACGTGCCCGGCGCGCTGCGCGAGGCCGCCCGGGCGCCGGGCGCCGAGGGGCTCCTCGGGCTCGCGGCTTGCTGGCGGGTCGCTGTGGACCGGGGCGCGGGCCTCGCCGCAGGGCTGGAGCGCCTGGAAGGTGCGCTGCGGGCGGAGCGGGACCAACGGGCCGACCTGCGAGCGCAGTTGGCGGGGGCCCGGTCGACGGCCCTGATGCTCGCCGGACTTCCCGTCCTGGGCCTGCTGATGGGAGCCGCGCTGGGCGCCGAGCCACTGCGGGTGCTGCTGCACACGGGGGCGGGCCTCGGTTGCCTGGTCGTGGGCGGGCTGTTCGAGGGCGTGGGCGTCTGGTGGGCGCTGCGGATCATGCGGAAGGCGGAGGGGCGATGAGGGGCGAGCTGATCGTCGGCGCCGGGGTTCTCCACAGGCTGGGGGCGGTGGTGTGGGTGGCGGCAGCGCTGGCGTGGCTGCTGCTGACGGTGGCGGCGGCACGGCGGGAACGGGCAGCGGGGCGACGGGCCTCGGCTCTCCTGGGGGCCGGGGGACGGCCGGGGCGGCCATGGGGTCGAGGACGTGGCGAAGGGCCTGGAGACCGGGCGTGGCTACGGCAGTGGGGCGGTGCGGTGTCCGGGCGGCGGGCGCCGGTGCGGAGATGGCTGACGGTTGCCGGGGTGATCGGCGCGGGCTGGGCGCTGGTCGGCGGGATCGCGGGATGCCTGGTGGGTGTGGCCGCGGGGTGCTGCGTGTGGCGGCTGCGGCCGGGCGCCGACCGGAAGGACGAGTTCGACGCCTCGCAGGCAATCCGACAACTGCCCCTGGCGGCCGACCTGCTGGCGGCCTGCGTGGCGGCCGGGGCCGGGCCCGTGCTGGCGGCGCAGGCGGTGGGGGACTCCCTGGGCGGCCCTGTCGGGGAACGGCTCGCCTGGGGCGCGGCGCAGGTACGGCTCGGCGGGGCACCGGCCGACGCGTGGCGGAGGGTCGGCGAGATACCGGGCGCCGACGCCCTGGCCCGCCTCCTGGAACGCGCCACCGAGTCCGGCTCCCCTGCCGCCGCGCCCGTCGCCCGGCTCGCCGCGGACTGCCGAGCCGAACAGGGACGCACGGCGACGGCCCGGGCCCGGAAGGCCGCGGTTCAGATGACCGCACCGGTGGGCCTGTGCTTCCTGCCCGCGTTCATCGCGATCGGGGTGCTGCCAGTGGTGATCGGGCTGGCGGGGGGATTGATGGGCGGGCGGTGAGGCGGCGCGCTGCGCGCGGCAGGCGGCGGGGCTGGGGCGGTGTCCGGCTCGGTGTCCGGCCTCCGAGTTCGGCTGGGCGTCCGGGCGGGGGTGCTGGGGGCTGTGTGGGCGAAATGTCGTACGGGCGGCAGGACATCGGGCTCGCGCGGCGAGCGCCGAGCCACCAGGTCCGAGTGAGTCGGCTTCCGAAAACCGAACTGTGAACAACCAACTTCGAACAACTGACACAAATTCCATGGGGGTTGACATGTGGGGACAGGTGCGTGCGCGGGCTCGGCTGTATGTGGCACGGCTGGCGCGGTGGATGCGATGGCAGTGGCCGGTGCGATCCGGGCGACCGGTGCGTCGGCTGGGGCGGATGCGCGGTGTCGCGCGGGACACCGGAATGGTGACTTCCGAGTACGCCATGGGGATCATCGCGACCGTGGCGTTCGCCGGGTTGCTCTTCAAGGTCGTGACGAGCGGACCGGTCAAGGCCGCCCTCCAGGCGGTGGTGGAGAGGGCGCTCGATGTCCAGTTCTGAGTCCGGCTCCGGGCACCGTTCCGGACGGCGCCGGGTCCGGCGGGACGGCGGGTACGTGACGGCGGAGGCGGCGGTGGTGCTGCCGACGTTGGTGCTGTTCACGATGGCGCTCGTGTGGGCCCTGTTGGCCGCGTCCGCGCAGATCCAGTGCGTGGACGCGGCCCGGGCCGGGGCCCGCGCGATGGCCCGCCAGGACCCGCGGGGCACGGCGATCGCGGCGGCCAGGCAGGCGGCTCCGCGCGGCGCGAGCGTGACGGTCAGCCGGGACGGTGACCTGGTCCGGGTGGAGGTGGTGGCGGAGGCGCCGGGGCCGAGGGCGTTGGGGCTGGGCCTGAGGTTGCGGGCGGAGGCCGTGGCGATGGCGGAGGAGACGGTGGGGGTGGGGGCGTGAGGTGGGGGTGCGCGGGCGGTTGGTGGTCGGGGCTGGGGCTGGCGACGGGGTCGGGGCAGCCGCGGTCGGGGCCGAGGCCGGGATGTGAGTCTGGGCCTGGGGCTGGGCCAAGGGGGAGGACGGGGCCCAGGCCGGGTGGTGGCGGTGGGGCTGTGGCATCCGGGGATCGAGGTGCCGCGACGGTGTGGGCCGTGGTGGTGATGGCCGCGCTGTGTGCGGTCGCGGGGGTCGTGCTGGCGATGGGGCAGGTGACGGTGGCTCGTCATCGGGCGGGCGGCGCGGCGGACTTGGCGGCGCTGGCGGCGGCGGACCACTGGATGGAAGGGCGTGCGGAGGCGTGCGGGCGGGCCGAGCGGGTGGCGAGGGCGCAAGGTACGCGGATCGTGCGGTGCGCGGTGACGGGGGAGGTGTCGGATGTCACGGCGTCGGCGGAGTTCGGGGCGTTCGAGATGGAGGTCAGGTCGCGGGCGGGCCCCGCGGGGCCTCCAGGGCCTCCCGGGCCTCCGGGGCGGGTGGGGTCCCCGGGGTCTGCAGGGCTCGCAGGACCAGTTGGGCCGGTGAGGCCGGTGGGGCTTGTCCCGGCTGCGGGGCAGGCAGGGGTTGCCGGGCCCGCGGCTCGCGAGGGACCCGCGAGGTCGGTGCCGGGTGCGGGTGCTGCCGAGGGAGCGCCCGGCGCCGGGGGCTCGTCCGCCACGGAGGGATCGCCCGTCGACGACGGCCTGCCCGGTGACGGCCCGCCCGCAGACGGTCCGCCCGCCGACGGCCCGCCCGTCGGTGGCGAACCTGGAGACGTGCGGTCAGGCCGTCGGAGCGTCCTTCAGGAGCGTGGTGAGGAGGCGGACTGCGCCGCGTTTGTGCAGGGGTTCGTTGCCGTTGCCGCACTTGGGGGACTGGATGCAGGAGGGGCAGCCGGCCTCGCACTCGCAGGAGGCGATGGCCTGTCGGGTGGCCGTGAGCCAGGCGCGGGCGGTGTGGAAGGCGCGCTCGGCGAATCCGGCGCCGCCGGGGTGGCCGTCGTAGACGAAGACCGTCGGCAGCAGGGTGTCCGGGTGCAGCGGCACGGAGACGCCGCCGATGTCCCAGCGGTCGCAGGTGGCGAAGAGGGGCAGCATGCCGATGGAGGCGTGTTCGGCGGCGTGCAGGGCGCCGCCGAGGATCTCCGGGTTGACGCGGGCGGCGTCGAGTTGGTCCTCGGTGACCGTCCACCACACCGCGCGGGTGCGCAGGGTGCGGGGCGGCAGGTCGAGCTTGGTCTCGCCCAGGACCTCGCCGGTGATGAGCTTGCGGCGCAGGAAGGAGACGACCTGGTTGGTGACCTCGACGGAGCCGTAGCAGAGGCGGCCGGGGCCCCACGGGATCTCGGTGTCGGTGTCGAGGACGGAGATGGCGGTGGTGTCGCGGGCGGTGGTCGAGTACGGCGGGACGGCCTCCTCGACGAGGGCGACGGAGTCGTCGAGGTCCAGGCTGCGGACGAGATACGTACGGCCCTGGTGGAGGTGGACCGCGCCCTCGTGGACGGTCGTGTGGGCGGCGGAGGCGTCGACGGTGCCGAGCAGGCGGCCGGTGCCCTCCTCGACGACCTGTACGGGCCGGCCGCCCTCGCCGCGGATGTCCGTGAGGTCGGCGGCGCGCTCGCGGCGGGTCCAGTGCCAGGCCTTCGTACGGCGCCGCAGCAGCTTCGCGGCCTCCAACTGCGGCAGCAGTTCCTCGGTGGCCGGGCCGAAGAGCTTCAAGTCGTCGTCGGTGAGCGGGATCTCCGCGGCGGCGGCGCACAGGTGGGGCGCGAGGACGTACGGGTTGTCGGGGTCGAGGACGGTGGACTCGACGGGCTGGTCGAAGAGGGCCTCGGGGTGGTGGACGAGATAGGTGTCCAGCGGGTCGTCGCGGGCGACGAGGACCGCGAGCGCGCCCTGGCCGGAGCGCCCGGCGCGGCCCGCCTGCTGCCAGAGGGAGGCGCGGGTGCCGGGGTAGCCGGCGATGAGGACGGCGTCCAGGCCCGATACGTCGATGCCGAGTTCGAGGGCGGTGGTGGCGGCGAGGCCGAGGAGTTCGCCGGAGTGCAGGGCCTGTTCCAGGGCGCGGCGCTCCTCGGGGAGATAGCCGCCGCGGTAGGCGGCCACGCGCCGGGCGAGGGAGCGGTCGACCTCGGCGAGGCGTTCCTGGGCGATGACGGAGATGAGTTCGGCGCCGCGCCGGGAGCGTACGAAGGCGACGGAGCGGACGCCCTGGACGGTCAGGTCGGTCAGCAGTTCGGCGGTCTCGGCGGTGGCGGTGCGGCGGACCGGGGCGCCCTTCTCGCCGTGGAGTTCGGTGAGCGGCGGTTCCCAGAGGGCGAAGACGACCTCGCCGCGGGGTGAGGCGTCGTCGGCGACCTCGGTGACCGGAAGGCCGGTGAGGCGTTCGGCGGCCAGGGCCGGTTCGGCGGCCGTGGCGGAGGCGAGGAGGAAGACGGGGTCGGAGCCGTAGCGGGCGCACAAGCGGCGCAGCCGGCGCAGGACTTGGGCGACGTGGGAGCCGAAGACGCCGCGGTAGGTGTGGCACTCGTCGATGACGACATAGCGCAGGGGGCGCAGGAAGGAGGACCAGCGGGGGTGGGACGGGAGGATGCCGCGGTGCAGCATGTCGGGGTTGGTCAGGACGTAGTTGGCGTACTGACGTACCCACTCGCGTTCCTCGACGGGGGTGTCGCCGTCGTAGACAGCGGGTCGCACGGCTGTGCCCAGGGGCGCGGCCAGGGCGCGGACGGAGCGGCGCTGGTCGGCGGCGAGAGCCTTGGTGGGGGCGAGGTACAGGGCGGTGGTGCCGCGGCCGTTGGGGGCCTCGGAGCCGTCGAGCAGCGCCGACAGGACGGGTGTGAGATATGCCAATGACTTGCCGGACGCGGTGCCGGTCGCGACGACGACGGACTCGCCGTCCAGCGCGTGTTCGGCGGCCCGTGCCTGGTGGGCCCACGGGTGATCGATTCCGGCCGACTGTACGGCGGCGACCACCTCCGCACGGATGCGATGGGGCCAGACCGCATAACGGGCCGCACGTGGGGGCAGGTGCTCCGTATGAGTGACGCGTGCAGCCCGGCTCGGCCCCGTGGTCAGCCGGTCCAGGGCCGACTGCGGGGAGAGCTGTGCCGGGGTGTCCCGTGAGGGTCTTCCGGTGGGAGAAAAGTTGGCCATCGGCACCGAGTGTGTCACCGGCGGGATGGACAATGGTCCGAAGGCGTCGTGCACGCCTGCCGGTAAGTGATTGAATGCCATCGCGGCTGGCGATCCGTCCCGAGGGCGTGGGCCGAGGTGTCCCGAGGGGCGACCGCTCGATAGCAAGGTGCTGGAGGATCCGTGGACCTGTCTCTGTCGACCCGTACCGTCGGCGATCGTACGGTCGTCGAGGTCGGTGGCGAAATCGATGTTTATACCGCGCCCAAGCTGCGCGAGCAGTTGGTCGAGTTGGTGAACGACGGCAGTTTCCATCTGGTCGTCGACATGGAGCGAGTGGACTTTCTCGACTCCACCGGACTCGGCGTGCTGGTCGGTGGCCTGAAGCGGGTGCGTGCCCATGAGGGCTCGCTCCGCCTGGTCTGCAACCAGGAGCGCATTCTCAAGATCTTCCGTATCACCGGTCTGACCGAGGTGTTCCCGATCCACACCTCGGTCGATGAAGCGGTCGCGGCCACCGACTGATCCGGTTGCCCGGCGCTGGCCGGGCGCCCCGGGACCCGTCCCGGGGTTCCGGGCTATGGCCCGGAGTGGCAGTACGGCAGGGGGCCGGGCCGACGGCCGGGCCCCCTGACAGCACGCGTGTATGTCCGAGGGGGATGCATGGCCACCGTTGAACTCCGCTTCAGCGCGCTGCCCGAGCACGTCCGGACCGCCCGTCTGGTGGCGGCCGCGGTCGCGCGCAGGGCGGGTGTGGACGAGGCGGTCCTCGACGAGGTCAGGCTCGCGGTCGGCGAGGCCTGCACCCGTGCCGTCGGGCTGCATCAGGCCGCCGCCATTCCCGCGCCGGTGCGGGTCGCGCTGGTCGAGGAGGAGAAGCAGTTCTCCATCGAAGTCGGTGATGAGGCTCCGCGTTCCGCGCCCGGGGAGCGGGTGCCGGGTGCTCCGCCCGGATCCGGGGAGGATCTTGAGGCTGAGGGCGAGGACGAGATGGGTCTCGCGGTCATCAGTGGACTTGTGGACGACGTCGAAGTGACCGCCGGGGAGAACGGTGGGTCGATTCGGATGACGTGGCCCACGACGGCCTGACGTTCCACGTCGGCCCGCTGCCTGCGACGGCCTGAGGCCCCGCGACGGCCCGACGCTTCATGACGGTCTGAGGCCCCGCGACGGCCCGACGCTTCATGACGGTCTGACGCCCCGCGACGGCCCGACGCTCCATGACGGCCTGAGGCCCTACGACGGCCTGGGCCCACGACGGTCTGACTCTCAGCGCGGCCTGCGGTCGCCTCGCGTAGCTGCTCGCCCCGGCTTGTCGCCGGGACCCCTGCCTTCGGCGTGCGCCGGGGGCTTTTCGCTTCCCCGCCCCGCCCGCCCCGTCCCGGGGCTTCGCCCTGCCCCGTCCCGCCCCCGCGTGGGCCTGGCCGGGCCGCTCCGCCACCCCCGCGCCGCCTCTCCTATGGGGCTTCGCCCCTTGCCCGCGCTGTCGGCGCCGCCCCGAGCCTCGTCCTCAAACGCCGGACGGGCGGGAGGGGCGCATCCTGCCGAACGTCGGCCACCGACCAGGCCAACCGGCCGACGCCCGCACGCGGCGCGCCCCACGGCCTGAAGCGACACCGACGAGGTCGAGGGTGTCGGGTGAGGCCGATGGGGCGTGCGAGGCCGAGGAGTGTTCGGTTATCGGGGCGGGGATTCGGGGTTTGGATTGTGTTATTAGTGAATCGAGGGGTGTGAACTCCCGTGATCAAGACAGGAACTCGGCGTCAGCGGTGGCGTCAATGCTTTTGAAGCATTACCGCTTTCGGGGTCAATCCAGCGGCGCGATCATTTGCGGACACGCACTCCCGCGCCAATTCCGTTTGCGGCGCACTGTTTTGATCAGGTTCAGCTCCCTACAATCCGTCCACATCTTGAGCTCAGCCCAAGCGTCAAGGAGGACGAATGGCGGGGCTTTCTACCCCTCATCAGCTCGACCACCCCTCAACCCTCGCGGCAGCGGTACTGACCGACGACAACCGGCTCATCGTGATGGTGATCGCGGCCGTCGCGGTCGCGGCGCTCGTGCTCGCCTGGGTCCTGGTGCGCCAGGTCCTCGCGGCAGGCGAGGGCACCGACAGCATGAAGAAGATCGCGGCGGCGGTCCAGGAAGGCGCGAATGCCTATCTGGGACGACAGATGCGCACCCTCGGCGTATTCGCCGTCGTGGTGTTCTTCCTGCTCATGCTGTTGCCCGCGGACGACTGGAATCAGCGGGCCGGCCGTTCGATCTTCTTCTTGATCGGCGCGGCCTTCTCGGCGACCACCGGCTATATCGGTATGTGGCTCGCCGTACGCAGCAATGTGCGCGTGGCCGCGGCCGCGCGGGAAGCGACCCCGGCGGAAGGCGAGCCGGAAAAGGATCTCACCGCCGTCTCGCACAAAGCCATGAAGATCGCTTTCCGTACGGGCGGCGTCGTCGGCATGTTCACGGTGGGGCTCGGTCTGCTCGGCGCCTCCTGTGTGGTGCTCGTGTACGCGGCCGACGCCCCCAAGGTCCTCGAGGGCTTCGGCCTCGGGGCCGCACTGATCGCGATGTTCATGCGTGTCGGAGGCGGCATCTTCACCAAGGCCGCCGACGTCGGCGCCGACCTGGTCGGCAAGGTCGAACAGGGCATTCCGGAGGACGATCCGCGCAATGCCGCGACCATCGCCGACAACGTGGGCGACAACGTCGGCGACTGCGCGGGGATGGCAGCCGACCTCTTCGAGTCGTACGCCGTCACGCTCGTCGCCGCGCTGATCCTCGGCAAGGCGGCGTTCGGCGACGCCGGACTCGCGTTCCCGCTGATCGTGCCCGCGATCGGCGTGCTCACCGCCATGATCGGGATCTTCGCGGTGGCGCCCCGGCGCGCCGACCGCAGCGGCATGACCGCCATCAACCGCGGCTTCTTCATCTCCGCGGGCATCTCGCTGGCGCTCGTCGCGGCCGCCGTCTTCGTCTATCTCCCGTCGTCGTACGCGGACTTGGACGGAGTCACGGACGCGGCGATCCTCGCCAAGGACGGCGACCCGCGGATCCTCGCGGTCATCGCCGTCGCCATCGGCATCGTCATGGCGGCGCTGATCCAGCAGCTCACCGGCTACTTCACCGAGACCAACCGGCGTCCCGTCAAGGACATCGGCAAGAGCTCGCTGACGGGACCGGCCACGGTGGTGCTCGCGGGCATCTCCATCGGTCTCGAATCGGCCGTCTACACCGCACTGTTGATCGGGCTCGGCGTGTACGGGGCGTTCCTGCTCGGCGGTACGTCGATCATGCTCGCCCTGTTCGCGGTGGCCCTCGCCGGTACCGGCCTGCTCACCACGGTCGGCGTCATCGTCGCCATGGACACCTTCGGGCCGGTCTCCGACAACGCGCAGGGCATCGCCGAGATGTCCGGCGACGTCGAGGGCGCGGGCGCGCAGGTCCTCACCGACCTGGACGCCGTCGGCAACACCACCAAGGCCATCACCAAGGGCATCGCCATCGCCACGGCGGTGCTCGCGGCCTCGGCGCTCTTCGGGTCGTACCGCGACGCGATCGCCGAGGCGGCGGACGACGTCGGCCAGAAACTCGGCGACGGCGCCCCGATGAACCTGGTGATGGACATCTCCCAGCCCAACAACCTGGTGGGCCTGATCCTCGGCGCGGCGGTCGTGTTCCTCTTCTCGGGGCTCGCGATCAACGCCGTGTCGAGGTCGGCCGGAGCCGTGGTCTACGAGGTGCGGCGGCAGTTCCGCGAGCACCCCGGGATCATGGACTACACGGAGAAGCCGGAGTACGGGCGCGTCGTCGACATCTGCACCAAGGACGCGCTGCGCGAGCTGACCACGCCCGGTCTGCTCGCCGTGCTCACGCCCATCGCGGTGGGCTTCAGCCTCGGCGTCGGCGCGCTCGGCTCGTTCCTCGCGGGCGCGATCGGCACCGGCACGCTGATGGCGGTGTTCCTCGCCAACTCCGGTGGTGCCTGGGACAACGCCAAGAAGCTCGTCGAGGACGGCCACCACGGCGGCAAGGGCAGCGAGGCCCATGCCGCGACGGTGATCGGTGACACGGTCGGCGACCCGTTCAAGGACACCGCGGGCCCGGCGATCAACCCGCTCCTGAAGGTGATGAACCTGGTGGCGCTGCTCATCGCGCCCGCGGTCGTCAAGTTCAGCTACGGCGAGGACAAGAGCGTGGCGATGCGGGTCGTGATCGCCGTGCTGTCCATCGCGGTCATCGTCGGGGCGGTGTACGTGTCCAAGCGGCGCGGGATCGCCGTGGGCGACAGTGAGCCGCAGGGCAAGGTCGCCAATTCGGCGGATCCGGCGGTGGTTTCGTGACGTAGTCCGACGCGGGGCCGCGGCGGGCCGGGACCGGGGTGACCCGGACCGGCCGGACGCGGCGGATCCGCTCAACACGCGGGCGGGCGGCGCTTTTTGATGCGCCGTCCGCCCGCGGGCGTGTGCGCGGGGTCGCGCCGGGGGCCTCGTGAGTCTTCTCTCGTGCCCATAGCTTGGTGCAAATGGCTTCAATAGGGGTCGTAACGCACCCTTGGCATGAGGTTGTCGCCCAGTTGGCGTGTAAGTTCCGGGGCCGAGAGCCATGGAAGGGACCAATCCGGTGAACAAGAAGCTCGCGGCCGTACTGTCCGGCGGTGCGGTACTGGTACTGGCGCTGTCGGGATGCAGCAGCAGTGACGACGGTGACAAGAAGCTGGACGACTGGGCCAAGAAGGTCTGTGACACGGCCGTGGGGCCGCAGTCGAAGAAGATCGCCGACGCCAACGCGGCGATCAAGAAGCAGACTGCGGACAACAGTTCGCCCGACGAGGTCAAGAGCACCGACTCCAAGGCGTTCGGGGACATCTCCGCCGCGTACGCCCAGCGGAGCGCCGCCCTGAAGAAGGCGGGCGCCCCGCCCACCGACGACGGCGAGAAGAAGCTCAACGACGCCGTGAAGGAGCTGGACGGCCTCTCCAAGTCGTACGCCGACCTGAAGACGCAGACCGACAAGCTCGACACCAAGGACCAGTCGGCCTTCGCGGACGACCTCGCGAAGATCGCCGAGGAGCTGGGCAAGCTCAGCCAGAGCGAGAACACCGCCCAGAAGAAGCTGGAGGCGGGCGACGTGGGCAAGGCCATGCGCGAGCAGGACAGCTGCAAGACGGCGGCGGCGTCGCCGAAGGCCAAGAGCTAGGCCGCGGGCGGCCCGCTCATCCGTACGGCCGTGTGCCCCCGGTGCCCAGTGGCGCCGGGGGCGCCGTCTTGAGCGGGCGGGTCACAATTGGGGGGTGAGTAACGCCAGCATGCCCTTGCCCTCGTCCGACCGCCCCGACGTCACCGCGCGGCTGCGGGAAGCCCTCCTCGCCGCCGACTTCACCGCCGACGGGCTGCTCGAACTGCTCGGGGCGCCCGCCTACACCGCGCTCGCCCGCAGCGAGACCGTGCCCGCGCTCCGGGCCACCCGGGGCGACGGGGCGCAGGCGTCGCTCGTACGGCTGTTCCTGCTGCAGCATCCCGTGCCCTACGCGCGCGTGGCCGACGTGTTGCCGGTCGACGTGCTCCTGGAGAGCGGCTGGCTCGTCCGTGCGGAGGACGGTGCGGGCGGTACCGGTGAGCTGCGGGCGACCGTCGACGTGCGGCCGTACGGCGGGCCGGACGGGGAGGACTGGTTCATCGTGTCCGACCTGGGGTGCGCGGTCGGCGGCGCCGGGGGCATCGGCAGCCGCGACGAGGGCGTGGTGCTCGGGGTCGGCGGCGCGTCCACGACGCTCGCGGGCATCACCGTACGCAAGCCGGTCGCGAGCGCCCTCGACGTCGGCACCGGCTCCGGCATCCAGGCCCTGCACGCCGCCCGGCACGCCACCCGCGTCACCGCCACCGACCTCAACCCCCGTGCCCTGCACTGCACCCGGCTCACGCTCGCGCTGTCCGGCGCGCCCGAGGCGGACCTGCGGGAGGGTTCCTTGTACGAGCCGCTGGGCGACGCGACGTACGACCTGATCGTGTCCAACCCGCCGTTCGTCATTTCGCCCGGCGCCCGGTTGACTTACCGCGACGGTGGCATGGGCGGGGACGATCTGTGCCGCTCGATCGTTCAGGAGGCGGGGGAGCGACTGAACGAAGGGGGGTACGCGCAGTTTCTCGCCAACTGGCAGCACGTGGAGGGCGAGGAGTGGACCGAGCGGGTCCGTTCCTGGGTGCCGCGCGATTGTGACGCGTGGATCGTGCAGCGCGAGGTGCAGGACGTCACGCAGTACGCCGAACTGTGGCTGCGCGACGCCGGGGACCACCGCACGGACCCGGCGGAGTACGCGGCGCGGTACGACGCGTGGCTGGACGAGTTCGAGGCCCGCAAGACCCGGGGCGTCGGCTTCGGCTGGATCACCCTGCGCAAGTCCGGCGCCACCGAGCCGTCCGTGACCGTCGAGGAGTGGACGCACCCCGTCGAGCAGCCCCTCGGCGAGACGGTGCAGGCGTTCTTCGCACGGCAGGACTACTTGCGGGAGCACGACGACGCGGCGCTGCTCGCCGAGCACTTCAAGCTCGCCGGTGGCGTGGTGCAGGAGCAGATCGGTCTGCCCGGCGCCGAGGACCCCGAGCACGTCGTGCTGCGCCAGCACCGCGGCATGCGACGGGCCACCCAGGTGGACACGGTGGGCGCGGGCTTCGCGGGCGTCTGCGACGGCACGCTGAGCGCCGGCCGCATCCTGGACGCCATCGCCCAGCTCATGGGCGAGGACGCGGTGCTGCTCCGGGACCGCACCCCGGCGCAGATCCGGCTCCTGGTGGAGCAGGGGTTCCTGGAGCCCGTGGGGCAGTAGGGGCTGCCGCACCTGCCGGGACACCGCCCCCGACCTCGGCGGCCACCCACGAAGGCGTACCGCCAGACCTGTCCAGCGACCTGTCCACCGACCTGTCCAGCGACCTGTCCAGCGACCTGTCCAGCGACCTGTCCATGGACCCACCCACGGATCCCCCACGGACCCACCCACGGGGGAGAAATCAGCCCCTCCGGGAGGGAATCCAGCCATTGTGGGCCCAGTACGCCGCCCCCCGTTCACTCGGATTTCGCGCTTCCGCCGTCCGGGCGTGCCAGCCTCCCCAGCCGGGGTACCCGACAGGTGCCGCACGGACGGCACGGGGAGGCCAGGGGCATGGAGAGCGGACCAGCGATCTTCGCCGGGACGGTGTTCGCGCTGTTCGGGGCGGGCCTGCTGCTGTGGACGGGCACCCGCGTCGCACACCGCGCCCCCGTGGCCCACGGCGTGCACCCCACGGCCGCCGCGACCCTGGCGACCTTGACGGGATCCGGTGCCCTGGCACTCGCGGTGTGGTGCTTCACACGGCTCTGAGCCGACACGGTCCGGCGGCACGCCAGGCCGCACGCCAGGCCGCACGCCAGGCCGCACGACCGGAACGACCGCACGACCGGGCAGGCCGCCCGCGGCGCGGACCGTACGGGCAGGCCGCGCGCGGCGCGGAAACGGCGGGCGGGTGGGGAAAGAGCCCGTCCGGCGCTTGAGGACGAGCGCGCAGCGCGATGGACGGCACGCCACGCGAAGGGCACCATGAAAAAGTCCCCCCACCCACACCGCCCAGGGCCCAGGGGCCAGCCACCGCCAGCCCAGGCGGCAGGAATGGCGGTAGTCGGGTTACCGTTCGAGTGGCCGTTGCGGGCTTTTCCCGTTTGACACGGGGGCGGGATGTACCGTCACACTCCGCAGCGTCAGCGCAACGCAAGCGCGGTCACAGCGCCCCACGGCGTCGGACCGCACAGCCGCAGCACTGCCCACCGAGCGTCGACCGGAGAGAAGAGCGAAGTTGTCCCCGACCAGCGAGACCGCACAGGGCGGCCGCCGACTCGTCATCGTCGAGTCGCCTGCCAAGGCGAAGACGATCAAGGGCTACCTCGGCCCCGGATACGTAGTCGAGGCGAGCGTCGGGCACATCCGCGACCTTCCCAACGGGGCCGCGGAGGTCCCCGACAAGTACACGGGCGAGGTGCGCCGTCTCGGCGTGGACGTCGAGCACGACTTCCAGCCGATCTATGTCGTCAACGCCGACAAGAAGGCGCAGGTCAAGAAGCTCAAGGACCTGCTGAAGGACTCCGACGAACTCTTCCTCGCCACCGATGAGGACCGCGAGGGCGAAGCCATCGCGTGGCACCTCCTCGAGGTCCTGAAGCCCAAGGTCCCGGTCAAGCGCATGGTGTTCCACGAGATCACCAAGGACGCGATCCAAGGCGCCGTCGCCAACCCGCGCGAGCTCAACCAGCGCATGGTCGACGCCCAGGAGACCCGCCGCATCCTGGACCGCCTGTACGGCTACGAAGTCTCGCCGGTGCTGTGGAAGAAGGTCATGCCGAGGCTCTCGGCGGGCCGCGTGCAGTCCGTGGCGACCCGCCTCGTCGTCGAGCGCGAGCGCGAGCGCATCGCCTTCCGCTCCGCCGAGTACTGGGACCTCACGGGCACCTTCGGCACCGGTCGCCCCGGTGACTCCAGCGACCCCTCCCAGCTCGTCGCCCGCCTCACCACGGTCGACGGCAAGCGCGTCGCACAGGGCCGCGACTTCGACTCCCTCGGGCAGCTGAAGAGCCAGAACACCCTGCACCTGGACGAGGCCAACGCCCGCGCGCTGGCCGCCGCCCTGGAGAACACCGACTTCTCCGTACGCTCGGTCGAGTCCAAGCCGTACCGCCGCTCTCCGTACGCCCCGTTCCGTACGACGACGCTCCAGCAGGAGGCCTCGCGCAAGCTCGGCTTCGGCGCGAAGGCCACCATGCAGGTGGCGCAGAAGCTGTACGAGAACGGCTTCATCACCTACATGCGTACGGACTCCACGACGCTGTCGGACACCGCCGTGTCCGCCGCCCGTGCGCAGGTCACGCAGCTCTACGGCAGCGACTACCTGCCGGACAAGCCCCGCGTGTACGCCGGGAAGGTCAAGAACGCGCAGGAGGCGCACGAGGCGATCCGCCCCTCGGGTGATCGTTTCCGCACGCCCGCCGAGACCGGCCTGACCGGCGACCAGTTCCGGCTCTACGAGCTGATCTGGAAGCGGACCGTCGCCTCCCAGATGAAGGACGCGACCGGGAACTCCGTCACGGTGAAGATCGGCGGCCGGACCGCCGACGGCCGCGACGCCGAGTTCAGCGCGTCCGGCAAGACCATCACCTTCCACGGCTTCCTCAAGGCCTACGTGGAGGGCGCCGACGACCCGAACGCCGAGCTGGACGACCGCGAGCGCCGCCTGCCGCAGGTCAGCGAGGGCGACGCGCTGTCCGCCGACGAGATCACGGTCGACGGCCACGCCACCAAGCCCCCGGCCAGGTACACCGAAGCGTCGCTGGTCAAGGAGCTGGAAGAGCGCGAGATCGGCCGCCCGTCGACGTACGCGTCGATCATCGGCACGATCCTCGACCGCGGCTACGTCTTCAAGAAGGGCACGGCCCTGGTGCCGTCCTTCCTGTCCTTCGCCGTCGTCAACCTCCTGGAGAAGCACTTCGGGCGGCTCGTCGACTACGACTTCACCGCGCGGATGGAGGACGACCTCGACCGCATCGCCCGCGGCGAGGCGCAGGCCGTGCCGTGGCTGCGGCGCTTCTACTTCGGTGAGGGCGAGCCCTCCGGGGGCGCCGCCGACGCCGGGAACGGCGACGGGGACCACCTGGGCGGCCTCAAGGAGCTCGTCACCGACCTGGGCGCCATCGACGCCCGCGAGGTGTCGTCCTTCCCCGTGGGCAACGACATCGTGCTCCGCGTCGGCCGCTACGGCCCGTACGTCGAGCGCGGCGAGCGCGACTCCGAGGGCCACCAGCGCGCCGACGTCCCCGACGACCTGGCGCCCGACGAGCTGACCGTGGAGTACGCGGAGGAGCTGCTCGCCAAGCCCAGCGGCGACTTCGCGCTCGGCACGGACCCCGGCACCGGCCGCGAGATCATCGCCAAGGACGGCCGCTACGGCCCGTACGTCACCGAGGTGCTGCCCGAGGGCACCCCGAAGACCGGCAAGAACGCGGTCAAGCCGCGCACCGCGTCGCTCTTCAAGACCATGTCCCTGGACACGGTGACCCTCCAGGACGCGCTGAAGCTGATGTCGCTGCCCCGCGTCGTCGGTGCCGACGCCGAAGGCGTGGAGATCACCGCGCAGAACGGCCGCTACGGCCCGTACCTGAAGAAGGGCACGGACTCGCGCTCCCTGGAGACCGAGGACCAGCTCTTCAACATCACGCTGGACGAGGCCCTGGAGATCTACTCCAAGCCGAAGCAGCGCGGCCGTGCCGCGGCCAAGCCGCCGCTGAAGGAGCTGGGCGAGGACCCGGTCAGCGCCAAGCCCGTCGTCGTCAAGGACGGCCGCTTCGGCCCGTACGTGACGGACGGCGAGACCAACGCGACCCTCCGGTCCGGCGACAGCGTCGAGGACATCACTCCGGAGCGCGGCTTCGAGCTCCTCGCCGAGAAGCGGGCGAAGGCCCCCGCGAAGAAGACCGCCAAGAAGGCGGCCAAGAAGGCCCCGGCGAAGAAAACAGCGGCTAAGAAGACCGCTGCCAAGAAAACGGCAGCCAAGAAGACGACGACTGCGGCCAAGAAGACCACCACCAAGAAGGCGGCGGCTTCGAAGGCGGCGGCCGAGGACTGATCCGGCCGGGGGCCGGCCCCGCGGTGGGCTGGTCCGGTCGACGGCCCGTCCGGTCGATGTGACGCGGTGTCGGGGCGCCTGGTGATCAGGTGCCCCGGCGCCGCGTTTCCGTTGGTGCAGGCCGGGCGGGTGCGGGTCCAGGTGTTCGGACGGGCACCGCGAGGAGGCGCGGCGTCCAGATAGGCTGGACGGATGACGCGTGCCGAACAGCCACCCGCCATGACCACGGCCCCCGATGACGCCCTACTCGCGGACTCCCGCGAGCGTGCGGTGCGCGCCCTGCTGCGCGTACCGCAGCTGAAGCGGTTGTGGAGCGCGCACCTCGTGGGCAGCGTCGGTGACGCGCTCGGGTTGCTCGTCCTGGTCATGCTCACCCTCCAAGCGGCCATCGCCGAGGGGGCGTTCGGTGACGGCTACAGAGGCGTCTCCATCGCCGTGACCGCCGTCTTCGGAGCGCGCGTTCTCGCGACCCTCCTCTTCGGAGCGGTACTGCTCGGCCCGCTGACGTCCCTGACGTCACCCGACGGACCGCTGGACCGCCGCTGGACCATGGTCGGCGCCGACGGCGTCCGGGCCGCGCTGCTGATCTGCGCGCCCCTATGGATCGACTGGACGCCCGACAACGCGCTCGCGATGCTGCTCGTCACCGCCTTCGTGGTGGGTGTCGCCGAACGCTTCTGGACGGTCGCCCGCGAGAGCGCCGCGCCCGCGCTGCTGCCGGGACCGCCCCTGGAGGGCGCCACGGTGCGCCCCCTGCCCGACCACATGGACGCCCTGCGGCGCCTGTCGCTGCGTACGGGATTCGTGGCGCTGCCCCTCGCGGCCGTCGCGCTCGTCGCCGTCAGCCTCGTCGGCATCCTGCTCGGCGCCGGAGTCGACTGGTTCGAGCAGCACCAGGCGGGCCTCGGCTCGTTCCTCGCGGCCGGACTGTTCGCCGCGTCCCTGTCGATCGTGTACGCCATCGCGCTTCCCGGTACGCACACGCCCCGCGCACGCAGCCCCCTGGAGGGCCTGCGCAGGCCGCGTACGGGCAGCGGCACCGACAAGGGCCGCACCGGCGCGATCCCGCTGCTCGTCGCCGCCTGCACCGCCGTCGCCGGGGCCGTCGCCGCGGCCGTCGCCGTCGCCGTGCTGCACGCCAAGGACCTCCAGGGCGGGCCGGTCACGTACGGCCTGTTCGTCTTCGCGCTGACCGGCGGCACCGTCGCGGGCATCCGCGTCGCGCCCGCGCTGCTGCCGTCGCTGTCGCGCCGCCGCCTGCTCGCGCTCGCGATCACCGTCACCGGAGTCGCGCTGCTCGCCGCCGGACTCGTGCCCGACGTGACGACGGTCCTGCTGATCCTGGCGCTCGCGGGCCTCACCGCCGGTATCGCCGCGAACCTCGGGCACGCGCTGCTCGACCAGGAGGTCGAGGACTACCGCAGGGCGCGCACCACCGAGCACCTCCAGGCCGTCGTACGCCTCTCCGTAGCGCTCGCCGCGCTCGTCGCGCCGCTGCTCGCGGCCGTCATCGGGCCGCACCGGATGGTCAACGGCAAGTTCGTCTTCGACCACGGCGGCGCCTCCTTCACGCTGATGCTGGTCGGTGCGCTGCTGCTGCCCGTGGCCGCGCTGGTCCTCGCCAAGGCCGACGACCGGCAGGGCGTACCGCTGCGGCACGACCTGCGGGACGCGCTGCGCGGCGGCGACGACCCCGTGCAGGCGGCTGCCGACTCCGGGTTCTTCATCGCCCTGGAGGGCGGCGACGGCGCGGGCAAGTCCACGCAGGCCGAGGCGCTGGCCGAGTGGATCCGCGCCAAGGGCCACGAAGTCGTCGTCACGCGCGAGCCGGGCGCCACGCCCGTCGGCAAGCGGCTGCGGTCGATCCTGCTCGACGTGTCGTCGGCCGGACTGTCCCACCGCGCGGAGGCGCTGCTGTACGCCGCCGACCGCGCGGAGCACGTCGACACCGTCGTACGACCCGCCCTCGCGCGCGGGGCCGTGGTGATCTCCGACCGCTACATCGACTCGTCCGTCGCCTACCAGGGCGCGGGCCGGGACCTGTCGCCGACCGAGGTCGCCCGCATCAACCGGTGGGCCACCGGCGGCCTGGTGCCGCACCTGACGGTCCTGCTCGACGTGGCCCCCGAGGCGGCCCGCGAGCGCTTCACCGAGGCGCCCGACCGGCTCGAGTCCGAGCCCGCCGAGTTCCACGCGCGCGTGCGCTCCGGCTTCCTCACCCTGGCCGCCGCCGACCCCGGCCGGTACCTGGTCGTCGACGCGGCCCAGGAGCCGGAGGCCGTCACCACCGTCATCCGGCACCGCCTCGACGTCGTACTGCCCCTCTCCGAAGCCGAGGTGAAGGCCCAGGAAGAGGCCCGCCGCAAGGCCGAGGAGGAGGCGCGGCGGCGCGCCGAGGAGGAGGCCGCGCGCAAGGCCGAGGAGGAGCGTCTGGAGCGCGAGCGCCAGGAACAGCTCGCCAAGCTCCGCGCGGAGGAGGAAGAGCGCAAGCGGCGCGAGCTGGAGGAGGCCCAGCGCCGCGAGGCCGAGCGCCAGGCCGAGGAGGCCCGGCTGCGCGCCGAGGAGGCCCGCCGCAAGGCCGAGGAGGAGCGCGCGCGGGTCCTCGCCGAGGAAGCCCGGCGCGAGGCCGAGGAGCAGGCCCGCGCCGCCGAGGAGGAACGGCGTCGCCGCGCCGCCGCCGAACAGGCCCGCCTGCACGCGGAGGCCGAGGCCCGACGCCTCGACAAGCAGCGCAAGGCGGAGGAGGCGCTGCGGCGGGCCGAGGAGGCTCGGCTGTTGGCGGAGGCGGCTGCGGGGGCCGCGGAGGCTGTGGGGTCCGGCGGGCCTGCGGGGTCCGCTGGGTCCGCGCGGGGCGCCGGGCCTGCGGGGGCTGCGGGGGCTGGGTCGCCCGGCGACGCGGCGTCCGGCGGTGCGGCGTCCGGCGGTGCTGCGACCGGCAACGCGTCGCTCGACAAGTCGGCCCCGAAGTCGGCCGACAAGGCCCCCGTTCCGTCCGGCAAGGCGCCTGACAACGAGACGACCGTGGCCACGCCCGTGGTGAAGCCGCAGGTTCCGGGTGCCGCCGATGAGACGGCTGTGCTGCCGCAGGTTCCGGAGGGCGGGGCTGTGGGGACGGGGCAATCCGGCGGCGCGGGTCGGTCCGGCGGGGTCGCGTCCGGTGCGTCCGGTGCGTCCGGTGCGTCCGGTGCGTCCGGTGCGTCCGCTGGGTCCGGTGCGTCCGACGTGACCGCCGAGCTGCCGAAGGCGACGGTGCCGGGTGCGGCCGACGAGACGGCGGTCCTCCCGGCGGTGGGCCACGAGCCCGCGGCGCGGGGCGGGCAGGCGGAGAGCGTGGCGGACAAGGTGCCGCCGGGCTACTTCCGCGACGAGCGGCCCGAGGACGTCCGGTCCGGTGCGGACCGGTCGGGCGAGGCGCTGCGGGGTCCCAACGACCGTACGCGGGAGCTGCCGCAGGTCGACGAGGACGGTACGCCGAGGCGGCGGCCGCCCTCCGACTGGGCCGAGGAGACGCCGCTGGACGACCTGCCGACGCTGGCGGACGAGCTGCTCGGGTCGCACGAGGACGATGATGTGGACGAGAGGCGGCGGCGGGGGCGCTGAGGCTCGCGGGGGCGTGGCGGGCAGCTGATGTGGGCCGGGCGTGGCGGGTGTTGAGGTACCCGCTCGCGCCTGGCCCGCACTCGTGTCCGGACGTCGGTCACCGTGCCCGGTCGTGCATCGGCCACCGTGCCCGGTCGCGTATCGGCCCAGCTCAAGGCGGTCGTGGGCGGCGTTGTCAGTGGGGTGCCCCACAATGAGATCCGACAGTGCGAAACGGGACGTACGCCGAGGGTGGTGTGCGTCGGTAGGGCGAAGGCGGTGACCCATGCCGGTATGGGACGACCTGGTGGGCCAGGAGAAGGTGAGCGCGCAGCTCGGCGCCGCCGCTCGTGACGCCGACGCGCTCGTCACCGCCGTCGCGGCGGACACCCCGCTGCCCGAGTCGTCGAAGATGACGCACGCCTGGCTGTTCACGGGCCCGCCCGGCTCCGGCCGAGCCGACGCCGCCCGTGCGTTCGCCGCCGCCCTGCAGTGCGTGAGCCCCGACCGCGCACTCGGCGGCGAGCCCGGCTGCGGCTTCTGCGACGGCTGCCACACGAGCCTGATCGGTACGCACGCCGACGTGGAGGTCATCCGCACGGACCTGCTGTCCATCGGCGTCAAGGAGACCCGCGACCTGGTCCGCCGCGCCCAGCTCTCCCCGGCCGGCGGCCGCTGGCAGGTCATCGTCCTGGAGGACGCGGACCGCCTCACGGAGGGCGCGGGCAACGTCCTCCTGAAGGCGGTGGAGGAACCGGCACCCCGCACCGTGTGGCTCCTCTGCGCGCCGTCCCTGGAGGACGTCCTGCCCACCATCCGCTCCCGCTGCCGTCACCTGACCCTGCGTACGCCCTCGGTGGCGGCCGTCGCCGACATGCTCGTCCGCCGCGACGGCATCGACCCGACCGCCGCCGCGGCCGCCGCCCGCGCCACCCAGGGACACATCGACCGCGCCCGTCGTCTCGCGACCGACGAGCGCGCGCGGGAGCGCCGGGCCGCCGTCCTCAAACTGCCGCTGCGCGTCGGGGAGATCGGCGGCTGCCTGAAGGCCGCGCAGGAGCTGATCGACACGGCGGCGGAGGAGGCCAAGCAGGTCGCCGAGGACGTCGACGTCAAGGAGACCGAGGACATGAAGGCGGCGCTCGGCGCGGCCCAGGGCGGCCGGATGCCGCGCGGCACGGCGGGCGTGATGAAGGAACTCGAGGACAGACAGAAGCGCCGCAAGACCCGTACGCAGCGCGACAGCCTCGACCTCGCCCTCATCGACCTCACTGGCGTCTACCGAGACGTCCTGGCCCTCCAGTTGCGCTCCCGCGTCCCGCTCGCCAACACCGAGGTGCAGGACATGCTGGAGCGCATGGCCCGGGACACCTCGCCCGAGTCGACGCTGCGCCGCATAGAGGCGATCGGCGCGTGCCGCACGGCGCTGGACCGGAACGTGGCGCCGCTGCTCGCGGTGGAGGCGATGACGGTGGCGCTGCGGGCGGGCTGAGGGGGCGCGGCGCGCGCGGCGAACGTCGGGACGACCGCGTACCGACCAGACGACCGCGCACCGACCACAAGAGGCGAGCCCAAGCGACGACCACAAGAGGTGACCGCAATCGCCAATTGACCGCATCACCCATACGAGTACGCAAAGTGATTCAACAACTCCATAGAGTTAGTCTCGCGAGATGGAAACCTCCCATCCCCGAGCCAGCACGCCCGCTCGAGCAGGAGACCCCGACCGGCACCTCGAACGACAGCGCCCGCGAGCACGCACCCGCGCCCGCCACCTGCGCCGCGGCAGCCTGTCCCTCCTGGCCGTCGGCCTGCTCATCTCCGGCTGCTCCTCGGCGAGTTCGTCGACGGACGTCGTCATGGACGAGTTGCCCCGCGCCACACCGAAGGAACTCGCGTCGTACTACGGCCAGAAGCTGCGCTGGCGCGGCTGCGGCGTACCCGGATTCCAGTGCGCGACGATGAAGGCGCCCCTGGACTACGACAAGCCGGACGCGGGCGACGTGAAGCTGGCGGTGTCGCGCAAGCGGGCGACGGGAGGATCCAAGGCGGGCACCGAGGCGGGCGCCAAGGCGGAAGGCCGCCTCGGCTCGCTGCTCGTGAACCCGGGCGGACCGGGCGGCTCGGCCGTCGGATACCTCCAGTCCTTCGCGGCCCTCGGCTACCCGGAAAAGGTCCGCGCCCGCTACGACATGGTGGCGGTCGACCCGCGCGGCGTGGCCCGCAGCGAGCCGGTGACCTGCCTGGACGACCGCGAGATGAGCGCGTACACGCAGACGGACACCACGCCCGACGACCGCCGGGAGACCGGGCAACTCGCCGCGTCGTACAAGAAGTTCGCGGCGGGCTGCGAGAAGCGGTCCGGGAAGCTGCTCGGGCACGTCTCCACGGTGGAGGCGGCCCGTGACATGGACATCCTGCGCGCGGCGCTCGGCGACAAGAAGCTGACGTACGTGGGGGCGTCGTACGGGACCTTCCTCGGGGCGACGTACGCCGGTCTCTTCCCCGACCGCGTCGGCCGCCTGGTCCTCGACGGCGCCATGGACCCCTCGCTGCCCGCGCGCCGGATGAACCGCGACCAGACGGCGGGCTTCGAGACGGCGTTCCAGTCGTTCGCGAAGGACTGCGTGCGACAGCCGGACTGCCCGCTCGGCACCAAGAACGCGGCGGACGCGGGCAAGCGCCTGAAGGGCTTCTTCGCCGACCTGGACCGCGCCCCTCTGAGCGTGGGCGACACCGGCCCGGCCGACGGCCGCAAGCTCGGCGAGGCGCTGGCCACGACGGGCGTGATCGCCGCGATGTACGACGAGACGTCCTGGCCGCAGCTGCGCGACGCGCTGGCCGCGGCGATGAAGGACAAGGACGGCTCGATGCTCCTCGCCCTCTCCGACAGTTACTACGAGCGCGACGGCGACGGCTCGTACTCCAACCTCATGTTCGCCAACACCGCCGTGAACTGCCTCGACCTGCCGCCGTCCTTCACCTCCCCCGAGGACGTCCGCAAGGCGCTCCCCGACTTCGAGAAGGCCTCCCCGGTCTTCGGTGAGGGCCTGGCCTGGTCGGCCCTGAACTGCACGTACTGGCCCACGAAGGCCACGGGCAAGCCGCACCGCATCGAGGCCGAGGGCGCCGACCCGATCATGGTCGTCGGCACCACCCGCGACCCCGCCACCCCCTACCGCTGGGCCAAGGCCCTCGCCGCTCAGCTCACCTCCGCCCGCCTCCTCACCTACGAGGGCGACGGCCACACCGCGTACGGCCGAGGCAGCCGCTGCGTCGACGAGACGATCAACACCTACCTCCTGACGGGCCGAGCCCCCAAGAACGCCAAGCGCTGCACATAACCCCAGCTCAGAGACCCGCACGGCCGCCCGCGCCGCCACCTCGCAGGGGTGTACGGAGCACCCTTGGAAACTGTGTAGACTTGGCGTCGTTGCTGATCGCACCATAGGTGCGGACAGCGCGCCGCCTTAGCTCAGATGGCCAGAGCAACGCACTCGTAATGCGTAGGTCTCGGGTTCGAATCCCGAAGGCGGCTCCACTGAAACCCAGGTCAGTTATCAACTGACCTGGGTTTTTTCTATGTACCGGTACCCCGGGGGGCCGGGGGAACCTGGGATCGGTAGGAGGGCCGGGGCGGGGAGCCTCGGGGGATGGACGTGGAGAGGCTGCTCGGGTTGTGGTGGGTGGTGCCCGGGGGGCTCGCGGTGGTCGGGTATGCCTGCTCGTTGGGTGGGGTTACCCGGGTGCAGCGGGCCGTTTGGGTTACTGCTCGGGTCGTGGAGGTGCATGCGCCTGGGCATGGGGAGTCCAAGCGGGGTGGGGTGCCGGTGACTGTCGCGTTCTGGGATCCCGGTAGGGGGCGGGAGTGGCGGTTGCGGCATGCGGGGAAGCGGGGGCATGTGGTGGATGCGGCCTGGGTGGGGCGGGAGTTTCCGGTGCGGTTCCCGCGGGGGCGGCCCGGGCGGTTCTCTTTGATGCTGGATTCGGCGGGGGAGACCCGGGGACTCGGGGGGCCGAACTGTGCGGTTGTTCTGATGCTTTTGGGGTTGGCTGTTCAGGCGTTCTTCGTCTGGGGGTATGAGGTTGGGCTGGTATGCGTTGGGGGGTTCTTGATGCTTGGTGGGGCTTTCAGTCGGGATATCGCGTCTGCTCGTGCTCGTGGCGCCTTGTTGGCGGGGGCTGTTGCTGTTCCTGGTCGGGTTGTCGCTGTCACCAGGGACGTTTACACCGATGGGGAGGGGGGCGAGATCGTCAATCATGCGCCCGTTGTTGTTTTTACTACGCTTGAGGGAGTCCAGGTCACCGCGTTGAGTCGGGACGGAATTCCTGAGCCCCGGAAATCCCTCGGGCGTGAGGTTCGCATTCACTACGCGCCCAGTGATCCGGCTGTTTTTACGCACGATCTTGAGCATGATCGGCGTGAGCGTGCGGCGGCCGTTCGGTTCCTTCTTGGGGTGTGGGCGGCGGGGGCTGCCGCGATGGCGGCGGGGGTTGTTTCGTTGGAGTATCCGACGGTTTGGGATGCCTTTATTTGATGATGCAGGTCAGGGATGCCCAGAGCAGGGGGGAGTGTTCGACACGGTGGTCCGCGCGCCAGTTGTTCAGTTGACTGCGTTGCCAGCGGGCCAGTTGGTGCACGGGGTCGGGGTGATCGTGGGCGTTGTCGACCGCGATCACTGCCTGGGTCAGGGGGCGTACGGAGTCCGGCAGGGCGGCCAGGCGGTGGAAGGCGAAGCTCGTCGGCAGGACCCAGCGCGTGGCCGTGACCAGGTGTGCGCCGTTGTGGATCATCGCTGTCGCCAGGCCGAACGACTCCGTGAAGCGAAGGTCGCCGCCGCTCTCGCACGCGATCAGGGCCACGCGTGGCGGGGCCGGCCAGAGATGTGCTCCCGGCACGCCGTCAGGGCGCAGCGGGAGCGTGCCCAGGAGGAGGTCCTTCGCCGACAGGGGGCGGTGGGTGCGGAGCGCGGGCGTCAGGCCCGTGGTTTCCGGGCCGCAGGAGAGGTGGAGGGTTACGTCCTCGCTCTGGCCCGCCGCTAGCGGGGCGCCGCTCACATGGCCCACGTACAGCAGGCGGCTCGCGCCCCTGCGGAGCGTCTCGCCCAGCCAGTCGCGGTCCAGGTCCGTGCGGCGCAGGGCCTCGGTGGGGGTGGTCGCGGGGGGTGCGACGGGGCCCGCGTCGAGGTGGCGCTGGACGAGGGCCAGGAGGGCGGGGTCCGAGCCCGGGGGGCCCAGGACCGAGCCGAGGGGGGAGTCCGCGCGGAACCCGGGGATGCGGGGGTCGAGGATGAGGACGACGGGGGCGGAGGTGGGGGTGGTGTCGGGGTCGGGGTCGGGGTCGGGGTCGGGGTCCAGGGTTGCTTCCCGGGTGGGGGCCGGGGGTGTTTCCCGGGGTGCGGCCGGGGCGTGGTGAGTTGTGGTGGGGGTACGGAGCGATGCCGGGGCCGTCGTGGCCATGTCTGCCAGGTCGAGCAGGCGGGTGTCCGTCGTGGGGTCGGTGGGGGCGGCTTCCACGGAGAGGAGTTCCCAGGGGACCTGGGCCACCCGGGGGGACGGTTGCAGGCGGATCAGGGGGCGGCCGAGGCGCGCTGATACCTGGCGGATCTGGGCTGTCAGGCCTGGCGGCCACAGTGCTTCGGAGAGTCGGCGGGCCAGGCGGCGCTCGGTCTCGTACGTGGTCAGTGCCCCGGAATGGAACGCGCGCCGCATTCCCTCCGCGCCTCCGCCTCCGTCTCCCGCGCCTCCGCCTCCGCCTCCCGCGCCTCCGCCTCCGCCTCCCGTGCCTCCGCCTCCGCCTCCCGTGCCTCCGCCTCCGTCTCCCGCGCCTCGGCTCCCGCCCTCGCCTTCGCTCCTGGCTCCGCTGCCACCCCTGGCCTCGCTGCCGCCCTCACCCCCATCCCCGCCCCCGCCCTCGCCCGGCAGCGCAGCCACCAGCGCGCGGATCGCCTCGTCCACCTCCCGCGCCGGTGCGTAGCCCGTGCCGAAGCCCTGGGCTCCGGTCGTCCACGTCCACGTCATGTGCAGGTCGCCCGCGTCGGCGAGGCGGACCTGGACCACCGGGCGGGTGGGGTTCGTCAGGTCGTCGTCGGTGGCCAGAACGGCACCTCTTCCTCGCTCACGATCCGCCGGTGGTAGCGGAATTCGGCTGCCTGGATGTACTGCTGGAGTGCGACGCGGCCCGTTTCGGGTGACATCAGCACGCGGGGTGGGGGCGCGACGCGCAGGCCGACGGAGGCCGCGGCTTCGGCCGCCACGCCGCCCAGCGCCATCGGGCCAGGGCCGTTGCCACCGGAGGCGGTTGGCGTGTGCGTCTTCATCGCCGCGTCCGGGAAGACCGGTGCCGCGCCGGGGGCTGACGGCGGTGTGCGTTCCGTGCGGCTCAGAGCCAAGGACGCGCCGGCGCAGCGGTGTTCCACCAGTTCGAAGATCAAGCCCTGGTCCTCGGCACGCAGGGCCAGGCGGAACGCCAACTGCATCGCGTCGTCCGCCAGTTGGTGCCACTGGCTGCGGGCGTGCGCGCTGGCGAAGTCGTAGCGGGCCGCCTCCAGGGTCAGGGCGGCGGGCAGGGCGAGGGAGAGCGCGTCGGCGAGGGACGTGCGCTCGTGCTCGCCGTGGTCGGTGCGGGTCAGGTTGTCCTCAAGGGCCTTCGCGAGCATGAGGTCGACCTGGGCGCAGCGCTCGTACACGCCGCGTTCCTGGTACGCGTCCCGCGCGCCCTGGGCGAGGCGCTTCATCTCGTCGATGTCGCCCTGTTCGTACGCGTGCCGGGCGCCCATCAGCATGGTGTCGGCGGCGGCGATCGTGGCGCCGAGGCGTTCGAAGCGGGCGAGGCTCGACGCGGTCAGGTCGTTCGCGTCGGCGGTGTCGCCGCGTCGTGCCGCGAGGAAGGCGCGGGCTTGTTCGCAGACCGCCAGGTCCTCGAACTGGCCCTGCCGTTCGAAGACCTCGGCGGCCTCGGCGTACAACTGCTCCGCGCGGTCGAAGTCCCCGGCGCGCAGCGCGGCGTACGCCCGGTGGGAGAGCAGCTGCTGCCGACCGGCGTGGTGTCCCAGCGCCTGATACCCCTCGTCCGAGCGGGCGAAGTAGTCCGCCGCCAGGTCGAAGCGGTGGGTCGAGGCGCAGACGATGCCCAGGCAGTCGAGGAGGTGCGGCTCGATGGCGGGCGCCGTGGCGAGGAGCGCCGAGGCGAGTTCCTCGGCGGCGCCCCACTCGCCGCGGTCCAGGAGCAGATGCAGCCGGGCCAGTCCGACCTCGGCGCCGCGCAGGCCCTCGGGGTCCTGGAACTCGGGCAGCACGGCCGCCGCCTCGTCCGCCGTCGCCTGTGCCTCGTCCAAGTCGCCGGTTCGGCGGAGCAGTTCGGCCCTGGCCAGGAGGGTTTTGAGCAGGACCTCCAGCCAGAGCTGGCGGCCGCGCGGGCCCATCGGGACGGACGCGATGCCTCGGATCAGGGTGCGGGCCCGGTCGAGGGACCGGGCCGCGCCGGGGAGGTCCGTGGCGCTGAGCTGGACCGAGCCGAGGTCGGAGAGGAGGTGTCCGCGCAGGAGCTGTACGTCGGGGGTGTCCTCGATCGACTCGGCGAAGGCGAGGAGTTCGGCGTAGACGGCTTGGGCGGCGGGGAGGTCGGGGGTGAGCTGGTGGTGTTCGGCGAGGGCGAAGCCGGTGTCGAAGGGCTCGCCGTAGCTCAGTGGCGCGGGCGGCGTGGGCGGCGTGGGCGACGCGGGCGGGGCGGGCGGGTCCGGCTGGTCCGCTTCGTCCTTCGGCATGGGTCAGAAGTCCTCCTCTGCGGCTGCGGCGGCCATCTCGGCGAGGAAGGGGGGCGTGGGGTGCGGATGCTGCGGGTGCGTGTCCGTGGCCTGCGGGGCGGGCAGCGGCGTCGCGGCTGCCAGGCGTTGGCGGGCCAGGGCGCGGATCGCTTCGCGGGTGGCGCGGGCGGACGTGCCCGGTGGTGTGTCGGGGTCGGGGTCGGAGCCGGGGGTGGCGTCGGGGCCCGGGTCGAACCCGGGGAGCAGGACACCTACTTCGATACGTGGCGACCTCGCGGCGGCCGGGATGTCGAGGTCCGACCGGCCGGTCCACACGTCGTCCCGGCGGGCGAGCTGGACGCGGTGCGGTGGGCCGCCGTTCACCTCGACCTCGGCGGCGAGGCGTACGCCGTCGACGGGGGCCGTGGCGTCGGCGATGACCTCGACCTCGATCCGGCGTTCGGCGCCGATCGCGTACGCGGTCCAGGAGACGGCGGTCTCGGCCGCGTCGACGAAGCCGGGTGGATAGCGGTGCCAGTGGTTGGTTCCTGAGCCGCGGGCGATGACTCGGCCGGTCGGGGCGGGGGCGGGGGCGCCTGCTGTGAGGGCGTAGGCGTGGGGGTGGAGGTGGGGTAAGAGGGTGGTGAGGTCGGCGGGGGTGAGGTCGACCGGGGTGACATCGGCGGGGGTGACGTCGACGGGGCTGGTGTCGACGGGGGTGTGTTGCGTTGCGGTGTTCAGGGACGAGTGGAGTTGGCGCAGCGGCTCGCTGTCCAGTCCGGCGTTGTCCGCCGCTTCGTCTATCAGCCTGAGGACGTGGTCCAGTTGGGGTACCGGGGCTGCCGACCGGTGGGTGGCGCGCCACCAGTGGGTCAGGGGGGCGAGTGCGGCCTGGTGCTCCTCGATCAGCTCGGCCGCGTTGCCGTCGGGCTGGTCACTCGGGTCGGCGTGGAGGTCCGGGTCATCCGGGTCATCCGGATCATCCGGATCATCCGGATCATCCGGATCATCCGGTTCATCCGGGTCGGACAGGTCGGACAGGCCGCCCGGCGCGTCGATGTCGTCGGTGGCGGCAGTGGTGTCGGTGGTGTCGGCGGTGTCGTCGAAAAGTTGCTGGCATTCGTGGGTCAGTGCGGCCGACTCCAGGCCGAGTACGTCCGGTTCGAGGGCCGGGATCCCGTCCAGGTGCGAGGTGGGCCACCAGCGGGCGGCCCAGTGGGCGAGGGCCAGGCGGGCGGCGGTGTGCGCGAGGGGGGTCGGCTGTTCCGGCAGGGGCGCTGTCAGCTCCGGCAGGGGCACGTCAGTGGGCCGTGGCCCAGCCGCGAGGGCGTGGACGGCGGCTGCCGTGCGTTCGCCGTAGATCGCCCACAGCCATTGCTGGGCCCGGCCCGCGTCGTGGATCTCCGCTGTCGGGAGGCCGGGGGCGCCGAGGACGGGCCAGGTCAGGACGGCGCCCGCGACGCCGAGGACGGCCTGGGCGAAGGCGGGGGCGGGGCCGGGACCCGTGGCGGGGTCGGTGGCCGGGGCGACGACGCGGATGGTGCCGTCGTCGGCTCGGGCGATGTGGATGTCGGCCTGCCCCTCCGGCATCACGCGCTCCTCGGCTCGGCGGACTTCGGCTCGGCCGGCTTCGGGGCGGGCGATTTCGGCTGGGCCGGCTTCGGGGCGGGCGGCGACAGCGCGTCGGCCGAGGGGCCGTCGGCCGACCGCGCCCCGGACGACAGCGTGCGCAGCGCCGTCCGTACCCGGGCCCGGTGGTCCATCATCACCGAGCGCGCCACACCGTCCAGCACCGCCCAGGCCGCCCCCGCGTCCGGCAGCCCCGCACCCCGCACGTCCCGCCCGTGCAGCCGCACCCACAGCCGCCGCATGTACGCCGACCACGGGTTACGCAGGTCGTGGGCGAGGGCTTCCAACGCGCCGCCGTCCGGGTCCGGGCGCGGGGAGAGGGTCATCCTGCGGGCGCGCAGGACCGAAGCCTCGCGCTGCCAGCGGCTGTTGACGACGCGGTGGGCCGCGGTGGCCCCTGGCGCGGCTGCTCCTCCCACCCCGGCGGCCGCCCCCGGCGCGACAGTTCCCCGCGCCCCGGCAGCCGCCCCGGACGCGAAAGTTCCCCGCGCCCCGGCGGCAGCCTCGGACGCGGCAGCCGCCCCGGACACGGAAGCCGCCCCCGCCCCCGAACCCCCACCCCCCAACGGATCCAGCCCCACCGCAAGCCGCCCCCCGAGCACGACGGCCACCCGCAGGCTCTCGTCGTACAGACCAAGCGGCGCGCAACTCCGTCCGACCTCCCGCCGCACGAGTTCCGGCACCGTCGGCAGTTCCTCGCGGTGTGCCGACGTCTGGAGGACGGTGAAGAGCCGCTCGAAGAGCGTGCGGTCGAGCGGCGCGGGGAGCGTGGCGGTCGACGCGCTCCGGCCGACCTCCGGACGCGGCGGCGCCTGGTGCGCGGTCAGTCCCAGATGCGTCGGTACGTCGTCACGTCCCCACACCCCGCTCGTACGCGCCCACAGCGCCCGCCCGAGCAGGCTCCCGTGCCCGCCCCGGACCATGTCCGCGAAGCCCGACGAGCCTTCCTCCGGCAGCGGGCCCGCGCCGGGGCGCCCGCCCGAGCCACCCGCGCCGGGGCGCCCGCCCGAGCCACCCGCGCCACAGGCCTCCAGGACCTCCCCCGCCAAGCCGACCACCGCACCCAGGCCCACACCCGCACCGGCGTCCGACCCGTCGGCGCCCGCCCGCCCCGCCGCCCACGTCGCCGCCAACTCCCCATCGAGCCGCGCCCACCGGCCCCCGTCCCTCAGATGCTCCTTCAACGCCGCCACCGTCCGCCCGACGGTCACCTCCGCGATCTCCTCGACCACGGCCCTGGCCACGGCACCCGCGGCACCCGAGGGCGTCCCGTGCTCGGCCGCCAGCTCGAAGCAGCGCTGGAAGTACAGGTCTTGGGGGTTGCCCGCCACGATCCCCAACGCCCGGCGGGTCTTCTTGAGCAGCGTGAACCACTGGGCGGTCGCCGCGAGCAGCGCGCCGGACTCCCGGATGAGCGCGGCGAGACGGTCGGCCTCGCGCGGAGCGAGGAAGTCGGCCGCCAGCTCCGGGCGCAGCGCGGGTCTGACGATCAGCGGCAGCACGATCAGCTTGACCGTCCGGGTCAACGGCGCGCCCCCGGGCCCGCTCAGCGACTCAACTCCCGACCCCGGCCCATGCCCCGCCCCCGCCCCCGCCCCGGGCTCCGCCCCGATCCCACGCCAAGCCCCGTCGATGACCATGGCACGCGGACGGTGCCCGTCGCTCGGCAGCGTGCTCGCGGACGGCATGGCCCGAGATTACGTCGTCGGGGAACAGACGGTCGAACCTGGGATCGGTAGGCGAAGACCGCCCCCTAGCGTTCCCCTCGACGACGCCGGGCAGCACCACCGGTCACCAGGACCAGAGCCCGCACCAGAGCCCGCACCAGAGGGGGAAGGCACACCATGGGACTCTTCGGAAAGCGCAGGACCCGCGAGGAGCGGGCCGCCGAGATCGCCGGGAAGGTGGCCGGCGGCAAGGGTTTCTACGGTCGTACGACGCGCGCGTTCCTCGGCGGCGAGGACTTCGCCAAGGTCCAGCAGTCGATCGGCGCGCACAACTCCGCCGTCCACGCGCGGCAGTTGCTGGCCATGGGGGCACCGACCCTGCCCGCCGTCGTCGTGTCGATCACCGACACCGGCAAGCTGGTGAACTTCGACCCGATCGTCGACCTGGTACTGCAGCCGTCCGGAACCGACACCGAGCGGATCGCACTCCAGACCATCGTGTCCAAGCTGAGAATCCCGCGCACCGGGGACCAGGTGCTGCTGATCGCCGACCCGGCCCGTCCGGGCGGCTACCTCTACGCCGGGGACGGTGAGACGACGTGACGACACCACCGTACGAAGCACATGAAGCACATGAAGCACATGAAGCACACGAACCACGCATAACCTGTGAAACCCGCGAACTGCACGAGGTGTTCGTGACCGACACCGTCCTGCTCTCCTTCGACGGCCGCGTGCTTGAGGTCTTCGGCTACTCCGACACCCACCGCAGCCACCTCTTCCAGGAGCCCCGCCTGGAGTTCGGCACCGGCCGCAGGCCCCGGATGGAGATCACCCTCACGTCGGGCGTGCGGCACTCCATGCCGTACGACCCGCACCGCCTCGACGCGCTGCGCGCCTTCGCGGAGCGGCTCGCGCGCGCGGTGGCCGAGCGGCCGAAGCGCTGAGGTGAACGGGCCGACGCAGGTGTCGGCGATCGGCCGCTGGTCGGCGGTGTGGCTGTACGCGGTCGTCGCCGGGCTGTGCCTCGCGGGGCCGTTCCTGCTGGGGCTCACCCTCGTCGCGGGCAAGGGCGTCCTGGCCGTCGGCATCGTGTGCACGGTGGTTCTCGTGCCCGTGGGTCTCCTCGTCTGGGTCACCGTCGCCGCCGAGCGGAAGCACAACCGGCGGCTCGACGCCGTCGGGGTGCCGGCGGTCGCGGAGGTCATCGGGCTGACCGAGTGGGACAGCGGGGACGACGCGGGTGCCGTGGTCGTGCTGCGGCTCAGCGGGCCGGGGTTCCGGGCGTTCGAGGCGACCTGGAAGCGCTCGCCGCATCCCGCCCTGCGCGTGGGCCTGCGGCTCGATGCCGTGGTCGATCCGGCCGAGCGGCTGTACCGGGTCGAGCTGTGACCCGGTGGACCCCGCGGGCCCGGTGGCGGGCGGCCGGGAGACGTTCCGGTCCGGTCAGCGGAACAACGCTTGCCCGGGCTCCGCGGACGCGGGCGGCCTCGAACGCGTAGGAAATCCGCGTGATTCGCCGCTCGCCGGGGACGGCGGACGGCGAGGGGGAGCGACATGGCAGACCGTCAGACGCCGCACGGTCCCGAGCAGGTCGTCGAGGCCAAGCTAGAGGAATCGGAGATCCGGGTCATCGGGCAGGCGGGCAAGGTGAGCCCGCGGGACCTTTCGGGCAACGGCTACACCTACCGGTACGACTGGGGCGCGTGGAACGGGTTCGTGCGCTTCAACCTCACGAGTTCCACCTTCACCGCCAACACGCGCGTGTTCGCGGCGGTGAGCGAACCGACGGGCGGCGGTGGCAAGTTCATCGGCGCCGCGCGCTACCGCCGCCGTGGGCGTGGCCGTGCCCGACCCGCGCCGCCTGGCGCACACCACGGAGGTCGCGCGGCGCAGCGCCCGCATGCTCAGCACCACCATGCAGCGGCTCCCGCCCGGCGTCCGGACCTGAGCGGGTCGGGGGCGGGGCAGGTCGGGCCAGGTCAGCGCACTGATGCCAAGGCGACGTCCCGATGCTTACGATGCGCCATGGACGCGGGACGGCAGCGCGAGGGGGCGGACATGGGCGCAGGGGCGGGTACGGACATCGGCTTCGGCGAGGTCGCCGCCGCGCATCCCGACCGGCCCGCGCTCGTCGAGCCCGACGGCACCACCCTGTCGTACGGGGAGCTCGCGGCCCGGGTGCACCGGCTCGCGCACGTCCTCGCGGGGCTCGGGCTGCGGCCGGGGGACTGTGTCGCCGCGATGCTGCCCAACAGCCGCGCCTTCTTCGAACTGCGGCTCGCCACCGGCCGGTCGGGCCTGTACTTCACGCCGTTCAGCCACCACTTCACCACCGCCGAGGTGACGCATGTCGTCACCGACAGCGAGGCGCGGGTGGTGGTCGTGGACGCGTCGCTGCTCGACGTGGCGGGGCCCGCGCTGGACGCCGCGGGAATCCCGGCGGAACGGCGCCTGGTGTGGGGGGCGGGGCGGCCGCCCCCGGGCTGGACCGGCTACGAGGCCCTCCTTGCCACCGCCCCCGCCACCCCGCCCCCGCACCCCCGGGCGGGCGGCGTCATGCTCTACACCTCCGGCACCACCGGCCGCCCCAAGGCCGTCCGCCGGGAGCTGTGGGACGGGCCTCCCGGGCCGAGTCCGTACGAGGTGGACTTCCTGACCCGGGTCGGCGTGCGCCCGGGCGCGTACACGCAGTTGTGTGCCGCGCCGCTGTACCACGCGGCGCCCGGCCTGTTCGCGAACATGGCGATGCAGTTCGGGCACACGGTCGTGATCGCCGAACGGCCGCGTACGGAGGACTGGTTGGAGCTCGTCGAGCGGCACCGGGTCGGCGTGCTGTTCGCGGTGCCCACGGTCCTGCACCGGCTCCTTCGGCTGCCCGCCGAGGTGCGCGGGCGGTACGACGTGTCGAGCCTGAGCGCTGTCGTGCACGGCGCCGCGCCCTGCCCGCCCGACGTGAAGCGGCGCGCCATCGACTGGTTCGGGCCGGTCCTGTACGAGTTCTACGCCGCGACCGAGGGCGGGGTCACCGCCGCGAGCAGCGCCGACTGGCTGGCCAGGCCCGGCACCGTGGGGCAGCCTCTCGCGGACATCGACGTGCGGATCCTCGACGGGGACGGGCGGCCGGTCGCCGTCGGGGAGACCGGCGGGGTGTACTTCCGGCCCGTCGTCCCGTTCACGTACTACAAGGACGCCGAGAAGACCGAACGGGCCATGCGGGGCGGGTACTTCACCGCCGGTGACGAGGGGTACGTCGACGAGGACGGGTGGCTGTACCTGCGGGACCGGCGCACCGACCTGATCATCTCCGGGGGCGTGAACGTGTACCCGGCGGAGGTCGAGGCCGTCCTCATCGCGCATCCGGACGTCGCGGACGTGGCCGTCGTCGGGGTGCCCGACGCGGAGTGGGGGCAGCGGGTCGCCGCCGTCGTCCAGCCCGAGCCGGGGATACCGGGCGACGACACGTTCGCCGACCGCCTCGCCGCGCACTGCCGGGGCGCGCTCGCCGGGTTCAAGGTGCCGCGCGTGATCGAGTTCCGGGAGCGGGTGCCGAGGTCGGAGGCGGGGAAGGTGCTGCGGCGGGAGATCCGCCTCGGGTCGGCGGAATTCGGGTCGGCGGAGTCCGGGTCGGCTGCGGGTCCGGTGCCCGGCGCCTAGCGAGAGCCGCCTCGGAGCCTGCTGAGGGCTGCCTCGGAGCCTGGCGAGAGCCGCCCCGGTGCCTGGCGCACAGCACCAGCGCCCCGTCCCGGCGCATGAAAAAAGCGGGCACCCGCTCCCCGCCACTCTCAACGTATAGCTCACCGGGGGGCTTGCGGCAAGGCCCCCGTGGTGGCGCAGAATCGCCCGCCGAGGCCGGGATTCGAGGCCGGGAGCCGGGGACATGGGGAGTGGCGAAATGCGTGTGGTGCTGTCGACGTACGGGTCGCGTGGGGACGTCGAGCCGCTGGTGGGGCTCGCGGTGCGGCTGCGGGAGCTGGGCGCGGAGGTACGGGTGTGCGCGCCGCCGGACGAGGAGTTCGGGCAGCGCCTCGCCGGGGTCGGGGTGGAGCTGGTGCCGGTCGGGCGGTCGGCGCGGGAGCTGACGACCGCGACGCGGCAGCCGAAGTCCCTGCCGGAGCGCGCGGCCGAGCTGATCGCGAGCCAGCTCGACGCCGTGGGCGAGGCGGCCGAGGGCTGCGACGCGCTGGTGGCCACCGGCATGGTGCCCGCCGTGGCCGGGGCGCGGTCGGTGGCGGAGAAGCGGGGCGTTCCGTCCGTGTCGGTGACGTTCCAGCAGCTCACGCTGCCGTCGCCGCACCACGCCCCGCTGGCGTACCCGGGCCGCCCGTTCCCGCCGGAGGTCACCGACAACCATGTGCTGTGGGACCTGGACGCCCGCAGCATCAACGCCCTGTTCGGCGAGGCGGTCAACAGCAACCGGGCCGCCATCGGCCTGCCCCCGGTGGCCGACGTCCGCGACTACGTCATCGGCGACCGGCCGTGGCTGGCGACGGACCCGGTCCTGGACCCGTGGCGGCAGGCGGAGTCCGGGGCGTTCGAGGTCGTACAGACCGGCGCCTGGACCCTGCCGGACGAACGCCCCCTGCCGGACGATCTGTCGGCGTTCCTGGAGGCGGGTGCGCCCCCGGTCTACGTGGGCTTCGGCAGCATGCCCATGCACGGCTCGGCGGACGTCGCCCGGGTGGCCATCGAGGCGGTACGCGCCCAGGGCCGCCGTGTCCTCGTCCGGCGCGGCTGGGCCGACCTGGCCCTGATCGACGACCAGGACGACTGCTTCGCCGTCGGCGAGGCCAACCACCAGGCGCTGTTCCCCCGGGTGGCCGCCGTCGTGCACCACGGCGGCGCGGGCACGACGACGACGGCGGCCCGTGCCGGTGCCCCGCAGGTGGTGCTTCCGCAGGCCACGGACCAGCCGTACTGGGCGGGCCGGGTCGCCGGGCTCGGCATCGGCGCGGCGCACGAGGGCCCGACGCCGACCTTCGCCTCCTTGTCGGCCGCCCTCACGACCGCCCTGACCCCCGGGGTCCGCGAGCGGGCGGCGGCGGTGGCGGCCGCGGTCAGCGACGACGGGGCGGCGGTGGCGGCGAAGCTGGTGCTCGGGCTCGTATGACCCGCACGGGGCCCAGCGGGCTCGGCGCGCTGCGGCCCGACGGTTCTCAGAGTCCCAAACCCCTGACCAAATCGCACAGTTCATCCCGGTACAGCACCGCCGGATCATCGATCTGCGGCCGCAGCAACCCGTCGATCTCCAGCGTCACGAGCCCGTGCATCCGCCCCCACACCCGCAGTGACAGGGCGAGCACGGCGGGCGTGAGGTCGGGAAAGGCGGCGCGGGCCACGGCGGTGAACGCCGGGTCGAAGTCCTCCCAGACGTAGGCGCTGCCGCCGAGGCCGCCGCTGCCGCCGCCCACGGCGGGCCGCGCCGTCGTCGCGACCTCCACGATCCCGAGGCACAGCTCGTACTCCGCCTCGGCGCTCTCGGCGGTGTCCGCGCGCGGCACCCGGCCCCGCCCGCTGAACAACAACCGGAACTCCTGCGGATGCGTGAGCGCCCACTCCCGGTACGCGAGCCCGTGGGCCAGGGCCCGCGCACCCGGATCCCCCGCCGGATGCGCCTCGCGGGCCGCGCGGAGGTGCGCGGCCAGGTCCCGGTACGCGTCCGCCGCGAGCGCCGCGAGGAGCGCCTCGCGGGTGTCGAAGTAGCTGTAGAACGTGCCGGGCGCCATGCCCATGTCGCGGGCGATGCCTCGGAGGGCGACGGCCTCGGCGCCCTCCTCGACCAGGTGTTTCAGGGCGGTCGCCTTGATCTCGGCGGTGGTCTGGGCGCGGTGGCGCTCGCGGCGGCTGGCAGCAGGCATGGCTCCATGGTACGGCGAGCAAAGGTTGAACAGTGTTTGGGAATTGGTCAATGTTCGAGTTATGGTCCCGGTGTATCCCGAATCCCACGGCAGCAAAGGGGTGTGGCATGGCCACGCACACGTACGGACCCGGCCCGATCAAGGGCTACGACATCGGCCCGATCCCCATGGAGGCCGCGTTCACGTCGGACTTCCCGCTGGCGGCCGGCATCGGCGCGGCGGACGTGCAGGACATCGTGGACAAGCAGGAGGTGGAGCGACGCGTCATGGACGTACGGCCGGGCATGTACGCGAAGTACATGCCGAGCCGGGTGGACGAGGCGGCGGGGCGGCACTACACCGGCGGCCGGTATCTCTTCGAGACGTGGGCCGACGTCCTCGACTACGAGCGGTTCACCAGCCAGGAGCTGGAATTCGAGCCGGGTGTGAAGTTCTGGAGCCGCCCGTTCTTCCAGAACGTGGAGCGCTTCGTCTGGCGGGTCGCGGGGGCGCACAACTTCCTGCCCCTGGACGCGCATCACGTGAGCCGGTTCGAGCGGTTCCGGTACTCCGTGGACACGGCGACCGACGCCGAGGCGGCGCTGCTGCGGGCGTGGGGCTCCGTGCGCGACGAGGCCCAGGCGCGCGGGAACGCGGCCGTGTGGCTGCTGCACCAGCCGGAGCAGCGGCTCATCGGCATCCACACGGTGGCCTCCCGGACCACCCCGGCCGACCTGGAGGCCACGCCGTCCCTCGGGGCGCTGCTGCCCGCGTCCCTCGCGCCCGACCGGTACTTCGACCGGTCCAGCCGGATCCTCTCCCTCTGGCTGCCCAAGTCCCGCCTCGCGGGCGGCGCGCCGTCGGCGTATCCGTCGGCGCCGCTGCTTCCGCTGCCGTCGGTGGCGGCGCAGGAGGTCTGAGGGGAGCGGGTGCCGGGCGCCGTTGTCAGTGGCTCCGCGTAGCGTCGCGGGCATGGGTGAAGACGCGTACTTGATCAGGACCCGGACGTCTTACGACGCCATCGCCGAGGCCGTCGAGAAGGAGTGGCGGGGCGAGCTGGACAACTGGCCGCTGGCGCGGGCGATGTTCACGGCCTACGCCGAGCTGGTGCGGGACGCGGGCGGGGGCACGGTGGCCGACATCGGGTGCGGCACGGGGGAGGTGAGCGCGATCCTGAGCTCCCTGGGGCTGCGGATGCGGGGGATCGACCTGTCGCCGGGGATGCTGGCGCTGGCCCGCGCCAAGTATCCGCACCTGCGGTTCGACGTCGGCACGATGACGGCGCTCGACCTGCCGGACGGGGAACTCGGCGGGGTGGTCGCGTGGTACTCGACGATCCACATCCCGCCGGCCGACCTGCCGAAGGTCTTCGCCGAGTTCCACCGCGTCCTCGCCCCCGGCGGGCAGCTCCTGCTCGGCTTCCAGGTCGGCGACGGCATCCGCCACTTCGACGAGGCCTTCGGCCACGACGTGGACCTGGACTTCCAGCGCTGGCGGCCGGAGCGGATCACGGAGCAGCTGCGGGAGGCTGGGTTCGCCGCGAACGGGTACCTGCTGCGCGAGCCGTACGAGGGGGAGCGGACGCAGCACGCGCACCTCCTGGCGGCGAAGCCGCGCGCGTAGGCCGTCCGGCCGGGGGCACGGGGACGGGGCGCGGGAAGGCGGGCGGTCTGCCGGGGGCCCGTCCGGCGGCGCGGTTTGCCGAACCGGCAACAACTCTCGGCACCCGCCCCCACCCCCGTACAGACTCGTGACGAGCAGCCCCGCACATCCGGAGGAGCCATGACCATGACCGACGCACTCGATGTGAGGCACAGCCTGCTGGAGCTGCCCGAGAACCCCGGCATCCGCGTCCACGCCGTGGAACAGGGCTCCGGCCCGCTGGTCCTCCTGGTGCACGGCTTCCCGGAGACCTGGTACTCGTGGCGGCGGCAGCTCCCGGCGCTTGCGGCGGCCGGATACCGGGCGGTGGCGATCGACGTACGCGGGTACGGCCGCTCCTCGAAGCCGCGCGACACGACGGACTACGGGATGCTCGCGCACGTCGCCGACAACGTGGGCGTCGTCCGCGCGCTCGGCGAGGAGACCGCCGTGATCGTCGGGCACGACTGGGGCTCGCCCATCGCGGCGAACTCGGCGCTGCTCCGGCCGGACGTCTTCCGCGCGGCCGCGCTGATGAGCGTGCCGTACGCGCCCCGGGGCGGCCCCCGCCCCACCGACGCGTTCGCCGCGATCCCCGGCGACGAGGACTTCTACATCTCCTACTTCCAGGAGCCCGGCCGCGCCGAGGCCGACATGGAGCCGGACGTGCGCGGCTGGATCGCGGGCTTCTACACCGCCCTGTCCGGCGACACGATGCCGCCGCCGGACGCGCCCAGCCTGCACTTCGTGCCCAAGGGCGGCCGGATGTCGGACCGCTTCCCGCAGGGCGGGCCGCTCCCGGAGTGGCTGTCCGAGGAGGAACTCGACGTGTACGCGGACGAGTTCGAGGGGGGCGGCATGGCCGGTCCGCTCGGCCGGTACCGCAACATGGACCGCGACTGGGCGGACCTCGCGGCCTGGGACGGCGCACCGCTCACCCAGCCGTCCCTGTTCGTCGCGGGCGAGCTCGACCCGTCCCTCCAGTGGCTGTCCGCCGCCCTCGACGCGTACCCGGTGACGCTCCCCGGCCTGGCCGCGTCCCACATCCTCAAGGGCTGCGGGCACTGGGTGCAGCAGGAGCGGGCCGAGGAGGTCAACGGGATCCTGGTGAGCTGGCTGCGGGCCGTGGTGTGACCCGGCCGGGCGCTACATCCACACGCCCTTCAGGAAGGGGTACGCGTCCGTGAGCTTCGTCGGCCCCTGCACCAGCTTGCCCTCGCTGACGATCACGAACTGGTCGTCCTTGAGGAGGAAGTAGTGCATGGCGTCGTCGAAGGGGGCGGAGGCGGCGGTGTCGGGGGCGAGCAGGAACTCGGGGGGCGCGTGCGGCAGCCTGAACTCCTGCGTGTACTCGGGGTCGTCGAGCATGGTGAGCACGGCACGGTCCTCAAGGAAGTACACGATGCGGTCGCCCTTGCGGTCGGCGGCGGTGACGGCCTTGATCTGCGCCCCCTGGAGGTCCGCCGGAAGCAGCCGCCCCCGTTCGTCCGCGGACCGCTCCGAGAACTCCCGGATGTCATGGCCGAGCACGGCCGCGTGCGTATAGCTGCTGCCCTTGCGGGTGTTGATGACGTCCGCGGCGGCGGCCGGGAACCCGTGCGGGAGCCGCTGGAACTGCTCGCTTGCCTTCTTCGGACCGGACTCGATACCGCGCCGGGGCGAGAAGCGGATGAACTCGTCGCCGCGGAAGCCGTCGAAGCGCAGGTACGGGGCCCGCGGGTCCGGGACGGTCTTGGCCATCGTCTCGAAGACCCCGCCGCCCGCGTCCAGCACGCCCTTGAGCGCGGAGGCCAGCACGTTCCCGGGCGTGGCGAGGGTGCCCGGCGAGATGATCCGCGCGGTCAGCGCGTCGAAGGCCTTCGTCTCACCGAGCGCGGGCACGCTCTCCAGGCGCCAGGCCTGCGTGCCGCGCCCCTCCTCCGTCTTCGGCTCCCCCTGCTCCAGCTCGGCGCCCGCGTCCCCGCGCTCACCCCGCACCGCGAGGTGCTTCCCGCTGTTCACATTCACCCAGGAGTAGACGTCGTCGCCGATCCGCTCCGGCCGCCACAACTGCGTGACCAGCAGGTCCTCCCGGGACTCCGGCGGGCACTGCTGCACCGCCGCGCCCGCGCGGCCCCGGTTCACCAGAATGTCCATGCGCAGCGTGCTGTGGACGTTCTGCAGCGTCCACGACCCCTCCCGCGCGCTGTGCGGCTTCAGATGCCAGAACTGCCGGTGCCGCTCCGGCCCTTCGGCGTGCAGCTCCTCCAGTACGACCTTCGCGCCCTGTTTCGCGCCGCCTCCCGGCCGCACCCCCGCGTACAGTCCGCTCGCCTCGTTCTTGATGAGGTAGATGCCCTCAGACAGTGCTGACTGGCCTGGCTGTGCTGCCACGGTCAACCTCCCGGAACGTCGGGTCGGGCACGCACCCGCGGTGCGCCGCGGTCAGCCTAGAAGCGGAAGCCGTGATCCCGATACGGCCCGGTTTCAGCCGTTATTAACCCCTCAACTAGGGGCGCCACCACGGGTTGCCATCGGCCGCGATATTGAGTTTCCCGGCGGGCGCCGCCGTGCCAGGGCCGTCGCTCACCGGTCGCGGCGGTTCCAGAAGTCGCGCCACCACTGGCCCCGGTCCTTGGGGGGGGCGGCAGGAAGGCCTTGGCGATGCGCGTGACGCACATCGTGACCACCAGAAGGAAAACGAGGAGCCAGATCGCCCACCAGGGCGCGTTCGGAAGGAGATCGGGCAGATCGAGCAGAGACATCAGTGGCCTTCCCAGCCGGAGCCGGGGGCGTGTCGGCTACGCCGCGTGTGCCTCTCCCGGAGGGCGCGCAGCCGAGACGCCCCATCGAGTGCTGATCGATGGGGAGTTCGGCCGTCCGGGCGCGCGCGGGATCGTGGGCGTGGTCAGGCGGACCACACCGCACGGTGAGCGGTCGTGTCTCGGGACGGTGTCCACGTACTCGTAGTCGCACGGGACGAGCTCCTTCGCCAAGTCCTGGCGGATCAGGGCGATGAGGGCGCACATGGAGTCCGCGAGTCGGCGTGCCTGCTCGGCGTACATAGCCGGGTACGTCAGAGGGGGCGGCGCACCGGCGCTTTGCAGGGACAGCGCCGTGGCCTGCGGCAGGAGGGTGTCCTTCTCCGCCGTCCGCGCGATCGTCGCGCGCAGCCCCCACTCGTCGTAGTCCGGCTGGCTGTCCAGGTATTCGTGGAAGCGGATAGTCGCGGAAAGCACCGACAAGAGGGAGCTGGCGCGGTGTCGACCGTCCAGGGCGACGGCGGAGTTGTAGCGCTCCCAGAGCTTGTCCGACAGCACATGCGCAGACGTGATGACGACGTTCCGAGGCGTGGAGAACCCCGTGCGCCAGTCTGCTCCCGCCGTCGTCACGCCGACAGCCTACGAGGCGGGTGTGGCGCCTACCAGTCGTTCCCGTAAAGCTCCGTCTTCCGCCGCCACCACGTCCGCATCTCGCTCTCCTCGACCGGTGTCGCCGCCCGCAGGTCGCCCACGCGGATCGTCGCCACGAAGTGGGTGAACCGGACGCGGCGGAACTCGCCGTCCTGCGAGAGGACCCGCCCCGGGCCGTAGATGTCCGTGCTTGCGTGCGCCACGTACGCGCCCTCCGCGTGCTGCTGCTGGTGGTCCGTCTCCATCGGGCTGCCTCTCGCTCTGTGTGCTGTTCCGATCACACAGTGCGGTCGGCGCGGCTAGCCTCGCCAGTAGGTAGGGCTTGACAACTGCGCTGGCACGGGAGGGCGTTGCGGTGGCCATCGAGGACAGTCCGGAGTCACGGCTGCGGTACGGGGAGGAGTTGCGTTCGCGGAGGGAGGGGGCGGGGCTGACCCAGGAGGAGTTGAGTGTGCGGGCGATCATGTCGCGTACGCATATCGCCCACATTGAGGCGGGGCGGCGGCGACCTACGGTCGAGGACGCGCGGAGGTTGGACGATGTCTTGGGGGCGGGAGGCGTCTTCGTGCGGTTCCTGCCGTCCCAGGGAGACGGGCGGCGGGCGGAACGCTTCGCCGAAGCGCTGGAGCTGGAGCAGCGGGCGACTGTGATCCGTACGTACGGACCGAAGCTCGTACCGGGCCTCCTTCAGACGAGGGCGTACGCGAACGAGATCTTTCGGTTGTGGTATCCCCCGAAGTCCGCGGAGGAACGTGACGCGTTGCTGGTCACGCGACTGGCGCGGGCGCAGATCTTCGACGACTTCAAGTCGCCAGTGGCGTGGTACCTGTTGGACGAGGCTGTACTTCGCAGGCCCATCGGGGGCCCTGCGGTGATGTGCGGGCAGTTGCGGCACATCGTGGACCTGGGGGAGCGCGAACGAATCCGGGTGCATGTGCTGCCGTTCGAGGTGGGCCCGCATGTGCTCTTGGACGGTTTCGTCTCCCTCATGTGGTTCGACGACTTGCCTCCGATCGCCTATGTGGAAGCGCTGAACTTTGGCAAGGTGCTGGAGGACCCCTTCGTGGTGCGTGACTGCCAGGGGCGGTTCGAGCACGCTTTGGGTGACTCGTTGTCGCACCAGAGGTCGCTTGCGCTGCTCAATTCGGTGGCGGACGATTACGAGCATGGAGAGCAAAGGTGACCGACAGAACAGCCTCCCGAACGCATCCATCCTGGAAGGGTGGCGCAAGTCGACGTACAGCACCGGTGACGGCGCCGACTGCCTCGAAGTCAGCGACGTCTTGCGCAAGTCCAGCTTCAGCGGAGCCGACTCAGGGTCATGCCTCGAAGTGAACGACGCCTGGCGCAAGTCGAGCTACAGCTCTGCCGACGGCGACGACTGCCTCGAAGTGAACGATGCCCACCGCCAGGCAGCCGTCCCCGTCCGCGACAGCAAGAACCCCCACGGCCCCGCCGTCCTCTTCGGCGCCCCGGCCTGGAAGGCGTTCGTAGCCTCCCTCTGAACCGCCGGGGCCCCCTCACGGCACCAGCACCACCCTCCCGAACACCCGCCCCTCGTCCATCGCTCGATGGGCCCGCGCCGCCTGGTCCAGCGGCAGCACCTCGTGCACGACCGTGCGCAGATCCCCGCGCGCGGCCTCGGCGAACTGGGCCGACCGCACCGCCTGCTTGGCGGCAACCGGCACGGTGTCCAAGCTCAACGTGGCGAACGACACCGAACTGCGGAACGCGGCTATCAGGGGCACCCCGAAGTCGTTCGGGGGCAGCCCGGCGATCAGGCCGACCGCCAGGAACCGGCCGTTGGGGTTCAACTTGTCCAGGAAGAGGGGGACCTGGGCGCCGCCCGCGATATCGATCACCACGTCGAAGGACGAGGGCGCGTCGGAGTCGCCGCCGCCCTCGCGGTCGAGCACATGCGTCGCCCCCAGCTCGCGCAGCCGCACGCCCCGTTCCGCCGAGGAAGTCGTGACCGCCACGGCGCCCGCGCTGCCCCGGGCCGCGAGCTGGACGACGCTGACTCCGATGCTGCCCGCCGCACCGCGTACAAGCACCGTCTCGCCGGGCGCGAACCCGGCCCGCTCCAGGGCGAAGTGGGCGACCACGCCGGAACCGCCGAGGGCCACCGCTTCGACGCCGCTCAGGCCGTCGGGCAGGACGACGACCTCGTCGATGTCGGCGACAGCCTGCTCGACGTACCCGCCGGTCAGGCCGGTGAACGCCCACACCCGCCGCCCCAGCCACGAGGCGTCCACGCCGTCTCCCACAGCGGTCACGCGCCCGGCGACCTCGCTGCCGAGAACATGTCCCGCCTGGAAGCCCATGTCGCCGAGAGTCGCCCGGCGGATCAGGGCGTCCACGCCGCCCACGCCGATCGCCTCCGTGGCGACCCGCACCTGCCCCGGCTCCGGATCCGGCACGGGCAGGTCGACCACCTCAAGACCGTCGGACGTGCCGAACTCCTTGATCACGACAGCTTTCATCACGGCTCCTCGGGATGGGGGAAGGAATGGATGGGGGGCCACCACGCGCGTGGTGCCACCGCCTTCGGAACGTAACGGACACCCCCGTCCGTTTAGCTAAAGTGAGAACGCATGGCCCACGATTTGCCTCACGCTTCCCGTTCCGACGCCCGGGACAACCGGGCCCGCATCCTCGAAGCCGCCCGCGCGGTCTTCAGCGAGGACGGCCTGGGCGCGCCCATGCGCGAGGTCGCCCGGCACGCGGGCGTCGGCCCCGCCACGCTCTACCGGCACTTCCCCGCCAAGCGGGACCTGGTCGGGGAGACCTACGCCGAGCAGCGGCGCGTCTGCCACGCCGTCGTCCGTGACGCCCTCGCGGCCCCCGACCCGTGGCACGGGTTCCAGTACCTGATCGTGGAGATCTGCGAACTCCACGCCCGCAGCCGGGGGTTCGCCGACGCGTTCATGACGGCCTACCCCGAGGCGGACGACTTCGCCGCGGACCGGCAGCGGACGCTGCGCGCCGTCGCCGACCTGGCCCGCCGCGCCCAGGCCACCGGCCAACTGCGCGCCGGTTTCGTCGTCGACGACCTGATGCTGCTGCTCATGGCCCACCAGGGCATCCAGGACGCCCCGCGCGCCGCCCGGCTCACCGCCTCCCGCCGCTTCGCCGCGTACATGATCGAAGCCTTCCGCGCCCGCCCCGACACCCGGGCCCCCGCCCCGCTGCCACCGGCTCCACGCCTGTTCCCCGCGCACCCGCCGACCACGCACTCCTGACCGCTGGTCTGCGGCCTGCGGTTTCAGGCCTGCTGCCAGAACTGCAGCAGATACTGCTCCACAGCTTCGACTGCCTCGTCCTGTGCCTGGGCAGCGACATCGGCTCGACCGCCGCACACGACACGTACCGTCCAGGTGCCCGGCTTGTCCGAAAGGCGGACGGGATCGGGCCACGGGCCACTGGCGAGGCCGCGGGCCTGTAGTTTCCCCGACGTGCAGGCGAGCTCGGTGAGGGCGGATTCCTCCCAGTCGCCGGGAGGTTCGGGGGCTTCCTGGTCCCAGACTTCGAACGTCATGGTCGCGGTGTGCGTGTGCCCGGCGCTGGTGAAGGACAGCCGCCCCGGATGAGTCGTCAAGAACGGGCCCTGCTCCCAGTCCTCGGGGAAGGGCACCGGGATCTGGCTGTCGTCCCAGTCCTCCACGGCGAGGCCGTAGTAGTCGACTTCGACAGGTACTCCTTCACGGCTGATCAACTCGGCCATGGAGTCTGCCTCCGGGGGTCATCCTCAGGGACGGGGACACGGTAGAGCATCCCCTCCTCGCGCGGTCAACGCGCTAGCGGTCCAAGTACGCGAGCACCGCGAGCACCCGGCGGTTCGCCGACTCCGTCGGCGGCAGTCGCAGCTTCATGAAGATGTTGCTGACGTGCTTGGCCACGGCCTTCTCGGTGACGAACAGGGCTTCCGCGATGCCCGCGTTCGACAGGCCCTGGGCCAGGCACTCAAGGACCTCGCGCTCGCGCGGCGTGAGGGAGTTCAGGGGTTCGTCCCGGGACTTGCCGGTGACGAGCTTGGACACCACCTCGGGGTCCATCGCCGTGCCGCCGCCCGCGACCCGCTCGATGGTGGCGATGAACTCGGCGCCGTTGGAGACGCGTTCCTTGAGGATGTAGCCGACGCCCTCGGAGCCCGTGGCCAGCAACTCGTGGGCGTACAGCGGCTCCACGTACTGGGAGAGGAGCAGGACCGGCAGGCCGGGCACCTCCGTCCGCGCCGAGACCGCCGCGCGCAGGCCCTCGTCGCTGAACGTCGGCGGGAGGCGGACGTCGACCACGGCCACGTCGGGCCGCAGGGACGTGAGTGCTTCGTGGAGGAGGGGGCCGTTGTCGACGGCGGCCAGGACCTCGTGGCCGAAGGCCTGGAGGAGGCGGGTGACCCCGTCCCTCAGAAGGAAGTGGTCTTCGGCGAGGACAACTCGCACGGCAGCTCCATCGTCATCTGGGTCGGGCCGCCCGGTGGGCTGCTCACGGCGAGGACGCCGTCGAAGTGGGCGAGGCGCCGCTCGACTCCGCGCAGTCCGGTCCCCGCGGACACGTCCGCGCCGCCCTGCCCGTCGTCCACGACCGACGCCCGCAGCGCCCCGGCCTCGTACCGCAGGTCGATCCAGCAGCGCTCGGCGCCGGAGTGCTTGGCCGCGTTGGTGAGGATCTCCGACATCGCGAAGTACATCGCCGACTCGACGGGCGGTTCGGGACGGGACGGGAGGTCGATGACGACCTCGGTCCGCAGCGGGCTGATCATCGCGAGGGAGCGTACGGCATCGCCGAGACCCCGGTCCGCGAGGATCGGCGGGTGGATGCCCTTGACCAGGTCACGGAGTTCCTTCAGGGCCTCCGTGGAGGACTGGCGGGCCTCGACCAGGAGGTCGCGGACGCCGTCCGGGTTGGTCTCCAGGAGGTGCTCGGCGGCGTTCAGGGTCATGCCCATCGCCACGAGGCGTGCCTGCGCGCCGTCGTGCAGGTCGCGCTCGATGCGGCGGATCTCGGACATCTGGCTGTCCACGGCGTCGGACCGCGTCGACTTCAGGTGCTCCACGCGGGCGGCGAGCAGCTCGGACTCGCTGGGCGCGAGGAGCAGGTTCAGGTAGCGGGCGTGCAGGCGCAGGGACAGCGGGGCCGCCCAGAACACGGACAGGGGGAGCAGCGCGGCGCCGAGCACGCCCGCGAGCGCCGCCGTCGCCGGGTCGCCGACCGGGATGAACAGGAACCACAGGCTGTCCCACTCGGCGGGCAGCTCCGTCCCCATCGCCGCCGTCCACAGGCCCCACACGCCGGTGAGGGCGAGGGCCAGCGGGCCGAAGGCGATTGCGCCGCCCATGAACGCGTGGATGTGCACCCAGCGCCAGTCCCGGTGCACCTGGTTGCCCTTGTCCAGGAGCTGGGAGCGCAGCGCCTTGGCCCGGTCCGCGCCGGACGAGGGCAGCTCCGGGTACACCGCGGGGATGTCGACGCCCGACCAGCTCGCCGCGTACGCCCGCTCCTTGTCCGCCAGGGCCCGCACCCTGCGCACCGTGCCCGGCAGGAGCTTCAGGCCCACCGGGCCGCGCAGCGTCGACGACACGATGCCGATCCACAGCGACAGGCACATCGCACGGTGGGCCAGGAACCACAGGGTCAGGGAGCGGCGGAAGGCCTTGACGCCGCCCGCGGCCTTGAAGCCGCCCGGGGCCGCGTCGGTGTTCTGTCGTGTGCTCTTCATGTACGCATTATCGAAAGCAGGGTGGCCGGAAGGCAGTGGTAAAAACTCCCCTCTTCGGCCACGACTTCCGTGACGGCCCTCGTGACGGCTCCCGTGACGGCGTCGCCCGTCAGTCGCCGAGCACCTCGCGCAGCCAGGCCCGCTCGGCCCGGCTCGTGGCCCGCGCGATCGTGAGCATGCCCCTGCGGTACGGGTCCTCGGTGTCCTCGGCCGCCAGTGGGCGGTCCCCGTCGTCGAAGTCGTGGAAGAAGCTCGCGGGCTCCTCCAGGAACGTGAGGCGGCGGCGCAGCACCGCGTGCTGGTCGGCGGTGTCGGGGAGCCGGGACAGGAACGCCAGGACCGTGAAGAACCGGCTGCCGTCGCTGATGTCCAGGTCGGCGGGTTCCCGCAGGCGGCGTACGAGGTCGGCGCGGCCCTCGTCCGTGAGGCTCAGGGTGTGCCGCCGGGCCGCCGAGGCGCCCGGTTCGGTGCGGCGGGCCAGCAGTCCCGCCGTGACCAGGCGGTTGATCGCCGGGTAGAGGCTGCCGTCGCTGACCGGGCGGGTGTGGCCCGACAAGTGGGCGATCCGGCGCCGAAGTTCGTAGCCGTGCAGCGGGCCGTCGGCCAGAAAACCCAGGATCGCGAGTTCGAGCATGGTGCTAGTCTCGCACATCGAATCGAGGTACCTCGAATCGAGGTACCGGAAGGTGAGGGGTGTGGGCATGGAGTACACCGAGGAATGGGTGACCGCGCGGGCACGGGACGCCTACGCGCACGGCCGGGCCACCTTCGACGTCCGGCCCGAGCGCACCGCGCTGCTGGTCATCGACATGCAGGACGAGTTCGTACGGCCCGGCTGGAGCCCCTACTGGGTGCCCGCCGCGACCCGCATGGCACCCCGCCTCCACGGCCTCGTCGAGGCGTGCCGGGCCGCCGAGGTCCCCGTCATCTGGACCGTCTTCGACGACACCCACCTCGGCCTCGACCGGCCGCGCGCCCTCGCCGACCTGCCGCACGGCGACACCGGCTGGCGCCGCCCCGGCCCCGCCGGGATCTGGGCCCCGCTCGGCCGCCGCCCCGACGAACCCGTCATCCGCAAGCCGTCCTACGGCGCGTTCCACGACACCCCGCTCGACACGATGCTCCGCAACCTCGGCCGAGACACCGTCGTCGTCACCGGCACCCTCACCAACTACTGCTGCGGCACCACCGCCCGCCAGGCCTACGAACGCGGCTACCACGTCGTCTTCGGCTCCGACGTCACCGCCACCGACGACGAGTCCCGGCAGGAACCGGAACTCGCCGTCCTGCGCAAGGGGTTCGCGCTCGTCCTGACGGCCGAGGAGATCGTGGGGCGGCTGGCCGACGGGGCCGGTGGTGGCGCCGGCGCTGTCGGTGCCGTCGCCCCGGGAACGCCCGCCTAGGCGAGGCGGGCCAGCCAGTCCCGTACCGCCGCGTTGAACTCCTCCGGCCGCTCCAGGTTCGGCAGGTGCGCCGCCCGTTCGATCACGCACAGCCGGGAATCCGGCAGCGCCGCGTGCATCGCCTCCGCGTCCGCGACCGGCGTGTACGTGTCGTCCCGGCCCACGACCACCAGGGCCGGGACGGTCACGCGCGGCAGCACCGGCCGGTAGTCGGGGCGCTCGGCACGGGCGCGCAGGGCCGCCGCCGCGCCCTCCGGCGGCGCCGCCAGCATCATGCGGAGCACGTGCGCGGCGGCCTCCTCGTTGTACGGCGCCGCCATCTTGTGCAGCACCTCCTCCGCGTACCCCTTCATGCCCTCGGCAAGGAGCCGCTCCGCCGTCTCGCGGCGGAAGGCCTTCCCGGCCTCCGTGTCCGTCGCCGGGGACGTGTCGGCGAGCAGCACCCCCGCTATCCGCTCCGGGAAGCGGCCGTAAGCGTCCATCACGATCTGCCCGCCCATCGACACCCCGCCAAGCGCGCAGCGCGCCACGCCCAGGTGGTCCAGGAGGGCCACGAGGTCGCGGGCGAAGTCGCCGAAGTCGGTGACGGGGGCGTTGGCCTCGCCCTCCGGGGCGGCGGAGGCGCCGTAGCCGCGCAGGTCGAAGGTGATCACGCGGTGCGTGCCGGAGAGCGCCCTGACCTGGGGGTCCCAGAGGGAGCGGTCGAAGGGGTGGCCGTGGACCAGGACCAGGGGGACGCCCTGGCCCGAGTGGCCGCCGTGGTCGTCGTAGGAGAGACGGATTCCGTTGCTGAGCCGGTTCGTTGGCATGAGGTCAGGCTAGGTCCACTCCGCACACTCCTCAGCGGGCCAAGAGGTCCCGCAGGGCCGACGTGACCTCCTTCGGGGCCTCCTCCGCCATGAAGTGGCCGCACGACACCGTCCGGTGCGTGAGGTCAGGGGCCCACCTGCGCCACAGGCCCGCCGCGTCGAAGCCGAGCGCCGCGCCCCAGTCCTGCTGGAGGACCGTGACCGGCATCCGCAGCGCGTTGCCCGCGAGACGGTCCGCCGTGTCGTGCTCGACGTCCGCGAACGCCGACGCGCGGTAGTCCGCGACGATCGACGGGACCGCCTCGCGGCACGCCCGCAGGTACGCGGCCCGCACCTTTGGCGGCACGGCACCCGGCGACGCCGACCAGACGTCCAGGAAGTGGCCGAAGAACGCGTCCGGGTCCGCCGAGATCATCCGCTCGGGGAGGCCCGGCGGCTGCGCCATCAGATACAGGTGGAAGCCGATCGCGGCGGACGTGCCGCGCAGGACGTCCCACATGTCCAGGGTCGGCAGGACGTCCAGGGACGCGAGGTGCGTGACGGTGTCCGGGTGGTCCAGGCCCGCGCGGATCGCCACCAGGGCGCCCCGGTCGTGGCCCGCCAGGGCGAACCGCTCGTGCCCGAAGGCCCGGGCGAGCGCGATCACGTCGGCCGCCATCGTCCGCTTGGCGTACGTCTGGCCGTCCGCCGACTCGGCCGGTTTGTCGCTCGCCCCGTAGCCGCGCAGGTCCGGGCAGATCACGTGGTGGTCCGCCGCCAGGTCCGCGGCCACGTGGCGCCACATGAGGTGGGTCTGGGGGAAGCCGTGGAGGAGGACCACCGGGGGGCCGGTCGGGTCACCGCCCACGGCGGCGTTCAGGTGGACGCCGTCCGGGCCGTCGGCGGTGACCGGGATCCGGTGGTAGCCGAAGCCTTCGATGCGGGGCCCGGAGCGGGGCTCGTTCTGTGTCATGGGTTCAGCGTGCGGGGCCCGGATCAGCAACGGATCAGCAGCGGGTCCGTGCAGGTGACGGGAGGTACGTTGAGGGGGTGCCGCACGAAGAGACGCCCGGGCCGGGGGCCGGTGAGGTGACCTTCCAGGTCCTCGGCGCTCTCGCCGCCCGGGGGGCGGACGGGGATGCCCTCGACCTGAAGGGGCCCCGGCACCGGGCCGTCCTCGCCCGGCTCCTCATCGCCCGGCGGCGGACCGTGCCGGTGGACTGGATGGTCGATGACTTCTGGGAGGAGCCGCCGCCTCGCGCCGTCGGCGCTCTCAGGACGTTCGTGGGGGATCTGCGGAAGGTCCTTGAGCCGGGGCGGGCTCGGCGGGCACCCGCGCGGCTCCTGGTGACGTCCGGGCCGGGATACGCGCTGCTCGCCGGGGGCGGGGCGGTGGACGCGTGGCGGTTCGAGGGGGCTGTGGGGGAGGCCGGCCGGCTTCTCGCCGGGGACGCCCGTGCGGGTGGCCCCGGTGGGCGGGCCGGGGTGGCCCTGGGGCTGCTCGACGAGGCGCTCTCGGCTTGGCGGGGGCCCGCGTACGCCGAGTGGAGTGCCGCGGAGTGGGCGCGGGCGGAGATCGCGCGGCTGGAGGGGGTGCGGCTGCTCGCCGTGGAACGGCGGGCTTCCGCCGCGCTGGTCCTCGGGCGGGCCGCGGAGGCGGTGCTCGACCTGGAGCCGCACGTCGAGGGGCATCCGTGGCGGGAGGAGGCTTGGGGGCTGCTGGCGGTCGCCCTCTTCCGGGCGGGGCGGCGGGGGGACGCGCTGGGGGTGTTGCGGAGGGCTCGGGAGCGGTTGGCGGGGGAGTTGGGGGTGGAGCCCGGGGAGGGGCTGCGGAGGTTGGAGGGGGAGATGCTGGCGCGGCGGGGTGGGGATGCCGCTGGGCCGGGGGCCGATGTCGGCCCGCTGTCGGCCTGGGCTGTGCCCGCCCTTCCTCAAGCTCTCGGCCTCGCTCCAGCAGGGGATGCCCCTGTCGCCCTCTCGGCGGCCCAGCCGCCCACAGCGGATGACGGTGACGTGGGTGCTGGAGCCGGTGCGGGGCAGGGGAACGGGCTCGTCGGGCGGGAGGCGGAGTCGGCTGCCCTGGAGGAGGCCGGGCGGGCCGTCGTGCGGGAAGGGCGGCTCGGCCTCGCGTTGGTCTCCGGGGACGCCGGTGCCGGGAAGACCGCCCTTGTCCGGGAGTTGGTGGGGCGGCTGTCGGGAGCAGGGTGGGTCGGGGCTTGGGGGCGGGGTGTGGAGCAGGGTGGGGTTCCCGCCGGGTGGCCCTGGGTCGAGGTCCTGGGTGAGTTGGGGGTCTCTGAGGGGGAGTTGACGGCTTCGGAGGAGGAAGAGGAGGAGGCCGGCGGCGGGCGTGGGGCGTTCGCGGGTGGGGACCGGTTCGGGTGGTACCGGCGGGTGGGGGAGCTGATCTCGGGGGTCGCCGATCGGGGGCGGCCCCTGGTCCTCGTACTCGATGATCTGCACTGGGCCGACAGCGGGACGCTGGAGTTGCTCGCCTCGCTGGTGGACCGGCCGATGGAGCGGGCCGTGCTGGTCGTGGGGACATATCGGGACGGGGAAGTCCCGGACGGGGTAAGGGAGTTGTTGGGGCGGGTGGCCCGCGCCGAGCCCGTGCGGGTGCGGGTCGGGGCGTTGTCCGAGGGCGCCGTGGGGGAACTCGTGCGGGCCGTCGCGGGGCGGCCCCTCGACGCCGCGACCGTCCGCGCGGTGCACCGTCGCAGCGGCGGCAACCCCTTCTTCGTACGCGAGATCACCCGCCTGTACGCCACCGAAGGGGTCGCCGCGCTCTCCCAAGTGCCGGAAGGCGTACGGGACATCGTCCGGCGGCGGCTCGGCACGCTGCCGACGGGCGCTCGGGCCGTGCTCGTGCGGGCCGCGCTGATCGGGCCCGGCGTCGACCTGGAGGTCCTCGGGGCGCTCGCCGGGGACGAGGAGGCCGTGCTTGAGGGGGTCGACGCGGGGGTGGCGGCCGGGTTCCTCGTGGCGGGGGAAGGGGGAGGGGAAGGGGGAGGGGCGGGGGAACGGGTCGAGTTCGCGCACGCGCTGGTGCGGGAGGCGTTGTACGGGGACCTGTCGGGGCCTCGCCGGGCACGGCTGCACGCCGCCGTCGGGGAGATCCTCGAACGCCTGCGGCCCGACTCCGTCGAAGCCATCGCCCACCACTACGTCAGCGCCGGGACCCGCGCGGTCGCTGCCCGCGCCGTCGACTTCGCCGCTCGGGCGGCCCGGCGCGCGGAGGCCGCGTTCGCGCCGCACGAGGCGGTGCGGCTCTGGGGGGCGGCGTTGGGGGCGTACGACCGGGCCGGGGCGCGGTCCGGGGGTCAGGAGCCGGACCGGGCCGGGGTGCGGGCCGGGGGTCAGGAGCCGGACCGGGCCGGGGTGCGGGCCGGAGGACAGGAGCCGTTCGGCGGGCAAGCGGGGGACCGGGTGCGGCTCGGGATCGTCATGGGGCTCGTCCGGAACCTCGCCGTCACCGGCGTGCTCGCCGAGGCCCGCCGGTACCGCTCCGACGCCCTGGTCGCCGCCGAGGCCACCGGCGACCCCGAGCTGACCGCCCGCGTCATCGGCGCCTTCGACGTGCCCGGCATCTGGGCCCGCAACGACGACGAAGCCCTCTCCCGCCGCATCGTCGCCGCCGCCCTGCGCACCCTCGACGCCCTCCCGGACGACGGCAGTCCGGCCCGCCGGGCCACCCGGAGCCGACTGCTCAGCACCGTCGGCATGGAGACGCGGGGGGCCCGGACGGAACTCGGCGCCGACGCGGCGCGGGAGGCCGAGAGGCTGGCCCGGGCGGTGGGGGAGGCCGGGGGTGCCGGGGTTGTCGAGATGGCCGGGATGGCTGGGATGGCCGGGATGGCCGGGATGGCCGACGTCGGCGTCGGGGAGGCCGACGCGGCAGCGGGAGCAGGCCGGGCGGCGGAGGCCGTCCCGAGCGGCGCAGCCGATGCCGCCGCGCTGCTCGCCTTCGCCCTCAACGCCCGCTACCTCCACACCTACCACCGCCCCGGACTCGCCCCCGAACGCCTCCTCATCGGCGAGGAGTTGACCACCCTCGCCGCCCGCCACGGCCTCGTCGCCTTCGAAGTCCTCGGCCATCTGATGCTGCTCCAGGCCCACTCCGCCCTCGCGGAATTCGACCGCGCCGACGGTCACGCCGCCGCCGTCGACCGGCTCGCCGAACGGCACGGGCTGCCCCTCGCGGGGGTGTTCACCGAGGGGTACGCGGCGCTGCGTGCCGCCGTCGCCGGGCGAGTGGCGGAGGCGGAGGCCGGGTGCCGGGCCGCCGCGGCGCGGATGAGGGGCGGGGGGATGAGCGGGATGGAGGAGGCGGCGGGAACGGGCAGCGGTGGGGGGCTGTGGGAGCTGGCGCTGCTGTGCCTGCGGGTGCAGAGCGGGGGCGAGGACGCTGTGGTCGCGGGAGTCGCGGGAGTCGCGGGAGTCGCGGGAGTCGCGGGAGTCGCGGGAGTCGCGGGAGTCGCGGGAGTCGCGGGAGTCGCGGGAGTCGCGGGAGTCGCGGGGGTCGCGGGGGATGCCGGGGGCGCCAGGGATGCCGGGGGCGCCGGGACTGCCGACCAGGGCCCGGTGTCCGGGGCTGCCGAAGTCGGCGTCGGGCCGGGCCACCCCGGCGCCGGAGCCGCCCACCTCCCCCACGATCAACTCCTGGAAGCCCGCCTCTGCCTCCGCGCCCGCGCCGCCCTCCGCTCCGGCTCCGCCGCCCCCGGCCTCCTCGACGCCCTCTACCGCGAACTCCTCCCCGCCTGCGGCGAATTGGCCGGAGCCGGGAGCGGCGTGCTCACCCTCGAACCCGTCGCCCTGTACGCGGGCGACCTCGCCGCCGCCCTCGGGCGGCCCGGCGCCGCCGCCCGGCACCACCGGCAGGCGCGTGCCCTCGCCGAACGCGCCGGGGCACCCCACTGGCGCGCCGCCGCCGATGCGAGGATGCGCCGGTGACCGATTCCGATTCCGATACCGATACCGATACCGAAGAGACGAGCACGGCCAGTCCGGCCGACACGGCTACGGCTACGGCTACGGAGTACATACGCTTCGAGTCCCCCGTCCGTCACGAACGCGGGCTCCGTCCCGGCGTCTTCTTCCTGGTGAACACCCTCGCCCGCGAAGGCAGACTCACCCCGGAGCAACGGGCCTTCTGGCGCGCGGGCAACGACTGGTTCGACGCCGCGTACACCACGCCCTCCACCGCCTACGACCGCGCGGCGAACCCCGGCGCCGTCGCCTGGTTCAAGTCGACCGCCACCCACCTCATCGAGCGCGTCCCCGGCTACCTCGACCTCCTCGCCGCCCACGGCGTCCCCTGCCGCACCGTCCGCTCGACGGACCCCGGCCGCGTCGTCTACGAGGACGACGTGCAGGTCATCGTCGTACCGTACGAGGCCTCGTAGCCCGCATCGCGCGCAGCCGTGAACCAGAACGTCCCCCTCCGCGCACACGCGCGAAGGGGGACGCTCCTGCCGCTGATCGCCTTCTGGGGGAGTCGGCCGATCAGAAGTCTCATGAGGCGCGGAAGGCGCGGGAAGACTCAGAAGGCTCAGAAGTTGTAGGGCTTTGCCGTGTTCCAGTTCGTCACGTCCGCCGTCGACCACGTGAACTTCGACGGGACGCCCTTCGCGTCGAACGCCTCCTGGCCGACGCCGGGGCCGGTGTCGCCGGTGTGGTCCTGCAGGGCGATGCTGAGGTCGGACGAGGTGTGGGTCCGCGCGCTGTCGGTGAAGAGGTTCACGGCCGCGTAGACCTTGCCGCCGGGCTTCAGGGTGAGGGCCTTGCCGCCGCCGGGGTTGTCCTTGGTGGAGTGCGGCAGGACGCTGACGGTGTCGCCGAGCATCACCGACGGGAACGACGTGACGTAGCACGGCTTGGAGTCCGCGTTCGTGGCGGTGATGAGCAGGTGCTCGCCGCGCTGCTTCGCGAAGCGGTGCACCACGGAGTACGAGATCTCCTGGCCGTCGCACGCCCGGACCCCGGCGCTGGAGGCCTTCGCGCCCTGGCCCGCACCGGCGCTCGTACCCTTGCCCGCGCCGGACGACCCGTTGCCCTTGCTCGCGCCGACCGTCGTGCCCTCCGACGAACCCGAGCCCTTCGCCGCGTCGACGGTCGCACCCTCGGCCGAGCCGGACCCGCCGGACGTCCCGCCGTCCGCCTTGTCCGACACGACGGCGCCGCCGCGCTTCGCGCCGCCCTTCGCGTCGTCGCCGCCGTCCGAGCTGCCGCAGGCGGTCAGGGTCGCCAGGGCGAGCGCGGCGGTGGTGGCGGCGAGTGCGGCGGTGCGGATCCGAGACGTACGCATGGTGGTGCTCCCCCTGGGGTGGTTCGGTCTTGGCGGTCGTTCCCGCCGTTGACACCAGACTGGGCCCGGCCGCTGTCGTTCCGCTCACGCGCCGCTGTCGTCCCGCTCACGTCCCCGCACGGCGGCATCACCGGTGGCGCGGCGGGCCACGACCAGGTCGGCTTCCGCCCGGGCCGGCCCGCTTCCCCTGCTGTCCGCCTCAGCCCGCTTCCGCCCCCGCCGCCAGCCTCCGCACCGCCGCCTCGTGCCGCTCCCGGAACCCGTCCTCCGCCGACACCCGCACCAGCGCCCCCAGTGCCTGCACCGCGCCCTCGTCGAAGCCGCTCGACTCGGCCTCGCGCGCCGCCCGGTCCAGGCGGCGGATGCCCTCCGGCTCGTCGCCGAGGCCGAGCAGGGCCTCGCCGGTGGACAGGACGAGGAGGATGCGGGCCGGGCTCGGGGCGGCCGCCGCGGGAGTGAGGGCGAGGGCCGCGTACGCCGTGTCCAGGGCCGACTGCCAGTCGCGGGCGGCCAGTTGGTGGCGGGCCAGGTGGTGCAGGGCGAGGCGTTCGGTGTTGCCGTCACCGGCCGTACGGGCCAGCTCCGCCGCCCGTACGCAGCCGTGGGCCGCCTCGTCCGTGCCGCCGTGGGCCGCCTGTGCGAGGGACAGGTTGACCAGCGCCGTCGCCTCGCCGCGCGGGTCGCCCGCCTGTGCCGCGAGGGGCGGTGCCGCCTCCAGGCAGGCCAGCGCCTCGGCCGTGCGGCCCTCCTCCATGAGGACCCAGCCGAGCAGCGCGAGGACCCGCGCCTGCGCGTACGGATCGGCGGCGGCGCGGGCCGCGCGCAGGCCCGTCTCCAGGAGCGGCGCCCAGCCGTCCCGCACCCGCCACACCACCAGCGGCCACAGGGCGAGCACGATCCGCCAGGTCCGGTCGTGCAGCCCGGCCGCGTCGGCCGCGCCCGCCGCCAGCGTCAGGTCCTCGCGCTCGGCCGCGTACCAGTCCATCGCGGCGGCCCGGTCCGCGAACTCCCGCACCGCGCGCGGCGCCCGGAACCCGGCGGGCGGCGCGAAGCACGGCTCGTCGCCCGGCTCGGCCGCGTGGGCCGCCGCGAGGGCGGTGGCGACGCAGTGGTCCAGGACGCGCGGCAGCGCCTCCGGGTCGGCGTCGAGGCCGCGGGCGTAGAGCCGGACGAGGTCGTGCAGGGTCCAGCGGTCCGGCGCCGTCCGGGTCAGGAGGTGCGCGGCGGTCATCCGCTCCAGGGCCGCCTCGGCGGTGTCCGGGTCGGTGCCCGCGAGGGCCGCCGCCGCGTACCGGTCCACGTGCGTGCCCGGGTGGCGGCCGAGCTGCGCGAAGTGGTGCCCCACGGCCTCGGGGAGCTGCCGCAGCGTCAGCCGCAGTGCCGCCCGTACGCCGGTGTCCTCCACGTCGAGCAGCACCGCACGCCGCGACTCGTCGGACAGTTCCGCGGCCATCGCGGCCAGCGTCCACTGCGGGCGGTCCGCGAGCCGCGCCGCCACCACCCGCAGCGCCAGCGGCAGCCCGCCGCACAGCTCCGCCAGGCGCCGCGCCGCCACCGGCTCCGCGAGCACCCGCTCCTGGCCGAGCACCCCGGCGAGCAGCGCCGTGCCGTCGTCCGGTTCGAGGACGTCCACGGGCAGCGGCCGGGCCGCGTCGCTCGCGATCAGGCCGCGCAGCCGGTTCCGGCTCGTGACGACGGTGACGCACCGGGCCCCGCCCGGCAACAGCGGTCTGACCTGCTCGGACTCTCGTACGTTGTCGAGTACGACGAGGAGTTGGCGGTCGGCCGCGAGGGAACGGAACAGCGCCGCCGCGCCGTTCGCCGACTCCGGTATCCGGCGCGGCGGCACGCCGAGCGCCAGCAGGAACTCACGCAGTACGTCGAGGACGGACGGCTCGCCCGTGTCCGCGAAGCCGCGCAGGTCGGCGTAGAGACGGCCGTCGGGGAAGACCGCGCGGTTGCGGTGCGCCCACTGCACGACGACCGCGGTCTTGCCCACGCCCGCGGGGCCCGTGACCAGACAGACCGGGGCCTCGCCCGCCGCCGCCCGGGAGAGGGCGGTGAACTCGGCGGAGCGGCCGTGGAAGCCGCGGGGGGAGCGGGGGAGGAGGTCTATGGGGGTGTGGGAGTGGGAGTGGGAGTGGGAGTGGGTGGGGGTGGGGGGTGGCTGGTGTTGCGGGGCTGGCGGCTGGGTGGTGGTGGGGGGTGCTGGCGGCCGGGTCGCTGTCGGGGGTGTCGAACGGGTCGCCGACGGGGGAGTGCCTGCCGGTGCGCCCACCGGTGCGCCTGCCGGTGCGCCCGCCGGTGGCCCCGGCCGCGAGGCCGGATACGCCCTCGGCTGCGAGCCCGGCCGTGCCCCCGGCTGTGCCCCCGTCCGACCCCCGGACGGAGCCGCCTCCTCCTCCCCGCGCAGCGCGAGCGCATACGCGTCGGCCAGCTCCGGGCCCGGGTCGAGGCCCAGTTCGTCGGCGAGGAGGCGGCGGGCGCGGTGGAAGCAGTCCAGGGCCTCCGAGCGGCGACCGGCCCGCCGCAGCGCGGTCACCAGGGCCGCCGACAGGGACTCCCGCAGCGGGTGGGCGGTGGCCTCGGCGCGCAGCAGGGCCGCGGCGCGCGCGTGCTCGCCGACCTGCCCGTACCCGGCGGCGAGCCGCTCCACGGACGCCAGCCGGGTCTCCTCCAGGGCCTGCGCCGCCGCCTGGAGGGACGGGCTCGGGTGCACCCCGGTCAGCGCGGGGCCCTGCCACAGGGCGAGGGCCTCCTCGTACATCGCCACCGCGTCGGCGACCGCGCGCTGCCCGCGGGCCAGCGACACCAGCTCCTCGAAGCGGTGGGCGTCGATCAGGGTCTCCGGCATCCGCAGCAGGTACGCCGTGCCCTGGGTGACCAGCTCCACGCCGTACATCTCCGCGTCGGCCGCGACCAGCAGGGTGCGCAGCCGCGACACATGGCCCTGGATGACGCCGCGGGCGCGTGCCGGTGGCTCGTCGTCCCACAGGGCCTCGGTCAACCGCTGGACGGAGACGGGGTAATTGGGGCGCAGCAGCAGGGTGGCGAGCAGGCTGCGGCGCTTCGCCGGACCCAGCGGCAGCTCACCGGCCTCGGTGGCGACGGACACCCCTCCGAGCAGCCGGAACTCCACTGGTGCGATCCCTCCTGGCGGAAAAGATCCCAGGATAACCGGCCGGTAACGAGGGGTTGGACGGCCGTCGGCCACGGTCCCGGCCACGGCCCGCGGGCGCGGCCCACGCCGGGCGCGGGGAGTTGTGTGATTCCTGTCAGGGCGTCCTCGCGACGGTCGTGGACCACGGAGGTCCACTTATGCTCGGGCGCATGTGCGCTTTTGTCCTGGTCGCGGAGGACGACGAGAAACAGGCCGACCTCATCCGCCGCTATCTGGAGCGCGAGGGTCACACGGTCGGCGTCGTCCACGACGGCCGGGCCGCCCTGGAGCAGGTCCGGCGGCACGCCCCCGACCTGCTCATCCTCGACGTGATGATGCCGGAGGTCGACGGCCTCGGCGTCACCCGCGTGCTGCGCGCGGGGCCCCGGCCCGGCGAGCACCCGGCGCCCGGCGCCAGCACGCTGCCCATCCTCATGCTCACCGCCCGCTCCACCGAGGACGACCTGCTCCTCGGCCTCGACCTGGGCGCCGACGACTACCTCACCAAGCCCTACAGCCCCCGCGAGCTGATGGCCCGCGTCCGCACCCTGCTCCGGCGCGCCGGGGGCACCGCCCATCTGCCGCCGCCCGACCCGGACGCCCGCGTGCTGCGGGCCGGGGGCCTCGTCGTGGACGAGCGGCGCCACGAGGTGACCGTCGACCAGCGCCGGGTCGAGTGCACGCCCGGCGAGTTCGAACTGCTCGCCGCGATGGCCGCCGAGCCGGAGCGGGTGTTCACCCGGCCGCAGCTCCTGGACCGCATCCACGGGTCCTCGGGGTACATATCGGCGCGGACCGTGGACGTGCACGTACTGAATCTGCGCAAGAAGATCGAGGCGAATCCGCGGTCGCCGCAGCGGTTGGTGACGGTGTTCGGGGTCGGATACAAGCTGGTCGCGCACCATGCGGCGGCCGGGGGCGGGGCCGTGGCCGAGGGCCACGGCGGGGCGGCGGCCCGCCATGAGGCGTAAGCGGGGGTCCGGCGCCGGGCCTGGCTCCGGCACCGACTCCGGCACCGACTCCAGCCCCGGCTCCGGTCCCGGCTCCGACTCCGGCCGTGCGGCCCGAACCCGCGCCCCCGTCCGTGACCGCGCCCCCGTCCGTGACCGCGTCGCCGTCCGTGACCGCATCCCCGTCCGCAAGAGCCTACTGACCCGGCTCCTCGCTGTTTCCATCCTCGTCTCGGTGATGTCGATCGCCGCCACCGCCTGGCTCGCCGCGCAGACCACCTCCGGGGCGATCCGGCAGGAACAGGGGCAGGTGCTCGCCGACGACGCCCGGATCTACGACAAGCTCCTCGGCCTCGCCGCGTCGCGCCCCAACTGGCGCGACGCCGACCGCACGGTGCGCGACCTCGCCGCCGACACCGGCCGCCGGATCGCGCTCACCACCGAGAACCGCAAGGTCATCGCCGACTCCGCAAGCCCGGGCCCCGAGCGCGGGGCGCGGCTCCCGGCGCGCGCGTCGGCGGTCGTGGACCCGCTCGCCGTCGACTCGACGCTGGCGGCGGCGCGGGGGGAGGGGACGACGGGCACGGGGGCGGGTTCGATCACCGGTGCCTCCCTCGAACCCGGAGCCGTCCCGCAGGCGCCGAAGCAGGACGCGATGGCGCCGGGCACCGAGGGCGGGGCCGAATCCGTCGGCGGGACCGACGGCGGGTACCCCGGCGAGGGCGGCGGCGTCGCGGGCGGCAGCGGGCTCGGCACCGGGGAGGGGCTCGGTACCGGGACCGGCGCCGTCGACCGCATCGACCCGCGTGCCGTCGGCCCCTTCCGGCTGTCCGCCGACGAGCGCCACGAGCTGCGGGCCGTCGCCGAGAAGAACGTGGGGTGCCTGCGGGACCGGGGCATCGACGCCAAGCTCGTCGTCGGCCCGAGCGGACGCCCGTTCGTCCGTACGCCCGACGACACCGACTCCCGCGTCACGGACTACAGCTGCGGCACCTCGTACCTGGACAACATCACCGCCACCGAACGCAAAGCGCTCGGCAAGGTCAACAAGCTCGCCTGGGCCTGCATGCGCCGCAAGGGCTCCGAGCCCGTGAAGTTCGGCCTCACCATCGGCCGCAACGGCGCGCCGCGGCTGTACCCGGCGAGCGTCCCGGTGGTCGCCCCCGAGCCGACGCCGCCGTCCCCCACCGACCCGAGAGCCCCGGAGCCGACCGCCGACGAGTCCCTGCGCAAGGCCGAGGAAGCCGCCCGCAAGGCCAAGACCCGCCGCAACGAGGCCGAGCAGGCCGCCGAGTCGCTCGCCGCCAACTGCATCGACAGCGCCCGCCGCGAGCAGCTCGGCCCGTACGTGTCCTCGCCCGCGCTCCTGTTCATCACCAGCCCGGACGGCTCCCGCCCCTCCGAGAGCGGCTTCCAGCTGTCCGGCGCCAACACCACCCGCCTGGTCGGGCTCGCCGCCGCGATCCTCGCCGTCACCGTCGCCGCCACCGCGTTCGCCGCGACCCGGCTGACCCGGCCGCTGCGCGCCCTCACCACGGCGACGCAGCGCATGAAGACCGGCGAGGCCACCGAACCCGTACCCGCCCGCTCGGCCGGGGAGATCAGCCAGCTCGCCGCCGCCTTCAACGACATGGCCGCGCACCGCAAGGCCCTTGAGGAGCAGCGCAAGGCGATGGTCAGCGACGTCGCGCACGAGCTGCGGACGCCGCTGTCCAACATCCGGGGGTGGCTGGAGGCCGCGGAGGACGGGATCGTGGCGACCGACCCCGAACTCGTCACCTCGCTCCTGGAGGAGGCCCTGCTCCTCCAGCACATCGTCAACGACCTCCAGGACCTCGCCGCCGCCGACGCGGGCACCCTCCGCCTGCACCGCGAGCCCGTCCGCGCCGTCGAACTCGCCGACCAGGTCGTCGCCGCCCACCAGGCCCGCGCCGACGCCGCCGGCGTCCGCCTCACCGCCCGCGCCACCGGCGACCCCTGGCTCACCGCCGACCCCCTCCGCCTCCGCCAGGCCATCGGCAACCTCGTCTCCAACGCGATCCGCCACACGCCCGCGGGGGGCAGGGTGACCGTGCACTGCCGCAACGCGGCCGGGTCCGGCGGTACGGCCGAGGGCGTACTCGTCGAGGTCGCCGACACCGGCACCGGCATCGCCGCGGGCGACCTCCCGCACGTCTTCGACCGCTTCTGGCGCGCCGACAAGTCCCGCACCCGGGCGACGGGGGGCAGTGGCCTGGGCCTGGCGATCGTCCGCAATCTGGTGCAGGCGCACGGGGGGACCGTGACGGTGGAGAGCGAGAGGGGGAAGGGGGCGGTGTTCACGGTGAGGCTGCCGGTGACATGAGGAGGCAGGTCAGCCCGTCCGGCGTCTGAGGACGAGGCCGCAGGCCGACCGGTGGCGCTCGGTCCCACCCGAGGCGGACGGTGGGGTGATTTCAGCCCGTCCGGCGCTTGAGGACGAGCGCGCAGCGCGATCCGGCGCCGCCCCGTCCCACAGCGAGTGGGACGTCCCCTCAAGGCCAGAAGGCCAGCTTGGGCGGACCCGGCCGCGGCGGCGACACTCCCCCGAGCCACGCGCCGAAGCGCACGCACCGGCGGGGCCAGGTCCGATGTAGTGATCCCATCAGGCACCGCCAACAGATCGCTAACATGTGGCCAACGGCTGTTCGAAAGGGACGGCGGGCCGGACCCGGGCAGGTGGCCGGACCGGCGGTAACGGGGAGTTGGGCGAGCATGGCGGACGAGCTGAGGTTCGGTCTCCTCGGCGTGCCCGCGGTGTACGACGCCGAAGGCGAGCCACACCCCGTACGCAGCCCCAAGGCCCGCGCCCTCCTGGCCGCACTGCTTCTCGAACCCGACCGCGTGGTCTCCGCGGACGCCCTCAAGGAGGCGCTGTGGGCCGACGGCCCGCCCGCCTCCGCGCACGCCTCCCTGCAGAACCACGTGACCCGCCTCCGCCGCCTCCTGGACGACCCCGACCGCCTCCGGGCCGTACCGCCGGGCTACCGCCTGCGCGTGGCCGACGGCGAACTGGACGTACGCCTCTTCGAACGCCGCTTCGCGCAGGCCCGCGCCGCCCACGCGGAGCGCGACTGGGCCGCCGCGGAGGACGCCGCAGGCGCGGCCCTCGCGCTCTGGCGCGGCACCCCGCTGTCCGGGATCCCGACGGCCACGGCGGGCCACGCCCTCGTACAACGCCTCGAAGAGTCCCGTCTGCTGCTCCTGGAGTGCCGTTACGACGCCCTCCTCGAAGCCGCCGCCACCGCGCCCGGCCGCCACCTCACCGAACTCGCCTTCCGCACCCCGGAACTGGCCTCCCTGGTGGCCGAACACCCGCTCCGCGAGACCTTCCACCGCCACCTGATGCTCGTCCTGCACCGCACCGGCCGCCAGGCGGAGGCCCTCGCCGTCCACCGCGCCCTGCGCCGCCGCCTGGTCGACGAACTGGGAGTGGAACCGGGGGAGGCGGTACGGGAGGCGCACGGCGAGATCCTGCGCTCGGACACGGGCGCGGGCGCGGACACGGGCGGGGGCGCCTCGCCGGACGACGCGAACCCACCCCGCACCGCCCGCACCTCGCCCCCCGGCACCCCGCACCCGCCGTCGCCCCACCCGTCGGCGTCCCGGCCGCCGTCGGACCCCCGGCCGTCCACCGAGCCGCACCTGTCCGGGCCCCCACCGCAGGCGTCACCCCCGTCGTCCCCGACGACACGGCCCTCCGGCCCGCCTCGCGCCCTCCTGGCCGGTGGCCGCCAGACCGCCTCCGCGCCCACGCGGGCCCCCCGGCCCGCCCAACTCCCGCCCAGGCCGCCCCACTTCACCGGCCGCACCGCGCAGACCCGGCGGCTTCGGGCGCTGCTCGTCGACGGGCCCGCGGCGCACGACGGGCGAGACGCCCGCGACCGGGGCGACGCCGACAGCGCGCACGACGCGGCCGACGCCCCCGACACCCCCGACGGCACCCCCCGAGTCGCCGTACTCTCCGGAATGGCCGGCGTGGGCAAGAGCGCCCTAGCCCTCCACACCGCGCACGAGTCGCGCGGCGCCTTCCCCGACGGGCAGCTCTACCTCAATCTGCACGGCGCCACCCCCGGCATGACCCCGCTCACCCCCGGCCAGGCCCTCGCCGCGCTGCTGCGCGACCTCGGGGCGGAGGCGCGCCGCGCGCCCGAGGACCCGGACGCGGCGGCCGCGTTGCTGCGGTCCCTGCTCGCGCCCACCCGCACCCTGCTCGTCCTCGACGACGCCGCGAGCGCCGCGCAGGTGCGGCCGCTGCTGCCCGGTGGGCCGGGCTGTGCCGTCATCGTGACGAGCCGTTCCCAGCTCACCGCGCTGGACGGCGCGGCCCGCTTCCCGTTGCGGCCGCTGTCCGACGCCGACAGCGCCGCGCTGCTCCGGGCCGCCTCGGGCCGGGACGGGCTCGACGCGGCCCACCCGTTGGTGGCGCTCGCGGGCCGCCTCCCGCTGGCTCTGCGGATCGTCGCCGCCCGCCTCGCGGCCCGCAGCGCGCTCACGCCGGACGCCCTCGCGGGCCTCCTCGCGGACTGCGGCGAGCGCCTGCACCACCTGGAACACGACGACTTGAGCGTACGCAGCTCCCTCGACGTGGCCCTTTCGTCACTGCGCACGTCCGACCGCGAGAGCGACCGCGACGCCGCCCGCGCCCTGTGCGCCGTCGGCGCCCTCGACCTGCCGGAGTACAGCGCCCCGCTCCTGGCCCGGCTGCTCGCGCTGCCCCGCCGCCGAGCCCAGTCCGCCCTCGACCGCCTGGTCGACGTGGCCCTCCTCGACGAGTCGGCGTACGGCCGCTACGCACCCCACGACCTGGTCCGCGACTTCGCCCGCGAACACGCGTCCCCGGCACCGGAGTCGGCCGACCGCACGGCCCTCGACTGGTACGCCGCCCGCGCCCGCGACGCCCTCCTCGCGATCATGCCGGACGGCCAGGACCGGCGGGACCGGCTGGGCGGGTTCGAGGGGGCGCACGGCGACGGGGCCGGCCCCGGCCCCCACGCCCCGGCCTTCCCCACCGCCGACCAGGCCTTCGCCTGGGCCGACCAGGAGTTGGGGAACATCGTCACCCTCACCGAGCGGCACACCCACGACGGCACCGGGCGGGTGCCCCGGCTCGTCCGGTACCTCTTCCCCTATCTGCAACGGCGGGGCAGGCTCACCGAGTTGGCCCGGCTGTGCGCCCTCGCCGTGGCCGCGGCCCGCCGTCACGGCGAGCCCGGGGCGCGTGCGCAGGCCCTGTCCGACCTCGCGGGACACCGGTTCATGGCGGGGCGCGCGGGCGAGGCGCTGGCCCTGAACGACGAGGCCCTCGGCCTGTGGCGGGACCTCGGCGACACCTCCTCCGTACGCCGGGCCCTGAACCACCGGGGCCTGCTGCTCGAAGGCCTCGGCCGGCACACCGAGTCCGCCGCCGCCCTGCGCGAGGCCCTCGACCTGGCCCGGGGGCTCGACGACGCGCTGAGCGAGGCCATCACGTACAGCCATCTCGGCAACCTCTACGAGCACACCGACGCCCGCGCCGCCATCACGCACCACGAACGCAGCCTCGCCATCGGCGCCCGCATCGGCCACCTCGTCGTCCGCCAGTCCGCCCACTGCAACATCGGCTACGCCCGCCTCACCCTCGGCGAACCCGCCGCCGCCCGCGGTCACTTCGAGGAGGCGCTGCGCCTGCACGGCGAGTACGAGGACTGGCACGGCGAGTCCCAGTCCCGCCTCGGCCTGGTCCGCGCCCTGCGCGAACTCGCCCGCGCGGCGGACGCAACCCGCGAGTGCGCGCTGCTCCTGGACCGCGCCGAGCACCGCGGTGACACCCACATGGCCGGGCTCGCCCGCCACCAGTACGGGCTGCTGCTGCGCGCCGAGGGCCGTACCGACGAGGCGTACGCCCAGTGGGAGGCGGCCCTCGCCGCCCTCGCATCCCTGGACGGCGTCAACGCCAAGGTCGTCGCGGAGCTCAAGGCCTGTCTGACGTCCGTATAACGAACGTTCTATTTGGCGTCCGCGTAGCACTCCACGACGGCCACCGAGAACGGAAACCGCACCGGCGTCTCGCCGAACGCGATCCGCCCCGCCAGGTCCCCCGCCTCCCGAACCGCCGCGGCGACGACCTCCGCCTCCTCCTGCGGGCAGTGCACGATCACTTCGTCGTGCTGGAAGAAGACCAGCTCGGCGCGCATCCCGGCGGTGGCGCGGCGGAGGGCGGCGAGCATCAGCAGGGCCCAGTCGGCGGCGCTGCCCTGCACGACGAAGTTGCGGGTGAAGCGGCCGCGGGCGCGGGCGTCGGTGGAGGCGTACCCGGGGGTGAACTCGCCGTCCCCGGCGGGCTGTTGCGGGGCGGCCTCCTCCTGGGGGATGCCCGCTTCGCCGTCGTCGTCCGTCGCTCCGGCGGCCGGGGGACTGGTGCGGCCGAGCCACGTCCGTACGAGACGGCCCTCCTGTCCGGCCTTCGCGGCGTCGTCGACGTACCCGACGGCCAGCGGGAAGCGGCGGCGCAGCGCCGCGAGGTTCTTCAGGCCGTCGCCGGACGTCTGGCCGTAGACGGCGCCGAGCAGCGCCAGCTTGGCGTGCTCGCGGTCGCCGGAGAACGCGCGGTCCGAGAGCCGCGTGTACAGGTCCTCCGCGCTGCCCGCGACGTCCATCAGGCCCCGGTCGCGGGAGATCGCGGCGAGGACGCGCGGCTCCATCTGGTCGGCGTCGGCGACGACCAGGCGCCAGCCCGGGTCGGCGACCACGGCACGCCGGATGACCTTCGGGATCTGCAGGGCACCGCCGCCGTTCGTGGTCCAGCGGCCGGAGACGGTGCCGCCCGGCGTGTACTCCGGGCGGAAGCGGCCGTCGTGGACCCAGTCCTGGAGCCAGGACCAGCCGTGGGCCGTCCAGATCCGGTACAGCGTCTTGTACTGGAGCAGGGGCTTGACCGCGGGGTGGTCGATCTCCTCCAGCTCCCACTTCCGCGTCGACTTGATCCGGATACCGGCGCGGGCGAACGCCTTCACCACCTCGGCGGGCAGGTCGGGGCGGACGCGGTGGCCGAACGCGGCGGACACCTCGTCGGCCAGTTCGGCGAGCCTGCGGGGTTCGCCGCTGCCGCCGTAGCGCTCGCCGAGGAGCTCGCGCAGGAGGTCCTTGTGCACGTCGGCGCGCCAGGGCAGGCCCGCGGCGTTCATCTCGGCGGCCACGAGCATGCCGGCCGACTCGGCGGCCGTCAGGAGCCTCATGCGGCCCGGGTGGGCGGTGTCGTCGTGCCGTCGGAGCTGGTCGGCGTACACCTCCAGGAGGGCTTCCAGAGGGAGGGGGGCCGCCGGGGACGGCTCGAAGAGGGAGTCCTGGGAGCCCGGCTCGGCGGCGCGGGGCGGGGGATCGGGCGGTACGGGTCTTCGGTGCAGCCGGGCCCAGGCGGCCGCCGCCGAACGGGGCTCGCCGAGGCGGCCCGCGTGGCCGAGCAGCAGCAGCTCCGCCGCCTCGATGTCGTAGCACCGCTCCACGCGGCCGCCCGCCGCGAGGACCCGCGGATAGGACCTGGCCGTGGACTGCCACACCCACCGCTCCACGCCGGGCCGGGCCAGCACGGCCTCGCCCACCCCGCCGAACCGCTGCACGCCCCCGACGGGCACGCCGTCCTCCCCCACGGCCACGGCAAGACACACACCCCCGTCCCCCTCGGCCACCACCCACCGTCCACCACGCATACCCCCGACGATGCCACCCCCCACTGACAACGCCCCGCCACCGCCACCGCCACCGCACCCGACCTGCGAGTTCGCCCCGACGCCCGGCGGCGAGCGCCCCGCGCCGGACGGCCCCCCCCGGGCCCCGGCCCCCGGAACCCAGGTGGCCCCCGCCCGCATGCCGCCCCCGCGGGGCCCTGCGAGGCTCGCCCCATGCGAGTGGCGTTGGCGCAGACGGACTGCGTACTGGGTGCGGTGGACGAGAACTTCGAGGTGGCCCGGGAGCAGGTGGCGCGGGCGGCCGCGCAGGGTGCCGACCTGGTGGTCTTCCCGGAGCTGAGCCTGCACGGCTACCACCTGGGTGCCCTGCGCGGGGACACCTCGCTGGCCGCCGACGACCCCCGCCTCCTCGGCCTGTCCCTCCTGGGCCCGGACGTCCTGGTCGGCCTGCACGAGCACACCAGCCTGCGCGCGTACAACACCTCGGCCTACTACGCGGGCGGCGCCCTCCTGCACGCCCACCGCAAGCTGTACCTGCCCAACTACCTGGCCTGGGAGGAGCGCAAGCACGTCAGCCCCGGCCAGCACCTGCGCGCCTACGACCTGCCCGGCAACCACGGCCGCGCCGCCACGCTCGTCTGCAACGACGCCTGGCAGCCGGTGCTGCCGTGGCTCGCCGTGCAGGACGGCGCCGAGGTCATCGTCGTACCGACGAACAGCGCCGCGAGCCTCGACCCGGAGGCCATGGACACCGGCCTGTACTGGGACACCCTGCTGTCGTACACCGCCCGCATGCTCCAGTGCTGGGTCGTCTTCGTGAACCGCGTCGGCAACGAGAACGGCGCCACGTTCTGGGGCGGTTCGCGGGTCGTGGACCCGCGCGGCACCGTCGTCGCCCAGGCCCCGAAGTGGGAACCGGCTCTGGTCACCGTCGACATCGACGTCCACGAGGCCCGCCGCCGGCGCCGCCTGGTGCCGCTCGTCGCGGAGGCCCGCCTCGGCCTGGTCGACCGGGAGGTACGGCGGCTGATCGACGAGGGCGGGGACTCGTAGGCCGACGAGGCCGGGGACCCGGGGCCCGGCCGGGGCGGGGACTCCCGGTCGCCGAGGCCGACACGGGCGGGACCCTCACGACACCTGCCTCCGGCACCCCAGCACCCCCGCCCCCACCGCCACCACCACCGAGACCCCCACGCACACCCCCATCACGTCCCACGGCACCACCACCCCCGCCGGTGCCGAGAGCCTCGCCAGCGCCGCGCTCAGGCCGCCGAGGCCGACCAGTGTCACGGCGAGGCCGAGCACCGCGCCCACCGTCACCGCGAGGACCGCCTCGGCGGCGACCACGAGCCGGATCTGGCCGGGGGCGGCGCCGAGCAGTCGCAGGGAGCGCAGCTCGGGGGCCCGTACGGGTGCCGTCATCAGCTGCGTGCTCGCCAGCGAGATCGCCGTGTACGCGAGGCAGAGCGCGAGCAGCATGCGCAGGCCGAGGCGGGTCTGGTGCTTCATGCCGGGGTACTCGGCGGCCAGCCACTCCCCGGCCGGCCGCACCTGCCCGCCGGTCGGCCGCAGCGCCGCCGCGACGGCCGTGCGGTCGGCGCCGTCCCGGAGGCGTACGTCCATGCGGTCGAGCGGGGCGGCGGGGGCGTTGCGGGCCGTGACGTACGCCCCGTTGTCGCCGGTGCCGCGGGCGAGGACCGCCACGATCCGCAGCCGTGCCCGGCGGCCGTCGCCGAGCCACACGTCGACGTGCCGGCCGACGCGGTGCCGCTGCCACTCCTCGTTGACGACGATCGACCGGTCGTCGAGCCGCCGTACGTCACCGGCGACCACGGGCAGCCGGTTCGCCGCCGCGAACGCCGCCGGGTCGGTCACCGCGCGCGCCTCGGCGCGGAGGAGGGCGGAGTCGTCGTCCTCGCGTACGAAGACGGCGGTGCGCGCCGACGCGGCCACGGTCGCGCCCGGAATCCGCCCCGCAGGCCGCAAGTCAGCGCCGGTGACGATCAGTTGGGCGGCGGTGCGGTCCCTCGCCTCGGCCGCCTTCGCCGCGCCCACCGTCGCGGCGGACCCCAGCAGGCAGCCGCCGACGGCGACGCTGACGAGGACGGGCGCGGCAATGGCGGCGGTGCGCCGCACGGCCCCGGCGGCATTGGCCCGAGCAACCCGCCCGAGACTCACCCAACTCCTGGCCGTGCTGCCGTGCGTGCTCCTGGCCGTGCTGCCGCGCGCGCTGCGGGGACGGCCCGGGTCGGTGCAGCTACGGCCGACGGTCACCCCGCCCGCGACCGGGACGCCCCGCCGCACCCGCACCCGGGGCCGACGCAACGCCCCCACCACGTACCGCACCGACACCGGCGCCAGCGCGGCCACCCCCGTACACAGAACCATCGGCTGCGTCGTGTACGTCTTCCGCTTCAGCAACTCCGACGGCTCCGCCCACACCGTCCACGCCAGCAGCCCCACCCCGCCCACCAGCAGCACGGCGCCCACGACCCGGCGCCCGACCGGCAGCACGCCGGTGTCGAGCGACGCCTCGCGCAGCGCCTCGACGGGGCTGACCCGCCCGGCCCGGCGCGCCGCGCTCCACGATCCGGCGAGGGCGACGAGCAGCCCGGTCCAGAAGGCGAGCTGGTACGGCCACCAGGTCCACGCGAAACCGTCGGGGCCGCCGTCGACGGTGAACCACGGCGGCGCCACCCCCGAGTCCACCAGCGCCCCCGCCAGCACCGGCGCCCCCAGTGCCCCGCCCAGGCACCCGACCGCCGCCGCCACCGCCCCCACCACCAGCGCCTCGCCGAGCAGCCACCGCCGGACCTGCCCCCGGCTCGCCCCGGCCGCCCGCAGCAGCCCGAACTCCCGGCGCCGCAGCGCCACCACGAAGGCGAACGTCGACGCGGTCACGAACACCGCCACGAACGCGGCGACCCCGCCCGCCGTGCCGAGGAACGCGTTCACGGCGACCAGCGCTTCGGCGTCGCGTGCGGTGGCGGGGTCGACCAGGCGGCGGTCGGCGCCGGTCAGGACGCGGGCGCCGGTGCCGGACGCGGCGACGACGGCGCGTACCCGGGCGACGGGCGCGGCGAGGCCGACGGCGTCCGGTGCCGTACGGTCTGTATGGATCTGCCCCAGGCGACGAAGCTCGCGCAGGAGTTCGTTGTCCACAGGGTGTGGATGAGCGAGCCGCTTCGTCACGTGGCGGACCTCGGGCCCGCGCCGCACCGGCACCGTCAGCGTGTCCCGCCCCGCCACCACCACCGGCGACCCCGCGAACCGCACCGGCTCCCGCACCGGCGCGGCCAGACTCGCCGCGAGCCCCACCCCCGCCGCGGCGGTCAGGGCCACCCCGAGGGCGACGGCGACGAAGGCGCCCAGGAATCCGGCCCACCGGGCCCGTAGCGAAGCGAGAACCATGCCCCGAGCCAACCGCGCCGGGGCCCCGCGCTCACGACCACTGGCGGGCCGGTCGAAGGTAGGGCCAGGCCTACCCTTAGGGGTATGGATTCGGTGATCGACAGGGCGTTCGCGGCGGCGCTGTACGGGGCGGACGCGCGGGTCGGGCGCGCCGACGAAGGCCTCGACACCGGCGCGTCGCTGCTCGCCGCCGACCCCACCGCCGACGCCGAACTCGCGGCGCGCGGCGAGGAGTCGCTGCGGCGGGCCTGGGAGCGCGGCTGGCAGCCCGCCGACGTCCTGCGCCTGGTCCGGCGCGACCTCGACGAGCCGCACGTACGCCTGGCCGCCGCCCTGATCCGCGCCGAGACCCGCCGCTACGCCCCCGGCCTGCTGCCCGCCCGCTGGCCCGCGCAGCTCGCCGCCCTCGACGCCCACGAGCCCTGGCGGGGGCCCGACCGCTTCACGCACGCCACCGCCGTCCTCGCCCTCTACCGCCTGCTCCTGCGGCTGCCCCCGATCGAGCCCGTCGGTCCGGCGCCCGGCACCCCCCTGCACGTACCGCCGCCGCACCGCGACGACGAACCGCGCACCCTCACCCGCATCCGGGCCCTGCTCGCCAAGGCGGAGGCGACCGGCTACCCGGAGGAGGCGGAGGCGCTGACCGCGAAGGCGCAGGAGCTGATGGCGCGGCACAGCGTCGACGAGGCGCTGCTCGCCGCCCGTACGCACCGCGCGGACCTGCCCGGGGCCTGCCGGATCGGGGTCGACGCCCCGTACGAGACGGCCAAGGCGATCCTCCTCGACGCCGTCGCCACCGCGAACCGCTGTCGCGCGGTGTGGAACGAGGCCCTCGGCTTCACCACCGTCGTCGGCTTCGAGGCCGACCTGGAGGTCGTCGAACTGCTGCACACCTCCCTCCTCGTGCAGGGGCTCGCCGCCATGACGACGGCGGAGGCCGGGCAGCGCGCGGGCGGGCGCAAGCGGACCAAGACGTTCCGGCAGGCGTTCTGGATGGCGTACGCCCAGCGCGTCGGCGCGCGCCTCGAAGCGGCCGCCGCGCCCGTCACGCACGCGGAGGCCGGTGGGGGCGGTGCGCTGCTTCCGGTCCTCGCGGCCCGGGATGTCGCCGTCACCGACCGGGCGGAGCGGATGTTCCCCGAGACGACCAGCACGCGGGTGCGCGGGGTGCGGGACGGGGCGGGGTGGGCCGAGGGGGCCGCGGCGGCCACGAACGCCAGCCTGCACACGCGTGTGAGACTTCCGGGGCGGGACAGGTGAGCCGGGGAGGGGCGGGCATGCGCATCGGGGAGCTGTCGGAACGTACCGGTACGCCGCGCAGGCTGCTGCGGTACTACGAGGAGCAGGGGCTGATCGTCGCCGAGCGCGCCGCCAACGGGTACCGGGCGTACGACGAGTCGTGCGTCGACCGGGTCCTGCAGATCCGGGGCCTCCTGGACGCGGGGCTCCCCACGCGCCTCATCAAGCAGATCCTGCCCTGCCTGGACCAGCCCCGTGTCATCCACTTCCCCGACGCCACGCCGGAGATGCTGGCCACGCTGGAGCGGGAGCTGGACAGCATGACGCGGCGCGTCGCCTGCCTGACCCGGAACCGGGACGCGATCGGCGAGTACCTCGACGCGGTCCGGGCCCGCCGCGACCAGCCCGCCTGACCCTGCCCCCGCAACCGGCACCGGGATAAAACCTCCCAAACCACCGTACGATCACACCGTGACCTGGTGGCGGGCCCTGCGGCAGACGACGCGCTCGGGGCTCGCCGTCGAGCGCCGACGCCTCGAACCGCTGGTCGCCCTGCGCGGAGCCGGGGGCCTGGCGATCGTGATCGGCGTGAGCCTCGCCCTGTTCGGCCCCGCCGTCGCGGCCAGCTCGGCGTTCGGCGCGTTCCAGGCGGCCATCGCCACGTTCCAGCGCAGCTGGCGGCCCCGCCCGGAACTGGCCATCGCCTCCGGTACGAGCCTCGCGATCTCCACCTTCCTGGGCTACCTCACCGGCAGTCACCTGCTCCTCTTCCTCGCCCTGCTCGCCCTGTGGACGTTCCTCGCGGGCCTGAGCTGGGCGGCGGGCCCGACGATCGGCCTCATCGCCACCTCGAACGTGGCGATCATGCTCGTCACGATCACCCTGCCCACCTCCGTGGCCGCGGCGGCCGGGCACGCGGCGATGATGGTCGCGGGCGGCGCCATCCAGGCGGCGCTGGTGATCGTCTTCCCGGTACGCCGCTGGGGCGCCCACCGCGACGCCCTCGCGGACGCCCTGGCCGCCGAGGCGGACTACGCGCGCCGCCTGCGCCACGACCCCGTGGCCCCGTTCGACCCGGCCCCGCTGATGACGGCCCGCGCCGCCGCCCACATCACCCCGCGCCAGGCCCGCACCCGCCCCGCCGAACTCCACGGCGCCCGCGGCCTCGCGGAACGGATCCGCCCCGTCCTGGCCTCCCTGGCCGACCCGGCCCTCGGCGCCCCGGCACAGGGCCCGGAACGCGACCGCGTACGCGAACTCCTCGCCGCCGCGGGCGCCATCCTCGACGCGGCGGCCCGCGCCATCCGCCACGGCACCCCGGTGGCCCTGCCGGCCGCGGCGATCTCCACCTTCCGCACCCCCGACACCGGCACGATCCTCAAGGGCCCGCCCCACCGAGCCGCAACCCGCCTGGGCACCCTCCTGCGAGACGTGGTGGAGGTGGCGGGCGGCACCTCACCACCCCCGCCTCCGACCACTCCCACCACCCCCGCAGATCCCACCGCCCCCGCAGATCCCACCGCCCCCGCAGATCCCGCCGCCCCCGCAGATCCCACCGCCTCGGGAGTGGGCACAGCCCGGGCCGACGGCGCCGGTACGCCCCGGCGCAACCTGGTCCGCCCAGGCCTGACGGCCCTGGCCCCCGCCGCGCTCCGCGCCATGCGCGCCGACCTGGACCACCGCTCCCCGGTGACCCGCCACGCCCTGCGCGTCACGACGGTCGCCGTCGTGGGCTACGCCGCCGGCACCTACCTCCCCCTGGGCCACGGCTACTGGGCCCCCATGGCCTCGGTCATGGTCATGCGCCCGGACTTCTCCCAGACCTACGCCCGCGCGGTCGCCCGCTTCGGCGGCACCCTCGTGGGCGTGGCCCTGGCCACCGCCCTGGTGCAGCTCGCCCACCCGGGCACGTACCTCTCGGGCGCCCTCGCCGCGGCGAGCGCGGGCCTGATGTACCTGCTGATGCGGACGGGCCAGGTCGCCGCCCAGGCCTGCGTCGCCGCGTACGTGGTCTTCCTCCTGGGCATGGGCGGCGAGCAGTGGACCCAGACGGTCCCGGAACGCGTCGTCCTGACCCTGATCGGCGGCCTCCTGGCGATGGCGGCGTACGCCGTGTACCCGGCCTGGGAGACCCCCCGGCTGCGCACCCGCCTCGCGGACTGGCTGGCCGCGAACGGCCGTTACGCCGCGGCCGTCGTCGGTCACTACGCCGACCCCGCGGGCAAGAACTGCCCCGACGTCCGCACCGCCCTGCTCGCGACCCGCGACGCCCGCGCGGCCTGGCAGGAGGCCCTGGAGCGGGCCGAACACGAACCCGTACGCCACCGCGGCCTGTCCCGCGCCGCGGCCGCCGACGCCGAGCACGCCCTGTCCCAACTCGGCCGCGTCGCCATGCTCCTGGAGGCCCACCTCCCCGACCGGGGCACACCCCCCGTCCCGCACGCGGCGGCCCTCGCGGACGCGCTCCGCACCGCCACCGAACAGGGCGCCAAGGCCGTGCGCGAACGCCGCGTACCGGAGTGGGCCCCGGTCCGCGACGCCCTCGACGCCTGGGAGCCGGGCGCCGCCCCCGACCGCGTCGTCCGCCGCGGCGGCACCCTCCTCCTGCGCGCCCTCGCCGACCTCTCCGACGCCCTGGACACCGCACCCCCGCCGATGCTGGTCGACGGCACCGACGCCGCCGTACGCGGTACGGAAGAGACGCCGGCGGATCCGGGGCCGCAAAAGCCGAGCGGGCCGGGGGGCCCGGAGGCCCCCACGGCCCGCTGAACGCCCGGCGCGGCGGCCGGACTCAGGACTGCGGAATGTCCGCCGTGGGCAGCCCCTCCGGCAGCTTCCCGTCCTTCGTCCGGAGGAACTCGTCCTTGCCGAAGCCCTCCCAGGTGATCTTCAGCGCCTTGCCGTCGACGGAGTCGATCCGGCCCTTGGTGCGGTCCATGTCCCCGTCGGCGCACTTCAGCTTGATCGTCTGCGTGCCGCCGACCCCGGCGAAGCCGTTGCACACGTGCTCGCCGACCAGCGTCGCCCGGTTCTTGGTGATCACGAGCGCGACCGGCTTGCCGCCGGTGGTGGCGACCCAGCTGCCCTCCAGGTCGCCGTCCGCGGCGTCCCCGTCGTCGGAGTCGGAGTCGGAGTCCGAGCCGGGCGTCTTGGACGCGCTGTCCGCCGCCCCCTTGTCCTTGCCGTCGTCACCGCCGTCGTCACCGTCACTGCTGCAACCGGTCAGGACGACCGCGGCGGCCAGCGAGGCCACCGCGGCGCCGATCGTCAGGCTGCGGACACGCGTATGCACTGAAGTCCCCCTATGTGGAGCTCTGTTCCGGGCCGTGGCCCGTGGAATCGCGCGCCAAGCTACCAGGAGGACTTGCGGACGCCGGGGAGGAATCCCGCGTGGGCCTGCGCCCGCATCCGCACCCGGGAGAGGCCGAAAGCGCCCAGGTAGCCGCGGGGGCGCCCGTCCACGGCGTCGCGGTTGCGCACCCGCGTGGCGCTGGCGTCGCGGGGCTGGCGGGCCAATTCCCGCCGGGCGGCGAGCCGTTCGGACTCGGGTGTGGACGGGCGCCGGATGAGCTCCTTCAGCTCGGCCCGCCGCGCCGCGTACCGCGCGACGATCTCGCGCCGCCGCTCGTTCTTCGCGATCTTGCTCTTCTTGGCCATCAGACCTTCACCCCGCGCGCACGGATCCTGGCCACGGCGGCCTCGATCCCGATCGTGTCGATTGTCTTGATGCCCTTGGCGCTCAGGCGCAGCCGTACGTACCGGCCCTCGCTGGGCAGCCAGTACCGCTTGCGCTGGATGTTCGCGTCGAAGCGGCGCGGGGTGCGCCGGTGCGAGTGCGAGATGTGGTTGCCGAACCCGGGCTTCGCGCCGGTGAGCTGGCAGTGGGCGGACATGGTGACGCACCTCTCGGTCGGATTCGCCCCGTCCATTTGGAAACGGGATTCATTTTCATATACTAGCCCTCATGGCTCGCAACGAACTCCGCCCGGTCATCAAGCTCCGGTCCACCGCCGGCACCGGCTACACGTACGTCACCCGCAAGAACCGCCGGAACGACCCCGACCGCCTGACCCTGCGCAAGTACGACCCGGTGGCAGGCCGCCACGTCGACTTCCGAGAGGAGCGCTGATCCCTGTGCGACCCGGTATCCACCCCCCGTACGGCCCCGTCGTCTTCCGCGACAAGGCCGCGAACTTCGCCTTCCTCACCCGGTCCACGGCCACGAGCGAGAAGACGGTCGTCTGGGAGGACGGCCACACCTACCCCGTCATCGACGTCGAGGTCTCCTCCGCGAGCCACCCCTTCTACACGGGGCAGCAGCGCGTCCTGGACACCGCGGGGCGCGTGGAGCGCTTCGAGCGGCGTTACGGCGGCGGTCGCTGATGGGCCGCCACGAGTCCGACGGCGCCCACCGGCCCGACGGCACCCCCGGCCGCATGGACGTCGCCGTCGTCGCGGGCCTGCACACCGAGGCCCGCGCCGCCGCCGTCGACCGGCTGCTCGCCACCGTGCCGGGCAGCGTCGCCCTCCACCACGACCTGTCGACCGCCGCGTACGGCACCGTCACGCGGACCGTGCGCGACGCGAGCGGAATCCTGTCCACCGGCGAGGCGCCGCTGGTCAACGACTGCGCCTGCTGCGCGCTGCGCGAGGACCTGGTGCCCGAGCTGGAGCGGCTCGCCGCGAGCGGCCTGACCCGGCTCGCCGTCGTCGAACTGTGGGACTCCGTCGAGCCGAAGGCGATGGCCGAGGTCATCGCCGGGTACGGCTCCGACGCGCTGCGCCTGAGCGGCGTGCTCACCGCCGTCGACCCGAGCCTGCTGCTGCCCTGCCTCGCCAACGGCGACGACCTCGCCGAGGCCGGGATCGCCGCGGCCGCCTCCGACCAGCGCACCGTCGCCGACACCTGGGCGCGCCAGCTGGAGTACGCCCCCGTCCTCGCGGTCCTGGAGTCCGAGGCCGCCGACGCGGAGGACCGGGCGCTGCTCGCCCAGCTCCATCCGACGGCCCGCCGGGTCCCCATCGGCCACGGTGACCTGGCGGGCGCCGCGCTCGGCGGCTTCGACGTGGAGGCCGCGGCCGCCGCCCAGCATCCCGCCTGCGCGCTGCTGCCCGCCGAGGCGGACGAGAGCGGCGTCTCCACGTTCGTGTGGCATCGCGAACGGCCCTTCCACCCCGAGCGGCTCTACGCCGCCCTGGAGGACCTGACCTGCGCCGCCGCCCGCAGCCGCGGCCGGTTCTGGCTCGCCGACCGGCCCGACACGCTGCTCGCCTGGGACGCGGCGGGCGGCGCGCTGTGCGTGGAGAACGCGGGGCCGTGGCTGGCCTCGCTGCCGGACGCCGCCTGGGAGATGGTGCCGCCGGTGCGCCGGGCCGCCGCCGCCCTCGACTGGCACCCCGAGCACGGGGACTGCTGCCAGCACCTCGTCTTCACCTCGCCCGGCCTCGACCGCGACGGCCTCGCCCAGGTCCTGGAGTCCTGCCTGCTCACCGACGAGGAGTACGCCGCCGGGCGCGCCGCCTGGCAGACCCTCACCCCCGCCTTCGACGCCCTCCTGGAGGTCTGACGTTGTCCCCGTCCCCGTCCCCGCGCCGCCTCGACCGCGGCAAGCCCCTCAAGTCCCGCCCCAACCCCTTGGTCACAGCAGGCATCACGTACATCGACTACAAGGACACCGAGCTGCTGCGGAAGTTCATCTCCGACCGGGGCAAGATCCGTAGTCGTCGCGTCACGCGGGTGACTGTGCGGCAGCAACGGCAGCTGGCCAAGGCCATCAAGAACGCCCGTGAGATGGCGCTGCTTCCGCCCGCCTCCCGCTGAGCGGTGCCGCCCATTCGCCCCCGTTTGCACACGTAGGCGCCGCGTCTTCGGCCAAAAACGCAGCCGTTTCGCATTCTGCTGCGTCTGTCCTAAGTGCACGAGGTATTCGATCCGGACAACTCGGCGCGGAACTCGGCGCGGAAGATCATGGACGGGGGCCGTCGTTCGCATGTCATGCGGGCACTGGGGAAGCGGCGGAAGGGCTGTAACCAGCTCACCACGGCGCGTGCACGTGCATCTGCCCATGCATCGGCATATGAACACGGCTATGATCCGGGACAGTTGACGGCTACAACAACAGCCACGGCACCACCGGGGAGCGACCTGTGCACCACGTGTTCAACGGCATGGCGGCCACGGATCTTCACGGGGTGGTCTGGCAGAAGAGCAGGCACAGCAATTCGCAGGGCGCCTGCGTGGAGTTCGCGAGGCTGCCGGGCGGCGACGTGGCCGTCCGCAACTCGCGGTTCCCCGAGGGGCCCGCACTCGTCTACACGCGCGCCGAGATCGAGGCCATGCTGCTCGGCATGAAGGACGGCGAGTTCGACGGCCTGATCGGCGGCTGACCACCGCCGGTCCTGCTCAGCGGCTGACCACTTCTGAACAGGGCACCTTGTGAACAGGGCACCGTGACGGACCGCATGAGGACTTCATGGATGTCACGGACGTCATGGACTTCATGGCGAAACGGGGGTGGAGCTGTTCCCCTGACTCTGGGCCGGCAGCCCTAGGCCAGTTGGAACAGCGCCCACACCACCTTGCCGTTCAGTGCGCCCGCGAGCGGGTGCCAGCCCCAGCCGTCGCTGAACGAGTCCACCAGGAACAGCCCGCGGCCCGACTCCGCGGAGAAGTCGTCCTCCGCCTCCTCGCGCGCGACCGGACTGTCGTCGCTGGGGTCGCGCACCGCGCACACCAGACGCGAGGTCCAGCGCATCATGTGCAGCCGCACGGGCGCGTCCTCGGTGGAGCCGACGGGACACGCGGCGCGCGGAGTGTCCGCGGGCAGCGCGTGCCGCAGGGCGTTGGTGACGAGTTCGGAGACGACGAGCGCGATGTCGTCGAAGCGCTCCTCCAGCTCCCATGACACCAGCGTCTTGCGGGTGAACTGCCGGGCGCTGCCCACGGCTTCGTACCGGGCGGGAAGAGCGCAGGAGGCCGCACTGGAGACCGCGGAGGGGTCGAGCGGAGGAAGGCCCTGCCGTAACGGCTCGAGCATGGTCGATCCATTCGTCCCCATGCGAGGCACTCCCCGGTTTTCGCGGTTCGCGGTACAAAGCGATGAAGCGGTGGCGCGGTCGGTACAGCCGGGCGGCACAGCGATGTCGCAGCGGTGACGCGCGGACCATGGTTCCGAATGCGTACAGCAGATGCAAGGGCAGATGCACGTGCACGCGCCGGACTTGACCGTTCCTAGCCCCCTTCTTGCCTATTTCTTCCTACGACTTCTTGTGCAGACCTTCCGGAGGCTTTCCCTTTCCGTAACCGAACGAGTACGGCCTGAAGCGTTTAATGGCAGACTGCGGGTCTCACATCTTGGGGAGGACTGAGCGAAGTGACCGCTGGGGAGTCGAGCGGCTCGGTGGTACGGCGCATTCTGCTGGGCTCGCAACTGAGGCGCCTGAGGGAGTCGCGGGGCATCACCCGGGAGGCGGCGGGCTATTCGATCCGCGCTTCCGAATCGAAGATCAGCCGCATGGAGTTGGGACGGGTGAGCTTCAAGTCGAGGGACGTCGAGGACCTCCTCACGCTCTATGGCGTCATGGACGAGGCCGAGCGCAACGCTCTCCTCTCACTCGCCAAGGAGGCCAACCTGACGGGCTGGTGGCACAGTTACTCCGACGTCCTGCCCGGTTGGTTCCAGACATACATCGGTCTGGAGGGCGCCGCCTCCCTCATCCGCGTCTATGAAGTCCAGTTCATCAACGGCCTGTTGCAGACCGAGGCGTACGCGCACGCGGTCGTCGAGCGCGGCATGAAGGCCGCCGCCGCAGGCAAGGCGGGTGGAAGCGGCCGGTCCGCGCGGTCCGGCGGTGGCGGCCGGATCAATCAGGCCGACGTCGACCGGCGCGTGGCCCTGCGCCTGGAGCGCCAGAAGCTGCTCGTCTCCGAACGCGCGCCGCGCTTCCAGCGCGTGCTCGACGAGGCCGCGCTGCGACGGCCGTACGGAGACCGGGAAGTGATGCGCGGTCAGATCCAGCACCTGATCGACATCTCCGAGCGCCCCAACGTGACCCTGCAGGTCATGCCGTTCACCTTCGGCGGGCACGCGGGCGAGTCCGGGGCCTTCACGATGCTCAGCTTCCCCGAGTCCGACCTGTCGGACGTCGTCTATCTGGAGCAGCTCACCGGCGCCCTGTATCTGGACAAGCGTGAGGAAGTCGCCCAGTACGAACGGGTGATGACCGAGCTGCGGGACGACTGTCCGAATCCGGCCGACAGTCGTGACCTTCTGCGTGGTCTACTCCAACTGACCTGAATCGTCAGTAGGATGACGTGAAATCAGGTGTCTGCTCTCTGCGGCAAGGGGTCTCGCGTCATGTCCTTCTTCACCGATCTGGCTCACCAGTACATCGACGGTGAGTGGAAGGCCGGCTCCGGTTCCTGGGACATCATCGACTTCAATCCGTACAACGGGGAGAAGCTGGCGTCGATCACGGTCGCCACGGCGGACGAGGTGGACCAGGCCTACCGAGCGGCGCAGCGCGCACAGGAGGGGTGGGGCGCGACCAACCCCTACGCCCGGCGCGCCGTCTTCGAGCGCGTGCTGCGCATCATCGAGGACCGCGAGGCGGAGATCACCGAGGCGATCGTCAACGAACTCGGCGGCACGCTCGTCAAGGCCGGGTTCGAACTGCACCTGGCCAAGGAGTTCCTGCGCGAGGCGATACATCTCGCGCTCGCCCCGCAGGGCCGCATACTCCCCTCGCCCGACGACACCAAGGAGAACCGCCTCTACCGCATCCCGGTGGGCGTCGTCGGCGTCATCAGCCCCTTCAACTTCCCCTTCCTGCTGTCGATCAAGTCGGTCGCCCCGGCCATCGCGCTCGGCAACGCCGTCGTCCTGAAGCCGCACCAGAACGCCCCGGTGCTCGGCGGCAGCCTGATCGCGAAGATCTTCGAGGACGCGGGGCTGCCCCCGGGCGTCCTGAACGTCGTCATCACGGACATCGCCGAGATCGGCGACGCGCTCATCGACCACCCGGTCCCCGGCGCCATCTCCTTCACCGGCTCCGACGCCGTGGGCCGCCACGTCGCCACCGTCTGCGCCCAGGCCTTCAAGCGCTGCATCCTCGAACTCGGCGGCAACAGCGCCCTGATCGTCCTGGACGACGCGGACGTGGACTACGCGGTGGACGCCGCCGTCTTCAGCCGCTTCGTCCACCAGGGCCAGGTCTGCATGGCCGCGAACCGCATCCTCGTGGACCGCTCCGTCGAGGCCGAGTTCACCGAGAAGTTCGTCGCCAAGGTCAAGTCCCTGAAGGTCGGCGACCCGGCGTCCCCCGAGACCCACATCGGCCCGCTCATCAACTCCTCGCAGGCGGACGGGGTTTCGTCGCTGGTCGCCCAGACCATCCAGGCGGGCGCCACGGCCCTGGTGCACGGCCGCACCGAGGGCAACCTGGTCGCGCCGTCCGTCCTCACCGACCTCCCCGAGGACGCCCCGGTCCTGCGCCAGGAGATCTTCGGCCCGGTCGCCCTCCTGCTGCCCTTCGACGGCGAGGACGAGGCCGTCCGCATCGCCAACGACACGCCGTACGGCCTGAGCGGCGCCGTCCACACCGCCGACATCGAACGCGGCGTGCGCCTGGCCCACCGCATCAACAGCGGCATGATCCACATCAACGACGGCACGGTCCACGACGAGCCGATCGTGCCCTTCGGCGGCGAGAAGCACTCGGGCGTCGGCCGCCTCAACGGCGACGCGACGATCGAGGCGTTCACGACGCACAAGTGGATCTCGGTGCAGTACGGAAGGTCGCGCTTCCCGTTCTGACCGGAAATTCTCTGCGCCTTCCGGGCCATTGAGGACGGTACCTGTCCTCAATGGCCCGTAGCTTCTGTGGTGTCGGACAGGCCGACGGCCCGGCAGGGCGAAGAGAGGCGGACATCATGGTCACCCACGTCAACGCGGAAGCTCCCGGCGACGAGCGCGGCGCACTCATCGCCTTCGTGGAAGCTCAGCGCGGCGGCATCCGCCGCTCGGTGCTCGGGCTCGGCGACGAGCAGGCGTCCAGCAGGCCGAGCGCCAGCGAGCTGACCCTCGGAGGCCTGGTCAAGCACGTCGCCGAGACCGAGCTGAACTGGCTGCGCATGGCCCAGCAGAAGCCCAACGAGCGTCAGCGCACCGAGGAGACCTGGGGCGACAGCTTCCGCCTCGTCGAGGGCGAGACGCTCGCCGACGTCCTCGCGTTCTGGGACGGGGTGGCCGCCGAGACGGAGGCGTTCATCCGCGCGGTGCCGAGCCTGGACGACACCTTCCCGCTGCCGGACCAGCCCTGGTTCCCGGACGACGGCGCCGTGTCGATGCGCTGGCTGATGCTGCACCTGGTCGAGGAGATCGGGCGGCACGCCGGGCACGCGGACATCATCAGGGAGTCGTTGGACGGGAAGACGGCTTTCGAGCTGGTGGCGATGGACCAGGGATACGCTAGTCAAAGTTGATTGGCCGTCTAGGAGAGGTGTGGTGAATGTCGGCGATCCGGCTGCTGGTCCTGGGGGCAGTCCGTCAGCACGGGCGGGCCCACGGCTACCAGGTCCGCAACGACCTGGAGTACTGGGGCGCCCACGAGTGGTCCAACGCCAAGCCGGGCTCGATCTACCACGCCCTGAAGCAGATGGCGAAGCAAGGCCTGCTCTACGAGCACGAGACCGCGCCGTCCGCGGCCGGGGGCCCGCCGCGTACGGAGTACGAGATGACGGAGCGGGGTACCGAGGAGTACCTCGCCCTGCTCCGTGGCGCCCTGACAGCCGTCGCGCACGACCAGAAGTCCGACGTCCTCTCGGCGGCGGTCGGCCTCATGGTCGACCTGCCGCGCGAGGAGGTCGTCTCGCTCCTGAAGGAGCGGGTGCAGGCCCTTGAGGACTGGCGCCACTCCGTCACGGAGTACTACACGCCGGAGGACGGCCCCGGACAGCTCGGCCACATCGGCGAGATCATGAATCTCTGGGTGTGCTCGGCCGACGCGGGCGCGGAGTGGACCAAGGGCCTCATCGAGCGGATCGAGAACGGCGCGTACAGCTTCGCCGGCGAGGGGGAGCCGTTCGTGGGGGTGCTTGCGGAGGGCGAGGAGAACCCGTACGCGACGCCGGAGAAGCACCCCGGCGACACACACTGAAGCGGCCGTCCGTGACGCAGGTCACACAAATGTCCGGCTGATCAAGTTTGACTAATCGGCTTCCCGGGGATATCTTCGTCCGTCTAGTCAAGCTTGACTAGACGGTGTGGAGGGAGTCGGATGACGGACGCGATCGTCGTCGAGGGCGCACGGAAGCGGTACGGCGAGAAGCGGGCCCTGGACGGGCTCGACCTGGTGGCCGCGCGGGGCACGGTGCACGGCGTGCTCGGGCCGAACGGGGCGGGCAAGACCACGGCGGTGCGGATCATGGCCACGCTGCTCCGGGCGGACGAGGGGCGTGTGGAGATCGCCGGGTACGACGCGGGGCGGCAGGCGGGCGAGGTGCGGCGCCGCATCGGCCTGCTCGGCCAGCACGCGGCGGTCGACGAGGAGCTGAGCGGCCACCAGAACCTGGAGATGTTCGGCCGTCTCTACCACCTGGGCGGGCGCCGGGCGCGGGTGCGGGCCGGTGAACTCCTGGACCGCTTCGGCCTCGCGGAGACCGGCCGCAAGGCGGTCAAGCAGTACAGCGGCGGCATGCGGCGCCGCCTGGACCTCGCCGCGTCACTGATCACGGATCCGGAGGTGCTGTTCCTGGACGAGCCGACGACGGGCCTCGACCCGCGCGGCCGGGCCGAGGTGTGGGACGCGGTGCGCTCCCTCGTCGGCGCGGGCACGACGGTGCTGCTGACCACGCAGTACCTCGAAGAGGCCGACCAACTGGCCGACCGCATCTCCCTGATCGACCAAGGCAGGGTCATCGCGGAGGGCACCGCGGACGACCTGAAGGCACGGCTCGGCGGCGACCGCATCGATGTCGTGGTGCGCGACGCGGCGGAGCTGGTGCGGGCGGCCCGGCTGCTGCCCGGCGCGGCGGACGACGTGACGGTCGACGCCGACCGGCGCCTCGCCAGCACGCCCGTCACCGACCGCATGGAGGCGCTGGCCCGGGTCGTACGGGCGCTCCAGGAGGAGGGCATCGAGGCGGAGGACATCGCGGTGCGCAGGCCGACGCTGGACGAGGTGTTCCTGCGCCTGACGGGGCGCACGGAGGACCAGGAACGCATGAAGGAGGCCGTGTGAGTACGACAACTGGCGGTACGCCGACGACGGTGGCCGTGTCCGGGGCGGGCGGCTCCCGGATCGGCTGGGCCCTCATCGACTCCTGGACGATGTCCCGGCGCGAACTCGCCCACTGGGCGCGCCAGCCCGTGCAGGTCGTCGTCGGGCTGGCCTTCCCCGTGATGCTGCTGCTGATGTTCAACTACCTGATCGGCGGCGGCAAGGGCATCCAGGGCGACTACGCCGAGTTCCTGGTGCCCGGCATGTTCGCCCTGACCATGGTCTTCGGCCTGGACGCGACGATGGTCGCGGTCACCACCGACCTCAACAAGGGCGTCATCGACCGCTTCCGGTCCATGCCGATGACCAACGGGGCCGTCCTGGTGGGCCGTTCCGTCGCCGACATGCTCCAGTCCTTCGCCTCCCTGATCGTCATGATGGGCGTCGGGCTCGCGATCGGCTGGCGCTGGCACGGGTCGTTCGCCGGGGTCATCGGTGCCGTCGGGCTGCTCATGCTCCTGCGGTTCGCGATGCTCTGGCTCGGCATCTACCTCGCGATGGTCGCGGGCAAGCCGGAGCTGGTCGTGGCCGTGCAGATCCTCGTCTGGCCCGTCGGGTTCCTCTCCAACGCGTTCACCGTCCCGCAGAACATGCCCGACTGGCTGGGCGCGGCGGTCGAGTGGAACCCGATGTCCGCGGCGGCCACGGCCGTCCGTGACCTCTTCGGCAACGACCCCGGCGTGACCGGCACGTCCTGGGCCGCCGACCACGCCGAACTCCTCGCGGTGGCCTGGCCCCTGGCCCTGGTGGGCGTGTTCCTCCCGCTGGCGGTACGGAGGTTCGGAGCCCTGAGCAAGTAGCCGGACCCTGAGGGGCTCTCCCCGATCCCACCCCTGTATTCCAGCCCCTCCGGCCTTTGAGGAGCGGGGTCTGGGGCGGAGCCCCAGTTTCGGGAAGGGGCGGGCTTGGGGAGCCCCCGGCAAGGCCCCCGGCCCGCACCCCCACCCGCCCTAGTGGTGAAACCCCGTAGCCGCCCCCCGATCCCGCGTCAGCGGACCCCCTTGCCGCCGCAGCTCCGGCAGCAGCCGCCCCAGATCCTCCACGAACAGCTCCGCGAGATCGGCGGAGAACCCGTTCCGGCAGACGACCCGCAGGACCGCCAGGTCCTGCCGGTCGGCCGGGAACGTATAGGCGGGCACCAGCCACCCCCGCTCCCGCAACCGCCGAGCCACATCGAACACGTCGTACGCCGAAACATCAGCGGCCGTGGTGAACGCGAAGACGGGCAGCTCGTCGCCCCGGGTGAGAAGCCGAAAGCCCCCCAGGGCCTCGATGCGCAGGGCAAGCCCCCGGGCCACGTCCCGGGAGGCCTGCTGCACGGCCCGGTAGCCTTCCCGCCCGAGCCGCAGAAACGTGTAGTACTGAGCGACGACCTGCGCCCCGGGCCGGGAGAAGTTCAGGGCGAACGTGGGCATGTCCCCGCCGAGGTAGTTCACCCGGAACACCAACTCCTCCGGCAACTCGGCAGCCGTACGCCACAAGGCCCACCCGACCCCCGGGTAGACGAGCCCGTACTTGTGCCCGGAGGTGTTGATGGACGACACACGGGGAAGCCGGAAGTCCCAGACGAGGTCCTCGTCGAGGAACGGCGCGACCATGGCCCCGGAAGCCCCGTCGACGTGGACGGGAATGTCGAGCCCGGTGCGCTCCTGAAGGGCGTCGAGCGCCGCACACACCTCGCCCACGGGCTCGTACGACCCGTCGAAGGTGGACCCGAGGACGGCCACGACGCCGATGGTGTTCTCGTCGCAGAGCGCGGCTGCGGCCTCGGCGGAGAGGTGGAACCGGTCGCCCTCCATGGGCACCTGCCGGGCCTCCACCTCCCAGAAGTCGCAGAACTTCTCCCAGCAGACCTGCACGTTGACGCCCATGACGAGGTTGGGCCGGGCCTCGCGGGAGGGGTAGCGGTCGGCGTTGCGGCGCGTCCAGCGGCGCTTGAGCGCCATCCCGGCGAGCATGCAGGCCTCGCTGGACCCGGTGGTGGAGCAGCCGACCGCGGCGGCCGGGTCGGGGGCGTTCCAGAGGTCGGCGAGCATCGCGACGCAGCGCCGCTCCAGCTCCGCCGTGCGCGGGTACTCGTCCTTGTCGATCATGTTCTTGTCCCGGCACTCCGCCATCAGGACACCGGCCTGCGGCTCCATCCAGGTGGTGACGAAGGTGGCGAGGTTGAGCCGGGAGTTCCCGTCGAGCATGAGCTCGTCATGGACGAGCTGGTACGCGGTCATGGGCGGCAGCGGCCCGTCGGGGAGCCGGTGCTTGGGCGGGGCCTGGGTCATGCCGCCGACGGGGTTGGCCTCTCCGTAGAACGGGTTCACGGAGAGCGAGCGGTCGTCGGGCCGGTCGGGGCCCTGGTGGAGGGGCATCGTGGATCCTTCCGGCCGAAGCTCGGGTGCTGCTCCCTTTCGGGAGGATATTGCCGGGCCTTCGGGCTTGCACCTCACGTGGCGTGAGGACTCAGGCTGGGACGCGTACCGAGCAAGAGAGGGCGGGAACCATGAGCTACTCCGTGGGACAGGTCGCCGGTTTCGCCGGGGTCACGGTGCGCACGCTGCACCACTACGACGAGATCGGCCTGCTCGCGCCGAGCGAGCGCAGCCACGCGGGCCACCGGCGCTACGGCGACGACGACCTGGACCGGCTGCAGCAGATCCTGTTCTACCGGGAGCTGGGCTTCCCCCTCGACCAGGTCGCGACCCTGCTCGACGACCCGGAGGCGGACCCGCGCGCGCACCTGCGCCGCCAGCACGAGCTGCTGTCCGCCCGGATCGCCAAGCTCCAGCAGATGGTCACGGCCGTCGAGACCGCCATGGAGGCGAAGAAGATGGGCATCAACCTCACGCCCGAGGAGAAGTTCGAGGTCTTCGGAGACTTCGATCCCGACGAGCACGCGGAGGAGGTCGAGCGCCGCTGGGGCGACACGGAGGCGTACGCCGAGTCGCAGCGCCGCGCGGCCACGTACACCAAGGCGGACTGGAAGCGGCTGACCAGCGGGTTCGACGCGATCCACGCGCGCATGGGGGATCTGCTCGCCGCCGGTGCCGCCGCCGACTCCACGGAGGCGATGGACGTGGCCGAGGAGCACCGCCTCTTCATGCACTCCAGCTACTACGACTGCGATCACGCGTTCCACGCCTGCCTCGGCGACATGTACGTGTCGGACCCGCGCTTCACGGCCACGTACGAGGCGATCCGGCCGGGGCTCGCGGTGTACCTGCGGGACGCGATCCACGCGAACGCGGCCCGCGCGGGAGGCCAGGGGGAGTGACGGCGCCTCCGGGGGGCGTGAGCTTGGCTTCCAGGTGCCTGGCGCGCCCTCCGGTCCCCGGGGGAACCTGAAGGGAACCGGTGGAACCTGCCCGCGTCATCTCACGTTGGTAGCTTTGGGCGGCGACCGATGCCATCACACCGCACGGCCCGCCCGCAGAGCCCCACCGCCGCACCCCCTCACACCCACAGGAGCCCGGAACCGTGACGACGCTTGCGCTCGGACCAAGCTGGCTGGATCCGGACTACCTGCTGAACCAGTTCGGACTCTGGGGCCTGCTCCTGATCGTCTTCGCGGAGTCGGGCCTGCTCATCGGCTTCTTCCTGCCGGGCGACTCGCTCCTGTTCACCACGGGTCTGCTGATCACGACGAACAAGCTGGACACCCCGCTGTGGCTGGCCTGCGTGCTGATCTGCATCGCCGCGATCCTCGGTGACCAGGCGGGCTATCTGTTCGGCAAGAAGGTCGGCCCGTCGCTGTTCAACCGCCCGGACTCCAAGCTCTTCAAGCAGGAGAACGTGGTCAAGGCGCACGAGTTCTTCGAGAAGCACGGCCCGAAGTCCCTGGTCCTGGCCCGCTTCGTGCCGATCGTGCGGACGTTCACGCCGATCATCGCGGGCGTCAGCGGCATGCGGTACCGCTCGTTCATCACCTTCAACATCCTCGGCGGCATCCTGTGGGGCGCGGGCGTCACGCTGCTCGGCGCCTGGCTCGGCAAGCACGAGTTCGTCCACAAGAACATCGAGGCGATCCTGATCCTGATCGTCCTCATCTCGGTGGTCCCGATCATCATCGAGTTCCTGCGGGCCCGCTCCAAGAGCAAGAAGGCGGGCGCGCAGGCCCCGGCCGCGCAGCAGGACGCCCCCGACGACCACGACGACTTCGGCGGCCACGGCGACGGCAGTCAGCAGCACCGCCAGGCGCAGCTGTCCCCGTACCCCCAGCAGGGCCAGTACCCGGGCCAGCAGGGCGGCCAGTACGGCGGCGGCGCGGACGGCCACCACTACCAGGCGCAGCAGCCGCAGTACGGCGACCACCAGACCCAGTTCCTGGGCCGTCAGCAGCCGCAGCAGGCCCAGCAGCAGGGATACGACGGCGGCCACCCGGAGCAGCACCAGTACCAGGCGCAGCAGCCGCAGTACGGGGACCAGCAGCAGGGATACGTGAACCAGCACGCCCAGAACGCGCAGCACCAGCAGCACGAGGGCCAGTACGGCAACCAGTACGGCAATCAGTACGAGGGCCAGCAGGGCGGCCAGTACGGCAACGCGGACGGCCAGCAGTACCAAGCCCCGTACGACCCCGCCGCCCAGCAGTACGACGGCCAGCAGCCCCAGCAGCAGCCGTACCCGGACCACCAGACCCAGTACCTGGGCCGTCAGCAGCCCCAGCAGCCCCCGTACCCCGAAGAGCCCCAGCAGCCGGGCAACCCCCGCTACTGACCGAAGACGGCCTAGAAGCCGCGCGTCCGCTTGGCCGCGCGGCGCGCCTTCTGGCCCCCGGCCATCCGCGGCGCCTTGAGGAAGAGCCGGGACAGCTCGCCGCCCAGGTTCACGCCGATCGCGATGGCCAGGGCGAGCGCCGCCGCCTTGGAGAGCGAGGCGAGCCCCGGGTTGAGGTTGTTCCGGGCGATCTCCAGGAGCCCGAAGTACGTGGCGCTACCGGGAAGCAGCGGCCCGATCGCCGCCGTCACGTACGGCAGCGCGGACGCGAACCGGTAGCGCGACAGGAGCTGGCCGAACAGGCCCACGAGCCCCGCCGCGACCGCCGTCGCCGCCACCGGGGAGATGCCCCCGGTGCGCGCGAGGGCGCCGAACACGATCCAGGCGACCCCGCCGTTCAGCGTCACCAGGAGCACGGTGGAACGTTCCTGCTGGAGCAGGATGGCGAAGGCCAGGCTCAGCGACATGGACGCGAGGATCTGGATCCACGGCCGGTCGGAGGAGTGGATCGACGTCTCCGGGTTGAGGCCCGCGTCCAGCGTCACGCCCAGATAGAGCACCATCAGCACGCCGCAGACGATGCCGACGATCAGATACCCGACCTCCAGGAGCCGGGCGGCGGCGGTGATGTAGTAGCCGGTCAGACCGTCCTGGACGCCCGCGACGAGCGCCCGCCCGGGGATCAGCGCGAACAGCCCACCGGTGATCACCGCGGACGCCTTCACGTCCGGCAGGTCGAGCAGGCTGATCGCCACGCCCATCGCGGCCGGGGGCATCGCCGCGACCACGAACTGGTAGAACTCCGGCAGCCCGCGCCCCGCGCACAGCCACGCGAGCCGGTCGCCCAGCATCGCGCCGAGGGCGGCCGCCACGAACACCAGCACATCGCCGCCGACCAGCACCGCCGCCGAACCGGCGAGCAGCCCGGCCGCGGCCGTCAGCGCCCAGCCCGGGTAGGGGTGCCGGTTGCGGCGCAGCTCCGCGAGCCGCCGGTAGGCCTCCTCCAGGGAGATGTCGACCTCTTCGGAGCTAATGTCGTCCACCAGCCGGTAGACGGCCGACAGGCGCGTGTAGTCGGTGCCCCGGCGGCGTACCGTGCGCGACGCCGTCACCGGGTCGTCCACCAGGGAGGGCTGGTACGAGATGGCGATCAGCGTGAACGTGACGTTCGGCTCGCAGCGGTCCAGGCCGTAGGAGTGCGTCACGGCGAACATCGCCGCCTCCACGTCCTCCGCGCCCTCACCGCCCGCGAGCAGCAGCTCCCCGATGCGCAGGGTGAGGTCCAGGACGCGCGGCACGGCGCGGCCCTCGTCCTCCTCGTGCTTCTGCGTCGGCTCCGGCGCCGGGCGCTCGGCCACCGGCGTGCGCAGGATCGTGCGCATCCGGTCCTGCCAGGGCGCCTCCTTCACCAGGCGGACCACGGGCACGCCGCCGGGCGGGGTGAAGGCGGACGCGTGCTGGGCGTCGTACGAGGGGGGCGGGGCGAACGCCGAGGACTCCTTGTCCTCGGGCAGCTGTGGGATCCGCAGACCCGTCGGGATCGTGAACTCCGAGGACGGGTGGTCCTCCTCGGGCGCGGTCGCCTGGTCGACGCCGCCGACGGGCGCGAAGGCGCTGTGCGCCTCGTCCGACTGCGGTTTGCGGTCCTCCTCCGCTTCAGCCACGCGTAATGCCTCGCTCCTGTGTACGTACGTGTGTGCGCACCCTACGTACGTCAGTATGCGCACGAGGCACGTGAGTATGCGCACGCATCTGTCGGCGCACGCGAACGGGCCGCGTGCCCCCCATGGGGTGCACGCGGCCCGTCGATGTCACCACCCGCGAACAGCAGCCATCAATTGCGAAACCACGATGGCGAGCACCAGGTCCGCGAGAGCGGCGCCGGTCTAGGCGCAAAAAGGGGCTCAGTGGCCGCCGTGCGCCTCGAAGCGCTTGTAGGAGGCCTCGATCTCGGCCTCGGCGTCGGTGCGGCCGACCCAGTCGGCGCCCTCGACGGACTTGCCGGGCTCCAGGTCCTTGTAGACCTCGAAGAAGTGCTGGATCTCCAGGCGGTCGAACTCGGACACGTGGTGGATGTCGCGCAGGTGCTCCACGCGCGGGTCCGACGCGGGGACGCAGAGCAGCTTGTCGTCGCCGCCGGCCTCGTCGGTCATCCGGAACATGCCGATCGCGCGGCACTTGATGAGGCAGCCCGGGAAGGTCGGCTCGTCAAGAATGACCAGTGCGTCCAGCGGGTCGCCGTCCTCGCCGAGGGTGTTCTCCACGAAGCCGTAGTCAGCCGGGTAGCTGGTGGACGTGAAGAGTCGACGGTCCAGGCGGATACGGCCGGTCTCGTGGTCGACCTCGTACTTGTTCCGCGAACCCTTCGGAATCTCGATGGTGACGTCGAACTCCACGGGTGGCTCCTCCATGATCAGCACATACTTCGGGTGGTTAAGTGTCCCTCACGCAGATGTGTGATCGCGAAAGGGGCAGGTCGTCGTGGACGAGCGCAAGCCTTGGCAGCAGCCTGAAAAGCTGCTGCAGCTTCTGAGGCGGCTTGCCGTCAAGCCTCCCGCGAAACTCAGGACCTGGCAGCTCACGGCGGCATCGGCCGCCGTCGGCCTTGTCGTCGCGGCCGTGGCGATCGCCGCGGCCGGCCCCTGGGACTCCTCCGGCCAGCGTACGGCCGAGCGGGACCTGGCGGCCTCCCGGGAAGCCGGGGGTGGCGCAGATCACGCCGGTGGTACGGGCGGCGGGGCCCCGAACGCCGCCCCCAGCGCGCCCTCCGTACTCGCCGGACTCGGCCGTTCCGCCCGCAAGGCGCCCGAGCCCGGCGGCAAGCGGCTCGCGGACGTCCTGCGCCCCCTCATGGACGACAAGAAGCTCGGCCCCGAGCGGTCGGGCGTGGTCGTGGACGTGGCCACGGGCAAGCGGCTGTACGGCAAGGGCTCGGGCCAGGCCCTGACACCCGCGTCGACCACGAAGATCGCCACGGCGGTCGCGGCGCTCTCGGCCCTCGGTCCCGACCACCGCCTGACCACGAAGACGGTCATCGGCCCCGGCTCCCGCGACGTCGTCCTCGTCGGCGGCGGCGACCCGACCCTGACCGCCCGCGGCGAGGGCCGCTACGTAGACGAGTCCGCGAGCCTGCGCGAACTCGCCGACGACACCGCCGAGGCCCTCAAGAAGCGCGGCGCCGACCAGGACGTCTCCCTGTCGTACGACACCTCCCGCTACTCCGGGCCGCCCCAGCACCCCATCGGTCCGAACGAGAACATCGCCCCCGTCAGCGCCCTGATGGCCGACGAGGGCCGCCTCGACGACTCCTCCTCGGGGCCCGCCGCGCGCACCGCGGAGCCCGCGCGGGACGCGGCGCACAACTTCGCCAACCTGCTGCGCGAGCGCGGCATCGGCCTGAAGTCCGACCCGAGCGCGGGGAAGGCCCCCAAGGACGCCGACGACCTCGCCCGCACCCGGTCGCAGCCGCTGTCCGCCCTCGTCGAGCGGATGCTGACGCACAGCGACAACGACATCGCCGAGGCCCTCGCCCGCGAGACGGCGGTGGCCGGGGGCGAGCCCGCCAGCTTCAAGGGGGCGTCCCGGGCGGTGCGGGCGCGGCTCGACAAGCTCGGACTGCCCCTCGACGGCGCCGAGTTCGCCGACGGCAGCGGCCTCGACCGCGACGACCGCCTCTCCGCGAGGCTCCTCGCCGCCCTCCTGAAGCGCGCGGCCGGCCCCGACCGCCCCGAACTGCGCTCCGTAGTGACCGGCCTCCCCGTCGCGGGCTTCACCGGCACCCTCGTCAACCGCTATCCCGACGCCTCCGCGGGCACCGGCGTGGTCCGCGCCAAGACGGGCACCCTCACCGGCGTGAACAGCCTCGCAGGCACCGTGGTGGACCCCACCGGCCGTCTCCTGGCCTTCGCCTTCATGACCACGGGGACGACGGATCCCCAGGGGGCCCAGTCGGCCCTGGACGCGATGGCGTCAGCACTGGCGGGCCGGGGGGCCTAGCCCCACCCGGTGGCGACGGGCGCAGCCACGGCTGACGCTGCCGCGACGGACGGCGGCAACCCCACCCGCCCCAGGGCGTCCCAGCCCGGCCCGTCCGGTGGGACAACGGCGCATCCAACGCCGTACGCGGGCGCAGCCGACCACGTACCGTTGACGCATGACGAGCCTCGGTGGTGCGGAGATGGTCGACTGGAATCTCGCGGTGGCGACCGCGACCCGGCTCGTGCGGCCGGGCCCGGAGGTGAGCCGGGACGAGGCCCGCGCAGTGGTCGCGGAACTCCGCAGGCACGCCAAGTCCTCGGAGGCACACGTCCGTTCGTTCACACGGATGGGTACGGAGGACACCCACGACACCCCCGTGCTCGTAGTGGACCGCGCGGGCTGGGTCCGCGCGAACGTGGCGGGCTTCAGGGAGCTGCTCAAGCCGCTCCTGGAGAAGATGAAGGACCGCAGGGGCAGCGGCCCGGGCGGCGCGGTGATGGGCGCGGTCGGCGGCAAGGTGACGGGCGTGGAGCTGGGCATGCTCCTGTCCTTCCTGGCGTCGCGGGTCCTCGGCCAGTACGAGACCTTCGCCCCGGCCACCCGCGAACTCCCCGCGGGCGGCAACGGCGGCGGCCGCCTCCTCCTGGTGGCCCCGAACATCGTCCACGTGGAGCGCGAACTGGACGTGGACCCGCACGACTTCAGGCTCTGGGTGTGCCTGCACGAGGAGACGCACCGCACCCAGTTCTCGTCCGTGCCGTGGCTGCGCGACCACCTGGAGGGCGAGATCCAGTCGTTCCTCGGCGAGACCGAGGTCGACCCGATGACCGTCCTCGAACGCGTCCGTGAGGCCGCGCAGAGCCTGGCCGGGGGCCGCACGGACGGCGCGGACGACGACGGCGACGGCGGCCGCACGTTCGTGGAGCTCGTCCAGACTCCGGCCCAGCGCGAGATCCTGGCCCGCCTCACCGCCGTGATGTCCCTGCTCGAAGGGCACGCGGACTACGTGATGGACGGCGTCGGCCCCGACGTCGTGCCGTCCGTGACCGAGATCCGGGAGAAGTTCAAGGAGCGCCGCCAGCGCGGCGCGAGCCGCCTCGACCAAGCGCTGCGCAAGCTCCTCGGCCTCGACGCCAAGCTGCGGCAGTACCGGGACGGCGAGCGGTTCGTGCGGGCGGTCGTGGAGGAGGTCGGCATGGACGGCTTCAACCGCGTGTGGACCTCCCCGAACACGCTTCCCACCAAGGCGGAGATCGCCAAACCGGCGGACTGGGTCGCGCGGGTGCACCGTAAGGCAGACTGAGCGAACAGACGCGGCCGACGGCAGGAGAACGCCCCCGCAATCACCCGTCCGAGGGACCGTGAGCCATGGGTAGGCGTGCAATGCTCGGGTAACGGCTCGGTTCTGTCACCATCGACACACTCTGAGTGACTGAACTGAGGCTCACCCCCCGAACTTCACGAAGGGAACCAACCGGAATGGGTCCCCATCCTGCGGTCGCGGCGATACGCCTGGCGGTCCGCCGCGTACTTCACGACGTACTGACCGACGTAGCCACCCGGCGCACGCTCACCAGCGCGCACACCGGCGCACCCGACATCCCCCACGCCTCGCACCCCCCGCATCTCTCGCAGACCCCGGACTTCGCGCACGAGCTGCCGCCCCCGCCGCTCGTGCTCGTGGCGTGCTCCGGCGGCGCCGACTCCATGGCGCTGGCCTCCGCACTGGCCTTCGAAGCCCCCAAGCTCGGCATCCGAGCCGGTGCGGTGACCGTCGACCACGGCCTGCAGTCCGGCTCCGACCTGCGCGCGGCCGAGGTCGTCGCCCGCATGACCGCGCTCGGCCTCGACCCCATCGAGTCCCTGGTGGTGCACGTCGGCCGGGACGGCGGCCCCGAGGCCGCCGCCCGCGACGCGAGGTACGCGGCCCTCGACGAGGCCGCCGAGCGGCACGACGCCGCCGCGGTCCTGCTCGGCCACACCCGCGACGACCAGGCCGAGACGGTGCTGCTCGGCCTCGCGCGCGGCTCCGGCATCCGCTCCCTGTCGGGCATGGCCGCGGTCTCCGGGGCCGGTGGCCGCTATCGCAGGCCGTTCCTGCACCTGGACCGGCAGACCGCCCGCAAGGCCTGCATGGTCCAGTCCCTGCCGGTCTGGGACGACCCGCACAACGCCGACCCGGCCTACACCCGCTCCCGGCTGCGGCACGAAGGCCTGCCCGCCCTGGAGAAGGCGCTCGGCAAGGGCGTCGTGGAAGCCCTCGCGCGCACCGCGCAGCTCTCCCGCGACGACGCGGACGCGCTCGACGCCTGGGCCGCCCAGGCCGAGTCGTCCGTGCGGGACGCCGGTGGCCTCCTGGAGTGCGCGAAGCTCTTCGCGCTGCCGCCCGCGGTGCGCCGCCGCATCGTGCGCCGCGCGGCCATCGAGGCGGGCGCCCCGGCCGGCGCGCTGTTCGCCCGGCACATCGAAGAGGTGGACCGGCTGATCACCGGCTGGCGCGGCCAGGGAGCCATCAATCTCCCGGGCAAAGTCGTCGCGCAGCGGCAGGGTGGCAGACTGGTCATCCGGCAGGGCTGACTGGGGAGCGTTTTTCCCGACCGGCCGGTGGGACGACCGAAAGTGATACGGGTGGACGCGAAAGACATGGGCACCGACCTGCAGTCGGTGCTCATCACCAAGGAAGAGATCGACGCGAAGCTGGCCGAGCTGGCCGCGAAGATCGACGCGGAGTACGCGGGCAAGGACCTGCTGATCGTCGGCGTGCTCAAGGGCGCGGTGATGGTGATGGCCGACCTGGCGCGCGCGCTGTCCACGCCGCTCACGATGGACTGGATGGCGGTGTCCTCGTACGGCGCCGGCACGCAGTCCTCCGGCGTGGTCCGCATCCTCAAGGACCTGGACACCGACATCAAGGGCAAGCACGTCCTGATCGTCGAGGACATCATCGACTCCGGCCTGACGCTGTCCTGGCTGCTCTCCAACCTCGGCTCGCGCGAGCCCGCCTCGCTGAAGGTGTGCACGCTGCTGCGCAAGCCGGAGGCCGCGAAGGTCGCGATCGACGTGGAGTGGGTCGGCTTCGACATCCCGAACGAGTTCGTCGTCGGGTACGGCCTGGACTACGCCGAGAAGTACCGCAACCTCCCGTTCGTCGGAACGTTGGCTCCGCACGTGTACGGCGGCTGACTTTCCGGGAACCCTCAGCGACGTCCCGCCGTTGGAGCATGCGAAGACGGGTTTGCCAGCCGTCCCGTGCGGCTTCGGGTGACAATGCTGGGGTACCGTCCGAAGAACAGTCTTTATCAATCTCACTATGGCAGGAGGTACGGAGCGGCATCGCTCCGTGTGGATGGACGTGAAGCGATACTTCCGTGGGCCAGTCATGTGGATTGTGCTGGCCGTCCTTGCCGTGGTCGTGTTGATGCAGGTCGTCGGTTCGTCCGGGGGCCACAAGACGGTGGACACCGGCCAGGTCGTGCAGGCCATCGACGACAACAAGGTCGAGTCGGCCAAGCTCACCACCGGTGACGATCACACCATCAAGGTGGAGCTCAAGGACGGCCAGAAGGTCAAGGGCAGCAGCAAGATCCAGGCGAGCTACATCGGCGACCAGGGTGTCGAGCTCGCCAAGACGCTGCAGGCCAAATACGAGGACAAGCAGATCCCGGACGGTTACACCGTCTCCCCGTCGAAGCAGAACCCCTTCGTCGGCATCCTGCTGTCCCTTCTCCCGTTCGTCCTGATCGTCGTCGTGTTCCTGTTCCTGATGAATCAGATGCAGGGCGGCGGCAGCCGAGTCATGAACTTCGGCAAGTCCAAGGCGAAGCTCATCACCAAGGACACCCCGAAGACGACGTTCGCCGACGTCGCGGGTTCCGACGAGGCGGTCGAGGAACTCCACGAGATCAAGGAGTTCCTCCAGGAGCCGGCGAAGTTCCAGGCCGTCGGCGCCAAGATCCCCAAGGGTGTGCTGCTGTACGGCCCGCCCGGTACGGGCAAGACGCTCCTCGCGCGCGCCGTCGCGGGCGAGGCGGGCGTCCCGTTCTACTCGATCTCGGGTTCCGACTTCGTCGAGATGTTCGTCGGTGTCGGTGCCTCCCGAGTGCGTGACCTCTTCGAGCAGGCCAAGGCGAACGCCCCGGCGATCGTCTTCGTCGACGAGATCGACGCCGTCGGACGGCACCGCGGTGCCGGTCTCGGCGGTGGCCACGACGAGCGCGAGCAGACGCTCAACCAGCTGCTCGTCGAGATGGACGGCTTCGACGTGAAGGGCGGCGTCATCCTGATCGCCGCCACGAACCGCCCGGACATCCTCGACCCGGCCCTGCTGCGGCCCGGCCGTTTCGACCGGCAGATCGCCGTCGACCGCCCGGACATGCTCGGCCGTCTGGAGATCCTCAAGGTTCACCAGAAGGGCAAGCCGGTCGCCCCGGACGTCGATCTGGGTGCCGTCGCGCGGCGCACGCCGGGCTTCACCGGCGCCGACCTGAGCAACGTCCTCAACGAGGCCGCCCTGCTCACCGCGCGCAGCAACCAGAAGCTGATCGACAACCACATGCTGGACGAGGCCATCGACCGCGTCGTGGCGGGCCCGCAGAAGCGGACCCGGATCATGTCCGACAAGGAGAAGAAGATCACCGCGTACCACGAGGGCGGACACGCCCTGGTCGCGGCGGCGTCTCCGAACGCGGACCCGGTCCACAAGATCACGATTCTGTCGCGCGGCCGCGCCCTCGGCTACACCATGGTCCTGCCGGACGAGGACAAGTACTCGACCACGCGCAACGAAATGCTCGACCAGCTGGCGTACATGCTGGGCGGGCGCGCGGCCGAGGAACTGGTCTTCCACGACCCGACCACCGGTGCCGCCAACGACATCGAGAAGGCCACGGCCACCGCTCGCGCGATGGTCACGCAGTACGGCATGACCGAGCGGCTGGGCGCGATCAAGTTCGGCGGCGACAACACCGAGCCGTTCCTCGGGCGCGAGATGGCGCACCAGCGTGACTACTCGGAAGAGGTCGCGGCGCTGGTCGACGAAGAGGTCAAGAAGCTCATCGAGACCGCGCACAACGAGGCCTGGGAGATCCTCGTCGAGAACCGCGACGTTCTCGACAACCTGGTCCTCCAGCTCCTGGAGCGGGAGACGCTCGGCAAGGAGGAGATCGCGGAGATCTTCGCCCCGATCGTCAAGCGCCCGGCCCGCCCGGCCTGGACGGGCTCCACCCGGCGTACGCCGTCGACACGCCCGCCGGTGCTCTCGCCGAAGGAACTGTCGCTGACGAACGGCGCGAACGGTGCCACCCCCGCGGTGACCGCCGGAGCGACCGGTGCGACCGGCACGAGCGACACCCCGTCCCTCGAGGTGGCCCCTGAGGACCGCCCCGAGAGCTGAGCCACACCCCGTCCCGGGCGCTCCACCAGGCCCGGAATGGATGCCGCGCCCCCCAGGTTCTAGCCTGGGGGGCGCGGCTGTTTTCGGCCGTCCGCAACACAGGACCCAGGAACGAGGCACAGATGACCGACCCCGTGACGCTGGACGGCGAAGGCACGATCGGCGAGTTCGACGAGAAGCGGGCCGAGAACGCCGTGCGTGAGCTGCTGATCGCGGTCGGCGAGGACCCGGACCGCGAGGGCCTGCGGGAGACACCGGGGCGGGTGGCGCGCGCCTACCGGGAGATATTCGCCGGGCTGTGGCAGCAGCCCGAGGACGTCCTGACGACGACCTTCGACCTGGGCCACGACGAGATGGTCCTGGTGAAGGACATCGAGGTCATGAGCTCCTGCGAGCACCACCTGGTGCCGTTCGTCGGCGTCGCCCACGTCGGGTACATCCCGTCCTCCGACGGCAAGATCACCGGCCTGTCCAAGCTCGCCCGCCTCGTGGACGTCTACGCCCGCCGCCCGCAGGTTCAGGAGCGGCTGACCACCCAGATCGCCGACTCCCTGATGCAGATACTGGAGCCGCGCGGGGTCATCGTCGTCGTCGAGTGCGAGCACATGTGCATGACCATGCGCGGGGTCCGCAAGCCCGGCGCGAAGACCATCACGTCGGCGGTGCGGGGGCAGCTGCGGGATCCGGCGACGCGCAACGAGGCGATGAGCCTGATCATGGCGCGATGACGTCGCTGGACGTGTCGCCTCAAGTCGCCCTTTGCGTGCGGCAGTTGTCCTCGTAGCCGTTGGACGGCGTCCCGCCGCCCCGGAAGAATCATGGTCGTAGAGAGACGTGGGAGACGTCAGAGAGACGTCCTACGCGAGATCACGACCCGATTTTCCGCGGACGGAGTTGCCTTTCATGAGCGAGCGAGCACTGCCCACCCGCCGCCTTGGTGGCCTTGAAGTCTCCGCGCTCGGCTACGGCGCGATGGTGCTGTCGCCGGGCGTGTACGGAGAGATCGACGACGAGCGGGCCGAGCGGGCGCTGAACGCCGCGATCGACGCCGGTGCCACCCTGATCGACACCTCCGACGGCTACGGCGCCGACGGCCACAACGAGCGGCTCGTCGGCCGCGCCCTGAAAGGGCGCCGGGAGCAGGTCGCCGTCGCCACCAAGTTCGGCTTCCGGCTGCCCGAGGGCGTCGCGCCGCACCCGTTCCCCGTCGGGTACGCCTTCGGGGAGCTCGGGGTCAACGGCGATCCCCAGCATGTACGCGGCTACGCGGAGGCGAGCCTGCGGGAGCTCGGCACCGACCGCATCGACCTGTACTACCCGCACTTCCCCGACCCGCAGGTGCCACTGGCGGACACCGTGGGCGCGGTCGCCGAACTGATCGAGGCGGGGCTCGTGCGCCACCTCGGGCTCTCCAACGTGACGGCGGAGCAGCTGCGGGCCGCGCACGCCGTGCACCCCGTGGCGGCCGTGCAGATCGAGTGGTCGATGTGGCGGCCCGCCGAGCCGGAGCTGCTGGCCGCCGCGCGGGAGCTGGGCGTCGGTCTGGTGCCGTGGTCGCCGCTGGGAGCCGGGTTCCTCACGGGGACGGTCGGGAGGGTGGCGGAGGGGGACTTCCGGCAGAACGCGCCCCGGTTCGACGAGGCCAACCTGAAGGCCAACAACGACCGCTTCGCCCCCGTGCGGGGGATCGCCGCCGAACTCGACATCACCCCGGCCCAGCTGGCCCTCGCCTGGCTCCTCCACCAGGACCCCAACGTCGTCCCGATCCCCGGCAGCCGCACCCCCGCCCACATCGAGGAGAACCTGGCGGCGGTCCGGGTGGACCTGGACGCGACCGTGCTGGCCCGCCTGAACGGCATCCTCAAGGAGACGAACGTGGAGGGCGGCACGCTGCTCTAGCGACTCCGCCACGTCCAGCGACTCCGCCCCGTCCGGCGAGAACTCACGTCCAGCGGCCAAGTCACGCGCGCGCCGGGGCGGCTCACGCTGCGGGAGCCGCCCCGCCGTGCTCGTCGTCCCCGTCCTCCGGCAGCTTGCACACCCGCTCCAGGAAGAAGGCGGCCGCTATCACGCCGATGCCCGCGAGCACCGAGAACCCGGCGTAGTACGCCTGGTCCCGGCGCGCGGGAATGTCCAGGAACTCCAGCATGAACACGCCCACGCCGCCGTACATCCCGCAGACCAGCGCGGCGACCAGCGCGCTGGCCTGACCGAAGACGACCGCCCGCGCGGCCATCAGCGGCTCGACGCCCTTCGCGCCGGGCCGCCGCTCCCGCTGGGCCTTCAGCCGCGCGCGCAGCGAGATCGCCGTGGCGAGCAGCACCACGGCGATCAGCGCGAGGACGATGGGCGCGGCCAGCGGCACCCGGGGCAGCGTGCCCACGGAGTCCCACAGCCGGGCCCCCGCCCAGGACAGCACTCCGGCGACGGCGAAGAGGCCTGCGAGCACTCTCACGCGCAATTGCTTCATTCCGGAGGTCGCCCCTTTTGTTCCCTTGTTCCGTGCCGTGTGTGTCGGGTCGTCCAGCCGTGCTGTGGACCCGTGCTGTGGACCTAACGATTACTCAGGCAGCCGGAGTTCCAGGTCGACACGGGGCGCGACACCCTCGCGCGTGACCCCGGCGAGCAGCTCCGCGACCGGCCCGCGGCCCGCGAGCTGTGCCTCGGGCTCGACGTCGTACCACGGGGCGAGGACGAAGGCCCGCTCGTGCGCCCGCGGGTGGGGGAGGGTGAGGACCGGGTCGTCGGAGACCACGTCGGCGTACGCGACGATGTCGACGTCGATCGTGCGCGGGCCCCAGCGCTCGTCGCGGACCCGGTGGAAGGCCTCCTCGACGGCGTGCGCGCGCTCCAGGAGGGAGTCCGGGGGGAGCGTGGTCTTCACGACGACCACGGCGTTGAAGTACGACGGCTGGGAGCCGGGCTCGACGCCCCAGGGCTCGGTCTCGTACACCGGGGAGACCGCCTTGACCCGCAGGCCGGGCGTGTCCTCCAGGGCGTCGACGGCGCCCTGGAGGGTCTCCAGGCGGTTGCCCAGGTTCGATCCGAGGGAGATCACCGCGCGCTGGGGGTTGGAGAGCGTCGTGTCGGCGGCGTCCACCTGCTCCACGACGGACGTGGGGACCGGCTGGACGGTGGGGTCGCTGTGGGGGGTCATACGCGGCTCCGGGTGATGGTGACGGTCACGTCGTCGAACGGGACGGTGATCGGGGCGTCCGGTTTGTGGACCGTGACCTCGACCTCCAGGACGCCGTCGTGCTTCAGGCAGGCCTGGGCGATGCGCTCGGAGAGCGTCTCGATGAGGTTCACCGGCTCGCCCTCGACGACGGCCACGACCTCCTCCGCCACGATGCCGTAGTGCACGGTCTTCGCCAGGTCGTCGTCGGCCGCGGCCGCCCGGGTGTCCAGGCCGAGAACCAGGTCCACGATGAAGGTCTGGCCCTCCTCGCGCTCCCGCGGGTACACACCGTGGTGCCCGCGCGCCTTCAGGCCACGCAGCGCGACACGATCCACGCGAATCACTCCTGACAGTCGTCGGTATCGGCCGGTTCCGCCGAGTGCGGTCGGCACACCAGCCACATTCGAATCTACCTGCGAGCACTGACAGTGTTCGCCCGCGGGGGCCGCCGGACGGCCCTCCCACGACGGTTCGCGGGTGCCCCTACCCACTCGGCGGCAACCCGCCACCACTCATGCGGGTGGCTCGTCGTCCTCGTCGTCACCGGTTTCGGCAAGCACGGGTGACGCGTGGTGCGACCACAGCTTCCAGCCGTCGCACGTGCGCCGGAACACATTCGTGGCGACCACGAGCTGCCCCACGAGCGGCCCCAGCTCGTCGCCCTCCTGCGGCGCCGGGCCCCCGCTGAGGATGTTCTCCGTGCAGGTCACCAGGGCCGTGTCCCCGGCCACACTGACGCGCAGGTCGGTGAGGAAGAACTGGATGTACTCCGTGTTGGCCATGATCAGCGCGTACGACCTGAGGACCTCGCCGCGGCCGGTGAGCACCGGCCAGCCGGGGTGCACGCAGGAGATCGCGGGGCCCTCCGCGGCCGCGTCCGCGCCGCCCTGGCCTTCCCCGCCGTCGTCCGGGTCGGCCTCGTCGTCCGCGTCGGCGTCGCCGCCCGCGTCCGGCGCCCCGGTGTACGTCTCCGCGTCGGCGAGGTCCGCGGCGTCCAGCCACAGGTCCGACACGCCGTCGAAGTCACCGCGTTCCAACGCCTCGTAGAAGGCGGTGTTGGCGAGTTCGACCTGCTCGACATCCGTTCGCGCGTGCGTCACTGAGCGCCCGCCTCCCCGGCCGCGCCCGTGACGGCCCGAGCGACCCGGACCGCGTCCGCCGTGGCCCGCACCTCGTGCACCCGCACCGCCCAGGCGCCCTGGTGCGCGGCGATCGCGGACACCGCGGCCGTGGCCGCGTCGCGCTCCCGCGCGGGCGGCGGGGCACCCTCCGGGCCCGCGAGGACCCGGCCGAGGAAACGTTTGCGGGACGCGGCGACCAGGACGGGGCGGCCGAGCGTGTGCAGCCGGTTCAGGTGGGCGAGGAGCGCCAGGTCGTGCTCGGCGTCCTTGGAGAAGCCGAGTCCCGGGTCGATGACGATCCGCTCCGGGGCGATCCCGCCGTCGATCGCGGCCGCCACGCGCGCGTGGAGCTCGTCGACGACTTCGGAGACCACGTCCTCGTACGCGGGGCGGGCGTGGATGTCGGCGAGGAAGCCGCGCCAGTGCATGACCACGAACGGCGCCTGGGCGGCCGCCACCGACGGCACCATGTCCGGGTCGGCGAGGCCTCCGGAGACGTCGTTCACGAGCACCGCGCCCGCGGCGAGGGCCTGCCGGGCCACCCGGGCCCGCATGGTGTCCACGGAGACCGTGACGCCCTCGGCGGCCAGACCCCGTACGACCGGGACGACGCGCCGCAGCTCCTCGTCCTCGTCCACGCGCGAGGCGCCGGGGCGGGTCGACTCACCGCCCACGTCGACCAGGTCGGCACCCTGGGCCACCAGGTCGATGCCGTGCTTGACGGCGGCCGTGGTGTCGAACCACCGGCCGCCGTCGGAGAAGGAGTCGGGGGTCACGTTCACGACCCCCATGACCGCACAGCGGTCCCATTGAGGCAGACCCTCGACCGTTCCCCGCCCGCGCAACGTACTCATGCCTCAAGCCTAGGCCCGCGAGCACGGCCGCTACGCCGCGCGGACCCCCCGCTCGGCGGTCTGGGCCGACTCGTGCGGGCAGGGGCGGCGCTGCGCGGTGGCACGGCGCAGGAAGCGCGGCATGTGGAACGTCACGAAACCTTCCGCCTGCATCGTCGCGAAACCGATCCGCGGCAGGTCGCGGCTGGCGCGGTAGACGACGAAGCGGGGCTCCCAGCGCGGCCGGAACTTGGCGTTGAACTTGTACAGCGACTCGATCTGGAACCAGCGCGACAGGAACACGAGCAGGCCGCGCCAGGCCCGCAGGACCGGGCCCGCGCCCAGCTTCTCGCCGCGCGCGAGGGCCGCCCGGAACATCGCGAAGTTCAGGGAGATCCGCTCGATGCCGAGCTTCGGCGCGGCCTGCAGGGCGGCGACGATGAGCAGTTCGTTCATGCCCGGGTCGGCCGAGCGGTCGCGCCGCATCAGCTCCAGGGACACGCCGTCCTTGCCCCACGGCACGAAGTGGATGACGGCCTTCAGGTCGCCGTACGGTCCGGGCCGCTCGTCGGCCTTGTGGGCCGTCGCGATCAGGCAGTCGCCGTCGTTCGGGTCGCCGATGCGGCCGAGTGCCATGGAGAAGCCGCGCTCGGTGTCGGTGCCGCGCCAGTCCTCGGCGGCGCGCTGGATGCGCTCCAGCTCCTGCTCGCCGAGGTCACGGATGCGCCGCACGCGCGTCTCGTAGCCATTGCGCTCGATCCGCTTGACCATCTGGCGCACGTTGCGCATCGCGCGCCCGGACAGGGAGAAATCCGCGACATCCACCACCGCCTCGTCCCCGAGCTCCAGCGCGTCCAGGCCCGTCTCGCGGGTCCAGACCTCGCCGCCCGTCTCGGAGCAGCCCATGACGGCGGGCGTCCAGGAGTGTGCCTTGGCCTCGTCCATGAAGCGCTCGATGGCGCCCGGCCAGGCCTCCACGTCGCCGATCGGGTCGCCTGAGGCGAGCATCACACCGGAGACGACGCGGTAGGTGACGGCGGCCTTGCCGCTGGGCGAGAACACGACGCCCTTGTCGCGGCGGAGCGCGAAGTGGCCGAGCGAGTCCCGGCCGCCGTGCTTGACGAGCAGCTCACGCAGTCGGCTCTCGTCGTCCTGGGTGAGCCGCGCCGCCGGGTGCTCGGGGCGGAACGCCAGGTAGATGGTGGTGAGCGCGGTCAGCATGCCGAGCGCGCCGAGCGAGAAGCCGACCGTCCAGGAGGTCCGGCCGGTGTAGCCGACGGGCCCCTCGAAGCCGAACAGGCCGTACAGGACGTGCGCGAGCCGGTCCGCGATGCCCGGGTCGCCCACGACCTTGTCCGGGTGGACGCTGACGATGACCAGGCCGAGCGCGATGGAGCCGGCGCCCAGGAGCACGAAGTTGGCAAGGGCGCGCCAGCGGCTGCGCGGGTCCGGCAGCGCGGCGAACTCACTGCGATGGCGCAGCAGGAGCGCGAGCAGCGCGAGCGAGATCGCCGCGCCGATGAACGAGTGCCGGTACGTGAACTGCGCCACCGCGCCCGCGGGCAGCAGCACCACCGCGGCCCGCCACGCCCGGCGCTTGTTCCGCCGCAGTCCGTGCGCGAGCAGGAGCAGCAGCACCCCGCAGCTCAGCGCGAGGGCGGCCGCGAAGGGGCCGAGCGCGCCCGGCAGGACCTCCGCGAAGGTGTGCAGCCGACTGCGCCGGAAGCGGGGGAAGACACCGGCCGCGATGTTCAGCAGTCCGACGAGGGCGCAGATTCTCGCTGCGAGGACCGGGACGGCTTCGGGGCGTGGGCCGCGGAAGAACCGGCGCAGCCCCCGGTCGCTGCCATCGTTGCCTCCTGGAACCACACCCGACATTTCCCCATCTATCCTGACAGACATCGCATCCCGTAGTTCTGCGAGAGAGCTTCCATCCGGTGCCAAAGGTGGCGTCCGGTGATATTGCGCCCTCTAGGACGGTCCTTCGGGGACACGGGTTCACTCCCGGCCGGAAAACCGGTGGAAAGCTGGCGGAAAAGGAACGTCGCCCGCACGGAGCCGATGGTTCCACCCCCCGTACCGGCCCCCGGGAAGAGAACAGGCAGAAAGCGCAGGCAGGATCATCCCATGGGTCTCACGAGCAATAATGTGCTGGCACTTGCGGTAGCGCTGGCCGTGCTGCTGTTCATCGGCACGATCTGGCTATGGCCGCGGCTGGCACGCCGCACCTGGCGCGCCATCACGGGCCGCGTCGGACTGCTGCTCGCCACACAACTGGCCGTCTTCGCGTCGGTCGGCCTCTCCACCAACCAGGCCTTCGGCTTCTACGCCACCTGGGCCGACCTGTTCGGCCAGGAGACGGCACAGGGTGTGGTCGTCGACCACGACGCCATGAAGGGCGAGAAGGGGCCCGTCCGGGTGGTCGACACCAAGTCGGTCGACGTTCCCGGCGGCGGCATCCCCCGCGTGGGCGGCCAGATTCAGAAGATCGACATCCAGGGCCGGCACTCCAAGATCGCCAGCCCGGCGTACGTGTACCTGCCGCCGGAGTACTTCCAGCCGCAGTACAAGCACCGCACCTTTCCCGCGGCCGCCGTCCTGACCGGCTACCCCGGCACCGCGGAAGCCCTGATCAAGGGCCTGCACTACCCGCAGACGGCGCACAGCCAGGCCAAGGACGGCAAGATGCAGCCGATGATCCTGGTCATGCTGCGGCCGACCCTGGCGCCGCCCCGGGACACCGAGTGCGTGGACATCCCCGGCGGCCCGCAGTCCGAGACGTTCTTCGCCAAGGACCTCCCGAACGCCATCACCGACCACTACCGGGTCGGCAAGAAGCCCGACAGCTGGGGCATCATCGGCGACTCCACGGGCGGCTACTGCGCCCTGAAGCTGGCCATGCACCACCCCGACGTGTACGCCGCCGGAGTCGGCCTGTCCGCGTACTACAAGGCCGCGCAGGACGTCACGACCGGCAACCTGTTCCACGGCGACAAGGACCTGGAGCAGCGCGCGAACCTGCTCTGGTACCTCGACCACATGCCGCCGCCCAAGACCTCCCTGCTGCTGACCACCAGCAAGAAGGGCGAGGGCAACTACAAGGACACCAAGAAGTTCATCGACAAGGTCAAGGCACCGACCCGGGTGTCGTCGATCACCCTGGAGAGCGGCGGCCACAACTTCAACACCTGGCGCCGTGAGATCCCGGCGTCGCTGGTGTGGATGAGCGGACGGCTGACCGGAGGGTCGGACGTGCGATGACGTCCGGCCCGCGATGACGTCGGGGTGCGATGACTTCGTACGTAGGGGTGCGGTGACGTCGTACGTACGGTGACGGGGGATCAGGCCCCCGTCACCGAGGCCACCGTCTCCAGCTCCACGTCCTCGCGCGGGATGTCCCGCGCGTCCGCCGCCGTCGAGCGGCGCAGCGCCTCGTGCAGCCGGGCCGGGGTCAGCACGCCGAGGAAGCGGCCCTCGCTCTTCTCGTCGATGACCGCGATCCAGCCCGCGTCGTGCTGGAGCATCGTCGAGAACGCCTGCTTCAGGCTCGCGCCCACCGGCAGCCACGCCTCCATGCGGCGGGCGTGCTCGCGCACCGTGCCGATGCCCACGCGCGCGTGCTCGGCGGAGAGCCAGCCGTGCAGGTTGTTCTCGCCGTCCAGGACGACGGCCCAGCGGGCATCGAGGTCGGCGGGCAGCGGGTCGTCGAGGTGCACGACGGGCGGCTGCTCCAGGTCGCCCTCCTCGATGGGGGTCACCGAGAGCCGCTTCAGGCCCCGGTCGGCGCCCACGAAGTCGGCGACGTACTCGGTCGCGGGTGCGCCGAGGACGGTCGAAGGGGTGTCGAACTGCTCGATGCGGCCGTGGCCGTAGACGGCGATGCGGTCGCCGAGGCGGACGGCCTCCTCGATGTCGTGTGTGACGAAGAGCACGGTCTTGCGGACGGCCTGCTGCAGGCGGAGGAACTCGTTCTGCAGGTGCTCGCGCACCACCGGGTCGACCGCGCCGAACGGCTCGTCCATCAGCAGCACCGGCGGGTCCGCCGCCAGTGCCCGGGCCACGCCGACGCGTTGGCGCTGGCCGCCGGAGAGCTGCTCGGGGTAGCGGTCGCCGAAGGTCGCCGGGTCGAGACCGACGAGGTCCAGGAGTTCGGCGGCGCGCTCGCGGGCCTTGGCGCGCTTCACGCCGAGCAGGTGCGGGACGGTCGCCGTGTTGTCCAGGACCGTCTTGTGCGGGAACAGACCGACCTGCTGGATGACATAGCCGATTCGGCGCCGGAGTTGCACGGGGTCGATTCCGGATATGTCGTCGCCGTCGAGGAATATCCGCCCGCCGGTGGGCTCGATGAGCCGGTTCACCATTTTCATCGTCGTGGTCTTGCCGCAGCCCGACGGGCCGACGAGTGTGACCAGTTCACCCTCGCCCACCTCGAAGGACAGGTCGTCGACGGCCGTTGTGCCGTCCGCGTACCGCTTGGTCACGTTCTCGAACCGGATCATGATTCCCCATTGTGGCGCGTGTTCTGTGAAGGCCGTGTTGCGCCGGTACGAAGAGCCTCTCTGCGTCTCGGAGATTGTCAGTGCTCGGGGTTAGGGTCGCCAGACAGCGGAACGTGTGGCTTTCGGCACGTGTACGGGTGGGCATGGTGACGGGGTTTCGGGGGAGGCGGGGCGGGTGAGCAAGCGCGACTGCCTGGTGGCGAACGACTGGATCTGCGGGGAGTACGTCCGTTCCCGCAGCCAGGAATTGATCGACGCGACCGTGGAGCACGTGGCGATCACGGCTTCCTCGGTGGCGATAGGAGTGGCGGTCGCGCTGCCCCTCGCGCTGCTCGCGCGGCGCTGGCGCTTCCTCGCGGCCCCGATTCTCGGCGTGACGACGGTGTTGTACTCGATTCCGTCGCTCGCGATGTTCTCGCTGCTGCTGCCGTTCTTCGGCCTGTCGGCGTCGCTGGTCGTCACGGGCCTCGTGCTGTATTCGCTGACGATCCTCGTGCGGAACATCCTCGCGGGCCTGCAGGCGGTCCCCGATGAAGCCAGAGAAGCCGCCAAGGGGATGGGATACGGACCGCTGCGACTGCTGTGGGAAGTGGAATTGCCTCTCGCACTTCCCGCGTTGCTCGCGGGTGTGCGGATCACCACGGTCTCCACGGTCGCCCTCACCACCGTCGGCGCGATCGTGGACTACGGCGGCCTCGGCACGCTGATCCTCGACGGCCTCGACACCCAGTTCAAGGCGCAGGTGCTCACCGCGTCCGCGCTGTGCGTCGCGCTCGCCATCGCGGCCGACCTGCTGCTCCTCGCCCTCCAGCGGCTCCTGACGCCCTGGACGCGAGCTCATCGAATACGACCGGGCCGCTTCGCGCGCAAGGCGGGCGCGGCCAACAGCGTGGCCAAGGTGGCTGAGCCCGTATGAACGCGATATCCGGTGCCTACGACTGGCTGACCACGTCGGCCAACTGGCAGGGCGAGAAGGGGGTGTGGCACCGGCTCGCCGAGCACCTGTACTTCAGCGGCGTGTGCCTCGCCGTGGCCTGCCTGATCGCGCTGCCGCTCGCCATGCTGCTCGGCCACATCGGCAAGGGCGGCGCGCTCGCCGTGAACATCTCCAACGTGGGCCGTGCGGTGCCCACGCTCGCCGTCCTGATCCTGCTCACGCTCACGCCGCTCGGCGAGCACGGGGACCTGCCGACGCTGATCGCGCTCGTCCTGTTCGCGGTGCCGCCGCTGCTCACCAACGCCTACATCGGCATGCGCGAGGTGGACCGGTCGGTGGTGGAGGCGGCGCGCGGCATGGGCATGAGCGGGCGTCAGCTCTTCGCCCGCGTCGAGCTGCCGCTGGCGTACCCGCTGATCATGACCGGGGTCCGGTCGGCCGCCGTGCAGGTCGTCGCCACGGCGACACTCGCCGCGATGGCGGGGGAGGGGGGCCTCGGGCGGATCATCACGGCCGGGTTCAACCTCCAGAACACCCCGCAGGTCGTCGCGGGCGCCTTCCTGGTGGCGCTGCTCGCGCTGGCAGTGGAGGGCGCGCTGGTGCTCGCCGGGTGGGTCTTCGATCCGATGCGGGGGCGGTCCCGTGTGAGCGAGTGAGTGGCGGGGGGCGCCGTCTGTGGGCTCCGGCCCGCGCGGCTCCGCCGGTGTCGGCTCCGCCTGTTCGGGACGGGGCCCTTCTTGACGCTTGATGTGGAAACTCTCGAAATGGTGGTTCACCGATGAACAGCAGGACGCGTCGCGCGCGACGGATGGCAGGGGCGGCCACGGCCGTCGTGGCGCTGACCGCGGGTCTCACCGCGTGCGGCGGCGACAGCCTGGAGGACGACAAGGGGTCCGACGGCGGCGGCAAGGGCAAGGTCGTGGTGGGCTCGGCGCGGTTCACCGAGCAGAAGGTCCTCGCCGAGCTGTACGCGGGCGTCCTGCGCGACGCCGGGTACGACGCGTCGGTCAAGACCGTGCAGAACCGCGAGGTGTACGAGCCCGAGCTGAAGAAGGGCTCCATCGACGTGGCGCCCGAATACGCCGCCACGCTCACGGAATTCCTCAACCTGAAGAAGAACGGCGCGGACGCCAAGCCGGTCGCCTCCAGCGATCTCGACGCGACCTACGGCCAGCTCACCAAGCTCGCCGACGGGCGCGGTCTGAAGGCACTCCCGGCTGGTGAGGCCGTGGACCAGAACGCCTTCGCGGTGACCGAGGATTACGCCGAGGAGCACAAGCTCAAGACGCTTTCCGATCTTGGAAAGTCCGGCGAGAAGGTCCGCATCGCCGCCGGTGACGAATGCGAGACGCGGCCGTTCTGCGCGCCCGGCCTCAAGAAGAAGTACGGCATCGACGTCTCCGGAATCGACCCCAAGGGCGTCGGCACCACCCAGTCCAAGCAGGCCGTGAAGAACGGCACCGACCAGCTCGTCCTGACGACGACCACCGACGCGACGCTGAAGAACTTCGGCCTCGTGATCCTGGAGGACGACAAGAAGCTCCAGAACGCCGACAACATCCTTCCCGTGGTCAACGAGAAGTCGGCGGGCGACAAGAAGATAGCCGCGGCCCTCGCCAAGGTCACCAAGACCCTCACGACGGACGATCTCATCGAACTCAACCGCAAGGTCGACGCCGAGCGCGAGAAGGAAGCGGATGTCGCCAAGGAGTATCTGGAGTCGAAGGGGCTGATCAAGAAGTAGGTCCCGCGGACGGCCCGGGGGTGCGCTCCGCGCGGTCCCGGGCCAGGCCGAACTCCAGGCCCTCGCGGAGCCTTCGCGGCGGAATGCGGAAGCGGCGCGCGCCGGGTTGCGGAATCCGCGCGGAGGAGATGGAGTGACGCTTCCAGAGGAAGTGGCTCGGCGGGGTGGGGAGTTGTGGTGGGGGTACCGGGAATTTGGCGGGCGGGGCACCAGACTTCGCCTACGCGCGGTAAGTTTCTGGCCATGCCACGTGGACGTCACCGCCATTCCCCACCACTGCACAGGCTGCTTCCTCCGTCGGCGGTCGCAGGCTTCTCCCTCGTCTGCGCCGGCGGCGCCTGGATGTTCTCGGAACCAGTCGTGCTGCGCGGCCTCGCCGCCGCGGCGGCCGCGAGCGCCGTCATCGGCTCCGTCGTCATGCGTCAGTGGGACCGGGCGGCCGGCAAACGGGTCGCTGAGCTGGGCCGGGCCCGGGCCAGCGACGAGTGGCGCTACGACGAGCGGATAGCCGAGGCCGAGTCCGACCTCGAGGAGTCGCGCGAACTGCGCACCAAGCTGGAGGGCAAGCTGCGCTCCAAGCGGGCCGAGCTCGCGGCCCTCCGCAACGAGCACGCGGCGCTGCTGCGGCGGTACGCGACGGCGGAGACCGAGCGCGCCAGCGCCCTCGAAGGACGACGACTGCTGGCCATCGAGGCGACCACGCCTACGCGGGCGTTGCCGCCGGGGGCGGCGGGGGACGGCGGCGAGGCGGGGGCTTCTGCGGCGGGGGACGGGGCTGCGGATTCCGCTTCTTCGGCTGAGTCGGTCGAGGCTGAGCTGTCTGTTGAGTCTGCTGAGGGTGCGCGGTTGGTCGAGTCCGGCGAGGGTGCGTCGCCCGCTGAGGCTGCTTCGTCCGCCGAGGTGGCGGGGCCCGCTGAGGCCCCGGAGTCCTCCGGGACCGCCCGCGTGGCGGTCCGCCCTGGTGCCAGTCCGACGCCCTCGCTGTACGGGCGCGCCAACGACGCGCTCGACCGGCTGGCGCGGGCGGCGACCGTGGCGGGGCCCGCGGTTGCGGATGACGGCCTCGACGCCGGTGAAGTCGCCGACGTAGCCGACGTTTCCCACGGTGCCGATGCCTCCGACGCCGCCGGTGCCCCCGACGACGTGGACGGCGGTGACGGCCAGGGGAAGCCCGCGGCGGCCGACGGGCACGGGCACGAGCGTGCGGTCGCCGGTCACTTCGCGGTTCCCACCGCGGCGGCCGTGGTGCCGCCCGCGCGGGTGCGGCGGCCTGCCGGGGAGGGCGGCTTCGACTTCTTCGGTACGAAGAGCACGTCCGCCAAGAGTGTGGCTCCGGCCGCCCTGGAATCCGTCCAGAACGAGGACCTCGCTGACGTCGTCGGCGAAGAGGCCCTCGCCGTGCACAAGGCCGAGGCCGAGGCCGAGTTCAGGCCGTCGGACGCGGCGACGGACGCCGAGCGGGGGGTCGGCCAGGTCATCGACCTGACGGCCCACGACGAGACGGAGCAGATCGACGTCGAGGGGTTGCGCACCGCACTGCGCGCGTAGCGTTCCCCTGGCCGGGGGCGCCCTGGGCCGACCGCCGCTTGCGCGTCGGCCTTTCCCCCACCCGCCCGCCCGTCGCTGTGGGACGCGGGGCGCCGTCCGGCGCTGGTGGTCCTGCGTGGCCTCGTCGCCGAGTTGCCGTGCGCCCTCCCCCGACCGCCGCTGCGCGACGGCCGATCTCCCACCCGCCCACCCGTTTCTGTAGGACGCGGCGCACCGTTCAGCCCTAGGGCGCTTCTGATGGTTCTTGGTCGGCCGCCAGGGAGATCGTCGGCGCAACGGGAGCTGCCCCGCGAGGTGCTGCTCGCCCCGGCGCCCACACCCGTGACAGCCATCTGACGGTTTCAAGAGCCGTCAGAAACGCCCTAGCCGTGCCCGTGTGCCCGCGTCGCCGAGTTGCCGTGCGCCTTCCGCCGACCCGTTTCTGTAGGACGCGGCGCGCTGCGGGGCGTTGGTGGTGCCGCGTGCCTGCGGGCCGGAGCGGCTGTGTTCCTGCGGGCTAGATCCGCCTCGCACCGCCGGGCGTTGGTGGTGCCACGTGTCCTACGGCCGGAGTCGCTTCACGCCTGCGGGCCAGAGTCGCCTAGCACCGCCGGGCGTTGGTAGTGCCACGCGCCCTACGGCCAGAGCCGCCCCGTGCCCGCGTGCCAGAGCCGCCCCGTGCCCGCGTGCCAGAGCCGCCCCGTGCCCGCGTGCCAGAGTCGCTGCGTGCCTGCGTGCCGGGGTCGCTGCGTGCCTGCGTGCCGGGGTCGCTGCGTGCCTGCGTGCCGGGGTCGCTGCGTGCCTGCGTGCCGGGGTCGCTGCGTGCCTGCGTGCCGGAGCCGCCCCGCGCCCGCGTGCCGGGGTCGCCCCGCGCCCGCGTGCCGGAGTCGCCCCGCGCCCGCACCCGCACCCGCGCCCCTCAACCCCCCACCCCACCCACCATCCACCGATCCGGCAACGCCTCCCGTCGCCCCGTCCGGGACCGTTCCGCCTGGGCGCGCAGGAGTTCTGTGGCCTCCGCCGTGCCCCGTAGCCGTGCTGTCACCGTCTTGTTGGCCCCGGTGTCCACCTTGACGTCGGCGACGTCCTTGAAGCGCTCCCAAGGGCCCTGGGCCAGCCTTACGCTCTGGACCTTCGCGTGCGGGACCAGGGAGAGGCGGCGGCGGAGGAGGCCGTGGCGGGCTGCGAAGACCGCGTCGGTGACCGCGAGGCCGTAGCCGTGCCACCACACCGGGACGCACCAGGCCGCGCGTTTGGGCGGGCGGGAGAGTTCGCTCGCCGCCGGGACCCGGGCCCCGGGCAGGACCTGGGCGATCACCGACTCGGCGAGTGCGCGCGGGGCGACCGGGACCAGCACGCTGTTGGACGAACCGGCCACGTCCAGCTCGACCCGGACCCAGTCCAGGCGGCGCCACAGCATCGGCTCGACGACGTGGACCGTCTGCACGCGCCCCGGCGGCACCGTCTCGTGCGCCTTGTCGAGCAGCCCGTGGTCGATGCGCAGGCCGTCCGGCGACTCGCCCACCCGCCAGTCGTACTCCGCGATGAACCGGCCCACACTGCTCGCGAACGCGCCGCCCAGCATGGGCAGCGCGGTCGCGATGACCGTCCACGCGTTGTGCGTGATCAGCCACAGGAACGTCGGGACGACGAGCGCGGCCACCAGGAGCACCCAAGGCGCGCCGGTCAGGAGCAGCGACACGGCAAGCATCCGGGGCTCCACGTGCAGCAGGTTGCGTACCGGCGCCTCGCCGACCTCGCGGGCCGTCTCCGGGGCGAAACCGGCCGCCCGCGCGAGCAGTTCGGCGCGCAGCGCGGCGGCGTGCTTCTCGTCGAGGTAGGCCAGCTCGTCCTTCTTCTCGGTGCCGACGACGTCCAGTTTGAGCTTGGCCACGCCCACGAGACGGGCCGCGAGCGGCTGGGTCACGTCGACGGCCTGGATCCGGTCGAGCCGGATGTGCGCGGTGCGCCGGAACAGCAGCCCGGTGCGGATGCGCAACTCCGTGTCGGTGACGGCGAAGTGCGTGAACCACCAGCTCAGGAAGCCGTACAGGGCGCCGCCCACGACCACAGCCGTGGCGCCGAGGGCGAGCGTCGTCGTGGTCAGTTCGGACAGGCGGCGCTGCGTGCCGTCCGGGTCGTGGAAGGCCCAGCCGACGAGGATCGCGACGGGCGCCCACGCGCGACGCAGGGGCGTCACGGGGTGCAGCCGCCGCTCCCGTACGTCTTCGGAGGGTGGCGGTACGGAGGATTCCGGGTGCGGCCCGGCTTCGGCGGGCGGTGCGCTGCCGGGATGCGGCGCTGCGGCTTCGGGGGGCGTCGGTGCGTCGGTGGGGTGGGGTACGCCGTCGGGCGGCGGCGCTGCCTCGCGGGCCGGGTCGTCCGCCGCGGACGGCGGCACGCGCGCGGGCGCCCGCGCGTCGTCCTGTTCCCGCTCCCGCGCCCCGCTCACAGCCCCGCCGATCGGGCCTCGCCGAGCTCCGTGAGGCGGTCGCGCAGGCGCTCGGCCTCCTTGGGGTCGAGGCCGGGGATGCGGGCGTCCGTGGCGGCGGCGGCCGTGTGCAGCTGGACGCCGGCCAGGCCGAAGTACCGCTCCACGGGGCCGGACGTGACCTCGACGAGCTGCATGCGGCCGTACGGCACGATCGTCTCCTCGCGCCACAGCACGCCCCGGCTGATGAGGAGGTCGTCGGCCCGCTCGGCGTACCGCCACGACCGCCAGTTGCGTCCGAGCAGCACCCAGCCCCAGGCCGCGAGCGCCAGCGGCAGCGCCGCGAAGGCCGCCCACCCGGGCCCCGCGAACAGCCCGAGCAGCACGCCGAGCGCCACCGCGAGCGGCACCAGCCACACCACGAGCAGCATCCGGCGCATGGTCAGCACTCCGCGCGGCAGCCCGGTCCACACGGGCGGCGCGTGGCGCTCCTCCGTGGTTCCCCCTGGCCCCGACCCCGTCCCGGTCTCCATGCCTCAAGACTACGTAGGGGATCCGACAGCGGTGCGGTCGCGCGTGCGGGATGGGGCGGCGGTGATGCGGGCCCGCGTACGGGATCTGACCGCGGCGCCGCGGCGGACGTACGACAGACTGGGGGCATGAGCCCCACGACGGAGCACACGCCCACGACGCGGCCGCCGCGGACGACGGCACCCGCCGAGACCACGTTCGGCATCGGCGGTGCCGCCGAGAGCACCGACATGGTGCTCAACATCGGCCCCCAGCACCCGTCCACGCACGGCGTGCTGCGCCTGCGCCTCGTCCTCGACGGCGAGCGGATCGAGCACGCGGAGCCGGTCATCGGCTATATGCACCGCGGGGCGGAGAAGCTCTTCGAGGCGCGCGACTACCGGCAGATCGTGATGCTGGCCAACCGCCACGACTGGCTGTCGGCGTTCTCGAACGAGCTGGGCGTGGTCATGGCCGTCGAGCGGATGCTCGGCATGGAGGTGCCCGCGCGCGCGGTGTGGACGCGCACGCTCCTCGCGGAGCTGAACCGGGTCCTGAACCACCTGATGTTCCTCGGCTCCTACCCGCTGGAGCTGGGCGGCATCACCCCGGTCTTCTACGCCTTCCGGGAGCGCGAAGAGCTGCAGAACGTCATGGAGGAGATCTCCGGCGGCCGCATGCACTACATGTTCAACCGGGTCGGCGGCCTCAAGGAGGACCTGCCCGCGGGCTGGACCACGCGCGCGCGGGCGGCCGTCGCCGCGGTGCGCTCCCGCATGGACGTGTACGACCGGCTCGTGCTCGGCAACGAGATCTTCCGGGGACGCACCCGCGGCGTCGGCGTGCTCTCCGGAGAGGCGGTGCATGCCTACGGAGTGAGCGGTCCCATCGCCCGTGCCTCCGGAGTGGACTTCGACCTGCGCCGCGACGAGCCGTATCTGGCGTACGGCGAGCTTGCCGACGTCCTGAAGGTCGTGACCCGCGAGGAGGGCGACTGTCTGGCCCGCTTCGAGTGCCTCCTGGAGCAGACCCACAACGCCCTCGACCTCGCGGACGCCTGCCTGGACCGCGTCGTCGACCTGCCGCAGGGGCCGATCAACCAGCGCCTGCCGAAGGTCCTGAAGGCCCCCGAGGGCCACACGTACGCCTGGACCGAGAACCCGCTGGGCATCAACGGCTACTACCTGGTGTCCAAGGGCGAGAAGACGCCGTACCGGCTGAAGCTGCGCTCGGCCTCGTACAACAACATCCAGGCGCTGGCGGAACTCCTGCCGGGGCAGCTCGTCGCCGACATGGTGGCGATCCTCGGATCGCTCTTCTTCGTAGTCGGTGACATCGACAAGTAGTCGGTGACATCGACGAGCTGTCGGTGATTTTGGTGAGCAGCGGCCTGGGGGCCTTCAGGGCGTGAGTACGTCCTGCAGGTCCAGGTCCACCGGCTGTGCCAGCCAGCCGAAGTCGCCGAGGCCGCCGGGCGCCGTCAGCTCCGCGGCCTCTCCCGCGCGGGCCAGGGCCCGTACGTAGGCGGCCGGGTCGCTGGAGGCGAGGGACAGGGGCGGGCGGTCGCCGGAGACGCCCAGGGCGCGCAGGGCGGCGCGCTGGGTGAGGAGCAGGGCGCCGGGCAGGGCGCACGCGTCCAGGGCGACGTGCGCGGTGATGTCGCGGCTGCCGTCCGGGACGGGCGGCTCCTCGCGGCCCGCGCGGAAGCCCGTCAACGTACCGAAGGGCGGCCGGTTGTCGCGGCTGTGGGCGTAGTCCACGGCGACCGCGAGCCCGCGCGTGAGCGTGGCCAGGGCCGCCGTCCACGCCTCGTCCCGGAGGCGGCCGATCTCCGCGCGCTGGCCCGCCTCCGTGCCGAGCGGCCACCAGCGCGCGAGCCACGCGGCGTCGGGCCCGGCCACCGGGCCGCCGAGTTCCTCGGTGCCGTCGGCGCGTACGAGGACCTGGCGCACCGCGCCGTCGGGCGCCCGTTCGGCCACGTCAAGGGGGACGTTGTCGAGCCACTCGTTGGCGAAGAGCAGGCCGGTCACGTCGGCCGGGGGCGCCGCGCGCCACTCGATCACCGGGTCGAGGCCCTCGGGGCGCTCGGCGCGCTCCACCGCGTACGCGCGCGTGCGTGCCGCCACGTCGGCGGGCAGCGCCGCGAGGACGCCCGCCGTCAGCTCGCCGCGGCCCGCGCCCATGTCCACGAACGCCAGCTCCTCGGGCTGCCCCAGCGCGGCGTCGACGCGGCACAGGAGCCCGGCCACGGCGTCCGCGAACAGGGGCGAGGCGTGCACGGAGGTGCGGAAGTGGCCCGCGGGTCCCTCCGGGCGCCGATAGAAGCCCTCCGGGCCGTACAGGGCCTCCTCCATGGCTTCCCGCCAGCCGCGCGGCGCGCCGCCTGGCGCTCGCGGCGCTCCCCGTACCTCATTCGTCACATCGAGAAGGTTATGCGGGCCTCCACCTTGCGGAGTACGAGGCGGCCGTACGGATCGGACCTCCGGTTGACCCGAGGGGCCCGACGGGTTGCCTACGCTGGGTTACGTGCAGCGCCTCTATGACCTTCTCCGCAGACACCCGACGGGAGTCGACGCCTTCTGGGCCTTCGTCCTGTTCGGGATCTCCGGGCTTGGCGTGGTGGCCGTCTCCGAGGCCGATGGCCGCGATCCGGCCCTCGCGTCGATACCGGTCGTCATCGGCATGTGCGTCGTGGTGGCGCTGCGGCGCCGGTGGACCGACCGGATGCTGCTGCTCGCCGCGGGGATCGGCGTCCTGCAGATGGTCTTCGACGTGGAGCCCGGGCCCGCCAACTTCGCGATGCTCGTGATCATCTACACGGCGGCCGCGGACGGCCCGCCGTGGGCCTCGCGGTTCGCCCTGGCAGGCGGGCTCGCGGCGGCTCCGCTGTCGCAGCTGCGCTGGCCGGAGGGGGCGTCCGGCGTCTGGGGCAACCTCCTGTTCATGGTGTTCATGGTGGTGCCGTTCGCGCTCGCCTGGGTGCTCGGCGACTCCATCCGCACCCGCCGCGCCTACCTCGCCCAGCTCGAGGAGCGCGCCGACCGCCTGGAGAGGGAGCGCGAGGCGCAGTCCAAGGTCGCGGTCGCCGCCGAGCGCGCCCGCATCGCCCGGGAGCTGCACGACGTCGTCGCGCACAACGTCTCCGTGATGGTGGTGCAGGCCGACGGCGCCGCGTACGTCCTGGACGCCGCGCCCGACCAGGCCAAGCAGGCCCTCGCCACCATCTCCGGCACCGGCCGGCAGGCCCTCGCGGAGATGCGCAGGCTGCTCGGCGTGCTGCGCACCGGCGAGCCCGAGGAGAGCGGCGAGTACGTCCCGCAGCCGGACGTGGAACAGCTCGACGAGTTGATAGAGCAGGTGCGCGGCGCGGGCCTGCCGGTCGACTTCCGGGTCGAGGGCACTCCGCGCCCGCTGCCCAGCGGCGTCGAGCTCACCGCGTACCGCATCGTCCAGGAGGCGCTGACCAACACCCGCAAGCACGGCGGCGAGAACGCCGGGGCGAGCGTCCGGCTCGTGTACTTCGACGACGGCCTGGGGCTGCTCGTCGAGGACGACGGCAAGGGCGCCCCGCACGAGCTGTACGAGGACGGCGGCGCCGACGGCAGCGGCCACGGCCTGATCGGCATGCGCGAGCGCGTCGGCATGGTCGGCGGCACCCTGGACGCGGGCCCGCGTCCAGGCGGCGGATTCCGCATCAGCGCTCTCCTGCCCCTGAAACCCGCACACTGACACCTGTCAGTGCCTGACGCCGTGTACGAGTGCCCTGACAGCGTGTACGTCGGGGCACTCCTGCGCGCATCCCGTGCGCATCCGCCGCTCCACGCCCCCGCCCCGTCCGCGATGATGGACGGACGACCGCTCCATGAAGGCCGTGAAAGGCCGTGAAGGGACTCCTTGATGTCGATCCGCGTGATGCTTGTCGACGACCAGGTGCTGCTGCGCACCGGGTTCCGGATGGTGCTCGCCGCGCAGCCGGACATGGAGGTCGTCGCGGAGGCCGGTGACGGCGTCGAGGCGCTCCAGGAGCTGCGGTCCACGGCGGTCGACGTGGTCCTGATGGACGTCCGGATGCCGAAGCTGGACGGCGTGGAGACGACGCGGCGCATCTGCGCCGACGCCAATCCGCCGAAGGTGCTGATCCTGACCACCTTCGACCTCGACGAGTACGCCTTCTCGGGGCTGAAGGCGGGCGCCTCCGGCTTCATGCTCAAGGACGTGCCGCCCGCCGAACTGCTCGCCGCCATCCGGGCCGTGCACAGCGGCGACGCGGTCGTCGCGCCCTCCACGACGCGGCGGCTCCTCGACCGCTTCGCGCCCATGCTGCCGGGCACCAGCCAGCCGCACCACAAGGAGCTGGAACGCCTCACCGAGCGCGAGCGCGAGGTCATGGTGCTCGTCGCCCAGGGGCTCTCGAACGGCGAGATCGCGGCACGCCTCGTGCTGTCCGAGGCGACCGTGAAGACCCACGTGGGCCGCATCCTGACCAAGTTGGGGCTGCGGGACCGGGTGCAGGTCGTCGTGCTCGCGTACGAGACCGGGCTGGTGCGGGCGGGCGGTGGCGGGACGGGCTGATCCCCTGCTCGGTGGCCGGGGCGGTCTGCTGCTCGGTGGTCGGGACGGTCGGATGCCCGATGGTCGGGGCGGTTTGCTGGCGCGCCCGCCGGGCGGACTTCGCTGACCCCGCGCGGGGGCGGCGCGCCGGATGGCGTCAGCGCAGGACGCCCTCGATGAACTCGCTGCCGAGGCGGGAGACCACACCCAGGTCGAGCTGGTGCTGCACGTACCGCCCGCGGCGGCGCGTCGTGATCAGCTCGGCCTTCTTCAGGACGCTCAGGTGCCGGGATATCTCCGGGGCCGTCATGCCGTGCGCGTCGGCCAGCTCCCCCGTGGTGTACGAACCGCGGGCCAGGTGGCGGCAGAGGCGCATCCGGACCGGGTGGGACAGCGCGGCCATGCGGCGCGTGAGCTGCTCCACGGAGGCGGGGGCGGCCAGGCCGGGGGAGTTCACCGGATACGTGATCGAGGACTGCCAGCCGAACCGGTGCAGGACCAGGAGGTGCGGCCAGCCGAGGCTGGTCGGCACCAGGACCAGGCCGCCGTCGCCCGTCCTGGTGTGGCCCACGGCCATCTTGTCGATGGTGATCCTGCGGGCGTCCTCGTCCAGGACCACCGCTCCGGAGATGGCGTTCAGCGCCTCGCCCAGGCCCTTGCGGCGCAGCAGCTCCGTCTTGTGCCGGGCGTCCGCGGCGAGCTGATGGCTGACCCGCGACCAGGTGTCCGCGAAGAACGCCTCGTCGCAGTCCTCCATGAGCTGCCGGAACCAGGCGCGCACGGCGGGCGGGTCGTCGAGCAGCCGCTTGGTGAACCGCACCTGGTGGTCACCGCGGGCGGCGGCGAGCTCCAGGGCGTGGCGGCGCATCTCCGGGTCGCTCAGCGGGTCCGTCGCGCGCTGCGTGTCGTACGCCAGCTGGCAGGTGAACTCCAGGGCGGCGTCCACGAACTGCTGGTCCGTGAGCTTGTCCAGGAGGTCGAGCTCCTCGGCGAGGGTGGCACCGGGGAGCGCGGTCTTGCCGGGGATGCCGGCGAAGGGCGCGAAGACGTCCGAGAACGTCGTCCGCCACAGGAAGTCCGCCTCGCACATGCGGTCCGCGAGGCACGGGTCCAGGCGCGTGGAGACAGCCGTCGCCCAGCCCTGCAGCCCCGGGTGGTGACCGGGCTCGGACAGCGCGTGCAGCGCCATGCCCAGCTCGGCGAGGGGCGAGGGCACCACATGGACCCGCTCCGGCGCCAGGCCGGTGATGTCGATGCTCACGCTCATGTCCCCATGGTGCACCGCGGCACTGACATCGCCGTCGCCGATTGACGACTGGCGTCAATCGGCGCGACGTGGCCTGCCGGCCGGGCGCAAGGTGGGGTTGTCGCCGTGGTCCGGCGGCTCGGCGGGCGCCGATGATGTCGCCCCTGACGTGGCCTGATCGTCGGGCTGTGGTGCCCTCGATCGCGCTTCGCGCTCGTCCTCGATCGCCGGCCGGGCTCTCTTTCCCCGTCTCGTCGTCAGCTCCCCGTTGTCCCGTCGTCTCCTTGTCAGCCGTCCGCCGGGCGGGCTGAGTCGCCCTCGCCGTTCGCTGTCCGTTAAGTACCATTTCTCATGAAAGGTCGTTCCGTCATGAGCGTCACCCAGCAGTACCTCCTCGACACCTACCGCGCCGCCCAGCTCGGGGAGCGGACGCCGCCCGCCCCCGGGGCCCACGACTGGCAGGTCGTGCGCGAAGTGCGCGACTACGGGCGCTTCGACGCCGTCGTGCACGAACGTCCGGCGCACGGGCGGGTCCGGGCCGCGCTCGGGCGGCTGCTGCGCGGGCTCAGGGGAGGCGGCGCACGAACTCCTCGACCGCTTCCCTGACGTCGGCGGGCGTCCATTCCAGGCCTGGGCCGGTCACGGTGACCTCCGTGACGGACAGGCCTGGCGGGCCGTCCGGGAACCAGCGCCAGAACAGTTGGGTCCCGGTCTCCTCGGTCTGCGTGAGCGCCGCCTCGTTGAGGACGTCGGGCGCGTACGGCAGCCAGACCTGGAACTGGTGGGTGTGCGGCGGGTCGGGGTGCACCCGTGACCACGGCACCCGTGAGGCGGCGAACCCGTCGCGCAGCGCGTCCGCGACCACGCGTGCGTGGGCGACGTAGTCCGGCAGCCGCGGCAGGACGTGCTTGAGGCCGAGCAGGGCCGACACGGCGGTCGGGAACTGCTGGAACATCAGCCCGCCGTACCGGTGCCGCCAGGCGCGGGCCTCGTCGGTGAGCGACTGCGGCCCGGCGAGCGCGGCGCCCGCGATGCCTTCGAGCGACTTGTAGAACGACACGTACACGCTGTCCGCGAGCGCCGCGATCTCCGGCAGCGGGCGGCCGAAGTGCGGGGTGCACTCCCACAGGCGCGCCCCGTCGAGGTGTACGACGGCGTCCCGTTCGCGCGCCGCCGCCACCACGTCCGTGAGCTCCTGCCAGCTCGGCAGGACGAAACCGGCCTCCCGTAGGGGCAGTTCCAGCATCAGCGTCCCGAACGGCTCCTCGAAGTCGCGCACTTCGTCGGCCGTGGGGGAGCGCGGTTCGTCCGTGGGGTGCACGGTACGCAGACCGCTCACCACGGAGAGGGCGCCTCCCTCGTGCACCTCCGGGTGCGAACGCGGGTGCAGGGCCACGGTCGCGTTGCCCGTGCGCCCCGCCCAGCAGCGCAGCGCGACCTGCTGGGCCATCGTGCCGGTGGGGAAGAAGACGGCGTCCTCCTTGCCGAGCAGCCGCGCGACCTCGTCCTCCAGGTCGGCGACCACGCCGTCGCCGTACATGTCGCTCATCCGGTCCGGGTCCGTGGCGTCGGCCAGGCCTGCCGCCAGCGCCGTGACGCGCTCGGCGAGGGTCACGGTCACGGGGGAGCGGGTCAGGAGGCGTCGGGCGCCCCGGGCTGCGGTGATCCGGCGGGCGCGCTCGTCCGGCCCGGCGGCTTCATCCGGCTCGGCGGACGCGTGCGGTCCGGCGGACTTGTGCGGCTGGGCGGGCTCATGGGGCTCGGCGGACTCGCGCGGTGCGGCAGACTCGTCCGGCTCGGTGGGCTTGTCCGGCTTGTCGTATGCGGTCATCCACAGATCATCGCGCGCGGTCGTACGAATGCCCACAGCCTGTGGACAGCCGACGGCGCCCTGCCGGGCGATAGCGTTAGCATGACGAGAAATCGTCCGGTACCCCGAGCGGACTGGAACGGAAGGCCTCATCGCGTGAACGCATCCCACCGGCCGGAGCAGCGTCCGGAGCCCCGATCGGATCCCAGGGACCGCCCCGCGCGGCTCACCGTGGGCGTCGTCGGCGCGGGTCGCGTAGGCCCGGCGCTGGCGGCGGCACTCCAGCTCGCCGGGCACCGCCCGGTGGCCGCCTCCGGGGTGTCCGACAGCTCCGTGCGGCGCGCCGCCGTCCTGCTGCCCGACGTCCCGCTCGTCTCGCCCGCCCAGGTCCTCGAGCGCGCCGACCTGGTCCTGCTCACCGTCCCCGACGACGCGCTGCCCGGCCTGGTCGAGGGCCTCGCCGAGACCGGTGCGGTGCGCCCGGGACAGCTCCTGGTGCACACCTCCGGGCGGTACGGCACGAAGGTGCTCGAACCCGCCCTGCGCGCCGGTGGCCTGCCCCTCGCGCTGCACCCCGCGATGACGTTCGCCGGCACCCCCGTGGACGTACAGCGCCTGGCTGGCTGCTCCTTCGGCGTCACCGCCCCCGACGAGCTGCGGCTGGCCGCGGAGGCCCTGGTCATCGAGATGGGCGGCGAGCCCGAGTGGATCGCCGAAGAGGCCCGCCCGCTCTACCACGCGGCCCTCGCGCTCGGCTCGAACCACCTGGTCACGCTGGTCGCCGAGGCCATGGAACTGTTGCGGGACGCAGGCGTGGCGGCGCCGGACCGGATGCTCGGCCCGCTGCTCGGCGCGGCCCTCGACAACGCCCTGCGCTCCGGTGACGCGGCCCTGACCGGACCCGTCGCGCGCGGGGACGCGGGCACGGTCGCCGCGCACGTCGCCGAGTTGCGCAAGCACGCGCCGCAGACCGTCGCCGGGTACCTGGCGATGGCCCGCGCGACCGCCGACCGCGCCCTCGCCCACGGCCTGCTCAAGCCGGAACTCGCCGAGGACCTGCTCGGGGTGCTGGCGGGCGGGGTGAACGGGCCGGGCGGCCACGGCGGGCCCGGCCCCGGCCCCGGTGGTCCGGGCGGCCCCGGCAGCCCGAGCGACACGGACGGCTCGGACGGCTCGGACGGCATGGACGGGTTCCGCGGCGACGGCTCGGACGGAGGGGACCGATGAGCGACGAGACGAAGCCCCGGGCGCCCCAGGCCGCGCCCGACATGCAGGACGCCACGGGGGCCCACACCGCCCCCGGGACCACCGGCACCCCGGAGACTCCCGGCACCCCGGGGACCACTGGCACCCCGGGGACCACTGGTACGTCCGGGACCCCCGGCACCCCCCACCCCCCCACCCCCCGCGCCACCCTCCTCCTCCTCCACACCGCCGCCGACCTCCGCGCCCGCACCCCCGTCGGACGCCGCGTCGTCGTCATGACCATGGGCGCCCTGCACGAGGGCCACGCCACGCTGGTCCGCACGGCACGGCAGACGGCCGGGCCCGACGGCGAGGTCGTCGTCACGGTCTTCGTGAACCCGCTGCAGTTCGGCGCGGGCGAGGACCTGGACCGCTATCCGCGTACCCTCGAAGCCGACATCAAGATCGCCTCCCAGGCCGGTGCGGACGTCGTGTTCGCCCCCTCCGTAGAGGAGGTCTATCCCGGGGGCGAGCCCCAGGTCCGCGTCACCGCGGGCCCCATGGGCAGCGTCCTCGAAGGGGCAACGCGCCCCGGGCACTTCGACGGCGTGCTCACCGTCGTCGCCAAGCTGCTGCACCTGACCGCGCCCGACGTGGCGCTGTTCGGCCAGAAGGACGCCCAGCAACTCGCCGTGATCCGCCGCATGGTGCGCGACCTGAACTTCCCCGTGGAGATCGTCGGCGTGCCCACGGTCCGCGAGGACGACGGGCTCGCCCGCTCCAGCCGCAACCGCTACCTGTCGCCGGAGGAACGCCGCACCGCGCTCGGTCTGTCCCGCGCCCTGTTCGCGGGCCGCGACCGGCACGCCGCACAGGAAGCGCTGCGCGCCCGGGCCGCCCTCGACCCCGCCACCCACGCGCGCGTGGACGGCCTCAACGCGCTGGGCGAGGCCCGCGCGGCGGCCGACGCGCACGCTGTCGCCCAGGCCGTCCCGGCGGGACCCGCGGGGCCGGACGCCGTCCGCGCGGCCGCCCGGCAGGTCCTCGACGAGGCCCGCCGCCTGCGACCGCCGCTCGTCCTGGACTACCTGGCGCTCGTCGACCCGGCCGACTTCCAGGAGATCAGCCCCGGCCACCAGGGCGAGGCGATCCTCGCCGTCGCCGCCAAGGTCGGCACGACCCGCCTGATCGACAACATTCCGCTGACGTTCGGAGCCCGCGCATGAGCCCGCGCAGCGGCCCCCGTACGAGCTCCCGCACCGGCCCTCGCGCGAACGCGCGCCCGTGCGGCACCCCCGACACCCGCCCGACCCGGATCGGAGCCCCCGCATGAGTGCCACCGGCATACGGCTGTACGCCCCCGCCCCCGGCTGGTCCCTCGACGCCGACGTCGTGGTCGTCGGCTCCGGAGTGGCCGGACTGACCGCCGCCCTGCGCTGCTCGGCGGCCGGACTGAAGACCGTCGTCGTCACCAAGGCGCGCCTGGACGACGGCTCCACGCGCTGGGCGCAGGGCGGCGTCGCGGCGGCCCTCGGCGAGGGCGACACCCCCGAACAGCACCTGGACGACACCCTCGTGGCGGGCGTGGGCCTGTGCGACGAGGAGGCGGTGCGCATCCTCGTCACCGAGGGCCCCGGTGCCGTACACCGACTGATCGCGACCGGCGCCCACTTCGACGAGTCGGCCGAGGGCGGCCTGGCGCTCACCCGCGAGGGCGGCCACCACCGCAACCGCATCACGCACGCGGGCGGCGACGCGACCGGCGCGGAGATCTCCCGCGCCCTCGTCGAGGCGGTCCGCGCGCGGGGCATACCGACGGTCGAGAACGCCCTCGTGCTCGACCTCCTGACGGACGCCGAAGGACACGCGGCCGGGGTCACCCTGCACGTCATGGGGGAGGGCCAGCACGACGGCGTGGGCGCCGTCCGCGCGCCCGCCGTGGTGCTCGCCACCGGCGGCATGGGCCAGGTCTTCTCCGCGACCACCAACCCCTCCGTGTCCACGGGCGACGGCGTCGCGCTCGCCCTGCGCGCGGGCGCCGAGGTCTCCGACCTGGAGTTCGTGCAGTTCCACCCGACCGTGCTCTTCCTGGGCGCCGACGCGGAGGGCCAGCAGCCGCTCGTCTCCGAAGCGGTGCGCGGCGAGGGCGCCCACCTGGTGGACGCGGACGGCGTGCGCTTCATGGTCGGCCAGCACGAACTGGCCGAGCTGGCGCCGCGCGACATCGTCGCCAAGGGCATCACGCGCCGCATGCAGGAACTGGGCACCGCGCACATGTACTTGGACGCCCGGCACTTCGGCGCCGACATGTGGGCAACGCGCTTCCCCACGATCCTCGCGGCCTGCCGCAGCCACGGCATCGACCCCGTCACCGAGCCCATACCCGTGGCCCCGGCCGCCCACTACGCCTCCGGCGGCGTCCGCACCGACCCGCACGGCCGCACCACCGTGCGGGGCCTGTACGCGTGCGGGGAGGTCGCCTGCACCGGCGTGCACGGTGCGAACCGGCTCGCCTCCAACTCCCTCCTGGAGGGCCTGGTCTACGCGGAGCGCATCGCGGAGGACATCACCGCCCGGCACGCCGACGGCACCCTCCACGCGCGCGTGCCCGCCGACCCGGCGCCCCCGCAGCGGCCCGCCCACCCCCTGCTGCCCCCGGAGGCCCGCTTCACCATCCAGCGGGTGATGACCGAGGGCGCCGGAGTGCTCCGCTCCGCCGCCTCCCTCGCCGCGGCCGCCGACCGGCTCGCCGCCGTCCACGCGGACGCGGCGGGCGCGCTCGCCGAGGACGGCAAGACCGCGGAGCCCGGCGTGGACGCCTGGGAGACCACCAACCTGCTGTGCGTCGCCCGGGTCCTGGTGGCGGCGGCACGGCAGCGCGAGGAGACTCGTGGCTGCCACTGGCGCGAGGACTACGCGGAGCGCGACGACGCGGCGTGGGGCCGCCACATCGTCGTACGCCTCAACCCGGCCCCTCCCGTCTCCCCCCACCGCCCTTCCGACGAGACGCTCCGCGCCGCGCCCCTTGAATTCACCACCCGCACCACCGACACCGCCCGTTTCCCCAGCACCCAGGAGCAGTGACCGACGTGAGCACCACCGACCTCCCCCTCGCCGACGGCAACGGCGGCTGCGGCGACGCCTGTGGCTGCGGCGACGCGGCGCACGACGCGATGGAGTGCGGCCTCGATCCGTCGCTCGCCGGGATGCTGGCGGCCGCGGGCCTCGACCCCGTCCAGGTCGAGGACATCGCGCACCTCGCCATCGCCGAGGACATGGAGTTCTCGCCGGACGCCGTGGACGTCACGACGGTCGCCACCATCCCCGAGGACGCCGTCGCCACCGGCGACTTCACCGCGCGCGAGGCGGGCACCGTCGCGGGCCTGCGGGTCGCCGAGGCCGTCCTGTCCGTCGTCTGCGAGGACGAGTTCGAGGTCGAGCGGCACTTCGAGGACGGCGAGCGCGTCGAGGCCGGTGACGTGCTCCTGAGCGTCACCACCCGCACCCGCGACCTGCTCACCGCCGAGCGCAGCGCGCTGAACCTGATGTGCCGCATGTCCGGCATCGCCACCGCCACGCGCGCGTGGGCGGACGTCCTGGAGGGCACCGGCGCCAAGGTCCGCGACACCCGCAAGACGACCCCGGGCCTGCGCTCCCTGGAGAAGTACGCGGTCCGCGCGGGCGGCGGCGTCAACCACCGCATGTCGCTCGCCGACGCGGCCCTGGTCAAGGACAACCACGTGGTCGCCGCGGGCGGCGTCGCGCAGGCCTTCAAGGCCGTACGGGACATGTTCCCGGGCGTGGCCGTCGAGGTCGAGGTCGACACCCTGCACCAGCTCCGCGAAGTCGTGGACGCGGGCGCCGACCTGATCCTCCTGGACAACTTCACGCCCGGCGAGACCGAGGAGGCCGTCGCCCTCGTCGCCGGCCGCGCCGCCCTGGAGTCCTCCGGCCGCCTCACCCTGGACAACGCCCGCGCGTACGCGGAGACCGGCGTCGACTACCTCGCGGTGGGCGCCCTCACGCACTCCTCGCCGATCCTCGACATCGGCCTCGACCTCCGCGAAGCGCAGGTCTCCGGAGAGGCCGACGGCTGATGCTGCTCACCATCGACGTAGGCAACACACAGACCGTCCTCGGCCTGTTCGACGGCGAGGACGTCGTCGAGCACTGGCGCATCTCCACCGACCCGCGCCGCACGGCCGACGAACTCGCCGTGCTCCTGCGGGGCCTGATGGGCATGCACCCGCTGCTCGGCGACGAACTCGGCGACGGCATCGACGGCATCGCGATCTGCGCCACCGTCCCGTCCGTCCTGCACGAACTCCGCGAGGTCACAAGGCGCTACTACGGAGACGTGCCCGCCGTCCTCGTGGAGCCCGGCATCAAGACCGGCGTCCCGATCCTCATGGACAACCCCAAGGAGGTCGGCGCCGACCGCATCATCAACGCGGTCGCCGCGGTCGAGCTCTACGGAGGCCCCGCGATCGTCGTGGACTTCGGTACGGCGACGACGTTCGACGCGGTGTCCGCACGCGGGGAGTACGCGGGCGGCGTCATCGCCCCGGGCATCGAGATCTCCGTGGAGGCGCTCGGCGTACGCGGCGCGCAGCTCCGCAAGATCGAGCTGGCCCGGCCGCGCAGCGTCATCGGCAAGAACACCGTGGAGGCCATGCAGGCGGGCATCCTGTACGGCTTCGCGGGCCAGGTCGACGGCGTCGTACGGCGGATGGCGCGTGAGCTGGCGGGGCCGGACGCCGCCCCCGAGGACGTGACGGTGATCGCGACGGGCGGGCTCGCGCCGATGGTGCTCGGCGAGGCGTCCGTCATCGACCACCACGAGCCGTGGCTCACGCTGATCGGCCTGCGCCTCGTCTACGAACGGAACGTGTCGCGCGGCTGATCGCGCGTTTCACGCCGTCGGGTGCGTCGCCTCGTCGCCAACTTCTCCCGTCCGCGAGACAACCCGCACCCCCTTCCAAGAGTCTGTGCTGGGAGGGGTTCTGACCGGGTGTCTGGTTGCGGGTGGCTGAAGAGTGTGGGGCGGATGAGGGGCAAGGCACGCCTAGGTGTCGTGGCGGCGGTAGCGGTGGTGTCACTGGCGGGAGGCCCGGCGACGGCGACAGCGACGGCTGCGGACGCCCCGGGGTTCTCGTCCTCGGCGGCCCTGCTCCTGTCGCCGACCCCGCCGACCCCGCCTCCCACGCGGACCGTGCCTCCTACGGAGACCGCACCTCCCACGGAGACCGTCTCGCCCGCCTCGACCACCATCCCGGCCACCCCCGCCCCCACAGGCCGCATGGCCGACACCGGAGCGGGCATCGTCCCCTGGATCGTGGCCGGAGCGGCGGGAGCCCTGGGCATCGGCGCGGTCGCCTTCGCCACCACACGCCGCCGCCCGGACTGACCCGCCGCGGCCGAAGGGCACAACGGCGCACCCGCCAGGTCCCGCACGGCTAAAACGCCACAACACGTCCGTTAAGAGGATTTTGTTCCTCCAGCGCGTATCGTCACCCCATGCCCACGCCATACGGATCCCGGGGCGGCATGGCCTTCGGTGCGCAGGAGCTGCGAGTGCTCCGCCGTGCGCTGGCCCACGCCCTGCACCCCAGCACCGTTCGTGCCCTTGACGACCAGGCCGTGCAGGACTGCGTGCGCCTGGCCGACGACATCGACGAGGCGGTACGCGAGGGCGCCCGGCTGCGCGCCTTCCTGGTGGCCGATCTCGCGCGCTACCGGGCGGCGCTGCCCGGCACCGCGGCCGGGTACCTGGAACTCCTGGAGGACGTCCTCGCGACCGGCTACCGGCCCGGCGCCGACGACCTCGCGGCCCTGCGCGCCCTGCGCGGCAACCCGCACGCGGCCGCGCTCCTCGACCGCTGCCGCACCCTCGCCGAGCAGGGCGTACGAGCCCGCCTCGCGGCAGCCACGGAGGCGACGGCGACGGCAGCGGCGGCCACCGCGAACGGGTGGGCCGAGACAGCCGCGCTCGCACCCCGCCCCACCATTCCCCCTTCCCGCACCCGCCTCCTCGCCCTCCCCGGCGGCCTCACCGCCGCCGACGAGAAGAAGCCCGCGCCCCGCCCCGATCCGCCCGCCGAGCCCCCCGCGGCCCCGCAGGAGCGGCCCCGCCCCGTGCCGACCCCGGCCGAGGTGTTCCCGCCCAAGCGCCCCGCCCCGCCCGCCGCCCCGTCGCAGCGGCTCGCCGCGGGCTAGCTACGCTGGGGGCATGGACTACGTCTCCGCGCTCGTGCCCCCCGTAGTGATGGCCGTGTTCTTCGTCGGCCTCATCGTGACGATCGTCAAGACCCAGGGCGGCGCCAACAAGGCCAAGGAGGACGCCGCCGTCGACGCGGCGATCGCCCGCACCGAGGCCGTCCGGCAGACCACCAAGACCAGCGACGCCTGAGCGGTACGCCTCCCGGCCGCCCCGGGCGGGGCCTGCCGACCCGCCGGCTCCGGCGTACGACTCCCACCGAGTCGTACGCCCTTTTTGTTGCGGAAATGACCGATATGCCACGTCCATCACGCCATTACTGACCTCGCCCACTATTGTTCAGCTGTGCCTCGCCCCTTGGGAGAACTCGAAGACGCAGTGATGACGCGGGTGTGGAAGTGGAACCGCCCCGTGACCGTTCGAGAAGTCCTGGAAGACCTTCAGCAGGAACGGTCCATCGCGTACACGACGGTCATGACCGTTTTGGACAATCTTCATCAGAAGGGCTGGGTGCGCCGCGAAGCGGAAGGCCGGGCCTATCGATATGAGGCGGTCTCCACGCGCGCCGCGTATGCCGCCGCACTGATGAACGACGCCTGGTCGCAGAGTGACAACCCGGCGGCGGCTCTCGTCGCGTTCTTCGGCATGATGTCGCCACCGCAGCGGGAAGCGCTCAGCGACGCCGTTCGCATGGTGGAAGGCGACACGGTTCGCCGCGAAGACGAAGCGGATCGCAGGGCCGAAGCCGAAGCCGAAGCGGATCGCAAGGCCGAAGCCGAAGCCGCGGCCGAACGCGGGGCGGAAGGACCGGAGAACCCCGGCGGCCCCGAGCCCGGGCCCGAACGATAGCGTCCGCTCATGCCAGCTCAGCCCGACGAACTCCCCCCGGCGCCCGGCGAACTCGGGGCGCACGGCACGCTCCCGGCAAATGCGGTCTCCGTGCGCAGGGCCCGCACCGCCGATGTGCCCGCCGTCCGGGACCTGCTGGACTCGTACGTCCGCCGGGCCGTCCTGCTCGACAAAGCGACCGTCACACTTTACGAGGACATCCAGGAGTTCTGGGTCGCGGAACGCGCGGACGGCAACGGCAATGAGGCGACGGTGGTCGGCTGCGGCGCGTTGCACGTGATGTGGGAAGACCTGGCCGAAGTACGCACACTCGCGGTGAATCCACAGGTCAAGGGCGCGGGCGTGGGTCATCAGTTGCTCGGAAAGCTGCTTGAGACCGCTCGTTGGCTCGGTGTCCGGCGGGTATTCTGCCTCACCTTCGAAGTCGACTTCTTCGCCAAGCACGGCTTCGTGGAGATCGGCGAGACGCCCGTCGATACCGTCGACACAGATGTCTACAGCGAGCTGCTGCGTTCCTATGACGAGGGCGTCGCCGAGTTCCTCGGCCTCGAACGAGTGAAACCGAACACCTTGGGCAACAGCCGGATGCTTCTGCATCTGTGATCGTGACCGAGGTATTCCGGGCAGTCACCTGCCCGGGTTCCCTATGTCCGAAACGCGCATGTTTCCCGGGATCTCGTGCAGCCGGTCTCTCCCAGGGGTTTGTGTTTTTCCGGGAAAAGCGGTTTGCTTTCCGACGTACTGCAGTGCTGCATATAACAGGGGGCGGCGATTCGGCGGCTCACCCCGCATGGTCCGGCCCTGAAGTTATCGATGAAAGGAAATCCGGTGGCACAGAAGGTTCAGGTCCTTCTTGTCGATGACCTCGACGGCGGCGAGGCGGACGAGACCGTGACGTTTGCGCTGGACGGCAAGTCGTACGAGATCGATCTCACCACCGCCAATGCGGACAAGCTCCGCGGTCTCCTTGAGCCCTACCTCAAGGGCGGGCGTCGCACCGGCGGCCGTGCCAGCGGCCGTGGCAAGGCGCGCGCCGCTGCCGTGGGCGGCGGCAACCAGGACACGGCGGCGATCCGCGCCTGGGCGAAGGACAACGGCTTCGAGGTCAACGACCGCGGCCGCGTCCCCGCGTCCATCCGCGAGGCCTACGACAAGGCCAACGGCTGACTGCTCGGACGCCGCAGCCGGACCCGGTGGCACTCTGTGGCCGCCGTGTCCACGAGCCGCACGAGGTCGGAGCCCGCGGCGGAGCCGGAATGGGGGTCGGTTCCGCTGCCGTCCGCGGCCAGGACCGCGCACGGCGCCAGGGCGGGCAGCGCCGTCAGTGACGGCAGTGTTCTCTCCACCTCGTGGCCGGGCTCGGGGGGCCGCAGCCAGACGGCGGCCCCCGGCGGACCGAGCACGCCGGGCGGGGTGGGCGCGTCGACGAGACCGCCCGCGCCGATCGCCCTGAGGTCCAGGGGAATGTCTCCCCATTCCAGCCAGTCGAGCAGCCCCGGCAGCTCGTCCGCGCTGCCCGCGGCCACGAAGAGCCGCATCGTCTCCCCGTGCCGGGCCACGGGCGCCCTCGGGCCGAGGTGCCGCAGCGCGGCGAAACCCGCCTGAGCGGGCATTTCCAGTACGTCGAAACGCAGCCCCGTGACGAGCCGGACGTCCGGCCCGGGAGCCACGGCCCAGCCGAGCCCGTTCTCGTACCAGCACCGCACCGCGGCCGGATCCCAGGGACCGGCCGCCGCCGCGCGCGACTCGATCGGCGGCCTGGGGTGAGGAACGCTGAGAGCCATGTTCGGAGCAACAGCACGGGGCACACTGGAGTTACGGCTCGTGTCACGCTGGGTACCGCCACGACTGCGTACGGTGGCCGGAAAGGGGGCGTGATGGCGTACTCCGCAGCGCAAGGGTGTTCGCCCGTAGCGGAGGGAACCGGTGCGCGCTGCATGGAGTGTCAGTGCATACGGGTAAGACATCCCTAGTGGGGAGGGGCGACACGCAGCGTTCAGGCGTCTCACGTTCGCCAACGGCGTACTGATGGCGAGGGTAACTGCTTGGCCTGCGGGAACATCGTCTCGCACCATCAGGTTGGAGCATGTGTCGGCGTATGAGTCAGGAACCGTTCCCTACCGTAGTGAGGGTGATCCGACCGGTGTCGGCAGTTGGAATGAGCGGTCCCCGCTTGCGGGACTAAGCTGCGGAAGGACAGGGAGGGGAGCGTCCCCTTACTGCCTGACCGCTCTGAGGAGCGATTAACGATGTTCGAGAGGTTCACCGACCGCGCGCGGCGGGTTGTCGTCCTGGCTCAGGAAGAAGCCCGGATGCTCAACCACAACTACATCGGCACCGAGCACATCCTCCTGGGCCTGATCCACGAGGGTGAGGGTGTCGCCGCTAAGGCCCTGGAGAGCCTCGGGATTTCGCTCGAGGCGGTCCGCCAGCAGGTGGAGGAGATCATCGGGCAGGGGCAGCAGGCCCCGTCCGGGCACATCCCCTTCACGCCCCGTGCCAAGAAGGTCCTGGAGCTCTCGCTCCGCGAGGCCCTTCAGCTGGGCCACAACTACATCGGCACGGAGCACATCCTGCTCGGCCTGATCCGTGAGGGCGAGGGCGTCGCCGCCCAGGTCCTGGTCAAGCTGGGTGCCGATCTCAACCGGGTGCGGCAGCAGGTCATCCAGCTGCTCTCCGGATACCAGGGCAAGGAGACCGCCACCGCCGGCGGTCCTGCCGAGGGCACGCCCTCCACGTCCCTGGTCCTCGACCAGTTCGGCCGGAACCTCACCCAGGCCGCTCGTGAGTCCAAGCTCGACCCGGTCATCGGGCGCGAGAAGGAGATCGAGCGGGTCATGCAGGTGCTGTCCCGCCGCACGAAGAACAACCCGGTCCTGATCGGTGAGCCCGGCGTCGGCAAGACCGCCGTCGTCGAGGGCCTCGCCCAGGCCATCGTCAAGGGCGAGGTGCCCGAGACCCTCAAGGACAAGCACCTCTACACCCTGGACCTCGGCGCCCTGGTCGCAGGATCGCGCTACCGCGGTGACTTCGAGGAGCGCCTGAAGAAGGTCCTCAAGGAGATCCGCACCCGCGGCGACATCATCCTGTTCATCGACGAGCTGCACACGCTCGTGGGTGCGGGTGCCGCCGAGGGCGCCATCGACGCGGCCTCGATCCTGAAGCCGATGCTGGCCCGCGGTGAGCTCCAGACCATCGGCGCCACCACGCTCGACGAGTACCGCAAGCACCTGGAGAAGGACGCCGCGCTGGAGCGCCGCTTCCAGCCCATCCAGGTCGCGGAGCCGTCGCTGCCGCACACCATCGAGATCCTGAAGGGCCTCCGCGACCGGTACGAGGCGCACCACCGCGTCTCCATCACCGACGAGGCCCTGGTCCAGGCCGCCACCCTGGCCGACCGGTACATCTCGGACCGTTTCCTGCCGGACAAGGCGATCGACCTGATCGACGAGGCCGGTTCCCGGATGCGCATCCGCCGGATGACCGCGCCGCCGGACCTCCGCGAGTTCGACGAGAAGATCGCGGGCGTGCGCCGGGACAAGGAGTCGGCGATCGACTCCCAGGACTTCGAGAAGGCCGCTTCCCTGCGCGACAAGGAGAAGCAGCTCCTGGCCGCCAAGGCCAAGCGCGAGAAGGAGTGGAAGGCCGGCGACATGGACGTCGTCGCCGAGGTCGACGGCGAGCTGATCGCCGAGGTCCTCGCCACGGCCACCGGCATCCCGGTCTTCAAGCTGACCGAGGAGGAGTCCTCGCGACTCCTGCGCATGGAGGACGAGCTCCACAAGCGTGTCATCGGCCAGAAGGACGCCGTCAAGGCGCTCTCGAAGGCGATCCGGCGTACGCGAGCGGGTCTGAAGGACCCCAAGCGCCCCGGTGGCTCGTTCATCTTCGCGGGCCCGTCCGGTGTCGGTAAGACCGAGCTCTCCAAGGCCCTCGCCGAATTCCTCTTCGGTGACGAGGACGCGCTGATCTCCCTCGACATGTCGGAGTTCAGCGAGAAGCACACGGTCTCGCGCCTCTTCGGCTCGCCCCCCGGCTACGTCGGGTACGAAGAGGGCGGTCAGCTCACGGAGAAGGTCCGCCGCAAGCCGTTCTCGGTCGTCCTCTTCGACGAGGTCGAGAAGGCCCACCCGGACATCTTCAACTCGCTCCTGCAGATCCTGGAGGACGGTCGTCTGACCGACTCCCAGGGCCGGGTCGTGGACTTCAAGAACACGGTCATCATCATGACGACCAACCTCGGCACGCGGGACATCTCCAAGGGCTTCAACCTGGGCTTCGCCGCCCAGGGCGACACGAAGTCCAACTACGAGCGCATGAAGAACAAGGTCTCGGACGAGCTCAAGCAGCACTTCCGGCCCGAGTTCCTCAACCGCGTGGACGACGTCGTCGTCTTCCCGCAGCTCAGCCAGGACGACATCCTTCAGATCGTCGACCTCATGATCGGCAAGGTGGACGAGCGCCTGAAGGACCGGGACATGGGCCTCGAGCTCTCCCAGTCCGCGAAGGAACTCCTCGCCAAGAAGGGGTACGACCCCGTCCTGGGTGCGCGGCCGCTGCGCCGCACCATCCAGCGCGAGGTCGAGGACACGCTCTCCGAGAAGATCCTCTTCGGCGAGCTGCGCCCCGGCCACATCGTGGTCGTCGACACGGAGGGCGAGGGCGAGACCGCCACGTTCACCTTCCGCGGCGAGGAGAAGACGGCACTCCCGGACGTGCCGCCGATCGAGTCCGCCGGCAGCGGTGGGCCGAATCTGAGCAAGGAGGCGTAGCTCTTCGCGGAGCGCGCCACAGGGGCTGCCCCGGACCGTGGAACCGGTCCGGGGCAGCCCCTTTTGCCATGCGTCCACGGGGTTCGCACGGAGTTTCCACGCGGGTTCCCACGGTCCGGCGTTTCCCGGCGGCGGGCGAACTCGTTGGGCCCCAAGGGCGCGCTCCCGAAGGGCCCCAACGGGTGCGATCCCCAGCCCCCCACGGCCCGATGAACGGAGACGCCCTGTGCGCATGACCGACCTCCAGCGCTGCGAGGTACGCCCCGGACGGCTCGTCGAGTGGACGCTCGACCCGGCGACGGTCGACAGGGCGGCCGACCTGCCGGACGACTCCCGGCCACCGGCCTACGTCCAGGAGTCCCACCTCCGGACGGCGCGGACCGTGCGCGAGGGCGGCCTGTTCGTGCCGACCTGGCTCGGTACGGCCTTCGACATTCCGGGCGCCGTCGATCTCGACGTACTGCAGGAAGCGCTGCGGAATTGGACGCTCCGGCATGAGACGCTGCGCAGCGGATTCCGCTGGGCCGGTGACGAAATGCGCCGGTTCACGTTCGACGCCGACGCGGTGTCGCTGCGGCGCGAAGTCGTCGGCGACTTCCCCGACGCGGAAGAACTCGTGCAGCGGCTCCAGGATCGCTTCGACGCCGTCGCGGACGCGCTGAACTGGCCGAACTTCCTCTATACGGCAGTGGTGCGGCAGGACTGCACGAGCGTGTACCTGGCGTTCGACCACAGCAATGTCGACTCGTACTCCATCCAGCGGATCCCCGCCGAGATCCATGAGCTTTACGCGGCGGGGTTGGAAGGCCGCACGGTGGCGCGGACGCCGATCAGCAGTTACATCGACTTCTGCGAGAGCGAGCGCGCGGATGCGGACCGTATCGACGGAACGCACGCGATCGTCGACCGCTGGCGGGAATTCATCAAACGGTGCGGCGGAAAGCTCCCGGAATTCCCCGTCGATCCCGGACTCGATCCCGCCGCGGGGATGCCCACGCAGAAACTCCTGCAGGAGAAGCTGGTCGACGCGGACGACGCCGCCGCGTTCGAGGCGTACTGCCGTCCCTTCGGCGGGACCCTCGTCGGTGTGCTGGCCGCCACGAGCCTCATCGCCCACGAGATCAGCGGGCAGCCCGTCTACCGCACGATCGTGCCGTTCCACACCCGTGTGAAGTCGCAGTGGCTGGACTCCGTGGGGTGGTACGTCGGCGGCGCGCCGATCGAGGTGCCCGCGGCGCGGGCACCCGACTTCGAGAGCGCCCTGCACTGCGTGCGCGGCGAGCTGCGGGCCAACCGGTCACTGGCGCGGATGCCCATCGCCCGGGTGCTGCGCCTGCTCGGCTCGGAGTTCCAGGCGACCTCGTCCGACCTGTACTCGATCGTCTCGTTCGTCGACGCCCGCGGCATCGTCGGCTCCGATCGCTGGGCCGAGCTGAAGGCGTACGGCCTGGTCCGGGTCTCGTACGGGGACAAGGCGTGCCACTGGGTCAACCGGCTCCATGAGGGCCTGCAGTTCGCGGGCCGCTACCCGGACACCGACGTCGCGGCCAAGAACATGCGGCTGTACGTCGAGCGGCTGCGCGCCACCATCGTCTCCGTGGCCCGCCAGGGCGCGCCCGCGTGCCTCGGTGGCGGCTCGACGGTGCCCCGTCCCCGCCGCGTCGACGCCGTGTCCGTCGAAACGTAGGAAGTCCAGCTTCGGGGCGGGGTCGGGTGGGGCGGGAGTTCGGGTCCGCGTCGGTCGCCCGGGTCAGTAGGCCGCCACCGTGAAGCGGGTGGGCAGCGATCCGGTGTGCCCCCGAGGGGCGGGGACGAACAGCTCCTCAAGGCGGGGGCAGAGCGCCGGGATCCCCGCCGCGTCGACCGGCTCCTTGCCCGGCGTGCCCACGTCGCTCAGGACGAGCTGCGTGATGCTGGGCAGGGACAGCCCGGGAGGTATCCGGGCGAGGCTGTCGATGTGCACGGTCAGCGCGCGGAGGTGGTCGAGGGAGGTGAGGCTCTGCCAGTCCGTGGCCGAGCCGGGGAACCCTCCGTAGGGGAAGCGCAGTTCGGTCAGCGTGCGCAGCGCATGCTGCGCCTTCGGTTCGAGGTCCCCGGGCGGAAACGCGAGCATCAAGTACGTCGGTGCGCACGCCACGAGCAGACGGGACGCGGCCTCCGGAGACACCGAATCGTGGATCTCCAGGAGCCGGGGGCGCAGGCCGAGCCTGAAGAGCTCTTCGACCTGCTCGTCCGTGCGGAGCGTGAAGTGCGTCCTGCCGTCGTCGAGTTTGCCGATCACCCCGTCCGCGTAGGACCGGCAGTCGAAGCGGTTCCAGCTCCACATCAGCTGCCTGCGTACGTTCAGGGAGGCGTGGTCCGCGTACCTCGTGAGCAGCGGGATCGCCGCGTCCGAGCGGATGTGGGTCGCCGCGATGGTCAGGTGGCGGGCTTCCTCGTCGCTCAGCCCGTCGAGGCCCGGCAGCAGATCCAGCACGATCGGCCCCACCGCCCCCAACTCCCGCGCGTCCCACGGCGTACGCGGCGGAATCAGCTCAGCCGTCCGCCGCTCCACCTTCGCCCGCACCTCGGGCGCCAGCTCCGCCGCATGCTCCAAGCAGGCCGCGGCCAGCAGATGCGCCCGCTTGCGGGCCGACTCGTCCGCCTGCCGGTCGCCGTACGCGAGCACGTCCCCCAGCAGCTCCGCCCGTTCCCGTGGCCGCGCCTGTGCCACCGCCATCCGGATGACGTCCTCCCACTGGTCGTCCGCCGCGTGCCCGGCCAGCACCCCGAAGTCGCCCTCGTCCACCGCCGCCCGCGCGCCCAGGAAGTCCTGGAACGTCCGGTGCACGAACTCGACCGTCCCGGGCCCGGGTTCACGGAGGAGGCCGCTGCGGTGGAGGAAGTGGGTGTAGACGGCGGCGGCGTCGCCGAGGGCCGCAAGCTCCGGTACGGCGGGGAGCGCGTCGCCGATGAGGGACTCGGCGCGCGTGCGGTCCATCTCCGTGCGGCCGTTGCGGATCAGCCAGTAGGCGAGGCGCTGGAGGAGCTGGAGCTGGGGCTCCTCGCGGAGTTCGGGGACGGCCATGTGGCGTTCGCGGTCGCGGCGGATGAGGAGCATGGACAGGGCGGCCGTGTAGAGGTCCTTGCGGCCGAGCGGCAGGAAGCCCCGGCGGTCGCGGTGCAGGGCACAGACCAGGCCGCACATCAGCGGGTTGGTGGCGAGCAGGCCCAGGTCGGGCTTGGTCCGCACGGCTTCGAGGAGCTGGGCCTCGTACGCGCGGAGGGCCAGGTCCTCGTCCGGGGCGCCCGTCGCCGCAGCCGTGTGCCAGCGCCGGATGAACGCCGTCACGTCCGCCCCGCTCATCGGCGCCAGCGTCAGCTCGGTGAAGTCGTCGTCGGTGAGCCAGTCCTCCCGTACGGCGGAGGGCCGGGACGTCACCAGCCAGCGGTTGCCGGGGTAGGCCTCGATCAGGTCGGAGAGCCACGCGCGCGTGCGGGCGCGTTCGGCGTCGGGGACCTCGTCGATGCCGTCGACCAGGACCAGCGCGCGGGCCGCCGTCAGGACGCGGGCCTCCCAGCCGTCGGGCTGCGTGCCCGCGAGGGGGGAGCCGACGGCGGACAGGAAGTCCATGGGGGCGGGGAGGCGCTCGCCGTGGCGGGTGAGGGTGCGCAGGGGGAGGACGTAGGGGATGCGGTCGTGGAGGTACGCCATGCGCCCGTCGTCGGGGTCCGCGTCCGGGGCCGTGTCCGCGGCCTGGCGGGCCGCCGACACCGCGAGCCACTGGATCAGCGTGGTCTTTCCCGAGCCCGCCTCGCCGCGCAGGAGCACCCGGTCGTGGGTGGCGAGGGCCTCGTCGGCGGGGCGGGGCGTCGGGTCGAGGTGGGCCTCGAAGACCTGCCGCCAGTCGTCGCCGATCTGGACGTCGCCCAGGTGCCGCCCGCGCTCGGTCGCTGTCAGGCTCAGGTAGGCCGCGTCCAGGGGCCACTTCCCGGGCGAGTTCGCGAGGTCGATGCCGAAGATCGTGAGCTTGCCGTGCTTCTTCGCGATGTACGCGAGGTACCGCTGCTCGAACGCCACGTCCCGCGCGCCCGGGAGCGGGTCCCGCGCGATCAGCTCGTCAACTTTGGCTATCAGTTCCGCCTGGCGGCGGCTCTGCTCGACGAGGGTGTGGGCGACGAAGGTCGACCGCTGGGTGAAGAAGTTCAGGATGTGCAGGCAGGCCGTGTCGAGGAGGCGGTGGTACAGGTGCGTGGCGTCCGCCGAGAGGTCCCGCGTCGCGTCCCCGCCCGCCCGGTGCAGCCTCACCGCCAGCTCCTGGTGGCCCAGGGACACCGCCTCCACGTCGGTGAGCGTGAGGGCGCCGAGGGCGAGCAGCGTGTCGGTCAGCGCGTGGCCGACGGCTTCGTCCTCGTCCTGGGGGAGGGGGCGCTCGCCGGTGCGCACGGCCTGGCGGACCAGCTCGGTGACGAGGCGGCGTACGTCCCGCTCGGCCAGCTCGCGCCGCTCGCCCCGGAAGGACACCAGGGAGTCGATGCGTACGGGTCGCTCCACCAGGCCCGCACCCGGACCCGGCCGTACGAAGAGCTTCCTGATCAGCGGGGTGACGACACCGGACGCGAGACGGACGCCAATGGCCGCGGGATCCATGGTCGAGAGCGTAGTGGGCGTCACATCCGAGGGTGGTGGATCTTGCCGTCCGGTGACATGACGCACAGGGCATACATCACATACGAGGCGGATTAGTGGTGCTTTTCGGCCGCCCGGACGGGACTTTCGGCCTGGAACCGGCGGCTTCGGGCGCCGTCACGGGTGGGCCCGGGTACGGCCGCCGCTAGTAGAGGGGCGTTTTGGGGGCGGGGCGGGGTGGGGGTTACCAAGGGATGGCCGTCCGGCATGCGCAGTCCGCGTGCCGGATTCCCTTTTGCCCGCAGCACCCCGTAGTACCCCGCACCACCCCGCAGCACCTGTGTGACCCGCACACCCCGTGCGGCTCGTACGCCCCGTGCGACCCGCACACCCCGTCCCCGCTGCCTTGCCCCGGAGGTTCCCCCATGTCGAAGCGCGCCAAGTCCCACCATTCCGGCCCGTCCCTGCGTCGTACCCGGGCGGCCGTTCTCGCCGCCGGTGTCGGCGTCACGACGGTGCTGGGTGCCGGGGTCGCGGCCGCCGCCGACACCAAGGGCGGGGAGCGGTCCGTGACCGCGTCCTCCGTGGGCGCGCAGGCCGTCGCCCAGGCCAAGGCCGCCGAGCAGGCCAAGCAGGCCGCGGCGAAGAAGGCGGAGCAGGTCAAGCAGGCCGCCGCGAAGAAGGCCGCCGCCTGGCAGGACCCGGTCGACAACTACCGCCTGTCCGCGAGCTTCGGCCTCGGCGGCAGCATGTGGTCCTCGAAGCACTCCGGCCAGGACTTCGCCGTGCCGGTCGGCACCGTCGTCAAGGCCGTGCACGCCGGTACCGTCGTCAAGGCCGGCGGCAACGGCGCCGGTGACGGCCCCGCGTACGGCAACGCCGTGGTGATCAAGCACGCCGACGGCACCTTCTCGCAGTACGCGCACCTCTCGCGCGTCGAGGTCCGCCCCGGCCAGGCCATCGCCACCGGCCAGCGCATCGCCCTGTCCGGCAACACCGGCAACTCCAGCGGCCCACACCTGCACTTCGAGATCCGCACGACGCCGAACTACGGCTCGGCGGTCAACCCGGTCAACTTCCTGCGCACGCAGGGCGTGCGCGTCTGACCCGCTCCGCGCGAGCAGGTCTGACCCTGCTGCGCGAGCAGGTCCGCCCCCCTGCACGAACGGGGCGTCCGCGTCCGATCCCCCGCGCGTGACGCCCCGGCTCAGACGCCGTTGTGCGCCTGGGTCACCAGATCGATGGCGACTTCGAGGATGGCCTTGCGCTTCTCCTCGGGGTCGCCATCGGCGCCTTTCAGGACGAACATCCCGCCGTGCATGGTGAACAGCGCGCTGAAGCAGCGCACCTGCGCGGTCATCGGCGTCGACGGGTCGTCGTGGTTGAGGATCTCCAGGAGCTGGAGCATCCGGTCCTTGAAGCTCTCGCCCGTCTTCAGGTCGCGCATCGTCGCCTGGTTCTCCTGCATGAAGCGGAAGAGCGGGGCGGCCTCGGTGAGGATCTCGCTGTAGCGGGTCAGGATCGCGCGCTTGGTCTCCAGCGTCCGCGGCTGCTCCCCGCCCCAGACGATCAGCTCGTCGATGGGTCGCGTCAGATCGTCGAAGATGCTGGTGAGGATGTCCTCTTTGGTCTTGAAGTGGTAGTACAGCGCCGCCTTCGTGACCTCTAGCCGCTCCGCGATCTCGCGCAGTGACGTCTTCTCGTACCCCTGCTCGGCGAAGAGTTCGAGCGCCACGTCCTGAATGCGCTGGCGGGTGTCCCCCCGGCGCCGCTGCCTGCCTGTGCTGCTCATGGTGGCGATCCTCGCACTTCTCCCCGGCACCGCCAGAACTTACTTGACGCCCGGCTAGTTAGGGGTCTACTTTCCTCTACTGTAGCCAACTTGCCGGGCGGCAAGTAAGTAGCGGGGAAGCGGGGACGGGAACATGGCGGCAAACAGCGCGACAGCTGGTGCGGCGGACAGGCTGCAGAAGAACCAGAAGAACCAGAAGAACCAGAAGAACCAGAAGAACCAGAAGAACCAGCAGGAACAGCCGGGCCGGCAGGCGGCGGCGCCGCCGGAACCCGAGCCACGCAGCGTCCGGGTGGTGATCTTCGCGCTGATGGTCGCGATCCTGCTCGCGATGCTCGACAACATGATCGTGAGCCCCGCGATGCCGACGATCGTCGGTGACCTCGGCGGCCTGGAGCACCTGTCGTGGGTCGTCACCGCGTACACCCTCGCGACCGCCGCCTCCACCCCGATCTGGGGCAAGGTCGGCGACATGTACGGGCGCAAGGGCGCCTTCCTCGCCTCCATAGTGATCTTCCTGATCGGCTCCGCGCTCAGCGGCATCGCCCAGGACATGGGGCAGCTCATCGGCTTCCGGGCGATCCAGGGGCTCGGCGCGGGCGGCCTGATGGTCGGCGTCATGGCGATCATCGGGGAACTCGTGCCGCCGCGGGAGCGCGGCAAGTACATGGGCATGATGACCGGCGTGATGGCGGTCGCGATGATCGGCGGCCCGCTGGTCGGCGGCACCCTCACCGACCACCTCGGCTGGCGCTGGGCCTTCTACATCAACCTGCCGCTCGGCATCGTCGCCCTGTTCATGGTCAGCGCCGTCCTGCACCTGCCGAAGAAGCAGGTCCAAGGGCGCATCGACTACCTCGGCGCCGCGCTGCTCACCATCGGCATCACCTCGTTCGTGCTTGTCACCACCTGGGGCGGTACGGAGTACGCCTGGGGCTCGGCCGTGATCATGGAGCTGATCGGGCTCGGCGTCGCCGCCCTCGTCGGCTTCTGGTTCGTCCAGCAGAAGGCCGCCGAGCCGGTCATGCCGCTGCACATCTTCCGCAGCCGCAACTTCTCCCTGATGTCCGTGGTCGGCTTCCTCACCGGCTTCGTCATGTTCGGCGCGATGCTGTTCCTGCCGCTCTACCAGCAGGCCGTGCAGGGCGCGTCCGCCACCAACTCCGGGCTGCTCCTGATGCCGATGCTGCTCGCGATGATGGCCGTGTCCATGGTCGCGGGCCGGTTCACCACCGCCACCGGCAAGTACAAGGTCTTCCCGATCGCGGGCAGCGTCCTGATGGCCGTCGGGCTCTTCATGCTCGCGCAGATGGACACCGACACCTCGCGCGTCACGACCGGCGTCTACATGGCCGTCCTCGGCGCGGGCATGGGCTGCCTGATGCAGATCACCATGCTGGTCGCGCAGAACAGCGTCGAGATGAAGGACATGGGTGTCGCCTCGTCCTCGGCCACGCTGTTCCGCACCCTCGGCTCGTCCTTCGGCGTCGCGATCATGGGCGCCCTGTTCAACAACCGCGTCCAGGACGAGATGGCCAAGGCCGGCGGCGACGGCGTCGCCAAGGTCACCGAGCACTCCGCCCAGCTCGACGCGGCGAGCCTCGCCAAGCTGCCGGAGGCGGCCAGGGACGCCTACCAGCACGCGGTGTCCGCCGGTACGCACGTGGCGTTCCTGCTCGCCGCCGTGATGGCGGTCGGCGCCCTGATCGCCGCGTTCTTCGTGAAGGAGACGCCGCTGCGGGGCGCCGGGCCCGCCGACAAGAAGCCGGCCGGGGACGCGGATGGGGACTCCGCGCGCGGGGAGCGGCAGCCGGTTGCAGAGGCCGTCTGACCCGCTGTTCCGCCCGGCCCGTACGGCCCTCGCACCCGAGTTCGCTCGGGCGGCGGGGGCCGTCGCCGTGTCCGGGGCGGGCTCGTCGGGCGGCCGTTGTCAGTGGGTCGTGCCAGCATCGAAGGCGTGGAGAGACTCCGCCAGCTCCGCATCGCCAAGGACGCGATGGACCGCGACTGGGCCGACCCCGCCCTCGACCTGACCGCGGTCGCCGCCCACGCGGGCTACTCGCGCTATCACTTCCTGCGCGCCTTCAAGGAGGCGTACGGGGAGACGCCCGGGCAGTATCTGTCGCGCCGCCGCATCGAGCGGGCCGAGGACATGCTGCGCTCGGCCGACCTCTCGGTGACCGACATCTGCATGCTCGTCGGCTTCACCAGCGTCGGCACGTTCTCGTCGTCGTTCAAGCGCCAGACCGGCCTCACCCCGAGCGAGTACCGCGTCAAGCACGTGGGACGCGGCGCCGCGCTGATCCCGGGGTGCTGGGCACTGCTGTGGGCCGGGGGGTTCCCGGGGCGGGCGGGTCTCGACGGCACCGGAACCGGGGAGCGCAATTCTTGAGAAGCGCGCTGCCCGACCCGCTGCCTACGGTGGCCGGGCAAGCACGGAAGCCCGTCACCAGGAGCGCATCATGATCAAGGGACTCGCCATTTCCACCGTCTGGGTCCTCGACCAGGACCGGGCCAAGGAGTTCTACACGGAGAAGCTCGGCCTGGAGGTCCGTACGGACATGACCCTCGGCGAGGGCGGCATGCGCTTCCTCACCGTCGGTGCCAAGGACCAGCCCGACCTGATGCTGGCGCTGATGGTGCCGGGCGGCGCGGGCATGGACGCCGAGTCCGCCGAGGCCATGCGGACGCTGGTCACCAAGGGCGTCCTCGGCGGCGGCGCGCTCAGCACGGACGACGTCCACGGCGACTACGAGAAGCTGAAGGCGCGCGGTGTGGAGTTCCTCCAGGAGCCGCAGGAGCGCCCTTACGGAGTCGAGGCGATCTTCCGCGACGACTCCGGCAACTGGTTCTCGTTCACCCAGGAGCGCGAGGGCGAGCTGGACCTGGACAAGGACTGGGGCTGCTGAGACCCGGACGCGGCCGGGTGCCGGGCCCCGGCCGTGGGTGCGCGCAGGACACCCGGCGCCCACCGGCCGCCCGCCCCCGGCGGCCCTACTTCTGCCACTTGGCGGGCTTGTCCGGCAGCTGCAGCATCGGGAAGCTCCCGGTGTTCGTCGGCGCGTGCTCCGGCAGCCACAGCACCGCCACGGCCCCTTCGGCGGGCTCGTCCGGCAGGGCCCCCGGCGGCCGGATGTTGCGGAAGGTCAGCCGGGCGCCGAGCACCCGCGCCTGCCCGGCCGCGATCGTCAGGCCCAGGCCGTGCCCGCGCCCCGCACGGTCCGCGGAGCCGGTGCGGAAGCGGCTCGGCCCCTCGGCGAGCAGCGCCTCGGGGAAGCCGGGGCCGTGGTCGCGCACCCGGACCACGCGGCCCTCGACGCTGACCTCGATGGGCGGCTTGCCGTGCTTGGCGGCGTTGGCGACGAGGTTGCCGAGGATGCGCTCCAGGCGGCGCGGGTCGGTGGTGACCTCCGACTCGTGCACGATCGTCACCCGTACGTCGTGGCTCAGCAGGGCCATGCGGCGGCTGACGAACTCGCCGAGCGTGATGTCCTGCAGCTCGGCCCGCTCGGACGCGGAGTCGAGGCGGGCCACTTCCAGGACGTCCTCGACGAGCGTGCGCATGGCCTGCGCCCGGTCCTTGACCAGCTCGGTCGGCCGTCCCGGCGGCAGCAGCTCGGCGGCGGTGAGCAGCCCGGTCACGGGGGTGCGCAGCTCGTGCGCGATGTCGGCGGTGACCCGGCGCTCGGCCTCCAGGCGCTGCTTGAGGGCGTCGGCCATGGCGTCCACGGCCTCGGCGAGGTCGTCGGTCTCGTCGCGCACGGTCCCGCCGATGGCGTCGCGTACGTACACGTCGGTGTTGCCCTGGGCGACCTCGCGTGCGGCCGTCGCGGCCTTGCGCAGGCGGCGGGCTATCTGGCCGCCGATGAGCACGCCGAGTGCGCAGCCGCCGAAGACGACCGCGATGGAGCCGATGACGAGGGCCTGGTCGAGGTCCTTCATGATCGTGGTGTTGCGGTCGGCGAAGCGGCTGTGCACCGACAGGACGTGGCCGTCGCTGAGCGGCACGGCGCCCCAGATGTCGGGCACGCCGTCGCCGTGCTCCTGCACGAAGGTGGCGCGGCGGCCGGTGAGGACCTTCAGGCGCAGTTCCTTCGGGAGCTGCGGGTCGTCGATCCTGGTGCCGTAGATGGCGCTGGTGGTGCGGCGCGCCTCGTAGTTGCGCTGCGCGATCTGCACGCGCTCGTCCTGCAGGTCGCGGGCGTTGTCGAGCATCGACACCCAGGCGGCGTTGTGCACGACGAGGCTCAGCGCCACCGCGACGAGCGCGCCGACCAGACCGATGGCGGCGGCGATCTTCCAGCGCACGCCGGTGCGCAGCCGCGCGCCGACCAGCGACCGCAGCCGCTCCGACCACGACCGGTCCAGCGGTCCCCGCGGTCCCTGCGGCTCGCGCAGGCCGCGTAGCCCTTCAGCCCGCCGCAGCCGCGCCCAAAAGCCCGTGCCGGACGCCTCGCCGGCCGCGGCCGGCCGCGTCCCGTTCATGCCCCTGCCCATGGCAGACCTCTGTGTCCCCCCACGCCGCGAGCTCACGCCTTGAGCTTGTATCCGAACCCGCGGACCGTCTCGATGCGGTCCTGCCCCACCTTCGTCCGCAGCCGCTGCACATGCACGTCGACGACGCGCGTGTCGCCGCCCCAGCCGTAGTCCCAGACGCGCTCCAGGAGCTTGTCGCGGGACAGCACGGTGCCGGGCGCGGAGGAGAACTCCAGGAGCAGCCGCATCTCCGTCGGTGTGAGCGCGACGGTCTCGCCGCCCCGGCGCACCTCCATGCCCTCGGTGTCGATCTCCAGGTCGCCGAAGCTCAGCATGCCGCCGTCGGCGCTCTCGTCCTGTTCGGCGGCGGGCGCGGCCGAGCCGGGGCCGCTGGCGTGCCCGAAGCGGCGCAGCACGGCGCGGATGCGGGCCACCAGGACGGCGCCGTCGAACGGCTTGGTCACGTAGTCGTCGGCGCCCGCCTCCAGGCCGAGGACGACGTCGATGGAGTCGGCGCGCGCCGACAGCATGATCACCGGCACCGTCGACTCGTCCCGGATGCGGCGGCAGAGGCTGACGCCGTCGAGGCCGGGCACCATCACGTCGAGCAGGGCGATGTCGGGCCGGTCCGCGCGGAACGCCTCCAGGCCGGACAGGCCGTCGGGCATGGCGGTGACCTCGAAGCCGTCGCGCTCCAGGGCGAGCTGCGTGGCCTCGCGGATGACGTCGTCGTCCTCGACGAACAGGACATGGGTGTGTTCTGCCATCGGGTGCTCTCAGTTCCGGTCTCGGTTGGGGGGCGGTCGGTGGTCCGGTCCCGGCGGTGGGGCCGGGGCGGGGGTGTCCCGGAGTCGCCGGGACGGTGGTCAGTCGGCCGACGGCTCGGTCGTCTCGCCGTCCGCCGTGGTGCTGTAGTTGTTGCGGGTGCGGTTCTTCTCGACGAAGTGGCCCGTCGACCAGCGGTACGTGATGATCTCTTCTCCCGTCGGGTCCGCCACCGAGCCGTCCTTGCCGAACATCTGCTTGCTGACGACCAGGTCGCCGCGGTCGATCTCGGCGTACACGGGCGGCTGCTCGTCGGCGAAGACATTCTCGTACTTCTTGCCTTCGGGGCGATACACGTAACTGCCGATGCCCACCCTGTCACCGCAGGTCAGGACGTTCACGACGACATCGTCTGACGCTGCTCCGGTCAGGTTGCCGTAGGCGACGTCCACCGGATACTCGTCGGCCGCGCACGGCTTCAGATCGCGTTTGACGGCCAGGCTGACCTTCGGGTCGTGCTTGACGAGGTCGACGGCGTCGACGTTCTTCGGGGTCGGCGACGGGGAGGCCGAGGGCGCGGTGGACGGCACGGCGCCGACGCGCGCGGGGCCCTCGTCACGGGTGCCGGAGCCGCCCGCGGAGCAGCCGGTGACGGCGAGCAAAAGGCCGAGGGCGGCGAGCACGGCCACCGCCGCACTCCCCGCCTTCCACTCTTTTGTGGCCCGGCCCGCTGGTCCGGTCCGGGCACTCAGGCCGCGCAACGCTCCCGCTCCTCACGTTCGAACACCCGTGCGGAGGGTCCCGCCGACTCGTCGGCGGCACGGCTCTCCAGCTCCTGGCGGAGCCGGGCGAGCGCGCGGTGCAGGGTGCTCTTGACCGTACCGGCCGACATGCCGAGCGCGGCGGCCGTCTCCTCGGTGGACATCTGCTCCCAGTGTCGCAGCACCACGACGCTGCGCTGCTTCGGGGCGAGCACCTTCATGATGTCCATCAGCAGGGCGCGGTCCGCGTGCTGCTCGGTGGCGTCGTCGACGCAGGCGTCCGGGAGCTGCTCGGTGGGCACCTCTTCGAGCTTGCGGGCACGCCACCACTCGGTCCGCGTGTTGATCATGACGCGGCGCAGGTAGGCGTCCGCGAGCCGCTTGTCGGCTATGCCGTCCCAGCGGCCGTACGTCCGTACGAGCGCCGTCTGCAGCAGGTCCTGCGCGTCGACCGGGTCCGGGACGAGCCGCCGGGCGCTGCGCAGCAGGGCATCCTGCCGAGTGCGGACGTACTCTTCGAACTCGAGCACCTCGCCGTGCGCCATACCCAACCGCCTCCGTTCCCGTCCAACCCCGTGTCCCCGGTCGATTGCCGGGTCCGTCGCGACCGCTGATCCCTTGCCTGTGCGGTACGAGAACGAAGTTACGGAGGGCGTGTCACGGCGTTGTGCGGAGCAGCCAGCGGCGGACGCACGGCTGTACGTAGGTTGTGTAACAGAAGTAGGCCGGACGTAAACCAGCAGGTGGGTGTGGGCGTCGATGCCCGTTTTGTCACTGGGAACGCTGTTGTCGGGCTGTGAGGTTCGCGGGCCGGGCGGTGCGGTTCGGGTGTCGAGCCGGGGCAGGTCTCAGGTCAGCGGCAGCCGGTAGTGCCCGTCCGGCAGCGGCTCCACCAACCCGTCGGACACGAGCCCGTCCAGCGCCCGGGCCCGCTGCACCGGCTCGTCCCACACCCGGTCGAGCGCGGACTGCGGCACCGGCGAGACGGCCTCGCGCAGCACCGCGAGGAGCTTGCCGCGGACCTGCCGGTCGGTGCCCGCGTACGTCTGGCCGCGGCGGGCGGGCCCCTCGTGCGCGGGCTTCCCCGCCGCCAGCCAGGCGCACTGCGCGGCCAGCGGGCAGCGCGCGCAGTTCTCGTTCTTGGCGCTGCACACCAGCGCGCCCAGCTCCATGGACGCGGCGGCCCAGCGGGACGCGGTCTGCTCGTCCGCGGGCAGCAGCGCGCGGGCCAGCTTGCGCTCGGCGGCGGTGGTGGCGTTCGGCGGGTACTGCACGCCGGTCACGGAGCGCGCGAAGACGCGCCGCACATTGGTGTCGAGCACGGCGTGCCGCTGCCCGTACGCGAACGACGCGACGGCCGCGGCCGTGTACTCGCCGATGCCGGGCAGCGCGAGCAACTGCGCGTGCTGTGCCGGTACGTCGCCGCCGTGCCGCTCCGTTATGGCGACGGCCGCCCCGTGCAGCCGCAGCGCCCGCCGCGGATACCCGAGCCGCCCCCAGGCGCGCACGGCCTCGCCGGGCGCCTCCTTGGCGAGGTCGGCGGGGCGCGGCCAGCGGGCGAGCCACTGCTCGTACACGGGCAGCACCCGGCTCACCGGCGTCTGCTGCAGCATGAACTCGCTGACCATCACGCCCCAGGGCCCGGCGTCCTCGCGCCGCCACGGCAGATCGCGCGCGTTGGCCTCGAACCAGGCGATGACAGGCGAGTGGAACTGCTCGTCCAGCGAACGGGCGTCGGCAGTGCCGGCGCTGACGAGATCGGCGGCGAGTGCGGTCGGCATGGGGACGATCCTGCCACGGGGGCGAGGGGCCGCGGGCCAACGGCGCGGTTCGGGGCGGGTGTCCCGTCGCCGTGGGACACCCGGCCCCGATCGGCGCCGCGTGCCTCGTCCTCGAACCCCGGACGGACCCGGACGGGCCCCCACTGGGCGCCCCCGGCCCGGCCACCCGAACGTGTGCGTAAGAAAAGCAAGGGCGGGTGGGAGAACCCTGACGATCGGCAGGGGCGCCCGGCGCCGGACGGCACGTAGCGTCGGCGGGGTGAAGAGTCGACGTCAGCTGGACGCCGCCCTGTGGGCGGCCCTCGCCGTGCCCGCGGTGAGCGCCGACGCGATCGGCCTGAACGAGCCCCGCCCGCTGTGGGCCCAGCTCGCGGGCCTCGCCGTCCTGGCCGCGGCCACCGCGAGCTGGCGCGCCCGCCCGGCCGCCGCCTTCCTCCTCGCCGCCGCCCTCGCCCTCACCGCCCCCGCCCTGTTCTCCGTCTCGTACGGCCCCGCCCTCGCCGTCCTCGCCCTGCTCCTCGGCAAGCACGGCCCCCGCGCCCGCCCGGCGCTGCTGGCCTTCGCGGCGGTCTGGGCGGCGGGCACGGCCAGGATCGTGGTCCGGGACGTGGACCCGGTCGTGGAGTGGCTGGTGCTGATGGGCACGCTGCTGTTCGGCGTGGTCTTCCCCTGGCTCGCGGGCCGCTACTGGCGCCAGGGCCGGGAGCTGGCCGCCGCGGGCTGGGCCCGCGCCGACCAGTTGGAGCGCGAGCAGCGCATCGTCGCCGACCGCGCCCGGCTGCGCGAACGCGCCCGCATCGCTCAGGACATGCACGACTCCCTCGGCCACGAGCTGAGCCTCATCGCGGTCCGCGCGGGCGCCCTCCAGGTGGCCGCCGACCTCCCCGCCCACCACCGGGCCGCCGCGTCCGACCTGCGCGCCGCCGCCGCGACGGCCACCGACCGGCTGCGCGAGGTCATCGGCGTGCTCCGGGACGAGGGCGACGAGACGGCCCCCCTCGCCCCGCCCGGCGAGACGGTCGCGCAACTGGTCGCGCGGGCGGCGGAGTCGGGCCTCGTGGTGCGGTACGAGGACGACGGCGCCGACGCGTCCGACGGCGCCGGGCGCGTGGCGTACCGCGTGGTCCAGGAGGCCCTGACCAACGCGGCCAAGTACGCACCGGGCGCGCCCGTCACCGTGACGGCGACGCACACCGAGGCCGCGACGACGATCGAGGTCACCAACGGGCCGCCCCCGCAGGGGGGTTCACCCCGGCCCGCCGCACCGGAGGGCGGCTCGGGGCTTGCCGATCTGCGGGCCCGGGTGCGGGCGGGCGGCGGGACGCTGACGGCGGGGCCGCGCGGCGGGGGGTTCCGGGTCACGGCACGGCTGCCGGTGGCGGGAGCGGGGCCCGGGGCGGTGGCGCTCGAACTGGCGGTGCCCGAGGCGGCGGTGCCCGAGCTGGCGGTGCCCGAGCCGATGCGCCCCGGCAGCAGCCACCAGCCCCCGGTCACCCAGCCCCCGGTCACCCAGCCCCCGGCCTCCGCACCGGCGACCCCACCGCCCGGCTCCGTCCTGGCCCACGCCCGCCGCCGTACCGCCCTCGCCTTCGGCGCCGCCATCGCCACGGGAACCGTCCTCGTCGCCGGGGCGTTCACCTGGTACGCGTACACGAAGACACACTCCGTCCTGCGCCCCGCCGACTACGCGTCCCTGCGCGTGGGCCAGCCGCAGTCGGAGGTCGCCGCCGTGCTCCCCGACCGGAGCGTCACGGACCCGCCCGCCGAGCGCGCGCCCACCCCGCCGCCCCCGGGCGCGGACTGCCGCTACTACCGCTCCAGCGGCGAGCTCTTCACCTCCCTGCCGCACTTCAGGCTCTGCTTCGACGACGGAAAGCTGGTGGACAAGACGGTGATCCCCAAGGCGGGCGCGGAACAGGAGAAGAAGCGGGAGGCGGCGTGGGCGCGGTGATCCGGGTGCTGCTCGCGGACGACGAGGCGATGATCCGCGCGGGCGTGAGCGCCATCCTCGCGGCGGGCGCGGACATCGAGGTGGTCGCGCAGGCGGCCGACGGCCGTGCGGCGGTCGAGCTGGCCCGGGCGCACCGCCCCGATGTGGCGCTCCTGGACATCCGCATGCCGCGCCTGGACGGCCTGGCGGCGGGGGAGGAGATCGTCCGGACGCTGCCGGGCACGGCGGTCGCGATGCTCACGACGTTCTCCGAGGACGCGTACGTGGCGCGGGCGCTCGGCGGCGGCGCGACCGGCTTCCTGCTGAAGTCCGGCGACCCGCACGAACTCATCGCGGGCGTGCGGGCGGTGGCGGGCGGCGCCGCGTTCCTCTCGCCGCGGGTGGCGCGGCAGGTCATCGACGGCTTCGGCGCCCGCAGACTGGCGCGCGGAGCCGAAGCGCGCGCCCGCGTCACGCTCCTGACACCCCGTGAGCGGGAGGTGCTCGGCCTGGTCGGCGCGGGCCTGTCCAACCCGGAGATCGCCGCGCGCCTCCACCTCGTGGAGGGCACCGTCAAGGCCTATGTGAGCGCGGTCCTGGACCGCCTGGAGGTCAAGAACCGCGTCCAGGCGGCGGTCGTCGCGTACGAGGCGGGCCTGGTGGCGGACGACGCGGCGGGGGAGCCGGGGCCGGGCTGAGGCCCGCGAACTCCCGTGTCAGGAGCGGGGGTCGGGGCGCTGCGGCCGGTACTGCGGCTGGTGCCCGTACGGCTCCTGATACGCGTCCGGGTTCCCGTACGGCTCCTGCCCCTGGTAGGACCCTTGCCCTTGGTACGCCCCTTGGTCCCGGTACGACTCGGGACCCTGGTAGTCCGCCTGCCCCTGATAGCTCCCCTGCCCAGGGTGGGCCCCCTGGCCCTGGTGGGCGCCTTGCCCCTGATAAGCCCCCTGGCCCTGGTGCGCGTCCTGGTGCCGCCGCAGCGTCATCGTCTGCTCCTGGGGCTGCTCCGCGCGCGTGGGCCGGTACGGCAGCGAGTTCTCGTACTGACCGCCCGGACCGGACTGACCGGCCTGCGACGGCACGTACTGGCCGCCCCCGGCACCGGGTGCGACCGCCGCGCCCGCACCCGCACCCGCGCCCGCGAACCACCTGACCACGCCGGTCCGCGACCCCCGCATCGCCTCTGTGATCCGCGTCACGGGCCGGGCGGCGAACTTGACCGCGAGGAACACCACGACCGCGCCGAGGACCAGGCCGACGGCCACGTCGTGCGGGTAGTGCACGCCCACGAACACCCGCGAGAACGCCATGAGCACCGCCATCGGCAGCGTCAGGGCGGCGATCCGGGGCCAGGCGAGGGCGAGGCCCACGGCGGCGGCGCCCGCGATCGTCGAGTGGTTGCTGGGGAACGACCAGTCGCCGTGCGGCGGGCACTCGACGAGCGGCTTGAGCGCCCCGGATACCGCGCGGCAGGGCCGCTCCTCCTCGATGAAGGACTTCACGGTCTCACTGATGACGTACGCGAGCGCCGTACCGAGCGGCGCCAGGACCGCCACCGCCACGGCCCGCGGGTCCCCGCGCCGCGCCCGCCACCACGCCACGACGAACAGCACGCCGAAGAGCAGCAGGCCGAGCTCGGTCCACACCTCCGCGAGGTGCTGCACCCACGACGGGGTGTCATGGGCGAACTCGGTGACGTCTAGGTAGAGGCCGGAAGAATCCATGGTGTCCATGATTCCGGACCGTACGCAGTGGTCCGGCACCGTCACATCCGGCGATGGGCGCATCGTCGACCTGACGAAAGTCAGGGGTCGGGCCCCGCGAGGGGCGTCCGGGGGGACCGTTCCGGGGCCTTCGGGCGGGCCTGTCCGGGATGATGATCCGCAAAAGTTGTGGCCTGAGGCGGCGGGTGGGGCAGGACAACGCCCGGTTCTCTCGTAAGGTTTGGGCGTGGGATCTCTGCGCAATCCGATCGGGCCGCTTCCCTCCTCCATCTACTGGCGTCGGAGGGCCGTCCTGCTGTCCGTTGTCGGACTCCTCTTGCTGCTTGTCGTGTGGGCTCTAGCCTCGGGCGGAGGTGGCGGTGACAACGGCGCTGACGGTCCGTCGGGCAACGGCCCGGCGACGTCCATCACGCCCGGACCCTCCGGCTCCGGGCCTGCGATCAGCGAACACCCGGGCGGCCGGGACGAGTCGGAGGGCGAGGGGGACGGCGACGGCTCCGGCGACGGCTCCGGCGACTCCGAGGGCTCCGGCTCCGGCGGCTCGGACTCCGGGGGCGGGTCGGGCGGCTCCGGCGGTTCGGACGACGCCAAGGGCGGCGGCGGGTCGGGCGCGCGGCTCCCGGCCGGGTCTCCCCTCGCCAAGTGCACGTCCGGCGCGGTCCAGTTGAAGCTGCGCAGCGTGCGGAACTCGTACGCGCCCGGGCAGAAGCCGAAGCTGGAGCTGACCGCCGTCAACAGCGGCGGCAAGGCCTGCAAGGTCGACCTCGGCGGCAAGGGCACGGTCGTGACGATCACCCTGTCCGGGGCGGACGACGCGATCTGGTCGTCGAACGACTGCCCCGGGGCCGCGGCGAGCCTGCTGTTCAAGGTCCCCGCGAACGGCCACGTCACGCACTCCCTGGAGTGGGACCGCAAGGCCAGCGCCCCCCAGTGCGCGACGCCCCCGGCGGGCGGCGCGAAGGCGGGCACGTACTTGGTGGAGGCGCGGGCGACGGGCCTGGGCAGCGACCAAGCGTCGTTCGTCCTGACGAAGGACTAGGGCGTTTCTGACGGCTCTTGAAACCGTCAGATGGCTGTCACGGGTGTGGGCGCCGGGGCGAGCAGCACCTCGCGGGGCAGCTCCCGTTGCGCCGACGATCTCCCTGGCGGCCGACCAAGAGCCATCAGAAACGCCCTAGACGCAGGACTGGGCGCCGGTCCTTCTCCCGCCCGCCCACACCTGACCGAGTCGGCCCAGGTGCCGGCCGCGCGGCCCTGCCTGGGGCGAGTCGGCCGTGACGGGTGGGCGAGTGGGCGGGCGGGAGGCTCCGCCGCGAAACGGCGGGAAGGACGGTCGCGCAGGCCAAGGGCACCCCGACCCCCAGCGGGCCGGGGGCCGGCGTACCCGCCGCAATCCGGGCTGGAAGCTACACGTACCGCTCGAGGATCGAGGACTCCGCAAGCCGCGACAGCCCCTCGCGCACGCTGCGGGCCCGCGCCTCGCCCACCCCGTCGACCGTCTGCAGGTCGTCCACACTCGCGGCGAGCAGCTTCTGCAGGCCGCCGAAGTGCTCGACGAGCCGGTCGATGATGGCCCCGGGCAGCCGGGGCACCTTGGCGAGCAGCCGGAAGCCACGCGGCGACACCGCGGAGTCGAGCGTCTCGGGCGACCCCGTGTAGCCCAACGCGCGTGCCACCGTGGGCAGTTCGAGCAGCTCGGCGTGGGTGAGGGAGTCCAGCTCGGCCAGCGCCTCGTCCACGGTGCGCGAGCGCTTCGCGGTGGGCTCGGGCACGTAGTCCCGGACGACCAGCTCGCGCTCCGGCTCCACGCCCGCGATCAGCTCGTCGAGCTGAAGGGTCAACAGACGCCCGTCCGTGCCGAGCTCGACGACGTACTCCGCGATCTCCTTGGCGATGCGCCGCACCATCTCCAGTCGCTGGGCGACCGCGGTGACGTCCCGGACCGTCACCAAGTCCTCGATCTCCAGGGCGGACAGCGTGCCCGCGACCTCGTCGAGGCGCAGCTTGTACCGTTCGAGGGTGGCGAGGGCCTGGTTGGCACGTGACAGGATCGCCGCCGAGTCCTCCAGGACACGGCGCTGCCCGTCCACGTAGAGCGCGATCAGGCGCATGGACTGGGAGACGGACACGATGGGGAAGCCGACCTGCTTGCTCACCCGGTCCGCCGTCCGGTGCCGGGTGCCCGTCTCCTCCGTGGGGATGGTCGGGTCGGGCACCAACTGCACGCCCGCGCGCAGGATCTTCGTGATGTCCTTGTCGAGCACGATGCCGCCGTCGAGCTTGCACAGCTCACGCAGGCGCGTGGCGGTGAACTCGACGTCGAGGACGAAGCCGCCCGTGCACATCGACTCGACGGTCTTGTCCGAGCCGAGCACGATGAGCCCGCCCGTGTTGCCTCTGAGGATCCGCTCCAGGCCGTCGCGCAGGGCCGTGCCCGGCGCGACCGCGCTCAGGGAGGCGCGCATCAGCCCGTCGGCAGCGGAGCCGCCACCGGGCTTGCCGGGAACCGCTGCCCGGTCGTTGGCTGCCACTGCACTCCTCCGGTCGCAGGTTGTCCAAGCCCTCCCCCACACGCCTCGATACGCGTTGCTTCGTACGGATGGGCGAGACCAGGGCAAAGTCTACCGGCGCCGCTCGTCCTCCCGTGGGGCCTCTGGACGACGCGATCTCGGAAGGACGCGCAGCGCGTCGCCCATGTCGGCGACTTCGGTGACCTTCATACCGGGCGGGACCTTCCCCGGATCGGCCGGCACGAGGGCGTGGGTGAAGCCCAGGCGGTGGGCCTCGGCCAGTCTGCGCTGCACGCCGGTGACCCGTCTGACCTCGCCCGCGAGGCCCACCTCGCCGATCGCGACGAGGTTCTTCGGCAGCGGAGTGTCGCTCGCGGCGCTGGCCAGGGCGAGCGCCACGGCGAGGTCGGCGGCGGGCTCCGACAGCTTCACGCCGCCGACCGTGGCGCTGTAGATGTCGCGCTTGCCGAGCGCGCTGATGCGGCCGCGCTGCTCCAGGACCGCCAGCATCATCGACACACGGGACGTCTCCAGGCCCGACGTGGTGCGGCGCGGCGAGGGGATCTGCGAGTCGACGGTGAGCGCCTGCACCTCGGCGACCAGGGGGCGGCGGCCCTCCAGGGTCACCGTCAGACAGGTGCCGGGGACCGGCTCGTCGCGACGGGTCAGGAACAGGCCGGAGGGGTCGGCCAGACCGGTGATGCCCTCGTCGTGCAGCTCGAAGCAGCCGACCTCGTCCGTCGTCCCGTACCGGTTCTTCACGCCGCGGACCAGGCGCAGCCGGGCGTGCCGGTCGCCCTCGAAGTGCAGCACCACGTCGACCAGGTGCTCCAGGAGGCGCGGGCCCGCGATGGCGCCGTCCTTGGTGACGTGGCCGACCAGGAGCGTGGACATGCCGCGCTCCTTGGACGCGCGGATCAGGGCGCCCGCGACCTCGCGGACCTGCGCCATGCCGCCGGGCGCGCCGTCGATCTCCGGCGAGGCGACCGTCTGCACCGAGTCCAGGATCAGGAGGGAGGGCTTCACCGCGTCCAAGTGCCCGAGGACGGCGGCCAGATCGGTCTCCGCGGCCAGGTACAGGTCGTCCGCGATGGCGTTGATGCGGTCGGCGCGCAGCCGGACCTGGCTGGCCGACTCCTCGCCGGTGACGTAGAGCGTGCGGTGGTCGTCGGTGGCCGCCTTCGCCGCGACGTCCAGGAGGAGCGTGGACTTGCCGACGCCCGGCTCGCCCGCGAGCAGCACCACGGCGCCCGGCACCAGGCCGCCGCCGAGCACGCGGTCCAGCTCGGGCACGCCGGTGGAGCGGGCGGTGGCGCGGCGGACGTCGACCTCGCCGATGGGCACCGCGGAGGAGGTGACCCGGCCGGGGGTCGTCGTGCGCACCGCGGGCGCGCCGTACTCCTCGACCGTGCCCCACGCCTGGCACTCGGGGCAGCGGCCTAGCCACTTGGCCGTCTGCCAGCCGCACTCGGTGCAGCGGTAGGACGGCCGGTCCTTCGCGGATTTCGTACGGGCAGCCATGCACGAACCGTAGCCGCCACCACTGACAACACTGACAACGCAGCCAGCACCGGTGACCGGCCTCGGCCCCCGCCCGCCGACGGCCCGAGGGTGCCCCCCGGAGCCCTCGGCCCCTTACCTCTCGAACAGGCAACGGAATCATGTCTTCCTGTCCCCTTTTGAGGGATCTGTTCACCCGTAAGGATTAAATGTGCTCAAGAGGGAGGAAGGCGCCTGCATCATGCGCCTAACTTCGCACGGGTGATGAGCAGCAGCCCGGAAACCCCCACATACACCACCGGCGCGCACCGGGCGCATCCGGGCGCCCGCAAGCGGGTGGTGCCGCGCACGGTCACCCAGTCGCCGCCCGCGCACTACGAACCGTTCCTGGACGGCCTGTTCACGTACTGCCTGTCGGTGCTGTGCGACCACGACGCGGCCACCGCCGCGCTCGGCGAGGTCCTCGTGCTCGCCGAGCGGCGCGGCGCCCGGCCCGACGGCGACACGCGCGCGTGGCTGTACGCACTCGCCCGCTGGATGTGCCTGCGCGCCCTGGCCGAGGCCAAGCAGCGCGGCCGCCACGGGGCGCAGTCCGGAGCGGGCGGCACGGCGGGCTCCGCAGCCGCGTCCGGCGTGAGCCCGACCGCCGCCGGGGAGCCGTCCGGGGACAGCCCCGCCGGGGCGAGCCCGACCGCCCCCGCGCCGGACGCCGGGGCCCCGGTCGCACCCGGAGCCGCCGCCCCCATCGACGAGATCGCCCGCGCCCGCCGCCGCGAACTCGCCCAGCTCGCCTGGCCCGAGGCCGCCGGGACCACGCCCGAGCAGCGCGAGGCCCTGGAGCTGGCCGTCCGGCACCGGCTCGCGGCCAAGGAGGTCGCCGCCGTCCTCGGCCTCGACCCGGCCGCCGCCCGCGACCTGCTCGCCTCCGCCGCCTGCGAGGTGGAGCGCACCCGCGCGGCCCTCGCCGTCGTCGAGACCGGCACCTGCCCGATCGTCGCCCGCCTCACCGGCGACAACCAGGTCCTGCTCGGCACCGCCCTGCGCCGCGAGCTGGTCCGGCACGTCGACGACTGCCCGCGCTGTCGCCGTACGGCCGAACGCGCGGGGTCCAGCGCCTGGCCCGGCACCGCCGTCACCCCGGCCGCGCTGCCCGTCGTCGCCGCCCCGCGCGTGGCCCTGCACCACGCCATGGCCCACGCCCCGCGCGCCCAGCGCCGGACCCGCGGCGGCGGCCCGCGCTTCGACCGGCGCGGCTTTCCGATGGACCCCAAGGACCACGCCGCCCGCCGCGAACGCCTACGCGCGCGTGCCGTCACGACGACGGTCGTCGCGACCGTCGTGGCCGCGCCCGTCCTCGCCCTCTGGGCGGCCTACCGCGGTGCCCCGCTCACCGGCGAGGGCCGCGACGGCCGCTCCGCGAGCGCCGCCGAGGCCGACGACGGACCCGGCGGGCGAGGCGGCCGGGGCCGCGAGGACTACGAGAACGCGGGCAACGCCCGCACCACCCCCGACCGCTTCCGCGACGGCCGCGGCGGACCCGGCGTCGCCGTGGCGGTCATCAGCCCCGGCAGCCCCGCCGGACCCGGCGCCGGACGCATCGGCGTCCAGGCCCGCTCGCACGGCGGCGTCACGCTCATCACGCTGACCGGCGGCGGCAGTTCACCGGTCCGCTGGTCCGCGAGCACCGGCGCGTCCTGGCTCGCCCTCAGCCGGTCCGCGGGCACCCTCTCGCCCGGCGAGTCCGTCACGATCAGGGTGTACGTGGACGACGACCGCGAGCCCCCGGGGCACTGGAGCGCTCGCGTCTCCATCGCCCCCACCGGAGCGGTCGTCTCCCTTGAGGGCTACGGCAGTTCCACCCCGCCGACCCGCCCCGGCAACCCGGGCCCCCGCCCCACGGCAACCCGCCCGGGCCCGTCGGACCCGGACCCGACCCCCACCCAGGGCAACCCCACCCCGACCCAGCCCGACCCGGACCCCACCCCGACGAGCACGCCGCCCACGGACCCCACCCCGACCCCGTCGGACCCGGGCACCACGACACCGGCACCAGGCGGGGACCCGGGGCCGGGCTGAGGCCGAGGGTGAGGCGGAGCACCCGAAGGGGCGCGGGGAACCGGGCGCTCCGCCGAGAGGGGAACCGCGCACTCAGCCAGGAGGGGAACCGCGCGCTCAGCCGAGCACAGCCCCGCACCCGCCCACGGCGAACCCCTCAACGGCGACTAGGCATCCCGGGAACCGACCCGCACCGGATCCGCCGGGTGCGGCGCGAGCAGCGGCAGCTGCGAGGCGAGCCGCTCCTCGCACAGCTCGACCAGGCGGTCATAGCCCTCCTTGCCCATCAGCTCGATCAGCTCGGGCCGGTAGGACACATACACAGGGTCCCCGGCGCCGTGCGCCGAGGTGGCCGACGTGCACCACCAGTGCAGGTCATGTCCGCCAGGGCCCCAGCCCCGGCGGTCGTACTCCCCGATGGAAACCTGCAGGACCTTCGTGTCGTCAGGCCGCTCGATCCACTCGAAAGTCCGCCGGACGGGCAGCTGCCAGCACACGTCCGGCTTGGTCTCCAGCGGCTCGCGCCCCTCCTTCAACGCCAGGATGTGCAGCGAGCACCCCGCCCCGCCCGCGAACCCGGGCCGGTTCTGGAAGATGCACGAGCCGTTGTACGGACGGGTCTGGCGCTCGCCGTCCTCGTCCTGCGAGACCCAGCCCGACTCGGCGCCCACGTCGTGGTGCTGCCAGATGTCCGGCGTGAGCCGCGCCACGTAACCCGCGACCCGCTTCTCGTCGTCCTCGTCGGAGAAGTGCGCGCCCAGCGTGCAGCAGCCGTCGTCGGCGCGGCCGGCCTTGATGCCCTGGCAGCCGCTCCCGAAGACGCAGTGCCAGCGGGAGGTCAGCCACGTCAGGTCGCAGCGGAAGACCTGCTCGTCGTCCGCCGGGTCCGGGAACTCCACCCAGGCGCGGGCGAAGTCCAGACCCTGCTCGTCCCGGACGGCCGCGCCCTTGCCCGCCTTCTTGCCCTTGTCGGCCCTGGCGCCCTTGTCGGCCTTATCGGGCTTGCCGGGCTTGACCTTTTTGACCTTGTCGGCCTTCGTGACCTGCTTCTCCGACTTCGAGGACTCCGATGACTGCGACGACTTCGATTTGTCGGGCTTCGCCTTTTTCGTCTTTGGCACGTCTCCAGGGTATGCGCGCCCATGTGTCAACGGAGACCAGTGACGCCCGCCCGGGCGCCGCGAGGAGCCGCGGGCGCAGTAGCGTTCCGTATATGAGACTCGGTGTCCTCGACGTGGGTTCGAACACGGTGCATCTGCTGGTGGTGGACGCCCACCCCGGCGCCCGCCCGCTGCCTGCGCACTCCCACAAGGCCGACCTGCGGCTTGCCCAACTCCTCGACGAGGCGGGTGCCATCGGCCCCGAAGGCGTCGACCTGCTCATCGCCACGGTGCGTGACGCGCTCCAAGCCGCGGAGGACAAGGGCGTCGAAGACCTCCTGCCGTTCGCCACCTCGGCCGTCCGGGAGGCGACCAACGCCGACGACGTGCTCGCCCGCGTCCGCGCGGAGACCGGCGTCGACCTGCAGGTCCTCACCGGCGCCGAGGAGGCGCGGCTGACCTTCCTCGCCGTCCGGCGCTGGTTCGGCTGGTCCGCGGGCAAGCTCCTCGTCCTCGACATCGGCGGCGGCTCCCTGGAGATCGCGTACGGCATCGACGAGGAGCCGGACGCCGCGGCCAGCCTGCCGCTCGGCGCCGGGCGCCTGACCGCCGCCTGGCTGCCCACCGACCCGGCCGACCCGGCCGACGTGCGCGCCCTGCGTCGCCACGTCCGCGCCCAGATCGCCCGCACCGTCGGCGAGTTCAGCCGCTTCGGCAATCCCGACCACGTCGTCGCCACGTCGAAGACGTTCAAGCAGCTCGCCCGGCTCGCGGGCGCCGCGCGGTCCACGGAGGGCCTCTACGTACAGCGGGAACTGAAGCGCAAGTCCCTGGAGGACTGGGTGCCGCAGCTCGCCGCGATGACCACCGCCGAGCGGGCCGAGCTGCCCGGGGTCTCCGAGGGGCGGGCCGGACAGCTCCTCGCCGGGGCGCTCGTGGCCGAGGGCGTGATGGACCTGTTCGGCGTGGAGTGCGTGGAGGTCTGCCCGTGGGCGCTGCGGGAGGGCGTGATCCTGCGCCGCCTGGACCACATGCCGACGACCTGACGGGGCGACCCGCCCCGTCAGGGGCGCGGGGAACCGCGCGACCGGCAACCCGCACCCGCCCATGGTGAAGAACCCCACGGCGCAGGGGCCCCCGTCCCAGGGCCACCCGGCAAACGCACCCCGTACCCTGTTGCCCGTGGCAGAAGTGGTGCGCATCCCGGACGCGAAGGTCGCCCTGTCGACGGCCTCCGTGTACCCGGAGTCGACGGCGACGGCCTTCGAGATCGCCGCGCGCCTCGGGTACGACGGCGTCGAGGTCATGGTGTGGACGGACCCCGTCAGCCAGGACATCGAGGCCCTGCGCCGCCTCAGCGACTACCACCGGATCCCGGTCCTGGCCGTACACGCCCCGTGCCTGTTGATCACCCAGCGCGTCTGGTCCACCGACCCCTGGGTCAAGCTCCAGCGCGCCCGCGCCGCCGCCGAGAAGCTGGACGCGTCGACGGTCGTCGTGCACCCGCCGTTCCGCTGGCAGCGCGGCTACGCACGCGAGTTCGTCGAGGGCATCTGGCGCATGGCCGACGAGACGGACGTACGGTTCGCCGTGGAGAACATGTACCCGTGGCGGTACCGCGACCGCGAGATGCTCGCGTACGCCCCCGACTGGGACGTCACCAAGGACGACTACCGCCACTTCACGATCGACCTGTCGCACACCGCGACCTCCCGCGTCGACGCCCTCCAGATGGTCGACCGCATGGGCGACCGCCTCGGCCACGTCCACCTCGCCGACGGCAAGGGCTCCGCGAAGGACGAGCACCTGGTGCCCGGGCGCGGCACCCAGCCCTGCGCCGAACTGCTCGAACGCCTCGCCACCAGCGGGTTCGACGGCCACGTCGTCATCGAGGTCAACACCCGGCGCGCCATGTCCAGCGCGGAGCGCGAGGCCGACCTGGCCGAGGCCCTCGCCTTCACCCGGCTGCACCTGGCGTCGGCGGTGAAGGTGCCGCGCTCATGACCGGCCAGGCCGCCGCCCCCGCGCCCCGGCGCCGGGGCCGCCCCTCCCGCACCCAGGCCGAGCAGGGCCCCGCCATGCGCGAGGTGATCCTGGAGGCCGCCCGCGAACAGTTCTCCGAGCGCGGGTACGAGAAGGCGTCCGTGCGCTCCATCGCCAAGGCGGCGGGCGTGGACTCGGCGCTCGTGCACCACTACTTCGGTACGAAGGAGCAGGTCTTCGCCGCCGCCATCGAGGTGGCCTTCGCGCCCGCCCTCGGGGCGCCGACCGCCGTGGCGGAGGGCTCGCTGGACGACGTCGGGGAGCGCCTGACCCGCTTCATCCTCGGCGTCTGGGAGGACCCGAAGACCCGTACGCCGCTGCTCGCGATCGTCCGCTCCGCCGTCAACAACGAAACGGCCGCCACGGTCTTCCGCCGCCTGATCTCCACCCAGCTCCTGGCCCGCATCGCCGAGCGCCTCGACCTGCCCGACGCCGAGCTGCGCGCCGAGCTGGCGGCGGCGCAGCTGGTGGGGACGGCGATGCTGCGGTACGTCATCCAGGTCGAGCCGCTGGCGTCGGCGGACGTGGAGCAGATCGTGGCGCGGGTGGCGCCGGTGGTGCAGGGGCATCTGACCGGGCCGTAGCCGTGCGGACGAGGGGGTTCCGCCGGTGAGACGGTTGTCCCGCCATCCGGACACCCTGTCCGGATCTTGGATCAGCGGCGTACGCTCGGCCGTAAGTCACACATGCCCCGAAGCATGACTCTTGAGGAGCGAGCGACGATGCCCGAGCTGAGGTCCCGCACAGTCACCCACGGCCGCAACATGGCGGGCGCACGCGCCCTGATGCGGGCCTCCGGGGTACCGGGCGCGGACATCGGCCGGAAGCCGATCATCGCCGTGGCCAACTCGTTCACGGAGTTCGTGCCGGGCCACACGCACCTGGCCCCGGTCGGCCGCATCGTGAGCGAGGCCATCCAGGAGGCGGGCGGCATCCCGCGCGAGTTCAACACGATCGCCGTGGACGACGGCATCGCGATGGGCCACGGCGGCATGCTCTACTCGCTGCCCTCCCGCGACCTGATCGCGGACTCCGTCGAGTACATGGTGGAGGCGCACTGCGCGGACGCGCTGATCTGCATCTCCAACTGCGACAAGATCACGCCCGGCATGCTGATGGCGGCCCTGCGCCTGAACATCCCCACGGTCTTCGTCTCCGGCGGCCCCATGGAGGCCGGCAAGACCACCCTGGTCGACGGCACGGTCCGGAAACTCGACCTGATCAACGCGATCAGCGACGCGGTCGACGAGAACGTCTCGGACGAGGACATCCTCCGCATCGAGGAGAACGCCTGCCCCACCTGCGGCTCCTGTTCCGGCATGTTCACGGCCAACTCCATGAACTGCCTGACCGAGGCCATCGGCCTCTCGCTGCCGGGCAACGGCTCGGTCCTCGCCACGCACACGGCCCGCAAGGCGCTGTACGAGCGCGCGGGCGCCACCGTCGTCGAGCTGACCAAGCGGTACTACGACGGGAATGACGCCACCGTCCTGCCGCGCAACATCGCCACCCACGCGGCCTTCGAGAACGCCATGGCCCTCGACATCGCCATGGGCGGCTCCACGAACACGATCCTGCACCTGCTCGCCGCGGCCCAGGAGGCCGAGGCCGGGTACGACCTCGCCGACATCGACGCCGTCTCGCGCCGCGTCCCGTGCCTGGCGAAGGTCGCGCCCAACGTCGCGCCCACCACGACGTACTACATGGAGGACGTGCACCGCGCGGGCGGCATCCCCGCGATCCTCGGCGAGCTGTACCGCGGCGGCCTGCTCAACGAGGACGTGCACACCGTCCACTCCGCCTCCGTCAAGGAGTGGCTGGACGCCTGGGACATCCGCAGCGGCGCCACCTCCGCCGAGGCCGTCGAGCTGTGGCACGCGGCGCCCGGCTGCGTCCGTTCCGCCGAGGCCTTCTCGCAGTCCGAGCGCTGGGACACCCTCGACACGGACGCGGCGGGCGGCTGCATCCGCGACGTCGCGCACGCCTACTCCCAGGACGGCGGGCTCGGCGTCCTCAAGGGCAACCTGGCGGTCGACGGCTGTGTCGTGAAGACGGCGGGCGTCGACGAGTCGATCTGGACCTTCGAGGGCCCCGCGGTCGTCTGCGAATCGCAGGAGGAAGCGGTCGAGAAGATCCTCAACAAGCAGGTCAAGGAGGGCGACGTCGTCGTCATCCGCTACGAGGGCCCCAAGGGCGGCCCCGGCATGCAGGAGATGCTCTACCCCACGTCCTTCCTGAAGGGCCGCGGCCTCGGCAAGGCCTGCGCCCTCGTCACCGACGGCCGCTTCTCCGGCGGCACCTCGGGCCTGTCCATCGGCCACGCGTCCCCGGAGGCCGCGTCCGGCGGCACCATCGCCCTCGTCGAGGACGGCGACCGCATCCGCATCGACATCCCCCGCCGCACCATCGACCTCCTGGTGGACGACGCCGAACTGGACCGCCGCCGCGCGGCCCTGGGCGGCGTGTACGCCCCCAAGTCCCGCGAACGGAAGGTCTCGCAGGCGCTGCGGGCGTACGCGGCGATGGCGACGAGCGCGGACAAGGGCGCGGTGCGGGACGTGACGAAGCTGGGCTGAGGCTCTCCGCGGGCCGGTCGAGACTGTCCTGCTTTGTCCTGCAACTGGTGTGATGCGCGGGCGCGTCTATGGTGTGAGGTACATGCCATGGGCGGCCCGCGCCGCCCGTTTCACGGGGGATATGGGGTAGCAGGATGAGCACTGAGGAAACCTTCGGGGTCGATGTGGTCGACGGTGTCGACGCGGCCGAGCTGAGCGTCGAGGCCGCCGCGGCCCGGAGCTACCCCGTCGTCGCGGACGTCAACGTCCGCTCCGGCCCCGGCACTTCGTACGGCAAGGTCGGCCGCGTCCAGGCGGGCAGCCGCGTCACCATCAGCTGCCAGCGCCCCGGCGAGACGGTCACGGGCCCGACCGGCACGTCGAAGATATGGGACAAGATCGGCAGCGGCCGGTACGTGTCGGACACGTATGTGCGGACGGGGAGCAACGGGTACGTGGCGCCGCGCTGCTGAGCCGTGGCCACGGGCAGGTGACGCCGTGCGCAGGTGATGCCGCGCGCAGGTGAGGCGTCCCGGCCGCCGAACGTCACGAAGCCGCCGAGCTCCGGTCGACCCGGGACTCGGCGGCTTCGCCGTGCGGGCCCCGCAGAGCCTGGGCCGCACGCGGGCTTCGGCGCCCGGGCCCTACGCGGGCTTCGGCGCCCGGGCCCTACGCGGGCTTCGGCGCCTGGGCCCTACTCGGACTTCGGCGGCTTCGCCGTGTCGAACGCGAAGAGCAGGTTGTCCGCCCCCGACACCACCGCCACCCGCCCCGCGAGCGTCACGCGCGGGTTCGTGCGCAGCCCGCCGCCGTTGACCTTCGGGTCCGTGGTCCACAGGCGGCGGCCGTCGCGCGGCGCGAGCGCGGCGACCCGCCCCCCGGCCGAGCCGAAGTACAGCGCCCCCGGCCCGGCGGCCGGACTCGCCGCACCCTCCACGCCCGTGTGCCGGGCCCACCGGAGCCCGCCGGACGCGGGGTCGACCGCGCTGACCCGGCCGCTGTCCTCCGTGAAGTACACCGTGCCGCCGACCAGCCGGGGCCTGCCGCCGTAGGCCTTCGACAGCCGCGTCGTCGTCGCCTTGCCGCGCGCCGCGTCCAGGCGCAGCACCGCGTCGTACTCAAGGACGCCGACATCCCCGCCCGCCCGCTGCCGCACCAGCACGAGCCGCCCACCGGCCGCGCCGAGCGGCTGCACCGGCCCGCCCACAGTGACCGCCCGGCCCAGCTCGCCCGAGGCGAGGTCGACGCCGCGTACCGTGTCGCGCCGCGCCGCACCGTCCGCGACCTGCCCCTTCGGCATGCACATCACGTACGCCTGGCCGCCCGCGCCGAGCGGCGCGCACTGGCTGCCCGCCGGGAACGGGGCCGTCCACAGATTCTTGCCGGAACGGGCGTTCCGGGCCTCGATACGGGTGCCGTCCGCGTCGATCGTCAGCACCGTCGACCCGACCACCACGGCGTCCTGCGCACCGGCGCCCGCGACGACCGTGGCATGGGCGCCCATCGGCGCGGACCACAGCTCCTTGCCGCGCGCGACGTCGAGGGCGACCACCTCGTCACGCCCCGAACCCTCGGCGGCGAAGCGGTAGCCGACGACGGTACGGCCGTCGCCCGCGAGCCCGGCGATGGAGGTGTCCTGGACCGGTACGCCCGGCCCGGCCACGGCCCACAGCCGCTTGCCGTCCGCGACCCGCACGCGGGCGGCGACGGTGCCGCCGCCCCCGCAGTACACGGAGTCGCCGTGCGCCAGACAGCGCACCTCGTCGGGGATCTTCGCCTTCCCGGCCGGTACGTCCTGCCGCCACGGCCGGAAGCCGTCGGGCAGCGCCGGACTCGTGGCGGCCACGTTGCGTTCCTTGTCGTCCCGCTCGCTGTCCGAGCCGCCGCCGGACGGCTGGGCGAGCAGCGCGAGGCCCGCGCCGATGACGGCGACGGCGGCGACGGCGGCGAGGACGGGGCGCCGGCGGCGACGGCGGGCGGGGCGGTGGGCGGGGGTCGGTGAGGCGAGGCCGGGCTCACCCGCGCCGTGGCCAGCACCCGCGCCATGCCCGCCACCCGTGCCATGCCCGCCACCCGTGCCATGCCCGCCACCGGTGTCCTGCCCGCTACCCGCGCCATGCCCGCCACCCGTGTCCCCGGCCCCGGACAGATGATGCTCGGTCCGGGTGTCCCGGGTGCGGCAGCCGCCCGTGACGACCTCCAGCTCGGTGGGCAGGTCCCGCAGGCGGACGAGGAGCTCGTCGATGGAGGGCCGGGCGGCCGGGTCCTTGGTGAGGCAGGGTTCGACGGCGGTACGCAGGGCGTGCGGTACGTCGCCGAGGGCGGGCGGCTCGTGCACGACCTGGTAGGCCGTCATATAGGGGGAGTCCGCGTCGAAGGGCCCCTGCCCCGTGGACGCGTACACCAGCAGCGTGGCGAGCGAGAAGACGTCCGAGGACGGCCCGACCCCGCGCGGGTTCTGCAACTGCTCCGGCGACATGAACGGCGGCGTACCGATCACCCGCCCCGTCATGGTCAGCGTCTGCTGGTCGGCCGCGCGGGAGATGCCGAAGTCGATGACGCGCGGCCCTTCCGGCGAAAGGACCACGTTGGACGGCTTGAGATCACGGTGGACGACATCGGCCCGATGGATGTCACGCAGCGCCTCGGCCAGCCCGATGGCGAGCGACCGCAGCTCGGCGCCACCGATCGGCCCACGGCGCGCGATGCGCTGCGCGAGCGTCGGGCCCTCTATGAACGACGTGGCCATCCACGGATGCGGCCCCTCGGGGTCGGCGTCCACGACGGCGGCGGTGAACGCGCCACTGACCCGGCGCGCCGCGGCGACCTCCTGCCGGAACCGGGTACGGAACTCGTCGTCGTCCGCGAACTGCTGGTGGATCAGCTTGATCGCGACCGGCCGCCCCGACGCCGTACGCCCGAGGAACACGGTGCCCATGCCGCCCGCGCCGAGGCGGGCCTCCAGCGGATAGCCACCGATCTCCTCAGGGTCCCCTGAGCGGAGCGACACCTTTCGACCCTCCCGTTCCGGTCGTCCCCCGTGCGTCATGCCTGTCCGCACAAACTAGCGGCCGGGGGCGGAGGGGAGGCAAGGCGGGGGACGAAATGGGCGTGGCACCTGGGCCTTGACCAGAGCCGGAGGAGCTGGAACGGCCGCCGTACCGCCGCACGGGCTGGAACGGCTGCTCTACCCGCCGGACGGTTGGAATGGCTGCCGTACCGCCGGACGGGCCTGAGGGAGCCGCGCTTCCCCTCGGGCGATAATCGACGCGTGAGTGACCAACCGCGAGACGAACCCCGTACCGACCCGGGTACCGACCGGCAGCCCGAGGGCACCGCGCCGGGGCCCCGCCCCGAATCCATCCGCTTCTTCGGTACGAGCTGGGTCGACCACACGGACCGCTACGGCCTGCGCCGGTTCGGCGTCGCGGTCGGCTCGCTGGCCGCGGCGGTCGTGGGCTGCCTGGTGCTGCGCTTCGCGTACCAGGGCCTGGAGATCGCGGACGTGGGCTCGTTCGTGAACCTGCTGGTCGTGATCATGTTCGCGATCTGCAGCGCGGTCGCGTTCCGGCGCACGTGGGAGGGCTTCTCCAAGCGCCACGACCCGCAGTCGGTGGCGTCGATGCGCAGCCTGATGATGATCGGCTTCATCGGCTCCCTCCTCGCGTACTTCTTCCGCACCCTGAAGGAAGCCCCCGGCGAGAACCTGCACCGGCAGGAGTACGAGACGGCCCGGCAGCAGTACGAGAAGCGGACGTCCCGCAGGGCGAAGAACCCGACGAAGCGGAAGCGCCGCAAGTAGCAGGACGGGGGAGCCCGGGCCCCACCGCTTGGCCGGAACCCCGACGCAGCGCCGGGAGGCAGGGCGAGGATGAAGCCATGCCGAGCGACAGCGACAGCGAAAGCGACCGCCAGAACCCGAGCGTGGGTACGAGCCCGAGCGTGAGCGGGGACCCGACCCTGACCCCGACCCTGGCCCCGAACAAGAGCGAACCCCCCACCTCAGCCCCTACCCCAGCCCTCACCCCAGCCCCCGACTCCGCTCTCTCCTTCGACGCAGTGGCGACCCAATACGCGGCGGCCCGCCCCGGCTACCCACCCGAACTCTTCTCCACGATCGAGGAGTTGGCGGGGCGCTCCCTGGCAGGCGCCACAGTGGTGGACGTGGGCGCGGGTACAGGGATCGCCACCCGCCTGCTCCGGGACCGGGGCGCACACGTGATCGCGGTGGAGCCGGGCCCGGCGATGGGCGCGGAGCTGCGGGCGACCCAGCCCGGCACCCCCCTGCTACGTGCGGTGGGGGACGCCCTGCCCCTGGCCACGGCGTCGGCGGACTTCGTGACGTACGCCCAGGCGTTCCACTGGACGGACCCGGCCCGCTCGGTCCCGGAGGCATTACGCGTGCTGCGCCCGGGTGGCGCGCTGGCGGTGTGGTGGAACACCCCGGACCCGGAGGTCGAGTGGGCGGCGGAGCAGGAGGCCCGCCTGAAGTCCCAACTCCCCGGCTACCACGCGAACCCCATCAGCGGCGACGCACCAGGAGTCATCAGAACCGCGGCCCCGACCCTGACCCCGATCCACCGCCGCCTGCACTGGACCCGCCGGGTCCCCCTGTCCACCCACCTGTCCCACCTGGCCAGCCGCTCCTACTTCGCAACCATGGGCCCGGCCCGATCAACCTCCATCCTCGCGGCCGAACAAGCCCACCTGCGCAAGGCCTTCCCCGACGACGTAGTAGAAGAGGCCTACGCCCTGGACATCACCCTGATCCAAACCCCCCAGCCCCCCAATAACCCCCAGCCGTCCCACTAGGCCCCAGCCCTCTACTAGCCCTCAGCCCCCCGCTAACCCCCACCGCGACTAGCCTCACGCCCGGGTCTTGCTCCCGCCGGGACGGTGCCCCCTCATCCGGCCCGTGCCCTCGCCGGGACCTTGCCTGCCCCGGGGTTCGGCCTCCGTCCGGGCTGTGCTCATGCGCGAGTTCACGCGCCCGGGCTGTGCCCAAGCCTGAGTCTGTATGCCCGGGCTGTGCCTATTGAGCCCGAGCTCGCCCCCGGGCTGTGCTCAAGCCTGAGTCCGCGTGCCCGGGCCTTGCTCATGCGCGAGCTCACATGCCCGGGCCGTACTCAAGCCCGAGCTTGCCCGCCGGGTCCTGGCCGAGCCCGAGCTTGCACGCCTGGGCCAGGGGCTGCGCGAGCCTGGCTCACGCAGCCCCTGGCTCACGCAGCCCCTGGCCCAAGTCCCTCTGGCTCAAGCCCCCGGGGCCAGGCCCCCCGGGCTCAACCAGCCCCCGGCCCGCGCACGGCCTCTGCCCACGCCCATGGCTTCCCGCCCTCCGAGGCCTACCCGCACGGGAGCCCCACCCGAATTCAGCCCGTCCGGCGTTTGAGGACGAGGCGCGCAGCGCCGATCGGCGGAGGCTGTCCCACCCGAAGGGAACACCCACCCCCGGAGCCCAGGGGCGGAGCCCCCCCCGCGCGGCGGAGCCGCACATTGACACAGCCGGGAAGGGGCGGGACTGGGGAAAGTCCCGCGGGGCCCCATCCCCCACCCAACCCCTTGACGAAGCCCGCCCCCCACCCCACATAATCATCACATGATGAATATCCAGCCCCCACCCCAAACCCCAGCCCCCACCTCCCAACCCCCCGAACCGCCCCCACCCCCCACCCCCGCAATCCAAGCCACCTCCCTGACCACAACCCGAGGCACCCGGAAAGTCCTCCACAACCTCACCTTCACCGTCCCCCAAGGCCAGATCACCGGCCTCCTGGGCCCCTCGGGCTGCGGCAAGTCCACCCTGATGCGAGCAATCGTCGGCACCCAGGCAAGAGTCACCGGCACCCTGAACGTCCTGAACCACCCCGCAGGCACCCCCGCCCTCCGCTCCCGCATCGGCTACGTGACCCAGGACCCGTCCGTCTACGACGACCTGACAGTCCGCCAGAACCTGGAGTACTTCGCCGCGATCCTGTCCCCGGGCCACGGCGAGACGGCGACCCGCCGCCAGGAGGACGTCACCCGAGCCATCGCCGAAGTGGACCTGACCACCCACGCGGACGCCCTGGCGGCCAACCTCTCCGGCGGCCAACGCAACCGCGTCTCCCTGGCGGTAGCCCTCCTCGGCACCCCCGAACTCCTGGTTCTGGACGAGCCCACAGTCGGCCTGGACCCCGTACTGCGCCGAGACCTCTGGGACCTCTTCCACACCATCGCCGCCAACCGAGGCACCACGATCCTGGTGTCGTCACACGTCATGGACGAGGCGGAACGCTGCCACCGCCTGCTCCTCATGCGAGAGGGCGAAATCCTCGCCGACGACACCCCCGAGTCCCTACGCACCAGCACAGCGACCCCAACGGTGGAAGCAGCGTTCCTCCACCTGGTCGACAAGGCCAACGCCACGTAACCCCTCACCGCCCAACCCACCACCCATCCCCCCAGCCACAACCGACCACACACCCCCCGCACACACCCCTCCGTACGCCCCCCCCCACGCCCCACACACACGCACCCCCGCACCTGCGCCCGCACCCAGCGCCCTCCCGCCCCCAGGCCCCCCTCCTCCTCCCGGAGCCCCCATGAACACCAACCGAACCCTCTCCACCGCAGCCCGAGTCCTACGCCAACTCCGCCACGACCCCCGCTCGATCGCGCTGATGATCCTCGTCCCCTGCGTGATGCTCCTGCTGCTGCGCTACGTCTTCGACGGCAGCCCTCAGACCTTCGACTCCATCGGCGCGTCGCTCCTGGGCATCTTCCCGCTGATCACGATGTTCCTGGTGACATCGATCGCCACGCTCCGCGAACGCACATCCGGCACTCTGGAACGCCTCCTGGCGATGCCCCTGGCCAAGGGCGACCTCATCGCGGGCTACGCACTGGCCTTCGGCGCCCTGGCCGTGATCCAGTCGGCCCTGGCCACCGGCCTGGCCCTGTGGGCCCTGGGCCTGGACGTGACGGGCTCGGCCTGGCTCCTGCTCCTGGTGGCCCTCCTGGACGCCCTGCTCGGAACAGCCCTGGGCCTCTTCGTCTCGGCCTTCGCGGCCTCCGAGTTCCAAGCGGTCCAGTTCATGCCGGCGGTGATCTTCCCCCAACTGCTCCTCTGCGGCCTGTTCACCCCCCGCGACAACATGCAGCCGGTCCTGGAGGCGATCTCGAACGGCCTCCCCATGTCGTACGCGGTGGACGGCATGAACGAGGTCGTGCGCCATCCCGACATCACGGGCGACTTCGTCCGCGACGCGGCCATCGTCGCGGCCTGCGCCCTCCTGGTCCTGGCCCTGGGCGCAGCCACCCTCCGCCGCCGCACCCCCTGACCGCACCCGCCGACCGCACCCACCAGGAGCCCCACCCCCGTCCGCTCACCGGACAACCCGCCACCCGGCCCCCACCCGATGCGAGGATGACCACGAACGACGCATCCCGGGAGGCCCGCCCATGACCAAGCCGAGCAAGCCGAACCCTCCGCACCAGCCGACCAAGCCGAACCAGAAGGTCGTCGCCGTCCTGGGCACCGGAAAGATCGGCGAAGCCCTGCTCAGCGGCATGATCCGCAGCGGCCGAGCCCCCGCGGACCTCCTGGTCACCGCCCGCCGCCAGGAACGAGCCGATGAACTCCGCACCCGCTACGGCGTAGAACCCCTCACCAACGCCGAGGCCGCCAAGCGCGCGGACATCCTGATCCTCGCCTGCAAGCCGCAGGACATGGCCTCCCTCCTCGCCGAACTCGCCCCGCACGTCAGCACCGACACCCTCGTCATCAGCGCGGCCGCGGGCATCACGACGGCCTTCATCGAGGAGCACCTGGCCGCCGCCACCCCCGTCATCCGCGTCATGCCGAACACCCCGGTACTGGTGGACGAGGGCATGTCCGTCATCTCCGCCGGCAGCCACGCCACGGCCGCCGACCTGGCCCACGCGGAGGACGTCTTCGGCGCCGTGGGCAAGACGCTCCGGGTCCCCGAGACCCAACAGGACGCGTGCACCGCCCTCTCGGGCTCGGGCCCCGCCTACTTCTACTTCCTCGTCGAAGCGATGACGGACGCCGGCATCCTCCTGGGCCTCCCGCGCGACAAGGCCCACGACCTCATCGTCCAGGCGGCCATCGGCGCGGCGGTCATGCTCCGCGACAGCGGCGAACACCCGGTCAAACTCCGCGAGAACGTCACCTCCCCTGCGGGCACCACCATCAACGCCATCCGCGAACTCGAAAACCACGGAGTCCGTGCGGCCTTGATCGCAGCCCTGGAAGCAGCCCGAGACCGCAGCCGCGAACTGGCAACAGGCAACAACACCTAACCCACCCCGCACCCGCACCCGCATCTTCAGGCCTACCCGGCACCGGTTCAGCCCGTCCGGCGTCTGCGGACGAGGCGCGAAGCGCCGATTCGGGGGAGGGCTGTCCCACCCGAAGGGGACACCCACCCCCGGGGGTCAGGGGCAAAGCCCTGGTCTCGGGAAGGGGCGGGATCGGGGAAAGCCTCAGCCCAAACCCCCCAAAACCTCCCCTGTCCAAACCACCCGAGCAAACCCACCCCCGTGCAGGGAAACCGCCGACGCCTCCCCAACCTCCGCAGCCGTCCGCCGCCACCCGAACGGCCCCACCAGATCAAAGGTGTACGTCGCGTCATAAGCGAACACCACCTCGTACCCGAGATTCCCACCCATCCGAGCAGTCGTCTCCGCGCACATATTGGTCTGAATCCCGGCCACCACGATCTGAGAAACCCCGGCCTCCCGCAGCCAAGCGTCCAGATCAGGCGTCCCGTAAAACGCCGAGTTCACACTCTTCGTGACGAACAGCTCGCCCCCGTCCCCCTTCCCGCGCCGCTGCTCGACGTACTCCTTGAACTCGTTGCCGACATACCCCGGCCGCAACGGCGACTCCGGCTTCGGCGAGTCATGCCGTACGAACACGACCGGCCGCCCCGTCGCCTGCCACGCGTCGATCAGCGAGGCGATGTTGTCGTCAGCCTCCGGATTGTTCCGCGCCCCCCAGTACCCCTCCTCCTCGAACCCCTTCTGTACGTCCACGACGACCAGCGCCGCGTTCTCCGCGATGTTCAGTGCGTTCTCCATGCCCACGATGCTGCCGCCAGGCGCCCCACCACCCCAGCCCTACAAAAGCCACCGATCGATGGTTTACTGCCACCGTGCAAAACCCCCACCCCGCACCGGCTCCTGCACGCGACACCGCACCGGCTCCCGCACCCCACTCCGAACCGGCCCCAGCACGCGACACCGCACAGAACCCGACCACTCACCCCCAACGGATCGCCCTCCTCACCTTCCCCGGCATCCGCCCTTTCGACGTCTCCGTGATCACCGAGGTCTGGGGCACCGACCGCACCGACCGCGACGTACCTCCCTTCGACCTCCACCGCGTCGCCGCCACCCCCGCACCCGTCCCCATGCGCGGCGGCCTCACCCTCACCCCAGACCGCACCCTCGCCTGGCTGAACCGGCTGACCGGCACCGACCTGATCGTCGTCCCCGGCCTGGACGACCACCTGACCCCGGCGCCACCCCCACTACTGGAGGCCCTGCGCCGCGCCCACACCCGAGGCATCACCATCGCGGCCTTGTGCGGCGGCGCCTTCACCCTGGCCCAGGCGGGCCTGCTGGACGGCCGCCGAGCCATCACCCACTGGAACCTCGTCGATCTCCTGCGAACCCATCACCCCCTCGTCACCGTCGTCCCCGACGCCCTCTTCATCGAGGACGACAACATCTGGACCGCCGCGGGCACCGCGGCCGGCATCGACCTGTGCCTGCACCTGGTCCGCACGGCCCACGGCTCGGAGGCCGCCGCGACCATCGCCCGCTCGATGGTCACCGCCCCGTTCCGCACCGGCGGCCAGGCGCAGTTCATCGAGCACCCCACACCCCGCGCCGACCGTGACGCCGACGCCCTCGCCACGGTCCGCGAATACGCCCTCCGTCACCTCCAGGACCCGCTCACCGTCTCCGACCTGGCCGCCAGGGCGGGCATGTCGGCGCGTTCGTTCGCCCGTCACTTCACCGCGGCGACCGGCACCACACCCCTGCGCTGGCTGCTAGACCAGCGCGTCGCCGCCGCGCAGAAGCTCCTCGAACGCACCGACCTGCCCATGCCCGAGGTGGCCCGCCGCGCGGGCTTCGGCAGCGAGATCACGATGCGCCAGCACTTCGCCTCGCGCCTCGCCACCAGCCCACGCGCCTACCGCGCCACGTTCACCGGCACCGCCTCGGGCACCGCCGGCGCGGGTGGCAGCAGCCCGATCGCCCGATAGGCGGCGTCGACCGTCGGCTTCGCCTTCCCTCTCGCCCGCTCAGCCCCGGCCCGCAACACCTCCTCTACATACGCGGAATCCGCAACCAGTTCCTTGTGCCGCTCCCGCACGGGCCGCAGAAGCTCCACCACGGCGTCGGCGGTGTCCTTCTTCAAGGCTCCGTACGACTCGTATACACCGCTCAAGCCGTTTGGGTTCCCACCTTCACAAGCCGCGAGGATCTCCAGCAGGTTCGAGACCCCGGGCCGGGTCTCCGGGTCGTACACGACGTCGTCCCCGCTGTCCGTCACAGCGCGCATGATCTTCTTCCGCACCACGTCCGGCTCGTCCAGCAGATAGACGATCCCGGCCCCCGACTCATGGGACTTCCCCATCTTCGACGTCGGCTCCTGCAGGTCCATGACCCGCGCCGCCACCTCGGGCCGCGTGGCCCGCGGCACCGCGAACGCGTGCCCGTATCGCTGGTTGAACCGCACCGCCAGGTCCCGCGTCAGCTCGACGTGCTGCGTCTGGTCGTCCCCGACCGGCACCTCGTCGGCCCCGTACGCCAGGATGTCCGCCGCCATCAGCACCGGATAGGTGAGCAGCGACAGCCGCACGCTCCCGCCCCGCGCCCGCTCGATCACGGATTTCTCCTTGTACTGGATCATCCGCCGCATCTCGCCGTCCGTGGCGACGCACTCGAGCAGATACGACAGCCGTGCGTGCTCGTCCACATGGCTCTGTACGAACACGGAGCACCGCTCGGGATCGAGCCCGGACGCGAGGAGCAGCGTCGCGGCCTGCCTACTGAGCCTGCGCACCCGGCCGGGGTCGTGGTCGACGGTCAGCGCGTGCAGATCCACTACGCAGAACAGCGCGTCGGCCCGGTACTGATCGACATCCGCCCACTGCCGGATGGCCCCCAGGTAGTTCCCCAGCGTCAGGTGCCCGGTCGGCTTGACCCCACTGAAGATCCGCGTCATCTCTTCTCTCCACCTCCAGAACGGGGCCGCCGTCCCGGCGACCGGGTTCAGGACCTCCGGAGGGAGATACGCGAACGGCCGCCGAAGCGGCGGCCGTTGAGTGCATGCGTCAGCTCGGCCGCCGTCAGGCGGCCCACCACTGATGGGTGCGCGCATGCGTAGTCATGTCCCTACAGTAGCGCGGGCAGGCCCGAAGTTGACACGTCCTGACCCGGAACGTAGTGTTCTCCGAGTTGCCCGACGTGAGCGCCGATCACTGGTCGGTCCCCGGGCAGCCATTCCGTAAGAACCATTCAAGCGATCGATGCTCTGACTCTTCGTGTCCACGAGGGGTCGCTGTCGGCTCGTTTCCATGCGCTTTTACGAAATGAGGAGTCCGCGTTCGAAAGGGCGCCCCCGATTAGGTCGGGAGTCGAGATTCCGCTAAAGTCTCACTCGTCGGAACGGCCCAACAGCCGGGAAGACAACCCCGGTTGACTGGGAATCAGGCC
>NZ_BMVR01000010.1 GCF_014650815.1 Streptomyces flavofungini
AGCCGGAGCTGAGGCGCTGCTCGGTGGTTGATGTCGTGGCCGGGAGCGTCCCGATGCCGGGCGCGGCCCACCACCGCGCCCGGCCCACCACCACGCCCCGTCCGATCAGCCCGCTGCCTCCTCCGTCCACCCGACGCCCAACCCCCGCACCGTCTCCTTTGCCTCCCGCACCATCCTCCCCACCAGCTCCGCGCACGTCGGCACGTCCCCTATCAAGCCCGCCACCTGGCCCGATGCCATCAGGCCCTGGTCCGGATCGCCGTCCACCAGGGCGGACTTGAGCATCATGGGAGTGTTCGCCGCCAGGAGGACCTGGCTCCAGGTGAGGTCCTTGCCGTGCTTCATGGCCAGGCCGTCGCGGATCAGCTGGGGCCAGGTCGTGCCGGAGACGCGGCGGAACGCCGCCGCGTGGCGTACCGCGCGGGTCAGGGAACGCAGGGGGCCCGCGCGCTCCAGGGCGGCCACCAGGTCCGTGCGGAGCATGCGGTGGGGCAGGCCGTCCACGCGGGTGGTGACCGTGATGTCCTTGGTCGTCGCCGCGAGATAGCGGGCCTTCACCGCGTCCGGCACCGTCGACTCCGCGGTGAGCAGGAAGCGCGTGCCCATCGCTACGCCCGCCGCGCCGTAGGCGAGCGCCGCGACCAGGCCCCGGCCGTCGTGGAAGCCGCCCGCCGCGATCACCGGGATGTCCACGGCGTCCACGACCTGGGGCAGCAGCACCGTCGTGGCCACGTCGCCGGTGTGGCCGCCGCCCTCGCCGCCCTGCACGAGGACCGCGTCCGCGCCCCACGCCGCGACCTTCTCCGCGTGCCGCCGCGCCCCCACGGACGGGATCACGAGGACGCCGCCGTCCTTCAGCTCCGCCATCAGGTCCTTCGACGGGGCCAGCGCGAACGACGCCACCCGTACGCCCTCCTCGACCATGATCCGCACCCGCTCGCGCGCGTCCCCCGCGTCCGCCCGCAGGTTCACGCCGAACGGCTCCTCCGTACGGGACCTGACCTCCCGCACCGCCGCCCGCAGTCGCTCCGGTGTCATCGTCGCCGAGGCGAGGACGCCGAGCGCGCCCGCGTTCGCCACCGCCGACACCAGGCGCGGGCCCGCCACCCACCCCATGCCGGTCTGCACGATCGGGTGCCGCACCCCGGCGAGGCGGGTCAGGGCCGTGTGCGGGCCGGGTGCCGTCACCGTGTCCGCACCTCCCGCTCGCGCAGGCCGGACGGGTCCACCACGGCGCGGATCAGGTGGAGTTCGTGGGGGGACGGGGTGCGGGTGCGGGGGGTCGCGAGGGGCACCTGCAACGGAAATCCCGTGGCTTCGTGGAGCTCGTCGGGTGTCACCCCGGGGTGGAGACTCACCACCCGCATCGCGTGGTCCGGTGTCGCGAAGTCGAAGACCCCCAGGTCCGAGACCACGCGGCGCAGCTCGTGGAAGCGCGTCGCCGACGGGCCCGCCGCGGCCGCACTGTCGTACCCGACCCCGCAGATCATGTCGACCCGCTCGACGAACACGCGCGGGGAGTGCCGGGGGATCCAGTAACTGACCGGGTTGTTGAGGGTGTTGACGGGGGCGCCGCGAACGCCGAGAAGCTGGCGGGTCGGGCGGCGCCAGTCGCCGACGCAGCTGATGTTCTGGTTGCCGAAGCGGTCGATCTGGCTCGCGCCCATCATCACGTGCCGTCGGCCGCCCATCACCATCGTCAGATGGCGGCGGTACGGCAGCCAGCCCTCCGTCACCGCGGACCGCGCCCCGACCGCGGGCACGTCCCCGGTCAGCAGGGCCTCGCCGTCGGTGAGGAGCAGGTCGGGCGCGAACGTCAGCCTGGCCAGGCGCGCCGCGATCGACGGGACCGTGCCCATGGGCGAGGCGAGCACCTCGCCGTCGCCGCGCCAGGCCTCGGCGCAGGCGACCACGCAGTACTCGGCGCGGGAGACCGTCGAGGGCGCTGTCGTCGCCGTCATCGCTGCTCCTTGTGCCAGGCCTCGACGGCCAGGTGGTAGTCCTCCTCGCCGGTGCCGGAGAGGAAGCGGGCGCTGAAGTCCCCCCAGGTCCCCGGGGTGCGCGCGGCGGTCGCGTACTCCTTCTGGAACGCCTCGTCACGGCCGTAGTCCGGCACGCACGACGTGAAGTGCGCGCCCCTGGGCGTCTCGGCCACGCCCGTCACCGCGTGCCGGGAGACGAGCAGCGTCTGCGGCGCTGCGTCCCGGGTCAGCTCGGCCGTGTCGACGATCCGCTCGCACGTCATGTACGCCGTGTCGGCCGCCTCGCAGAACAAGTCGTCGAAGTATGGATCGGGGCCCAGATACTGGCCGTTGCCCAGGGCGTCCGCGCGGTTCAGGTGGACCAGGGCGGCGTCCATGCGCAACGCGGGCACCGCCACCAGCTCCTCCCCGTCCGCGTAAGGCGAAGTGACCGTCCGCAGCGACGGGTTGACGCGCAGCACGTCCGAGCCGAGGCCCGCGCGGATCGGCAGGAACGGCAGCCGCTGGGCGCCCGCCGTCAGGCCCTGCATGAACATCGCCTCGTCCAGCTCGACGAGTTCGAAGGCGCCGCGCTCGCGGGCCGCGCGGAAGTGCGGCTCCAGGGGGATCGAGTCGAGCGTCACGAACGCCGTGACCAGCCTGCGGATCCGGCCCGCCGCGGCGAGCAGCCCCACGTCGGGGCCGCCGTACGCCACCACCGTCAGGTCCGTGACGTCCGAGCGCAGCAGCGCCCTCACCAGCGCCATCGGCTTGCGGCGCGAGCCCCAGCCGCCGATGCCGAGCGTCATGCCGCTCTCCAGGCGCCCCACGATCGCGTCGGGCGTCATGACCTTGCCGCTCATGCCCGGTCCCCCTCCTTCTCCTTGCCGCGGACGTCCTCGGTACCTAAGCCCTCGCTGCCGTCGCTGTCCGGGCCCTTGCCTTCGAAGCCCGTGCCGCCGAAGCCCGTGCTGCCGAAGTCCGCACGGACGCGGTCCGCCAGGCCGCTCAGGTTCGCCTCGAACGTGAAGCCCTGCTCGAAGCGGTAGCTGCGGTGCACGTCGACCGGGTCGATGCCGTTGATCGCGGCCTTGGCCAGGCGCAGCAGCGTGCCGTCCTTGCGGGCGATCTCGTGGGCCAGGTCCAGGGCCGCCGCGTGCAGCTCCGCGCGCGGGACCACCCGCCACACCGAGCCGTGGGCGTGCAGTTCGGCGGCGGTGGCCGTGCGCGAGGTGTAGTACAGCGCGCGCATCAGGTGCTGGGGCACCAGGCGGGCCAGATGGGTCGCGGCGCCCAGCGCGCCGCGGTCCAGCTCCGGAAGGCCGAACGTGGCGTCGTCGCTCGCCACGATCGCGTCCGCGTTGCCCACCAGGCCGATGCCGCCGCCGAGGCAGAAGCCCTGTACGGCGGCGACGACCGGGACCTCGCAGGCGTACACCGCCGAGAACGCCTCGTAGCACCCGTGGTTGGCGCCGAGCAGCGCGGCGTGGCCGGGGTCGCGCTGCAACTCCTTGATGTCCACGCCCGCGTTGAACCCCCGGCCCGCCGCGGCGAGCACGACGCAGCGGACGCCGGGGTCGCGGCCCGCGGCCCGCACCGCGTCCGCGAGGTCGTACCAACCCCGCACGGGCAGGGCGTTGACCGGTGCGTAGTCGACGGTGACGACGGCCACGCCCCCGTCCGGAACCGAGGTGGAGACAGGCATCAGAGGATCCGCTACCTTTCAACCAGAGCTCTCAACCAAACATTTGTTAGTTGCCTTCGAAAGGTAGCAGCCATGACTGACAAGGGACAGATGGTCGTGGTCACCGGCGGCACCCGCGGCGTCGGCGCCGGCATCGCCCGCCGCTTCCTGGCCGCCGGGGCGCGCGTCGTGATCTGCGCCCGCAGGCCACCCGCCGCGCCCGTCGAAGTGGCGGGCGTCGAGGCCGAGTTCCGTGCCCTCGACGTGCGCGACGCGGCGGCGGCCACCGACTTCTTCGCCGAGGTGGCGGCCGACCACGGCGGGATCGACGTCCTGGTGAACAACGCGGGCGGCACGCCCTTCGGGCTGCTCGCCGAGACGTCCGCCGCCCGCCAGACGAAGATCGTCGAGCTGAACCTGCTGTCCCCGCTCTATGCCTCCCTCGCCGCCTACGAGGTGATGCGCCGTCAGGACACCGGCGGCGCCATCGTCATGATCGGCAGCGTCAGCGGCACCCGCCCCTCGCCCGGCTCCGGCGCCTACGGCGCCGCCAAGGCGGGCCTGGAGAACCTGGCGCGCACCATGGCCGTCGAGTGGGCGCCGCACGTGCGTGTGAACACCGTCGTGCTCGGCCTCACCCGCACCGAGAGTTCCCATCTGCACTACGGCGACGAGGACGGCGTCGCGGCGGTGGGCCGCACGGTCCCGCTCGGCCGCCTCGCCGACCCGGCCGACGTCGGGGACGCCTGCGTCTTCCTCGCCTCCGACGCCGCGCGGTACGTCAGCGGCGCCGCCCTGCACCTGCACGGCGGCGGCGAGCGGCCCGCGTTCCTCGACGCGGCCTCCGTGAACCACGGCTGAAAGGGAGTTCGGCATGAGCGCTGACAGTGGGCCAGGACCAGGACCAGGGCCAGGACTTGACCCCGAGCCCGGACCAGGGATCTGCGCGAGGCGCGTCGTGATCGTCACCGGTGGGGGCCGCGGCCTGGGACGTGCGCACGCGCGCGCGTACGCCGCCGAGGGCGCCCGCGTCGTCGTCAACGACCTGGGGGCGGGTCTCGACGGCTCCGGCGCCTCCGGGGACCCCGCGCAGGGCGTCGTCGAGGAGATCCGCGCGGCGGGCGGCGAGGCGATCGCGCACTACGGGGACATCGCCACCCCGGACGGCGCCGCCTCCCTCGTCACCACCGCCCTGGAGACGTACGGACGCCTGGACACCCTCGTGAACAACGCCGGGTTCCTGCGCGACCGGATGCTCGTGAACCTCGACGAGGACGACTGGGACGCCGTCGTACGCGTCCACCTGAAGGGACACTTCCTGCCCCTGAAGCACGCGGCCGCACACTGGCGGACCGAGTGCAAGGCCGGGCGCGAGCCCCGCGCGTGTGTCGTCAACACCTCATCCGGAGCAGGCCTGTCGGGCAGCGTCGGACAGGGCAACTACAGCGCCGCCAAGGCCGCGATCCTCGGGCTCACCCTGGTCGCCTCCGCGGAACTCGCCGCCTACGGAGTGCGCGTGAACGCCATCGCGCCCGCCGCGCGGACCCGGATGACCGAGCGGACCTTCGCCGACACGATGGCCGCCCCCGTAGACGGCGGTTTCGACGCGATGGCCCCGGAGAACGTGTCCCCGCTGGTCGTCTGGCTCGGCTCGGAGGCCTCCGCCGGGGTCACGGGCCGCGTCTTCGAGGCCGAGGCGGGCCGCATCACCGTCATGGAGGGCTGGCGCCCCGGCCCGAGCGCCGACAAGGGGGCACGGTGGGGCGCCGCCGAGGCGGGCGAAGCGGCCCTGAAGCTGCTCTCCAGGGCCGAGCCGCCACAGCCGGTGTACGGGGCGCGCTGACTCCGGGGCGCACGCCCGGCGACCGGCACGGGAAGTCCGGCACCGGACGCCCGCGCCGCCCAGGGAGCTCGGCACCGGACGCCCGCGCTGCCCCGGGAGCCCGGAACCGGCGCGGGCGCCGCCGAGGCGGGCGAAGCGGCCCTGAAGCTGCTCTCCAGGGCCGAGCCGCCACAGCCGGTGTACGGGGCGCGCTGACTCCGGGGCGCACGCCCGGCGACCGGCACGGGAAGTCCGGCACCGGACGCCCGCGCCGCCGAGGGAGCCCGGCACCGGCGTCCGCGCTGCCCCGGGAGTCCGGAACCGGCGCGGGCGCCGCCGAGGCGGGCGAAGCGGCCCTGAAGCTGCTCTCCAGGGCCGAGCCGCCACAGCCGGTGTACGGGGCGCGCTGACTCCGGGGCGCACGCCCGGCGACCGGCACGGGAAGTCCGGCACCGGACGCCCGCGCCGCCCAGGGAGCTCGGCACCGGACGCCCGCGCCGCCCAGGGAGCCCGGAACCGGCGCCCGCGCTGCCCCGGGAGTCCGGAACCGGCGCGGGCGCCGCCCTGAGGATCACACCCCCGAAGCCACCCGCACCGGTTCCGTGCCCTCCGCGCTGTGCCGCGCCGCCCAGTTCTCCAGGGAGGTGCGGCAGGCGTGGTCGAGGTGGCGCAGGTCCGTCAGGTCCAGCTCGATCGGGCGGTCCTGGGGGAGTGCCTCCAGGGCGTCGAGGATCTTCGGCAGCCGCAGGAAGGTGGCGTTGCCCGACAGGTGGGCGCGGATGGGGCCCGCGCCCTTGTCGACGACGTCGACGTGCACGTGGGAGGTCTCCCACGCCGTCTTGACGATCGCCAGCGCGAGGCCGATGAGCACACCCTCGAACATGCTCACCGACACGATCGCGACGGCCGTCACCACCAGGACGACCGCCTCGCCCCGGTGCTCGCGCCACAGCCCCGCCAACTGCCGTACGGGCACCAGCTTGCAGCCCGCGTGCACCAGGACGCCCGCGAGCGCGGCGACCGGGATGAGGCCGAGCGCGGCGGGCAGCAGGGCCGCGAACAGCAGCAGCCACACGCCGTGCAGGACGCGCGAGGCCTTCGTGCGCGCACCGGCCTGCACGTTGGCGGCGCTGCGGACGATCACCGCGGTCATCGGGAGCGCGCCGAGGAGCCCGCACACCGTGTTGCCCGCGCCCTGCGCGACCAGCTCCTTGTCGTAGTCGGTGCGCGGGCCGTCGTGCAGGCGGTCCACGGCGGCCGCGCTGAACAGGCTCTCCGCGGACGCGATCAGCGCGAACGCGAGGACCGTGCCGATCGCGCCGAGGCCCAGGAGCTCACCGAACGCGCCGGTGCCGGGCGGCTGCACGGCGTCGATCAGGCCCTGCACCTCGACGGTCGCGACCGGCATCGAGAACAGCAGCGAGGCGCCGGTGGCCAGGGCGACGGCCGCCAGCGGCGCGGGGATCGTGCCCAGGAAGCCGGGCAGCCTGCGCCACAGGAGCAGGACCGCGACGGTGCCGGAGCCGAGCGCCAGCGCGGCGAGAGCGCGGCCCGAGCCGAAGGTGTCGGCGAGCAGCTCGGGCAGCCCTCCGATCTTCGCGAGCCCGCTCGCGGGGGCCTCCTGGTCCGCCATCGCGTACAGCTGCCCGGCGATCAGGACGAGCCCGATCCCGGCGAGCATGCCCTCGACGACGGCGACGGATATCGCGCGGAAGAACCGGCCGAGCCGCAGCGCGCCCATGGCCAGCTGGAGCAGGCCCGCGGCGAGCACCAGCGCGCCGAGCGCGGGGAGTCCGAACTCCCGCACGGCCTCGTACACGAGGACGGTCAGACCGGCGGCCGGGCCGCTGACCTGGAGGCTGCTGCCCGGCAGCAGCCCGGTGACGAGACCACCGACGATGCCGGTGATCAGCCCGAGTTCGGCGGGTACGCCGGATGCGACGGCGACACCCACGCACAGGGGGAGTGCGACGAGGAAGACCACGACGGAGGCGACGAGATCGTGCTGCCGGTCTCCGGAGACCTTTAACAGCGAACGGGCACGGAGAAGGGAACGGTCGAGAAAAGGCTGCATGGGGGAATGACTCCTGAGCGCCACGGGGGCGTGTCGGTGCTCGGTGTGACATGGATCGGCGCAGGTCGTCACGGCGACGCGGAGAGGCCGCGGGTGCGGGCTCTCTGGGGGCGCGGGCGCTGGTGACGGGCGCCGATCAGCAGCGGAAGACCTGGAGCAGGGCCGGGAGTTCGCTGCCCGCGGGTCTGCTCTCGTCGTACGCGACGACGCGCGGGCGGTGCGGCGGGGCGGGCACGTCCTGTGCCACGGGGGCGGCCGGGGTGACGCGGCCGTCGGTGACGGGGCACGCGTGCGGGCGGGCCCGGACCCGGATGTGTTCGAGGGCCGGCCCGGCGCCGGCCGGTTCGCCGTCGCCGCACGCCGTGTAGGCGACCGGTTGGCCCGTCCCGGCGGTCGCGTGGGCCCCCGGGGCCGGGGCGAAGCACTGGAGGACGATCAGGAGCACGGTGGCCAGGGCGGTGGGCACCCGGTGAAGTGCGCGGCGTCCGCCCGCTCGGGACACGTGCTCACCTCCGTGCGCGAAGCTCCATGGTCAAGTGGAAACTTAGGCTACGGATGTGTCACGGGGGTGACTTGACGGTGACAATGTGCGCCGTCTCACGTGCGAAGGGGCGACGCGGGAGGTGATTCCGGTGTGGCGGGCGCGCGGACAGCCACCCGCCACGGGCCGGTGGGGTCAACCGGTCAGGCGGCCGTGCAGATGACCCAGGCGGTCACGCTCTGATTGGAGCCGGTCGTGTTCTTGGCGGTCGCGAACCAGGACGCGCCGGAGGGCGTCGAGGAGGTCACGTAGGTGCTCTCGCCGCTGGTGCTCGCGCCACCGCCGGTGACCACCGTGCCCTGCGGGCACGTCACGGAGGCGAAGCCCTCGAGGCCCGGCGGGATGTTCTGAGCGATGCCCTGGTGCTGGGTGTGCGCGGCCCTGGGAGCCGCTTCGCGCTGCTCCGCCGACGTGTCTGACTTCCCTGGATTGTCTGGCTTGTTCGTGTCGATGCCCTGCGCGGCGGTGACGCCCGCCCCGGCCGCGACGATCACTAAGGCGGTCAGGGTGGCGATGCGGATGCGTCTCATCTCGGCCTCCACGAGCCGTGCCGGTGTGGGGCTCACAGCCTGCCCACGGGGTGGGCTCCGACGCGCCTTGTCACTCGCCCGAGGGAAGGAAAAACGTTCGCTCGGTGGGGTGTTCGGCATGTGTTCCGGTGTTCCGGGTCAACGTCGTTCCAGGGCGCGGTCGGTGAGGGCCGCGGCGCGGCCGGTCCAGCGGGCGGGGTCGGTGAGGTCGGCCAAGTCGGCTCCGGTGAGCTTGAGGCGGGGGACGGGCGGCCGTGCGGCCAGTTCGGCGGTCAGCGCGTCCGCGAGCGTCTCGCCCCGCTCCCGGACCCGCCTCGCCGCCGAGGCCACCAGGTCGGCCGCCCCCTTCCGGCCGAGCGTCGGTGCCAGCGCCGCGGTGACGCGCTCGGAGGTGATCAGGCCCTTGGTGAGGCCGAGGTTGGAGCGCATCGCGCTCGGATGGACGCGGAGGCCCGCGCACAGCTCGACCGCGTCCCGCGTCGCCCCTCCGACCAGCCGCAACAGGTCCCGCAGCGGCTCCCACTCGGCGTGCCAGGCGCCGGGCGGGCGTTCGTCGGCGGCGGGCAGCGAGGCGTACAGCGTGGCGGCGAGCGCGGGGGCGCGCTGGGCCGCGGCGGCGATCAGGGTGGCGCGGACCGGGTTCGCCTTGTGCGGCATCGCCGAGGAGGGGCCGCCGGTGCCCTCGGAGACCTCGCCGATCTCCGTGCGGGAGAGCGTGAGGACGTCGGCGGCGAGTTTGCCGAGTGCCCCGGCGGTGAGGGCGAGCGCCCCGGCGAGGTCCGCTACGGGGGTACGCAGCGTGTGCCACGGCAGGTCGGGGTCGGCCAAACCCAACTCCTGGGCGTACGCGGAGAGGAGACGGAGCGTCAGTTCGGGATCGTGCGGGCCGTCAGCCCCGTCAGCCCCGTCAGCCCCGTCAGCCCTGTACGCCGCCACCACCGCCAACGTCCCCACCGCCCCGCCCCACTGCACCGGCAGCGCCCCCCGCACCCCCACCACCCGGTCCCGCGCGTCCAGCGCCAGCGCCCGCCACCCGGCCGCCTTCAGGCCGAACGTCGTCGGCGCCGCGTGCTGGGTGAGGGTGCGGCCCGCCATCACCGTGTCCCGGTGGGTGCGGGCCAGGCGGGTCAACTCCCGCTCCAGGCACGCCAGATCGGGCCGGAGCAGGTCCAGCGTCCGCGCCGCCACCAGCATCGTCGCCGTGTCCAGGATGTCCTGGCTGGTCGCGCCCCGGTGGACGTACGGCGCCGCCTCCGGAGGCACCGCCGCCGTCAGGTCGGCCACCAGCGGGATCACCGGATTGCCGCCCGCACGGGCCCGCACCGCGAGGCCGCGCGCGTCGAAGCGGGCGGCGTCGGCGGCTGCGGTCACGGCGGCCGCCGCCTCGGCCGGGGCCATGCCCACCGCCGCCTGTGCCCGCGTCAGCGCCGCCTCCGCGTCCAGCAGGGCCTGGAGGAACGCCAGGTCACCGGTCGCCTCCTCGGCGGGGGACCCGGCCCGCCCGGGCGCCAGCAGCCCGACGTCGAGGGGGAGGCTGACGACGTCGGGGCCGTCGTCGCTCACGAAAACCCCAAGAACACCGTCTCGCCCTCCCCCTGAAGGCGCATGTCGAAGCGGTACGCGCGCGGCGGCTCGGGCAGGGCGAGGAGCGTGGCGCGGCGCCCCGCGTCCAGGGAGGCGAGGAGGCGGTCGGCCGGTTCGTCGCGCAAGTAGGCGCGGGTGTACAGGTGGTGGAGGAGGCCGCGGGCGAAGAGGGCGACCGAGAGGTAGGGCACGCCGCCCGGGGGGAGCGTGCGGACGGCCCAGTGGCCGTCCGCGTCCGTGGGCACGCGGCCGAAGCCCGTGAAGGTCACCCCGTCGCGGCCCGCCGCGCGCCCCGTCGCCGGATCGCGCCGCAGCGACCCGTGCGCGCCCGCGCGGGAGCCGTCCGGTGCGGGCTGCCAGATCTCCACGAGGGCGTCCGGGACGGGTTCGGCGGCGCCGTCGTACACGTACCCGTGGAGCGTGATCGCGTCCGGGTGGGCGCGGGGCGCGATCTCGCCGCCGTCGGCGAAGGGCAGCGCGTTGCCGTAGAAGGGGCCGATGGTCTGGGAGGGCGTGGGGGCGTGAAGGGGCGTCACCGGGCGTGGTCCTCCTCCGTGAGCGTGGCGGACGGGCCGTCCAGGACGACGTCCCAGCGGTAGCCGAGCGACCACTCGGGTACCGAGAGGCCGTGGTCGTACGCGGCCACGAGCCGCGCCCGCGCCGCCTCGTCGGTGACCGAGTGCAGGACCGGGTCGTGCGGCAGGAGCGGGTCCCCGGGGAAGTACATCTGCGTCACGAGGCGCTGGGTGAACGCCGTGCCGAAGAACGAGAAGTGCAGGTGAGCGGGGCGCCACGCGTTGATGTGGTTGCGCCAGGGGTAGGCGCCCGGCCGGACGGTGGTGAAGGAGTACGTGCCGTCGTCGTCCGTCAGACAGCGGCCGAAGCCCGTGAAGTTCGGGTCGAGCGGCGCCAGGTGCTGGTCGAGCCGGTGCGCGTACCGGCCCGCCGAGTTGGCCTGCCACAGCTCCACCAGCTGACCGCGGACCGGCCGCCCCCGCCGGTCCAGGACGCGCCCGGTGACCGTGATCCGCTCGCCGATCGGCTCCCCCGCGTGCTGCCGCGTCAGATCGTGGTCGAGCGCGGTGACGTCGGTCCCGCCGAACACCGGGCCGGTCAGCTCCACGGCCTCCGGGTCGCGGACGGCGACGAGGGGGGCGTGGGGGGTGCGGTGGTGGGTGCTGCGGTACGGCGGGTAGGCGATCGGCGGGTGGTACGGGGCCGTCGGCGCGGCCGGCGCCCGCGCCGCCTCCTCGGCCTTGGCCAGTTCCGCGTCCATTTCCTGCTGGGTCAGGCCGTCCGGCAGCGGTAAGGGGGTCATGTCCGGCTGCTCCTCCCTGGAGGGTGGGGAACGGGGGCGTGGGGCGTGTCGCTGGGGCGTGCCCCCGGGATGCGTACGGTCAGCTGCGCCGCTGTCTTCGCGACGACCTCGTCCACGCCGACGCCCGGCGCGCACTCGACGAGTTCGAGCCCGTCGTCCGTGACGTCGAGGACCGCGAGGTCGGTGATGACGCGGTGGACGCAGGCCCGGCCGGTCAGCGGCAGGTCGCACTCCTCGACGATCTTCGGGGAGCCGTCCTTGGCGGTGTGCGTCATCGTCACGATGACCGTGCGGGCGCCGTGCACGAGGTCCATCGCGCCGCCGATGCCGGTGACGAGCCTGCCGGGGACCGCCCAGTTGGCGAGGTCCCCGCGTGCGGACACCTGCATCGCGCCGAGTACCGCCACGTCGATGTGGCCGCCGCGGATCATCCCGAAGGACAGCGCGGAGTCGAAGTACGCGGCCCCCGGCAGCACGGTCACCGTCTCCTTGCCCGCGTTGATCAGGTCGGGGTCCACCGCGTCGGCCGTCGGGTAGGGGCCGACGCCGAGGATGCCGTTCTCGGACTGGAGGACGACCTGCACGCCGGGCGGCAGGTGGTTGGGGATGAGGGTGGGCAGGCCGATGCCGAGGTTCACGTACTGGCCGTCGCGCAGCTCGCGCGCCGCACGGGCGGCCACCTGCTCGCGGGTCCAGGGCATCAGGACGCACCGCCCGTCGCGCGCGACTCCGGACCGTCCGCCGCACGCCGCCCGGGACCGTCCGCGCTCACCGTCCGGTTCTCCACACCCTTGGCCACGGCTTCTTCCGGGCTCAGCGCCACCACCCGCCGCACGAAGACGCCCGGCAGATGCACCGCGTCCGGGTCGAGCACGCCGGGCTCCACCAGCTCCTCCACCTCCGCGACCGTCACCCGCCCGGCCATCGCGGCAAGGGGGTTGAAGTTCCGGCTGGACTTGGCGAACACGAGGTTCCCGTGCCGGTCGCCCCGCGCCGCCCGTACCAGCGCGAAGTCCGTGCGGATGGCGTGCTCCAGGACGTACGGGACGCCGTCGAACTCCCGGACCTCCTTGGGCGGCGACGCCGCCGCGACCCCGCCCCGGCCGTCGTACCGCACCGGCAGACCGCCCTCGGCGACCTGTGTGCCGACCCCGGCCGGGGTGTAGAACGCGGGGATGCCGCAGCCCCCGGCCCGCAGCCGCTCGGCGAGCGTGCCCTGCGGGATCAGCTCGACGTCCAGCTCCCCGGCCAGGTACTGGCGCGCGAACTCCTTGTTGGCGCCGATGTACGAGCCCGTGACGCGCGCGACGCGGCCCGCCGCGAGGAGCACCGCGAGCCCCGTGTCCAGGGCGCCGCAGTTGTTGGAGACGACACGCAGGCCGGTGACGCCGCGGGCGTGCAGTGCCGCGATGAGTACCGTCGGCACGCCGCCGAGCCCGAACCCGCCGACGGCCAGGGACGCGCCGTCGGCGATGTCGGCCACCGCGTCCGCGGCCGAAGCGACCACCTTGTCCATCCGGGCCGGCCTCGTCTCTCCCGTGCCGCGTGCCGGAACCCCGCGCCCGCGCGCTCGCCGCAACGCCCGCGCCCCGCGCCGGACTTCAGCACGCGAAGTTCATCAGCACACTGACTGTCTCTGTGGACCTCGGCTCACGCTCCCACCCGTGCAGGAAGCCGTCAAGGCACCGTCGGACCGGCTATCGTTCAGTGCACCGACGAATTCCCCGCGACCCGACGGGCGCGGGCGCACCGGCACGCGTGAGGAGCAGCCATGGCCGCGGTGGACCTGAGCACCCACCCGGGACACCTGGCCCGGCGCCTGCAGCAGGCGCATCACCTGCTGTGGAACGCGATGGTCTCCGAGGAGATCACCTCGCCGCAGTTCGCGGTCCTCAACGCGCTCGTCGCCGAACCGGGACTCGACCAGCGCGGCGTGGGCGAACGGGTGCGCCTCGACCGCTCCACGGTCGCCGACGTCGTCGGCAGGCTGACCCGCAAGGACCTGCTCGACAAGGTCCGCGACCCGCAGGACGGCCGCCGCGCCCTGCTGCGCCCCACGGCCGAGGGCCGGCGCGTCCACCGCAGGCTGACGGTGCGGGCGGCCCGCATGAACGAAGTGCTCCTCGCGCCGCTGGCCGACGACGAACGGACGGTGTTCCTCGGCCTGATCCAGCGGGTCGCCGACGCGGCGGAGCGCCTGCGCGACCCGCTGGCCGAGACCGTCACGCCTTCGTGAACACCACCCACACCGGCCCCTTCGCGAACGGCAGCGGCTTGCCCCCGGGCGTCGTGAACTCCGTCCCGTCGTCCGCGGCCCCGCGCTCCCAGCGCGCCTCGTAGGACCGGCCGTCGCGCAGCACCTGCGCCGTGCCCTCGCCGACCGTGCGGGTCAGCGGCGAGGTGTTGCCGGAGCGGTCGTGGAAGCGCGAGTCACGGATGTCGACGCGCTGGACCACCACCGTCGCGGCGGTCAGTGCCTTGCCCGCCGGGGTGCGGGCCGGGGTGCCGTCCATCGCGATGTGCCAGCGGCCCTCGTACTCGACCCAGGTGAACGCGAAGCGCGCCGACGGGAAGCGGACCGTGCGCCGGGTCTCCGGCTTGCCGCCCGCCGGGCGCGGGCCGAACGTGAAGCCGGTGCTGTCCAGGCCGCTCGCCTGCGGCCGGACGCCGAGCGCGGCGGGCCGCAGATAGAGGTTGTGCGGCGCGGGCTTGTCGTCGCCCCGGTAGTACGCGCTCCCGGGGGCCCTGCCCGGCGGCAGCGGCCGCACCGGCGCCCGGTCGATCAGCGGCAGGAGCTTGGACTGCGCGCCGGAGAACGCGAGCGCCGGGCGGTCGAACTGGCGAAGCAGGTCCAGGTCCGTCTCGCGGGCGCTGCGCACCGGGCCGACGACGGGCGGCAGCTTGGTCGCGTACACCGCCAGCAACCGGCTGAGCCCCGCCTCCACCTGCTCCGCGTACACGACGTCCGCCGCGTCCAGGCCCGTCTGCGGGCGCGCCGGACCGACGTTGTCGATCTTCACGGCGAGTACGCGGCCGTCCCCGGAGCCGGACCGCTTCCCGTCGCCGTCCCGATCCGTCTCCAGCGTGCAGCCCGCGGCGAGGGCGGCGAGCACCGTCACCGCCGTCGCCGCGCGCCACCCGCGTACCCCCGCCCGCACCCGTACCAGCCCCCGCACGCGTCCCTGTGCTTGCCGTGTCATGCCGGGGATGTACCCCGCAGGGGGGCGCTCAGCCCGGATCGTGGGCGCGGGTCACCCCAGATCGAGGAGATTGGGCAGCCCGAGCCGGTACCGGAAGCGGTCGTGGCGCTTGAGGCCCTCGATCTCCGGAGCGCGGTACATCGGCGTCACCTCGCACCGCTCGTGGTCCGAGCCCACCCGGTCGAGTAGGGCGTTGACGGCCTGCCGGGCGGCGGCGTTGGCGCCCTCCATGGTGGCGAGGTCGATGGCGACGGCCACGTAGTCGCCCGCGAGGAACAGGTTCGGGATCTTCGTCGCGGCCGACGGGCGGTTGTGCAGGGTGCCCACCGGGTGGATCAGGAGCTCGTCCTCGTTGGTCGGGTTCGGGCCGCCGATGCCGTCGACGCCCGGGTCGAGGAACCACGAGTGCAGCTTGGCGTCGCTCAGGGCCGTCTTGCCGGTGTCGTTGAGGGACGCCTTGAGCTGCGCCCACACCTCGCGGGCCACCTCGTCGCGCGTGCACTGCTTGGCCGTCTTGCCGTACAGGATCCCCGGCTTGTCCCACTCGGAGATGTCCACCGACAGACAGTCCACCGCCGTGCCGTCGCCGTAGTCCGCGGGGAAGTCGCGGCCCTTCCAGTGCGCGGCCTGCGCGATGCCGGTCAGCGACCAGGGCGAGTCGATGCAGTTGAAGTGGCCCTCGACGACGTCGGGGCGTTCCGTCAGATAGAACTGGATGCCCGTCATCCAGTCCGTCTTGAGCTTGTCGCAGCGCGCCAACTGCGGGTCCGCCGCCTTGAGTTCACGGCTCCAGGTGCGGCGGGCGTGCTCGACCGGCATGGCCTGTACGTAGTGGTCGGCGACGACGTCCTCGCGCTTGCCGTCAGGGTTCTCGACGACCGTCTTCGTGATCCGGCCGCCGCCGTACGCCAGCTCGCGGACCGTCCAGCCGATGTGGAACTCCACGCCCAGCGCCTTGAGATGCGTCACCCACGGGTCGATCCACGCCTCGTTCGTCGGCGCGTTCAGAATGCGGTCCGGCGGGCCGTCCCCGCCCCGCCCGAGCGCGTTGAACACGAACGCCTCGCCGAGCGTGCCGACCGTGCGGGTGCTGGCCTCCTCCGCCTTCGTCGCCACGATGTTGCGGGTCACGCCGATCGCCAGGACCCGCTGGTAGTCCTTCGACATCTGCTCGGCCCGCACGAACTCCCACCACGGCGTCGACTCCCAGTCGTCGTCGCGGCGCTCGTCGCAGCTCGTGAGGAACACCAGCGCGCGGTTCACGAAGTACGCGACCTCATGGCCGGGGATGCTGGTCGCCGTGTCAAGCAGGGCGGTGAGGGCGCGGGCGATGTCGTCCTTGGTGAGCTCCGCCGGGTCGCCCGTGTGCTGGGGGATCGGCAGCCGGATGTCCTCGCGGCCGCCGGAGCGGGCGAAGCTCATCTCGGGCGGGCTGACGAGGTTGTCCCAGACGCCGTTCTTGTTCCCGGGGAAGGGGATGCGCCGCATGGTGTCCGGCAGGTTGTGATAGATCCCCGGAATGAACCGGAAGCCGTGCTCCCCGGGAAGCGGCTTGCGATTCCCCTTCGCGCTGTTCGGTACGTCCATGCTGCGCGCCTTGCCGCCCAGGGCCCGGCGCTCGTACACGGTGACGGCGAAGCCGCGTTCCACCAGCTCGTGGGCGGCGGTCAGGCCCGCGACGCCGCCGCCGAGCACGGCGACGCGCCGACTGGCCCTGGGCCCCGCGTCGGCGGCGTGGGCCGGGGCCGGGAGCGCCCCGAGGCCCACCCCCAGCGCGGCCGCGCCGCCGACGGTCGCCGTCCGTGCGACGAAAGCCCTGCGGGTGCTCGTTCCCTGGGCGCCTGCGTGCGGCTCCGTGTGCCCCATACCCGTCCCCCTTACCGTCGGTAACTCGGTTGTCGGGGGCGGAGCTTACGGTTGCCGGCGGGGCGCCGGAAGCGGTGTGGGGCGCGCGGGGCGACGTTGGCGCGATTTCGTCTGCGGGGGCGTGGGGGTGCCCACCGCTACCGCGGCGGGTTCTCTCCCGCTCGCCCGTGACTGTGGGGCGCGTGGGGTGGCCGGGCAGCAGGGTGCGACTGGCCCGGGGGTGCGGGCGCGCGGGGTGCGGGGGGTGTGCGGGCCCCGGCTAGGCCGGGGGTGAGCCGAGGACCTCGGTCAGGTCGTATCCGGCGGGCTCCTCCAGCTGGGCGTACGTGCAGGAGTCGGGCGTGCGGTCCGGGCGCCAGGCCCGGAACTGGGCGGTGTGCCGGAATCGCGCCCCGTTCTCCATGTGGTCGTAGGCGACCTCGCACACCCGCTCCGGCCGCAACGGTACCCAGGACAGATCCTTCTTCCCGGTCCACCGGCTCACCGCCCCTGGCAGCCGCGCCCCCTCGTGGGCGGACTCCTCGGTCCACGCGGCCCACGGATGCCCCGCCACGGACTCCATCCGCAGCGGCTCCAGCTCCGCCATCAGCTCGGCCCGCCGCTTCATGGCGAAGGCCGCGCACACCCCGACGTGCTGCAACGTCCCCCCGTCGTCGTACAGGCCGAGCAGCAGCGACCCCACCACGGGCCCGCTCTTGTGGAAGCGGAAGCCCGCGACGACGCAGTCCGCCGTCCGCTCGTGCTTGATCTTGTACATGAGGCGTTCGTTCTGCCGGTACCGCAGGTCCAGCGGCTTGGCGATGACCCCGTCGAGCCCGGCGCCCTCGAACTCCTCGAACCACCGCTCGGCGACCTCCCGGTCGAGGGTGGCGGGAGCCAGGTGCACGGGCGCGCTCACACCCTCAAGGGCCCTGGTCAGAAGTGCGCGGCGGTCGGTGAGGGCGACGTCGAGCAGGGACTCGTCGAAGAGGGCGAGCAGGTCGAAGGCGACGAAGGACGCCGGGGTGCGCTCGGCGAGCAGCCGCACCCGGGACGCGGCGGGATGGATGCGCTCGGTGAGGGCGTCGAATTCGAGCCGCCCCCCGCGCGCGATGACGATCTCGCCGTCCAGCACGCACCGCTGCGGCAACCGCTCCCGCAGGGCTTCGACCAGCTCGGGAAAGTACCTGGTCAGCGTCTTGCCACTGCGGCTGCCCAGTTCCACTTCGGAGCCGTCCCGGAAAACGACCGCACGGAACCCGTCCCACTTCGCCTCGTACTGCATGCCGGGCGGAATCCGCGCCACGGACTTGGCGAGCATGGGCTTCACGGGCGGCATCACCGGGAGATCCATGCTCCGATTCTGCGGCGCGGCGGTCGATATCGCCCGGTATGCGGCATTTGCCGGGCGCGGCTACCGTGGCTCGCATGGGCGCCGGAGCGGCGGTGGAGCTGACGGCTGGCGGGCGGCAGGTGCGGCTCTCCAGCCCCGACCGCGTGCTGTTCCCCGAGCGCGGCTTCACCAAGCGGGACCTCGCCGAGTACTTCATCGCCGTCGGTGACGGCATCCTGCGGGCCCTGCGCGACCGGCCGACCACCCTGGAGCGCTACCCGGAGGGCCTCGGCGGCGAGCACTTCTACCAGAAGCGTGCCCCCAAGAACCTGCCCGACTGGATCCCCACCGGCACCATCACCTTCCCCAGCGGCCGCACCGCCGACGAGATCTGCCCCACCGAGGTCGCCGCCGTCGTCTGGGCCGCCCAGTTCGGCACCTTCACCTTCCACCCCTGGCCGGTCCGCCGCGCCGAGCCCGACCACCCCGACGAACTGCGCATCGACTTGGACCCGCAGCCGGGCACCGACTACGCCGACGCCGTCCGCGCCGCCCACGGACTCAGGGAAGTCCTCGGCGACTTCGGCCTTCGCGGCTGGCCCAAGACCTCGGGCGGGCGCGGCATCCACGTCTTCGTGCCCATCGCGCCCCGCTGGACGTTCGTCGAGGTGCGGCGCGCCGCCATCGCCTGCGGCCGGGAACTGGAGCGGCGCCATCCGGACGCGGTGACCACCGCCTGGTGGAAGGAGGAGCGCGGCGAGCGCATCTTCGTCGACTTCAACCAGACCGCCCGGGACCGCACCATCGCCTCCGCCTACTCGGTGCGCGCCCGCCCGGGCGCCCCCGTCTCCGCACCGCTGCGCTGGGACGAGATCGACGACGCCGTGCCCACCGACTTCGACATCGGCACCATGCCCGGCCGCTTCGCCGAGGTCGGCGACGTACACGAGGACATGGACGAGCACGCCTTCTCGCTGGAGGGGCTGCTCGAACAGGCCGACCGCGACGAGCGCGACCACGGCCTCGGCGACCTGCCCTATCCGCCGGAGTACCCGAAGATGCCGGGAGAGCCGAAGCGGGTCCAGCCGAGCCGTGCGAAGCACGACGACTGAACCCGCTCCAGCTCCCCGTTCAGGGCTGGTCGCCTACAGCTCCTTGATCCGGATGTCCCGGTACGACACCACGTCCGTGACGCCGTGGACCTGGAGGCCGACGTACCCGGACGCGAAGCGGCGGCCGTCCGTGCCGGGGTCGTCGCCGCGCGGCGGCTCGAAGAGCTGACCGCCGGTGTTGTCGAACTCGTTCAGCAGGACACCGTTGCGGTAGACCGAGTAGCGCTGGTCGACCACGCGGATCTCGTAGTCGTTCCAGGTGCCCTTGGGTGTCACGCCCGCGCCCGCGAGACCGACGCGGTCGAAGCCGTACACCGAACCGGTCTTGTACATGTCGCCGTCAGGACGGTCGAGCACCTGCACCTCGTGGCCGTACTTGATGGCGACCCACTCCGGACGTGACTCCTCCGGGTGGTCGTGGACCTGCGGGAAGCGCACGAACACACCGGAGTTGGCGTTCCCGGCGGCCGGGGCGTCGTCGCGCCACTGGAGCTTCAGCGAGAAGTCCCCGTACTTGCGCTCGGGGAACCACAGCATGCCGAGCCCGTTCTTCGTCGTCCCCGACGTCATCGAACCGTCGGTGTTCAGGCCGAACGAACCGCCGCCCACATGCTGCCACTTGGCGAAGGACTTCTGGGTGCCGTCGAAGAGCGGACGGTAGCCCTCGGTCTGGCCGGGCTTGCCGATGCCCGACCGCTTCGCCGCGTTGTTGATCTTCTTGTACTCGCGCTGGTCGATTTCGGCGGCCTTCTTGAGGCGGTCCGTGACGGTCTTCACGTGCTTGAGGAACAGCGCGTGCGACGACCAGTCCTTCTCGTCCTCGATCAACTCGCCGATCCGGCAGCGGTTGTTGGTGACCCGGTTCGGGATACCCGTGTCGACCGTGCCGACGAACACCGTCAACCGCTCGTCGTACTCGGGGCAGTTGGGCCCGGGGACCCCGCCGCCCTCGTCGACGGTGAACGCCACCGACTTCGCGGGCGCGGTGTTGCCCGCCTGGTCGCTCGCCCGGTACGCCACGGTGTGCCGCCCGACGCGGTCGACGACGACGGGCGCGGCGTACGCCACGTACGGGCCGCCGTCCAGGGAGTACTCGACCTTGTCCACACCCGAGCCGGAGTCGGTCGCGGTGACCGTCACCTTGGCCTTGCCGATGTAGGCGCCGTCCGAGTTCTTGTCGCCGTCGACCTTCGCCGACGTCTCCGGCGGCGTCTTGTCCTCGGTGGGCGGCGCGACCACCGTGAACTCGACCGACTTCTCCGGAGCCACGTTCCCGGCCTTGTCCGAGGCGCGGTAGCGGACCTTGTGGCTGCCCACCTCGTGGACCATCACCGGGGTCGTGTACGGCTGCCAGGCGCCGTCGCCGACCGCGTACTCGACCTTGTTGAGGCCCGAGCCCGCGTCGGACGCCGTCACCGTGACCGTCGCCATGCCGAGGTACTGGCCCTGGCCGTTCTGCTCGCCGCTGACCGTCGCGGAGGTCTCCGGCGGCGTCTTGTCGTCCGTCGGCGGCGCGACCACCTTGAAGTCGACGGCCTTCTCCGCCGCCACGTTGCCCGCCTTGTCGGACGCCCGATAGCGGATCTTGTGGGTGCCGACCGTGTTCACGACGACGGGCGTCGTGTACGGCTGCCAGGCGCCGTCGGCCCCGACCGCGTACTCGGTCTTCTCGACGCCCGAACCCTCGTCGGTCGCCGTCACGGACACCGTCGCCGAACCGACGTACGCGCCGTCGGAGTTGGTCGCGCCGTCCACCTTCGCCTTCGTCTCCGGGGCGGTGGTGTCCTCGCCGCCGCCCTCGGTCACGACGATGATGCCCTGCATCGCGCCGTGGCCGGGGATGGTGCAGTAGTAGCGGTAGCGGCCCGGCTTGAGGGTGACCTCGGCCGTGTGCTTGCCGCCCTGGTCGTCGCCCGGGTTGGCGAGGATGTTCAGCGGGACGTCGTTGTTGTACTCCGGGTCGGAGACGTCGAACGTCAACGTGTGCGGCATGCCGGTGGTGTTGCCGGTGGCCACGCTGTTCTCGAAGACGATCGTCGTCCTGCCCGCGACCGCCGTCGTCGGCGCGGACTTGTACTTGGTGATGTCGTTGTCGGCGGTCCAGGTGAGCGTCTGCTGCGCCGCGGCGAGCCCGGTGTTGTCGGGCCGCGCGCTGGCCGCCGACGTCAGACCGACCGCCATGAGGAGCGCGGCGAGCAGGGCCGTCCAGACCCTGCCCCGGTGAGCGGATCTCATCGTGCCGCCTTCCTCGCCAGGTCCGTCGCCGCCGGAGTGGCCGCGCCGCCCTTGTAAGTGACCCGCCACAGCGCCGACTTGGCGTCCGAGGTGAAGAAGCCGCGCCCGTAGTCCAGGACGTACAGCGAACCGTCCGGGGCGAACTTCCAGTCCATCAGGTTCTTGATGTTGTCGTTGCCCACCGGGATGATCTTCCGGAGCGATTCGGCGTGCACCGGCAGACCGCCCTTGCCGACCGTCTTGGGGTCGGTGAGCACCGCGTGCCGCGGCTGGTCGCCGTCGTAGAAGTCCCCGACGAACCACTTGCCGTCCCAGTACGACGGCCACTTGTCGGCGCTCGCGCTCGCCGCGTCGTAGCGGTAGACCGGGCCGTTCATCGTGGCCTGGCCGCCGCCCTTGAGCCACGGCAGGAGCTGCTTCTGCTCCTCCGGCTTGTAGCTCGGCACGCCGTTCGCGTCGCGCGGGTAGTCGATGCCGCCGCCCTGCGGCGAGTACCAGATGGTGTTCGGCTCGGCCGGCGGGATCTTCACCAGGCCGTCGTTGTTGGGCGACTCGTTGCGCAGGTTCTTGCAGTCGTACCAGCCGAGCGGCTTGCTCGGGTCCGGCAGATTGCGGTCGCGGTAGGGCTGGTTGTTGCCCATGCAGTACGGCCAGCCTCGGTTGGAGGCGTGCGTGATGGCCGCGAACGTGTCGTACTTGGCCGGACCCCAGGTCGTCGACGGCTGACCGGCGTCGGGGCCGACCCAGCCCGCGTACAGGGTGTCGGTCTTCTTGTCGACGAAGATGCGGGCGGGGTTCCTGACCCCCATCACATAGATCTCGCCGCGCGTCTTGCCGCCGCCCTCGTCCGGCTCCTCGCCGGTGAAGAGGTTGCCGTCGGGCAGTGTGTACGTGCCGTCGGGCTCCGGGTGGATGCGCAGGATCTTGCCGTTGAGGTTGTTGGTGTTGCCCGCGGTGCGGCGGGCGTCGGCGAAGGAGACGCCCTTGAAGTTCGGCTGCGGGTTGTTGCCCGAGTAGCCGTCGCTGAAGCCGGAGGAGTTGTTGTCACCCGTCGCGATGTACAGGTTGCCCTTGGAGTCCCAGGCCATCCCGCCGCCCGAGTGGCAGCAACTGTGCACCTGTACAGGCCACTTGAGCAGCACCTTCTCGCTGGCCATGTCCAGCTTGCCGGTGGCCTGGTCGAGGGTGAAGCGGGAGACGTACCGCTGCGCCATGTGCGTGTCGCGATTGAGCTGCGAGTGCGGCGTGTAGTGCAGATACACCCACCCGTTCTGCTCGAACCTCGGGTCCAGCTCGATGCCGAGCAGACCCTCCTCGACCTTGATCAGCTCACCGCCGCCGCCCTTGTTGCCGAAGACCGACAGCGCCCCGGCCAGGGTCGACTTCTTGGTCTTCGGGTCGTAGACGTGGATCTCGCCCTTGCCCTTGCCGATGTCGGGGTTGTTCCAGTCGGTGATCACGGGCTGCGAGGAGTCGGCGCCGCCGCGGCCGATGTAGAACACCCGGCCGTCGGGGGCCGTGACCAGGCCGTGCGGCTCGCCGATCTGGTCGTTCTGGCCCGGCTTGTTGGGCTGGGTCAGGCGCTCGGCCTTGTAGTTCGCGTTGATGGTCGCCTTGCAGTCGGCGCGCGCGATGCGGGTCGTCCACAGCAGGGCGCCGCGCAGGTGGCCGCGGAAGTCCGCCTCGTCGTAGGCGTCCGCCGTGCCGCCCATGCCGGTGTAGAAGGACCGGCCGCCGTCGTAGTCACGGCACCACGACACCGGGTGGTCCCAGCCGTTCGCGCCCTCGCCCGGCTTGTACGTCGACTCGCGCACGCGGGCCACGGTGTGCACGTCGCCCGACGGGTTCGTCTCCCAGTTCAGCCACTTGTCGGGGCGCTTCCACTCCAGCGGCAGGTCCTTGGTGGCGGGGTTCTCGCGGTCGCCGACCTCGACGGTCGCGCGCTGCGCCGTCGTGGGGCTCGCGTCCTTGGGGCGGGCGCCGACGAGACCGGTGAACCAGGACGAGTACGGCTCGGCGCGGGCCGCGTCGTGCAGGCCGAGGAAGCCGCCACCGGCCTCCATGTAGGCCTCAAGGCCCGCCTCCTGCTCGGCGTCGAGGACGTCGCCGCCGCCGGTCACGAACGTCACCGCGTTGAACTTGCCGAGCTTCTTGGCGTTGGTGAACACGGCCGGGTCGTCGGTGGCCGTCACCGTGAACCGCTGCTCGGCCGGGCCTGATTGGCCGATCTTCTCGATGGCGGCGATGGCCGCGTCGACGACCGGGGACTCCTCGCCACCGGCCGCCGAGCCGTAGAAGGCGAGCACACGGACGGTCGCGCTGCCCGGGGGAGCGGGGAGCGCGCGTGACATCGTTGTCTTCATCTGCTCCGCGTCAGGGAGCGGTTCCGGAAAGGGGCGCGCGGTCGCGGCGGGGCCCGTGAGGACTCCGGCGGCGACGGCTCCGGCGGCCAGGGCGGCCGCCCAGGCGCGGCGCCGGGATCTATGTCTTGGTCTGCCCAACCCTCGTACGGTTGGCGGCGTTTGATGCGGAGTCAGCCGCATGAGTACATCCACCCATCGTCGGTCACGGCTACGGCGTATACCTCAACAGTGCGGAGGAAGCCAGCCCTCCATCGATGGCTGGCGCCGATGAAGCTAGCCCTCTTTTGACGGCTAGCCAATAGCTACGACATCACTTCGTGCGACCTTTGTCCTGCGTGTGGATAAACCGGAGTGCTGCCGCTAGCGTGTGGCCGGAATCCGGTGCCTCGTGCGCCCGGCCATGTCCGTACGTTGCGTCAGTTTCCGTATATGAGTGGGGAGTTCGCCATGGACAGACGGAGCTTCAACCGCCGGATGCTGGCCGGGGGAGCGGCGGCCACCGTGGGGGTGACATCGTTGTCGGCGATGGCGTCGGACTCCGCCGCCGACGCCCCGCGCGCGGTGGATCCGCCGAAGACCGCCCCCGCGGGCGGCGAGGTGCGCCGCATCAAGATGTACGCCGAGAAGCTCCCCGACGGGCAGTTGGGCTACGGCCTGGAGAAGGGCAAGGCCACGATCCCCGGCCCGCTGCTCGAACTCAACGAGGGCGACACGCTGCACGTGGAGTTCGAGAACACCACCGACGTCGACGTCAGCCTGCACGTTCACGGCGTGGACTACGAGATCTCCAACGACGGCACCAGACACACCAAGTCGCATGTGGCGCCCGGCGCCAAGCGCACCTACACCTGGCGCACGCACGCCCCGGGCCGCCGCAAGGACGGCACCTGGCGCCCCGGCACGGCCGGGTACTGGCACTACCACGACCACGTGGTCGGCACCGACCACGGCACGGTCGGCGTGCGCAAGGGCCTCTACGGCGCGGTGATCGTGCGCCGCAAGGGCGATCTCCTGCCGGACCAGACCTGCGTCGTCGTCTTCAACGACATGATGATCAACAACAAGCCCGCCCACTCGGGGCCCAACTTCGAGGCCACGGTGGGCGATCGGGTCGAGTTCGTGTCGATCACGCACGGCGAGTACTACCACACGTTCCACATCCACGGTCACCGCTGGGCCGACAACCGCACGGGCCTGCTCACCGGCCCCGACGACCCCAGCCAGATCCTCGACGACAAGATCACGGGCCCCGGCGACTCCTTCGGCTTCCAGGTGATCGCGGGCGAAGGGGTGGGCGCCGGGGCGTGGATGTACCACTGCCACGTGCAGAGCCACTCCGACATGGGGATGGTGGGGCTGTTCCTGGTCAAGAAGCCGGACGGCACGATCCCGGACTACGAGCCGCACCATCCGCACGCGGGGGCGGAGAAGAAGTCGGGCGGGGGCGGGGCGGGCGAGGGCAAGTCGAATGGTCCCGAGTCCGGCGGGGGCAAGTCAGGTGCGGACAAGTCCGGCGGGGGCGGGGCCGACCACGCGCACCACTAGCGCATCGACCGCGCCTCGACGCTGCGCGTGGCGGATCTCCGGCCGTCCCCGCCCCGTCGTCCCGGCGGCTACGGCCGCACGAAACGCCACCGGTACCGCAGGTCGGCGGGGTCGAGGTCGCGGCGGGCCGTCACGTACGACGTGCCCGCCGCATACGGCGTGCTCAGCCGCTTCTCGTCGTCCCACGACAGCCAGTTGGCCTCGCCCGCCCCGTTGAGGGAGAGCCGCCAGGCCTGGTTGAGGTCGTTCTCGTCGCACGGCCCCAGCCAGGCGAGGCCCCAGCCCGCGATGTCCGTGAGGCATGTGCCGTTGTCGCGGGACACGATCCGGAAGCCGTTGTGGGTCCGCAGCTCGAAGGTCCACTGCTGACGTCGGTCGCCCGCGTCGCAGGTGGCGAACGTGGCGGTGCCCTGGAAGCCGTTCGCGGGGTCGGCGGCTGTGGTCATGCACAGGCCGTTGCCCACGTTGCGCCACTGCGACCAGGCGTCGTCGGCGGGGATCACGGGGGCGGCGGGGGCTTCGGCGTGCACGGGGGCCGTGCCCGCGACGACGGTCCCGGCCAGGGCTGCGACCAGGGCTCCCGTCAGGACGGCGAGCCTGCGTGCGGGGTTCCTGCGGCGTGTGGACGTCATGCGTACTCCCTGCCCCGTGGCAGCGCCGGGCGCCGCGGTGGATCACGTTCCGTGACCTCGATGCTGGCGTACGCGGCGAGCGACCCGCCATCCCCGGCGCCCGGGATGGCCCGCATGAGGTGACCGCTGGCCGAGAAGGGTGAACCGGTCCGCCCCGAGTCCCGAACGGACACTGGTGGGCGGCGTGAATGTTCGATGGAGTGCGGCGGCCCCGGAGCTATTCTGATCGGCAACCGTCGACGAGGAGTCCCGAGGTGCCCCAGGCAGCAGCGCGTCCCACGCTGGAGGCCGTGGCCGAGCGGGCCGGGGTGTCGCGGGCGACGGTGTCACGGGTCGTGAACGGCGACGCCGGGGTACGCGAAGCGCTCGCGGTGAAGGTCAGGCGCGCGGTGCGGGAACTCGGCTACGTCCCCAACCGCGCCGCCCGCAGCCTCGTCACCCGGCGCCACGACGCCGTTGCCGTGGTCATCGCCGAGCCCGAGACGCGGGTGTTCGCCGACCCGTTCTTCGCCCGCCAACTCCGGGGCATCAGCAAGGAACTGACGGCACGCGACGTCCAGTTGGTGCTGCTCCTGACGGAGGGGCGGGACGACCACGAGCGCGTCGGGCGCTATCTCGCGGGCGGCCACGTCGACGGCGCCCTCGTCTTCTCGCTGCACCTGGACGACCCGCTGCCCGGCATCATCCACGGCGCCGGTCTGCCCACGGTGTTCGGCGGGCGGCCGGGCTGGACGGGCGGCGTCCGGTACGTCGACTGCGACAACCGCGGCGGCGCCCGCCAGGCCGTACGCCACCTCACCGCCCTCGGCCGCACCCGCGTCGCGCACATCACCGGACCCCTCGACCAGACCTCCGCCGTCGACCGCCTCGACGGCTACCGCGACGTCGTACCGGAAGGCGACCCACGGCTGGTCGCCGACGGCGACTTCACCCCCGCGGGCGGCGAACGCGCGATGCGCGCGCTCCTCGACCGCTGCCCCGACGTGGACGCGGTCTTCGCCGCCAACGACTTGTCGGCGGCCGGGGCGCTGCGCGTCCTGCGCGAGTCCGGACGCCGGGTGCCCCAGGACGTGGCGGTCGTCGGCTTCGACGACATGCTTCCCCTGGCCGAACAGGCGGACCCGCCGCTGACGACGGTCCGCCAGGACATCGAGGAGATGGGCCGCCTGATGGCGGCGATGCTGCTGCGCGACCAGGCACAGGGGCCGGGACAGGGGCAGCCGCAGCCCGACGCCCCGGATGCCGGGGGCGGCGAGGCGGCGTCCGAGGAGGCCGCGCACGTGGTGCTGCCCACGGAACTCGTACGCCGGGAGTCCGCGTAGCGGTACTCGTAGCCCGGGAATCCGCCTGGCGATCCGATCCGATCCGACCTGATCTGATCCATCCGATCCGGTCTGATCCATCCGATCCGGGCGCGGCCCGCCCGCAGTACTCACCACGGCCGCGTGCCGTACTGGGGAGTTCTTTTTTCCGCCACCGGTCACACTTCCCGCGCCCCGCGAGTCATAGCAGTGAGCCCCGCGGAACGCGCGGGTGCCGCCGGGAGCGGAGGCTTCCGGGTGTGACGAGTTGGGAGCGGTCATGGCGGGAACGATCCTGGTCACCGGTGGTACGGGCACGCTCGGCAAGCTGGTGGTGCCGTTGCTGCGCGAGGCGGGTCGCGACGTGCGCGTGCTGACCCGGAACGCCCGGCCCGCGCGGGACGGCGTCGAGTACGTCACCGGGGACCTGGTCAAGGGCGAGGGCATCGAGAAGGCCGTGGCCGGGGCCGAGGTGGTGCTGCACCTCGCGGGCGGCCCGAAGGGCGACGAGGAGGCGGCCCGCAACCTGGCTCGCGCCGTCGGCGGTGCCGGGGTGCGCCACCTCGTGCACATCTCGGTCATCGGCGCCGACCACATGCCGATCGGCTGGTTCCGCGCCAAGCTGGGCGCCGAGCGCGCCGTGGCCGAGTCGGGCGTTCCGTGGACGACGCTGCGGGCCGCCCAGTTCCACGACCTGGTCCTGACCATGGTGTCGAAGATGGCGAAGCTCCCGGTGATCCCCGTCCCCGGCGGCCTGCGCTTCCAGCCGGTCGACGCGCGCGAGGTCGCGGCCCGGATCGCGGAGCTGGCCCTCGGCGAGCCCGCGGGCCTGGTGCCCGACCTGGCGGGACCGAAGGTGTACGGCATGGGCGAGCTGAGCCGCGGCTACCTGGAGGCCCGCGGCAAGCACCGCCTCCTACTGCCGGTACGGATGCCCGGGAAGGTCGGACGGGCGTACCGCGCGGGGGAGAACCTGACGCTGGACGGCGCCGCCGTGGGCCGCAGGACGTGGGAGGACTTCCTGGTCGAGCGAGTGGAGGCCTGACACGGGGGCCGCGCTGGAGGGGCTCGGACTGGACGCGCTCGGGCCGTACGAGCCGGACGGGGGGCGGGCACCGGAAGGATCTGCCCGCCCCCCACCCGCGGCGGAGCCGCTACGCGCCGACCGACACCGTGAACCTCCGCGGGTTCCCGTCGTGCGCCGCCCCCGACACGTCCGGCTGGCCGTCCGGACGCACGTCGTCGTACGGGAAGGCGTACCCGATGGGCGAGTTGGCGTGCACCACGCGGGCCCAGTGGTTGGTGACGTCGCCTCGGTAGTAGTCACCGGACGTCGTGCCGTTGGGCTGCGAGGGGTGGGTCAGCATGATGCTGCGGTTGAAGCCGGCGGCGAGGCGGGCGAGGAGGCCCTTCTTGTCGTCGGGGTCGTTCGGGTTGTTGGCGAACGGGCCGTGGTTACAGGTGAAGATGTCCTTCGAGGACGGCTTGGCGAAGGTGTGCCCGCCCTCGAAGGTGAGGGTGTCCCCGCTGACCCGGCCGACGCGCACGCCCCGGCCGCCCTGCAGGTCGATCCGCAGGTCGGTGGCGCGGTACTTGTCCCAGACCTGGTCGACGTAGCCCTTGAAGAGGTCGCGGAACGGCATCTGGTCGGGGCGGTCGAAGTACGGGGCCATGAGGTTCTGCGGGGAGATGACCCGCAGCACGCCGCCGTCGCCGCGGATCACCAGCTTGTCCCAGGGCTGCCCGTCCCGGCCCGCCTGCGCCACCAGATCGGCGGCGATCTTGTCGACGGCGCCGTCCGGCAGCGGCGCGACGGTGTGGGTGGCGTCGCCCGCCAGCGTCAGGCCGATGGGCAGCGCGGTCACCAGGTCGACGTAGCTGATGTTCGCGTACAGCTGCGTGCTGTTGAAGGTGAACTCGCAGAACGACCACGTGCGGCCGTAGTTCGGGTCCTCCTTGGTGGCGAAGGCGGGCTCGACGAGGGACGGGCCCGGGTTGAGGAAGAAGTCCAGCTTGTCGTCGCGGACGAAGTAGACGCGGGCGCCGTACATCTGAGGCAGCGTCAGGACCTTGGGGGCGGAGCCCGCCGCGCCGAGGGGGATGGCGCAGTCCACCGGCAGCGGGGTCTGCGGGGCCGACGGCGAATCGGGGCGGTACACCCCGCCGTCCGGCTTGAGCAGCAGCCAGCGGTCGGTGCCGGGCTCGTGCCCGGTGACGTACGCGCGGACCTGGCCCGGCAGCGACTTGTTCTGCAGGGCGAGTTCGCAGGTCGCGGGCGCGGCTTCGGCGCGCGGGCTGAGCGCGGGGCCCCAGGCGGGGTAGGTGAGGGCGCCCGCGGCGGCCGCGGACGACGTCAGGAACACTCTGCGCGATATCACGGAAATTCTCTCCTGGCTGGAATGTGGGGGGAGTTGAGCAGGAGTGCGGCCCGGGCGCGCGGGTGGTGCGTCGACGTGCCCCCACTGTTGCCGCGGTGAAAACCCGGCGTCAAGAGCTGACGCTGAGAGCGCTCTCAGAAACTTGTCCGTGTTCACAAGATGACGGCGGACGGGCGCGGAGGGTGACGGAACGCGGCCCGGTGGCCCACCGGGTGGTGACGGTGCGTGCCCGGGGGCGGCCGGCGCGCGCGGATTGTCAGTGCCCGGTGGAAGACTCGGAAGGGACATACGGCCGAGGCGGCGAGCAGCCACAAACGGCATCCAAAGGCAGCAAGAGCGGCAAGGGCAGCAAGCGCGACAGCGGCAAGCGCGACAAGAGCAGCAAGAGCGACAAGAGCGATGCGAGCGACAAAGGAGTCGATCATGCTCAGTAACCTCACGCTCACCGGCGCCCCGATCTGGGTCGATCTGGGCACCACGGACATCGACGGCGCGGCCTCCTTCTACCGCGCGGTCTTCGGCTGGGACTTCGAGAAGGGCGGCGAGGACGTCGGCGGGTACGGCACCTTCCAGCTCGGTGGCAGGACCGTCGCCGGCGGCATGACGGTCACGCCCGAGATGGGCGCCCCCGCCTGGTCGCTGTACTTCTGTACGCCCGACGCGGACGCCACCGCCAAGCAGGTCGAGCAGGCCGGTGGCAGCACCCTCTGGGAGCCGACGGACGTCCTCGACCTCGGCCGCATGGCGGGCTTCACCGACTCGGGCGGCGTCGCCTTCTCCGTCTGGCAGCCGGGGACGAACAAGGGCCTGGAGCTGGTGAACGAGCCCGGCGGGCTGATCTGGACCGAGCTGTACACCCCGGACATCGAGGCGGGCGCCGCGTTCTACGGGACGGTGTTCGGCTGGAAGACCATCGTCCAGCCCTTCGAGGGCGGCTCGTACACCATGGTGTACCCGGGCGAGGGCACGGCGGAGGACATGTTCGGCGGTCTGTGGCCGCTGGACCAGGACCCGGTCGAGCAGGAGGCCGGGGTGTACTGGATGCCGTACTTCCAGGTGGCCGACATCGACGCGGTCGTGGAGAAGGCGCGGACGAGCGGCGGCACGGTCCGGGCGGAGCGGATGGACCTCGCCGGGGTGGGCGCGTTCGCGAAGCTCGCCGACCCGTACGGCGCGCGGTTCGCGCTGATGCAGCCGGAGCCGCGACAGGGCTGAGCCGCGGCAGGGTCGAGCCGCAGGTCACGGGGGTGAGAGGCGATGTCGCGGGGCCGGTGACGCCCGACTCCGCGACGCCCGGCGCGCCGCGTTGATCGAACGTTGATCGGTTGTTTCGCGCCGTCCAGCACGATCACTGCATGCACTATGACACCACTTTGACCGAGCCCGGCCTCGACTGGCAGGAGCAGGCGCTGTGCGCGCAGACCGGGCCCGACTTCTTCTTCCCCGAGCCGGGCAGTTCGGTGCGCGAGGCCAAGCGCATCTGCCTGCTGTGCGACATGCGCGAGACCTGCCTCACGTACGCCCTCGACAACGACGAGCGGTTCGGGGTCTGGGGCGGGCTCTCCGAGAAGGAACGGCAGAGCCTCCGCCGCGACCAGGCCTGAGACCGCGACGGGGGCTCGCCCCGGAGCCACCGGAGCCGGGCACAGCTCACTGTGGAGCTAGGCGTAGCTCACCTCGAACCGCCGCGTCCCCGCCGGGATGTGGACGTCGTCGCCGCTCACCGGCACGTCGCGGCCGTCCGCCGACGCCGACCGCACGGAGCCGAAGCGGCACGGGTAGACGTACCGGACCCGCTCCGGGGCCCGGACGATGTCCACGGTCACCGTGCGGGCGCTCGCGTCGTGCGTGAGCCGGTAGCCGAAGGGCGCGCCGAACAGCGTCGGCGCGTCCTCGACGGTCACCGACTCGCCGTCCGGCACCCAGTGCGGGCGCACGCCCGGGGCGATGTACACGTGCGGATCGTGGTCCTCGTCGGCCTCGAAGAACAGGATGTCGCGGAGCAGCAGCAGATACTCCGCGGCGGCCCAGCCGTGTGGGATGTCCCCCATGTACCAGTGCCGGTACGGGACTTCGGTGAAGCCCGACGCCACCGGGAACGCGTGCTGCTCGTTCCACGCGCCGAGCGCCACCGCCCGGTCGTCGACGCGCGGCATGGACGCGCTCACGGCCCAGCCGAGCAGCGCGTCCATCCGCGCCGCGTCCCCGGCGAGCAGGTACGCGTGCGCCAACTGCGTCGTGAGATAGGGCCCGTACGCGTTCCAGGCCGCCTCGTGCCGGAAGCCGCCCGTCACGAACCGCCCGTACATGGTGTCGAGGGTCCAGCGCGCCGCCCGGTCGACGTCGGCGCCGAGCTTGCTGCCCATGTGCAGGCGCAGCGGATGGAAGTACGCGGCCGCGCCGATCATCGTCGAGTCGCGCCGCCCGACGTCGCCGGGCCCGGTCGGGATGTACGTCTCCCACTCGCCCCGTCGCCGCTGCTCGTCCAGGACCCAGCGGACGGACGCCGCCGTGGCCTGTTTCAAGTCGTCGAAGGCGGCCCAGAGTTCACGGACGTCCGGGGTGCCGAGGCGTTCGGCGAGCCGCGCCGCCTCGTACAGGCCCGCGAGGCCCCACAGGTCGTCCCAGTAGTGCGGCTTGTCGCGCTCGCCCAGGTGCTCGGCGCTCCAGCCGCTGTGCAGCAGGCCGTAGCCGTCCCGGTTGTCGCGCAGCCAGCGGGCGCCGTCGATGACATACGGCGTGTACAGCTTCGCGCCGAACGCCGCGGCGCGGCCCGCCGTGCGGTCGTAGCGGCCGATCGCCCACAGCGCCTGGCCGTTGCTGTCCCACTCGTGGTCGTCGCGCTCGTGCGGGCCGCCGTAGAAGCCGTACTCCGCGCACGGCCCGATCCGGCCCGTGCCGCGGTTGAACCGCCCCGGATAGTGCGTGCCCAACTGGTGCTCCGCCAGGGCCGCGTCGCCCACCAGCGAGCACGCCGTCGCCTCCACCGAGGAGTCCCGGATCCAGAACGAGTCGTACACCGTCGGACCCGGATGGATCTCCCCGTGGTCGGAGAGGACCAGCAACTGCGAGCGTGCCTGCCGGAACAGGTCCGTCAAGTGGCGCACCGGATCCGGGAGTCCGGGCTGCACGCCCTGCCCGATGAGCTTCGCCGTCCAGAACGCCCGGTTGGCCTCGGCCAGTTCGGCGGCGGGCGTGGCCCGCAGCTCGGCGAGGTCGGCCGCCCCGCTGTACAGGTCGACGGGCAGCCGCACATCGACCTCGAACACCTCGTCGCCCGCCACCCGGAACGGCCACGCGAACGCGGCGCTGCACAACCCCGCGACCTGGTCCTGCGCCTGCAGCGCGGCGTTCAGCTTGCCGCTGACGGCCAGGTCGTGGAACGGGCTGCGCGCCAGGTAGGTGGCCGGGTCGAGCGAGAAGTCCGGGTTGCCGTACACCCCGTAGTACTCGGGCGCCGTGTCGAACGCCGGGCCCCAGCCGCTGTTCGTCTCCACCCGCGCCTCGTCCGGCAGGTACCTCAGGAACGTCAGCCGCCGGTCGGTGCCGTTCGGGTCGCGGCGGTCGTGCCGCTGGAAGCCGCTCGGCCCCGCGGGCAGCACGGCCGCGCACAGCCAGCCCTCGCGCGGCGGCCCGCCCGCGCCCGTGACGCTCAGCCGGGTCACCGTGAGGTCCCGCTGCCGCGGCCCGACCGGCACCGCGAACGTCCGCTGCGTGAACCCGAGCCCGTCCGCCGCCCGGAACGTCGTCACGACCTCCGGCACGTGCGGCGCCTCCATCCGCTGCGTGACCGTGCCGCACTCCGCGAGCTGCGGCACCCCGACGGTGCCCGCCGCCGGGTCGTACAGGAAGAACGCCAGGCAGTACTTGTCGTACACCGGCTCGATCTCCCCGGCCTGTCCGACCAGGGACTCCTGGCGGTGGTCCTTCACGCCCACCATGTGCCAGTACCGGTACAGCGCGTTCGAGGCGAAGGCGGCCTCCTTCGACTCGTACGTGCCCGGGTCGAAGTCGTCGCTCCAGCGCCGGAAGGCGGTCTGCGCCCACCACGGCACCGGGTACGGCACCCGGGCCCGGTCCGCCCAGCTGCGCCACATGACCTCGTAGAACATCCACTCATGGGTCCGTGCCACTCCCGTGCACCCCCTGCGGTCGACGGTCGCTGTGTCCGTCCGCCCAACATGGCACCGCCGGACGGCACCGTAAATCGCTACGGCACCGCGCACCCGCCGGGCAGAATCACCGCATGACCTCCCCCGAGCCGACGACCACGGCAGCCCGCCTCCTCGCCGCCCTCGACCCGCTCCCTCACCCGCAGCGGATGCGGGAACTCGCGCGGTGGGGGCGGGAGTTGAGGCGGGACGGTCTGGTCCGCGGGGTGCTGGAGGAGTTGGAGGGCGGGGGCGACCCCCATGCCCCTGGTGGTGCTGGTGGTCCCGGCGACTCCCGCGGTCCCAGCGGCACAAACGACCCCGACGCGCTCGGCAGCGCCGGAGGTCCCGGCGCCGCGAGCGACCCCGGCGCTCCCGGCGGCGCTGGAGGTCCCGGCAGTGGCCGTCGCACCAGAGGCCCCGGCAGTCCCGCCGCTCCCCGCCGATGGGCCTTCGGCAGCCGCGACCGCGGCCGCAGCGACCCCACCACCGGTGGCCCGCACCGCCACGCGGCCCAGCTCGTGCCCGGCCGTCCCTACGAACGCGGCATCGCGATCCTCCTCGCCGCCATCACCGTGGACACCGAGTGGATCGCCGCCCGGCTCGCCGACCCCGACCCGTTCGTCCGTGGGCACGCGCTGCGGGCCGCGGGGCCCGCGCGGTTGCCCGACGCCGCCTTCGAGGCCGCGCTCGACGATGCCCCCGAGGCCGTGCGCGGGCAGCTCTTGCGGGCCGTGGTCGCCGGGCGGCGCACCGCGCTCGCGGACCGGCTCGTCGACGGTGTGCGGCGGGCCTGGGGCGACGCGGCGGCGGCCCGGCTGCTGCCGGGCTGCTCCGACGAGGTCGCCGCGCGGCTGCTGCCCGAGCTGTTCCACGCCGTGCGGGGCTGGAGCGGACTGGCCCGCCGCCACGGCGAGTTGCTGCTCGACGTCGTCACCCGGCACCTCGCCGCGCCCGAAGCGCTGCGCGACTCCCGCTGGGAGGAGTGCGCGGCGGCCCTGGAGGCCACAGCCGACCTGGCCCCGGCCCGCGTACTCGACCTGCTCGAACGGTACGCGCCGACCCGCTTCCCGGCCCCGCTCCTCCCGCACCTGCGGGTGTTCGCGAGCGCCGACCCGGCCGCCGTGCTGCGCCTGCTCACCGGCCCGTGGAACCCCGCGCTGCGGACCAGCGGCCACCTGACCCCCGCCGTCCTGCGGGCACTCGCCCGCTCCGGCGACCCCGAGGCCGACGCCGCCGTCCGCAGGTACGCCCGTTCCGTCGCCGACGACGCGGGCGCCCTCGGCCGCCTCCTCGCCGCGCACCCGCCGGCCGCCCGCGCCGCGCTGTTCACGGCCGCCCGCGCGGGCCGCGGCACCAGCCCCGTCACGGAGAGCGTCGTCCTCGACGCGCTGCCGCGCCGGGCCGCCGCCGACGAGGCCCGCCGCGCCGCCGCCGAGGGCCGGGCCGACGGCGCCTACTGGGTGGCCGTGCTCGCCGCCGAGTCCTACCTGCCGTGCGCCGAGGCCCGCGACCACCTCGTCGCCGCGACCCGCCGCCCCGACGCCTACGACCGCGCGGACGCCTGGCCGTACCTCATCCGCAACGTCGCACGCTCCGGCGACACCGCCGAAGTCACCTCCCTCCTCGCCGACTTGGCGACCCGCATCGCCAACGAACAGGACCTGGTGCGCTGCGAGGCGCTGCTGGCCCTGTCCTCGATGCGCCCCGCCCTCCTCATCGAGGCCGCCGCGCCGCACCTGGACAAGCTCACCGCCGACGCCGTCGCCGCGCGCGACTGCTCGGTCGACAGCCGCGAAGGGCTGAGCGCCCTCGCCGTGGCCGTGCTGCGCGAGCACGCGGCAAGCGGGCAGCGGGAGTTGGTCGGCTGGAGCCTGCGCACCCTCACCCGGCTCTCCGGCAGCACCGGCCACGTCGACCTCGGCCGCCTCGACCGGACCCTGCGCCGAGGCCAGGAGCACGACGTGTACGAGGCGCTGCGGTCGTGGATCGAGGCGGGCGCCGAGAAGGCCGACTACGGCCTCGCGTTCACCCTCGCCCGCGCCGTCGGACGGCGCGCGCACGGCATGCCCGCACTCCAGGAACTCCTGTGGCAGGCCGTCCGGTTCGGCGCCAACCGCACCGCGGCCACCGCGATCGACCTGTGGCTCGACGCGCCCGCCACCCGCGACGAACGCGTCGCCCTCGTCCTCGCGCGGGAGCCGTCCGCGGCCGCCCTGCCCGCCGTCCACGCCGTCCTGACCGGCCGCCGCACCGACCTCCTCGACCAGGTGCTCGGGGCCGCGCCGCCGTACGGGCGCTTCCTCGCGCAGGGCTCCGCGTGGACCGTACCGGCGGGGCCGCGGCAGGTGCGGCGCTGGGTGCCGCGCCAACAGCAGGCGCTGCTCGGGCAGTTGGGGTCCGCCGCGCGGGACGCGGGGCTGCCGCAGGGGGACCGGGCGGTGGCCGTCGCGCGCTGCGCCGACGTCCCCGGGGCGGGGCCCGCGCTGCTCCGCGACTGGGGCGCCGACCCCGAGGTCCGGCTCGCCGAGGCCGCGCTCGGCGCGCTCGCCCGCACGGACCTGCCCGGCGACGCGGTGCCCGCGCTGCTCGCGTACGCGGACGGCGATCGCGCGCGGGTCGCCGTGTACGCGGCCTCGCGCGCCTCGCGGTACGCCCCGCCGTCCCGCCTCGCCCCCTGGCTGCGGCACGTCCTGACCGGACACGGCGCCAAGGTCACCAGCCGCAAGGAGGCGGTGCGCCTCGCCGCGGCACGGCTGCCCGCCGTCGGCGCCGCCGCGCTGCTCCGCGAGGTGTACGAGGCGCCGGGCGCCCACCGGGACGTGCGCGCCGCGTGCGTGGCCTTCGCCGCCGCCCGGCTGCTCGGCGAGGAGGCCGCCTGGCACGTCCTGTCCGACGCGACCCGTGGCGACCAGGTCCTGCGGACGGCCCTCCTCCGCACCCGGCCGCTGGACGTCGGACCGTCCCACCGCGAGCGGTACGCGCGCCTCGTCCGCGAGGTGAGCGACACCGAGGACACCGAGGACACCGAGAACACCGAGACGGCCGTCCTCGCCTTCGACACCCTGTCCCGCTGGGCGCCGTGGGCCCCTGCGGCGGCCGATGTCCTCGCCGCCGCGTGCGCGGATCTCACGCGGGGGCGACTGGTGTGGCAGGCGGCGGGGCGGGGGCTCGTGGCGGCGGCTGTGGCGACGGAGGGTGGGGGCGCGGCGCTGTGTGCTGCGCTGGACGGGCTGGTGGAGGGTGCTGGTCGGCGTGAGGGGGCTGGCGGGATGGCGGGGGGTGCTGGTGAGCCTGAGGGTGCGGGTGGGGTGAGGGGCGCGGGTCCGGCTGGGGGCGGCGGTGGGGTGGAGGTTGCCGGGCAGGCCGGGGTCGGCGGGGTGGTGGTTGAGCGGGATCTGCCTGCGCGGCGGCGGGTGGAGTTCGTCGTGGCTCACCTGGCGGGGCTGCGGGGGAGCACCGCGCGTGCGGTGTGCCGTCGGGCGGGGGAGGTGCTGGCCGCCCATGACGGCTTCGTGCCGCAGGCTGCTCGGCTGCTGACCGCCGCGCTGGACCTCGCGGCCGCGGAATCGGACGGGACCGCCGCCGCTGTCGTCCGCCTGGCGGCGCTGCACCGCGACCGCCCGGCGCTGACTCCCGCGACGTGCCGTGCCCTGGCGACCCGCGTCGAGGCCACGCCCCCGGACGCCGTGCTCGTCCCGTTGGCCCGGACCCTGGCCTCGGCGGAGACCCCCGCGGCAGCGCTCTTCGCCGTCACTCTCACCGCGGTCCAGGGCACCCGCACAGCCTGGCCCCACGAGTGGCGCACCCTCCTCCACGCCCTGCGCCGGCACCCCACGCCGGACGTCCGGGACGCGGCCCTGGCCGTGACCTTCACCCCGGACGCCTGACGGTTGTCGTCCTGGCACCGTCGGCCCGGGCGGCGCCCCACCCGCCCGCGCGCCCACACTGGGCCGCAGGTGAGACGCGGGTTCAGCCTCGCGGGCGAGCGTCGCCGGGCCGCTGCTGGGACGCGGGCTCAGCCCCGGGCGGCGATGCGGGCCCGGCGGGCGGCGAGCTTCTCGTCGAACTTCGCGGCCTCCGCGTCGAGACCACCCATGAAGAGGCCGAGCTCCTCCTGGGCCCGGGCGCCCTCGGGGCCGAGCCCCGGGACCTCCATGATCTTGAGGAAGCGGAGGACGGGCTGCAGCACGTCGTCGTGGTGGATGCGGAGGTTGTAGACCCCGCCGATGGCCATCTGCGCGGCGGCCCGCTCGAACCCGGGGATGCCGTGTCCGGGCATGCGGAAGCCGACGACGACGTCCCGGACGGCGCACATCGTGAGGTCGGGGGCGAGGTCGAAGGCGGCCCGCAGCAGGTTCCGGTAGAAGACCATGTGCAGGTTCTCGTCGGTGGCGATGCGCGCCAGCATCCGGTCGCAGACGGGGTCCCCGGACTGGTGCCCGGTGTTGCGGTGGGAGATCCGGGTGGCCAGCTCCTGGAAGGCGACGTACGCGACGGAGTGCAGCATCGAGTGCCGGTTGTCGGACTCGAAGCCCTCGCTCATGTGCGCCATGCGGAACTGCTCGAGCTGGTCGGGGTCGACGGCGCGGGAGGCGAGGAGGTAGTCGCGCATGACGATGCCGTGGCGCCCCTCCTCGGCGGTCCAGCGGTGCACCCACGTGCCCCAGGCGCCGTCGCGCCCGAAGAGGGAGGCGATCTCGTGGTGGTAGCTGGGGAGGTTGTCCTCGGTGAGGAGGTTCACGACGAGGGCGATGCGGCCGATGTCGGTGACGGGCGACTGCCCCTTCTCCCAGGCCTCGCCGTCCTCGAAGAATCCGGGGAAGTTCCGGGCGTCGGAGAACGGCACGTACTCGTGCGGCATCCAGTCCTTGGCGACGCCCAGGTGCCGGTTGAGCTCCTTCTCGACCACTTCTTCCAGGGCGTACAGGAGCCGGGCGTCGGTCCATGTGTCCGTGCTGCCGAGGTGGGAAGGGGTGATCGTCACGGGGGGCTCCTGGGGACGGGAGGGGGAGGGGTGCGGTGCGCGGGGGGAACCGCAGCGCCGCGAGCGGAGTACCTACGGCATCGTAGGTTACGTTCCCGTAGGTTAAGCCCTCCGTAAAGAGCCCCCCAAACCGGGGGTCAGCCCACGCCGCCCCCGGCCACCCTCACGGCCCGCCGCAGATGCTCCGCCGTGTGCGACCCGCGCACCCCGAGCAGCTCCCGGGGCGTCCCCTCGAAGACGACCTGCCCGCCGTGCTTGCCGCCGTCGGGTCCCAGGTCGATGACCCAGTCCGCGTGCTTGACGACGTCCAGGTTGTGCTCGACGACGAGCACGGTGTTCCCGGCGTCGACGAGCCGGTCGAGCATGGCGAGCAGTCCGTCGACGTCGGCCATGTGCAGTCCGGTCGTCGGTTCGTCGAGGACGTACGTGGTGCCGGTCCGGTGCAGCTGGGTGGCGAGCTTGATGCGCTGGCGTTCGCCGCCGGAGAGCGTGGACAGGGGCTGCCCGAGGGTGAGGTACGTCAGGCCGACGTCGCGCAGGGCGGCCAGTCGGCGACGTACCGCCGGATCGGGGAAGTCCTCGAAGAAGGCGAGTGCCTGCTCGGCGGTCATGTCCAGGAGGTCGACGACGGAGCGCCCGCCGACGGTCAGCCGCAGCACCTCGTCCTTGAAGCGCCTCCCCTCGCAGACCGCGCACGTCGTCGTGACCGGGTCCATGAAGGCCAGGTCGCTGTAGATGATCCCACGCCCCTGGCAACTCTCGCACGCGCCCCGGGAGTTGAAGCTGAACAGACCGGGCTCGGAGCCCGTGCGCCTCGCGAAGAGGCCGCGTACCCGATCCATGATCCCCAGGTACGTCGCCGGGGTCGACCGCCCCGAGATGCCGATGGCCGACTGGTCGACGGCCACGGCGTCGGGGTGCTGCTCCAGAAAGACCCGGGAGATCAGCGTGCTCTTGCCGGAGCCCGCGACACCCGTCACGGCCGTGAGCACGCCGGTGGGCACCCGCACGCTCACGTCCTTGAGGTTGTACAGGTCGGCCCCCTTGATCCACTCGCCGCCGACGGGCTCGCGCGGGTGCTCCTTGACGCCGCTGGTGCGGCGCAGACAGCGGCCCGTGAGGGTGTCGGCGGCGCGCAGTTCCTCGGGGGTGCCCTCGAAGACGACGAGGCCGCCGTCGGCACCCGCGGCTGGGCCCATGTCGACGACGTGGTCGGCGACGGCGATCACGTCCGGGTCGTGCTCGACGACGAGCACGGTGTTGCCCTTGTCGCGCAGGCGAAGCAGCAGGTCGCCCAGGCGGCCCACATCGCGCGGGTGCAGGCCGACGCTCGGCTCGTCGAAGATGTACGTCATGCCGGTGAGGCTGGAGCCGAGGTGCCGCACCATCTTCAGGCGCTGGCCCTCGCCGCCGGAGAGCGTGGACGTCTCGCGGTCCAGGCTCAGATAGCCGAGCCCGATGGCTTCGACGCGTTCGAGCGCGGCCACGGCGGCCCCGGCGATCGGGCCGGCCACCGGGCCTTCGATCCGGCCGAGCGCCGCGATCAGGTCGGTGACCTCCATGCGCGTGCAGTCGGTGATGCTCAGGCCCGCGACGCGGGTGGCGAGCGCGGCCGCGTTCAGACGCGCGCCGTCGCACGCCGGGCAGTGGTCCTCGACGAGGAAGGGCTGCACCATGTCGCGGGTCTTCTGGGAGAGCGCAGACAGATCGCGGTGCAGATACAGCCGCTCGAAGCGGTCGGCGAGCCCTTCGTAGTCGATGTCGCGGGAGCCGCCGGTGTTGTCGACGTTGACCTTGCCCGCCCTCTTGCCGCGCCCGCCACCGCCGCGCATCAGAAACTGCCGTTCCGTGGCGCTGAATTCACCGACCGGCTTGTGCGTGTCGAGGTCGGTGGTGTTCGTGTACGTCTGGCCCTGCCAGGTTCCGACGGCGAACGGCGGGAACAGGATCGCGCCGCCCGCGAGGGTCTTGGCGGGGTCGAGGATGCGGTCGTAGTCGGGTCGCACGGTGCGGCCGAGCCCGGCGCACTCGGGGCACATGCCGCTCGGGTCGTTGAACGAGTACGCGGTGGCCGGGCCCGCGCTCGGCGTGCCGTGCCGCGAGAACAGGACCCGGATCACCGAGTAGATGTCGGTCATCGTGCCGACGGTGGAGCGGGAGTGGCCGCCGATCGGCTTCTGGTCGACGACGATCGCGGGCGCGAGGTCCTCGATGGCGTCCGCGTGCGGCCGCTCGTACTTCGGCAGCCGGTTGCGGATGAACCACGTGAACGTCTCGTTGAGTTGCCGCTGCGACTCGACGGCGATCGTGTCGAAGACGACCGACGACTTCCCGGACCCCGACACCCCCGTGAAGACCGTGAGCCGGCCTTTGGGGATGCGCAGGTCCACCTCCTTCAGATTGTTCTCACGGCCTCCGCTGATGGTGATGTGCTGGTGGTCGGACCGGGTGCGCGGTGGGTGACTGGCTGCTCGCATACCTGCGAAGCTAGTCGGGATACCCGACAGCTCCTGTCCTGTTTTACGAGGCGATCTGAGCGCTGTCGGCGCCCTCGGCGTGCTCGGCGTGCTCGGCGTCCGTGGTGTTCTCCCCGCTCCGCGCGCTCATGGTGAACTCGGTGACCGCCGCGAGATCCGCGAACTCCTTGAGCTCCCCGTCGAGCAGCAGCCAGCGGGTGATGCCGATGGATTCCAGGAACGGCAGGTCGTGGCTGGCCACGATCAGCGCGCCCTCGTAGCTCTCCAGGGCGGTGGACAGCTGCCGGACGCTCGCCATGTCGAGGTTGTTCGTCGGCTCGTCGAGCATCAACAGCTGCGGCGCGGGCTCGGCGAGCAGCAGCGCCGCGAGCGCCGCCCGGAACCGCTCGCCCCCGGAGAGCGTGGCGGCCCGCTGGTCGGCCTTCGCGCCCTTGAACAGGAAGCGGGCGAGCCGCGCCCGGATCCGGTTGTTGGTGGCGTCCGGCGCGAACCGGGCGACGTTCTCGGCGACGGTCCGCTCCTCGTCGAGCACGTCGAGACGCTGCGGCAGGAAGCGCAGCGGCACGTGCGCCTCGGCCTCCCCACCGAGGGTGTCGAGTTCGCCGCTGATGGTCCTGAGCAGGGTCGTCTTGCCCGCGCCGTTGCGGCCGACCAGCGCGATCCGCTCGGGTCCGCGCAGCTCGAACCTGCCCTTCACCCGCGCTCCGTAACGGAGTGTCAGGTCCTGCAGCGTCAGAACGGTGCGGCCCGCCGGGACGGCGGTGTACGGCAGGTCGACGCGGATCTCGTCGTCGTCCCGTACCGCCTCGACGGCGTCGTCCAGGCGCTCCTTGGCCTCGCTCAGCTTCTCCTCGTGCATGATGCGGTGCTTGCCCGCGGACTCCTGGGCGGCGCGCTTGCGGGCCCCCATGACGATCTTGGGCTCGCGCTTGCTGTCCCACATCTTCTGGCCGTACCGCTTGCGGCGGGCCAACTTGACCTGGGCGTCGGTGAGTTCGCGCTTCTGCTTGCGCAGGTCGGCCTCGGCGACGCGCACCATGCGCTCCGCCGCCTCCTGCTCGACGGCAAGCACCTCCTCGTACGCGCTGAAGTTCCCGCCGTACCAGGTCACTTCGCCGTCGCGCAGGTCGGCGATCTGGTCGACGCGGTCGAGCAGCTCCCGGTCGTGGCTGACCACGACGAGCACCCCGGACCAGGCCTCGACGGCCGCGTACAGGCGCCTGCGGGCGTGCAGGTCGAGGTTGTTGGTGGGCTCGTCGAGCAGCAGGATGTCGGGCCTGCGCAGCAGCAGCGCGGCGAGCCGAAGCAGCACGGACTCGCCGCCGGACACCTCGCCGGTGGTGCGGTCCAGGCCGATGTGGCCGAGGCCGAGCTGGTCGAGGGTGGCCGCGGCGCGCTCCTCGACGTCCCAGTCGTCACCGACGGCGGTGAAGTGCTCCTCGCTCGCGTCGCCCGCCTCGATGGCGTGCAGGGCCGCGCGGGTGGCGGCGATGCCGAGGACCTCGTCGACGCGCAGGGCGGTGTCCAGGGTGACGTTCTGCGGCAGGTAGCCGACGTCGCCCGCGGTGCGGACGGTGCCGTCGGCGGGCGTCAGTTCACCCGCGACGAGCTTCAGGAGGGTCGACTTGCCCGATCCGTTGCGGCCGATCAGACCGGTCCTGCCGGGACCGAACGCGGCCTGGAAGCCGTCGAAGACGCTCGTGCCGTCGGGCCAGGCGAAGGCGAGGGAGGTGCAGGTGATGGACGTGGCGGGGGACAAGGACATACGGGCCTCGCGGTTGCTTGTGGTGCGGCGGGTGTGGGCAACGTGTGCGGGACACCGCGAGGGTCGTGTGTGCGTCGGCAAGGGCGTCGGGGCGCCGGGGCCGGACGTCGGGAGGCGGTCACGCCGGGGGGCCGGAGAAGAGAGAAGGCCCGGTGCCGGAACGGACGGCTCGTACGCCGAGGTCGCACACATCGTGCGCAGCGGAGAACTCACGACAAGCGAGGAGTTCGTCGACGGCTGCGACGCGGTGTCTCAAGACCTCAGACGAGCAACGTCCTTCTCCAATCGACGGCAACAGAACCGCTATACACCGTAGAAGAGGTGCGGGGGTCTGTCAACGGGCTTTCTCGGGGTGGGGTGGACGCGCCGGTCTGGTACCCGGGGCGGCCTCCGCTACCAGCGTGCCGGGTCGGTCGGCCGTCGCGCAAAGGAATTTCCGCGCGACGGTCCTCGGCGTCGGCGTCGGCGTCGGCGTCGGCGTGGTCGCGGGGGTCGGCGGGGCGGTTGCCGTTGATGTCGGATTCTCGCCAGACCCCGTTCCCGCACCCCTGCTTGAGTACCGGCCATGACGAACCAGCACGCCACCGCGACCGCCTTCCGCGCCCTGCACACCCCCGGTGCCCCGCTCGTCCTGCCCAACGCCTGGGACCTCGCGAGCGCCCGCGTCGTCGAGGCGGCCGGTGCGGCCGCCGTCGCCACCACCAGCGCGGGCCTCGCCTGGGCCCTGGGCGCCGCCGACGGCGACCGGCTGACCCGGGACCGGGCGCTCGCCGCCGTCGCCGCCATCACGGCCGCGGTCGAGGTGCCGGTGACCGCCGACATCGAGAGCGGCTACGCCGAGGACGCGGCGGGCGTCGCGGACACGGTGCGCGCCGCGCTCGCCGCCGGGGTGGTCGGCGTGAACATCGAGGACGCCCTGTACGGGACGGCCGAGCCGCTGCGGCCGGTCGCCGAGCAGGCGGAGCGGATCGCGGCCGCGCGCGGTGCCGCCGACGCGGCGGGCGTACCGCTGTTCGTGAACGCGCGCGTCGACACCTACCTGCGGGGCGTCGGCGAAGGCCCGGACGCCCGGCTCGCGCTGACCCTGGAGCGGGCCGCCGCGTTCCTCGCCGCGGGCGCGGACGGGGTCTTCGTGCCCGGCGCGGTGGCCCCGGACACGGTCAAGGCGCTGGTCGAGGGCGTCGACGGGCCGCTGAACATCATGGTGGGACCGGGCGCGCCGACGGTGGCGGACCTCGCCGGTCTCGGCGTCGCACGCGTCAGCGCCGGCTCGGGCATCGCACAGGCGGCCCACGCCCTGGTCCGCAGGGCCGCGCGGGAACTGCTGACCGAGGGGACGTACGAGTCGCTGGCGGGCGGGCTCGACTACGGGGAGCTCAACGGGCTGTTCGGCCGCTGAGACCGGGCGGAGGGGCGTCGTGGGTGCGGGGGGTCCGTCCGGTGCCGGGTCCCCCGCTCAGCACGCGTCGCGCATCAGGTCGGCCAGATCCTGGTCCAGGTCGACGTGCAGGTGTTCCTGGCCGACCGGGACCAGGGCGGTCGTGCGCTGCAGGAAGCGGCGCAGGTCGCCGGTCTGGACGTGCACGATTGCGGTGCCTTCGGGGGCGTGGAACTCCAGGACCGTGCGGTCGTAGCCGTACGGCCGGACGCGCACGTCGCCGTCGCCCACCGCGTTCTCCACGCCGTGCGTGAGCAGTTCGCGGCCGAACGTCCAGTAGACCTCCACGCCCTCCAGCGTCGCCGGGGCCGGGAAGCTCATGCGCACGGCGAACGGGTCGCGCCCGTCGTAGTGCAGAGTGGCGGGAATCGTGGGCATCCGGGGCGCGGCGGCGACCAGGCGGGCCTCAACGGCTTGCTCGATGACAGTGGACAACGCCTGCTCCCTCAACTCTGACGGCTGGACGACCTGGGTGTGCACGACCGGGGTCGGACACTTGAATAGACGTTGGAAACGGAGGATCCGTGCACGCGAGGACCCCTCCGGAGGGAGTGACCTCTGTCACCGCGACACCCGGGGAACGCGACCGGTTCCCGCCGGCCTCCACCCGGGCGACCGCCGAAAGGCCCAGTACCGCCATCTGGACGAGGCCCCGGGGGTGGGCTAGCTTCGGCCCGCCATGAGGGCCACGGGGCAGCTGGACCGGGAGGGGCGTGCGATGCGCGGGGTACGGAAAATGCGGGCGGGGCTGACGATGCGTACGGGGAATGCGGAATGTCCTCGGCAGGGGGTGGGCCCGGTGCGGTCCCGGTGGACGAGCCGTGGCGTGTGGGCCGGACTCGGTGCGGCGGCGCTCGCGCTGACGTCGGTCGCGGCGGTGCCGCCCGCGCGGGGCGAACCGTCGGCCTCAGCCGTGCGGGGCGAGCCGAGCGCCTCGCCGGTCTCCCTCGCGACCGGCGAGGCGAGCACCACGACCCGGCCCGCCTGGTCGCTCAAGGCCACCGGCACCGACGCCCGCTTCCGGGGCCTCGCCGCCGTCAGCCGCAGCACCGCGTGGACCGCCGGGACGAAGGGCACCGTGCTGCGCACGACCGACGGCGGCGCGAGCTGGCGGAACGTGTCGCCGCCCGGGGCCGAGGGTCTCGAATTCCGGGACGTCGAGGCGTTCGACGGGCGCCGCGCGGTGGTGCTCGCGATCGGCGAGGGCGAGGCGTCCCGGGTGCTGCGCACCGACGACGGCGGCGCCACCTGGACGGAGTCCTTCCGCAACACCGACGCCAAGGCGTTCTACGACTGCATGACGTTCTTCGACCGCCGCCACGGCCTCGCGCTGAGCGACCCCGTGAACGGCAAGTACCGCATCCTGTCGACCGCCGACGGCGGCCGCTCCTGGAAGGTGCTGCCCGACCGGGGCATGCCGAAGGCGCAGGAGGGCGAGTCGGCGTTCGCGGCGAGCGGCCAGTGCCTGGTCAACTCGGGCTCGCGCCATGTGTGGCTGGCGACGGGCGGGGCGGCCCGTGCGCGGGTGCTGCACTCGGCCGACCGGGGCCTGACGTGGACCGTCACGGACGCCCCGATCCCGGGCGGCGACCCGGCGCGCGGCGTCTTCGGCCTGGCCTTCCGCGACCGCGCGCACGGCATCGCCGTCGGCGGGGACTACCGCGCCGACCAGCAGTCGCCCCGCGCCGCCGCGACGACCACGAACGGCGGCCGCACCTGGCGGCCCGCCGCGAAGCCCGTCCCCGCGTACCGCTCCGGCGTCACCTGGCTCCCGCACAGCCGCCGCACGGCCCTCGCGGTCGGTCCCACCGGCACGGACCTCACCACGGACGGCGGCCGGAGCTGGCGGACGGTGGACGGCGGTTCGTACGACACCGTCGACTGCGCGCGGGACCTGGGCTGCTGGGCGGCGGGGGAGAAGGGGCGCGTGGCGCGGCTCGAACGGGGCTGAGACGGCGGCACCGGAACGAGGGGCCGGGCGTCCTGGGCGCCGCTCGCTCCGGTGCCCGTCGGGCCGCCGAGCCGGATTCAGCCCGGCAACTGCTGCCGGTACGCGGCCAGTTCGGGCGCCGTCTTCGTCGCCAGGAACTCCGTGACGCGGTACGCGCACACACCGCCGACGGTGAACGGATCGCTCGCCGCGAGCCGTTCGATCTCTTCGCGGCTGTCGCCCACGGCCAGGATCACGCCGCCGTCGCGCGGGTTCTTGCGTCCCGACGCGATGAAGACTCCGGCCGCGTACTGCTCGTCCAGCCAGGCGACATGATCGGCGAGCAGGGCGTCGACGCGGTCGACCGGGGCGGTGTAGGTCAGCTCCATCACAAACATGATCGCGAGGCTACCCCGGCGCCGTCGGCGGGACCGGACCGGACCGCCCGTCGCTTCTGCCGACGGCTTAGGCTCGGCCCATCATGAACACGCCCGCCACACCCACGCCCAGCACGCCCACGCCCAGCACGCCCACGCCCAGCACGCCCACGCCCGCCGCTATCCCGCCTCTGCCCGCCGACTGGCCCGCTGACGAGTCGGCGGCCCGCGCCGTCCAGGACGCCCTGCGCGAGCGGGTCGTGCGCGACGAGTCCGGGCCCCGGCCCGGCACCGGCCACGTCACGGGCGTGGACGTCGCCTACGACGACGAGCGCGACGTGGTCGCCGCGGCCGTCGTGGTGCTGGACGGGGCGAGCCTGGAGGTGGTCGAGGAGGCGACGGCGGTCGGCCAGGTCGCCTTCCCTTACGTTCCGGGCCTGTTGGCGTTCCGGGAGGTCCCGGCGGTCCTCGCGGCGCTGGACGCGCTGACGGCCGACCCGGGGCTCGTCGTGTGCGACGGGTACGGCGTCGCGCACCCGCGCCGCTGCGGGCTCGCCAGCCACCTCGGGGTGCTGACCGGGCGGCCCACGATCGGCGTCGCCAAGAACCCGTTCACGTTCGCGTACGAGGCGCCCGGCGCCGCCCGCGGCAGCGCGGCGCCGCTGCTCGACGGCGCGGAGGAGGTCGGCAGCGCGCTGCGCACCCGGGAGGGCGTCAAGCCGGTGTTCGTCTCGGTCGGCCACCGGGTGACCCTCGCCGACGCCCGCGCCCACACCCTCCACCTCACCCCGCGCTACCGCCTTCCGGAGACCACCCGCAGGGCGGACGCGCTGTGCCGGGCGGCACTGCGGGAGGCGACGGGCGCCTGACGCGGGCCGTACGCCGCATCCGACGGGCACGCCGCACGCGACCCGGCACCAGGCACCGCACGCCGCACGCCGCCCCGCCCTCCACGTCACCGCACCGCAGCCACCCGGAACCCGATCCCCGCGTCCACGAGCCGCTTCGTCAGCGCGTCGCCCATCGCCACCACCGTGGTCACCTGGCCCGCGACGGCGGGGAGTTCGTCCAGGGCCAGGGACATCGCGCCCTCGGCGAGGATCTTCGCGGTCTCGCCGTAGCCGGGGTCGCCGCCCCAGACCTCGGTGAAGACCCGCTTGCCGCCGCCCTCGCCGACGAAGCGCATGGAGAACCAACTCGTCGCACGGCGGGCCGCGTCGGGTCCCTCGCCGGGCTTGAGGAGGCCGGCGAGCCAGCGCCGCGCGGGCGGGACCTGGGCCGCGGTGAACAGCGCGCCCGCGGCCGCCACCCCGCCGAGGGCGACGGGGAGCGACTTCACGGCGGCGTAGTGGCGGTAGCGGAAGTCGGGGCCGTAGCGGGGCAGTGCCCGCGCGGAACGCGCCACGATCTGCGGGTCAATGGTCGGCAGCGGCAGCGCCCAGGCGCCGATCTCCCCGGCGTACCGGGGGCCGCCCGCCGGGGTGGACGCCCGGCGCTCCACCAGCCGCGGCTCGTGCCGGCGACGGTCGCGCGCGGCGGACAGCAGCTGCGGCCCGCGCGCGAACTGCTGGAGCGCGGAGGAGAACGTACCGCCGGAGAAGCGCGCGTCGGCGCTGATGAACCCGTCGACGCGCAGCGGCACGTCCTCGGGGAGCTGCCGCACGGTGTAGTACGCGCCCAGGTCGTGCGGCACGGAGTCGAAGCCGCAGGCGTGCACCAGGCGCGCGCCGGTCTCCCGCGCGCGGGCGTCGTGCCGCACGTACATGAGGTCGACGAACTCCGGCTCGCCGCACAGGTCGACGTAGTCCGTCCCGGCCTCCGCGCACGCGGCCACCAGGTCCTGTCCGTGGCTGAGGTACGGGCCGACGGTGCTCGCCACCACGCGCGCCCCCGCCGCCAGCTCCCGCAGCGTCGCCGGGTCGGTGGCGTCCGCGAGCACGACGGGCAGCTCCGCGCAGCCCGGACGGTCCGCCGCGAGGTGCTCCCGCAGCCGCCGCAGCTTGGCCGCGTCGCGCCCGGCGATGGCCCAGCGCAGGGTGTCGGGGGCGTGCGCGGAGAGGTACTCGGCGGTCAGCGCCCCCACGAAACTCGTGGCTCCGAAGAGCACGATGTCGTAGGGACGGTCCTTGTCATGACTGGTCATGGCACCTCTCAGCCGTGTGTCCCGCGCCGTTGTCGGTGGCTGAGGCTAGCGTGAACGAGCGGGTCCCGAACGAGGAGGTGCCATGGCGGACACGGCAGGGCCGCAGCCGGGGAAGGTGTCGAGGAAGCCGTCGAGGGCCGCGCTGGCCAAGTGGGAGCGGGTGCGGTCCTTCGCGCTCGGGCTGCCGGGCGCCGTCGAGGAGTTCCCCTGGGGGGAGAGCGTCGCGAAGGTTCACAAGAAAGTGTTCGTCTTCCTCGGGGTCGACGACGGCAGCTGTCCGCTGGCCGTCACGGTCAAGCTCACCGACGAGGCGGCGCACGCCCACGCGCTGACCAGCCCGGGCGCCGAACCTGCGGGGTACGGCCTGGGCAGGTCCGGCTGGGTGCGGGTCCCGCTGGCGGCCGAGGGCGCCCCGGCCGCGGACCTGCTGTGCGACTGGGTCGAGGAGAGCTATCGGACGATCGCACCGAAGAAGCGCGTGGCGGAACTGGAGGAGCGCGCCACATGAGGCTTCGCGCCCCCCAGGCGGACGCCCCCTGACCGACTCCTTGGCTAAGCGCTTGCTCGCCAAGGGCTTGTGCGGAGTGGAACACGTTCTTAGCATCACTGGTGTTACATCGGTTGTGTCACAGTGCTGGGGGCTCAATGGCAGTGCCGGACAAGGGCGTTCACGGACCGCTCGCCGGGGTGCGCGTGGTCGAGCTGGCGGGCATCGGACCCGGCCCGTTCGCCGCCATGCTGCTCGCCGACCTCGGCGCCGACGTCGTGCGCGTCGACCGGCCCGGCGGCGGCGGACTCGCGATCGACCCGGCGTACGACGTCACCAACCGGAACAAGCGCAGCGTCGTCGTCGACCTCAAGGCCCCCGAGGGCCCGGCCCGCGTCCTCGACCTGGTCGCCCGCGCGGACGTGCTGATCGAGGGCTACCGCCCGGGGGTCGCCGAGCGCCTCGGCGTCGGCCCCGCGCCCTGCCACGCACGCAACCCCCGGCTCGTCTACGGCCGCATGACGGGCTGGGGCCAAGAGGGCCCGCTCGCCCAGCGCGCCGGGCACGACATCGCGTACATCGCCCTGACCGGCACCCTCGGCATGATCGGCGCCCCGGGGGAGCCGCCCACCGTCCCCGCGAACCTCCTCGGGGACTACGCGGGCGGCTCGCTGTACCTGGTCGTCGGCGTCCTCGCCGCCCTGCACCACGCGCGGTCCACCGGCGCCGGGCAGGTCGTGGACGCGGCGATCGTCGACGGCACCGCGCATCTGTCCGCGATGATCCGCGGCATGCTCGCGGCCGGCAGCTGGCAGGACCGCAGGGGCGCGAACCTCCTCGACGGCGGCTGCCCGTTCTACGGCACCTACGCGACCGCGGACGGCGAGCACATGGCCGTCGGCGCCCTGGAGCAGCAGTTCTACGACGAGTTCATCGCCCTCATCGGCCTCGGCGAGGTCGCGCCCGCCCGTAAGGACCTGGCGCGCTGGGGCGAGCTGCGGGAGGCCGTGGCCGCCCGGTTCCGGACGCGTACGCGCGCGGAGTGGACGGCTGTCTTCGAGGGCTCCGACGCCTGCGTGGCGCCCGTGCTCTCGCTCCGGGAGGCCCCGGAGCACCCGCACCTCGCCGCCCGCGGCACCTTCACCGACCACAGCGGGATCACCCAGCCCGCGCCCGCCCCGCGCTTCTCCGCGACGCCCGCGTCCGTGCGTTCGGGCCCCGCGCAGCCCGGCGCTGACACGGCGGCCGTGGCCCACGACTGGGACGTACCGGACCTGCTCGCCCCGGACGCACGCGGCCCGGGCCCGGCCGCCCGGGACACACCCGCACCACCCCACCCCACCCAGGAAGGCGCTTGATGGAGATCTCCACCCCGCTCGCCTACGCGGGCGACCCCCGCGAGGGCGCCGACGCCGTCGCCGCCCTGGAACGGGCGGGCCTCGACGCCGTCTGGGTCGCCGAGGCGTACGGCTTCGACTCGCCCACGATCATGGGCTATCTGGCCGCCCGCACCGAGCGGATGCGCATCGGCGCCGGGATCCTCAACGTCTACTCGCGCACCCCCGCCCTCATCGCCCAGACCGCCGCCGGGCTGGACGCGATCTCCGGCGGCCGCGCGCTCATCGGCCTCGGCGCGTCCGGGCCGCAGGTCGTCGAGGGCTGGCACGGCAAGGCGTACGACAAGCCGCTCGGCCGCACCCGCGAGACCATCGAGCTGACCCGCCGCATCCTGCGCCGCGAGGTCATCGACCACCACGGCATCACCGACATGCCGCGCCCCGGCGGCCTCGGCAAGCCCCTGAAGATCCTCACCAGACCCGTCCGCGCCGAAGTGCCGCTGTACGTCGCCTCCCTGGGCCCCGCGAACGTCCGCATGACCGCCGAGATCGCCGACGGCTGGCTGCCCACGCTCTTCCTGCCGGAGAAGGCGCACGAGGTCTGGGGCGCGCCCCTCGCCGAGGGCCGCGCCCGGCGCGATCCGGCGCTCGGCCCGCTCCAGGTCGTCGCGGGCGGACTGCTCGCCATCGGCGACGACGCGGCGGCCGCCCGCGACCTCGCCCGACCGCAGATCGCCCTCTACGTAGGCGGCATGGGCGCCGTGGGCAAGAACTTCTACAACGACCTGGCGGTCGCGTACGGCTACGAGAAGGAGGCCGCGCGCATCCAGGAGCTGTACCTGGCCGGGCGCAAGAAGGAGGCCGAGGCCGCCGTGCCCGACGAGTTCTGCGAACTCATGTCGCTGTGCGGCCCCGCGGGTTACGTCCGCGAGCGCGTCGAGGTGTTCCGCGCCGCGGGCGTCACCATGCTCAACGTCGTACCGGTCGGACCCGACCCGGCCGGGCTCATCGAAACCGTCAAGGGATGGCTCTAGGGCCGAGGAGGTCCACAGACACATGCAACGGCAGCTCTTCGACCCCGAGCACGACGCGTTCCGCGAGACGGTCCGCACCTTCCTCGCCAAGGAGGTGCTGCCGCACTACGAACAGTGGGAGCAGGACGGCGTCGTCTCCCGTGCGGCCTGGCTCGCCGCCGGGCGCCAGGGCCTGCTCGGCCTCGCCGTGCCCGAGGAGTACGGGGGCGGCGGCAACACCGACTTCCGCTACGCCGCCGTCATCGCCGAGGAGTTCACCCGCGCGGGCGCCGCGGGCCTCGCCGTCGGCCTGCACAACGACATCATCGGGCCGTATCTGACGGGCCTCGCCACCGACGAGCAGAAGCGCCGCTGGCTGCCCGGCTTCTGCTCCGGCGAGACCATCACCGCGATCGCCATGACCGAGCCCGGCGCGGGCTCCGACCTGCAGGGCATCCGCACGACGGCCGTGGACAAGGGCGACCACTGGCTGCTCAACGGCTCCAAGACGTTCATCTCGAACGGCATCCTCGCCGACCTCGTCATCGTCGTCGCCAAGACCACCCCCGAGGGCGGCGCGCACGGCCTGTCCCTGCTGGTCGTCGAGCGCGGCACGGCGGGCTTCGAGCGCGGCCGGAACCTCGACAAGATCGGCCAGAAGGCCCAGGACACCGCCGAGCTGTTCTTCAACGACGTGCGCGTGCCCAAGGAGAACCTGCTCGGCGAGCTCAACGGCGCGTTCGTGCACCTGATGACGAACCTCGCGCAGGAGCGCATGGGCATCGCCGTCGCCGGGATCGCCGCCGCCGAGTACCTCCTTGAGATCACCACCGCGTACGTCAAGGAGCGCGAGGCCTTCGGGCGCCCGCTCGCCAAGCTCCAGCACATCCGCTTCGAGATCGCGGAGATGGCCACCGAGTGCGCCGTCACCCGTTCCTTCCTGGACCGGTGCATCGCCGACCACGCCGCCGGCACCCTCGACGCCGTGCACGCCTCCATGGCCAAGTGGTGGGCCACGGAGCTGCAGAAACGCGTCGCCGACCGCTGTCTGCAACTGCACGGCGGCTACGGCTACATGACGGAGTACCGCGTCGCCAAGGCGTTCACCGACGGCCGGATCCAGACCATCTACGGCGGCACGACCGAGATCATGAAAGAGATCATCGGCCGCTCGCTGCTCGGCTGACCCCACCCCTCCCGGACACCCCCGAAAGGCTCACGCGTGACCACCGAAGCGTACGTATACGACGCGATCCGCACCCCGCGCGGACGCGGCAAGGCGAACGGTGCCCTGCACGGCACCAAGCCGATCGACCTCGTCGTCGGGCTGATCCACGAGATCCAGGCCCGCTTCCCCGGCCTCGACCCGGCCGCCATCGACGACATCGTGCTCGGTGTGGTCGGTCCCGTCGGCGACCAGGGCTCCGACATCGCGCGGATCGCCGCCATCGCCGCCGGTCTGCCCGACACGGTCGCGGGCGTCCAGGAGAACCGCTTCTGCGCCTCGGGCCTCGAGGCCGTCAACCTGGCCGCGATGAAGGTCCGTTCGGGCTGGGAGGACCTGGTGCTCGCGGGCGGCGTCGAGTCGATGTCGCGGGTGCCGATGGCCTCCGACGGCGGCGCCTGGTTCGCCGACCCGATGACCAACTGGGACACGAACTTCGCGCCCCAGGGCATCGGCGCCGACCTCATCGCCACGATCGAGGGCTTCAGCCGCCGCGACGTCGACGAGTACGCCGCCCTCTCCCAGGAGCGGGCCGCCGCGGCCTGGAAGGAGGGCCGCTTCGAGCGGTCCGTCGTCCCGGTCAAGGACCGCAGCGGCCTCACCGTGCTCGACCACGACGAGCACCTGCGCCCCGGCACCACCGCCGACTCCCTCGCCAGGTTGAAGCCGTCCTTCAAGGACATCGGCGACCTGGGTGGCTTCGACGCGGTCGCGCTGCAGAAGTACCACTGGATCGAGGAGATCGACCACGTCCACCACGCGGGCAACTCCTCCGGCATCGTCGACGGCGCCTCGCTGGTGGCCATCGGCTCCAAGGAGGTCGGCGAGCGCTACGGCCTGACCCCGCGCGCCCGCGTCGTCTCCGTGGCCGTCTCCGGTTCCGAACCGCTGATCATGCTCACCGGCCCCGCGCCCGCGACCCGCAAGGCGCTCGCCAAGGCCGGGCTCGGCATCGACGACATCGACCTCGTCGAGATCAACGAGGCCTTCGCGGCCGTCGTCCTGCGCTTCGTCAAGGACATGGGCCTGTCCCTGGACAAGGTCAACGTCAACGGCGGCGCGATCGCGTTGGGACATCCCCTTGGCGCGACCGGAGCGATGATCCTGGGCACGCTCGTCGACGAGCTGGAGCGCAGGGACCTCCGGTACGGGCTGGCGACCCTGTGCGTGGGCGGCGGGATGGGCATCGCCACGATCGTGGAACGGGTGTAGGGCTCCGCGCCAACGGGGCTGGTGCGTCGCCCGCTGCGGGCGCGTGGTGGTTGCTCGCGCAGTTCCCCGCACCCCTGAGGCACGCGGCCTCGCCGCGCCTCCTGACGCAGCCCCCCCTCCCCGGGCCCCGCCCCCAAGAGGCTTCCGCACGAGACTTCACGGAGACAACGACATGACCGAGAGCACCACCATCCGCTGGGAACAGGACGACACCGGCGTCGTCACGCTCGTCCTCGACGACCCCAACCAGTCCGCGAACACCATGAACCAGGCGTTCAAGGACTCCATCGCCGCCATCGCCGACCGCGCCGAGGCCGCCGTCCAGGCCGACAAGGACGCGATCCGCGGGTTCGTCTACACCTCCGCCAAGAAGACCTTCTTCGCGGGCGGCGACCTGAAGGACATGATCCAGGTCGGCCCCGAGAACGCCCGCGTCGCCTTCGAGACCGGCACCGCCATCAAGAACTCGCTGCGCCGCATCGAGACCCTCGGCAAGCCCGTCGTGGCCGCCCTCAACGGCGCGGCCCTCGGCGGCGGTTACGAGATCGCCCTCGCCAGCCACCACCGCGTCGCCCTCGACGCCCCCGGCTCGAAGATCGGCCTGCCCGAGGTCACCCTCGGCCTGCTGCCCGCGGGCGGCGGCGTCACCCGCACCGTACGCCTCATGGGCATCGCCGACGCGCTCCTGAAGGTGCTGCTCCAGGGCACCCAGTACACGCCGCAGCGCGCCCTGGAGAACGGTCTGGTCCACGAGGTGGCCGCCACCCCCGAGGAGATGATCGAGAAGGCCCGCGCCTTCATCGACGCCCACCCCGAGTCGCAGCAGCCCTGGGACGTCCCCGGCTACCGCATCCCCGGCGGCACCCCGGCGAACCCCAAGTTCGCCGCCAACCTGCCCGCGTTCCCCGCCAACCTGAAGAAGCAGCTCGCGGGCGCCCCCTACCCGGCCCCGCGCAACATCCTCGCGGCCGCCGTCGAGGGCTCCCAGGTCGACTTCGAGACCGCCCTGACCATCGAGGCCCGGTACTTCACCGAGCTGGTCACCGGACAGGTCGCCAAGAACATGATCCAGGCGTTCTTCTTCGACCTCCAGGCGGTCAACTCCGGCGCCAACCGGCCCCAGGGCATCGAGCAGAAGAAGGTCCGCAAGGTCGCCGTGCTCGGCGCCGGGATGATGGGCGCGGGCATCGCCTACTCCTGTGCCCGCGCGGGCATCGACGTCGTCCTCAAGGACGTCTCCGCCGAGGCCGCGCAGAAGGGCAGGGCCTACTCGGAGAAGCTGTGCGCCAAGGCCGTCTCCCGGGGCCGCACCACCCAGGACAAGGCCGACGCGCTGCTCGCCCGCATCACGCCGACCGCCGACCCGCAGGACGTGGCGGGCTGCGACGCCGTGATCGAGGCCGTCTTCGAGGACCCGGCGCTCAAGCACAAGGTGTTCCAGGAGATCCAGGACGTCGTCGAGCCGGACGCGCTGCTGTGCTCCAACACCTCGACGCTGCCCATCACCGCGCTCGCCGAGGGCGTGTCCCGACCGGTCGACTTCATCGGCCTGCACTTCTTCTCGCCCGTCGACAAGATGCCGCTCGTCGAGATCATCAAGGGCGAGCGCACCGGCGCGGAGGCGCTGGCCCGCGCCTTCGACCTCGTACGCCAGATCAACAAGACGCCGATCGTCGTCAACGACTCGCGCGGCTTCTTCACCTCGCGCGTCATCGGGCACTTCATCAACGAGGGCGTCGCCATGGTCGGCGAGGGCATCGAGCCCGCGTCGGTCGAGCAGGCCGCCGCACAGGCCGGCTACCCCGCCAAGGTGCTGTCCCTCATGGACGAGCTGACCCTCACGCTGCCCCGCAAGATCCGCAACGAGTCCAAGCGGGCCATCGAGGAAGCGGGCGGCACCTGGCCCGGCCACCCCGCCGAGGCCGTCATCGACCGCATGGTCGACGAGTTCGAGCGCACCGGCCGCAGCGGCGGCGGGGGCTTCTACGAGTACGGCGAGGACGGCAAGCGCACCCGTCTGTGGCCCGGCCTGCGGGAGCACTTCACCAAGCAGGGGCACGAGATCCCGTTCCGGGACATGCAGGAGCGGATGCTCTTCTCCGAAGCGCTCGACACGGTGCGCCTCCTGGAGGAGGGCGTCCTGACGTCGGTCGCCGACGCCAACATCGGCTCCATCTTCGGCATCGGCTTCCCGGGCTGGACGGGCGGCGTTCTGCAGTACGTCAACGGGTACGACGACGGCGCCGGGCTGCCCGCGTTCGTGGCCCGCGCGCGGGAGCTGGCCGAGCGCTACGGCGAGCGGTTCACGCCGCCCGCGCTGCTGGTGCAGAAGGCCGAGCGGGGCGAGAAGTTCAGCGACGCCTGACGGCGCTGAACGCGACGCGTGCGGCGGCTCGGACCGCTGCCCGCGCGGGGGAGTGGCTCAGGACTCCTTGAGCCACTCCCGCAGCTCCTCCTTCAGCGACCGCTGGAACGCCGTCACCAGCGCCTGCACCACCATCGGCTGCATATGGGCCGACAGGGACCGCATCGCCGCGACGTGCTCGGGGTCCGACTCCCGCGCACGGCAGGCGTCCCCCACCTCGTCCCGGAAGAGCCGCGACAGCTCGTGCGCCGCCGAGCGCGCGTGCTCCATCAGGACGGTGCGCGAGGCCAGGATCGTCTCGTGCGCGATCGGCACGTCGAGGAGCTGTACGCCGAGCCGCAACAGCCCGGTGTCCACCCGCAGCTGGTCGGTGTCGGCCGCCCGGCCCACCACCCCCATCGCCGCGAGCCGGTCCAGGTCCTCGTCCGACAGGGCCCGGCCCGCCCGCCGCTCCAGCTCCGCGCGCGCCATGTCCTCCGCCGCGTCCGGCGCCCACGAGGCCACCACCGCGCGGTGAATGGCCAGGTCGTGCGCGCTCAGGCCGGGCGGCAGCTGCTCCAGGTAGCGCTCGATCGCGGCGAGCGTCATGCCCTGGTGCTGCAACTCCTCGATGAGGGCGAGGCGGGACAGGTGCTCCCGGCCGTAGTGGCCCACGCGTCGCGGGCCGATCACCGGCGGCGGCAGCAGGCCCTTGGTGCTGTAGAAGCGGATCGTGCGGACCGTGACGCCCGCGTGCGCGGCCAACTCGTCGACCGTGAACGTCGTGTCGTCGGCCGTGTCCGTCGACTGCTCCGTGTCCGTCGTCATCGCCGTCGGTCGCCTCCCCGTCGGTGTGCGCTGTCGGCTGGGGGTCCGGGGACCGCCCCCGGGATATGGAGTAATGCGGTGCAACAGTATTGCTGTGCCACCACTGTTGTGAAAGTCTCCGGGCCAGTCACGCCATGTAGCCGACGGCGAACCCACGGTGCCAGGAGGCGGTTTCATGACCACGATCCTGCGGCTTCCCGCAGACCCGGACCGCATCACCTTCCCCGCCCTGCTGCTGCGCAACGCCGAGGACCACCCCGAACTGCCCGCGCTCTCCTGGCGCGAGGGCGACGGCTGGACGACCCTCACCTGGAGCGAGGTGCGCCGCAAGACCGCCGTCCTCGCCGCCGGGTACACCGCGCTCGGCGTCGGCCGCGGCGAGCACGTCCTGATGATGATGGGCAACACCCCCGAGCACTGGCTGAGCGACCTCGCCCTGGTCCACCTCGGCGCGGTCCCCGTCACCGTGTACGGCACGTCGGCTCCCGAGCAGATCGCGCACATCGCCCGGCACAGCCGCGCCCGCGTCGCGATCGTCGGGGGCGCGCGCGAACTCCCCCGCTGGGAGCCCTTGCTGGCCGACCCGACGGCGCCCCTGGAGCGCCTGGTGGTCGTCGACCCGGCCGCCGCGGGGCCGCACCGGACCTACGGCTCGCTGCACGCCACCGGCGCCCGCCTGGTCAACCCGGACACCTTCGAGAAGGCCTGGCGCGAGGCCCGGGCCACGGACCCGCTGACCGTCGTCTACACCTCGGGCACCACCGGCGACCCCAAGGGCGTGCGCCTCACCCACCGCACGGTGGTGGGCAACGGCATCGCCCTGGACTCCGTGATCGAGTTCCCCGAGCACGTCGGCCACATCTGCTACCTGCCGTTCGCGCACATCGCCGAGCGCATGCTCGGGATCTATCTGCCGCTGCTCCGCGCCGCCCAGGTCTATCTGTGCGCCGAGCCGACCCAAGTCGCCGCCACCGTGCGCGAGTTGCGGCCCCGCCAGTTCTTCGGCGTGCCGCGGGTGTGGGAGAAGCTCGCCGCGGCCGTGCGGGCGGCGCTCGCCGGGCTCCCCGAGGAGCGGCGCCGGGCCGTCGAGGCCGCGAACGAGACGGCGCGCGCCCACGTCGCCTGCCGCGAACGCGGCGAGGAGCCGTCCGCCGCGCTCGCGGCGGCGTACCGCGAGGCCAAGGAGCAGGTGCTCGATCCGCTGCTGGCGCTCGCCGGGTTCGACCGGCTCGCGTGGACGGCGAGCGCGGCGGCGCCGATGCCGGTGGACGTGGCCCGCTTCTGGGCGGGCTTCGGCCTGGTCGTCATGGACGCGTGGGGGCTGACCGAGACGACGGGCGTGGTCACCACCAACGGGCCCGAGGCCTTCCGGATCGGCTCCGTGGGCAAGCCGCTCGCGGGCATGGCGGTACGCGTCGCGGACGACGGCGAGATCATGGTGCGCGGCCCGTACGTGTCCGACGGCTATCTGCGGGCCGACGGCGGCGTGGACGGCCTCCGGGACGCGGACGGCTGGTTCGCCACCGGCGACATCGGGCACCTCGACGACGACGGCTTCCTGTGGATCACCGACCGCAAGAAAGAGCTGATCGTGACGTCCACGGGCAAGAACGTCGCGCCCGCGCTCGTCGAGAACGCCCTCAAGGAGCACCCGCTCATCGGCCAGGCCCTCGTCCACGGCGACGGCCGCTCGTACCTGGTGGCGCTGCTCGTCCTCGACCCGGAGCTGGCGCCCGCGTGGGCGGCGGCGCACGGCCTCGACAGCACCGACGGCGGCGGCCTCGTGGACCACCCCGCCGTGCGCGCCGAGATCGCCCGCGCCGTCGAGGCGGCCAACGCGCGCCTCAACCGCACCGAGCAGATCAAGAAGTACCGGCTGCTCGACAAGGAGTGGAGCCCGGAGTCCGGCGAGCTGACGCCGTCCCTGAAGCTGCGCCGCAGGGTCATCAGACAGCGGTACGCCGAAGTGATCGACGGCCTGTACACCGAGTGACGTAGGACTGTACAGACGTCGCCCACCATGTGAGAAGTGCCGCTATGTGATGTGCGCCACCGCATCCGGAAGGGTCTCTGGGGGAAGGTGTCGCGTTGGTCCGGGCACGTCAGGGGTGCCGCGGGCCCGCAGCACATCCGGACCCCGGAACCTCTTCCGGGCACCACAGAGTGGACCTTCCACGTGAGCAACGACGCCGTAGACACGGCCGCGGACGCCCGCACTGCGTCCCAGGCCGCCCCCGCGGACGCGGGCGACGCCGGTTACAGCAAGGACCTCAAGGGCCGCCACGTCAACATGATCGCGATCGGTGGCGCGATCGGTACGGGGCTCTTCCTCGGGGCGGGCGGCCGCCTGAACTCGGCGGGCCCCGCGCTCGCCGTCGCGTACCTCGTGTGCGGCATCATCGCCTTCTTCGTCGTACGCGCCCTCGGCGAGATGGTCCTGTACCGGCCCTCGTCCGGATCGTTCGTGAGCTACGCGCGCGAGTTCCTGGGCGAGAAGGGCGCCTACGTCGCCGGCTGGATGTACTTCCTCAACTGGTCGACGACGTGCATCGCCGACATCACGGCCATCGCGCTCTACACCCACTACTGGAGCTTCTTCACGGACATCCCGCAGTGGCTGCTCGCGCTCGCCGCGCTCGCCGTGGTCCTCGCCGTGAACCTGATCTCCGTCAAGTGGTTCGGCGAGATGGAGTTCTGGTTCGCGATCATCAAGGTCGCGGCGCTGGTCGCCTTCATGTTCATCGGCATCTTCCTCGTCTCCACGCAGCACAAGGTGGGCGGCGAGACGCCGGGCATGAACATGATCACGGACCACGGCGGCTTCCTGCCGAACGGTCTGATGCCGGTCGTGATCGTCCTCCAGGGCGTCGTCTTCGCGTACGCCTCGCTGGAGCTCGTCGGTGTCGCCGCGGGTGAGACCAAGGACCCGCAGAAGGTCGTCCCGCGCGCGGTGAACTCGATCATGTGGCGCGTGGGTGTGTTCTACGTCGGCTCGGTCGTGCTGCTCGCGCTGCTGCTGCCCGGCTCGGTCTACTCGGCCGACGAGAGCCCCTTCGTCACCGTGCTCTCCAAGATCGGCGTCTCGGGCGCCGGTGACGTGATGAACTTCGTCGTCCTCACCGCCGCCATGTCCTCGCTGAACTCCGGCCTGTACTCCACCGGCCGCATCCTGCGCTCCATGGCGATGGCGGGCTCGGCCCCGAAGTTCACGGCGAAGATGAACCGCAACCAGGTCCCCTACGGCGGCATCCTGCTCACCGCTTCGGTGGGTGTCCTCGGCGTCGCGCTGAACCGCGTGGTCCCGGACAAGGCCTTCGAGATCGTCCTGAACGTGGCGTCCCTCGGCATCATCGGCACCTGGATCAGCATCATGGTCTGCCACCTCGCCTTCGTGCGCCGGGCCAAGGAAGGCCACCTGACCAGGCCGAGCTTCCAGCTGCCGGGCAGCGGCGTCACGCAGTACGTCACCATCGCCTTCCTGCTTGCCGTGCTCGGCCTGATGTGGAAGGACGCCGAGGTGGGCCGCAAGACGCTGTTCCTCATCCCGATCGTGGCGGCGGCCCTCACCGTCGGCTGGTACGCGATCCGCCGCAAGGCGGACCGCGAGACCGAGCGCGAGGCGGCGGAGCTCAGCAAGTAGCGCAAGGCGTGCGCGGCAGCAGCCCGCGCGCGGAGCTTCGACAGCGGGCGGTGTCCTCCGGGGCACCGCCCGCTGTGGTGTCCGCACACCGCTGCCGTGTCCGCACGGCTCGCGGGCGTCGCGCACAGGGCGGGCATACCGCCGCATACTGGTGATGTGCCCGACCCCGCGCCACCCCCGCCCGACGGGATCCTGTGGGACATCGCCGGTGAGTACCGCACGCTCCTCGCCCTGCCCGCCGCGATGGCCCTGCAGGTGGCGCACCCGGCGGTCGGCGCGGGCGTCGACGAGCACTCGGTGTTCCGCACCGACCCGTGGGGGCGCGGCGAGCGCTCGATCAGGTCCCTGCTGCTCTGGGTGTACGGGGGAGAGGCCGCCGCCGCCGAGGGGCGCAGGCTGCGCGCGCTGCACCGGGACGTCCGGGGCACCGACACCCGCGGGCGGCACTACCACGCGCTCACCCCCGCGAACTACGCCTGGGTGCACGCCACCGGCTTCCCCGTCCACCGGCACGCCCGCGCGTACCTGGGCGAGCCGTTCACGCCCGCACAGGAGCGGCAGCTCTACGCCGAGTGGCTCCAGGTCGGCCGGGTGCTCGGGCTCCACGACCGGGACATGCCGCAGTCCCCGGAGGAGTTCTGGCCGTACTACCGGCGGATGCTCACCGAGGAGCTGGAGCAGACGGCGGTGGTACGCGAGCTGATCGCCGTCGACCGCCCGGTGCCGCCGCCCGACCGCGGCCCCCGCGCGCTCCGCGTGGCCCTCCGGGTCCTGTGGCCGCTGCTCTGGCCCGGCCTCGCCCGGTTCCGGCGCTTCCTCACCGTGGGCCTGCTGCCGCCCGACGCCCGCGCGGCCATCGGCCTGGCCTGGACGCCCCGCCAGGAGCGCCGCCTGATCCGCTTCGGCCGCGTGGTCCGCCGGATCGGCCCGCGGCTGCCGGAACGCCTCCGCTACGCCCCCGTGGCGCGCCGGGCCCGCGCGGCCCACCGCGCCCGGGGCTGACCACGCCCCCACCCGGCACCGGAGCACCGAGCGGGGACGCACCTCACGTACCGAACAGCCGTCAGCGGTGGTCGTGGCCCTTGGCGTGCCCGGCCCCGTCCTCGTGCTCGTGCAGCGAGTTCGTCGCCGCGATCTTCTTCCAGGACTTCGGCTTCGCCTGCGCGCCCGCGGCCGCGGACCGGGCGACCCCGGCGTCCCGCGCGGCGGGCTTGCCCGGCTTGCCCGTCTGGTAGAGCCAGGTGTCGAAGAGGGCGGAGAGCGGCTTGCCGCTGGCCTTCTCCGCGTACGTCACGAAGTCCCGCACCGAGGCGTTGCCGTACGCGCGGTCCTTCGGCCAGCCCTTCAGGATGCGGAAGAAGGTCTTGTCGCCGACCTCGTTGCGCAGGGCCTGCAGGGCGAGCGCGCCGCGGTCGTACACGGCGATGTGGAACTGGTTGTCCGGACCCGGGTCGCCGGGCTTGACCTGCCAGAAGGGGGAGTCCGCCGCGTTGTTCGCGTACACGTAGTCGGCGAGCTCCTGCGCGGTGCCCTCGCCCTCCTTCTCCGACCACAGCCACTGGCTGTAGCGGGCGAAGCCCTCGTTGACCCAGATGTCCTTCCAGTTCTCCACGGAGACGCTGTCGCCGTACCACTGGTGGGCCAGCTCGTGCACCACGATGGAGACGTTGGAGCCGTTGGCGAACGCCTTCGGGCCGTAGAAGGGCCGGGTCTGGGTCTCCAGAGCGTAGCTGGCGGGGACGTTCGGGACGTAGCCGCCGAGCGCGTTGAACGGGTACGCGCCGAACACCTCCTCCAGCCACTCCGCGACCTCGGTGGTCCGCTCGATGCTGGCGCGCGCGGCGCCCGCGTTGTCGCCGAGGTCCTTGCTGTAGGCGTTGAGGACGGGCAGGCCGTTCTCGGTCTTGTCCGTGGTGATGTCGAACCTGCCGACGGCGAGCGTGGCGAGATACGTGGCCTGGGGCTTGTTGGAGCGCCAGTTGAAGCGGGTCCAGCCGAGCTTGGAGGACTGCGACTGGAGGACGCCGTTGGAGATCGCCTGGGTGCCGTCCGGCACGGACACCGACACGTCGTACGTCGCCTTGTCGCGCGGGTGGTCGTTGCCCGGGAACCACCAGGCCGACGACTCCGGCTCCTGGGCCGCGACGCCGCCGTCGGGGGTGCGCTGCCAGGCGGTGAAGCCGTGGATCTTCACCTCGGAGGGCTTGCCCGCGTACCGGACCACGATCGACACCGAACTGCCCTTGGGCAGGCCCGCCTTCGGCGTGATCTCCAGCTCCTGCTCGCCGGTCTTGGCGAACGCCGCCTTCTTGCCGTTCACCCGGACCTCGCTGACCTTCAGGCCGAAGTCGAGATTGAAGCGCGACAGGTCCTGCGTGGTGGTGGCCTGGAGCGTGGCCGTGCCCTCGAGGAGGTCCGTCTTCGGCTGGTACTTCAGGCGCAGGTCGTAGTGGGAGACGTCGTAGCCGCCGTTGCCCGCGTCGGGGTAGTAGTGGTCGCCGGCGCCCGGGGCCCCGGGGGAGAAGTCGGCGGCCGATGCCGGGATCGCCAGCAGGGCGAACGCGGCCGCGAGTGCGCCCGGGGCGATGAGTCTGCGGTGCACGGGAATCTCCAAGTCATCACGGAATGAGACGGGTTGCGCCACGGCGCGGCCCGGCGGCCCCAGGGATGCGGGGCCGCCGAGCCGCGTCCGGCGCGAGGTAACTCTCGATGCGGTCGACCCTATTGAGCACTCCCGCCCCTGACCATGTCCATGGCCGCATATGTCACACGATCGCCATTCGGCCGACATGTGCGATCACGTCCCATGGACCTTTCCGCTCCGGCTACGGCCCTCTTTCCGGCGGCTGTTGACGCGTGTACCTTCCGCGCCATGCCGATACGCGCGCGACGCACGCGCCCCCTGACCCCGACGATGTGGAGAGCGCTCCTGGTGGCGGCCCTCGCCGCCCTGCTGGCCACGCTCCTGTCCCCGGGCGGCGCCGCGCACTCCGCGCCGCGCGGCCCGAAGACGTACGCGCAGCCCAAGGAGAGCAGACCCGTCTACTCCTACGCGGACGCGATACGCGAATCCGTGTGGGTCGACACCCGGATCGACGGCGACGCGGACGGAAAGACCGACCGTGTCGCCGTCGACATAGTCCGGCCCCGCGAACCCGCGGCCAGGGGCCGGAAGATACCCGTGATCATGGACGCCAGCCCGTACTACTCCTGCTGCGGGCGCGGCAACGAGAGCCAGAAGAAGACGTACGACGCGAACGGCGACCCGGTCCAGTTCCCGCTGTACTACGACAACTACTTCGTGCCCCGCGGCTACGCCTTCGTCGCCGTCGACCTCGCGGGCACCAACCGCTCCTACGGCTGCGTCGACGTCGGCGGCCGCTCCGACGTCCAGTCCGCCAAGGCCGTCGTCGACTGGCTCAACGGCCGCGCCCGCGGCTACACCTCGCGCACCGGCGAGAAGCGCACCGACGCGCGCTGGACCAACGGCCGCACCGGAATGATCGGCAAGAGCTACGACGGCACCATCGCCAACGGCGTCGCCGCGACCGGCGTCGAGGGCCTGGAGACGATCGTGCCGATCGGCGCCATCTCCTCCTGGTACGACTACTACTTCGCCAAGGGCGCCCCGCTCCAGGGCGGCCCCGAGTGGCTGTCCGACTACGTGGAGAGCCCCGAGGCCCGCGCCCGCTGCGGCCATGTGCAGCAGCGCATCATCGACGGCTCGCCCCGCAGCGGCGACTGGACCCCGCTGTGGACCGAACGCGACCACGTGCCGGACGCCCGCAAGGTCAAGGCCAGCGTCTTCGTCGTGCACGGCCTGCAGGACCTGAACGTGCGCACCAAGCACTTCGGGCAGTGGTGGGACGCCCTCGCCGACGCCGGCGTGCAGCGCAAGATCTGGCTGAGCCAGACCGGGCACGTCGACCCGTTCGACTTCCGCCGCGCCGACTGGGTCCGCACCCTGCACCGCTGGTTCGACCACGAACTCCTCGGCTACCGCAACGGCATCGACCGCGAGCCCATGGCCGACATCGAACGCGCCCCCGACCGCTGGACCACCGACCGCACCTGGCCGCCGCGCGCCACCGGCAGCACCGCGCTGCGCCCCGCCAAGGGCACCGCGCCCGGCGTCGGCACCCTCGGCACCCGCCCCGGCAAGGGCACCGAGACGTTCACCGACGACCGGCGCCTCGGCGAGACCGACTGGGCCGCGACGATCGACTCGGCCACGCCCGCCAAGGCCGGGTTCACCACCCGGCCGCTCGCCCGGGACCTGCGCGTCGCCGGCTCCTCGCGGGTGACGGTCACCGTGACGCCGACGACCCGCACGGCGCACCTGAGCGCCGTCCTCGTCGACCTCGGCCCGGACACCATCCGCGACTACGCCCACGACGACGAGGGCATCACCACGCTCCCCGACCGCGGTTGCTGGGGCCAGAGCGCCCCCGGTGACAGCGCCTGCTTCAAGAACACCGAGGCCAGGACCGCCGCCGTCGACTACACCATCTTCAGCCGCGGCTGGGCCGACCTCGGCAACCACGCCTCCGACCAGCAGGGGGAGCCGCTCACCCCCGGCAAGCCGTACACCATCACCCTCGACCTGGCCGCCGGCGACCACGTCGTGCCGAAGGGCCACCGGCTCGCGCTGATCGTCGGCGGCACCGACCGCAACCTCATCCAGCCCCCCGCCGACACCCCGACCCTCACCGTCGACCTCGCCCGCACCGTCGCGCGCGTGCCGCTCGTCGGCGGCGCCAAGGCCCTCGCCACGAACCCGCACGCCGCCACGCCGCGCGCGTCCCGCCTCGACGGCGTCGCACCGCCGCGCCTGATCGACCGCATCCCTGGAGGCCGCACCTCATGACCCCCCGCATCCGCGCCGTGGCCCTGGCCGCGGCCTGTGCCGCTCTCGCCGCACCCCTCCTGACGGCCCCCGCACAGGCGGCCCCGAAGCCGCCGCGCACCGGCTTCGAGGAGACCAACGGGGCGCGCTGGACCAGCCAGCCCGAGGAGCAGCAGCTCCTGAGAACCATCGACAAGGCCACCGACCGGGTGTCGGTGGCCCGCATCGGCACCACCGAGCAGGACCGGCCCGTGCAGCTCGTGCGGATCGGCGAGCGCCGCACCGCGAGCACCGTCCTGCTCGTGTGCAGCCAGCACGGTGACGAGCCGTCAGGCCGCGAGGCCTGCCTGACCACGATCCGTGACCTGGCCTACGCCAAGGACAAGAAGACCCGGCGCTTCCTGTCCCGCACCACCCTCCTCGTCGTGCCCACCGCCAACCCGGACGGGCGCGCCGCCGACACCCGCGGCAACTCCGACGGCGTCGACATCAACCGCGACCACATAGCCCTGGCCACCGCCGAGGGCCGCGCCCTGGCCGCCGTCATCCGCGACCGCGAGCCCGACGCCATCTACGACCTGCACGAGTACGGGGCCACGCCCAAGTTCTACGACAAGGACCTGTTCGACCTGTGGCCGCGCAACCTCAACACGCACGGCGCGCTGCACCGGGAGGCCAAGGCGCTCTCCCTCGACCACGTGCGGCCCGCCGCCGAGGCGGACGGCTACAGCACGGGCACGTACGGCATCTGGACCGACCCGGTCACCGGTGAGCCCGTCAAGCAGGTCGCGGGCGACGGCCAGGAGCGCATCCTGCGCAACGCCTCCGGCCTCAAGCACGCCGCCGGACTCCTGATCGAGAGCCGCGTCGACCCCCTCACGGACGCCGAGAAGAACGACCCGGCGCTGAACAACCGGCGCCGCGTCGACTCCCAACTCTCCGCGCTCACCGGCTTGTTCTCGTACGCGGACGAGCACCGCCGACGTCTGGAGGCGGCCAGCACGGCGTCCCGGCTCGCGGGCCTGCGCGACCGCGGACCCGTCTACCTGGGCGGCGCCGACAATGACCCGGCCGAGCCCGGCGAGATCATCGAGGACCCGGCGTGCGGCTACCGGCTGACGCCGCAACAGTTCGCCGACGTCAAGGATGAACTCGGCCTCCACGGCGTTACCGTGAAGCGGGACGGCTCGGGGGTGCTCGTGCCACTGCGGCAGCCCGCGCGCGCACTCGTCCCGCTGCTCCTGGACGAACGCGCGCCGTACCACCTCGTCACCGGGCAGCCCGACACCGACTGTTGAGGCATCGGAGCGCACGTCACATGTGGTAGGGGGTAGCGGAGAAGAACCCAAGGTCGATCAACGACTCCGCGAAAGGTGCACTTGTGACCCAGGAATCAGAGAAAGCGGACGCCGGAGGAGGCCCGCCGACATCGGCGGACTCCTCCGGCGGCCGGTCCCCACAGACGGACCGGGTGGTCTTCGGCGTCACCGCCGTGCTCACCCTGGCGTTCGTGGTGTGGGGCGCCACCGCCACGGACACCCTCGAAGACGTCTCGTCGGACATGCTCGAAGGCCTGATCCACAACGGTGGTTGGGCCTTCATGCTGGCGGCGTCCGGCTTCGTGGTCTTCGCGCTGTGGCTGGCGGTCAGCCGGTACGGAAAAATCACACTCGGCAAGGAGGGCGAGGAACCCGAGTTCCGCACCGTCTCCTGGGTCGCGATGATGTTCAGCGCCGGCATGGGCATCGGTCTGATGTTCTATGGCGTCAGCGAACCGCTCGCGCACTTCACCACGCCGCCGCCCGGCACCGACCCCGCGGACAAGGCCGCCGCCATGGAGACCTCCATGGCGACGACCCTGTTCCACTGGACGCTGCACCCCTGGGCGATCTACGCGGTCGTGGGCCTCGCCATCGCCTACAGCACGTTCCGGCGGAACCGGCGGCAGACCATCAGCTCCGTCTTCGTTCCGCTCATCGGCGAGAAGCACGCGCACGGTGCGTGGGGCCGGGTCATCGACATCATCGCCATCTTCGCCACGCTGTTCGGCTCCGCCGCCTCGCTCGGGCTGGGCGCGCTGCAGATCGGCAGCGGTTTCGAGGAGCTCGACTGGATGGACAAGGCGAGCACCGGGTTGCTCGTCGCCATCATCGCCGTCCTGACGGTCGCCTTCGTGGCGTCCGCGGTCTCCGGTGTGGAGAAGGGCATCCAGTGGCTGTCGAACATCAACATGGTGCTCGCCCTGCTGCTGGTCGTCTTCGTGTTCGTCGCGGGCCCGACGGTCATCATCCTGGACCTGCTGCCGACCTCGGTGGGCGCCTACCTCGACGACCTGCCGCAGCTCATCGGGCGTACGGAGGCATCCAGCGGTGAGGGCGTCTCGGCCTGGCTGAGCGGCTGGACGGTCTTCTACTGGGCGTGGTGGATCTCCTGGACGCCCTTCGTCGGCATGTTCATCGCACGCATCAGCCGCGGGCGCACGATCCGTCAGTTCGTGGGCGGCGTGATCCTGGTGCCGAGCTCGGTCAGCCTGATCTGGTTCGCCGTCTTCGGCGGCAGCGCCATGAAGGTCAAGGAGCGCGGCGGCCTGGAGGGCGACAGCACCCCCGAGGCACAGCTCTTCGGTCTGCTGCACGAGTATCCGATCGCGACGGCCACGAGCCTGCTCGTGATGATCCTCGTCGGCATCTTCTTCGTGTCCGGGGCGGACGCCGCCTCGATCGTCATGGGCACGCTCTCCCAGAAGGGTTCCCTCGAACCCGGCCGCTTCGTGGTGGTCTTCTGGGGCGTGGTGACGGGTGCCGTCGCGGCGGTCATGCTGCTCATCGGCGACGGGGAGGACAACGCCCTCAAGGGCTTGCAGAATCTGACGATCCTGGTGGCGGCGCCCTTCACCCTGGTGATGATCGGCATGTGTGTGGCGTTGATGCGCGATCTGCGCCACGACCCGCTGATCGTGCGGGGCGAGCACGGCACGGAGGCCGTCGAGAAGGCGGTCATCGCCGGTCACGAGCAGTACGGTGTCGGCGAGTTCGAGTTCCAGATCGGCCCGGCCGAGAACGGCGACACGGACACGGACACGGATTCGGGCTCCGAGCAACAGCCCGATCCGGCCCGCTGAGACCCGCTGACGTCCACGTACCGGCCACGGCACACACGCCGTGGCCGGTACGGCTGTCAGGACACCGGTTCCCGCAGCGCCGGCAGGGGCAGCGGCGCCCGTGCCGGTGGTCGTCTCAGGTGGCGGCTTCCGCCACGAGCCGCGCCGCCTCCTCGGCGCAGCCCCACGCCACGGTCACCCCGGCCCCGCCGTGCCCGTAGTTGTGCACGAGCACCCGCCCGCCGTCCCGCGCCTCGCGCTCGAGCCGCACCGGCGAGCGCGCGGGCCGCAGCCCCACCCGATGCCCGACGACCCGCGCCGTCGCGACCTCCGGCCGCACCCGCGCGCACCGCTCGACGATCTCCGCCGCCACCGCCGGATCGGGCTCCAGGGACCAGTCGCCGTCGTCGGCCGTCCCGCCGAGCACCAGATGCCCGGGCTGCGGCAGGAGGTACGTCAGGGTCGCCGACGCGGCGTCAGCGGCTGTGAACCAGGTACGGATCCCGGGGTTCTCCACGAGCACCAGCTGCCCCCGCACGGGCCGCACCCCGTCTCCCGGTACGAGGTGCCGGGCGCCGAGCCCCGAACAGTTGACGACGCAGGGGGCCGCGCCGAGCGCCTCGTCGAGGCTCCGCACCGTCCGCTCCTCGACCGTGCCGCCCGCCGCGAGCAGCCGCTCCCGCAGCCACGCCAGATGCGTCGGCATGTCGATCAGCGGCAGCCGCGCCCACAGCCCGCCGCCCGCGTACTCCTCGGGCGTCGCCGGGCGCAGTCCCCGCACCCGCGCGGCCCACGGCCCGAGGCTGTCCAAGTGGATCTTGGCGTGTACGCCCTCGACCATGCGTACGCCCGTATGTTCCGGGTCGGCGGCCAACTCCTCGTACACCTCAAGGGAGCGCACCGACCACGCGCCGACGAGCGCCTCGGGCTCTATGCGGTACGGCCACCACAGGCCGCCCGCAACCGCCGAGGTCGTGCGCTCGGCCGGGTCCCGGGTCCAGACCCGGACGCGGCGGCCGCGCTCCGCGAGCACCACGGCGGTGCTGAGGCCGATGACCCCGCCGCCCACGATCGTCACGTCTGCCCTGCCGGTCCCACCCATCCCGGAAACGTAGCGGAATGGCGCATGCCGTGCTCAGACCCCGTACCTGGTGGGGATACTCACAGCATGTCTGCCGAGTATGCGACCTTCGGCCTGGCACCGGCGATGCGCGCCGGTGGAGTTCTCGCAGGCGGTGACTATCAAGTGCACCGCGAATTCGTCGACTTCATCGTGAACGGCCGCCCGCTGCTGTTCCAGCTCTCCGACCTCGACGCCGTGTCCCCGCTGGCGTCCGACATCCCCCCGGCGATCTTCACGACGCATGTGCGCCGACTCCTCCTGGAGGCCGAGGCCCCGCTGCTGGACGGCCGGTACGTGATCTACGGCTGTCCGGAGTGCGAGGGCCTCGAGTGCGGTGCGGTGACGGCGGTCATCGAGCGCACGCGGGACAGCGCCGGGGGCTCGGGGGCGGGCGCCGAGTCCGGCGACGACGCCGACGTGAGCGGCGGCGGTGACGACTATGTGTGGCGCGACTTCGCCTGGCAGACCTCCGACCGGGCCGACCTGGAGCTGAACGGCTACCACGGCATAGGGCCGTTCCGCTTCCGCGGCGGCGAGTACCGCGCGGAGCTGGGGCGGCTGCTGGACGGGGCCGCGCCGGGGGCCGGGCGGCGGGTGCTGCTCATCGGGGCCCGGGTGGCGCTGAACGCCAAGCTCGCGGCGGCGCTGCGCACCATCGGCATCGGCGCGGAGATCGCGGCGGACGCGACGGGGGTACCCGCGGAGGAGCTGCGGACCTACGGGGCGGTGGCGTTCGCGCGCGAGGTGCCCGCGCGGACCCGGGACGGGGTGCGGGCGTCCTTCGAGGGCGCGGGCGTCGACGTCGCGTACGTGGACGGCCTCGCGCCCATCGTCCCGCTGCTCGTCGCCCAGATCGAGTACGCCCTCGACCGCAGCCCGCTGGCCCAGCGCCGCCTGACCCGGCTCTCGGTGGCCGGGGACAGCGTGGTCACCGAGGTCACCTCCACCTGCCGGGTGCGGCTCACCGTCTACCGGCTCGACCGCCTCTACCGCACCCGCGTCCACGAAGTCCTCGACGAGGTCCTGGAACCCGGCGAGCACCGGGTGGCCCTGCCGGGCAGGGCCCGCCATGTGGTGGCGCGGACGCCGGACAGCGTGCTGGTGTCGTCGGCTTCGGAGTGAGGGGCCGCGGCCCGGTGGCACGACGCCCCGCAGCCGCGACGCGCCCGCCCGTGCTCCCGGGGCCACCCCACCGCGCCCCGCCCCCGCGCATTAGGCTCAGGGCCTGATGAACGCCACTCTTGTCGCGAAAGACCTCGCCGCCGGCCACGGCGACCGCACCCTCTTCGAGGGCCTGGACCTCGTCGTCGCCCCCGGCGACGTCATCGGCCTGGTGGGCGCCAACGGCGCCGGGAAGTCCACGCTGCTCCGCCTCCTCGCGGGCCTGGACACCCCGGACGCCGGCCGGCTCAGCCTGTCCCCGCCGACGGCCTCGGTCGGCCACCTGCCCCAGGAGCCCGACCGCCGCCCGGGCGAGACCATCCAGGAGTTCCTGGCCCGCCGCACCGGCGTCACCGCCGCGCAGGCCGCCATGGACGAGGCCACCGAGGCCCTCGTGGCGGGCGCGCCCGGCGCCGACGACGCGTACGCGCTCAGCCTGGAGCGCTGGCTCGCCCTCGGCGGCGCCGACCTGGACGAACGCGCCGAGGAAGTGGCCGATTCGCTCGGCCTCGGCGTGCGCCTCGACCACCCGATGACGGCGTTGTCCGGCGGCCAGGCGGCGCGCGCGGGCCTCGCCTCGCTGCTGCTGTCCCGGTACGACGTGTTCCTGCTCGACGAGCCCACCAACGACCTGGACCTGGCGGGCCTGGACCGCCTGGAGGCGTTCGTGCGGGGCCTGCGCGCGGGCACGGTCGTGGTGAGCCACGACCGCGAGTTCCTGACGCGCACGGTCACGAAGGTGCTTGAACTCGACCTGGCCCAGCAGGAGATCAACCTCTACGGCGGCGGGTACGAGGCGTATCTGGAGGAGCGCGAGGTCGCCCGCAGGCACGCCCGGGACGACTACGAGGAGTACGCCGACAAGCGCGCCGCCCTCCAGGACCGCGCCCAGATGCAGCGGACCTGGATGGACAAGGGCGTGAAGAACGCCCGTCGCAAGGCCACCGACAGCGACAAGCTCGGGCGCAAGTTCCGCAGCGAGGCCAGCGAGAAGCAGGCGGCGAAGGCGCGCCAGACCCAGCGCATGATCGAGCGCCTGGACGTCGTCGACGAGCCGCGCAAGGAGTGGCAGCTCCGGATGGAGATCGCCGCGGCGCCGCGCTCCGGCTCGGTCGTGGCCACGTTGCGCGGGGCGGTCGTTCGCCGCGGCTCGTTCGCGCTCGGCCCCGTCGACCTCCAGCTCGACTGGGCCGACCGCGTCGCCATCACCGGCGCCAACGGCTCGGGCAAGTCGACGCTCCTGGCCGCCCTGCTCGGCCGCGCCCCCGTGGACGAGGGGCACGCGGCGCTCGGCTCGGGGGTCGTCGTGGGCGAGGTGGACCAGGCGCGCGCCCTGTTCCACGGTGCGGAGTCGCTGCTCGACGCGTTCCGGGCGGCGGTGCCGGACACCGACCCGGCGGAAGTCCGCACGCTCCTCGCCAAGTTCGGCCTGAAGGCCGACCACGTGCTGCGCCCCGCGGTGACCCTGTCACCGGGCGAACGCACCCGCGCCGCCCTGGCCCTCCTCCAGGGCCGAGGCGTCAACCTCCTGGTCCTGGACGAGCCCACCAACCACCTGGACCTGCCCGCCATCGAACAACTGGAGTCGGCCCTCGACTCCTACACCGGCACGCTCCTCCTGGTCACCCACGACCGCCGCATGCTCGACGCGGTCAACGTGACGCGCCGCTTGGAGGTGTCGGAGGGCAAGGTGACGGAACCGGCCCGCTGACGGCCACGACGGCCACGACGGCCACGACGGCCACGACGGCCACGACGGCCACGACGGCCACGACGGCCACGACGGCCACGACGGCCACGACGGCCACGACGGCCACGACGGCCTGACGGCCACGACGGCCTGACGGCCACGACGGCCTGACGGCCACGACGGCCTGACGGCCACGACGGCCTGACGGCCACGACGGCCTGACGGCCACGACGGCCTGGGGGCTGTCGCGTCGGTGCCGGCGTCGGTGTCGGCCACAGCCCGGCGGCCGCCGCTGCCGATCTGACGGCTCGTCGCGGTGGCAGCCACCCGCAGGCGGCTGCCACCGTGACCTCTGTTCGTCCGGGCGCCCGGTGCCCCGCGCGTCAGCGCTGCTTGGGGTCCACCAGACCCGCGCGCCGCAGGGCCTCCGCCATCGCGTCGTTCGCGGGCGGCGGGGCCTGCCGCTGCTGCCGTTGCTGGGGTCGGCCGCCACGGCCGGCCTGGTCCCGACCGCCGCCGCCCTGGCTCTGCTTGGCGCCGCCCCGGCCGCGCTCGCCGCGCTGCTGCGGGGGACGCCCGCCGCGCTCCTTGCGGCCGCCGGGCGCGGAGGCGTCCTGCGGGGCGGCCTCGTCGTCGAGGCGCAGGGTCAACGAGATCCGCTTGCGCGGCACGTCGATGTCGAGGACCTTCACCTTGACGATGTCGCCGGGCTTCACCACGTCCCGCGGGTCCTTGACGAAGGTCTTGGACATCGCCGACACGTGCACGAGGCCGTCCTGGTGGACGCCGACGTCGACGAACGCGCCGAACGCGGCGACGTTCGTGACGACGCCTTCGAGGACCATGCCGGAGGTGAGGTCGGAGATCTTCTCGACGCCGTCCTTGAAGGTCGCCGTCTTGAAGGCGGGACGCGGGTCGCGCCCGGGCTTCTCCAGCTCCTTGAGGATGTCCGTGACGGTCGGCAGACCGAAGAGGTCGTCGACGAAGTCGGCGGGCCGCAGGGACCGCAGCGTGGCCGTGTCACCGATCAGCGAACCGACGGCACCGCCCGCGGTGCCCGCCATCCGCCGCACCACGGGGTACGCCTCGGGGTGCACGCTGGACGCGTCGAGCGGGTCGTCGCCGCCGAGGATGCGCAGGAAGCCCGCGCACTGCTCGTACGCCTTCGGGCCGAGGCGGGGCACGTCCTTGAGGCCCTTGCGGCTCGTGAACGGGCCGTTCGCGTCGCGGTGCGACACGATGTTCTCGGCGAGGCCGGAGCCGATGCCGGAGACCCGGGCGAGCAGCGGCGCGGACGCCGTGTTCACGTCCACGCCGACGCCGTTCACACAGTCCTCGACGACCGCGTCGAGGGAGCGGGACAGCTTCACCTCGGACAGGTCGTGCTGGTACTGCCCGACGCCGATCGACTTCGGGTCGATCTTCACCAGCTCGGCGAGCGGGTCCTGAAGGCGCCGGGCGATCGACACCGCGCCGCGCAGCGACACATCGAGGTCCGGCAGCTCCTGCGAGGCGAACGCCGACGCCGAGTACACCGACGCGCCCGCCTCGGACACCATCACCTTCGTGAGCTTCAACTCGGGGTGCTTGGCGATGAGTTCACCGGCGAGCTTGTCCGTCTCGCGGGACGCCGTGCCGTTGCCGATCGCGACCAGGTCGACGTCGTGCTCCTTGGCGAGCCGCGCGAGGGCGGCCAGGGCCTTGTCCCACTTGTTCGCCGGGACGTGCGGGTGGATCGTGTCGGTCGCCACGACCTTGCCGGTGGCGTCCACGACGGCGACCTTCACACCCGTACGGAAACCGGGGTCCAGGCCCAGCGTCGCGCGCGTGCCCGCGGGGGCGGCGAGCAGCAGGTCGCGCAGGTTCGCGGCGAACACCCGCACCGCCTCGTCCTCGGCGGCCGTGCGCAGGCGCAGCCGCAGGTCGATGCCGAGGTGCACCAGGACACGGGTGCGCCAGGCCCAGCGCACTGTGTCCGTCAGCCACTTGTCGGCGGCCCGGCCGCGGTCGGCGATCCCGAAGCGCTGGGCGATCGAGCCCTCGTACGAGGACGGGCCCTCGGTGGCCTCCTCCGGCTCCAGGACCAGGTCGAGCGCCTCCTCCTTCTCGCCGCGCAGCATCGCGAGGATCCGGTGCGAGGGCAGCTCCGTGAACGGCTCGGCGAAGTCGAAGTAGTCGGCGAACTTCGCGCCCGCCTCCTCCTTGCCGTCGCGCACCTTCGCGGCGAGGCGACCGCGCACCCACATGCGCTCGCGCAGTTCGCCGATGAGGTCGGCGTCCTCGGAGAACCGCTCGGTGAGAATGGCGCGGGCGCCGTCCAGGGCGGCCTGCGGGTCGGCGACGCCCTTGTCCGCGTCGACGAACGCGGCGGCCGCGGCCTGCGGCTCCACCGTCGGGTCCCCGAGCAGCCCCTCGGCCAGCGGCTCCAGACCGGCCTCGCGGGCGATCTGCGCCTTGGTCCGCCGCTTCGGCTTGAACGGCAGGTAGATGTCCTCCAGGCGGGCCTTCGTGTCGGCCTCGCGGATCCGGGCCGCCAGCTCGTCCGTGAGCTTGCCCTGCTCGCGCACCGAGTCGAGGATGGCGCTCCGCCGCTCCTCCAGCTCCCGCAGATAGCGCAGCCGTTCCTCGAGCGTGCGCAACTGCGCGTCGTCGAGCATCTCGGTGGCTTCCTTGCGGTAGCGCGCGATGAAGGGCACCGTCGACCCGCCGTCGAGCAGGTCCACGGCGGCCTTCACCTGCCGCTCCCGCACGCCGAGTTCTTCGGCGATCCTGCCTTCGATGGACGCTGGGGTGGTCGTCACGTTCCGGTACCGCCTTCTCACTGGGGTTGCGCGCCAATTGTGGCAGGTGGCACCGACAGTGAGGCAGTCAGACCCGGGGGCGCGGCCGTCAGACCCGGCGGGTCCGGCGCGGCCGGCGTCCGGAACGGGAGGCTCCGGAGAACAGCCGGGCCAGCGCCCGGAACGGCAGCGTGACCACCGTGGCGATCGCTCCGCCGATCTGTCGCAGCACGTCTGCTATGGCTCGGAACACGAGGATTCTCCTTCCGTCTCCCGGCCCTCGGCGGGGAAGCCCCCTCGGGGCCGGGTGACGCGCGAGTACCCCCGGCCCCGGGGCCCATGCTGCGGGAGCCGCTCAGCCCTTGCCGAGCAGATCGGCGGGGAACGCCCCCGCCTCCAGCGCCGCCCCGGCGAAGACCGTGCCCAGTTCCGTGAGCCGCTCCACGTCCGCCGCGCCGAGGTGCTCGTAGGGCGCCCGGTCGAGCCGGTCCGTGCGCTCCTCGACCTGCCCCCGCAAGGCGACGCCGGACTCGGTCAGTTCGCCCTCGGCGTCCACGAGGCCGCGCCCGCGCAGCCGCTCGACGGCCGCGTCCCAGTCCTCCTGGGTCCAGCCCCGGGTGTTGAGGTTCCACGTGGGCGTCATGCTCTTGCCCGTCGCGGTGTGGCTCACCAGCGCCTCCACCGGGTCGAGTTCGGCGTCCAGGAGCGCGGCCAGGTGGCCGTCGCCGCGATGCTCGCGCAGCAGCGTCGCCGCGTGCCAGTAGGCCAGGTGCGGCTCGGCGGGCACGGGCAGGGCGGCGTGCGCGGCGTACAGCGGGCGGCCGCTCGGCGAGCAGGCCTCGGTGGCCCGCAGGGCGAGGCGGGCCGCCTCCGCCATCTCCGGGGACGCGAGGGCCTCGTCCCCGAGGAGCCGGCGCAGTGTGGTGTCGACGGCGCGGAGACGGGCGGCGAGGACGTCCTCGGGGGCTGCGGTGCGCCAGATCTCCGGCACGAACCGGGCGACCGTGTCCGGCTGGTAGTTGTAGAACGTGGCCGTGACGGTGCCCGCGCCCACGGCCCCCAGCGCCGCCGCCCGGATGGCGAAGTTGACGGCCTTCGGGTGGGTGATGCCGAGCGCGGCCAGCTCGCGGCCCACGTCCGGGGAGAAGTAGTGCGTGGTGTGGAGGGCGTTGAGCACGTTGTGGCAGCGCCGTCCCGCGCGCGGGTGCAGCGCCGCGCCGACCGGTGCGGAGGTCGTCGAAGAGGTCATGGCCCACACGTTACCGACTGGTCGGTATGAGGTGAAGGGTTTCCCGGCGACGTACGGGACCTCCCCGGGCTCCGACGCCGGGCAGGCATGCGGACCGGGCACCGGCGACAGCTGCCCATGGCGGAAAAGGATGGCAGAAAAGGTGGGCTGCCCGTCATTGCGGCCATCCCGTCGTACCCCAAGAATCGTGGGTATGGAGCAGCGAACCGTCCTGATCGTCCTCTTCGACGGCGTCCAGAGCCTCGACGTCACCGGCCCCGCCGAGGTGTTCACGGGCGCGAGCCACCACCACCCCGACGCGCCGCCGTACCGGGTGCGCACCGCCTCCCTCGACGGCGCCCCCGTGCGGACGTCGAGCGGGCTCACGCTGGTCCCGGACTCCTCGCTCGCGGAGTACGCGGGACGTTCCGGCGCTCCGGTGCCGCACACCGTCCTGGTGCCCGGCGGCGCGGGCACCCGCGAGGAGGACGCGGCACTGGTCGACTGGCTCCGGGCGCACGCCCCGCACGCCGAGCGCCTGATCTCGGTCTGCACCGGGGCCGCCCTGCTGGCCCGCGCGGGCCTGCTCGACGGCCGCCGCGCGACGACCCACTGGGCGTACTGCGCCACACTCGCCCGGGACCACCCGGAGATCGACGTGGACCCGGGCCCCATCTACGTACGGGACGGACACGTCTCGACCTCGGCGGGCGTGACGGCGGGCATCGACCTGGCGCTCGCCCTCGTCGAGGAGGACCTGGGCCGGGACACGGCGCTGATCATCGCGCGCTACCTCGTCGTGTTCCTGCGCCGCCCGGGCAACCAGGCGCAGTTCAGCGCCCAGCTGTCGGCGCAGACGGCCCGCCGGGAGCCGCTGCGCGAGGTCCAGCAGTGGATCACCGAGCACCCCGAGGGCGATCTGAGCGTGGAGTCCCTGGCGGAGCGCGCCCGGCTCTCGCCCCGGCACTTCGCCCGCGCCTTCCAGGCGGAGACCGGCATGACCCCCGGCAAGTACGTCGACCGGGTCCGCGTCGAGCACGCCAGGCGCCTCCTGGAGGACACCTCCGACGGCGTCGAGGAGGTCTCGCGCGCCTGCGGCTACGGCACCCCGGAGGCCATGCGCCGCGCCTTCGTCAAGGCGCTCGGCACGGCACCGGCCGAGTACCGCCGCCGCTTCCACACCCCCCTGACCGTCGCGGTGTGAGCCACGCGCCCACCCGGCACCCGTGACCGCGCACCGGTCCCGCCGCACCACCGCACACCGTCATCCGACCCGCCTTCCCGAGGAGTGCCCGCATGCAGATCGCCATCGCCCTGTACGAACGCTTCACCGCGCTCGACGCCGTCGGCCCGTTCCAGACGCTCGCCGGACTCCCGGACGCCGAGGTCGTCTTCGTGGCCGAGCAGGCCGGGCCCGTGCACGACGACACCGGCCACCTCACCCTCGTCGCTGAGAAGACCTTCGACGAGGTGTCGAGCCCGGACATCGTGGTGGTGCCCGGCGGCCCCGGCCAGAGCGACCAGATGGAGAACGAGGCGCTGCTCGGCTGGCTGCGCACCGCCGACGCCACCAGCACCTGGACGACGTCCGTGTGCACGGGCTCCCTGGCGCTCGCCGCCGCGGGGCTCCTGGAGGGCCGCCAGGCGACCTCGCACTGGCTGGCCCTGGAGGAGCTGGACAAGGTCGGCGTGCGGTCGACGGGGCAGCGGGTGGTGTTCGACGGGAAGTACGTCACGGCGGCCGGGGTGTCGTCCGGCATCGACATGGGTCTCGCGCTCGTCGGCCGGATCGCGGGTGAGGAACGCGCCCAGGCCGTCCAGCTGATGATGGAGTACGACCCGCAGCCGCCCTACGACGCCGGCTCGCCGGAGAAGGCGCCCGCCCACCTCGTCGAGATGTTCCGCGACCTCAACCGGTTCAGCGACGAGGAGCAGGAGCAGCCGGCGTAGCCGGACCCGGCGGCGGAGTCCAGGCGAAGCGCGGCTGCCTGCGCTCCAGGAAGGCGGCGACACCCTCGGCGGTGTCGCCGCTGCCGCGCATCTGCCCGGCCCAGTAGGCCTCCCGCGCGACCCCGGCGTCGGGGCCGTCCGAACCGGCGGTCACGGACGCGAACTCCTTCGCCGCCGCCTGCGTGAGCAGCGACCGCGAGGCCAGGATCCGCGTGAACTCCTTGACCCGCGCGTCCAGGTCCCCGGCGGGCAGCACCTCGTCCACGAGCCCGCTCCGCAGCGCCCGCCCGGTGTCGACGGACTCGCCGGAGAACAGCAGGTACTTGGCGGTCGAGGGCCCCACGAGCGCCACCAGGCGGCGCGTCGTCGACGCCGGGTAGACGATGCCGAGCTTCGCCGGGGTGATCGCGAACACCGCGCCCTCGTCGGCGAACCGCAGATCGCAGGCCGCCGCCAACTGGCAGCCGCCGCCCACGCAGTACCCGCGCACCGCCGCGAGCGTCGGCTTGGGGAAGGCCGCGAGGGCCTCCTCGGCCCGCACCGCGAGCTCCTGCGCGCGCGCCGGTTCCGTGCGCAGCGAGGAGATGTCGGCGCCCGCGCAGAACGTGTCCCCGGCGCCGGTCAGGACCAGCGCCCGTACGGCGGAATCGGCGGCGAGCGCCGCGAGCAGCGGCGGCAGCGAGCGCCACATGTCCGCCGTCATGGCGTTGCGCTTGGCCGGATGGTCGATGACGACGGTGGCGACGCCGTCGGCGACGGCGTGCCTCAGCTGCGGCTCCATGCGCCGGATGCTATCCGCACCCACCGAACGTACGATCAAGAAGGGGCGGCGTCGCACAGCGGACGGAGGCCCTCATGATGCTCGGCGGAACACACAAACGGGCAGGTCAGGACGGTGCCGACAGTACCGGCATCACGGATGAAGGAGCCCGCCTGCAGCGCAGCTTCGGCTGGCTCGCCGTGCTCGGCGCGATCCTCGTCCTCGGCGGGCTCATCGGCATCGTGTACGTCGGCGTGGCCACGCTCACCTCGATGCTGCTGTTCGGCTGGCTGCTCCTGGTGGGCGGCCTGGTGGCGCTGCTGCACGCGGTGCAGTCGCGCGGCACGAACTTCTTCTGGCTCGGGGTGGTGGTCGCCGCGCTGAACCTCGCGGCGGGCGTCGTCGTCATCCGCAGGCCCGATGTGGCCGCGGAGGCGCTGACGATGTTCGCGGCGCTGCTCTTCCTGACCGGTGGTGTGTTCCGGCTCGTCGGCAGCCTGGTGGTGCGTGGCCCGCAGATGGCGGTGACGCTGCTGCAGGGTGCCTTCGGTGTGCTGCTCGGCGTGCTCGTGCTCGGCGACTGGCCGCACAGCAGCCAGTACGTCATCGGCTGCTTCTTCTCGCTCGCGCTGCTCTTCGACGGCCTCGGCCTGATCGCGACGGCCGTCGGCGGCCGACGCCTGATCAGCATGGTCTCGGAGCGCGTCGGCGGCGCGGGCGGGACCCCGCAAGCCGTACAAGCTGAAGAACCCTCGAAGGCGGAACAAGAAGGGCAGGAGCAGTCGCGCAACTGACGACGGCACGCGGGGGCGATCAATTCCCGTCGATAGTCGCTGACTTCTGGTCAGTAGCGCGGTACGGACCAGCGCGTTACCAACACTCGACGTGTGGTGACAACCGAGCGCGAGGGCGGGGACCGGGCGATGGGCAACGACGGGAGAGGGCCGGACCCGCTCCCCGGGGGAGGTGGGCGCGTGCCGTACGAGGGCGTGTGGCGGTTCACCGCCCCCGCCGTCGACGCCTCGGTGCCCCAGGCACGGCACGCGGTGCGCGATCTGCTCGCGCGCCAGGGAGTGCCGGCATCGGACGACCTGGTGCAGGGGCTGCTCCTGATCGTCTCCGAACTGGTCACCAACGCCGTACGGCACGCGGCGCTGCTGTCGCCGATGCTCGCCGTGGAGGTCGCGGTGGGCGCGGAGTGGGTGCGGGTATCCGTGGAGGACAACCACCCCTACCGCCCGACGGCGCTGGAGGCCGACCACGGCCAGACCGGCGGCCGGGGGCTGCTCCTGGTCCGTGAGATCGCCCGCGAGGCGGGCGGCGCCTGCGACGTCGCGCACACGGCCAGCGGGGGCAAGGTCATCTGGGCGGCCTTGCCCCTGAAACCCAACGGGATCTGAGGTCCGAGGGGGGGCGGAGCGCCCGGGGGAGCCCGGCGAGGTCCGGCGGTGCCCGCGGACTACCAGCCCGCGCCCGGCCCTGTCAGCTCCTTGATCGCGGGCCGCGCCGCGTCCAGGACGGTCATGAACCACGCGGAGAACGGCCCCTTCGCGTGCCGCTCCGCCAGCTCCCCGGCGGTCACGAACGCCGTCCCGCCCACCTCGGTGGGGTCCGGACGCAGGTCGGCCTGCACCATGCCCACGAAGAGGTGGTTGAACTCCTGCTCCACCAGGCCCGACTCCGGGTCCGGGTGGTTGTAGCGCACCGTGCCTGCCTCGGCGAGCAGTGACGGCGAGACGCCCAGCTCCTCGTAGGTGCGCCGGGCGGCGGCCGCGAACGGTGCCTCGCCCGGGTACGGGTGCCCGCAGCAGGTGTTCGACCAGACGCCGGGGGAGTGGTACTTGCCGAGCGCCCGCTGCTGGAGCAGCAGCCGCCCCTGCTCGTCGAAGAGGAAGACGGAGAACGCCCGGTGCAACTGCCCGGGCGCCTGGTGAGCGGCCAGCTTCTCCGCCGTGCCGATCGTCCTGCCGTCCTCGTCGACGAGTTCCAGCAAGATAGTTTCTCCGGCGCCGTTCGACGAGCTGTTCGCCGCGGTGGCAGGTGTGATCGGCATACCCATCCTTCGCTTCGGTCTCGGATGGTCAAGTCTGCCGTACGACGGGGGCACTCCCGGCACTCCGGGGGCCCCGCATGTCCCGTCCCCGACCGTGGGAACGGGACACGCGGATCGCGCCGCGGCGCCCCCGGCGTCCGGCCGGGGGCGCGCCGGGATCAGACCCCGAAGGCCGCCGGATAGGCGATCGTGCCTGACGGGACGGGCTTGCCGCCGTCACCTGTACCGGGCCGTGCCAGGACGAGCGCCATCATCGCCTCGTCCGGCACCTCGAAACTTGGCCGGATCCCGTACCCCGAGGCCGGGGTGAACCCGAACCGCGGGTAGTAGTCCGGGTGCCCGAGCACCAGGACCAGTTGCTCGCCACGGGTGCGCGCGGCGTGCAGCACGGCGCGCACGACGGCCGAACCGGCGCCCGTTCCCTGGTACGCCGGTAGTACGGCCACGGGCGCCAGGCACAGGGCCGGGGCGCCGTCCACGTGGCAGCGGGTGATCAGGGCGTGCGCCACGACCTCCCCGCCCGCGCCGTCGGCGCTGTCCGTGCCCGGCGCCTCGGCGACCACCGAGAGCCCGTCGAGCCACGCCCCGGGGTCCGCGCGGAGTGCGTCCACGAGGTCGGCCTCCGCCTCCGTCTCGAAGGCGGCGGCGTGCACGGCGTGCACGGCCGCGCGGTCGGCGCCGGACGCCGACTCGGGCCGGGTGCGCCAGCCGTCGCCCGCCGGGCGCAGGGCGTAGCCGGTGTAACCGAACTCCGCCCCGTGCTCCCGCCGCATGGCGATCTCGGCGCGGGTGCCGGCCAGGGCCTCGGCCATGCCGGGCGCCCCGGGGTCGGCCGCGTCGGCGCGGGCGCCGAGCGGACCGTAGTACTCGTCCCAGTCGGACTCCGGCTGGGACACGGTGCCGAGCACCGCGTACCCGGCCGCGAGGGCCGCGCGCGTGTTCTCCTCGGTGGTGCGCAGCGGATAGTGCTGCTCCCAGAAGGCGCGCGCCGCCCCGGACGGGGCGTCGGTCGTCCACTCGCACTCGGTGACGACGAGCGTCCCGCCGGGGGCGAGCAGCCGCCGCCAGCTGTCGAGGGCGGTGTCGAAGCCGATGCAGTAGACCGAGCTCTCGGCCCAGATCAGGTCGAACGAACCGTCCGGGTAGGGCAGTTCGCCCATGTCGGCCTGGACGGTGCGCACGGAGTCGGCGAGCCCGCGGGCGTCCGCCGCCGCGCGCAGCTCGGTGAGGAACGGCTCGTGCAGATCGACGGCCGTGACCTCGGCTCCGGCCTCGGCGGCCAGGAGCAGCGCGGAGCGGCCGGGGCCGGAGCCCAGGTCGAGGACGCGCGGACGGGCGGGCAGCTCACCGGCGAGGGCGAGCAGCTTGCGGGTGGTGGCGTCGGAGCCGGGACCCTGCCGGGGCAGGCCGTGGTGCAGGGTGAAGAAGGCGTTGGTGATCGCGTTCTGAGTCAACGGAGTAAACCCTTGAATGAGTGGGCCCGGCCGTGACACGGATGACGTACGCGCAAGGCATACGTGACGTACGTGCGAGAGGCGACGTACGGAAGGTCAGGCGTGGGCCCGGAAAGTGGGGACAGACGTGTCGCCGCGCAGGGCAGCGCCAGCCACGACAGTCATCAACCCACCTCTTTCACTTCCGTAAGGTCCTGGCCAGGGTAGCACTGTCCGTGATCGGGAGTCCCGCCCGTGCCTGCTCGGCCTGTACGTGACCAGGCCGTACGTGGCCACGCGTCCGGTCGTACGTCAGTGGCACAGCCCCGGCTCGTGCTCCGCGTGGCCGCCCGGCTCCAGCTGGAACGTGCAGTGCTCGACGTCGAAGTGGTCGCCCAGGCAGAGCTGCAGCTCGTGCAGCATCTTCTCGTGGCCGATGGCGGTCAGCGCCTCGGAGCTGACGACGACGTGCGCCGAGAGCACCGGCATCCCCGACGTGATCGTCCAGGCGTGCAGGTCGTGCACGTCCTCCACGCCGGGCAGGGCCAGCATGTGGGCGCGGACCTCGGCCATGTCGACGCCCTTGGGCGCCGATTCGAGCAGGACGTTCAGGGTCTCCCGCAGCAGCTTCCAGGTGCGCGGGACGATCATGAGCCCGATGACGATGGAGGCGATGGGGTCGGCGGCCTGCCAGCCGGTGAGCAGGATGAGGGCGGCCGAGACGAGCACCGCGACCGAGCCCAGCGCGTCCGCGAGGACCTCCAGGAAGGCGCCGCGCACATTGAGACTGTCCTTCTGGCCGCCCATCAGCAGGGCCAGCGAGACCAGGTTCGCGAGCAGGCCGATCAGGCCGAAGACCATGGTCAGGCCGCCCTCGGTCGCGGCGGGCGTGACGAACCGTTGCACCGCCTCGTACAGGACGTACCCGCCGACGCCGAAGAGCAGCAGACAGTTGGCGAGCGCCGCCAGGATCTCGGCGCGGGCGTAGCCGAAGGTGCGGTTCTCGCTCGGCGGGCGGTTCGCGAAGTGGATGGCGAGCAGCGCCATGCTGAGGCCCAGCGCGTCCGTCGCCATGTGCGTCGCATCCGCGATCAGCGCGAGGGAGTCGGCGACGATGCCGCCGACGATCTCCACCACCATGACGGTGAGCGTGATGGACAGCGCGATGCGCAGGCGCCCCTTGTGGGCGGCCGTGGCCGTGCCCCGCGCGGGCGGTGCGTGGCCGTGGTCGTGTCCTGCCCCCATGGCGCGGTCCTCCGTCGTCGTCGGTCGTCGCCCTGATCCGGACGCGACCTTCAGTCAACTACGGGTGGGGGGTATGCGCAACACGCTCTTGGGAACCGTTGTCATATGCTCTGACCTGCGGAAACACTCCGCAGGTCAGAGCCTTGAAGGTGACTTTGCGGGACGCTACGACTAGCCGCGCACGGCCTCCGGGTGGCGCAGGCACCAGCCCGCCCACGCCGACTCCACCATCTCGCGCACCCCGAGCCGGGCGCTGAAGCCCAGCGCCTTCGCGGCCAGGCGTACGTCCGCCACGGCGCGCGGCGCGTCACCCGCCCGGCGCGGTTCGAGGAGGGGCTCGCGCGTGTCCCCGGTGACCTCCGCGATCACGGTGAGGAGTTCGCGTACGGAAACGCCCTCGCCGCGGCCGATGTTCACCGTCAGATCGCTGCCCGGCTCGGCGGGCCTGCGGGCGGCGGCGAGATGGGCCTCGGCGAGGTCGCCGACGTGGATGTAGTCCCGCACACAGGTGCCGTCGGGCGTGGGGTGATCGGTGCCGAAGACGCGCGGGGCCTCGCCGCGGGTGAGGCGGTCGAAGACCATCGGGACCACGTTGAAGACACCGGTGTCCGCCAGCTCCGGGCTGGCGGAGCCCGCCACGTTGAAGTACCGCAGGCACGTCGTGGTCAGCCCGTGGGCCCGTCCGGCCGCCCGCACCAGCCACTCACCGGCCAGCTTCGTCTCGCCGTAGGGGCTGACCGGCGCGCAGGGCGTGTCCTCGGCGACCAGGTCGGCGTCCGGCGGGTTGCCGTAGACGGCCGCCGACGACGAGAAGACGAACCGCTTCACCCCGGCGTCCACCACCGCTTCGAGGAGCGTCGTCAGGCCCCCGACGTTCTCCCGGTAGTAGCGCAGCGGCTGCTCCACCGATTCGCCGACCTGCTTGCGGGCGGCGAGATGCACGACCCCCGTCACCGCGTGCTCGGCGAACACCCGCCGCAGCAGGCCCCCGTCGAGCGAAGTGCCCCGTACCAGTGGAATGTCCGACGGCAGCCGCTCCGGCACACCCGAGGAGACGTCGTCCAGGACGACCACCCGCTCACCCGCACCGGCCATGACCCGCGCCACATGCGCCCCGATATATCCCGCTCCACCTGTGATCATCCATGTCATGGGCGTCCACCTTAGGCTGGCTTGGTCGGTTGTGGACCCCACGGTTTGTGGCCGCGGGCCGCTTTCGACCATGATGATCGCGGCGGTCGAGAACCACGCAGACCGCGCTGATCGGGGCGTGAACGGGCGGTGAACGCCCGCTTCCATTCATCCGATAGCCTCTGCCGACATGCCGCCCGGCCGCCTCGCTGCCCGGGTGCCCCCGTCACGCACGTGCCCGCGCGAGCCGCGCCGGGAATCAAGGAGTGAGTTCGTCTGTCGACCGCCATCCTCACCGGCCGGCCGGTGCCCGGTTCGCCGCTCGAAGGCGATCTGCGGTCCCTGGGCTTCGACGTGCGGACCGCCCCCGAGGCGGCGTCCCCGGAAGAGCTCGAGGCCCTGCTGCGTGACCTGCCCGCCACCGAGCGCGTCGCCCTCGTCGACAGCCGCTTCGTCGGCCACGTCCACGCCCTGCGCCTCGGCCTGACCGACCCGCGCTTCCCGGTGTCCGCCGTGCCCGGCGCCATGACCGCGCAGGCGTCGGCGCGCCGGGAGCTGACGGCCGCGCTGCGCACGGCAGTTGGGGCCGCCGGGGCTGTCGAGGCCGCTGCCGCCGAGGCCACCGCCGACGGCGGCCGCGCGTCCGTGGCGGTCGCCTCCGACGCCGTGCCCGACCGCGTCGCCGCCGCCGTCGAGGCCTCCGGCACCGACGTGCACCGGCCCGAACTCGGCACCCTCGTCGCGGCCCTGCCCGGCGACCCCGAGTCCCGCAACTCCGCCCGCCAGGCCGTCGCCGCCGTCGACGACGAGGCCGTCCGCCTGCGCGGCGCCGTGAAGGCCCGCGACGGCTTCTTCACGACCTACTGCATCAGCCCGTACTCGCGCTACCTCGCCCGCTGGTGCGCCCGCCGGGGCCTCACCCCGAACCAGGTCACCACCGCCTCCCTGCTGGTGGCGGTGATCGCGGCCGGCTGCGCGGCGACCGGCACCCGCGGCGGCTTCGTCGCCGCCGGCGTGCTGCTCCTGTTCTCCTTCGTCCTGGACTGCACGGACGGCCAGCTCGCCCGCTACTCGCTGCAGTACTCCACGCTCGGCGCCTGGCTCGACGCGACCTTCGACCGCGCCAAGGAGTACGCGTACTACGCGGGCCTCGCGCTCGGCGCCGCCCGCGGCGGCGACGATGTGTGGGCGCTCGCGCTCGGCGCGATGGTCCTGCAGACCTGCCGGCACGTCGTGGACTTCTCCTTCAACGAGGCGAACCACGACGCCACCGGCAACACCAGCCCCACCGCCGCCCTCTCCGACAAGCTCGACAGCGTCGGCTGGACGGTCTGGCTGCGCCGCATGATCGTGCTGCCCATCGGCGAACGCTGGGCCCTGATCGCCGTGCTCACCGCCGTCAGCACGCCCCGCATCACCCTGGTCGTCCTGCTCATCGGCTGCGGCCTCGCCGCCTGCTACACCACGGCAGGGCGCGTGCTGCGCTCGCTGACCCGCAAGGCGACCCGCACCGACCGCGCCACGGCGGCGCTCGCCGACCTCGCCGACAACGGCCCGCTCGCGTCCGCCTTCGCCGCGCTGCGGCTGCGCCTGCCGCTGCCCGCGCCCGCCGTCGCCTTCGCCGGCGGCGCCGCGGTGGTCTGCGCGGCCCTCTTCAGCTCCTACGGCAGCCCGTGGGTGGTGGTCGGCGCCGTGGTGTACGTCATCGCGTCCGGACTCGCCCTCGGCCGCCCCCTCAAGGGCGCCCTCGACTGGCTGGTGCCGCCGTTCTTCCGGGTCGCGGAGTACGGCACCGTACTGGTGCTGGCGGCCAAAGCCGATGTGAACGGAAGCCTTCCCGCGGCTTTCGGCCTGGTGGCCGCGGTCGCCTACCATCACTACGACACGGTGTACCGCATCAAGGGCGGCACCGGCGCGCCCCCGCGCTGGCTGGTGCGGGCGATCGGCGGCCAAGAGGGCAGGACCCTGGCGGTCGCGCTGGCCGCCTTCGCACTGCACGACACAGATTTCACCGTCGCGCTCACGGCTCTCGCCGTGGCCGTGGCACTCGTGGTGCTCATCGAGAGCATCCGCTTCTGGGTGACCGCTCACATGCGTGGCGCACCCGCCGTACACGATGAAGGAGAACCCGCATGATCGGCCTCGTCCTGGCTGCCGGCGCCGGCCGGCGCCTGCGTCCCTACACCGAAACGCTGCCCAAGGCGCTGGTGCCCGTCGTGGGCGAGGGAACCGAGAATGAGCTGGCCGTCCTCGACCTCACCCTGAAGAACTTCGCCGAGATCGGCCTGACCGAGGTCGCGATCATCGTCGGCTACAAGAAGGAAGCCGTCTACGACCGCAAGGCGGCCCTGGAGGCGAAGTACGGCCTCAAGCTGACGCTCATCGACAACGACAAGGCCGAGGAGTGGAACAACGCCTACTCCCTGTGGTGCGGCCGTGACGCCATCAAGCACGACGTGATCCTCGCCAACGGCGACACCGTGCACCCGGTCTCCGTCGAGAAGACGCTGCTCGCCGCCCGCGGCGACGGCAAGAAGATCATCCTGGCCCTCGACACGGTGAAGCAGCTCGCCGACGAGGAGATGAAGGTCGTCGTGGACCCCGAGAAGGGCGTCCAGAAGATCACCAAGCTGATGGACCCGGCCGAGGCCACCGGTGAGTACATCGGCGTCACCCTCATCGAGGGCTCCGCCGCCGACGAGCTCGCCGACGCCCTGAAGACCACCTTCGAGCGCGACCCCGACCTCTACTACGAGGACGGCTACCAGGAGCTCGTCAACCGCGGCTTCAAGGTCGACGTGGCGCCGATCGGCGACGTCACGTGGGTCGAGATCGACAACCACGACGACCTCGCCAAGGGGCGTGAAATCGCGTGCCAGTACTGACGAGGCTCATCCCCTCGCCGGTCGTCGTCGACATCCGGGCAGGGGCGTTGAACGACCTGGCCGGTGTCCTCGCCGACCAGCGGATCTGCTCGTCGACCGGCAAGCTCGCCATCGCCATCAGCGGCGGCTCCGGCGCGGTGCTGCGCAAGCGGCTCGCGCCGTCGCTGCCGAGCGCTGAATGGTTCGAGGTGGGCGGCGGCACCCTCGATGACGCCATCAAGCTCGCCGAGGCCATGAAGAAGGGCCGCTACGACGCGGTCGTCGGCCTCGGCGGCGGCAAGATCATCGACTGCGCCAAGTTCGCCGCGGCGCGCGTCGGTCTGCCGCTGGTCGCCGTCGCGACGAACCTGTCGCACGACGGTCTGTGCTCGCCCGTCGCGACGCTCGACAACGACGCGGGCCGCGGCTCCTACGGCGTGCCGAACCCGATCGCGGTCGTCATCGACCTCGACGTCATCCGCGAGGCCCCGGTCCGCTTCGTGCGCTCCGGCATCGGCGACGCCCTGTCCAACATCTCCGCGATCCGGGACTGGGAGCTGGCCGCCCGCGAGCGCGGCGAGGACATCGACGGCCTGGCCGCCGCGATGGCCCGCCAGGCCGGCGAGGCGGTCCTGCGCCACCCCGGCGGCGTCGGCGACGACGGCTTCCTGCAGGTACTCGCCGAGGGCCTGGTCCTCACCGGCATCGCCATGTCCGTCTCGGGCGACTCCCGCCCGGCGTCCGGCGCCTGCCACGAGATCAACCACGCCTTCGACCTGCTCTTCCCCAAGCGCGCCGCGAGCCACGGCGAGCAGTGCGGCCTCGGCGCCGCCTTCGCGATGTACCTGCGCGGTGCCCGCGAGGAGTCGGCGTACATGGCGGAGGTCCTGCGCCGCCACGGCCTGCCGGTCCTGCCCGAGGAGATCGGCTTCACCGTGGACGAGTTCGTCCAGGTCGTCGAGTACGCGCCGCAGACCCGGCCGGGCCGCTACACGATCCTCGAGCACCTCAATCTGAACACCGACCAGATCAAGGACGCATACGCCGACTATGCCAAGGCCATCGGTAGCTGAACTCCGGCCCGTCGTTCACCCCGCGGGGGTGAAGGACCGGCGCAGCGGTGAGCACTGGGCGGGACGCATGTACATGCGGGAGATCTCGCTGCGCTGCGACCGCTACCTGGTGAACACCAGGATCACGCCCAATCAGCTGACCTACCTGATGACCGTCGCGGGCGTCCTCGCCGCCCCGGCCCTCCTGGTGCCGGGGATCTGGGGCGCGGTGCTCGGCGTCGTCGCGGTCCAGCTCTATCTGCTGCTCGACTGCGTCGACGGCGAGATCGCCCGCTGGCGCAAGCAGTACTCGATGTCCGGGGTGTACCTGGACCGGGTCGGCGCCTATCTGTGCGACGCGGCGGTGCTGGTCGGCTTCGGCCTGCGCGCCGCCGACCTGTGGGGCTCGGGCCGCATCGACTGGCTGTGGGCCTTCCTCGGCACCCTGGCCGCCCTCGGCGCCATCCTGATCAAGGCCGAGACCGACCTCGTCGCGGTCGCCCGCCATCAGCAGGGCATGGCTCCCGTCCAGGAGTCGGCGGCCGAGCCGCGCGCCGCCGGCATGGCCCTGGCACGCAAGGCCGCGGCCGCGCTGAAGTTCCACCGGCTGATCCTCGGCATCGAGGCGTCGCTGCTGATCCTGGTCCTCGCGATCGTGGACTCGGTCAGGGGAGACCTGTTCTTCTCCCGTGTCGGGGTCGCCGTGCTCGCGGGCATCGCGCTCCTGCAGACCCTGCTGCACCTCGTGTCCATCCTCGTGTCGAGCAGGCTGAAGTGAGTACACCGAGCCCCGCCGGTACACCGGGGACGTCGACCGCGCCGCTCAAGGTCGGCGCGGTCGTCATCACCATGGGCAACCGCCCCCAGGAGCTGCGCGCCCTGCTCGACTCGGTCGCCAAGCAGGACGGCGACCGGGTCGAGGTGGTCGTCGTCGGCAACGGCGCCCCCGTGCCGGACGTGCCCGCGGGCGTGCGCACCATAGAACTGCCCGAGAACCTGGGCATCCCGGGCGGGCGCAACGTGGGCATCGAGGCCTTCGGCCCGGGCGGCACCGACGTCGACATCCTGCTGTTCCTCGACGACGACGGGCTGCTCGCGCACACCGACACCGCCGAGCTGTGCCGCGCGGCCTTCGCGGCGGACCCCGAGCTCGGCATCATCAGCTTCCGCATCGCCGACCCGGACACCGGCATCACCCAGCGCCGCCACGTGCCGCGCCTGCGCGCCTCGGACCCGATGCGCTCCTCGCGCGTGACGACGTTCCTCGGCGGCGCCAACGCCGTGCGCACCGAGGTCCTGAAGGAGGTCGGCGGCCTGCCGGACGCCTTCTTCTACGCCCACGAGGAGACGGACCTCGCCTGGCGCGCCCTGGACGCGGGCTGGATGATCGACTACCGCGCGGACATGGTGCTCTTCCACCCCACCACGGCCCCCTCCCGGCACGCGGTCTACCACCGCATGGTGGCCCGCAACCGCGTCTGGCTGGCCCGCCGCAACCTGCCCGCCCTCCTGGTGCCCGTGTACCTCGGCGTCTGGCTCCTGCTGACCCTCGCCCGGCGCCCCTCGCGGCCCGCCCTGAAGGCCTGGTTCGGCGGTTTCAAGGAGGGCTGGACCAGCCCGAGCGGACCTCGCCGCCCCATGAAGTGGCGTACGGTGTGGCGCCTGACCCGGCTGGGCCGACCTCCTGTGATCTGACAAGCTCGGGTCTGAGAACATTCGGGCCGTATTCCGGTCCCTGGCCCCCCAGGCCTACGCCCGACCGGCCGTGCATCTGAAGACGAAAGTTTCCCCTCGTGAGTGAGACAACGCAGGACGGTGGAGTCGCGGTGACCGCGCCACCGTCGCCCGACGACGGGCTGTCCCCCGCAGAGCTGGCGGCCAAGTACGGCCTGTCCGTCAGCGGCGCCCGTCCGGGTCTTTTCGAGTACGTCAGCCAGCTCTGGGGGCGGCGCCACTTCATCCTCGCCTTCTCACAGGCGAAGCTCACCGCCCAGTACAGCCAGGCCAAGCTCGGCCAGCTCTGGCAGGTGGCGACACCGCTGCTCAACGCGCTCGTCTACTTCCTCATCTTCGGCCTGATCCTCAAGGCCGACCGGGGCATGTCCCGGGAGGTGTACATCCCGTTCCTCGTGACAGGCGTCTTCGTCTTCACCTTCACGCAGAGCTCGGTGATGGCGGGCGTACGGGCGATCTCGGGCAACCTCGGCCTGGTGCGCGCGCTGCACTTCCCGCGCGCCTCGCTGCCCGTCTCCTTCTCGCTGCAGCAGCTCCAGCAGCTGCTGTTCTCGATGATCGTGCTGTTCGTGGTGGCGGTCGGCTTCGGCAGCTATCCGAAGCTGTCCTGGCTGTTGATCCTGCCGGTGCTCGCGCTGCAGTTCCTCTTCAACACCGGGCTCGCGCTGGTCATGGCGCGGCTCGGCAGCAAGACCCCCGACCTCGCGCAGCTGATGCCGTTCGTGATGCGCACCTGGATGTACGCGTCCGGCGTGATGTTCTCCATCCCGGTGATGCTCAAGGAGCACCCGGCGTGGATCGGCGACATCCTCCAGTGGAACCCGGCCGCCATCTACATGGACCTGATGCGCTTCGCGCTCATCGACGGCTACGGCTCCGAGAACCTGCCGCCGCACGTCTGGGCGGTCGCGGCCGGCTGGGCCGTGCTCGTCGCCGTGGGCGGCTTCGTGTACTTCTGGAAGGCGGAGGAGCGGTACGGCCGTGGCTGACGACAAGAGCGCCGACCGGGCGCACATCCCCACCGTCATCGCGGACGAGCTGCACATCGTCTACCGCGTCAACGGCGCCAAGACGGGCAAGGGCAGCGCCACCTCCGCGCTGAGCCGCATCATCAAGCGCGGCGAGGAGCGCGGCGTGCGCAAGGTGCACGCCGTCCGCGGGGTCAGCTTCACCGCCTACCGCGGCGAGGCGATCGGCCTCATCGGGTCCAACGGCTCCGGCAAGTCCACCCTGCTGCGGGCCATCGCGGGCCTGCTCCCGGCCGAGAAGGGCAAGGTCTACACCGACGGCCAGCCCTCGCTCCTCGGGGTGAACGCGGCCCTCATGAACGATCTGACCGGCGAGCGCAACGTCATCCTCGGCGGGCTCGCGATGGGCATGAGCCGTGAGCAGATCAGGGAGCGCTACCAGGACATCGTCGACTTCTCCGGCATCAACGAGAAGGGCGACTTCATCACCCTGCCGATGCGCACCTACTCCTCCGGCATGGCCGCCCGCCTGCGGTTCTCCATCGCGGCGGCCAAGGACCACGACGTGCTGATGATCGACGAGGCGCTGGCCACCGGCGACCGCAAGTTCCAGAAGCGCTCCGAGGCCCGCATCCGCGAGCTGCGCAAGGAAGCGGGCTCGGTCTTCCTGGTCAGCCACAACAACAAGTCGATCCGTGACACCTGCGACCGCGTGCTCTGGCTGGAGCGGGGCGAGCTGCGGATGGACGGACCGACCGACGAGGTCATCAAGGAGTACGAGAAGTTCACCGGCAAGTAGCCGAATGGCCGCACGCGCGCGGCGGCCGAACGGGTCAGGGCTCCGCCGGGACACTCCGGCGGGGCCCTGACCCGTTCTTCGGACATCAGGAGTCCCTCAAGTCACCGGAGTTCAGGGAAGATTGGAGCCAATCGGTGCGTTGTTGTGATGTGCCGAACACCCCGACGACTCGGTGTGCGTTGTACAACGTAAGCTGTACCGGTGCTGATTCGCGGCAAGTGGGGCGATATCGCGCGGCATCGGGGTGGCGGGCGCGGTCGGCCGCACGGGGGGCAGGGCGGCGTGTCCGAAATAGGATGTTTTGGGTCGGCAGTGTAGAACGGGAGATGTGACGGCAATGGCTACGGACGATCTCCGGCTCCGCGATGCGTCCGCCGTCCTCGACAAAGCCGCGGACGAGAACTTTCCCGTGGCCCCGTTCTTCCTCCCGCGCGCCTGGCGCGAGGACCTCATGGCCGTGTACGGCTACGCCCGCCTGGTCGACGACATCGGCGACACCGACCTCGACCGCGGCGCCGCCCACGCCCGCTACCTCGGCGCGGACCCCGAGGCCGCCGGTGACCCGCTCGCCCTCCTCGACGCCTTCGAAGCCGACCTGAACAAGGTCTTCGCAGGTCAGGACCCCGGCCACCCGCTACTGCAGGCCCTGGTGCCCACCGTGCGCCGCCGGGGCCTGACCCCCGAGCCGTTCCTCGGCCTGATCGCGGCCAACCGCCAGGACCAGCTCGTCAAGCGGTACGAGACCTACGACGACCTGCTCGCCTACTGCGAGCTGTCCGCGAACCCCGTCGGCCGCCTGGTCCTCGCCATCACCGGCACCGCGACCCCCGAGCGCATCCGCCTCTCCGACTCGGTGTGCACGGCGCTGCAGATCGTGGAGCACCTCCAGGACGTACGCGAGGACCTGGGCCGCGATCGGGTCTACCTGCCCGCCGAGGACATGAAGCGGTTTCATGTCCAGGAGCGGGACCTGGCTGTCCCTACGGCAGGCGCATCGGTGCGCGCACTGGTTGCATATGAAGCGGAACGCGCCCATGGCCTCCTGAATGAAGGCACCCCCCTGGTGGGTAGCGTCCACGGCAGGCTGAAGCTGCTGCTTGCAGGGTTCGTGGCAGGGGGAAGGGCGGCGATCGCGGCGATCGCCGCCGCCGGATACGACGTACTTCCAAGGCCGCCGAAGCCCACGAAACCGCGCCTGGTGCGCGAGGTGGGCGCGGTTCTGCGAGGAGAGGGGTGAGCCGGACCGTGGAGTCAGAACCTCGCGTGTCCGCGCCGGTACTCGCCGCATACAGCTATTGCGAGACCGTGACCGGGCAGCAGGCACGCAATTTCGCGTACGGCATCAGGTTGCTGCCGACGCCCAAGCGGCGGGCGATGTCCGCGCTCTACGCGTTCTCCCGGCGCGTGGACGACATCGGCGACGGCACCCTCGCGCCGGACGTGAAGGGGGCGCGGCTCGACGACACCCGGGCGCTGCTCACCCGCGTCCGCGACGGCGAGGTGGAGGAGGACGACACCGACCCCGTGGCCGTGGCGCTCAGCCACGCGGCCCAGCACTTCCCGATCCCGCTCGGCGGGCTCGACGAGTTGATCGACGGCGTCGTGATGGACGTGCGCGGCGAGACGTACGAGACCTGGGAGGACCTGAAGGTCTACTGCCGCTGTGTGGCCGGTGCCATCGGACGGCTCTCGCTCGGGGTCTTCGGCACCGAGCCGGGGGCGCTGCACGCGGAGCGCGCGCCGGAGTACGCCGACACGCTCGGCCTCGCACTCCAACTCACCAACATCCTCCGGGACGTTCGCGAGGACGCCCTGGAGGGACGCACCTACCTGCCGGCCGACGACCTCGCCAAGTTCGGCTGCTCTGCCGGGTTCTCCCGCCCCGAGCCGCCCGCCGGGTCGGACTTCGCGGGCCTCGTCCACTTCGAAGTCCGCCGTGCCCGCGCCCTGTTCGCCGAGGGCTACCGGCTGCTGCCGATGCTGGACCGGCGCAGCGGTGCCTGTGTGGCGGCGATGGCGGGCATCTACCGCCGCCTGCTGGATCGCATCGAGCGGGAACCGGAAGCGGTGCTCCGGGGCCGCGTTTCGCTGCCGGGACGCGAGAAGGCGTATGTCGCCGTGCGCGGTCTGTCCGGGTTCGACGCGCGCAGCGTCTCCCGGGGGGCCGTCAGGAGGCGTACGTGATGCGCAGGTACGGCGGCGCCGGTGCAGGTCCTGTGCGTCGCCGCAAACGGCGGGCAACCCTCCGCATGACCATGGCGTCCCAGACTGCAACTGCCGAAAGGGAGGACGCATGAGGCAGGACGACAGGCAGCCCGAAGGGGGCGCCGACGGAGCCGGTAAACGGGCGTCCGCCGTCGTCGTGGGCGGCGGCCTGGCCGGTATCACCTCCGCCCTCGCCCTGGCCGACGCCGGCCTCGACGTCACTCTGCTCGAGGGCCGCCCGCGCCTCGGCGGACTCGCCTTCTCCTTCCAGCGCGGCGAACTGACCGTCGACAACGGCCAGCACGTCTACCTGCGCTGCTGCACCGCCTACCGCTGGTTCCTCGACCGGGTCGAGGGCGCGCACCTGGCGCCGGTGCAGGACCGTCTCGACGTACCCGTGCTCGATGCCGACCGGAACCGGCTCGGACGCCTGCGCCGCACCGCGCTGCCGGTGCCGCTGCACCTGGCCGCGAGCCTCGCCGGCTACCCGCATCTGTCGCTCGCCGAGCGCGCTGCCGTGGGGCGCGCGGCGCTCGCCCTCAAGGGACTCGACCCGGCCGACCCGGCGCTCGACAGTCAGGACTTCGGCAGCTGGCTGGCCGCCCGCGGACAGTCGAAGCGCGCCATCGAGGCCCTGTGGGACCTCGTCGGGGTCGCCACCCTCAACGCCGTCGCGGGCGATGCCTCGCTGGGCCTCGCCGCGATGGTGTTCAAGACCGGGCTGCTCTCCGAGCCGGGCGCCGCCGACATCGGCTGGGCGCGGGTGCCCCTCGGTGACATCCATGACGGTCTGGCCCGCAAGGCGCTCGACTCGGCGGGCGTGCGTACCGAACTAAGAGCACGTGTCACCTCCGTCTCCCGTAGTAAGAACGGTGGTTGGCGCGTCGAGGTTCCCGGCGAGTCCATTCCGGCCGACACCGTGGTGCTCGCCGTGCCCCAGGCCGAGACCCACGATCTGCTCCCGGACGGTGCCCTCGACGAGCCCGACCGGCTGCTCGGCATCGACACCGCGCCGATCCTGAACATCCATGTCGTGTACGACCGCAAGGTCCTGAGAAGGCCCTTCTTCGCCGCGCTCGGCACCCCCGTGCAGTGGGTCTTCGACCGGACCGAGGCCTCGGGCCTGGCCCAGGGGCAGTATCTGGCGCTGTCGCAGTCGGCCGCCCAGGACGAGATCGACGCTCCCGTGGCGGCGCTCAGGGAGCGCTATCTGCCGGAGCTCGAGCGCCTCCTGCCCGCCGCGCACGGCGCACGGGTCCTCGACTTCTTCGTGACCCGGGAGCGCACGGCGACATTCGCGCCCACGCCGGGCGTCGGCCGCCTGCGGCCGGGCGCGCACACCAACGCGTCCGGGCTCTACCTGGCCGGCGCGTGGACCGCGACCGGCTGGCCCGCGACGATGGAAGGCGCTGTGCGCAGCGGCATCACCGCAGCCAGGGCGGCCCTGACCGCACTGGACCGCCCCCATGGCCATCTCTTCGAGGAGGCGGCGTGAAGCTCGACCTGCTGGGGCCCCCGCCCCACGAACCCCGCACCGGAACCAGAGGAGAGAATGTGCCGACTGTGCCCTCGGCCGAACCGGCCGCTGTGGACGTGACCGCGCTGCTGGAACGCGGCCGGACGCTGGCCACCCCGGTCCTGCGGTCCGCGGTGGACCGCCTCGCGCCGCCCATGGACACCGTCGCCGCCTACCACTTCGGCTGGATCGACGCGGCCGGCAACCCGGCCGTCGGCGACGGCGGCAAGGCCGTGCGCCCGGCGCTCGCCCTGCTCTCCGCGGAGGCCGCGGGCGCGAGCCCGGAGACCGGCGTGCCCGGCGCGGTCGCCGTCGAGCTGGTCCACAACTTCTCGCTCCTGCACGACGACCTGATGGACGGCGACGAGCAGCGCCGCCACCGCGACACGGTGTGGAAGGTGCACGGCCCCGCGCAGGCGATCCTCGTCGGCGACGCGCTGTTCGCCCTCGCCAACGAGATCCTGCTCGAACTCGGCACCGTCGAGGCGGGCCGCGCGACCCGCCGCCTGACCACCGCGACCCGCGCCCTCATCGACGGCCAGGCGCAGGACATCTCCTACGAGCACCGCGAGCGGGTCACCGTCGAGGAGTGCCTGGAGATGGAGGGCAACAAGACGGGCGCGCTGCTCGCCTGCGCGGTCTCCATCGGCGCGGTCCTCGGCGGCGCCGACGACGCCACCGCCGACATCCTGGAGAAGTACGGCTACCACCTGGGCCTCGCCTTCCAGGCCGTCGACGACCTGCTCGGCATCTGGGGCGACCCCGAGGCCACCGGCAAGCAGACGTGGAGCGATCTGCGCCAGCGCAAGAAGTCGCTGCCGGTGGTCGCCGCGCTCGCCGCGGGCGGCCCGGCCTCGGAGCGGCTCGGCGAGCTGCTCGCCGCCGACGCCAAGAGCAACGACTTCGACAGCTTCTCCGAGGAGGAGTTCGCCGCGCGCGCCGCCCTGATCGAGCAGGCGGGCGGCCGCGAGTGGACCGCCGAGGAGGCGCGACGGCAGCACGCCGTCGCCATCGAGGCCCTGGACGCGGTCCAGATGCCGGACCAGGTGCGGGCGCAGCTCACCGCGCTCGCCGACTTCGTCGTCGTACGAAAGAGATGATCACTATCGGCCCCAACTGAATCGCAGTCGCCGGCCTGTGTCCCTCCAGGGCACCGGCCGACGGCGGACCCAGCAGAGATGAAGCACTGCGTAGAAGGGGAAGCCATGACAGCGACGACCGACGGAAGCACCGGAGCGGCAACGCCCCGAGCGGCCTCGGCCACCGGAACGACCGACACCACCCCCGCGCCGCCCGGGGTGCCGGGTGCCGCGGCGCGCGCCATAGAACGGTCCACTCAATTCCTGTTGTCCCGCCAGGACGCCCAGGGATGGTGGAAGGGCGACCTGGCAACCAATGTGACCATGGACGCCGAGGACCTGTTGCTCCGTCAGTTCTTGGGCATCCAGGACGAATCGACGACCAGGGCCGCCGGACTCTTCATCCGCGGCGAGCAGCGTGACGACGGCACCTGGGCCACCTTCTACGGCGGCCCCGGCGAACTCTCCGCCACCATCGAGGCGTATGTCGCGCTGCGCCTCGCGGGGGACGCACCCGACGCCCCGCACATGGCGAAGGCGTCCGCCTGGATCAGGGAGCGCGGCGGCATCGCCTCCGCCCGGGTCTTCACCCGCATCTGGCTCGCCCTCTTCGGCTGGTGGAAGTGGGACGACCTGCCCGAGCTGCCGCCCGAACTCCTTTATTTTCCCAAGTGGTTCCCGCTCAACATTTACGATTTCGGCTGCTGGGCGCGACAGACCATCGTGCCGCTCACCATTGTCTCGGCCAAGCGTCCGGTCCGTCCCGCGCCCTTCGCGCTGGACGAGCTGCACACCGACGCGAGCGCGCCAAACCCCGCCAAGCCCCTTGCCCCGATGGCGAGTTGGGACGGCGTCTTCCAGCGCATGGACAAGGCGCTGCACCTTTATCACAAGGTCGCGCCGCGCGGCGTGCGCAAGGCGGCGATGAACAGCGCCGCGCGCTGGATCATCGAACGGCAGGAGAACGACGGCTGCTGGGGCGGCATCCAGCCGCCCGCCGTGTACTCCGTGATCGCGCTGCACCTGATGGGCTACGACCTCGACCACCCGGTCCTGAAGGCCGGTCTCGCGTCCCTGGACCGGTTCGCCGTGTGGCGCGAGGACGGTGCCCGGATGATCGAGGCCTGTCAGTCGCCGGTGTGGGACACCTGCCTGGCGGCCATCGCCCTCGCCGACGCCGGGGTGCCCGCCGACCATCCGCAGCTCGTCAAGGCCGCGGACTGGATGCTGGGCGAGCAGATCGTGCGGCCCGGCGACTGGTCGGTGCGCAGGCCGGGCCTCACCCCCGGCGGCTGGGCCTTCGAATTCCACAACGACAACTACCCCGACATCGACGACACCGCCGAGGTCGTCCTCGCGCTGCGCCGGGTCGCGCACCCGGACAAGCCGCGCCTGGAGAACGCCATCGCGCGCGGGGTGCGCTGGAACCTCGGCATGCAGTCGAAGAACGGCGCCTGGGCCGCCTTCGACGTCGACAACACCAGTTCCTTCCCCAACCGGTTGCCGTTCTGCGACTTCGGCGAGGTCATCGACCCGCCCTCCGCCGACGTCACCGCGCACGTCGTGGAGATGCTCGCCTACGAGGGCAAGTCCCACGACCCGCGCACCCGGCGCGGCGTGGAGTGGCTGCTCGCCGAACAGGAGGCGAACGGCGCCTGGTTCGGGCGCTGGGGCGTCAACTACGTCTACGGCACCGGGTCGGTGCTGCCCGCGCTCGTCGCCGCCGGGCTGCCCGCCTCGCATCCGGCGATCCGGCGCGCGGTCGCCTGGCTGGAGTCGGTGCAGAACGACGACGGCGGCTGGGGCGAGGACCTGCGCTCCTACCGCGACGAGCAGTGGATCGGACGCGGCGCCTCCACCGCGTCCCAGACGGCCTGGGCGCTGCTGGCGCTGCTCGCGGCCGGGGAGCGGGACGCCAAGTGCGTGGAGCGCGGTGTCGACTGGCTGGTCCAGACGCAGACCGAGGACGGCTCCTGGGACGAGCCGTACTTCACCGGCACCGGCTTCCCCTGGGACTTCTCCATCAACTACCACCTCTACCGGCAGGTCTTCCCGCTGACCGCGCTCGGCCGGTACGTCAACGGAGAGCCGGCCCTCGGTGCCTCCGGCAAGGGGGGCTGATGGCCGTGACCCCGGCGCCGCCGGGCCCCGCACCGCTCCTCGTCGCCTGTGCGCTCGGCATCGAGCGCCTCGCCCTGCGCACCGGCGACCGGGGCGGCGCGAGCGGGCCCATGACCGTCCTGCGGACCGGCATGGGCCCGAAGGCCGCCGAGCGCGCCGTCACCACGGCGCTCGGCACCCCGTCCCTGCGGGACGCGGCGGTCGTGGCCACCGGCTTCTGCGCCGGGCTCGCCCCCGGCATGCACCCCGGCGACCTGGTCGTCGCCGAGGAGACCCGGCACGACGGCGGCGCCACGCCCTGCGTCGGCACGGAACTCCTGGTCGAGGAGCTGGTGCGGGCGCTGCCCCGGCGCACCGTGCACACCGGGCCGCTCACGGGGTCCGACCACGTCGTCCGCGGCCACGAACGCGGCGATCTGCTCGCCACCGGCGCGATCGCGGTGGACATGGAGTCCGCCGTCACGCTGCGCACCGCGGCGGCGGCCGGGTCCCGGCCGGTTGCCGCCGTCCGGGTGGTCGTGGACGCCCCACAGCACGAACTCGTACGGATCGGCACGGTGCGCGGTGGAATATCGGCCTTCCGCGTTCTCCGTGCCGTGCTTCCCGCTTTCTTCGAATGGCACCGTTCTTCGCTGCTCCCCCGGAGGTGAGCCAGATGGTCATGCCGCTGCGTCAGTCGATCAAGGTCGCTACGTACCTGATGGAACAGAAGCTGCGCAAGCGGGACAAGTTCCCGCTGATTGTCGAGTTGGAGCCGCTGTTCGCCTGCAATTTGAAGTGCGAGGGCTGCGGCAAGATCCAGCACCCGGCCGGGGTGCTCAAGCAGCGGATGCCGGTGGCCCAGGCCGTGGGCGCCGTTCTCGAGTCCGGTGCGCCGATGGTGTCCATCGCCGGTGGCGAGCCGCTGATGCACCCTCAGATCGATGAGATCGTAAGGCAGTTGGTCGCCAAGAAGAAGTACGTCTTCCTTTGCACCAATGCCATGCTGCTGCGCAAGAAGATGGACAAGTTCACGCCCTCGCCGTATTTCGCGTTCGCCGTGCACATCGACGGGATGCGGGAGCGCCACGACGAGTCGGTGGCGAAGGAGGGGGTGTTCGACGAGGCGGTCGAGGCCATGAAGGAGGCCAAGCGGCGCGGCTTCCGGGTCACCACCAACTCGACCTTCTTCAACACCGACACCCCGCAGACGATCATCGAGGTGCTCAACTTCCTCAATGACGAGCTGCAGGTCGACGAGATGATGCTGTCGCCCGCCTACGCCTACGAGAAGGCGCCCGACCAGGAGCACTTCCTCGGCGTCGAGCAGACCCGCGAGCTGTTCAAGAAGGCCTTCGCGGGCGGCAACCGGCGGCGCTGGCGGCTCAACCACTCGCCGTTGTTCCTCGACTTCCTCGAGGGCAAGGTCGATTTCCAGTGCACGGCGTGGGCGATCCCCAACTACTCGCTCTTCGGCTGGCAGCGCCCCTGCTATCTGATGAGCGACGGGTACGTCCCGACGTACCGGGAGCTGATCGAGAAGACCGACTGGTCCAAGTACGGCCGCGGCAAGGACGAGCGGTGCGCCAACTGCATGGCGCACTGCGGCTACGAGCCCACGGCCGTGCTCGCCACCATGGGCTCCCTCAAGGAGTCCCTGCGGGCCATGCGCGAGACCGTCAACGGAAATCGCGGGTGACGTCATGACCCCTGGAGTGCCCGTCGCATTGGGCCTCCCGGAGCTGCCGGTCCGGCCCCTCGCCGAGCGCCGCCTCTCGCGGCGCATCGAGGTCGGACCGGTGGCCGTGGGGGGCGGCGAGCCGGTGTCGGTGCAGTCGATGACGACGACGCGTACGTCGGACATCGGGGCGACGCTGCAGCAGATCGCGGAGCTGACGGCGTCGGGGTGCCAGATCGTCCGGGTGGCGTGTCCGACGCAGGACGACGCCGACGCGCTCGCGACGATCGCGCGCAAATCGCAGATCCCGGTGATCGCCGACATTCACTTCCAGCCGAAGTACGTGTTCGCGGCGATCGACGCCGGGTGCGCGGCGGTGCGGGTGAACCCCGGCAACATCAAGCAGTTCGACGACCGGGTGCGGGACATCGCCCGGGCGGCGAGCGACGCGGGTACGCCGATCCGCATCGGCGTCAACGCGGGTTCCCTGGACGCGCGCCTCCTGAAGAAGTACGGCAAGGCGACGCCCGAGGCGCTGGTCGAGTCGGCGCTGTGGGAGGCGTCCCTCTTCGAGGAGCACGGCTTCCGGGACATCAAGATCTCGGTGAAGCACAACGACCCGGTGGTGATGGTCAACGCCTATCGGCAGTTGGCCGCCGCCTGCGACTATCCGCTGCACCTGGGTGTGACGGAGGCCGGTCCGGCGTTCCAGGGGACGATCAAGTCGGCCGTCGCGTTCGGCGCGCTGCTCAGCGAGGGCATCGGCGACACGATCCGCGTCTCGCTGTCGGCTCCTCCGGCCGAGGAGGTCAAGGTCGGCATCCAGATCCTGGAGTCGCTGAACCTGCGCCAGCGGCGCCTGGAGATCGTGTCGTGCCCCTCCTGCGGGCGCGCCCAGGTCGACGTGTACAAGCTGGCGGACGAGGTGACGGCGGGGCTCGACGGCATGGAGGTGCCGTTGCGGGTCGCGGTCATGGGGTGTGTGGTGAACGGGCCGGGTGAGGCGCGTGAGGCCGATCTGGGTGTCGCGTCCGGCAACGGCAAGGGGCAGATCTTCGTGAAGGGCGAGGTCGTCAAGACCGTGCCCGAATCGAAGATCGTGGAGACCCTGATCGAAGAGGCGATGAAGATCGCCGAGCAGATGGAGGCCGCAGGCGTCCCGTCCGGGGTGCCCGACGTCACCGTGAGCTGAACAACCAGTAAGGGGGCCCGAGCATGACCATTCTGGAGACGATCCGGGGGCCGCACGACCTGAAGGCGCTGACCGAAGCCGATCTTGCCGAACTGGCGGAGGAAATACGGGAGTTCCTGGTGCACGCGGTCGCCAGGACCGGCGGTCACCTCGGGCCCAACCTGGGCGTGGTGGAGCTCACCATGGCCCTGCACCGGGTCTTCGAGTCGCCCGTCGACCGCATCGTGTGGGACACCGGCCACCAGAGCTACGTGCACAAGCTGCTGACCGGGCGTCAGGACTTCTCCAAGCTGCGCGGCAAAGGGGGCCTGTCCGGCTATCCCTCGCGCGAGGAGTCCGCACACGACATCGTCGAGAACAGCCACGCGTCGACCGCGCTCGGCTGGGCCGACGGCCTCGCCAAGGCCCGTGACGTGCTCGGCGAGCGCGGGCACGTCGTCGCCGTCATCGGGGACGGCGCGCTCACCGGCGGCATGGCCTGGGAGGCGCTGAACAACATCGCGGCCGCCAAGGACCAGCCGCTGATCATCGTCGTCAACGACAACGAACGCTCGTACGCCCCCACCATCGGCGGCCTCGCCAACCACCTGGCCACCCTGCGCACCACCGACAGCTACGAGCAGGTCCTCGCCTGGGGCAAGGACTTCCTCCAGCGCACCCCCGTCGTCGGCCGCACCCTGTACGAATCGCTGCACGGCGCTAAGAAGGGCTTCAAGGACGCCTTCGCACCGCAGGGCATGTTCGAGGACCTGGGCCTGAAGTACGTCGGCCCGATCGACGGGCACGACATCAAGGCCGTCGAGTCGGCGCTGCGCCGCGCGAAGCGCTTCCACGGGCCCGTGCTCGTGCACTGCCTCACCGAGAAGGGCCGCGGCTACGAACCCGCGCTCGCCGACGAGGCCGACCGCTTCCACACCGTCGGCGTCATGGACCCCCTCACCTGTGAGCCCCTCGCCCCGTCCAACGGCCCTTCCTGGACCTCGGTGTTCGGCGACGAGATCGTCCGCATCGGCGCCGAGCGCGAGGACGTCGTGGCGATCACGGCCGCCATGCTGCACCCGGTGGGCCTCACCAAGTTCGCCGAGGCCTATCCCGACCGGGTGTGGGACGTCGGCATCGCCGAGCAGCACGCGGCGGTCGCGGCCGCCGGGCTCGCCACCGGCGGGCTCCACCCCGTCGTCGCCGTCTACGCCACCTTCCTCAACCGCGCCTTCGACCAGCTCCTGATGGACGTCGCGCTGCACCGGTGCGGGGTCACCTTCGTGCTCGACCGCGCCGGGGTCACCGGGCCCGACGGCGCCTCGCACAACGGCATGTGGGACCTGTCCGTCCTCCAGGTCGTCCCCGGCCTGCGCATCGCCGCGCCGCGCGACGCCGACCAGCTCCGGACACAGTTGCGCGAGGCCGTCGCCGTCGACGACGCGCCCACGCTGTTGCGGTTCCCCAAGGAGTCGGTGGGGCCCGTGATCCCGGCCGTGGACCGCGTCGGCGTCATGGACGTGCTGAGCCGGGGCCCCGAAGAGGAGGAGGGGACGGCCGCCGATGTGCTGCTCGTCGCGGTCGGCGTGATGGCCCCGGTGTGCCTGGGCGCCGCCGATCTGCTGCGGGAGCGGGGGATCAGTGCCACCGTGGTCGACCCGCGCTGGGTCAAGCCCGTGGACCCGGCGCTGCCCGAGCTCGCGGGGCGGCACCGGCTCGTCGCGGTCGTCGAGGACAACAGCAAGGCGTCCGGGGTCGGCGCGGCGGTCGCGCTGGCCCTGGGCGAGGCCGAAGTGGACGTTCCCGTACGGCGGTTCGGCATCCCCGACCAGTTCCTCGCGCACGCCAAGCGGGGCGAGGTCCTCGCCGACCTCGGGCTCACCCCCGTCGAGATCGCCGGGAGCATCAGCGCGACCATCGCGCGCCGGGACGCCACCGGCGCCGGCGCGCCGGAACAGGCCGGTCCCACCGGCACCAAGAGAGCCGGTGCGGCCGGCGAGGAGAACCGGGCATGACCAGCATGAGCAAGGAGTTCGACCTCGGCCGACTGCTCGCCGAGCGCGGCGGCGAACGGTACGAACTGCACGCGCGCCACCTGAACCACCAGTTGCCGCGGATGCTCCACACCATCGGCTTCGACAAGGTCTACGAACGCGCGGAGGGCGCCCACTTCTGGGACGCGGACGGCAACGACTACCTGGACATGCTCGCCGGGTTCGGCGTCATGGGACTCGGCCGCCACCACCCCGTCGTACGCAAGGCGCTGCACGACGTCCTCGACGCCTCCCTCGCCGACCTCACCCGCTTCGACTGCCAGCCCCTGCCCGGCCTGCTCGCCGAGCAACTGCTCACCCACAGCCCGCACTTGGACCGGGTGTTCTTCGGCAACAGCGGCACCGAGGCGGTGGAGACGGCCCTGAAGTTCGCGCGGTACGCCACCGGCAAGCCGCGCGTCCTGTACTGCGCGCACGCCTTCCACGGCCTGACCACCGGCTCCCTGTCGGTCAACGGCGAGGACGGCTTCCGGGACGGCTTCGCGCCGCTGCTTCCGGACACGGCGGTGCCGCTCGGCGATCTGGACGCGCTGCGCGCCGAGTTGAAGAAGGGCGACGTCGCCGCGTTGATCGTCGAGCCCATCCAGGGCAAGGGCGTGCACGAGACGCCCCCCGGCTATCTGCGCGCCGCCCAGGAACTGCTGCACCGGCACAAGGCACTCCTCATCGCCGACGAGGTGCAGACCGGGCTCGGCCGGACCGGCGCGTTCTACGCGTACGAGCACGAGGACGGCGTCGAACCCGACCTGGTGTGCGTGGCCAAGGCGCTGTCCGGCGGCTATGTGCCGGTCGGCGCCACCCTCGGCAAGGACTGGATCTTCAAGAAGGTCTACTCGTCCATGGACCGCGTCCTGGTCCACTCGGCGAGTTTCGGGGCGAACGCGCAGGCCATGGCGGCCGGGCTCGCCGTCCTCGCCGTCATGCGGGACGAGAAGGTGGTCGAGAACGCGCGCGTGACCGGCGACCTCCTGAAGTCACGGCTCGGCGCGCTCGTCGACCGCTATGAGCTGCTGAGCGAGGTGCGCGGCCGCGGCCTCATGATCGGCATCGAGTTCGGCAGGCCCAAGTCCCTGAAGCTGCGCAGCCGTTGGACGATGCTGCAGGCCGCCCGCAAGGGCCTGTTCGCACAGATGGTGGTGGTGCCGCTGCTCCAGAAGCACCGCATCCTCACCCAGGTCTCCGGCGACCACCTGGAGGTCATCAAGCTGATCCCGCCGCTCACGGTGGGGGAGCAGGACGTCGACCGGTTCGTGGCCGCCTTCACCGCCGTCATGGACGACGCGCACAGCGGGGGCGGGCTGATGTGGGACTTCGGCAGGACGCTGGTGAAGCAGGCGGTGGCGAACCGGTAGCGCGGCGGGCGGGTCGGCCGGTGCGGCGGGCTGATCCGCCGGTGGCGCGCAGGCAGTGCCGTGGGTCTTTGCCTCAGGGGCAAGAAAGTTGCCCCTGAGGCAAGCCTCTGGCTGAATCGAAGCATGAACCCTGCCGAACCCGCGGGGGCCGCCCCGGAGCCCGGCGACGCCGCTGCCGACCCGCACCCCGACACCGTCGCCGATGCCCTGCCCGTCGTCGCGCCCCAGCTACGGGACCTGCGCCGCCGCGCCGCCCTGACCCTGGAGGCCGCGGCCCGCGCGGCCGGACTCTCGCCCGCGCACCTGTCCCGCCTGGAGACCGGGCAGCGCCAGCCGTCGCTGCCGATGCTGCTCGCCCTCGCCCGTACCTACGGTACGACGGTTTCCGAGCTTCTCGGCGAGACGCCCGCCGAGCGGCACTCCGTCGTCCGCGCCGCCGACATGGAGCCCACGGCGGCGGGCGGCTGGACGTACTGGCAGGCGGGCGCGCCCGGCCGGGGCATGCAGGCGCTGCGGGTGCACGTCCCGCACGGTGCGCAGGGCGACATCGTGCGGGTCCACCCGGGCGAGGAGTGGCTGTACGTCCTCACCGGGCGGCTGCGGCTCCGGCTCGGCGACACCGCGTACGCCCTCGCTCCGGGCGACAGCGCGCACTTCGACTCGCTGACCCCGCACCGGATCGCCGCCGCGGACCACGGCGGTGCCGACTTCCTCTTCGTCCACACCTTGCTGCAGAGCCCGGCCACCGCGCTGTGCCTCGGCGGCCCCACCCAGGGAGACAGGCATGACGGAACCTGAGCCGCGGCGGCCTGAACGCCGGATGGTCCTGGAGGAGAAGTTCCCCCGCGCCCTGTGGGTCCGGCTGATCATCTATGTGGCCGTGGGCCATGTGTTCGCGTTCTTCGTCTATCTGCTGTTCGTGCTCGGCGGACAGAACCAGTGACCCACCAGTGGGGCGGCCCCGGCCGCCCCGTCCCGGCGCCCGGACTCAGTCGAGCAGGCGCTCGCGCAGCCGCTCCCGCGTCTGCGGCTTGACGCCGAGGCCCCGCTCCAGATACGTGTCGGTGTCGCCCCAGGTCCGCTCGATCGTCTCGAAGGCCGCGGCCAGATACTCGGCGCGGGCGTCGAACAGCGGGCTCAGGAGCTCCATCACCTCGGGGGACATCGCGTCCGCCGAGGTGCTGCTGCGGTGCACCTTGTAGCGGCGGTGCGCGGCGTTCGACTCCAGATAGTCGGCGTGGATCGCCTCGCGCTCCACGCCGACGGCGAGCAGCGTCACGGCTATGGACAGGCCCGCCCGGTCCTTGCCCGCCGCGCAGTGCATGAGCGCGGGCACGCTGTCCTCGGCGAGCGCGTGCAGCACCCGGCTGTGCTCGGCCGTGCGCTCCTCGATGATCGTGCGGTACGAGGCCGTCATCCGCCCCGCCGCCCTGCCGTCCGACAGGATCGAGCGCAGCTGGTCCAGGTCGCCGTCGCGGACCATCTTCCAGAACTCGGCGCCGTCGGCCGGGTCGGACAGCGGCAGGTTCACATTGCGCACGCCCGGCAGCGCCACGTCCGGGCCCTCCAGGCGCTGGTCCGCGGCGTTGCGGAAGTCGAAGATCGTGTGCAGGCCCAGCGAGCCGAGGAACGCGGCGTCGGCGTCCGTGGCGTGCGCGAGGTGACCGCTGCGGAAGAGGACGCCGTGGCGCACCCGGCGGCCGTCGAGCGTCGGCAGTCCGCCCACATCACGGAAGTTGCGCACACCGGCCAGCTCGGGCTCGGTCGACGGGACCTGCTGCGTCACGGGGTCTCCTCTTGCTCGGGGTGCCCGGGCGGGCCCGGGTGGCTCCGGGCCGCTCGGGGGCGGCTGCGCGCACGACCCGGCGGGCGCGCGGCCCACCGTTGGTTGCGCCTTCGACGATACGACACGGGTTCCTGAGGCGATCAGCCCTGGCACGGGGGTGGCCGGAGGCGCGTACAGGGCGCGCCGGGACCCCGTACGCGGGAGTGCACAGGCGTTGCCCACGCGGTCGATGGGCCGGAAAATGTGCGTACGCGCGCGTGCCTGTGGGAATTCGTCTCGCTATCTGTGGGGGTTTGATGATCGAGGTCGGCGGAACGGGCCGGACATGGCTCCTCTCGGGCCCCACCAGCAGCTACGCGCTGCACCTCACGGACCGCGACGAACTGCTGCATCTGCACTGGGGCGCGCGGCTCGCCGTCGCCGACGCCGAGGCCCTCGCCGCCGCGCCGACGCCGCCCGAGCGGCCCTTCGAATCGTGTCTTGACGGGCGGGAGGAGTATCCGGTCGAGGGCGGGCCGAGGTTCGTGCGGCCCGCGCTGTCGGTGCGGGGTGGTGGGGTGCGGGGGACGGAATGGCAGTTCCTGCGGGCGGAGGTGGGGGCCGGGGCGCAGGCGGCCGGGGGCGCCGCGGCTGCCGAGGGTGGCACCGACGACGCACTCCGACTGCACTTCACCGACGCCGTGCACGGCCTCCTGATCACCCTCGCGTACCGGATGCGCGGCGACGTCGTGGAGCGGTACGCCGTCCTCACCCACCAGGGCCCGCCGACGGCACCGGACGTGGAGGTCCTGCGGGCCGACTCCGCGACCTGGACGCTGCCCCTGCGCGAGCGCTGGCGGCTGTCGCACCTGCACGGGCGCTGGGCGGCGGAGTCCCGGCTCGTCCGCTCCGACCTCACCTACGGCGAGCAGGTCATCGGCAGTCGGCGCGGGCACACCGGGCACCAGCACCTGCCCTGGGTGGCCCTCGACGCGGACGGCGCCACCGAGGAGCACGGCGAGGTGCACAGCTGTGCGCTCGCCTGGTCCGGGTCCTGGCGGATCGCCGTGCACCGGCTCCCGGACGGCGCCGTGCAGATCACCGGCGGCAGCGGGCACGACGACTCCGGGCAGCTGCTGCTCGCCCCCGGCGCGTCGGTCACCACGCCCGTCTTCGCGGGGCTGTGGACCGACGGGGGCTTCGGCGGGGCGAGCCGGGCCTGGCACGCGTACCAGCGCGCGCACGTCATCCCGGACGCGGACGCCGTCCGGCCGGTGCTCTACAACTCGTGGGAGGCCACCGGGTTCGACATCTCCGCGGAGCAGCAGCGGGCCCTCGCGGGGCGGGCCGCGGAGCTCGGCGTGGAGCTGTTCGTCGTGGACGACGCGTGGTTCGGCGCGCGCGTGAACGACCGGGCGGGGCTGGGCGACTGGACGCCCAACCCCGAGCGCTTCCCCGGCGGGCTCAAGCCGCTCGCCGACGAGGTGCACGCCCTCGGCATGCGGTTCGGGATCTGGGTCGAGCCGGAGATGGTCAACGTGGACAGCGACCTGTACCGCGCGCACCCCGACTGGGTGCAGCACCATCCCGGCCGCACCCGCACCGAGTTCCGCAACCAGCTCGTCCTCAACCTCGCGCGCGAGGACGTCCAGGCGTACCTGTGGGAACAGCTCGACGCGCTCCTGTCCAGCGCGCCCGTCGACTACGTGAAGTGGGACTTCAACCGCTGCTTCACCGACCCGGGCTGGCCCGGCGAGCCCTACCCGCAACGCTTGTGGGACGCCCATGTGCACGCCTTCTACGGCCTCCTCGACCGGCTGCGGGCCGCGCACCCCGCCGTGGCCTTCGAGTCCTGCTCGGGCGGCGGTGGCCGGATCGACCTCGGCGTCCTCGCCCGCACCGATCAGGTCTGGACGTCCGACAACACCGACCCGCTGGACCGGCTCGCCATCCAGCACGGGTTCAGCCAGATCCACCCCGCGCGCGTCATGGCCGCCTGGGTCACCGACAGCCCCAACACCCAGCTCAACGGGCGCACCAGCACGCTGCGGTTCCGCTTCGTCAGCGCGCTGGCGGGCGTGCTCGGCGTCGGCGGCGACCTGACGCGGTGGAGCGACGCCGAACGCGCCGAGGCGCGTGGCTGGGTCGAGCTGTACAAGGAGATCAGGCCCGTCGTGCAGCTCGGCGACCTGTACCGGCTGCGGGATCCGGACGGCGGCCTGTGCGCGGTGCAGTACGTCCACGGGGACGACGTCGTCGTGCTCGCCTGGCTCCCCGCGCAGGCGTACGGGCAGGAGGTGCCACCCGTACGGCTGCGGGGGCTCGACCCGCATGCGGCCTACGCGTGCCCGGACACACGGGAGACGCATCGCGGCGCGGTCCTGCTGCAGCACGGGCTGCGGACCGGGCTGCGCGGCGACCTGGACGCGGCCGTCTTCCGGCTCCGGCGGGTCACCGACGCGTATTCCGGGTTGGTGCAATCTTGACCGGTGGCTTATCTCACCCCGCGTCAACCCCTTATTACGATGGCGTAGGTCACTTGCCGCCAGGAAAGATGTGGCGACGTGACAGCAGAGTCGACACACTTCATCAAAAACACACCCACAGACACCTTCACCTCCTACGCAGCGGTCGGCGACAGCTTCACCGAAGGCGTGGGGGACCCCGGCCCTGACGGCAGCTTCGTCGGCTGGGCCGACCGGCTCGCCGTCCTCCTCGACGACCGCGTGCCCGAGCACTCCTTCCGGTACGCCAACCTCGCCGTGCGCGGCAAGCTCCTCGACCAGATCGTCGCGGACCAGGTGCCGCGCGCCAAGGAGCTGGCGCCCGACCTGGTCACGTTCGCCGCCGGCGGCAACGACATCATCCGGCCCGGCACCGACCCCGACGAGGTCGCCGAACGGTTCGAGCGGGCCGTCGCCGACCTCGCCTCCGCCGTCGGCACCGTCGTCGTCACCACCGGCTTCGACACCCGGGGCGTGGCGCTCCTCAAGCACCTGCGCGGCAAGATCGCCACGTACAACGGCCATGTCCGCGCCGTCGCCGACCGCTACGGCTGCCCGGTCCTCGACCTGTGGTCCCTGAAGTCCGTGCAGGACCGGCGGGCCTGGGACGACGACCGCCTCCACCTGTCGGCCGAAGGACACACCCGGGTGGCGCTGCGGGCCGCCCAGGCGCTCGGCATCGAGGTGCCCGCCGACCCGGAACAGCCCTGGCCGCCGCTGCCGCCGCGCGGCCCGCTGGAGGAGCGGCGCGACGACATCCACTGGGCGCGCGAGCATCTGGTGCCGTGGATCGGGCGGCGGCTCCGCGGCGAGTCCTCCGGTGACCATGTGGCCGCCAAACGGCCGGACTTGATGCCGCTGTAGGAGCCCGCCCCGGGCGGGGCGGGCTCGACCGGTGAGGTGACAGGGCGGGAGTGGCGGACCCGCGCGCGGGTCCGCGGGTGCTGGGATGACGGCCAGCCGTCCCCGCGGGGGCGGATGACCCGGCCATCGGAAGGACTCCCGCCCATGTCCGCAGCTCCGCGCCCGCTCGTACGCGAGGGGGACCCAGGTTCGGCTGCGTCCGACCCGGCCCCGCGCCCGCGCATCCCGCTGCGCGCGCTCACCGCGGCCGTCGTCGCGCTCGCCGTGCTCGGGCTGCCGTCGGCCTTCGCCGCGCCTGCCGCCGCCGACGAGGTCCTTGCGGTGTCCGCCCCGGCCCCGGTTCGCGCCCCGGCTCCCGCCGATCCGACGCCCTCGCCGTCCACCGTGACCGTCACCGGTACCGGCTCCGCCAGTGCCGCGCCCGACCTGGCCGTGGTCGGTATGGCGGTGGAGGTCACCGCGCCGACCGCGGAGAAGGCCCTCGCCGCGCAGCATGCCGCCGCCAACGCGCTGCTCGGGGCCCTGCGCAAGCAGCACGTCGCCGAGCGCGACGTCCGTACGGACAGCCTGGAGCTGTCCGCCGTGTACGCGGAGGGTGGCGGGGCCGCCAAGCTCACCGGGTATCGGGCCGCGCAGAGCTTCAGCGTGCAGGTGCGGGAGCCGCGTCGTACAGGGCGGGTGATCAAAGCGGCCGTGGCCGCCGCGGGGGACTCCGTCCGGATCAATGGGGTGACCTTCGACCTCGCCGACGCCCGGCCGCTGCGGGCCAAGGCGCGGGAGGCCGCGCATGCGGACGCCCGGTCCAAGGCCGAGCACTACGCGAGCCTCACCGGGCGTGAGCTCGGCCGCCTCGTCTCCCTCACCGAGGCCGAGTCCGGCAACCCTCGGCCTCTGACGGTGTCTCCGTCTGCCTTCGCCAAGCAGGAGGGGGTGCCGGTGGCGCCGGGGGAGATTCAGGACAGTGTTTCGGTGGTGGCGGTCTACGAGTTGCAGTGAGGGTTCGGGCCGGGGGCCTTGCCGGAAGGGGCGCAGCGGGGAGCTCCCCGCTGCGCCCCTTCCCAGAACTGGGGCTCCGCCCCAGACCCCGCTCCGCAAACACCGGAGGGGCTGAAAACTACCGGCACAGTCCGCCCCGCGAGGGCTGCGGCGCGGCCTCAGGTCTTCAAGGCCTCCGTGGGCAAGCCCAGTTCACGGGCCAACGCCTCGTCCACCCAGGCCCGCGTCCGCGCCCGCGACACCGAGCCAGGGTAAGCCGTCATCTGGACGGCGAGACCGTCGAGAAGGGCCGTCAGGCGTAGGGCCGCCGCCTCCGGGTCGGCGCACCGGAACTCGCCCGCGGCCACCCCCTCCGAGATGACCTCGGCGAGCGCGGCCTTCCACCGGCGGTCGAGGTCCCGGGTCACCGACCGCAGCGCGGGCTCACGCAGAGCCGACGCCCAGCCCTCGATCCAGAGGCGCCACCCCTTGGCAGGCCCCGTCGGCGCGTACCACCGCACCGCCGCACGCAACCGTCGCACCGCCGACGTGCGGCGGCCCAGGACCTTGTGCAGCTGCGCCAGGTCGCCCTCGGCGGCATGCGCGAACGCGGCGGCGACCAGCTCGTCCTTGGTGGCGAAGTGGTACAGGACGAGCGCGTTGCTCACCCCCAGCGCGGCCGCGACGTCGGCGATGCGCACGGCCGCCACGCCGCGCACCTCGATCTGTTCGACGGTGGCGGTCAGCAGCTCCACCCGCCGCTCCGCCACGCTCAACCGCACTCTTGTCACGCCGTGCACCCTACCTACGCGCGTCACACAGGGCGTATGCGCGGCGTGCGGCGCCGTGCCGGACCTTCAACGGCCGGGGCTCCGGCCCGTGCACGCCTCACGTCGTCGCACGCGGCGCGTACCAGCCGAAGCGTTCGGTGATCTCCGGGAGCCGGTCGGCGGCCAGCGCGTGCGCGGCGGCGCGCGGTGTCGTGCCGTCCCGCCGAGCCCGCGCGAGCACCTGCCCGACCAGCGCGCGCATGGCCCGGCGCGTGTGGGCGAAGGCCTCGTCGGCCAGGGCGGCCCCGTCGGACGTACCGGATGAGGTGCCGATGTCGCCGAACAGCGTCCACCACCACCAGGCGTTGGTCGCGGAGTTGACGACGACGTCCGGCAGCACCGTCACGCCACGTGCGGTGAGCAGCCGCTCCGCGTCGGGGAGGACCGGCATGTTGGCGGCCTCCGCGATCCAACGGGCGCTGATCCGTTCCTGGTTGGTGACGTCGATCGCGTACGACACGGCGGCCGGTACGAGGACCTCCGCGTCGGCCGACAGCCAGGCGCCGTCGGGGAGTTCGCGGTCGCCGGGGCGCAGGGCCGCGCGGTCGACGGTGCCGTACGCGTCCCGGGCGGCGAGCAGTGCCTCCACGTCCAGGCCGTCGGGGTTGGCGACCGTGCCCTTGATGTCGGCCACCGCCACGACCGTGAGCCCCGCCTGCGCGAGGAAACGTGCCGTCGCGCCGCCCATGGTGCCGAGCCCCTGCACGGCCACGCGGGCGTGCGCGGGCGGCACGCCCGCCGCGTCGAGCGCGGTCAGCACGGACTCGGCGACACCGCAGCCCCCGACCAGCGCGTCCAGGCCGACCCCGTCGACCGCGACGGCGAACGCGTCCGCGAGCCGTCGCCGCGCCGCCGCCTCGTCGTCCAGGAGCGGGTAGACGGCCTGCACGCAGGACGTCAGACCGGCCTCGGCGGCGGCCCGGTCGACGAGGTCCTGGGTCAGGCCCAGGTCCTCGCCGGTGGTCCAGAAGTCCGCGATGCAGGGGCGCATCGCCCGCAGATAGCGCACCAGGACGTCGTAGGCCGCCGGGTCCCGCGGGTCGCAGTCGATGCCGCCCTTGGCGCCGCCGAGCGGGATGTAGCGCGCCCGGGGGTCGTAGTGGAGGGCCTCCTTCATCGTCATCCCGCGTGCGAGCCCGGCCACCTCCGCCTGCGTGCAGCCCGGCCGCATCCGCAGGCCCCCGCTGCACACTCCGCGCACCAGCCGGTCGACCACCAGGAAGCCGCGACGACCGGTGACGTGATCGGTCCAGGTCAGGGACAGGTAGGGCGGGGAGGGCGGGGATGGCAGGGATGGCGGAGGCGGCGGGGGCACGGACGGCTGGGGTGCGGCGGGGACGGGCATGGGGCTGCTCCTGCGGTCTGCCGATCGTTGGCTCCTGGCTACTGACCGATCAGTCAGCAGCCAGGAGTACACCACGGGCCCCGCCGCCGGGAGGCCTACGCCGCGGGACGCGACCTCCCCGCGGGCGCGTCCCGCAGGTCGCAGGACTCCTTGAAGCCCTGACTGGTCAGCCCCATCGCCGAGTTGAACCGCGAGCGCATGTTCTCGACGGCCACCATCATGGTCAGCTCCACGAACGCGGCCTCGCCGAGCCGTCCGAGCAGCCGGGCGGCCAGTTCGTCGTCGACCTCCGGCGGATTCGCGGTCATCTCCTCCGCGTACGCCATCACGTCCCGCTCCAGCGGCGTGTAGACATCGCTCTCGCGCCACCGCGGTACGTCGTGCAGCTTGCGCGGGTCCATGCCACGCCGGTTGCCCTCCCAGTGGCCGAAGTCCATGCACCAGGCACAGCCGATCGCCGCTGCCGACGTCATCTCGGCCAGCATCTTCAGGTCCCCGTCGAGCGCGCGGAACTTGGCGACGGACTGCTCGAAGCGCAGGTAGGACCAGAGCACGCGGCCGTTGTGTGCCATCGCCTTCCCCGGGTCGAGGACCTTGCCGTAGGCGCGCCTGGAGTACCACTCCATGGCGCGCAGCAACAGGGTGCGGGGCGGGGTGAGCGAAATGCGGGCCATGGGGGCCACCTCCCGGTCGTGCGCGGCGTGGTTTCGCCGTCTCGTGGAGGAGACGGAACGAGGGAGCGCGGATGTGACATCGGGGCCGGACGCGGGCGGGCGGGCCCTGGGGCCGGGCCCCGGCGGCCGCTGTCGGAGGTGGCGCACATAATGGGGGGAGCCTGAGCAATCCTGTTTCTGGAGGTGCCGTGTCCCGGTTCTCGAGCCCCCGGCTCCGTTCGCTGCGGCCGGCCGCCTTCGGCGCGGATCCCGCGGGGGAGCGGCTTGCGCGCATCCAGAGATCGCCGCACTACGCGAACGGCTCGTTCCAGAACCCGCTGGGCGCCCGGACCAGGCCGTCCGGATCCGCCCTGGAGTTCGCGAAGATCTACTTTCGCAAGGAGGAGCGGGTCCGCCGCACCCCCTCCGCCCCGATCCCGGTGCACGCGACGACCCTCGCCGACCTCGCCAGGCCCCCGGCGAGCGGCCTGCGGCTCACCTGGATGGGGCACTCCAGCGTCCTCGCCGAGATCGACGGCCGCCGGGTGCTCTTCGACCCCGTGTGGGGCGACAGGTGCTCGCCGTTCGCCTTCGCCGGGCCGAAGCGGCTGCACCCGGTGCCGGTGCCCCTGGCCGCGCTCGGCCCCGTCGACGCGGTCGTGATCTCCCACGACCACTACGACCACCTGGACATGCCCAGCATCCGGGCCCTCGCCGGTACGGACACGGTGTTCGCGGTGCCGCTCGGCGTCGGCGCCCACCTGGAGCGCTGGGGCGTGCCCGCGGACCGGCTGCGCGAGCTGGACTGGCACGAGTCCACGGACATCGCGGGCCTGACCCTGACGGCGACACCCGCCCGGCACTTCTGCGGGCGCGGCCTGCGCAACCAGCAGCACACGCTGTGGGCGTCCTGGGCCGTGCGCGGCCCCGAGCACCGCGTCTTCCACAGCGGCGACACCGGCTACTTCCCCGGCTTCAAGGAGATCGGCGCCCTGCACGGCCCGTTCGACGCCACGATGATCCAGATCGGTGCCTATGCGGAGTTCTGGCCCGACATCCACATGAGGCCCGAGGAAGGCGTACGCGCCCACCTGGACCTTCAGGGCGGCAAGCCGCACGGCGTACTCCTGCCGATCCACTGGGGCACGTTCAACCTCGCGCCGCACCCGTGGTCGGAGCCCGGCGAGAACACGCTCGCCGCCGCCCGCGACGAGGACACCGCGGTCGCCCTGCCGATCCCCGGCGAGCCCTTCGAGCCGTCGTCCGACGCCCTGCCCGAGGCCCCGTGGTGGCGTGCGATCGCGCGGGCGCCGCAGGACGCCGCGGCGGGCAGTCCGGGGACGTGCGGGCGGAAGAAGCCGACGCCGAGCGCACCGGGGCACGAGGTCGCGGAAGTCGGCTGACCGGAGGGGCCTTGGGGCCGGTCGGCCCGTCCGCCGACCTGACCTGCCCCGGAGTGAACATTCGTAGCGTTCCTCGCGCACCCGTACGAGCGTTTTCGCGCAGTCGTGCGACGCGTCATACCAGAGCGGGATCCCTGCCGCCGGAGTTTGTCAACTGCCCACCGCACTTGATGCGGTGACGACTACCGTGTGTGGCCGTCGGGCGACGCAGGGATCACATCACGGCCTGCCGGCCGGCATCGCGATGCCATCGACGAGATGCCGCGGCGGACCGCCGCGGCGTCCCGTCCGCACGTACCGAGGACGCAGATGTCTCACCTTCGCGCACCGGCAGCACGCGCAGACCGCCGGGAGAGCGGCCGGCACGGCAGGTCAGGGGGCCGCGCCGCGCCACCGCTGCCCGAGGCGCGCATACGACCCCAGCTCCTGCGCATCGCCGTGCTGCCCGCCGTCGCGGTCGGCCTGTGCGGCAGCGCCGCCGTGCTGTACCTGATCCGGGACGCCGGGGCCCGGCCCCGACCACCCCTGCTCGCCGTGCTCGGCGCGGCCGCCGTGCTCGGCCTCGCCTGCGTCGTGATCGCCGCGGTGGCCGCCGAGCGGACCTCCAGGGCCGTGCGCGACCGCGTCGGCGCGCTGCGCCGCGCCAGTGTGCGCGGCCAGGCCGACCTGCGCGAACTCGTCGAGCAACTGCGCCGCGGCGAGGCACCGGCCGAGCCCGGGCAGCAGCCCGCGCGGCCCGTGGCCACCGGGGACGAGTTCGGCCCGCTCGCCGAGGAGCTGTCCCGGGCGCACGACGGCGCCGTCACCGCCGTCGTGCAGGCATCCCGGCTCTCCAGCCAGGCGGGCAGCGAGCAGAAGGTCGAGGTCTTCGTGAACCTCGCCCGGCGGCTGCAGTCCCTCGTGCACCGCGAGATCTCACTCCTGGACGACCTGGAGAACACCGTCGAGGACCCCGAACTCCTCAAGGGCCTCTTCCACATCGACCACCTGGCCACCCGCATCCGACGGCACGCCGAGAACCTGGCCGTGCTCGGCGGCGCCATGTCCCGGCGCCAGTGGAGCAGGCCGGTGACCATGACGGAGGTGCTGCGCTCCTCGATCGCCGAGGTCGAGCAGTACTCCCGGGTCAAACTGGTGCCGCCGATCGACGGCACCCTGCGCGGGCACGCCGTCGCCGACGTCATCCACCTGCTCGCGGAACTCGTGGAGAACGCCACCGTGTTCTCCGCCCCGCACACCCAAGTCCTGCTGCGCGCCAACCTCGTGACCGCCGGGCTCGCCATCGAGGTCGAGGACCGCGGCCTCGGCATGCCGCTCGCCGAGCAGGTCCGGATGAACCAACTGCTCGCCGACCCCGACCAGGTCAACGTCGCCAGCCTGCTCCAGGACGGGCGCATCGGGCTCTTCGTGGTCGCCGCGCTCGCCCGCAGGCACGGCATCGCCGTACGCCTCCAGACCAACATCTACGGCGGGGTGCAGGCCGTCCTGATCGTGCCGCAGGGGCTGCTCGGCGCCGAGCAGGACGACGCGCCGTCGGCTGCCCGGGGCGGCGGGGGCGCGGGCGGCGGTCGGACCGACGGGAACGTCGCCGTGGGTGGGGACATCGGCGGGGGCGCGAGCGGTGGCGGGGGTGCGGGCGGTGGCGTGAGCGGCCTGGTGCCCGGGCCGCGGCAGGCTGCCTCCGCCTACCCGGGCTCGACCCCGGCGCGAGCAACCGCCCAGGCCCCCGCATCGGTCACGGACCCGACCCCGGCCCCCTCGCCCGCCTCGGCCCACCCCGCGCCCACCACCCCCCAGCCCCGCCACTCCGCCCAGAGCCCCACCCCGCAGGCACACCCGCAGGCCCACCCGTACGCGTACCAAGAACCCCACACCCCCCAGGAATCCCTCACACCCCACACCCCGCACGACCCCTTCGCCCGCCAGGACCCCGGCACCCCCCGCGCGCCCCACACCCCTCGGCACGGGAACCAGGGAGCCACCGGTCTCACCGGCCCCATGGGCACCACCCAGCCCGCCCCGCTGCCCGTCCGGGCCCCCCGCGGCGACCGGCCCACCCCCGCCGAGGCCGTACCGGGCATCCGCCCCGAGGACCGGCAGAGCGCCATCGAGCACACCGCCACCCCGCCGCTGCCCCGCAACGGCGCCGTGCGCGGCCGGGTCGGCAGACCGCAGTTGCCCAAGCGCCGCGCCCAGGAACACCTGGCACCCCAGTTGCGCGACGCCCGGGCTCCGCGCGAGGACGACGAACACGTCGGCCACGACCCCGGTCTGATGGCCGCCTTCCAGCGCGGCATCGGCCTCGCCCAGGCCGCCGAGGCCCGTGACGTCTCCCCGGACGGCGCGGTCGGCGCGGCCCGGACCAACCCGGGGCCCGGCCCCACCGTGACCGTCGACCGAGGCGACCGGGCAGGCCGTGCCGACCAGGGCGGCTGACCGCGCCGGGCGCACCGCCCCCGCCGTCCGCGCTGTCCGCACCGGACACGCCGGGCTCGCGGGCCGCGCCGATCAGGGTGACCGACCGCACCACCCCCGCCCCGTCTGCCCCGGCAGACCTCGAGAACTTCGAGAACCCCCGTACTTCAAGGAGTCGATCCACCATGGCGAGCGATGCGCCGACCGGCCAGGTATCCGATCTCGACTGGCTGATGAGCGGCCTCGTGCAGCGGGTGCCGCACACCCACAGCGCCGTCCTGCTCTCCTGCGACGGCCTGGTGAAGTCGGTGCACGGCCTCGACCCGGACAGCGCCGACCACATGGCGGCGCTCGCCTCGGGCCTGTACTCGCTCGGGCGCAGCGCGGGCGTCCGCTTCGGGGACGGCGGGGACGTACGGCAGGTGGTCGTGGAGCTGGACTCCACGCTGCTCTTCGTGTCCACGGCGGGCTCGGGGACCTGTCTGGCGGTGCTCGCCGGGCGGGACGCGGACGCGGCGGTGCTCGGCTACGAGATGGCGATGCTCGTGAAGAGCGTGCGCCCCTACCTGGTCACAGCGCCCCGGCAGCCCGCTGCCGAGCCCGCGTCGATGAGGCACTGAGCGTGGGGCCCCCGCACGACGGGCCGTGGCTCGACGACGCCGCGGGGCGGCTCATCCGCCCCTACACGGTCAGCGGCGGGCGCACCAGACCGACGGCACAGCTCGACCTGCTGTCCCAGGTGCGGACGACCGGCACCGTCCCGGCCGGCTATCTGGGCCCCGAGCACACCCTCGCGCTCGACCTCTGCGAGGCACCCACTTCGGTCGCGGAGATCGCCGCCCAGCTCAAGCTGCCGGCGGTGGTGACCAAGGTGATCCTGTCCGATCTCGTCGACTGCGGGGCGATCACCACGAGAGCCCCGGACTTCTACCACAACCCCACTGACCGGTCCCTGTTGGAGGCAGTGCTCGATGGACTACGACGACAGCTCTGACGCCTTCCCCACCGCGCTGAAGATCCTCGTCGCGGGCGGGTTCGGGGTCGGCAAGACGACCTTCGTGGGTGCGGTCAGCGAGATCGCGCCGCTGAGCACCGAGGAGTTGCTCACGACGGTCAGCGAGGGCACCGACGACCTGTCGGGCGTGGAGAACAAGACCACGACGACCGTCGCCATGGACTTCGGACGGATCACCCTCGACCCGGCGCACGTGCTCTACCTGTTCGGCACACCGGGCCAGGAGCGGTTCTGGTTCATGTGGGACGAGTTGTCCGAGGGGGCGCTCGGCGCGGTCGTCCTCGCGGACACCCGCCGCCTGGAGGACTGCTTCGCCGCCGTCGACTTCTTCGAGCAGCGCGGCATGGGATTCATCGTCGCCATCAACGAGTTCGACGGCTCCCACCGCTACGAGCCCGAGGAGGTGCGCGCCGCCATCGACCTCGACCCGCAGGTACCGGTCGTCCGCTGCGACGCCCGCATCTCCAGCTCCGGCATCCAGACGCTCCTGACCCTCGTCCGCCACCTGCTCGCCCACGCACCCGCCTCGTCCACCTTCGGAGCCCGCACGACATGACCCCTGGAGCACGCCGATGACCTACGAAGCGACCGGCCGGCTGCTGCTGACCCCGGTCGACAAGGACGCGCCGACGCGGGTGCGACGGCTGCGGGAGCTGGGCCTGGGGGAGCGGTGCGAGCCCGGCCTCGACGCGTTCGCGGACCGGCTCGCGCGGGTCCTGGACGCCCCGTACGCGATGGTCAACTTCATCGGCGAGGAACGGCAGTTCTTCGCCGGGCTGCACCTGCCCGAGCCGGCCGAGCCGGGCGCCGACGCGACCGAGCCGCCGACCGGTGCCGTCGGGCGCCACATGGGCCGCGAGCGCGGCTACTGCCCGCACGTGGTGGTGCGCGGCCGGGCGCTGGTCCTCGAGGACGTGGGCGACTACCCGCGGTTCGCGGGCAACCCCGTCGTCGACGAGATCGGCATCCAGTCCTACCTGGGCGCGCCGCTCGCCGACCGGACCGGCCTCGTCCTCGGCACCGTGTGCGCCGCGGACGTGCGACCGCGGGCGTGGGGGCGCGCCGGGCTCGACACGATCAAGGCGATGGCGGCCGAGCTGGCCGCGCGCATCCAGCGGCGCGAGGACGACGGGTACGACGGGGACACAGCCGCGCCCCTGTGACCGGGCGGCACGCACGGCCGCGCCTCAGAGCACGAGCTCCGCTCCGTCGGGGAACGTGATCCGTACCGTGTCGTCGCGCACGACGCACCCGATCGCCTCCTTCAGGGCCCCCGGCCGTACGTCGTCCCGCGTGAGGGCGACCAGCGTGACGTGGACGCTCGCACCGCCCGGATGGGCGCGCGCCATCAGGTACGGCGTGGCCGAGTGCGGGCCGTAGGCGTTGGCCTCGACTTCCCGGACCGCACCCGCCGCAGCACCGGCCGCCGCCGCGCCATCAGCCGCCGCCGCGCCCGCCGCACCTCCCGCACCTCCTTCATCGGGCCACCCGTACAACCCCACCACCGCGCTGACCAGCCCCGCGTCGGTCCGCGCCAGCGCCCACCCCGGCCCCCACTCCACCCGCGGCGGCGCCTGGTCCGCCACCGCGTACCCGCCCTCGCGGACCGTCGCCCCCGCGGGCGCCCGCACCCGGTGCGCGCGGATCTCCCACGGGCCGTACAGGGCACTGGTGGTGAGGATCGGGTACGTGTCCTCGGTGCCCGGGAAGCAGGCGTCGTGACGGGACGAGGCGGTGCGGCCCGCGCAGGCCAGCGGGTGGATGCGGCGGCGGCGCGAGGCGGTGCCGTCCGGGGCGAGCAGCGCCAGATGGCCGTCGACGGCGCGCTCCCACGCGCGCGGGGCGGTCTCGGGGGCCGTCGCCGTGGAGTAGCCGAGCTTGGCGTAGTGCGGGTCGTCCGTCGCCGGTCCGTCGGTGTCCCGGACGGGGTGGTGGTCGCTGCCGTGGTTGACCAGGCGGACGATGCCGTCGTGGCGGGTGCCGTGCAGCAGCCAGCCCGGCCGGGGCAGCGCCGTGTACTGGTCGGACTCCTCGACGGGGAGCGGGAGTTCGCGGTCGGTCCACACGGGATGGTCGGCGGGCAGGAGCAGGCCGAGGAAGCCCTTGCTCGCCCAGTACGGTGACGCCGGTCCCGAGTAGGCCTGCGTGGACGGCAGATGGGTCCCGTACCAGCCGAGCGGCAGCAGCCCCCGCTCGTCCGGGACGCCGCGCTCCACGAAGTGCCGGGCCGTGCCGGAGGCGAGACGGCGGGTCAGGCCCGGCGCGAGCGGCGAGCAGTCCGCGAGGGCGCCCAGCCACACGGGCGCGGTCACGGCGAAGCGGTACGTGAGGGAGCGGCCCTGGTGCACGGGCGCGCCGTCGGCGCCGAAGAAGTGCGGGTAGGCGGCGAGGAACCGGGCGAGGCGCTCGCGGTACACCGCGCCGCGGCCGCCGTCGTGCTCCGGGCCCGCCATGCGCGCCCACAGGAGTGGGTACAGGTGCATCGCCCAGCCGATGTAGTAGTCGAAGTTGCGGCCGTCGCCGTCGCTGTACCAGCCGTCGCCCCGGTACCAGTCCTCGATGCGGTCCAGGCCCCCGTCGATGTCGGCCCGCCGGTGCGGGGCGCCCACCGACGCGAGGAACTCCTCGGCCACCACCTGGAAGAGGCGCCAGTTGTTGTCCCAGGTGCGGGCGCCGACGAAGCCCGAGAGCCAGTCGACGACCCGCTCGCGCACCCCGGTGTCGAGCCGGTCCCAGATCCACGGCCGCGTCTCGTGCAGGCCGATGGCGATGGACGCGGCCTCCACCATCTGCTGGGAGCAGTCGGTGAGTTCGGGCCACGCCTCGCCGCCGCCCGCCCCGCCCGCGCGCCGGTCGCGGTCCGTGCCCGCCGCAAGACCCATGGCGTACCGCTCCACCAGCGCGGGATCCACGTCACCGCCCGCTCCCGCGATGCGGAACGAGGCGAGCAGGAAGGACCGCGCGAAGCCCTCCAGCCCGTCCGACACCACCCCCGACCAACTCTCGCGCCCGGGCAGGCGGTACTGCGCGAACCCCGGCGTGGCGTACGGAACCAGCGCCTGGAGCTGTCGGTCGGCGAGCGCCTCCCAGTGCGCGCGGGTCCAGCCGGTGAGCGGCGAGCGGACGCGGTCGGCGGGCGGGAGCGCGAGGTGGGGCGGGGTCATGGCGGGGTCCTCGGTTCGGAGAGTGATACGCCGTGGACAGTAAGCGTGTACTGCGGCGAGGCTGTACGCCAGAGGCTGTGGGGAAAGAAGTGCAAGGGGGTGACTGTCGATGACGCACTGACCGTCTAGTAAGCGTTTTCCGAATGGCTCATCCCGCATGGCATCCACGCACTCCGAAAGGCACCCCATGACCGACCTCCGTCTCGGCGTCCTCGGCTACGGGCTTCGCGGCTCCCTCGCCCGCACCGCCCACCGGCCCGGCGCGGGCTCCCGCGTCACCGCGCTCGCCGACCCCGACCCGGCCGCCCGCACCGCCGCCGCCCCGGCCTTCCCCGGCGCCCGGATATCCGCCGACCACCGCGAGGTCACCGAGGACCCCGACGTCGACGCGCTCGTGCTCCTCACCCCCGACCACACCCACGCCGAACTGACCTGTGCGGCGCTGCGCGCGGGCAAGCCCGTGTTCGTGGAGAAGCCCCTCGCCATCGACGTCGAGGGGTGCGACGCGATCCTGCGCGCCGCGTACGAGAGCGGCACCCGGCTGTACGTCGGGCACAACATGCGCCACATGCCGGTGGTGCGGCTGATGCGGGACATCATCAGGCGCGGTGAGATCGGCGCGGTCAAGACGGTGTGGGTGCGGCACTTCGTGGGGTACGGCGGCGACTGGTACTTCAAGGACTGGCACGCCGAACGGCGGTACACCACCGGCCTGTTGCTGCAGAAGGCCGCCCACGACATCGACGTGCTGCACTGGCTCGCGGGCGGCTACACCCGGCAGGTGCAGGCGCTCGGTGACCTCATGGTCTACGGCGACAATCCGCACCGCCGCGCTCCCGGCGAGCCCAAGGCCGACGACTGGTACACCGAGGACGGCCACTGGCCGCCGCACACCCAGCGCGCCCTCAACCCGGTGATCGACGTCGAGGACGTGTCGCTGGTCAACATGCGCCTGGACAACGGGGTCCTCGCCGCCTACCAGCAGTGCCACTTCACGCCCGACTACTGGCGCAACTACACCGTCATCGGCGACGCGGGCCGCCTGGAGAACTTCGGCGACGGTCCCGGCGGCGTGGTGAGGGTGTGGAACAGCGGGCGTTCGGCGCACCGGGAGCGGGGCGACGCCGAGTACCCGGTGCCGGACGCCGGGAACGCCGACGACACAGCCGGGCACGGCGGCGCGGATCCGCTGCTCGTCGACGAGTTCGTGCGGTTCGCGCGGGACGGGGGAGTCACCGACACCTCGCCGGTGGCCGCGCGGATGGCCGTCGCCGCGGGGGTGCGGGCCACCCAGTCGCTGCGGGACGGCGGGGCGCCGCGCGCGGTGCCGGAGCTCGATCCGGAGTTGATCGTGTACTTCGATCGGGGGCAGCGGCGCTAGGCCGTCCGGCCCCGGGAACGCCCGGCCCGCCTGGGGTCTGAAGGAAAGCTGCGGCCGCGCTTAAGAAATCCTCGATGGACCAGCGGCGCGGCGTACGGAAGATTGCTGTGCGTCGGTGTGCGACCGGTGTGGGCATCGGTACGGGACGTACAGGAGCTGTACGGGCGGCCGGCACCCCCCAGACGTACGACAGGAGCCGACGCGTGAAGGCGCTGGTCAAGGAGAAGGCAGAGCCGGGTCTCCGGCTGATGGACGTCCCCGAGCCGCAGGTGGGCCCCGGCGACGTCCTGATCAAGGTGTTGCGCACCGGGATCTGCGGCACCGATCTGCACATCCGGGCCTGGGACGGCTGGGCGCAGCAGGCCATCAAGGCGCCGCTGGTCGTCGGCCACGAGTTCGTCGGCGAGGTCGTCGAGACCGGCCGGGACGTCGCCGACATCAAGGCCGGGGACCTGGTCAGCGGCGAGGGCCACCTGGTGTGCGGCAAGTGCCGCAACTGTCTGGCCGGGCGCCGCCACCTCTGCCGCGCCACGGTCGGCCTCGGTGTCGGGCGCGACGGGGCGTTCGCGGAGTACGTCGCGCTGCCCGCCGCCAACGTGTGGGTGCACCGGGTGCAGGTGGACCTCGACATCGCCGCGATCTTCGACCCCTTCGGCAACGCCGTGCACACGGCCCTGTCCTTCCCGCTGGTCGGCGAGGACGTGCTGATCACAGGGGCGGGCCCGATCGGCCTGATGGCCGCCGCCGTCGCCCGGCACGCGGGCGCCCGCCACGTCGTCATCACCGACGTCAGCGAGGAGCGCCTGCAGCTCGCCCGCAAGACCGGCGTCAGCCTCGCCCTCAACGTCGCCGAGTCGACGATCGCCGACGGCCAGCGCGAACTCGGCCTGCGCGAGGGCTTCGACGTCGGCCTGGAGATGTCCGGCAACCCGCGCGCGATGCGCGACATGGTCGCCAACATGACCCACGGCGGCAAGATCGCCATGCTCGGCCTGCCCGCCGAGGAGTTCGCCGTCGACTGGTCGCAGATCGTCACCTCGATGATCACCATCAAGGGCATCTACGGCCGGGAGATGTTCGAGACCTGGTACGCCATGTCGGTGCTGCTCGAAGGCGGCCTCGACCTCGCGCCCGTGATCACCGGACGGTACGGGTACCGCGACTTCCAGGAGGCCTTCGACGACGCGGCGAGCGGCCGCGGCGGCAAGGTCATCCTCGACTGGACCGTCTGAGCCCGGCCGGACCGGCTCGCACCCCGGCCGGCCCCCTCGAGCCCCGGCTCCGCCCACCCTCCGCACTCCCGAAGGACGACTCCCTGATGTTCGACTCCGTACGCGCCGCCCTCGCCGCCGACCTCGAAGAGATCCGCGCCGCCGGTCTGCACAAGCCCGAGCGCGTCATCGGCACCCCGCAGTCCGCGACGGTCTCCGTCACCGCGGGGGGCCGTCCCGGCGACGTACTGAACTTCTGCGCCAACAACTACCTCGGCCTCGCCGACCACCCCGAGGTCATCGCCGCCGCCCATCAGGCGCTCGACCGCTGGGGCTACGGCATGGCGTCCGTCCGCTTCATCTGCGGCACCCAGGAGGTGCACAAGGAGCTGGAGGCGCGGCTCTCCTCCTTCCTCGGCCAGGAGGACACGATCCTCTACTCCTCCTGCTTCGACGCCAACGGCGGCGTCTTCGAAACCCTCCTCGGCCCCGACGACGCGGTCATCTCCGACGCCCTCAACCACGCCTCCATCATCGACGGCATCCGCCTCTCCAAGGCCCGCCGCTTCCGGTACGCCAACCGCGACATGGCCGACCTGGAGAAGCAGCTCAAGGAGGCCACCGAAGGCGGCGCCCGGCGCAAGCTCGTCGTCACCGACGGCGTCTTCTCGATGGACGGCTACGTCGCGCCGCTCGCCGAGATCTGCGACCTCGCCGAGCGCTACGACGCCATGGTCATGGTCGACGACTCGCACGCCGTCGGCTTCGTCGGCCCCGGCGGCCGGGGCACGCCCGAGCTGCACGGCGTCATGGACCGCGTCGACATCATCACCGGCACGCTCGGCAAGGCGCTCGGCGGCGCTTCCGGCGGGTACGTCGCCGCCCGCGCCGAGATCGTCGCCCTGCTGCGCCAGCGCTCGCGTCCTTATCTCTTCTCCAACACCCTCGCCCCGGTGATCGCGGCCGCCTCCCTCAAGGTCCTCGACCTTCTTGAGTCCGCCGGTGACCTGCGGGAACGGCTTGCCGACAACACCGCCCTCTTCCGCTCGCGGATGACCGAGGCCGGGTTCGACATCCTGCCCGGCGACCACGCCATCGCGCCCGTCATGATCGGTGACGCCGCCGTGGCCGGGCGGATGGCCGAACTGCTCCTCGAGCGGGGCGTGTACGTCATCGGCTTCTCCTACCCCGTCGTGCCGCAGGGACAGGCCAGGATCCGGGTGCAGCTGTCCGCGGCGCACTCGACGGCGGACGTGGACCGGGCCGTGGACGCGTTCGTCGCTGCGCGGGCCGAGTTGGAGGCTGCGTAGTCCCTCGCGGGGCGCCCCGGTGTCCCGTGCGGGTGGGGCGGGGGCGCCCCCGATCGGCCTGCGGCCTCGTCCTCAAGTGCCGGACGGGCTGGCATCGCCCGGGCTGGATCTTCGCCGCACGGCTGGTATCCGGCCCGTACGGCGAGTGGTCCGCCCGCCCCGCACCCATCTGGGCCGCACGGCAGCGCGATCGGCGGAGGCGCGGTCCAGCCGCAGATTTTCAGCCCGTCGTGGAGGTATACCCCCTGCTCATTGAGAGCTTGGGGGAGTTTGAGGACGAGGCGCGGAGTGCCGATGGGGGAGAGGGGCTCAGCCCCAGGCGAAGGCCGGGGTGCGGGGCCGGGGCCCCGGGTGCGGGTGGGTGGGAGAATGGGCGCATGATCGAAGCGCGGCGGCTGCACATTCTTCGCGCGGTGGCCGACCACCGCACCGTCACCGCAGCGGCCGCCGCCCTCTACCTCACCCCGTCCGCCGTCTCCCAGCAGCTCACGGCGCTGGAGCAGGAGACGGGCCACCGCCTGGTGGAGCGCTCCGCGAGGGGCGTCCGGCTGACGCCGGCGGGCGAGATCCTGCTGGCGCACACGAACGCCGTGCTCGCCCAGCTGGAGCGCGCCGAGGCCGAGCTGGCCGCGTACGACGCGGGCACGGCGGGCACGGTGACCCTCGCGTCGTTCGCCACCGGCATCGGCCTGGTCGTGGCCCCCGCCCTCACCCGCCTCGCGGAGACCGCGCCCGGCATCCGGGTCCGGGTTCAGGACGCCGAGGGCGACGCCAGCCTGCCGATGGTCCTGGACCGGCAGGTGGACGTCGCGGTGGCCGTGGAGTACCGGGGCGCGCCGGGGGCGGACGACTCCCGGCTCACGCGGGTGCCGCTGTACGCCGAGCCGTTCGACGCGGTGCTGCCCGTGGGCCACCGGGCCGCCGACAGCGAGCGGGTGCCGCTCGCCGAGCTGGCCAAGGACCCGTGGATCGGCCCGTTCCCGGGCAACCCGTGCCACGACGTGGTGGTCCTGGCCTGTGAACAGGCCGGGTTCCAGCCGGTCCTGGAGCACACCTCCGACGACTTCCGCGCCGTCGTCGCGCTGGCCTCGGCCGGGGCGGGCGTCGCCCTCGTACCGAGGTCCGCGCTGCGCGGGATGGACATGGCGGGGGCCGTGGTCCGGCCGGTGGACGGGATCACGCCCACGCGGCGGGTGTTCGCGGCCGTGCGCCGCGGCGCGGAGACGCATCCGCTGATCGCGCCGGTGCTCGGCGCCCTGGGGGACGCCGCGGAGTAGGCCCCGGCGGCCGTCCCCGTGCCCGGCCGCCCACCGGCACACCCGGAATTCCGCGTTCGGAACTTCGGAACGACGTATTGACCCTGTGGTCGGCGAGTCATTAGCGTGGCGGACACCGTGTCAGAAAGCGCTTTCTGAAACGTGTGGCGCGCGTGCTGCGCGTGTCGCACGAGATGTGCGTGAGGTGCTTCGCGAGGCGGTTCCGGCAGCAACTCGAGGTAGCCCTGACGACTTTCGCCGACGTTCCGGGGAGTCCACCGTGAGTCAGCGCGTCCTGTCCCGTACTGCCCCGAAGGAAACGGCGGGCGTCGCCGAGCGCACCCGGCCCGGCCCGCGCCGCCGCGCCCTCGACGCGGCCGAGAAGACCTGGCGGCCGCTCGCCCTGCTGCTCGTGTGCTTCGGCGCCTGGTGGGTGATCGCCGCCGCCGGCTGGGTCGAGTCGTACCTGCTGCCCACCCCCGGCGCCACCCTCGACGTCATCCTCGACAAGCCCGGCTACTTGTGGGAGCACGGCTGGGTCACCACGTACGAGACCCTCCTTGGCTTCCTCATCGCCGTCGGCGTGGGCATCCTCTGCGCGGTGGTGATGGTCTATTCCACGACGGTCGAGAAGACCCTCTATCCGATCCTGCTCTTCGCCCAGGTCGTGCCGAAGATCGCCATCGCGCCGCTGTTCGTCGTCTGGCTCGGCTTCGGCATCGGCCCGAAGGTCCTCATCGCCGTCCTCATCGCCTTCTTCCCGGTGGTGATCTCGATGGTGACGGGGCTCAAGGCGGTGGATCCGGAGATGCTCCAGCTGTCCGCCACCATGGGCGCCCGGCCCTGGCAGACCTTCCTGAAGATCCGCTTCCCGGCCTCGCTGCCGCATCTGTTCTCCGGCCTGAAGGTCGCCGTCACGCTGGCCGTGACCGGCGCCGTCGTGGGCGAGTTCGTCGGCGCGAACGAGGGCCTCGGCTACGTCATCCTGCAGGCCAACGGCAACCTCGACACCCCGATGCTGTTCGCCGGGCTGCTCGTGATGTCGCTCATCGGCGTCGTCCTCTTCGTCCTCGTGGAGATCGCCGAGAAGCTGCTGCTGCCGTGGCACGCGTCCCGCCGCGACACCGCCGCCACCCTCACGCTCTGACGCGCCGACGCTCCCCAGCCACGTCCCGTCCGACGCACGCGAGAAGGGCCGACCCCATGCACGCGACGCGCAGAAACCGACTCCTCACCGGCCTCCTCCCGCTGCTCCTGGTCTCCGTCACCGCGACGGCCTGCGGCGGGGACGACAAGACCACTGTCAGCGACTCCGGCGAGAAGCTGGACAAGGTGACGCTCACCCTCAACTGGTATCCGTACGGCGAGCACGCGCCGTTCTACTACGGCAAGCAGCGCGAGGTCTTCGAGAAGCACGGCATCGACCTGGAGATACGGGCCGGGCAGGGCTCCCAGAAGACGGTCCAGGCGACCGGCACCGGCCGCACCGACTTCGGCTGGGCCGACACCCCGGCCGTCCTCGCGGGCGTCGACCAGGGCGTGCGGGTCAAGAGCCTCGGCGTCTACCTCCAGACGACACCCGCGTCCGTGCAGTTCTTCGACGCCGAGGGCATCGACGCGCCCGCCGACCTCAAGGGCAAGACCGTCGCGGGCACCGCGGGCGACGCGCTCACCAAGACCTTCCCCATCTTCCTGCAGAAGAACGGCCTGGACCTCGACGACGTCGAGGTCCAGAACACCGACCCGGCGGGCAAGATCGCCGCGGTGATCTCAGGCCGCACGGACGCCCTCCTCGGCTACGCCAGCGACCAGGGCCCGATCATGCAGAACAAGGCCAAAAAGGACGTCTCCTACCTGCGCTTCTCCGAACACGGCCTGAACTTCTACTCCAACGGCCTGATCGCCGGGACCAAGACCCTGCGGCGCGGCGGCGACCTCGCCCGCCGCATGACCGCGGCCGTGAGCGAGTCCTGGGCCGCCGCCGAGAAGTCCCCGGGGCCCGCGGTCGCCGCGATGGAGGGCGCGTCCGAGCAACTGCCGCCGCGCGAGGTCCTGGCGGAGCAGTTCAAGACCACCTTGACGCTGCTCCACACGGACGCCACCCGCGGCAAGGCGCCCGGCGCCAACACCGAGGCCGACTGGAAGCAGACGATCGACGTCTTCGCGGAGGCGGGCATGGTCAAGAGCCCGAAACCGGTCGCCGAGTACTGGGACGCGGCCAACGGGGTCAAGGGATAGCGGGGCGGGCGATGGCGACCGTGGGCACCGGGGGCAGGCGATGACGACCGTCGATATCGGGGGCAGGGGATGACGACCGTGAACGACACGGCACTGAACAAGGCGGCACCGGACCAGTCCGATGCGCGGTCCCACCGGACCGGCAGCGGCACCGCGTCCGCCGTCCGGCTCGACGGCGTCTCCGTCCGCTTCCGTACGAAGAGGAAGGACGTCACCGCGCTCAGCGATGTCTCCCTCGACGTGGCGCGCGGCGAGTTCGTCGCCATCGTCGGACCTTCGGGGTGCGGCAAGTCCACGCTGCTCAAGCTGGTCGCGGGGCTGCTCGCGCCGTCGGCGGGCGCGGCGGTGCTCGGCGGTGAGCCGGTGCGCGGGCCGCGGCGTGACATCGGGTACGTCTTCCAGCGCGCCGCCCTGCTCGACTGGCGCTCGGCCCGCCGCAACATCCTGCTCCAGGCGGAGATGCGCGGCCTCCCGGCGGCCGCGGCCCGCGCGCGGGCCGACGAACTGATCCGCATGACCGGCCTCGACGGCTTCGAGGACGCCTATCCGCACGAGCTGTCCGGCGGTATGCAGCAGCGCGTCGCGCTGTGCCGCGCGCTGCTGCACGAGCCGCCCGTCCTGCTCATGGACGAGCCGTTCGGCGCCCTCGACGCGCTCACCCGCGAGCATCTGAACGTCGAACTGAACCGCATCTGGCGCGAGACCGGCACCACGGTGCTCCTGGTCACCCACTCCATCCCCGAGGCCGTCTACCTGGCCGACCGCGTCGTGGTGATGAGCCCGCGCCCGGGCACGGTGACCGAGGTCATCGACGTCGGCCTGCCCCGGGAGCGGGCGTACGCGGCCACGCTCGCGTCGGCCGAGTTCCGCGGGGCGACGGGGCGGATCCGGGAGCTGCTGGGAGCGGCGGGGGCGCACGACTGAGGGCGGCTGGGGGAGCCCAGGCGTCCCGAGCGAGCGCCACGTCTCGGATGTGGGATAGCATCCCGAATATGGGAAGTGATGGAAGTGTGGCCGCCCCGGCCACCGACGACGACGGTGCCGCCCCGGCCGTCGGCAGCGATGTGGACGCCCGGCTCGCCGCCCGCCTGTCCGGGCTGAGGTCCGAACGGGGATGGTCCCTGGACGAGTTGGCGGAGCGCAGCGGCGTCAGCCGGTCGACGCTCTCGCGGGCCGAGCGCGGCGAGATCAGCCCGACGGCGGCGATCCTGAACCGGCTCTGCGGCGCCTACGGCCGCACCACGTCGCAGCTCCTCAGCGAGGTCGAGGCCGAGCCCGCGCAGCTCGTGCGTGCCGCCGAGCAGGCCGTGTGGACGGACGCCGCCGCCGGCTTCGGGCGGCGGTCCGTCTCGCCGCCGCACGCGGGCCTGCGCGGCGAAGTCGTCGAGGGCACGCTGGCACCCGGCGCCGACCTGGCATATGACCGGCCGCCCCTGCCCGGCCTCGAACAGCACATCTGGGTCCTTGAGGGCGAGTTGGAGGTGACCGTGGGCGGTGTGCCGCACGCGCTGGCCACCGGTGACTGCCTGCGGTTCCGGGTGTGGGGAAGCACCCGATTCCGGTGCGGGGGCGAACGGGCCGTGCGGTACGCGCTGCTGGTGGTGGCGCCGTGACGACAGCTGCGGCGCTCGGCGCCGAGCGGGTGATGGGGAATCAGATGGCGGCCCTGGCCGGTGAGTTGGGCGAGCTGCTGGTCGACGCGGTGGACGGCGGGGCGTCCGTCGGGTTCCTCGCCGGGCTCGACCGCGAGAGCGCGGCGGACTGGTGGCGCGGTCGGGCGGCGGACGTGACCGCCGGGCGCGTCGCGACCTGGGTCGTCCGCGCGAACGGGGGCGAAGGGGTCGGCGACGCCGGACGCGTCATCGGCACCGTCAGCCTTGCCTTCGCCGCCAAGCCCAACGCCCGCCACCGCGCCGAGCTGGTGAAACTCCTGGTGCACCGCGAGGCGCGCGGCCGGGGCCTGGGCAGGTCCCTGCTCGCGCTCGCGGAGCGGGAGGCCGCACGGGCGGGCGTGACGCTGCTGCTCCTGGACACCGAGACGGACAGCCCCGCCGAGACCCTGTACGCCTCGGCGGGCTGGACCCGGACGGGCGTCGTGCCGGACCACGCGGCGGATCCGGCCGGAATGCTGCGCCCCACCACCTTTCTCTACAAGAGCCTCGTCCAGGGCCCGGACCGGACCCTGGACGAGCCGTGCCGGGCGTAGCCGCTCAGTATCGCAGCCCCGCCAGATACCGATAGCTGTTCCGCGCCGTGGCGAACGGGTCCGTCGGGTTGTCGTGCTCGACCAGCCACTGCCGCACCCCGCCCCGGCGCGCGTGGTCGAACATCGCCGCGAAGTCCAGCGTCCCCGACCCGACGTCGGCGAAGTCCCCGTCCGCGGCCATGTCCTTGACGTGCAGCGCGGGGAATCGCCCCGGGTGCCGGACGAAGTAACTCCCGGGCTTCGCACCGCCCTTGACGGCCCAGTAGACGTCCAGTTCGAAGCCGACCAGATCCGGGTCGGTCTCCGTGACGAGGACGTCGTACAGGTTGACGCCGTCGACCACGACGTGGTCCGAGCCGTGGTTGTGGAACAGCAGACGGCCGAGGCCCGCGTCGCGCGCCGCCCGCCCGATCCGGTTGAACTCCCGTGCCGCCTCCCGGAATCCGGCCGGTGAGTGCAGCGCGCCCGGCAGGCTCGGCACCACGGGCCAGGCCGCGCCCAGCGTGTGCAGGTCCGCCAGGGCCTGGCCGAGGCCGGGACCGCGCAGGACGTCGTACGCGACGTGCTCAAGGACCGCCTTGAGCCGGACGCCGTCCAGCATCCGCCGGACGGCGTCCGCCGTGTGCCCGTGCCGCCCGCTGACACCGACCGTCGCGTACCCGATCGCGGCGAGCCGCTCCAGCGTGCCGAGGAAGTCCTGCGCGAGGGCGGCGCGCATCGTGTAGAGGTGCATGCCGATGCCGCCGCGCGGCAGCCTCCGGCACGGCCGCCCCGGCCCGCCCCCGGCCCACGCCGGGGCACCCGTCGCCAGCCCCGCCGCGAGCCCCAGCGACGTACCGAGAAGGGCGCGCCTGCCCCAGTCGCCGCCTCCGCCGCCGTCTGTGCGCACTGCGTCGTCCATGCCGCCCTCCTCACTTCACCGTGATCCGGACCGAACCGGTCGTCGTGTCGCCCTTGTTGTCCGTGACGGTCAGCCGCGCCGTGTACGCGCCCGCGCGCGGGTACGCGTGCTCGGCCGTCGGTCCCTCGGTGCCGCCCGGCTTGGAGTTGTCGCCGAAGTCCCAGTGGTACGAGGAGACCTCGCGCCCGGCGGGAAGCTGCGGCTTGCCGGTGAGGCGGACGGCGAGCGGCGGCGCGCCGCTGCCCGGCGCGGCGGTGACCGTCACCCGGGCGTGCGGGCTCTTCTCCGCACCAGGACCGTTGAAGTGCAGCCAGTCCACGGTGAACAGGTCCGGCTTGTCCTCGGCCCACTGCGGGTTGGTGAACACGGCGTACAGCTTCGTCGTGCCGTCGTGGCGGGCGAGTGCCGTCGTGGGGGAGATGAAGTTGCCGTAGCCGCCGGTGTTCGGCACGGTCACCTTGCCCAGGAGCTTGCCCGTCGGTGAGCCCGCCCGGAACTCGACGTCGCCGCCGAGCCCGCCGGAGGCCGCGCCGACCGTCACCGAGTCCACGCCCTTCAGGTGCACCGGGTCGAAGGCGACCCAGTCCCCGTGCTCGATCTCGATGAGCCGCTTCCCGCCGGACGCGTCGGGACGGCTGCCCGTCTCCGCGCCGCCGTGCGCGCCACCGCTGGTCGTGCGGTGCTCCGCCTCCCGCAGCGAGGTCCGCAGCGTCAGCGCGTCCGAGCCGGTGAGCGCGGGCACGCCCGGCGTTCCCTTGTCCGTGTACTGGGCGGTGATGCCGTAGTACAGGTTCTGGCCGGGGCCGTGGCTGTCGCCGGTGTCCGTGACGATCTCGCCCGTGCAGCCGGTGTAGTTGTCCAGCGGGTGCAGATGCGAGTCGTGGCCGAGCTGGGACTGGACGACGACCTTGGAGCAGTCGATCCTCCGGTCCTCGGGGTCGGTGACCTTCACCGTGAACGGAACGGTGTCGCCGAAGCTGAACATGCCGCCGTCCGGGGGCTGTTGGATCGTCACCGTCGGCCGGGTGTTGCCGACGGTGACCTCCCGCACCGCGAGACCGCTCAGCTCGCCGGGCCCGGTGACCTTCAGGCGCGCGGTGAACTGCCCCTTCTTCGTGTACGTGTGGGTCGGGTTCGCCGCGGTCGAGTCGGTGCTTCCGTCGCCGTCGAAGTCCCAGGCGTACGTGACGGGCTTGCCGTCGGGCAGGCCCGAACCCGCGCTGGAGAACGCCACCTCGAGCGGCGCCCCGCCGTTGTCGGGCGTGGCGCTCACGCGGGCGTCGGGCAGCCGCTTGTCGGCCACGTAGTCGATGCGGTAGATGCCCGCGCCCTCGTTGCTGCCGCCTCGGCCCGTGCCGCTGCCGAGCCCGAAGTCGATCACGTACAGCGCGCCGTCCGGGCCGAAGTCGGCGTCGAACGGCTGGTTCCACTTCATGTCCGGGAAGATCCCGTTGATGGAGTGCAGATCACCCGCCTTGGCGGGCGGGAACCGCGGATCGGTGAACTCCTGGTCCTTCTCCTGGATCGAGAACGCCTTGAACCACTGCCGCGTCAGCTCGTACGTGAACCACTTGCCCTCGAAGTACTCCGGGAACTTCGTCCGGTACGGATTGGCGGCGTCGTAGTCGTAGACGGGGCCGCTCATCGGGCCGCCGCCCCCGGTGCCGAGCTCCGGGAAGCGCTCGGAGGCGGAGTAGGCGTACCAGACGTCGGCGGCCCGGGCGGGCGGCAGGTCCCGCAGGCCCGTGTTGTTCGGCGAGTCGTTGACGAGCTTGCCGCAGTCGAACTTCGCGCCGGGCTTCTGGGCCGCGAAGTCGTAGTCGTTGAAGGGGGTGTTGGCGCCGGTGCAGTACGGCCAGCCGTAGTTCCCGGCCGTGGTGATCCGGTTGAATTCGACCGTTCCCTCGGGGCCGCGGTCGGGCACGGCCTGGCGCGCGTCCGGGCCGTAGTCGGCGACGAGCAGCGCGCCGCTCACCGGGTCCGTCGTGATCCGGAACGGGTTGCGCAGGCCCATCGCGTACACCTCGGGCCGCGTCTTGTCCGTGCCCGGCGCGAACAGATTGCCGTCCGGCACCGCGTACGTCCCGTCGTCCTTCGGCGTGATCCGCAGGACCTTGCCGCGCAGGTCGTCGGTGTTGCCGGAGGTGCCCTGCGCGTCCCAGGCGCGGCGGCCCGCGCGCTCGTCGACCGGCGTGAAGCCGTCCGACGCGAACGGGTCGGTGTTGTCGCCCGTCGCGATGTACAGCTCGCCCTTCTTGTCGAAGGCGATCGAGCCCGCCATGTGCGAGTTGGCCCGGCCCTCGCCGCGCAGCGTCGGAATCGTCAGGAGCCGCTTCTCCGAGGCCGGGTCGACCTTGCCGCCCGCCTCCGTGAACCGCGACAGGTTGATGCGCTTCTCGGTCTTGTCCGAGTGCAGCAGATACAGCCAGTGGTTGGCGCCGAAGTCCGGGTCGAGGGCGAGCCCGAGCAGCCCGTCCGACTGGCTCGTCATCTCCGGCGTGTACGCGAGGTCCAGCGCCGTCGTGACCTTCAGCGTCTCCTGGTCGATCACCTTCAGCTTGCCGGTGCGCTGGATGAAGAACACCCGCCGGTCCGGCGCCACCGCCAGCTCGAAGGGGTCGGCGAGGTCGTCGGTGGCCAGCGGCGTCCGCTGGAACGCGCCCGTCTTCGTCGCCGTGCAGTCACCCGCTTTCGCACCGGCCGCCCACTCGATGCCGCCCAGCAGGTGCCGCAGGAACGCCTGCTCCGAGAACGCCGCGGACGCGTGCCCGCCGGCCGTGTACCAGGACCGGCCGCCGTCGTAGTTCTGGCACCACGACCACGGGTGGTCCACGCCCTCGTCCAGCCCGTCGACGCCGTCACGCACCTTGATCTGCGCGAGCGTGTGCACCTTCCCGGTCGGATTGGCGCGCCAGTTGTACCACTCCTCCTCGCGCTCCCAGAGCTGCGGCAGCCCCTTCGTGGACGGGTGCGCCTGGTCCAGGACCTTCACCCGGCCCTTCTGCACCGGCGGATGCTTGTCGAAGATCGCCCCGACCAGCCCCTCGTACCAGCCCCAGTCCCGCTCGCTCGCCGACGCCGCGTGCAGCCCCACCCAGCCGCCGCCCCCGCGGACGAACTTCTGCAGCGCCGCGCGCTGCGCCGCGTCGAGCAGGTCGCCCTTCTCCGGCGTCGAGTTGGTGTTGTTGAACACGATCGCCTGGAACCGGGCGAGGTTGGCGTCGGTGAAGGCGGCCGCGTCGTCGGTGGCCTCCACCTCGAAGCCGTGCTCGCTCCCCAGCTTCTTGATCGCCTCGATGCCCGCCGGGATGGACTCGTGCGGGTAGTTGGTGACCTTCGAGAAGACCAGGACCCGGAAGGCCGCGGCGGCCTCCGCGCGGGGCGGCGAGGTCAGACCGAGGGCGACGAGGAGGGCGAACAGGGCGGTGAGGACGAAGGGCGCTCTGGACATGCGGGCACTTCGCGTGGAACTCATGGCGCTCCCTGGGCTTGGACGGCTGCCGGTAGCCGGGTGTGCGGTGAGTCGCTGGTGCGCGAGGGAGTGCGCGGCACGGTGGGCCGATCGCCGTGGAAAGCGCTTACTCCGCAAGGTTGTTCAGCGTAGGTTCCGCATCCCGGGAGGGTCAATGGGTCGGCGGGGCCCCGAGCGGCGCGGGGGTTGACGTTCGACGCGCGGGGGAGGGTGTGCCAGAAGAGTCGAGTCCCACCGCACAGCAGAGGAGTGCTCCGATGCCGGACCACGACCACGCCGACGGAGCGCCGGTCACGTACACCGCGGGACTGCTGACCGCGCCGGACGGCGTGCCCGTCGCCACGTACACCTGGCTGCCCGCCGCGGGCCGGCCCCGGGCCGTCGTCCAGATCGCGCACGGCGCCGCCGAACACGGCCTGCGCTACGAACGGTTCGCCCGCCACCTCGTCGCGCACGGGTACGGGGTGGTCGCCTCCGACCACCGCGGCCACGGCGCCACCGCACAGGCCACCGGCGGCTACGGCGTCACCGACACGGCCGAGCCCGACAGCGGCGCCGACGCCTGGCGGGCCATCGTCGACGACCTCAAGGCCATCGGCGACCAGGTGCGGGCCCTGCACCCCGACGTCCCCGTCGTCCTCCTCGGCCACAGCCTGGGCTCCCTGCTCGCCCGGGACTACGCCCAGGAGTACCCGGACACGCTCACCGGCCTGATCCTCTCCGGCACGTTCCGCTCGCTGCCCGGAGCGGAGACCGAGGTGGCCGCCGCGCGGCTCGGCGAGGAGATCGCCAAGGGCGGCCGGGCGGCCCCGTCGTCCTTCCTCGGCGAGCTCTTCGCCGCCTTCAACGACCCCTACCCGCGCCGCACCGGCTTCGAGTGGCTCTCGCGCGACGAGGCGGAGGTGGACCGGTACGCGGCCGACGAGCGCTGCGGGTTCGCCTTCTCCGCAGGCCTGACGCTGGACTGGGTGCACGCCGTCCGCAAGATCAACGACCCCCGGAACCTGGCCCGGATCCCCGCCGACCTCCCCGTCCACATCGCCGTCGGCACGGAGGACCCCTGCAACCAGCGGATGACCCTCGTGTACGAACTCCTCGAGGACTTCCGGTACGCGGGCGTACGGGACCTGACCTGGAAGGGGTACGAGGGGGCGCGGCACGAGATCCTGAACGAGACGAACCGGGACGAGGTGCAGGCGGACCTCACGGGGTGGCTGGACGCACGGATTCCGTAGGGCGGGGGCGCGCCGGGCACGCGGTGCGGGGTCGCCGGGGGCGTCCGCGGCCCGGCCCGGCGGGCGATTGTCAGTCGGCTTGGCTACGGTTCTGGCCATGGTCAACGCCGATGATGTACGCCGTACCGCGCTCGCCCTGCCGGACACGACGGAGAAGCTCGCCTGGAGCATGCCGACGTTCCGGGTCGCGGGGAAGATGTTCGCCACGCTCCCCGAGGAGGAGACGTCCATCGCCGTGCGCTGTCCGAAGCTGGAACGCGACGAGCTGGTGCTCGCCGAGCCGGACAAGTTCTGGATCGCCGACCACGAGGCGAGCTTCGCGTGGGTACGGGTGCGGCTGAAGGCCGTCGACCGCGACGAGCTGTCCGACATCCTCGCCGACTCCTGGCGCCAGGCCGCGCCGACCCGACTCCTGGACAGCCACCCGGAGTTGGGGGTGCCGGCGCCGGAGTGACGGGGCGCGGCGGCGGGCACGGCGGGGGAGCGGCGCCCCCGCGCGGCGGCACGGTCGCGGGCCCGGCCTCCGGCGCCCCGTAAATTCGGCTGAGCGCGGCCCGAACGCATGGCATGATCCAGCGGTCGTGCCGTCGGCGGTCAGCGGAGGGGCGGGTATGTCAGGGGTGGGGGCGGGGAGTTCACAGCGTCCGGGTGCCGCGGGGCCCGCCGTGGACGCCCTCTGGTCACGGGACTTCGGGCTCTTCTTCGTGGCGCGGGCCATCGCCAAGCTCGGCGACACCATGCTGCCCGTCGCCCTGGCCGCCGGGCTGCTGCTGCACGGGTACGGCGCCGGGGCCGTCGGCCTCGCGATGGCCGCGACCGCCGCCTGCTTCGCGTCGCTCGTCGTCTTCGGCGGCGTCTTCGCCGACCGGTTCAGCACCCGGCTCCTGATGATCGGCGCCGACGCCGTGCGGCTCGTCACCCAGTCGCTCGCCGCCGTCTTCTTCCTCACCGGGCACGTCGTCCTCTGGGAGATCTGCGTCATCGGCGCCGTCAACGGCGCCGCGGCCGCGGTCTTCCAGCCCGGCGTCGCCAGCACCGTGCCCCGGCTCGCTGCCGACGTCCAGAAGGCCAACGGCGCCATCCGGGTCGCCGAGTCCGGCGCACAGCTCGCGGGCCCGGCCGTCGCGGGCGTCCTCGTCGGCCTCGCCGCACCCGCCGCCGTCTTCGCCGCCCACGCCGGTACGTACGCGCTGAGCGCCCTGTGCCTGCTGCTGCTCCGGCTGCCGCCCGCCGCGCCCGGCAGCCACGCGCCGAGTCTCGGGTTCAAGCGCGATCTCGCCGTCGGCTGGCGGGAGTTCCGTGCCCGCACCTGGCTGTGGGGCGTCATCGCCATCTGGTGCGTCCTGATGATCACGGTCACCGGTCCGGCGACGCCGCTCGTCGCCGTCACCGTCGTCGAACAGCACGGTTCGGGGGCGTACGGCCTGGTCAACTCCGCCCTCGGCGCGGGCACCGTCATCGGCGGGGTGATCGCCCTGCGGCTCCGGCCCCGGCGCATGCTGCGCGCCGGGGCGTTCGCCCTCATCGGCTTCGCCGCGTTTCCCGCGTCCGTCGGGGCTCAGCTCGGGGTCGGGCTGATGGTGGCGGGGGCGGTGGTCGCGGGGGCCGGGACCTCGTTCTGGGCGGTCATGTGGGCCACCAGCGTGCAGACCCAGGTGCCGCCGGACGTCCTCAACCGGATCCACGCGTACGACGTCGCGGGGTCGCTGGCGATGCTGCCCGTGGGGCAGGCGCTGGCGGGGCCCGCGGCGGCCGCTTTTGGCGCTGAGCGGGTGTTGTTGATGGGTGGGGTGATGGTGCTTGTGGTGTGTGGGGCGTTGTTGTCGGTGGGGGCGATACGGGGGCTTGTGCGGGTGGGTGGGGGCCTTGCCGGGGGCTCCCCGGTCCCGTCCCTTCCCGAAACTGGGGGCGCTGCCCCCAGACCCCCGCTCCTCAAACGCCGGAGGGGCTGAGAATCCCGCCGGTGCGGCAACGTTTCCAGCCCGCCCCGGCAGGGCACCCCGAACCTCAGCCCAGGAACCCCTCGATCCGCCCGCGCAGCGAACCCGCGTCCAGACCGTGCGCCCGCACATGCTCGTCGAGGCGGCCGTATCGGCGCAGCTCTCGGCGGCCCACTCCGAGGCCGAGAACACGGTGCGGCACCTCCACGAGGGCGTCGTTCGCGGCGGCCGTCGACGTACCGGCGAGGTACGGCTCGACCAGGACGACGTCAGCCGCCCCACCCCCCACGGCCCGGCGCAGCCCCACCGCGTCGAACGGCCGCACCGTCGTCGCGTACAGCACCGTCACATCCAGCCCCTCCGTAGCCGCGAGGACCTGCTCCAGCATCGGCCCCACGGCGACGACGACCCCCCGCCGCCCCTCCCGCACGGTCAGGAACCGCGCGCCGTCCACCGGCATGGGCGAGGCGTTGGCCTGCACGGACAGCCGCACGTACACCTTGTCGTCGCCCGCGCCGACCCCGTGCCGCAGCAGCGCCTCGGCCTCGTCGGGGTGGCCCGGCACGTGCACGGTCCAGTCGTCCAGCGTGTCGAGGAGCGCGACATCCCCGGGGGACATGTGTGTGAACCCGCCCTCCGGCCAGTCGAACGACGCCGCCGCGCTGACCAGGACGCCGCCCACGTCCTGGTGGCCGAAGTCCAGCTTGATCTGCTCGAAGGGCCGCTCCACCAGGAAGCTCGCGAAGGTGTGCACGACGGGCCGCAGCCCCGCCAGGGCGAGCCCGGCACCGGCGCCGACGAGCAACTGCTCCCGGATGCCGACATTGATCACCCGGTCCGGATGAGCCCGCATCGCCTCCTTGAAGCCGTCCTTGCCGATCTCGGCGAGCACGACGGCGACGCGCGGGTCCTCGTCGAGCAGCCGTGTCATGACGGGGGCGAAACGGTCACGCATGGTGTCCATGGGGAGGTTGTCCTTCCGGGAGTGGTGGGAGAGGGCGGACCGGTACGGCAGGCGTCACGCGGACTTGGGCTCGCCCGCGAACTCCTTGGCTTCGACGCGCGCGACCACCACGTGCGGCCGCCCGGCATGCGGCGCCGTGAACGCCGCGTACAGCGCCTCGTGGTCCCGGCCGTCGACGGTGACCGCGGACCACCCGGCCGCCTCGAAGCGGGCGGCGATGCCGCCGGGGCGGGCGAAGGACGCCGACGCGTTGTCGATCACCAGGGTGTGCAGGCGGTCGAGACCGGCGGGTCCGGCGTAGGCGATGGCCTCGTGGTTGCTGCCCTCGTCCAGCTCGGCGTCCCCGACGAGCACCCACACACTCGGGTCGGTGAGGCCGCGCGCCCGCAGCCCGAGGGCGGTGCCGACGGCCAGGGGCAGGCCGTGTCCGAGGGAGCCGCTGCCGATCTCGGCGCCGGGGACCAGGACGCGGTCCGGGTGGTGCCCGAGCGGGGAGTCGTACGCGCCGAAGCCCTCCAGCCAGTCGACGGGCAGGAAGCCCTTGGCCGCGAGCACCGCGTAGTACGCCATCGGCCCGTGCCCCTTGGAGAGCAGGAACCGGTCGCGATCAGGGGCGTCCGCCCGGGCGGGTGTGACCCTGAGCACGCGGTCGTAGAGCACCCACAGCGCGTCCAGCGTGGAGGTCGCCGCGGGGCCGTGCTTCTCGTCACCGGTCATGAGGCCCATGAGGCGGGGGAGGTCCGCGTACGTGAAGGTGTGCTCCGTTGTCGTCGTCATGTCGACGAGCGTGCAACCTGAACCAGACTTGAGGTCAAGCGGTGGAAAGGCGTGAGCGATCACGGTCCGGAGTGCGGTATTGTTTCGGTGCGCGTTCGGCCAGGGAAACCCCAGGTCAGCGGGCAACGGGACGTGGCGCAGCTTGGTAGCGCACTTGACTGGGGGTCAAGGGGTCGCAGGTTCAAATCCTGTCGTCCCGACCGTGTTCTCACAGGTCGGAGGCCGTTTCTGCCGCAAGGCAGGAGCGGCCTTTTCCGTTGGTGTCGGGGCGTGGTCGCATTCCGGGCACCTCGCCGGTGGCCTTGCTCACTCCGCGGTGCCGCGTTCGCCCACAGCGATTAGGCTAAGCCGGTTGTTTGGTTCCAGGGCCGGACAACCCCAGGCAAACCGGGAGCGGCACGGCGAACTCCCGGGGACCCGCGGCCTTCGACGATAGGACTCGATGGAAGCCACGCGCGCGAACGCTGAGCTCAGCCTGCTCGAAGCGGAGATGAGCGAACAGTTCGAGGAGCCGGCCTTCTTCATCGCCGGGAGCGCCGCCGAGCCGCGCACCCTCATGGACATCCTCGACGCGACGGTGCGGTCGCACGCCGACGAACCCGCCCTCGACGACGGCACCCGCCAGGTGACGTACCGCGAGCTGGCCGCCGAAGTGGAGCGGCTGCGCCGGCGGCTCGACGCCGCCGGGGTCGGCCGCGGCGACCGCGTCGGCGTCCGCGTGCCGAGCGGCACGAACGAGCTGTACATCGCGATCCTCGCCGTCATCGCAGCGGGCGCCGCCTACGTCCCGGTCGACGCCGAGGACCCCGACGAGCGCGCCGACCTCGTCTTCGGCGAGGCCGAGGTGCGCGCCGTCATCGGCGCCGGGCACGCCTTCACGGTCGACAAGCCCGCCGACGTCCCGGCCGGACGGCCCGGGCTCGACGACGACGCCTGGATCATCTTCACGTCCGGATCGACCGGCAGGCCCAAGGGCGTCGCGGTCAGCAACCGCAGCGCCGCCGCGTTCGTCGACGCCGAGGCGGCCCTGTTCCTCACCGAGGAGCCCATCGGGCCCGGCGACCGGGTGATGGCAGGGCTCTCCGTCGCGTTCGACGCGTCCTGCGAGGAGATGTGGCTGGCCTGGCGCTACGGCGCCTGCCTCGTGCCGGTGCCGCGCTCCCAGGTGCGCAGCGGCGCCGACCTCGGGCCGTGGCTGGTCGAGCAGGAGATCACCGTGGTCTCCACCGTGCCGACGCTCGCCGCCCTGTGGGAGCCGGAGACCCTCAACGACGTACGCCTGCTGATCTTCGGTGGTGAGGCCTGCCCGCCGGAGCTCACCCAGCGCCTGGTCACCGAGGGCCGCGAGGTGTGGAACACCTACGGCCCCACCGAGGCCACCGTCGTCGCCTGCGCCGCCCTGATGACCGGCGACGAGCCCATCCGCATCGGACTGCCGCTGAACGGCTGGGAGTTGGTCGTCGTCGACGAGGCCGGACGGCCCGTGCCGATGGGCGAGAGCGGCCAGCTCGTCATCGGCGGCGCGGGCCTCGCCCGCTACCTCGACCCGGAGAAGGACGCCGAGAAGTACGCGCCCCTGGAGTCCATGGGCTGGCAGCGCGCCTACCGCAGCGGCGACCTCGTCAAGGCCGACCCCGAAGGCCTGGTCTTCCTCGGCCGCAGCGACGAGCAGATCAAGCTCGGCGGGCGGCGCATCGAGCTCGGCGAGGTCGACGCCGCCCTCCAGGCGCTGCCCGGCGTCGCGGGCGCGGCCGCCGCCGTCCGCACCGCACGCAGCGGCAACCAACTGCTCGTCGGCTACCTGGTCACCCAGGACGGCTTCGACCACGCGGCCGCCGTCGAGAAGCTGCGCGCCGAACTGCCCGCCGCACTCGTACCGCTGCTCGCCCCCGTCGAGGACCTGCCCACCCGCACCTCCGGCAAGGTCGACCGCGCGGCGCTGCCCTGGCCACTGCCCGACGTCGACACCGGCGGCAAGGCCGAGCAGCTCTACGGCACCGAGGCCTGGCTCGCCGAGCAGTGGAGCGAGACCCTCGGCATCCCGGTGAACAGCGCGTCCGACGACTTCTTCGCGATCGGCGGCAGCAGCCTGGCCGCCGCCCGGCTCACCACGCGGCTGCGCACGCGCTACCCGAGCGCCGCCGTCATCGACATCTACGAGCGGCCCGTCCTGCGCAAGCTGGCCCGCCGCCTGGAGAAGTCCGCGCAGGGCGACGGCGCCGCCCGCGTCGTCGCGCCCGTGCCCAGGCGCACCCAGGCGGCCCAAACCGGCCTCCTGCTCCCGCTGTTCACCCTCGTCGGGCTGCGCTGGGCGGTCGCGCTCGCCGCGCTCGGCAACGTCCTGCACCACTTCGGCGCCTACCCCTGGGCCCCGTCCGCCTCCTGGTGGCTGATCGCCGCCGGTGCCCTGGTCCTCTACAGCCCGCCCGGTCGCCTCGGCATCGCGGCGGGCGGCGCCCGGCTGCTGCTGCGCGGAGTGGACCCCGGCACCTATCCGCGCGGCGGCTCCGTGCACCTGCGGCTGTGGACCGCGGAACGCCTCGCCGAGTACAGCGGCGCCACCTCCCTGACCGGCTCCTGGCTGGAGCGGTACGCCCGTGCGCTCGGCGCCAAGATCGGCTCCGAGGTCGACCTGCACTCGCTGCCGCCGGTCACCGGGCTGCTCAAGCTCGGCCGCGGCTGCGCCGTCGAGACCGAGGTGGACCTGTCCGGGCACTGGCTCGACGGGGACCGCCTGGAGATCGGCGCGATCAAGGTCGGCGCGGGCGCCGTGGTCGGCACCCGCAGCATCCTGTTCCCGGGCGCCCGTGTCGGCAAGCGCGCCGAGGTCGCCCCCGGCTCCGCCGTGCGCGGCCAGATCCCGACCGGCCAGCGCTGGGCGGGCTCGCCCGCGGGCAAACTCGGCAAGGCCAAGCGGGACTGGCCGAAGCAGCGGCCGCCGCGCGCCGTGCACTGGCGCGCGATGTACGGCATCACGGGCATCGCACTCAGCCTGCTTCCGGTCGCGGCCGCGGTGCCCGCGCTGTTCGTGGCGCGCGCCTTCGTGCCCGCCGACGCCGCACTCGGCGCGGCCGTACGCGGCGCACTGCTCGCCCTCGCCCCGGCGACGCTGGCCTTCGGCCTCGCGTACGCCGTCCTGATCCTCGTCGGCGTCCGCCTGCTCAGCCTCGGCCTGCACGCGGGCACCCGCCCCACCCACAGCCGCATCGGCTGGCAGGCGTGGACCGTCACCCAGCTCATGGACCTGTCCCGGCAGACGCTCTTCCCCCTGTACGCCGGGCTCGTCACCCCTGTCTGGATGCGGCTGCTCGGCATGCGCATCGGACGCGGCGCCGAGGTGTCCACCGTGCTCGCGCTGCCCAGCCTGACCACGGTCGGCGAGGGCGCGTTCCTCGCCGACGACACGCTGACCGCCCCCTATGAACTCGGCGGCGGCTGGGTGCGCATCGGCCGCGCGGAGATCGGCCGCCGGGCCTTCCTCGGCAACTCCGGCATGACCGCGCCCGGCCGCTCGGTGCCGGACGACGGCCTGGTCGGCGTCCTCTCGGCGACCCCGAAGAAGGCCAAGAAGGGCAGCTCCTACCTGGGCCTGCCGCCGGTCAGGCTGCCGCGCGCGGCAGCCGGCTCCGACGACAGCCGCACCTTCGCGCCGCCCGCCCGCCTCAAGCTGGCCCGCGCCCTGGTCGAGCTGTGCCGGATCGTCCCGGTGTTCTGCTCGGCGGCCCTGGTCATCCTGGTGGTCGCACTGCTCGCCGCCGTCGCCGAGCACGGCCTGTGGCTCGCCGCGCTGCTTTCCGGGGCGGTCCTGCTCGTCGCCGGAGCGCTCGGCGGCCTCGCCTCGATCGCCGCCAAGTGGCTGCTCGTCGGCCGGCACCGCACCGGCGAGCACCCGCTGTGGTGCGGCTTCGTGTGGCGCAACGAACTCGCCGACACCTTCGTCGAGATGGTCGCCGTGCCCTGGCTCGCCGGAGCCGTCCCCGGCACCCCGGTCCTGAACCTGTGGCTGCGCGGGCTCGGCGCGCACATCGGCCGGGGCGCCTGGTGCGAGAGTTACTGGCTCCCGGAGACCGATCTGGTCACCCTGGAGACCGCGACCAGCGTGAACCGGGGCTGCGTCCTGCAGACGCACCTCTTCCATGATCGGATCCTGCGGACGGATACTGTGGTCCTGCGCGAGGGCGCCACCTTGGGCCCGGGCGGAATCGTGCTGCCCGGCAGCGAGATCGGCGCCCGGTCGACCCTGGGGCCCGCGTCCCTCGTGATGGCCGGCGAGTCGGTACCGGCGGACACCCGCTGGCTGGGCAACCCGATCGAGGCCTGGCGCCCCTGAGGCGGCGGGCCGCCGACCCGGACGCCCGGACAGCACGCGCATCACGTCGTACGAGCACAGGGCAGGGAGCGGACCAGGCGTGAGCGGGCAGCAGAAGACAGCACCGGACCCCTACTTCCCGGGCAACGGTGACTCCCGCTACCGGGTGCACCGCTACGAGCTGGAGCTCGACTACCGGCCAGGACCGAACCGGCTCGCGGGCGCCGCCCGCGTCAGCGCCATAGCGGGACGGGCGGCGCTCACCGAGTTCCAGCTCAACCTCGGCGGCTTCCGCATCGGCCGCGTCCGCGTCGACGGGCGCGCCGCGCACTACACGCACCGCGGCGGCAAGCTGCGGGTGCGCCCGGCGAAGGCGCTGCCCGCCGGGTCCGCGTTCACCGTCGAGGTGCACTACTCGGGCAACCCGAGGCCGGTCAACAGCCCCTGGGGCGGGCTCGGCTGGGAGGAGCTGACCGACGGCGCGCTGGTCGCGAGCCAGCCGGTCGGGGCGCCGTCCTGGTACCCGTGCAACGACCGGCCCGCCGACAAGGCCTCGTACCAGATCTCGATCACCACCCCCTCCGCCTACCAGGTGGTGATCGGCGGCCGACTGCTCACCCGTACCACCAGGGCCTCCACCACCACCTGGCTCTACGAACAGGCCGCACCCACCCCCAGCTATCTGGTCGGCCTGTCCATCGGCAAGTACCAGACGGTGCTCCTCGGCGACCCGGGACTCAGCGGGGTGCCGCAGACCGGGCACTTCCCGGCGCACCTCCTGGCCGAGTTCTCCCGGGACTTCGCGCGCCAGCCGCAGATGATGGCGCTCTTCGAGGAGCTCTTCGGGCCCTATCCCTTCGGTGAGTACGGCGTCGTCGTGGCGGACGAGGAACTCGACGTGCCCGTCGAGGCGCAGGGCCTGTCGCTGTTCGGCGTCAACCATGTGGACGGCGCCCGGGGCGCGGAGCGGCTCGTCGCGCACGAACTGGCCCACCAGTGGTTCGGCAACAGCGTCACCATCGCCGACTGGCGGCACATCTGGCTCAACGAGGGCCTCGCCAAGTACGCGGAATGGCTCTGGTCGGAGCGCTCGGGCGGGCGCGGCGCCCAGGAACTCGCCGGGGTCGCGCACCGGCTGCTCGCCGCACAGCCGCAGGACCTCAAGCTGGCCGACCCCGGCCGCAAGCTGATGTTCGACGACCGGCTCTACGAACGCGGCGGCCTCGCCGTGCACGCGGTGCGCTGCGCACTCGGCGACGACGCGTTCTTCCGGATGCTGCGCGCGTGGGCCACGGTCCACCGGCACGGCGTGGTCAGCACGCAGATGTTCGCCGCCCACGTGGAGCGGTACGCGCAGGGGCCGGTGGACGAGCTGTTCGAGGCCTGGCTGTACGGGACGCGGCTGCCGGCGCTGCCCACTGCCGTCGCGTGACCTCTGCCGTGTGACCAATGCCGCGTGCGCGCTGCCGCGCGAGCGCCGCTTCGCGATCCCTGCCCGGAGGCGCCGTCCCGGACAAGGGAGCGCCGCATTGCGGTCGCCGTGACGTGATGCGTACGGCGACATCACGGACGCGTCGATGAAAGCGGCGTGAATTCATCCCGGCCCGGTGGGATTTGTCGGCGGGATTCCGGAACGCCGGACGGGCCGAATTGGCCAGAGTGCGGGAATCGGTCCGGCAGGCCACGAACGCCCTGGCATCTGCGGGGCGCGGCCGCCTAGGATCGCCGACGCGAACCTGCACCAGTGGCGCACGTCCCGGGCGTCGCCCAGCACGACCGGAGAATTTCGGCAGAAATTCTAGAGGGAGTGGAAATGATGACGGGGGAACAAGTCGGCGTCGTCGCTTTACCGCGGGCGGAGCCCGTGCCGGGGGCACAGCCGATTACCCAGTCGTCGGAGGCGCCGGAGTTGTCGAGGCTGCCGGAGCTGTCGGGGTCCCTGAAGCCGCCATCGGCGATCGGCGCGATCCGGTACCTGCACACCCTCGGCCCCACCGGCACCAACCTGGAGTCCGCCGCCCACCTCTGGTTCCGGCAGCGCGGGCGCGCCGACGACGGGCAGGTCGTCCTGCACACCTCCCTGGAACAGGCCATGGCGAGCGTGCCCAGGAACGGCGAGCACGCCCTGCTCGCCTGCGCCGTCTACCCCGACCTGCACACCCTCGTCTTCGGCCACCTGCAGACCTGCCGCATGGTCGACTGCTTCCTGTGGCCCACCCACGAGATGGTGCTCGCCGCCCCGCCCGGAGCACGCACCGAGCCCCGCATCGTGGCCACCCACCCCGCCCCCGCCGGGCTCGTGCCGGACCGGAGCGCACGGCGGCTCGTGACCAGCAACGCGCAGGCGGCCATCGACTGCGCCGGCGGCCACGCCGACGCCTGCGTCACCACCGTCGTCGCCGCCCGCGCCCACGGCCTGCGGGTCGTCCGCAGCTTCGGCGAGGTGCCGATGGTCTTCACCGTCCATCACGTCCGGGAGTCCGATCGGTGACCGGCACCCGCGCCGCGTACCGCCTCCGGGACGACCTGCTCGACGAGGCCACCCGTCTCGGCCACGGGCTGCTGCCCCGGATCGACGACTTCCGCACCCGCCAGCGCGACGACGGCACCGTCCCCGCCCCGGACGACGACGACCGCCGGAGCCTGCTCGCCATCAAGGCCGAGGCCGCCCGCTGGTTCGCCGGGCACGACCGCGCCGCCCAGGCCGACGCGCTCGCCGCCGACGTCGACGACTGGCTGGCCGCCGGGCTCGACACGCCGCCGCACTTCGCCCGCAGCCGCGACGCCCTCACCGCCCCCGCCGACGGCGACTGGGCCGCGTTCCTCGCCCCCGTGCAGACCACCAACAGCGCCCCGCCCGTCGGCCGGCGTCTGGAGTTCTTCCTCGTACGCCGCAAGGAACCCGACGCGCTGCCCGAACTGGCCGTCCCCTATCCGCACCCCAAGAACAACTGCCAGGCGACCGTCCTGCTGGCGGGCAGTGCGGGGTTCGCCGAGGGCAACTGCATCGTGTTCTTCCCCGAGAATGTCGCCGCCCACGACAGAGTCACCGAACAGAATTACGCGATCTTCTTCTTCAGTAAATTCCGCCGGATTCACGAGACGTTCGCCCTGCCGTCCGCGCAGTCCGTTCTCACCGCCGAATCCGTGCCCCGGGACTCGGCCGGACTCGACCCCGAAGTCTGTTACCAGGCCCGCGCCCTGTGGGGATATCTCCACGACTACTTCCACCACCAGGGTCAGTGGCCGCTCGACCGGCACGTCAAACTCAAGACGAACTGGTTCATCGGCCTCCTCGAGGAGCTGAAGGTCGACGCCAAGACCGTGCTCGCCTGCCGCGCGGACCCCGTCGTCCCGTACGCCGACGAGCAGATCGCCATGGTCCTCCTTGAGCGCGTGTTCCGGTATCCGCTGGACGCGCACGCCGTCCGCAACTTCGACGCGGGCACCGGCGTGTTCCTCTACTCCTGGCTCCGCGCCCGGCACGCGATCGCCGTCGACCGCGCCGACCGGCTGCGCCTGGACCTCGACCGGGCCCTCGACGGGCTGCGGGAGCTGGTCGAGGCGATCGAGGACATGGAAGCGGCCGTCTCCACGCCGTCGGAGTACCGTGCGGCGGCCAAGGAACTGGTACGCACCCAGCTGCACGAGGGCGCGGACGGCGACCGCTACGCCTTCACCGGTGACCAGCGGACGCTGCTGCGCGCCCGGGAGCACCTCGCCGCCCTGCCGCCGCTGCGCTTCGCACCGGCGGAGATGTGAGCGGGACGCACGGGGAACGACCAGCGATGAAAGGTGAGGAGAGAGTGACAGCCATGGGTCGTCGTGACGGGGCCGCGCTGGACCGGGCCGCGATGGAGGCCGCGGTGCGGCAGTACTTCGAGGCGTGCAACAAGGTCGACCGCGACCTGTTCGCCCAGTGCGTGTCCGAGCGGGTCGTGCACTACCTCGCCCACGGCATGTCCGGACCCGTCCCCGGCATCGACCCGATCGTGGCGCGCTGGGGCGCCGACGTGCGGGCCAACGACTCCCACTGGGCCGTCGACGCCGTGTACGCCGACGAGCACACCCGCACCGCCGTCTGCGAGTGGACCGCGTTCAAGCCCCGCCTGGGCAAGGTGCTGCGCGGCGCCGAGGTCTACCGCTTCGACGACGCCGGACTCATCGACGAGGTCCGCATCTACTACGCGTCGCGCCGCGACGACACCGTCGCCGCCAACGAACTCGAAGGCTTCCCCTACGCCGAGCGGGGCTTCGCCACATGACCACGGCCACCCCCGCCGTCCCGCCCCTCGACGACCGGGACGGCGTCATCTGGTACGACGGGGAGTTCGTGCCCTGGCGAGAGGCACGGCTGCACGTCCTCAGTCACGGACTGCACTACGGAGGCAGCGTCTTCGAGGGCGAACGGGCCTACGGCGGCAAGGTGTTCAAGCTCCACGAGCACACCGCCCGGCTCGCCGCGTCGGCCCGCACGATGGGCTTCGAACTGCCCTGGTCCGTCCCGGAGCTGGCCGCCGCCTCCGCCGAGGCCGTCGCCGTCGCGGGCCTCACCGACGGCTACGTACGCCCGGTCGCCTGGCGCGGCAGCGACACCCTGCGGCTGGTCGCGCCGGACAGCCGCGTGCACGTCGCCATCGCGGCCTGGCCCTGGCCGCGGATCTTCACCGACGGGCCCCGCGGCATCCGCCTGCGCACCTCCCGCTGGCGCCGTCCCGCCCCCGACACCGCGCCCGTCAGCGCCAAGACCGCCGCCCTGTACGCCCTCGGCGCCCTCGCCGGACAGGAGGCCGAGGCGGCGGGCCACGACGACGCGCTGCTCCTCGACCACCGCGGCCGCCTCGCCGAGGCCACCGGCGCCAACCTGTTCCTGGTGATCGCGGGCGAGCTGCACACCCCGCCCCCGGAGTGCGTCCTGGACGGCATCACCCGTCGTACCGTCATCGACATCGCCCGCGACCGGGGACTCTCCGTCGTCGAACGCCACCTGGACCCGTCCGAACTCGCCGACGCCACCGAGGTGTTCCTCACCGGCACGGCGTACGAGGTCCAGCCCGTCACCGCCGTCGACGCCCTGCGGTTCCCCCTCGGCGCGGTCGGGGCGGCGCTCGCGGCGGCGTACGGGCGGATCGTGCGGGGGGAGGAGGCGTGCCCGGCACCCTCGTCCGGCGCCAGGCCCGCGTGCGGCGGTGCCAGGTCCGCGTCCGAAAGCGGTGCTTCCGCGTCCGTAGGCACAGCCCCCGCATCCGTAGGCGTAGCCCCCGCGTCCGATGGCGCCGAGTCCGTGCCCGCTGCCGCCTCGCCCCTGTCCGGTGCCACCTCGCGGCGCCCCGCGCCCCACCGCCCCGCCCCCGCCGTGAGCGAGAGCGGATGACCGGTCGCGGTGCCGAGCCCGTCCGGCCGGTTCCGGCGGGCGGGCGGCGCGGTGCCTGGGCCACGGGAGCCAGGGCGGCCGTGCCGTTCACCGTCGCGATCTTCGCCTTCGGGATCTCCTTCGGCGTCCTCGCCAAGGGCGCGGGCTTCGACGCGCTCGCCACGACCTCGATGTCCGGCCTGGTGTTCGTCGGCTCGTCGCAGTTCGCCGCCGTCTCGGTGATCGTCAACGGCGGCGGCTGGGCCGCGGCGGCCGTGGCGGGGACCCTGCTGAACCTGCGCTACCTGGTGATGGGCTTCGCCATCCTGCCCGCGCTGCGCGGCGGCCGGGCCCGTCGCGCGGTCGAGTCCCAGCTCGTCATCGAGGAGTCCTGGGCCATCGCCAGCGACGCGGACGGCCGCTTCGACCGGGTGCGCCTGCTGTCCTCGGGGGTGGTGCTGTGGCTCGGCTGGGTCCTCGGCACCCTGCTCGGCGCGATCGGCCCGTTCAAGGCGGTGGACATCCTCACCTACGGCCTGGACGCCGTCTCGCCCGTCCTGTTCTTCCTGCTGCTCGCACCCCACCTCGGCACCGCCCCCAAGCGGACGGCGGCCGCCACCGCCGCGGGCTGCGCCGCCGTCCTCACCGGCGTCGGCGTGCCCGACACCGCCATCGCCGCGGCCTGCGTCATCGCGGTGGTGGGGACGTGGCGGTCCCGATGACCGCACCCCGCAGCGCCCCGCGCCCGGAGCGGCCGCCGACCCGCCGCACGCCCAGGAGGGCCCGATGAGCAGCGACCCGTGGACCGTCGTCGGCGCCCTGGTGGTGACCACCTTCCTCATCAAGGGCGCCGGGTCGCTGGTCATGGGCGACCGCGAACTGCCCGCCTGGTTCCCGCGGTTCGTCGCCTACCTGACGCCCGCGCTGCTGGCCGTCCTCGTCGTCACCCAGCTCGTGGGCGCGGCGGGCGCGCACGGCATGACGTTCGACGCCCGGCTCGCCGGTTTCGCCGGGGCCCTGGTGGCCTGGCGGCTCAAGGCCCCCGTACCGCTGGTGATCCTGGTGGCCGCCGCGGTCACGGCGGGGGTGCGGGCGCTGGGGTGAGGCCGGGGTCCGCGCGCCGCACGGCCGCCGCCACCTCCAGGGCGCGGGCGAGTCCCGGCCGGTGCCCGGCCGCCCGGTACAGGCGCACGGACCGCTCGACGGCCCGGGCCGCTCTCGGGTGCTGACCGAGCGCCAGGTGGACGAGCGCCAGCTCGGCCCGCGCCTCGGCCTCGGCGAGCCGCAGCCCCGCCGGCCGTGCCACGCCGAGCGCCCGCCGGGCGCAGGCGAGCGCCTCGCCGTACTCGCCCAGGTGCCGGTGCACCGCCGCGAGCCCCACACCGGCGTCGGCCTCGGCCCGGCGGCAGCCCGCCGCGCGCGCCGCCTCCAGGGCGCGGCCGTGGTGGTCGAGGGCACCGGGCGCGTCGTCCAGGCGCAGCAGCACCGTACCGATCGTGTTGAGGGCGTCCGGCTCCACGAGCCGCCGGTGCGTGCGGTGGGTGACGCCGAGCGCGTCGACGGCGTACTTGAGCGCGAGCCGCGGATCCCCGGCGTCCCGGCACGCCACCGCGAGGGCGTTCAGGGCGCCCTCCGCCGCGTAGGTGAACAGCAGCCGCCCGTCCGCGGCGAGCGCCCGGGTCAGCAGGCGCTGTGCCTCGTCCGCCGCGCCGAGCGCGTGCTCGACGGCACCGAGCCCCCACAGGGCCAGCATGACCGTGTGCTGGTCCGCCGACGCCTCGGCGCGCGCCCGGCCCTCCGTGAAGTGCCGGTGTGCGACGGCGAGTCGGCCCTGGTCGAACCGGACGAAGCCGAGCAGGCACAGCGCCCACGCCTCCCCGGCGGGCTGGTCGCCGTCGCCGTAGAGGTCCAGGGCGCGCTCGGCGTCGCGGGTGGCCTGGTCGAGGGCGCCGCGTTCGCGGTGCGAGGCGGCGAGCCCGAGCACCGCCCCGGCGGTCTCCACGGGCTGCCCGGTCCGCGCGAACAGGGTCTCGGCGTGCGCGCTGTGCCACAGCGCCTCGTCGTGCCGGGCCAGTTCCCACAGCACGTAGCACATGCTCCAGTGCATCACCGCCCGCGCGTGCTCGTCCTGCGCGGCCTCGGCCGCCCGCAGCCCGGTCTGCGCGGCCCGCAGCCAGTCGACGCGACGGCCGTGCTCCATGAGGTGTCCGTGCAGGGCGAGCGCCGACTGCCAGGCGAACGGACGCGGCCCGTGCCGCACGGCGTGCCGGGCGCAGGCGAGCAGCGCGGCCCGCTCGTCGTCGAGCCAGGCCAGCGCGTCGGCGGGGGTGCGGAAGACCAGCGGCGCGGTGGGGGAGCCGTCGGGCTCCGGCGCCTCGGCCGCGTACCAGGAGTAGAAGGTGCCGTACAGCAGTTGGGCGGCCTGCTCGGCGGTGGCCAGGTACCAGGTGAGCAGGCGGCCCACGGCGCGCTCGCGGGCGGCGGTGCTGTCCTCCGCCCGGGCCCGCTCCTGGGCGAACAGGCCGACGAGGGCGTGCAGTTGGAAGTGGCCCGGCTGGTGGCTCTCCAGCAGGCTGCGGGCGACGAGCTGGTCCAGGAGCCGGGCGGTGGTGGGCAGGTCGGTCCCGGCCAGGGCGGCGGCGGCCGGGGCGGAGACGCCGGGTCCGGGGGCGAGGGCCAGCAGCCGCAGGAGCTTCTGCTCGGCGGCCGGCAGCGACCGGTACGACAGGGCGAGGACGCTGCGGACGCCGGTGTGCTCCTCCTGGTCCAGGGCCAGCTCCCGCAGCCGGTCGGCGCCGCGCAGCCGCCGTACGACCTCCTCGATCGGCGGATGCCGGTCGCCGATGAGGTGGGCCGCGACGATCCGCACGGCCAGCGGCAGCAGCCCGCACAGCCGGACGGCCTCGGCGGCGGCCTCCGGCTCGTGCCGCACCCGGTCCGCGCCGATGACACGGGAGAGCAGGGCCAGGGCCTCCTCCTCGCCGAACACGCTCAGGCTCACCCGGTGGGCGTCGTGGAACGCGGTCAGACCGCGCAGATCGTTGCGGCTGGTGACGACGACGAAGCAGGTCGGCGAGCCGGGCAGCAGCGGGCGCACCTGCGCGAGCCCGGCCGCGTCGTCGAGCAGGATCAGCATGCGCCGGCCCGCGAGCAGCGAGCGGTACAGCGCCGCCTTCTCGTCGGTGCTCTCCGGCAGATGCCCGGTGCCGACCCCGAGGGCCCGCAGGAGCTGCCCCAGCGCCTCGTCGGCGGTGGTCGGCGGCTCCTGGGCGTGGCCGCGCAGATTCGCGTAGAGCTGCCCGTCGGGGAAGCGGTCGGCCACCCGGTGCATCCAGTGCAGCGCGAGCGTGGTCTTGCCGACGCCCGCCATGCCGGACACGGAGGAGATCACCAGCGTCTGCCCCGGGCCCGCGTCGTGCTGGGCGAGCAGCGTGTCGAGCTGGCGCAGATAGTCCGAGCGGCCCGTGAAACTGGCGACGTCGGGCGGGAGTTGGCGCGGGACCGGGCGGGCGGCGGGTGCGGCCGGGGCGGTGGGGGCGCGGTCGGGGTCGCCGGAGAGGACGCGCTGGTGGAGCTCCTTGAGGGGGCGGCCGGGTTCGATCCCCACCTCGGCGTCGAGGAGTTGATAGAAGTCGCGGTACGAGGCGAGGGCGTCCGCCTGTCGCCCGGAGCGGTGCAGCGCCAGCATCAACTGGCAGCGCAGCCGCTCGCGCAGCGGGAACTCACTCACCAGCGTGGTCAGTTCGGCCACCGAGTCCTCGTAGTGCCCGAGTTCGATGAACGCGTCGAGCCGGTCCTCCCGGGCCACCAGCCGCAGCTCCTCGAGGCGTTCGGCCTCGGCGAGCGCGAAGCTGCGGTCGCTGACCCCTTCGAGGGCCGGACCCGTCCACAGGGCCAGCGCCTCGTCGAGGAAGGCGACCACGGCCCCGGCGTCGCCGTCGGCGGCGGCCTTGCGGGCCCGGTCGGTGAGGTGGACGAAGCGCAGCGCGTCGACCTGCTCGTCGGTCACCTGGAGCGTGTAGCTGGTGTTGCTGCGGGCGCCCGCGCTGACCAGGACCTCGAACCCGGAGGTGGCGCGTCGGCCCGGCTCCAGGATGCGGCGCAAGTGCAGGACGTGCGTGCGCAGGGCGCTCACCGCGCCGTCCGGTGCCTCGCCCTCCCACAGGAGTTCGGCGAGCCGGGAGGTGCTGACGGGGCGGCCGCGGGCGAGCGCGAGGGCCGCGAGGAGCGCGCGCTGCTGCGGCCCGAGGCCGACCTGGCGGCCCCGGACCTCCACGCTCACCGGGCCCAGAAGGCGGATCCGCACCGACTCCTTCGGTGCCTGCTCCACCTCGGGCCCGGGGGTGCGGCTCACACCATGCCCCCTATTCCCCTCGGCTTCCCTGCGCTCGGTCGGCTGCCCTCCGCTCGCCCGTCGGTTCAGCCGGGCCCGGTGGCGAAGCGCTGGATGACGCCGTCGGTCACCGAGAACTCCCACGCGGTGTCGATGTCGCCCCAGATGTCGTTGTGGAAGCGGGCGCCGACCGACAGGCCGTCGGGCGATTCCCGCACCACTTCCATCCGCGCGTGGGACGAGAACAGCTCACGTTCCACCCACGCGCCCGGGTCGCGCTCGGTTCCCACGTCGATCACCGTGGCGTCCTCCGCGAGCACGGCCCACAGGGCCGCGGGATCCTGGGCGTTGACCGCGTCCACGAAGGCGCTCACCACCGGATGGGACGGCATGCGGTCACGGGGGGTCATCTGTGGTGCCTCTCTCGCGGGTCGGTCAGCCGCCGGTCGCGGCCCGGTGCAGGGCGTAGGTGTCCTCGAACAGGTGGTAGCGCGTGACCTGGCCGTCGACCACGGTGAGATGCGCGGCGAACGGTGTCGTCAGCGGTGCGCCGGTGGCCTTGACGGTGTCCCGCAGGTGGCCGAGGATCACGCCCTGCTCGCCGTCGACCACGATGTGCGTGACGGTGAACTCCTCGGGCTGCAGATACTCGTGCAGCATGGTGAAGAATTCCGAGACGCCCGTCCGCCCGGTCCGGTTCCCCGACCACGGCACGTCCGGCGAGCCCGGCGCGACCCACTCCGCCGACTCGGCGAAGAGCCGCACCGCGCCGTCCAGGTCCCGCTCCGCGAGCCGGGTCAGATAGGTGTCGATCACTTCCCTGGTCGCCCGGTCGGATCCCGCGGGGGACTGCGTGGACATCTCACCAACTCCTCGTCACGTGCCGGTCCTTGGTCGTGGAGGTCCAGTGTGGTGCGCCTGGGGCGGCGAGCGTAAGTCACCTGCCTCATTCCCGCCACGGGTTGGCGCTGCGCCGCGGCGGGGAGGCGACGGCGGGCGGAAGTGGGAGAGCACCGGGGCATGACCGGAAACAGCCGTCGGGGCCCGGTAGCGGCATGCGGCGCCAAGTGACAGGAGGGTGATGCCTCGAAAGCTTGCGCATGGCGCTATTGTGGTGCGACTATGGCGCCATGGAACTCACGCGGTACGTCGACAATCTGCGCCAGGAGCTCTTGGCCGCAGTGGAGGCGGGCGACGAGGAGGCGCGAGAACTCGCTGAACGCCTCGTCACACCGCTGGCTTCCGCTGCCCGTCTGACGCTTCTTGACGCGCTGTCGGCCGCCGCGGACGAGATCACCCGCGACCTGGCCCCCGGTTTGGTCGAGATTCGCCTGCGGGGTCTCGACCCGACGTTCGTCGTGACGCTGCCCCCGCCGGACCGGCTGTTCGACGACGAGGCCGACCACGGCTTCGACCGTCCGCACGCTGGAGTGGCGCCATCATTGGTGTCACTGGCGCCAGCGACAGTGAGCGGTGAGGAAGGTGCGACCTCTCGCATCAACTTCCGACCGCCCGAGCATCTCAAGGCCCGGATCGAGGAGGCCGCGGGCCGCGAACGGCTGTCGGTGAACGCGTGGCTGGTTCGCGCGGTCTCCGCGATGCTCGAGTTCGACGAGCGCGGCCGCCGCACGGAGCGGCGCGCGCCGCGCGGCACATCGGGAAACTCCCAGCGCTACACGGGCTGGGTGAACTAGCCACACCGCGGCCACGAAACTTCGGTCCGGCGACGCGTATCGCACGCCGGTACCGATCCCGCGGCCCTGGAGACCGACCTCCCCCGGCGGTCTCCAGGGCCGCACCCCTCCGGCGCGTGCCGGACACTCCGGTACGAGAGCGCCTCGACGCGAGGCGCCGGACGAGCGCCCTTCCTCGTACCGCGCCGCAATTCTAGGTGAGCCGCGCCCCGTGGAATGCGGTATGCCGATATGGGGGAGTGCCGGGCGGTTTCCGCCGGGCCCGACTGGTCCCCGGTCGATTCGCCGCCCGAGGCTGACTTGCGGTCAATAGCGCCAATTCGCCTGGGGGACCGGGAATCGGTTTCGCTGTAGCCGCCATGAATATGACGGAGTGCCTTCCTGGAGCGGAGTCGATCCGAAGTCGTCGTCAGACCAAGTGCAGCCGGTGCTGATGGTCTCGGGAGAGAGGCGCCGGACAGCACGGCAGATGCCGCGGAACGGGCCGGTGCGTGAGCCGCTGATATGTGTAGGCCGCGGAAACGAGCGTCATGTGGTGATACCAGCCGGGAAAGGAACGGCCCTCGAAGTCGAGCAGGCCGAAGTGGCGTTCCATGCCCGCGACCGCCGTGGTGGTGCGGGTTCGTTGGGCCGCGAGTGAGGCAACGTTGTCGAGTTGCTGATGCGTCAGGCTGGTGATCCACATGGATGCCGAGCGGCTTTCCGGAAGCACTTCGGTGAATATGCGGTAGGGATATTCGGGCGTCACGCCCGGCCTGTCCCCGGGAAGCCGGACGAGCACGGACCGGACGCGGGTGTGCTGCTGGTGACCGTCCGCCGCGGTGAGGAGGACGGAGTCGGTGTTGCCCGAGGAGACATGGTCGCGCGCGCTCACCGGTTCCGGGCTGCCGGGCGTGCGGTCACCGACGGGCAGGACCTTCAGATGCTGGGGCACGGCGACCACGAAGTCCCGGGCCCGCTGGCTGAGTCCGCGCAGGAAGAGGCTCACGTCGGGGTCGTCGCTCAGGTCGGCGATGACCGGCGCGGACGTGGGCGCGGTGCGGGCCTCCAGGGTGTCGACCAGGTCCAGCGCCTGGGCCCACAGCGGGCGGTGGCCGACGTCCTCGGGTATGCGCGCGCGCCGGCGCAGCTGGGCGTCGTCGGTCCAGGGCGCCGGGAGCAGCAGCCGCCAGTCGACCGGGACGTGCAGGTCGTCGATGCCGAGGAAGGCGCCGAGCCCCAGCTGGCAGTTGAGGGTGCGGCCGGAGACCGGGTCGAACGAGCGGTGCACGCCCACGGACCGGTCGCCGCGCTTGGGCAGGACCGCGCGGCCGATCGCCCAACTGGAGACGCGGCCGTGGTTCTCGGCCCAGCGGGTGAGCTCGTGCATGACGGGGTCCCAGTCCCAGGGGCTCAGGCTCACGAACTGGCGCAGGGACTGCGCCGCGGTGGGCGACGCCGAGACGGCTCCGGCGAGACGGCGTACGGACTTCTTCCCGGGGGTGATGAGCAGCCCCGCCAAATAGGCCCCCGCCCACCTGCGCTGATCGGCTCGGCGCAGATTCTGGAAGACCTGATCGGTGAAGTCGCTGAAAGGTGATGCGAGCGGGGTTTCGGGCACCTCGCTGATCGGAGTCGATGTTGGCAATGCGCAGGGCACAACCATGCTGCGATCCCTCCCCGGACGTCCCTGAGCGGCAACTGCCGAGCGTCGAGTCTAGGATCCGAGAGCGCGGCGCACCATCTTGCTGCGGGTGTGACTGATGTGGCAACCACAGCAGTAAACCGGGTTCGCGCACCCGGTCCGCGAGGGTGGCGGGAGCGGACTCTACCTCTCCGGTTCGTTCGCCGGTTCCACGCCAACTGCCGGACGGTTTCCGTGAAGAGGATCAGGAATTTCAGCTTCCGGGTTCCCGCTTCCTGGAGTGCGCCATTCCGGTATCCGTTCGCACCCGGTTCCGCGGCCGCCCCCCGGGTGTCCGTCGCGGCCTGTCCGACCCTCCGCTCAAGCCCGACTCCCCGTGCGCACCTCCGCCGTCGTGCCGGTGGGCCGAACTCCGCATAGCTGAAGGGTGACTTGTCTGAGGAGGTGTTCTTCGGCCACATCGCGGGGAGTGTGGCTCATACTCGCGTTAAGAGGCGGCAGGGTAAATGCTACGGTTCGCTGGCAGTTCTGAGATTCGGCCAATAGACGCCGATGGTGACGGACCATCATCATCCGCCCCGAATCCGACTGGCTGAACTCAACGAAGGCCCCCGCCTTCTGGACTTCCCCTTCTCGTCGGCAGCTGTTTCGCTACGCGCTACAGTCGGCTCAATTCCTGCTGCCAGTGGCGGCAGTTGATCGCAACGCCGTCGCCGACCGGGTCCGGAGAGCGCTGCGGTACACCACGACAGCCACAGCGATGCTGGGCTATCTTGTTCGAACTTCGAAAAGTCGTGACGAGCGGCTGCCTCATCCTTGAATCTCCAACAGGTGTCGGGTTCTACTCGGGTAGGCCTTTGGAAGAGACCACTGCGCAACCGGGTGATCGGTACCGATGGAGGACACGTCGGCCGTCCCGCGGACGCGGAGGTCGTGGTCGAGGCGAACGGGGCGAGTAGTTGAACGGGGCGAGTAGTTGATGTACGAATCTGCACACATGCCGACTGAATGCCTTCCGCGCAGTCCTGAAGGATGCGCCGAACGGCCGGACCTGCCTGCGCGCTGTGCCGGCGGCCCCCTCGAGCGGTGAGGGCGGCCGACGGCGTACACGTACGTGCCACGCCGACGGATCCAGCGATGAGTTGACGGAACTCTGACGACCCGAATCGGCGAGTGGCTTGAGACGGAGCCCTCATCCGGCCGATCGGCTGTGATTGATCGACCAGCCTGTGCCTCGCGATCGCGAAGGCTTCCGACCCGTGCTGGGTCAGGACACGGCTGTCACACCCGCATGGCATTTTCCTGTTCGGATGCGAACCGCTGTGTCCGCGTTCGTTCGATGTTCTTTCACATGGAGGCATGATGACGAACCAGGTCAGCGACCTCGAGGACTCGAAGGTTGTGCTCTTCCGCCGAAACGCGAGCGCGGTGCCGCGGCAGCGAAGAGCAGGAGTGGACGAGCGTCGTGGCCAGGTACTGACGACGAAGGTGGGCCTGCAGATGCCGGCCGGTCTGACCTTCGAGGACTGGGAGCGGGCTGGACGCCAGCTCTCCGGAATTGTTAATTCCTCTTCCTGGTGGCTCGGGGACTGGCTGGTATACGGCAAGGACCACTACACCGACCGCTACCAGCGCGGCATCCGTGCGGCCGGGCTCCAGTACCAGACCCTGCGCAACTACGCGTGGGTGTCCCGGCGCTTCGACTTCAGCCGTCGACGCGCGGCACTGAGCTTCCAGCACCACGCGGAGCTGGCCTCGCTGCCGATCGACGAGCAGGAGCTGTGGCTCGACCGGGCCGAGCAGATGCAGTGGACGACCAAGCAGTTGCGCAGCGCCATCCGTGTCGCCCGTGAGGACGAGGCGCGCGACGGAAACCAGACGCCCGAGACGATGCGGCGGCTCGCCGTTCCCGGCAGCAGGCTCCAGTGGTGGCACAAGGCCGCCGAGCAGTCCGGCATCGACTTCGAGCAGTGGGTGCTCGCGACGCTCGACAACGCCGCCGAGCGTGCGCTCGTCGAGGACGAGGCGGCGGCGCGGAAGCAGGCCGGCCTCAGCGCCTGATCCGATCCGTCCGCTGGACAACATGCGTCGAGGTCAGGGCTGTTGACCTCGGCGGACGAAAGCTCGACGCGCAGGAGCCCGCGCTTCCCGAATGAGGGAGTGCGGGCTCCTGCGCGTCGGCAGGTGTCGGGAGGCGTCGGCAGGGGCGGCAGGTGTCGGCGCGGATGCCCCGAACCGCTGCCGCGGACCGAACGGCGGGCACCGAAGTCCCGTGAGCGGGACGGGTGTTGGGGCCCCGGAGAACGGTCCGCGGCAGCGGCAGGGGCACGCGGAGTGGAGAGTTCGGGGACGGGTTACGGCAGCTTGCCCATGAGCTGGGCCGTCGCCTGGTGGCGGGTGCACTCACGGCCGCCGAAGGAGTCCCGCACGCGGCCCTGGACCTCGTCGGGCTGCTCCTGGCTGAGCTTGAACATGCCCTCGGCGCCCGTCACTTTGATGCGGAACGCGCCGACGGCGGGCACTATCTTCCGGAAGTAGTCGAGTGATTCCGACATGTCCCAGCCGTCGCCGAAGTCACCCTCGTAGGCGCGCACGGTGGACTTCACCACCTCCAGGGTGTTCTCGATGCCCTCGATCTTCTCGACGACACCGTGGACATGCACCGAGGTGAAGTTCCACGTCGGCGCGGCCGGCGTCACCTGATACACCGTCGGCGACACATAGCCGTGCGGCCCGGTGAACGTCAGCAGGTTCACGCTGCCCGACTCGAGCGCCTTCCAGTGCGGGTTCGCCCGGTTCATGTGCCCGAGCAGTCGGCCACCCGAGAGGTCGTCCGACCATTCACCGGTCCAGTCCGGATCCTGAATCACCGGCAGATGCGTGGCGAACGGACCCGCCTCGGGGCTGCCGTTGCTCACAAACAGTGCCAACGGATTGCCACGGATCAGATCCAGCATCCACGAACTGTCCGGCTGACGGTACTGGCTGGGAACGAACATCCGGGTTCACCCTTTCGTTCTTCTCACTCACGGTATGGCACCAAGCCGCCGACGCTACCAGCGCTTTGAGAGGGCTCAACGCAATTGTGGACGAGCCGCGCGGCTGTCCTGTCGGCAGGACAGCGTGCCCGTCAGGGGCGGTGCGGCCGGGTGCTCTTGAAAGGTCCGCCCGGCCCCTCTAAGTTGGCGTGGCGGTGTTCTCCAGCGCAATACTTAATGCGTGTCTCCCGGACCACCGGTCGAGATGTTCGAGACCATCAGCCGTGCGTCAGACGAGAGTTGGCAGAATCTCCAGCCGCAGCGTTTCCGACCGAGTTCCTCTCGGATAACCGCAATGCCGTCGTCGCAGCTGTGGAAGTCCCTGTCGAAGCTACACCAGCGGGAGATTGTCTATGGGTACGCGTGAAAACGAGATATACGACATCGTTGGCATCGGGTTCGGCCCGTCCAACCTGTCCCTCGCCATCGCCCTGGAGGAACATCAGTCCAATTCCTCTGAGCGACCGATCACAGCGGCGTTCTTCGAGCGGCAGGCGGCGTTCGGCTGGCATCGCAACATGCTGCTTCCGCAGGCGACGATGCAGATTTCGTTCCTGAAGGACCTGGCCACCTTCCGCAATCCGCTGTCGCGCTACAGCTTCGTCTCCTACCTGCACGACTCGGACCGCCTGGTCCAGTTCGTGAACAACCAGGACTTCTTCCCCACCCGCCAGGAGTTCCACCAGTACCTGGAGTGGGCGGAGGCGGGCTTCCGCGATCGTGTCTCGTACAACTCCGAGGTCACCGGGATCCGCCTGGCCGACGAGACGTCCGAGGGCCGGCAGGTTCTGGAGGTCGTCGTCCGCGACACCGTCGGCGGCGGCACCCGTGTGGTGAAGGCCCGCAACATCACCGTCTCCACCGGCCTGGTGCCGCGCATGCCCGACGGCATGGAGCGCGACGAGCGGGTGTGGCACAGCTCGGAGTTCCTGGCGAAGTACGGCCGGATGAAGCCCGCGGACCTGAAGAACGTCGCGGTCGTCGGCGCCGGTCAGAGCGCCGCCGAGATCACCAAGTACCTGCACGACATGCTGCCGCACGCCCAGGTCTCGGCGATCCTGCCCAGCTACGGCTACTCCGTCGCGGACGACACGCCCTTCGCCAACCAGGTGTTCGACCCCACCGCGGTCGACCACTACTACTTCGGCACCGAGAAGACGCGGGACTCGTTCTGGCGGTACCACAAGAACACGAACTACTCCGTCGTCGACGACGACGTGATCAGGGAACTGTTCCGCCGCTCCTACGAGGAGGAGGTCGCGGGCGCGCAGCGGCTGCACTTCCTGAACCTCACCCGGGTCAAGGAGGTGAAGCGCTCCGGCAACGACACGCGTGTCGTCCTGCACTCGCTCCTGGACGGCGAGAGCGAGCAGGAGATGGACGTCGACGCGCTCGTCTTCGCGACCGGCTACGCCACGATGGACGCCACCCGGCTGCTCGGTGACCTCGACGCCTTCTGCCTGCGCGACGAGGAGGGCCGCCACCGGGTGGAGCGCGACTACCGCGTCGTCACCTCCGGCGACCTGTCCTGTGGCATCTACCTCCAGGGCGGCACCGAGCACACGCACGGTCTGACGTCGTCCTTGCTGTCGAACATCGCTGTCCGCAGCGGTGAGATCGCCGACTCGATCGTCGAGCGACGCGGCGTCGGCGAGAAGGTCTGAGCCACCCCTGTTCCGGACGGTCCGCCGGCCCCCACCGGCGGGCCGTTCGCATGCGCGGGTGGCCGTGACGGCTCCGGCCCGGAGGGGTGCGGTCGGTCGCGCACGTGCCAAGGGGTGGGCCCCGGTGCTGGGAAGCACCGGGGCCCACCCCTTTCGGCGCCGCTCAGGAACGCGCCCGCCGCACGTGGCCAGGGAGGCTCACGCGGCCTGGTCGGCGGCCATCGCGTCGCGCAGGCTCTTGGGCCGCAGGTCGGTCCAGTTCTGCTCCACGTAGTCCAGGCACTCCTGGCGGCCGGCCTCGCCGAACGCCACCCGCCAGCCGGCGGGGACCTCGGTGAACGAAGGCCACAGGGAGTGCTGCTCCTCGTCGTTCACCAAGACGTAGAACTGGCCATCCGCGTCGTCGAACGGGTTGCTGCTCATGGTCCACTCCATTTCAAGCCGTACGCGATGGCTTCCCGGCGGAAGCCGATCGATGCCATGTGCTGGAAGACACAGTCCACCAGCTTCGTCATTGTCGGTCGAGTGTGTGCCCGGCGTCCAGGCCCGGCTGCTCGCCGACGAATTGTCGGTACAGACAGTGGCGGAGTGCGGTGGTCCTGTGAAGTATTCACTGCGACCGCAGCAAAACTCCGGGAAAAGTTTAGGGACTTCCGCAGGCCACCGCGACCGCGAAGTGCGCTCCCGGACCTGCCGGTTGTTTCTCCGGCGGGCCTTACGGTCCATACATAAGGTCTCGGTGCGCTCGGCCCAGGTGGCCCGTTGTCCCGTGGACAGGACAGTCCGGTGCCGAGAGCATGAATTGCCTGTAGTTTGTTGCGGGTTGTCGGACTGTTACGTCGCCGAAATCGAGGAATGAGGCGGCTTGAGTCATGTCATCGTCGGTGGTCCCCCACGGCCTTCCCGGGAGACTGGGAACTTCCACTATAGGAGTAGTAGAGCCATGAGCGTCACGGCAGCACAAGGTTTTTCGGCCGCAGGCGTCACGGCCGGAATCAAGAGCAGCGGAAATCCGGATGTGGCACTGGTCGTGAACAACGGCCCGCGCCGGTCGGCGGCAGGTGTTTTCACCTCGAACCGGGTGAAGGCCGCCCCCGTGGTGTGGAGCGAACAGGTCCTGAGGGTGGGCTCGGTGAGCGCCGTCATCCTCAACTCCGGTGGCGCCAACGCCTGCACCGGCCCCGAGGGCTTCCAGGACACCCGGGCCACCGCCGAGAAGGTCGCGGCGAGCCTGGCGGGCCACCGCGCGGGCGAGGTCGCCGTCGCGTCCACCGGCCTCATCGGCGTACGGCTCCCGATGGACAAGCTCCTGCCGGGCGTCGAGAGCGCCGTGGCCGAACTCTCCGCGGACGGTGGCGAGCGGGCGGCCATCGCCATCATGACGACCGACAGCGTGCACAAGACCGCGGTCGTCGAGGGCGAGGGATGGACGGTCGGCGGCATGGCCAAGGGCGCGGGCATGCTCGCCCCCGGCCTCGCCACGATGCTCGTCGTCCTCACCACCGACGCCGACCTCGGCACCGGCGTCCTGGACAAGGCGCTGCGGGCGGCGACCCGGGTGACCTTCGACCGGGTCGACTCCGACGGCTGCATGTCCACCAACGACACCGTGCTGCTGCTCGCCTCCGGCGCCTCCGGCACGACGCCGGAGTACGCGGACTTCGCCGAGGCCGTCCGGCAGGTGTGCGACGACCTCGCGCGCCAGCTCATCGGCGACGCCGAGGGCTCCTCGAAAGACATCCGCATCGACGTCGTGAACGCGGCCACCGAGGAGGACGCCGTGGAGGCCGGGCGCGCCATCGCCCGCAACAACCTCCTGAAGTGCGCCATCCACGGCGAGGATCCGAACTGGGGCCGGGTGCTGTCCGCCATCGGCACCACCTCCGCCACCTTCGAGCCGGACCGTGTGAACGTCGCCATCAACGGCGTCTGGGTCTGCAAGGACGGCGCGATCGGCGCCGACCGGACCGCGGTCGACATGTCCGGTCGTGAGGTCGTCATCACCACGGACCTGGCGGCCGGTGGTCGGCAGGCCACGCTGTGGGCCAACGACCTGACGTCCGCGTACGTCCACGAGAACAGCGCGTACTCGTCATGAGGATCAGCACCCAAGAGCACCCCGCACTGGTCAAGGCGCAGTCCGTGATGGACGCGCTGCCGTGGCTCAACCGCCACCAGGGCAAGATCTGCGTCATCAAGTTCGGCGGCAACGCCATGATCGACGATGAGCTGAAGGCCGCCTTCGCCCACGACGTCGTCTTCCTTCGGCACGCCGGACTCAAGCCGGTCGTCGTCCACGGCGGCGGCCCGCAGATCAGCGCCGCCCTGAAACTCCACAACATCGACAGTGAGTTCAAGGAGGGCCTGCGGGTCACCTCGCCCGAGGCCATGAACGTGGTCCGGATGGTCCTCGCGGGCCAGGTGCAGCGCGAGCTCGTCGGCCTCATCAACCAGCACGGCCCGCTCGGCGTCGGCCTCACCGGCGAGGACGCGGACACCATCACCGCGGTCAAGTACCGGCCGGAGAACGAGAACGGCGAGTTGGTCGACATCGGCCGGGTCGGCGAAATCGCCTCGGTGGACCCCGGTGCCGTCGAGGCCCTCCTTGCGGACGGCCGCATCCCGGTCATCTCACCGGTGGCCCGCAGCGTCGACGACGACCACGTCTACAACGTGAACGCCGATACCGCCGCCGCCGCGATCGCCGCGTCGCTCAACGCCCACACGCTGGTCTTCCTCACCGACGTCGAGGGCCTGTACGCGGACTGGCCGCACAGCGACGAGGTCATCAGCAGGCTCAGCGCCAGCGAACTGGAGAAGATCCTCCCGGAGCTGGCCGACGGCATGGTCCCCAAGATGGCAGGCTGCCTGCACGCGGTCCGCAACGGCGTGGGCAGCGCGCGCGTCATCGACGGCCGGGTCCAGCACTCGGTGCTCCTGGAGATGTTCACGCGCGAGGAGATCGGCACGCTGGTCATGCCGGACATCGAAGACGATCTGCGATGAGCGGGGCCGTCGAAGAGGGGGGCGCGATGAGCGCGCCCGGCACGGAGGGGATGGGATGAACGAGCCAACGAGCGACACCGGCGACACGGGCGGCACCGGCGGCCCGGGCGACGCCGTGGGGGAGCGCGGGAACACCAAGCTCACCGAGCGCTGGCAGGCGTCGCTGATGGACAACTACGGCACGCCGAGGGTGCCGTTGGTGCGCGGCGAGGGCGCCGCGTTCTGGGACGCCGACGGCAAGAAGTACCTCGACTTCCTCGGCGGCATCGCCGTGAACTCCCTCGGCACCGCGCACCCCGCCGTCGTCCGCGCCGTCAGCGAGCAGGTCGGCCGGCTCGGCCATGTCTCGAACCTCTTCATCGCCGAGCCGCCGGTGCGGCTCGCCGAGCGCCTGCTGCGCCTGACCGGGCGCTCCGGGCGGGTCTTCTTCTCCAACTCCGGGGCGGAGGCCAACGAGGCGGCCTTCAAAATCGGCCGCCTGACCGGCCGCCGCCGGATGGTCGCCGCTCAGGGCGCCTTCCACGGCCGCACCATGGGCTCCCTTGCCCTCACCGGCCAGCCCGCCAAGCGCGCTCCGTTCGAGCCGCTGCCCGGTGACATCACGCATGTGCCGTTCGGCGACGCCGAAGCGCTGCGCGCCGCCGTCGACCACGACACCGCACTCGTCGTCATCGAGCCGATCCAGGGCGAGAACGGCGTCGTCGTGCCGCCGCCCGGATATCTGGCCGCGGCCCGCGAGATCACCCGGGCCGCCGGCGCGCTGCTGGTCCTCGACGAGGTGCAGACCGGGATCGGCCGCACCGGCCACTGGTTCGAGCACCAGGCGCACGGCATCGAGCCGGACGTCCTCACCCTCGCCAAGGGCCTCGGCGGCGGCATGCCCATCGGCGCGACGCTCGCCTTCGGTCCGGCCGCCGACCTGATGGTGCCCGGCGCGCACGGCACCACCTTCGGCGGCAACCCCGTCTCCTGCGCCGCCGCGCTCGCGGTGCTCGACACCCTTCACGGCGACGGGCTCCTGGACCACGTCAAGCGGCAGGGCGAGACGCTGCGGCAGGGCATCGAGGCACTCGGCCACCCGTTGGTGGACCGGGTCCGCGGCGCCGGGCTGCTGCTCGGCATCGTCCTCACCGAGTCCTGTGCCCCGCGCGTGCAGCAGGCGGCCCAGGACGCGGGCCTGCTGGTGAACGCCGCGCTGCCGGACACCATCCGGCTGGCCCCGCCGCTGATCATCGGCGAGGACGAGGTGACGGCGTTCCTGCGCGCGCTGCCCGGCGTACTGGACCGGGTACGGCGCGAGGGCGGCGCCTGACGCCGCCGATCCGGCACCGACCGAGCGGGCCGTCCACCAACCGGTGGGCGGCCTTTCGGTTTGCCGCGCCAGGGGGCCCGCCGCCCTCGACCACGGGCGCCGCACGAGCGCGTACGTGACGGGGCTCTGCGACACCCGCGGGCCGCGGCGTCGCGCGCGGGCCGGGGCTCAACCAGCTCCGCCCCGGGGGGACTTGCGGGGCTTGCGGGGCGACGGCTTGCGGCGGGCGAGCTCGTCGTTCGACGCCACGAACTCGATGCCCGTCGTGGGCAGCCCGCTCCCTGTGTGGGGCAGGCCGATGAGGGAGTGCACGACATCGTCGAGACCGGCGCTGTGCACGGTGAGCCTCGTGGCCTCGATCGCCGCGTCGTCCAGGGCGTCCAGGACGGCGCGGAGTGCGGGCACGGTGCCGTCGCTCGGCAGGTGCAGGGCGAGCGCCTCATGGTCAGGGTCGGCGCGGCCGAAGAGGGCGATGGCTGATTCCAGTTCCCGCACGCTGGCGAATTGCAGCCGGATGAAACCGCCGGGCGGGCCGGCGTCGATGAAGGGGGGCGCCGACGCCACGGATGCCGGTGCGTGCCGCGGTGCGTCCCGGTGCTGCTCCCGCTCGGCGCGGGGGTGGTCGTCGCGGGGCGGTGTCACCACGAACTCGGGGTCGAGGCCGTGCAGTTGTACGACGACCGAGCCGGGCGCGAGGTCGCGGGTGACCTCGCCCATGGCGTCGGACAGCGCGTTGAGCAGGGTGAGCCGGGCCGCTGTCGCCAGCGGTGCGGTGAGTCGTTGGGCCAGGGCTCGGGCGTCGTCTCCGCACGCGTCTGCGGCGACTGCGAGCTCATGCCGGAAATCGTCGACGTATGGCGTGAGGTCCATGGCGCCATGATGGCACATGTGTAGCGCCATGTGAGCGCCATCCGATTCCCCCTGTGGCGGCTGGCTGAATCTCGGCTACGGCAACCCCTCCGGGTCTGGGTGTGGTGATGGCGCGGGCGAGCGGGTGGCGACCTGATGGTTCGCTGCTCCCGGGCGTCCGAAGGGGTGCGTTCGTGACGCCGTCCCGCGCTCCAGTGGGCCCGAACGGGCACTCGAAAGGCCCTTGCTCGCCGTCGATTCCCCGCCGGGAGTGGTGTCGATGCGGGATGGCGGCGCGCTGGCGCCGAATGTGTGCCATGGTGGCTTGCTGTGGCTCCATTATGGTGCCATCGTAGTGCTATGGGCATCACGTGGTACGTCGACGAGCTCCGGCTCGCGTCCCACGGCGACGCGCATCGGGACCGCCGCCGCGGTTCTCGCACTGTCCCCTGTTCCTGACTACCCGACGGGAGTCCCTTCGCCGTGGCTACCATCCTGTACAAACTCGGCCGCTTCGCCTTCCGGCGACGCGGCCTGATGGCACTGCTCTGGGTGCTGATCTTCGGCGGGGTGGGCTACGCTGCCTCGTCCGCGCCGACGCCCCCCGTCGACACGTTCTCGATGCCGGGCACGGAGTCGCAGAAGGCGTACGACCTCCTTGAGGACAAGTTCCCGGACGCGAGCGCCGACGGCGCCACGGCCCGTGTGGTCCTGCGGGTGCCCGGCGGCGGGGACATCACCGCCGCGGGCGAGAAGGCCAAGGTCAAAAAGGTCATCGCCGAGCTGCGCGAGGCGCCCCAGGTGGCGAGCGTCGGCGACCCCTACGCGGGCAACGCGGCCGTCAGCAAGGACAAGTCCACCGTCTATGTGTCCGCCACCTACAAGGTCGTCCAGACCAAGGTGAACGACAAGGCGCACGACGCCCTGGACAAGATGCTGGAGAACGCCCGCAAGAGCGGACTCAAGGCCGAGGCGGGCGGTGACGCCGTCAAGGTCGAGCAGTCCATGGGCGGTTCCGCCGAAGGGATCGGCATCGCCGTCTCCGCGATCGTCCTCATCCTCACCTTCGGCTCGATGATCGCCGCCGGCATGTCGCTGCTCACCGCGCTCGTCGGTGTCGGCGTCGGTATCGCCGGCATCACCGCGCTCGGCTCCACCCTCGGCTTGTCGTCCACGACCACGACCCTGGCCATGATGATCGGCCTCGCGGTCGGCATCGACTATGCCCTGTTCATCGTTTCCCGCTATCGATCGGAGATCACCGAGGGCCGCGAACGCCCGGACGCGGCCGGGCGGGCCGTGGGCACCGCGGGCACGGCCGTCGTCTTCGCCGGACTCACCGTCATCATCGCCCTGGTGGGCCTGGCCGTCGTCAACATCCCGATGCTCACGAAGATGGGCATGGCCGCCGCGGGCACCGTCGCGATCGCCGTCCTCATCGCCGTGACGCTCGTCCCCGCGCTCCTCGGCTTCGCGCCCGTCAAGGTGCTCGCCCGCAAGGACCGCGCCCAGTACAAGGGCAAGCCACTGTCGGAGAAGAAGCAGCGCAAGGCGGAGGAGCGGGCCAGCAAGCGGCAGCAGCCGAACCTCGGTGCCCGCTGGGCGCGCTTCATCCTGCGCCACCCGGTCGCCGTCCTCCTGCTGGCCGTCGTGGGCCTCGGCGCGGTCGCCGTACCGGCCGCCAGCATGAAGCTCGGTCTGCCCGGCGAGGGCACGATGGCGACGGACACCACCCAGCGCAAGGCCTACGACATGATGTCGGACTCCTTCGGCAAGGGCTTCAACGGGCCGCTGATGGTCACCATCGAGGGCAAGAACGTCAAGGCCCAGGCCGAGACCGTGCGCAAGCGGATGGAGAAGGAGCCCGGCGTCGAGTCGGTCGGTCCTGCCTCGCCCAACAAGGCCAACGACACGGCCATCGTGAACGTCGTGCCCAAGACGGGACCGGCCGAGGACGAGACCAAGGACCTGGTCAAATCCCTGCGAGGAGTGGCAAGGGACATCGAGGCCGACCACGGTCCCGAGATCCTGCTCACCGGCCAGACGGCCATGTTCATCGACTTCTCCAAGACCCTCGACGACGCGCTCCTGCCCTATCTGGGCACGGTCGTCGGCCTGGCCTTCCTCCTGTTGATGCTGGTCTTCCGCTCGATCCTGGTGCCGCTGAAGGCGGCGCTCGGATTCCTGCTCTCGGTGTCCGCCGCGTTCGGCGCGGTGGTGGCGGTCTTCCAGTGGGGGTGGCTCGCGGACGTCTTCGGCGTCGATCAGCCCAGCCCGATCATGAGCACGATGCCGGTCTTCATGATCGGTGTGGTCTTCGGCCTCGCGATGGACTACGAGGTGTTCCTGGTGACGCGGATGCGCGAGGCGTACGTCCACGGCGTCGAGCCGCGCGAGTCGGTGGTCACCGGCTTCCACTACGGCGGGCGTGTGGTCACCGCGGCCGCGCTGATCATGATCAGTGTCTTCTCCGGCTTCATCATGGAGGAGAACGACCTGATCAAGATGATCGGCTTCGGTCTCGCTGTCGCCGTCCTCTTCGACGCCTTCATCGTCCGCATGACCATCGTGCCCGCGCTGTTCGCGCTGCTCGGCAAGTCGGCGTGGTGGCTGCCGAAGTGGCTCGACCGGCTGCTTCCGAACATGGACGTCGAGGGCGAGAAGCTGTCCCGGCGGCTCGCCGCGCAGCAGCAGGTGCCGCCGCAGGTGCGCCAGCCCGAGCCGCAGTACCGGGGCTGACGCCCGGCCCGGCCCGGGGCGGGCGCGGAGTGCCAGGAGCGGCACCCCGCCGGACCTGAGGCGGGGAACCTGTCCCGAGGCGGGTCGACACGGTCGCACAGGCCGCTGTCGGCCCGCCTTCGCCCTGACCGGACGGCGCGTGCACCTCCCGGCGGCGGGTCCGGACCCTCAGCGCCGCACCGCCCGCCCCGGCAGCGCCCCCGCCACCACCTCCCCGTCCGCCACCACCGGCGTCCCGCCGACCAGCACATGGGCGAACCCCACCGACGGCCGGACGCTGTCGGCGTACGTGGCCCGGTCGCCGACCGTCGCCAGGTCGAAGACGACGAGGTCGGCGTCGCACCCCACCTGGACCCGCCCCTTGTGGCGCAGCGCGGGCACACCGGACTCCAGCACGCGCGCGGGCCCCAGGGTGGCGCGGCCGACCGCGTCGAGGAGGTCGAGGGCGCCGAGTTCGCGGACGTACCGGCGCAGCATCCGGGAGAACGTGCCCGCGGTGCGCGGGTGGGTGACCGCGGCGCCCGGCGGCAGCGGCCACGCCAGGGGGTCCGGCGCCGGGCCGGTCCACGTCAGCGGCATCGCGTCCGAGCCGACGACCGTCGTCGGGTGCAGCAGGGCCCGGTCGATGAACGACCGGTCGTGGGCGTCGGTCTCGTCGAGGAAGTGCAGCACGGCGAGGGCGCCCGGGTCGGCGGCGCGCAGCTCGCGCAGCCGGGCGGTGTCGCGGACCCGCTCGCCCGTCGTCGCGAGGACGATGTCCGTGACGTCGAGCCCGGCGGCGGGCAACAGGTCCGGTTCGAGGAACGCGGCACCGACGGCGGTCATGCCCGCGCCGTACGGATAGGCCTCGGTGGAGACCCGGCCGCCCTCGGCCCTGGTCCGGTCCATGAGGGCGAGGACCCGCTCGGTGTGCCGCCGCGACGTCGACGTCACATGGCAGTAGTGCGCGTGCACGCCGGTCTCGCCCGCCGCCCGCGCGATCTCCTCGGCGCCGTCGACGGGGGTGTCCGCGACCTGCTCGACGAGGCTCCGGGCGTGGGTGAAGGTCGGCTGGGCGGTGCGGGCGGCGAGGCGGGCGACGGCCAGGTACTCCTCGGGCCGGATCCGGGGGGCGTAGCCGACGATCAGGCCGATGCCGAGGGCGCCGTCGGCGAGGTCGCGGCGCAACAGTTCGAGCAGCGCGTCCTCCTGGAGCCGGGTGGCCTCGCGCTGCCAGGCGCCGTTGCCCAGGTGGTCCAGGGCGGCCGCGGCGCCGCCGCCGTGCGGGAGCCCGCCGACGGCGGCCATCCGGGCCTGCGCCCAGGAGGCGGAGAAGCCGTAGTTGAGGGGTCGGCCCTCGGCGGCGGCCTGCCGGTAGGCCTCGTCGACGGGGGAGAGGCCGAGTTCGAGTTCCAGGGCCGTCGTCACGCCGTCGAGGGCCTGGAGGCGGTGCCCGGCGACAGTGTGGGAGTGGCTGTGCAGATCGATGAAGCCGGGGGCGACGACGAGGCCCGTCACGTCCAGCGTCCGGCGCGCGGCCAGCCGCCACGGCGGCTGGGGGGACGCCGCGGGCGCCGGGGCGGCCGGGGCCGTCGGCGCGACTGCCGAGATCGTCCCGGCCGTCACGGCCACGTCGGCGATCGCGTCGAGACCGGTCTCGGGATCGAGGACCCGGCCCCCGCGCAGGACCAGGTCGTGGAGGTGTCCGGGCGGTGCGGCGGCAGCAGTCATAGGGCCACGCTAGAAAGGAGCGGTTGGATCAGGGAGCGAAATGACCTTTCCGCGAGCGCTGGTTGGCGGAAAGATGGCGTTCGGAAGAAGTGTGAGGAAACGGAGGGTGTCGGAACCGTGGGGCGTGTGGGGACGAGGGGTGGGTACTGAGGGCTCATGCGAGTGAGCGTGCTGGATGTCGGATCGCGCACGGTGCGCCTCGTGGTGGCGGATGCCGCGGGCGGGGCGCCGCTGCCCGTGCACACGGCGAAGTGGAAGCTGCGGCTCGGCGAGCGGGTGGCGCCCGGCGGGCCGCTGGACGAGGACGCCGTCCGGCACCTCGTGCGCGCCGTCGACGAGGCCGCGGTGACGGCCGAACGGTGGGGCGCCGAGGAGCCGTTGGCCTTCGCGACCGCCGTGGTGCGGGACGCGCCGAACCGCCTCGACGTGCTGCGCGCCGTGCGGGCGAGCACCGGCGTCGGGCTGTGCACGCTGCCCGGTGAGCTGGAGGCCGAGCTGACGTTCCTCGGCGCGCGCCGCTGGCTGGGCTGGCAGGCGGGGCCGCTCGTCCTGTTCGACATCGGCGGCGGCTCGCTGGAGGTGGCGTTCGGGCGTGGGCGGCTGCCGGACTTCGCGGCGTCGCTGCCGCTCGGCGCGAACCGGCTCACGCACGAGTTCCTGCACGGCGAGGACCCGCCGACCCCGCAGGCCCTCAAGGCGCTGCGGCGCCGCGTGCGCCATCAGCTCCGGGACGTGGCGGCGCGGGTCCGCTGGGAGGGGCCGCGCACGGCCGTCGCCACCTCGCGGACGTTCCAGCAGCTGGCGCGGCTCACCGGTGAAGTGCCGGGACGGCACGGCCTGTTCGTGCCCCGGCGGCTCGACCGGTCCGCGCTGCGCTGGGCCAAGGACCGGCTCGCGCTGCTGCCCGCGGCCGAGCGCGCCCGGCTGCCGGGGATCTCGGCGCCCCGGGCGGCCCAGAGCCTGGCCGGGGCGGTCGTCGGGCACACGGCCATGAAGCTCATGGGCATCACGTCGGCCGACATCTGCCCCTGGGCGGTCCGCGAGGGCATCCTGCTGCGCCACATCGAGGAGGGCGCCCAGTGGTGGGCGGGCGTGACCCGGAACCTCACGGACGCCGAGGGCCGCGGGCGGTCGGGGACGGTGTCGCTGCGGGTCGCCTCGTCCTGACCCCGGCCGTGGTCCTGACCTCGGCCATGGCCCTGACCCCGGCCACGGTCCTGACCCCGGCCACGGTCCGGCGCGTGGCCACGGTCCGGCGCGCGGCGCACGTTCCGGCGATCGGCGCCGGAACGCGCGCCGGGGTCAGGTCGTGGTCCTGCTGAGCCCGCCCGCGCGGGCGCCTTTCCGCGCCCGCTTGCCGCCATTGCCATTCCCATTGCCCTTGCCAGTGCCGTTGGTGGTGGCCGTCCCGGGCACCGCCAAGGGCTCGTCGGCGCCCGGCACCGGCTCCGGTGCACGGTCCGCGTCCCGGGCCTCGGCCTCCGCGCGCGCCTCCGCCTTCAACCGGTCCCGCAGCTGCAGGAACTTGGCGTTCATCTCGTCGACAGCGATGAACTTGTTCACCCCGCGCTCGCTGACCTTGGGTTCCTGGCGCGCCATGATGTCGTTGTCCTGCTGGTCCTGGACGTACTGCTCCATCATCAGCGACAGCCGCAGGATCAGCGGCCGCAGCGGCTTGAACGGCACCATCCACTTGAGCAGCGGGTACTCGTAGAGGCGCATGATGGCCTGGGTGTGGTGCTCGTCGATGGGCACGAGCCAGGTCGTGACCTCCAGCAGGCCCTGGCGGACGTGGGTCATGCAGGGGGCCTGGTAGATGAGGTTGAAGTGCCAGCTGTTGTCGGGGTTGCCCTCCTCGCACTGGTCGAAGGTGGAGCGGATGGTCGTGCCGTCCACATCGACGCGATGGTCCACGATCTTGTTGGCGGCGATGTAGCGCTCGCGCCCGTCCGCCCACAGCTTGTTCCAACTGCCGTACATGAACGTGTAGTCGATGATGTTCGCCCAGTGATCCCGGTGCACGAACGTCACGTGGTAGAACTCGAGCAGGCTCTCGATGTAGCGCGTGTAGTGGACCGGGCGGCTGAAGGTGATGGTCTCGTACGGCCGCGGGTGCTCGGCGAGTTCGTGGGGCAGCTCGATCTTCGGCAGCTGCGCGCGCTTGTCGCCCCACCACAGCCACACCAGGCCGTGCTCCTCGCGCACCTCGTACGTCTCGATCCGCAGCGACGCCGGAATGCGGCCCTCGGAGCCGAGCGCGGGCACCAGTCGGCAGGAGCCCTCGGTGCCGAACCGGAAGCCGTGGTACGGGCAGGCGATGGAGTTGCCGACGAGCCGGCCGTCGGCGAGGTTCGCGCCCTTGTGGGGGCAGCGCGCGGACTGGCAGACCAGTTTGCCGCGCAGGTCGCGCCAGAGCACCAGCTCCTCGCCCAGGCGGCGCACGCCGGTCGGCGCGTCACGTTTGATGTCCTGCGTCCGCAGGATCGGATACCACTGGTTCGGAATCATGGGGAACTCCCGTTTCCTCTCGTGTTCCTCTCGTGCCTCGCGATGTCCTGCCGTGCCGTGCCCCGCGCCGCCGTCGGCTCTCGGCCCTCAGCCCTCGACGACCTCGACGACCCCCGTGTCGCCGTCGACCATGACCATGTCGCCGGTGTTGATCACCTGCGTGGCGTACTTGGTGTTGACCACCGAGGGCACGTTGAACTCCCGCGACACGATGGAGCTGTGCGAGAGCATCGAGCCGATGTCGGTGACCACTCCGCCCGCGATGGCGAACAGCGGCGTCCAGGACGCGTCGGTGTGCCGGGTCACGAGGATCTCGCCCGCCTGGAACTCGTCGGCCTGCCACACCAGGTCCTCGACGATGCGGGCCCGGCCGACGATCCGGCCGGGGCTGGAGCCGAGCCCGTCCAGGCGCGCCCCGTCCTTCACGGGCCGTACCGCGCGGGTGCCGTCGTGCTCGCCGACGAAGGTGAGCGGCGGCTCCGGCAGCCGGTTGTGGTACTCGTGCAGGCGCCGCCGCTCCTCGATCGCGGCCCGCGGGAACGCCTCGCGCGCGGGCAGCGCACCGGCCAGATAGCGGCGCACGTCCGCGAAGTCGAGGTAGGCGACCTCGTCCAGGGAGTGCAGCACGCCCTCCTCGACGAGCCGCCGCCCCACCTCGTACACGATGTTCCTGACCAGCCAGATCGACGTGATCATCGACATGCGGGTGGCCTCGCGCAGCTCGCTGCACAGGGCGTACATCGAGATGACGCCCTCGATGGTGGTGCGGCGCGGCAGCGGCAGCTCCTTGAGGACCGCCCGGACGTCGCCCTCCTGGCGGGCGCGGCTGCGGCCCATGATGTCGTCGGCGGTGAAGCCGTCGGCGGCGTAGCGGCGGATCATCTGGAAGACGTAGGACGGGTCGTCGATCCAGCGCTGGTGGGTGAGCTCCATCTCCTGGCGGCCGCGGGTGCCGTTGGCGCGCAGGAACGGCTCCAGCTCCGCCTGCCAGAACGCCTCGCCGTCGGGGTCGGCGCGCAGCCGGTCCGCGACCTCGTCGAGGGGCGCCGCCTCGATGATCTCCATGACCCGGGGCCTGGCCTTCGCGGCCTGCGCGACGCTCCAGATCTCCTGCGCCGACGCCACGGTGCGCAGGCTCGACATGTCCGTCTTGATGCGGTTCTGCAGGTTGTCGCCGGCGGCGCCGAGCCACTTCGCGCACAGCTCGGTGAGGATGCCGTAGAACCCGAACGCGTTGATGTAGTACGGCATGTAGCCGACGTGCGCGTCGTGGAAGTAGTCGAGGTAGCGGCCGAGTTCGGCGTGCAGCTCGCGGCGGCTCATGCGGGTGAGGTCCAGGCGCCGGGCGCGGTCGAACTCGTAGAGGCGGGCCGCGGCCATGTCGCGGGCGCGGCCCTTCATCACCACCATCTCGTTGGCCGTGGCGCGCAGCCAGTGCGTCGTCGAGAGCAGGTCCTCCAGGCCGCCGGGGAACGTCCCGAAGGGGTTCTTGTACGTGGCCAGGTCCACCTCCTCGCTGACGAAGCGGCGGGTGAAGTGCCGCTGGTCACGGGTGGGCAGGGCCTGGCCGAGCAGATAGGCGGTGTAGGAGATGTTCAGGTAGACGTGGCCCTGGAAGAAGCCCATGTGCAGGTCGACGTCGCCGGTGTCGCGCACACCGAGGGCCGCCGCGCAGTCGCCGTGGACGTGGTCCTGGTAGTGGCGGGCGAAGCTCAGGCCGAGCGGGGACATCAGGCCGACGAAGATCTCGCCGATGTCCATCCGCGACCACAGGGTGCCGTGCCGCACGGCGTCCGGCTGCTTCGCCAACAGGCCCGGCAGATAAGGGCTGTGGGCGCCGTCGGAGGCCTCGGGCCGGGGCCGGGTGGTGATGGGCCGGGCCTGGAGCAGGTACAGCGTGCCGTCGCGCAGGGCCCACTCGATGTCCTGCTCCACGCCGCAGCCGTCCCGGATCTCCAGGGCGAGCCGGGCGAGCGCCGCGAGCTGGTCCCGGGTCAGGCAGGGGGCGTCCCGGTCGGCGGCGTCGACCTTCGTCAGGCCGATGCGGCCGGGCGCGAGCGGCGCGCACTTGGTGACCTTGTACCGCACGCGTTCCTCGACGACGTCGAGCGTCCGGTCGTCCACCACGAAGAAGTCGCTGGACACCCTGCCCGACACCAGGCCCTCGCCGAGCCCGCAACAGGCCTCCACCACAAGCCGGTTGGGCCTGCCGCCGACCGGATCGACGGTGAAGAGCACCCCGCTGACGTCGGCGGGCACCATCTCCTGCACGACGACCGCGATGGAGCCAGCCGGGCCGCCGCCCGCCCGGTAGGCCGCGGCCCGGTCCGACCACAGCGAGGCCCAGCAGACCTTGACCGCGTCGAGCAGCGCCGCGTCGCCCGACACGTCGAGGACCGTGTCGTGCTGGCCCGCGAAGGACCGCTCGGCGGAGTCCTCGCGCGGCGCGGACGAGCGCACCGCGACCCGGGGGCGGCCCAGCTCCTCGTAGGCCGTGAGGATCGTGCGGGCGACCGGCTCCGGGACGTCCCGGGCGAGGATCGACTCGCGGACGGTGAGGGCGGGTTCGCCGCGGGCCTCGGCGCCGCGGATCTCGGCGGCGAGGCCGCTCTCGCGCAGGAAGACGTCGAAGAGCCCGGTGGTCAGGCAGAACGCGGGCGGTACCGGGAGCCCCGCCGCGGTCAGCTCGTCGAGGCGGGCCGCCTTGCCGCCGAGTTCGTCGGGGGTGGCGGGGTGGGGGCGGCCGAGGACGGCCACGAGGTCGGCGTGCGGGGCGGGGGTGCGGGCGGGGTCGGTGTCGGTGCCGGGGTCGGTGCGGGCCTCGATGGTGGGGGCGGATTCGGTGGTCGCCTTCGTCGTCATGACGCGGCCTCCTCGGCGGTGGTGGGGGAGCCGGAGCGGGCCGGGGCGGGGACGGCGGACCCGGTCACGGGGTTGGTGCCGACGAACGAGCGGAACGCCTGGCCGGGCAGCAGCCGCGTCGCCCGTACGCCGTCGAAGCCCGCCGCGCGCAACTGGTCGAGGAGCTCGTCGGCCAGCGGCAGCGGCCCGCCGAAACCGGCGTACTCGAACCACAGGTTGAGCACGTCGAGCCCCAGCGTGCCGCTGCCCCGGCACGAGGAGGTGAGCAGCAGGGTGCCGCCGGGGGCGAGGAACGAGCGGGCGCGCGCGAGGACTTCGGCGCGCTCCTCCTCGGGGAAGTAGTAGATGTTGTTGTGCAGCGTCACCACGTCGAACTGCGGTTGCAGGTCCAGCGTGCGCAGGTCGCCCGCGCGGGTCTCGACGCGGTCGGCGAGGCCCCAGTGCGCCATGTTCTTCGCGGCCTGCCCGGCGACCTCCGCCTGCAGGTCGACGGCGAGCGCCGTGAGGCGCGGGTTGAGTCCGGCGGCGTACCGCACGTACGCGCCGCTGCCGCAGCCGACCTCCAGGAGCCGCACCGGCGTGGTGCGCGGCAGCGTCCGGCTGATGGCCTCCTCCACGAAGCCGCGTACGACCAGCGTGGAGCGGGCGATGACCAGGCCGTCCTGGTCGGACAGCTCGAAGCGGCTGCCGTCCTTGAGCATGCGCGGGGCGTCGCGCAGCGCGGGCACATGGAAACGGAGCAGCTCTTCGAGGGCGCCCGCGACGGCGTCGTTGCCGACCTGCGCGAGCGCCTTGGCGGTGCGGCTGCGCAGGCGGTAGCAGCCCTCGCGCCGGTCCAGTTCGCCCAGTTGGACACCGATGTCCAGCCAGGCGCGCAGCCGCTGCCGGTCGTCGGGCCCGCTCTCCAGGTGCTCGGCGAGGCTCTCCAGGTCGCAGGGGCGCGCCGCCAGGCACCCGAGGACGCCGGAGCCCGCCGCGGCGGCGAGGAACGACGCGCGATAGAGCGGCGTGAACAGCGTCCGGTTGAGGACGAGAAGCAGCGGCAGGCGGGGGTCGGCGACGATGCGTGCCATCGCGGCGAGTTCCGTGAACGGTTCCTGGGCCCGGTCCTTGACGGCCCTGGCCAGCCTCAGTAGGTCCATGAGGGTTCCCTCTCCTCGGCGGTACGGGTGAGTTCGGCGCGCAGCTCACGAAGGAGCGGAAGCCGTGCGGGTCCGTTCAGATAGAAGTGGCCGCCCGGCACCCGGTGGTGCAGGAGCGAGGCGCTGGTGTACGTCCGCCACGCCTCGACGTGGTCCGGGGGCGCCACCGGGTCGGGGACGGCGGAGAACGCCGTCATCGGGCAGTCGAGCGGTCGGCGCGGCCGCCAGCGGTAGCGGGCGCAGAGCGTGAGGTCGGCGCGCAGGACCGGCAGCCTGCGCTCCAGGTAGGAGCCGCCCACCCGGTCGTCGGGGTCGAGGGCGCCCAGGTCGTGCACGAGTCGGCGCAGGTCGTCGTCGCCGAGCGCCTGGTCGGCCGGGCCGCCGTACAGGTGCGGGGCCCGGCTGCCGGATACGAACAGGTGCCCGGGGCCCGGCCGCCCGCGCTCCCGGAGCGCGCAGGCGACCTCGTAGGCCAGGAGCGCGCCCATGCTGTGCCCGAACAGGGCGTAGTCGTCGACGTGTCCGGCCGCCACGAGCGCGTCGGTCACGTCGCGGGCCAGCGGTTCCATGGCGGTGTACGGCTCCTCCGCGAGCCGCAGCCCGCGCCCCGGGAGCAGCACCGGCACGACCGTGACGCCGGGGCCGAGCAGGTCCGGCCAGTCGCGGTACACGGACGGGGTGCCGCCCGCGTAGCCGAAGCAGATCAGGCGGGGGCGGGGGGCGGGCGCGCCCGGCGCGGGCCCGGCCCCGGGGAGGGCGGCGGTCCCCGGCGGGGACCCGGCCGCGGGCCCGGCGGCCCCCGGCGCGGGCTCGAAGCCGGGGCCCGCGAACCAGGAGCCGACCGGCGCCTGCGGCCGTTCGGTGACGTGCACGGCGGATGTCCTCTCGGGCTCGGGTCGGTCTGGCCTGCGGGCGGGCCTCAGCGCGGCACCCGGGCGCGGCCCTCGGGCGAGTCGAGCCAGGCGAGCGTGCGCCGCACCCCCTCCTCGAAGCCCACCTCGCCCTTGAAGCCGAAGTCGTCGCGGGCACGGTCGATGGCGTACGACTGGTCGCGGTCGAAGAGGTGCACCGCGTGCCGGGTGAGGACCGGCCGCGACGTGATCCGCAGCGCCCCGTACACCCCCTCCGACAGCGTCGCGACGCCGCGCGCGAGCGGCGCGGGCAGGCTCAGCGACGGCGGCTTCGCACCGAGGCCGCGGGCCAGTGCCTCGACGTAGGCGCGCCAGGTGGTGCGGTCGGGATCGCGCAGGTTGTACGTGCGGCCCGCGGCGGCCTCGGACGCGCAGGCGGCGATCATCGCGTCGGCCGCGTTGGTCACGTACAGGAGCCCCGCCGGTACGTGGCCGCCCCGGATGTACACCATCTGGCGGCTCAGGAGCAGCGTCGCGATCTCGACGACGAAGTCCTTGCTGCGCGGCCCGTACACACTGACCGGCCGCACCACGGTCAGCGGCAGCCCGGCGCGCGCGGCCGTCTCGCGCACGGCCTGCTCGCCGAGGAGCTTGCTGCGGTTGTACGGCAGGCCGATGTCGCGCGGCGGCGTGTCCTCGTCGCAGGGGCGCACCGGGTAGCCGTAGACGTCGGTGGTGCTGACGTGCAGGAAACGCTCGACGGTGCCCGCGTGCCGGGCCGCGTCGACGAGGTTGCGGCTGCCGTCGACGTTGACCCGCTGGAACTCCGCCCACGGGCCCCAGTCGGCGGACAGGCCCGTGCAGTTGTACACGTGCCGCACCCCGGCCGTCGCCCGGCGCAGGCTGTCCGGATCGCCGAGGTCCCCGACGGCCACGTCGACGTCGAGGCCCGCGAACGCGGAGCGGTCGCTGCCCTCGCGGACGAGGACCCGCACATGGTGGCCGCGTTCGGCGAGGCGGCGGGCGAGGTGGCCGCCGATGAAACCGCCGGCGCCCGCCACGAGGACGTCGGGGGCGGAGGGGGCGGGACCGGGCGCAGGGGAGGTGGTGCCCGGCTCGGTCCCGGTGACCGGCTCTGCCGCGCGCGGCGCCGCCGCCTCGTGGTGCGGGCCGTCGGCCTCGTGGGCCGGCTCCGCCTCGTGGCCCGGTCGCGCCTCGCGGCGCGCCGCCGTCCCGGTGTGTCCCGCCGTCCGCGAGGTTCCGTTCGTCCGCTTGCGTGTCGCCATGGCTTGCCCCAACAGGTCGAGTGCGCGGTCGAGTTCGTGCTCGGTGTGGTCGGCGTTGATGAAGAAGCGCAGGCGGCACTCGTCGCGCGGGACGGCGGGGTGGCCGATCGGCATCACGTTCACACCGAGGCGGAGCAGCGCGTTGGAGAGCGCCATGGTCTCCTCCCAGCCGCCGATGACGACGGGGACCACCGCGGACGCGCGCGAGACGCCGATGTCGTACCCGCGGGCGCGGGCCGCGTCACGGAAGTGCTCGGCGAGGTGCCGCAGCCGCGCCACCCGCTCCGGCTCGTCCCGCACGACCCGCAGCGCCTCCAGGGCGGCGGCCGTGTTGGCGGGGGAGATGCCGGTGCTGAAGATGTGCAGCGGCGTGGTGAACTTCAGGTACTCGACGATCGGCTGCCGCGCCGCGACATAGCCGCCGAGGCTGCCGACGGCCTTGCTGAGCGTGCCCATCCACAGGTCGACGTCGGCGCGGTCGACGCCGAAGTACTCGCCGATGCCGCGCCCGGTGCGGCCGAGCACCCCGAGCGAGTGGGCCTCGTCGACCATCAGCAGCGCGCCGTGCCGACGCTTGACGTCGATGAACTTCGGCAGGTCGGGCAGGTCCCCGTCCTGGCTGTACGCGCCCTCGACGAGGACGAGGGCCCGCCGGGCCCGGGGCCGGCCCGCGGTGAGCAGCCGGTCGAGGGCGCGCCAGTCGTTGTGCGGGAACGGCCTGCGCCGGGCGCCGGACAGGACGCTGCCGCGCACCGCGCTGTCGTGGATCCACTCGTCGTGCAGGATCAGGTCCTCGGGGCCGAAGAGGTGCCCGATGGTCGCGACGTTCGTGGCGTGCCCGCCCGCGAACACGATCGCGGCCTCGGTGCCGAGGAACGCGGCGATCTCGGCGTCGAGTTCGTGGTGCAGCGGCGTCTCGCCGAACAGGAGCGGCGTCGCCGAGCAGGACGTGCCGTACTGGTCGACGGCGGCGCGCGCCGCCTCGCGGACCCGCGGATGGTGGGACAGGGCAAGGTAGTTGAAGGAGGAGAAGTTCAGCACGGGGCGGCCGTCGACGCTGGCCCGGCCGCCGTTGAACCCCTCGTGGGTGCGCCCGTACGGGTTGTCGCCGTCGGCCGTGGCCTGCCGCAGCCGCCCCTGCAGTTCGGCGTACTCGGGCCACTCCTCGAAGACGCGCTCCTGCCGCACGGCGGGTGCCGTCTCCTCGGCGGTGTGCCCGGGCCGCGGGGCCACGGGTGCCTCGGCGGCCGGGTGCGCCTCGTCCCGCACGGTTACGGCGCCCGCCAGCAGGTCGGCGAGCTGCCCCACGGTGGGGTCCTCGGGCAACCGCTCGCGGCTCTGGTCCAAGTGCCCGGGGAACCGCCGCGCAAGGGCCCGTTCCAGCTCGGTGCGCATCAGCGAGTCGAAGCCGAGGTCCGCGCCGAGCCGGGCGTCGCGCGGGATGTGCGCGACGGCGTGGCCGCAGACGCGTGACACCTGCGCGAACACTTCCTGCCGTCCGGTACGGGAGTGTTCCGCCGTCGCGGGAAGGGGAGTCGACGCTGGTGGTGCGGCCACCGGCTCGCGCGGTATGAGCGCGGTCCCGCCCGGTCCGGGGGCGGTCTCACGCGGTACGTCGACGGGGGTGGGCGCGCTCTGTTCCGTGGCCGCGTCCGCGGGTGCCGTGAACCAGTACGGCTCCCGCTCCCACACCGCGTGCGGCACCGCCACCCGGGGCGCCCGCCGCCCCGCGTCCAGCGCCGCCCAGTCCACTGCGGCGCCCGCGCAGTGCAGCCGCCCCAGGGACGTGAGCAGCGTCCCCCAGTCGCCCGCCGCCCCGGGCACGGCCCCGCCCCGGCCCCGGCGCAGCGACGGCAGCCACAGCGCGGGCGGCGCCTCGGACCCGGCGTCGGCCGGAGCCGTCGCCCGCCCCAGGCCGAGCAGCGTCGGGTGCGGTCCCACCTCGACGAACGCCGTGCAGCCGAGGCGGCGCAGGGTCGCGAGGCCGTCCGCGAAGCGCACCGTGCCGAGCAGGTGCTCCACCAGGGCGTCGGCGTCGATCCGGTCGACGGGCTCACCGGTGGCGTCGGACACCCAGGTGACGGCGGGCTCGGCGAACCGCACGGAACGGGCGGCCGCGCGCAGCGGCTCGGCGGCGCCCGCCATCAGCGGCGAGTGGAAGGCGCCCGACACCGTGAGCGGCTTGACGACGACGGACCGCGCCACCAGCTCCGCGCGGGCCCGCTCGACCTCGCCCCGGTCGCCGGAAAGCACCAGGTGGGTCGGCGTGTTGACGGCGGCCACCGCCAACGTCCCGTACCGGGAAGCCACTTCTCGTACCGTCTCGGCGTCCCCGGCGCAGGAGATCATCGTGCCGTCGCCCGGCTGCTCGTCCATGAGCCGCCCGCGGGTCGCGGCGAGCGTGAGGGCGTCCTCGAAGGACAGCGCGCCGGACACGCACGCGGCGGCGTACGCGCCCACGCTGTGCCCGAGCACGGCGGTGGGCCGGACGCCGAGGGACTGCCACAGCTCGGCGAGCGCGATCTCCAGGGCGACCAGGGCGGGTTGGCAGTAGCGCGTGGCGCGCAGCCGGTCCGTGCCGTCCGGCGCGAAGAGCACCTCGGTCAGGGGCACGCCGAGGTGCGGCCGCAGCACGCCGTCCGCGCGGTCGATGGCGCGGGCGAACGGCTCGTGCGTGTCGTACAGGCCCTTGCCCATGCCCGGGTACTGCGTGCCCTGGCCGCTGAACAGGAACGCCGTGTGCGGCTCGGGGCCGTGCCCGGCGGCGGCGCGGACCACGGCCGTCGAGGCCTCGTCGCGGGCCAGCGCGTCGAGCCCGGCGTCGAGCGCGGCGGCGGACCCGCCGACGACGACCGCGCGGTGCGTGAGCACGGCCCGGCCGGTGCTGGCGCCGCGGCACAGGTCGGCGAGGGGCGTGTCGGGGCGGGCGGCCAGGTGCGTGCGCCAGCGCTGGGCCAGGGTGGCCAGGGCGGTCGGCGTGTGGCCCGACAGGCACAGGGCGTGCACCGGCCGCGCGGGCGGCGCGGGCGCGGGGTCGGGGTCGGGCGGGGACTCCAGGACGACGTGGGCGTTCGCCCCGCCGAAGCCGAAGGAGCTGACGGCGGCGCGCGCCGGGCCCGCGCCGGGCAGGGGCGTCAGCCGGGTCGGTACGTCCAACCCGGCGCCATGCCAGTCGAGTTGGCGGTTGGGCGTGGCCAGGTGGAGCGTCGGGGGCACCTCGCGTTCGCGCACGACGAGCGCCGCCTTGATGAGGCCCGCGACGCCCGCGGCCGCCTCCAGGTGCCCGATGTTGGTCTTGACGGAGCCGACCAGGCAGCGGGCGCCGTCCGGGCGGCCCATGCCGTACGCCGCCGCGAGGCCCTCCCACTCGACCGGGTCGCCGAGCGGCGTGCCGGTGCCGTGCGCCTCGACGTAGTCGATCTCCTTGCCGCTCAACTCGGCGCGGGCCAGGGCCTGTTCGATGACGGCGCGCTGAGCGGACCCCTTGGGCGCGGTCAGGCCGTTGCTGCGCCCGCCGTGCCCGGTGGCCGAGCCTCTGATCAGGGCGTGCACGCGGTCGCCGGCGGCGAGGGCGGCCGCAAGGGGCTTGAGCAGGACCAGGCCCGCGCCCTCGCCGCGCACATAGCCGCCCGCCGCGTCGTCGAACGTCCGGCAGCGCCCGTCCGCCGCCAGCATCCCGCCGTCCGCGAACGCCACCGAGAGCCCGGGCGTCAGCATCAGGTTCACGCCGCCCGCGAGGGCCGTCGCGCACTCGCCCCGGCGCAGGCTGTCGCACGCCAGGTGGACGGCCGTCAGGGACGAGGAGCACGCCGTGTCCAGGGCGAGGCTCGGGCCGCGCAGGTCGAGGGCGTAGGAGAGCCGGTTGGCGGCGATGGAGTGCGCGTTGCCGGTCGCGCCGTGCACGTCGACGGTGTCGAGGTGGCCCATCTGGAGCTCGGCGTAGTCGTGGCTGCTGATGCCGACGAACACGCCGGTGGCACTGCCCGCGTACGACGTCGGGTCGTGGCCCGCGTCCTCCAGGGTGGTCCAGGCCGTCTCCAGGAGCAGCCGCTGCTGCGGGTCCATGCGGAGCGCCTCGCGCGCCGACAGGCCGAAGAACCGGGCGTCGAACTCCTCGACGCCGTCGACGAACCCGCCGAAGTCCGGCGCCGCGACGCGCCCGGCGTCCCACCGGCCGCGCGGCACCTCGGTGATCGCGTCGCGGCCGTCGCGCAGCAGCCGCCAGTAGCTGTCCGGGTCGGGTGCGCCGGGGAAGCGGCAGCCGATCCCGACGACCGCGATCGGCTCGGGCGCGTCGCCCTGCCCCTGGGCCACGGACGCCGACGGCCCGGAGCCCGCCGTGGTCGCCTCCGTGCCGGTCGCGGCGAGGTGGGCGGCGATCGCGCTGATCGTCGGATGGTCGAAGACCACGGACGCGGGGATCTCACGGCCGGTCCGGGCACTCAGCTCCGCCAGGACCGCCACGGCCTGCTTGGAGTCCAGGCCCAGCGACGCGAGCGGCAGGGACGGGTCGACCGCCGTCGCGGCCAGCCCCAGGCGTTCGGCGACCTTGCCGGTCAGCCACGCCGCCACGGAGTCCGGGTCCCAGGTCCCGCTGTCGGGCACCCGCTCCGCGAGCAGCCCGGTCAGCGTGTCGACCCGCGGCCGTACGAGCAGCTCCCCGACCGGGACCGGCACCCCGAGGCGCCGCTCCAGATCCCGTACGACGAGCAGCAGCCGGGCATGGTCGAGGCCGAGGTCGGCGAACGTGCGGGTGGCGACGCCGGAGACGTCCGGGACGTACGCCCGCAGGACCTCCTCGACCACCGCGCCCACCGGCTGCCCCGGTCGCCGCCGCCCGTCCCGCGCGGCCGGGTCCGGTGCCTCGCGGGTGACGCTGGCCGCCACCACGTTCAGGCCGAGGCCCAGGAAGTCCTTGCGGCACGCCTGCCGCTGGATCTTGCCGCTGGTGGTGCGGTGCACCGTGGACCGCTTGAGCAGGACCACGGCGTGCGGCGTGACCTCGTGCTCGTCGGCTATCGCGGACCGCAGCCGGGCGAGCAGGCCCGGCGTGTCGGCGGCCCGGCGGTCGTCGGTCTCGTACGCCACCACCAGGTGTTCGGCGCCGTCCACCTCGACGGCGAAGGCGGCGCCGCAGCCCGCGCGGACGGCCGGGTCGGCCTGTTCCACGGTGAGTTCGATGTCGTGGGGGTAGATGTTGCGGCCCTGCACGATGACGACGTCCTTGGTGCGGCCGACGACGTGCAGCTGGCCGTCGCGCAGGAACCCCAGGTCGCCGGTGCGCAGGTACGGCGTGTCGGACTCGCCCTCCAGGCGGGCGCCGAAGCTCTCCGCGGTGGCCTCGGGGCGGCGCCAGTAGCCCCGCGCCACACTGCCGCCCGCGAGCCACACCTCACCGATCGTCCCCTCGCCGGACACCCGTCGCCGCGCCGCCGCGTCCACGATCGCCACGTCCATGCCGTCGACGGCCGGGCCGCAGGCGACGACCCGCGTCACCCGGCCCCCGGCCGCCCTCCCGGCGTGGGTGGCCTCGGCGGCGACCCCCGCGCCGAGCGCCGCCGCGTCGAACTCCCCGACGGCGGGCGGCTCGTGGGCGTGCACGCCCGTCACCATCAGGGTGGCCTCCGCGAGGCCGTAGCAGGGCAGCAGCGCGCCCCGCCGGAACCCGCTCGGGGCGAACCGCTCGACGAACTGGTCCAGGGTCCCGGCCCGCACCGGCTCCGCGCCGTTCAGGGCGAGCCGCCAGTGGCTCAGGTCGAGCCGGTCGCGCTCCTCGTCGGTGATCCTGCGGACGCACGCCTCGAAGCCGAAGTTCGGGGCGACGCTGGTCGACGCCCGCGTGTCGGACAGGGTCTCCAGCCACAGCAACGGGCGCCGCACGAACGACATCGGCGCCATCAGATGCGCGGGGAACCCGCCGTACAGGGGCGACAGGATGCCGCCGATCAGGCCCATGTCGTGGTAGGGCGGCAGCCACGACACCATCTGCGAGTCCGCGTCGTGCGCCAGCCTGCGGTGGATGGCGGCGAGGTTGTGCAGCAGATTGCCGTGGCTGACCATGACGCCCTTGGGGGCGGACGTCGAGCCGGAGGTGTACTGGAGGAAGGCGAGCGAGTCGCCGGTGACGTCCGGCGGGCACCAGTCGGCCGCGCCCACGGTGTCCCCGTGCCCGGCGCCGCTGTCCGCCGCCGGGTCCGTCCCGCCCGCCGCCCCGGCGCCGCCGCCCGTCACCAGCCACCGCAGCCCGCCGAGCCCGAGCGCGGCCAGGTCGTCCTTCCGGTCGTCCGCGAACCGCGACAGGCCGCCCGTGGTCAGCGCGTGCGCGGCCCCCGAGTCCCGGGCGATCGAGGCGAGCCGGGGCATGGTCTGGCCGAAGCGGCGCGTGTCCGGCGGATAGGCGGGGACGGCGACGGCCCCCGCGTAGAGGCAGCCGAAGAAACCGGCGATGTAGTCGAGGCCGGGCGGGTGCAGGAGCAGCACCGGGTCGCCGGCCGCGCCCTCGTGCTGGAGCAGGGCGGCGACGCGCCGCGCCCGCAGGTCGAGCTCGGCGAACGTCCAGGAACGCTCGCCGGAGCCGGAGCCGGAGCCGGAGCCGGAGCCGGAGCCGGGGCCGGAGTCGGAGTCGGAGTCGGAGCCGGAGCCGGAGCCGGCCGCGGAGGTGGTGCCGCCCTCGGGTGCCGGGGTGCCGGCGGTGCCGAGGAAGCGGTACGCGAGCGCGTCCGGCCGGTGTTCGGCGTGGTGGCGCAGCAGGGCGACGAGGGTCCCCGGCGCGGTGCCGCGCCCCCAGGTCTCGGTGGGGCCTTGGTTCATGTGTACGTCTCCGTCACTTGCCGGGCACGGCACGCGGGGCGGGGTCGGGCGCCGGCTGGGGTGTGGGCGCCGGGCCGGCGAGGCGCCGGTAGTCGGTCTTGCCGTTGGAGTTGTGGGGCAGTTCGTCGAGGCAGGTGGCCGTGCGCGGCAGCATGTAGCGCGGCAGGTAGCGCGCGCAGTGCCGCTTCAGCTCGATGAGGCCGGGCCGCGGCGTCTCGCCGTTGAGGGTGAAGTAGAGGGCGATGCCGCCGTCGGGGTCGCCGGTGTCGGCGACGACGGCGGCGTGCGCGATGCCGGGGTGGCGCAGCACGGCCGCCTCGATCTCGCCGAGTTCCACGCGGTGGCCCGCGAGCTTCACCATGCGGTCCTTGCGGCCCCGGTACACCAGGGCGGCACTGTCGTGGTCTACGTCATGGCTCACCAGGTCGCCCGTGGCGTGTCGGCCGCGACGGTGGCCGGCCGCGGCGGGCTCGGACTCGCGGCGCCAGTAGCCGGGGGTGACGCAGTCGCCCTCGACGACGAGCTCGCCGCACGCGTCGGGTCCGGTGAGGGCGCGGCCCGCGGCGTCGACGACGGACACCTTGGCGCCGGGCAGGGGCGTGCCGATGGGGACGGGGTCGTGGCGCGACAGGTCCTCGGGGCGCACCCGGTGGTAGGTGCAGACGTTCGTCTCGGTCGGCCCGTACAGGTTGTAGAGCCCGGTCTCCGGTGCCAACTGCGCGGCCAGGGCGCGGAGTTGGGGAATCGGGAACACCTCGCCCGCGAACAGGACGTACCGCAGTCCCCGTGCCGTCTCGGGGGTGAGCGCGCCCGACACCGTGAGCAGCCGGAGCACCGACGGCACGGAGTACCAGACGGTGACGCCGTGCTCGCGGATCCCGGCGGCGAGCGCGCCCACGTCGCGGGCCTGCCCGTCGGGCACGATCCACAGGCCCGCGCCCACCGACAGGGCCGTGAACAGGTCGAACGTCGACAGGTCGAAGTTGAACGAGGCGTGGTTGGCGAACACGTCGCCGGGCCCGACGGCCAGCTCCTCGCGCGCCCACCGGATGAAGCACGCCAGGTTCCGGTAGCTGATGCGCACGCCCTTGGGGGTGCCGGTCGACCCGGAGGTGTACAGGATCGCGGCGAGGTCGTCGCGGTCCAGGGGCGGCAGCAGGACGACGTGGCCCGCGGCGCTCGACGTGAAGGCGGTCCAGTCGTGGACGGGGACCGGTGGGCCGGGGCGGACGTGTTGCGGCGGGCCCTCGCCCGCACCCCCGTCCGCGTCCTGGCCGTCGTGCTCGTACTCGTCCACGAGCACGATCACCCGCACCGAGTCCGGGAGTTGACGCTCCCTCAGCGACTTCAGGCGGCGGCTGTCCGTGACGAGGGCCACCGGCTCGGCGTCCGCGAGGATCGTCCGCACGCGGGCCACCGGCTGCCCGCCGTCCAGCGGGACGTACGCGCAGCCCGCGTGCAGGGCGCCGAGGATCGCCTCGGCGTAGCGCGGCTGCTTGTCCGTCCAGATCGCGACCCGGTCGCCGACCTCGGCGCCGAGGCCGAGCAGTCCCGCGGCGACGGCGGCCACATGCCCGGCCAGCTCGCCGTACGTGCGGGCGCCGGGCCCGACGAAGGCGAGCCGCGCGGTGCGTTCGGCGCTGGGCGGCCACGGCTTGCGGATCAGCGCGACGTCCGAGAGCTCCGACAGCGCCGACAGGTCCGGGAACTCCGATAACTCCGATAACTCCGATGACTCCGGCAACTCCGACGGCCGGGGCTCTTGGGCCGGGTTCGTCATCGCGCTCACCCGGCCGACGGCAGGACGCCGGTCTCGCGGGCGGCCTCGACGAAGATGCCCGCGGCGGCCTCCAGGTCCTCCCGGGTGTGCTCGCAGGTGACGCTGACCCGCAGCCGCGCGTCGCCGAGCGGAACGCCCGGGAACACCACCGTCTGACAGAACAGACCGCGGGCCCGCACGGCCCGGCCCAGCTCCATGGCCCGGCGCTCGTCGCCGATGACGAGCGGAAGGATGGCGCTCTCGGTGTTCTCCAGGTCGAAGCCCGCGTCGGCGAGCTGGCGGTGCAGGAAGCGGATGTTGGACCAGAGCCGGGTGATCCGCTCCGGCTCCGCCTCGATGACGTCGAGGGAGGCGATGAGCCCGGCGGCGACCCCGGCGGGGATGTTGGCGGCGAAGACGTAGGAGTTGGCGTAGAAGCGCAGGTACTCGACGACGTCCTCGTCGCCGACGACGAAACCGCCCATGCCCGCCAGGGACTTGCTCATGGTGCCGAGCTCCAGGTCGACCTCGCCCTTGAGACCGAAGTGCTCGGCGGTGCCCGAGCCGCGCGCGCCGAGTACCCCCGTCGCGTGCGCGTCGTCGATCATGACGCGGGCGCCGTACTCCTTGCCGAGCCGGACGATCTCGGGCAGGTCGCAGATGTCGCCGTGCATGCTGAACACGCCGTCCGCGACGATGAGTTTGCCCGCCGAGCGGTCGTCGCAGCGCTTGAGGATGCGCTCCAGGTCCGCCATGTCGTTGTGCTGGTAGATCTTGCGGACCGCGCCGGAGAGCCGGGCGCCGTCGCCGATGCTCATATGGTTGAGCTTGTCGACGATCAGCGTGTCGTAGCTCTTGACCAGCGCGGAGATGGTGCCGAGGTTGGCCGCGTACCCGCCCGGATAGACGATGCACGCCGGGCGTCCTTTGAACGCGGCGAGGCGCCGCTCCAACTCCTTGTGCAGCATGTTCGTGCCGCCGATGAAGCGCGACCCGGTGTGCGTGGCGCCGTAGGCGCGGGTGGCCTCGCAGACCGCCTCGATGACCTTGGGGTGGTTGGCGACGCCCAGGTAGTTGTTGGAGGCGAACATCAGGAACTCACGCTTGCGGCCCGTGAGTTCGTCGAGGATGAGGGCGCGGCTGCCGCAGCGGGAGTGCAGCGGCATCCCGTACCAGTACAGGTGGTCGGCCTCGCGCCCGCGCAGATAGCCGCGGAAGCTGCGGGTCTTGGCGAAGAGGTCGGCGTCCCGGCCCTCCACGAAGTCCTTCATGGAGCGGCTGTCCCAGGCGGCGGGGTCCGGGGCGCCGGTGCCGGTGGCGTCGCTTCCGCGGTCGCCGGTGCCTAGGTACGCCCGCAGCCCGGCGATCAGGTCGCGCAGGGACGGCGCGGTCAGGGTGCCCGCGAGGTCGTCGGGCAGGCCGAGGTCGCGGGCGCAGTCGGCGACGATCGACACGAGGACCACCGAGTCGATGCCCAGCTCGCCCTCGAAGTCGGCGTCGAGGGGCAGTTGTTCGCGCCGGTACTGGGTGTGGTGCATGGCGGCGCGGAGGACGGCTTCGAGGACGGGGTCCGCGGCGGCGGGGGCGCCGGACGGGGGCGCGGGGGAGAGTGCCGCTTCGGGGCCGGGGGCGGAGCCGTTCGTCCGCCCCGCGGCCGCGAGCGCCTCCTCGACCGCGACGGCGAGGTCGTGGATGGTGTACAGCCCGTCGGGCAGCGGCGAGGCGAGCGCGAAGCGCTCCGTGACCAGGGCGAGGATCGACTCGTGGATGACGGAGTCGATGCCGAGGTCGGCCTCGAAGTGACTCTCCGGCAGCAGGTACGACTCGTCGTACAGCGTCCGGGACGCGACGATGTCCACGATCTCGCGCCGTAGGGCGGCGCCCTCGTGGCCTTGCGCGGTGGCATCGGTCATCGCACGCTCTCCCCCTGGGACCGCAGCCGTTCGACGAGTGCGGCGATCGTGTCGACGGACTGGAAGTTCGCCGGGGAGATCTCCCGCAGCGGAACGGTGATGCGGAAGTCGCTCTGCAGGTAGTGCACGAGGTCGAAGATCCCGGCCGAGTCGATGATGTTCAGCTCGGCTATGGGGAGTTGGGCGTCGAGTCCGTCGGCGTCGCCGTCGAGCCAGACGTCGGCGATGTAGTTGATGATCGACTGCTCGGTGGTCATGGCCGCGCCCTAGGATCGCTCTGCGGTGGCCGACGCCGCGGCGGCGCTCGGGCTCGACGCGGGCAGCCGGTCCTCGATGAGTCCCGCCACCGCCGCGACCGTGTCGCCCGGGGTCGCCGCGTCCTCGCCGATGGCGACCTTGAACTCGGACTGGATGACGAGGAGCAGCTCGACGAGGAACAGCGAGTCCATGTCGAGCTCTTCGAACTTGGTGTCGGGGCCGATCTCCGAGCGGTCCACCTCGAACCGGTCGACCAGCAGCTCGACCAGCCTGTCGTACGTCTCGCTCATGCGGTTCTCCTCAGATGTGGTCAAGGCGGGGCCAGGTCAGCACCGTCGACCCCCAGGTGAGGCCCCCGCCGAAGGCGGTGAGCAGCACCCGGTCGCCGGCTCGCAGGACGCCGTCGGCATGGGCCTGGTCCAGGGCGAGGGGGATGGACGCGGCGGCCGTGTTGCCCACGTCGGCGATGTTGCTGAAGCAGCGTGGGCGAGGGACGCCCACCTCGTCGGCCACGTGGTTGGTGATGCGCAGGTTGGCCTGGTGGCCGACCAGGTGGTCGACGTCCGCCGGAGTCCACCCGGCGCGGTCGAGAACGGCCCGCGCGGAGGCGGACATGCGCTGCACGGCGTGCCGGAAGACCTCCTTGCCGTCCATCGTGAAATAGCGCTCGGCGGGCGTCGGGGAGCGGCCCGAGAGGCGCTGGCGGGAGCCGCCCGCGGGCACCGTGATCAGGTCCTCACGGCCGCCGTCGCTGCCCAGGTCGAACGGGCCGAGCGCGCCCGGCTCCGCGGGTTCGCCCGCGCGCAGGACCACCGCTCCCGCGCCGTCGCCGAAGATCACCGAGGTGGCGCGGTCGTCCGGGTCGAGCAGCGTGGAGAACGTCTCCGCGCCGATCACCAGGACCCGGTCGGCGGCGCCGGTGGCGATGAGACCGGCCGCCGTGGCGAGGGCGTACACGAAACCCGTGCAGACCGCCGAGACGTCGAAGGCGGCGGTGCCGGTCAGGCCCAGGCGCGCCGCGACGACGGGCGCGGTCGCCGGGCACGGCCGGTCCGGGGTGGTGGTGGCCAGCAGCACGGCGTCGACGACGGGTGTGCCGGACGACTTCAGGGCCTTGGCGCCCGCCCCGACCGCCAGATCGGAGGTGGCGGTGCCGGGCGCGGCGAAGTACCGCTGCCGGATCCCGGTCCGGGAGCGGATCCACGCGTCGGAGCTGTCCAGGCGCACGGACAGCTCGTCGTTGCTGACGGCGGTCGGCGGCAGACAGCCCCCGACCCCGGTGAGCACCGCGGCACGGTCGGGTGACGGTCGGCTCGGTGGGGGTGCGGTCACGCGTGCTCCTCGGTCTCCCGGACGGCAGGACGTGGGTGCGGGGCGGTGCGGCGGCGCGTGGTGCGGCTCGGATCGGGTGGGATCTGCGGCGGTGCTGCGTTCGCGCTGTGCGGCTTTCGCGCTGTTCGGCGGTGCGGTTATCGAGTCTCGCCGGGCGGGCTGACGGGAAGCGGCCACGCGTGCTGACGGCTCGCTGACCGCCCGCTGATCGCGCCCGGTGGCGTCACGCCGGACGGCCCGACGGCCCCTCGGGTCAGCCATCGGTCAGCGTCCGGCGCGGCGGGCGGTCAGGCGCGGCCCGCAGACTCGACCCCAGGCGACCGGAGAGGTGGGGCGCATTCGATGAGCGCGATGTACGGCAGGTTGGTCGGACTGCTGGTCGACCGTTTCGACGTGGACCCGGCGGAGATCGCTCCCGACACCACGTTCGCGGACCTCGACATGGACTCACTGATCCTGGTCGAGGTGTTCCTCGTCGTCCACGCCGAACTGGGCGTGTCCGTCGGCGAGGACGCGGCGAGGCCCGGGGACACGATCGGGACGACGGCGGCGGTGCTGGAGCGGAAGGCGGGGGTGCCGGGTGCGGTGGCGCCCGTACGAGGGCCGGCTCCGGTACGTGGGCTAGATCCCGTACGCGGGCCAGCTCCGGTACGCGGGCCAGCTCCCGTACGAGAGCGCACTCAGGGACGACCACCGGGCCGGGCACCCGCCTCGCAGCCCGCCGCCACCCCCACCTCCACCCCCGCCTCATGACCCGCCCCGCACCCGCCTCCGCCCCCGACGACATCGCCGTCACCGGCCTCGGCCTCGTCACCGCCGCGGGCATCGGCGTGGCCGACACCTGGGCCGGGGTGTGCCGGGGGCAGTCCGCGGCGGCCACCGATCCGGGCCTGGCCGGGCTGCCGGTGGACATCTCCTGCACGGTTCCCGGCTTCAGCGCACGCCAACACGTCGGCAGGCGCAGCGCGTTGACGCAGGACCGGTTCAGTCAGCTGTCCGTCGCCGCCGCGCGTGAGGCCGTCGCGGACAGCGGGCTCGACCCGGGGACGTGGGACGGCGCCCGTGTCGGCGTCGTCGTGGGCTGCGGCCTCGGCGGCGTCGCGACCTGGGAGGCCCAGCATCGCCGCCTGCTCGAGGAGGGTCCGCAGGCGGTGTCGGCGCTGCTCGTCCCCATGCTCGTACCGAACATGGTCGCCGGGCACCTCGCCATGGACCTGCGCGCGACCGGGCCGAACCTGGTGACCGCGACGGCCTGCGCGTCCGGCGCGACGGCCATCGGCACGGCGCTGCACCTGCTGCGCGACGGCAGTTGCGACGTGGTGGTCGCGGGCGGCGGCGAGGCCGGGGTGACGCCGCTGATGGTCACCGGCTTCGCGCAGATGGGCGCGCTGTCGCGGCGGCTCGACGAACCTACCGCCGCCTCCCGGCCGTTCGACCGGGACCGGGACGGGTTCGTCATCGGCGAGGGCAGCGGCATGCTCGTCCTGGAGCGAGCGGCGGACGCCCGGGCGCGCGGCGCCACCGTCCGGGCCCGCCTCGCCGGATACGGCGCGTCGGCCGACGCGCACCACATGACGGCGCCCGACCCGCGGGGCACCGGTGTGCTCCTGGCGCTGCGCACGGCGCTCGCGCGGGCGGGCGTCATGCCGGACGAGGTCGACCACGTCAACGCGCACGGCACGTCGACGCCCCTGAACGACGCGGCCGAGGCGGCGGTCCTGCGCAAGTTCCTCGGCGCGGGCGCCGCGGTCACCGCCACCAAGGGGGTGCTCGGCCACACCCTGGGCGCGGCCGGCGCGATCGAGGCCGCGCTGACCGTCCTTGCCGTCCAGCACGGCACGGTGCCGCCGACCGCCAACCTCCACCACCAGGACGCCGACATCGAGCTGGACGTCGTCTCCGGCGCTCCGCGCGCGCGGAAGCTGGACGTCGCCGTCAGCAACTCCTTCGGCTTCGGCGGCCAGAACGCCGTCCTGGTGGTGACGGCGCCGTGAGCCGGGGCGCACGTGCCGCACCCGACGACCGCGTCGTACCCCTGCTCCCGCACCCCGCTCCCGCCGCCGCCCCCTCAGTGCCCCGGACCCGAGCCCGCCGAGAATGAGTAGGCACCCATGACCCTCACGGTCCCGCACACCGCGCTCGCGCGCCTGGAGGAACAGGTCCAGGACGCGCTGCGCCGAGCCGACGACAGCGCCCTCGACGTGCTGGGCTACGGCGAGATCACCCTCGTGCTCCGGCTGCGCGCCGACGGTGACTCCTTCGCCTGCAAACGGCTGCCCGTCTTCCCCGACCGGGACCGCTTCGAGCGCTACCGCGACTCGCTCGACGTGTATCTGCGCCGCCTCGCCGAGCGCGGCCTGACCGTCGCGCCCACCGAGGTCTGGCACACGACCGGGCCCCGCGGGCGGATCACGGCGTACTGCGTGCAGCGCGAACTCCCGCCGGAGCGGCTCTGCTCCCGGCTCCTGCACACCGAGGGCGAGGCGTGGGCGAAGAGCTTCTTCGCCCGCTTCCTCGACCGCGTCGACGCCGCCGTGCACCCGACGCTCGGCCTGGACGCGCAGGCCTCCAACTGGATCGACGTGGACGGCGAGTTGACGTATCTCGACGTCAGTACGCCCTTGATGCGCGACGAGCGGCGCCGCGAACTCCTCGACGTGCGGCTCTTCTTCACCTCGCTGCCGTGGCTCCTGCGCGACGCCGTCCGCGTCACCATGGCCACATCCATCTTCGACAAGTTCTACGAGACGCGCGGCGTGCTCCTGGACTTCCTCGGCAACCTCCACAAGGAACACCTCGACACGCTGATCCCCGTGTTCCTGGAGCAGGCCAACGCCCGCCTCGCCGAGCCCATCACGGCCGCCGACGTCGCCTCGTACTACCGCGGCGACGCGCGCATGTGGGAGCTGATCCAGCGCCTGCGCGCCGCCGACCGCCGGTGGCAGCGCACGGTCCGCCGCAAGCCCTACCCCTTCCTCCTGCCGCCGCCCGTGGACCGCTGACCCGATGCCCCTTCTCGTACGCGCCGCCGCTCCCCGTCTCGACGACAGCGTCACCCTGGACCCGGCCCGCCCCCTGCGGGTCACGCACGCGCGCGGACCGCTGACCCTCGCCGTGGTGTCCATCGCCTGGGTACGGGCACGGGACGACGCGGGCCGCGCGGCGCTGGGGGCCCGACACCTGTGCGCCGAGGAACGCGCCCGCGCCGCCGAACTCCCCGTGCCCAGACGGCGCGTGGAGTGGATGGCCGGGCGCCTCGCCGTGAAGCACGGCGTCAGCGCGTACCTGCGGCGGTACGACGGGCTGTCCGTACGCACCCGGGACGTGCGGGTCGGCGCGGTGGCCCGGGGCATCCGCGCGGGCAAGCCCACGGTGAACGCGCCCGTGGAGGTCGGCCTCACGCACTCCGGCGACCTGGCGGTGGCCGCGTGCGGGCCGCGTCCCGTCGGCATCGACCTGGAACGCACCCGCCAAGTGCCGCCGCCGCTCGCCGCGTTGCTGACCCCGGAGCCCGGCCCCGGCTGTCCCGTGCTCGACACCATGCCGCTGTCGCTGCGCTGGGCCTGCAAGGAGGCCGTGCTCAAGCACCTCGGCTTCGGCCTGCGCGTCGACACCCGGGAGGTCGACCTCACGGCCTGGCACCCCGACGGCCGCTTCTCCTGGCGCCCGGGACCCGGCCTGCGGCGGCACGCCCCCACGGCGACCGCCGCCCGCCTGGACAGCTGGGCCCGCGAGATCGACGACTACTCACTTGCCCTCGTGTGGAGCTGAGGAGAACACGACGATGACCCCAGACCGGGCCGCCACCCCTGGTGCCCCCGCCGCCGAAGCCGCCGCCCCACCCGCGACCCACCGCCTCCCCGACTTCGACGAGGCCCTGCGGGAGGCCGCCCGGATCGCCGTGCTCAGCCCCTCGTCCCACAACTGCCAGCCGTGGGCGGTGGCGTGGGCGCGGAGCGCGGAGTCACGTGCGGCCGCCGCGCGGCTGGTGGACGGGGAGGCCGAGGCGTCCGGCGTTCCGGCCCCCGGGGGCGGGCGCGGCGACGGAACGTACCAGTACCTCGTCCTGGGGCTCGACCGGAGCCGGGAGCTGCGGTCTCTGCCCGCCCACGCCGTCGAGATGCTGCTCAGCTGCGGCCTGTACTGGCAGCTCCTGCTGCGGGCCCTGGAGGCGCTGGGCTGGTCGGCGGACGCCCTGCACTTCGCGGAGGGCACGCTGGACGCGGGGACGGCACGGGGTGCCGAACCGCCCGGGACCGCGTGGCCCGGGTCGTGGACGGCGCTGTGTGTGGCGCGGCTGCGGAGGCGGGACGGGGAGGGGGCTGGCGCCGAAGCCCGGGACGGGGCTGGTGCCGGGGCCACGACCGGTGCCGGGGCTGGTGCCGGAACCGATGCCGGTGCCGGGGCGGCGACCGTGCCCGGTGCCGAGGCCGAAACCCACCCCGCCGACCGGGACGGCGGCGCGGAGCTGCGTACCCTGCGCGCCGCCGCCCGCGCCCGCCGCACCAACCGCGCCCCCTACCTGACCCAACCCGTCCGGCCCGCCCTCCTGGACGGCCTGCTCGCCCCCTCGGGATGCGCGGCGGCCCGCGACGCCGACGTCACCGTGCGGCACCTGACGTCCGGCGCCGACCGTGCCGCGTTCGCCGACTTCGTGGCCGCGCACGGCGGCCGGGACTTCAGCCACCGCGAGGCCTGGCGCGAGACGCACGCGTACCTGCGGGCCGACCGCGCCGAGGCCACCGCCTGCGGCGACGGGTTCGCGCTGGACCAGCTCTTCGGGCCGCTGTCGTGGCCGAGCAGGCTGGCGCTGCGGGCCGCGCTCGCGCCCGCGACCATGCGGTTGCTCGGTCCCGTCGGCTACGACCGGCTCGTCGGCCGGAGCCTCGCCCGCGGCCTCGCCCGGATGGTGCGGCCGACGCCCGTCGTGGTCGCCATGAGCTTCGGGCGGACGGAGCCGACGCTCGCGGACGCCGTCAAGGGCGGAGCGCGACTGGCCGATTACTGGCTGTGCGCGACCACGGCGGGACTCGCCCTGCACCCCGTGAGCGTCGTGCTCCAGCACGAAGACCTGCGGGCGGCCTTCCAGTCGAGCCTCCGGATCCCGGGACGGGCGTTCTTCGTGAGCCGCCTCGGCTGGCCCGTCACCGAGTTCCCGCCCTCCCCACGCCGCCCTGCTGACGCACATCTGCGGAGGATCTGAGTTTCCCGTCACGCCGTTTCGAGCCATTCTCATGCTTCTTCCAATAATCCTCGCCCAGAGGGTAGTTGCGCCCACATACTGTTGCAGTGCGGACGGCATATTCCGCACCCGTGAGTCTGCCCTGATACGCCGCGAGAGGGGGCGTACGGGAGCGGAAAACGCAGATTCGAACAGTAGCTGGATGCGTTTACGGGCAGCAGCGACGAGGGGTACCCGAAGGCACATGGTCGTGTCATTCAAAGGGGGGGGCAGCGAGATGGGGAACTGCTGTAGGGGGCACCTGCTGGAAGTCACTCCCGGGCCGGGGAGGCCGGCCCGTCCGGACGTGATGCCGTGACGAGAGGAACGGGAAGGACAGGAGGAACGGTCCGGTGCGACCGGCGCGGCAGCGGCCCGCAGCCGGGCCAGACGCGGTGAGGCGGCGATCCATGAAGATCCGCGTCCTGGTGTGCTGCGACGAGTCGATCATGTCCGCGGCGATGCGCGCGCTGCTCGACCAGCAGCCCGACTTCGAGGTCCTCGGCTTCACCACGGGCCGTGAATCCGCCGCCGCCGTAGCCGAGTTGGCGCCCCACGTCATGATCGTGGTGGCCCCGGCGCTCGGCCTGGACGACAGCCGTGAACTCGCGGAGCTCGCCGCCCTGACGAAGATAGTCCTCATCGCCAAGGCCGAGTCCGCGCACCGCTCCGTCGAGGCCCTGTGCGTCGGCGTCAGAGCGGTCCTCGCCCCGGACTCCTCGGCGGACGACCTCATCCACGTGCTGCGCACGGTGAGCGCGGGCGCCTCGATGGTGATGCCGGCCGCCGCCCGGCGCAGCCTCCAACGCCTGCCCCAGCAGGGGCGTTCGGGCACCACCGGGCGCCGGGCCGCCGACCTCACGCCCCGCGAGTCCGAGGTGATCGTCCTGCTCGCCCAGGGGAAGTCCAACGCGGAAGTCGCCGAAAAGCTGTCGGTGTCCCTGGCGACCGTCCGGTCCCACGTTCACCATGTGCTCCGAAAGATGGGTGTGAGCACACGCGCCCAAGCGGTCGCCATTGCCTATGAAACAGGTTTGATGGCGACAATCGGGCGGACCGCTGAATTCCGCGGACAAGAGGGTTGAACGGGACGCACCGACGAAGAACGGGCGGGCCCGTCCGGAAAAGAAGCCGCCCCGGTATTCCGTATCGCAAAAATTATCGAGAGCGGTATCCGGGCCCCACGCGATCGCCGGTCAACTCGGCCACCACCGTGGCCATCTTCTCGAATTCGGCGACCAGTCCGCGGAAAGTGTCGGACTGCATATCGCGTTCGAAGTCCGCTCGGGCGGTCACTTCGATGACCTCGAAGTACTCGCCGGGCGACGCGGCACCGGCGTCCGTGACGCGCTGCACGGCGAACGCCACCACCCCCGGCAGCCGCGGACAGGCCGCGTAGTCGACGTCCCGGACCCAGGACTCGAACCGCTCCGGGTCCACGCCGCCGAGCAGCCGGATGCGGTGCACGATGACCGTGGTGGCGGCGGGCGGCGCGTGGGCGCCGTCCCGCGCGGGGTGGGGTGTGTCGGGCGACATGGTGAATGACATCCCGTCAGTCAGGGGCGTGGTGTCCGTCAGGTTGTGGTGCCGGTCAGGAGTGGTGCCGGTCAGGAGTGACGCCCGTACGGTCAGTGCCTTCCGCCCGAGCGGCGGTTGCCGCCCAGGCCGAGGGCGCGGGCGATGTTGTTCTTCTGGATCTCATTGGTCCCGGAGAAGATGCGCGAAGGCAAGGCGTCCCGCAGCAGCGTCTCGGCGTCACCGCCCGTCAGGACGCCCAGCGCGCCCCGCAGTTGGATCGCGTCGAGACCGATCCGTACGGCCGCCTCGCTGACGGCGAGCTTCGCGAGCGCGGGCGCGACCTCGTCCTCGCTGCCCCGCGCCAGGCCCCGCGCCGCCTCCTGGAGCAGCAGCCGCGCCGACTCCAGGGCCAGCGTCATGTCGACGACGCGATGACTCACCGCCTGGAAGCCGCCGATGGGCACACCGAACTGCTCGCGCTCCTTGACGTACGCGACCGTGGACTCCAGGACGCGCCGCATCGCGCCGAGGTACGCCGCGAACAGGCAGGTGCGCTCCCACTTCATGGACCCCGCGAACACGCTCGCGCCCGCGCCCTCCGCGCCCAGGACCCGGCTCGCGGGCACCACGCACCCGTCCAGGCGCACATCGGCCGTCGGCGAGCCGCGCAGCCCCACCTTGTCGTACGCGGGCCCGACCGTGAGCCCCGGCGTGTCGGCCTCGACGACGAACGCCGTCAGGCCGAAGAAGCCACCGCCGGGCGCGGTCGCCGCCTGCACCACGAACACGTCCGCGACGGGCGCGTTCGTCGTGAACGCCTTGGCGCCGTCGAGGACGTAGTGGTCGCCCTCCCGCACCGCCCGCGTGCGCAGCGCGAGGGTGTCCGAACCGGCCTCCGGCTCCGTGATGGAGTGCGCGGCGATCCGCTCGCCCGAACACAGCGCGGGCAGCCACGCCTGCTTCTGCCGCTCCGTGCCGAACTCCACGATCGGCATCACCGCGGCGAACAGATGCGCCGCCACGGAGAACGCGAACCCGGTGTCCGGGGAGCCGTAGCCGAGCGCCTCCAGGACGGCCGCGGCCGTCACCGCGTCCAGGCCGCTGCCGCCGTACCGCTCCGGCACCACACTGCCGACCAGGCCCTGCCCGCCCGCGAGCAGCCAGCGCCGCCGGAACTCGGCACGGTCGAACGACGTGGGTACGTCGCCGAGTTCGCGCCGCGCGAAGGCCTCGACCATGCGGCACATCTCCGCGGCTTCGGCAGCTGTCCCGATGGTGGCGGATGTGTCGGCGTCGGCGTCGAAGGACAAGCTCATCGTGGTCCGGACCCTTCCTCGCGGTGCTCCTCTACGAGCACGTGGTAGTTGATGCCGCCGGTGCCGAAGGAGCTGACGGCCGCCCGCCGCGGCCTGCCCGGCGGCCGGGTCCACGGCTCCGCCTCGGTGCGGATCTCGGCGGGGATGGCGGCGAGGCCGAGCGCCGGATTGAGCGTGCGCAGCAGCGTGTTGGGCGGCAGGGTCCCGGCGCGCAGGGCGAGCAGCGTGCGCAGCAGCCCGGCGCTGCCCGCCGCCGCGAAGGTGTGCCCGAAGAACGACTTCGCCGAGCCGATGCGCAGCGGCTCCGCCCGCGGCCCGCCCGCGTACAGGCGCGCCGCCGCCGCGATCTCGACCCGGTCGCCGACCTTCGTGCCGGTGCCGTGCGCCTCCAGGTAGTCGACCGTGCAGGGCTCGAAGTCGACCTGGGCGAAGGCGCGTTGCATGGCGCGCACCTGGCCCGCGACGTCCGGTGCGATGAGCGACTTGGCGTCGTTGGACGCGCCGACGGCACGGATCACGCCGTGCACGGTGTCTCCGTCGCGCCGCGCGTCGTCGTACCGCTTCAGCAGGAACAGCCCGCAGCCGTCCCCCGGCGTGAAACCGTCGGCACCCGCGTCGAACGGCGCGTTCCTGCTGTGCGACAGGAGGCCGAGCGCCGAGCACAGCACCATGTCCCGTACGTTGCAGGCCAGTTCGACGCCGCCCGCGACGGCGTAGTCCGCCGCGCCGGAGCGCAGCGCGCCGACGGCGATGTCGAGTGCGGCGAGCGACGACGCGCAGGCCGCCTCCACGGCGAGCGGGACCGCGTCGAGCCCGTACTCGTTGGCGAGCAGCGCGGCGACGCCGCTGGCCAGACAGCCGTCGAGGAGCGCGGGCGGCAGGCCGTCGGCGACCCGCCCGGTCCGCTCCCGCAGCCGTTCGAGGAGCTTCTTGCGGCCCAGCGGGGACAGCCCGGCGAGCGCCGGGAGCCCCACGACCGTGTCGTCCAGGCCGTCGAGGGCGAGATCCGCGTGGGCGCGCCGCTCGCGCGTCAGCCCCAGCGTGCCGCCGACCGCGACCACCCCGCGCCCCGCGAGCGCGTGGCGCGGCGCGAAGAGTTCGGCGGCGACGGCGAGCGCGAGCCGCTGCGCGCCGTCGAGCGCCGCGTACCGGGGCGGCAGCACCGCCAGGTCCTCCGGCGGCTCGGCGGGCACCGGTACGTGCCCGCCCTGGTCGGTGTACGAGTGGGTGAGGCTGAGGGCGCCGGGGGAGTAGTACAGCTCCCGGTCGAGCACCGCCTCCGGCACGGGCCCGATCCGGGTCCGGCCCGAGTCCACGACGCGCCAGAACCCGGCGGCGTCCGCGGCCCCGGCGAAGCGCCCGCCGAGGCCGACCACCGCGACGGGCACGGCCCGGGTGGCCGAGGCCCAGGCGCGGCGGGCGCGTCCCCGGGGGGCCGGGTGGTTTCCGGGTCCGGGCTCCGCCGCCCGCGGGGCGGGGTGCTCCTCCAGTACGAGGTGGCTGAACGTGCCGGTGAGGGAGGCGCCTTGGACCACGGCTCGGCGTGGCGTGTCGGGTCGTACGCCTGACGGCCAGGGCGCGCCCGGCTCCGGGTGCCGGGTCGCCGTGCCGTCCGACTCGGCGCTTGAGCCGAGGGGTTGGCCAGGGTAGTGGCCGTGGTGCAGGGCCAGGGCGACCTTGGTGAGGGAGGCGAGGCCCGCGTGCGCGAAGGCGCGGCCGTCGCCGGTGCCGAGGACGGGGGCGTCCGAGGGGTGGTGCGCTGTGCCGGTCGCGGCTTCGTGGTGGGTGGTGACGCTGGTGTCTGCGGTGTCTGCGGTGTCTGCGGTGTCTGCGGTGTCTGCGGTGTCTGCGGTGTCTGCGGCGACGGTGGCGACGGTGGCGACGGTGGCGACGGTGGTGTCGGCTGTGGCTGAGGCTGTGGTGACGGCGGAGTCCACGTACTCGACGTACTGCACGGTCTCCGCGTCGACCCCCGCCGCCCGCAGTGATTCCCTGGCCGCCCGCTGCCACAGCTCGGCGGAGCGGGACGGGCGGAAGCAGCCGGGCTGCGGATCGTGGTGCAGGGTGCAGTCGAGGATCGTGGCGTAGACGCGGTCCTGGTCGCGGACGGCGTCCGAGAGCCGTTTGAGGAGGACGGCGCCGACGCCTTCGGTGAGGGGGCGTAGGGGGCGTGCGGAGGGCGGCTCGTCGGCGCCGGGTGACCGTCCGGCCCCTGGCGGCTGCCCGGCCCCGGGCCGCCCCTTCGCCGCCAACGCCCATGCCACGTAAGGATGTTCGTCCCGCTGCCCCGCGAGCACGAGCACCGCGTCCGACCCCTCGGCCCGCAACTGCCCGAGCGCGTGGGCGAGGGCCACGAACGACGTGGCCTCAGCGGACTCGACGGCGAGGGTACGGCCGTGCAGCTTGAAGGCCGCCGCGATCCGTGCCGGGATGGTGCTGGCCATCTCGCCGACCCGGTCGTGCGGCGACCCGCCGAGCCGCCGCGTGAGCCGCCCGCGCAGCTCGGCCCCGGCGCGCGCGGCGCTGTCCGGTTCGGCGCCCGCCGCGACGGCCGCGCGCTCCACCTCGCGGGCGTACCGGGGCAGTTCGACCCGCAGGGCGTTCGCGTGCTGCCGGTCGAGGGCGAAGCACAGACCGGCGACGACGTCGGTGCGCTCGGCGGGCAGCGGCCGCTCCGGATGGCCCGCGTCGGCCAGGCACCGGCGGGCCGCCTCCAGCATCAGCAACTGCATCCGGTTCATGGACCTGGCCTGCATCGGCGGGATGCCGAATCGGGCGACGTCCACCACGACGTCGTCGAGCGTGCCCGGGTCGAGCGCCGCGACACCCACGATGGCGACGGGCTCCCCGGGCCGGACGGGCGCGGCGCGCCGGGGTGGTTGCGGATCTGACGTCATCACGCGGCTGCTCCTGCGGTCGCCGAACCAGATGTTCTACCTGGCAATGAGTTCTCGTTCACGGCACTGCTGACGCCACTGCTGGCGGCACTGCTCACGGCACCGTCGACAGGCACTGTTCGCGGCGCGACGAAATCCCTCCCGCCGCCCCGGGAAGTGCCCACGGAGTGCCCCCCCGAGTCACACTTCAAGAAGTGGGACCCCTGAGGTGAAATCGTTCCCATGGCGGTCCCGGAGATTCACGTGGCGGCTGTGGCAGTTGAAAGGGAAAGCGCCGGATCCTGCGACAGGATTTCCGTGTGCCGACGCTGCAGCACGATTCCGGGCTGCACGCCCAGCTCCTCGTCGAGCCGCCGCCGCGTCACATGGAACAGCTCCAGGGCCTCCGCCTGCCGGCCGGTGCGGTACAGGCCGAGCATCAGCAGCTCGCAGAAGCGCTCGCGCAGCGGGTGCTGGGCCACCAGGCGGCGCAGCTCGGCCACCGCGCGGGCGGCGTCACCGACGGCGAGCCGGGCCCGGATCAGGTCCTCCCGGACCGTCAGACGCCGCTCGTCGAAGAGCGCGGCCGCGCCCTGGCAGCGCAGCCCGTCGCCCGCGTCGAGCAGCGCGGGCCCCTGCCACAGCTCAAGTCCGGCCTGCAGCAGCTCGATGGCCCGCTCGGGGGCCACGGGCAGCGCGGCCGCGCCGCGCGTGGCCAGGTCGAGGAAACGGTTGCCGTCGACGCAGGCGGGCGGCACGTCCAGCAGATAGCCGCCGCGCACCGCCCGCAGCACCGTCGCGCCCCGGCGGCACGTTTCGTGGCCGTCGAAGGCCTTGCGCAGCCGGGTGGCGTGCGCCTGGAGCGCGTTGCGGGTGTTGCCGAGCGGCTGACCCGCCCACAGCTCGTCGGCGAGGTCGCCGTGCGAGACGGCCCGGCCCGCGTCGAGGGCGAGCGTGGCCAGCATGGCCCGTACCTTGTTGGCCTGAATTCCGTGGAGTTTCCCGTCCGCGGCCACGGAGACGGGCCCCAGGATATTGATGTGCATGACGTTCCCCCCGGTGACAGCAAACGGCATCACTGGACAGCAAAGGGCAGCACTGGTCGCTCGGGGAGAAGAGACTACAAGGCCCCCTTTGGCCCCCTCTTGGCCCTGTCCTTTCGGCTGGGCACGAGTTTTGCAGGGGTGGTGTCCGGGTGTCATCGATCACCTGACGGGTTTCGTCCGTACGGGTCCCGATCAATTTCCGGATATCCGCATCCATCATCCGTGGAGACGGACGCCGCACGCCTCCACGGATGACTGACGACCGCCCGCCGCGCGGCCTTCCGCTGCCGTGCCCCCGTGCACCGGCCGCCCCACGCCAGCACCCCGGAGCCCGGCGTTCCGGCGGTACTGGACAGTCGATTGAACGAGCGTTTAGTCTGCTGTACATGCGTTCAATGCCCGAGGACCGCACCACACGGGCGGTCATCAGAGACGAGGCCCTGCGCCTCTTCGCCGCGCACGGCCCCGACGTGGTGACCGTCCGGCAGATCGCCACCGCGGCCGGTGTCTCGCCGGGACTCGTGGTGCACCACTTCCGCTCCAAGGACGGCCTGCGCCAGGAGGTCGACCAGTACGTCATCACCGTCTTCGAGGGCATGCTCAGCGAGCTGACCGGCGAGAGCGGCCCGGAGCTCCTTGGCGAGTCGGCCGCGGCGGCGCGCTCGCTCGGCGAGATCTTCCTGCGTCACCTGCCGGTCGGCTCACCGCTGCCGGGCTATCTGCGACGGCTGCTGCTGTCCGACACGGAAGCGGGCCGCGGCCTGTTCCGGCGGCTGTACGCGATGAGCAGGGAGACGCTGGACGACCTCGCCGAATCGGGCGCCGCCGCCCGGGGCGGCGACCCGCAGGTCCGTGCCGCGCTGCTGCTGGTCAACGACCTGTCGGTGTTCCTGCTCCGTGACCAGCTCACCGGGGTACTCGGCGTGGACCCGCTGTCGGCGGCGGGCCTGGCCCGCTGGGGCCCGGAGCTCCTGACCATCTACGCGGGCGGGCTGAACGCGCCACCGGAAGCACCCCAAACGCCCGAAGCACCCCAAGCACCTGAAGCTCCGCAAGCACCAGCACCAGCACGAACACCAGCAGCAGAACCGCAGGCGGAAACAGCTCAGCCGGAAGCAGAAGGAGCCCAGGCATGACCACAAGGCCGAAGCCCGCACTCACCGCCCGGGACATCCACAAGGCCTACGGCCGACATCAGGTGCTGCGCGGCGTGGACCTCACGGTCGAGCCCGGCCAACTGGTCGCCGTGGTCGGCGAGAACGGTTCCGGCAAGTCGACGCTCCTGAAGTCGATCGCGGGCACCCTGCACGTCGACAAGGGCGAGGTCACCCTCAGTGGCGCCCTCGGCTACTGCCCCCAGGACCCGGTCCTCAACGCCAACCTCACCGTGGACCAGCACCTGCGCTACTTCGCCGCCGCCCACCGCCTGACCAGCCTGGACCGCGCGGACGAACTGGTGGACCTGCTCGGCTACGCGAAGTACCGCGAGACCGCGGCGGGCGACCTGTCCGGCGGCACCCGCCAGAAGCTCAACCTCACGCTCGCGCTCCTGCACGACCCCGACGTCCTGCTCCTCGACGAGCCGTACCAGGGCTTCGACTGGGAGACGTATCTGCGCTTCTGGGACCTCGTCGACCAACTGCACGAGCGGGACAAGGCCGTGGTCGTCATCACCCACCTCGTCTTCGAGCAGGAGCGCTTCGACGTCCTCGCCGACCTCGTCGACGGCCGGCTGACGCCGCGCGATCTGGAAGTGAAGGAGCACACCCATGCCGGCGCCTGACACCCTCACGGGCACCCCGCTCTACGCCCAGTTCCCGACCGCGCTGCGGTTCTCCGTACGCGAACAGAGCCGCAACCGCCTCGCCGCGCTGCTCCTGCTCGGGTTCGTGCCGCTCTGGTACCTGCTGATGACGTCGATCGCGGGCGACAAGGGCCTGGACTTCAAGCTGTACGCCACCGGCGACATGCTGAGCGTCTCCGGCAAGCACATCACCCTGATCACCGCCGGGCTCAACTCACTCACGATGATCTCCGGCTTCGTCGTCTTCGACGCCGTCCGCAAGGCCCTGGCCTTCGACAGGCGCCTCGCCTTCGCCGGGTTCCGCCAGTCCACCCTCATCGGCGCCAAGATGCTCGCCATCGGCATCGTCGCGGGCACCATCGCGCTCTACACGGCCCTCGCGCTGCTCCTGTACTGGCGCCCCGGGTTCACGGGCTGGGCGACCATCCTCGCCGGGTTCGTCACCATGACCCTCACCTACGGCTCGCTCGGCCTGCTCCTCGGCGTCCTGGTCAAGAACGACCTGGAGGGCTTCTTCCTCATCATCATGGGCGGCCTCACCGACACGTTCCTGCAGAACCCGCTCGGCAACCCGGCCGCCAACAAGCCGGTCCTGCAGTACTTCCCGTCCTTCGGGCCGATGCAGTTCTCCGTGGGCGGCTCGCTCGGCGACACCGTCCTGTGGCGCTACCTCGGTCTCGGCCTGATCTGGGCGGCGTCCTTCGCCGTCATCGGCCTCATCGTGTTCCACGTCCGGACCCGGAGCCGCCGCCCCACGGGCTGACGGCCCCGGATCCCGGGGTGGCACGCGGCTACTGCGCCGGGGCGGCCTGCCCGGACTGCTCGGTCCGGCCGGTCTGTCCCGACTGGCCGAGCCGCCGCAGCGACGCCACCAACTGGTCCACCTCGTCCGAGGTGTTGTACAGCGCGAACGAGGCGCGGGCCGCCGACTCCAGGCCGTAGTGCGCGAGCGCGGGCTGCGCGCAGTGGTGGCCCGCACGGACCGCGATCCCGTCCTTGTCCAGCCAGCTCGCGATCGACGCCGGATCGTGGCCCGCCATCGTGAAGGTCATGACCGCGATCCGCTCGGCCGCCGACCCGATCACCTCCAGGCCCGGCACGGTCGCCATCGCCTGCATCGCGTACGCCATGAGCGCCTGCTCGTACGCCGCCACGGCGCTCTGGTCGAAGCCCCGCAGCCAGTCGATCGCCGCCAACAGGCCGACGACGCCCGAGATGTGGCCGGTCCCGGCCTCCATCATGTGCGGCATCGCCGCGAACGTGGTCCGCTCGAAGCTCACCGACTCGATCATGTTGCCGCCGCCCTGCCAGGGCTTCATCTCCGCCATGGCCTGCGGCGTCGCGTACAGCGCGCCGATGCCCGTGGGCGCGAACAGCTTGTGCCCGGAGAACGCGTAGAAGTCCGCGCCGAGTTCCTGCACGTCCACCGGCATGTGGGCCACCGCCTGCGCGCCGTCCACCAGCACCTTCGCGCCGTACCGGTGCGCGAGCGCCGTCATCTCGGCCACCGGCGGCACCGTACCGAGCACGTTCGAGGCCTGGCTGACCACGACCATCCGGGTGCGCGCGGACAACAGGTCGGCGTACGCGGCCTGGTCGATCTCGCCGTCCGGCGTCAGCGGCACGGGCACGACCCGTGCGCGCGTCTCCTCGGCGATCAACTGCCAGGGCACGATGTCCGAGTGGTGCTCCAGGACGGGCACGAGGATGTCGTCCCCCGGCCCGAGGTGGGCCCGGCCCCAGCTCTGCGCCACCAGGTTGATCGCCTCGGTGGTGCCCCGCACGAACATGATCGTGTCGGGCGAGGGCGCCCCCAGGAACTCGGCGACCGCGCCGCGCCCCGCCTCGTACAGCTCCGTGGCCTCGCGCGCCATGGTGTGCGCGCCGCGGTGGATGTTGGAGTTGGCCGCGCTGTAGTACGCGCTCACGGCCTCGATCACCTGCCGCGGCTTCTGCGTGGTCGCCCCGTTGTCGAGCCAGACGAGCGGATGCCCGTTGACGGTGCGGTGCAGGATCGGGACGTCCTTGCGGGCGGCCTCGGGCGAGAAGGCGCCGGGGGGCGTCGCGGTGAGGCCGGAGAGGTCGGCCGGGGGTGCGGCGGGGACGGTGGTGGCCGCCGTCGGTGTCTCGGCGGGGACGGCCGGTACGTCCGCGGGGGCGGGGGTCGCCGCCGCGGGCACGCCGGTCGTGGGTACCGCCGGAGTCGTCGGCGCCGCGGTCGCCGAGGGCGTCGCCGGGATCCCGGCTGCCGAGGTGGCCGTCGGCGACGGCACCTGCTCAGGGGAACGCAGCAGCGCCCTGAGATCAGGAGTAGTCATGGTAGTTGTTCACCTCGACGTTCTGGAGCACCGCGATGGCGTCCTCGACCAGCACCGCCGTGTTGAAGTACGCCGTCATCAGGTACGAGCTGATGCCCTTCTGGTCGGTGCCCATGTTCCGCATGGACAGACCGGGCTCGACCTCGTCGGCGACCTCCGCGGGCCGCAGGCCGACCACGCCCCGGTCGGCCTCGCCCATCCGCATGAGCAGGATCTCGGTGGTGCCGAGGGCCGCGCCCGAGCCGTTGCCGCTGACACCGTTGCTGAACGGCACCTTGTCCGACGGGAGCAGCGGCACCCCGCGCCAGGTGAGCAGCGGGCTGCCGAAGCGGCTGTCCGTCACCGGGGGCACACCCCGCCGCGTACATTCGCGGCCGAAGGCGGCGATGGCCTTCGGGTGCGCGAGGAAGAAGCTCGGCTGCTTCCACACCTTCGACAGCAGCTCGTCCAGGTCGTCCGGGGTCGGCGAGCCGGTGCGTGTCTGCACCCGCTGGCCCGGCGCCACACTGTGGAACAGGCCGAACTCCGGGTGGTTGAGCAGCGCCGCCTCCTGCCGCTCGCGCAGCGCCTCGACGGTGAGCAGCGCCTGCTGGCGGGTCTGGTCGACGTCGCCGCTGTAGACGTCGTGGACGCGGGTGTGGACGCGCAGGATCGTCTGCGCGAGCGTCATGTGGTACTCGCGGGGCGCGTCCTCGTAGTCGACGTACGTGGCCGGCAGGTCGGGCTCGCCGACGTGGCCGGAGGTGAGGTCGACCGGCACCTCGGCCCCGGGCCGGACGCCGTTGCCGGAGACGTACGCGGTGATCGAGTTCCGTACGCCCGCGTCGCGGTCGGCGAGCGCGGCGAGGGCGCCGCGGTCGGCGCACAGCGCGGTGCCGGGGGTCAGGGCCCGCACGCGGTACGGCGCCTGCTCCTCGCGGGTCCAGGCGCCCAGGTCGAAGAACTGGCCGTCGCCGATGACCTCGATGAGCTGTTCCTCGCCGTAGCGCCCGGTCACCCGCTTCTCGGCGCGGCCCTGCACGATGATCCACAGCCGCTCGGCGGGGTCGCCCTCCTGCGCCAGGACCTGCCCGGCCTCGAAGCTGACCTCGGTGAAGGCGCCCGCGAGTTCGGTGAGGCAGGACTCCTCGGCGTCCCGCAGATACGGCAGTTCGCGCAGGTCGCCCGGTATGACGCGGGGCGAACCGCCGTCGGTGTGCGTGGCGATCCGGTCGTCGCCGAGCATGAACGTGCGGCGCCGGTTCACGCGGTACACACCGGACTTGAGGTCGACCCAGGGCAGCGCGCGCAGCAGATAGCGGGGCGTGGTGCCGCGCATCTGCGGCGCGGTCTTGGTCGCGGTCGCGAGTTGCCGTGCTGAATCCGGAGAGAGCGAAAGGCGATCGTTCACGGGAACCTCCTCGAAGACGGGCAGGGGCCGATCGTCTGCGTGCGGTTCCGTGACCACAAGGTGTAACTTTTCAACTACTTTTAGCGATCGGCCGGAAAAGGCCGACCATGGATCCGGGAGCGGGGATTCCGGCGCTGTACGGCAGGGGTGTGGCGCGCGGGCCCGGGCCGGGGCGACTGCCCGCCCGTCATATGCGACCGGTTTTCCTCCCCCACGGGTAGTTCGCGGCCCCCCAACACCCCCTTATGCAAGGCCTTTCGAGAAGGTTCGAGAGGGTTCGAGAAGGGGCAGCGGGCCGGGCCGGACCGGACGCCGGATCAGGCCTGGGTGTCGTCGTGAGGTACCGCCGGAACATCGACCGCATCCCTGTGTTCCGCGTCCCGCTGATGGGGGATGAGCACAGGAACCGCGCCCTGCCGCACGGTCACCGTGCGGGTCGGGGCGGGGACGGGGATGCCTTCGGCGCGGTAGCGCCGGTGCAGCCGCTTGATGAACTCGTGCTTGATCCGGTACTGATCGCTGAACTCGCCGACGCCCAGGATCACCGTGAAGCCGATCCGGGAGTCGCCGAACGTGTGGAAGCGGATGGCGGCCTCGTGGTCGGGGACGGCCCCGGTGATGTCCTTCATGACCTCGTCGACGACCTCGACGGTGACCTGCTCGACGCGGTCGAGGTCGGCGTCGTAGCCGACACCCGCCTGCACCATGATCGACAGCTCCTGCTCGGGGCGGCTGTAGTTGGTCATGTTGGTGCCCGCGAGCTTGGCGTTGGGGATGATGACGAGGTTGTTGGAGAGGTTGCGCACCGAGGTGTTGCGCCAGTTGATGTCGACGACGTAGCCCTCCTCACCGCTGGTCAGCCGGATGTAGTCGCCCGGCTGCACGGTCTTCGCGGCGAGGATGTGCACGCCCGCGAAGAGGTTCGCGAGGGTGTCCTGCAGGGCGAGCGCGACCGCGAGCCCGCCCACGCCGAGGGCGGTGAGCAGCGGCGCGATGGACACACCGAGCGTCTGCAGCACCACCAGGAACCCGATGGCGAGCACCACGACCCGGCTGATGTTGACGAATATGGTCGCCGAGCCCGCCACGCCGGAGCGCGACTGGGCCAGCGACTTGACGAGCCCCGCGACGATCCGGGCCGCGGTGACCGTGGCGGCGAGGATGAGCAGCGCCGACAGGACGAGGGTGACGGTACGTCCGGTACGCGGCGTCAGCGGCAGCGCGGCCGCCGCCGCGGCGAGCCCGCCCGCGATCGCCGCACACGGCACGAGCGCGCGGGCGGCGTCGACGATGACATCGTCCCCGCCCCACCGGGTCCGACTGGCCCGCTCCCCGAGCCAGCGCAGCGACATCCGCAGCAGCACCGCCGCCGCGAGCCCGCAGAGCACCGCTGTCCCGGCGATCGTCCAGTCGTGCAGAGTGAGGGCTCGGTCCATCAATACGCTCCCATGGTCGGCCGGTTCGCTCCCGTGCGCGAAGACACGGCCGCCCATCCTGCCCTACCTGGCCGGGGGTCCTGCACCGGCCCCCACCTGCGATCTTCGTCGCCGCACGGGGAGGATTCCGCGAACGCCCCGAGTCGTCGTCGGCTAGTCGTGCGGTGGGCTCGTCGGTGTGCGCAGGAGCGAGCCGTGGGAGGCCCGGTATTCGCTGGGTGATGATCCGTGGGTGGCGTGGAAGAGCCGGGTGAAGTGGGCGTGGCTGGTGAAGCCCCAGCGGGCGGCGATGGTCCGGATGGTGCACCCGCCGTGCCCGGGGTCCAGCAGGGCGCGCTGGCACTGCTGCAGTCGTTTGCGCCGGATCAGGGCCGCGGGGGTCGTGCCCGCGGTGGCGAGCACCTGTTGCAGGCGGCGCAGGGAGATGTGGTGGGCGTGGGCGACGGTCGCCGGTGACAGGTCGGGGTCGGCCAGGTGCTGGTGGATGAAGGACTGGACGCGGGCGAGCAGGGAATGCTGTTGGCTCTCGGGGGACAGCGCGTGCGGCGACTGGAGCTCGTGGGCCAGCAGGGCGGCGAGCAGTTCCAGGGCGGTGTCGAGCAGGCGGATGATGTCGGCACCTCGGTACCGGCTGTCCGTGCAGGCGATCTCCTGGAGACAGCGGGCGAGGACGGCGCCGATGCCGGTGTTCCCGGGGAGCCGTTGGGCCAGCAGCGGAGCCACCTGCGCCGCGGGGAGCGGCAGGAGTGCTTTGGGGAGGATCAGGGTCTCGAGCTTGCCGGGCTCGTGGTGCGAGGTGAACGGCTGGGAGGAGTCGAGGACGATCAAGTCGTCGGCGCTGAGGCGGGCGTCGTGGTTCCCCTGGCTGAATCGGGGTCTTCCGGAGCGCACGACGCCGAGGAGGTACCGCTCCGGGTCCGACTGCCGGATGAGCTTCTGGGTGCGCGCCGCGGAATACGACGACCACGACGTGCCGGTCGATATCTGCAGGGTGCCCGAGCCGAGTACCAGAGCCGATGCCTGGAAGCCCGCTTCGTCGTGACATCGCGCTCGGGTGGGGAGGACGGCGCGGGAGGTCAGCTCGTTCCAGTTGGCGAAGCGCTCTCCCCAGGGGAGGTCCTCGGTGGTGGACAAGGTCTCGATCACTTGTCCCTTGCCTTCCGCCGTGAGTGGGCCAGGGGGCACCCGGCCGCGCACGGTGCCCTCAAGCCAGCACGATGCACCCACGACGTTGGGCAAGTCTTGGGCAAACCTGCAACCCCCAGGCCAGACAACCCGGGCAGGGGCGCACCCCGCACGCCCGCCCCTGCCGTGCCAGGCCGCTGCCCCCGTAGCCCGCGAGGCCCCCACCGCCCCCGAGGCCCCACCGCCCCCTCAGCCCACCAGCCGCAGCGCCCCCGCCGCCACCCCCACCCGCACGCTCTGCCCCCACCCGAGGCCGAGCGCGTCGGTCTCCATGCCGTCGCCGAAGGCCACGAGGTGGTCCGACTCGACGGTGAGCCAGAGGCGTTGGCCGGCGGTGAGTTCGCCGCGCACGAGGGTGGTGCCGGTCGTCGGGGACGGCCAGGCCTCCCGGACGAACCAGAGGAGGCGGGCCTCGTACGGTTCCGGTGGGCGCGGGCCGTCCGCGGCCTGGCGGCGCAGCGAACCCAGCCAGCCAGTGGCACCCGTGCCGGTGCCGACCACGACCCCGGAGGACGCCTGGGCCTCCGTGCCGCCCGGCCCCGCGCCGGAGCTGAGGCGGTAGCGGGCCGTCTGGTGCCCGGCGGCGCCGACGTAGATCTCGTTGAGGGCGCGCAGCCGCTGGCCGTCGTCGGTCACCGCCTCGACCATGGTGAGTTCGTCCGCCCCGGCCGCCCCCGCCGCCGCGTGCGGCAGCAGCTTGGCCGCGTCGGCGGCCCGGTGCCGCACCAGCACACCGGGGTTCCGCCCCGGCTCGGCGTCGACCCCCACGACCGGCTGCCCCGACAGGTACTTGGCGGCGTTCGCGACCAGCCCGTCCTGCCCCACCACGACCACCACGTCCTCGGGCCCGAACAGGAACCGGTCCAGGTCCGCGCGCTCCACCCGCGCCGTCCGCCACCGCAGCGGCACCGCCGCCGCCACGTCGGCGAGCGCCCGCTGCGCCAGCCGGTGCCGCCCGGCCACCTCGTCGATGTCCCGGCCGCGCGAGGAGAGGAAGAACGCGGCCTGCCCGTGCGTGCCGTGCCGGGCGAGCAACTCCTCGTACTCGGTGGTGCGGTGCACGAGGACGGCACGCGGCGCCAGCGTCATGAGTGCCCTCCGCCGCCCGAGCCGCGGCTGCCACGCGCGCCCTGATCGGCAGCGGCGCCCGCGCCAGGGCTTCCCCCGGCCCCGGCCCCGGCGTCCGCGTCGGCACCCGCCTCGGCCCCGACGCCGCCCCCACCGCGCCCCAGCCTCCCCAGCAACCCCGTCACCACATCCGGGGTGAGCGTCAAGCTCTCGATGCGCGGCACGTTCTCCGCGAGGCGGGTCGCCGCCAGGGCGTGCAGGGTCGCCGGGTCGGCGCTCGCGTGGGCCGTCAGCCAGGACCGCTGGGCGGCGGCGCGCGCCTCGCCGACGGTGCGGGCGGCTTCGGCCTCGGCCTGGGCGAGTGCGACGGTGCGGGCGGCCTCGGCCTCGGTGCGTACGGCGTCCGCGGCGGCCTTCTCCTCGGCCTCGCGGCGCGCGTTGGTGCCGCGCCGGGCGACCAACTGCTCCTCCTGGCGAGCGAGTTCGATGCGGCTGGCGAGCTCGTTCTCGGCGATGGCGCGCTCGCGCTCGACCGCCACGGCCCGGCGCTCGAACGTGGCGCTGTCCGCGTCCTGCTGGATGCGCTCGCGCGCCGGGGTGCGCAGCGCGCGCTCCACCTCCGGCTCGGGCCGGATCGCCACCACGCGTACGGCGACGACCTCGATCCCGGTGGCGGGCAGCCGCGGTTCGGAGCCGAGCCCGGTGCGCACCCGCTCCCGCACCGCCGCCACCCCCTCCGCGAGCGCGGCCGACAGCGGCATCCGGGCGAGTACGTCGAGGGCGTGCTGCTGGGCCGACTCGGTGAGCAGCGTGGACAGTTGCTCCAGGGGAGCGGACCGCCAGACCCCGGTGTCGGGGTCGACGGAGAAGTCCAGGCGGGCGGCGGCCGCCGCCGGGTCGCTGATCCGGTAGGTCACCGCGGCCTGCACGGTGACGTCCTGGAAGTCGGCGGTGCGCGCGTGGAAGGCGACTGCCAACTCCCGGTCGTCGACCGGCACTTCGGACAGCGCCGCGCTCAGCGGGCGGAACCAGAAGCTCAGCCCCGGCCCGTCGTGGGCGAGCTTCCCGTTCTTGTGGTGCCGGATGTGCGCGGTCGGCGCGGACCGCAGATGGCGCAGGCCAAGGCGCCGGGTGATGTCGGCCATGGTGGAACCCCTCCCCGTTTTTCGTCATCCCGACGATAGGGCTCCGGCGCGCTTATCGTCAAGACGACCAAAAGGGGAGGTGGCGGGGAGGGGGCCTGCTGCGGGGAGCCGTTCGCCGGGCCGACTCGGGCCAGGAGGCCCCCTCAGCCCTTCCGCCCCACCCCCGCGTACAACGGCACCTCCGTCCCGTCCCGCACCTCGTCCACCCCCAGCTCCGGACGCCAGTCGGGCGGCCACACCAAGCCCGGCTGGAGCAGTTCGAAGCCGTCGAAGAGGCGCTCCACCTCGGCTCGGGAGCGCGGGACCAGCGTGACGCCGCCCGCCTTGTACATCTCCACGGCGCGGTCGGTGCGCTCGGGGATCCAGTCGCCCGCCATCTGGGAGAGCACCAGGTGGCTGCCGGGCGCGAGCGCGCCGGTGAGGCGGGCGACGATCTCGCGTGCCCCGTCGTCGTCGCTGACGAAGTGCAGGAGGGCGATCAGGGAGAGGGCGATCGGCTGGTCGAAGTCCAGGACGGTGGCGGCGAGTTCGAGGATGCGGTCGGGCTCGCGGACGTCCGCCTGGAGGAAGGTGCTCGCGCCCGTCGCGGATCCGGCCATCAGCGGCTCGGCGTGCGCGAGGACGATCGGGTCGTTGTCCACGTACACGACCCGCGCGTCGGGTGCGGCGGACTGGGCGACGCGGTGCAGGTTCGGTTCGGTCGGTATGCCGCTGCCGAGGTCGAGGAACTGGCGGATTCCGGCCGTGCCCGCGAGGTGGCGGGTGGCCCGCCGCATGAACCAGCGGTTGTGCTGTGCGCAGTACTTGGTGCTCGCGTCCAGCGCGACCAGCTGCCGCCCCAGCTCCGCGTCCGCCGCGTAGTGGTCCGTGCCGCCGAGGAACCAGTCGTAGACGCGGGCGGGGTGCGGGGTGCCGGTGTCGAGGCCGTCGGCGGCGCCGATACCGTCGGCGGTGGGCGGGACTGCGGTCATGGGGGCAACTCCTCGGACGGGGACGGTGGTTCGGGCCGCTCGGGCCCGGCCGCGGGACGATGGCGCGGGGTCCCGTGACCGTACCGGCAGGGATCGTGCGGCGGTGCGGGCAAGGTCCCGTGACCGTACGGGCAACGGCCGGTGACCGTAAGGGAATCGGCCCTCCGTGGGGTCTTCCCGGCGGAGCAGCTTTATGCAACTCTCCTACCGAATCTCGACGCGAGCCGCGTCACACCCCTTTAATGGGGCCGTAGTCGAGCTGTCCCACCACTTCCCCCGGGGTGCAGAACTCATGCGAAAACGGACGCGTGGCCACGACCTGGCCGCCCTGCGTCGCCTCAACACCACCGTCGTCCTGCGCGCCCTGCACCGCCGCAGCCCCCAGACCCTCGCCGAACTCGCCGCGGGCACCGGCCTGTCCCGGCCCACCGTGGACGCGGCCCTGGAGGAACTCGCCGCCCAGGGGTGGGTGACCGAGGCCGACGCGGGGGAGCGGGTGCGGGGGCGGCCCGCGCGGCGGTTCCGGTTCCGGGGGGAGTCCGGGTACGTGCTCGGGGCCGACATCGGGCTGCACAAGATGGTGCTGCTCCTCGCCGACCTCGGCGGCAACGTCCTCGCCGCCGAACGCGCCGACATCGACCCGGAGTTGGGCGGCGGCCCGCGCCTCGCGCTGCTCCAGGACGGCCTCGACGCCTTCCTCGACGCCCACACCGTACGCCGTGACCTGGTGCTCGCCCGCTGCGTCGGCGTGCCCGGCGTGGTGGACGCGAGCGGCCACATCACCTCCGTCGTGGTGCCCGAGTGGTCCGGCGTGGACCTCGGCCGCCTGCTCGCCGACGGCGAGACGGGGCACACGCTCGTCGAGAACGACGTGAACCTCGCCGTGCTCGCCGAGCGCTGGCAGGGCGCCGCGACCCTCGCCGGGGACGTGGTCTGCGTCCTGACCGGCCACCGCGTCGCCTGCAGCCTCACCATCGGCGGGCAGTTGCACCGCGGCGGCCGGGGCGGCGCGGGCGAACTCGGCCTGCTTCCGCTGCTCGGCATGGGCCGCGCGCACGAGGCCCTGGCCTGGAAGGACGGGCTGCGCGACGGCGAGTCCGAGGTGGCCGCGCTGGCCCGGGCGGCCGACGCCGCGGACCCGCGCGCGCTCGACGCCATAGCGGACTTCGCCGACCGCATCTCGCCCGGCATCGCCGCCCTCGCCCTCGCCCTCGACCCCGAACTCGTCGTCCTCACCGGCGGCGCGACCCCGCTCGGCGCCCACCTCGTACCGCTCCTGGAGGAACGGCTGCGGCCCCAGACGCTGCACGTCCCCCGGATCGCCCTGAGCACCCTCGGCGAGCGCGGCGTCGCCCTCGGCGCCGTGCGCAAGGCACTCGACCGCGTGGAGGAGGAACTGCTCGCGGACCCGGTCGGCTGACCGCCGGCGCCCGGGTCGGCGCCCGCGCCGGGCCCGGCCCCCGGTGACCTCAAGCCACCCCCACCCCAACGGAAGCGGAGGCGCGTATGCGCAGGAGGACCCTCCTCTGCTCAGGCCTGGCCGCGGCGTCGGCCCCGGTGCTCGCCGCCTGCTCGGACGAGGGCGGCGGCGCCGACGGCGGCGGCCGCACCACCGTCTCGTACGGCATGTGGGACCCCGCCCAGGTCCCGGGCATGAAGCAGATCATCGCCGCGTTCGAGAAGGCGAACCCGGACATCTCCGTGCGCATCGAGCTCACCCCGTGGTCGAGCTACTGGACCACCCTGAAGACATCGATGCGCGGCGGCACCGCCCCCGACGTGTTCTGGATGAACGCCGTCAACTTCCAGCTCTACGCGGCCCACGACGTCCTGGAGCCGCTGTCCGAGCACATCGAGCACGACCGGACCCCGGTCGACCGCCACCCCGAGCAACTGGTGCGGCTGTACGCGTACGACGGGATCCAGTACGGGCTGCCCAAGGACTTCGACACCATCGGCCTCTGGTACAACAAGGACCTCTTCGACAAGGCGGGCGTCAAGTACCCCGACACCAGCTGGACCTGGGACGACCTGCGGGACGCCGCCGCCGAACTCACCAACCCGCGCGAGCGCGTGCACGGCTTCTGCTCCGAGATGCAGCGCCAACTCGTCCTCTACCCGGCCATCCACGCCGCGGGCGGATACGTCCTGCGCGACGGCCACTCCGGCTTCGGCGACGAGCGCTCCGTCGAGGGCCTGCGATTCCTCACCGACATGATCGACCGCGGCTGGTCGCCGCCGCAGTCCGCGATGGTGGAGAACATCGGCCGGGTGCGCTTCTGGTCCGAGAAGGTGGCCATGGTGCACGACCTGTCGGCGATGGCCGGGCAGATGTACGCCGTGCCCGCCCTCAAGGACCACGCCGGAGTCACCGTCCTTCCCAAGGGCCGCGAGCGCACCACCGTCATCCACGGCCTGGCCAACGTCATCTCCGCCAAGAGCGACAAGAAGGCCGCCGCCTGGAAGTTCGTGCACTTCATGGCGAGCCGCAGGGCCGCCGAGATCCAGGCCGAGTCGGGCGTCACGATCTCCAGCTACGCGGGCACCCAGGACGCCTGGCTGAAGTCGATGCCGGAGTTCGACCTCAAGCACTTCATCGACATGGAGAAGTACGGCGTGCCGTACCCCAGCTCGAAGAACACCGCCGTCTGGGAGAACCTCCAATACCCGCTCCTCGGCGCCGCGTTCAGCGGCAAGGGCGGCATCGAGGACGCCGCCCGCACCCTGGGCGAGCAGATGGACCGGGCCCTGAAGGAGGAGCGCGGCTGATGAGTCTCTTCCCCGCCACGGCGGCCGCGAAGTCGGCCGGACGCCGGGCACCCAGGACCGCCGCGCGGCCGGTCCGGCGCGGCCAGCGGGCCGCGTACGGCTTCATCGCGCCGCTCGGCATCGGCTTCGGCGTCTTCTACTTCTGGCCGATGATCCAGACGTTCTACTTCAGCTTCACCGAGTTCGGCCCCTTCGGCGGCCACACCTGGACCGGCACCGACAACTACGCGCGCGTGCTGCGCGACGTCACCGTCTGGCAGGCCCTCGGCAACACCCTCATCTACTGCGGCATCGGGCTGGTCGCGCTGCCCCTCGCCATCGTCGTCGCCGCGCTCCTCAACCGGCGCGGACTGCGCGGCGTCGCCGTCTACCGCGCCCTGTACTTCGTGCCGTTCGTGACCCTGCCCGTCGCCGTCGGCCTGGTCTGGAACTGGCTCTACAACGGCGACTTCGGGCTCCTGAACGAGATCCTCGGGTGGTTCGGCGTCGACCGGCACTACTGGGTGTCGGACCCCTCGACGGCCGTGCTCGCCATCGGCGCCGTCATGGTCTGGTCGACCACCGGCTACTACTTGATCATCTTCATGGCGGGCATCAAGTCGATCCCCCGGGACTACTACGAGGCCGCGGAGCTGGACGGCGCGGGCCCCGTGCGCCGCTTCTTCACCATCACCCTGCCGCTGCTCAGCCCCACGCTGTTCTTCGCGTCCGTCATCTGCATGATCCAGTCCCTGCAGACCTTCGACCTGATCTTCATCATGATGGGCGAGAAGAACCCCGCGGTCGGGGAGACCCAGTCGGTCGTCGGCCTCTTCTACACATGGGCGTTCATCGAGAACGCCCAGGGCGCCGCGGCCGCCCTCGCCTTCCTGCTGATGCTGCTCATCGCGGGCCTCACCTATCTGCAGTTCCGGCTCCAGCGGAAGTGGGTGCACTATGGCTGACACCGAGATCACCGGCGCGCGGGCGACCGGTGCCGAGGCCGCCGTCGCGCGACCCCGGTGGCGTGTCAACGGCGGCTCCGTGGCCACCCACTTGGTGCTCTCGCTCGGCGCCCTCGTGATGGTCTTCCCGTTCCTGTGGCAGGCGCTCACCGCGCTCAAGTCGCTCGCCGAGGTCTCCCGGGTACCGCCCACGTTCCTGCCCGACGACTGGAACTGGTCGAGCTTCGACGAGGTCTTCACCGCGATGCCGTTCCGCGAGATGCTCACCAACAGCGCGCTGGCCACCGCCGGACGCACGGCGGGTCAGCTCGTCTTCTGCTCGCTCGCCGCCTACGCCTTCGCGCGCATGCAATTCCGGGGCCGCGACCTGCTGTTCGGCCTCTTCCTGTCCGTCCTGATGGTGCCGAGCTCCCTGCTCGTGCTGCCGCAGTACGACATCATCCAGCAGTTCGGGCTGCTCAACTCGACGCCCGCGCTGTTCCTGCCCGGCATGTTCAGCGCCTTCGGCACCTTCCTGCTGCGCCAGGCCTTCCTCGCGCTGCCCAAGGAACTGGAGGAGGCCGCGCGCATCGACGGCGCGGGCTCCTTCCGCATCTTCTGGTCGATCATGCTGCCGCTGATCCGGCCCGCGCTCGCCGCGCTCGCCGTCATCACCGCGATGACCGCCTGGAACGACCTCCTGTGGCCCCTCATCGTCAACACCGACCCCGACGCCATGCCGATCAGCGCGGGCCTGACCTCCCTCGAGGGCCAGTACGAGACCAACTACCCGGTGATGATGGCCGGGTCGCTGATCGCGAGCCTGCCGATGCTGCTCGTCTACGTCTTCCTGCAGCGGCACTTCGTACAGAGCGTCGCCTTCTCCGGGTCCAAGGGCTGACGGCACACCGACGTACAGAGAAAGGCCAGAACCTCCATGCCACCGCTTCACATCGGCCTGCTCGGCGCGGGCGGCATCGCCCGCGCGCACCTGCCCGGCTGGCTGGAACTGGGCGCGCGGGTCAGCGTCCACACCCAGGACGGCTCCGCGGAGAAACTCGCCGCCGAGTACGCGGCACGCGGGCACGACATCACCGCCGTGCCCGCCCTCGACGACCTCCTCGCCCCATGCCGTGCCGTCGACATCTGCACCCCCACCCCCACCCACAAGGACCTCGCCCGCGCCGCGATCGCCGCCGGACGGCACGTCGTCTGCGAGAAGCCGCTCGCGCTGACCGTCGCGGACGCCGAGGACATCGCGGCCGCCGCCGACGCCGCGGGCGTGCGCCTGCACCCGGCGCACGTGGTCCGCTACTTCCCCGCCTACGCGGCCATGCGGGACGCCGTCGTCCGCGGCGAGCTCGGCCCGCTCGCGGTCCTGCGCTTCACCCGGGGCGGGGCGCGCCCGCAGTGGGCGCCGTGGTTCGCCGACCCCGCCCAGTCCGGCGGCGTGATCATGGACCTGATGGTGCACGACATCGACATCGCCCGCTGGGTCGCGGGCGACGTCGTGCGCGTGCACGCCCAGACCCGCGGCATCGAACACGCCACCGGCGCCCCGGCCGACGTCGTCACCGCCACCGCCGTCCTCACCCACGCCTCCGGCGCCGTCAGCCACGTCAGCGGCCTGTGGGGACTGCCCGACCAGCAGTTCCGTACGACGTTCCGGATCGCGGGCGCGGACGGGCTGCTGCGCCACGACTCCACCGCCGTGCCCGGCTTCCGCATCACCGCGCAGGGCGAGCGCGCCGCCAACGAGGGCATCCCCTCCAGCCCCATGACGGAGAGCCCCTACCTCACCGAACTCCGCGAGTTCGCCGCGTCCTGGGACGACCCGGCGGTCCGGCCGCGGGTGAGCGCCCGCGACGGCATCGAGGCGGTGCGGGTCGCGCGCGCGGCGGTGGAGTCGAGCCGCACGGGCCGCGCCGTCGAACTGACCCCAGCCCCCACAGCGGGCCACGCGGCCCCCGCACCGGCCGACCCGGCACAGCACGCCGGGCACGCCGGGCCCGCAGACAACGAGGAGTCCGCCCGATGAAGGTCGCCGTCCTGTCGTTCGCCCACGTCCACGCGGCGGCCTATCTGACCCTGCTGCGCGACCTGCCCGGAGTGGAGGTCATCGGCAGCGACCCGGACAGCGCGCTCAACGCGCTCGCCGCGCCCGGCGAGACCCGCGGCCGCGCGTTCGCCGAGGGGCACGGCGTCCCGTACGTGGACACGTACGAGGAGGCCTTCGCCTGGGGGCCGGACGCCGTGATCGTCTGCTCGGAGAACGCCCGGCACCGCCCGCTGGTCGAGCTGGCCGCCGCGCACCGGGTGGACGTCCTCTGCGAGAAGCCGCTCGCGACCACCGTCGCGGACGGCGAGGCGATGGTCGCCGCGTGCCGGGCGGCCGGTGTGCGGCTCGCGGTGGCCTTCCCGGTGCGGTTCAGCCCGGCGTACGCGGCCGTCAAGCGGGCCGTGGCCGCCGGTGACACCGGCCGTGTCCTGACCGTGTCCGGTGCCAACAACGGCCATATGCCGACCCGGACCCGCCGCTGGTTCGCCGACCCCGAACTCGCGGGCGGCGGCGCCCTGATGGACCACACCGTCCACATCGCCGACCTCCTCGACGACCTGTTCGCGGCCCGCGCGGTGGAGGTCTACGCCCAGACCAACAACCTCCTGTACGAGGGCGAGGTGACCGCCGAGACCAGCGGCCTGGTCACCGTGGTCTACGACAACGGCACCGTCGCCACCATCGACTGCAGCTGGTCCCACCCGCGCTCCCACCCCGCCTGGGGCGGCCTGGAGCTGACCCTCGTCGGCGAGCACGCCACGCTGGAGATGGACGCCTTCGACCAGAAGGTCCACGGCCACAGCGAACGCCACGGCCGCGCCCTGGAACTCTCCTTCGGCGTCGACCTGGACGCGGCGATGCTGCGCGCGTTCCTGTACGGCCCCGGCGCGGACGGCATGGAGGTCGCGGACGGTGCGGGCGGGCTCCGTACGCTGCGGATCGTGGCGGCGGGGTACGCGTCGGCGCGGACGGGGGTGCCGGTGGCCGTCGCCGGGTGAGGGGCCCGTGCGCTATCCGCAGGCGTGGCGGCGGGACTGGGCGGCGAACCTGTTCCGCTCCGGCTCGGTCAGCTCGCGGGGGCGGGTGGCGCACAGTTGGGCCGCGGTGCGCTCGGCGTCGGTGTTCCACAGGACCGCCCTGCCGTCGACGGCCGCCGAGGCGAGCCGGGTGCCGCCGGGGCTGAAGTCGAGGCTGCGCACCTGCCGGGAGTGGCCGGTGAGGGTGGCCAGTTGGCGGCGCGCGGGCAGGTCCCACAGGACGACGGCGGTGTCGGCGTTGGCCGCCGCCAGCCTGCGCCCGTCGGGGCTGAACGCCACGGCGAGGCCGGAGGAGTCGCCGGTGAAGGTGGCGCGGCGGGAGCCCCGGGCGGTGTCCCACAGGATGACCTTGCGGTCCAGCGCGGCGGTGGCCAGGGTGCGGCCGTCCGGGCTGAACGCGACCGCCCGCAGCGAACCGGTGTGCCGGGCCAGGGTGAGCCGACGGGTGCGTGTCGCCACGTCCCACAGAAGGGCCGTGCCGTCGTGCCCGGCCGAGGCGAGGGTCCTGCCGTCCGGGCTGAACGCCACCGCGTAGACACCCCACTTCGCCTCGGCGCCCAGCGGGTCGTGCGCCGGGGACCGGCCCTTGCGGGCGCCCTGCGGCAGCACGGCCAGACGGGTCCGGCGCGTGCTGTCCCACAGCATGACGGTGTCGTCGGCGCCCGCGGTGGCCACCGTGCGGCCGTCGGGGCTGAACGCGACGTCGAGGACGCGGTCGGTGTGTCCGGTGAGGCGGGCCAGCGGCTCGGCGGGGGCGGCCGCGCGCCAGAGGGTGAGGGTGTAGTCCTTCGCGCGGGGCGGGTGCACATCGGTGCCCGTGGTGGTGGCGACGGTGCGGCCGTCCGGGCTGAACGCCACCGAAGTGACCGGCCCGGTACGGCCGTTGAGCGTCGCCTTGCGCGTCCCGCGGCGCAGGTCCCACAGCACGGCGGTGCCGTCGTCGCTCGCCGTGGCCAGGGTGCGGCCGTCGGGGCTGAACACGGCCTTGTTGACCCGGTCGCGATGGCCGGACAGGGCGGTCCGCGACGGGTCCCACAGGGTGATGGCGCCGTTCTCGCCGCTCGACGCGAGCAGCGGCCGGGGGCCGGGGGCGAACGCCAGGCTGTAGACGTTCGTGCCGTGGCCGGTCAGCGTGGCCGTACGGGCGCGGCGCAGCGGGTCCCAGAGCACGACGGTGCGATCGAGCCCCGCCGTGGCGAGAGTCCTGCCGTCGGGGCTGAACGCGAGGGCACGGACGGCTCCGGTGTGGCCGGTGAGGGTGGCCGCGCGGGTGCCGCGGGCGGCGTGCCACAGGATCACCGAGTGGTCGCCGGAGGCCGTGGCCACGGTGCGGCCGTCCGGGCTGAAGGCGATGCCCTTCACCGCGTCCTTGTGCCCCGCAAGCACCGCGCGCCGCTTGGCGCTCGCCGGGTCCCAGAGCATCGCCCTGCGGTCCTCCCCGGCGGTGGCGACGGTGCGGCCGTCGGGGCTGAAGGCGACGGTGTTGACGCTGCCCGTGTGGCCTCGGAGGGTGCCGCGCTTGCGGATGGGGTGGGCTCGGGCCGGGCGGTCGTGGGCCGCGCGGTCCTGGCCCGGGCGGAACCGGGCCGTCTGGGGTTGGTCGGTGCGGTCTGAGCCGTCGGTGCGGTCCGGGCCGTCCCCCAGGTCCCACAGGGCCACCGTGCCGTCCACCCCCGCCGTCGCCAGCGTGCCCCCGTCCGGGCTGAAGGCCAGCGACTTCACCGGTCCGGCATGACCGCCCAGGACCGACAGGCGCTTGCGCGAAGCGGCGTCCCAGAGCAGCACCTTGCCGTCGTCGCCCCCGGTGGCCAGGACACCGCCGTCCGGGCTGAACGCCACCGTGCGCAACCAGGTGTGATGCCCTGTCAGGACGGCTTTGCGGGTACGCCGTTGGGGATCCCACAGGATGACGCGCCGGTCGCGGCTGACGGAGGCGAGGGTGCCGTCCGGGCTGAACGCCACCTCGGACACGGCGTCGTCGTGGCCGGTGAGCTCCCCCTGGTGGTACCGGAAGGTGGACATCGTCAGGAGCGCGCCCCGGGCCTCGGGCGTCGGTTCCGTACGGTACGCCTCGACGGCGAGCAGCCCCGCGACGGCCGGGCGGCTCGGCGCCAGGCTGACGGCCTGCGCGGCGAGCTGCCGGGAGGTGGCGTGCTGCCGGGCGCGCTCGGCGTCCTCGCGCTGGTCGACGGCGAGCACGCTGACACCGGTGACCAGGAGCAGCAGCACGGCGAGGCCGATCGCGGAATAGCGGACGTACCGGTTCCGGCGGGCGGCGGCACGGCGCTCGGCGTCGCGCGCCGCGAGCCCCGCGGCCAGGAACTCCCGCTCGGCGGCCGTGAAGTCGTCCTGCCCGCCCGGCCCGCAGAACCGCTCCTCGGCCGCGCTCAGCCGCGTGCCCCGGTACACGGCGCCGGCGTCCCGCTCCAACTCCTCCCAGAGCGCGGCGGCCTCGGTCAGACGGCGGTGCGCCACCAGGCGTTCCCGGTCGGCCTCGATCCAGGAGCGCAGCCGCGGCCACGCCGTGATCAGGGCCTCGTGCGCCAGGTCCACGGAGCCGGCGTCCAGCGTGATCAGCCGCGCCCTGGCCAGGCGGTCGATCACCGCGTCCGTGTCGGCGGGGTCGCCGTGCTCGATCTCGGCGCGGTCGACGGGACGCCGGGTGTCCTGGGCGCCCTCGCCCGGGGTGATCAGGCGCAGCAGGATGCGCCGGGCCAGCTCGGCCCGGTCCGGGGACAGGCCGGTGTGGACGCGCTCGGCGGTCTGGGCGATCGCGCCGTGCAGCCCGCCCGCGGCGAGGTGGGCGTCCAGGGTCAGGGTGCGGCCGCGACGGCGCCGCCAGGTCTCCAGGAGGACGTGGGAGAGCAGCGGCAGGCCGCCCGGTTCGTCGGCGGTCTCCTCGACGAGCCGGGCGGTGAGGGCCCGTTCGACGACGAGGCCCGCCGCGGTCGCGGGCCGGACGATCGCCGCGCGCAGTTCGGCCCGCGTCATCGGGCCGATGGGCAGGCTCGCCTCCCGTACGACCGCGGCGAGACCCGCGTGCTCCAGACAGCGGGAGTAGAAGTCGGCCCGCGCCCCGAGCACCACCCGCAGCCCGTCGTCGCCGTCGCGGGCGGTCAGCAGATCGATGAACGCGGCCCGCTCGCGCGGGTCCCGGCAGAGTGTGAACGCCTCCTCGAACTGGTCCACGACCACCCACGTCTCACCCGCCCCCGGGGCCGGGACGAACAGTTCCCCGTGCTCGTGCACCGGCCGCGCCCCGGGGGTGAGGATCCGGATCACGGCCGGACGCCCGTGCTCGCCGCCGCGCAGCCGGGGGATCAGACCGGCCCGCAGCAGCGACGACTTGCCGCTGCCCGAGGGGCCGAAGACGACGACGCGCCGGTGCTCCCGGACGAGGCGCATCAGCTCGTCGGTGAGCCGCTCGCGGCCGAAGAACCGTTCGCTGTCGCCGACCTCGAAGCGGGCGAGGCCCCGGTAGGGCGGATCGGCGGTGTCCTCGTCCTCGTCGGACGGCCGGGCGCTCTCCTCCCGGTGGGCGTCCCGCCGGGCCCGCTCCCACTCGGCGACGTCGCCGCCGCACGCCTGCACGTACGCGGCGAGCACGGCCGGGGACGGCAGCCGGCCGCCGGACGCCGCGGCGGCGAGCGCCGTCACCGAGAAGCCCGTACGCCGTGCCATCGTCCGGTACGTCGGCGTCCCCGCGCCCCGCCGCAGTTCGCGCAGCGCGCACGCGAACCGCTGCACCGGACCCGCCCCCGGATCGAGCGGCTTCTCCTGACGTCCCATGCGGCGCCCACCCCCATCGGCCCTGTGTGCGAGCCCACCCGACCACGGCGTCCCACGTCCCAAAAGCCGCTCCCCGGCCAATCCCCGACCTGCGGGGACGCGCCCGGTTTTGTCCACGGGCGCGGCAGCGGGCTGCTGGACAATCCGGCGTCGGCTGGACTCTCCCCGGGGGCCGGCGGTTCAGGGGATCCGCTCTACGGGGGGCCGATCCGCTGCCGCACCGGCCTCGGCGCGCAGCCGGGTGGCCGTCAAGGGCGACGGCCCCCGGTTGTGCGCGCCGGGTGCCGACCGGAAACCCGTCCCCGTCGGACCGGCTCTAACCCCCGAAGAGCTGGGTCCAGTACGTCCCCGCCTCGCCGCCGCCCGCGAAGCCCACGCCGAGGTGGGTGAAGGCGGGCTTGAGGATGTTGGCGCGGTGGCCGGGGCTGTTCATCCAGCCCTCGACGACCTCGGCGGCCGAGCGCTGGCCGCACGCGATGTTCTCGCCGACCGCGCGGTGCGCGCTGCCCGCGGCGGCGGCGCGGTGCCAGGGCTCGCTGCCGTCCGGGGCGGTGTGGGAGTAGAAGGCGCGGGCGATCATGTCGGCGCTGTGGGCCTGGGCGGCGGCGGTCAGGCGCGGGTCGGGGGCGAGGGGGCGCAGCCCGGCCGCCGCCCGGTGGGTGTTGGTGCGGGCCAGGACGTCGGCCGCCGTCCTCGCCAGGCCCTGCGGGGTGTACGGCTCGGCCCACAGCGCCGTCCAGAAGATGTCGCCGGAGCGTGCGTGCGGGACATGTGCCACCCCGACGTGGGAGTACGCCCGCTCCAGGACCGTCTGCCGGGAGCGGTCGTCGCCCAGGCAGTAGTCCAGGAAGTCGGCCGGGGTGCGCGGGCCCGACACCAGGTGCTCGCCCATCGCCAGGTACGCGTAGCCGCCCGAGGTCACGCGTTGGTGCAGCGAGACGCCGTCCGCGCCTTCGGAGCCGAGCCTGCCCCGCGCCGCCATCCCGGCGGCGTGCGCGCGGGCGGCCTCGGTGAGGCGCGGGTCGGACTGGACGGGCGGGACACCGGCGCGGGCGCGGGCGGCGTTGACGAGGGTGAGGAAGGGGTCGGACGGCGGGGGTGGTGGGGCGTGGGGCGCGGGGTGGCCGGGGCGGGGCGCCGTGTGGGCCGGGGGAGCCGTGTGGGTTGGGGGAGCCGTGTGGGTCGGGGGAGCCGGGGATACGGCGGGAGGGGGCGGCGGTGTGTCGTCGGCCACGTCCAGGCCGAAGTCCCGCGCCACGCCCGCAAGCCCGTCCGCGTACCCCTGACCGAGCGCCCGCAGCTTCCAGCCGGTGCCCCGGCGGTAGATCTCGGCGAGCAGCAGCACCGTCTCGTGGTGCGCGCGCGGCGGTGTGAAGCGGGCGACGGTCTCGCCGCGTGCGCCGCTGACCTGGAGGGCTATCGCGGGCAGCCGCCCGAGCGGGGTGCCGGGCTCGGCGGGGCTGACGACGACGGTGACCCGGCTCGCGCCGGGTCGCAGGCGGCGGGCGTCGACCGTGACCGTGTCGCCGTCGAGGCGGGCCCCGGACGCGGCGGGCTGGTTGTAGAAGACGAAGTCGGCGTCGCCCGCGACCTTGCCGCTGTCGCCCGTGATCAGCACCGACAGGTCGAAGGGGCCGGGCACGCGGAGCGTGAGGGTGCCGTCCGGCAGCGGCAGATTGCCGCCCGCCACGAGATCGTTCATGAGCGCCCCCTGCGCGTCCTGGTCATGAGCGCCCCCTGCGCGTCCTGGTCATGAGCGGCCCCTGCGTGTCCTGTCCATGAGCGCCCCCGCGCGTCCGTTCGGGCCGTCCGCCGCGGCCCCGTGACCACGTGCGGTGACTTGGAGAACGTGCAGGCCGGGCGGCCGGGTTCCCGGAATCCGACCTCGGGCCCACGAACGCTCCCGCGCGCTGCGGAGACGCGCCCGGCGCGACCGGGACCGGAGGCGGAGCGTGCCCGGGACCAGAGGCGGAGCGTGCCCGGGACCGGAGGCGGATTCGGCGCCGGAATCGCCGGTATTAGCGTGGACCTCGCGCACGGTGATCCCGGGCGCGACTGAGAAACATGATGCAACCGGACAAACAACCCCAAAGCTCAACAGGATCCGAGGTGCCCGCCCCATGCCCAGGCGTACGGAGCTGATCGAAGGACTCATGCAGCGGCACTCCCAGGTGCCGCGCGAGGCCGTGATCAAGGAGGACCTGCTGCGCGGCGGGATCGCCTTCGACCCGTCGGCGCTCAGCGACAGCGCCGACGAGGCCGCCGGCGACATCAAGCCGAAGTCGTACTTCATCTTCTCCTTCGACCACGGCACCCTGCCCGAGCTGGGCGAGGCCGCGCTGCGCCGCCCGCCGGAGGAGATCGTCCTCACCGGTGGCCCCTACGAGCTGCGCCGCACGGTGGTGTCGGTGCGGGTGAACCCGTCCTCGCCGTACCGCGTGGCCGCCGACGCGGACGGCCTGCTCGGCCTCTACCTGGACGGCCAGCGCATCTCCGACGTGGGCCTGCCCCCGATGCCGGACTACTACCGGCACAAGCTCGCGAACGGCAAGTCCGTCATGGAGGTCGCCCCGACCATCCAGTGGGGCTACCTCGTCTATCTGACCGTCTTCCGGGTGTGCCAGTACTTCGGCGCCAAGGAGGAGTGCCAGTACTGCGACATCAATCACAACTGGCGCCAGCACAAGGCCGCGGGCCGCCCCTACACCGGCGTCAAGCCCGTGGAGGAGGTCCTGGAGGCCCTGGAGATCATCGACAAGTACGACACCGCGAAGACCTCCACGGCGTACACCCTCACCGGCGGCGCGGTCACCTCGCAGATCGGCGGCAAGGACGAGGCCGACTTCTACGGCCAGTACGCGAAGGCCATCGAGGAGCGCTTCCCCGGCCGCTGGATCGGCAAGGTCGTCGCGCAGGCGCTGCCCAAGGCGGACGTGCAGCGCTTCCACGACTACGGCGTGCGGATCTACCACCCCAACTACGAGGTGTGGGACCCGTACCTGTTCGAGCGGTACTGCCCCGGCAAGGAGCGCTACGTCGGCCGCGACGAGTGGCACCGCCGCATCCTCGACTCCGCCGAGGTGTTCGGGCCGCGCAACGTCATCCCGAACTTCGTGGCGGGCGTCGAGATGGCCGAGCCCTTCGGGTTCAAGACGGTCGACGAGGCCATCGACTCCACCGTCGAGGGCCTGCGCTACTTCATGGCGCACGGCATCACGCCCCGGTTCACCACCTGGTGCCCGGAGCCGACGACACCGCTCGGCAAGGCCAACCCGCTGGGCGCGCCCCTGGAGTACCACGTGCGCCTGCTCCAGGAGTACCGCGCCACGATGGCGGAGTTCGGTCTGACCTCGCCGCCCGGCTACGGCCCCGCGGGACCGGGCAACGCCGTCTTCTCGGTGAGCAGCTTCATGGACAGCCTCCCGGCGTAGGGGCCGAGCCCGTCCGGCGCTGACGGACGGGGCCGGAGGCCGACCGGCCCGCACACAGTCCCACCCGCATCCCGAGACCCGGCCGGAGGCCCCATGCAGCAGCACGTCACCGTCATCACCGGCGGCACCCGCGGCATCGGCGCCGCGATCGCCCTGCGCCTGGCGCGGGACGGTCACGACGTCGCCGTCGGTTACCGCTCGGACGAGCAGGCCGCCGAGCGCACGGCGGCGGCCGTCCGCGCGACCGGTCGCCGCTGCGTGGCGGTCCGCCTGGACACGACGGACGAGAAGGACGTCGACCGGCTCTTCGAGACCGCCGCCACCGCACTCGGCACCGTCACCGGCCTGGTGAACAACGCGGGCGTCAGCGGCCCGAACGGCCCGCTCGCCGAGGCCGACGCCGAGGGCATGCGCCGCGCCGTCGACGTGAACGTCCTCGGCTATCTGCTCTGCGCCCGCCGCGCCGTACGGGACATGACCCGCACCGGCGGCGGCGCGATCGTGAACATCTCGTCCGGCGCGGCCACCCTCGGCAGCCCCGGCCAGTACGTCCACTACGCCGCCACCAAGGCCGCCACGGACACCATGACCGTCGGCCTCGCCAAGGAGGTCGCCGCGCTCGGCATCCGCGTCAACTGCGTGGCCCCGGGCGTCATCTGGACCGAGTTCCACGAGGACCCCGAGCGCCCGGCGAAGCTCGCCGCCAGCATCCCGATGGGCCGCTCGGGACGGCCCGAGGAGATCTCCGGCGCCGTGGCGTGGCTCCTGTCGGACGACGCCTCGTACACCACGGGCGCGGTCCTGCGCGTCGCCGGCGGAATGTGAGGCGACGTCCATGACCACGGGGACCGAACGGCTCACCGACGGCATCGTGCTGCGCCCGGCGTCCCTCGACGACGCCGAGGTGCTGGCCCGCGCCGTCCGCCGCAGCCGCGACCACCTCAGCCCCTGGGACCCGGAGCGCCCCGAGTCCTTCTACACCACCGAGGGCCAGGCGGAGCGGCTGCGCGCCCAGGCGGAGAAGAGCGCGGCGGGACTGGTGGCGCCGTGGCTGCTGTGGGACGAGGGCGCCGGAGAGGTCGCGGGCGCCGTCACGCTCTCGCACATCGCCCCCGCCCCGCTCCTCAGCGCCAACCTGGGCTACTGGATCGACGTCACGTACGCCGGGCGCGGCCTCGCCACCGCCGCCGCGACCGCCGTGTGCCGCGTCGCCGACGAGCGCCTCGGCCTGCACCGCGTGGAGGCGGGCACCCTCCTGGACAACACGGCCTCGCAGCGCGTCCTGGCCAAGTGCGGCTTCGAGGAGTACGGCCTGGCCCGCGCCTACCTCCACATCAACGGTGCCTGGCGCGACCACCGCCTCTTCCAGCGGATCCTCAACGACCGCACTCCTTAAGGGGATTTGGCATTTGAGGGTATTGGTACGTACCAACCTCAGGTGCCACACTGCCCCCAGGGTGCAGGCCCGATGGGGAGGGGTCACGGCCCGGTGGGGAGGGGTCATGTCCGTCGGCGTGTCGGAGACGGTTGAGCCGGGTTGGGCCGAGTTCGGGCGGCAGCTTCGCTGCCACCGCCGACGGGCCGGGCTGACCCAGGTGCAGCTCGGCAGGAGGGTGGGGTACCACCACACCTTCATCAGCAGGCTCGAAGGGGGGCTGCGGGAGCCGCCCTTCGGCCTGGTGTGCCGGCTCGACGTCGTCCTGGAGACCGGCGGCCGGCTCGCGGCGATCCTCGCCACACCGCGCCAGGCCCCCCGGGCACCCGGCCAAAACCTCACGGCCCCCACCCTGTTCTCCCCGATCCCCGGAGCGGACTCGCCCGGCGACGAGGCGCCCCCGGTCTTCCCCTCGTGGCCCGCCCGGCTGCCGGCCGAGGGGCTGCCCTGCCCGCTGCACGGCACGGTGGGGTGCGCCGTGCCCGACCAGAGCGAGGCGGCGGTCCTCCTCAAGGGGGCGACCGGGCCCTTCGGCGGCGCGGGCGAGGCGGCCGGTGCGGAGTCCGACCTGCTGCATGGCCTCACCGCCGTGCTCGCCTGTCTGATCCGGGAGGCGTTCGGCCGGCCGACGGACGCGTGCGCGGCGACCGTGGAACGACTCCTGCGCGGTGTGGTGCGCTGGGCCGAGGCGGTCGACTCCACCGGCCGCCTGCCGTACGGGCAGTTACGGCTCGCCGCGCAGTACGCCCAGGTCGCCGGGCGGCTGCGGATGGAGCGGGGGCAGAGCGGCGTCGCCATGGCCTGGTTCGGGCAGGGCCTGCGGTGGGCGGACGCCGCCCAGGACGCGTCGGCCCGGGCGACCCTGCTGAGCGACGTGTGCACCCTGGTCCGGCTCGACGGCGACGCCGCCTCGACGCTCGTGTACGCGGAGGCCATCGGCGCGGTCGACGCCAAGCGGCGCTGGATGGCGCTGCTCGGGGACCTCTATCAGGCGCGGGCGTACGCGCTCCGCCAAGACGCCGCCGAGTGCAGGCGCCACATCACGACGGCCCGGCGCAGGTTCGCGCGCCTGGACGACCGGGACCGCCTTGAGGCGCCCTGGCTCGCCGGTGCCGAGGGCGTGCTGCGCCTGGAGTCCGCGATCGGCGGCGCGCTGCGCGACCTCTCGGCGGTGACCGGTGACCGGGCCGCGGCCCGGCGTGCGATCGAGGCCACCGCGCAGTCGTGCGTGCTCCTGCCGCCCCTGATGCGCACCACCCGCGTGCTGCTCACCCTGCGGCTCGCGGACAGCTGGGCGTGCGCCGGTGACCCGGTCGCGGCGGTCGCCCTGGCGCAGCCTGTCCTCGCCGAGGCGATGCGCTCGCGTGAACTGATGATCGCCGCCGAGCTGCGCGGACTGCGGAGCCGGCTCGCCGGGCGCTGGGGCGACCTGCCGGAGGTCCAGGAGCGCCGGGAGCGGCTCAGGGACGCGCCCCGGTGAGCCGGGGCCGGTCCGTGCGGCCGGACTTGCCAGATCTTGCCAGGACGTGCCGGGCGGCCGGGATTCATTGACCGCGACCCGGCGGGGTGTGAGGGTTCCGCCAGCCCTATTTGTGTCATGTCACGGTCAGTTAAAGGGCGGGAGCGGTACCGGGCACCGGAGTTCACCGCGTCCGGATCCCGTCGGCTGAACAGGGCTTCCACACCTCTCACAAGGAGCCGAGATGCCCAGAAAGACCGCAGCGGCCGGGATAACCCTGGCCCTGGTACTCGGGGGGGTGGTGGCGCCGGCGACCTTAGCCTCGGCCACGGCGCGCACCTCGCCCCCGGAGGGCAAGCCGGACCCCCTCGCGAAGGCCGTCGCCGCCGCCGACCAGGCGGCGCAGAGCGGCCTGGACGCACTCGCCAAGGGGCCCGAGGAACAGTACGACCGGCAGCAGGTCACGCGCTTCGGCAAGGGCCTGTACTCCGTCGCCTACGAACGCACCTACCGGGGACTGCCGGTGGTGGGCGGCGACGCCGTGGTCCTCGCCGACGGAAAGGGCAGGGTGCGGTCCGTCCACGCCGCCACCGACGCGCGGATCTCGGTCACCACCAAGGCGCAGGTGAAGGCCGCCCAGGCGGTCAGGACCAGCCGGGCCAGACTGGCGTCGGTCAAGAAGGTCGACTCCAGACGCCTGGTCGTCCGGGTCACCGACGACACCCCCACGCTGGCCTGGGAGACCGTGCTGACCGGCAGGACCCAGGCGGGCGATCCCAGCAAGCTGCACGTCTTCGTGAACGCCCGCACCGGCAAGGTCGTCGACACCTACGACGACGTGCGCGCGGGCACCGGACGCAGCAAGTGGAACGGCCCCAGTCCGCTGACCATCGACACGTCCCGCTCGGGCACCAACTACGTGCTGCGCGACACCACCCGCCCCGGCCTGCAGTGTTCGGACTACAGCGGCGGAGTGTTCACCAAGGCCACCGACGACTGGGGCACCGGCGACCCCAGGAGCAAGGAGACCGGCTGCGTCGACGTGATGTTCGCGGCGCAGAAGCAGTGGAACATGTTCAAGGAGTGGTTCGGCCGCAACGGCCACGACGGCAACGGCCGGAGCTGGCCGGTGCGCGTAGGTCTCAACGAGCTCAACGCCTACTGGGACGGCTCCACCGTCACCATCGGCCACAACTCGGCCAACGAGTGGATCGCGGGGATGGACGTGGTCGCCCACGAGTTCGGCCACGGCCTGGACTCCAACACTCCGGGCGGGGCGAACAACGAGCGGGGCCTCGGCGAGGCGACCGGCGACATCATGGGCGCGCTGACCGAGGCGTACGCCAACCAGTCCGCTCCGTACGACACCCCCGACTTCACCGTCGGCGAAGTGATCAACCTCCAGGGCCGCGGCCCGATCCGCAACATGTACGACCCGAGCCGGATCAACAACGACCCCAACTGCTACAACTCGTCGATCCCCAACACCGAGGAGCACAAGGCCGCCGGCCCGATGAACCACTGGTTCTATCTGCTCGCCGAGGGCTCCAACCCCGGCGGCGGCAAGCCCACCAGCCCCACCTGCAACCAGAAGACCGTGACCGGCGTGGGCATCCAGAACGCCGGCAAGATCTTCTACGGCGGCATGCTGCTCAAGACCAGCGGCATGACGTACAAGCGCTACCGCACCGCCACCCTGACCTCGGCGAAGAACCTGGACGCGAGCTGCGGCCTGTTCGAGACCACCAAGGCGGCCTGGGACGCCATCAGCATCCCCGCCCAGAGCGGTGACCCCACCTGCACCGGGCAGCAGAACGACTTCTCCCTCGGACTCAACCCGTCCGCGGGCAAGGTCGACCCGGGCGCCACGGCCAACGCCACGGTCAACACGACGACCGTCACCGGCAGCGCCCAGCAGATCACGCTGACCGCGACCGGCGCCCCGACGGGTGTCGACGTCTCGTTCAGCCCCGGGACCGTCACCTCCGGCTCCGACGCCACCATGAAGGTCACCACCTCGCAGTCCACCGCGGCCGGCACCTACCCGATCACCGTCACCGGCACCGCGGGCGCCAAGACGCACACCGCCCAGTACACGCTGACGGTCGGAGGCGGCGGCAATCCGACGCAGCCGCCGGACATCGACGTGGCCAAGGTGCGCGAGCACCTGACCCAGTTCAACACCATCGCCTCGCAGAACGGCGGCAACCGCCGGTCCACCGGACCCGGCTACCGGGCCTCGCTCGCCTACGTCAAGGGCAAGCTCCAGGCCGCCGGTTACACCGTCACCGAGCAGAGTTGCGCCTCCGGCTGCTCCGCGGGCGCGGGCAACAACCTGATCGCCGAGTGGCCGCACGGCGACGCGAACAACGTCTACATGTTCGGCGCGCACCTCGACGGCGTGGCCGCGGGACCCGGCATCAACGACAACGGCTCCGGCTCCGGCACCATCCTGGAGGCGGCCCTCGCCCTGGCGCAGAACAACCCGACCATGAAGAACCGGGTCCGCTTCGCCTGGTGGACCGACGAGGAGCAGGGCCTGAACGGCTCGGACTACTACGCCGGGACCCTCTCCGCCGCCGAGCGCGCCAAGATCAAGGCGTACTACAACTTCGACATGGTCGGCTCGACCAACGCCGGCTACTTCATCAACAACGTGAACTCCGCCGCCTCGGCACCGATGCGGGAGTTCTGGACGTCGCTCAACCTCGCCCCGCAGGAGAACGTCGAGGGCCAGGGCCGCTCCGACGACTACTCCTTCCAGCGGGTCGGCATCGCCACCTCCGGCTACGCCACCGGCGCCTCGGCCACGAAGTCCGCCGCGGAGGCCGCGAAGTGGGGCGGCACCGCGGGCCGCGCCTACGACTCCTGCTACCACTCCGCCTGCGACACCACCGGCAACATCAACGCCACCGCCCTGGACCGCAGCGCGGACGGTGTCGCGTACACGATCTGGAAGACGGCGGTGGGTGACACGCCCACCCCGGTGGACGACTTCTCGATCTCCGCCAACCCGTCCTCGGGCACCATCGAGCCCGGCTCGTCCGCCAAGGTCACCGTCGCCACCGCCACCACGGCCGGTGAGCCGCAGAAGGTGGCCCTTTCGGCCGCGGGCGCCCCGGCCGGCGTCAGCGTGTCCCTCAGCCCGGAGTCCGTGACCTCCGGCGAGTCCGCGACCGCCTCGGTCGAGGTCGCCGCGGGCACGGCCCAGGGCACCTACACCCTGACCTTCACGGGTGCGGGGAAGACCAGCCACGCCACCACCTACACCCTCACCGTGCCCGGCGACGGCGGTGGCGAGACCACCTGGAAGCTGGGGGAGACCTACGCGGCCGGTGACGTGGTGACGTACGAAGGCGTCCGGTACCGCTGCATCCAGGGGCACACCGCCTACCCGGGCTGGGAGCCCCCGAACGTCCCCGCCCTGTGGGAGGCCATCTGAGCATCCTGGGCCGACAGGGGTCCTGACAGTGTGAAGGGGCGGTCCACCCGGTGGGCCGCCCCTTTCATCCGGTGCCGTACCGTCCGGCCGCCCCGGTCAGACGATGTCCTCGGCGATCTCCGCCTGTTCCTTGTCGGTGCCGTACGCGGACGGCGTGCTGTAGGAGCGCCGCGCCACGAACCACCACACGGTGGCGAGGATCAGGACGACGGCGAGGGCGATCGACGCGTAGTTCATCGACTCGACGTTCACCGGCGACGCCTGCGGCAGGCAGAACAGGACGGTCACGAAGCCGACCCAGACCACCGCGATCCAGCCGACCGGCTTGCTCCACCTGCCGAGGTTCCACGGCCCCGGCTGGAAGCGGTCGCCCGCCCGCAGCCGAAGGAGGACCGGGATCGCGTACGCGGGCGTGATGCCGATGACGTTGATGGCCGTGACCGCGCCGTACGCCGTCTTGGAGTACAGCGACGGCAGCGCGATGACGGCGGCGAGCCCCACCGAGAGCCACACGGCGGGCACCGGCGTCTGCGTCTTGGGGCTGACCTTGCGCCAGAGCTTCGAGCCGGGCAGGGCGTTGTCACGGCTGAACGCGAACACCATGCGGCTCGCCGCCGCCGTCTCGGCGTTGCCGCAGAAGAGCTGCGCCACGATCACGATGAGCATCAGGGCGGTGGCGCCGGACGTGCCGAGCCCGTCGATGAAGATCTGCGCCGGGGGCACGCCGGTCGCGCTCTCCTGGGTGCCGACGTAGTCCTGGATCGCGAAGGTGAGCCCCGCGAGCAGGACGAAACCGGCGATCCAGGAGACCCAGATCGCGCGCACGATGCCGCGGGCCGCCGTCACCGAGGCGTTGGAGGTCTCCTCCGACAGGTGCGCCGACGCGTCGTACCCGGAGAACGTGTACTGCGCGAGCAGCAGGCCGATCATGGCGACGTACATCGGGCTGGACCAGCCCGTGTCGTTGACGAACTCGCCGAAGACGAACGACGGCGACTGGTGCTGGTCCGGGACGATCGCGAGGACGCCGACGATCACCGCGACACCGCCCAGGTGCCACCACACGGAGATGGAGTTGAAGAGGCTGACCAGCCGCACGTTGAAGAGGTTCAGGAGCGCGTGCAGCAGCAGGATGCACAGGAAGATGACGAACGTCGAACCGGCCGTCGGGGTGAAGTCCGTGTGCATGCTCAGGAGCGCGCCGCTGAACAGGGCCGCGCCGTAGTCGATGCCGGCGATCGCGCCGAGCAGGCCGAGCAGGTTCAGCCACCCCGTGTACCAGCCCCAGCGGCGCCCGCCGAGCCGGTCCGCCATGTAGTAGAGGGCACCCGACGTCGGGTAGGCGCTGGTCACCTCCGCGAGCGCGAGACCGACGAACAGCACCATCAGACCGACGCCCGCCCAGCCCCACATCATCACCGCAGGGCCGCCGGTGCCGAGGCCGAACCCGTACAGCGTCATGCAGCCGGACAGGATGGATATGACGGAGAAGCTGATGGCGAAGTTGCCGAACCCGCCCATGCGGCGGGCCAGTACGGGCTGATAGCCGAGCTCTCTGAGCCGTTGTTCCTCGTCCGGGAGCGCTGGCGCCGGAACGGAGCTCGACACGGTCGTGCGGGACACTGGTGAACCTCCGGGGGAAGAGCGGGGGTGCGGGGGTGCGGGGGGAGTGGGGTCTGCGAAGCGCGGGGGGACAGCGCGGGGGATCGGCGCCGGGAGTCGGCGCCGGGGATCAGCGCGGGGGTAAGCCGGGCGTGCTCGGGCCCGTGCCGCGCGCCGTGTGGTAACAGCGCGCGCGGGCCTGCACGAAGGCCTCGGCGGCCGCGTCGGCGTCACCGGGGGCGTGCGTGCGGTACGTCCACGGCACGACCGTGTAGAAGGGGTCGAGCGCCTCGAACACCCGCACCGCGTCGTGGAACTGGTGGGCTCCCCACAGCGCGTGCGCCAGGTGGTTGAGGTCGAGCAGCGACGTCGACTCCGGCCGCGCGTGGTCGAACCAGAGCTGCAGCGCCCTGAGCGCGCTGCGCGTCGCGTCCTCCCCGACCCAGTGCAGGTCCAGGGCACGCTCGTTGCCGCCCTCGCGGCGGTAGCGCTCCACGCGCGCGTACAGCGGCAGGACGTGCAGCGCCGAGCCCGCGGGGGCCGCGGCGGACGCCCAGTGCACGTAGTTCACCGCCTCCGTCAGCGGCGCTCCGGGCCTGCGGTGGTACGCGAACTGTGGTACGCGAACTGGAGCATCCGGTGGTACGCCTCGCGGTTGCCGGGGTCGCGCTTGTCGGCCTCGGCGAGGATGTGCCAGGGGCCGGGGAACAGCATCGGCTCCGGCGCGGCCACCCGGTGCTCGTCCCACCGCTGGCCCTCGTCGAGTTGGGCGAGGGCGAGCAGGCAGATCCACGGGACGGGGTCCTCCGGCGTGGTCTGCGAGGCGACGCGGCAGGCTTCGTTGGCCTCCCGCCACAGCTCGTTGGTGTGGCGGTGCCCCGCGCGGTGCGCGCGCAGGGCGCGCTCCACCGTGACGCGGGTGTGCAGGATCGTCGCGGCGACGCTGCGCGGCTCCTCGGCGAGCCAGGCGCGCACCACGTCGGAACCGGCGACGGCCGCGGCCAGGATCTGCGTGCGTTGCGTCCACAGCCCCCAGTCGGGGGTCTCGGTGAGCAGGTTGCGCGTCGAAACCCAGCGGCCGGCCTTGAGGTCCTGGAGCACGGCACGCAGGGGAGCGTCGTGACCGGCCGGGTGATACACCGGGCGGGCTAACGGCATCGGCATGGGTCCTCTGGGCTCTGGCTGAGCGGGTGGGGGGGTGTCCGCGACGGGTGTAGGGGTGTCCGGGGTCTTGAAGAAGGCTGCGTACGAGGAGGTGTGGAGGGAGGCGTACTAGGGGGTGCGACAGGGGGCGTGACAGCGGGGGCGGTAGGGGGTGTACGGGTTGGTGAAGTGGTGTGCGAGTTACGGATGGTGTTCGGCGGTCAGTGTAGAGCGGAGTCTTCCGATTACCGGCCGGTCCCCGGATCTTTCTTGACCAAGTTGTGTCAACACGGCGCGCCGGTGTGAACGTTGCGTTCTCTGTTGCTCAACAACAGCCCTGATTGCGGCATTTGACGCACGTGCGGACCCTTGACGGCCCCGCGCCCGCTGTAGCAGGCTGCCGCGGTGATCATCAGTGACCGCGACCCCCGCGCCACCGCCCGCGAACCCCGCCACGGAGAGCGGCGATGACCGGCCCGGTGCTCGCCGTCGACCAGGGCACCTCCGGCACCAAGGCGCTCGTGGTCTGCCCCGAACGGGGCGTGCTCGGCTCCGGCACCGCCCCCGTGCGCCCCCGCCATCTGCCCGGCGGCCGCGTCGAGGTCACGCCGGACGAGCTGCTCGGCTCCGTGCTCGACGCGGGCCGCGCGGCCCTGGCGCAGGCGGGCGAGCCGGTCGCCGCCGTGGGCCTCGCCAACCAGGGCGAGACGGTGCTCGCCTGGGACCCGGAGTCCGGTGAGCCGCTGACCGACGCCCTGGTGTGGCAGGACCGGCGCGCCGAACCGCTGTGCGCGGAACTCGCCGCGCACGCGGACGAGTTGAAGGCGCTCACCGGCCTGCCGCTCGACCCCTACTTCGCCGCCCCCAAGATGGCGTGGATACGCCGCCACCTCACCCGGCGCGGCGTGGTCACCACCAGCGACGCCTGGCTCGTGCACCGCCTCACCGGCGCCTTCGTCACCGACGCGGCCACCGCGGGCCGCACCCAGCTCCTCGACCTGGACTCCGTCACCTGGTCCGCACGCGCCCTCGGCCTCTTCGGACTCGGCGACGAACGGCTGCCGCGCGTCGTCGACGCCGCCGAGACGATCGGCACCACCAAGGCGTTCGGCGACGAGATCCCGCTGACCGGGCTCCTCGTCGACCAGCAGGCGGCCCTCCTCGCCCAGGACGTCACCGAGCCCGGCAGCGCCAAGTGCACCTACGGCACCGGCGCGTTCCTGCTCGCCCAGACCGGCACCCGGCCCCGCCGGGGCGACTCCGGGCTCGTCGCGTGCGTCGCCTGGCGCCTGGCGGGCGCCAGCAGCTACTGCCTCGACGGGCAGGTCTACACCGCCGCGTCCGCCGTCCGCTGGCTCACCGACCTCGGCGTCATCGGCGGCGCCCAGGACCTCGACCCGATCGGCTCGGCCGTCGCCGACACCGGCGGCGTCACCTTCGTGCCCGCCCTCGCCGGGCTCGCGGCACCCTGGTGGCGCGGCGACCTGCGCGGCTCCCTGACCGGCCTCGGCCTGGACACCACGGCCGGGCACCTGGTGCGCGCGCTGTGCGAGGGCATCACGGCCCAGGTCGCCGAACTCGCCGACGCGGTGGCCGCCGACCTCGGCGAGCCGCTGCGCGGCCTGCGCGTCGACGGCGGCCTGACCCGCTCGGCGCTGCTCATGCAGACCCAGGCCGACCTGCTCCAACTGCCCGTGGAGGTCTCGGCGCTCCCCGACGTCACCGCCCTCGGCGTGGGCGCGGTCGCCCGCCTCGGCCTCGACCCGGCCCTCACCCTGCGCGACGTCGTGCCCGACTGGCGCCCGGCCGCCGTCTACGAACCGAGGATCGGCGCGGACGAGGCGGCCGCGCGTCGCGAGGCGTTCCGCGCGCAGGTGGCGGTCCTCACGGAACGCACGCCGTCGTGAGCGGAGCCGGGACGCCGGGGACCGGAGCCGGGGCGCCCGGGACCGGCGGACCCGGCCGGGTCACCCGTACCGGAGCCCTGCCGCCCGCGCCCACCGCGCCGCGGTCGGGGCCGACGCCGACATCGGCGTCCGCGCACGAGCCGTACGACGTCACCGTCATCGGCGCCGGTGTCGTCGGCACCGCCATCGCCCGCGAACTGGCCCGCCACCGGTTGCGCATCGCCGTGGTGGAGGCGGCGGACGACGTGGGCGAGGGCACCTCCAAGGCCAACACGGCCATCCTGCACACCGGCTTCGACGCGGTGCCCGGCTCCCTGGAGGCCCGGCTCGTCCGCGAGGGGCAGCGCCGTCTCGCCGCGTACGCCGCCGAGTGCGGCATCCCCGTGGAGCGGGTCGGCGCGCTCCTGGTCGCCTGGGACGAGGAGCAGCTCGCCGCGCTGCCCGCCCTCCGGTCGAAGGCCGGGCGCAACGGCTACGACAGGACGGTCCTCCTGGACGCCGCCGAGCTGCGCGCCCGCGAACCGCACCTGGGCCCCGGCGCGCTCGGCGCCCTCGAAGTGCCGGACGAGAGCATCATCTGCCCCTGGACGACCCCCCTCGCGTACGCCACCCAGGCCGTGCGCTCCGGCGTGGACCTGCACCTCAACTGCCGCCTGACGGACGCCGGTCCGGCCGCGCCCGGCGCCGGGCCGCGGACGCTCACCACGAGCCGCGGCGAGCTGCGCACCCGCTACCTCGTCAACGCCGCGGGCCTGCACGCCGACACCGTCGACCGGATGCTCGGCCACGACACGTTCACGGTCACCCCGCGCCGCGGCCAGCTCATCGTCTTCGACAAGCTCGCCCGCGGCCTCGTCGACCACATCCTGCTGCCGGTGCCGACCGCGCTCGGCAAGGGCGTCCTGGTCGCCCCCACGGTGTACGGCAACGTGCTCCTCGGGCCCACGGCGGAGGACCTGGACGACAAGCGGGCCACCGGCACCACCGCCGACGGCCTCGCCTGCCTGCGCGCGCGGGGCGCGCGCATCCTGCCCGCGCTCCTGGACGAGGACGTCACCGCCGCCTATGCGGGTCTGCGCGCGGCCACCGAGGACGACGACTACCGGATCGCCCCCTGGCCCGACCAGCGCTACGTCACCGTCGGCGGCATCCGCTCCACCGGCCTGACCGCGTCCATGGCCATCGCCGCGCACGTCACCGGCCTGCTCGCCGACTGCGGCCTCGACCTGGGCGAGCCGGGGGACCTCGCGCCCGTCACCATGCCCCACCTCGGCGAGCGCTTCCCGCGCCCCTACCAGCGGGCCGACCTGATCGCGGCGGACCCCGCGTACGGCACCCTCGTCTGTCACTGCGAGCGGGTCACGCGCGGCGAGATCCGCGACGCCCTCACCAGCACCGTGCCACCCGTCTCCGTCGACGGCCTGCGCCGCCGCACCCGGGCCCGCGGCGGCCGCTGCCAGGGCTTCTCCTGCGGTGCCGCCGTCCGCGCACTCCTCGAAGGACACGACCGCCTGGAGACGCGATGAGGCCCGAGCGCACCGTGGACGTGCTGATCGTCGGCGCCGGACCCGCCGGGCTCGCGGCCGCCGCCGGACTCGCGGCGGCGGGCGTGGGCCGGGTCGAGGTCCTGGAGCGCGAGGAGCGGGCGGGCGGGGTGCCGCGCCACTGCCACCACGGCGGCTTCGGCGCCCGTACCTTCGCCGGTCTGACGGGTCCCGGCACGAGCGGGCCGCGGTACGCGCGGGCCCGCGTCGACGCGGCCCTGCGCGCGGGCGCGAGCGTCCGCACCGGCGTCACCGCCACCGGCTGGGCGGGACCGCTCACCCTCGACACGACCTCGCCCCGCGGCCTGGAACGCCTCACCGCGCGGGCCGTCGTCCTCGCCACCGGCGCCCGTGAACGCCCCCGCGCCGCACGCCTGGTGCCCGGCAGCCGCGCCGCGGGCGTCTACACCACCGGTGAACTCCAGCAGGCCGTCCACCTGTACGGACAGCACATCGGGACCCGGGCCGTCGTCGTGGGCGCCGAGCCCGTCGCGTACGCGGCGCTCGACACGCTGCGCCGCGCGGGCGTCGAGGTGGCCGCCCAGGTGACGGCGGAGAGCCGCCACCGCGCCACGCCCTGGCGCGCCGCCGAGTCCCGCCTCCGGTACGGCGTTCCGCTTCTCACCGGCGCGGCGGTCACCGAACTCGTCGGCAGGGGGCGGGTTTCCGCCGTGGGCGTGCGGCACCGCACCGGGCTCCTGGCCCAACTGTCGTGCGACACCGTCGTTTTCACCGGTGACTTCGTTCCCGACCACGAACTGGCGCGCCGGGGCGGGGTGTCGCTCGCGCCCGGGACGCGGGGACCGGCGATCGACGCGGACTTCCGTACGGATATCCCCGGCGTCTTCGCGGTCGGGAATGTGGCGCACGCCGTCGAGCCCGCCGGGGCGGTCGCCGCGGAGGGATGGCGCGCCGCGGTGTCGGTGCGCCGATATCTCTTGTCCGGGCGGTGGCCGTCCGTGGTGCGCGGGGTGTGAGGACCCTCGGCGTCCTGTCGGTCGAATCGCCGTGCCGGATCTGAAGAATCGTTATTCGGCAACGCGATGGAAAAGGTTGTTTCTTCAAGTGCGTTGCTGACTCGAATTGCGCGATCGACTTTCGTCGCCGATACGTAAATGGGCGCGGGATTGATCGAACTGTGCGGCGTGGGGCACACGGGGCGTCGGGTTGCGGGGCGCATGTCCAAGATCCGCAACAAACTTGCGTAACTTCCCAACATATCCCAGGTCAAAGCGGGCGTGGAACCGCGTCTTTGCGCCATCAGGACATGCCGTTGGCAAAAGCGAGCAAAGGGAGTGCGTCAAAGAGTAACGCGCGGTCATAGTGGGGAATGTCTCCCTCTCTTTACTCACGCGGCACACAGCGAAAAGTCCAGGCGCGGCTCGGCCAACCTGGACCGGTGTTGTAGACGTCTTTCAGACCAGCGGCAGGGGGAGATCCAGTGGCCATTGAGAATCAGTGTTGCCAGGGGGAGAGCGTGATGTCTGTGAAAACTGTTACGCATTTGACCAGTGAGTTGTCATTCAACATCCTCGGGCCCTTGGCGGTGTGGTCGACGCAGGGTCCACTGCCGCTCGGTCCGGCGCGCCAACGTGCCGTGCTGTCAACTCTGTTGCTGGCACCGGGACAAGTGGTGGGCGCGGAACGGCTGACCGAGGCCATCTGGCCGGCCGGGCCACCCGGCAATGTGGTGGCCAGCCTGCACAGTTACGTCTCTCATCTGCGCCGTCAACTGGAACCCGACTGCCCGCCCCGGGGACGCAACCGGATCCTGCGCAGGGAGCCGCACGGCTACCTCCTCGCCGTCGCGCGGGAACGCGTCGACGCCTGCCGCTTCGAGAGCCAACTGCGCGACGGCCGCAGGCTGTTGCGGGACGGCAGGTACGCGGAGGCGAGCCGCACGCTCGGCGCGTCCCTGGCCCTGTGGCGCGGCGCGCCCTACGCCGAACTCGGCGACTACGAACCGGCCGTGCGCGAGGCGGCCCGCCTGGAGGAGCTGCGCCTCATGACCTGGGAGGCGCTCTGGGAGGCCGAGCTGGCCTGGGGGCGGGACAACGGCACCGCCGTGGCCGAACTCGCCGCGCTGAGCGCGCGGTATCCGAACCGCGAACGGCTGGGCTGGCTCCTGATGGTCGCCCTGTGCGAGGTCGGCCGCCAGGCCGAAGCCGTGCGGGTCTACCACCGCATCCGCCGGGCGCTGGCCCAGGAGCTGGGCGTGGACCCGGGGCGGGAGCTGCGGGTCCTGTTCACGCGGATCCTCCGGGACGAGTCCGTCGGACGGATGTGCCTGCAGTACTGAACGGCGCCCGCCGGGGCAGGGCCGGGCGTCGTCAGTTGATGCGCCGGTCCTGACCGATCCAGTACGGCTCCCGCAGCCTGCCCTTCTGGACCTTGCCGTTGGTGGTGCGGGGCAGGGCGGCCGCGAAGTCCACCGAGGTGGGCGCCTTGTAGCGGGCCAACTGCCGCTTGCAGTGGGCGATCAGCTCGTCCTCGGCGGGCGCGGCCCCCTCGGCGGGCACCACCACCGCCTTGACGGTCTCGCCCCACCGCTCGTCCGGCACCCCGATGACCGCGGCCTCGGCGACCGCCGGATGGCTGAGCAGACAGTCCTCGACCTCCACCGAGGACACGCTCTCGCCCCCGGTGACGATGACGTCCTTCAGCCGGTCGAACAGGGCGAGATGTCCCTCGTCGTCGAACGCGCCCACATCACCGGTGCGGAACCACCCCTCGTCCAGCGCCGCCGCGTCGGCCCCCGCGTCCTGCCAGTAGCCGTCCAGGACCATGTTGGACCGGGCGAGCACCTCGCCCCGCGCCCCGGTGCGCAGCCGTACGCCCAGCGCGGGTGCTCCCGCCCGGGTCAGCCCCCCGCTCCCGGGCGCGCCCGGCGGACGCCGGTTGAAGGTGAGCATCGTCGTCTCCGTCAGGCCGTACACCTGGTGGAACTCCCAGCCCAGCTCGTGCTCCACCTGGCAGACCAGGCGCTCGCTGACGGGTGCGCCCGCGCACACCACCCGCACACTGCCGCGCCCCGGCACCTCGCCCGGCCACTGCCGCGCCGCCCGCAGCACCGCGTCCCACACGGCGGGCGCCCCGAACGCGAGGGTCACGCCGTGCTCCTCGACCCGCCGCAGGATCTCCGCGCCGTCGATCCGGCGCTGCAGCACCTGCTTCGCGCCGAGCCCGGCGAGCAGGAACGGCACCCCCCAGCCGTTGCAGTGGAACGTGGGCAGGGTGTGCAGATAGACGTCCTGCTCCCAGATCCGCGCGTGCACGCCGAACGTCATCGCGTTCAGCCATATGTTGCGGTGGGTCAGGGCCACCCCCTTGGGGCGCGCGGACGTCCCCGACGTGTAGTTGAGGGTCGCGACGGCGTTCTCGTCGGGCGCCGACCAGGGGCGCGGCGGCACGTCGTACCGCATGACCTGGGTGTCGGTCTGCTCGCCGAGCACGAACCGCTTCGGCCCCTCGACCGAGCCGAGCACGGCCTCCACGTCGGGGTCGACGAACACGACCGAGGCGTCGCACTGCCGCAGGATGTACGCGATCTCCTCGGGCGTGAGCCGGAAGTTCACCGGGACGCAGATCCGGCCGCTCGCCGGGATCGCGTAGAGCAGCTCCAGGAGCCGGGCCGAGTTGGGGCTGACCACCGCGACCCGTTCGCCCGCGCCGATGCCGAGCGCGTCCAGACCCGCCTGCCAGGCCCGCACCCGCCGCAGCAGTTCGCCGTATGTCGTCGTCGGCACCGGGCGGGACGGCTGGTCCGGCTCGTCGACCAGGGCGGTGCGGGCAGCGGCGGCCGTCTCGGCGCGGTCGAGGAAGTCGGCCATCGTGAGCGGAACGAGCATGAGGCGTCCTCACAGTGGGGTCCCGGCGGAGCGCCGGGGACTGGGGAGTTGGATGGCGAACAGGGTCCGGGTCGGACGGTGACGAGGGTCCGGGAAGGTCGCTGCGCGTACGGAGGCCGTGCCGACGGCGGTGGTGATCACCCCGTGCGCGGGGGACGCCCGGGCGTCCGGGCCCGTGCCACCGCGGCCGTCGCCTCATCCTGGCATCCCCCGTCCGCATCCTGAAGTCCGCCCGGGCCGCCCCCAAGTCGCGTTCAAGAAACGGCCAAGTGCGGCCGGTGACGATGCACCGGCATCGCGGATCACGAGGCCGGGAGGGCTGATGGGCGAGGAGTCGGGCGTGGTGACGACCTGGGCGGCCAGAGGGTGGGCCGAGGAGGACGGCATCGGCAGCGCGACCCTGCGCCGCCTCGTGGAGGCGTGGCCGCGACGGGCCGCGGTGACGACCCGTCCCGGCGCCCTCGACGAGTCGGCCGGGTACGACCCCGGGCTGCCCGACTACCCGCTGCGGATGGCGCCGTTCGCCACCCACCCCCGCTTCCTCGCGGCCGCCCCCGAGCGGCGCGAGCGGGTCCTGACGGGCCTGTGGATCGGCTACAACGAGCGGGTCATCGCCACCGAACACCTCATAGCGGAGCCCGCATTCGACCTGGTCATGCGCGGAGTGTTCCCCGGCAGCGACCACCCCCTGATGCGCCAGGGCGTGCAGCAGGCCGTCGTCGACGAGAGCTTCCACACGTACCTGCACATGCTCGCCATCTCCCGCACCCGGGAGCTGCGCGGCGTGCGCAGCAGGCCCGAGCAGCCCCGGCTCGTCACCTACCGGCGGCTGCGCGAGGTGCTCGCGGCGATGCCGGAGCAGTGGGAACGGGACGTCGCCGTCCTGGTGTGGGGGGCGGTCGCCGAGACCTGCATCAACTCCCTGCTCGCGCTGCTCGCCAGGGACGACTCGATCCAGCCCATGCACTCCCTGATCACCACGCTGCACCTGCGGGACGAGACGGCGCACGGCTCCATCGTCATCGAGGTCGTCCGGGAGCTGTACGCCCGCATGAACGCCGGGCAGCGCGCCACCCTGGTGCGCTGTCTGCCGCTCGCCCTGGACGCGTTCGCCGAGCAGGACCTCTCCACGCTCCGGCTCGAACTGGTCACCGCGGGCATCGAGGGCGCCGACGAGATCGTGGCCGACGTGCGGGCGACGCCCGGCGGACGGCGGCTCGTCCGTGACTTCTCCGGCGCCCAGCGGATGGTGGAGCAGCTGGAGATCGCCGACGCGGTCGACTTCGACTTCCCCGAACGGCCCGAGTGGTCGCCCGGCGTGGGGCGGCAGCGATGAGGCCGCCGGACGCGGCACCGACGACGCCGCCGGACTCCGTCCCGCACCGCCGCCACGGCGCAGAAAGGTGACCCGATGATCGTTGCCCGCCTCCATCCCGACGTGCTGATCGACGAGCAGAGCAGGCTGACCGAGGTGTGGCGGCAGCGCGGACACCGGTCGTTCCACTGCCGGGCCGGCCGCCACACCCTCGTCACCTTCCCCGACCTCGCCGCGGCCTCGCCGCAGGGCCGGGAGTTCCTGGCCCTGCTGGGTACCACCGGCGCGGTCGAGTCGGTCGTCGACAGCACCGACGCGCCGCCGCTCGGCAGCCTGGCCGCCACGGGCGAGCCGAGCGCCGTGCGCGTGTCGGACGACTGCACCGTGGGCGGCGGGCGCTTCACCTGGATCGCCGGGCCGTGTGCCGTGGAGAGCGAGGCCCAACTCCTCGGCGTGGCACGGGCGGTGCGGGAGCGGGGCGCGCATCTGCTGCGGGGCGGCGCGTTCAAGCCCCGCACCTCGCCGTACGCGTTCCAGGGGATCGGCAAGGACGGGCTCGACCTGCTGCGGGCGGCGGCCGCCGAGACCGGGCTCGGCGTCGTCACGGAGGTCGTCGACGCCGCGCACGTCGAGGCCGTCGCCGAGGTCGCGCACGTCCTGCAGATCGGCGCCCGCAACGCGCAGAACTTCGCGCTCCTGCACGAAGTGGCCCTGACCGGCCGCCCGGTGCTCCTGAAGCGGGGCTTCGGCTGCACCGTCCCGGAGTGGCTGCACGGCGCCGAGTACCTGCTCGCGGCGGGCAACGGCAAGGTGCTCCTGTGCGAGCGCGGCGTCCGGGCCCACGGCGACTCGACCCGCTTCACCCTCGACATCAGCGCCGTGCCGCTCGCGAAGCGCCTCAGCCACCTCCCGGTGATCGTCGACCCCAGCCACGCGTGCGGCCGCAGCGACCTGGTGGCCCCGCTGGCCGCGGCCGCCGCTGCCGCCGGGGCCGACGGCGTCATGGTCGACGTCGACGGGCAGGGCCACGCCGCGCTCTGCGACGGCGAACAGGCCATCACGCCGGACGCGTTCGGCGCGCTCGTCCGCAGGACCGACCGGATGCTGCACAGCCTCGACCCGGTGGAGCCGGAGGCGGACGCGGCGCGGGAGCTGGCGGGCCGATGAGCGCCGCGTCCTCCGGGGACGACGCGCACGGCCCGCTCCACCCGTACGACCCACGGCTCTCTCGACGCGTACGCCCGGCACGGCTCGTCCGCCACGACGCGCACGGCCCGTACGACGCCGACGCCGACGACACCACGGACCATGACGCCCGGCACGACGGCGGAGGGCACCCCCTGGCGCCGTCGCACCCGTTCCCGGCCGCCGCACCCCGCCTGGAAGGAAGCAAAGATGGAGTGGAACGAGGGACGCGACCGGCCGCTGCGCCAGCGCCTCACCGCCGCGCCGGAGGCGGAGCGGCGCCGCATCCTCCTCGACCTGATCCGGACGCACGCCGCCGCCGCTCTGGACCGCGCCGACCAGCTGCCGCTCGACCCCGGCCGGGCCTTCGGCGCCCAAGGGATCAGGGGGCGGGCCGCGCGGCGGCTGCGGGAGCGGCTGAGCGAGGCGGCGGGGGGCGGGCTCTCGACGACGGCGCTCTTCGACCACCCGACTCCGGGCGCCCTTGCCGAGCATCTGTGTGCCCTGGTGCTGGGCGGGCGTGGCACTGACGGTCCCGCGCCGGGGACCGGCGCGGCTGCCGGAGAGCAGAGCCTTGAGGGCTCGCAGGGCTCGCAGGGCTCGCAGGGCTCGCAGGGCTCGCAGGGCTCGCAGGGCTCTCCGGGTGTGAAAGGTGCGAAGGGTTCGCCGGACTCTACGGGCTCGCAAGGCTCCGAAGGTCTTCAGGACGAGCCGATCGCGATCGTCGGCATGGGCTGTCGACTGCCCGGCGAGGTGTCCTCGCCGGATGACCTGTGGCGCCTCGTGCGCGGGGAGACCGACGCCATCTCCGAGTTCCCGACCGACCGGGGCTGGACCGTCGCGTACGACCCGGACCCCGACCACATCGGTACGACGTGCACGCGGCACGCCGGATTCCTCTACGACGCGGCCGACTTCGACGCCGGGTTCTTCGCGATCAGCCCGGGCGAGGCCGTCACCATCGACCCGCAGCACCGGCTGCTCCTGGAGACGTCGTGGGAGGCCGTCGAGCGGGCCAGGATCGACCCGACCACGCTGCGCGGCAGCCGGACCGGCGTGTTCGTCGGCATCATGTACAGCGAGTACGGCGCCCGCATCCGGCACGTGCCGCCGAGCGCCGAGGGCTACCGCGTCGTGGGCAGCATGCCCAGCGTGGCCTCGGGGCGCCTCGCCTACACCCTCGGCCTCGAAGGCCCCGCGGTCACCGTCGACACCGCCTGCTCCTCGTCCCTCGTGGCCGTGCACCTCGCCGCCCAGTCGCTGCGCAAGGGCGAGTGCACGCTCGCCGTGGCCGGCGGGGTCACCGTGATGGCCACGCCCTGGGGCTATGTCGAGTTCAGCAGGCAGCGTGGCCTCGCGCCGGACGGGCGCTGCCGGTCGTTTTCGGCCGACGCGGCCGGGAGCAGCTGGTCCGAGGGCGTCGGCGTGCTGCTCCTCGAACGGCTCTCCGACGCCGAGCGCAACGGGCATCGCGTACTCGCCGTGGTCCGGGGCTCCGCCGTCAACCAGGACGGCGCCTCGAACGGCCTGACGGCGCCCAACGGCCCGGCCCAGCAGCGGGTGATCCGGCAGGCCCTCGCGCACGCGGGCCTGGGCGCGGCGGACGTGGACTGCGTGGACGCGCACGGCGCCGGAACGCAGTTGGGGGACCCGATCGAGGCGCAGGCGCTCCTCGCCACGTACGGACAGGACCGGCCGGACGACCGGCCGCTGTGGCTGGGCTCGCTGAAGTCCAACGTCGGCCACACCCAGGCCGCGGCCGGGGTGGCGGGCGTCATCAAGATGGTGATGGCGATGCGCCACGCCGAGCTGCCGCGCAGCCTGCACATCGCCGAGCCGACGCCGCACGTGGACTGGTCGTCCGGCGCGGTACGGCTCCTGACGGAGACCACGCCCTGGCCGACGGTGGACCGGCCGCGCCGGACGGCGGTGTCCTCGTTCGGGGTGGGCGGTACGAACGCGCACATCATCCTGGAGCAGGCACCGCCCGAGCCCGAGCGGGGGCGGGGGGCGGCGGCAGACGAAGGTGCGGCAGGCGCGGCGGGCGCGGGGGCCACCGGCCGCGCGGAGCACACAGGCCCCGCACAGGGCGTGGCGCGGACCGGGCCCCCGGAAGACCTCGCCGACGCCGGACCCCGCCCCCTGCCCTGGCTCGTCTCCGGCGCCGGGACGGCGGCCCTGCGTGCCCAGGCGCGGCGCGTGGCGGAGTTCCTGAAGTCGGACCCGGACGTGTCGGACGCGGACCTGGCGTATTCGCTGGCGCGGTCGCGGGCGGCCCTCGCGGACCGGGCCGTCGTGGTGGCCGCCGACCGGGCCGGGGCCCTGGACGGCCTCGCGGCGCTCGCGGACGGCGGCCACGGCCCCTACGCGGCGCTGGGGACGGCCACGGCCCGGGACCGGGTCACGTTCGTGTTCCCCGGGCAGGGCTCCCAGTGGCCGGGCATGGCGGCCGGACTCATGCGCACCTCACCGGTGTTCCGGGAGTCGATCGAGGCCTGCGCCGAGCGGCTCGCCCCGCACGTCGACTGGTCGCTGCCGAAGGTGCTCCGGGGCGAGTCCGGCGCGCCGACCCTGGACCGCGTCGACGTCGTGCAGCCCGCGCTGTTCGCCGTGATGGTCTCCCTCGCCGCGCTGTGGCGGTCCCTCGGCGTGGAACCGGCGGCGGTCGTCGGGCACTCGCAGGGCGAGATCGCGGCGGCGCACGTCGCGGGGGCGCTCTCCCTGGACGACGCGGCGCGCATCGTGGCCGTACGCAGCCGGGCCCTGCGGGTCCTGGCCGGGCGGGGCGGCATGGTGTCGGTCGTCGCCCCCGTCGACCACGTGCGGCGGAGCCTGGAACCGTGGGGCGGCGCCGTGTCCGTCGCGGCGGTCAACGGGCCGCAGTCCGTGGTCGTTTCCGGCGAGCCCGCGGCGCTGGACGAGGCGCTCGCGGCGTTCGACGCGAGCGGTGTGCGCGCCCGGCGGATCGACGTGGACTACGCGTCGCACTCGGCGCAGATCGACGAGATCCGCCAGGACCTGCTGACGGCCCTGTCCGGCGTCCGGCCGCGCCCGGCGACCGTGCCGTTCTACTCGACGGTGACCGGCGAGCCCATCGACACGACGACCCTGGACACCGAGTACTGGGTGCGCAACCTCCGCGAGACCGTCCAGTTCCACCGCACGGTGGAGCGGCTGCTCGCCGACGGCCACCCCACGTACATCGAGATGAGCCCGCACCCCGTGCTCACCGTCGCCGTCCAGGAGACCGCCGACGCGATGGGACCCGACCGTGCCGGTGACGTCCTGACCGTCGAGTCGCTGCGGCGCAACGAGGGCGACCTGGCCCGGCTGCTCACCGCGGTCGGCGAGGCCCATGTGCACGGTGTCGCCGTCGACTGGCCGGAGGCGTTCGGCCCCACCGGGCCCCGCCTGACGGACGTACCGACGTACGCCTTCCAACGCTCCCGCTACTGGCTGGAGGACGCCGCCCCGCCCGAGGCCGACGTGTCGACGGCCGGTCTGGACGGCGTCGACCACCCGCTGCTCGGCGCCGCCGTCCCGCTGGCGGACGGGACCGGGGGCCTGCTCTGCACCGGGACGCTGTCCGCCCGGACCCACCCGTGGCTCGCCGATCACGCCGTCGGCGGCGCCGCCGACGACGTACTTGTGGTACCGGGCACGGCACTCGTGGAAGTGGCCCTGCAGGCCGGTGCGCAGGCGGGTTGCGACGTCCTCGAAGAGCTGGTCCTCGAAGCCCCGCTGATCCTGCCGGAGGAGGGCGCGGTCCGCCTCCAACTGGCCGTCGGCGGACCGGACGACTCCGGGCGGCGCGGCCTCACCCTGCACTCCCGGCCGGGCGACGCCCCCGTCGACGCCCCCTGGACGCGGCATGCCGAGGGCACCGTGACGCGTGGGGGGCAGCGCCCACCGGAGCCGCCGGGGCAGTGGCCGCCGGATGGCGCACGGGAAATTGAACTGGCCGACGCCTACCGGGAGTTGGCCAAGGCGGGATTGCACTATGGGGGCGCGTTCCAGGGGTTGGTGCGGTGCTGGCGCGTCGGTGCGGGTGCCGGTGCGGACGGCGGCCTGGACGCCCTTGCGGGTGCCGGTGCCGACGGCGGGCCGGATGCCCCTGCCGGTGCCGGTGCGGACGGCGGACCAGATGGCCCTGCGGGTGCGAACGCCGGGGCGGGCACCCCTCCGGGGCCGGGTGCAGGCGCGGACGCCGGTGCCGGGCCGGATGCCGGGCTGTACGTCGAGGTCGAACTCCCCGACAGCGCGGGCGGCGCCGACCGCTACGCCCTGCACCCCGCCCTCTTCGACGCCGCCCTGCACGCCGCGGCCCTCGTGACGCCGCCCGACGCGGGCCCCGGCGAGGCCGTGACCCGGCTCCCCTTCTCCTGGACCGGCGTGTCCGTGCACGCCGCCGGCGCCACCCGGCTGCGCGCCCACCTCCGCTTCACCGGCCCCGGCGCCCTGTCGATCACCGCCACCGACCCCACCGGGCACCCGGTCGTGACGGTCGAGAACCTCGGGATGCGTCCGGTGGCCGCGGACTCGCTGCGCCGGGCCGCGGCCACCGCCGACACCTCGCTGCTGCGCCTGGAGTGGCGGCCCGCGGCCCGGCCCGTACCGCGCGACCAGGAGCCGACGCGCTGGGCGTGGATCGGGGCCGGGGCCACGTCGGCCGACAGGGACGAGATGGCCGAGCTGGACGACGCGCTCGCGGCCCGGGGCGTCCAGTGCGCCCACCACACCGACCCGGCGGCGCTGCGGGCCCACTTGGACACCGGCGGCAGCGTCCCCGAGGTCGTCGTACTCGCGGATCTTCCGGAGGGCCCCGCGGCGGTCGGGAACCCGGCGGCGGCCCGGGATGTCGACCTCTCCGACGCCTGCCACACAGAAACAGATACGGCTACGGCCGCACACCGCGCCGTCCACCACGTCCTCGCCACCCTCCAGGACTGGCTCGCCGACGAACGCCTCGCGGAGACCCGCCTGGTCGTCCGCACGCGGGGCGCGGTCGCCCCGGCCCCCGGCGCGCCGCCCGCCCCCGCCCTCGCCGCCGTCTGGGGCCTCGTCGCCTCGGCGCAGTCGGAGCACCCGGGCCGCATCCGCCTGGTGGACCTCGACGGCCTCGACGCGTCCCGGTCCGCGCTCGCCGACGCGGTGTCCGGCGAGGCACCCCAAGTCGCCGTGCGCGACGGGTCGTTGCTCGTGCCGAGCCTCGCGCGGATGACGGCGCCACCGCCCGGTGACGGTGCGGGCTGGCGCACGGACGGCACGGTCCTGGTGACCGGCGGTCTCGGCACACTCGGCCGCCTCGTGGTGCGGCACGTGGTGGTGACGCACGGGGTGCGGCGCGTCGTCGTGGTGTCGCGGTCGGGCGAATCGGGCGCGGGCGCCGCCGAGTTCGTACGGGAACTGCGTGCCGAAGGCGCCGACATCCGGGTCGTGGCGGGTGACGCGGGGGACCGGGCCGTGCTGGCCGGGGCCCTGGAGTCGATCCCGGCCGAGCATCCCCTGACGGCCGTGGTGCACCTGGCGGGCGTACTGGACGACGGTGTCGTCGAGGCGCAGACACCGGAGCGCGTGGACCGGGTGCTGCGGCCCAAGGCGGACGCGGCGTGGCACCTGCACGAACTGACGGCGGGCGCGGGTGCGGACGTGGCGTTCGTGGCGTTCTCGTCGGTGTCGAGCGTCCTCGGTCCCGCCGGGCAGGCCGGTTACGCGGCGGCCAACGCGTTCGTGGACGCGCTGATGGCGGCGCGCCGGGACGCGGGACTGCCGGGGGTGTCGCTGGGCTGGGGGCTGTGGGGCGCCCGGTCGGGGCTGACGGAGGGCCTGGACGAGGCGGACCTCAGGCGGATGGCCCGGTCGGGCGTCAAGCCGCTCGCCGACGAGCAGGGGCTCGCCCTGCTCGACCTCGCCGTCGCCACCGGCGAACCCGTCGTCTTCCCGCTGCGCCTGGACACGGCGGGCCTGCGCGGCGGCCCCGACAGCAGCGGCGACGTGCCGCCCCTGCTGCGCGGACTCGCCCCCACCCCCGTCCGCCGCGCCGTCATCGGCACCGCCGACACCGCGGCCGAGCCCGGCGGCGACCCCCTGGCCGCCCGCCTCGCCCGCCTCCCCGAGGCCGAACGGGACGCTCTCCTCCTGGACTTGGTCCGCACGCACGTCGCGGCCGTCCTCGGGTACGACGACCCGCTGACCGTCGGCGAGCGGCGCCCGTTCGCCGACATCGGGTTCGACTCGCTGCGCGCCCTGCACCTGCGCAACCGCCTCGGCGGCGCCACCGCCCTGCGCCTGTCGCCCACCCTGGTCTTCGACTACCCGACGCCGCTCGCCCTCGGCCAGCACCTGCGCACCCTGCTCCTGCCGGACGCGCCGCCGCCGACCGGCCCGGACACCGACCACGGGCCCGCGAGCGCGCCCGTACCGCACCAGGGCGACGAGGTGCCGGACCGGCTCCGCTCGGCCTCCCGGGAGGAGGTCTTCGACTTCATCGACAACCTGCTCGGCGAGTAGGCCGTCTCCGGCGCGCCGAACCGGAACGATCCGGTCCCGCTCGAACCTGACAAGGAACCGCTCGATGCGTGCGCTGCTGATCGACAACTACGACTCCTACACCTACAACCTGTTCCAGCTCCTCGCCCGGGTGTACGGCAAGGAGCCGACCGTCCTCGTCAACGACGACCCGTCCTGGGCGAAGCAGGACCCGGCGGCGTTCGACTGCGTGGTGATCTCACCCGGCCCCGGCCGGCCCCAGCGCCCGACCGACCTCGGCTTCTGCCAGGGCCTCCTGGACCACTGGCAGGACGTGCCGGTCCTCGGGGTGTGCCTGGGCCACCAGGCGATCGCCCACCACTACGGCGGCCGGGTGGTCCCGGGCGTGCCCCGGCACGGCCACCTGACGCGGGTCCGGCACGGCGGCGAGGACCTGTTCGACGGCCTGCCGCAGCACTTCACGGCGGTGCGCTACCACTCGCTGCGCGTCACCGAACCCCTGCCCCGGGGCCTGCGGGCCACCGCCTGGGCGGAGGACGGCACCGTCATGGCGCTCCGGCACGACCACCTGCCCCGCTGGGGCCTGCAGTTCCACCCGGAGTCCGTGGCCAGCGAGTGGGGCGCCCAGCTCCTGCGCAACTTCGCCGAACTCATAGGCGGCCACTACGCCGCCCCACCACCGGAGTACGCCCGCTGGGCCCGCCCGCCCGAGAACACCAACGCACCGCGCCTCGACCTCACCGTCGAGGTCGTCGACCGGGCCGTGGACACCCCGGCCCTGTTCACCAGCCTCTTCGCCGGGAGCGAGCACGCCTTCTGGCTCGACAGCAGTGCCCCGGGCGTCGGCGGGGCCCGCTTCTCCTTCCTCGGCGACGACTCCGGCCCCCTCGCCGAGACCCTGACGTACCGGACCGGCGAGAACGCGGTCACGGTCCGCGACGCCACCGGCGAACGCACCGAGGACGGCACCATCTTCGAGGTGCTCCAGGACCGCCTCCGCGCCCGCCCGGTCGGCGCGGCGGACCTCCCCTTCGATCTCAACGGCGGCTACGTCGGCTACTTCGGGTACGAGCTGAAGGCCGAGTGCGGCAGCCCCAACGTGCACCGGTCCGCGACACCGGACGCCGTGTGGATGTTCGCCGACCGGCTGGTCGCGGTGGACCACGAGGAGGACCGGACCTACGTCCTCGCCCTGAGCGGCCCCCGCGACGACGAGGCCGCGCACGCCCGCGCCTGGGTGGCCCGGACGGCCCGGCACGCCCGCGCCCTGCCGGACCCCGCTCCCGCCGACGCCCCCGACCCGGCGTCGGCGCCGTCGACGGACGCGGCCGTCCTCGCCCGCGCCCGGCCCGAGTACGTCGACGACATCGAGGACTGCCTGACGGAACTGCGCAACGGCGAGAGCTACGAGATCTGCCTGACCAACCGGCTGCGCCTCCCCGCCCTGCCCGACCCGCTCGACTACCACCTGCTGCTCCGGCGCCTCAACCCCGCTCCGTACAGCGCCTACCTGCGCCTCGGCGCGGTCGGCGTCGTCTGCTCGTCTCCCGAGCGGTTCCTGCGCATCGACCGCGACGGCACCGTGGAGAGCAAGCCGATCAAGGGCACCGCGCCGCGCGGGCCGGACCCGGCGAGCGACGAGCGGCTGCGCCGGTCCCTGACGGCGTCGGCCAAGACCCGCGCCGAGAACCTCATGATCGTCGACCTGCTCCGCAACGACCTGGGCCGGGTGTGCGAGGTGGGCTCCGTCGACGTACCCGCGTACATGGTGACCGAGTCGTACGCGACCGTGCACCAGCTCGTCACGACCGTCCGCGGCCGACTGCGGCGCGACGTGGACCCGGTCGCCTGCGTCCGCGCCTGCTTCCCCGGCGGCTCGATGACCGGCGCCCCGAAGCTGCGCACCATGGCCATCATCGACCGCCTGGAGCAGGAGGCCCGGGGCATCTACTCCGGCACCATCGGCTACTTCGGCCTCTGCGGCGGCGCCGACCTCAACATCGTGATCCGCACCGCCGTGACCTCCGGCACCGACACCGTGATCGGCGCGGGCGGCGCGATCGTCCTCGACTCCGACCCGGCCGACGAATTCGACGAAGTGCTGCTCAAGGGAGGGGCGTTGGTGCGGGCGCATGGGCTCCTGACGGCTGCGGAGGAGCGGGGGGAGGGGCAGGGTGACAGGTGAACAGGGGGCGGCGGCCGGGGGCGTGGCGGCGGCCGGGGCAGCGGGGACCGTGGCGGCGGCGACGGGGACAGCGACGGCGGCCGTGCCGGGGGCGGGCGCGAAGGCTGCCGGTCCGGCGGGTCCAGCGGAGCCAGTCGGTCCCGTGGGGCCGGTCGTCGCGCGGCTCGACGGCCGCCCCGCCACGGCCGACGACCTCTCGGCCCTCGCCCTCTACAACTACGGTCACTTCACCAGCTTCCGCGTCGAGCACGGCCGGGTCCGCGGGCTCGACCTCCACCTGCGTCGCCTCGCCGCCGACTGCCGGACGCTGTTCGCGGCGGAGCTGGACACCGGCGCGGTGCGGGCGGCGGTGCGGCGCGTCGCGGGCCGGAGCGCGGCGGCGATGACGGTGCGGGTGACCGTGTGCGCGCCGGAGATGAGCCTCGACTGCCCCAGCACCCCGACCCCGCTCGCGCTGCTCAGTACGCGCCCCGCGCCGCCGGACGTACCGCCGCCGCTCCGCCTGGCCACGGCCACGTACGTCCGTGACCTGCCGGAGGTGAAGCACACCGGCCTGTTCGGCACGCTGCGGCTGCGCCGGGACGCCCGGCGGCGGGGCTACGACGACGCGCTGCTGCTCGACCACCACGACCGCGTGCAGGAGGGCACCACCTTCAACCTCTGCTGCTGGGACGGGGACCGGCTCCGGTGGCCCCGGGCGAGCTGCCTGCCCGGCGTCACCGCGCGGCTCCTGCGCGAGGCGGCGGCCGCCGTCGGCGTACCGACCTTCGACACGCCCGTCACCCGGCGCGAACTCGCCGCCCAGCGCGGCGTGTTCGCGACCAACGCGGCGTTCGGCGTCCGACCGGTCGCCGCCGTCGACGAGGTGGCCCTCGCCGTGGACCCGGAACTCCTCGCGACCCTGCGCTCCCTGTACGCCGACGTGCCCGCCGACCTCCTGTAGCCCTGCCGGGCCCCGCAGCCGTACGGCCCAGGGGCGAACCCAAGATCCAAGCCGACTCCAAGAAGGCCCCAAGACCCACTGAACAGAATGCGGTGCGGCAGCGCACCCGCCTTTTCCCTAGGGAAGGACCGAGTATGTCGACCGTCGCAGAGTCCGGGACGTCGTGGCAGGACCTGCCGTTCCTGGACATCACCGTGCCGGATTTCGCCTGGGACTCGCCCGAGGTGGCCGAGGCCAGGGAGCGGTCCTGGGTCGCGGGCACCCCACTGGGACTCCTCGTGCTGCGCTACGCCGAGGCCCACAGCCTGTCCCGCGACCCGCGCCTCGTCTCGGGGTTCCGTGACGTCGTGGACCTGGTCGGGCCCTCCGACGGCCTGGTGCGCGAGTTCATGCGCGACTTCATGCAGAGCCTGGAGGGCCCCGACCACCGCCGCCTGCGCGGCCTGGTCACGCACGCGTTCACGGCCCGCCGCATCACCGCGCTCCGGCCGTTCATCCGCGCCACCGCGGAGCGCCTCGCCGACGAACTCGCGGCCGGGGGCGAGCGTGACTTCGTGGCCGCGTTCGCCGACCCGCTGCCCGCGGCCGTCGTCTGCGAACTCCTCGGCTTCCCGCCGGAGGACCACGCCACCGTCGGCCGCTGGTGCAAGAACACCAACCTCGTCCTCGCCCTCGGCCCCGACCAGAGCCGGGTCGGGGAGGTCGAGGAGGGCCTCGCGGGCATGTACGAGTACTTCGAGACCGTCATCCAGGAGCGGAAGGCGCACCTCGGCGACGACCTGTTCTCCGACATCCTGCGCGCACAGCAGGAGAACGGTGCCCTCGACGACCGCGAACTGCGCACCCTCATCGCGACCCTGCTCGTCGCCGGATACCAGACCACGAGCCACCAACTCGGCCACGCCATGGTCGCGTTCGCCGCCCACCCCGACCAGTGGCCGCTGCTGCGCAAGCAGCCCGAGCTGGTCACCCAGGCGGTCGAGGAAGTGCTGCGCTGGTGCCCCACGACGACGGTGGTGGCCACCAAGTCGGCGGCCGAGGACTTCGCCGTCAACGACCTGCGCATCCAGGCGGGCACGCCCGTCTGGCTGTGCGCGCACTCGGCGCAGCGCGACCCGCTGGTGTTCAAGGGCGGCGACGCCTTCGACATCACCGTGAAGCGGGAGGCGTCCCCGCTGGCCTTCGGCGGCGGCGCGCACTACTGCCTGGGCGCGGCGCTCGCCCGCGTCGAACTCGCCGAGGCCCTCGACGTGCTCGCCGCCCGCCTCGGCCCGCCCGAGGTCGCGGGACCGATCACCTGGCGGCCCTCGACGGGGGTCTCCGGGCCGGACGTCCTGCCGCTGCGCTTCGGCGCCGCGGCCACCGCATGACCCCACCCGGCCCGGCACCCTCGGCCGACCCCGGCGAGCCCGCCAGGTCCCCCCTCTTCGCGGGAAGGGCAGCACGTTCGACATGACCCACGGCACCGACACCACCCACGGCACCCACGGCCCCGACGAGGACCGGACGCTGGACTACCTCAAGCGCCTGTCCGCCGAACTGGGCAGGACCCGCGAGCGCCTGCGGCTCGCCGAGGCGGCGAACCGGGAACCCGTCGCGCTGGTGTCGATGGCCTGCCGCTTCCCCGGCGGCGTCACGTCGCCCGAGGAGCTGTGGAGCCTCGTCGCCGCGGGCCGGGACGGGGTCGGCGGGCTCCCCGACGACCGGGGCTGGGACGTCGAGGGGCTCTACGACCCGGACCCCGACAAGGTGGGCGGCTGCTACACGCGGGAAGGCGGATTCCTCGCCGACATCGCCTCGTTCGACGCCGCCCTGTTCGAGATCAGCCCGCGGGAAAGCCTGGTGATGGACCCGCAGCAGCGGCTCCTCCTCGAAGTCTCCTGGGAGACCTTCGAGCGGGCGGGTCTCGCCCCCGCCGCGGTCCGCGGCAGCCGCACCGGGGTCTTCACCGGGATGATGGGACAGGACTACACGGCCCGGCTGCCCGGCACCTTGTCGGAGTACGAGGGGCAGTTGGAGACCGGCCGCGCGGCGAGCGTCGCCTCCGGCCGCGTGGCCTACACCTTCGGCCTCGAAGGCCCCGCCGTCACCCTCGACACGGCCTGCTCCTCGTCCCTGGTGGCCCTGCACCTCGCCGTCCAGGCCCTGCGGAACGGGGAGTGCGACCTCGCCCTCGCGGGCGGGGCCACGCTGATGTCGAGCCCGGCGACCCTCCTGGAGTTCAGCAGGCAGCGCGTCCTCTCGCCGGACGGCCGCTGCAAGGCGTTCGCGGGCCGGGCCGACGGCACCGGGCTCGGCGAGGGAGTGGGCGTCGTCCTCCTGGAGCGCCTGTCCGACGCGCGGCGCCGCGGCCACCCCGTCCTCGCCGTCGTCAGCGGCAGCGCCGTCAACCAGGACGGCGCGTCCAACGGCCTGACCGCACCCAACGGCCCCTCCCAGCAACGCGTCATCCGCGCGGCCCTCGCCGACGCCGGCCTCACGGCGGCCGACGTCGACGCGGTCGAGGCCCACGGCACCGGTACCCGCCTCGGCGACCCCATCGAGGCGCAGGCCGTCCTCGCGACGTACGGACAGGGCCGCGCCGCCGAACGGCCCCTGTGGCTCGGCTCGTTGAAGTCGAACATCGGCCACACCCAGGCCGCCGCCGGGATCGCGGGCGTCATGAAGACCGTCATGGCGCTGCGTGCGGGGGTGCTGCCGCCGACCCTGCACGTGGACACACCGACGCCGCATGTCGAATGGTCCGGAGGCGGGGTGCGGCTCCTGACCGAGTCGAGGCCCTGGCCGGACACCGGGGGGCGGCCTCGGCGGGCGGGGGTGTCGTCGTTCGGGATCAGCGGGACGAACGCGCATGTGATCGTGGAGGCGGCTGAGGTCGTTTCGGCGGGGGACGCCGTCCGGGCGGGCGCGGCGGGCACGGCGGGCGCGGCTGGCACGGCGGGCGCGGCTGGCACGGCCGACACGGTGGACTCGGCCGTCCCCGTCCCCTGGGTGCTCTCCGGGGGCAGCCCCGCCGCTCTGCGTGCCCAAGCCGCCCGCCTCCGCGACCACGTGGCGGCGCGCCCCGCCCTCCGGGTGGCCGACGTCGCCCACGCCCTGGCGACCACCCGCGCGCCCCTCGCGCACCGGGCCGTCGCCGTCGGCCGCCACCCCGGTGAACTCCTGCGCGCTGTCTCGGCGCTGGCCGCCGGCGAGCCGAGCGCGGACCTGGTCGAGGGCGTGGCGCGCGACCCCGGACGGACCGTCTTCGTGTTCCCGGGGCAGGGCTCCCAGTGGGCCGGGATGGCCGTGGAACTCTGGGAGACGTCCGCCGTGTTCCGGGAACGGCTGGAGGCGTGCGGGGCCGCGCTGGACCCGTACGTCGACTGGTCGCTGCGCGACATGGTGCGCGCACACGCCGACGACGCCGATCGCCTCGACCGCGTCGACGTCGTCCAACCGGTCCTCTGGGCGGTCCTCGTATCCCTCGCCGGGCTGTGGCGGTCGTACGGAGTCGAACCCGCCGCCGTCGTCGGGCACTCGCAGGGCGAGATCGCCGCTGCCTGCGTCGCCGGGGCGCTGTCCCTCGACGACGGTGCCCGGGTGGTGGCCCTGCGGTCCCGGCTGGTCGCCGAGCGCCTCGCCGGGGCGGGCGGCATGGTGTCGGTGACGGCCCCGGTGGCCGACGTCCGGGCGCGCCTCGCGGAGTTCGGCGACCGGCTCGCGCTCGCCGCCGTGAACGGCCCGTCGTCCGCCGTGCTCTCCGGCGACCCGGCGGCGCTGGACGAGCTGATGGGCGCCTGCGAGCGGGACGGCGTACGCGCCCGGCGCATCGCCGTGGACTACGCCTCCCACTCCCCGCAGGTGGAACTGCTGCGCGCGGACCTGCTCGACGCGCTGGCGGCGATCCGCCCGAGCGCGGGCACGCTGCCCCTGTACTCCACGGTCACCGGTGGCGTCGTACCGGGCACCGAGCTGACCGCCGACTACTGGTACCGCAACCTGCGCCGGACCGTGCGGCTCTCGGACGCAGTGGAGCGGCTCGCCGCCGCCGGGCACGGCACGTTCGTGGAGTGCAGCCCGCACCCGGTGCTCTCCCTCGGCCTGACGGAGACGCTCGCCGACCTGGGCCGGGACCCGCTCGTGACGGGCACGCTGCACCGCGACGACGGTGGCCTCGACCGCTTCCTGCGCTCCCTCGGCGAGGTGTACGCGGGCGGCCGGTCCCCGGACTGGGAGCAGGCCTTCGCCGGAACCGACGTCCGGCCCGTACCGCTGCCCACGTACGCCTTCGACCGGCAGCGCTACTGGCTCGACCCCACGCCGCCCACCGGCGACGTCGGCGCGGTCGGCCTGAGCCCGCTCGACCACCCGTGGTGGGGCGCCGCCACCGACCTCCCCGACTCCGGCGGCGTCCTCCTCACCGGGCGGCTGTCCCGCGACACCCACCCCTGGCTCGGCGACCACGCCGTCGACGAGGTGGTCCTGCTGCCCGGCACCGCCTTCCTGGAACTGGCCGTCCAGGCCGCCGACCACGTGGGCTGCGACGGCGTGGGCGAGCTGACCCTGGAGGCGCCCCTGGTCCTGCCCCCGCGCGGCGGCGTCCAGTTGCGGGCCGTCGTCGGCCCCGCCGACGCGGCCGGGGACCGCCCCCTCACCCTCCACACACGGCCCGAGGACACCCCGGACGCGCCCTGGACCCGGCAGGCCGGTGGCTCGCTCACCCGCACGGCCCGGTCCGGCGGCGACCCGCTGGACGCCTGGCCCCCGCCGGGCGCCGAACCCCTGCCGGTGGCGGGCGTGTACGAGGATCTGGCCGAGCAGTCCCTGCGGTACGGCCCGGACTTCCGGGGCCTGCGGGCCGCCTGGCGCCACGATGACGAGATCTTCGCCGAGGTGGTGCTTCCGGGCGACGGAGGCGGGGAGAGGAGCGGGGACGGGTTCGCGGTCCATCCGGCGCTGCTGGACGCGGCGATGCACGCGGCGGCCGCCTTCGACGGCGGCGTGACGCGGGCAGGGGGCGACGGTGAGGGGGGCCGGGCAGCCGCGGCCTCGGGGCCGCGGCTGCCCTTCTCGTGGTCCGGTGTGCGGGTCCACGCGGTCGGCGCGACCCGGCTGCGCGTGCGCCTCACGCCGGTCGGCCCCGACGCCGTCGCGCTGACGGCCGCCGACGCGACCGGTGCGCCGGTCGTGTCCGTGGAGTCGCTGGCCCTGCGGCCGGTGGCGCTCGACCGGCTGGGGTCCGCCGCCCCGGAGCCGTCGGACTCCCTGTTCGCCGTCCACTGGGAGCCCGCCCCGGCAGGTGTGTCCGGCGCGCCGGAGGCGTGGGTGGTCCTCGACGGCGCCGAGGCCGTCGCCCCGGCACTCGAAGCGACCGGAGCCCACGTGCGACGGGAGCCGGACCTCGCGGCGGTGACCGCCGCCGCGGACGTACCCGATGCGGTACTCGTGGCGCTCCCGACGCCCGCACCCGCCGCCGCGCACGACCTGCCCGGCGCCACCCGGGATGCCGTCGTCGGCGCGCTGACGCTGATTCAGGAGTGGCTCGGTGACGACCGTGCCGCGTCCGTCCGCCTGGTGGTGCTGACGCACGGTGCTGTCGCGGTACGTGACGACGAGACGGCCGCCCCGGCGCTCGCCGCCGTGTGGGGCCTGCTGCGCTCGGCGCAGGCGGAGAACCCGGACCGGCTCGTCCTGGTCGACTGGGACGGGCGGGAACGGTCGGCGGAGGCGCTGCCCGCCGTCGTAGGAGGAGACGAGCCGCAGGTGGCGCTGCGGGCCGGGGAGGTGTTCGTACCCAGGCTGCGTCGGGTGTCGACTCCCGGCGACGGTGACGGTGACGGCGACAGCGTCAGCGACAGGGGCAGCAACAGCGCGAGCGTCAGCACCCACGGCGACTCCGGCGGCGCCGGCGGCGCCGCCTCCTTCCGCCCCGACGGCACAGTCCTCGTGACCGGCGCCTCCGGCGTGCTCGGCCGGGTCGTGGCCCGCCACCTCGTCGAGGCCCACGGCGTACGGCACCTGCTGCTGGTGAGCCGGCGCGGCACGGAAGCCCCCGGAACCACCGAACTCGCGGGAGAGCTCGCGGAGTTGGGGGCCTCGGCCCACTGGGCGGCCTGCGACGTGGCGGACCGCGCGGCCCTGGCGAAGGTCCTCGCCGAGGTCCCGGCGCGGCACCCGCTGTGCGGCGTGGTGCACGCGGGCGGGGTGCTGGACGACGGTGTCGTACCGGCGCTGTCGCCGGCGCGGATCGACACGGTGTTCCGGCCGAAGGTCGACGCCGTGGTCAACCTGCACGAGCTGACGCGGGACGTGGACCTGTCCGCGTTCGTCGTGTTCTCCTCGGCGGCGGGTACGTTCGGCACCGCGGGTCAGGGCGGCTACGCGGCGGCCAACGCCTTCCTCGACGCGTTCGCCGGGCTGCGGCGCGCGCGGGGGCTGCCCGCGCTGGCGCTGGCCTGGGGGCTGTGGGCCGAGGCCAGCGCGATGACCGGCCGGATGTCGGACACGGACCGCGACCGGCTGCGCCGCGCCGGGGTGACCGGCCTGTCCGCCAAGGAGGGCGTCGCCCTGCTCGACGCGGGCCTCGCCGCCGGGCTGCCCGTCGTCGTCCCGGCCCACCTGGACCTCGCCGCGGTACGGGCCGGGGCCGCCACCGCGGGCGTACCCGCACTGCTGCGCGCCCTGGTGCGGCCACCGGCGCGCCGCGCCGCGACCGCCGCCGACGGGGACTCCGCCCTCGCGCGGGAACTCGCCGACCTCGCACCGGCCGACCGCGTCGCCCGCGTCCTCGACGTGGTGCGGGCCCAGGCCGCGGCCGTACTCGGGCACGCGAGCCCGACGGCCGTCGAACCCGGGCGCGCCTTCAAGGAGTTGGGCTTCGACTCGCTCACCGCCGTCGAGCTGCGCAACCGCCTGACGCGCGCGACCGGACTGCGGCTGCCCGCCACCCTCGTCTTCGACCAGCCGACGCCGCAGGCACTCGCCGAACACGTCCACGGACGGCTGACCGGCCGGGCCCGGCGCGAGCGGCCGCCCGTACGCGGCCCGGTCCGGGCCGACGAGCCGATCGCCGTCGTCGGCATGGCCTGCCGGTTCCCGGGCGGGGTCGGCTCGCCGGAGGACCTGTGGAACCTGGTGGACCGGGGCGCCGACGCCATCTCCGCGTTCCCCACCGACCGGGGCTGGTCCCTCGACCCCGGCACCTTCGCGACCGAGGGCGGATTCCTGCGGGACGCCGCGCAGTTCGACCCGGAGTTCTTCGGCATCAGCCCGCGCGAGGCCGTGGCCATGGACCCGCAGCAGCGGCTCCTCCTGGAAGTCTCCTGGGAGGCCCTCGAACGCGCGGGCCTCGACCCGACGGCCCTGCGCGGCAGCCGCGCCGGGGTGTTCGCCGGGCTGATGTACCACGACTACACGACGCGGCTCGGGACCATCACGGACGACATCGCCGGTTACCTCGGCACGGGTGGTTCCGGCAGCGTCGCCACCGGACGCATCGCGTACACCTTCGGGTTCGAGGGCCCCGCCGTCACCGTCGACACGGCCTGCTCGTCGTCGCTCGTGGCCCTGCACCTGGCCGCGCAGGCGCTGCGCGGCGGGGACTGCGACCTCGCCCTCGCGGGCGGGGTCACCGTGATGTGCTCGCCGAACGCCTTCACCGAGTTCAGCCGGCAGGGCGCCCTCGCCGCCGACGCGCGCTGCAAGCCGTTCGCCGCGGCGGCCGACGGCACCGTGTGGGGCGAGGGCGCCGGAGTCCTCCTCGTCGAGCGCCTCTCGGACGCCCGCCGCAACGGCCACCGCGTCCTCGCCGTCGTCCGTGGCTCCGCCGTGAACCAGGACGGCGCGAGCAACGGCCTCACCGCCCCCAACGGCCCCGCCCAGGAACGCGTCATCACCCAGGCCCTCGCCGGCGCCCGCCTCGCCCCGTCCGACGTCGACGCCGTCGAGGCCCACGGCACCGGCACCACCCTCGGCGACCCCATCGAGGCCCAGGCGATCCTCGCCGCCTACGGCCAACAGCGCCCGGCGGACCGCCCGTTGTGGCTCGGCTCCGTCAAGTCCAACCTCGGCCACACGCAGGCGGCGGCGGGCGTCGCGGGCGTCATCAAGATGGTCATGGCCCTGCGCCGGGGCGTCCTGCCCCGGACCCTGCACGTGGACGCGCCCTCACCGCACGTCGACTGGTCGTCCGGCGCGGTGGAGCTCCTGACCGAGGCGCGCCCGTGGCCGGACACGGGGCGGCCCCGGCGGGCGGGGGTGTCGTCGTTCGGGATCAGCGGGACGAACGCGCATGTGGTGCTGGAGCAGGCGCCGGTGGGGGCGGGGGGTGCGTCCGGGGGAGCGGTGCCGGGGGGCAGCGGTTCGCGTGCGGGCGCCGTGCCGGATGCCGACGACGCGCAGACCGCCCCGGCGACGGACTCCGGCGACTCGACAGCCGTCGTGCGGCAGGACCTCGACGACACCCGGCCCCCGCCACCAGCCACCCCCGTCCCCCTGCCCCTCTCCGCCCGCGGCGCCCCCGCCCTGCGAGCCCAAGCCGCCGCCCTCCACAAGCGCCTCCTCGCCGACCCGGCTGTCGACCCCGTGGACGTAGCCCACTCACTCGTGACGACCCGGGCCGCCCTGGAACACCGCGCCGTGGTCCTCGGCGCCGACCGGGACACGCTCCTGACCGCGCTCACCGCCGTCGCGGAGGCCCGCGAGACGCCCGCCGCCGTCGAGGCGGTCGCCGGTGACCCGGGCAGGACGGTCTTCGTGTTCCCCGGCCAGGGCGCCCAATGGACGGGCATGGCCGCCGGGTTGTGGGACTCCGCGCCCGTCTTCCGGGCCCGGCTGGCCGAGTGCGCCGACGCGCTGGCCCCGTACACCGACTGGTCCGTCGTGGAGGTCGTCCGGGCCCGGGCCGCCGGAGTCGACCCCGAGCGGGTGGACGTGGTCCAGCCCGCGCTGTGGGCGGTGCTGGTGTCCCTGGCCGAGCTGTGGCGGTCGTACGGCGTGGAACCCGCCGCCGTGGTGGGGCACTCGCAGGGCGAGATCGCCGCGGCCTGCGTGGCGGGGGCGCTGTCCCTCGACGACGGCGCGCGCGTGGTCGCGCTGCGCAGCCGGGCGCTGACGGCGATCGCGGGACGCGGCGGCATGGTCTCGCTGGCGATGTCGTCCGCCGAGGCTGAGGAACTGGTGGCCGCGTGGGCCGGGCGGGTCTCCCTGGCGGCGGTCAACGGGCCCGCGTCGGTGGTGGTTTCGGGCGACACGGCCGCCGTGGACGAACTCCTCGCCCACTGCGAGCGCACCGGACTCTGGGCACGCCGCGTCCCGGTGGACTACGCCTCCCACTCGCCCCACGTCGAAGCGGTACGCGAACGGATCGCCCACGACCTCGCGGGCATCCGGCCCCGGCCGGGCCGCGTCGCCTTCATGTCGACGCTGACCGGCGCCTTCCACGACACCACCGGCCTAGACGGCGCCTACTGGTACCGCAATCTGCGCGAGTCCGTCCGCTTCGAGCCCGCCGTACGGGAGCTCGTCGCCCAGGGGTTCGGCGCCTTCGTCGAGTCCAGCCCCCACCCCATGCTCACGATGGGCCTGCGGGAGATCCTGGCGGAGCGGTCGGGCGGGCCCGGCGTGGCCGTGGCATCCCTGCGCCGCGACCAGGGCGGCCCGGACCGCTTCCTGACCTCGGTCGCCGAGGCGTACGCCCACGGGGTCGCCGTCGACTGGTCCGCGGCCTGGACGGGCCGCGCGCCCCGCGTCGTGGACCTGCCGACGTACCCCTTCCAGCGCCGTAGGTTCTGGCTCGACACGCCCACCGGCGCCGGTGACGTGACCGCCGCGGGCCTCGGCCGCCCCGACCACCCGCTCCTCGGCGCCCGCGTCGACCTCGCCGACTCCACGGAGGCCGTCCTCACCGCCCGCTGGTCCCCGGACGCGCACCCGTGGCTCGCCGACCACACCGTGGGCGACACCGTCGTCGTACCCGGCACCGCCTTCGTGGAACTCGCCGCCCTCGCGGGCGCCGGGACCGGCTGCCCGCACGTCCGCGAGCTGATCCAGGAGACGCCCCTGGTCCTCGCCGGTGGGGGAGCGGTGCGGGTCCAGGTGCGGGTGGCGCCGCCCGATGACGAGGGCACGCGGGCCCTCGGCGTGTACGCGCGCCCCGACGACGCGTCCCCGCAGGACCCCTGGTCCTGCCACGCCCGCGGCGCGCTCACGGCGGCGGACAGCGCGACCCCGCCCGCCCTCGACGGCGCCTGGCCGCCCCCCGGAGCCGTACCCGTCGACCTCTCCGACTTCTACGAACGCCTCGACGAGATCGGCCTCGCCTACGGACCCGCCTTCCAGGGCCTGCACACCGCGTGGCGCCTCGGCGACGAGATCCTCGCGGAGGCGGCCCTGCCGGACGACCTCCACGCGGAGGCGGCCCGGTACCACGCCCATCCCGCGCTCCTCGACGCCGCGCTGCACTCCTGCCTGCTCCGCGCCGGGGACGCCGGACCCGACGGGGCCGCCATGCCGTTCGCCTGGAACGACGTCGCCGTGCACGGCCCGTGCGGGCCGGAGGTGCGGGTCCGGGTGTCGCCGGGCGGCGCCCAGGACGTGTCGGTGGTGGTGTCGGACGCGGACGGCACGCCCGCCGTGACCGTTCGCTCGCTGGCGGCCCGGCCGGTCGCGCCCGAGCAGTTGCGGGCCTCCGGCGGGCAGCACGACTCGCTGTTCCGGCTCGCGTGGACAGCGGCGCCCGCCGCGTCCGCTCCGGTGGGGGCGGGCACGTGGGCCGTGCTCGGGGACGACGACCTGCAACTGCCCCCGGATGTCGGGCGTTTCGCGGACCTGTCGGCATACCGTGCGGCGATCGGGTCCGGCGGGCCGGTGCCCGACGCGGTGCTGGTCGCCCTCCGTGCGGACCCGGCTGAGGGGCCGTACGAGGCCGCGCGGGCACGGGAGGTGACCTGCCGCGCCCTGGACCTGCTGCACGCCTGGCTCGCCGAGGGCGCGGGGAGCGCGGCGCGGCTCGTCCTCGTCACGCGCGGTGCCGTCGGTGCGGCGGGTGACGAGGGCGACGAGGATCCGGCCGCCGCGGCGGTGTGGGGCCTGGTGCGCTCGGCCCAGGCGGAGAACCCGGGCCGGTTCGTCCTGGTGGACCTCGACGGGCACCCGGACTCCCCGGCCGCGCTCGCCGCCGCCCTGGCCACGGACGAGCCCCAACTCGCCGTCCGGGCAGGCGAGATCCTGCTGCCCCGCCTCGAACGCGCGCCGCTGACCCCGGACACCTCCGCGCCCCGGCACCCCACCGCGGCCCAGGAGTCCGCCACGCCGCAGGGTGCCCCCGCACCATGGAACCCCGACGGCACCGTCCTCCTGACCGGCGCCGCCGGAACCCTCGGGCGTGCCCTCGCCCGGCACCTGGTCACCACGCACGGCGCCCGCCGCCTGCTCCTGGTCGGCCGTCGCGGCGGCGACACCCCCGAGGCCCCGTCTCTCACCGCCGAACTGGCCGCGCACGGCGCGGAGGTGACCTGGGCGGCATGCGACGTCGGCGACCGCGAAGCGGTGGCCGCGCTCCTGAAGTCGGTGCCCGCCGCGCACCCCCTCACGGCCGTCGTGCACGCGGCCGGCGTCCTGGACGACGGCGTGGTTCCGGCGCTGACCCCGGAACGAGTCGACCGGGTGTTCCGGCCCAAGGTGGACGGAGCGTGCCACCTGGACGAGTTGACCCGGACGGCGCCACTGGCGGCGTTCGTCGTGTTCTCCTCGGCGGCGGCCACTCTGGGCAGCGCGGGCCAGGGCAACTACGCCGCCGCCAACGCGTACGTGGACATGTTGGTGCGTCGCCGACACCGCGCGGGACTGCCCGCGCTGTCGCTGGCGTGGGGGCTGTGGGCCGAGAGCAGTGACCTGACGGCGGGGCTCGACCGGGCCGACCGGGCGGCCAGGATGGCACGCTCCGGCATCCAGGGCCTGATGACCGCGGACGGCCTCGCCCTCTTCGACGCCGCCCGCGTCCTGGGCGAACCGCTGCTGCTGCCCATGCGGCTCGACCTGACCGGGCTCCGCGCGCGCCGCGAGGCACTGCCGTCGGTGCTGCGCGGCCTGGTGCGGGCCCCGGCGCGACGCGGCGGCTCCGGCGGTACGGGAGCGGCGGCCCTCCGGCGGCGCCTGGTCGCCCTGCCCCCGGCCGAGCGGAACCGGCAACTGCTCGACGTGGTCCACGCCGAGACCGCCACCGTCCTCGGCTACCCGGGCCCGGAGGCGGTGGGGCGGGACCGGGCCTTCAAGGACCTCGGCTTCGACTCGCTGACCGCCGTCGAACTCCGCAACCGCCTCGCCGCCGCGACCGGCCTGCGGCTCCCGCCGACACTGGTCTTCGACCATCCCACCCCCACGGCCCTCGCCGGGCACCTGGCCACGGAACTCGCCCCCGGGGACGAGGAGTCCGGCACCCGCCGCGACACCGAGCGCGAGGTACGCGAAGCCCTCGCCGCCATCCCGCTGCCCCGGCTGCGCGACGCCGGCCTGCTCGACGCCCTGTTGGAGCTGGCGGGCCGCCCGACGGGGGCCGCGCCCCCACCGAACGGCGCCGCCGACGGCGACGGAACCGGAGCCGGGCCGGATGCCGGCTCGATCGACCGGATGGACGCCGAGGGACTGCTGGCGCTGGCGCTGAACACGAGCCCGTACGACGGTCACGACAGCGACCACGGCACCGGCCACGACACCCGCACCGGCCACGGGAACGGCACCGGCCACGACACCCGCACCGGCCACGCCGACACCCCATCCCCCGGCCCGGACCACGCCCCGCACGCCGAGACGGAGGACCACGATGGCGGCAGGTGACGAGAGGCTCGTCGAGGCGCTGCGGGCCTCCCTCAAGGAGGTCGACGCACTGCGCGCCCGTACCCGCGAGCTGACGGCCGCCGCCCACGAGCCGGTGGCGATCGTGGCGATGGGCTGCCGCTTCCCCGGCGGCGTCCGCTCCGCCGAGGACCTGTGGGACCTGGTGGCGACCGGTACCGACGCGGTCGCGGCCTTCCCCACCGACCGGGGCTGGGACACCGAGGCCCTGTTCGACCCGGACCCCGACCGGCCCGGCCGTACCTACGCCGTCGAAGGCGCCTTCCTCGACGACGCCGCCGAGTTCGACGCGGACCTGTTCGGCATCAGCCCGCGCGAGGCGGCCGCGATGGACCCGCAGCAGCGGCTGCTCCTGGAGACGGCATGGGAGACGTTCGAACGCGCCGGTGTCGACCCCGGCGCCCTGAAGGGCCAGCCCGTCGGCGCCTTCGTCGGCTCGGTCCTCATGACCAGCGGCGGCGGCACCGGGACCGGCGACGGAACCGAGGGACACCAGCTCACCGGCGGCGCCGCCAGCGTCCTCTCCGGCCGCCTCGCCTACACCTTCGGCCTCGAAGGCCCGGCGATCACCGTCGACACGGCCTGCTCGGCGTCCCTCGCGGCCGTGCACCTCGCCGTGCAGGCGCTACGACAGCGCGAGTGCACCATGGCCCTGGCCGGTGGCGCCGCCGTGATGTCGACGCCCGGCATCTTCGTGGAGTTCAGCCGTCAGCGAGGCCTCGCGGCCGACGGCCGGTGCAAGGCGTTCGCGGCGTCCGCGGACGGCGCGGGCTGGGGCGAGGGCGTCGGTCTCGTACTGCTTGAGCGGCTGTCCGACGCGCGGCGCAACGGCCATCCGGTACTCGCTGTCGTACGGGGTTCCGCCGTGAACCAGGACGGCGCGTCCAACGGTCTGACGGCCCCCAACGGCCCGTCGCAGCAGCGCGTCATCCGGCAGGCGCTCGCGTCCGCCCGCCTCTCGGCGGACCTGGTCGACGCGGTGGAGGCGCACGGGACGGGCACCGCGCTCGGCGATCCCATCGAGGCCCAGGCGCTGCTGGCCGCGTACGGTCAGGAGCGGCCCGCCGACCGGCCGTTGTGGCTCGGCTCCATCAAGTCGAACCTCGGCCACACCCAGGGCGCGGCGGGCATCGCCGGGCTGATCAAGATGGTCATGGCGATGCGGCACGGCGTACTCCCGAAGACCCTGCACGTCGACGAGCCCACGCCGCACGTCGACTGGTCCTCCGGGGCGGTGCGGCTGCTGACCGAGGACCGCGACTGGCCGCGCACCGGCCGCCCGCGCCGCGCGGGTGTGTCCTCCTTCGGCATCAGCGGCACCAACGCGCACGTGATCGTGGAACAGGCGCCCCAGGTCCCGGAACCGGCCCCCCAGCGGGACGACGACGCGCGGGACGGCGCGGGGATCGCAGCGCGGGCCGACGCTGACGCGGATCAAGGCCGGACGCGGACCCCCCAGAGCCCTCAGCCCCCCGTGCCCCTCGTCCTCTCGGCCCGGGGCGACCGTGCCCTGCGCGACCACACCGACCGCCTCACCGCCCACCTCCGCTCCCGCCCCGACGCCCGTCCGGCGGACGTCGGCTGGTCGCTGGCCACCTCCCGGGCGGCCCTCGACCGGCGGGCCGTGGTGTGGGCGCGCGACCGGGACGAGATGCTGGCCGGGCTGGCGGCGCTCGCCGAGGACCGTCCCGCGCCCGGCCTCGTGCAGGGTGCGGCCACGGACGGCGGGCAGGCGTTCCTCTTCGGCGGGCAGGGCAGCCAGCGCGCGGGCATGGGGCGCGAACTGGCCGACGCCTTCCCGGTGTTCGCGGATGCACTCGACACCGTGGCGAGCCACCTGGACCCGCACCTCGACCAGCCCCTGCGGGACGTCCTGTACGCCGCCGAGGGGTCGCCGACGGCCGCGCTCCTGGAGCAGACGTCGTACACCCAGCCGGGGCTCTTCGCGTACGAGGTGGCGCTGTACCGGCTGCTCACGCACTGGGGGCTCACCCCCGGCCTGCTGCTCGGCCACTCCGTCGGCGAGCTGGCGGCCGCGCACGTCGCGGGCGTCCTGTCCCTGGCGGACGCGTGCGCGCTCGTCGCCGCGCGGGGCCGCCTCATGCAGGACGTGCCGGGCAGCGGCGCGATGGTCGCGGTGCGGGCCACCGAGGCGGAGATCCTGCCGGACGTGACGGCCCACGCCGCCGACGTGGCCCTCGCCGCCGTCAACGGACCCGCCTCCGTCGTCGTCTCCGGCGCCGAGAGCACGGTGCTCGAACTCGCCGAGCGCTGGCGGGACAAGGGACGCAAGACGCGCCGTCTGCGCGTGAGCCACGCCTTCCACTCCCCGCACATGGCCGCGATGCTCGACGAGTTCGGCCAGGTCGCCGGGAAGCTCACCTTCCACCCGCCCCGCATCCCGATCGTCTCGGACGTCACCGGCGACATCGCCACCGCCGACGAACTGTGCTCGCCGGAGTACTGGGTGCGGCACGCCCGCGCGACCGTGCGCTTCCACGACGGGATGCGTCGGCTCTTCGCGGCGGGCGCGCGGACGTTCGTGGAGGTGGGGCCGTCCGGGACGCTCACGGCGATGGCCCAGGACTGCCTCGCCGGGCAACCGCCGGGCAGCGGCGCGGTGTTGATCGCCGCGTCGCGCGCCGGTCGGCCGGAGCCCGACACCGTGCGCACGGCGGTGTCCGAGGCGTACGCCCACGGGGCCCGGGTCGACTGGACCCGGTTCTTCACCGGTACCGGGGCCCGCAGGGTGGACCTGCCCACGTACCCCTTCCAGCGCCGCCGCTACCCCTGGACCACGGCGGGCACGACGGGCGCCGCCGACGTGACGGCCGCCGGTCTCACGGGGCTCGGGCACCCCCTGCTCGGCGCGTCCCTGGACCTCGCCGACTCCCAGGAGACCGTGCTCACCGGGACGTTGTCCCGGCGCACCGAGGCCTGGCTCGCCGACCACGTCATGCTCGGCGCCGCCCTCGTGCCCGGTACCGCCGTGGTCGAGATGGCGGTCCGCGCCGGTGCGGAGGCCGGGTGCCGCCGTCTGGTGGAGCTGACGCAGGAGGCACCGCTGATCCTGCCCGACCGGGGGGCCGTGCGGCTCCAGGTGCGGGTGGGAGTGGCGGGGGAGGACGGCCATCGGGCGGTGAGCGTGTACTCGCGCGCTGAGGACGCCCTCACGGAGGCCGCGGGGGGATCGTGGGTGTGCCACGCTCGCGGTGCGCTCGCCCCCGAGGCGGCCCCTGCCCCGGCCCGCCCCGGTGAGGCCTGGCCGCCGCCCGGCGCGGAACCCGTACCCCTCGAAGGGTTCTACGCGCGCCTGGCCACGGCGGGCTTCGCGTACGGCCCCGCCTTCCGTGGGCTCTCGCGGGCCTGGCGGCTCGGTGCGGAGGTGTTCGCGGAGGTCGCGCTTTCCGGAGCCGCACGGTCCGGTGGTGCCGGGTACGGGCTCCATCCGGCGCTGCTCGATGCCGCGCTGCACGCGGCGCTCCTCAGCGGAGAGGGCGACGAGGGCGGGCCGGCGCAGGGGGCGGTGCGGGTGCCGTTCGCCTGGCACGAGGTGTCCTTCCACGGCGCGAGCACGCCGACCTTGCGGGTACGGCTCGCCCCGGCGGGGCCGGACGCGGTGTCCCTCGCCCTGTGGGACGAGCGCGGCGCACCCGTGGCGTCAGCCGGATCGCTGGTCACTCGTCCGGTGTCCGTCCAGCAACTCCGGGGCAGCCGGACGCGCGACACCCTGTTCCATGTCGATTGGGTCGATGGGGCTGATGGGGCTGATGGGGCTGATGGGGTCGAAGGGGCCGAGCGGACGGCCGACTTGGCCGAGCCGGTCGGCTCGGGCGCTGCGGGCGGGACCGTGCGCGATCCGTCAGCGCCGGACGTACGCACTGCCGTCCTCGGGGACCCCGTCCTGGCGGACCGGCTCGCGGCCACGGCCTACGCGGACCTCGACGCGCTCGTGGCGGCACTCCAATCCGGCGATCCCGCACCGGAGTCGGTGTTCCTCCCGTGTCACGGCGACGAGGTGCGCGGAGCGCCGGCTGAAGCCGGAGACCGGGCCGAGGCCGAAACCCAGGCCGTGGAGCCGGCCGCCGACAGCCCGGCAGGCGCCGCCCGCGCCCTGGCCCTCGCCGTCCTCCACACGCTCCGGACCTGGCTCAAGCACCCCCGCCTGGAATCCACCCGGCTCGTCATCCTCACCCAGGGCGCCATGCCGACCTCCGCCGACGAGCACGTCACCGACCTGGCCGCCGCCGCGATCTGGGGCCTGGTGCGCGCGGCGCAGGCGGAACACCCGAACCGGTTCGTCCTCCTCGACACGGACGGCCACCCCGATTCGACGGGGGCCCTGGCCGGGGCGACGGGCGCGGACGAGCCCCAACTGGCTCTCCGCGCCGGGCGGATGCTCGTCCCACGCCTGGCCCGTGGCGTACCGCCCGGCACCCTCGTACCCCCTGCCGGAGTACCGGAATGGCGCGTCGACCTCGCCGGTGGCGGCACCGTCGACGACCTGGTCCTCACTCCCAGCCCGGAAGCCGCCGCACCGCTCGCGCCGGGCAGGGTCCGGGTCGACGTACGCGCCGCGGGGCTCAACTTCCGGGACGTCGTCATGGCCCTCGGCATGGTGCCCGACCAGCGGGCGCTGGGCGGCGAGATCGCGGGCGTCGTCACCGAGGTGGGTCCCGGCGTGGACCAACTCTCCCCTGGAGACCGGGTGTTCGGCCTCGCGGCCGGATGTCTCGGCCCGGTCGCGGTCGTCGACCACCGCCTGATCGCGCGGATTCCCCGGGGCTGGTCGTACTCCCGGGCCGCCTCCGTCCCCGTCACGTTCCTCACCGCGTACGAAGGCCTGGTGGACCTGGCCGACGTGCGACCGGGGGACAGGGTCCTGGTGCACGCGGCGGCGGGCGGCGTCGGGATGGCCGCCGTGCAGCTCGCGCGGCATCTGGGCGCCGAGGTGTACGCGACGGCCGGCCCCGCCAAGTGGGACGCGGTACGCGCCCTCGGCATCGACGACGCGCACCTCGCCTCCTCCCGTACGACCGACTTCGAGGAACGCTTCGCGGAGACGAGCGGCGGCCGGGGCGTCGACGTCGTACTCAACTCCCTGGTGAAGGACTTGGCGGACGCCTCCCTGCGCCTGCTGCGGCCCGGCGGCCGGTTCGTCGAGATGGGCAAGACCGACATCCGCGACGCCGACGAGGTCGCCGCCCGGTACGACGGCGTCGCCTACCGTGCGTTCGACCTGATGGACGCCGGTGCCGAGCGCGTCGCCGAGATGCTGGCGGACATCGTCGAGCTGTTCGAGCGCGGGCGGCTGCGGCCCGTCCCGGTGACGACGTGGGACGTACGACAGGCGCCCGCGGCCTTCCGCTTCCTCGCCCGGGCCCGGCACGTGGGCAAGGTCGTCCTCACCATGCCGCCCGCGTGGAACCCCGAGGGGACGGTGCTGGTCACCGGCGCGTCCGGGGCGCTCGGCGCGGAGGTCGCCCGGCACCTGGTGCGCACCCGCGGCGTGGGACACCTCGTGCTGGCCGGACGGCAGGGGCCGGACGCGGCGGGCATGGCGGACCTCGTGGCCGAACTGACGGCGGCAGGCGCGACGTCGGTGCGGGCCGTCGCGTGCGACGTCGCCGAACGGGCCGCCGTGGCCGACCTGTTGGCGTCGGTGCCCGCCGCGCACCCGTTGACCGCCGTGGTGCACGCGGCGGGCGTGCTCGACGACGGCCTCCTGGACGCGATGACGCCCGCCCGCCTCGACACGGTCTTCCGGCCCAAGGCCGACGGCGCCTGGCACCTCCACGAGCTGACCCGGGAGCAGGACCTGGCCGCGTTCGTCGTCTACTCCTCCGCCGCGGGCACCATCGGCACCACAGGGCAGTCCAACTACGCCGCCGCCAACGCCTTTCTCGATGCCCTGGCCCGGCATCGCCGTGACACCGGCCTCCCCGGCACGTCCCTGGCCTGGGGCCGCTGGGTCGGGCCCGGCGGCATGGCGGCAGGCCCGGGGCAGCCGGAACCGGCGGGTCCAGGCGGACGGCCGGGACCTGCCACGGGCCTCTCCGTCGAGGACGGCCTCGCCCTCTTCGACGAGGCCCTCGCCACCGGCCGCCCGGTGCTGGTCCCGACCCGCCTCGACCCGGCACAACTGCGTACCGCCGCCGAGAACGGCACCCTCCCCGCCCTCCTGCGCGGCCTCGTCGACGTCCCCGCGGCACCGGCGGAACCGGGCGCCGCGAACGCCCTGCGCGAACGCCTCGCCGCCCTCGGCGCCGAGGACCGGGGCGCAGCCGTACTGGAACTCGTACGCGGTCAAGTCGCCCTGGTCCTCGGCCACCTGACCGCCGGGAACGTGGACCCGCAACGCCCCTTCCAGGAGCTGGGCTTCGACTCGCTCACCGCCGTGGAGCTGCGCAACCGCCTGGGCGCGGAGACCGGCCTGACCCTGCCCACCACGCTGGTCTTCGACCGCCCGACCCCCGTCGCCCTGAGCGAGCACATCGAGGCCGCGCTCGTCTCGAAGCTGGGCTCGCCCGTCGACTCCGTGCTCGCCCGCCTCGACGCCCTGGCGACGCACCTCGCGGCGGCTCCGCTCGACGACGGCGAGCGGGAACGCGTCGCGGACCGGCTGCGCGCGCTCGCCCAGCGGTGCGGCGAGCGGGGGCCCGCGCGCGGCGGGACGGCGGGCGCGCAGGACGACGGGACGACCGTCGCGGACGAACTCGACCTGGCGACCGACGACGAAGTCATCGACTTCATCGGCAAGGAGCTGGGCATCTCCTGACCCCGCGCCGGGGCCCGCGCGCGAGCGGGCCCGGCGACGTCTCGACGAGGTGGATGGCACATGGCGACGGACGACCGGATTCGGTACTACCTCAAGCGGGTCACCGCCGACCTGCACGAGACGCGCGGGCGGCTGCGGGAACTGGAGGACGCCGCCGGGGAGCCGATCGCGGTCGTCGCCATGGGCTGCCGCTTCCCCGGGGACGTCCGCTCGCCGGAGGACCTGTGGGACCTGGTCGTCTCCGGCACGGACGCCGTCGCGCCCTTCCCCGAGGACCGGGGCTGGGACGTCGACCACCTCTACGACCCCGATCCGGACCGGCTCGGCAAGAGCTACGCCCGCGAGGGCGGCTTCCTCGCCGACGTGGCGTCCTTCGACGCGGGCCTGTTCGGCGTCAGCCCGCGCGAGGCGCTGACCCTCGACCCGCAGCAACGGCTCCTCCTGGAGGTCTCCTGGGAGACCTTCGAGCGCGCGGGCCTCCCGCCGTCCGCCCTGCGCGGCAGCCGCACCGGCGTCTTCGTCGGCACCAGCAGCCAGGAGTACGCCCTCCTGCTGCAGAGCGCCCGCGAGACCTTCGAGGGCTACTCGACGGGCTTCCTCGCCAGCGTCCTCTCGGGCCGCCTCGCCTACACCTTCGGCCTCGAAGGCCCCGCGATCACCGTTGACACCGCGTGCTCGGCGTCCCTGACGGCACTGCACCTGGCCGCGCAGTCGCTGCGACAGGGCGAGTGCGCCCTGGCCCTCGCGGGCGGCGCTTCGGTGCTGACGACCCCGGGGATGTTCGTGGAGTTCAGCCGCCAGCGGGGGCTCGCCGTGGACGGGCGGTGCAAGGCGTTCGCGGCGTCGGCGGACGGCACGGGGTGGGGCGAGGGCGTCGGGCTCGTACTCCTTGAGCGGTTGTCGGACGCGCGGCGCAACGGGCATCCGGTGCTCGCCGTGGTGCGGGGGTCGGCGGTGAATCAGGACGGGGCGTCGAACGGTCTGACGGCACCGAACGGCCCGTCGCAGCAGCGCGTCATCCGGCAGGCGCTGGCGTCGGCCCGGCTGTCGGCGGATCTGGTGGACGTGGTGGAGGCGCACGGGACCGGTACGGCCCTCGGCGATCCGATCGAGGCGCAGGCACTGCTCGCCACGTACGGTCAAGAGCGTTCCGCCGACCGGCCGTTGTGGCTCGGCTCCCTCAAGTCCAACATCGGCCACACCCAGGCGGCGGCTGGCGTCGGCGGCGTCATCAAGACGGTGATGGCGCTGCGCCGGGGTGTCCTGCCGCCCACCCTGCACGTGGACGAGCCGACCCCGCACGTCGACTGGTCCTCGGGCGCGGTACGGCTGCTCACCGAAGCGCGCGACTGGCCGGAGCGCGACGGGCCGCGCCGGGCCGGAGTGTCGTCCTTCGGGATCAGCGGCACCAACGCCCATGTGATCCTGGAGCAGTCCGACGACGACACGTTCCCGGCGCCCGCCCCGGCACCGACCGCCCGGCCCGTGCCGCTCGGCCTCGCGGCCGACGACGTGCCCGACCACCCGGCGCGGGACGCGGTGGACGGCCCCGCACAGGTCGCGGACGGCCCCGCGCAGGACGCGCCGGACGCCCCCGCGCAGGCCCCGGCGGACAGCCCCGCACCGGCCCCCGCCCACCGCGCACCCGAACCGACCGCTCCCCTCCCGTGGTTCATCACCGCGCGAACCAGCCGCGGCCTGCGCGAGCAGGCCGCCCGCCTGCGCGACCACGTGCACGCCCGCCCCGACCTAGCCCCGGCCGACATCGCCCACTCCCTCCTGGCCTCGCGCACCCACTTCGACCACCGTGCCGCCGTACTCGCCGACGACCGGGACGCGTACCTCGCGGGCCTCACCGCCCTCGCCGAGGGCAGGAGCGCCCCCGGAGTCGTGGAGGGCGTCGCGCGCGACCCCGGGAAGCCGGTGTTCGTCTTCCCCGGGCAGGGTGCCCAGTGGGAGGGCATGGCGGCGGACCTGTACCGCGACTCGGCGGTCTTCCGCGCACGGCTGCGCGCGTGCGCCGAAGCCGTCGAGCCGCACGTCGACTTCTCGCTCACCGATGTCGTACGCGGCGTCGAGGGCGCGGCCTCGCTGGACCGCGTGGACGTCGTCCAGCCCGCGCTGTGGGCCATGATGGTCTCGCTGGCCGAACTGTGGCGGTCCCACGGCGTGGAACCCGGTGCCGTCGTGGGCCACTCCCAGGGTGAGATCGCCGCCGCGTGCGTCGCGGGCGCCCTGTCCCTGGAGGACGGGGCCCGGATCGTGGCACGGCGGTCCCGGCTCGTCGCCGAACGCCTGGCGGGCAGCGGGGGCATGGCGTTCCTGGCCCTGCCGGCCGACCGGGCCCGCGACCGGCTCGCGGAGTGGGGGCCACGCCTGGGCATCGCCGCGACCAACGCCCCTTCGTCCGTGGTGGTGTCGGGCGACGCCGAAGCGCTCGACGAGCTGCTGTACGCGGCCGAGCAGGAAGGGGTACGGGCGATCCGCGTCGCGGTCGACTACGCCTCGCACTCGGCGCAGGTCGAGACGCTGGAGGCCGAACTCCTCACGACGCTCGCCGACGTCACCCCGCGCACCGCCGAGATCCCGTTCCACTCGACGGTCCTCGGCGCCCAGGTCGACACCTCCGGGCTCGACGCCGCCTACTGGTACCGCAACCTGCGGGAGACGGTCCGCTTCGACCCGACCGTCCGGGACCTCCTCGCGGCCGGACACCGCACGTACGTGGAGATGAGCCCGCACCCGGTGCTCGCGGTGTCCCTGCACGAGATCATCGAAGGCGCGGCGAGCCCGGCGGGTCCGGCGAGCGCTGGGGCGCAGGGCACGGTGCTGACCTCGCTGCGGCGCGACGAGGGGCACCTCGGGCGCTTCCTCGCCTCCGTCGCGGAGGCGCACGTCCAGGGCGTCCCGGTCGACTGGTCGGCCCGCGTCGGGCCGGGGGCGCGCCTGGTGGACCTGCCGACGTACGCGTTCCAGCGCCGCCGCTACTGGCCGGACGCGCTGCCCGCCGCCGCCCAGGACCGCGAGGCCGACGACAGCGCGGCCTCCGTGTTCCGGCAGCGCCTCGCGGAACTGCCGGACGGCGGCAAGGAACGCCTGGTCCTGGAGACGGTGTGCGAGCACGCCGCCGCCGTCCTGAACCTCGGCTCCCCGGGGGACGTCGACGGCACACGGGCCTTCACCGACCTCGGGTTCGTCTCGCTGACGGCCATGGAACTGCGCAACCGGCTCACCACGGCCACCGGCGTCCGCCTCTCCCCGGCGGCGGTCTTCGACCACCCGACGGCCGAGAAGCTGTCCGCGCACCTCCTGGGCCGCCTGACGGGCGCGCACGAGCAGGCCGAGGAGCCGGTGGCGGCGGCGCCTGTCGCCGGGGAGCCGATCGCGATCGTCGCCATGGGCTGCCGCTACCCCGGCGACGTGACCTCGCCCGAGCAGCTGTGGGACCTGGTCGCCGCCGGCCGCGACGCGATCTCCGGCTTCCCCGCCAACCGGGGCTGGGACACGGCGAACCTGTACGACCCGGACCCGGGCAGGCCGGGGCACACCTACGTCCGCCGGGGCGGCTTCCTGCACGACGCCGACCAGTTCGACCCGCTCCTGTTCGGGATCAGCCCGCGCGAGGCCCTGGCCATGGACCCGCAGCAGCGGCTCCTCCTGGAGGTGGCCTGGGAGGTCCTGGAGCGGGCCGGGCTGGCGCCCGACGCGGTCGGCGGCAGCCGCACCGGCGTGTTCGTGGGCGTCAGCGGCCAGGACTACCTGCCCCTGTTGACCGCCGATCCGGACGGCGGCGCGGGCCACTTGATGACCGGTACGTCGACGAGCGTCGCCTCGGGCCGCATCGCCTACACCTTCGGCCTCGAAGGCCCCGCGGTGACCGTCGACACCGCCTGCTCGTCGTCCCTCGTCGCCCTCCACCTCGCCGTGCAGGCGCTGCGGCAGGGCGACTGCACGGCCGCCCTGGTGGGCGGCGCGACGATCCTCTCGACCCCGGGCGCGTTCATCGAGTTCAGCCGCCAGGGTGCCCTCGCGACCGACGGGCGGTGCAAGGCGTTCGCCGCGGAGGCCGACGGCACCGGCTGGGGCGAGGGCGTCGGCGTCCTCCTCGTCGAACCCCTGTCGGTCGCCCGCCGCGCCGGACACCCCGTCCTCGCCCTGGTCCGCTCGACCGCCCTCAACCAGGACGGGGCGAGCAACGGCCTGTCCGCCCCCAACGGACTCGCCCAGCAGCGCGTCATCCGGCAGGCCCTGGCCCAGGCCGGCCTCACCGCCCGGGACGTGGACGCCGTCGAGGCCCACGGCACGGGCACCACCCTCGGCGACCCCATCGAGGCGGAGGCCCTGCTCGCCACCTACGGCCAGGGGCGGCCCGCGCACGCCCCCCTGTGGCTCGGTTCGCTGAAGTCCAACGTCGGCCACACCGCCGCCGCGGCCGGGGTCGGCGGCATCATCAAGACGGTGCTGGCGCTGGACCGCGCGGTACTGCCGCCCACCCTGCACGTGGACGAGCCGACCCCGCACGTGGACTGGTCGGCGGGCGCGGTGGAACTCCTCACCGAGGCCCGCCCGTGGCCGGACACGGGCCGGGCACGCCGGGCCGGGGTCTCGTCGTTCGGGATCAGCGGGACCAACGCGCATGTGGTGCTGGAGCAGGCGCCGGCGGACGGGGGCGCGGCGGCGGAGCGGGCACCCGCCCCCCGCACCGCCCTGCCCAGGACACCCTGGCTCCTTTCGGGCGGCACCGAGGAAGCCCTGCGGGCACAGGCCGAGCGGCTGCGCCGGTACGTCGAGGAGCGCACCGGTCTCGTACCGGCCGACGTCGCGCGCTCCCTGGCGTCGGCCCGGGCGGGCCTGGAGCACCGTGCCGTGGTCCTCGGCCAGGACCGGGAGACGCTGCTCGCGGGGCTGTCGCGGGTGGCGGGGGGCGAGGGCGCGCCGGACGTGGTCCTCGGGTCGGCCCGGGGGCGCGAGCGGGTGGCGTTCCTGTTCTCCGGTCTGCTTCCCGATCCGGCCGGGGGAGAGCACGGCGAACAGGGCGGTCTCGTACGGGAGTTGTCCGAGCATGCGCCGGTGTACGCCTCGGCCCTCGATGAAGCCGGTGCCGCCGTCGCGGCGCGGCTGGGCCGCCCCTGGAGCGAGGTCCTGCCCCCGGACGGCGGAGCGCCGCAGGACCCGGTGCTTGCCCGCGCCGCGCGGTTCGCCGGGGAAGTCGCGCTGTTCCGGCTCCTCGAACACTGGGGCGTCCGCCCCGCGTTCCTCCTCGGCCACGCCGTCGGCGAGGTGACCGCGGCGCACTGCGCGGGGGTGCTGTCGCTGGCCGACGCGGCGGCGCTCGCGGTCGCTCTCGTACGGGAAACGCAGGCCGGGGCACAGGCCGACGCGGGGGACGCCGTCCGGCGTACCGTCAAGGACCTGACGTTCCGCCCGCCGACGACGCCCCTCGTCGCCGCCCGCACCGGCCGCCCGGTCGCGTACGAGGAACTGTCCGCCCCGGACCACTGGGTGCGCCTGGCCCAGGAGGACGCCCCGCCCGCGGCCGCCGTGGAGTGGCTCGACTCCCAAGGAGTTCGCACCTGCCTCCAGTTGGGCCCCGACGCCGCACTGGCCGCGCTCGGCGGCCAGGAGTACGGCACCGACCTGGGCGCCCTGCTCATCGCGCTGGCCCGACTGCACGTCACGGGCGTCCCGGTGGACTGGGGCAGGATGCTCGCCGACTGCGGCGCGCGCCTGGTGGACCTGCCCACGTACGCCTTCCAGCACCAGCGGTACTGGCCCGAGGGCGCCGGGCTGCCCATCGGCGCGGCCGGGCGGCCCGTCGCGCCCGGCGCGGCGCGGGCCGACCAGGGACGCCAGGTCAGGGAACGCCTCGCGGCGGCGGCCGGCGAGGAGCGGGCCGACCTGGTCGCCGCCCTCGTCCGCACGCACGTCGCGGCGGTGCTGCGGCTCGCGGACCCGGACACCGTCGACGACGAACGGCCGCTCCCCGAGCTCGGGTTCGACTCGCTGACGGCCGTGGACCTGCGCAACCGGCTCGGCGCGGACACCGGCCTGCGCCTGCCCCCGGCCCTCGTCTTCCAGCACCCGACGGTCACCGCGCTGACCCGGCACCTGGTCGCGCGGTGGGAGGCGGCACCTCCCGAGGCCGCGGGCACCACGGACACGGGCAGCGCGGCCGCGGGCACCACGGACGGGGGCAGCGCGGACACGGGCACCGCGGACGCGGGCAGCGCGGACACGGGCGGTGGCGCGCTCACGGCACCCGGCAGCACGTACACGGCACCCGGCGGCCCCGGCGGCTCGCGCTTCACCCTGGGTCCGCTGCTCGCCCGCGCCGGCGAACTCGGCCGGACCGAGGAGTTCCAGGAACTGGTGCGCCACGTCGCCGGGTTCCGGCCCACCTTCGCCACCCCCGAGGAGCGGCTGCGGCCGCCGCAGGTCCGGCTCGCGCGCGGGTCCGCCGCGCGCCTCGTCTGCTTCCCGACGTTCGCCGTCGGCGCGGGCGCGTCCCAGTACGCGCGGCTCGCCGCCGCGTCCGGGGGCGAGCACGACGTCTGGGTCCTGCCCGTGCCCGGCTTCGACTGGCAGGAGTCGCTGCCCGCGTCCGTGGCCGCCCTCGCGGGCCTCCTGGCGGACGGCGTCGACCGGTGCGGCGACGGCGGTCCCGTCGTCCTGCTCGGCTACTCGGCGGGCGGCTGGATCGCCCACGCCACCGCGGCCGCCCTCGAAGCACGCGGCGCCGGGCCCGACGCCGTCGTCCTCCTGGACAGCCACTGGCCCGACAGCCCGGCGCTCCCGCACCTGCACGCCCGCATCGAACAGGCCCGGCTCGCGGCGGCCCGCACCTCCGCGGCACCGGACGGACCGTGGACCCACGAGTCCGGGGACGACGCGTACCTCACCGCGATGGCGCACTACGCCGGATTGTTCCGGGCGTGGACGCCGACGGAGATCGGCGCGCCGACCCTGCTCGTACGGGCGTCGGAGGCGGCCTTCGACGAGGCACCCGAGCCCTCAGACGCACCCGGGCCCCCAGAGGCACCTGCGGCACCCGCGACATCGGCGGCGCCAGGGAACTCGGCGGAGCCGACGGACTGGCGAGCGGGCTGGCACCTCCCGCACACCGCCGTCGACACGCCCGGCACCCACTTCTCGATCATCCGCGAGCACAGCGAGCCCGCGTTGCGCGCGGTGGCCGACTGGCTCGGCGGCCGCCACGGGGGCCCCGCCCCGCAGGGCGCCCCGGCCCGCACGGAAACCGAGCAGCCCACCACCCCTGAAGGAGCATGATGACGTCCGACGGCGCCAGCGCCAGCAAGCCCCTCGACCAGCACCTCGACCAAGGGGTCATCGACGGGCAGTCCGGATACTCGAAGCCGTTCCTCGCCCTCTACGACCTCTTGGTGTACCGGGGCACCGCGCCCCTCCTGTGGGGCTGCCCGGCGGCGGTGTCCCGGGAGCTGTACGACAGTTGCGTCGGCGCCCGCCACATGGACATCGGCGTGGGCACCGGCTACCTGCTCCACCACACCCGGTTCCCCGTGCCCGACCCCCGGATCACGCTGGTCGACCTCAACCGCAACTCCCTGGCCCACACGGCGCACCGGCTCCGGCGGTACCGGGTCGAAACGGTCCGCGCGAACATACTGGAGGACCTGCCGGTGGCGGCGCGGTCCCAGGACTCAGTGGGGATGAGCTATCTGCTGCACTGCGTTCCGGGCAGCCTGCGGGAGAAGGGGATCGCGCTGGCGCACGCCGCCGCCGTCGTCCGCCCCGGCGGCGTCGTCTTCGGCGCCACGGTCCTGTCGGCCGGGGTGCCGGTGTCCGGCGGCGCCCGCCGGGCGCTGCGCATCCTGAACAAGCGGGGCGCCTTCCACAACGACGCCGACACCCTCGACGACCTCCGCGCCCAGCTCGACCAGCACTTCGACCGCCACGAGCTGACCGTCCACGGCTGCGTCGGCGTCTTCCGTGCCTGGACGGCCGCCTGAGGAGCCCCGTACACTCCGAAACTAGCAGCGCTAATTAAACCGCTCACGTCTCGGAGTCGCCCCGTGCGCACCGTCCACTTCGCCGCCGCCCGCCGCACGCCGATCGGGCGGCTCCGCGGTGCCCTCTCCGCCGTCCGCCCGGACGACCTCGCCGCCACCGTCGTGCGCGGCCTGCTCGACGGCCTGCCGGGGCTCGACCCGGCCCGGATCGACGAGGTCTACTGGGGCGCCGCGAACCAGGCGGGCGAGGACAACCGCAACGTCGCCCGCATGGCCGTGCTCCTCGCGGGCCTCCCCGAGTCCGTCCCCGGCGCCACGGTGAACCGCCTGTGCGCCTCCGGCCTGGAGGCGGTCACCCTGGCCGCCCGCACCATCGCCGCGGGCGACGCCGACGTCGTGCTCGCGGGCGGCTCCGAGTCCATGAGCCGCGCCCCCTTCGTGCTGCCGCGTCCCGACGAGGCCCTGCCGCACCGCATGGAGGCCGCCGACACCCGCCTCGGCTGGCGCCTGGTCAACCCGGCGATGCGGGAGCTGCACGGGCTCCTCTCGATGGGCGAGACCGCCGAGGAGGTCGCCTCCCGGTACGGCGTCTCCCGCGAACGCCAGGACACCTTCGCCCTGCGCAGCCACCAGCGTGCCGCCGCCGCCCGCAAGAACGGCCACTTCGACGACGAACTCCTGCCCGTCACCACCCCCGACGGCACGGTCGTCGACGCGGACGAGAGCATCCGCGAGGACACGTCGTACGACAAGCTCAGCGGGCTGCGGCCGGTGTTCCGCAAGGGCGGCACCGTCACGGCGGGCAACGCGTCGCCGATGAACGACGGCGCGGCGGGCCTGCTCCTGGTCAGCGAGGAGGCCCTGCGCGACCTGGGCCTGGAGTCCCTCGGCCGGTACGCGACCGGTGCCTCCGCCGGTGTGCACCCCGACGTGATGGGCATCGGGCCCGTGCCCGCCACCCAGAAGGCCCTGGCCCGGCGCGGCTGGAGCGTCGCCGACATCCAGGAGGCCGAGTTCAACGAGGCGTTCGCCGCCCAGGCCCTGGCCTGCGTGGACGCCCTCGGCATCGACCCGGACCTGGTCAACCCCGACGGCGGCGCCATCGCTCTCGGCCACCCCCTCGGCTGCTCCGGCGCCCGCATCCTCACCACGCTCCTGCACCGCATGCGCCGCACCGGCACCACCCGGGGCCTCGCCACGATGTGCGTGGGCGTGGGCCAGGGCACGGCGCTCCTCGTCGAGAGGGACTGACGGACGCCGACGGACGCCGACGGACGCCGAGGGTGAACGGGGCGTACCGGCCGGGTCGGTGACCGCGAGCGGCCCCGGCCCGCCCCGGCGCGAAGTGCTTGGGCATACCATCGGTTCCCAGCATGGACGCCACCTCCGCCATCACCGGCCTCACCGTCTGGGAGTTCGGCGCCCTGGCCCTGGCGGCCGGGGTCGTCGGCTTCTCCAAGACCGCCGTCAGCGGCGCCAACACCATCAGCCTCGCCGTGTTCGCCGCGGTCCTCCCGGCCCGCGCGTCGACGGGCGTGCTCCTGCCGATCCTCATCGCGGGCGACGTCCTCGCCGTCCTCACCTACCGCAGGCACGCCCACTGGCCCACGCTGTGGCGGCTGTTCCCCGCGGTCGGCGCGGGCGTCGCCCTGGGCACGGTGTTCCTGATGTTCGCCGACGACGCCGTGATGCGTACGTCGATCGGGGCGATCCTGCTGCTCATGGCGGCCGTGACGGTGTGGCGGCGGCGCGCCGCCGAGCGGGCGGAGACCGAGGAGCGGGCGTCGGCCGGGGCGGCCCGGCTCGCCGCGCCCTCGTACGGCGTGCTCGGCGGCTTCACCACGATGGTCGCCAACGCGGGCGGTCCTGTCATGTCGATGTATCTGCTCTCCGCGGGCTTCAAGAAGCTGAGTTTCCTCGGCACTTCGGCCTGGTTCTTCCTCATCGTGAACACCTCCAAGGTGCCGTTCAGCGTGGGCCTCGGCCTCATCGACGGGCCCTCGCTGCTGCTCGACGCGGCCCTGGTCCTGTTCGTGATCCCGGGCGCGCTCCTCGGCAAGGTGTGCGTGCACCGCATCAACCAGCGGCTCTTCGAACAACTCGTCATCGGCGCGACGGTCCTCGGCGGGCTCCAGTTGCTGCTGCGCTGAGGTCCTGGCGCACTGGCACGGGGCCCGCGCCGCGCCGCCACCGGGCCGAGTCGCGCCGCCGCCGCCGGGCCCGGGCCGCCCGGGTCGCCCTGGTCGCGCCCCACGTACCCTCGACCCATGCCCCACGTGCTCGTCCTCGGCGGCACCACCGAGGCCCGCCGCCTCGCCGCCGCCCTCGCCGCCCGGCCGGACACCCGGGTGACGACCTCGCTCGCGGGCCGCGTCACCCGGCCCGCGGCGCTCGAAGGCGACGTACGCATCGGCGGCTTCGGCGGCCCCGACGGGCTCGCCCGGTGGCTGCGGGAGCACGCGGTGACCGCGCTCGTCGACGCCACGCACCCCTTTGCCACCGCGATCAGCGCCAACGCGGCGCGGGCTGCCCGGGCCACCGGTGTGCCGGCGCTCGCCCTGCGCCGCCCCGGCTGGCGCCGCGTCCCCGGCGACGACTGGCACGACGTCGCCTCCCTGGCGGACGCCGCCGCCGCACTCCCGGCCCTCGGCCGCCGTGTCTTCCTGACCACCGGCCGTCTGGGTCTCGCCGCGTTCGCCCCGTACGACGCCCTGCACTTCCTCGTACGCTCCGTGGAGCCCCCCGAGCCGCCGCTGCCCCGCGACGTACGGATCCTCCTGGACCGCGGCCCGTACACCGTCGACGGCGAGACGGCGCTGCTGCGCGAACACCGCGTCGACGTGCTCGTCACGAAGGACAGCGGCGGCGCGGCGACGGCCGCCAAGCTCACGGCCGCCCGCGCCCTGGCCCTGCCCGTGGTGGTCGTGCGCCGCCCGGAGCCGCCGTCGGGGGTGCCGGTGGTGGCCGACGTGGCGGCGGTGCTGGCGCGGCTGGGGGAGGCGGGGGCGTAGCGGCGCGGTGGGCCCGCCTCGGGTGGGCGCGGGCGCGCTCGGCGCCGAGGCCGTCGCGGGCGCGCCCCTACGCCGAAGCTGAAGCCGAAGCCGTTGCCGCCGGACGTGCCCCCTGCCCCCGGTCGAGCGCGAGGCCGTGCGCCAGGTCCTCCGCGAGCAGCCGCTTCGCGATCGCGTCGACCGCCGCCATCAGCTTCCCGTCGCCCCCGGCCGTCTCCTCCAGGGTGCGGCCGCCGTCCTTCTCCAACTGCTCGCGCAGCCAGCCCGCCCACGCCGTGCCGATCACCTCGGCCTCCCGCGCGCCCGCCGTCGTGTGCTGGAACAGCGTGTCGGTGCGGCTCAGATAGCCCTCCTCGACCATGCGGTCGAACACGGGCACCAGGACCTCGGGCGGCAGTTGGCGGCGGGCCGCGATGAGGTTGAGGTTGGCGTGGCCGACCATCCGGGTGAACAGGGCGACCTGCATCACCGCCCAGGCCCCGGCCATGTCCAGGCGGGTGTCGGAGCGCTGGATGATGGCGCGCGCGGTCTGCGGGCCCTTGGCGCGCAGGATGTTGCCGACGGCGAGTTCGAGGAGCCGGGCCGGGTCGCCCGTCTGCGGCGACGCGAAGCCCTCGCCCAGGTCGGACGAGCTCATCCGCGCGCTGTCGCGCAGCTCCACCTGCTTGAGGAACAGCGCCACGACGAACCCGGCGAGCGCGACCGGCACGGTCCACAGGAACACCGTCTGCAGCGTGTCCGCGTACGCCTTGACCAGCGGCGCCGCCGCCGCGCCCGGCAGGTCGTGCAGCCCCTGCGGGCTCTGCGAGGCCTTCGCGACGGCGTCCGGCGGCGCGGCTCCCGTGCGGGAGGCCTCGGTGACGCCGTCCCGCAGGTTCGGGGCGAGCGTGTTGGCGTAGATCGTGCCGAACACGGCCGTCCCGAACGAGCTGCCCAGCGTACGGAAGAATGTGACGCCGGACGTCGCGGTGCCCAGGTCCGCGTAGGCGACGGTGTTCTGGACGGCGATCGTGAGCACCTGCATGCACAGGCCGATCCCGGCACCGAGCACGAACATGTACAGCGACTCCAGCCACGTACTGGTCTCGCTGCCCATCAGCGAGAGCAGGAAGAGCCCGAGCGCCATCACCAGCGAGCCCACGATCGGGAAGATCCGGTACGTGCCCGTCTTGCTGACCACGTTGCCGCTGAAGATCGACGCGATGAGCAGGCCGACGACCATCGGTAGCGTCCGGACGCCGGAGATCGTGGCCGAGTCCCCGTCGACGTACTGCAGATAGGTCGGCAGGAACGTCATCGCGCCGAGCATCGCGAAGCCGACGATGAAGCTGAGCACGGAGCAGACCGTGAACACGGGGTTCGCGAACAGCCGCATCGGCAGCATCGGCTCCGCCGCGCGCGTCTCCACCCAGCAGAACCCGGCGAGCGCGAGCAGACCGCCCACGAACAGCCCGATGATGGTGCCCGAGCCCCACGCGTACTCGTTGCCGCCCCAGCTCGTCGCCAGGATCAACGCGCTCGCGCCGACCGCCACCAGCGCGATGCCCAGATAGTCGATGACGGGCTTCGACGCCGACTTCACCACCGGGATCGTGCGGGCGGCGGCCGCGACCACGAGGATCGCGATGGGCACGTTGACGTAGAACGCCCAGCGCCACGTCAGATGGTCCGTGAACAGGCCGCCGAGCAGCGGCCCGATGACTGTGGACACACCGAAGACCGCGCCGATCGCCCCTTGGTACTTGCCGCGCTCCCGCAGCGGGATCACATCGGCGATCAGCGCCATCGCCGTCACCATCAGCCCGCCCGCGCCGATGCCCTGCAGCGCCCGCCAGGCGATGAGAAGCGTCATGTTCGTGGCGAGACCGCACAGGAACGAGCCGGTGATGAAGACGATCGCCGACACCTGGAACACGATCTTGCGCCCGAACAGGTCACCGAACTTGCCGACCAGCACCGTGGCGACCGTCTCCGCGAGGAGATACGACGTCACGACCCACGACATGTGCTCGGCCCCGCCCAGGTCCGACACGATCGTCGGCAGCGCGGTCCCCACGATCGTCTGGTCGAGCGCGGCGAGCAGGACGCCCAGCATGATCGTCACGAAGACGACGTTGCGCCGGCGCTTGTCCAGGACCGGCGGCCCTTGCTCCGCCGCGGCCACGGGCTGATCGGTAACGGTCACAGCCTCACCCTCACACCGGCACCGGGCATGTGCATGCGGGGCCGTCCGGTCCGGTGACGGGGCGCCGGCGTGTGGGCGCGGACCGGGCGGAGCTCGCGGCGGCTCCGGGCGGGTCAGCCGTCCGTGCGCCTGCGCAGCAGATACGTGTCCATGATCCAGCCCTTGCGGTCGCGGGCCTCGGCGCGCAGGCGCTCGATGCGCGGGGCGGCCTGCGCGAGCGGCCCCGACACCAGGATCTCGTCGGGAGTACCGATGTAGGCGCCCCAGTAGATGTCCACGTCGTCGCGGTCGGCGTACCGCTGGAAGGCCTGCCGGGCGTCCAGCATCACCACCACGTCGTCGACCCCGGCCGGGAAGCCCTCGTCGGCGAGGCGGCGGCCCGTGGTGATCTGGACGGGGCGCGCCACGCGGTTCAGGCCGGTGCGGTGTCGGGCGGCGAGGGCGGAGACGCTGCTGATGCCGGGGACGACGTCGTAGTCGAAGGCCACGGCCCCGCGCCCGAGCACCTCCTCCAGGATCCCGATGGTGCTGTCGTACAGCGCGGGATCGCCCCACACCAGGAACGCCCCGGTCGCGTCCGCGCCCAGCTCCTCGACGAGGAGCCGCTCGTAGATGTCGGCGCGACGGCTGCGCCAGTCGTCGACGGCGGGCGAGTAGTCCGCGCCGCCCGCCTTGCGGTCGCGCTCCGGATCGCGGGCCTCGACGACGCGGTACGCCCCGTCCGGCCGGTGCGCGTCGAGCATCCCCCGGCGCAGCGCCACGAGGTCCGCCTTCTCCTCACCCTTGCCGAGGATGAAGAACACGTCGGTGTCCGCGAACGCCTTGACCGCCTGCAGGGTCAGCTGATCGGGGTCGCCCGCGCCGATGCCGATGACATGAATCTTTCGCACGGGGCGAGTGTGCCGCACGGGGGCGCGGGGGCTGTGGCCGGGTGCGGGACCGCTGCCGCGCCCGGCGCGTGGGGGCTGCCGCCGGGTGCCCCCTGACCACTGCCGAGCTCGGCGGGCGAGGGCCGCCGCCGGTGCTTGACCGCCACCCCGCCCCGCGCGCGGGGACCGCCGCCGGTGCGGCACGAACACCGCGCCCTCAGCCCTCGACGCCGCCCGCACCACGGCCGTCCGCACCGCCCCCGTCCTCATCACCGGGGCCCAAGACGGGTGCGAAGGCAGCAGCATCCGAAAGCTGCCCGTCCCGCTCCACCCGAGCCGCCAACTCCCGCGCCCACCCGACCAGTTCCGGCGCATCGATCCCGTACGGCCGCTCCCGCCCCGCAGCCCCCTCGGTCCACGCGGAGACGGCGCCCGCGCCCCGCCGCAGCAGCCGGGCCCCGCCCGTGGTGTTCCCGCGCGCGGAATGAGTGAGCCCGACGGCGATCTGAGCGAGCCCCTTCCACAGGCCGCGTTCCTCCTCCGGCCCGGACTTCCAGGCGTCCTCGAACACCTCGTGCGCGTGGAAGGGCCGCCCGGCGTCGAGCAGCGCCTGCGCCTCGGCGACGGTCTCCCGGGGCGTGCGCACCACTCCCTCCGGCTGCCGCTCCACCCCGTCGGAGCCGTACGGCAGCGGCCGCCCGAGCCCGTCGCGCGGCCGGGCGTTGCGGGCCCGCCCCTCCGCGTCACGGTCACGGCCACGGCCCGCGCCGTCCGGTCCAAGTGCGGTAGTCATACGCCGATTCTCCCGCGCCGCGCAGCCCGCGGCAGGCCGGGGCACACCCCTCGCGCCCACCGAGCCCCACACGCGCCGGACCACCCCGTGGCGTGCGGTAGAGTTCTACCTGCGTGATCACGCGGGACACCGCGAGGAGCGCAACGGGACGTGGCGCAGCTTGGTAGCGCACTTGACTGGGGGTCAAGGGGTCGCAGGTTCAAATCCTGTCGTCCCGACGGAAACGTCGTAGATAGGGGCCATCTTCGGATGGCCCCTACTTCGTGTTTGGGAGCAATTCTGGGAGCGACGTCAACCGGGGGTCGACGGACGGTCACCCGATCCGGTCGCTCCCAGGGAGCATCTCCGCTGCCCGGTCTGGTGGACGAGACAAGGGGTCGAGTTGTTCGCCCCCTTGTCCGAATACTCGTCAAGGGGGCGTGCTCCCACTCGACCCCTTGACGGCTTTCACTGACCCCATGACTGCGGGGGCTCCCTGTCTCGGTGCACACGTCATCCAGAGGTTGAACGCGGTGGTGAGATGCTGCGCAGGTCGGAGGGTGCCTCCTGCTGGGGAGACTGCTCCGGCAGGTCCCCTTGTCGCGAAGCAAGTGGATGCTGGCGTCTGTAGGGCGCGGTTTGGAGATGTGCCGAGTGGGTGGGGCGTCCTGCTGGGCATGTCTGGGGACGTGCGTCGGGGAGGCTGGTGTCTGACTTGCCAGGTCCGAGGAAGGCGGCGACCGTTGATGTTCCTGGGTACCTGAGGTGTCAGCCAGTGCAGTACATACGGCGGTGCTGCCTTCACTGCGGCTGTCTTGAGGCAGGGATTCCCCAGGAGCTGGGGGCCCTGCCCCAGCGCAGGGCTATCTGGGCGCTCCTGCGTTGTTGGGGCGCACCTCCGTAGCCGGCTTCACGGCACACCTCTCTAATAACAAGCCTTCGGCCTTGCCGCCACACGACAAGCATCTGTCCGCTAGGGCAGCTTCAGCACTGCAAGAGTGTCGCCACGATGGCGTCAATCTCCGCCGCAACTCCATCGCGCATAAGGGCCTCTCTGACCTGGCGGCGCTGGATCTCGAACCGGACGGCAGGGAGGGCGACTTCCGCTGCCACGCGCTCGGCCCGCTCAGCCAGGGAGACCAGCTGCTGGTGTGTGGCCTGCGAGGAGTCGTAGACGGGGATGGGGAGTTTGAAGATGTACTTGTCGAAGTCACGCGGGTTGTGCATGCCTCGGCCCTGAAGCGGACGAACCAGGCGGGTGAGGGTGGCAGAATTCAGGATCGAGAGCAGAAATCGCGCCTCATCCAGATCGGCTACTGAGCCCCAGTACAGCTTGTGATCGATGATGGCATGGGGTGTGGGAACGATCGCAGCGGCCAGGTACAGCCCGCTCTTTGTGTAGACGACGCGGCGCCCTTCTGTGTGAAACTGCTGCGTCAGCTTTCTCTGGTAGTTGATCTGGCCGACCAGGGACAGTCTCCCGCTTGACCGGTTCTCGACCCACGCCGTCTCGGCTCGACGCCACCAGTGCGCGAGCCCTGGGTATTGGTCGAGGTCCTCGCTGTCGCCGTCGAGGAGACGCGAGCCATCCCATGGGATCACAGCCTGCAGAGGGGGGAGGGCTCGGAAAGGCAGGATGGATTCACCGAGGAACAGGGGGCGGATGAAAGGTACTTCAACCGATCCGTGGAGGGTGGGCTGATCCTTCCAGGGTCTCTTCTCGAGGCGGCTTCGGCGGCTTGAGACGGCTTGCCTGCTGCCGCCGGAGCCGAGCGGTCCATTGTCCTTTTCATCCACGATGAAGAGGAAACGGGGAACTAGGTTGGCGCCTTGAAAGAATCTCCCGGAATAAAGGGACTCATGTAGCGGTTGCGGCTTCCGCGGACCGTCTCTGACTCTTCGCGCAAGATGGGTTTGCGCCTCCGACCGGGTAGCGGTCTTTTTGGGTAAGGTTCCTGCCCAGCACTCCGGGGCTAGGGTCAGCGGAACAGCGGTTTTGCCTTCGCTCTGCCGTTGGCCAAACACGACCCCTACGGACTGCGGGAAGAAATTCGGTTGGACGTGCTGCAGATCCCACGGGCGACCAAAGGCGGCGTCCACTGTCTCCGCCGCGACTGAGAAGCGACCTCGCCGAAACCCTATGTACTGACTTCGGTCTAGGGTTCCCAGTGGCATGACAAAACCGAACCTACCGTTGCTTCTCAAATACCGTTCCACGCAGCGGACCACGAAGAGCGCTGAGAGGTCCTGGTGGGTCGCCACGTTACGACCCACCCATAGATTCCGCTCGGCACTCATGCTGCGAAATACCTTCTTCTGCGGCTCCGTCATGTAGCGGTAGGCGAGCCACGGAGGGTTTCCTATGAGGATATCGACACGATTGTCTGGGCGCGCCAGCCATAGCGGACGTGCTCGGTTGCGAATGTAGTAGCCCCAGATGTGGTCGCGGTCCTCGTCGTGCAAGCGACACATGACGGCGAACGTCTGCTGTAAGCCGGGCCGGTCTTCTTTCGGGATGCCGAACCTTCGGAACGTGCCAGCAAGGGAGGGCACGGCTGAGCCTCGCTCACGGCTCGTGGCTTTGTCGGCGAATTCTGTGACGAGTCGATCGAACTTTCCTGAATCTGAAACCAAGCTTTCGGGAAACTGTAGCGTATCCGAGAGATTGCTGCCATGTATCGCAGGATCTTGCACAAGGCTTTCGTGGTCCAGAGTGGTTGGAATTTGGAGATCGTTTCCCCATAGAGTGGATTCCCTATCCCATTGCAGGGCGTCGGCTAGATATACCGGGACGGCGAACGCTGGCCGTCCCGGTGCGCGAAGGCGTTCCATGCCCAGAGCCAGCAGGTACGTCACGCGGGCTAAGGTGACGGCAACGGGGTGGATATCGAACCCGATGACATGCTCGGTCACGCCTCTGATGATGTCCAGTTCGTTGTGTCCTGCCGCTTGCGCGGCTGATATGTAGGCGCGTACGGAGTGGAAGAGGAAGGTGCCGCTTCCACAGCTCGCGTCTAGGACCCTGTCATGCAGCGGGGTGCGGACGCAGGACGCCACGATTTCCTCGGCCAACCAGTCTGGGGTGTAGTACTCGCCGAGCCGGTGCCGGACATGCTTGGGGATGATGGATTCATAGAGCCCTTTTAATACGTCGTGTTCTACCTCGCCCCAAGCGAAGCGGCTGAGTCGGCGGGCAAGGTCCATGAGGAATTTTTCGCCAGCCGGAACATGAACGATCCAATCGAAGAAGTCGGACTCGACCACACCCCCGACTTGAGACTGTGTGAAAAACTTTCCCGACATGATGGCCTTGGCATCCACCTCTGGGGTCTCCAGCGGGAAGCCGACCACGGCGTGCCCAATCACCTCGGCCATAGCGACGAGCAGGGAGTGGTCGACGAAGAGGGCATCGTCGTCGCTGAACCTCGTGCCCGAGGCAGTGGTGAGCAGGTTGGCCCACATGTCGCGTTTCAGGCGGACCACTGAGAGATCGCGGCACTGAGCATAGATCGCTGTAAGTTCCGCGGATGCGAGAGAGTAGGCGGGGCTGGAGGCGCCGAGTTTGCTGTCGATCGCGTGTGGAGTGGGCGGCAGGTTGCGTCTGGTGGCGAGGACCGCTTCCAGCCATGCGATCAGGTCCCCGCCACCTCGGGCAGACCTCCCGGATTGAAAGGTCGCCGCTTCCACGTGCTGAAGCCGACCGTCAGACCGGTGATACAGGTGCCAGGTGACTCCGTCGGTGAGTAGTCCGATGTGCCGTCGGCCACTCCGACTTGCGTGGAAGACGAGCGCTTCTTCCAAATCGTGCTCCGCGGCGGAGCGCGTCCCGTCGGTACCGAGTCCCTCTCTAACCTGGATGACGGTGGAACTGCGTGCGACATGGAGGGTGCCCCCCTCGAGATGCCGGTGGTCACCACCGAGGCTGATGTCCCGTTCTCCAAGGTCGAGTCCCGCCACGATAAGGAGTCGCCTAATGTCTTCAGGCACCGTGAGATCGGGTCCGCGAGTGTCCGGCTGTGCCAGGCGATCGAGTAGGAAGCGGGCTTCGGCTCGATCTGCTTCGGACGCGAAGAGATCAGGCCATTTCGCCAAGACGGCGCTGATGGGGGCCGCGAACAAGGTTGAGCCAGCGGCGAGTTGCGGTGCCTCACGACGTGGTTCGTTCCAGCGGATCACACCAACCGCACGCATGGGTGAACCGACCAGGACGGGCGCGCCACTGAGCCCGTGCATGGACAGATGGTCAGCTTCCAGGCACGCGATCTGGATCACCTGAGCACCCTCCTCGTGGCGCCGGGTGGACCATGTGACCCTGCCTGAGGCGGTGAAGAGGGAGACACCTGGGGTGTCGTGCGGAGCTCCAGGGGCACGGAACGGTACATCGACGGCCACCTCTGTGGTGACCGGGACGGGCTGCAGCCCCGTCGGGAGTCTGCGTTTGAGTCGGAGCAGCGCGACGTCGTTGAGGGCGTCACCATCGTGCACGGTGGCTTCGCTCCAGCCCTCTTCCCATGTACACCGCAGCCGACGTACGGCGATTCTGTCGGTTTTACGGTCACCGACGCAGTGAAAGGCTGTGAGGGCGAAGCGGTCCGTCACTGCGAACACGGTCCCCAGGGGAGAACCCGACACGGCGTCCGAAAGCCGACCGATAGCCAGGCGCACGGAGGTCACCGTGCTCGCAGGGTCAGGCGGGCAGAGAACGTCGCTCCGCTCGTGGCCTTGGCGATGATGACCCCAACGTCGGCCTGGACGGAGATGTCGAAACCGACTTCGATCGACTCGACGCCCCACCCCGCCTTGGAGGGGCGTAGGACCTGCTCAAGGCGGGACCGGAACTGTTCGGCTACCTGAGCCACACTGTCGGCAATCTCCCCGGCACGCCGCTCGAACTGCTCAGGCACAGCGAAGCGGGGTGCGAGGTCCCCTGACACCGAACGCGGCTGCACCTCCAACAGAATCTCTGCCGTACCGTTTCCGTCGCCGGTGAGGTTACGCTTGGCCATTCGTTCCCCCCAGTCAGGCGTGATACCTCATATCCCTGTGCTGGCCTCAAGACCCCTAAACGGTGGGTACGACATCGGCTGAAATCGCCCTCTCGCTCGACGATCTGATCTCCGTGCATCTGCACGTGTTGTCCCGTCCCACGCTTGTGCGTGTTCAACACAGGCTGTCTTTCCTGCGGACGCGTACTGACCCTGCCCTCCACCTGTGCGCCACCCAGCCCCTTCACGGGATATCTGATCTTCACCACTGCGTCACAGTGACCCCGGCCATGCCAGCCAGCTTCTAGTTTCTGACCACGAGCGGGCAGCCGTTGTCTACGCTGCGGGGCATGGAGAGGTACTTATTGGTCGGGTTGATCGCGGCCGACATTTTCTATGTCGTTCCAACGCTTACGGGGGAGTTGTTGTCGCTGCTGCTGTGGAAGCGCATCGACCGCTTCGAGCGACGTCTGCATGCCATCTCGGACGATCGCTATTTCGCGGTGTTCACCACTCCCGTACTGGCCTTCGTAGGGGGCCTGGGTGGAGGGATCAGCACAAGCATGATCGGTGAGGGCGCGGGGGCGAGCGTCCTCGGGTTCGTACTGAGCGCACTTATCGTGTTCGGCGTCGCGCGCCACCAGTACGGCGAGGCGACGGGGAGGCGCCCTCGCCCGGTGCCCCGTGCCCGATGGCGGCAGCGCGCGGCGGAATTGTCGCGCCTGCTCTCCGACGGGGTGGCGCCTGCAGGCCGTGAACGGCACAGGCTCCGGAGGCGGGTAGCAGCACTGGGTGAGATCGGCTCACGGATCACAGCAGGCGTGCGAGGTCGGACGTGGCGCGACGCCTTTCGCTCTGAATCGCGCACGAGCCGGGCGCTTATCGTCACTTCCTTCATCCTCCCGGTCGGCGTTTCCTTATGGGCCTCGGTTCGCTTCGGCGTCACCGGCAATACTTTCGTGGGGCACGTAATCATGCTGACCCTGGCAATTGCTGCGGCTACGACACCCTTGCTGCGGTGGGTTCGTACGCGAAACTCGCTCTTGGCGCTGGGCCACGAGCTGTCGGTGCAATCTCATGATTTATTGCGGATACTTTCGCAGGCAGCGCTGCCGCGGCCGAGGCCGCCCAGGCTACGGCCTGCTGGGGCCTCGCGGCATTCGGTCAGGCGGCACGCTCGTTCGGCATGAGGGGGGGTAGCCAACCCTCCCGAGGAACCCCGGCCTTGCATCCTTAGGCCTTGACGGCAGCGACTTCCCGAGCCCGCCCCACCAATTCCTTTACCGGCCGTGCGTTGGCATGAGCGCGAATCTCCCGGCGCATCGTTCCGAAGTGTTCGTCGCCGCGCGCGGAGGAGACGAGTTCGTACTCGTCGAGGAATCGATTCCAGGAGGCGCACGCCGTGTCCAGATGCCCGTGGGCGAGCTGCCGCTGGGCCAGCAAGGCGTAGGAGTGCACGCGGCCCTGCCGCTCCTGTACCGGCTGGACCTTGATGGAGTCCTGCAGTGCTTTGATGCTGCCGGGCAAGTCCCGCTCTTCGTACAGGACGTGCGAGAGGTGGAAGAGCCAGGCGGTGCGGTCGTATCCGCCCACCGCGTCACGCCGGTTGTCGGCCTTCGACAGTGCGGCTTCGGCCTCGCTCAGGCGTGCGTGGGCCTGCCTGCGGTCCTTGACCATGGATGCGGCGTGGGCCTGCTGACCGCGCAGGAAAGCCACCAGGCGGGGGCCGGCCTGCGGTGCGGCTTCGGCGGCGCTGTCGGCGAACTCCAGCCCCTTCCGGCCGTGGCGAAGGCTCGTCATCTGCAACGACATGCCCCGCAGCGTGCGGCAGTACGTCACATGATCCCCGGCCTCGTCCGCGAGAGAGAGGGCTTTGAGATACCAGCGCTGGGCGGCGGCGTGGTCCTTCTCGTACATCGCCATCCAGCCGGTCAGATACGTCAGGTCCGAGGCTGCGGCCTTCATGTCGGCCGCGACGGGACCCGACGCCTGCGCCTTCATCCACGGCCCGACTGTATTCACCAGGAATGCGGCCGCCATCGGCCGTGCGTGGCCTGCACCGTCCTCGTCCAGGATGTCGGCGATCCTGACGGTGGTGCGCCGTACCGAGGCGACCTGTGAGCCGCCGATGCGCGTGGTGGCCTTGCCCGGTGAGACCAGATCACTGGCGTGCGCCGCCGCCGTGCCGAAGACGGGCACGGCCAGCGCCGCGGTGAATACACCCGCAGCGAGAACGCCGCGTCGAGAGGGATCCATGTCCGCCCTTCCCAGGTCGATCAACTCCTCCACAGTGTCGAGGCGTTGCGAGCCGTCGGCGGACGCGGGGAGCGTCAGGCCCGCTTCCTCGTGCGTGATGGGCCTACCGAGTTTCTCGGACAGGACGGCCACCACAATCGCCCTGACCTGTTGCTTTGGCTGGTGCCCGCGTAGCCACATCGAAACCGACTGACCGCTGTAGGTCAGCGGCATCCCGGCGAGGGCGCCGATGCGGTTCACCGCGCGGGCGAGCTCCTCGCGCTGGCATTGCCCCTGGTCAAGAAGGTTGGCCAGCCTGGTGTTCGGCGTACGCGTGGTGCCTGCCATGAGTGATTCTCCCGCCAGCTCCGACAGCTTTTACGGCGTTTACGTCCGCGCTCTTCCTTCACGGTACCCGCGCAGCGTGACCGGTAGTTGGCTGTACGTCAGGAACCAGACGGAACCATCTCGTCCACCCCAGGGAGCCCACGGTGACCCTCATGACCACCCCTCACCACCAGACCAGCGACCCCGTGGACCTGGCTCTCGTCGACAACGCCGTCCACCGCGCCGAAGGACTCGCCGTCGCTGACCCCAGCAGCCGCCTCGCAGACGCCGTGGCCGCCGAACTGGCCACCCACCTGGCGGCGCTGATTACGCCCGCCGAGTACCACCTGGGCCGCATGCCGGGGCGCAGCCCTGCCGAGCAACGCGCTCGCGATGTACTCGCCGACAGCATCGGCCACGCCAGATCCGTTCATCACGACCAGCAGACCGGCGCTTTTACCAACCCCGCCGCCCGGCTCTACCTCCTCGCTGGAGCGTGCCGTCTGCTCAAGAACGCGATGGTGCCGACGTGGTGAACCACCGGGATACCCGCCGTTCTCGGTGCCCTGTGCGCTCCAAGGTGGCCGAGACGGTCATCACCACAGCGCTGGCATCGACGGTCGTGATCGCCTTCAGCCTGCTCCTCATCCACACCCTGGCGGGCGCCTGACGCCTTCTCCAACTCCCGTGCCGGGCCTGCCCAGCCGCCCTCGCTCCTCTGCGAGGCGGCCCGGTACGGGGTCCTGCGGGCAGATCCGCCCGCCCCGAAGCACCACCGACGAAAGGAGCCCACCGTGAAGCAACGCCTGGACCAGTCCACCAGCCTGCAGGCCACCACCCTCGGCGGCATCGAACTGGGTCCGCTGTTCACCGACGGCGCCCAGTTCGAGATCCCTGATCTGGCAACCCGCTTCGCCTACAAGAAGGAAGCAGGTTCCTCGGACACCAACCACGAGTACGACAGCCTCAAGGTCTGACCCGCCCCAGCGCCCGTGATTGCAAGGCCCGGTCAGGCCCAGACCTCGCGCGGCCGGGCCCTGCAGCGCGCCTCTTGGAGGACCCGTGCTCAAACTGCGCATCCAACCCGCCCTGATTAGCCGTAATGCCGACGGCTGGGCCTGGAGCAACACCCGCCTTCAGTGCGGCCCGTCGTGGGTCGCCCCGCTCGACCATCCGTCCCTGGACGCGATCGCCCTTACCGACCGCGACACCGGACAGGCGCTTGTCCATGTCCGCGAGCGTGACGCCCACCGCGCAGGGGATGCCCGACGTGCCGTAGTGGAGCTGAGTACCACCACCTTCCGCCAGCTCCGCGCAGAGCTCTTGGCCTGGCCCCTGAACTTCATCGCCATCGATCTTGTGCCCGACGGCACCGTCAGCGTCCAGGCCGGTGAACGCGGCACCGCCCCGCTGTATCTGACCGCCGCCGATGGTGTGCTGCACGGGTCGTGGACCACCGCCGACCTTGTCAAGCGCATGCCTCGCGTGGACTTCCACGTCGCCGAGACGGCGCGACTGCTCAGCCTGTGGTTCCGCTACAGCCATCACACCTGTTTCACCGGCCTGTACCGGCTGACCGAGCGCACAACCGCCCTCTACGACGGCCATGGACCGATCCGCTTCGAACGGCCGGCGCCAGCGCTGCACTCCAAGGCTCGCACTCTCGCCGACGACGCCGATGTACTGACCGCATACGCCAGCATGCTCGATGCGGTGCTCGACCGGCACCTCTACGACCCGGACACCACCAGCGCGCACCTCTCAGGCGGCTTCGACTCGGCCGTCACCGGCACTCACCTGTCACTGCGCCACCCCGGAAGGATCACCGCCTCGGCGATGCTGCTCCCAGGACCCATGGGCAAGCAACAGCGCACACGCCGCGCCGAGATGCTCCGCACCGGGCGCTTTCGCACAGACATCACCACGCCCGCCCTGCCACCCCTGCACCCAGACGGACGACGCGCCCTGAGCGGATATGTCTACCCCTACGAGGAGCCTTACCACGAGTCCACCGCCGCCCTCATCTACCAACTGGCCGGGGCCGGCATCCGTACCGTGGTCACCGGGATCGGAGGAGACGAGATGGTCGCCCTCACTCCGCAGGAAGCACCACACCAACCCGTCGGCCCGGGGCACGCGATGACCGAATGGCTGGGCCCTGCCGCCCGCGAGGCTCTCATGGACGTGGACGGGGACACCTGCCCGCCCGCCGTCGTCAACGAAATGACCCTGCTCGCCATGGCATCCGCCGCACCGCTGCTGCTGGAGGCCGGCATCTGGCCCCTGCACCCCTTCGCCGATCCGGACATGATCCGCTTCGGCGAATGGCTGCCCCGCTCCTGGCGCTCCCGCAAGAGCCTGCACCGTCGCCGTCTGACCGCCCTGAGCCTGTCCGAACTGGTCGTCGAGCCACCCCTGCCGGAAAACTTCACCGACGTCATGAACACCGCGGTCCGCACCACCCTGCCCGCACAGGTACGACGCCTACTCGATCAGGGATCTCCCCTCATCGACGCCAAGCTCGTAGACGCCGACACCCTCACCCAAGCCCTGACGCGCATCGAATCCGGCGACATCCGCACCACAGACGATCGCCTCGCCGACGTCGTCGCCGCCGACCTCGCCCACCGCGCCGCCCACCACTGAGAGCCTCAAAGACATGTACGTGATGCGCCCCGCTACCGCCCACGACCGCGCCGCCTACGCCGACCTGATCCGCGCCCGCGCCGCCTGGATGCTGCGCACGGGCAAGGCTGGCGGTGCGGACCTCCTCGAAGACGGCCGGACTGAACAGATCGCCGCGCAGGCCGGGAACGGCCACACCCCTGTCTGGGCTTTGAGCTCTCCCGAGGGAGAGCTCATCGGCTTCACCAGCCTCTACGACCAGACCCCCGAATGGGGATGGACCGATACCGAGCGCGCCGAGCCCGCACTCTTCCTGGCCACTACCTTTACCCATCCCGACCACCGGGCCGCCAAGCCCGGCACCCTGATGGCCTGGTGGGCTCTGGCTCACGCAGCCCGGGCCGGGAAGCTCTGGGTGCGGCGCGGCTGCGGACACCCGGGACTCGTGCGCTACTACCGCGACCACCAGGGCTTCGACCTCATCCACGAAACCGAGCGAGGAGGCCACCCCGCCTACCTCCTGGCCCGCAAGGCCGAGGAGCTCAACCACCTGCCCGTCACCACCGACTCCGCCGGCACCTGCACCTGACTCCTCGGGAGCGGCACGCATGCCCAGCACCGTCACCGAGCATGACGCCGCATATGGACTTTGGTTCGCCGACCCCCACCAACTCCTGCCCTCCCTCCGCCAACGACTCAAGCCCGGCGGGCGGCTCGTCTTCTCCTGCATGACCCGGGCCCTCGGCGCTCCCGAAGGCCGCCGCCAGATGATCGTCTACACTCCGGGCACCGGCCGCGTCAGGGACTGTCCAATCAACGGTGAAATTGGGGTTGTTGTGGTTATTGGCGTGCTGCGCCGAGTCGGCCGTCGAAGGTGATGTCGAAGGCGTTCAAGGCTGTCTTCCAGCGGCTGGTTCAGCGGGCCTGTCCCTTGCCGGTGGGGTCCAGCGACATGATCGCCACGTAGACGCATTTCGGCGCGGCCTGCTCGTTGGGGAAGTGGCCGCGGGCCTTGACTGCCCGGCGGATCCGCGCGTTGACGGACAAGCACTCCCAGAGCCCGAGGAGACGCTGCGGTTCGTCACCACGGAGCGCACCCCGCGCCTCTTCGAGACCAACCACTGCCATTCGGTCAGTATCCCGACGCAGTCGTTGGTTCCGCAGAGAACTCATCGGCCGAGGAGCGGTCCAAGGACGGAGCGGAAGCCTCATAGGCGCTGCACGGGGCGGCGGGGCCAAGAGCATGGCGAGGACGACTCGGGCTACGCGGCTGTACTTGACTTTCGGCGAGCCGAGTTGGCGCTCAGGGACGGCGCGCTGGTGGCGTAGGGCGGGGATTCCGGCGACCTTGGCGTGGTCCTCGTGCGCAGCAGGCGCAGGGAGGCGAAGAGGTTAACAGCGGTCAGGTAGGTGAGACGGAGCAGCACGAGTGACCATCCTGCTGCGCCGTGTGATCGACGCCATGTCTGCGGTGACCTGCTTGGACGCAATTTGCGGCTCACACGGCCCTAGGGTCCGAGCAACCGCGCCTTCTGTTGATCGAACTCGTCCTGCGTGAGAACTCCTTTCTCGACAAGCGCCTTGAGTTTGCCGAGTTCGTCGGCCACTGACTGGGGTCGCGGTTGAACTGCCTCGGGTGGCGGGGCAGAGCCTTGCTCGTTGGCCAGCTGCGTAGCGAGCATGTTGAACGCATTCACGTACTGGTTGGCCGCTCGCAGGTTTGTGGAGTCGGGCGTCACGCTGTACGTCTGCGCAGCCCCGTTGCCGAAGGTCAGGTTGATGACCGCCGCGCCCTTGTTCTTACGTCCCGCCAAGGCGGACAGACCACCTGTTGCGACGCCGCCGGCGAGCCTTGTGGCCGTCCACGCCTTATGAGCGCCGGCATCCACGAACTCGGCTTGGCCGCCGAGAACTGGTCCTTGCCCGGTCAGGCCGAACTTCGACGAGGGCCACAAATGCATCATCGCTGCGGTGTTCATCGTCTTCTCAGCAGGGTGCAGCTTACGCCAGTCTTTCAGCGCTTCTTTGTCCGCCTGCCGTCTGTCCGCGGCCTCCGTACGGGCGTGCTGCTTTTCCTCGCGCTGAGCGGCCTTCTGCGCAGATTTCTCCGGGTCGCGCTTGAACATGATCCTCCTCAGCCCCTTTGGGGGGTGGGAGTCACCCCGCCCCTGCGGCCCAGTATCCCGCAGCAGGGCGGATGGGCGCAGGTTGATGACGACTTCACCTTCTCCTGTGCGGAGGAGTGGCGACCGAGTCTCTGAGCTGCCGCCAAGTTCGGCAGGCAGGGGATCGGCCGGTACGGAGCCCAGCGGCGCTGTACTTCCGCGTATGGCGTCGTAGGGCCGTCAGCCCTACTTCAGAACTCTGAACCTGAATTGTGCGCCTGACTGGGGGTCAAGGGGTCGCAGGTTCAAATCCTGTCGTCCCGACTGTTGAAGTCGTGATCGAGGGGTCGTGTCAGAGCAATCTGACACGGCCCCTCAACCGTTTCCGGGGCCGGTTCCGTGACGGCCTCGGTCCGGCTGGTGATCGTGCGCAGGTCGCGTCGGCGGCGCACGCGGGCCAGAGCCTGTTGTTGGTGGGTGCGGCCGTCAGTTCGCGGGAGACCAGGTGGGGGAGCGGCGGGAGGCGGAACCGCATCCTGCCCCGTGCGTCGTTCGCCGACGGCAGGAGGAACCAGGCGTCGGCCAGGTGCTCCAACCGGGCCTCGACCAGGGGCTCCAGGTGGGGGTCCTCGGTGAGGTCCGCCGCGCTGAACTCCGGCCCGGACAGCGCGCCGAGCCTCCGCAGCAGCTCCCGTGCGTCCCCGGGGAGTCGCCGTGCCGCCGCCGTCAGCGTGCCGTGCAGGCTCTGCCCGCCGTAGCCCAGTTCGTGGAGGCGGCGGGACGGGTCGGCCAGGCGGGCCGTGAGGTCGGTGACCGTCCATCGTGGGCGTGCGGCCAGCCTCGCGCCGACCAGGCGCAGCGCCAACGGGAGGCCGTCGCAGTACTCGGCGACCTCGCGCGCCGCCGCGGGGTGCCCGAGTACCGTCTCCCGGCCGCCGATCACGGCAAGCAGCTCCACGGCGTCGGCGCTCGCCAGCGGACCGAGACACACCGTGTCCTCGTGGGTCACCGTCGGCAGCCTGCGGTCGCCGGTCAGGACGACTGCCGCGTGGGGGCTGTTCGGCACGAACTGCTCGATGTCCTGCTCCGCGACCACGTCATCCAGGACGACGAGCAGGCGCCGTTCGTGCGACGCGAGACGGTACCTGCGGAGCAGTTCGGCCGTGTCGGCGTCCGGCGGGGGGCGCTCGTCCAGGCTGGTGAGGAGGAGGGTGAGGACGTGCTCCGCGCTGTGCGGGGTGCCGTCCGGCGCCGCGGCCCGTGCGAACAGGACGCCGTCCGGGAACAGGCCCGCGCGGGCGTGGGCGGCCCGGACCGTGAGCGCCGTCCGGCCCAGTCGGCCGGGCCGGTGACGAGGACGCGGGCGGGGGCTGCGTCCGTCCTCGCGGCGGTCTCGTCGGATTCAGCCGCCGCGGCGATCTTCCGCTCGACGGCGCGGAGTTCGGCCGCCCGGCCCAGGAAGGGGTCGATGGTCGGCGGCAGGAGCACCGCCGTGGATCTGGGCCGCTCAGGGCCTGCCGCGCGGAGGGCCGGGGCCGTGGCGGAGCCGGAAGGCGTCGCTCCCGGCGTCCCGGCGGCTCCGGTCGTCCCCGTCGTCCCCTCGTCCAGCACCGACTGATACGCCTCGGCCAGCTCAGGCCCCGGGTCCACGCCCAGTTGCTCCGCGAGCAGCCTTCGCCCCTCGTGGTAGGTGAGGAGCGCGGTGGCCTGGCGGTTGCTGCGGCCGAGGGCGGTGACGAGCTGGGCGCGGAGACGTTCCCGCAGGGGGTGCTCCCGCACCAGGCTCGTCGACTCGGGGACGAGGCGGGCGTCCGCGCCGAGCGACAGGTCGGCCGTGACCCACTGCTCGATCGTGGTCAGGTACGCCTCCTTCAGCGGCGGGCGCTCCAGTTCGGCGAGGTGGTGGTGACGTTCGCGAGCGGGGTGCCGCGCCAGAGCCGGAGCGCGGCCGTCAGCTTCGCCGTGGCCGTGCGGTGGTCGGCGCGGTCGAGGGCGCGGCGCCCAGCCTCCGTCAACTCCTCGAACTGGACCAGGTCGAACACCGAGTCGGCGGCGTCGAGTTGGTAGCCACGGTGCTGCCGGGTGAGCAGCACTCGCTCGCCGAGGCTCTTGCGCAGCTTGTGGATGGACGAGTGGATCTGCGCGTGCATCGAGGACGGCGGGTCCCAGCCCCAGAGCCGGGAGCTGAACTGCTCGTACGTCACGGGGCGGCCGCGGGCCAGGAGCAGGGTGGCGAGCACGGTGTGGATCTTGGCGCCGGAGAGCGTGACCACGGTGCCGTGCGCGTACGTCGGCGACCAGCAGCCGGTCGCCATCTCACTGATCAGCGAGGTCGGCGTCGACGTCCAGGACGGCGACGTGACCTACGGCGAGAATCTGCACCTGGCCCTCACCGACTGGGAGCAGCGGCTCCTGCGCAGGCTGTCGCCGACCGCCCGGCAGATGTTCTTCCTGAGCCTGTGGACCCGCAAGGAGGCGGTGCTGCGGGCGGCGGGCTACGGCCTGCGGGTGCCGCCGGACGAGGTGGACGTGCTCGTCGAGGACGGCGCGGGCACGGTGGCGGTGCCGCTGCCCGACGGCGCCGGCATGACCGAGGTGCAGGTCCGCGACCTGCCCGGCGCGCGCGGCACCGTGGCCGCCGTCGCGGCCGCCGGGCCCGTGACCGCCCTGCACACCTGGACGTTCAACCCGACCTTCCACGAGGCGCACTCCTACTGAGACCCACCGAGGTGCGGCCGGCCCTGCTGAGGTCCGGCCGCGGCCTGTCGGGGTCCGAGCCGGGCCCGCGCGGCTCGCGCAGGCCCGGTGGGGCGCGTCTCGTGTGCTGAACTCCGGCTGATCGGATACGGACGACATCCCCCGTGCACTCCGGTCCCGTCAGTCGGTGGCCGCGGCCGGCCCGTCCCCGGGGCCGGCCGCGAGCATTTCGCTCAACTGCCGCCAGGCCTCCGACGACTTGCGATAGGCGCCCGCCCGGTCCAGGGTCTCGGCCGCGAGCCGGTAGCTGTCCCGGGCCGCCGCCTGGTTCCCGGCCAGGGCGTGCGCGCGGGCCGCGAGCAACTGGCACTGCCCGAGCCCGGCCAGCGGCAGCTCCGCGCCGCTGTCGCACACCTTGGTGGTGAGCTCCAGGACCCGCTCCGGCTCGTCCTGGCGCAGCGCCAGGTGCGCCTCGGCCAGCATCAGCTCGGCCATGTCGTCGTCGCGGCCGACGAGTTCGAGGGCCTGCCGGGCGCGTGCGAGCAGCCGCGCCGCGTGCCCGGTGGCGTCGTCGGAGAGGTCGTACTCCAGGCGGAGCGCCGCGGAGGCCCGGCACAGCCGTGCCCAGGCCCCCAGGTTCACCTCGGGGCGCAGCCAGGCGAAGGCCTGTTCGTGCAGGTGGACGCCGTCCTCGGGGCGCCCGCACAGGAAGCGGGCGCTGCCCGCCGCCCAGTAGACCTGGCCGCGCAGCTGCCGCGAGGGGATGTCCTCGGCCGTCTCCTGGAGGGTGTCGGCGAGTCCGGCCGCGTTCTCCAGCTCACCGCTGTCGGTGTAGGAGTTGATCAGCGCCAGCATCGCGCCGACCCGCTCGTGGGCGGTGGGCGACAGCGCGACGGTGACCGACACGGCGTGCTCGGCGGTCCGGACGGCCTCGCCGAGGCGGCCCTGGCGGCGCAGGTTCTCGGAGAGCGCCGTGGCGACGCGCGCGGCGAGCCGGGGCGTCTCCTGGGACAGCGCGGTGTCGGCGAGGTCGGCGAGGACGGCGTGCTCGTCGGCGGTGTCGCCCAGCTCGCGCAGGACGTCGGCGAGCTCCCAGGTCGCCTCCCACAGCACGTCCTCCTCGGCGTGCCCGGTGGCCGCGGCACCGATGCCGCGCAGCAATCCCGCGGCGACGGTGAGCTCGCCGTCCTTGCGCAGGGCGCGCGCTTCGAGGAGCTTCCCGGCGATGTCGAGCCGGCGGCTGCGGTGCTCGCCCTCGTCCTGGGCCGCGGGGTTGGTGAGGGCGTCCAGGGGGACGTCGAGGCGGCGTGCGAAGAAGGCGGCGATCAGTTCGTTCGGTGAGCGGCGACCGCTCTCCACCCGGGAGACGTAGCTGGCCGACACCTCGTCACCCGCCAGTTCGGTCTGGGACAGGCCGCGCTGTACGCGCAGCAGTCGCAGTCTGCGTCCGAAGGCGGGCTGTTCGATCATCATCGTCCTCAGGTATCGCCCCGGCTTGCCGGGAGGCGACAAGCGGATGCCGCCGGGCACACCGCGTGGCACCGCTCTTGGTCAGGGGCCGCAAGGAACGTGCGGCCCTTCACCGGCTATTACGGCGGCAGAGTAGGGCGCGGGGGGCGGGGCTGTCGAACCGGTACGCAGCCTGGCCGCCACGTTAGCGACTTCTTATCACCATTGCAGGTCAACGCCCTACCGCAGGATGCTGGCAAAGTTTGGTTTGAGGTGTGACAGGTGCGTGTCTAGTGTTGCGCAACATGCGACAGGCCCTGTCACGCATTTGACGGACGTTGTCATTGTTTGTGACTGCTCACGGAGGGGGGCGTCGCAGGTGGATGTCGTGCATGCCGGAAAAACATGGCCCGGCCGAAAGATGACCAGAGACGGAACGTGAAATTCCACTCTCTGTCGGACAGGCGTCCCTCTTCTTCCTCCAGGAACTCGCGCCCGCATCGCCGTCGTACCACGTGGCCGGACCCGTACGCGTCACCGAGCACCTGGAACGGGCGGTCGGCCCCTCCGGGGCCACCACCGTGGTCACCGACCGCGGCACGGTCACGGCCGCCACCGTGATCTGTGCGGCCGGTGCCTGGTCGGCGGCGCTCGGCGCGATGGCCCGGGTCGACCTGCCCGTACGGCCCTACCGGCGGCAGGTCCTGGTCACGGGGCCGCTGCCGGACCGCCCGGAGCGCGTGCCCATGACCATCGACTTCTCCACCAGCTTCTACTTCCACGGCGAGGGCAGGGGCGTCCTGCTCGGCATGTCCGACCCCGACGAGCCCTCCGGGTTCGACCTGTCCCGCTCGGACGCCTGGCTGCCCCGCCTGTCCGAGGCGATGGCCCTGCGCGCGCCCCGGCTCACGGAGGCGGAGGTCGCCACTGGCTGGGCCGGGCTCTACGAGGTGACCCCCGACCACGACGCGCTCATCGGCGAGGCCCCGGCCCCGGCCGCTTCCTGTACGCGACCGGCTTCTCCGGCCACGGCTTCCTGCAGGGGCCCGCGGTCGGCGAGGTCGTCCGCGACCTCTACCTGGGCCGACGGCCGTTCGTCGACGTCTCGGCCCTCGCCGCCGAGCGCTTCACGCAGGGCGCGCCAGGAAAGGAACTCAACTGTGTCTGAGGAAGTGTCCGAGCACCCGCCTTTGTCCGGCGGACAGGACAGCGCCCCGCGCTCCCGCCTCGGTCGCGTCAGGACCCTGCTCGTCGCCCTGACCGTCGCCGCCGCCGGGCTCGCCGCGGTCACCCCCGCGCAGGCGACGGACGACACGCCCGGCGTGGTCAGCAGGGCGGCCGTCGTCGACGTACCCGGCGCCAAGGGCGGCACCGCCGCACAGCGAGAGCGGGCCCTGCTCGACCACTGGACGCCCGAGCGGGTCCGCCGCGCCACCGGCGAGAAGAAGGCGGCGGCGCCCACCGTCGACCGCGACGACCCGCGCCTCGCCGCGGCCGGACCGCACTCCACCGCCGTCGGCAAGCTCGTCTTCGAGCACGCGGGCGGCAAGCCCGACCACTGCACCGCCACCGCGGTCGACAGCGACTCGGAGATCCTCGTCCTCACCGCCGCGCACTGCCTCCACGAGGGTCCTGGCGGCACCTGGACGAAGAACGTCGTGTTCATCCCGGCGCGTGAGGGCGGCAGCGATCCGTTCGGCCGGTTCGGCGCCTGGAACGTCGCCACGTCGGCGCTGTGGAGCAGCGGCGCCGAGCCGGACTGGGAGCACGACTGCGGCTTGGTCGTCACCAACGACAACGCCCAGGGCGAGACCGTCCTCGACGCGGCGGGCGGCTACCGGATCGTGCCGGACGCGCGGACCGGCGAGGAGGTGTCGGTCATGGGCTGCTCCGGCCCGCCGTACGACGGCGAACACCAGGAATTCTGCCAGGATTTGATCGAGCCGACGGTGCCGCCGATGAACATGTGGCAGGTCGAGTGCCCGAACATGACGCCGGGCTCCAGCGGTTCGCCGTGGCTCCTCGACTACGACTACGACACGGGCTCCGGCTGCATCGGCGGCCTCAACAGCATCTCCGACACCCGGGGCTATCTGGCGTCACCCCGCTTCGACGCCAAGACGGGTGAATTCGTGGCGATGGTGGAGCGGATCGCCGCGGCGCGGCCCTAGAGATGAGCGAGGCCACGGCCGCGGGCGACGGACGGGAATCGGGCGAACGGTGGGAGACACAGGATGAGTGAGGTCGAGGACGGCGCCGTACTGCCGTCGACCAACGCCGACGGCGGCTGGGGCCGGGCCAAGGTCCCGCTGCCCGCACCCGCCCTCGACCTCGGCGTCCCGCTGCCCCAAGTCGCCCGGCCCGTCGGCACGGTCGTCCTGCGCACCCTGCTCCTGTCCGCGCAGGACCCGGCCGCCGTACCGGCCCGCGAGGACACCCTGAGCGCCGGCGAACGCGCCCGGCTGCCCGGGGACGCGGGGGAGCGGCGGAGGTACGTGGCCGAGCGCGCCGGACTGCGGCTGCTCCTGGCCTCGTGCCTGGGCGCGGCGCCGCAGGGCATCGCCGTCGACGAGGGCCCCTGCCCGCACTGCGGCGCCGACCACGGCCGGACGGCGAGCGCACGGGGCCGCCCGCCCCTGTTCATCGCCAGCGCGGCGCACGGCGACCTCGTCGTGCTCGCGCTCGCGGCGGCGCCGGTGGGCCTCGGCCTCGCGGTGCCCGGCGGACCCGGCCGCGAGGCGGAGCTGCGGGCCCGCAAACCGGCCCGGCTCGCGGCGGGTTCGGGCGCCCTGGCCCGGGGCCGGTGCCGGGAACCAAGAACGTCCGGCGCGGCGCGGCACGTCGAGTACGTGGGCGTCCCGCCGGAGGGGGAGTGCGTCGTGTCCGTCGTATGGCAGGAGCACTCCCGCACGTGAGGCACTCGCAGTCGCGCGTGCCCGCGACAACGTCAGCGTGGTGGTTTGGGGCCAACTCCCCAGGCGTATAGCCCAGATGCCGTCAAGAACCCGTCATCGGGACGCCACCCCCACGCGGCGCGCACGACCGCCGGCCGACAGGCCGGAGGTGATCAATGAGAAGCGCGACACCGCGCACTCGGGCTCGGTGTTGTGTCATGACCCCCACAAGGAGGAACCCCTATGCGTCGTCGACTCGCCGCTGTGGCCGTGAGCGCCGCTGCCCTCACCCTCGGGACCGGCCTGGCCGCCGCCCCGGCCTCCGCCGTCCCGGCGGACAAGGCGCAGGTGCTCAGCCGCTGGACGCAGACCGACGCGGGCAGCTACAACACGTGGGTCTCGGCCCGCAACAACCAGGGCTCGTGGAGCGCGTACCAGTTCAACTGGTCGACGGACTACTGCTCCTCCTCCCCGGACAACCCGTTCGGCTTCCCGTTCCAGACGGCCTGTGCCCGGCACGACTTCGGCTACCGCAACTACAAGGAGATGGGCACCTTCAACGCCAACAAGGCCCGCGTCGACAGCGCCTTCTACGCCGACCTGAAGCGGGTCTGCGCCACCTACAGCGGCGCCAAGAAGGTCTCCTGCGACGCGCTGGCCTGGACCTACTACCAGGCCGTCGACAAGCTCGGCAAGGTCGCCCCGCAGGGCGCCGTGAACGCGGCCTGACCCCGTCGGTGAGGGGGCGGGCGGGCACCCGTCCCCCTCACCGCCAGGACCGGCCCCGGCCGGTCACGCCCGGATGGCGCCGGGCCCGAGTGCACGCGGGCCCGGCGCTGCGGCGAGGATGGGGACATGGACGAGCTGACCCCGATACGGGAGGTGGCGGACCGGTTCGGGCTGCCGCTCTCGACGCTGCACTACTGGGAGCGGCGCGGTCTGGTGGCGCCGCACCGGCGCTCCGGGCGGCGGTACTTCGACGCCGAGCAGGTCTACCGCGTGGCGCTGGTCAAGCTGTGGCGCGAGACCGGCCTCATGTCCATCGACGAGATCGACACCCTGCTCCGCCGCGACGCCCCCGCCCCCGACTGGCAGGACACCGTGCACGCCCGCATCACCGCGCTCCAGGCCCACATCGCCCGCCTCGACGCCGCCCGCTCCTACCTCGGCCACCTCCTCACCTGCGCCCACGGCCACGACCTGGAGCGCTGCCCCGACTTCCGCGCGACCGTGCCCCTGGGACGCGCCGTCTAGGCACGCGGCACGTGGACGTCCCGGCGCAGGACGGGCTGCTCGTACCGCGCCTCCGCCACATCGAAGAGGGCGTCCATCGCCGGGCGCTGCACGCCGTACGCCGCCACGAGCCCGGCGGTCTCCCGCCCGCCCGCGGGCAGCCCGGCGGCGGCCAGCAGACCGCGCACCCGGACGCCGATGCCGTACGGGTCGGCGGTCTCGTCGCGCGGGGCCGTCATGCCTGTGCCGCCGCGGCGGTGCCGACCGGGCCGCGCGACGTGTGCGCCGCGTACGCCGCCGGATCGGGGGTGCGCCGGTGCCAGTCGGTGCGGCGCTGGAACGCGTCCCCGACCCGCAGGACCGTCGCCTCGTCCGCCACCGGACCCGCGATCTGCAGCGACAGCGGAAGACCGGCCGCCGTCCTGCCCATCGGCACCGCGAGGACGGGGTTGGCCAGCGCGTTCCAGTACACCGTGTGCACCTTGCCGAACACGCCCGCGTGGTCCTGGTGGCCCGCCGCGTCCGCCAGGGCGTCGAACGGGGGCGCCCCGACCGACGCCGTCGGGCACACGATCACATCCACGTCCGCGAACAGGGCGTCCACGGCCCGCTGCGCCACCGTGCGCACGCGCTGCGCCTGGACGTAGTCCGCGCCCGACACCAGCGCGCCGGTCGCCAGGAGCCCGCGCGTGGCCACGCAGTAGTCGTCCCAGCGGCGGGACAGGTCGGCGCGGTGGTAGGCGAGGCCCTCACTGGCGGCGGACACGAACACCGTGGTGATCAGCTCCCGCCAATACGGCAGCCGCACCTCCACGGCGTCCGCGCCCAGGCCGGTGAGCACCGACACGGCCGCGTCGAACGCCCCGGGCAGCGCGGGGTCGCCGTCGGCGGGGAAGTGGTGCTCGCACGCGACGCCCACCCGAAGACCGGCCAGGTCACCGCCGAACGAGGGCTCGGTGTACGGGAGTCGGCGGCCGCCGTCCGAGGCTGTGCCGCTGCCGCCGCCTGTCGCCGCCGCGTTCTCGTCGGACGTGCTGCTCCCGTCGGACGTGCTGCCCCCGTCGGATGTGCCGCTCCCGCCGGGCGCCCCGCTCCCGCCCGGCCTCCCGGTGAGCACCCTCAGCACCGCCGAGCAGTCCCGCGCGCTCCGGGCCAGCGGTCCCACCCGGTCGAGGCTGTACCCGAGCGGCACGCACCCTGCCGTCGGCACCCGCCCGAACGTCGGCAGCAACCCGCTGACCCCGCAGAACGCGGCGGGCATCCGGATGCTCCCGCCGGTGTCGCTGCCGAGTGCGGCCGCGAACATCCCCGCCGCGACGCCGCTCGCGGAGCCCGAACTGGAGCCCCCGGCCCAGGAGTCGGGCCGCCACGGGTTGCGCGGGAACGGGAACGGCTTGTCCTCCTGGGGGAGCCCGCAGCCGAACTCCATGGCGGTGGTCTTCCCGGTGAGCACCGCGCCCGCCGCACGCAACCGGGCCACGACCGGGGCGTCCCGCCCGGCCCACCAGGCCCGGTCGTGGACGAGGCTCTGCGCGGTGGTCGGCCCGTCGGCCACCGCGATCGTGTCCTTCACGCCGAACGGGATCCCGTGCAGCGGCCCCCGGTCGAGCCCGCGCGCCAGCTCCTCGTCCGCGCGCCGGGCCGCCGCCCGCGCCCGCTCGTCGAACCGCGTCAGATACACCCCGAGCACCCCGTCGTGGCGCTCGGCCGCCGCGATGGCCGCCTCGGTGAGGCCGACGCTGGTCACGGCGCCGTCCCGCAGCGCCGCCGCGGTCTCGGTCAGGGTCAACGCTCCGGTCAGGGCCGACGCTCCGGTCATGTGCCACCTCCGCATACGCCGCCTCGGTCGGCGGCCGGTGGAACGCGACCCTGCCAACTCAACCCGGGTTGAACGCAAGCGGCCGCCGTGGAGGCCGGAGCGGGAGTCGGACCCCGGCCCTGGTGAGCGGCACCATGGGGCCGCGTCGCAGTGTGGTGCCGGGGCACATGGGCGCCGCCCCTCGCCGTCCCTATGTTTCCGGCCATGACCAGTGGACCTCACCCCACGTCGGGCACCCCGACTCCCGCCGCCCCGGGCGCCGTCGGCCTCAGCGGCCGCGTCGCCCTCGTCACCGGCGGCGGCAGCGGCATCGGCCGGGCCTGCGCCGAGGCCCTCGCGGCGGCGGGCGCCGAGACCCACGTCGTCGACATCGACGCGGCCGCCGCCAAGGCCGTCGCGGACACCGTCGGCGGCCACGCGCACACCGCCGACCTCGCCGACGCCGACGCCATCGCCGAGCTGCCGACGGACGCCGACATCCTCGTCAACAGTGCCGGACTGCAGCACATCGCGCCGCTCACCGACTTCCCGCCCGGGCGCTTCGCGCTGATCCAACAGGTGATGGTCACCGCCCCGTTCCTGCTCCTGCAGCAGACCCTGCCGCACATGTACGCGCACGGCTGGGGCCGCGTCATCAACATCTCCAGCGTCCACGGCCACCGCGCCAGCGCCTACAAGAGCGCCTACGTCGCCGCCAAGCACGCCCTGGAGGGCCTGAGCAAGGTCACCGCCGTCGAGGGCGCCCCGCACGGCGTGACCAGCAACTGCGTCAGCCCCGGCTACGTACGCACCCCCCTCGTGCAGGGGCAGATCCACGACCAGGCCGCCGCCCACCGCATCAGCGACGAGGCCGTGGTCGCCGAGGTGCTGCTCGCCCGCTCGCCCATGAAGCGCCTCATCGAACCCGAGGAGGTCGCCGCGGCCGCCCTGTGGCTGTGCGGCCCGCACAGCGGCTTCGTCACCGGAACGTCCCTGTCGATGGACGGCGGCTGGGCGGCGACCTGACCGACCCCGCACGCCTCCCCACGACCTCCCCGCACATGCCTGTGCGACCCGCGAGTGAAACTCGGTGATCCCCATGGCCCGTCCCCGCAGCGGCATCGGCAAGATCGTCGGCGCCAGCCTCGTCGGCACCACCATCGAGTGGTACGACTTCTTCCTCTACGGCTCCGCCGCCGCCCTCGTCTTCAACGAGATCTTCTTCCCCACCGCCGACCCGCTCACCGGCACCCTCATCGCCTTCATCACGTACGCCATCGGCTTCCTCGCCCGGCCCCTCGGCGGCGTCGTCTTCGGCCACTACGGCGACAAGGTCGGCCGCAAGAAGCTGCTCGTGCTCAGCCTGCTCCTGATGGGCGGCGCGACCTTCGCGATGGGCCTGCTGCCCACGTACGACGCCATCGGCATCGGCGCGCCCGTCCTCCTGACCGTGCTGCGCCTCGTGCAGGGCTTCGCGCTCGGCGGGGAGTGGGGCGGCGCCGTGCTCATCGTCTCCGAGCACGGCGGCGACAAGCACCGCGGCTTCTGGGCGTCCTGGCCACAGTCGGGCGCGCCCGGCGGCAACCTCCTGGCCACCGGTGTGCTGGCGCTGCTCGCCGCCGTGCAGTCCGAGTCCACGTTCCAGGCGTGGGGCTGGCGGGTGCCGTTCCTGCTGTCCGGCGTCCTGGTGCTGGTCGGCCTGTGGATCCGGCTCTCCGTCTCCGAGTCGCCGGTCTTCCTGGAGGCGCAGGCCAGAGCCGAGGCGGCCGCCGCGCACGGGGCCAAGGACGAGCCGCCCGTCGTGGAGGTGTTCCGCAGGAACTGGCGGGAGGTCCTCACCGCGATCGGCACCCGCTTCGGCGAGAACATCTCGTACTACGTCCTCACCTCCTTCGTGCTCGTGTACGTCACCACACACCTGGACCTGCCCAAGAGCACCGCCCTGAACGCCGTCCTGATCGGCTCCGCCGTGCACTTCGTGACCATCCCGGCCTGGGGCGCGCTCTCGGACCGGATCGGGCGGCGCCCGGTGACGCTCATCGGGTCGGTGGGCATGGCACTGTGGGCCTTCGCGTTCTTCGGGCTCGTCGACTCCGAGTCATTCGCCGTGATCACCGCGGCGGTGACGGTGGGGCTGCTGTTCCACGGCGCCATGTACGGGCCGCAGGCCGCGTTCATCTCCGAGATGTTCGACACCAAGGTCCGCTACTCCGGTGCCTCGATGGGCTCCCAGCTCGCCTCGATCGTCGCGGGCGCCCTCGCCCCGATCATCGCCGTGGAACTCCTGAAGGAGTACGACTCGTCCGTGCCCGTCGCCCTCTATCTGGCCGCCGCCGCCGTGGTGACCACGGTGACGGTGGCCCTCGCCCGCGAGACCCGGGGCCGGGACCTGCGCACCTCGGGCGGCGACCGCCCGGCGGGCGGCCTCCCGGCGGCGGGCGGGCCCCCGGCTCCCGTACGGTCCGCCGCACCCCCTCCGCGTACCGGGGAGACGGCAGTACGCTCCGGCGAACCGTCCTGAGCACCCCCGGCACCCCCGGGGCGCTCGCACCGCACGTCGGAAGGCAGCCACCACCCATGGCAACCGCCCGTCCCCGCACCCCCGCACCGCAGGCCCCCGGCGACACCGTGGCCGCATCCCTGTGGCACCTGCTCGACCTGCTCGGGCGGCAGGCCCCGGCCGAGAGCTTCGCCGGAGCCGCCGCCGCGGCCCGCGAGGCGGGGGCGGGCCCGGCGGAACTGGCCCGTGTCGAGGAGGCCACCGAGGCCGCCCTCGGCATCCGCCGCACCCTCGACCAGCACCGGCGCCGCGAGGCCGAGCTGTCCGCGCTGTTCGACACCGCGGGCGACCTGGCGGCCCTCAGCGACCTCGACGCCGTCCTGCGCGCCATCGTGCGCCGGGCACGGCTGCTCCTGCGCACCGACGTGGCGTACCTGACCCTCAACGACCCGGCCGAGGGCGACACCTTCATGCGGGTCACCGACGGCTCCACGTCGGCGAAGTTCCAGCTCCTGCGGCTTGGCATGGGGGAGGGGCTCGGGGGCCTGGTCGCGCAGACCGCCCGGCCCTACGCCAGCGCCGACTACCGCGCCGACACCCGCTTCAAGCACACCGCCACCATCGACGCGGGCGTCGGCGAGGAGGGGCTGCGCGGCATCCTCGGCGTACCGCTGCGCGTCGGCAGCCGCGTCATCGGCGTCCTGTACGCGGCCGACCGCACCCCGCGCGACTTCGCCCCCGACCAGATCGCGCTCCTGGCCTCGCTCGCCGACCACGCGGCCGTCGCCATCGACAGCGCGCGCCTCCTCGAGGAGACCCGCGCCGCCCTGGTGGAACTCAACGCGGCGACCGCCACCGCCCGCGCCCAGAGCGAGGCCATGCGGCGCGCCGCCGAGACCCACGACCGGCTCACCGACCTCGTGCTGCGCGGCGGCGACGTGTCCGACCTCGCCGCCGAGATAGCCGCCCTCCTCGACGGCGGCCTCGTCGTCCAGGACGCCGACGGCACCGAACTGGCCCGCGTGGGCGCCGAGTCGGCGACCGCGCCCGCCCGGGGCGTCGCCGCGTCCCGGGCCAGCGGGCACGCCGTGGCCGTCGACGGCGTCTGGGTGTCCGCCGTGCTCGCCGGGCCCGAACCGCTCGGCAGCATCGCGCTCAGCGGCCGCCCCGACCTCACCGACAGCGACCGGCGCCTGTTCGAACGCGCGGGCCTGGACACGGCGTTGCTGCTGCTCCTGCGCCGCTCCGTGGCCGAGGCGGAGGACCGGGTGCGCGGCGAACTCCTCGACGACCTGCTCACCGCCGCCCACACCACCGACCCGCGCCGCGCCGGCCGCCTCTGCCTGCGCGCCCGGCGCCTCGGCGTCGACCTCGCCGAACCGACGTCCGTCCTCGTCCTGCACTGCGAACCCGAGCTGCGCACCCGCCTCGCCACCGAGGCCGCCCGGCACGCCCGCATCCTGCGCGGCCTCGCCGGACCCCAGGGCGGCCACGTCGTGCTGCTCGCGCCCACCGCCGCGCCGGGGCCGCTCGCCGAGCGCCTGGCCGCCGACCTCGGCCGGGCCGTCGGGGCGCCCGTGACCTGCGGCGCCGCCGGACCCGCCGAAGGGCCGGCCCGGCTGCCCGCCGTCCACGCCGAGGCGCTGCGCTGTCTGCGCGCCCTGACCGTCCTCGGCCGCGGCGGCCAGGGCGCGAGCCTGACCGACCTGGGCTTCGTCGGCGTACTCCTCGGCGACCACACGGACGTCGACGGCATCGACGGCTACGTCCAGCGCGTCCTCGGGCCCGTCATCGACTACGACACCCGGCGCGGCACCGAACTCGTCCGCACCCTCGACGCCTACTTCGAGGCGGGCGCGAGCCTGTCCCGCGCGAAGGACGCGCTGCACGTCCACGTCAACACCGTCGTCCAGCGCCTGGACCGCACGGCGCGACTCCTGGGCCCGGACTGGAACAGCCCCGACCGGGCCCTGGAGCTTCAACTCGCCCTGCGCCTCACCCGGTTGCGCCGCTCGCCGGGGACTGGTCCGGCGTAGCGTCGCGAGTGCGGCGGCGTTGCGCGGGGACGGCGTCCAGCGGGTCGGCTTCGAGGGAGTCGGCGTCCAGCGGGGTGTCGGCGTCCAGTGTGTCGGCGTCGAGGGTGTCGGTGCGGTACTGGAGCGACTGGAGTTCGAACAGGCGGCGGAACAGGTGGGGCCCGTCGTCGGACGCGGCCGACGTACCGGTCGCCATCAGCGTGGCGAAGTCCCCCTGCTCGACCAGCTTCCCCTCGTCGAGGACGTAGATGACGTCGGCCTCCTTGACGCTGTGCAGGCGGTGCGTGACCAGGACGATGGTCTGGTCGGCCGACGCGAGCGCGCGGATCTTGCGGAAGGCGTCGATCTCGGCGGCGGGGTCCATGCTGCTGGTCGGCTCGTCGCAGATGAGGATGTCGGCGTCGCGGAAGTAGGCGCGGGCCAGGGCGATCCGCTGCCACTGGCCGCCGGACAGGTCGACGCCGCCCTCGTAGCCCTTCTCGCACAGGGTGTCCCAGCCGTGCGGCAGGTCGTCGAGCACGCGGTCCGCGCCCGCGTACGCGGCGGCCGCGTCCAGGCGGGACAGGTCGTGGATGTCGGCGGAGCGGCTGATGGCGACGTTGGCGCGGGCCGTGAACGGCCAGCGCTGGAAGTCCTGCAGGACCAGGGCGACATGGCCGAAGACGTCGTCGCGGCGCAGCGCGCACAGGTCGGTGCCGTCCCACCTGATGGCGCCCGACGTGGGCAGGTACAGGCCCGCGAGGAGTTTGCTCAGCGTCGTCTTGCCCGACCCGTTCGCGCCGACCAGGGCGATCACCTGGCCCTTGCGGATGGTCAGGGACACATCGTCGAGGGCCGGGGTGTCGCGCTCGGGATAGCGGAACGTCACCCGGTCGAACTCGATCACGGCGGGCGGTCGGGGCACGGGGACGCCGGTGGCGGGGATGGCGCGCTGCTCGGCCTCCTCGCGGGCGCGGATCAAGTCGTTCATGAACAGGCTCTGTTCGTACAGGTGGTGGATGTGCGACACCATGCGGCGCAGCCCCGCCGTGCCGCTGGTCAGCGCGAGCGCGGCGGTGGCGCCGGACGCCAGCGGCAGCTGGTCGTGCGTCAGGAGCCAGGCGAGCACGGCGTAGGTGGCGCCCGCGGTCAGCCCCGACAGGGCGGACGTGGTCAGCTCGGTGCGGGCCTCCAGGTGCGCGAGGCGGGTCTGCTCGTCGGCGGCCTGCGCCGCCATCTGGTCGAACTGGTCGAGCAGGAACGGGCCCGCGCCGTGCACCCGCAGCTCCGGCGCCGCCTTCTGCGAGATCAGCAGGCGCCGCAACGCCCCTTGCTGGCGGACGTGTTCCAGCCAGATCTGCACCGACTCGTACGTCCGCCGCGCGGCCCGCACCGTGCCCCAGGCCTTGGGCACCACCACCGCGAGAAGCAGCGGAAGCAGCACCGGATGCAGCACCGCGAGGACCCCGCTGACGGCGAGCAGCGCCATCAGGGCCTCGACGATGCCGAGGGTGTGCTCGATGAGGCGGCGGGCCGCGGTCTGGCCGTGCTGCCCGGAGTCCAGGGCCGCGTGGAAGTCGGAGCGCTCGATGTGCTCCATCTCCACCCGGATGACCTCCTTCATCATGGACAGCCCCGCCACCCGCTCCACCTTCGGCCCGAGGCGCCCCGCCGCCGCGAACGACACGGCGCGCAGCGTCGCCGCGAACGCGCTGGCGGCGGCCACCCACACCAGGGACGGCAGCGCGTCCCGCACCCGGTCGGCCGTCGGGCCCGCGGCGAACAGCGACACCAGGACGCGGTTGGTGGCGAGCAGCCCGAACGCGGTCGCCGCGGCCTGGCCGAGCTGGGCCACCGCGACCACCACCAGGGCCACCGGGTCGGCGCGCCAGGCCAGCGTCACGGTGTGCCGGAACAGCCGGGGGATCTGCCGCAGGATCGACAGGAACGACACGTTCAGCCGCGCCAGTTCATGTGTGGTCCAGCCCCACGAACCGCGTAACCGCCCGCCGAACAGGAGCTGTTCGGGCGGCGTCGGAGTGCCGGGTCCGCGCTTCCCGGCAGCCGGGGGAGTGGATGCCAAAGTTCCTCCCTGATCAGGATCGTCCGTCCGGAACCTTCCCCGGACGGCTCCGTCGATCCTGGCCAGAAGATCGGCACAACGGGGCGGCGCGGACGAAACTTTCGGACGGATGTCTGAAAGCGTCCTGTATTGATGGGAGTTGAGGGCGTGGACGGAGAGGGTGAGGGGCAGCCGGGCCGGGTGCCGCCCGATCACGGCGTGGTGCGCGCCCCGCGTGGTGCGTGTGGTCGAGTGCGCCCGCGTGGATCACGCCGTCGAGTGCGCCCGCGTGGATCACGCCGTCGAGTGCGCCCGCGTGGGTCACGCCGTCGAGCGTGGCCGCGTGGGTCACGCCGTCGAGCGTGCCCGGTGGCGGCGTACCGCGTCCCGGTTGGCGCACCGCTGGGAGCAGTAGCGCTGCCGCCCGGTCCGGGAGGTGTCGGCGAAGATCGTGGCGCACTCGGTCACGGCGCACCGCCGGAGCCGGTGCATGCCGCGCCCCGTCAGGTGCAGCGCGGTCCCCACGGCGATCAGTGCGTGGAGGAGCGGGCCGAGTGGTTGCCGGTCGTCCCGGTAGTGCAGGTGCCAGCCGGTACCGGCGTGGTCGGTCAGCCGAGGGTGCGCGGTGGCCGCCGCCAGCATCCGGTTGAGCAGGTCGGCGCGGGCCTCCTCGTCGGTGGCGTCGACGACCTCCTCCCATGCCGTCAGCGCTTCCAGGGCTCGGTCCAAGTCCTGTGGGGCGACCGGCCGTTCCAGGACGAGCCCGGCCGCGCGACAGCGGTCCGCGAGTTCCTCGGCGCTCGCCGGGCGCCGGTTGGCCAGCTCCGCCGCCAGGTTCACGACGTCCGCGCCGTAAGGGTTGAGGTGCATAAGCCCATTACAGCAGGGTGATCGGCATGCGACGACGTACGGGGGACGGGGATCCGTCCGCGAGGGGCCGGGGTTCCTCCACCAGATACCGGGGTCCCTCCACGAAGGGCCGGGATCCTTGGCGCTACCGGTGGGCCGTCCTCGGCATCGCCACCTTCACCCAGGCCGCCGCGGGCTTCTTCGTCCAGGGCATCGGCGCCCTGGGCATCCCCCTGCAACGCGCCCTCGACCTGAGCACCGCCCAGCTGGGCCTGCTGGTCTCTGCGGCCCAACTGGTCCCGCTTGTCGGCCTGTTGGTCGCCGGTGAACTGCTCGACCGCTACAACGAACGCTGGGTCGTCGGCATCGGCGCCTGCGTGGTGGCCGTGGGCCTGGGCGTGGGGAGCGCCGCACCCGGCTATGTCTCCCTGCTCTGCGTCCTGCTGGTCGTCGGCGCGGGCTACAGCACCGTCCAGCCCGGTGGCAGCAAGTCGGTGGCGTCCTGGTTCGACACGTCCCGGCGGGGGTTCGCGATGGGCGTGCGTCAGGCGGGCCTGCCGCTGGGCGCCGCGCTCGCCTCGGCCGTACTGCCCCTCCTCGCGGAGGCCCACGGCTGGCGCGCGACGCTGGTGGCCGGGGCGGTTGCCGCGCTGCTCGGGGCGGGCGTCTTCATGGGCTGCTACCGGCGACCGCCGTCCGTGCCGTCTGCGCCCACCGTGCCGCCTGTGCCCTCCGCGCTGGCTACGTCCTCCGTGTCGCCCGCCTCCCTCTCCACCCGGCTCGGCGTCCGCCTGCGGCTCCTCCGTGAGCCCGCCATGGTGAAGATCATGCTGTCCGGGGCGACCCTGATCTCGGTGCAGTACGCGGTCGGTGTCCTGACCGTGCTGCACCTGCACGAGGCGGCGTCGGTCGGAGCCGGGACGGCGGCCCTCGTCCTCGTGGCCGCCCAGGGCGCGGGCGTCGTCGGCCGCATCGGCCTCGCGGTCCGCAGTGACCGCAGCCGGTCCGGGCGGCACGGCACGATCGCCCTCTGCATGGTCGCCGTGATCGCGGGGATGGCGGTCCTGATGTCCCCGCTGGGCCGCTCGCCCGCCCTGGCCTGCGGTGTGCTCGTCTGGCTCGGCTTCTTCGGCTACGGCTGGTACGGCCCCTGGGTCGCCTACGTGACCGAGTCGGCCCCGGCGGGCCGCACCGGGTTCACCCTCGGCCTCGCCATGTCCGTCAACCAGGTGGCCATCGTGCTCATGCCGCCCGCGCTCGGCCTGCTCCGCGACCTCACCGGCAGCTTCACGGTGGTCTGGGGCCTGCTGTCCGCGCTGACCGCGACCGCCCTGGTGGCCACCACCGTCCCCGACCGCCGCCGCCGGAGGCACGGTCCGCCCGGCGCCGGGGGACCGCCGGACACCGCCGAGGTCCGGTCGGCGGCCGCACCCGCCGCTCCTCATCGCCCGGTCTGAGCGTCCCGCGCGTCACCGAGCGCCTCGTCCGGTACGAGGACGACCTTGCCCGCGACCGTCCCGGACTCCGCGAGCCGCATCGCGTCGGCGGCCCGCGACAGCGGGACCCGCGCGGCGACCTGCGGCTTGAGCCTGCCCTCGGCCAGCAGCGCGAAGACCTGGCCGAGGTCGGCGCGCAGGCGCTCACGGAAGGCGGCGGCGCGGCGCTTGCCGGCCCAGATGTTGAAGAAGTGGGCGTGCCGGGAGTTGGGCATCGCGTTCCACATCGCGAGGCGGGCGAAGAGCTTCAGGACGGGGGCCTTGGAGGACCCGGCGGCGTCGCGGGTGGACGCGGTGCCGTACGACACGAGGGTGCCGCCCGGCGCGAGCAGTCGGAAGGACTCCACGACGGCCTCGCCGCCCACGTGGTCGAAGACCGCCTGCACCCCGTTCGGCGCGAGCCCGCGCAGCCGCCCGTACAGGTCAGGGTCGCGGTAGTCGACGGGCGTGACGTCGAGCTCGCGGAGCTTGTCGTGGTGGCGCGGCGAGGCTGTACCGATCACCCGCACCCCGGCGATCCGCGCCAGCTGGACGAGGGCGGAGCCGACGCCGCCGTTCGCGCCGAGCACGACGATCGTGTCGCCCGCCTCGACCTCGGCCGTGCGGTGCAGCATCTGCCAGGCCGTGATGCCGTTCACGACCAGCGTCTCCGCGTCCGCCGACGTCACGGACTCCGGCACCTCGACGAGGTCGGCGGCCGCCACGACGACGTGGCTCGCCCAGCCGCCGGTCTTGGTCAGCGCCGCGAACCGCCGTCCGGTCAGCGCGGTGTCGACCCCCTGGCCGGTCGCCACCACCCGCCCGACCAGGTCGTACCCCGGCACGAACGGGAACGGGGGCTGGTCGTAGTACTTCCCGCGCCGCATCTGCTGCTCCGCGAACGAGACGCCGGTCGCCGCCATCGCGAGCAGCACCTCGCCCTGGCCGGGGGTGGGCGCGGCGACCTGCGTGATCTCCAGACCGGTGGGCTCGACGACGCCGGGCAGGACGACCTGGGTCGCGATGACCCCGGCCGTGGCCGCGGTGGCCGCCGTCGCCGGTGCCGTGGTCGCCGGTGCCGTGTTCGCCGTGGGCTGGTTCTCGATCGTGTGGGTCTCGCGCATGGCTTGGCCTCTCTCGGTAGGTAGTGCTTCTCTCCGTAGTTAGAAGCTCTAACTTGAGAATGCACCCCTGCTCGCAACCCTGTCAAGATCTCCTCTTGCTAGAGTTAGAGCCTCTAACCAGGGTGATGGCCGAGTGGCAGGGAAATCAGGGGAAGGGACCACCGACATGACAGACAAGAGCAGCACCCCGCGCCAGCGCTACCGCGACCAGGTGCGCGGCGAGATCAAGGCGGCCGCCCTGGAGCAGATCCGCGCGGGCGGTGCGCCCGCGCTCAGCCTCAACGCCGTCGCCAAGGGGCTCGGGCTCACCGGCCCGGCCCTCTACAAGTACTTCCGCAACCGCGACGACCTCCTCACCGAGCTGATCTGCGACGGCTACGACGCGGCAGCTGTCGCCATGCGCGCGGCCGCCGACCGCGTCGCGGACGCCCCGCCCCGCGAACAGCTCCTCGCCCTCGGCGCCGCCCTTCGCGCGTGGGCGATCGGGGTGCCGCACGTCTACCAACTCCTGGCCGGTACGCCGTCCCCCGGCTATCAGGCGCCCCCGGAGACCACCGACCGGGCCCGCGCGGTCCTCGGCCCGCTGCTCGGCGTGCTCGGGCAGGGGGACTGCCGGGGTGCCGCCCTGGAACTGCGCGCGGAGATGCGGTTCTGGCTGAACGACAGCCCGCCCGTCGAGGAGTGGGTCAAGGCCTGGGCCCCGGACGCCGACGCGGCCACGGCCCTCGCCGGCACGGTCACGGCCTGGGCCCGGCTGCACGGGATCGTCAGCCTCGAAGTGCAGGGCCTCTACGGGGGGATGGGGCACCGCCCCGCCACGCTGCTCAAGTCCGAGATGGAGACGCTGGCCGACGCGATGGGGCTGCCGGGGTGAGCCGGATGGGGCCGCGCCCGGCGGGGCAGGATGGGGCCGTTGCGCGGAAACACCCGCTCAAGCGGGTGGAACCATCGTTCTAGCGGGCGAACCACTGTTCAAGGAAGGTGCGCGATGGAGAGTACGGCCCCCGGACAGCTCGTCGTCTCGACGGCGACGCCCGATGACTGGCGCCTGGTCACCGAGTGGGCGGCACGGGAGGGCTGGAACCCGGGCCTCAACGACGCGGCGGGCTTCTTCGCGCAGGACCCGGAGGGATTCTTCGTCGGCCGCGTCGACGGCGAGCCGGTGTCGGCGATCTCGGTGGTCAACTACGGCCCGGCGTACGCCTTCCTCGGCTTCTACCTGGTCCGCCCGGACATGCGCGGGCGCGGCCACGGCATGGCGACCTGGCGGACGGCCCTCGCCCATGCCGGGGACCGGGTCGTGGGCCTGGACGGCGTTCCGGCGCAGCAGGACAACTACCGCCGCTCCGGCTTCGAGCGCGCGCACGGCACCCGGCGCTACGTCGGCCCCGCGGGCGCGCCCGGCCCGCTGCCCGCGCACATCAGGCCCGTGGCGGAGGTGGACCGCGACGCCGTCGCCGCGTACGACAGTGCCTGCTACCCCGCCGACCGGCCCCGGTTCCTCGACGTCTGGCTGACGGCGCCCGGCCACCGGGCCCTGGCGAGCGTCGTCGACGGCCGCGTCACCGGGTACGGGGTGCTGCGTCCGGCTCGGGACGCGCCGCGCGTGGGCCCGCTGTTCGCCGACACCCGCGCCGACGCCGAGGCGCTGCTCGACGCGCTCGCGGCCGAGTCCGGCGGCGCGGCCGTCGCCATGGACGTACCGGAGACGAACACGGCGGCCGTCGCATTGGCCGAGGCGCGCGGCATGAAGCCGTCGTTCGACACGGCGCGCATGTACACGGGCCCGGTGCGGGAGTTCGCGCGCGAGCGGGTCTTCGCGACCACCACGCTGGAACTCGGCTGAGGGGGCGGGCGCCCCGGCGCCGCCCACCCCCTCGCGCTCACGCCGCCCCGCTCACGTCACCGTCAGCGTGACCTTGTTCTTCGCCGTGGAGCTGTTGCCCACGTACAGGTCGAACTTGCCCTCCTCGACGAGGAATTCGCCGTGGGTGTCGTTCGTCCAGAAGCCCAGGTCGTCGGCGCCGAGCCGGAAGCGGACGACGGTGGAGCGGCCCGCGCCGAGCGTGACCCGCTTGAAGCCGCGCAGCTTGCGCACCGGCTGGGTGATGCTCGCCGCGACGTCGTGGACGTACAGCTGCACGACCTCGTCGCCCTTGCGGCGGCCGGTGTTGGAGACGGTGACGGACACCTCCAGGGTGTCGCCGTCGCGCAGGGCGCGTACCGGAACGCCGGCGCGGCTCAGCTTCGGTGCGCCGATCTCGAACGTCGTGTAGCTGAGGCCGTGGCCGAAGGGGAACTGCGGGTCCGGCGGCAGGTCCAGGTACTTGGACGTGTACTTGTTGTCGGCGTTGTAGGGGCGGCCCGTCGACTCGTGGTTGTAGTGGATCGGGATCTGGCCGACCGTGCGGGGGAAGGAGACGGGCAGCTTGCCGCCCGGGTTGACCTTGCCGAACAGCACGTCGGCGATGGCGTTCCCGGCCTCGACGCCCGGGTGCCAGGCCTCCAGGACGGCGGGCGCCGACTCCAGCCAGCCGCCCATGGTCAGCGGGCGTCCGCCCACGAGGACGACCACGAACGGCTTGCCGGACCGCGCGACCGCCTCGACGAGCCGTTCCTGCGCGCCCGGCAGGCCGATGTCGCTGCGGGCCGCCGCCTCACCGCTCATCGACGGCGGCTCGCCCACGACGACGATCGTCACGTCGGCGGCCTTCGCGGCGGCGACCGCGGCCGGGATGCCGCCGGTGTCCTTGCCCTCGGGGTCGACACCACGCGCGTACGTCACCTTCGCGTCCGGTGCTGCGCGGCGCACCGCGTCGAGGACCTTCACCGACGGGTACTTCTTCGCGGCGGCCGGGACCACCCAGGTGCCGAGCAGGTCGTCGGAATCCCCGAACGGGCCGACGACGGCGATGGACTTGACGGCGGGCTTCAGCGGCAGCGCCCCGCCGGTGTTCTTCAGGAGCACCATCGAGCGGGCGGCGGACGAGCGGGCGGCCTTGCGCGTGGCGGCGGTCGGCCCGTCGACGGCGGCGTCCTCGTCGACGTACGGATCGTCGAAGAGGCCGAGGGTGAACTTCAGCCGCAGGATGCGGGCGACCGCGTCGTCCAGGCGCCGCTCGCTGATCTTCCCCGCGCGCAGCAGCTTCTTGCCGTGCTCACGGAGGTTGGTGCTCACCATCTCCATGTCGACGCCCGCGTTCAGCGAGAGCCGGGCGGCGGCCGCGCCGTCCTCGGCGAAGCCGTGCGCGATCAGCTCCTGCACGCCGGTCCAGTCGCTGACGACGACGCCGTCGAAGCCCCACTCCTTCTTCAGGATGCCGGTCAGGGTGTGGGAGTTGCCGTGCGCGGGGACGCCGCCGATGGTGTTGAAGGACGCCATCACCGTGGCCGCGCCCGCGTCCAGGGCGGCCTTGAACGGCGGCAGGTAGAGGTTGCGCAGCCGGGACTCCGACACGTCGACGGTGTTGTAGTCGCGCCCGCCCTCGGCCCCGCCGTACGCCACGAAGTGCTTGGCGCAGGCGGCGACGCGGTCCTTCGCGCCCAACTCGCCCTTGCCCGGGCCCTGGTAGCCCTCGACCTTGGCGGCCGCGAACGCGGCCGTCAGATACGGGTCCTCGCCGCAGCCCTCGGCGATGCGGCCCCAGCGCGGTTCGTGCGTGACGTCCATCATCGGCGCGAACGTCCAGTGCACGCCGTTGGAGCGGGCCTCCTGCGCGGACACCTCGCCGTCCGCCCTGGTCACGTCCGGGTCGAAGCTCGCCGCCTGCGCGAGCGGGATCGGGAACGTCGTCCAGAAGCCGTGGATCACGTCGAGGCCGAACAGCAGCGGGATGCCGAGCCGGGACTCCTCGACCGCGATGCGCTGCAGCGCGTTGCTGCTCTTGGCGCCGAAGATGGAGAGCACCGAGCCGAGGCGTCCGGCCCGCGCCGCGTCCTCCACGTCCTTGGTCTCACCGCCGCCGGGACCGGTGTCCCAGGACCAGGCGAGCTGCTGGAGCTGGCCCAGCTTCTCTTCGACAGTCATACGGTCGAGGAGCCGCTGGACCTTGCCGTCGTGGGGGGTGCCGCGGTCCGCCGCGGGCGGTGCGGCGGGGGCCGGGGCCGGTGCCGCCTCGGCGATTCCCGAGTTCAGGGCGCCGCCCGCGACGGCGGTGCCGCCGATCGCGGACAGCACGGTACGCCTTCGTACATCTCGCATGCGTTCGCCTTCTCACGTCAGGACACGAGTAACCGGAGTGATGCGCTCAAGAATTGAAGCGAAAGTACGTGCCGGTTACAGGCGGGTCAAGAGATGTGACAGGGGTGAACGAGACGCATGATGCGGCCCTTGACCTCAACATAACTTTAGGTCCTACGGTTCTTCTCATGAGTATGGAGACCACAGCCTGGACCCAGCTGCACAGCGTCATGAACGCCGAGCAGGAACGCCGACCCTTCGCCCGCGCCACCCTGCGCCGCATCACCGCCTTCGCCGGGCCCCATCGCCGCCGCATCACGCAGTTCGTCCTGCTGAGTGTCCTGACCGCGCTGCTCGCCGTGGCGACTCCCGTGCTCGCCGGGCGTGTCGTCGACGCCATCGTGTCCGGCGCGGAGTCCTCGACAGTGGTGCGCTACGCGGTGCTCATCGCCGTCATCGCGATCGCCGAAGCGGGCCTCGGACTGCTCAGCCGCTGGCTGTCGGCGAACCTGGGCGAAGGCCTGATCCTCGACCTGCGCACCGCCGTCTTCGACCATGTGCAGCGCATGCCGGTCGCCTTCTTCACCCGCACCCGCACCGGCGCGCTCGTCAGCCGCCTCAACAACGATGTGATCGGCGCGCAGCGGGCGTTCAGCAACACGCTCTCCGGAGTGGTCTCCAACCTCGTCACCCTCGTCCTCACCCTCGCCGTGATGCTCGCCCTGTCCTGGCAGATCACGCTCCTCGCGCTGGTGCTCCTGCCGGTGTTCGTGGTGCCCGCGCGCCGCATGGGCACCCGCATGGCCCGCCTCCAGCGCGAGGCCGCGCACCACAACGCGGCCATGGGCACCCGGATGACGGAGCGCTTCTCGGCACCCGGCGCCACCCTCATCAAGCTGTTCGGCCGCCCCGCCGACGAGTCCGCGGAGTTCGCCGCCCGGGCCCGCCGGGTGCGCGACATCGGCGTACGCACCGCCATGGCGCAGTCGGCCTTCATCACCGCCCTCACCCTCGTGTCGGCGCTCGCCCTCGCCCTCGTCTACGGACTCGGCGGCTACTTCGCCCTCGACGGCACGCTCGAAGCGGGCGCCGTCGTCTCGCTCGCACTGCTCCTGACCCGCCTGTACGCGCCGCTGACCGCCCTGGCCGGGGCCCGCGTCGAGGTGATGAGCGCCCTGGTGAGCTTCGAGCGGGTCTTCGAAGTCCTCGACCTGAAGCCCCTCATCGACGAGAAGCCGCAGCCGCGGACCGTGCCCGCCGGCCCGGTCGCCGTCGAGTTCGACAACGTCCGCTTCGCCTACCCGTCCGCCGACAAGGTCTCCCTCGCCTCCCTGGAGGAGGTGGCCGCGCTGGACGGCCGCGGCGGCGACGAGGTCCTGCACGGCCTGTCGTTCCGCGCCGAACCCGGCCAGACCGTGGCGCTCGTCGGCTCCTCCGGCGCGGGCAAGTCCACCATCGCGCAACTCCTTCCGCGCCTGTACGACGCCGACTCCGGGGTCGTACGCGTCGGCGGCGAGGACGTCCGCGACCTGGCGGCCGACTCGCTGCGCGACACCATCGGCATGGTCACCCAGGACGGCCACCTCTTCCACGAGTCGGTGCGCGCCAACCTGCTGCTCGCCCGGCCCGGCGCAGCCGAGGACGAGCTGTGGGACGTGCTGCGCCGGGCCCGCCTCGACGCCCTGGTGCGGTCGCTGCCCGACGGGCTCGACACGGTGGTCGGCGAGCGCGGCTACCGGCTCTCCGGCGGTGAGCGGCAGCGCATGACCATCGCGCGTCTGCTGCTCGCCCAGCAGCGGGTGGTCATCCTCGACGAAGCCACCGCCCACCTCGACAACACGTCCGAGGCCGCCGTCCAGGAGGCCCTCGCGGAGGCCCTCGCGGACCGGACGGCCGTGGTCATCGCGCACCGGCTCTCCACCGTGCGGGCGGCCGACCAGATCCTCGTCGTGGAGGCCGGGCGGATCGTGGAACGCGGCACGCACGACGAACTGCTCGCGGTGGACGGGCGGTACGCGGAGCTGTACCGGACGCAGTTCGCGGGGAAGCCGGACGCGGCCGGCTCGGCGGCCGCGGAGGCATCGGAGGCCTCCGCGGACAGGGCGGCCGACAAGGGCGCGGTGGGCTGCGTGCTCGGCGGAGACTGCGCCGACCCGGCCGACGGGGCGGACGCGGCCGTCACCGTCTAGCCGCCGCAGTGGTCTCCCACGTGCCGGTCCGAGGGCTTGCGCCCCTTGGACCGGCACGTCCCGTTGGGGGCTTCAGCCGCCGACGTCGGCGCTGATCGTGGCGAGTTGGAGCAGCGCGGCGGTGTCCTGGGCGACCTTGTTGAAGGCGTGCACGGCGGCCACCGGGGTGGCGGCGAGCCAGGCGGGGACCCACTCCAGGGGCGGCGCGTCGTCGAAGGGGACGTAGACGACGTGGGGGCGGGCGAAGTAGCGGGTGACCTGGGCGCCGACCACCCAGGCCCCTTGCCCGGCACCGATCAGGGACAGGGCCTCCTGGAGGGCGTCGAAGGCGGGCCCGGGCTCGATGGGGGCGCCCGAGGGCGTCAGCGGGGGCGTGCGTTCGGCGCGCCCATAGGGAGGCAGCGTCCGGGCCGCCTGCAGGAGGCGGACGGAGGCGAGGTCCTCCAGGGAGACCGTGTCCCGGTCGGCCAGGGGGTGGCGCGCGGGCACGGCGAGCATGCGGTGCTCGGAGAACAGGACCGGGCCGTTGACCATGCCGGGCCCTGGTGCGGCAGCGTCACGATGAGCACGTCCACGTCGCCGTCGCGCAACCGCGGGAAACCGTCGGCGATCTGCAGTTCCCGGGGCCGGATCCGGCAGCCGGGGTGGCGCCGCGCGTACACCTCGGCGGCGCGGATCGTGACCTGTCCGACGGCGGGGCCGACGTAGCCGACCCGCAGCACGCTCTCGACGTCCCGCGCGGCGTTGATCGCCTTCTGCAGCCCGGCCGCCGGCGCGCGGTACGGCGGCAGGAGGTCGTCGTGGAGCTGCCGTCCGGCCGCAGTGAGGCGGACGTACCGGCTGGTGCGCTCGAACAGGGGCGTGCCGATGCGGCGTTCCAGCTTCTGGATGGTCTGGCTGACCCGGCCGGTCGTCAGGCGCAGGCGTTCGGCGGTGCGGCCGAAGTGCAACTCCTCGGCCAGCGTCAGGAACGCCTCCAGCTCCACTCGCTCCAGCACGGCCGCAGCGAGCACGGCGGCAGCGAACACGGCGGTTGTGAGCACGGCCGCGGCGAGCACGGAGACGAGCCGCCCATGGAGCAGCCCGACGCGGAGTACCTGGCCAACCAGCCCGCCGTGTACTGGACCGGCGCCGCGCACACCGCGGTCGTCGCCTTCATGCACGCCGAACAGTCCGCCCTCGGCACCAGCCAACGGCACTGGATGACCCTGAACCGGCTCGCCGTCACCGCGGACGGCCTGACGCGCAACGGCCTGACCGAAGCCCTGCGCGCCTCTATGACCCCCCAGGTCGGCGACCCCTCCACCTACGCGGAGGTGCTGGACGACCTGCTCGACCGGGGCTGGATCACCCCCGACCGCACGGGCCGGTTCACTCTCACCGACACCGGCCGCGCGGCCCGCGCCCGGCTCGCGGCGCTCGCTCCCCGGCTGCGGGCGCGGATCCACGACGGCATCCCCGAGGACGACTACGTCCGTACGGTGCGCGTGCTCCGCCGCATGATCGCGAACGTGAGCGACCAGGGCAGGGCGTGACGCCGGCTCGTCTGCGTCACCGACGTGCGGGCTTGGGACCACGTCATGTGTGGCACTCCGCCTGCAGTGGTTAGGGTGGGGTGCCGCACAGGGAACAGGAGAGGACCGCCATGCGACAGAATCCGGCCAGGCGCACCGCGCTGTTGGACGCGGCGATCGAGGTGCTCGCGCGCGAGGGGTCCAGGGGGCTGACGCTGCGGGCCATGGACGCGGAGGCGGAGGTGCCCAAGGGCACCGCGAGCAACTACTTCCCGCACCGCGCGGAACTCCTCGCGCAGGTCATGCGGCGGATCCTGGAACGGCTCACGCCGGAGGAGGCCGCGCTCGCCGACACCATGAGCGAGCAGCCGGACACGGCCCTGGTCGTGACGCTCCTCAAGCAGCTCCTGGAGCGGACGCGCGCCGACCGCAGCAGCCACCTCGCGCTCCTCGAACTGCGCCTGGAAGCCACCCGCCGCCCCGAACTGCACGCCGAGCTCACCCAGTTCATGACCGAGCAGCTCGACGCCAACATCGGCTTCCACCTGGGCGCGGGCCTGCCCGGTGACCGCACCGGCGTCGTGCTGCTCTACCTCGCCATGCTGGGCCTGATCGTGGACGACCTGACGGTGCCCGACCTGCTCGCCCCGTACTCGACGGACAAGCTCATCGAGGAACTGTCGCAGCGCGTCCTGCGCTGACCCCGCTCGGCCCGCGGAGCGCAGCACCCAGCCTCCCACCGGGCGCAGCGCTCAGCCCGCGGGGCGCAGCGTGATCGCGGTGAGGACCAGGCCGTCCCGCGCCAGCCAGCGCCCCGTGAGCTCCTGAGGGAAGCCCCGGTCGCGCACGGGGGGCAGGATCCGCGCGCTGAACGTGCCGGTGGCCGGATCCGGCGACCGGTGGAAGATGACGTCGGCCTCCTCGAAGCCCAGCGGCGCGCGCTGCAGCGGATACCAGGTCTTGTAGATGCTCTCCTTGGCGCTGAACAGGGCCCGGTCCCAGCGCACCGCGGGCCACCGGGCCAGGAGTTCGGCCACCCGCCGCCGCTCCGCGGGCAGCGCCACCGCCTCCAGGACACCGTCGGGCAGCGGCTCGCCCGGGGTGGCGTCGATGCCGACCGAGCGGACGCGGGCGGTGCGGGCGACTGCGGCACCGCGGTAGCCGTCGCAGTGCGTGATGCTGCCGACGACGGCGGCGGGCCACTCCGGGCTGCCCTTCGGGTCGGGCAGGATCGACGCGGCGGGCTGCCCGAGGGCGGCCAGGGCGCGGTGCGCGCAGTGGCGGCCGGTGGTGAACTCGCGGCGGCGCGCCGGTACCGACCGGGCGATCAGGGCCTGTTCGTCGGGGTGCAGGACGACGCCGTCCGGGTCGCCGAGGGACTCGCGGCAGACGACGTCCTCGGGCACGATCCGCGCGAGCAGGGCGGGCGGCGCCGTGCCGGGGCGCGTTGGCTCGGGGCGCGTGCCGACGTGCGTTGCCGCGGGACGGGTGCCGGGGTGCGTTGCCGCGGGACGGGTGCCGGGGTGCGTTGCCACGGGGCCGGTGCCGACAGGCGGCGGCGGGGTCGCACCCTCCCTGTCACTGTGCTGCGTCCCGACGGTCATGGCGTGCCTTCCTTCTCCCGGCCTTCCGACTTCTCCGTCTCCTTGCGGCCGTCCTCCTGCTCCCGCACGGGCGCCGCGTCCGCGCCCTTGGTCTGGCCGCGCCGGGGGAGGTAGACCAGCAGTTCGGTGGCGATGAAGCGGATGACGAACGTCGTCAGGAGGGCCAGCGCGGTGGCGGGCAGGACCGTCATGCCCACGCCGTCGACGAGCAGCGCGATCAGCGGGATGCGCAGCACCAGGTCGGCGTTGGCGAGCAGCGCGAACCGGCCGAGGCGGTCGGCCCAGTGGCGGTGGCCGCGCCGGTCGCGGAACAGCAGCAGATCGATGAGCAGGAAGTTCCACAGCACACCGAACTGGTTGGCCACCACCTCGGCGGGCAGATAGTGCAGCCCCATCGCGGTGAGCCCGGCGAGCCCCAACAGGTTGGGCAGGAAGCCGGTCAGGCCGATCAGGCCGAAGACCACCATCCGCGCCACCGGCGTCGCCGTACGCAGCGACACCAGGTGCGCGAGGAACCGCAGGCCCTCGCGCACGGTCGACTTCGACTCGCCCGCGAACCGCTCCTGGAAGGAGAACGGCACCTCGGCGACGACGCGCGGACGGCAGCGGATCGCCAGCTCCAGCAGGATCTTGTAGCCGAGCGGCTTGAGGATGTCGGAGTGGGCGTGCACCGTGCTGCGGCGGATCGCGAAGAAGCCGCTCATCGGGTCGCTGATGCCGCGCAGCGCCGAGCGGAACAGCGCCTTGGTCGCGAGCGTGGAAGTGCGGGACACGGCGACGCGGTAGCGGCCGGACAGCCCGGCGTGGCTGCCGCCGCCCGCGTACCGGCTGGCCACGACGAGGTCGGCGCCCGCCCGGCGGCCGGTCTCGATCAGCTCGGGCATCAGCGACGGCGGGTGCTGGAGGTCGGCGTCCATGACGACCAGCCACTCCGACGCCGCGGCCTTCATGCCCTCCACCACGGCGCCGCTCAGGCCGCCCGTGGCCACCTCGCGGTGGATGACGTTCACGGGGAACGGGCAGGTGAGGGCGGCGCGTTCGATCGCGGCCGGGGTGTCGTCGGTGCTGTCGTCGACGAACAGAGCCTCGCAGTCCAGGTGCGCGGGCAGCCCGGCGGCGAGCCGCGTCAGCAGCTCCTCCACGTTCCCGGCCTCGTTGAAGGTCGGGATGATCACGGTGACGGTGGTGCGCGCCGCGTCCGGGGTGACGGTTCCGTCCAGGCCGATGGCTTCGTCCAGGCCGATGGCCTCGTCCGGGGCCGTGACTTCCGCCGGGACGGCGACCACTTCGGAGGCTGCGACCGCTTCGGAGGCTGCGACCACCTCGGAGGTGGCGACCACTTCCGGATCGGCGGGCCCGCTGCCTTCGGTCTCCTCGCCACCGGGGCCGGACCCGGTCATCGGGGCACGCTCCCTTCGTGGGGTGCGTCCGCCTGCCGCAGCGCGCTCCGGGTGGTGGAGCCCGCGGTGTGCATTCTCGCCATGGTCGTCCTCTACGGTCTGCGCGCCTGCGCGTCACATCGGCGTGCCCTGACCGACCGGGGCCGGCGGCGGGCGGTGAACCTGTCTGCTGTGCACGGGGAACCCCGGTGACCGAGCGGGGGAGATGGCCGTCGTCCGGGGGGTGGCCGTCGTCCGGGAGCCGAGCCGCGGTGCGGAGGATCAGGGGTGGTGTCCGTCGTGCCCGCGCCACGGTGCCGGAGACCCTCGGTGATTCCTCCTGCCGGAGGCTATCCGCGCCCCCTGCCGCTCTCCACCCCTATCCGTCCCCTAGGGCCTGTCCGACGGGCCGCCACGGCACGGCGCGCGACACCCGCCCGGCCGTACTCACGAGTTCGTGTACGCCGACGGCGAGTTGGTCTCCATGGGTCCGCCACGAAATGAGCGGTGGCCGGAAACGGCGACGTAACAATGTGACGCATCTGGCAGTCACGGCGAGTGTGTGACGCGGGGCACGTGACGCTTCCGGTTGCACACCTGTTGTGCAGCTCCCGAAGGCGCCTGAACACCATGGACTTCCTTGGTGAATTTTGCCGTCAAATTGCCTTTGGATTGTCTCCAGAAGACCGTTACCGGGTCTCCGCGAGGGGCTTTCCCGGACACGAACGCCTAACGCATCCTTAACGGCCACGCTGACGGGAACGGCCCCGGCGGCCCCGCCGGGTGGCCAACGGCGCCTGCGCCGTGAGGTGTTGAGCGCGGCGTGCGAGGGCGGCCCGAGGAGCGCCCTGGTGGGTGGCGGGGGGCGTCGGCGGGTAGGGGGGCGGATGGCGCGGCCGTCCCGGCGACGTCCGTGGTCGCGCGTGTGGCCAGGGGTGTTTCCGGACAGGGTGGCTGGATGATCACTATGCATGTGCCTCGTGGCCGGTTCTTCTTCCCCTTTCCTTCAATTGGAATTCAATGTTCCGCATGTGCAGAGTGGCCTGGCCGAGGTCCAATACCACACGTAGGGCCGGAGTGGGGAGGGCTGAACGTTGCGAGTCATCGTGGATTTGGGGGGTGGGCTCACTTCTTTCGGGGCTACCTCGTCGTCAAGTTTCAGTCATAGTTGTGTTGTTGACTGAGTGCCGCCAGAAGCGCTGGAGAGGCTTTTGGAATATGCCCTGGTATCCTTCGGAGCGGTTCCAGATGGATGCTTGAGAGTGCGTTATGCAAATAAGGCGCCCAGTGCAGTTTGCGATAATTTCTTACGGGGAGGAAACCGCACAATGAGCCTGGTCGAGCGAGTCGATGAATGGGCTCTCTTGGAGGAGGTTCTGGCAAACAGCGCGGATCGGCCGTCCCGTGTTGTTGTGGTGAGAGGGCCGGTGGCCACCGGCAAGAGCGAGTTGCTGAACGGCGTCGCCGAGCAGGCCGAGGCGCGCGGACTCACGGTCCTGCGGGCGACGGGTTTACGAGCCGAGCGCAGGACCCCGATGGCGGTCTTCGGCCAACTGCTCCTCCACGCCGACCGGATCGACCGTCCGGAAGGACCGGGGGAGCAGGCCGACCGGTCGCCACGGGAGCAGTGGGAGCAGCGCGAGCACAGCGCCGCCGCGCGCGTGGAGCAGCTGCTCGACGACGCGCGGTTCACCGCGATGCTGCGCGACCCGGACTACGAACGCGAGGAGCACGTCCGCGCCCACGTCATGCGGTCGCTCACCGCGGCCCTGCACGCGACGGCCCAGGGCCGGCCGCTCGCGATCCTCGTCGACGACGTCCAGTACGCCGACATCCCGTCCCTGCAGTGCCTGCAGCACGCCATGCGGGAACTGCGGGCCAAGCCCCTGGTGATCGTGCTCGGCCTGCGCACCGGGCCGCGCGCCGAACGCCCCATGTTCAGCGCCGAACTGCTGCGCCACCCGCGGCTGACCCAGCTGCGCCTGTCCACCCTCGGTGAGCGGGCGACGGCCGAGATGCTGCGCGAGCACCTCGACGAGGCCACCGCGCGCCGCCTCGCCCCCGACGTGCACCGTGTCAGTGGCGGCAACCCGCTGCTGATCCGGGCCCTGACCCACGACATCCTCGCCCACCGTCCCCCCACCGACCCCTCCCTGCCCGCCCTGCACGCCCTGACCGTCGGCGACGCCTACCGCCAGTCCGTGCTCAGCTGCCTGCACCGGGGCGAGGACTCCGTGCTCGCCGTCGCCCGGGGCCTGGCGATCCTGGACGACGCCGCGTCCGACACGACCCTGGCGGGACTGCTCGAACTCGACCACGAGACCGTCACGCTCAGCCGCCGTGCCCTGGAGTCGGCCGGCCTGGCCGAGGCGGGAACGTTTCGGCATCCGCTGGCGAGAACCGCCGTCCTCGACGACCTGTCCCGCGAGGACCGGATCGACCTGCACCGCCGCGCCGCCGACCTGCTGCGCCGCGGTGGAGCCGAACCGCCCGTCGTCGCCCGGCACATCGTCGCCGCCGGTGAGGTCACCGACGACGAAGCGCTCGACGTGCTGTGGGAGACGGCCACCCGGGCCCGCCGCGACGAGGACGTCTCGCTCGCCATCGCCTGCCTCCAGCTCGCCGACCAGGCCTGCCCCCGAGGCGCCCGCCGCAGCGAGATACTGGCCGAACTCACGCGCTGCGTCTGGCGGGTGCGCCCCTCCACCGTCGGCCCCCATCTGCGGGCGCTGCGCGCCGCGTTCGACGAGGGCTGGCTCACCGAGCAGGCCGTGCCGGCCCTCCTCGCGGGCCTGCTGTGGCAGGGCCGGTTCGACGAGGCCGCCGAGATCGCCCGCAAGTGCCAGGGCGCGTACGAGGGCACCTCCGCCGTCTCCGCGTACCTCGCCGCCGGTGCCGTCCGCACCACCTACCCCGCGCTGCGCGAACGCGTCGGCGCCGACAACTGGCCGACGCCGCACGGCAACGTGGACGGCGTGACCGGCCGCGGCAGCGACCCCCGCAGCCGCGCCGGGGCCGCCCTGAACACGGTCCTCACCCGCGGCGTCGACCCGCACGCGGCCGACCTCGCCGAGGCCGTCCTGCAGGGCACCCCGCTGAACGACGCCAACCTGGAGGCGCTGACCTGCTCGCTCAACGTCCTGATCTACTCCGACCGGCTCACCCGCGCCGCGCACTGGTGCGACGCGCTGCTGCGCGAGGCCACCAAGCTCGGCGGCCCCGGCTGGCAGGCACCCCTCTCCGCGGTCAGAGCGAAGATCGCCCTGCGCCAGGGCAACGCCGGTGACGCCGTCCGCTACGCCGTCAACGCGCTCGCCTGGATGACACCGCTCGGCTGGGGCGTCGGCATCGGCTCGGTCCTCGCCACCCTCGTCTCGGCGCACACCGCGATGGGGCAGTACGACCAGGCCATGACCTACCTCGACCACCACGTCCCGGACGGCCTCCCCGAGACCCGCTACGGCCTGGAGCTGATCCACGCCCGCGGCCAGCTCTACGCGGCCACCGGCCGGGTCCGTCCCGCGCTCGACGACTTCCTCACCTGTGGGGAGCTGATGGTGCGCTGGGGCATCGACCAGCCCGCGCTCGTCCCGTGGCGGTCCGCCGCCGCGGAGATGCACCTGCGCACCGGCGGCGAGGCCGAGGCCGACCGGCTCGTCAAGGAACAGCTCGCCAAGTGCGGCCCCGGCCAGTCGCGTACCCGCGCCCTGACCCTGCGGGTGCTCGCCGAGGTCGCCGGACTGCGGCGCCACCACCACGCGCTGCACGAGGCGATCGAGGAACTGGAGGAGTGCGAGGACCGGCTCGAACTGGTGCGGGTCCTCGGGGCGCTCAGCCGCTCCCACCATGCCCTGGGCGAGCTGGGCCAGGCGCGCATGATGGCGCGGCGAGCCTGGCGCATCGCGCGCGACGCCCAGGCCGAGGCGCTGTGCGAGCAACTCCTGCCGTACAGCGACGGCGAGGTGAGCGCGGTGGACCGGCCGCCGGCGAGCGGGGAGAACTGCCCCTCGGAGGAACTGACCGACGCGGAGCGGCGCGTGGCCTCACTGGCGTCCTTCGGGCACAGCAACCGGGAGATCGCGCGGAAGCTGTTCATCACGGTCAGCACCGTCGAGCAGCATCTGACGCGGGTCTATCGGAAGTTGAACGTGTCCCGGCGCAAGGATCTGCCGCACGATCTGCTCGCCGACACGGCCTGCTGAATCCCCGGACGGGACGATCGGCCACGGTCTGTCAAGCAATGACAACGTTGTGCACACCGGCAGTGTGAAACCGGTCGGCAACGTGGCGCTGACGGTTCTCCACGGTCAACGATCCGTCGGGGAAACGGAGTTGAACATCCGATGACCTGGGGAGGCGTGGAGAACCGGAGGGAAGGGCGGCCGCTGGGAGCGGACACGGCGGCGCCCGGGCCGGAACGTCGGTCAGAGAGCGGCCGACCGGCAGGCGAGGCACATCTCGCCGTCGTGGACCGCGAACGCGCGGTCCGCCATGCTGTGTGCGGTCTGCCAGGAGCGGGTGGAGAACACCACGGTCCCGGTGGACGCCGTGTAGCGGCTCAGCACCCGACAGATGATCTTCTCCGACGTGCTGTCCACATCGTCCAGAAGATGACACAGCAACAGCAGTTTCGGTACGTGCAGCAGTGCGCATCCCAGGGCGGCGCGGGAGCGCTGTCCTGGGGAGAGCCCGGAGACGGGAACCCGCTCGACGGCTCGCAGACCGAGCACATCCGTTAAGTCCGCCGTGCGCTGCGTGGCCGTCTCCGGAGAGAGACCCTTGTGCCGGCCCGCGGCCACCAGGGCCTCGTGGACCATCACTTCGGGCAGCGGCATGCCCACGGAGACGACACCGACGAGCCGCCGTACGGCCGCGGGGTCGGCGCGCGGGTCCAGGCCCTGGACCGACACCGCGCGACCGGGTCTGTCGTCGCAGAGCAGCCGCGCCAGGAAGCGGTCCGCGGAGTCGTCGTCGGAGACCGCCGCCACGCACGTGTGCGGCTCGATCCGCAGGACGCGCTCACGGCCCCCCGAACCGCCTCCGCACGCCCCCGATCCGCCGTCCGTCGTGTGCCGTACCTCCAGGGCCATCGGCTCCGGCCGGGCTCCACCGGGCGTCCCGCCCGGCCGGTGATCATGCACCGCGAACCTTCGGCCGTCCGACCCTCGATGCATGAAGCCTCTCCTTCATTGCGAATGTTGCACAGTTGGGTACACGGGAACTGCGTGGGGGTGCGTGGTGCGGACACCATAGATCATTCCCCGGCGTCTCCTGACTTTCGTACAGTCTTCAGGATCGAGACCTGGCTACTAAAGTACTCATTGCGTGTCGCGCGACTTTTCCGGCCCCGCCATCGCGTTGGCCGTGTGCCCCCTGGGGCGCCTGGTGCGTGAACGTAGGAGGCGTAAGGGGATGTTGAGGGGTTTCTCCGCCCCCGGGTGCCGTCGCCATAATCAAGGGCACCGTCAGACGCGCCGTGTATCGGAGGCGATTCGCGAGCCCGACGGCCCCGTGGGGCGCAGCTCGGCCGCGTACGTCGCAGATCCCCCTCCTGCTGCCGCAGCCCGGCTCACCGCGGCCGTCTGAACGTACCGCCGGGCCGGCCTCCACCACGGTCAGAGGAGTATCCGTTGGTTGCCCTCAACGGCAGTTCGCGTCCCGGCACCGCAGATTCCATTACCATGCTGGGCCCGGACTTTCCCTTCGCCTACGACGAATGGCTGTCGAGCGCGCACGGGCTCGGCGAAATACCGGAAGCGGAGTTCGGGACACCGGTTGCGGTGATCGGGGCGGGGATATCGGGCCTCGTCGCCGCCTATGAGCTCCTGCGCCTCGGGCTGCGGCCCGTGGTGTACGAAACCGGCCACATGGGCGGCCGGATGCGCTCCGCGGCCTTCGACAGCCACCCCGACGCCGTGGCCGAGCTGGGCGCCATGCGGTTCCCCGCGTCGGCACTCGCCCTGCGGCACTACCTGGACCTGGTCGGCCTCGAGACCCGGCCCTTCCCCAACCCGCTGACCGCCGCGAGCGGCAGCACCGTCGTCGCCCTGGGCGGCGACCGGCACTACGCCCGGCGGGCCGGTGAACTCCCCGACATCTACCAGGAAGTCGGCATGGCCTGGGACAAGACCCTCCAGGAGCACGCCGAGCTGTTCGCCATGGACGACGCGATCCGCCGCCGGGACACCGCCGCCATCAAGGCCATCTGGAACCCGCTGGTGCGCGCCCTGGACGACCAGTCCTTCTACGGCTTCATCGCGCAGTCGCCCTCCTTCCAGTCCTTCAAGTACCGGGAGATCTTCGGCCAGGTCGGCTTCGGCGCGGGCGGCTGGGACACCGACTTCCCCAACTCCATGCTGGAGATCCTGCGGGTCGTCTACACCGGCGCCGAGGACGACCACCGGCTCGTCGTCGGCGGCTCCCAGCAACTGCCCCTGCGCCTGTGGTCGCACGCCCCCGACGACGCCGCCCACTGGCCCGCGGGCACCTCCCTGGAGTCCCTGCACCGCGGCGGCCCCCGCGGCGGCGTCGCCCGCATCGAGCGCACCGCGCGCGGCATCGTCGTGCACGACCGGGACGGCGGCTCCCAGGCCTATCCGGCGGCCGTCTTCACCCCGCACAAGCGGACCCTCGTCACCAACGTCCGCTGCGACCAGGCACTCCTGCCCACGCCCGTGTGGACGGCCGTGGAGCGCAGCCACTACATGGGCTCCTCCAAGCTGTTCGTGCTCGTGGACCGCCCGTTCTGGCGCGAACGCGACCCCCGCACCGGCCGCGACGTGATGAGCACGACCCTCACCGACCGGATGCCGCGCGGCGTCTACCTCTTCGACGAGGGCCCCGACCGCCCCGGCGTGATGTGCCTGTCGTACACCTGGAACGACGACTCCCTGAAGATGGCGCCGCTGACCCCCGAGGAGCGCCTGGACGGGGTCCTCGACGTGCTCGCCGACATCTACCCCGGAGTCGACATCCGCTCCCGCGTCATCGCCCCTCCGCGCACGGTGACTTGGGAGACCGACCCGCACTTCCAAGGCGCCTTCAAGGCCAACCTGCCGGGCCACTACCGCTACCAGCGGCGCCTGTTCACCCACTTCATGCAGGAGGAGCTGACGCCACGTCAGCGCGGCTTCTTCCTCGCCGGTGACGACGTCTCCTGGACGGCCGGTTTCGCCGAGGGCGCCGTGACGACGGGCCTCAACGCCGTCTGGGGCGTGCAGCGTCATCTCGGCGGCGCCACCATGCCGTTGAACCCCGGACCCGGCGACCTGTTCACGGAGCTGGCCCCGGTCGACCTGCCCGAGGACTGACCGGGCCGGGCACGGACGAAGGGCCCCGAAGCGGCTGACTCCGCTTCGGGGCCCTTCGTGCGAGCAGGGGCCGATGGGCCCCCGCTCACGTCTGCGCGCGCTTGAGGAACCCGCGGATACCGATGGACGCGAACAGCGTGATCGACCCGACGAGCACGATCAGCGTGATCGGCAGCGGTACGTGCTCCACGTTCGGGGACGTCACGGCCCGCATGCCCTCACTGGCGTACGACAGCGGATTGGCACCGCAGATCACCTGGAACCAGCGCACCTCGTCGAGCGCGACCAGCGGGAACTGCGTCGAGCCCGTGAACAGCAGCGGCATCAGGACCAGCGTGAACATCACGTCGACCTTGTCGCTGCTCACCGACGTGCCGAGGCACAGACCGATCGAGGCACCCGCGAGCGCGCCGAGCCCGGCGATGCCCAGAGCCGGAATGGTCTTGCTGATCGGCCACGACAGGTCAAGAAGGATCATGCCGACCGGCGTCATCATCAGCGACGCCACGAAGCCGTACAGCGCGCCGAAGAGAATCTTCTCGACGGCCACCAGGCTCAGCGAGATCGGCGAAAGGAGCCGGTCCTCGATCTCCCGCGTGTACGAGAAGTCCACGACGAGCGGCAGTGCCGTGTTCTGCATGCCGCCGAGGAATCCGTTCAGGGCCAGGACACCGGGCAGCAGCACGGCACTGTAGTCGCCGTCCACATAGCCCGCGTCGCTCAGCAGCACACCGAACACGAACAGCGTGAAGAACGGCTGGATGATGGCCTGGCCGATGAACGTGGGGAACTGGCGCAGGGCGACGAACACGTCGCGCCACATGATGGCGCCGAACGTGTGCAACTGCCGCGAGGCCGGTGCGGCCGTGGCCGACGTAGTCATCGCAGATTCTTTCCGGTGAGGTGGAGAAAGACGTCTTCCAGGGACACCTTTCCGACGCCGACGTCCGTCACCCGGAAGTCCCCGCCGGTCAGCGCGGCGAGCGCCGGCTGGAGCGCCGCCACCGGCTCGGTGTCCGTATAGATACGGAACCGGAAGCCGCCCTCCGCGGGCGGGTTCTCCGGGTCCACTTCGTCGACCTGCCGCACCCCGGGAAGGTCGGACAGCAGCTTCGCCACCGGCGCCGGGCCCTGCGGCGACTCCACCGTCAGGGCCAGCGTCGAGTGCGCGGGCAGGATCTTGCCGAGGCCCTCCGGGGTGTCCAGGGCGAGCAGGGTGCCCCGGTCCACGATGCCGACGCGGTCGCACAGCTTGGCGGCCTCGTCCATGTCGTGGGTGGTGACGACCACCGTCACGCCGCGCTCGGCGAGTTCGGCGACCCGCTCGTGCACGAACAGGCGCGCCTGCGGGTCGAGACCCGTCGCGGGCTCGTCGAGGAACAGCACGTTCGGCCGGTGGATCAGGGCGCGGGCGATCATCACGCGCTGCACCTGCCCGCCGGACATGTCGTCGACCTTCGACTTGCGGTAGTCCGCGAGGCCCATCTGATCGAGGAGCTCATCGGCCCGCTGCCGCCGCTCGGCACCCGGGATCCCGTGGTACTTGGCGTGGAACAACAGGTTCTGACGCACCGACAACGACCGGTCGAGGTTGTTGCGCTGCGGCACCACCGCCAGGACGCGTTTCGCCTCTCTCGGTCGCGCGACCACGTCGACACCGTCGATCACGACGCTGCCCGAGGTCGGCCGCACCCGGGTGGTCATCATCCCCACCGTGGTGCTTTTCCCCGCGCCATTGGGGCCGAGCAGTCCGAACACCTCGCCCCGATACACATCGAAGCTCAGGCCGTCGACCACGCGGCGTGCGTTGGACGCGTACTGTTTCACCAGATTCTCAACCCGGACAGCGTTTTCCACGATCCCGACCCTAGGGCCGGGCGAGAATCCCGAACACCCCTATATCCGCCCCGCATCCGGGCGCCATAGGGGCCGCTTAGGGGTAGGGGCGACGAAGGCCGCACTGTTAGCCTGCACAGGTATTGTGGGCAAATTTGTCTGAAGCCCGGTCGGGTATGCCGGTGTTCCTGAACATTTCAGTAATCCGCTCAGGAATCCGTGCGGTCACAGGAGTTCGCAGCTTCTCGGGGGAATCACCGACGAGTCCCGGATTCCTGGTTTCCGTGCGTCCCGCCGCGCCGTCAGATGATTTCGCCCGGAGTGCAGTCAGGGATTTGTTGAAAGCCATCATGGCCGGTGCTACGGAGTGGAACAATGAGCGACTTCGAGGAATTCGCAGCCCATTCTCACCCGGAGGCCCGGCCTCACCCGGAGGCTCACCCGGAAGAGCTGCGCGACACCCTTGAAGGCCGCCCGCGCGCGGAACAGGAACGGCGGCTGCGCGCCGTGGTGGCCGAGCAGGTCGCCGCGGTCCTCGGCGGCGCGGACGGCACCCGCCCGCCCGGCGACCTCTCCCGCCCCTTCCTCGACCTGGGCCTGGACTCCCTGACCGCGGTGGAGCTGCACCGCCGCCTGCAGGGCGCCACCGGCCTCAAGCTGCCCGTCACCGCCGTCTTCGACTACCCGAGCACCGACAGCCTCGCCCGCCATCTGCGCGCCGAACTCTTCGACAGCGCCGACGCCGGCTACGTACCCGCCACGGCCCGGCGCGCCGACGACGAGCCCATCGCCATCGTCGCCATGAGCTGCCGCCTGCCCGGCGGCGTCGAAACCCCCGAGGAGCTGTGGCAGCTGGTCGCCGACGGCGTCGACGCCATCTCCGGCTTCCCCGCCGACCGCGGCTGGGACCTCGCCGCCCTCTACGACACCGACCCCGACCGGCCCGGCACCAGCTACGTCCGCGAAGGCGGCTTCCTGCACGACGCGGGCGAGTTCGACGCCGACTTCTTCGGCCTCTCGCCCCGTGAGGCCCTGGCGACCGACCCGCAGCAGCGCCTCCTCCTGGAGACCTCCTGGGAGGCCCTGGAGCGCGCGGGCATCGACCCCGCCGCCCTGCGCGACTCCGGCACCGGTGTCTTCGTCGGCGCCGAGACCCAGGAGTACGGCCCGCGCCTCAGCGACGCCGGTGACGGCCTGGAGGGCTACCTCGTCACCGGCACCGCCGCCAGCGTCGCCTCCGGCCGCATCGCCTACACCCTCGGCCTGCAGGGCCCGACCATGACCGTCGACACGGCCTGCTCGTCGTCGCTGGTCGCCCTGCACCTGGCCGTGCAGGCGCTCCGGCAGGGCGAGTGCGCCCTCGCCCTCGCGGGCGGCGTCGTCGTCATGGCCTCACCGGGCTCCTTCCTGGCCTTCAGCCGCCAGCGCGGCCTCGCCCCCGACGGCCGCTGCAAGCCCTTCGCGCAGGCCGCGGACGGCACGGCCTGGGGCGAGGGCGTCGGCATGCTCGTCCTGGAGCGCCTGTCCGACGCCCGCCGCAACGGCCACCAGGTCCTCGCCGTCGTCCGCGGGTCCGCCGTGAACCAGGACGGCGCCAGCAACGGCCTGACCGCCCCCAACGGCCCCGCGCAGCAGCGCGTCATCCGCGCGGCCCTCGCCGACGCGGGCCTCGGCCCCGCCGACGTCGACGCCGTCGAGGCCCACGGCACCGGTACGACGCTGGGTGACCCCATCGAGGCGCAGGCGCTGCTCGCCACCTACGGCAAGGACCGCCCCGCCGACCAGGAGCCGCTGTGGCTCGGGTCGCTCAAGTCCAACGTGGGCCACACCCAGGCCGCCGCGGGCGTCGCCGGTGTCATCAAGATGGTCCAGGCGATCCACCGCGGCCTGCTCCCGAAGACCCTGAACGTGGACGAGCCCAGCACGCACGTCGACTGGTCCGCGGGGGCGGTGGAGCTGCTGACCGAGGCCCGGGCCTGGCCCGAGCGGGCCGATGGGGCGCCGCGGCGTGCCGGTGTGTCGTCGTTCGGGATGAGCGGGACGAACGCGCATCTCATCGTGGAGCAGGCGCCGGTGGCGGACTCCGTCGCGGAGCGGCTGGGGGGCGCGCCGGAGGACGGGGTGGTGGGCGAGCCTTCGGTGGCCGCCGCGCCGTCGGGCGAGTCGGGCGAGTCGGGCGTCGTACCGGGTGCCGATGCCGGGTCCGGGCCCGATGCCGGGTTCGACGTCGACTTCGGGCTCGCCCCCGACACCGCCCCTGACGTCGCTCCTAGTGTCATCCCCGGCCTCGTCCCCGTCTCCCTCTCCGCGAAGAGCGAGGCAGCACTGCGGGCCCAGGCCGCCCGTCTCGGCGCGCACCTCCAGGCGCAGCCCGGCCTCGAACCGGGTGACGTCGCCTGGTCGTTGGCGGTGGCGCGGTCGCGGTTCGAGCACCGGGGCGTCGTCCTCGGCGGCGACCGGGACGAGCTGCTGGCCGGGCTCGCGGAGCTGGCGCAGGGCGACACGACCGCGCGGAACGTGATCGCGGGCCGGGCGCTGGGCGGCGCGGTCCGTCCGGTGTTCGTGTTCCCGGGCCAGGGCTCGCAGTGGGCCGGGATGGCCCGTGAACTCCTCGACTCCAGCCCGGTGTTCGCCGACCGCATGCGGGAGTGCGCCGACGCGCTCGGCCCGTTCGTGGACTGGGACCTGTTCGACGAGCTGAGCGGGGACAACTTCGACCGCGTGGACGTGGTCCAGCCCGTCCTGTTCGCCGTGATGGTGTCCCTCGCGGCCGTGTGGCGGGCCGCGGGTGTCGAGCCCGCCGCCGTCGTCGGCCACAGCCAGGGCGAGATCGCCGCCGCGTGCGTCGCGGGCGCGCTGTCCCTGGAGGACGCGGCCTGGGTGGTCGCGCTGCGCAGCCAGGCCATCCTCGAACTCTCCGGCCGAGGCGGCATGGTGTCCGTACCGCTGCCCGAGGAGCAGGTGCGCGCCATCCTCGACCAGTGGGGCGACGACCTGTCCGTGGCCGCCGTCAACGGCCCCTCGCACGTGGTGGTCTCCGGCGCCACCGGAGCCCTGGCGGAACTGGTCGCGCAGTGCCTGGCCCGCGACATCCGCGCCCGCACCATCCCCGTCGACTACGCGTCCCACTCCGCCCACGTCGAAGCCATCGAGGAGCACCTGGCGCGGGTCCTCGCCCCCGTCGCGCCCCGCTCGCCCGATGTGCCGTTGTACTCCACGCTCACCGGCGACTGGCTGACCGACGACACCCTCATGGACGCGGACTACTGGTACCGCAACCTCCGCCACACCGTCCTCTTCGAACACGCCACCCGCGGCCTCCTGGCCGAGGGGCACAGCCTGTTCCTGGAGATGAGCCCCCACCCGGTCCTGACCGTCCCCGTCCAGGCGACGATCGACGACGCCGAGATCCCGGCCGCCACCCTGGGCTCGCTGCGCCGCGACGAGGGCGGCGCCGACCGGCTGTTCGCCTCCGTCGCCGAGGCCCACGCGCTCGGCGCCGAGCTCGACTGGCACGCCCTCCTGCCCGGCGGGCGCACCGTGGTGGACCTGCCCACGTACCCGTTCCAGCGCAGCCACTACTGGCTGACCGAGGAGCGCACGTCCGGCGCCACCCCGCCCGCCGTCGCGGACGAGGCCGAGGCCCGCTTCTGGGAGGCCGTCGAGCGCGAGGACGTCGACCAGCTCACGTCCACGCTCGGGGACGTCGCCCCGGACGCGCTCAGCGAGGTCCTGCCGGGCCTGTCCGCGTGGCGCCGCGGTCGGCGCGAGCGCGCCGTCATCGACAGCTGGCGCTACCGGATCGGCTGGCAGCCCCTGCCCGGCACCCACCTGCCGTCGGCCCGCCTGTCGGGCCGCTGGCTGGTCGCCCTGCCCGAGAACGCGGCGGACCACCCGTGGGCGACCGGGGTCGTCGAGGCCCTGGCACGCGCGGGCGCCGAGCCGGTCGAACTGCGCGTGGCGGCGGGCGAGGCCACGCGTGAGATGTGGGCCGAGCGGCTGCAGGAGGCGGCCGGGAACGGCGCGGTGGGTGGCGGCGCCCAGCCCGCCGACGCGGGCCTCGACGGTGCCGTGTCCGCCCCCGACACCCCCCTCACCGGCGTCCTCTCCCTCCTCGCCCTCGACGAGTCCCCGCTGCCCGGCCACGAATCCGTGCCCGCCGGACTCGCCGCCACGCTGGCCCTCCTGCAGGCCCTCGGCGACACCGGAACCGAGGCCCGCCTGTGGGCCGTGACCCAGGGCGCCGTCTCCACGGGCCGCAGCGACCGCCTCGACCACCCCGTCCAGGCCCACCTGTGGGGCCTCGGCAGGACCGCCGCGTTGGAGCACCCCGACCGCTGGGGCGGACTCGTCGACGTACCCCACTCCTTCGACACACGGGCCGGTGCCCGCCTCACCGCGATCCTCACCGCGGCCGCCGACGGCCCCCGGCCGGACGCCGCCGCGCCCGACGCCGCCGTGGAGGACCAGCTCGCGGTCCGCGGCTCCGGCGTCTTCGTACGCCGACTCCTCCGCGGCGAGGCGACAGGCGCCGACCTCACCCGCGACACCCAGTGGACCCCCCGCGGCACCGTCCTGGTCACGGGCGGCACGGGCGCGCTCGGCGGCCACGTCGCACGGTGGCTGGCGAGTACGGGCGCCGACCACCTCGTCCTCACGAGCAGGCGGGGCCCGGACGCCCCCGGCGCCCCCGAACTCCGTACCGAACTGGAAGAGTTGGGCGTACGCGTGACCGTCGCGGCCTGCGACGTGGCCGACCGCGACGCGCTCGCGCGGGTCCTGGCCGAGATCCCCGCCGACGCGCCCCTCACGGCCGTCGTGCACACGGCCGGAATCCTGGACGACGGGACCGTCGACGGCCTCACGCCCGGACGCTTCGAGGACGTGCTGCGCCCCAAGTCCCCGGCGGCCGCCGCCCTGCACGACCTCACCCGGGACCTGGACCTGGACGCGTTCGTCCTCTACTCGTCGGCGTCGGGCGCGCTCGGCAACGCCGGGCAGGCCAACTACGCCGCCGCCAACGCCTACTTGGACGCCCTCGCCGAACAGCGCCGCGCCGACGGCCTGCCCGCCACCTCCATCGCGTGGGGCACCTGGGGCGGCGCCGGGCTCGCCGACACCGCCGTGCGCGCCGAGCGGACCCGGCGTGACGGCATGCCGCCGATGCCGCCCGAGCGGGCCGTCGCCGCCCTGCGGGACGCCGTCGAGCGCGGCGACGCCGGCGTCGTCATCGCCGCCGTCGACTGGGACACCTTCCTGCCGGGCTTCGTCGCGGCCCGCCCCAACCCCCTCTTCGCCGCGATCCCCGAGGTGCGGGAGCGCACCGCCACCCCGGCGGACGGCACCCCCGCCCCCGCCGACGGCCGCACCGTCACCGGCCCCGACTGGATACGCCGGCTCGCCCCGCTGCCCGCGGCCGAGCGCGCCGCCGCCCTCGTCACCTTCGTCCGCGCCCAGGCCGCCGCCGTCCTCGGCCACTCCGCACCCGAGGCCATCGACCCGGGCCGGGCCTTCCGCGAGCTGGGCTTCGACTCCCTCACCGCCGTCGAACTCCGCAACCGCGTCCAGGCGGCCACGGGCCTGCGCCTCCCCGCCTCCCTCGTCTTCGACTACCCCAACTCGGCCCTGCTCGCCGCCTACGTGGCCCAGGAGACGTTCGGCGCCGACACGACCGGGACCGCGGCGGAGCCCCACGGCACCACCACGGCCGTCGACAGCACGGCTGCCGACACCGACCCCATCGCGATCGTCGCGATGAGCTGCCGCTTCCCCGGCGGCGTCGGCAGCCCGGAGGACCTGTGGCGCCTCGTCGCCGAGGGCCGCGACGCCATGGGCGAGTTCCCCGGCGACCGCGGCTGGGACCTCGCCGACCTCTACGACCCGGACCCCGACCGCGCGGGCAAGACATACGTCCGCGAGGGCGGATTCCTGTCCGACGCGGGCGAGTTCGACGCGGACTTCTTCGGCATCTCGCCGCGCGAGGCCCTCGCCATGGACCCGCAGCAGCGCCATCTCCTGGAAACGTCCTGGGAGTTGTTCGAGCGCGCGGGCATCGACCCGACGACCCTGCGCGGCACCCGCGCGGGCGTCTTCGTCGGCTCCAACGGCGACGACTACATCTCCCGCATGGCCGCCGTCCCCCAGGACATCGAGAGCCACGTCCTCACCGGCAACGCGGTGAGCGTCATGTCCGGCCGCCTCTCCTACGCCTTCGGCCTGGAGGGCCCGGCGGTGACCGTGGACACGGCCTGCTCGGCGTCCCTGGTCGCCCTGCACCTGGCCGCGCAGGCGCTCCGGCAGGGCGAGTGCGACATGGCGCTCGCGGGCGGCGTGACCGTCATGTCGTCCCCCGACACGTTCGTGCAGTTCAGCCGTCAGCGCGGGCTCGCCACGGACGGCCGGTGCAAGGCGTTCGCGGAGGCGGCGGACGGCACGGGCTGGGGCGAGGGTGTCGGGCTGCTCCTCCTGGAGCGGCTTTCGGACGCCCGGCGCCAGGGTCATGAGGTCTTGGCTGTCGTACGCGGTTCCGCCGTGAACCAGGACGGCGCGAGCAACGGCCTGACGGCACCCAACGGTCCGTCGCAACAGCGCGTGATCCGGGCCGCGTTGGAGAGCTCGGGATTGTCCGCCGGTGACGTGGACGCCGTCGAGGCGCACGGCACCGGCACGACGCTCGGCGACCCGATCGAGGCCCAGGCGCTGCTCGCCACGTACGGGCAGACGCGGCCGGAAGGCCCGGCCGGGCGCGAACCGCTGTGGCTCGGCTCCATCAAGTCCAACATCGGCCACACCCAGGCCGCCGCCGGAGTCGCCGGTGTCATCAAGATGGTCATGGCGATGCGCGAGGGCGTCCTGCCGCCGACCCTGCACGTGGGCGAGCCGAGCTCCCATGTGGACTGGGAGGCCGGGGCGGTCGAACTGCTGACCGAGTCCCGGGAATGGCCGGGGCGCGAGGGCGGCGCGCCGCGTCGTGCGGGTGTGTCGTCGTTCGGTGTGAGCGGGACCAACGCGCATGTGATCGTGGAGCAGGCGCCGGTGGTCGAGCCCGCCGAGGTGGCCGAGCCTGTCGGTGACGCGCCGGTGGCTGTGGCGGTGGTGCCTTGGGTGGTGTCGGGCCGCAGCGCGGAGGCGCTGCGGGCGCAGGCGGAGGCGCTGCGGGAGCACGTGGCCGGGCGCGCGGAGCTTGAGCCGGGCGGTGTGGGGTGGTCGCTCCTGTCGGGCCGTGCTCTGCACGAGCACCGGGCGGTCGTCTTCGGGCGGGAGCGCGAGGAGTTCCTGGCCGGTCTCGGGGCGGTGGCCGCGGACGGTCCGGGAGTGGTGACCGGTTCGGTGGCCGAGGGGCGCCTCGGCGTCCTCTTCACCGGACAGGGCAGCCAGCGCGTCGGCATGGGCCGGGAGTTGTATGAGGCGTTCCCGGTGTTCGCGGATGCGTTGGATGAGGTGTGTGCGCATCTGGATGGGCAGCTAGAACGTTCGCTCCAGGAAGTGATGTTTGGTGCGGATGCCGAGCTGTTGGAGCAGACGGGGTACGCGCAGCCCGCGCTGTTCGCGGTCGAGGTGGCGCTGTTCCGGCTGGCTGAGTCCTTCGGTGTGCGGCCTGAGGTCGTCGGCGGGCACTCCATCGGTGAGCTGACGGCTGCGTATGTGGCCGGGCTGTGGTCCTTGGAGGACGCGGCCCGACTCGTCGCTGCGCGTGGTCGGTTGATGCAGTCGCTGCCCGAGGGCGGGGCGATGCTCGCGGTCCAGGCGGCCGAGGCGGAGGTACTGTCGCTGCTCGCCGGTCTGGAGGACCGGGCCGGTGTGGCGGCCGTGAACGGGCCCTCGCAGGTGGTGCTCTCCGGTGACCGCACGGTCCTGGAGGGTCTGGAGGAGAAGCTGCGCGGCGAGGGTCGCAAGGTTCGCTGGCTGAAGGTCTCCCACGCCTTCCACTCGCCGTTGATGGACCCGATCCTTGAGGACTTCCGCAAGGTCGCGCGGGGGCTGACGTATCAGCCCCCGAAGCTGCCGGTGGTCTCCAATGTGACGGGGGAGCTGGCGGAGGCGGCGCAGCTGCAGGACCCGGAGTACTGGGTGCGGCACGTGCGCGAGGCCGTGCGCTTCCACGACGGCCTGGGCGCGCTCACCGCGCAGGGCGTGACGACCGTGCTGGAGCTGGGCCCGGACGCCGTCCTGACGGCGATGGCGCACGACACCGTCACGGACCCGGCCGCGCAGGCCGGTCTGGTCGCGGCGGTGCGCAAGGACCGGCCCGAACCGGCCACGTTCCTCGCGGCCCTCGCCCAGCTCCACGTGCGCGGCGTCGCCGTCGACTGGACGCCGCTGTACGCCCCGACGGAGACCCGTCGCCGCGTCGACCTGCCCACGTACGCCTTCCAGCGCGACCACTACTGGCTCGATCTGTCCGCGACCGTCGCCGCCGTCGCCCGCGCGGGCGAGGCCGGCGTCGACGAGGTGGAGGCGCGGTTCTGGGAGGCTGTGGAGCGCGGGGACCTGGAGTCGCTGAGCGCCGAGTTGGGCGCGGAGGACGCGTCCGGTGGGGCCGCGGCGCTGGGGGAGGTGCTTCCGGTGCTGTCGTCGTGGCGGCGACAGCGGCGCGAGGCGTCCACCGTCGGGCGCTGGCTGTACCGCGAGTCGTGGAAGCCGCTGACGGGCCTCGCCCCGGCGGCGTTCGACGGCACGTGGTGGGTGGTCGCCCCGGCGGACGAGGACGCGCACCCGTGGGTCGCCGCCGCGGCCGGGGGACTGGAGAAGCGTGGTGCGCGCGTGGTGCGGATCGCGGTGGGCCGTGACGAGGCGCGCCGCGACATCCTGGGCGCCAAACTGCGTGAACTCCTCGGCGCACAGGCGGAGCTGGGCGGTGGGCAGCCACAGGGTGTGCTCTCCCTGCTGGCCCTCGACGCCTCCGAAGGCTCGGCGCACCCGACCGTCTCCATCGGCCTTGAAGGCGTACTCGCCCTCCTCCAGGCCCTCGGTGACGCCGACGTGGCAGCACCCCTGTGGGCCGCCACGAGCGGCGCTGTCAGCACCGGCCGCTCGGACCGGCTGACGGCTCCGGTGCAGGCCTCCGTGTGGGGCATGGGCCGCGTCGCCGCCCTGGAGCAGCCCCAGCGCTGGGGCGGTCTGGTCGACCTGCCCGACCACGCCGACGAACGTTCGTCGCTGCGGCTCGCCGATGCCCTGGCCGGGGCCTCGACCTCCGGTGAGGACCAGGTCGCGGTGCGCGGGTCCGGTGTCTTCGCGCGCAGGCTGGCACGCGTGCCCTCGGGTGGTGCGGCGCTGGGTGAGTCGTCGGTGGCGGAGTGGTCGGCCGATGGCGGGACTGTGCTGGTGACCGGTGGTACGGGTGCGTTGGGTGGTCATGTGGCGCGGTGGCTGGCGGGTGTGGGTGCTGGTCATGTGCTGTTGACGAGCCGTCGTGGGATGGATGCGCCGGGTGCGTCTGAACTGTGCGCTGAGTTGCGGGAGTTGGGTGTACGGGTGTCTGTCGCGGCGTGTGACGCGGCGGATCGGGAGGCGTTGGCGCGGGTTCTGGACGAGGTTCCGGAGGACGTGCCGTTGACCGGGGTGTTCCACACGGCGGGCGTCCTGGACGACGGCGTGCTCGACGGGCTCACGGCGGACCGGTTCGCCACCGTGTTCCGCCCCAAGGCTCAAGCGGCCCGCAACCTCCACGAGCTGACACTCGACAACGAACAGCTCACAGCGTTCGTCCTCTTCTCGTCCGTCGCGGGTTCCATGGGCATCGGCGGCCAGGGCAACTACGCGGCGGCCAACGCCTTCCTGGACGCCTTCGCCGGGCACCGCAGGTCGCTCGGGCTGCCCGCCCTGTCCCTCGCGTGGGGGCCGTGGGCCGGTGGCGGCATGGCCGTCGACGGCGGCGTCGTCGAGCAGCGGGTGCGGGACAGCGGGATGCCCGCGATGGACCCGGACCTGGCGGTCGCCGCGATGGCCACCGCACTGGCGGCCACGGCACGCGCCGACGCGCACCCGGGCTCGAGCGCGGCAGCGGTCACGCTCGCCGACGTCGACTGGGACGTGTGCGCGCCGACCTACGCCCTGGCCCGCCCCGCCCACCTCTTCGACCAGCTCACGCTCCCCGAGCCCGCGGCGCCGGGCCGGGGCCGCGGCCGGGGCACGGACGCGTCCACCGCTCCCGCCACCCGCTCGCTCGCGGAACAGCTCGCGGCGCTCCCGGCCGCGGAACGGGACCGGGCCCTCCTGGACCTCGTACGCGACCGGGTCGCCACCGTCCTCGGCTATCCCGCGACCAAGACCGTCGACGCCACGCGCCCCTTCAAGGACCTCGGCTTCGACTCGCTGACCGCCGTCGAACTGCGCAACCTCATCGGCGCGGCGGGCGGGCTCCACCTCCCGGCGACCCTGATCTTCGACCACCCCACCCCCGAGGCACTCGCCGCCCACCTGCGCGACGAACTCCTCGGCGACCTCGCACCGCAGGGCGGCGACACCCCGGCGCCGGCCCCCGCCCGGACCGGCGCGGTCGACGGCGACCCCATCGCCATCGTGTCGATGAGCTGCCGCTTCCCCGGCGGCGTACGGTCCCCCGAAGACCTGTGGCGCCTCCTCAGCGACGGCAAGGACGCCATCGGCGACATGCCGGACGACCGCGGCTGGAACGTCGAGTCGCTCTACCACCCCGACCCCGACCACGCCGGGACGAGCTACGTCCGCGAGGGCGGCTTCCTGCACGACATGGCCGACTTCGACGCGGACTTCTTCGGGATCTCCCCGCGCGAGGCCCTGGCCATGGACCCGCAGCAGCGGCTCCTCCTGGAGACCGCGTGGGAGGCCTTCGAGCGCGCGGGCATCGACCCTGCGACCCTGCGCGGCAGCCGCACCGGCGTCTTCTCCGGCACCAACGGCCAGGACTACGAAGACGTCCTGCGCACCGCCCCCGACCGTGGCGAGGGCTACCTCGGCACGGGCAACGCGGCCAGTGTCGTCTCCGGCCGCCTCTCCTACGCCTTCGGCCTCGAAGGCCCGGCGGTGACGGTCGACACGGCCTGCTCGTCCTCGCTGGTCGCCCTGCACCTGGCCGCGCAGGCACTCCGCCAGGGCGAGTGCGACATGGCGCTCGCGGGCGGCGTGACCGTCATGTCGACGCCGGACACCTTCGTCGAGTTCAGCCGTCAGCGCGGGCTCGCCACGGACGGCCGGTGCAAGGCGTTCGCGGAGGCGGCGGACGGCACGGGCTGGGGCGAGGGAGTCGGGCTGCTGCTCCTGGAGCGGCTCTCGGACGCTCGGCGTCACGGGCATGAGGTGCTGGCTGTCGTGCGCGGCTCGGCCGTGAACCAGGACGGCGCCAGCAACGGCCTGACGGCCCCGAACGGCCCGTCGCAGCAGCGCGTGATCCGGGCCGCCCTCGCCAACGCCGGGCTGTCCGCCGGTGAGGTGGACGCGGTCGAGGCGCACGGCACGGGTACGACGCTGGGTGACCCCATCGAGGCGCAGGCCCTCCTCGCCACCTACGGGCAGGAGCGGTCGGCCGACCGGCCGCTGTGGCTGGGTTCCATCAAGTCCAACATCGGGCACACCCAGGCCGCCGCCGGTGTCGCCGGTGTCATCAAGATGGTTCTGTCGATGCGGGAGGGCGTCCTGCCGCCGACCCTGCACGTGGACCGGCCCAGCTCGCACGTGGACTGGTCGGCGGGATCGGTGGAACTGCTCACGGAGGCCCGGGAGTGGGCCGAGCGGGACGGTGGCGTGCCGCGTCGTGCGGGTGTGTCGTCGTTCGGCGTGAGCGGCACGAACGCCCACGTGATCGTCGAGCAGGCGCAGACGGACGAGCCCGCCGAGGCCGCTTCGGCGGCGGTGGCGCCGACGACTGCGGTGCCATGGCTGGTGTCCGGCCGGAGCGCGGACGCACTCCTGACCCAGGCCGAGCGGCTGCGGGAACACGCGGTGGCGGGAGCTGGCGTCGACCCTGTGGATGTGGGTTGGTCGCTGCTGTCCGGGCGTGCGGTGCACGAGCACCGGGCGGTTGTCCTCGGGCGGGAGCGCGCGGAGTTCCTGGCCGGTCTCGGGGCGGTGGCCGCGGGCGGTCCGGGCGTGGTGTCGGGCTCGGTGGTCGAGGGCCGCCTGGGTGTCGTGTTCACGGGCCAGGGCAGTCAGCGGGTCGGTATGGGCCGGGAGTTGTATGAGGCGTTTCCGGTGTTCGCGGATGCGTTGGATGAGGTGTGTGCGTACCTGGATGGGCAGCTAGAACGTTCGCTCCAGGACGTGATGTTTGGTGCGGATGCTGAGCTGTTGGAGCAGACGGGGTATGCGCAGCCCGCGTTGTTCGCGGTCGAGGTGGCCCTGTTCCGTCTGGCCGAGTCGTTCGGTGTACGCCCCGAGGTCGTCGGCGGCCACTCCATCGGTGAGCTGACGGCTGCGTACGTAGCGGGGTTGTGGTCCCTGGAGGATGCGGCTCGACTGGTGGCCGCGCGTGGCCGGTTGATGCAGTCCCTGCCCGAGGGCGGCGCGATGCTCGCGGTCCAGGCGGCTGAGGCGGACGTGCTGCCGCTGCTGGTGGGCCTGGAAGATCGGGCCGGTGTGGCGGCGGTGAACGGGCCGTCGCAGGTGGTGCTTTCTGGTGAGCGTGCGGTCCTGGAGGGCCTGGAGGAGAAGCTGCGCGGCGAGGGTCGGAAGGTTCGCTGGCTGAAGGTCTCCCATGCCTTCCACTCGCCGTTGATGGACCCGATCCTGGACGACTTCCGCCGGGTCGCCGAGAGCCTGACGTATCAGGACCTCGCGCTGCCGGTGATCTCGAACGTGACCGGTGAACTGGCGGGGCCCGCGCTGCTGCAGGACCCGGAGTACTGGGTGCGGCACGTGCGCGGGGCGGTCCGGTTCCACGACGGCCTGGGCGCGCTCACCGCGCAGGGCGTCACGAGCCTGCTGGAGCTGGGCCCCGACTCGGTCCTGACGGCGATGGCGCACGACACGATCACCGCCCCGGCCGCGCAGGCAGGCCTGATCGCGGCCGTGCGCAAGGACCGCGCCGAGCCGGACACGTTCCTGACCGCGCTGGCCCACCTGCATGTGCGCGGAGCCGAGGTCGACTGGGCGCCGCTGTACGCCCCCGTCGAGACGCGGCGCCGCGTCGAGCTGCCCACGTACGCCTTCCAGGGGCGGCGCTACTGGCCGCGCGCGGCCGCGCGTGGGGCGGGCGATGTGTCGGCCACCGGGCTGGTGTCGGCCGAGCACCCGCTGTTGGGGGCCGCCGTGCCGCTGGTGGAGTCCGGTGGCCATCTGCTGACGGGGCGTCTGTCGGTGGCCACGCATCCGTGGCTCGCGGATCACGCCGTGGGCGGGCGGGTGCTGCTGCCCGGGACGGCGTTCGTGGAGCTGGCTGTGCGGGCCGGTGACGAGGTCGGTTGCGGGGTGCTTGAGGAGCTGACGTTGGCGGCTCCGCTGGTGCTGTCCGAGCGGGGTGCCGTGCAGGTGCAGGTCAGCGTGGGTGCCGCCGCCGACGACGGGCGTTCGCCGGTCAGCGTCCACTCGCGCGACGAACGCGACCCCGATGGACCGTGGACCCGCCACGCGGCCGGGTTCCTGTCCGCCGAGGCCGACGCCGGGGCGCCCAAGGACGTGCCCGACCTGTCCGAGTGGCCGCCGCGCGACGCGGAACCCCTCGACGACGCGGCCTCGCTCTACGACCGCCTCGCCGAGACGGGCTACGGCTACGGCCCGGTGTTCCAGGGCCTGCGCGCGGCCTGGCGGCGCGGCGACGAGGTCTTCGCCGAAGTCGCCCTGCCCGAGGAAGCGGACGCGGAAGCCTTCACCCTGCACCCGGCCCTCCTGGACGCCGCGCTGCACGCCACCCTCCTGCTGCCCCGGCCGCAGGACGGCGACGACGCACGCCAGGGTCTCGGGCTGCCCTTCGCCTGGAGCGGCGTACGGCTGCACCAGGCGGGTGCCGCTACGGTCCGGGTCCACCTGCGCGGCGCCGGAGCGGACGCCGTGTCGCTGACGCTCGCCGACCAGGCCGGGCAGGCGGTCGCCACCGTCGACTCGCTGGTGTCGCGCCCGGTTTCGGACGAGCAGCTCAGTGGCGGTGGGGTGGTCGGGGACTCGCTGTTCCACGTGGAGTGGAAGCGGCGGGACGCGGCTGGGGTCGTCGAAGAGGTGCCCCTGGCTGTCCTCGGCGGCACGCACTCGATGCCGGGTACGCGGGCCTTCGCGGACCTCGCCGCCCTGGGCACGGCCATCGAGGCGGGGGAGACGCCTCCCGCCGCGGTGCTGTGGCCCGCCGGTGGGACGGCGGGCGCCGGAGGTGACGGGCTCGCCGGACCGAAGGCCGTCTCCGCGACGCTGGCCGAAGCCCTCGGGGTGGTGCAGGCGTGGCTCGCCGACGAGCGGTTCGAGGACGCACGGCTCGTGGTCGTGACGCGCGGCGCCGTCCCCGCCGCGGGCACCGACGCGGACGTCGACCCTGCCGGGACGGCGATCTGGGGTCTGGTGCGGTCGGCGCAGGTGGAGCACCCAGGGCGGTTCGTCCTCGTGGACACGAATGCGGACGCGAATGTGGACGCGGGCGCGGATGCGGATGCCTCCGGGGATGCCGGTTCGGTGGCCGAGCCGGTGGCCGGTTCACTGGCCGGGCCGGTGCTGGCCTCCGCGCTGGCATCCGGTGAGCCCGAGGTGGCGGTGCGGGACGGCGTGGTGTGGGTGCCGCGGCTGTCCCGGGTCGGCGTCACCCCGGCAGGGCAGGACGCGGCGCCGTTCGGCACGGGCACCGTCCTCGTGACGGGCGCGTTCGGCGGTCTCGGCCGCGTCGTAGCCAGGCATCTCGCCGAGCGGCACGGCGTACGCGACCTCCTCCTCGTCTCCCGCAGGGGCGCCGCCGCCACCGGCGCCGACGAACTCCGCGCCGAACTGGAGGCGACGGGCACGCAGGTCACCGTGGCCGCGTGCGACGTCGCCGACCGTGACGCGCTGGCCGCTCTGCTGGAGAAGGCGGGCGGTGAGCTGTCGGCGGTCGTGCACGTGGCGGGCGTACTCGACGACGGCGTCGTCACGTCGCTGACGCCGGAGCGCCTGGACACGGTGCTGCGTCCGAAGGTGGACGCGGCCCTGAACCTGCACGAGCTGACGGCCCACCTGGACCTGTCCGCGTTCGTCCTGTTCTCCTCCGCCGCAGGCGTGTTGGGCAGCCCCGGCCAGGGCAACTACGCGGCCGCCAACAGCGTCCTCGACGCGCTCGCGGTCGTACGCCGCAGCCAGGGCCTCCCCGCGACCTCCCTCGCGTGGGGCCTGTGGGCGCAGGAGAGCGACATGACGGGCAAGCTCGCCGGGGCGGACCTGGGCCGCATGGCGCGGGGCGGCGTGGCCGCGCTGTCCACGGCGGAAGGCCTGGCCCTCCTCGACGCCGCCGTCACCCTGACGCCCGCACCGCTCCACGACCCCGCCGACCCCGCTGTCCCCGTCGACCCCGCCGTTCTCGTTCCTCTCCGCCTGGACACCGCGTCCCTGCGGGCCTCCGCGGGACCCGGCGGCGTACAGCCCGTCTTCTCGGACCTGGTCGGCACCCCGGCCCGCCGCGTCGACCGGACAGTCGTGCGCTCCGGGAACCCGGCTGAGCCGAACGGCACCGGTCCGGCCCTCGTCGCGCAATTGGCGGGCCTTTCCCCGGAGGAGCGGGAACGGGCCCTGCTCGACGCCGTGCGGGGTAATGTGGCGACGGTGCTCGGGCATTCCGGGCCCGAGGCAATAGGGGCCACCCGGGGATTCCTGGAATTGGGCGTCGACTCGCTCACCGCGGTGGAACTCCGGAATCGGCTGAACTCCCTTTCCGGACTGCGCCTGCCCGCTACCCTGATCTTCGACTACCCGTCGCCGGCGGCACTCGCCTCCTATCTGGACGAGAGCCTGCCGAGCGGTGACGGTGCGACGGAGACGGTCGCGGGAGCGCGGCCGGGCGGGGTCATAGCCGAGCTCGCCGGACTGGAAGCGGCCCTGGCCGCGGGCGTCCTGGCAGGCGACGAGCGCACCGCCGTGCGCGGCAGGCTGCGGGCGCTGCTCGGCGGCCTCGACGCCGCCGAGCCGGGCGGCAGCGCCGGGCCCGCCATCGCGGAGCAGCTCGAGGACGCCGACGACGATGACATGTTCGACTTCATCGACAACGAACTCGGCGTCTCCTGAAAGTAATTCGTAGAAATTCCTCAAGGGGTCCGTAGGGGGAGGGTAGGGGTTGTTGCCCCTGCCCTCCCGCCGATGTGATGGGGTCGGCCCTCTGCGTTGAAGGAGTCGCACCGAAATGGCGAACGAGCAGAAACTCCGCGAGTACCTCAAGCGAGTTACCGCGGATCTGCATCAGACCCGGCAGCGTCTACAGGACGCCGAGTCGGTGAGCCGGGAGCCCATCGCCATCGTCGCGATGAGCTGCCGCTACCCCGGCGGCGTGAGCGGCCCGGAAGACCTCTGGCAGCTCGTCGCCGAGGGCGGGGACGCGATCTCGCCCTTCCCCGACGACCGGGGCTGGGACGCGGACCTCCACGACCCCGACCCGACCCGCACGGGCAAGAGCTCCACCCGCGAGGGCGGCTTCCTGCACGACGCGGCCGAGTTCGACCCCGCGTTCTTCGGGATCTCGCCGCGCGAGGCCCTCGCCATCGACCCGCAGCAGCGCCTCCTCCTGGAGACCACCTGGGAGGCCTTCGAGCGGGCGGGCGTCGACCCGCTGTCCGTGCGCGGCTCCAAGACCGGAGTCTTCGTCGGCGTCATGTACGGCGACTACGGCAACCGCATCCTCAGCAGCCCTCAGGGCCTGGAGGAGTTCGAGGGCTACCTCGGCAACGGCAGCGCGGGCAGCATCGCCTCCGGCCGCGTCTCGTACACCTTCGGCCTCGAAGGCCCCGCCGTCACCATCGACACGGCCTGCTCGTCGTCCCTGGTCGCCCTGCACCTCGCCGCCCAGGCGCTGCGCCAGGGCGAGTGCACCATGGCGCTCGCCGGTGGCGTGACCGTCATGTCGACGCCGGACACCTTCGTGGAGTTCAGCCGCCAGCGCGGGCTCGCCGCCGACGGCCGCTGCAAGGCGTTCGCGGAGGCCGCGGACGGCACGGGCTGGGGCGAGGGCGTCGGCCTGCTCCTCCTTGAGCGGCTCTCGGACGCCCGCCGCAACGGCCACCAGGTCCTCGCCGTCGTCAGCGGCACCGCCGTCAACCAGGACGGCGCCAGCAGCGGACTCACCGCCCCCAACGGCCCCGCCCAGCAGCGCGTGATCCGCGCCGCCCTGGCGAACGCGGGCCTGGCGGCGAGTGACGTCGACGCGGTCGAGGCGCACGGCACGGGTACGACGCTCGGCGACCCCATCGAGGCCCAGGCGCTGCTCGCCACATACGGCCAGGAACGTCCCGAAGCCCCCACCGGCGGCACCGCACCCCTGTGGCTCGGCTCCGTGAAGTCGAACCTCGGCCACACGCAGGCCGCCGCCGGTGTCGCGGGCATCATCAAGATGGTCATGGCCATGCGGCACGAGACGCTGCCGCGCACCCTGCACGTGGACCGGCCGAACTCCCACGTCGACTGGGCGGCCGGTGCGGTCGAGCTGCTTACGGAGGCCCGTGAGTGGCCCGAGCGGGACGGGGGTGCGCCGCGTCGTGCGGGTGTGTCGTCGTTCGGCGTGAGCGGGACCAACGCGCATGTGATCGTCGAGCAGGCGCAGGTGGAGGAACCGTCGGGGGCACCCGAACCGGCCACCGGCACGCCCACGACCGCCCTGCCGTGGCTGGTGTCGGCGCGCAGCGCCGAGGCGCTGCGCGCCCAGGCCGACCGCCTGCGCGAACACGTCGTGGCACACGCCGACGCCGACCCGTTCGCCGTGGGCTGGTCGCTGCTCTCGGGCCGCTCGCCCCTGGAACACCGGGCGGTCGTGCTCGGCCGGGGACGCGAACAGTTCCTGTCCGGGTTGGAGGCGCTGGCTTCCGGCGGTCCCGGCGTGATTGCGGGCTCGGTGGACGAGGGCCGCCTCGGCATCGTGTTCACCGGCCAGGGCAGTCAGCGGGTCGGTATGGGCCGGGCGTTGTACGAGACGTTCCCGGTGTTCGCCTCGGCCCTGGACGAGGTGTGTGCGCATCTGGATGGGCAGCTAGAACGTTCGCTCCAGGACGTGATGTTTGGTGCGGATGCTGAGCTGTTGGAGCAGACGGGGTACGCGCAGCCCGCGCTGTTCGCCGTCGAGGTGGCGCTGTTCCGCCTGGCCGAGTCCTTCGGTGTACGGCCCGAGGTCGTCGGCGGGCACTCGATCGGTGAGCTGACGGCCGCGTATGTGGCCGGGCTGTGGTCGCTGGAGGACGCGGCTCAACTGGTCGCTGCCCGGGGTCGGTTGATGCAGTCCCTGCCCGAGGGCGGGGCCATGCTGGCCGTCCAGGCCGCGGAGGCCGACGTCCTGCCGCTCCTTGAGGGCGTGGCCGACCGCGTCGGTCTGGCCGCCGTCAACGGCCCCGCCCAGGTGGTGCTCTCCGGTGACCGCACGGTCCTGGAGGGTCTGGAGGAGAAGCTTCGCGGCGAGGGTCGGAAGGTTCGCTGGCTGAAGGTCTCCCACGCCTTCCACTCGCCGTTGATGGACCCGATCCTTGAGGACTTCCGCAAGGTCGCGCGGGGGCTGACGTATCAGACCCCGAAGCTGCCGGTGGTCTCCAATGTGACGGGCGAGCTGGCGGAAGCGGACCAGCTCAAGGACCCGGAGTACTGGGTCGGTCACATCCGCGAGGCGGTCCGTTTCCGCGATGGACTCGGCGCCCTGACCGGCTTCGGTGTGACGACTCTGCTTGAATTGGGCCCGGACGCGGTCCTGACGGCGATGGCGCACGACACGATCACCGACCCGGCCGCCCAGGCCGGACTCGTCGCCGCCACCCGCAAGGACCGCCCCGAACCCGACACCTTCCTCACCGCCCTCGCCCAGCTCCACGTACGCGGCACCACCATCGACTGGACCCGATTCTTCGAGCCCGCCGAGGCGCGCCGCCACGTCGACCTGCCCACGTACGCCTTCCAGCACCAGCACCTCTGGCTGAATCCCCTGGAGCAGGCGCCGGGCGGCGCCGGAGCCGGGTCCGACCCTGCGGACGCCAGCTTCTGGAAGGCCGTGGAGGACGAGGACCTCGCGGCTCTGACCGGAGCCCTGGACGTCGACGAGGAGGCGCCGCTCCGTTCCGTGCTGCCCGCGCTCACGGCCTGGCGGCGGCAGCGGCACGAGCAGTCCGAGCTGGACCGCTGGCAGTACCGGATCGCCTGGAAGCCGCTCACCAAGCCGTCCCGGGCCGGACTCACGGGCACCTGGCTGGTCGTCGCCCCTGCCGGTGCGACGGACGAGCCGTGGACGGACGCCTCCGTGCAGGCCCTGGAACAGAGCGGGGCGCAGGCACGGGTCCTGCTGGTGGACACACTGGACGCCGACCGGGGCAGGCTGCGGGCGCAGCTGGCCGAAGTCCTCGGGCGCCAGGGCCAGGACGCCGAGAACGGCACGCCCGTCACAGGCGTGCTCTCCCTGCTGGCCTGCGCACCCGACGACGTGCTCCCGACGCTCGCGCTCGTACAGGCGCTGGGCGACGCGGACGTGGCCGCGCCGCTGTGGGTGGCGACGCGGGGCGCGGTCTCCGTCGGCGCCTCGGACGCCGTGGCCGACGCCGACGGCGCGGCGGTGTGGGGACTGGGCCGCGTGGTGGCCCTCGAACACCCGGAGCGCTGGGGCGGTCTGGTCGACCTGCCCGAGACGGCCGACGCGCGCGCGATGTCCCGGCTCACCCAGGTCCTGGGGGCCTCGTCGGGTGAGGACCAGGTGGCGGTGCGCGGGTCCGGTGTGTTCGTCCGCAGGTTGGTGCGCGCGGGCTTCGGCGACGTGTCGCTGGGTGAGTCGTCGGTGGGGGAGTGGTCGGCCGATGGCGGGACTGTGCTGGTGACCGGTGGTACGGGTGCGTTGGGTGGTCATGTGGCGCGGTGGCTGGCGGGTGTGGGGGCTGGTCATGTGCTGTTGACGAGCCGTCGTGGGATGGATGCGCCGGGTGCGTCTGAACTGTGTGCCGAGTTGCGGGAGTTGGGTGTACGGGTGTCTGTCGTGGCGTGTGACGCGGCGGACCGGGAGGCGTTGGCGCGGGTTCTGGACGAGATTCCGGAGGACGCGCCGTTGACCGGGGTGTTCCACACGGCGGGCGTCCTGGACGACGGCGTGCTCGACGGGCTCACGGCGGACCGGATGGCTTCCGTGTTCCGCGCGAAGGCGGAGTCGGCCCGGAACCTCGACGAGCTGACCCGCGACGCCGACCTCTCGGCCTTCGTCCTCTTCTCCTCTCTCACCGGGACCGTGGGCGCACCCGGCCAGGGCAACTACGCGGCGGCCAACGCCTTCCTCGACGCCCTCGCCGAGCAGCGGCGCGCCGCCGGACTGCCCGCGCTGTCGCTCGCCTGGGGCCCGTGGGCCGGAAGCGGCATGGCCGCCGACGACGGCTCCGACGCGCGCATGCGCGAAGCGGGACTGCCCGTCATGGACCCCGCGCGCGCCATCGAGGCGCTGCGCCGGGCGACGCCGCCCGCGGCGGCACCCAGTTCGTCGACCCAGGACGCGGCCTCGGCCTCGACCCGGGGAACCGTTCCGGCCCCGACCCGGGACGCCGCCTTCGTCGTCGCCGACGTCGTCTGGGACCGGTTCGTCGACGGCTTCACGGCCACCCGCCGCAGCACCCTCTTCGACGACCTGCCGGAGGCGGCCGCCCGCGCGGAGCGCTCCGCGGACGACGGCGAAACCACCTCCCTGAAGGACCAGTTGGCCGCCCTGCCGCGCCCGGACGCCGAGCGAACCCTGCTCGACCTCGTGCGGAACCAGGCCGCCACCGTCCTCGGACACGGCGGTACGGAGGCCCTGCCCGGCGACAGCGCGTTCAAGGGGCTCGGCTTCGACTCGCTCACCTCGGTGGAGTTCCGCAACCGCCTCGGCGCCGCGACCGGCCTCACCCTCCCGGCCACCCTCGTCTTCGACTACCCCTCGCCGAGGTCCGTCGCCGACTACCTCTCCGGCCTCCTCCTCACCGGCGACAGCACCGCACCCACCGCCGTCGCCGCCCCGACGCCCACCAGCGCGGACGACGACGAGCCCATCGCCATCGTCTCCATGAGCTGCCGCTTCCCCGGCGGCGTACGCGACCCCGAAGACCTGTGGCGGCTCGTCGCCGACGGCGTCGACGCCCTGGGGGAGTTCCCCGCCGACCGTGGCTGGGACACCGGGGCGCTGTACGACCCCGACCCGGCGACGCCCGGCTCCACCTACGCCCGGCAGGGCGGATTCCTGCCGGACGCGGGCGGGTTCGACGCGGACTTCTTCGGGATCTCCCCGCGCGAGGCCCTCGCCATGGACCCCCAGCAGCGCCTCCTCCTGGAGACCGCCTGGGAACTCTTCGAGCGCGCCGGCATCGCGCCCCCCACACTGCACGGCAGCCGCACCGGCGTGTTCGCGGGCACGAACGGCCAGGACTACCTGGACCTCCTGAAGGACGCACCCGAAGGCGCCGAGGGCTACATCGGCACGGGCAACGCGGCCAGTGTCGTCTCCGGCCGCCTCTCCTACGCCTTCGGCTTCGAGGGCCCCGCCATGACCGTCGACACCGCCTGCTCCTCCGCGCTCGTCGCCCTGCACCTCGCCGCGCAGGCGCTGCGGCAGGGCGAGTGCGACATGGCTTTGGCGGGCGGCGTCACCGTCATGTCCACGCCCAGCGCCTTCATCGAGTTCAGCCGCCAGCGCGGCCTCGCGGCCGACGGCCGGTGCAAGGCGTTCGCGGAGGCGGCGGACGGTACGGGCTGGGGCGAGGGCGTCGGGCTGCTCCTCTTGGAGCGGCTCTCGGACGCTCGGCGTCACGGGCATGAGGTGCTGGCTGTCGTGCGCGGCTCGGCCGTGAACCAGGACGGCGCGAGCAACGGCCTGACCGCCCCCAACGGTCCGTCGCAGCAGCGCGTCATCCGCGCCGCACTCGCCAACGCCGGGCTGTCCGCCGGTGACGTGGACGCGGTCGAGGCGCACGGAACGGGTACGACGCTGGGTGACCCGATCGAGGCGCAGGCCCTCCTCGCCACCTACGGGCAGGAGCGTTCCGCCGAGGAGCCGTTGTGGCTCGGCTCGGTGAAGTCCAACATCGGGCACACGCAGGCCGCCGCCGGTGTCGCGGGCGTCATCAAGATGGTGATGGCCATGCGCCACGGGGTGCTGCCGCGCACGCTGCACGTGGACGAGCCGAGCACGCACGTGGACTGGTCGGCCGGTTCGGTGGAGCTGCTTACGGAGGCCCGGGAGTGGGCCGAGCGGGACGGCGGCGCGCCGCGTCGGGCAGCGGTCTCGTCGTTCGGCGTGAGCGGCACGAACGCGCATGTGATCGTGGAGCAGGCGCCGGTGGCCGAGCCCGCCGAGCCTGCCGAAGAGACCGAGCCTGCCGCAGGCGCCCCGGCGACGGCCGCGCCGTGGCTGGTGTCGGCGCGCAGCGCGGACGCGCTGCGCGCCCAGGCCGGGCGGCTGCGCCAGCACCTCACGGGCCGGGACGAGTTCGACTCCGCCGATGTGGCTTGGTCGCTCCTCTCGGGCCGGGCCCTGCACGAGCACCGGGCCGTCGTGCTCGGCCAGGACCGTGTGCAGCTCCTGGCCGGGCTGGACGCCGTCGCTTCGGGTGGCTCCGCCGGTGCCGTCACGGGCTCTGCGACGGACGGCCGTCTCGGTGTCGTGTTCACGGGGCAGGGCAGTCAGCGGGTCGGTATGGGCCGGGAGTTGTACGAGACGTTCCCGGTGTTCGCCGATGCGCTGGATGAGGTGTGTGCGCATCTGGATGGGCAGCTAGAACGTTCGCTCCAGGACGTCATGTTTGGTACGGATGCCGAGCTGTTGGAGCAGACGGAGTACGCGCAGCCCGCGCTGTTCGCGGTCGAGGTGGCGCTGTTCCGTCTGGCTGAGTCCTTCGGGGTGCGGCCGGAGATCGTCGGCGGGCACTCGATCGGTGAGCTGACGGCCGCGTATGTGGCCGGGCTGTGGTCGCTGGAGGATGCGGCCCGACTGGTCGCTGCCCGGGGTCGGTTGATGCAGTCGCTGCCCGAGGGCGGGGCGATGCTGGCCGTCCAGGCCGCGGAGGCCGACGTCCTGCCGCTGCTGGTGGGTCTGGAGGACCGGGCCGGTGTGGCGGCCGTGAACGGGCCCTCGCAGGTGGTGCTCTCCGGTGACCGCACGGTCCTGGAGGGCTTGGAGGCATCGCTTCGTGCCGAGGGCCGTAAGGTCCGCTGGCTGAAGGTTTCCCACGCCTTCCACTCGCCGTTGATGGACCCGATCCTTGAGGGCTTCCGCAAGGTCGCGCGGGGCCTGACGTATCAGACCCCGAAGCTGCCGGTGGTCTCCAACGTGACGGGTGAGCTGGCGGAAGCGGACCAGCTGCAGGACCCGGAGTACTGGGTCCGCCACATCCGCGAGGCGGTCCGTTTCCACGACGGGCTCGGCGCCCTGACCGGTTTTGGTGTGACGACTCTGCTTGAACTGGGCCCGGACGCGGTCCTGACGGCGATGGCGCACGACACGATCACCGACCCGGCCGCCCAGGCCGGACTCGTCGCCGCCACCCGCAAGGACCGCCCCGAACCCGACACCTTCCTCACCGCCCTCGCCCACCTCCACGTACGCGGCATCGACGTCGACTGGACGCCCCTGCACGGCACCACGCGCGCCCGACGCCTCGTGGAGCTGCCCACGTACGCCTTCCAGCACCGGACCTACTGGCCGCAGCCGAAGGACTCGGGTTCGGCGGCCGACGACCGGAGCGGTGGCGTGGACGCCGAGTTCTGGGAGGTCGTGCAGCGGGAGGACCTGGAAGGTCTGGCGGAGACGCTGGAACTGGACCAGGAGGCCTCGCTGAAGTCCGTCCTGCCCGCGCTCGCGACCTGGCGACGTCGGCAGCAGGAGCAGCACCAGGCGGAGGCCCTGCGCTACCGGGTCACCTGGAAGCCGCTCTCCGGCGACCAGGCGCCGGGCGCCGGTGCGGCGCTCGGCGGGACCTGGGCGCTGGTCGTACCGGCCGGTGCGGCCGGACACCCCTGGAGCGCCGCCGCCGAGGAGGCGCTTGCCGCTGCCGGTGCGGACGTGCGGCGCGTCGTCGTGGGCGACGAGGCCGTCGACCGTACGGCGATGGCGCGGCTCCTGCGGGAGTCCGGTGCCGAGGACGGCGTGCGGGGCGTGCTCTCGCTGCTCGCCCTGGACGAGCGGCCGTACGACCACGCCGCATCCGGCGACGGGGACGCGCACGACCACTCAGGGCCGGAAACCCCCGCCTTGACGTGGGGCATGGCTGCGACCCTCGCGCTCACGCAGGCCGTCGTCGACGCCGAGGTCGACGGGCGGCTGTGGATCGCGACGTCCGGCGCCGTGTCCGTCGGTGACGCCGACCCCGTACGTAGTGTCCCGCAGGGGCAGGCGTGGGGATTCGGCCGGGTCGTGGGCCTTGAGCACCCGGACGTGTGGGGCGGCCTCATCGACCTCACGGAGACGACCGGTGCCACGGACACCCCCGGAGCCACCGTCCCGGCGCGCGCCCGTGACCTCCTGGCCACGCTCCTCTCCCGCACCGCTGCCGCCGACTTCACCGAGGACCAACTCGCCCTCCGCGCCACGGGCGTTCACGTACGCCGCCTCGTCCGGGCACCCAGGAGCACGGCCTCCGCCCCGGTCGCCCCCTGGCAGCCGCACGGCACCGTCCTCATCACCGGCGGCACCGGAGCCCTCGGCGCCCACGTCGCACGGTGGTGTGCGGGCGGCGGCGCCCAGCACCTCGTACTCACGAGCAGGCGCGGCCCGGACGCGCCCGGCGCCACCGAACTCGCCGCCGAACTGGAGGAGATGGGCGCCAAGGTCACCGTCGCGGCCTGCGACGTGGCCGATCGCGACGCGCTCGCCCGGCTGCTGGCGGAGATCCCCGCGGACGCGCCGCTCAGCGCGGTCGTGCACGCGGCGGGCCTCGGCCAGGACCTGATGATCGACGCGACGGGCCCCGCCGACTTCGCGGAGATCGTCGCGGCGAAGACCGCGGGCGCGGCGCACCTGGACGACCTACTCGGCGACACGCCGCTGGACGCCTTCGTGCTGTTCTCGTCCATCGCCGGGGTGTGGGGCAGTGGCGGCCAGGCCGCGTACGCCGCCGCCAACGCCTTCCTCGACGGCCTCGCCGAGCGCCGCCGGGCCCAGGGCCGCGCCGTGACGGCGGTGGCGTGGGGGCCGTGGGGCGGTTCGGGCATGGCCGGGGACGACGCGGCCGCCGCCCACCTGAGCAAGCGCGGGCTGCCCGTCATGCGGCCCGGGTCGGCGATCGCGGCCCTGCGGCACGCACTCGACCGGCGCGACGCGCTCGTCACCGTCGCCGACGTCGACTGGGAGCGGTTCGCCCCGGCCTTCACGGTGCGGCGGCCGAGCCCGCTGCTCGACGACCTGCCGGAGGCCCGCAGTGCCCTCGACGCCGCGTCCGGCGCCCTGGGCGCACCCGGCTCCGACGGCGCCGCCGACGCGGCGGCCGCCCTGCGCGACCGGCTCGCCGACGCGACGCCCGCCGAGCGCGAGCGGACCGTCCTGAATCTGGTGCGCACGGAGGTCGCCGCCGTACTCGGACACAACGGCACCGAAGCCGTCCGGGAGGACCGCGCGTTCAAGGACTTCGGCTTCGACTCCCTGACCGCCGTGGAACTGCGCACCCGTCTGAACGCCGCGACCGGCCTGAGCCTGCCCAGCACCCTCGTCTTCGACCACCCGACCCCCGGCGAGCTGTCCCTGCAGCTCCTCGCCGAACTCCTGCCCGACGCCGCCGGCGACCCGGACGGCGAAGGCGTCGAGGGGGACGGCGCGGACGACCCCGCCGACGCCGAGGTCCGCCGGGCGCTCGCGGCCGTCCCGATCGCCCGCATCCGCGAGGCGGGCCTCGTGGACGCCCTCCTGCGGCTCGCCGCGGCGGACCCGGGCACCGGCCCGGCCGCGGCCGATGACGATGCCGGGGCCGACGCCTCGATCGACGCCATGGACGTCGACAACCTGATTCAGCTGGCCTTGGACAACAGTGATTCCTGACCCAGCACCAGACGCAGCAGCACCAGACGCAGCAGTACGAGACGCGGCACGTGCCGTGGCGCGGCGCGCGACGCCGACCGCGGCACGAGCCGCCGAACGACACCCAGTGCGAGCCGCGGCACGAGCCGACGCAGCACGAACGGACGCAGCACGGATGTGGAGCCGGACATGACGAGGCCTTCGGACACGGTCGTTGAAGCGCTGCGCGCGTCTCTGAAGGAGACCGAGCGGCTGCGACGGCAGAACCAGCAGCTCACGGCGGCCGCCCGGGAGCCCATCGCGATCGTCGGCATGAGCTGCCGCTTCCCCGGCGGCGTGGGCGGCCCCGAGGACCTGTGGCGGCTCGTCGCCGACGGCGCCGACGCCATCGGCGAACTCCCCGAAGGCCGCGGCTGGGACGTCGAATCCCTCTACGACCCCGACCCGGACAAGCAGGGAACCTTCTACGCCCGGCACGGCGGCTTCCTGCACGACGCGGGCCAGTTCGACGCGTCCTTCTTCGGCATCTCGCCCCGCGAGGCCCTGGCCATGGACCCGCAGCAGCGGCTCCTCCTGGAAACGGCCTGGGAGGCCTTCGAGCGCGCCGGGATCGACCCGGCGACCCTGCGCGGCTCCCGCGCGGGCGTGTTCGTCGGCTCCGGCTACCAGGGTTACGGCGAGGGCGTCCGCCAGGCCCCCGAAGGCGTCGAGGGCCACCTCCTCACCGGCAACACCACCAGCGTCATGTCCGGCCGCCTCTCCTACGTCCTCGGCCTCCAGGGCCCGGCGGTGACGGTCGACACGGCCTGCTCGTCGTCGCTTGTCGCGCTGCACCTGGCGGCGCAGGCGCTGCGGCAGGGCGAGTGCACCATGGCGCTCGCGGGCGGCGTGACCGTCATGTCGTCGCCCGAGACCTTCGTGGAGTTCAGCCGTCAGCGCGGCCTCGCCGCCGACGGCCGCTGCAAGGCGTTCGCCGACGCGGCGGACGGCACCGGCTGGGGCGAAG
>NZ_BMVR01000011.1 GCF_014650815.1 Streptomyces flavofungini
CACCACCCCGGCCACCCCGGAACCCAACACCCAGGCCAAGCCCACCACCCCGGCCGCCCGGCAAGCTCCCGCCGACGACGACGCCCCGGCCGGCACGGTCGACTCGACCGCTCCGGCCGACCAGGCCACCCCGTCGGCCCCTGCCGACCTGTCCGGCTCCGCCGACCCGGTCGACGCGTCCGGCCCGGCCGACCAGGCGGAACAGGTGGGCACAGCCCACGTCGGCGGCGACACCAACGCCGAGAGCACCCCGGCCGACCTCCCGGCGCAGCCGGAAACCCCGGCCCACCGGGACACCGCTCCGGCCGAGCCGGAAACCACCAACGCCCAGCCGGACCCCGCCCCGGCCCACCAGGACACCCCGGCCGAGCAGACCTCCGCCCCAGCGCAGCCGGACAGCACCGCCGAGGCCAAACCCGCGTTCGCCCTGGCCAAGGTGAAGGCCGCCGCGCCCGCCCTCGCCACCGCGTACCGCGCAGCGGGCGCCGCCCTCCGCAAGGAGGGGCTTGAGGGTGCCCGGGCCCACGTCTACCTCGTACTGGACCGCTCCGGCTCCATGCGCCCCCACTTCAAAGACGGCTCCGCCCAGAACCTCGCCGATCAGACCCTGGCCCTCGCCGCCCACACGGACCCCACCGCCACCGTCCACCTCGTGTTCTTCTCCACGGACATCGACGGCACCGCCGACCTCACCCTCGCCGACCACGAGAACCGCGTCGACGAACTGCACGCCGCCGCGGGCCGCATGGGCCGCACGAGCTACCACCGCGCCGTCGAAGAGGTCGTCGCCCACTACGAGAAGTCCGGCCACGTCGGCGACCCCGCCCTCGTGATCTTCCAGACCGACGGCGCCCCGGACACCAAGGGCCCCGCCAACCAGGCCCTGGCGGACGCCGCCCGCCACCCCCTCTTCTTCTCGTTCGTCGCCTTCGGCGACAAGGACGCCAAGGCCTTCGACTACCTCCGCAAGCTCAAGGCCGACAACGCCGCGTACTTCCTGACGGGCCCCGACCCCAGGGAACTCACCGACAAGGAGCTGTACGAGGGCATCCTCGCCTCCTGGCGCCCGTAGCCCTCGTAGCCCGAGCAGCCCCGTAACGCCGATTCCGTGGCACCAACCCCCTCCTCTACGTATCGTGTTGACGTTTTCCACGCGAGTAGAGCGAGTAGAGCGAGGGGGAGCGCGCCATGGCGGCCAGTGGTACCCAGGGCAATCAACCGCCCGACGGCGACGGGTGGCTCGACCTCGCCGACGCCCTCGACCTGCTGCGCGCACAAGTCGCCGACTCCCAGCGCCGCGCCCGCACCGCCGACGTGCGCTTCGACGTCGAAGCGATCACCGTCGACTTCGAGGTCGAGCTGCTGCGTACCCGGGGCGGCTCCGGCGGGCTCCGCTTCGGGGTCGTCCAGGCCGACGGGCGGCAGGAGAACACCCGCCGCGCCACCCAGCGGGTGAGCCTGACCCTCAGGCCGCGCACCGCGACGCGCGGTGATGTCTCCATCGGCGATGAAGAGCCCTAGCCGCTTCGGCGGTCGCGCCCCGCTCGACGCGCCGACGGAGGTGGTGACTTGGAGCAGGATCGCGTCGTACGCGTCGTGACGCGCAGGGGGACCGGCGACGACGGGACCGGCCACCCCGACCAGCCGCACGCAAGCGTCTCCGGCACCGGCTACCTCATCGCCCCCCGGCTGGTCCTCACCGCCGCCCACCTCCTCCCGCCCGGCGGCGCCAAGCCGACCGTTCTCCTGCCGGGGTCCGACCGGGCGTACACCGCCACGGTCCGCTGGCGGCGGGACGCCGGCGCGGAGGGCGGGGTGCTCGACGCCGCCCTGGTGGAGATCCGGGACGCGGGCTGGCTGCCGCCGGGGTCCTTCGAGGAGCGGGTCGGGCGGCGCCCGCAGCGGTGGGGGCGGCTCGTCACCCACAACCTGGGGCAGTCCGTGTGCTGCCATGGGTTTCCCCGTATGCAGCGGGCGCGACGCGAGGGGGCCGAGGGTGGCGGCGGCGGGGTCATGGAGCAGATTTCCGCCCGGGTCAATCCGCTCACGGGGTATCCGGCCCGGCGGTACGAACTCGTGGGGCCCGTGGGGGTGTTCGGCACCGGGCGCGACATGGACTCCCCGTGGGCGGGCATGTCCGGCGCCGCCGTCTTCACCGCCGAGCCCACCGGCGTACCGCACGAACTGCGGCCGGGTGACCTCCTGTTGGGGGTCGTACGGGCGGACCGGCAGGCGGGCAGCGGGGTGCGGCTGAGTGTGACGCGGGCCGAGGACCTGCTGGCGGACCATGTGTTCCGGGCGGTCGTGGAGGAGCACAGCGGGTTGCCGCCGGAGTTGGAGGCGGCCGAGCTGGCGGGGCTGCTGGCGCCGGTGCGGGTGCTGCGGGAGTTGCGGTCGCCGCTGATGGTGCTGCGCGCGGACGTGGAGGCCGTGTCGTTCCGGGGGCGCGAGAAGGAGCTGCGGGAGCTGCGCAACTGGTGTGTGGAGTCCGACGCGGCGCACCAGGTCGGCACGCTCGTCGGCACCGGCGGGCAGGGCAAGTCGCGGCTCGCCCGGGAGTTGACCGCGGGTCTGCGCGCCGACGGGTGGGTGGCGGGGCGGCTGCGGCACGAGGTCCTGTACGGCGACGGCGCACGCCTGGAGCAGCGGTTGCGGCCGCTGATAGACGTACGGCATCCGACGCTGGTCGTCGTCGACTACGCGGAGACCCGGCCCGATCTGGTGCGGGCGCTCGCCGCGCTGGCCGATGACGCGCGGGACCGGTTCCGGATTCTGCTGCTCGCCCGGTCGATGGGGTCGTGGCTGTCGTCGGCCCTCGGGCGCCCCGGGCCACGGCCGGTCGTGGGGGCGGGGACGGGGGCCGCCGGGAGCGGTCCTGGGGTCCTCGGCGTGCGCGGGGTGCCGGACTTCAGCCTGCGGCCGCTCTACACCACGCCGGGCCCGGCCGCCGAGGCGTTCCGGCTCGCCGTCGCCGATCTGGCGCGGGTGCTGCGGCTCGTACCGGGGTACGGCGAGGTGAACTGGCCCTCGATCGCGGCGGAGGTGCAGCCGCCGGTCCTGCACGACGGGCACGAGAGTCCGTTGTCGCTGCACATGCGGGCGTTGGAGGCCCTGCTGCGGAAGGGGCTGTCCCCGGGGCAGCGGGCGCCGGAGCCGGGCCCCTTGGAGCACGGCCTCCTGGAGCAGGCCCTGTTGGAGCAGGAGGCGGGCTACTGGGCCAGCGCCGCCGTCTCCGCCGGGCTCGGGGACATCAACGGCACCGGCTCGGGCACCGGCCCCCTGCTCCGCCGGGCCGTCGCCGCCGCCACCCTCTGCGGTGCGGCGGGCCGGGACGAGGCCCGCGCCACGCTCGCCCGGCTTCCGCACGCGGGCCCCGTCCCGGTGGACGAGCTGGACGAGTGGCTGCGCCGCCTCTACCCGGCCGCGCAGGACCGGCACTGGGGCGGGCTGCACCCGGACCGGGTCGCCGAGTACCAGGCGTCGCAGGAGGTCGCCGACGATCCGGAGCTGCTCATCGCGCTGCTCGCCGGGGCGTCCGACGAGCAGTGGACGACGGCGTTCACGGTGCTGACGCGGTCGGTGATCACGCACACCAACGAGGGGCGGCCGGGGCGGGCGCGCCTCGTGCTCGACCTGCTGGACCGGGCCCTGGACGAGGTGCCGGTGAGCACGGCGGCGCTGCGGGCGTGCCTGGACACGCTGCCCCGGCGGTCGCACGTGCTGACGCGGTTCGCCGTGCGTGTCGCCGAGCAGTTGGTGGGGAGTTACGCCGACGCCCCCGGTCCTGGCGGGCCGAGTGACGTCGAACGCGCCAGTGACCAGCACCATCTGGCGCGCTGCCTCGGCGAACTCGCCAGCTGGGAGGGGGCGTTGCAGGCCGCGCAGAACGCGCTCGGCCTGCGGCGGCGGCTCACGGAGGCGGATCCCCGTACGCACGAGGCGGACCTCGCGGCCACGTACGACCTGTGTGCCTGGTGTCTGGCCGGGATCGAGGAGCTGGAGCGGGCGCACCAGCTCATCGGGCGGGCCCTCGCCATCCAGCGCCGCCTGGACCGGGACCGGCCCGAGCGGTACCGCAGCGGCCTGGTCGAGTTCCTGCGCACGGCCTCCGCCATCGAGTGGCGGCGCGGCGACCGGGAGGAGTCCAACCGGCACAGCGACGAGGCGGCCGACCTCAGCCGCTGGCTGCAGAGCACCCAGCCCGGCGAACACCTCAACCTGCTCATCGGCAGCCTGAACGGTCAGAGCATCGGCTACTGGAACGACGGCCGCTACAAGGAGGCGACGCAGGTCACCGACGAGTCCCTGCGCATCCTGGACGAGCAGGTCGCCGTCAACCGCGACGCCTACGCGCCGTTCCTCGCCGAGGCGCTGCTCTCGCAGGCCCTCAACTACGACCAGGCGGGCCGCTACGAGGAAGCCATCGACCTGGCCCACCGCTCCGTCGACCTGCGCCGCTCCCTCGCGGCCGACCTCCCCGACCGGCACGGCTTCGCGCTCGGCGAGGCGCTGCACAACCTGGCGTGGATCGAGTACGACGCGGGGAACCGGGAGGCGGCCGTCCGCTGGATGCGGGAGGCCGCCGAGGTGCGCGGGGTGCTGCGCGACCAGGCGCCGCGCTTCCGGCGCGCCCGCGACCACAGCCGGTCCCTGCACGCGCTCGCCGACATGCTCGCCGGAGTGGACGCCGGTCTCGACGAGGCGGTGACCGTCCTCGAACAGGCCCTGGACATCCGCCGCCACCCCGGCCCGCACGGCGTCAACCCGAACGTCTCCGTCGCCAACACCCTCATCGACCTCGGCCGGTACCGGCGGCGGCGCAGCCTCCTGCCCGCCGCGGACCGCGACGCGGAGCTGGCCGGGGCGGTGCGGGACCTCCAGGAGTGCGTGGCCCTGCGCCGCGACCTGGCGGCCGAGGACCCGGCGGAGCACCGGGGCGCCCTGTGCGACGCCCTCCTCGCCCTCGCCGGATGCTACGAACAGGCGGGCAAGGACGTCGCCCACCGGGTGCTCCTGCGCGAGGCCCTGCCCGTCGCCCGCGCCCTCGCCGCCGACGACGAGGACTGGCGGCCCGACCTGGCCCAGTGCCTGTCGGACCTGGGCTACGAGTACGTGTGGACCCGGCGCGAGCGGGCGGGCCTCGACCTCCTCACCGAGGCCGTCGCCGTCCTGGACGCACTGCCCGCCGAGCGCCGCGAGGCCCAGGCGGCCGCCCTCGGCAGCCATCTGATCCGGCTGCGCGTGACCCAGGCGAAGCTGGGCCTGCACACCGCGGCGGCCCGCACGGCGGAGCGGATCGTGGCGGAGCTGCGGCGCCGGGAGGCGGTGCGGGTCGCGGAGGAACGGCGGCTCGCGGAGGAGCGGCGTCGCGAGGCGGAACTGCGCGGGGCGGGCGGGGCGGCGGCGGGCGGCGGTTCCGGCTCGTACGGCATCCCGGCCGCCCACGGCACCCCCGGCCCCGACGGCACCCCCGGCCCCGACGGCACCCCGCCCGCCGACAGCCCCTCGCCCCCCGAGCCCACCCCCGGCCTCTCCTACGAGCCCTCCCTCGGCGCCGCCCTCGTCGCCCTCGGCCTCGCCTGCGCCCGCCTCGGACGGCACGACGAGGCCCTGCGCCACGCGGCGGACGGCATGGCGCTGGTCCGTGAGCACGCGGCCGGGGAGTCGACGGCCTGGCTGGCCGAGGCTCTCAGCGCGTACGCCCGGACGCTCCAGGTCCGCGCCCGCGCCACCGGCCGCCGCGCCCGCGCCACCGGCCGCCGCGCCCTCGCCGAGGCCGCCCTCGCCCCGGCCCGCGAGGCGGTGGAGCTGCGCCGCCGCGCCTGGCTCGACGACCAGGAGGCGCACGCGCTCGGCCTGCGGGACGCGGTGTTCTGCCTCGCCGACGTCTACGCCCAGCTCGGCCGCGAGGACGAGGCACGTTACGTACGCGGACACCTGGCAGCGCCACCGCGGCCCCGCGCCGCGCGCACCCCGGCCCCCGCCCCCGCACGGGAATCCCCGGCAGAAGGAGAGACAGCCCCATGACCACCGACCGGGCCCAGCTCATCGACGAGGAGCAGCGCGCGCCGCTGGCGTTCAGCAGCCTGCCGGCGTTCGTCTCCGACTATCTCGCGCTGATCATCCAGCGCCGCATGGACGACGGCAGTCACCTGTGGTGTCCGTCCTGGTGGGCGCACCCGGAGGCGATCGCCCGGCTGGCCGCGATGTGGCGGGCCTTCGAGTACCTGCGGTCCGACCCGGCGATCGGCCTGTCCAACTGGTGGCTGCACCACGCCGACCCCCACCTCGCGGTGCTGCTCAGTCCGACGGGCCCGTTCCACGCCTGCGCGCAGGGGCACCGGTCGGACGCCGAGCGGCTGCCGCTCGACCGGATGCCCGCGGGCCTGATGGACGACCCGGTGTTCACGGTCCTGGTGGGCGACCCCTTCGCCATGTGAGTGGATCTTCGTTGGGCCGTTAGGATTTCGACCATGGCGGCCACTGGATCCGAGAAGCAGGGGGCGAACGACGTGCAGTCGTACTACGTCTCGACCCCCATTTACTACGTCAACGACGCTCCTCACCTGGGCCACGCCTACACGACCGTCGCAGGCGACGTGCTCACGCGCTGGCACCGTCAGCGCGGCGAGAAGGTGTGGTACCTCACCGGCACGGACGAGCACGGTCAGAAGATCATGCGCACGGCCGAGACGAACGGGGTCTCCCCGCAGGAGTGGTGCGACAAGCTCGTCGAGGAGGCCTGGCGGCCCCTCTGGGAGCACCTGAACATCGCGAACGACGACTTCATCCGCACGACGGAGAAGCGGCACACGGACCGTGTGCAGGAGTTCGTCCAGGATCTCTACGACAAGGGCGAGATCTACAAGGGCGGCTACGAGGGCCCGTACTGCGTGGGCTGTGAGGAGTACAAGCTTCCGGGCGAGCTCCTCGACGGCGAGGGCGAGTTCGAGGGCCAGAAGCTCTGCCCGATCCACAAGAAGCCGGTGGAGCTGCTCAGCGAGGAGAACTACTTCTTCAAGCTGAGCGAGTACGGCGAGAAGCTGCTCGCGCACTACGAGGCGAACCCGGGCTTCATCCAGCCCGAGTCGGCGCGCAACGAGGTCGTGAACTTCGTCCGCCAGGGCCTGCAGGACCTCTCCATCTCCCGCTCGACCTTCGACTGGGGCGTCCCGGTCCCGTGGGACGCCAAGCACGTCATCTACGTCTGGGTCGACGCGCTCCTGAACTACGCGACGGCCGTCGGGTACGGCGCGGACGAGGCCAAGTTCGCCTCGACGTTCCCCGCGGACGTGCACCTCGTCGGCAAGGACATCCTGCGCTTCCACGCGGTGATCTGGCCCGCGATGCTGATGGCGCAGGGCCTGCCGCTGCCCGGCAAGGTCGCCGCCAACGGCTGGCTCATGGTCGGCGGCGAGAAGATGTCCAAGTCGAACCTGACGGGCATCAAGCCGCAGGACCTGACGTCCCACTTCGGCGTGGACGCGTACCGCTGGTACTTCCTGCGGGCCATCGCGTTCGGCCAGGACGGCTCGTTCTCCTGGGAGGACTTCACCGCCCGCTACACCAGCGAGCTGGCCAACGACTACGGCAACCTCGCCTCCCGCGTCGCCGCCATGGTCGGCAAGTACTTCGGCGGCGCCCTGCCGGCCGACGAGGCGCCCGGCGCGGCCGAGCAGGCGGTCCGGGACGGCCTGGCCAAGGCCGTCGCGGAGGCCGACCGGAAGGTCGGCGACGACCTGGACTTCCAGGGCGGCATCCTCGCCGTCTTCGACTTCGTGAAGCAGGTCAACGGCTACATCACGGAGCAGGAGCCGTGGAAGGTCGCCAAGGACGAATCGCCCGAGGGCAGGGCGCGCCTGGCTTCCATCCTCTACACGGCCGCCGAGTCGCTCCGCGCGGTCGCGGTGCTCCTCAACCCCGTCATGCCGGAGACCTCCCAGCAGCTCTGGGACTCCCTCGGTGCCGAGGCCCCGCTCGGCGCGCTCGCCGACCAGCGGGTCCAGGACGCGGGCACCTGGGGCCAGCTCCCGGCCGGGGCCACGGTCACCAAGGGCGCGGTGCTGTTCCCGCGCCTGGAGGAGCCGAAGAAGGCCCAGTGAAGGCCCAGTGAGGGCCCAGTAGGCGCGCCGGAAGGGCCGGAACCGCGATGTGCGGTCCCGGCCCTTTCGCGTACGCGCGTACGCGAACTCAGCTCTCGTACGTCCGCAGCAACCGCGCCAACTGCCGTCCCGCCGCCCGCAGGGGCTCCTCGCTGCGGTTGACCTGCGCGGTCACCTCGGCTCCTTCCAGCGTGCTGATGACGGTGGTGGCGACATCGGCCGCGTCCTCGGCGGTGAAGCCGGACGCGAGCAGCTTCTTCTCCACGACGCGCTCCCAGCCGCGCAGGGCCTCGGCGCACACCCGCTGGATCTCGGAGTCGGAGCCCAGGGTCTCCAGCGCGGCGGCCGTGACGGGGCAGCCGTCGGTCCAGCCCGACTCCCGCAGCCCGACGGCCAGTTCGACGGCGCAGGACTCGACGCCGGCGGCCGGGTCGCCCTCGCGGTCGAGCGCGTCCTCCAGGAGCCGTCTGAACTCCTTCTCGCCGTGCTTGATCGCGGCCACGGCGAGAGCCTCCTTGCCACCCGGGAAGAAGTGGTAGACGGAGCCGAGCGTGGCCTGCGCCTCCTTGGCGATCTGCTTGATGCCGGTGCCGACGTAACCCTGCCGCTGGATGAGCCGCGCGGCGACCACGACGATCCGCTCACGCGTGCTGGGGGGCGCGCTGTACTGACTCATCCGGCCACCTTACCCATCCTCTGAGTAGAGCGTTCGTTCTAGAGCTGTGCTACGTTTCCTCACGGCGCTAGATAGAGCGCTCGTTCTAGTAACTCCACGCATACACAGGAGACGTTCATGTCACAATCCGTCACCGTCATCGGACTCGGCCCCATGGGCCAGGCCATGGCCGCCGCCTATCTCGACCGGGGCTACGAGGTCACCCTCTGGAACCGCACCCCGTCCCGCGCGGACGCGCTGGTGGCGCGCGGCGCGAAGCTGGCGGAGACGCCCGCACAGGCCCTGGCCGCCAATGAGTTGGTGATCCTCAGCCTGATCGACTACGACGCGATGTACACGGCGTTCGCGGGCGCGGAGCACGCTCTCGCGGGCCGGGTCCTGGTGAACCTCAGCTCGGACGTCCCGGAGAAGGCGCGCGCGGCGGCCCGCTGGGTGGAGGGGCTCGGCGGCACCCATCTGACGGGTGGCGTGCTGTCCCCGCCGCCGGGGATCGGCAGCCCGGACATGTCGACGTTCTACAGCGGCCCGCGCGAGGCGTACGAGAAGTACCGCGCCGACCTGGAGGTCATCACCGGGCAGACCGACTACCGGGGCGAGGACCAGGGCCGGGCCGCCCTCATGTACCAGCTGAACATGGTCATCTTCTGGCCCGCGATGCTCGCGTACTGGCAGGCGGTCGCCCTCGCGGACGCGCACGGCATCAGCGCCTCGGAGATCGCCCCGTACGCGAGCGGGAACTACGCGGGCATGGGCCAGTTCATCGACTTCTACGCGCCCCGGATCGACGCCGGGAACCACGCGGGCGACGTCGACCGCATCTCCATGGGCGTGGCCAGCATGGAACACGTCGTCCACACGAACGCCGACGCGGGCGTGGACACGGCGTTCCCGCAGGCGGTCCTGGACGCGTTCCGCAAGGGCGCGGAGGCGGGGCACGGGGCGGACAGCTTCAGCAGGCTGGTGGAGCTGATCCGGAAGGGGGCGTGAGGATCGTGCCGGTGCCGGGGTGCGGGATGTCCAGAAGGTGCGTCATGGGGCGGCCCTCGGACGTCAACCGCGGTTGAGGGCAAGTCTCGACCTGGATTCGCGCCCGCCCGTACGCTGAACCCGGGGGTACAGGGCAGCGGTTGGGGCGGAGGGGCGCGTGGTCGACGGAGACGACGGTGACACGTACAACAGCGTCTTCGACGGGGAGTACGGCCACCTCATCCAGGCCAAGCAGGTCTCCGGCTCCTTCGCGTTCAACGGCCCCACCACCATCAACACCTCCCCCGGCCCCGCCACCGGACCCCCCGCCCGCTCCGCCTACTGGGAGCACGTGCGCCTGACCGCCCCGCGGCAGCTCGTCGACCGCGAGGCCGAGCTGGCCGAGCTGGCCGCCTTCTGCCGGGGTGCGGGAGACCGGTCGTACGCGTGGTGGCGGGCCGGGGCGTGGGCGGGCAAGACGGCGCTGTTGTCGTGGTTCGCGCTGCACCCGCCGCCGGGTGTGCGGGTCGTGCCGTTCTTCGTCACCGCGCGGTGGGCGGCGCAGAACGACCGCACCGCCTTCGTCGAGGTCGTCCTGGAGCAGCTCGCCGAGATGCTGGGCGAACCCCTGCCCCCGAACCTCACCGAGTCCACCCGCGAGGCCCACCTCCTCCAACTCCTCGGCCAGGCCGCCCAGGTGTGCGCGGCCCGCCACGAACGCCTCGTCCTCCTCGTGGACGGCCTCGACGAGGACCGGGGCGTGACGGCCGGACCCGACGCCCACAGCATCGCCGGGCTCCTCCCGCAGCCGACCGACCCGGCGCTGCGCGTCGTCGTCGCCGGGCGGCCCAACCCGCCGATCCCCACCGACGTCCCCGACCACCACCCGCTCCGCACGGCCTGCGCCGTCCGCACCCTGACGCCCTCCGAGCGCGCCGGGGCCATCCGCGGCGCCGCCGAACTCGAACTGGGCCAGCTCGTCGCCAAGGGCGGGCTGCATCTGGACGCGCTCGGCCTGATCACGGCGGCGCGGGGCGGTCTGACGGCGGAGGACCTGGCGCGGCTCACGGACTCGGCTCCGTACGAGCTGCAGGAGGTGCTGCGGACCAGTGCGGGGCGGACGTTCGAGGTGCGGGAGGCGGTGGTCGGCGCGTCCCACTCCGGCGGCGCCGCCTACCTCCTCGCCCACGAGGAACTGCACCTCCAGGCCGAGCGCATGCTCGGCGCCCCCCGCCTCGACGCCCTCCGGCAGCGCCTGCACGCCTGGGCCGACTCCTACCGGGAGCGCGGGTGGCCCGAGGACACCCCCGGCTATCTGCTGCGCGGATACTTCGCGTTGGTACGCGCCCAGCAGGACCTCGCGCGCACGGTGGCCGTGGCGGTGGACCCGGCCCGGCACGAACGCCTCTACCGCGCGACGGGCGGCGACGTCGCCACGCTCACCGAGATCCGCGACGCCCAGGAGGCGATCGTCGAGGCGGGCGGGCGAGGGTACCTGCCGGACATGCTGCGGCTCGCCCTGCACCGGGACGCGCTGACCCACCGCAACCGGACCCTCCCGGCCGAACTGCCGGAGGCGTGGGCGGCCTTGGGGCACGCGCGCCGGGCGGTGGCGCTGGCGCAGAGCATTCCGGACGGCGACGAGCGGGTGGACGCCGTGCTGCGCGTCGCCGAACGGGTCCGGGCGCGGGGCGAGCACCGGCACGCGATCGAGATCGTGGAGGACCTGGCGGCGGCCGCGGCCAGGGACACCACCCCCCTGGTCTCCGGACCGCGCCTCGCCCGCGTCGTCAGGACCTGGCTGGCCTGGGGCGAACTGTCCCGGGCCACGGCCGTGGTCGGCCTCCTGCCCGACGGTGTCCAGCGGGAGAACGTCCTGCCCGCCGTGGTGGCGGCGGTCGCCGCGCGCGGACCGGCCGAGGACGCGGAACGGCTGGCCCGCTCATCCGCCGACGACCGCACGCGCACGCTGTCCCTGATCGCGCTGGCCGAGGGCGCGGCGCGCGCGGGCGAGGACGAGCGGGCCGACGCGCTCTTCGCCGAAGCACGCACCACGATCCTCGAAGGCGACGTACTCGCCGAGGAAGCGGGATGGCGGCTCCGACCGGACATGCCGTTCATGCCGCACGCCCATCCGACCGGCGACGAGGACGAGGACCACACCTGCTGTCGGGCGCTGGCCAGCGCCCTCGCGGTCACCGGACGGCGCGAGGCCGCGGAGGAGTTCGTAGAGCTGCTCCTGTCGAGCGCGGGGCCGCCGCCCGACGACGTCGAGTGGTTCTTCGCACCCTCCTCGCACGCGACCGTGCACGCCGCCGCCGACGCCGCCCGCGCCGAGCTCGCCCTGGAGATCGCCCTGTCCGCGGACGCCGAGGACGCCATCCGCTACCTCACCGCCGCCGGCACCCCCGCCACGACCTCCCCGCAGATCGCCCGGGTGTGCGCCGTGCTCGTGGTCGCGGGCCGCCACGAGCTGGCCGACGGCGTGGCCCGGAGCACCCTGAGCAACACGAACGTCCGACGTGAGGTGCTGCTGCGCCTGGCGGCGGCGGGGCGGACCGACCTGGCGGTGGATCTGGCCGCCCTCCTGCCCCCTGACCCACGTGCCCGGCCGGTGGCCCTCGACCTGTGCCGCCTCCTCGTCCGGCACGGCCACTACGACGACGCCGAGGCCGCGGCCCGTACGCTCCTGACCCCCGAGAACGGCCTGGCGGAGGTGGCCCTGGCCCTCGCGGAGGCGGGACGGACCGCGCAGGCCCTCGCCCTCGCCCAGGCCGTCCGCGCCTCGGCCGCGACCCCGCGGACCCTGTCCACGATCTGCCTGATCCTGCTGGCCGCGGGCCACGCCGACGAGGCCGAACGGACCCTGGCGGAAGCCGAGTCGGGCTACCGCCGGGTCCTGCCCCACCTGTCCGACGCCGAGAGCCGCGCCAGGGTCGCTGGGCAGCTGGCACGGGCGGGCTGCCCGGAGGCGCTGCTCCTGCTCGCCGACGCCGAGGCGCTCCTCCTCGCCGACACGGAGCAGCAGGGCGGCGCCAAGAGCGGCGACGACGCGCTCCCGCCGTACCTCTGGATGCCCACGAGCCTCGACACCCTGCGGTCCATCGTGGTCGAGGCCCTGGTGGAGGCCGGTGAGGTCGACCGGGCCCTCGGCCACATCGACGCCGACCGGCCCGGTGCCGCCCGCGAACTCACCTTGGTGGTACGCCGGTTGGCGGCCGACGGGCGCGCCCACCTCGCCGAGGCCGTGGTGCGCGGGCTGCCGGACCCGACGGACCGGGCCACCGCCCGCTGGGCGATCGTCGAGGTCCTCGCCGAGCGGGGCGCCGACGCGGACACCGTGGCGGTCGCCAAGCTGCTGGCCAAGCTCTCGGAGGGCGACTTCCCCGTCGAAGCGCTGGCGCAGGGGATCACCCGCCTCGCCGCTGTGGGCCGCCGCGATCTCGCCCTGGAACTGCACTCGCAGCTCATGGCGACGCCGTCCGGCGCCCCTCAGTCGCGTGGGGAGGCGGTGGCCAGAGCGCGGGCGGCGTACGCCGTCGGCGACCATCCGACGGCGGAGGAGCTGCTCGCGAAGGCCGAACGCACGCCGTGGCAGGACGCGGTCTCGCCGGACCTGGTGCGGGGACTGCTGGCCACCGGTCAGGCCGACCGGGCCGAGGAGTACATCCGGGAGCAGTGGCCCGCCTCCGACGAGTGGGTCGTGCCGGACGGGCTGCCCGACCTGATCCGCGTCTTCACCGAAGCGGGCGAGCACGACCGGGCCGAGGCTCTCATCGAGTCCTTCCCGCGCACCCCCGACGTCAGGGACGCCTACGTGACCCTGGCCCTCGCCCTGCCCCCCGACCGGGCCGCCCCCGCTGCGGCCCGCGCCGCCCACATCGGCCCCTGGACGGCGGCCCTGCCCGCCCTGCTGCACGCCGACCCCGCGACGGTCGACGCCCTCACGGCGCCGGAGGTCTGGTCGCGCCTCGTCACCGAGTGAGCCGGCCGGGGGCCTTGAGGTGGTGGAGGAGGGCGCCGAGGGCTGCGGGTTCGAGGGTGAGTACGCGCTCGGGGTCCTCGCTCTCGCGGAGCAGCAAGGCGCCGTCGGCGGCGGCCAGTTCCACGCATGCCGCGCCGTCCGAGCCGCTGGAGAACGACGACTTCTGCCACTGGATCACGGCTACAGCTCCTTCGCGAGATGGTGGAGGTGGGCACGCGTCTCGGCGGGTCCCAGGGACGCCGACTCCACTTTACGGACCAGCGTTCGCGCCGACTGGAGTTGGGCGGCCGCGTCCATCAACGCGGAGCCCATGGACGTGTCCTGCTGGACGGTGTCGAGGGCGGGCACCGGCCCCTGGAAGTACAGCAGCGCCGCGCTGGCACCCGCGAATCCGTCCGCGTCGAAGGGGATCACCCTGATCACGAAGGTGCCGCTCTCCGACTGGCGCAGGACCGCGTCGAGCTGTCGCCGCGCGACCCGGCGGTCCGCCACCCGGATGCGCAGCACGGACTCATGGAGGACGGCCACGTACGGCGCCGCGCCGTCCCGTAGTAGGGCTTCCCGGCGCCGCCTGCGGTGCTCGACCCGCAGGTCCAGTGCGCGCTTCGGCAGTTCCGGCCGCCAGTACGAGAACACCGCGTGCGCGTACTCCTCGGTCTGCAGGATGCCGGGGACGTGCGCGGTGCCGACCTCCTGGATGTGCGTGGCGTGGTGCTCCAGCTCCGCCAGGTCGAGGAAGGCGGGCGGCAGCACGCCCCGGTAGCCCTCCCACCAGCCACGCGTGCGCTCGGTCGCCATCGACGTGAGCGCGTCCACCAACGCGGCGTCCCCGCAGGCGTAGTGCGCCGCGAGGCTTCGTACCCGCGCCGCACTGACCCCCGCGATGCCCGACTCCATCTGGCTCATCTGCGCCGACGTGGACCCCAGCAGCTCCGCGACCTCGCGCGCGGTCAGCCCGGCGGCGTCCCGCAGCCTGCGCAGCTCCGTGCCGAGGCGCACCTGGCGCGCGGTGGGCTGACTCCTCGGCGGCATACGGGACCTACCCCTCAACGCTGCTCGCAGCAGGACGTGTTGACGCCCCTCTTTCGGGGGGAAGGTTACGCGAACCTGTTGCCGAGGCAGAAATTACTGCCCTACCTTCGGTGAGGAAGCGACCACCCACAGCAACGCCCCGGGTCCGGAAGTGCACCGCGTCGCCCCGCCACAGCGGGCACCGGCAGGCCACCGCCCAGAGAGAGTCGATCTCCTCCAACTCCTCATCGATCCAATGGAGTTACGCATGAACGAGAGCTGCGACCCCGGCGACGACATCGACGAACCCCCCTCTCCGACCCCGATCCTGACCCCCTCCCCGGCCCCTTGGCAGTACACCCTCCACATCCCCAACGACCTCCGCGCCGTCACTATCTGTCGCCGAACCCTCGGCGTGATCCTCTCCGCCCACGGCCTCCCGCACCTCGCCGAGTCGGCGGAACTCGTCGCGACGGAGCTGGTGGCCAACGCCGTGACGCACACGAAGGGCCCGGCGGCGCTGCGGCTGCACTGGGCCGGGGGCATCCTCCGCATCGAGGTCTGGGACGCGGACCCGACCCCGCCCGAGCCCCCGGCGCCCCCGGCCAGGGACCTGCTCCTGGCGGAGGCGGGCCGCGGCCTCGCCCTGGTGAAGTGCTGCGCCGACGGCTGGGGCTGGTACCACCTGGGCGGCGCCCACCTCCTGGGCGGCGAGGGCAAGTTCGTGTGGTGCGAACTGGCCGAGGCGGCATAGGACCGCCTCGGCCGGGCCGCGCACCGGCCTAGGCCAGCGGAGCCGTCTCCTCCGTACGCTCCACGCGTTCCGGAGTCGACGGCTCCCGCCGCCCCCGCACCCCCAGCAGCACCCACGCCAGGCACGCCGCCCCCGCGAGGATCCCGAAGCCGACGAACAGCGCGCTGGTGTAGCCGTGCACCGAGGCCGCCGTCGGGCTCGCGTCCCGGTGGCCGGCCAGGTACGTCGCCGCCGCGCTCGACGCGATCGTGTTCAGCAGGGCCGTGCCCAGGGCCGCCCCCAACTGCTGCGAGGCGTTGTACGCGGCCGACGCGGCGCCGATGTCATGGCCCCGCATCCCGGCCGTCGCCAGGCTCGCCGTCGGCGGCAGGACACAGCCGAGGCCGAGGCCGGTCAGGGTGAGCGACGGGACCAGGTACAGCCAGAAGACGTGGCCGCTGTCCGCCGTCAGCCGGGTCAGGAGGAACATTCCGGCCGCCGCCGCGAGCAGGCCCGGTACGACCAGGGCCACCGGCCGCGCCCTGCCGTGCAGCTTCCCCGCGATGAACGTCGCCCCGACCAGCGCCGCGAGCGCGTTGACGATCAGCGTCAGGCCCGCCTCCACCGGCGAATAGCCGAGCACCGTCTGCGTGTAGTAGCTCATGAAGAGGTAGAAGCCGAACATCGCGACGAACAGCAGCGTGATCGCGAGGAACGCGCCCGCCCGGGCCCGGTGCACCAGGATCCGCAGCGGCAACAGCGGCCGCGGCGCCCGCAGTTCCACGGCGACGAACGCCCCGAGCAGCACCGCACCGGCGGCGAGCAGCGCAAGGACCCGCCCCGAGCCCCAGCCGCGCGGCTCCGCCTCGTTGAACGCGTACACCACCGCGGCGAAGCCCCCGGCGCTCAGCAGCGCCCCCGGTACGTCGAGGCGCCCGCCGTCCCCGGCCGGACGGTCCTTCGGCACGAACGTCGCCCCGACCACCGCGAGCAGCGCCAACGGCACGTTCACATACAGGCACCAGCGCCAACTCGCGTACTCCGTCAGCAGCCCGCCCGCCACCAGGCCCACCGCCGAGCCCGCCGCGCCCACCGCCGCGAACACCCCGAACGCCCGGCCCCGGGCCCGCGGCTCCGTGAACGTGATCGTGAGGAGAGAGAGCCCCGCGGGCGCGAGCAGCGCCGCGAACACGCCCTGCAGGGCGCGCGCCCCGAACAGCATCCCCGGACTCACCGCCGCCCCGCCCAGCGCCGACGCCGCGGCGAATCCCGCCAGGCCGACGAGGAACGTACGCCGGTGTCCGAGCACCCCGCTGATCCGGCCACCGATCAGCAGCAGGCCGCCGAACGCCAGCGCGTACGCCGTGATCGCCCACTGGCGGCTCGCGTCCGACATGTCCAGCGCGCGCTGCGCCGACGGCAGCGCGATGTTCACGATCGTCCCGTCCAGGACGACCAGGAGCTGCGCGGCGCTCACCGCGAGCAGCGTCCACCGGTGGGTGCTTCGTTCATGGGCGGGACCGGTCGCCCGTTCCGTATCTGCGGCAGTCATGGATTCAAGTGTTTCGTTGAAGGACTGCCGGAGACTTCGTCCGCGCGGGGGTGCGGTCGGGGCTCCGCCGAGCCGGAAAAGTCTCAAGCCGCGGTTGAGGCGAGAGCGATTACCCGGGATGTGGCTGGATATACACGGTCCAAGTGAGCTGTTGATCACTTCGTGATCGGCCTCACTTCGCCTTCACTCCGGCGCACGTACGCTTCACAGTATGGCCACGAATCCCGCTTCCGAGAGCCGGCGTACCGCCGACGAGGTGAACGAGGAGATCCGTGCGCTGTGGCTGCGCTGCGGCGGGCGGCTGAGCACGGAGCAGCGCCGGGAGTACCAACGTCTGGTGACGGAGTGGGCGACGGCGGAGGCGGAGAGTCACAGCTCACCCACGCGGGCGGCCTGAGCCCCGTCCGGCAGGTCACCTCGTCCCGCTGGGGACCACGCAGTCCTTCGGTTGCGGGCGGCCCTCCGGTCAGCCGAGTCCCACGAACGCCAGCCTTCGCGTTCGCGGATCCAGCTCTACCACCGCCACCGGCTTGTCGTAGGGATGGCCCGCGTTGGTGAGGCAGATCCACCGGCTGGTTCCAGCCACCCGGTGCGCGCACTCAAGGCGCGACCACTGGGCGGAGACGCGCGGGAGGGGCGGCACCTCCCCGGCCGACTGGGCGTTCGCCAGGAACACGGACTCCGCGATGGTCCACACCCCGTCGTGCACGAGCATGGTGCGGGAGCCGTCGAGCGCGACGGGCCCGATGTCCCCCGCGCCCTGCCGCGAGGCGAGCCCGCGCAGCTCCGCCAACTGCCGCTCCGGCTCGACCAGATGCCCGGGCCGGTCCTTCCCGCCGCTCAGCTCCCGGTCCCACTCCCCGGGATGCGCGGGCGCGGCGTACTGCACGGTGACGGCGGCGTGCCGCGTGCTCGCGTCGCCCTGGACATGCGAGCCGACATGACCGGGCGGAGCCCGGCCGACCCTGCCCGCACCGGACCGGTCAGGGCGCGTCCGGGTCGTCGATGATCTTGCCGTGCTCGTCGAGCGTGTGGGTCCGCCAGTACACGTCCCACTTGTCGTCGACCTTCTCCGGCACCTTGCCCGCCGGGTAACGCACGTATCCCTTGGGGGGCTTGTCGTCCTCCGAGACACAGGCCGAGCCCGTGCCGTTCACGGTCATGACCGGGTACTCGCCGCCCCGGCAGACGTCCTCCTTGAAGTCGAGGACGGAACAGCCGGTGAGGGCCACGAGGACGGCCGCGCCCGCGAGGGCGGCGGCGCCGACGACGGCCGGGACGACGCCGCGCCGGGCGGCCCCGGTGGGTCGGCTGGTCGTGCGCGGCACGGGCATGGTGGTCTCCAGTCGGTCGGCGTGCCTCTCACTCTCGCCGCCGAAGGCCGTCGATCCCTGAGTACGCGTACTCAGAGAGCCCTGTGCGGATGCTCAGGCCTTCGGCCCCTGCGCGGATGTCGGGCCTCCGGCCCCTGCGCGGATGCCAGACCCCCACTCCCGTCCGCCGGAACAGCGCCCCGGAAACGGCGAAGGGCCCGGGACCGCATCAACGGTCCCGGGCCCCGGCTGCCTTGGGCCAAGGGCTACTTGGCGTCCTGCTCCGCCTTGGCGGCGGCACCCTCGGCCTTGCCGGCGGCGACCGGCTTGCGCAGGGAGATGTTCAGCTCCTTGAGGCGGGACTCCTCCAGCTCGCTGGGGGCGCCCATCATCAGGTCCTGGGCGTTGCCGTTGAGCGGGAAGGCGATCGTCTCGCGGATGTTGGGCTCGTCGGCGAGGAGCATCACGATGCGGTCGACGCCGGGGGCGATGCCGCCGTGCGGCGGGGCGCCGAGGCGGAACGCCTTCAGCATGCCCTTGAACTCGTGCTCGACGGTCTCGGCGTCGTAGCCCGCGATCTCGAAGGCCTTCAGCATGACGTCGGGCTCGTGGTTGCGGATGGCGCCGGAGGACAGCTCGATGCCGTTGCAGACGATGTCGTACTGCCAGGCCAGGATGTCGAGCGGGTCCTTCTCCTCCAGGTCCTTCATGCCGCCCTGGGGCATGGAGAACGGGTTGTGGGAGAAGTCGACGCGACCCGTCTCCTCGTCCTTCTCGTACATCGGGAAGTCGACGATCCAGCAGAACCGGAAGACGCCCTCCTCGAAGTGGCCCGCGCGCTTCGCGGCCTCGACGCGGACCGCGCCCATGATCTTGGAGACCTCGTCGAACTCGCCCGCGCCGAAGAAGACGGCGTGGCCGGGGGCGAGGGAGAGGCGCTTGGTCAGCTCCTCCACGTTGCCCTCGGTGAGGAACTTGGCGATCGGGCCCGCGAACGCGCCGTCCTCGCCGACGCGGATCCAGGCCAGGCCCTTCGCGCCGTGCTCGACCGCGTACTCACCGAGGCCGTCGAAGAACTTCCGGGACTGCCCGGCGGTGTCCGGCACCGGCAGCGCGCGCACGTGCTTGCCCGCGAACGCCTTGAACTCCGAGTCCGCGAAGACGTCGGTGATGTCGACGAGTTCGAGCTTGGCGCGCAGGTCCGGCTTGTCGTTGCCGTACTTCAGCATCGACTCGCGGAACGGGATGCGCGGGAACGGCGAGGTGACCTCACGGCCGCCGCCGTACTCGGTGAAGAGCTCCGTCATCAGCTTCTCGATGGGCTGGAAGACGTCTTCCTGCTCCACGAAGCTCATCTCGACGTCGAGCTGGTAGAACTCGCCCGGCGAGCGGTCCGCGCGGGCGTCCTCGTCTCGGAAGCACGGCGCGATCTGGAAGTACCGGTCGAAGCCGGAGATCATCAGGAGCTGCTTGAACTGCTGCGGGGCCTGCGGCAGGGCGTAGAACCGGCCCGGGTTCAGGCGGGACGGCACCACGAAGTCGCGCGCGCCCTCGGGGGACGTCGCGGTGAGGATCGGCGTCGCCATCTCGTTGAAGCCGAGGGCCACCATCTTCGAGCGGATCGAGGCGATGACCGACGAGCGCAGCATGATGTTGCGGTGCATGCGCTCGCGGCGCAGGTCCAGGAAGCGGTACTCCAGGCGCCGCTCCTCGTTGACCCCGTCCTCCGCGTTGACCGTGAAGGGCAGCGGCGCGGCGGTGCCGAGCACCTCGACGTCGGCGGCCTCGATCTCGATCTCGCCGGTCGGCAGCTCCGGGTTCACGTTCTCCGCGCCGCGCGAGACGACCTTGCCGTCAATCCGGACGACCGTCTCCTTGGAGAGCTTGTCCAGGGTCTCGGCGGCGGCCGTGCCGGGGCGGGCGACGAGCTGCGTGATGCCGTAGTGATCGCGGAGGTCGATGAAGAGGATGCCGCCCAGGTCGCGCCGATTGTGCAGCCATCCGCTCAGCCGGACGTCGGTGCCGACGTCAGAGGCCCGGAGCTCACCGCACGTGTGCGACCTGTACCGATGCATCGTCGTTCATCCAGTCTTTCGGGATCGGGGAGAGTGCCCGGCCGGGGGCGTGCCCCGGCGGACGTAAAGAAGGTGCTGGCTGTCAAGGCTACCGTCCGGTGGGAGATCACTTCCCCCCGTATTCGGGCGCCCCGGTGTCCCCGCCCGGCACCCGTCCGCACCCCCGGCCCACGGGGCACAAGGTGGCGAGGGGTACACAACTGTTCCTACAGTGATTCAATGCGCACCGATGAGCCCCGCGAGCAGGTGGGGGACGCCTCCCTGCCTCCCGACCGGGACTCCCTCCCGCCCGTGAGCGCCGTCCTCTCCATCGTCGCCACCGGCCTGTGGCGCTGGGACAACGCCACCGGGACCGTCACCCTCGACGCCGAGGCGGCCCGACTCCTCGGGCTTCCCCCGCACGCCCAGACCACCACCGAGGCGGGTGTGCGCTCCCGCTTCCACCCCGTCGACTGGAACGAGATCCACGGCATCGTGCAGCTCGCCGTCGCCGAGGGCACCCTCGCCGAGGCCCGGCTGCGGATCATGGACGAGCAGGGCCGCCGGGTCCTGCGGACGGTACGCAGCCGGACGAAGCCGATCGTCCACGCGGGGGCGAGCACGTACGAGCTGCTCGGCACCATCCAGGAGGTCTCCGAGCCGTCCCCCGGCTCGGCCGCCCGCACGCCCGTCACCGGGGACTGGCGCCGCTCCCGGGAGGCGTTCCTGCTCGACGCGGGCCGCGCGCTCGCCGAGGCGCGGTCCACGAAGGAGGTCCTGCGGGTCGCCGCGGGCCTGTCCATGCCGGGCTTCTCGCCGGACGGCCTCGCCGTCTTCGGCGCCAAGGCGGACCGCCTCACCCTGGTCGGCCACCACGGCCACCACGGCTACGGCCACGACGATCCGCTCGCCTCGATGCCGCTGGACACCGACTACCCGGCCGCCGAGGTGCTGCGCACCGGCCGCGCGGTCTACCTCTCCTCTCCGGAGGACTACCGCCGCCGCTACCCGACGGCCTGGCCGCTCGCCTCGCGCTTCGAGCGGCAGTCCTGGGCGTTCCTGCCGCTGATCGTCGCGGGCCGCACGATGGGCGCGTGGATGGCGGCGTTCACGTACCCCGTCTCGTTCACGCCCGACGAGCGGTCCGTCCTGACGACGGTCGCGCGCATGCTGGCGCAGGCCCTGTCGCGGGCCGGGGTCGCGGAGTCCGAGCGGGAGCTGACCGAGGGCCTGCAGCGCTCCATGCTGCCGATGCTGGGCCCGGAGATCCCCGGCATGGCCGTCGCCGCGCGCTACGTCCCGACGGGCGGGGGCCTGCAGGTCGGCGGCGACTGGTACGACGTGATCCCGCTGCCCAGCGGCCGCATCGCCTTCGTCATCGGCGACGTCCAGGGCCACGACGTGCGGGCGGCCGGGCTGATGGGGCAGCTCCGCATCGCCCTGCGCGCGTACGCCTCCGAGGGGCACCGCCCGGACGCGGTGCTCTCCCGCGCCACCCGCTTCCTGTCCGGCATCACGGACGGCATCGCCTACGGGTCGACGGACACCCGCGACGACCACGGGGGCGCGGCGGCCGACCCGCGCTTCGCGACGTGCCTCTACGTAGAGGCCGATCCGGCGACCGGTGTCCTGGAGATCGCCCGTGCGGGCCATCCCGAGCCCGTCATACGCATGAGTGACGGAACGGTTCTGCAGCGGCCCATCGCGGGCGGCCTCCCACTCGGCATCGACCCGGACGCCGACTACCCGACGACCCGCCTCGTCCTCGACACCGGCGAGACGATGCTGATCTGCACGGACGGCCTCATCGAGACCGGCGGCCACGACCTGGAGACGGGGTGGACGCGGATCCGGAAGATTCTTGAGCGCTACGAAGACGACGAAGACGGCACCGCCGACACAGACGGCACGGCTGGCACAGCCGACACGGCCGGCGCAACCGGCACAGACGGCACAGCCGATGCGGGCGCCGCCGGCGGCGGGCAGGCCGGTGGGCCCGAGGGGCACGCGGGCTTCGGCGCGTACGAGGCGCCGCCGACCGGGGACGACAGCCTGGAGGTCCTCGCCGACACCCTCGTCCAGGCCGTGCACGGGCCGTCCTCGCACCACAGCACGGGCCCCCTGGCCGACCGCCGCGAGGACGACATCGCCGTGCTGCTGCTGCGCCGCACCGGCCGCCCCGACCAGCGCGCCCACACCCGCCGCACGATGCTGACCATCGCCCAGGCCGAGCCGGAGCGGGTCGCGGGCGCGCGCGTGCACCTGCGGGACCTGCTGCACGACTGGTCGGACGACGAGCAGGTCGACTCCGCCGTCCTGCTGGTCTCCGAGATGATCACCAACGTCCTGGTGCACACCGACGGGGACGCGCTCCTGGTCGCCGAGGTCACCGGCGAGATGGACACGCGCAGGCTCCGGGTGGAGGTCGCCGACGGCAGCGACGACCTGCCCCACAAGCGGCACCCCGGGGAACTCGCTTCCTCCGGGCGCGGGTTGGTGCTCATGGAGCTGCTCGCGGACCGGTGGGGGGTGGATCCCCGGGGCGAGGGCAAGAGCATCTGGTTCGAGCTCTACGAAGGCTCGGGGGAGTCGCCGGGCGAGGGCGGCGCGCCTGCTGCCGGGGCCTTCGGCGCCGATCCGGAGGCCGCGCTGTAGCGGGTGCGCAGCTCGGAGAGCACGCCGAAGGCGGCGGCGGTCAGCGGTACGGCGAGCAGCATCCCGATGATCCCGGCGACGGACGCCCCCGCCGTGATCGCCAGCATCACCACCGCCGGGTGCATCTGCACGGTCCGGCTCTGGATCATCGGCTGCAGCACGTGCCCTTCGAGGACCTGCACGGCCAGCACGACGCCGAGCGCCCACAGCGCGATGAACGGACCGCGGTCGGCGAGCGCGACGAGGACGGCGATGGCGCCCGACAGGAACGCCCCCAGGTACGGGATGTAGGCGCCGACGAACACCAGCGCGCCGAGCCCGGCGGCGCCCGGCACGCGCAGGATCAGCAGGCCGACGGTGATGCACACGGCGTCGATGAGCGCGATGACCGTCGTCCCGCGCATGAAGCCCTCGACGGCCGTGAACGCGCGCCGCGCCATCGCCTCGACGGTGTCCGCGGACGACTCGGGGACCAGGGAGCGCAGGGCGCCCGCGGTCTTGTGCGAGTCCCGCAGGAAGAAGAAGACGAGCAGCAGCGCGAGCACAGCGGTGGCGATCATCTCGCCGACCACGCTGATCCCGCTGACCACTCCGGAGGCGGCGGTTCCGCCGAACTTCCCCAGCAGGTCCTTGGCGTTGGACGCGAGGTCGTCGAGGGAGGTCCCGGCCGCGCCGAAGTGCTTCGACAGGTCGAGGGCGGCTTCCTTGAGGGACGAGATGATCTGGTCCCCGGTGTCGATGAGCGCCGCGACGACGATGTACGTCGCGCCACCGACGACCGCGAGCACGGCCGCGCAGGTGAGTGCCGCGGCGACCGACCGCTGCACGCGCATCCGCACGAGCCGCCGGTACAGCGGCCCGAGCAGCGCCGTCCCCAGCAAGGCGAGCAGCACGGGCGTCACGGCCGTCTTGAACACCGTGCACAGCCACACCCCGACCCCGGCCACACCGGCGACGAGCAACACCACCACACACCAAGCGGCCACACGCCGCACAGCTTCGGGCAAAAGGGTATGCACGGGCTCCACCCGAACACGGCGGTACGGCCTACGCATGCGGGGCGTAGGCCGTACGGACGTCTCCTGGGTGCGGTTACATGCCGTCCTTGGGCGCGGTTACATGCCGTGAACGGCGGGAACCGACCCCAGCAACCCCTTCTGGTAGTCCTCGAACGCCTGCTGCAGCTCGTCCCGGGTGTTCATCACGAACGGCCCGTAGTGAGCCATCGGCTCCCGGATGGGCTGCCCACCCAGAAGCACGACCTCCAGGTCGGGCGTGTGGGAGTCCTGCTTCTCGTCCGCCCGCACGGTGAGCGAACCGCCCCCTCCGAAGACAGCGGTCTGCCCCAGGTGGACGGGCCGCCGCTCGGCCCCCACGGACCCGCGTCCGGCGAGGACGTAGGCGAGCCCGTTGAAGTCCTCCCGCCAGGGCAACGTGACCTCGGCCCCGGGCCGCACGGTCGCGTGGATCATGGTGATCGGCGTGTGCGTGATCCCGGGCCCCTCGTGCCCGTCCAGCTCCCCGGCGATGACCCGCAGCAGCGCACCCCCGTCCTCGGTGGTCAGCAACTGCACCTGCCCACCCCGGATGTCCTGATAGCGGGGGTCCATCATCTTGTCCTTGGCGGGCAGGTTCACCCAGAGCTGCAGCCCGTGGAAGAGCCCACCGGACATGACGAGGGATTCGGGCGGAGCCTCGATGTGGAGGAGCCCGGACCCGGCGGTCATCCACTGGGTGTCCCCGTTCTGGATGGTGCCGCCGCCCCCGTTGGAGTCCTGGTGGACGAAGGTGCCGTCGATCAGGTACCGGCGCGGTCACCTTGGGCAGGGTCAGCGGATTCTCGACGGTCACTGCAGGCATGGGTGGGACCTCCTTGTACGCTCAGATTAGTTGAACGTAGAACTTTCTGCCACCTGGAACACGGAACGCCCGGAGGGCATTCCCTCCGGGCGTTCCGGTGATCACTGGTGGCGGGGTCCTTGGCCGAAACCGTCAGCCGTACGAATCCCCCGCGGGGCGGGGCTCGGCCGCCGCTGCGGACGACCGTACGGCGGATGGCCGCACCGCGGACTAGCCGTACAACGGACTAGCCGTACATGCGGCGCATGGCGAAGTCGACCATCTGCTCGACGGCCTTCGCGTCGAACACCATGCGGTGCTCGCCCTCCATGTCGAGGACGAAGCCGTAGCCGGTCGGCAGCAGGTCGATGACCTCCGCGCCGGTGATCACGAAGTACTTGGAGTCCTTGCCGGCGTACCGGCGCAGCTCCTTGAGCGACGTGAACATCGGGATGACCGGCTGCTGGGTGTTGTGCAGCGCGAGGAAGCCGGGGTTGTCGCCGCGCGGGCAGTACACCTTCGAGGTCGCGAAGACCTGCTGGAAGTCCTCCGCGGACATCGACCCCGTGGTGAACGCGCGCACCGCGTCCGCGAGAGACGGAGGCGACGGCTCCGGATACAGCGGCGGCTGCTGGCCGTAACCACCGGGCGTCTGCGCTTGCGGCGGCGGCTGTTGCGGCGGGACGTACCCCTGCCCGACACCCGCGTGCTGGTCGTAGCCGTACATACGGGCCAGGGTACCGACCCCGGGGCGGCCGCCGTACGAGGTCGGGAACGAGCAAGTTTCTGTAGCGGGCGCTAGACAAATGAAGGGCGGGGCGGCTACGGTTTTCATAGCGAGGACTACAGATACTGAGCGCCCTGGGGGGCCCACGCATGTCCACGAGCACGAGCACGCCGACCACGATCACGACCGCAGCCACAGCCACAGCCACAGCCACAGCCACGAAGCACTACGCCCGCACGACGACAGGCGTGGGCCCCGCCCTGCTCCTGGCCCACGGCGCGGGCGGCTCGGTCGCCGCCAACTACGGCCCGATCCTCCCGGCCCTCGCGGCCACGCACCGGGCCATCGCCGTGGACTACCCGGGCACCGGGGCCACCCCTGCGGCCGAGGCCCCGCTGACCCTGGACGCCCTGGCGGACGAGCTGGTGGCGGCGGCCGACGCGGAGGGGGCGGAGACGTTCGCGCTCGCGGGGTACTCCCTGGGCACGGCGGTGGCCGTGCGGGTGGCGGCCCGGCACCCGTCCCGGGTGACCGCGCTGATCCTGACGGCGCCGTTCGCCCGCCCCGACACCCGGATGAGCCTGGCCGCCCAGACGTGGCGCCATCTGGCAGCGGCGGGCGACTCGTCCCGCGCGCGGGACGCGCTGGCCCGCTTCGTGCTCCCGCTGGCCCTGAGTCCGGCAGCCCTGGCCGCCCTGCCCCCGGAGCAGCTCGAAGAGGTCGTGCGGGGCACGGCGGAATCGGCGCCCGCGGGCACCGCGGACCACGTGGACCTGGTGGTCCGCACGGACGTGCGCGCCGATCTGGCGGCGGTGACGGCGCCGACGCTGGTGATCGCGACGACCGAGGACCAGCTGGTCCCCCCGGCCCTGCAGTACGAGGTCGCGGCCGGAATCAGCGGTGCTCAGGTGGCCGGGATAGGCACCGGACACCTGCCCTTCGCCGAGGCCCCGGAGGAGTGGCGGCGGCTGATCGAGGGCTTCCTGTCGGACGGGACGGGGCAGCCCGGCGAATAGACCCTGCTCACACTTGGGCCATCAGGGGTTGCCCCTTATTACCGACGGGTAGCATCATGGTCAACGACTAGCTACTTACTGGTACGCCTACGAGGATTCCAGCCTCCCAAGCCACTTACGGAGCCGTCGCCATGGGGCACTACAAGTCGAATCTCCGCGACATCGAGTTCAACCTCTTCGAGGTGCTCGGCCGCGACAAGCTGTACGGCAGCGGCCCGTTCGCGGAGATGGACGTCGAGACCGCCAAGAGCATCCTCAGCGAGCTGTGCCGCCTCGCGGAGAACGAGCTCGCCGAGTCCTACGAGGACGCCGACCGCAACCCGCCGGTGTTCGACCCGGAGACCAACACCGCCCCGGTCCCGGCCTCCTTCAAGAAGAGCTACCAGGCCTTCATGGACTCCGAGTACTGGCGCCTCGGCCTGCCCGAGGAGATCGGCGGCACCACCGCGCCCCGCTCCCTCATCTGGGCCTACGCGGAGCTGCTGCTCGGCGCCAACCCGGCAGTCTGGATGTACTCCTCGGGCCCGGCGTTCGCCGGCATCCTCTTCGAGGAGGGCAACGAGGCGCAGAAGAAGATCGCCGAGATCGCCGTGGAGAAGCAGTGGGGATCCACGATGGTCCTCACCGAGCCGGACGCCGGTTCGGACGTGGGCGCGGGCCGCACCAAGGCCGTGCAGCAGGCGGACGGCTCCTGGCACATCGAGGGCGTGAAGCGCTTCATCACGTCCGGTGAGCACGACATGTCGGAGAACATCCTCCACTACGTCCTCGCCCGCCCCGAGGGCCACGGCCCCGGCACCAAGGGCCTGTCCCTCTTCCTCGTGCCGAAGTACGAGTTCGACTGGGAGACCGGCGAGCTGGGCGCCCGCAACGGCGCCTACGCGACCAACGTCGAGCACAAGATGGGCCTGAAGGCGTCCAACACCTGCGAGATGACGTTCGGCGACCAGCACCCCGCCAAGGGCTGGCTGATCGGCGACAAGCACGACGGCATCCGCCAGATGTTCCGCATCATCGAGTTCGCCCGCATGATGGTCGGCACGAAGGCGATCTCGACGCTCTCCACGGGCTACCTGAACGCCCTCGAGTACGCCAAGGAGCGCGTCCAGGGCCCCGACCTCGCCCAGTTCATGGACAAGGCCGCGCCGAAGGTCACGATCACTCACCACCCGGACGTGCGCCGCTCCCTGATGACGCAGAAGGCGTACGCGGAGGGCATGCGCGCCCTCGTCCTGCACACCGCCGCCGTCCAGGACGAGATCGCGGTCAAGGAGGCCAACGAGGAGGACGCCACCGCCCTGCACGCCCTCAACGACCTGCTCCTGCCGATCGTGAAGGGCTACGGCTCGGAGAAGGCCTACGAGCAGCTCGCCCAGTCGCTCCAGACGTTCGGCGGCTCCGGGTACCTGCAGGAGTACCCGATCGAGCAGTACATCCGCGACGCCAAGATCGACACCCTCTACGAGGGCACCACCGCGATCCAGGGCCAGGACTTCTTCTTCCGGAAGATCGTCCGGAACCAGGGTGCCGCGTTGAACGGTCTCGCCGAGGACATCAAGAAGTTCCTCGCCGTCGGCACCGGCGGCGAGGAGCTCGCCGGGGCGCGCGCGGAGCTGGCCAAGGCGGCCGTCGAGCTGGAGGCCATGGTCGGCGTCATGCTGACCGACCTCGCGGCCACGGAGCAGGACGTCAAGGCCATCTACAAGGTCGGCCTCAACACCACCCGCCTCCTGCTCGCCTCCGGCGACGTCGTCGTCGGCTACCTGCTCCTGCGGGGTGCCGCCGTCGCCGCCGAGAAGCTGGAGACCGCCCCGGCGAAGGACCAGCCCTTCTACCAGGGCAAGATCGCCGCAGCCAAGTTCTTCGCCACGAACGTCCTCCCGGACGTGGCCAAGGAGCGCACCCTCGCCGAGTCCGTGACCCTCGACCTCATGGACCTCGACGAGGCGGCCTTCTAACCCCCGCCTCCCCGTGGCCCGCCCCCACCCCGGGGGCGGGCCACGACCATTCCCGACCGGAGCAGCCGCAGCCGCAGCCGCCGACGGTGGGACGGCCTCACAAGCGGCGTCCACCGCGCTGTGGCCTCACAAGCGGCGTCCACCGCGCTGTGGCCTCACAAGGGGCGTCCACCGCGCTGGGCGGCAGAGACGGGCGGGCGGGTGGGAAGAATCCACCCGCGGCGGGGCGGCCGCCGACGGTGGGGAAGCCCCACAGGCGGCGCCCGCTCGGCGTCCCACCAGAAGCGGGTGGGCGAGTGGGAAGGATCCACCGCGGTAGCGGTGGGACCGGAAACCGCCCCCAGCCCCCCGCAGAGTCCCCCTGACTAAGGTGACGCCATGAGCACACGCGCCCGCTTCGACCGCGGCCACACCGACGACCTCCTCACCTTCCTGGCGGCAAGCCCCTCGCCGTACCACGCCGTGGCGAGCGCCGCCGAACGCCTGGAGAAGGCCGGCTTCCGCCAGGTCGGCGAGACCGACGCCTGGGACGGCTCGACCGGCGGCAAGTACGTGCTGCGGGGCGGCGCGATCGTGGCGTGGTTCGTGCCGGAGAACGCCGAGCCGCACACCCCGTACCGCGTCATCGGCGCGCACACCGACTCCCCGAACCTGCGCGTGAAGCCCCTGCCGGACACCGGCGCGCACGGCTGGCGCCAGGTGGCCGTGGAGATCTACGGCGGCCCGCTGCTCAACTCCTGGCTGGACCGCGACCTGGGCCTGGCGGGCCGCCTGTCCCTGCGGGACGGAACGTCACGCCTGGTCAACATCGACCGCGCGCTGCTCCGCGTACCCCAACTGGCCATCCACATGGACCGTTCGGTGCACACGGACGGCCTGAAGCTGGACAAGCAGAAGCACATGCAGCCCATCTGGGGCCTCGGCGACGACGTCCGCGAGGGCGACCTGATCCGCTTCGTCGAGGAGGAGTGCGGGCTCGTCCCCGGCGAGGTGACGGGCTGGGACCTGATGACGCACTCCATCGAGCCGCCCGCGTACCTGGGCCGCGACCGCGACCTGCTCGCGGGCCCCCGCATGGACAACCTGCTTTCGGTGCACGCCTGTACGGCGGCCCTCGCCGCGGCCGCCTCCGCGTCCGACGCGCACGCGCTGCCGTACATCCCCGTACTCGCCGCCTTCGACCACGAGGAGAACGGCTCCCAGTCCGACACGGGCGCCGACGGCCCGCTGCTCGGCACGGTCCTGGAGCGTTCGGTGTTCGCGCGCGGCGGTACGTACGAGGACAAGGCGCGGGCCTTCGCGGGCACCGTCTGCCTGTCGTCCGACACCGGCCACGCCGTCCACCCCAACTACGCCGAGCGGCACGACCCGACGCACCACCCGCGCGCCAACCGCGGCCCGATCCTGAAGGTCAACGTCAACAACCGGTACGCCACGGACGGCGGCGGCCGTGCCGTGTTCGCCGCCGCCTGCGAGAAGGCGGGCGTGCCGTTCCAGGCGTTCGTCTCCAACAACTCGATGCCCTGCGGCACGACGATCGGCCCGATCACGGCGGCGCGGCACGGCATCAAGACGGTCGACATCGGGGTGGCGATCCTGTCGATGCACAGCGCGCGCGAGCTGTGCGGGGCGGACGACCCGCACATGCTGGCGGACGCGCTGCTCGCGTTCCTGGAGGGCTGAACCGGCCGGTCGCCGGGGGGATATCGCCTGTTTCGGGGTACTCATGGGCGCATGAGACTTCTCGTACGCGACCGGCTGTTCGGCATCGGCGACGACTACTGGATCGAGGACGACCAGGGCCGGAAGGTCTTCCTCGTCGACGGCAAGGCGATGCGGCTGCGGGAGACCTTCGAGCTGAAGGACATGCAGGGGCGGGTCCTCGTCGTCATCCGGACGAAGATGCTGGCGCTGCGCGACACGATGCTCATCGAGCGCGGCGGCGAGCCCCTCGCCACGGTCAAGCGCAAGCGCCTGTCCCTCCTGCGCAACCACTACCGCGTCACCCTCGCCGACGGCAGCACCGAACTGGACGTCAGCGGCAAGATCCTCGACCGGGAGTTCGCCGTCGAGTACGACGGCGAACTCCTCGCCGACATCTCGCGCCGCTGGTTCCGCGTCCGCGACACATACGGCGTCCACATCACCCGCGAGGACGCCGACCCCGCCCTGCTCCTGGCCATCACGGTCTGCGTCATCCGCCTGGCGGAGAAGGAACGGGGCGCCACCGACTAGTGGTTCCCCCGCTACGACAGCCTGCGGTCCTTCAGCGCCGGGAACTGCTCCCGGGTCTCGGCCACCTTGGCCAGGTCCAGGTCCACCGTGAGGACCTCCTCCTCGGCCCCGGCCGCCTCGGCCAACACCTCGCCCCAAGGGTCGACCACCACACTGGCCCCCGCCTGCGGCACCCCCGCATGGGTCCCGGCGGTCCCACACGCCAACACGAACACCTGATCCTCCACCGCCCGGGCCCGCGCGAAGAGCGACCAGTGCGCCCGCCGCCGGGCGGGCCACCCCGCGGGCACCACGAACACCTCGGCCCCGAGGTCGACAAGCCCCCGGAAGAGCTCGGGGAAGCGCAGGTCGTAGCAGGTGGCGAGGCCCAGCACGGCCTCGGGCGTACGCGTGGCGACCAGCTCCGTACCCGCGCCCATCAGCACGGCCTCGCCCTTGTCGAAGCCGAACCGGTGGATCTTCCGGTAGGAGGCGGCCAGCTCCCCTTCGGGGGAGAAGACGAGGGAGGTGTTGTAGAGGGCCCCGTCAGCAGCCCGCTCAGGGATGGACCCGGCGTGCAGCCACACCCCGGCCTCCCGCGCGGCCTTCGCCATCACCTCGTACGTGGCCCCCTGCAACGGCTCGGCCTCCGCGCCGAAGGACTCGTAGGCGAACGCCCCCGTGGTCCACAGCTCGGGCAGCACGACCAACCCGGAACGCTCGCGCTCAGCGACCTCGCGCACCAGCGAAGACACGCGCTGCCGACGGGAATTGACTGATTCGTCATCGTCTACGGCGATCTGGAGGAGAGAGGCGCGCACACTACCACCGTCCTGGCATTCGAGCCGTCAAGTAGGCCTACGATCGTCACACGAAAGCACTGCCGGGGTGCCAGCGGGCAGCGTAACTTAGCGTCCCAGACACCCACCGCCCGCGTACGACCGCCGAGGGGTCCCGTGAGTCTCCATCCCAGCCTTCAAAACTACGCCGATGCCTGGACCCATTCCGTGGAAGCGATATCCGAGCTGGTGTCCCCCCTCACCGAGGGAGAGTGGAACCAGCCGACGCCCTGCCCGGCCTGGTCCGTGCGGGACATCGTGTCCCATGTCATCGGCCTCGACTGCGAGATGCTCGGCGACCCGCGCCCGATCCACACCCTGCCCCGTGACCTGTACCACGTACAGACCGAGGGCCAGCGCTACATGGAGATGCAGGTCGACGTCCGCCGGCACCACACGGCGCCCGAGATGACCTCCGAGCTGGAGTACACGATCATCCGCCGCTCCCGGCAGCTGCGGAACGAGTCCCGGGAGCCGTCGACGAAGGTTCGCGGCCAGCTCGGCACGGAGCAGACCCTGGAACTGGCCATGCGGATGCGGGCGTTCGACGTGTGGGTGCACGAGCAGGACCTGCGCACCGCCCTCCGGAAGCCGGGGAACATCGAGTCCCCGGGGGCGTTCGTCGCCCGTGACCTGCTCCTGCAGGGGCTGCCGAAGGTGGTCGCGGAGAAGGCGGGCGCCCCGGCGAACTCGGCGGTGGTCTTCGACGTGAGCGGCCCGGTGGAGTTCCTGCGCACGGTGCGCGTCGACGCGGAGGGCAAGGCGACGGTGGACAGCGCCCCCTCGCTGGGCCCGCTCGCCACCATCGGCATGGACTGGGACACCTACTTCCGGCTGGCCTGCGGGCGGGTGTCGTACGCGGCCGTCAAGGACCGGGTGAAGGTCGAGGGGGACCTGGAGCTCGGGGACGCGATCCTCGGGGAGTTCGCGGTCACGCCCTAGCGCGCCGGCCGGGGTTCCGGGGCGGCCCCGGAACCCGGCGGCGCGGCGGGCCCGCGCGCCGCCCACGGGGGCGTGCGGCTCACACGGGAACGTGCACCGTCTCCACCCGGCTGGCCACGATCCGCTCCCGCTCCCGCCGTGCCGCCCGTGTCCGCAGCCGCAGGATCTGGCTGAGGCCCAGGGCCTCCAGGACGAAGACCGCCGAGAAGGCGATCCGGTAGTTGTCGCCGGTCGCGTCGAGCAGCACACCGACGGCGAACAACGTCGTCATCGAGGCGATGAAACCACCCATGTTGGTGATGCCGGAAGCCGTCCCCTGCCGCTCCGGCGGATTCGCGGGCCGCGCGAAGTCGAAGCCGATCATCGACGCCGGACCGCAGGCGCCGAGCACCACGCACAGCACCACGAGCAGCCACATCGGCGCGTGCTGACCGGGGTAGGCGAGCGTCGCCGCCCAGACGGCCGCCGTCGCCGCCACCGTGCCGAGCGCCAGCGGCAGCCGCGCCGCGTGGTGCCGGGCCACGACCTGCCCGAAGACCAGGCCGATCGCCATGTTGGCCAGGACGATCAGCGTCAGCAGGTCCCCCGCCGCGCCGCGGGAAAGACCCTGCGCCTCGACCAGGAACGGCAGACCCCACAGGAGCAGGAACACCATCGCCGGGAACTGCGTCGTGAAGTGCACCCACAGGCCGAGGCGGGTGCCGGGCTCCCGCCACGACAGCGCGATCTGTTCGCGTACGAAGCCGGGGCCGCCGCCGGGCCGTGCCGCGGGCGGCTCCGGCTCGTGGCCCTCCGGGTGGTCCTTCAGGAACACCGCCATCACCACGAGGACGACGACCCCGGCGAGCGAGCTGCCCGCGAACGCCGTGGTCCAGCCGACCTGGTGCAGGAGGCGGGCGAGCACGAGCGTCGACACCAGGTTGCCCGCCATGCCGACGAGCCCGGCGAGCTGGGCGACCAGCGGGCCGCGTCGGACGGGGAACCAGCGGGTGCCGAGCCGCAGCACGCTGATGAACGTCATCGCGTCGCCGCAGCCGAGCAGCGCGCGCGAGGCCAGCGCCATGCCGTACGTCGGCGAGAGCGCGAAGCCGAGCTGGCCGAGGGTGAACAGGACCACCCCGAGGGTCAGGACCTTCTTCGTGCCGAGCCGGTCGACCATCAGGCCGACGGGTATCTGCATGCCCGCGTACACGAGCAGTTGGAGTATCGAGAACGTCGACAGGGCGGACGCGTTGACGTGGAAGCGGTCGGCGGCGTCCAGGCCCGCGACGCCGAGCGAGGTGCGGAAGATGACGGCGACGAAGTAGACGGAGACGCCGACGGACCACACGAGCACGGCCCGCCGTCCGCCCGGCGGGTCCCCGGGCAGCCGGGCAGCCCCGGCCGTCGCACCGGTGGTCATCGGGCGGCTCCCCGCGCGAGGTTCTGGAACCAGCCGACGTGCCGCGTGACCACGGCCACCGCCGCCTCGGCGTCCTCGGCCGTGAGCGCCGCGAGGATCTCCTCGTGTTCGGCGAGGGTCTTGGCGATGCGGTCGGGGTGGGAGTGCATCACGGCGACGCCCATCCGCAGCTGGCGGTCGCGCAGTTGGTCGTAGAGGCGGGAGAGGATGGCGTTGCCGCCGCCCCGGACGATCTCCGCGTGGAAGCAGCGGTCGGTCGTCGCCGCCGCCGCGAGGTCACCGGCCGCGGCCTGCTCCCGCTGCTGTTCGAGCAGCGCCGTCAGCCGGTCGATGAGTCCGGGCGGCGCGGGCACCACCTTGCGCACCGAGTGCGTCTCGACGAGCAGCCGGGTCTCGACGACGTCCGCGATCTCCTGCGCGGAGACCGGCAGGACGAGGGCGCCCTTCTTCGGGTAGAGCCGCAGCAGCCCCTCGACCTCCAGCTTCAGGAGCGCCTCGCGCACCGGCGTCCGGGAGACGCCGACGGCCTCGGCCAGCTCGCCCTCGGTGAGGAGGGTGCCGCCCTCGTAGCGGCGCTCCAGGACGCCCTGCTTGACGTGCGCGTAGACGCGTTCTGCGGCGGGGGGCTGCTTGAGGGAGGACGGGGGCGAGGCCATGGAGGCGGATGGGGCTGCTGGCATGCGCACAGCATAGATACAACACGTATACACGGGGAGCCCGGTCCACGATCCGGACAGCGACCCGCCTGAACACCTGGCAGTGATCCACCTGCGCTCCGGACAGCGACCCACCTGGGCTCCGGACAGTGATCCAGCCGAGCTCCGGGCAGCGACCCACCCGGGCTCCGGACGGCGATCCACCCGGGCTCCTGCCAGTGATCCATCAGACTCGACTTGGCCGCATCTTTACCCGTTTGGCACGCATCCGTTCCGGCCTCTCGTCCGTCATCTCTGTGACGGCTGCCCCATCTCGCCTGCACCACAAGGAGATTCGGGACATAAGCCGCCAACTACCTCTCATCAAGCAGGGACAACGGAGCGTTCACCTTGAGAATCCGCACCCCGGGCGTGCGCGTGCGTCGTATAAGCGCAGCCGCCGCAGTCACCGCCGGAGCCGTCCTCACCACGGGCATCGCCGTGGCTCCCGCGCAGGCCGCCGCGCCGCCCAAGCCGTCGATCGCCGCCAAGGGCGGCTTCCTGATGAACAACGGCTCGGGCAAGGAACTGTTCAACAAGGCCGCGGACACGCGCCGCGCCACCGGCTCGACGACGAAGATAATGACCGCCCGGGTGGTCCTCGGCCAGCGGAACCTCAACCTGGACTCGAAGGTCACGATCCAGAAGGCGTACAGCGACTACATCGTCCGCAACAACGCCTCGCACGCCCGCCTCATCGTGGGCGACAAGGTGACGGTCCGCCAGCTCCTCTACGGGCTGATGCTGCCGTCCGGCTGCGACGCCGCGTACGCCCTCGCGGACAAGTACGGCAAGGGCTCGTCCCGCGCCGCGCGCGTGAAGTCCTTCATCGGCCAGATGAACAAGACGGCCAAGGACCTGAAGCTGAAGAACACGCACTTCGACTCGTTCGACGGCATCAGCAACGGCGCCAACTACTCGACGCCGCGCGACCTGACGAAGCTCGCGAGCAACTCGATGAAGTACGCGCAGTTCCGCACGATCGTGAAGACCAAGACGTACACGGCGAAGACGAAGACCAAGACCGGCGGCACCCGCACCATGGCGCCCTGGAAGAACACCAACGCCCTCCTCGGCTCCTACCGCGGCGCGATCGGCGTGAAGACCGGCTCCGGCCCCCAGGCCAAGTACTGCCTGGTCTTCGCGGCGACCCGCAACGGCAAGACCGTCATCGGCACGGTGCTCACCTCCACGTCCTCGGCGGCGCGCATCAAGGACGCGAAGAAGATCATGGACTACGGCTTCAAGGTCGCGTAGCGAGCTGCGGCCGTTGAGTACGACGGTCGCTGAGTACGAGGACGGGGCCCACCGCACATCGCGGTGGGCCCCGTCTTCCGTACCGGCGGGCGCTACGCCCAGGTCATCAGCCGCTTCGGCTGTTCCAGGATCGCCGCCACGTCGCCGAGCACCTTCGAACCCAGCTCCCCGTCCACCAGGCGGTGGTCGAAGGAGAGGGCGAGGGTGGTCACCTGACGGGGCTTCACCTTGCCCTTGTGGACCCAGGGCTGGAGCTTGATCGCACCGACCGCGAGGATCGCGGACTCGCCCGGGTTCAGGATGGGCGTGCCCGTGTCGATGCCGAAGACACCGATGTTCGTGATCGTGACCGTGCCGCCCTGCATGGCGCCGGGCGACGTCTTGCCCTCGCGGGCCGTGGTCACCAACTCGCCCAGGGAAGCAGCCAGCTCGGGCAGGGTCTTGGCGTGCGCGTCCTTGATGTTCGGCACGATCAGACCGCGCGGGGTGGCCGCGGCGATGCCCAGGTTCACATAGTGCTTCTGGACGATCTCCTGGTTCGCCTCGTCCCAGGCCGCGTTCACGTCCGGGTTGCGGCGGATCGCGAGGAGCAGCGCCTTGGAGATCAGCAGCAGCGGGTTGACCCGCAGCCCCTCGAAGGCACGATCCTGCTTGAGCTCCTCGACCAGCTTCATCGTGCGCGTCACGTCCACCGTCACGAACTCCGTGACGTGCGGTGCCGTGAAGGCCGAGCCGACCATCGCCTGCGCGGTGGCCTTGCGGACGCCCTTGACCGGGATGCGGGTCTCGCGGGCGTCACCCGCCGCCACGGGGGCGGCGGCCGGGGCGGGCGCCGCCGGGGCCACGACGGGCGCGGACTGCGGCGCCGGGGCGGCCACCGCGGCGTGCACGTCCTCGCGGGTGATGATCCCGTCGGGGCCGGTCGGCGTGATGGTGGCCAGGTCGACGCCCAGGTCCTTGGCGAGCTTGCGGACCGGGGGCTTGGCGAGGGGGCGGGCGCCGGTGGTGGCCGGGGCCTGGGCGGCCGCGGGGGCCGGGGCCTGCGGCGCCGGGGCGTGGCCGTTCAGCTCGCCCTGCACCGCCGCCGCGTAGTACGTCCCGGCGGGCGGCTCGTCCCCCTGGCCCGGCACGGGCTTGCGGGCGCGCCGCTTGGTGGAGGACTCGGCGACGCCGTACCCGACGAGGACCGGCTGGCGGCCCTTGGGTGCCTCGGGCTCCTCCGGCTCGGCAGCCGGAGCGGGCGCGGGCGCGGCCTCGGGGGCGGGCTCGGCGCCACCGGCCGGGCCCACCGTGATGATCACCTGGCCGACGTCCACCGTCGTGCCCTCGGGGAAGCGCAACTCCCGCACCGTCCCGTCGAAGGGGATGGGCAGCTCGACGGCGGCCTTGGCCGTCTCCACCTCGCACACGACCTGGCCGTCGGTGACGGTGTCACCCGGCGCGACGTACCACTTGAGGATCTCGGCCTCGGTGAGTCCTTCGCCCACGTCGGGCATCTTGAACTCGCGGACGGCCGAAGCGGTGTCAGTCATTGTCGTCACGACCCTCTTCCTCAGTACGCCAGCGAGCGGTCGACGGCGTCGAGCACCCGGTCGAGGCCCGGCAGGTAGTCCTCTTCGACCCGAGCGGGCGGATACGGGGCGTGGAAGCCGCCGACGCGCAGCACCGGCGCCTCCAGGTGGTAGAAGCACCGCTCGGTGATGCGGGCGGCGATCTCGGCGCCCGAGCCGAAGAACGTCGGCGCCTCGTGCACCACGATCAGCCGGCCGGTCTTCTCGACCGAGGCCTGCACCGCGTCGAAGTCGATCGGCGAGATCGTGCGCAGGTCGACGACCTCCAGGGACTTGCCCTCCTCGGCGGCCGCCGCGGCGGCCTCCAGGCAGGTCTTCACCATGGGGCCGTACGCCACCAGGGTCGCGTCCGTGCCTTCGCGGGCCGTGCGGGCCTTGTGCAGCGGGTCGGGGATGGCGTCGGTGTTGACCTCGCCCTTGTCCCAGTACCGCCGCTTGGGCTCGAAGTAGATCACCGGGTCGTCGCTCTGGATGGCCTGCTGCAGCATCCAGTAGGCGTCGGACGAGTTCGAGGGCGAGACCACCTTCAGGCCCGCGACGTGCGCGAACAGCGACTCCGGGGACTCGCTGTGGTGCTCGACGGCGCCGATGCCGCCGCCGTACGGAATGCGGATGACGACGGGCACCTTGATCTTGCCGAGCGCACGGGCGTGCATCTTGGCGAGCTGCGTGACGATCTGGTCGTACGCGGGGAAGACGAAGCCGTCGAACTGGATCTCCACCACCGGGCGGTACCCGCGCAGGGCGAGGCCGATGGCCGTGCCGACGATGCCGGACTCGGCGAGCGGGGTGTCGATGACCCGGTCCTCGCCGAAGTCCTTCTGCAGGCCGTCGGTCACCCGGAAGACGCCGCCGAGCTTGCCGACGTCCTCGCCCATGACGAGGACCTTCGGGTCGGTGTCGAGCGCCCGGCGAAGGGACTCGTTGATCGCCTTGGCGATCGGGAGTTTCTTTACAGCCATGGCTACTTGACCTCCCCGCCGGTGGCGGCGTTCACGGGTGCGTCCGCGAACGACGCCTGGTAGGCGGCGAACTGGGCGCGCTCCTCGTCCACGAGCGCGTGCCCGTCGGCGTAGATGTTGTCGAAGATCGACATCGGCTCGGGGTCGGGCATGTTCCGCACGACGTCCCGCACTCGCTTGCCCAACGTCTCGCTCTCGGCCTCGAGTTCCGCGAAGAATCCCTCATCCGCGTGACCTTCGGCTGTCAGGTACGCCCGCAGCCGCAGGATCGGGTCCTTGGCCTCCCACGCCGCGCGCTCCTCGTCGCGCCGGTAGCGCGTCGGGTCGTCGGAGGTGGTGTGGGCGCCCATGCGGTACGTGAACGCCTCGATCAGCGCCGGTCCCGCACCGCCCCGCGCCCGCTCCAGGGCCCACTTGGTGACCGCGAGACAGGCGAGCACGTCGTTGCCGTCCACGCGGACGCCGGGGAAGCCGTAGCCCTGCGCGCGCTGGTACAGCGGCACCCGGCTCTGCTTCTCGGTCGGCTCGGAGATCGCCCACTGGTTGTTCTGGCAGAAGAACACCACGGGGGCGTTGTAGACGGCGGCGAACGTGAACGCCTCGGCCACGTCGCCCTGGCTGGTGGCGCCGTCACCGAAGTACGCCACGACCGCGCCGTCGGCGCCGTCCTTGGCCATGCCCATCGCATAGCCCGTGGCGTGCAGCGTCTGCGAGCCGATGACGATCGTGTACAGCTGGAAGCCGTTGGTGTTGGGGTCCCAGCCGCCGTTGTTCACGCCGCGGAACATGCCGAGCAGCAGCGTCGGGTCGACGCCCTTGCACCAGGCGACGCCGTGCTCGCGGTAGGTGGGGAAGACATAGTCGTCCGCGCGGGTGGCGCGGCCCGATCCGACCTGCGCGGCCTCCTGGCCGAGCAGCGACGGCCACAGGCCCAGCTCGCCCTGCCGCTGCAGGGTGACGGCCTCGGCGTCGAAGCGGCGGGCGATGACCATGTCCCGGTACAGGGCGCGGAGGTCCTCCGGCGTGATGTCGGCGACATAGCGGTCGTACTCGGAGTTCTCGACCCGCTCGCCCTCGGGCGTCAGCAGCTGTACGAGCTCCGGCTCGCCGCCCTGGGCGGCGTCCCTGCCCTGCGCGGCGCCCTGCTTGGCGCTCGCGGCCTTCTTGGCGCTCGCACTGGCGCGCTTACCGCCGCCGCTGCTTGCGCGGCGCGGTGTGCGCGCGGCGGTGCTTTCCACGGTCACGTGTGCTCCTCCGTCGGTCCGGCCCCCGGGATCCACCGGGAGGCCAGTGCGGCTCGCCCGATTCCAGCCCGTCGCACGGGGTGGGTGCGGCTCAGCCGGGACAAGGCGTGACAGTTGCTCCGGCGAGCGCCCTTCTCCAAGCACGTTACCCAGTGCGTCCCAAAACTGTGAAACCCCGTCTGACCTGCAATTTTGCTTGGATTTCCAAGTAAATTCCGCTAGGAAATCCAAGTAAATCGAGAAGAACGGAAACACAGCCTGGTCACAGCACTGATCACAGCCTGGCAGGGGGCCGGAACACCGGCACGTTATCCCGGGCACCCCGGGCACGGGAAGAGTCGATGTGTGACACTGGCAGGGTGCGCGAAGAAGGAAAAATCACTGTATTCCTGCTTGACGATCACGAAGTCGTGCGGCGCGGAGTCCACGAACTGCTCTCCGTGGAGTCCGACATCGAGGTGGTCGGCGAGGCCGGCACGGCGGCGGACGCACTGGTGCGGATTCCGGCCACGCGGCCTGATGTAGCAGTTCTTGACGTGCGGCTTCCGGACGGCAGCGGCGTCGAGGTGTGCCGTGAGATCCGTTCCCAGAGCGACGACATCAAATGCCTGATGCTCACGTCGTTCGCCGACGACGAGGCCCTCTTCGACGCCATCATGGCCGGCGCTTCCGGCTATGTGCTCAAAGCCATTCGCGGCAATGAACTGCTCTCCGCGGTGCGCGATGTCGCCGCCGGAAAGTCCCTGCTCGACCCGGTCGCCACGGCCCGCGTCCTGGAGCGGCTGCGCGACGGCAAGAACCCCAAGGGCGACGACCGGCTCGCGAACCTCACCGAACAGGAACGCAAGATTCTGGATCTGATCGGCGAGGGGATGACCAACCGCGCCATCGGCGAGCGGCTGCACCTCGCCGAAAAGACGATCAAGAATTACGTCTCCAGCCTGCTGTCCAAGCTCGGCATGGAGCGCAGGTCGCAGGCGGCGGCGTACGTGGCCCGGATGCAGGCCGAGCGGCGCTGAGTGCCCCATCGGGCCGCACTCCGTGCCCGTACGGCACCCGGACGGGCAGACTTACACGGGACTTATGGCCCCCCTCTTGAGGGGCGGGCGGCTCTTCTTCCGGCGCGGGCGGCTGACGCAGGGTGGGGGGATGCCGACCGAAGAACAGCTCGCCTACGACCTGCTGCGGCGCACGGACTACGGCAGGGTGGCGACCAGCATGCGCGCGCTGCCCTTCCTCGCGGTGGCCCGGCACGTGGTGGTCGACGGCCGCATCCTGCTGCGCATGCACCGGGGCTTCGGCTACCACCAGGCGTGCGTGGGCAGCGTCGTCGCCTACGGAGCGGACAACCTCTCCACGGAGACGGCCCGCGACGGCCAGTGGACGGTCCAGTTCGTGGGCATGTGTGAAAACTTCACCCCCACCACCGCCGACCTGGAACTCTTCGGCCCGACCCCCCACTACGTGGACGGCGACCTCTTCGACCCGGTGTACCTCCGGATAGAGCCGCAGCTGACGAAGGTCCACACGCTCACGCATGCCTCCGACCCGCTGGGCGGCTGGTCCGCCCAGCGGGCGACGCCCAGCTACTCCGTGTCGCCCTCGCCGCCCTGAGCGGCCCCCTCGTTGTTGCCCCCGTCATCCGTCGGATCGGTCGGATCCGACGGCTCGGTGGCCGGGTCCGTCGGATCGGTCGGCGGATCGGTCGGGTCCGTGGGCGGGTCCGTCGGGTCCGTGGGCGGATCGGTCGGGTCCGTGGGCGGATCGGTCGGCTGCGTGGGCTGCTGAGTGTCCTGCGTGGGCGGCCGGGTCCAGTCCCCGGTCTGCCCGCCGCTCCCGTCCCCGCCGGGCTGGGTCTCCCCGTCCGGGGTCTCCTCTTCCTTGCTCTTGCTGGGCGACTTCTCCTGCGACTGCTTGGTCGAGGGAGTCGTAGGCGTCTTGTCCTTCTTGCCGCCCTTGTCGTCCCCGGCGGACAGCGCGAACGCCACCCCCGCGACGATCGCGATGACGGCGAGCACGGCGAGGATCCACACCTTGCCGCGCCCACGCCCCCCGCCACCGTTCCGGTGACCGCCGTCGAAGCCGCCGTCGTCGCCGCCCGGCGGCCGCAGCATCGGCCCGGGGATCGCTTGCGTACCGGAGTCCCCGGGGTGCGGCATGGCGGTCGTACCGGCGACGCCCATCGCGGGCGTGTGCGCACCCTCGTGCATCCCGGCCAGCTCGACCGGACCGGTGTTCCAGGTCCCGGTGTGGCTGCCCTGCTCGGCGAGCATCTGCAGGCCGTACTGGATGAGACCGCGCATCTCCTCGGCGGTCTGGAAGCGGTCGTCCGGATCCTTGGCGAGGGAGCGCATGACGAGCCCGTCGAGCTCCGGCGGCGCCGCGTCGGAGACCTCGGACGGCGGCACGGGGATGTCCTGGACGTGCTGGTAGACCACGGAGAGCGGCGTCTCGCCGGTGAACGGCGGCCGCAGCGCGAGAAGTTCGTACAGCAGGCAGCCGGTCGCGTACAGGTCGCTGCGGTGGTCGACGGCCTTGCCGAGCGCCTGCTCGGGCGAGAGGTACTGGGGCGTGCCCATGACCATGCCGGTCTGCGTCATCGTCGACTGCGCCCCGTGCAGGGCACGCGCGATGCCGAAGTCCATCACCTTCACGGAACCGGTGTGGGTGATGCTGACGTTCGCGGGCTTGATGTCGCGGTGCACGATGCCGTGCTGGTGGGAGTACGCGAGGGCTTCCAGGACACCGGAGACGATGATCAGGGCCTGCTCGGGCCCGGGCGCCTCCGCGTTGATCAGCAGGTCGCGGATGGTGCGGCCCTCGACCAGCTCCATCACGATGTACGGCACGGAGTTGCCGTTGATGAAGTCCTCGCCGGAGTCGTAGACCCCGACGACCGCGTGGTGGTTCAGGCCGGCCACCGACTGGGCCTCGCGCGTGAAGCGGGCCTTGGACACCGGGTCCTCGGCGAGGTCGGAGCGCAGCAGCTTGACCGCGACCGTACGGCCGAGGCGTACGTCCTCGGCGGCGAAGACCTCGGCCATGCCACCGCGGCCGAGCCGACGGGTGAGCCGGTACCGACCGTCGCCGACGAGACCGCCATTGCCCCACATCTCGGGCACATCCGACATACCGCCGCCAGACGCCTCGGGGTCGGACGGGCCCTGAGCGCGCTGCGTCTGTGCCATCAGTCCTCGCCGTCGTTTCTGCTCGTGGTCCGCCGTGCGGGCGGGTACCGGATACGTGATAGAGCGGTACGGGGTACTCCGCCACGCCACGCTACAGCCTTCCCGGGGCCCGCCGGTCCGAGCTGGACCGGCCATCAAACCTGCCAAGGGCCCCAAGGGGCAAACTTGTAACGCTTCCGAGACTCTTCTTGCGCGTACGGTCACGGAACGGGCACCGAGCTTGACGTGTCAGGGCCCTCGGGCAGACTTGGCCAGGAATAGCGGAACGATCGCGGTCGTAAAGACGTCAGCCGATCGCACCCATAGCCACAGTCACAGCAGCGGCGCCGTCTCGCGCCCGCGCCGATGGGGGACGCACGAACATGAGCCAGGACGGCGCTCAGGGCCGGTACGCGGGCAGTTCACTGGCCGGTGGCCGCTATCAGCTGCGCGATCTGCTCGGCGAGGGCGGCATGGCCTCGGTCCACCTCGCTTACGACACGGTGCTCGACCGGCAGGTCGCAATCAAGACGCTCCATACCGAACTGGGGCGCGAGCAGTCCTTCCGCGAGCGCTTCCGCCGCGAGGCGCAGTCCGTGGCCAAGCTCACGCACACCAACATCGTGTCGGTCTTCGACACCGGCGAAGACGATCTCGGCGGCGCGACGATGCCGTACATCGTCATGGAGTACGTCGAGGGCAAGCCGCTCGGCTCGGTCCTGGACGCGGCCGTCCACCAGTACGGCGCGATGCCCAGCGACCAGGCCCTGAAGATCACCGCCGATGTGCTCGCGGCCCTGGAGATCAGCCACGAGATGGGCCTGGTCCACCGCGACATCAAGCCCGGCAACGTGATGATGACCAAGCGCAACGTCGTCAAGGTCATGGACTTCGGCATCGCCCGCGCCATGCAGTCCGGCGTCACGTCGATGACGCAGACCGGCATGGTCGTCGGCACCCCCCAGTACCTCTCGCCCGAGCAGGCCCTCGGCCGCGGTGTGGACGCCCGCTCCGACCTGTACTCGGTCGGCATCATGCTGTTCCAGCTGGTGACCGGGCGCCTGCCCTTCGAGGCGGACTCGCCGCTGGCCATCGCGTACGCGCACGTCCAGGAGGAGCCCGTCGCTCCCTCCTCGATCAACCGTTCCCTTCCGCCCGCGATCGACGCGATCGTCGCCCGCGCGCTGAAGAAGAACCCGAACGAGCGCTTCCCCACCGCCGAGGCGATGCGCGACGAGTGCCTGCGCGTCGCCCAGTCCTTCCAGGCGGCGGCCCCCAGCATCGTGCCGGGCGCCCAGACCGCGAGCGGCGCGGGCGTCGGCTCCGCGGTGTTCCCGCCGGTCGACACGGCGGCCCCGGCCACCGGCGGCGGCGTCCAGACGCCGTACCAGCCGGGTCCCTACGGCCCCCCGACCCCCGCCCCGACCTCCACCCCGGGCTACGGCTACCCGCAGCCGGGCTACCAGACCCCGGCCCCCACCAACGCCTACGCCCCCCAGACCCCGCCCCCCTACAACCTCTCCCCGCAGCCCGCGACGACCGCCCCGGCTGCCGGCGGCGGCTCCGGCGGCGGCAAGCGCAACATGCCGGTGATCATCGGCTCGATCGTCGTCGCCCTGCTCGCCATCGGCGGCGTGATCGCGGCCGTCACCATGAACGGCGGGGGCGACGACGGCGGCAGCGACAAGGAGTCCAAGAAGCCGGTGGCGGGGCACCGAGGGCCGGACCGCACGAACACGGTCGAGAAGACCGAGTGCACCGAGCCCGACACGGCATACAACGACCCGAAAAAGGTCAAGATGCCGGACTTCGCCTTCAAGGACTGGCGTTCGGTACTGAGCTGCCTGCAGGCGGCCGGGTGGCACTACGACAAGAACAAGGTCGACGAGAACACGTACGGCGAGGACACGATCATGCGGACCGTGCCCAAGGCGGGCGAGGACCTCGACCCGAAGAACGTGGACATCCAGTTCGACATCTCGACGGGCAACCCGTCCTGACGACGGCTTCGGCCTGAGGCGGGCGCCTTGGGCCTGAGGCCGCCCCTTTTCGGCCCGCGGTACGCACGGGGCCCGGTACGCATGGCGCGTACCGGGCCCCGTCGTTGTCTGTCGCCTTCGTCCGCACCACGCGACCGCTGCACCGAATCGGTGCCGGCCGAGCCGTGGCTCACCTGGCCCGGAGGGCCCTGGCTCTTGCGGCCTAGAGGTACGGGCCGCCGCTGCGGCCTGCGATGCCGCCGTCCTCGCCGTCCTCGCCGCCGCCCACACCCGGCGGCAGCGCCCGGCGCATCTGCTCCAACTGGGCCCGCGCGGCCATCTGCTGGGCGAACAGCGTCGTCTGGATCCCGTGGAAGAGGCCCTCGAGCCAGCCCACCAACTGGGCCTGCGCGATCCGCAGTTCCGCGTCGCTCGGCGTCGCCTCCTCGGTGAACGGCAGCGAAAGCCGCTCCAACTCCTCGACGAGCTCGGGCGCAAGGCCGTCCTCAAGCTCCTTCACCGAGCTGGAGTGGATCTCCTTGAGCCGCACTCGGCTCGCCTCGTCCAGAGGTGCCGCGCGCACCTCTTCCAGAAGCTGCTTGATCATGCTGCCGATGCGCATGACCTTCGCCGGCTGTTCGACCATGTCCGTCACCGGGACCTCGCGGGACTCGTCGTCTCCGCCACCGAGAGCCATTCCGTCCTGGCCCACGACCAGGACCTGGGGGTTCTCCGGCGACCGTTCGTTCCTCGGCATCTCCATGCCGCCATTCTCTCGTACCTGTTGTCCACACATCCGTGGTGCCCCCATCCGACGGTGATCCACCGTGTACGGGGGCGTCCGTCTTGTCGACCTGGCGCTGGGCGGGGCTCGCGCGGGCGGGATTGCGCCGGTCGGGTGAGGGGTGGCCGGCGGGGCCCGGCAGGTCCGCCTCCGGTACGCGGGGTTCAGCCACGGCGCAGCCGCAGGGCGAGGAAGCCGAGGCCCAGGCCGATCAGGACCATGCCCCCGCCGAGCGGCAGTACGCGCAGGCCGGGGAACGCCGGTCCCTCGGCCGCCCGCTCCCGGGGCGCGTCGGCCGGGCCGGGCTCCACGGGGGTCGCCCTGGGGCGCTCGGATCGGCGGACCTCGCGGGGCGGGGGCGGCAGGGGGCGCCAGACGGCGGGGTCCGGTACGGCCACCGGGTCCTCGCGTCCGGGCCGCAGCCGCCCTTCGCCCGCGCGGTTTCCGGCGAGGGAGCCGGTGCCGTAGTAGGGGGCGGTGGGGGGCGGGGGGGCCGCGTACGCCGTCGGCGTACCGAATCCCGCGGGGAGCAGCAGCGCGAGCAGCACCGGTGGTCCCGCCGCGCGCAGCGCACCCCGCAGCCGTGAAGTCACCGCGCTGGCCCCCTCCCGGTGCCGGGTCCTCGCCGAGATCGCAGAGCGCCCGGATCCGCGCCGCGGGCGGGATCAATGGGCGTACGGCCAGCGTCACATGACGTACCGCATCCGGCATCTCGGCGACGATCCGGGCACCGGGACGGGGGCAGGTCCCGCCCCGGCCGTCCCCGGCTACTCCCTCGTCAGCAGGACCTTGCCGATGTGGCCGCTCTCTTCCAGGACCCGGTGCGCCGCCGCCGCGTCCCGCATCGGCAGGGTGCGGTCGACGACCGGGCGGACCTGGCCCGCGCCGATCAGGGGCCAGACGTGCTCGCGCACGGCCGCGACGATCGCTGTCTTCTCGGCGACGGGGCGGCCGCGCAGGGAGGTCGCGGTGATGGCGCCGCGCTTGCCGAGCAGCGCGGCGATGTTCAGCTCGGCCTTCACTCCGCCCTGCATGCCGATGATGGCGAGGCGGCCGTTGACGGCGAGGGCGCGCACGTTCCGGTCCAGGTACTTGGCGCCCATGATGTCCAGGATCACGTCCGCCCCGGCGCCGTCCGTGGCGGCCCGGATCTCCTCGACGAAGTCCTGCTCGCGGTAGTCGATGAGCACGTCGGCACCGAGCTCGCCGCAGTACGCCAGCTTCTCCTTGCCGCCCGCCGTCACCGCCACCTTGGCGCCGACGGCCTTCGCGAGCTGGATCGCCATGGTGCCGATGCCGCTCGCGCCGCCGTGCGCCAGCAGCGTCTCGCCGGGGCGCAGGTGGGCGACCATGAACACGTTCGACCAGACCGTGGACGTGACCTCCGGCAGCGCGGCCGCGGTGACGAGGTCGACGCCGTCCGGCACGGGCAGGACCTGCCCGGCGGGCACGGCGACCCGTTCCGCGTACCCGCCGCCCGCGAGCAGCGCGCACACCTCGTCGCCGACCGACCAGCCCGCGACGCCGGGACCGAGCGCGGCGACGCGGCCCGAGCACTCCAGGCCGGGGTACGGCGACGAGCCGGGCGGCGGATCGTAGAACCCCTGCCGTTGCAGCAGGTCGGCGCGGTTCACGGCACTGGCGGCCACGTCGATGAGGACTTCGCCCTCGCCGGGTACGGGATCGGGGACCTCGGCCCACTGAAGCGCCTCGGGTCCGCCGGGTTCGGGGATCGTGATCGCATACATGCGGCGAGGCTACTCCGGGACGGGCGAGGGCCACGGCTCGGCCGGGGCGGGTCCGGCGCCGAGGCCGCCGGTGGCTCTGGCCGAGCCGGGTCCGCCGCCGGGGTCGCCACTCGCTCTGGCCGAGCCGGGTCCGGCGCCGAGGCCGCCGCCGGCTCCGCCCCGGCTGGTGAGGCTCAGCCTTGCCGAGGCGAACGCCAGGACTCCGCCGACGCCGCCGGTGATGTGACCGTCGGGCTCGGCGACGCCCGCACGATGGTGATCAGACGGTCCGTCAACTGCAGCTCGCCGATCGCCGGATCGTCGTACCCGAGGACCCGATGGCCGCGTACGACACTGACGATCAGGTCGTCCGTCTCCCGCACACCCCGCCCCACCTCGGCCTTTATCACCGGCCGTTCGACGAGGTCGAGCCCGCTGCCCTGCTGGATCAGGTCCTCCATGACCAGTCCCGCGCTCGGGCTGAGCACCGAGAGGCCGAGCAGTCGGCCCGCCGCGCTGGCGCTGGTGATGACCGCGTCGGCGCCGGACTGGCGCAGCAGCGGCGCGTTCTCCTCCTCGCGCACCGCTGTCACGATCTTCGCCCCGCGGTTGAGCTGCCGCGCGGTGAGCGTGACGAGGACCGCCGTGTCGTCGCGCTGGGTGGCGATGATGACCTGGCGGGCGCGCTGCAACTCGGCGCGGAGCAGCACGTCGCTGCGGGTCGCGTCACCGACGACTCCGGCGAACCCCTCCGTCGTGGCCGCGTCGACGGCCTTCGAGCTCGGGTCGACGATCACGATCTGCTCGGGCTTCAACCCGGTCGCCTGCAACGTCTGCACCGCCGACCGGCCCTTGGTGCCGAAGCCGACGACGACGGTGTGGTCACGCAAGTTGGACCTCCAGCGGGACAGCCGCCATTCCTCGCGGGTGCGTTCGGTCAGCACTTCCAGGGTGGTGCCGACCAGGATGATCAGGAAGAGCACGCGCAGCGGCGTGATCAGCAGGATATTGGTGAACCGCGCGCTGTCGCTGTGCGGCACGATGTCGCCGTATCCGGTGGTGGAGAGCGTCACGGTGGCGTAGTACGAGGCGTCGAGGAGGTCGACCTCGTTGTTCGCGTTGTCGTGGTAGCCCTCGCGGTCGACGTACACGATCAGGATCGTCAGCGCGAGCACGAACAGCGCCATCAGCAGCCGCTTGCCGACCTGGCGCAGCGGCCGTTCGACCACGCGCCGGGGCAGTTTGACCCGATGCGTCACCAGATGTTCGTCGGCTTGGCGCGCGATCGCGTCATGGCCGGGAAGTTTCACGTGAAACACACCTCGCCGTCGGGGCCCGTCATGCCCAACTCACCGGGCAGGCCGCCGGGTTCGGTCCAGGGCAGATCAAGGATCTCCAGCTCCTGACCTCGCCGCGCGCCGCCCGGCGGAACCACCGCGAGCCCGTCGGCGACGGCGATGCCGCGCAGCATCGCGGGGCCGTTGTAGTGCAGCGGCACGGCGTACTCCCCGCGCAGCGTGACCGGGACGAGCCGGGTGTCGTGCGGGTGGCCGTGCACGTCCTCGCGCAGGGGCGCGGCGTACGGCTCCGGGGCGGGGCGGTTCGCGAGCCCGCGCAGCAGGGGTTCGGCGAGGGTGAGCAGGCCGGAGACGGCGGCCAGGGGGTTGCCGGGGAGGCCTACGAGGTGGCGGGGGCGGGCGGGGGCGCGGGTGCTTGCGGGGGCGCCGGTGGGGTGGGCGCGGGTGCCTGCGGGGGCGCCGGTGCGGGTGTCCGCGGTGCCCCCGGGGAGGCGGGCGAGCAGCATGGGGTGGCCGGGGCGGACGGCGACCCCGTCGACGAGCAGTTCGGCGCCGAGGCGGCGCAGCGTGGGGTGGACGTGGTCGACGGGCCCGGACGCGGTGCCTCCGGTCGTCACGACGACATCGGCCGTGGCGGTGGCGAGGGCCTCGTACAGGGCCTCGGCGTCGTCACCGAGCCGCCGCACCGCGGTCACCTCCGCGCCGAGCGCCCGCAGCCACGGCGGCAGCATCGGCCCGAGCGCGTCCCGGATCAGCCCGTCCTGGGGCAGCCCCTCGGTCAGCAACTCGTCCCCGAGGACGAGGACTTCGACCCGGGGGCGGGCGGCGACGCACAGCACGTCGTACCCCGCGGCGGCGGCGAGGCCGAGCACCGCCGGGGTGACGAGCGTGCCCGGCGGCAGCAGCCGCTCGCCCGCCCGGCACTCCTGGCCGCGCGGCCGGATGTCCTGCCCCGGCACGACCTCCCGCTGCGCGTGCAGCCGCCCCTTTCCGTCGACGTGCCCGTGCTCGCTCCGGATCACGGCAGTCGTGTCCCGCGGGATCCGAGCGCCGGTGGCGATCCGCACGGCTTCCCCGTCCCCCAACGGCTCGGGACTCCCGTGCCCCGCGAGCACTCCCTCGGCCAGCACGGCCCAGGGCCCCGGCCCCGCCACGGCCCACCCGTCCATCGCGGAAGTGTCGAAGGAGGGGAGGTCGGTGAGGGCGGTGAGGGCGGTGGTGAGGGTGCGGCCGAGGGTTTGGGGGAGGGGGAGGGCGAGGGGGGATGTGGCGGGGGTGGGGGTGCCCGGGGTGGGGGTGGTGTCTGTGGGGGCGGGGATCGACGCCCCTGTGGGCGGGGGTGCCGTCGCGGCTGCGGTGGCTGACGCGGCCCCGGCGCGGCGGGCGATGGCACGGGCTTCGGGCCAGGGAGTGGCGCGGGGGCGGGGCGGGGACGTCGGGGCTTGCGGGGAGCCGGTGCTGGGGCGGTCGCCGGGGGTGTGGGCCTGGCCGTGTGGGGCGGTGGGCTGACCGGCGGGGGTGGTGCGGCGGTCACCAGGGCTGTTGGCGTGGACGCCGGGGGTGTTGGCGTGGACGCCGGGGGCCGGGAAGGGGTCGCCGGGGGTGTTGGCGTGGACGCCGGGGGCCGGGAAGGGGTCGCCGGGGGTGTTGGCGTGGACGCCAGGGGCCGGGAAGGGGTCGCCGGGGGTGTTGGCGTGGGCTCCGGGGCCGGGGTGCTGGGGTCCCGGCGTACGGGAGTCTGCGTCGGGTACGTCGGCTGCTTCCGGGTGGCCCGGGTGGCCCGGGTGGTCCGGGTGGTCCGGGTGGTCCGGCTGCGCGGCGCCCGGCCCGGCGGCCCTGGCCCGGTCCCCGTTCACCAGGGCGAGGGCCTCGTCGAACTCGGCGTCGGCCGCGTGCTGCCCGCTCATCGGGGGCCCGGCTCCGTCCCGGAGGGGGCGCCCGGGGCGGCTTCGGGTGGCTGCGTCCCGGAGGGGACCTGTTTGCCGGGCGCCGCCGATGTGCCGGAGACGGCTTGCGTGCCGGGCGGCGTCGGCGTGCCGGAAGCGGCCTGTGTGCCGGACGGGGTCGACGTGCCGGAAGCGGCCTGCGCACCGGGCGCCGCCGACTCACCGGAAGCGCCCTGCGTGCCGGACGGCCTAGGCGTACCCGCCCCGGCCCCGGACGCGCCGCCGGGCTCGTCCGGCTGGGCCTCGTCCGCCCACCGGACGGCGAGTGCCGCGGCCTTGCGCGCGGCCTCCGCCACGGCCTCCGGGCCGCCCCCGCCGGCCTGGGCCCGCGCTGCCGCGTACCCGACGAGGAACGTGGTCAGGGGCGCCGCGGGCCGGGCCACACCGTGCGCCGCGTCGCGGGCGAGGTCGAGCAGGATGCCGGTGTCGACGTCGAGCTCGATGCCCAGTTCGTCCTTGACTGCGGAAATCCATTCATCCAACACGTGCCCATGCTCCCTGATCCGCGCGCGGGCCGCTGCGATGTCGTCCCAGGTGTCGCAGTCGAACGCGGCGAGGGAGTCGGTGATCCGGACGAGGTCGAGCCGCGCGGTGAGGCGCCGCAAGGGCAGCCCGGTGAGGCCGCGCGGGCTCGCGGCGCCATCGGGCGAGGGTGCGCTGGGGGTCGCGGAGGTCGCAGGGGTCGCGGACGTCGCCGGGGTCGCGGAGGTCGCCGGGGTCGCGGAGGTCGCCGGGGCCGCGGAGGTCGCCGGAGCCGTGGGCTCCCCTTCCTGAGGTCCACCCGGTCCTCCAGCTCCCCCAAGCCCCACCAGTTCCCTGCGCAACGCCGCGCTCCGGTACACCGCGACAAGCGGCTGGTCCCGGCCCTCCGGGTCGGTGAGCAGCACGCCGTCCGCGCTGGCGGTCGCGGTCAGGGCGGCGACGAGTCGGCGTACCGTCTCCTCCCGCAGGAACGGCAGGTCAGCGGAGAGCACGACGACCAGGTCGGCGTGGGTGCGGCGGAGCCCGGCGTCGAGTGCGGCGAGTGGGCCACCGTCCGCGGGCTCCTCGCGAGCCCAGACCACGGGCCGTCCGGTGGGCCGGGGCGCCGCGACGACCACAGTGGTCCCGGCCCCGGCGCACGCCGCGAGCACCCGGTCGAGCAGGGCCCGGCCCCCCACCCGCACACCCGGCTTGTCCGCGCCGCCGAGCCGCACGGCGCGCCCACCGGCGAGCACGACGGCGTCGAACGCGGCGATGTCCGGAGCTGTGCGCGAGGTCATCCCCCGAGTATGGGCGTACCCCCGGTCAATGCCACCCCTGCCACCGCGCCCCGGCCCTCACCGTGCTTCCGGCGCGCGCCGACGCCTGCGTCACACCGAGCGCAGCAGCACCGCCGGCTGCTCCACGCAGTCCGCGACGAACCGCAGGAATCCGCCCGCCGTACCGCCGTCGCACACCCGGTGGTCGAAGGTGAGCGAGAGCTGGACGACCTGGCGGACCGCCAGCTCGCCCTGGTGCACCCATGGTTTGGGCACGATCCGGCCGACGCCGAGCATCGCCGCCTCGGGGTGGTTGATGATCGGCGTGGATCCGTCGACCCCGAACACCCCGTAGTTGTTCAACGTGAACGTGGACCCCGTGAGTTCCCCCGGCGTCAGCTTCCCGATCCGGGCCGCGTCCGACAAGCGGGCCAGCTCGGCGCTCAGGGACTCCGTGTCGCGGGCATGCGCGCCCTTTACGACGGGCACGACCAGCCCGCGGTCAGTCTGCGCGGCGAAGCCGAGGTGCACCTCGTCGAGCTGCACGACCTCACGGGCTTCCATGTCGACCGTGGAGTTGAGCTCCGGGTAGCGGGCCAGGGCGGCGGTGGAGATGCGGGCGAGGAGCGCGAGCAGGGAGACCTTCGGGCCGCCCGCCTCGTTCATCGCCCGGCGCGCGGCCATCAGTTCCGTCGCGTCGGCGTCGACCCAGCACGTCGCGTCCGGTATCTCACGACGGCTGCGCGCCAACTTGTCGGCGACGGCACCGCGAACGCCACGCAGGGGAATCCGCATACCGCCCCCGGAGGCCGGGATCGTGCGCGCTCCGGCGTCCGTCCCACGACCGCCGCCCACCGCGTGCGCCCGCGCGGACGCGTCCCCGGCGACACCCGTCCCAGGGCTCCCGAAGGTGGCCCTGATGCCCGGCACCGCGGCCCGTGCCGCTGCGGACGCCGACGCCGGGCCCGCGATCGGCGCGACCGCCGCCGCCGAGACCCGCATGGCGTCCTCCACGTCGGCCCGCAGGATCAGCCCGTCCGGTCCGGAGCCCATCAACTCCCGCAGGTCCACGCCGTTCTCGCGGGCGAGCTTGCGGACGAGCGGGGAGATCACGGGGACTGGTTCGTCCCCGTGAGCGGGCGCCGCGCCCGCCCCGGAGCCGACCCCGGCCTCGGCCACCACCGGAGTCACCGCTGAGCCCTCCGCGCGGGAGGCGGCGCCGAGGCCCGCGCCCGCGCCCCCAGAACCCGCACCAGCACCAGCACCAGCACCAGCACCAGCCACCGCATCAGCAGGCCGCACCCTCCGCCTCCGCGCGGGCGCCGCCGCCGTGCCGTACCCGACGAGCACGTTCCCGGATGCCTCGTCCCCGCCCGTCGCGGACGTGCCCTCGGCGGACGGCGCGGCCGCATCCGCCCGCGTACCGGGGTCGGCCGCGCCGGCGTCCAGGTCGGCGACCGACGCCCCGACGGCGACCGTCAGCAGCGGCGCGCCCACGGGCAGTTCCGTGCCCTCCTCGCCGAAGCGGGCTGTCACCACGCCCCCGTAGGGACAGGGGACCTCGACCATCGCCTTGGCGGTCTCCACCTCCACGACCGGCTGGTCCACCTCGACGACGTCGCCGACCCGCACCAGCCAGCGGGTGATCTCCGCCTCCGTGAGGCCTTCGCCGAGGTCGGGCAGCTTGAATTCGAGGACCTGCGCCATCAGCTCTCCGCCTCCCACTGCAGCCGTGCCACCGCGTCCAGGATCCGGTCGACACCCGGCAGATGGTGCCGTTCCAGCATCGGCGGCGGATAGGGGATGTCGAACCCGGCGACCCGCAGCACCGGCGCCTCCAGGTGGTGGAAGCACCGCTCCGTGACGCGCGCGGCGATCTCCCCGCCGGGGCCGCCGAAGCCGCCCGACTCGTGCACGACGACCGCGCGCCCCGTGCGCCGCACGGACGCGGTCACCGTCTCGTCGTCGAAAGGCACCAGCGAACGCAGGTCGACGACTTCGAGGTCCCAGCCCTCGGCCCGCGCCGCCTCGGCTGCCTCCAGGCAGACGGGCACGGACGGGCCGTACGTGAGAAGCGTGGCACTGCGGCCCGCGCGCCGCACCACGGCCTTCCCGATGGGGTCAACGCCTGCGGGCGCGTCCGGGTTCCAGTCCGCCTTGGACCAGTACAGCCGCTTCGGCTCCAGGAAGACGACCGGGTCGTCGGAGGCGATGGACGCGCGCAGCAGGCCGTACGCGTCGGCGACGGTGGCAGGCGTGACGACGTGCAGCCCGGGCGTCGCCATGTAGTACGCCTCGGAGGAGTCGCTGTGGTGCTCGACGCCGCCGATCCCGCCGCCGTACGGCACCCGGATGGTGATCGGGAGCGGCATGCCGCCCCGAGTGCGGTTGCGCATCCGCGCCACGTGCGAGATCAGCTGCTCGAAGGCGGGGTACGCGAACGCGTCGAACTGCATCTCGACGACGGGCCGCAGCCCGTACATCGCCATGCCGACCGCCGTTCCGAGGATGCCCGCCTCCGCGAGCGGGGTGTCCGTGCAGCGGTCGTCGCCGAACTCCTTCGCGAGTCCGTCGGTGACCCGGAAGACCCCGCCGAGCGTGCCCACGTCCTCGCCGAGGACGTGCACGGACGGGTCGTCGGCCATCGCGTCGCGCAGCGCGCGCCCGAGGGCCTGCCCCATGGTGGCCGGTTTCACGGCGACAGTGGTCATGCTCCCGCTCCGTCCGCCTCGTTCTCGGCCGCCAGCTCGGCCCGCAACTGAGCTGCCTGCTCCCGCAGCTGGGTGGTCTGCTCGGCGTACACGTGCGTGAACAGGTCCATGGGGTCGAGGGCCGGCTCCTGGTTCATCCGGGACCTGAGGTCCGCGGCCATCGCCTCCGCGTCGTCGCGGACGGTGCGCCTGCGGTCCTCGTCGAGCAGGCCGCGCTCGGTGAGTTCGCGCTCCACGAGGAGGATCGGGTCGTGGTCCTGCCAGGCCTCGACCTCCGCGTCGTGGCGGTAGCGCGTGGCGTCGTCGGCGTTGGTGTGCGCCTCCATGCGGTACGTGACGGCCTCGATGAGCGTGGGGCCGCCGCCCTCGCGGGCGCGGTGCACGGCTTCGGAGAGGACCTCGTGCACCGCGACCGCGTCGTTGCCGTCGACCAGGCGGCCGGGCATGCCGTACCCGACGGCCTTGTGGGCCAGGGAGGGCGCGGCCGTCTGCTTGGCGAGCGGCACGGAGATCGCGAAGCCGTTGTTCTGCACGAGGAAGACCACGGGGGCCTGCCAGACCGCGGCGAAGTTCAGCGCCTCGTGGAAGTCGCCCTCGCTGGTGCCGCCGTCGCCGACCATGGCGAGCGCGACCACGTCGTCGCCCTTCAGGCGCGCGGCGTGGGCGAGGCCGACGGCGTGCGGGAGCTGGGTGGCGAGCGGGGTGCACAGGGGGGCTATGCGGTGCTCCCGCGGGTCGTAGCCGGTGTGCCAGTCGCCGCGCAGCAGCGTGAGCGCCGCGACGGGGTCGAGGCCGCGGGCGACCGCCGCGAGGGTGTCCCGATAGCTGGGAAACAGCCAATCCTGCTCGCGCAGGGCGAGGGCGGCGGCGATCTCGCACGCCTCCTGGCCGGTGCTCGACGGATACACGGCGAGCCTGCCCTGCTTGGTCAGGGCCGTCGCCTGCGTGTTGTACCGCCGGCCGCGCACCAGCTCGCCGTGGAGGCACAGGAGCAGCTCCTGGTCCGCCTTGCGCGCGGCGTCGGTGCCGAGCACCCGGTACGGCTCCGCGTCCGGAAGGAGCGGCGCGGGGTCGGTCCTGAGCTGCCATGCGGGGGGCGGGGCGGGCCGGTAGGCACCCCGCTGCTCCATGACCGTCATGACGGCACCTCCTGGTGGGAAGCGATCTCCTCGTGGGAGCGGCAACAGAGGCGCGACGATGTGATGCGCCTCACCTACCGATTGTTCGGTCGTCGGCACATTTTGGCTACAGGCACCTCCAGGCTGTGGACAAACGGTTCTCCACAGCCTGGGATGGACGCAGTACGTCCATGGTAGGGAGGCGGGGAGACATGGCACCTGAACGAATGGCCGACAGGAACGAGGCGGGGCGTCCGGAACCCCAGCCCCGCCCGCTGGACGCCATCGACCGCGACATCCTGCAGATCCTGCACACGGACGGTCGCGCGTCGATACGTTCCGTGGCCGAGCGGGTGCACGTCTCGCGGGCCAACGCCTACGCGCGCATCAACCGCCTCATCGAGGACGGCGTGATCCGTGGCTTCGGCGCCCGCATCAATCACGAGCGGGCCGGCCAGGGCGCCTCGGCGTACATCACCCTGAAGATCGTCCAGAACACCTGGCGGACGGTGCGCGAGCAGCTGCGGACCCTGCCGGGTGCGTCGCACATCGCGCTGGTCAGCGGGGACTTCGACGTACTGCTCCTGGTGCACACGCCGGACAACCGCGCACTGCGCGAGCTGGTGCTGACCCGGCTCCAGGCCATGCCGGAGGTGCTCAGCACGCGCACGCTGCTGGTCTTCGAAGAGGACGACCTGGAGGCGGAGGGCTGACGCCCCGGTGCCCGCGCGGGCGAGCCCCGGGCGCCCTCAGCCGTCGGTCGGCTACCGGTCAGCCCTCGGTGCGCAGCCCGGCGAACGCCATCTGCACCACGGCATCGGCGACTTCCTCGCCGCTCGCGGCGTTGTGGGCGTCCGGCCGGTACCACTCCACGATGGAGTTGATCATTCCGAAGAGCAGCCGGGTGGCGAGCCGCAGCTCGACGTCCGAGCGCAGGTCGCCGTCCGCGACGGCCTCCTTGAGCAGCCCGGCGACCTCGTGGTCGAACTCCCTGCGCCGCTCCAGGGCCCACCGCTCGGTGTCCGTGTTGCCGCGCACGCGCAGCAGCAGCGTCACATAGGGCAGCTCGGCGACCAGCACCTCGACGGTGCGGCGCGTGACGTGCTCCAGGCGTCGCACCGCGCTGCCCTCGCGCGCGTGCTCCTCGGCGAGGATCCCGAAGAGCCCGTCGAGCGCCCGGCTCACCGCACGGCGCAGCAGTTCCTCCTTGCCCGCCACGTGGTGGTAGATCGACGACTTGGAGATCCCGGCCGCCTTGGAGAGGTGCTCCATGGACGTGCCGTCGTAGCCGCGCTCGTTGAAGACCCGCACGGCGACCTCCAGGAGGGTCTCCGGGGTGTACGTGTCGCGCCGGGCCACGGTCATGAGTGCTCCTCCCGCGCGGCCGCCTGGCGCAGCGCCTGTGAGGGGGCATAGCGCCCCGTGGGGTACTCGGCGTGCAGGTTGTCGAGGAATTCCGCCACCCAGTACGCGCCGAGTGCGGCTCCCCAGGAGAGCGGTCCGCGCGGGTAGTTCACGCCGAGGCGCATGGCGGTGTCGATGTCCTCGGCGTCGGCCACGCCGCGCGCCACGGCGTCGTGTGCGAAGTCCACGAGGAGGGCGACCGTACGGGCCACGATCAGCCCGGGGGCGCGTACGACGCTGACCTCCTTGCCGAGGGCCTGGAACAGGCCCACCGCCTCGGCGAGGGCCTGTTCGCTCACGCGGGCGGCCGGGCAGAGGGCGATCCGCGTGGCCTTGGCGTAGTCGAGCGCCAGGTCGAACTGGATGGTGGGCTCCGCGGCGGCGTCGGCGGAGGTGCCGTCGGCGAGGCGGAGGCGGGTGCCGTCGGGCAGTTCGATCGAGCCGGGGAAGTCCGGGTGCCCGGAGTGCCCGGCCTCGACGCGGACTCCGGCGGCCTCGATGAGCGGGACCAGCGCGGCAGCCTGGAACAGCTCGCCGTGCAGGGCGACGGACTCGGGCGGGCTCGCGGGCGCCGCCGTGTGCGGCTCGGCCTTCTCGGCGCCGTCCCCGTACGCGTACCAGCCCTGCCCGGACTTGCGTCCCAGACGGCGGGACTCGACGAGGCGGCGCTGGGCGAGGGACGGGGTGAACTTGGGGTCCTGGAAGAACGACTCCCACACCGAGCGGGTGACGGCTTCGTTGACGTCCTGGCCGATGAGGTCGGTGAGTTCGAAGGGGCCCATCTTGAAGCCGCCGCACTCGCGCAGCACCGCGTCGGTCGTCGCGGGGTCGGCGGCCCGCTCCTCGTGGAGGCGCAGCGCCTCGGCGTAGAAGGGCCTGGCGATGCGGTTGACGATGAACCCGGGGGTGTCGGCGCAGCGCACCGGCGTCTTGCCCCAGGCCTTCGCCGTCTCGTACGCGCGCGTGGCCGCCGCTTCGTCCGTGGCGTGGCCGCTGACGACCTCGACCAGGGGCAGCAGCGGCGCGGGGTTGAAGAAGTGCAGCCCGACGAACCGTTCGGGGTGCTTCAGGGCGCCCGCGACGGCGGTGACGGACAGGGACGAGGTGTTCGTGGCCAGCAGACAGCTCTCGGCGACGACCTCCTCCAGGTCCTGGAACAGCCGCTGCTTGACGTCCAGTTGCTCCAGGACGGCCTCGACGACGAGGTCGCAGCCCGCGAGGTCGGCGAGGTCCTCGACGGCGCTCAGGCGCCCGGTCGCGGCGTCGCGGGCGGTGGCTTCGATGCGGCCCTTCTCCACGAGGCGGTCCAGGCGGGCGGTGATCGCGGCGGCCGCCGTCTTCGCGAAGCCGGGCGCGGCGTCGTACAGCCGCACGGGATGGCCCGCCACCAGCGCGACCTGGGCGATGCCCTGGCCCATGGTGCCGGTGCCGACCACGGCGACCGGGCCACTGAGATCGAGTGCTGTCATGCTCGCGATCCTCCCGCACGGGGGTACTGGCCGGGAAACAGGGGTGTCGGCCAGGGCTTCGGGGCGGCCGGGGGGAGGTTTTCCACAGGTTCGGCAGACCCTCTTGTACCGACCGATCGTTCGGTTACTCTAGCTCTGTCCAGCTGTTCCTGCCCACTGCCCCTGCCCAGCTCGCCAGCTCGAAGGAGAGCTGACTCGACGAGGAGTTGGTCCCTCATGGCCGCCGAACTCACCGCGCACCAGCTGATCGCCAAGCACCGGCCCACCCTCGACCAGGCGCTGGAGACGATCCGCACACGCGCGTACTGGTCGCCGCACCCCGAACACCCCAAGGCCTACGGGGAGAACGGAAGCCTGAGCCTGCCCGAGGGCAAGGCGGCCTTCGAGGCCCTTCTGAACAGCCGCTTCGACCTCGACCAGCCGGGCACCGACGACTGGACGGGCGCGGAGACCTCGCCCTTCGGCCCCGAGTTGGGCATCACGTATCCGCATCCGGACGTGGACACCCTGCTGCCCGCCATGCGCGCCGGGATGCGCGCCTGGCGCGACGCGGGCGCGGAGACGCGTGCCATGGTCTGTCTGGAGATCCTGTCGCGCATCAGCGCCCGCACGCACGAGTTCGCGCACGCGGTCATGCACACCAGCGGCCAGGCCTTCATGATGGCGTTCCAGGCGGGCGGCCCGCACGCCCAGGACCGCGGCCTGGAAGCGGTGGCGTATGCCTACGTGGAGCAGTCCCGCACGCCCGACAACGCGGAGTGGACCAAGCCCCAGGGCAAGCGCGACCCGCTCGCCCTGACCAAGCGCTTCACGCCGGTCGCGCGCGGCGTCGCGCTCCTGATCGGCTGCAACACCTTCCCGACGTGGAACGGCTACCCCGGCCTGTTCGCCTCCCTGGCCACCGGCAATCCGGTCCTGGTCAAGCCGCACCCCCGCGCGGTGCTGCCGCTCGCCCTGACCGTGCGCGTCGCCCGTGAGGTCCTCGGCGAGGCGGGCTTCGACCCGAACCTGGTCGCGCTGGCCGCCGAGCGGCCCGGCGAGGGCATCGCCAAGACCCTCGCCACCCGCCCCGAGATCAAGATCATCGATTACACGGGCTCGACCTCCTTCGGCGACTGGCTGGAGGCCAACGCCCGCCAGGCGCAGGTCTACACGGAGAAGGCAGGCGTCAACACGGTCGTCCTGGAGTCGACCGACAACTACAAGGGCATGCTGTCCAACCTGGCCTTCTCCCTGTCGCTGTACAGCGGCCAGATGTGCACGACCCCGCAGAACCTGCTGATCCCCCGCGAGGGCATCACGACGGACGCGGGCGCGAAGTCGTACGACGAGGTGGTCTCGGACCTCGCGAGCGCGGTGGACGGTCTCCTCGGCGACGAGGCCCGGGCGAACGGCATCCTCGGCGCCCTGGTCAACCCGGACGTGAAGGCGCGCCTGGACGCGGCTCCCGGGATCGGCGAAGTCGCCCTCGCCTCACGGCAGGTCAGCAACCCGGAGTTCCCGGACGCCGTGGTGCGCACGCCGGTGATCGTCAAGCTGGACGGCGCCAAGCCGGACGCCGAGGCGGCGTATCTCAGCGAGTGCTTCGGGCCGGTCTCCTTCGCCGTCGCGGTCGACTCGGCGGCGGACGCCGTGGAGTTGCTGCGGCGCACGGTGCACGAGAAGGGCGCGATGACGGTCGGGGCGTACACCACGTCCGCGGAGGTGTCCTCGGCCGTCGAGGAGACCTGCCTGGAGGAGAGCGCCCAGTTGTCGCTGAACCTCACGGGCGGCGTCTATGTGAACCAGACCGCGGCGTTCTCGGACTTCCACGGCTCCGGCGGCAACCCGGCGGCGAACGCCGCGCTGTGCGACAGCGCGTTCGTGGCCAACCGCTTCCGCGTGGTGGAGATCCGCAAGGAGGCGTGAGCCGGGCGCCGGCGCAGCCCCCGGGGGAGCAGGCTCAGGCCTGGGCCTTCGGGGGCCTGCCCGACGACCAGTGGAAGAGCGCCATGGCGACACTCGTCGCCAGGTTGTAGCTCGACACCTGCGGCCGCATCGGCAGCGACACCAAGTGGTCGGTGCGGGCGCGCAGTTCGGCCGACAGACCGCTCCGCTCGGACCCGAAGGCCAGCACGGCGCCGTCCGGGACCTCGATGCCTCGGATGTCCTCGCCCTCCGCGTCGAGGGCGAACAGGGGCCCCTTGGGCAGTTCCTCGACGTCCACACGCTCCACCGCCGTGGCGAAGTGCAGGCCCGCGCCGCCGCGTACGACCGTGGGATGCCAGGGGTCGAGCGTGCCGGTCGTCACGACACCCGTCGCGCCGAAGCCCGCCGCGAGCCGGATCACCGCCCCGGCGTTGCCGAGGTTGCGCGGATCGTCGAGGACGACCACCGGCGCGGACCTGGGGGTGTGCTCCAGCGCCCGCAGGTTGGCGGCACGCGACGGACGCACCGCCAAAGCGGCCACGGCCGTGGGGTGCAGCCGGGGCACGAGGGCGCGCAGCGTCGCGTCGTCGGTCTCGGCGAGCAGCGCGTCGAGAGCGTCCGACACATCCGGCGCCAAGTCCTGCGCGAGGGCGAGGACGGCGGCCTTGTCGCTGGTCAGGGCGACGGGAATGGAGGCGCCGAAGCGGAGCGCGTGCTTGAGGGCGTGGAAACCGTCGAGGAGTACGGAGGTGTCGGCGAGGCCGTGCCAGACGCGGACCGGGTCGGTCGACTCCACTCGGTGCGGGGCGCCGCCGCCGATGCCGTCGCCGTCCGTTCGCCTACCGCTCATCGCCACTGCCGCCCATTGCCGCTACCGCTCATGCCCACAGTCGCCACTACCGCCCACAACCGCTCGGACCGCTCCCGCTCAGACCACTACTGCTCAGACCACTACTGCTCAGACCACTACTGCTCGGACCACTACTGCTCACGCACCGAAGCCTACGCGCGCGTGCTCGGTGGCATCCCGGGTGTGTTCCTCCCCGGGCGGCTCCGGCGACGCCTCCGTGCGGGAGCGCCGCGGCACCCGAGAGAGCAGCCCCTCCCGCGCGCGGGTCGCCCAGCCGCCGAGGCGGCGCAGGAACGACGTGGGCAGGAAGACGGCGTCGGCCGCGATCATCGCGAGCGAGAAGAACGGCAGCCCCAGGACGACGGCGATGACGGCGTGCTCGAAGATCATCACAGCGAGCAACACGTTCTTGACGCGCCGGTTGAACAGCGTGAACGGGAAGGCGACCTGGACGGCGACCGTCCCGTAGGTCACCAGCATCACCAACACGCCGTGCGAGGTCAGCAGGTCGGCAAGCGCGGGCCAGGGCGAGAAGTAGTCGAGCTGGAGGGGGTAGTAGACGGCCGTCCCGTCCTGCCAGCGGCTGCCCTGGATCTTGTACCAGCCGGCCGTGGCGTAGATCAGGCACGCCTCGACCATGATCACCAACAGGGCGGCGTTGTGGGCGAGGTTGGCGACGACGTCGAGCAGCACGCGCGGCTCACCGTTCGGAGCGCGCCGCCCGGCCACCCACCACAGCCCGTGCGCGGCCCACAGCCCCCAGAACAGCAGCAGCCAGAAGCCGGTGAGCTCCCCCATGAACGTCACGACGGACAGGGCGAGGCCGAGCACCCACCAGAGGACGGGACCGACCCGGTCACCCCGGTCAGCACGGTCTCCGTCGTCCCCACGGCTGCCGTCGACCACACCGCTGCCGTCATCGGCATGGTTTCCGTCGTCCCCGTAGGCGAGCCGTGCCCCACGCGCGCGTGCCGCGCGGCGCGCGTCCAGGGACCAGACCTGGCCGCACCGCGTGAACACCAGGTAGATCGCCATGAGATGGATGACGTTGTCGCCGCCGTCCCCCATGAAGATGCTGCGGTTCTGCAGCGACAGCACACCGATCATGAACAGCACGGACATGGTGCGGGTGCGCCAGCCGACGACCAGCAGGGCGCTGGAGACGATCGCCAAGAAGTAGACGATCTCGAACCACACCCGGCCGTCCGACCACATCAGCGCCGTGAAGGCGTCGTTGGCGGAGATGAGCTGCCGGGCCATGTCCCAGCTCCAGGGCCCGTCGGGCCCGTACAGCTCACGCCGGTGCGGCAGTTCGCGCAGCAGGAACAGCAGCCAGGTGGCGGCGAAGCCGATCCGGACGACGGCGGTCTGGTACGGGCCGAGGGCCTGGGCCGTGACACGCTGCACGCCCTGGGCGAGCGGGGCAAAACGGCTCACCGGACACCCCCGTTCCGCTCGACGGCCACGTCTCTGCGCGCGTTCAGCCCGGCGGCGACGTCTCTGCGCGCGCGGTCCTCGCCGGCCAGCGGCAGGTCGCCCGGCGTGACCGACCACCACGGAAGCACCCGCAGGACGGGCTTGGTGGTGATCTTCTCGTCACTCCACTCCGGCGGCTGTACGACCGTGGTCCGGGCCCGGACCTGCACCTGGTCGAACGCCTCGCCACGGGCCAGCGGCTCGTGCCGGTCGAGGCGCAGCAGCACGATGCGGCGGACGTAGCGCTCCGACAGCTCACCGCGCAGACCGGTGGGACGATTCTGCGCGTCGTGCGTGGAGACGAAGAAGTCCCAGCCCCGGCGCAGCTCGTTCTGCTGCGTGTGGCTCGGCAGGAGGTTGTGGTCGATGGCGGCGCCGTCCTGCGCGGACAAGTCGTACCAGCGCGTGGTCCTGCCGACCCCGTCCGTGGTCCGGATCTGCGCCCGGACCTGCACCGACACGTTCTGCTGGAGCGGGTTCGGCGCGAACAGCTTCCAGTTCTGCTCGAACTCCGGGTAGATCCAGTCGTCGACGGTCCGGCCGTGTTCCTTGGTCACGGTGTTCGACGGCGCGACGTGCAGGAACACCATCCCGACGTGGACGCAGACGGTGACGACGACCGCGGCGAGGGCGAGGATGGCGACGACCTGCGAGCCTCGGGAGAGGGCGGCGATGCCGGTGCGGGCGGGGGTGTCGGCGGCGGGAGCCGGTGGGGCGGCTAGGACTGGTGGGGCAGCGGGGGCCGGTGGGACGGCAGGCTCGTCGACGGGGCCTTCCAGCGCGGCAGGCCCGGCATCGGACCCCGTGGGCGCGGCATCGGACCCGGCGGGCTCGCCGCCCGAATCCTTGTCGTACGCGTCCATCTCGCCCCGTTCCTCGACCCTCCGACCGAACCCTGCCGCCGGAACGGTACTCAGGCCCGCCCGCCAGGCCCAGCGCCCCGGAGGTTATCCACAGGGTTGACACCTTATGGCGAGGCGCCGCACCATTGAACTGCAACGAACCGAACGATCGGTCGGTCGGTCGGTGGGTTCGATGACATGCCGAGACACAGCCCGAGGTCGAGGGGGACCGAGATGGCGACAGCGCACCAGCCGCTCACCACGGCGCCGCACCAACCCGCGGCCGCCGCCGTGGACACCGCCGCGCTCGAGTCCGCCTTCGACGCGGCCGTCGCGGCCGACGAGCGCATCGAGCCGCGCGACTGGATGCCGGACGCCTATCGCGCCACGCTCGTGCGCCAGATAGCGCAGCACGCCCACTCCGAGATCATCGGCATGCAGCCGGAGGCCAACTGGATCACGCGCGCGCCGTCCCTGCGCCGCAAGGCGATCCTGATGGCCAAGGTCCAGGACGAGGCGGGCCACGGCCTGTATCTGTACAGCGCCGCGGAAACGCTCGGCGCGAGCCGCGACGACCTGCTCGACAAGCTCCACTCGGGCCGCCAGAAGTACTCCTCGATCTTCAACTACCCCACCCTGACCTGGGCGGACGTAGGAGCCATCGGCTGGCTCGTGGACGGCGCGGCGATCACCAACCAGGTCCCGCTGTGCCGGTGTTCGTACGGCCCCTATGCCCGCGCGATGGTCCGCGTCTGCAAGGAGGAGTCGTTCCACCAGCGCCAGGGGTACGAACTGCTGCTCGCCCTCAGCAACGGCACCGAGGCGCAGCACGCGATGGCCCAGGACGCCGTGGACCGCTGGTGGTGGCCGTCCCTCATGATGTTCGGGCCGCCGGACGCGGAGTCGTCGCACTCCGAGCAGTCGATGGTCTGGAAGATCAAGCGCCACTCGAACGACGAGCTGCGCCAGCGCTTCGTGGACATCTGCGTCCCCCAGGCCGAATCACTCGGCCTCACGCTCCCCGACCCGGACCTGAAGTGGAACGAGGAGCGGGGGCAGCACGACTTCGGCGCCATCGACTGGAGCGAGTTCTGGTCGGTCCTCAAGGGCAACGGCCCGTGCAACGACCAGCGCATCACGCAGCGCAGGCGAGCCCACGACGAGGGCGCCTGGGTGCGGGAGGCGGCGGCCGCGTACGCCGCCAAGCAGAGCGAGCGCAAGGAGGCGACCGCATGACCGGCTCGACCGAATGGCCGCTGTGGGAAGTGTTCGTGCGCTCGCGCCGCGGCCTGTCCCACACGCACGCGGGCAGCCTGCACGCGCCGGACGCCGAGATGGCCCTGCGCAACGCCCGGGACCTGTACACCCGCAGGAACGAGGGCGTCTCCATCTGGGTCGTGCCGTCCGCGGAGATCACCGCTTCCTCGCCGGACGAGAAGGACTCGTTCTTCGAGCCCTCCGCCGACAAGCCCTACCGCCACCCCACGTTCTACGACATCCCGGAAGGAGTGAAGCACCTGTGACCGCCACGCCCATGCCCCCCACGGCGGCGCCGTCGGCTCCCGCGGCCACGCCCACCGACGCCCCGGCCGTCCACACCGCGGCTCTCGCCCTGGGCGACGACGCGCTGGTGCTCTCGCACCGGCTGGGTGAGTGGGCGGGCCACGCCCCCGTCCTCGAAGAAGAGGTGGCCCTGGCGAACATCGCCCTGGACCTGCTCGGCCAGGCCCGGGTGCTGCTCTCCCTGGCGGGCGACGAGGACGAGCTGGCGTATCTGCGCGAGGAGCGCGCCTTCCGCAACCTCCAGCTGGTCGAGCAGCCGAACGGCGACTTCGCGCACACCATCGCCCGCCAGCTCTACTTCTCCGTGTACCAGAACCTCATGTACGGCCAACTGGCGGCAACCGAAAGCGCGTTGGCGCCGCTCGCCGCGAAGGCCGTCAAGGAGGTGGCCTACCACCAGGACCACGCCGAGCAGTGGACGCTCCGGCTCGGCGACGGCACGGCCGCGAGCCACGAGCGCATGCAGCACGGCGTGGACGCGCTGTGGCGGTTCACCGGGGAGATGTTCGGGCCCGTCGCCGGCCTCGACCTCGACCGGGACGCCCTGCGGGAGCAGTGGACCGCCCGGGTCACCGACGTGCTCGGAAAGGCGACGCTCACCGTCCCCGAGGGGCCGCAGAGCGGAGCGTGGACGGCCGGCGCCGGACGCGAGGGCCTGCACACCGAGCCGTTCGGCCGGATGCTCGCCGAGATGCAGCACCTGCACCGCAGCCACCCGGGGGCGTCATGGTGACCACGGCCCCCGAAGCGCCCAGCGCGGCTGCCGGACCCAAGGCGCCCCCAGCACCCACCGAGCCCGCAGCGGCTCCCGCGCCCACCGCCCTTGAGGCCCGGCTGCACGCCCTCGCGGGCTCCGTGCCCGACCCCGAGCTGCCCGTCCTCAGCCTGGCCGAGCTGGGCGTGCTCCGCTCCCTCCGGGTCAGCGACACGGGCCATGTGGACGTCGAGCTGACCCCGACGTACACGGGCTGCCCCGCGATAGAGGCCATGAGCGCGGGCATAGAGCAGGTGCTGCGCGAGCACGGCCGGGACGATGTCACGGTGCGCACGGTGCTCTCCCCCGCCTGGTCGACGGACGACATCAGCGCCGAAGGCCGCCGCAAGCTCGCCGAGTTCGGCATCGCGCCGCCGCGCCCGCACGCCGCCGACGGCGTGGTCCCGCTCACCCTCACGGTCCGCTGCCCGCACTGCGGCTCGACGGACACCGAGCTGCTCAGCCGCTTCTCGTCCACCGCCTGCAAGGCGCTGCGCCGCTGCGTGACCTGCCGGGAGCCCTTCGACCACTTCAAGGAGCTGTGATGGCACGCTTCCACCCGCTCCGTGTGGCGGCCGTCGAGGAGCTCACCGACGACGCCGTGACGCTGACGTTCGAGGTGCCACCGCACCTGCGCGAGGAGTACCGGTACGCCCCCGGCCAGCACCTCGCCCTCCGCCGCGTCGTCGACGGCACGGAGATCCGGCGCACGTACTCCATCTGCTCCCCCGCGCCGGATCCCCAAGCCCCGGGTGAGCCCCGGGAGTTGCGGGTGGGGGTGCGCGTGGTGGAGGGCGGCGCCTTCTCGACGTACGCGCGCAAGGAGGTCGCCGTCGGGGACGAGCTGGAGGTGATGACCCCAGCGGGCCGCTTCACCCTGGATCCGGCACCGGGGAGGTATGCCGCGGTGGTCGGCGGCAGCGGGATCACGCCGGTGCTCTCCATCGTGACGACGCTCCTGGAGCGCGAGCCGGGCGCCGAGTTCTGTCTCATCCGCAGCGACCGCACGGCGGCGTCCACGATGTTCCTCGACGAGGTCGCCGACCTGAAGGACCGCTGGCCGGACCGCTTCCAACTGGTGACGGTGCTCTCCCGCGAGGAGCAGCAGGCGGGGCTCAACTCGGGCCGCCTGGACGAGGAGCGGCTTGCCCGGCTGCTGCCCGCGCTGCTGCCGGTCGAGCAGGTCGACGGCTGGTTCCTGTGCGGGCCGTACGGACTGGTGCAGGGTGCGGAGCGGACGCTGCGGGCGCTGGGGGTGCCGCGGCGGCGCATCCACGAGGAGATATTCCACGTGGACGACGGCCTCGCGACGGCACCGACGGTGCCCGCCCCGGCGGACAGCACGGTCACGGTCACCCTCGACGGCCGCTCCGGCACCTGGCCGGTGCAGGCGGGGGAGTCCCTGCTCGACACGGTGCTGCGCAACCGCGCGGACGCGCCGTTCGCCTGCAAGGGCGGAGTGTGCGGCACGTGCAGGGCGTTCAAGGTGTCCGGCGAGGTCCGCATGGACCGGAACTTCGCGCTGGAGCCGGAGGAGACCGAAGCCGGCTATGTGCTGGCGTGCCAGTCGCATCCGACCACGGACAAGGTGGAGTTGGACTTCGACCGCTGAGCGGCCCCGGCCCACGGCCGACGTCATGGGCCCACGCCACACGACCCACCTCACCTCACGGGGTCGGCGCCGGACCACCCGCCGCGCCTGTTCCCTTCCCATAGAACCTGTTCTATCTTGACGACCCGTCAGAAACAGCGACGGAGCCGACGAGACCGAACCGGCCGGTGCGGAGGGACAAGCAGTGGACTTCACCTTCACCGAGGAGCAGCAGGCGGCGCTCGAGGCGGCCAAGGCGGTCTTCGCCGATGTCGCGCCGGACGGCGTGCCCAGCCCCGCCCTCACGCCCGGGGCCGTCGCCGAGGACTTCGACCGCGCGCTGTGGGCCAGGCTCGCCGACGCCGACCTGCTCAGCCTGCTGATGGCACCCGAGTACGGCGGGTCGGGCCTGGACCCCATCGCGCTCTGCCTGGTGCTGCGCGAGTCGGCGAAGGTGCTCGCCCGGGTCCCGCTTCTGGAGAGCGGCGCGGCCGCGTACGTCGTCCAGGCCTACGGCGGCGACGAGTTGAAGCGGGCCGTCCTGGAGTCGGCCGCGCGCGGCGAGACCGTGCTGACCGTCGCGGCGAACGGCCGCACCGGTCACGACGGCGCCGAGCTCGCCGTCACCGCACGCCCCGACGGCGACGACTGGATCCTGGACGGCCTCCAGACCGGCGTCCCCTGGGCCTACGACGCCGACATCACCGTCGTGCCCGCCACGGCCCCCGACGGCCGCGCGGTCCTCGCCCTGGTGCCGCGTGGGCTGTCCGGGCTCGCCCTCGCCGAGCAGTTCTCCACCAGCGGGGAGCGGCTCGGCGAACTGCGCCTGGACGCGGTACGGGTCGGGGCCCGGGACGTCATCACGGCGGACGGGGCCTGGGACTTCCTGCGGGACCTGCTCGCGACCGGCACCTGCGCGCTCGCGCTCGGACTCGGTACGGGCGTGCTCGGCATGACGAGTGAATACACCGGCAAGCGCGAGCAGTTCGGGTTCCCGGTCGCCACCTTCCAGGCGGTCGCCATGCAGGCCGCCGACCGCTACATCGACCTGCGCGCGATGGAGGTCACCCTCTGGCAGGCCGCCTGGCGCATCAGCTCACCGGACCGCGCGGGCGCGGGCAACGGCGGGCCGCTCCCGGCCTCCGGAGACGTGGCGGTGGCCAAGATCTGGGCGTCGGACGGGGTTCGCCGGGTGGTGCAGACCGCGCAGCACCTGCACGGCGGCTTCGGCGCCGACACCGACTACCCCCTGCACCGCTACCACGCCTGGGCCAAGCACCTGGAGCTGGCGCTGGGCCCGGCCGCGGCGCACGAGGACGCCCTGGGCGACCTGCTGGCCGCACACTCCCTCAGCTGAGGCGACGGGCCCGCGATCGGGCGCCGGTCCCACCACGCCCACGCCCGACGGGAGCACGGCGCCGGACCGACCAGTTCCCCGAGCCCGACCGGGCTAGATCACCGTGCCGGGCTGGCCCTTGTCGTCGACGACGGGCCTGCCGGTGGCCTCCCAGGCCTGCATGCCGCCGTCGACGTTCACCGCGTCGAGGCCCTGCTGCGCGAGATACATGGTCACCTGCGCGGAACGGCCGCCGGACCGGCAGATGACGTTGACCTTGCCGCCCTCCGGCGCCTTCTCGGTCAACTCGCCGAAGCGGGCGACGAAGTCACTCATCGGAATGTGCAGCGCACCCTCCGCGTGACCCGCCTGCCATTCATCGTCCTCACGGACGTCCAGCAGGAAGTCGTCGTTCGAGAGCGCGTCGACCCCGACCGTGGGCACACCAGATCCGAATTGCATACCCCCGACGCTACCCGAAAGCCACCGCCCCGACGCCGCCCACCCAGGAGGCACCGCCCACCGAACCGGCGCCGCCCGCACGGCACCGCACCGCCCAACTCAGGCGGTCAGCCGCTCCAGCTCCGCCTCGCGCTCGGCGACCTGGGCGAGCAGTTGCTCGGCGATCTCCTCCAGGAGGCGGTCCGGGTCGTCGGGCGCCAGCTTCAGCATCGACCCGATCGCGCTCTCCTCCAGCTCCCCGGCCACGACCGAGAGCAGCTCCTTGCGCCGGGCGAGCCATTCGAGCCGCGCGTACAGCTCCTCGCTCGGCGTGGGCCGCAGTTCCTCGGGCACCGGCCCCGCGGCCCACTCGGCGAGCAGCTCCCGCAGCAGCGCCTCGTCGCCGCGGCCGTACGCGGCGTTCACGCGGGTGATGAACTCGTCGCGCCGCCCGCGCTCCTTCTCGTCCTGCGCGAGGTCGGGGTGGGCCTTGCGGACCAGCTCCCGGTAGAGCTTGCGGACCTCGTCGCTCGGCCGCACCCGCTGCGGCGGCCGCACGGACTGCTCGGTGAGCATCGCGGCGGCCTCGGGGAACAGCCCGTCGCCGTCCATCCAGCCGTGGAACAGCTCCTCGACGGCCGGCATCGGCATCACGCGCGCCCGCGCCTCGTCCGCCTTGCGCAGGTCCTCCGGGTCACCGGACCGGGCCGCCACGGCCTCGGCGATCAGGGCGTCCAGCTCGTCCAGGCGCGAGTACATCGGGCCGAGCTTCTGGTGATGCAGCCGGGAGAAGTTCTCGACCTCGACCCGGAACGTCTCCACCGCGATCTCGTACTCGATCAACGCCTGCTCGGCGGCACGCACAGCCTTCTCAAGCCGCTCCTCGGGCCGCGCACCGGCACCGGCAGGGCCACCCGACTCGGGCCCAGCACCGGCATCGGCCTGGCCGCCCGCCGCAGGTCCCGCACCGGCACCCGCCTGATCGCCCGCCTCCGGCGGCGTCCCGGAATCCGGCCTCGCCCCCTCGTCGGACTGGGGCGTCTCAGGGTTCGTCGGCTCGGCTTCCGGGGTCGTCACCTGTCCAGCCTAGGCCACGGCTCCCCGCCGTATGGCTCCCTAGTCCGTGGCCCGCAGCCGCCCCTCCTTCACCGCGGCCACGAGCTGGGCGTGGTCGGCCTCCGTGCGGTCCGCGTACGTCACCGCGAAGGCGGCGACCGCCTCGTCCAGCTCGTCGTTCTTGCCGCAGTACCCGGAGACGAGCCGGGGGTCGGCGCTGTGCGCGTGGGCGCGGGCGAGCAGGGCGCCGGTCATGCGGCCGTAGTCGTCGAGCTGGTCGGCGGCGAGGGCGGCCGGGTCCACGCTGCCCTTGCGGTTCCTGAACTGCCGTACCTGGAAAGGCCGTCCGGATATCGTCGTCCAACCGAGCAGGAAGTCGCTGACGACCTGCATGCGCTTCTGGCCGGCCACCACCCGTCGGCCCTCGTGCTCGCTCTGCTGCTCCTTGAAGCCCGCCACCGGCAGATGCGGCAGCAGCGCGGAGGACCCGGCTTCCTTCACCTGCAGGACCAGCGGCTCCCCGCGATGGTCGAGGAGCAGCACCACATAGGAGCGCAGTCCGACGCTGCCGGTGCCGACGACGCGGAACGCGACGTCCTGGATGGAGTACCGCGCGAGGAGGGGCAGGCGGTCCTCCGGCAGAGTGGTGCGGTACTCACCGAGGGCCGCGGCGACCGCCGCCGCCTCCGCGTCCGGTATCCGCCGGAGCACCGGGGGCGCGTCGACGAAGCGCCGGGGCGTGACGTGGCCCGGCGGGGTCCCGGCGCCCGGGACCGGCTCGGTGGACTTGGCGGCGAAGCGGGCGCTGGTGTTCTGCCGGGCCTTCTCGGAGACGCGGTCGAGGGTGCCGAGCAGGTCGCGGGCGTCGGTGTGGGAGACCAGTTCCTCGTCGGCGATCGCGTTCCAGGCATCGATCACGGGGAGCTTGGCGAGGAGTCGCATCGTGCGCCGGTACGCACCCACGGCGTCGTAGGCCGCTTCCGCGCAGGTGTCCTCCGTGGCGCCCGCCTCCCGGCCGGCCAGGACGAGGGAGGTGGCGAGCCGCTTGACGTCCCACTCCCAGGGTCCGTGCACCGTCTCGTCGAAGTCGTTCAGGTCGATGACGAGGCCGCCGCGCGCGTCCCCGTACAGCCCGAAGTTGGCCGCGTGGGCGTCGCCGCATATCTGGGCGCCGATGCCGGTGAGCGGGGTGCGCGCGAGGTCGTACGCCATGAGTCCGGCGGAGCCGCGCAGGAAGGCGAAGGGGGACGCGGCCATCCTGCCCACCCGCAGCGGCGTCAGCTCCGCGAGCCGCCCCCGGTTGGTCTCCTCGATGACGGCGACGGGGTCGGGACGGTGGTCGTCCTCCACGAACTCCGCGTGCGCGATGCGCGGGGTGGCTCCCCGCAGGGCCTTGCCCTCCTGCTTGGGCTGCACAGGCACGACGTACCCAGACGAACCAGATGAACCAGCCGACCCAGCGCCCCCGGACGAACCGGACACCCCCGCCGCCCCGTCCCCGGGCCAGTGCGCGAACCCCTCCACACGCGGCATCCGCCGCACGCCCGACTGCTCGACCCCCGCGAACGCCATACCGTCGCCGCCCACACCCATCGCCCCCCTGTTTGCCGACAACCCGACCACCGCCGGACCCCCCGAACTCCATCGCCGGGTCCCCGCGAAATCAACTGACACCGACGGTACCGCCGCGGGCGAATTCCCGTCACAGCCTGTGGATAACTCTCCCCACCTCTCCCGCCGATCCTGACAAAACCCCAGCTCAGGACCTACTTTCCCGCACATCTACGCGCCGCACCGCCACCCGCCGACGAGCCCTGTCGATCATGCGGGCCCCCCTCCCGCGTCCGATCGGCCGCAGCGGGGAGAGGCCACTGCGGAGCCAGGAGGGCCGGGCCCCGCCCAGAACGGCGAAGCGCGTCCCCGCGCCCTCCGCCACAGCGGCCATCCCGCCGATCACCATCCGGCTCTGCATCAGGCACCAGCCCGACTGCAGCAGCACGTCGAAGTCGGCGGCATGCCCCAGCGGGCCGTGCGCCACGGCCCGGCACCGATCACGACCGCCCGCCGCAGCACCCCCCGCTCCCCCTTCCTCCAACCGAAACGCCCGTATCGACGGAATGAGGTGCGGCAGCTCACCCTCCAGATCCCCGGCCACCGCCCACACCTCCGCGAAGGACACGTCGAGGTGAGCCTCCGCGTACATCACCGGGTTCAGACCCGCCGCCAGCACCCGCAGCCTGCGGACCGGGTCGAGCCCGCCCGTCGGCCAATCGGCGTCCATCACATCCCCGTTCACCGCATCCCCGTTCACCGCACCCACGCCTTCCGGAAGTTGTCGCGGGCCCGGTGCAACCGGGACTTCACCGTTCCGATCGATACGTTCAGCAGCTCACCGGCCGCCTTCTCGTCCAGGCCCTCCAACTCCCGCAGCACCAGGATGGCCCGGTGTTCGGAGGAGAGCCGACGCAGCACGTCGTGCACTTCGGAGGCGAGCTCCGTAGTGGTTCGCGTGCCCAGGAGGCCGACGATTCCGTCGCAGTCGTCGACCGCTACAGGGACCTCCCGGGAGGCACGCTTGGCTACGCGTACCGCCTCGCGTACGGCAATCGTGCGCACCCAGGCGTACAGCGATCGCGGATCCTTGAGTTTCGGCAGTCCCCTGAAGACAGCGATCAGCGCTTCCTGCACCGCGTCCGCCGTGTCCGTCAGGGCGATGGGACGGCAGAGTCGGTTCACGTACGGAGTGAGCAGTTCGAGCAGGTCGTTGAGCGCCAGCACATCACCGGACCGCGCCGCCACGACCAACGGCTCAGCGGCGGCCCACGGCGTGACGGAAACCTCCTCGGCGGCACCCCGCCCACGTTGGCTCACGCCCACGCCCTCACCGACCCCGACCCCGACCCCAACACCGGCACCCGCACCCGCACCCGCACCCGCACCCGAGTCAGCCGGATTCATCCCCCACCCCCCGCCAAATCCAACGGAACCTTCTCCCCACCCGCCGCCTCCTGACCCCCCGACAACCAACCGCACTTCAAGGAGGTTCGCCATGGCTTTGATCGCGGACGAGGTGGACGCGGACGAGATGCCACACCTGGCGGGCGTACGCCACCACTACGTGGACGTGCGGGGCGTACGCCTGCACCTGGCGGAGGCCGGGGACGCGGACGCGGAGCCGGTCCTGCTGCTGCACGGATTCCCGCAGCACTGGTACGCCTGGCGCCGGATCATTCCGCGGCTTGCGGGCGAGTACCGGCTGATCTGCCCGGACCTGCGCGGCTTCGGCTGGTCGGAGGCACCAGCCAAGGGGTACGACACCGACAGCCGGGTCGACGACGTCCTCGCGCTGCTGGACGCGCTGGGCCTGGACCGGGTGCGGCTGATCGGGCACGACTGGGGCGCCTGGGCCGGGTTCCACGCCTGCCTGCGCGCGCCCGAGCGCTTCAGCCACTACCTGGCGCTCAACATGATGCATCCGTGGCCGCTGCACCGCCGCCTCATGCCGCAGGCCTGGAGGTTCTGGTACACGGCACTCCTGGAGCAGCCGCTGCTCGGCCGGTGGGTACTGCGCAGGCGGCCGGGCCTTACCCGGTACCTGCTGCGCAAGGGAGTGGTGGACCAGGCGGTCTGGGAGCCGGACGTGCTGGCCGGGTTCGTCGCGTCGAGCCGGGAGCCGGGCCGGGCGCGGGCCGGTGAGGCGCTGCACCGGGGTTTCGCCCTGCGGGACATCTCCCGGCTGGTGCTGGGCCGGTACAAGGGGCTCCGGCTGCGCACCCCGACGGTGGTCCTGGGCGGCGACGCGGACTTCATGCTGCCGCCGGGCGTACTGACCGAGGATCCGGCGCACGCGCCGCGGCTGCGGGTCGAAGTGGTGGACGGCTGCGGCCACTACGTCCACGAGGAACACCCCGAAGCGGTGGTCTCGGCAGCGCGCACGCTCTTCACCAGCAGGTGATCACCCGACCGATCGATTGCCACGCGGCCGGACCGCGACGAGGGCGTAGTTGACCGACGGAAGGCAAGAAATACGCGCGGGCCCCGATCGTGAGATAGCTCACCGTCGGGGCCCGGACACAAACCCAGGCATGGGCCCATCCAGAACATCCGGATCATCGGCTACGCGCCGCACCCCGGAATGCCCCCAACACGAGAAACGGGCCTCCACCAGGACTTTCGTCCTTGGTGAAGACCCGTTCATCGGTTCTTCTCTGTGCGCGAGGGGGGAGTTGAACCCCCACGCCCTTTCGGGCACTGGAACCTGAATCCAGCGCGTCTGCCTATTCCGCCACCCGCGCATGGGTGCTGTCTTTGGGTCTCTCACTGGTTGGTGCGAGCGCCTGCCGACATCCAGAAGATTAGCACGCTGGCGAGGGTGGATTCACATCCGTATTCGGGGGCACCCGCGCGGAACACGCGGACGCAACCACTGCCTGCGCAGACGTGTCGCACCCCGTCCCCACCAGCCGCCCCGGCCCGATCACGACCCGCCCCCGCCCCGCCCCGCGCGCGAGCAGAACCGGCCGAACCACCCGCCCGACGCAACCAAGGCGGACGTCAAGTCCTCCTCCTAGGTCCACAGCCGCGTGCGGGACACTGTCTTGGGACCCCCTCTACGATCCCTCTTAAGAGGAAGTAGGAGGAGGCCCGAGCCAGGCCCGGCCCGGGACCCCGGAAGGAGCCCACAAGGAGCCCAGGAGGAGCGCGGAATCAGCCCCGAGCGGAGCGCGGCACGCAGGCGCGGAGCGAGCCCGGACCGAGCCGTCGGCGCAGCCTCCGACGCGGGACTCAGGACGGTTCCCGCGGGAGCCCTGACCGATCCCCGAGGATCGGCGGAGCGAACCCGGGCGGAGCCCCGGGACACCCCTGAAGGAACCCTGAGGATCGCGGAAGACCAGTGCGGGCATGCCTTGTGAGGGGCGACACTCGTGGTCCGGGCGGACAGGGGGAACCACCTGATTTCCCGGCGCGTGGATACGATCAGTAAGCAGTACGAGGATGACAACGACGGAGGAGGTGCCCCATGGGAGTCCTGAAGAAGTTCGAGCAGCGACTCGAAGGTCTGGTCAACGGCACCTTCGCCAAGGTGTTCAAGTCCGAGGTCCAGCCCGTCGAGATCGCCGGCGCCCTGCAGCGCGAGTGCGACAACAACGCGACGATCTGGAACCGCGAGCGGACCGTCGTTCCCAATGACTTCATCGTGGAGCTCAGCGCGCCCGACTTCGAGCGCCTGAGCCCGTACTCCGGACAGCTCGGCGACGAGCTCTCCGGGATGGTGCGCGAGTACGCGAAGCAGCAGCGCTACAGCTTCATGGGCCCCATCAAGGTCCACCTGGAGAAGGCGGAGGACCTGGACACGGGCCTCTACCGGGTGCGCAGTCGCACGCTCGCGTCCAGCACCTCGCAGACTCCCGACTCCGCTCCCGGTGGCCCCGCGGGTCCCGGCGGGCCCGGCGCCCCCGGCGGCGGTCCCACGAGCGCGGGTCAGGGCCCCCGCGGCGGCTCCGGCTATCCGCAGGGCCCCTCGGGCGCCCCTCCCATGCCCGCCGCGCCGCCTCCCGGCGCGGGTGCGGGCCGCGGAGCCGCTCCGGCGGCGGCGCGGCCGCAGGGGCCGGGCTCCGGCTCCCTCCCGGGCGCGCAAGTGCGGCGCTGGATCGAGATCAACGGCAATCGCCATCAGATCTCCCGCCCGACGCTGGTGCTGGGCCGCAGCACCGACGCCGATGTGCGGATCGACGACCCCGGCGTCTCGCGCCGGCACTGTGAGATCCGGACCGGAACGCCCTCGACGATCCAGGATCTCGGGTCTACCAACGGCATCGTGGTAGACGGGCAGCACACCACCCGCGCTACGCTCCGCGACGGCTCGCGGATCGTCGTGGGCAGCACCACCATCATTTACCGGCAAGCCGAAGGGTGAAGCGGGGGCAATGTCAGAGCTGACCCTGACGGTCATGCGGCTGGGTTTCCTGGCCGTACTGTGGCTGTTCGTGATCGTGGCCGTCCAGGTCATCCGCAGCGACCTGTTCGGTACGCGCGTCACCCAGCGCGGTTCGCGTCGTGAGGGCGGCCGCCAAGCGGCCCGCCAGCAGGCCGCGCCGCCGCCACAGCGCCAGCAGAGCGGCGGCCGCCAGCGGCGCGGCGCCCCCACCAAGCTGGTCGTCTCGGAGGGCACCCTCACGGGCACCACCGTCGCCCTGCAGGGGCAGACCATCTCGCTGGGCCGGGCACACGATTCGACCATCGTGCTGGACGACGACTACGCCTCCAGCAGGCATGCCAGGATCTACCCGGACCGTGACGGCCAGTGGATCGTCGAGGATCTCGGGTCCACCAACGGCACGTATCTCGACCGGACCCGCCTGACCACCCCGACGCCCGTTCCGCTGGGCGCGCCGATCCGCATCGGCAAGACCGTCATCGAGCTGCGGAAGTAGTGCTACATCATGAATGAGCGCGAGCGGAGCGAGCGAGCCGACGCGGTCCAGGACCTGGACGCCAGCGCGCTCCCGACCGGAGGGTGGGCACCGTGCGGATGTACCCGGAGCCGACGGGCGAGGTGCGCATGAGTCTGTCACTGCGCTTCGCCGCCGGATCGCACAAAGGCATGATCCGGGAGGGGAACGAGGACTCCGGTTACGCGGGTCCGCGTCTCCTCGCCATCGCCGACGGCATGGGGGGCCAGGCCGCGGGCGAGGTCGCCAGCTCCGAGGTGATCTCGACGCTCGTCACCCTCGACGACGACGTCCCCGGCTCGGACATCCTCACGTCGCTCGGCACGGCCGTGCAGCGGGCCAACGACCAGCTCCGGCTGATGGTCGAGGAGGACCCGCAGCTCGAGGGCATGGGCACCACCCTGACCGCCCTGCTGTGGACGGGTCAGCGGCTCGGTCTCGTGCACGTCGGCGACTCGCGCGCGTATCTGCTGCGCGACGGCGTCCTGACGCAGATCACGCAGGACCACACCTGGGTGCAGCGGCTCGTCGACGAGGGCCGCATCACCGAGGAGGAGGCGACGACGCATCCGCAGCGCTCGCTCCTGATGCGCGCGCTCGGCAGCGGCGACCACGTGGAGCCGGATCTGTCGATCCGTGAAGTCCGCGCGGGCGACCGGTACTTGATCTGCTCCGACGGCCTGTCCGGGGTCGTGTCCCATCAGACGATGGAGGACACCCTCGCCAGCTACCAGGGCCCCCAGGAGACCGTGCAGGAGCTGATCCAGCTCGCGCTGCGCGGCGGCGGCCCCGACAACATCACGGTGATCGTCGCCGACGTCCTGGACATCGACACCGGCGACACCCTCGCGGGCCAGCTGTCCGACACCCCCGTGGTGGTCGGCGCGGTCGCCGAGAACCAGCTCCAGGCGAACGACGACGGCGCCATGCAGACGCCCGCGGGCCGCGCCTCGGGGCTCGGCCGCCAGACGCCGCCCAGCCCCTCCGGAGGCGGCTTCGGCCCGCCCGGAAGCGGCGACGACACCCCGGGGTACGTCCCCGAGGGCGGCTCCTTCGGGGCATACGGCGACGAGGACCTGGTGAAGCCCGGCGGCGGCCGCAAGTGGCTGAAGAGATCGCTGTACACCGCACTGGCCCTCGCCGTGGTCGGCGGCGGCCTGTACGGCGGGTATCGCTGGACGCAGACGCAGTACTACGTAGGCACCAAGGACGAGCACGTCGCGCTCTATCGCGGCATCGACCAGGACCTCGCCTGGGTGAGCCTGTCGAAGGTCGAGAAGGACCACCCCGAGATCGAACTCAAGTACCTGCCGCCGTACCAGCGCAAGCAGGTCGAGTCGACGATCCAGGAGGGCAACCTCGACGACGCCGAGAAGAAGATCGGCGAACTGGGCCTGCAGGCCTCGGCGTGCAAGAAGGACGCCGAGCGGCGCGCGATCGAGCGGGAGAACCGCGAGAAGCGCGAGCGTGAGCGCGAGAAGAACGACAACACCAAGCCCGGTGACGGCGAGGCGGGCGGCCAGGACGGCTCGCCCAACCCGGCCGACACCTCCAAGCCGGACTTCCGCAACGCGAGTTTCCGCGCGGCGGACGACCCGGGCACCAAGGACGAAAAGTCCAAGTCCACCACCGCACCGACTCCCACACCCGGCCCCAGCCTCTCCCAGCAGGAGAAGGATCTGGTCCCGCAGTGCGGTAAGCAGTAAGCAGCCGTTGGGGGCCCTTGCACGCCATGAGCAGTAGCACTACACAAACGTCGACGATCGGCGCCATCGGTGCGCCGAGCCGACGCAACACCGAGCTCGCGCTCCTGGTGTTCGCCGTCGTCATCCCGCTGTTCGCCTACATGAACGTGGGCCTCGCCATCTCCGGCGAGCTGCCGCCCGGCATGCTCGGCTACGGTCTGGGCCTCGGCCTGCTCGCGGGCGTCGCGCACCTCGTCGTGCGCAAGTTCGCGCCGTACGCGGACCCCCTGCTGCTGCCCCTCGCCACGCTGCTCAACGGCCTCGGCCTGGTGGTCATCTGGCGGCTCGACCAGTCGGAGAGGCTGCAGCAGCTCGGCAAGGCCTCCTTCGGGGCGTTCAGCGCGGCGGCTCCCAAGCAGCTGTTGTACTCGGCGATCGGCATCGCCCTGTTCGTCGCCGTGATGTTGCTGCTCAAGGACCATCGCGTCCTCCAGCGGTACACGTACATCTCGATGATCGGCGCGATGGGGCTGTTGCTCCTGCCGCTCGTGCCGGGCCTCGGCAAGAACATCTACGGCGCCAAGATCTGGATCCAGGTCGGCGGGTTCTCCATCCAGCCCGCCGAGTTCGCGAAGATCGTCATCGCGGTGTTCTTCGCCGGATACCTGATGGTGAAGCGGGACGCACTCGCCCTCGCCAGCCGCCGCTTCATGGGCCTGTACCTGCCGCGTGGCCGTGACCTCGGCCCGATCCTGGCCGTGTGGGCGATGTCGATCCTGATCCTGGTCTTCGAGACCGACCTCGGTACGTCGCTGCTGTTCTTCGGCATGTTCATCGTGATGCTGTACGTGGCCACGGAGCGCACCAGCTGGATCGTGTTCGGTCTGCTGATGTCAGCCATCGGCGCCGTCACCGTGGCCTCCTTCGAGCCGCACGTCAAGGTGCGTGTGGACGCCTGGCTCGACCCGTTCAACAAGGAAGTCATCGCGTCGACCGGGACCGACCAGATCGCCCAGTCGATGATGGCCTTCGGCTCCGGCGGCACGCTCGGCACCGGCCTCGGTCAGGGCCACTCCGACCTCATCGGCTTCGCCGCCAACTCCGACTTCATCCTCGCCACGTACGGCGAGGAGCTGGGCCTGGCCGGAATCATGGCCGTCCTGCTGATCTACGGCCTGATCGTGGAGCGCGGTGTGCGCACGGCGCTCGCGGCCCGCGACCCGTTCGGCAAGCTGCTCGCGGTCGGCCTGTCCGGCGCCTTCGCCATCCAGGTCTTCGTCGTCGCGGGCGGCGTCATGGGCCTGATCCCGCTGACGGGTATGACGATGCCGTTCATCGCGTACGGCGGTTCCTCGGTGATCGCGAACTGGGCCCTCGTGGGCATCCTGCTGCGCATCAGCGACACCGCGCGCCGCCCGGCCCCGTCGCCCGCCCCGAACCCCGACGCCGAGATGACCCAGGTGGTACGGCCGTGAACAAGCCTCTGCGCCGCATCGCGATCTTCTGCGGCCTGCTCGTCCTCGCGCTGCTCGCCCGCGACAACTGGCTGCAGTACGTCAAGGCCGACCACCTCGCCGAGCACGAGATGAACCGCCGAGTGCCCATCGAGCGGTACGCCCAGCCGCGCGGCGACATCATCGTCGACGGCAAGGCCATCACCGGCTCGCAGAAGGTCGACGGCGACGACTTCAAGTACAAGCGGACCTACAAGAACGGGCCCATGTGGTCGCCCGTGACCGGCTTCGCCTCGCAGCGCATCGGCGCCACGCAGATCGAGTCCATCGAGGACCGCATCCTCACCGGCAACGACGACCGGCTCTTCTTCCGCCGCAGCCTCGACATGCTGACCGGCAAGAAGAAGGAGGGCGGCAACGTCGTCACGACGCTCAACCGGGACGCGCAGAAGGCCGCCTACAACGGCCTGAAGGGCCTCGGCAAGGGCGCGGTCGCCGCCATAGACCCCTCGACGGGTGCGATCCTCGCGCTGGCCTCGACGCCCTCGTACGACCCCTCGAAGTTCGCCGGCAACACCAGCGCAGAGGCGGAGACCTTCGGGAAGCTCGACAAGGACGCCGACAAGCCGATGCTGAACCGCGCGCTGCGCGAGACCTACCCGCCCGGCTCCACCTTCAAGGTGGTCACGGCCGCGGCGGCGATGGAGCACGGCCTGTACACGGAGATAGACGAGAAGACGAAGTCGCCGCTGCCCTGGACGATGCCGAACACCACCACCGAGCTGAAGAACGAGGGCAACATCCCCTGCAAGAACGCCACGCTCCGCGAGGCGCTGCGGGTGTCCTGCAACACGGTCTTCGGCAAGATCGGCTCGGACCTCGGCAAGGACAAGATGCTGGAGACGGCCGAGAAGTTCGGCTTCAACGAGGAGCAGTTCGTCCCGGTCCGCTCGAACGCCTCCGTCTTCCCCGAGGAGATGGACAAGCCGCAGACCGCGCTCTCCTCCATCGGCCAGTTCGAGACCGCGGCGACGCCGCTGCAGATGGCCATGGTCACCTCGGCGATCGCCAACGACGGCACCCTGATGGAGCCGTACATGGTCAAGGAGCTCCAGGCGCCGAACCTCGACGTGATCGAGAAGCACTCGCCCAAGGAGATGAGCGAGCCGCTGTCCAAGGAGAACGCGCAGAAGCTCCAGGACATGATGCAGACCGTCGTGAACGAGGGCACGGGAACCAAGGCCAAGATCCCGGGCGTCACAGTGGGCGGCAAGACCGGTACCGCGCAGCACGGTCTGAACAACAGCAAGAACCCGTACGCCTGGTTCATCAGCTACGCCAAGACCGACTCGGGCTCCCCGGTCGCCGTGGCCGTGGTCGTGGAGGACAGTGACGCCTCCCGTGGCGACATCTCCGGCGGTGGGCTCGCGGCGCCGATCGCGAGGGACGTGATGAAGGCGGTCATCGACAGCAAGAAGTGACCCCTGTCACGACCCCTCCACATCGGTGCACGTTGCGATACCGGTCCTGTATCGGGTGACAGTTGCGGCCGGGTCACGTCAGGCGAGCCGGGTACGGTATGCCCGGACAGCACACCGCCGGACCGCGCAACTCGGTGCGGTCGGGACCGACGGAGAGGGCTGGAATAGCTATGGAAGAGCCGCGTCGCCTCGGCGGCCGGTATGAGCTGGGCCAGGTGCTCGGCCGCGGCGGGATGGCGGAGGTCTACCTCGCGCACGACACCCGCCTCGGCCGCACCGTGGCGGTGAAGACGCTGCGAGTCGACCTCGCCCGCGACCCGTCGTTCCAGGCCCGGTTCCGCCGTGAGGCCCAGTCGGCCGCCTCGCTCAACCACCCGGCGATCGTCGCGGTCTACGACACCGGCGAGGACTACGTCGACGGGGTCTCCATCCCGTACATCGTGATGGAGTACGTCGACGGCTCGACGCTGCGCGAGCTGCTGCACTCCGGGCGCAAGCTGCTGCCCGAGCGCGCCATGGAGATGACCATCGGCATCCTCCAGGCCCTGGAGTACTCGCACCGCAACCAGATCGTCCACCGCGACATCAAGCCCGCGAACGTCATGCTGACGCGCAACGGCCAGGTCAAGGTCATGGACTTCGGCATCGCCCGTGCGATGGGTGAGTCCGGGATGACGATGACGCAGACGGCCGCCGTCATCGGCACCGCACAGTACCTCTCGCCGGAGCAGGCCAAGGGCGAGCAGGTCGACGCGCGCTCCGACCTGTACTCGACGGGCTGCCTGCTGTACGAGCTGCTGACCGTCCGCCCGCCGTTCGTCGGGGACTCCCCGGTCGCGGTCGCCTACCAGCACGTACGGGAAGAGCCGCAGGCGCCCAGCGTCTTCGACGCCGAGATCACGCCCGAGATGGACGCCATCGTCCTGAAGGCGCTCACCAAGGACCCGGACTACCGCTACCAGTCGGCCGACGAGATGCGCGCCGACATCGAGGCCTGCCTCGACGGCCAGCCCGTCGCGGCCACCGCCGCCATGGGCGCCGTCGGCTACGGCGGTCACCCCGACGACCAGGCCACGGCCATGCTCCGCTCGCAGAACGGCGGCGCGGGCCACGGCCAGACGTCCATGATGCCGCCGGTCAACCCCGACGACGGCTACGACGACGGGTCACGGCGCGGCCGCGGCCAGAAGAAGAGCAACACGTCGACGATCCTGCTGATCGCCGCGGGCATCCTGGTCCTGGTGGGGGCGATCCTCATCGGCAAGTGGGCGTTCACCGGCAGCAGCGGGAAGAGCGACGACACCAAGGCACCGAACTTCGTGGGCGAGACCCTGAAGGAAGCGCAGCGGTCGGCGAAGAACGTCGACCTGGAGATCGTGGTGTCCAAGCGCGAGCCCTGCGAGAAGTACCCCAAGGGGGAGATCTGCTCGCAGGACCCGGGTGCGGACGCGAAGGTCGAGAAGGGCGACACGATCAATGTGGTCGTGTCGACCGGTGCGCCGAAGGTGGCGGTGCCGAGTGTCATCGGCATGGACGTCGACAAGGCCACGGAGAAGCTGGAAGCCCCCAAGTACGGCTTCGTCGTCAAGACCAAGCAGGTGGAGTCCCCGGAGACCGAGGGCAGCGTCCTCGAGCAGGACCCGACCTCCGGTACGGAGCGCCAGAAGGGCAGCACCATCACGCTGAGCGTGGCCAAGAAGAAGTCCCAGACCCCGGTCCCGGACGTCTCCGGGCAGACCTGGGAAGCCGCGAAGAAGCAGCTGGAGGACAACGGCCTGAAGCCGGTCCGCTCGGACGTCGAGAGCGACAGCGTCGAGGAGGGCAAGGTCATCCAGACCTCGCCCGCGGCCAACACCGAGGTCGACCCGGGCTCGACGGTGACCGTCCAGGTCGCCAAGAAGAAGGCCGAGGAGGAGCCGGAGGAGGCCACCGTCCCGGCGGTCGGCGGCCAGACCCTCTCGGACGCCCGTGACGCCATCGAGGACGCCGACCTCACCGTGGGCACCATCACGGGCCCGCAGGACGACGACGCCCGTGTGGTCCTCTCCACGCCGAACGGCGGCCAGAAGGTCCCGTCCGGCACCGCGATCAACCTGGTGACCACCGGCGGCTCCGGCGGCGACCAGGGCGGCGGGAACAACGGCGGCGGCAACGGCGGCGGCTTCATCGAGGGCGCCACCGGCTTCGGCCGCCACGGGCGGGACTGACGCCTCCGGCGTTACACCGGCGGTACAGCGGACAAGGACGAGGGCCCCGGCACCAGAAGGTGCCGGGGCCCTCGTCCGCGCTCCGGGCTCGCGTCCCGGGCTAACTCAGCGGGCCCTCGTCCCGGGCTAGCTCAGCTCCCGCGGCGGCGTCCGCTCGTTGTCCACCTTCTCGACCCGCTCCAACTTCCCCCACACCACATACCGGTAGTTCGAGGTGAAGACGGGGGTGCAGGTGGTGAGGGTGATGTAGCGGTCGGACTTCTTCGCGCCCGACTCCTTGGGGATCGGGTCCAGGACGCGGACGTTGTACTTCGAGGTCTCGGGGAGGGTCTTGTAGACCTTGTAGACGTACCACTTGTCGCGGGACTCGAAGACGATCGGGTCGCCCTCGTCGATCTTGTCGATCTTGTGGAACTTCGCGCCGTGGCCGTCGCGGTGGGCGGCCAGGGTGAAGTTGCCCTTCTCGTCCTGGGGCAGGGCGGACTTGATGGGGGCCGTGTAGTACCCGGCGACGCCGTGGTTGAGGGTCTTGGTGTTGGTGCCCTTGGTGACCAGGATCTCGCCGCCGGTCATCGAGGGCACGTGCAGGAAGCCGATGCCGTCCTTGGTGTCGATGGCGCCGGGGCCCTTGGCCTCCCAGTGGTCGCGGACGCGGTTGCCCTGCTTCTTCGCCTCGCGGTCCGCTATGACGTTGGTCCACCACAGCGAGTAGGCGACGAACAGGCCGAGGATCACGCCCGCGGTGATGAGGAGTTCGCCGAAGACGCTGACCGCCATCGCGATCCGGCCACGGCCGGGCTGCCGCGGCGCGGGCTTCGGCGCGGACTCCCCGGCCCGCTCGGCCCGCTCCTGCTCGTCCTCTTCGGTGGTGGCTGCCACTGCATCTGCCCCGTCTGTCTCAGCGTCTAGTCGACCAGCGCGGGCGGCTTTCCCTTGGCGCGTGGCCGGTCTTCGACCATCTTGCCCCACACGATCATTCGGTACTTACTCGTGAACTCGGGGGTACAGGTGGTCAGTGTGATGTAGCGGCCGGGTTTCGTGAAGCCGGAGCCGGGCGGTACGGGGTTGAGGACCGCCGTGTTGCCGGGGCTGGTCTGCGGCAGGATGCTCGCCATCTTGTAGACGAAGTACCGGTCCTGCGTCTCGATGACGATCGGATCGCCCGGTTTGAGCCGGTTGATGTACCGGAACGGCTCGCCGTGCGTATTGCGGTGACCGGCGAGCGCGAAGTTGCCCGGGTTCGCCTCCGGCATCGGGGTCTTGGTGCTGCCCTTGCTGTAGTGGCCGACCATGCCCCGGTCGAGGACCTTGTGCTTGTCGATGCCCTCGGCGACCGGAGTGACGACGTCCAGCTTCGGGATGTGCAGCAGGGCGAAGCCCTCGCCGGGTTCGAAGGCGCCCGGCTTGCCCTTGCCCTTCGCCCAGTCCTCCTGGAGCTTGCGGGCGGCCTCGTCGGCCTGCTGCTGAGCTCTTATGTTCGTCCACCACAGCTGGTACGTGACGAAGAGGAGCATCAGGACGCCGATGGTGATGAAGAGTTCGCCGATGGCGCGGCTGGCGACGGTGGCGGGGCCCGGCTTCGCGGCACGGGCGGCGCGGCGGGCCTCGACCCGGGTGCGGGGGCGCTCCGCTTCGGCGGCGGACGTGGCCGCGGCCGGCCCGGACCCGGTGGCCGGGGGCTTCGCGCCCCGGCGGCCCTTGCGCTTGGCGGCCTTGCGGCGCGCCGCCCGTCCACCCGGGACGACCGCCTCCGGCTGCCCGGCAGCCACTATTCGGCGCGTGTCGGCCGTCCGCAGCCCGATGGTCTCGTCGTCCCGGGGAGGGTCGTACGCCGCCGGGTACGGCTCGGGCGGCACCTCCGCGTCCCCCAGCGCCTCCCCCGCGGGCGCCTCGGGCCCCACCTGCCCCTCAGCCGCCCCCGCCGCACTCCGGAACCACGGCGACGGATGCTGCCCCGGCGCGGCGGCGTCGGGGCCACCGGGCACGGTCACGCCGTAGCCCTGCCCACCACCGGCGCAAGCCCGCTCGACCGCCCCACCGCCCCCGCGTCGCCGCACTCCACCAGCCAGTTGGCCAGCATCAGGTGGCCGTGTTCGGTGAGGACGGACTCGGGGTGGAACTGGACGCCCTCGACCGGCAGTTCGCGGTGACGCAGGCCCATGATGATGCCGTCGGCCGTGCGGGCGGTCACTTCGAGCTCGGCCGGTACGGTGGCGGGCTCGGCGGCCAGCGAGTGGTAGCGGGTGGCGGTGAAGGGCGAGGGCAGGCCCGCGAAGACGCCCTTGCCCTCGTGCGTGACCGGCGAGGTCTTGCCGTGCAGGAGCTCCGGCGCCCGGTCCACCACACCGCCGTACGCCACCGCCATGGACTGCATGCCGAGGCAGACGCCGAAGACGGGCACGCCGGTGGCGGCGCAGTGGCGCACCATCTCCACGCAGACGCCCGCCTGCTCGGGCGTGCCGGGTCCGGGCGACAGCAGGACGCCGTCGAAGCCGTCCTGGGCGTGCCGCAGCTCGACCTCGTCGTTGCGCAGGACCTCGCACTCGGCGCCGAGCTGGTACAGGTACTGGACGAGGTTGAAGACGAAGCTGTCGTAGTTGTCGACGACAAGAATGCGGGCGCTCATTGGCCGTCCACCGTCACATCGTTGAAGGGCAGCAGCGGCTCCGCCCAGGGGAAGACGTACTGGAACAGCACATAGACGACCGCGAGGGCGAGCAGCAGCGAGAGCAGCGCCTTCACCCATGCGTTCCCGGGAAGATGCCGCCAGATCCAGCCGTACATGCCGTCCCTTCCGTCGTCAGGCGCCACCAGGCGTCGCCGTTCGGCACCAGACTAACGGCGCAGTGCCTCGGGTTTCCCGGCCTCCACAGGCTGGGTGGCATCGAGGTGCGCCCAGGCGATCAGGCGGTGGCTGTGGCCCCACTCCGGTTCACAGGTGGTGAGGGTGAGATAGCGGCCGGGCTCGCGGTAGCCGGATTTGCGCGGGACGGGGTCGATGACACCGATGTCGGCGGGCAGGGTGCGGTACGGCTTCTTGTCGATGCGGTACGTGAACCAGGTCGTCCCGTCGGTCAGGACGACGGCGTCGCCGGGGCGCAGCTCGGGGAAGTCCTTGAAGGGGTCGCCGTAGGTGCGGCGGTGTCCGGCGACGGCGAAATTGCCCTTCTGGCCGAGCTTCGCGGTGCGGGCGTAGTGGCCGAGGCCCTTCTTGAGGGTGTTGGTGGCGGTGCCCTGGAGCACGGGCTTGTTCCACGTGAAACCGAAGCGGGGGATGTACATCACGGCGAAGGGCTTGCCGTCCGGGTACGCGGCGGGCTCCGGCGGCGCGGCGTCCGCGTCCCGGCCGGACCCCTGGGCGGCGACGGGCCGCCGCGCCCACTGGTCCTGCAACTGGTCGATCTGGCTGTCCATCGCGCGGTCGGCCTTCACCCCGGTCCAGAACAGGACGTACACGACGAACAGCACGATCACGGTGCCGATGGTGACGCACAGTTCGCTGACCGTCCTGACGATCACTCGCACCGGCACGGGGTCCCCCAGGGGCTACTGCTCCACAGGCTTCGCGTAGTGGAGATCCACTGTGCCCGAGTAGCCGGGAAGAGTCACCGCCCCGTCGTCGTCGACTTTCCAGCCGAGCCCGTAGGCGTTGACGTAGAGCATGTAGTTCTGGATCTCCGGGGAGGCCGCCAGGGCCTGCTTGAGCTTGTCGGGGTCGCCGACGGCCGTGACCTTGTACGGCGGTGAGTAGACGCGGCCCTGGAGGATCAGGGTGTTGCCGACGCAGCGCACGGCGCTGGTGGAGATCAGGCGCTGGTCCATGACCTTGATGCCCTCGGCGCCGCCCTGCCACAGCGCGTTCACCACGGCCTGCAGGTCCTGCTGGTGGATGACCAGGTCGTTGGGCTGGGGCTCGGGGTAGCCGGGGAGCTTGGCGGTGGCGTCCGGCGGGGCGTCGGTGAGGGTGACCGTGACGGCGTCGCCGCCCAGCTTGCGGGTGCCCGCGTTCTTCTCCAGGGCCTTCAGACGGGCGTCGTCGGCCTTGGTGCCGGGGCTGTCGCGCTGGGCCAGGGAGTCGACGTCGCCGCGCAGGGAGCCGTTGGACTCCTCCAGGTCCTTGTTCTCGCGGCTGCGTTCCTGGATGAGGTCGGAGAGCTTCAACAGGGAGGCGTCCGTGCGGATGTTGGTGCCCTTGGCCGTGTTGAAGCTGGTGACGAAGATGAGGCCGGCGAGGGCGAAGACGGCGATCGTGAGGAGCCGCACCGGGCGCCAGCGGCGGCCTCGACCGGTGCCTCCTGGGAAGTCGGCAGAATTGCTCAACGTACCCTTATCTCCTTCACCGCCGCGGAAGCACTACGCTAACGGACGCCCGGGGGAGGACTTCGCGCACCGTAGCGCCGAAGAACCCGCCCCGCGTCACACCCCGTTCCCTGCGCGGCCACGCAGCGCATCGACAGGAGAGACCCTCGTGCCGAAGTCACGTATCCGCAAGAAGGCAGACGACTACACGCCGCCGTCGTCGAAGAAGGCGACGGCCATCAAGCTGACCAACCGCAGCTGGGTGGCTCCGGTGATGCTGGCCATGTTCCTGATCGGCCTGGCCTGGATCGTCGTCTTCTACGTCACGGACGGAAAGCTGCCGATCGACCCGCTGGGCAACTGGAACATCGTCGTCGGCTTCGGCTTCATCGCGGCTGGCTTCGGCGTCTCCACGCAGTGGAAGTAACGGTTCCACGCGGCTGAGGGCACGGCGGGCGGGCACCTGTGTGCCGTGAGAGCGGAAACGGGCCCCGTCCGCAAGCCCTGGCCTGAGTTATCCACAGCGCGACCACCGCCATCCACAGACCTGGGGAAAGGTCTGAAGATCTGTGGATAACTCTCAGAGAGTTGACGCCGGTGTGACTGACCCACCGGCTCGCACCGGCCCGCGCACCCCTTGTCCCGCCTGGGAAAACCCGGACCGGCGACGCGCGGAACACCCGTTCCCCACTTCGTGCACAAGATCGGGCACAGACTGTGGACAACACGGGTACGCGCGCCGGTCCGCGCACGACATGCGAAGGCCGGTCGGCGGGCGTCGCACGACACCCACCGACCGGCCGCCCACACCTCAGCTGAGCTGGGCCGTCCGCAGCACCACGGTCACCACGATCACCGCGAACACCACCGCGCACGTGCCCCACTGCACCAGGGCGCGCCGCTCGCGCGGGGCGTGCACCATGCCGTACGCGATGGCCACACCCGCGACCAGACCGCCGACGTGGGCCTGCCAGGCGATGCCGCTCCAGGTGAAGGTGAAGAGCAGGTTGAGCGCGAGGAGCGCGATGACCGGGCGCATGTCGTAGTTCAGGCGCCGCATCAGGACCGCCGTCGCGCCGAGCAGGCCGAAGATCGCGCCGGAGGCGCCGAGGGAGGCCTTGTCCGCGTCTTCCAGGAGGTAGGTCAGGGCGCTGCCGCCGAGGCCGGACAGCACGTACAGCGTCAGATAGCGGGCCCGGCCGAGCGCCGCCTCCAGCGGGCCGCCGAGCCACCACAGGCCCAGCATGTTGAACGCGATGTGCCAGATCTCCTGGTGCGTGAACATCGACGTGACCAGGCGATACGCCTGACCGTCGGCGACGCCCTCGGTCGGCACGAACGGGTGCGGCGGCCACTGGCCGATCAGCACCAGGTCGCTGAGCAGGCTGTCGCCGCGCACCCGGACCGCGACGAACACCAGCAGGTTGACCGCCAGGATGATCTTCGTGAGCAGCCGGGGGTCCTGGGCGATCGTGCCCCCCGCGAGCGTGCGCGGCTGGGTGGCCGCGGCCGGGTGCCCGGTGCCCGAGCCACCGCGGACGCACTCCGGGCACTGGAAGCCGACCGAGGCGCTGATCATGCACTCGGGGCAGATCGGCCGCTCGCAGCGGGTGCAGGTGATGCCGGTCTCCCGGTCCGGATGCCGATAGCACGTCGGCGGGCCCTGCGCGTCCCGCGGCTCCTGCGGGCTGCCTGGCGCCTGGTCCATGGGGTCCCCTCATTCTCCGTACGAAGGCGGCTTGGCGAACGCGCCGCCCCGCCCTTCCTCTACGGATGGGCGGGGCAGTTTGGTTCCCTCACGGGTGCGCCGCGCGGGCGTCCCCGGAGCTCGCGTCGGCGCTCAGCCCTCGCGCGTCTCGATGACGACGGACTCGATCACGACGTCGTTGACCGGGCGGTCGGTGCGCGGGTTGGTCTGCGTACCGGCGATGGCGTCCACGACCTTCTTGCTCGCGTCGTTCGAGACCTCGCCGAAGATGGTGTGCTTGCGGGTCAGCCAGGCCGTCGGCGACACCGTGACGAAGAACTGCGAGCCGTTGGTGCCCGGTCCCGCGTTGGCCATGGCGAGCAGGTACGGCTTGTCGAAGGCCAGGTCCGGGTGGAACTCGTCCTCGAACTCGTAGCCCGGGCCACCGGTGCCGTTGCCCAGCGGGTCGCCGCCCTGGATCATGAAGCCGCTGATCACCCGGTGGAAGACCGTGCCGTCGTACAGCTTGTCCGTGGACCTCTTGCCGGTGGCGGGGTGCACCCACTCGCGCTCACCCTGGGCGAGCTCAACAAAGTTCTTGACCGTCTTCGGCGCGTGATTCGGCAGCAGCCGGATCTCGATGTCGCCTTGGTTGGTCTTGAGGGTGGCGTAAAGCTGCTCGGCCACGATCTGCCTTCCGTTGTCCTCTGTGACCCTCCGATCCTCGCACGGACCGGATTGGGACGAGTAGCCACCGACTGGGCGCGCGCCACGGCGATCCGTGGCATTGTCGTCGACAAGCTCCGCTCGTACCGAATTGGTCGAGTTCACGGGGGAGCGGCCGATGACCCGGATGCCCGCCCTCACATGCCCCGGATCGATCCGGCAGGCATGATCCCGGAAAGGGTGGAAAGGTGACATACCTATACGCCACCAAGGAGGAGGATCCCGTGACCCGCAAAGACAGTGTGCGCGCCGCGGCCGACTCGGCGAAGAACAGCGTGCGGCACGCCGCGGACGCGGTGGCACCGTACGCGGACAAGGCGGCCGAGGCCAGGGACAAGGCGGCGCAGCGCGCGCAGGAGGCCAGGGCGCGCCTTGCGCCCAGGGTGTCACAGGCCGCGCACACGGCCGCGGACCAGGCCCGCGTCCATTTCGACGCGCATGTGGCGCCGCGCGTGGAGCAGGCCCGCAGCCATGTGCCGCCGAGGGTCGACCACGCGGCGCACGAGGCCGCCGTCCGCACCCGCCGGGCCGCCCGCCAGGCCGCCGACTTCTCGAAGCCCCGCGTCGAGCACGCCGTGGCCGTGGCCGGTCCGGTCCGCGAGGAGGCCGCCGCCCGCGGCGCCGCCGCCCTCGCCGCGCTGCGCGGGCAGGTCTCGCCCGCGCAGATCGAGCAGCTGGCCCGCCGCAACGCACGCCGTGCCCGGGCCGGCCGCCTCGCCAAGCGACTCGCCGTCCTCGGCGTCCTCGCGGCCGGTGCGGTCGCCGTATGGAAGTGGTGGGACAAGCAGGCCAACCCGGAGTGGCTGGTCGAGCCCCCCGCGGCCACGGAGATCCCCGACCGGGCCCCGCTGACCTCGGTCGACGGCAGCCCCCAGGGGTCCCTGGACCCGGAGGTCCAGGCGAAGCAGGCGGAGGCCGAGGCCGACGACCGCGAGGACCGCGCCTGACCCACGCCGAGCACCGGGCCCGGCCCTCACCCGAGGGCCGGGCCCGAGCCGCGCCGGGCCCGAGCCGCGCCGGGGCCGAGCCGCGCCGGGGCAAGCCCCGCCCCAGAACCCTCGCCCGCCAGAACGGCTAGAAACAGCTGACCAGAACGGCTAAAGCGCCAGCCGCCCCTCCACCACCTCCCGCGCCACCTCCGCCAGCTTGCGCTGGTGGGAGCGGGCGTGGCCGCGGAGGATCGCGAAGGACTCGTCCATGGACAGGGACTTGCGGGCGGCGAGGATGCCCTTGGCCTGTTCGATGGCGAGGCGGCTGGTCAGGGCGTGTTCCAGTTGGTCGGTGCGGGTGTGGCTGCGGTGCAGCTCGCGTTCGCGCAGGACGGCGATGGCCACGATGTCGGCGAGCGACTGGCCGAGCCGCAGCCCTTCGTCGGTGACCGGCTCCTGGTCGCTGCCGAACAGGACGAGCGCGCCGACGGTCCGATCCCGGCCGCGCAGCGGACGGGCCGCGACATGGGTGTGGCCGAGGGCGAGCGCGCGGGGCGCGTAGTACGGCCAGCGCTGCCGGGCCATCAGGCCCGTCAGATCGGTGCGCGGCAAGGGGCGGCCGGTGTCCCAGCACTGCGGTCCCGGCCCCTGCTGCCGCAAGTGGGCGTCCAGGACCAGCTCGCGGGCCGGTTCCTCGGACGCGTAGACCTCGGCGGCGTCGGTGCTGTCCCCCGCGCCGGCCAGCACACTGCAGGCACGGACACCGAGGAGTTCTCTGCTACGGACAGCGAGCGCGGCCAGCAGCCCGGGCGAGTCGAGGGGTGACTCGGGGCTCCCGCCGGACAGTTCGACGAAGATGTCCGCCAGGTGTTGCCGTGGCGTCGTCATGACGGACCTTCCGGGGTGAGTTTGAGATCACCGGACACGATGCTGCGGGCAAGGCTCTCCAGGGGCATGGCGAGAGTGAACGCGCGGGCCTTGATGAGCGCCAGCGCGTCGTCGACACGGCAGTCGACGTGTACGGACACCATCCCCGCGGCCTGCTGCACCACATCCCGGTGGTCGGTTCCGCCGTACAGGTCGGGGTCGGCGTCGGGGTCGAGGAGCACGAGGCGGGTCAGCGCCTCCACCACCTCGGCGAAGGCCCGGGTGCCGATGAGCCCGGGGCGCGGGTCGAACACCGCGAGGGCGCCGAGCCGGCGCAGCGAGGTGTCCAGCGGCACGGCGGCGACCTCGCGGATGCCGAGTGCGATGAGCGCGGGGCCGTAGCAGGGCCAGCGCTCCTCGATCACGCTCCCGGAGGCGAGCACCGGGCCGCGGTGGGTGACGGCGTCCCGGGTCGGCCCTTCGCCGAGGATGAACTCCAGTTCCTGTGCGGCGCGCGCCGGTTCGTTGGACGCGGCGACGGCGAGCTGGCTGTTGCCCGAGTCGACCAGGGTGAGGGCGGCGCTCCTGGTGCCGCAGGCCTCGGCGACTCCGGTCATGAACCGTGGCCGGACGGCGCCGTGCCCCTGCGCCCACCGGGTCATGCGGCGGGCGAACGCCTCCTGGAGCTCCGCCGACGAGCGGTGACAGCCGGCGCTCTTGCGGAGCGCAGCAGCCATCTCCGTGTGCAGCGCCTGACCCGGTTCCAGCGCCCAGGCGTCATGCCGAAGAGCGGCCTCCTCGGCGTTCGCGGCCCGCTCGCGTGCCGCTGCGGCCCGCTCGTACGCCGAGGCGGCCTGCTCGGCATAACCGTCACCCCGGGTCATGTCCGAAGAGTACGCCCGGAGTTCACCGAGCACAGGGCCTTTGGGGACTTCTCACTCCACACTGGCGTGAACACCCCGTGTCGCCGCTCGCCGCCCCGAACCGGACGCCACACCCGCAGGCAGGAGAGCCGTGCGCCCCCTCAGCCGCTGCTCTGCAACAGCTCCTCCATGAGCAGCACGACCCCGCCGTTGTGCCCGTTGAACGGCGAGCAGACGATGTTGCACACGATGGTGCGGCCGATGCGGCTCACAGCGGTGACACCAACCTGCTCGGTGCGCCTGCCGGAGTCCAGGCACTTCTGGACGAGCGGCCGCAGCTCCTCCGTGGGCAGCCCGAAGTCGAGTCCGTAGAACGGCTCGTCCATGACCTCGTCCGGGCGCAGTCCCCACAGCTCGCTCGCGCCCCGGTTCCAGCTCTTGACCCTCATCTCGGCGTCCAGGACCACCACACCCGCCGCGACGCTGCTCATCACGCCCTCCAGGAAGGCGCGGGCCTCGTCCAGCTCCTCCGAGCGGATGCGCATCTCGTCGTTCATGGTCTCCAGTTCCTCGTTCCCGGACTGGAGTTCCTCGTTCGTGGTCTCCAGCTCCTCGTTCGTGGACTGGAGTTCCTCGTTCGTCGTCTCCAGTTCCTCGATGCTGGACTGGAGTTCCTCGTTGGTGGTCTCCAGTTCCTCATTGGTGGACTGGAGCTCCTCGTAGGCCGTCTCCAGATCTTCGCGTACGCGCTTGATCTCGGCCTTGAGCTGGGTGGACACCGTGACGTCGGAGAACGTGATGATGGTGGCCGCGGGCAGCCCGTCGGTGCCGGAGAGCGGCTGGATCACGATGTCGTTGTACTGGATGTCGTCCCCCGTCCGCCGCGCGACCCGGTTGATGCGCAGCGTCCTGCGTTCGTGCGTGGCCTGCTCGATCAGCGAGCGCAGCTCGACCGGCCGGTAGGAGATCTCCAGGTCCTGGAAGAGCCGCCCGCAGTCGTTCGAGGTGAGCCCGAACTGCACCCGGGCGTGCGCGTTGACCAGCACGACCGTGCCGTCCGCGTCGACAGCGACGGCCGGTACCGGAATGGCGTCGAGCAGCAGGTCGCGCAGCTGCCGGTTGCGGGCCACCGAGCGCTGTTCCAGGCCGACGCCGGACCTGATCTTCAGGGGCGCGGGCTGGTAGGGCGGTCCCGAGTCGCCGGGCCTGCGTCTGAAGACGCGCTGGCGCATGCTGACGACCTCGAAGCGCTCGGCGTCGTTCAGGAGCATCTCGGCCTTGCCGAGGAACAGGAACCCGCGCTCGCGCAGCGCGAAGTGAAAGCGGTCGACGATCTGCGACTGCGCCTCGACGTTGAAGTACATCAGGGTGTTGCGGCAGACGAGCAGATCGAGCCGGGAGATGGGGGCGTCGCGGGTCACGTCGTGCCGTCCGAAGATCACCCGGCGCCGCAGGTCGGGCCGGAAGCCGTACTGTGCGCCGTTCTGCTCGAAGTACTTCTCGCGCAGCTCGGCGGGCAGGGCCTCCAGGTCCTTGGCGGTGTAGAGCGCGGAGCGGGCCTCGCGCAGCGCCTCCTCGTCGACGTCCGTGCCGTAGATCTTGACGCGGTTGACGCACTCCTCGATGCCGAGCGCCTCGGCGAACATGATGGCCAGGGAGTATGCCTCCTCGCCGCTCGAACAGCCGGCGCTCCACACCCGCACCTCCTCGTCGGAGTCGAGCCCGGCGAGCAGCTCCGGCACCACCTCGCGCTGCAGAAACGTCCATGCGTCGGGGTCACGGAAGATCGAGGTGACATTGATCAGGATGGTGTTGAAGAGCGCGCCGAACTCGTCGGCGCTGGTCTCCAGGCGGTCGCGGTAGTCCGCGTACGACTGCACGTCGACATCGGACATCCGCTTGCGGATGCGGCGTCCGAGCGAGGAACGCTTGTACCCGGTGAAGTCGAATCCCCGTGCGTCCCGCAGAAAGCCGAGAAGGTCCTCAAGTTCCTCGTCCGTCTCGGTGTCCTGCGTACCGGCCATCACTGCCTCTTGTCCTCGACGAGTCCGCGCACGACCGCGGCGATCTCCTCCAGAGGTAGCACGAAGTCGACGGCTCCCGTGCCCACGGCCGCCTGCGGCATACCGCTGAATTCAGCCGTCTCCGGATCTTGGGCGATCACCGTGCCGCCGCGCGACTTCACCGCGTCGACGCCCATCGCGCCGTCGCAGCCCGTCCCGGTCAGGACACAGGCGATGGCCCGGGGCCCGTACGCCCCCGCCACCGACTCGAAGAGCAGGTCGGCCGAGGGCCGCACGAAGTGGACCAGGGCGCTGTCCGACAGCCAGAGCATGCCGTCCGGGCCCACGAGGAGGTGCCGGTCGGGTGGCGCGATGTGAACGGTGCCGGGCCGGGCCCGCTCACCGTGCTCCGCGAGCTTCACCGGCAGCTCGGTGCGGCGGGAGAGCACCTCGGCGATCACCGTGCGGTGGCGCGGGTCGAGGTGCTGGACGAGGAACACGGGCACGCGCAGATGGGGGCCGAGGCCGCTGAGCAGCACTCCGGCGCCGTGCACACCTCCGGCCGACGACGCGATGGCCACCACCCCGTAGGAGGTGTCCGCGTCTACGTCGTCTACGTCCGTGCCGGCGTTCGTCGACTCCTGAGGCGTCACACTGTCGAGCCTAGCGCGGGTGGCGGCCGCGGTCTCGGGCCCGGACACGAACAGCCTGTTCGGAAGGGTAGAAGAGGGCCCGCCCGCGGCGCGGGCGGCGCCCCCGCGCTCCCCGGCCCTTACGCCAGGCGGCGCAATCGACCGTGCGCGCCGCTGCCGTCACGCGTGTCCTTGCAGGTATGGGCTATGGCATAGACAGCCCGCGCGAAGCGGGCACCACACGACGGAACGCGCTCGGCCTGGCCGCGGGACTGCTGGCCGGCGGCGCGCTGACTGCGACCACGGCGACCCCCGCGTCTGCGGACGACGACGAATGGGCCGCGCCGGGGGAGGAATGGATCCCCGAGGCCGAGGACTGGTGCGACGCGGACTTCGACGAGGCGTTCGAGGCCGACCTCGCCGCCGCGGAGGCCACGCTCCCCGAAGAGGACAGCCGGGGCCTCGGCGCCCTGGAGAGGCCCACGGGCAGGTACACCCGGCCACTGCGCCGCCGCTACCGCGTCACCTCGCGCTACGGCGTGCGCGGCAACTGGGCCGCCGGGCACCACACCGGCATCGACCTGGGGGTGCCGCACGGCACCCCCGTGTACGCGGTGACCAGCGGTGTCGTGGTGCTCGCCCGCTGGTCGGGGGCGTACGGCAAGGCGGTGACCGTACGGATGCCGGACAAGCGCTATGTGCTGTTCGCGCACCTCTCGCGGATCTCGGTGCGCCAGGGCCAGCGCATCCGCACCGGCGCCCGCATCGGCTACAGCGGCGCCACCGGACGTGCCACGGGCCCGCACCTCCACTTGGAGATACGGGCCCGGCGCGGCTACGGCTCGGACATCAACCCCGTCTCCTACCTGGCCAGGCGAGGGGTACGGCTGCTGTAGGCGGCTTGTCCTTGAGCGTCGGCCGCGGGCTACTGGACGGCGGGCACCGCGTTGGTCACGGGCGCCGCCAGGTCGGTGAGCTGGTGCAGTTGGTGCAGTTGGTTCAGACCGCCGAGCTGGCTGGCGACCGTGGGCACCTCGTGCCGGCGCTCGGCCGGGATGCCGGAGGTCTGCAGGTCGTCGATCGTGTCCAGGACGGAGATCTTGGACGCGGCCGGCGCGTCGGTGGACGCGTGCGCGGCGGGCGCGGCCAGCGCCGCGGCACCGGCGGCGAGGGAGACGGCGGCCATGAGTCGGCGTGCTGATGTCATGCCCTCACAAACGCCCGGGGGCGGTGAAGGATACGGCTCGCTGACCGCTGTCACTCAGGAAGCGCACCCCGCCCGGGGTGTTTTCCGGAATTTCTCGGCCCCTCGTACGACACGAATACGCAAAGCGTCACCCGGCGTGACTTCGTGTCAACAACGTGCGTTAGAGGAACTGCGGCCGTCCCTATGCGGCCGTATTTTCCCAGTCAAAGGAGAACGTGATGTCTCGCATCGCGAAGGCAGCCGCCGTCACGCTCGGCGCGGGTGCCGTCGTACTCAGCGGTGCCGCGCTTGCCTCGGCGGACGCGGGCGCGCAGGGCAAGGCCGTCGGCTCCCCCGGTGTGCTCTCGGGCAACCTGCTCCAGGTCCCCGTCAACGTTCCGGTGAACGTCTGCGGCAACACCGTCGACGTCGTCGGCCTGCTGAACCCCGCGTTCGGCAACAAGTGCGCCAACACCGGCGACATGCACGGCGGCTACGGCAAGTGACGCCGAGGCGAGGCCCCCGGCATCGGCCGGGGGCCTCGCCGTGTGCGGGGGCCACCCGCGCGGGCCGCGCCGCCCCGTCCTCGCGGAGCTGCTCGGCGTACCGGGCGGCGCTACTCGGCGTACCGGTAGATCGTCTTGTGGCTGAGCATGTCCTGCGGCGTCGTCCGCCACGGCGGCATCGCCTCGCGGCGCGCGACGATGCGCCGGTACTGCGCGTCGCCGAGGGTGGGCGGCTTCGCCGGGAGGTACGGGGCGGAGTCGGGGTGCAGCCGCTGCCACCGGCTCCACAGCAGGTCGACGAAGGCGTGGTTCAGCCAGAAGACCGGGTCGTTGACGGAGCCGCCGCCGAGCATGTGCCCGCCGACCCAGCGGTGCACCCGGTTGTGGCTGCGCCAGCGCGCGCTGCCGCTCTCCTCCGTCCAGCCCTCCAGTCGGTTGCGGAAGCCCCGCCGTGACGTGGAGTCCCAGGGCTCGACGTCGTACACCGTCTCCGCCATCGCCCACGTCACGTCCCGGTGGGTCGGCAGCTCCAGCGGGTCGGAGCGGCGCCCGAGGTCGCGGGTGAGGAAGTCCCCGTCGGTGACGGCCTCCTTGACGACCCAGCCGTTGCGGCGGGCGAAAGGACCGGTCATGACCCGCCGGTCGCTGCGCCGCCCGTTGCCGCCCATCAGGTCCTCGCTCCACAGGGACGCGGCCGGGCTGCGGTCCTTCGTCCAGTCCCAGTACGGCACCGTGACGCCGTCGTCCATGCGGCGCAGGGCCCGCTCGAAGTCGAGCAGGAAGCGGCGGTGCCAGGGCAGGAAGGTGGGCGTCATATGGGCGACGCGCAGCCGGTCGTCGCCGTCGGAGACGTAGAAGTCGATGTGCGTGCGGACGAACTCGTCGTACTCGCCGCGCCGTTTGAGGCGTAACACGGCGTCGACGAACCGGCGTCGCTCGGCCCGGCTGAGGGTGTTCTGGTTCCTGCGCGTATAGACCATGGCAGTCGGTGTCCGTCCGTTCTCCGTTCCGGTGTGGGCGGGGCTCAGTGGAGTCGGCCGCTCAGGGTCTGGTGCGCGCCGAGTTCGTCGACGGCGCCGCGGGCGGCCGCCAGCGGGGTCGCGTACGACTGGTAGTGGTCCAACATGCTCAGATAGCTGCCGTCGGCGCGCCGCATCAGGCCGAGCGGCTTCCCGTCGACGGTGACCCGCCAGCCGCCGGGACCGTGCACGGCCGCACCGGTCGCGGGCTCGCCCTGGATGCGCCGCCCGCGGTACGTCTCGTCGAAGCCGGGCTCGCCCGGCGGCCCCGGCAGCCCTTCCTCCGCGCGCGGTTCGCGCAGCCCCCGGAAGGCGCCGACGGCACCCAGGGCGGCCGCGGCCGCGACGGCGATCAGATGACGGCGCGTCAACCGGTGGACTCTGATTGCGGGCGACACCGCGATGTTCTCCTCCCGAGCGAGGACGGTTACGACGAGGCGCGATCAGCTCATCCAGAAATCCCACCAACGCGTGAGGATCAACATGCCGATGACACCCGAATGCAGCACCGGGAATACCCAGGTGAACTCATTCATGAACGTACGCAGCCACGTGGGTGCGGGCAGAAATCCCTGGCGGACATTGTGCGAAGTCACGTACCAGAACATGAGAAGGGTGGCCGCCCACGCCAGACAGCACCACAGGCACAGCGCGTGGATGCGGTACAGCGACTGGAATTGCAACCAGGTGCAGAACACGACGCCGAAGACCGTGCCCGCGTTGAGCGTCAGCCAGTACCAGCGGGGAAAACGCGCCCCGGCCAGCAGGCCCACGCCGGCACAGAGGACGACGCCGTACGCGGCGAGGCCGAGCATCGGGTTGGGGAACCCGAACACCGCGGCCTGCTCGCTCTTCATGATGCTGCCGCAGGACACCACCGGGTTCATGCTGCAGCCCGGGACGTAGTCCGGGTCCGCGAGCAGCTTGAACTTGTCGAGGGTGATGACCCAGGAGGCGAGCAGCCCCGCCGCCGCCGTGAGGACGAGGAGCAGGGCGAGACCGCGCCCGCCCCCGGCCGCCCGGGAGTCGTCCGGCCGGGGAACGGCGGCGGGCCGGGCGGCGGAGGCCTGCACCGGGACCCGGCCCGTCGTGGCGGCGGCGCGCATCAGCCGCGCAGCCTGCGCACGGGCAGCAGGCAGTGGGCCGCGTTCAGCATGGTGTCCTCGGACCCGGCGAAGTCGCGCAGCGCCTCCTCGGAGACGGGGCTGCCGGGCTTGCCCTCGGGCCAGGCCACGGTGGTGATCATGAAGTAGGCGTGGCCGCGCTGCTCGACGGCGGCGAGCCACTCGGGCGGGACGACGCACTGCGCCTTGACGTGGGGCATGTTCACGACGGCCTGCTCGGCCTCGACGAGGAGGCTGACCGGCAGCGACGGGGTGCGGGCACCGTCGAGTACGGGGCCGCCGAGCGGCAGGTTCTCGTTGCGCAGGAGAGTGCGCATGGCCTCGGCGGTGGCTTCGGGGCCGCCTTCGGCATCGCCCAGGGAGTAGGCCAGGAGAAAGGCCATGTCCCGCTCGTCCTCCGGGTGTTCGCCGCTCCAGGCGAGGACGGCGAGGGTGCCGAGATCGGTCACGCGGAAGGTGCGCTGTTCGTTGGAGGTTGAGGTCATGGGGTGCACGCTATAGACGCGTGGAGGGCACCCGAATCCCTTTGTCACCTGGTTGGCGCAGCGCACCAGCGGCATCACACGATGGGGGCAGCGGGCCCCGCTGATTGACACGGGCCAGTCCACGGATGCCGAGGAGTGGGTGCCGGAGATGCCGAAGTCCCGGCCCGGGAGATGCCGTAGAGCCGGTCCCGGAGATGCCGAAGGGCCGGTCCCGGCGGTGTGTCGCCGGACCGGCCCCATCGCCTCCGGGTGCGGAGGCGTCCCCGAGGGGCGTTCAGTCGTTGGTGCCCGAGTTGCCGAAGGCCGGGTTGAGGGCGCCGACCAGGTTGGCGGTGTTGCCGACCACGTTGACCGGGACGCTGACCGGGACCTGGCCGAGGTTGCCGGAGGCGACACCCGGGGAGCCGACCGCCGCGCCCTCGGCGCTGGCGCCGTCGCCGCTGGCGAAGGCGCTGCCGGACGCGGCGCCCGCGGCGAGGCCGGCGGCGGCGATGACGAGGGCGGCCTTCTTGACATTCTTCATGATCAAAACCTTTCCTTGGGTTTACTGAAGCCTATGGACATGAATGCGGAAAGCTCCGCAATAACACGCCCACGCGTCCCCGCCCCTCATTCCCCCGTTACTTGATTACTTGGGGAGCGGAAGTCCACCGAGCATCTTCGTCGGACCGCCACCCGAGTTCAGGCCCTCTGCGGCGTCCTTCACGGTGTTGACGACGGAGTCCTTGTTCTCGGTGTCCAGCATGTTCGTGCTGACCGGCTTGGTGTCCAGCATCGACTGACCGAGAACGGTCTCCAGGCCGCCGTTCAGGCTGGTGGGCGTCAGGTCGCTGGCGAATGCGGGTGCGGCGGCACCGGCAATGGCCATCGACCCGGCCAGGACAGCGGCAGCCTTGAGGGACTTCATCGTGTTCCTTTCTTCGGCGACTTCGGTCGCCTTTGGAGGCACCGTGCAGGCATCGATTGCCTGTCTCTCGAGTTCACTACGCCTAACGAGCGCAGGACAGTACGGAAACCCCTGAGAGGAAACTTCCCCCGGCCCGCACGGATGAATATGGGCCACCATTTCTCATATCAACGGGCGCATTTTCGGGCGGGGTTGACGACGCCACCCGCCGTCCCGGGTACGGGAGCGGCGGGTGGCGAAGGTGCGGGGACCGGCCTCAGACCGGCAGCTTGGGCAGCGGCAGCCCGTCGACCGGCAGCTTCGGCAGGGCGGGCAGGCCCGGCAGGTTCGGCACCGGCAGGCCGCCGCCGAGGAGCGTGGCGACGGCGAAGTTGACCAGGCCGGTGAGGACGGCCGGCACCTCCTTGGCGATGGCCGCGACGTCGGCCGAGGTGACCGCCTTGACGAGGGCCTCGACCGACTTCTGCAGCGCGGCCAGGGCGTCGCCCTTGAGGTCCATCGGCGCCTGCGCGGCCGGGGCGCCGCCGAGCGGGAGCTGCGGCGCGGCGGGGAGCTGCGGGGTCTCGGGCAGCGCGGCGCCCTTGGGGGCCGCCGCCTTGGCCGCGTCGAGCGCGGTGGTGACGGCGCTGGTGAGCGTGGCCAGGTCCGCGGCGGGCACCGCGCCGTTGTCCGCCTTGAGGACGGCTTGGAGGAGGTCGGTGACCGGCTTGATGACACCGCCGATGTCGCCGAGCGACTTCACCTGCCCCAGCAGGGCGTCGGCTCCCGGGACGGGCACCTGCGGCGCGGTCCGTGCCGCCTCGCGCGCCGTGTCGTCGTGGGTCGCGGCGTAGACGGGCCCCGCGGTGCCGAGCAGGAGGGCGGTGCACAGGAAGGAGGTCGCGATGCGCCGTACAGGCAGAGCTCGCATAGGTCATTTCCCTTTCGGAGATGCGTCGGATCCTGTGATCACCGTCTAAACGGCATCCACGGTCCGCAACCGAGCGGCCACGCACTGCGGCGGCCCGTTTCCGATGGAAACGGCATCAGCGCAGGTGAGAAGGAAGGGCGGCGGGTGCCCGATGGCCCGGCGGGCGACGTCCATCCGGGGTACCGGAGTACTCCACCCGGAAGCGCGCACGACGAGCGGCGGCCGCCCCCGGGACCGGGGACGACCGCCGCTGTGCCGACTCTGCGTCAGGCGCTGTACGCCGAACGGCTGTACGTCAGTCGTTGACGCAGGTGTTGCCGAAGGCCGGGTTCAGCAGGCCGATGACGTTGATGCTGTTGCCGCACACGTTGACGGGAACGTGCACCGGCACCTGGACGGCGTTGCCCGAGATGACGCCGGGGGAGTTGGTGGCGGCACCGTGCGCGCCGCTGTCGGCGGCGGCGACACCGGCGCCACCGGCCACGGCGGCGGCGGCAACGGCGGACAGGGCAAGGGCCTTGGTGGTACGCGACATGGAGTACTGCTCCTTGTTCTGAATGTGCTGAGGTGCTGAAGCCGTGCGTGATGCCCGGTGTGGGGATCAACTGAGTTCCCCATCAGTCGGTTGTGCGCCCAGATGAGTGATGTCTTCCTCGCGGTTCGGCCACACGCTTCACCAATCCGACACACGCCACCAAGTCATCAGAAACTCCCGGAATAAACGCTACTGTTGCGCTTCCTTCTGAGTCTATTTCCGTCATACGCGCTCAGATCCACACATTTAATGCGACTAACCGCACCGTGGAAGGCCAGTGCCGTCATGCGTCATCTTCTGGGCCCGCGTCGTGTGCTCGTCGTCCTGCTCGCCCTGACCGGGTGCCTCGCGCTGCCCGGCACCGGCGCCGCCGCCCCGGGCACGGGCGCCGCGGCCCCCGGCGGGGAGAAGCCGCGCATCGCCTTCGCCCAGCGCTACCACGCGGTCCAGCACGGCGGGATCGTCCGGGCCGCCAACTCGTCGATCACCTGCCGCCGTCCGGTGTCCCGCGCGGTCGCCCCGTGCGCGGACGTGCGCCGCGGCGGGCCCGGCGCGAACCACGACTTCGAGATGTTCTACACGGACATCGACCGCGACCCGAACACGTACAACTCCAGCGCGGGCGAGGTCCGGCTGCCCGCCGGGTCCCGGGTCTCCTACGCCCGGCTCTACTGGGGCGGCAACCTCCGCGTCGGGGAGCAGAAGCCGCCCAAGGACAACGGCCGGGTGCTGATCGCCGAGCCCGGCGGCAGCTACCGGGCCGTCCTCGCCGACACCCTGACGGGCCACCGGGTCGCGGGCGGCGCGGACGCGTTCCAGGCGTCCGCCGACGTCACCTCGCTGGTCCGCGGCTCCGGCGCCGGGCTCTACACCGTCGCGCAGGTCAACGTGGCGATGGGGCACTCCAAGGCCGGGGCGTGGGGCGGCTGGACGCTGGTCGTGGCGTACGAGAACGCGGCGCTGCCGAAGCGGTCGCTCGCCCTGTGGGACGGGTTCGACTCGTTCGGCGTACCGGGGCGGCGGCACACCGTGCGCATGCGGGGCGTGCCCGTGGCGCCCGGCGCGCGGGGCACGGTCGGGGTCGTCGCGTACGACGGCGACCGGGGCGTGCGCGGGGACGCGGTGCACGTGTCCGCCGGGCGCGGTCGGCCCGTGCCGCTCTCGGACCACGCCAACCCCGCCGCCGACGTACTGAACTCCACCGTCAGCGAGCCGGGCCGACCGGCCCGCAGGAGCCCCGCGTACGCCAACACCCTCGGCTACGACTCCGACGTGCTGCGCCTGCCGGAGCGGCCGCGGGGGCAGCGCGGCGACTTGACGGTGCGGGTGTCCGCGCGGCGGGACGCGGCCTGGACGGGTGTGCTGTTCGCCGCCGTCGACGTGCAGCGGTAGCGCGTATTCCGTCGTCCTGACCCAAGGAACTCAAGGAGTCGTGCATGCAACTGCCGTCGAACTCCTCTCCCGCGCCGCGCGTCCTGCACGTCAGCCAGCCCGTCGACGGCGGCGTCGCCCGCGTCGTCACCGACCTGGTCAAGGCGCAGCGCGCGGCGGGCATGGACGTGCACCTGGCCTGCCCCGACGGCGGCACCCTCGCCCGGTCGGCGGGGCCCGTCCCCGTCCACCCGTGGGCGGCGGCCCGCTCCCCCGGCCCCGGCCTGCGCGCCGAGGTGCGCGACCTCGCCCGCCTCGTCGACGCCGTCCGGCCCACCCTCGTGCACGCGCACAGCGCCAAGGCGGGGCTCGCGGCCCGCGTCGCCGTACGCGGCCGCGTGCCCACCGTCTTCCAGCCGCACGCCTGGTCGTTCGAGGCCGTCGACGGCAGCGTCGCGCTGCTCGCCCGCACCTGGGAACGGCACGCGGCCCGCTGGACGGCCCGCACCCTGTGCGTCAGCGCGGCGGAACGGGAGACCGGGCGCCGGGCGGGGATCGCGGGGGCCTGCTCGATCGTGCCGAACGGGATCGATCCGGAGCGGTTCCTGCCGGGGGAGCGGGGGGTCGCTCGGGCGCGATTGCTCGGGATGGACGGAGGCGGGGGGCTCGTCGCGGCCGACGGGGCCGCCGGGCTGCGCTCTGCTGGCGACGGCGCCGGGCTGCTCGCGGGTTCCGGGCTGTTCGCGGGGGACGGCGGCGCCGGGTTGCTCTCGGCGGATGGGGCCGCCGCGCTGCGCTCGGCTGACGATGGCGCCGGGTTGCTCGCGGCTGACGACGCCCTCTGGGTGGTGTGCGTCGGGCGGCTGTGTCGACAGAAGGGGCAGGACGTGCTGCTGCGCGCGTGGCCGACGGTGGCCGCGCGGGTGCCGGGAGCGCGGCTTGTGCTGGTCGGCGACGGGCCCGAGGGGACGGCGCTGCGGGCGCAGGCGGAGGGGCTGCGGGTGGGAGCTGGGGCGGCGGCGCTGCCGCCCGGGGCTGCGGCTCTGCGGGCGGAGGCGGCAGGGACGCGCGCGGTGGCAGCAGCACTTCGGGCGCGGGCAGCGGCACTTCAGGCGGGGGCCACGGGATCCGAAGGAGCGGTGGGGGCTGTTCCGTCCGTGACGTTCGTGGGGGGTGTTCCGTCCGTGACGTTCGTGGGGGCCGCCGATGACACGGCGCCCTGGTACCGGGCGGCCGACGTGGTCGTCCAGCCGTCCCGCTGGGAAGGCATGGCGCTCGCGCCCCTGGAGGCCATGTCCTGCGCCCGGCCCGTCGTCCTCACCGATGTGGACGGCGCCCGCGAGAGCCTGCCGCCCGCGCACCACGCCCACGCCCTGGTCCCGCCCGAGGACCCGGCCGCGCTGGCCGACGCCCTGACGGCCCTGCTGCGCGACCCGGACCTGCGCGCGTCCCTGGGCGCACAGGGGCGCGCGCACGTCCTGGACCACCACGACGTGCGCCGTACGGCGGCCGCGGTCGAAGCGGTGTACCGCGAACTTCTGGGCCCGGCGCCCACCGAGCACAGGGAGTGCAGCACCACGTGAGCGCGGAACGTACCGTCACCTCGTCGTCCAGCCAGCCACGGCAGGACGAGCGGCACCGGACCGGGCCGCTCGTCGTCGCCCCCCGGGGCGCACCGGCCCGGCGCACCGGGCGCCGCGGCGGGCAGCCCGCCCACCGCGGGCACCGGGCCTTCGCCCTGCTCACGGCCGACGCGCTCGCCGCCGTGACCGCCGCGCTGCTGCTCCCGGCCCCGCACCGCTCCCCGGCGCTGCTCGCCCTGCTGCTCGCCGGCCTCCTCGCCCTCAACACCCAGGGCAGGCTGTACGAGAACACGCTCGCGCCGTCCGTCCTCGACGAACTGCCCGCGCTGGCCTGGCGGATCGCCCTCGCCTGGTGCGCCGCCGCGGTCCTCGCCCCCGCACTGACCCCGGCACTCACCCCGCTCGCCCCGGTCGTGCCCCCGTTCACCCCGCTGCCGCCGACGACGCTGCTCACGGCTGCCGCGCTGCACGGCGTGCTCGGCGCGGGCAGCCGTGCCGTCGCGCACTGGCACCGGCGGGCGGCGGCCGCGCGCAGGCCGCAGCCGGTCCTGGTGCTCGGCCACGGCGGCCAGGCGCGGAGCGTGGCGGCGGCGCTGCTGCGACGGCCCCGGTGCGGGCTGCGGCCGGTGGGGGTGGTGGGGGAGTTGGGGGACGAGGAGTACGAGTACGGGGTGGAATTCGAGTACGGGGCGGAGTCCGAGCAGGGTTCGGGGGCGGGCGGGGGCGCCGGGGCGGATTTCGGGGCTGATGGTGGGTCAGGGTCAGGATCAGGGCCCGGTGCGGGGGTCGGGTCGGGCGCCGGATCAAGTGCGGGGCGGGGTGGCGGACCTGGCGGCGGGCCTGGCACCGGGCCTGGCGGCAGACCTGGCACCGGGTCCGAGCAGCACGTGGGGGCCGCCCCCGAACTCCCCCTCCTCTCCTCCGAGGACGAGCTGCACCGGGCCGTCATCCAGAACGACATCCGGGCCGTCCTCCTCCTGTCCGGCCGCGCCCCCGACCACGACGCCCGCGTCACCGCCCTGCGCGGGCTCGGCTGCGAGGTGTGGGAGGTCGACCCGCGCGGACCGGCCGTCCCGGCGCCACGTGACCGCGCCCGCCCCCTGTTCGTGGCCGGATTCCGCTGCCGTCCGCTGGTGGTCGCCGACCGGCCCCGGCCGAGCGCGGGCAAGCGGGCGCTCGACATCGTCGTATCCGGCACCCTTCTTCTCCTCACCGGGCCGCTGCTCCTCGCCTGTGCGCTGGTGCTGCGGGCCACGGAGGGCCCGGGTGTGGTGTTCCGGCAGGAGCGCGTCGGCAAGGACGGACGCCTCTTCACGCTCCTGAAGTTCCGCACCCACCGCCCCGCCGACCCGCAGGAATCGGCCACCCGTTGGAGCGTCGCCGACGAGCACCGCATCAGCCCCTTCTGCCGGTTCCTGCGCGGCACCTCGCTGGACGAGCTGCCCCAGCTCTGGAACGTCCTGCGCGGCGACATGAGCCTGGTCGGCCCGCGCCCCGAACGGCCCTTCTTCGTCGACCGGTTCAGCGTGCGCCACCCCCAGTACGCGTACCGCCACCGCATGCCGACCGGCATCACCGGACTCGCCCAGATCCACGGCCTGCGCGGGGACACCTCCATCGAGGACCGCTGCCGCTACGACAACGCGTACATCGACAGCTGGTCGCTCTGGCAGGACCTGTGCATCCTGCTGCGCACGGTCGGGTGCCTGCTGCGCCGCACGGGGAGCTGATCCCGTGGACCAGGCCCTTCCGTATCCGGCACCCACGGCACCCACGGCACCCGCCGTGCCCACCACACCCACGGCGTCCACAGCGCCCACGGCCCACGCGCCGGTCGCCCCCGACAACCTCGCGCCCCCCGGCGCCCCCACGCCCCCCTCCGCCCGCACCCACCACCCGCTCGCGCGCCTCCCCCACGCTCCCCCGCACCCCCTTCGCCACACCGCCACCGTCCTCCCCGTCGTCCTCCTCCTCGCCCTCCTCGCGCTCCCCGTCCCCGCGGGCGACGGCTCCGGCGGCACCCCCGCCGACGCGTTCTCCGCGCTGGTCGTCGGCTGTGCCCTCGTCCACGTCGTCCGGTCCGCGCGCCGCCCCCTGACCCGGAGCGCCGCCGTGGTCCTCGGCCTGCCCGTCGTCGGCATCGCCGCGGCCGCGTGCTCCTCCTCCTCGGCGGCCACCGGGATCACCGGGGCCGCGCGCTACTTCCAGGTCTTCGTCCTGGTCCCGGCCGCGGTCCTCGTCCTCATCCGGGACGCCCGCCAATTCCGGGTCCTCGCCTGGGCGTTCGTCGGGCTCGCGCTGTTCCAGGGCGCGCTCGGCGTGCACCAGAACCTCACCGGGACCGGGGCCTCGTACATGGGCGCGGACATCCGGGCGGTGGGCACGTTCGGGCCGTCGGACGTCATGGGGATGGCCACGGTGGTGTCGTACGGGCTCATCGCCTCGCTCGCCCTCGCCTTCCGCCCGCACGCGCCCCGGCAACGCGCCGCCGCGCTGACCTGCGCGGGGCTGCTGACCGTGCCGCTCGCGCTGTCGTTCAGCCGGGGCGCGTGGATCGCGACGGTGGCGGCCTGCGGGGTGGTGCTGCTGCTCGCCGGGGTACGGCACGCGCTGCGGGCCGCGCTCGTGGCGACGGCGGCGGGCGTCGTGCTCGTGGCCGGGCTCGGCCTCGGGTCGCAGCTCCTCCAGGACCGGCTGACCAGCATCACCGACGTCACGGACGCCCCCGACCAGTCCGTCACCGACCGGTACGCGATGTGGGCGGCCTCCGTGGACATGTGGCGGGACCACCCGGTGACCGGCGTCGGCCTCAAGGGCTTCCCCGAACACCGCGACAGCCACGCCTCCCTCGCCCTGTCCTCCGGCAGCGACACCGCGGGCGCGGGCGCCGAGTTCCGCCGCCAGCCGCTGCTGTCCCCCCACAACATGTACCTCCTCGTCCTCAGCGAACAGGGCCTCATCGGCCTGCTCACCCTCGCGGGCGGCTGGCTGGCGCTGCTGGTGTGCGCGCTACGGGGGTGGGCGCGGGTGCGCGTGCGGCGCGGCCACGCGGGGGACGGCCCCGGGGGAGCGCGGCTGGACTGCGCCCTCGCGGCCTGCGGGTTGCTGGTCTGGCAGCTCGTCGACTTCATGTACGCCGACATCGGCGGCCCGTCCACGGTGCTCACGGCGGTGGCGCTCGGGGGGTGCGCTTGGTGGGCGTTGCGGGGGCGGGGAGAACACGAGGGGGGCGCGGACGGCATGGCGTGCGCGGCTGGTGCGTCGTGCGCAACGGGTTCGGCGTACGAAGGGAACTCCGCGTACGGGAGCGGGAGTTCTTACGAGACAGACGCGTCGCGTCCCGTGGCGGGGGCGCGATGACGACGTTGCCCGGCACGGAGGCGGGAACGGGGACGGGGAGGCCGGAGGCCGAGGCCGCAGCCGAGGCCGAGCCGGTCCCGGCGGCACCGGCGGCCCCGGCGAAGGGCGCACCCTCCGGCACCGACCCCGGCAACGCCTTCCTCGCCAAAGCCGCCGTGGTCACCGCGGTCCTGACCGTCGCCGGATCCCTCCTGGGCCTCGTCCGCGACCAGGCCCTCGCCCACTTCTTCGGGGCCGGGAGCGCCACCGACGCGTTCCTGGTGGCCTGGACCGTGCCGGAGATGGCGGCGACGCTCCTCATCGAGGACGGCCTCGCGTTCTTCCTGGTGCCCGCGTTCAGCCTGGCCCTGGCGCGCCGTGCGGCGGCCAGCGGCCCTGGCTCGGGACCCGATCCGGTACGCGCCCTGGTCGCCGCCTCCCTGCCCCGGATGACCCTGTGGTTCGTGGGCGGCTGCCTCGCGCTCATCGCCGCGGCCCCGCTCCTGGTGGCCGCGCTCGCGCCCGGCCTGCCGGACCCCGGGCTCGCCGTGGACTGCACGCGGCTGACGGCGACCTGCGCCCTGAGCTTCGGCCTCGCCGGTTACTGCAGCGCGGCCCTCCGCGCCCACCAGCGCTTCGCCGCGCCCGCCGCCGTGTACGTCGTCTACAACGCCGCGATCATCGCCGCCCTGTTCCTGCTCGCCGCACCGCTCGGCGTGCGCGCGGCGGCCGTGGGGGTGGCGCTGGGCGGGGTGCTGATGGTGGTCGTACAGGCGCCTTCGCTGTGGGGGGAGTTGAGGCGGCGGGGGGTGCCGGGGGCGGCGGCTGCGGGGGGAGGGGTGGCTCCGCGGGGGGAACCGGTACCGCGGGAGACCCCGGCAGCGCGGCGGGACTCGGAACCGCGGGAGATCCCGGCGCCGCACGGGGAACAGACCGTGTGCGGCGAGCAGGCCGTCCCCGGCGAGCAGGCCGTCCCCGGGGAGCAGGCCGTGCACGGGCAGCAGGCCGTGCACGGGCAGCAGGCCGTACGCGACGAACCGGTCGCCGTACGCGGGGAGGAGGCCGTGCGGCTGGAGACGGCCGTCATCTGGACCGTGCTGCTGTTCGCCCTGTGCCGCCAGTCGCAGGTGCTCATCGAGCGGTTCCTCGCGTCCTCGCTGCCCGCCGGGGCGATCTCGCATCTGAACTACGCGCAGAAGGTCGCGCAGATGCCGATGGTCCTGTCCCTGATGCTGTGCACGGTCACGTTCCCGGTGGTGGCGCGGGCTCTGGCGGCGGGCGAGACCGACCGGGCACGGGACCGGGTGGAGCGGGACCTGGTGCTCGCCGGGTGCGTGGTGCTGTACGGGGCGGCGGCGATCGTGGCCGTGGCGCCCGACCTGGTCCACCTCCTCTTCCAACGGGGCGCGTTCACGGCGGCGGACACCGAGGCGACGGCCGCCGTCATGCGGGTGTACGCGCTGGGACTCCTTGGCCACACGCTGGTGGGCGCCCTGGCCCGCGCGCACTTCTCGGTCGGCCGGGCCACCTGGGCACCGCTGGCCGCGATGGGCATCGGCATCCTCACGACGGCCGGGCTCGGCTTCCTGACGGTGGGCACCTGGGGCGTGTACGGCATCGCGGGCGCCAACGCGATGGGGATCTGCGTGACGGCGGTGCTGCTGCTCGGGGCGCTCGGCCCGCGGGCGGTACCCCTGCGCACGCGGTCTGTCGCCGGTCAGTTGGGCCGCCTGGCCTTGGCCGCGGGCTGCGCCGCGGTCCTGGGCGCGTGGTGCGCCCATCAGGTCGGCCCGCCCGCGCTCGCGGTGGTGACGGGCGGGGTCGTGGTGGGGGTGACGTTCCTGGCGGCCGGGTGGGGGCTCGGCGTACGCGCCCTGCGCGCCGCGTCCGCACGCCTACGAGCACCGAGCTCCGCCAGCCGAAAGGGCCACCATGACCACTGACTTCACGCCGTCCGGCGGGCCTACGGGTCCTGGTGACCGCAAGCTGCCCGGGGAGGCCACGCGATCCGGTGACCGCGAGCTGCCCGGAAAGGCCACGCGACCCGGCGACCGCAGGCTGCCCAGGGAGGCCACGCAACCCGGTGACCGCACTCCCCCCGAGGCCCTCATCCGCCCCGGTGCGCACGAACACCGCGCCGCCCCTGCCGACCTCCGCACCCGCCAAGCCCCGGGGGACCCCGCACGCCACCCCACGCGCCCCACGAGCACCCCGTGGATCGCCATGTACCACTCCGTGGCCGACACCGACCCCGCCGACGACCCGTACGACATCACCGTCACCCCAGCCCGCCTGGACGCCCAACTGACCTGGCTGCGCCGACGCGGCCTACGCGGAGTGTCCACGGCCGAGCTCCTGGAGGCGTACCGCCGGGGACAGGCGGACGGCCTCGTGGGCCTCACCTTCGACGACGGCTACGCGGACTTCCTGGACCACGCGGTCCCCCTGCTGCACCACCACGACTGCACCGCCACGGTGTTCGTACTGCCAGGCCGTCTCGGCGGCGACAACGCCTGGGATCCCCTGGGCCCCCGCAAGCCCCTCCTCGACGCGGACGGCATCCGGCGGGCCGCCGAGCAGGGCATGGAGGTCGCCTCGCACGGCCTGACGCACGTCGACCTCACCCGCGCCGACGACCAGGCGCTGCGCCGCGAGGTCGCGGACAGCCGGTCCGCCCTGGCCGACCTGACGGGCCAGGGCGTAGGCGGCTTCTGCTACCCGTACGGGCACGCGGACCCCCGCGTCCTCGCGGCCGTGCGCGCGGCCGGGTACACGTACGCCTGCGCCATCGCCCCCGGCGACCTCAACGGCCCGCTGGCCCTGCCCCGCATCCACATCGGACAGCGCGACACGGCCCTGCGGCTGCGCCTGAAGCAGGTCACCGGCGGGCCGCGCGGCCGCGCGCTGCGTCCGGGCCACATCCCGTTCCCGGCGGCGGTGACCGCGTGAGGGTCCTGCACGTCATCACCGGGCTCGGCATGGGCGGCGCGGAGCAGCAACTGCGGCTGCTGCTGCGCCACGTACCGGCGACCTGCGACGTCCTCACCCTCACCAACGCGGGCAGCGTCGCCCGCGGCATCACCGCCGACGGCACCCGCGTCACCGACCTCGGCATGGCGGGCAACCGCGACGTCGCCGCCCTGCCGCGGCTTGCCCGGCTGATCCGCGCGGGCCGCTACGACGTCGTCCACACCCACCTCTACCGCGCCTGCCTGTACGGCCGGATCGCGGCCCGCCTGGCCGGGGTGCGCGCGGTCGTGGCCACCGAACACTCCCTGGGCGCCTCGCAGATGGAGGGCCGCCCGCTGACCTCCGGCGTCCGCGCCCTGTACCTCGCCGGGGAGCGGCTCGGCCGCATGACCGTCGCCGTGTCCCCGGCCGTCGGCGCCCGCCTCAACCGGTGGGGCGTGCCCTGGCAGCGCATCCGCGTGGTGCCCAACGGCATCGACGCGGGCCGCTTCCGCTTCGACCCGGCCGCCCGCGCGGCCGTGCGCGCCCGCCTCGGCCTGCCCGCGGACGCGTTCGTCATCGGCGGCGTCGGCCGCCTCGCCGAGGGAAAGCGCTTCGACGTACTCCTGCGCGCCGCCGCCCAACTCCCGGCCGACGTACGGGTCCTGCTGGTGGGTTCCGGACCGCAGGAGCCGGAGCTGCGGCGCCTTGCCGGGCGGCTCGGCCTCGCCGACCGGGTGCGGTTCGCGGGCGAGACCGCGCACGAGGACGGCGGCGCGGAGCACGCCACCGCGCACCTGCCGTCCCTGCTCTCGGCGATGGACACGCTGGCGTCCCCGTCCCCGGAGGAGGCGTTCGGCCTCGCCCTCGTGGAGGGCCTGGCCAGCGGCCTGCCCGTGCTGTACGCGTCCTGCCCCGCCGTCGAGGGGCTGCCCGCGCACGAGCGCACCAACTCCGCGTACTGCGCGAGCGATCCCGACTCCTTCGCGCAGGTCCTGTACGGCCTGCGCAGGTCCGGCACCCCGCCGCACCGGGCGGCACCCGCCGCGGTGCGGCACTACGACATCACCCGCAGCGCCGGTCGGCTGATGGACGTCTACACGTCCGTGCTCACCGGCCCGAACCAGGAGGTGAACTCCCCATGAGCGCCCCTTCAAGCGCCCCCTCGGGCACGAAAGCGTCCAGCGGTACGTTCAACAGTGCGGGCGGCACCGGCAGCACGCCGGGCACCCCGGCGCCGCCCGCCCCGCACGCCACCGACGCCGACACCCCACCCCCGACCAGCCTCCGCACCCGCCTCGCCCGGCTCCCCCGCTGGACCCTCCTGCCGGTCTGCGCCGCCCTCGGCGCCCTCGCGGGCGGCACGTACGGCCTGCTCCAGACCCCGGAGTACACGGCCACCAGCTACGTCGTCGCCGTGCCCGGCGCCAAGGCCGACCCGGCCACCGCCCTGGGCTTCGCGCAGGCCTACGGCCGGGTCGCCACGCAGCTCGCCGTCCTCGGGGACGCGCAGATCGCCGCGGGGATCTCGCCCACCGAGCTGCAGGACCGCGTCAAGGTGGCGACCTCCCCCGACGCCCCCATGATCTCGGTGTCCGCGTCGGCGGACCGGCCCGACGCCGCCGCCACCCTCGCGAACGCGGTGTCCCGCGCGCTCACCACGAGCGCCGGCCACACCAAGAACAGCACCCGGGTCAAGCTCCTGCCGTTCTCCCGCGCCGTCGCGCCCACCGCTCCCTCCTCGCTCTCCGCCCCGGTGACCGCCCTGGTCGGCCTGTGCGCGGGCGGGCTGCTCGGCGGCCTCGGGCTCCTGGTGCGCCCGCGCGCCACCGCCCGGGCGCTGCCCGGCGGCGCCGTGCCGGGGCCCGCGTCCGCCGGGGTCCGGGGCGGCGCGTGACGACGGCGACCCGGTCCGGGCTGACCGCCGGGCTCTGCGTGGACGAGGACGAGTTCGCGTCCCTGGCCGGTCCCTGGCGGCGGCTCTACGAGACCTGCGAGGAGGCGACGCCGTTCCAGAGCCACGCGTGGCTGACCTCGTGGTGGCGGTCGTACGGCCGTCGCGGGCGGCTGCGGGTGCTGCTCGTGCGCGACGGCGGCGAGCTGGTCGCGGCGGCGCCGCTGATGCGGGTGCACCGGCCCGTCCCGGCGCTGCGGCCGCTCGGCGGCGCGATCTCGGACTTCGCGGACGTCCTGCTCGCCGCCGACTGCCGCGAGCGCGCGGCGGACGCGCTGGCCGAAGGGATGCACGGCCTTGCCCGGGGCGCGCTGATCGACTTCCGTGAGGCCCGTCCCGGCGCCTGCGTCGAGAGCGTCTACGACCGGTGGTGCGGCCCGCGCCGTGAACTGGCCGACTCCCCCTGCCTCGAACTCCCCCCGCTGCCCGTCGACGAGCTCCTGAAACGGCTGCCCGCCACCACGGCCCAGCGCGCCCGCGCCAAGCTGCGCAAGCTGACGGCGCTCGGCGTGCGGACCCGGGTCGTACCCGCCGACGAGGTGGAGACGTCCCTGGCCACCCTGCTGCGGCTGCACGAACTCCAGTGGCAGGGGCGCAAGGTGACGACCGAACACCTCCGGCCGCGCTTCCGCGAGCACCTGCTGTGCGCCGTGCGCCCCATGGTCGCGGCGGGCGACGCCGTGGTCACGGAGTTCCACCTGGACGGCGAGGTCCTTGCCGCCGACCTCACCCTGCTGTCCGCGCGGCTCGCGGGCGGCTATCTCTACGGCGCCCATCCGCGGCTGCGCGAACGCAAGATCGACGTGGCCACGATGCTGCTCGACGCCTGCACCCGGCACACCTCGGGCCCGCACCCCCGCACCCTGTCCCTGCTGCGCGGCGACGAACCGTACAAACAGCACTGGCGCCCCACCCCGGCTCCCAACCGCCGCTTCCTCCTCGCCCACAGTCGGACGGCCCCGCTCCTGACGGCGGCGGTGTGCGAGGCGTCGGCGCGGGAGTGGGCGCGGGGGGTGCGCCGGGACTGGCAAGTACGGCAGCAGCAGCGGGAACGTGCCGGGCGCGCGGGCGACGGGCAACGCGGCAGCGACAGGCAACGCGGGAACGACAAGCAGCACGGCAGCGACAGACAGCACGGCGGCGAAGTGCGACGTGGAGGTGAGGGGCGGCCCGGTGGCGGAACTTCCCCGTGAACGTTCCGCCACCGCGCCGGGCTCAGTCACCCCCACGACCGCCGCGCCCCCTCAGGCGCGCGGCCGCTCCTTCCGCTCCCACCAGTCGAACCGCAGGCACAGCTTCCCGCCCAGCCAGTACTCGACCCAGTCGCCCAGGTCCAGCGGCGAACAGTGCGGCGGGCGTACCGGAGCGGTCGGTTCGGTCGGCTTCGGCGTCGGGTTCACCGGCAGGCCGGAGAGCGCCTCGCGGTACACCTTCGTGGCCTTGGGGTTGTCCTTGCACTGCCAGACGCCGTGCGGGCAGTAGTCCGTGACCGTGTTGTACAGCGGCTTGTGCTCGGCCATCCACTTCAGCATCCGGCGCATGTACTCGTCGTTGTCGCCGTTGCGGAAGAGGCCCCATTCGGGATACGAGATGGGCTTCTTGTGGGCCTTCGCGAAATCCACGTGGTGCTGGAGCCCGTACTCCTCGGTTACCTGCTGGTCGAACGTCACGCCGCTGGGCTGGTCGTACGAATCGAGCCCGATGATGTCGACGGAATCGTCACCGGGATAGCAATCGGTCCACGGAATGGCGTCCCGACCGCGATTCGGGGTGAAATCGAACTTGAATTTCTGTCCCGGCACCGAACGCATCGTGGTGACGATTCGTTTCCAGTACGTCTTCCAGGATTCCGGATCCGGACCGCAACGATGGGTGTACGTGGTGCCGTTCATCTCCCAGCCGAGCACGATCACCGTGTCCGGCACCCCGAGGTCGACGAGGCGCTTCGCGAGGACGCGGAAGTGCTCGTCGAATTGCCCGGCCGCGCCCTGCCGCAGCATCGAGCGCACCTGCCAGTCGCCGATGCGGTCCTCGTTGCGCTCCAGCATCGGCACGTTCAGGACGAACATCCGGTCGTCCTTGGCCTTGCGCCAGGCCGCCCAGCTCTCCAGGAAGCGCGGCGCGCCCTCGATGTTGCTCCACCGGTCACCCGGGAGGTACGTGTGCCCGACCCGCAGCTCGGTCCCGTCCAGCCACTTGCTGAGCTCGGTCATGCGGTCGACGCCGAGGGGGCCGTAGTCGAGGTAGGCGCCGATGGCGGGGAGCTGGGGGTCGGCCGGGTCGGGACTCTCCGCGGGCGCGGGGCTCTCCGAGGCGGCGGGCGCGGGGCTCTCCGCGGGCGCGGGCGCCGGACTCTCCGGAGGCGCGGGGACGGCGGCGCCCGGCGGCGCGGGCGTCGGCTCCCCCGCGGGCGCCTTCCCTGCGGTGTGTGCGGGCACGGCGACCACAGCGGTCGACGCGATGATTCCGGCCGCGATGAAGGCCAGCCGTTTTCCGCGTCGGCCCGATCGTTTACTGCGTTGGCTACGCCGTGGGTTCATGACTGCTCCTCGTGGACCGGCCACACATGTCTGACGCCTCGGATTGCTGACGCTGCTGACGTTCCGTCATATGTATTTCTTTTGCGCCAATCGAGTCTTTAATCCTCCGTGACCGCACATCGCCCCATTGGGCGAGCGATCAGTAAGGCCGACCTTGCATTCTCTGGACACACGCGTTCCCGCGGTCCTGCTGCGGATCGACCGGAATCCCTTTCACCACGGCACCCTGGGCGCGGTGCGTTCCCTGGGCCGGGAGGGGGTGGAGGTGCACCTGGTGGCCGCCGACGAGCACAGCCCGGTCGCCCGCTCCCGCCACCTGCACCGCATCCACCCGCCGCCCAACCCCACGGCCACCCCGGAGGACGTGCGCGCGGTCCTGCTCCGCGTCTCCGCACGCGTCGGCCGCCCCGCCGTCCTGATCCCCCTGGACGACGCGGGCGCCCTCGCCGTCGACGCCGTGCGCGCGGCCCTCACCGACCGCTACCTGCTGCCCCGGCCCGCGCCCGGCCTGCCCGAGCGCCTCGCCGACAAGTCCGCCCTGGCCGAGCTGTGCGCCCGCATCGGTGTGGCCCACCCGCGGATGGTGGCGCCCACGACGCCCGCCGAGGCGGCCGGGGCGGTGACGGCCCTGGGCGCCCCGGTGGTGGCGAAGTGGAGCCGCCCCTGGCTGCTGCCCCGCGGCAGCGGCCTGCGCAGCGCCGTCCTCATCCGCTCCGCGCGCGAGGCGGCGGCCCTGCACGAACGCGCCGCGGCCGCGGGCAGCCGCCTGCTCCTCCAGGCGTACGTCCCCGGCGGCCCCGAAGCCGACTGGTTCGTGCACGGGTACGTCGGCCGTGACGGCGACGTGTCCGGCGGCGGCACGGGCCGCAAGCGCCGGGCCCGGCCCCGCGCGGCCGGGCTCACGGCGGTCGGCGAGTGGGCGCACGACGCGGGCCTGTGGGCGCTCGCCCGGCGGCTGCTCGCGGGCCTCGGCTACCGGGGCGTGTTCGACCTGGACTTCCGCCGCGACGCCCGCACCGGCACGTACCACCTGCTCGACTTCAACCCGCGCCCCGGCGCCCAGTTCCGCCTCTTCGCGGACGGCACCGGCACCGACGTGGTGCGCGCCGCCCACCTCGACCTGACGCACCGCCCGGTCCCGGCACCGGCCCCGCTGCCGGGCCGCGCCTTCGTCGTCGAGAACTACGCGCCCCTGACCGCCCTGCGCACCCGGCACCGGGTCACCCTCCGGTCGCGGGAATTCCGGGCTCCCGGCGTCGAGTTCGCCTGGTCCGGCGCGGACCCCGCCGACGACCCGGCCCCGGCCGCCGACCTGTGGCGCCGCTGGCGCCGCCACGTCCTGCGGCACTCGCGCGCCCGGCTCGCGGGCGCCGCCCAGAACATCCTGCTGACGCTGTCCACCAGGGCGCGGGAGACCTCCCCGGCCGTCCTGTCCGGCACGACGAACAGAGAGCGAGCGGTCACCGATGCATGACCTGCTGATCGTGGGAGCGGGCCCCTACGGCCTGTCGATCGCCGCGCACGCCGCGGCGGCGGGCCTGGACGTACGCGTCTTCGGCCGGCCCATGGCCTCCTGGCGCGACCACATGCCGCGCGGCATGTTCCTGAAGTCGGAGCCCTGGGCGTCCGACCTCTCCGACCCCGGCGCCCGGTACGGCCTGGCCGCGTACTGCGCCCGTGAGGGCCTGCGCGCGGAGCACGGCGTTCCGCTGCCGGTCGAGCACTTCGCCGCGTACGGCCTGTGGTTCGCCGCGCAGGCCGCCCCGCCGGTCGACGAGCGCCTGATCCGCTCCGTGCGCCCCCTCCCGGACGGCTTCGCCGTCACGACCACCGACGGCGAGACCTTCCACGGCCGTACGGTGGCCCTCGCCGTCGGCGTCATGCCGTTCGTCGAAATCCCCTCCCTGGTACGGGGCCTGGGCCCCGCCCACGTCTCGCACAGCAGCCACCACGCGGACCTGCGCCCCCTGCGCGACAAGGACGTCACGGTGCTCGGCGCGGGCCAGGCCGCCCTGGAAACGGCCGCGCTCCTCGCCGAACAAGGCACCCGCGTACGCGTCCTGGCACGCGCCCCCCACGTGCGCTGGAACACCCTGCCGCCCGCCTGGCACCGCCCCTGGTGGCAGTCGGCCCGCGCCCCGCACAGCGGCCTCGGCTGCGGCTGGCGCAACTGGTTCTACGCCGAACGCCCCGGCCTCTTCCGCCTCCTCCCCGCATCCACCCGCGCCCGCGTCAGCGAGACGGCACTGGGCCCGGCGGGAGCTTGGTGGGTGCGGGACCGCGTGGAAGGAGCAGCCGCTCCGACAACGGCCGGGCCGCCGCGTACCACCATCGAGATCGTCACCGGACACCGGCTCACGGCCGCACACCTCAGCGACGGCCAGGTGCGCCTCTCCACCCAAGGCCCGGACGGCGCCGCGGTCTTCGCCACCGACCACGTCCTCGCGGCCACCGGATTCCGCGCCCAGACCCACCGCATCGACGTGCTCGACCTCGGCGTACGGGACTCCCTGCGCCGCCTCGCCGACGGATCCCCGTACGTGGACCACGGGTTCGAGACCTCCCTGCCCGGCCTGTTCGTCGCCGGTCTGCCGACCGCGTCGAGCTTCGGCCCCGCGATGCGCTTCGTCCAGGGTGCGGGCTTCACGGCGGGCCGCCTGGTGGCGGGGGTGCGACGGCGGGTGCGGCGGCCGGGCGCCGTGCCGGTGGCCCGCAGCGCCGAGCCGCTCGGGAGGGCACCGTACGAGAGCGGGGCGCCCGGGCGCTGACGCCCCCACGCACGGAGCGGACGGGCCGCCGTCGACCCGTCCGCTCCGCACCTCGCGCACTGCTGCACGCTGCTGCTTCTAGCTGCAGCCTCTCCTGCTCACTTCTCTCTCACCGCTCGCACTGCTCTCTGCCACTGCTTCCTCTTCGCCCCGGCGCGGGTTCAGGACGTGCTGCGTCCGCGTCGGTAGAGGAGGGCACCGCCGACCAGCAGCCCGGCGCTCGCGGCAGCGGCCGCGAGGGCGTTCTGGTCCATGCCGGTCGCGGCGAGCTGGCTGGCGTGCTCCGGTGTCGCGGCGGGACGCGGCGGCCTGGCGGTCGCGGCGGCCTTCAGGAACTCCGGGGCCCTCGGCACGGTGCGCGGCGCGCGGGGCGGCTCGGGCGGCGTGACCCGCTCGACGGGCTGCTCGGGCTTGACCGGTGGCACGTGCGGCTCGGGCACCGGAGGCGCCTGCTCGGGAGCCTGACCGCACTCGTTCCCGCTGGTCCCGGAGAGCGCCGCCACCACCTCGACGGCGTTGCCGCAGGCGTTGATCGGGATGTCGAGCGGGGCCTGGAGCAGGTTCCCCGCCAGCACGCCGGGCGAGTGGGACGCCTCGCCGTCGGCGCTGGCGCCGCCGCCATGGTGCGCGGGTTCCGGAGTCGCCGGTTCCGGGGTCGCCCGCTCCGGGGTCGCCGACTCGGGCGCGGGCTTCGGGGCGGGGGCCGGGGCGGGCTTGGGGGCCGCGCGCTCCGGGGCGGGGGCGGGTGCGGGGGCGGGCTTGGGTACGGGCGCGGGCGCGGGCTTCGGCGCTGCCTCGCGCTTCGGCGGAGCCGCACGCTCCGGTGCCCGCTCGGTAGTCGGGGATGAGGTGTGCGCACACGAGTTACCCATGGCCGGGTTCCCCGCGCCCACGCCGTTCACCGAGTTGCCGCAGACGTTCAGCGGCACCTCCAGCGGGGCTTGCACACTGTTGCCCGACAAGAAGCCGGGCGAGCCCGCGGCCTGTCCGTGCGCATCGGCTGCGGCGAACGCGGACTGGCCGGGCAGGGACAGGATGCTCGTGGCGGCCGCCGCCGAGAGCACCCCTTTGGTAAGGGCCTGTCGCAATCTAGTGGTCTTCCTCTGAGCGAAGGGGAGCCGGCCTTGGGGCCCTGGGGCCTGCCAAGGCCGGCGGTGACACGGCCTGGACGACCGGGTCGCTACGTCAGTACGTCAAGGACGTCAGTCGTTGACGCAGCTGTTGCCGAACGCCGGGTTCAGCAGCGCGAGCAGGTCGGCGCTGTTGCCGCACACGTTGACGGGAACGTGGACGGGAACCTGCACGAGGTTGCCGGAGAGGAAACCCGGGGAGTGGGCGGCCACGCCGTCGGCGCCCGCGTCGGCGAATGCCGGGGCACCGAAGCTCAGTGCCAGGACAGCACCAGCAATGACGGTTGCGCTCTTCTTGAGCTTCACAGATCTTCCCTTCTGACCGGTCGCGCCTAAACGGCGGTGAGAGCCGGGCGGGCAGTATCTTCACCCGCACCGCGACCTGAGTCCTGACCAACGAGCACCAAGAGCAGAAGAAACCGGCAGAACCCCGACATTCCCAGGTTCACCCGACTGCTATCGACCAGCTTTTACACACCGGAATACGCACAGGGATACATGCGGGGACACCTGACTGGATACACAAGGAGATACGCACTGTGTACGCCCGGAAATCCGGCGACCGAATTTCCGCCGGAGCCATCCGAATCACGGCAAAGAAAAGCCGCTCGGGCCGCCCCGCTCGAAGGAGTCGGGGCGGCCCGGGCGGTCGCTGCGGCGTGGAGGGTCAGCCGTTGTGCGCGCCGTTGCCGGACAGCACCGGGATGTCGCTGAGGATGTGCGACAGCGGCTCGTCGCCCTTGGCCTGCGTCGAGTTCTCGGTGCACTGCTGGTTCTGCGGCGCCGACAGGATCGGGATGTCCTGGACCGCGACCGGCACGACACCGACGATGGAGCCGATGTTGCCCTTGACCGGCAGGCCGACACAGGGCTTGTTCAGGGATCCCTGGACGAGGGACAGCTGCGGGCTCATGTCGCCCTTGGTGACGGAGTTGCCGAACGCCTGCTTGGCGCCGTTGCCGCTCGCCGACTGGGTGCCGCTGTCGTCACCGATGGCCATCGCGGCAGGGGCTGCGGTGGCTGAGATACCGACGACGGAGACTGCGACCGCAGCCGCTGCCATTGCCTTCTTGAGCATTTGCTGTTCCTTTTCTGGGCAGAAGCACAGGTTACTGCGGGCTGCTCAACTCACCGTCGGACGTTTGGTTCCGCTCATTCACTCCATCGGATCTTTTCGTAGGACCGGCGGCGCCCGGCGCATTCACATAAACGCACACCACCATGAGTGGCGCCGCAGTGAACCATCGGATTATCCGGACAACGCCAGGCACAGAACACCTGTTGGCGGACCCGCGCTCGGCCATTGGTGGGCCATATGAGTGAACAGCAGCAACCCCACACCGCTGGCGCAGTTGCTCAGGGTGCTCCACGGACGGGGTTCATATCCAGAAGGGAAATGCTGTGCTCAAGAAGGTTATGGCCGCGGCCGCGGTCACGGCTTCCGTAGTCGGTGCGTCGGCTGCCACTGCTTCCACGGCGTTCGCCACCGGTGACGACAGCGGCACCCAGACGATGAGCGGCAACGCCGCCTCCCAGACGTTCGGCAATTCCGCCACGTACGGAAACATGAGCCCGCAGATGGCGCTCATTCAGGGCTCCCTGAACAAGCCCTGTATCGCGCTGCCCGCCAAGGCCAATGTCGGCTCCCTCGTCGGCCTGGTGCCGGTCGCGGTCCAGGACATCCCGATCCTGTCGGCGCCGCAGAACCAGCAGTGCACGGAGAACTCGACGCAGGCCAAGGGCGACGAGCCGCTGTCGCACCTGCTCAGCGACATCCCGGTGCTGTCCGGCAACGGTGCCGGCAACCACTGACACCGACCAACAGTCCAGCGGGCCGCCACCTCTCCTCGGCGGCCCGCTGTTTTCGGGTTGCCGCGCCGATGGCTTGCGAGTTCCCGGCCGGACCGATTTCGGGTTCCCGGCCCGATTGACAGCTACCGGGTCGCTTTCCGGTTTCTCCGCTCACCACACTATTGGGCCGACTGAGCTAATCGCCGAAACCAGCGTTCCATCAGTTCAGTTGACCACCATGCGGCTCCGCAACGGAGCCTGTCTCCGAAGGGAATTCCTCACCATGAAGAAGATCTTGGCAACCGCCGCGATCGCCGCATCCGCCGCCGGCATGACGGCCGTCACCGCCACCTCGGCCATGGCCATCGGCAACGACACGGGCACCACGTCCGTCAGCGGCAACGGCGCTGAGCAGACGTTCGGCAACTCCGCGACGCACGGCAACATGAGCCCGCAGATGTCCCTGGTCCAGGGCTCCCTGAACAAGCCGTGCATCGGCCTGCCCGCCAAGGTCAACGCCGGTTCCATCGTCGGCCTGGTGCCGGTCGCGGTCCAGGACATCAACGTCCTGTCGGCGCCGCAGAACCAGCAGTGCACCGAGAACTCGACGCAGGCCAAGGGCGACGAGCCGCTGTCGCACATCCTCAACGACATCCCGCTGCTCTCGGGCAACGGCGTCAACAACCACTGACGCACCGGGGCCGACCGTGCCCCAGGCGCCCTCGGCGCCGCATCCGGTGGCCGCCACGCTCTCCGTGGCGGCCACCGTCGCGTTCGGCGGACCGTTGGCCGGTGGCCGATGGCCGTTCAGTAGCCGATGGTGAAGCGGCGCTGGACGAAGCGCGGCAGTTCCGCCTCGTCGACCAGGGCGACGGCGGCGTCCTCCGCGGAGATCCGGCTGCGCCCTTCGGCGTCCAGGACGGGCTGGTCACCGCCGACGCGGAAGCGTCCGGTGCGCTCGCCGGGGGCGATGTCCTCGGCCGGGCTGAAGTAGGTCCACAGCCGGTTCGAGGTCCGCAGCACGTTGAGGGCGTCCCGGTGGCCGCGCACCGCCGCCGCGTAGTCGCGGGGCAGCCCGATCTCGTCGAGCGTGGCGTGCAGCAACTCGTCGGAGTCGGCGCGGACCACCCCCGGCGCGATCTCCAGGCTGCCCGCGCCGCCGATCACGATGAGCCGGGTGCGGGGGTGGCTCTCCAGGGCCTTCAGGAGGGCCCGCGCCGCGGTGGCGTACACCGTGGGATCGGCGATCGAGCGCCGCACCGTGTCCGCCATGTCCTTGGCCGCGTTGCCGGGCTGGAAGGCGCTGACCAGGACGTCGAGTCCGGGCAGCACCGCCGCTATGGACGCCGGGTCCAAGGCGTCGACGCTCGCCCAGGCGACGTTCTCCCGCCGTTCCTCGCCCGCAGCCCGTGCCGCGTCCCGGCTGAACGCCGCCACCTGATGCCCCCGGCCGAGAGCTTCGGTGACGACTCGGCTGCCGATGGTCCCCGAGGCCCCGATGACTCCGATGCGCATGGTTCTCCCCTGTTCGTGTGTTCCTGCTCCGCACGTGGACATGGGGCGCCACCCGGAAGGTGACGCCGCGCAGGAACTATACGCCGTGAAGTTACTGCACTCTGTCAACTAAACAAACGCTGTAGAGTTGCCGCGTGACAGGGACAGGCGAAGAGGGCAGCCGGGACGGCCGAGACGGCGAGGACACTCGGGACGGCCGGGATGGTCGAGGCGGCGAGGGCGCTCGGGACAGCCGGGCTGCCGGGGACGGCGCAGGCACCGCGAAAGGCCGACGGGCCAAGAGCGGCGGCCAGGGCAGGCGCGAGCGGCTGCGGGCCGAGACGACGGCCGAGATCAAGAACGTGGCCCTCGCCCTGATGGCCTCCGGCGGCCCTGACGCCATCACGCTGCGTGCCATCGCCCGCGAGATGGGCATGACCGCCAACGCCATCTACGGCTACTTCGCCACCCGCGACGACCTGGTCACCACGCTCATCAACGACCTGTACACGGCCCTCGCCGACGCCGTGGACACCGCCTGGGAGACGAGCCTCCCGCTGGCTCCGGCCGCCCGGATCCAGGCCTGGGCCACCGCTTTCCGTGACTGGGCCCTGGCCAACCCCGAGGGCTTCCGGCTCATCTACGGCGACCCCGTCCCCGGCTACCGGGCCCCTGCCGGCGGCGCCGCCCCCGACGCCGCACGCCGCGTCTGCACCGGCCTCGCCGGACTCGCCGCGGCCGCCTGGCCGGACGCCCAACACCTCTACCCGACCAGCGAGTTCGAGTGGTCCGACTTCGACCCGGGCCTGCTCGACAAGGTCCGCCCGGCCTTCCCCGAACTCCCGCCCGCAGCCGTCGCCCTCGCCCTGCGCATCTGGGGACATCTGCACGGCCTGGTGTCCCTGGAGGTCTACGGCCACCTGCGCACCCAGACGGTCAGCCCGCGGAAACTCTTCCAACAGGAACTGACCGGGCTCGTACGAGCCCTGAACCTCCCCCCGAGCCACTGACGCCCCCGGCGTCCAGCGCCCGCACCGCATCCAAAAGAGCCCCCCTGACCTGCTAAAACACAGATCAGGGGGGCTCTCGGAATGTGGAGCCTAGGAGATTCGAACTCCTGACATCTGCCATGCAAAGACAGCGCTCTACCAACTGAGCTAAGGCCCCGCTTGCGCCGATGCCGTGGCGAAACGATCGCGCCTCGGCGGGCGTCGGAGACCAGAGTACCGGGTCACCCCCCAGATCTCGCAAAAGGATTGGGGCTCCCCGTGCGCGACCACTCTCCGTAAGATGCTCGACGTGGTTCGCGGCAGCGAACCACGTCTTAGGGGAAGCGATGGGGAGACGCAAGATGGACGCTGCACAACAAGAATCAACCGCGAGAGCACGGGAGCTCCAGCGGAATTGGTACGGGGAACCACTGGGGGCACTGTTCCGTCGCCTCATCGACGATCTGGGCCTCAACCAGGCACGGCTCGCCGGGGTGCTCGGCCTCTCCGCACCCATGCTGTCGCAGCTGATGAGCGGCCAGCGTGCCAAGATCGGCAATCCTGCCGTCGTCCAGCGGGTGCAACTCCTCCAGGAGCTGTCGGGGCAGGTCGCGGACGGCAGCGTGAGCGCCGCCGAGGCGACGGACCGCATGGACGAGATCAAGAAGTCCCAGGGGGGTTCCGTACTGACCAACACCACCCAGTCGACCACGAGTTCAGGCGCACCCACGGTGAAGCGCGTGGTGCGTGAGATCCAGTCGCTGCTGCGCTCCGTCGCGGCGGCGGGCGACATCATCGATGCCGCGGACACGCTCGCCCCGACCCACCCGGAGCTGGCAGAGTTCCTCCGGGTATACGGAGCGGGCCGCACCGCGGACGCGGTCGCCCACTACGAAGCGCACCAGAGCTGAGCCGCCGGCCGGGCCGCTGCCGGGCGGCCCGGAAGGGGAGCGGGCACGACCATGGGTGAGGTCTTCGCCGGGCGGTACGAACTCGTCGACCCGGTCGGACGCGGGGGAGTGGGCGCCGTATGGCGTGCCTGGGACCATCGCCGCCGCAGATATGTGGCGGCCAAGGTGCTTCAGCAGCGCAACGCTCACACTCTGTTGCGCTTCGTGCGGGAGCAGGCACTGCGGATCGACCATCCGCACGTGCTCGCTCCCGCCAGCTGGGCCGCCGACGACGACCAGGTCCTGTTCACCATGGAGCTGATCACCGGCGGCTCGCTCGCCCACGTCATCGGCGACTACGGACCGTTGCCCTCCCACTTCACCTGCACCCTCCTCGACCAGCTCCTCTCCGGTCTCGCCGCCGTCCACGCCGAGGGCGTCGTACACCGTGACATCAAGCCCGCCAACATCCTCCTCGAGGCCACCGGAACGGGGCGCCCGCACCTGCGCCTGTCGGACTTCGGCATCTCCATGCGCAAGGGCGAGCCACGGCTGACCGAGACCGACTATGTGGTGGGCACCCCCGGCTACTTCGCACCCGAGCAAATGATGGGCGCCGAACCGGACTTCACCGCCGACCTCTTCGCCGTCGGCCTCGTCGCCCTCTACCTCCTGCAGGGCGCCAAGCCCGACGCCAAGGCCCTCATCGAGCACTTCGCGGCCCACGGCACCCCGTCGGCACCGCAGGGCGTCCCCGAACCGCTGTGGCAGGTCATCGCCACCCTCCTGCAACCCGACCCACAGGCCCGGTTCCGCACGGCCACCGGCGCCCGCAAAGCGCTCACCTCCGCCGCCGAGATGCTGCCCGAGCCCGGGCCCGACGACGAGCTCGTCGAGATCTTCGACCAACTCGCCCCGCTCCCCACAGGTTTCGGCCCCGACGGCCCCCTCACCCGCGCCCCTCAACCACCCCCCTCCCAGCCCCCTCCCCCCGCACCGTCACCCACCTCGTCCTCCGTCGCACCACCCCCACCCCTGTCCCACCCCTCCACAGGCCAGCCGCCCATGGGCCACCCGTCTACGGGCCACCCGTCCATGAGCCACCTGCCGACAGGGCACGCGTCCACGGGCCACCCGCCCACAGGCCCCGCATCCACAGGCCACCCCTCCACGCCACACCCGCCCCTGATCCAGCCCTCCCCAGGCCAACCGCCCCTGGGACAGCCCTCCGTGGGCCCGTCCCCCTCGGGCCAGCCGTCCTCCCTGGGCCAGCCCTCGTCCGTGGGGCAGCCCTCGGTCAGCCAGCCCCTCGCCACCCAGCCGCCCACCGGGCAACCCTCCGGGGGTCAGTCCTCAATCGGCCACCCCCCCATCGCCCAACCACCCGCTGGGCAGCCTTCGGTCGGCCAACCCTCCGCCGATCAGCCCTCGGCGCCCCACCACCCCGTACCACCGCCGTCACCCCCCGCGCACCCCCCGATGTCGGAAACCGGCAGCTTTCACCTCCCCCCGCCGGGCCCGCCCCGACAGGCACCACCCCCACAGCCCGCGCAACCACCAACTCCCCCTACACCGACCCCGATCCCCACCTCGATCCCGGCCGAACTCCCGGCGACACCTCCCACTCCAACGCCGACTCCAACGCCGACCCCGACCCCGGCTCCGTCCCCAAGTCCGGCACCGCCCGAGGCCCAGGTCCAGCCCTCAGCCCTGTTCCAGGCCCCCGCGCCCGCCTCGGCGACTCCCGCGCCCCAGCTCTCACCCGAACAAGCCCACGTACCCTCCCCCCATCAAGCGGCACCAGCGGCGGAATCGGCTCCCGCCCCGGCTCCCTTAACCTCAGCCGCCCCCGAGCCCGCTCACTCCCCGGCCGCATCCCCCGCCCCGCAGCCCGCTTACGCTTCTACTTCTCAATACACCGCTCAGCCCCAACAGGTTCCCTCTCCCGCCACCCCCATTGCGGCCCCGCTCCCGGAGCTTCAACCAGCAGGCCGCGCCCAGCGCCGCCACGCCGCAGGTTCCGCAGCACGGGCTGCACGGGCTTCGCGTCCAGGGCCGCCCGTGAAAGTGGCCCTGCCGATGCTGCTGGCCGCGCTGGCGTGTTTCGCGGTGGGTTTCTGGGCCCTCACCCGCATCTGACCCCGCGACGGAACCCAACGAGGACAGGTCGGGCTGTAGGGCAGGTGGGGCGGGTCCAGGCAGGTCGGGCAGGCCACCTGAGCCGAACAGCGCCCCCTCAGACCGAGGCCCGCCCCACCCGGCGCCGGGCCACAGCCCGCCACACCCACAGCACCGCCACCAGCACCGTCCCCGTGCCGATCCCCGCCGCCGCGAGCACCTTCATGGCCATGGTGTGCTCGGAAGCGGCCGCCGAGCCGTCGGATTCGGGCCCACGCCCGGCGGAGCCACCCCCTCCGGCGCCGTTCCGTGACGCCTCCTCGTCGCGCTCCGTGACACCGAAGCCGGGGCGCGCGGTCCCGGCGTACGCGGGTCCCTGCCTCCGCTCACCGGCGACGCCCACCCGCAGCGTCAGCCCCGTCTCCTCCGCGCCGAACCGCTTGCCGACGTCCGGGTCCAGGTGCACCACGAGGTAGTACCACCCCGCGAACCGCATCCCGGAGAGCCGGTCGAAGGCCGCGTAGCGGTTCTCGTACGTGACCGGCGGCAGCGCGGACAGGGTCATCGACTTCTGCCGGCCGTCGTACGGGATGTCGTGGTCCTCGACCGGCCCGCGGACCGGGTTGAAGAGCTCCATGATCAGCGCGGACGTCACGAAGTCGCCGGTCCGGGTGCCGCTGCCGAGCTCCAGGGTGGCCGACAGGCGCTGCCCCCAGTCGACGGGCACGCGGTAGAACCGCGTCTGCCCGGCCCGGATGCGGTCGCCCCAGACCCCCTTCCCCAGCGCCCTGGCCGTACCGAAGCTGCTGCCGCCCGCGCGCGGCAGCGGTGCCCCGACAGGGGGCTGCTGCTGCGGGGCGGAGTCCGTGTCCTGCGGCGGCAGGGTCGACCCCGCCTTGGCCAGGGCGGGCTCGGAGGCGACGTACAGCTCCAGATCCCAGTCCTCCGAAGAGGACGTCTTCTCCGGAGAGGACGACACCGGCGACCTGGAGTCCGTGGCCCGTTCGACCACTACGTAGTACGTCCCTGCCGTCTGGCACTTCTTCTGGTCCGGCGCGATCTGACGCTTCACCGCCGCGGTGAGCGGTCGCGGGCTCTGCGCGGAGCCGATCCTCGCGGACCCCATGTCGCAGGTGAAGCCGTCGGCGTCCTGCAGGGACAACCTGATGCCGTCCCCGTAGGCGACACGGGCGCGCGGGCCCGGCAACGCGGTCACGGAGACGTACGCGGTGTCCTTGGCCTTGAGTTCGAGCCGGTAGTACAACTCGCTCCCGGTAGCGCCGGAGCCAGCGGAACCGGCCCTTGGGGACGCTGACGGCCCAGACGGTTCCGACGCCCCGGAAGCCCCGCCCGACGAAGTCCCGGGATGCCCGAGAGCACTCCTGTAGGTCGTCCCCGGCACAAGCATCCGGCTCCCGGCCGTACTGGTCGCACCGTCGACGTCCTTCACGTCATCGTCGAAGGCGTACGGACCGGGGCTCTCCCCGGCGACAGCACGCCCGGCCGGTACGCGAGCCTCGGTGCTCCCGGGCTGAGCCGCGGCCACACCGCTCCGGGCCGCGCCGCCGGGCAGCACCACGGCGCACAGCACGGCCCCCAGGGCGGCACCGGCCGCCGACCGGCCGACGGGACCCCGCCAGGCACCACCCCGGCCTCGCCGCCTCATCGCCTCATCACGCCGGTCCGCACCTCACCCTCCACTGATTTGCTCAAGCAAGGAATGACATTGCGCAAGTGAACCAAAGGGGTGACGCCGTCAAGGTCACGCCGGCGGGAGCCAAACCACCCCGGTCCCCACGGGACCCGTACACGCGTGGGAGAACCCCCGCCACCCGGTAGAACAAGCGGGACAAAAAGCTCCCGGCACAGCACAGGGCCCCGACCGCTCAAGCGACCGGGGCCCTGTGACGAGACTGCTGGCGATACTCACGAACCCGTGGGCACGGAGTCAGTCGCCTCCGTCCACAGATCCTGCTCGGCGCGATCCGCCTGGATCTGGCGGTACACGAGGAGCCCGCCGATGGCGGCCAGTGCGACCAGGAGAAGCTTCTTCACCGCGCGACCTCGTCTTTCCTTGACGTAGGAGACTTCTGGCGCCCGACTATACACACCGCCCGATACCGATCGGTGACCTGGATCCACCCCGCATCCCGGCCCCAACTCCCGGCCCGATCACCGCAGTAGAAGTGGATCGCGGCCCTCCACCCGCGTCCCGGCCACTGTGATATTCGCCGCCCTTGCCCCATTTCCTGGCCTCCTCGGGCCGCTTGCACCCATCCGGGTGGTGTTCATCTGAACATCGACGCGGCGCGAGCGTCGGTCCCGCACTTCCGGCCCGGCATACACATCATGAGGAAAGTACGCAAATCGCCCAACCTGAATGTGAGGGGCCATGACCGCCACCAAGGCCATGAAGCTGTGGACCGCACTCGTCACCGCGGTGCTCGCACTGTTCGCCACGCTGGGACTCACGACGACCGCCACGGCGGCCGCCCCGGCACACCAGGCCACGACCTCGTGCGAAAGCACCGCGAGCATGACGGCCCCCCTGGCGGCCCTGTGGCAGGCGGCATACGAACGCTCCTTGCCCCCGACGATGAAGCAACGCATCCGCGCCGAGGCCCACGGCTCCACCCCGAGCTGCCGCCACCTGCCGACGACGGACACGGAAGACCAGAGCGAGCTCGAGTCTCCGACAGCGGACCAGCTCGCAGCGGAGCCGTAGTCACCACGGCGCCGTAGCCACAGACGCAAGACCCCCAGCCCGGACCGGCTGGGGGTCTTCTCGTTGCGGGCGGCGCCCGGCGTCGTAGGCCGTGCCCCGCGTCGTAGGCCGTGCCCGGCATTTGCGGACAGCACCCGGCCGAAACTGCGAAAGCCCGGTAGATCGCAATGATCTACCGGGCTTTTTGCCAGGCTGTGAGCCTCTGTGGGGCTAACAGGATTTGAACCTGTGGCCTCATCCTTATCAGGGATGCGCTCTAACCAACTGAGCTATAGCCCCGCCGCGCTCTGCGGGATCGCCCCGCCGCGCTGACCACTGAAGATTAGCGCACGTCCGGGCCAGTCCCAAAATCGATAGTTGTCAGGGGCCCGAGCGAACCCTCGGCACCCCGGCGCCGAGCCCTCAGCACGCCCCTGATGCCCGCCCGACAAGCCCCCAGCGCACCCCTGATGCCCGCGCGGCGAGCGCTGGGCGCCCCTCACAGCCTGGCGCGAACGCCCTCGGGGCGCCGGGCCGGAGCCCCCGTCCCGCTAGGCCGCAGCCAACCTCACTCGTCCTCGGCCAACGTCAGCTCGATACCGCCCACGAAGCCCGCCGACAGGTTGTAGATGAACGCGCCGAGGGTCGCGAGGGCCGTCGCGAGGACGACGTCGATGACCGCGATGATCGATGTGAAGATCAGTACGCGGGGGAGGGAGAGGAAGGCCTGGAGGTCGAAGCCGTTGGACTCGTTCGAGCCGGTGGCCTCTGAGATGGTGCCGCCGACCGTGGAGAAGACGCCCATCGCGTCCATGACCATCCACAGCACGGCCGCAGCGACGATCGTGCAGATGCCCAGGGCGATGGAGAGCAGGAAGCTGACTTTCATCACCGACCACGGGTCGGCCTTGGCCACCCGCAGCCGCGCCTTGCGCGTGCGCGGGGTGGTGCGCGCCCCCGTGCGCGGGCGCCGAACCGCGCCCGCGGGCGCCGCCTGGTACGCCTGCGGCGGGTGATACGGCTGGTTGTTCTGCTGGGGCTGGCGCTCCCCGGGCAGCGCCCCGGAGGCCCCGTCACCGGCACGCTTGCCGGAGGCCCCGCTTCCAGAACCCCCACCGGCGGCCGCCCCGCCCCCGGAAGCGTCGCGCCGCGAACCCGCGGCACCGTCTCCGGCACGCCCCCCGGAAGCACCGCCCCCGCCGTCGGTGTCCGCGCCCGTACGGCCTCGGGTGTCCGTCACAGTCCCCCCCTGGGATCCATGAGACTCATGCGAGTCGGGTGCGTCAGTGGCGGAGCCACGGGCACCTTCCGTGCCGGTTCCACTCGTCCCGGCGGATCCGGCGCCCGTGGCTCCACTCACGATGACTACACTCCTCGCGCTACTCGGCCGGGGACTCGGTGCCCTCGTCCGTACCGACGGCCGGCTCGCCGTCAGACGATTCGTCGACGTCGCCGTCGACTTCCTCGGCCTCGCGCCCGGCCTCGGCGTTACGTGCGATACCGACCACGGCATCGCGCTTGCCCAGGTTGATCAGTTGGACGCCCATGGTGTCACGGCCCGTCTCCCTGACCTCGTTGACTCGCGTACGAATCACACCGCCGGACAGGGTGATGGCGAGGATCTCATCGGTCTCCTCCGTCACCAGCGCGCCGACGAGCTCACCGCGGTCCTCCACGATCTTGGCGGCCTTGATGCCGAGGCCACCGCGGCCCTGGACGCGGTATTCGTCGACGGCGGTCCGCTTCGCGTACCCACCATCGGTGGCGGTGAAGACGAACGTACCGGGCCGAACCACATTCATCGAGAGCAGTTGATCGCCGTCGCGGAAGCTCATGCCCTTGACGCCGGAGGTCGCGCGGCCCATCGGGCGCAGCGCGTCGTCGGTCGCCGTGAAGCGGATCGACTGTGCCTTCTTGCTGATCAGAAGCAGATCGTCATCGGCCGAAACCAGTTCGGCACCGATCAGTTCGTCGTCCGAACCGTCGTCCGTCTCGCGCAGATTGATGGCGATGACGCCGCCGGAGCGGGGCGAATCGTAATCCTTCAGAGGCGTCTTCTTGACCAGACCGGCCTTCGTGGCGAGGACCAGGTAGGGCACCGCCTCGTAGTTGCGGATCGCGAGGATCTCGGCGATCTGCTCGTCCGGCTGGAAGGCGAGCAGGTTCGCCACGTGCTGGCCGCGGGCGTCGCGTCCGGCGTCGGGCAGCTCGTAGGCCTTCGCGCGGTAGACGCGGCCCTTGTTGGTGAAGAACAGCAGCCAGTGGTGCGTCGTCGACACGAAGAAGTGGTCGACGATGTCGTCTTCCTTGAGCTTCGTGCCGCGCACGCCCTTGCCGCCGCGCTTCTGCGAGCGGTAGTCGTGCGTCTTGGTGCGCTTGACGTAGCCGCCGCGGGTGATCGTGACGACGATGTCCTCTTCGGCGATCAGGTCCTCGATGGACATGTCACCGTCGAAGGGCACGAGCGCGGAGCGGCGGTCCTCGCCGAACTTTTCGACGATCGCGGCGAGTTCCTGGCTGACGATCGTCCGCTGCTTCTCGGGCGAGGCCAGGATCGCGTTGTACTCGTTGATCTTGAGCTGGAGCTCGTCGTGCTCGGCGACGATCTTCTGACGCTCCAGGGCGGCGAGTCGGCGGAGCTGCATCTCGAGGATGGCGTTCGCCTGGATCTCGTCGATGTCCAGGAGGCCCATCAGGCCCTCGCGCGCGACGTCGACGGTGTCGCTGCGCCGGATCAGCGCGATGACCTCGTCGATGGCGTCGAGCGCCTTCAGCAGACCGCGCAGGATGTGCGCGCGCTCCTCGGCCTTGCGCAGCCGGAACTTCGTGCGCCGGACGATGACTTCGATCTGGTGCGAGACCCAGTGCCGGATGAACGCGTCGAGCGAGAGCGTGCGCGGCACGCCGTCGACGAGCGCCAGCATGTTGGCGCCGAAGTTCGACTGCAGGTCCGTGTGCTTGTAGAGGTTGTTCAGTACGACCTTGGCGACGGCGTCGCGCTTGAGCACGATGACGAGTCGCTGGCCGGTACGGGAGGACGTCTCGTCACGGACGTCCGCGATGCCGCCGACCTTGCCGTCCTTGACCAGGTCGGCAATCTTCTGCGCCAGGTTGTCCGGGTTGGTCTGGTACGGGAGTTCGGTGACCACCAGGCACTGGCGGTTCTGGATCTCCTCGACCTCGACGACCGCGCGCATCGTGATGGAGCCACGGCCCGTGCGGTACGCCTCCTCGATGCCCTTGCGGCCGACGACGAGGGCGCCGGTCGGGAAGTCGGGACCCTTGATGCGCTCGATGAGGGCGTCGAGCAGCTCCTCGTGGGAGGCCTCGGGGTGCTCCAGGGCCCACTGGGCGCCCGCGGCGACCTCGCGCAGGTTGTGCGGCGGAATGTTGGTCGCCATGCCGACCGCGATGCCCGCCGAACCGTTGATCAGCAGGTTCGGGAAGCGGGACGGCAGGACGGTGGGCTCCTGGGAGCGGCCGTCGTAGTTGTCCGTGAAGTCGACGGTGTCCTCGTCGATGTCACGGACCATCTCCATGGACAGCGGCGCCATCTTGCACTCGGTGTAGCGCATGGCGGCGGCGGGGTCGTTGCCCGGAGAGCCGAAGTTTCCGTTGGAGTCCACCAGCGGCATGCGCATCGACCACGGCTGCGCGAGGCGGACCAGCGCGTCGTAGATCGAGGAGTCGCCGTGCGGGTGGTAGTTGCCCATGACGTCGCCGACGACGCGGGCGCACTTGTAGAAGCCCTTCTCGGGCCGGTAGCCGCCGTCGTACATCGCGTACAGGACGCGGCGGTGGACGGGCTTGAGGCCGTCGCGGACGTCGGGCAGCGCGCGGGACACGATGACGGACATCGCGTAGTCGAGGTACGAGCGCTGCATCTCGGTCTCGAGCCCGACGGGCTCGATCCGCAGCGTCTGACCCTCGTCGTCCTCGGGCGTGGTGGGGTTGTTCTCGTCGGCCATGGCCGGTCAAGATCCTTTCGGTGCGGTCAGCAGTCAGTAGTCGGCGACTTCGAGTGCCTGACCGGCTCAGATGTCGAGGAAGCGGACGTCCTTGGCGTTGCGCTGGATGAACGAGCGGCGCGCCTCGACGTCCTCGCCCATGAGGACCGAGAACAGGTCGTCGGCCTGCGCGGCGTCGTCGAGCGTGACCAGGCCGAGCACGCGGTGCTCCTGGTCCATGGTCGTGATGCGCAGCTCCTCGGCGTTCATCTCGCCGAGACCCTTGAAGCGCTGGACCGAGTCCTCGCGGATGCGCTTGCCGTTCTGGCGGCCGAGCTCGATGAGCGCGTCCCGCTCGCGGTCCGAGTACGCGTACTGGAAGTCGTCCCGGGACCACTTGATCTTGTACAGCGGCGGCCGGGACAGGTACACGTGTCCGGCCTCGACGAGCGGCCGCATGAAGCGGAACAGGAACGTCAGGAGCAGGGTGTTGATGTGCTGGCCGTCGACGTCGGCGTCCGCCATCAGGATGATCTTGTGATAGCGGAGCTTCTCGATGTCGAAGTCCTCGTGGACTCCGGTGCCGAAGGCCGAGATCAGCGCCTGGATCTCCTGGTTCTGCAGGATCTTGTCGACGCGCGCCTTCTCGACGTTCAGGATCTTGCCGCGGATGGGCAGGATGGCCTGGTACTGCGGGTTCCGGCCGGACTTGGCGGAGCCACCGGCGGAGTCGCCCTCGACGATGAAGATCTCGCACTTCGTCGGGTCGTTCGACTGGCAGTCGGAGAGCTTGCCCGGCAGGGAGGCGGTCTCCAGGAGGCCCTTGCGGCGCGTGAGGTCGCGCGCCTTGCGGGCGGCCACGCGCGCGGTGGCGGCCTGGATGCTCTTGCGGATGATGTCCGCGGCCTCGTTCGGATTGCGGTCGAACCAGTCCGTGAGGTGCTCGTGCACGACCTTCTGGACGAAGGTCTTCGCCTCGGTGTTGCCGAGCTTCGTCTTGGTCTGGCCCTCGAACTGCGGCTCGCCGAGCTTCACCGAGATGATCGCGGTCAGACCCTCGCGGATGTCCTCACCCGTGAGGTTGTCGTCCTTCTCGCGGAGCAGCTTCTTGTCGCGCGCGTACCGGTTGACCAGGCCGGTCATCGCCGCGCGGAAGCCCTCTTCGTGGGTACCGCCCTCGTGCGTGTGGATGGTGTTGGCGAAGGAGTAAACGCCCTCGGTGTACTGAGAGTTCCACTGCATCGCGATCTCGACCGAGAGCATGCGCTCCTTGTCCTCGGCCTCGATGTCGATGACGGTCGGGTGGATGACCTCGCCCTTGCGGGAGTTGAGGTACTTCACGAAGTCGACGATGCCGCCTTCGTAGTGGTACGTGACCGTGCGGACCTCTTCGACGGTGTCGTCGCTGGCCTCGGCGGAGTCGGCGCCCGCCGTGGCCTTGGCGGACTCCCGCTCGTCGGTCAGCTTGATCGTCAGGCCCTTGTTGAGGAAGGCCATCTCCTGGAAGCGCCGTGCGAGCGTCTCGAAGGAGTAGTCGGTGGTCTCGAAGATGTCCGGGTCGGCCCAGAAGGTGACCGAGGTACCGGTCTCCTCGGTGGCTTCGTGCCGCTCGAGCGGCGCCGTCGGGGCGCCGCCCTTGTAGTCCTGCGTCCAGCGGTACCCGTCGGTCCTGATCTCCACGGAGAGCTTGGTGGAGAGCGCGTTCACGACGGAGACGCCGACGCCGTGCAGACCACCGGAGACGGCGTAACCGCCGCCGCCGAACTTGCCGCCCGCGTGCAGCACGGTCAGCACGACCTCGACGGCCGGCTTCTTCTCGACGGGGTGGATGCCCACCGGGATGCCACGGCCGTTGTCGACCACGCGCACGCCGCCGTCGGGAAGGATCGTGACGTCGATCGTGTCCGCGTGGCCGGCCAGTGCCTCGTCGACGGAGTTGTCCACGACCTCCTGCACCATGTGGTGCAGGCCGCGCTCACCGGTCGAGCCGATGTACATGCCGGGTCGCTTGCGGACCGCGTCCAGACCCTCGAGGACGGTGATGGCACTGGCGTCGTACGAGGCGGTGACCTCGCCGTTGACGCCGGCGTCGGTGGACGGGATGTTCTCGTTGGGGTTGCCGGAATCGGCCACGAAGCGCCCTTTCTGGCACAGCACAAGCCAAGCTCCCGGCGCTCGCCGGAGCGGCTGCGGCGTGTTGCGTTGATAAGCCTGGTTCAGCTCTTGCTCAGCTACTCCCGTCGCTCCCCACGCTTGGGGCGGGATTAGCTTCCAGTCTACCGGTAGCGCTGACAGTGATGGGGGTTTGCCGGTACCTGAGTCCGCATGTGCCGCCCTGAACCGGCATCAGCCGACTCCCCATATGCGGCCCCGGGGTCCCAGCGGCTCACAGCGGCACTCAGCGCTTCGGGAGGTCAACCACCAGCTACGGTCCGGATCACGTCATCCGTAGGTGTCGCCGGGACCCGTGCTACCAGGGGCGCGCAGGGGTCCGAAGCGGTGCGCGGGACCCCCGGGACCGAGCACCTTGATGATGCGTACGGTGCCGTGGCCCAGGTCCTCGTTCAGGCGCGCGACCAGCTGCGGAGCGAGCAGGCGCAGGTTCGTCGCCCAGGCCGTGGAGTCGCACTGCACGGTCAGGACCCGCTCGTTCTCGTCGTACCGCTGCGGTACGCAGTGCTTGGCCAGGTCGTCGCCGACGATCTGCGGCCAGCGGCCCATCACGCCGCCCACGGCGGCCGGGGTCTCCCAGCCGCGCTCGGTGATCAGCCGGTTGATGGCGGAGCCGAGGGGCAGTGGGTCACGCCCGTCCGCCCGCGCGCCCGAGCGCAGTCCGCCGCGGCGGGCCTGCTTCTTCTGCTGCGTCGCGTCCCCCCGCGCGCGTGCCTGCTCCTTGGCGGCGCGCAGGGCGACGCGGGCGAGGTCCACGCCGGAGGGCTCGGGGGTCTTGGGGGTGTCCGGGGCGGCGGGCGCGCCGGTGGTCTCGGCGGGCTTCGGGGCGTCGCGCTCCGGCCGCTGCTCGTGGCCGCTCATACGCGCTCCTCCTGGCGGGTCATACGCGCTCCACCGCGCCCTCGGCCACGGAGTAGCGCACGCCCGCGAGGACGCCCGGCACGTCGTCGTCCACAGCGGCCGTCACGAGGACCTGCTCGCCCGGCGCCACCAGCTCCGCGAGCCGTTCCCGGCGGCGCGCGTCGAGCTCGGCGAAGACGTCGTCGAGGACGAGCACCGGCTCGTTGCCCTCGGCCCGCAGCAGGTCGTACGAGGCGAGGCGCAGCGCGAGGGCGTACGACCAGGACTCGCCATGGCTCGCGTAACCCTTCGCGGGCAGCTGGCCAAGTTTGAGTAGCAGTTCATCGCGGTGGGGTCCTACCAGCGTCACGCCCCGCTCGATCTCCTGCTTGCGGGCCTCCACGAGGGCAGCGATGAGCTGCTCGTACAGCTCTTCGCGCGCGTGGCCGACGATTTCCGGCGAGGACGGCTTGTAGTCGAGCGCCACGGGCCCGCCGCCGGGCGCGAGCTGTTCGTACGCCTTGTCGGCCAGCGGCTGGAGCGTGGCGATCAGGTCGAGCCGCTGGGCGAGCAGCTCGGCGCCCGCGCGGGCGAGGTGCTGGTCCCACACGTCGAGCGTGGACAGGTCCATGGACCGGCCGCCGTGGCGGCGCGCGAGGGCGGCCGACTTCAGAAGGGTGTTGCGCTGCTTGAGGACGCGGTCGTAGTCGGAGCGCACCCCGGCCATGCGCGGCGAGCGCGCGGTGATCAGCTCGTCGAGGAACCGCCGCCGCTCCCCGGGGTCGCCCTTGACCAGCGCCAGGTCCTCCGGCGCGAACAGGACGGTGCGCACGATGCCGAGTACGTCACGGGGTTTGACCTGCGAGGACCGGTTGATGCGGGCGCGGTTGGCCTTGCCGGGGTTCAGTTCGAGCTCGATGAGCTGCTGGCGCTCGCCCTGCCGGACCGCGGCCCGGATGACGGCGCGGTCGGCGCCCATGCGGACCAGGGGCGCGTCCGAGGAGACCCGGTGGCTGCCGAGGGTGGCGAGGTAGCCGACGGCCTCGACGAGATTGGTCTTGCCCTGGCCGTTCGGGCCCACGAACGCGGTGACGCCCGGGTCGAGCGGAACCTCGACCCGGGCGTACGAGCGGAAGTCGGCCAGCGACAGATGCGTGACGTGCATGGTGTACGCCGACCTCCCCCGGCCTACTTCACTTGCTGATCGGCCCCTCGCCGCACCCCACAGGCTGTGGACGAGGGAGCGTACGGGCTGTGGATCAGCTCTTGGTCTCGACCGCGTGGCCGCCGAACTGGTTGCGCAGCGCGGCGATCATCTTCATCTGCGGGGAGTCCTCCTGGCGCGAGGCGAACCGGGCGAACAGGGACGCGGTGATCGCGGGCAGCGGCACGGCGTTGTCGATCGCCGCCTCCACCGTCCAGCGGCCCTCTCCGGAGTCCTGCGCGAAGCCGCGCAGCTTGTCCAGGTGCTCGTCGTCGTCCAGGGCGTTGACCGCGAGGTCGAGCAGCCAGGAACGGATGACCGTGCCCTCCTGCCAGGAGCGGAAGACCTCACGGACGTCGGTGACCGAGTCCACGGCCTCCAGGAGCTCCCAGCCCTCGGCGTAGGCCTGCATCATCGCGTACTCGATGCCGTTGTGGACCATCTTCGCGAAGTGGCCCGCGCCGACCTTGCCCGCGTGCACCGAGCCGAAGTCGCCCTCGGGCTTCAGGGCGTCGAAGACCGGCTGCACCTTGGCGACGTTGTCCTTGTCGCCGCCGTACATCAGCGCGTAGCCGTTCTCGAGGCCCCAGACGCCGCCGGAGACGCCGCAGTCGACGAAGCCGATGCCCTTGGCAGCCAGCTCCTCGGCGTGCTTCTCGTCATCCGTCCAGCGCGAGTTGCCGCCGTCCACGACGACGTCGCCGGGCTGCAGGAGCTCGCCGAGCTCGTCGATGGTGGACTGCGTCGCGGCTCCGGCCGGCACCATCACCCACACGACGCGCGGGCCCTTGAGCCTGCCCACAAGCTCTTCGAGGCTGTGGACATCCGCGAGGTCCGGGTTGCGGTCGAATCCGATGACGGTGTGGCCTGCGCGGCGGATGCGCTCGCGCATGTTGCCGCCCATCTTGCCGAGACCGACGAGACCGAGCTCCATCAGTGCGTTCCTAACTAGCGATGTGGCGTGAAGACACGTCGCCGCCACTCGTCGTCGAGCGGCGCACGTGCCCGTTGGCACTTTCGTACCCGCGCCCGAGCCTACGCCCGGACGCGGCCACACACCTGTGGGCTCAGCCGCTCAGACGTACGGGCATGATCAGGTACTTGTACGCGTCGTCGGACTCGGCGTCGAGGGCGGGCTTGCCGCTCAGGAGCGCGGGCTTCGTGGACGTCGTGAACGAGAGCTGGGCGACCGGGGAGTCGATCGCGCTCAGGCCGTCGAGCAGGAACGTCGGGTTGAAGGCGATCGAGACGTCGTCACCCTCCAACTGGGCGTCGACCCTCTCCACAGCCTGTGCGTCGTCGCTGGAGCCGGCCTCCAGGATGAGCACGCCCTGCTCGAAGCTCAGCCGCACCGGGGTGTTCCGCTCGGCGACGAGCGCCACGCGCTTGACGGCCTCCACGAAGGGGGGCGTCTCGATGACGGCGACCGAGTTGAACTCCGTCGGGAACAGCGAGCGGTACTTCGGCAGGTCGCCTTCGAGCAGTCGCGTGGTCGTGCGACGGCCCGCGCCCTCGAAGCCGATGAGGCCCTCTCCCGCGCCGGAGCCGGAGAGCGCCAGGGTGACCGTGTCGCCGCTCGTGAGGGCCTTGGCGGTGTCCTGGAGAGTCTTGGCGGGCACCAGGGCGACCGCGGAGGCCTCCGGGTCCTCCGGCTTCCACAGGAACTCGCGGACCGCGAAGCGGTAGCGGTCGGTGGACGCCAGGGTGACCTTGTCGCCCTCGATCTCGATGCGCACACCCGTGAGCACAGGGAGGGTGTCGTCACGTCCGGCAGCGATCGCCACCTGGTTCGCGGCGGCGGCGAAGACCTCACCGGGGACGGTGCCGGTCGCCGTGGGCATCTGCGGCAGCGCCGGGTACTCCTCCACAGGAAGGGTGTGGAGTGTGAATCGCGAGGAGCCGCAGACCACCGTCGCCCGTACACCGTCTGTGGAAATCTCCACCGGGCGGTTGGGCAGGGCGCGGCAGATGTCGGCGAGCAGGCGGCCGGAGACGAGGACCGTGCCCTCCTCGTCGACCTCGGCGTCCACGGAGACGCGGGCCGAGACCTCGTAGTCGAAGCTGGACAGGGAGAGGGCGCCCTCCTCGGCCTTCAGCAGCAGGCCCGCGAGGACGGGCGCTGGCGGCCGAGCCGGGAGGCTGCGTGCCGCCCACGCCACCGCCTCCGCGAGTACGTCGCGTTCCACCCGGATCTTCACTTAGCCGCCCTCCTGCTGTTGCTGGCACTGGGGACCAGTCTGACGCACCGCACTGACAGCTGGTGCCCGTCGGGGTCAAGTCGTGCCGAGAGGTCGCCGAGGGCCGGGCCGCGAGTTGTGCACAGCCCCAACTTCGAAACGGATTCCCAGGTGACTCTAGGGGGCAGTAGTAGTAGGGCCTGTGGAAACCGTGGATAACCGCGAATGCGCAGGTCAACGCCTGTTTTTTGTCCACTGACCCTGTGGGCGGAGGCGGTGGACAACCGGCGGAATCTGTGGACGGGCGAAAGTTCTGCACACCCGATGCACAGGAGGGGGGTACTTCTCCCCAGCCCTGTCCCCAGCTTTACCCAGCTTCCCCACAGGCCAACCCGGCACCTTTGTGTGACGCCTTTCACTCGTCCCGGTGAGAGGGCGCGTCGCATTGCCGAACAGTGGACAGCGCTGTGGGGAAGCCGGGAAAAGTTGGGGACAACCGGGCCGTCCCTGTGGGCCGCCGGTGGACAACTTCGGAGCGGCCCTGTGGACACAATCTTCATCCACAGTCTGTGGAGAGTCTTCGTCCACGAATCCACAACCACCTGACCTGGCCTGATGGTCATTCAGCAGGGTCCCCTGTGGACACGATCTGGACAACTCGCCAGTCCCCAGGGTGTGGAAGGCGCAAAGGCCACAGATCTGTGGAGAACGTCCTCGCGCCGAGCCGTATTCGAACGGCAGGTGTCGGGAAGGTCGCGGTCGCCACGAGCTTTTCGTCGTGCACAGCTGTGGGTGCGCGCGCGTGGGCGCCGATGAGGACGCCGTGCGGGCGGCCACGGGCCGCTCTGTGAGCGACTGTGTCCACGCGCGCGTGGACAACGAAAAGGGCGCCCCGGGATGTACTCCGGAGCGCCCTGAGGCCGCGTAACGCGCCTGCTGTCAGCCGTTCTTGATGCGGTTGGTCAGCTCGGTGACCTGGTTGTAGATGGAGCGGCGCTCGGCCATCAGCGCGCGGATCTTGCGGTCGGCGTGCATCACGGTCGTGTGGTCGCGGCCGCCGAACTGCGCGCCGATCTTGGGCAGCGAGAGATCGGTCAGCTCCCGGCACAGATACATCGCGATCTGGCGGGCCGTCACCAGAACCCGGCTGCGCGAGGACCCGCACAGGTCGTCCACCGTGAGCCCGAAGTAGTCCGCGGTCGCCGCCATGATGGCCGTCGCCGTGATCTCCGGGGCCGCGTCCTCGCCGCCAGGGATCAGGTCCTTGAGGACGATCTCCGTGAGGCCGAGGTCCACCGGCTGCCGGTTCAGCGACGCGAACGCCGTGACCCGGATCAGCGCGCCCTCCAGCTCGCGGATGTTCCGCGAGATGCGGGAGGCGATGAACTCCAGGACCTCCGGCGGGGCGTTGAGCTGCTCCTGCACCGCCTTCTTACGAAGGATGGCGATACGCGTCTCCAGCTCCGGCGGCTGGACGTCGGTGATCAGGCCCCACTCGAAGCGGTTGCGCAGCCGGTCCTCCAGGGTCACCAGCTGCTTGGGCGGCCGGTCGCTGGACAGCACGATCTGCTTGTTCGCGTTGTGGAGCGTGTTGAACGTGTGGAAGAACTCCTCCTGCGTCGACTCCTTGTCCGCGAGGAACTGGATGTCGTCGACCAGGAGGATGTCCATCTCGCGGTACCGCTTGCGGAAGCTGTCGCCCTTGCCGTCGCGGATGGAATTGATGAACTCGTTGGTGAATTCCTCGGAGCTCACATAGCGCACGCGCGTGCCGGGATACAGGCTGCGGGCGTAGTGCCCGATGGCGTGCAGCAGATGCGTTTTGCCCAGCCCCGACTCCCCGTAGATGAACAGCGGGTTGTACGCCTTGGCGGGCGCCTCGGCCACCGCGACCGCGGCCGCGTGCGCGAACCGGTTCGACGCGCCGATGACGAAGGTGTCGAAGAGGTACTTCGGGTTGAGGCGGGCCGTGGGCTCACCGGGACCCGTCGCCGGCGCGGGCTGCGCGGCCAGCGGGCCGGGGGCGCCGCTCGCCGCGGGCAGCGGGGTGCCGCCGCGGCCCACCGGGCCGCCGTGCCCGCCCTGTCCCCCGTGCCGCCCGGTGCCGCCGTGCTCGCCGGAGCCCGCGCCGTCGGACGGCCCGCCCATCCCGTGCCGCTCGCGGCGGTCGTGTTGGTCGTGCCGGTCCTGCTGGCGCTCGGGGTGCTGGTCGTAGGGCCCGCGCTCCTGCGGCTGCTGCGGGCGGTAGTCGTGCTGGGGCTGCTGTGGCGGGCTCGCGTACGGGTCGCGCTCGGGGTAGCCGAGGCGGGGCTGCTGCCAGCCGTAGTCGTCCTGGGGCTGCTGTGGCCAGGCACCGGGGCGCTGGTAGTCCGGGTAGGCGGGGCGGGCCGTGGGGAGCTGGTCGGGGCGGCCGCCATGGTCGTCGGCGGGGCGGCGGCCGTAGCCGTCGTACGTGTCATGGCCCTGACCGGAAGGGTTCGGCTCCTGGTCCTCGTACCGAGGCGGGCGCTCCTCGTACCGGGAGGACTGGTCCTCGTACCGGGACGGCTGCTCCTCGTACCGCGGCTGCGGCCGGGGCTGCTGCTGGAGGGGGGGTGCCGGTGGGGTCGGCTCACCCATGGAGTCGTCGACCGTGATGGCGATGCGGATCGGGCGGCCGCACTCGCGGCTCAGGGTCTCGCTGACGACGGGGGCGAGACGGCCTTCCAGGACGCCCTTCGCGAACTCGTTCGGCACGGCGAGGAGGGCGGTGTCGGCGACGAGCGCGAGCGGCTGACACCGTTTGATCCAGTGCTCGTCCTTCGCCTCTACCCCTTGACCGCGTCCCTCTCCGAGAAGTTGTTCCAAAACCCGTGGCCACACTGCGGCAAGATCGGCAGGTACGTCAGCCACAGGGCACGCTCTCTCACAGGTCCCACGAAGGTGTGGTTCTTGGGACGGGTAGGGACGGAAGTCGACAGAGGCAGAGGGAAGGGAACGACTCGGAGTTCAGCCACGGTAGTCAGGGCGACGGGTGCGGTTCAAGTTGTTGTCCACAGGCTGTGCACAGTGTCTCTCCATGACGGCTGGTTTGACCGGATGGCGTAGCCCCGCGTACCGTAACCAGGTCGAGTTGTCGATGGCTGCTGCCGCCTGCCTCCGATGGGCAAAGATCACGATCTGTGATTGTGAAGCGGTGCACTCGGTGCGTATGCGAGCTTCTCGTGGGCGCACGGTGACAGCCAGGCGATGTCCCGCCACCACACACATCATTTCTGGAGCCCCCGAGTGAGCAAGCGCACCTTCCAGCCGAACAACCGTCGTCGCGCGAAGACCCACGGCTTCCGGCTGCGTATGCGCACCCGTGCCGGCCGCGCCGTCCTGGCGTCCCGCCGTAGCAAGGGTCGCGCCCGCCTGTCCGCCTAAGCGCATTAGGTCATGACGTCGTGCTGCCTACCGAGCATCGGCTGAGGCGGCGCGAAGACTTCGCGACCGCGGTACGACGGGGTCGTCGGGCCGGACGCCCGCTTCTCGTCGTCCATCTACGCAGCGGTGCAACGGACCCGCACGTGCCGGGGGAGAGCCTTCCCCCGACACGTGCGGGTTTCGTCGTGAGCAAGGCCGTGGGTGGAGCCGTGGTTCGCACTACGGTCAAGCGCAGACTCCGCCACCTCATGCGCGACCGACTGGCCTCGTTGCCCCCCGGTAGCCTGGTAGTCGTACGAGCGTTGCCCGGCGCGGGCGACGCCGACCATGCACAGCTGGCCCGAGACCTGGACGCCGCCCTGGAGCGGCTGCTGGGAGGGGGCGCGCGATGAAGTACCCGCTGCTGGCGCTGATCAAGCTGTACCAGTGGACGATCAGTCCACTCCTCGGCCCAGTCTGCAAGTACTACCCGTCGTGCTCCCGCTACGGCTACCTGGCCATCGACCGGCACGGTGCGATCAAGGGAACGGCGCTCACTGCCTGGCGCATCCTGCGGTGCAATCCGTGGTCGCTCGGTGGTGTCGATCATGTCCCGCCGCGCAAGCGCCCGCGGTGGCACGAGATGCTGCGCGCCGCCTGGCGTGAACGCAAGGGCGGGCCCTCCGCCGCTGGCGTGCCGTCCGGAGACCTCCCCCCGGCTCCCACGAGCCCGGCCGCCGAGACCCCGTCCCATGCTCAAGGAGCCTGATTAGTGGACACGATTGCCGGTTTCTTCAGCTTCATCACGACACCCGTCTCCTGGGTCATCGTGCAGTTCCACAAGCTGTACGGTGCGATCTTCGGCCCTGATACGGGCTGGGCCTGGGGCCTGTCGATCGTGTCTCTGGTGATCCTGATCCGCATCTGCCTGATCCCGCTCTTCGTGAAGCAGATCAAGGCGACCCGGGCCATGCAGACGCTGCAGCCCGAGATGAAGAAGATCCAGGAACGCTACAAGAGCGACAAGCAGCGTCAGTCCGAAGAGATGATGAAGCTGTACAAGGAGTCGGGTACCAACCCGCTCTCCTCGTGCCTTCCCATCCTGGCGCAGTCGCCGTTCTTCTTCGCGCTGTACCACGTGCTCAACAGCATCGCGTCGAACGACACCATCGGCGTCATCAACAACCGCCTCCTGGAGAGCGCGCAGAAGGCCCACATCTTCGGCGCCCCGCTGGCCGCGAAGTTCACGGACAGCTCGTCGAAGGTCGAGGCCCTCGGCTCCTCTCTGACGGATGTGCGCATTGTCACCGCGCTCATGATCGTCCTGATGTCGCTGTCGCAGTTCTACACGCAACGCCAGCTCATGACGAAGAACGTCGACACCACCGTGAAGACGCCGTTCATGCAGCAGCAGAAGATGCTGATGTACGTCTTCCCCATCATGTTCGCCGTCTTCGGCATCAACTTCCCCGTCGGTGTCCTCGTCTACTGGCTGACCACCAACGTGTGGACCATGGGCCAGCAGATGTACGTGATCCGCCAGAACCCGACCCCGGGCTCCAAGGCCCAGGCCGCGTTCCTGGAGCGCCTGCACAAGCACGTCACGACCGCTCAGAAGGCGCGCAACCGTCGCGAGGTCAACGTCATCAAGGCCATCGTCGCCAAGGGCCGGGACCGCAACGAGTACGAGCGCAAGTTCATCAACGGCCTGCACAAGGCTGGTCTCGCCGCGCAGGCCGACGGCTCGGTCGTGGTCAGCGACGCCGCCACCACCGCCACGCTCACCGAGGACGGCACTCCGTCCGGCGGCGGCACGCCCAAGCGTCAGCAGCCCAAGCGCCAGAGCAAGGCCAAGCGCCACTCCGGCCCGACCGCCGCGACCGCCAAGACGGACGCGGAGTCCGGGGCGAAGCCCTCGCTGACCAAGTCCGAGGACGGCTCCGCCACCAAGGACGCGGACAAGTCCGGGGAGCCCAAGGACGCCGCGGCCAAGGATGCGGCGAACAAGGGCAAGTCCGGCGCATCCGGCGGCCAGCAGCCCGGCCAGGGCACCCGCAGCAAAGCCAAGTCCGGGCAGCGCAAGGGCCAGCAGCGGCCCAAGCACCCGTCCAAGAAGTAGAAGGAGTCCATCCCGTGACGGAAGGCACCACCACCTCTGCCGCTGCCGAGGCCGGCGACACCATGACCCGGCTTGAGCAGGAGGGGGAGATCGCGGCGGACTACCTCGAGGGTCTGCTGGACATCGCCGACCTCGACGGCGACATCGACATGGACGTCGAGGCCGACCGCGCCGCTGTGTCGATCATCAGCGACGTCAGCAGCCGCGACCTGCAGAAGCTGGTCGGCCGCGACGGCGAGGTCCTGGAGGCGCTTCAGGAGCTGACCCGCCTCGCGGTGCACCGCGAGACCGGCGACCGCAGCCGCCTCATGCTGGACATCGCGGGTTACCGCGCGAAGAAGCGTGAGGAGCTGTCCGAGCTGGGCGCCACCGCCGCGGCCGACGCGAAGAGCTCCGGCGAGCCGGTGAAGCTCAAGCCGATGACGCCCTTCGAGCGCAAGGTCGTGCATGATGCGGTTAAGGCCGCCGGTCTGCGCAGCGAGTCCGAGGGCGAGGAGCCCCAGCGCTTCGTCGTGGTCCTCCCTGCCTGATCACACGTGTTTCGCCCGGCCCCGTCTGTCCGCAGGCGGGGCCGGTCTTTGTCAGCCTGATAGTCAGCGAACCCAGTGCGGTACGGAAGGACGGTCCCCGTGACGGAGGCAGCGGAGCTCCCCCCGGCGCCGGAGCAGGCGCGGACGGTTTTCGGTGAGCGGTTCCAGGACGCGGTCCGTTATGCGGAGTTGCTGGCCGAGACGGGAGTGCAGCGCGGCCTGATCGGCCCCCGTGAGGTTCCCCGGCTGTGGGAGCGGCATCTGCTGAACTGCGCGGTGCTGTCCGAGGTGGTGCCCGAGGGCGTGACCGTGTGCGATGTGGGCTCCGGTGCCGGACTGCCTGGTATCCCGCTGGCCCTCGTCCGCGAGGACCTGAAGATCACACTGCTTGAGCCCCTGCTGCGGCGGACGAACTTCCTGACCGAGGTCGTCGAACTGCTCGGGCTCGACCATGTGACGGTCGTCCGTGGCCGTGCCGAGGAAGTCCTCGGCAAGCTGCCGCCCGTCCATGTCGTGACCGCACGGGCCGTGGCCCCGCTGGACCGGCTCGCGGGCTGGGGCGTCCCGCTACTCCGCCCGTACGGCCAGATGCTGGCCCTCAAGGGCGACACCGCCGAGGAAGAGGTCAAGGCGGCGGGCGCGGCCCTGAGCAAGCTCGGTGCGGAGTCCGTCTCCGTCGTGCAGGTGGGCGAGGGCGTGGTGGATCCGCTGTCCACCGTGGTGCGGGTCGAGGTCGGCGAGAGCCCGGGCGGTGTGCGCTTCGCGGCGAAGCGAGCCAAGGCGGCACGGGTGGGGCGGACGCGGCGCCGTCGCTGAGAGCCCAGAGCCAGCAGGGGTGCTGCCGAGGAGGTAATGGGACCGGCGCTGATCCGTCCTGACGACGAGCCGTACTCCACAAAAGCTGTCAAACGTATCCATACCGGGGTGTCGCACCAGCGGCACCCCGGTCGCCGTGCATCGTGTTTCACGTGAAACGTCGCTCACTGCTGCATGGCATCATCAGTCGCGGCCGCGCTGCGGAACCTCGCGAACGCCGGCCGCTCGGTTCCCTCGACAAGGGCACGGAGTTGTCCACAGAGGGGGATTCGTCCACAGAAGACCGGGCCTCGCTGGTTCACGACCCCGAAAGCATGGGAGGCTCTGTTCATTGCGAGCCTGAAGTCGAGGAGAGTGAATCCTTGCGGTCCGACGCCAACATCGCGGGACCGATGACCGATCCGGTCCCCGGTCCCCGTACCGAGTCGGCGGGGGAGGATGTTTCACGTGAAACACCGAGCCCGATGGACGACACCCCCATTGGTCGTGCCGCCCAGCTGGCGGTGGAAGCTCTGGGCCGTGCAGGCGAGGGCTTGCCGCGACCGGATCAGACCAGAGTCATGGTGGTCGCCAACCAGAAGGGCGGGGTAGGCAAGACGACGACAACCGTCAACCTTGCCGCTTCGCTCGCTCTGCACGGTGCGCGCGTTCTGGTGATCGACCTCGATCCGCAGGGCAATGCCTCCACGGCTCTCGGTGTCGACCATCACGCCGAAGTCCCCTCCATCTACGACGTGTTGGTCGAGAGCAAGCCTCTCTCCGAAATCGTCCAGCCCGTCCCTGACGTCGAGGGGCTCTTCTGCGCCCCGGCGACCATCGATCTCGCGGGTGCTGAGATCGAGCTGGTGTCCCTGGTGGCGCGGGAGAGCCGGTTGCAGCGGGCGATCCAGGCCTATGAGCAGCCGTTGGACTACATCCTCATCGACTGCCCGCCGTCGCTGGGGCTGTTGACGGTCAACGCTCTGGTGGCCGGTGCGGAGGTACTGATCCCGATCCAGTGCGAGTACTACGCACTGGAGGGCCTGGGGCAGCTCCTGCGCAACGTCGACCTGGTGCGCGGTCACCTCAACCCGCTCCTGCATGTGTCGACCATCCTGCTCACCATGTACGACGGCCGGACCCGGCTTGCGTCGCAGGTGGCGGACGAGGTGCGCAACCACTTCGGCGACGAGGTGCTGCGCACCAGCATCCCGCGTTCGGTGCGCATCTCCGAGGCGCCCAGCTACGGCCAGACCGTGCTGACCTATGATCCGGGCTCCAGCGGTGCCCTGTCGTACTTCGAGGCGGCACGCGAGATCGCCCTGCGCGGAGTCGGCGTGCGCTACGACGTGCAGCACGCCCATGTGGGCGGACAGAACGAACAGCAGAACTTGACGGAGGGGATGCAGTGAGCGAGCGACGGAGAGGGCTGGGCCGTGGTCTCGGCGCTCTGATCCCTGCGGCTCCTACGGAGAAGTCGGCGGCCCCGGCCGTGGGTGGAGGCTCCACCTCCCCCTCGTCCGTGCCGGTGCTCACCGCTGAGCGAGGTGTGGCGGCCGCGAAGGTGGCCTCGCTTCCGCAGCACGTTTCTCAGGAAACGGACGAGCACACGATCGGTGGTGTGGCCGAGGAGCCGATGCGCCCGGCAGGTGCGCACTTCGCGGAGCTTCCCCTCGACTCCATCAAGCCCAACCCGCGGCAGCCGCGTGAGGTGTTCGACGAGGACGCCCTCGCCGAGCTGGTGACCTCCATCAAGGAGGTCGGTCTCCTCCAGCCCGTCGTCGTACGGCAGTTGGGGCCCGCGCGCTACGAGCTCATCATGGGCGAGCGGCGCTGGCGGGCCTGCCGAGAGGCGGGTCTGGAGCGCATCCCGGCGATCGTGCGGGCGACGGAGGACGACAAGCTCCTCCTGGACGCGCTCCTGGAGAACCTGCACCGCGCCCAGCTGAACCCGCTGGAAGAGGCCGCGGCTTATGACCAGCTGCTCAAGGACTTCAACTGCACGCACGACCAGTTGGCCGACCGCATCGGGCGCTCGCGTCCGCAGGTCTCCAACACGCTGCGGCTGCTGAAGCTCTCGGCGACGGTGCAGCGCAGGGTCGCCGCCGGTGTCCTCTCCGCGGGCCATGCCCGGGCATTGCTGGCCGTGGAGGACCCGGAGGAGCAGGACCGCCTCGCGCACCGCATCGTGGCCGAGGGACTCTCGGTGCGTGCCGTGGAGGAGATCGTGACCCTGATGGGGTCGCGGCCGCAGAGCAAGCCGAAGGCGAAGGGCCCGCGTGCCGGCACCATCGTCTCCCCCGCCCTGACCGGTCTGGCCACGCGCCTCTCCGACCGGTTCGACACTCGGGTGCGGGTCGATCTGGGGCAGAAGAAGGGCAAGATCGTCGTCGACTTCGCCTCGCTGGAGGATCTGGAGCGCATCCTCGCCACGCTCGCCCCGGAGGAGGGCCCGGTCCTCAGGAATGGGCTCGCCGAGGCAGAGGCGGAAGCCGAGGAAGCCTCGGAGGACGAGCAGGACTGAGGCCCATGAGGCCATAGGAGAGGCCCCGGGACGAAGTGTCCTGAACCCTCTGAGAGCAGGTCGTGTCCGGTGTATGCCGGAACACGGCCTGCTCTTTCCTTTCTTACGGTTTCGGTGCAATCGCATCGTGGATACGATGCGATCGGGTACGGCGCATCCACCTGAAGGCACCTCTTAGGGGAGGCAGGGGCCATGCGATCGGTGAGCCGCACAGGACTGATGACCGCCGGGCTCGGGCTCGGAGCGGTTGGTGGTTTCGTCGGCAGCCTGCTCAGGGAACGGAGCGCACTGACAGCCGCTCGTGGCGCTGCGAGCGAAGGAAGTGAGGAACCGCCTTCATGGGGCGACGGCTCGTACCGCTCACGCTGGACAACCTTCCGGACCTTCCCAAGCGTTGTCGCACGTGTGTCTTCTGGGAGCTGGACCCGGTCAGCGGCCAGGCCGCGGTAAAGGCCGGCACTCCGGAGCTGGAGAAGGAGGCCTGGATCTCCGCCGTCCTGCTGGAGTGGGGGTCCTGCGGCCGGGTGGTCTATGTCGACGACGTGCCGGTGGGTTTCGTGCTCTACGCACCGCCCGCTTATGTGCCGCGTTCGACCGCCTTCCCTACGAGCCCCGTTTCACCGGACGCTGTGCAGCTGATGACCGCCTGGATCATGCCGGGCTATCAGGGGCAGGGGCTCGGCCGCGTCATCGTGCAGACCGTCGCAAAGGATCTTCTGCGCCGAGGGTTCAAGGCCATCGAGGCGTTCGGCGACGCGCGCTGGGAGAAGCCGGCCTGTGTGCTGCCCGCGGACCATCTGCTCGCGGTGGGCTTCAAGACGGTCCGCCCGCACCCTTCCTATCCGCGGCTGCGGCTGGAGCTGCGGACGACGCTCTCATGGAAGGAGGACGTCGAGCTGGCACTCGACCGACTCCTCGGGGCGGTCCAGAAGGAACCAGCGCTGCGGCCGCTGTAGTCCGAGCACCCGCACTGAGACGGTGCTGGGCCGGGCGAGCCACGGCGAAGGGGCCAACCTCGTGAGGTTGGCCCCTTCGTGTTTCACGTGAAACATTGCCTGCCGCCATCGCGGTAGGCGTCGACTACTCGGCGATGAAGTCTTCCAGGTCGCGCACCAGGGCCGCCTTCGGCTTGGCGCCGACGATGGTCTTGGTGACCTCGCCACCCTGGTAGACGTTCAGGGTCGGGATCGACATGACGCCGTACTTGGCGGCCGTCGCCGGGTTCTGGTCGATGTTGAGCTTGACGATCTCGATCTTGTCGCCGTGCTCGGCGGCGATCGCCTCGAGGGACGGCGCGATCTGGCGGCACGGGCCGCACCACTCGGCCCAGAAGTCGACCAGTACGGGCTTGCTGCTCTTGAGCACGTCCTCCTCGAAGGAGGCGTCAGTGACGTGCTTCAGGGTTCCGGCCACGGGGGGCTCCTAACTTGGTGCTGCGGTGGGGCAGGCGGGGGTGAGTTGGGTCAGACAGTCGCGGCGGCAGCGTTCTCGCTGTCCACGGCGGCGGCGAGGAAGCGCTCGGCGTCGAGAGCGGCGGAGCAGCCGGTGCCCGCCGCCGTGATCGCCTGGCGGTACGTGTGGTCGACGACGTCGCCGGCACCGAAGACGCCGGAGAGGTTCGTCCGGGTCGACGGCGCGTCGACCTTCAGGTAGCCCTCGTCGTCCAGGTCCAGCTGGCCCTTGAAGAGCTCGGTGCGCGGGTCGTGGCCGATCGCGATGAACAGACCGGTCACCGGCAGCTCGGAGGTCTCGCCCGTCTTCAGGTTGCGCAGGGTGAGGCCGGAGAGCTTCTGCTCGCCGTGGATCTCGGCGATCTCGCTGTCCCAGATGAACTTGATCTTCGGGTCGGCGAAGGCGCGCTCCTGCATGGCCTTGGAGGCGCGGAGGCTGTCGCGGCGGTGGACCACGGTCACGGACTTGGCGAACCGGGAGAGGAAGGTCGCCTCCTCCATCGCCGTGTCACCGCCGCCGATCACCGCGATGTCCTGGTCCTTGAAGAAGAACCCGTCACAGGTCGCGCACCAGGAGACGCCACGTCCGGAGAGGGCGTCCTCGCGGGGCAGGCCCAGCTTGCGGTGCTGAGAGCCCGTCGTGACGATGACGCTCTTCGCGCGGTGCACTGTGCCGGCCGTGTCCGTGACCGTCTTGATCTCACCCGAGAGATCGACGGACACCACGTCGTCGGGGACCAGCTCGGCACCGAAGCGCTCGGCCTGGGCCCGCATGTTGTCCATGAGGTCGGGGCCCATGATGCCGTCCCGGAAGCCCGGGAAGTTCTCCACATCGGTGGTGTTCATCAGCGCACCGCCCGCGGTGACGGCACCTTCGAACACCAGGGGCTTCAGCGAGGCGCGCGCGGTGTAGAGCGCCGCCGTGTAGCCGGCGGGCCCGGAGCCGATGATGATCACGTTACGGACGTCGGTCACGGCTTGATTCCTCGTCTCTGGGGACTACTGCGTACTGCCGGGTGCCTGTCTCAGGACTCTCACCCCACCCAACGGATCCTACGGGGCGAGCATTCCCCACGTGTCCGAGCACACGTAAGCAGGGCAGGCCGGGGCACGGGAAAGGAGCCCGGCACCGACCTCCGGGAAGTGCGTCAGAGGGGTGCCTCAGCGCCTCATGGCCGGGCGTAGGACTCCGTGAGCAGCACCTTGCCCTTGGCGTTGGGCGACGCGGACGCGCCCACGCACGCGGCGTCCACGACATAGGCGGAGACCTTCGCTCCGTCGGTGTCGTGCGGCACGACGACGAGGTAGGCGTTCTTTCCCTCGTACGTGCCCTTGTCGGCGGCCAGGGGTGTACGCCCGCCGAGGCCCTTCTCGATGCACGCGGGCACCTCGACGTACTCCTCGCGCATGGTGGAGCCCTTCTTCGGGCTTCCATCGGGGCTCGATCGGGTGTCGAAGGACGGCTTCTTGCCTCCTGTTTCAGTGCCCGAGATCTTCTGCTCTTCGGAGAGGAGGTCGGAGACCTGAGCTTCGAGCCTGCTCTTCGAGATGGTGTCCGTGCCCGTCGCGGAGGCGTTGGGAGACTCGTTCGAGTCGTCGCTCCACGGCTGGATCAGCAGGGCGCCCAGGCCGAGGGCGGCGGCGGTGAAGACGGCGCCGATCATTGTCGTACGGCGTCGGTGGCTCCGCAGACGTCCACCGCGACCCGGTCCGGTGGCCGCACGCGGGTGTCCAGCGGGGCCGTGTGCGGAGGACGTACTCGGGGTCGACGTCGGCACAGCACCGGGTGCGGCGGTCTGCTTGGCCGCTTCCGTGGGCGATGTTTCACGTGAAACATGCGCGGGCTCGGCGGTGGTTTCACGGCCGGAGTCGGTGTCGGTTTCACGGGCCGAGCCGGCGAGACCCGCAGCCTCGGCGTCAGCTGCGGTGACGGTGGCCGTGGCGGTCGCGTCGAGCAGCGCCTCCGCCGCCAGCGCCGCGTCGATGCGCTCCGCGACGTCGGTGGGCATACGGGGCGGCCCGGGCAGCGAACCGAGCATGCCGCGGATCTCTTCCAGGGACGCGTAGACGTCGGCGCAGAGCGGGCAGTCGTCCAGGTGCTGACGCACGTCCAGGGTGCGGGACGGGGAGAGCAGGCCTTCGGTGAGGTCGGAGATCTCGGCTACGTCCGGGTGCCCAGCCGAGTCTGTCGTCGTGGTCACGCTCGCCCACCTCCGCCCTTCACTGCCGCTGAGTCGCTGGGTCCCGCTTCTGGAGGAGGCCCCGCGTCCTGAGGTTCCGCTGCCGGTGGGACGGTTGTCCCCTCGGTCCGGTTCCGTCCCGGGGCGGTCTTTCTGGGGGTTTCCTTGCCGCCGGTACCGGCGGCACCGCCTGTGCCGTCCTCGCGCCGGGGCGGTGCTTCCGTCCGGAGATGCGTGAGGAGGGGCAGAAGCCGGGCTCTGCCGCGCGCGCAGCGGCTCTTCACCGTGCCGGTCGGGACGTCGAGCACGCGGGCCGCCTCGGCGACGGGATAGCCCTGCATGTCCACCAGGACGAGGCAGGCGCGCTGATCGGGCGGCAGGGTGCCGAGCGCCTCCAGGAGCTCCCGGTGCAGATCGCCGCGCTCGACGGGCGCCGCGGCCGACTCATGCGGTTCGAGGAGCTGGTCCAGGCGCTCGGCGTCGTCGACGGGCGAGGTCTTCCGGGAGGCGGCCTTGCGGGCCCGGTCGAGGCAGGCGTTCACGGTGATGCGGTGCAGCCAGGTCGTCACAGCGGACTGGCCGCGGAAGGTGTGCGCGGCGCGGTAGGCGGAGACGAGGGCGTCCTGGACGGCGTCCGCCGCCTCCTCACGGTCCCCCAGCGTGCGCAGGGCCACGGCCCAGAGCCGGTCGCGGTGGCGGCGGACGATCTCACCGAAGGCGTCCTTGTCGCCGTCGACATGGCGGGCAAGGAGCTCCTGGTCGTTGAGCTCACCGAGCTCGGTGCTGTCCACCGTGGAACCCCTCCCCTCGCCCCTCAGCTTCCGCTGGGCCGGTCAGCCCTTGAACTTCACGTCCGTGATGCCCTGCTTGTAGCCCGCGCTGTAGTAGCCGTCCGTTTCGGACCTCGGCACGTGCGTCATCCAGAGAAACACGTACCGCGTCTTGACCGGCTTGTCGGCCTTGATCTTCAGGCTTGTGTCCGTGGTCGTGCCGTCACCGATCTTCTTCATCGAGCTGACCGGCCCGGACGGCGACATCGAGTCGGCCGCGTACAGCGTCGCCGTCGTGCTGGGGCCCGGGTACTTGAGGCCGAGCGACGCAGCCGCGACGTTCTTCTCGGAGCCGAGGTCGTAGACGATGCCGACGCCCGGGCGGTATGGGGCCAGCCGAGGACCGTCCACGTACGACTTGGTGCGCCAGAGCGTGGAGGTGTCGCCGTCGTACGTCTTCGAAACGTTCTCGGGGTCCTGCGCCTTGCCGCCGAGCAGAGACTCCTGCGCGTTCTGGATGGCGATCGGCTTGGGCGGCTTCGGCTGCTTCTTGTCGTCGCCGTTCGTCGTCTTCGACGTACCGGAGTCGCCGTTCTTGTTCTGGTCCATCAGTGCGTCCGCGAGCTGCCAACTGCCCAGGCCCAGCGCGGCGATGAGCAGCGCGGAGACGGCCCACTTGAGGGCCTTGCCGGTGCGGCTCTGCAGCGGGGGCGGCGGGGCCGGGACGGCCTGGGTGGTGCCGGGGGGCTGGGCGCCACGGCCGTAGTTCCCCTGCTGGTACGTCGTGCGCTGGTACTCCGGCGGGGCCGTGAAGACGGGCTCCGGGGGCCGGATGCGGGGCAGTTCGGCGATGGCCTTGACCAGGTCGTCCGGTGTCGGGCACGCGGGCTCCTGGCGGGACGCCGTCGCGCCGTCGTTGGCGAGCGCGCGCATGGCGAGCTCGGACAGGCCGCGGTGCACCCCGGCGCGGACCTGGTCCGGCGGGAGCAGGCCGACGCCCTTGGGCAGGCCGGACAGGCCGTAGGCGTCGCTGTCGTAGGGCCAGCGCTGGGTCAGCGCGGCGTACAGCAGGGCGCCGATCGCCTCGGTGTCGGCGCGCTGCGGGGTCTCGGTGCTGATGCCGCGCAGCGCGGCGTTCACCGCGAGGCCGCGGATGCGGTACTGGCCCGAGGAGGTGCGCAGCACGGCGCTCGGGGTGAGCCGCAGATGCGCGAGGCCCTCCCGGTGCGCGGCGGCCATCGCCTGGGTGACCTGGCTGACGAGTTGGTAGGCGTCGTGCGCCTCGAGCGGTCCTGCCGCGAGCAGCGCGGTCAGTTCCGTGGCGTCGGGCAGCCACTCGTGCACGACGTAGACGAGGTCGTTCTCCTCGACCGCGTCCAGGACCTGCACGAAGCGGGGGTCACCGAGCAGCGCTGCGGAACGGGCCGCGGCGAGCACCGAGCGCGCCCGGGGATGGTCGGCGGGCAGCAGGTGCACACCCACGGCCCGGCGCAGTTTCTCGTCGACCGCACGCCAGCTGCTGAAACCGTCCAGACGGGTGACGCACTCTTCGAGGCGATAGCGTCTGGCGAGTTTGTGACCGCTGTGCAGTTCCGGGGGAGTCGTCACCCCGGGCGGGCTGGTGGGCTCGTTCGTGTTGGCTGTTCCGTCGTCCGCCGTGTCCCGCTCCCGGGTCTGGGCCACCCCGTCGGCCGTGGACTGCTCCGCCTGCGCGGTCAGCGGCTTCTCGCCGCTGTTGTCTGCCACGTCGACGGCAGCCGTGCTCCGTTCCGCCACCGTCGTTCCTGCCTCCCCATCCGTTGCGCTTCGTCAGACGCCAAAGCCAATTGTGCCCACAGTCCGGCGCTATGCACGACACGCGGTGGCCGACGATGGTTGTGCGGACTCCTTCACATCAGCGCCCCAGTCGCCCGCGCACCATACCGACCAGCGAGTTCAGCTCCTGGATCCGCATGCGCCGCGCGGCCACGAAGAAGACCCCGAAGAGCACCGCGAGACCGACGATCAGCGCGGCCAGCGAGCCGATGACGCCCTGTCCGAGCGCCTTCGTGATCGCGTACCCGGCCCCGGCGCCGAGAATCGCCCCCGGCACGGAGGCGAGCGCGAGGCGGGCGTACGTACGGATCACGTTCGCCCCGTCCAGATCGCCGCCCAGGCGCTTGCGCAGCCGCTGCCAGGCGACGCCCACCCCGATCGCGTACGCGGCGCCGTAGGACAGCGCCATGCCCGCCACGGCCCAGCGGGCGGGCAGGACCAGGTAGCAGATCCCGGAGGCGGCGGCGTTGAAGGCGGCCACGATGACCGTGTTGTAGAAGGGGGTGCGGGTGTCCTCGTACGCGTAGAAGGCGCGCAGGACGACGTACTGCACGGAGTACGGGATCAGGCCGAGGCCGAAGGCCATCAGCATGTAGCCCATGCGAGTGGCGCCGTTGACGCCGGACGAGCCGAAGATGAGCGTGCACATCGGGATGCCGAGTGCGAGGAAGCTGAAGGCGATCGGCACGATGGCGACGGCCGAGGTGCGCAGTCCCTGCGAGATGTCGTCGCGAACGGCCCCGGTGTCGCCCTCGTGTGCCGAGCGGGCCAGCCTCGGCAGCAGAGCGGCCATCAGGGAGACCGTGATGATGGCCTGCGGGAGCATCCAGATGAGTTGGGCGTTGGAGTAGGCAGCGAAGCCGGTGCCGTCCATGCCGGAGTGCTTGACCGCCGCGGTGCCGAGCTGGATCACGACGATCGCGCCCGCTTGGTTGGCGAGGACGAAGAACATCGTCCACTTGGCGAGCTTGGCCGCCTTGCCGAGCCCCTGGCCCTTCCAGTCGAAGCGCAGCCGCAGCTTGAAGCCGGTCTCGCGCAGGTAGGGGAACATCGCCAGCGACTGGACGATGAGCCCGAGCAGGACGCCGACACCGAGCAGCTGCACACCGTCGTCGGGGATCGACGTGACGCGCATGCCCGACTTCTCCGAGGTGCCGTAGACCCAGAGGAACATGCCGAGCGTCGCGATGATGACGACGTTGTTGAGGACCGGGGTCCACATCATCGCGCCGAACTTCCCGCGGGCGTTGAGGATCTGCCCCATCACGACGTGGATGCCCATGAAGAAGATCGACGGCAGGAAGTAGCGGACGAAGGTGATGGCGACTTCGTTGGCGGCCGGGTCGCTGGCGACCGGCGTGGAGAGCAGGTGGACCAGCAGCGGCGCGGCGATCCAGCCGAGCACCGTGAGCACGCCGAGCGCCACCATGACGAGCGTCAGGAGGCGGTTGGCGTACGCCTGGCCGCCGTCCGCGTCGTTCTTCTGGGCGCGCACGAGCTGCGGTACGAAGACTGAGTTGAGGCCGCCGCCGACGGTGAGGATGTAGATCATCGTCGGCAGTTGGTAGGCGACCTGGAAGGTGTCGCCGAGCAGGCCGATGCCGAGCGCCGAGACGATCATCGCCGAGCGGACGAAGCCGGTGAGGCGGGACACCATCGTGCCCGCGGCCATCACGGCGCTGGACTTCAGCAGGCTGGACGCGCGGCCACCGGACTTCCCCGCGGGCGCCGCAGGGGCCGACGAGGGCGCCTTGGCGGGCGCCGGGACGGCCGCCGGTGCCTCCTGCCCCGCAGGCGGGCGCGTGCCGCCGTGCTGCGGCTCCTGGTAGTAGCCGTTCTGGTTCGGGTCCGGGTACTGATGGGGATCCGGGTACTGGTTCGGGTCCTGGTAGTAGCCCCCGGCCTGCTGGTTGGCGTACGGAGCGCCCTGCTGCGCGTACTGGGCGCCTTGCTGGGCGCCGTACGCGGCGTTGTTCTGCGGGTACGCGTACGGCGTGCCGTGCTGCTGGTCCGCGTAGCCCTGCTGGTTGGCGTACCCGGCACCGGGCTGCTGCTGGTCCGGGTATCCGGGCTGCTGCTGGTAGTACGCGGCGCCCTGCTGGTCCTGATAGCCGGAGGCGGGCTGTCCTTGGTACCCGCCGGGCTGTCCCTGGTAGCCGGCCGCCTGAGGGTCCTGGTATCCGGCGTTCTGGGCGGGGTGCTGGCCCTGGTATCCGCCGCCCTGGGCGCCCTGCTGGCCCTGCTGGCCCTGGTACGGGGCGTTCTGCTGGCCCGCGTAGCCCTGCTGGGCGCGCGGGTCGGCGGCCTGCGGGTCGACGTAGCCCGCCCGCGGGTCGTGGTGTCCGCCGCCCTGCTGGTCCCGGAAGAGGTGCGCGAAGGCGTCCGGCTGGTGCCGCTCCTCGCCGGCCTGGGTGACGAGGTCGTCCACGCCCACGTACTGCGTGGTGCGCGGGTCGTCGCCGTAGGGGAGGTGACGGGTGGTGCCGTCCGGCTCCGGCGGCGGGGTCTGGGCCCAGACGCGGGGGTCCGGCTGGTACGGCGACGACGGCGGCTGGGCGTAGAGCTGCTGCGGGTCCGGGTAGCTGCCGGGCGGCGGCGGGGGGTGGGCCGCGCGGTCGTAGAGCGCCTCGGCGACCGGGTCCTGGGCCGAGAGGTCCTGGGCCCGGTAGGGGTCCTGGGCGTACGCGTCCTGGAGGTAGGCGTCCGGCGCGTGCTGCGGCGGCACCTGACCGTCCTCATGAGGGCCGGGAGGCGGGTCCCCGGCGGCACCGGAGCTGCCCGCGCCCTGGCCGCGCTCACCGTCGTACGGCGCGTTCATGGTTTACCCCACCTCATGGTCCGCGGGCCCACCGGCCACGACATCGCTCAACGGTCCACTCTCTCACCCGTGTGCGACGGCTCGGTGCTTTCCACAGCGGTGTCCGGTGTCGGGTCACTCGGCTGCTCGGGATCGGCCGAACCGGGGTCCGTGCCGGGAGAGGTGTCGGGGGTGGCGTCGGAATCCCCGTCGGGGCCGCCGTCCGGGCCCGCCTCGGCCTGCCGCCGCGCCGCACGCTTGCGCTGGGTGTACATGCGGAATCCGGCGAGGACCAGGAGCAGCACGCCGCCGCCGATGACCAGCATCACCGTCGAGGTGAACTCGGTGACGTTGACGTCGAAGCGGACGGGCTCGCCGTAGGGCTCGTTGTCCTCGGTGTAGAGCTGGGCGTAGACCGTGACCGGGCCGTTGGCGTTGGCCGTGGTGGTGAACTTCACGGACTGGGTGTGGCCACCGCCCGTGATCCTGACGGCCTGCTCCTCGTAGAGGCCGTCGCCGACCTTCAGACGGGTGGGGTTGGTCGACGTCAGGCGCAGGACGAGGTGGTCGACGCCCTGCACCAGGTTGTTCTGCACCGTGACCGGGATGGTGGCGCTGCGGCCCGACAGCTTCACGTCGGACTTGTTGATCAGCTTCACCTGCTGGATGAGGCTCGTCAGATACCCCTGCACGCCCTTGCGGAAGTTCAGCGCGTCGGTCGGGCGCCCGCGCCACGACGTGGACATCTCACGGTCCATCGCCCGCCCGAAGGGGGTGATCACGCGGTCCGGCTCGGAGAGGACCTGCTTGAAGCGGTCGAGCTTGCCCTGGGTGTTCTGGATCTCCTCGAACGCCGAGCGGGGCAGCTCCTGCTTGCGCAGGGACGACGGGTAGGCGCCGGCCGAGGGGACCTGGGTGGTGGCGTCCGGGTCCGGCTCGGCCTTCGCGGCCGCCGCCAGGGTCTGCGGCTGCGACCAGCGCTTGTCGTCGAGGGAGGCCAGCGCCCTGGCCATGGTCTGCGCCTGGCTGGCCGAGGGCATGCGCTGGGGGGCGACCACGATGCTGCGCTGCTTGTCCGGATCCTGCAGTGTGATCATGAGGCTTTGGGCCAGGAACTCCTGGACGGCGAGCGTGGAGTTCTCGGCCCCCGTCATGTCGCCGCGGAAGGCGGTCGACAGGCGCGCGTCGGCGACCACGGCGGTCGTGCCGCCGCCGATGGGCCGTGCGGCGCTGGGGGTGTACAGCAGCCCGCCCGTCTCGCGCAGGCTGTCACTGCGGGCGATCACCGAGTGGGCGCCGGCCGAGGTGGCGACGTCGACGACCGACGGGTCGATCGCGCCCTCCGTGGGCCAGGCGAAGTCCGAGCTGGGCTTGACGTTGAGGATGTCCTTCACGGCCTGGGCGCTGACCTCGGTGGCTTCCTTGAGGTGGCCGAGGGAGCCCTTGACGGACCGGCCGTTGTGGGCGAGCGAGGCGAGGTCGGGGTCCGCGAAGGGCAGCGCGACGACCTTCTTGCCCTCCACGGCCTTGTGGAGCTGGTTGAGCCACTGCTTCGCCACGGCCTGGTGCTTGCCCGCGATGGTCGTGCCGTCCGGTCCCTCGACGTCGTAGCTCGTCGTCATCGCGTCGACGGAGACCAGCAGGTCCGGATCGATGACCCAGGTGACGTCGAGCTGGCTGCCGAGCGTCAGGAGCTGCTGCAGCCGCCCGCCCGTCTGGAGCTCCTTGGCCAGGCTCTCGTCCTTGAAGAGCGGCGTCTGCTGCTCGTCGGAGCGCGACCTCGACGTGAGGTGCGTGGTGGAGATGAGCGGCCACAGGTACGTCGTCTTGGTCTTCGTGTCGGCCGCCCCGTCCTGCCACGGCAGGAAGGTCCGCTCGATGCCGAGCACTTGGGGGAAGGGCTGCGCGGCGGTCTGGCCGGTCAGCGTGACGCCGAGCTGATAGACGCCGTCCATGGTGAGGCGCAGGGCGCTCACGGGCACGGAGATGCTGAAGTCGTACGGAACGCCGGGGGCGAGCCGGGAGAACTTCTCCACGTACTTCCCGCCGACCTCGGAGCCGTCGAGGCCCGGCTGGTACGCGGTCCGCTTCGCGGCGCTGTCGATGTCCGTGCGGCCGCCCAGGGCGCTGCCCACGAGGAGGCCCACATGGGCGTCGGTGATCGTCTGGCGGCCCTCATTGGTGATCTTGCCCGAGACGACCACGGTGTCGCCCTCGCGGGGCGCGCTGGGCGTGAGGGCGTCCAGGGACACGTCGACGGTGCGGGAGCCGGTGGCGGCGGCCTTCGCGCCGGTGCGCGCGTTCGCGGCGCCGGTGTGCGTGCTCGACGCACCCACCGTCCCCGTCGCGCTCGCCGTGCCTGTCAGCACTCCGGTACCGGCGGCGTACACGGACGGGCTCGCAGGCATCTGGAGCAGTCCGGCCAGCAGCGGTGCCCCGGCCAGCAGTGTCGCTGTCCGCCGGAACCACCGGCGGGCAGGTGAGGGGCTGGTCCCCGGGAAATCTGCCGCCTCGGCCACGCGTTGCCCGTCCCTCGTCGTCGTCAGCTGTGTCGGTGCTAGTCGTTCGCTGCGTCCACGCATGGTAACGAGGTGCGCCGGGGCTAAGTGCCGCGGACTGCTCCACAAGATCGGAAGACCTGGCGATGATGTCCGCAAGGCCGGAGGTGAGCGCCGTACGCGGCGCTGACGAGGCCCGTGGAAATCCGGGCGGCCCCGGGCGCCCGGGGCACGTACCCTTTTCTGTTGTGCCGAACGCCAACGAAGACAATCCCCGTGCCCTGAGCCAGGCGCAGGACCGCGCCGTGAGCGAGCTGCTGCGCGTCTCCCCCGTCGCGGACGACCTCGCCCGCCGTTTCCAGGAGGCCGGGTTCTCGCTCGCCCTGGTGGGCGGATCGGTCCGGGACGCGCTCCTGGGCAGGCTCGGCAACGACCTGGACTTCACGACGGACGCCCGGCCCGAGGACGTCCTGAAGATCGTCCGGCCGTGGGCCGACGCGGTCTGGGAGGTCGGGATCGCCTTCGGGACGGTGGGCTGCCAGAAGGACGCCCACGTGGACGGCGCCGAGCAGCGCTTCCAGGTCGAAGTGACGACATATCGATCGGAGGCGTACGACCGGACCTCGCGCAAGCCCGAGGTGTCGTACGGCGACTCCATCGAGCAGGACCTCGTCCGCCGTGACTTCACCGTGAACGCGATGGCCGTGGCGCTGCCGGAGAAGACGTTCATCGACCCGCACGGCGGCCTCGGTGACCTGGCGGAGCGCGTCCTGCGTACGCCGGGGACTCCCGAGGAGTCCTTCTCGGACGACCCGCTGCGGATGATGCGGGCCGCGCGCTTCGCCGCGCAGCTCGACTTCGAGGTGGCCCCGGAGGTCGTCGCCGCCATGAAGGCGATGGCCGAGCGCATCGAGATCGTCTCCGCCGAGCGGGTCCGGGACGAGCTGAACAAGCTCATCCTGTCCGCGTACCCGGCCAAGGGCCTCGCGCTCCTTGTGGACACCGGCCTCGCAGACCACGTCCTGCCGGAGCTTCCGGCCCTGCGCCTTGAGCGTGACGAGCACCACCGGCACAAGGACGTCTACGACCACACGCTGATCGTCCTCGAACAGGCGATGGCGCTGGAGACCGAAGGCCCGGACCTGACGCTGCGGCTCGCCGCGCTGCTGCACGACATCGGCAAGCCGAAGACGCGCCGCTTCGAGTCGGACGGGCGGGTCTCCTTCCACCATCACGAGGTGGTCGGCGCGAAGATGACCAAGAAGCGCATGACCGCCCTGAAGTACTCGAATGAGCTCATCAAGGACGTATCGCGGCTCGTGGAGCTGCACCTGCGCTTCCACGGCTATGGCGAGGGCGAGTGGACGGACTCCGCGGTACGGCGCTACGTCCGCGACGCGGGCCCGCTCCTCACCCGCCTACACAAGCTGACCCGCTCCGACTGCACCACCCGCAACAAGCGCAAGGCCAACACCCTGTCGCGCGCGTACGACGGCCTGGAGGAGCGCATCGCCCGCCTCCAGGAGCAGGAGGAGCTGGACTCCATCCGCCCCGATCTCGACGGCAACGAAATCATGGAAGTCCTGTCCGTCCGCCCCGGCCCGGCCGTCGGCCAGGCGTACAAGTTCCTGCTGGAGCTGCGCCTGGAGAACGGGCCGATGGAGCGGGATGCGGCGGTGGCGGCGCTCAAGGAGTGGTGGGCCGCGCAGGAGCAGTAGGGGTGAGCATGCGAAGGGGCGCCGTGTTTCACGTGAAACACGGCGCCCCTCTTGTATGAAGCGGGGCGATGTTTCACGTGAAACATCGCCCCTCGGCGTAGGCGCATGCTTGGCCCGCGGCCTGCCCTACAGCTTGTGTGGCGCCAGGCAGAGCGTGAAGTCGTCGCCGCGACCGGTCTCCCGGTACGTGGCGTACTTCGTAATGTCGCAGGTGCCGCTGTCCTTCTTCTCCGCGACCTTGTACTTGGCTTCCTTGTCGCTGCAGTCCACGATCTTCAGACCCGGGTCGGTCTTGTTATTGGGGTCCTCGATGCTCATGCAGTCGCCGACCTCGGCGGCAGCCGCCTCGTCCTGGCCCGCCAGGAACGCGCCACCGGCGATCAGAGCGACGACGGCGACACCCGCGATGGAGAATATGAGCTTCTTCTTGCTCTTCTTGGGCGGCGCCATCGGGTCCGGACCGCCCTGGTAGAACGGCATGCCCGGCTGCTGCGGAGTGCCCGGCTGCGGCGGGTACGGCTGGCCGGGAGCCTGGCCGTAAGGGGCGCCCTCGCTCTGGGGCTGGCCGTACGGCGCACCACCCTGCGGCTGGCCGTAGGGCTGCTGGCCCTGGGGGAATGGATTCTGGCCCTGGGGCGGCGGAGTGGACACGGGGATCCCCCTAGAAGAGAGCGCAAGGCGTGTGGCTGGGATGCGCGATGGCGCGAAACGACCCCCGTAAGTTACCGAGGTCCCGAGCGCGGATTGAAGCTCAGCGGGCCTCTGTGGCATTGATGTGACACTTACTGGTCGTCAAACCTGGCCATAGCCACAGCAATCGCCGCGTAAATCACGGCCACCGTGACAACCAAGGGGGCCGATTTTCCGTCCGGGGGCAGCATCAGGGCGGCCACGCCTGCCGCGCCGACGAACGAGATGTTGAAGAGGACGTCGTAGAGGGAGAAGACCCGGCCTCGGAAGCCGTCGTCCACGGCGGCCTGGACGACCGTGTCCGTGGCGATCTTCGCGCCCTGGGTGGTCAGGCCCAGGACGAAGGCGGCGACGAACATCGGCACCGGGGCGAAGGCCAGGCCGAGCGCGGGCTCCAGGACGGCCGCCGCGGCGGCGCAGAGCACGAGCCAGCCGCGCGGCCCGAACCGCCCCGCGGCCCACGGCGTCACCACGGCCGCCGCGAAGAACCCGGCACCGGAGATCCCCACGGCGACCCCGAGCAGCGCGAGCCCGTCGTCCTCCGTCGACCCCCACGCGTACCGGCACAGCATCAGCACCATGACCGTCAGCGCGCCGAAGCAGAACCGCATGAGCGTCATCGACACGAGAGCGTGCGCGGCTGGGCGGCGCTCGGCGAGGTGGCGTACGCCCGCAAGGAGGCCGCGTGCGGTCCCGGCGAGCGCCGTGCGCAGGTGTGGCTGCACCAACTCCGGATCGGGGCCGAGGAGTTCACGGGAGATGCGCAGGGAGGCGAGTGCCGAGCAGAGGTAGAGCGCGGCCCCCAGGAGGACCACGGCCGCGTCCGAGTCCGATGCCACGATGCGTACCGCGAAGGCGAGGCCGCCGCCCGCGGTGGCCGCGAGGGTTCCGGCGGTCGGGGAGAGGGAGTTGGCGATGACCAGCCGGTCGGCATCGACGACGCGCGGCAGCGCCGCCGAGAGCCCGGCCAGGACGAAGCGGTTGACGGCCGTCACACACAGCGCGGAGGCGTAGAACAGCCAGTCCGGGGTGTCGCTGAGGATCAGCACGGCGGTCACGCAGGCGAGGGCGGCCCGCAGCACATTGCCGTACAGCAGGACCTGGCGGCGCCGCCAGCGGTCGAGCAGGACGCCCGCGAACGGGCCGACGAGGGAGTACGGAAGGAGGAGCACCGCCATCGCGGAGGCGATCGCCGCGGCGGACGTCTCCTTCTCCGGCGAGAAGACCACGTACGCGGCGAGCGCGACCTGGAAGACGCCGTCCGCGCCCTGGGAGACGAGCCGCACGGTCAGCAGGCGCCGGAAATCCCGCAGCCGCAGGAGAACGCGCAGGTCACCGACGACAGCCATGGAGCACAGCCTCACATACGAGCGGGGTCCCCGGGCACATACGACCCGGGGACCCCAACTGCCAACCGAAGCAGCCGACTCAGCAGTCGGCGCAGCGGTTGACTCAGCGCTCGACCTCGCCCTTGATGAACTTCTCGACGTTCGCGTAGGCCTCGTCGTCGAAGTACTGCACCGGCGGGGACTTCATGAAGTACGAGGACGCGGAGAGGATCGGGCCGCCGATGCCCCGGTCCTTGGCGATCTTCGCGGCGCGCAGGGCGTCGATGATGACACCGGCCGAGTTCGGGGAGTCCCAGACCTCGAGCTTGTACTCCAGGTTCAGCGGGACGTCACCGAAGGCGCGGCCCTCGAGGCGGACGTACGCCCACTTGCGGTCGTCGAGCCACGCGACGTAGTCCGACGGGCCGATGTGGACGTTCTTCTCGCCCAGCTCGCGGTCGGGGATCTGCGAGGTGACGGCCTGCGTCTTCGAGATCTTCTTGGACTCGAGGCGGTCGCGCTCCAGCATGTTCTTGAAGTCCATGTTGCCGCCGACGTTGAGCTGCATGGTGCGCTCAAGACGGACACCGCGGTCCTCGAACAGCTTCGCCATGACGCGGTGCGTGATGGTGGCACCGACCTGCGACTTGATGTCGTCACCGACGATCGGGACGCCGGCCTCGGTGAACTTGTCCGCCCACTCCTTGGTACCGGCGATGAAGACCGGGAGGGCGTTGACGAAGGCGACCTTGGCGTCGATGGCGCACTGGGCGTAGAACTTCGCGGCGTCCTCGGAGCCGACCGGCAGGTAGCAGACCAGGACGTCGACCTTGCGGTCCTTGAGGATCTGGACGACGTCGACCGGGGCCTCGGCGGACTCCTCGATGGTCTGGCGGTAGTACTTGCCCAGACCGTCGTGGGTGTGGCCACGCTGGACCTGCACGCCGGAGTTCGGCACGTCGCAGATCTTGATGGTGTTGTTCTCGCTGGCACCGATGGCGTCCGCGAGGTCGAGGCCGACCTTCTTCGCGTCGACGTCGAAGGCGGCGACGAACTCGACGTCACCCACGTGGTAGTCGCCGAACTGGACGTGCATCAGGCCCGGGACCTTGGTGTCCGGGTCTGCGTCCTTGTAGTACTCGACGCCCTGGACCAGCGAGGCGGCGCAGTTGCCCACGCCGACGATGGCTACGCGAACCGAACCCATTCCGGTTGCTCCCTGTGTGATCTCGGTATTCCGGATGAGACTCCGCGGAATGCGGAGGCTCACTTGGTGGTGTCGTCGGACGCATCCGGCGGCGGGGTGCTGCCCCGCCGCCGGGGCAGGACGCCCGACTCCCCAGATGTGCTGTTCTGCTGAGCGGAGCTGTCGGGGGCGGACCGTTGCTGGTCGCGTCCCGCGCGCTCGCTCTCGATGAGCTCGTTCAGCCAGCGCACTTCGCGCTCCACGGACTCCATACCGTGCCGCTGCAGCTCAAGCGTGTAGTCGTCGAGGCGCTCCCGGGTGCGGGCCAAGGAGGCGCGCATCTTCTCCAGGCGCTCCTCCAGGCGGCTGCGGCGGCCCTCGAGCACCCGCATCCGCACGTCCCGCGAGGTCTGGCCGAAGAAGGCGAAGCGGGCAGCGAAGTGCTCGTCCTCGTACGCATCGGGGCCGGTCTGCGAGAGCAGTTCCTCGAAGTGTTCCTTACCTTCAGCCGTCAACCGATAGACGATCTTGGCGCGGCGCCCCGCGAGGGGAGCCAGGGCCTCTCCGGCAGTACCCGATTCCTCGATCAACCAGCCGTTCGTGACCAGAGTCTTGAGGCATGGGTAGAGCGACCCGTAGCTGAAGGCGCGGAACACACCCAGTGAGGTGTTGAGCCGCTTGCGCAGCTCGTAGCCGTGCATCGGGGACTCGCGGAGCAGGCCGAGCACGGCGAACTCGAGGATGCCGGAGCGTCTGCTCATCGTCGCCTCCCGTCTGTCCCGGTCTGCCGCGCACGGCCCTTTATGCCGACCCGATGTATCGGCTCGATACATCACGACGATAGAACGAGGTGCCGCCTGCGACAAGAGGGGGCACGGTGAACGGCATCACATCACCGATTCGTAGGAAGTAACTTGCCTGTTTTGGGGTGAACTTCGGTCCTAAGAGGGTTTTGACGGTGCGTAGTCTGTGCGCCATGCATACCGCCGGGAACCAAGTGACGCGAGGTGGCGTCGTCGTCCCCGGTGCAGTGCGGATGAGTGCCGGAACGGGCGCATCCGTACATCGGGGGGACCGGAAACCAGCCGCCGTTTCCAGGCGCGGAGATCCGCGCCTGCCCGAGGAGTAGTCGTTCGATGAGCGAGCACCGTCGCAAACCGCCGCAGCCGCAGGGCGGCGGACGCGCCGCGGCCAGGCGTGGCGCATCCGGCGCATCCGGCGCGCCGTCGGGCCGTCGTGCAGCACCGCGTGGCGCCACTGGCGCGCCGTCATCCCCGTCGTCGTACGGGCAGGGGGCTCCCGAGGGCGAGGAGCGTCCTTACGGCGGCCGGGCCGAGGCTCGGCGCGCGGCCCGCAACGGCTCCGTCGGGGGTGGCGGCGGCCGACGCAGAGTGGCCGAGAACGCCGGTCGAGGGCGCGGCAGAGGGCGTGGCCACGAGCCCGTCAAGAAGCGCTTCATCGACTATCCGCGCGCGGGTAAGTTCGGAGCGCGGCGCTGGCTGCCGTCATGGCGGCTCGTCACCGGCCTGTTCATCGGGTTCCTCGGCAGCGCGCTGGCGGTCATCGGCATCGCGTACGCCCTCGTCGAGGTCCCGGAGGTCGCCAAGGCGGCGAGGGCCCAGAACAACGTCTACTACTGGGCCGACGGCTCGCAGATGGTCGCGACGGGTGGTGAGACGAACCGCCAGATCATCAAGTACGAGGACATCCCGCGGGCGATGCGCAACGCCGTCATCTCGGCGGAGAACAAGACCTTCAACAAGGACAAGGGCGTCGACCCGATGGGTATCGCCCGGGCCGTGGTGAACATGGCCAAGGGCGGTCAGACCCAGGGCGGCTCGACGATCACGCAGCAGTACGTGAAGAACGCCCGCCTCGACGACCAGTCGCAGACGTTCACGCGGAAGTTCAAGGAACTGTTCATCTCCATAAAGGTCGGCCGGGAGGTGAGCAAGGAAGACATCATGGCGGGCTATCTGAACACCGCCTACTACGGCCGCAATGCCTACGGCATCCAGGCCGCCGCGCGTGCCTACTTCGCCAAGGACGCGGAGAAGCTGAACCCGAGTGAGTGCGCCCTCCTTGCGACCGTCCTCAAGGGCGCCACGTACTACGACCCGGCCGGATACCCCGAGATCGACCCCGCGGCCAGTCCCAAGGCCAACCGGGAGCGGGCCGAGAAGCGCTGGAAGTGGATCCTCGACGAGGAGGTCAAGGACGGCAGTCTGAGCGCCGACGTCCGCGACAAGTACACCAAGTTCCCGAAGCTGCAGAGCCCGCGCTCGAACGTCAAGCTGAGCGGCCAGATCGGCTACCTGGTCTCGCTGGCCAAGGCGTACGTCATCAACAACAGCGACGGCAAGATCACCGCAGGCCAGCTCGAACAGGGCGGCTACGAGATCCACACGACCTTCGACAAGAAGAAGGTCAACCAGCTCGAGGACGCGGTGGAGAAGGTCCGCAAGGCCAAGATCAAGCCGAAGCTGCGTCCGGACAAGGACACGCACGTCCAGTTCGGTGGTGCGTCGGTGAACCCCAATACCGGGGCGATCGAGGCCATCTACGGCGGTGAGGACGCGACCAAGCACTTCACCAACAACGCGGACACGACCGGTGCCCAGGTGGGCTCGACGTACAAGCCCTTCGTGCTGGCGGCGGCCTTCAAGAACGGCATCCGCTCCAAGACCGGCGGCGAGATCCAGGGCGATGGCACGCGCACCATCGTCAACCCGAAGAGCAAGTACAGCGGCAAGAACAAGCTCAAGATCAAGAATTACAACGGTACGGTCTGGCAGGACAAGGACGGCAAGGAGTGGCTGCAGACCAATGACGGTCAGCAGTCGTACAACCCGCCGACCTACAAGATCGACCTCCGCGAGGCCATGCGGGAGTCGGTCAACTCCGCCTACGTCCAGCTCGGCATGGATGTCGGGCTCGACAAGGTGAAGGCAGCGGCCATGGACGCCGGCCTCAAGGACGACAAGTCCATGGCGGGCGCCACCTACCCGTCCTTCTCCCTCGGTACCTCATCACCGAGTGCGATCCGCATGGCCGGGGCGTACGCCACGTTCGCCGACGCAGGCAAGCAGCGCGATCCGTTCTCGGTCAAGGAGGTCGAGAAGGAGGGCGAGACGGTCTACCAGCACGAAACCGTGACCAAGAGCCCCTTCAGCGCTGATGTCGCGAACAACGTCACCGACGTGCTGCGCACGGTCGTCGACAAGGGCACCGGCACGTCGGCCCAGCTGCCCGGCCGCCAGGTGGCGGGCAAGACCGGTACGACGGACGGCAACAAGTCCGCCTGGTTCGTCGGCTACACCCCGCAGCTCTCGACGGCGATCAGCATGTACCGGCTCGACGACGACGAGAACAACAGCAAGCGCGAATTCCTGGAGATGTTCGGCACAGGCGGCGAGAAGAAGATCCACGGCGCCTCCTTCCCCGCGCAGATCTGGAAGGACTACATGCAGGAGGCGCTCAAGGGCGAGCGCGCCATCCCGTTCCCGGTTCCGGGGAAGATCGGCGAGGTCGTCGGAGACCCGCCGCCGCCCTCCCCGACGCAGACCGAGGAGCCCGAGCCGAGCGACTCCCCGTCGCCGTCGCCGAGCGAGACCAAGCCGTCCGAGTCTCCCGACCCGTCCGAGTCTCCCGACCCGACCGAGTCGTGCAAGCCCTGGGACCCCAGGTGTGAGGACGACGGCGGTGCGACGGACGGCGGAGCCGATAGCGGCGGTGCCGACGGCGGACCCGGCGGTGAGACACAACCACCCACCGGCGAGCCGAACGGCGGCAATGGCAACGGCGGCAACAACGGCAACGACAACGAAGGAGGGCTCTTCGCCGGTCCGACCGGCTGAGCCGATCCCTGCGTACGTTTCACGTGAAACGGCGTGATCCACGGAAACGGCATGTTTCACGTGAAACAAGGCCGCCGCATCCGGCAACGGTGCGGCGGCCTTGTTGTGCCTGTCTCGTGTTGTGCCTGCCGTGATGGCGTCGTGCCGTGACGTCCTGGTGCGGCGCGCTGCCGCGAGGCCTTCGTGCCGCGAGGCCTGGGCCTTCAGCCGTCCGTCGGGGGTACGGAGAGTTCTTGGGCACGTACAGCGGGAGTTCTCAGAGCGGTACGGCAGGATGTGCGCCATGCCCAGCGCAGAGAAGATGCCCCCCACACGCGCGCATCAGTCAGTACCCGAGCAGGCGCCGCAGCCTGTGCTCCCCACGAAGCAGGACGAGGTCGCTGCGGCCGGCAGCGAGCTGATCGGCGGACCGATCGGCCGCAGAGCCCTGCTGGCGGCGACCTGGCTGACCCCGGTACGCGTCATCGCACTGGTCGCGATCGGCATGTTCGCACTCGGCATGGTGCAGAAGATGCCCTGCTACAACGGCGGCTGGTTCGTCGGTGCGAGCTCGCAGTACACGCATGCCTGCTACTCCGACATCCCCCACCTCTACCAGGGGCGCGGCTTCGCTGACGGGCTCGTGCCGTACTTCGACAAGCTGCCTGCCGACGTCGGCATGGAGTACCTCGAGTACCCGGTGCTGACCGGTCTGTTCATGCAGGTGGCCGCCTGGCTGACGCCGGGCAGCGGGACCATCCAGCACCAGGAGAAAATCTACTGGATGGTCAATGCCGGGATGCTGATGGTCTGCACGGTCGTCATCGCCGTCTGTGTGACCCGCATCCACCGGCGTCGCCCCTGGGACGCCCTGCTCGTCGCTCTGGCTCCTGCTTTCGCCCTCACGGCCACCATCAACTGGGACCTGTTCGCGGTCGCCCTGACGGCCATGGCGATGCTGATGTGGGCGCGCGGGCGGGCCGTGGCCGCGGGGATCCTCATCGGCCTCGCGGCGGCCGCCAAGCTCTATCCGGCGCTGCTGCTCGGGCCGCTGCTCGTGCTGTGCTGGCGAGCCGGGCGCTGGCGGGCCTTCTGGCTGACCGCGGGGAGCGCGGTGGGCGCCTGGCTCGCGGTGAACCTGCCGGTGATGATCAGCCACGACGCGGCGGGCTTCCACATCCGCGAGGGCTGGGCGAAGTTCTACACGTTCAGCCAGGAGCGCGGGGTCGACTTCGGGTCGTTCTGGCTGATCCTCTCCCAGCGCATGGACGACCCCCTGACCACGGACACGGTGAACAAGCTCGCGGCCGCGCTGATGGTGCTCTGCTGCCTGGGGGTGGCCGCCCTCGGCCTGACCGCGCCACGCCGTCCACGGCTGGCGCAGCTCGTCTTCCTGGTCGTCGCTGCCTTCATCCTCACCAACAAGGTCTACTCGCCGCAGTACGTCCTGTGGCTGATTCCGCTCGCCGCGCTGGCCCGCCCTCGCTGGCGTGACTTCCTCATCTGGCAGGCGTGTGAGGTCGCGTACTTCCTGGGGATCTGGGGATATCTCGCGTTCACGACGAGCGGGGACGCCCACAAGGGGCTGCCCACCGAGGGCTACCAACTGGCCATCGGGATCCATCTGTTGGGGACGCTGTACCTGTGCGCCGTGGTCGTGCGCGACATCCTCTTGCCGGAGCGGGACGTGGTGCGGCGGACCGGGGAGGACGACCCCTCCGGAGGGGTCCTCGACGGTGCTCCGGACGTCTTCGTGCTCGGTGCCGCGGCGCGTCCGCCGCGGCAGGCCGGGCAGGACGGGGCGGGCTCGTGCGTGAAGTGGGGGACGGCGGGTGACCGTTCGCCCTGAGCGAACAGGGCGAGCGATCGGCGCGGGCGGGCCACTGTGCCCGACCCGTTGAGCAAGCCGAAGGGCCGGTGCGCGGGTGGCGCGTACCGGCCCTTCGGCATGTGCCCTCGATGTGCTCGAGGGCCGAGACTTCCTTGGAGCGACGGCTCAGCGGTCGACGATCCGGTCGAACTGCGTGGTGGTGTGCCGCAGGTGGGCCACCAGTTCCTCGCCCACCTGCGGCTCCGGCGCGTCCGACGGCACGAAGAGCAGCGACACCTGCATGTGCGGAGGCTCGGCGAACCAGCGCTGCTTGTCGCCCCAGACGAACGGCGAGAGGTTGCGGTTGACGGTCGCGAGGCCCGCGCGGGCCACGCCCTTCGCCCGCGGCATCATGCCGTGCAGCGCCTTCGGGGCCTCCAGGCCGACGCCGTGCGACGTACCGCCCGCGACGACGACCAGCCAGCCGTCGGAGGCGACCTTCTGCTGGCGGTAGCCGAAACGGTCCCCCTTCACGACGCGGGTGACGTCCAGGATGGCGCCCCGGTACTCGGTCGCGTGGTGGTCGCCCAGCCAGAGCTGCGTGCCGATCCGCGCGCGGAAGCGGGTCTGCGGGAACTGCTGCTGGAGGCGGGCCAGTTCACCGGCCTTCAGGTGGCTGACGAACATCGTGTGCAGCGGCAGGCGGGCGGCACGCAGCCGGTCCATCCAGGCGATGACCTCCTCGACGGCGTCCGAGCCGTCGGTGCGGTCGAGCGGCAGATGGATCGCGAAGCCTTCGAGGCGTACGTCCTCGATGGCCGCGTGCAGCAGCGGCAGGTCCTGCTCGCTGACGCCGTGGCGCTTCATCGAGGACATGACCTCAATGACGACGCGGGCGCCCACGAGGCCGTGCACGCCGTCGATCGACGACACGGAGCGGATGACGCGGTCGGGCAGCGGCACAGGCTCTTCGCCCCGGCGGAACGGCGTCAGGACCAGCAGGTCGCCGCCGAACCAGTCCTTGATCCGGGCGGCCTCGTAGGTCGTGCCGACGGCGAGCACGTCCGAGCCGAATCGCGTGGCCTCCTCCGCGAGCCGCTCGTGACCGAAGCCGTAGCCGTTGCCCTTGCAGACCGGGACGATGCCCGGGAACTGCTCCAGCATGTGCTTCTGGTGTGCCCGCCAGCGCGCGGTGTCGACATAGAGCGTGAGCGCCATGGCTGGTCCCGGAACCTTTCTGATGTCTGCGGTGTAACAGAGGTATGGAAGGAAATGCGGACGGAAGCAGTGCGGGATCAGCGGCGCGACATGTAGATGTCGAGAGCCTTGTGCAGCAGCTTGTTCAGCGGGAAGTCCCACTCACCGACGTACTCCACGGCCTCGCCGCCGGTGCCGACCTTGAACTGGATCAGACCGAAGAGGTGGTCCGTCTCGTCGAGCGAGTCGGAGATGCCCCGCAGGTCGTAGACGGAGGCGCCGAGCGCGTAGGCGTCGCGCAGCATCCGCCACTGCATCGCGTTCGAGGGCCTGACCTCACGCCCGATGTTGTCGGACGCGCCGTAGGAGTACCAGACGTGGCCGCCCACGACGAGCATCGTCGCCGCCGACAGGTTCACGCCGTTGTGCCGCGCGAAGTACAGCCGCATGCGGTTGGGATCCTCGGTGTTGAGGGTCTGCCACATCTGCTGGAAGTAACCCAGCGGCCGCGGGCGGAACTTGTCGCGGATCGCGGTGATCTCGTAGAGGCGCTGCCATTCGGCGAGGTCCTGATAGCCGCCCTGGACGACCTCGACGCCGGCCTTCTCGGCCTTCTTGATGTTGCGGCGCCAGAGCTGGTTGAAGTTCTTGAGGACGTCCTCAAGGGCACGGTTGGCCAGCGGCACCTGGAACACATAGCGGGGCTGTACGTCACCGAAGCCGGCGCCGCCGTCCTCGCCCTGCTGCCAGCCCATGCGGCGGAGCTTGTCCGAGACCTCGAAAGCGCGCGGCTCGATGGTCGTCGCCTCGACGTCGCGCAGCCGCTTCACGTCCGGGTTCTGGATGCCGGACTTGATCGCGGGGGCGTCCCAGCGGCGGATGACGACCGGCGGGCCCATCTTCACGGAGAAGGCGCCCTGCTTCTTCAGGTGCGCCAGCATCGGCTGGAGCCACTCGTCCAGGTTCGGGGCGTACCAGTTGATGACCGGACCCTCGGGCAGATACGCGAGATAGCGCTTGACCTTGGGCAACTGGCGGTAGAGGACGAGGCCCACGCCGACCAGCTGGCCGGTCCTGTCGTCGAACCAGCCGAGGTTCTCCGAGCGCCATTCACTCTTCACGTCTGCCCATGCGGGGACCTGGCAATGACTCGCCGACGGCAGGCTCTGGATGTACGCCAGATGCTGCTCTCGGCTGATGGTCCTCAGGGTCAGGCTCATTCGCGGCGCTCCTCGGGCTGGTGTGTCCCCATGGGTACAGGGGCTCCGGCTCTCGCGCCGAAGCCTACTGCGCCCTGCGAGCGCCCCGTCTGGGCGTATGGAACCTTTGTCCCCGGCCGTGCTCCGACCAGGGACGGTGCGGGTCCGTCAGCGGCAGGCCCGCTGTCTGTTTACCGGAGTTCGCCGGTCACCAAAGGCCGCCGAAGAGTCCGCCGTGTGCCATGCCCAGGAAGAAGCCGACCGCCGAGGCGCCGAGCCCGACGATCAGGAAGAAGCGCTCGCGGGTCGTCACCGAGATGAACTGCCCGTAGGCCCCCGTGAAGATCCCGACCAGGCCGGTCCAGGAACTCAGCAGGTGCAGGTTGTGGAACATCGCGGTCACGAAGGCGATGGCCCCGAGCGCCAGGGTCACGCCGAGCAGCGTGTCCTGGAGCGGATGGGGCTTGCCGTCGGTGGCGAAGAGGGAGCCGGCGGTGTTGGGTCGCATTGCTTGTGCCATGGAGGCACCTCCTGCGGAAGGCGGCGCATCGTAGCGCCATACACACCCGATGTGTACAGATTCTGCCCGCCCACCGTCGGATTTCAACCGGAAGGCAAGGTGCAGGTAGTCTGTACCGTCTGCACCGGTGTCTGCCCAGGCCACAGCATGAGCCCCCGTCCGCGGGGGCCGATTGTCAGTGGCGGCCGATACCGTTGCGTACGCATCACGACCCTCCTGCCACGGAACGACCGTGGCCGCTGAGTCCAAAGGAGGTGGGTTCCACATGCGTCACTACGAGGTGATGGTCATCCTCGACCCCGATCTCGAGGAGCGCGCTGTCTCCCCGCTGATCGAGAACTTCCTTTCCGTCGTCCGTGAGGGCAACGGAAAGGTTGAGAAGGTCGACACCTGGGGCCGTCGTCGTCTCTCGTACGAGATCAAGAAGAAGCCCGAGGGCATCTACTCGGTCATCGACCTGCAGGCCGAGCCTGCGGTCGTCAAGGAGCTCGACCGCCAGATGAACCTGAACGAGTCGGTCCTCCGGACCAAGGTCCTCCGCCCCGAGATGCACTGAGCCTCTGGCTCAGACCCGTTGAGCCCCTGGGCTCGACGGAACTCGGGATCCGAGTAGCAGCAGTAAAAGCAGCCAGCAGCAAACCCGCCGAGAGGTTCCCCCAATGGCAGGCGAGACCGTCATCACGGTCGTCGGCAATCTTGTCGACGACCCCGAGCTGCGCTTCACCCCGTCCGGTGCGGCGGTCGCGAAGTTCCGTGTCGCGTCCACCCCCCGCACCTTCGACCGGCAGACCAATGAGTGGAAGGACGGCGAGAGCCTGTTCCTGACCTGCTCGGTCTGGCGTCAGGCGGCGGAGAACGTCGCCGAGTCGCTCCAGCGAGGCATGCGCGTCATCGTGCAGGGCCGGCTGAAGCAGCGGTCCTACGAGGACCGTGAGGGCATCAAGCGCACGGTCTACGAGCTGGACGTCGAGGAAGTCGGCGCCAGCCTCAAGAACGCCACGGCCAAGGTCACCAAGACCACCGGTCGCGGCGGCCAGGGCGGATACGGCGGCGGCGGTGGCGGCGGCCAGCAGGGCGGCGGCGGTGGCGGCTGGGGCGGAAGCTCCGGCGGCGGTCAGCAGCAGGGTGGCGGCGGTGCTCCCGCCGACGACCCCTGGGCGACCGGTGCGCCTGCCGGCGGCGGCCAGCAGGGCGGCGGCGGTGGCGGCTGGGGCGGAAGCTCCGGCGGCTCCGGCGGCTCCGGCGGCTCCGGCGGCGGCTACTCGGACGAGCCCCCCTTCTAAGCCTTAGGCCGTAGGCCTCAGGGCGAGAAGGCGGGTCGTACCCACACTTCTTGATCACACAGGAGAAACACCATGGCGAAGCCGCCTGTGCGCAAGCCTAAGAAGAAGGTCTGCGCTTTCTGCAAGGACAAGGTCCAGTACGTGGACTACAAGGACACGAACATGCTGCGGAAGTTCATTTCCGACCGCGGCAAGATCCGTGCCCGCCGCGTGACCGGCAACTGCACGCAGCACCAGCGTGACGTCGCCACGGCCGTGAAGAACAGCCGTGAGATGGCGCTGCTGCCCTACACGTCCACCGCGCGATAAGGGAAGGGTGACCGAAACATGAAGATCATCCTCACCCACGAGGTCTCCGGCCTCGGTGCCGCCGGCGAGGTCGTAGACGTCAAGGACGGCTACGCCCGCAACTACCTGATCCCGCGGAAGTTCGCTATCCGCTGGACCAAGGGTGGCGAGAAGGACGTCGAGCAGATCCGTCGCGCTCGCAAGATCCACGAGATCGCGACCATCGAGCAGGCCAACGAGATCAAGGCCAAGCTCGAGGCCGTCAAGGTCCGCCTGGCCGTTCGCTCCGGCGACGCCGGTCGTCTCTTCGGCTCCGTCACCCCGGCTGACGTCGCTTCGGCGATCGAGGCTGCTGGTGGCCCGAAGATCGACAAGCGGCGTGTCGAGCTGGGCGCGCCGATCAAGACCCTGGGCGCCCACGCGACGTCCGTGCGTCTGCACCCCGAGGTGGCCGCGAAGGTCAGCGTCGAGGTCGTCTCTGCCTGAGCTTCGTGCTCGCAGGACTGAGTGAAGGGGCCGCACCTCCGGGTGCGGCCCCTTTGCCGTGCCGGTTCGTATGTGGTGCCTCCGGCTGGGGGCGTGCGGTGTTTCACGTGAAACACCGTCGTGGAGGCCGGGAGAGGTTCAGCGCGTGGCGCCCGTGACGACCCACCTGCCCGAGCGGGAGCGCAGCCACAGGGTCAGCGCACGCACGGTCATCATGAGCGTCATCGCGACCCACAGGGTGGTCAGCCCGCCGCCGAGGCTGGGGACGAGGAGTGCCACCGGGGCGAAGACCGCGAGCGTGACCAGCATGGCCCAGGCGAGGTACGGCCCGTCCCCCGCGCCCATCAGGACCCCGTCGAGGACGTAGACGATGCCGCAGATGGGCTGGGCGAGCGCTATCACGATGAGGGCGGGCAGGGCCGCGTCCTGGACGGCGGCGTCGCCGGAGAACAGCGGAACGAACACAGGTCGGGCCGCGACGACCAGCAGGCCGAGGGCGGCGCCCGAGACGAGGCCCCACTGGACCATGCGGCGGCAGACGTCGCGAGCGCCTTGTGGATCGTCGGCGCCCAGGTGCCGGGCGATGATGGCTTGCCCGGCTATCGCGATGGCGTCTAGGGCGAAGGAGAGCAGGCTCCACAGCGACAGGACGATCTGGTGGGCCGCCACATCGGCGTCGCCGAGACGGGCGGCCACGGCTGTCGCGATCAGCGCGATGGCGCGCAGTGCGAGCGTGCGGGCCAGGAGTGGGACTCCGGCCTGGGCGCAGGCTCTTATGCCGGCCGCGTCGGGGCGGAGGGAGGCACCGTGCTGCTTGGCGCCGCGCACGACCACGTACAGGTAGATGGCCGCCATGCCGCACTGGGCCAGCACGGTGCCCCAGGCGGAACCAGCGATGCCGAAGCCGAAGCCGTAGACGAGGAGCACGTTCAAGGCACCGTTGGCGATGAAGCCGCCGCCGGCGACGTACAGCGGTGTCTTGGTGTCCTGCAGGCCGCGCAGCACGCCGGTGGCGGCGAGCACGACGAGCATCGCGGGTATGCCGAGGATGGATATGCGCAGGTAGGTGACCGCGTACGGGGCGGCCGAGTCGGAGGCGCCGAAGAGATCGACCAGCGCGGGGGCGGTCGGCAGGGCGACGGCGATGACGGCGGCGCCGAGGAGCAGGGCGAGCCAGATGCCGTCCATGCCCTGGCGGATCGCGGCCTGCAGGTCCCCGGCGCCGACGCGGCGGGCGACAGCGGCCGTGGTGGCGTACGCGAGGAAGACGAAGATGCTCACGGCTGTTGTCAGGAGCGCGGAGGCGATGCCGAGACCGGCGAGTTGCGCGGTGCCGAGATGGCCGACGATGGCGCTGTCGGCCATCAGGAAGAGGGGCTCGGCCACGAGTGCGCCGAAGGCGGGGACGGCGAGGGCGACGATCTCTCGATCGTGCTGTCGCCGGGCGGCCTTGGGTGCCGCGGGAGCCTGTGTCATGAGCACCAATCTAATCTTCCACAGGTAAGAGATGCAATCACCTTAAGACCCTTACTTAGGTCGGGTGTGCGCATCGGGCGGGGTGCTGTTCGTCAAGATCTTGGGCCGACTGGGGAAGTTTTTCTTCTGCACAGCCGGTGGACGATAAAGATGCAGGTCAGGGTGGGTGTGGAAAAGGTCCTGAGGGCTTGTTCACAGGGCTGTCCACCGGACCGTGCACAGGTTTTGTGGGGTTCTCCACAGCATCGCGCCCGTCATCCACACCACCTGTGGATAACCAGATTGGCTGACGGTGCCCGCGGGCCTACCGTGGACCGGCGCCCGCCTCGTCCTGCCATCGCGGAAACCCCGCAAATCCGACGCGTCAGAACCGGAGTTGGGCCCCCTTATTTGTCAGTGTCGTGCCGTAGGAAAGAGAGGCACGGCGAGGTCCGCGTGGCGGACGGGAGGAGGTGGCCCGGTGAGTATTTCCGAGCCCTTGGACGACCCGTGGGCCGACAGCGGTCCGGGGGACCGTCTGCCCGTCTCCCGCCCGCGCCGCGACGGCGGACGCGGCCAGGAGCAGCACGAGCGGGGCAGGGAGGGCGGCTGGGACAGCGGCGGCACGTCCTTCGAGCGCGTTCCCCCGCAGGACCTCGACGCGGAGCAGTCCGTGCTCGGCGGCATGCTGCTGTCGAAGGACGCCATCGCGGACGTCGTCGAGGTGATCAAGGGCCACGACTTCTACCGCCCGGCGCACGAGACGATCTTCATCGCGATCCTCGACCTCTACGCCAAGGGCGAGCCCGCCGACCCCATCACGGTCGCCGCCGAGCTCACCAAGCGCGGTGAGATCACCAAGGTCGGCGGCGCCTCGTATCTCCACTCGCTCGTCCAGACGGTCCCGACGGCGGCGAACGCCGAGTACTACGCGGAGATCGTCCACGAGCGCGCGGTCCTGCGCCGCCTGGTCGAGGCCGGCACGCGCATCACGCAGATGGGATACGCGGCCGACGGCGACGTCGACGAGATCGTCAACAGCGCCCAGGCCGAGATCTACGCCGTCACCGAGCAGCGCACCAGCGAGGACTATCTGCCGCTCGGCGACATCATGGAGGGCGCGCTCGACGAGATCGAGGCGATCGGGTCCCGCAGCGGCGAGATGACCGGTGTGCCGACGGGCTTCACCGACTTCGACTCGCTCACCAACGGCCTGCACCCCGGCCAGATGGTCGTCATCGCGGCCCGTCCCGCCATGGGTAAGTCCACGCTGGCCCTGGACTTCGCGCGGGCCGCGTCCATCAAGCACAACCTGCCGAGCGTCATCTTCTCCCTGGAAATGGGACGCAACGAGATCGCGATGCGCTTGCTGTCCGCGGAGGCGCGGGTGGCGCTGCACCACATGCGTTCCGGCACGATGACGGACGAGGACTGGACCCGGCTCGCCCGCCGGATGCCCGAGGTGTCAGCGGCTCCGCTCTACATCGACGACTCCCCGAACCTGTCGATGATGGAGATCCGAGCCAAGTGCCGCCGCCTCAAGCAGCGCGCCGACATCAAGCTCGTGATCATCGACTATCTGCAGCTCATGCAGTCCGGCGGCTCGAAGCGCGCCGAGAGCCGACAGCAGGAAGTCTCGGACATGTCGCGAAACCTGAAGCTCCTCGCCAAGGAGCTGGAGGTTCCGGTCATCGCCCTCTCGCAGCTGAACCGTGGCCCCGAGCAGCGCACCGACAAGAAGCCCCAGGTCTCCGACCTGCGTGAATCCGGCTCCATCGAGCAGGACGCGGACATGGTGATCCTGCTGCACCGCGAGGACGCGTACGAGAAGGAGTCGCCTCGCGCGGGCGAGGCCGACATCATCGTGGGCAAGCACCGTAACGGCCCGACGGCGACCATCACGGTGGCGTTCCAGGGGCACTACTCGCGCTTTGTGGACATGGCGCAGACGTAGGACCGGTTCCGCAGCCGTAGGAACGGGGCCTGCGGAGGCAGGGGCGGGTCTCGCAGTGGCTCGTCCCGTGGCACCTTCCGCCCCCTGCGGCCTTCAGGGGGCGGAAGGTGCCAGCCGGAGGTGGCTCAAACGAGTTCGGGTTGGGATTCTGGTTCGCGCTGCCGTACCAGTGCGGCTTTCGGTTCCCACATTCTCGTGGTGCGTACGTAGCCGTAGATCACTGAGCTCATTGCCAGAATGAGCAGTGGTCCGAACAGCCACGGGTGCCTGGCCATTTCCATCGGCAGAAAGCGGTACGACAGCAAGAGCGCGGCGAATACCGTTGCGCCGTAAGCGGTGAACCGGATTCCTGACCGGTCCCAGCCACGGTCGAGCGTGCGCAGACCCGCTTCGACAGTGAGGGTGAACACCACACCGGCGACGATATCCACGCCGTAGTGGTAGCCGAATCCCAGCGTGGCGCCGAGCGTGGCGATCAGCCAGAACGCGCCTGCGAATCGCAGAATTCGAGGCCCCTTGCGGGAGTGAATGAAGATCGCCGTGGCCCACGCCGTGTGCAGGCTCGGCATGCAGTTGCGCGGGGTGACCTCGTCGAATGGGATCGCCTGCGGGGTATTGATCGACGGCGGGGTGTCCGGCCACAGGTTGGCCACCGCCCAGTGCGCGGTGGGCGGCGTGCTGGGCCACAGGTCGGGCTCGGTCCAGTGCTCGCTTCCGGTGCCGTAGGCAAAGATCGGCCCGACCACCGGGAAGATCATGTAGATGGCCGGCCCGAGCAGGCCGATGACCAGAAACGTGCGCACCAGGTGATGACGCGGGAAGCGGCGTTCCACGGACACGCGTCGCAGCTGGTACAGAGCGACGACGACCGCGGCCACCGCAAGCTGAACGTAGACGAAGTCGAGAAGACGGATGCCGTTCGGACCGGTGGTCGCGACCAGTCTTCCGACCACCCACGACGGGTTGCCCAGCGCGTGATCGGCGGTTGCCACGTACTGGTCGAGCACCGTCGGGCGGGTCTTCGCCGTGATCAGCAGCCAGGCATCGCCGGTCTTGCGGCCGGCCACGAGCAGCAGGCCGAGGCCGACGCCCTTCAGCAGCAGGGCACGTTCCCGGCCGGTGCGGCGCACGACAGCGATGACCGCGCAGCCCAGCATCACCCACAACGCGCCGTTGCCGAACGTCATCTTGGAGTCGACTGCCCAGCGCCCCAAGAAGAAGGGGATGTCGATGCAGACCGCGGCGCCAAGAGCGATGAACCGTTGCCGCCAGGTGAGCACCACCATCATCAACGCCATACCGGCGTACAACAGCGGTCCCGACGCGGGAGCGAAAATCACCTCTTGTGCCTGATTGGTGATCGGTCCAGGCAGGCCGTAGTGACGCGCGGCGATCTCCAGTGCGATGAGGAACCCTAGGGTCACCACACCCGCCACGGTCCAGAGAACCGCCCGCGGTTGACGCCACGCGGTGAAATTAATTCTGCTGCTTATTCGCGAAAACACCCGCGTTGAGAGAGATATCAATTGTTTGGCCGATTTGTTAGGTGCTAGTTAAACAAGTGACTCTTCGTGCTGGCTGGAGTGGCTTTCCGTGATGGGTGGCGATGAGGGCAGTCATCGTGAGTCGGATCATGCTATCGGAGCGGGGAGGGTAGGTTTCGCTGGTCACGGATGGTGCCAAGGCCAGTCGATCCTGTGCTCGATGATCCGCGTTCCAGGAGAGATCACGAAACTCTCGACGCCCCGCGGGCGCCGAGAGCAACGCAGGTTACTCAGTGGCTCGAAAGTGTGTGCTCAGCCGTTGGGGGGACAGGCTCTCGGGGCCGGACGCGTGGTCTCGCTGAGCTGGGCGACTCGGCCTGCTATCCCGCAGATGCCCTGCGGGAGCACCCGGACGGCCGGGGGCCAGCCTTCGAGCCGGGGGACATGGTCGCGCGCCGCCCCCGTACGCGGCGTTTCGAGCTGGTGACCGGCCGCACCGTGCACGAGAGCGACCCGACCGGCTTCGCCGCCGCGGTGCGGAGCCTTCTCGACGGGCTGGGAGCGGTCTGGACGTGCGGGGGCGTGCGACGGGGTGTGTTGTGGAGCCTTCCTAGGGCAGCGGGTTACGCGGACTCGCTGCCGCGTGGTGTCAGCTTCACCAAGGCCGGGTGCCGCTGGGCCGCCAGGGCGCCACGGACGATGAACTCCTTGTACAGGGCGGCGAAGCGGCCCGTGAGGACCAGTTCGCGCGGGCTGTCGTCGGCGCGTACGTACTGCACGAGGGCGTCCCGTCGGCCCAGGCTGATGCACTGGTTGACGTAGCGGAAGCGCAGGGTGCGCGGGGTGCGTCCGGCGAGACGGTCGGTCACCGTGCGGGCCACGTGGGCGGCCGCCGGGAGACCCGTCGCGCAGGCCATCCGCAGCTCCTGGCCGTCCTGGCGTTGCGCCGCGGCCGCGTCGCCGATCGCGTACACGTCCGGGTGCGAGACGGAGCGCAAGGTCCGGTCGACCACCATCCGACCGTGCTCGTCCACCGCGAACCCCGCGGTGCGTGCCACGTCCGGGACCCGGAAACCCGTCGTCCACACCACCGTGTCCGCGGGCAGGTGCCGACCATCGCTGAGCTGGACCCCGTCCGCGCGCACCTCGGCGACGCGTGCCTGCTCCTGGACCTCCACGCCGAGCCGGGCGAACACCCGGCGCAGATGCTGCCGTCCGCGTTCCGACAGGGCCGCGCCCAGCGCCCCGCCGGTCACCAGGCGCACCTTCAACTCCGGCCGCGACTCGGCCAGTTCCGACGCCGCCTCGATACCGGTCAGGCCGCCGCCGACGACGGTGACGCAGCCCCCCTCGTCCAGCTTCGCCCGCAGCCGCGTGGCGTCGTCCCGGCCCGCGAGCGGGTACGCGTGCTGCGCGGCACCCGGCACGGCGTCCTCGTCCGCGCTGCTGCCCAGGGCGTAGACCAAGGTGTCGTAGGGGATGGGTGCGCCGTCGGTGAGCCCGACCTCGTGGCGGTCGGGGTCGATCGACACGACCCGGTCGACGACGAACTCCACGGGTGCTCCCGCGAGCAGCTCGGCGATGGACCGCTCCCGCACCCGCTGGCCGACGGCGACCTGGTGCATCCGTACCCGCTCGGCGAACCGGTCGGCGGCGTTCACCAGGGTCACCCGCGTCGACGGGTCCTTGGCGATCATCTTGGCCGCGACCACTCCCGCATAGCCAGCACCCAGCACGACGATGTGCGCTGCCATCACGTTCTCCTTCCAACGGTGGGTGGCGTCAAAGGGGTGACCAGATGGAGGGGGCGGTTCGTGACAGTGCAGGCCGGGACGGTGATCACGTGAGGGTGAGGGCGATGGGCACAGGACGGTGAGGTCGGCGGTCAGATGAGGGTGAGGGGGGCGGTCACGCGAGGGCGAAGGCGGCAGTCGCGGGGCGGATCAGGACGGCGGCCACGCGCGGCGAGAGGTGTTTCACGTGAAACATGTCCCGCCAGGTCAGGAGCCGACACCGGAATTGACTCGACGCGCGCCACCCACCCGTATGGACTGGCCCCATGACTCATGAAGAGCTGCTTCCCAGCACCCGCCGATCCCTGACCCACCGCATCGCCACGGCCCAGGCAGAAGGGCGAGCCCCTTCGCTGGTCGCCGCGGTCGTCCGCGACGGCGAGCTGGCGTGGACCGGGGCCCGCTCCTGCGTGGCGGGGCACGCGCCGGACGAGAACGTGCAGTACCGCATTGGATCGATCACCAAGACGTTCACCGCGGTCCTCGTGATGCGCCTGCGTGATGAGGGTGTGCTCGACCTCTCGGACCCCTTGGAGAAGCATCTGCCGGGCACCGGCGCGGGCGAGGTGACGATCGGGGAACTCCTCGCGCACACGGGAGGGTTGGGGGCGGAGACGCCGGGTGTCTGGTGGGAACGCAGCTCGGCCTCGCTGCGCCCCGAGCTGAGCGACGTACTCGGCGGGCGGCCCTTCAAGCACCCCGTGGGGCGGCGGCACCACTACTCCAACCCCGGTTACACGCTGCTCGGTTCGCTGATCGAGGCGCTGCGTGGCGAGCCGTGGGAGGACGTGCTGCGGCGTGAGGTCCTGGAGCCGCTCGGCCTGAGCCGCACCAGCGGCCACCCGCAGGCCCCGCACGCCGGTGGCTGGGCGGTGCACCCTTGGGCGGACGTCATGCTGCCCGAGCCCACCGAGGACCTGGGGTTGATGGCACCGGCCGGACAGCTGTGGTCCACCACGGCCGACCTGGCGCGGTTCGCCGTCTTCCTGATGGAGGGCGACGACCGGGTGCTCGGCGTGGATTCGGTCCGCGAGATGAAGACTCCGTCGGCGCCCGCGGAGGCTGGGGAGTGGGAGCGGACGTACGGGCTGGGAGTGGATCTGGTCGGCGGGAAGGGATACACGCTGGCCGGTCACACGGGCTCGCTTCCCGGGTTCGTCGCGTCGCTGTGGACGAGCGAGAAGGACGGGGTGGGGGCGGTGGTCCTTGCCAACTGCACGTCCGGGCTGCCGGTGGCCGTCGTGGCCGCGGAACTCGTACAGATCGTGGCGGAGGCCGAGCCGCGCATTCCCGAGCCGTGGCGGCCGCTGCCGGAGGTCGATCCAGCCGTGCTGGAGCTGGCGGGGCCCTGGTACTGGGGGACCGGCGTGTACGTGCTGCGCCTTGCGGCCGAGGGCGCGGTCGAGGTGGGGCCGCTGGCGGGCGCGGGGCGCGGTTCGCGGTTTCGGCCCAACGGGGACGGGACGTGGACGGGGCTCGACGGCTACTTCGCGGGTGAGCGCCTTGAGGCCGTCCGGGGGGCGGACGGCTCGGTGAGCCACCTCGACCTCGCGTCGTTCGTCTTCACGCGTGAGCCGTACGAGGCGGGGGCGCCGGTGCCGGGCGGGGTGGACCCGGAGGGCTGGCGCGGGCTCGCGTAAGCCGTCGCACAGGGCGTCACGCAAGTCGTTGCGCCGAGCTGTTGGGCGAGCCGTCGGACGACTGTGGCGGCCTTGGAGCGGCCACGAGGTGCTGAGGTGTCCTGCTTCGCCATGTTTCACGTGAAACAGGCCACCCCGGCACTCGGCACTCGGCACTCGGTACCCGGCACTCGGTATCCGGCGTCAGGGCCCGTGCCGCCCACGCGGTCAGAGCTGGAGCTTGAAGCCCACATGCGAGGCCGTGAAGCCCAGGCGCTCGTAGAAGCGGTGCGCGTCGGTGCGCTTGACGTCCGAGGTCAGCTGCACCAGCTGGCAGCCCTGTCGCCGGGACTCGTCGACGGCCCACTCGATGAAGCGGGTGCCGAGCCCGCTGCCCCGTTCGTCGGCGTGCACGCGGACGGCTTCGATGATCGAACGGACCGCGCCCTTGCGGGAGAGGCCCGGCACGATGGTCAGCTGCAGCGTGCCCACCACGCGGCCTTCGCGCACGGCGACGACCAGGTTCTGGTTCGGGTCCTCGGCGAGCCGCTCGAACGCCGGCAGGTACGGCGTCATGTCGTCCGGGGACTCGCGCTCGGCGCCCAAGGGGTCGTCGGCGAGCATCGCGACGATCGCGGGGATGTCGTCGGGCACGGCGGGTCGTATCTCAAGATCTCCCATGGCCGCAGCCTATGCGGCAGACCGCAGACCGCAGACCGCAGACCGCAGACCGGGAGGACGGGCGGACCTAGACGGGTGCGGACTTAGGCAGGCGTGCGGACCGCCTCGACCGCCTGGACCAGCGGTGCCAGCTCGGGGTTCTTGGCGGCCTCGTCCAGGGCCTCACGCAGTGCCGCGTCATTGGTGGGCCGGGCCTCGCCGAGGAGCGCGGCGCCGCTCTCGCTGACGTCCGTGTAGATGCCGCGCCGGTCGGTGGGGCACAGGTAACGCGACAGCAGTCCGCGCTCCTCGAGGCGGGTGACCAGCCGGGTGGTGGCGCTCTGGCTGAGGACGACGGCGTCGGCGACCTGCTTCATCTGTAGATGGCCGCCCTCGCCTTCGTGCTGGCGGTTCAGGACGTCGAGCAGGCTGTACTCCCGCACGCTCAGGCCGTGCTTGGCCTGCAGGGCCCGCTCGACATGGGTCTCGATCTTCCCGTGGAGCAGGGAGAGAGCGCACCAGCCCTGGGCGAGGGCGGTGAGTGCGGGGTCTGTCGCTGTCATGACTGTTCCTCCGTCTTCCTGCGTCCCGGACGCCTTCGTGCGGCTCGGACGGTTCCCGTGGCGGGTGACTTCTCGTGTCCTCAAGCCGTCGCTGCTCGCGCCCCTGAGCGGTCGGTGCTCGCGTCCCCGAGCGGTCGCTGTCCGCGTCCTTGAGCGGTTGCGTCCAGGATAGTCCACCGACGCAATATCCCGCGCTTGCAATTAACCCGCGCATGCAACTATTGTGGACGCACGTTAAGCGCCCTTGCAACCGTCTGGAAGGTAGTTCCATGCCTCTCGCGCTCCTGGCCCTCGCGATCGGGGCCTTCGGAATCGGCACCACGGAATTCGTGATCATGGGATTGCTTCCCGAGGTCGCGGGTGACTTCGACGTCTCCATCCCCACCGCCGGTCTGCTCGTCACCGGCTACGCCCTCGGCGTTGTCGCCGGAGCACCCCTGATGACCGTCCTCGGTCAGCGGATCACCCGCAAGCGGATGCTGATGCTCCTGATGGGGCTCTTCATCGCGGGCAATCTGCTCTCCGCCGTCGCCCCCAGCTTCGGCGTGATGCTCGCCGGACGCGTCGTCGCCTCCCTCGCCCATGGCGCCTTCTTCGGGATCGGTTCGGTCGTCGCGGCCGAACTCGTCGCCCCCGAGAAGAAGGCAGGCGCCATCGCCATGATGTTCACGGGTCTGACCGTGGCCAACGTGGTCGGTGTGCCGCTCGGTACGTTCGTCGGCCAGGTCGTCGGCTGGCGCGTCACCTTCGTCATCGTCGCCGGGCTGGGCGTGCTCGGCCTCGCCGGTATCGCCAAGCTCGTTCCGGACCTCCCCAAGCCCGAAGGCGTACGGCTCCGTGACGAGGTGGGCGCCTTCCGCAACGTACAGGTGCTCCTTGCCATGGCGATGACCGTCCTCGGCTTCGGCGGTGTCTTCGCGGCCATCACCTACATCACGCCGATGATGACGAACGTCGCGGGCTACTCGGACTCCTCCGTGACCTGGCTCCTGGTCCTCTTCGGCCTCGGCATGGTCGGCGGCAACCTGATCGGCGGCCGGTTCGCGGACCGCGCCCTGATGCCGATGCTGTACGTCTCGCTCGGCGCCCTCTCCGTCGTGCTCGCCCTGTTCACGCTCACCGCGCACAACAAGGTCGCCGCAGCCGTCTCCGTCGCGCTGATCGGTGCCTTCGGCTTCGCCACCGTGCCGCCGCTGCAGAAGCGGGTCCTCGACCAGGCCGCCGCCGCGCCGACGCTCGCCTCGGCCGCCAACATCGGCGCCTTCAACCTGGGCAACGCCCTCGCGGCCTGGCTCGGCGGCCTCGTGATCTCCGCCGGCTTCGGCTACACGGCGCCGAACTGGGTGGGCGCCGCGCTGGCCGCCTCCGCCCTCGGCCTGGCCATCCTCTCGGCCGCCCTGGAGCGCCGGTCCACCTCCCCCGGCAAGGTCGTCACCGGAGCCGTGACCGTGGCCGAGGCCCCGGTGCCCGTCCACCACTGACCACATCCCGCACGATCCCCCGATCCGGTCCCCCGGGATCCCGCACCCCGCGCCAGATCCCGCACCCCGCACACCCCCCGGCAGAACCACCAAGGAGAACTCCTCATGACCACCACCCCCACCACCGCGGTCGCCCCCCTGACCACCAGCGACGCGGAGGTCCTCGTGGCCGCCGCCCGCCGCGCCGCCGAGGCCGCAGACGTCACGGTGAGCATCACCGTCCTCGACGCCGGTGGCCACCTCCTGGCCTTCCGGCGCGACGACCGGGCCGTCCTGATCTCCGGCGAGACCAGCACCCGCAAGGCGTTCACCGCCCTCCAGCTCAACGCTCCGACCGCCGACCTCGTCGACGCGGTGCAGCCCGGCGCGCCGTTCCACACCCTGCCGACCGCCCTCGACCGGCCGTTGCTGTTCATCGCGGGCGGCGTGCCCGTCCACCGTGACGGCCGCCTCATCGGCGCGATCGGTGTCGGTGGCGGCGCCCCCGAGCAGGACCACGAGTTCGCGACGGCGGCCGTGAAGACCCTCGCGTAGCGCGGCTGCGGCGGCGGTTTCCCGGGCGTCCGGCCACTCCCGGCGTCCCCCGCCGTACTCCTGCGGTAGTACGGCCTCGTAGCGGGCTCGTCAGCGGACCGCGGGCCCGGGCAGGCCGCACAGAAGGCGACCATGAAGCCCGCGACAAAGCCCGCCCTCAAGTGCCGGAAACACCAAGGCACTTGAGGGCGAGCTTCGACGTGCTCGCTCGCGGCGACCCGGGGCTGTCAGCCCGCGGCGACCGTCAGCGGGGCGAACCGGCGCGTCCAGTCACCGGGCAGCTCCGGGACGCCGTGCGTCATCACGGCGTTGAAGGCGACGGACTCGAGGCCGCGGACCTTGACCCAGGTGAGCAGTTCCTCGTGGCGTACGTCGATGTCGGTGCGTAGCGGCCGGTCGGTGTGGGCTCCGAGGGACGCGATGAGGGCCTTCGCCGTCTCCGTGTCCCGGGCGATCAGCGGGCCGACGACGTGGGTTTCCATGTTCGGCCATGCGCCTGCGTAGCCGATGATCTCGCCGTCGGCCTCCGCGACCCTCAGCTGGTCGGTGAACGCCGGGAGACGGGTCAGTACGTGGGTGCGGTCGAGGCCGAAGACCTCTGTGTCGAGCCTGACGAGGGTGGGCAGGTCCTCCGCGGTCGCCGCCCGGGTGGTGACGCCCGGAGCCTGCGCGTCCGAGGTGGCGGGTGTGAAGCGGCCGACGACCATCTCGGCGCGGCCGGTCGTCTTGAAGCCGAGCTGTTCGTAGAGGAGACGGCCGTTCGGCGTTGCGTGCAGGGTGAGTGGTGTGGTGCCGGCGGACTCGATGACGCTGCGCATCAGATGGCGGCCGATGCCCTTGCGGGCATGGCGCTCGGCGACCAGCACCATGCCGATCGCCGAGAGGGAGGGGTTCTCCAGGGGTCCGTACTGGGTGACGACGCAGGCGGCGAGCAGGCCGGGGCGGTCGGGGTCGTCGATGCCGTAGCCCGTTCCGGCCGAGAGCAGCAGGCCCCATTTGTGTTCCTCGCGGGGCCAGCCACGGTCCTCGGACAGATCGGCGCAGGCCGTGAGGTCACGGGGAGTCAGCCTGCGGATGGGCAGTGCGGAGAGGGTAGGTGTCGACACGCGGGTCAGGCTGTCTGACGCATGACCTCGGCGTCCACCTTTTTGTGGGTAGAAGCACGCTGCTTTTGGCCAAGTTGTTTCTGGTCAGTCCGGTGTGTGGCGCGCAGGCGCCGACCGCGCCGGGTCAGGCCCCAGGGCTTGAGGACCGAGATGACCGTCATGAACAGATATGCGCTCATCGAGACGATGGGTCCGGCGATGAGGTCGGTCGAGCTGGCCAACTGCTCTCCGGCGGTCACGGTCGCGACCGCGTCGTTGACGCCCGGCCGCAGTGCGAAGGTCGACGCGGTGACGGTGGCCAGGGTCAGCCAGAACTTCGTATAGACCCAGCGGTGCTGAGCGAGCCCCCAGGGCGTGCCCAGGGAGAGCAGCACACCGCTCAGCAGCGTGAGGAAGGCCAGTGGGAGCACCAGCCAGTCGGTGAAGACCTTCATCGCGCGGACGGAGGCCTCGATGGTCGGGGCGGAATCGGTGGTGATCGCGGCCGCGGCGAGCGCGACGAGGCCGAGCGTGAGCCCGAGCCAGCCGGCGGAGGCGGCGACGTGGACGACGAGGGTGGCCCGGCGTGCGGGGCGGCGTAGTTTCACGTGAAACACGGTGCCGGGAGAAGCGAGCCGAGGCGTCTGACAGCGGGAGTAACCGCGGGTACTAGCCTCGGCGTACATGGCACGCCTACACCTCTTCGATTTGGACGGCACGCTGCTGTACGGCACCGCCGCACCCGTGGAGATCTCCCGTCAGCTCGGCCTGGAGCGGGAGATCGCGGAGCTGGAGCGGGACTTCGTCGCGGGGCACATCGACTCCCCGCAGTACGCGGTGCGGGTGCACGCGCTGTGGGCGGACCTCACCGACGCCGATGTGACGGCGGCCTTCGAGGGGGCGCCGTGGCTGGGCAGCATCCAGGACACCTGGGCCGAGATCCGTGCGAACGGCGACTATTGCGCCGTTGTCTCGCTGTCTCCGTCGTTCTTCGTGGAGCGGCTGCTGGGGTGGGGCGCCCATGCCGCGTTCGGCTCGCGATTCCCGGCCGTGCCGTTCACCGAGCCCGTGAATCCCGAAGGCATCCTCGACCCGGCGGCCAAGGTGAAGATCGCGAACCGGCTCTGTGAAGAGTTCGGGGTGAGCCCGGCCGATTGCGTTGCCTACGGAGACTCACTGTCCGACCTGGACCTGTTCACCGCGATGCCCGTTTCGGTCGCGGTCAACGCGGATCCGCGGCTGATCGACCTGGCCACACACACGTATGTCGGACGCGATTTGTGGAAGGCGTACGAATTGGTGCGCAGGCCGGTAATCGAGGCAATTGATGGGGGTGGACCCTTGAATTCCGAGTGAAGGAAGGGTACTTGTGCGCTGAGCGGCGGCCGGTATGGTCGACTCCGGTTCAGGCCAGGGGCGGAGAACGGTTCGAGCCAGGGGCGTGGGAGGCGCAACCGAGGGGGCGCGGACGCAGATCAACAAAGCTTAACGGGGCAAAGAGATCGAGAACCCGTACTTCCGGCTTTGTGCTCCGCAGAATGGATGCGGCTGCGATGCTGCGGATGAGCTGACTGCGGCCAATGTCACATTCTCTCCCTACTTGTCCGTAACTCTTGGGGCGCCAGGGTTCAATGTGATCGACATGGGCTGGCGAGGCAGAGCGAGGGAAGCACGCACGTTCCGCTGAGGAAGTGCACGACCGACCGAGAGATGTTCGAGGCGAGGCACAGCATGGACGCTCCGACCACCACGTCGGCGGGCAACGGCACTTCCGGGGACAACGGCGGTTCTGGCGGCTGGTTCACGCCCCGCAGATCGCCAAGGCCTCAGGAGGGCGCGGAGGCGCCTCCGGCGGCGGAGCAGGACGGGGCAGCGCCCGAACCCGAGGACGGGCCCAGGGAGGCGCCGTCCGGGCGGCGGGTGTCGGCGATACGGCCCCTCGGCAGACCGGCTGTCTCCGGCGGCACGGAGGCCGGTGCGGGGCGAATATCCGCCACGATGCCCCAGTCGCAGGTGAGTTACGCGGACGAGGACGTCGCGCACGCGGTGGCCGAGGAGGACGTGGACGTCACGCACACGGTCGCAGCGGCCGACGCGGACGCCGAGGCCGACCTGATGCCGGATGCCGAGACCCCGCCGACGCCGGAGGCTCCAGCCGCCAGCACCCACGCCGAAGAGGCCGTCGACGCCCACGGACATGTCACCGCCGCCGTCGAGACACACGCCCACGCGCCCGCCGCCGTCGCCCACGCAGGCACCCCCGCCCCCGCCGAACCCACCCCCCACCAGCCCGACGCCTCCCCCGACGCCGTCCTCGTGCAGCGCACAATGGCCGAGATCGCACCCGTCTCCGACAAGGTCACCTCGTACTTCTACGCGCTCCTGTTCACCCGCCACCCGGACCTGCGCGTCCTGTTCCCGGCCGCGATGGACACCCAGCGCGACCGGCTGCTCAAGGCGCTGCTGACCGCCGCGGAGAACATCGACCACACCGACGTACTCGTCACGTATCTGCGCAATCTCGGCCGCGGACACCGCAAGTACGGCACGCAGCCCGAGCACTACCCAGCCGTCGGGGAGTGTCTGATCGGCGCGCTGAGCCGGTACGCGAGCGCCAGCTGGGACGAGGAGACCGAGGCCGCCTGGGTCCGGGCGTACACGACGATCTCCCAGGTCATGATCGACGCGGCGGCCGAGGACGAACTGCGGGCGCCCGCCTGGTGGTACGCGGAGGTCGTCTCGCACGACCTCAGGACGCCTGACATCGCTGTCATCACCGCCCGCCCCGACCAGCCGTACCCCTTCCTCGCGGGCCAGTACACGAGCCTGGAAACCCCCTGGTGGCCGCGCATATGGCGGCACTACTCCTTCGCGTCGGCGCCCCGTTCCGACGGACTGCTCTCGTTCCATGTGAAGGCGGTCCCGGCGGGCTGGGTCTCCAACGCCCTGGTACACCGCGCCCGCCCCGGCGACGTGGTCCGGCTCGGCCCGCCCGCCGGTTCGATGACCGTGGACCACTCGACCGACAGCGGGCTGCTGTGTCTGGGCGGAGGGACCGGCATAGCGCCCATCAAGGCGCTCGTGGAGGACGTCGCCGAGCACGGCAGGCGGCGGCCGGTCGAGGTCTTCTACGGCGCGCGCACCGACCACGACCTGTACGACATCGACACGATGCTGCGCCTCCAGCAGACCCACCCGTGGCTGGCCGTCCGCCCGATCGTCGACAACCGGGCCCAACTGCCCGACGCGGTGCGTGAGTACGGCCCCTGGAACGAGTACGACGCCTATCTCTCGGGTCCGCCCGGGATGATCCGCAGCGGCGTGGACGCGCTGCGGGACGTGGGCATACCGGCGGGCCGCATCCGGCACGACTCGGTGGAGGAACTGGTCGCGGCCGCCGACTGACCCGCGCGGATCAGTCGGCCGTCAGCCCAGGCCGGGTGCGAGCCCAGCCCGGCCGGACGTGCGCTCAGCCCAGGTCGGGCGCGTGCATCGCCCGTACGCCCTCGATGTTCCCGTCCAGATAGTGCCGCAGCGACAGCGGCACCAGATGGACCGAGGCGATCCCGACGCGGGTGAACGGCACCCGCACGATCTCGTACTCACCGGCGGGCTCGTCGATCTCGGGGCCGTGCCGCTGGGTCAGGTCCATGGACTCCAGGCGGCAGACGAAGAAGTGCTGCACCTTCACGCCGGTCGCGCCGCCGTCCTCGCCGATGTGCTCGACGGTGTCCACGAAGCAGGGCACCACATCGAGGATCTTGGCGCCCAGTTCCTCGTGCACTTCCCGGTGGAGCGCGTCGATGACGGTCGCGTCCTCCTCCTCGACACCGCCGCCCGGGGTGAGCCAGTACGGATCCACGCCGGGCTTGGTCCGCTTGATGAGGATCAGGTCGTCCCCGTCGAGGAGGACGGCACGTGCGGTGCGCTTGACCACGGGTCGGACGGTCATGGGAGAAATGTGGCCCGGACTGTTCCACGTGAAACATCGCGACCCGGCCGGACCGTCCTCACATCCACTTGGCGGCAGCACGCAGCAGCCATTCGTGCGCCCGCGCGATGTGCGGCATGGCGAGTGTGCCGGTGCGTACGACGAGGAAGTACGTCCGCAGGGGCGGCACCGCCGGCTCCAGCAGCGCCACCACCTCTCCTGACTTCAGGGCGGCGGTGCACAGGTAGCGCGGCAGGACGGCGAGCCCGGCGCCCGTGGTCACACAGGCGAGCACCGCCCGCAGATCCGGCACGATGACGGTGCCCGAAGCGGCGGGGCGGGAGTCGAAGACGGCGGCCCAGTAGCGCGAGACGAGCGGCAGCGACTCGTGCACCTCGACCACCGGCAGGTTCTCCACCATGCTCGCGCCCTTGCGGCGCAGCTTGCCGGGGCCGATCCGGGCGGCCCAGCGCGGCGCGGCGACCAGGACGTGCTCCTCGTCGCACAGGGGCGTCGCGGTGAGCAGCGCGCCGCGCGGGCGGGCCGTGGTGATCGCGAGGTCGTGATGCCCGGCGGCGAGCCCTTCCAGGACCTCCTCCGCGTTGCCGAACGAGGCGCGCAGCGCCAGGCCGTGGCCGTCGTCGCCGGTCAGCGCGGTGAGAGCGGGCAGGGCGCGTTCGGCGGTGAACTCCGGTGGCCCGGCGAGGTGGAGCGTGCGGACCGACGAGTCCTTGTCGAGCCCGGCCTCGGCGATCTCCACGAGCGCGTCGAGGTGCGGGGCGGCCTTGTGAGCGAGTTCTTCGCCCGTGGTCGTGGGGGTCACGCCGCGGGCCTGGCGCAGGAAGAGCGGTCGGCCCACCTGCCGCTCCAGCGTGCGGATCTGTGAGGTCACGGCGGGCTGGGAGAGACCGAGGAGAGCCGCCGCCCGCGTGAAGGACCCCGCCCGGTGCACGGTCACGAAAGTCCGCAGCAGGGCCAGATCCATGTCGCCACCTACTCCTTCAGCTCCCCCTGTCGGCCCCCGGCGCCCGCCAACTATAAATTTGTCGATAGGTTGCTGTCGCTACTGTGATTGGACACTGACACAGAGTCAACTAGCCTTGTTCGCGCGGTTCTTCGCGCGCAGAACCGGGACAGTCCGAGCCACGAGGGGGGAGGCTCGGACTGTCCGTTGTACGTAGCCGGGACGGTCCGCAGGTACGCGGCGGGGAGGTCCGGGCCGGGCTGCGGCGGAGGGCCCTCGCCAGGCTGCAGGGGATGTCTCCCGCCAGGTCGCAGGGGGTATTCCCCGCACCAGGTCGCGAGGGAGCTCCGGGTCAGGCCCTCGTCTCGTCCAGCGCCCGCAGTACGTCCGCCACCAGGTCGTCGGCGTCCTCCGCGCCCGCGGAGAAGCGGATGAAGCCCTCCGGAACGGCGTCACCGCCCCAGCGGCCGCGCCGCTCGGCGGTGGACCGTACGCCGCCGAAGCTCGTCGCGTCGTCCACGAGCCGCAGCGCGTCGAGAAAACGCTCGGCACGCGCGCGTGAGGGCAGCTCGAACGACACCACGCACCCGAAGCGCCGCATCTGCCGCGCCGCGAGCTTGTACGAGGGGTCGTCGGGCAGGCCGGGATAGCGCAGGCCGGTCACGTCGGCGCGGTCGCGCAGAGCCTCGGCCAGGGCCAGGGCGGTCGCGTTCTGCCGGTCGACCCGCAACTGGAGCGTCGCGAGCGAGCGGTGCGCCAGCCAGGCCTCCATGGGCCCCGGGATGGCCCCGACGATCTTGCGCCAGCGTCGGACGGCGGCCGTCAACTCGGCGTCGCGGCAGGCCACGTACCCGAGCAGGAGGTCGCCGTGCCCGGTGAGCTGCTTGGTACCGCTGGCCACGGAGAAGTCGGCGCCGAGGTCGAGGGGGCGCTGGCCGAGCGGGGTGGCGAGGGTGTTGTCGACGGCGACGAGGGCGCCGCGCGCGTGGGCGGCGTCGGCGAGGCGGCGCACGTCGCACACGTCGAGGCCGGGATTGGAGGGCGTCTCGATCCACAGGAGCCGGGCGCCGTCGAGCACGTCGAGCTGCGCGTCGCCGCCGGTGGGCGCGGTGCGGACCTCGATGCCGTACGCCGTGAGCTGCTCGCGCACCAGGGGCAGCGCCTGATAGCCGTCGTCCGGCAGGACCACGGCGTCGCCCGCGCGGAGCTGCGAGAAGAGCACCGCGGAGATCGCGGCCATGCCGGACGCGAAGACGAGGGTCTCCACGGAGTCGTCCGCGGGGGATTCGAGTTCCCCGATGGCGCGCTCCAGGTGGGTCCAGGTCGGGTTCTCGTCGCGGCCGTAGGTGTAGGGGCCGGTCGGCTCGCCGGGGAGGTGGAAGTGCGCGGCGAACACGGGGCCCGGGAGGGTCGGCTCGTACTTCGCCGGTTCGGGGAGACCGGCCCGCACCGCGCGGGTGCCGTCGCCGGTCGGGGGCGCGCCGGTGTGTTCGCCAGTCGGGGATGCGCCGGTGCTTTCGTCCGTCACGGGCGTACCGGTGCCTTGGTCGGCGTGCGCGGGGGCGGGCGTGTGCCCCGGTATCCGCTCCGCGTCCGTCATGCCGCTCGTCCTTCCACCGTGTCCCGTACCGCGTCGAGCAGGCCGTCGCTCGCCGCCTCCACCATTGTCAGGCACTCCGCGAAGCCGTCGGCGTCGCCGTAGTACGGGTCGGGGACGTCCAGGTCGCCGTCGGCCTCGGGGTCGTAGGAGCGCAGCAGGCGCACCTTGTCCGCGTCCTCCGGCGTGGGCGCCAGGCGGCGCAGGGTGCGCTGGTGGCCGCGGTCCAGGGCGATCACCAGGTCGCGCCGGGCGAACCAGTCCGCCCGGAACTGGCGGGCCACGTGGTCGGTCCCGTAGCCCGCGGCCTTCAGTACGGCGTCGGTGCGGGGGTCGGCGGGGTCGCCCTCGTGCCAGCCGTCGGTGCCCGCGCTGTCCACCACGACGAGTCCGTCCAAGCCCGCGTCATGGACGAGCGCGCGGAAGACCGACGCGGCCATGGGCGAGCGGCAGATGTTGCCGGTGCATACGAAGCACACGGCGTACGGCGCGTGGACGGAGCCGGAGGACGGCGCGGGCGCGGAGGCGTGGGGCATGGGTGGGGTCAGTCCTTGTGGTCGGGGAGGGCGACGTTCATCGCCCAGGACACGATCGAAATGATCAGGCCACCCAGTACGGCGGTCCAGAAGCCCTCGACGTGGAAGCTGACGTCGAGTTTGTCGGCCAGCCACGACGTGAGCAGCAGCATCAGGGCGTTGACCACCAGGGTGATCAGGCCGAGGGTCAGGATGAACAGGGGGAAGGTCAGGACCTGCACCACGGGCTTGACCACGAAGTTCACCAGGCCGAACAGCAGGGCGACGACGAGCAGCGTGAGGGCCTTCTTGCCGGTGTTGTCGCCGGTGAGCGTGATCTTGTCGAGCAGCCACACGGCCACGGCCAGGGCCGCCGCGTTGGCGATCGTCTTGACTACGAAATTCTTCATGTGTCTGATCGTGGCAGACGTGAGGAAGCAGCGGTCGGTTCACGACCTGGGGCAAGGGGCGCAGAAGAGCGATGAAGGCATTCCGACTGGACGAGCTGGAAGCGGAGCGGGCCGCGAACGACGGCGCGTATCTGCAGTTTCTGCGGGAGCGGAACATGTCGGTCGGGCTCTACGCGCTGGACGCGGGCGACAACGACCCGCAGCAGCCGCACCGGCAGGATGAGGTGTACATGGTCGTCAGCGGCCGTGCCTCGATCACGGTCGGGATGGAGACGACGGAGGTCGCGCGCGGCAGTGTGGTGTACGTGCCGGCCGGGGTGCCGCACAAGTTCCACCACATCAGCGAGGACCTGCGGGTTCTTGTGGTGTTCTCGCCGCCGGAGCGGTGAGGCGCGGGGCTGGTGCGCGCCGACCGGTTGTTTCCGGCGGTACGAGGGGCCCGGGGCTCCCCGGCCTCGGCGCCCCGGACCTCAGAGCGTCGACCTCAGGGCTCGGACCTCAGGGTTCCCTAGGGGGTGAGTCAGGGGAGGACAAGGGATCGCGCGGCCCCGAACTGGCTTTTTCCGACCTAGCATCGAATGCGTGAAGTGGGAAATCTGCTCAGGAGCGGAGTTTCCCGGCGGTCGCGGAGATCCCGTGCCACCGCGACTGCTGTCGCAGCGCGGACGAAGCGCGGGCGGTAACGGAATCTGCGGAGAAAGGTAAGGACGAGGGCAATGCGAGAGATCTTCGCGGGTATGCCGTGGTGGGTGAAGTGGATCGCGGTGCCGGTCATCGCTCTGGTGGTCTTCGGCGGACTGATAGCGAGCGTCGTCGGCTTCGTCTTCACGCTGCTCTTCAAGCTGCTGCTGTTCGTGGCACTGGTCGGTGGGCTCGTCTACGTCGTACGGAAGTTCATATCCAGCTCGTCCTCATCCCGAAGCGACTGGTGAAGTCCCGTAGCGCCTGGTGAAAGGGAAAGCAAGGGTTCCCTCCCCAGGGGGAAGTTTCCCGTCACGGCGCCCGTCACCGGTGGCCAAGGGTTAGAGTCCGAAAACCGACACGGGGGCGATCCCCGTAGGCGGGCCCACTGCCCCCACTCGTCTGCCTCCGGGCACGGGTGGTCCCCCCTGTGCTTCGGGAGTGACCCATGGCCTCGGTTGACGACGCACCCCCGGACGTTCGGCCCACCCACCCCGAAGGCGAAGCCATTTCGGGCGCCGGACCATCAACTCCCGCGAGCAGAGGGCTCCTTACGGGCAGCATCCCCGGGGCAGCCTCCGACACCGCCCCGGCGGGCGTCGGCCCCACGCTCATCGGCTCCGTGCAGCGGGCCATGCGCCTCCTGGAGGCGGCCGCCTCGCACCCCGGCGGAGCTCCCGCGAAGCAGCTGGCCCGTGAGGCGGGCCTGGCCCTGCCGACGGCCTACCACCTGTTGCGGACCCTGAACCACGAGGGCTATCTGCGCCGGGAGAAGGGTGTGTTCGTCCTCGGCGACGCGGCGGAGCGGCTGAGCGCGGGAGCGGTGGAGCAGAACCGCCGAGCCATGATCGGCGAAACCCTGGAGCACTGGCGTGACGCCATCGGCGTGCCCGTGTACTTCGCCATCTACCGCGACGGCGAGATCGAGGTCGTGTCCGTCGCCGACACCTCGGGCAATCCGGCCGTCGAGGAGTGGGCCGACTTCCGCGAGACCGGTCACGCCCACGCGATCGGACAGTGTCTGCTCGCCCAACTCGACGACGCGGCACGGCGGGACCACCTGGACCGGCACCCGGTGCGCTCCCTCACGCCGAACACGGTGCGTGACGACCGGACGTTCCTGAGACGGCTGGAAGCGGTGGGGCGGATGACCCCGGTGATGGAGTATCAGGAGTACGCGCTCGGGACGGTCTGCGCCGCGATCCCGGTCACGGTGGGCACCACCGCGGCCACGATGGCGATCTCCGTTCCGTCGTCGCAGGCGAGCCGTTTGTTGCCGGCGACGCGGCTGTTGCAGGCGGAGCTCGGAAAGCTACTAAGGACACTCGCCTTCTCTATCAGCATCTGAAAACTCACTCCTTGTGATCTGATGTGCACGTTAAGCAAGATGCCATGAGTGTCAGGGAGTTGGTTCCTGCCACAAAGGGCTTAGTGACGGGGTAGGCGGCGATGCGCGAGTCGGTCCAGGCAGAGGTCATGATGAGCTTCCTCGTGTCGGAGGAGCTGTCGTTCCGCATCCCGGTGGAGCTGCGGTACGAGACGCGAGATCCCTATGCCGTGCGGCTGACCTTCCACCTCCCCGGCGATGTCCCGGTGACCTGGGCCTTCGGGCGGGAGCTCCTGGCCGAAGGCGTGGGCAGGGCGTGCGGGGACGGCGATGTGCGGATCGCGCCGATCGACCCCGAGCAGTCGGACGAGGTGCTGATCCGGCTTCAAGTGGGCCACGATCAGGCTCTGTTCAGGGTGGGCATCCCGCCGCTGCTCGCCTTCCTCGACCGGACGGACAAGCTGGTGCCGCTGGGGCAGGAGCGGACGCTCATCGACTTCGAGACGCACCTCGACGAGGCCCTGGACCGGATCCTCGCGGAGGAGCAGAGCGCGGGCTGAGGAGCCGGTCGGTTTCCCAAGGGGCCCTGGGTGGCGGCGGATCAGGGCATTTCATGGCATCGCTGCGGCGTGGCCTGGGAGGTTGCTCGGCGATGAGCGTCAGGGCCTCGCGGGCACGGCGGTGCTCCGGGGCAGGTCTTGCGGCTCGGTGCCGCCCCGGCGTCAGGTCTTGCGGCGGCGGCCCTTTCCGGCGAGGGAGGGGCGTCGGGGCGTGGCGCCGGAGGGCGGGGGCGAGGGGGCCTCGATCGGGGCGGGGCCGGAGCGGTCGGCGGAGACGACCAGGGCCGCGAGCGCGGTGGTGACGGGGACGGAGGCGACAAGGCCGATGGAACCGATGAGCGTGCGGACGATCTCCTCGGCGACGAGCTCGCTGTTGGCGACGGTGCCGACGCTGCTCTGGGCGATGGAGAAGAGCAGCAGGAGGGGGAGGGCGGCGCCCGCGTAGGCGAGGACGAGGGTGTTGACGACCGAGGCGATGTGGTCGCGGCCGATGCGGATGCCCGCGCGGTACAGACCGCGCCAGCCCATCGACGGGTTGGCCTGGTGCAGTTCCCAGACGGCGGAGGTCTGGGTGACGGTGACGTCGTCGAGGACACCGAGCGAGCCGATGATGACGCCCGCGAGCAGCAGACCGCTCATGTCGATGTCGGGATAGAGGCCGTGGATCAGGCCGGTGTTGTCGTCCGTGTTGCCGGTCAGGGAGGCCCAGCCGATGAACAGGGAGCCGAGCAGCCCGATGAGGAGGAGGGAGATGAGGGTGCCGAGGACCGCGACCGAGGTGCGCGCCGTCAGGCCGTGGCACATGTAGAGCGCGCACAGCATGATCGCGCTCGCGCCGATCACGGCGACGACCAGGGGGTTCGAGCCCTGCAGGATCGCGGGGAGGATGAAGAAGGTCAGGACCAGGAAGCTCACCGCGAGGGCGACCAGGGCCATGACGCCGCGCAGCCGTCCCACCACCACGACGACCAGGGCGAAGATGCCGGCGAGCAGGGCCATGGGGAGCTTGCGGTTCACGTCGGTGACCGAGTACTGCAGGTCCTTGGGGGCCTTGGGCTCGTAGGCGACCACCACGTCCTGGCCCGCGCGCAGTTGCCGGGGCGAGTCCGGCTGGACGACCTCGGTGAAGGTGCGGCCCTTGTCGGGGCCGCTGGTGACCTTGATCGTGGCCCGGCCGCAGGTGCCGTCCGCGCGGGACTGCGCGGACTGGCCCTCGGCGGTGGAGGTGTCGCCGTTGGGCGGGGTCTGCGAGGCGTTGAGGTCCTTGCAGGGGAGCTTCTCCAGCTTCGTCACGGTGGCCGACTGGGTCTGCCGGTCGAAGCCGACGCCGGTGCGCTCGTGGGCCGGGGCGCCGCCCGGCCACAGGACCACGAGGCCGACGAGGACCGCGGTGGCGAAGGGGATCAGGACGGCGGCGATGACCTTGCGCAGATGCTGGGACACGGGGGCGGCGGGGCCATGGCTGTGGGAATGGCCGTGCGGCTCCGGGGCGGGGGGTCCGGCGGGCGGCTGTGTGGTGGTCACGGCCCGATCATCGCAAGAACGGCGGGGGCCCTCTGTTCACCGCGCCCGACAGGACGCTAGCGTGGAGGCACCTTTGCAATCGCGGGAGCTCGGAGCACCGGGCTGAGAGGGCGCTGACCTCCGTACGAACGGCCACGAACCGGTTCGTACCGTACGGAAGCCGCTGCGTCGACCGCCGAACCTGTTACCGGGTAATGCCGGCGTAGGGAGTAGGTCTCATGACCATCAAGGACGCACGCACGCCTGCCTCCAGCAGCGACGCAAGCGCCAACGGACGTGCCGACGGGAGCGCCGACGGCGCGAGCGCGGGTGCCGGCGGCGCGGCGGCCGGGAAGTCCATCGGCTGGCACAAGGGGTATGTGACGGGCCCGGAGGGCTCGCGCTCCGACCTGCGGGTGCCGGTCCGCCAGGTGCACCTCACCAACGGCAAGGCGGTGACGCTGTACGACACGTCGGGTCCGTACACCGACCCGAACATCGACACCGACGTCCGCAGGGGCCTGGCGCCGCTCCGGGAGAACTGGATCATTGCCCGCGGCGACACCGAGGAGTACGCGGGCCGCCCGGTCCGCCCCGAGGACGACGGCATCAAGCACACCTCGCCGCGCGGCGGCCTGCGCAACCTCGACGCGGTCTTCCCGGGCCGCCCGCGCCAGCCGCGCCGGGGCCGGGCGGGGCAGGCGGTGACGCAGCTCGCGTACGCGCGGCGCGGGGAGATCACGCCGGAGATGGAGTACGTGGCCATCCGGGAGAACATGGCGCCGGAGGTCGTACGGGACGAGATCGCGGCGGGCCGGGCGGTGCTGCCCGCGAACGTGAACCACCCGGAGATCGAGCCGATGATCATCGGCAAGAAGTTCCTGGTGAAGGTCAACGCCAACATCGGCAACTCCGCGGTCACCTCGTCCATCGAGGAGGAGGTGGACAAGATGACGTGGGCGACCCAGTGGGGCGCCGACACGGTCATGGACCTGTCCACCGGCCGCAACATCCACACGACCCGCGAGTGGGTGCTGCGCAACTCCCCCGTGCCGATCGGCACCGTGCCGCTCTACCAGGCCCTGGAGAAGGTCGACGGCCGGGCCGAGGAGCTGAGCTGGGAGATCTACAAGGACACGGTCATCGAGCAGGCCGAGCAGGGCGTGGACTACATGACGGTGCACGCGGGTGTGCGCCTTCCGTTCGTCCCGCTCACCGCCAACCGCAAGACGGGCATCGTCTCGCGCGGCGGCTCGATCATGGCGGCGTGGTGCCTCGCGCACCACAAGGAGAGCTTCCTGTACGAGCACTTCGAGGAGCTGTGCGAGATCCTCGCGGCGTACGACGTGACGTACTCGCTCGGCGACGGCCTCAGGCCCGGGTCGATCGCGGACGCCAACGACGAGGCGCAGTTCGCGGAGCTGCGGACGCTCGGGGAACTCAACACGATCGCCAAGCGTCACAACGTACAGACGATGATCGAGGGCCCCGGTCACGTCCCGATGCACAAGATCAAGGAGAACATCGACCTCCAGCAGGAGATCTGCGAGGAGGCGCCGTTCTACACGCTCGGCCCGCTGACCACGGACATCGCCCCCGCCTACGACCACATCACCTCCGGCATCGGCGCCGCGATGATCGGCTGGTGGGGCACGGCGATGCTCTGCTACGTCACGCCCAAGGAGCACCTGGGTCTGCCCAACCGCGACGACGTGAAGACCGGCGTCATCACGTACAAGATCGCGGCGCATGCGGCGGACCTCGCCAAGGGGCACCCCGGCGCGCAGGACTGGGACGACGCCCTCTCGGACGCCCGCTTCGAGTTCCGCTGGGAGGACCAGTTCAACCTGGCCCTCGACCCGGTCACGGCCCGGGAGTTCCACGACGAGACGCTGCCCGCCGAGCCCGCCAAGACGGCCCACTTCTGCTCGATGTGCGGGCCGAAGTTCTGCAGCATGAAGATCTCGCAGGACATCCGGCGCGAGCACGGCACCACGAAGACGGAGATCGAGGAGGGCATGGAGCAGAAGTCGAAGGAGTTCGCGGCGGCCGGTAACCGGGTGTATCTGCCGCTGGCCGACTGACGCGCCGAGAGCGCCGTCCTTCGAGGCCTCGCTCTCTGAGGACGGCGCTTGGTGCCGATGCCGGTCCGACGTGCGCCTTCGTGCACGTAGCGGTCCACTTGCTGCACTGCTTGCAGTTGTTCCGTGTGCTCGCGGATGTGCTCGGACGCACTGCTGAGCGGCGCCGCCCACCCGATACTGGTCGTATGACTGCCAGTTCGTTGAGCAAGGGTGCCAATCTTCCCGTCGGGGCTCCGGCGGTGCGCGCGGAGCTTGCGTGGGGGGAGGGGGTGGGCGGGCCTACCGCCGATGCCTCAGCGTTGCTGTTGAATGCGGCCGGGCGGGTGCGGGACGACGGGGACTTCGTGTTCTACAACCAGCCGCGGCATGCGTCCGGCGCTGTGCGGCATGGGGGGAAGCAGAGTGTCGCCGGGGTCACCACGGACACGGTCGAGGTGGATCTGCGGTCCCTGGAGAGCGGCGTCGAGCGGGTGCTGCTGTGTGCCTCTGCCGACGGGGGGACGTTCGGGCAGCTCACCGGGCTTACCTTGCGGCTGCTCGACTCGGCCGCGGGGAGCGAGTTGGCGCGCTTTGAGATGACGGCTACGTCGGAGACGGCGTTCATAGGTGGGGAGTTGTATCTGCGGAACGGGCAGTGGAAGTTCCGGGCGGTGGGGCAGGGGTACGACTCCGGGCTTGCCGGGCTGGCCACCGATTTCGGCATCACGGTGGATGATGAGGAGCCGGTCGCGCCCGTTGCTCCGGCGGCACCTGCCGTGCCCGTCGCTCCCGTGGCCTCCGTCACGCCAGTCGCTCCCGTGGCGCCCGCCGCTCCTGCGGCCCCCGTCGCCCCCGCCGCGCCCATCCCGCCGAGCGCGCCCCCGGCGCAATCCCCCACCGCGGCCCCGACCCCCCGCCTCAGCAAGGGCGAGGAGCACCTCCCCGTCGACATGCGCAAGCGCCTCTCGCTGCGCAAGGAGCAGGTCGCCGTCAGCCTGCGCAAGCACGGTGCCGAAGGGGTCACGGCGCGCGTCATCCTGGTACTCGACGCATCCGGATCCATGTCGCTCCTGTACTCCAAGGGCATCGTCACCGATGTGGTGGAGCGGATGGCCGCCGTGGCCGCGCAGTTGGACGACGACGGGGAGATGCAGGCCTGGACGTTCGCCTCGCATCCGGCGCGGCTGCCCGATCTGCGGCTCGGGGAGCTGCCGGACTGGCTGAAGTTCCATGTCCGCGTGGGGGAGGTCGGCATCTTCCGCCGGGGCAAGCGGAAGAAGGGCCTGCGGGACGATCAGGTCGACATGCGGGACGTGGGCATCCAGAACGAGGAGCAGCGGGTGATCGCCCAAGTCCGGGCGTACGTACGGGAGAGCCCGGCCGCCGCGCCCACGCTGGTGCTGTTCTTCTCCGACGGTGGCGTCTACCGCAACAACGAGATCGAGCGGGAACTCCGCGACGCCGTCGAGGAGCCGATCTTCTGGCAGTTCGTGGGGCTCGGCCGGTCCAACTACGGGGTGCTCGAGCGCTTCGACACGCTGCCGGGCCGCCGCGTGGACAACGTCGGATTCTTCGCGGTGGACGACATCAGCACGGTGCCGGATCCGGAGCTGTACGACCGGTTGCTGTCCGAGTTCCCGGACTGGATGAAGGCGGCGAAGCAGGCGGGGATCCTCTGAGGGGCCGCAACTCTTGAGGGCACAGGTCCCACGAGAACCCTTGAGGGCACTGGCCCCGCGACGGGGACCGGCACAGGTCCCACGAGAGGGACACCGGCACAGGTCGCCCCGGTGCGGGCCGCGTGCGCGGCGAGGGCGGGCCTTCGCGCCGCCGTCCGCCGACAGCGGCGCACCGAAACCCCACGCCGGGGGCTTCCGGCCCGTGTTCGACCGGCCGGCCGCCGTTGCCGGCCGTCCTCTCCGGCGCCGGTCCCTGACTGACCGGCGTCCGGTTCATGTCGCCCGGCGGCCGGCCTGATCCAGTCGCCGAGCGGCCTCGCGGAGGGTCCGCGGGGCCGGGCTACTCCGGTGGGTGCTCAGGCCCGCCATAGTCCGGACTGGAGTAGTCCGGGCTGCTGTAGCTCGGGCGGGTCCCGGTGGTCGAGCCGCCGTCCGGGCTGCTGAATCCCGGCCTGTGATAGCCGAGTTGGGGCATGCGCCCGGCCGGTCCGGCCGAGGACGCGCGGGCCGCGGACGCCGTCTTGGTGTCCGGGGCGGCGAGCGCCTCGCGCAGGAAGGGCAGGATGCCACGCTCCAGGAGCGCCTGGCACCAGGCTTCCCTGGCCCGGTCCACCTCTTCGTTCCGCTCATGGTGCGAGCCTGCCTGGAGGGAGGTGGAGCCGTTGCGCAGGGCGGTCAGCAGGAGGCCGACCGCGGCGACCAGGATGGCGCCGGCCGTGAGCGCGCCGAACAGCCACCCCGCGGTGAGCAGGGTGCCCGCGAAGGCGGGCTCCGGGTCGAGCATCTTCAGGATGTAGCCGACGAGCAGGAAGATCGCGGCGGCCGTCCCGGCGAGGACGGGCGCGAGTACCGCGATCACGGCGACCAGTCCGGCACCCGCGGTTTCGGTGACCTCGCCCATGGTGGTGGCGAGGCTGATACCGCCGGAGCTGGACTCGGTCGTGCTGGAACCGGATCCGTTCCCTTCACGAATCGAGGTGGAGGATGAGGGTCCGGGGTCGCGCAGTTCCTCACGGACCTTCACGTAGTGGTGATACTCGGCCGCGGCGGCGGCCGTGATCAGTGCGGTGGCGTTGAGAGCCATCGTGCGCAATTGCTCGGGGTTGAGTCGCTGGCCCACCGCGGCCAGCTCCGGGCGGTTCGGTGCGGTGCGCAGCGCCTCATCGAGGACCCGCTCGTACTGGGGGCGGTCCTCATTGAGCAGGTGTGGAGCGCTGTTCATGTGCATCCCCCGATGCTCCGTAGGGCTTAGGGCTCGCATGGCTACGAGCCGTCGGGCAGAAACGGAGGGGAGCCTGCTACGGATAAGGCGATGGTAGAGCGGTGACGGCACGCGGTGACAGGGGTTAACCAGAATTGGCCCTCTGGCCAGCGAGATCCTGTTAACGGGGCACGTGCCGGGTGAACGTTCAGGCGCCCGGGTTCGGACGTGGACGTTCAGGTGTGCCGCGGGAACGTGCAGCCGTGCCGCGTGAACGCTCAGTTCCGCAGCGGAAGTTGGCAGACCAGCAGCTTTCCGGCCATGGTCACGCCGCCGTCCATGGCGATGGCCAGCCCGTCGGCGTAGACGTGCGGGCCCTCGATGACCGGGCGGCCGTCGTCGTCGCCGTCGTACTCGGAGCCGACCTCGCCGAGGAGGTACGGGATGGGGCTGTGGCCGTGGACGATGCGGGTGCCGCCGTACATGTCGAGGAGTTCGCGTACGGCCGCGGGGCCGGAGTCGTCGCGGAAGGCGAAGCGCTTGGTGAACTTGCGGAACAGGTCCCAGCACTCGTCCGCGTCGTTGCGCGTGAGCGCCTCGCGGATGGAGTCGTTGACCGCCTCGATGGAGTCGCCGTAGTCGAGGTAGGCGGTGGTGTCGGAGTGCACGAGCAGGTGCCCGTCCTCCTCCTCGATGGCGTCGAGGCGGGCCATCCACTGCAGGTGGTGGTCCTCCAGGCGCTCCATGTCGGTCTTCTGGCCGCCGTTGAGGAGCCAGGCGGCCTGGAACGTGGCGGTGCCCGCACCGGAGTTGACCGGGGTGTCGCCGAACCTCTTGGCGCCGATGAGCAGCAGCTCGTGGTTGCCCATGAGCGCCTTGCAGTAGCCGCCCGCGGCGGCGGCCTCGGCGGACAGGCGCATCACCAGGTCGATGACGCCGATGCCGTCGGGCCCGCGGTCGGTGAAGTCGCCGAGGAACCAGAGCCGGGTGTTGCCCGCGGACCAGTTGCCGTCCTCGTCGATGATGCCTTCGGCGGCGAGGGCGGCGACGAGCTCGTCCAGGTAGCCGTGCACGTCGCCGACGACGTACAGCGGGCCCATGCCGTCGGCGTCGGGCGCGGGCGGCGGCTCGGGCATCTCGCGCACCTCGACCTGCACGGTGTCGCCGCGGTTGATGATGGGCAGGGAGCGCTCGGTGGGCGTGTAGCCCTCCGGGGTCTCACCGGCGGAGCCGGGGTGCGCGGGCGCGTTCTGCGCCGTGGGGCGCGCGGGGGCGGCGTGCGCCACAGGGTGCGCCGGGCCCGGCTGTTCCATGGGCCGCGGGGCCGACGGCTGCTGCGGCTGTACGGGGGCGGGGGTGGCGGCGCCGGGGCGTTCCACCGGACCGGCCTGGGCGGGGACGTGGGCGGCGAGGCGCGTGGGCGCCTGGGGCGCGTGGTGTACGGGGGCGGGGGCGTGCCCGGTGTGGGGCGCCTGCCCGCCGACGGGGGCTTGTCCGCCAACGGGAGCCCGCCCGGCGGCAGGAGACACCTGCCCGGCGGCCGAAGCCGAAGCCTGCCCCTGAGCGGCGACGTGCCCCTGCCCGGCGACCTGCCCAAGCCCGGCCTCCTGCGCAGCCCCCCGCTGCCCAACGACCTGCTCGGCCGAGGCCTCCGCGGTGTCAGAGGCCTCCGCATCACCCCGGCCGGTCTCACGGACGCCTTCATAGACGTACGCGGGTACGCGGAAGTCGCGCAGCGTCGCCGTCCGCACCTCGGGTCCCTGACCGGCCCCCTGAGTCATCGACCCCTCCACCACCATCGCGCCGCATCTGCACCGGGATCGGACTGCCTGGTCGCAGTGGCCCGCGGTGTCGTCCGCCCATCATAGGAATGCGGCTGTCCCTGTGTGGTGCACCAGGGGTGGTGAATCGGTGCCGAGCCCCAGTTCACCGAGGTTTTCTCCCGAATTGGCCCGAGGTTTCCCCCTCTTTTCCCGCAGGTCGTGGGCCTCGGGCCGATCGTCGGGGCGGTCAGCCCTGGCCGGGTGACCGCGGTGGGCTGACCGTCGTACGCGGCGGACGTCGCTCGGACGAGGTGCGCACGATGAGTTCGGTCGGTATCACCTGCTCGATGGGCCGGCCCGCGTCGAGGCCCTCGATGGCGTCGATGAGGAGCTGGACCACGGCGGTGCCGATCCGCCGGGGCTTCAGGGAGAGTGTGGTGATGGGCGGCTCGGTGGTGGCGTAGACCGTGGACTCGCTGCAGCACACGAGCAACAGGTCGTCCGGTACGCGCAGGCCGTAGCGGCGGGCCGCGGCGAGCAGGTCGGTGCCGTTCGGGTCGAACAGGCCGTACACGGCGTCGGGCCGGTCGGGCCGGGCCAGTAGCCGGTCGGCGGCCACGGCGCCCGCACACGGGTCGTGCGCGGGGTAGGACTCGTACACCGGATCCTGACCCACACGCTCGCACCAGCGCAGATAGGCGGTGGTGGAGAGGTGGGTGTAGGTGTCCGTGGTGGTGCCGGTGAGCAGGCCGATGCGGCGCGCCCCGGCGGCGGCGAGGTGTTCGAGGATCTCCAGAACGGCGGCCTCGTGGTCGTTGTCGACCCAGGCCGTGACCGGCAGCGACCCGGCGGGCCGCCCGTCGGAGACCACCGGAAGCCCCTGTCTCACCAGCTCGCTGACCACTGGATCGTGGTCGGAGGGGTCGACTACGACGGTGCCGTCCAGGGCGACGTTGGACCACACGTCGACCGGGCTGCGGCGCGAGGTCGCGGGGAGGATGACCAGGGCGTAGCCCCGGGCGAGGGCCGCGGAGGTCGCGGCTCTCGCCATCTCCGCGAAGTACGCGAATTCCGTGAAGGTGAAAGGTTCATCCCCGTACGTCGTCACGGTGAGGCCGATGAGGCCCGACTTTCCGGTACGGAGGGTTCGGGCCGCCGCCGATGGGCGATAACCCAGGCGGTCGGCGACTTCGCGGACATGGCGTCGCGTGGCATCGGGCAGCCGCCCCTTGCCGTTGAGCGCGTCGGAGACAGTCGTGATCGAGACACCGGCTGCGGCGGCGACGTCTCTGATGCCTGCTCGGCTCTGCCGGTTGCCCCGGCGGGCGGTCTCCGCTCGGCTCACCTGGTGCTTCCCTGCTGCTGTCATGGCGAGCCGATAGTAGGGCTCATGGGGGTGGGTAGTGCGGACGCATATGCACCCGTTGACAGGCACGTTTCTGCATGGCGGAAAATGCCCAATGACCTTCGAAACAAAGGGAGTTGGGCGTTCAGGGAGGTATCGCTCCCTTGTCCTCGCGTGGAGGCCTGCCAAATGGCCGAGGTCTCGAAGAGGTCTCAACTCACCTTCACGGGTGATGCGCGCCACGGAGTGAGCCACCGGCGCGTGCCTGCGCGGGGAGCGCTCCCCCTGTTCCATGCGCTGCCGCCCCCCGGCGTCGGCTTCCGGTGTACGTCCCCGGCGGGTGGTGCGTACGGTGGCAGTGGGCCGAGTGTGGCCGCGGCTCGAAGCTGCCGCTGGCCGGTTCCGGAGGCATCCTGCCCGGCCGGGAGCCGTCACCCCATTCGCAGGGGCGCCGAATCCTCATAGGGTATGAATCATTGAAGGCTGGATGATCACGAGGAGGACAGCGGTGAGCGAGACGAGCCCCAGGCTGCGAGCCGAGCTGGAGGGTGTCCCCGCCTACAAGCCGGGCAGGAACGCCGAGAGCGGCGACGGCGGCGGCCCCGTCGTGTACAAGCTGTCCTCCAACGAGAACCCCTACCCGCCGCTCCCCGGTGTCATGGAGCGTGCGGTCGCGGCGGCCGGTTCCTTCAACCGGTACCCGGACTACGGCTGCGACCGCCTCCTGAATGAGATCGCGGACCGCTTCGGGGTGCCCGTCTCGCACGTCGCCACCGGCGTCGGCTCGGTCGGCCTCTCGCAGCAGCTGGTCATGGCGACGGTGACGCCCGGCGACGAAGTGCTGTACGCCTGGCGGTCGTTCGAGGGGTACCCGGTCGTCACCACGGTCGGCGGCGGCAAGTCGGTGATGGTGCCGCTGGCGCCGGGGGAGGTGCACGACCTCGACGCGATGGCCGACGCGATCACCGACCGCACCCGCCTGATCTTCGTCTGCAACCCGAACAACCCGACCGGCACCGTGGTCAAGAAGGCCGACCTGGTGCGGTTCCTGGACCGGGTGCCGAAGGACATCCTGGTCGTGATCGACGAGGCGTACGTGGAGTTCGTCCGCGACCCCGAGACGCCCAACGGCCTCGAGCTGTACCGGGACCGGCCGAACGTCTGCGTCCTGCGCACCTTCTCCAAGGCGTACGGCCTCGCCGGTCTTCGGGTCGGCTTCGCGATCGCCCACGAGCCGGTGGCCGCGGCGCTGCGCAAGACCGCGGTGCCCTTCGGCGTGAACCAGCTCGCGCAGGACGCCGCCGTGGAGTCGCTGCGGTCGGAGGACGAGCTGCTCGGCCGGGTCGGCGCCCTGCTGGGTGAGCGGACGCGGGTGCAGGACGCGCTGCGCGGGCAGGGCTGGACGGTGCCGGAGACCCAGGCGAACTTCGTGTGGCTGCGGCTCGGCGACCGGACCGCGGACTTCGCGGCCGCCTGTGAGACGGCCGGTGTGATCGTGCGGCCGTACCCGGGCGAGGGTGTCCGCGTCACGATCGGTGAGACCGAGGGCAACGACATCTTCCTGAAGACGGCGGAGGCGTTCCGCAAGGAGCTCTAGTCCTCTCCCGGCCCGCCGGCGCCCCTGGCGGTGCGGCCGGCCGGGTCGGGGAGAAGAGCGCAAGGACTCGCGAGGCGGCACCTGCTGCCTCGCGAGTCCTTTTGTGTGGACATCGCGCCACCGGCCCGTTCCCGTGGCCCGTTCCCGCCGGTAAGGGGGACCCCCCTGACGAACGTCGACCGTACGTGCGACATAATGCTTGTGAATGTGAACGCGTTCACAAGCGTGTCCCAGTTGCTCCAGGGATGTCTATGACATAAGGGGCAAACTGCCGCTTAGACCACGGCACGTAAGGAGAAGTCGACGTGGACATGGCTCTGGCGCCGGAAACACTGGCGCGATGGCAGTTCGGCATCACCACCGTCTACCACTTCCTCTTCGTCCCCCTGACGATCTCCCTGGCCGCCCTCACGGCGATCCTTGAGACGGCCTGGGTGCGAACGGGCAAGGAGCACTACCTCAGAGCGACCAAGTTCTGGGGCAAGCTGTTCCTGATCAACATCGCGATGGGTGTCGTCACCGGCATCGTGCAGGAGTTCCAGTTCGGCATGAACTGGTCCGACTACTCGCGCTTCGTCGGCGATGTCTTCGGCGCCCCGCTGGCCTTCGAAGCCCTGATCGCCTTCTTCTTCGAGTCGACCTTCATCGGCCTGTGGATCTTCGGCTGGGACAAGCTCCCGAAGAAGCTGCACTGCGCGACGATCTGGATGGTGTCGATCGGCACCATCCTGTCGGCGTACTTCATCATCGCCGCGAACGCCTTTATGCAGCACCCGGTCGGCTACAAGATCACTGAGCGGGACGGCACCAAGCGCGCCGAGCTCACCGACTTCGCGAAGGTGCTGTTCCAGGAGACGACGCTGGTCAACTTCTTCCACGTCATCGCGGCGTCGATCCTCGTCGGCGGCGCCTTCATGACCGGCATCGCCATCTTCCACCTGCGCAAGAAGCAGCACATCCGCACCATGCGGATGTCGCTGCGGCTCGGCCTGGTCACCGCGTTCGCCGGCACCCTGCTCACCGTGATCAGCGCGGACACGCTCGGCAAGGTCATGTACGAGCAGCAGCCGATGAAGATGTCGGCCGCCGAGGCCCTGTGGGAGTCCGAGAAGCCGGCACCGTTCTCGCTCTTCGCGTACGGCGATGTCGCCAAGGGCCACAACGAGGTCGCCATAGAGATCCCCGGGGTGCTGTCCTTCCTCGCGAAGAACAACTTCAGCGCGGAGATCCCCGGCATCAACGACCTCAACAAGGAAGCCAAGGAGAAGTTCGGCCCCGGCGACTACCGGCCCAACATCCCCACCGCTTACTGGTCCTACCGCTGGATGATCGGCTTCGGCGGCGTCTCGATGGCGCTGTGCACCGCCGGACTCTGGCTCACCCGGCGGAAGTTCTGGCTCGCCCCCGAGCACCACACCGGCGCGGACGACGTACCGAAGCTGATGCTCACCAAGAACAAGGAGCTGGCGCCGAAGCTCGGCATCTGGTGGTGGCGGCTCTCGCAGTGGACGCTGATCTTCCCGCTCATCGGCACCGCCTGGGGCTGGATCTTCACCGAGACGGGCCGCCAGCCCTGGGTCGTCTACGGCGTCCTGAAGACCGAGGACGCGGTCTCCCCCGGTGTCTCACAGGGTGAGGTGCTCACCTCGCTGATCGTCTTCACGCTGATCTACGCGATCCTCGCCGTCATCGAGGTCAGGCTGCTGCTCAAGTACGTCAGGAAGGGCCCGCCCGAGCTCACCGAGGCCGACCTGAACCCGCCCACCAAGATCGGCGGCCCGCCCGGCGGGGCGAGCGCGGACACCGACGCCGACGCCGATGCCGACCGGCCCATGGCCTTCTCGTACTAAGGAGCTGGGCGCACATGGAACTGCACGACGTCTGGTTCGTCCTGATCGCCGTCCTGTGGATCGGCTACTTCTTCCTGGAGGGCTTCGACTTCGGGGTCGGTGTCCTCACCAAGCTGCTCGCCCGGGACCGGACCGAGAAGCGGGTCCTGATCAACACCATCGGTCCCGTCTGGGACGGCAACGAGGTGTGGCTGCTCTCGGCGGGCGGCGCGACCTTCGCCGCCTTCCCCGAGTGGTACGCGACGCTGTTCTCCGGCTTCTATCTGCCGCTGCTGCTCATCCTGATCTGCCTGATCGTGCGCGGAGTCGCCTTCGAGTACCGGGCGAAGCGGCCCGAGGAGCGCTGGCAGACCAACTGGGAGCACGCGATCTTCTGGACCTCGCTGCTCCCGGCACTGCTGTGGGGCGTGGCCTTCGGCAACATCGTGCGCGGCGTGAAGATCGACGCGCAGAAGGAGTACGTGGGCAACTTCTGGGACCTGCTCAACCCGTACTCGATCCTGGGCGGCCTGGTCACCCTCACGCTGTTCACCTTCCACGGCACGGTGTTCACGGCCCTGAAGACCGTGGGCGACATCCGGATGCGGGCGCGGAAGCTGGCGCTCACCCTGGGGCTGCTCACGGCGGTGCTCGCGCTCGGGTTCCTCGGCTGGACCCAGGCCGACAACGGTGACGGCAAGAGCCTGGCCGCGATGATCGTGGCGGTGGTGGCGCTGGTCGCGGCCATTGTGGCGATCAAACTCGGGCGCGAGGGATGGTCATTCGCCCTCTCGGGCCTGACGATCGTCGCCGCCGTCGCGATGCTCTTCCTGACGCTCTTCCCGAACGTCATGCCGTCGTCGCTGAACGACGACTGGAGCCTCACGGTCACCAACGCCTCGTCGACGCCCTACACCCTGAAGATCATGACGTGGTGCGCGGGCATCGCGACCCCGGTCGTGCTGCTCTACCAGTCGTGGACCTACTGGGTGTTCCGCAAGCGGATCGGTACGCAACACATCGCGCCGGACCTTCCGGCCGACGCCGCGCACTGAGCCTGTCCGTGCACGGGGCCTGTCCGTGCACGGGGCCTCTCCGGGTACGGAGCCAACTCTCCGTACACCCACGCTCCTTGGGAGGGTGTGTTTCACGTGAAACCGATCGACCCGCGTCTGCTCCGGTACGCCCGCTCCACCCGTGTCTTCCTGGCCGCGGTGGTGGTCCTCGGCCTGGCCGGGGCAGGGCTGGTCGTCGCCCAGGCCATGCTGATCGCCGAGATCGTGGTGGGTGGCTTCCAGCACGGGTACGGCGTCGGCGACTTGGGGACACCACTGGCCCTGCTCGCGGCGGTGGCCGTGGGCCGGGCGGTGGTGGCGTGGCTGACCGAACTCGCCGCGCACCGGGCGAGCGCGGCGGTCAAGTCCGAGCTGCGGGGGCGGCTGTTGGAGCGGGCGGGGGAGCTGGGGCCGGGGTGGCTGAGCGGGCAGCGGACGGGGTCCCTCATCACTCTGGCCACGCGGGGCGTGGACGCGCTCGACGACTACTTCTCGCGCTATCTGCCGCAGTTGGGGCTCGCCGTGGTGGTGCCGGCGGCCGTGCTGCTGCGGGTGGTCACCGAGGACTGGGTGTCGGCGGCGATCATCGTGGGCACGTTGCCGCTCATCCCGGTCTTCATGATGCTGATCGGCTGGGCCACGCAGGCCCGGATGGACCGGCAGTGGCAGCTTCTCTCCCGGCTGTCCGGGCACTTCCTCGACGTGGTCGCGGGGCTGCCGACGCTGAAGGTGTTCGGTCGGGCCAAGGCGCAGGCCGAGTCGATCCGGAAGATCACCGGGGAGTACCGGCGGGCGACGATGCGGACGCTGCGCATCGCGTTCCTGTCGTCGTTCGCGCTGGAGCTGCTCGCCACGATCTCGGTGGCACTGGTCGCCGTCACCATCGGCATGCGGCTCGTCCACGGGGACATGGCGCTGTACGACGGCCTGGTGATCCTCATCCTCGCGCCCGAGGCGTATCTGCCGTTGCGGCAGGTGGGGGCGCGGTATCACGCGGCGGTGGAAGGGGTGGCCGCGGCGGAGGAGATCTTCGCGGTCCTTGAGACGCCGGTTCCGGCCGGGGGCACGGGAGCGGTGCCCGGAGGCGGCGGCGCGGTGGGCGTGGCGGTGGACGGGGTGAGCGTCCGGTACCCCGGGCGGGCTGTCGACGCTGTCCGCGAGGTGTCGTTCGCGGTCGCGCCCGGGGAGACGGTGGCCCTGGTGGGGCCCAGTGGGTCGGGCAAGTCGACGCTTCTGAACGTGCTGTTGGGCTTTGTGCGGCCTGCGGCGGGGCGGGTCCTTGTCGGGGGTGCCGATCTGGCCGATGTCTCGCTTGCGGGGTGGCGGGAGCGGGTGGCTTGGGTGCCGCAGCGGCCGCACCTGTTCGCCGGGTCGATTGCGGACAATGTGCGGTTGGCTCGCCCCGGGGCGGATGACGGGGACGTGGTGGCCGCCCTGCGCGCCGCTGGGGCCTGGGAGTTCGTGGCCGGGCTGCCCCTCGGGGTCGAGACCGTCCTGGGCGAGGACGGGGGTGGGCTCTCCGCCGGGCAGCGGCAGCGGGTCGCTCTGGCGCGGGCGTTTCTGGCGGATCGGCCTGTGGTGCTGCTGGACGAGCCGACGGCTGCGCTGGACGGGGAGACCGAGGCGGGGATCGTCGAGGCGGTGGGGAGGCTGGCCGTTGGGCGGACTGTGGTGATGGTGGTCCATCGGCCCGCGTTGCTGGAGGTTGCTGACCGGGTTGTCCGGGTGGACGTCGCACCGGAGGTCGCCGTCGGCCGTGGGCCCGGCGGGACCGGCACCGGCGGCAGCGAGAACAGCCGTACCGGCAGCGGCGGGCGGACGGGTTCGGCTGTCGTGAACGATGACCTGCTCGGCCGGGCTGGGGCTCTTGGTGAACGGGTGGGCGGGCCGGAGGGTTCCCGGCCGGAGGGCGGGGACCTGGCTCGGATCAGGGGGGCGGCGCGGCAATGCAAGGGCAGGCTGGCGCTTGCTCTGCTGCTGGGCAGCCTCGCGCTGGGTAGTGCTGTGGGGCTCATGGCCACCTCGGGGTGGCTGATCTCGCGGGCTTCCGAGGAGCCCCCGGTGATGTACCTGATGATCGCCGTCACGGCGACCCGGGCCTTCGGGATCGGACGGGCCTGCTTCCGGTACGCCGAGCGTCTCGTGTCGCATGACGCGGTGCTGCGGATGCTGGCCGACACCCGGGTCGCGGTGTTCCGGCGCCTGGAACGGCTCGCCCCCGCGGGCCTGCGCACGACGCGGCGCGGCGACCTGCTGTCCCGCCTCGTCGCCGACGTGGACGCCCTCCAGGACTACTGGCTGCGCTGGCTGCTGCCCGCGGGCGCCGCGGCCGTCGTGAGCCTCGGAGCCGTCGGCTTCACCGCGTGGCTGCTCCCGGAGGCCGGTGCCGTCCTCGCTGTGGGCCTGCTCGCCGCCGGGGTCGGCGTGCCCCTGGTGACCGGCGCCGTCGCCCGCCGCGCGGAGCGCAAGCTGGCCCCCGCGCGCGGGGTGCTCGCCACGAGGGTCGCCGACCTGCTCACGGGGACGGCGGAGCTGACGGTCGCGGGCGCCCTGCGACGACGTACCGATCGGGCGAAGGAAGCCGACGCCGAGCTGACCCGGATCGCGTCGCGGACGGCGACCGCCACCGCGCTCGGCGACGGACTCACCGCCCTGGCCACCGGCCTCACCGCCGCGGCCACCGCACTCGTCGGCGTCCAGGGCCTGCACGACGGGCGGCTCAGCGGCGTCGCGCTCGCTGTGGTCGTCCTCACCCCGCTCGCCGCGTTCGAGGCGGTGCTGGGGCTGCCGCTCGCCGTGCAGTACCGCCAGCGCGTCCGCAAGAGCGCCGAGCGGGTCCACGAGGTCCTGGACGCCCCGGAACCCGTACAGGACCCCGCCGTGCCCGCAGAGCCCCCGCGGACGCCCTTCCCGCTGCGGCTCGACGCGCTGCGGGCCCGCCACGACGGCCAGGAGCGCGACGCCCTCGCGGACGTGTCCCTCACCCTGGAGCGCGGCCGCCGCGTCGCCGTCGTCGGCCCGTCCGGGTCCGGCAAGACCACGCTCGCCCAGGTGCTGCTGCGCTTCCTGGGCACGTCCGAGGGGACGTACACGCTCGGCGGCACGGACGCGACGGCACTCGACGGCGACACCGTGCGCCGCTTCGTGGGCCTGTGCGCGCAGGACGCCCACGTCTTCGACAGCTCCGTGCGCGAGAACCTGCTGCTCGCCCGCAAGGACGCGAGCGACGACGAGCTGTACGCGGCGCTCGGGCGGGCCCGGCTCGACGGCTGGGTGGCCGCCCTGCCCGACGGGCTCGACACGCTCGTCGGGGAACACGGAGCACGCCTCTCCGGAGGCCAGCGGCAGCGCCTCGCGCTCGCCCGCGCCCTGCTCGCCGACTTCCCCGTCCTCGTCCTCGACGAGCCCGCCGAACACCTCGACCTGCCGACCGCCGACGCCCTCACCGCCGACCTGCTCGCGGCCACCGAAGGCCGTACGACGCTGCTCATCACGCACCGGCTCGCCGGTCTTGACGCGGTGGACGAGGTGCTGGTCCTGGACGAGGGCCGGGTGGCGCAGCGCGGGGCGTACGCGGAGCTGGTGGCCGTGGACGGGCCGCTGCGGCGGATGCGGGAGCGGGAGTCGGCGGGGGACGCGCTGGCCGGGGGCGGGGTCGTCGGAGCTGGGGTCGGGGGCTGAGAGTGGTGGCCGCCGTCCGGCGGGGCCAGGGGCCGGTGCAGGCTCGACTTTCCCCGCCAAATCGGACTAACTACCCTCAAGGCATGTCCGTCCCCCCGGCCCCCGCCCCCACCCCGCCTCCCGAAGGCAGCCCGGACCCGGCGGAGGTCGCGGCGCAGGCGACCCGCAGCCTCCAAGGGCTGTCGACCGAGCTGACCGCGCGCGTACCGCAGCTCCTGGAGGCGATGCGTTCCGTCGGCACCGGGCTGGAGCTGCACACCACCCTGGACCGCATCTGCGAGACCGCGGCCGAGCTGACGGACGCCCGTTACGCGGCGATCGGCGTCGTCTCCGAAGACGGCGACGGTCTCGCCGACTTCGTCTACCACGGCATCGACGAGGCCACCGCCGCCCGCATCGGCCGCCTCCCCGACGGCCACCGCGGGCTGCTCGGCGCGCTCATCCACCAGCCGGAGACGCTCCGCCTCGCCGACCTCGCCGCCGACCCGCGCTCCTGCGGCTTCCCCGCCCACCACCCGCCGATGCGCGGCTTCCTGGGGGTGCCGATCCGCGTCCAGGGCGAGATCTTCGGCAACCTCTACCTCACGGAGAAGCGCGACGGCGGCGAGTTCAACGACTACGACGTGCACATGGTCCGCGTCCTGGCCACGGAGGCGGGCATCGCGATCGGCAACGCGCGCCTGTACGAGGCCGCCAAGCAGCGCGAGCGGTGGATCGACGGCTCCGTGGCGGTCACCACGGCGCTGCTCTCGGGCTCCGACGCGGAGGACGCGCTCGCGGTCGTCGCGGAGCAGGCGCGCCATCTGGCCGACTCGGCCGCGGGCATCGTGCTGCTGCCCGACGAGGAAGGCGGCATGGAGATCGTCGCCGTGTCCTCGGACCGGCCCACCGGGGCGCTCGGTGTGGCGGTGCCTCCGGAGAGCCGCATCATCGCCGACCTGCTCGACGGCCAGGCCGTGTTCATCGACGACGCGGCCACCGACCCGCGCATCATGACCGACCTCGCGCGCGAGTACGGGCCCGCCATGATGCTGCCCCTGCAGAGCGACGGCCGGGTCCTGGGGACGCTCGTCACGCCCCGCGCGCGTGGGGCACGCCCCTTCACCGAGGCCGAGCGGACCCTCGCCACCCAGTTCGCCTCGCAGGCCGCGCTCGCGCTCATGATGGCCGAGGCGCAGCGCGACCGGGAGCGCCTCGCCGTCTACGAAGACCGCGACCGGATCGCCCGCGATCTGCACGACCTCGTCATCCAGCGGCTCTTCGCCACCGGGATGATGCTGGAGAGCGCCCAGCGGCGGTCCGTCGTGCCGGAGGTGCAGCAGGGCGTCGGCAAGGCCGTCGACGAGCTGGACGTGACGATCCAGGAGATCCGTACGGCCATCTTCGCGCTCCAGCAAGGGCCGGCCGAGGCGCCCGCCGGGCTGCGCACCCGCGTCCTGCGCGAGATCAACATGGCGGCCGTGCCGCTCGGCTTCAAGCCCTCGCACCACTTCGTGGGCCCCGTCGACACGGTCGTCGGCGAGCTCACCGGCAAGAACCTCATCGCGGCCCTGCGCGAGGCCCTGTCCAACGCGTTCCGGCACGCGCAGGCCGCCCGGATCGACGTCGTCGTCGACTCCACGCTGATCCTGCCGGACGGGCAGCAGGGCGTACGCCTGACCGTGGCGGACGACGGCGTCGGCATCGCGGAGGGCGGCCGCCGCAGCGGCCTGAAGAACCTCAAGCGGCGCGCGGAATCGCTGGGCGGCGCGAGTTGGTACGGGCCCGGGATCGGGGATGACGGGGGCGGGACGACGGTGGTGTGGCAGGCGCCGTACTGAGGTGCCGGGGGCTTGCGGGGGTGTCCTCCGGGGCCGGGCGGGGTCTTCGGAGGCGCCCCCGCCGACCCGCCTGGTGCCCGCCGTGAGGGCCTGCGGGGGCGTGCGGGGCGCGGCCCCTGTTCGGCGGTACCCACGTGCGCCGTACGGGTCACCGGGTCCCCCACGCGCAGGAGTTCCCCAGGCGCCGCGCGCCCGTGCGGGCAACGATCCGGGACATGCGTCCCCTGCCCTGCCGCCCGCTCGTCGTACCGGTCCTGCCGGTCCTGTTGTGCGCGCTCGTCGCCCTCGGCGTCCCCGGGACCGCGGCCGCCGACGAGCGGGACGGGAGCGACGGCCATGGCGGGGGCAGCACCAGCGCGAAGGTGGCACGCCTCTACGGAGAGGCCCAGTCGGCCACCTTCCGCTACGAAGTGGGGCGGCGCGCGGCCGGGGTGCAGCGCGCCCGCGTCAAGCACCTGGACCGGCTGCTCGCCGAGGAGCGGTACGCGGTCGCCGTGCTGCGCGAGGACCTGGGCCGGATGGCCGCCGCCCAATACCGCTCCGGCGGCGGCCTGCCGCTCACCGCGCGGCTGCTGCTCGCGGACAACCCCGACGAGCTGCTGCGCGGCAGGCGCGTCGTGGGGCAGGCGGACCTCGCCGTCACCAACACCGTCGCCCGGACGCAGCGGGCCGCGGCCAGGCTCGCCACGGCCCAGCGGTCCGCCACCCGGGCCCGGGGCGTGCTCGACCGGCGTGAGGCGCGCCTGGCACGCCTGAAGCGGGACATCGAGGCGAAGCTGGAGTCGGCGCGGTGGACGCTGCAGCAGGAGGCCGACGCGTCGGCCGCCGCGGGCCGGTGCCGGGGCGCCGTCCGGCTCGCGCAGCCGGAATCGTCGGCTACGCGCGCGTGGGTGCCGCCCGTGGAGACGTACGAGCTGTCGGCGGGCTTCGACAGCGCGGGCGCGCGCTGGGCGGCCCGGCACACCGGGCAGGACTTCGCCGTCGGCATCGGCGCTCCGGTGCGGTCGGTGGGCGCCGGGCGGGTGGTGCGGGTGGGCTGCGGCGGCGGCTTCGGCATGGAGGTCGTGGTGCGACACGAGGACGGCTATTACACGCAGTACGCGCACCTGGCGTCCGTCGCCGTCGACCAGGGCGAGCGGGTACGCACCGGGCAGTGGGTCGGCCAGGCGGGCACCACCGGCAACTCGACCGGCCCGCACCTGCACTTCGAGACCCGGCTCACGCCGGACCTGGGCTCGGGGGTGGATCCGGTGGCGTGGCTGGCGGAGCGGGGCGTGGGGCTCTAGCGGGCGCTCTCGCCGGAGCGGGCGGCCAGTATTCGTTCGATGACCACGGCCACGCCGTCCTCGTTGTTGGCGACGGTGCGGCCGGAGGCGGCGGCGATCACGTCCGCGTGGGCGTTGCCCATGGCGTACGAGACGCCTGCCCAGGTGAGCATCTCGACGTCGTTCGGCATGTCTCCGAAGGCGACGACTTCCTCGTGGCTGATGCCGCGCTCGGCGCAGCACAGGGCGAGGGTGCTGGCCTTGGAGACGCCGGGGCCGCTGATCTCCAGGAGCGCGGTCGGGCTGGACCGGGTGATCTCCACGCGGTCGCCCACGGCCACGCGGGCCAGGGTCAGGAACGCGTCCGGCGACAGCTCGGGGTGGTGGGCGAGGACCTTGAGGACGGGCTGGTCGGCGCTGTCGGACTCGGCCGTGAGGAGCTTCTCGGCGGGCGCCACGCTGACGGCGGGGTCCAGGTGCAGCGGCGGGTAGGCCGGTTCGTGGTGCACCCCGCCGGTCCGCTCGATCGCGAACGACGTACCGGGCGCCGCCGCGCGCAGGATGCCGATCACGTCCAGGGCGATCGCGGGCTCCAGCTCGCGCACCATCACGAAGCGGTGGCTGCCGGGGCCGCCGTGCAGGTCGACCACCGCGGCGCCGTTCCCGCAGATGGCCAGGCCGTGGCCGTGTACGTGGTCGCTGACGACGTCCATCCAGCGGGCCGGGCGCCCGGTCACGAAGAAGACCTCGATACCGGCCGCCTCGGCGGCGGCGAGCGCGGCGACGGTGCGCTCCGAAACGGACTTGTCGTCGCGCAGCAGCGTGCCGTCCAGGTCCGTGGCGATCAGCCGGGGCGGAACGGAGGGAGCCGGGATGCGGGGCCGCGGGGTGGTTGAGGTCACGTACGCGATTGTCCCGCATGTGCGCGCACGGGTGTGTGGCGGGGCGCACATCTGAGTACGTCTCACACCCGTGCGCCCCTGCCCCACCTCTGGTCGACCGGGGCGAGTGGAGGCGGTGATGGGTTGTGACGGAAGCGACCCGTGCCCGAGCGACCCGTGCCGCGGAGTGCCCCGCGCCGCCGCAGCCGTGCGTCAGAGCTGGGCGAGCGCCTCCGTGGCGATGCGCTCGAAGACCTTCTCGTCCGCGCCGAAGTCCGTGCCGGGCAGCGGCCAGTGCAGGACGATCTCGTCGATGCCGAGCGCGGCGTGCTTCCCCGCGAAGTCGACGAAGGCGTCGAAGGAGTCCAGCGGGCGGTCCGGGGTGAAGCCGGTGAGCAGCACCTTGTCCAGCTCGTCGACGTCCCGGCCGACGTCCGCGCAGGCCTTGCCGAGCTTGTCGAGCTGGCCGCGGATGGCCTCCAGGGACTGCTCGGGGGTGCCCGTCGCGGAGATCTTCGGGTCGCCCGTCGTCACCCAGGCCTGCCCGTGCCGCGCGGCGAGCCGCAGGCCTCGGGGCCCGGTGGCGGCCACGGCGAACGGCAGCCGGGGGCGCTGCACACAGCCGGGGATGTTCCGCGCCTCGTACGCCGCGTACCGCTCGCCCTCGTACGTCACCGAGTCCTCGGTGAGCAGCCGGTCGAGGAGCGGCAGGAACTCCCCGAAGTGGTCCGCGCGCTCCCGGGGCGTCCAGGGCTCCTCGTCGGCGCGGCGGAGCGTGGTGGCGTCGAAGCCGTTGCCGCCCGCGCCGATGCCGAGCGTGACGCGGCCGTTCGACACGTCGTCGAGGGTGATCAGCTCCTTGGCGAGCGTCACCGGGTGCCGGAAGTTCGGCGAGGTGACGAGCGTGCCCAGGCGGATCCGCTCGGTCGCGGCCGCGGCGGCCGTCAGCGTCGGCAGCGCGCCGAACCAGGGCCCGTCGCGGAAGGTCCGCCAGGAGAGGTGGTCATAGGTGTACGCGGTGTGGAAACCGAGGTCCTCCGCGCGCTGCCAGCGCTCCTTGCCCCCCTCGTGCCAGCGGCGGACGGGCAGGATGACGGTGCTCAGACGCAGACTCATACCTTCGAGCGTACGACTGTCCGGAAGCCCGGATTCCCGTCGGGATCGGGTGCCCGGACGGTCTCGGCGGGCCGCTGAGCGGCACGTCACCGCTCCGGCCGGGCCTTTCGTCCGCCGCTGCCCGGCTCAGCGGACCCGGGCGTTCAGCCACGGCGTGAGCGAGATCATGGGGATCAGCTCCTTGTACGTCTCGTCGCCGGGCAGCGGTACGACCAGCCAGTAGCCGGGCGGGAAGCGGCGCCCCTTGACGTACGCGAGGCCGCCGAGGACCGACCGCACGAAGCCGGGCACCGCGTCGCGCGGGACGTCGTGGCACTCGACGCCGTCGACGTCGATCAGCGCGTCGTCGTCGGGGTAGAGGCGCACGGAGAGCCGCGGGGAGCCGCCGAACTCCACGTACGCCTCGTGCGGCAGCGAGCCGTCCGGGTCCGTCGTCACGTCGAAGCCCGCGGCGCTGCGGCGGGAGGTCTGGTCGGCGCCTATGTCGTGCGTGACCTCGATCTCCCGCTCGTGCTCACGCGCTATCGCGCGCAGCGCGCCGACGGCGGCCTCGGTGCTGTGCAGATGCTCCATGTCTCCCGATCATGCCTGGTCGGCGGCGCGGACGCGGCTGTTCCGGGCAGCGCTCGGCAGCGCGGTCGCGGCTGCTTCGCGCGGCGGTCGGCGGCGGCTCGGTCGTCGGTTGTGCACGCGGCGGTCGGCGGCGCGGTCGCCGGTCGTCGCGCGTTCGCTCGTTCTCCGCGCACTCGATTTCCCGCCATCCACTTTTCATCGAGGAAATTCGACCCACAGGTTTGATCCACAACCAAGTCCGGTTATCCACAGGCTCGTTGGCGATTCTGTGGACAACTCTCAGGCGAGAGGCGGCTTTTGGGGAACTAGTTACTTTTTGCTGTGGTTTGAGGCAAGAGTATCCAATGTCCTGCTCTGTACTTCCCGTTCAGTCGCCGCCGCGATGAACGCCGCCGCGTTCTCCCGGCCAACGAGCTCCTGAACAGCGCGCATTGTGTCGGCGGGCAGGCCCACGTACTCGGGCTCGTCGCCCGGTCGGAGCGGCTCCTCGGCGACGAGGTGGCGGCGCAGGTTCCGGGTGGCCAACATCCTCATCGCACGCGCGAGTTCCGCGTCGACCGACTTCTGCGCCAGCGGGCGCAGGCGACGGATGAGAGAGGCCGCCTCGGCCGCGTCGGCCTCGGTCGGCGGATGATCCCCCAGGTAGCGCGCGAAGACGTACTCGTTGGTGAACTCCAGGAAACGGGCCGCGATGTGCTCGACCTGCCCCCTCAACTCCCGCAGATGGCCGGAGATCGCCGACAGCGGCACCCCCGCCGCGTGCAACTCGGCGGCCACCGCCAGCTCTTGCGGGCTCGGCACCAGGAACTCGTCGTCGTTCCCCGGCAGCGGCTCAAGGACGCCGAGCGCGACCGCGTCCGCCACCGCCGCGAGGTCCGGGACGCCGCCGAACGCCTCGATCAGCTCCGCCCGCGTGATCCGGTCGGCCTTCTCGTCCGTCCAGGGCCCGTCGACCTCCGCGACCAGGCCGAGCACCCCGCCCAGGCCGCGGCCCGCGTCCCAGGCCTCCAGGAGCTCCTTGATGGAGGCCAGGGTGTACCCCCGGTCCAGCAGGTCGGCGATCTGGCGCAGCCGGGCCAGATGCGCGTCCCCGTACACATTGGACCGGCCGCGCCGCTCGGGCCGGGGCAGCAGGCCGCGGTCCTGGTAGGCCCGGATGGTGCGCACCGTGGCACCGCTGTGGTGGGCGAGGTCCTCTATGCGGTACTCGACGCGCGGCTCACCAGGGGCGGGCACCGACACCTGGGGCACAGCCGCCTCGGCCGCCGAGCCCTCGGACGTCCCTGCCTCGGCCGTCGGACCCCCGGCCGCCTCCGCCGCCCGCACCTCCGCCCCGCCCGCGGCCGCGGCCTCAGCTTCTTCGTGCCACCGCTCCGTACGCGACCCCGTGGCCGACCCGTCCTCCACCACGCTTCCGCCCTTCCCGACGCTCCGTGCTAGGCGATCGCCGCGCGCGCCGCCACCGCCGCCGCGGTCCGTGCCGCGGGCGACTGCGCCAGATAGTCGACGGCCTTGCGCAGCGAGCCCTCCTGCGACGGATGGTACGACCGCCGCAGGTAGCGGGGTACGGCCGCGCCGAGCTTCCGCATGGAGGGCAACAGGCCCTTGTCGACCGCTCTGTTGTACGTCCAAGGGGTCAGTCGCGGCCTCCCCGCCGCCCCCGCCGCTCCTGCCCCTCCTGCCGTCCTGGCCATCGCCGCGAGGCGCGGGTCGTGGCGGATGAGATAGGCGCTGCCCCAGATCCACAGGTAGAGCATCACCGGTGCCGTGACCGCCATGGCCGCGACCCGGCGTGCGTACCGGGGCGCGCCCGTGCCGCCGCAGTGCTGGTACATGTCGAAGGCGACCGCGCGGTGCTCGACCTCCTCCGCGCCGTGCCAGCGCAGCAGGTCGAGCATGACCTCGTCGGCCCCGGCCCGGTCGAGCCCGTCGGCGGCGAGCACCCAGTCGCCGAGCACCGCCGTGAACTGCTCGATGGCCGCCACCACCGCGAGCCGGAACCGCAGCCACTCCTGGGTCGACACCAGCGGCCCCAACGGCGTCCGCTCGCCCAGGAGCCGCTCGAAGAGGAAGTCGACGTACTTCGTGAAGTCGGCCGTGTCCAGGCGCTGTGCCGCCAGGTGGTCGAGCACGTGCGCGTGCTGGACGCTGTGCGTGGCCTCCTGCCCCATGAAGCCCTTGACGTCCTTCAGGAGCACCGGGTCGGTGACCAGCGGCAGGCCCTCCTTGAAGACCTTCACGAACCACCGCTCCCCCGCCGGGAGCAGCAGGTGCAGCACGTTGATGACGTGCGTGGCGACGGGCTCGTCCGGGATCCAGTCCAGCGGCGTCCCGTCCCAGTCGAAGGCGACCCGGCGCGGAACGATCGCGTAGTGCTCGTCGGTGTCAGCGGCGGGGCCGCCCGCCGTGTGCTCCAGGGGCTCCGGTTTCTCCGTGCTCACAGCGGTGGCTCCAATCGGGCTATCGCGCGCAGGGCCTTGGGCGTGAAGCGGGACATGAGGTGGGCACCGCGCGCCTCCGGGGTGACGGGGACGACGGCCTGATTGCGCACGACGGCGCGCAGGACGGCGTCGGCGACCTTCTCCGGGGGGTAGTTCCGCAGGCCGTAGAGGCGGGCGGACTTCTTCTGGCGGCGCTTCTCCTCGTCGGCGGTGACCCCGGCGAAGCGGGCGGTCGCCGTGATGTTCGTGTTCACGAAGCCCGGGCATATCGCCGAGACCCCGATGCCCTGCCCGGCCAGCTCCGCGCGCAGGCACTCGCTGAGCATGAGGACGGCGGCCTTCGACGTGCTGTACGCCGGGAGGGCCTTGGAGGGCTGATAGGCCGCCGCCGACGCGGTGTTGACGATGTGCCCGCCCTGGCCGCGCTCGGCCATCTGCTTGCCGAACAGACGGCACCCGTGGATCACGCCCCACAGGTTGACGTCGAGGACCTTCTTCCAGTCCTCGGAGCTGGTGTCGAGGAAAGAGCCGGACAGGCCGATGCCCGCGTTGTTCACCAGGACGTCCACCACGCCGTACTCCGTGGCGACCTTCTCGGCCAGCTTCTCCATGGCCTGCTCGTCGCTGACGTCGACCGCCTCCGCCCAGGCCGCCGGGGCGCCGACGAGCCGGGACAGCTCCGCCGTGCGCGCCGCGCCCTCCGCGTCCCGGTCGACGGCGACGACCCGCGCGCCCGCCTCCGCGAACGCGAACGCCGTGGCCCGCCCGATCCCGCTGCCCGCGCCCGTGACCAGGACCAGCTGGCCCGCGAACCGCTCGGCGTGCTTGCCGGGCGCCGGGGCCGCCGCGCTCGCCAGGGCCGTCGGACCGCCGTCCTCATGGGCCGTGACGAACTCCGTGATCCACGCGGTGAGCTGGTCCGGGCGGGTGCGCGGCACCCAGTGCTTGGCCGGGAGCGTGCGGCGGGTCAACTGCGGGGCCCACACGTCCAGGTCGTCGTACAGCTTCTCCGAGAGGAAGATGTCGCCGGAGGGGACGATGAGCTGCACCGGGGCGTGCGCGTACGCGTCCGCGCGGGGCCTGCGCAGCCGGGCGCGGACGTTGTCGCGGTAGAGCCAGGCGCCGTGCGCGGCGTCCGACGGCAGCGACAGCGTGGGATAGCCGTCGGCGGGGACCTTCTCCAGGCGCTGGAGGATCTTCGGCCAGCGCTTGCCGAGCGGGCCGCGCCAGGCCAGCTCGGGCAGGACGGGGGTGTGCAGCATGTACACGTACCAGGACTTGGCGCCCTGGCCGACGAGTTGGGCCGCGCGGCGCGGGGTCGGCCGGGTCATGCGCTTCTTGATCCAGTGCCCGAAGTGGTCCAGGGACGGGCCTGACATGGACGTGAAGGACGCGATGCGGCCCTGCGTGCGCTCGACCGTCACGAACTCCCAGGACTGCACCGAGCCCCAGTCGTGGCCCACCAGGTGCACCGGCTTGTCCGGGCTGACGGCGTCCGCGACGGCGAGGAAGTCGTCGGTGAGCTTCTCCAGCGTGAAACCGCCGCGCAGCGGCTTCGGCGCCGTCGACCTGCCGTGCCCGCGCACGTCGTACAGCACCACGTGGAAGCGGTCCGCCAGGCGCGTGGCCACCTCGGACCACACCTCCTTGGAGTCCGGATAGCCGTGCACGAGCAGCACGGTGGGCCGCGCCGCGTCGCCCAGCTCGGCGACGCACAGCTCCACGCCGCCCGTGCGCACCCAGCGCTCACGCGCACCCAAGAGATCCACGGTGGTCATGCGGCAGCCCTTTCCTCGGCCCAGCGCCGCACGTGCGGCAGATCGTCGTCCAGCCAGAAGGCGCTCTGCTCGGGGTCCTTGGAGTCGGTGACGACCAGGATCTCCTCGAACTTCGCGCCCGTGCCGCGGAAGCCCAGATGCGGCTCGACCGCCCACAGGCCCGGCTGCGGCGGGTGATCGGAGAACTTGTACGGCGACCACAGGGGCGACCAGCCGTCCCGGTGGCCGTGCAGCGCGTCGCTCGCGAGGCCCTTCAGGGCCTGCGTGCCGAACCCGAAGACGTGCGGGGAGAGGCGGCGCTCCTTGACCCGGTCGACCTTGTGCGCGATGACGCCGAAGGGATACGCGCGATGGCGGTTGGCGTACCCCTGGCGGACCATGAGCCGGTCCACGTTCTCGTAGATCTCGCGCAGCGGGCGGCGCTCGCGCACCTCGCGCAGGATCAGCTCGCGGTGCGCCTCCAGGTCCGCGAGCAGCTTGTCGTGCACGGGGTTGAGGCCCAGGCAGCCCGAGTAGCCGATGTCGGCCGTGCAACCCTGGAACACCGGGGCCATGTCGAGGATGAAGGGCATCCCCGGCTCCAGCCTGCGGTTGGTCGGGAAGAACTGCAGGGGTATGCGGAAGTTCGTGAACGCCGTGCGGTCGCCGAACCAGGCGAACGGCAGGTGGAACCAGTCCCGCACGCCCCGCTCGCGCAGCCAGTCCCGCTGCATCCGCGCCGCCTCGCGCTCCGTCACCCCCGGCTTGAGCTGGGCGGCGACGGCTTCCGCGCATGCGTACGCGAGGGCCTGCACCTGCCGGAACCCCCGCAGCTCCGCGGCGAGTTCACCCTGCACTGCCGAGGTCATGGCTGAGGTCATGCCACCGTCCGTCCGTCGTCTCCGCACGGGTGCGCCGTCCGTTCACGCGCTCGCGAGCACGCACCCGCCCTGTCGTCTCCGTACGCGTTCGTAACTTGACACTGATGAATGTGACAATGGCTGACGGCTACGTCAATAGGTCTGCATGAGCCTGCGGGACAGGTCCGGAAGTTCCCCGAGGGGACGAAGCGGTACGACTCCCGTTCTTCTCGGGGTCGACTTACGGACGACCCCTACGGGCCCGTAATACTCGAGAGTGACGGGGGATCGAGCCCCAGGGCTGACGACCCGGTGTGGTCCGCGCCACTACGTTCGAACCGTGACTGTGATCGCGACCGAAAGCCTGAGCATGCGGTTCCCCCGGGTGACCGCACTTGACCGGCTCTCCATGGACATCGGACCCGGTGTGACCGGACTCGTCGGAGCCAATGGAGCCGGCAAGTCCACCTTGATCAAGATCCTGCTGGGTCTGTCCCCCGCCACGGAGGGCCGTGCAGCCGTGCTCGGCCTCGACGTCGCCACCGAAGGCGGCCGGATTCGCGAGCGCGTCGGCTACATGCCCGAGCACGACTGCCTGCCGCCCGACGTCTCGGCCACCGAGTTCGTCGTCCACATGGCACGCATGTCCGGCCTGCCGCCGGCCGCGGCGCGCGAGCGCACCGCGGACACCCTGCGCCACGTCGGGCTCTACGAAGAGCGCTACCGCCCCATCGGCGGCTACTCGACCGGCATGAAGCAGCGCGTGAAGCTCGCCCAGGCGCTGGTGCACGACCCGCAACTGGTCTTCCTCGACGAGCCGACCAACGGCCTCGACCCGGTCGGCCGCGACGAGATGCTCGCCCTGATCCGCCGCGTGCACACCGACTTCGGCATCTCGGTCCTGGTCACCTCGCACCTCCTGGGCGAACTGGAGCGCACCTGCGACCACGTCGTCGTCATCGACGGCGGCAAGCTGCTCCGCTCCAGCTCCACCACGGACTTCACCCAGACCACGGCGACCCTCGCCGTCGAGGTCACCGACAGCGACGAGCACCCGGACGGCACCGCCGCTCTGCGCGCGGCCCTCCAGGGGCGCGGCGTCGCCACGCAGGACGACGGCGGCGGCCTCCCCGGCGCCGGCCACACCGTGCTCCTGGAAGCCGCGGGTGAGGAGACGTACGACCTCGTCCGCGACGTGGTCGCCGACCTCGGCCTCGGCCTGGTCCGGATGGAACAGCGCAGGCACCACATCGCGGAGGTCTTCCGCACCGCCGACAACGCCGCCGCCGACAACGCAGAGACGGGCGGGCCCGGCGAGAACCAGCGTGCCGCGCAGGGCGAGCCGGACGGCCAGGTCTCCGAGCGCGCCGCCGCCTGGGCGGCCACCGCTGCCGCCGCCGAAAAGACGGGAGGCGGTCGCGATGCCCGCTGACTCCACACAGATCCACAACATCGGCTACCGCCACTACGACGGCCAGCGCCTGGGCCGCGCGTACGCGACCCGCTCGCTGTTCTCGCAGAGCCTGCGCGGCGCCTACGGACTCGGCCGCTCCGCCAAGTCCAAGGTCCTGCCGATGATCCTCTTCGGGGTCATGTGCGCGCCCGCGCTGATCATGGTCGCGGTCGCCGTGGCCACCAAGGCCAACGACCTGCCGGTCGACTACACGCGCTACGCCATCATCCTCCAGGCCGTCTTCAGCCTCTACCTGGCGGCCCAGGCCCCGCAGACCGTCTCCAGGGACCTGCGGTTCAAGACCGTGCCGCTCTACTTCTCCCGCCCCATCGAGCGCGTCGACTACGTACGCGCGAAGTACGCGGCGCTCGCCAGCGCGCTGTTCATCCTCACGGCCGTCCCGCTGCTCGTGCTCTACGTAGGAGCACTGCTCGCCAAACTTGACTTCGCCGACCAGACGAAGGGATTCGCCCAGGGGCTGGTCTCCGTGGCTCTGCTCTCCGTGCTCTTCGCCGGCATCGCGCTGCTCATCTCGGCGGTCACCCCGCGCCGCGGCCTCGGCATCGCCGCCGTCATCGCGGTCCTCACCATCCCCTACGGAGCGGTGTCCACCGTCCAGGCGATCGCGCACGAACAGGGCAGCGGCGGCGCCATCGGCTGGCTCGGCCTGTTCTCGCCGATCACCCTCATGGACGGCGTGCAGACGGCCTTCCTGGGCGCCACGTCCGCCTTCCCCGGCAAGGAGGGCCCCTCGACCGGCCTGGGCGTCGTGTACGTCCTCGTCGTCCTCGCCCTCATCGCCGGAAGCTACGCCGGCCTGCTGCGCCGCTACCGAAAGGCCGGGCTGTAACCATGACGTCCCTCAGCATCGACCACGTCTCCCGCTGGTTCGGCAACGTGGTGGCGGTCAACGACATCACCATGACGATCAGCCCCGGAGTCACCGGCCTGCTCGGCCCGAACGGCGCCGGGAAGTCCACCCTCATCAGCATGATGGGTGGTTTCCTCGCCCCCTCCACGGGCAGCGTCACCCTGGACGGCCACCCCACCTGGCGCAACGAGACCATCTACAAGCACCTCGGCATCGTCCCCGAGCGCGAGGGCATGTACGACTTCCTCACCGGCCGCGAATTCGTCGTCGCCAACGCCGAGTTGCACGGCCTGGGCAAGAAGGCCGCCCAGCGCGCCCTCGCCACGGTCGAGATGGAGTACGCGCAGGACCGCAAGATCTCCACGTACTCCAAGGGCATGCGGCAGCGCGTGAAGATGGCCTCCGCGCTCGTCCACGAGCCGTCCGTGCTGCTGCTCGACGAGCCCTTCAACGGCATGGACCCGCGCCAGCGCATGCAACTCATGGAGCTGCTGCGCACGATGGGCGACGACGGCCGCACCGTCCTGTTCTCCTCGCACATCCTCGAAGAGGTGGAACAGCTCGCCTCGCACATCGAGGTGATCGTCGCCGGACGGCACGCGGCCAGCGGCGACTTCCGCAAGATCCGCCGCCTGATGACGGACCGGCCGCACCGCTACCTGGTGCGCTCCAGCGACGACCGCACGCTCGCCGCCGCACTGATCGCCGACCCGTCCACCGCGGGCATCGAAGTCGACCTCGACGAAGGCGCGTTGCGCATCCAGGCCGTCGACTTCGGCCGCTTCACCACCCTGTTGCCACGCATCGCCCGCGAACACGACATCCGGCTCCTGACCGTCTCGCCCTCGGACGAGTCGCTCGAGTCGGTCTTCTCCTACCTCGTCGCGGCCTGAAGGGAGTCACCGTGTACGACCCGACTGTCGCCCGGCTCACCTACCGGGCCCTCCTCGGCCGCCGCCGGGCCCTCATCCTCTTCGCCCTGCCGCTGCTGCTCATCGTCATCGCCGTGGCGGTACGCGCCCTCAGCGGCGCCGACGACCAGGTCGCCTCCGACCTGCTCGGCGGGTTCGCGCTCGCCACGATGGTGCCGATCATCGGCGTCATCGCGGGCACCGGCGCGATCGGCCCCGAGATCGACGACGGCTCCGTGCTCTACCTGCTGTCCAAGCCGGTCAAACGGCCCACGATCATCGTCACCAAGCTCACCGTCGCCATCGCCGTCACCATGGCGTTCTCGGCGCTCCCCACGTTCATCGCGGGCATGATCCTCAACGGCAACGGCCAGCAGATCGCCGTCGCCTACACGATCGCCTCCCTCGTCTCCTCCATCGCGTACGCGGCGATCTTCCTGCTGCTCGGCACGATCACCCGTCACGCGGTGGTCTTCGGCCTCGTGTACGCCCTCGTGTGGGAGGCGGTCTTCGGATCGCTGGTCTCCGGAGCGCGCACGCTCAGCGTCCAGCAGTGGTCGCTAGCCGTCGCCCACAAGGCCGCCGACGGCGGTGACCTGGTCACCTCCGACGTGGGTCTGCCCGCCGCCGTGATCCTGCTGATCGTCGTCACCGCCGGGGCGACCTGGTTCGCGGGGCAGAAGCTGCGGACGCTGACGCTGGCCGGTGAGGAGTAGGCCGCTCCACCGGGGTTACGGGGTACGGGGCAGCGGGGTCGCGGGTGCGGCCCCGCTGTCGCGCGTGGGGGTGCTTGACGTCTTGACGGTGTCTTCACCCTCGTGCCGGGACACTTGGTGGGAGGGGGATGCTGCAGGAGTGTCTTGGAGGTGCCGGTATGGCATCGGACGACGGTCGGGACGAGGAATCCGCGGGCGCCGAGGGCGGCGTCTGGGACGACGTGGTCCTCGACGACGACTTCATACGGTCCGCCGAGGCCGCCGAGCCGTCCGCTCGGGCCCGGATGCTGTCCGCGCGGTGGCGGGAGCGGGCGCCCGAGCCGCAGCCGTGGCGGTCCGACGAGCCGCCTGCCGGGTGGTTCTTCAGTCGGCGGCGGAAGAAGCGGCGGCGCAAGTAGGTGCCCGGCGACCGGGTGTCGGTCTCTGCCGGGAGGAAAATCGGTGGCGGGGCGTGCGGGGTGCTCGGCAGAGTAGTGGGTGTCACCGCGTCGGGGTCCGCCCCGGTGCTCACCTTCTGGGAGAGGGGCCGATGATGTTCAACCACCCGTCGTCGTGCCCCCGGCAGGACGATCCGGGTCGGGCTCCGGAGTAGTCACTACACTCCGTCCGAGCCGTGCCACGGGGGATCGTCCGGGGCGGCCGCTTCGAGCGCGTGGTTCGCTGCGCGGGCCGCCCACCCAACGTTGCGCTGGGCCGGGCTCGGGGTTACGGGAGCATCCCGTGCCCTGGGCCCGGCCCTCGTGCATGTGTGACCGACGGCGCCGTTGCCGGAACGGCAGCCGTTGCGGCGGCAGCGTTACGGCAGCAGGCGTTCCAGGACCACCGCGATGCCGTCCTCCTCGTTGGACGTCGTCACCTCGTCCGCTACTGCCTTGAGGTCGTCGTGGGCGTTGGCCATGGCCACGCCGTGGGCGGACCAGGCGAACATGGGGATGTCATTGGGCATGTCGCCGAAGGCGATCGTGTCCGCGGCCTTCACGCCGAGGCGCCGGGCAGCCAGGGACAGACCCGTCGCCTTCGTCAGGCCGAGCGGCAGGAGTTCCACTATGCCCTCGCCCGCCATCGTGACGCCCACGAGATGCCCCGCGGCCTGCTGCGCCGCGGCCGCCAGGTCGTCGTCGCTCAGCCCGGGATGCTGGACGTACATCTTGGTGAGCGGCGCCGCCCACAGCTCCGCCACGTCGGTGAAGGGGACGGCGGGGAGCGGGCCCTCCTGGACCACGTACCCGGGGCCGACCAGGACGTCGCCGTCCAGGCCGTCGCGGCTCGCGGCGAGGGCCAGCGGGCCGACCTCCGCCTCGATCTTGGCGAGGGCCAGGCCCGCGAGCTGGCGGTCGAGGGTCACGGAGGTCAGCAGGCGGTGTTCGCCCGCGTGGTAGACCTGCGCGCCCTGGCCGCACACGGCGATGCCTTCGTAGCCGAGGTCGTCCAGGACGTGCCGGGTCCAGGCGACGGAGCGGCCCGTGACGATGATGTGGGCCGCGCCCGCCGCGGTGACCGCGGTGAGCGCGTCCCGGGTGCGCGCCGAGACCGTGTCGTCGGGGGACAGGAGCGTCCCGTCGAGGTCGGTCGCGACGAGCGGGTACGGAAAGGACGGCGTGCCGCCCGTGGCAGCGGTGCTCACTTGGCGGTGGGCTCCAGGATCTCCCGGCCGCCCAGATACGGCCGCAGGACCTCGGGGACGCGCACGGAACCGTCGGGCAGCTGGTGGTTCTCCAGGAGCGCCACGATCGTGCGCGGCACCGCGCACAGCGTGCCGTTCAGCGTCGAGAGCGGCTGGACCGTCTTCTTGCCGTCGCGCTCTGCACGCATGCGCACGGACAGGCGGCGGGCCTGGAAGCTGTCGCAGTTCGACGCGGACGTCAGCTCGCGGTACTTGCCCTGGGTGGGGATCCACGCCTCGCAGTCGAACTTGCGCGAGGCGGAGGCGCCCAGGTCGGCGGAGGCGACGTCGATCACCTGGAAGGGCAGTTCGAGGCCGGTCAGCCACTGCTTCTCCCAGTCCAGGAGCCGCTGGTGCTCGGCCTCGGCGTCCTCGGGCGCCACGTACGAGAACATCTCGACCTTGTCGAACTGGTGCACCCGGAAGATGCCGCGGGTGTCCTTGCCGTACGTCCCGGCCTCGCGGCGGAAGCAGGGCGAGAACCCGGCGTACCGCAGGGGGAGCTTGTCGGCGTCGATGATCTCGTCCATGTGGTACGCCGCGAGCGGGACCTCGGACGTGCCGACCAGGTAGAAGTCGTCCTTCTCCAGGTGGTAGACGTTCTCGGCCGCCTGGCCGAGGAAGCCGGTGCCCTCCATGGCGCGCGGGCGCACCAGGGCGGGGGTCAGCATCGGGGTGAGCCCGGCCTCCGTGGCCTGCGCGATCGCCGCGTTGACCAGCGCCAGCTCAAGCAGCGCGCCGACGCCCGTCAGGTAGTAGAAGCGGGAGCCGGAGACCTTCGCGCCGCGCTCGACGTCGATGGCGCCGAGCGCCTCACCGAGCTCCAGGTGGTCCTTGGGCTCGAAGCCCTCGGCGGCGAAGTCGCGGATCGTGCCGTGCGTCTCCAGGACGACGAAGTCCTCCTCGCCGCCCACCGGCACGTCCTCGTGCACGAGGTTGCCGAGCTGGAGCAGCAGGCGCTTGGTGTCCTCGTCGGCCGTGTCCTGCTCGGTGTTCGCGGCCTTCACCGCGGCGGCGAGCTCGCCGGCCTTCTTCAGGAGCTCGGCCTTCTCGTCGCCGGAGGCCTTGGGGATGAGCTTGCCAAGCGCCTTCTGCTCGGAGCGCAGCTCGTCGAAGCGGAGCCCGGAGGACCTGCGCAGCTCGTCGGCGGAGAGCAGGGCGTCGACGAGGCCGACGTCCTCTCCACGGGCGCGCTGAGAAGCGCGAACACGGTCGGGGTCCTCACGAAGCAGGCGAAGGTCAATCACCCCTCAAGGCTACCGTCGCCCGGTTCCGGCCCACGACTTGATATTCACTTCAAGGGCGATATGACCGTTTTGCCGGAATGGGAATTCTTGCGAGTGACGTGCGGATGTCGCCAGGGTGGCCGGAGATCGCCGCGCGTCCTGAGGGTCAATAAACCGGACGCGAATCCCCGAAACGGGGCAGATGTCTGCCGCCGCCTTGACTCGATCCCCTTGTGGGAAACGGGACTTGGGGAGCCGGTTGTCCACAGGAATGGAAGCATCCGAAAAGTTATCCACAGGCTGTGCGAAAGATCTGTGGACACCGGAACGGGCCGCTCCGAATGCCGCCTCCACGTCGATGGATTCCTGCCCCAAACCTGCTCTGGACCAACTTTCGAGTGGAAATGGTTAACTCCAAAGAGTTGATCAATGGAAAAGAATGGACGAGGGGTGATGTGCGGGGCTGTGGACGCGACTGGGTCCTGAGGGTCGCTATGTCGACGATGTCGTACGTCGTTGTCGACTTGTCCCCAGATCGAGAAGGGCACCTGTGGATAACTTCTGTGGACAACATAAATCTGCAGGTAGTACTGCGTTTTCAGCCAGGCGGGAGCCCGACGGGAGGCCTTTGCGAAGCCCCGGAGAACGGCAGGTGACGGGGCGGCGAACACCAGGGCGAATGCCCGGGTGAGGGTTCGGGCGAAGGGTCGGGCGAGGGGTTCAGGCGCGGGTTCAGATGAACGCCGAGAACCGGCGAATGCCTAGAACCGGCCGTCCTGGCATTGCGTCAGCCAGTCCGACGCCGCCAGGAACTCCTCGTCGGACGTCCCCGGCCGCAGCGGCCGCACATCCGCCACCGCCACCCCCGCACGCGGATACGACCCAAGGAAGCGCACCTTCGGGCAGATCCGCTTCAGGCCCATCAGCGCCTCGCCCACCCGGCGGTCGGTGATGTGGCCCTCGGCGTCCACGCTGAAGCAGTAGTTGCCGATGCCCTGTCCGGTGGGGCGCGATTCGATCCGCATCAGGTTGACCCCGCGTACCGCGAACTCCTGGAGCAGTTCGAGCAGCGCGCCGGGGTGGTCGTCGCCGAGCCAGATGACCAGGGACGTCTTGTCCGCGCCGGTGGGCGCCGCGGGCCGCCCCGGGCGGCCGACCAGGACGAAGCGGGTGGCCGCGTTGGCCGCGTCGTGGATCTCGGTGACCAGCGCCTCCAGGCCGTACGTCGCCGCGGCGAACGCGCCCGCGAACGCCGCGTCGAACCGGCCCTCCTGCACCAGGCGGGCGCCGTCGGCGTTCGACGCCGCCGACTCCCACAGCGCGTCCGGCAGGTGCTCGCCGAGCCAGTTGCGCACCTGCGGCTGGGCGACCGGGTGGCCGGTGACCGTCTTGATGTCCTTGAGCTTGGTGCCGGGGCGGACCAGGAGCGCGAAGGCGATCGGCAGGACCACCTCGCGGTAGATCATCAGCGGCGTGCCCTTGGCGAGCTCGTCGACGGTCGTCGTGACACCGCCCTCGACCGAGTTCTCGATCGGCACCAGGGCCGCCGCGGCCTCGCCGCCGCGCACCGCGTCCAGGGCGGCCGGGACGGACACCATCGGGACCAGCTCCCGGGTGGCCGCCTCCGGCAGGGTGCGCAGGGCCGCTTCCGTGAAGGTGCCTTCGGGGCCGAGGTAGGTGTAGCGCGTCGCCGACATGGCCTCACCCTAATGCGCCGGGTGAGGCGGAGGTCGTCCGTTGTCCAGCATGCGAACGATGGCGAACTCCGGTCGACAGATGACGAAAGTCGACAGATGACGAAACCCGTCACCCGTCACCCCTCCAGCAACCTCTGCCCCACGTACTCGCCGCTCCCCGCACCCCCGGGCACCGCGAACAGCCCGCTCGCCTCGTGCCGGATGAACTCCGACAGCGCGTCCCCCCGGTCGAGCTTGCGCTGCACCGGTACGAAGCCCTTCAGCGGGTCCGCCTGCCAGCAGATGAAGAGGAGCCCGGCGTCCGGTTCGCCCTTGGCGTCGAAGCCGGCGTGGTACGAGAAGGGGCGGCGTAGCATCGCGGCGCCGCCGTTCTGGTCGGGGCGGGTGATGCGGGCGTGGGCGTTGAGGGGGACGACCAGACGGCCGCCGGCGCCGGTCTTCTCCAGCTTCATCTCGGTGGTCTCCGTGCCGCCCGTCAGCGGCGCCCCGTCGGCCTTGCGGCGCCCGATGACGTCCTCCTGGGCCTTGGTGGCCAGCTTCTCCCAGTCGTCGAGGAGCATCCGGATGCGGCGTACGACGGCGTAGGAGCCCCCGGCCATCCAGGCGGGGTCCGTGCCGTCCGCCTTCTCGGGCACGAAGATCCGCTTGTTGAAGTCGTCGTCGGACGGCTTCGGATTGTTCGTGCCGTCGATCTGGCCCATCAGGTTGCGGGCCGTCATCGGGCGGGCGGTGGCGCCGGGCGAGCGGTTGAAGCCGTTCATCTGCCAGCGCACCTTCGCGGCCGCACCGGCCTCCCGCTGCAGCGCGCGCAGCGCGTGGAAGGCGACGAGCGGGTCGTTCGCGCCGATCTGCACCCACAGGTCGCCGCCGCTGCGGGACTTGTCGAGGCGGTCGGAGGAGAAGTCCGGCAGCGGGTCGAGGGCGGCCGGGCGCTGCTTCTCCAGGCCGGTGCGGCGGAAGAAGCCGTGGCCGAAGCCGAAGGTGACGGTGAGCGCGGAGGGGCCCGCGTCCAGGGCGATGTCGGTGTCCGCGCCGGCCACCGGTTCGCCCGCCATCAGCCGCTTGGCCGTGGTCGACCAGCGGCGCAGCAGGGCGGCCGCCTCCGTGCGCCCCGCGCCCGGCGCGAGGTCGAAGGCGATCAGGTGGCCGCGGGACTGCACGGGCGTGGTGATCCCCGGCTGATGTTTCCCGTGAAACATCACCTCGTCCGTGCCGAGCGACGTCAGGGCCGCCCGGGAACCGCCCGTGGAGTCGGACGAGTCCGAGGACGCCGCGGCGTACCCGGCGGCGCCGCCCGCCGCGCCGAGCGCGAGGCCGGTGGCGCCCGCTGTGCCGAGCAGGCGCCGTCGCGAAATGGTGTGGTCCGCCATGGTGGGTCAGCCGATCTGCACGTTCTTGTCGAGGGTCACTTGGTCGATGTCGGAGGTGCGCACGGTCAGTTTGACCTGCCACTTGCCGGTCATCGGGATCTGCACTCCGCTCGCGCTCCAGTGTCCGGTCGCGATGCGGTCGGGGGCCACGGGCAGCGGTCCCACGTCCTTCGCCTTGAGGGTGAAGGACACCTTGACCTCGGGGAGGTCGAAGGCGCTGCCGTTGGGGCGGGTCGCGTAGACGTGCAGGTCGTTGCTGCCGGTGCGGCCGGGCGTCAGCTCCATGCGGACGGCGCCCTTGCCGTCCTCGCCGCCGGTGTCGAACGGGAAGTCGACCTTGACCGGGCCCGCGGGCTGCTGGGCCGAGGTGGAGGCGGCGTTCTTGGCCTCCTCCTCGGTGCGGCCCGGTTCGGTGCTGGTCAGGATCGTGGTGACGGCGAGCAGGACGACGGCGACGCCCGCCTCGGCGAACACCGAGCGGCGCAGGCCGGAGCGGTGCGGGTCGGCGTCGCGGAGGCGCTTCTGGCGGGCGGTGTCCATGGCGGCCTGCTGCCGGGCGAGCTGCGCGGACCGCTTGTCCTGGCCGGGGGCCTTGGTGTCGGCGGCCTTGGTGCCGGACGCCTTGCCGCCGTTGCTCTTGCCGTCGTCGGCCTTGTCGCCGCTGCCCTTGCTGCCACCGGCCTTGCCGCCGTTGCTCTTGCTGTCGGTGGCCTCGATGTCCGCCGAGATGCCCGTCTTGGAGCTGTGCGCCACGGCGACGGGCTTCTTCTTCTTGGTCGAGGTCTTGGTCGAGGTCTTCGCCGAAGCACCGGTCGCACCCGTCGCACCGGTCGCACCCGTCGCACCGGTCGCACCAGCCGTACGCGAGGACGTCGCCGTACCCGCCCGCTGTTCGACGACCGCCACGGCCGCGGCCTCCGGCGCCACACCCCCGGCCTCCCCCGCGATCCGCCCCGTCCACCGCCGCGACACCGACGCGACGCCCACGAGGACGACGACGAGGCCGATCTTGACGAGCAGCAACTGCCCGTACCCGGTCTCGACGAGCGCGGTCCAGGAGCCGACCTGCCGCCACGACTGGTAGAGGCCGGTCGCCGCGAGCGTCACCACACTGGCGAACGCGACGCGCGAGAAGCGGCGCACCGCCGCCGCGTCGATGTCCGGAGCGCGGTACAGGCAGAGCAGCAGCGCCGCGAGCCCGCCGAGCCAGGCGGCGACGGCCAGCAGGTGCAGGACGTCGACGGGCATCGCGATCCCGGCCTGGATGCCGGTCGAGGCGTGCTCGGCGAGCGCCCAGGTCGCCGCGATGCCGATGGCGACCACGCTGCCGCCGATGGCCAGGCCAAAGGCGAGGTCCCGCTTCTCCTTGGCGTCCTCGCGCCGCTCGTACGCGCCGAAGAGCACGGCGATGAACAGCGCGGCGGCCGCGAGCAGCAGCAGCCGCGACACGAGCGCGGCGCCGGTCTTGGTCTGCAGTACGTCGCCGAGCTTCGCCAGGTCGAAGGCGTCGCCGAGCTTGCCGGAGCCGGTGTAGGGCGCCCGCAGCAGCAGCGTCACCAGGGTGGCACCGGTGAGGGTGAGCCAGCCGCCGACGACGAGGCGCTGCAGCGGCCGGACGCCCGCGCCGCGCTGCCAGCAGCCGAGGACGAAGGCGGCGCCGCCGACGACGACGGTGAACCCGGCGTACGCGAAGTAGCGCGCGATGTCGTAGAGGGTGCCGACGAGGCCGCCGCCGACGTCCTGGTCGGGCAGCGAGACCTTGGTGGCGGAGGGCGCGCCGATGGAGAAGGTGAAGGCCCCGGCGATGGGGTGGCTGTCGGCGGAGACGACCTGGTAGGCGACGGTGAAGGTGCCGTCGGGCAGGCCTGCCCGCAGCTTCACGCCGTAGGAGTGCGAGCCGAGGTCGCTGGTCTTGCCGGTGTCGACGCGCTTTCCCGCGGGGTCGAGGACCCGGACCGAGCCGTCGGACATGGCGACCTTCTCGGAGAAGGTCAGTGACACCCGCTCGGGTGCCTTGTCGACCACCGCTCCCTGCTTGGGGTCGCTCCCGGTGAGCGCGGCGTGCGCGTCGGCGGGCGCCGCGGCGGCGAGCAGTGAGCCGAGGACGGCGCCGATCAGGGCGACGGCGACGAGCAGCAGTCGTCCGTAGCCGGTCAGGGCGGCCGGCCCCGGGCGGGGAGCGGTGGTCCGCATCAACTCTTCAGTCCCCTCAGTGCGACGAGTGCTTGTCGGTCGACGAGTGCTTGTCGGTGGTGGAGCGGGTCTTCGCGTTGCTCGGGTCGTGCCGCATGCCGTCGTGCTCGGCGCTGTCGTGCCGCATGCCGTCGTGCTCGGTGCCGTCGTGCTGCATGCCGTCGTGCTTGTTGCCGCTGTCCTGCTCGGCGCTCTTGTCCTTGGTGCTGTCGGAGGAGCTGGCCGGGTTGTACGTGGCGGGCTTCACCGGCATGGCGACGGTGATCGGCTTCGACTTCTCGAAGCGGAGGGTGACCTCCACCTTGTCGCCCTGCTTCGGCTTGTGCTTGAGCTTCTCGAGCATGATGTGGTTGCCGCCGCGCGAGAAGTCGAGCCTGCCGTTCGCGGGCACGGTGAAGGACTTCCGCTCCTTCATCGTGGAGCCGACGGTGGCGTGCAGGGTGACGCTGCCCGCGAGCGGGCTGGAGGCGGAGACGAGCTTGTCGGCCGCGCCCTTGTTGGTGACGGTGAAGAAGCCGCCGGCCATGTCGTCCATCGCCGGTACGGGGATGTAGGCGCCGCCGACGGTCAGTTCGGGCTTCGAGGCGGCCGCGCTGTCCTGGTCGGACTTCTTGGACTTGTCGGAGTCGCCGCAGCCCGCGAGGACGAGGCCCGCGGTCAGGGCGAGGGCGCCGCCGGTGAGGAGACGGCGGCGGCGGGTGATGCGGTGGTTCACGGGTTCTGTCCCTTGAGGATCTTGGGGAGGTCCTGCTCGTAGTCCTTGGCCGTCGCGTCCTTGCCGTTGTAGACGACATAGCCGGCGTCGGACTTCGGCGAGAAGGCGATGACCTGCGTGCCGTGCATCGATTCGATCTTGCCGTTCTTGAGCTTCTTGGACGGCTCGATGCTGATGCCGACGGTGCGGGCGCTGCCCTGGATGGTCGGGAAGTCGCCGGTCAGACCGATGAACTCGGGGTCCTGGGCCTTCAGCCACTTGCCGAGTTCCTTCGAGGTGTCCCGCTTCGGGTCGGTGGTGACGAAGACGACCTGGAGCTTGTCGAGGTCGGCCTTCGTGACGGCCTTCTTCTGCAGCAGGCTCTTCTTGGCGACGGCGATGTTGCTCATCGTCAGCGGGCACACGTCGGGGCAGTTGGTGTAGCCGTAGTAGAGGAGCACCGGCTTGCCCTTGGTCTGCTCGCGCAGGTCGTACTTCTTGCCGTGGGTGTCCGTCAGGATCAGGTCCGGCTTCTTGAACGGCTTGTCGAGAACCGTCGCGGCTTCGTCCTTCGCGGACTCCATCGACACGTCGGCGACCGGCTTCTTGCTGTCGCCGTCGCCACCGCCGCACGCGGTCAGGGTGACGGCGGCCGCGGTCAGGAGCGCGGCGGCGGTGAGCGTCTTCGTGGTCTTCTTGCTCAACTTGCGCATACGAAAATGTCCCAGATGTGAGGGGGCCGGGACGCGCCGGGGCCGGGGCCCGCGGCGCGTCCCGCGGGTGGCTCAGCTGCTGCGGCGGCGTCCGGCGAGCACACCGAAGGCCACGCCCGCGGCGCCGACGACGATGCCGACGATGCCGAGGGTGCGGGCGGTGGTGTCGCTGCTGTCGCTGTCCGAGGCGCTCTCTTCCTTGCCGCCGGACTTCGCGCCGGCCTTGTCGGCCTTGTTGTCGGCGGCGGCGCCGTGGTGGTCCTCGGAGGCGGCGCTCAGCGCGAGGGCGGGCGCCGGGAAGTCGGGCTCGTCCTGGCCCTTCTGCTGCGGCTCGATCCAGCGGACGACTTCCTTGTTGCTGTACGTCTGCAGCGCCTTGAAGACCATCTGGTCGGCGTCCTCGGGGAGCTGGCCGAGGGACAGCGGGAACTTCTGGAAGGTGCCGGGCTCGACGCCCTTGCCGTCGGCGGTCCAGGTGACCTTGGAGACGGCCTCGTCGATCTTCTCGCCGTGGATCTCGATCGGCTTCTTCAGCTTGGTCTTGGTGACCTTCGCCTTCCAGCCCGGGATGGGCTGCGTCATCACGGACGCGAGCGGCTGGTCGGCGGGGAAGGTGATCTCCAGCTTGGTGGTGGAGGCGTCGTCGCGCTCGTTGGGGACCTTGAAGTTGACGGTCGCGTAACCGCCCTTGGCGGCGACGCCCTCGGGGCTGACGCTGACGTGCGCGAAGGCGGGGACGGCGGAGAGCAGCAGGACGGCGGAGGCGGCGGTACCGGCGACGACGGAGACGCGGGTCAGGGACTTCATGGCGGAATGCTCCAGTTTCGGCAGGTGGTCACGGCGGTCGTGCCCGTGGTGAACGGTGAATACGGCCGTACGCACTGAGGTGTTCGGAAGGGGACGCGAAGCGCCGGGCCGTGCGGCCACGCGCGCGTGCGTGCGGGTGCGCCACGCGGCACCCCCTCCGGATGGATGCCGGGAGGAGCGGTCCGCGTCAGGCGGCGAGTGCGAGGGCGGCGGCCGCGGGCGGGCCGCGCCGGATCACCGTGTCCTCGAGCGCGACGGCCCGGAGCCGCGGCGGCGCCACGGTGCGCGGGGCGCGCGCGGGGCCCGTGGCGGGTGCGCCGAGGAGCCCGGCGCGCAGGACTCGTACCAGCGCGAGAGCAGCCCGGAGGGAACGTACGAGCGCCGCCTCGGCGACTCCGTACGCCCCCTGGGCGGAGAGCCGCACGAGGCGGGCGAGCGCGAGGTCGCCGCGGCGCAGCAGCCAGCCCGCGGCGAGGGCCGCGAGGACGTGCGCGAGCAGCATCGGAAGGGAGGGCAGGAGCGCGGCAGGGCCGGTCGGGCCCAGCGAGCCCATGGAAGGCAGCGCCGTCATCGACGGCATCGAGCCCGCCGTGTGCGCCGCCGCCTCGGCCCCCGCGTGGGCGTGTGCTCCGTGTGCGCCGCCCGACGGTTCGAGGCCCGCGCTCTGCAGGATCTGCCGGGCCTGGGCGGGCGTGATGGTCGCCCCGGCCGCGCCGCACGCGATGCGCGCCGCGCGCTCGACGAGCGAGGCGGCCCCCGAGCCGCCGCCCGCCGCTGACGTGCTCATCGCCATGCTGTGCTGCTGGCCGAGGCCGAACAGCGCGTGCAGGGCGAGCTGTCCGACGGCCAGCGCCCCCGCGATCCCCGGCAGCGACCGCTCGCGCCCGGCGAGGGGCACGGCGACGGCGAGGACGCCGAAGAAGGCGGCGATCAGCGTCCACCAGGGGACCGAGGCACAGGACGCGAGGACATGGCCCCCGGCGGACAGCACGACGCAGACCGCGGCGAAGGTCGCGGCCCGCAGGAACCGGACATCGGCTCCTGCGCGTGTCTGACGCGGGTGGGGGGCAGTCATGGCCGGGCCATCATCGCACCAGGCTTACCCGTCCCCTGCGGCAGGTCCGCGGGCACCGGCGAATTCTCCGGGGTACCCGGCTACACCGGGTGGGGTGCTCCGCGCGTCCGCCGTATGGGCGGCATCACGTCAAGTGGGCGCTTATCCGTGGTTACTCGCGGCAATACGTATCGGTATGTCGAGCCGCAGCCAGGAGGCTGGAGCATGAGCATCTGGTGGTCACTCCATTTGCGGCGCGAAGCTGCGAGCGTTCCGCTCGCCCGGCGCCTGCTGATGGGCACGATGGAGAGCGCGGGGGTGCACCCCGACGTCAGTTACGAACTCTCGCTGGCCCTCACCGAGGCCTGCGCCAACGCCGTCGAGCACGGTGGGGCCGCGACGCCCGGGGCGCCCGGCGGCGCGTACCGGGTCACGGCGTACCTGGACGGCGAGAAGTGCCGCATCGAGGTCGCCGACTCCGGTCCGGGCTTCCCTACGAGCCGCGTCCGCATGTCCGTCCGCCGCCGGGCCCGCCGCCGCACCCGCCGCCCGTCCCGCGCCCCCAAGCCGGTCACGCCCGCGGTACCGGCCGAGGTCGCCGAGAGCGGCCGGGGCCTGTGCCTGATCCGCGAGTTGGCCGACCATGTGGACTTCGGGAACGTGCCGGGCCGCGGCGGCGCGGTGATCAGTTTCGACAAGGTCCTGAAGTGGCGCGAGGACGCGCCGCTCGTCAGCGCGTAGCTGTCAGCGGGTGGTGGAGCTCGTCAGCGCGTAGCCGTCAGCGGGCGGCGGAGCTCGGCAGCGCGTAGACCTCAGCGGGTGCCGGAATCGTCCCGGGCGAAACGATGTCCTGACCGGTCAGGTCACCGCACCGTCGCCGCGTACACCTCAAGGGCCGACCGTGGTGCCCGCCCGAGCAGCGCGCGCAGCTGGTTGTCGGCGATCGACGTGCCGTCGAGGAAGCCGCCCGCGATCGCCGAGTAGGTGCTCAGGAGCATCGGGACCTGGAAGGGGAGCGCCTCGGCGGCGGTGGTGATCGCCTCGCGGGTGGCGGTGAGGGTGCCGGGTTGGTAGCGGCCGCCGAGTGCTTCGGCCAGGTCGGTGCCGCTCAGGGGCTGTTCGCCGACGAGTTCGTAGGTGCGGCCCGCGTGCGGGGCCGGGTCGGTGGCCACGCGGACGGCCACGTCCGCCAGGTCCGCGCGGGCCACGGCGGCGAGCCGGCCGTCCCCGAGGGGCGCGGCGATGGTGCCGTCGGGGCCCGGGGCGGCGATCGCGGCCAGGAACTCCGCGTACAGGCCGTTGCGCAGGACCGTCCAGCGCAGTGTGGAGCGGAGCAGCCTGCGCTCGGTCCAGCGGTGGGCGAGGGCGTACGTGAGGTGGTCGCCGTCGCCGCTGAGGCTGGTGTAGACGAGGTGGCCGACGCCGGCCTTCTCGGCGGCGGTGATCACGGCCTCGTGGCGGGCGGCGACGACGTCGTCCTCGGCGGCCCCGGCCGAGATCACGAGCAGGGTGGTGACGCCGGTGAAGTCCAGGGACGAGGGGTCGTCGAAGTCGACGCGGCGCTGTCCGGGCGCCGGGGCGCGGGTGCCGACGAGGACGTCGTCGCGGTCGGCGAGGCGGGCGGTGACGAGCTTGCCGAGTGCGCCCGTGGCGCCGGTGATCATGAGCATGGGAACGTTCCCCCGTCGTTCTGGGTTCTCCTTGCGGCGGGCGGCGGTGGTCGCCGGGCCCGGGATCATCGTGATCGGCGGCGGGCGCATGCGTAAGGAGGCACTCTGATGTCAGCAGGGCACACGGCGATAACCACCCCGCAGGCCGCGGTGGCGGCGGGCGAGCCGGTGATCCAGTGCGAGACGCCGCAGGACGAGTGCGGGGTCCGGGACGTCCTGGACCGCCTCGGCGACAAGTGGTCCGTCTACGTAGTGGTCGAACTCGCCTCCGGAGTACTGCGGTTCAAGGAGTTGCAGCGCCGCATCCACGGCGGCATCTCGCAGCGCATGCTCACTCTGACGGTGCGCCGCCTGGAGCGCGACGGCCTGGTGAAGCGCACCGTGTACCCGACGATCCCGCCGCAGGTCGAGTACGAGCTGACGGAGATGGGCCACAGCCTCACCCACCTCGTGAAGTCCCTCGCGGACTGGTCGATCGCCCACCGCCCGGCGATCTCGGCGGCGCGGGAGACGTACGACGCGCGGACCGCCGAGGACGTCCGCCCCTGACGGACCGGCCTCAGCCCTCGTCCGGCGCGGGCGGCAGCACCCGGCACAGTGCCTCGATCGCCGCCGCGTACCCGTGCTCGGGCGGCGTCGCGTACCCGACCACCAGGCCGTCCGGCGCGTGCGTCGACGCGTCCGGGTGCCGGTAGCCGGAAAGCCCCTCCAGGCCCACCCCCTGCCACGCGGCGGCCTTCACGGCGGACGCCTCCGCGCCGGGCGGCAGCCGCAGCACGGCGTGCAGCCCGGCGGCGATGCCGGTGACGGTGATGTGCGGGGCGCGTTCGGCGAGGGTGGCGACGAGGTGGTCGCGGCGGCGCCGGTAGCGCTGGCGCATGCGGCGGATGTGCCGGTCGTAGTGGCCGGAGTCGATCAGGTCGGCGAGGGTGAGCTGGTCGGGGACGCTCACCCAGGCCTCCCGCTCGCCCTTGGCGGCGACGACCGCGCCGACGAGGTGTTCCGGAAGCACCATCCAGCCGACGCGCACGGCGGGCGACAGGCTCTTGCTCACCGACCCGATGTACACGACGCGTTCGGGGTCGAGGCCCTGCACGGCGCCGACGGGTTCGCGGTCGTAGCGGAACTCGCCGTCGTAGTCGTCCTCCAGGACCAGCCCGCCGTGCGTGCGGGCCCAGTCGACGACGGCGGTGCGGCGCGCGGGGTGCAGCGGCCCGCCGGTGGGGAATTGGTGCGCGGGCGTGAGCAGCACCGCCCGGACGGGTCCGGGCACGTCCGCCAACTCCTCGACGCGGGCGCCGTGTTCGTCCAGCGCCAGGGGTGACGTCCGTACTCTGGCGGCGTCCAGGAGCGAGCGGTGGAAGCCGAGGCCGTACGCCTCCACGGCGAGCGGCCCGCGCAGCACCCCGCCGCCCGCGCCGCCCCCGGGCCCGCCGAACAGCAGCCGCAGCGCATGGGCGAAACCGGAGCACACCACGATCCGGTCAGGATCCGTCCTGGTCCCGCGCACCCGCGCCAGATACTCGGCGAGCGCCCGGCGCAGCTCGATCCGACCCTGCGGATCGCCGGGCCCGAAGGCCTCGTTGGGTGCGGCGACCAGGGCGCGCCGGGCGGCCGCGAGCCAGGCGGCGCGGGGGAAGGAACCGGCGTCCGGCTGGCCCTGGACGAGGTTGTGCGCGGGCTTCGCGGGGGCGGTGGGGGAGCGTTTGGGGATGCGTACGCGCGGTGGCGGAGCGGCCCGCTCGGCGACGCGGGTGCCCGAGCCCTGGCGGGCGGTCAGCCAGCCCTCGGCGACGAGTTCGGCGTAGGCGTCGGCGACGGTGTTGCGGGCGACGCCGAGGTCGGCGGCCAGGGAGCGGTACGGGGGCAGGCGGGTGCCGGGGGCGAGGCGGCCGTCCTGCACGGCGGCGCGCAGGGCGCGGATGAGGGCGGCGCGGCGGCTGCCTCCGCCGGACAGGTCCAGGTGCAGGTCGCTGCCGAGGCTCGCTGCCGAATTGACCCAGGAATCCGCCATGGAAATGCACCCTACCCGTGGTCTTTGCGCGCCGTAGGTTCATGGTCATGACGAACAACACGACGTACACCGAAATCGCCCGGCCCGCTCAGCCCGCCCAGTCCCCCGGGACCCTGCCCCGCATCGACTTCGCCAAGACCGCCCCGAAGGTCTTCAAGGCCGTCATCGGCCTGGACGCCGCCGCCCGCGCCGGGCTCGACCCGGCCCTCGTCGAGCTGATCCAGATCCGCGCCTCGCACCTCAACGGCTGCGCGTACTGCCTGCACATGCACACCAACGACGCGCGCAAGGCGGGCGAGAGCGAGGACCGGCTGCACATGGTCGCCGTCTGGCGCGAGGCCAGGAACTTCTTCTCGGCCAAGGAGCAGGCCGCTCTCGCGTTGACCGACGCGGTGACCCGCGTCGGCGATGCCGGTGTGCCCGACGCCGTGTACGCGGAGGCCGCGGGCCACTTCGAGGAGGCCGAGCTGGCCCAGGTCCTGGCCCTGATCTTCACGATCAACACATGGAACAGGATCGCGCTGAGCACGGCGAAGGTCGCCGGGACGGACGAGCGCGCGGGCTCCTGACCGGTCAGGCGGCCCGAGCCGCGGGGGCGCGGACGTCCCTGGCACGCGCCGCCCACCGCGCCACCGGCCCCATCGCGTACGACGCCGCCAGCACCGCCCCGCCCAGCAGCAGCCACCCCGGCGTCCCCCACTCCACCAGGAGCGCGGTCAGGATCAGAGGGCCGAGGGTGCGGGCGACGGTGACGCCGGTGCCGAAGAAGCCCTGGTACTCGCCGATGCGGCCGGAAGGGGCCAGGTCGAAGCCGAGTTGCCAGGAACCGGCGGACTGCAGCATCTCGGCGGCGAGCAGCAGCACGGACGCGGCGACGAGGACCGCGGCGGCCGTCCACGCCCCGCCCACGGCGGCCGCGAGGGCGAACACCGCGCACGCCGCCAGCATCAGCACCCCGGACCTGCGCACGGCCCGCAGCGCCGTCGGGATGCCGGAGACCGACCGTGCCGTACGCACCTGAAAGGCCATGACGCCCAGGGTGTTGAGGACGAACAGCGCCGAGACGAGCCACGCGGGGGCGGCCGTGCGTTCGGTGAGCCACAGCGGGATGCCGAGGCTGAGCAGCGGCATCCGCAGCAGCAGAACGGTGTTGAGGAGCGTGACGACCGCGTACGGCCGGTCCCTGAGCACCGCGAGCCGCTCCCCCGCGACCGCCGCCACCGGCGCGACGGCGGGCAGCCGCCACAGCACCGCGGCGCACACCGCGAACCCGGCGGCGTCCAGCGCGAACACGGAGAGGTACGCGGCCTCGCTGCCGTGGTGCAGGGCGATGCCGCCGAGTCCGGCGCCCACGGCGAGTCCCGCGTTGAGCGTGGACTGGAGGTGGGCGAGGAGCCCGGTCCGCTCCTCCTGGGTGACGAGCCCGGCGAGCAGCGCCTGGCGGGCCGCGGCGAGGCCCGACTGGGCGGCGGCGTACAGGAGCGCGGCGGCCACGAACGGCACGAAGTCGCGGACGACGAGGAAGGACGCGACGGCCGCGCTGGTCGCGAGGGCGAGCAGGACCGCCGTGCCGCGCGGCCCGCGCCGGTCGGCGAGCCGCCCGAGGGGCACCCCCACCACGGACCCGACGGCCCACGCGAGCGTGAGCCCGAGCCCGGTCTTCGCCGGGGCGAGCCCGACGACGTGCGTGAAGTAGAGGGCGGACGTGACGTAGTACGCGCCGTCGCCCACGGAGTTGGCGAGCTGCGCGAGGGCGAGCTGCCGCGCGGGTCCGGGGGCCGGAAGGAGGCGGGATGTCGTCATGCCCGGCACGCTAGAGGCCGAGTGGCGTGCCCAGTTGGTCCACTATGGGGCCTGGTTCATGGGCCACTTTCAGGCACCGGGTGGGACGGAACTACCCCGTCCGGCGATGTTTGAAGGCGTCGGGCGGGAGGGACAGAGCCCGTCCGGCGATGACAGAAAAAGAGCCCGTCCGGCGATTGAGGACGAGGCCGAAGGCTGATCGGCGGCACACCGGACGGGGGCACGCCGAGGGCCGGGCCCCACCTCGGGAACCCGGCCCTCGCCGACAAGAACAGCCGCGGCCGCAGGCTAGCCCTTCAGCTCGGCCATCCAGAGCTCGACCTCGTCCGACCGCCGGGGCAGCGCGGCGGAGAGGTTCCGGTTGCCGTCCTCCGTGACGAGGATGTCGTCCTCGATCCGGACGCCGATGCCCCGGTACTCCTCGGGCACGGTCACGTCGTCCGCCTGGAAGTACAGGCCGGGCTCGACGGTCAGGCACATGCCGGGTTCGAGGGTGCCGTCGGCGTACGTCTCGCGGCGGGCGGCCGCGCAGTCGTGGACGTCCATGCCGAGCATGTGACCGGTGCCGTGCAGCGTCCAGCGGCGCTGCAGGCCGAGCTCCAGGACGCGCTCGACGGGACCCTCGACGAGCCCCCACTCGACCAGCTTCTCGGCGAGCACGCGCTGGGCTGCGTCGTGGAAGTCGCGGTACTTGGCGCCCGGCTTGACCGCCGCGATACCGGCCTCCTGGGCCTCGTACACGGCGTCGTAGATCTTCTTCTGCAGCTCGTCGAAGCGGCCGTTGATCGGCAGGGTGCGGGTGACGTCCGCGGTGTAGTACGTGTGCGTCTCCACGCCCGCGTCGAGCAGGAGCAGTTCGCCGGAGCGGACGGCGCCGTCGTTGCGCACCCAGTGCAGGGTGGTGGCGTGCGGGCCCGCGGCGCAGATGGAGCCGTAGCCGATGTCGTTGCCCTCGACGCGGGCGCGCAGGAAGAACGTGCCCTCGATGTAGCGCTCGGACGTCGCCTCGGCCTTGTCGAGGACCCGTACGACGTCCTCGAAGCCGCGCACCGTGGAGTCCACGGCCTTCTGCAGCTCACGGACCTCGAACTCGTCCTTCACCAGGCGGGCCTCGGAGAGGAACTCGCGCAGCTCCTCGTCGCGCTCGGCGGTGACCTTGTCGGTCAGGGCCGCCTCGATCCCGGCGTCGTGGCCGCGGACGACGCGGACGGGGCCGGTGGCCTCGCGGAGCTTGTCGGCGAGCTCGCGGACGTCGGAGGCGGGGATGCCGTACAGCGTCCCGGCCTCGGTCAGGGAGTGGCGGCGGCCGACCCACAGCTCGCCCTGGCCGTCGAGCCAGAACTCGCCGTTCTCACGGTTGGAGCGCGGCAGGAGGTAGATGGTGGCGTCGTGGCCGCCGGTCCGCTTCGGCTCCATGACGAGGACGCCGTCCTCCGTCTGGTTGCCGGTGAGGTAGGCGTATTCGACGGCGGCGCGGAACGCGTACTCCGTGTCGTTCGAGCGGGTCTTCAGGTTGCCCGCGGGGACGACCAGACGCTCGCCGGGGAAGCGCGCGGAGAGCGCGGCGCGGCGGTCGGCGGTGTGCCCGGCCTGCTCGATCGGCTCCAGGTCGCGCAGCTCGGTGTCGGCCCAGCCCGCCTTCATGCTCTCGGCGAGCTCGTCGGAGACACCGGGGTAGAGGCCGTTCTTGCGCTGCTTGATCGGCTCTTCTTCGGTCTCCACCAGCTCTTCCGGGGTCTCCGGGTTGAGGGCGTCCGACACGGTCTGCCTCCTGTTTGACGGCTCTGTACGACTCTGGACCGCCTCCATCGTACGGTCGTACGTAAGGGGGTCCAGGGGCGGAAGACCTGTCACAGGACGGGGTCACGGGGAGGCAGTGCGGCCTCACGGGGAGTGCGCCTCGCCGGACTCGCGCCGCTCACTCGAAGCGGGCCGCGAGCAGCACCACATCCTCCTCGCTGGCCGCCGCGCCCGGGCCGTCGAGACCCTCCGGCAGGACCGTCCGCAGCACGTGGTCGGCGATCTCCCCGGGGTCGTCACGGGCCGCCTTCGGCACGCTCGCGGCGGCCGCGTGCAGCCGTGCGAAGGCCCGGTCCATGGCGTCGCCGGTGCGCTGAAGGAGCCCGTCCGTATAGAGCAGCAGCGTTTCTCCTGGCTCCGGGCAGATGTCCACGCTGGGCGCCTCCCAGCAGGCGAGCATCCCGAGCGGCGCCGACAGGGACGTCTCCACGAACTCCGTGCGCCGCTCCCCGACGAGCAGCGGCGGGCTGTGCCCGGCCCCGGCGAGGACGATCTTGCGCAGGGCGGGTTCGCAGTACGCGAAGAGCGCCGTCGCCGAGCGCGCGGGCTCGGTGAGGCGCAGCAGCAGCTCCAGGTCGGAGAGGACGGCGACGGGGTCCTCGCCCTCCATCACCGCGTACGCCCGCAAGGAGGCCCGCAGTCGTCCCATCGCGGCGACCGCGCTCGGCCCGGACCCGGTGACGGAGCCGACCGCGAGGCCGAGCGCCGCGTCCGGCAGGGGCAGCGCGTCGAACCAGTCGCCGCCGCCGCGCGGTCCGGTGCCGTGCCGGGCCGCGAGCTGCACCCCGGCGACGCGCGGCAGGCGCGGCGGCAGCAGCTCCGCGCGCAGGGTCGCGGTGGTGGAACGGGCGCGGTCCAGCTCCACCAGGCGCGTCAGGTGCTCACCGGCGTACTGCAGGTAGCGGCCGATGAGGTGCCGCTGCCGCTCGGCGGGCTCGGCGGGCTCGTCGTACAGCCAGACCACCACGCCGACGCGGCCCGCCGTGTCGGTGATCAGCGGCAGGGCGTAGCTCGCGGCGTACCCGAGGCGGACGGCGACCTCGCGGTGGCGGGGGTCGAGGGTGTCGTCGGCCAGGAGGTCGGGCTGCACGATCTCGGTGACGGGGGCCGCGGCCCTGGCGGTGGCGGGCGCGGAGTCCGGCGGGGCGGGGGCGGCCTCGGCGGTGGCGTCGAGGAGGCGCCCGAACGAGGTGGCGGCGCGCGGCACCGTCTCCAGGTGGCCGAGGTCGGCGCGGGCGAGGCCGAGGCCGACGGTGGTGGTGGGGCCGAGGCCGTCGGCGGGCTCCAGGACGACCAGGCCGCGGCGGGCGCCGACGAGGGCGCCTCCGGCGCGCAGGAGTTCGCCGAGCGCGCCGTCGAGTGCTGCCGTGCGGGACAGGCGTTCGGTGAGTTCGTGCAGCGTGGTGAGGTCGGAGACCCAGCCGGCCAGGCGGTCCTGGATCAGGGCTCCCGGGGCGCTCTGGGCTGCCGAGGTGGCCGGGGCGGGCGGGGCAGTGTGGGCCGGTGGCGGAACTGTGGAATCGATTCCGGCCACTTTCGGGAGGTGCGGGGCGTTCATGGCTGACGGCTTTCCGGCCAGTGCGTATTGCTCAATAGCATCGCAAACCCCCTGTCATTCTGCGCCGCTAGCAATGGCTCCACATCTACACGCAGTGGAGAGGGGATGTCCAGCATTGTCCTGCGAGGATTCCTGGTGTCCAGTGGGGCGGGAGTGAATTCCGGGAACTGACAGCGATCTTGAGAACTTGTCTGAAAACTGTTGCAGGGAACGGCATATTGCGGTCGACTGACATCGTTCGAAGGAGCGTCACAGCGGTCGTGATGGGTACGTACTCGGTGATGGCCAGGGGCAGTTGCGGGACGCCCGGAACCTGGTGGCGGACCCGAGCGTCTTAACCCACGGCGACCGTGCCCCATCCTCCCGTGGCACGGGCGGCAAGAAATACGCGGGACGGCAAACGCCAGGCGCCGCCACCCCACGCCACGTCAACGCTCGGCCCATAGGGGAGCCCCATGCCGCAGGCTGGGGTGTGATGCGCCAGCTTGTACGCACCTGTACGCACTTGCTTGCACCTAGTACGCGCACCTCGTACGCACGGCGATAGTGATCCACACATGGTGTGATGTGGCCCGAAGTGTCCCTCTGCGTGTAACGGAAAGGAACGAGCGCTCATGCGCGAGATCCTCGGAAGGCGACGCAGGCTCCTGTCCTGGCGAATCGGTAGGAAGTCTGACCAGAGTCCCGCTCTGCTCGGCGCGGCCATGACCTTCGCGACCGAATGGCGCTGGCCCGTGCTGCCCGGCGTCGGCATCGACGGCCAGGTCAGGAACGCCAGGGGCACCCGCACGTCCGAGCGGCGCGACACCACAGCGCGCTGCGCCTGCCCCGACCCCGAATGCGGCTTCCCCGGCGCCCACCCGCTCGACCCGGGCCTGCTCGCCGCGACGACCGACGAGCGCATGGTGCGCTGGTGGTGGACCAACCGCCCCGGCGCACCGGTGCTCCTCGCCACCGGCGGACGCGCCCCGTGCGCCGTGAGCCTGCCCGCGCCGGCCGGCGCGCGCGCCCTCGCCGCACTCGACGAGGCGGGCGTCCGCCTCGGCCCGGTCGTGGCCACCCCGGCCCGCGTCTTCATCCTCGTCGCGCCGTACTCGATGGAGCAGTTGGGCGCGCTCCTGTACGCCAAGGACTGGGTCCCGGGCTCGCTCCGGTTCCACGGCGACGGCGGGTACGTGGCGCTGCCGCCGTCGGAGACGGGCCAGGGCCAGGTCCACTGGGAGCGCGCACCGCTGCCCGGCTCGGCCGCCCCCTGGGTGCCCGATGTCGAGGCCGTGGTCGACGCGGTGGTCGACGCGCTCACTCGTACGGGTGTGAGCGCGCCCGAGTTGTAGGGCCTTGGGCGCGCGGCGAACGTTCCGCGTGCCCATCGTCGTTATCTTCGGGCCATGCACCCGCGCCCGGCCGTGAACCCCCGCCTGCTCGCGCTCCTGGGAGTCGTGGCCCTCGCGGTGCTCGTGCCGCTCGCCGGCGCCTCCGCGGGACCCGTGCTCCACGAGGACGCGAAGCGTCCCGCCGAGGGGCTGCTGTCCGAGCGGTCCGGGCCGTCCGAGTCCGGGCGGTCCGAGTCCGGGCCGTCCGGCCGAGCGCCTGCCGGATCCTCGCCGCGATCGTCGTCCCCGCCGTCGTCCCCGCCGCAGTCCCCGCCGCCGTCCCGGCCGCAGGACAAGCCCGCGGATCCGGCCGCCCCCGCGTACGACTCGGCGCCCCCGGCGGAGACCACCGCCCGGTGCGGTCCCGAACTCTCCTCGCCGCACGGTGTGGAGGCCCAGACCTGCGTCCTGTCCCAGGCCGACGACACCTGGGCGCGTACCTACTACCGCAACGCCACGGGTGAGGCGCTGACGGCCGTTCTGAGCGTCATGGGGCCGAAGGGGCGCACGGTGGAGATGCACTGCGCGGTGGGCGCCGACGACGAGCCGGCGGCGTGCGAGACGCCCCGTGAGCGCACGGCGGGAGGCGCGGCGCGGTACACGGCGGTGGCGGAGTTCGCCCGTGCGGGCGGAGCCGCGCTGCTGCTGCGCTCCGGCAGCAACTGAGCGGTGTCGCGGTGCAGTTGGGACAGTTGTCGACCGTCGTGCGGCCGCCGGGTGTGCACCGGGCACAGAAACGCCCGGTTGCTGGCGACGGGGGATGCACCAGCAACCGGGCTACCTGAACGGTAACAAGAGATCGGCGCTTGGCAAATTCGATCTCAGTTATCCGGACAGGGATTTACCTGTGTCCAAGGGGAGTTGTGACAGGAGTCACGCGTTCCGTTCCGACTGACTGGTGGGTCAGTCCGGCCGGGGCGCTCCCGGGGTGAGCGGAGACCCGGACAGGTCAGCTCAGGGTGACCTGTCGGTTGGTGAGGCCGCCGCGGGCCCGGCGCTCCTCCGGAGTCAGCGGTTCCGTCGCCGCGAGCGCTGTCGTGAGGCGCGACGCGAACTCGGCGGCGGGCTGCTCGATGTCCGCGGCCCCCATACCGGTCGGAAGGTCCCATACCGGCACGGTCAGACCGTGCGCGCGGAAGGACCCGACCAGGCGGGTGCCCTCGCCGAGGCTCGACGCGCCGGCCGCGTGCAGCCGGGCGAGCGCGTCGAGGAGCTGCTCCTCCGGGTGCGGCATGACCCAGCGCAGGTGGTTCTTCTCCGGGGTCTCGCACCAGTACGCGGCGTCGACTCCGGAGAGCTTGACCGTCGGGATGGCGGCGGCGTTCGCCCGCTCCAGGGAGGCGGCCACCTCCGGCGTCGCGTTCTCCGCGTCCGGCACCCAGAACTCGAACCCGGGGTGCACGACCGGCTCGAAGGCGCTCTTCTCGTCGATGAGTTCCTGCAGCCGCGGGCCGTCACCGGGCGCGCGGCGGCCGGGGACCGGCTGGCCGGGCTCGGTGGTGAGGGCGCGCTGGAGGGTGTCGGCGAGGTCGCGGCTGATGTCGCCGGAGGAGGTGTCGTTCTGCAGGCCCAGCAGGACCGAGCCGTCGTCGCGGCGCAGCGCGGGCCAGGCCATCGGCAGGACGGTCGCCAGCGTCACGGAGGGCACGCCCTCGGGGAGGCCGTCCTTCAGGGTGAGCTCGACGGTCGCGGCGGGGACCAGCTCGCGCAGGGCCACCCAGTCGCACTCGCCGGGCAGGCCGTCGAAGGGGCGCTGCACCAGCTCGGTCACGGCGTGCGCGGCGGCCCGGCCGTGGCAGGCCTTGTACCGGCGGCCCGAACCGCAGGGGCAGGGTTCCCGGGCGCCGACGACCGGGACCTCGTGGTCCTTGAGCTGCGGCTGCTTGCCCTTGTTGCCCTGGTTGCCCTTGGTCTGCGGGCGCTTCTTGGCCATCGTGGGTGTCTCCCGGTTACGGCTCGCTTGCGTACGGGCGCGAGCCTAGCCGTTCGCCGTCGGGGGCCCGGGGGACCGGGTGGGCGCCGGGGCGGTCCGCCGGGGACCGGGTATGCGTCGGATCGGCTTCGGGGACCGGGTGCGCGTCGGATCGGTCGGCGCCGGGGCCGTCCACTCGGCCCGCGCCGGATCAGTCCACGTCGTCGAAGGGGTCCGCGAACCCCAGGTCGGATATCGCGGCCACGGACGGCGCGGCGACGCGCGTAGCGAAGTCCTCGCGGCGGTGCCCGGACTGCACCAGGGCCCAGACGGTGACCTCGCCGTGGGTGTCGTCGCGGACCCCCCACGCCTCGGCGAGGGCGGTGATGATGTTGAGCCCGCGGCCGCCGTGGGCCGTGACCGAAGGAGTGGCCGGAATCGGGCGGGTCGGCCCGCCGCCGTCCGTCACCTCGACCGTCAGCCGTCCGGTCTTCTCGACGCGCCACGCGGCGCGTACGTCTCCGTCGTCGCCGTCCCCGTTGAGCCCCTCGCCCAGCGGCCTGCCGTGTCGGCAGGCGTTGCTGAGGAGTTCGGAAAGGATCAGTACGGCATCGTCGATGACCGACTCCGACACCCCGTTGCCGCGCAATTGATCGCGCATTCGGTGTCTGGCTTCTCCCACGCCCGCAGGACCATGGGGTACGGCCATGCTCGACGACGTGGGCACCTCCTGTGCCACCACAAACGCCACCCCCGAGACCTCCTTTGCCCCACGCCACGGTGTGGATGCCCCAATGGACTGGACCGGAAACCGGCCAACACCACGATGGTGACGCACTCGACACGGTCGAATACGCACCGAACGCGCCGGTGCACTCCCCGTAATGGGCGTCAGGCGCGGCCGAGTTGGGACAGCACCTGCTTCGGGCGGTTGGTGATGATCGCGTCCACGCCGAGCCGGGCGCACAGCTCGACGTCCGCGGGCTCGTTCACGGTCCACACGTGGACCTGGTGCCCGGCCCGCTTGAGCTTGGCGACGTATCCGGGGTGGTTGCGGAGGATCCGGATGCCCGGGCCCGCGATCCGCACGCCCTGCGGGAGGCGGCCGTCATGGTGGCGGGGCGAGACGAACTGCATCAGATAGACGGTGGGCAGGGTCGGGGACGCGGCGCGCACGCGGTGCAGCGACCGCGCGGAGAAACTCATGACGCGTACGGGCGAGGGGCCCTCGGCGGGCGGGGCGTCCAGGCCGAAGCGCTTCAGGAGGTGCAGCAGCCGCTCCTCGACCTGGCCCGCCCAGCGGGTGGGGTGCTTGGTCTCGATGGCGAGCTGGACGCGGCGTCCGGAGGCATTGTTTTCGGCCACCAGCTCCAGGAGCCGCTCCAGGGTGAGGACGGAGGTGTCCCGCGTGTCGGACGGGTCCTGCCCCTCGTCCCAGTCGGGCCCCTCCCCGTCCCCGGGGTCGCCGCCGTTCTTCCAGGAGCCGAAGTCGAGGGCGGCGAGATCGGCGAGCTCCAGGGCGGAGACGGCGCCGCGACCGTTGGAGGTGCGGTTGACGCGGCGGTCGTGGACGCAGACGAGATGGCCGTCCGCGGTGAGCCGTACGTCGCATTCGAGGGCGTCGGCGCCGTCCTCGACCGCCTTCTTGTACGCGGCCAGGGTGTGCTCCGGGGCGTCCTCGGAGGCTCCGCGGTGGGCGACGACCTGGATCTGGTGCTGTCGTGCATGGGTCACCGCGTCATCGTGCCATCGACCGCGGGTGTCCGGCTGGCGTCCGCGGGTGTCCGCTGGGCTGTCCGAATGGGGCGGTTTCGCCCACCGTGAACGCACAGCATCGGCTTATGGTGCCCTGACAGCCCATGGGAAAAGCTGACTGCAGACAAAACTGAACCGAAATGATCGTCTGCTGCTCTCAGGCCGTGACCGAGTACGACAGCGTGGACCGAGGAGAAGAAGCTGTGAGCACCGAGAACGAGGGCACTGAGGTACCCCCGGCCCCGTCCGCACCTCCTGTGCCGGTGGACACTCCCGCTGCTTCCGCACCCGACGCCGCGGCGCCACCGGTGGACCAGCCTGCGGCGGCCGAGGCTGCCCCGGCGGCTCCGACCGCGACCCCGGCTCCGGCTCCGGCGACTCCGGCGGCCCCTGCCCCGGCGGCCCCGGCGCCGAACGTCCCCGATCCCTACGCGCACACGGCCGGGCATGTCGGCGCGGGCCAGACGGGGGCCGGACAGCCCGCCGCCGGGTACACGCAGGCCGGGCAGACGGGTGCGGGGTACGGCCGGCAGCCCGCGCCCGCCGCGTCGCCCTCCGGGGCGTGGCCGCCGCCTCCGGCGGTGCCGTCGTACGCGCAGGGCGGCGGCTCCGGCGGTACGGGCTGGGGCGCGTCCTGGACGGCGGAGCAGCCGGCCGCGCCGAAGCCGGGTGCCCGGCGCGGCGGCCTGGTCGCGGCGGTGCTCGCGGCGGCGCTGATCGCGGGCGGGGTCGGCGGCGGCCTCGGCTTCTGGGCGGCGGACCGCAACGACGACAACAGCACGGACTCGACGACGGTCTCCGCGTCGGACAGCCCGGCCGACCTCAAGCGGGAGCCCGGCTCGGTGGCGGGCATCGCGAACAAGGCGCTGCCGAGCGTCGTCACCATCGAGGCCCAGAGCGGCAGCGGCGAGGGCGGCACGGGCACCGGCTTCGTGTACGACAAGCAGGGCCACATCCTCACCAACAACCACGTGGTGGCGTCCGCGGCGCAGGGCGGCAAGCTGTCGGCGACGTTCTCGAACGGCAAGAAGTTCGACGCCGAGGTCGTCGGCCGCGCCGAGGGCTACGACGTAGCGGTGATCAAGCTCAAGAACAAGCCGTCGGACCTCGCCCCGCTGCCGCTCGCCGACTCCGAGAAGGTGGCCGTCGGCGACTCCACGATCGCCATCGGCGCCCCCTTCGGCCTCTCCAACACGGTCACGACGGGCATCGTCAGCGCGAAGAACCGCCCGGTGACCTCCAGCGACGGCGGCAGCAGCAAGAGTTCGTACATGAGCGCGCTGCAGACGGACGCGTCCATCAACCCGGGCAACTCCGGCGGCCCGCTCCTGGACGCGCGCGGCGCGGTCATCGGCATCAACTCCGCGATCAAGCCCGCGGACAGCGGCGGCATGGGCGGTGGCGGCCAGTCCGGCTCGATCGGCCTGGGCTTCGCGATCCCGGTCAACCAGGCGAAGAACGTGGCCCAGCAGCTGATCAAGACGGGCGAGGCGACGTATCCGGTGATCGGCGCTTCGGTCTCCCTGGCGAACACCTCGGACGGTGCGACCATCTCCGACCGAGGCGCCGGCAACTCCGGCGCCGCCGTGGAGCCGGGCGGCCCGGCGGCCAAGGCGGGCCTCAAGTCCGGCGACGTCATCAAGAAGCTCGACGACACGGTCATCGACAGCGGCCCGACCCTCATCGGCCAGATCTGGACCCACCGCCCCGGCGACACCGTCAAGATCACCTACGAACGCGACGGCAAGGAGCGCACCGCCGACGTCACCCTCGGCGCACGCAAGGGCGACGGCTGACCCGCTACTCTTGACCCCGCGCCACAGCCGCACACCGGCCACGGGCGCGGGGTGGGTTGCCCGAGCGGCCTAAGGGAACGGTCTTGAAAACCGTCGTGGCAGCGATGTCACCGTGGGTTCAAATCCCACACCCACCGCAGGATCTGGCCGTGCGGCCCGAGGAGGCGGGGTGACCGGAATTTTCCGGTCACCCCGCCTCTTTCGTTTTCCGCTCCCTGAGGGCCCAACCGGCCCTGGCTGTCGCAACCGGCCCTGGCTGCGGCGGACTTGCCTTCCTTGGACCAGTTCCGTCGAGCGGTGGCGGGGAATTGAGAGTACGCCGCGGGCAGGGCACACGAGGTGCATTTCCTTATAAGCAAGGAGAGTTGGACATCACCCATTTCAACTCCCCCGCTGACGGCATGGGTTCGTGCTTCGCGCCTCCCCGAGTGGGGGAAATGGGTGCGGGAGCTGTAAATGATCACCGGGATTAACGTGTGATGTTCACCTCAAGCCGTGAACCATTCTGCGCCCAACTTACCCTCAATGTCCATATATCGGTGGGGTGTTTTGCCGGTTTCGCCACGACTAGGCGTTTGCTGCTGAGGGTCCTTAACCATTCTTGACATGCGGATTGTGGGAAACGCATGATCTCTCGGCGCCAGCACTCTGGCGCCTGCAATTCGAAACGGGAGAATGTAAATGCGTAAGGCTTGCACGGCAATCCTGACGGGTCTGTTCAGCGTCACGCTCTTTGTCGCGCTTCCGGGCAACCAGAGCGAAGCCCGCGCCATCACCTTCGACCCCAACGCATGCCTTGATCTTTCCCAGGTGCAGGTGTGCAAGAAGGGTTACATCTGGAAGAACGTGCCGATGACCGGGCCCGTTGCTCCGGGCAAGTGCCGTCCGTGGGTTTCTGTGAAGACCAAGAAGAAGTGCTGACGACACTTCTCTGAAAGCCGCGTGCGTGAGTGGCGGGCCATCATGTGATGGTCCGCCACTTCCTTTTTCTCTGACGGGCGTTCGGCGGCGGGGAGGATAGTGGGGGTGGGTCTGCCAGGGGGAGGGTGAGTCGTGTGTATCGACGGCAACTCGTGGGCGTAGCCGCGGGTGTTGGGCTCTTGGTGGGGTGTGGCGGCGGTGCGGGTGGTGAGGAGCCGTCCGGTGATTCGGCTCGGGAGGCCCGGGGCGCGGTCGAGTCCTATGTGCGGGCGCTGAACGCGCGTGATGCGGACGGGCTGATCAAGGTGGGTGGCGTACCCGATGACTCGCGGGCCCGGCGGGAAGCGCGGCGGATCCTTGCCGAGAGGGGCGGTCGGGAGCTGTCGATCGTCGATGTCGGGGTCACGTTCGACATGGGGCCGGACGTGGGTTCCGCGAAGTTGGAGGCGCGGGAGAAGTCCGGGAAGGGGCTGCGGGACGTCTTCTCCGTGGTGCGGGAGAAGGGCGACTGGCACCTCGTCATCTTCGACGACCGGCCGTCCTCGCCCGGCAAGTCACGGTCGTCGACGGACCAGCGGGGACTGTGACTCGGCTTCGATGCGCGGCGTAGGGCCCGCGGCGTGCGGCGTGCGGGATACGTCTTCTCTGCCTGTGCGCGGCAGCGCCTACGCATAGCCCGTCAGGCGTGCTGCCGACGCGATCGTCGATGCCGCCTCGCGTGCGGTGAGGCCCACGCGGACGGCTGCGTCGGTGAGGGGCGCGGTGAGGGCCTCGCCGAAGCCGTTCTCGTACGCGCGGCATGCCGCCCAGAACAGCCGCGTGTTGCGCTGTCCCGCGTGCGCGGCGAGGACGAACTGGACGAGGCCCTGGCCCTGTTGGGGGTCCGCGGGGGCACCCGCGTGCGCGGGCCGGTGGCGGCGGGGTGACGGGGTGAGCAGGCGCAGGAGCGCGGGCGGGCAGGTGGCCGGCGGGAGGTGGGCGGTGCCGGGGACCACGCTGTAGACGCCGTGTTCGGTACGGGAACCGGGGCCGACCAGGTAGCCGCCCGCGCCGCGGATGTCGATGCCGGGAGCCAGGCGGCCCGCGGAGTTCGGTACGACGGTGTCGGGCGGCCCGGCCAGCCAGATGTGGCGGCCCCCGCTCGGCGTCGCCACGACCACCGTCTCCGGGATCGTGAACAGGTGCCGCAGTGCCAACTCCCGCAGTTCGGCGGGGGCGTCGACGCCCGACTTGGTGTCCAGGTCGATGCCGATCAGGTGGTAGGGCGGCAGCCCGCAGGCGATGCCGTAGCCGGAGGCCCAGGGCGCGGCGGCGAACAGTTCGCGGATGCGTTGGGGGTCGGTCGACGCGTCGTGGACGCCGTGTCCCATGCGGCCGCATTCGCCTCGGCAGGGGGGTGAGTGGTGTGGGGCGGCGTGGCGGCGCGGGTCCCTGTGATGCGGCTCGGCGTGATGCGGGGAGCGCAGCGCCGGGAGCTTCGTCCGGGAGAGCGGGATGACGGCGAGGCCGCGCTCGGCCGCGGTCAGGGCGTGGGCCAGCGCGAGGGTGGCGGTGCGGCGGTCGGCGCGGCCTGCGGAGGGGTGGTCGGCCGGGTGGGGCTCGGGGGCGTGGGATGCGGACGTACAGGGTCCGGAGGTGGGAGGCCCGGAGGTGTGGGACTCGGAGGCACGAGGTGCGGCGGCGTGGGGCGCGGCCGCGTCGGCTTCGGCGGGCTCCGCGCCGTGCTGCTCCGCCGAGCGAGGCGCGGGCTCCGCCGCGCGGCGGGGGATGTGGTCGGCGGCATAGCGGTCTGCGGCATGGCGGTCGATGGGGGCCATGACTTCAGTTTCGTACAAGCGTTCGATGAAGGGAAGGGGGGTGGCCCGGGGTGGCGCGCTGTCCGCGGACGGCGCCCCCTACTTCGGGCGGCTGCCGGAACGCTTCAGCCCGTGCGGCGCCTGGCCTCGGCCACCACCTTGGCGCTGAGCTGCGACTTCGGGGGCGCGAAGCGTGTTTATCGACTTGTCCTCATGCTTGCGGGGGAATCGGGCCTTCCGGACTGGTTCGCCGGGGATTCGGTGGGCAACTCTGATCTCGCGACGTCGTGCAGATGCAAACCGGGACGGTCGGCCAACTGTCCCGGAGCAAGCGCTACTTGAGGCGCATCCGGCTTCCCGCCGGTGCGTAGCTCCCGTTCTGGAGGAATGACATGGCAAGCATCCGTACCGCCCGTGCCCTCGCTGCTGTCGCGGCCCTGCCCCTCGCCGCCGCTCTCTTCTCCGGTGTTGCGATGGCCGACAACGGCTCGTTCGCGGACGACGGATCCAACGCCGGTGTGGCCACGGTCAACGGCAGCGGCGTCGGCGACGACAACAACGGCAACTCGTCCACCACGCAGCAGCAGGCGGTTGGCAACGGCGCCTCGAACCAGAGCAACACGGCTCAGGTGAACGGTTCCGCGTTCACGGCGATCAACCAGGGCAACTCGAACGTCGCCGTCAACTTCAGCGAACTGTGGTGACCTCGGGCCTCGTTGGGGAGTGATCCTCGGGAGGCTGCTCCGTGGGGTGATGTGACACGTTGCGCGGCGGTGCCTCGGGCACCGCCGCGCAGCTGTGTTCGGGGGTGACGGGGGCCTTGACGCCGGTTCGGTTTCTGACGGACAGTCAGAAACTGTTCCCGGTACGAGGCCGTACGAGGCCGTACGAGAAGGAGAGGCCGCCCCCGTGCACCTCGCCCCCACCGAACGCCAGCAGCGTCTGCGCGCCGAACTGCGCGCGTACTTCCGCGAGCTGATGCCCGAGGGCCCGCCCGCGAGCGACGACCCGGCCGGGCAGCGGCGGCTCCTGCGGCACATCGGCGCGGACGGGTACCTCGGCCTCGGCTGGCCCGTCGAGTACGGGGGCCAGGGGCGCGGCGCGGACGAACAGTTCGTGTTCTTCGACGAGGCGTACCGCGCGGGCGCCCCCGTGTCGATGGTCACGCTGAACACCGTCGGCCCGACCCTCATGAAGTACGGGACCGAGGAGCAGAAGGCCACCCTTCTGCCCGGCATCCTGCGCGGCGAAACCGTCTTCGCGATCGGATACAGCGAGCCGTCCGCGGGCACGGATCTGGCCTCTCTGCGGACGCGGGCCGTACGAACGGGAGGCGGGAGGGACGGACGGGGTGCGCATGTCGGGAGTGGTGCAGAGAGCGGGCATGACGCGCGTGTCGAGAGTGGCGCAGGGAGCGAACGTGGCGTGAGCCACGGCTGGCTCATCGACGGCCAGAAGAGCTTCACCTCCAACGCCCACAACGCCGACTGGATCTGGCTCGCCTGCCGCACCGACCCCGAGGCCCCCAAGCACCGGGGCATCTCGATCATCCTCGTGCCGACCGACGCGCCCGGCTTCTCCTGGACGCCGATCGAGACGGTCGGCGGCCAGACCACGACGGCGACGTACTACGACGGCGTACGCGTCCCCGCCGGGAACCTCGTCGGCGAGGAGCACGGCGGCTGGCACCTCATCGCCAACCAGCTCAACCACGAGCGGATCGCGCTCGCGGCGATCGGCATGCAGGCCGAGGACTTCTACGCGGCGGCACGCACGGCCGCGCGTTCACCTGATCCGGTGACTGGCGAGCGCCGGATTGACGCCCCGTGGGTCCGTTTGAAGCTGGCCGAGGCGCATGCGCGGCTCGCGGCAACGCGCCTGCTCAACTGGCGTTTGGTGGGCGATGTGGAGGCTGGCGGTCCGGCCCCGGGGGACGCGAGCGGCGTGAAGTTCATGGGAACCGAATCGGCGGTCGAGGTGTACCGAATATGTCAGGAGATCGCGGGGGACGTGGGGCTCGTGCGGGCCGGTTCGCCCGGCTCCCTGGCACTGGGGACGGCCGGGGACGGGGAGCTGGAGCGGATGAACAGGGCGGCGCAGATCAACACCTTCGGGGGCGGGGTGAGCGAGGTGCAGCGGGAGATCGTGGCGACGATGCGGCTCGGGATGCGGAGGGGGCGGCGATGACGCGCGGGGACGAGGCGGGCGGACCGGGTGGGCCCGGTGGGCCCGGCGGATCGGACGGGCCGCGGGAGCCGGATGAGCTGTACGAGAAGCTGCGGGCGTACGAGGGGCAGGCCGCCGCGGTCGCCGGGCGCGGCAAGGACCCGGTGAACGAGCCGATGATCAGGCACTGGTGCGAGGCGATGGGGGACACCCATCCCGGGTACGGCGGGCCGGAGGCCGTGGCGCCGCCGACCATGCTCCAGGTGTGGACGATGGGCGGCCTCTCCGGGCACAGCGGCCGCTCGGAGGCGTACGACGAGTTGTTCGCCCTGCTCGACGACGCCGGGTACGCGTCGGTGGTGGCGACCGACTGCGAGCAGGAGTATCTGCGTCCGCTGCGCCCCGGGGACGAGATCACCTTCGACGCGGTGATCGAGTCGGTCTCGGAGCGCAAGACGACCAAGCTCGGTACGGGGTACTTCGTGACGACGCGGATGGACGTCCGCGTGGACGGGGAGACGGCGGGGACGCATCGGTTCCGGATCCTCAAGTACGTGCCCGCGCGGCGGCGGCAGATGGGGGCGGGCGGGGCCGGGGCGGAGCGGGCTGCGGGGGCGAAGGGCGCAGCGGGGGCGCGGGGGCCCGGGAAGTCCGCCGGGTCGGCCGGCGCGGCCGTCGCGGGCGGGGCCAGGCGGCCGAGGCCCGTGATCAACAGGGACAACGCGGGGTTCTGGGAGGGGGTGGCCCGGCACCGGCTGCTGATCCAGCGCTGCGGCTCCTGCGCCCGCCTCCGCTTTCCCTGGCTGCCGGGCTGCAACGCCTGCGGTTCGCCCGAGTGGGACACGGTCGAGGCGAGCGGCGAGGGCACGGTCTATTCGTACGTGGTGATGCATCACCCGCCGTTCCCGGCGTTCGTGGTGTCGGAGCAGGCCGCGGACGCGGACGCGGTGCCGTACGCGGTCGTGCTCGTCGAGCTGGCCGAGGGGGTGCGGATCATCAGCCAGGTGGTGGGGGTGGCGCACGACCGGGTGCGGATCGGGATGCCGGTGCGGCTGGAGTTCCGGCGGGTCGACGAGGAGTTGGAGCTGCCGGTGTTCCGGCCGGTCACCACGGACGCGCGTGAGGGTGCCGCGGCTTCGGTCCGGGGGGAGCCCCCGGCCGGGGCGGCCGACTCTGCGCGAGAGGGCGTGCGCTGACATGGACTTCACGCCCACACCGGAACAGGCCGCGGCCCAGGACCTGGCCGCGCGGATCTTCGGGGATCTGTCCACACCGGACCGGCTCGCGGCGGCGGGCAGCGCGTCGGACGCCGAGCTGTGGAAGGCGCTGTGCGCGGCGGGCCTGCCGGGCGCGGTGGAGGAGGTCGGGCTGCTCGGCCTGGTGCAGCTCCTGGAGGAGCAGGGCCGGACGACGGCGCAGGTGCCGTTCGCGGTGAGCTGTGTGTACGGACTGCTCGCGGTGACGGCGCACGGTTCGGCGGACCAGCGGGCGAGGCTGCTGCCGGGGCTGCGGGACGGGACGGAGGTGGCGACGGGGGCGTTCCCCGCGCGTGGTGGTGGTGGGGGCGGGCAGGTGCGGGTCGAGGGCGACAGGCTGAGCGGGACGGTGGCGTGGGTGCCGTGGCTGCGGGACGCGACGGTCGTCCTGGTGGCCGCGGCGGACCGGAGTCTGTGGCTGGTGCGGCCGGCCGACGCGCGGTGCGAGCCGGTCGAGCTGACGGCGCCGTGGCGGGCGGGGAGGCTGGTGCTCGACGGGGTGCGGGGGGAACGGCTGGGGGACACCGGCGCGGCAGCGGTCGCGTACGACGACGTGTTGGCCACCGCCCGTACCGCCTTCGCCGGGCTGCAGGTCGGGGTCTGCGAGGGTTCGCTGACCCGAGCCGTGGCGTACACCAACGAGCGGGAGCAGTTCGGCCGTCCGCTCGCGGCGAAGCAGGCGGTCCAACTCCGTGCGGCGGACGCGTACATGGACACGGAGGCGATCCGCGTCACGGCGTACGAGGCGGCGTGGCGCCGGGACGAGGGCCTGCCGTACGGCACGCACGCGCTGACCGCCGCGTGGTGGGCGTCGGAGGCGGGCCGCCGCGTCGTGCACGCGGGCCAGCATCTGCACGGAGGGGTGGGCGCCGACGTCGAGTTCCCGGTGCACCGGCACTTCCTGTGGGGCCGCCAGTTGGACGCGTACCTGGGTTGCGGCGGCGAAGTCCTCGCCGAACTGGGCGACTTGATCGCGACGGAGGAGTCCGTATGAACACCGAATCCGCCCGATCCGAATCCGCCCGATCCGAATCCGCCCGATCCGAATCCGCCCGATCCGAATCCGCCCGATCCGAATCCGCCCGATCCGAATCCGCCCGATCCGAATCTGCCCCTGCCTCCGCCCGATCGGCATCCGCCCGATCCGCGTCGGCAGCCGCGTCCGCCCGACCGGCGGCCACCCCAGCGCCCCCGCGCCCCGGGGACGCCTTGCCACCCCTGGAGATCCCGATCACCCGCACCCTCATCGTCGCCGGGGCCATCGCCTCGCGGGACTACCAGGACGTGCACCACGACGCGGAGCTGGCCGAGGAGAAGGGTTCCCCGGACATCTTCATGAACATCCTCACGACGAACGGCCTGGTGGGGCGGTACATGACGGACTGCTTCGGCCCCGAGGCCACGCTCCGGAAGGTGGCGATCAGGCTGGGGGCGCCCAACTACCCGGGGGACACGATGACGTTGACAGGGACGGTCGAGCGGGTCGAGGCCGAGGGGGAGCTGGCGTCGGTCACCGTCGGCGTCGTGGGCGCCAACGGCATCGGCAAGCACGTGACCGGCACCGTCACGGTGACGGTGCCCGCCGGGCCGTCGGGGACGGCGGACGTACGGGTCGGGGGTGACGCATGAGCGTACGGGCGAAGGACAGCCTCGGCGGAAAGGCGGCCGTCGTCGGGATCGGGGCGACGGAGTTCTCCAAGGACTCCGGGCGCAGCGAGCTGAAGCTGGCCGTGGAGGCGGTGCGGTCGGCGCTCGACGACGCGGGCCTGCGCCCGGCCGACGTCGACGGCCTGGTGACGTTCACGATGGACACCAGCCCGGAGATCACGGTGGCGCAGGCGGCGGGGATGGGCGACCTGTCCTTCTTCTCCCGCGTGCACTACGGCGGCGGCGCGGCCTGCGCCACCGTGCAGCAGGCGGCGCTCGCGGTGGCGAGCGGGGTGGCCGAAGTCGTCGTGTGCTACCGGGCGTTCAACGAGCGGTCGGGCCGCCGCTTCGGCTCCGGGGTGCAGCACCGGGAGCCGTCGGCGGAGGGCGCGGCGCTCGGCTGGTCGCTGCCGTTCGGGCTGCTCACGCCCGCGTCGTGGGTGGCGATGGCGGCCCAGCGCTATCTGCACACGTACGGCCTGACGCCGGAGGCCTTCGGCCACGTGGCGGTCACCGACCGGAAGTACGCGGCGACGAACCCGGCGGCGTACTTCCACGGCAGACCCATCACGCTGGCGGACCACGCGGCCTCGCGGTGGATCGTCGAGCCGCTGCGGCTCCTGGACTGCTGCCAGGAGACGGACGGCGGGCAGGCGATCGTCGTGACGAGCGCCGAGCGGGCCCGTGACCTGCCGCACCCGCCCGCCATGATCGCCGCCGCGGCCCAGGGGGCGGGCCGCGCGCAGGAGCAGATGACGAGCTTCTACCGCGACGACCTCACCGGCCTGCCCGAAATGGGCGTGGTGGCACGGCAGTTGTGGCGCACGTCGGGGATCGGGCCACAGGAGGTGGATGTGGGGATCCTGTACGACCACTTCACGCCGTTCGTGCTGATGCAACTGGAGGAGTTCGGGTTCTGCGAGCCGGGGGAGGCGGCGGAGTTCGTGGCGAAGGAGCGGCTGCCGCTGAACACCCACGGCGGTCAGCTCGGCGAGGCGTATCTGCACGGGATGAACGGCGTGGCCGAGGCCGTCCGGCAACTGCGCGGCACGGCGGTGAACCAGATACCCGGCGCCGCGCGCACCCTCGTCACGGCGGGCACCGGTGTCCCCACATCGGGGCTGATTCTGACGGCGGACGGCTGAACGCGGCGCGTCTCCCCCGCTCGGCGGCGGCCCCGGCCCGTTCACTCGCTGCATGCGCCATCGAAAGAAGCTCCTGGGAATCGTGCTCGGCCTGGCCATGGCGACGCTGGCCATGGACACGGAGGGCTCCGCCGCGACGGCCACGGCCACGAAGACAGCGACGCCCACGATCGCGCCGCCGGGCGGGCCGCCCCCGGGCCCCGACCCCGGCCTGGTGCGCGCCGCCGCCGCGGGCCGGGTCGGTGGCCACTTCTACGGCCGCGCCTTCGACACCTGCCAGGCACCGTCCGCCGACACCATGCGGCGCTGGCAGGACTCGGACTACGGGGCGGTCGGGGTGTACTTCGGCGGCCGCGGCCGGGCCTGCCCGAACCAGCGGCACCTGAGCCGGGACTGGCTGCGGTCGGTGGACGGGATGGGCTGGGGGGTGCTGCCGCTGTACGTCGGGTCGCAGTCGCCGTGCGTCGTGGCACAGAACAAGCAGCACGTCCGCATCGGCCGGAACCCCGCGCGGCAGGGTGCCCGGGAGGGCGCGGACGCGGTCGGCAAGGCCCAGGACCTGGGCATCGCGCCGGACAGCCCGCTCTACCTGGACATGGAGTCGTACCGTCAGGACAACCGCGCGTGCGCCCGCGACACCCTCGCGTTCGTCCGCGCCTGGAATCGCGAAGTGCGCGGCCAGGGCTACGTACCGGGCTTCTACAGCAGCGCGAACTCCGGCGTACGGCACATGGACGAGGCTCGGCGGCAGGGGGTGGAGGACCTGCCGGAGGTGATGTGGTTCGCGCGTTGGAACATCGAGCCCGATCTGTACGGCGAGCCCGCGCTCGGGCGGGACTCCTGGCTGCCCAACCGGCGGATCCACCAGTACGCGGGCAACGTCACCGAGCGGCACGGCGGGCGCACGATCACGATCGACCGCAACCTTGTGGACGCCCCGGTGGCCACACTGGGCTAAGGGTTCCCTCCGGGACCAGGGGCCCACCCCGTCGCACCGAGCCGGACCCGCGTCCGCCTGGCCGCGGAGACCGGGCCCGTTCCCGCGCGCCCACCGTCCGCCGGGCGCGTACGCCCCCGGCCCCGAACCCCTGCCGCCAGGCGGTTTCGTACACCTCAGGGTTGAACCCGCAGGGGTCGGCCCCACCTCCTCCACCTTCAGGAGGTGGGGCAGGCTCCCCTCGTACAACCTGAGGCGGACAAGGCTTCGGGACCTGCGGCCGATCCGCTGCTGTAGGGGTCGCTTCTAGCGTGGAGCCATGACCGCATCCATGGTGACCGTGTGCACCAGCGCATCGAAGGCCGCGACGCGGACCACGAGTCCTTCCGCCTACCCGTCGTTCGCCTCCTACGTCCGGGCCCGCCAGCTTGTGCTGCTGCGGACCGCCCGGTCGCTTACGGCGAACCCGAGCGATGCCGAGGACCTGCTGCAGACGGCGCTGACCAAGACGTATGTGGCCTGGGACCGGATCGAGGACCACCGGGCGCTCGACGGCTATGTCCGCCGGGCGCTCCTGAACACCCGCACCTCGCAGTGGCGCAAGCGCAAGGTCGACGAGTTCGCCTGCGACGAGCTGCCCGAACCGGAGACCGTGCCCGCCGGTGACCCGGCCGAGCAGCAGGCGCTGCACGACGCGATGTGGCGCGCGATCATGAAACTGCCCGCGCGGCAGCGGGCGATGGTCGTCCTGCGGTACTACGAGGACCTGAGCGAGGCCCAGACGGCCGAGGTGCTCGGGGTCTCCATCGGTACGGTGAAGAGCGCGGTGTCGCGTGCGCTCGGCAAGCTCCGTGAGGACCCGGAGCTGACGCCGGTTCGCTGAGCGTCCGGTGCCACCGGGCGTCGGCGTGCCGAGCGTCGGCCCGCCGAGTGTGTGCTCCGCCGGGCACGCGCTCCGCCGAGGCCGCCCCCGCCGAGCCCGTTGCCGTCGAGCCCGCCCCCTGCCGAGCGTGCGCTCCGCCGAGCGTCGCTCCGTGCCACCGGCCCGGGGCCGACGAGGACCCGCTGCACGTCATCCGCTCCATCGCGGTCATTTTCTCTCCATGTGCTCCCGCGGTAGTGACATACCGTGCGGTATGCGGCAAGAATCTGGGGCTACTGCCAGGTAGAGCGCCGGGAACACCCGGTCGCCTGTGCCGCGCCCACCAGGAGGACGCCGTGCTGAGCACCATGCAGGACGTACCGCTGACTGTGACTCGCATCCTCGACCACGGGACGACCGTGCACGGGGATTCGCAGGTCGTCACGTGGACCGGTGACGGTGCTCCGCAGCGCCGGACCTTCCGGGACGTCGGCGCCCGCACCGCCCGGCTCGCCCACGCCCTGCGCGACGACCTCGGCGTCCAGGAGGACGAGCGGGTCGCGACGTTCATGTGGAACAACGCCGAACACGTCGAGGCGTACTTCGCCGTCCCCTGCATGGGTGCCGTCCTCCACACCCTCAACCTGCGCCTGCCCGCCGACCAGCTCACGTGGATCGTCGGCCACGCCGCCGACCGCGTGATCATCATCAACGGTTCGCTGCTGGGCCTCATCGCGCCGCTCCTCGACCGCATGCCGACCGTCGAGCACCTGGTCGTCTCCGGCCCCGGCGACCGTTCCCTCCTCGACGGCGCCCGCGTCCGCGTGCACGACTACGAGGAGCTCATCGCGGGCAAGCCCACCGCCTACGACTGGCCCGAGCTGGACGAACGCCGCGCCGCCGCCATGTGCTACACCTCCGGCACCACCGGCGACCCCAAGGGCGTCGTCTACTCCCACCGCTCCATCTACCTGCACTCCATGCAGGTCAACATGTCCCAGTCCATGGGCCTCACCGACGCCGACCTCACCCTCGTCGTCGTACCGCAGTTCCACGTCAACGCCTGGGGCCTGCCGCACGCCACCTTCATGACCGGCGTCAGCATGCTGATGCCGGACCGCTTCCTGCAGCCCGCGCCGCTCGCCGAGATGATCGAGTCCGAGCGGCCCACGCACGCCGCCGCCGTGCCCACCATCTGGCAGGGCCTGCTCGCCGAACTCACCGCCAAGCCCCGCGACGTCAGCTGTCTCACTCAGGTCACCATCGGCGGCGCCGCCTGTCCGCCCTCGCTGATGGAGGCCTTCGACCGCCTCGGCGTCCGCGTCTGCCACGCCTGGGGCATGACCGAGACCTCCCCGCTCGGCACGGTCTCGCGCCCGCCCGCCCACGCCATCGGCACCGACGCGGAGTTCGCCTACCGCCTCACCCAGGGCCGCTTCCCCGCCGGTGTCGAGGGCCGCCTGGTCGGCCCCGACGGCACCCGGCTGCCCTGGGACGGCGAGTCCGCGGGCGAGCTGGAGGTGCGCGGCCCCTGGATCGCCGGTTCCTACTACGGCGGGGCGGGCGGCGAGTCCCTCAGGCCCGAGGACAAGTTCAGCTCCGACGGCTGGCTGAAGACCGGCGACGTCGGTGTCATCAGCGCCGACGGCTTCCTGACCCTCACCGACCGCGCGAAGGACGTCATCAAGTCCGGCGGCGAGTGGATCTCGTCCGTCGACCTGGAGAACGCGCTGATGTCCCACCCGGACGTCGCCGAGGCCGCGGTCGTCGCCGTCCCCGACACCAAGTGGGGCGAACGCCCGCTCGCCACCGTCGTCCTCAAGGAGGACGCCACCGCCGACTACGCCGCCCTGCGCGACTTCCTCGCCACCCGCGTCGCCAAGTGGCAGCTCCCGGAGCGCTGGGCGATCGTCCCGGCCGTCCCCAAGACCAGCGTCGGCAAGTTCGACAAGAAGGTGCTGCGCAGGCAGTACGCGGCGGGCGAGCTGGATGTGACCCAGCTCTGACCCGCACCTCGCCGCTCTGACGCGCGGTACGGCGCCGGCTGCCCCGCGGGCGTGGCTCGCGGGGCAGCAGCCGTACTCTCCGGCACGACCCCTCACCGCCGTACTCTCCGGCGCGACCCCTCACCGCCGCGCCCGCAGCGACGTCACCCCCCACCCCACCGCCAGGCAGCCCCCGGCCACCGCGCACACCCCGTTCCAGCCCCAGTGTGTGAACGCCGTGCCCGCGAGGGCCGAGGCCATGGCGCCGCCCGCGAAACCCGCCACCACATAGGCGGTGTTGGCGACCGCCGGGGCGGACGTGGTGGTCAGGGCCAGCGTCTGGTTGGCTATGTGGCTCGCGACGAGCGCCGCGTGGACGGCGACCGCCGCCGCGCACAGGGCCCACAGCCGCTCGCCGCCCAGCCAGAACAGCGGCACCGACACCGCCGCGAGCCCGTACGCCGAAGCCACCACCTTGGCCACGCCGAACCGGTCCACGAGGCCGCCCGCGACCGGCGCCACGAGGCTCGCCGCCAGGCCGAAGAGCCCGAACAGCCCGGCCGCGCCGGTCGTCATGCCGTACCCGCCGTCGCCCTCGCCGGTGAGCAGCAGCGCGAGGGAGGTCCACAGCGCGCTCCAGGCGCCGTACATCCCGCCCTGGCGTATGCAGGCCCGGCGCAGCTCCGGTGACATCCGGACCACGCCCGGGAGTTGGGCGAGACCCGCGAACAGCGGGCCGGTGCGGCGGCTGGTCTCCTTGGGCAGCGCGGCCGCGGAGGCCAGGCCGAGGACCACCGTGAGCACGGCGGCGCCGAGGAAGACGGCACGCCAGCCGAAGGCCTGTCCCGCGAGCGCGCCGAGGACCCGGGCCGCGACCACGCCGGTGAACAACCCGGCTATGAGGGCCGCGACATGGCTGGCCCGCCGATGCGCCGGTGCCCGGGCGGCGACCAGCGGCACGAGCAACTGCGGGACGACCGTCGCGGCGGAGGCGACCAGGACGGCGGCGGCGAGCGCGGTCGCGCCGGAGGCCGTCGCGCCCAGGGCCAGCGCGGCGGCCGTGGCCAGGGACAGCCCCGCGACCAGCCGCCGGCGGTTCACCCGGTCCCCGAGCGGGGCGAAGAACAGCAGCCCGGCCGCGTACCCGAACTGGGCCACCGAGGCGATCCACGCGACGCCCGACGGTGTGGAGCCGAAGTCCCGGGCCATGAGGGGGAGCAGCGGGGCGGCGACGTAGATGTTCGCCGCCGTGACCGCCGTGCAGACGGCTATGAGGACGAGGAAGAGGCGCGGCGGGAGCCCACCGGGGTGCGCCTCGTCCGCGGGTCTCGGGCGGTGCGCATCCTGCCTCGCCGCCGAGGTGCCCGGCAGTGCGTCCGGCAGCGAGTCCGTCCGGGAGGGGGATGGCATGCGTGAGGTCATGGTGGTGGCAGGGCTCCTCTTCGTACCGCCGATGGCACTCGCGTACCGCAGCTGGCAACCAACTGGTTGGTTGTTAAATTCTGCGCCCGCGCTTCGGCGACTGTCAAGCAACCAAACGGTTGGTTAGAAGCGAAAGTCGCTTACGCTGTCCTCATGGCAGTGAGAGACCCCGAGGCCACCAAGGCCCGGATCTTCGACGCGGCGGTCGCGGAGTTCGCCCGGTTCGGCATCGCGGGCGCCCGCATCGACCGCATCGCGAGCGAGGCGAAGGCCAACAAGCAGCTCATCTACGCCTATTACGGCAACAAGGCGGAGCTGTTCGCGCAGGTCCTCGAGAAGAAGATGGTCGATCTGGCCGTCAGCGTCCCCGTCGACGCCGACGACATCGACGGCTGGATGGACCGGCTGATCGACTACCACGCCACCCATCCCGAGGTGCTGCGCCTGCTCTTCTGGGAGGGCATCGAGTACGGCGGCACGGAGGAGTTGCCGCACGAGTACGAACGCCAGGCGCACTACGACAGCAAGGTCGCCGCCTTCGAGGAAGCCCAGGCGCGCGGTGCCGTCACGGCCGCGATCCCGGCGCGCGACATGCTCTTCATGCTGGTCGCGCTGGCCGGTTGGGCCTCCGCGGTGCCGCAGATGCGGCGGGTCCTGGTGGGCGGCGAGGACGAGGACCGCGCACGCCTGCGCGCCTCGGTCCGCGCCGCCGCACGCCGCCTCACGGCGCCCGGGGACTAGCCCGCGGTCGGGTCAGTTCGTGCCGATCTTCGCCAGCAGGTCCACGATCCGGCTCTGCACCTCGTTGCTCGTGGACCGCTCCGCGAGGAACAGCACGGTCTCGCCCGCGGCGAGCTTCGGCAGGTCGGTCTCGTCGACGGCCGCCGTGTAGACCACCAGGGGCGTGCGGTTGAGCTGCCCGTTCGCGCGCAGCCAGTCGACGATCCCGGCACGTCGGCGGCGTACCTGGAGCAGGTCCATGACCACCAGGTTCGGCCGCATCTGCGCGGCGAGCGTGACCGCGTCCGCGTCGCTCTCGGCCCGCGCGACCTTCATCCCGCGCCGCTCCAGGGTCGCGGTCAGGGCCAGCGCGATCTCCTCGTGCTCCTCGATGAGCAGGACGCGCGACGGGTGCTGCTCGCTGTCGCGCGGAGCGAGGGCCTTCAGGAGTACGGCGGGGTCGGCGCCGTACGCCGCCTCGCGGGACGCCTGGCCGAGTCCCGCCGTGACCAGCACGGGAACCTCCGCGGCGACCGCCGCCTGCCGCAGCGACTGCAGCGCCGTACGCGTGATCGGCCCGGTCAGCGGGTCCACGAACAGGGCCGCGGGGAACGCGGCGATCTGCGCGTCGACCTCCTCGCGCGAGTGCACGATGACAGGGCGGTAGCCGCGGTCGCTGAGGGCCTGCTGGGTGGTCACGTCGGGCGCGGGCCACACCAGGAGGCGGCGCGGGTTGTCGAGCGGCTCGGGCGGCAACTCGTCGTCCATGGGCTGCGGCTGCGGCTGGTTCGACACCTCGACGGCGCCCCCGGGGCCGTCCAGGAGCTGCGGACCCTCGTCGGCGTCGGCGTCCGGAGCGCCGATCGCATAGGCGCGACCGGTGCCCTCCGTAGTCGGCGAAAGCCGGGGCTGCGGCTGTGCCTTGGCCTGCTGCGGCTGGGGTTGCGGCTGCGCCTGGGGGTGGGGGCGGGCCGCGTCCTGGCGTTCGTCGACTGCGGGGTCGGGCCGGGTGGACAGCCGCCTGCGCCGACCGGAGCCGCCGGAGGAGGGCTGCGCCGGGGTCTGGGACGGGTCCGGCTGCGGGGACTGCGGGGGCTGCGCCTGCGGCAAAGGGTGCGCCTGCGGGGGCTGCTGCGGCTGGCCGGGCTGCGGGGCGGGTCCGGCCTGCTGCGGCTGACCCGTCTGCCCCTGTGGCCCAGGTTGCCCGGGCTGCCCGGGCTGTCCCGGCTGCGCGGCGGCCTGGCGTCCGAAGGGCACGCCCTGTCCGAGCGTTCGTACGCTGATGGCGCGCCCCTGCGTCGAGTTCGGGTCGACGGGAGCGGCCTCGGCGGGCAGCGGCTGGGCGGCACGCACGCGTGGATCACGTTCCGGCGGCAGGGCTGCGCCCTGGGCGGGCGTGCCCTCGGCGTGCGGACCGGCCTGCGGCGGGACACCGGTGGCCGGGGTGCCGCCCGGCGGTGTGCCCTGGACCGGCATCCCCTGGGACGGCGTCGCGGCGGCTTCGGCCGGAGCCTGCCGTGCGCGACGGCGGCCGGTCGGGGCCTGCGGCTGGGCGGCGGGGTTCGCCGGGGCTGCCTGCGCGGCCGGAGCGGCCGGGGCGGTCTGCCCGGGCAGCATCGCGGACTGCGCGGGGTGCGGCTGGGGCGGGGTGTGGTCGTCGGCCGGATCGCGCAGCGCGGTGGCATGCTGTCCGGTGTCGTCCTGCCTGGAGGGGCTGGTGGAACCGGTGGTGTTGGTGGAGCCGGTGGGGCCGACGCCGGGAGCTCCCACGGGCAGCCCGCCAGGCGCCGCACCGGGAGCCGCACCAGGCACACCACCCGGCACACCCGCAGGCACACCACCCGGCACACCCGCAGGCACACCACCCGGCACACCCGCAGCCACACCACCCGGCGCACCCGCAGGCAGCCCACCCTGCGCCCCAGCGGACGCACCCCGCCGAGCCCCCGCCGCCCGGGCCCCCTGCACTCCCTGAGCCCCCGCGGCCGACGCCCCCTGCGCCCCCGCGGACCGCCCGCTCTGCCGTACTTCCTGCGCTCCCACGGATCGCGCTCCCTGCGCCCCCGCAGTCACACTCTCCTGGACCTGCGCCTGCGCCTCGGGCGCACCGCCCTGCGCGGGTACGCCACCACGGCCCCCCGCCTGAAGCCCGGCCTGCACACCCGCAGGAACGTTCACCGAGGCGCCGACCTGCACGGATCCACTGTGCGGAGCACCCAACTGACCGGCCCCGCCCGGCGAAACGCCGCCCTGGGGGCCACCACCCTGCGGAGCACCCTGCCCGGCCCCGCCATAAACCCCACCGTCACCCGGCCCAGCCGCCCCGCCCACCTGCTCGGCCCGGCCAGGCGCGCCATCGCCCTCCTCGCGGTCCGCCTCGGCCGGAGGCAGCGCGAACACCCGCCCGCTGGAGGCCTCCTCCGCGGCGGCACGCTCACGGGCGGCGGCCAGCGCACGCCGGGCCCGTCGGCCACCGGTACGCGGCGCCTCAGCGCCCTCGCCGGACGCATCCGGCTCCGGACCGCCCGGCTGGCCCGTCCCCGAAGGCAACGCGGCCAGCGCCTGCTGCTCACCGCCGCGCCGGGCCCGCCGTCCGGACGCCACGGCGACCTCGGTCGACATCGGGCCGCCCTGCGACGGCACTCCCTGCGGCGGCACGGCCTGGCCCAGGGCCGCCGATCCGGCCGCGTGCTCGGCCGCCGTCACCACGGCACCCTCGGCGGGACTCGGCCGCCCCCGACGCCGTCCGGTGCCGCCCGCACCCCCCGAAGCGTCAGCGGACCCACCACTGGAGCCCGCACCACCGGCCCCGGCACCCGCACCCGCGCCGACGTCCGAGCCGACGCTCGCCGGTCCCTCGGCCACGGCCCGCCGCCTGCGCCGCCCGGTCCCACCGGACCCCGACCCGGCGGCCTCGACGGACCCCGTGTCATCCGCCGAGCCACCCGCAGCACCGGAACCGTTGTCCCCGGAGGCAGTGGCCGAGCCACCGTCATCCCCAGGGACCTCACTGTCCAAGAAGGAGTCCACCGAAGACCGCCGGGCCCGCCGACGTCCACCTCCGGTGCTCCCGGGTCCCCCGGAGGAACCCGCCCCCTGTCCGGGCACCTGCGCACCCGAACCAGCAGTCTCCGTGGACACCGAATAACCGAGGGCCCCGACAACGTCCGCCGCGGCCGCCGCGGCGGCGCCCGTGCCGTCGCCCCTGGGCACCTCGAGCACGTACGCGCTGCCGTTCATGCCCGGCACCTCGTGCGTCTGCAGCACGCCGCCGTGCGCCTCGACGATGCCGCGTACGACGGGCTCGTGCACCGGGTCCCCGCCGGAGTACGGCCCGCGCACCTCGATGCGGACGACCTCGCCGCGCTGGGCGGCGGCCACGACGACCGTCGAGTCGACGTACCCTGCCTGCCCCGCGGCGCCCGAAACCACGGCTCCCGCGCGTGTGTTGCCGGTAGCGTCGACTCCGGCGACGTCGGCGATCAGATGGGCCAGCGCGGTGGCGAGGCGGCGCGCGTCCACCTCGACCTCGATCGGCGGCGCGTGCACGGCGAACTGGGCGCGGCCCGGGCCGATCAGCTCGACGGCACCGTCGACACCGGCGGCGACGACGGCGTCGAGCAGGACGGGCGTACGGGACAGCTGCTCGGTGCCGTCCTGGAGCCGCTGGAAGCCGAGGACGTTGTCGACGAGCGTCGTCATGCGGGCGTACCCGGCCGACAGGTGGTGGAGCACCTGGTTGGCCTCGGGCCAGAGCTGGCCCGCGTCGTCGGCGGCGAGCGCGGACAGTTCGCGGCGCAGCTCGTCGAGCGGGCCGCGCAGCGACTGGTCGAGGACGGCGGCGAGCTGGCTGTGCCGCGCGGAGAGGGTCTCGTACCGGGCCTGCTCGCGCTCGGCGAGTTCCTCGTGGCGGTCCTTCTCGCGCTCGGCGAGCGCCGCGTAGCGCTCCTGCTCGGCGGCGAGTTCCTCCTCGCGCAGCTCGGCGGCCTCCGACAGCTCCTCGGCGTGCCGGGCGAGCGCGGCCTCGTACTTCTCGGCGAGGGAGTCGTAGGGCCGCCGGTCGGTGAACGTCATGACGGCGCCGACGAGCTGGTCGCCGTCGCGCACGGGGGCCGTCGTCAGGTCGACGGAGACCTTCTCGCCGCTCTTGGACCACAGCACCTGGCCGCGTACGCGGTGCTTGCGGCCGGAGCGCAGGGTGTCCGCGAGCGGCGACTCGTCGTACGGGAAGGGGTCGCCGTCGGCGCGCGAGTGCAGGACGAGCTGGTGCAGCTCCTGGCCGCCGAGGTCGCTGGCGCGGAAGCCGAGTATCTGGGCGGCGGCGGGGTTCACGAGGACGACGCGGCCGTCGGTGTCGGTGCCGACGACGCCTTCCGCGGCGGCCCGCAGGATCATCTCGGTCTGGCGCTGCGAACGGGCGAGTTCGGCCTCGGTGTTGAGCGCGCCCGACAGGTCGCGGACGACGATCATCAGCATCTCGTCGCTGCCGTAGCCGCCGTACCCGCCGTGGCTGCCGAACCGCTCGTCGTACGCGTGCCGGCTGTCTTCCAGGTTGGAGCTGGTGACCTCGACGGGGAACTCGGTGCCGTCCGTGCGGCGGGCGATCATCCGCTTCGGCTTGGTACGTCCGCGTTCGTCCGTGGAGTCCGGTCGGCGCATGGAGCCGGGGATCAGCCGGGAGTCGAACTCCGGCAGCAGATCGAGCAGTCCGCGTCCCACGAGCGCGGTGCCGGGCGCCTCGAAGGCCTCGAGCGCGATGGCGTTCGCGTTCACGACGGTCCCGTTGGCGTTGACGAGCACCAGCGCGTCCGGGAGCGCGTCGAGTATGGCTGCGAGGCGAGCAGCGCCTCGGGATGGCCTGCTGCTCACGACGACGCTTCCTCCCTGATTACCGCATCTTGCTGACCGCCCGAGCCATCTTGCCTCTCGGCTCGCGGCATGTCACGGGAGGGAGTCTACGGGGAGTGGTTGCGGGCGCGACGCCGGATGAGGGGGAGGTCGCACGCAGAAGCTGTGAGTCTTCCGTAGTCCCTGGTCACGGAAGGGTCGCGAAGCACCCCTCCGGAGAGGCCCCGGCGCCCCGCCCACCACGGGCTCCGTCTCAACCGCCGTTCGCGGGCAGCACCGGCACGAGGCTGTTCCACCGCGAGATCTGGCAGCCGTCGGTACGCGAGAACGTCGCGTCGACAGGACGCCCCTGCCAGGTGCCCGTGACGTGAGCGGTCTCCGGGCCGCCGTACTGCTGGGTGCACGCGGCGCCCCGCGCGACCGCCTTGAACGGATTCACGCCCTCCGCCGCGAGCTGATCAAGACGTTCGCACGCGTCATCGGGCGAAGGGTGCGTGCCGCCCGTGGGGGCGCATTCCAGGGTGTACGTGCCGTCGCCCGCGCCGGACTCACCGACGGCGATGGTGAGCCGGTCGGCGTCGGGGCGGTCGACGGCGTGGTCGCCGATGGGGCCGGTGGCGTTGTCCGCGGCGCGGCCGAGGCTCCCGGTGCCGAGGAGGTCGGCGGCGCTCGGGCCGACCGCGCCGAGGGGACCGCCGCCGAGGCGGCCGCTGCCGAGGTGGTCCGCGTGCGCCGCGGTGGGGAGCGCGGTCAGCAGGGCGGCGGACGCGGCCGCGGCGGTGAGGAGGAGGCGGCACGGTGTGGACGGCTTCACGGGTTCTCCCTGAGGGGCGCGGTTCCGGCGGATACCTACCGCCTCTAACGCCGCCGCCCCCGCCGCGTTGCGGCCCCGCTTTTACGCTTTGCTCTGCAGGCCGCCCGACTAGTACCGTGGGGGCCGCGATTGGTGACGCGCCCCCTGGCTGTGTCATCATCTGCACGCACCCCCGCGCTCGCGCGGGTTTGCAGGTTGGGAGGCGTCGCCTAGTCCGGTCTATGGCGCCGCACTGCTAATGCGGTTTGGGTCTTAAAGCCCATCGAGGGTTCAAATCCCTCCGCCTCCGCACCACGATCCGAAGCCCCGGTCATCAGACCGGGGCTTCGGTCGTTTCCGGCCAGGGGCTTCCATCGCCCCTGTCACCCATCGGCCGCCCCGGTCACCCATCAGGGTCACCCAGAGGCCGCCACAAGATCACCCAGCCTGGCCGCGCGGAGCCCTCGCGGATGGCATTTGCCCAGCTCAGAAGGGGTGCGGGAAACGGATTTCGCCTCACGGCGCAGGTCATGTAATGTTGTTCCCGCAACGCCGACCGGGGCGAAAAGCCCGGAAGGAAGAGCAACACAACAGAAGAATCAAGCACTCGTAGCTTAACGGATAGAGCATCTGACTACGGATCAGAAGGTTGCAGGTTCGAATCCTGCCGAGTGCACATGGTGAAGAGGCCCCGGGATTCGTCCCGGGGCCTCTTGCGTTGGTTGGTCAGGGCTTCTTCGGGGCCGCTGCCTCCAGGGCGGCGACCGAGCCCGACATGATGGTGCGGGTGTGGGTGGTGATGTGGTCGAGGGGCCAGTCCCACCAGGCGAGGTCGAGGAGGCGGGCGACGTCTTCGTCGGAGTAGCGGCGGCGGATGAGGGTGGCGGGGTTGCCGCCGACGATTCCGTAGTCGGGGACGTCGGTGGTGACGACCGAGCCGGAGGCGATGATCGCGCCGTGGCCGATGCGGACGCCCGGCATCACCATCGTGCGGTAGCCGAACCAGACGTCGTTGCCGATGACCGTGTCGCCGCGGCCGGGCAGGCCGCTGATCAGGTCGAAGTGCTCGGACCAGGAACCGCCCATGATCGGGAAGGGGAAGGTCGACGGGCCGTCCATGCGGTGGTTGGCGCCGTTCATGATGAACCGCACGCCCTCGCCGAGCGCGCAGAACTTCCCGATGATCAGCTTCTCCGGGCCGTAGTGGTAGAGGACGTTCCGGGTCTCGAAGGCCGTGGCGTCGTCCGGATCGTCGTAGTACGAGAACTCGCCCGCCTCGATCAACGGTGAGGTGATCAAGGGGCGGAGGAGCACCACGCGGGGCTGGTCCGGCATCGGGTGCAGGACGTTCGGGTCGGGTGTGAGGGGGAGGGGTGGCATGGGTGGTCTGCTCCTAGGGTGCCGGTGCCGGTGCCGGTGCCGGTGCCGGTGCCGGTGCTGGTGCCGGTGCCGGTGCCGGTGCCGGTGCTGGTGCCGGTGGTCATCGCAGGTTCGGCTACGGCCTCGTTCGGCGTCCACCCATTACTTCCCAAGGGGTTCCCTCCTAGGGGACTTCGGGGTCGGCCCAGGTGCCGACCGTCACCTCGTCGCCGACGGAGATCTTGCCGGGGGTCAGCACGGCGTACTTCGTGCCCAGGGCGACCCCGCCCTGGGGGGCGCGGCGGTAGGTGGCGAGGGTGCGCAGGGGTTCCGGGCCGGCGCGGCGGCCCGCGTCCTGGTCGACGAGGGTGACGGCGCAGCGTATGGCCGGTTTCGTGTAGCCGAGTTCGGTGGTGCCGATCGTGAGGTGGTGGGCGCGGTCCTCGGTGTGCGGCTCGTCCCAGCCCGAGATGACGACGTTGGGGCGGAAGCGGTCCATGGGGAGGAGTTCGGCGCCCCGTTCGAGCAGCTTCGCGTTCAACAGGTCCACCGTGGCGCGGGAGATGAGGTGCAGGGCGCTGCTGTCCGCATAGCCCGAGGTGCCGGGGGTCAGGCCGTCGGTCACGCGGTGGTGCTCCGGCGGTACGCGGACGAGTCGGCTCGGCGCGTCCAGTACGTCCGACAGCCACGCCGCCGCCGGGTCGCCCTGGTCGATCCCCGTGTACGCCGCCCCGAACAGGTCCACGTCCCGGCGCGGGCCCGTCGTGTCGACGTCCACGTGGACCTCGTCGTGGCCGGGGGCCCGCAGCGTCAGCCGGGTGCCGTCCGCGTCGACGGCGGGCTGGATCAGGGCCAGCCCCGGGTCCCGCCGCTGCGTTCGGTACGTCCCCTCCTCGCTGACGACCATGAAACTGCGGTCGTGCGCCAGGCCCGCCGGTGTCAGGACGGCCTCGCTCGTCGATGTCCCGGCGCAGCCCTTGATGGGGTAGTACGACAGCTCGGCGACGACGGCCATGCGGTGGTCCTTCTTTCGGTCGCGGTGCGGAGACGGTGCTCTTGGGCAACGTAGGGGCAACGTAGGGGACCGGTCCGAAAATGCCATACGCCGAAGGTCTTGTGTGTCTGTGCTGGTCAGGGGGCATTGTCAGTGGGGTGCTGCATGCTCTTCGCATGACGTGGTGGTGCACGGGGGTGCGGTGGCGGGTCGGTGGCGGGCCCGTTCTGGGGTGGTACGCGCCGGGGCGGGGTGAGCGGGAGAGTCCGCTGGCGTTCGGGGGCGCGGTGGCGTTCCGGGTCCGGGGCGGGCGGCGTTGTCTCGGGGTGTGGCGGGGCGGGCGGTGGACGGCCTGTCCGGTGGGCGCGGCGGTGCCGGGGCGGGTCACGCGGGCGCAGTGCGAGGAGTGTGCCCGCGTCGACCGGGCGCACTCGGTCGCGGCGGACACGTTCGCCGACGACCCTCGGCCGTACCACGTGTACGTGGCGTGGTTCGGGCCCGGCCTCGTCAAGGTGGGGATCACGGGGGTCGCGCGGGGCGGGGCGCGGCTGCTCGAACAGGGGGCCGTGGCCTACACCTGGCTCGGGCGGGGGCCGTTGATGGCGGCGCGGCGGACGGAGGAGCTGCTGCGGACCGCGCTCGGCGTGCCGGACCGGATTCCGTACGAGCGCAAGCGGGCCCTGCGGGCGCGGTTGCCCGGAGTGGCGGAGCGGGCGGGGGAAGTGGCGGAGGTGCATCGGAAGGCGGTGGCGCTCGGCGGGTGGCCCGAGTCGTTGGAGCGGTTGCCCTGCGGAGTCGTGGACCACGGTGGGGTGTTCGGCCTTGACGCGCTCGGGGGCGAGGGGCCCGGCGGGGAGGGGCGGGTCGTGGACGAGTTGGTCGACGGTGGGGCCGTGGTGGGGGAACTGGTCGCTGCGGCCGGGCCCGACCTGCATGTGGATGTGGGGGCGGGAGCGAGAGGGGGAGTGGGGGCGGACTCGGGGGCTCGTGGGCGGGGGTTGGTGATCGACAGTCGGTTGCTGAGCGGGTGGCGGCTTGTGGCGGTGGAGGGGGAGGGGGAGCGGGGTTCGGTGGGCTCCGGGGGTTCGGGGTGGTCGGGGGTGACGGTTCCGGTGCGGGGGATACCTGTGGTGCAGGGCGGGTTGTTCTGAGGGCTCGTGGGGGGCCTGCGGCTGGGCTCGTGGGGGACACCTGTGGCTGGGCTCGTGGTGGGGCCTGCGGCAGGGCTGTGGTGGGGCTCCGCGGGCCGCTTCGTAGACCGGAAGGCAAAGTCCTGCCGCCCGTTCGGCAATAACGGGGCCCGAGGGTGGACAGGGGCTCGGCGCACAGCGGACGGTGGGTGCCATGAGTGATCAAGAGTTTGGTGCCGCAGCCGCCGGGACCGGGTCGCCGCGGGTCACCGCGGACAGCGATGCCGTCGGCCGCACCCGTCCCGCCCCTCCCTTCGAACCGCCCTACTACGCCGTGGTGTTCAGCTCCCTGCGCGCCCAGGGGGACAACGGCTACGACGCGACCGCCGAGCGCATGGACGAGCTGGTGGCCTCCGTGCCGGGGTTCCTCGGGGTGGACTCGGCGCGGTCGCCGGGCGGGTTCGGCATCACCGTCGCCTACTTCCGCGACGAGGAGGCCATCGCGGCCTGGCGCGACGACCCGGAGCACCGCGAGGCGCGGGCGCGGGGCCGCAAGGAGTGGTACGAGGGCTACGCCGTGCACGTGGCCAAGGTTGAGCGGAGCTATGGCCTTGGGTGACGCCTTGGACGGGGAGGAGGTGGCCGAGGCCGCGAGGGTCACCGAGTTCTGGGGGCGGCTCGGGCTGCCCGGACTCGTCGACGTACACACGCACTTCATGCCGGAGCGTGTCCTCAGCAAGGTGTGGGACTACTTCGACTCGGTCGGGCCGCTCACGGGCGTGAAGTGGCCGATCGTGTACCGGCACGACGAGGAGCGGCGGCTCGCCGTGCTGCGCGGGTTCGGGGTGCGGGCGTTCACGTCGATGCTGTACCCGCACAAGGCGGGCATGGCGGAGTGGCTGAACGGCTGGGCCGCGGAGTTCGCCGCGCGGACGCCGGACTGCCTGCACACGGCGACGCTGTTCCCGGAGCCGGACGTCGGGCGGTATGTGCGCGCGGCCGTCGAGGCCGGGGCGCGGGTGTTCAAGTCGCATGTGCAGGTGGGGGCGTACGACCCGAACGACGCGGCGCTCGACCCGGCGTGGGGGCTGCTCGCGGAGGCCGGGATTCCGGTGGTGATGCACTGCGGGTCGGGCCCGGCGCCCGGCAAGCACACCGGGCCGGAGCCGGTGGCGCGGCTGCTCGCACGGCACCCGCGGCTGCCGCTGGTGGTGGCGCACATGGGGATGCCGGAGTACACGGACTTCATGGACCTGGCCGAGCGGTACGCGCAGGTGCGGCTCGACACGACGATGGCGTTCACGGACTTCAGCGAGGAGACGGTGCCGTTCCCGCGGGCCGAGCTGGGGCGGCTCGCGGACCTCGGGCTCGGCGGGCGGATCCTGTTGGGGACGGACTTCCCCAACATTCCGTACGGGTACGTCCACCAGCTGGAGGCGCTGGCGGGGCTCGGGCTCGGCGACGACTGGCTGCGGGCGGTGTGTCACGGGAACGGGGCGGAGCTGTTCGGGCTGGAGTGAGGGCGGCCACCGGCGGCGGGCTCGGACCGCGCTGCGGCGAGGGCGGCCTTGCGGCGGGGGCGGCCTTGCGCGAGCTCGGCCCCGCGTGCGGGCGGCCCGGCCGGGCCCGGGTCCGGACCCGGCCCCGCCCAGCCCGGTCCGGCGGAGCGTTTTCTCAGGGAATTCACAGGAAGCCGAAAGCCCTCTCTCACGGCCGCCGACCACGCTGAAGCCATGACCACGACCTCGCCCCAGGGGCGTACCGAACTGCTCAGGCCGGACGGGAGCCGCGTCCGCGTACTCGTCGTGGACGACGAGGTGTCGCTCACCGAGCTGCTGTCCATGGCACTGCGGTACGAGGGCTGGGAGATCCGCAGTGCCGGGGACGGCGCCGGTGCCGTGCGGGCCGCGCGGAGCTTCCGGCCGGACGCAGTCGTGCTCGACATGATGCTGCCGGACATGGACGGCCTGGCCGTGCTCGGGCGGCTGCGCCGTGAACTGCCCGACGTGCCGGTCCTGTTCCTGACGGCGAAGGACGCCGTCGAGGACCGGATCGCGGGGCTCACCGCGGGCGGCGACGACTACGTGACCAAGCCGTTCAGCCTCGAAGAGGTCGTCGCGCGGCTGCGCGGGCTCATCCGGCGGTCCGGCGCGTCCGGGCGGCGCAGCGAGTCGGTGCTGGCCGTGGGCGATCTGACCCTCGACGAGGACAGCCACGAGGTGACGCGCGGCGGCGACTCCATCCACCTCACCGCCACCGAGTTCGAGCTGCTCCGCTATCTGATGCGCAATCCGCGGCGCGTGCTCAGCAAGGCGCAGATCCTCGACCGGGTGTGGAGCTACGACTTCGGGGGCCAGGCCAACGTCGTCGAGCTGTACATCTCGTATCTGCGCCGGAAGATCGACGTCGGGCGGGAGCCGATGATCCACACGCGGCGGGGCGCCGGGTATCTGATCAAGCCACCCGCCGTGGCGGCGTGAGCCTCCCGGACGGCGCCCGCACCCGAGAGCCCGGAGAGCCGCGCTTCCCCAGGCGCCTCGCCCGCAAGCCCGGCAAGCCCCGCAAGCCCGGCAAGCCCCGTAAGCCCGGCAAGCCCCACAAACCCCGCACCCTCCGCACCCGCCTGGTCGTCTCCGCCGTCGCCCTCATCGCCGTCGTGTGCGCGGTCATCGGCACGGTCACGACGCTGACGCTGCGGTCGCACCTGTACGACCAGTTGGACGGCTCGCTGGCGCAGGTCTCGGGGCGGGCCTCCGGGCCGCCGCTCGGGACCGTGCTGCCCGGCGGACACCGCGGCGCCGGGCCGGACGACCGGAGCCCGGACGCCCGGGACCCGGACGACCAGCGTCCTGAACGACGTGATCCGCTGAAGTTCGTCACCGCCGGACCGCAGGAACTCGGCACCATCGGCGCCGTCGTGAACAGCGACGGCACCGTGGGCACCGGCGTCATCAGCACCGAGGCCGACAGCAGCACCGCCCCCGGCGCCGCCTCCGACCGGCTCGACGCCGACCAGCTCGCCGCCCTCGCCGCCGTGCCCAGGGACGGCGAGTCGCACAACGTGGACGTACCGGAACTCGGCGAGTACCGCGTCGAGTACGCCGGCGGCATGAACGGCGACTACCTCGTCGGCCTGCCCACCACCAAGGTCGGCAACACCCTCAGCACCCTCGTCGTCACCGAGGTCAGCGTCACCGCCGGGGGCCTGGTCGCCGCCTCGCTCGCGGGCGCCGCCATGGTCGGTGTGGCCCTGCGGCCGCTGCGCCGTGTCGCCGCCACCGCCACCCGCGTGTCCGAACTGCCCCTGCACAGCGGCGAAGTGGCCCTGCACGAGCGCGTCCCCGACGCCGAGGCCGACGCCCGTACCGAGGTCGGCCAGGTCGGCGCCGCGCTCAACCGCATGCTCGACCACGTCCACTCGGCGCTGCACGCGCGCCAGCGCAGCGAGACCCGGGTGCGCCAGTTCGTCGCCGACGCCAGCCACGAGCTGCGCACCCCGCTCGCCTCCATCCGCGGGTACGCCGAACTGACCCGCAGGGGACGGGAGGAGACCGGCCCCGACACCCGGCACGCCCTCGGCCGCATCGAGTCCGAGGCCACCCGGATGACCGGCCTGGTCGAGGACCTGCTGCTCCTTGCCCGCCTCGACGCGGACCGCCTCGACACGGTCCGCGGGGACACCGGCCGCACCGGCCGCACCGGCCGCACCGACCTCGCCGACCTTGCCGACCTCAAAGGCAGCGCGGCCCGCCCCCTGTCCTACGAGCCCACCGACCTCGTCCCCCTCGTCGTCGACGTCCTCAGCGACGCCCGCGCCGCGGGGCCGGACCACATCTGGCGCCTCGACCTGCCGTCCGAGCCTGAGCGCGATCCAGTTCCCGAGCCCGTGCTCGTCCTCGCCGACCCGGCCCGCGTCCACCAGGTCCTGGTGAACCTCCTCGCCAACGCCCGCACCCACACCCCGCCGGGCACCACCGTCACCGCCCGCCTGCGCCGCGCGGGGCACGGGGTCTGCCTGGACGTCGCCGACGACGGGCCCGGCATCCCGCCCGAGCTGCTCCCGCACGTCTTCGAACGGTTCGCCCGCGGCGACTCCTCGCGCTCGCGTGCCCACGGCTCGACGGGCCTCGGCCTCGCCATCGTGCAGGCGGTCGTGGCCGCGCACGACGGCTCCGTGACGGTGGCGAGCGAGCCGGGCGGGACGGTGTTCTCGGTGCGGCTGCCCGCGTACACCGAGTCCGCTTCGTACGCGGACGGCACGCCGCCCACGTACTCACAGACGGGCCACAGCCTCAGCACACAGCCCTGACAGAGCGGTTGGCGAGCGTCGGACGCATGCCAACCGACTTCCCCGACGGGGCCCCGGGCACGTTGCCGACGCGGGCGCACCTGCCCGCGCACAGCGTCCGACGTGACGTACCGACGGCCCCCGTCCTCGACATCGTCATCCCCGTCCACAACGAGGAGAAGGACCTGCGGCCGTCCGTGCGCAGGCTGCACGACCACCTCATGCGGACCTTCCCGTACCGCTTCCGCATCACGATCGCCGACAACGCCTCCACGGACAGCACGCCGCAGGTGGGGGCGCGGCTCGCGGCGCACGTCCCGGACGTGACGTACGTACGCCTGGCGGAGAAGGGGCGCGGCCGGGCGCTGCGGGCCGTCTGGTCCGCGTCGGACGCGCCCGTGCTGGCGTACATGGACGTGGACCTGTCCACGGACCTCAACGCGCTGCTTCCGCTGGTCGCGCCGCTGATCTCGGGCCACTCGGACCTGGCGATCGGCTCCCGGCTCGCGCGCAGTTCGCGGGTCGTGCGCGGGCCGAAGCGGGAGTTCGTCTCGCGGACGTACAACCTGATCCTGCGCGGCTCGCTGCACGCGCGGTTCTCCGACGCGCAGTGCGGGTTCAAGGCGCTCCGGGCGGATGTGGCGCGGGAGTTGCTGCCGCTGGTCGAGGACACCGGGTGGTTCTTCGACACGGAGATGCTGGTGCTCGCCGAACGCGCGGGCCTGCGCATCCACGAGGTGCCCGTCGACTGGGTCGACGACCCCGACTCGACCGTCCACATCGTCAGGACGGCGGCCGAGGACCTGAAGGGCGTCTGGCGCGTGGGCCGCGCGCTCGCCGTCGGCGCGCTCCCCCTCGACCGGCTCGCGCGCCCCTTCGGTGACGACCCGCGCGACCGCCGACTCCCGGGCGTCCCGGGCGGGCTGGCCCGCCAGCTCGTCGGCTTCTGCGTGGTCGGCGCGCTCTCCACGCTCTGCTATCTGCTCCTGTACTCCGGTTTCCGTACGTTCACGGGGGCGCAGGCCGCCAACGCGCTGGCCCTCCTCGTGTCCGCCGTCGCCAACACCGCGGCCAACCGGCGCCTCACCTTCGGCGTCCGCGGCCGGGCCCGCGCGGTCCGCCACCAGGCCCAGGGCCTGGTGGTCTTCGCCATCGGCCTGGCCCTGACCAGCGGCTCCCTCGCGCTCCTCGACGCGGCCGCCGCGCACCCCGCGCACGGCACGGAGCTGGCCGTCCTGATCGTCGCCAACCTCGCGGCGACGGTCCTGCGCTTCCTGCTCCTGCGGACCTGGGTGTTCCCGGACCGGCGTACGGAACCGGCGCCTTGCGACACGTACGAAATGAGGAACTCCCGATGACCACGACCAACCCACCCGCCCCCGCCCCGGTGGCGGTCCCCGGAGGGGCGCCGGAGGGGCACCGGCGCGCGGCCGGACTCCCCGCACGCCTCTGGCGCGGTCGCGCCGACGACGCGCCCTGGGTGCGCCCCGCCTTCCTCGGCCTGCTCCTCGTCACCGCCGCGCTGTACGTCTACGACCTCGGCGCCTCCGGCTACGCCAACTCCTTCTACTCCGCCGCCGCGCAGGCCGGTGGCCAGAGCTGGAAGGCGCTGTTCTTCGGCTCGCTGGACGCGGGCAACGCCATCACGGTCGACAAGCCCCCGGCCGCGCTGTGGCCGATGGCCCTGTCGGTACGGCTCTTCGGCCTCAGCTCGTGGGCGATCCTGCTGCCGCAGGCGCTGATGGGTGTGGCCACGGTCGCGGTCCTGTACGCGGCCGTACGCCGCCGCTTCAGCGCCGCCGCCGGGCTGCTCGCGGGCGCGGTGCTCGCGCTCACGCCGGTCGCCGCGCTGATGTTCCGCTTCAACAACCCCGACGCGCTGCTCGCGCTCCTGATGACCGTCACCGTGTACTGCGTGCTGCGCGCCCTGGAGCACGGGCGCACCAAGTGGCTGGTGTGGGCGGGCGTCGCGGTCGGCCTCGCGTTCCTCGCGAAGACCCTGCAGGCGTTCCTGATCCTGCCGCCGCTGGCGGTCCTGTACGCGGTGTGCGCGCCGGTGCGGCTGCGCAAGCGCCTCGGCCAACTCGCCCTGTCCGGGCTCGCGATGGTCGTCGCGGGCGGCTGGTGGGTCGCGGTCGTCGAGCTGTGGCCCGAGTCCTCGCGGCCGTACATCGGCGGCTCCCAGCACAACTCCTTCCTGGAGCTGACCTTCGGCTACAACGGCCTCGGCCGCATCAACGGCGAGGAGACCGGCAGCGTCGGCGGGGGCGGCGGACCCGGTGGCGGCGGTGGCCGGTGGGGCGAGACCGGCCTCGGCCGGATGTTCGACTCCGAGGTGGGCGGCCAGATCTCATGGCTGCTTCCGGCCGCGCTGGTCCTGCTGGTCGCGGGCCTGATCGTGACGTGGCGGGCGCGCCGGACGGACACCGCGCGGGCGGCGTTCGTGGCGTGGGGCGGCTCGCTCCTGATGACCGCGGCCGTCTTCAGCTTCATGGCCGGGATCTTCCACCAGTACTACACGGTGGCCCTCGCCCCCTACCTCGCGGCGCTCGTCGGCATGGGCGCGACCGTCCTGTGGGAGGAGCGCGCCAAGGCGTGGGCGGGCGCGGCGCTCGGCATCGCGGTCGCCGGTACGGCCTGGTGGGGGTACGAACTCCTCGGCCGCACCCCGGACTACGTGCCGTGGCTGCGCTGGGCCGTCCTGGTCGCGGGCCTCGCGGGCGCGGCGGGGCTGCTGCTCGCGGCCCGGCTCGGGCGGGGGCTCGCGCTCGCGGCGGTCGGCCTCGGCCTGGCGGCGTCGCTCGCGGGTCCGGTGGCGTACATGTGGTCCACGGTGGACAGCCCGCACACGGGGTCGATCGTGACGGCGGGGCCCGCGGCGGCGGGGCGGATGGGCGGGCCTGGCGGGGGGCCGGGTGGTGGGGGTGGTCCCGGTGGGCCTGGCGGGGGCGGGGACGGCGGAGGGCGGCCTCCGGGTCAGCAGGGTCAGCAGGGTCAGGGGCCAGCCCAGGGGCAGGGGAACCAGCCTCCCGGCCGGCAGGGCCAGGGCCAGCCCCAGCAGAACCAGCCTCCCGGCCAGCCAGGCCAGGGTCAGCCCCAGCAGAACAACCAGCAGCGCGGCCAACGCGGCGGCATGGGCGGTGGCGGCGGCATGGGCGGCCTCCTCAACGGCGCTCAGGTCGGCGCCGAGGAGAAGCGCCTCCTGGAGGCGAACGCCGACGACTACACCTGGGCCGCGGCCGCCATCGGCTCGCAGAACGCGGCGAGCCACCAACTCGCCACCGGCGAACCGGTGATGGCCATCGGCGGCTTCAACGGCAGCGACCCGTCCCCCACCCTCGCCCAGTTCAAGAGCTACGTGGCCGACGGTCGCATCCACTACTTCATCGCCGGAGGCGGCATGGGCGGCGGTGCAGGCGGCGGCAGGGCAGGCGGCACCGGCGGCAACGAGGAAGGCGCCGCCACGCAGATCTCCTCCTGGGTCACGGAGAACTTCACCGAGGTCACCGCGGGCGACGCCACGTTCTACGACCTGACCGAACCCAAGAGCTGAGGCCCCGCCACCAAGAAATTATACAGCGTATGGGACTTCCTATACAGTGTATATCCACCGTCGATGTACACCGTATAAGAGAAGGAGTCCTGATGACGTCGACCACCGCCGACAACCCCGAGGCGGTCGTCGGGCACGGCGACCGCCATCCGCAGCGCTGGCTGATCCTGGGCGTCATCTGCCTGGCCCAGCTCACGGTGCTGCTCGACAACACGGTCCTGGGCGTGGCGATCCCCTCGCTCACACAGGAGCTGGACGCGTCGTCGTCCGACATCCAGTGGATGATCAACGCGTACTCGCTGGTGCAGTCGGGCCTGCTGCTCACCGCGGGCAGCGCGGCCGACCGCTACGGCCGCAAGAAGCTGCTGACCGCGGGCCTGGTCCTGTTCGGCGTCGGCTCGCTCGCGGCGGGCCTGGCCCAGTCCTCCGGGCAGCTCATCGCGGCCCGCGCGGGCATGGGCGTGGGCGGCGCGCTGCTGATGACGACGACGCTCGCGGTCGTCGTGCAGCTCTTCGACGACGCCGAGCGGGTCCGGGCGATCGGCCTCTGGGCGACGGTCAACTCCCTCGGCTTCGCCGCGGGTCCGCTGCTCGGCGGCTTCATGCTGAACCACTTCTGGTGGGGCTCGATCTTCCTGATCAACATCCCGGTGGCGCTGATCGGCGTCGTCGCGGTGGTGCGGATGGTGCCCGAGTCCAAGGCCGCGCCTGCCGGAGGGCACGCGCAGACCCCCGGGCGGGGCGACCGCCCCGACCTGCTCGGCGCGCTGCTCTCGACCATCGGCATGGCGTCCGTGGTGTTCGCGATCATCTCGGGCCCCGAGCACGGCTGGACGTCGGCGCGGGTCCTGGTCGCGGCCGGGGCGGGCGTGCTGGTCCTCGGCGCCTTCGCGCTGTGGGAGCTGCGGGCCCCGTACCCCATGCTGGACATGCACTTCTTCCGGAACAAGCGGTTCATCGGCGCGGTGACGGGCGTGATCCTGGTGGCCTTCGGGCTCGCCGGTTCGCTCTATCTGCTCACGCAGCACCTGCAGTTCGTCCTCGGGTACGAACCCCTTGAGGCGGGGCTGCGCACGTCGCCGATGGCCGTGACCGTGATCCTGCTGAACCTGGTCGGCATCGGCGCGAAGGCGCACGGAAAGCTGGGCACGCCCGCGACGATCCTGACCGGCATGACCATGCTGGCGGGCGGCCTCGCCGTGGTCGCGTCGTTCGGCGGCCACGACTACTCGGGCATGCTGGCCGGCCTGATCCTGATGGGCGCGGGCATCTCGCTCGCGATGCCCGCGATGGCCAACGCCATCATGAGCGCCATCCCGCCGGAGAAGGCCGGCGCGGGCGCGGGCATCAACGGCACGCTGGCCGAGTTCGGCAACGGCCTCGGGGTGGCGGTCCTCGGCGCGGTCCTCAACTCCCGCTTCTCGGCGCTCGTCGCGGTGCCGGCGACGTCGTTCCCGGCGGCGCTGGCGGCGGCGGACTCGGCGGGGGAGCGGGAGCGCGTCTCGGACGCGTTCTCGTCCGGCCTGGAGACGAGTCAGTTCGTGGGTGCGGTGGCGCTGTTCCTCGGCGGCGCGGTCGCGGCGGCGTTGCTGTGGCGGGCGGAACGGGCAGACTCCCGGCTGAAGGAGGCCCGGTCGGCGGACGTCGGCGAGCAGGTGTCCGCATAGCATCGGGGCGGGCGGACGGAGCGATCCGGCGCCGGCCGTCGGGAGCGGTCCGGCCGCCCGCGCCCAGCCCTACGGATTCCGTACGAGTACCAGGAAGGTGCGCCATGGCGAAGGCAGCCGACCGCCCGAAGAGAGCCGTGCACACGAGTGTCTGGCTGGAGGGCAAGGCGCCGCGCGGCACCGGCCGCCGGGGGGACCAGCCGGCCGGTCTCGACCGGGACCGCATCACCGAGGCCACCGTCAGGCTCCTGGACGCGGAGGGCCTGGCCAAGTTCTCGATGCGCCGCCTCGCCGCGGAGCTGAACGTCACCGCGATGTCCGTGTACTGGTACGTGGACACCAAGGACGACCTCCTTGAGCTGGCGCTCGACCGGGTGGCCGCGGAGGTGCGGCTGCCCGACACCGAGACCGTGCCCGGCGAGTGGCGTGAGCAGCTGCGCGAACTGGCCGCCGAATACCGGCAGCTGCTGATCCGGCACCCCTGGGTGTCGCCGCTGATCGGCGAGTTCCTGAACATCGGGCCGAACTGGCTGGAGGTCTCCCTCGCCATCCAGCGGGCCGTGCGCAACACCGGGCTCACGCCCTATCGCCAGAACGGGGCGATCGCCGCGGTGTTCCAGTTCGTGTACGGCTTCGGGACCATCGAGGGGCACTTCCTCGCGCGGGTCGAGGCCGCGGGGATGACGCAGGACGAGTACTTCCGGGGCGCGGTCGGGTCCGTCAACGAGGAACTGGCCACGAACCCGGCGGTCCGGTCGGCCAAGGAGCTGATGGAGTCCCGCAGCGAGGGCACCGTGCCCGAGATGTGGGCACGGGACTTCACGATCGCCCTCGACCTGATGATCGCGGGCATCGAGTCGCTCCTGGACCCCGCTGTCCTCGCCGGGGACGGGGACGACGCCCAGGGCGCCCCCGCGGGGGTCACCGAGGAGGGAAGCCCCCGGTAGCCACCGGCCCCCACCGCTCCGGCGTGATCCGGATCAGCGACTTGCCCTGCTTGCGCATCGCCGCGCGGTACTCGTCCCAGTCGGGGTGCTCGCCCGAGATGGTGCGGTAGTACTCGACCAGCGGCTCCACCGACTCCGGCAGGTCGAGGACCTCCGCGGAGCCGTCGACCTGGACCCAGGGGCCGTTCCAGTCGTCGGAGAGGACGACCACGCTGACCCGTGGGTTCCGCTTGGCGTTGCGGGTCTTGGCGCGCTCGGGGTACGTGGCGATCACGATCCGTCCCGAGTCGTCGACCCCGCAGGTCAGCGGGGAGGCCTGCGGGGTGCCGTCGGCGCGCGTGGTCAGCAGCAGCGCCTTGTGCCGGGGCCGGACGAAGTCCAGCAACTCCGCGTGGGACACGGTGGTGTTGGTGGCGATGTTCGGGGGCGTCATGGTCGGGACAGTACGCCCCCGACGGCGTCGGCACGCCGCGCCCGCGCGGGGGGGGCGACCCATCGGACGGGCTCTAGACCTGCGGCAGGCTCTCGCCCTGCACGGCCTGGATGTCCAGCTCCACCCTGAGCGTGGTGCCGATCGCCGAGATGCCCGCCTGGAGCACCTGGTTGTAGTTCATGGCGAAGTCCTCGCGGTGCAGTTCGGCGGTGGCGCGGAAGGCCGCGCGGGTGCCGCCCCAGGGGTCGGCGCCGGTGCCGAGGTAGGCCAGGTCGAGGTCGACGGGCCGGACGACGCCGTGCATGCCGAGTTCGCCGCGCACCGTCCAGCGGTCGGCCCCGGCGGGCACGAGCTCGGTGGACCGGTAGGTGATCTCCGGGTACGTCTCGACGTCCAGGAAGTCGCCGGACTTCAGGTGCCCGTCGCGCATCGCGTTGCCGGTGTCGATGGACGCGGCCCTGATGACCGCCTCGACCCGCGACTTCTCCAGGTCCGCGGCGATCTCGACCCGGCCCGAGAACACGTCGAAGCGCCCGCGCACGCTGGAGATCCCCAGGTGCTGGGCGACGGCGGCGACGGACGAGTGGACGGGGTCGACCGTCCACGGCCCGGGCGGCGGCAGTTCGGTGCCGCCGGCACGGGCGAGGACCACGTTGCCGACGTCGGCCCGCCCGCTCGCGGTGACCAGGGCGGTGGCGGCGGCGGGCGCGTACCCGACGGCGGTGACGATGACGGTGTACGGGCCGGGGGCCAGCTCCGCGGCGTCCCGCACCACGCCGTCCGCGTCGACGTCGGCACGCAGCACCTGCGCCCCGGTCATGTCGGTGACGGTCACGACGGCGTGCGGCACGGCCCACCCGTCCCGAGTACGGATCCGCCCACTGAGTCCCACGTTTCAAGCTCCTTGCAGAGGTCCGAAAAAGCAATCGGCCCCCGGCGGTGGCGACCGGCCGTCCCCAACCGTCGCGTCGCCACCGTCCCGGGGGCCCTACGCACCGCCTCGGGGCCGCGTCCGCTCAAAGCGCGGCCCCGTGGCGGGGTCCATCACTCGCCGGGGTGGGCGAGTTCGATGTCGTGGCCCTCGACGACGCCACCGTCACCGGCGACGGCCAGGCCGGTGGCCACGGGCGGGTAGCCGGTCGCGATGACCGTGTACTCGCCGCTGTCCAGGTCGGTGAAGGCGTACTCGCCGTCCGTCCCGGTGGTGGCGGTGGCCACGACGTTCCCGGCCGCGTCGACGAGCGTGACGCGGGCGCCGTTCAGCGGCCCGCCCGCGGCCCGCACGGTGCCGAGCACCCGGGCGCCGGAGCGCAGTTCGACCTCGACGCGGGTGACGCCGACGGCGGAGACCTCGACGGGCAGGGCCACCGGCCGGTGCCCCGCCGCGTTCACGGCGACGGTCACGGGCCCGGGGACCAGCTCGGCGAAGGCGAAGTCGCCCTGTTCGCCGGCGGCCCCGGTGGCGAGCACCTCACCGCGCACGTCGGTCACGACGACCATCGCACCGGGCACGGGCAGCTTGGCGTCGGCGGTGCGCACGATGCCGCTGAGCCCGCTGGTGCCGCTCAGGAGCAGGTCGTACGCCAGCGGCTCGGCGCCGACCACGACGGTCGAGGCCTGCGGCTGGAACCCGTCGGCGGAGGCGATCAGGACGTACGAACCGGCGCCGGGGGCGTCGACGGAGTACCCGCCGTCGTCCCGCGCTACAGCCCGGCCCAACTGCCGTCCGCCGAGCGAGATCAGCGTGACCGCGGCCCGCGGCACGGGCGCGCTCTCGGCGCCGCGGACGAAGCCGCGTACCGGCACGCCCCCGCCGGTGGCCTGCGTGGGCGCCTCGCCGGAGCCCGCGACGGACGCCACGGCGGCGAGCCGCTGGGTGCCCTCGGGTCCGGCCTCGGCGCGGGCGGCGACGGCGGCGAGCACGGGCTCGGGCTCGGCGTCGGCCGGGGCGGCGTCGGCCGGGGTGGCCGCCGGGGACACCGGGTCCGTGGCGGGCCCAGCGGCCTCAGCGGCCTCGGCGGCCTGCGCCAGCGCTCCCGCCGAGCGCAGCGGCACCTCCTTGATGAAGAGGGTGACCACGAACGCGAGGAACGCGATGGGCGCGGCGATCAGGAACACGTCCGCGATGCCGTGGCCGTAGGCGCTCTCCATCACGGTCCGCAGCGGCGCGGGCAGCGCGTCCAGGTCCGGGATGCCGCCACCGCCGGTGCCGCCGTGGCCGAACGCGGCGCCCCGCGGGCCGAGGTCGGCGATGCCGTCCTTCACGTAGTCGGTGATGCGCGTGGACATCACGGCGCCGAGCGCGGAGACGCCCATGGCGCCGCCGAGGGACCGGAAGAAGGTGACGACGGAGCTGGCGGCGCCGATGTCCTCGGGCGCGACCTGGTTCTGCGTGCACAGGACGAGGTTCTGCATCATCATGCCGATGCCGAGGCCCATCAGGGCCATGTAGCAGGCGATGTGCCAGTACGCGGTGTCGTACCGCATGGTGCCGAGCAGGCCCAGGCCCGCGGTCAGCAGCACACCGCCGCTGACCAGCCAGGCCTTCCACTTGCCCGTCTTGGTGATGAGCTGTCCCGAGACCGTCGAGGAGACGAACAGGCCCGCGATCATCGGGATCGTCATGACACCGGACATCGTCGGCGACTTGCCGCGCGCCAGCTGGAAGTACTGGCTGAAGAAGACCGTGCCCGCGAACATCGCGACACCGACGAACAGCGAGGCGAGCGAGGCGAGGGCGATGGTCCGGTTGCGGAAGAGGCGCAGCGGGATGATCGGCTCGCTGGCCTTGGACTCGACGAGCAGGAACAGCAGGCCGAGCACGATCGAGCCGCCGACCATGGCGTACGACTGCCACGACAGCCACTCGTACTTCTTGCCGGAGCCGGAGCCCGCGAAGGTCACCCAGACCAGGAGCAGCGAGACGGCCGCGGTGATGAAGAAGGCACCGGCCCAGTCGACCTTGACCTGCCGCTTCACGACGGGCAGCTTCAGGGTCTTCTGGAGCACGATCAGGGCGATGATCGCGAACGGCACGCCGACGTAGAAGCACCAGCGCCAGCCGAGCCAGGAGGTGTCGGTGATGACGCCGCCGAGCAGCGGGCCGCCGACGGTGGCGACGGCGAAGGTCGCGCCGAGGTAGCCGGAGTAACGCCCGCGCTCGCGCGGGGAGATCATCGCGGCCATGACGATCTGGGCGAGCGCCGACAGACCGCCGACGCCGATGCCCTGCACCACGCGGCAGGCGATCAGCATCCCGGCGTTCTGGGAGAGACCGGCGACGACCGAGCCGAGGACATAGATGACCAGGGCTATCTGGACGAGCGCCTTCTTGCTGAACAGGTCCGACAGCTTGCCCCACAGCGGGGTGCTCGCCGTCATCGAGAGCAGTGCGGCGGTGACGACCCAGGTGTAGGCGGACTGGCCGCCGCCGAGGTCGCCGATGATCTCGGGCAGGGCGTTGGAGACGATCGTCGACGACAGGATCGCGACGAACATGCCGAGCAGGAGGCCGGACAGGGCCTCCATGATCTGCCGGTGCGTCATGGGGGCGCCGCTGTCCGGGTGCCCGTGCGCTCCGTGCTTGGCATGGCTGCCCCGCACACCGGACGGTGTGGATGTTGCCATGAGTTCCTTTTCCTTGCTTTACGCGGGTGTACGGGTGGTTTCCTCGATCGCGTGCGGCGGTCCGGGGAGCCGGGCCGAAGCCGCGCGGCAGTCCCCGAAGCCGGCCCGCAGGCGCCCGAGCAACGCGCTGAGCTGCCTGACGTCTTCGTCGGACCAGTCGTGCAGATAGTGGGCGAGCGTCCGGACGGACAGCTCGGACAGCTCCGCGAACTTGGCCTCGCCCGCGGGCGTGAGCCGCAGGATGCGCGAGCGCCGGTCCGCGGGGTCGGGGGCCCGGTCGATCCAGCCGCGCTCCGCGACGTGCGCGACATGACGGCTGGTCACCGACATGTCGACGGCGAGGAGTTCCGCGAGGCGGCTCATCCGCATCTCGCCGTGGCGCTGGAGCAGCGTGAGCACGGCGGCGGAGCCGCCCGGGCAGTCGGCGGGCAGGCCGCGGCCGAGGCCGCGCTTCACGGCGCCGATGGCACTGAGCTGGCGGGCCAGCTCCTGGTATTCACGCTGTGCGGCCACGGCACCCGCCCTTACTTTCGTTGCTTAGGGCAACCATAGAAGCAGTTGGTTGCCGCAGGCAAACTAAAAGCGGACCAAGGGGCTAAAGGGCTGGCAAAGCTCTCGGACCACGGAGGTAAAGTCGCCGGTCAGCGGGGGTTGGGCCGGGCGGCGGGGATTCGCTAGGGTCCTGCCCCATGGCACACAACCCCCATGCACCGCAGGGCGCCCCGGGCCCCGAGGGCCAGCACGGTCAGCACGACCCGGCGGGCTCCACTCAGATGTTCCGCGCCTTCGTCGACGAGCCGCCGCAGGGCGGCCGCGCGCAGCGGCAGGCGGCGGCCCCGGCGGGCCCGCGGATCGGCCTCATCGTCGGCGTGGTCGCGGCGATCGTGATCGTGGCGGCGGTGGCCTGGCTGGCGCTGAAGTAGCGCTCCGGCGCGCGCGGAGCCGTTCCGTGGCTGCGTGCACTCCGCTTCGGTAGCTGCGCCCGCTCCGCTGCCGCGGCTACTTCCACTGCACGTCGACGTCGCGCGTCTCGATCCGCATACCGAGCGGAACGCGCCACCAGTCGACGCAAATCGGCCAAGTCTTCCGCACGGTTCTCCCGGCCCTGATGGGCGCCGGGAGTTTCCGCGTGGCCTCGATGGTTCCCCAGTCCACACCGAGGGCACCGATGATGTGCGTACCGAGGGTGACGCTGCCCGAACGCACCGAGGTGCCGCCGGTGTTGCGGAAAGTAAGCGTCACGTCCTCGCACCAGCGCTTGTCGGCGGCTTCGCGCCGGGGGGCGCCGACCTTCAGGGTGGCGGGGGTGGGGGGTTTCGGCTTCGGGTTCGGCTTGGGCTTCGGGGGAGTGCTGGGGCCGGGGTCGCTCGGGGGGCCGGGGCGGGTGGCGTTGTCGCCGCCGCTGCCGCCGCTGCCGCCGTCGCTGTGGCCGCTGTGGCCGGTCGACGGCCCGCTCGACGCGTCCGGAGAGCCCGAACTCGTACTGCTGCCCGGTGACTTCCCCTCCGGGCCGTCGGCGCCGGACGAACCTCCGTCGGAGGGACGGCCGTTGCCGCCGCTCTCGCCCTCGCCGCCACCGCTGCCGTCGGCCGCGCCGCTCCCGGCCTTCCCGGAGCCCTTCCCCGGCGGCTTCCCGGAGGGCTCCCCGTCCAGCGGTACGAACTCCACGTCCCCGCTGGGCCCCACGCCCTTGCCGGGGCCCTTCTCCGGGACACCACCGGCCGCACCGGTGGCCACATAGCCGTCGCGTCCGTCGCCGCCGCACGCGGCGAGCAGGCCGCCCAGACCCAGTACGACCGCCGAGGCACCCGCTATCGCGCCCCGGCGGCCACGTCCGCCACTCCACGCACCACGAAGCATCGCGCCAGTGTGGCTGACGCTCCGTCAATTAGGAACCCTGTCAACAGGGTTCGCGTCGCCCGGCAAGGGGCTGGACGGAACGCCTCAGTCGGCGATGAGCCCTTCCCGGAGCTGCGACAGCGTCCGCGTGAGCAGCCGGGAGACGTGCATCTGCGAGATGCCGACCTCCTCGCCGATCTGCGACTGCGTCATGTTCGCGAAGAAGCGCAGCATGATGATGCGGCGCTCGCGCGGCGGCAGCTTGGCGAGCAGCGGCTTCAGGGACTCGCGGTACTCGACGCCCTCCAGGGCGGTGTCCTCGTACCCCAGGCGGTCCGCGAGGGACCCCTCGCCGCCGTCGTCCTCGGGCGCGGGCGAGTCGAGGGAGGAGGCGGTGTACGCGTTGCCGACGGCGAGGCCGTCGACCACGTCCTCCTCGGACACGCCGAGCACGGCGGCCAGTTCGGGCACCGTGGGCGAGCGGTCGAGGCGCTGGGCGAGCTCGTCGCTGGCCTTCGTCAGGGCGAGCCGCAGCTCCTGGAGCCGCCGCGGCACGCGCACGGACCAACTGGTGTCCCGGAAGAAGCGCTTGATCTCGCCGACGACGGTCGGCATCGCGAACGTCGGGAATTCCACGCCGCGTTCGCAGTCGAAGCGGTCGATCGCCTTGATCAGGCCGATGGTGCCGACCTGGACGATGTCCTCCATCGGCTCGTTGCGGCTGCGGAAGCGGGCCGCGGCGTACCGCACGAGGGGGAGGTTGAGCTCGATCAGGGTGTCTCTGACGTAGGCACGCTCGGGGCTGTCCTGTTCGAGTGCGGCGAGCCGCAGGAAGAGGGAGCGGGACAGGGTGCGGGTGTCGATGGGTCCCGGCGCCGTGGTCACGGCTTCGGAACCGTTGAGCGCGTCGGGCGCGGATTCGCTCTCGCTGCCGAGCGTGAGCGTGAGCACCTTCGAGCTGCCCTGGTCTGCGGACATGCCACCCCCTTGAGGTCGCGGACGGTCGCGGCCGGCGCCCCGTCGAAGGAACGCAGCCTCCACCTGAATACCGGCGGCGGGGCCCCGGCAAACGCGGTTCCAGCAGAATGTCACATGTCGGCAACACGCTGTAGTGACTTGTCGACAACTGAGGGTGACATCCGTGCAGGAAAGAGGGGGTCTGAGACTTTTTCGGCCCCGACTCCGTCGGTATCGGCCGAAAGGCTGTTCCACCCGATACGGTTACGCCTCGATCCGATTTGCGGACCGAAGTCGCGCGAAGCTTCTGGCCAGCAGTCTCGACACATGCATCTGGGAAACGCCCAATTCGGCGCTGATCTGGGACTGCGTCAGATTGCTGTAGTAGCGAAGCAGCAGGATCCGCTGTTCCCGCTCGGGCAGTTGGACGAGCAGGTGCCGGACCAGGTCGCGGTGCTCGACGCCGTCCAGGGCCGGGTCCTCGTACCCGAGCCGGTCCAGGAGCCCGGGCAGCCCGTCGCCCTCCTGCGCGGCCTCCAGGGACGTCGCGTGGTACGAACGCCCGGCCTCGATGCAGGAGAGCACCTCCTCCTCGGTGATGCGCAGGCGCTCGGCGATCTCGGCGGTGGTGGGGGAGCGCCCGAAGGACGTGGTCAGGTCCTCGGTCGCGCCGGTGACCTGCACCCACAGCTCGTGCAGCCGCCGCGGTACGTGGACGGTGCGCACGTTGTCGCGGAAGTACCGCTTGATCTCGCCGACGACCGTGGGCATGGCGAAGGTCGGGAACTGCACGCCGCGGTCGGGGTCGAAGCGGTCGATGGCGTTGATGAGGCCGATGGTGCCGACCTGGACGACGTCCTCCATCGGCTCGTTGCGGCTGCGGAAGCGGGCGGCGGCGTAGCGCACCAGCGGCAGGTTGGCCTCGATGAGCGCGCCGCGCACCCTGCCGTGCTCGACGGTGCCCGGTTCGAGCTCCTTGAGCTGGGCGAACAGGACCTGGGTGAGGGCGCGGGTGTCGGCACCCCGGGTGCTCGGCGCCTTGGCGGGCGGCGGCTCGGTGGCCTGCGCGGGCGGGGCTTCGGGGGCCCGGGCGGCAGGGGGCTCCGTGGCCCGGGCGGGCGGCGGCTCGGATGCCTGGGCGGGCGGCGCTTCGGGCGCAGAACTGGCCGGCACGGTCAACGCCACCCCTTCTCCCGCGAGTCCGGCCGAGCTCGGTCAAGCCCGGTCGACCTCGGTCAACTCATCCGTCAAAAGCGGTCATAGCATCACAAGACATGTGCACTGTGTGCAAGCACCCGATAACCACGTGTTGAGGGGCAAGTTGGGGCAGAAGACGTGAAACGGCCCCGCACCGTTCCCGGTGCGGGGCCGTGGAAAACGCGGCGGCGGGCCTCAGAACTCGTAGTCGGCGATCACCCACGTGGCGAACTCGCGCCACAGTCCGACACCCGCCTGGTGGGCCGGGTGCTCCAGGTACCGGGTGAGCGCATCGGTGTCCTCGACGGCCGAGTTGATGGCGTAGTCGTACGCGATGGGGCGCTCGGAGATGTTCCAGGCGCACTCCCAGAAGCGCAGCTCGGGGACGATGCCGCCGAGCTCCTCGAAGGCCTTGACCCCGGCGACGACGCGCGGGTCGTCGCGCTCGACGCCGTCGTTGAGCTTGAAGAGGACCAGATGGCGGATCACGGGTGCTCCCTCAATCGTCCTTGCCGCCGTTGGCGACCCAGGTCATGAAGTCGCCGATGGCCTTGGCGCCGTTCGAAATGCCCTCGAACCCTACCTGGACGTAGTCCGCGGCCTTGGCCGGGTCGGTGATGATCACGTACAGGACGAACACCACGAGGACGAAAAGAATGATCTTTTTCGGGTCCTTCACGCTGTGGCCTCCCCTTGCCCGTTCATCCCCGTACCCCCGCGTGCCGTGTTCCGTGCTGTGCTCAGTGCCGTGTTCCGCTTGTGCCGGGCGAGTCTAACGTGGCGCGAACTCACCAGGTTTTTAAGGACCAATGACCCACAGGAGAAGGCCCTTCGCCTGGCCGTTTCCGGTTGCGGGCGGCGGAGGATGGTGCTGAGCCCGGCGGATCTGGCAGGAATCACCGGGCTCGGGACCGGTCTCCACTGCGGGGTCCGCGCCGTCCTCTTCCCCCGGTGGCGGCGTTGACTTGAGAGTTCGGTCCTCATCGGGGGAAGCGGCTTGTCCCCCCGATGCCGCTTCCTCCGTCCTATCGTGAGAAGACCCCGGCGCCATGGCGGCGCCGGGGTTTTTCCGTGTCTCTTCGGTGCTTCTTGGCGCTTCCCGCGCGCTTCTTCGGTGCTTCGCCCGCGAAATGGCCGAACACTCGTGATCAATACCCCCGGTCCGTATGCTTGTCCGTATTACGGGGGGTGATGCATCCCATGCAGATGGTCATTCACGTACGGCTGTCCGTGTCCGCGGACGAACTGCCCAGGTTTCTCGTTCCCGCCGCCGAGCCGACACTGCGCGCCCTTTTCGAACGGATGGGCGGAACGCTGCAGTCCGTGAGTCTGCACCCACCGGACGGCGTCGAGTTGTACTTCACGCTGCCCGCCGATCCCCAGCCGACCGCCGACACCATCGAGCAGGCCGTGCGCCTGCTGCGCGGTGCCTTCGGCCTGCGCCCCGGCCCCCACCGGATCGTCCCCCCGGCCCGCACGGGCGCCGGCGGCACCCGCCTGCTCCAGTTCGGCGGCACCCGGGGGCGCGGGCGGGTGTGCGCCGAGTGCGGCGGGGTCGACGAGCGGCACGAGCGCGGGTGCTCGCGGTCCCGGAGCTGAGGGCGGGGGCGGTGGGTGGTCCACAGGGTGTGGACGGAGGCCGGGTGCGGCGCGCCCGGCGCGGCCGTGGGGTGCGCGCCCCGCGCGGTGCCGGTGCCCCGCGCCGGGCGGTGCGGGCGCCGCGGCGGCTCGCGCGCGACACCTGGCAGCCGCCGCTCCCGCTCGGGTACGCCGCCAGCATCCAGGGCCTCGGCGGCTTCGCCGCCCCGCTGCTCGCCGGGGCGAGCTTCACCATGGCCGCGCTGCTCCTGCCGACCCTCGCCGCGGCCCAGCCCCGCTTCGCCCGCTGGCCGGACGCGGCGGTGTCCCTGTTCCTCGCCTCCGGCCTCGCCCAGATCGGCGCCGTCCAGGCCGCAGTCTGGGCCCGCCGCTACGACACCCTGCCCGAGGAGCTGGCCCAGTGGTGGCCCGGCGAGGTGCGCGACGGGCGGCCGACCCGCTGGCTGCGCAACGTCCAGCGCGGCCACGCCACCCTCAGCCTGCGCTGGGCCGACCGCACCCGCGGCTTCTACCACGCCGGGATCGTCCTCCTCCTGAGCGGCACCCTGGTCGTCGGCGTACCCCCGGGGCGGGTGCCGGGGCCCCGCTGGACCCTCATCGGCACGGCCGCCCTCGGCCTCGCCGGGGAACTGGCCTGGCTGGTCCACGCGGCCTTCCTCGACCCGGCCCGCCGCCACGCGGCCCACGGCCATGTGGCCGCTGCCGTGGCGGGGCTCGTCGCGGGGATCGCGTCCGTGCCGGGCTTCGGGCGGACGGGGCGGGGGGTGGCGGCGGTGCTGCTTGCGGGGGCGGCGGTCGGGCATCTCGTGGTGGCGGCGCGGGTGGTGCGTTCGGTACGGGGCGGGGGGTCCGGGGCGTCGGCGGGTTCCAGGCCGGGCACGTGGTCGGGTACTTGGATACGGGCGACGTGGTCGACATGGGCGTGGGCTTTCGGCGCGAGCGCGGGCGCTGTCGTGCTGGGCGCGGGGGCGGGGTTGCTCCTCGCGACGGGCACGGCGGGTGCGGCGTCGGTCCGGGCGGTGGTGGTGGCGGGCGCGGTGGTGGTCGCCGGGGGACATCTGGTGCGGTTCGTGGGACTGGTGCGGGCGGAGCGGGCGGAGGACGGGGAGGGGTGAGGGCGGGGAGGGGCGCGGGCGGGGTCGGTGCGGGCGGACCGGCGCGGGGGCGCTGACCTCGCCCTCGCCCCCCAACCTCTCCTCACCCCACCCGCCCCGCCCCACCCACCCCGCCTCGCCCCACCCGCCCCGCCCCACCCACCTCGCCTCGCCCCACCTCAGCTCGCCCCGCCCGAGTCCTGCCCGTGCCGCTCCCGGTGCTCCCGCACCCGCCAAGCCCACCGCCCCCGCCCCCGCACCACGGACGGCTCCCCGGCACGCACCCCCGCCGAGCCCCGCCCCACTCCGGACTCCACCCCGTCCCGCTCCACCCCGTCCCGCTCCACCCCGTCCCGCTCCACCCCGTCCCGCTCCACCACCCCCGTGAACACCATGGCCGGAGCCACCCGTTGCCCCCGGTGCACGACCGCGGGCCGCACCACGAACAACACCGGATCCCCCGCCGCACAGCCGGGCCACAGCTCGCTGCCGCTCCCCGCGCCCGACGGCGTACCCGGTCCCGCGCCCGACGGCGTACCCGGTCCCGCGC
>NZ_BMVR01000012.1 GCF_014650815.1 Streptomyces flavofungini
TCACCGGCCCACTCCGCGATCGTCCAGCAGTTCTTGCGCGGCAGGTCGGCCAGCAAACCACGGACGAACTTGCCGACCCGGCACCGGGGTTCAGAGCGGACGAACCGCCCGGCTATCCGCCCCATCAGCCCCTCGAAGTGCTCGTCCCAACCGGCAGGGCCAACGCTGTGACCTGCGGCCACCGTCTGATCTTCTGTCTTCACACACCGATGATCACCGGTGGCCGCACCCGTCTCCGCACCGCCCAGCCCTCAAGATCCACAACTACGGCTGGAGTATTAACCGCCGATAGCGGATCCGAACTGGTGCGTCACGCGCTCGCGCGAGGGCGCGTCATTCGAGCCCATTGGAAGCCTGCGCTTCTACCAGCCATACCGGCAATTGCGACCGGCCTTGACTGAATTCGTTCTCGCGCCCACCTATCCCTGACACATCGACACCATGCGCTTTCGCAAATCCTGCCAGGACTTCCCAACTTGTTGTCTCGTATACGCCAGGTGAAATATTTTTTACAACCCATCCAGCCGATGAAAGGGTTTCTTGGATGCTTTCTCGACTGATTCGATAGGGCCCCATGGTTCCCTCAGGGGATTCATCTGAATGGCAAGCCAGAAACAATCGTGCGGACGGACCACAAACACGCCGCAAGGAAGTTACGTAAACTCTGCGCTCACCCTCCGTGAGTCCATGGTATAGAGCACTGTCAATTACCGTTGCGTATGGCCCTGCGAGGTCGAGTGATGTGGCATCTGCGATTTGAAAAGAGACAGTGCCGGCAAGGCCGGCAGTGCTTGCTCGGTGTTTGGCTGCTTCAATGGCGGTCGCCGAATAGTCAAAACCAACTACTTCATGGCCTTGCTGCGCGAGATAGACCGCATGGATACCCGATCCACAGCCAGCATCGAGTACCGGCCCAACTATTCGGTCGTTTTCCTGCCACTCGACAACGAACTTTTGCGGACCGCCGATATCCCACGGTGGCAGTGGCGCACCAGCTCCCGCTGGGGTGTTCCCACGGTAGAGAACATCATAGTCCTCGCATGAGAGTTCAATTCGATTTCCGGGGTAAATTATCATCGACTCCTACATTCTCAGGGAAGGCAGGGCAAATAGGGTTTCTCCGGGAATTAAGTTAGTCTATCTGAGGGCCTACGCCCTCTTCACTGCTCCCGCCTGGGTAGAATTGACTGGCCCAGTGTCGAAAACCTCCTATAGGACCGTCTCCTTTAGCGATCCTCGGAGGGGTGGTATAGCGTTTCCCATCCCAGATTACTGCGTCCCGCCGAACGTCCCTCATGACAAAGCGGCGGTGTACCGGAGCGAAACTATGAATGAGGGCCTTGATAACAGGCGCTGGCAGGTGTTTTGCTAGTCCGCGGGATGGAGCTAGCAAGGCGCTTGTGCTAACCGAGAGGTGTACACGCCAAGGTTCCACTGGGCTCGGATAGACCAATGCCGTCAATTTCAGTCCGATACGAGGCTCAGAAATGACCACGTGAAAAACGCCCATTCCGTAAAGCGTAGTCTTAATCTCGAACGTGGCATGCCCAAGTAGCGGAACGAATCGCGCCACCTCCATCGTTATAGAGTATCTATGTTGCTCCATGACGGGAGGACTGATAAACACGGCCTCGGGTAACCTGTGGAGAGCCCGAATGTGACCGATATCGACACTATTCTCACAGATTTCCTGAGGATGGGATCGCACGGCCATTACGGGTGCCCATTTAAGAGGTGTGCTCATCGCGGGCAACAGCGGCGGGATTCTCCACGGTGGCAATTCAGCTCCGCTGCCCACCCAGACGAATATGCCCCCGTTGACTTCATCGCTCTGCAAGGAAGTCAACCTACCTTGCACTATGTCCCCACTATAACCGGGCCCACTGCGTGAAACATCGCCGTCGAGATTGAAAGAGAATTGATGAAAGGGGCAAACGATATTCTCGCCGTCAACCCAACCACCGCACCCTAGATGGGCACCGAGATGCGGGCAATAAGGACGTATAACTTTTGCGATACCGCTATCCGTGCGATAGATGACGAGATCTTCTCGCATTAATTGCCGAGTTGCCACGGCACCGGGCGGAACCGCTGATGACGGAGCAAGCAGATACCACCCATTTGGGTAGGGAAGAGGAGCACGCTTACTGTTTTTTACTGCCTCTACTGCATTCGCGCCGAGAAAACCAGGCTCCTTTGATTCCATGGTCTGTTCCTAATGATTGGATTGTGCAGATTTGAGAATCAACGGCGTGCTGCGCCCATGAAGATAGTTGAAAGCGTTCGGGTAGTGCTCATTCTGAGACTCCCGTCCTTGTTTCTATTTCTCACAGAAATCCCTGCGGGTCTGCCAAGCGGGGTGAATCCTGAGCTGCCTAGATAAGCCAGCATCTCAGCCGGCGTGATGAAGTCGTGCCAGACATGGGCACCTTTAGGGATGACGCCCAGGATGCGCTCAGCCAGCCAGATCATGATCAATTGCGAGCGAAATGTTCGATTTATAGTATCGTACAAGAATATTCCACCCGGCGTGAGTACTCTGTGAATCTCCTGAACGGCTTGGGCGGGGTTCTGCACGTGCTCCAGGACGTCCAGGCATGTGATGACGTCGAATGAAGCATCGGGGTAGGGCAGGGCATCAGAACTACCGGTCGTGTACTCGATCCCTCTCCCGGTCTCCTCGGCATGCTTCCTCGCAGAGGCGATCAGTCTTTCAGACACATCGAGACCGTATACGCGGCAGCCGCGTGAGTGGAGGAACTCGGTCGTATAGCCGCCACCACACCCAACATCCAGTACCCGTTTATCCGCCCAGCCTCGTTCAATAAATCTGTCGAAATACTCAAAACGACACCTATTGAAAGAGCGTAATGGTTTCAGCTCTGACTCATCATCCCACCACGAATCAGCGTAGTCGGCGAAGAAATATTCGCTTTCTGGATTTCTTACCACCATAAGTGAATTCCTAAGCTTCTAGGCGGCGGTACGGCTCGCAGTTCTCGTTCGGTCTAGAGTGTCCTCATGCGCTTAGCTCTCTGATGAGGTCTTGCTTGGCGAGCTGCAGGCACTCTGCTGGGAACATGGCATAGCGCTGCAGGGCAAGTCTGCCGGCCTCTACCAAGGGGACCAAAGTATCGTCCTCGCTTTCCAGTATTTTTTGTAGTTGTCGCTGATTGAAGGCTGTATGCCCCTGATCCAGCTCTACGTGTTCAGCTATAAAGGAGTATCCGCCCTCCTTGAAAGTCTGCTGATAGCGAGCCAATAGACTAGGACCGAGTACCACAGAAATACGTTCGATCTCGTACTCAATTGCGACCTGGCAGTAGGGATGCTTCCCGCCGATCGTCTCTTCATGCAGTTCGACATACTTGCGAGCTGAATAAAGTGGAGAGCTGGCGATGAGTTGCTCTGCATTCAATGGTTCTTTGGCATCCTGGTTCCACAGATTGACCAGAGTACGTGCGTCCGCTGCCAAGAGTTTTTCATGCCCATATTCTGCATGGGAGTGCGCTTGCAGGTTGCGTCCGAGGTCGTGAAGTCCCATGGCCTTCGTTCGCCGCCCGGCCCTTTCAATCCAGCTTGCCACTTGCTCAGTCATCCGTACGCCATGCGCAGCCCATCGGATACTCCACAGGTGGAAGAGGTTTACTGGACAGTCACTATCCACGATGTACTTCATAACGCCATTTGAAGATAAAGATATTCGGGTATCTTCCAGTGCAGCCTCATAGCGCTCCATGGCTTCGTCCATATCCGCACCATTCCAATCTTCCAGGTAGTCTACAAGGGGGGTTACCCGAGAGTATTTTATCTAATTCTGCCAACTACAATGGAAACCTCATCGTCATATCGAGGCAGGGTGAATGTCTTATGTACTCCACGCTCCCAGCCGAAACGAAGTGCTATTTTGTCCTGATTTTCACGAGTCCCCATTACCCCCCACATTAACTGCCTTCCTAATTCGCGGCCAAGTGCTGCCGCTGTACTGCCGAGAAAATACCCAAGTCCGCGATTTTGCCATTCTCGAGCAATCAACATCCGGCCAATCTCGTAGACGTCTCTTTCATCACACGAATACCTCTCGAGGATCAAGGCGGCGGATTCTTGGCTCACAGCTCGGACCTGACTGACGTCAGATATTTCGTCAAGCGGCGCGAAACGAACGCACCCGACGATTTGGTCTGTCTGGTCTCGGAGAATGAGGTGCCAGGACGCAAGGTCAATTGGGTCGAAATCCACGAACCCTTCAGGTTCTCGGAAATCTGGCCTTCTGCCCTCCGCCCACAGAATTCTCCCACGAAAAGATCGCAGATCGGATATCCAAGACGCGGTAGCAGAGATGGACGGAGATCTTACATCCAAGCGAGGAATCAGGAATTCCGTGGGCGTAGCGCTAGAGATCATGCACAGGTCCTTTCTCTGGCGATATAGTCACAGAAAAGCACGGCCTGCCACGTACCGGAAGACCCCGACGGGTGTCTCGGGTGTGCCTCTGTTCTCCCGTGCACTGAAGCTACTCGCCGGATCTACATCGTTTACTAAAGCGTGTTGCACAAGGCCGTGAACTGGGCATTTCCCAGGTATGGCCGGGGTGTTGAGGGCTGAACGGGTGTGGGTGGAGACGTTTACCGGGCTGCGGGTGACACAGTTTGCGCGGCTGCTGAAGGTAGTGCGGGAGCGGGGGCGGCAACGGCACGATGCTGGGCCGCCCGTGGAGCCTGCCGCTGGCCGAGCTGGTGCTGGTGGTGGCGGTCTACTACCGCACGAACTTGACGATGCGGCAGCTGGGACCGCTGTTCGGCGTCTCGTCGTCCACGGTGTGCCGGGTGATCCAAAGGCTGGGGCCGCTGCTCGCGCTTGAGCCCGTCTCCCGCCCGGTGGATGCCCCCGAGCGACTGTGGATCGTGGACGGCACGTTGCTCCCGGTCCCCGACCGGGTCGTCGGGGCGTCGGGGCGTCCAGCCGCAACTACCGGTTCTCGGCGAATGTGCAGGTCATCGTGGATGCGGACACCCGGATGGTGATCGCGGCAGCCCGTCCAGTGCCGGGCACCACCGCGGACGCACACGCCTGGCGCGCATCCGGGCTGAGTCGGCACTGCGCGGATGTGACCGTGCTCGGCGACGGCGCCTACCTCAACTGCGGGATGGTGGTGCCGCACCGCAAACGCCCCGGACGGGCTCTCCTCAAGGGCGAGGAGGACGACAACGCCGAGCATCGCAAGGTCCGCGCCCGGGTGGAACATGTCATCGGCCGGATGAAGAACTACAAGATCCTCCGCGACTGCCGACAGCGCGGCGACGGCCTCCATCACGCGGTCCAGGCCGTCGCCCGCATGCACAACCTCGCCCTCGCCCCATGACCAGACCATGCCCCCAACCGGTCTTGACCTGCCAGTTCAGAGCCTTGTGCAACACGCTTTAGTGGGCTTCACCATGACGGCGTAGAGCGGGGAGTCGTCAGAGGGCTTGGCCTCGTCCTGCTTCTCATAGCCCCACCTCTCGTACAGGGACTGCACCTTGGGGTGCGCGGAGTCGACGAGGAGCGTCACGAAATCGACGTCGACCGACTGGACCAGCGCGTCATGGATCTGCTGTGCCCGCCCCGTGCCTTGCCACTTGGGCACCACCATCAGCTCAGACAGGGCGAAGATCCGCCCGCGCACGCCTCTAGGTCGGTCAGACCCTTTCCACCAGCCGCCCGGTTTAAAAGCCGAGCCGTACCCGTACCCGACCGGGTCGCCGTCCTCCCACCCCGAGACGCACAGCCAGTCCTCACGCCCGGACCACAGGTCGACGAAGTACGAGAACCGTTCGCGCGAGTGGAACGGGTCAGCATCGTTCTCGTACACCTCGTCGTGGATGTCCAGGAGCAGCGAGCAGACGTCGCGTGCGTCGGAGTGGGTATAGTGCTTCAGATACATCGGCGGGACTCCCCGATCCAGCTCACGACCTCGGGTGCTCTGGTGCCCGTGGCCTTGATGACTTGGCGTGTTCTCGCGAGCGTGTTCGTCGTACGCTGTGACCCGGACGACGGCAGAAGCATCCCGTGAGCGCGTGTCCCGGTGGTGCAGGCCAGTTCCAGCTCCCCTTGATTCGCCTGGGACAGCGACAGGTGCGCCGTATAGAGGGCCTTGTTGCGAACCATGCCGTCCGGGATGGCGGCGAGGGTGCGGTGAAGGCAGAACTCGGCCCGCTCGTGCTTCCCAAGTGCCGTCCACACGTACGACCCCAGAGCATCGAATTCGGCCCGGCTGTAGAACGCGATCCACTCCGACGAGTGCTCGCCTCGGACCCTGCTGAATGCCTTCTCCGCGAGATCGAGGGCCCGCAACGACTCCGTGGTCTCATGCAGTCTGGCCAGGGCGTTGGCGTGCCGCATGTGCCCCAGCGACGCGTACAGCGGGTCACGTCGGGAGACCGACGAGCGTTTCATCACCTCAGCGCCGGCCGCTGCTTCGGCGTGGTTCTCCCGCTGGCTGGAGGTGAGCATCAGGTGATCCCACACCCGGTACATGGTCTCGCTGTCGCGGGCGAGACCGGCGAGGGTGAGGGCCTTGTCGAGGTGGGCTCGTGCACGATGTGGGGCGCTCGCGTCGATCGCAGCGAAGGCCGCCAGACACGTGGCATGGGACGCAAGCCGGTACATCTGACGCTGAATGCGGTCGGAGGCACCGCCACCGGCTAGCGAGGACTGAATGCGCGCAGCGAGCTCGCCGGCATTGTTCTCGACTTCCCGCACACCGCCGAGCCGCGCGTCATCGCGCAGCAGATTGGCGTACTGCTGGTGGAACCGGTCGGCATCAGACTGTCCCAACCGTGAACGCCGTCGCGGGGCGGCAGAGACGACGGCGGTGCCGGTTGCTGCAACAAGGAATGTACGACGCTGCACTGGGTCCTCCGCTTGAGCCTGGCGCAGCCTGCGCGCTCGGGGGATGAATCCAAGCTCGGTGGCCGGACGGCCCAATACCCGCTCCAGTCCGATGCGCTGTCTGTGCTGCGGCCACGCGGTCTCGCCACGCAGGTAGCGACGGATGTCCCGATCGGTGAGGCTCCCCTCCTTGCCGGTGAGGTGCTGAGTCTCCACGTTCATACGGCGCGCTAACTCAGCCTGACTGAGGCCGACTTCCGCCATCGCGGCGGCGAGCTCGCGATTCTCACCCACCTCCGCAAGGTATCCGTGAGGCCAGCCGGGGCGACACCTTGCAGGTAAAAATCACCGGGGTCACGCCATGGGTTCCAGCTTCTTTCCCCTGTGTGCTCCCCCGCTGCTCGCAGTGAACTGGCCACATGCCAAAGGCACCGCGCCGAGACGGAGTGCTCCACGGGGCTATCCCGCGTGTACGACACCAGCGGCCCGCGTCGACGACCGTGACGATCTTTGACCACCTTGACCACGTACAGCCCCTTGCCCCCATACCCGTCACGGGTGGCGAGGCGGTTCGCTCTTGTATGCCAGCTACTCGACGAGCGGGAGCACTCCACATGAACTCCTCCCCAGGATGCAACATCACGGGAAATACGGTGCAGAGCCTGCTGACGCCGCCGGGAGGTGGCGTCACGACCGCGGCATTGCCCCAACGAGTCGTCGATGCGACCCGCGAGGTCCCGCCTGCTGGCGAAGCCGCCTTCACTGCGCGCACTGAGAACATCAGCCGCGAGGACGTCGCGTCTGACATGGGCGGCCTCGCCACCCGCGTCCGGAACCTGATGGACCTCCAGGGCAATCGACCGTCGTGCCTCCCGCTGGGCGGGAACCTGTTCGACGTCTTGATCACTGCGAGTGGAGCTGCCGCCCGAGCCGTCGTCGGGCTCATGGATGAGGTGCAGATCGACGGCTGCGGGCCGGTGATCGAGGACCCGGTGCGGTCGTGGCTGTACTGGCTCGTGCCGCCTGGCTCCAGCACGCGGTGGGCACCTCATCGGTACGGCATCTGCCTGGGGCAGCCCCATCGCATCGGCCTGCCATCGCTCGGCCAAGCAGAGCCGCCCGGTGCGTACTGGTTGCGGCCATTCAAGAGCGACCGGCTCGTTCCCCCGGCGCCACTGCGGGACTTGCTCGACTCCTTCGGGCCCTCACCGGTGCCGCACGAGGTACTCCTCGCCGCCGAGCTGAGAGCATCGTGAGGCGAGCGTGTCGTGACCAGATCCCCCAGGACACCGCTCCTGGCCGACCGCGTGAACGTCGCCTCGATCGAGCAGACGATCACCGAGGCGACCCGGCCCGGGGTGGCGATGCCGCCGCGAGCCACCGTCCTCATGCACATCGTCGCGCTCACCGTCGACGTGAAGACGCTGCTGCGTGAGGTCTCGCGAGGACACCCCGCGTATCAGCGTGCCCAAGGACTCGTCCTGCCCCGAGCTCGGCCGGGTGAGCAGACGAATCACTACGAGCTGTGGCAGTACTCCCTCACCCTCGCCCGCGCCGCCCAAGACCTGCTCGATGCGGCCCAGCAGGAAGCAGCCCTCCATGACTCCCAGCATTGAACAGCCCATGTCGGTCCAGGCCGAGGACGCCATCGACCTGGCCACCACCTACGTCGCGGTGGAACTCGCGCTCACCACGCCCGCGCCGCCACGGGACGACATCCTGTTCAGCGGAGGCGACTCCAGGCCCAGCGTGGCGGACCAGACGAAAGCGCTCCTTGCCGGGCTGCCGCCACTGCTGACCGCCTGCCAGGACACCGTCGAGGCGTGGGAGCCCAAGCCGAAGCAGATGGTGCTCCGGATGATCCAGGACAGCCACGCTCTCATCGAGCGACGGCCCTTCGCCCCGAACGCCGAGCAGGCCCACGCCTACCTCCAGCTTCTGGCCCGGGACACGCGGGTTGTCACGGCCCTCGTCTACAGAGGCCGCTGAGCCGACGCAAGCGCAGCCTCGTCGGGGTGGGGCTGCCCGTCGTGACTGGCGCCGCGTTCCTCGCCGCCGCTCTCGGGAGCCTCTTCCACCGGCGCGGTACCACCCGTCCCTGTTTGTCCCCATCGTCGCGGCCACGGTCTTGGTACCGCCGATCGCGATCCACACCGATCCCCGCCAGCGAAGGACATCTCCACGTGACCATCTGCCGTATCCGCCAGGAGACCGACCTGCATCCGGAACTCACCGAGCAGATCGGGCCTATCGCCGAGAAGGTCGCTCCGGCCCTGGAGGAGGTGACCGGGCTTCGACTCGGCCACATCCTGGTCCGCATCGTTGATCACGAAGCGTTCATCGAGAGCGCGATTGAAGAGCGGCGTCGCGTATTCGCCCGCGATGCGCAGGATTTCGACTTGTCCATCGAGGCTACGCGCGCGCTCTACGACCGTCTGGAGACGGAGGAGTCGGAGTTGCGCCTGTCCTGGATGGGAGGCCCCGCCGCCACTGTTACGAACGCTGCCTACGAACCGGAGGTCCTCCTCGTCCCCGAGGCCTTCCACCATGGCGGTCACGGCACCGAGGTGATCACCAAGGCGCTCGCGCACGAGTTCGCGCACGTCGCGCAGCACCGGGCGAGCGAGGGTCAGGTGGTCATCGCCTACAACACGGGCCGCCCCGATCTGCGCGGCTTCAGTGACTTTGCGGTGGGCCACCTGTTGCACGGGCATGCCGAGTGGGCCGACCGGCAGGTCACCCGGATGTTGCTCGGCTGCGAAGTCGAGCTGGGGCAGCCCACCGGCCGGGAGACGCCCCAATACCTGGCCATGGCAAAGGCGTTCGTCGAGCGCACGCAGGACCCTCAGACCGCGCCCGCGCATCCTGCGGCCCCGGCCGAGGCCTACGAGGAGGGCCTGCGCTGGGTCACGGTGATCATCGACAGTCTGGGGCTCGAAAGCTTCAACCGCGTCTGGCGCCATACCCGGCTGGGGCCGACCCGCCGGGAGATCAAGGAGCCCGACGTGTGGGTGCGTCGCCTGGCCCGGGACATCCGGCTCTGAGCCGGCACCAGCACATGCTGTGGCCACACACCTGGGGCCTGCCCTGGCTTGGCCGGGACGCCCACGCTCGCACGCGGGAAGTCCCCCAAGCCGCCCCCGAGGGGAGGCGGCGCCGAGACCCCCGCGCCCCGGCCGCGCTCTGTGGGGGAGCAAGCGGCCGGCCTATCCCACCCCACGCCGCAGGTGACCTACTCACTCTGGAACGAAGGACTCCATGGACGTCAGCACCATCACCGTCGTCGTCTGGAACATCGAGGCAGACGGCGGCCGGAACGGCGAACGTCGCGATGTGGCGTTCGACGTCCTGGCTGAACTCAACCCGGACGTCGTGCTGCAGCAGGAAGCGAAGCACAGCCGGGAACGCGGCGGGCGGCTCCTGCACGCGGCTGAGAAGCGTCTGGGGCTGCGCGGGTTCTTGGCCGCACCCAACCCGGCCGTCGACGCCGACATCTCGACCGCCGTGTACCTGCGGCCCGGCATGTTCCACGTCGCCGAGCAAAAGCCCCGCGCGAAACCCTGGTGGCTGCACCCCTGCCACGTGCGGGCACACCTCGGCGACTGCCCCGTACCGCTCAACCTCGTGTCGTTTCACATGTGCTCCTTCGACGCCGATCAGCGGCTCACGGAAGCCGGGTGGATGACCACACTCGCCGGGCCCGGCATGGTCACCATCGCGGCCGGAGACACCAACAGCTACCCACGGCGCTGCGAGCCGATCGCGCTGCCCACCTGGGATCACGTCACCGACCGAGCGCACATGGTGCAGCGCACGTACGTGGACACCGAGGGCATCCGCCGCACCGACACCCGACCCGACGGCGTCCTCAACGACGCCGGGTACGTGGATCTCGCGCGACACGGCGCCGATCACATCGACGGAGTCGGTGCGGCCGCGCTCGCCGCCACGGCCGGGTTCGACAAGCCCCACCAGGGCGGCCCTCAGCGCATCGACCGCAGGTACGCGGTAGGCGGTGCCGCCGCTGCCCTCGAACACGTCGAGGTCATCGACAACGCGGACGTCCGTGCGGCTTCTGACCACGCGCTGGTGGCCTTCCGCTTTCACCGTACGCGCCTGGAGCGAGTGCTCGCCCAGGCCATGTCCGTGCCGTGTGCGGCCTGAGGAGACGGCCCGCCCGCTGTCGGCGGCGGGCAGGTGCACCACCCAGCGGCCAGGACAACGGCGTTCCCCTTTCATGCCGCACGCCGCTCCACAGCCGCTGTTCCACCGTGGTTCGAGCTGAGCCGCACACCCAATGAGGAGGAGCCAGCACATGGACTTTGACGAGTTCGACCTCGACATCAGCGTCCTGGAGTCCGGCGACGGGGAAGCGACGCTGATCAACCTCACCGACGACGGCTGCGGCAGCACGTGCTCCAGCCCGTGCGCGACCAACGTGGCCTGAGCGTTTTCCCGCACACGACGAGCAGAGAGAGCCGCATGAACGCCTCCACTATCAAGCAGCAGCCACCGCCCTCGATCGCCACGGCGGGTGGCGACGAATTCGACCTCGACATCAGCGTCCTGGAGTCCGGCGACGGGTCCGCCTCGCTGATCAACCTGACGGATGACGGGTGCAAGCCCACCTGCAAGGGGTCCTGCGCCACCAACGTGGCCTGACCACACGCACGGCCGATGTGTCAGCCCGCGCGCTCCAGCTCCGCGCGGGCTGACACCCCGGCACTTCACGGAACAGGGAAGGCGCATGGATTCCAGGAACGACGGACCGTTATACCGGTGCGCAGACACGGCGCTCGTGCGTGCCGCCCGCTACACGAGGTTGCCGCTGCCGGGATGGCCGGACCTCACCGACGATTCCCCGGCCAGGCAGGGGCGGTGGCAGACGTGGCTGCGTGAGGTCTGGTCAGTGGCCGAGGTGGCCGAGGTCGTCGAGCAGGCCAGCCCTTCGCTCGCGCGGCAGGTGGACGCGCTGTGCTCGGCGGCAGCGCCGGATGCTCGTCAGCTGCGCCGTGTGCTGGTGTCCGTCATTCGGTATGTGCTGCGGATGACGGGGCGAGCGACTCCCCACGGCCTGTTCGCCGGAGTCGCACCCGCCTCCTTCGGCACACGGCCAGGCTGGACCTGGGGCGAGTGGCACCGCGCCGTCGTACGCGCCGACGGCGAGTGGGTCGCTGACGTGATCAGCCGCCTGGAAGGCTGCCTCGACCTGCTGCGGCAGCTGCCCGTGATGGCCAACAACACCGCCTACGTACGCGACGATCGGCTGATCGTGCCCTATCCGCCGCGCTCGCACCGCGCCGAGAGCAGCCCTGTGGCGGAAGTGTCCCTCCGCTTCACCGCCGCCGCGCGGATCGCCGTGGAATCCGCCGCCTCCCCCATCCGCTTCGACGCACTCGTGGCAAAGGTGAAGGCCGAGTTCCCCGATGTGCCCTCTGCCCAGGTGGAAGGTCTGGTCACCAGCCTGGTCCAGCGCGGCGTTCTCATCAGCAGCCTGCACGCACCGTCCGCCGCCCTCGACGCCCTCGGCCACCTGGTCCAGCAGGCCGAGACCGCCGACGCGCCGCAGACCAAAGACCTCGTGGCCAACCTGCGAGCGGTCCGAGACGCCATCGCCCAGCACAACCAGGCCCTCGCCCCGGCGGACGGGCGGCGCCTCCGCAGCGCCTTGCGCGAGAAGATGACGACCTTGAGCAGCGTCACGGCCCAGCCCCTCACGGTGGACCTGCGCATGGACTGCTCACTCACCCTGCCCCCACCGATCGCCCGCGAGGCGGAAAGGGCCGCCACCCTGCTGGCCCGGCTCACCGCGTACCCCTTCGGCACGCCCGCGTGGCAGGACTTCCACAATCGGTTCTTCGAGCGGTACGGCATCAATTCCCTCGTCCCTCTTCGGGACGTCGTGGACCCGGATGCCGGGCTCGGGTTCCCGCAGGGATACCGGGACTCAGCACCCGAAAAGCGCGCGGCTCTGACCTCCCGTGAACAGCGCCTCCTCTCCCTCGCGCAAGCGGCCGTGCTCGACGGCCGCGACGAGATCCGGCTGGACGAGGAGCTGATCGGCACCTTGACCGTCGGTGACCAGGACTCGATGCAGGTGCCGGTGCATCTGGAGCTGCGCTTCCAGATCAACGCCACGTCACAGGCTGCCGTCGCCGAGGGTGACTTCACCCTCCACGGCATCGTCCCCTCCCGTGGCATCGGCACGACGAGCGGCAGATTCCTGGGATTGCTGGACCCCGATGCCCAGGCTCGCTCGGCCGCCGTGCTGGAGCACCTGCCGGTCAACGTCCCCGGCTCGCTGCCCACGCAGGTCTCCTTCGCCCCGCTCGACCGTGGCGACGCCAACGTCACCCGCGTGCCCGAACTCCTGCCGACCGTGATCAGCCTGGCCGAGCACCGCCCCGTGGACGAGCGCACCATCACGCTCGATGACCTCGCGGTGGGCTGCGACCGCCGCAGGCTCTACCTCGTCTCCCTCTCCCGCGGGTGTCTGCTGGACCCGATGGCCCTGCACGCTCTGGACCTGCGGGCCCACACCCCGCCGCTCGCACGATTCCTCACCGAGATCAGCCGTTCCCAGTCCGCGATCCTGACCCCGTTCCCGTGGGCGTCCGCCATAGCCCTTCCGTACCTGCCGCGGGTGCGTTATGGCCGCACGATCCTCTCCCCGGCCCGGTGGCGCCTGGACCGATCGGACCTGCCCGACCGCCGGGCCTCCTGGGAGGAATGGCACAAGGCGATCGACGAGTGGCGCACGCGCCGACGGGTTCCGGGCACCGTCGCGCTGGCCGAGGGCGACCAGCTGCTACCGCTGAACCTCTGCGAAACCGCCCACCTCGCGCTCCTGCGCGCGCACCTGGGCACCAGCGAATCGGCGGCCTTGGTCGAAACCGGCTCCGACGACGGCTGGTTCGGGGGGCGGGCCCACGAGGTCGTCGTGCCGATGACAGTTGCTCGCGCGCCCCAGTGGCCGACGGTCCCGCCCGTGACCACGGGGCGTCTCCTCACCCGCGACCACGGACACCTCCCGGGAACGGCCCCGTGGCTACTGATCAAGCTATACGGGCACGTCGAACGGCAACCCGAGATCCTGGCTCACCACCTTCCCTCACTACTCGACCAGTGGGACGAGCCACCAGCCTGGTGGTATACGCGCTACCGCGACCCCCGATCCCACCTGCGCCTGCGTATCGCGGTCCCCTACCCTCAGGACTTCGCGCCCGTTGCGCAGCGCGTGAGTACGTGGGCGGCCCGGTTGCGGCGGGCGGGACTACTGGCCGAGATGCAGTTCGCCACCTCCTACCCGGAGACCGGCCGGTGGGGCACCGGCCCGCTGATGAGCCTGGCCGAGGACGTCTTCGCCGCAGATTCCCGCGCGCTGGCCGTGCAGTTCGCCCAGCGCGCGCGGCCCCACCACCAAGCCCTCGCTGCGGCGAACTTCGCCGCCCTCGCCATCGCCTTCACGGGCGGCACGGCCAACGGCATGGGCTGGCTGATCGCCCACGGCCGCGTCACCGACCCACACCCACTGGACCGCACGGTGCTGGGTGAGGCCGTACGCCTGGCCGATCCGACGCGTGACTGGGCAGGGCTGCGCGCGGCCCCCGGCGGCGGACCCATCGCGACCGCGTGGAGCGAGCGCGACAAGGCCCTGGCCCGCTACCGGGAACGGCTGAACCAAACCGACGGCATGGACCCGAACCTGGTCCTCGACTCCCTCCTGCACTCCCACCACATCCGGGCCGTCGGCATCGACAAGGACGACGAGCACATGTGCGTACGGCTGGCTCGCTCGGCCGCGATGGCCTGGACCCGTCGAGGAGTTGGCCATGGATCTGCGTGAAAGGGCACGGGCCTGCGCCGACGCCATCGCAGAGCGACTTGCCACGCCGGACGGCGCGCGGTCCCTGCGTCACTGTCAGGGCTGGTGGCCGCAGTCCCTCGCGCACGGCGCCGTCGGAGTCGCGTTGCTGCACATCGAACGAGCCCGGACGGACCAGGGGCCGTGGCAGCGCGCCCACGACTGGCTCGCCTGCGCCGCAGCAGAACCCACGGTCGGGGGCATCGACAGCCACCTCTACTACGGGGCGCCTGCCCTCGCCTTCGCCCTCCACGCCGCCGCCGACCGTCCCGGACGCTACGCCCGCGCCCTGAACACTCTCGACCAGCGCGTCACGGCCACGACCCGCGACCGCTTGGTCAGCGCCCACGCGCGCATGGACCGCGGCGAGATGCCCACACTGGCCGAGTTCGACGCGATCCGGGGCCTGAGTGGGATGGGCGCACTCCTGCTGCACCGCGATGCCCACACCGATCTGCTTCGAGAGGTCCTGGCGTACCTGGTCCGGCTGACCGAGCCGGTCAAGCACGACGGTGAGCTTCTGCCCGGCTGGTGGAGCCACCTCGCCCCCTCCGGCCACGCCTCCCCGGACTACCCCCACGGGCACGCCAACAACGGCGTCGCGCACGGCATCGGCGGCCCCCTCGCCCTGCTCTCCCTGGCCACATGCCGCGGCATCACCGTCGAAGGCCACAACGACGCAATCACCCGCATCCTGGCCTGGCTCGACCAGTGGCAGCAGGACGGTCCCGCCGGTCCGTGGTGGCCGTACTGGATCACCCGCGAGCAGCTGCGATCCGGCAGGCCCGGCCCCGGACCCTCCCGGCCGTCCTGGTGCTACGGGACAGCCGGGTTCGCCCGCACTCAACAGCTCGCTGCCCTCGCCACCAACGCCCCCGCACGCCAACGCATGGCCGAAGGCGCGCTCCTGGGCTCCATGACCGACACCGGCCAACTTCAGGCAACCGTCGACCTCTCGCTGTGTCACGGATTCGCGGGCCTGACGCACATCACACAGCTCGTCGCCGCCGAGGCCATCACCCCCGGCCTCACCGAGTGCCTGCCCCGTCTCCTGGCCCCGATTATCGACACCGCCCCTGGCGCACTGGCGGCCTCGCTGCTCGACCCTCCCGGCGGCGGAGACATCGGACTCCTCGAAGGCGCCGCAGGTACCGCCCTCGCCCTCCACTCCTTCCAGACCGGCATGCCGTCCGCGTCCGGCTGGGACACCAGCTTTCTGATCAACTAGCCGTGAAGAGAGGCAACATGGCCGCAGCCGAATGGCCGCAACGCGTCATCCAGTTCACCGACTGGGACCGCTCGGAGATCACAGCCGTGGAGCACCTGCTCCCGCTGCTGGCCACTCACGGGGCGGAGCTGAGCCAGTGGTCGTTCCTGCGTAAGTCCCCCTCGTGGCGAGTGCGTTTCCGCCCTGCGGGCCCAGAGGCGGCGAAGCGGCTGGATATGGCCCTGGACGAGCTCGTCGCCGCCGGTGTCCTCGCTTCCTGGACGCGAGGCATCTACGAGCCGGAAGAAGCCGCATTCGGCGGACCGTCCGCCATGGAGATCGCTCACGTCCTGTTCCATCACGACAGCGGGCACCTGCTTCACCAGCTGGCCCGCGAGCAGGCGCTGGGCAGTCCGGGGCTGGGGCGCCGTGAGCTGGGGATCCTTCTGCTCAGCGTGATGATGCGCGCCGCTGGGCTCGACTGGTACGAGCAGGGCGACGTCTGGGCGAGGATCGCGGCCGAACGCCCCGGTGACGGAGTCCGGCATCCGCAGCAGCACATGGTGGCTGTCCACCGGCTGATGACGGTCGACGTCAGCCTCACCAGCAGCGGCGTCACTCAGAGCCGACTCGCATCCGTAGGCGACTGGATCGCCACGTTCGAGCGGTTCGGTCAACAGCTCGCAGACCTCAGCCGCCAGGGCCTGCTGGACCGGGGAATGCGGGCCGTGATCGCCCACCACGGCATCTTCCACTGGAACCGTCTGGGCCTCCCCGCGGGAGACCAGCACACCTTGTCAACACTCGCGAAAGAGGTAGTCATGGGAACGAGCGACAACGCCGCGTCCACCCCAACCGAGGGACCGCAGAGCACTACGGTCGGCGAGGTGAACAGCGACATCCTCAACGCCAGTTCGGCCGACCGCCTGCGCACCCAGCTGATCGACGATCTGGTCAAGGAGGGATGCGTGCGCACGCCCCGCGTGGAAGCGGCCATGCGGACAGTGCCCCGTCACCTCTTCGTCCCGAACGCTCCGCTGGAGAAGGCGTACGGGAACGCTCCCGTGAACACCAAGCTCGACGAAAGCGGCGCCTCCATCAGCTGCGCATCCCAGCCCGACGTCGTCGCCATGATGCTGGAACAGCTGGAGGTCGAGCCTGACCAGAAGGTCCTGGAGCTGGGGGCCGGCACCGGCTTCAACGCGGGTCTCCTCGGCCACCTCGTCGGAGAGAAGGGGCACGTCACCACGATCGATGTGGACGACGACATCGTGGACGGGGCCCGCGCCGGACTCGCCGCAGCCGACATCCACAACGTGGAAGTGATCCTCGGCGACGGAGCCGTGGGCCACGCCCCCAACGCACCGTATGACCGCATCGTCGCCACGGTCGGCGCCCACGGCGTGCCCCACGCCTGGCTCGACCAGCTCGCCCCCGGCGGACGGCTCCTCACCCCGCTGCGCCTGCGCGGCAGCGTCTCCCGCTCGATCGCCTTCGAGTGCCAGGAGGGCGTCTGGCGCAGCGTCGGCAGCGAGATGAACACGTTCATGCCGTTGCGCAGGGGCATCGCCGACGACCCGCGCCTCCTCGTACCTCTGGCCCCCGGCAACACCGTCACCCTCGTCACCAACGGAGACCAGACGGTGGACGCGGACGCGCTGAGCGACGTCTTGCGCCAGCCTCGCGTCGAGGTGTGGACGGGCGTGAACTTCCGAGGGCCGGAGTCGGCGGAGTATCTGGAGCTGTGGCTGACCTGCACCATGCCCAATGGCCTGAGCCGGATGCCCGCACGGCCCGAGGCCATCGACCGCGGTCTGCTCATCGCGCCTTATCCGTCTTCCACCGCGGCCTTCGAAGGCGCCACGCTCACCTACCTCACCCGGCGCCCGGCCGCCGAGAAGGCCCCCGACGGTGCCACCTTGTACGAGTTCGGCGTCATCGGCCACGGCGTCGACGGTGAGGCACTCGCCGGAAACGTCGCCGATCAGATCCGCACCTGGGACCGTGCCTTCCGGGACCACGACGTCGCATTCGAGATCCACCCGCTCAACGCGGTCTCGCTCACGCCGAAGCCCGGTCGCTTCGCCTTCGACAACGCGCTGAACCGCATCGTCATCGAATGGAAGTGACATGGACATCGGCCGGATAGCACGGCGGTTCCCGCTCATCGCGCGACCCCGCCCCGCCTGTCTCCCGCTGGTCCAGCGCGTTCAGTCCCTAGTCGCCCTCGCGGACACGGCCACGGAGCGGGGTGACCCGAGCATGGCCTCCACCGTCTACAACCAAGCCGCGCTGATCGCATCCGACGTAGGCGTTCCAGACCTCGCCCGCGAAATGTGCCACCAGCACGCGGCCGCCTACCTGCACGCCGCCCCCTTGCCCAGTACGGCAGCGATTCGCGCCCTCGAACCTGTCGTCAACCTGGCGCGCCTCCAGCTCCGCGCCGGGCAGCACGACGAAGCGCGCCAACACCTCCTGTCCCTGTTCGAAGCCGTCACAACCGGGGCCGCAGCCCGGGTCGAGGACATCGCCATACCAGCCCGCCTCACGGTGAGCCCGATGGACCGCCACGAGGTCCGCGCCTGGCTGTGGCGGGTCCTCCTCGCCGACGGAACACGCTCCTTGACCGCTGCCGGCCGCTGGACGGACGCGCTCGCTCATCTCCAGGCACACCGCGGCGTCGGACAGCGCATGTTCGACGGCCGTCAGGTCGCCGTCCTCAACGCCCTCATGACAGGAAACACCCTCGATGCCAGCCGCCTCTTAACCACCACACACCCCGGGGAGCCCTGGGAGAACGCCGTCACAGGCTGCCTGACCGTCCTGTACCGCCAGGCAGCGGGACGGGCATGGCGACGCTCCTTACAAAACCTCGTGACCACTTATCTCGACCGCCCCGACGAGGAGGACCTGACCGTCTTCAACACGCGGCTCGGACTCGCTGTGCTTGACGTGATCCCGTCACCCCAGGACCCGGCCGCCCGACTGGTGGCCGCGGAATTGCACCGCCGGGCGCACACAGCAACCGACGGCTACGCCGCCCGAGACGCCCTGACCCACCCCTCGTTCACCGCCCTCGCCACCGATCGAGAAACACAGGACTGCCGCGATCTCCTGCGTGACTGCGCACTCGACGCCGGGGCTCTCCCCGACGAGCTGCGCGGCCAACTCGCCGAGGCACTGCGCACGTGCGATCGCACTATTCGGAAGAGCGTCTCCCAGCGGGAACGCGCACCTCGAACCGATGGGACGGGAGCCTCATTCGTCACAGGCAGTTCGGGTACCGGTGATTCGGCCAATCGCGACTGACGCCCATTCCCCGTGGCGCAAGGGTCCGTGGGCTACGCACTCGTCACTCCTCGCGCCATCTTGCGGATCACTCCCGCCTCAAAGACATCCGGCCATCACATCAACTTGGGCTGCTGTCAGCCAGGTTGGCAAAATCTCAGCAACAACTTCGACTCGAGATTCTTGCCCCAGCTTGCTCTACCTATCCTGGGGGCGTGTTCGGACTGGATCTGCATCGACTGCCAACCGGTACACCCGTCCCGACCCGCACATGATCTTATGGAGGCGTGGGCCGTATGGTCGCAGGGGCAGGCAAGTTTGCCGAACGTCTATATGAGGCGTGTGACGGTAAGTACGCCAGCTTTACCGAACTCCATGAGCACGGCGGAAGGCTTGCTCGCACCCTTGATGATCCAGAGAAAATTAAGGTGGCAGCATACGCAACCCGGTTTGAGAATAGTCGTTACGGCTGCGGTATCGTAATACAGAAAAAGCGCATCTTACTTCTGCCTGAGCAGCGATACGTCAAAGCAACCCAGGCATTCATGGGCGCACTGCGAGGCAAGGGTGACGTCTTCGCGATTCGATACGATCAAATCAAGCGCGTTCAGACTTACGATAGCGGCGAAAGTGCTAATTTCATTCAGGCCATTTTCCGGGGCCGTTACACGAACGACAACATCCGCATTCTCCTCTGGAGCGGCGAATTTCTATTGCTGGAATCGATAATGGGGAATCGGAGTCCAGCTCTGATGGCCATGTTCAAGAAGCGCCTCTGAGCTCCTCGGCACTCCCGCTGACGATCCGCCCCTGAACGTCACCCGAAGCCGCCTCGGACGCCTCACCCGCCAAAGGCTTCCTCACCCAACCCGGACGAGGCTGCTGCAAGAAACGGACTTAACGCCCTCTTAGAGCTGAGACCGCATGGAAGGTTGCTCCGGCAAGTCGCGCTGTTGAGCATCGGGTTCTGTCCGGCTAGCGTACCGGCGGCCATTGCTGCCCGTGACCGTTCACCAGGTCACGGAAACGATTCGCCATCACCTCGTCGTCGAACATCTCGCCCTGCCACTTACCGTCGCGGGTGCCTCCGGCGCACCAAACGACCCGGTACGAGGTGATGTCAGACTTGCTCGTGTGGATCTTGATGTGGGCCACGGCGGACATCGTAGAGACGCCGCGTGAGGCAACGGTGAGGCAACGCCCCGGGCGAAAGACGCCACGCCGCGACGTTTCTGCAGGTCAGATCGATTCTGCTTGGGTGGGGCGGGTGGGACTCGAAGGAGGGGCCGCGGGCCGGGATCACCGAACTGAAGGCGGTCCTTGAGGCCGTGCGCCTGTGGGCTTCGGCCGACGCACGCCGATGTGACGTGGTGAGCGTGTACGCGGCCAACGCTGTCGCATCACTCGCAGCGGCGGAGCAGGCACTCGGGCACGACGACCTTCATCCGCGCAGGCGGGCCGCCTCTCATCTGGCCGTCGCGCAGCATCACATCGACAACGCGCTCAAGGGGCAGCCGCCGAGTGCTGGTGAGAGCGCCAAGGGCGCGCTAGCGCGATCGCCGTGCCACCCGCCGCCAATGAGGACCCTTGGTCGTCGTTCCGCCAGCGGTCTCCTGAACGCCGAGGTCAGTTGGCGCTGTCGGGATCGGGCAGCGGTGTCTGGCCCGGCTGGGCGCGGAGTCCGTCGAGGATGATCACCAGATAGCGTCGCCACAGCTCGGAGGGGTGCTCGCCGGGCAGGGCCAGCACGGCATCGATCATGGCCGCGATCGGTGCGATGTCGGCCTCGTCAACCCCGTCGCGCAGCGTGCCCTGGCTGCGCGCCCGTGCGACGAGTGCCTCGCAGTGCGAGGTGATCTCCCGCCGGGCCCGGGTGAGGCCGGTGCCCTCGACGGCGCCGTGGCGCATCAACTCGCGCAGCCCGCGATTGTGCGCGGCCCGCCCCAGTGCGCTCTCCAGGAAGGCGGCAAGCGCCGCGAAGCCGTCGTCCTCGGACTGGGCTTCGCGTGCCAGCGCCGCGATCTCGTCGAGTTCTTCGGTGAAGACGGCCTCCGCGAGCGCCTGCTTGTCCGGGAACTTGCGGTAGACGGTGCCGACTCCGAGCCCGGCGTGATGTGCGACGTCGTTGAGCGTGGCTTGCAGGCCACGGGCGGCGAAGACCTCACGCCCGGCGCGGAGGATGCGGTGGCGATTGAGCTCGGCATCGCGCCGGAGCGGACGCACCGCTGCCGCTGCGGGTTCTTCGGCCTGTGTCCGCCTGCCCATGGACCGCCCTTCCGGTGACGTGAACCAGCACAACTGGATACAGCATATCCGCTTCATGCTACGGTCCCCACGGAACCGGATATTGAGTATCCGGATAGCGATTCGGGCGGGGCGCTACGCCGTGCGTCCGCCCCCCGTGCGCGGAGGACAAGGGGAGCCAGCGATGCAGACAGTGGTCATCACCGGAGGGACCGACGGGCTCGGCAGAGGGCTCGCGCTGCACTACCTGCGCCAGGGAGCACGCGTTCTCGCCGTGGGCAGCACACCCGCCAAGGGCGAAGCCCTGCTGGCCCAAGCGGCGACCATCGCGGCCGCTGACCGCGCGGTCTTCCTGAAGGCCGACCTGACGTCGGTCTCGGCGGCCAGAGACCTGGTCGCCCGGATCGAGAGCACCTGTGCCTCAGTGGACAAACTTGTCCTGTGTGCCCAGCGGTACCGCCTTTTCGGCGCCCGCGCTGTGACCCGTGAGGGGTTCGAGCACAGCTTCGCTCTCGCGTACCTGAGTCGGTACGTCCTCAGTCACGGACTGCGCAAGGCCCTGGAGGCCACGCAGCAGCCGGTCATCATGAACGTGGGGACCCCCGGTGTCCCGTTGGGCCGGATCCACTGGGACGATCTCCAACTGACGCGCCGCTACAGCGGCTTCAAGTCGACGCTGCAGTCCTTCCGCGCCAACGACCTGCTCGGTGTGGCCTTCGCCGCGCTGCACGCCGACACCCCCATCCGCTACGTCGGCTACCACCCGGGCGTGGTGTCGACCGGCATGCCCGCACACCTGCCACAACCGCTCCGCGCTTGCACCAAGGCGGCCTTCACCGTGCTCGCCACCTCCGTGCCGAAGGCCGTCACGCCGATGGTCCGCCTCCTGGACGAGCCACCGGCCGAACGCTTCACCGCCCACCGCGCCACCCGCCGACTTCCCTTGAAGGGCCAGGCGTTCGACCAGGACGCCGCCCTGCGCCTGCACGGCCTCACGCACGACCTGATCAACGCGGTGTGACGGTGACGGCGTGCGGAAGCCGGGACGACGCGGGTGCGCAGAGGGTTGGACGATGAGGACTGGACGATGTGGACGCGTAGCAGCTGGAAGAACGCTCAGCCCGCTGCCGGACCGAGCACCGCGTCGACCTCCACCTCGACGAGCCACGCCGGATCGATGAAGCGGGAGACCTCCATGACCGTGCAGGCGGGACGGACAGCGGCGAAGCGCTCGCCGTGCGCCCGAGCGGCCTCCTTCCACTGCGTCACGTCGGTCAGCAGGAGGCGCGTCCGTACGACGTCCTCAAGTGACGCCCCCGCGTCCCGTAGTGCCCGCTCGGCGATGTCCAGGCACCGCACCGTCTGGGCGTAGACGTCGCCAGGTCCGACGGTGGCGCCGTCGTCCCCGAGGGGCGCCGTGCCCGCGACGACGACGTACGGTCCTGACCGCACCGCGCGTGAGAAGCCGATCTGCGGCTCCAGCGGTGATCCCGAGCTGACGTTCTGGCGCCCATGTTCCATGTCGTCATGGTGCCAGACCTGCGTCAACTGACGTCCGGGGGCGGTGCGTCAGGCGGTCACCCGGTGGTCGTGGCGCCGGTCGCTGTCGTAGCGGCAGGGGTTGTGGTGGGCGGGGTCGTGGTGGGCGGGGTCACGCCGCAGAACTCCGCGAGGAGTACGTACGCGGCCGCGTCGGTGTCGCCCGCCCAGTCGGTGTTGAAGTTGACCACCAGGCGGTGTGTTCCGTCGCGGGTGGAGTACGCCATGGACTGCGCACCGGGCAGGAAGCCGGTGTGCCCCCAGACCACCTTGCCGCAGGGCAGCTTGGCACGGAAGATCCCCAGGCCGTCGTCCTGGCCGTCGCCGAAGTCGGGCGAGGGGACCGTGGTCGTCATCTCCTTGAGCTGGGCTTCGGGGAGCAGCTTTCCGCGCATCAGGGCGGTGAGGAACCGGTCGAGGTCGCCGGTACTGGAGATGATCTCCCCGGCGGACCAGCCCCAGGAGGGGTTGAACTCGGTGATGTCGTGGACCGTGTGCTGCGGGTCGTCGGGGAACGTGGTGTACATCCGGCCGCTCGGCGAGGGAATCCTCGGGTGGGTGCCGGGCAGGCTGGTCGCGTGCAGCCCGAGCGGCTTGAGGATCCGGCGCTTGGCCTCGGCGGCGTAGGGGCGGCCCGTCGCCCGCTCGATGACCATCGCGGCGAGCACGTATTCGGTGGTGGTGTAGTTCCAGCTGGTCCCGGGCGCGAAGTTCGGCTTGTGGTTCATGGCGAGCGCCACGAGCTGTTCGGGCTTCCAGGTGTCGTAGCGGTGGGCCAGGTAGACCGTGCCCTGGAGGTGCAGGTCGGGGTCTTCGGTGTAGTCGTAGATGCCGCTGGTGTGGTTGAGGAGCTGGCGGAGGCTGACCTTGCGGCCGTCGTGGCCGTGGCCGCGGACCACGCGCGGCAGCCACTTCTCCACGGTGTCCGACAGGCTCAACTTGCCCTCCGCCTCCAGTTGGAGCAGGACCGTGGCGATGAACACCTTGGAGATGCTGCCCGCCCGGAACCGGTCGACCGGCAGGGGCGGACGCCCCGTGCTGAGGTCGGCGACCCCGGCGGCACCGCTCCAGGTCCCGTGCGCGTCGTGCGCCCGCACCAGGACGCCGGGGACCCCCGCCTTGACCGCGGCGTCCATGGCGGCCCGGGTCGCCTCGTGCCCTCCGGCCGGTGCGGTGGGTGCCTCCGCGGCGGTCGACGGGGACCTCAGCCCGGCGGCGGCGACCAACGCGGCCGCCGCGACCAGGGCGGCCAGTGTGGTCCGTACCGTACGCGTCGTCATGGGAACCTCCCTCTCACCAGGAGGACTCATGCTGCCGGGACGGCGGTTGTCCCCACGGCACGGCGCGAACGACGCAACCCGTCCGTGTCGGGGCCGCCCGGCGTACCGGGGACGGGCGCTCGCGCCCGGCGCGCGGGGCCGGGGGCCGGGAGGCCGGCCGTTCGGTCCCACGCCGGGGATCCGAACGGCCGCCTCTGTCCGGCAGGTCGCGCTTCGACAGGCCCTACGAAATGTCCGACTCCCAGAGCTCCCACTCCCAGAGCTCCGACTCCCAGAGCTCCGACTCCCAGACGTCCTACTTCCAGGGGTCGGTGAACGACCTGCCGGGCACCGGCTTGGCGATGAGTGCCGTGGCGATGAAGAAGTTGACCTGGCCGATCGCGAACATCAGGGTGGCGAGCGCCTTGGGCTCGTACTGCTCGGCGGCCTGGGCGTACAGCTCGTCGGAGACCCGCTCGCCGTCCGTGGCGGGCTGGAGCACGGCCTCCACTAGGGCCAGCGCGGCCCGCTCGGCGCTGGTGAAGTACGGCGAGTCCTGCCAAGAGGCGACCGACGTGATCCGCTCCTCCGACTCCCCGGCCTTGCGCAGGAATCCCGTGTGCAGAACGGTCAGATAGGTGCTGCCGACGATCTGCCCGGCCCGCAGCTGGACCAGGCTGATCGTGGCACGCGGCACCGAACCGTTGCCGACGACCCTGAACAGCGCCGCCGATACGTCCGCCAGCTCCGGGACCAGCTCCGCGGGGTCCTCCGGCATCCGCGGCGCGAGCGGGATCTCAGCCGTGATCGAACGTGTTCCCATCGTCGTCTCCTTCAGTGTGAAGATCAGTCATCCGTGTTGCTTTCACTTCGCTGACGAAGCGCGACGAGGAAATGTGACCGATCACGAGGAAGAGATCCGGCGGGTACGGGAGGCGCCCGGCGTTTCCCGCCCGGCTGCGGGGCCGCGTCTCCGGTGGCGAGGCCGTGTCAGGCGACGGCGGTCCCCTCCAGCTCGACCATCAACGTGGGGATCGCCAGCCGGGTCACCCCGAGCATCGTGGTGGTCGGCGCCACCCCGGCGGCGCCCAACCGAGCCGCCAGCACGCCGTAGTGCTGGAAGAGCAGGTCGACGTCGGTGGTGTAGACGTTGAGCCGGACGAGGTGCGCGAGGGACATGCCGGCCTCGCCGAGCACGGCCTCCAGGTTGTCGAGGCTCAGCGCCAACTGCGCCGCCATGTCGCCGTCGTGCTGGGGCTTGCCGTCGCCGCTCATCGCGGTCTGCCCCGAGAGGTACAGGGTCCGGGTCTGCCCGGAGACGACCTCGCCCTGGTTGTAGCCCAACTCCGCCGACCAGGTCCACGGGTTCACCGTCGTTCGCTGCATGGCCACTTCAGCTCCATTCGATTCATGGGGAGTGCGTGCGTCTCCTGGGGAGTGCGTACGTCCATCGGCTCGGCAGCCGCCCCGCTCTGACGTCGTATGAAGAGCCTCCCAACGAATCACGACATCGCCTGTCACGTATTCGCGTAGGCTTTTCGCATGCGCGCCGACCGGCTGGTCTCCCTGGTGCTGCTGCTGCGGCAGCGCGGTCAGCTGTCCGCGGCCACGCTGGCCCGCGAACTCGAGGTGTCCACCCGTACCGTGCTGCGCGACATCGAGGCGCTGTCCGCGGCCGGTGTCCCGGTCTACGCCGAACGCGGGCGGCACGGCGGTTTCGCGTTGATGCCCGGCTTCCAGACAGAGCTCACCGGGCTGAACCACGACGAGGCGCTCGCCCTCCTCGTCGCCGGATCACGGCGCGGCGCGCAGGCGTTCGGCCTCGGCTCGGCACTCGCCTCCGCCATGCTCAAGGTGGTCGACGCGCTGCCCGAGAGCCAGCGGGACACCGCGGCCGGTGTGGCCGAGCGCATGCTCATCGACCCGGAGACCGACCTCCTCTCGCGCCGCGTGGCCGCCGAGGAGGTGCCTGACGCCGTGGTGGCCGAGGTCCGGCGCGCGGTGTTCGCCGGACACAAGCTGCGCATCCGGTACGCGGCCGCGGGGCAGGCGCCGCAGTGGCGAACGGTGGACCCGATCGGCCTGGTCACCGTCCGCGACCAGGGCTATTTGCTGGCCACGCGGTCCGGCGCGGACCGCACGTACCGGCTCTCCCGGGTCCTCGCCGCCGAGGAACTCCCCGAACCCGCACAGCGAGCAGACCGGGTCGACCTGGACCAGGCCTGGCAGGAGCGCAGCACGCGGTTCCGGACCGGCGGCGACCAAGTCGCGGTACTGGTACGGGTGGACCCGGCGCGACGGGAGGAGCTGATGGGCACCGCCCTCGCCGTCCGCACCGAAGACGTCGACGCCGACGGCTGGCTGCGGCTTGAGGTGGCGTTCCAGGACGCGCGCCACGCCGCATGGGCGCTGTGGCAGCTCGCCGCGGACGCGGAAGCCCTTGCCCCGCAGTGGCTGCGCACGTCGCTGCGCGACCGCGCCGCCGCGCTCGCCACCCGCTACGGGGCGCCCTCCTGAGAGTTGGCGTCTCACCGCCGACCCTCAAGGGCAGCCCGCCGACCCTCAAGGGCAGCACGCCTCCGCGCACCCGAGCTGTCCGCTTCCTGCGGCATCACGATGAACGCGGTGCCCTGGGCCAGATCGACGGTGGAACGAGGCGGCGCACCGTCGCCCTCGTCGTCCCGCAGCAGCAGTTCCACCCGCCGCTGCTCCACCTCCACCGTCTTGTTCCCGTTCACGACCGCCGTGAATTCGTCGAAGGCCGTACTCGACAACGACCGCCCCGTACGCCTGCGCAGCCACGGGATCAAGCCCAGGCCCGTGAACCAGCGCCAGACGCTCTCCACCAGGGCGAACAAGACCAGTTGGCACACGAACGCCGGGAACGACAGGAGCCAGATCGTCGCCGTACTCGACGCGCTGATTGCCATGGGCACCACTGTTCTGGGTCCGCGACGTGCCGGGATCGGGCCTGAGCATGATCCGTCTCCCCCATGCGGCGGAGGCGCCGCCAGGGAGATCCATCGCATCGCGGAGAGCCGCCGTGGCGGTTTCGCGTCCCGACGCGGGACGGGGCACCTCAGGCCGTGGCCGGACGGCGGCCCCAAGCGGAGATCATCGGCGGGAGAGCCAGATCGAGGCCCCCGGCGACGTTCGCCAAGTGCCGGTCGATCTCCTCATCGGTGGCCAGCCCCGCCGCGACCAGCTTGTCGCGGATCTGGCGGACGGTGGCCTCCTCAAGCACGGTGCACACGGGTGAGGTGATCGGGAAGTAGGCGTCGGCCTCCACATCGACCAGCCCGGCCTCGCGCAGCAGCCGCGGCAGCTTCCGCCCGTACTCCAGGTCGGCGCCCCGCTCCCCCAGCAGCTCGCGGAAGCCGCTGCGCAGCCTGTTGGCCAGCGCCTGCTCGGGCCCGTACTCGTCGGGGCAGATCAGCGGCTGCAATGCCGGATCGCCGTCCTCAAGCACCAGCCACCCGCCGGGCCGCAGCGCCTCGACCATCGACCGCAGGGCCTTGTCGCGATCGGCGACGTGGATCAGCACGAGCCGGGCGTGAATCAGGTCGAAGGGCCCACCGGCCGGAGGCTGCCCGGAGGCCACGTCGTGACGCAGCACCTCAAAGCCCACCGCATCCCGCATCCAGGAGGTGTCGATGTCGGTCGCCACCACATGCCCACTCCCCCCGACCCGCTCGGCCAGCCATCCCGGCACACCGGGCCCACCGGCACCGATCTCCCAGCAACGCCACCCCCGGCCGACGCCGACGGTCTCGAAGTGCCGGAAGGTGGACGGGTCGAAGAGCGCGGAGAGCGCGGCGAACCGCTCCCCTGCTTCGGCCTGGCGGTTGTTGAGGAGGTATCCCTTGTCGCGAGCGCCCTGGGTGTCGTGTGCCATGGGCCGATCATGGCAGTCGGCCTCGGCCCTGCTGGGACCGGCTGTCGCAGCCTTGAGAACCCGTCCTTGAACCTCGGTTGATCGCGTTTTCTTCTTCCACGGTCACGGGGCCGTGCTCCGGCCTGACAGGGGGTGGGTGTGGTGCCGGGTTCAGGGACGGTCGGCAACGTCAGCGTCGACCGGTACGAGCAGATCGTGGAGAAGCCGCGCGAGGGCGTCGACCCGATCTGCCGAACCCGTGCGCGCTGCTTGAGGCGTCCCAGGCCTGACGCCGGCCAAGCCTGGTGCCAGCATGTCTGCCTGGGTCATGCCCCCAGGTCCGCCGTCACGGGCAGGCACTCGGCGAGCAGGTCGACGACATCGCGCCAGGCTCGCTGCGCGTGCTGCGGGTGGTAGCCGACGCCGGGGACCGTGGGGTGGTCGACCGGCGGATGGTGGAAGGCGTGCAAGGCGCCGCCGTAGACCGTGAGGCGCCAGTCGACGCCCGCGGCCTGCATCTCGGCGGTGAACGCCTCGCGTTGCGCGGGCGGCATGATCGGGTCTTCCGACCCGACCCCCGCCCACACCGGGCACCGAATGCGCGCTGCCTCGCCCGGTCGGCCCGTGGTAGTTGCGTTGACTGTCCCGATCGCGCGCAGGTTGACGCCGTCGCGCCCGAGTTCCAGCCCGACGGCGCCCCCGGTGCCGTAGCCGACGGCGGCGATCCGGTCGGAATCGGTCCGCGGTTCGGTGCGCAACACGTCGAGCGCCGCGTGGCCGATGTCCCGCATCCGGTCGGGATCAGAGAGCAGTGGCATGCAACGGGCCAGCATCTCCTCGGGGTCGCCCAAATAGCGCCCGCCGTGGAGGTCGAAGGCCAGCGCTATGTATCCCAGCTCGGCGAGAGCATCGGCCCGGCGGCGCTCGACGCCGCTGAGCCCCGTGCCCTCTGGTCCGAGCAGCACCGCCGGCCGGCGGTCGACACCGGCCGGGAGCGCGAGGTGCCCGATCATCGTCAGACCGTCCGCCGGGTACTCGACGGTACGCGTCGTAATCGTCGTCATGAGCCTGGACTGTAGTGATCGTCGAGCCCGGTCCGGCCGCTGTTCTGCCGCTGGCAGAGCAGCGCGGGTATCCCCCTGAAACACGATGAGGGCTCACCACGTCCCGCAGAACAACGCGGGGAGCGTTTCGCCCTGTGAGAAGTACGGGCCGCGGCTGCGGACAGGAGGGGGCCGTTCCCTCGGCTCCCGTTCCCCATCGGTCATTGGCCGATCCGCCAGGGACGGAGCTTCTCGGGGTTTCGTACCGCCCAGATGCGCCTGATCCGGTCGCCGTCGATCTCGAACGCGAACACGGTCGCGATGGTGCCGTCCTGCTGCGCCACCAAACCGGGCAGGCCGTTGACCATGCGCTCCAGGAACGTCGTGCGGTCGCCCGACACGCGCGCGATCTCGGCGTAGCCGCGTGCGATCTGCTCGCCGCCGACCAGCGGGAGCAGGTGGGTCACGGCGAGGCCGCCGCCGTCGGCGGCTGCGGTGGCGTCGGGGTCGAGCAGGCCGACCAGGGCGTCGATGTCCTTGGCCTCCCACGCCGTCTTGAACTGCCTGACGATGTCGGCCTGTCCGGTGCTCCGGGCCGTCGGGGTCCGGGCGGTGCGGACGCGGCGGCGGGCGGACGAGGCGAGTTGGCGGCACGCCGCCGGGGTGCGGCCGACGACCTCGGCGACCTCGCCGAAGGGGTAGCGGAAGACGTCGTGCAGGACGAACGCGACGCGCTCGGCCGGGGTCATCGCGTCGAGGACGACCAGGAAGGCCATCGTCACCGACTCGTCGAGGGTGACCCGGTCGGCCGGGTCGGTCCCGCCGACGGCGGAGCGCCCTGAGATCCACTCCGTGGGCTCGGGCAGCGGTTCCGGGATCCAGTCGCCCACGTACGTCTCGCGCCTGACCCGCGCCGAGCCGAGCAGGTTCAGGCAGATGCGGCCGGTGACCGTCATCAGCCAGGCGCCGGGTGAGTCGATGGCCCGCTGCTCCCGTGCGGACATGGCGTACCAGCGGGCGTAGGCCTCCTGCACGACGTCCTCGGCGTCGGTCAGGGACCCGAGGAGTCGATAGGCGAGGTTGATCAACCGGTGCCGCTCGCCCATGATCGCGCCGAGGCCCGGGGCCCTCCGATCGCAGTGTGCGCTCTGTGCGCCCGGTGCGCTCTGTGCGCTCTGTTCCTCGTCGGGCTCGGCTCTCGTGGTCATGGTCCGGCCGTCTCCCTCGCTCGCTGGCTGCGGTGCCGCTACCCGTTACGACAAGACAGCACGCCGGAATGTGAGGCCGACGCGCCACCTCACATTCCGGAGGGCTGCGTTGTCGTAGCGGTGAGGACGGCAACGAGACGGAGTGGGGACTTTCATGAACGACTTCCAGGCCATCGCGGACCGCGTCGAGATCGAGGCGCTGCGCGGCGAGTTCACCGACGCGGCGATGATGCGCGACCGCCCCCGCCTGGCGTCGCTTTTCACCCCGGACGGTGTCCTGCGCATGCCCAACATCCCCGTCGAACAGGTCGGCCGCGAGGAGATCCGCGCCGGGGGCGAGCGGCTGCAGAGCCAGTGGGACTTCTTCGTACAGAACACGCACCCCGGCGCGATCCTGCTCCACGGCGACACCGCGACCGGCCGCGCCTACATCCAGGAGATCGGGCGCGCCCTCGACGGACGTCAGGGGCTCAACTACGCCGTCTACCACGACCGTTACCAACGCACCGACGAGGGCTGGAAGTTCGCCGAGCGGGTGTACGAGGTCAAGTACCTCGACACTTCCCCGCTGGCGGGCGCGGCGCCCCACGCGGCGCACGGCTCCGGGGCCGAGGCGGCAGCGGGCACCGCAACCCCGGCCACGGCCACGACCACGGCCACGGCCGCCCCGGCCCCGCCCACGTCCTTCACCGACCCCGCGTCGGCCGAACAACTGGAGCGGGTCGCCGCCGCACTGCGCGCAGGCGGCTTCGCCGCCGAGATCCTCGACGACGCCGAGGCCGCGCGCGCCCGCGTCAAGGACCTGGTCCCCGAGGGCGTGAGCGTGCTGACCGGAGCCAGCGAGACCCTCCGGCTGTCCGGCATCGACGAGGACATCAACGACAGCGGCCGGTACGACGCCGTCCGGCCGCGCATCCAGGCCATCGACCGTGCCACCGGCGCCGACGAGATCCGCAGGCTGGTCGCCGTCCCCGATGTCGTCGTGAACAGCGTCGCCGCGGTCACCGAGACCGGCTCGCTCGTCCTCGCCTCGGGCAGCGGCAGCCAACTCCCGGCCAACGCGGGCGGCGCGGCCCACGCGGTCTGGATCGTCGGCGCGCAGAAGGTCGTACCCGACCTGGGCACGGCGCTGCGCCGCGTCGAGGAACACGCCCTGCCGCTGGAGAACGTCCGCGCGCAGGCGGTGTACGGGATGCCCAGCGCCGTCAACCGCCTGCTCATCCTCAATGCGGACCCCCGCCCGGGGCGCGGCACCGTGCTGCTGCTCCGCGAGGCCATCGGGTACTGACCCGGCTGAAGGGGCGTGTGACTCACGGGCTCAACGCCGGCCGAACGCGCCCTCTACGGGCTGGTTGTGCTGATCTCCGCGGCTTCCGGGGCCACGGCGATGAGGTGTTCCAGCCAGCAGTCCGTCTGCTGGCTGGCGACTTCCGCGCCGCAGCCGCCACACAGGAGGTTCGGGCCGTCGAGGCCGTCGGGACCGCAGCAGCCGTTGTTCCGCCCGGGTGCGGTGTGCGGGAGGGTGCCGGGGGCGTCGTCGGGGTGGAGGACGATCGACCGCGTCGCGGGGCTGATCGCGAAGGTGCCCTGGTCCAGCAGGGGCAGGCCCAGGCGGTCACCGGTGAACTTCTCGGGGGTGGGCGGGAAGGGGACGTGACGGAGTTCCCCGGTCAGGGGGTGGCGGCAGCTCACGCAGGTGATGACGGGCATCGGAGGATTCTCTCCCGGGTGAGCCGGGTCGGGCGAGGTTCTGGCGGTTACGACCGCTGCGCCGCCGGAGCGCGCTCGGTCGCGGCAGCGGGTACGACGGCGGCCGGGACCACGACCGGCGCCACGGCGCCGCTCCGTCCCGCCAGGCGGCAGCCGAGGCAGTGGGGGTGGCCTCGGCGCGCAGCCGTGTCGCGGACCCGCCAGGGCTGCTGCGCGACCGGCCGCGGCCCCGTGGGCTTGCCCCACCCGGCGAGGTGGAGGACCCAGGTGGCGAGTGCGGCGAGGACGACGACGGCGCCGCCCGCCACCAGCACCCCAGCCGAGTCCACGGCGAGCCCCACGCCCAGCACCGCGCTCCCGAGGACGGCCGTGCAGGTGCCCGTCCAGCCCGCGACCGTGTGGCCCATGTCGTGGTCTCCGTGCATGCTCATGGCCGTCTCCTCGGGAAATGGGATGCTGTGACGGGTGGCCGGGGCTCACCCGCACGAATATGCCTTATCTCGCGAGATAATTTACTTAGATGCTAAGGGGATCTGTGGTGCAGGGCAAGACGCGTCCGGCGGCGACGGCTGACCAGGCGCTGTACGCGATGGACCGGATGATCGCGACGGCCCAGTTCGGGCAGCAGGACATCGCCCGCCGTCTGGGCCTCAACGTCACGGACCTCACCTGCCTCGGCTTCCTCATCGAGGCCGCCGCCGCCGGCGAGTCCCTGGTGGCGGGCGACCTCGCCGAGCGGGCCCGGCTGACCACCGGAGCGGTGACGGGTGTCCTCAACCGCCTGGAGAAGGCCGGATACGTACGCCGCCAGCCCGACCCGCAGGACCGCCGACGGGTCCACGTGACCATGGAGGAGTCGGCGCAGAGCCGCATCCTTGAGGTGTACGGCCCCGTCTACGAGCGCCTGGGCGCGCTGTTCGCCGACTACGGCCCGGACGAGATCGCGGTACTGGCGGACTGGTTCAGCCGCGCCAAGGGCCTGCTCCAGGAGTCGCTGGACGAGATCCGCCAGGGCGACTCCGAACCGTCCAGGACCGAGGGCTGAAAGCCCTGCCGGGAGCCCGCGGCCCGAAGCCGACCAGGGCGGCGGCGGAGGCCATGGCGCCCGCACATGACGGAGCGCCCGAGCCGGTGACTGCCACCGCCTCGGGCGCTACCGCGGATCGCGTCGACTACCGCTGCGCGTTGAGCCAGTCCTCGTAGCGCGTGGCGGCGACGCGCGCGCCGGAGCGCGGGACCAGCACGTCGCCTTCGACGGCGGCGAACATGCCCGCCTTGTCGTCCGTGACGACGGTGCGCTCGTCCTTGTGGTGCGCCAGCGTGAGGCGCCCGAGGTCGTCCAGGGAGAAGGCGTCGGGGCCCGCGACGTCGAGCGTGCCGTTGAGGGGCGGGGCGGTGGCGACATCGGCGAGGGCGGCGACCACGTCGGCCGTGGCGATGGGCTGGACGGGGGTTGCGGGCAGCCGGACGGTCTCGTCGTCGGACGTCCAGGACATGACCGCGTCCATGAACTCGAAGAACTGGGTGGCGCGCACGATCGAGTAGGGCGTGGGCCCGCCGCGCAGCAGCTCCTCCTGGAGCGTCTTCGCGCGGTAGTAGTCGAGCTGTGGCACCTGGTCGACGCCGACGATGGAGAGGATCACCTGGTGGTTCACGCCCGCGCGCTCCCCCGCGGCCAGCAGGTTCTCCGTGGTGGTGCGGAAGAACGCCGGGGAGGCCTCGTCGAAGGTGGGCGAGTTCGACACGTTCACGACCGTGTCCGCGCCGTCCAGCGCCTCGTCGAGTCCGGCGCCGGTGAGCAGGTCGAGCCCGGTCGACAGGGACGAGGCGACCACCTCGTGCCCGGCCTCGCGGAGCCTGGAGACGAGCTGGGAACCGATGAGGCCGGTGCCACCGATGACCGTGATCTTCATGATCGTGCCCTTTCGTGAACCGAGCGCCACGGCCGCGTCGCACGACGTAGCTAACTCGGATATCCGATGTCCGAGATAATACTCGGATACCCTGTGTCCGAGTCAAACGGGGCGAGCAAGTCGAATGGGGCGCGCACATGAAACTGTCCGGCGGCGTGGAGTGGGCACTGCACTGCTGTGTGGTGCTGACCGCGGCGAGCGAGCCGGTCCCGGCCGCCCGATTGGCGCAGTTGCACGACGTCTCGCCCAGCTATCTGGCCAAGCAGATGCAGGCCCTGTCCCGCGCGGGTCTCGTCAAGTCCATCCAGGGCAAGACCGGCGGATACGTGCTGACCAGGGCCGCCGCCGAGATCACGGTCCTGGACGTGGTGCAGGCGGTCGACGGGGCGAGCCCGGCGTTCGTGTGCACCGAGATCCGGCAGCGCGGCCCGTTCGGCACACCGCCCGAGGACTGCACGAAGGCGTGCCCCGTCGCGCGCACGATGGCCGCCGCCGATGACGCCTGGCGAGCGTCCCTGCGGGGCGTCTCCATCGCCGACCTCGTCGGCTCGGTGGAGCAGGACAGCGGACCCGAGGCCCTGCCCACGATCGGCGCGTGGCTCAACACGGCGAACGCCTCCGACGGCTGAGCGGCGCACCGGAATCCGCACCCCTTACCTTTCGGTGGGTAGCCGACTGTTCAGTGCGTACTTGTCCACCGTTCCGCCGTCAACAAGGGTGGAACGCAGCGCAGTTCAGGGCGACAGGACAGGAGTACGCAGTGAGTGGCAAGGCGCGTGTCAGCGTGATCGGGCTCGGCGACATGGGGCATGCGCTCGCCTCGGCGTTGCTCGACTCCGGGCGCGAGGTCGTCGTCTGGAACCGTACGGCCGCCAAGGGTGACGACCTTGTCGAGCGCGGCGCCGTCCGCGCCGACAGCACCCCGGCCCAGCTCGTCCAGGGCCTCGACGTGCAGGTCGCGGGCGTGGCCAATATGGCCGAGACCTCCCGGGCGGCCGGGGTGGACGCGTCGGCCCTTGAGCACCATCTGGACCAGCTCAAGGAGTTGGTCGCGGAGGGGCACACCATGTAGAACTCGCCGCTGTCGATACGGCAGTTGCGGTCGAAGAAGGGCTAGAGCGGTACGGCACCGGGGTGGGGTGACGCGGCCCGGGAGCACACGGCGGCGGCGTTGCGGAGCAGGTCGAGGTGGTCGCCGTCGGCTGCGTCGGCGCGCATGCGCGCCCCCTCGTGATGCCCCGGCAGATCGGTCGCGGATGGCGGCCCCGCTTGGGCGGGCGATTACCTCTGGCGGTTGAGGTGGTCGGTATGGTCGGGCCGCTTGTTGAAGATCGTCATGTGCCCCCCTGCCGAGTGGGAACGGCAAGCGTGGCGAGAGGGCGACTTGTCGACAAGCGCGCGATCCGGACACGGCTCAGCGTCCGCTTCGTACCCAAGTTCCGCCCGTTCGCAGACCGTGACGCGCCCAGCGAGGAGAGCACGTGGAAGACCAGACCCAGCAGGAGCAGGCGAGCCCCGAGGTGCACAAGCGCATCCAGGAGAGCTTCGGCCGGCAGGGACTGATGAGCCACCTCGGCGCGCGGATCTCCCACATCGCCCCGGGCCGCGTGCATATCGTGCTGCCCGCCCGACCCGAAGTCACCCAGCAGCACGGCTACTTCCACGCCGGAGCGACCAGCGCCATCGCGGACAGCGCGGGCGGCTACGCCGCCTACACGCTGTTCCCCGAGGGTACCGACGTCCTCACGGTCGAGTACAAGATCAACCTGCTGGCACCCGCCGAGGGCGACCACCTGGAGGCGGTCGGAACCGTCCTGAAGTCCGGACGCACCCTGACCGTCTGCCAGCTGGAGGTGTTCGGCGTGCGGGACGGCACGAAGAAGCTCGTGGCCAACGGGCAGCAGACACTGATCCGCATCAACCCGCCCGCCTAGCGAGGACCGGCGCCCGCGAATCGTGCGACTGCCGCGTCCACCGCACAACTGCCGTACTGTCAGGCGCCGTTGACCACCTCCCGTACAACCCTGGTGGGCCGAGCCTTTGTTGGCCGTGGGGCCGCTGTTCGCGCAGAGGTTCAGCGCTGTACCGTCTGGCACGACTGACGGCAGCAAGGAACGGAGCAACACATGTCCAGCCCCCTGGATCGAGTGGACACCTCAACCGCGCACTCCGCTCGGGTGTACGACTACATTCTGGGCGGCAAGGACCACTACCTCGTGGACATCGAGGCGGGCGACGCCATGTGCCAGCACTGGCCGTCGCTGCCCGTGCACATGCTGGAGAACCGGCGGTTCATGCACCGCGCCGGGCACTTCCTGGCGCAGGAGAAGGGCATCCGGCAGTTCCTGGACATCGGGACCGGACTGCCGACCGCCCCCAACCTGCACGAGGTGGTGCAGGGGGTGGCCCCGGAGTCGCACGTCGTCTACGTGGACAACGACCCCATCGTCCTCACCCACGCCCGCGCGCTGCTGCAGAGCTCCCCCGAGGGCGCGACCGCGTACGTGGACGCCGACATGCACGACCCCGACGCCATCCTCGACAGCCCGGAACTGGGCGAACTCCTCGACCTGAACCAGCCGGTGGGCCTGATGATCATCGGCATGCTGCACTTCATCCTGCCGCCGGACGACGGCCAGTTGGTGCGGCGCCTCCTCGACCCGCTCCCCTCGGGCAGCTACCTGGCGATGACCATAGGCACCGCCGACTTCGCGCCCGAGGAGGTCGGGCGGGTGGCCGAGGAGTACGCCCAGCAGAACATGCCCATGGTGCTCCGCGACCTGCCGACCACCACGTCCTTCTTCGACGGGCTCGAACTGGTCGAGCCCGGAGTCACGCAGGTCCACAAGTGGCGGCCGGGCAGCGGGCAGCGGGACGTCCGCGACCGGGACATCGCCATGTACGGGGCGGTGGCGCGCAAGCCCTGAGACCGCGCCGCACCCCTCTCCCCGCACTCTCGGCGCCACACGGAGCCGAGACCCCCCACAAGTGAAGGGACAGCAATGGTGCACTACATACGGCTAGGGATAGCCGGCACCGCCGCAGCGGTCGCCATGACTCTGGCGCCCGCCGCGAACGCCTTGTCCGCGCCGGAACCGGCCGCGGCGAAGAAGGCCTCGGCCGTCGTGACGCTCCGCTACGACGACAGTCGGGCCGGCGGCTGGGAGGCGGCCATCGCGGCCGGAGTCGCCTCGTGGAACTCGAACGTCGACAACGTCAAGCTCGTCGAGGCCGCGCCCGGCACCCGGGCCGAGATCCAGATCGTGGCCACCAGCGGCTGGCCGCAGGCCACCCTCGGCCCGGTCCGCCCCGGCGGCCGGGCCCAGGTCCAACTCGGCCAACAGGCGGTCACGGACGGGCACGACAAGACCCGCATCGCCGCCCACGAGCTCGGCCACAACCTCGGCCTGCCGGACACCAAGCCCGGCCCCTGCTCGCAGCTCATGTCGGGCTCCAGCGCCGGGACCAGCTGCAAGAACGCGGTGCCCGACGCGGCCGAGCAGGCCCGCGTCGAGTCCGCCTACCGCAATGGCGCCGCCGCCCGCATCCCCACCGACGGCCGCATGCTGGTGGACGCACGATAGCCAGCCCTCGGTAGCTCAGTGGCCAGCAGTCAAGTAGCACAGCCATAGCGCCACGGTGCCTGGCCGCGATCACGTGCGGTCAGGCACCTCGCCGTCGGGCCCGCCCGACGGACCGCCACGGCGCCTCTGCGGCGCGGGGCCACGGCGCGGCTACGGCGCCATCTCGTACGCCCCGGCCAGCGCCTCGACCCGCTCCCACACGCGCGCCGAGCGCGCCTCGTCGACGACCGGGCGGCGGACCGCGCCGAGCGCCCAGCTCTGCTGCGCCTCCGTGGCGGAGTCCTTGCCGTGCAGCTCGACGGCGTACGCGGAGAAGTCCCGTACGAGGACGGCGAACAGCTCGTCGAGCACGTCCTGCTCCAGGCCGGTCAGGCGGGCCTGCTCCAGGACGAGCTGGCCGTGCACGACGAGGGCGAAGAGCTGGCCGATGGCGAGCAGCAGGTCGAGGTCGCGGCTCTGCTTCTCGTCGGGGGCCGCGGTGGTGACGAACTCACAGAGGGCGTCGGCCTGTTCGCGCAGCCGGGCGACGTTCGGCACCTCGGCGTACGTGTCGTAGGCGGTGCGCCAGTCGTGGAAGCGGATGGCACCGAGTCCGCGTGCCGGTCCCTGGCGGAAGAGGAAGTCGTCGTCGGTCGCGTCCAGGCGGGTGGGCACGGGCGCGTACTCGGCCGGGTTCAGCAGGTGGTTGCCCATGAACTTCAGGATCAGGGCCAGGTTGACGTGGACCGTGCCCTCCAGCTTCGGCAGGCCGCGGATCTCGGTGGCGGCCTGGGCGAAGTACGTGTCCTTCTCGAAGCCCTTGGCCGCGATGACGTCCCACATCAGGTCGATGACCTTCTCGCCCTCCGTGGTCACCTTCATCTTCGTCATGGGGTTGAAGAGGAGGTAGCGGCGGTCGTCGGGACCGGCGGAGCGGAAGTAGTCCACGGCCCGGTCGCTGAACAGCTTCATGCCGACGAGGCGGACGTACGCGTCGGTCAACTCCCGGCGCACGTGCGGGAAGGCGGTGACGGGACGGCCGTAGAGGATGCGGTTGTGGGCGTGCGTGACGGCCTCGTACATCGCGTGCTCGCAGATGCCGATCGAGGCGGTGCAGAGGTTGAACTTGCCGACGTTCACGGTGTTGAGGGCGGCGTCGAAGGCGGCGCGACCCGTGTGCAGGACGTCGGCGGCGGCGACCGGGTAGTGGTCGAGACGGAACTCGCTGACGTACTTCGAGGAGTCGACGACGTTCTTGACCAGGTGGTACGCGCCGTGGCGGCTGTCGGCGGCGAAGAAGACGTAGCCGTCGGGGCCCTCGACGTCGGTGCGGCGGCCGAAGACGGAGACGAGACCGGCGGCGTTGCCGTTGCCGATGTAGTACTTGGAGCCGCTCGCCCGGAAGCCGCCCTCGCCGTCGGGCTCCAGGAGCATGTCGGTGGAGTAGATGTCGGCACCGTGGGTCTTCTCGGAGAGACCGAAGGCGAACACCTCGCCCTGGCTGAGGAGTTCGGCCGCGCGGGTGCGGGCGGCGGCGTTGTCGCTCTGCCAGACCGGGCCGAGGCCCAGGATGGTGACCTGCCAGGCGTACCAGTAGTCGAGGCCGTAGAAGCCGAAGATCTCGTTGAGGGCGGCGATCCGGGCGGTGTCCCAGCGCTTGTCGCCGTGCCCGTCCCGGGCGTCCGCCGCCGGGGTGAGGAAGGTCGCGAACAGCCCTTCCTTCGCGGAGAACGCGAGGAAGTCCGCGAGCCAGGCGCGGGAGCGGTAGTCCTCGATCAGCTTGCGCTTGCCGCGCTCCTCGAACCAGTCGACGGTCGCGCGCAGCAGCCTGCGCGTCTCGGGGTCGAAGTGGGTCGGGTCATAGGTGCGCGGGTTGAACAGCAGCTGGTCGGCCATGGCAATTCGCCTTTCCGGCTCGGGAGTTGGGGAAGGGAGGAGGGTGCGGGAGGGAGGACTTCGGGCAGGGGTGGGCCGGGGAACGGCGGGCGGGTGGCCCGTCCGGCCCGGTTCAGCGCTCGGGGCCGAGCCGTCGGAGGGTGGCGATCACGTCGTCGAGCCAGGCGAGCGTCATGCGTTCGTACGCGATGCCGCCGCGCAGCACGACGTGCTGGAGCTCCTGGCCGGCGTCGGGCGTCTCGGGGGCCTCGGGTCCGGTGAAGTCGCGCCGCTCCCCCGCGAGGTAGTGCGCGAGCCGGTCGGTGTGCGCCTTGCGGTGTCGCTCGACCTCGTCGATCAGGGCGGCCGGGTCGTCGAAGGCGGCGCCGCGGATCTTCACGGCGAGCTCGTGCCGGACGCTCTCCGGCTCGATCGGCTCGTGCAGCCACCGGGAGAGCGCGCTCCGTCCCGGCGCGGCGACGGAGTACTCCTTCTTGTCCGGCCGGTCCGGCTGCGCCACCTCGCGGGCGTCGATCCAGCCGTCGTGCTCCATGCGCTTGAGGACGCGGTAGATCTGCTGGTGGGTCGCAGCCCAGAAGTAGCCGATGGACCGGTCGAACCGCCGGGCCAACTCATAGCCGGAGCCCGGCTTCTCCAGGAGGGAGACGAGAATCGCGTGCTCGAGCGCCATGCCCGAATCCTTCTATGCAACTCGTTGCATAGACAAGTGGCGCTGCCCAGGTGAGACACGGCTCACCTGGGCAGCGGGGTGTTACCTCTGGTCCGGCCCGTCACCGGGCGGACGGGCCCCTTCCATGGGGCCGGGTCGGCGGTGCCGGGTCAGAGCACGGTCACGTACCCGGGGGCCGGGAGCCGGGTGGCCATGGTGGGCTCGTGGATGTCGGCCAGCGCCACGAAGAGCAGCGCGACAGCGAGGGCGCCGGGGTCCGGTACGCCGAGCGCGTGATCGCCGACGTAGCTCGCGCGGCCGCGCCGGGGGCGCAGGGACGCGGTCGACAGGGCACCGCGGATCGCGGCCTGCGCGGCGGTGGTGAGCGGGGCCTGCGCGCTCTCGGAGTCGTCCTCGGCACCGGCGGCGGGCTTCCCCTCGGCCGCGGCGGCCAGCGACTCGGCGGCGGGCGCCAGCGCGTCGACGATCGTGCAGTCGCCCACCTGCGCCCCGCCCACCCGGTGGATCGCGGCGTGCGCGCCCGCCGTGGCCTGCGCGAGGGCCGCGATGGACGGCGCCTGCCCGGCGGCGGGTTCGGCGGCGGCCAGGTGCTGGAAGAGCAGGCCGAAGAGCGGGCCGCTGGTGCCGCCGACGTCGTTGAGGAACGCCTCGGCGAGCGCGGCCACGCCGTCGGCGCCCGACTCGTCGGCGAGCTTCACCGCGCGCCGGACGCCGCCGGAGAGGTTGTCACCGAAGTCGCCGTCGCCGACGAGCTGGTCGAGCTTGGTGAGGTTGTCGCGGACCTGGGCCACGATGTCCGCGTAGCGGTCGAGCACGACGCGGCTGCCGGTCGCGAGGGCAGGCGCGGACGTGGTGGCCGGGGCGTCCGACACGGGGCGCTCGGGGGCACGGTCTCCCGTCGTGGCGGCGGCCTCGGCGCTCATCGGCCGGGGCAGGACGAGCGGGGTCTCGGCCGGTGCCGTCCACAGCTCCGCCCAGCCCTCGTCGAGGCGGGTGAGGGTGAGCGAGAAGCCGGACATGTCCAGGGCGGAGGTGTAGGTCCCCGCGACGGTCAGCACGGGGCGCAGGCCGCGCTCGGCGAGCTGCTCGTTCAGCAGGACGCTCACGGCGTGCAGTTCGAGGTCGGTGGTGGCGCCGAGGCCGTTGACGAGGACGAGGACCTCGTCGGGGCCCGGCGGCAGCGCGTCGAGCAGGTCGTCGGTCATGCGCCGGACGAGGTCGTCGACGGCGGGCCGGGCGATGGTGCGGGTGCCGCGCTCGCCGTGGATGCCGACGCCGTAGTCGAGGACACCGGCGTCGAGGGTGAAGGCGGGGGCCGACGTCGTGGGCGAGGTCTGGGCGCGGGCGGCGACGGCGATGCTGCGGGACTGGGCCACGACTCGGGTGCCGAGCGCCTGCAGCTCCGCCAGGGTGGCGCCCCGGTCGGCGGCGGCACCGAGCAGCTTCTCCACGACCACCGTCGCGGCCGTGCCCCGGCGGCCGGTGGCGCTGTCGGCGGCGTCGGTGGCCAGGTCGTCGTCGACCAGGACGGTCGCGACCGGGATGCCGTCGTGCCGCAGGCGCTCGGCCGCGATCTGGAAGTTGATCACGTCGCCGGTGTAGTTCTTGACGACCAGGAGCACGCCCTCGCTCTTGGCGGCGGCGACGCTGGCCTCGTAGATCTGCCGGTTGTGCGGGGAGGCGAACACCTCGCCGGGACACACCGCGTCCAGGCCGCCGCGCCCGAGCAGGCCGGTGTGCAGCGGCTCGTGCCCCGAGCCGCCGCCGGACACCAGGCCGACCCGCCGGTCGGGGTGCGGGGCGCGCGCCCGCAGGAACAGCGGGGCGGCGTTGACCTCGACCTTGTCGGGGTGGACGAGGGCGAGGCCGCGCGCGGCGGTCAGTACGGGGTCGGTTTCCGGCAGGAAGTAGGTCATCGCTCGTCTCTCCGTAGGTCAGGGCGCGGGGTCGGGGGCGGAGGGTCGGGGGCACCGCCGACCGTGCCGACCGGGCCCACCCTGGACGTCGTACCGCGCCCAAGATCGGAACTCAGGCGTTCCGGAACCCACAGGTTCCGGTACGAGGGTCCGGCATGCGATCCTGCCACCTGCGCCGAAGGGTCGCGAATCCGCCCTTCGCACCGGAAAACCCCTGATCAGCCCAGCCATCTTTGCGAGGTCTTTACCCGTGACGAACGCGCGACGCGAGGACCTCGGCCGCATGCTCCGTACCTGGCGCATGGCCCGCGACCCGGCCCTCGTGCCCGGCATCGTCCCCACGCGCGGCCATCGCACCTACCTCACGCAGCTCGACATCGCCCTGCTGCTCGGCGTCTCCGAGCGCTGGTACCGGGCGCTGGAGAAGGGCGAGGACCGACGGTACGGCCGCGAGATGATCGGCGGGATCGCGCGGATCCTGGACCTGTCGCCGCGCCAGTCGGCCGCGCTGCACCGGGGCACCGGTCACGAGCCCCCGGCGCGGCGCCCCGACGCGGGGGCGGCAACGGGGACGGGGCCGGACGCGGGGGCGGCAACGGGGACGAGGCCGGACGCCGCTTCGGGCGGCACCCTCGACCCGGCCCTCGTCCAGCTCATGCGCGAACAGCGCTACATCAGCTTCCTCTGCGACCAGGCCTGGGACGTGGTGGCCGCCAACACCGTCGCCGCCCGCCACTGCCCCTGGCTCGTCCGCCCCGACGCCAACGTCATGACCTGGGCGTTCTCGCACGAGGCCCGCTATCAGCTGCGCGACTGGGAGAGCCGCTGGGCCGTGCCCCTGCTCACCCGCCTCCGCCTGGCCTGGCAGCGCTGGCCGGACAACGCCCGCCTCGACGAGGTCGTCGCGGAGGTACGCGCCGAGGCGGGCGTCGCGGCGTTCTGGGACGCGCCCGCGCCCGCCCCGCCCGAGCCGTCGGCGGACGTCCGTCCGATGTACTTCCCGCTGCTCGCCCCGGACCCCGTCGACGTCCGGGTGCTGGCCTGCGGCCCCTTCGACGACACGTCGCTGCGCTGGTACCTGGTGATCCCGGTGGACGCGACCCTCACGTTTCCCTGAGTCACCGCGCCGCAGGGCCGCACAGGGCGTGGTCGACCAGCTCGCGCAGGACGTCCTCCTGGCGGGCCGCGGCCTTCGGGTCCGCCGAGCGGCTGTGCGCGGAAACGGTGACGGTGCGCCTGCCGTCCGTGCGGGTGGCGGTCCGGACGACGTAGCCGAAGCCGCTGCCGCCGTGGCTGAGGTAGTCACCGCCGCAGGACAGCGGGGTGGAGAACAGCCCGAGGCCGTCCCCGGTCCCCGCCGGGTGACCGCTCCCCCGCGGTACAGGGACGGTGGTCCGCATGGCGGCCAGCTCGGCGGGCTTCAGCAGCCGTCCGCCGGCGAGGGCGGCGAAGAAGCGGTTGGCCTCGTGTGCCGTGCCGGTCATCGAGCCGTCGGCGCCGCTGTCGAAGGGGCGGTAGGGGATGGTGGTGTCGATCCTCGGACCGCCCTCGGCGAACTGCTGATAGTTGACCGCGTGCGGGACCGCGAGGTAAGGCGACGTGCCGGGAGTCTCCGTCCGCCGCAGCCCGAGGGGGCGCAGGACGCGGTCGTGGACTTCCTTGTCCCAGGTCCTGCCGGTGAGCTTCTCGATGATCATTCCGGCGAGTACGTAGTTGGTGTTGGAGTACGCCCAGCCCTTGCCCGCCGCGAAGTCCGGCTGGTGGCGCATGGCCAGGGCCACCAGCGCCTCGGGCCGGTAGGTCTGCCAGCGCTTGGCGAAGTACGTCCGGGCGCCGGGGTCGGGGAAGACGTCGCGCGTGTAGTCGTACAGGCCGCTGGTGTGCCGCAGCAGATCGCGGACGGTGATGGTCCGCCCGTCGTTCCCGGACCCGGAGACGACCCCGGGCAGCACGTCCTCCACCGGCTGGGCGAGGGACAGCCGCCCCTCGCCCACGAGTTGCATCACGACGGTGGCGACGTACGTCTTGGTGATGCTGCCGAGCCGCAGATGGCCGTCCTGCGGAACCGGGCGCCCACTGGTCAGATCGCCCACCCCGGAACGGGCCTTGACGCTCCCCCGCGGCGTCTCCAGCCGGGCGGCCACGCCCGTGACCCCGGCGTCGCGCAGGGCGTCGGCGTCACGTTGGAGGGACGCGCGCGGCGAGGCGTCGCTCTGCGCGGACCGGCCCTCGGCGGCCGGCCGGGGCAGCGCCGAGGCCGCGGCGGACGGCAGTGCGGACGCGGCGAGCGCCAGCACACCGGCTGACAGCCACAAACGACGAATGATCATGCCCCGAGGCTAGGAACAGCACCGGCCGCGGCCCATCCGGCCCGCCCCCAGCCGGAACAGGGGGCCAGCCGGATGGACACCGCGGCACGAGGATCACGCAGGGGCTCCTGCGGATCCCCGCGCGTGCCTACACCTGCGCTTCTGCCCCCGTGAGTTGGTACAGCTCGGGCACCGACACCTTGATCGGCTCCTGTGTGGTCCGTGCGATCACGACGACCACGGGCTCGTCCGGATCGGGGTTCTCCTCGCGGTGCGGGACGAACGGCGGCACCAGCAGGAAGTCGCCGGGGCCCGCGGTGATCCGCACCTCCTGCGTACCGTCGTGGAAGACGAACACGGGGTGGCCGCTGACCACGTAGATCCCCGCCTCCGAATCCCCGTGGTGATGGTTGTCCGTGGCGCTCAGCGGCGCGTTCTCCACCCGCCCCATCCAGAGCTTCTTGGAGCCGACCGTGCCGCCGCTGATGGCGGCGTAGCCGTCCAGCTCGCCGGAACGGACATGGTGGACACGGTTGTTGAGCGGTGCGGCGCCGTCGGCGCCCCGTGCGGACCCGGCGTCCTGTCGAGTGGTCATCGTCCGTCCTCCTGATGGTGTTCGAGGGCCCGTTGGCCGGACACCAGGTTGCGACGACCACGGCCAGTACGACAACTAATGTTGCTGCAATGGCAAGTTGCGCTGGGCGCAGAGCGCGCGGGTGACCAGGCGGATCGTGGCCCGGTGCTGGGGCAGGGTGTCCGCGGCGGACGTGCTCCACTCCGTGGGCACCGAGGCGGTGACGGCGATCCGCCCGTCCTCGGTGACGGCGTTGCGGCTCATGTAGCCGATCTCGTCCCCGCCGTGGGTCCAGTACCAGCCGCCGCACGGCAGCTTGCTCCGCATCAGCCCGAGGCCGTAGCGCGCCCCGGGGTAGGGCACTTGGAACTCCTTGTTCAGCGGGACGGTGCGTTTCATCTCCTTGAGCTGGGCGGGCTTCAGCGCCTTGCCGCCGAGCAGGGCGCGGAAGAAGCGGTTGAGGTCGGCGGTGGTGCCGATCAGGCCGCCGGCGGCGTTGGCGTCGTTCAACAGGGTGACGTCGGCCAGCTTGGGCGCGGTGGCGAAGTGCTGGTACCCGCGCGCGTGCGGCTTCCTTACGGCGGGCGAGTCGTACGGGTAGTAGGTGTGCCGCAGCCCGAGCGGCTTCAGCAGCCGGTCGCGCACCTCGTCGTGCCAGGCGTTGCCGGTCGCCTTCTCGATCACCATGCCGAGCAGCATGTAGCCGACGTTGGAGTACGCCCAGCCCTTGCCCGGCCGGAAGTCGGGGCGGTGCCGCATGGCCCGCTCGACGAGCTGCTCCGGGGTGTACGGGTCGAAGCGTCGCCGGTGGTACTCCGCCGCGCTGTCGAAGCCGGGGTAGTCGTCGTGGATGCCGCTGGTGTGCTGGAGGAGTTGGCGCAGGGAGATCCGGCGGCCGTCGTTGCCGTTGCCGCGGACCAGACCGGGCAGCCAGCGCTCGACGGTGTCGTCCAGGGACAGCTCGCGCTCGGCGGACAGTTGCAGGACGACGGTGGCCACGAAGGTCTTGGTGTTGCTGGCGAGGCGGAAATAGCCGTCGGCGGGGACCGGGCGGCCGGTGCGGAGGTCGGCGGTGCCGCTGGTGACGGTGCGCGGGCCGGTTCCGGGGGTGGTGCGTCCGCCGGTGATCCGGGCCTGGACGCCGACCGCGCCGGTGGCGCGGACGGCGTCGGCGTCGCGCTGGAAGTCCCGGTCGGCGCCGCGCGTGGGGCCCTGCGGGCTGGAGCGCTCGGGCTCCTCCGGGCGGTCCGAGGCGAGGGCGGGCGGGAGGGCGACGGTGGCTGCGGCGAGGGTGGCCGTGACGGCGAGGGCGACTCGGTGTCGGGTGGCGGTTCGGCTTCGGGGCGGGTGTGCGGGCATGCGGTCCTCCGGAAGGGTTCGTCGCGGTGCCGGTGCGGGCCGACACCGGTGGTCTCATCGGCTGTTGCTGACGCTAGGGAGCGGGGTCGCGGCCGGGCGTCGTGCGTGGGGAGGGGACGGGCGGGCAACTTTGGTTGGCCGTACGTGCCTGGTGGGGGCGCCGGTCGTACGCTGACGCGAGGTTCTGGACGCAGTGGTCCGGCCGCGCGACGGCGGCGGGCGGGCGGCCCGGGCACAGCGTGGTGGCTGGTGGCGGACGGGGGCGGCACGGTGGTGGAGACAGGGATGGCGGCGGTACGGGAGGGGGCTGCTCCTCCGTACCGCGCGACCTCGTGGAAAGCGGCGTGGACCCGCTGCGGCCCGCTGCGGCAACGGCTCTCCGGGCGCCCCGCCGACGTCCTGGTCGCCGCCGGGCTCACCGTCCTGGCGGTGCTGCTGCGCCTTGAGCACCCGCTGCCGCACGGCGTCCCGGCGTCGATGCTCGTCGTGGGGCTGCTGGCCGGTGCGTCCGTGCCGTTGGCGTGGCGGCGTACCCGGCCGGGCCCGGTCCTCGCCCTCAGCGTGAGCTGCTATCTGCTCGGCGAACTGCTCGACCCCGCCGGCGACAACGCGCAGTCCGCGCTCCTCGCCTGCTACGCGATGGCACGCCGCGCCCCCGTACCGCGGAGCCTCCTCGCCCCCGTCGCCATGACCGTGGCCTTCCTCGCCCCCGAACAGGTCGGCGGCCGCCTTCACCTGCTGCCGTCACCGCCACCCGAAGCACCGCTGGCCGTCGCCGACATGCTGGTGGCCGCCGGGATCTCGGCGACCGTCTGGCTCCTCGGCGCGTCCCGGCAGCGGCTGTACGCGGACGCGGCGCGGCTGCGCGACCTGGCGGCCCGGCTCCGCGCCGAGCAACAGCTCAACGCCCGCCGGGCGGTGACGGCCGAGCGGACCCGCATCGCCCGCGAACTGCACGACCTGGTGGCCCACCACATCAGCGCGATCGCCCTCCAGGCCCGCGCGGCGGGCGTCGTCCTGCCCGACGACCCGCACGCCGCCGGTCAGGGGGTGGCGGCGATCGGCAGGGCGGCGGACACCGCGCTGGACGAGATGCGCGGGCTGGTGTGTCTGCTCGCCGACCCGCCGCCGCCCGGCGAGGGGGAGGCGGCGTTCGCCGGGGAGGCGGCCCTCGGCGGAGGGGCTGCCCTGGGCGGACGAGCTGACCTCGGCGGAGCGGCTGGCCCGGGCGGACGAGCTGACCTCGGCGGAGGAGCCGCCGTGGGCGGGGAGGCTGACCTGAACGGAGAGGTGTCACCGGAACACCACACCGGCGGCCCGCTCCCGGAACCCTCCCTCCGCCACCTCGACCGGCTCGCGGCCGAATCCACCACAGCGGGCTGCCCCGCCACCCTCACCGTGACCGGCCCGGTCGCCGGCCTCGCGCCCGCCGTGCAGGTCTCCGCGTACCGAGTCGTGCAAGAGGCGCTGTCCAACGTCCGCAAGCACGCCGGTGCGGTGCGCGTCCGCGTCGAACTGCACTGGAACGATGGCCTGTTGACGGTGACCGTGGCCAACGCGGCGCCGCCGGTGGCGGCGGAGCGGCCGCGCCCGATGCCCGGCTCCGGGCTCGGCCTGATCGGGATGCGGGAGCGCACCGCGCTGTTCAAGGGCACGCTGCGGGCGGGGCCGGACGAGGGCGGCGGCTGGTGCGTCGTGGCGACGTTCCGCGCGGCGGCGCCGGATGCGGCGCGGGAACGTACGGGAACGGGGTCGAGGTGACGGCGGCAGCGGTACGCGTACTGACGGTGGACGATCAGGAGCTGGTCAGTACCGCGCTGCGGGCGATGCTCCGGCGCACCGACGTCGACGTGGTGGGCGAGGCGGCGGACGGCGTGCAGGCCGTCGCGGCGGCGTTCGCGCTGCGTCCGGACGTGGTCCTGATGGATGTGCGGATGCCGGGCATGACCGGGGTGGAGGCGACGCGCCGGATCCTCGACGGCTGGCCGCATCCGGGACCGCGGCCGCGCGTCCTGATGCTGACCACGTTCGACCTGGACGAGTACGTGCACGCCGCGCTGCGCGCCGGGGCGAGCGGGTTCCTGCTGAAGAACACGACACCCCAGGCGCTGGTCGAGGCGATCGGCGTGGTGGCGGCCGGGGAGGCGATGCTCGCACCGACGGTGACCCGCCGCCTCATCCGCGCCTTCTCCGACCTGCCGCCCCCGCTGCTGCCCGGCGCCCCCTCCCCCGTCTCGGGCCCGCAGCCGAACGACCCCCTGAGCCCGCTCACCACCCGGGAGCGCGAGGTCGCCCGACTCGTCGCCCAAGGCCTGTCCAACGCACGCATCGCCACCGCCCTCGGCCTGACACAGCCAGGCGTCAAGAGCACCATCAACCGCATCCTGACCCGCCTCCGTCTGGAGAACCGCGTACAGATCGCCGTCCTCGTCCTCACCGCCGAACCGGAGCACGGCACAGAACCACAGCACGGCGCCGAACCGGAGCACACCGGCGAACGGGAAGGCACCGGCGAACCGGAGGGCATCGCCAGGAAGCCCGACGTCCCGTCGTAGGGTGAAACCCGCACGACACGGACAGGAGGCTGACGTGGCCCCGACGACGCCGACCGATCCGACGATCGCCGAGGTGATGGCCGAGCTGGCCTCTCTTGAGGACCCCAAGGCACGCGCGGTCAACGAGAAGCACGGCGACGACCACGGCGTGAACCTCGGCGAGCTGCGCGCGGTCGCGAAGCGGCTGAAGACGCGCCAGGACCTCGCGCGCGAGCTCTGGGAGACGGACGACACCGCGGCGCGGCTCCTCGCTCTCCTCGTCTGCCGCCCGAAGGCGTTCGAGCGCGACGAGCTGGACGGCATGCTGCGCGAGGCGCGGGCACCCAAGGTGCACGACTGGCTCGTGAACTACGTGGTGAAGAAGAGCCCGCACGCCGAGGAGCTGCGCCTTGCCTGGTTCGCCGATCCCGATCCCGTGGTCGCGAGCGCAGGCTGGGCGCTGACCACCGCACGCGTGACGAAGAAACCCGAAGGCCTCGACCTCGCGGGACTCCTCGACGTCGTCGAGGCGGAGATGAAGGACGCCCCGGACCGCCTGCAGTGGGCGATGAATCACTGCCTGGCGCAGATCGGCATCGACCACGCCGCGTACCGCGCCCGCGCGATCGGCATCGGCGAGCGCCTTGAGGTGCTCAAGGACTACCCGACGCCCCGGGGCTGCACGTCGCCGTACGCGCCCGTCTGGATCACGGAGCTGGTGCGCCGACAGCAGGACAAGCCGGGGGCTTGAGGACCGACAAGCGGGGGCTTGAGGAGCGGGGCCGCCTTCGACAGCGCGTCCGGGCTCCTTTCGGCCCTGTCCTCGGGGCGGCGCGCTTGACCTTGACACAGTGACAAGGTCTTCACTGCAGCCAAGGAGGTGGTCCCGATGACCATGTCGACACAGGACACGGACACGGACGCGGACGCAGATGTGGATGCGGTGGTGGCGGCGGAGGCGGATGTGCTGCGGGCCCTCCAGGGGCTGGAGGACAGCAGTTCGTCCGTGCGGCTGCGGGCAGCCCTTGCGGTCGGCACCGCCCCTGACCCACGGTTCATCGACAAGCTCATCGAACGCTGCGCCAGCGAATCCGAGTTCTACGTACGCGAAATGCTGACGTGGGCACTCACCCGCCACTCGGCGTCGATGACGGTCCCGGAGCTTCTCAAGGAAGTCCGCTCGGAGCGTGCGCAGGCGCGAAGTCAGGCGTTGCACACGCTGTCCAAGATCGGGGATCGGCAGGCGTGGCCGGCGATGACACGGGAGCTGCTCTCCGACGCCGACGACGAAGTGGCGCGGAGCGCTTGGCGAGCGGCGGTCGTGCTCGTACCCGAAGGGCAGGAACACGGGCTGGCCGCAGTGCTGTCGACACAGCTCGGGCGTGGCGAACGGGAGACACAGCTGAGTCTCAGCCGGGCGCTCATCGCGCTGGGCGAGATGATTGTGCCGACTCTGCGCGCTGCGATGACGGATCCCGACCCGCGTGTGCGCGAGCATGCGATCGCCACGGAACGGCTGTTGCGCGACCCGGATGCGGGATTCGAGTTCGCGATCGAGGAGGCTAAGCGCGTCGTGGCACTCGGCACGACCGGCCAGGACGGGTGACGGGCAGTTGTTGATCGGTGAGGTGGCGCGGCGGTCCGGAGTCAGCGCCCGCATGCTCAGGCATTACGAGTCGCTCGGCCTGGTGCGGCCGACGGGTCGTACCCACGGTGGCTATCGCGCGTACGCAAGCGACGACATCCGGCGGATCTTCCACATCGAGAGCCTGCGGGCCCTGGGCCTGTCCCTCCGCGAAGTCGGGTACGCGCTCGACGATTCCGGCTTCGCGCCCGCGGCGCTCATCGACGACCTCATCCAGCAGACCCGAGCACGCATCGCACAGGAGACGGCCCTGCTCACCCGGCTCCGCCGCATCGATGCCGCGGCGCCCGCGGGCTGGGAGGACGTGCTCCAGGTCGTCGCGCTCCTCCAGGCGTTGGGGTCGGAGAGCCCCGGGAAACGCCAGCGCGCGGCCCTGTCCGCGGTCGAAGACGTGCCCGTGCCCGTGGAGGCGCTGGTCGAAGCAGTGCTCGGCGAGACCGACCCGAACGTCGCCGGAGCCCTTCGGTGGGCGCTGGCGCAATCGGGCGACGGCGGACTGCCGCTGCTGGCCGACGGCCTCGGCTCACCGGTCGCCGCCGTACGGAGGCGTGCCGTCGAGTCCATCGCCGAGATCCCGAACGATGAGGCGAACGCCGTGCTGCGGGATGCCCTCGCGAACGCGGACATCGTGGTCCGCCGGTATGCGGCTCTGGTGCTCGGGGCCCGTGGCGTTGCCGACGCGGTCCCGACGCTCATCGAGATGATCGTCGCGGAGGCGAACGACGTCGAGGCGGCCGATGCGCTGAGCACGCTGGCGAGCGGTCCCGCCTCGGCGGAACAGATCGCCACCGGGCTCGTCGACTGCCTCGCCGACGACACCCTTGATTCGTCCGCACGTCGACGGCTGACGCAGGCACTCGCGGACATCCCGGGCGCCACGGCGTCAGCTGCTCTCGCGGAGCTGTCCCACGACGAGGACCGGCCCGTCGCGCTCACCGCCACGTACATCCTCCAGCTACGCGACGAGCGCTGAACCCGGTCGCGGGTCTCGCCGCGGACAGGCCGACTACAGCGGGGTGGTGTCGTCCGGGGTGAAGGGGGCGCCGTGGCCGGGGACTATCAGGTCCGCGGTGTGGTGTACGCGGGTGCGTGAGGCGCGCAGGATGTCGCGGTCGGGGGCTACCGGGTCGTCCGCGGGGCCTGCGGAGTGCCACCACAGGTCGCCTGCGAAGGCGATGACGCCGGTGTCGGTGCCCGCGAGGAGGGTGATGTCCTCGGGGCTGTGGCCGGGGGTGCGGATCAGGCGGAGGGACGGGGTGAGTTCGTGGCCTTCGGCGTCGCGGTTCGTCCAGGAGTTGCCCTGGTATTCGACCTTGTGGTCGTGGATGCGGGCCTGGGGGAAGAGGCCGACGTTGAGGGTGTTGTCGGGGTGGTGGTGGCTGAGGATGACGTCGGTGATGTCGTCGGGGGCCAAGCCGAGTTCGGCGAGGGGGCCGAGGATGTCGTCGCGGCTCGCGACCATGCCGGGGTCGAAGATGATGTGGCGGTCCGCGTCGGTGATGTAGGAGACGGTGGCGGCGACGCCGGGGCCGGTGGAACCGACGTAGCCGGTGGTCAGGACCTTGTAGGTGGCCGTGGTGTTGAGCTGTGTGTTCGTCATGGCTGCAATTCTTCCGAGCCCCGCCGTGCCCGACGAGTGGCACATCTGCCTGCTATCGCAGGATTCATGCCAGCCTGTGTCACACTGCTCCCGTGCCGCCCTTCAAGACCATCGCCGCGTACGCCCCGCCCGGAGTCGGCATGCTCGCCGTCGGCGTCGTCTGCGAGGTCTTCGCTCCTCGCGGGGCGGGCTTCCCCGGCTTCGAGTTCGCCCTGTGCGCCGACCAGCCGGGCCCCCTGGCCACGGACTCCAACGTGCCGCTGTCCATCGAGCACGGCCTGGACCCGTTCGCCTCCGCCGACCTGCTCATCGCCTTGCCGGGCGCCGATTTCCGTACGCCGCCCCCACCCGCCGTGGTCGACGCGCTGACGGCCGCACACGAACGCGGCGCCCTGGTCGCCGCCCACTGCGTCGGCGCGTTCGCGCTGGCGGCGGCGGGGCTGCTGGACGGCCGCCGGGCGACGACGCACTGGCGGTTCGCCGAGCTGCTTGCCGGTCGCCACCCGGACGTCACCGTCGAACCCGACGCCCTCTACATCGACGAAGGGCTCATCGTCACCGGCGCGGGCGCGGCCGCGGGCTTCGACATGTGCCTTCACCTGCTGCGGCGGGAGTACGGCGCGGCGACGGCCAACGCCATCGCCCGCGACATGGTGCTGCCGTCCCACCGCGACGGCGGCCAGGCCCAGTACCTGTCCGCGCCCGTCCCCGAGGACTGCCAGGACGAACGCCTCGCCGACGTCCTGGCCTGGGCCCGCGCACACCTCCACGAGCCGCTGCCCGTCGCGGAGTTGGCCCGCCGCGCCATGATGAGCAAACGGTCCTTCGCCCGCCGCTTCACCGCCGCGACCGGCACCACCCCGCACGCCTGGCTGCGCAACCTCCGCCTGAGCAGCGCCGAGGAACTCCTGGAAACCACCGACCTCCCGGTCGAGGAGATCGCCCACCGGGTGGGGTACGGCAGCGCGGCGGTACTGCGCGAACAGTTCGTACGCCGCCGGGGCGTCCCGCCGCGCTCCTACCGCCGATCGTTCACCAACGCGCTGTAGCTCTTCAAAACCTGTTGGTCGGCGTCTGCCCCATGGTGGATGCTGCGCGCGTGATCGAGCGAGAGACCGCAGTGCGCATCGTCGAGGAAGAACTGGCCCGCGCGTACCAGGGTTGGGTGACTCTGGGCCTGGACTCGACGCGCCCGACGGTGGTGCTGGTCGAAGAGCACGAGCTGGTGTGGAAGGTCTACTGGCAGTCCGAGGAATACGCGCGGACTCGGGATCCCGCTGCCATGTTCGTCGGTCACGGCCCGTACCTGGTCGACCGCGTCGACGGAGGCCTCCACGAAATCGGGGCCGCCGCCGAAACAGGTGATGACTGGGAGGCTGACTACCGTGTTCGCATCCGCGGGCAAGTCATCCGCACGCCGGTGGACGACCTGCACGACGAGATCCGCGAAATCGCCACCGCGCGTGGGCGCATACCCGCGGTGCGTACGCTGCGGCAGCGGCTGCCCGCGCTGTCCCCGTCTCAGGCTCTTGAGTACGTGCAGGCGCTGCTGCACGGCGAAGCACCGGGTCCCCTCGTGTCCGTCGCCGCGGCGCAACTCACCGCACCCATAGACCCGGTGCTCGCCGTGCGCACGATCAGGCAGGGACGAGCCGTCTGACGAGCGCGCGGACCGCGGCTCAGCCGAACCTCAGGACGCGCGGTGCGAACGTGCCCTCCGGGCCGTCGGCGCGGCCGACCGACCACACCGTCGACGTGCCCGGCACCGGCGCCAACCGCAGCGTCCAGGAGTCGCCCTCGCCCGCCACCGCCGGTTCGCTGTGCTCGGTGAACGACTGGCCGTTCCAGGCGAGGAAGTCCGGGCCGGGGACGAACGGCGGGTTGCTGCCCGGTGGGGCCCACTTCAGCGAGCGGGCCACCGAGACCCAGGCCAGCCCGCCGGATGCGGTGGGCGCCAGGGAGTCGATCGAGCCGAAGTCGGCGGGCACCTTCACCCGGTCCCACTTCTGCCCGTCCCAGCGGACCAGCAGGGGCGGAATCGGCCGGCCCGGCGGGCCGCCGACGAACCCGGCCGTGCCGCCCGCCCACACCTCCGTCGGCGAGACCGCGAGGGCGCTGCCCACGGCCGACCGGGGGAACCCGTCCACGATCGTCTGCTCCCACGCCTGACCGTTCCAATGCGACACCGCCGCACCCGAGTTGGTGGCGCCCGCGGCCCAGACGTCGTCGGCCGCCCGGATGTGCAGGCCGTACACGGACCCCGGCGGCACCGGCACGTCCCGCCACGCGCGCCCGTCCCGGCGCAGCAACACCTGCGCGCCGTCCCGCGAACCGATCAGCCAGGTCTCACCGCCCCCGGCCACGACCTTGGTCAGTACGACGCCGCTCGGCGGCCGACTCTCGGACCAGGTCTTGCCGTTGAAGCGCAGCAGGCGGGCGCCGCCCGCCGAGTCGCGGCCGACCGACCAGGCCGCAGTGGGTGAGGTCGCGGCGATGGACAGCAGATTTCCCTGCCACCGGACCCCGGGCAGACTCCGGCGCTGCCACGCGGTGCCGTTCCAGCGCAGCATCAGCGGAAAGCCCGGCGCCTCGCGGCCGACGGCGTCGGCGCCCACCGCCCAGGCCCGGTCAGGGCCGAACGCCACGGCCTCGTTCAGCGCCGCCTGCGGCCGTACCTGTGCCGGGACCGGCACGTGCTCCCAGGAAAGGGTTTCCGCTACGGCCGAGGTCATGGCGGTCACGAAGGCCATGGCTACGGCGAGGGCCGCGATGAGAAGTCGGCGGGCCAGGGCGGCGGACCTGCGGGCCGGGGACGGTCTGGAGGTCCGGGCCGACCTGCGGAGCAGGGACGGTCTGTGGGCCTGGGACGATCTGCGGGCCTGGGACGACCTGCGGATCTGGGGCGATCTTCGCGCCACGGTCCGTATGCGTGCCATGTCAGCCTCCCAGCCGCTCGCTCATCAGGTTGGGTTTCGAGCCGTAGATCTCGACGGTTCCGAAGGAGAGCAGCGCGGAGCCGGTGGCTGTCAGCGCACGCGGCTTGACGTCGATCGCGTTCGTACGTTCCGGGCCGTACGAGAAGGTGGTGCGGGAGCCGCCCACCCGTGCGTACTTCGACTGGAACGCGCGGTCGCTGCGCACCGGCAGCCACAGCGCGCCGTCCGGGCCGCGCACCATGGCCTCGGTGTAGGTGTCGCCCAGGGGCGGGTGAGTGGTGCGCCAGGTGTGCCCGTTCCCGTGCATCAGGTAGGTGCGGGCGACGCCGTCGGTGTACCGGCTGCCGCCGAGCGTGACCCGGCCGGACGGTTCGAGCAGCATCGTGTGCACGTTGCTGTTCGACGGCAGCGGCACCTTCGCGTCCCGCCACGCCGTGCCGTCCCAGCGCAGGATCGCGGTCCCGGTGCTGGTGTCCGCCCAGGCCCAGGCGTCGTCGGCGGACCGGGCGGTGACCCCCATCAGGTACAGCACCCCGTCCGGGGTGGACTGCGTGGTCCAGCGGGAGCCGTCGTAGTGCAGCACCTTCAGCCCGGTGTCGTCCTCACCGACCACCCACGCGGCACCCGGCACCGCGGTGAAGTCCTGGTAGGTCCACAGGGTCTGCGGCAGCGGAACGGAACTCCATTCCCCGCCCGCCGACCGGCGCAGAATCTCCCCCTCCCCGGCGCGGTTGTGGAGGATCCACACCTCCTTGCCGACGAACTGCACCCTGCCGAGCCAGCCCGGCTCACCGGCACCGGGGAAGCTCCGGTCCCGGCTCCACGCCCGGCCGTCCCACCGGTACAACATCGGCCGTACCCAATCGGCGGTGTGCTCGTAGCCCGTCGCCCACGCCTCGCCCCGCCCACGGGCGGCGAGGTCGGACACGGTCACCGGCGGAGCCGCCGCCGGCACGGGCAGCGCCGACCAGCCCGGCCGCACGGCCTCGGCCGGCGTCGCAATCGCGGGTGGTGCCACCACCGCCCCACACACGAGCACGAGGCAGACGACGACCGCACGGAGACCGTTCACGGAACCCCCCAGGACGTGAAGGTCGCAGAGCGTACTGGCGTTCGCACACCCGTGAACAGACGGCAACCGGCCATCACGGGTCCCACTGGAGGCCCACCGTGTCATGGAGCACCGCCCCACCGTCCGTGGGACGGCTCCTACGATCCCGCCCATGACGATCACGTACGAGTGGCGCGGTGAATTCGACAACGCGGCCGTCAACGCACTCCACGCCGAGGCCTTCGAGCACGCCCCGCTGCCCGTCGACTGGCAGGCCCAAGTGCACCGGTACAGCCTCGGCTGGGTCTGTGCCCGCGCGGGCGGCAGGCTCGTGGGGTTCGTCAACGTCGCCTGGGACGGCGGCGTCCACGCCTTCGTACTCGACACGATGGTCGTCCAGGACCTGCGCGAGACGGGCGTGGGGACCGGACTCGTGGCGGTCGCGGCGCGCGAGGCCCGCGCGGCGGACTGTGAATGGCTGCACGTCGACTTCGACGAGCACCTGCGTCCGTTCTACTTCGACTCCTGCGGCTTCGAGCCGACGGACGCGGGACTCATCGCCCTGCACTGAGCCACCGCCTCGGGGAGCGCTCCGTCAGTCGGTGTACGTGAAGCCGATGGACGCGGTCATGGCGTTGCCCCGGGCCGTGGCGACCTGGACGGCACCGGCCTGCGGGTACGCGGGCGCGGTGAACGTGACGCGGTCGTCGTCGAGGACGCGTACGTTCGTGGCCGCGACCCCGCGGAAGCCGCCCGCGGTCGGCGTGCCCACCAGGATCTGGGTGGTGCCGGTGAGCCCGCCGCCGGTGAGCGTGACGGTGAAGCCGCCCTTCACGGAGCCGGTGTCGGGGCTGACGGCGGTGAGCGCGGCCGGGATCGGGCTGAGCGCGGCGCTGTTCTTGACGAACGAAACGGCGACGTAGTGGTCGCTGTTCATCGTGACGCTCAGGGACGCCGCACGCGTGGGCTGCACCTTGCCGTCGACGATCCACCGGTCGATCTTGTACCGGGAGTCCGGGGCGGCGGTGACGGTGACCTGGTCACCGGCGGCGAACAGGCCGGTGGAGGCGGTGGTGACGGTGCCGCCGGTGCCGTCCTGGGGCACCGCGGTGAGGGCGTGGCGCTTGGCGGCGGTGCTGTCGGCGGGCGTGCGGTAGTTGGCGAGCACCGGGCCGGTGAGGTTCATGACGCGGGTGGAGTCGGCGGGTTCCGGCGACCCGAGGGCCACGCCGCGGGGCTTGCCGTCGTGGTCCTGGCGAGGGTTGGAGAACCACATCTTGTTCTCGCACTTGTCCTCGCTGGCGCAGCTCATGGTGTAGCCCATGATGTCGACCCAGGTGCGGTCCTCGGGCAGGAAGCCGTGGTTGTCGGGGTAGTACGGGTTGTAGTTGCCTGCCCGGTAGTTGTCGGCCGTGGGCTTGACGGGGTCGGTGATGTAGTCGTGGTTGAGGCCGAAGTTGTGGCCGATCTCGTGGGCGAGGTGGTGGGTGCCGAAGGTGTCGGCCTGCTGGGCGCCGAAGCCGGTGTCGTCCGTGCTGTAGCGGGCGTTGTCGCCGGGGACGAGCCGGGGCAGGGAGGGGGTCATGCCGGTCCCGGCCGTGTAGATGCCGGGGCCGGGGGTGAACTTGGACAGGACGTGAACGAGGTCGGCGCCCTGCGCGTCCCGGGTGGCGCGGACGCTGGTGGCCCAGTCGTCGGAGTACCGCGGGTCCGCCGGATCGGCGAGCGCGCCGGTCATGCCGTCCATGTCGCCCGCGTCCCCGGACCACTCCGGCGTCTCGAAGGTCCCGAGCAGATTGAGGCGGGCCTTGACCTGGCTGTCGGCGTACGCCTGGTTGGTGCCCTCGACCGCGGCCTTGGCCTGGAGTGCGAGAGCGGCCGCGCCGCCCTCGGTGTCCTCGGCGGTCTGGGGCGTGTAGCCGATGAGCACGTCGATGACCGGGTCCGTCGGCTCGGCCCGTCTGCGGGGTGGCGCGGTCGGCCGCGCCGTATCGGCCAGGCGCAGTGCGTCACGTACGAGCGGTGTCTGGCGGGCGGTGTCGAACGACCGGATGCGGGACACCCCGGGCCGTACGCCTTCCAGCGCGTAGCGCACCTGCCCCGCGGTGATCTCGCCCGCGACCCGCGGCCTGCCTCCGGCGCAGGCACCGTCGACCGCGAGCGTGACCGGCCGGTCGGGGCGCCCGGCGACGTGCCCGCTCCACAGCAGGGTGCCCTGCCGGTCCCGTGCCACCTTTTTGGCGTACGCGGTGACGCTCTCGCCGTCGAACAGCGGGAGGGCCCGCTGGTCGGGTGCCGCGACGGTGCCGCGTCGGCACAGGGCGCTGAAGGCGCCCTCGGTCCAGGTGACCTCGCCGAAGCGAAGCAGGCCGGGGAGCCCGGGCGCCGGCGCCGCGGCGGGGTTCGGGGCGGCGGCGGGGCTCGGGGCGGCGGGCAGGGTGGCGGTGAGAGCGGCGACGGCGCCGATGACGACGAACCTGACGGGGACCACAGGGGCTCCTTCGTGCACACATGCGAACATCTCGGACATGAGTACGGTCCCCCGGAGTGGGTGGGGGCGCGGGAGGAGCGGGGCCGAATGGACGCCTGAGCGGGGTGAACCCGGGGCGGGTGCCGGCTCGGCGCCAGACCCCGCCGACGGTCTCCACACCACCCGGCCCTTTCACCGTCAGCCGAAGAGGTCGGGTGGTGTCACCACCTGCGGGGTGGGGCCCGGTGACAACACGTCTCCCGCAGCGGGCCCTACCGGTCGAGCAGTGGCAGAGCCTCGAATGCGTGGTCCTGCCACAGCAGGCGGGAGATCTTCTCCGGGTCGGGGGCGACGGTCGGGTGTGTGTCGAAGAGCTGGGTCAGGCGCTGCGCGGTGTCGTACGCGGGCCAGCCCGGGTCGCCGTGCGTGGCGAACGCGGTCCACGCGCCGCGGATGTGTGCCGAGAGCGACTCGGCCTCCGGGGAGGGTCCTTCGCCGAGCAGTGCGGCGGTCTGGCCGTGGGCGAGGTTGCCGAAGACGAGCGGTACGTCGAGGCCGTGGCAGGCGCCGAGGACGCCGCCCATGCCCGGTGCGGGCCAGGTGAGTTCGTAGAGGTGGGCGCGGCCGCCACCCTGGAGCTGGGACTCGGCGAGGTGGAGGGACGGCATGCGGAACAGCCAGTCCGCGTGGACGCGTTCGTAGAGTTCGTTCGGGCCCGCGTCGGGGAGCGCGTCGCGGTAGCGCCGCGGCCCGTCGGGGCCGGGGGCGAAGGTCCCCAGAGCCGTCGCGGCCTGCTCCTCGGTCACCTGGCCGAGCGTGCCGTCGATCACGCCGAACAGCCGGTGTTCGTCGCGGGCGTGACCGGCGATCAGCTCGATGTCCCGGGCGGCGCCCCCGGCCAGCGCCTGCCAGGGGGTGGTGGGCAGGACGTCGCCGTCGACGACGGCCGCGAACGGGATCGTCCGGTGCCCGGGCCGGCCCCAGCGCTCCGCCCACTGGGCGATCTTCGCGGTGATGGCGTCGCCGGTGGCGGACAGCCGCGTCGGGTCCACGGTGGACAGCTCCGCCACCGTGGGCCGCAGCGACAGCTCGGCCGCGCAGGCGGCGGTCACGTCGGCGGCGAGCTCCGGCGAGAAGTACGTACCCTGGACGCTCTGCGCGACGGCCCGGCGGAACAGCCCCCGCGCGCGACCCATCGCCAACAGCGCGGCGACGGACCCGCCGCCCGCGGACTGCCCGAAGACGGTGACCCGGTCCGGGTCCCCGCCGAAGCCCCGGATGTTGTCGCGCACCCACTCCAGCGCGGCGACCTGGTCGAGCAGCCCCCGGTTGGCCGGGGCTCCCTCGATCTGCGCGAAACCCTCGATGCCCACGCGGTAGTTGAACGTCACGACCACGACGCCGCCTTCTCGCGCCAGGCGGCCGCCGTCGTACTCGGGCAGCCCGGACATGCCGATCACATAGGCGCCGCCCTGGATCCACACCAGCACCGGCAGCCCCGCGCCCGCCCCCGGGTCGGGCGACCAGACGTTGACCGTCAGCCAGTCATCGCCCGGCGCCTCCTCGGACAGCGCGTCCATCCCGAACACCCCGGCCTGGGGCGGCGGCGGCCCGTACGCGACCGCCTCCCGCTCCCCGTCCCACCCCCGCACCGCCCTCGGTGCGGCGAACCGCAGCTCGCCGACCGGCGGTTCGGCGAAGGGGATGCCCCGGAACACTGCCAGGCCCCCCTCCCGGCTGCCGCGCACCGTCCCGGCCGCCGTGCGGACCACCGGGGCGGACTGGGACTCGAACGACTGGGACGCGGCAACGGACATCACAGCTACCTCTCGGAAGGAAGCGAGTTCGGAAGGAAGCGAGCCGGGAAGGGCGGGAAGAGAAGGAGCGCGGTGGCAGGGGCCGGGGCGAATCAGGCGGCCCCCACTGGCGCGTACGGCGCACCCATCGCCCGCGGCGGCACCGGGCGCGCGGCGCACCCCACTCCCCCGACGCCGCGCTTTCCGTACGCCTCGCGGATCGTCCCACTCGGCCGACGCGGGCGCGAACGATTTAGGGACCGCCTCGAAGGAACCGCCCCCAAGGGACCGCCTCAAGGACCGCCCGAAGCGCTCATGGCTGTCATCGAAGCGGTCCGGCGCCTGCGCCGACCCGCCTGCTGGCGTTACGCCCGCTCCCCGAACGCCTGACAGCGGCTCCGCGCCGACGTCGAAGCCGGGCTGCGCGAGATGCGACGCGTCACCCGCGGCCCGGTCGCGGTCCTGACCTGCGACCCCGCGCGCGTCCGCGACTTCTGGCTGTACGAGTACGCCCCCGACGTCCTGGAGACCGAGGCCCGCCGCCACCCGCCGCCGCGCCGACTCACCGCCGCCCTCGGCGGCACCACCACCGTCCAGCCCGTCCCCATCCCGCTGGACTGCACCGACGGCTTCAACGAGGCGTACTACGGCCGCCCCGAACTCCTCCTCGACCCCGCCGCCCGCCAGGCCTGCTCGGCCTGGAGCTTCCTCGACGACCGGGCCCGCCAGGACTTCGGCATCTCCCTGCGCCACGCCCTGGGCTCGGGCGCCTGGGACGAGGCCTTCGGCCACCTCCGCGGCCGACCGGCCTACGACGGATCACTCGTTCTCCCGCGCGCCACCCCATGACCGCGCCAGGGCCGCCTCAGCTCCTGGCCAGGGCGCGGCCGAGGAGGGGAAGCAGGCAGTCCCAATGGCGCCGCAGCCCGGAGGGGCTGAAGGCGTCGGTGTCGGCCATGGTGAAGCCGTGCTCGGTGCCGGGGTAGACCTCGGCGGCATGGCCGACACCCGCCGCGTCCAGGGCCTCGCCCAACGCGCCGATCGCCTCCGGCGGCAAGTCCTCGGCGAGGCCCAGGTGGACCTCGGCGGCCAGCTCGGGGATCAGGCGGTGCGGGCTGTCGGGCGTGTCGGTGACCACGAAGCCGGGGTGGAATCCGGCGACGGCGGCGACCTGGTCGGGGTGGGCCGCCGCGGCGCGCAGGGCGAAGAGGGTGCCGATGCAGTAGCCGGTCACGGCGACCGGTCCGGCGCTGACCTCGGGCTGTGTAGTGAGGAACGTGAGGTAGGCGTCGGCGTCGCGCTGGGCCCGTTCGGCGGTGTGCGCCTCCAGCAAGGGCAGCAGCCGGGCGATGACCTCGGGCCGGGCTTCTTCCCCGATGTGGTCGGGGAGTTCGATCACCGGGGCCGGGCCGTGCCGGTAGTAGAGGTGGGGGACGAGCACGTAGTACCCGTGCCCGGCCAGTTCGCGGGCCATCTCCGTCAGCACCGGCCGCAGGCCGAACGCATCGGAGTACATCAGCACCCCCGGGTGCCGCGCACCGTCGTCGGGGAAGGCGGCGAAGGCGTCAGCCCGGCCGTCAGGGGTGGGAATCTGCAGTGTCTTGGCGGGAATCGCGGATCTTCCTTTCCGGAGTTCGCCCGCCATCGTTAGTCGCACTAACGGTGGCGGCACGGGTGAACGTATATCGTTAGTGGAACTAACGCAATGGAGAGGACGGGTGCCATGACCAGAGCCGAAGCCGCCCATGCCGCGGACAGGCCCGACGACGGCGCCCGCAGGATTCCCGACCGGCTGCGTCGGCGGGCGAGCCGACAGTTGTCGCAGCTCACCACGCGGTCGGACCGGCTGATCAACGAAGGTCTCGCCCAGGCCGACGCCCGCAAGTGGCACTACGCCGTGCTCGCCTCACTGCAGGACTTCGGACCGGCCAGCCAAGCGACGCTGAGCAAGCGCACCGGCATCTACCGCAGCGACATGGTCGGCGTGCTCAACGAACTGGCCGAGCGTCACCTCGTCGAGCGGGCGCCGGACCCCGCCGACCAGCGCCGCAACATCATCACGATCTCCGCCCAGGGCCGCCGCCGCCTGCGCCGCCTCGACAAGGTCCTGGACGTGCTCCACGACGAACTGCTCGCACCACTGAGCCCCGCCGAACGCGACCAGTTCATGCAGTTGCTCACCCGCCTGCTGGACCACCACACCCAGAACTCCTGACCCCGCGCGCGGGAGCCGACCACGGCGTTCGTGCGTCCGGGCGCAGAACACCACGAGTTGCGCGTCACTCCCCTTCGAGCGTGGGCACCACCATCGGCGTACCCGTCACCGGGTCGGGGATGATCACGCTCGACAGGTCGAAGACGTCCTTGATCAGGGCGGCGTCGACGATGGTGCCGGGGGCGCCCTCCGCGACCACGCGGCCGTCCTTCATCGCGATCAGGTGGTCGGCGAACCGGCAGGCCTGGTTGATGTCGTGCAGGACGGCGATCACCGTGCGGCCCGCGTCGCGCAGCTCGGCGAGGAGGCCGAGGAGTTGGTACTGGTGCGTGATGTCCAGGAAGGACGTCGGCTCGTCCAGGAGCAGGCAGGGCGTCTCCTGGGCGAGGACCATGGCCATCCAGACGCGCTGGCGCTGGCCGCCGGACAGCTCCCGCACCGGCCGGTCGGCCAGGTCCTCGACCCCGGCGGCGGCCATCGCCTCGGCGACGGCGTCCTCGTCCTGCCGCGACCACAGCGCCAGCAGCGACTGGTGCGGGAAGCGGCCGCGTCCGACGAGTTGGCGGACCTTGATGTCGTCGGGGGCGAGCGGATCCTGCGGCAGGAAGCCGAGTTGCTTGGCCAGTGCCTTGGTCGCGTAGCCGCCGACCTGGCGGCCGTCGAGGCGCACCTCCCCCGTGTCGGGGCGCAACAGCCGGACGAGGGCGCGCAGCAGGGTGGACTTGCCGCAGGCGTTGGGGCCGACGACGGCGGTGAAGGCGCCGTCGGGGACGTCGAGGCTCAGGTGGGTGGACACCACCCGGTCTCCGTAGCGCAGGGTGAGGTCCCGCGCGGTCAGGCGTGCGGTCACGCGCGCGCCACCTCCTTGGTGAGCAGCCAGATCAGGTAGCAGCCGCCGATCGCGGTGCTCACCACTCCGACCGGCAGGGCGACGGGGGCGAGGAGCATCTGGGCGATCAGGTCGGCGCCTTGGAGCAGTACCGCCCCGGTCAGGGCGGCGGGAAGCAGCGGCACCCCGGCCGCGCCCGCGAGCCTGCGGCCGATCTGCGGAGCGGCGAGGGCGATGAACGCGATCGGTCCGGCGACCGCGGTGACCGTGGCCGTACAGCCGACGCCGACGAGGACCATGAGGAGCCGCAGCCGGTCGAGGCCGACACCGGTGGTCACGGCGATGGCGTCGCCGAGTGCCGCCTGGTGCATGGCGTGCGCGCGAGCGGCCATCAGGGCGAGGAGTACGCCGATGACGGTGAAGGGGATGCCGAGGTCGCCCCAGCCGACGCCGTTGAGCGAGCCCGCGCTCCAGCCGACCGCGGCGATCGCCACCTCCAGCTCGGCGCGCAGCACGATCCACGAATTGAGCGCGGTCACCATCGCGTTGACGGCGACGCCGATCACCACCAGGCGCAGCCCGGAGAACCCCCGGTCGTACGCGAGGACGTAGATCAGGGCCGCGACGGCGAGCCCGCCGAGCACCGAGCCGACGGCCAGTTGCGCGGACGTGCCCGACAGGACGGTCAGGGCGACCAGGGCGCCGGTGTAGGCGCCCGCGTCGAGGCCGATGACGTCCGGGCTGCCCATGGGGTTGCGGGTGAGGTTCTGGAAGAGGGCGCCGGAGACGCCGAGGGCGGCGCCGAAGACCAGGGCGGCGAGGACGCGGGGCAGCCGCCAGTCCTGGATCACGATGGACGGTTCCGACCCGTTCAGCGCGGCGAACACCTCGCCGGGGCTCTTCCAGGACGCGCCGTAGCAGAGTCCGAGCAGGCCGAGGCCGAGGATCAGGGCGGTGAGGACGGCGACGAGGATCACCGTGCGGCGTTCGGGCCGCAGTCCGAGCGCGCTGAGGACGGTCCGTCGTCGCGCGGGAGCAGCGAGGGCCTGACGTGTGGTCACAGCGCCCCCGCCCCGTGGCGGCGGACGGCCCAGATCAGCATGGGGCCGCCGAGGAACGCGGTCACGACGGCGACCGGCACCTCGCCGGTGGGCAGCAGCACCCGGGAGCCGATGTCGGCGACGAGCAGCAGGATCGGGCCGACGACCATCGTGTAGAGGATCAGCCACGGCACCGAGCCCCCGGCGGGCCTGCGCACCAGGTGCGGGACGATCAGGCCGACGAACAGGATCGGCCCGGCCACCGCCGTCGCCGCGCCGCTGAGCACGGTGATCAGGGCGAGCGCGGCGATCCGCACGCGCCCCACGCTCGCCCCCAGCGTGTTGGCGACGCTCTCGCCGAGTGCCAGGACGTTGAGGGCCCGGCTCAGCAGCAGCGCGCCGATCAGGCACACCCCGATCGCGGCCAACGGCAGGGCCAGGGGCGCCTGTTCGCGGGCCGCGAGGGATCCGACGGACCAGAAGCGGTACGAGTCGAAGACGTCCGGAAGCATCAGCCGCAGGCCCATCGCGACGCCGCTGAGGACCGCGGTCAAGGCCACGCCGGTGAGCACCAGGCGCAGCGGGGAGCGGCGCCCGACCGCGGCGACGAGCAGCGCCGCGAGCACGGAGCCGACGATGGAGAAGCCCAGTTCGCCCACCTGACCGCCGGTCAGACCGAGCGCCGAGCCGAGGGTGATGGCGAACCCGGCGCCCGCGGTGACCCCGAGGATGCCGGGCTCGGCCAGCGGGTTGCGGGCCAGCGTCTGGATGAGCGCGCCCGCCAGGGCGAGGGCGGCGCCCACCGCCACGGCGAGCAGCGCGCGCGGCGCCCGTACGTCGCGCACGATCACGTGGTCGTCGGTGCCCTGGAAGTCGAAGAGCGCGCGGACGACCTCGGCGGGCGGCACCGAGCGGGCGCCGATGCCGATGCTGACCACGGCGACGGCCACCAGGAGCACGAGACCGCCGACGAGCAGGGCGACACGTGGGGTGGCCCGCCCCGATGACGTCACCTCGCGGACGCGGCCCCCCGGTGCCGGCGCCTTTGACGCGCGGCCCGCGCCGGTCACCGCTTCAGGAGCGGAGCGAACGACTTGTCGATCGCGTCCAGGGTCTTCATGGCCTGCCCGTAGGTCGCGGCCTCGGTGTAGCGCAGCGGGTAGGTCTTCCCTGCCTTGACCGCGGGCAGGTTCTTCCACAGCTTCGAGTCCATGACGTACTTGACCGCCTTGGGGACGCTGCCGTCGGCCTGCACCGAGTACGTGATGGCGTCGGCCGCACGCAGCGAGGCGGGCAGTTCCTCGATGGACGGGTACTCGCTGACCGCGTGCGAACCGGGGCCGGGCTTCTTGACCTTGCCGTAGTACTTCGCGCCCAGGTCCTCGGCGATGTTCGTGCCCCACGAGTTGCCGAACTCGCGCTGGAAGGTGCCCTTGGCGACCTCCCCGTACGCCCCGACGTGCCCCAGCTTGAGCTCGGGCAGCACGCCCTCGTACTTCTTGGCGAGCTTCGCGGCCTTGGCCTCGTACCGCTTCTGCACGGCGTCGAACTTCTTCAGCGAGCCCGCGGCGTCGGACTGCTTGCGGGTCAGCTTGCGCCACGCGGACGGCACGGTCGGGCCGATCGCCACGACCGGGGCGATGGACTCCAGGCGCTGCACGTCGATGTCGCCGAGCACCGGGGCGGGCACACCGATGACGATCAGGTCGGGTTCGGCCTCGGCGATGGCCTCGTAGTTGGTCTCCTTCGCCAACTCCCCCGCCACCTTGGGGAGTTTCTTGTACGTGGCGAGGTCCTTCTTGCTCATCAAGGGCTCCCCGCGCTTCCACGACGAGATGCCGACCAGCGACGCGTCGGCCTCGATCATGGCGGGCACGGCATAGCCCGTCGCCACCACGCGCTTCGGGTCGGCCGGGATGGTGATCTTGCCGTTGTCCGCGGCGAACACCCGGGTCTTGCCCTTGCCGGCGGCGTCCGACCCGTCCTTGGACGAGCCGCACCCGGTCACGACCAGGGCCAGCGCCAGGGCGCCGACGAGGGCCGAGGATCTGCGGAGGGACATGCGTTGCTCCTTGCTCTTGAGGGCGGCTCATGCGGGAGGGCGCCCTTTCGGGCGGGACGACGGCCAGCGGTCAGCGACCCTTGCGGCGGGACGGCCGGGCAGCGGCCTTGCCCCCACCCCCGTCCCCGCCCCCGTCCGGCCGAATGGTCAGTGGCTGTGGGTGTGCCCGTGCTCGTGGCCCGGCTCGTGCTCGTCGTCGAAGTCGGCGACGCCGCGCTTCCAGTAGCCGGTGATGTCGTGGTCGGTCTTGTCGAGCCGCAGGTCGTCGCGGACCCAGCGGCGCAGCGGCTTGATCTGTCCCGCCTCGCCCGCGACCCACACGTACAGCCGCTCGCCCTCGGGCACGGTCACCGAGGTCACGGCCTGCGCCAGGGCGTCGCCGGTGCCCGGCGGGCGGTCGCCGCGGTGCAGCCAGCGCACTTCGACACCCTCGGGCGCGGACAGCTCGATCTCCTGCGTGGCGTCGGCGACGTCGACGAACGCCCAGCCCTTCGCGCTCCTGGGCAGCTCCTCCAGCCAGCGGGCGATGGCGGGCAGCGCCGTGATGTCACCGGCGAGCAGGTAGCGGTCGTAGGTGTGCGGGACGATCAGGCCCCCGGGCGGTCCGGCGACGTGGATGACGGCGCCCGGTTCGACCGCGTGGGCCCAGTCCGAGGCGAGGCCGCCGTCGTGCGGGGCGATGTCGATGTCGATCTCGCCCGTGCCGGGGTCGTAGCGGCGCACGGTGTACTCGCGTGAGGTGGGCGCCGGCCGCGGCCAGCGCAGCATCGTGCCGTTCGGCTCGGGCAGCCGCAGGGTGCCGTCGGGCTCCGGGAAGAGCAATTTCACGTGTTCGTCGGGCGAGTGGGCTTCGAACCCCGCGGTGCCCGGCCCGCCCAGCGTCACCCGCAGCAGGCCCGCGCCGACCATGGCGGTGCGGACGACTTCGGTTTCCCGGACGCGGATCGGGTAGCCGACCTTCTCGGCGTGCTCGCCCGTCCGGACCTCGGCGATCCGCTCCAGGTGCCGGTGCCGGTGGTCGATCAGACTCATGCGGCACCGCCCGACGGTCGTCCCGTCGTCGACGAGCCTTCCCGCGCCGCCCCCGCGTTCCACGTCGGCATGGATTCCCCTCCCCTTGATCAAACTCAGGCAAGGCTAACCTAACTCACCGGCGTGCGGGCATGCGAGGGGGAGGGTCCGCCGCACGGCGACCTCCCGACTCCCCGGCACCTGCTTCCGCGTCACATTCCCGCGCGGTCCCGCCAATTGCCCCCTTCGCTTTCCACCCACGGGCGCGAACCGTGCATATCCGGCGGCCGCACGAGGAATGCATTGGCGCAGACCAAATGATACCTAGAGGTAACTGGTCTACACCTCTTGACCTCTTCAGCGCACCCGAGGATGGTAGGGGCGACTCAGCGTGAAGTACCCCTTGTCGTACGTCTCCTTTCACCCCTCACAGTTGGCGACGCCGGCCCACCCGCAATTCACGAACGTGGGCCCTGCCATGCCACTTTCAGGAGTCGACTTGAAATCAAGACATCCCGTCATGGCCGTCATCGCCCTGAGCACCCTCCTCGCTTCCCTCCTCGGTCTGCGCGGCGCCCCCCACGCTTCGGCCGCCCCGAATAGCGCACCGCCGGGAGTGGTCCCTGCCGTGCAGAAATGGGACGGCGGGAGCGGCCGCCTCACGCTCACCTCGTCAAGCCGCATCATGGTGCCCCGAGGCGCCCCCGCGAGTGTGCGGAAACTGGCCTCTCAAGTGGTCGCGGAATTCACCGAGCTGACCTCTCTCCGCTTGCGTGCCGGAACGGGAGATCCGGCCGCCGGTGACATCGCACTACAGGTCGACGCCGATGCCGACTTCGGTGCGGCCAAACCGGCGCTGCGCCCCGAGGCGTACCGCCTGAAGATCACCGATGGTTCCGTCGGCGTCGTGGGCGGCGGTAACAAGGGGCTCTACTACGGCACCCGCACGCTCCTGCAGTCCGTCCTCGGCTCGCCCGACCGCGCGAGCCTGCCCGTGGGCACCATCGTCGACTACCCGAACTACGCGGTGCGCGGCTTCATGCTGGATGTGGGCCGACGCTACTTCACACCCGAGTTCATCAAGTCGTACCTGCACTGGATGGGCTGGCTGAAACTCAACACCCTCCAACTGCATCTCAACGACAACGAGATCACCCCGCCGAACGGCGACTGGTCCAAGGCCTTGTCCGCGTTCCGTCTCAAGAGCACCAATCCGAAATTCGCGGGGCTCGGAGCGGAGCAGGGATACACCCGGCAGGACTGGGACGCATTCGAGGACACGGCCGCCGCGAACAGCGTCGACATCGTCCCGGAGTTCGACTCACCGGCACACTCCCGGGCCTTCATCAAGTTCAAGCCGGAACTGGGCCTCAACAACGGGAACTCCGACCATCTGGATCTGAGCAAGCCGGAGACCACCATCTTCATGAAGAGCGTGTTCGCCGAATTCACGCCGTGGTTCCGGGGACCCGCTGTCCACATCGGCATCGACGAGTACCCGAAGGACCGGGCCGGGGATTACAAGAAGTACGTCAACACCCTGGCGCCGTATGTGCGCTCGCTCGGCAAGAACGTCCATGCCTGGGGCAGCTTCTCGCAGATGTCGGGCGGCGGCGCGGGCTACGACAAGAACATGACCATCAACAGCTGGAACAACGGCTGGTACGCGCCCAAGGCCGCCATCGCCGACGGCTACAAGGTCATCAACTCCAACGACGGCCTGCTCTACGTCGTCCCCTTCGCGAACTACTACCACGGCCAAGGCCTCGACGGCCGGGACATCTTCGCCAACTGGGAGCCGCACGTCTTCGGCGGCGACCAGAACCTCACCCCCCATGACCCGAGCCTCCTCGGCGCCATGCCCGCCGTGTGGAACGACCTGGTGCGCGCCGACTACACCGAACTCCAGGTCCACGGTCTGATCGACAAGAGCTTCGACGCGCTCGCGCAGAAGATGTGGTCCGGGGGCGCGGCAGGCACCGACTACACCGCCTTCCTCAACCGGGCGGCCACCGTCGGCAGAGGCCCCGGCACCGCCCACCTCAGCCCCGACCGCACCCCCGGCGACCTGGCCCACCGACGCCCCACCGCCACCTCGTCCACCGAGACCGCGGCCTTCCCCGCGTCCCACGCGGTCGACGGCAGCGCCACCACCCGCTGGGCCAGCCGCTACACCGACGACCAGTGGCTGAGCGTGGACCTCGGCGGTGACCACCGCGTCAAGTCCGTCCGGCTGAACTGGGAAGCCGCCTACGGAAAGGACTACGACATCCAGGTGTCCCCCGACGGCACCACGTGGCGAACAGTGGCCGAGCGCCGGGGCCGCACGGAGGCGGGAGAGGACACCTTGACCTTCCCGGCCACCACCGCCCGCCACGTACGCGTGCAGGGCATCACGCGCGGAACCGGCTACGGATACTCCCTGTACTCCCTCGAAGTCTTCGACTGACAGCTGAGGGTGACGGTCCGTCGGCCGCCCGTCCTCGGCCGACGGACCGCAACGGCCCGCTACGCGGTGCCGGACACCCCGTCCACGACGAAGCTGGTGACCGACTCGGCCGGGACGGTGACCGTGGCGCGGCTGTCGGTGACCCGGACGGGATCGCGGCGTTCAAGTGCGCCGTCGGCGCTGGTCACGACCGGCGTCACGGTCGCGTTCGGGCTGACGGAGGCGAACTTCGACAGGTCCACCGTCACCGTGCGCTCCGAGCCGGTGGAGTTCACGTGGACGATCGTGGCGCCGTTGCCGTCCGCGTCGACCGCCGCCGCGCTGGAGTCGTTGTCCACCCTGATCAGGCGGTCGCCCGGACGGATGTGGTGGGTGAAGTTGCGGGCCGTGTCGAACTTGGTGTTGGTCCTGATGGGGCAGGTCTTCAGGGTGTCCTTGGCCGTGCAGTCGAAGGGGAGCTGGATGCTGCCCCAGTTGCCGCCCTTGGCGCTCTCACCGCCGGGCTTCATGTTGTTGTAGTCCTCGACGGGCTGCCAGAACACCCAGGCCGTGGGCTCCAGTTCGCGCAGGTCGTCGACGATGTGCTGGGCCAGGCCGAGGCCCGACTTCATGTCCTCGAAGTCCTGCCCGTCCGGGTCCCACTCCCCCTCGACCTCGCTCATCCACAGCGGCTTGCCCGCCGCCTTGGCCAGGTCGCGCACCGTGGTGCGGCCCCCGGTGCCGTACGTGTGGACGTTGAGCTGGTCGACCAGGCGTCGCACCTCGGCCGGGTAGGAGTTCCAGTTCTCCGCGAACTTGGCCGGGTTGGTCTCGTCCATCGCCGAGATCTTCGTGCGGCTCTTGGACTTCCGCAGGGCCGGGGCCAGCGAGCGGATGACCTGCTGCTGCAGGCCGGGACCCAGGTGTGCGCCCTCCTGACGGCCGCCGATGGGCTGCCCGTCGGGGCCGAGCTCGGTGCTCCAGTAGTCGGTGTTGGGTTCGTTGAAGGGGTCGAGCGTCTTCACCTTGATGCCGTGTGCCTTCTCCAGGCGCCGGGTCGCGCCCGTGAGGTACGCGGTGAAGTCGTCGATGGACTCCGTCTTGAGCTGGTCCTCGTTGGCGTCGAAGCCCCCGGAGACATAGCCGCTCTTCGTCATGAACCACGGGGGCGAATTGCTGAACGTCTCCCAATGGTCGATCTTCGACTTGATCCGGTCGACCCACCAGCGCTGGGGCTTGTCCGCGTCGTCCTTCCAGTGGGCGGGGTCGGCGGGGTCCCACCATTCGGTGTCCTCGCGGGTGGTGCCTTGGGGAGCCTGCCACCAGCCCTCGACCGCGCCTCCGGCCCGGAGGTAGTCCTTGACGTCGGGGGCGTTGCCGCCGCCGATGTTGTAGCGGGCGATGTTGAGGTTGAGCCCGCCTGCGCCGAACAGCAGCTCGGCGAGTTCGTTGCGGATCTCGTCGGGATAGCCCCCGGTGGCGTTGGCGAACCAGGCCAGGCTGGTGCCCCAGCCCTCGAACTTCTGCCGCGCGCTCGCGGGGTCGGGCTGGACAGTGACGGAGTCGGCGGCGCGTTCCGCCGCGGGTGACGGTGGGGCGGCGGCGAGTGCGGTGACCGCGGCCAGGGCGGTGACGCCGAGGACGGTCGGCAGCGGCCGCTTGCGGGTGCCGTGTGCCATCGTGATCCCTTTCTGGAGTTGTCACTTCGGGTGGTGCGCCGTGCTGTCAGGCGGCGGGCTCGCGCAGGACCGCGACTCCGCGTGGGGGCAGGGTGAGGTGGCGCCGCGGTACGTCTTCGTAGGTGCCGGGGCGTGCGTGGTCAGGGCTGCCGGTGAGTGCGTCCGCGGCACCGGTGGGTGTGTCTCCGTCGCCGGTGTGCGCGCCGCCGTCGCCGCCGGTGAGCAGGTCCCCGGCCAGGCCGGTCAGGGTCACCGCCTCATCGGTGCGGTTGACCAGGAACAGGTAGCGGTGGTCCCCGGCCCGGCGGACCGTGAGCTCGACCCGGCCGCGCGCGGCGGCGGGGAGTTCGCTGCGGACCTCGGCCGCGTCGAGCAGCCGGGGCAGCAGCCCGGCCAGCCCTTCCGCGCCCAGGCGGGTGCCGACATAGGCGGCCGACCCGCTCCCGGCGCGGCGGCGGGTCACCGCCGGGCGACCGGCGTGCGCACCCGAGCCGTAGTGCGCGAGGACCTCCACGGCGGGGTCGACGACGTCGACGCGGTCGGCCCACAGCGTGCCCGTGAGATCACCGGCCACGGACACGGCGTCCCCGTCCGGCAGCGGCCCGAACTCCTCGACCCGGATGCCCAGCAGATCCCGCAGCGCGCCCGGATAGCCCCCCAGCCACACGTGGTCGTTCTCGTCGACGATCCCGGAGAAGTACGTCGTGACCAGGTGGCCGCCGCCCTCCGCGTACCGGGTCAGCCGAGCGGCCAGCTCCCCGGGCACCACATGCAGGACGGGCGCGACGAGCAGCCGGTACGGGGTGAGATCGGCGTCCGTCGTGACGACGTCGGCGCGTATCCCGAGCGTGAGCAGCGCGGAGTACCAGTCGAGCGCCTCCTGACGGTAGTCGAGGAGGGACGTGGGGTGGGAGTCCTGCTCGCTGGCCCACCACGACTCCCAGTCGAAGAGGATCGCGACGGCGGCCGGTTCGCGCCCGGAACCGGCGATCGGCGCCAAGTCGCGCAGGGTGCGGCCGAGTTCGGTCACGGCGCGGAAGACCTCGCTGTCCTCCCCCGCGTGCGGGACCATCGCCGAGTGGTACTTCTCGGCTCCGGCGGCCGACTGGCGCCACTGGAAGAAGCAGATGCCGTCGGCACCGTGGGCGACGTGCAGCAGCGAGTCGCGGGCGAGGTCGCCGGGGCGCTTGGCCACGTTGACCGGCTGCCAGTTGACGGCGCTGGTGGAGTGCTCCATCACGTACCAGGGGTGGCCGCCGGCGACACCGCTGATGAGGTTGGCGGAGAACGACAGCTCGTCGCGGTCCTGCGGGCCCGGGTGGACGTAGTGGTCGTTGGAGACGAAGTCGACCTCGCCCGCCCAGTCAGCGTAGTTCATGCCCTTGGTGCCGCCCATCACCATGAAGTTGCTGGTGACCGGGGTTTCCGGGGTGAGGCGGCGCAGCAGGTCCCGCTCGGCGCACAGGTAGTCCTTCAGCGCGTCCGACGAGAAGCGCTTGAAGTCGAGCTGCTGCGTCGGGTTGGGGTGGGAGGCGGCGAGGCGGGGCGGCAGGATCTGGTCCCAGTCGCTGTAGCGCTGCGACCAGAAGGCCGTGCCCCAGGCGTGGTTGAGCCGGTCGAGGCTGTCGTACCGATCGCGCAGCCAGGCCCGGAAGGCGCGGGCGGCGTCGTCGGAGTAGTCGTAGATGTTGTGGCAGCCCAGTTCGTTGTTGACGTGCCAGGCCGCCAGGGCGGGGTGGCCCGCGTACTGCTTCGCCATGGCGGAGACCAGGCGGAGCGCGTACTCACGGAACACCGGCGACGTGGGCCGCCAGTGCTGCCGCGCCCCGGGCCAGACCGTCGCGCCGGCGGCCGTGACCGGCAGGATCTCCGGGTGCGCCGTGGTGAGCCAGGGCGGCGGTGACGCGGTGGCGGTGGCGAGGTCGACGGCGATGCCGTGGCCGTGCAGGAGGTCCATCAGCTCGTCGAGCCAGGCGAAGTCCCAGACGCCGTCCTCGGGTTGGATGCGCGCCCAGGAGAAGATCCCCAGGGAGATGATGTTGACTCCGGCCCGGCGCATCAGCCGGACGTCGTCCTGCCACACCTCCCGGGGCCACTGCTCGGGGTTGTAGTCGGCGCCGTAGGCGAGCCGGGCGCGGGGGCCGCCGTCCGGTCCGGGCAGCAGGCGGGGCAAGGTGGTGCGACGGGTCATCGTCACTCTCGTCTTTCCAGGCGTGGGGGCGTGCGGCATGCGCGGGGGCGTCGAGCACGCGCGGGGGCGTCGGGCGGCCGGATCACTCGTGGACGGTGAACCCCTGCTGCTTCCCGTACTCCGCCGACTTCCGCTGCCACGACTTCAGCCCGTCGGCCAGCGACGTGTCCGACACGTACGCCTTGCCCGCCGTGTCGTTGAAGACGGAGTTGGAGTACACCTGGAACGGCAGGTACTTCCAGTCGGCCGGGACGCGCGCCGCCGACTCGGCGAAGACCTGGTTGGCCTTCTGGCCGCCGAAGTAGGGGAACTTGGTCTGCTGGAACTTGTCCGACGTCAGATCGGTGTTGGTCGCGGGGAAGGCGCCGTCCTTGATACGGGTCTGGACCCCGGCGCCGTGGTTGGCGTACTCGATGAAGGCGTACGCGAGCTCCTTGTTCCTGCTGGCCGTGGGCAGGGCCAGGGAGCTGCCGCCGTTCTCCGCGCTGGCCTTGCCGCCCTTCGTCCACTGCGGCAGCGGGGCCACGCGCCAGTCCCCCGCGCCGGACTTCACGCCGGAGGCGAGGTTCGCGGGCATCCAGGCCCCGATGGCCAGGGTCGCGATGGTGCCCTTGGCCATGCCCTGGTACCACTCGTCGCTCCAGGACGTGATGGGCGCCAGGAGCTTGTCGTCGATCAGCTTCTGCCAGGTGCCGGTGTAGGCGGCGGCGCCCTTGTCCTTGAAGTCGATGCCGACGGCGGTCTTGTTCTTCACGTCGAAGGGCCGCGCACCCGCCTGCCACAGCAGGCTGGTGGTCAGGCCCGCGTCGCCGGTGTCGTTGGTGATGTACACCTTGGGGTCGGCCTTGTGCAGGGCACGGGCGGCGTCGACGTACTCGTCCCAGGTGGTGGGCACGGCGATCTTGTGCTTGTCGAAGAGCTTCTTGTTGTAGAACAGCGCCATCGGCCCGGAGTCCATCGGCAGCGCGTACGTCTTGTCGCCGCCCTGACTGACGGCGCTCCAGGGGCCACGCGAGTAGCTGCTCGCGAGCTCGTCCGCGCCGAATCCCGACAGGTCGGTGACCGACTCCTTCAGGGCGAACTGGCCGAGGGCGTAGTACTCGATCTGCGCGACGTCGGGGACGCCCTTGCCCGCGGACATGGCGTTCTGCAGGGCGGTGTACTGCTTGTCGTTGGTGCCCGCGTTGACGAGGTCGACCTCGACGCCCGGGTGCTTCTCCTCGAAGTCCTCGGCGACCTTCTTCAGGGTGGGTTCCCAGGCCCACACCGTGATCTTTCCGCCCTTCTTCAGGGCCGCGTCGATGTCCTTTCCGGAGACGTTCTCAGGGCTGTCGCCGTCGTCGGAGGAGCCGCAGGCGGCCGCTCCCAGGGTCAGTGCGCAGACGAGGGCGAGACCGCGCAGGGCACGGCGGGTGTTCAACGACATGGGCGTGCTTCCCCTTAGCTGGGCGTGCGGATCGATGGGCGGGAGCGGCCCGGGGGCGGAGTGCGCGAGGGCCGGAGTGGGTGGGGTGCCGAGTGAGCGGAGCCGGGATCGGGCGCGTGGAGAGGGCTACTCCTTGACGCTTCCGGCGGAGAGGCCCGACTGCCAGAACTTCTGGAGCAGCAGGAACGCCGCGATGAGCGGCAGGATGGTGATGAGCGACCCGGTGATCACCAGGTGGAAGACGGGCTGGCCGCCCGCCGTCGAGGCCTGGGCGTTCCAGCTGTTGAGGCCCAGGGTCAGGGGATACCAGTCGGGATCCTTGATCATGATCAGCGGCAGGAAGTAGTTGTTCCAGGTCTGCACCATCGTGAACAGCAGGACGGTGACCATGCCGGGCGCGAGCAGCGGCAGACACACCTGGAAGAAGGTGCGCAGCTCCCCGGCGCCGTCCACGCGGGCGGCCTCCATCAGCTCGGCGGGGATCGCCTCGGTGGCGAAGACCCACATGAGGTAGAGGCCGAAGGGCGAGATGAGGGAGGGGATGATGACGGCCCAGGGGGTGTTGGTCAGGCCCATCTCGCCGAACATCAGGAAGGTGGGGACCGCGAGGGCGGTGCCGGGCACGGCGACCGCCCCGATGACCACGGCGAAGACGACGCGCTTGCCGGGGAAGTCGAACTTGGCGAGTGCGTAGCCGCCGAGGACTGCGAGAACGGTGGCGCCGCCGGCGCCGAGGACGACGTACAACAGGGTGTTCAGGAGCCAGCGGGTGAAGACGCCGTCGTTGTACGTGAAGGTCGCGCTGATGTTGTCCCAGAGGGCGAAGTCGCCGCCGAACCAGAGGCCGAACGAATCGGCCAGGCCCTCCTGGGACTTGGTGGCGCTGATGACCAGCCACAGCAGCGGCACCAGGGTGTAGAGCACGACCAGGCCCGTGAGCAGGGTCAGAGGAACGCTGCGGCGGGGGCGGGCGAGGCTGTGCCGCTGCCGCCGGGGGGTGCGCAGACGGGGCGGCGGTGCGTGCCTCGGGCCGGTGGCGCGAGTGGTCCTGGCGACGGTCCGGGTGGGGGTGGCCATGGGTCACGCTCCCTTGCGCATGCCGCGGAGCTGGACGACATAGGCGATGACCATGGTGATCAGGCCCATGATGATCGCGACGGTCGCGGAGTAGTTCTGCTGCTGTCCGTTGAACGACAGTGAGTAGGTGTAGAGGTTGGGGGTGTACGAGGTGGTGATGGCGTTGGGCGCCAGGTCCTGCAGGATGCTCGGCTCGTTGAAGAGCTGGAAGCTGCCGATGATCGAGAAGATCGTGGCGATGACCAACGCACCCCGGATCGCGGGGAGTTTGATGGCCGTGATGACGCGCAGCTGGGAGGCGCCGTCGATCTCCGCGGCCTCGTACAGGGAGTGCGGGATCACGCGCAGCGCGGCGTAGAAGATCAGCATGTTGTAGCCGACGAACTCCCAGGTGACGATGTTGCCGATGGACGCGAGCACGAGGTCCGGCGACAGCGGGTCCGGCAGCTCGGCGCCGAAGGCGTCGTTCACGTCGCCGACCAGGCCGAACCGGGTGCCGTACAGGAAGCCCCACATGAGGGTGGCGACAACGGCGGGCACGGCGTACGGCAGGAAGATCGATATCCGGAAGAAGCTCTTGCCGTACAGCCTGCCGCTGTCCAGGGCCAGCGCCACGAGCAGCGCGATCCCCAGCATGATCGGCACCTGGACGGCGAGGAACAGTGTCACCCGCCCGAGCCCCTCCCAGAACTCGGGGTCGTCCAGGGCCCGTTGGTAGTTGTCCAGGCCCACGAAGGTGGTGCCGCCGATCAGCCGGTCCTGGAAGAGGCTGAGGTAGATCGAGTAGGCGATGGGGGCCAGGAAGACCAGGGCGAAGACCAGCGCGAACGGGGCGACGAACCCCCAGCCCGCCCAGGAGCGCCGCGACCGTCGCGGGGGTGGTGGGCCCGCGCGTCCGACGGCGGCGGATTGCAGTGTTGCCATGGCTGTCCCCTCGTACTCGCCTCGCGCCCGACAGGGACGCGCCTTGCGATGTTTACGTAAACATCGATGGCCGGAAAGGGCCGCTGGTCGTGTTATGTTTACGTAAACATTGAGTGGGAGATGTCTACACTGCGCCGCAACGGAGGGTCAAGGGGCTGCGCGAGAACTCGAGTGGCGTGCGGGGAAGGGTGCAAGTGACAACCAGCGGAACACCTACGGGCGGGCGTCGGACGCCGGGCCGTCAGGGCGGGGCGCCCCGCCGCAAGCAGGGCGCTTCCATGATGGACGTGGCCCGGCTCGCCGGTGTCTCCGGGCAGACCGTCTCCCGGGTCTCGAACGGCTTCCCCGGCGTCACCGAGGAGACCCGCGCCCGGGTCCTGGAGGCGATGACGGAGCTGGGCTACCGCCCCAACAGCGCCGCGCGGGCCATGCGGCGCGGCGAGTTCCGCACCATCGGCGTCGTCACCTTCACGCTGTCGACCACGGGAAACGTCCACACGCTCGACGCGATCGCGCGCTCGGCGGCGCAGGAGGGGTACGCGGTCACGCTGCTGCCCGTCGCCGTCCCCACGCAGGACGAGGTGCGCGGTGCCTTCTCCCGCCTCGGCGAGCTCGCCGTGGACGCGATCATCGCCATCATGGAGGTGCACCTCCTGGACGCGTCGTCCCTCGTCCCGCCGCCCAACGTGCGGGTCGTCGTGGCCGATTCTCACGCCGGCGACCGCTACAGCGTGGTCGACACCGACCAGGCGGGCGGCGCCCGGACCGCGGTGGACCATCTGCTCGGCCTGGGCCATCGGACGGTGTGGCATGTGGCCGGACCCGCCGAGTCGTTCGCCGCACAGGGCCGGGAAGGCGCCTGGCGGGCGACCCTTGAGGCGGCGGGCCGCGAGGCCCCGACCACCTTGCGCGGGGACTGGACCGCCGCATCGGGCTACCGGGCCGGGCTCCTCCTGGCCGAACAGCCTGACTGCACCGCCGTGTTCGCCGCCAACGACCAGATGGCCCTCGGCGTGATGCGCGCGCTGCACGAGAAGGGGCGCGCGATCCCCGGGGACGTCAGCGTCATCGGCTTCGACGACATCCCCGACGCCTCCTCCTTCTTCCCGCCCCTGACCACCATCCACCAGGACTTCGACCAGGTGGGCCAGTTGCTCGTGGAGAGCGCGCTGCGGCAGATCCGCACGGGGTCCGGTGAGCAGGGCACGACGCTGGTGCCCACGCACCTCGTGGTGCGGGAGAGCACGGCGGCTCCGGCTGCGGGGCGCCGCTGACGGGGGCGGCGCGCTCGACCACGGGAAGGGAGCGCGCGTGAAGGCGGGTGTCCCGGAGCGGGGTCGGCCTGTTCAGCGCCGCGTGAGCCGTGTCTGCCGCTCGCGCCTGGGAGGCACGCGCGCGTAGGCGTGGGGGAACACTACGCGCGCGTGCCGGTCGAGGGTGTCGCCAACTGCGGGTCGCCTACTGCTCGTTGGGGGCGCGGCACGGGCGCCACGGCATCGACCCTGCCCGTCAGGGTGGCGCGGGCGGGGCCGGGGCGGGATGGACTTTCGCGTACGGCTCCATGGACTCTCGTACGTCCGGGCGGCGTTCGTTCAGCGCCCGGTTCGCCGAACCCGAGCGATTCACCGAACCGAACGAGAGGACGTCCGCGAAAAAGTGTTGTCTCAGGGTGCCCAGCCGCTCTCCTATACGCCGGACAGACCGGCGATCAGCACAGAGCGGAGCAGACATGCGCCTGGATCACGACGACCAGCAGGACCGGACGCCTTCCCAGGAGACCGGGCAGCGAGGTCGTCACGGCCGGGGTACGCGCGGGCGGAAGGTGCGCATCCTGGCGGGCGGCGTCGTGGCGGCTGCCGCCGTCGCCTCGGTGGGGACGTTCGCGCTGGCCAATCCCTCCGGCGCGGAGGGGCAGCGCGAGGGCGGGGCGAAGGCCGCCGCACCGCGCGCCAAGACGCCGCCGAAGCGCCCGGCGCCGAGCAAGTCCGCGAAGTACGCGAAGCAGCTTCTGGTCCTCGTCAACAAGGAGCGGGCGCGGGCGGGGTGCAGGCCGCTGCGCCTGGACCGCCGGGTGCAGGCCGCCGCGATGGCACACGCCAAGGACATGGCGGCGCGCAACTACTACGAGCACACCAGCCCGGAGGGCGCGAGCGCCGGGGACCGGATGCGCAAGGCGGGCTACCCGGCCGGGGCCTGGGGCGAGAACATACACAAGGGCCCGAAGGGCCCCAAGACCGCGATGCGTGACTGGATGCGGAGTTCCGGACACCGCCAGAACATCCTCAACTGCGCGTACAAGGACTTCGGCGCCGGTGTCAGCCTGAAGGCCAACGGCCCGTGGTGGGTACAGAACTTCGGCACCAAGCGCTGATGCCGGACCCCGCGGGGCCGGTGCGGGGCGAGGAATGACCGGCCGGGTCGTGGGATGACCGGGTGGGTCCAGGACCAGGAGGACAGGTCCTGGACCCACACCAGGCCGTCCGATCGGGGGGCAGGGGCTTCGGCGTGGGGGACGGCGAGGGCGAGGTGGTGGGCCCGCGGCACCGTACGACAGCGCATCGCGCCCCGACCACCTCCCACCGGCCACCGGCCACCGGCCACCGGCAGGCTCACGTCATCGTTCCGGCACCGGCCCATCCCGTCGCGTTCGGGTGGCGTTTCCCCGCGGCGTCGATCATGCGCCGAGTACCACTCGCGCCAGAGAGGCCCTTTCGTGCAACGACGTGACTTCGCGGCCGCCGTGACCGCCGCCCTCGCCACCCCGGCCGTGCTCGGCGCTCCGGCCACCGCCGCCGACCGCTCGGGCGACGGGCTCGCACGCCACATGCGCGCGGCGCTCGCCCCGGAGCTCGACGACCGGGCCGCCGCCCGCGCCCTGGTCCCGCACCTCCACGACGTCGGCTTCGACTGGCACCCGGAGACGGCCCCGCTGCGGAAGCTGGACTTCCTCGTCGCGTACGGCTTCGGCAACCGTCCCCCGGCCGGAGGCGGCGACCCCTCGAAGGTCCGGCCGGAGCCCGGCCCGGTCAACGAGGAGCTGGCCGACGCCGTGGCCCGGGTCCGGCGCCACCGGGACGTTCCCGTGTACGCCCAGTGGGAGATCGCCCGGTTCCTGGAGTCGAAGCACCACATGCGGAACGTGACCTCGATCGAGCCGGTGATCGCGCCCGACGGCACGATCACCTACCTCAGCACCGACGGTGTCGCCGCCCAGGTGGCCGAGCTCCGCGCGAAGCTGCCCGGCGGGATCGGCACCGCGGGCGTGGTCGGCTTCCGCGATCATGTGAAGCGGTGCGTCCAGACCACGCGCGACCGGGGCATGGCGGCGTACGCGCCGCGCGGCTTCGAGATGCCCGGGACGTACGACGTCGAGTCGGGCCAGCCGTGGACGCGGCGCCGGGACCTGTATCTGGTGCACGACATGGCCTCCCAGTGGGCGGTCCTGCGCGAGAAGCTGGTGAAGCAGGCGTATCCGAACGGTTGACGACCGGCACCCGCCGCGCTCGTCACGCCCGCCCTCAGCCCTCAGCCCTCAGCCCTCAGCCCTCAGCCCTCAGCCCTCAGCCCTCAGCGGGCAACTGGTCAGCAGGGTGGCCGGGTCCGCCCCTGCGGGACGCGGGATCGTGCGGCTGGGCGGCGGGCGGTGGCCGGTGCGGAGCCAGCCCTCGACGGCCGCGAACGCCGAGCGGTGGCAGGGCAGGAGCGGACGGAGCCGGCCGGGGAAGGTGTCGTACAGCGAGTCGGTGTGGGTGGCTCCCTCGACGCGGTACGAGCGGAACAGGCCGCCCCGGCCCGCGTCCCGGACCAGCCGGGCGTAGGTGTCCGCGTCGCGGCTGATGGGCAGCAGGACATCGAGGGTGCCCTGCACGGTGATCAGCGGTTTCCCGATGCTGCCGGTCAGCTCGATCCGCTCGACGGCGCGGTGGACGCGTGCCGGACGCCGCGCGTAGTCGTAGTCCGCGTCGCAGCCGGGGGCGCCGGGCGCGCAGTACGGGGTGCCCGCATCGGCCGGGCCGTCGAAGCCGGGGTCGAACTCCTCTCGGTAGATCCGCTGGGTCAGGTCCCAGTAGGTGCGGTGGTGGTGGGGCCACAGGAATTCCGAGCCCGCGGGGAAGCCCGCCGCGAGGAGCTGTCGGTGGGCACGGGCGGCTCCGGTGCCGCCCGCCGCGTAGGTGGGGTACGCGCGCAGCGCCGTCGGCAGGGAGGTGAGCGGGTTCGGCCCGTCGGCGCGCCACAGCGTGCCCTCCCAGTCGATGCCCCCGTCGTACAGCTCGGGGTGGTTCTCCAGTTGCCAGCGCACGAGGTAGCCGCCGTTGGAGATGCCCGTGGCCAGGGTGCGGCCGGGCTGCCGGCCGTAGCGCTGGGCGGTGACCGTGCGGGCGGCCTTGGTGAGTTGGGTGACTCGCCGGTTCCACTCGGCGACGGCGTCGCCCGGCCGCCGGCCGTCGCGGTGGAACCAGGGTCCGGTGTTGCCCTTGTCCGTGGCGGCGTACGCGTAGCCGCGGGCCAGCACCCAGTCGCCGATGGCCCTGTCGTTCGCGTACTGCGCCCGGTTGCCCGGAGTCCCCGCGATCACCAGGCCGCCGTTCCAGCGGTCGGGCAGCCGGATCACGAACTGGGCGTCATGGTCCCAGCCGTGGTGGGTGTTGGTCGTGGAGGTGTCGGGGAAATGGCCGTCGATCTGGATGCCGGGTGCGCCGGTGGGCGTGGGCAGGTCCTTCGGGGTCAGTCCGGCCCAGTCGGCCGGGACGGTGTGGCCCGAGGCGACGGTTCCGGTGGTGGTCAACTCATCGAGACAGGCGGCCTGTTGGCGCTCGGCGCCTGGGACGTCCAGCTGATCGAGGTGGGTGCAGGTCGCGGATGCGGGGGTGGACGGGGTGGCCTCTCCCGGGGTGGCGTCGCTCGGGGTGGCGGTGAGGGCGAACAGGAGGGCGGCCCCGGTGGCAGCCGTGCGCGCCGGGTGACGGGGGCGTGATCGGCTCATCGCTGAAGGCCGAAGAACTCGGTGATCCAATAACTGGAGCAGATCGACGCGACGAAGTGCGCCGTCCCCGTCGCCCCGCACTGCCGCGTCCCGCTTCCGGGATCGACCGGCGTGCCGTGGCCGACGCTCGGCACCCGGTCGACCTCGACCGCGACGCTGCCGTCGGCGGCCAGGTGCTGCTCCCGCCGGGTGCCGTCGGGGCCGATGGTGGACGTGCGGTCGGGGGTCTGCCGCAGGCCGTGCACGGCTGTCCACTGATCGCGCAGGGCGTCCGCGTTCTTCGGTACGACGGTGGCGTCGCGGTCGCCGTGCCAGATGGCCACGCGCGGCCAGGGCCCGGTGTGGCCGGGGGCGGCGTCCTTGACGCTCTTCGCCCAGGCCGCGGGGGTCCGGTTCACGCCGGGGTTCATGCAGGTGAAGGCCGAGAGGACGTCGGTGGCGCAGCGGTAGGGCAGACCGGCGACGACGGCCCCCGCCCGGAAGACGTCCGGATAGGTGGCGAGCAGCGCCGAGGTCATCCCGCCGCCCGCCGACAGGCCCGTCACGTACGTACGGGTGGGGTCGCCGCCGTACGCGGATCCGGTCTTGGCGACCATCTGCCGGATCGAGGCGGCCTCGCCCTGCCCGCGCTGGGTGTCGGCGCTCTGGAACCAGTTGAAGCACTTGTTGAGGTTGTTCGACGCCGTGGTCTCGGCGAAGACCAGCAGGAACCCGTACTGGTCGGCGAACTTGGTCAGGCCGGAGTTGTCGGCGTAGAGCTGGGCGTTCTGGGTGCAGCCGTGCAGGGCCACCACGACGGCCGGGTTCGCGGGCAGTGGCGTCGGCCGGTACACGTACATGTTCAGGGCGCCGGGGTTGGCCCCGAAGTCGGTCACCCGCTCAAGGGTGACCGCCGCCCGGGCCTCGGGGGCCGGGCCGTACAAGGTCGCGCCGGAGGCGAGCGCGAGGGCCGCCACCAGTGTGCCGATCCTGCGCGTGCGGCGTCGGAGCCATGCCGTGCACCGGTCCAACAGGGCGGCCGGGGTGGGCAGTTGGGAGTTTCCGTACTCCATGGAAGCCTCCTGCAGGCGACGAGGTGCCGGTCACCCTAGGAGCGCCCCGAACGCCGCGACATGGCGACGGACCCCACAACCGGGCCCGTCTCCGCGTCGCACACCACCCTTGCCGACGGCCCACCCTCGCCGACGGCCCGTCCTGGACCGGCAGGCGCGGGTATCGGACAGGCTCTAGCCCTGCGAGTCCGGCTTCCAGTCCTGCACGAGGAGCCCGAGCAGCACCTCGTCCAGGAACTCGCCCATCACCCACGCCGAGGAGCGCAGCACGCCCTCGCGGACGAAGCCGTTGCGCTCGGCGGAGCGCAGCATCGCGGCGTTGTCCGACAGCGTTTCGATCTGCAGCCGCCACAGGCCGCGCACGACGAAACCGTAGTGGCACAGCGCCGCGACGGTGTCCGTGCTGTAGCCCTTGCCCCGGGCGGACGGCAGCAGCCCGACACCGATGTGCGCGGACCGGTTGTGGGTGTCGATGTTCCACAGCCCAGCGCTGCCGATCAGCTCCCCGCCGTCCAGCGCCACCACGGAGAACGGGGCGTGCCGGTCCCGCTTGTCGTCCACCGCGAACTGCGAGTCCTTCGACCCGGGCGTGATCGGCCGCCATGGCAGGACGTTGGACCGTGAGTAGACGACCACGTCGTCGTGGAGCCCGGTCTCCAGGATCGGGATGTCGTCCTCGTGCCGGGCCCTGAGCCCGACCTTTCCGCCCTTTAGCATGCATTCTTCCTAGCCGACCGGGCGGGCCCGCGGCAAACCAATAAAGGGTCGTCGCGGTCGGCGTGACGGCGGCAGCGACCGAGGACATCGCGGCCACACGCGATTCTTGGACTTTCCTTGCGGCCTAATTGGACTTTCCCGTCACGGTGCGGCTCAACTCCTGGACGTTTCAAGGGAGTTACCCTATACCGGACCCGATCGCCTCCTTGCGTCTACGTATGGCTCACGGGACCGAGCCCTACCGACGCCCCCCACCCATTCAAGGAGTCGCGCCGTGTACAAGACCCCCGGTGACTGAGACGGGTCCAGTGCTCCAGAACACCCTTCGCCGCACCTGACGGATTGCCTTGCGGCAATTCACGTTCCCCTAGTGGCGTCGCGCCTTGTGCTGCCCTTTCCGGCATATATCCGGCTGCCGACTGCCAGTTGAGCACAAATTGCCCACGGTACGAAAGGCCCGTTCACCCAGGAGGTAACGTGATAAGAACCAACCCGCTCAAGCGCGCCCTTGTGGCCGCCGCTCTGGTGGCCGCGGGGGTCATGGTCCCCGTCGCGCCCACGACGGCGGGCGAATCCGCACCCGAGGCCGCGGGCGAAGCCCCACCGACCGCCGCGAAGCCCGCTCCCCTGCCGACCGTCGGCGACGAGAAGGCGGTCGATCTCAGGCTCGGCTCCCCCGGGAGCCCGGACCGGCGGGAGATCCGGCGCCCCGGAGCGCAGTACGTCAAGGTGCACTTCTCCCGGCTCACGCTGGCGCGCGGTGACTATCTGACGGTGGCCGACCCGAGCGGCCGCGAAGTGCACACCTACCACGGCGATCCCACCCGCGGCGGCGCCGCGAAGGGCGACGCGAGCTTCACCCGGCACGGCCGCACCGGCTTCGCCGCGATGTCGGTGGACGGCGACACCGCCGTGATCACCCTGCACACCCGCGAGGGACGGAACTCGGCCGCCACCATCGACCGGTACTGGCGCGGCTACTCCGACAAGGAGATCAAAGCCAAGAACGGGCCGGGCGTGTTCAGCGTGTGCGGCGCCGACGGCCGCCGCGACACGGTCTGCTACAAGGAGAACCACCCCGCCCAGTACAACGCCTCGCGCCCCGTCGCCCGCATGCTGACGAACGGCAACGGCTGGTGCACGGCCTGGCGCGTGGGCCGGGGCAACCACATGATGACCAACAACCACTGCGTCAAGACACAGGCCGAACTCGACACCATGGAAGTGCAGTTCAACTACGACTGCGCCACCTGCGGCGGCAACAACCCCGGCCCCGGCACCAAGGTGGGAGCGAACCAACTGCTGCGCAACTCCGCCGAGCTGGACTTCGCACTCTTCAACGTCGACAACTTCGACCAGATCAGCCAGTTCGGCACGCTGTTCCTGGAGACCCGCGCGCCGGTCATCAACGAGCGGGCCTACGTCATCGGCCACGGCGACACCAAGCCGAAGCGCATATCCCTCTTCGAGGAGCGCGACGGCGGCGCCTACTGCGCCGTGAAGACCACCGGGGGCAACAGCGTCGGCTACTCCTGCGACACCTCGGGCGGCAACTCCGGCTCCCCGGTCCTCGCGGGTTCCTCGCACAAGGTGATCGCCCTGCACTGGGGCGGGTCCTGCCCGAACAACGTGGGCAATCGGATGGACCGCATCTATCCGCAGATCCAGGACCTGATCGACAACCGCGCCTAGTCCGAACGGACCCTGCGGTCCCGTCGCACCACCCGGCACACACGCGGCCCCCGCACCAAGTCGAAGGAAGAACTTGGTGCGGGGGCCGCCTCACGTCGTAGGAGCCGCCCGGCCGCCGGGTGGAGTCCCCGTCCGTTCGCGGACCAGCCGTTGCCGAACGTATTGACGAACCGCATGCCCACCCCTACGGTCCCTCAACAGAGACCCACAGGATTCAACAATTCAGAACATGGCGGGGCGAGTTGAGGATCCGAGCCGATGCGGCTCGCCATCACCCTGTGGCACCTCGCATCGCCCTCGGCCGCGCCCGCCACGCGCCACCGCACTTCGACAGCCACCCGCACCCCGAAGGTTCCCCATGTTCAGACGCACCCTCACCCCCCTCCTGGCGGCCTGCGCGAGCGTCCTCGCGCTGCTGACCGCCGCACCCCCCGCACAGGCCGCCCCGGTCACGCTGACCAACGGCACGCAGTTCAGCGACACCGACGGCGCGCCGGTCCACGCCCACGGCGGCGGGGTCATCAAGGTCGGCTCCGCCTACTACTGGTTCGGCGAGAACCGCGACGGCGGCAACAACTTCAAGGCCGTGTCCGTCTACCGCTCGACCGACCTGAAGTCGTGGGAGTTCAAGAAGGACGTCCTGACCCAGGAGTCCGCCCCCGAGCTGAAAGTCGCCAACATCGAGCGCCCCAAGGTGGTCTACAACAAGTCCACCGGCAAGTTCGTCATGTGGATGCACAAGGAGAAGGGCAACGGCGACTACAGCGAGGCCCGTGCGGCCGTCGCCGTCTCCGACACCGTCGACGGCGACTACACCTGGCAGGGCAGCATGCGCCCGCCGGGCGACGTCACGTCCCGGGACATGACCCTGTTCCAGGACGACGACGGCACGGCCTACCAGATCACCTCGGCCAAGGACAACGCCGACCTGCACATCTACCGGCTCAGCTCCGATTACACCCGTTACGACAAGCTGATCGCCAACCCCTGGGCCGGGACGTACCGCGAGGCGCCCGCGCTGTTCAGGCGTGACGGCGTGTACTTCATGCTCACCTCGGGCAACAGCGGTTGGCAGCCCAACCAGCAGCAGTACGCCACCGCCACCAGCATCGCCGGCCCCTGGACCGAGATGAAGGACGCGGGCAACGACAACGGGTACCACTCCCAGACGACCTTCGTCCTGCCCGTGCAAGGGAGTTCGGGCACTTCGTACCTGTACATGGGCGATCGCTGGGGCAACTCCATGGGCGGCATGGTCAACGACTCGCAGTACGTCTGGCTGCCGCTGTCGTTCCCGGCCAGGACCCGGCTGACCCTGCCGTGGTACCCGAAGGTCACCGTCGACGCCGCCGCCGGGACCGTCAAGGGCGCGGAGGGCGGCCCGCACGTCAACCTGGTGGCCCGGCACAGCGGCAAGTGCCTCGACGTGTCCGACGATGCCGCCGCCGACAACACGAGCGTGGTCCAGTACGGCTGCGGCTCCGGCCTCAACCAGCAGTGGCGGTTCGAGGACGCGGGCGGCGGATACGTCCGCGTCCTCGCCCAGCACAGCGGCAAGTGCCTGGACGTGGCCGACGAGTCCATGGACGACGGTGCTGTCGTGAACCAGTACCGCTGCGGGGGTGGAGCCCATCAGCAGTGGCAGTTCCAGAAGCAGGGCGACGGGCACTACCGGCTGACGGCTCGGCACAGCGGCAAGTGCCTCGCTGTGGCGGATGCCTCGGACCAGGACGGTGCCCGTCTTGTGCAGCAGCCCTGCGGCAGCGGTGCGGAGCAGCAGTTTCAGCGGCGCGCCGCCTGAGGCGAGGGGCCCGGGCCCCTCGGCGTGAGCCAGGGGGCCTCGGCCGGACGCCCTGGCTCGGGGCGTCTCGGCCGGACGGCCCGGCTCAGGGTACGAGGACGAGGCGGCCGCGCAGGACCTCGCGGTCGTCAAGTCGGCGGTGGGCCCGCACCGCCTCGGCCAGCGGCATCGTGTCGGCGACGCGCGCGGTGAGTCGGCCGTCCTCGGCCAGCGCGGAGAGCCGGGCGAGGGCCGCGTCGTCGGCGGCGACCCACTGTTCGGTCACCGTGATGCCGCGCAGCGGTACCGGCGCGGCGCCGCCGACGACGGAGACGAAGGAGCCGTGGTTGCGTACGGCTCCCAGCGCCGCCACGCCGAGCACGGCGGTGTCTAGGGCGGCGTCCACGCCACCGGGCACCAGGGCGCGGACGTCCTCGGCGAGATCACCGGAGCGGGGTACGAACCACTGGGCTCCCACGGCTCGTGCGAACTCCTCGTCGGCGGCCCCGGCGTACGCCACCACCCGCAGCCCGCGCAGGGCGGCCAGTTGCACCGCGTAGCCGCCGACGGCTCCCGCCGCCCCGGTCACCAGCAGGGTCGCGCCCGGTGCCAGGACGAGCCGGTCCAGGGCCTGGAGGGCGGTGAGTCCGTTCAGCGGCAGCGTGGCGGCCTCGGCGGCGGAGAGCCGCGCCGGGGCCGCCGCGACCGCGGCGGCGTCCAGCACGACGAAGTCGGCGTACGTGCCGAGCGTGACGTCCAGCCGGTCCCGCACTCCGATCACCCGCTCCCCCGGCGCGAACCCCCTTACCCCCGGGCCGACTTCGTCGATGCTCCCCGCGACATCCCAGCCGATGCCGACGACGTCCCGGGGCGGCAGCAGTCCCGCCGCACCAAGGGCCCCGGACCGCGTCAGCGCGTCGACCGGATTGACGGCGGCCGCCTCGACGCGGATGCGCACCTGCCCGACACCGGCGGTCGGCACCGGCACTTCCACCAGCTCCAGGGCCTCCGGCCCGCCCGCTTCCCGCACCACGACCGCGCGCATGCGCGACTCCTCCCGTTGCACCTCGCTCGGCGTTGCCCGACGGCGCTTCCGCGCTTCGCCGCACGCCTGCGACCTTATGGAGAGCTACTCTCCATAAGGAAGAAGGCACTTCAAGGTGCCCACCGCACGGGAAGGAGAGCCATGAGCAAGCGCGCCGAGGATCGCGCCGCCGCCTACGACGCCTACCTCGCCGAGTGCCCCGCACGGCACCTGCTGGACCGCATCAGCAACAAGTGGGTCAGCCTGATCGTCAACGCCCTGGCCGAGGGCCCGCAGCGTTACTCCGATCTGGCCCGGCGCCTCGCGAGCGTGAGCCAGAAGATGCTCACCCAGAGCCTGCGCAACCTCGAACGCGACGGCCTCCTCACCCGGACCGTCACCCCCTCCGTGCCGGTCCGGGTCGACTACTCCCTCACCCCGCTCGGCGAGTCCCTGGTCCCGCTGATGCGGGCGATCAAGGCGTGGGCCGAGGAGAACATGGACGAGGTCCTGGGGGCCCGCGCCGAGTACGACGCGACTGCTTGATTCCGGGCACGCGGGCTCAGGTCGCGCGGGCGCACTCGGCGGCCAGTCGCAGGCTCTCCGCCACCGCGTCCGGGATGTCGACAACCGGGAACAGCACGTGGCGTACGGTCCGTTCGGCGTCGACGATCAGGATCAGGCGCTTGTGGCGCAGCCTGCCCGCGCCGCGGAAGGTCGGCAGGCGCAGGGCGGCCGCCAGTTGGTGGGCGGCGTCGGAGAACAGGGCGTACGGGACCTGCTCGGCGCGCGCGAACTCCGCCTGCTCGTGGATGAGTTGGGTGCTGATGCCGCGTACCTCCACGCGCATCCGCTGGAAGTCGGGCCAGGCGTCGCGGAAGAGCCGGTTCTCCAGGGTGCAGCCGACCGCGCCGGGGATCGGCGGCTCGCCCCATCGGATGCCCGTGCCGGGGTAGGTGAACAGGACGGTCGCGGCGGCGTCCGGGGAGAGCAGGGGCAGGTCGGCGCCCTGCGGGCCGGGCAGGTCGAGGCCGCCGGGCAGGCGGGTGCCGGTCAGGGCGTGGACGCGGGCGTGTTCGGCGCCGTCCGCCTCGGTGGTGCCGGTGAGACTGCCGTCGCCCAGGACCCACCGGTCGCCCCAGTCCTGCATGGCGACGAGGAGCGGGAGCAGGCCGGCTCCGGCGTCGGTGAGCAGGTATTCGTAACGCACCGGACGCCGTTGGTAGAGGCTGCGGCGCAGCACGCCCTGGGCGACGAGGCGGCCGAGGCGCTCGGTGAGGACCTTGCGGGACAGTCCGATCTCGGCGGCGAGCGCGTCGAAGCGGACGTGGCCGCGGGCGACCTCGCGCAGCACCAGCACGTTCCACCAGTCGCCAAGGACCAGGGCGGCCTGGGCGATGCCGCAGGTCTCGTCAGCGTTGTGCATCCTCATGCACCCATAGTAGGTTCCTTTTCGGGACCCACTTTGTTTCCTCTTGGAACTTACCGCCCGCCGGAGCGCGGGCCCAGCGCGAGGAGTTGCACCGTGACCGCCATCAGCCGGGTCGTCGCACGCGAGATCATCGACAGCCGGGGCAACCCGACCGTCGAGGTCGACGTAGAGCTCAAGGACGGTTCGCTCGGCCGCGCGGCCGTTCCCTCGGGCGCCTCCACCGGAGCCAGGGAGGCGGTGGAGCTGCGGGACGGCGACCCGCGCCGGTACCACGGCAAGGGAGTTCGGCTTGCCGTCGACGCCGTGAACGAGAGCATCGCGGACGCCGTGACCGGCCTCGACGCCGAGGACCAGGCGACCGTGGACCGCACGATGATCGACCTGGACGGTACGGACACCAAGTCGCGGCTCGGCGCCAACGCCCTGCTCGGCGTCTCCCTGGCCACCGCCAAGGCCGCCGCTGCCGCCCACCGGCTGCCGCTCTACCGTTACGTCGGCGGGGTCGACGCCCGCCTCCTGCCGGTGCCGATGATGAACATCGTCAACGGCGGTGCGCACGCGGACAATCCGCTCGACTTCCAGGAGTTCATGATCGCCCCGATCGGCGCGGCGACGTTCGCCGAGGCCGTCCGGATGGGCTCGGAGGTCTTCCACACCCTGCGCGGCAACCTGGTCGCCGCCGGGCACAGCGTGAACGTCGGCGACGAGGGCGGCTTCGCCCCCGACCTGCGCACCGCCGACGAGGCCCTCGACTTCGTCGTACGCGCCATCGAGCAGACCGGGTACAAGCCCGGCACCGACATCACCCTCGTCATGGACCCGGCCACCTCGGAGTTCTTCCACGACGGGGTCTACGACTACGCGGGCGAGGGCGTCCGCCGCACCCCCGCCGAGCACGCCGACTACCTCGCCGCCCTCGTCGACCGCTACCCCGTCGCCTCCATCGAGGACCCGATGGCCGAGGACGACCACGACGGCTGGCGCGACCTGACCGCCCGCCTCGGCGACCGCTGCCAGCTCACCGGCGACGACGTCTTCTGCACCAACGAGACGCTCCTGAGCGCCGGGATCCGCGACGGCGTCGCCAACTCGATCCTGGTGAAGGTCAACCAGATCGGCACCCTCACCGAGACCCTGGCCACGGTCTCCACCGCCCACCGCGCCGGCTACACCGTGGTCATGTCCCACCGCTCCGGCGAGACCGAGGACACCACGATCGCGGACCTCGCCGTCGCCACGGGCTGCGGCCAGATCAAGACCGGCTCCCTGTCCCGCTCGGACCGCACCGCCAAGTACAACCAGCTGTTCCGGATCGAGGAGGAGCTGGGCGCCCAGGCGCGGTATGCGGGGCGCGAGGCGCTGGGGCTGCGCGGCTGAGGTCCACGACTCCGGCACCCGGCGCCAACTCCGGCTCCGGCTCACCGATGCCGGGCATGCCGGGGGTCCCGGGGATGCCGGGGTCTGGGTGTATCGCAGGCGTATCGGAAAACGCATACGCCGCCACAACCGCCTCCTGCCTTCCATGGAGTCACGGACCACAGGGGTCCGTGCCGAGGCCATGGCGCCCCGGCTTCGGAAGGTGATCTGGAGAAGGAGCGTGCCGTGCCGAACGAGAACGTTCGTCCGCCGCTGAGGAGGGCCGGTCTGGCCGCCGGTGTCGCCCTGCTGCTGATGGCCCAGGCCGGGCCTGCCACCGCCGCCCCGGCGCGGGGCGGCAACGTGCAGCAGGCGATGGAGCAACTGGCCAGGATTCCCGGGGTCGTGGGGGTCGTCGGCGGGGCCTACGTCGACGGGAGATCCATCGGGCTCGGCAGCGCGGGTTCCCGGTTGCTGGACGGCCGGGGCGGGAGGATACCCCCGGACGCCCGCTTCCGGATCTGGTCGCAGACCAAGCAGATGGTGGCCACCGTGGTCCTGCGACTGGTCGAGGAGGGCAAGTTGGGCGTGGACGACAAGCTCGCCGACCTGCTGCCGGAGGTGGTGGAGAAGGATCTGGTGACACGGGCCGACGAGATCACGGTGCGGCAGCTGCTCCGGCACACCTCCGGCATTCCCGACTGGTACGCCGGCAAGCCGAACCCGGACGGGAGCGAGGGAGAGCCCTCGTTCGACGTGTTCGACTTCTCGACCCACTACCGGCCGCAGGATCTGGTGGCGTGGAGCCGTGCTCGGCCCCGGACCGGGGAGCCGGGCGAGAAGTGGTCCTACTCCAACACCAACCACACCCTGCTCGGCCTGATCATCGAGAGGGTGACCGGCCATGACCTGGCCACCGAGCTGGACACGCACCTGTTCGGCCCGCTCAAGATGACCAAGACCTACCTCATGGTCAAGCCGCCGGACGGCGTCAAGGGGCCGCACGGACACGGCTATTACCCCGACGCAGGCGGCAGGCTGCGCGACGTGGACCGGTTCAACGCCAGCCTGGCCGGCGCGGGGGCCGGAGGCGTGGTCTCCACCGCGCACGACGTGAGCGCCTTCAACCGCGCGTTCACGCAGGGGAAACTGCTGCCGCCGGAACTCCAGCGAATCCTGACCGACCGGCTGTCTGACGCCCCGCGCCCCCGAGGCAGCGACCGCAGCCGTTGCGGCGACGACTTCTCCATCACGGGCGGGTTGGCCCCCGGCTCCGTCGCCATGACCTTCTACTCAGCGGACGGCCGTCGGCAACTCGCGGTGTCGTTCACCCTGAGCGTCAAGCCCAGCGCCGTGGAGCTCGACATGGGCAAGGCCCTGGAGACCATCTTCTGCCCGTCCCCCTGAGAAGTCATTCCGTTCGGCGTGGGAGGCGGTGTCTGCCCGGCATCGCTGCCGGGCAGACACCGCCTTGAGGGCAACGATCCGGCCCCGGCCCTGGTCAGGAGGGCTCGGTGAGAACCCACAACTGCCAGACTCCGGCGGGCCGGCACTCGTAGGCGCGTACGCCGTTCTCCATGTACCACCGGCCGCGCTCATGGCAGCGGTTCTCCTCGGCCGGAGGAAAGTCCGCCACGTGGTGCCAGCCTGGCCCGGCCGCCGGCATGGACTGTACGGGCGTGGGTGCGGGGGCGGCGGCCGCGGCGGTCGCGCCGTGGCTCGCCACCAGCAGCGACGCGGCCGCAGCCGCGAGGAGAACGCGTTTCATGGTTCGCATGGAACGCATCCTTCCGCAGCTGGCGGGCCCCATCGATGGAGACCGCTCCGCCTTCCCCCGATTGGCCTAGAGGGTGGTACATGCAGCCTGACCGTGGGACATGACGCGGTTCTTGACGGTGCGGCAGTCTGCGCGCCCGCCCATCGCCATTGGTGACTCATCGCGTTCTCAGCTTGCGGTGTCCGGCCCGGTCTTTCGCGATGTTTCGTATCTTCTTGCTGCAGCCTGACCCGGCGAGCAGGGCGAGTACCGCCGGCGACGTCGACTGCTCGGCGAGGACGCGCTGCATCCAGTACGTGACGTTCGCCAACTCGACCGGTGTCGGCATGTGACCGTCCTCGACGGACAGGTAGAACAGCCAGTCGTGGATGCGGCGGCGGATGAACTCGCGGTACCCCTCCGCCGGGAGCCGGTCGATCTCCGGCAGCAGTTCGGCCGACCACTGCCGGAACTCGGCAGGACCGGTCATCTGCATCGCGATCCTGTCCACGAGGGCGACCACCGCCGTCTTGGACCCCATCTCGTGGGGGTCGCGCAGGATCGTGGCGACGATCGCGCGGTCCCGGTCGCGGCTCCGCGAGGAAGCGGTCACCGAGACGACGCGTTGGTACGCGGACGATCGGACGTGCTCGTCCGCGAGGGCATCGTCGACGTCCACGTCGACGATCCCGGCCCCCGCCAGCAACTCGGCCACATCGGAACGCAATGTCATCGCTTCGTCCCCTCTCGCAGGGCCGGACTCCACACGGATCCCGCCGAGCATGATCCATTCCCTGCGCCAAGGCAACGACGGTGCATGGCTCGCTCCCCGTCGAGGCCGCCATAGAGGGCACCGCGACCGCCACGGTGTTCCGGAGCTGGGCGTCGACCCGCCGCCGGGTCCGCTGATCGGCCGGCCGCTCAGCGGACCCGGTCGTACACCATGGCGATCTCCCCCAGCTCGCCCGCATCCTGCCGCGTGAGCTTCCACTGCGAACCGGGGAGGCCGTCGTCGAACAGCCGCCGCCCGCCCCCGGCGATCTCGGGGCAGACCAGCAGGTACAGCCGGTCGATCAGGTCGGCGGCGAGCAGTGCCTTGATGACGCTTGCGCTGCTGTTGACGAGGATGTCGCCGTCACCGGTGGACTTGAGCTCGGCGATGACGTCGGCGGCCGGGGCGTTCACGACGCGGGTGCGTTCCCACGGGGCTTCGGTCAGGGTGGTCGACAGGACCACCTTCTCCGCGTCGACCAGCCACTTCGCGTAGCCGCGATCGCGCGGGTCGGCGTTCTCGTCCTCGGCGACGGTCGGCCAGTAGCCCAGGAATCCCTCGGCGTTGAGGCGACCGAGCAGGGCTGTCGTCGCGTTCTCCCAGATACGGGTGAGGTGGTCGCGGGCGACCTCGGTGGTCGCGTAGCGGATGATCGCGCCCATGTCGGCGGGGCCTCCGGGGCCGCTGTAGCGCCCGTCGAGGGTGAGGGCGATGTTCGCGGTGACCTTGCGGGCGGTGGAGTCGGTCATGGCTGCGTTTCCTCTTCCGTGTTCTCGGCCTGGGGTCGTTGTTCGTTCACCGGGACGTGCGGACGGCGTCGACGAGCTTGTCGAGGCTCTGCCCGAAGCCGATCTCGATGCCCGCGATGAAGTCGGCGGACTCGACCGTGCTGCCGCTGATCCGGTACTCGACGTCGAGGTCCGTGCCGGTGCCGGCGGGCCGGAGGCCGAAGTCGACGTGGGCGGTGAAGGCGGGGCTGCCGTCGGGAAGGCTCGGGGAGAGCCGGTAGGCGAGGCGTTCACCGGGGCGTACGTCGTCGACAACGCCTTCCCCGTGCCCGGCGACCAGGTCGGAGCCGTCGACGTCGTCGGTGTCGCGGTACTGCAGGACGATGCGGCCTCCCGGGCGCGCCTCGAAGACGAGCTCGGAGACGCGGAGGTCGTCGGGGGTCCACCAGCGGGCGAGCAGGGCCGGATCGGTCAGGTGGCGCCAGATCAGGTCGGGGTGCCCCGTCAGCGACCGGTGGAACGTGAACGAGCGGCCGTCGGACCACCCCGGCTCCACCGCGGTGCGGCGCTCCGTGTCGAGGCTGACTCCGTAGCGGTCGTAGGTCTCGCGCGGGCCGCCCGCCTGGTCCGCGGTGTCGGCCAGCTGGTGGAGCGCGGCTGCCAGGTCCCGCAGGGGTGCGGACCGCAGTGCGTAGATGCGGCGCTGACCGGTGCGCTGCGACGTGACGATTCCGGCGCGCTCGAGATGCTGCAGGTGCTTGGTCGTCTGCGGCTGGCGCGCCTCGGCGAGCTGCGCGAGGACGCCGACCGGGCGGGGCCGCTCGGCCAGGAGGGCCACGAGCCGCCAGCGGGCCGGGTCGGCCAGTGCGGTGAGGAGTGCGTCTGCGTCCATGAGGACCAGTATTCACTCATACGAATATTCGCGTCAAGGAATACCTTTGGACTGCCCGGCCTTGGCGTGTGTCAGAGATGACGACTTGGCCGGTGAGCGCCGCCCGGCCTCGTCGGCGCCGGAGGCGTGATCGATGTGCGACCACGTCAGGTCGACCACGCGCACGAGCTGGTCCGCCCTCGGAAGGCCCGCCCCGAGAGGAGTCAGACGGGGGTCCGCCCCGAGCCACTCAGCGCTCGGCCGCCACCCGCGCCCGATACCCGTGCTCGTCGTCCGACTCCCACGCCCCCGCGCACCCCTTCCACTCGCTCCGCTGCTCACCGCTCGCCGGCACGCTGAGCCGGACGTCCGGGCTTCGGGACGGTCTTCACGGCGGTCTACGCGGCGGTCTACGCGGCGGTCTTCGCAGCAGGCCCTGGGCCCTGCTACCGCCCGAACACCTGGGTCCACGTCCAGTCCTTCTCGACCACGCCGACGCCCATGGTGGTCAGGCCGCAGTTGAGGATGTTCTCGCGGTGGCCCTGCGAGTTCATCCACGACCGCATCACGGAGTCGGGGGAATTCTGCCCGCGGGCGATGTTCTCGGCGCCGGGCGACGGATAGCCCTGGGCCGTGGCCCGGTCGGCGAAGGAGCGGCCGTCCTGGCTGGTGTGGTCGAAGTAGCCGTTGGCGGACATGTCCTCGCTGTGGAGCTGGGCGGCGCGGGAGAGCCTGCCATCGAGCTTCACGGGGCGGCAACCGGCCTTGGCGCGCTCGGTGTTGACGAGGGCCAGGACCTTCTCGGCGGTGGTGTTCGCGGGTGCGGCCGTAGGGGCGGAGGGTGCGGTGGGCCTGGGCTTCGCGGTCTTCGTCTTGGACGGCTTCGGGGCGGGCTTCTTCGTGTGCGAGGGCTTGGGCTTGGGCGAGGGGGACTTGCTCGGCTTCGGCTTCGGCTTGCGCGACGGTGAGGGCGAGGCGGTGGGCGAGGGCGAGTCGTCGGATGCGGCGGACGGCTCGGGCTCGGTGTCGGCCGCGGAGGTCGACTTGTCGTCCTCTCCGTCGCCCGGCAGCAGGTTCAGGCTCGCCATGGTGCCGCCGGTGACGAGTACGGCGACCGCGGCCGCGAGGACGGTGGCGCGGCGCCGCCTGGTTATTCGGCCCTGGCGGCGGTGGCTACGACGGCCGGGGGACGGGCCGTCGCCCACCGGGGTGAGGACGGTGGTGTCGCCGCCGGGCGGGCCGGAGCCGGTCGGCGGGCCGAGGTGGCCCGCCGGGGCGTCCGCGCCCGGGGGTACGCCCAGGCCGTCGTAACCGGGCGGGCCGAAGTCCGCGCCATGCGCGAAGTCCGCACCGTGGGCCAAGTCCGGGCCGTGACCCAAGTCCGGGCCGTGACCGAAATCCGCCCCCTGGGCGACATCCGAGCCATGCGCCAAATCCGACCCGTACGCGACATCCGTACCGTGCCCGACCCCCACCCCGGACGCCCCGCCCCGCCCCAACGCGGCCAGCCCCGCAAGCCCGGCCAGCGCCGTCGGAACCAAGCCGAGACCCACCAGCAGCCCCTCGGCAGGCACCAGCCCCGTCTCGTACCCGGAGCAGGCCGCGCAGTCCCGCACATGCCGTGCGATCCGCTTGCGCCACAGCCCCGACGGATGCCCGTCCCACACCCCGAGCACCGGCTCCAGGCCGGCGCACATCGGCTGCGCGGACAGCGCCCGCACCACGAGCCGGGCGGTCTCCAGCTGCGCCTTCATCCGCTGCACGCGCACCGCGGTGTGCTGCGGCGACAGGCACATGGCGGTGGCCACGTCGCTGCGGTTCAGCTCGCCCGCGGCCTCCAGCCACCACAGCGAGAGCAGCGCGCGGTCGTCGGTGTCCAGCCAGCGGGTGGCCTCCGCCGCTTCCCGCCGCTGGCCCTCAAGCCCTAGGCGCAGGATCGTGAGGTCCACGAAGTCGGCGCCCGGATCGGCCACGTCGTGGGCGTCCTGCAGACCGGACCCGACGGGTGCGGCCTGCTGCTTGTGCCAGTGGCCGCGGATCTGGTTCATCGTGATGGCCACCAGCCAGGACCGGAAGCTGCCCGGGTCCTGGAGCGAACCGAGCGCGCCGAGCGCGCGGATCATCGTCTCCTGCACCACGTCGTCGACGTCCGCGTGCCCGTTCAGCGCCCGGCCCACGATGTTGTACACCAGCGGCAGATACTCGGTGACCAGCTCGTCCTGCGCCCAGAGGGCACCCTGCTGCGCCGCCTCGATCACCGCGGCATGGTGCTCCCCAGTCGCTGCCACAGCCGTCCACGTCCTTTCCCGGTCCCACGCATTGTCCGTCCGACACAAGGGAGACCTCGGACCGGGTGCGGGATAACGGAAAACGGGGCGGCAATCCGATGCGACGGCGACGGGGACATGCCCGGAACGCCCGGGCACGGCTCAGTCCGCCGTGGACGCCAGGCGGCAACCGACACCGAACGCGCAGGGCTCGAGCCGGATCGTGGCGGGCGTTGCCAAGGCTGTCGGCTCACTGACCTGCGTTGCCCAGCCGCCCGGTCCGGTCCCGGTGAGCGTGCGCGCCGCCGGTTCGAGCAGTGCCAAGCTCCGCTGTCGCGCGTCGAGGGCGCCGCTTGCCACGCCCCGCCGAGACCGGGCGTGGCCAAGTCGGCAGGGAACCCGACCAGGCCCGTGCGCGCGTAGAGCACCAGATGCAGCAACGAGATGTCGCTGTAGCCGAGCATCGGCTTGGGGTCGGCGGCGACCGCCTCGACGTCGATCAGGTCGAGGTGGCCGAGCAAGGGTCACCGAGGCCGTATCACGACACCCTCAGCAGCACGCGACACCTTTACCGACCGACCCCCGGCGTGCCCTGCCCGCAGACCCGAGCCGCTCCCCTGCCTCTACCTCGCGAAGCTGCGGTCGGCGCCGCCCGAGGACGCACGCACCACCGTGTGGGCGCGTCCTCGGGCGGCGTTGCCGCGCACCGACCCGTGGTCTCCGCGATACGGGTCGAAAGAGCGTGCCGAGCTGATCAGGCGACAGACCCGCGGACGCGCCGGCTACTCACTGCTCCGCCCCGGCGTCCGCCGCGGCCCCCGGCCGTCACTGGTCATCGTCGTGGAACATCCCGACGTTCTCCTTGGTCACCAGCGGAGCCGACAGCTGGTCCTCAAGCATCCCGTTCGGCAGCCGCACGATGGTCGAGCCGTGGTCGGTGGGGCCGGGCTTGAACTTCTCGCCGTTCATCGCGGCCTTGATGTAGAACATGCCGTACTTGGCGTACGCGTCGGCGGGCTGCGAGACGGTCGCGTCGATCTGGCCCTTGCGGATCGCCTTGAACTCCTGCGGGATGCCGTCGTTCGACACGATCGTGATGTGGTCCTTCGTGCCCGCCGGCTTCAGCATGCCCTTGGACTTGAGGGTCTGGATCGTCGGCGCGAGGTAGACGCCGCCCGCCTGCATGTAGATGCCCTTGATGTCCGGGTTGGAGTTGAGGAGGGTGTCGAGCTTGGACGCGGCGGTGTCGGACTCCCACTTGGCGGGAATCTCCAGCACCTTCACCTTGGGGTACTTGTCCTTCATGCACGCGCGGAAGGCCTTGGAGCGGTCGCGGCCGTTCACGGAGGCGAGATCGCCCATGATCTGGACGACCTTCCCGGTCTTGATCTCGTCGCCGAGGTAGTCACAGGCCTTCTGTCCGTACGCGACGTTGTTCGCACGCACGACCATCGCGACCTTGCCCTTCTCGGGCGCCACGTCGACGGCCACCACGGGCACGCCCTTGCGCTCGGCCTGGTCGAGACCGGCGGAGATCGCGGCGCTGTCGATCGGGGCCACGACCAGGCCCTTCACACCCTGGTTGAGCTGGTTGTTGATGTCGGTGATCTGCTGTGCCGGATCACTGTTGGAGTTGACGGTCTTGAGCGCGTCGACATCCTCGGACTTCGCCATCTTCGGCACGTAGTCGTTGTACGACTGCCAGAACGGCGAGGTCAGCAGCGGCAGGATCACGCCCACCTTCCCCTCACCGCCCGCCTTGCCACCGGATCCCCCGGCATCGTTCGTACTGCCGCAGGCCGAGAGCGTCAGGGCGGCACTGGCGCCAACTGCCGCCACGCGCACTGCCCGTGCTCTGGTCCTGAGGGTTGTTCTGGCCACGTATCGGCTCCATACAAGTGGGGAGGTGAACAGCTCCGACGTCCTGCCGCCGGTGGCACTGAATGAACATCAGATCACTCGGCGGAGTCAATGGCCCAGAACGACTGATCTTCGTCGTAAGCCCGGTCATTGGTCTGATCACTCGCGCGGTTAGACTCTGGCGCACCGGACTTGGAGGAACCGCTGTGGAAGATCTGGACGCGCGCACCGCCCCGCCGAAGGGCACCGTGACACAGCGCGTCATCGACCAGATCAAGGCCATGATCGCCGAGGGGCTTCTCGGTCCCGGCCAACGGCTGCCCACCGAACGCGATTTGGCCGCCCAGCTGGGCGTATCCCGCAGTTCGATGCGCGAGGCCGTCCGCGCGCTGACCTTCATGGGCGCCCTTGAGTCCCGGCACGGGTCAGGGGTGTACGTCACCCAGCTCGCCGCCGGTGACCTCCTGGAGTCCTTCGGTGTCGTCGCCGACCTCTCCCGCGGACCACAGCTGGTCGAACTCCTCGAAGTGCGCAAGGTCCTGGAGTCCACCACGACCGCGCTGGCCGCCGCCCGCATCGACGCCGGCCAACTCGCCGAGGTCGAACAGCACCTGCTGGCCATGGAGTCCACCGACGACACCGAGGAGATCCTCGCCCACGACCTCGCCTTCCACCGGGCCATCAACTACGCCGCGGGCAACGACACCATGGCCGCCGTCCTCGACGGCCTGTCCTCCCGTACCTTCCGCGCCCGGGTGTGGCGCGGCTACCAGGAAGAGGGCGCGATCGACCGCACACGCCGCGAACACCGCCGCATCCACCGGGCGTTGGTCGCCCGGGACCCGGAGTCGGCGCGGATCGCGGCGGCGGCGCACGTCGGCGAGGTCGAGCAGTGGCTGCGAGAACGGCTGGCCGAGAGTCAGTGAAGTGCGGCAGGCCGACCGCGAGTCACTGAAGTCCGCGCCCGCACGGAGAGCACGGGCATAGCCCAACCCGTCAAGCGCCATGCGGCGAGCGGCGAGCGGCGAGCGGCGAGCAATGAAAGACCCCCACAGGCGCGCGAGTTGGCACACCGGGCCACGCCACCCCATGCCCGCCTGTCGGTTCAGGATTGAAATTGCTGGATCCTGTCCGTTCCTGTTGACATGTGCGCGGTCGAGTCCTAGGAACGTAGGGGCTTTCCGCCCCGCGCTCTCCCGCCCTGCCCTGTCCCACGCGCCCCCACAGCAACGCGCCCTCCTGGACGCGGAGTTCGGCACGCGCCCAGCGACTCCTCCTCAGTCTGGAGCACCCCCCATGGACAGACGCGACTTCCTCGTCATCAGCGCCCTCACCCCGCTCGCCGCCACCCTCGGCACCGGGTCCCCCGCCGTGGCCGCCGACCACACCTTCGGGTTCTCGGCGGACGGCAGCCAGTTCCTGCTCGACGGCAAGCCCTTCCAGATCCGCAGCGGCGAACTGCACCCGTGCCGTATCCCCGTGCAGTACTGGCGTCACCGCATCCGCATGGCCAAGGCCATGGGCATGAACACCATCGGGGTCTACCTGATGTGGAACTACCTCGAAGAGCGCCCCGGCGTCTTCGACCTCACCACCGACCGGCACGACTTCGCCGCGTTCATCCGGCTGTGCCAGCAGGAGAACATGTGGGTGCTCCTGCGGCCGGGGCCCTATGTGTGCGCCGAGTGGGACCTCGGCGGCCTGCCCGCCTGGCTGCTGAAGGACCCGGCGGCCAAGATCCGCGTACGGTCCGCGGCCGATCCCGGCTACATGGCCGCCGTCCGCCGCTACATCAAGAAGATCGCGCCGGTCGTCAAGCCGCTCCTGGTCGCGGGCGGCGGGCCCGTCCTGATGGTGCAGATCGAGAACGAGTACGGCTCGTACGGCAACGACTCCACGTACGTCGCCGAGGTCCGGCAGGCCTGGCTCGACGCCGGGATCTCCGGCCCCTTCTACACGCAGGACGGGCTGAGCCAGGTCCAGCACAACCACACCAACGTGCCCGGCGGGGCCATCGGCCTGTCCGACGGCGACGCGGGGGCCATCGCCGCCTGCCGCGGCAGCTTCCCCGACGTGCCCGCGTTCATCGGCGAGTCGTGGGCCGGGTGGTTCACCGCCTGGGGCGACAGCACCTTCGGCGGGACCGGCAAGGACAAGTCGCCGGTGCTGCGCGGCCTGATGGAGTCCAAGCTGTCGTTCAACATCTACATGATCCACGGCGGTACGAGCTTCGGGTACTGGGCCGGGGCCAACGCCAACGACGACGGCGCCAACTACACGCCCGACATCACCAGTTACGACTACAGCGCGGCCATCACCGAGCAGGGGCGGCCCGGCGCGAAGTACCACGCCTACCGCGACCTCATCGACCGCCACCTCGACGAGCCGCTGCCCGCGCTCCCCGCCCCCGTCCCCACCATCACCCCGAGCCCGGTCACGCCCACGGCCTACGCCTCCCTCTGGGACAACCTCCCCGCCGCGCTGCCCCCGTCCCAGACCGTCGACGCCCGGCCGATGGAGAGCTACGACCAGAACTCCGGCTTCATCCTCTACCGCCGCCCCCTCGCGGGCTACTCCGGAGCGACCCTCGACGTCGACGGCGTACACGACTACGCCACCGTCTTCCTCGACGGCGCCTACCAGGGCGGATTCAGCCGGCCCGCGGTGCCCTCGTCGTACACCGAGCCCCTGAAGGTGACCATGGGCACCAGCCTCAAGCTGGGCGCCGCGGACGCCGACCCGACGCTGGACATCCTGGTCGAGGGCCTCGGCCGGGTGAACTTCGGCCGCTACGTCGACCGCAAGGGGATCACGGGACGGGTCGCGCTGTCCGACGCCGGGGCGCTCGACGGCCCCCTCACCCGCTGGCAGACGTACTCCCTGCCCGTGGACGAGAAGTTCGTGGCCAGGCTGCGGCCGCGCATCAGCGACCCGCAGCGGGGCGGCCTCTTCTTCCGCGCCGCCCTCACCCTCGGCAGGACCGGCGACACCTATCTGGACCTGTCCGGCTGGACCAAGGGTGTGGTGTGGGTCAACGGCCACAACCTGGGGCGGTACTGGTCCGTGGGTCCCCAGCAGCGCCTGTACTGCCCGGCGCCCTGGCTGAAGGCGGGCCGGAACGAGATCGTCGTGTTCGATCTGCACCAGACCGCGCCGAAGCCGATCCGCTTCGCCGCCGCGCTGCAGAGCGTCTGCGTCCTCACCAACCGGCGCAGCGGCAAGGCCCTCGACGTACCCGACGAGTCCACCGCCCAAGGCGTCCAACTCGTCCAGTGGCCGCGGCAGAACACCCCCAACCAACAGTGGGTGCTCGCCACCCTGGACCACGGGGCCGCCACCCTGGCGGCCGCGCACTCGGGCCACGTCGCCGACGTGCAAGGCGCGTCCACGTCCCCCGGTGCCCCGGTCGTCCAGTGGCCCGCCCACCGCGGCGCGAACCAGCGGTGGCGCGTCACCGCCGCCGACGGCGGCTACGTGAAGCTCGTCAACGTCCACAGCGGCAAGGTCCTCGGCGTCGAGGGCAACTCCACCGCGGACAAGGCGACGGTCGTCCAGCAGGACGACAGCGGTGACGCGAGCCAGCACTGGCGGCTCAACGAGGTGTAGCCGGTCCGGTGCTGCCTGTACGTAGCGACCTCCTCACCCGTTGGCCAGAAAGAGTTCGCCCAGGGGGGTCTGATCAGCCACGCGCGGCGGCCCTAAGTTCGCCTCGATGACCAGTCGGCCAGGTGCTCAACCCATCGTTGTCCGCCCTTCCTTAACGAAGGAGTAGATGTGGAACGTCGTACCTTCCTGCGCGGAGCCGTCATCGGCACCTCGGCCGCGACCTTCGGCGGCGCCCTCATGCAGGGCGCCGCCTACGCCGCCCCGGCCCAGAACGGCCCCGGCCCCTACGGTGCGCTCGGCACCGCCGACGCCAACGGCATCCAACTGCCCAGCGGCTTCACCAGCCGGGTCATCGCCCGCTCCGGCCAGACCGTCCCCGGCACGTCCTACACCTGGCACAACGCCCCCGACGGCGGCGCCTGTTTCGCCGACGGCGCGGGCTGGATCTACGTGTCCAACTCGGAGATCAACCCCAGCGGCGGCGCGAGCGCCGTGAAGTTCAACTCCTCGGCCACCGTCACCGGCGCCCACCGCATCCTGTCCAGCACCCGGCAGAACTGCGCGGGCGGCGCCACCCCGTGGAACACCTGGCTCTCCTGCGAGGAGGTCTCCCTCGGCTACGTCTACGAGACCGACCCGTGGGGCGTGGCCGCCGCCACCCGGCGCGACGCCATGGGCCGCTTCAAACACGAGGCCGCCGCCGCGGACCCGGGGCGCCAGGTGATCTACCTGACCGAGGACGAGAGCGACGGCTGCTTCTACCGGTTCCAGCCGACCACGTGGGGCAACCTCTCCGCCGGCACCCTGCAGGTCCTGGTCGCCGGAACCGGCACCTCCGGCTCCTTCACCTGGGCGACCGTGCCGGACCCGGACGGCTCCCCCACCACGACCCGCAACCAGGTCTCCGGCGCGAAGCGTTTCAACGGCGGCGAGGGCTGCCACTACGCGGGCGACACCGTCTGGTTCACCACCAAGGGCGACAACCGCGTCTGGCAGCTCAACCTCACCGGCAACACCTACGAACTCGCCTACGACGACAACCTCGTCAACCCCGGCCCCGCCCCCCTGACCGGCGTCGACAACGTCACCGGTTCCTCATCCGGCGACCTGTTCATCGCCGAGGACGGCGGCAACATGGAGATCTGCATCATCACCCCGGACGACATCGTCGCGCCGTTCCTGCGCATCACCGGCCAGTCCGCCTCGGAGATCACCGGCCCGGCCTTCTCCCCCAACGGCTCCCGCCTGTACTTCTCCAGCCAGCGCGGCACGTCGGGGAGCTCTTCGGGCGGCATCACGTACGAGGTCACGGGCCCCTTCCGCACCTGACGATCGCACCCCCGGGGCCGCCCCGGAACGACGGCGGCGGTCCCGGGCGGCAGTCCCGCTGGAGCATCCCGGGAGCGAAGAGTTGAACGCGGGGCTTCCGGAGGCGGGGACTACCGGTTGTGGCGGTGGCGTTGACAGCCGATCTGGGCTGTCCCATCGTCGACAGCGGTGGATTGTCGGAATTCGCTGGACTCTTCGGGGGTTCAGGGGAGCTGAATCCTCCCTCCGGCCGTCCCCGTGGGGAGACGGACATGAGCGAATCATCCGGACGTGCGCAGCAGCCTCCGTCCCGGGGCACCGGGGGTCGGAACCCGGCGGTGCGGTTCGACGCCACGGTCCATCCCGGAGCGACGAACCGCGATCTTCACGGTGTCGCCGATCTGGACCTGGACCGGATCCCCGATCCGGAGGGCGCGGTCCGGGTGCTCGTCACCGCGGACGAGTGCCGTCGACTGCTGGAGAGCGGCTACGAAGTCCACTTGCACGCCCCCGTGCCCGTGCGGCCCCTCGCTTCCGACCTGGTGGAGCAGGACGACGCGGTCAGGGCCTGGCTGGACGAGCGGATCCAGGGCATCCAGCGGGCGGGGGGTGCGTGATGTACCGGACAGTCTCCCAGCTCGACATGGTGATCACCCAGCTCGCCACGTCGTTCCCGCAGCTGTGTACGAGGACCCAACTGCCCGAGCCCTCCCTCCAGGGCCGCCCGGTGTTCGCCCTGCGGCTGCGCGCGGGCCCGGGCGCCGGCCGCCGCGCTGTCCTCTTCGTCGGCGGCACCCACGCGCGCGAACTGATGAACCCCGACGCGCTGGTGGAACTCGCCCTCGACCTCGTCGGGAGCTACCAGAACGGCACCGCCGTCGAGTACGGCGGCCGGACCTGGACCGCCCTGGACGTCAGGCTCATCCTGGAGAGCCTCGACGTGTGGATCGTGCCCTGCGCCAACCCCGACGGGCGCCACCGGGTCATGACCGTCGACAACATGTGGCGCGGCAACCTCCGTGACAACCAGGGGACCACGTGCGACGGGGTCGACCTCAACCGCAACGCGGACTTCGTCTGGGGCGTGACGGAAGGCCAGACCTCCTGCAACCCCTGCAGCGAGGTCTTCGTCGGGTCCGGCGCGTTCTCCGAACCGGAGACCCGCAACATCAAGCACCTGCTGGACACGCAGCCGGTCCACAGCTTCGCGGACGTGCACTCGTTCTCGGAACTCGTCCTGTACCCGTGGGGCCACGCCCACAGCCAGACCGACAACCCGGCACAGCGCTTCACCGGCCTGCCCACCGGAACCTGCGCTCCCCTCGGCACCCCTGGCTACCGGGAGTACATCACCCCCCAGGACCAGCTCCGCTTCACGACGGTCGCACAACGCGTCGTCGAGGCGATCGCGGCGGTACGCGGGCGTGCGTACACCCCGCAGACCGGCCGGGCGCTGTACGCCACCACCGGCACCCAGAGCGACTACGCCTACAGCCGGCACATCGCCCGACCCGGGCTCCGCAAGACGTACGGTTTCACCATCGAGACGGGCCCGCGCGTCGGAACCGTCGAGGACTCCTTCCACCCGCGCGACCCCACCCTCATCAAGCGCGACGCCAAAGCGGGCGTGCTGGCCCTCGCGCAGCAGAGCGTCTGCGCCTTCGACCTCATCGGCGTGCGGCTGCTCGGCCGCCAGACCGAGGTGGACACGCTCCGCCGGGTCCGCGACGAACAGCTCGCGACCACCGAGGCGGGACGGGAGTGGATCACCCTCATCGAACGGGTCGAACTGCCCGTCGCCACCTTGCTGTTGGCCGACGAACGCCTGGCAGGCCGAGCCGCCGCGCTCATCGAACGCGCGGGGAAACTCGTCGCGGACGAGCAGCTCACCGTGCCCGACGAGGACGTCGACCTGGGCCTCACCCTGCTCGACGAACTCGCCGAGCGGGCCGGGGGCAAGGACGAGCAGGTGCGTGTCGACCTCAAAGCCGTCGGTGTGGCGCTCGACCGCGCGAGGAGGGTGACGGCGGGCGAGGTGGTGCGGGAACTGGTGAACCGGGGGCCGGTGCCGAAGTGACGCCGAGGCAGGTGTCGGTCGGCTGTCGGGAGTTGCCGGACGGTGTCGGTGGCCTGTCGGCGGGGGCTGGCACCTTTCCGGGGACGGCCGCCGGGGATCGCAGGGCGGCCCCGACCCGGAGGAGCCTCCATGCACACCCCCGTCACCGTCATCGGCGCCGGACTCGGCGGACTCACGCTGGCCCGTGTCCTGCACCTCCACGGAATCCCCGTCACGGTCCACGAAGCCGAGTCGTGCCCGTCGGCGCGTGCGCAGGGCGGGTTGCTCGACATCCATCACTACAACGGCCAACTCGCGCTCAAGGCGGCCGATGTGATGGACGATTTCCACGACATCGTCATCGAGGGCCGGCAGGCGCTGCGGCTCGTCGAGCGGGACGGGACCCTCGTCCACGAGTCGGCCGACGACGGCACGGGCGGACGCCCCGAGGTGCAGCGCGGAGAGCTGCGCCAGATCCTGCTCGACTCGCTCCCGGACGACACCGTCCGGTGGGGCCACAAGGTCAGCGGCACCCGCACCCTCGGTGAAGGGCGTCATGAGGTGACGTTCGCCGACGGCGGCAGCGTCGTCACGAGCCTCCTGGTCGGCGCGGACGGCGCGTGGTCCCGAGTCCGGCCGCTGCTCTCCGCCGCCATACCCGCGTACGTCGGTCACTCGGTCGTCGAGACCTACCTGTTCAACGCCGACACCCGGCACCCGGCCACCGCGAAAGCGGTCGGTGGCGGGATGATGATCGCGCCCTCGCCGGGCCAGGAGATCGTCGCCCACCGGGAGAAGGCCGACACTCTGCACGCCTACGTGGGGCTGTCCGAGTCGCAGGACTGGTTCGCCGCGATCGATTTCGGCGCTGCTCCCGCGGCCACCGCGCGGATCGCGCGGCAGTTCGCCGGCTGGGCGCCGGAGCTCACCGCGCTGATCACCGACAGCGACACCGCCCCGGTCCTGCGCCCCCTCTTCGCCCTGCCGACCGAACACCGGTGGGACCGGGTGCCGGGCGTGACCCTGGTCGGCGACGCCGCCCACCTCGCCGCCCCGAACGGCGAAGGCGCCAACCTGGCCATGCTCGACGGCGCGGAGCTCGCCAAGGCCCTCGCCGCGCACCCCGACGACGTCGAGGCCGCCCTCGCCGAGCACGAGCAGGCCATGTTCGCCCGTGGCACCGGGGCCGACACGTTCGAAGGCGGCGAGGTCCACGGCATCGACTCCGAGAACAACACGGCTCAGGCCATGCTCAAGATGTTCACCGGGCTCGGCCAGGGCCCGGATCTCAGCCCGGCAGCGCGTCCCCAAGCCGCGTCAACTCCCCTTGGCTCAGCTTGAGTTCCATGGCCCGCGCCGAGTCGGTGATGGACGTCGGGCGGCTTGCTCCGGGCACCGGGAGCACCGCCGGGGAGCGGCTCAGCAGCCACGCCAGGGCGATCTGCTGCGGGCTGACGCCGTGCTCGGCCGCGATGCGGTGGTAGACGGTGCCGATGGACGACGGGGACGACGGGCCGTCGAGGGAGCTGCGGGAGATGCCGCCGAGGGGGCTCCAGGGCAGGAACGCAAGGCCCAGTTCCGCGCTCAGCCGCAGCTCGGGCTCGCTCTCCCGGACAGCGGGCGAGTACTGGTTCTGTACGGAGACGAGTCCGTCGCCGAGGATCTGGTGGGCCTGGCTGATCTGGCCGACGGTCACGTTCGAGATGCCCGCGGCGCGGATGGTGCCTGCGTCGAGCAGGTCGCGCAGGGCGCCGACGGACTCCGCCCACGGCACTTCCGGGTCCGGCTTGTGGAGTTGGTACAGGCCGATCGCCTCGACGCCCAGCCGCTTGGCTGAGGCTTCGGCGGCGCGCTTGAGGTGTGCGGGGGTGCCGGTCACGGTCCAACTGCCGTCTCCGGGGCGCCCGCGGCCGCCCTTGGTCGCGATCAGGACGCCGGAGGTGTCGCCGCCGTAGCGGGCCAGGGCGCGGGCGATCAGGAGCTCGTTGTGGCCGACCTCGTCGGCGTGCCAGTGGTAGCTGTCGGCGGTGTCGATGAAGGTGACGCCGGCGTCGAGGGCGGCGTGGACGGTGGCGATGGCCCGCGCCTCGTCCGGGCGGTGCTCGATGGACAGGGGCATGGCGCCGAGGCCGATGGCGCTGACTGCGGTGTCTCCGATGAAGCGGTGTTCCATGGCGGTTCGTGTCCTCAGGCGGTGGGGGCGGCGGAAGCGGGGTGGGAGGTGGCTGCGGCGAGGGCGGCGGGGGCTGCGGCGAGGGCTTCGGCTACGGCGCCGGGCAGCCAGTCGGTCGTACGGGAGAAGGCGAAGCCCAGGTCCGTCGCGCGGGCGTTGCTCATGGCGTAGTGCCGATCGAAGGAGAACGGGGAGGCGGTCCCGCCCGCCGCGACGGTCTCGTAGACGGGCTCGCGGCCGGTCCGCGCGGCGACGATCGCGGCCAGGTCGCGCACATCGAGCGGCCCGTCGGAGCAGGCGTTGACCGGACCGGTGACATCGGTGGCGGTGGCCGCCCACAGCAACAGGTCCGCCAGTTCCCCGTGGTGGATGAACACCGTCGGCAGCGGCTCGGCGTGCACGGCGATCCCGTCGCCTCGGGCGATGCGCTCGGTGTAGTACGTCAGTCGGCCGGTGAACTCCTGACGGCCGCCGCCGAGCACGTGCGCGCTGCGCACCGCGGTGAACGCGAAGCCGCCGTCGCGGGTGAGGACGGCCTCCGCCTGCCGCTTGCCCTCGGCGTAGTGGGCCTCCAGGTAGGCCGCGTCGTGCCAGGGCAGATCCATGGCCACGTGCCAGGCGCGCGGGTCCACGCTCTCCTCGGGCACGAGGGTGCCGGTCGGCACGTCCGGGAGCGCGGCGGTCGCCGGGTCGTAGACCTCGATCGTGGAGGTCATGACGTAGCGCCGGGTGCGACCGCCGAAGGCGCGGGCGGCGATCGCGGCCTGTACGGGGGTGTAGCAGACCTGGTCGACGACCGCGTCGAAGGTGCGGGAGCCGAGCGCGGCGCGAAGAGCGGACTCGTCGTCGCGGTCGACCACGAGGTGCTCCACGCCGCGGGGCGGCCGAGCGGAACCGCGGTTGATCACCGTGACCTGGTGGCCGGCCGCCTGCAGGCGCTCGACCAGGAGCTTTCCGAAGTAGCGGCTTCCGCCGATGACGCAGATCCTTTGCATGCCCCCACTCTGGACACCTACTGTCATCAGCAGAAGTAGTGGCTTACTGGAAGCGCGTTAAGGAAAACTGTTGATCGATGTGCAGCGGCTCCGCGTCCTGCGAGCGGTGGCGGACCACGGCAGCTTCAGCAAGGCCGCCGCGGCGCTCCGCCTCACCCCCTCCGCCGTCTCCCAGCACGTAGCGGTGCTCGAACGCAGCCTCGGCGCCCAGGTCGTGGCCCGCAGCACGCGCGGGGTCACCCTGACGCGGGCGGGCCAGATCATGGTCGGGGCCGCCGAGTCCGTCGCGGCCGAGCTCGAACAGGCGAAGCAGCAGGTGGAGGGGCTCCGTACGGGCCGCGTCACGCTCACCGTCGCCACCTTCACCAGCGGCGGCAGGCACCTGCTGCCCGGCGCGCTCCCCCGGCTGATGGCGGCCCACCCCCACACCCTGCTCCACGTCAGGGAGGGCGAGCCCGAGGTCACCCTTCCCCTGGTCCGCCAGGGCGCCGTCGACCTCGCCCTCGCGTACCACTTCGACGGCCCGCTGCCCGTCGGGCCGGGCGCGAGCTCCAGCCTCCGGTGGACCCCGCTCATGGAAGACCCCCTGCACGTCGTGCTGCCCGACGGGCACCGCCTCGCCGACCGCGCGTCACTCGACATCACCGAACTCGCAGCGGAACCCTGGGTGCTCGGCTGCTCCAGAACCGAGGCCCACCTGCGCCGCTACGCCGAGCAGGCAGGCTTCGATCCGGACGTGCGCGGCACCACCACCGACTACTTCTTCGCCCGCTCGCTCGTCGCCGCGGGCATGGGCATCTCCCTGATCCCTTCCATCTCCCTCGTCCCGGCGCTGCCGGGCCTGCGCGCCGTCCCTGTCAGGCCTCCGGCTCCGACCCGGCACATCGGCGTCGCCACGACCGGCCGCCGCCACGACCGGCCGCACGTCACGACGTTCGTCGAGGCACTGAGCGAGCAGGCGATGCGGCCATCGGAGCTCCCCGGGCCGTAACCTGCCAACGCCATCCCCGCCGCTGGTAGTTGGGGTTATCCCCCGTACCGATCTGGAGGGTCGCCTCATCGCGTGGCCCCGTGCTCCGGGGACATGGTGTGACGACACACAGAGCGCACCCCGCGATCCCCGAACAGCGGCGCTCTGACGACCGAGGGAGCACAAGTGATCAAGCACAGGCGTGCGTTGCGCGGCGCACTCACGCTGGCCGTGGTGGCCGGTGTCACGACGGGCACGCTGGCAGGCAGCGCCCCGCCGCCGCAGAACACCGCCGCCGCGGCCGAGTCCACCCACCCCGCCGACCACGCCCGGCTGCGCGCGCTCCTGCACCGGCTGACCACCGTCGACGGCGGGCCCGGGGCGCTCATCGCGATCCGCGACCGGCGTGACCGGCCCGGCAGCACGGTGCTGACCAGCGGCGTCGCGGACGTGCGGAGCCACGCGCCGGTACGCGGCGACAGCAGGTTCCGGATCGGCAGCATGACCAAGACGTTCGTGGCGACGGTGATGCTCCAGCTGGTCGGCGAGCGGCGCGTCGTCCTCGACGCGCCGGTGGAGCACTATCTGCCCGGTGTCGTACGCGGACACGGCAACGACGGGCGCCGCATGACGGTCCGCCAGCTCCTGCAGCACACCAGCGGCGTGCCCGACGTCCTCGACCACCTCAGCCCGCAGGAGATCCTCAAGGACCCGCTGGCCCACCACGACGCCCGCGACCTCGTGAACATCGCGCTCGCCCACCCCCCGACGTTCGAGCCGGGCTCCGGCTGGCGCTACTCCAGTACGGGCTACCTCCTGGCAGGCATGATCATCGAGAGGGTCACCGGTCAGCCGTACGGCGACGAGATCCGACGGCGCGTCATCGCGCCGCTCGGCCTGCACGCGACGTACGTACCGGGGGACGCGTCGGCGATCCCCGGACCGCACCCGCGCGGGTACGTGCGGCCGGGCGCGAACGCGCCGCTCATGGATCTCACCGCGATCAACCCCTCGGTCGCGGGGGCGGGCGGCGAGATGATCTCCAGCGGCACCGACATCAACCGCTTCCTGGGCGCCCTCCTGGGCGGCAGGCTGCTGCGCCCGGCCCAGCTCCGGGAGATGATGCGGACGCGGCCGACCGGCGATCCGGACGGCCGGGCGTACGGCCTCGGCCTGGAGAGCAGGCCGCTGCCCTGCGGCGGCCGCTACTGGGGGCACTCCGGCGACATGTTCGGGTACGAGACGGTGGGCGGGGCCACGGTCGGCGGCAGGCAGGCGACGGTCATGGTGAACCTCGACCCGGGTGGTTCGGACGCGCAGAGCGCCGACATGAAGGCCGCCGTGCGGACGGCGCTCTGCACGGGCCGACCCTCGCACTGACCGGCCGCCGCCCACCCACAGGTCCGTGTCGCCCGCCCCGGGACGTGGCTCAGCCCGACCGGAGCTCGGTGAGCACGGCGTCGAGCAGGCCGGGGAAGCGGTCGTTCAAGTCGTCGCGGCGGAGGCTGACGTAGCGTGACCGGCCTTCCACCGTGGTCCAGGTGAGTCCGGCCTCGCGGAGCACGCGGTAGTGGTGGGACATCGTCGTCTGGTGGACGTCGATGGTCTCGCTGATGCCCGAGCAGCTCTCCCGCCCGCTGTCGGCCAGCCGGGCCAGGATCGCGAGCCGGACCGGATCCGCCAGCGCGTGCAGGATCTCAACGAGCTTGATCTCGTCCTTCGTTGGCTGCATCAACGCACGCATGACCGACCTGTCCCTGGCTTCACGTCGGCCAGGCTAACCCACACATTGATACATGGACAAGCATCCATGCATTGGTTACGTTGTGGCGCGTCAAAGCCTCTGACCACACCGTGCAGCGGAATGGGTGGCCCATGTACAAACGTCTCTTGCCCCTTGCTCTGGCGACGTTCGCCGTCGGCACCGACGGCTTCGTCATCGCCGGGCTGCTCCCCGCCATCGCCGACGACCTGGACGTGAGCGTCCCCACCGCGGGACAGCTCGTCACCGTCTTCGCCCTGACCCTCGCGGTCGCCGCCCCGGTCCTCGGCTGGGCGACCAGCGCCCTGGACCGGCGCACCGCCCTGCTCCTGGCCCTCGGCGTCTTCGTCCTCGGTAACGCCGCCACGGCGCTCGCGACCTCGTACGGCGCCGTCATGACCGCCCGCGTCGTGACCGCGGCAGGCGCCGGGATCATCTCGTCCACCGCCTCCAGCGCCGCGGTGGCCGTCGTGCCCCCGGAACGCCGGGGCCGGGCCCTCGCGTTCGTGCTCGGCGGGCTGACGCTCTCCAGCGCGATCGGCCTCCCGCTGGGCACTCTCATCGGGCGCGGCGACTGGCACCTGACGCTGTGGGCCGTCGCCGCGCTGGGATCCGTGGCCGCCCTCGGCATCGCGTTCGGCATTCCGAGGATCACGCTGCCCGCCGCCACGTTCCGGGCGCGGCTCGCTCCCCTCAAGGACCGGTGGGTGCTCGGCGTCCTGACCGTCACCATGCTGGCCCTCACCGGGACGTACGTGCTCTACACCTACATCGCGGCCGCTCTGGACGAGGTGACGGACGGCTCCGAGGCCACGCTCACCGCGCTGCTCTTCGTCTTCGGAGTCGGCGTCCTGGGCGGCAACCTGCTCGCCGGCCGGCTCTCCGACCGCCACCGGCCCGAGCGGGTCCTGCTCGGCAGCCTCGCCGCCGCCGTAGTCGTGCTCGCCGTCGGCCGCGCGGCCGTCGAGACCCTCGGCACCGCCTTCGTGTGGACCGCGGCGCTGGGCCTGTGCGCGGGCGTCCCCGTGGTCCCGCAGCAGCACCGGCTCGTCGCCCACGCCCCGTCGGCCACACCGGTGCTGCTGGGCCTCAACGCCTCGGCGATCTACGTCGGCGTGGCCCTGGGCGGCGCGCTCGGCGGACTCGCCCAGCAGTCGGTCTCCCCCGTGTGGCTCGGCACACCGGCGGCGGGCGTCACCGCTCTGGGGCTCCTCGTGGCCTTCGTGAGCGCTCGCGGGGCGGGCGGGCGGCGCCCGGCCGGGCAGGGCGCCGGGGAGCGGAGCGGCACCAGGACGGCGGCGACGGACCGCGGCCAGGTCACGTCATCCCACCGACGGTGACATCCGGGCCTGCGCCGAGATCACGCCGCGTCGAGCCACGGTTGGCGTCCCGGTCCGGTCGGGTGGGTGCCGGTGACGCCCATGACCACCGAGTAGAGGCTGGTCTCCGCCGCGATGAAGAGGCGGTTGCGCTTGGCTCCGCCCCAGGAGATGTTGGCGACCGCCTCGGGGACGTCGAGGCGCCCGATCAGCGTGCCGTCGGGGTCGTAGCAGTGGACGCCGTCGCCCATCGCGGCGGCCCAGAGCCGGCCGTCGTCGTCGAAGCGGAGGTTGTCGAAGCGGGCGGCCTCGCGGGTGGCGGCCGCAGCGAAGATCTCGCCGTCCGACAGGGTGCCGTCGTCGCGTACGTCGAAGACCCGGATGAAGCCCGCCCGGGTGTCGGAGACGAACAGACGTCGCTCGTCCGCCGAGAAGACCAGGCCGTTCGGGGCGCCGAAGCAGTCGGCGACCAGCCGCACCTCGCCCGTGCCGGGGTCGACGCGGTAGACGTTGTTGGCGCCGATCTCGCTCTGCGCGCGGTAGCCCTCGTAGTCACTGGTGATGCCGAAGTCCGGGTCGGAGAACCAGATGGAGCCGTCGGACTTCACCGTGGCGTCGTTCGGGCTGTTCAGTCGCTTGCCCTGCCAGCGGTCGGCGAGCACCGTGAGCGTGCCGTCGTGCTCGGTCCTGGTCACCCTGCGGTTGCCCTGCTCGCAGGTGATCAGGCGGCCTTCGCGGTCGAGGGTGTTGCCGTTGGTGTGCCCGGCGGACCGGCGGAAGACGCTGACCGCGCCGGTCTCCTCGTCCCACCGCAGCATGCGGTCGTTGGGGATGTCGCTCCAGATCACCTGCCGCCACGCGGGCACGTAGATCGGCCCCTCGGCCCAGCGGCAGCCGGCGTACAGGACCTCGAGCCCGTCGTCCCCGTTCATGCACCGCCCGGTACGGAACCGGTCGTCGAGCATCTCGTACAACGCGGGGCGCTCACTGTTGCCCATGACGCCTCCCCCTTCCACGGTTGAGAGAATCTCCTTCGGCTCTGAGCTTAGATCGCAAGATGCCGTATGGTCATCACAAACCCTCAGCGAATGGAATGCAATGGATCACATCGATCGCGCCCTGCTGGCGCGGCTCCAGCAGGACGCCACCCAGTCCTACGCCGCGCTGGGCGAGGCCGTGGGCCTCTCGGCCGGTGCGGCTCATGAGCGGGTACGGAAACTGCGCGAGCGCGGCGTGATCCGGCGCACCGCGGCCGAGGTGGACCCGGCGGCGGTCGGCGGCGGCGTGCTGGCGTACGTGACGGTCGACTCGACGTCCTGGATGGGCGACGCCGCGACGAGTTTCGCCGAGCTCCCCGAGATCCTCGAGGCGCACATCATCGCGGGCAGCGCGTCGGTCCTGGTGAAGGTCAGGACCGCGACCACCCAGCAACTGCAGGACGTGCTGCGGCGGTTGTACGCGATCGACGGGGTCAGCGGTACGCAGGCGACAGTGGTCCTGGAGACGTTCTTCGAGCGGCCGGTGTCGCCCCTCACCGCCGATCAGGTTTGATCCCTACCTCGGGTGGTGGCCGTCAGCTTCGCGCCGCGACACTCTGCCAATGGGCGAATATCCCCCGACTCAGGGCATGAGGGGATGTATTGGTTTACGTCTCCTAGACCAAGCTCTGCACTGGAGTGACATGCAAATCCGTAACCTCCCCTACGCCCTCAGCGTCGCCACTATCGCCCTCGCCGGGGCCACCGGGAGCGCCGCCGCCATCGGCGACGACACGAGCACCACCAGCGAAAGCGGCAACAACGCCGAGCAGGCCTTCGGCAACAACGCCACGCACGGGAACCTGAGCGCGCAGGGGGCCGCGGTCCAGGGCTCGTTGAACAAGCTCTGCCTCGGCGTGCCCGTCAAGGCGAACGCAGGCGCCATCGTCGGCATCCTCGTCCCGGTCGCGGTCCAGGACATCCCGGTCCTCTCGGCCCCGCAGAACCAGCAGTGCGCCGAGAACTCCACGCAGGCCAAGGGTCACGAGCCGGGGTCGCACCTCGCCAACGACATCCCGATCCTCGCCGGGAACGGTGTGGGCAACCACTGATCCGAGCGCCCCGCGGGCCGCGTGACGCGGCCCGCGGGGCGTTGCCCTCGGGCGGCCGGAGCACGGCCCTCGGCATGCGATCGGGCATCAGCGACGGCGCTGGACCCGCAGGTCGCCGTGGATCAGCGTGCGGGCCACGTCGCCGGCGAGCATCGCGTGCGGGAAGCCCAGTTCGATCGCGCTGGCCTCGTCGAGGCGGGCCAGTTGGGCGGCGGTGAGGTCGACCTCCAGGGCACCCAGGTTGTCCTCCAGTTGCGCGGGGGTGCGGGCGCCGATGACCGGCGCCGTCACGCCGGGGTTCCGCAGGGTCCAGGCAAGGCCGACCTGGGCGGGTGTGCGGCCCGACTCCGCGGCGACCTCCTTCACGACGTCCACGATGGCGAGGTTGCGTTCGGTGAGCGTGCCGCCCGCGACGGTGACGCTCTTGCGGGTGCCGTCGGCGGCCGCGGCGTGCATCGCGGTCAGGTCGTCGCGGCTGTACTTGCCGGTGAGCACTCCGCCGCCCAGCGGTGACCACGGGGCCACCCCAAGACCCAGTTCCCGTGCCATCGGGATCAGGTCGCGCTCCCCGGCCCGCTCGATCAGGCTGTACTCGATCTGCAGCGCGACCAGCGGCGACCAGCCGCGCAGGTCGGCGATCACCTGCATGCGCGCCACCTGCCAGGCCGGGGCGTTGGAGATCGCCACGTACAGGACCTTGCCCTGCCGGACCAGATCGTCCAGGCCGCGCAGGATCTCCTCGACCGGCGTCGTGGCGTCCCACACGTGCAGGTAGAGCAGATCGATGTAGTCCGTCTGCAGCCGTCGCAGACTGGTCTCCACCGAGGCGAACAGGTTCTTGCGGTGGCTGCCCCCGGAGTTCGGATCGCCGGGGCGGCGCAGCGTCGAGTACTTCGTCGCCAGGATCAGGCTTTCGCGGTGGTCGCGGGTGAATTCGCCGAGCATGTGCTCGGAGCTGCCGTTGGTGTAGGTGCTTGCGGTGTCGATGAAGTTGCCGCCGCGCTCGGTGTACAGGTCGAACAGCTTGCGCGCCTCGTCCCGCTCGGCGCCCCAGCCCCACTCGGTGCCGAAGGTCGCCGCGCCGAGGGCCAGCGGGGAGACCCGCAGCCCGGAGCGGCCAAGGAGCCGGTAGCTGTCGAGAGTGAGCGACATGGTGTCCTCCGGTGCTTGTGATCCGTTGCCGAAGCCAAGCCTGTGACCGCCGCGCGCCAGGGATAAGGGAGAGAAGTTCCTGGGAATGCCAGTCCTACCCCGGCTGTTGGGCCGATCATGACGACCCGCACCGTGGACCCGACACAGGAGCTGGCCGCGTTCCTGCGGTCCCGGCGCGAACGCCTGGACCCGGACGACTTCGGCCTCCCGTCGCGTCGGCAGTCCCGGCGGACCCCGGGGCTGCGCCGCGAAGAGGTCGCCGAACTGGCCGGGGTCAGCATCGACTACGTCGTACGCCTTGAGCAGGGCCGGGGGCTGCGCCCCTCGGCGAACGTGGTGGAGGCGCTGGCCCAGGCGCTGCGCCTGCCCCCCGACGAGCGCGCCTACCTCTTCAACCTGGCCCAGCAGCGCCCCCGCCACGCCGACAAGCCCGCCACCACCGGCGCGCCGCCGCTGGCCCGCCTCGTCACGGACCTGTCGCCGCTGCCCGCCATGCTGATGAACCACCGCTACGACATCCTGGCCTGGAACGCCGAAATGGCGAGGCTGCTCCCGGATTTCGACACCCTGCGGCCGTCGCAACGCAATGCGATGTGGCTGTGCCTGATGCATCCGGCGATGCGCGAGTTCTACGTCGACCGCGAACGTGTCGTACGGGAGGGGGTCGCCCACCTGCGCGCCGCGTGGGCCGCGCATCCGCAGGATCAGGCGTTGACCGGCCTCATTGCTGAATTCATCGCCCATGACGAGGAGTTCGCGCGCCTCTGGAACGAGCGGGACGTCAAGGTCAATGGCCGTGGGGGCAAGGTGCTGCGGCATCCGGACGTCGGTGTGATCTCCGTGCACTTCGAGGTGCTGATGCCCCTTGAAGACCCGGACCAGCGGTTGCTGATCTACCGCGCCGCGGACGACGAGAGCCAGTCGGCACTGGACCGGTTGTGCGCGCGGGGCGAGGCGTCACTTCCCTGACGCGGCCCCTTCGGCGTGCGGGTCTGTCGCGGGCAGTTCGACCGTGGTGCGCATCCCGCCCGCAGCGCGCGGCGTGAGGGTGAGAGTGCCGCCGTGCGCCTGGGTGATGGTCTTGACGATGGCCAGGCCGAGGCCGACGCCGACGTGGTCGGTGTGTACGCGCTCGGTGCCGCGCCGGAAGGGTTCGGTGAGCGTCGAGGCCAGTTCCGGGGTGAGCTGCTCTCCGGTGTTCTCGACCGTGAGCAGCACACTCCTGGGGTGGACGCTGGTGGTGACCCATACGGTGCCCTGTTCCGGCAGGTTGTGGACGATCGCGTTGTGCACGAGGTTCGTGGTCAGCTGCAGCAGGAGCGCGGGCGATCCGGTCGTGGGGGTGATGTCGCCACGGGTCTCCAGAGCGACGCCGTGCTTCTCCGCGAGCGGGAGCAGTGTTTCGGTGGCTTCTTCCGCCATGAGGGACAGGTCGACGCGTTCCCGGGTGAAGGACCCCTGCTCGGCGCGGCTGACCAGGAGCAGTGCCTCGGTGAGGTCGATCGCTCGGGTGTTGACGGTGTGAAGGCGGTCGATGAGTTCGCCGGTGTCGTGGTTCGGGTCGGTGCGGGCCACGTCGAGAAGCGCCTTGGAGATCGCCAGCGGGGTGCGCAATTCGTGCGAGGCGTTGGCCGCGAATCTCTGCTGTTCGGCGACGTGCGCTTCGAGCCGTTCGAGCATCGCGTCGAAGGCGTCGGCGAGTTCGCGGAACTCGTCCTTGCGGCCCGGCAGCCGGATCCGGTGGGAGAGCGATCCGTCGGTGGCCATGCGGGTGGCGTCCGTGATGCGGGTCAGGGGGGCGAGCATGCGACCGGCGAGGAACCATCCGCCCAGGAGGCCGAAGACCAGGAGGAACACCATGACCGCGGCTGCAGTCGGCGCGAAACCGCGCACGAGCTCGGTGCCCGGACTCTGTCTCCACGCCCCCTCTTCGTTGGTCCGCAACCATCCCTGGCGCAGCAGGAAGAACCCCGCGGCGCCGAGCAGCAGCACCCCCGCGAGCATGAGGAATCCGGTGTAGCTGAGGGTGAGCTTGAGGCGGACGCTCAGGCCGGACCTCCTATCCACAGTCACCACTCCCGCGCCGGGTGCCGGGCGTCGTGTCGATGCGGTAGCCGACGCCCAGCACGGTGGCGATGAGCCAGGGTTCGCCGAGGCGTTTGCGCAGGGCGGAGACCGTGATGCGTACGGCGTTGGTGAACGGGTCGGCGTTCTCGTCCCACGCGCGCTCCAGGAGCTCTTCGGCGCTGACGACACCACCTTCGGCGGCGACGAGGACTTCAAGGACCGCGAACTGTTTGCGGGTGAGCGCGATGTAGCGGTCGTCGCGGTAGACCTCGCGACGGAACGGATCCAGGCGCAGGCCGGCGATCTCTTGCACCGGCGGCCGGTTGTGGACACGCCTGCGATCAAGGGCCCTGAGCCTGAGCGCGAGTTCCCTGAGCTCGAAGGGTTTCGTGAGGTAGTCGTCGGCGCCGAGTTCGAACCCGGAGGCCTTGTCGTCGAGACGGTCGGCCGCGGTGAGCATGAGGATCGGCATACCGCTGCCGGAGGCGACGATGCGCTTGGCGATCTCGTCGCCGGAAGGTCCTGGGACGTCGCGATCGAGGACCGCGATGTCGTACGCGTTGACGCCGAGGAGTTCGAGCGCGGTGTCGCCGTCACCTGCGATGTCGGCCGCGATCGCCTCCAGACGCAGCCCGTCACGGATGGCTTCCGCCAGATAGGGCTCGTCCTCGACGATCAGCACACGCATGCTCTCGATGCTACGAGCCGACACATATCGTCGGCATATCGAAAACCGCATACGGGCCGACAACACCCCGCTGCCTTCACTGGCAGCATGACCCAAGCCCCACCACCAGCACGAACACCGGCCCGTCGGTTCCACCGGCTCCTTGTCGTCGGTCTGGTGGTCGCCATGGCGGCGATCACCGCAATCCTCGGCTACCGGTTACTGAAACCCTCGGCCTCCTCGCCCCTCTCGACCGCATCGCCCTCGAACGTGCTGCGCGGTGAGGACCGTGGCGCACTCGGCGAGGCCGGTGGTGCCGTCCCCGACGGCGTGAAGGTCTTCGACAACACGGTTCCGGCCGTGGCCAACCTCGATCCGGGCCTGCTCAAGGCCCTCCGCCAGGCCGCGACGGCTGCTGCGGACGACGGAGTCGAGTTCTACGTCAACAGCGGCTGGCGCTCGCCGGAGTACCAGAACCAGCTTCTTCGCAAGGCGATCGCCACGTACGGGTCGGAGGACGAGGCCGCCCGCTGGGTGGCCACCCCGGCGACGTCCCCGCACGTGTCGGGGGACGCGGTCGACATCGGGCGCTCCGACGCGACGAGGTGGCTGTCCGAACACGGCGCCGCGTACGGACTCTGCCAGATCTACAAGAACGAACCCTGGCATTACGAACGGCACCCCGCCGCGATCGATGGTGCGTGCCCGCGTATGTATGCCGACCCCACCGAGGACCCGAGGATGCAGCAGTGAGTGACAGTGCGCGAGGACGGACGATGACGCAGGCGGAGACGGTGGCGAGCCCCGGGGAGGGCGGCACCGGTACCGTCAGCCCCGGGACGCGGCGCGCGGACATCCACCGGGACAGCGGCCCCCGCACCCAGCCCACAGGCTTCGGCCGATATATCGACATCGAGGTCTGGCGCGCCCGCGTCCGCCGGACGGTCCGCCTCGCCTCCCGGCCGGGCCCCTGGAAGCGCGGCCTGGTGCTCGCGGCGCTGGCACTCCTCCTCGGCCTGCTCCTGCTGCTGCACTCCAGCGTCCCGAACCGGACCGGGAACCTCGGCAGCCTGGTGGAGACGTTCCTGCCGTGGTTCGGCCTGTTCGTCCCGTTGCTGCTGACCGGGGCGCTGCTGCGCCGCTCCGCCTCCGCGGTGGTCGCCCTGCTGCTGCCGGTCACGGTGTGGCTGCACCTCTTCGGCGGGCTGCTCATCGACAAGTCCCAGCCTGGCGCCGACCTCACCGTGGCCAGCCACAACGTGGGCGCGGACAACCCCGACCCGGAGGGCACGGCCCGCGACCTGATCGCCTCCGGGGCGGACGTGCTGGCGCTGGAGGAGATCACCCCGCAGGCCCGGGACACGTACGAGAAGGTGCTGGCGAAGGCGTACCCGCACCGCACGGTGCGGGGCACGGTCGGCCTGTGGAGCAAGCTGCCGCTGTCGGACACCCGGCCGGTCGACGTCAAGATGGACGCGGGACCGCTGGCGGCCACCAAGCCGGACGACGTCAAGATGGCCTACAACCGGGGCCTGCGGACGACGGTGGCCACCGACCAGGGGCCGCTGGCGGTGTACGTGGCCCACCTGGGTTCTGTCCGGGTGAACCCCAGGGCGGGCCTCTCGTCAGGCCAGCGGGACGCGGGCGCGCAGGCCCTCGGCCAGGCCGTCGCCGCCGAGCGGAACAAGCGGGTGGTGCTGCTCGGCGACCTGAACGGCACCATGGACGACCGCGCGTTCAACGGCCTCACCTCACACCTGAAGTCGGCCCAGGACGAGGCCGGGAACGGCTTCGGCTTCAGCTGGCCCGCGAAGTTCCCGGTGGCGCGGATCGACCAGATCCTGGTCCGCGGGGTGGAGCCGAGGAGCTCGTGGGTGCTGTCGGCCACGGGCAGCGATCATCTTCCGGTGGCGGCGGGGATCAGCTGGTGAACCTCGCGGAGCCGAGGTTGCCGAGCGGGGCGAGTGGTCGCGGCCTCGTCCCGAAGGCCGCACTCGTCGACTCTGGCGGCCTGTTCAGGATCCAAGTCACCCGTTTCCCCATGGCCTCCTTGGCGGCAGACACCCGGGTCGTACCGGAAGGGGGCACTGCCATCAGGCTGGAGGGCGGGGCCCCTCAAGGCACGGAAAGATCTGTCCGGGACGCGTCCGGGACAGCGGGTGCCCGCGTTCTGCCCCCATTCACCCTGGTACGCGCCCGGATTCGACTGCCTGCGGAGCCGCGGGCGCCCCGCGCGGCGCCTAGTCCAGCGGCCGCAGGAACCGGCGTTCGTACCTCCGAATGCACCCGGTGCGGCGCGCCAGTTCGATGGCCTCCTGGCACTCGGGGTCGGTCGCGCTGTCCGTGCGGTACTGCTCGTACGCGGAGAAGCTGGGGAAGGAGAACAGGGCGTACGCGATGTCGCTGTCGCCCTCGCTGGGCAGGAAGTAGCCGTGGTGCGTGCCGCCGAAGCGGTTCACGAGGACGACCCAGCGACGGCCGTACTCCTCGAAGTCCGCGATGCGGTCGGGGTCGATCTCGTACTTCAGGTGAATGCTGATCATGTGACGACATGATGCCCGAGGGGCCGCGCGGGGCACAGCGGACACTGGTGCCGACTGTTCCCGTTCCAGTGGGTTGGGGAGTTGTCCGGGGCCGACCCCTCCCGGATGCCACCCTCGATGTGACATGGTCCAGACCTGACCGGAATCGCATGGCCGAGGCCGACCGCTCGGGCGGCCGCCGCCCCTGTCCGGCACGCGGCATCCCGTACGCCTCCACGGGATGCGCACACTATCGGCCTTGATATCTGGCTATCGGTCAATTCATTACGGAATATGCGCTTCTCGTTGCACTGCTCCGTGGGCCCGGACAGTCTTCCTTCAGCCATCGGGGCGCGGACCCCGATGGCTCTGCCGAAGTAGGGAGGGCTCAACGTCATGCCCCTGCGCAAGTTGCTCGCCACCGCAGCCGTGGCCGCCACCGTCGCCGGCGTCGGATTGACGGCCGTTCCGGCGGCCCACGCGGCCGAGGCGTCATCGGCCTCGACCGTCCGTCCCCTGGGGTGGATTCCCTGGGGTACGTACGCGGACCTGGCCCAGTGCCACCACGCCGGACAGTGGGCGGTCCAGAACGCCGGAGCGTCCAACTACACCTGCTCACAGACCGCGCCCGGCCAGTACGCGTTGTACATCTACCGCGTCTGACGCCCGGAGACCGACAGCGCGAAGCGCCCGCGGCCGGTTCACCGGCGGCGGGCGCCACAGCCGACGGTCAGGCGGTCAGGCGGTCAGGCGGTGATGGTGCGGGTGAAGCCGTGCGAACGGGTCATCCGGCCGTCCGGCGTGAAGGTGTAGAACGCCAGCACTTCGACGGCGACCCGCTTCTTGCGCGTCGCCGCGTGGATCGTGAGCCGTGCCGCGATCCGGTCGCCGTCCGCCACGGCCTCGTGCACCTCGAACCGGGAGTCGTCGTCCTCCGCCAGGTTCTTGCGCACGGGGCGGATGTGGGCGAGGAGCTTGTCCCAGTCGAGTCTGATGCCGTCGCTGATCATCTCGATGTCGGGCGTGTAGAAGCGGGCCATCGCCGGGGCCGGATCGGGGTCGCCCCGTACGACCTGCTCGTGGAACGTGGTGAAGAAGTCGGCGATGAACTGCTCGGGAGTGCTCTGGGCCAGCGGCTTCATGGTGTCCCCCTCCAGGCGCGGCGAAGCCGAAGCGGGGCGGCTCGCGCGGCACCACCCTCACTAACTCTTACAGACTGTAAGATATGGAGGATCCGACAACTTTGACAAGGTGTAAGAGTTGATTTCTCCTCAGCGGCGCCGCGCCGACGCCGAACGCAGCCGTACCGCCGTCCTCGACGCGGCCGTCCAGCTCCTCGGCGAGCGCCCCGACGCGGGCATGGCCGCCATCGCCACCGCGGCCGGAGTCACCCGGCAGACCGTCTACGCGCACTTCTCCTCGCGAGACGACCTGCTCACGGCCGTCGTCGACCGCATGACGGAGAAGGTGGCGGAGGCGATGGACGCCGCGAGCGCCGATGAAGGCCCGGCGCCGGACGCGCTCCTTCGGCTGCTCGACGCGGCCTGGGGCGCAGCCGAGACCTACCCCGCACTGGTCCGGCTCGGAGCACGCCCGGCGCCGCCCGAGGAGGACCGGGCCCGCCACCGGCCGATCGCCGACCGCATCGCGCGCGTCCTTCAACGCGGCCGGGACGGAGGAGAGTTCGACCCGGAACCCGCACTGTCCTGGCAGGTGGCGGCCGTGATCGCACTGAGCCATGCCACGGGCGAGGAGATCCGCGACGGGCGCATGTCCGCCACCGACGCCACGGCCGCCCTCCACTCCGGGCTGCTGCGGCTCCTCACCCCGGACCCCGGGAAGCCCTGACGCCGCAAGCCGCCCGCTGGAACCGGAGCCCGGTCACGTACCGCAGCGGACAGCCCCCGCCCGCCCGAGCCACGCGCCCCTCCGCGTTGCGCCCGCCCCCATGACGCGACAAGGTCGAAGCATCGGGCGAGACGTCCAAGGAGGGCCTCCGCATGCCCATCGCAACGGTGAATCCGGCGACCGGCGAGACCGAGCGGACCTTCGAGCCGCTGACCCCCGGGGAGGTCGAGGAGCGGCTAAACCGGGCCGCGGCGGCCTTCGAGCGCTACCGCACCACCCCGTTCGCCGACCGCGCCGCCCTGCTGCACCGCGCCGCCGACCTCCTCGACGAGGACACGGACACGGTCGCGCGCACCGTCACCACGGAAATGGGCAAGCCCCTGGCCGCCGCTCGCGCGGAGGCCGGGAAGTGCGCCAAGGCCATGCGCTGGTACGCCGACCACGCCGAGGGGCTGCTCGCCGACGAGCACCCCGACGACGGGGACATGCGCGACTCCGGCGCCGCCCGGGTCCTCGTGCGCTACCGGCCGATGGGTGCGGTCCTCGCCGTGATGCCGTGGAACTTCCCGCTCTGGCAGGTGGTGCGGTTCGCCGCGCCCGCCCTGATGGCAGGCAATGTCGGGCTGCTCAAGCACGCGTCGAACGTGCCGCAGACCGCCCTGTACCTGGCGGACCTCTTCCGCCGCGCGGGCTTCGACCAGGGGTGCTTCCAGACGCTGCTCGTCGGGTCCGGCGCCGTCGAGGGCATCCTGCGCGATCCGCGGGTCGCCGCCGCCACGCTCACCGGCAGTGAGGGCGCGGGGCGGGCGGTCGCCGCCGTCGCCGGTGACGAGATCAAGAAGACCGTCCTGGAGCTGGGCGGCAGCGATCCGTTCGTCGTGATGCCGTCGGCCGACGTGGACGCCGCCGCCCGTACCGCCGTGACGGCGCGGGCGCAGAACGCGGGCCAGTCCTGCATCGCCGCCAAGCGGTTCATCGTGCACACCGAGGTGTACGACGCCTTCCTTGAGCGATTCAGCGCGGGCATGCGGGAGCTGACCGTCGGCGACCCGATGGCCGAGGGCACCGACGTGGGGCCGCTGTCCGGCGCACAGGGCCGCGCCGACCTGGAGGAGCTGGTCGAGGACGCCGTGCGCCGGGGCGCCCGCACGCACTGCGGCGGGCAGCGGCCGAAGGGGCTCGATCAGGGACTGGCCGATGGGTTCTTCTACGAGCCGACCGTGCTGTCCGGGATCACCCCCGAGATGCGCATCCACTACGAAGAGACCTTCGGGCCGGTGGCCACCGTCTACCGGGTCGCGGACCTGGACGAGGCGGTGTCCGTCGCCAACGACACGCCCTTCGGGCTGAGTTCGAACGTGTGGACCGGCGACGCGGCCGAGCAGGAGCGTTTCGTACGTGACCTGCAGGCGGGCGGCGTCTTCTTCAACGGGATGACGGCTTCGCACCCGGCGTTCCCGTTCGGCGGCGTCAAGCGCTCCGGGTACGGCCGTGAGCTGTCCGGCCACGGCATCAAGGAGTTCTGCAACGCCACCACGGTGTGGTTCGGCGCGTGAGCCGCGCCGAGGCCGGGAGACGGGGCGGGGTCGGGAGACGGTGCAGGGTCGGGAGGTGGTGCGGATGGAACCCGTCGAGGCGCTGAGCCGTATCGCCTTCCTCCTCGAACGCGCCCAGTCCCCCACCTACCGGGTACGCGCCTTCCGCACCGCCGCGGCCGCCGTCGCCGCCCTCTCGCCGGAAGAGCTGGCCGAGCGGGTGCGCTCGGGCACCTTGGAGGCGCTGAAGGGCATCGGCCCGAAGACGGGTCAGGTGGTGCGCGAGGCGCTGGCCGGTGACGTGCCCGGCTATCTGGCCGACTTGGAGGCGTCGTCCCGGAAGCCGCTGGTGTCCGGCGGCACGCGGCTGCGTGCCCTGCTGCGCGGTGACTGCCATCTGCACTCCGACTGGTCCGACGGCGGCAGCGGCATCGAGGAGATGGGCCGGACCGCCGCCGCGCTCGGCCACGAGTGGGCCGTACTCACCGACCACTCGCCGCGTCTGACGATCGCGCGCGGGCTCTCGCCGGACCGGCTGCGTGAGCAGTTGCACGTCGTGGCCGAACTCAACGCGAAGTGGGCCCCGTTCCGGCTGCTCACCGGCATCGAGTGCGACATCCTGCCGGACGGCGGGCTCGACCAGGAGCCCGAACTCCTCGCCCGGCTCGACGTCGTGGTCGTCTCCGTCCACTCCAAGCTGCGCATGGACGCCCCCGCGATGACCCGCCGCATGCTGAAGGCCGTACGCAATCCGCACGCCGACATCCTCGGCCACTGCACCGGCCGCCTCGTCGGCGAGCGCGGCCGACCGGAGTCGGCGTTCGACGCCGAGGCGGTGTTCGCCGCCTGCGCCGAGACCGGCACCGCCGTGGAGATCAACAGCAGGCCGGAGCGGAAGGACCCGCCGAGGCGGCTCCTGCGCCGAGCGGTCGCCGCCGGCGCCCTGTTCGCGATCGACACCGATGCCCACGCGCCCGGCCAACTCGACTGGCAGATCGTCGGGTGCGCCCGCGCCGAGGAGTGCGAGGTGCCGGTCGAGCGGATCGTCACGGCCTGGGGCGCCGACGACTTGCTCGCTTGGACGGGTGGGGCCGGGGCGACCGGGTAGCCCGGGAGGGACGGGCTCGGTTCCGGCTCGCGCGGACGGCCGGAACTGGCCTCTCCTGGCGGCGAGTTCACCTCGCGAGTGGCCGACCGGCTATTCCGCCCGCACGGAATACGTAGCACCCTATGATCACTGTGCGCCCGGACGCGACTACCAACAGTGGTGAATCGTGAAGTGGTTCGGCTGCCGTGAGTCCGCATCCGTGCGCACCAACCCAGAGCAAGCGGTGCCCGGCGGGGCGCGACGGAGCGTCGCCCGCCTGGGCGTGAGGAGACGGTCACATGGCGAAGGCGAAGTTCGAGCGGACCAAGCCGCACGTGAACATCGGGACGATCGGTCACGTCGATCACGGCAAGACCACACTGACGGCAGCCATCACCAAGGTGCTGCACGACGCGCATCCGGACCTGAACCCGTTCACGCCGTTCGACGAGATCGACAAGGCTCCCGAGGAGCGGCAGCGCGGCATCACCATCTCCATCGCGCACGTCGAGTACCAGACCGAGGCCCGGCACTACGCGCACGTCGACTGTCCTGGCCACGCGGACTACATCAAGAACATGATCACGGGCGCCGCGCAGATGGACGGGGCGATCCTGGTCGTGGCGGCGACCGACGGCCCGATGCCGCAGACCAAGGAACACGTCCTGCTGGCCCGCCAGTCCGGGGTGCCGTACATCGTGGTCGCGCTGAACAAGGCCGACATGGTGGACGACGAGGAGATCCTGGAGCTCGTCGAGCTCGAAGTCCGTGAACTGCTCAGCGAGTACGAGTTCGACGGGGACGGCGCGCCGGTGGTGCAGGTCTCGGCGCTGAAGGCGCTGGAGGGCGACAAGGGGTGGGCGGAGAAGCTCCTCGGCCTGCTGAAGGCGGTCGACGAGCACATCCCGCAACCCGAGCGTGACACCGACAAGCCGTTCCTGATGCCGATCGAGGACGTCTTCACCATCACCGGCCGCGGCACCGTCGTCACCGGTCGCATCGAGCGTGGTGTCCTGAAGGTCAACGAGACCGTCGACATCATCGGCATCAAGACCGAGAAGACCAGCACCACGGTCACCGGCATCGAGATGTTCCGCAAGCTCCTCGACGAGGGCCAGGCGGGCGAGAACGTCGGCCTGCTCCTGCGCGGCATCAAGCGCGAGGACGTCGAACGCGGCCAGTGCATCATCAAGCCGGGCACGGTCACCCCGCACACCGAGTTCGAGGCGACGGCCTACATCCTCTCCAAGGACGAAGGCGGCCGACACACCCCCTTCTTCAACAACTACCGCCCGCAGTTCTACTTCCGCACGACGGACGTCACCGGGGTCGTGACCCTCAAGGAGGGCACCGAGATGGTCATGCCGGGCGACAACGCCGAGATGACCGTGAACCTCATCCAGCCCGTCGCGATGGAGGAAGGCCTGCGCTTCACCATCCGCGAGGGCGGCCGCACCGTGGGCGCGGGCCAGGTCACCAAGATCAACAGCTAGCCCGCGTACGCCCCTTGCGGTGGCCACGGCCCTGGCTGGCCCCGCACCCGGTCGGGTGCGGGGCCAGCCGGGCCGGTACGGAGCAGCCGATCGGGTCGAGCCCGATGGCGCCGACAGCGATCAGGCCTCGTGCGCCACGCGGGGGTCCTCGGCCGTGGACTCCACGGTGGCGCCCGGTGTGAAGAACATCTCGACCACCTCCTCGACGTCGACATGCCGGTGCCAGTGGCCCTTGGGCACGATCGCGAACTGCCCTGCGGTGAGGGGCAGTCGATGGCGTTGGGTGGCGGTGAGGATCTCGACGGTGACGCTGCCCTTCAGGACCATCAGCAGTTCGTCGGTGTCGGGATGGAGCTCCCAGTCGGCCTGGTCGAGCTTGTCGCCGTAGAACACGCAGAAGGCGCCGCCGTTGAACGGCGCGAGCTCCCGGAAGTCGAACGGCGCGAGGGTCTTGGCGAGGGCGAGAGGATCGTGAGTGCGCATGACCTCACTGTCGCCCTCACGACCGACGCCGGTCTTGTACGAATGTTCCGCTTCGGGTTGCCCGGCCGCCTCGGGTAACTCAGCCGCTTCGGGAATGGCGACAACGGGGGCGCGACCATCCACACCACGGCAACTGGGCCTGGACCTGGCCGACGGTCTCCTGCGCCACGTCCTGAGCCTCCGGGCCGACGCTCCGTCCGGTGCAGCGGCTATGAGCTGCCGTGCCGCGCGGAGTCGTCGTCGGGCGGCCGATGAGGACCGGCGTGCACATGCGCCCGCATGCCGTGCGGGCCGAACAGGATGAGGAGTTCGACCGCGCCGCCGTCCGCGCTGCCCAGCCAGTGCGGCATGGCCGTGTCGAACTCGGCCGCCTCGCCCGGCGGCAACGTCAGGTCACGGTCGCCGAGCACCAGCCGCAGGCGGCCGCTGAGGACGTACAGCCACTCGTAGCCTTCGTGGGTCTGCGGGGTCGGTTCGAGGGGTTTCGGCCGCGCGGGGATGATCATCTTGAAGGCGTGCACCCCGCCCGGCCGCCGGGACAGCGGCAGGAAGACCATCCCGAACCGGTGGATCGGCTTGAGGTGGATCCGCGGGTCCCCGGTGCGCGGGGCGCCGACGAGGTCGTCCAGCGGAACGTCGTAGATGCGCGCCAGCGGCAGCAGCAACTCCAGGCTCGCCCGGCGCTGCCCGCTCTCCAGCCGGGACAGGGTGCTCTCCGACACCCCGGTCGTCGCCGCGAGGTCGGCGAGGGTGATGCCGCGCTCGCGCCGGAGCGCCCGCAGCCGCGGCCCCACCGCGTCGAGTACCTCTTCGGTTCCCTGGTCCACACGGCCATCTTGCCGGAACCGCAAGATTTCGTGCCAGGCCGTGGTGGGCCTGCCGAGACTGGGCGCATCCCGACTCAAGGAGCCTCGATGAGCACCACCGACGCGGTCACGTTCTGGGAAGACGTCTATGGCGGCCGACCCGCGGCCACCGACCCCAAGCCGAACCATCGTCTCGCCGAGACCGTCACGGGCCTGCCGCCCGGTGACGTGTTGGACCTGGGCTGCGGCGACGGCGGCGACGCGCTGTGGCTCGCCCGCCAGGGGTGGCACGTCACCGCCGTCGACATCTCGGCCGTGGCGGTCGAGCGGCTCACCGCCCTCGCCCGCTCCCGCAGCCTGGGCGACCGGGTCGTGGCCGAGCGGCACGACCTGCAGGAGTCCTTCCCTCAGGGCACGTACGACCTGGTCAGCGCCCACTACCTGCAGACCCCCTTCGCCCTGGACCGGGCAACGGCCCTGCGGGCGGCAGCGCACGCGCTGCGCCCGGGCGGGCGGCTGCTGGTCGTCGACCACGGCTCGACCGCACCGTGGTCGTGGAACCAGGACCCCGGCATCCGGTACCCGACCCCGCGGGAAGTCGCCGCGGGCATCGCGCTCGACCCGGCGATGTGGACCGTCGAGCGGGCCGACGCGCCCCGCCGGATCGCCACCGGACCGGACGGCCGCACCGCCGAGGTCACCGACCACGTCCTGCACATCCGCCGCACCGCCTGACCCGGCGTCCGGCGGGCCCACCCACGACCAGAGCCGCGTCCGCCACGCCCCCTGCCTCGGCGTCGGAGCCACTGCTGGGGCAGCACTCTCACAGCGGCGGCCCCACAGCAGCGCCCCCAGGGCGGCGCCCATGCGTCGGCACCCACGAAGGAGACCACCATGACCACCACCTCCCGCCGCCCCCGCCGCAGCGACACCCCGCCGCCCCGGACCGGAAGCGGCGAGGCCGACGTCCTGCGCGGGTTCCTCGACTACCTGCGGACCTCGATGGCCGCGAAGGTCGACGGCGCCCCCGAACCACAGGTCCGCACCGCCGGGGTGCCGTCGGGCACGAACCTGCTCGGCCTGCTCAACCACCTGACGTTCGTCGAGCGCGCGCTGTTCCTCGGGGACCAGGTCACCGACTGGCAGGGGACGTTCCGGGCCGCGCCGACGGACAGCGTGGCCGACGTCGTCGCCCGCTACCGGGAAGCGGTCGAGCGTGCCGACGACGTGCTCGACCGGTGCGCCGACCTCGGCGCACCGGTCCCCCGGCCCCGGCGGGGACGCCCCGCCCCCAGCGTCCGCTGGGCCCTCACCCACATGATCGAGGAGACCGGCCGCCACGCCGGTCACGCGGACATCCTCCGCGAACTGATCGACGGCGCGACCGGCCGCTGACGCCGACGCGCGGCGCCCCGGTCTGGCGTCTGGCGTCTGGCGTCTGGCGTGAGCCAAAGCCGCCGATGCCGGACGTCGGCGGCTACCCGCACCCGAGACTCCGGACCTCAGTCCTTCTCACACAGCGCCACCGCCTGCGACTTGCCGGAGTGGAACTTCACCAGCCAGGTGTTCGTGCACGTGGGCGAAGGGCCGTTGATGTCGACGAAGTCCTGAGGCGATCCGGCGTAGGTGAAGTCCGGGGTGCCCGAGTAGCCTCCGCCGATCAGATGGGAGCCGTCCGTACAGGTCGCCTCCGACCTCCCGCCAAAGCCGGACAGCGGCCCCTGCACCACGAAGGTCTTGTCGTCGGCGGCAGCCACCCCCGTCCCCGTCAGCACCCCGCCGACCAGAGCCAGCCCGGCCACCACACCTCGATGCGCCTGACGTATCCGCGCTCTTCCTCTCGCTGGTCCGCCGCACCCGTCGCACGGCATCGACAGCCCGTAAACGATCACCCCGTGGCCGCCGTCAGCCGCCGCCGGAGTGAATCCCGGCGCCGTCAGGCGGGCGACATGCCGCGCTCGACGTCGACGTAAGTCGTCCTGCGGGACTCGGTCTTGTGCACGGTCATGCCGGGGCAGGCGTGGCGCAGCGCGGTGATGAGCGGCTGCGTGGCGGCGGTGGTACGGGCGGTGTTGTACGTCGTGTACGCGGTGCCGCCGACGTCAAGCCGCGGCACCAGCTCGTCCTTCTCCTCGTACTCGCTGTCCTGTCCGGGCGCGACGTCGACCAGGGAGACGCTGCCCACTTGGAGGGGGCGCAGGTCGGTGACGGCGCTCAGCGGGTAGGTGCGGGTGCGCCCGTACCGCTGCCGCAGCAGCAGCCGCGCCCGGTCTCCGCGCCCCACCCGGATCTCGACCACGGACCGCCAGAGGGGGAGCCAGTACCGCGCGGAGCAGGCGATCCATCCGAGGCTCCACGCGCCGGTCACGACCGCCCAGGCCGGTGCGAGGAAGGCGAGCAGGACGGCCAGCGGGGCGAGCACCAGGAGGGGGAATCCCCCGCATTCCAGGAACCAGTGCTTGGGCCGGGCTTTCCAGCGGTACGCCCAGAGGTCCCTCGTGTCCCTGTCCTCAGCGTCGTGAGTCATGAACCCATCATCGGCCTGGCGTGTGCAGCCGACCAGGTCTTCGCGGTCCGGGCAGCGGCTCCCCACCGTTCGCAGCCGGTCCGCGAGCAGCTCGAACATGCCCGTATCGGCGGGCCGTTCCGCACGTTGGTCGGGTGACCCTCCGGTCCCGCGAGACGAGAGACGAGTACGGAACACGATGCGCCCTCAGCACCGCAGGCACCCGGTCGGACGGACCCTGCTCCTGTTCGCCGCCCTGGCCCTCCCCCTGGCCCTCGGTCAGGCCCCGGCCCCCGCCGCCGCCCCGGCCCCCGAGGCGACCGCGGCACCCCCCATCGCCCCCGTCCTGGACCAGGACTTCCCCGACCCGGACCTCGTCAGGGTCGGCCGCACCTACCACGCGTACGCCACCCACGGCGGCACGCAGAACATCCAGCACGCCACGTCCACCGACCTCACCCACTGGCAGGTCGACGGCCGCGACGTCCTGCCGGTGCTCGGTGCGTGGGCGCTGCCCAAGCGTGATCTGGTGTGGGCTCCGGAGGTGTACGACAACGGCGGCGGCTACACGATGCACTACACCGCCCGGGACCGCGCGAGCGACAAACAGTGCGTGGGCGTCGCGCTGTCCGACGCGCCGGACGGGCCGTTCCGGCCGGTCGGTGACGGGCCGTTGATCTGTCCGGCGGCGCAGGGCGGGGCGATCGACGCCGCCAGCCACACCGAGGACGGGCAGCGGTACGTGCTGTGGAAGAACGACGGCAACTGCTGCGGCCTCGACACCTGGCTGTACCTGCAGCCCACCTCGTGGGACGGGACCCGCGTCACCGGGGAACCGGTCCCGCTGGTCAAGAAGGACCAGGAGTGGGAGGGCCCGCTCGTGGAGGCGCCCACCCTCGTGCGGCGCGACGGCCGCCATGTGCTCTTCTACTCGGCGCACTTCTACCGCGGCGACGAGTACCGGACCGCGTACGCGCTGGCGGACAAGCTGACCGGCCCGTACGTGAAGGCGCCCGGCCCGCTCATGACGACGGCCAGCTTCGCGGGCGCGGTCCGGGGTCCCGGCGGCCAGGACGTGCTGACCGGCCCCGACGGCCGTGACCGCATCGTCTTCCACGGCTGGAACGCCGACTACACGCAGCGGCCGATGTACGTCGCCGACCTGGACTTCGAGGAGGGCCGCCCGGTGGTACGCACCGGCCCGCTCCGCTCACCGGCCGACGGTGCGCGGCTGTGACGGTGCGCGGCTGTTGAGCGACACGGCCGTTGACCGGCGCGGTCAGCCGCAGCGGGGAACGGTCACCCGCAGAGGTGAATCGCCGGGGCGGTGACCCGAGTTTGCGGGGGTCACCGGCCCCGCACCACCGCATGGCGGTTGCTTCCGGCATCTCGGGATCAATACATTCCTGGCCTGCTGGGACGCGCCCGTCCCGGGGCAGGAAGCAGCAGGGGCGGGACGCCGTCGCCGCGCCACCCAGGGAGCCGTTCTCGATGACCGACCACGGCGGACGCGAACACCCCGCGGCCCACGGAGGGCGCGACCACCCGGCTGCGGCACGGCGGTTGGGCGCGGCGCTGCGCGCCCTGCAGCAACGTTCGGGACGTACGCTGCGGAGCCTGGAGGAGCAGGTACGGATCAGCGACTCGTCGCTCTCCCGCTACTTCCGGGGGGACACCGTGCCGCCCTGGCCCGTGGTCCGTGACGTGTGCCGGGCGCTGGGCGGCGAGCCCGCCGAGTTCCGGGTGCTGTGGGAGGCCGCCGACCGCAGTCGGCCCGAGCCGCTGCCCGAGCCTTCGCCCGCACCACCCCCCGGCCCCGCGCCGGCACCCGCCGCTCCCGGCCTGATCGCTCGCGTGCGGGCCCGCCTCACCGGCCGCTGGGCGTACGCGACGGTGGGCGCCCTGGCCGGGCTGTTCGTCGGTGTCGTCGTCGCCGTGCTGACGCTCCAGTCCGCACCCTCCGGTCCCGCTGCCGGTCCCGCCGCGTCCGCTGGTTCCGCCGAACAGGCCCCGGTCGCGGAGGGCAGCGTGCGGGCCGACGAGGCCTCGGCCGACGCGCCGAAGCCACCTGAGGCGACACGGATCTTCGTCAGCCGGGCCACGGGCAACTGCCTGGACGACAGCCTCGACAAGGGCCTGCGCGTGTTCGCGTGCAACGGGATGCCGTACCAGTGGTGGACCGTCAACCGGTCCGCCGACGGCGCCCGTCAGCTCCGTAATCACGCCACGGGGAAGTGCCTCGCCGACGGCGGGAAGGGCCTGCGTACGGTGCCGTGCGGCGCCGCGCTGTCCCAGCGGTGGCTGTTCGTCGCGGGCGACGACGAAGCGGTGGGGCTGCGGAACGCGGCGACGAGCAGGTGTCTGGCCGACCACGAGCGTCCGGGACTGCGGGCCCTGCTGTGCGCGTCCACGCGGCACCAGAAGTGGGCGTGAACGTCGGTCGTGCTGCCGTTCGCCGTCGCCGACTGTGTCGCTCAGGCCTGGCCGGTCGGGCTGCGTGAGCTGCGCGGCACGCCGATGTCGTCCAGGAAGGCGGTGTAGCCGCAGAGCCGGGCGGTGTAGTCGCGGATCAGGGCGACGCACTCGTCCAGGTCCGACGCCGCCACTTCGGGCAGCTCCCGCAGGTACTCCCAGGGCTCGTCGGCGTCGCCGGGCTCCAGCGCGTCGACGCCCGCCTCCCCCGCCACGACGAACATCTCGTCGCGCAGCCCCACCGATACGGACATGCGGGCCTCGCGTCGCCCACCGCGCCGCGCCGCGCCCACCAGGTCGAACGAGACGCCGACGTCGACATGGGCGTGGACCGCGGGAGGCAGGATCCCGCCGTAGCGCGGCGTGACGGCGCCCTGGTGGGCGAGGAACTGGTCGTATCCGTAGGTCTGAAAGTCGCGCACCGCTTCGTTGAGCGCTGCCATGAGTACGGCCGCCCCCGCGGCTGCGGCATCCATGGCCACAGGATAGGGCTGGCGTTCCGGCTGTCCCACGGGCGATCCAGCGAGCGGCTGGGCAGGACCTTTCCCAGGGTTACAGGGCGATCCATTCGCGAGAGGTCGTTACTTCGTCGAGGAGGTCGGGCAGCGGTGTGACGCCGAGGCCGGGGCCGGTGGGGACGTCGAGGTGGCCGTCGCTGAGGACAAAGGGCTGGGTGATGTCGGTGGCGAAGTAGCGGTGGGAGCCGGAGGTGTCGCCGGGGAGGGTGAAGCCGGGCAGGGCGGCCAGGGCGACGTTCGCGGCGCGGCCGATGCCGGTCTCCAGCATGCCCCCGCACCAGACGGGGATGCCGTGGGCGCGGGCGGTGTCGTGGATGCGGCGGGCTTCGAGGTAGCCGCCGACCCGGCCGGGCTTGATGTTGATGATGGAGCAGGCGCCGAGGGAGATGGCCGCGGCGGCGTCGGCCGCGGACTCGATGGATTCGTCCAGGCAGATCGGGGTGCGCAGCCGCTTGGCGAGTTGGGCGTGCTGGACCATGTCGTCGTTGGCCAGCGGCTGTTCGATCAGCAGCAGGTCGAAGTCGTCGAGCTTGGTGAGGTGTTGGGCGTCCGTCAGGGTGTAGGCGGCGTTGGCGTCGACCTGCAGGAGCAGCTCGTCGCCGAAGCGCTCGCGCACGACGCGCACGGGCTCGATGTCCCAGCCGGGCTCGATCTTCAGCTTGATCCGTACGTAGCCCTCGCCGATGTAGGCCTCGACGGCGTCCAGGAGTTCGGGGATGGAGTCCATGATGCCGACGGAGACGCCGCAGGGGACCCGGTCCCGGGCGGCGCCGAGATAGGAGCCGAAGGACTCGTCGACGCCTCGGAGCTGGGCGTCCAGGACCGCCGTCTCCAGTGCGGACTTCGCCATGTTGTGGCCGGTGAAGGGGTGCAGGATCCGTCCCACGGCCTGCACGTCCAGGCCGTCCTTGGGCAGGGCGGGGATGAGGAACTTGCGCAGGACGTCCTGGGCGCCGTCGACGTACTCGGAACAGTAGCGGGGCTCGGACATGGCCCCGCACTCGGCCCAGCCCTCGCCGTCGGAGGTGACGACGCGGACGAGCAGCACGTCGCGGCTGGTCTCCACGCCGAAGGAGGTGCGGAACGGCGCGACGAGCGGCATCGCGATCCGGCGCAGCTCGACCCCGGAGATCTTCGTCTTCATGGCTGGTGGCTCCTGTTCATGGGTGGTGGCTCCGCCGCGGGTTCCTGGGCGGTGGTTCCGTTGCGGTTCCTGGGCGGTGGCCCCGCCGCGGGTCGCCGGGTGGTGGCTCCGCCGCGGGCGGCGGTCAGGCGTGGGGTGCGGGGCGCTGGACGACGTAGCGGCGGCGTTCGTGGAGGCCCAGGACGCGGGCGCCGTCGGCGAGCAGACCGCCCAGGGTGTGGCGGACGGCGAGCCGCCAGGCGCGGGCGGCACCGGGGTCCGTGCGGCGCAGGGCCTCGATGTCGTCGGGGAGGTCGATGAGCACGACGTCGGCATCGGTCGTGCGGGTCTGCGGGCGGCCCGCGTGGTCGCGGAGGCGGTGCGCGGCGCCGGTGGGCAGCTCGGTCACCTCGGGCGGGGCGGGCGCGGTGAGGTCCCAGGCGGTCAGGACGCGGTCGGACTCGTCGCCGCCGTTGATGGCGTCGTCCATCGCGCCGTAGAAGGAGGTCAGATATCCCTCCGGCCGGGCGCCGAGCTTGACGAGGTTGAAGTAGGCGTTGCGGCGGATGAGCGGGTCGTAGGTCCAGGTGATGCGCTTGAGTTGGCGGTCGAGTGCCCACTGCCGCTGGTGCAGCTTGAGGGCGAGGCCCACTCCGCGGCCCATGACGGCGCCGGTGATGTGCGAGTGCAGCGTGGTGCCTATGGGTTCGCCGAAGAAGGCGGCGGACGCGCCCACCATACGGCCCTCCTCGTATGCTCCGGCCACGTAGTTGCCGGCGTGGGAGAGGGCCCGCATGGCCTCGGCCGAGAGCGGTGAGGTGCCGGGTTCGCTGCCCCAGATCTCGGCGAAGAGAACGCTGGCGGCGTCGAAGTCCGCCATGTCGTGGAGTTCTCGGATCGTCGTTCCGTTCACGACGGTCGGTCCGCTCGGGATGGTCGACCCGCTCGGGATGGGTGATCCGCTCGGGATGGTCGATGCGTTCGGGATGGTCGGTCCGTTCATCGCAGTGCTCCGACGAGGTGGGCAAGGAGCCGGGCGCGTTCCGGCATGGTGGCGGTGATGACGTGCTCGTGGTCGGCGTGCGCGCCGTCGCCGACCGCGCCGAGGCCGTCGAGCGTGGGGCAGCCGACCCCGGCGGTGTAGTTGCCGTCGGAGGCGCCGCCGACCGCCGTCTGCCGCAGCGGGTCGAGGCCGAGTTGCGCGGCCTGTCCGGCGGCCAGGGCGAACAGCTTCCGGGAGGCGTCCGGGTCCAGGGGCGGCCGGTTGGGGCCGCCGTCGATCTGCAGGTGGGCTCCGGGGAGCTGCGGCTCCAGGTTCTTGATGAGCCGGTCGACCGCTTCCTGCGCGGCGGCGGTGGGGACGCGGACGTCCACGCTCAACTCGGCCTGCGCGGGCACGGTGTTGCTCGCACTTCCGGCCCGCATCACCGTGGGCGTCACGCTCGTCCCGGGCCCGGTGGAGGCGGCGACGCTGTCGGCGACGCCCTGCAGGGCCAGGAGCTGGTGGGCGAGTTCGGTGGCCGCGTTGATGCCCTTCTCCGGTTCGAGGCCTGCGTGCGCGGCCCGGCCGTGGACGGTGATCTCGTACAGGGACACGCCCTTGCGGCTGGTCTTCAGGGCACCGCCGGGCGCCGAGGCCTCCAGGACGAAGGCGGCCGAGCACTGGCGCGCCATGTCCTCGATGAGCCCGCGGGAGGTGGCCGAGCCGGTCTCCTCGTCGCCGGTGACGAGGACGCAGAGGCCGTCGAGGGAGGGCAGCGAGGCCAGGGCGTGGAACATCTGGACCAGACCGGCCTTCATGTCGAAGACGCCGGGGCCGCGGGCGATGCCCCCCTCCACCGACCAGGGGTGGGTCGTCAGGGAACCGATCGGCCAGACGGTGTCGTGATGGCCCAGCAGCAGGACGCGCGGTGTGCCGAAGGTCCAGCGCAGGTGGGTGACGCCCTCGATGACCAGCGTGCGGGGTGCGGCACCGAGCAGGCGGCGGCCCTGGGCGGCGACCACTTCGGCGCTGCGGGCCACGGCCGCGAGATCGGCCGAGTAGGACTCGCAGGTGACGAGTTCTTCGAGGTCCGCGAGCATGGCGTCCAGGTCCGGCGCCTGGCCTGGCTGTCGGCCTGCCTGGGCGGCGGGGCTTTCGTCGTCGTGTGGCACGGGTGGGTCCTCCAGGGTGGATTGAGCGCCACGCCGCACTCGCGGGCGAGCGCCGTGTGCGTGGTGAGGTGACGGCCTGAGCGGGGCGGTCGACGCGCGCGTGGTCGAGGTCGGCCGTGGGGCGGACGGGGTCCGGCGCAGGCGGCCGGGGCCCGACCCGACCGAACGCCGGGCGCCCGGCGGGGCGTGGGGCGCGCGACGCCCGGCGGGACGCGGGACGTGCGCGCCGTCCGCGCGGCTCGGCCGGGGTGTCAGCCCAGGTGTTTGTTCATCAGCTGTCGCATGTTCCCGCCCAGGATCTTCAGGACGTCCTCCTCGGGCAGGCCCCGGCGGAGCATGGCCTCGGTGACCTGGGGCATGTCGGCCGGGCCTGCCATGCCTGGGAAACGGAGCATCGGGTCCTCGTCGTCGGCGTTCTCGCAGCAGGGCGGGGTGAGGTCCGCGATGATCTCGTCGAGGAAGTCCGCTCCCAGGCCGACGTGGTCGATCCCGGCCACGGACACGATGTGCTCGATGTGGTCGACGATCCGGTCGACGCTCACCTGCGCCGCGTCGTCGGTGAGGAAGTCCGCGACGAAGTTCACGCAGACCAGGCCGCCCGTGTCGGCCACGCCGCGGATCTGCTCGTCGGTGAGGTTGCGGTGGTGGTCCCGCAGCGCGCGGGCGCAGGAGTGGGTGGCGATCAGCGGGCGGGTGGCGAGCTCCAGGACATGGGCGACGCCGCTTGCCCCCAGATGGGAGATGTCGAAGAGCACGCCCAGGCGTTCCATCTCCCGCAGCGCCTCGACACCGGGAGCGGTCAGCCGGCTGCCGGTGGCGTCCTCCCGGCTGCCGTCGGCGAGCGGCGTACGTCCCCAGTGGGCGATCGAGGCGATCCGTACGCCGAGCCGGAACAGGGTGGAGAACAGCTCGACGGAGGCGTCGACGCCGGGTGCGCTCTCCAGGGCGAGCACGAGGGCGATCTTGTTCTCGGCGAGGGCCCGGTCGATGTCGGCGCCGTTGCGGCACAGGGCGACGTGTGCGGCGTTGGCCTCGGCGAGGACGTGGGCGCACTCGATCATGCGGAGGGTCTGCCGGAGTGCTCCCTCGGGGCGGTACTGGTCGTCGATGAACACCGGCAGGACCTGGATGTCGATGCCGCCCTCGCGCAGCTGCGGCAGCCACCGCTCCCCGAAGAAGCTGCCCCAGCGCTGCGGAGGGCGGGCGGCGACGGCCATGAGGAGGTCGTTGTGGGCATCGGCCACGACGGCGCGGTGATGCAGGTCCAAAGACACGACGGAACCTTTCGCGTGGCAGGGCGCGGGCGCGGCCCGGCGGCTCTTCGCTGACGGGCGGCGCGGGCAGGGTCAGGCAGCGTCCCGGGGCGGGACGGCGTCCGGATGATGCGGGCGTACGAGACACAACGTACGCACGACGGACCCTCGGGATCTTGGTCCGGCGGGACAAACCAGCAGGTCGATGCTTGGCCGTGCGGACAAACCCGAGGTGGGGAGGGGTCTTTAGAGTGGCGAACCACTACCCCCCCCATAACCCCCTGAACCTCCCGAACCCCCTGAACCTCTTGGATCCCCTGACCCGACTGCCCGAGCGCCCGACTGCCCGAGCGCCTGATCGCCCGGGAGTGCACCCGCCCCCCGGCGCCGGACCTCACCGCCTACACCGCACGTATGTTGAAGGAGACACCATGCGACGCAGGACAAGCGCTGCCGTGATCTTGTCTTTCACAGCCTCTCTGATGACGGCTCCTGCCGCTTCGGCCGATTCCGCCGGGGCCGCCGGGTCACCGAGGTGTGACGCCAAGCCCATCCAGGCGGCGCTCAAGGCGCTCAAGGGCGTCGGTGCCTCGGGGATCAGCGTGACGGTGAAGAGTCCGCGCTGCGGCGTACAGAAGAGCGGCGTCGGCCTCGCCGACATCAGAACGGGCCGCAAGGCCGTCGGCAACGAGCACAGCCGCATCGCCAGCAACACCAAGACCTGGGTGGCCACGGTCGTGCTGCAGCTGGTCGGCGAGGGCAAGATCAAGCTCGACGGCAAGGTCGACGACTACCTGCCCGGCCTGATCCGCACCAAGCACTACGACGGCCGCAAGATCACCATCCGGCAGCTGCTGCAGCACACCAGCGGCCTGCCCGACTACCTGGAAGCGCCCTACTGGGAGAACGACGAGAAGCACCGCTGGGATCACACCGAGCCCCTGCTGACGGTCAAGCAGGCGCTGAAGCTGCCCCCGCCCGACGACCGGACCCCGGACGGCTTCTCCTACTCCAACACCAACTACAACCTCGCCGGACTGATCGTCACGAAGGTGACAGGGCGCAGCATCAGCACCGAGATCAAGCAGCGGATCGTCAAGCGCCTCGGGCTGCGCGAGACCTACTGGCCCGGCGACCGCGTCACGATCCGCAAGCCCGATCTGCGCGGCTACGTGGAGCGGAACGGGCGGCTGGTGGACAAGACGGAGTGGAACGTCTCGGCGGCCGACGCGTCGGGAGCGCTGGTCTCCTCCGCCGGGGACGTGACCGCCTTCTGGACGGCGCTGCTGTCCGGGAAGCTGCTGGCCCCGGCCCAGTTGGCCGAGATGAAGCGGACCATTCCGGACGACTCCGCGGGACGCTACGGCCTGGGAGTCGAGCGGTACGAGCCCCGTCCGGGTCTCGTCGCCTGGGGGCACAGCGGCTACATGGAGACCGGCCACAAGCTCAGGAACGCCGTCACCGACGACGGCAAGCGGGCTGTGACCCTGCTGATCGGCTCGGAGTCGTTCAACGAGGACAAGGTGGACTCCGTCATCAACCGACTCATCCGCGACCTGCGCTGACCCCGGCGGGCGTGCGCCGCCGCCGACCCGGCGGGCGTGGCGCCCCTTTGATCCGCCACCGGAACACATCGTGGGAGTGTGCCGGTGGCGCCTCACTGCGCCTCAGGCGCGTCGTCGCCGCACTCCGCCCCACGCGCGTCGTCGCCGCACTCCGCCTCAGGCGCGTGGCTGTCTCACTGTGCCTCAGGCGCGTCCGCGAACCCGGCTCCGGCCGCCCCGCCGATCCCCGCCAAGGTCCGCAACTGCAGCCAGAGAACCAGCCGTTCATCGGGGTTCTCCAGGTCGATTCCCAGCTGCCGACCGGCCTGCTTCAGTCGGTAGCGGCAGGTGTTGGGGTGGACGGAGAGCACCTTGGCGGCGCTCGCCACGTCGCAGCTCGCGTCGAACCAGGACACCAGGGTGCGGGCGTAGTCGGTGCCGTGCTCGACGTCCGCCGCGAGGACCCGCCGCCAGGCACCCGCCTCGAACTCCCGCTGCCCGCGCATCACTTCGGAGAGCCGCAGCAGCGTCACCCGGGGGCGCACCTCGTCGACCGTGGCCACCGGCAGCGCGTCGCACAGGAGCCGCAGGACCAGATCCGCGTCCGCCCGTGAATCCGCCACCCCGCCGAGGTCGGGCACCACCGCGCCGAGCGCAGCCCGCACCGGCACCCGCAGCGACTGCCCGGCCCGGCGCACGATGTCCTCCGCCAGCTGCCGGTGCCGCCGCTCGCCCGTCGTACGTTCCTGGGACGCGTGTGCCCCGCCCGACTCCCCCGGCGCGGGCAGCAGCGCGTACACCACTCCGTCCAGGAGTACGCACGCGTGCCGCCCGTAGCGCGCTTCGCACTGCAGGCGTACGACGTCGAGGAGCCGCAGCGAGGTCCGCTCGGCGTCCGGCACGCTCGCCCCGGAGTCCAGCACGAACGCGGCCACGCGCACCGCGTCGAGGCCCAGGCGGTGCGCGGCCGTCGAGGCGTCCGCCGAACCGTCGAGGAGTCGGCGCAGCAGGTCGGTGTTCTGGTGACGGGCCAGTTCCTGGGCCGCGCGGGTACGCAGCAGGAGCAGCGCCGCCGTGGACGCGCCCTGGGCCACGGTCTGCTCGGCGTCCGGGGCGAGCGTGCCGTCGTCGACCACCCACACCGAGCCGAGCGCCTCGCCCCCGGCCCGCACGGCGGTGGCGAGCCGCGGCAGGACGCCCGCCTTGAGCGGGGGCAGCCGCACCGGTTTCTCCGAGGCGAACACCAACCGGACCTGATCCGCGTTGTCCAGGCTCCCCGGGACCTGCAGGCCGAGAATCCCCTGACGGCGGTCCTCGTCGACGGGCTGGCCGGGCACGGTGGAGTACGCCAGGATCCGCCCGCGCGGATCCTCCACGGCCGTCGCCCCACCGGTCGCGGCGGCGATCGCGTCGGCCAGCGCGAACAGGTCCCCCACCCCACCGCCGTGGGTGGACCGGCCGTCGATCGCCGAGGCCAGCATCAGGTGCACGTGGTGCCAGGCCGCTTCCTCGTCGACGGTCAGCAGCGCCACCCCGCACGCCTCGGCCTCACCGACCGGCCCGTCCGCGCCCCGCACCACGACCCCGGCCATCCCGGCGTCCGCCGCGGCGCGCACCAGCGGCCCGGCCGCGGCCGCCGGCACCCCGACCGCGAGCAGCAGGGCGCCGGGCGCATGGGGCAGCGGCACCTGCGCGTCGTACAGCAGCACCTCGGTGACCGGGGTGGCGGGCCCGGCGGGCGCGGTGTGCAGCCGCAGCGACTGGCTACCGACGACGTCCACCAGGTCGCCGAGCGTAAAGGCGTCCATGGGTGCTCCTCACCGCGTCGGCCCCGGATCCGGCCGGGCTGCCGCCCTGGCAGCCCAGATTGCTCCCCCGCAGCACCCGACCGATTAGCAGATCCCAACAGAAACGTAGGCTCCTGTTGTCCACTTTCACAACCCTGGTCGCTTAATGGGTCGATGCGCGTCCCATGTGCAGAGCGCGGAGCCGCAGGGGCATCCGACGTACGCGGCGGGTCTCGATCCACTCGCATCGACCACGCGTCTCGCGTCGGCCACACGTGGTGACGGCCCGGCGCCCCGCGGGCACCGGGCCGTCGAGCGGCACCTGACGGTGGTCGGTCGGACTTCTTCTCAGCGGATGTTGACGTCGATGCAGGCGTAGAAGGCGTTGGCCGTGTCGCCGATGTTCCAGACCGCGAGGACCTTGTGCCTGCCGGTGGCGCTGCCGAGGTTGACCTGGTGCGAGACGGTCGCCGGGGGCTGCTGGTTGCCGCCGTCGATGGTGGCGACCTTGGTGCCGTCGACGAAGTACTCGTAGTTCGCGGTGCGGTGCCGGGCGGTGAACGTCCAGGTGAACGTCTGCGTCCTGCTGACGTCGCTGACCCGCCAGCCCTTGCTGTCGTTGTCGAGCTCCGCGAACCTCGCGTTGCCGCCGCTGCAGCTGCGCAGACCCTTGGGGCCCTCGACGCTCTGCGGTTCCCACTTGATCTCGCCGCACGACACCGTGCCCTGGGCGCACTGCGCCTGGCGGCTCGCGGGTGCGTTGACGTATCCGTGCGCGCTGGCCGAACCGGTCGGCAGGGTGAGGGCGAGGACCGGCGCCAGACCAGCACCGATCATGGCGGCTATCTTCCGCTTCCTGTCCATGCGTACTCCTTCACGGCATTGCTTCATGGGGGGGGACGTGAAGTGCTCTCGTGGGGGGTGGAGGCACGGCAGCACGCTGTGGACAGTGGGGCCAGATGTTCACGACTGCCGATTAGTCTGGACCATAGACTTTGGCAGGTTACGGTCAAGGGTGATTTCGGGCCACTTCCGGGGGCGCCGGTTACCGGTCAGCCGAGGGTCAGATACCGCGTGACCATGGCGACGAGTTCGTCCTCCAGGCGGCGGACGTCGACCGAGCGCGGCGCGGCGACGAGCTGGTGGACGATGCCCCCGACCGCGGACACGACGAGGTGGGCGGCGACGTCGATGTCGGTGACGCGAACCTCGGGGTGGCTCGCGAGCAACTCCCGCGTGTGGGCCACCTGTTCCCGCTCGTGCCGGGCCATCCGCTCCACCAGCTCGGGGGCGTGCGGCGTCTGCTCCATCATGACCTGCAACAGCTTCGGGTCGTCGAGGTGGTTGTCGATCACAGAACGCACGTATCCGCGCATGATCGCCTCCAGCGAGTCGGGCCGGTCGCCGTCCCGGTGTTCTTTGAGCGAGAGCACCCCGGCGTCGAGGTGCCGGGTCACCAGCTCGAGGAGGATCGTGTCCTTGTTCGGGTAGTACTGGTACAGCGAGCCGATCGAGATCCGGGCCCGTTCCGCGATCCGATTCGTGGTCCCCGCCGCATACCCGTGTTCGGCGAAAACGTGAGCAGCCGCCGTCAGGATGCGCTGCCTGGTGAGCTCGGCCCGCGCCTGACGGGGCTGTTTACGTGCCCGAAGCGAGTGCCGGTCCGCCGCCATGCCACCCTCCTTGCCGCGCCGCGAAAGCGAGTAGCGCAGGATGCGAGTAATTACTCACAATAGTGCCATGACCTGCGCGTAAGCGGTGCCCGGCCGATGCGGGCGTGCGGTCTGGGCCCTCGCACGGGGCACACCGCGTCCCAGACCGAGTCCGCGCACCCCTTCGCCCCTTCGCCCCTTCAGCCCTTCAGCCCTTCAGCCCTTCAGCCCTTCAGCCCTTCAGCCCCAAGGAGCCTTCGTGACGCAAGTCCGTGTCCGCCCCCGGCGGCTTTCACCCGAAGAAGTCCGCGAGCGGCTCGGCCGGCCCGACGCCATGGTCGAGGCGAAGATCCTCGACCGTATCGACGAGCACTTCCGCCGCTTCATCGCACACTCCCCCTTCCTCTCCCTGGCGACGGCGGACGCGGCGGGCCGCGCCGACTGTTCGCCGCGCGGCGACTACCCGGGCTTCGTGAAGGTGCTCGACGAGCACACCCTCGCGATGCCCGACCGGCCCGGCAACAAGATCGCCGACTCCTTCCGGAACCTGGCGGAGAACGACGGCGTCGGACTCTGCTTCCTCATCCCCGGCGTGCGCGAAATGCTCCGGGTCAACGGCAGCGCGTACGTCACCGATGAGCCCGATGTCCTCGCTCGGATGCACACCGAGGGCCGGGAGGCGGTACTCGCGCTGGTCATCGAGGTGGAGCAGGCCTACTTCCACTGCGGCCGCGCGCTGGTCCGCTCCCGGCTGTGGGACCCGGCCAGCCAGGCGCTGGCCGACGAGATGCCCTCGGCGGGCGAGCTGATCACATCTCAGTTGGGCTGGGACGTCGAACCCAAGGTCGTCGACGAAGGCCTTGAGGACGCCTACCACTCGCTCTACTGACGCGACATGACCCACCGTCGCGCGCCCCGCCGATCCGTCCACCCGCCACAGGTCCGTCCGCTCCGCTCGACCATCCCCGAGGTGAATCAGCGATGCAGGTGCAGCACACCGTCATCGACCGCGTCGACCATGCAGCCGAGGACGTCGTCTCGCTCGTCCTGCGCGCCACCACCGACTCCCTGGCGCCCTGGGAACCGGGCGCGCACATCGACCTGACGCTGCCGAACTGGCTCACCCGCTCGTACTCGCTGTGCGGGGATCCCGCCGACCGGGACCGCTATCGCGTGGCGGTGCGCCACGACCCGCTCAGCCGGGGCGGCTCGGAGTACATCCACCACTACCTCCGTGCGGGCCGCGCCCTCGACGTGTCGCTGCCCCGCAACCACTTCCCGCTCCTGCCCGCGCCGCAGTACCTCTTCCTGGCCGGTGGGATCGGCATCACCCCGCTGCTGCCGATGCTGGCCGAGGCCGTCTCGGCGGACGTCCCCGCCACCCTGGTGTACGTGGGCCGGTCGACGTCGACCATGCCCTTCGCCGAGGAACTGCGCTCGCGCTACGGCGACCGGGTGCGGCTCGTCGCCACCGGCCAGGACGGCCGACCGGACCTGGCGGCCCTGGCCGCCGAGCTGTCGCCGGACGCCCTGGTCTACTGCTGCGGCCCCGCCCCGATGCTCGCCGCGGCCCAAGCGGCCTTCCCCGCACCCCGGTTGCACACCGAACGTTTCCGCCCGGCCGCCCGTACCTTCGCCCCGAACACGCCGTTCGACGCGGTGTGCGCCCGCTCGGGACACACGGTCCCGGTCGCCGCCGACCAGTCGCTCCTGGACGCCCTGAACCGCGCCGGGCACCCGGTGCCCTCGGGCTGCCGCGAGGGCGTCTGCGGCAGTTGCGAACTCACCGTGCTCTCCGGCGACCCGGAACACCGCGACGACATCGGCGCCCCCGCCGGTCGCATGTACGCGTGCGTGTCGCGGGCGCTCACACCGGAGTTGCACCTGGACCTCTGACGGGACCGGCGGGGCCGTCCGGCGACCACTTGCCGACAGTGGATGACCGCCGCCCGATGCGGACAAGGCGAAGCGCCGCCGCGCCCTACGGTTTCGGGGAAATCGGCACTCTGGAGGCGTACATGGACAACTATCGCGGTGCGCGGACGGCCGTGATCGTGGGTGCGGGTGTGGCTGGTCTGACAGCGGGCATTGCCCTGGCCCGTGGCGGATGGCAGGTGGAGATCGCCGAGATCGGCCCGCCGGAGGCGGATACTGGTTGGGGGTTGTGCTTGACCGGTCCTTCGCTGCGCGCGCTGGCCGAGCTGGGGCTCGTGGACGCGTGTCTGGCCGAGGGCTACGGCATGCGCACGATCACGCATGTGGACGTGGACGGGGAGCCCGCGGGCGAGGTGGAGTTGCCGCGTCTGATCGGTGCGCGGCGGCCTGCGATGGCCGGTATCGCGCGCCCTGTACTGCATCGCATCCTGCACACGGAAGCCGAGCGGTGCGGCGTAGTCGTGCGCCACGGAATGAGCCTTGTCGCGGTGGATCAGGACGGGGAGCTGGTGCGCGTGGCGCTGTCGGACGGGACGGTTCGCAGGGTCGCGCTGCTGGTGGGCGCCGACGGGATCCGCTCCTCGACGCGGGGGCTGCTGGGGTTCGCGACCCCGCTCGGCTTTCACGGGCAGATGGTCTGGCGGGCCCTGGTGCCCCGCCCGCCGTGGGCCACCGGGATCCAACAGTTCGCCGGGAAGACCGACACGGCCGGTCTCGTGCCCCTCACGGACAGGCAGGCGTATGTGTTCCTGACAGAGAACGGAGTGGAGCGAAGCGTCCTGCCCGACGCCGACCTCGCCCCGTGTCTGCGGCAGTTGCTCGAGCCCTTCCCGGGGCGGGTGGCGGAGATCCGCTCCCTGGCATCCGAGTCGGAGTCGGTGGTGCGCCGCCCCGTGCTCACGGCGCTCCTGGAGGGCGACTGGCACCGGGGGGCCAGCGTGGTCATCGGTGACGCCGCGCACGCGCCCGCACCGCAGATGGCCAGTGGCGCCGCCCTGGCCATCGAGGACGGGCTCGTGCTGGCCCGGGAACTCGGGCGGCACGAGTCCGTCGGGGCGGGGCTCCGGGCGTTCGTCAGCCGACGCACGCAGCGGTGCCGGACGCTGGTGGAGACCTCGGTGGCGATCGTCGGCCTGGAGCAGGCGCGGCGCCACCACGAGGCGTACGGCCTTGTCGATTCCTGCCACCGGCTCATGGCCGAGCCCGCGTAGCCGTCCGGCGCGACGGGCGGCCCGCCGGCCTGCCGTGCCCGCGCCCGAACCCGCCGACCGCCCTGGCGGACAATGGGCCCGCCGGACAAGCCCCAGGGAGGTGCCCCCACCACCGTGCCGACGCCGCTGCGCAACCACCTCATCACCAGCTCCCAGAACCCCGCCGACCTGCTCAACGCCGCCACCCGCCTGTTCGGCGGCGCGGTCGCCACCTCGCCCCTGGGAGAGCTGTGCGGGGGCGAGCACGAACTGCGCGGCGTCGCCGCGCACGACTTCGCGGTGGGTTACTTCGTCTCGCCACTCGGCGTACGCGTCGCCCCGGCCGGGGGGCGTACCCGCGGCTCCTACTTCGTCAACATCGGTGTGTCCGGTGCCATTTCGGCAGCCTGCGGTGGCCTGCGGGTGACCCTCGACGAGGTGACGGCGGGCGTCGTCAACCCCGGAGACACCCAGGAACTGCGGCCCCTGCGCAGCCGGAAGACGCGGTTCCTGGGCCTGCGGATCGACGCCGCCCTGGTCGACCAGGAATTCGCCGCGCTGACCGGGCGTCCGCCGGTGTCGTCCGTGCGCTTCGACTTCGCCCTCGACCTCGCGAAGGCCAAGGGCCGGGCGGTGCGGCTCCTCGTCCGGTCCCTCCTCGAACAACTGGACTCGGGAGACCCCCTGTTCCAGCGCCCGGAGCTGCAGCGCAGCCAGGTGCGCTGCCTCGTCACCGCCCTGCTCCTGGCCCAGCCGCACTCGCACACCGGCGAGCTGCACGACGGTCCGCGACCCGGCTACCCGCGCACCCTGCGCGCGGCGCTCGCGTTCATCGAAGCGAACCTCACCGAGCGCATCAGCCTCGACGGCATCGCCGCTGCCGCGGGCTGCAGCCCGCGGACCCTCAGCTCCGCCTTCCGCGGCCGACTCGGCATCTCGCCCCTGTCGTACGTGCGCGACCTGCGGCTCGACCGGATCCGTGCGGACATCCTCGCCTCCACCGACCCCGTCGGCACGATCGCCTACCGGTGGGGCGTCTCGCACCTCGGCCGCTTCGCCCGCGCGTACCGTGACCGCTTCGCCGAACTGCCCTCCGACACGGCGGCCCGCAGGTAGCCCGACCTCCCCCTCCCGCACGTCGCGTCACTTAGTGACATAGTGTCCCTTGAGGACATCGAGCGGGGAGCTGTCCCGCGCCGTCGCGGGCGCCCCGTACCAAGAGGAGTGCCCGTATGCCCGCCCCCGCGCATGAGGTCCCCCGGCTCTCCGTCGAGGACCTGTTCGACTCCCCCGTCCGTGCCGGTGCGGTGATCTCGCCCGACGGCACGAGGATGGCCTACCTGGCGCCCTGGCAGGGCCGGCTGAACGTATGGGTGGAGAGCCTCGACTCGGACGAGGAGGCGCGGTGCGTGACCGCTGACGACAACCGCAGCGTGCACGTCTTCCACTGGACGGACGATCCGCGCTGGCTGCTGTACGAGCAGGACGGCGACGGCGACGAGCTGTGGCACGTCTACCGGGTCGACCTGACGGACCCGGATGCCGAGGCCGTCGATCTCACTCCCTTTCCCGGCGCCATGGCACTGGGGTTCGACAGGGTGGCCGCGCGGCCGGGCAAGGCGTCCCTGCATCTGAACGCGCGGAACCCGGTCGAGTTCGACCTCTACGAACTCGACATCGCCACCGGCGAGTTGACCGTCCTGGCGCAGAACCCCGGCCAACCCGCGGGCTGGATGCGCACGCCCACCGGAGAGCTGTACGCCCAGTCCCTGACGGCCGACGGTGACATCGAGCTGGCCCGGTGGGACGCCTCGGCGGAGAAGCTGAGCCCGATCGCCACGTTCGACGGCGCCGACTACCCGCTGGGCATTCAGCCGTTCGAGCTCACGCCGGACGGGACCGGCGTATGGATGGGCTCGAATCGGGGCAGCGACCGGACGCGCCTGGTCCGGTTCGATCTGGCCACCGGCGCGGAGGCCGATGTCGACAGCCACCCGGTCTTCGACCTCGACACCCGTCGCGCCGTCTTCCCGACGCTGCCGTCGCCGCTCATCCGCAACCCGTACACCGGAGCGCTCCTCGGGGCGCGGTATCTCGGCGAGCGCCAGGCCGTCCACGCTCTGGACCCCCACTTCGCCTCCGTGCTGCGGAAGGTGGAGCAGCTGTCCGACGGCGACCTGGGCGCCGTGTCCTGCGACGCGAGCGGGCGGCGCTGGATCGTCGGCTTCGTCCACGACCGCGACCCCGGCGCCACGTACTTCTACGACCACACCACCGGCGAGAGCCGACTGCTCCACCGGCCCTTCCCGCACCTCGACCCGGACACCCTGGCCCCGATGGCGCCGGTCACGATCCCCGCACGTGACGGGCTGCGCCTGCCCGCCTATCTGACCCTGCCTGTCGGCGTCGCCCCCGCCGGGCTGCCCCTGGTGCTGCTGGTCCACGGCGGCCCCTGGTTCCGGGACAGTTGGGGCTACCACCCCGTGGTGCAGCTCCTCGCCAACCGCGGCTATGCGGTGCTGCAGGTCAACTTCCGCGGCTCGACGGGCTACGGCAAGGCGTTCCTGAAGGCCGGTATCGGGGAGCTGGCCGGGAAGATGCACGACGACCTCATCGACGCGGTCGACTGGGCCGTCGAGCAGGGGTACGCGGACCGGGACCGCGTCGCCCTCTTCGGTGGTTCGTACGGGGGGTACGCCACCCTGGTCGGCGTCACGTTCACGCCCGACGTCTTCGCCGCCGCGATCGACTCCTGCGGCCCCTCGAACCTGGTCACCTACCTGGAGACGCTGCCGGAGTACGCGCGGCCCGGCCTGGTCAACAACTGGTATCTGTACGCCGGTGACCCGAGCGACCCCGAGCAGGCGGCGGACCTCCTGGCCCGCTCCCCCAGCAGCCGGGTGGACGAGATCCGCACCCCGCTGATGGTCGTTCAGGGTGCCAACGACATCCGTGTCGTCCAGGCCGAGTCCGACCGGATCGTGGACGCGCTGCGCGCCCGGGGCGTCGACGTCGAGTACATGGTCAAGGACAACGAGGGCCACGGATTCGTGAACCCGGACAACACCATCGACATGTACCGCGCGGCCGACCGCTTCCTGGCCCGGCACCTGGGCGGACGGCCGGACACGGAGTAGCCCGCCCCGCGCCCTGGGCTTCCCGGCTCGCCCAGGGCGTGTGCGACGGGTCAGACACGCCCTAGATGTATTGACTCGCAGGGTTGTTGACGCGGCTGATGGGTGGGTGGCCGCCGAGTGCGGTGTGGTGTCGTGTGAGGGCGGCTGGAGCGGTCGTGCAGCCCCTGCTCGCCCTCGGCCCGCCAGCGGCGAACCCACTTGTGGGCCGTGACGCGCGAGATGCCCATCTCGGCGGCGACATGAGCCACAGGACGGCCCGCGCGGACCCGTTCGACCAGCAGTCGCCTGCCGTAGAGGGTCAGCCGGGCATTACGGTGGAACACGAAGGCCTCCGTTCGGTGAAGATTCGACACCTCCACCGCACACGGGGGCCTTCGCCCTGTTCAAGCCCCACCAGCGTTAACAACGCTCGTGATCAATACACCTAGACCTTGCGGACGGTGGTGTCGTCGGGGTCCAGCCGTCGCCCGTCCGCGGCCAGCACTTCCAGTGCGCGCAGGCGCTCTCCCTGTCGGCGGTCGACGAGCTGTGAGTGCGGTTCGCCGGGGGCGAAGAAGTTCCGTTCGCCCCACTGGCGCAGGGCCACGATGACGGGGAAGAGCGCCTTGCCCTTCGGCGTCAGTACGTACTCGCGGTAGGCGCTGCCGTCCGAGGCGGGCACGGATTCGAGGACACCGCCCGCGACCAGGGAGCGCAGCCGGGCGGTGAGGATGTTCTTCGCCACGCCGAGGCTGCGCTGGAACTCCCCGAAGCGTCGGCTCCCGTCGAAGGCGTCCCGCACGATCAGCAGGGACCACCAGTCGCCGATCGCGTCCACCGACCGGGCGACGGGACATTCACTGTCGTCGAAGCGCGTCCTGGTCACCACGGCGTCCCTCGTCTCTTCCGGCCGTTCCCACGCTGGTTGCAACATGCTACCAAATGCGGCTACCGTCGCCGTCATTGTTGGTAGCAAGATGAAACCAGATGTGCGGAGGGGTGCCATGCCCGAAAACAGCGAGGCCGTGACGCGACGGACCGAGGCCGGGAGGCGCGGGGGTTCCGCGTACGTCCTGTCCCGTGGTGTCGTCGTGCTGTTCGCCGTCGCCTGCGGGGCCGCCGTGGCCAACGTCTACTTCTCCCAGCCGCTCCTGGTGACCATGGGCGACGACCTCGACATGAGCCCGGCACTGGTCGGCAGCGTGGTCACCCTCACGCACGTCGGCTACGGACTCGGACTCTTCTTCCTCGTGCCGCTGGGCGACATGACCGACCGACGACGGCTCATCGTGACCCAACTCCTTTTCCTGATCGGGGCGTTGGCCGTGGTGAGCGCAGCGCCCACGGCGGCGGTCCTGCTCGTGGGCATGGCCTCGGTGGGGCTTCTCGCGGTCGTCACGCAGACGTTGGTGGCCTTCGCGGCGTCACTGGCCGCGCCCGCCGGGCGGGGCCGGGTCGTCGGCCTGGTCACCAGCGGCGTGGTCAGCGGAATCCTGCTCGCCCGCACCGCATCCGGCCTCATCGCCGACCTCGCGGGCTGGCGCTCCGTCTACCTCGCTTCGGCGTCGCTCACCGCGCTGCTCGCCCTGGTCCTGTACCGCGTGCTGCCGCGCCACAGCGCCGCTCCGCCGACCGCCCTGCGCTACGGACAGCTCCTGCGCTCCACGGTCACCCTGTTCGCACGGGAACCGCTGCTGCGGCTCCGGGCCCTGTTCGGCCTGCTGGTCTTCGCCGCCTTCAGCACCCTGTGGAGCAGCGTCGCGCTGCCGCTCAGCGAGGCCCCGTACTCCTGGTCCCACAGCGCGATCGGGGCGCTCGGCCTGATCGGTGTCGCGGGCGCACTGGCCGCGACCGTGGCGGGCCGCCTCAACGACCGCGGTCTCTCCCGACGGACCACCGGCATCGCCCTCGCGCTGCTCGCCGCGTCGTGGCTGCCGTTGGCCTGCGCCCGCAGCTCGCTCTGGGCCCTGGTCGTCGGCGTGATCCTCCTCGACCTCGCCGTGCAGGCGGTCCACGTCACCAACCAGACCCTGATCTACGCGCTGCACCCGGACGCGGGCAGTCGGCTGATCGGCGGATACATGGTCTTCTACGCGATCGGCAGCGCCACCGGCGCCATCGCCGCGACCTCCCTCTACACGGTGGCGGGCTGGGGCGCCGTGTGTGCGCTGGGAGCGGCGTTCAGCTGCCTCGGCCTCGCGCTGTGGGCGGTCACCCGGCACCGCGCCCCGGAGCCTGCCGCCCACGTGACCTCGCACGCCGAAGGGTGAGCGTTCCCGCCGGACGCAAGCCGGACGCCGGGCGCCCGGAAGGCCTTTCAGGCGTCCAGCGCCCGCCGGAGCGCCGCCTCCACCGGGCCCACGGCGTCCTCGGCGGCGAGCCGGGCCGCGAGCGTACCGGCGCGTTCCCGGTACGACGGGTCGCTCGTGGCGCGGACGAGCGCGTCGGCCAGGCGGGCGGCGGTGAGCCGGGGCAGGGGCAGCGCGCGGGGCGCCGTGCCCAGCGCGGTGAGGCGGGCGGCCCAGAACGTCTCGTCGAACTGGACCGGGACCGGCACGGTGGGCACTCCGGCGCGCAGACCGGCGGCGGTCGTGCCCGCTCCGGCGTGATGGACCACGGCGGCCATGCGGGGAAACAGGCGGCTGTGGGGCACGTCGCCGATGGTGAGGATGTCGTCGCCGGTGGCTGTCAGACCCGCCCAGCCCCGCTGGATCACTCCGCGCAGGCCCGCCGTCCGCAGGGCGCGGACGATCTGTTCGCTGAGCCGTCCGGGGTCCGGGACGGTGGCGCTGCCCAGGCCTACGTAGACCGGTGCGGGGCCGGCGGCCAGGAAGTCCTCCAGTTCCGCGGGCAGTCGGCCCGTCTCGTGCGGCCACCAGTAGCCCACGACGTCGAGGCCGGGCCGCCAGTCGGCGGGGCGGGGCACGATGTGCGGACTGAAGCCGTGCAGGACCGGCCAGCGCCCGCGTTCGCGCGCGCGGCGGGTGGCCGCGAGGCTGCTCGGCGGCAGGCCCAGTTGGGCCCGGACGTCACGGGCGGCGTCGGTGAAGATCCGCTCGATGACCGCGTTGACCGCGTGTCCGGCCAGCCGGTTCCCGGTGCGGCTCAGGGAGCGCAGCCCGGCCATGGGAGGCGCGAACTCACCGGTGGGGTGGACGGGTTGAAGGTTGACGCCGACGCTCGGCAGTCCGAGGCCGTCGGCGATGGCGCACCCCAGGGGGGCGATCGCGCCGGACAGCACGAGCACGTCGCTGTCCTTCGCCGCCTCGACGAGACCGGGCGTCAACTGCCCTGCCACCGACTTGGCCAGCGCCATGACGCGCAGCAGCTTGCCCATGCCGGTCCCGCTGCGGTGCAGGCCGCGGCCCCGGTCCGAATGCGACTCCGCCTTCGGGTCGACCGGCAGGGCGTGAAAGCGGACACCGGAGCCGTCCGTCAGGCTCGCGAACAAGCCGTGGGTCACCAGGGTCACGTCGTGTCCGGCGGCCACCAACTCGGCGCCCAGACCGGTGAAGGGCGCCACGTCGCCCCGTGAACCCGCCGTCATGATCGCAACACGCACAGACAGCAGTATGGCCAGCCCGCGCACCGCGCCGGGCGGGAAACGCGCCGGTCGGCCGGTATCGGCCACGCGTGGGACGCGCGATGGTGGCCGCGAGGTCGCGTGGGCCGCTGTCGGCCCCGATTCGCCGACCTGCGCAAGTCTCCGCGAGTTCACCGATATGGACACCACCGGTACCAGGAGTACCGTACGGTTTCTCGTACACGGTACGACGAGTGGCTGCCGATTAACGGCGCGCCCGTGGCAGTCTCTAGCCAGTCGGCTGGCTTTTATTGAACGGCCGGGAAGGAACGACTCAATCCGATCGCGGAATGTCCAACGGGGTGTCGAGGAACGATAGATTCCGGTCTCGGAATGTCAACGGGGTGTTGTCTCACGACTGATTAAGTGATGTTGAATGGCTCCGAGTCCCGGCCTGACCAGCCCGCGGGAGTCAGCCGCGGGGCAGGTCCATGGGCCGCACCCACCGCAGAGCCCGCATCTCCCACCCACGCCGCCCGCACGGCGGCGTCCGGTGCGTGGCCGCCGTCGCATCTCGGAGCATCGCAGACCCGACCAACTTCCGCTGCACTCACTGTGTGAGGAGTTCTCCATGCAAGCGTTAGGTGTCCTCGTCGTGGACCGGCATCCCGTCATCAGGTACGCCCTCTCATCCCTGCTGGACACCAGAGTGGCGTGGACCGCCGAAGCGGACACGAGCGACGAGGCATGGAAGGTCGTGCGGAACTCCTGCCCGGGTGTCGTCGTCCTCGAACTGGAGCTGGAAGGCACGACCAGCGGTGCCGATCTGTGTCAGCAGGTGAAGGCGATGGAGGACTCGCCCCGGGTCGTGGTCTTCACCGGGGACACCTCACCCGGCGCCGTGGTCGCCGCGATCTCGGCCGGGGCCGACAGCTTCCTACACAAGAGCGTGGGCAGCGCGGAACTGGTGGACGCGGTGGTGCGCACCCACCTCGGCCAGCGCATGTGGATCCTCGGCAAGAACGAGCCCGATCCCATAGACGTACGGAGTGTCACGCCCGACGGGCTGCCCGCCATCACACGGCGGGAAGAAGAGGTACTGAGCCTCGTGCTGCGCCGGTACACCAACGAGGAAATCGCCGGTGAACTCTCCCTGGCCCCGCAGACGATAAAGAATCAAGTCAGCAGCGCGCTGCGGAAACTGGGCGTCAACGGCCGCCGCGAACTGTTCCGCAAGTACTCCTTCCAGGCGGGAATGACTACCGGAGCCAGAGGCTGACCGGCCGGACCGCCCCCGCGAATGTCATCCCCTCCCGCCCGAACGCCCCTCGACGAAATCGCGTGCTCCGGCGCGCGCGTCAGGGGAATCGATGATGTCGGACAACAGCTCACGATGAGACCGGTACTCGTCGGCCAGCTCCCCGTCGCGCGCCCGGGCGAGGACGGCCTTGCTCGCGAGGACGGCGTGGTCCGGGTGCGCGGCGATCCTCTCCCCCAGTTCGCAGGCGGCCGCGAGAGCCGTCCCTGCGGGCACGACGCGGTTGACGAGACCCAGCGCGAAGGCACGCCCGGCGTCGATCGGTTCGCCGGTCAGAGCCATCTCCATCGCCACGACGGGCGCGATCGCGCGCGGCAGCCGCAGCAGCCCACCGGCCGCGGCCACCAGTCCCCGGCGCACCTCGGGCAGCGCGAACACGGCGTCGGCCGACGCCACCACCATGTCGCAGGCGAGCACCATCTCGAAGCCACCGCCGACCGCGGCCCCCTCCACGGCGGCGATCAGCGGCTTGACGGGCGGACGCTGTGTCAGGCCGCCGAAGCCGCGGTCCGGCAGCGAGGCGCGCTCGCCGCGGGCGAAGGCCGCGAGGTCCATCCCGGCGCAGAACGCCGGCGGGGTGCCCGTGAGGACGCCCACCCGCAGCTCCGCACGGTCGTCCAACTCCGCGAACGCCGATGCCAGTTGCTCCGCCATCGCGCGGGTCAGCGCGTTGCGCACCCGGGGCCGGTTCAGTCGCACCACGAGGATCGGGCCGCGCCGCTCGACGATCACATCGGTGGCGCCGCCGTCGGCACGGTCCCGCGCTCCACGGCCGCCGTCCGCCTCGGCCGAGCGGCCCTGCCTGAGCTCTCCGGTCACACCTCTGCCCACCCTGGATCGGCACGTTACGGGGGTCGGACCAGTCAGCGTAGTGGGGGCGGCAGCGGCCACCTACGTCCTGGAAGTACTCGTCCTGGCACCCGTTTGAGTACCCCCGATGCCTGTACGGGCGCGCCCGCGCACGCGTGCAATCCGTATGCGGGAGGGGGGGTCGTCCCCCGGTACCGCCCGATGAGGGAGAGGTGTGCCATGGACGCGCTGACGGAGGCCCTGCTGGCCGCTGCGCCGACCCACGAGTGGGAGGGCCTGGCGCCGCCCTCCACCTACCTGGCGGCGCATCTGCGGGCCGAGGACGTGGACCGGTTCGCCCCCGGCGAGGAGCGCGACGTCCGGACCACCCTGCACGTCGACACCGTACCCATGCCCGAACTGGCCCCGGACGAGGTGCTTGTGGCGGTCATGGCCAGCTCCATCAACTACAACACCGTCTGGTCGGCCACGTTCGAGCCCGTGCCGACGTTCTCCTTCCTCCACCGCCTGGGCCGCCAGGGCGGGTTCGCCGCCCGCCACGACCAGCCGTACCACGTGGTGGGATCCGACGCGGCGGGCGTGGTCGTGCGTGCCGGGGCGGGCGTGCGCCGCTGGGCCGCGGGGGACCACGTCGTCGTGAGCTGCGTCCAGGTGGACGACCAGGAACCGGCGACGCACGCCGACGGCATGCTGGGCGCCGAGCAGCGCATCTGGGGCTACGAGACGAACTTCGGCGGCCTCGCCCACTACGCGGTGGTGCGGGCCAGCCAACTGCTGCCCAAGCCCGCGCACTTGACGTGGGAGGAGGCCGCGTCGGTGCTGCTCACCGCGGCGACGTCGTACCGCATGCTGGTGAGCGACAAGGGCGCCCGGATCAAGCAGGGCGACATCGTGCTGATCTGGGGCGCGGCCGGCGGCCTCGGCGGCTACGCCCTGCAGATGGTGAAGAACGCCGGGGGCATCGCTGTCGGCGTCGTCGGTTCGGAGCGCAAGGCCGAGGCACTGCGGCAGCTCGGCTGCGACGTCGTCATCAACCGCGCCGACCTGGGCCTCGGCACGGGGTCCGAGCGCACCCCGGAGGAGACCATCGAGCTGGGCAAGCGGCTCGGGCAGGCCGTCCGGGACGCCCTCGGCGAGGATCCGCACGTCGTCTTCGACTACGTCGGCAAGGCGACCTTCGGACTCTCCGTCTTCGTGGTGCGGCGCGGCGGCACCGTGGTCACCTGCGGCTCCAGCACCGGCTACGACCACCACTTCGACAACCGCTACCTGTGGATGAACCTCAAGCGCATCGTGGGCAGCCACGCCGCCAACCTGCAGGAGCAGTGGGAGTGCAACCGCCTCTTCCAGCTCGGCCGCCTCACCCCCGTCCTCTCCGACGTGTATCCGCTGGAGAAGGTCGGCGAGGCGGCCTCCCTGGTCCAGCGCAACGAACACCTCGGCAAGGTGGGCGTGCTGTGCCTGGCGCCCGAGCCCGGGCTCGGCGTCACCGACCCCGAGCGGCGCCTGGCCCTGGATCCCGAGGGCCGCAACCCCTTCGCGGCCGGGCGGCCCGCGACCGGCCGCCGGGCCTCAGAACCGGTCCGTGCCTGAGAACCGGGCATGAGAACGCGGGCATGAGAACGCGGGCATGAGAACGCGGGCATGAGAACGCGGGCATGAGAACGCGGGCCCGCGCAGCGCGCGGGCCCGCTCCCCGTTCCCGGTCCGGGACGGTTACTGCCTGCGGTAGACGGACACCCCGTCCCTGCTGTCGTGGTGGAACGGCTCCTTGCGCCAGCCGCCCCAGCGGTCCTCGAGTTCCAGGCCGCCCAGGCGGGCCATCAGGTCCTGCTCGGACGGCCAGACGAAGCGCATGGTCGCCGCGATGATCTTGTTGCCCTTCTCGCTCATGATGACGTCCGTGCGCTTGACCATCTGCGTCGTCGGGTCGACGTGGTTCATCTCGAACCAGGCAAGACGCGGGTGCCCGGCGAGACGCCCTGAGATGCGGAACGGCTCGGTCATGCCGTAGTCGTTCTGCCGTCCGCGCTGGTAGTTCGTCATGTCCGGCACGATGTTCTGGACGACGAGCCGCCCGCCGGGCTTGAGCCGCTTGGCGCTGTTGGCGAGGCAGCGCGCCTGCTCGTCCTGGTCGGGCAGGACGAACAGCGTGGCGAGCGCGATGAAGACGACGTCGTACTCCTCCTCGACGTCGACGTCGGCGAAGTTGCCCTCGAAGACCTCGATCTGGTCCCCGCCGGGCTTCTCCTTCAGCTTCTGCAGCATCTTCGGCGAGGCGTCGATGCCGCTCACCCGCACGCCGCGCTCCGCCAGCGGGAGCGCCACGCGGCCGGTACCGATGCCCAGTTCCAGGGCCGTGCCGTCCTTGGCGAGCGCCGCGAGGAAGTCCGCGGCCTCCTCCGCGTCGTCCCGGCTGTCGTCGGGCGTCCAGCTGTCCCAGATGTCGGCGTAGCGGTCCCACTCCTCTGCCGCCTCTTCCTGCCACTGCTTGCTGGTCTTGCGACCGGTGTGCTGACTGGTCATCTCGTCACTCACCCTTCATCACGTGGAGAAATCCCGTTGTCATCGCGTGGCCCCCGGGCGTCATCCCATGGCCTTGGCGAAGCCGGACTCGGGCAGTCGGCCCGACTTCACATCGGTGAGCGCGCCGTCGAGCGCGGCGGCTATCTCCGCCACGTCGTCCTCGGTGATGACCAGCGGCGGCATCAGCATCAGGTTCGGCACGACGCGCAGGCTAGAGCTGAGTACGCCCCGGCTCTCCAGGGCCATGCGCAGCTTGTTCACCTTGCCGGGCGACCACGAAGGGCCGCCGGGCTCGCCGAGTTCCAGGCCGCAGAACAGGCCCAGGCAGCGGAAGCCCGTCAGTTCGGGGTGCTGGGCCTGGAGCTTGCCCAGGGCGGCGAGGAGGTCCGACTCGCGTCGGCGCACGTTCTCCAGGACGCCGTCCTCGGTGAGGGCTCCGATCACCGCGAGGGCCGCCGCCGCGGCCACCGCGTGCCCGTCGTTGGTCGAGCCGACGCTGAGCGCGGTGTCGCCGGTGGTGCGCTCGTGCAGTTGGTCGTAGAGCCGGTCGTGGATGGCGACGGCCGACATCGGCACGTACCCCGAGGTGATGCCCTTGCCCAGGGTGATGATGTCGGGGGTGACGTCGGGCAGTTGACCGGCGCGGGTGAAGTCGCCGACCCGGCCCATGCCGGTGACGACCTCGTCGAAGATCAGGTGGATGTCGTGCTCCCGGCAGAAGCGGCCGAGGGAGCCCAGGTACTCGGGGGAGAGGATGTGCCCGCCCTCGCCCACGACGGGCTCCACGATCACGGCGGTCACCCGCTCGGGGCCGAACTCCTTGATCAGCCGCTCCATGTCGCTGACGCCCGGCGTCGCGCCGACGGAGAACGGGCCCGGGGCGTGGTGCACCTCGGGGAGCATGGGGCCGGTCTGGTGGTGCAGGTAGGGGACGCCGGTCACCATGCCGGCGCCGGGTCCCTGTCCGTGGAAGCCGTCCCACATGGCGAACACGGCCATGCGCTCGGGCTGTCCGGCCCGCAGCCGCAGGAAGCGGGAGAGCTGCAGGGCCATCTCCACCGCCTGGGCGCCGTTGCTGGCGAACCGGACGTGGTTGATGCCCTCGGGCATGTGCCCGACGAGGGCCTCGGCGCAGTCCACGGTGACCTGGGCGGGGCGTCCGTAGCCGTAGCTGTTGGCGAACGGCAGCCGGTCCACCTGCTGCTTGATGGCCTCCTTGACGCGCGTATTGCCGTAGCCGAGCGTCACGTTCCACAGTCCGGAGCGGCCGTCCAGATACCAGCGTCCGCCGGAGTCACGGACACGCACGCCGTCGGACTCGGCAAGCAGGTCGTCGCGGGACAGCGCCTTGAGGTACGGGCGCGGCACGCCGCTGTTCCACAGGGCGTAGTCAGCGGGGTCGATCACGATAGGTCCCTTTCTCTGCTGGATGCGCTCGCTGGCGGTGATAGGGGGTGTCGAGGGCGTCGGGGGTGGGTGCGGGGGGAATGGGGAGGGGATGGGGAGCGTGGACGGGGCGGGGCACGGGCGTCAGCCCGGCCCGAGCCCGAGCAGCCGTGCCGCGTTGCCGTACAGCCAGCCGTCGGTGACCTCGTCGCCGAGGCCGAGGGCGGCCACCTGCCGGGCGAGCACGGCGACCGGGTCGGCGTTGACCCAGGTCGCCGAGCCGAACAGGACCCGGCCGCGCAGCGCGGTGCTGCCGTAGAGGAGCAGGGACTCCCAGCCCGAGCCGGGGCGGGCCATCCACTGCGGCCGGTGGGAGGAGATGTCGAGGTAGACGTGGCGGTGGCGCTGGGCGACGGAGACCAGGTCGAGCACCCAGGGCCAGGCCGCGTGGCCCGCGACGATGGGCAGGCCCGGGTGGCGCAGGGCGATCCAGTCGACGTTGCGGGGGTGGCACAACTCGGCGGCGTGCCGCGAGAAGTGGTGCCCGGTGTGCAGCCAGAGCGGCATGCCGAGCTCCTGCGCCCTGGCGTACACCGGGTCGTACGCGGTGTCGCGCGGGTCGACGCCCTGCCAGAACGGGGTCACCGCGAAGCCGCGCATGCCGAGGGCGTGGCAGCGTTCCAGTTCCGCGACGGCCCGCACGGGGTCGGTGAGGTCGATGCCCGCCCAGGCCTGGAGCCGGTCGGGCGCCTTGGCGGCGACGGCGGCGACCCGGCTGTTGACGTCGTCGCCGTCGGCGGTGGCGCCGCCGCAGCTCATCAGGACCTGGTGGACGACGCCGTTGCCGTCCATGGTCTTCAGGAGCGCCTCGGTGTCCACGCGTTCCGGTTGGCCCGCGACGAGCAGGTCGACGGCGCCGTCCTGGTCGCCCGCGTCCAGGCGGGCCCGGAAGCGGGGGTAGTCGGCGCCGAAGACCGCCGTGGCGTGGCGGCCGAAGGCGCGCAGATACGTCGGTGCCACCGCGCCGAGCCCGCGGAAGTACGTGCGCCAGCACTCCCGGTCCAGGGCCAGCGCGCACACGTCGACGACGCGGTGTCCGGCGGCGGCCGGTGCGGCTTCAGCGGATGCGGTCACGGGTGACCTCGATCCCCGCGGCGACGCGGTCCCAGGTGTCGGGCGTGACGCCCTGGGCGCGCAGCGTCTCCTTGCGGACCTTGCCCGTCTCCGTCACGGGCAGCTCGGAGAGGACCCGCAGATAGCGCGGCACCATGAAGTGGGCCATGCGCGGCCGCAGGTGCGCGAGGAACTGCTCCGGGTCGAACCGGACGCCGGGCCGCAGCACGAGGGCGGCGAGTATCTCGTCCTCGGCGAGGTCGCTGGGCACCGCCACGGCCGCGGCCAGGGCCACGGCGGGGTGGCTGAGCAGTTCGCTCTCCACCTCGGCGGAGGAGACGTTCTCACCCCGGCGCCGGATGGCGTCCTTGATCCGGTCCACGAAGAAGTAGTCGCCGCCCGGCTCGCGCAGCACGGCGTCCCCGGTGTGGAACCAGCCGTGCCGCCACGCGGCCGCGGTGGCCTCCGGCATGCCGTGGTAGCCGTGGAACAGCGACCACGGCCGGTCGGCGCGCAGCACCAGCTCGCCCGCGTGGCCGTCCGGTACGTCGATGCCGTGCTCGTCCACGACCCGGCACTGCACCCCGGGGCGGGGTCGCCCGCAGCTGCCGGTGCGCTGCGGGTTGAGCGCGGACACCAGCGGCGCCGACGTCTCCGACATGTTGAACCCGGTGTAGACGTCCACGCCGAAGCGGCGGCCGAAGTCGAGGGCCTGGCGCGTCAGCGGGATCACGCAGGCGGCCCGCAGCGGATGGTCCGTGTCGCCCGGCCGGGGCGGCGGGCCGAGCAGGAAGTCGACCATGGCGCCGAGCAACGTGCACATGGTGACCTCGTGCCGGCGGATCACCTCCCAGAACTCGCTCGTCCTGAAGCCCTCGGTGACGACGACCGAACCCCCGTACACGAGCATGCAGTAGGCCACTTCGGTGCCGCCGCCGTGGCACAGCGGCAGGTTGAGCAGATACCGGTCGTGCTCCGTGATGTCGTCGTCGAGCAGCGCCGTCACCGTCGAGTAGTGGTGGACGTAGGAGACCAGGACGCCCTTGGACGGTCCGGTGGTGCCCGAGGTGTAGATCACCGCCATGGTGTCCCAGGGCGCCACCGGTCGCTCGGGCGGCACGAAGTCCTCCGGCCGCCCCCGCAGCGCCGTGGGGCCGTGCACGCGCGGGGCGCCGGGCAGGGCGTCGGGCCACGGGTCGTCGGGGCCGCCGCCGAGGACGACGACCTCCTGCAGGCGGGCGCCGCCGGTGTGCTGGAGCCGGTCGACGAGCAGCGCGTGCGCCACCAGGACGCGGGCGCCGGAGTTGGTGAGCACGTGCCCGAGCAGGCTGCCCCGGTAGGCGGTGTTGACGGGGACGTGGACGGCGCCCAGCAGATTGACTCCGAACCAGACGCGCAGCGCGTCGAGGCCATTGGGCAGCCAGCACAGCACGGTGTCGCCCTGCCGCACGCCCAGGCGGTACAGGGCGGCCGCGGTGGCGCGCGCGTCGTCGTGGGCCTGCCCGTACGTCCACTCGGTGTCGTCGTCGAAGACGGCGTACACCCGGTCGGGGTGGGCCCGGGCGCGGGCGGCGAGCAGCGCGCCCGTCACGCAGTGCGCGGCGTCGGGCACCCGGGGGTCCCCGGGCGGGAGGATCTCGACGAGGCGGTCGGCCGCCCGCTCGCCGGGCCCCGCCGTCGCGGCCGGGCCGGGTGCGGTCGTGGCGCCGGTCATTCGGGCATCCCGGGTACGTCGACCATGTGGCCGCCGGACGTGTCGTAGTGGCGCAACGTCCGCAGGTACTGCTCCCAGTTGACCAGGGTCTGCGCGTTCCTGCTGACGGGGCGCACGGGTATCAGCGGGCCGATGCTGACCGCGGGCGGGCGGGTGATGGCCCACAGCACGACGTCGGCGATGTCCGCGGGATCCAGCAGGTCCCTGACCTCCACGCCGAGGGTCTCGGGGTCCTGGGCCAGGTCGGTGCGCACCCAGCCGGGCAGCACGGCGATGGCGCGCACGCCCAAGTGCCGGTTCTCCAGGTCGATCTGGGCGGTCAGCGCGTTCAGGGCGCGCTTGGTGATGGAGTACGGGGCCGACCAGTCGGCCTGCAGCAGGCTGCCCTCGGAGCTGATGTTGACGATCCAGCCGTGGCCGCGTTCGCGCATGCCGGGCAGCACGGCGCGGGCCAGCAGGAACGGCACGTCCAGGTTGAGGTGGAAGGCCTGCCGCCAGTGCCGGGGGTGGGTGTCGTGGATGGGGCCGGTGCGCGCCAGGGCGGCGTTGTTCACCATGATGTCGATGGGTCCGAGGGCCCGTTCGGCTGCGGCCACCACGTCCTTGGGGGCGCCGTCGGCCGCGAGGTCGGCGACGAGGGTGACGGCGGGCACTTCGTGGCCTGCCACGTCCTGCTCCACCGTGGCGAGCTGGTCCTTGCGGCGGGCCACCAGCGCGACGGACGCGCCCGCCTGGGCCAGGGTGCGGGCGATGCTCGCGCCGATCCCGGAGGAGGCGCCCGCGACCAGCGCCACCTTGCCCTTGAGGGGCCTGTCGTCGGTCACCGGTGGTCTCCTTCCGGCACGGTGGGGCGGGGGCGCGGCTCGGAGGGCGTCACTGCCGGGGTCCTTCCTCTAGGGGGTGCTGGGACGGGTCCAGGTGCGGCAGTCCGGCCAGGCAGTGGCCGCCGCCGTCCACGCGCAGCCGCGCGCCGGTCAGTCCGGCCGCCGCGGGGCTGATGAGGTAGCAGACGAGCGCCGCGACCTCGGTGGGCTCGCTCATCCGGCCGGTGGGCACGAGCCGGTTGGTCGCGTCCAGGAACGCGGGGTTGGTGACGTCCGTCATCGGGGTGCGGACGAAGCCCGGCAGGACACTGTTGGCCCGCACCTTGTACCGGGCGGCGGAGGTGGCGAAGTGGCTGGTGAACTGGGCGGTCGCCGCCTTGCTCAGGCCGTAGCTCGCCAGGTTCGCGACCGGTGCGCTCACCGCCGCGAGGGAGGAGACGGCGGCCACGGCGCCGCCGCGGCGGGCCGCCGCCCAGTGCTTGAGCAGCGCGTCGCACGTACCGGCGTACGACAGGGAGTTGAGGGCGAGGAGCCGCTGCCGGTTCTCGGAGTTGTCACCGGCGCCGTCGAAGGAGACGGCACCCGCGGCGTAGGCGAGGGCGTCGACGCCGCCGGTGCGCTCCCAGGCCTCGTGCACCAGTCCCGCCGCCCGCGCCGGATCGGACAGGTCGGCGGTCACCACCCAGGCCCTGCGGCCCAGTTCGCGGACCTCGGCGGCGAGCTTCTCCAGCTCGGGGCGGCGGCGGGCGACGAGGACGACGTCGGCGCCCCGGGTCGCGCTCTCCCGCGCGATGCTCGCGCCGATGCCGCTGCTGGCGCCGGTGACCATGACGACGCGCCCGGTCAGCCGGAACGGATCGGCCGCCTCGGTGCCGGCGGCGGACGGGTCGGGGCGCGACGGACGCGCCGACGGCATGGGCACGATGCCCGCGTCGAGCCCGCCGTCCAGCGGCAGGGTCTCGCCCGCGACGCTGCCGAAGCCGCGCGACGCCAACAGGCGCAGTGCCGCCGCCAGTTCCCCCGGTGCGACGGGACGGCGGGTGACCAGGTGGCGGAGCAGTTCGCCCGCGGCCTCGTCGGTGAGCTCGTGGCCGAGGAACGGCGCGTAGCCGACGCGCACGGTGTTGGCGAGCACCCCCTGGGTGGCGCAGCGCTTGGCCAGATGCTGCCACCAGGCGTGGTCGGCCGCCCGCTCCGCCGCGCACTCGGGCTCCGCGTCGTCGTGGACGTGCGGGCCCGCGTCGGTGACCAGGACGGCCCGGCCCTCGCCCCGGCGGGCCATGGCCTCAAGGACGCGGGCCACGTGCGCGCGGCGCAGCGACGCCGAGGTGCGGCTGCCGAGCGCTTCGTTGCCGAGGGCCACGACGCAGTACACGTCGGGGGGTTCGGGCGTGTCGGCGCCGTTGACGGCGGTGACGTGGAAGCCGAGGCTCTCCCAGGCCTCCCTGACCGCGCGCGTGTGGGCGGCCCCGGGGGTGGACTCGAGGAGGACGTGGCGGCCGACGGGGGCGAGGGAGTCCGTGTGCAGGAGCGCACCGGCCGCCGACTCGGTCGTCTGCTCAGTCATCGGAGCCCCCCACGAGGATGGCGCTGGCCACGGAGCCGATCGTGTAATTGAGGCTGAGGGCCAGGTCGACGCGCGCGGGCCGCCCCGCCGTCCCGGGCACCGGGTCGAAGCCGCACACGTCGGCGGGCTTCTCGCAGTTGGCGGTCGGGGCGATGTGGCCGTGGCCCATCATCTGGAGCGTCGCCGCCACGCCGATCACGCCGAGCGGCGCCCCGCTGTGGCCGAACACGGCCTCCTGGACGGTGACGGGCAGGTTTGCCGTCCGCTCTCCGAAGATCGCGGGCATGATGTTGCCCTCCATGAGGTTGAACGCCCGGTCGCCCGTCGCGGCGCCGTTGACGTAGTCGATCTCGTCCGGCGAGGCGAGACCCGCCATGCAGGCGCGGGCGGCGCGCACCGCCCCGGCACCATCGGTGTCGAGGGCCAGGTTCGGCTGGGCGTTGCGGGTGGTGGTCTGGGCGAGGATCCGGCCATGGCTGCGGGCTCCCCGGCGCCGGGCGTGCTCGCGGCTCTCCAGGATCAACGTGGCGGCGCCGTTGCCGTAGTTGAGGCCGGCAGCCCGCTCGTCGTAGGGGCGCATGGGTTCGTCGACGAGGGTGGCGGTCTGCGGCTCGGTCCCCATGACCGACCGTGCCTCCAGTTCGGCGTACTGGCGCAGGCGGCTCTCGCGCCAGTAGTCGGCGCCGGTGACGACCGCGATGTCCGTCTCGCCCGCCGCGATCATCCGGGCCGCGTTGCCGATCAGTACGGCGGACGAGGCGCACCCGCACGACAGCGTGTAGCTGGGGCCGGTGGCGCCGACGAGGCCCGCCTGGGTGGTCTCGACGTCCGACATCACCGCGTTGAGGACGTTGCGGAACAGCACGGACCGGGCCTCGCGCGGGCTGATGTGCCGGGTGTCGGCGAGCAGCACCGGCAGATACGTGTCGACGATGGCGTCGGCCGTGGCGTTGCGGCCCGCGAGCACCGCGGCTTCGCGCAGCGCGCCCGTGCGCCAGTCGAGGGCGGCGTCCTCGCATGCTTCGAGGAGGGCGAGCAGTCCGTACAGATGGATGTCGGAGTACTTGGCGACGAAGCGCGGCGGGATCTCCGGCAGCCGGTCTACGACGGACTGCGGGTCGAGGGGCACGCTGCCGAAGTACGTGCCGTCGTCCTGCGCCAGGAACGATTCGCCGTGCGCGACGGCCGTCCAGAACTGCTCCGGTGTCGCCGTCGGCGCCGTGCGCCCCGGCAGACAGAAGCCCATGCCGGTGACGAGTGCGTCCCGGGGGCTCTTGGTCGTGGTCACCGCTCGGACCCCTTTGCTCTGATGTGCTCCGGTTCGCTCGAACCCGTACGCAGACCCGTGGAGGAGGCTGTTCCGCTCAGATCCGGCAGCTCAGATCCGGTACAGGAGGCTGCCCCAGCACCAGACGCCGCCGCCGATGGACGGGGAGAGCACCAGGTCGCCGGATTTCACGACGCCGCGCTCCCGCAGCTCCGAGACCGTGGTGGGGATGGAGGCGCTGGAGACGTTGCCGCGGAAGGAGAGGTTGGTCAGGACGCGGGCCGGGTCCGCGCCCAGGTTGTGCTGGATGCCCTTGGCCAGCGGCTCGGTGCCCGAGTGCGGGATGAGCCAGTCGATGTCCCCGATGGTCAGCTTGTTGCGGCCGAGGATCTCCTCGACGGTGTCGCCGATGTGCGCGAGGGCGACGTCGTTGAGGTCCGGGTGGCTCTTGACCCAGCCCTTCTCGCCGCCCGCCGCGGACATGTTGGCGAGGCTGCCGTCGGTGTGGAAGACGGAGTCGATCAGGCCGGGCGGGCCGCCGGGGGTGGCCTCCAGGACGCAGGCACCGGCGCCGTCGGAGACGAGCATCGAGCCCTTGGAGCCGGGCCGCACCCGCCGGGTGACGCGCTCGGTGGTCGCCACCAGCGCCTTGCGGTAGCCGGTCGGCGAGGTCAGGAACGAGGCCGCTGTGTGCACCGCCTGGATGAACCCGGCGCAGGAGCCGCACACTTCGAAGGCCATGGAGCCCTTCATGCCGAGCTCCGCCGCGGTCAGCGCGCCCACTTCGTGGACGTAGTTGCGGTCCGTCCAGTGGCTGACGACCACGACATCGATGTCGTCGGCGTCGACCCCGGCCTGTTCCAGTGCCTGCCGGGACGCCGCCGCGGCCATGAAGACGGGGGTTTCCCGCTCGCTCGCCCGGTAGCGGGTGCGTACGCCGACGCCGCCGATGACGCGGTCCTCCACGACGCTCGTCGTCGCGTCCTCGACGCCTGCGTTGTGTATTTCCTCCGAGCCGAAATAGTGGCCGAATCCGGTGAAACGTATTCCGGCGTCTTCCCAGATGCCGTGCTGGCCTGTCGTCATGGACGGAAAACTAGTGGCGTCGGCATTCGACTGCATCTGGCCTCCAGTACTCGATGATTCATTCCGCGGGTACTCCACGTACCCTGCCCATGGGCGTGGTTCGCCCGGATTTCACCGTGGTGGTCACGGCACCCAGCCGGGCGGCCCGCCGCCGTCGACTCGTATCACCGAGCCGGTGACATAAGGGTTTTCCGCGGCGAAGCACACCGCGTCCGCGATCTCTTCCTCCGCGCCCCAACGGCCCAGCGGCACAAAGCGCTTCAGCCCGTCCATGTAGTGGGCGTGGCGCGGGAACGCGGTGCTCTTCTCCCGCAGCGCCTCGCCGTCCATGACGCCCGGCGCGACGGCCGCCACCCTGATCCCGTAGGGGCCCAGCTCGTAGGACCAGGTGCGGGTCAGCGCCTCCACGCCCGCCTTCGCGGCGGTGTACGCGGACTGCCCGTAGGCGCCCGCCGCGAGGCCGGAGGAGACATTGACGATGGCGCCCGCCACCTGGTGCCGCACCATGCTGGCGGCGGCCTCGCGCCCGACGAGGAATACCCCGGTCAGACACAGCCGCAGGGTCTTCTCCCAGTCGTCGAGCGGATGCGTGAGCAGCTCGGCGGCGCTCTCGTCGCGCGGCTTGCGCAGCAGCAGCCGGGAGAGGTTGCGGCCCGCGTTGTTCACGCACAGGTGCAGCGGCTGGTCCTCCGTCAGTTCGGCGAAGACCTCCCGGACGGACTCCTCCGACGTGACGTCGGCGCGCACCGCGCGCAGGTCGAGGCCCTCGGCCGCGGCCATGGCCCGCACCTTCTCCAGCCGGCCCGGGTCGAGGCCGAGGACCGTGGTGCGCCATCCCCGCTCCGCCAGCATCCGGCCGACGGCCAGGCCCAGGCCCCGGGTGCCGCCGGTCACCAGTGCGTTCCTGGAATCGGTCAAGACCGTTCACCTCTCGCTCTCGGATTCACCTGCGGTACGGCGCACTTTCCGTCGCAGCGCTTCCTGTACGGCGCTTTTGGTACCGCGCGTCACTGATACCGGAAAACCATGGCGCCCCAGCTCAATCCGCGCCCGATACTGACGCCGAGGAGCAGTTCGCCGGGTTTCACCGTGCCGTCGCGCACGTATTCGGAGAGTGCGCTCGGCATGCCCACGCTGGAGGTGTTTCCGCGCCGCGGCAGGTTCAGGAGCATGCGTTCGCGGGGAATTCCGAGGCGGTCGGCCATCGGGTGCAGGAGATTGGTGTTGGCCTGGTGGGGAACGCACCAGGAAATCTGTTCCGGTGTCAGGCCGTTGCGCTTGAGGACCGTCTGCCCGGCGTCGACGAGCATGTCGGGGGTGACCTCGGAGAGCACTCCCCCGCGCATCACCATCTTGTCGTTCTCGTCGATGTCGAAGGCGTCGTAGTAGCGGCCGTCGGCGCGCAGGACCACGTCGACCATGCCGCTGCGGGTGGGCAGTCCGTCGGTTCCGCCGCCCACGGACTCGCCGCGGCGCCAGACGGCCGCCGCCGCGCCCGCGCCGAACAGCGCGGAGTTCTTGAACCCGAAGTTCAGGATGGCGCGCGGGCTCTCGGCGCACACCACGAGGGCGGTCCTGGCGCCCGTCGTCGCGAGCAGGCCGCGGGCCACCACGCTCGCGTACAGGAAGCCCGCGCAGGCCACGGCGGTCACGTCGAAGCAGAACGCGTCCCGCGCGCCCAACTGCCGCTGCACCGGCAGGGAGATGTCCATGTAGTTGTTGCCGATCGAGGACGGGTTGGCGCGCGGCCGCGCGGTCGCGCTGGTGCCGACGATCACGTCCACGTCGGAGATGTCGAGGCCCGCGTCGTCGAGGGCCTGCCGCGCCGCCTTGACGCCCATCTCGGCGAACCGCTCCTCGGGTCCGGCCCAGTGGCGGGTGCGTACGCCCGTGTACCTGCGGATCCAGGCGTCGTCGACGTCGAGGCCGGGCAGTTGGGCGAAGTGGTCGTTGGTGACCGGCTCGCCGGGGAAGTAGTGGCCGACACCGCTGAGGACGACCGGCGGACCGCCGTGGTCGAGCGGTGACTGGGTTGCGGGCTGGGTTTCGGACATGGGCATCCTTTCCTCGTCTTCAGAGCTGGTACAGCAGAGCTCCGGAGAACCAGCCCGCGCCCGCCGCGGGCGACAGGATCACGTCGCCCTTGCGCAGTTCGCCGGACTCGGTGAACTCCGACAGCGCGCTCGGGATGGTCGCGCTGGTCGTCTGGCCGCGGGTGCGCAGGTTCGTCAGGACCATCGCGGGGTCGGCGCCGATGCGCCGCACCAGCTCCTCGCTGATCCGGGTCGAGCCCGGGTGCGGCACCACCCAGTCCACGTCGGCCATCGTCATACCGGCCCGCCGCAGCACCAGGTCCGTGGCCTCGCCCGCGGTCGCGGCCGCCACCTGCGCGATCGAGGGCAGGCTGACCGTCCAGCCCGCGCTGCCCCGGGCCTTGGAGACGCCCGCGTGCTCGCCGTAGCTGAGCACGACGGAGTCCCGCAGCCGGGAGTCGTCCGGCGACCCCGCCTCCAGAACCGCCGCGCCCGCCCCGTCCCCGCCGACGTAACTGCCGCGCCGTCCGGGCTTGAGCCGCCGCGAGAACTGGTCGGAGCAGACCACGAGGGCGCGCCGCCACTGGTGGCTGGTCAGCATCGCCGCGGCGGTCTGCACGGAGTGCACGAAGCCGACGCAGGCCGCGCACACATCGAAGGCCAGGGCCCGCCCGGCCCCGAGCCGCATGGCGATCCGGGGTGCGTCCTCGGGCGCGTACCGGCGTTGCGACCAGGAGGAGAACACCACCAGGTCGAGGTCGTCGGCCTCCAGACCGGCGTTGCGCAGCGCGTGCCGTCCGGCCTCCACGGCCATGTACGGCACGGTCTCCGTGTCGTCGGACAGGTGCCGCCGCTCCACGCCGAGGTCGGGTCCGAGGACCGCCGCCTCCGCCTCGGGCGCCTCCGGCAGGTCCGCCGGGATCTCCTCGCAGTGCCGCGGGAAGTAGTGCCCGAAGCCCCGGAAGGACAGGCCTTTGCCCATCCAGATTCCACCGCTCACACCGTGCTCCTCACCTGTAGAAACCCTGCGGATCGAGACTGCGCAGCCAGGCGATCTCCGCCTCGGTGACTTCCGGTTCCGCCGTGCAGCCCGCGCTGCTCACGGGCCACCGCGTCAGGGCCGCCACCGCCTCCTCGGGAGCGGCAGGGCCGTCGCCGCCGGGCGGCAGCCAGGTGGCGAGCCGGAAGGGGCCGGGCCTGTCCGTGCCCGCCTCGCCCTCCGTGCGCCGGAACCGGCCGAAGTGGCTGACCACTTCGCGCACCCGGGTGCCGGGGCTGGTCACATAGGCGACGCGCTCGACGAACTTGCGCGGTGAGGCCGTGGAGAGGACCAGGCAGTCGGTGCTCGTGGCGATGTCGTTGGCGCCGCCGGAGCCGGTCAGCCACCGGCCGTCCGCCAGCAGGCTGGTGTTGACGTTGCCGTCCGCGTCGACCTCACCGGCCGCGAGGACACCGAGGCAGCGCGGGTTCGCCGACACCATCCCGCCGAGGATCTCCGGGATGCCGCCGAGCTGCTGGGAGCGGGTGGCGTGCAGCTGGCTGAACAGGAACACGTCACCGGGCTCGGGATCCGTGGCGTAGAAGCCGAGTTCGGCGCAGACCGGCACCCGGACGCCCCGCTCGCGCAGCAGCGCGGCGGCCAGCCAGGCGGCCAGGTGGGACACGCCGATGCCGGCGAGCAGGGTGTCGTACCCGTCGTCGGTGACCCGTTCGACGATGGCGCGCGCCCCGAGGACGATGGTCCGCTCGGCGCGCGTCACCGGCTGGGCGGTGACGGGGAGCGGCGGCGGGGCCAGCGGCTCTCGCGGGGTCAACGGCTGCGCAGCCAGGGTCAGTTCGGTACGGCGTGCGGCGCCGAGCTTGCGTACGTACTCGGCATGCCCGGCGGGTTCCTCCACCCACTCGCGGTACCACTGCTTGGCCCCGTCCTCGGTGGCGAGGCGCTCGACGAGATCGGTGAGGAAGGCGTAGTCGTCGCGGTAGCCCACCACGTCGCCGCCCTCGTCGCCGGTGGCCAGGCCGCGCAGCGACTGCGGGTGCGCGCCGAGCGGCGCCTCGCACAGGGCGAGCACGCGCTGCCCGGGGATGACGACCCGCTCGGGGTGGGCGTCGATGAAGTCGTCAGGAACGATGCGCTCCACCGTGGCGATCACCCCCTGTTCGGCGGCGTACGCGGCCCAGGCGCCCTCGCCCGCGGGCGGCACGAGCACGATGTTGCCGCGCCGGTCCGCGCAGGCGCCGTGCACGAGGGTGAGGTCGGGGCGCAGCCGCTCCACCAGGGCGAACGGCCGTTCCCCGGCGGCCGGGTCGGCCATCCTCAGGTACTTCGCGCCGGGATTGCCGTCGGTGAGCCCGCGCTCCAGGTCGCTGCCGACGAGCGAGGACGTCACGGCGTACGGCAGCCCGGTCGCCCCGGCCATCAGCCGCTGCGTGAAGCTGAGCAGCGACCACAGCTCGCAGCTGAACGGGGTGCCGCGGACCAGGTCGCGGTAGAGCGGGTTGGGGCGCGGCGTGGGGTAGGTGTCGCCGAGAAAGCAGGTGATCAGGTGTTTGACGGCGCCGGACATGGTCAGCGCGTGCATCGCCGTGTGCGTCGCCGAGGTGCTGACGGTGAACTCGCCCCGGCCCGCGAACTGCCGCGCCAGCGCGTAGACCATGGCGTTGGGCCGGGCCATGGTCATGGCCAGGTGCAGGTGCATGCCCGGCGTCACGTAGCGGGACACCAGGGAGTCGACGTCGGGGACGACGACGGGGCGGGACGCCGTGCCGGTGTGCGTGCTCATGGTCTCCTTCAGGGGTTCGGTCCGCCGGGGCGGGGCACCGGTCACGCGGCGCCCAGGGCGAGCACCGAGGTCTGGCTGCCGATGGCGAAGGCCAGGGACACCGCGAGGTCGGCGCGCGTCGGCCGGGGGCCCTCCGCGACGTGGTCGTGGTCGCACTCCGGATCGGGTACGGCGCCCGCGTAGTTGGCGGTCGAGCACAGGCACTGGTGGTGCAGGGCCAGGGCGGTGGCCGCCGCGTTCACCAGCGCGGCCCCGCCGAGGAGGTGGCCGTAGACGGGCTTGATGGAGCTGAGCGGCGGCCAGGCGGACCGGGGCCGGTCCTCGTACAGCGCGCCGAGCATCCGGCTCTCCGCCACGTCGTTCTTCGGGGTGGCGGTGCCGTGCGCGCAGAACCAGTCGACGTCCCGCGGCGTCCGGCCCGCCTCCGTCAGCGCCTCGGCGACGGCCGTGGCCGTGACCTGACCGCTCATGTCCATGCCGAAGGGGTGGGTGGCCTCGTTCAGCGCCCGGTGGGCCAGGAACCGGGCGTAGCCGCCGGCGCCGCGGGCCCGGGCGTGGCTCTCCCGTTCCAGGCACAGGGCGACGGCGCCCTCGCCGAAGGCGAAGCCCTCGCGGTCGCGGGTGTAGGGGCGGATCGCGCGCCGGGGATCGTCCGACTCGGTGGACAGGACGCGGTTGCCCATCGACCGGAAGGACTGGAAGACCAGGGGCGTCAGCGGGAATTCGTAGCCGACCACGACCACGGCGTCGGCGGTGCCCGCGCGGATCAGGTCGGCGGCGAAGCCGATGGCGTGGTGCCCGCCCACGCAGGCGCTGCTCAGCGTGGTGACGAACCCGCGCACGTCGCCGTAGATGGCGGACAGCGTGGCCGGGGCGCCGGGCATGCCGCGCAGCATGGCGCCGCTGTCGTCGAAGTGGCCCGCGTCGCCCGCCTGTGGGGCGCCGTCGTCGCCCGCCGCCAACGCCTCGCTGACCCACTCCAGGGGGCCGCGTGAGGACGAGGCGATGAGGGACAGGCGCCGCGGGTCGATGCCGTCGGGCCCGAGCCCCGCGTCGCGGCGGGCCTCCTCCACGGCCGACATCGTCACCAGTGCGTCCCGCGTGTACCGGCGGGCGAATTTCTCGTTCAGCTCCGGCAGGAACTTCCGGTGGTCGAAGTCGCGCAGTTCACCGGCCACGCCGACGCCGGCAATTCCCGGATCGACGCGTGTCAGACGGCCGATCCGGGAATTGCCGTCGCGCACGTCCTGCCAGAATTCATTGACGTGGGTGGCACCCGGGAGCATGACGCCGATACCGGTGACCAGTACCGAGCCCCCGCGGTCTTTCCGTGCAGCGGGTCCAGCCAGTTCAGCCATGCCGGAAAACTATCCGGCGGCCTCCCGGACGACATCGGTCCGCAGGTACCCGGGAGAAGTTACCACCGGTACTTGAAGTACCAATTATTGATTTCGGTACCTCTGATACCTGCCGCGCGCGAAAACCGGGTACCGGCGGCCGGTTACGCCCCGGCCGGTCACCGCCCTAACGTCGGCAGCCGTCACCGGCACGGCACGGGGCATCAGCATGCGCCCACCGCGTGCGGGCGACCTGTCGACAGCGGCCCGCAACACAGGGAGTCTCATGGCGGACCAGCAGCAGGATCCCGGTCGCGACACATTGGTCACGGGCATGGGATTCGCCCTGCCCGGCCCTGGAGGACTGTGCGCGACTTCCGCGGAATTCCTGGACATCGTCTCCACAGGCGCCTGTCACGTGGAGAACGACGGCGTCTTCTTCGGTCAAGTACGCACTGATGTCGCGGATGTGAAGGAGCGTTATCCCGAACTTCCCCTCAAGGCCCTGAAGCTCTATTCCCCGGTGCAGTTGCTCGGCCTCATCTCCATGGCGGAGGCGTGCGGCGACGCCGGACTCGACTGGCGTTCGGGCGCGTTGTCGGAGGCGGCGATCCTGGCGGCCCGCGACGGCGGTGACTGCTGGTCGGCCCAGTACGCGGACATCCTCAACACCGACCGCGCCAAGGCCACCAAGGACGAGATCAACGAACTCGGCACCCGGCTCGCCCTCACCGGCATCCCCATGGACGTGGCCAACGTCCAGGTGTCCGTGGTGGCCGGCACCGGCCCCAACTTCACCGTCTCCAACGGCTGTACGTCCTCCGCGGTACTGCTCGGCATGGCGCACCGGATGATCGCCGACGGCGAGGTCGAGGTCGCGGTGGTCACCGGCGCCGACGTGTTCGGCCTGGACTTCCTGCGCCACTACGCCGATCTGCTCGACCGCTACGCCGAGCTGAGCGCCGAAGAGGGCGTCACCGTCGACGCCATGGAGGACGCGGCCCTGGCCATGGGCGCGCAGATGCGCCCGTACGACAAGAACTCCCCGGGCTCCAACATGGGCAGCGGCTCGATCACGATCGTCGTGGAGAGCCGCGCGCACGCCGAGCGGCGCGGCGCGGTGCCGTACTCCCGGATGCTGGCGCAGCGCACCCGGCGCAGCCCGCAGCACAGCGCCTTCGCCATCGACCGCGCGGGGACCGGCATGGTCCAGGCCTCGCGGGACGCCATGGCGGGCATCGTCGAGCCGGACCAGATCGACTACGTCAACGGCGGCGCCGAGGGCGACCGCGTCTTCCACGAGACGGAGTCGAACATCGTCCGGAGCCTCTTCGGGGACCGCGCGTCCCGCCTGCCCGTCACCGTGCAGGAGGCCTGTTTCGGACACAACGGCGGGCCGCTCGGCGGCCTCGGCGTGGCGGCCACGTCGCTGATGATCCAGCGTGACGCGGTGTTCCCGACCGCGGGCTGCGTCGACCCCGACGACGCCTGTCTCTTCGACCCGGTACCGGGCAGCACCGCCCGGCCGCAGCGCGTCGACCACGCACTGTCCTTCAACTACACCGTCGGCATGGTCAGCAGCGCGATCCTGCTGGGGAAGGCGTGAGGGCCGAGGAGATGGACAAGCACCGCACACGCGCGGCCGTCCTGACGGGCGTCGCCGGACATGTGCCGCCCGGCACGGTCACCAACGCCGACCTCGAGGCCCGGCTCGACACGACCGACGAATGGATCCGCAGCCGCACCGGCATCGCCGAGCGGCACATCGTCCCCCCGGGCACCGCCACCCGTGAACTGGCCGTCGAGGCGGGGCGGCTGGCCCTGAAGTCGGCGGGCCGCGACGGCGTGGACGCCGTCGTCCTCGCGACGGCGACCCCGGACCGCCTCTGCCCGGCCACCGCCCCCGAGGTCGCCGCGGCGCTCGGGCTCGGCCCCGTCGCCGCGCACGACGTCGCCGCCGTGTGCGCCGGGTTCCTGTACGCCCTGTCGGCCGGGGTCGGGGCGATCGCGGCGGGCTTCGCCGAGCACGTCCTCGTCATCGGCGCCGAGACGTTCTCCGCCATCGTCGACCCGGAGGACCGGAACACGGCCGTCATCTTCGGCGACGCCGCCGGTGCCGTCGTGCTGCGCGCGGGCGACCCGGACGAGCCGGGGGCCATCGGCCCGATCCGGCTCGGCAGTGACGGCACGCACAGCGACCTGATCCAGATCCCCGCGGGCGGCGCCCGGCAGCGGTCCTCCGGCACCGTCCCCGAGGCGGGCGACCACCATCTGCAGATGCAGGGCCGCAAGGTCTACCGGCACGCCAAGGAGCGCATGACCCAGTCGGCGCTCGACGTCCTGGAGCGCTCCGGCTGGGCCGTCGAGGACGTGGACCGGCTCGCGACCCATCAGGCCAACGCGCGCATCAATGAAGCCGTCGCCGACGAGCTGGGCATCCCGCGCGACCGGGTCCTGTCCAACATCGAGCGCGTCGGCAACACCGCGGCCGCGTCCCTGCCGCTGCTGCTCGCCGACTCCGCGGCGGAGGGCAGGCTGCGCCCACGCGACCGGGTACTGCTCGCGGCGTTCGGCGGCGGGCTCGCCTGGGGTGCGGCATCGCTGACGTGGCCGGATGTGACGGCCTTCGCGGCGCACACCTATCGCGGGTGAGGTTCCCCCGGCGCGGGCCCCGCGCCGGTCCCACCGACACTGCGCTCCCTGGAGGAAACGGTGTACGAAACGGTCAAGTCCCTGCTCACCAAGGAATTCGACATCTCCGAGGATCAGATCGCCCCGGAGTCCACGCTGGAGGACCTGGGCCTGGACTCACTCGCCTCGGTCGAGTTCGCCCTCGCCCTGGAGAAGGGGCTCGGCGTGGAGATCACGGACGACGAAGTGGTCGAGCTGGAGCGGCTCGACAAGATCCTCGAACTCGTCGAGCGCCGCAAGCGCGCGTCCTGACGCAGCCGTGCGCGGGCCCCTGGAAAGAGCCGCGCGCACCAGCGCCGGACAGCCGGGGCCCGTGACAGGTCCCGGCTGTCCGGTGCTGCGGTCAGGAGCGGTCCGCGGACCCGGCCCGGTTCTCGGCGGACTCCCCCGGCGCCTGCTTCACCAGGTCCACGTTCGCCTCGGGCCCGTCACCGCCGCCCTCGGCCGCCGCGGTGATCCGCCCCGCCGACCGCGGGATGAACAGGAACACGGCGATGGCGACGAGGACGAGCAGGATGCCGGTGACCAGCGACGTGAACCCGAACGCGGACGCGAACGCCTCGTCGGCCTGCTGCTTCAGCTCCTCCCCCGCCGAGCCCGGCAGCGTCCCGGCGACCCCGATGGCGTCGGCGAGGCCCTCCCGCGCGGTGTCCATGGACTTCTCGTCCACGCCGGGGACGGAGGTGTCCATCTCCCTGCGGAACAGCGCGGAAGCGACACTGCCCATGATCGCCACGCTCAGTCCGTTGCCGAGTTCGTAGGAGGTCTCCTCGATGCCCGCGGCGCCGCCCGCGGTATCCGCCTCGGCCGTCGACATGATGGAGTCCGACGCGGCCGTCATGGCGCAGCCCGCCCCGGCGCCGATGCCCGCGAGGGCGATGGCGAAGACCCAGTACTCGGTGTCGGGCTTGACGTTCATCAGGACGAAGAAGGCCCCGCCGATCAGGCCCATCCCGATCATCATGGCGTACCGCGTCCCGTACCTCGGCACGATGACGGACATGATCGGGGCCCCGATCATGGTGGCGAGGAGCAGCGGCAGCAGCCGCAGACCCGACTCCATCGGCGAGGCGCCGCCGATGAACTGCCAGTGCTGCGTGAGCAACAGCATGAGCCCGCCCATGCCGAACATGGCGAGGACCACGCTCACGACCGCCACGGAGAACGCGCGGTTGCGGAACAGCGCCGGGTCGAAGAGCGGATCGGGCACCCGAAGGACCCGGAGCACCAGGGCGGTGAGCAGCACCAGGCCGAGCACGCCCGTGACGATGGTCTGGGCCTCCAGGCCCTCCGCGCCGCCGTGCTGAATGGCGTACACCAGCGAGATCAGGCCGGTGACGGAGAGGACCGCGCCAATGGTGTCCCAGCGCGGCGGGTTGGGATGCCGGGACTCCGGCACCAGCGTCACCGCGGCGAACAGCGCGAAGACCATGATCGGCACATTGATGAGGAAGACCGAGCCCCACCAGAAGTGCTCGATCATGACACCGCCGACCACGGGTCCGACCGCGGCACCGGCCGCGGACATGGTGGCCCACACGGCGAGCGCCACCGTTCGCTCTTTGCGGTCCGTGAAGACATTGCGAATGATCGACAGCGTCGAGGGCATGATGATCGCGGCGCCGATGCCGAGCAGCGCGCGGGCCGCGATCAGCATCGCGGGCCCGTTCGCCCAGGCCGCGGTGGCCGACGCGGCACCGAAGACGACGAAGCCCAGGCACAGGAATCGCTTGCGGCCCAGGCGGTCGCCGAGGGTGCCGCAGCTGATGAGCAGCCCGGCCACGACGAGCGAGTAGACGTCGACGATCCACAGCAACTGCACCGACGACGGCTCGAGTTCGGTGCTCAGAGTGGGCAGCGCCACGTTCAGCACGGTCAGGTCAAGGGCGACGACCAGGAGGCTCAGCGAGAGGACACCGAGCACCGCCCACCGGTTCTTCGCCCCTGGGACCTCGCCGTCCCCACCCTTCCCCCCGCCTCGCCTGTCGCGCACCACGCCATCCATGGCCGGCCTCCTTCGGGATTCCGTCAACTGTGTTCCCGTACGGCATACCATCTATCGTACGACGTACGAGTCTGCGTTAGCATAGAGACGTGACTGAAACTTCTGGACGAGACACGAATCCGAACGCCCCACCTGGCTCGATCTGGTTGCGCGAGCTGAAGCAGCGGCCGGCCAAGCAGCCGCTGAGCCGGGAGCAGATCGTGCGGGGCGCGGTGCGACTCCTGGACGAAGGGGGTGTGCGCAACCTGCGCATGCGGCAGCTCGCCGACTCGCTGAACTCGGCGCCGATGTCGCTCTATTGGCATGTGCCGACGAAGGACGACCTGCTGGAACTGGCCATCGACGCCGTCTTCCCCGACCCGCCCACGCCGTCCGGCTCGGGGAACTGGCGCGCCGACATCCAGACCTGTGCGACCGACCTGTTCGAGGTGCTGCTGCGGCACTCGTGGATGATCGAGCTGATGGGCGGGCACCCTCCGGTGGGACCCCGGGCCCTCGCGCACACCAGCGCCATCATCCAGATCCTGGAGCAGGCCCGCTTCTCCCCCAGACAACTGGACTCCGCGCTCTCGGCGATCTACTACTACACCGTGGGCGCGGCCCTGTCCGAAGCGTCCTGGCAGGCCATGGCCCGGCAGAGCGCCGAGAGCGAGGAAGAGTGGGCGAGCCGCCTCGGGCCCTACCTCAGCTCGGCCACGCAGGACCACCCGGCGTCCCTGGCCGACTACGTCAAGCGCAGCGCCTCCAGCAGCACGGGCCAGCGCTTCCGCGACGGCCTGGAGTGCATGGTGTCCGGCATGGAGCAGATGCGCTCGCTGAACTCATGACCCGCACGGACACCGCCCACGGCCGCCCCACCGAGGAGGCGTTAAGGAAACGTAAATCCGTACATGCTTACGAGGCATGTCTGACACGCTCCCGAAGCACCACTGGCTGCTGACCCGCACCGGGGTGCCAGCAGCTTCCGACACGCGCCGTATACGGAAACCCCAAAAGGGAAGGCGTCATGAGTGATGTGGTCGTGCGTGCCGAGTATCGCGAGCCGTACGAGAACGACCCTCGCACCCTGAACATCACCCTGGCCGACCCCCACGGGGGCCCCGAACCCCCCGACGACGTGAACCAGGTCGAGGAGTTCACCCGCACCCTGGAGTGGGCCCTGTCGCTGCTGCGCACCCTGGAGCGGAACCATCGCGACCGCGTACCCGAGGACGACCTGAACCGCTTGCACACCCTCGTCCGCGCGCTGGACCAGCGGCTCATTCCCGCCCTGGAGGGCGTCAGGGACGCCGCGGTCCGCCGCTACCGCGAACTCGGCGGCTCCTACGGGAGCCTGGCCAAGGCGATGGGCGTGCCGCGCTCGACGGCACAGACCCGGTCGACGGCCCTCCTCGGCCGCGAGCCGTCGGCCCACGAGCGGTGGGCGTCCGGCGAGTGACGCCGCACTCCCACGACGGCGACACCGACTCCTGACTCCTGAGCCCCGAGTCCCGAGTCCCGAGCAGGGGCGTCGCCCGGAGCAAGTCATACCTCCGCACCGCTCACCAACTCAGCCTTGAACAAGGTGAGTTCGGTGTGCTGCCCGACGAGGGCGCGGTTCCGCCCGAGGGTGACGCCGTTCATCGATTCCCTGCAGCACCCTCCCCCGCGGCAGCCAGTATGCCGATCACGAGAGGAAGACCGTGACCACTGTCTTTGTCCACGGAGTGCCCGAGACCGCCGAGGTGTGGGATCCCCTGCGGGCCCGTCTGAGCAGGGACTCCGTCGCGCTGCGCCTTCCGGGGTTCGGGGCGCCCGTTCCCGACGGGTTCGCCTCGGCCAAGGACGAGTACGTGTCGTGGCTCGAACGCGAACTGGCGGCGCTCGACGGCCCCCTGGAACTGGTGGGGCACGACTGGGGCGCCCTGTTGGTGGCCCGCGTCGCCTCCCGGTCCGTGGTCGGTCTGCGGAGCTGGGCCATCGACGTCGCGGCCGTCCTGCACCCCGACTACGTATGGCACGACGCCGCCCGACTCTGGCAGACGCCGGAGTCCGGGGAGGCATGGGCGACCGCGACGCTGGCGGAGTCCGACCCCGGCAGCCCCCTCAGCGCCACCGGGCAGCTCGGCGCGGCAGGCGTGCCCGCCGAACCAGGTGCGGGCGATGGGCGAGCGCTTCGACGCCCCGATGGCGTCGTCCATCCTCGCCCTGTACCGCTCAGCCGTCCCCCATCCGTTCGCGCACTGGGGCCCCGGCCTGACGTCCCCGGCCACGGCACCGGGCCTGGTCCTCCACCCAACCCGGGACCCGTGCTGGAGAGGTTCTGGTCGGAGCTGGACTAGGGACGGTTTCGGCACAGTTCCCGGTCCACGAGTGTGCGCATGGCCTCCTGGGTTTCCTTGCCGCCGTCGCTGGTGGTGTACACCGCGGCGGTCCGGGAGCCGTCCCGGGTGACGCCGCTCCAGGTGTGATGGCCGAGCAGTTCGCCCGGGTGGCCGAAGTAGCTGCCGCCGCAGGACAGCGGGAGTTCGCCCAGGCCGAGTCCGTACCGCACGCCCAGTTCGGGGGCGTCCTTGGTGGTCGTCATCTCGGCGAGCTGCGCCGGGGCCAGCAGACGGCCGCCGAGCAGGGCACGGTAGAAGCGGTTCAGGTCGTGCGTGGTGCTGATGATCGAGCCGGAGCCGTGGGCCATGCTCGGGTTGAGCGCCGTGACGTCGATGGCGGTGCCGGTGCCGAACGCGGCATAGGCCTGGGCGTGCGGGCCGCGGATGGACGGGAATGTGCCGGGCGTACTGGTGCCCCGCAGGCGCAGCGGGCGGATGATCCGGTCGTTCACCTCCCGTGCCCAACTCCGGCCGGTGACCTCGTGGATGATCATCGCGGCGAGGACGTAGTTGGTGTTGGAGTACGACCAGCCGTCGCCCGGCGGGAACTCGGTACCGTCCCGCATCGCGAGGCCCACCAGCTCCCTGGGCGTGTAGGTGCGGAACCGCTCGGCCCGATAGCCGTCCGCGCTCCGCAGCGCGGGGATGTGCGGCAGGGTGTCGGGGATGCCGCTGGTGTGCTGAAGGAGCTGGCGCACGGTGACCCGGCTGCCGTCGTCGCCGTTGCCCCGGACCACGCCGGGCAGCCATCGCTCGACGGTGTCCGCCAGCGACATGCGCCCCTCGCCGACGAGCTGCAGCACGACCGTGGCGGTGAAGGTCTTCGTGGCGCTACCGATCCGGAACCTGCCGTTCGACGGCATCGGCCTGCTCGTGCCCCGCTCGGCCGTCCCGGCGCGCGCCCTGTCCCGTGCGTCCGGTGAGGCCACCTCGGCGGACACGCCCACGGCCCCGGATTCATGGATCGCGTCCACCTGCCGTTGGAGCGGATCGGTCTGCTGCGGCTTCGCCGCCGCCGTCAGTCCACTCGCCGCGGCGAGGAGGGCCGCGGCCGATCCGGCCAGGCCGAGCAGGACTCGCCGACGCCGTCCTAACGCGTACATGTGATTCCTCTTCTGTTCCGGTCGTCTGCGCGTGCGGGGGCCGCCCCGGCCGTGGGCAGCGGCTGTTTCGCGCCTGGATCCGTGGCCGTGACCATCCCACCAGCCGAGGGGGGACCGGCCCATCCGGCTTTCCCCCTCCCTACCGGTGCGCTGTCCTCAGTGCGGTGCCGGGGGTTAGCCCCCTTCGGGGACATCGAGGCCCCCGGCCCGCCCCGGCCAGCGAGTTCCGGCAAACCGCACGCGGCGCCGACCGCCCCGTCCCATAACCTCATGCCTGGAGACGTCAGAGGGCACGTGCGTCCGCTGTCACGTGCATCCACGCTGAGGAGGCGATGGTGCTCGGAAGGGCCACCCGGTTGCTCGCAGGCGCCATGACCCTGGCCTGCCTGGTGCTCATCGGCCCCAGCACACCCAGCGGCGCTCACTTCGCCGCGTCGCCGCCCGTCGAACCGGTCCGGGATGTCGTACCGAACCGGGTCATGACGTGGAACATCTGCAACCCCTGCGGCGACGAGAACAACGTCGGCCGGGCGGCGGAGATCGCCACGTACGCGCCGCAGGTCATCGGCATGCAGGAAGCGTGCGTGCGTGACGTCGAGCGGATCCGGGACTATCTGGAGCAGCTGCACGGGCTCGTCTACCACGTCGAGTACGGGTCGGTGCTGCGGAACCGGAGCCGTTGTGGCGGGTGGCCGTGGAGCCCCGGGGGCTTCGGTCAGGCGATCCTCTCGGCGGCGCCGATGACGGACCGCGTGAGCGTGGAGTATCCCGACGGCGGTTCCGAGAACCGTGGGTACATGGCCGTCACCACCCTGGTGGGCGGCCGGCCCGTCCGGGTCTTCAACACGCACCTCGCCCAACGGCAGCAGGAAGAGATCCGGGCAGGCCAGGTCGGCGTCCTCGCCAAAGCCGTCGCCCGGCACGACCGCGCCATCGTTCTCGGCGACTTCAACGCCATGCCGGACGCCCCCGAACTCACCCGGATGTGGGCGCGGGCCAAGGACGCGGACCCGCAGTGCCGCCCCTCCCCCGCCGGGACCGGCGTCTGCGAGCCGACCACCGACTGGCAGCTCAAGTTCGACTACGTCTTCCTGCGGAACATCGACTCGCGCGATCAGGGTGTGCACCCCAGCCCGTACTCGGACCACCACCCGGTGCACGCCGACGTGGACCTGACGTAGTGGCTGCTTCTCGCATTGCTCGCGTCCGCCGACTCCCCAGCGGGCGCGAGACTCCGTATCGTTCGCCTGTGCACATGATCTGACCGACCCGAGGCGAGTCTGGGAGGACGCATGCGGGGGGACGGCATCATCACTGGGCGGGGAGGGCAGCCCCGGTTAGGGGAGGTGCTGCGACAACGGCGGGAAAGTCGGGGTATGTCGCTGCGTCAGATGGCACGGCTCCTGCACTACAGCCCCGGCTGGATCAGCCGCGTGGAGAACGGGCGGGCCATCCCCACGGACGACTTGGCCCGCGCCTGTGACGAGCTGCTCGCGATGGACGGCAAGCTGATCGCGCTCGCGCGGGCCGACCGGGGCGGCGCCGTCGACCTGCTCCGGCCCGCGCAGCTGCCGCCCGGAGCGTCCGCCTTCGTGGGCCGGCAGGAACTGTTGCGGGAGCTGGACGGACTCCTCGCAGATGCAAATCGGAGGGAGAGCGTTCTGACGATCGCCCTCGACGGACCGGCGGGCGTGGGCAAGAGCACGGTGGCGCTGCGGTGGGCGTACGACATCGCCGAGCGGTTTCCCGGGGGCGTGCTGTTCACCGACCTGCAGGGCAACTCCCCCGCAGGACGGCCGCTCGAAGCAGCCGACGTACTCGAACAGTTCCTGACCGCCTTCGGCCTGCCCGCGGCCGCCGTTCCGGCGGACGAGGCCGAGCGGGCGGCGGTCTTCCGCAGCATCGCGGTGCGCCGTCCCATCCTCCTGATCCTGGACAACGCCGCGGGCTCCCGGCACGTCGAGCCGCTGCTCGTCGGTGCGCGCGGCTGCGTCGCCCTCGTCACCAGCAGACGCCGTCTGACCGGGCTCGCCGTCAAGGCGGGGGCCCACCGGCTCACGGTGCGGCCGATGGACCAGCGGGAGTCCGTCGACCTGCTGCGCGCCGTCGCCGGTCCGGAGCGGGTCGCGGCGGAGCCGACGGCCACGGCGGTCCTGGCCCGGCGCTGCGCGCACCTGCCGCTGGCCATGCGCATCGCCGCCGAGCGCCTCGCCACGTTCCCGCACCGGTCCATCGCCGACGCGGTCGCCGAACTCGACGACCGCAAGCACCGGTTGAACGTCCTCACCGACATCGACGACCCGCACCTCGCGGTCCGCGCCGCCCTGGCCTCCTCGTACCGCGAACTGGACGTCGAGGCCGCACGGACGTTCCGCTTCCTCGGCCTGTTTCCCGGAGCAACGCTCAGCGCCGCCGCCGCGGCCGCCCTCGTCGACCGGCCCCTCGGCCACACCCGGCGCCTCCTCGAAGTCCTGGTCGCCGTGCACCTCCTCGAAGAGACCGGGCCCGACCGCTACCGCCGCCACGACCTGCTGCGCGACTACGCCGCCGAGCGCGCCGCCGAGGAGGAGTCGCCGACCGCCTGCCAGGAGGCCGTCCGACGGCTGATCGGCTGGTACGTGCACACGGCGCGGGACTGGTCGCCGCCGCACGAGCCCGGGAGCACGCGGCGCAATGGGGTCCCGCAGCGCCGCGTGCCGGGCGGCCAGTGACCCGGGGCCGCTCGGGGGCCGTGGCACGGGCCCGGCAGACGGACGGGCGCTGACTTCCGTGATCCGCCGGGCCGTCCCATGAGTGTGCCCAGCCGCAGTCGCCTCCACCGCTGCCCCGTGTTGCGCAACGGAGAAACACTGTCGGGCGGGTGACCCGCTGACAACAGTAGGACCGCGTCGTTCCGGGCAGCTCAGGGCCGGGCGGCGTCGACCCGCCCGCCGGCCGGCGACCTCGGCCGGGTCCCCTGCGTGGGGGCGGGGGGCCGGGCCCGTACCCGCGCGTGACCTGCGCGGAGTACCGCCACCGTGCCCGACCGAGCGCCACCGCGACTGAGTGTCAGCACACAACAGAGCATCACCACGACAGAGCTTCACGAGCGAGCTTGGGGTGCGAAGAGCCTGCCTATGAACGCCATCGACCGTCACACACGGCGCTCATGACGCCCGGGCGTCGTCCGGGAGCGCGAAGGAACGCGGCCAAGCGGGCACTCGACACGCACCCAGCGCGCGAGGACACGGCCCTGCGCCGGGTCCTGGAAGACGCCTCGATGGGCCGCTGGGAAGGCCCGCGAGAGCTGCTCACGGCCACCGGCGCGGACTGGGACCGCAGGGTGTTCCAGCTCCAGGTCCTCGCCGAGGCCGGGGCGCGCCTGCGGTTCGCCGACACCTGGGCCGAGGCCGAGCCGCGCTCCCCGCACGCCCTCGCCCTGCTCGCCAACGTGCAGGCCCTGCGCGCGATGATCGCCGGTCGCGACGAGGGCCGGTCCCTGATGGAGGACGCCTGGAACACCTGCGCCACCGTGCAGCGCCTGTGGCCCGAGGACGTGGCTCCGCTGCTCGTCATGCTCGCGCTGCTGCGCACCCACGCCCCCGACCGCTACACGCTGCGGCACGTCTGGGAGGAGATCAAACAGCGTGACCCGTGGAACCGCGAGGCCCACCACGAGGTGGTGACGTACCTCTTCCCCCGCAACCACGGCGAGCAGGGTGAGGCCATGTGGTGGGCCGAGGAGCAGGCGGCCGTCGCCCCGCAGGGGCTGCCCCTCGCGGTCCTGCCGCTGGTGGTCCTCGCCGAGGTGCACCGCTCGCGGCAGGAGCGGGACCAGGACGGGTACGGCCTGACGATCCACCCCTGGGTGGAGTGCCCGACGACCGACCTGGTCCTCGACCGCTGGTGGCGCTATCGCGCGCCCCGCCCGCACGCCTGCTTCGCCGACGACGCCAACTACCTCGCCCACGCCCTGTCGTTCGCGAACCGCCACCACGAGGCCCAGGAGGTGTTCGACGCGATCGGCCCGTACGCCACGACCGTGCCGTGGTCCTACTGCGGCCCCGCCCACGAGTTGTTCCAGCGCCACCGCGCCTGGGCCTACGACCCGCCGCGCGGCCGACGCCGCTAACCCCCGCTTCCCCCCGTCTCCCCCGCCACTCCCCCCTTGCTCCCCTTCTCTCCCCCTCCCCCCTCCCTCCCCCTTTCACAGACCAAGGACAGACGACCCGTGCCTCTTGATGTATCCCGCGTGTCCGACGAGGAACGCCTGAAGCAACTCGGCTACCAGCAGACCCTGTCCCGCTCGATGTCGGGCCGCGCCAACTTCGGCGTCAGCTTCACGATCATCTCCATCCTGTCCGGCTGCATGACGCTCTACGGCTACGGCATGAACACCGGCGGCCCGGCCGTGATCATGTGGGGCTGGCTGTTCGTCGGCGTCATGACCCTGTTCGTCGGCCTGGCCATGGCGGAGGTGTGCTCCTCGTACCCGACCAGCGCGGGCCTGTACTTCTGGGCCCACCAGATGGCGCCCGAACGCTCGCGGGCGGCCTGGGCGTGGTTCACCGGCTGGTTCAACACCCTCGGGCAGATAGCCGTGACGGCGGGCATCGACTTCGGCGCCGCGACGTTCCTCAACGCCCTGCTCGACCTGCAGTTCGGCTTCGAGGCCACGCCGGAGCACACGATCATCCTGTTCGGCTGCATCCTCGCCCTGCACGGCGCCCTGAACACCTTCGGCGTGCGGATCGTCGCCTTCCTCAACGAGGTGTCGATCTGGTGGCACGTCCTCGGTGTGGTCGTCATCTGCGGCGCCCTGGCGATCGTCCCCGACCACCACCGGTCGACCGGCTTCGTCCTCGGCGAGTTCGTCAACAACACCGGCTTCTCGTCGAGCATCTACGTGGTGGCCATCGGCCTGCTGATGGCCCAGTACACGTTCACCGGTTACGACGCGTCCGCTCACATGACCGAGGAGACCATCGACGCGGCGACCGCCGGGCCCAAGGGCATCGTCCGCTCGATCCTCGTCTCCCTGGTGGCCGGGTTCGTGCTCCTCTTCGGCTTCACCTACGCCATCCAGTCGTACTCCGGCGCCCTCGACTCGGACACCGGGGTGCCGCCCGCGCAGATCCTCATGGACGCGCTCGGCACGACGGCCAGCAAGTGGATGCTGCTCGTCATCATCGTCGCCCAGCTCTTCTGCGGCATGGCGTCGGTGACCGCCAACTCCCGCATGATCTACGCCTTCTCGCGCGACGGCGCGCTGCCCTTCTCCCGGACGTGGCACAAGCTCAACCCGACCACCCGCACCCCCACCAACGCCGTCTGGCTCGCCACCCTCGGCGCCTTCGCCCTGGGCCTGCCGTACTTGTGGAACAACACCGCGTACGCGGCCGTGACGTCCATCGCCACGATCGGCCTGTACATCGCCTATGTGATCCCGACCTTCCTGCGCCTGCGTCAGGGCGACCGCTTCGAGCGCGGCCCCTGGCACCTCGGCTCCTGGTCCACCATCGTCGGCACCATCGCCATCGCCTGGGTCATGGTGATCACGGTCCTGTTCATGCTGCCGCAGAGCTCCCCCATCACCAGGGACACGTTCAACTACGCCCCCATCGCGGTCGGCGTGGTCGTCGCCTTCTGCGGCACCTGGTGGCTGGCCTCGGCCCGCAAGTGGTTCCTGAAGCCCGACCGCCCCCGCGACGACTCCGGCGCGTCCGTGCCCGAGCGGCACGGCGCACAGCGATGACGTGCGCCGCCGGGTCGTCCACCGGACGAAGGGGGTGCCGGACCCGGCCGCGGGGGTGGTGCTGACGCCACCCCGACTCGGGCCCCAGACCTCCTGACCCGCGCCCCGTACCGGAGCAGGATTCTCCGTGTCACCAGCGACGACCCCGGCGCCAGCGCCGGGGTCCGGACACGAACGGGGTTGCACGATGACCAGTCAGACGACCAGTCACACGCGGCGGCGGATTCTCCAGGGGGCGACGTTCGCGGCCGCGGCCGGCGCGGCCGGGGGGCTCGGGCTCGGCCGCTACGCCCCGGCGGCGCGGGCCGCGACGCCGGGCCCGGCCGCCGGGGGCACGGGCGCGGGGTCGAATCCGTTCATGGAGGGGGCCTTCGCCCCGGCCACCGACGAGCTGACCGCGTTCGACCTGAAGGTCGTCGGGCGGGTGCCGCGCGACCTGAACGGACGGTTCCTGCGCACCGGCCCGAACGCGCTGGGCATCGAGGACCCGCGGGCGCACCACTGGATGCTGGGCGACGGCATGGTGCACGGGGTGCGGCTGCGCGGCGGGCGCGCGGAGTGGTACCGCAACCGGTGGGTGCGCTCCTCGCAGGTGACGAAGAAGCTGGGCGAGACCTACCCGGGCGAGGTGCCGCCCGACGACTTCGCGTGCAACACCCATGTGATCCCGTACAAGGGTCGTGTCCTCGCGCTCCAGGAGGGCGGGCCGCTGCCGTATGAACTGGACGGCGAGCTGAACACCCTGCGGCCGTACGACTTCCGCGCCACCCTCAAGGGCGCGTTCACCGCGCACACCAAGTACGACGCGGCCGCCGACGAGCTGCACGCGGTGGCGTACTACCCGACCTGGGACCACGTGCGGCACATCATGATCGACCGGACCGGCCGGGTCGCCCGGACCACCGAGGTCCCGGTGCCGGACGCGCCGATGATGCACGACTTCGCGCTGACCGAGAAGTACGTGGTGATCGTGGACGTGCCGATCACGTTCGACGCGGCAGCGGCGGAGGCGGGCGCGCTGGTGCCGTACATCTGGAACGACAAGCGCCCGATGCGGGTCGGCGTGCTGCCGCGCGCGGGCGGCAGCACCCGCTGGTTCGAGGTCGACCCGATCTACTACTCGCACACCCTCAACGCCTACGACCAGGGCGAGTCGGTGATCGTCGACTTCACGTCCATGCCCGCGCCGTTCCACGCCGCCGGGCGCGGCAACGGCGGGCCGTCCGCGACCGGGGCCCCGGCCCTCGACCGCTGGACGATCGACCTGCGCGCGGGCCGGGTCCGCAGCTCCCGCGTCGACGACCGCCCGCAGGAGTTCCCCCGCGTCAACGAGTCCCTGGTCTCGCGTCGGCACCGCTACGGCTACACGGCCAGCGCGGCCGCCATGTGGACGGCGTACGAGACGGTCGACGGGGTGCCGCCGGACACCAAGTTCACCAACTGCCTGGTGAAGCACGACATGTTGCGCAGTACGCAGCAGGTGCACCGCTTCCCGAAGGGCGCGGCGGCGAGCGAGCCGGTGTTCGTGCCCCGGCGCGGCGCGCGGGACGAGGACGACGGCTACATCGTGTCCTACGTCAACGACCCCGACCGGGGCGCCACCGACCTGGTGATCCTCTCGGCGCAGGACTTCACCGGCCGCCCGCTGGCCCGGGTCCAGCTGCCGGGGCGGGTGCCGTTGGGCTTCCACGGCAGCTGGGTGGCGGCGTAGCCGCGCCGGGGCGGGCCGTCAGCCGTGCAGGTCCTTGGCCGCTTCCGCGATCAGCTCGACGACCGGGTCGGGCTGGGAGGCCAGGGAGGCGTGGCCGCAGTCGAGTTCGACGGTCGCGCGGGGGGCCATGCGCTCGGCCATGCGGCGTTCGTTGTCGGGGTGGATCATGCGGTCCTGGGCGGAGACCTGGTACCAGGACGGTTTGCTCCGCCAGGCCGGTGCGGTCACGGTGTCGCCGAACGTGGAGCCCAGCGGCGCCTTCTGCGTGACGGCCATGACCAGCGCCTCGTCCACGGGCAGGTCCTGGCAGAAGCTCTCGTGGAACTTCTCCTGCTTGATCCACAGGTAGCCGTCGGAGTCCGGGGCGATGTTGTCGACGGCCTCGGGCGGCAGCTCCTGGGTGAGCTGACCGGGGCTCTCGCCCGCGTCCGGGGCGAACGCGGCGACGTAGACGAGACCGGTGACCTGGGGCAGGTCGCCCGCCTCGGTGATGACGGCGCCGCCGTAGGAGTGGCCGACGAGCAGGACCGGTCCTTCGAGCCGCCGGACCATCTTGCGGGTGCGCTCGGCGTCGTCGGCCAGCGAGGTCAGCGGGTTCTCCACCGCGTGCAGGTCGGTGAAGCCGCGCTTGTGGAGCTGGACGATGACCTTGGACCAGTGGGCGGCTCCGCCCCAGAATCCGTGGACCAGAACAATCGAGGGCTTGTCCGCCATGATCTCGTACCGTCCTTCGAGGGAACGCGGTGCGGCCGGTCTTCCCGAGGGCCTCGGCCCACGCTAAGCGGGCGCCGCGGCGGCCGCCACCGCTCGCCGGGGCGCGCGGCGCCTGCTGTCCGGCCTCAGGTGTGCCGTCGCGGGAGGCTCAGCGTGGCGACGGCTCCGTGCGGCTCGGCGTTCGTCAGCGTGACGCGGGCGCCGATGACGTGGGCCTGGCCGAGGGCGATGGTGAGGCCCAGGCCGTGGCCGTGGCCGCGTTCGGCGGCGCCGGTGCGGAAGCGTTGGGGGCCGTGGTCGAGGAGGTCCGCCGGGAAGCCGGGGCCGTGGTCGCGTACGACGACGGTGACGGCGGCGCCGGTGGTGGCGTCGACGGTGACCTCCACCGGCGGGCCGCCGTGCCGGTGGGCGTTGAGGACCAGGTTGGTGACGATGCGGTCGACGCGGCGCGGGTCGGTCTCGACCGTCGGGTCCCCGACGACGGTGATCCGGGTGTCGACACCGGTGCGGCGTACGCACTCCGTGACCACTTCGCCCAGCGGCACCGGCTGCGCGTCGGCCCGCTCGGCGCCCGCGTCGAGGCGGGAGATCTCCAACAGGTCGTCCACCAGTGCCCGCAGCACCCGCACCCGGTCCTGGACCAGGTCGGTGGCCTCGCTCTCCGGCAGGAGCGAGGCGGAGGTGACGAGGCCCGCGAGCGGGGTGCGCAGTTCGTGGGCGACGTCGGCGGTGAAGCGCTGTTCGCCGCGCAGGCGTTCCTGGAGGGCGTCCGCCATGTGGTCGACGGCCGAGGAGATCTCGCTGATCTCGTCGTGGCCGCGGCTCGCGGTGCGCGCGTCCAGGGCGCCGTTCCTGATGCGCCGGGCCGTACCCGCGACCCGGCGCAGGCGACGCAGCACCAGCTCGGCGGCGAGCAGGGCCAGGGGCACGACGACGGCGAGGGTGGCGACGGCCGCGTACCGGATGTGCCGGTCGAGCGCCTGCAGGCTGCGCTTCTCGGCGCCCATGTCCATGCGGACGGCCAGGTCGGTGCCGTCGACGCGGCTCGCCGCCCACATGAACGGACCTTGGAGCGGCTTGCTGGTGTCGTACCAGGTGAGAGGGCCGGGCTCGGAGGCGAGCCGGTGCCGCAGCCCGTCCGGCACCTCGTCGCCGATGGCGTAGCCGGGTGGCTCCGAGGGGTTCCGGCTCGCGGACCTGCCGTCGCGGAACTCGAACTCGGCGACCTCCAGTTCGCGCAGCGCGGTGCCGCGCCCGATGCTCATGGAGCGCGTCTCGGTGGTCTGGTGCACCAGGACGCCGATGCCCACGGCCATCGCGCAGGCCGCCGCTGCGACGCCCGCGGCGATCTTCCAGCGCAGGGAGCGGGGGTCGACGAGGCGGCGGAGCGCCTCACCGGGCGGGGTGCGGTCGGCGTCGGCGTCGGCGGCTTGGGGATCACCGCTGATGTCAGCTGTGGTGGGGCGCGCGTCAGGTGTCGTACGTCGCATGTCAGCGCCGGAACTTGTAGCCGAAGCCGCGCACGGTCTCGATGTGATCGGCGCCGATCTTCTTGCGCAGCCGCTGCACGGTCAGGTCGACGACCCGGCTGTCGCCCTCCCAGCCGTAGTCCCACACCTTGCGAAGGAGTGTCTGGCGCTCCAGGACGATGCCGGGCGCGGCCACGAACTCCAGGAGCAGGCGCAGTTCGGTGGGGGTGAGGGCGAGGAGGCGGCCGTCCGTGCGGACTTCCAGGCCGCGGGTGTCGACGCTGAGGTTGCGGAAGGTGAGCAGGCCGCCGTCGTCGGGGGCCGGGGCGTCGGCCGTGGCGTGGGCGGTGAAGGTGGCGCGGCGCAGCAGGGTGCGGATGCGGGCGACCAGGACCGTGGTGTCGACGGGTTTGACGATGTAGTCGTCGGCGCCCGCCTCCAGGCCCGCGACGACGTCCAGCGCGTCGCCGCGCGCGGACATCATCAGGAGGTGGGCCTGGCTCGTCTCGCGGACCCGGTAGGACAGGCCGATGCCGTCGAGGTGGGGCAGCATGACGTCGACGAGGAGCAGGTCGTACGCCCCGTCCCGGAACATCTCCAGGCCCGTCAGCCCGTCGGGGGCCGCCGCCACCTCGTAGCCGTAACGCTCCAGGGCCATGCCGACGGACTTGCGGATCGCGTCGTCGTCCTCGATCAGCAGGATGCGCACGGGGGCGGCGGGGCTGCCTTCCTGGGGTGCGGGGCGTCCCGCCGGTTCGCTGTGGGGCTGTGGCATCTCGTCACCTGGGGGTCGTGTCGTACGGGGCCGGGCGGCGCGGGGGCACGGCGGAGGTCCGCTGTCCGCTCGGCGCGTCTCGCCGGACCTGCCGGGCCTGCCGGACCCGCCGGACCCGCCGGGCCTGCCGGACCCGCCGGACCCGCCGGACCCGCCGGACCCGCCGGACCCGCTGATCACGACGGTATCCGCTTTCGCGGTGGTCACAGGCTCAGTGCGGCCGCGACGGGCAGGTGGTCGCTGCCGGTCCGCGGCAGGGTCCAGGACGAGGCCGCGGTGACGCCCTTGACGAGGATCTGGTCGATCCGGGCCACCGGGAACGACGCGGGCCAGGTGAACCCGAATCCGTCGCCCGCCTCCTCCTGCGTCGACCGCAGCTGTCCGGTCAGCGGGCGCAGGGCCGTGTCGTCGGTCGTGCCGTTGAAGTCGCCGACCACCACGACGCGCGGCAGCGGTTCGGCGCGTACGGCGGCGGCGAGCTTCGCGGCCGCCTCGTCGCGGGTGGCCGTGGCGAACCCCCCGCTCGGGTGCACGCGCACCGACGCGAGGTGTGCGGCGTACACGGCGAGCGGCCCCTTCGGCGTCGCGACGGTGGCCCGCAGCGCGCGGGTCCACGGCATGATCGCGACCGGTTCCACGGCCCGCAGCGGGTACCTGCTCCACAGCCCGACCGTGCCCCGCACCTCGTGGTACCGGTAGCTGCGGTCCAGTACGCGCCCGTACTCCGGTGCCGTCGCCGGGGACAGTTCCTCCAGGGCGACGAGGTCCGCGCCGGAGGCGATGAGGGCGCGGGCGGTGCCGTCCGGGTCGGGGTTCCGGTCCTGGACGTTGTGGCTGACCACGGTGAGGTCCCCGCCGCCGGAGCGCTTGTCCATGACCATGCCGCCGAACAGCGAGCACCAGACGACGGCCGGGACCAGCACGGCGAGGGCGGCGGTCGCGGAGCGCCGCACGGCGGCGAGCACCAGGAGCAGGGGGACGCCCGCGCCCAGCCACGGCAGGAAGGTCTCCAGGAGGCCGCCGGGGTTGCCGAAGCGGTGGGGCACCCAGGTGTGGCCGAGCATGACCAGGGCGAGGAGCAGGGCGGCCGCAGCGATGAGTCGGCCGCGGCGCCAGAGGTCGCTGCGGCCGTTGAAGCCGTTGCCCGCGCGGCCCTCGCCGCTGTCCCCGCCGCAGGTGTCGGCCGCCCCGGACGGCCCCTCGGCCACGCCGACCGTGCGTTGCGGAAGCTGCTCGTGCAGTGACGTCATGACCGCACCGGCTTGTCCGCGCGGAGGGCGCCGGGAAGGCGCCGCTGCACGGCGTCGATCAGCGCGCCGCTCCTGTCGATGGCGGCCTCCAGGCCTTCCATGGGGGTGGTGTCGGCGCGCTGCCCCAGGACGACACCGAGCACGAGGTGGTGCCCGGCGCCGGACTTCGCCTCGGCGGCCCACATGAGGTTGCCGCCCGCGGGTGTGCTCGACCCCGTCTTGAGGCCGATGACGCCGGGCTTCTCCAGGAGCCGGTTGGTGTTGGTGACCGTGCCGGGAACGCCGGGGACGGTCGTGCTGCGCAGGGCCACCACCTCGCGGAGCACCGGCTGCCTCATGGCCTGCCGGGCGAGCTTGAGCTGGTCGTCCGCGGTGCTCTTGGTGCTGGACTCGAAGCCGCTGGCTCCGGTGTACGTGGTGCGGGTCATCCCCAGGTCCTCGGCGGCGCGGTTCATCTTCGCGACGAAGGCCCGCTGGCTGCCGGCGTCCCAACGGGCCAGCAGCCGGGCGACGTTGTTGCCGGACGGGAGCAGGAGCAGTTCCAGGAGTTCACGCTGGCTGTGGCGGCGCCCCTCGCGGAGTTGCACGGTGGACTCGCTGAGCGAGTGGGACTCCTGCGCGGCGGCCGCGTCGACCGTGATCCGCGGACCCTTCTCCCCCGCTGCGAGGGGGTGCTCCTTGAGGATCACGTACGCCGTCATCACCTTGGTGACACTCGCGATCGGCACCGGCCGCCGGTCGCCCCTGCTGCCGAGGCTGCCGACGCCCTGGACCTCGATGCTCGTCTGCCCCTCGTCGGGCCACGGCAGGCTCACGGCCCCGACGAGCCCGTCGCCCTGCCCTTCCTTGCCCTCCGTACCACCGGGCAGGGCCAGCCAGCCCCCCGCCCCGGCCACGACCAGCACGGCGGCCGCCCCGCACAGCGCCTTGCCCCGGTGCGGCCCTTTCCGCAGCGCCCTGCCCACCCCGGCTGCCCGTACCCGACGAACGATCACCGACGACCACCTCTCCCTGCCCGGCGTACGCGGCTCTCCCGCGTACGCCTCCAGCCTTGGAGAGGACCGCATCCGGCCGGTCAGGACCGTGCATCCACCGGCGCGCGGATATGTGTCGTCCAGGTATCAGTCCGACACGATGTGGAGGATCGCCGTCCCGTCCGCGCCGGTCGCCGCCTGGATCACCACGGCATCGGGCTGGGGACTGGGCCGGGTGGCGTCCCCCAGACCACCGCAGGAGTTGCCGCTCCCGTTGGTGCGAAGGACGGTGATGCATCCTTGCCCCGGCCCGCTGGCCCCGCCCTTGGACCGGCCGCTGCCCGACTTCACCTTGTACTCGACCTTGTTGGGGCCGACGTCGGTGACGGACAGGGTCGCCGTGCCCCGCGGCCCCTTGAAGCGGAACGTCACCTTCTTGGACACCGCTATCTCGCAGTTGCCATCGGCACAGGCGCCGACGTCACGCCCGTCCGCAGCCGACACCGACGGCGTCGGCGACGGCTTCGGCGAAGAGGACTGCGCGGCCGGGGACTTCGAGCTCCCCTCAGGGGACGAGGACGGGTCGTCGCCGTCGTCCGAGCCGCCGCACCCGGCCAGCGTCAGGGGAACCAGCGCGGCGAGCACGAAACCCACCGCCCACCGGCGATGGATCCCCGTCCGCCGCCTGCGTGCCGATGTCGTCGCGGCCATGGTGCGCTCCCGTGTCCCGGCGTGCCTGCCTTCGATGTCCGGCAGCCAGCCTTCCCACTTGTCACCGTCGTACGCGCCGCACCGGCGGCCGCCGGGCTTCCGCTCAGGATGTGACGCACAGGGTGAACGCGGTCAGCGGGCGCTGGCGCGCGAGCCGGAGCAGACCCCCGGGTGGCGGGGCGGGCGCCCGCCCCGCCCAAGACCCGTACGACCTTCTCCCGGCCCCTGAACATCACCACGGCACGCCTGCCTTAAGGTACTCCGGACACCCCCGTATACCGCGCGAAACCGGAGCAAGTGCCCGTGCCCCCGTCCCTCCAGCCCGTCCTGGACCGCATCGCCACCGAGATCCAGGCCCTGCCCGGCCGTGGCCGCCCCGCCGACTACATCCCGGCGCTCGCCTCGGCCGACCCGCGGCACTTCGGGATGGCCGTCGCCGAGCTGGACGGCACGGTCTACGGCGTCGGCGACTGGCAGCGCCCCTTCTCCGCCCAGTCCATCACCAAGGCCTTCACCCTCGCCCTCGACCTCTCGCTGGACGGCGACCTGCTGTGGGAGCACGTCGGCCGGGAGCCGTCCGGCAACCCGTTCAACTCCCTGGTGCAGCTGGAGTACGAGAACGGCATCCCCCGCAACCCGTTCATCAACGCGGGCGCCCTCGTCGTCACCGACCGCCTGCAGACCCGCACCGGCGACGCGGCCGGGACGCTCCGCGCGTTCCTGCGCGCCGAGTCCGGCAACGACCGGCTCGACTTCGACGAGGCGGTGGTCGCCTCCGAGTCCGCACACGGCGACCGGAACGCCGCGCTCGCCCACTTCATGGCGTCGTACGGCAACATCACCAACCCGGTGCCCACGCTCCTCGACCAGTACTTCCGGCAGTGCGCCATCGAGGCGTCCTGCGCCGACCTCGCCCTGGCCGCCGGGTTCCTCGCCCGCCACGGCATACGGTCCGACGGCTCCACGCTCCTCACCCGCAGCCAGGCCAAGCAGGTCAACGCCGTCATGCTGACCTGCGGCACCTACGACGCCGCGGGCGACTTCGCCCACCGCGTGGGCCTGCCCGGCAAGAGCGGCGTCGGCGGCGGCATCATCGCGGTCGTGCCGGGCCGCTGCACCGTCTGCGTGTGGAGCCCGGGCCTCGACCAGCGGGGCAACTCCGTGGCGGGGGTGGCCGCGCTGGACCGCTTCACCACGCTCACGGGCCTGTCGGTCTTCTGACGGGTCCGAAGCCGTTCTTGGGCAGACTGGGCCCATGGGATTCGCTGTGTTGACGACTCTGCCCGGTCTGGTGATGGTGCTGACCCTCGTCGCCTTCACCGATCAGCTGTTCCTCCGCGCTGGGCGAGCCGGGCTCCTGCCCTGGCGCACCAGCGCCCACCAGGGCCAGATATCGGCGACCGGCTTCGAACAGCTCCACGCCGGCTTCTCCCCCGGCAAGCAGAACGAACTCAAGGAACGCCAGTCCGCGCTGGTGCTGCGCGACGACGAGGAGGACGGGGCGCCGCCGAACAGGACGGTGGTGGACCTGGAGGGCGGGGTCGCGCTCGTCCGTGTACCGCCGCGGGCCGACCGGTAGCAGCCGTCTCCGCCCGCCGCCGCGTTCCCGCTCCGGGGTGCGCTCGGCGCGCTCCCTCGCGCGTACGCCGACGGGCTCGCGGCGAGAACCCGGGCCGCCTCCGCTGCCCCGGTGGCGCCCGCCAGCGCAAGGAGCCGTCGCCTGTTCACCCGGCTTCGGTCAGGAGCGTGCGCAGGTCGGTGACGCGGTAGCCGCGGGACCGTACGGCGTCGATGATCCGGGGCAGGGCCTCGGCGTCCAGGATGGGGAGCTGTCCGCTCGACGAGCCGACGTGCATCTGGATGATCTCGCCCGGGACCAGCTTGTCCAGCGCCCGCTCGACGGCCTTGTCGACGCTCATGCCACCGGCGGTGCCCTTGTATCCGTTGGTGTCGGTGGTCCACTCGATGTCGGCGTACCCCAGTGCGTTGGCCTCCGCGATCTGCTCGGGGGTCGTGTCGCCGTAGGGGAACCGGAAGAACGGCAGCGGCTCGGCGCCGCCGGCGCGGCGGATGGCCGACTGGGCGAGGGTGATCTCACCGGCCCGCTCCGCCGGGGTCAGCTCCCCGAACCGCGGGTGGCTGTGGGAGTGGTTGCCGATGCCGTGTCCGGCCGCCGACATGGCCCGTACCGCCTCTGGGTGGCGTTGCGCGAAGTCGCCCGTCAGGAAGAAGGTGGCCGGGGCCCGCTGCTGCCGCAGCACCTTGAGGATGGTGTCCAGCCCCTGCGTGTTCCACGCGGCGTTGAAGGTGAGGGCCACGACTTTGCCCTGCCCGGGGATCAGCCGGATCGCCGAGCCGTACCAGCGCGCCACGGGTGCGGGCGAGGGCTCGGGAGCGGGCGTGGCGGTGGCGCCCGTGGTGTGTCCGGCCGACCCGTGAGAACCAGCGGCGGGAATGAAGGAACCCGTGAACAGTGCGGTGCCCGCGATCAGCGTGGTGAGCAGGGCGCGGAAGCGAAGGGAGGCGGCCATATCCCCGGAAGCTAATGCGGACCGGAGCGCCGGGCTGCGGGACGCGCGGGCACCGGCCCGGTCAGAACCTGTTCGTACTCCTTTGGCGCGCCAGGGAAACGCGGTGGTCGACCGGAGGGGCGGGCGGGCAGGCTTGGCCCATGAACCCCCAGCCCGGCGACGTGCCGGACCATTCCTGGCTCGGCTCCCCCATCGACGTACGTCCGCTCTTCTCTCCGGAACAGAGCGCGCTCATGGCCACCCTGCGCGGTCTGGCACCCGCGGACTGGGCCATGGAGGCGGTGCCGGGCTGGACCGTGCGCGATGTGGCCGCGCACCTCCTCGGTGACTTCTACGGGCGCCTCGGCCGCGACCGCGACGGGCACACCGACGGGCCCGCCTTCCGGCCGGGTGAGACGTTGGCGGCGTTCATCCATCGCATCAACCAGGAGTGGGTCGACGCCTGCCGCCGGATGAGTGCGGTGGCGCTCGTCGACACCCTGGACCTGGTCGGCGGGCAGGTCGCCCGCTTCTTCGAGTCGACGGACCCGGGCGCCCCGTCCCTGGGGGTGTCGTGGGCCGGAGTCGATCCGGCGCCGAAGTGGCTGGACACCGCCCGCGACCTCACGGAGTTCTGGACCCACCGCCAGCAGCTCCGGCACGCCACCGGCCAGGGGACCGACCCCGACCCGCGGTTCCTGTCCCCGGTCCTGGACACGTTCCTGCGCGCCCTCCCCCACACCCTGCGCGAGGTCGGCGCCCCCGTGGGTACGCAGATCCGGGTACGCGTCGACGGCCCGGCGGGCGGCACGTGGACGGCGACGGCCGTCCCCGTGCGGACCGGTGCTCGCTGGTCACTGGCCGAGCCGGACACCGGGCACCCCGCCGCGACCGTTCACCTGGACGCGGACACCGCCTGGCGACTGTGCACCCGCGGCATCCGGCCCGCCGCCGCCCTGGCCCGCGCCCGCGTCGACGGTGACCCCCAACTGGCCGCGGCGGCCTGCCAGATCGTCTCCATCGTCTACTGATCGGGCAGCGCAGGCGCGGCGAACAGCCCGTGGCGAACCGGGTCAGCCGTCGGCCAGCGGCACCCGCAGCGACGGCTGCAGCCGGTCCCCGTGCGCCCGCGCCAGCTCGTCGCACAGCCGCCAGATCTGGTCCACCGTCAGGGTCGCGGCGGTGGCCGGGTCGGTCATCGCGGCGTGCCGGATGTGGCGCGGCTCGTCGTCGAGGGCGGCGCGGACGACGAGGTCGTTCATGCTCAGGTAGGTGCGGTTGAGGGCGGCCAGTTGCGGGGGCAGGGATCCGGCGCGGGTGGGCTGGATGCCGCCTGCGTCGACGAGGCAGGGCACCTCGACCACGCCGTGGGCGGGGAGGTTGTCGATGAGGCCGTGGTTGGGGACGTTGCCGTAGACGGTGCGCGGGGTGCCGGTGACCATGCTGTGGATGATCTGCGGGGCGTACTCCATGGTGCCCTCGACGGTGAGGGGGGCACCGGTGGCCAGGGCGTCGCGGGTGCGCCGGTACGTGGCGACGTTCTCGTCGACGATGTCGAGGTACGCGCCGACCGGCAGCCGCAGCCGGTCGATCTCGCTGTCGTGGCGCAGGTACCAGGGGACGTACTCGGACGAGTGCTCGCTGGTCTCGGTCGGGTAGTAGCCGAGCCGCCGGTACATGTCGACGCGGACGCGGCGCCGCAACTGCTCGTCCTCGGCGATGAGTTGGTCGAGGCGGGGGTAGAGGTCGCGGCCCCGGTGCTCGATGCGCAGCACCCAGGCCTGGTGGTTGACGCCCGCCGCCCGGTAGGTGATCTCGTCGTACGGGACGTCGAGGAGCTTGGCCAGGTCCTGCATGGTCCAGTACACGGAGTGGCACAGGCCGACGACCCGGGTCAGGCCGGTGGCCCGGGTGAGGTACTGGACGTTCATGGCCATGGGGTTGGTGTAGTTGAGCAGCCAGGCCTCGGGGCAGAGTTCGGCGATGTCCTCGCCGAGCTGCTTGAGGAACGGGAAGGTGCGCAGGGCCCGGAAGATGCCGCCGATGCCGAGGGTGTCGCCGATGGTCTGGCGCAGGCCGTAGCGGGCGGGGATCTCGAAGTCGGTGCGGGTGGCCTCGCGCATGCCGATCTGCACGATGTTGATGACGAAGTCGGCGCCGGTCAGGGCGGCGCGGCGGTCGGCGTGGGCGGAGATGCGGGCGTCGGCTCCGCGTTCGCGGGCGATGTAGCGGGCGGCGGCCTCGGCGGTGGCGAGGCGTTCGGCGTCGATGTCGTGCAGGGCGATGTGGGCGCTCGTCAGCTCGGGGAAGGCGAAGAGGTCGGCGAGCAGTCCCTGGGTGAACTCGACGCTGCCTGCGCCGACGAAGACGATCTTGGGGTGCGTCATGAGGCGTGCGCTCCGGTGGGAGTGGTGTGGATGAGGGCTTCGTACCAGGTGGGCTGGGCCGCGGTGCCGCCGTGGGCCCGGGTGGACAGGGCTCCGCACACGGCGGCGAACCGCAGTGCCTGGTGCGGAGGTTGGCGGTGCAGCGTGGCCGCGATGAAGCCCGCGTCGAAGCTGTCCCCGGCGCCGACGGTGTCCTTCGGGGTCACCGTGAGACCCGGCGCGGTCATCAGCGTCCGGCCGTCGTGGCACAGGGCGCCGTCGGCACCGTTCTTGACGGCGACCAGGGGGACGCGGGTGGCCAGCAGGGCGGCCGCGCGCTGCGGCGTCCCGGCGTGCGGTCCGGCCAGGCACAGCGCCTCCTGCGCGTTGGGCAGCAGGATGTCCGTCTCCGCGAGCACCGCGTCGAGGGCACCCCCGTCCCACGTACCCGACGGGTCGTCCTGCGTGTCCAGGGACGTGGTGGCACCGTGCGAGCGCGCGGTGCGCAGCAGGTCGGGCAGGTCCTCGGCGAGCCGGGGCTGGAGGAAGTAGGAGGCGGCGTGGACGTGTCGGCTGGCGGCGAGCAGGTCGGGGGGGACGTCGCGGCCGGAGGTGGCGGTGAGGGTGCCGGGCGAGGTGAGGACGGCGCGGTCGTCGCCGCGGGTGAGGACGACGGTCAGCGGGGTGGGGCGGGTGGCGTCCAGGGTCAGGGCGCGGGTGTCGACGCCGTGGGCGGTGAGGGTGTCGCGGACGTAGCGGCCCGCGTCGTCGTCACCGACGCGGCCCGCGAACGCCACCTTCAGGCCGAGGCGGGCCGCGCCGCAGGCCATGATCGCGGCGGAGCCGCCGAGGACGAGGGAGCCGGTCTCGGTGAGCTGTTCGCGCTGGCCGAAGGCGAGGGGCTCGGTGAGCGGGCCGAGGATCACATCGGGGTTGGCGTCCCCGATGACGAGCAGGTCGTACACGGGCGGCATCGCGGTCCTTGGGTTCGTACGGCGAGTGGGCGAGGGAGGTGGGCGCGGCGGTCAGCCCTTGAGGCCGCTGGAGGTGACCGAGCGGATGAACGCCTTCTGCGCGAAGAGGAAAGCCAGCAGCACCGGCAGGACCGTGATCACGTTGCCCGCCATCACCGCGGACCAGCGCGTGTGGTGCTGCCCCTGGAAGGTGGTCAGGCCCAGTTGGAGGGTGTACTGGGTGTCGTGGTTGATGGCGATCAGCGGCCAGGTCAGGTCGTTCCACGTGGTGAGGAAGGTCAGCACGGCCACGGTGGCGAGCGCCGGCCGGGCGAGGGGCAGCACGATCGCGTACAGCACCCGCAGCCGTGAACAGCCGTCGATCCAGGCGGCCTCCTCCAACTCCCGGGGCAGGGACAGGAAGAACTGCCGCAGCAGGAACACCGCGAACGGCGTGACCAGCGCGGGCACGATCAGCGCGCCGAGGGTGTCGATGAGCCCGAGCTTCTTCATCACCAGGAAGGTCGGGATCATCGTGAGCTGGAACGGCACCGCCATCGTCGCCAGCATCAGGACGAGCAGCACCCGCGAACCGGCGAATCGCATCCGGGCGAACGCGTAGCCGCCGAGCGTGCCGAACACGAGGTTCGAGGTGACCGCGACGGCGGACACGATCAGCGAATTCAGCAGCCAGCGCGGGAACATGGCGTTGCCGAGGACGTAGCGGTACCCGCCGAGGTCGATCCTGGACGGCCACAGCGCGGGCGGGAAGCGGTTGATCTCCGCGTTGCTCATCACGGAGCTGAGCAGCAGCCACACCAGCGGTACGGCGAACAGCGCGGCCAGCGGCACGAGCAGCAGGTGCCACGGGCTGAACGGAAGGCGCGGGCGCCGCCGGGCGGCGGGCAACGCGGCCGGGCGGGAGCCGACTCGGGTCCGGCCGGTCGTGGTCACGGTCATGGGGCGGCGCCTTTCGTCCGACGGTTCGCGGTCATGAGGCGGCTGCTTTCGTACGAGGGGTCCGCTCGCGTCCGCGTACCACCCGCAGCAGGACCGCCACGACGAACAGCGCGAGCGCGAGGACATAGGCGGCAGCGGCCCCGTACCCGGCCGTGAATTCCTTGAAGGCCTGCTCCCAGATGAAGTAGACGATCACGGTGGTGGAGCCCAGCGGCCCGCCCTTGGTGGTCACATAGACCAGGTCGAAGACCTGCAGGGCCTGGATGGTCTGCCACAGCAGCAGGAACACGCTGACCGGTGTGAGCGCGGGCAGCGTCACGTGCCGCAGGAGTTGCAGCCGTCCCGCGCCGTCGAGGCGGGCGGCCTCGACGAGGGACTGCTGTACGTCCTGCAGGGCGGCCAGGTAGATGACGGTGCACAGGCCGGTGCCGCTCCACAGGGTGATGGCGACCAGCACGAGCAGGGCCTGGGAGGGGTCGGTGAGGAACCCCTGCGGTGAGATCCCGAGGCGGTGCAGGACGGAGTTGGCCGCGCCGAACTCCGGGTCGAGGATGAAGGAGAACAGCACTCCTTGTGCCGTGGCGGAGATGACGAACGGCACGAAGAAGAGTGTCCGGTACAGGCCGACGAAGCGGATCCGCCGGTTCAGGACGAGGGCGAGGGCCAGGCCGACGGCGATGCTCAGGGGCACGTACAGGACGGTGTAGACGACGGTGTTCTCGACCGCCTGGTGGAAGTTCGGGTCCTGGCGCAGGGCGCGGTAGTTGTCGAGGCCCACCCAGCGGCTGGGGGTGACGAGGTCGTTGACCTGGAAGGACAGGAGCAGCGACCAGACGACCGGCAGGATGCTCAGGCCGAGGATGACGAGCACGGCGGGCGAGATGAACGCCCAGGCCGTGGCGGCCTCTCGGCGGCGCCGACGGCGCAGGGTGTGCGGTCCTGACCGGTCCGGTGGCAGGGTCAGCGGGGTGGGAAGTCGGGGCATGTGTGGTCCTCAACGCGGGATCAGCAGGGCGGCGTTGGACTCGTCGGCGCAGGCGCGCACGGCGTCGGCGGGGCTGGAGCGGCCGAGCAGCACGGAGACGACGGCCTGGCCGAGGGCGCGGGAGACGCGGGGGTAGGCCGGGTGGACGGGGCGTACGCGTGCCGAGGAGACGGCTTCGGTGAACACCGCAAGGCCCGGCGTACGGGTGGCGTGCGCGCGCCAGGCCGGGCGGTCCTCGCTGCGGCGGCTCAGCGGGAGGCTGCCCGCCTCGACGTCCCAGCGGCTGTCCTGGGCGGGCTGGGTCAGCCAGGTGACGAAGGTCCGGGCGGCCTGCGTGCGGGCCTCGCCGTTGTCGAACAGCGTCCAGGTGTCGGGGCCCGAGATGGTCATGGGGCGGCGGCTGAAGCTGGGCAGCGGGACGACGTGGTAGTCCATCCCGGCCTGCAGGATGTCGGGCAGTTGCCAGGGCGCGGTCAGCACCATGCCCATCCGCCCGGACACGAAGACCTGGTACATCTGCTCGCTGCCGGGCTTGGGGTCGAGGTAGACGCTCCTGTCGCGCGCCAGGTCCCGCACGACCTCCAGTGCGCGTACGCCCTCCGTCGCGAAGCCGATGCTCTTGCCGTCGTCCGCGATCACGTCCCCGCCCAGGTCCCACACCAGCGGCCACAGCCGCCACACGGTGTCCTCGTCGCCGGTCCCGGGCCAGCCGGTGCCGAAGCGGCCCTTGCCCGCGTCGGTGAGGCGCCGCGCGGTGTCGGTGAACTCCCGCCAGGTCCAGCCCGCCGCGGGCAGGTCGAGTCCGGCCTCGGCGAACAGTTTCTTGTTGCAGACCACGGCCAGGCAGTCCAGGAGCGCGGGCAGCGCCCGGACCCGGCCGTTGACGGTGACGGCGTCCCGGGCCGGTGCCCAGTAGTTCTTCCACGGGGTCGGGCCCCGCTGTACGTGCGCGGTGAGGTCGACGACCTGGGGGCTGCGGGCGACGCTGGCGAGGTCGGAGCCGAAGACGTAGGCGATGTCGGGGTAGGAACCGGCGGCGAGGGCGGCGGTGACCTTCTGCAGCATGGCGTCGGCGAGGACACCGCCGCCCAGGTCCACGCGGATGTCCGGGTGGGAGCGCTCGAACTCGGCGACCAGGCTCTTGATGACCTTGGCGGCGAGGTCGGTCTGGCCGTGCCACATCTGGATGGTGACGCGGCCGTCGGCGCCGACCCCGTCGCCGACGCCCGCGGCACAGCCGGTCAGCGCGCCACCGGCCGCCGCGAGCGCCCCGGCGCCACCGGCGCGCAGCACACCGCGCCGTGACGGCGGGCCCGGCGCGCGGGGTTCTGCGGTCATCTCTGCCTCCAGGAGGGTCGGGCGCCAGTCGTCGGGTCGGCACCGCCGCGGGGCACGGCGGAGCCCGGGAGGGGACGTGCGAAGGGGGCGTGCGGAGATCCGAGGGGGTTCCCGCTAGCAGGTCTCACGGAGGTACGCACCGCTGCCCGCGGGCGAGACGCCGACGTCGCGGCGCACGATGCTCAGCCGGTCGCCCCAGCCCGAGCAGGCCGTGCGCAGGCCCTTCGCCGAGTACTCGATGACGAGGACGTGATCACCGAACGCGTCGGTGTACGTGCCGCATTCGTCCCACTCGCCGCACTCCTCGGCGACGGCGAAGTCGAGGCCGGTCTCCTGGCGGGACGCGGCCAGGTCCGGCGTGTTCTTCTGCGCGATGGCCAGGCCCGCGCTGTGCGCGTGGGCGGAGAGCAGCGAGATGAACGCCTTGGCCTGGCTCGCCTTCAGCAGCTCGGGGAAGCGGGTGTACGTGTCGTAGTTGTCCGGCTCGACGGCCTGGAACCCCTTGTCCGCGCAGCCGTCGATCCACCCGTTGACCTTGGCGGCGATGCGCTCGCGCTGGTCGGCGGTGCGGATGTCGAGGACGGCCTCGCCCCACTCGCCGTCGTACACGACGTCGCCGTTCGCGTCCCGCAGGAGCAGGTCCTTCTCCCACTCCTGCTCGGCGCCGGGCTGGGCCTGGAAGGCGTTGACGTAGCAGAGGTTGTAGCGGCCGGGGGCGGGGGTGGCGGCGCGGTCGCGGCTGACGACCTCGACTCCGGGGGGCGGGGTGTAGGCGCCGCCGATCTGGTAGTCGAATCCGGTGTGGGGCGGGGGAAGCCGGACGGCCCGCGCGTCGGCTGCGGCACCGGCTGAGGCTGTCGCTTCGCCGGACGCGGTGGCACCGGCCGAGGCGGTGGCACCGGCTGACGCCGAGGAGGGGGCGAGCAGGCAGGCCGCCGCGGTGGCGGCGAGGGCCGCGGTCGTACACCTGCGGGGAACACGATTGAGGCTCATCAGTGAGCTCCAGCTGTGGGAGGGCACGTCCCCGCCTCGGACCCACAGCGGTCCTGGCGACTCAGTCCGGGCTCATGGCGAAGGGCCAACTACCGGCTAGGCGTACCTCTGCGCCGAGGGCTCGTCATCGGCGTTGCCAGGGAGTTAAGCGAGCGCGTTCGACCCTGTCAAGGGATCGGATTTGATTGAACTACCGCGAGATCGCGCACAACCGCGCTCACCTGGTGCGCGATCACTGAGCGAAATCGCCGCCCGGGACTATGCTCGCCGCGTGCTGAGAAGCGACCGCCATGTGCGGATACTCGACCACGTCGCCGCGCAGGGAAGCGCCGACGTGACGCAGTTGTCCCGGTTGCTCGGGGTCTCGCAGGCCACCGTGCGCCGCGACCTCCGCCACCTGAGCGACCAGCGGCTCCTGGAGCGCACCCACGGCGGGGCGCTCCCCGGCGGCCTGAGCATCGAACTGCCGCTCCAGCACCGCGCGGACCAGCGTTCCCCGCAGAAGCAGGCCATCGCGCGGGCCGCCGCCGACCTCGTCCCCGACGGCGCGGTGGTCGGCCTGACCGGCGGCACCACGACGACGGAAGTGGCCCGCATCCTCGCCGACCGCGGCCCCGTCACCATCGTCACCAACGCGGTCAACATCGCCGCCGCCCTCGTGCTGCGCCCCACCGTCACCCTGATCGTGATCGGCGGCACGGCCCGCAGCGAGAGCTACGAACTCGTCGGCCCCATCGCCGAGAAGACTCTCGCCGACCACCACACCGACATCGCCTTCCTCGGCGTGGACGGCATCAGCGCCGCGCACGGCTGCACCACGCACGACCAGTTGGAGGCGGCCACCGACCGCGCCTTCGCCCGGCACAGCGGCCGGACTGTCGTGGTCGCCGACCACTCCAAGATCGGCCGGACCACGTTCGCCAAGATCTGCCCGGCGGCCGACGTGCACTGCCTGATCACCGACGCCGAGGCTCCCTCGGCGCAGCTCGACGGGATCGCGGCCGTCGGCGTGGCGGTCACCGTCGTATGAGGCCGTCGTGCCCGTGATCGCCACCCGCCCTTCTCCGGTCCGGGGCGGGCACACGTAGCCCTCCCCCTCCCTTCGCCGGAAGCGGGCCCCGGCCGTCTGGCGTAGCTGTGCCGTGACCCCCTTCGACGGGGGCGGTCGCGCACCTACGCTGGCGGCCCGGCGCACGGTCGACGCCTCCGTGCAGGCCGGTCGGGGGGCACGTCGGGGGGCACGATGGGATCCAGGGGCATGGCAGCGGGGGTCGTCGCTGCGCTGATCGGCGTGGCGGGGATGATCGTCGCCGCGCTCATCACGGTGAGCGGCGACGGCGGTGGGGACAAGTCGGGACCGAGCACGATCGTCCAGACCAACGAACACGGCGACAACGTCCTGTGCATCGGCGACGGCCAGGTCTGCGTGGGCAGCACGGACAAGGCGACACCCAAGTCGTCCGCATCGCCCCCGGCGCCGGAGAAGTCACCGCCTCCGACGTCACCCGCGCCCGAGGACCCGCCCGCGGACCGCCCCCGTATGCCCTCCCCGACGGACGACGACGGCGACGGCGGGACGGAGCCGAGGCCCGACAGCGCCGCCGTCGCCTCCCTGCTCTCCCGGGCACCCCGGGTGGCGCTGCGGGGCCCCGGCCCCGGCGCCCTGCGCGCCGCGCTGCTCGACGTCCCTTCCCCGGCGCCGCGGTGGAGCACGCTCGGCATCGGTGCCCTTCGGCTGCGCGCGGCCGGGGTGGACGGGGTGCTGTTCCGGCTGCCGACGCCAGTGTCCGCCGGGGTGTCCGTCGAGACGTCACAGGCACCGGCCGACGTGGAGTACGTCTTCTTCGACACCGACGGGTGGCGCCTGGGCACACAGACCGCGGCCAGCTGCGCCACGCTGTGCCCCTCCCTGACGCAGAACCAGGTGACCGCGCCCCAGTACCAGCACGTCCTGGTGACGGACGCGGGCCGCAGCGCGGGCTGGCCGCCGGGACAGCGGTACGTCTACACGCCCGGCTAGGAGCACGGAGGCTGTCACCGGCGGTCCAGGGGCTCCAAGGGCTAGCCGGAACCCGCCTAGCCGTGGAACGTCGCGAGCGTCTCGAGCGCCGCCCGCTCGGTCGTGACGCGGTTCACCGGTGCCGCCTCGTCGGCATAGCCGAAGGAGATGCCGACGAGCAACTTCCCTTCGGTGACGCCGAGTTCGGCGCGGACCGTGTCGGCGTAGAAGCTCAGCAGCCCTTGTGGGCAACTCGCCACGCCGTACGCGGTCAGCGCCAGGAGCAGTGTCTGCATGTAGGCGCCGACGTCCGCGGCCAGGCGAGGCCCGCCGTCGCCGGTGACGAACAGGAACGCGGCGTGCGGTGCGCCGTAGAAGCGCAGGCTCTCCGCGTCGTAGGCCGCCCGCGCCGCGTGGTCGCCAGGGGCGATGCCCAGCGCTCCGTACAGTTCGGCGCCGAACGCCGCCCGTCGCTCCTGGTGCACGGACGTGTAGATGTCCTCGGAGTACGGAACGTCGATCGAGGTGCGCTGTGCGGCGTGGGCCGCCTGCAAGGCGTCCGCCAGGCGTGCGCGCTTCGCGCCGCTCACCACCTCCACCTGCCACGGCTGCGCGTTGGAGTTGGACGGCGCGGCGCCCGCCAGCGAGAAGACCGCGCGCAGCGTGTCCTCGGGCACCGCGTCCGGGCGGAAGGCGCGGGTCGCGCGCCGCGCGCGTATCAGCTTCTCGGCGCAGCCACTCAGTTCGGTGGGGATCGACGGACCCATGGATCACTCCTCGACGACAACCAATGTAAACGGGGTCGTTTACTTGGCGCGACCCTAGCAAGCCACTCCCCTCGAAGTAAACGCGGACGTATACTTCGCGGATGGGAGCGACGACCACGACATCGACGACCACGGCGCCTCAGGGGCGGGGACGCGGCGGACGGGAGCGCGTCCTGGCCGCCGCCGCCCGGCTGTTCGCCGTCCAGGGCATCAACGCGACCGGCATGGAGCAGGTCGCCGAGGAAGCGCCGGTGTCCAAGCGCACGCTCTACGTGCATTTCCGGACCAAGGCCGACCTGGTCATCGCCCACCTCCAGGACCTCGCGTCGTCAGGGGCCACCCTGGAGAGCGCACTGACCCGCGCAGACGTCCCCCCGCGGGAACGGATCCTCGGGCTGTTCGACCCGCCGCCCGCGGCGGACGCGGCACCGGTGCGCGGGTGCCCGTTCATCGATGCCGCAGCAGAGTTCCCCGACCCGGAGAACGCGGTCCACTCCTACGCGCGCGAACAGAAGCTGCGGATGGTGGAGCTGGTCACCGTGCTGGTGACGGAGCTGGGCTGCCGCGAACCCGCCGCGCTCGCCGAGCAGTTGGTCACCCTCGCGGACGGAGCGGCCAGCCGCGCCATGGTCCTGGACGACGCGGGCTACGGACGGCACGCGCGGGCGGCGGCGGAGATCCTCCTCGCGCACGCCCTGCCGGAAACGGCCTAGCGGTCCCTGCGAGGGGCCTCGGACAGGCCCTGGCGGTCCCTGCGCTCGGCGTGCGCGAAGTGCCGCGCCACGGCGTGGAACGACTCCTTCGGCTCCCAGTGCCAGCGTGCCGTCGGGCTGTCCGCCGCCTTCCAGATCGCCTTGGTGAGGCTGTAGCTGGCGATGTCGAGGTCGTAGCGGCGCTCGCGACGGTGCGGGGCGTCGGAGGTGACGAACTGGTACACCATCGCCGCGTGCAGGTTCATCTGCTCGAAGACGTTCAGGACCTCCCCGAGGTACTGCGCCTGGGTGTGCTCGCTGCGCCGCACGCCCATGCGGACCTCCGGCTTGGGCTTGCTGTAGTCGACGACGTCCCAGCCCATGCCGCCCGCGTCGGGCGCGCCCTTGAAGGTGCAGGTGCCGCACTCCGTGATGGCGACGGGCTTGCCCCACTTCCGGTACGGGGCCAGCTCCTTGACGTGACCGCGCGGATCGGCGAAGGACTCGTAGTAATTGACGCTGACGATGTCGAACAGGTCCCAGTCGACCTTGTCACCGTGCGCGGAACCGTACGTCAGCGGACCGCGGAACACCCGGCGGCCGGTCTTCGCGGCCAGGCCGATGAACCGCGTCAGCTTCCGCTGCGCCGCCTCGGGGTTCCAGTTCCCCTTCAGCATGTTCTCGATCCGCTCGACCGCGTTCGCCCCGGGGACGATGCCCGGCACGAACAGGATGAACTCGCACCCCACGCTCAGGTACACCCGCGCGCCCTGGCGGCGCAGCCGCTCGGCCTGCCTGCCGGTCTCGGCCAGGTGGTCGAGGATCTCGCGCTCGGGTACGTCGGCCATGCGCGGCTGGAGCCACACGTGCATCCCGTGCTCGGCCGCCTCCGTGGCGGTGGCGGTCAGGCGCTCGACGCCGGTGCCGAAGGCGGCGACCGAGTTCGCGTGCAGCTCGCGCCGGATGGACCGCATGTCGGACCGCATCCGGGTGCGCTTCCAGCCCGTGTGCGGGGTCTCGCCGTCCTCGCACTCGTACATCACGCCCCGGCGGACGAGGCCCCGGCCCGGTGTCCGCTGCTCGCCGGCCGGGTTCGGGGTGGCAGGGGTGCGCGTACCGGCGTCCGGGCCCGTCGAGGCTTCCGGGCCCGTCGCCGCGGCCGCCTCCCCGGTCAGCGCCGTGCCCACCAGCGCGCCCGCGCCGACCGCCGCCGCCCCCGCGAGGAAGCTCCCTCTGGTCATCGCTTCGATCCGCATCAAGCACTCCCGCCGTCGCCAACTGGTCGTGTTCCAGAGCGCTTCCGGAACGTCTCCAGCGTCGGTGGCGGGCGGGGGCCCGATCATCAGCCATCGGTTCTCGCCGCCGTATCCAAAGTCGAGACCGTGCGATCGGGCGCCCGACTTCCGGCCCGAAACCCGAAGCCCAAAGCCCGAAGGGGAACGCCCCCCCCACAGCGGCCCCCGCGCTCAGGCCGCCGACACCGACAGCGCGTGGTGGAACACGTTCCGCGGGTCCCACTGCGCCTTCACCGCGCCGAGCCGCGCGTGGTTGGCCTCGCAGGAGAGGGTCTGCCAGGGCGTGCCCGAGGTGTTCCGGCGCGGGTCGGCGAGGTCGGTGTCGGGGTGGTCGATGAAGGTGCCGTCGGCGTGCTCGCCGGGGACGGGGGCGCCGCCGGTGTCGGCGAAGAGGTCCCGGTAGCAGCCGCGGATCCAGGCCAGGTACGCGGGCGCCCGCCTCGAAGCAGTGCCCGCCGCTGCGGACGGCGAGGCGGGCACCCGTCCGCACCGACTCCCGTACGGCGTGGACGACTTGAGCCGTCGAGCCGACCAGGTGGACCTGCTCGGGCCGGCCCGGAAGCGGTTGCTGGCGCCTCGGGTGGTGAGGTGGGGGTAGCGGGGGCCGTCGCGGGTGACGCGTACCGGACCGTTCGGCAGCCGGTCCGCAGCCGCGACAGGAGCAGCGGGGCGAGTGGCGGCCCCCGCCGGGGACGTCGCCCCGGCGGACACCGGGTTCAGCACCGGACCCAGCGCCGACCCCGCGCCCGTCACCGTCGCGGGCCGCAGTGCGGTGCGTCGAGCGTGCTCGTCCTTGGAAGCCATTGCTGCCCCTTCGGTAGTCGGCCAGGCGTAGGCGCCGCGCGTCCATGCCCTGCGTCCGTGCCGCGAACTCCGTGTCGCACAGCGGCAGTCACGAAGGTATGCGGGCGCGGCAGCCGTGGCAGGCGCGCTACCAACCACTTCGGGGGTGCACTCAGCACCACCCCCCGTGGAGGTGGTGCCGCGCACACGGCCCTCAGGGCGGCGCCGTCACGTGCCGCTGGGCCGGATCATCTTCCGCCCGGCCGTGGCCCCGCCGTCCACGGCCACGGAGGCACCGGTCATGTACGAGAGGTCGTCGGACGCCAGGGAGAGCACGGCGCGGGCGATCTCCGCGGGCTCCGCCATCCGTTCGAGGCCGTCGATGTTGAGGGGTCCGAACGCCTTCTTGTACGCGGCCCAGTCGGCGTCGGGGATGCCCGGCGGGCGGACGAAAGGAGTGTCGGTGGTGCCGGGCAGGATGGCGTTGACGCGGATGCCCTGGGGACCGTACGCGAGCGCGGCGGCCTTGACGATGCCCTGGACGGCGCGCTTGCTCGCCGTGTACGCGGAGCCGTTCGGCCGGGCCTGCTCGGCGGCCGACGACGAGGTGCAGACGATGACGCCGTGCCCCGCCTTGAGCATGTGCTCGACCTCGTACTTGAGGGCGAGGAACACCCCGCGCGCATTGGTGGACTGGACGTCGTCCCACTCCTCGACGGTCAGTTCGTGCGGGAGCTTGGCGCTGCCGATACCGGCGTTGTTGAAGGCGATGTCGATGCCTCCGTGGCGGTCGGCCATCCGGTACACGAAGGCGCGCACCTGGTCGGCCTCGCGCACGTCGGCCTGCATGTAGGTGGCGTCGCCGCCCGCCTTGCGGATCTCCTGCTCGACGCGGCGCCCCGACGAGACGCGGCGGCCGCAGAATCCGACGCGCGCGCCTTCTGCGGCGAAGGCCTTCGCCGTGGCCTCGCCGATGCCCGAGGTGGCGCCGGTGATGAGGACGGAACGGCCGTCGAAGCGGCGTTTCGCCCGGGGGCCCGGGCGGGGGGTGGCGGCGCGGGCGGTGCCGTCGAAGGCCAGGGAGGTCAGGCCGAGGGCGGCGGCGCCGCCGAGCAGGGAGCGCCGGGTCGTGTCGTGTGCGTTCATGCGGTCCACACTGTCAGCGCGGGCGGGCGGGGCACTTCCTTCGACGGGGCGGTGCGGCGGCCACTGGGAGGAGCGGGCTCCTGCTGCGGCAGGAGGCCGGTGCTCTGGCGGCGCCTATCGTTGTCCGAGTGAACCGATCTTGGGTGGAACCGGTCTTCGACCGGAAGTACGCGCCGGTACGCGTCCTGGTCGTCGCCGGTGCGCTGCTCGGCTACCTCCTCCTGGTGCAACGGCCCGCCCAGGCGGCCGACTGGGGCTTCGCCGCGGCCGGGATCGCGCTGTGTCTGGCGGAGGTCGAGTGGGTGTTCGCCGCGGCGGTGGCCCAGTCGGGGCTGCTGGTCGCCGCGCACGCCTGGGGCGCGGAGCCGGTCGCGGCCCTGAAGGTGCTCGCCGCCCTCGGCGTCTTCGAGGTGTCGGTACGGTGCGCGGGGCGGCGGCCGGTCGTCGCGTCCGCCGCACTGGCCTGCGCCGTCGCCGCGAACCGCCTGGGAGACCTCCCCGGCGAACTCCCCTCCGTGCTCTACAAGATGAGCGTCGTCGCCGGGGTCCCCCTGGTGCTCGGCGCGTACGTCCGGGCCACGCGGGACGCCACCCACCGCGCCCGCGACCACGCGGAGCAGGAGCAGGCGCGCGCCGAGCAACGGCTGTTGGCGGCCCGGACCGCCGAACGGACCGCCATCGCCCGCGAGTTGCACGACCTCGTGGCGCACCATGTCTCGTCCATGGTGGTACGGGTCGGGGTCGCCCGGCACGTCCTGCCCGCCGCGGGCACCGACGGCGCGCCCGATCCCCGCATCACCGCCGTCCTCGACGACCTGCACACCGGCGGCACCGCCGCCATGGCCGACCTGCGGCGCCTGGTCGCGGTGTTGCGCGACCCCGACAGCATCGCCCCCGACGCCTCCCCGCTCCTCTCCCCCGGCGCGCTCGCCACGGCCCTGGAGTCGGTCGTCGCCCAGAGCGCGCGCTCCGGCCTGCTGGTCGACGCCGCGGTGGACGACGCGGAACTCGCCCGGATCGACACGGCTCGTGGGCTCGCGGTGCTGCGGCTGGCACAGGAGGGACTGGCGAACGTGACGCAGCACGCGGGCGCGGGGGCGCGGGCCGGGCTGACGGTGGGGGTCGGTGGGGACGGGGGCGTGTGGGTCGTCGTGGAGGATGACGGAGGGGGTGCTGGTGGCGGCGGGGGCGGGTCGGGGGAACTGGGCGCTCCGGGGCGGGTGGCCGGGGTCGGCCCGTCCGGGCAGGAGCTGGTCGGCGGACCGTCCGGGCACGGTCTCGTCGGCCTGCGTGAGCGGGTGCGGCTGCTCGGCGGGCGCTTGGAGGCCGGGCCCGTGGGGCGGGGGTGGCGGCTGCGGGCGGAACTTCCGGTCCTGGACGGGGGCGCCGCTACGGAAACCGTGGGAGCCATGAGCACCGCAGGAACCGCGGAAGCCGCAAGCACCGCAGGAGCCATGAGCACCGCAGGAGCCGTATCGCGCAAGACCGCCACGAACACGGAGCCGCACCTGTGATCCGCCTCCTCATCGTCGACGACCAGCAGCTCGTCCGCATGGGACTCCGCATGCTCTTCGAGCAGCCCGACGACATCGACCTCGTGGGCGAGGCGGCCAACGGCCAGGACGCCGTGCGCCTGGCCGAACACCTCACTCCCGACGTGGTCCTGATGGACCTGCGCATGCCGGGGGTGGACGGCATCACCGCCACCCGGCGCATCACGACGGCCCGGCCCGGCACCCGCGTGCTCGCACTGACCACGTTCGACGACGACGATCACCTGTACCCGGCGCTCGCCGCCGGAGCCTGCGGCTTCCTGGTGAAGGACACCCCGCCACCCCAACTCCTGGACGGCGTACGGCGCGCGGCCCGCGGCGAGGCCCCCTTCAGCCAGGCCGCCCTGGACCGCATCGTCGCCCGCGCCCTCGACACCGGCGCGACCCCGCCCGCGCAGCGCGCGCCAGCGCCGCCCGCCGGGCTGACGCCCCGCGAGCAGCAGGTCCTTGCCCTGCTCGGGCAGGGCCTGTCGAACAAGGAGATCGGCGACCGGCTGCACCTGGGGGTGACCACGGTCAAGACGCACGTGGCGAACCTGATGGCCAAGACGGGCTGCGACAACCGCATCCGGCTCGCGGTCCTGGCGGTCCGGTCCGGGGTCACCGCGCCCGCCTGAGGGGGCGTCGCACCTCTCAGGCGCGGCAGCGCAGCATCACCAGCGGCGGGTTGACGAGGAGGTCCGCCCAGAAGTCCGCACCGTGTTCGCGCACCCCGGCCTCGGACACCTCCACCGGTACCCAGGTCAGCTCGCTGAACCCGGCGGCCCGCAGACTCTGTTCGTACACCTCGCGGCGCGGGCAGGTGCCGACGAACGAGATCGGCGGGTCGAGCAGTGCCGTGAGCCGGATGCGGGGGCCGGTCTCGATCTCCTCGCCGGTCGCCTCGCAGCGGAAGCCGTACTTGGCCAAGGACGGGCCGTCGAAGCGGTACTCGGGCGTCTGGGCGAGCACGAAGAACTCGCCGCCGGGCCGCAGGCTCCGGTGCACGTGGCGGCACATCCGCTCCATGGCGGCGATGTCCGGGGCGTAGTTGAGGAGCTGCACTCCCAGGGCGACGTCGAAGCGCCGCTCCAGGGGCCGCAGTTCGGCGACGTCGCCCACCTCGTAGCGCACGCCCAGCGGGTCGCGCTCCTCGAACCCCCGGGCCGCGGCGACCATTTCGCTGGAGATGTCGACGCCGAGCACCTCGGCGGCGCCGCGCCGCTTGAACTCCCTGCTGTAGAAGCCAGTGCCGGAGGCGAGGTCGAGGACCGCCTTGCCGCGCACGTCACCGACCATCGCCAGGAAGCTGGGGACCTCCCCGTACTGCGTCAGCGGCAGGGACTTGAAACCCTCGAACGCCTCACCGATCTCGTCGTACTGCTGCACGCTCATCGCGCTGTCCTCCCGTGGGCCTCGTCATGGCCCCGGCGCCGTCCCACAGGGCGGGCCGCGGCCTCTGGCGGGCAGTCTTCCCGCGCCCCGGCAGACGGTCGTACTCACAGAAGCCACAAAGATCAGGACGGCGTCCCGGCGTCCCCCACAACGGGGGCGGGCCTCAGGTCAGGTTGCGCGCCCGTTCGAGCACCTCGGCCGGGGCCTTGGCGACCGAGCCGGTGTCGTACGGGGGCCGGGGGTCGTACTCGGTGTAGAGCTGGATCGCCTGGGCGGTGGTGTCGTCGCTGAGCAGCGCGGCCAGTCGGATCGCCATGTCGATGCCCGAGGACACCCCGGCGGAGGTGATGATCCGGTCGTGGCGGACGACCCGCTCGGCGGTGTAGGTGGCGCCGTACGACTCCAGCTCGTCGATGACGCCCCAGTGGCTGGTGGCGGTCAGGCCGGTCAGCAGCCCGGCTGCCGCGAGCACCAGGGCTCCGGTGCAGACCGAGGTGGTGAAGCGGGTGCCGGTGTGGACGCGGCGGACCCAGTCGAGGAAGTCGGGGTCGGCCGCCACCGTCCAGGCGCCGCCACCGCCGGGGACGAGCAGGACGTCGCAGTGCTCCACCTCGGAGTACCTGGTCGGGACGTGCACCGGCAGGGAGCCGAGCACGTCCTGCACCAGGCCGGGTTCGGGGGCCACGAAGCGCACGGTGGCGTCGGGCACATGGGCCAGGATCTCGTACGGTCCGATCGCGTCGAGCGGCTCGAAACGGTCGAAGAGCGGGATCACTATGTCCATGCGGCGCATCCTAACCGGGGAGTTGATCAGGCTTCTCGGGGCCCGGTGGAGTCGGCGGAGCCGGAGCGCGCCCTCTCCTCGCCGGGGGGGCGCCCTCTCCTCGCCGCCGGGGCGCGCCCCCTCCTCGCCCGGAGCGCCGCCTCCCCGCCCCTCACTTCCGCCCCGCGCCCCCAGCCCGTACCGCCCCCGCGCTCGCCCCCACGACCAGCGCGATCGCCGCGCACTGCAGGGCCGACAGCGTCTGCCCGAGGACCAGGAACCCGGCCAGCGCGGCGACCGCCGGGGCCAGGCTCATCAGGACCGCGAAGGTGCCCGCGGGCAGCCTGCGCAGGGCGAGCAGCTCCAGCGTGTACGGGACCCCGGACGACAGCAGCGCGACGACCAGGCCGATCCCCAGCACCTTCGGCTCCAGCAGGGTGGTCCCCGCGGAGCCGATGCCCAGCGGCAGGCTCACCAGCGCGGCCACGGCCATCGCCAGGGCCAGCCCGTCGAGGCGCGGGAAACGGGCCCCGGCCCGGGCACTGAAGACGATGTACGCCGCCCACATCGCGCCCGCCCCGAGCGCGAACCCGGCGCCCGCCAGGCTGAGTTCGCCGAAGCTGCCCTGCCCGAGCAGGAACACGCCCGCGAACGCCATCCCGGCCCACACCAGGCTCGCCGCCCGCCGCGCCGTGACGACGGACAGGAGCAGCGGGCCCAGGACCTCCAGGGTCACCGCGGGGCCCAGCGGAATGCGGTCGATCGCCTGGTAGAAGAGGACGTTCATGCCACCCAGGGCGAGCCCGAACGCGCCGACGACCCCCCAGTCCGTACGGCTGTAGCCGCGCAACCGGGGGCGGCAGACGACAAGGAGCAGTACGGCCGCGATCGTCACCCGCAGCGCCACCACACCGAGCGCGCCCGCGCGCGGGAAGAGCAGGGCCGCCGCGGCGGAGCCGAACTGCACCGAGAGGACACCGGCGAGCACCAGGCCGATGCCGCCGAGACTGCCCGCACTGGCGGGGCCGGCCGCCTTGCGGATGCGGCCGACGGCGGAGGTCCGCTGCCCGGTCGCGGACGTCTCCGTTCCTGTCATCGCCGTACCGGACGCCACCGCACCACCGGACGTCGCCCCACCGCCCGATGTCGCCGCCTCACCCCCTGCCGTGCCAGACCCCGCCGCCCCGGACCCCGCACCCGTGGCGCTCACAGCCCCTGCCCCCGCCGGACCGGCCCCGTCGACCCCCGTCACCGCGGCGCTGCCCGTCGCGGCCCCCACCTGAACCCTCGTGTTTGTCATGCCCCCACGCTAGAAAGCCGAGCGCGCCGCGTGAAATGCCTTTCGCGCGGTGGTTATGCTTCCTGGGCATGACCATGGAACTGCGCCATCTGCGGGCCTTCCTCGCCATCGCCGAGGAGGGCACGATCACGCGTGCCGCGACCCGGCTGCACACGGGCCAGCCCGCGCTCTCCCGCACGCTGCGCCAGCTCGAGACGCACCTCGGTGTGCGCCTGGTCGACCGCTCCACGCACCACCTGGAACTCACCGCCGCGGGCCGGGCGTTCCGCGACCAGGCCGCGGCCGCGCTGGCCGCCGTGGACACGGCCTTCGATCCCCGTTCGCTGGCCGCGCTGCCGCTGCGCCTGGGGCACCCCTGGGCCGCGCTCGGCGACCTGACCCTGCCGCTCCTGCGCCGCTGGGACGAGGAACACCCCGGTGTGCCGCTGGAGCTGCGCCGCGTCGACGACCGTACGGCGGGGCTCACGCGGGGCAAGGTCGACGTCGCCCTGCTTCGCGGCGAGCTGACGGCTCCGGACCTGGTCACGGAGTTGCTGATGCGGGAGGAACGGGTGGCGGTGGTGCCCGCCGACAGTGACCTCACCGCACGCGACGCGCTCACGCTGGCCGACCTGACGCCGTGGCCGATCGCGCTCAACACGGTGGCGGGCACGACCACGCTCGACCTGTGGTCCACGGCCGCGCGCCCCGAGGTGGTGATCGAGGTCACCAACACGGACGAGTGGCTGACGGCCATCGCGGCGGGGCGGGCCGTGGGCATCTCGACCTCGGCGACCCCCCGCATGCACACCCACCCGGCGATCGCCTACCGCCCCCTGACCGACGCCCCACCGGTCCCGCTGGTCCTGGCCTGGCACCGCGGCACCCCGGCACACCCGGCGATCCCGGACCTGATCCGGCTGGCCCACGAGCTGGTGGCGGAACGCTGATTCGCTCCGCTGTCCCCCTGTGAAGTCCCGGGGAATCCCGCGACGCGCCACGAAAGCAGCCACGCCCCGAAGGCGAGAAGCTCGCCCGCCGCCCGCAGGGCACCGCAGCGGCTCAAGGCGCTCGCCGACCGCTTCGACCAGGCCGTTCCCGGTCTGCGTGCGGCGTTGCGCGACTCGTTCCTGCTGACCCGGCCCTACGGCGGCGGCTGGGGCGCGTAACCCGCGACCGCGAGTCCGGAGCCGAACCAGCCCCGCCGCTTGGCCGGGCGCCGTCACGCGCCCCCTTCCCTTGGGCCGTGCCCACGGCCGTAGGCGACGACGCGTTCGATGTCCCTACGGCGTGAGCTGCGCCCAGGCCTCGCCTGCCGCCCGATCTGGGCGGCAGACCGGCCACAGCCCCAGGATCACCACGGCTGACGCGACCGTCAGGTCGCGTTGCCCTCGGCGATGATGACGGCGGACGGGCGAGTGGCCGCGTCGTAGGCGGCGTGGGCGCCGGTGGCTCCGGTGCCGCTGTCGCCCGCCGGTTCCCAGACCATCTCGGGGCTGCCGCCTTGCCATTGGTTGATCCATACGACTCCCGCGGGGAGCCGGGCCGCGGCGTCCCTGTGCTCCGGGTCGTCGGTGTACACCGTCGCGGCGAGGCCGTAGCGCGAACGGGCCGCCCGCTGGAGCCCGATGGCGAAGTCGGGCACGACGGCGACCGCCGGGTCCACGACGTTGAGCAGGGCGTCCCCGGCGGTGGCCTGCCAGGCGCCGCCGAACAGATTCTCCGCGGTACGCACGAGTCCGGTCCCCTTCACGTGAGTCGGTCGGACATCAACTCGCCGGCCATGATCGAGGCGAGGTTGGTGTTGGCGCGGGGAACGAACGGGAAGATCGACGCGTCGACGACGCGCAGCCCGTCCACGCCGAGGACCCGGCAGTCGCTGTCCACCACCGTCTCCGGGGCGTCGGCCGCGCCCATCCGGCAGGTGCTGGTTCCGTGCTGCGTGTCCACCACGGTGGCCAGGAGGTGCTCGTCGAGCGCGCTGTCGCTGTGCAGCGCGGCGAACAATTCCCGGTTCGCCTCCTCGACCGGAGCCGTCAGGATCCCCTCCGTCTCGGGCCCGCGCGCCAGCTCGACCAGCTCGCGCACTCCCGTGCGCAGCCGAGGCAGGTCCCGTGGATCGGACAGCATCCGCTCGCGCACCAGCGGCTGCTGGGTGGGGTCGGCGGACGTCAGCGTCAGCACACCGCGCGAGTAGGCGCGGTTCAGCCACACGCCGTAGGACCCCGTCCGGGCGCCGGGCGTCGCCGAGCCCATGGCGAGGACGTTCTCGTTGAGGGCGACGAACATCATGTCGTTCTCGGGCGCGCCGGGACCGCTGGTCCAGCGGACGCACACGTTGGTGTGCCGGTCGTGCGGTGTCCTGTTGCCGGCCTCCTCCGTGAGCGGGAGGGTCACCGACGCCAGCGGGTGGTCCTGCAGCCCCTGGCCGACGGGCAGATCCTGGCGTACGCCGATGCCGAGCTCGTCCAGGTGCGCCGCGGGGCCGATGCCCGAGCGCATCAGGATCGTCGGCGAGTGGATGACGCCGGCACTGAGGACGACGGTGTCCGCGTGCTCGGTGGACACGACTCCGTCTCTGATCAATCGCACTCCGACGGCCCGGTTGCCGTGGAACAGCACGCGGTCCACCACGCTGTCCCCGCGTACGGTGAGGGTGTCCAGGTCGCGGGCCCACTCCAGGTAGCCGTCGTTGACGCTCACCCGCAGGCCGTCCCGCGAGTTGATCGGGTACGGCGAAACACCGGTGCCCCGGGGCGCGTTGACGTCTTCGGTCCAGCGGTACCCGGCGGCCCAGCAGGCCCGGGCCAAGGCCTTGTCGACGCCTCCCCAGCGCTCCTGCGGCATCCGGTGGATCGGGATCGGGCCGCCGCGGCCGTGGTGCGGATCGTCGCCGAACAGCTCGTCGTCCTCCAGGCGGGCGAAGTACGGCAGCACGTCCTCGGGGGCCCAGCCCTTGCAGCCGAGGGCCGCCCACTCCTCGTAGTCGACCATCGGCGGGCGGATGGCGATCTGGCCGTTGACCGCCGAACTGCCGCCGGTCCCCCGGCCGCGCCAGTACAGCTCCTGCTCCTGCCGGTCCGTGCGCGCGGCGTTCACGTCGGGCCAGATCAGCTCCGCGCTCGCCGCCGGGTCCAGCAGCGCGAGGCTCGGGTTGGGGGAACGCCAGACGTCCTTCATCTCCGCCGACCGGTAGTCCGGTCCCGCCTCCAGCAGCAGCACGCGTCTGCCCTGCGCCGCCGTACGTGCCGCGAGCGCGGCGCCCGCAGAACCCGCTCCCACGACGATGACATCCCAGCCCTTGCTCATCATGTCCCTTCCCTCTCAGTGGAATTGGCGGTGTGCCGTCGCGCTATGGGGTCCTGGTCGTCGCGGGTACGCCCATCACCTCGTCGAACACCCGCATCGCGTTGCCGCCCAGGACCTTCTTGATGTCGGCGTCGGGGAAGCCGCGCTCCGCCATCTCCTCGGTGATCCTGGGCAGGTCGGAGGGCCGCCGGAGCTCGCTGTCGGCCCATGTGACGTCCATGCCGGGGACCACCCAGCCGCCGTGGACGTCTTGGTAGTAGTCGTCGATGAAGTCGGGGCCGAGCGCGATGGCATCGATGGAGGTGACCGAGGCGAGGTGTTCGATGTGGTCGACCACCCGGGCCACCGTGGGGCGGCCCGGATCGATGAAGGGCGGGATGGCCGCCGCCACGCCGATCACGCCGCCGAGGTCGGCGATGCCCTTGAGCTGGGCGTCGGTGAGGTTGCGGTGGATGTCGGTGACGGCACGGCACGCCGAGTGCGTCGCGAGGAGCGGTCGGCGGGCGTGCTCCAGTACGTCCTCGACGCCTGCGACGCCGAGATGGCTGATGTCGTAGACGATGCCCAGGCGCTCCATCTCGGCCAGGACTTCCAGGCCTTGCGGGGTGAGCCCGCCACAGGCGGAGTCGTCGACGCCGCTGCCGTCGGCGAGCAGGGTGCGGCCCAGGTGGGCCAGTGACACCACCCGCACGCCGACCCGCTCCATGGTGCGGATCAATGCGGGGTCCTGGCCGAGGGCGTGCGCGCCTTCGAGGGCGATGACCAGCGCGATCCTCCCGTCGGCCGTCGCGCGCGCGACATCGGCTCCGGTGCGGCAGACCGTCGTCTGCGGATACTGCTCGGCCAAGCGGTGGATGCGCTCGACGAGCAGCAGCGTGCGGCGCAGGGCGCCCTCGGACTGGAACTGCTCGTCGATGAAGACCGGCAGCACCTGGACGTTCACACCACCGGCGTGCAGTTCGGGCAGCCAGAACTCGCCGAAGTAGTCCGTGCGGCCGCGATGGTCGAAGTGGTCGACAAGGAGGATCAGGTCGTTGTGGAGGTCGGCCACCAGGGCCTCGTCGTGCAGTGCTGTCATCGTGCGCGTCCGCCTCTCGGTTCGTCCTCGGAGAAGTCCTCGGTCGGGATGACGGTGGCGGCCCTCGTCATGGCCGTCCCTTCCCCAGCAGATCGGTGACGATGTCCGGCAGATACGCCTGCTGGAGGCTGAGATGGCCGTGCCCGGCGATGACGTGCAGATCGGCGCCGGGCACGGCGCGCGCGAGCCAGACGGAGTGCTCGTGACTGACCATCCGATCGAGCTTGCCGGTCCAGAGCGTGACGGGGGTGGTGATCGCGCCGAGGTCGAAGCCCCAGGGCGCGACCAGCGCCAGGTCGTCCTCGACCCAGCCCTCGACGCCCGTGGACGTCGACTTCCTCGTGCTCGCGATGAAGGTGTCGCCGAACTCGGTCGTGCAGAGCTCCTGGTCGACGGGGGGCAGCGCGCCGCGGTAGGAGTCGACGAAGTCCGCCGCGGTGAGGTCGCCCCAGTCGGCCACGGTCCGCCGCAGCCACGGCTCGATGGCCTCCCGGCCCTGTTCGGCGAGCTTCCACTCCTCGACGTTCTCCGGCCCCATCCCGGCGTAGTGGTCGAGGCCGTCCGCGTCGATCGGCGCCGGGCTGACCACCGCGGCCGTGGCGCGGCAGCGGTCCGGGAGCAGCGCGGCACAGGCGAGCGCGTGCGGGCCGCCGCCGGAACCGCCCATGCTGACGAAGGTGTCGACGCCGAGGTGGTTGAGGACTACGGCCGTGTCCTCGGCGATGTCCGCCATCACCCGCCCCGGCCGGGGCGAGCTCCGTCCGTATCCAGGGCGCCCCGCCATCACATGGCGCAGGCCGAGTTGGTCGCAGACCCGCGCGAACGACTGCCGGGGCACCAGGCCGCCGGGGGTGCCCGCGTGGCAGAGCAGCGTGCCCTCGGTCGCCGTGCCGTACGTCAGCACCTCCGTCACCCGGCCGTCGGGCAGCGGCACGAGGTCGTACTCCCAGCCCTCGGTCATGCCGCTCACACTGCCGCCACGGCCTGCTTGCCGCCCAGATGGCGGGCCAGGAACCGCTCCAGGAGCTGGTGGATCTCGATGAGGTTCTCCGGGTTCTGGAAGCGATGGCCCTCGTCGTCCTTGACCAGGTACTCGACCTCCACCCCGCGGGCGCGCAGCGCCGCCACCATCAGGTCGGACTCCTCCTGCACCACGCGGACGTCGTTGGCTCCCTGGACCACCATCAGCGGGGTGCTGACCTGATCCACCTTGGTGATCGGCGAGCGGGCCAGCATGTCGGCCTCCTGCTCCGGGAAGTCGGGATCGCCCACGTAGGTCAGGAAGTTGTTGCCGATCAGGGTCCGTGCGAAGTCCGGCAGGGTGCGGATGAAGTTCGCCAGGTTGGAGATGCCGCAGAGGTCGACGGCGGCGGCGAAGACGTCCGGGGTGAAGGTGACGCCGACGAGCGCCGAGTAACCGCCGTACGAGCCGCCGCAGATGGCGACACGGTCCGGGTCGGCGTACCCCTGCCGCACCGCCCATGCGACGGCGTCGATGAGATCGTCGTGCATCCGGCCGGCGAACTCGCCGATGGCCGCACGGGTGAAGGCCTTGCCGTAGCCGGACGAGCCGCGCATGTTGATCTGCAGCACGGCGTACCCGCGGTTGGCGAGCAGTTGCACGCGGGGCTCGTATCCGTAGCTGTCGCGGAACCACGGACCGCCGTGCACGTGCAGGACCAGCGGCAGTCGCGTGGCCCCGGCGCCGATCGGCTGGGTCAGGTATCCGTGCACCGTCAGCCCGTCACGCGCGGAGAAGGAGACCGGCAGCTTCTCCGCCAGCGTCCGTGGGCTCAGGTGCGGGTACGGGCGGAACAGCTCACGGCTCTCGCCCGTCTCGTGGTCGTAGTAGTACGTGACGTCGGGGTCGGTGTCGTGGGTGAAGCTCACCACCCAGCGGCGTTCGCCGGTGTCGCTGCTGACGGCGGCGAGGTCGCCGTCGGACAGCCGGGACACCTGCTCGTGGACCGCTGCGAAGTGCGGGTCCAGCGGGTGCACGACCTGCCGGGCGCCCAGGTAGCGGACGGCGAGGATCTCACCGGTGCGCCTGCTGAGGATCAGCGGGTCCTGGTTGGCCGTGTTGACGCCGCTGCGGGTGTCGAGTTCGTACGCGGGGTGGCTGTCGACGACGGTCTCCTCGCCGGTGGCGATGTCGAGCCGGACCAGTCGGATGAGGTCGCTGTCGCGGTTGGAGCCGATCCAGATGCCGGTGCCGTCGGGGGTGACGGTGGCCGGGGTGAGGCCCATGGGCAGGTCGGCGCCGTCGTACGCGGTGATCTGCCGCATGGTGCCGCTGTCGGTGTCCCAGGCGTGGATCTCATGACCGCCGGTGGTCGGTATCACCGTCGCGAACAGCTCGCCGTTCCTGCCGCACAGCCAGCCGCCGATGTGCCCGGGGTTCTGCGCGACCCTGCTGATCTCGCCCGTGGCGATGTCGATGCGGTGGACGTCGAACTGGTCCGGCCGGCGTTCGTTGAGTACGGCGACGACGGTGCCGGGAAGGCCTGCGGGCTGCCAGAAGTCCTGCAGCCTGGCTCCGGGGAACGGGGTGAGGTCCCGCGCCGGGGCGTCCGGATCGTCCAGGTCGACGCGGAAGAGGTGCCAGTTCTCGTCGCCGTCCCCGTCCTGGGTGTAGAGCAGCCAGCGGGGATCGTCGGTCCAGCGGTAGCTGTGCACGTCGCGGTGGTGGTCGTGGGTCACGCACACGGCCTCTTCGGCATCGACGCCGCGGATCCAGACGTTCAGCCGACCCTGCTCGGGCGCCAGGTACGCGATCTTCGTACCGTCCGGGGAGATCGATCCGGCGGCGGCGACCGGGCTCCTGAAGAAGTCCTCGATGGGGAGGAAGGGGGCCTCTGACGTCATGGGGTTTCCTTTCGCGGTGGATCGGTGGCGCGGGCGGACGGCTGGGCCTCCCGCTGCCCGCTGAGGCCACGGGGCAGGTGCCCGCCTCCAGCCGGTTTCGCTAGGACAACTCACTGCGGACGACCTCCCCGCCCCGCATGACGAGGTCGATCCCGGCACCGGAGTCGGCCAGCGGCGACAGGTCCTGGAGCGGGTTGCCGGACACCAGCAGGAGGTCGGCGAGGGCGCCGGGCGCCACCGCTCCCAACTCGCCGGAGCGGCCGAGGAGATCGGCGTTCACCGCGGTGGCCGACCGCAGGACATCGAGCGGGGACTGCACCCGCGCCCGCAGCAGCAGCTCGCGGCCCTGCGCCGGGTGCGACTCGCCGAGCAGGTCGGTGCCGAAGCCCACCCGTACGCCGGCGTCCAGGGCGATCTCGATGGCGTTCGTCCCGGCGCTCAGCACGGCCTGGAGCTTGTCGAGGCTCGGTGCCGGGTAACCCCACCGGCGGCCGATCTCGGCGAGCTGTTCCAGGACCACCAGCGTGGGGACGAGGAAGGCGCTGTGCTCGGCCATGACGCGGGCGGACGCGGTGTCGAGGAAGACGCCGTGCTCGACCGACTTCACGCCGGCGGTCACGGCCTGCACGATCGCCTCCGGCGCGAAGGCGTGGGCCAGGACGTACGTGCCGCGCGCTGCGGCCTCGGACGTGGCGGCCCGTATCTCGTCGCGCGTGTACTGCACCGTGTCGAGAGGGTCGGTCGGCGAAGAGATCCCGCCGCTCGCCATGATCTTGATCTGGTGGGCGCCGTTCTTGAGTTCCTCGCGGACCGCGCGGCGCACGGCGTCGGGCCCGTCGGCGACGTGGGCGAACCAGTTGCTGCTGATGTGGCAGGCACACAGGTGCGGATCGCCCCGGCCGACCGGGTCGAAGTCTCCGTGACCGCCGGTCTGGCTGATGACGCGGCCGGACCGGAACACCCGCGGGCCCTTGATCAGCCCGGCGTCGAGGGCCTCGGTGACGCCGCGGTCCAGGCCGCCGGCGTCGCGTACGGTCGTGAACCCCCGCCGCAGCATGGCCTCCAGGAGCCCGGCGGCCTCGATGCCGATGTGCGAGGCGGTCCGCCGCGCCATGGCCGGCATGTCCAGGGTGGTGACGGCGGCGTGCACATGGGCGTCGATCAGCCCGGGCATCAGGGTCCGGCCGGCCGCGTCAAGAACCGGAGCGGCGCCGGTGATCCGGCTTCCGGGCGCCACTTCCACGATGCGGTCGCCCGAGACGCGGACCGAGGACGCGGGCACGGTCTCGCCCGACTCCAGGTCGAGGAGGGCGGCGTTCTGGATGATCAGCTCGCTCATGCCGCGTCCCCTCCGAACGCGGCTGTGTCGGCAGGGCACAAGAGGCGGGCGGCGGACGTCATGCCGGCTCCTTTTCGTTCGTGCGGTCGGGGGCCGGTGCCGCGGTGCGGACGCGGTCGTCCGCACCGGCGAGGAAGGTCTCGGTGTCCTGCGGTGTCAGGCAGGCCATGACCATGGCGATCACCGGGCCGAGCGCGAGGAAGGTGAAGGCCACGTGGAAGGAGAAGGCGTCGGCGAGCACGCCCATCACGGTGGGCGCGACGATGCCCGCGAGCTGACCGCCGAAGACGAGGATTCCGCTGGCCACCCCGATGTGCGCGGGCGACAGGCTCCGGATCGGCACCGCCATGATCGGCATGTAGCAGAGCGCCGCGGCGAACACCGCCACGGTGGCGAGTGCGACGAACAGGGCGACGCTGGCGGCGTTCGCCATGACCGGCAGCGCCACGGCGGCCACGCCCATCGCGGGGACCACGATCCTCCGGTGCCGACCGCCGGTCCCGTCCACCCACCGGCCGCCGACCACCGTGGCCAGTGCCGCGGCCAGGCCGGGGATCGCCATCAGCGCGCCTGCCGCGTGCAGATCGACCCCGTGTTCGTCCTTCAGGTACGTCGGCACCCAGGAGCTGAGACCCCAGATGATCAGGCTGTAGCCGAACATCATCGCGGCGAACCGCCACAGCACACCCCACTTCAGGAGGGCCTTCGTGTCGGCTCCGGGGGTGGCGGAGGGCAGGCTCCGCCGGTCGGGCAGGGGCGACGGCAGGCGCAGCCGCAGCGCCACGTAGACGAACACGCCCAGCGCGGCGATGGAGAGGTACGCCGAACGCCAGCCGAAGGCGGCGACCAGCGGTGCCACGGCCAGCGGTGTGAACACCGCCGCGAGCGAGTTGGAGCTGAGGATCAGGCCATTGGCCCGCATCCGCTCCTGCGGCTGCGACCGCTCGACCAGGACCTTGGTGGCAGCGGGCGGGAACACGCCCTGCGCCAGGCCGAACAGCACCCGCAGCACGAGCAGCGCGGCGAACGACCAGGCAAGCCCGGTCAGGGCGGTGCACACGGTCCATGCGCCGAGCGCCCAGAGGACCATCCGGCGGCCGCCGATCCGGTCGGCGAGGACGCCGCCGGGAATCTGGCAGACGGCATAGGCCAGGAAGAACACGGAGACGACAAGACCCTGCTGGCTGTGGCTGAGATCGAACTCGTCGCCGATCGACGGCAGTACGAAATTGATCACGAGCCGGTCCGCGTAGTCGATGAACCAGGCCGCGAACAGCAACATCACTGTGGTGCGGGCCGGCCCGCTCAGCGGGACCGATCCACTGGCGTGGGAACGCGGTAGGGGCACCTGCCACTCCTTAACCTGCAGTGGCCGATACTCGGCCTCGGTGGGGAACCCCCATATCGTCCGACTCGCATGCGGAAGGGCCGGAAATTTGCAGGAAAACAGCGCCCGTCACGAATTCACGCAGGAAAGCGACACCGGCTTCTCCGAACTGGACCTCGCACTGGTCGACGCCCTGCAGTCCGCGCCCCGCGCCACCTGGGCCCAGCTCGGCCGGGCCCTGGGCGTCGACGCCACCACGGCCGCCCGGCACTGGGACCGGCTGCGCTCGCAGGGCCTGGCCTGGGTCACCGCCCATGAGACACCGCGCACGGCCACCGTCGCCTTCGTCGACGTCCACTGCGGCCCACGGCGGTTCGACGCCGTCAGCGACACGCTCACCCAGCTGCCCTGGGTGATCAGCGTCGAACAGATGACGGGCGACTACGACCTGTTCCTCTCCGTCGTCGCCGCCGACCTCCACTCCCTGGGCCGGGCCGTGCACGGCACCATCGGCGGCCTGCGCGGCGTCCGCTCCACGCGCACGCACCTCGGCCTGAGCGTCTTCAGCGAGGGCGGCGACTGGCGTACCCACGCCATCCCCCCGGCCAGCCGCGCCCTGCTGCCGGAAAGCGGCACCGGCAGCCGCGACACGTACGGCATCCACACCCGCACCCGGGACACGCCGCACGACCATGCCCTGCGCACCGCGCTCGGCAACGACGGGCGCATGAGCTACAAGGAACTCGGCGCGGCCATCGGCGTCAGCGAGTACGCCGCCCGACGGCGCCTGCTGCGGATGCTCCGCGACCACGAGATCACCCTGCGCTGCGACCTCGCGCATCCGCTGGCCGGTTACCGCGCGGTGGCCCTCTATCGCGCGAGCGTCCCCCACCAGCGCCTCGAACACACCGGCGCCGCCCTGGCGCGCATGGAGCAGGTCCGCCTGTCCGTCTCCATCAGCGGCCCCCACAACCTCCTCGTCATGGTCTGGCTCCACGACCTGGGCGGCATCAGCCCGTTCGAAGCTCTCCTCGCCGAGCGATTCCCCCACCTCGCAGTGGGCGACCGCACCATAGCCCTGCACACGCCCAAACGCATGGGCTGGCTCCTCGACGCCCACGGCCGCGCCACCGGGTACGTTCCGCTCGCCCTGCCCGCCGTCGGCCCTTGACGAAAGAGCGGTGGAACCGAGTGAGGCCCGGTATCCCTGCGCGGGCGATCAAGCGCAGGGGTACCGGGCCTCTGTCAGCGGCGGCGCCGCTCCGGGACGGTGGTGCTCAGGACGCGGTCACGCATCCGTCCGATGTCGGCGTCACCGTCGTGTCGCCCCCGGAGCAGCGGCGAACGGCTCGGCGTCCGGCCGACAGCTCGCGCCGTCGGTCGCCTTCAGCTCCACCAGGTAGCGCGCGGCCAGCACGTTCATGCACGTGCTCTGCAGCAGGGTGCCCGCGTGCCCCCAGCCTTCCAGGGTCGCCACCCGCGCGTCGGGGAAGTGGTCGGCGAAGGGCCTGGTGAACTCGTACGGCGTCGCCGGGTCGAAGCGGGTGCCGACCACCATCACCGGCACGTCGACGGTCTGCTTCCAGCCGCCCATGTAGACGTCGTCGTCCTCGTTGTGGATCACCATGCAGGACAGGCCCTGCCAGGCGCGGTAGCGCCCGAAGTGCGGGCCCTTGGCGTCCTCCGCTGCGGCCTCCGCCGGGAAGTCCTCCGGCCGGACCCCGTTGCGGGTGTCGACGCACAGGTTCGCCAGGGTCCCCCCGATCGACGCGTAGTCCTCACCACCCTTTCCGCGCAGGTACTTGGTCACCTTGGGCGCGGGCCGGTGGTCGACCTTGCCGGTGGTGGCCACGGTCGCGAGCGTCTGAGCGAGGATGGTCCAGGTCCGCGGTGTGGACATGGCCTCGAAGAGCGTCTTGACCGCGTAGGGGTACGTGACCTCGATCGGCGGCCCGTCCGGCGGGTCGATCGTCACCGGATGCGACTTGAGGTTCTGCAGCATCCGCTCCGTGACCTGGCGCGGATCGCCCAGCTTGGCCAGCGCGCACCGCTCCGGACCCGCTTTCCCGCACAGCCGGAGGAACTCGTTGAAGGCGCGGCTGGTCGCCCAGCCCTGACCGGACCGGGTCACCACCGAGCGGTCCCCCTTCTTCCCGGTGCGGTTCTCCGGCTCGACGGTGCCGTCCAGCATCAGCGCGCGGACGTTGCGGGGGAAGAGCTTGGCGTACGTCGCGCCCAGGAAGGTGCCGTACGAATACCCGGCGTAGGTGAGCTTCTTGTCGCCGACCGCCTGACGGAGCAGGTCCATGTCCCGTGCGACATTCGCCGTCGACGCGTGCTGGATACGCTCGCGTGAACGCTGCAGGCATCCTTGCGGAATCTTCGGCAGCTCACGGAGGTACTGCTTCTCCTGCTTCGGCGTCACCGGAAACGCCGGGAGCTTGTCCATGGCGGCAGCTTCGTCCTTGGCATTCGCGAAACACGTGACCGGATCCGACCCCGCGACACCCCGCGGATCGAAACCGATGATGTCGAAGTGCGCACGCACGCTGGGGTCGTACGCGGTCTTGCCGGCGCCCTGCACGAACTCGACACCGGAGCCGCCCGGGCCGCCGGGGTTGGTGAACAGCGAGCCGATGCGCTGGTGGGGATCGGTCGCCGGCAGTCTGGTGAGGGCGATGGTGGTGGTCGCACCGTGCGGCTTGTCGTAGTCGGTGGGGACTTCGGTGGTCGCGCACTGGAAGTCGGCCAACTCCGGCTTGTCGCAGGACGTCCAGTCGATGGTGGGCACGGGAATCGGGCGCTTCGCGGGCGGTGCGCCGGGGAGTGGAGTGGCGTTCGTGGTACTCGCAAGCCCGAGCACCGTGGCGATGCTGAGCGCCAAGGCGGTGGTGCGGCGGCCTGGTCGTACGGGATGTGGTCGAGACATCATGTCTCCTTGCCTTCCTGCGGGTGGGGGAGAACTCCGGCATGGTCGTGCCCGCCGACCACGCGGTTCCGGCGCTGAGCAGCGGTCGTGCACCCGTGGTGCGGGTCGGCCATGGCGGCGAACGCGAACATCGTGCGTCTCGCATGCGGAGATGGATGAAAGTTGCAGGAAAACAGCACCAACTTTGGGTTGCTGCTCGAAAGTGACATGCCGCGAGGTCGACGTCGGCGGCGGGCTGTACCGGGAACGCACCGACCGGGCCGCCTAGTAGCCTGAGGCAGCCAATTGCGCTACGTAGCTGTGCCGCATGCCTGCTCTGTCCGAATGCGTAAACGTCCGCATACGTAGGCACTACGGAAGTGCGGGGCTGATGCGCGCCCTACCTTGAGCATGGCTCCCCCGTCGGAGCCGACCGGTCAGAGAGCCGTCAAGGAGGAGTGGGCAGGACAGCCTGCGTGTCCGCCACCGAACCTCCGGAGCATCGTGGAAGTCGGAGGCCTCAGCCTGTGCAGCAGACCGACAAATACGTTCCTGCCACCCGGCGGGTGTCGGTAGCCATTCACGCGCCGGACCCCATCTCCCGGGCGGGAGTGGTGAGTCAGCTCCGTGCGCACGCGGAGATCACGCTGGTCGGCCATTCCCGGCAGGACCACGGGCACGTCGCCCTGTTTCTCGCCTCGACCGTCGACCGGACCACCCTCCAGAGTCTGAGCGCCCTCATCGATGCCCGTGCCCGTGTGGTCCTGGTGGTGGACCGGATGCGGGAGGCCGACGTACTCGGCGTCGTCGGCTGCGGAGTCACCTCGATCGTGTGGCGCCGAGCCGCCACGTCGACACGGCTGCTGCGGGCCATACGAGCAGCCCACCAGGGCGAAACCAACGTGCCCTCCGACCTGGTGGGCACCCTCGTCGCCTGCCTGGGGCGCCGGAAGGGCCAGGCGTCCGGTTCGGCGGAACTCACACCGATCGGGATGACACCACGGGAGATCGACGTCCTCCGGCTGGTCTCGGAGGGACTCGACACCGGGGAGATCGCGGCGAAGCTCGCCTACTCGGAACGAGCGGTGAAGTACATCCTCCAGCACCTGACCTCCCGCCTCCAACTGCGCAACCGCTCCCACGCGGTGGCTTACGCACTGCGCGCCGGCTACATCTGAGTCGGCGCGCGCCCGCGCCGCCGGTGGGGCGAACTCCTGGCCGCCCACGGAGAGACATTCTGCTTCTGAGCCCGAGCTGACGCTCGGGTCAGCGGACCTCGGGTTCCCGCAGCACGTGGGCGAGGGATCCTGCGGGCAGCTTCTTGCTCGAGTTGTGTTCGCGGACGATTCGCCAGCCCTCCGGTGTTCGGCGCCAGACCAGCGAGGTCGTGGTGCGGATGTCGGTGGTGCCGTCAGGCATGGTGACGCGCGCGACGAATATCAGGGTGGACGCGGCCAGATCGTGGCCGACGACGACGTGCGGGCCGTCGTCGACGGCATGGTGCGCGGAGACCATCTTCTGGAATGCGGGCTCCCAGATCGCCCCGTACCCGACGGCTGTCGTCGCCACCCGCTGCTCGGGGTCGAAGTCGTCGTAGAGACGGACGTCCGGAGAGCTGAAGTCGTAGAACTCGCCGAAGGTGCGCCGGAAGTCGAACAGGGCGTCCCCGTCGTTGCGCTCCCATCCGAACACCCATCGGCCGTGCAGATCCGCGATCAATTCTTCATCGTTCATGACTCGACGCTAGGACAGCGGGCGAGTTCCCGGGAGGGTCCATCGCACCCACCCACCCATCCATCCATGGAAAACGCTCAGCTCGACCACTTGCGGAGCTGCTGGCGCGAGGAGATCCCCAGCTTTCGGTAAGCATTGTGCAGGTGCGTGTCGACCGTACGCGGACTGAGGAAAAGCGCCGCCGCCACTTCCCTGGACGACCCTCCCTCAGCCACCTTGTTCACGATGAGGCGCTCCCTCGCGGTGAGCACACCGAGCGGGTCATCGGCTGAATCCTGCGGGCCCGGCCTTTCGCCGGCGGCCCGCAGTCTCCTCGCCGCACGCTCGGCGAAGGCGTCGGCGCCCATGGCGGACAACATCTTCTGGGCGGCGCGCAGTTCGACACGGGCCTCCCCGGGGCGGCCTTCGCTGTCCAGCCATTCGCCGTACACGAGCCGTGCCCGCGCGTGGTAGATGTGGGCACCGGTCCGCGCGAAGTAGTCGACCGCTTCCCGGTACAGCGCATCGCGGTTCTCATCCCGGCCGACGAGTGCTTTCGCCCGCAGGCATTCAGCGACGGCCCAGGGGGCGGGGTTGGCATGCGCCAGGCTCTCCAACAGGTGCACCGCGGCTGCGGCTTCCTGGGGGCGCCCGACCCGCACGGCGGCCTCGACGAGCTCGGGATAGACGCCCCAGATCGCATAGGAGCCCGCCTGTTGGCGACTCTGAGCTGCGAGAGCTGCCTGCAGGGCGGCTTCGTGGTTGCCCAGGCCGTTGTGCAGGACTGCCCGCGCGAACTGCTCCCCGGCGGTTTCGGACGGTTGCCCGTCGCGGCCCATCAGCCTCTTGACCTCGCTGTAGTGGTACGCGTCGCCGCGGAACGCGGCGAGGATCAGGTCAACTCCGACGACGCGCACCGTACCTGCGGCTTCGTCGAGCGCGTGGGCTTCGGTGAGGATGCCGTCCGCTTCGGTCAAGCTCCCTCCCGCGATGCGCGAGAGCGCCTGGTAGCGCAGTGCCTGCGGCAGCGTGGACAAGGATCCCTGGCTGCGGGCCGCCTCCACCTGCCGATCGGTCACCTCCCGCAGGGCCTTGTCGTCGCGCAGGTCGAGGATGAGCTGGCAGACCAGGTTCATTCGCCAGGGGCTGCCCGCGAAGGAGCCGGTACTGGTGCGACACGCGGTCACCGCACCGAGCATCGCGGGCACCGCTTCCTCGACAGGCAGCGTGATCTGGTCCATCAGGGCCTGCAGGAGCAGGTCGACGGGCCGAGCAGGGTGGCGCGGCATGTCCTGCTTGCGCAGGGCGGCGCCGAGATTCTTGAGCAGACCAGGCTGGTTGTCGTTGTACATGATCGACGCGAATGCCTCCAGGTACACCTCCCTGGCCTGGTCCGGCGGCAGTTGTGCGGCGATGTCGATGAGGGCGGCTGTCGCCTGCGGGGTGTGGCCGAGCTGGAAGTCGATCCTGGCGCGCAACAGGCGTGCCTGGGTGCGCCGGTGGTCCTTCAGTCGGAGCTCGGCCCGGGCGACGAGTGTGCGGGCCGTCGCGGGTGAACCGGCTTGGAGTCGCAGCCGTGCCGCCGCGATGAGCCGCCCGGACTGGCGTCCGGTCCCGGGAGTCAGTTGCGCGGCCCGCTCCATGAAGGCCGCTGCCGCGGCGAATCCGCCCCGCACGCGTGCTCTTTCGGCGGACCGCTCCAGCTCCGAAGCGACGTTCTCGTCGGCCTCGACGACGGCGTGGGCCCGGTGCCACACCTGGCGGTCGGGGTCGGTCGCGGGGTCGGTCGCCTCGGCAAGGGCGCCGTGCACACGCCGACGCAGTCCCGGCGTCGCCGAGGTGTACAACGCCGAGCGCACGAGGGGGTGCCGGAAGCGCAGCTGCGGGCCGAGTTCCAGCAGTCCCGCGTCCTCCGCGACGGAGAGAGCCTCAGGATCCAGCTTCAGGAGCCGCGCCGCCCGTCGCAGCAGGGCGAGATCACCGACCGGCTCCGCCGCCGCGAGCACCACGACCGACCGGGTGTCGGGCGGCAGTTGCTCGAAGCGGTGGACGAACTGCGCTTCCAGCACGGTCCCGGCACGGGGCAGCGACGGGCGTGCGCGGGGCACCCCGAACGGCCCGTCGTCGTGCGCGAATTCCAGCAGCGCGAGCGGGTTGCCGGCGGCCTCGGCCAGGATGCGCTCCACGAGTTCGGCATCGAGCCCGGACCGCGTCACGGTGCCCAGTAGACGGCGGGCGTCCTCGTGGCTCAGCCCCGCGAGGGGCAACCGCGGCAGCGCCGCCAGTCCTGGCACCGTGGCCGCGTCGCGGGCGGCGAACACCACCGCGATCCGCTCGGCTTCCACGCGCCGGGCCACGAAGACCAGGACTTGGCGGGACGCGTCGTCGATCCACTGGGCGTCGTCGACCACGCAACACACCGGGCGCTTGCGTGCGACCTCGTGCAGCAGCCCCAGCACGGCGAGTCCTACCGTCAAGGGCTCCGGGGAGGTCTGCTCGCCGAGTCCGAACACGGCCTCCAGTGCTTCCCGTTGCACGGCGGGAAGCTTGCCGCGCCGATCGAGGACGGGGGCGCACAGCTGGTACAGAGCGGCGTAGAGGAGGTCCTGCTCGAATTCGGCGCCGCTGGTACGCAGCACCGCGTGCTCGTCCAGTGCCGCCGTCGCCGCGTCGATCAGCGTCGACTTGCCGATTCCCGCCTCACCGGCCACGACCAGGGACCCGCCGCGTCCGGCCGCGGCTTCGGCCACCATCTGGTCGATGGCCCTGCGCTCGTCCTGTCGGGCCACGAGCTCCACCGGCACGGTCCTCCGCCTGACACCTGGGTGCTTGTTCTCCTTTGACCGCGAGTCGTCCCAGCGGGAGCCGGGGCCTGGCTGCCCGACCGTCCGCCCGGCCGGAGACGGCCGGTCCGAGTCGGCCAGGGCGCCGTCATCCGCCTTCTTCGACGCGGCCGCGGCGGATGGATCGGCGTTCGGCCCGGTCGGATGGCTCTCGCACGGTGCGGGGCGGGCTGGAGGGTGCAGGTCGGGGTCGTTCATCGCGGGTCGGCCTTCTGCGGTGCTGTGCGGCCGGCTGTGGCCACGGGGCGGCGCGGACTACCGCCTCGGCGTCGTCGACTGGGCGGTGGAGGGGCGGGCTGGCATCGGGATCAGTTCGGCGGCCTGTAAGCGGTCGCGGCGCTGCTGACGGCTCACGGCGGCGAAAGTACGGTCAGATCGCATGCCTGCGGCCACAGCACTACCTCGACCATCACGACACTTAGTGACATCAGTCTGCCCTACAACCCCACGCAAGGCGAACGCTTCGGGTTTCCCCTTCGGAGCGAGGAATTCACTCCTGGCATCGGTCTGGCGCAGAAACAAAGTGCGGAGCGCGGAGCCCCCGTGGCTCCCCGGCTCCGGAACCTGGAGGACGTTCTTCAGAAGAGGGCGAGGGGGTTGACGGGGACTCCGGTCAGTCCGTGGATGTGTGGCGGCGCCACGGTCAGCAGGAAGGAATGGCGCCCCGACTCCGCACACACGGCGGCGAGTTCGTCGACGTTCACGGCGTCGATCAGGGGCAGGCCGAGGAGCGGCAGGGCGACGCCGTGGAGCGGGGCGGGGCAGGCCGGGTCCAGGGCGGGATGGGCGTCGCCGATGTCACCGGCGTACAGGGACACTCCGCGCCGGTGCATCCACCGCACCGCGTCCAGACTCATGCCGGGCAGGGGGCGCCCGGGGACGGGGGTCATGTCCCAGCCGCAGCGCACGACGAGGGCGTCACCGGGTTCCAGGCGTACGCCCTGCCGCTTCTCGGCGGCGTCGAAGTCCTCCGCGGCGACCGCGTACCCACGCGGCAGCGGCCCGTCCACGGCGAGGTCGAGCAGCACCCCGCGCGTGACCGCTCCGGCAGCGAAGGCCGTCGTGGAACCGTGCCGCACACCGACCATCGACACGCACTCGTCCAGGGGCCGCCCGGGGTAGACCTGTCCGGCCCGGGGCGTGTGGGCGACGGCGTCGATGTGTGTGGAGCGGGGGTGGTGCGGGATGACCGTGAGCACTTCGGCCGTCGCGATCGGCGGGAAGCCCGTGTACTGCATCACCTGCTGTACGGGGGACGCTTCCTGGCCGGCCGGGGCGAAGGGGCCGCTGATGAGCGGCGTCGGCTCGATCGGCAGCGCGAGCGACACCGCACGCCCGGTGGACACCTCGGCCGCTCCCCTGGCCCGAGCCTCCGCCGGAATCTGCAGCACAGTTCGCCAAGGAATCTCCAGGAAAGCATCAGCCGCTGAAAGCGGAAAAGCTGGATATGCGGATCCCCGGCTCAGATGACGGGGTCGCCGATGGCTCCGCCGGTCGCTGTGCGGATGGCGTGGGCATAGCGCTTCGAGAGGGCCTCCACGTCCGCGTACTCCGCGACGTCGGCACCGGCGACGATGGCGGCGCCGATGTGCTCGTCATGGATCCGGATGACGGCTGCCGCCGCAGCCGCGTGCTGGCGCACCTCCAGGTCATCGGGCGGGAGCCCGAGGCGGTTGCCGATGATCACGCCCAGCTCCCGCTCGGTCTGGTCGCAGGCCATCAGCCAGGAGGCGCGCAGCGCCGGTTCGGTGTCGGCGAGCCAGATCATCTGGGTGGCGAGCATCTCGTCGGCGAAGGAAACGGGCGGCTCCTCGACTCCGAGCCGGGCCAGCTCCGCCTTGAGGTGGTCCTCCAGGAACCTGTCCTTGGGCCAGGCGCTCAGTACGCCCAGGAGCGTGACGACGCCCTGCATGATGACGGGCTCGGCGCAGCTCTCCTTGTTGCGGAAGTGCCGCCAGATGGTGCGCGTGGACACGCCCACGGCTTCCGCGATCTGATCACCGCTCGTGGCGGCCACGCCCTGGTCCCAGAACAGGCGCGCCGCCTCTCGGGAGATCTGCAGCCGGATCCGTGCCCGCTGCACATCGCTCATCCCGCCCACACTGCGCTCCTCAGTCGCTCTGGCACCTCGGAGGCATGCCCCGAAGCGACAGTATGTCACTAAGTGACACGTCGCGCGAACGCAGCACAGGCTCAGCCGCGCGGCCCCAGTCGAGGCGCCGGGCGGTCCGACGCGCGCCGTGTGGCATGGAGGGAGCCGAGGAGGTGCAGCGCCTCGGCGCTGGGGCTGCCCGGTTCGGCGTGGTAGATGACGAGCTGCTGGCCGGGGGTCTCGCGCACCTCGAAGACCTGGTAGGTGAGGGTGATCGGGCCGACGTGCGGATGCAGGAGCCTCTTGTCGTCCCGGGTCTTGGCGCGCACCGCGTGCGCGTTCCAGAGTCGGGCGAAGTCCGGGCTGTGCTCGCTGAGGGACCGCACGAGCTCGCCCAGCCGCGGACTGTCCGGGTCGAAGCCGACCGCCAGCCGGAGATGGGCGACGGTCTCCTCGGCCACCCGGTCCCATGCCACGAAGAACTGCCGGGCCGCGCTGTCCGCGAAGACCATCCGGGCCAGATTGTCGGCCGGTTCGAAGGGGGCGTACAGCGCGTCGCACAAGGCGTTGCCGGCGAGGAAGTCCAGTGTCCGGCTGAGCACGACGGTGGGCGTTTGCGTGTAGCCGTCCATCAGTTGCCGCAGCGCCGGGCTGACCGTCTCGGCCGCGGGGGCCAAGGGCCGGTCGCCCGAGGCGATGCCGGCCAGCCGGTACAGGTGCGCCCGGGCATCCGTGTCCAGGCGCAGGGCGCCGCTGAGGGCTTCGAGCACCTGGGCCGAGGGGTGGCGCTCGCGTCCTTGTTCCAGGCGTGTGTAGTAGTCGGCGTTCACACCGGCGAGGACGGCGACCTCCTCGCGGCGCAGCCCGGCGACTCTGCGGAGCCCGTGACTGGCCATGCCCACGTCCTCGGGCCGCAGCCCGTCTCGGCAGGCCCGCAGGAAGTCTCCCAGGTGGTTTACGCGCATGGAGTCAGGCTAGGCGGCGGGGTCGGCAGGGCGCCTGGGTGCGGTACACCCCGGCACGGGCCGGGCCGCGGGCACCGCCCCCTCCCGGCACCCGCGGAGCGTCTACGGGTGACTACTTGCGTAACGGAATTCGTTCGAAATGTCGCCCTCGCGCGCCTGGGGCGTGGTTCGCTCCTCCGGGAAAGACCTTCGTTGAGTGGGAGGCCCCCCATGAATTCCTCCATTCGCAGGTCCCTCTTCACGAGCGTCACGCGCCCGCAGCGGCAGCGGCCCGCCGCCGCACAAAGCGATCAGCCTGCGATGAGCCCCGCCACAGCCGCCGCATTGGTCCCGTCGAATCCACTGCCGGAAATCACGCACGGCTTCGAGGCGGCCTTCGAACCCGATCCGGCCTGCGTCAGCGGCGCACGCAGGATCACCACGGCCTTCCTGCCCTTGTGCGGTGTGTGCGGGCAACTGGCCGACAGCATCGTGCTCGCCGTCTCCGAGTTGGTCACCAACGCTGTCCGACACGGAAAGGGAGATGTCGACCTGCGCCTTTCGATTTCCCGGAACGAACTGCTCATCGAAGTCACCGACGGCAATCCGAATCCGGCCGAGATGAATACGTCCGGCACCGACGAGGAATCGGGGCGCGGTCTGCTCCTGGTCGACGCCCTCGCACGAAAATGGGGCGTCACCCCGGACGGCACGACGACGTGGTGCGTCTTTCTCCTCCTCGTGGAGAAGCCGTGACGGTCACCTTCCGAGTCGCCCCAGGCGCTGCGTGCGGAGCGAGGCGAGCGTTTTCGAAGCATCGGCCGGCATTGGGATGCGCGGCGCGGCCATGCTCGTTCCGATCTACGTATACGCAACTGGCCCCGGACGAGGGCTGGTGCCCGCTGTCGGACGGCGCCCGTGGCACTCGTGCCGCTCTCGGCGGCAGAGGGGGTGGGCCACACCCAGGTGGGCGGCCACCGGACCAAGCACTGCCTGGTGGGGGCCGCCGGTCCGGTCGAAGGTGGAGGCATGCCAACTCCTTCCACGCATTCGGCCACGACCGTATCCACCAGTCCCGCCCCCTCCTCCTGGCCCGGCACCTCCCTCGCCGGGCGGGTCGCCGTGATCACCGGTGCCACCAGCGGCATCGGCGCCGCCACCGCCCGTCGACTGGCCCTCGGCGGCGCCCACGTCGCCCTCATGGGCCGCCGCGAGAACCGGCTCAAGGACCTGGCCGACGAACTGCGTTCAACCGGCCTCGGCAAGGTCCTCCCGATCGCCGTGGACCTGGCCGACTCCGCGGCCCTCGACCGTGCGGCGACCTCCGTCCGCTCCGGGCTCGGTCCCGTGGACCTGGTCGTGGCCAACGCGGGCACCATGCTCGGTGCGCCCTTCGAGACCGCCGACACCGGCGAGTGGGACCGCATGCTCGACGTGAACGTGCGCGGGCTGATCCACACAGGGCGTGCCTTCATCGACGATCTGATCACCGCCGCCACGAGCGGCCCCGCCGACCTCGTGCACATCGGCTCGGTCGCCGGCCACATGCTCTACCCCCAATGGTCCGTCTACGGCGCCACCAAGGCGGCGGTCGCCCAGCTCACCCGCAACCTCCGGGCCGAACTCGGACCGCGCGACGTACGCGTGCACAACATCGAACCCGCCGTCACCACCACCGAACTCGGCAACGACATGAGCAACGAGGACATGCGCACCGCCCTCACGCAGATGCGCGACAGCCTGCGCCCGCTGGCAGCGCAGGACATCGCCGAAGCAGTGGCCTTCACCGTCGCGGCACCTGCCAACGTGAACATCGCCGACATGGCTGTCGTCTCCGTCCGCTACGGCTGACCTGGCCACCATGCCCCGGCGGGTGCCCCCGACACACGGGGGCACCCGCCGGGGCATGAGCTGAGGGCCCGCCCTCCCTCTGGACAACGCCGAGACTCGATGCTGAGATGCCGGTGACCCCCGTTTCCAACGTTGCAAGAGGGTCGGGTGCGGCCGCCTCAGCGAGGCTGTCCCCCGCCTTCTCCACGTCGTACAGCGCCACGCACGCCACCCACCAGCGAGCACGGACCACGACGGGACAGCGGCCATGACGCAGCTCGGGCGACGGCACTTCCTCCTGCGCTCCGGCGCGATCACCCTCGGCGCGACCGGCGGGACAAGCGCCGTGACCGGCGGCCTCGCACCAGCGGCCGCCGCGCCACGCGGCGGCCTGTACGGCCCGAACCTCGCGCCCCTTGCGCCCACGGCCTTCCAGCGGCTGCCGCTGGGCAGCGTCACCGCTCGCGGTTGGTTGCGCGGGCAGCTGGACCTCCTGCTCGGCGGTCTTTTCGGAAGGTACGCGGAGGTCTCGCACTTCCTCGTCTTCGACGAATCCGGCTGGGTGCACCCGGACAAGGACGGGTGGGAGGAGGTGCCCTACTGGCTGCGGGGATACGTGGATCTCGCCGCCCTCACCGGGGACCGCACCGCCCTGGCGGCCGCCCGCAGATGGATCGACGCGATCGTCGCGACCCAGGAGCCGGACGGATTCTTCGGGCCCGGAAAACTGCGCACCCAGCACCGCGGCGGCCCGGACTTCTGGCCGTACCTGCCGCTCCTCCAAGCGCTCCGCTCGCACGAGGAGCTCACCGGCGACGAGCGGATCGTGCCGCTCATGTCGCGCTTCCTGCGCTTCATGAACGCCCAGGGCCCCGACGCCTTCAACTCCGGTTGGGTGTCCAAGCGTTGGGGCGACGGCCTCGATGTCGCCTTCTGGCTCTACAACCGCACGGAGGAGCCCTTCCTCCTGGACCTCGCCGACACGATGCACACCCATGGCGTGGACTGGTCCGCGGGCATCGCCGACTGGCACAACGTCAATGTGGCACAGGGCTTCCGCGAGCCCGCCCAGTACGCGCTGCGCTCCGGAAAGGACGCGCACACCCGGGCCGCGTACCGGAACTACGCGACCGCGATCGGAACGTACGGCCAGTTCCCCGGTGGCGGCTTCGCGGGCGACGAGAACGCCCGGCCCGGCTTCGGCGACCCCCGGCAGGGCTTCGAGACCTGCGGGATCGTCGAGTTCATGGCCAGCCATGAACTCCTCACCCGGATCACCGGCGACCCGGTGTGGGCCGACCTCTGCGAGGAGTTGGCCTTCAACCTGCTGCCCGCCGCGACGGACCCCGCCGGGTCGGGCGTCCACTACATCACCAGCGCCAACAGCATCGGCCTCGACAACCGTCGCAAGACCGAGGGACAGTTCCAGAACGGGTTTGCGATGCAGGCGTTCCAGCCCGGCGTCGACCAGTACCGGTGCTGTCCGCACAACTACGGCATGGGCTGGCCCTACTTCACCGGGGAACTGTGGCTCGCCACCCCGGACCGGGGTCTCGCGGCGGCGATGTACGCGCCGTGCCGAGTGACCGCGAGAGTCGGCGACGGCACCTCCGTCACCATCACCGAGGACACCGACTACCCCTTCAAGGAGACCATCACCCTCACCCTGGCCATGACCGAGCCCGCGCGCTTCCCGCTGCGCCTGCGCATACCCGGCTGGTGCGACCGGCCCCACCTCTCCGTCAACGGCACGCGGCTGCGGGCCCCGGACGGTCCGGCCTTCGCCGAGGTCGAGCGGACCTGGCGCAACGGGGACCGGGTCACGCTGCGGCTGCCGCAGCGCACCACCGTACGCACCTGGAAGAACGGAGCGGTCAGCGTCGACCACGGGCCCCTGACCTACTCCCTGCGCATCGGCGAGTCCTACGAGCGGTATGCGGGAACGGACGCCTTCCCGCACCTGGCGGTGCGCGCCACCACTCCTTGGAACTACGCGCTCGCACCCGACCCGCAGCAGGACCTCTCCTTCAGCGCTGAGCCAGGGCCGCTGACCGACGACCCCTTCACGCAGGCGGGCACTCCGGTACGCATCCGGGGCCGCGCCCGGCGCCTGAAGGAGTGGGTCGCGGACGCCGAACACGTGGTGGCCCCGCTCCAGCGCGGCCCGGCCCGTGCCACCGGCGCGCAGGAGGAGGTGGCGCTCATCCCGATGGGCGCGGCACGGCTGCGCGTCACCGCCTTCCCCACCGCGGCCCCCGGCGGCCGCCCCTGGTCACCCGAGCCCGCCTACCACCGGATCGGGAACCGGCACAGCGGCAAGGTCCTCGCGGTCGACGGCATGTCCCTGGACGACGGCGGACGCGTGGTGCAGTTCGACAACTCCGGCACGGGCGACCACGCGTGGCAGCTCATCGACCGCGGCGAGGGCAGTTGCACAGTGCGCAACGGGCACAGCGGGAAGGCCCTCGGTGTCGAAGGCGCCTCGACGGCCAACAGTGCCCGCTGCGTGCAGTACACCGACGACGGCGCCGCGCATCTGCGCTGGGAGCGGGTCGACAAGGGTGACGGCTGGTTCCTGCTCCGCAACCGCCACAGCGGGAAGGTCCTCGGGGTGGACGGCATGTCGACGTCGAACAGCGCTCAGGTCGTGCAGTACGAGGACAACGGCACCGCGGACCATCTGTGGCGGCTGGTCTAGGCGCGGCACGCCCTCCCCCGGCTGGTCCAGGAGCGGCGCGCCCTCTCCGGTTCACACCCCCACGTACTGACTGACGTACTCACCGCTGGGCGGTATGGGCGTGATGACGTCGACGAGAACCCCCGAGGGATCGGCCACGATGAAGTGCCGCTGCCCGAAGTCCTCGCTGCGCAACTCCAGGGCGGGGCTGAGCCCTTCACGCACGACAAGGCGCTCCCATTCCGCGTCGACGTCCTCGACCTCCAGGTTGAGCAGGAGGCCCTGAGCGGGGAGGCGGTGGGCCTCCGGGATGGTCGGGTGGGTGTGGTCGAGGAGGGCGAGCTCGTACGGCGAGTCGCCAGGGCGGCGCAGGCTCACGTACCAGTCGGCCTCGAAGGTGGTCTCGAAGCCCAACAGTCGGGTGTAGAAGTCCCGGGATTCCGCGAGCCGGGCGGTGCAGATCACGGGATAGAAGCTGGTCAGTCTCATGGTCGCTCCCCATTCACATACCGTTGGTATGCGAATGACGGTAGTCACGTACTATCGGTACGTCAACCGTCAACCGTCAACCGAGTGGAGCGCGATGAGCCGGCAGGGTGTCCGGGCGCAGCAACGGGAGCAGACGAGGCGGACGTTGCTGCGGGAGAGCAGGCAGTTGTTCGCCGCTCAGGGCTACGGCGCGGTGGGGCTGGCCCAGATCGTCGAGGCGGCGGGGGTGACCAAAGGCGCGCTGTACCACCACTTCGACAGCAAGGCCGAGCTCTTCGGCGCCGTGCTGGAGGAGGTGCAGCGGGAGGTGGGGCGACGCGTGGCCGCGGCGGCCGAGGAGCACACCGACCGCTGGGATCAACTGACGGCGGGCTGCCGCGAGTTCCTCACCGTGACCGCCGAGCCGGACATTCAGCGGATCATGCTCGTGGACGGGCCGTCCGTACTGGGCTGGAGCGCCTGGCGCGCCCTGGACGAGGCGTCCTCTGCCCACCACCTCCACGACGCCCTGACCGCCCTCGTCGCCGAGGGCACCCTCCCCCCACAGCCCGTGGCCCCTCTCACCCACCTCCTGTCCGGCGCCATGAACGAGGCCGCCCTGTGGCTGGCTTCCGCCGACGGGCCCACGGACCCGGCCGAGACCTGGGCGGCCCTCGAAGGACTGCTCAACGCCCTGCGCCACACGGGCTGAAGGCCGCGATGCGGCAGACGGCCGAACGGCGCGGCGAGGGTTAGCCTCTGGCCATGCCGAGCTTCGAGATCACACCGATAGGCACGGTCCGCAACGACCGGACGGATGTCCAGCACACGGACAACTGGGGTGCCGTCCGCAGCACGATCACCGTCGACGAGCGCTTCGGCGAGGCGTGTCTCCAAGGCCTGGAAGGCTTCTCCCACGTGGAAGTCCTCTTCGTCTTCGACCAGTTCCCGGAACCCGACGACTACCGCGCACCGCGCCCCTACCGTGGCCGTTCCGACCTCCCGCCCGTCGGCATCTTCGCCGGACGTGGCCCCCGCCGCCCCAACCGCATCGGGGTGACGTGCTGCGCCATCGAAGCCGTCCACGGGCGTGAACTGACGGTGGTGGGCCTCGACGCGGTGTCGGGCACGCCGGTCATCGACCTCAAGCCGACCAGGTGCCGTCGGCCGCCCAGATCCGCAACCGGTTGTGGACGCCCTTCCACGAGCCGAACTGCTCGGGCAGGTCCATCCACGGCGTCCCGGTGCGGTACTTGAACGCGATCGCGTCGATCACCTGCCGATGATCCCGCCACCGCCCGCCCCGTCGAGGCGCCCGGTCGGGCAGCAACGGCTCAATGCGCGCCCACTGGGCATCAGTCAACGACACACATCAACCAACGATCAGATGATCCGAAGGAAACGGCCTAGCCGCAGGCGCAGCCACCCCCTGCCGGGGCGGGCGCTTGTGCCAGATGAAGATCTCTGTGCCCGGCTGGCGTTCGGAGAAGCGACCGGACGGGGAGGCCTCCCGGAGTACGCGGCGCAGGTCCGACTCGAAGGCTTCGCGGTGGGGACCGAACAGGTGCGGGGCCGAGAAGGACATCGAGAACACCTGGGCCACCAGGTCGTCGCAGTCGCGGTCCATGGGCTGGCCGCCGGGGGCGACGTGGCGGTCGGGGCCGGAGAATCCGGCGCGGGCGAAGATGGCCGACTCACCGCCCGGTGTGCCCTGCGGGAGCGTTCCTCGGCCCGCTCGCCGCACCGGGCCGAGGTACGTCCTGACCAGGTCGTCCAGCGCGGCTCGGGGCGGGGCCGGGTGGGGCAGGTCCGCGTCGGCGCGGGGGGCCGTCTTCAGGTCCGAGATGTGCAGGAGTACGCCGTCGGGCGTGAGCATGTCCCGTACGGTCGCCGCCACCAGTTCGCGGTCCATCCAGTGGAACGACTGGGCGAAGGCGGCCGCCGTGAACGTGCCGAGGCCCGCGGGCAGGTCCTCGGCGCGGGCCCGCACCCAGTGCGTCTTCGCGGCCAGGCCCGCCTTCGCCGCCTGCCGTCCGGCCTCGGCGATCATTCCGGCGTCCGGATCCACGCCCACGACCTCGCCGAACAGATCCACCAGCGTCAGGGCGACCGCGCCCGGGCCGCATCCCACGTCGAGAAGGCGGCCCCGCCCGTCGAGTCGCAGGGCCTCGGCCAGCGCCTTCGCCAGCCCCGGCGCGTACGGGAGCCTCCCCCGCGCGTAGTACGCAGCCGTCCCCGCGAACAAGCTCTCGTCCCACTCCCAGCCGTCGATCACACCCGTCCCCGTCCCTCGTCTTGTTCGTTCGCGGAGTCGCCCGCCCGTCCGGGCCGCCCGATGATTCCACGGCTTGAGGGAGATGCGGCACGGCTTTTCCCGTGTCGTGCGGGGTGTGGGCGTCGCGCACACGGTCAGTGCGGGGGCGCGGTCAGTGCGGGAGCGCGGTCAGTGCGGGAGCGCGAGGAACCCGTCGACCACGCGGCGGGCCTTCGCGACCACGTCGGTTCCGCCCAGGCGCAGCTCCGTGTTGGTGGCCACCAGGACCGCGTCGATCTGGAAGGCCGTGAGGTCCGGGTCGAGTTCGGTGATCTCGTGCGCGTCGACGGCGTGGCGCAGTTCGGCGGCGAGGACGGCCAGCCAGGTGCGGCGGTGGACGAGCAGGGTGTCGCGGACCTTCCCCGGTCGGCTGTCGAAGTCGGGGAGGCTCGCCGCCCAGAAGCAGCCTCCGTGGAACAGCGGTTCCTCGGCGTACGCGAGCCAGTGTTCCGTCAGTGCGCGCAGTCGCGCGGCGCCCGGTGCGGCAGTGCGCGCGGGACGGATGACCGCTTCCGTGAACGCCTCGCGCGCCGCTTCCGCCACGGCGAGCTGCAGGTTCTCCTTCGTCTTGAAGAGCGTCTGGATGCCGCTCTTGCTCAGCTCCAGGTCCGCCGCCAGGCGGCCGATGCTCAGACCGCTCAGGCCTTCAAGGGAGGCGACGTCCACGCCGTGGCGGGCGACCTTCCGGCGGGCGCGCATCCCCCGGACGAGGCGCTGATCCCCCGCGGCCTCCGCCCCGGCTGCGGCTGTTGGTGAACTCCGGTGCCCTGCGTGCTCGTTCATCGGCCCCATCCTGCCATGTGCTTGCACAAAACATACGACCGATCGTACGTTTAGTTCAGCCGAGCTTCCCAGGAGGCGCGTCCATGGATGATTCACGCATGTTCGAGCTGACGCACGCCCTCGCCGCGGCCAACAGTCGGCAGGACGTTCCGGCCGCGCTCGGCGCCCGGCCCGGCGTCCCGACGGACCGGGTCCGGCGCACCCTGCTCCCCGTACCGACAGGAGGCAACGCAGCATGACAGTGGACCCGCGCGTGAAGGACGTCGGTGACGTCCGGACCGCTCATCTCTTCGACATCGTCGTCGACTTGGACCCCCGCCTGTCCATCGGCAGCGGCCCTTACGGCCGACGGGTCCTCTTCGGTGCCGCAGGCGGTACGTTCCACGGCCCGAGGCTGCACGGCGACGTGCTGCCCGGCGGCGGGGACTGGGCGCTGTTCGGCCCCGACGGCACGATGAACCTGGACGTGCGCCTGACCCTGCGGACCCACGACGGCGCCCTCCTGCACATGACGTACGGGGGCCGCTGGGTCACTCCGCCCGAGATGCGCGAGGGGTTGGCCGATCCCGCCGAGCGGCACCGGATCGACCCCAGCCGCTACTACTTCCGCACCAGCCCCCTCTTCGAGACCGGCGCCGAGCGCTATGCGTGGCTCAACGGCACGGTCTGCGTCGGGTCGGGCTACCTCATCGAAGGCGGCATCGCCTACAAGGTCGCCCAGGTGCTGTGAGGGATCGTCACGCGGAAGCCTGACGGGAGGCGGTGATCAGGAGTCGGGCGGCCTGGGCCGCCTGCTGCGCGGGGGCCGTGGTGCGGGTGATCGCCGCCGTCGCCATCGCGCCCTCGGCCAGCAGGAACACCTGCTCCCCCAGGCTCGCGGGCAGGCCCGCCCGCGCCACCAGGTCGGCCACATAGTCCCTGAACGCCGCCTTGTGCAGGCGCACTTGGCGGGCCACCGGCTCCGACGTGGCGCCCAGCTCGCCGTACGAGTTGATCCAGGCACAGCCGTTGAAGTCGGGCTCGGCGAACCACTCCCCCAGCCAGTCGAAGACCGCCAGGATGCGCCGCTCGGGGCTCTCGTGCCGCTCGACATGCTCGGCCAGCTCGCGTCGCCAGCGCTCGTCGCGGCGCTCCAGGTAGGCCTCGACGAGGCGTTCCTTCGCGGGGAAGAGCTGGTAGAGGCGCTTGAGGGAGAGGCCGGACGCGGTGCGGATCTCGTCCATGCCGACGGACTGGATGCCGCGCCGGTAGAAGAGCCGCTCGGCCGCGTCCAGCGCCCGCTCCGCGGCGGTGACCGTGGTGTCCATCGGCCGACGGCCTCCTGTCTCCGGTCCCTCTCTGGCCCCTGGGTGTTCCCCGGCTTGGCCTGGGGTTTTCCAGTATTCGGAGCCACCGTACCCCGTCAAGGGCGCGCCGCCGGGTTTGCCTCAGGGGCAAGGCGACTACCCAGGAGAACGCACGTTCTCTAGAGTGGCCGACGAGGCAGAGAACGAGCGTTCTCCACCTGTGGTCACCATGAGCACCTGAAGGAGCCGACATGACGTCACGCCCCCCGTTCCCCCCGTTCGACGAGGAGACGGCCCTGCAGAAGGTCCAGGCCGCCGAGGACGCCTGGAACACCCGCGACCCCGAGCGCGTCGCGCTCGCGTACACCGTGGACTCGGTCTGGCGGAACCGGGACCGGTTCGTCACCGGCCGGGACGAGATCGTCGCGTTCCTGCGGGACAAGTGGTCCCGGGAGGGCGAGTACGCGCTGCGCAAGGAGCTGTGGGACTTCCACGGGCCGCGGATCGCGGTGCGTTTCCAGTACGAGTGCCAGACGCTGGACGGCCAGTGGTGGCGCAGCTACGGCAACGAGCTGTGGGAGTTCACGGCGGAAGGGCTCATGGCCCGCCGCGAGGCCAGCATCAACGACACGCCGATCAGCGCGGCGGAGCGGCGCATCTTCGGGACCCGGCCGGAGAGCGAGCGTCGACAGCCGCTCCCCGTGCGGTAGTCGGCCGCGCGGGGCGCGGCGCGACAGCCCTGGTTCCGGGCGGCGCACCCCCGCAACCAGGCCTCCCGCGTCCCTCGGCCTTCCCCGGCCGACCGGACCCACCGCTCCTGCCGGACCCGCCGAACGGTCAGTCCCCGGCGGCCTCCGCCTCGATGGCGTGGAACGGCGGCGCCTGCGGCAGCGGCGTGACGGACGTGACCGTGAGTCCGGCGCGGCGGCACACCTCCTCGAACTCCGCGCGGGTGCGTTCCCTGCCGCCGACGTTCACCAGCATGTTCAGATCGCTCAGGTAGATGCGCCCGGCGGTCGCGGGGTCGACGACCTCGGTCAGTACGGGCTCGACGATCAGGACGCGGCCACCGGGCGGCAGCACGGCGCGGCAGTGGCTCAGGATCGTGACCACCTGGTCGTCCGACCAGTCGTGGACGATGCTCTTCATCATGTGGAGATCGGCGCCTTCGGGCACCGAACGGAAGAAGTCCCCGGCCACCAGGGAACATCGGTCCGCGAGCCCGTCCCGGCTCAGGGTGTCCGGGGCCTGGGCCAGGCCTTCCTCGGTGTCGTAGATGACCCCGGTGACGGCGGGGTGCTCGCGCAGCACCGCGCTGAGCAGCGTGCCGTCACCGCCGCCGATGTCCATGACCGTCTTGAACCGCCCGAAGTCGACGGCGCCCGGCAGCGCCGCGGCCGTCTGCCGGGTGCCCTGGCTCATCGCCGCGTTGAACTCGGCCGAGAGGTCCGGGTGTTGCTTGAGGTGGCCGAAGAAGTCCGTGCCGAAGACCTTGTCGAAGGCGACGTCGCCGGTGCGGACGCTGTCGTCCAACTGCTCCCAGCCCCGCAGCATCATCGGCTCGGTGAACATCCGGGCGATGGACGCGAGGGAGCCGGGGCTCGCGGGGTCGAGCAGGGCACCGGCGGGCGTGACGGCGAAGGTGCCCGCGGCGCGTTCCTCAAGGAGGCCGAGGCCGGCCAGGGCGCGCAGCAGCCGGGACATGGACTGCGGGGCGGCGTCGGCCCGGGCGGCCACGTCGTCCGCCGTCATCTCCTTGTCGCCGATCAGCTCGACCACGCGTAGCCGCAGGGTCGCGCGCAGCACCTGCGCCGCCAGGCCGCCGAAGGCGTACTCGATGACCAAGCGTGCGTCGGCGGGAGTGGTCGCCCGGGCCTCGTCGTTCGTCACGGTGTCTTCCCTTTCGCCATGGGTGTGTCAAGCGCTGTGCGAGGTGCTCGTTTCGCGGTGGGTGACGGCGTCGACCTCATGCCCGGCTTCCGCGTCAGCGTCGCGGGCCACATCGGCGTCGGCGTCGGCGGGACTCGCCATCCGTGTCAGCGCCCCCGGCGTGCACCCGGTGAACGCGTACACGTCGCGGTGCAGGTGCGACTGGTCGACGTAGCCGCACGCCAGCGCCGCCTCGGCGGCATCCGCGCCCGCGTACAGGCGTCGGGCCGCGCAGTGGAAGCGGACCAGCATCGCCGCGCGTTTGGGGGTGAGGCCGACCTGGGCGGTGAACCTGGCCCACAGCCGTTTGCGGCTCCATCCGCACGCGGCCGCCAGGTCACCGACCCGCACCCGGCCTCGCCGGGCGACGATGGACGACCAGGTCGCGGCCACCTCGGCGTCCATCACCGGTGCGCGCGCCGCCCGTTCGCCGAGGAACCGGTCGACGAGGGCGAACCGCTCCGGCCAGCCCCCGGCCCCGGCGATCCCTTCGCCGAGCCGCCGCCCGCGCGCGCCCCACAGCTCCTCCAGGCCGGTCACGGCCCCGTGGAGGTCGGCGGGCGCGGCGTCCAGCAGCGCGTACGCGGCCGGCGGCGACAGGCGCAGCTCGACGCAGGAGAACCGCCCGGACCGAATGCGGGTCGGCCCGGGCACGGGACCGGCGACGAGGCTGCCCAGGGCCGTCCGGCCCGAGCCGCCGTCCACGTGCAACAGGGCGTCGCCGAAGCCGAGGACGACAGTGACGAACGGCTGCGGGAACACGCGCATGTCGAGGCACCCGCCCGCGCGGGAGCGGTACCCGGCCACGTAGACGCCACCGCCCCCGCCGCCGCCCCCGCGCACTGCTGGTCCGCCGACGGGCCGCACGGTGTCCCAACCGGCGTCGAAGTCCCGGCCGTCCTCGGCACTCAAGCCACCTGCGGATCCGGCGTCCCAGCCGCCCGCTGAGCCCCGGCTGCCGTCAGCCTCCCGGCCGTCTTCGAAGTCGTCGCCGTACATGCCTCCACCCTGGCCGGTTCTCGCAGGCTCGTCTTGGACGAATGTTCCCGTGCTACGCCGGGGCGCGCGGGCTCACCAGCATGCGGATGTCGTCGGCGGCCCAGAGCACGAACCGTTCGACCGGCACCACCTCGTGCCCCGGCACGGGCCGGAACCGGAAGCGTTTGAGCAGGACGGCCAAGACCAGCTGGGCCTCGGCCACGGCCAGGTTCGCGCCCTCGCAGCTGCGCGGGCCGATGCCGAAGGGGATGTGGGCGAGCCGCGGCCGCTTCGCGGTCTCCTCGGGCGTGAACCGCTCGGGGTCGAACCGCTCCGGCTCGGGCCAGTGCTCGGGGTTCATGTGGACGGCCCAGAACGGGTAGAAGACGGTCGCCCCGGCGGGGATCTCGTAGTCGCCGACGGTGAGGGCGTCGGTGGTCTCGCGCGCGCCGTACGGGCCGGGCGGGTAGAGCCGCATCGACTCCTTGAGGACCATGTCCAGGTACGTGAGCCGTCGCAGGTCGGGGTAGTCGGGCACGGCGCGCTCGCCCAGGACGCGGTCCAGTTCGCCGGTGACGCGCGCGGCCACGTCGGGGTGGCGCGCCAGCAGGTGCAGGGTCCAGGAGACGGCCACGCCGGTGGTGTGGTGGGCGGCGAGCATCGTCACCATGACGGTGTCGCGGATCCGCGCGGGCTCCGCACCGGCTTCGACGAGCGCCCCGATGAGGTCGCTGCGGTCCGTGCGGCCGTCGGAGCGGTGCGCCGCGACCACCCGGTCGACGGTCGCGCGCAGGTGGGCCAGGGCGTCTTCCGCCCGGGCGGCGCGCTCCTCCTGGGTGCCGGGGACGGGGGCTTCGTAGAGCCGTCCCAGGTATTCGGTGAGGACGTCCTCGAACGCGGTGATGACGCTGTCGGGGTCCGCGGCGGCGCTGCCTCCGAGGGCGTACTCGCAGATCATCCGCAGGGTCAGCGCGGTGAGGTCCTTCTGCAGTTCGACGGGCTCCGCGGCGGCGTGCGCGGCCCAGCCGTCGGCGAGTTCCGTCGTCAGCGCGGCGAAGGCCGCGAAGTGCCGCTCGTGGGAGGGGCGTCCGGCGAACACCGAGAGCAGCAGCCGCCGCCACGGCGTGTGCTCCGCGGCCGGGATGACCTGGAGGTTGCCCGCCTCGCACAGCGGCGCGAGGAACTCGAAGAGCTGGTCCGGCCGTTCATTGAGGTGCGCGGTGGCTTCCAGGAGCACGGGGTCGGCGACGGACACGGCCGTCGCCGTGCCGGGCAGCTGGAACCGTACGACGGGTCCGTACTCGGCGTGCAACCGCAGTTGGTACTGGTGCAGTCCGCCCGCCGCCGTGATGGCGCCCACGCCGCCGTCCGGCCGGGGCTCGGGGCCGGGGATCCTCGTGTCTCCGATGGCCGGACCTCCTCCTCGTACGGGCGTCCCACCAGAAAACCCCCACCCCGCAGGCCAGTTCCACTCCCTTTGAGCCAATCGGCACGGGCATTACCGGCCCCGTCCGGGCCCGTCGGCGCGGGCCGCGTCCTGGGCCCCGTCGTGGGCCGCGGCGCGTGCCGCCCGATAGCGGGTGATGAGCGTGGTCAGTTGCGGGTTGAAGCCCTCAGCGGCCTCCAGGGCGGCGTCCGGCAGCGGGTCGTCGGGGGCGTAGCCGAGGGCGGGCTTTCCGGCGAGGTGTCCGCAGAGGGCGTCGAGGTGCTCCAGGAGTGCCGCGTCGCGGGCCTGCTCGGGGGTGAGGGAGCGCAGCCAGGAGAAGCGTTCGGCCGGTGCGTCGGGGCGGGGCGGCAGCGCCCGGCGCAGGCCTTCGGCGCGCGCGGACAGGGTGTTCCACACCGGCAGTCGCAAGGCCGCGACCAGGTCGCCGGGTGCGGCGCGGGTGGTGGTCGTCATGCGTCCACGTTCGCAGGGGGCACTGACATCGGCGTGGTCCCGGGACGGCGATTCGGGCGGGTCAGCCGTCCGGGACCACGCATTGCGGCAGGTGGGGCAGCCGGTGGCCGGAGCCCTCGCGGTGGGCGGGCGGGGTATCCGCAGGGCGTTACTCAGCGGCTGTTCAGCGGATTGCCGTACTTCTGAGCCGTGCCGAGGTACGGCAGGCCGAGCGTGCGCGGCGAGAAGGCCACCGAGCCGCCGGGCGCCCCCTTGGGGAGGAGCCATGCGGCGCCCAGGGAGGCGTTCTCGCCCGGGGATCCGACCGCGACGTCCGGTGTCCGGTCGGCGTCGTGGTCGCCTGCGGCGACCGCCGCGCCGAAGATGTCGCCCGCCTCGGCGACGCCAGGGACACCAGGCGTGTCCTGGTTCCAGGCGACGGACCTGGCACCGCCGCCCGCGTCGAGCAGGCCCTTGGCACCACCGCGCAGCAGCCAGGCGGCGCCCGCCTTCGCCTTGCTTCCGACGGCCTCGCCGGGGGCGCCCGCGATGAGGTCGTCGCGGCCGTCCCGGTCGACGTCGGCGACGGCGAGGGCGGCGCCGAAGCGGTCGCCGTCCTCAGCCACGCCCGGGACGCCCGCGGTGTCCTGGTTGAGGGTCTGGGCGCGGGTGCCGAACGAGCCGCTCGCGGGGCTTCCGTAGTGGAGGTGGATGCCGCCGCCCTTGGCGAGCTTCTCGGGGCCGCACGGGTCGTCGATGTTCTCGTCGGCGATCTCGCGGCATTCGCCGAGCGCCAGGTCGTCGTGGCCGTCGCCGTCGAAGTCACCGGCGGCCAGGGCGGTCACCCCGGCGTTGTCCGTGTTCCAGAAGTTGGCCATCTCGGACCGCTCGGCGTCCCACTTCCACAGCCGTACGTGGGACTGGGTGTGGGGGGTGCCCGCGGTCCAGTACGCCACGGCCAGGTCCGGTGTGCCGTCGCTGTCGAAGTCGCCGGTGGCCAGGACGGGGGCGCGGCCGCCCATGGGGGCGGCGACGACGGTGGTGACCATGCTGTCCTCGCCCACGATGACGCGGGCGACGACCTTGTCCGTGCCGCCGACCACGATCGCCTTGTTGTCGCCGCCGGTCAGGTGGGCCGCCGCGACCGACTTGCCGTACGCGGCGGACGGCGAAGGACCGGTGAGGACCGTCGAGCCCGGTCCCGGCCCGTCCTTCGAGCCGCCGACGGCGATGACCATGCCCGCGTCCGTGCCGCGGTCGGTGACGTCCTCGCCGGGGACACCGGCGAGGAGTTCCGCGATGCCGTCGCCGTTGAGGTCCGTCAGGGTGACGGCCGCGCCGAAGCGGTCGCCTGCCTCCGGGGTGCCGGGAACCTCGGGGGTGGCCTGCGTGACACGGATGCTGCCGTGGGCGCCGACGCCCCTCGGGCCGCCCCAGACGACGTTCACGTACCCGGCCTTGGCGTGGCCGCCGACGGTCCCGTCCGGGACGCCGACGGCGAGGTCCGCGTAGCCGTCGCCGTTGAAGTCGCTCGTGGCGGCAGCGGGTGCCGCGGTGGCGGCGCCGGTCGGGAGCACGAACCCGGCGGTGGCCGCGGCGGTGGCGATGGCGTACGTCAGGATGCGGCGGCGGTGTGACACGGAGGCTCCCACTCGGTCGATGGGGTGCGCTGTTGTGGGGTGTGACCCCCGAAGGGCCGAGCTGGTTGTACGAAGTTCACCGGAGGTTGGTGCCGGGTTCACGGCCGGGGCGGGGCACGTACCCCCCCCCGCGAACAACCCGGCGGCCGCGATGCGCGGCTCGGACCGGTGCGGCCCCGGCAGCTCCAGCAGAGTCGGGCGTCCACAGGGTGCCGGGGATGTCGCCGAGGGTGAACTCGCGCTCGATGACGCCGTCGTCGAGGCGCTGTTCGGAAGTGAACTGCATGATCGTGCCTTTCGGGAGTGCGCGGAGACGGCGCTCCCGGACGGCCTGTCGCCCGACCGTGCCCCCGGAGGGAAGCACCCATGTCGATACGTTCACGGGTACCACCTCCTCGTTCTCCAGCACGGCCGCCGGAAAGCCAGCAGCGGCCGCCGCGGTCCTCCGACAGGTTCTTACGCAGCCTCCCCGCCAGCAGCACCGCCCCCCTCAGGAGCAGCGCCATGGCCACCTCCATCGTCCTGTTCACCGCCGACCTCCGGCTGCACGACCACCCGCCGCTGCGCGCCGCGCTCGCCGAGGCGGACGAGGTCGTCCCGCTCTTCGTCCGGGACGACAACGTGGCCGCCGCCGGGTTCGCCGCGCCCAACCGTCTCGCCTTCCTGGCCGACTGTCTGACGGCGCTCGACGCGGCCTTGCGCGAGCGCGGCGGGCGGCTGGTCGTGCGGTCCGGGGACGTGGTGGACCAGGTGGGTGCCGTGGTCGCGGCGACCGGCGCCGGGGCGGTGCACATGGCGGCCGGGGTCAGCGGCTTCGCGCAGGACCGGGAGCGGCGGCTGCGGGCCGCGCTCGCGGAGCGGGGCTGTGCGCTGCACGTCCACGACTGTGTCGTGACGGCGGTCGCGCCGGGCGCGGTGACCCCGGCGAACGGTGACCACTTCGCCGTCTTCACGCCGTACTACAGGCGCTGGTCGCAGCAGGGCGTGCGGGATGTCGTCGCCGCCCCGCGCACCGTCCGCGTGCCGTCCGGCCTCGCCTCCGAGCGGGTGCCGGCGCGCGCCGACGTACGGGAGGTGTCGCCCGGTGTGCCGCCCGGCGGCGAGGCCGTGGCGCGGACCCGGCTCGCGGCGTGGCTGCGGTCGGGGATCGCGGGCTACGCGGACGGGCACGACGACCTGGCGGGCGACCGGACGTCCCGGCTCTCCCCGCACGTGCACTTCGGCACGCTCTCGCCCGTCGAGCTGGTCCACCGCGCGGGGAAGACGGACGGGCCTGGTCCGGCCGCGTTCGTACGCCAGTTGTGCTGGCGGGACTTCCACCACCAGGTGCTCGCGGCCCGGCCGCGCGCGGCCTGGGCGGACTACCGGGACCGGCAGGACCGCTGGCGCGGCGAGGACGAGGCGGCCGACGACATCGAGGCGTGGCGGCGGGGGCGCACCGGCTTCCCGGCCGTGGACGCGGCGATGCGGCAGCTCGCGCACGAAGGGTGGCTGCACAACCGCGGCAGGCTGATCGCCGCGAGCTTCCTCACGAAGACGCTGTACGTGGACTGGCGGATCGGCGCCCGGCACTTCCTGCGCCACCTGGTGGACGGCGACATCGCCGACAACCAGCTCAACTGGCAGTGGACGGCCGGCACCGGCAACGACACCCGCCCCAACCGCGTCCTGAACCCGGTACTGCAGGGCAAGCGCCACGACCCGGAGGGCGCGTACGTACGCCGCTGGGTGCCCGAACTGGCGGAGCTGGCGGGCGCGGCGGTGCACGAGCCGTGGCGGCTCACCGGCCTTGAGCGCGCCCGGTTCGACTATCCCGAGCCGATCGTCGACCTCGCCGAGGGGCTCGCCCGCTTCCGGCAGGCCCGGGACCGCTCCTGAATGATTCCCTCCGCTTGTTCCGGGGGTGGCGTCCGGGTCCGGGCCGGGCACCGGGAATGATCGAGGGCATGCTCCTTGAGTTCCTGTCCGTCGCCGCCCTGATCGTCGTACTGGCGTGCGCCGTCGTCCGCCCCTTCGGGCGGCCGGAGGCGGTGTTCGCCGTGCCCGCCGCCGCTCTCGTCATCGTGACGGGGGCGATCCCGCTGGACGACGTACGCGACGAGGCGGCCCGGCTCGGCCCGGTGATCGGCTTCCTCGCGGCGGTCCTGGTGCTGGCCAAGCTGTGCGACGACGAGGGGCTGTTCCGGGCCTGCGGCACGTGGATGGCCCGCTGGGCCCGGCACCGGCCGCGGCGGCTGCTCGGTGCGGTGTTCGCGCTCGCGTCGGTGGTGACCGCCGCGCTGAGCCTGGACGCCACGGTGGTCCTGCTGACGCCCGTGGTGTTCGCCACGGCCACCCGCATGGGCACCTCCGCCAAGCCGCACGCCTACGCCTGCGCCCACCTCTCGAACACGGCGTCCTTGCTGCTTCCGGTGTCGAACCTGACGAATCTGCTCGCGTTCACCGCCACCGGCCTGACGTTCACCCGCTTCGCGCTCCTGATGCTGCTGCCGTGGCTGGCGGCGATCGCCGTCGAGTACGTCGTGTTCCGCCGCTACTTCGCGGCCGACCTGGACGCGCCCACCGACGACGACGGGGCCCAGGAACGCCCGGAGGTGCCGCTGTTCGCGCTGGTGACCGTCGCGGCGACGCTCGGCGGGTTCGCCGTGGCCTCCGCGGCCGGCGTCGACCCGGCGTGGGCCGCGGCGGCCGGTGCGGCCGTCATGGCCGTACGCGCCCTGGCCCGGCGGCACACCACACCGGCGGCGATCGTCCGCTCCGCGGGCCTGCCGTTCCTGGCGTTCGTCCTGGCCCTCGGCGTCGTCGTCCGCGCCGTGATCGACAACGGCCTGGGCGACGCGCTCGGCCAGGCCCTGCCCGACGGCACGTCCCTGCCCGCGCTGCTCGGTACCGCCGCGCTCGCCGCGGTCCTCGCGAACCTGATCAACAACCTGCCCGCCGTGCTCGCCCTCACCCCGCTCGCCGCCACCTCCGGCCCCGGCGCGGTCCTCGCCGTCCTCCTCGGGGTCAACATCGGCCCCAACCTGACGTACGCGGGCTCCCTGGCCACGCTGCTCTGGCGCCGCATCACGCATCACCACGAACACGACGTCCGGCTCAAGGAGTTCACCGTCCTCGGGCTCCTGACCGTGCCCGCCGCGCTGCTCGTCTCGACGCTCGCGCTGTGGACGTCGTTGCGGGTCATCGGCACCTGACGACGGCACCCGACGGCGGCCCGGCGGGTCCTCAGCGGGGGCAGGGGCGGCCCCGCTCCCGGGCGTCGTCGGCCAGGGCGATGGCCGCGTCGAGGCGGTCCCTGGTCGCCAGCATGCCGGTGATCTGCCCGTCGAGACGCGCCCGCTCGGCCCGCAGCCGCTCCAGGAGCTGCGGGGCCACTTCGTCGGTCTCGATGCAGGGCAGCAGGTCCACGATGGCCTTGCTGGCAAGCCCGGCCGCGTACAGCTGCTGGATCAGCCGGACCCGCTCGACGGCCGCGGGCCGGTAGTGGCGCTGACCGCTGGGGCTGCGGTCCGCGGACAGCAGGTCCTGCTCCTCGTAGTACCGCAGCGCCCGCACGCTCACGCCGGTCGCCGCGGCGAGTTCCCCGATCCTCATGCGCCCCTCCCGAACACGTGCCTCCGACCTCGACACTTGCCTCTGACGTCAACGTCAGGTTTTAGCGTAGCCGACGCACCACCCCGCACCCGCCGGTACTACGCGAAGGACACCACTGTGACCAGCCTGTTCGACAGCTTCCCGCTCGGGAGCCTGACGCTGCCCAACCGCCTCGTCATGGCCCCCATGACCCGCGCCCGCGCCACCGCCGACGGCATCCCCGCCGAGCTCACGGCGACGTACTACGCGCAGCGCGCCACCGCCGGGCTCATCGTCACCGAGGGGGTGCAGCCCAGCCGCACGGGCCAGTCCAACCCCAACACTCCGGGCCTGCACACCGACGAGCAGGTCGCCGCGTGGCGGCCGGTGACCGACGCCGTCCACACCAATGGCGGCCGCGTCTTCGCCCAGCTCATGCACGCGGGCCGCGTCGGCCACCCCGACGTCGCGGGCCACCATCCCGTCGCGCCGTCCGCGATCGCCCTCGACGCCGCCCTGTACACCGGCCCCAAGGGCCGCCAGGCCGCCCCGGTCCCCCGCGCGCTCAGCACCGCCGAGGTCCGGGACGAGGTGCGGGTGTTCGCGGACGCCGCCCGCCGCGCCGTCGACGCGGGCTTCGACGGCGTCGAACTCCACGGCGCCAACGGCTACTTCATCCAGCAGTTCCTCGCCACCAACACCAACCACCGCACCGACGCCTACGGCGGCTCCCTCACCGGCCGCATCCGCTTCGCCGTCGAGGCGACCGAGGCGGCCGCCGAGGCCATCGGCGCCGACCGCGTGGGCCTGCGCCTCTCCCCCGGCGGCAGTGTCTGGGGCATCGTCGAGGACGACGTACCCGAGCTCTACGGCGCGCTCGTCGCGGCCCTCGCACCCCTCGGTCTCGCCTATCTCCACGTCCTCACCGGCACCGAGGAGGACACCCTCGTCGCGCTCCGCAAGGCGTGGCCGGGCGCCTTCATCGTCAACCCCGGCGGCCAGATCGGCCCGACGCCGGGCGACCGGGCCGCCGGTGAGCACTGGCTCGCCCAGGGCGCCGACCTCATCAGCTACGGCCGCGCCTACCTCGCCAACCCCGACCTCGTCGAGCGCTTCCGCGCGGGCCTGCCGCTGGCCACCGCCGACCCCGACACCTGGTACCAGGGCGGCGCCAAGGGCTTCGCCACGTACACCGGCTACCAGCACTGAGCGTCCCGGGATGGGGGGCCTCGGCGCCCCGAAGCCCCCCATCACTACGCTCAGCCCCATGGGGCTGAGCATCGAAGTGCTGATCGCCGACGCGGCCTGGCTCGGGGAGGTTCCGCTCCCGGAGCGGCTGTCGCGGTTGCGGGACGCCTGGTACGCCGACGAGACGGGACTGTGGGACCTGGACGCGGGCGCCGCGCAGTCGGTCGAGGGAGACTGGCAGTGGCCGCAGGGGCCCGACAGCGCGTACTTCGGGGTCTACGCGTTCCGGCGCACCCTCGGTTCGTACAAGCCGCACTTCTGGGCCGGGGAGCGGTGGGAGGACGTGCGCGACCACGCCGACCCGGTGCTGCGCGCCGCGTTGGACGCCCTGCTGCTCGGGCTGATCTGGTGCGGCCCCGACGGCGAGGACGAGCACACGGATCCTGGCGTCTTCGGCGACGGCCCCGCCGTCTCCAACGGAGTGCTGCTCGCCCGCGCCCCGGACAGCGTCCGGCGGCTGGCCGCGACCTGGGAGAGGCTGAGGCCTCGCCTCGGCGGGTTGCGCGCGGCCTTCACCGCACATGCGGCGACGCCCCAGGAGGGTGGGTGGATCTCCTCCTTCGACGAGTTCACCGACCTCCTTGAGGACTGGGGCCGCGTCCTCACCGAGGCCGACCGGCGCGGTTGGTGCGTGGTGGGACTCAAGGACTAGGCGGGGCGGGCCCGACCCGGCCCGCCCTCGTCCGCCGCTCACGAACCGCACCTGAACCACCCACGATCGGAGCGTTGATGACCGGGACGAACGACGACCGCTTCCTCGACGACGTCGCCGACCGGCTCGCCGCCCTGCCCGCCGTGCACGCCGTCACCCTCGGCGGCTCCCGGGCCCAGGGCACGCACGCCCCGGACAGCGACTGGGACTTGGCGGTGTACTACCGGGGCCGCTTCGCCCCGGACGACCTGCGGGGCATCGGCTGGCCCGGTGAGGTCTCCGAGATCGGCGGCTGGGGCGGCGGCGTGTTCAACGGCGGGGGGTGGTTCACCATCGACGGCCGGGGCGTGGACGTCCACTACCGCGACCTCGACGCCGTCGAGCACGAACTCGCCGAGGCCCGGCAGGGCCGATTCCACTGGGAGCCGCTGATGTTCCACCTCGCGGGCATCCCCAGCTACCTGGTCGTCGCCGAACTCGCCCTCAACCAGGTCCTGCGCGGCACCCTGCCCCGCCCCGAGTTCCCTCAGCCCCTGCGCGAGGCCGCCCCACCGGTGTGGCGACAGCGCGCCACCATGACCCTCGACCACGCCAAGTCCGCCTACGCACCCCGCGGCCAGGCCACCGAGGCCGCGGGCGCGATCGCCACGGCCGCCCTCCAGTCCGCGCACGCCGTCCTCGCCGAGCGCGGCGCGTGGGTCACCAACGAGAAGCAGCTCCTGCGCCGGGCGGGCCTGCGGGGCATCGACGCGGTCGTGGCGGGGCTCCGGCCGGACGACCCCGCCGCGCTGCGGCGTGCGGTCGTCGAGGCGGAGGCGCTGCTGCTCCCGTGACCTCGGGCGGTGGTCGCACGCCTGTGCTGGCACGATGAACTCCCATGAATGATCACGGCAATGATCAGGACACGTACCGCGCGGCGGCCACCCGTCTGGTCGCGGCACGCCACCCGCACGCGCTCGGCGCCCTGCTCGGCGGCTCGGCCGCGCAGGGCCGCGCCACGCCGAGCAGTGATCTGGACCTGGCGGTGCTCCTGCCGGACTCCGGGCACAGCGGCCGCGAGGTGGTCCGGCACGAGGGCCGCCTCGCCGAGCTGTTCCTCAACACCCTCGCGGACATACCGGAGTTCTTCGCCTGGGACAGGTCCCGCCGCCGCGGCACCGTCCTCTTCCTCTACGACCGGGGCCTCCCCCTGACCGACCCGCACGGCCATGTCGCCCGCACCCGCGAACTCGCCCGGCAGGTCCTGGCGTCCGGACCCGCCCCGCTCGCCCCGGAGGAGCGGGAGCACAGCCGGTACGCCCTCACCTGCTTCCTGGACGACCTGGTCGACCCGGGTGACCCGGCCGACCGCCACGAGCAGTTGTCCGTCGCCGAACACGTCCTGCGCGAGGCGGCCCACCTCCTCACCGCCCACCACAACGCCTGGACGGGCATCGGCAAGTGGCTCCCCCGCAGGCTCCTCGACGCGGACCCCGTCCTGGGCAGGGCGCTCCTGGACGGCCGTCGGGCCGTGGCCGAACACGCCGACCCCGGGCCGCTCGCGGCAGCAACGGAGCAGGTGCTCGACCTGCTCGGCGGGCCCCTGCGCGAGGGCTACGCGCACCGCTGGAAGCCCTGACCCAAAGCCCTGGCCCCGCCCCGATACGGACGTCGGACCCGATGACCGCACCCCGCTCAGCGGGGCTGGGTGGCCAGTTGGCGTTCGAGGGGGGTGCGGTAGCAGGGGGTGACGCGGGTGTCGCCGAGGAAGGCGGCCAGGCGGGTGGCTTCGGCTTCGATGGCGGCGCGTGCCGCTGGGCCGGGGTCGATGAGGAGGTGGTGGTTGATGCGGCCGTCGGGGGTCTGGGCCCAGGCTCCGATGATCCGGCCGTCGGCCCACAGGGTGGGGCCGATGTTGCCGTTGCGGTCGAACAGGCCGTGGCCCACTACACCGACCAGATCACCGCCACCGCGGCCGCCGCCGTCATGAACGGCCTCACCCTGCGCGGCCTCGCCGGCACCGAGCCGCCCACCCGCACCGCCATCGAGGCCGTCCTCCGCCGCGTCCTGACCCCCAACCCGGGCCTGGCACGGTAGGAGCGCGCATCCTCAAGGGCGGCCCCCCGAAGAGGGCCGGACAGCTCGCTAGCGCTGGCTCAGCATGGGCAGCAGCACCGCCGCCGACCAGCTGAAGTTGGGTGAGTTCAGGGGGGCGCCGGTCAGCGGGTCGTAGTTCTCCATCACCGGGCTCCGGGCCGAAAGGCCGTGGGCCGCGGTCAGGAGGCGGTCCGTGAGGGTGCGGGACTGTGCCGCGTAGCCGTAGCGCCGCAGGCCCGCCTGGGCGAAGTACGCCTGGTCCAGCCAGACGGGGCCGCGCCAGTAGCGCTGTGGGGCGAAGTAGGGCGAGCTGCGGGCGACGGTCGGGAAGGGGACGGGGGTGGCGAACTCGCGCGGGTCGGTGAGGCGGTCGCGTACGGCGGCGGCCTGTGGGCGGGACGCCGTGCCGGTCCACAGGGGGATGGCGCCCTCGATGCCTCGGCCCCGCGCGGTGAGCCGCTTGCCGCTGTCGAGGGCGATGTCGTGGAACCAGCCGTCCCCGGGGTCGTACATCCGCTCGCGCACCGCCCGGTGCGTGGCCTCGGCCCGGGCGCGCCAGCGCCGCTCCCCGGCGCGGTCCCCGGTCGCGCGGGCGATGTCGGCGAGGTGGTCCTGGTCGGCGGCGAGATAGGCGTTGAGGTCGACGGACTCCTGGGTGAGGGAGTAGCCGGTGACCGTGCCGGAGGCGTCGCGGTTGGTGACGACGGAGGTGCCGAGGCCGGCGTCGAAGCGCGGCGCGTTGTCCATGCCGCTCTCCCAGGCGGCGGCGAGCCTGCGCTGCTCGGTGCTGTCGTTGGCGGGGTCGACGGTCGCGCCGTACTCGGCGAGCCCGTCGCGGTCGTGGTCCCGGTTGCGGTACCACCAGGCCTGGTACGCGGCCAGCTTCGGGTACATCTCGCGCAGGAACGCCCGGTCGCCGCCGCGCCGGTAGACCTCCCACACGGCCCAGGCGGCCAGCGGGGGTTTGCTGTTGCGCTCGTTCCAGTTGCCGCCGCCGTCGGCCTGGTCGTTGAAGAAGACGGCGTCGGGGATCATCCCGGCGTCCTGCGGCCGGGTCGCCGAGGTCGGCCGGATCTGGTGGTCGAACATGGCGCGGATCTGGGACTGCGCGAGCCGGGGGTCGAAGCGTGCGGTGCCGACGGCCTGTTTCCAGGTGTCCCAGGCCCAGATGCCGCCGGTGAACCACTTGTAGGAGAGGGACGGGCTGATGGCGTCGTGCCGGATCCGCCCGGCGGCGGAACGCCAGTTGGTGACGAGGGTCTCCAGCGACTTCACGGCGAGACGGCGCCGGTCGGCCGGGACGCCCCGGGTGACGCCGGCGACGTAGCGGCGCCAACGCGCTTCACCGGCCAGCGCGTTGGCGGCGGGGTGCGCGAGGACACGGCGCACGGAGGAGGCCTCGCTGGCCCGCTCGGCCGCGGTGAACGTGTAGCTCTCGGTCCAGTCCAGGCTGCGGGCCGCTCCGGGGGCGAGGGTGAGGGGCGCGGCGAGCTCACTGCGGTACGTGTCGCCCTCGACGGTGGTGCGGACGGGCTCGCGGTGGGTGACCTCGAAGCGCTCGGTGCCGTCGGTGAGGTAGTCCCACTTCTCGCGGACCCGGGCGAAGCCGACGGCGACGCCGCGCGCGGTGGCGCTCAGCGCGGGCGCGTCGCGCTGGGGCGCCGCCTCGGGGCGCAGCAGGGTCCCGGTCCAGTCGGCACCGAGGGTGCGGGGCGCGCGGCCGGTGTTGTGGACCCGGGCCCGGACGAGTGCGGTCCGCTCCGTGGCGAAGCGCAGTTCCAGGGTCAGTCGCAGGCCGTCGTCGAGGCGGTAGGTCTGGCGCAGCGCCCCGGGCAGTGACGTGAAGCGCGGTGCGCCGCCCCCGGCGAGGTCGAGGTGCTCGCCCGCCTCGGTGAGGCGCATCCGGCTGAAGGACTTGCTCAGCCACCACGGGTATTCCTGCGCGATGTGCAGCGGCCCGCTGAAGCCGCCGTGCGTGGACGGGTCCTGCACCGAAGGCAGCGCGTAGGCGTGCCAGGCGCCACGGTCGGCGAAGACGGTGACCGGGTTGAACTCGCCGGGCTGCGCGGCGGCCGGGACGCCTTGGAGGTCCAGGACGTTCGCGTACGCGGAGCGGATGCCCGTCGCCTCCGGGTCCGCTGCCTGCCGGTCCGCCGTCGCGGTGGTGTGCCGCGCCGGGTCCTGCCGTGCCGCGTGCGCCGGTGGCGCCCCGTGCGCTGGTCGCGCCGCGTCGGCCGCGGGGGCGAGGCCGACGGCCAGGGTGACGGCGAGGGCTGCGGCGGTCAGGGCGCGCGGGCGGGAACGCAACGTGCTGGTCTCCGGTCTGTGGCGAGGGCGTGGGCGGGGCGGGTGGCCCGGCGTCGCCTCCGCGCGGTGACCGCGCGGAGGCGACGGGACTGGCTGGGGGTCACTCGGTGGCGCGAGGGAGGCGGCGGGGCGGGTCAGACGCCCGCGATGCTCTGGATCCAGGAGCGGTACGCCGTCACGTTCGTGTACGCGGTCGAGGTCTGGCGGTCGCTGGTGGACGCGACGCCGACCTGGATGCCGTTGGCCATCATCGGGCCGCCGGAGTCGCCGCCCGCGGTGATGCCGTTGCCGCGCCGGGCGCAGATGGCCTGACCCTGGAAGTAGTCGCGGCAGCCGCCGGTCACGACGACGTTGGCGACCTTCAGGAGCTGCGACTGGCAGTTGATCTCCTGGCCGCACTGCGAGGTGGCGCCCCAGCCGTACACCTGCACGGTCTGGTTCACCTGCACGGAGCCCGGGTTGCCGAGGCGCGCGTAGGTGCCGGACACGGAGCGGTCGAGCTTGACCAGGGACAGGTCGGAGTTCGCGTTGTTGTGGACGCTGACACCGTTGGCCGTGGTGCCGCCCGAGGTCTGGTCGAGGCTGCCGATGCGGAACGAGAGGCCGCCGCCGCTGACGCAGTGCTTCGCGGTGAGGATCCAGGTCGGCGCGATGATCGTGGCGCTGCAGGTCTGCCGGCCGTTCGAGAACAGGCGGGCCGCCCAGGGCGCGTTGCTGGCGTAGCCGCCGCCGATGATCGGCTGGGCGGAGGTGCCGGATGCGACCGTGGGTGCGTTGGCGGACGGCGCCGTCTGCGCCGCCGCGGTGGGGGCGAGCCCCAGTACGGCGATTGCGGTGGCCGCGAGCGCGGGGACGAGTCTGGATATTCGCACGTTCGTCTCCATTGTGTGGGGGATGGAACGTCCTGCGATGAGGACGCGACCGCATAGGTATGCGGCTGAAACGCACACGCGGAAGGCGGGATCACCCCTGGCGCGTGCATGCCATGCTCGGCTGGGGTGAATGTGGCAGAGGAGTCACTGCGGACGCAAGAGGTTGACCGGCGAAATCCCCTCGCCATAGCGGTCCCGCGGTCGCCTTTGGATCTATTTCGCAGTTCACGGTTGCGATTTGACCTTCAATCACCTAACCGGACGAGACCCGTCCACCCTGCGGACCTCACCCGTAAGCCGCCGCGCCAGGCGCCGTTCGGCAGCGTTGCACAGCTAGCCGTCACGTCGGGAATGCCCCGCGGCAGCTCCCGCTCATCACTGCGTGACGTGATGCGTGGGCTTGCAACCCGGCGCATGTCCAAACGGGCGGACACGCGGCGGTACGCAGATCGGCTTGACCCCGCGCGAAGCCACCTCTTGAACGCAGTGGCTCCGTACAGCGGCACGGCCCGCGCTCCCCATTCACCGCCAACTACCCTATATACCCCGCGATTTGGCCTCCCCCGTTCAACAAGTCACGGAACTCCGGTCGCTTCCCTTGACGCGGGATTCACGCGGATGAAACATGCAACGGCAAGAGAGCGCTCCCAGAACCCCCACGTGTTCATTTCCTGAACTAGGAGAGTGCCCCATGCCCCCTTCCCCCACGAACTCCCCCTCCCCCGGCTCCCCGGCCCGCAGATCCGTTCTCGGGGCCGCCGCCGCGTCGGTGCCCGCACTCCTCGCCCTGTCCGGTCCGGCAGTCGCCGGTCCGGCAGCCGCCGCGCCCTCGGCCCGGAAGGCCCGGCTGCCCGGCGGCGGTGACCTCGGGCCGAACGTCATCGTCTTCGACCCGGCCACCAGCGGGATCCAGGCCAAGCTCGACGAGATCTTCAAGAAACAGGAGTCGGCGCAGTTCGGCACGGGCCGCTACGCCCTCCTCTTCAAGCCCGGCACGTACCACGGGCTCAACGCCCAGATCGGCTTCTACACCTCCATCGCGGGCCTCGGCCTGTCCCCCGACGACACCACCATCAACGGCGATGTCACCGTCGACGCGGGCTGGTTCGACGGCAATGCCACGCAGAACTTCTGGCGGTCGGCGGAGAACCTGGCGCTGATCCCGGTCAACGGCACGAACCGGTGGGCCGTGTCGCAGGCCGCGCCGTTCCGGCGCATGCACATCCGCGGCGGCCTGAACCTGGCGCCCACCGGGTACGGCTGGGCGAGCGGCGGCTACATCGCGGACAGCCGCATCGACGGCGAGGTCGGACCGTACTCGCAGCAGCAGTGGTACACCCGCGACAGCGCGGTGGGCGGATGGCGCAACGCCGTGTGGAACATGGTGTTCTCCGGCGTCGAGGGCGCGCCGGGGCAGAGCTTCCCCGAACCCCCGTACACGACGCTGCAAACCACCCCGCTCTCCCGCGAGAAGCCGTTCCTCTGTCTGGACGGCGCCGAGTACAAGGTGTTCCTGCCGGAGCTGCGGACCAACGCCCGCGGGGTGTCCTGGGGCAGCGGCACACCGCGCGGCACGTCGGTGCCGCTGTCGCGGTTCTACGTCGCCCGGCCGGGCGTGTCCGCGGCCACCCTCAACCAGGCCCTGGACGAGGGGCTGCACCTGCTGTTCACGCCCGGGATCTACCACCTGGACCGGACGGTCGAGGTACGGCGGGCCGGGACCGTCGTCCTCGGGCTCGGCTACGCCACCCTCATCCCCGACAACGGCGTCACCGCCATGAAGGTCGCCGACGTCAACGGGGTGCGCCTCGCCGGTCTCCTGATCGACGCCGGTCCGGTCAACTCCCCCACCCTCCTGGAGATCGGCCCGCAGGGCGCCGCCGCCGACCACGCGGCCGACCCCATCACCGTGCAGGACGTGTTCATCCGCATCGGCGGCGCGGGCCCCGGCAAGGCCACCACCAGCATGGTCGTCAACAGCCGCCACACCATCGTCGACCACACCTGGGTCTGGCGCGCCGACCACGGCGACGGCGTCGGCTGGGAGACCAACCGCGCCGACTACGGCGTCCGCGTCAACGGCGCCGACGTCCTGGCCACGGGCCTGTTCGTGGAGCACTTCAACAAGTACGACGTGCAGTGGTACGGCGAGCGCGGCCGCACGGTCTTCTACCAGAACGAGAAGGCGTACGACGCCCCCGACCAGGCCGCCATCCAGAACGGGAACATGAAGGGATACGCGGCCTACCGCGTCGACGACTCCGTGACGACGCACGAGGCGTGGGGCCTGGGCAGCTACTGCTACTACAACGTCGACCCGAGCATCGTCCAGCACCACGGCTTCGCCGCCCCGACGAAACCGGGCGTGAAGTTCCACCACCTGCTGGTCGTGTCGCTCGGCGGCAAGGGCCAGTACGAGCGCGTCATCAACGACACCGGCGACCCCACGTCCGGGACGTCGACCATTCCGTCCAAGGTCGTCTCGTACCCCTGAGCACGGCTCGATCCGCACCCCTGAGCACGGCTCGATCCGCACCCCTGAGCGCCTGAGCACGGCACGCTCCGCACACGGCGGAGCGGGGGCTGGACGGCTCCCTCGTCCAGCCCCCGCTCGTCCCGTGCCTAGCCGACGGCCACGGCGCCGCGCAGCGCCTCACGTATCGCCGCGAGCACCTCCGCCGCGCGCGGGCTGAGGAAGAAGTGGCCGCCGCGGAACACCTGGATGTCGAACGCGGCGGTCGTGTGGGCGCGCCACTGCTCGGCTTCGGCGACCGTCGTCTTCGGGTCGTCGTCGCCCGTGAGGGCGGTGATCGGGCAGTCGACGGTCGCCTCCACGGGGCCGTACGTCTCGATGGCCCGGTAGTCGCTGCGGATCGCGGGCAGCACCATCCGCAGCAGCTCCTCGTCGCCGAGGACCTGGGCGTCGGTGCCGCTCATGGACTTCATCTCGGCCACGATGCCGTCGTCGTCCCGCTGGTGGACGTTCTCCTCGCGCCGCGTCGACGGCGCGCGCCTGCCGGAGGCGAACAGGAGCGCGGGCTTGTGGCCCCGCTCCTGGAGCCTGCGCGTCACCTCGAACGCGAGGACCGCGCCCATGCTGTGCCCGAAGAACACGACGGGACGGTCGAACAGCGGCTCAAGAACGGCCGCGATGCGGTCGGCGAGGACGCCGATGTCGTCCACGTTCGGCTCGTGCCGCCGGTCCTGGCGGCCGGGGTACTGCAGGGCCGTCACGTCACAGCCGTCGGCGAGCGCGGCGGAGACGGGGAAGTAGAAGCTCGCCGACCCGCCCGCGTGCGGGAAGCACACCAGGCGGACCGGGGCGTCCGCTGCGGGGTGGAACCGGCGGAGCCAGAGGTCGCTGCCGTCGGCAACTGTCATGTTCTTCGTCCATTCTGCTGTCGTTGCTGTCGTTGTCGTCGTCGCTGTTGGCGTCGTTGTCGTCGTGTCAGGAAGAAGGTCCCGCCCTGGTCCGGAGGGTGTCATCCCGCCGGCCCGGAGGGCCATATCGCCCTGGTCTAGCGGGAGTTGTCGCCCAGGCTCTGGTCCAGCCAGGCCTGTACGGCGCGTGCCGTGGACTCGGAGCGGTCCTCCATGATCGTGAAGTGGTTGCCGGGGACGTCCGTGTCCTCGTGCGGGAACGGCCAGCCGGGCTGCCAGTCGTCCTCGGTCTCGATCGCCTCCGACTCGCCGGGCGGGAAGGTGGCGTGCACGTACAGCGTCGGCGCCTCGACCGGCTCGGGCTCCCAGTCGTTGAACACGCGCAGGTAGCCGCCCTGCCCGGTGAGCTGCGGGCCGTTCATCATCTGGAACGCCTCGGTGGTGGTGCCGCGTTCCTGCAGCGCCGCGTACAGCCGGTCCTCGAAGGAGTTCGTCGAGATGTACGTGTCCACGAGCACCACGGCCGCCGGGGCGTGGCCCTGCCGTTCGAGGAGCGCGGTGACGGCGTTGACCATCCACCCGCCCGACGAGTACCCGGCGAGGACGAACGGCCGGTCCCCCGCCGCCCTGCGGACGGCCGCCGCCTGGTAGCGGACGACGGCCTCGCGGGTCGCGGGCAGCAGCTCCCCCGCCCCGAAGCCGGGGTTGGGCAGCACGGTCACGTCCCGCTCGCCCGCGAACACGGGGGCGAACCGGGCGTAGTAGTGCGGGCCGGAGGGCGCCATCGTCGGCGGGAAGCACAGCAGCGGGACACCGGGACCGGTGGCCAGCGTGACCGGCGGCAGGGCGGGCATCTCGTCCGGCTCTTCGAACACCGCCCGCAGCCGCGCGGCCGCGTTCACCATCTCCCACGCCTCGTCCTCCATGCCGCTCTCGTACGCCTGCCGGTACAGGCCGGTGAGCGAGTCCTCAAGGACCGCGGGGGCGCCGGCGGCGGGGGTGCCGCCGGCCACCGAGGCGAGTTCGCGCCGCAGGTATCCGGCGAGCGCCGGTCCGGTCGGGTGGTCGAACACGACGGTGGTGGGCAGGCGCAGACCGGTCGCGCCCGCGAGCTGGTTGCGCAGCTGCAGCGCGGTGAGGGAGTCCAGGCCGAGCTGCGTCAGCGGGCCGGAGACGTCCAGCTCGTCCGGCGCGTAGCCGAGGACGGCCGCCACGTGGTCCCGGACGAGGCGCAGCAGTGCGCTCTCCCGCTCCTCCTCCGTCAGCCCGGCGAGGCGCTGCGCCAGCGGCTCCTCGTCCACGGCCACCGCCCTGGTGGCGCGCGGGCGTACGAGGCCGCGCAGCAGCGGGGGCGCCGCGTCGGGCCCGCCGCGCAGGGCGCCGACGTCGAGCCGCATCGGCACCACGACCGCGTCGTCGGCGGCGCAGCCGAGGTCGAACAGCGCGAGGCCCTGCTCCTCGGTCAGGCCCGCGACACCCGAGCGGGACATCCGCGTCGCGTGGGTCCCGGCCATGTGGCCGGTCATCTCGCTCGCCGTCTCCCACAGGCCCCACGCCAGTGAGGTCGCGGGCAGACCGGCGGCACGGCGGTGCTGGGCGAGCGCGTCGAGGAACGCGTTGGCCGCCGCGTAGTTGCCCTGGCCGGGGCCGCCGAGGATGCCCGAAACCGAGGAGAACAGGACGAACGCCGACAGGTCCAGGTCACCGGTCAGCTCGTGCAGGTGCCAGGCGGCGTCGACCTTGGGCCGGAACACGGTGTCGATCTGGTCCGGCGTCAGCGAGCCGATCGTGGCGTCGTCGAGGACGCCCGCGGAGTGCACCACGCCGGTCAGCGGGTGGTCCAGGGGCACCGCGGCGAGGAGTTCGGCGAGCGCCACGGGGTCGGTGACGTCGCAGGCGGCGAGCGTGACCTGCGCGCCGAGTTCGGTCAGTTCCGCGCTGAGTTCGTCGGCGCCGGGGGCGGCGGCGCCGCGGCGGCTGGCGAGGACGAGGTGCCGGACGCCGTGGTCGGTCACGAGGCGCCGGGTGACGAGGCCGCCGATCATGCCGGTGGCGCCGGTCACGAGGACGGTGCCGCCGGACGTGAAGGCGAGCGGGGTCTCCGTCTCGGACGGCCGGGAGCGCGCGAGCCTCGGCACCAGCGGGTCACCGGCGCGCACCGCCGCCTGCGGCTCGGCGGCGGCGAGGACGGCGGGCAGCGCCGCCCAGGACGCGTCGTGCCCGTCCACGTCGACCAGCGCGAACCGGTCGGGGGTCTCGGACTGCGCCGACCGGATCAGGCCCCACACCGCCGCGTCGGCGACGTCGCTCACGTCCTCGTCGGACCCGGTCGCGACGGCCCCGCGGGTCACGAAGACGAGGCGGGAGTCCAGGAACCGGTCGTCGGCCAGCCACTCCTGGGCCAGCCGCAGCGCGCGCAGGGCGGCGCCGCGGGCGCCGGAGACCGGCTCCGCGTCGTCTTCGGCGCACGGAACGAGGACCAGCTCCGGCACCCCGGCCTCGGCGAGGGCAGCCAGATCGACGTGCTCCTCGACAGTGACGCCGGACGCCGCGAGGCCCGCTCCGGCCTTCAGGTCGTCCGGGCCGACGATCGCGCAACCGCGGGCGGGAGCGGGGGTGGCCGCACGGGTCGGTGCGGCCACCCACTCCAGCCGGAACAGTGAATCGCGGTGGCGCGCACCCCATTGGTCCGCGGCGATCGGCCGCAGGACCAGGGATGCGACCGTCGCCAGGGGGTTCCCCTGCGCGTCGGTCAGTTCCAGGGAGACGGTGTCGGGTCCGGCCTGGGTGAGCCGGACCCGCGCCGCCGTGGCACCGGTCGCGTGCCACCGGATCCCGCTCCAGGAGAACGGGAGCCGGGGCCGACCGGCGTCTTCGACGAGGCCGCCGAGCATGCAGGCGTGCAGCGCGGCGTCGAGCAGCGCCGGGTGGAGGCCGAACGACGCGGCGTCCCGGTGCTGTTCCTCGTCAAGCTCGATCTCGGCGTACACGGCGTCCGCGCCGCGCCACACCGTTCGCAGGCCCTGGAAGGCGGGCCCGTAGGCGAACCCGGCCTCCTCCAGGCCGTCGTAGAAGCCGTCGATGTCGACGCGTTCGGCACCGGCGGGCGGCCAGTCCGCCATGGGGGCCGGGTCGGTGGCGGCACCGGTGGCGAGGTAGCCGGTGGCGTGCCGGGTCCAGTCGGTGTCGGCGGCCGGGTCGTCGGGGCGGGAGTCGATGCCGAGCGTCCGGCGGCCGGAGCCGTCGTCGCCGCCGACGGTCACGCGCAGGCGTACGCCGCCGTGTTCGGGCAGGACCAGGGGCGCGGCGAGGGTCAGTTCCTCGACCTCGTCGAGGCCGAGCCCGTCGCCCGCGGCGAGCGCGATCTCCGCGAAGGCCGTGCCGGGTACGAGGGTCGTCTCCGCGACGGCGTGGTCGGCGAGCCACGGGTGGGTGTCCGTGCCCAGCCTGCCGGTGCACACCAGGCCCTGCCCGTCGGCGAGTTCCACGACGGCGCCGAGCAGCGGGTGGTCCGCGCCCGCGAGCCCGAGGCCCCCGGCCGCTTCTTCGAGGCGCAGGTCGCGGGGGGCGTCCAGCCAGTAGGACTTGTGCTGGAAGGCGTACGTGGGCAGGTCCACGCGGCGCGCGCCGCGACCGGCGAACAGGGCTTCCCATGCGACCCGTACGCCCCGTGCGCACAGCTGTGCCACGGCGGAGACCAGCGCGGGCTCCTCCGGGCCCTCGCGGTGCGACACCGGCACGAACGCCGCGTCCGGCGCGGATTCCTGCCCGAGTGCCGACAGCGTCCCGCCGGGGCCGACCTCGATGAACGTGGCCGTGCCCGCGGCTACCAGCGTGTCGACGGCGGCGGCGAACCGCACGGCCTCGCGCACGTGCCGCACCCAGTACCGCGGCGAGGTCAACTCCTCGGCCGTCGCCCGCGTACCGGTCAGGGTGGACACGATGGGGATCTTGGGCGCCGCGAAGGACACGCTCTCCAGGACCGTGCGGAAGTCGTCCAGCATCGGGTCCATCAGCGGCGAGTGGAACGCGTGGCTGACGCGGAGGCGGGTGACTTTGCGGCCCGCCTCGCGCCACCGCTCCGCGACCGCATCGACATCGGCGGCGACACCGGAGACGACCACCGAGGCGGGGCCGTTGACCGCCGCGACACCGACCGTCTCCGGCAGGTCCGACGCCACCTCGGCCTCCGTGGCCTGGATCGCCACCATCGCACCACCGGACGGCAGCGCCTGCATCAACGCGCCACGCGCCGACACCACCTTCGCGGCGTCGGCCAGCGACCACACACCCGAGACGTGCGCGGCGGCCAGCTCGCCGATGGAGTGCCCGGCCAGCATGTCGGGGCGCACGCCCCACGACTCCAGCAAGCGGAACAGCGCCACCTCGACCGCGAACAACGCGGGCTGCGTCACCCCGGTCTCGTTCAGCGCCTCGGCATCCTCACCGAACAGCACCTCACGTACCGATGGATCGAACTCCGCCAGCGCGGCGTCAAGAGCTTCGGCGAACACCGGGAAGCGCTCCGCCAGTTCGCGTCCCATGCCGAGCCGCTGCGCGCCCTGCCCCGGGAACAGGATTCCCACGCCGCCGGTGGCGACGGACCCCGTGTGCAGGCCGGAGAACGGCCGCCCCTCGGCCAGCGCGGCCAGTCCGTCCAGGAGTGTCGCGCGGTCGTCCGCGACGACGACACCCCGGTGGTCGTGCGCCGACCGCGTCGTGGCCAGGGAGTAGGCGACGTCCAGGACGCCGGTGCCCGGCTCGCCCTCGACCTGCTCGCGCAGCCTGGCCGCCTGCTCCCGCAGCGCATCCGCGCTCAGCGCGGACAGCACCACCGGAACCGGACCGGCCGGTGCGGCGGCAGGAGCGGACGCCGCGTCCGCTGAGGCCGCCGGGGCCTGCTCGATGATGGTGTGCGCGTTCGTCCCGCTCACGCCGAACGACGACACGCCCACCCGGCGCGGCCGACCGGTCTCCGGCCACGACCGGGCCTCGGTCAGCACCTCGACCGCGCCCGCCGTCCAGTCGATGTGGGGCGAGAGCTCATTGACGTGCAGGGTGCGGGGCAGCTCGGCGTGGCGCAGCGCCATCACCATCTTGATCACACCCGCCACACCGGCGGCGGCCTGGGAGTGGCCGATGTTGGACTTCAACGAGCCGAGCCACAGCGGTTCTTCGGCGCGGTCCTGGCCGTAGGTGGCGAGGAGCGCCTGGGCCTCGATCGGGTCGCCGAGCGAGGTGCCCGTGCCGTGTGCCTCGACCGCGTCCACCTCGGACGGGGTCAGGCCCGCGCTGGCCAGTGCCTGCCGGATCACCCGCTCCTGCGAGGGGCCGTTCGGGGCGGTGAGGCCGTTGGACGCGCCGTCCTGGTTGACCGCCGAGCCGCGCACGACCGCGAGAATCTTGTGGCCGTTGCGCTGGGCGTCCGAAAGGCGTTCCAGGACCAGCATGCCGACGCCCTCACCGAGGCCGGTGCCGTCCGCGTCGGCGGAGAACGCCTTGCAGCGGCTGTCGGGGGCCAGGCCCCGCTGGCGGCTGAACTCCAGGAAGGCGCCCGGGCTCGACATCACCGTCACACCGCCCGCGAGCGCCAGTTCGCACTCGCCGGAGCGCAGAGCCTGCGCCGCCAGGTGCATGGCCACGAGCGACGACGAGCACGCCGTGTCCACGCTGACGGCGGGCCCTTCCAGGCCGAACGTGTAGGAGAGGCGGCCGGAGGCGACGCTGCCCGAGCTGCCGAAGCCGAGCTGCCCCTCGAAGCCCTCCGGCGACCGCGTGAGGCGGGAGGCGTAGTCGTTGTACATCACGCCCGCGAACACACCGGTGGCGCTGCCCCGCAGCGACTTGGGTTCGATTCCGGCCCGCTCGAACGCCTCCCAGGAGGTCTCAAGGAGCAGGCGCTGCTGCGGGTCGACCGCCAGGGCCTCGCGCGGCGACATGCCGAAGAAGGCCGGGTCGAACTCGGCGGCGTCGTGCAGGAAGCCGCCCCGGCGAACGGTGCTGGTGCCGGTGTTGTCGGGGTCCGGGTCGTAGAGCGACGACACGTTCCAGCCCCGGTTCTCGGGGAATTCGGAGATCGCGTCGGTGCCTTCGGCGACCAGTCGCCACAGGTCCTCCGGCGAGCGCACCCCGCCGGGGTAGCGGCAGCTCATGCCGATGATCGCGATCGGTTCGTCGTCGGCGACCGCCCTGCGGACGACCGCGGCGCCCGCCTCCTGGCCGCCGAGCAGCATGGCGCGCAGGCGGCCCGCGAGCACCACGGGCGTCGGGTAGTCGAAGACCAGGGTCGCGGGCAGGCGCAGGCCGGTGGCCGCGTCGAGCCGGTTGCGCAGCTCGACGGCCGTGAGCGAGTCGAAGCCGAGGTCGCCGAAGGACCGCTCGGGCTCCACCTCGGCGGCGGACGCGTGACCGAGGACGGCAGCGACGGCGGTGCGTACGACGTCGAGCAGTGCCGGGAGGCGCTCGTCCTCCGGGAGTTCGGCGATCCGTGCCGCGAGGCTCCCGGCGGCCTTGGCGGCCTCGGGGCGCGCGGTGCGCACCAGCGCGCGCAGCAGCGGCGGGACGGTTTCGGGGCGGGCCCGCAGGGGTGCCAGGTCGAGGCGCATGGGTACGGCGACGGGTGCCGGCAGCGCGAGGGCGGCGTCGAAGAGGCGCAGTCCCTCCTCGGTGGACAGCGCCGCGGCACCGGCGCGCGTGAGGCGGCCGCGGTCGGTCTCGGCGAGGTCCTCGGTCATGCCGCTCGCGTCCGCCCACAGGCCCCAGGCCAGGGAGGTCGCGGGCAGGCCGCTGGCGTGCCGGTGCTGGGCGAGGGCGTCCAGGAACGCGTTCGCCGCGGCGTAGTTGGCCTGGCCGGGGTTGCCGAAGGTGCCCGCGGCGGAGGAGAACAGGACGAACGCGGACAGGTCGAGGTCGCGGGTCAGTTCGTGCAGGTTCCGGGCGGCGTCGACCTTGGGGCGGAAGACGGTGTCGACGCGCTCCGGGGTGAGCGAGCCGATCACGCCGTCGTCCAGGACGCCCGCCGCGTGCACGACGGCCGTCACGGGATGCTCGGCCAGCAGGGCCGTCACCGCGTCCCGGTCCGCTGCGTCGCAGGCGACGGCGTCGACCTCGGCACCCAGGCCTGCCAACTCGTCGTACAGCTCGCCGACGTGGCCGCGACGGCTCGCGAGGACGAGTCGGCGTACGCCGTGGTGCCGCACCAAGTGCCGTGCCACGAGGCCGCCGAGCATGCCGCTCGCGCCGGTCACGAGGACCGGGCCCGCGCCGAACGCCGGGGCCTGCGCCCCTTCGGGCCGGGACCGCACGAGCCTCGGAGCGAGCAGTTCGCCGCCCCGCAAGGCCAGTTGGGGTTCCCCGGTCGCGACAGCGCCGGGCAGCGCGTGGACGGAGGCGACCAGCAGGTCGACGTCGACGAGCACGAAGCGGCCGGGGTGTTCGGCCTGTGCCGCGCGGACGAGGCCCCACACCGGCGCGTTGGCCAGATCGGGGACGTCCTCGTCGGGGCCCGCAGCCACCGCGCCGCCGGTGACGAACACCAGCCGCGCCGAGGCGAACCGGTCCTCGGCGAGCCAGTCCTGCACCAGCGCGAGGGCCCAGTGCGCGGCCTCCGCGGGGTTCGCGGCCGGGGGCACCGGGGCGAACACGAGGTCGGGCACGTCGTCGTCGGCCAGCGTGTCCAGGTCCGCGTACGCGGTGATCGGCTCGGCGATCTCCACCTGGGCGAACCCGTGCCCGAGGACGGCCCAGGGGGCCGGGGCCGAGGCGGCGGGGCGCACCGGCGTCCAGTCGACGCGGAACAGCGAGTCCAGGCGGCCACCGGTCAGGCCGTCCGTCGACAGGGGCCGCAGCGCGAGTGCCTCGACCGAGGCGACGGGGGCGCCCGTGGTGTCGGTCAGGTCGATCGCGACGCCCGCGGCGCCCGCCGGGGCCAGCCGCCCGCGCAGGGCGCTCGCGCCGCCGCTGTGCAGCCGCACCCCGCTCCAGGAGTACGGCAGGTGCAGCCGCTCCGTGTCGGCGACGAAGGCGCCGAGCCCGATGGCGTGCAGCGCGGAGTCGAGCAGCGCGGGGTGCAGCCCGAAGGAGCCCGCGGTGTCCTGCTCGGCCAGCTCCACCTCGACGAACACCTCGTCGCCCCGGCGCCAGGCGGCGCGCAGCCCGCGGAACGCGGGGCCGTAGCCGAGTCCCGACGCGGCGAGGTCGTCGTAGCGGCCCTCGATGTCGACGCGCTCGGCGCCCGCGGGCGGCCAGGCGTCGCCGAGAGCGGCCGGGGCCCCGGCACCGCCGGCCGCGGCGGCGTTCGCACCCACGACGAGCGTGCCGAAGGCGTGCCGCGTCCACGGCTCGCTGTCCGGCTCGTCGTCGGACGCGTCGTCGGCGCGCGAGTGGACGCTGACCGCGCGGCGCCCGGACTCGTCCGGTGCCCCGACGGACACCTGGAGCCGCACCGCGCCGTCCTCCGGCAGGACCAGCGGCGCCGCCAGGGTCAGTTCCTCGACGTGGTCGAGGCCGACCTGGTCGCCCGCCCTGATCGCGAGCTCCACGAACGCGGCGCCCGGCACGAGGACGACGCCGCCGACGGTGTGGTCGGCCAGCCACGGATGGGTGGCCAGGGAGAGCCTGCCGGTGAGGAGGGCGCCCTCCTCGTCGGCCAGGGTGACGGCGGCGCCGAGCAGCGGGTGGTCGGCGGACCGCAGGCCCGCCGAGGCCACGTCGCCGACGTGCGCGCCCGCGTCCAGCCAGTACCTGGCGCGCTGGAACGGGTACGTGGGCAGGTCGGTGCGGTGGGCGCCGCGGCCCGCGAACACCGCCTGCCAGTCGAGGGCGACGCCCCGCACGTGCAGGGCGGCGACCGCCGAGGTGAGCGTGGCGCCCTCGGGCCGGTTGGCGCGGGACCCGGCCACCAGGAGCGCGCCCTCGTCGGCGCAGTCGCGGCCCGCCGCGGTCAGCACCGCGTCGGGGCCCAGCTCCAGGAAGTTGGTGACGCCGTGCTCGCCCAGGCAGCGCACGCCGTCGAGGAACCGCACGGCCTCGCGGACGTGCCGGACCCAGTGCTCGGGGTCACGCGCCTGCTCCGGGGTGAGCACGGCGCCGGTCAGGGTGGACACGACCGGGATCGTCGGCGTGCCGTAGTCGACGGCCCGGGCGACGGCGCGGAAGTCGTCGAGGACGGCGTCCACGTGCGGGGAGTGGAAGGCGTGGCTGACCTTCAGGTACCGGGTCTTGCCGCCACGCTCCCGCCACGCGGCGTCGATCGCGGCGACCGCGTCGGCGTCGCCCGCGACCACCGTGGACTCGGGGCCGTTGACCGCCGCGACGTCGACCGTGCCGCCGTGCTCGGCGACCAGGCCGCGCACGGTGTCCTCGTCGGCGCGCAGCGACAGCATCACGCCGCCCTCGGGCAGCGCGCCCATCAGCCTGCCGCGGGCGGCGACCAGCTTGCACGCGTCGGCGAGGGAGAACACGCCCGCCACGTGCGCCGCCGCGAGTTCCCCAATGGAGTGTCCGGCGAGGAACTGCGGGGTGAGGCCCCACTGGGTGACGAGGCGGAACAGCGCCACCTCGACCGCGAACAGGGCGGGCTGTGTGTAGGTGGTCAGGTCGAGCAGGTCGGCGGCCGGGTCGGCCTCGGGTCCGGGCCCGGCGAAGAGCACGTCGCGCAGCGGCCGGTCCAGGTGCGGGTCCAGGCCCGCGCAGACCTCGTCGAGGGCCTGCGCGAACACGGGGAACTCCCGGTACAGCTCGCGGCCCATGCCCACCCGCTGGCTGCCCTGTCCGCTGAACAGGAACGCGAGCTTGCCGCGCGTACCGACCGTGCCGCGCACGAGGTGGGGCGCCTCGCCGTCGGCGGCGAGGGCCGCGAGGCCCTGCAGCAGCTCCGCGCGGTCCGCGCCGACGACGGCGGCCCGGTGTTCGAGGGCGGTCCTGCTCACGGCGAGCGAGTAGCCGATGTCCACCGCCGACGCGTCCCCGCCCCGCACGTGGGAGAGGAGGTCGGCGGCACGCTCGCGCAGCGCGGCGGGGTCGTTGCCGGACAGCACCCACGGCACGGCGTCGGCGCGGACGGGGTCGACGGGCGCCTCGGCCCGCTCGTCGTCGGGGCCCGGGGCCGGGGCCTGTTCGAGGACGACGTGGGCGTTGGTGCCGCTGATGCCGAACGACGACACCGCCGTGCGGCGCGGCTGCCCCGTCTCCGGCCACGGCCGGGCCTCGGTGAGGAGTTCCACGGCGCCCGCCGACCAGTCCACGTGCCGGGAGCGCTCGCCGACGTGCAGCGTGGGCGGCAGTACGCCGTGCCGCATCGCCATGACCGACTTGATGATGCCCGAGACGCCGGCGGCGGCCTGGGTGTGCCCGATGTTGGACTTCACCGAGCCGAGCCACAGCGGCTCGCCGTCGCGCTCCTGGCCGTAGGTGGCGAGGAGGGCCTGGGCCTCGATCGGGTCGCCGAGGGTGGTGCCGGTGCCGTGCGCCTCGACGGCGTCGATCTGGGACGCGGTCAGTCCGGCGCTCTCCAGGGCCTGCCGGATGACGCGCTGCTGCGAGGGGCCGTTGGGCGCGGTGAGTCCGTTGGACGCGCCGTCCTGGTTGACCGCCGAGCCGCGTACGACTCCGAGCACGGGGTGGCCGTTGCGGCGGGCGTCGGAGAGGCGCTCCAGGAGCAGCATGCCGGCGCCCTCGCCCCAGCCGGTGCCGTCGGCGTTCTCGGAGAACGACTTGCACCGGCCGTCGGCGGCGAGGCCGCGCTGCTGGCTGAAGCCGATGAAGGTGTCCGGGGTCGCCATCACGGTGACGCCGCCCGCGAGGGCGAGCCCGCACTCCCCCGACCGCAGTGCCTGGGCCGCCAGGTGCAACGTGACCAGGGACGACGAGCAGGCGGTGTCCACCGTGACGGCGGGCCCCTCCAGCGCGAACGTGTACGACACGCGGCCGGAGGCGACGCTGCCGAAGCTGCCGGTGCCGAGGAACCCGGCGACTTCCTCCGGCACCGACCGCAGGCGCGACGCGTAGTCGTGGTACATCACCCCGGCGAACACGCCGGTCCTGCTGCCGCGCAGCGTCGACGCGTCGATCCCGGCCCGCTCGAACGCCTCCCACGACGTCTCCAGGAGCAGTCGCTGCTGCGGGTCCATCGCGAGCGCCTCGCGCGGCGATATCCCGAACAGGCCGGGGTCGAACTCGGCCGCGTCGTGCAGGAATCCGCCCTCGGTGCGGAACTCCCGGTCGGGGTCCTCGGGGTCGGACAGCTCGACGTCGCCCCAGCCCCGGTCGGCGGGGAACGCCGTCACGCCGTCGCGGCCGTTCGCGACGAGCTCCCACAGGTCCTCGGGCGAGCGCACGCCGCCGGGGTAGCGGCAGCTCATCCCGATGATCGCGATGGGCTCCTGCTCGCCCTCCTCGACCTCGCGCAGCCGCCGACTGGTCTCACGCAGGTCGGCGGTGACCCGCTTCAGATAGTGCCGGAGCTTGTCTTCGTTGTTCATGCGGTCTCTACTCCAGGGAACGTGCGTGCAAGTGGGGTGGCCGGGCGGGTCATGAGATGCCGAACTCCTTGCCGAGCAGCTCGAAGACCTCGTCGTCCGTGGCGTCGTCGAGGTCGTCGGACGCCGACTCGGCGGCATCGGCACGGCTGTCGCGCCAGGCGCCGAGCAACGCCGAGAGCCGGGCGCCAACCTGGTCGTCCGCGTCGTCGCCGGGCTTGACCGAGGCGAGGCTCGCCTCGATCCGGCTCAGCTCGGCGAGCAGCGGCGCCACCCCACCGGGTTCTTCGATGACGAGCCCGTCCACGACGAGTCCGACCAGGTCGAGCGGGGTCGGGTAGTCGAAGATCAGCGTGGCGGGCAGGCGAAGGCCCGTGGCCGCGTTCAGGCGGTTGCGCAGTTCGACGGCGGTCAGCGAGTCGAAGCCGAGCTCCGTGAACGCGCGCCGCTCGTCGACCACGTCGGCGCCGGGGAGCGCCAGTACGGCCGCGACGTGCGTGCACACCACGTCGAGCACGGCGGACGACCGCTCGCTCGCCGGCAGCGCCGCGAGCCGGTCCCGCAGCGCGGCGGCGGGGTCGAGCCCGGTCTCCGCGGCCCGGCGGGCCGTCGTGCGCACCAGGCCGCTGAACACCGCGGGGATCTGCGGGAGTTCCCGTATCGCGCGCAGGTCGAGCCGCATCGGTACGACGACCGGGTCCGCCCCGAGGGCCACGGCGTCGAACAGCTCCAGGCCCTCCTCGGGAGCGAGGCCCGCGGTGCCGGTGTCGGCGAGGCGGGCGCCCATGCCGTCCCCGCCGGCCCACAGGCCCCACGCCAGTGAGGTCGCGGGCAGACCGGCGGCACGGCGGTGGCGGGCCAGCGCGTCGAGGAACGCGTTGGCCGCCGCGTAGTTGCCCTGGCCGGGGTTGCCGAGGGTGCCCGCCGCGGACGAGAACAGCACGAACGCCGTCAGGTCCGACTCGCGGGTCAGCTCGTGCAGGTGCCAGGCCGCGTCGACCTTCGGCCGGAAGACCGTGTCGACCTGGTCGGGCGTGAGCGAGCCGATGGTGCCGTCGTCGAGGACACCGGCGGTGTGCACGACGGCCGTCACGGGGTGCTCGGCCAGGAGCGCGGCGACCGCGTCCCGGTCCGCCACGTCACAGGCGGCCACGGTGACCTCGGCGCCCTGGCCGACCAACTCGTCGTACAGCTCACCGACTTGGCCGCGCCTGCTGGCCAGCACCAGTCGGCGTACGCCGTGCCGCGCCACCAGGTGCCGCGCCACGAGACCGCCGAGCATGCCGCTCGCACCGGTCACGAGGACCGGGCCGTCGCCGAAGGCCGGGGCCTCTGACACCGACTCCGACCCGGACTCCGCCTCCGCGGGCCGGATCCGGACGAGCCTCGACACGAACGTCTCACCGGCGCGCACGGCCAGCTCGGGTTCCGAGCTGGTGATGACCGGCTTCCAGGCGTTCTCGTCGTCGATGTCGACGAGCACGATGCGGCCGGGGTTCTCGGACTGCGCCGTACGCACCAGGCCCCACACCGCGGCCGCCGCCAGATCCGCCGCGTCCTCGCCGGGTTCGACCGCCACGGCACCGCGGGTCACCAGGACGAGACGTGAGGCCTCGCACCGGTCGTCGGCCAGCCAGCCCTGCACCAGCTCCAGGGCGCTCAGCACCGCCGGGCGCACCGAGGCCACGTCAGCGGACTCGGCGCACCGCACCACGACGTTGTCCGGCAGCAGTTCGCCCGCGTCCAGCTCCGAGCGCACCGCCGCCCAGTCCGCGAACTCCGCCACCGAACCGGCGGTCCCGCCCGACGGCGCCGAGGCAGGTGTCCAGTCGAGCCGGAACAGCGACTCCCAGCCCTGCCGCGACAGCGCGGCCGACACTGGACGCAGCAC
>NZ_BMVR01000013.1 GCF_014650815.1 Streptomyces flavofungini
CCGTGCCCGACTCCCCCGAGTCCGAGGCCGGGGTGGTGATTCGCAGGCCCCCCGCATCCAGGGCCGAGGTGGCGGCGGTACGCCGGTCGCTCGCGTCCACGGCCGGGGCGGCGGCCGTACGCGGCTCCCCTGCGCCCGGGGACGGGGTGGTGGCGGTACGCGGGCCGCTCGCGCCTATGCGCGGGTCGGCGGCATCGCGCGGCTCCCCCGGGTCCGGGGCCGAGGTGGCGGCGGTACGCCGGTCTCGCTCGGCCGGCAGCGGGGCGGCACGCAGGTCGCGGGCGTCCGGCACGGAGAGGGGAGCGCTCGCCGGGCGTGCGGGCATCCCCGGCGCCGTGGTCGGCATGGCGGGGACGGCGGCGGCCCGGGCTTCCGCTGCCGGGGTGCGTGCGGTCGGTACGGCGGGCAGCGGGTCGGGGACGCTCGACGGCGGAGGTACCGGCGCGGTACTGCGTGTGTTTGCGGCAGGCGGGCCCGCGGCGGGCGGCGGCACCGACGGCGGCGCGTCCGGCAGTCGCGCCGAAGCGGGCGGGGGCGGCGGCGCGTTCGGCACCCGGTCGGTGGCGACGTCCTCGCGCGCGGGCTTCGGCGGCCGCACCCGGTCGAACGGCGCCAACAAGTCGGCGACCAGCGACTCCTGGTCGTCCGCCGACGGCTCCTCGGCAGGTTCGGCCCTGTCGACCGCCTCGGCCGCACCAGCCGCACCGGTCGTGCCCGCGGCGCCCGTCGTGCCCGCACCGTCCCTCGTGGCCCGCCGAGACGTATCGCCACGGGACGAGTCACCGGACGGGCCCTCGCCCGAACCGCGCCCCAGGTCACCGCGCGCCATCGGCGGACGGACATCGGGAAAGCGCGCGGTGGCGGGCGGAGGCGGCGGATCCGTCGGGACCGGCGGAACGGCCGGGGTGGGGGCGGACGTGACCGGGGCGGCGGCTGATGTGCCCGGGGCGGCGGCGGACATGGGCGCGCCGGAGGCCTGTGGAGGTGGGCCGGATGGCGGAGTCTGCGGGGCGGGGCGCGGGGGGTCCGTGGTGGGGCGAGGTGGGGGGGGCGTCGCGGCGCGTGCGGGTCGCGGCACCTGAGGGGGTGTGCCGGGACGTGGGGGGACGGGGGGCCGTCGCGCCTCCGTGCTCATGCACCCCCCGTTCCGTCGCGTCGCGCGCTCCCTGCGTGCGCGTCACTCTACGGGCTGACCCGACGCCGACGGGCACCAGTCCGCAGGCCCGGGTGATCTGCCCGGATCATCCCCTACCCTGCGGTAGCCACGTCTGGCAGGCTGCGTTCATGAGAGGCCGAGCCGCAGACCGGGCCCGCTACGACCGGGCCACCGCGCACCTCGACGCGCCGCTCGCCGTCGTCGACCTGGAGGCGTTCGACGCCAACGCCGACGACCTGGTGCGGCGGGCCGGCGGGAAGCCGATCCGGGTGGCGAGCAAGTCCGTGCGCTGCCGGGCGCTCCTGGAGCGGGTGCTCGCCCGGGACGGGTTCGCGGGCATCATGTCGTACACCTTGGCGGAGTCCCTGTGGCTCGCCCGTTCCGGCTTCGGCGACGTCCTGCTCGCCTACCCCTCGGCCGACCGCGCCGCCTTCGCGGAGCTGGCCGCCGACCCCAAGCTCGCCGCCGCCGTCACCGTCATGGTCGACGACCCGGCGCAGCTCCGCCTCATCGACGACGCCCGTGACGGCGGCCGCGAAGAGGTCCGGGTCTGCCTGGAGCTGGACACCTCGCTCAAGCTGCTCGGCGGGCGGGTGCGGATCGGCGCGCGGCGCTCGCCGCTGCACGAGCCCGCGCAGGTGGCCGCCCTGGCCCGGGCGATCGGCCGGAAGCCGGGGTTCCGGCTCGTGGGCGTGATGGCGTACGAGGGTCATGTCGCCGGGGTCGGGGACGCCGTCGAGGGGCATCCGGCCAAGTCCCGGGCGGTGCGGATGATGCAGGCCACCGCCCGCAAGGAACTGGCCGACCGCCGTGCCGCGACGATCCGCGCGGTGCGTGCCGCCGCGCCCGGCCTGGAGTTCGTGAACGGCGGTGGCACGGGCAGCGTCCAGCACACCGCCGCCGAGGCCGCGGTGACCGAGATCGCCGCCGGTTCGGGGCTGTACGTGCCGCGGCTCTTCGACAACTACACGTCGTTCAGCGGACGTCCGGCCGCCCTGTTCGCCCAGCCGGTCGTGCGCAGGCCGGGGCCCGGCGTGGTCACGGTGCTCGGCGGCGGCTATCCGGCGTCGGGCGTCGCGGGGGCCGACCGCTCCCCGGTGCCGTATCTGCCGGACGGGCTGCGGTACGACCCGCAGGAGGGCGCGGGCGAGGTGCAGACCCCGCTGCTCGGGCCGCCCGCGGACGACCTGCGCATCGGCGACAAGGTGTGGTTCCGGCACGCCAAGGCCGGTGAGCTGTGCGAGCGGTTCGAGCGGCTGCATCTGGTCGAGGGCGACCGGGTGACGGCGACCGTTCCGACGTACCGCGGCGAAGGCCACACGTTCCTCTAGGCGCAGGTTCCGCCAGCCGCACGGCACCGCGCGGTCAGCGCCTCGTCACGGCGACGGCTCCACGCTGTTGCCCACTCCCCCGCCCGTCTCGCTGTCCCCCACCGGCCTGATCCCCTCGATGACCTTGTCGATGTCGGACAGCGGCGGTGCGCCCTTCGCCGCGTCGATGGTGAAGCGGACGATGACCATCGCCTCGGAGCCGGTGCTCGACGGGAAGGCGAGGGACTGGACGTACCCGCCGGAGCCCTTCTCGGTGTGGACGCGCCAGCGGACGAAGTAGCCGCTGCGGCCGCCGACGGCGACGGTGCCCGCCTTGACCTGCTCGTGCCGGGTCATGCCGCCGAACGGCTCGCGGCCGATGGAGTCCTCGTCGTACGCGGCGTCGACGGCGTCCTTGATGTCCTTCTTGGCGAGCTTCTCCGGCGAGCGTTCGTCGGTGCCCGTGGCCGTGCTGGACGTGATCTTGCCCTGGCGGCAGAGGCCGGGGTCGCCGGGGCAGTCGTAGGTGTCCGGGGTCTGCAGGGTGAGTTCGTCGCCGACGGTGTTCTCGGCCTTCTCCCAGCCGGTCGGTACCGGCAGCGTGATGCCGTTGAGCTGGTCGACGAGCGTGTCGGGGTCCTCGGCGGGCGCGGAGGTCGCGGGCGCGGAGGTGGACTGCGTCGGGCTCGGCGTGTCCACCGTCGAGGTGGTGGGCGCGGTGCTGCCCTGCGGGTCGCCGTCGTCGTCCTGGAGGACCACGAAGCCCGTGACGATAGAGGCGATCAGGACGGCCCCGGCGGCGCAGATGGCGACGGTCCTGGCCCGGCCGCCGCCGCTCCCGCCGCCCGCGGGCACGGGCTGCTGGATCACGGTGGTGGCGAACCCCGGCTGCGGCTGCGGCGGTTGGTACCCGGCGGGCGCCGCGGGAGCGGCGGGCGTACGCCGGTGCTCGGTCCAGGCGGATCCGTCCCACCAGCGCTCGGTGCCGGGCGTCGACGGGTCCGGGTACCAGCCGGGAGGAGGCGACATGCTCATCCCGGCACTCTAGGACGTGGCCACGAGCCACGCCCAACCCGCTCGGGCCGGGCTCCGCACGGAGCCCGGCCCGACATCAGGAGTTCAGCCCCGGTACACGGGGCCTCTGCACACGGAGCCTCAGTTCACCGGACCTCAGTACACCGAGTCGATCTGGTCGGGCACCACGGAGCCGTCCCCGCGCAGCACGGGCGTCTTGCCGCCGTCCGGCGCGTTGTAGGCGGACGTGGAGCACGGGTAGGTGCCGCTCTTCTGCGGCAGCGGCTCGATGAACATCGGGTTCACGACCCAGCGCCCGTCGGCGTTGTCGTACGCCCGGCACATGAACTCGCCCTTGTTGCGGTTGAGCACGAGGTGCGCGCCGGTGGCGTCGCCCACGAACGTCACGTCGGTGTCGGCGTCGCCGCCCCCGATCGCGATGCGCTTGCTCCAGCGCTGCTTGTCCCAGGCCTTCCCGCCCTTGATCTTGTAGATCTCCTGGTTGACGAAGCAGCGCTTGCCGTCGATGTAGGGGATGACCTCGCCCTTGTTGACCCCGACGCCGCCGCAGCCCTGGTTCCAGGTGGTGATGCGGCCCTTGCCGTCAAGGACGGAGCGGATGGCGACGGTGTGCTTGCGGTCGATGCCGACGCCGCCCTTGCCGCCCGCCCACACCTCGGCGACGGGCTCGGAGCCCGCGGAGACGATGTAGACGTCGAATCCGGCCTTCTTCAGGGTGCGGATCAGGTCGCGCTGCTGGTCGTAGTAGCGCACGTACCCCGGCACGGTGTGGCTGCCGATGGTGCGGGTGGTGCCGATCGGCGCGGCGAGGGCCTCCGTGCGGGCCTTCTTCGCGTACGACTCCACCTCCTTGACGGTGTGTCCGGCGAAGAGCTGGGGCACCCAGGCGTACTGCGGGACGGTGCGGCGGTGGTTCCAGGTGCCCGCGAAGGCGGCGGCGCCGCTCATCGTGGTGCCGTCCTCGCGGATCTGCAGGATCTCGTCGGCGCAGGCGCCGTTGGTGGACGTGGGCAGCGGCTTCCCGACGGGCACCTTGGTGCCGCAGGCCCGGGTGAGGGCGCGGTGGCCCGCGGCCGTCATCCACTTGCTGGAGGACTTCCAGCTCTTGGGGCGCAGGATCTTGTCGTGGCGCAGCGCCCAGCTGATGGTGGCGTCGGTGACGTCGTTCTTGGTGATGGTGTTGTCCCAGTCGAAGGCGGCGACCGGGCGCTTGGTGCCGTGACCGAGGTGCGGGTTGGAGCACGTGCCCCGCTCGTCGATGACCTGCTGGAGACGGGCGCGGTTGTCGCCGTACCAGGAGAGCTTCTTCGACAGCTGGGGGCAGTGGGCGCCGGGGTGCGACGCGGGCGCGGCCGTGGCGGCGGCAGCGGGAAGCGTGACGGGCCCGGCCACCAGGGCGGCGGCCGAGGCCAGCGTCAACGCCAGAACGTTTCTGTTACGCATGTGCGTGGACGGTACAGCAGTCCTACCGGGCCGTTGAACCCCCGTACACCGTGTCCTGTTGGTCCTTGATGACCGATCCATCCGTGCGGCGCACCGGAGCCTTGGTGCCGTCCCGTCCGGTGTAGCCGGTGGTGGCGCACGGGTAGGGCGCGGACTGCCTGCCCTTGGGCTCGATGAACATGGGGTTGACCAGCCAGCGCCGGTCGCGGTTGTCGTAGGCGCGGCACATCAGCTCGGGCTTGTTGCGGTTCAGGACGAGCCTGAGGCCGGTGGCGTCGCGCAGGAAGGACACGTCGGTGTCGGAGTCGCCCGCGGCGAACACCTGGCGCTTCGCGGCCGGCTGGATCTTCTCGGCCGCCTTGCCGCGCACCCCGAGAATCCGCTCGTTGATGGCGCAGCGCTTGCCGTCGATGTACGTGATCATCGAGTCGGTGCCGTCCTTGACGGAGCCGCAGCCCTGGAGGCGGGCGGTGAGGCGGCCGTCGCGGGTGACGTTGCGGATGCCGATGGTGTGCCGGGCGTCGAGGCCCACGCCCTTGGCCCAGACCTCGGCGACCGGCTCGGGCGACGCGGAGACGACGTACACGTCGAACCCGGCCTTCTTCAGGGTGCGGATCAGATCGCGCTGCTGGTCGTAGTAGCGGGCCCAGGCGGTGACCTCGCCGGTGCCGACGCGCTGCTCGGCACCGATGGGCGCGGCGAGGTTCTCGGCGCGGGCGGCGGCCGCGAAGTCCTTGACGCGGTGGGGGCTCCAGCCGCGCAGGAGCTGCGCGAGCCAGGCGTACTGCGGCTCCATGCGGCGGTGGTCGAACCCGGCGAAGGCCTGCTTGCCGGTGGTCGTGGCGCCCTCGCCGTACACGGCGGCGATCTCGTCGGCGCAGGCCGTGTGGGTGCGCGTGGGCAGGGTGCGGCCGGTGGCCGGGCAGGCCCGCGCGAGGGCCTTGGCGGCGGGCGCGGTGAGGTAGCGGCTGGTGGTGCGCCAGTCGCCGTGCTCGGGCGTGCGTATCCTGCCGTGGCGCAGCATCCAGAACATGGTGGCGTCGCCCACGTCGTTCCTGATCACCGTGTTGTCCCAGTCGAACACGGCGAGGGGCTTGTCGTGCTTGCGGTAGCCGTCGCCGCAGCGGCCGTAGGTGTCGAGGAGGCGCTGGAGCTGGTTCTTGTTGTCCGCGTACCAGCCCTTGGAGACGGTGAGGGCGGGACACTTCGCGGCGGTCCGGTGGGGGGCCGGAGCGGCCTGGGCGGTGGTGGCGAGGCCGGTTCCGGCAACGGCGAGGGCGGCCGCCGCGGCGGCCAGGGGGCGCTTGATCTTCATGAACACGGTGCCTGTCTACGCAGGTCAGCCGGGCGCCTCACGACGCCCGGCTGACGGGTCGGTGGCCGCTGGGTGAACTACAGCGGCGTGACGTAGGCGCCGGAGATGCCGCCGTCGACCAGGAAGTCCGTGGCGTTCACGAACGACGAGTCGTCGCTGGCGAGGAACGCGACCGCGGCGGCCAGCTCCTCGGCCTCGGCGAAGCGGCCGACGGGGATGTGCACGAGGCGGCGGGCGGCGCGCTCGGGGTCCTTGGCGAACAGCTCCTGGAGGAGCGGGGTGTTCACCGGGCCCGGGCACAGCGCGTTCACCCGGATGCCCTCGCGGGCGAACTGCACGCCCAGCTCGCGGGACATCGCGAGCACGCCGCCCTTGGACGCGGTGTACGAGATCTGCGAGGTCGCCGCGCCCATCCGGGCCACGAAGGAGGCCGTGTTGATGATGGAACCCTTGCCCTGGCGCCGCATGTAGGGGATGGCGGCCTTGCAGCACAGGTACACGGAGGTGAGGTTGACCTCCTGGACGCGCTTCCAGGCCTCCAGGCCCGTGTCCAGGATGGAGTCGTCGTCGGGCGGCGAGATGCCCGCGTTGTTGAAGGCGACGTCGACGGAGCCGTAGGTGTCGTACGCGGTCTTGAAGAGCGCCTCGACCTGCTCGGCGTCGGTCACGTCGACCTTCACGAAGGTGCCGCCGACCTCCTCGGCAGCCTTCTTGCCCGCGGTCTCGTCGATGTCGCCGCACACCACGTGCGCGCCCTCGGCGGCGAGGCGGCGGGCGGTGGCGAGGCCGATGCCGCTGCCGGCGCCGGTGATGACGGCGGTACGGCCGACGAGGCGGCGGCAGGCGGGGGTCTGGGGGGAACCCTCAGAAGATGTCACAGTCTCTTCGGTCACTGGGCGGGCCCTTCCGTGCTGATGAAGACGTTCTTGGTTTCGGTGAAGGCGGCGAGCGCGTCCGGGCCGAGCTCGCGCCCGAGGCCCGACTGCCCGTAGCCGCCGAAGGGGGTCCAATAGCGCACGCTGGAGTGCGAGTTGACGGACAGGTTCCCGGCCCGCACCGCCTGCGAGACGCGCAGCGCACGGCCCACGTCCCGCGTCCAGATCGAGCCGGACAGGCCGTACTCGGTGGCGTTGGCGAGGCGGACCGCGTCGGCCTCGTCGTCGAAGGGCAGGACCACGGCGACGGGCCCGAAGACCTCCTCGACGGCGACCGGCGAGGTCGGCCCGGCCTCGGTGAGGACGGTCGGCGGGAACCAGAAGCCGGGGCCCTCGGGGGCGCTGCCGCGGATCCCGGCGCCGGCGGGCACGTACGACCGCACCCGCTCCAGCTGGGCCCTGGAGATCAGCGGGCCCATCTGGGTCTTCTCGTCGGCCGGGTCCCCGACGACGTACGACTCGACGGCGGGCGTCAGGACCTCGATGAAGCGGTCGTAGACGGAGCGCTGCACGAGGATGCGGGTGCGGGCGCAGCAGTCCTGGCCGGAGTTGTCGAGGAAGGAGCCGGGGGTGGCGAGGGCGGCGGCCTCCACGTCGGCGTCGGCGAAGACGATGTTGGGGCTCTTGCCGCCGAGTTCGAGGGTCAGGCGCTTCACGCGGTCCGCGCACGTGGCCATGATCTGCTTGCCGACGCGGGTGGAGCCGGTGAACACGATCTTGGCGACGCCCGGGTGCTCGACGAGTGCGTTCCCGGCGACGGCGCCCTCGCCGGGCAGGACCTGGAACAGGCCCTCGGGCAGGCCCGCCGCCAGGGCGAGCTCGGCCAGGCGCAGGGCGGTCAGGGGCGTCGTCTCGGCGGGCTTGAGGACGACCGCGTTGCCGGCCGCGAGGGCCGGGGCGGTGCCCCAGGCGGCGATGGGCATCGGGAAGTTCCAGGGCGCGATGACGCCGACGACGCCGAGCGGTTCGAGGATCGTGACGTTCAGGCCGCCGGACACCGGGATCTGGCGGCCGTTGAGGCGCTCGGCGCCACCGGCCGCGTAGTCGAACAGATCACGGGCGTTGCCCGCCTCCCAGCGGGCGTTGCCGATGACGTGACCGGCCTCGCGCACCTCCAACCGGGCCAGTTCCTCGACGTGTTCGTCGATGACGGCGGCGAAGCGGCGCAGCAGCCGGGCCCGGTCGGCGGGGGCCACGGCGGCCCACTTGGCCTGCGCCGCGGCGGCGCGCGCGACGGCCGCGTCGACGTCCTGCGCGGTGGCGGCGGGGACGGTCGCGACGACGTCCTCCGTCGCCGGGTTCAGTACCTGAAGGGACTCAAGCAAGGAAGTGCCTCACATGCGTTCGAAGGAGCGGCGGAGCTCCCAGTCGGTCACCGCGGCGTCGAAGGCGTCCAGCTCGACCCGCGCCATGTTGCGGTAGTGCGCGACGACTTCGTCACCGAAGGCGGCCTTGGCGATGGGGCTGTTCTCCCACAGCTCGGCGGCCTCGCGCAGTGTCGTCGGAACGTGTTCGTAGTCGCCGGTGTAGGCGTTGCCGGTGCAGGCCTCGGGCAGTTCGAGCTTCTGCTCGATGCCGTACAGGCCCGCGGCGACCAGGCCCGCGACGGCCAGGTACGGATTGACGTCGCCACCGGGCAGCCGGTTCTCGAAGCGCATCGAACGGCCGTGGCCGACGACGCGCAGCGCGCAGGTGCGGTTGTCGTGGCCCCAGGCGGCGGCCGTCGGCGCGAAGGATCCGGGCTGGAAACGCTTGAAGGAGTTGATGTTGGGCGCGTACAGGAGCGAGAAGTCGCGCAGCGCGAGGAGCTGTCCGGCGAGGAAGTGCCGCATCACGTCGGACATGCCGCCGGGCCCGTCGCCCGCCATCGCGTTGTTGCCGTCGGCGTCCTGGAGCGAGAGGTGGATGTGACAGGAGTTGCCCTCGCGCTCGTTGTACTTCGCCATGAAGGTGAGCGAGACGCCCTCCTGCGAGGCGATCTCCTTGGCTCCGGTCTTGTAGATGGCGTGCTGGTCGCAGGTGACGAGGGCCTCGTCGTAGCGGAACACGATCTCGTGCTGGCCGGGGTTGCACTCGCCCTTGGCGGACTCCACGGTCAGGCCCGCGGCGGCCATGTCGTTGCGGATGCGGCGAAGCAGCGGCTCGATGCGTCCGGTGCCGAGGACCGAGTAGTCGATGTTGTACTGATTGGCCGGGGTGAGGCCCTGGTAGCCCGCGTCCCAGGCCTGTTCGTAGGTGTCCTTGAAGACGATGAACTCCAGCTCCGTGCCGACGTGGGCGCTGTAGCCCAGCTCGGCGAGGCGGTCGAGCTGGCGGCGCAGTATCTGGCGCGGGGCGGCCACGACGGGCTCGCCGTCGGTCCAGGCGAGGTCGGCCATGAGGAGGGCCGTGCCCTCGTTCCAGGGGACGCGGCGCAGGGTGGAGACGTCGGCGTGCATGGCGAAGTCGCCGTAGCCGCGGTCCCAGGAGGACATCGCGTATCCGTCGACCGTGTTCATCTCCGTGTCGACGGCGAGAAGGTAGTTGCAGCCCTCCGTGCCGTGCTCCAGGACTTCGTCGAGGAAGAACCGGGCGGCGAACCGCTTGCCCTGGAGCCGCCCTTGCATATCGGGGAAGGCCAGGACGACAGTGTCGATCTCGCCGCTCGCCACCAGAGCACGCAGCTCCTCGATGCCGAGCGGGGGTGTGCGGTCTGCCACGGGAAAAGCCTCCTTGGGTCAGCCGAGTGGCCATAAGGTATTGCCGAGAACCATTGCTTGGGAAGGGGGTACGGGCAGATGTCGCACGCGGAGACGGACGACTCGCACCTGGCGGGTGACGAGCGGCTGACGCAGGTCCTGCGTCCGGTCCGGGCGGGCAACGGCTTCGAGGAGGCCCTGGAGCAGATCCTCCAGGTGGTCCGCCTCGGCCTGGTGCCGGGCGGTGAACGGCTGCCGGCCGAGCGGGAGCTGGCCGACCGGCTGGGGATCAGCCGGGTCACGCTGCGCGAGGTCCTGAAGGTGCTCCAGGACCAGGGGCTCGTGGAGTCGCGCCGGGGGCGCTACGGCGGCACGTTCGTGCGCCCGCGCCCGGAGGCGGCGGGCGAGGACGAGCTGCGCCGGCGCATCGCGGACGTGGACGTGGAGGACGCGCTGCGCTTCCGGGAGGTCCTGGAGGTGGGCGCGGCGGGCCTGTGCGCCGCGCACGGGCTCGACGACGGCCAGGCGGGGCGGCTGCGGGACGCCCTCGCCCGCACCCATGACGCGCCGCTCGCCGCATACCGCCGCCAGGACACCCTGCTGCACCTCACCCTCGCCGAGCTGTCCGGCTCCCCCTCGCTCACCGCCCAGTACGCCGCGGTCCGCGCCACGGTCAACGAGCTCCTGGACTGCATCCCCCTTTTGGTACGGAACCTGGAGCACTCCCAGCGCCAGCACACCGCTCTCGTGGAGGCGGTGCTCGACGGTGACGCGGACGGCGCGCGGGAGATGATGCGCGAGCACTGCGGGGGGACGGCGGCGCTGCTGCGCGGGTTCCTGACCTGAGGCGCGGGCACACGGCGGGCGGGGCCGCGGCGGCGCCCGGGAGCCGGGCCGGAGCGCGCGGGTGCGGGCGCCCCGGCTCGCCCCGGCGCCCGCGTGATTAACCACGGCGTAACGCAAGGGTCTTGCTTTCTCACCCCCACCACCGCAAAGGTATGGCTCCATTCCATTGAGTGCCGTTGAATGCCGCCGCAGGGAGCCGTGCCCATGAGCCTGGAGTCCACCGAGCCATCGAAGGTCCGCACCGCCGAGGAAGGGGACGACTATCTGGAACGGCGCGCCCTGCGCCGCGGCAACGCGGGCTGGGTCCTGCTCACCGGCCTCGGCGTCGCCTACGTCGTCTCCGGCGACTTCTCCGGCTGGAACTCCGGCCTCAAGGAGGGCGGCTTCGGCGGCCTCGGCATCGCGATGGCGCTCATGGGCGTCATGTACGCGTGCATGGTCTTCTCGCTCGCCGAGCTGTCGTCCGTGCTGCCGACCGCGGGCGGCGGCTACGGCTTCGCCCGCCGGGCGCTCGGCCCCTGGGGCGGCTTCCTCACCGGCACGGCGATCCTCATCGAGTACATCCTCGCGCCCGCCGCCATCGCCATCTTCATCGGCGACTACGTCGAGTCGCTGAACCTCTTCGGCCTGGAGTCCGGCTGGCCCGTCTACCTGGCCTGCTTCGTCATCTTCATCGGCATCCACCTGTGGGGCGTGGGCGAGGCGCTGCGCTTCAGCTTCGTCGTCACCGGCATCGCCGTGGCCGCGCTCCTGGTCTTCGCGGTCGGCGCCTTCATGGACTTCGACTCCTCCCACCTCAACGACATCGCCGTCGACCACGACGCGTTCGGCTCCAACTCCTGGCTGCCGCTCGGGCTCCTCGGCATCTGGGCGGCCTTCCCGTTCGGCATGTGGTTCTTCCTCGGCGTGGAGGGCGTGCCGCTGGCCGCCGAGGAGACCAAGGACCCCGCGCGCACCCTGCCGCGCGCCATCCGCTGGTCCCTGTGCATCCTCGTCGCCCTGGCCCTGCTCACCTTCTTCGCCTCCGCCGGGGCCCGCGGCTCGGCCGCCATCCAGGACACCGGCAACCCGCTCGTGGACGCGCTCCAGCCCGGCGGCGAGGCGACGGCCCTCAGCCGGGTCATCAACTACGCCGGCCTCGCGGGCCTGGTCGCGTCGTTCTTCTCCCTGATCTACGCGGGCTCGCGCCAGCTGTTCGCTCTGTCCCGCGCGGGCTACCTGCCCCGCTTCCTGTCCCTGACCAGCAGCCGCAAGGCCCCCTACCTGGGCCTCATCGTGCCCGGCGCGATCGGCTTCAGCCTCGCCGCGGCCACCGGCGACGGCGCCCGCATGCTGAACGTGGCGGTGTTCGGCGCCACCATCTCGTACGCCCTGATGTCCCTCTCCCACATCGTCCTGCGCCGCCGCGAGCCGAATCTCCCCCGCCCCTACCGCACCCCCGGCGGCATCCTCACCTCCTCCATCGCCCTTGCCCTCGCCTGCGCGGCCCTCGTCGCCACGTTCCTCGTCGACGTCACGGCGGCCTTCATCGCCCTCGGCGTGTACGTCGTGGCGATCGCCTACTTCGGCCTCTACAGCCGCAAGCATCTGGTGGCACGGGCCCCGGAGGAGGAGTTCGCGGCGCTGGCCGAGGCGGAGGCGGAGCTGGAACGGACGTAGCGTCGACCGTTTCCAGGACGACGGCACGAATCGGTACGACGGCACCCAGCACCACAGCAATACGGCACTACGGCACTACGGAGAGCAACTTGAGCGCGTTGAACAGCGAGGATGCGGCGAACCGGCCGCTGATCGGCATCAGCACCTACCTGGAGGCGAAGGCGAGCTGGGGCGTGTGGGAGCTCCCGGCCGCGCTCCTCCCCGCCGGATACCCGCGCCTGGTCCAGGCGGCGGGCGGTCTCGCGTCGATGGTGCCGCCCGACGACCCGCGGTACGCCGCCGACGTCGTCGCCCGCCTCGACGGCGTCGTCATCGCGGGCGGCCCCGACGTGGACCCGTCCCACTACGGCGCGCGCCGCGAGGACCGCACCGGTCCGCCCGCGCGGGAGCGGGACGCCTGGGAACTCGCCCTGATCCGGGCGGCCCTGGACTCCGGCACCCCGCTGCTCGGCATCTGCCGGGGCATGCAGCTCCTCAACGTCGCCCTCGGCGGCACCCTCGTCCAGCACCTGGACGGCCACGTGGCGGCACCCGGCGTCTTCAGCACCCACACCGTGAAGCACGTCCCCGGCACCCGGTACGCCGAGATCGTCCCCGACGCCGCGACCGACGTCCCCACCTACCACCACCAGGCCGTCGACCGCCTCGGCACCGGCCTCATCGCCTCCGCCCACGCGGACGACGGCACCATCGAGGCCATCGAACTGGCCCCTCCGGGGTGGGTGTTGGGGGTGCAGTGGCATCCGGAGGCGGGGGTGGATTCCCGGGTGATGCGCTCGCTGGTCCTGGCGTCCGCGCCCACCACCTGACCCACGCCCGCAGGACCGCTGAGGACTAGCGCACCCCGCGCGTCAGGCTCAGGAGCTCCCGCACCGGCCCCGCCGGGACGTGTCCCACCGGCCACACGGCCCGAAGCTCTCGCCGCAACCGCACCCCGTCCACGGGCACCCGCACCAGCCGCCGGGCAGCCAGTTCCTCCCCCACGGCCAGCTCGCTGAGCACCGCGGGCCCGGCGCCGCTGACCGCGGCGGACTTCACGGCGGTGGTCGAGGACAGTTCGAGGAGGGGCCGCGCGAGCCCACCGAGCGCGGCCTCAAGGACGGCCCGCGTACCGGACCCCTCCTCCCGCAGGATCAACGGCGATGCCGCGAGCTCCGCCGCCCCCAGCGGCACCCGCCGCCGCGCCCACGCGTGCCCCGGCGCGACGACCACGACGAGCCGGTCCTGCGCGACGACGGCCCCGTCGAGCCCGGCGGGCACCCCGATCCCCTCGACGAACCCGACGTCGGCCTCCCCGGCGAGCAGCCGCCCGGCGACCACCGCCGAGTTCCCGGCGAGCAGCGACACCGCCGTGTCCGGCAGCCGCGCGCGCAGCGCGATGAGCCAGCCGGGCAGCAGATACTCGGCGATGGTCATGCTGGCGGCGACGCGCAGCCGCGAGTCCCGCCGGTCCCGCAGCGCCTGCGCCCCCGCGTCGAAGGCCTCGGCCGCCTCGACGATCCGCCGCGCCCAGTCGGTGACGAGCGCGCCCGCCTCGGTGAGCCGCGAGCCGCGCGGCGAGCGGTCCACGAGGGCCACGCCGAGCAGCCGCTCCATGGACCGGATCCGCCCGCTGGCCGCGGGCTGGGTGATGCCGAGTTCCCGCGCGGCGCGGCCGAGACTGCCGAGGCGCGCCACCGCCAGGAGGAGTTCGAGGCCGGCGAGGTCGGGCACTCGGTGCGCGAGCGGCGCCCCCGTCGTCGTACCAAAGGCACTGCCCGACGCACCAGCGGCACCCGAGGGCGCGCCGGAGCCACCCGCCGCACCGCCGGAACCGGCACCCGCTGCCCCCGCACCACCCGATCCACTCATAAGTCCAGGTTATGCCCTCATAGCCAGGAGATCCCTGGTGGGCCCGGCCGGACAGGCGCACGGTGGAGTCATGGTCACAGTCGCCCCCACTCCCGCATCGGCATCTCCCGCGTCGGCCCACCCGGCCACCGGGCCCCGTACGGGCACCGTCCGCCACCTCGGACCGAACTGGTACGCCTCCGTGATGGGCACCGCCATCATCGCCAACGCGGGCGCCGCCCTGCCGGTGGACGTCCCGGGCCTGCGCTCGGCCGTGACCGCCGTGTGGGCCCTCTCGCTGGTGATGCTGGCGGTCCTGCTCGCCGCGCGCGCCGCCCACCTCGTGCACCACCGCGACCAGGCCCGCGCCCACCTCGCCGACCCGGCCATGGCCCCGTTCTACGGCTGCCTGGCCATGGCGCTGCTCGCCGTGGGCGCGGGCGCGGTGCTCGTCGGCTCCGACTGGATAGGCACCACGGCGGCGATCGCCCTGGACACGGTCCTGTTCACCGCCGGTACGGCCATCGGCCTCGCCGCGGCCGTCACCATCCCGTACCTGATGGTGGTCCGCCACCGCGTGCAGCCCGGCAGCGCCTCGCCCGTGTGGCTGCTGCCCGTCGTGGCGCCGATGGTGTCCGCGGCCGTCGGCCCCCTGCTCGTCCCGCATCTGCCCGCCGGGCAGGCCCAGCAGACCCTGCTGTACGGCTGTTTCGCGATGTTCGGCCTGAGCCTGCTCGCCACCCTGGTGATGCTGCCGCTGATCTTCGCCCGCCTGGTGAACGGCGGCCCGCTGCCCCTGGCGCTCACCCCCACCCTCTTCCTGGTCCTCGGCCCCCTCGGCCAGTCGACGACGGCCGCCAACAAGTTCGCCGACGTCGCCCGCGGCGTCCTTCCCGCCCCCTACGACCAGGGTTTCGCCGTCTTCGCCGTGCTGTTCGGGGTGCCCGTGATGGGCTTCGCGCTGATGTGGCTCGCGCTCGCGACGGCGCTGGTGCTGCGGGCCCGGCGGCGCGGCATGGGCTTCGCGATGACCTGGTGGGCCTTCACCTTCCCGGTCGGTACGTGCGTGACGGGCGCCGAGGGCCTGGGCAAGCACACCGGCCTCGCGGCGTACGACTGGCTGGCCGTGGCGCTGTTCGTGGTGCTCGTGTCGGCGTGGCTGGTGGCACTGGTGCAGACCCTGCGGGGTGTGGCCAGCGGCAAGCTGCTGGCGGCGCCGCGCTGAGCTCCGGGCGGGGGTCGCGCCCGCACCGGCCCGGGCCCCGGCTACGGGTACGTCAGCGGCGGGCGGCCCGCAGCGCCTCCCCGAGCACGGCCGGGGCTTCGGCGAGCGACGGCCCGTACCAGGTGAGATGGCGCCCGCCGACCAGCGCGGCGGGCGTCCGCGGGAACGCCTCGGGCCCGTCGTCCGGCGTGAACCGGTACGGCTCGTCCGGCAGGACCACCAAGTCCAGCTCCGCGGCCCGCAGTTCGTCGAGGGAGACCCGCGGATAGCGCTCGGCGTGGTGCGCGTACGCGTTGTCCACGCCGAGGCGGGCCAGCAGGTCCCCGGCGAAGGTGTCCCGGCCGAGGACCATCCAGGGCCTGCGCCAGATCGGCACCACGGCCCGCGGCCGCCCGCTCTCCCGGGTCACCCCGGCCAGCGGCTCCACGTCCCGCCACGCGGCCTCCGCGTCCACCAGCCACCCCGGCCGCCGCTCACCCCCACACGCGGCAAGTACCCGCTCCAACTCATAGAACGCTCGTTCTAGCTCCCGCACCTCGGTGACGAGCACCGCCACGCCCGCCGCCCGCAGCGCCGCGATGTCCGGCGCCCGGTTCTCCTCCTCGTTGGCGATCACGAGGTCGGGGGCGAGCGCCACGATCGCGGGGACGTCGGGGTTCTTGGTGCCGCCGATCCGGGCGACGTCGAGGTCCGCCGGGTGCGTGCACCAGTCGGTCGCGCCGACCAGGGCGCCGGGCGCGCTGACGGCGACCGCCTCGGTCAGCGACGGCACCAGGGACACCACCCGCACGGAGGGCATCGCTCAGCGCCGTCCGCCGTCCACGGCCTCGATGTGGTCGCCGACCGCGACGACGAGGACGCGGGCGTCGGCGGCCGTGGCGCGCCAGCGGTGCCGCACCCCGCCGGTCAGATACAGGCTGTCGCCGGGCCCGAGCCGGTAGGCACGCCCCTCGGCCTCGACCTCGACGGCGCCGCCGATGACGTACATCAGCTCGTCGTTGCGGTGCTGGAACTCGCGGCCCTCGTCGTGGTCGCCGACGTACTCGAAGGCGTGCAGCTGATGGTGGCCGCGCACCAGGTCGCGCACATGGGTCTCCGGGGTGCCGCCCGCGAGGCTCACCTCGTCGGCGGCGCGCACCACGTCGACGGTGCAGGCCGGGTCGGCGGCGGCGAGCAGCTCGACGGCGGTCGTGCCGAGGGCGTCGGCCACCCGCTCCAGGGAACGCATGCTGGGCCGGGCCCGCTCGTTCTCGACCTGGCTGAGGAAGGGCACCGACAGGCCGCTGCGCGCGGCGACGACGGCAAGGGTGAGCTCAAGACGGCGGCGGCGACGCCGCACGGCCGCGCCCACCCGGAGGGTCTCCTTGTGCTCGTCCATGGCCCCGGCTCCCTTCCTCCGCTCCCGGCCCCGCTGCCGCGCGCACCGGCCGTCCTGCCCTCGTCGTCACCCTTGCGGGTCGACGCTGTCACCCTGATGGGTTTTCTGCACCCTACGCATGTTCGCCAAACGGTTTTACCCAGTTGGGCGCTTCGGGCGCCGGTTATGGCCGCCGCGGGCCCCCGCGCGCCCCGTACGCACCGTGCGCGGTCGGTGACAACTCACGCCAGTAGATCATCTGTCCGGATTCCCCGGGAACGGGTCGGGGACCGGGGCCGCGGAAACAGGTCGGGGGCCGGGGCGGCGGAAACAGGTCGAGGGCCGGGGCGGCCCGCCGGAACGCCGCGAGGGGCGGACCGCGCCAGACGGCGGGGCCCGCCCCTCGGAGGACGGTGCAGACTGCGGCCTACTGCACGGCCGTCATCTTCTCCTCGAAGCCCGGGTTCTTCTTCAACCAGGCGTCGACGGCCTTGGGCTCGTTGTTCTTGCCCGCCTTGTTGATCTCGTTCTCCAGGCTGGCCAGCTGCGGCTCGGTCATCTTGAAGTTCTTGAGCCACTTCGTGAGCTGCGGGTACTGCTGGGGGAAGTCCTTGCTGGAGAGCGTGCGGATCGTGTTGCCCTTGCCGAAGCCGCCCTTGGGGTCCTTCAGCTTGGTCAGGTCGTACTCGTTGTATGCCCAGTGCGGCGACCAGAGCAGGACCGCGATGGGCTCCTTCTTGGCGTACGCCGTCTTCAGCTCGGAGAGCATCGCGGGGGTCGAGCCCGCGGCGATCTCGTACTCGCCCTCCAGGCCGTACCCGGGCAGGACCTTGTCCTTGAGCGCCTGCATCACGCCGGTGCCCGGCTCGATGCCGATGATCTTGCCGTTGAACTTGTCGCCCTTGCCCTTGAGGTCCTCGAGCGACTTCACGCCCTTGACGTAGGACGGGACGGCGACCTCAAGGGACGTCGGGCTGTACCAGGAGCCGAGGTCCTTGAGGTTGGCCTTGTTCTTGTCCCAGTACGACTTCTGGGCGGTGGGCAGCCAGGCGTCCAGGTTGAGGTCGAGGTCACCCTGCGCGAGACCGGTGTAGGCCGGGCCCACGTCGGCCGGGGTCAGCTCCATCTTGTAGCCGCGCTTCTCCAGGACGCGCTTCCACAGGTTGGTGACGGCGATGTTCTCGTCCCACGCGAAGTACGCGGCCTTCAGCGGGCGCTTGTTCTCGTCGCCACCGGCGTTCTTCGGCAGCGGTGCCATCTTGTCGAGCACGCCCGGGTTCTGCTTCAGCCAGGTGCGCACGGCTTCCTGCTGCTTGCCCTTGCCCGCCTTGTTGATCTCGGCCTCAAGGCTGGTGAGCTGCTTCTCGCTCATCTTGAAGTTCTTCAGCCACTTGCCGACCTGCGGATTCTCCTTCGAGAAGCCCTTGCGCGCCAGCGTGTGCACCCCGTCGCCCTTGCCCCAGGCACCCTTCGGGTCCTTGAGCTTCTTCAGCTTGAAATCGCTGTACGCCCAGTGCGGCGACCACAGCGTGGTGACGATGGGCTCCTTCTTGGCGTACGCCGACTTCAGCTCGGCGAGCATCGCGGGCGTCGAGCCGTCGACGACCTTGTACTCCTTCTTGAGGCCGTACGCGTCGAGCACCTTGTCCTTGAGCAGACCCATCATCCCGGCGCTCGTCTCGATGCCGGTGATCTTGCCGTCGAACGTGCCGCCCTTGCCCTTGAGGTCCTCGAGGGAGTCGATGTCCTTCATGTACGCGGGGACCGTCAGCTCAAGGGACGTCGGGCCGAACCAGGAGCCCAGGTCCTCCAGGTCCTTGCCGTACTTCTTCCAGTACGAGGCGTGCGTCGTCGGCAGCCAGGAGTCGGTCTGGAAGTCGATGTCGCCCTGCGCCAGGGAGGTGTACAGCGGTCCGGCCTCCAACTGGCTGGTGGTCACCTTGAAGCCGCGCTGCTCCAGGGCCTCCTTCCAGAGGAAGGTGGAGGCGACGCCCTCGTCCCAGGGGATGTAGCCGATCTTGACTTCCTTGCCCTGGCCGACGTTCTTGGCGTCGGCCACCGACTCGGAGTCGCTGTCGCCGTCCCCGAAGATGCCCATGCCGCCCGCGACCAGCGCGAGGGCGACGACACCGGCCATCGCGACGACGGGCCGGGGGCGGTAGTTCCAGACGTTCAGGCCCTGCGCGGCCCGGAGCTTGGCGAGCGCGCGACGGCCGAGCGGCGAGACCTGGCCGCCCAGGCCGCTGGTGACGCGGTCCAGGTAGATGGCGAGGATCACGATGGAGATGCCCGCCTCCGCGCCGAGGCCGACGTCGAGCTGGCCGATGGCCGCGTTGACGTCGGCGCCGAGGCCCGGGGTGCCGACCATGCCGGTCAGGGCGGCCATGGAGAGGCCGAGCATGATGACCTGGTTGACACCGGCCATGATCGTCGGCAGCGCGAGCGGCAGCTGGACCCGGAAGAGGGTGTTGCGGGGCGTGGTGCCGAACGCGTCGGCGGCCTCGACCAGCTCCTTGTCGACCTGGCGGATGCCCAGCTCCGTCATGCGCACGCCGGGGGCGAGCGCGAAGACGATGGTGGCGACGATGCCCGCGGGGGCGCCCATCCGGAAGAACAGCAGCGCCGGGATGAGGTAGATCATCGCGGGCAGCGTCTGCATCAGGTCGAGGACCGGCCTGACGATGCCGCTGACCGTCTTGGAGCGGGCCGCCCAGATGCCCACGGGCACGGCGATGACCAGCGCCACGACGGTGGAGACGAGCACCAGGGACAGCGTCATCATCGCGTTGTCCCACAGTTCGAGGGACACGATGAACGCGAAGCCCGCGAAGGCGAGCACGCCCCCGAGCAGGCCGCGCAGCCAGAACGCGATGACAGCGAAGATGCCCGCCATCAGCAGCGGCTCGGGCGCGGAGAGGACGTCGTAGAAGCCGTCCCACATGTTCTGGAAGACGGTCTTGATGAAGTCGAACAGCCAGTCCATATGGGTTCTGAGCCATTCGACCGAGTCATTGACCCAGTCGCCGAAGGGAATCCTAGGCACCGCTGCTCACCTTGCCCACGTTCTTGCCGCCGTCGCCCTCGGCGTCATCGTCCTGCTCGACACCGGCGTCCTTGGATATGTCCTGCGCCGGGATGACGGCGCCCGCGGGGGCGTCCTCGGGCGTCATCGGCTCGCCGAGCACCGCGAGCAGCCTGGCCCGCGGCACCACGCCGATCAGTTCGCCGTCGTCGTCGACGACGGCGACCGCCACCCCGCTGGTGGAGCAGGGCGTGAACAGCTCGATGATGGGCGTGGACTCGGTGACCGTGGCGGGGGCCGCGGCCAGCACGTCCTTCGCCGTCTTGAGCTCCTTGCCGTCGGGCGTCCTGGTGCCGTAGGCGGTGTCCGGGTCGGCCATGATGGCGCCCGCGGTCAGCACCCGGGAGCGGTCGACGTCCTGCGTGAACGCGGCGACGTAGTCGTTGGCCGGGGTGACCAGGATGTCCTCGGCCGAGCCGATCTGGACGATGCGGCCGTCGCGCATGACGGCGATCTGGTCGCCCAGGCGCATGGCCTCGTTCAGGTCGTGGGTGATGAAGACGATGGTCTTCTTCAGCCGCTTCTGCAGCTCCAGGAGCTGGTCCTGCATATCGCGGCGGATCAGCGGGTCGAGCGCGCTGAACGACTCGTCCATGAGCAGCAGGTCGGCGTCCGTGGCGAGCGCGCGGGCCAGGCCCACGCGCTGCTGCATGCCGCCGGACAGCTCGTCGGGCCAGGACTTCTCCCAGCCCTTGAGCCCGGCCAGCTCCAGCGCCTCCAGGGCCCGCTTCTCGCGCTCGGCGCGCGGCAGCCCCTGCACCTCGAGGCCGTACGCGGCGTTCTCGAGGACGCTGCGGTGCGGGAACAGGGCGAAGTGCTGGAAGACCATACTGATCTTCTTGGAACGCACCTCGCGCAGTTCGCGCGCGCTCAGCTTGGTCAGGTCCTGCCCGTCGAAGAGCACCTGCCCGGCCGTCGGGTCCGAAAGCCCGTTGAGCATGCGCAGCAACGTGGACTTGCCGGATCCGGAGAGACCCATGACGACGAAGATCTGGCCCGGCTCGACGGTGAAGGACGCGTCGATCACCGCGGCGGTGGTTCCTTCGGCGCGCAGTTCCTCACGGTCGGCTCCGTGGCGGAGTTTCTCCACCGCGTCGGTGGGTCGTCTGCCGAACACCTTGTACAGGTGCTCGGCTTGCAGCCTGGACACATACACCTCTCGGGTTGAACCAAGACGGCCCGCCTCCCCCGCCGGCGGGCCGTGGAGCGACGCGGGTCTGCCCGCTTGCCCGTCAAGAAGTTGAAAACTCGACCGGGTTCGCTCCGCGTGCGCGCCTGCCCACGCTTTCAGGAGCCAAACCCAAGAGTGCCCCAGGTCACATTCACCACTGTTCTTCGACTGCCCCTGTCAGTGCCGTGCGGCATGATGCGCACGTGACTCAAGCAACGCGGCGGCTGATGCTGCTCGACACGGCGTCCTTGTACTTCCGGGCCTACTTCGGGGTCCCCGAGTCAGTGCGGGCCCCGGACGGCACCCCGGTGAACGCGGTGCGCGGCCTGCTCGACTTCATCACCCGCCTCGTCCAGGACCACCACCCCGACGACCTGGTCGCCTGCATGGACGCCGACTGGCGCCCGCACTGGCGCGTGGAGCTCATCCCCTCGTACAAGGCGCATCGCGTCGCCGAGGAGGCCCCCGCGGGGACCCCCGACCCGGACGCCGAGGAGATCCCCGACACCCTCTCCCCCCAGGTTCCGATCATCGAGGACGTCCTGGACGCCCTCGGCATCGCGCGCGTGGGCGTGGCGTCGTACGAGGCCGACGACGTGATCGGCACGTACGCGGCGCGGGCGACGGGCCCGGTCGACATCATCACGGGCGACCGCGACCTCTATCAGCTCGTGGACGACGCCCGCGGCATCCGCGTCCTCTACCCCTTGAAGGGAGTGGGCACCCTTCAGGTCACCGACGAGGCGTGGCTGCGCGAGAAGTACGGCGTGGACGGCTCCGGCTATGTCGACCTCGCCCTGCTGCGCGGCGACCCGAGCGACGGGCTGCCCGGGGTGCCCGGCATCGGCGAGAAGACCGCGGCGAAGCTGCTCGACGCCTTCGGCGATCTGGCCGGGATCATGGCGGCGGTCGACGATCCGCGCTCCAGGCTCACGCCGTCGCAGCGCAAGCGCCTGGACGAGTCCCGCGCCTATGTGGCCGTGGCCCCGAAGGTGGTCCGGGTCGCGAGCGACGTGCCGCTGCCGGACGTCGACCTCGCGCTGCCGCGCGAGCCGCGCGATCCGGCCGCCCTGGAGGAGCTGGCGGCCCGCTGGGGGCTCGGCGGGGCCGTGCACCGGCTCCTGTCGGTGCTGCCGCAGTGACCTTTTCCCGTGTCCCGGACGGAATGCTAAGTTAGGCTTACCTAACCAATAGCGTTTCAGGGGAAGGCCGACCGCCATGGCAGAGCGACCCGCACGCAGGACTCCGAAGCCCCACATCGCGCAGGTCGTGCGCACCGAGCAGCTGACACCACACATGCGGCGCGTGGTCGTCGGCGGCGAGGGCCTGGCGGAGTTCACGGCCGGGGACTGCACGGACCACTACGTGAAACTGCTCTTCGCGCCCGACGGCGTGACGTACCCCGAGCCCTTCGACATCCAGCGGATCCGCGAGGAACTGCCGCGGGAGCAGTGGCCGGTGACCCGTACGTACACGGTGCGCTGGTGGGACCCCAAGGCCCGCGAGCTCGCCCTCGACTTCGTCATCCACGGCGACGAGGGCCTCGCCGGGCCGTGGGCGCGCGGCGCCCGGCCGGGCGATACGGTCCGCATGCTCGGCCCCGGCGGCGGGTACGCCCCGGACCCGACCGCCGACTGGCACCTGATCGCCGGTGACGAGAGCGCCCTGCCCGCCATCGCCGCCGCCCTGGAGTCCCTGCCCGAGGGCGCCGACGTGCGCGCCTTCGTGGAGGTCGAGGGCCCCGAGGAGCAGCAGCCCATCGACACGCACGCCGAGGTCGTCTGGCTGCACCGCGGCGACCGCCCCGTCGGCCAGGCCCTGGTCGAGGCGGTCCGCGCCCTCGACTTCCCCGCCGGCGACGTCCAGGCCTTCGTCCACGGCGAGGCGGGCTTCGTCAAGGAGCTCCGCCGCCTCCTGCGCGTCGACCACCAGGTCCCCCGCGAACGCCTCTCCGTCTCCGGCTACTGGCGCCTCGGCCACAACGAGGACGGCTGGCAGGCCTCGAAGCCGGAGTGGAACGCGCAGGTGGAGGCGGAGCAGGAGCAGACGGCGGCGTAGGAACCGCGCCGGCACGCGGTTCCGGTGCACGGCGCCCGCCCTGGGCGGTGCCGTTGCGCGACGCCGGACGAGGGCGGCCACCCCGAGCGGGGGTGGCCGCCCTTCCGCGTGCACCCCGGCCGGGGACAACCGCCCGCGGACGCGCACCCCGCTCCGGGCGAACCCACCCGCACGAGCCCCCGGCCCGCCGTACGGGCTCCCGTCACCCGGCCGCCGCCTGCCCGTCCCCCCTGATCCGCGCGTGCAGATGCATGTCGTGCCAGCCGTCCTCATGCAGCACGGCGCTCCGCATCGTGCCCTCCACCGCGAAGCCCGTCTTGAGGGCCACCCGGCAGGAGGCCTCGTTGGCCGTGGCGTGGGTGAGTTCGAGGCGGTGCAGGCCGACCACGTCCAGCGCCCAGGCGGACAGGGCGGTCACCGCGCGGGGTGCGACGCCCCGGCCCCGGGCGCGGGGCAGCGTCCAGTACGCCAGCTCCGCCTGGCCGTCGGCGAAGGTCACCTCGCGCAGCGCGACCCGGCCCGCCACCTCGTCGGTGGCCGTGTCCACGACCGCCCAGGTGGCGGTGCGCTCCTCGGTCCAGTCCGCGATCCAGCCCCCGATCCACTCGCGGGCCTCGTCCTCGGAGTCGGCCACGCGCGCGTGCCACCGCTGCAGCGCCGGGTCCTGGAACGCCTCGTACACGGCGGGCGCGTCGGTGAGCGCCCAGGGACGCAGGCGCAGGCCGCCGTCGGCGGGCAGGGTCGGCTGCTCCTGGCCCGCGAAGGTGCCGTGCTCCACCACGTTCGGGATCTTGTAAGGCATGCCGTCATCGTGCAGCGCGGCCGCCGGACAGGACAGCGATTTTCCGCGGCGGGCGCACGGCCGCCCCGGCGCCACCGCGCCCCGTACGCTTGCCCGGTGTGACCCGCAGACGCCGCACCCCGCCCGCTCCCCTGCCGCAGCGCGACGGCGTCGACCCCGTGCGGGTCCGGCTGCCGGACGGCGTGACCTGGACGACCGTGCGGGACCATCTCGTGGACCGGCTCTCGGCGCCGCCCGGCGTCATCGACGCGATGCTGCGCGACGGCCGGGTCGTCGGCGCCGACGGCGGCCCGGTGGCGCCGGACGCGCCCTACGCCCCGGGCACGTACCTGTGGTTCCACCGCGACCTGCCGGACGAGCCGCGGGTGGCGGACAGCATCGACGTCGTGTACCGCGACGAGCACATCGTCGTCGCCGACAAGCCGCACTTCCTCGCCACCATGCCGCGCGGCAGCCACATCACCCAGACCGCCCTGGCCCGGCTGCGCGCCGGCCTCGGCATCCCGGCGCTCGGCGCCGCCCACCGCCTGGACCGGCTCACCGCCGGGCTGCTCCTGTTCACCGTGCGACCCACGGAACGCGGCGCCTACCAGACCCTGTTCAGCGACCGCCGGGTGCACAAGGAGTACGAGGCCGTGGCCGCGTACGACCCCGCAGTGGAGCTGCCCCGCACCGTCCGCAGCCACATCGTCAAGGAGCGGGGCGTCCTCGCCGCCTATGAGGTGCCCGGCGCCGAACCGAACAGCGAGAGCCGCGTCGAACTCATCGAGCACGACGGCCGCCTCGGCCGCTACCGGCTGCTCCCGCACACCGGCCGCACCCACCAGCTCCGCGTCCACATGAACGCCCTCGGCCTGCCGCTCCTGGGCGACCCGCTCTACCCCGAGGTGCGCCCGCCGGTGGCGCCGGACGACTTCCGGCGCCCCCTGCAACTCCTGGCCCGTGTCCTGGAGTTCACCGATCCCGTGACGGGCGCCGCCCGCCGCTTCGAGAGCGGGCGCTCCCTGGGAGCCTGGTCCGCGTACGACGCGTGGGCCGGGCCGGCACAGGACCGGTGAGCCGCGGGCTCAGTAGCCCCGCCACCACTCCAGGAGGCGGCGCCACGCGCCCTTGCGCCGGACCGGCGCGGCCGACGGCTCCGCGGCCGGGGCGGCGGGCACAACCGGCTGCGGCGGGGCGGCCGGTGTTTCGAGGGGCAGCGGCGCCGGGGACGTCACCTCCCAGTGCTTGCGCGGCGTCGGCACGTGCGACATGGGCCGGGCCTTGACGTCCTGCGGCGGCCGTTTGCCGAACTGCACCGGCAGGTCCACCAGATGCCGCGAAAGGATCGACGACCGCCAGCTCAACTCCCGCTCGTCCACGGAGAGTTCCACATCGGGCAGCCGCATGAGCAGCGCGTCCACGCCGGTGTCGGCGATGGCGCGGCCGATGTCCTGGCCGGGGCACTCGTGCGGCCCGCCGCCGAACGCGAGGTGGGAGCGGTTGCCCTGCATGTTCGCGGACAGGTCGGGGCGTACGACGGGGTCGACATTGCCCGGCTGGATGCCGAAGAGCAGGCCGTCACCCTGCTTGATCTGCTGGCCGCCGAGCTGGGTGTCCTGCTTGGCGAAGTAGCCGCACATCGCACTGAACGGCGGCTCGTCCCACAGCGACTGCTCGACCGCCTCGGGCACGGTCATCTGACCGCCGCTGAGCTGGGCGCGGAACCGCGGGTCGGTCAGCACCACGCGCAGCACGTTCGCGATGAGGTTCGCCGTGGCCTCGTACGCCGCGATCAGCACCAGACGCAGATGGGCGGCGACCTCGTCGTCGGTGAGCTGCGCGGGCTGGGCGATGAGGGCGCTGGTGAAGTCCTCCTCGGGCTGGGCGCGGCGGCGCACGCAGTGGCGGGTGAGGGCCTCCATCACGTACGCGTTGCTCTCGATGGCAGTCGCGGTGCCCTTGATCATGTCGCGGGCCGCCTGCACCATGCGCTCGCTGTAGTCCTCGGGCATGCCGAGGACGTGCAGCATCACCATCATCGGCAGCTGCTCGGCGAACTGGCTCACCAGGTCGGCGCGGCCGGTCTCGCAGATGTCGTTGAGGAGTTTGTTGCTGTAGCGGTTGATGTGGCGGCGGATGCCGCGGTGGTCGAGGCCCGCCATGGCGCCGGTGACGGCCCCGCGCAGCCGCTGGTGCTCGGCGCCCTCGGCGAAGGTGGCCATCGGCTGCCAGGTGAACACGGGCGCGAGCGGGTTGTCCGGGCCCGCGGTGCCGTCCTTGACGGCGGTCCACTGCCGGGAGTCGCGGGTGTACTGCGACGGCGTACGGATCATGTGCAGGTTCTCGCTGTGGCCGAGCACCGCCCAGAGGCGTACGTCGTTGTGGATCAGCGCCGGGGCCACCGGGCCGTGTTCGGCGCGCAGCTTCTCGTACACGCCCGCGAGGTCCTGGTCGGCCTCGGGGCCGTACAGGCGACGCAGTCCGTCGCGGCCGAGGCTGGAGGACTGGTGGGCGGGGCAGCCGGGGGGCGGGGCGGCGGCGGGATCGGTGCCGGTGCTCGATGCGGAGTGGGGAGAGTGCCGGGAGGGGGTCGTCACGGTGGTGGCTCCGGGGTCGTGAAGGTTCCGGGGTGGTGCGGGTTCCGGGCGGGTGCGGTACGGGGGGTGGGCTCAGGTCTTGGTCGCGGAGAGGGAGTGCAGATAGCGCATGAGCGTCAGCAGCGTGTCTCTGCTGGAGACCCGGTGCCGGGCGTCGCAGTGCACGATCGGCACGCCCTGCTCCAGGTCGAGCGCCCGGCGCAGGGTGTCCATCGGGTGCCGGGGCGCGTCCGGGAAGTCGTTGACGGCGATGATGAACGGCACGCCCTTCTCCTCCAGGCGTCCGATCACGTCGAAGCTGACCTGCAGGCGACGGGTGTCGATGAGAACGACGGCACCGAGCGCTCCTTCGAAGAGGCCGTTCCACAGGAACCAGAACCGCTCCTGGCCCGGGGTGCCGAACAGATAGAGCACCAGCTCTTCGGAGATGCTGATCCGGCCGAAGTCCATGGCGACGGTCGTGGCGGTCTTGGTCTCGGAGCCGTAGTTGTCGTCGACGCCGATGCCGGCCTGCGTCATGGTCTCTTCGGTGGTCAGCGGACGGATCTCGCTGACCGAGCCCACCATCGTCGTCTTGCCGACTCCGAACCCGCCCACGATGACGACCTTCACGGCGGCCGCGGCCGTGGCGGGCAGGACGTCCTGCGCGCGGGGGCCGGTGATCGCGCCGGAGGTGAGCGTGTCAGAGCTTTTGAAGTCCATGCATCACCGCTTCGAGAAGGGAACGGTCGGGGAGTGCGGAGCGCACGATGGGGGCGCGCGCCAGCACTAAGTCCGCCGCGAGCATGTCCGTCAGGACCACGGTCACCACGCTGAACGGCAGGGCCATGTAGGCCGACAGCTCCGCGACGGACAGCGGCGTCCCGCACAGCCGCACCACGGCGGACTGTTCGGGCTGTGCCGTCGGGGAGGGATCGCCTTGGGCGACGATCAGCGTGACCAGGTCGAGCGGTGCCCGTTCGGAGTCCTCGCCGGTGAGGATGTACAGCCGCTCGGGGTTCTCCGGGCTGCGGCGTTCACGTCGGACTGGCACCTCCGCCTGGAAGCGGGCATCGGGTTCATCGCCTTGCGGGGGGTGTAGCGGATGAGTCATACGGCCTGCCCGTCTCGCCGCGGGGGGCTCGTGAGGTGCGCGCCGATGCGCACCACCAGGTCCCGCATGCGGTTGCCGATCAGTCCGGCGTCGACGGTCTCCTCGGCGAGCACGGCGAGGTAGGCCCCGGCTCCCGCGGCCATCATGTAGAAGTAGCCACCGTTGACCTCGATGATGACCATCCGCATCTTGCCGTCGCTCTCCGGGATCTCGGTGGCCACGGCGGCGGCGAGGCTCTGCAGCCCCGCGCAGGCGGCCGCGAGTCGATCGGCGGCGTCCGGGTCGCCGCCGTGGCGCGCGATGCGCAGCCCGTCGGCGGAGAGCACCACGATCTGCCGGGTGCCGTGGACGCCGTCGGCGAGTTCCTTGAGCATCCAGTCGAAATTGGCCCGCTGCTGGATCACTTCCAGCCCCCCTCGTCGGCGTTGTCGGTGCTGCCGTGGTCGTTCTCGTCGCGGACCTGTCGCTGGGCCGCCGGGTCGCCGGGGCGGTCGCCCTCGGTCGGGTCGTCGCCGTTGACGCCCTTCATGAAGGCCTCGATCCACAGACCGGGTTCCTTCTCCTCCCGCGGGGCGGGCGGCGGAGGCGGCGGCGGGGCGGCGGCCATGGCCGCCTCGGCGCGGCGCTGGGCCTCGGCCTCCTGCGCGTAGCGCTCGCCGAGCGACATCTTGACGCGACTTCTGCGCTGTGGAAGGCCGTTGGCCGTCCACTCGGTGACCTCGGGGATCTCGTCCTCCATGGACACCGTGAGCGGCATGGAGGGGCGGGGCACCGTGGTGACCTTGCGCGGCTTCTTGCGGCGGATGTCGCGGGCCTCTTCGATGATCGTGCCGTCGGCGTTCACCCGCGGCACGGCGGAGGCGCCGATGCCGTGCGCGAGCCCCGGCGCGGCCCCGGTGGTGATCATCTCGCGCGGCACGATGAGGACGGCGCGCACGCCGCCGTACGCGGACTGCCTGAGCGACACCTGGAGGTTGTACATCTGCGAGAGCCGGCCGACGACGGCCATGCCCAGGCGGGGCGTCTCGCCGAGGTCGTTGAGGTCCATGCCCTGCTGGGCCTTCTCCAGCATCCGCTCGGCGCGGCCGCGGGCCTCCTCGCTGAGGCTGACGCCGCCGTCCTCGATCTCCACGGCGATACCGGTCTGCACCTCGACCGCGGTGACGTGCACCCGGGTCTGCGGCGGCGAGTAGCGGGTGGCGTTGTCGAGCAGTTCGGCGCAGGCGTGGATCAGCGGCTCCACCTTGGTGCCGTGGATGGCGACCTTGGCGATGGAGTGCAGATCGACGCGCTGGTACTCCAGGATCCGGGACATGGCGCCGCGCAACACGCTGAACAGCGGTACGGGCTTGGGCCACTGGCGTCCCGGGCGGGCGCCGCCGAGCACGGTGATCGAGTCGGCGAGGCGGCCGATGAGGGCCGTGCCGTGGTCGATGCGCAGCAGGTCGTCGAAGACCTCGGGGTTGCGGCCGTGGAACTCCTCCATGTCGCGCAGTTCGGCGGCCTGCTGGTGAACGATGGACTGCACGCGCCGCGCGATGTTGACGAAGGCGCGCTGGGAGTTCTCGCGCATCTCCTCTTCGCGGTCGAGGGTGTCGAGGATGTGGCGCAGCAGGATGCGCTGGGCCTGCGGCAGGCGGCGGTTGGTCTCGTCGCCGTCGATGACGTGCCGGATGACCTCCGAGGGCGCCTCGCCCTGCCGGACCCGGTAGAGGGTCTCCGGCAGCAGCTCGCGGCCAAGACGGATGGTGTCCTCGTCGTGGGTCTCGATGCGGCGCTGGAGGTGGGCGGTCTGTTTCGCGTGGCTCCGGTGCAGGTCGCGGATGACGCGGCCGCGGCGCGCCGCCTCGGCGCCGACGGCGACGACCATGAGCGTGGCGACGGCGCCGCACCAGCCGACCGCGATCCGGGCCGGCTCGGTCACCGCGGCGACGGCGGCTCCCGTCGCCGCCGCCATCACCATGGCCGGCAGCAACAGCACGCGTGCGTAAGGGACTTCTCGGCCACCGGGAGGCGATTGAACACTCACCATGTATGCCCTCTGAACACTCGTCGTGGGGGAGGAAGTTGGGGAACGGTACGGGGGTGACTTCGGTTGCGCATGGGATGCATGTGATTGATGTGGGGGTGCCGAAGGGATGCGGGGTATTGATGCGTCTTCCGCCGGGTTCGGCCCCGCGCGAGAAAACGAACTTTCGAATATCCGGGAACAAGCGCGCGAATCTGTCGCAACTCGTTCAACTCGCCGCGCTTCGGGCGAGCTTAGTCCGCTCGCATCACGCTGGAGTCATATTCGGCAACCCTCTGCGAGCGCCCGCCGAGAGGCATACACTCTGCTCCATTTGCACGCATGGCGACCGGAACGCTGCGTGCGGTGACGATTCGGGGGCGCGCACCGGGCGCCAACGACGGCGCGGGCACGAAGAAGGCCCCCACCGGTTTCACCCGGCAGGGGCCGCCCCAGAGCTGATGTACGTCAGCCGACGGAGCTGTACGCCACCACACCGCGCAGCAGTTCCTCCACCGCCTTGCGCGCGTTCTTCCCGACCGTGCTGCCCTCGCGCGGCGCCGCCGCCGAGATCTGCCCGAGCACGTCGATGACCTGCTTGCACCAGCGCACGAAGTCACCGGCCGGCATCTCCGCCTCGCGCAGCACCTCGTCCAGGCCCTTGCCGCTCGCCCACATGTACGCCGCCCAGGCGAAGCCGAGGTCGGGCTCGCGCTGCCCGACGCCCTCGGCCTGGTTGATCTTGAACTCCTCCTCCAGGGCGTCGAGCCGGCCCCAGATGCGGACCATCTCGCCGAGCGCCGCCTTGGCCCCGCCGGAGGGCAGCTTCGGCGCGAGCGCGTCGTCGCTGACCCGGGCCTCGTACACCAACGCCGAGACGCACGCGGCCAGTTCGGCAGGGCCGAGCCCCTCCCAGACCCGGGCGCGCAGGCATTCGCTGGCCAGCAGGTCCAGCTCACCGTACAGCCGGGCGAGGCGCTTGCCGTGTTCGGTGACCTCGTCGCCGCGCAGATAGTCGAGCTCGGTGAGCAGCGCGACGATGCGGTCGAAGGTGCGGGCGATGGTGTTGGTGCGGCCCTCGATGCGCCGCTCCAACTGCTGGGTGTCGCGCCGCAGTCGGTAGTACCGCTCGGCCCAGCGGGCGTGGTCCTCGCGCTCGTCGCAGCCGTGGCACGGGTGCGCGCGCAGCTCGGCGCGCAGCCGGGTGATCTCGTGGTCGTCGGCGGCGGCCGCGCGGCCCTTGCGGTGCCGCTCGGGCACGAGGTGCCCGGCCTTGGTGCGCAGCGCGGTGGCGAGGTCGCGGCGCGACTGCGGGGAGCGCGCGTTGAACGACTTCGGGATGCGCATCCGCTCCACGGCCTCGACGGGCACCGGGAAGTCCATCGACGCGAGCCGCTTGACCTGCCGCTCGGCGGTGAGCACCAGCGGCCGCGGCCCGTCCTGGTGCTCGAAGCCGCGGTGCCCGTTGGCCCGGCCCGCGGGCAGCCCCGGGTCGAGCACGAGCGCGAGGCCCGCGTACTTCCCGGTCGGCACGTGGATCACGTCGCCCGGCTTGAGCTTCTCCAGGGCGGCCGCGGCGGCGGCCCTGCGCTGGTTGGCGCCCTGCTTGGCCAGGTCGTTCTCGCGGTCCTTGAGCTCGCGGCGCAGCCGCGCGTACTCCTCGAAGTCGCCGAGGTGGCAGGTCATCGAGGCGTGATAGCCCTCTAGGCCTTCTTCGTTCTTCTGCACCTGCCGGGAGATCCCGACGACCGACTTGTCGGCCTGGAACTGCGCGAAGGACGTCTCAAGGAGCTCGCGCGAGCGGTGCCGCCCGAACTGCTCGACCAGGTTCACCGCCATGTTGTACGACGGCTTGAAGCTGGAGCGCAGCGGGTACGTACGCGTGCCCGCGAGGCCCGCCAGGTGCTCGGGGCTCATGGCGCGCTGCCACAGGACGACCGCATGGCCCTCGACGTCGATGCCGCGACGGCCCGCGCGACCGGTGAGCTGGGTGTACTCCCCCGGGGTGATGTCGGCGTGCTGTTCGCCGTTCCACTTCACGAGCTTCTCCAGGACCACGCTGCGCGCGGGCATGTTGATGCCGAGCGCGAGGGTCTCGGTGGCGAACACTGCCTTCACCAGGCCGCGGACGAACAGTTCCTCCACGACCTCCTTGAAGGTCGGCAGCATGCCCGCGTGGTGGGCGGCGATGCCGCGCTCCAGGCCCTCCAGCCACTCGTAGTACCCGAGGACGTGCAGGTCCTCGTTCGGGATGGACTCGGTGCGCTCCTCGACGAGTTCACGCACCCGCAGCCGCGCGTCGTCGTCGTTCAGCCGCAGTCCCGCGTACAGACACTGCTGCACGGCGGCCTCGCAGCCCGCGCGGCTGAAGATGAACGTGATGGCGGGCAGCAGCCCTTCGGCGTCCAGGCGCTCGATGACCTCGGGGCGGGCGGGTGTCCAGATCCGCGACCGCGATCTGCGCTCCCGCTCGCGGTCGGCCTCACGGACCATCTTGCCCTTGCGGCGGTCCCGCGGGTTGTACGACCGGCTGGCCTCCAGGCGGGCCATCCGGGTCAGGTCCGGGTTGACCGCCTTGCGCTGGCCCTCGCCCTCCTCGAAGAGGTCGTACATCCGGCGGCCCGCGAGCACGTGCTGGAACAGCGGCACGGGGCGGTGCTCGGAAACGATCACTTCGGTGTCACCGCGGACCGTGTCGAGCCAGTCCCCGAACTCCTCCGCGTTCGAGACGGTGGCCGAGAGCGACACCAGGGTGACCGACTCCGGAAGGTGAATGATCACTTCCTCCCAGACGGCGCCGCGGAAGCGGTCGGAGAGGTAGTGCACCTCGTCCATCACCACGTAGCCGAGGCCGCGCAGGGACTGGGAGCCCGCGTACAGCATGTTCCGCAGGACCTCGGTGGTCATCACGACCACCGGTGCCTCGGAGTTGACGCTGTTGTCGCCCGTGAGCAGGCCGACCTGGTCCGCGCCGTACCGCTTGGCGAGGTCCGCGTACTTCTGGTTGGAGAGCGCCTTGATCGGCGTGGTGTAGAAACACTTCTTGCCCTGCTGGAGGGCGAGGTGCACGGCGAACTCGCCGACGATCGTCTTGCCGGAGCCCGTGGGGGCGGCCACGAGCACGCCCTTGCCGGCTTCGAGCGCCTGGCACGCCTCGATCTGGAAGGGGTCGAGGCCGAATTCGTACATCTCGCGGAAGGGCGCGAGTGCGGTGGCCTGCTCGGCGGCACGCTGACGCGCCGCCGCATACCGCTCGGCCGGTGAGAGGTCCTCTGTCATCGTGCTTTCGAGCCTACCGGCCACCACTGACAACGGACGATCATTATCGGGACCGGGGGGAATCCGCAGGTGGCGGGCGTGCGCCGCGTGCGCCCCCCGGTGCGGGAAGCGGTCACGGCCCGAGGACGCGCACCGCCCCCGGCACGCAGGTGGCGGTCAGCGGCAGCTCCCCCAGGCGCTCCCCGTCCGCGTACCCGGTGGTCCCCGCCGCCTCGATCCGCACCTTCGCGGCCCGGTGCGCGGTGACCTTCGGGTGGTCCAGGTGCGTGCCCTTGTAGACCCGCGGAAAGACCTTCAGGAGCGTGCTGCGGCTGCAGTCGCCGACGACCGTGACGTCGAAGAGCCCGTCGCTCATGTCGGCCCCGGCGCAGATCCGCATGCCGCCGCCGTACGACGACCCGTTGCCGATCGCGACCAGCGTCGCGTCGACCTCGTGGACGTCGCCGTCGTCCAGGACGACGCGGTACGGCACCGGCTTGAACGCGGCCAGTTCGGCGAGCATGGCGAGGTCGTACTTGAACCGTCCGGTGGGCCAGCGCATGCGGTTGCCCCGGTCGTTGACCCGTGAGTCGAACCCGGAGGCGAGCACCGTCCCGAACCAGGTCGCGCCGACCCGTCCGAGGTCGACATCCCGGATCCGCTCCTCCTTCAGGGCCGCGGCGACGAGGGCGCCCGCGGCGGCGGGTTCCCGCACAGGCAGGCCGAGGGCGCGCGCGAAGTCGTTGCCGGTGCCCACGGCGATCACCCCGAGCGGGGTGCGAGTCCCGGCGACGGCCTGGAGGGCGAGGCTCGCCATGCCGTCGCCGCCGACGGCTATCAGGGCTCCGGTGCCGCCGTCGACGGCGGTCCTGGCCCGGCGCAGCGCGTCCCCGGCGTCCTCGCCGATGACGGTCCGTACGGAGAATCCGGCCGCGCGCAGGGCGGCCGCGGCGGGCTGCGCGGCGTGCGCGCCCCGGCCGCGGCCCGCGGTGGGATTGACGAAGAGGGTGATCTCGCTGGTCACGGGCGGACCCTACACAGCGGTCCGCCGCCGCAACCAGTCGTGGGGCTCGGCGCCCCGGCGCCCGAGTGGCGTCGTCGTGCCTGTCAGGTGACGTCGTCGTAGCCGTTGTACCGGGAGGTGCGGCCCTCGGCGCCGCTGCTGTCGGTCTGCTCGGGGAGCGCCTTGGCGGCGGGGACGGGCGGGTTCCCGTTGATCGGCTCGGGGGTGAGGTCGAGGTCGGAGGCCTCGTCGTCGTCGAGTTCCGCGTCGGGGTCGGCGCGGCGGCGGCGTTTGTCGTTCAGGACCGAGAAGCCGACGGCGAGGAAGTACAGGACCACGATGGGTCCGGCGAGGGCGAGCATGCCGACGGGGTCGGTCGTGGGGGTCGCCACCGCGCCGAACACGAAGACGCCCATGACGACGCCGCGCCACCAGCCGAGCATGCGGCGGCCGGTGACCATGCCGGTCATGTTGAGCATGACGAGCAGCAGCGGCAGTTCGAAGGAGGCGCCGAAGACCAGGACCATCCTGACGCTGAAGTCGAGGATCTTGTCCATCGGCAGGATGTTCTCGGAGCCCTCGGGCGTGATGCCGAGGAGCACCCGGATGCTGACGGGCATGATCACGTATGCCAGCCAGGCGCCGCCGAAGAACAGCGGCACGGCCGCGGACACGAAGGCGTAGGTGTACTTGCGCTCGCTCTTGTGCAGTCCGGGCGCGACGAAGGCCCAGAGCTGATAGAGCCAGATCGGGCTGGCGCCGATGATGCCCGCCATGAGGGACACCTTCACCGTCGTGGTGAAGGGCGAGAGGAGATCCGTGTACGCGACGGTGGCGCACTCACCGCCGGTCGTCGACATGCCCTCCTTGCAGCGGGGCACGGGGTCGGCGAGGAACTCCATGAGTTGCTCGCTGTAGAACGCGGCGACGATCGCGACGATCGTGATCGCCAGCATCCCCTTCGCGAGCCGGTTGCGGAGCTCGCGCAGATGGTCCGCGAGAGGCATCCGCCCCTCGGGGTCCCTCTCCTTCTTGCGGGCAGACTTGAGCAACCCACGTCCTCATCTCGTGCGGCAGGCCGGCGGTGGCAGCCGGCCTTGGATCAGCGCTGCGTCGTGTGGTCGGTCGGCTCGGCGACCGGACGGGAGCTGCTCACGTCGCCGGGGGCCGCCTGGATCGTACGGGGCTGCTGCTGCGGGGCGCTCTGGTCGGCGGGCGCGGGCGGGTCGGCCGGGGCCTTCTCGTCCTGCTTGCCGTCCGACTTCATCGCCTTGGCCTCGCTCTTGAGGATGCGCGCCGACTTGCCGAGGGACCGGGCCATGTCCGGCAGCTTCTTCGCGCCGAAGAGCAGGACCAGGATGACGAGGATCAGGATGATCTCGGTGGGGCCGAGCCTACCCATAGCTGTCTACCTTCTTCACCGAGGCGTCAGATTTCGGGACCGGCTGTCGGACAGTCGTCCGACCACCGGGCTTGGCAGCGATCGTAACCCCCTGGAGTAAACGCAGGGCAATCCCCGTGCATACTCCCAGTTGCGGCCCGCGCCTCACATTTCGGGCCACTTCAGCAGCGTACCTGCCGGGTATGGGGAGTTGACAGGCCGCACCACGCCCCGCGCCGACGCCCGGCCGGGGCGGGCGGTCAGCCGAGGTCCCTGCCCGCGTGCGCCATGCCGGTCGCGGCCTTCTCCAGGTCCTCGGCGGCGCGGTTGATCCGCCGCGTGGTCTCGGAGACCTGACGGCCGAGCCGCTGCGCCTCGATGAAGACCTTGATCGCGAACACACTCAGGACGGCGAGGCCGCAGAACCCCAAGCCCACCGCCAGCATCGCCCAGAACATGTGCCGAGCCTAGACGGTCGAGTGCAGCCGCAGGGTCCGCACCCCGCCCCCGGTGAGCAGCTCGACGATGCGCTCCCCGGCGGGCTTGCGCACGGCGGTGCCGCACTCCGGGCAGGTGAAGGAGTAGAAGGTCGTACGGCGGCTGGCGCCGATGGCCAACCGCAAGGACCCCGCGGCCAGTTCGAAGCGGGCCCGGCAGTCCGGGCAGGCGGCCTTGAAGAGAACCGCGGCCACCGACTGGGGCGAAAGGGGCATCAGTGACATACTGCGCAACTCTCCTCAGTTCCGTTCTCCACGCACCGCACGGTCCCGCACCACGGGGTCACGCCCCCGCGGTGCCGTCCCCGTCCACGCTCTCCTCGGCCTGCTCCCCCTCGTACGCCGCCAGCGCCTCCTGGGCCGCGCGGCGGGCGCTGTCCGTCAGGTCCTGGGGCGAGACGATGTGGCCGTCGCGGCCCAGGCGCAGGGCGAGACGGCGCAGCGACGCCGGATCGGGCGTGCGCAGGGTGATGCGCAGGCCGCCGTCGGGCAGCTCGTCCGCGCTGTCGTGCGGGTAGTACTCGGCGACCCAGCGGCCGCCGGGGCCCACCTCCACGACGACCTCGGGGTCCTCGGCGGCAGGCTGCACAAGCCCCGCCGAGAGGTCCCGCAGTTCGACCTCGGGCGGCGCGGACGGCTCGTCCAGGATCTTGATCTCGGCGACCCGGTCGAGGCGGAAGGTGCGCCGCGCCTCGGAGCGGCGGCACCACGCCTCCACATAGGTGTGACCGACGCTGACGAGCCGGATCGGGTCGATCTCGCGCTCGCTGAGCTGGTCGCGGGCCGGGGAGTAGTAGCGGATCCAGAGTCTGCGGCGCTCGGAGATGGCGCGGTCCACATCGGCGAAGACGCCGCCCTCGGACTCGAAGGTGACCGACAGCCGGGAGCTGGCCCCGGCGGCCTCGCCGGCGGCCTCCTCCAGCTTCGCCGTGGCGCGCAGCAGGGCGAGCCGGTCGCCCTCGCGCAGGCCGGGCAGCGTGGCGACCGCGCGCGCGGCCACGAGCAGTGCCGTGGCCTCGTCCGCAGCGAGCCGCAGCGGCTCGGCCGTGTCCGCGCCGAGGGCGCCGGGGTTGCGCCACCAGATGCGGTCGCCGTCGGTGTCGATGTCGAGGAGGTCCCCGCCGCGGAAGCTGGTCCCGCACAGCGGCAGGACGTCAAGGTCGGAGATCAGCTCGTCGGGGGTGATGCCGAAGGCGCGGGCGACATCGGCGACGCGGGCGCCGGGGCGCTCGCGCAGATAGGTCACCAGGGACAGCATGCGCCTGGTCTGGTCGATGGCGTTCGCGGCCATTGCTAGTTCCGTTCCCCCTCAGGCCTTGGCCACGGCACGCAGCCGGTCCACGACGTCCGCCCGCAGCTCGGCGGGCTCCAGGACCACCACATCGGGCCCGAACTCCACCAGCCAGGCGTCCAGACCGTGCCCGTACGGAATCTCCAACTCGTCCCAGCCCTCGCCGAGTTCCCGGGCGGCGACGGCCTTGGCGCGCAGCGGATACCCGGCGCCCTTGCGCAGCCGGATCAGCGCGGTGCCGTCCGCCCGCTCCCCCGCCCAGCTCGCCACGGTCTCGCGCACGGTCACCACGTCGGGCACCTCGGCGCGGAACTTCCCGGCGCGCGAGCGGACCTTGCCGGTGATGCGGGAGAGCCGGAACACGCGCTCGGCCTCGCGGTCGCGGTCCCAGCCCGCGAGGTACCAGTGGCCGCGCCAGCACTCCAGGGCCCAGGGCTCGACCTGGCGCTGCTCGGGGCGCGCGGCGGTGGCCTTGCGGTAGTCGAAGACGACGGGGCGCCGGTCGCGGCAGGCGAGCATCAGCGGCTCGAAGGACGCCTCGTGGACGGGAATGTGCGGTTCCAGGGCGCCGTGCGACTCGTACGGGTCCACGTCCTCGGGCAGGCCCGCGGCGCGCAGCTTCTGCAGGGCGCCGCTCGCCGCGCCCGCGAGCCGGGCCTGCTGCCACACCTTCGCGGCGAGGCCGAGGGCGGCGGCCTCCTCGGCGTCGAGCGTGATGGGCGGGAGCCGGTTGCTGTCGCGGCGGGCGAGATAGCCGACCTCGCCGTCCAGGTTCTCCACCGTCTCGATGACCAGGCCGAGTTCGCGCAGATCGTCCTTGTCGCGCTCGAACATGCGGTTGAAGGAGTCCTCGGACCCGGTGGACGGCCCGGAGAGCGCGCTCCGGCCCGGTCCGAAGGGTGCGCCCGGTCCCGGCCCGAAGGCCTCGACGTAGGCCTCGATGGACTCCCGCAGCTCACGCTTGCTGAGCGGACGCCTCGTCCCGAGCAGACACAGCGCCAGATTCATCAGCCGCTCGGCCTTGGCAATGGCCATCGACGCCCTTTCTCTCTCCCGGTCGACGACCGTACCGCCCCGGGGTGTCGCGGCAAAAGCCGAGGGCCCCGCCGTAGCCGGCAGGGGCCCTCGACGGACGTGTCCGGTCGCGGCCGGGCTCGCCCGGGTCCGGCCCGGCGGCTCGCCGCGGCCGGGGTGCGTAAACCGGCGGCGGTCAGACCGCGACCAGGTCGCAGACGAAGATCAGCGTCTCGCCGGGGGCGATGCGGCCGCCACCGGCGCCGCGGTCGCCGTACGCCAGGTGCGCCGGGATGGTCAGCTCGCGACGGCCGCCGACCTTCATGCCCTGCACGCCCTGGTCCCAGCCGGAGATGACCTGGCCGGCGCCGAGCTGGAACTCCAGCGGGTTGCCGCGGTTCCAGGAGGCGTCGAACTCCTCGCCGGTGGAGAAGGCCACGCCCACGTAGTGGACCTTGACGAAGTCGCCCGCCTTGGCGACGGCGCCTTCGCCCTCCCAGATGTCCTTGATCTGCAGGTCAGCGGGGGGCTCACCGACGGGGAAGTCGACCTCGGGCTTGTCGATGTTCACGAATAACTCCTGCTCATGTGCAATATGGGCAACCGGGACAGTCTCGCATCCCGCGACGTCACATCTTGGCGAGGATGTCCACGGAGAAGACCAGCGTGGAGTCCTTCTTGATGGAGCTGCCCTGCGGCGGCTTGTTGGCGTAGCCGTCCTTGGGGGGCACGACGACCAGGACGCGGCTGCCGACCTTCTTGCCCTTCAGGCCCTCGCGCCAGCCGGGGATGACCTGCGCCAGCGAGAACTGCGCGAGCTGACCGCTCTTGTACGAGGAGTCGAACTGCTTGCCGTCCGCCCACAGCACGCCCTTGTACTGGCAGAGCAGCGTGTCGCTCTCCTTGACCTCGTCGCCGTCGCCCTCGATGACGTAGGCGGAGGCGACCCTCTTGGGGGCGTCCGTCTTCGGCACGTCGATGGTGGGTGCCTTGCCGTCGGTGTTCGTCCCGACCTTCGGCAGGTCCTTGTTCTCCTGGGCGACTTCCTTGCCCTTGGCGGAGCTCTTCGTGCTGAACGTGTTCACGATGTCGACGACGAAGACCAGGGTGTCCGTGCCCTTGATGCCCGCCTGCTTGTTGCCCTGCTTGCCGTACCCCAGCTCCGGGGGGATGGCGAGCTCGACGCGGCTGTCGATCTTCTTGCCGACCAGGGCCTGGTCCCAGCCCGGGATGACCTGGCCGACGCCGATCGGGAAGATCGTGGGCGCCTTGCGGTCGTAGGAGTTGTCGAAGACCTTGGCCGTGTCCCAGATCTGGCCCAGGTAGTGAGCCTGGAGATAGTCGCCCTTGGCGACCGTGGCGCCCTTGCCCGCGATGAGCGTCTTCACCGCGAGGTCGGTGGACGGCTTGCCGGAGCCCTTGGCGACCGTCGGCTTCTCGCCGAACTTCGTGCCCTTGGTCACGGCGGGCACGGGACCGTCGACGATCTTCGCCTTCGGCGGCGTGGAGTTCGACGGGGACGGGCTGTCCTTGGACTTGGCCTTGTCGGGCTTGTCGTCGTCGCCGCATCCGGCCAGGGTCAGCAGGCCGGCCGGAACGGCCAGGAGAAGTGAGCGTCGGCGCACGGTGGGGGCCTCGTATCGATCGATCTTGTGGGTTGGCGTGCGCGCAACTCTACGCAGTGAGAAGGGCGCCGTACGAGGAACGTACGGCGCCCCGCGTTGCGTTCCCACAACACCCTGGCGTCTCGTGGGCCACAAACCGGCCACCCACCGACCATGAGCCGGTCACCCGCCGACCGCGGTCCGGTCACCCGGCGGCCGGGCCCGGCTCACCCTGCCCGGCTCACATTCCGGCGATCAGCTTCTCCACCCGGTCGTCGACGGAACGGAACGGGTCCTTGCACAACACGGTGCGCTGCGCCTGGTCGTTGAGCTTGAGGTGCACCCAGTCCACCGTGAAGTCCCTGCGCTGCTCCTGCGCCCGGCGGATGAAGTCGCCGCGCAGCCGCGCCCGGGTGGTCTGCGGCGGCACCGACTTGCCCTCGAAGATCTTCAAGTCGTTGCAGATCCGGGCTGCTTGGCCCTTCCTCTCCAGGAGGTAGTACAGCCCACGACGGCGGTGGATGTCGTGATACGCGAGGTCTATCTGGGCGACCCGCGGGTGCGACATCGTCATGTTGTTCTTGGCCCGATAGCGCTCGATGAGCTTGTACTTCATCACCCAGTCGATCTCGGTGCCGATGCGGTCCAGGTCCTCGGCCTCGATCGAGTCGAGCGTGCGGCCCCACAGTTCGAGGACCTGCTCGACCGTGCCGGTGCGGATGCCCCGGCGGTCGACGAAGTCGACGGCCTTCTCGTAGTACTCGCGCTGCACCTCCAGGGCGGAGGCCTCCCGGCCGCTGGCCAGGCGGACCTTGCGGCGTCCGGTGATGTCGTGGCTGACCTCACGGATGGCCCGGATCGGGTTCTCCAGCGTCAGGTCCCGCATCACCGTGCCCGCTTCGATCATCCGCAGGACGAGATCGGTCGCGCCCACCTTCAGAAGCATGGTCGTCTCGGACATGTTCGAGTCGCCGACGATCACATGCAGTCGGCGGTAGCGCTCGGCGTCCGCGTGTGGTTCGTCACGCGTATTGATGATCGGCCGCGAGCGTGTCGTCGCCGACGACACACCCTCCCAGATGTGCTCCGCGCGCTGGCTCACGCAGTACACCGCGCCGCGCGGGGTCTGCAGCACCTTGCCCGCGCCGCACAGCAACTGCCGGGTGACGAGGAACGGAATCAGGATGTCCGCGAGACGCGAGAACTCCCCGTGCCGGGCCACGAGATAGTTCTCATGACAACCATAGGAGTTTCCCGCCGAGTCGGTGTTGTTCTTGAAGAGATAGACGTCGCCCGCGATTCCCTCCTCGTGCAGGCGGCGTTCGGCGTCGACGAGCAGGCCTTCCAGAATGCGCTCGCCTGCCTTGTCGTGGGTGACCAGCTCGGTCACGTTGTCACACTCGGGTGTCGCGTATTCCGGATGTGATCCCACGTCGAGATACAGGCGGGCGCCGTTCCGCAGAAAGACGTTGCTGCTGCGGCCCCATGACACAACACGGCGGAAGAGGTAGCGCGCCACTTCGTCAGGCGACAGACGGCGCTGTCCCCTGAACGTGCACGTGACGCCGTACTCGTTCTCCAGCCCGAAAATGCGGCGGTCCATGACTGAACATTACGCCCGATGCCCCGTACTGAAACCGGGTTCGGCTGCACCGTTTCGATCATTTTCCGATGAACCCGCAACCACCGGGCCCACACCTGCGGATGCGAACACCCGCGCCGTGCACACGAGCACCAGCAGCGCCGCGCCACCCGCCAGCCCCGGAACCGCGAACCCCCACCGCGTCCCGGCCCACTCGACCACGGGACCGCCCGCCGCCGTCCCCACCGACGTCCCCACGGTGAACGTGGTCACCAGCCACGAGAACGCCTCCGTCACCGTGCCCCGGGGCGCGTGCCGGTCCACGACGATGAACGCACACGCGAGCGCCGGCGCGAGGAACACCCCGGCGAGCGCCGTCAGGGCCACCATCCCCACCGCCCCGGGCGTCAGCACCAACGGCACGTAGCAGACCGCCAGAAGTGCCACGAGCGCCACAAGACGCCGCTCCGGCGCACCACTCCACTGCCGCGCCCCGTAGACCGTGCCGCCCGCCAGCGCCCCCAGGCCGAGGCCCGCCATCATCCAGCCGTACACCGCGTCACCGCCGTGCCCGTCCGCGTACGACACCCCCGCCACCGTGATCGCGCCGAGCGCCGTACCGACGAACAGGAACGCGCCGAGGAGTGCGAGCAACCCCGGCGAGCGCAGCGCGCCCAGCCAGTGCGCCTCGCGCGGCGCCGACCGCCACACGCGCGAGGGCCGCGACACCACCACCGACAGCGCGCCGAGCACACCGATCGCGTTGACCACGAGCAGCGCCGCGCTCGCCGACCACAGCGACACCAGGCCGGTCACCAGGAGCGGCCCGACGGTGAACATGACCTCCTGCGCCACGGCGTCCATCGCGTACGCCGTATGGACCTGCCCCTCCTTGCGCAGCACGTCCGGCCACAGCGCCCGCAGCCCGCCCTCCAGGGGCGGCGTGAACAGACCGGCCACGACCATCGCGGTGTACGCGGCCACGAGCACGTCGGGGCCGGTGAACGCGAACGCCGCCATGCCGAGGCCCGAGACGACGGCCGCCGGCAGCATCACGCGCGGCTGGCCGTGCAGGTCCACCAGACGGCCGAGCAGCGGCTGGCCCACGGCCGTCGCCACTCCGTAGACCGCGGCCAGCGCCCCGGCCAGGCTGTAGGAACCGTCCTCGGCGCGGACGAACAGCACGATGGCGATCGCCGCCGTCGCGTTCGGCAGCCGCCCTATGAGGGTGCCCACGAGCAGGCGCGTCGCGTAGGGCGTGCGCAGGATCTCGCCGTATCCGGAAGCCATCTGTGAGCCTCTCCTCGCCCGCCCGCGCGCCGAGGCGCCCTTAGTTGTACGTATAACTTCGCGGGGTCATACGTACCATGTGCGCTGTTCACCAGTCCACTGCCCGCACCCGCCCGCAGCGCGCCGGGCGCACCGACCGTCGGAGCGTGACCGCGCGCCGGTGCTCACCGAAGACCCAGACCGCCCCGCCGCGCCGGGGCCCGACAGCGACCAGGAGGCGTCCGTGGCCGGACTCCAGCACGACACCGCGGCCCCCCGCCCGACCAGCCGCGACGTCGCCCGCGCCGCCGGGGTCTCGCAGGCCACCGTCTCGCTCGTCCTCGGCGACAAGTGGCAGGGCCGCGTCGCGGAGCGCACCGCCGAGCGCGTCCGCGCCGCCGCCCGCGAGCTCGGCTACCGCCCCAACCTGGCCGCCCGCAACCTCCGCCTCGGCCGCACCCGCACCGCCCTGCTCGTCGTCCCCGCCCTGACCAACGAGTTCTTCGCCCGCGTCCACACCGGGGCCGCCCGCGTCGCCGCCCAGCACGGCTTCGGCGTCGTCCTCTACCCCGCCCCGGACCTCACCGCCCCGGCCCGCGACCCCTTCGACTCGGCCCGCGCCTCACTGGACGGCGTGCTCGCCTCGTCCATGGCCTCCGAGGCCCTCGGCGCCATCCGGGGCGACGAACTCCCCCTCGTGATGCTCGACAGCGACCCCGCCGGCAGCCTCGGCGCGAGCACCGTCAACCTCGACATCGCCGACGGCATGCGCCAGGCCACCGAGCACCTGCTCGGCCTCGGCCACCGCGACCTCCTGCACCTGGCCGCCGACATCGACTCCTGGACCTTCCATGTGCGCCGCGCGGCCCTCAGCACCGCCCTGCGGGGCACGGGCGCGACCGTGCGCACCGCCAAGGCGCTCTTGACCGTCGACGACGCCCGCGTCGCCGCGGAAGCCGCGCTCAGCGCGCCCGGCCCCCGCCCCACGGCCGTCATCTGCGACGACGACATCCTCGCTGCGGGCGTCTGCAAGGCCGCGCGCCGTCTCGGGCTGCACGTCCCCGACGACCTCAGCGTCACCGGCTTCGACGATCTGACCCTCGCCACCGCCGTCGAACCCGAACTCACCACCGTCGCCCTGCCCGCCGAGCAGTTCGGCGAACAAGGCATGGCCACCCTCATCGCCGTCCTCGACGGCCGCGCCCCCGAGCCCGCGCCCCTGCCCGTCCACCTCGTCGTCCGCGGCTCCACCGCACCAAGCCCCACAGCGCAGAGCCCCGTGCCCCGGCACTGAACGCCGGGGCACGGGGCCGATTCGCCTGCTTCAGGCCGCGGAACTACTCCTCGGACGCGCCCGAACCGGAATCCGATTCGGCGTCCGAGGCGGCGTCCGACTCCGCGTCGTCCCCCGCATCCGCCGCCGTGCCGTCCTCGCCGAGCAGCCGCTCCAGCTGTCGGCCGACGATCCGCTTGAACTTCCGCTGCTGCGGCCGCGTACGGTCGAGGACCGCCACCTCAAGGCGCTCCGCGGGGATCTCCCGCTCACTGCCGTTGGTGTCGCGCGACAGCGACTGGACCGCGAGCTTCAGCGCCTCGGCCAGCGTCATCCCGTCCTGGTGGCGCTGATCGAGATACGTGCTGATCTGCTCCGCGTTGCCGCCCACCGCGACCGAGCCGTGCTCGTCGACGATCGAGCCGTCGTGCGGCAGCCGATAGATCTGGTCGCCGTCCGGGGTCGCGCCGACCTCGGCCACGACCAGCTCGACCTCATACGGCTTCTCGGCGTTGCTGGAGAAAATCGTGCCCAGCGTCTGCGCGTACACATTCGCCAGACCGCGGGCCGTCACATCGTCACGGTCGTATGTGTACCCGCGCAGATCCGCGTATCGGACACCGCCGATGCGGAGGTTCTCGTACTCGTTGTACTTTCCGGCCGCGGCGAAACCGATCCGGTCATAGATCTCGCTGAACTTGTGCAGCGCACGGGACGGGTTCTCACCGACGAACACAATGCCATCGGCGTACTGCAGCACGACCAGACTGCGACCGCGGGCGATGCCCTTGCGGGCGTATTCCGCCCGGTCGGCCATGGCCTGCTGGGGTGAGACATAGAACGGCGTCGACACCGGCTATCCGTCCCTTTCTGTCAAAAATTCACACAACAACAACGGGGCACTCAGAGCAGCGCGGCGCGCGGACCGTCCGGCTGCTCGAGACGACGAGCCAGAATCGTGCGCGCGATCTCGGAGGTCTCCGCCTCCGCCAGCCTCCGGAAGCCCTCTTCGGAGATCACCGTCACAATCGGATAGATCCGCCGGGCGACATCCGGACCGCCCGTCGCCGAATCGTCGTCCGCGGCGTCGTACAACGCCTGCACGACGAGCGTCGTCGCCTGCTCCTCCGTCAGATCGTCGCGGTACAGCTTCTTCATCGCGCCGCGCGCGAAGACCGAGCCCGAGCCCGTCGCCGCGAAGCCGTGCTCCTCGCTGCGGCCGCCCGTCACGTCGTACGAGAAGATGCGGCCCTTGGCGCGGTCCACGTCGAACCCCGCGAAGAGCGGGACGACCGCGAGGCCCTGCATCGCCATGCCCAGGTTGGACCGGATCATCGTCGAAAGGCGGTTGGCCTTGCCCTCCAGGGAGAGCGTCGTCCCCTCGACCTTCTCGAAGTGCTCCAGCTCCAGCTGGAACAGCTTCACCATCTCCACGGCGAGACCGGCCGTGCCCGCGATTCCGACCGCCGAGTACTCGTCGGCTGGGAAGACCTTCTCGATGTCGCGCTGCGCGATGACATTGCCCATCGTGGCGCGACGGTCACCGGCGAGCACCACGCCGCCGGGGAACGTCGTCGCCACGATGGTGGTGCCGTGCGGAGCCTCGACCACGCCCTGCATCGGCGGCAACTGCCGCTTGCCGGGGAGCATTTCCGGCTGATGCGCGGAGAGGAAGTCCATGAAGGACGAAGAACCGGGGGTCAGGAAGGCAGCCGGTAGACGCCCGGTGCTACGAGTGTTGGCTTCCACGGGATTCCTTCCAGGTAACTGATGGCCCGGCGAAAGGCACCGGGATCACATCCCAACTCGCCGATCGCCGAATTGCAGTTGAAGCACAGTACGCCACGGACCCTACCCGTCCCGTGGCAGTGATCCACATAGACCGCCGGGCGCTCATGGAGGGCCCGACAGCCCCCGCCCGCCCTTGGAAGCCAAGGGAGAAGCGGCTTACTGGCCACCCTTTTGCACGAAGGAGCGCACGAAGTCCTCCGCGTTCTCCTCGAGGACGTCGTCGATCTCGTCCAGGACGGAGTCCACGTCGTCGCTCAGCTTCTCCTGGCGCTCCTTGAGGTCCTCGGAAGCCTGCGCGTCCTGCGCCTGCTCCTCGACCTCCTCGGTGGAACGCGTCGCCTTCTGCTGTCCGCCGCCGGTGTCCTTGGTCGCCATCTACCTCACCCCGCTCGGTTAGACGTTTCTTGATCAGACCCTACAAGCCGGGTCTGACATCGGCCCCGCACTTCGTACAACGTGCGGGGCCCACCTTTGTGATTCCCCCGCCGCGGACCTTTCAGCCGCCTTTCAGCCGCCGGAGAGCAGCCGCACCAGATCCTCCGCCGTGCGGCACCGGTCGAGGAGCTCCTTGACGTGATTACGCGTTCCGCGAAGCGGCTCCAGGGTGGGCACGCGCTGGAGCGAGTCGCGACCGGGCAGGTCGAAAATGACCGAATCCCATGAGGCCGCGGCGACGTCGTCGGCGTACTGCTCCAGACAGCGGCCCCGGAAGTAGGCGCGGGTGTCCTCGGGCGGCTTGGTGCGGGCCCGCTCCACGTCGCTCTCGTCCAGGAGGCGCTTCATCTTGCCGCGGGCCGCGAGGCGGTTGTAGAGGCCCTTCTCGGGGCGTACGTCCGCGTACTGGAGGTCCACCAGGTGCAGCCGGGCGGCATCCCAGTCGAGGCCGTCGCGGCGGCGGTAGCCCTCCATGAGTTCCCGCTTGGCGACCCAGTCGAGCTCCCCGGAGAGGCTCATCGGGTTGTTCTCCAGGCGGTTCAGGACGTCTTCCCAGCGGGTGAGGACGTCCTTGGTCTGGTCGTCGGCGTCCGCGCCGTACCGCTCCTCGACGTACTTGCGGGCCAGCTCGAAGTACTCCATCTGGAGCTGGACGGCGGTGAGTGTGCGGCCGCTACGGAGCGTGACCAGATGCTGGAGGGTCGGGTCGTGGGAGATCTGGTGGAGGGTGCGCACGGGCTGGTCGACGGCCAGGTCCACCGCGATGAAGCCGTCCTCGATCATGGCGAGGACCAGCGAGGTGGTGCCGAGCTTCAGATAGGTGGAGATCTCCGAGAGGTTCGCGTCGCCGATGATCACGTGCAGGCGGCGGTACTTCTCGGCGTCGGCGTGCGGCTCGTCGCGGGTGTTGATGATGGGCCGTTTGAGGGTGGTCTCCAGGCCGACCTCGACCTCGAAGTAGTCGGCGCGCTGGCTGAGCTGGAAGCCGTGCTCGTGGCCGTCCTGGCCGATGCCGACGCGGCCCGCTCCGGCGAAGACCTGGCGGGAGATGAAGAAGGGCGTGAGGTGGCGCACGATGTCCGAGAACGGGGTCTCCCGCTTCATCAGGTAGTTCTCGTGCGTCCCGTAGGAGGCGCCCTTGTTGTCGGTGTTGTTCTTGTAGAGGTGGATCGGCTGGGCACCGGGCAGCGCGGCGGCCCGTTCGGCGGCCTCGGCCATGATGCGCTCGCCGGCCTTGTCCCAGAGGACGGCGTCGCGGGGGTTGGTGACCTCCGGGGCGCTGTACTCGGGGTGTGCGTGGTCGACGTAGAGGCGGGCCCCGTTGGTGAGGATCACGTTGGCGAGGCCGATGTCCTCGTCGGTGAGCTGGCTGGCGTCGGCGGATTCGCGGGCGAGGTCGAAGCCCCGCGCGTCCCGCAGCGGGTTCTCCTCCTCGAAGTCCCAGCGGGCGCGTCGCGCCCGGTGCATCGCCGCGGCGTAGGCGTTGACGATCTGGGACGAGGTGAGCATGGCATTGGCGTTCGGGTGGCCGGGGACGGAGATGCCGTACTCCGTCTCGATGCCCATTACTCGCCGTACGGTCATGCGGCCCTCCTTGCCCGGCGGCGCCCTCGGTCGGGGGCACCGCTCAAGTACCGCTGGTTCTCCGGTGCGTGTGCGGTGCCCGTCCCCGCACTGCGCGACTCGGCGGTACGGAAGAGCCTAGAACGCCTCTGCGCTGGTGGGGAGATCATTTCCTGCTTTGCTCTCGCTGGGTTGGTGACGCGGCTGCGAGGCGCCCGCGACCGGCGGAAAACAGTCGGCTGCGGGTACCCGTGGAGGGCACCCGCAGCCGCCCTGCCATCTACAGGTACTGACCGGTGTTGGCCACCGTGTCGATGGAGCGTCCGGTGTCGGCGCCCTGCTTGCCGGTGACGAGCGTGCGGATGTACACGATCCGCTCGCCCTTCTTGCCGGAGATGCGGGCCCAGTCGTCCGGGTTGGTGGTGTTGGGCAGGTCCTCGTTCTCCTTGAACTCGTCGATGCAAGCCTGGAGGAGGTGAGAGACCCTGAGGCCCTTCTGGTTCTGCTCGAGGAAGGCCTTGATGGCCATCTTCTTGGCGCGGCCGACGATGTTCTCGATCATGGCGCCGGAGTTGAAGTCCTTGAAGTAGAGGACTTCCTTGTCGCCGTTGGCGTACGTGACTTCGAGGAAGCGGTTCTCCTCGGACTCGGCGTACATCTGCTCCACGACGGACTGGATCATGCCGTGCACGGTGGCGGCCTTGTCGCTGCTGTGCTCGGCGAGGTCGTCGGAGTGCAGCGGCAGTCGCTCGGTGAGGTACTTGGCGAAGATGTCCTTGGCCGCTTCGGCGTCCGGGCGCTCGATCTTGATCTTCACATCGAGGCGTCCGGGCCGCAGGATGGCCGGGTCGATCATGTCCTCGCGGTTGGAGGCGCCGATGACGATGACGTTCTCCAGGCCCTCCACGCCGTCGATCTCGGCGAGCAGCTGCGGGACGATGGTGTTCTCCACGTCCGAGCTGACGCCGCTGCCGCGGGTGCGGAAGAGGGATTCCATCTCGTCGAAGAAGACAATGACGGGGGTGCCTTCGCTCGCCTTCTCGCGGGCACGCTGGAAGACCAGGCGGATGTGGCGCTCGGTCTCGCCGACGTACTTGTTGAGGAGCTCGGGGCCCTTGATGTTGAGGAAGAAGCTCTTCCCCGCGGGCTGGCCGGTGACCTCGGCGACCTTCTTGGCAAGGGAGTTGGCGACGGCCTTGGCGATCAGTGTCTTGCCGCAGCCGGGCGGGCCGTAGAGCAGGACGCCCTTGGGCGGCCGCAGTTCGTGCTCCTTGAAGAGGTCGGGGTAGAGGTACGGGAGCTCGACGGCGTCTCGGATCATCTCGATCTGACCGCCGAGGCCGCCGATCTTCTCGTAGCTGATGTCCGGGACCTCTTCGAGGACCAGTTCCTCCACTTCGCTCTTCGGTACGACCTCGTAGACGTAGCCGGAGCGGGGCTCGAGCAGGAGGGCGTCGCCGGGGCGGATGGTGACGTCCAGGAGCGGCTCGGCGAGCCTCACCACCCGTTCCTCGTCGGTGTGCCCGACCACCAGGGCCCGATCGCCGTCCTCGAGGATCTCCTTGAGGGTGACGATGTCCCCCACGCTCTCGTACTCCATGGCCTCGACCACGTTGAGCGCTTCGTTGAGCATGACTTCCTGGCCGCGCCTGAGGTCGTCGAGTTCGACGCTCGGGCTGACGTTCACGCGGAGTTTGCGGCCGCCGGTGAAGATGTCGGCGGTGCCGTCCTCGTTCGCCGTGAGGAAGACTCCGAAGCCGGCCGGCGGCTGCGCGAGCCGGTCGACTTCTTCCTTGAGGGCCACGATCTGGTCGCGGGCCTCGCGGAGCGTGTTGGCGAGCCGTTCGTTCTGCGCGGACACGCCTGCCAGGTTGGTCTGCAGCTCGACGATCCGCTCTTCGAGAATCCTCGTATGACGCGGAGAGTCGGCGAGCTTGCGTCGCAGGACGGCGATTTCCTGCTCGAGATAGGCAACCTGACCGGCTGGGTCCTCAGACCCTCGCCCCGGCCGGATGCCGCGGTTGATGTCGTCGTCGTGGGCTGCCACGGTCCTCACCTCCTCCAAGGGGAGCTGGACGCTTCCTGACCCTACCTGGGTGGGTGCTGATTGAAACCCCTAGATCACAAAGACGGTGGGGGTGTGTCCGATCTTCACCCTTGCGCTCTCCCTCACGCCAGGGGAATACCCACCCAACAACATCGGAAAGCCGCCGGTTGTAGGGTCGAACTGTTCAACACCCGTCAGGGCTGGCCGGACTTGCAGCAAAGTCGGCCCTGCTCGACGCAGTTTCGGCAGGAGAGATGACCGTGCAGCACGAGGCGGAGACCGTCGGCGAGAGCCATGATCTGCTCGAGGTCTGGATCGATCAGGACCTGTGTACCGGCGACGGCATCTGTGCCCAGTACGCGCCCGAGGTCTTCGAGCTGGACATTGACGGCCTGGCATATGTGAAGGGCGGCGACGACGAGCTATTGCAGGCGCCGGGTGCGACAACACCCGTACCACTGCCGCTCCTGCGTGATGTCACCGACTCCGCCAAGGAGTGCCCGGGTGACTGTATTCATGTACGTCGGGTTTCGGACAAGGTCGAGGTCTACGGGCCAGACGCAGAGTGACCAAATAGTTTCGCTGCGTGACCGGAATGGGGTCCGTGGTTACCGTCCGACGGTATCCACGGGCCCTTCTTCGTGTCCGCCGGGTGTCCGCACTGTCCACGCGCCCCCGACTGCGACGGCGCGTGGGGCGGCCGGTGCGTCACACGCCGCGCGTCGCGCCGGGTGTCGAGCGGGTGAACGCGCCGTTCTTCCACTGCCACTTGGCCTCGTCGCGGAGGTCGGGGCGGTAGCGGGGTACGTCGAGCGAGGAGTAGCCGAGGAGCGTCGCCGTCACGGCCCCGTGGCGCACCGCGAGCGCGCGGACGGCGCGGCCCTCCTTGGTGTCGAGGAGGGTGGCGACGACGCGCGGCTCGCCCTGCCGGGTCCGGGTGATGACGTACAGGGCGTGCGGCGGGGTGCCGGAGCCGGCTGCGCAGTGCACGGCGGCGACGGTCTCGGCGCGGCCGTCGCCGTCGAGGTCTCCGGTCGCCTTCTTGGCGACGACGGACTTGGCCGGGCAGTCCAGGGGGTAGGCGACGGCGGCCGGGTCGGGCGCGGGCGCCGGGGCGCTTCGGGACTGCGGTGCGGACTGCTGCTTGGCGTCGGTCGGGGCGGCGGTGGCCGGGTCGGTCTGGAGGAAGCCCGAGGCCGCGACGACGGCGGCGAGCGCGGCGGCGGTGGCCACCCAGTGGATGGGTCGGGTGGCCCACGGCCGGTCCACCGTGTGGGCCAGTTCCGGGACGGCGGGGTGCTGCACGAGGAGTGTCTCCTGTGAGGGCTGTGCCGGTGGGGGTGGGTGGCCAGCATGCTGCCACACCTCACAGCGCCGGGGAACACCGGGGTCCGGTGCGGTGACACGCGTCCAACGCGGCGGCGCCGCCGCCGAGTTCCCTGGGTGCGGTGGGAACTCGGCGGCGGCGCCGGTGCGTTGGGTGAGTACGCCGGATGCGCGCGGTGCGCACCCCGGCGGACGGTCAGCGGGGGCTGCCGCCGTCGGCGTTCGGGCCGGTGTAGTCCTCGCCGTAGGCGCCCTTGGCAGGGCGACGGCGCCGCATGGGCGGCTCGACGCCGTCCGCGAGGCGGCGGGCGGTGAGGAGGAAGCCGGTGTGGCCGATCATGCGGTGGTCCGGGCGGACGGCCAGGCCCTCGATGTGCCAGTTGCGGATCATCGATTCCCAGGCGGTCGGCTCGTTGAAGCCGCCGATCTCGCGGATCGACTCGACGGTGCGGGCGAGCTGCGTGGTGGTGGCCACGTACGCGCACAGGATGCCGCCGGGCACCAGGGCCTTGGAGACGGCCTCCAGGCACTCCCAGGGGGCCAGCATGTCGAGGATGACGCGGTCGACCTCGGTGTCGGACAGGTTGTCCTGGAGGTCGCCGACGGTGAGCTGCCAGGCGGGGTGGGGGGCGCCGAAGTAGCGCTCCACGTTCTGCTGGGCGATCTCGGCGAAGTCCTCGCGGCGCTCGTAGGAGTGCAGCATGCCGTGGTCGCCGATGGCGCGCAGCAGGAAGGCGCTCAGTGAGCCGGAGCCCACGCCCGCTTCCACGACGCGCGCGCCGGGGAAGATGTCGGCGAAGGCAAGGATCTGCCCCGCGTCCTTGGGGTAGACCACGGCGGCACCGCGGGGCATGGACAGGACGTAGTCGGGGAGCAGGGGACGCAGCGCGAGGTAGGCGACGTTCCCCGTGGTGCGGACAACACTGCCCTCGGGAGCACCGATCAGCTCGTCGTGCGGGAAGGAACCCTTGTGGGTGTGGAAGTTCTTCCCGGCCTCGAGCGTGAACGTGTAGTGGCGTCCCTTGGGGTCGGTGAGCTGGACCTGGTCCCCGACCTTGAAGGGCCCGCGTCGGCGGGCGGCACCGGTCGGTTCGGACATGTGACCAGCCTACCGGCCGCGGCGGGAGCCGCCGACCACCGCGGTCGTGCGGGCCCCGCCGGGTGCGGTCAGCTCGGCCGGGCCATGGCGTTGACGAAGGCGCGCTCGACGTCGGCGGCGGACAGGACGCCGTAGATCTCTCCGGAGGTCTCGACGACAAGGTATTCGGTGGCCGGGGTGGCCCGCAGCCGGTCCAGAAGCTCCTCTCCCGCCAGTTCGACGGGGACGCGCATGCCCTCGGTGATGTCCTGGGCGAGGCCGCTGACGGTGACCCAGGGGCGGCGGTGTTCCGGTACGCCGACGATGGCGGCCTCCCGGACGACGGACAGGGGGTCGCCGTCGGCGTCCACCACGACCAGGGCGCGGGCGCCTGCGGCGTTGGCCCGGCGCAGGGCCTCGGAGAGCGGGGTGTCGGTCTCCACGGGGACGGCGCGGCGGGTGAGCGCGCGGGCGCGCAGTTCGGGCAGGTGCTCGCGCAGGCGGGCCATGCGCAGGCTGTTGCCCGCCCCGGTCCAGATGATGGCGGCGAGGATCGCGGCGAGCAGGGCGTCGGTGACGGTGTCCATGCCGCCGATGTCCTGGGTCTCGCCACCGAGGGCGCCGGACTGGTTGAGGATCGGCAGGCCGATGAGGACGGAGATGGCGAGCGCGCGGCCGACCCAGGCGGCGGCGATGGTGCCGCTCATGGGCTTGCCGGTGATCTTCCAGACGACCGCACGGAGCATCCGGCCGCCGTCGAGGGGCAGGCCGGGCAGGAGGTTGAAGGCGGCGACGATGAGGTTGGAGATCATCAGTCCGGCGAGCAGGACGCCGGGGACCGTGCCGGGTTCCACGGCGCGCATGCCCGCGTAGAACACGCCCGCGAGGACGAGGGAGAGCAGCGGGCCGACGAAGGCGAGGACGAACTCGCGCCCGGGGGTCTCGCTCTCCTTCTCGATCTCGCTGACGCCGCCGAAGAACTGGAGCTGGATGCGGCGCACGGGAAGCTTGAAGCGCAGGGCCGCGACCGTGTGGGCCAGCTCGTGGACGAGCACGGAGGCGTAGAAGGCGACCGCGAAGAACAGTGACACGAGATAGCGGGCGTTGCCGAGCTCGGGCAGCACGCGGTCGAGCTGGCCGCCGAACACCCAGGTGATCAGCGCGGCGACGAGGAACCAGCTGGGCGCGACGTAGACGGGCACGCCGAAGGGGCGTCCCATGAGGAGGCCGCCGCCGGGGTTCTTCGGCTCGTCCTTGTGTTCCTTGAGGGGCTCGCCGGTGTGGTGGGCGTGGGCCCGGGTGGGGTGGTCGGCCGGGTCGGGCTTGCGCACGGATACGGGGGTGCCGGGGGCCGGGGGTGCGGTGCGGTCGCTCGCCGGGTTCGCGGGTGCCGGGTGGGGCGTGTCGGACTCCGCACCGGCCGGACGCTCGGCCAAGGGCGGCGCCGCGTCCGCTGCCCCGCCGGGCTCCGCAGGGCGCGCCGCGCCCGACGCCGCCTCCGGCTCGCCGACCGCGTCATCGGAACGCCCGGGGTCGCCGGAGCCGCCCCCCCGGGCCCCGGTCCGGTCCTCCCCCGCGTCGTCCGCAGGGGCGCTCGCCGCCCGGGCAGGCGCGGTCTCCGCCTGACCGGAAGCGTGTTCCGCCAGGCCGGACCCGGCCTCCGCCCGGCCGGAAGCGTGTTCCGCCTGGGCGGGCGTGTGTTCGTCGGACTGCGGCCTGCCGCTGCCGCCGCTTTCGTCCACGATGTCCCCTCGTTCGAAGCGTCCCCCGCTCCTGCTGTGGCGCGGTACACACACGATCATGCAGGGCGGGAGGGTCTGTCGTCGATGGTATGCGGCCGTTGTCAGTGGCGGGTCGTAGGGTCTGTCGTCATGGAGACCAGGACCGAGGATGTCGGGGTGGCCGCGCGCCCGGCGTCGCTTTCACCCTCGCGCGCGAGCGATTTCATGCAGTGCCCGCTGCTGTATCGCTTCCGGGTGATCGACAAGCTGCCGGAGAAGCCGAGCCCGGCGGCGACGCGGGGCACCCTGGTGCACGCGGTCCTGGAGAGACTGTTCGACGCGCCCTCGGCGGAGCGCACGGCGCCGCGGGCCAAGGAGCTGATCCCGGGCCAGTGGGACCGGCTGCGCGAGGCCAAGCCGGAGCTGGCCGCGTTGTTCGCCCCGGACGGTGCGGACGGCACGGATGCCCCGGACGAGGACGGCGCGGCCGCGCGCTTGGCCCAGTGGCTGGCCGACGCGGAGAAGCTGGTCGAGCGCTGGTTCACGCTGGAGGACCCGACGCGCCTTGAGCCCGCCGAGCGGGAGCTGTTCGTGGAGGCCGAGCTGGCCTCGGGCCTGAAGCTGCGCGGCATCATCGACCGCGTCGACGTCGCCCCCACCGGCGAGGTCCGCATCGTCGACTACAAGACCGGCAAGGCCCCCCGCCCCGAGTACGCCGAGGGCGCGCTGTTCCAGATGAAGTTCTACGCCCTCGTGGTGTGGCGCCTGAAGGGCCTGATCCCGCGCCGGCTCCAGCTCGTCTATCTGGGCAGCGGCGACATCATCACGTACGACCCGGTGGCGGCGGACCTGGAGCGGGTCGAGCGCAAGCTGCTCGCGCTGTGGGACGCGATCGTGCTCGCGACGGAGACGGGGAACTGGCGGCCGCGGCCGACGAAGCTGTGCGGCTGGTGCGACCACCAGGCGGTCTGTCCGGAATTCGGCGGCACTCCCCCGCCGTATCCGCTTCCGGTGAGGCCGCCGGAGTCGCCGGGCGACGAGCAGGGCAGAATGGGCCCGAGCTAGGCGAAGGAGAGTTACGTGGCCATCCGCGTCCTACTGGTCGATGACCAGCCGCTGCTGCGCACGGGTTTCCGGATGATCCTGGAGGCCGAGCAGGACATCGCGGTCGTCGGCGAGGCCGGAGACGGTCTGCAGGCTCTGGACCAGGTCCGGGCGTTGCAGCCCGATGTCGTGCTGATGGACATCCGCATGCCGAGGATGGACGGGGTGGAGGCGACCCGGCAGATCACCGGCCCCGGCCGGGACGGACCGGCGAAGGTCCTCGTGCTGACCACCTTCGACCTCGACGAGTACGTGGTGGAGGCGCTGCGCGCGGGCGCCAGCGGCTTCCTCCTGAAGGACGCGCCGGCGAACGAGCTGGTGCAGGCGATCCGGGTGGTCGCCTCCGGTGAGGCGATGCTCGCGCCGAGCATCACGCGTCGGCTGCTCGACAAGTACGCCGGGCACCTCCCGTCCGGCGACGAGCCGGTCCCGGACACACTGCACACCCTCACCGACCGCGAGGTCGAGGTCCTGAAGCTGGTGGCGCGCGGGCTGTCCAACGCGGAGATCGCCGCGGACCTGTTCGTCAGCGAGACCACGGTGAAGACGCACGTGGGCCATGTCCTGACGAAGCTGGGCCTGCGCGACCGCGTGCAGGCGGCGGTGTACGCGTACGAGAGCGGCCTCGTCCGGCCGGGGGCGCAGTAGCCCTCCGGCGGGGCCCTGGCGTACGGGGCTCAGGGCCGGACCGTACGACAGGCCGGGAACAACACTGAGGGGGCGCCCGCCGGGCGCCCCCTCAGTCGTGCTCACCGCAGCCGGGCGTCAGCCCTTGCTGAGCTCCCAGAAGCGGAAGACGGTCGACGCGTCCAGGCAGGACTCCACGCCGTAGACGCTCTCCTGGACGACCGCGTACTGCTTGGCCTGCCAGACCGGGAGGATGGGCAGCTCGTTGGCGACGATGTCCTGGAGCTTGCCGTACTCCTTGTCGCTCTTGGTGCGCTCCCGCTGCGCAGCCGTGCTGGGGATGATCTTCCCGGTGATGTCGTTGTTCTCGTAGTGGTTCGACAGGACGTTGCCCTTGCCGAAGAACGGCTGCGTGAAGTTGTCCGGGTCCGGGTAGTCCGGCACCCAGCCCTTGACGTACACGCCGTACTTCCCGGCCTCGATGTCCTTCTCGTACTGCTCGAACTCGACGGACTTCACGTTCGCCTCGAACAGGCCGCTCGCGTTGAGCTGCTTGGCTATCGCGCGCAGCTCCTGGTCCGTGGCCGGGCCGTAGCGGGACGGGGTGGACCACAGCGTGAGCTTGGCCTTGCCGTTGATGCCCGCTCCGCGCAGGGCCGCGGCGGCCTTGTCGCGCTGCGGGCGGGCGCCGTAGGTGTCGAAGAAGGCGGTGTTGTGGCCGCCGATGCCGGCCGGGACGATCGAGTACAGCGGCGTCGCCGTGCCCTGGTACACCTGGTCGACCAGCGCCTCGCGGTCGAGGAGGTAGGCGATGGCCTTGCGCACGCCGGGCTTGCCGGCCATCGGGTCCTTCATGTTGAACACCAGGTGCTGCACTTCGGCGCTGGTGCCCTCGACGACCTCCATCTTGCTGTCGGAGCCGCCCTTTTCGATGTCGGCGATGTCCGCGGCGGCGAGGCCTCGGTAGGCGACGTCGATGTCGTGGTCGGTGATCGCCTGCTTCAGGCCCTTGCGGTCACCGTGGAAGAAACGCAGGGTGACGCCGTCGTTGCGGGTCTTGGCGGTGCCCTCGTACCCGGAGTTGACGGAGAAGACCGCCTCGTCCTTGTCGAACGAGTCGAGCCTGTACGGACCGGAGCCCACGGCCTCGCCGTCGGCGCGGAGCTTGTCCTTGGGGTACTCGCGGTGGTCGACGATGGAGCCGGCACCGGAGGCGATCTTGCTCGGGAAGGTCGCGTCGGGGAACTTCAGCTTGAAGACGACCGTCTTGGCGTCCGGCGTCTCGACCTCGTCGAGCATCGGGAACATCAGCGCCGGGCCGGTCTTGTCGTTGATCTGCTGGACCCGGTCGAAGGAGTACTTGACGTCCTTCGAGGTCAGTTCGTTGCCGTTGCTGAACTTCAGGCCGTCACGCAGCGTGCAGGTGAAGACCTTGGTCTGCTGGTCGGTGAAGCCGCACTTCCGCGCGGCCTCCGGCTCCGGTTCGGTGGCGCCGTTGGGGAAGCTGAGCAGCGACTGGAAGACGTTGTTGAACAGCAGCCACGAGCCGGGGTCGTAGCCGGACGCCGGGTCGGTGGCGAGGACGTCGTCGGACATCCCCACCACCACGGAGTCGCTGTCCTTGGCGGAGCCGCCCGACTCCGATCCGCAGCCGGTCAACAGGGTGGCGGCCAGACCCGAGGTGAGGGGCAGGGCCAGCCACTGGTTACGCATTTTCACTTACGTGCCTTGTCGTTGTTTCCGTACTCGGTGGGGGGCGCCGGTCAGTCGCTCACACCGCGGGCGAGCTCCCACAGCTGCAGGTTCGAGGAGGAGTTGAGAGCCCATTCGACCCCCGTGATGTCGTCACGGGCGGCGATGTACTGCTTGCCCTGCCACAGCGGGAGCACCGGGACGTCCTCGGCCACGATGTCCTGGATCTGCTCGATGCTCTTGCTCGCGCTGAGGCGGTCGGCCTCGCGGCGGGAGGTGGGGATGAGTTCGTCGTTGATCTTGGCGTTGCGGTACGGCAGGCCGAGGAAGTTGTCCTTGTCGAGGAAGGGCGCGAGGAAGTTCTCGGGGTCCGGGAAGTCCGGGAACCAACCCATGCCGAAGACGTCGTACTTGCCCTCGCGCTCCGCCGGGCGGAAGGTGTTCCAGATCTCGCCCTTGATCTTCACGTCGAAGAGGCCGGTGGAGTTGAGCTGCTGCTGCAGCGTCTCGAACTCCTTCTTCGTGGCCGGGCCGTAGTGGTCCGTGGTGTAGTGCATGGTCAGCTTGACGGGCGTGTCGATGCCCGCGTCGGCCAGCAGCGCCTTGGCCTTCTTCGGGTCCGGCTGCTCGTACTTGTTGAAGAACGAGTTGGAGTGGCCGGTGATCGTGGTCGGCACCAGCGAGTACAGCGGGTCGGCCATGGAGCCGTACACACCGCTCGTGAGCGCGCCGCGGTCGACGATCTGGGCCATGGCCTGGCGGACGGCCTTGCTCTTGACGGTCGACGCGTTGGTGTTGAAGGCGAGGTAGCGGATCTCCAGGCCGGGCATCTCGACGAGGTCGATGTCCTTGCCGGGGCTCTCGTCGAGCTTCTTCACCTGCTGCGGCGACATGGTGCGGGTCATCAGGTCGATGTCGCCGCTGTCGAGGGCCTTGCCCATCCCGGCCGTGTTCACGAAGGTGCGCAGTTCGACCTTGTCGTTCTGCTGGCCGTAGGAACCCTTGTAGTGCGGGTTCTTGCTGAAGACGGCCTTGACGAGCTGGTCGCCCTTCACTTCCTGCTTCACGGTGTACGGCCCGGAGCCGTCCACCTCGAAGCCGTCGCGCAGCTTCTTCTTGTCGTAGTGATCGGGGCTGACGATGCCCGCGATCGGCGTGGCGAGCTTGTACGGGAACGTCGCGTCCGGGCTCTTGAGGTGGAAGACGACACCTCGGTCGCCCTGGACCTCGATGGTCCCCACGTTCGACACGAGGGCGTCCACACCGCTGGAGTTGGCGACCTTCATGTCCCGCACCCGCTCGATGGAGAACTTCACATCGGACGCGGTCAGCGGCTTGCCGTCGGCGAACTTGAGGTCCTTGCGCAGGGTGCACGCGTAGCGCTCGTTGCCGGTGTCGGTGAAGCCGCACTTCTGGGCGGCCTCGGGCTCCGGCTCGCCGCCCCCGCGCGGCATGGCCATGAGCGTCTGCAGGGTCTGCCGCAGGATGTTCCAGGTGCCGGCGTCGTAGGAGTACGCAGGGTCGAAGGGAGCCGGGACTTCCTTCGAGACGGCGAACCGGTCCGTGGTGCCCACCGCGATGGGGTCGTCGCTGTCCCCGCTGCCCGAACCGCCACACGCGGCGAGCGTGGGGGCGAGCAGACCTATCAGGGCCGGCAGCACCAAAGTCTTGCGGTTCATGCTGGACGTTCTCCAGAACTCTTGAATACCCGTGTTTTCCGGCAACGGCGGGGTGGGGTTGATGGGTCACGGGGGGGTGGGGCGATGTTCTCGCGACGAGATTAGTCCGCACCACCAGGGACGCTGGCGGGGACCGGAGTTGGGGTTCCATCACGCAGTGATACGGGGCGTGGACGCACCGATAACCCGACACCGGAAGGTTTCGTGCACGGGTGGGCCAATCAGGACACAAGGTCACGCCCCACCCGGGGGGTAAGGGCTCTCCCGCACAGGACCGAAGGCCTGTCGACCCTCTTAGGAGTGGGAAACGTCACACTTTCAACAGGCCATGCGCCCTGGGTGTTTCAGCCATCCGAGGCCGGTTCTGGAGCCGTCCCCGCCCGTTCGGGCACTCTTCGCCCCGCCCGTTCGGGCACGCGTCAGAGGGTCATCAGGCCGTGCAGGAACCGCACGTCGACCTGTTCGAGCGAGGGCACGACGGTGCGGCCCGCGGCCGGCGCGATCGGCGCGACGGACGGCACGGCGACCACGCGGCAGCCCGCGGCCTCGGCTGCGGCCACCCCGGTCGCGGTGTCCTCGATGACGGCGCAGCGGCCCGGCTCGGCGCCGAGTCCCGCGGCGGCGATCAGGTACGGGTCGGGGTGCGGCTTGGTGCGCTCCACCTCGTCGCCCGCCACCGTCAGGCGGAAGTGGTGGGTGCCGATCGAGCCGAGGATCCGGTCGATGATGCGCCGGTGCGAGGCCGACACGAGCGCCGTCGGCACGTCGTGCGCGGCGAGTTCGGCGAGGAGCCGGGCGGCGCCCGGCATCAGCGGCAGGGTGCGGCTGATGCGGCCCTCGAAGCCGTCGTTGAGCAGCACGGTCAGCTCGGGGACGGTGATGTCGGCGCCGGTCGCCTCGATGAGGAAGCCCGCGCTGCGGGTCATCGGGCCGCCCACGACGACGTCGCGCCAGGCCTCGTCGAGGGTGTGCCCGAGCCCCGCGAAGACCTCCACCTCGGCGTCCCACCAGAAGCCCTCGGTGTCGACGAGGGTGCCGTCCATGTCGAGGAGCACGGCCTGCAGGGCGGACCCTTCGGCCGTTCGGGTACCGAGCGCCGGAACCGTACTGGTCATGTGGCACACCTCCATGAGGGACGAGAAGGCCGGCCCCCCAAGGGGGACCGGCCTGAGCTGGACCGACCAGTGTACGTTCCTGGCGCGGCACGTGCGCTGCGATATTCGCCCGGGGTCGGGCGCCGTTGCCGGGGCTCCGCCCCCGGGCCCCGGATCGGCTTTCGGCCTCGTCCGCAATCGCCGGACGGGCTTTTCGCCACTACCTCGCGTTGAAGTACTTGGCTTCCGGGTGGTGAATCACGATCGCGTCCGTCGACTGTTCGGGGTGGAGTTGGAACTCCTCCGACAGCTGTACGCCGATCCGCTCCGGCTGCAGGAGTTCGGCGATCTTGGCTCGGTCCTCAAGGTCGGGGCAGGCGCCGTAGCCGAGGGAGAAGCGGGCGCCGCGGTACTTGAGGGCGAACATGTCCTCCACGTCGGCGGGGTCCTCGCCGCCGAAGCCCAGTTCGGAGCGGACGCGGGCGTGCCAGTACTCGGCGAGGGCCTCGGCCAACTGGACGGAGAGGCCGTGCAGTTCGAGGTAGTCGCGGTAGGCGTTGGCCTCGAAGAGCTTGGCGGTCTCCTCGCCGATCCGGGAGCCGACGGTGACGACCTGGAGGCCGACCACGTCCACCTCGCCGCTCTCCTCGGGGCGGAAGAAGTCGGCGAGGCACAGGCGGCGGCCGCGGCGCTGGCGGGGGAAGGAGAAGCGGGTGCGTTCGTTGCCCTGGTCGTCGAGGATGATCAGGTCGTCGCCCTTGGAGACGCAGGGGAAGTAGCCGTAGACGACGGCGGCTTCGAGGAGGTTCTTGGTCTGGAGTTCGTCGAGGAGGCCGCGCAGGCGGGGGCGGCCCTCGGTCTCGACCAGTTCCTCGTACGTCGGTCCGTCGCCGGCGCGGGCCTGCTTCAGGCCCCACTGGCCCTTGAACAGCGCGCCCTCGTCCAGCCAGGAGGCGTACTCCTTGAGCTGGATGCCCTTGATGACGCGGGTGCCGCGGAAGGGCGGCGTGGGCACGGGGTTGTCGACGGCGACGTCGGAGCGGGCGGGTCCCTCGGGCTCCTTGACCTCCGCGACGGGGGTGTCCCGCTTGGGGACGCGGCGCTGCTTGAGCTCGGGCAGGGTGGCGCCGGGGACGCCGCGCTTGACAGCGATGAGGGCGTCCATCAGGCGCAGGCCCTCGAACGCGTCGCGGGCGTAGCGGACTTCGCCCTCGTAGATCTCGTGCAGGTCTTGTTCGACGTAGGCGCGGGTCAGCGCGGCGCCGCCGAGGATGACCGGGTAGTCGGCGGCCATCTGGCGCTGGTTCAGCTCCTGCAGGTTCTCCTTCATGATCACGGTCGACTTGACCAGGAGTCCGGACATGCCGATGACGTCGGCGCGGTGCTCCTGGGCGGCGTCGAGGATCGCGGCGACGGGCTGCTTGATGCCGAGGTTGACCACGTTGTAGCCGTTGTTGGACAGGATGATGTCGACGAGGTTCTTGCCGATGTCGTGCACGTCGCCGCGCACGGTGGCGAGCACGATGGTGCCCTTGCCCTCGGTGTCGGACTTCTCCATGTGCGGCTCCAGGTGGGCCACCGCGGTCTTCATGACCTCGGCGGACTGGAGCACGAACGGCAGCTGCATCTGGCCGGAGCCGAAGAGCTCGCCGACGACCTTCATGCCCTCCAGGAGGGTGTCGTTGACGATGTCCAGGGCGGGGCGGTCGACGAGGGCCTCGTCGAGGTCGGCCTCCAGGCCGTTCTTCTCGCCGTCGATGATGCGGCGCTGCAGCCGCTCGTCCAGCGGCAGGGCGAGGAGTTCCTCGGCCTTGCCCGCCTTCATCGACTTCATGTTGACGCCCTCGAACAGCTCCATGAGCCGCTGCAGGGGGTCGTAGGCGGGTTCGTCGCCCTGCTGGGGGCGGCGGCGGTCGTAGATCAGGTCGAGGGCGACCTCGACCTGCTCCTCCTCCAGGCGGGCGATCGGCAGGATCTTCGAGGCGTGCACGATCGCGGAGTCCAGGCCCGCCTTGACGCACTCGTCGAGGAACACCGAGTTGAGGACCACGCGGGCGGCCGGGTTGAGGCCGAAGGAGATGTTGGACAGGCCGAGGGTGGTCTGGACGTCGGGGTGGCGCTTCTTCAGCTCGCGGATGGCCTCGATGGTGGCGATGCCGTCGCCCCGGGACTCCTCCTGACCAGTGCAGATGGTGAAGGTCAGGGTGTCGATGAGGATGTCCGACTCGTGGATGCCCCAGTTGCCGGTGAGGTCGTCGATGAGGCGCTCGGCGATGGCGACCTTGTTCTCGACGGTGCGGGCCTGGCCCTCCTCGTCGATGGTGAGGGCGATCAGGGCGGCGCCGTGTTCCTGGGCGAGGGCGGTGACCTTCGCGAACCGGGACTCGGGGCCGTCGCCGTCCTCGTAGTTGACGGAGTTGATGACCGCGCGCCCGCCGAGCTTCTCCAGGCCCGCCTGGATCACGTCGACCTCGGTGGAGTCCAGGACGATGGGCAGCGTGGAGGCGGTGGCGAAGCGTCCGGCCAGCTCCTGCATGTCCTGGACGCCGTCCCGGCCGACGTAGTCGACGCACAGGTCGAGCATGTGGGCGCCCTCGCGGATCTGGTCGCGGGCCATCTCCACGCAGTCGTCCCAGCGGGCGTCCAGCATGGCCTCGCGGAACTTCTTCGAGCCGTTGGCGTTGGTGCGCTCGCCGATCGCCATGTACGAGGTGTCCTGGCGGAACGGCACGGTCTGGTAGAGCGAGGCGGCGCCCGGCTCGGGGTGCGGCTCGCGCCGGGTCGGCGTGAGCCCGCGCACGCGCTCGACGACCTGGCGCAGGTGCTCGGGGGTGGTGCCGCAGCAGCCGCCGACCAGGGACAGGCCGTACTCGCGGACGAAGGTCTCCTGGGCGTCGGCCAGCTCGGGGGCCGTGAGCGGGTAGTGCGCGCCGTCCTTGCCGAGGACGGGCAGGCCGGCGTTGGGCATGCAGAGGATCGGGACGCGGGAGTGCCGGGCGAGGTAGCGCAGGTGCTCGCTCATCTCGGCCGGTCCGGTCGCGCAGTTCAGGCCGATCATGTCGATGCCCAGCGGCTCCAGGGCGGTCAGCGCGGCGCCGATCTCGGAGCCGAGCAGCATGGTGCCGGTCGTCTCGACGGTGACGGAGCAGATCAGCGGCACGGTGGCGCCGGTGGCGTCCAGGGCGCGGCGGGCGCCGAGGAGGGCCGCCTTCGTCTGCAGCAGGTCCTGGGTGGTCTCCACCAGGAGCGCGTCGGCGCCGCCCGCGATCATGCCTTCGGCGTTCTGCTGGTAGGCGTCGCGCAGCAGGGTGTACGGGGCGTGGCCGAGGGTGGGCAGCTTGGTGCCGGGGCCCATGGAGCCGAGGACCCAGCGCTGCTGGCCGGTGGCGACGGTGAACTCGTCGGCGACCTCGCGGGCGATGCGGGCGCCGGACTCGGACAGCTCGAAGACGCGCTCGGGGATGTCGTACTCGCCGAGGGCCGCGTGGTTGGCGCCGAAGGTGTTGGTCTCGACGCAGTCGACGCCCGCGGCGAAGTACTCGCGGTGGACGGAGGCGACGATGTCGGGGCGCGTGATGTTCAGGATCTCGTTGCAGCCCTCGAGGTTCTGGAAGTCCTCGAGACTGGGGTCCTGTGCCTGCAGCATGGTGCCCATCGCGCCGTCGGCGACCACCACGCGGGTCGCCAGTGCTTCGCGGAGGGCGTCGGCCCGGTTCCCGGCGGAGGTGTCCACCGCGGAAGCGGATGAGGGGGTCGGCGACGAGGCCATGAATGAGCTCCCTGGAGTGCGACGGCTGTCGGCTTTGCGGTTTCCGGTGGGAACCCGCACGCGGCCAGGGTAGCCGGGACAGTGCTCCGACCGTGAGACCGTCCAGCGGACGGACGAGGGGTCGGCCGAGTGGCCGGAAGTCGCCGGTCGGCCGTGTCTCGGGGGAATCGCCGTGCGCGCACCCTTAGCCACAGGTCGGCAACGACCGATAGTGTTCAGCATTGTCGAACGGTGAATGCGTTCTTGAGTTCGCTGCGGACTGTGTACGCGGCACGGGATGGAGGACAGGGCTGCGATGGCACGGAACATCCAGTCGCTCGAGCGGGCCGCCGCGATGCTGCGCCTGCTCGCGGGCGGCGAGCGCCGACTCGGCCTCTCGGACATCTCCTCCGCCCTCGGGCTCGCCAAGGGCACGGCCCACGGCATCCTGCGCACCCTCCAGCAGGAGGGCTTCGTCGAGCAGGACGCGGCCTCGGGCCGCTATCAGCTGGGCGCGGAGCTGCTGCGCCTCGGCAACAGCTATCTGGACGTGCACGAGCTGCGCGCCCGCGCCCTGGTGTGGACCGACGACCTGGCCCGCTCCAGCGGCGAGAGCGTCTACCTGGGCGTCCTGCACCAGCAGGGCGTCCTGATCGTGCACCACGTCTTCCGGCCCGACGACAGCCGCCAGGTCCTGGAGGTGGGGGCCATGCAGCCGCTGCACTCCACGGCGCTCGGCAAGGTGCTCGCGGCGTACGACCCGGTGGCGCACAGCGAAGCGCTCGAGGGCGAGCGGGAGTCGTTCACGGCACACACGGTGAGCACGCCGGAGGCGTTCGAGGGCGTCCTCGACCTCACGCGCGCGCGGGGCTATGCGGCCGACGTCGAGGAGACCTGGGAGGGGATCGCGTCCGTGGCCGCGCCCATCCACGACCGGCGGCGGATGCCGGTGGGCGCGGTGGGGATCACGGGGGCCGTGGAGCGGGTGTGCCCCGCGGGCGAGATGCGGCCGGAGCTGATCGCGGCGGTGCGGGACTGCGCGCGGGCGGTCTCCCGGGACCTGGGCGCGAGCCGGTTCTGACCTGGGGCCCGGCGCGCGCCCGCGCGTTTCTGGTTGCGACGCCGGTGATAACCCAGAACGATCAATAACGATCGTGTTTTCAATAACAGAACTCTTGACGTGTTGGTAACCCCACGGCCAGACTCGCGTCCACCGGTCGGCATTGTCGAACACCTAACGGCATTACGCGTTACAGTGGGGCAAGCCAGGGCCGGCAACGCCCTCACCTGAGGGCGCGGACCACCGGAGGGACCCGGGGTTCGCCTTTCCCTGGACGAAGGACAAAGGAGTCGCGGGTGTCCAGCTCCGACATCTTCATCGGCGAGACCATCGGTACCGCCGTGCTCATCCTGCTCGGTGGTGGCGTGTGCGCCGCCGTCACGCTCAAGCGCTCGAAGGCCAAGGACGCGGGCTGGCTCGCGATCACGTTCGGCTGGGGCTTCGCCGTACTGACCGGCGCCTACCTCGCGGGCGGCGTCTCCGGCGCGCACCTGAACCCGGCGGTCACCATCGGCCTCGCCGTGGACGGCGGCACCAAGTGGAGCGACGTTCCGATCTACCTCGGTTCGCAGCTCCTCGGCGCCATGATCGGTGCGGTGCTCGTGTGGGCCACGTACTACGGACAGTTCCAGGCCCACCTCACGGACCCGGAGATCGTCAACGCCAAGTCCGGTGACGAGGGCATGGTCGACCTGAAGGCCGCCCCCAAGGCGGGCCCCGTGCTCGGCATCTTCTCCACCGGTCCGGAGATCCGGAACGTCGCCCAGAACCTGGTCACCGAGATCATCGCCACGACCGTGCTCGTCCTGGCGATCCTCACCCAGGGCCTCAACGACGGCGGCAACGGCCTCGGCGTCCTCGGCGCCCTGATCACCGCGCTCGTCGTGGTGGGCATCGGCCTCTCGCTCGGCGGCCCCACGGGCTACGCCATCAACCCGGTCCGTGACCTCGGCCCGCGCGTCGTCCACTCGCTGCTCCCGCTCCCCAACAAGGGTGGCTCCGACTGGTCGTACGCGTGGATTCCTGTCGTCGGACCGCTGATCGGCGGCGCTCTGGCCGCATACATCTTCAAGCTGTTCTGAGCGACCCCGCCGACCACCACACGTACTTCAGGAGCACACCGTGACCGACGCACACACCGCCGGCCCCTTCATCGCGGCCATCGACCAGGGCACCACCTCCAGCCGCTGCATCGTCTTCGACCGCGACGGGCGCATCGTCTCCGTCGACCAGAAGGAGCACGAGCAGATCTTCCCGAAGCCGGGCTGGGTCGAGCACAACGCCACCGAGATCTGGACCAACGTCGAGGAAGTCGTCGCCGGAGCCATCTCCAAGGCCGGCATCACCAGCGCCGACATCAAGGCCATCGGCATCACCAACCAGCGCGAGACCACGCTGCTGTGGGACAAGAACACCGGCGAGCCGGTGTACAACGCCATCGTCTGGCAGGACACCCGCACCGACGCGCTCTGCAAGGAGCTCGGCCGCAACGTCGGCCAGGACCGCTTCCGCCGCGAGACGGGCCTGCCGCTCGCGTCCTACTTCGCCGGTCCCAAGGCCCGCTGGCTGCTCGACAACGTCGACGGCCTGCGCGAGCGCGCCGAGGCGGGCGACATCCTCTTCGGCACCATGGACTCCTGGGTCATCTGGAACCTGACGGGCGGTGTGAACGGCGGCAAGCACGTCACCGACGTCACCAACGCCTCCCGCACCATGCTGATGAACCTGCACACCATGGAGTGGGACGAGCGCATCGCCGACTCCATCGGCGTGCCGATGCGGATCCTCCCCGAGATCCGCTCCTCCGCCGAGGTCTACGGCGAGGTCACCGGCGGCAAGCTCGGCGACATCCTGGGCGGCATCCCGGTCGCCTCCGCCCTCGGCGACCAGCAGGCGGCCCTGTTCGGCCAGACCTGCTTCGAGGAGGGCGAGGCCAAGTCCACGTACGGCACCGGCACCTTCATGCTGATGAACACCGGCGAGAAGGCCATCAACTCGTACTCCGGGCTGCTGACCACCGTGGGCTACCAGATCGGCGACAAGAAGCCGGTCTACGCCCTCGAGGGCTCCATCGCCGTCACCGGCTCGCTGGTGCAGTGGATGCGCGACCAGATGGGCCTGATCAACTCCGCCGCGGAGATCGAGACGCTCGCGTCCTCGGTAGACGACAACGGCGGCGCGTACTTCGTACCGGCCTTCTCGGGCCTGTTCGCCCCGTACTGGCGTTCCGACGCCCGCGGTGTGATCGCCGGTCTGACCCGGTACGTCACCAAGGCGCACATCGCGCGCGCCGTCCTGGAGGCCACCGCCTGGCAGACCCGCGAGATCACCGACGCCATGACGAAGGACTCCGGCGTCGAGCTCGCGGCCCTCAAGGTCGACGGCGGCATGACCTCCAACAACCTGCTGATGCAGACCCTCTCGGACTTCCTGGACGCGCCGGTGGTGCGCCCCATGGTCGCCGAGACGACCTGCCTCGGCGCCGCCTATGCCGCCGGTCTCGCCGTCGGCTTCTGGTCCTCCACCGACGACCTGCGCGCCAACTGGCGCCGGGCCGCGGAGTGGACCCCCCGCATGGACGCGGACATCCGCGACCGTGAGTACAAGAACTGGCTCAAGGCCGTCGAGCGGACCATGGGCTGGCTCGAGGACGACGAGAGCTGAACCGCACTCAGCTCAGCTGACGAGGAGTTAAGCAACCATGACCACCCTGCAGAGCGGCCCCGCCTTCCCGGCTCTCGGCACGCCTCCGGCCGCCGGCAGCGCCCCGAGCCGCGCCGAGACCCGGGAGCGTCTCTCCAAGGCGTCCTACGACCTCCTGGTGATCGGCGGCGGAATCCTGGGCATCTCCACCGCCTGGCATGCCGCGCAGTCGGGTCTCAGGGTGGCCCTGGTGGACGCCGGCGACTTCGCCGGCGCCACCTCCTCCGCCTCCTCCAAGCTCCTCCACGGCGGTCTGCGCTACCTGCAGACCGGCGCGGTGAAGCTGGTCGCGGAGAACCACTTCGAGCGGCGTGCGGTGTCACGCCAGGTGGCACCGCACCTCGCCAACCCGCTCACCTTCTACCTGCCGGTCTACAAGGGCGGCCCGCACGGCGCCGCCAAGCTCGGCGCGGGCGTCTTCGCCTACTCGGCCCTTTCCGCGTTCGGTGACGGCGTCGGCCACCTGCTCTCCCCCGCCAAGGCGGCGCAGGACGTGCCGGAGCTGCGCACGGACAACCTGAAGGCCGTGGCCGTGTACGGCGACGACCAGATGAACGACGCGCGCATGGCCCTGATGACGGTCCGCGCCGCCGCCGAGGCCGGCGCCGCCGTCCTCAACCACGCCGAGGTCACCGGCCTGCGCTTCACGGGCGGCCGGGTCACCGGCGCCGACCTCAAGGACCGCATAGACGGCGAGGAGTTCGGCGTCAACGCCCGTCTGGTCCTGAACGCGACCGGCCCCTGGGTCGACCACCTGCGCAAGATGGAGAACCCGGACGCCGCGCCCTCCATCCGCCTGTCCAAGGGCGCGCACCTGGTCCTCAAGCGCACCGCCCCCTGGAAGGCCGCGCTGGCCACGCCGATCGACAAGTACCGCATCACGTTCGCCCTGCCCTGGGAGGACATGCTGCTGCTCGGCACCACCGACGAGGAGTTCGAGGGCGACCCGGCCGACGTGCGCGTCACCGAGTCCGACACCGCGCAGATCCTGGACGAGGCCGCGTTCTCCATCCGCGACCAGCAGCTCTCCCGCGACCTGATCACGTACTCCTTCGCGGGGCTGCGGGTGCTTCCCGGCGGTCCCGGCGACACCTCCAAGGCCAAGCGCGAGACGGTCGTCACCGAGGGCCGCGGCGGCATGCTGTCGGTCGCGGGCGGCAAGTGGACGACGTTCCGCCACATCGGTCGTACGGTCATGAAGAAGCTGGAAGCACTGCCGGGTCACCCGCTCGGTGACGACTACGAGCCCATCTCCGAGTTGCCGAAGAAGCTGCCGCTGCCCGGCATCGCCAACCCGCGCGCGGTCGCCCACCGCCTCCTGGTCGACGGCCCCGCGCCCGGCCCGCGCATGTCGCCCGACACCGCGCGGCACCTGGCCACGCACTACGGCTCCCTGTCCTTCGACATCGCCCGTCTGGCGAACGAGAACCCGGAGCTGGCCGAGCGCGTCCACCCCGACGCCCCGGAGATCTGGGCGCAGGTCGTGTACGCCCGCGACAACGAGTGGGCCGAGACGGCCGACGACGTGCTGCGTCGCCGTACGACGCTGACGATCCGCGGCCTGGCGACGGACGAGGTCCGGGGCAAGGTCGAGGGCCTGCTGGGCAAGAAGGCCTGACCTTCACCTGGTGCGTAAGGGGCGGTCGCCATGGCGACCGCCCCTTACGCGTACCCCGGACAGGTGCCACGCCGCCGCCACACCGCCGCAACGTTCGGCGCGCACATGTGAAGCATGAAGTTTCAGGTCCTTTCCCTCATCTCCCACTCGCCCCATCCCCTGACCGGTGAACTCCCGTCCGCCGCCGAGCGGTTCGAGGACGTCGTCGAGGTCGGGGCCGAGGCGGAACGGCTCGGCTACGACGCGTACGCGGTGGGCGAGCGGCACGCGGGCGCGTTCCTGTCGTCCAGCCCGACGGTCGTGCTCGGCGCGCTCGCGACGCGCACGTCCCGCATCCGGCTCCTGACCGGCGTGACCGTGGTCACGATCCTCGACCCGGTGCGGGTCGCCGAGGACTACGCGACCCTCGACCAGCTCTCGCGCGGGCGCGTGGAGCTGGTGATCGGCAAGGGCTCCTCGGCGTCGCCCTGAACCTGCTGGCCGTCGGCCTGACGGGCTATCTGCTGCGGACCGTCTTCGGCGTCCAGGGCACGTTCTCCGACCCCGATCTGCGGGGCCGCGGCGAGGTCGACGTGCCGCTGCTGGGTCCGGTCCTCTCGGGCCACTCCTTGCTCGTGTACGTGTCGTGGGGCGCCGTCGCCGTCGCCGCGCTGTTCCTCGCCCGGCACCCGTGGGGGCTGCGGCTGCGCGGTGTCGGCGAGGCACCGGAGGCGGCGGCGACGCTCGGGGTGAGCCCGGCGAAGTACCGTTACGCCACGGTGCTCGCTTCGGGCGTGCCGTGCGGGCTGGCGGGGGCCCAACTCGCCCTCGGCAACGTGACGTTGTTCTCGGAGAACATGACGGCGGGGCGCGGCTGGATCGCCGTGGTCGCCGTGCTTCTGGGCCGGGCCGCGCCGCTGGGCGTGCTGCTTGCGACGCTGCTCTTCGGGGTCGCGGAGGCCGTGGGCTTCCGGTTGCAGGGGGTGGGCCTCCCGCCGCAGGCCACGGACGCCGCGCCGTACGTCGTGCCCCTCGTCGCCCTGTTCCTGTCCACCGCGCGCCGACGCCGCCGCGCCGCACACCCGCCGAAGCCACCCGGGCCAGCCAAGCCCTCGAAGTCGCCCGAGCCGTCCGACCCCCTGGTAGGAGCCCCCTGATGACGACGTCCACCGACACCCTGCCCATCTCCGGAGTACCCCGCTCCGGCCTGCCCCCGTACGCCGTAGTCGTCGGCGACCCCGCGCGCGCCGCGGCCGTCGCCGACCTCCTGGACGACGCCAAGGAGGTCTCGTACCACCGCGAGTACCGCACCTTCACCGGCACCTGGCAGGGCCTGTCCGTCGTCGTGTCCTCGCACGGCGTGGGCGCGCCCGGCGCGCTGTGCCTGTTCCAGGAGCTGGCCGAGGCGGGTGTGACGCACTTCATCCGGCTCGGCACCGCGGGCGCGATCCGGCCGGGGGTCGGGGACGGGGACCTGGTCGTCGCGGACGCGGCGGTGCGCGACGACGGCGTGACGCAGCAGCTCATCCCGGCCGAGTACCCGGCGTTCGGCGCGCCGGAGGCGGTGCTCGCCCTCCAGCGCGCCGCCCGCGCGGCAGGGGCCCCGTACCACCGGGGCGTGGTGTGGACGCGGGCCGCCTTCCAGCCGGGCTTCCTGCCGCTGCCCGCCGACGCCTACGAACGGGCCGGGATCGTCGCGATCGAGATGGAGCTCTCGGCGCTGTACGTGTTCGCCTCGACGCGCGGCCTGACGGCGGGCGGCGCGCTCGTGGTCGACGGGGCCAACGCCGACGAACTGGTCGACGAGGAGGCCACCGGCGGTTACGACCCGCACCGCGCGGTGGTCGCCGACGGAGTCACTCGCGGCGCCCGGATAACCTTGGACGCACTGCGCCTGCTGGCCGCCGACGACGCCGGGCTGCCCGCGCAGTCGCCCCGCGTGGCACCGCCCGCGCGGACCGCCTGAACAGACCTGAACAGAGCCGACCGCCCCGGCCGCCGAGCCGGTGCCGTCCGCGACCCGCCACCCCGCCGAAGCGGTGGCTTCCCGCACCCCGCCCCTGCCCCTGCCCCTGCCCACAGCGCATGCCCCAGCCCCAGCCCTTCCCACGGCACCCCCACGGAACGGAACGGAACGCATGATTCCCATCGATCTCCTCGTCCACGGCGGCGACGTCCTCACCGTCGACGCCGCCGGCACGGTCGTGCCCGACGGCGCTGTCGCCGTGCGCGGCGGCGAGATCGTCGAGGTCGGCCCGGCCGCGCGCCTGCGCGGCGCGTACGCGGCGGCCGAGGAGATCGACGCGCGCGGCTGTCTGGTCCTGCCGGGGCTGATCAACACGCATACGCACCTGGCGATGACGCTGCTGCGCGGCGCCGCCGACGACCTCACCCTCCAGGGCTTCCTGGAGCACGTCATTCCGCGCGAGGCCGCGCTGCTCTCGCCGGAGACGGTCGCGGCGGGCATCCGCGCGGCGATCGCGGAGTCGGTACGCGGCGGGGTGACGGCGGCGCTCGACATGTACTGGTTCCACGAGGCGGCCGAGGCGGTGGCCCGCGAGGCCGGGTGGCGGCTGCTCACAGGGCCGACGTTCATGGACGTGCCGGAGCCGCCGGACGGCCGCCCGTACGCGGAGCGGCTCGGCTGGGCCGGGGCCCACCTGGCCGCCCGCACCCCGGCGCCGGGCACCCGGCCCGTGGTGTTCGCGCACTCCGCGTACACGCTGGTGCCCGAGCAGCTCACCGCGATCGCCGCGCTGGCCCGCGCGCACGGCGCGCTCCTGCACCTGCACGCCGCCGAGAACGCCGCCGAGGTGGCCACCGTCACCGAGCGGCACGGCATGCGGCCCGTGGAACTCCTCGACTCGCTCGGCGTGCTCGGCCCGGACACGCTCCTCGCGCACGCCGTCGACCTGACCGACGCCGAGATCGCGGCCCTCGCCCGCACGGGCACGGCCGTCGCGCACTGCCCGGTGTCCAACCTGAAGCTGGGCTGCGGCATAGCGCGGGTGCCGGACCTGACGGCGGCGGGCGTCACCGTGGGCCTGGGCACGGACGGCGCGGTGAGCTCCAACACCCTCGACGTCCTTGCCGCGGTCCGGATGGCGGCGCTCGTCCACAAGGCGGGCGGCGACCCGACGGCGGTGGGTGCCGAGCAGGCCGTACGGATGGCGACCATCGAGTCCGCGCGGGCCCTCGGCCTCGACGGGCAGCTCGGCTCCCTGGAGCCCGGCAAGCGCGCCGACCTCGTCGTCCTCGACCTGGACCGCCCGCACCTGGCGCCCCGGCACGACCCGTACGCCACCCTCACGTACGCCGCCGGGCCCGCCGACGTGCGCGACACCGTCGTCGACGGCCGCGTCCTGCTGCGCGACCGGAACCTGCTCACCGTCGACGAGCGCCGCGCCATCGACGACCTGCACGCGGCCGCCGCCTCCGTCCCGGTCCCGGGCCCGCGTGCGAGCACCGAGCACCTGACCGCCGAGGTGCCCACATGACCGCCACCACCGACGTGCCCACCGGAGCCGCTGTGAGCACCGCGACACCCGAGCACCTGGCCGACCCCATGACCGAGGACCCCGCACCCGCGGCCCCCGCACCCGCCGAGCCCACCCGCGGCTTCACCGGCCGCGCCCGCGCCGCCGACCGCGACCCGCGGCTGCCCCCGGGGCAGTACGACGCCCGCGACGGCTGGCCCGTCCTGTCCGCCGAGGTGACCCCGCGCCTCGCGGCCGCCGACTGGACGTTCCGCGTGGACGGCCTGGTCACGCGGCCGCGCACCTGGACCTGGGACGAGGCGCACGCGCTGCCCGCGTCCGAGTACCGGGGCGACATCCACTGTGTGACGAGCTGGTCCAAGTTCGGCGTGCGCTTCGGCGGCGTGAGCCTGGACGCGTTCCTCGCCGACACGGGCCCGGCACCGGCGGCCACCCACGTCGTCGCGTACTCCCACACCGGCTACACCACCAACCTGCCGCTGGCCGACGTGACCGGCGGGAAGGCGTGGATCGTCTGGGAGTACGACGGGGCGCCGCTGCCGCCGGAGCACGGCGGGCCCGCCCGGCTGATCGTGCCGCACCTGTACTTCTGGAAGAGCGCCAAGTGGATCGCGGGCCTCACGCTCCTCGACCACGACGAGCCGGGCTTCTGGGAGCAGAACGGCTACCACCACCGGGGCGACCCGTGGCGAGAGGAGCGGTACGCCGGTGACTGACAACTCCCCGGGCCCCGCCGGGGGCTTCGTGCCGCCGACCGCGTTCGCCGTCCCCGGCCGCATCGCGGTGAGCAACCGCGCGGCCGCCGTCTGGCAGCAGGCCCTGATCACGGACATCCGCCGGGAGACGCCCGCCGCGTCGACGTTCCGGCTCAAGGTGCCCGACTGGCAGGGCCATCTGCCGGGCCAGCACCTGATGCTGCGGCTCACCGCGCCGGACGGCTATGTGGCCCAGCGCCACTACTCCCTGGCGTCCGCGCCCGACGACAGCGGTGAGATCGAGTTGACCCTGGACCACGCGCCGGGCGGCGAGGTGTCCGGGCATCTGCACACGGTCGCGCGCGTCGGCGACATCGTGGCGGTGCGCGGCCCGCTGTCCGGGTTCTTCGCCTGGCCGGGCGACCGGCCCGCGCTGCTGCTCGGCGCGGGCTCCGGCGTCGTACCGCTGATGTCGATGATCCGCCACCACCGCCGCGCGGGCCTCACCGTGCCGCTGCGGCTGCTCGTCTCCGCGCGCACCCGCGAGGACCTGATCTACGCGGACGAGTACGGCGACGAGACCACGGCCGTCCTCACCCGCGCCGAAGGCCGCCTGCACGCCGGGCACTTGGCGCCCCACCTGGGCGCCGGGCAGCCCGCGGGCGGCTGGGAGGCGTACATCTGCGGCTCGAACGGCTTCGCCGAGCACGCCTCGCGGCTCCTGGTGGACGGCGGGCAGCCGGTGGACCGGATCAGGATCGAACGCTTCGGCTGAACCCCCTGCTCAGCGGCGGCCGCAGAGGACATAATGAGCCGATACATCGGATGTCTATTTCTGCCTGTCCGCACCGTCCCCACTGCTCGCACTGTCAGCACTGTCCCTACTGTCCCCACTGTCAGCACTGTCCGTACTGTCCGCACCGGCGGCACTGGTCGGTGCTGATCCGCACACCGAGGCGAGGTCCCCATGGCTGTCACGGACGAGGCCATCGAAAAGATCAAGGGCATGATCGTCTCCGGCGCGCTGCGCCCCGGCGACCGGCTGCCCAAGGAGAGCGAACTGGCCGCGGAGCTCGGGCTCTCCCGTAACTCGCTGCGCGAGGCGGTGCGGGCGCTCTCGCTGATCCGCATCCTGGACGTGCGTCAGGGCGACGGGACGTACGTCACCAGCCTGGACCCGCAGTTGCTCCTGGAGGCGCTGAGCTTCGTCGTGGACTTCCACCGCGACGACACCGTCCTGGAGTTCCTCGCGGTGCGCCGGATCCTGGAGCCCGCCGCCACGGCGCTGGCGACCACCCGCATCACCGAGGCCGAACTGGACGTGCTCACCGACCAGTTGGACGCGCTCGGCGCCGCGCCGAGCGTCGAGGAGCTGGTGGCCTGCGACCTGGAGTTCCACCGCGGCATCGTGCAGTCGTCCGGGAACTCGGTGCTCTGCTCCCTCCTCGACGGCCTGTCCGGGCCGACCACGCGGGCCCGCGTCTGGCGCGGCCTGACCCAGGAGGACGCCGTCAGCCGCACCCTGCACGAGCACCGCGCGATCCTCGCGGCGCTGCGCGACCGGGACGCGGAGGCGGCCCGGTCCTGGGCCACGGTGCACATCGCGAGCGTGGAGCAGTGGCTGCGCTCGACCTTGTGAGTCACTCGGCTCCACCGCGTGCGGCATGCGTGAGGGGCGATTGACCTGGGCAGTGATCCGGCACTCGGCGCCGCCGGGGGGCTGCGGAGGGCCCCGCGGGACGCCGTAAGGTTGGGGCGTACTTAGCGGAGAACGTCGGAAGGAGGCCTGGGTGATCGAGCTCGAGGGGGTACCCGAGCTGATCGACCCGGTCATGGTGGCCGCGTTCGAGGGCTGGAACGACGCCGGCGACGCCGCCTCCACCGCGGTCGCGCATCTCGACAAGGAGTGGAAGGGCGAGGTGTTCGCGGCGCTGGACGCCGAGGACTACTACGACTTCCAGGTCAACCGGCCCACGGTGTGGCTGGACGGCGGCGTGCGCAAGATCACGTGGCCGACCACGCGGCTCTCGGTGGTCCGCGTCGGCGGCGACAAGCCGCGCGACCTCGTCCTGGTGCGGGGCATCGAGCCGTCCATGCGCTGGCGTTCGTTCTGCAACGAACTGCTCGGCTTCGCCCACGAACTGGGCGTGGAGCTGGTCGTGATCATGGGTGCGCTGCTCGGCGACACCCCGCACACCCGCCCGGTCCCGGTCAGCGGCGTCACCTCCGACCCGGATCTGGCGCGCACCATGGACCTGGAGGAGACCAAGTACGAGGGTCCGACGGGCATCGTCGGCATCCTCCAGGAGGCCTGCACGCACGCGGGCGTCCCGGCGGTCAGCCTGTGGGCGGCCGTGCCGCACTACGTCTCGCAGCCGCCGAACCCGAAGGCGACGCTGGCACTCCTGAACCGCCTGGAGGACCTGATCGACCTCAGGATCCCGCTCGGCGAGCTGACGGAGGACGCGCGCGCCTGGCAGCTGGGCGTGGACCAGCTCGCCGCCGAGGACAGCGAGGTCGCCGAGTACGTCCAGTCCCTGGAGGAGGCGCGGGACACCGCGGAACTGCCCGAGGCGTCCGGCGAGGCCATCGCGCGCGAGTTCGAGCGGTATCTGCGGCGACGCGACGGCGGCGGGCCCGGTCCCGTCGCCGGGACCGGGCAGGTCGGCGGGCCGGGCCAGCCGGGCGGGCACGCCACGGACGGCGGCGACGGGGCGGCGTACCTGCGGGATACGCCGAGCGAGCGCACCCGGCCGCCGAAGCCGAAGCCACGACCGGGGCCGGAGTCCGCGCCCACGGATTCCGGGTCCGCTGATTCCACTCCTACGGATTCCGGGTCCACGGACCCGGAAGGCACGGACCCGGCGGGCGCGGACCCGGCGGGCGCGGACCCGGCGGGCGCGGACGCGCCCTCGGCGGGTGCCAAGGGCGACCCGGCCGAGTCAAGCCAGGAATCCGGCACCGCCGAATCCGCCGATTCCACGGCGTCCGGCGGTCGCCCGGACGACGGCGAGGCAAACGACGGCCGCAGCGACGGGCCGGGCGGCGCCAAGGAAGACGATTCCCCGTCAGACGATTCCTCCGAGGACTGAGACGGACGACAGCACGTCCCAGGGGCGGCACCCACGCGGGTGCCGCCCCTTCTCGTTGCCCACGCCCCACCGGGCCACGGCCGCCCCGTGCGTCTTGGCTGGTATGAGGCGTGACAAGTGTTTGTTGATGAAATGCGCACGGTTCCCCACTCAACTTCCTTTCAAACGCTGTTGGGCGAAAGTGGTCTGGACGGCCGGGCCCGGCGGTAGCAGGGTGTGCAGCGACCGGAAGGCAGGCGGGGCGCGGTAACCGAAGGGAGCGGTGAAGCGATGACCGACCAGGTGCAGCGGGGCAGCGACCCCGGGGGCAGTGGCCCCGGACCCGATGGCGCGGGGTTCACGTATCGGGCCGCCGAGCAGGAACTGATCGTCGTCGCCCGGCCGGAGGCCCGGCTGCGCGCCCAGGAGCAGGGCGTCCGCTCGGCGTCGGGCTCCGACGTATCGGCCCTCAACATGTTCCTCAGCGATGAACAACTCACCCTGGAACCGCTGTTCGGCAGCGAGGACCGGCTCCGGGCGGCGGCACCCGACACACCGGGCGAGGTACCCGACCTGGCCCTGTTCTACCGGGTGCGCGGCGGCACCGACCGCGCCCAGGAGCTGCGCGCGCGGATGGCGGCGCTGCCCGGCGTCGACACGGCGTACGTGAAGCCGGGCGCCGTACCGGCCGCGCTCGGGCCCGTCGGGCAGCAGGGCGGCCCGAGCGAGCCGGACGAGGCGCAGCGGCGCAAGGAAGGCATGCCCGCGACGGCCGACTTCAGCGGCCGCCAGGGCTATCTGCGGCCGGCGCCCGAGGGCGTCGACGCGTACTGGGCCTGGCAGCGCCTGGGCGGCGGCGGTGACGGGGTCACCGTCATCGACATCGAGGGCGCCTGGCAGCTCAGCCACGAGGACCTCGCGGCGAAGCTCGCGGGCGTGGTGATCGGCACCCCCATCCAGGACCTGGCGTGGCGCAACCACGGCACCGCCGTGATCGGTGTCGTCGGCGCCGACCGCAACGCCATGGGCGTCACCGGCATCGTGCCGGACGCCGTGACCGCGGTCGCGTCGTTCACCCCCGCGGGTACGGCGGCGACGATCCACGCCGCGGCCGACCGGCTCGCGCCGGGCGACGTCATCCTCATCGAACTGCACCGTCCGGGGCCGAAGTTCGACTTCGAGACCCGCGACGACCAGAAGGGCTACATCGCCATCGAGTGGTGGCCGGACGACTTCGCCGCGGTGCGGTACGCGACGGCGAAGGGCATCATCGTGGTCGGCGCGGCGGGCAACGGGGCCGATTCGCTGGACGACGCGGTGTACGAGCGGCGTCCGGACGAGTTCCCGTCCTGGTGGCGCAACCCCTTCAACCCGTCCAACCCCTCGTCCGAGGCCGTCGTGGTCGGCGCGGGCGCGCCGCCGCCCGGCACCCACGGCCGCGACCACGGCCCGGACCGTTCGCGCCTGGCGTTCTCCAACTACGGCGCCCGCCTGGACGCGCAGGGCTGGGGCCGCGAGACCACGACGACCGGCGGCTTCTGGAACCAGCCCGGCGATCTGCAGGGCGGCGTGGACGAGATCGCCTGGTACACGGACACCTTCTCCGGCACCTCGTCGGCGTCCCCGATCGTCGTCGGCGCCGTCGCCGCGCTCCAGGGCGTCCTCAAGGCGGCGGGCCAGCAGCCGATGACGTCCGCCCGGGCGCGGGCCGTGCTGCGGGCCACCGGGTCCCCGCAGCAGGACGGCCCCGGCCGCCCGGCGTCCCAGCGGATCGGCAACCGCCCCGACATCAGGGCGGCGGTCACCAAGCTGCTGCCCGCGGCGGTGGGCTCGGGCCTCGCCGAGCGCTACTGGGACGAGCTGATCCCGTATCCGCCCGAACTCCCGCCGCGCCTCAGGCTCTTCGTGGCCGGGCAGTGGCGGAACCTCAACAACCCCTCCCCCGAGACCCGCCAGGCGGTGCACGCCGCCTTCGCCGGGGGAGCACCGGACGTGCGTGTCTGGTTCTCGGACGACGAGGTCGTCGGCCTGGTCGTCACGGGCTGAACCACGGCGCGCGACGAAGAGCACCACCGGAGAACATCCCGGAACACATCAACGGACCGACCATTGACGGAAGGTGGCACCCGCATGAGCACCACCCCGCAAATGAGTCAACTGGGCCAGCACCAGGGCCAGCAGTACAACCCGCAACAGCAGTACGGGCAGCAGATCCCCGGCCAGCAGCAGTTCGGGCCCGAACAGTTCGGCCAGCAGCAGCCGTTCGGCCAGCAGGGCCAGGGCTATGGCCAGCAGCAGTCCGGTCAGCAGGGCGAGCAGGGCCCGAGCACCGCGCCGCCGCAGCCCGGCCAGACCGGCCAGATGGGCCAGATGGGCCAGCAGCGCCAGTTCGGTCAGCAGACCCCGGGCCAACAGATCCCCGGCCAGCAGCAGATCCCCGGCCAGCAGATGCAGCAGCCCGGCCAGCAGCAGATCCCGCCGCACCTGCGCCAGCAGATGCAGCAGCTCGGCCAGCAGCAGCCCTTCCAGCAACTGCTGCAGCAGCTCGGCCAGCAGCAGGTCCCGCAGGCGCAGGCGCCCGCCATCTCGACGCAGGCCCTCGCGGGTGCCGTCGCCCAGAGCTTCTGGGACGTCGTCCAGCCGCTGCCGGGCCAGGCCTCGCTCCTGTACCTGCACGTGGACGGCGAATGGCGCGTCTTCGTGAACCCGAACGACCGTACCCGCGACCAGGTCCAGGAAGCCTTCGCGTACGGGCAGCCGGTGATCGGCTACTACGACACGAACAACCCCGGGCTGCTGCTCGCGATCGTCGTCACCAGGTGACGCACGCGAACAACTGACGGGCCCCGTGCAACGGCGGCGCCGGACGGAGTGTTTCCCGTCCGGCGCCGCTCACGTGCATACGTCGGGTCGTCCCGTCGTCCCGTTCGTCGCGTTCCTACAGCGCGACGCCGAGCAGCGCGTCCACCGCGCGGGACACGACGCCCGGGGCGCCCTCGTCCGTGCCGCCCTCGGTGTCCTGGCGGGCGGCCCAGCGGTCGACGGCGGCGAGCGCGGTGGGCGCGTCCAGGTCGTTGGCCAGGGCCTCGCGGACCTCCTCGACCAGGGCCTCGGCGGGCGGCCCGTCCGGCCGGGACACCGCGGCGCGCCAGCGGGCGAGCCGCTCGACGGCGTCCTGGAGCACCTGGTCGGTCCACTCCCAGTCGGCCCGGTAGTGGTGGGCGAGCAGGGCGAGGCGGATGGCGGCGGGGTCGACGCCGTCGCGCCGCAGCTTCGACACGAACACCAGGTTGCCCTTGGACTTGGACATCTTGGCGCCGTCGAGGGCGACCATGCCGGCGTGCACGTACGCCTTGGCGAAGGGGTGCTCGCCGGTCAGGGCCTGGGCGTGCGAGGCGCCCATCTCGTGGTGCGGGAAGGTCAGGTCGGAGCCGCCGCCCTGGATGTCGAAGCCCATGCCGAGGTGGTCGAGGGCGATGGCGACGCACTCGATGTGCCAGCCGGGCCGCCCGGCGCCGAGGGAACCGCCGTCCCAGCTCGGCTCGCCCTCGCGGGCGGCCATCCAGAGCATCGGGTCGAGCGGGTTCTTCTTGCCCGCACGGTCCGGGTCGCCGCCGCGCTCGGCGGACAGGAGGCGCATGGCGGCGGCGTCGAGCCCCGACACCTCGCCGAAGTGCGGGTCGGACTCGACGGAGAAGTAGGTGTCGCCCTCGAGGTCGTAGGCGGCGCCCAGGTCCCGCAGCCGCTCGACGAGCGGCACGATGCCGGGTATCGACTCGACGGCTCCGACGTAGTGCCGCGGCGGCAGCAGCCGGAGCGCGGTCATGTCCTCGCGGAACAGCGCGGTCTCGCCCTGCGCCAGCTCGACCCAGTCCTTGCCGTCGCGCTTGGCGCGCTCCAGGAGCGGGTCGTCCACGTCGGTCACGTTCTGCACGTAGTGGACCTGCCGCTTGGTGTCGAGCCACACGCGCTGCACCAGGTCGAACGCGTTGTAGGTCGCCGCGTGACCCATGTGGGTCGCGTCGTACGGCGTGATGCCGCAGACGTAGATACGGGCGACGGGACCGGGGTCGAGGGTGACGAGGCCACCGGTCGCGGTGTCGTGGATCCGGAGGACGCGGCCCTCGCCGGGCAGGGCGGGAACCTCAGAAGCGGGCCAGGCATACATGCCTTGAGCCTAACCGGATGCCCCTTCCACATACGACCCAGGGCAACGAGAGATCTTCAACGTGTACGGCGACCCCCCAGTGGGCAGCGGGTCCGCGCAGAGGGCGAGGGGGTGTCCCCTGCCGAGAGCTTGGGGGTGCACAGCCCCGTCCGACGGAGCCCGCCCACCAGAGCCTCCACCAGGCCCAGGGGCCAGAGCCCTCAGACCGGCGGCCACGGAATGGCGGGCCACTCCCCCGACGGCCCGGGATGCCGCCCCGCGGCGAGCAGCCCGGCGACCCGCTCCCGGACGGCGTCGACCTCCGCGGCGGTCAGCAGCTCCCCGAGCCGCTCGGCGAGCGGCGCCATCACCCCCAGGCCCTCCCGCAGGGACCCCAGCGCGTCCACCGCCTCCTCGGGCAGCTTCTCCCCGGCCCACCCCCACAGCAGGGTCCGCAGCTTGTCCTCGACGTTGAACGTGACCCCGTGGTCGATCCCGAACAGCCGCCCGTCACCGCCGAGCACCAGATGCCCACCCTTGCGGTCGGCGTTGTTGATCACGGCGTCAAGAACGGCGAGCCGCCGCAGCCGAGCGTCATCCGCGTGCACGAGCAACGCCGTACGCCCCTCGCCCACCTGGGCGAACCCGACGGCCTTCCAGCCCTCCCCGGGCTCGTCCCCTTCGACAAGGGCGAGCAGCCCGGCCCCATCGGCGGCGTCGGCGTCGGCATCCTCCCCGGACGCCTCCGCCCCCACCCACAGCTGAACCATCCCCTCCCCGCAGGGCCCGTCCCGCAGCACGGTGGGCGGCACGAGCCCCCACCCGAGCGCTTCGGAGACCTCGTACGCGGCAACCTCCCGCTGCGCGAGCGTCCCGTCGGGAAAGTCCCACAGGGGCCGCTCCCCGGCGACGGGTTTGTAGACGCAGGCGGCGCTCCGCTCCTCGTACGCGACCGTGCAGTAGAGCACCGCGTTGGAGGCCTCCCGGATCTGCCCGCGCACGGTCAGCTCACCGCGGGTGAGCAACTGGGTGGCGGTCACGCTCCCCGCCGGTATCCGTTCTGGCGCGGGCATACGTGTCCTTCCGGGTCGAGCGGCAGGCTGCACAGCGGGCACGGCGGACGGCCGGCGTTCACGACGTCGAGGGCACGCTTGGTGAAGGCCCGGGCCTGGGCGCCGGTGAGGCGCACGCGAAGCATCGGGGGCCCGTTCTCCTCGTCCTGCAGAAGCCTTTCCTCGGCTTCCGCGAGATCCTCCTCGGAGTCCGCGTCCAGCTCGACGAGGGCCTGCGCCTCCACGATCATGCGCTCCTCCTCGCCGTCCCAGGCGAGCGCCATGGTGCCGACCCGGAACTCCTCCTCGACGGGCGAGTCGAGGGGCGCGCTGTCGGTGATCTCGGAGGGGGCCACGGCGGGCACCGCCGCGCTGCCGCCGCTGCGCCGCACGACCTCGTCGAGCAGCTCCTCCATCCGCTCGGCGAGCGCGGCCACCTGGGTCTTCTCCAGCGCGACGCTGGTCACGCGGACCCCCGCGGAGGCCTGGAGGAAGAAGGTACGCCGACCGGGGAGCCCGACGGTTCCGGCGACGAAGCGTTCCGGCGGGTCATAGAGGAACACCTGACGGGACACGTCCTGTCTCCATTGAAATCGACTGCATGTACTTGGCGCGACCACTGCACCCTACTGCGGTCGACGATCACGGTGCGCCCGCGTCGCCACCCACCTGAGCATCGTCGCTCGCGGGTGCCTCGCGCGGGGCGAGCGACCCGAAGTCGCCGGTGTCCCCGAGGCGTACGAGGTAGGGCCGCAGCCGGGTGAAGCGGATCGCCGTGACGGAACAAGGCTCTACGGAGATGCGCTGGAACAGGTCCAGGTGCAGTCCGATGGCGTCGGCGACGAGGGACTTGATGATGTCGCCGTGGGAGCACATCAGGTAGACGGCGTCCGCGCCGTGATCGCGCTCCACGCGCGCGTTCCACTCGCGTACGGCCTCCGCGGCCCGCGTCTGCATGGCCCGCAGGGACTCGCCGCCGGGGAAGGCGGCCGCGGCCGGGTGCTGCTGGACGACCTCCATCAGGGGCTCGTCCGCGAGCTCGGCGAGCTTGCGGCCCGACCAGTCGCCGTAGTGGCACTCGCCGATGCGGTCGTCCGTGTGGACGCGCAGCCCGGGGCGGGCGGCGAGCAGCGGCGCGAGGGTCTCCTGGCAGCGCTGGAGCGGGCTGGTGACGACCTCGGCGAGCGGCAGCGCGGCGAGTCGTCCGGGGAGCGCGGCGGCCTGCTCGGCGCCGCGCTCGTCGAGACCGACGCCGGGCGTCCACCCGGCGAGCAGGCCCGCGGTGTTGGCGGTCGAGCGTCCGTGACGGACGAGGATCAGCGTGGGCATGCGGGTCAGCCTAAGCCGCCGAGGGGGTGCGGCAGGGGGCGAGCCCCGGAAGAATGCGCAGCGTGATCGTGGACTGCGCCACCTACCGGCACGGGCGTCGCATCAAGGGCCCGGATGACCTCTCCGACGCCCTGGACGCGGCGCGGGCGGTCGGTGACGCGTTCGTCTGGATCGGCCTGTACGAGCCGACGGAGGACGAGTTCGATCAGGTCGCCAAGGAGTTCTCGCTGCACCCGCTGGCGGTCGAGGACGCCTTGAAGGCCCACCAGCGGCCGAAGCTGGAGGTGTACGACGACTCGGTGTTCGTGGTCCTGAAGCCGGTGGTGTACGAACCGGCCAGCGACGCGGTGTCGTCCGGCGAACTCATGATCTTCATGGGCGACTGCTTCGTGGTGACCGTCCGGCACGGCGAGGGCGCGCCGCTCAGCGCCGTACGCCACCAGCTGGAGGCGGAGCACGACGTTCTGGAGCACGGCCCGACGGCGGTGCTCTACTCCATCGTGGACGCCGTGGTCGACCACTACCTGGAGGTCGCCGAGGAGTTGCAGACGGACCTGGAGGTCCTGGAGGCGGACGTCTTCTCGCCGGACGGGGGCGGCTCGCGGAACACCGCGTCCCGCATCTACCGGTTCAAGCGGCAGATCCTGGAGTTCCGGCGCGCCACGGGCCCGCTGGCGATGCCCCTGGCGCGCCTCGCGGGGGTGAGCCCGTTCGGCCGCGCGGTGCCGTTCGTGGACGAGTCCGCGCAGCCGTACCTGCGGGACGTCCATGACCATCTGCTGCGCGTGAACGAGTCCGTGGAGGGCCTGGACCGCCTGGTGACGGACATCCTGTCGGCGCATCTGGCGCAGATGAGCGTGCGGCAGAACGACGACATGCGGAAGATCTCCGCGTGGGCGGCCATGGCGGCGGTGCCCACGATGATCGCGGGCATCTACGGCATGAACTTCGAGCACATGCCGGAGCTGCACTGGTGGTGGGCGTACCCGGCGGTGATCCTGCTGATGGCCGCCCTCGAGGTGGGCCTGTTCCGGCTGTTCAAGCGCCGCGGCTGGCTGTAGCGAGCGCCCTCCTCGGGCGGCGGGTGGTCAGGCGAACTCCGCGGCGGAGGTGGCCGGTCCGCCGAGCGCGTCGCGCCGCTCGGGCATCTTCAGGGACACCATCCGCCGCCAGCCGCCCGCGCGTTCGTACGCGTACATGCCGTGGATGCCCGCCGCGAGCGTTCTGGACTTCACCGGGGACCAGCGCAGGATGCGGCCCATCCGCTCCATCACGGCGAGGCTGACGTCGCGGTAGACGGCGATCTCGGCGAGCGCGCATGCGCGCAGGGTGCCCTGGATGGTGCGGCCGTGCCCGGCGTAGGCGAAGCGCAGCAGTTCCTCGTGGCAGTACGCCAGGTGGTTGTCCTCGTCGTTCGAGATCATCTTCACGGCCTTGCCGACCTCGGGGTCGGCGCCGAAGTACTTGCGGAGCATCACCATCTGGTCGGCGGCGCGCTGCTCGGTGACGCGGCTGTGCGAGAGGTACGTGACGATGTCCTGCTCGGTGAGCGGCTGGTCGGCGCGGAGCTTCTCGTGGGCGAGGCCGATGCCGCGGCGCTCCAGGAGCATCGTGTAGTCGGTGGCGGCGGGGACGTCGACGGGCTCCAGGCCGCGCTTGCGCAGCAGCGCGTTGAAGATCCGCCCGTGCTTGTCCTCGTCGGCGCCGTGCCGGACGATCTTGGGCGCCAGCGCGCGCTGGCTGTCGGGGACGAGCGCGGCGATGCGCCCGTTCTCCCAGCCGCCCTGGGACTCTCCGCTCGCCGCGATGGAGCAGAACAGCCGGAACGACTCGTCGTTGTCGAGGATCTCCTGGAAGAGACTCCGGGCCGAAAGCATCGCAGGCACCTCCATGCCGTCACTGACCACACAGACTTCCGCAAAGAACGAGTCAAAGGCTCAGCGCACTCTCGGGCAACACGGGTATGCGACAGCTCGGCCGAAAGAAGGACACGCAGGGCCGAAAGGGGCCGCCGGACGCACCGGGTGAGGCGGTCGGACGGCTGGCGACGGGAAGCCCCCGGGGCCGTAACCGGAGGGCTCGTCGCGGCGTTGTGCTCCATGACGGCCGTGGCGGGGAAGACCCCCGAGCCCCCACCACGGCCGCAGAAATCTCCGTTACGACCGGCGCGCGCCACATCATCGCGCGCCGGTCGTTCTCGCGTGCACCCGTCCGCCGCTACGCGACCCCGGCGCGCTCCAGGGCCTCGGTGCCCGCGCGCAGCGAGGCCAGCCGCTCGTCCAGCGTGAATCCGGCGGGCGCCAGCGTGAGCGTGGTGACGCCGGCCGCCGCGTAGGCCCGCATCCGGTCGGCGATCCGGTCCACGGAGCCGAGCAGGGTCGTGGAGTCGATCAGGGAGCGCGGTACGGCGGCGGCCGCGCCGTCCTTGTCGCCGGACAGGTACTTGTCCTGGATCTCGGCGGCCTCCTTCTCGTACCCCATGCGCTGCGCGAGCTGGTTGTAGAAGTTCTGCTTCCGGCTGCCCATGCCGCCGACGTACAGCGCCGTGTAGGGCCGGAACATGTCGGCCAGCGCGTCGACGTCCGCGTCCTTGCCGAGGGCTAGCGGCACCGTCGGCACCACGTCGAAGCCGTCCATGGTCCTGCCCGCCTTCTCGCGCCCGGCCCGCAGGTGCCGCAGCGCGGTCTCCTCCAGGTGCTCGGCGGCCGGGAAGATCAGCAGCGCGCCGTCGGCGATCTCGCCGGTCTGCTCCAGGTTCTTCGGCCCGATCGCGGCGATGTACAGCGGGATCTGCTCGCGCTGCGGATGCACCGTCAGCTTCAGCGGCTTGCCCGGACCGCCCGGCAGCGGCAGCGTCCAGTGCTCGCCGTCGTGGCTGAGGCGCTCGCGGGTCATGGCCTTGCGCACGATCTCGACGTACTCGCGGGTGCGGGCCAGCGGCTTGTCGAACTTGACGCCGTACCAGCCCTCGGAGACCTGCGGCCCGGAGACACCGAGCCCGAGCCGGAACCGGCCGCCGGACAGCGAGTCGAGGGTGGCCGCCGTCATCGCGGTCATCGCGGGCTGGCGGGCGGGGATCTGGAAGATCGCCGAGCCGATGTCGATGCGCTCGGTCTGGGCCGCCACCCACGAGAGCACGGTGGCCGCGTCCGAACCGTAGGCCTCGGCCGCCCAGCAGACCGCGTAGCCCAGCTTGTCGGCCTCCTTCGCGACGACGAGATTGTCCGCGTCCATCCCGGCGCCCCAGTAGCCGAGGTTGATCCCGAGCTGCATGGCCGAATCCCCTTACCCGTGAGTAACGTGCCTGTTCGGGGACTGTAGCGCGCGGGCGGGCGATCCGTCAGGGGCGGGACGCCGGGGCGGTCCCGGCCCGTGCGGCGGGTGTCGGGCCGGGCCGGGGGCTGTTGCTCGTACGGGTTCATGAGTTGTCCACAGGCACTGCTTTGTCCACACGCACACCCAGCGCTGAGGCATGGCCAGTAATCTCGCGGCCATGGAGCAGAGGCATCTCGGCCGAACAGGTCTGCGCGTGTCCCGGATCGGGCTCGGCACCCTCACGTGGGGGCATTCCGACGAGATCGGGGAGAACGACGCCGCGGACCTGCTGAAGGCCTTCTGGGAGGCGGGCGGCACCCTCGTGGACACGGCGGATGTGTACGGCGACGGGGAGGCCGAATACCTCCTCGGACAACTCGTCGAACGCCTGGTGCCGCGGCGCGATCTGGTCATCGCGACGAAGGCGGGCAGCGTGCCCGACCCCGACCGCCGCTTCGACGGCTCGCGCGGCCATCTGCTGTCCGCGCTCGACGCCTCCCTGGCCCGCCTCGGCACGGACTATGTGGACCTGTGGCAGATCCACGCCTTCGACACCGGCACGCCCCTGGAGGAGACGCTCCAGGCCCTGGACATCGCGGTCAGCAGCGGCCGCGCGCGCTATGCGGGCGTCTCCAACTTCAGCGGCTGGCAGCTCGCCAAGGCCGCCACCTGGCAGCTCGCCGCGGCCGGCACCCGCACCCGCATCGCCAGTACGCAGATGGAGTACTCCCTGCTGCAGCGCGGCGTCGAGCGCGAAGTGCTGCCCGCCGCCCTCGACCTGGGCGTCGGCCTGCTGCCGTCGTCACCGCTCGGCCGCGGCGTCCTCACCGGCAAGTACCGCACCGCGACCCCGGCCGACTCGCGCGGCGCCTCCGAGCAGTTCGCCCCGTTCGTCGCGCCGTATCTGGACGACGCGGCCGGGCGGGTCGTGGACGCCGTCGCGATAGCGGCCGACGGCCTCGCCGTCACGCCGCTGCAGGTGGCGCTCGCCTGGGTCCGCGACCGCCCCGGAGTGACCGCCCCGATCGTCGGCGCGCGCAACGCGCAGCAGCTCACGGCCGCATTGTCAGTGGAGACCCTTAGTCTTCCTGACGAGATCTGCCAGGCGCTCGACGATGTGTCAGCGCCCGTGCACCGCTACCCAGACCAGGACTGGAGCACGCTGTGAGTACGGAGTCCGCTGCCGCGGAGGTCGCCGAACCCGAGGCCCCGGAGGCCGGAGCGGGCCCCGCCGCCGACGAAGCGCCGAGCGGCGGGGCCGCGCCGGAGGGGGCCGTCGGGGAGACCGGGCAGGACCCGGGCCCGGACGACCCGGATGACTCGGCCGACTCGGACGACTCAGGCCCCTCGGCTGACGCGGCCTCCCCGAAGGGGGCTGCTGCCAAGGCTTCCGGGGACGCCGAGGCCGCTGAGGTCGCTGGGGACGACGCCGAGGGCAGCGGTGCCGAGGCCGGTGGCGACGAGGACAAGGACGGCAAGGCGGACGGCGGCGGGGACGCCGCCGTGTCCGAGGCCGTGTCCGAAGCCGAGGCCGAGCTCACGGCCCAGCGGGAGCTGCGGGAGCGCATCGAGCAGCGCAAGGCCACCAAGAGCGGTCCCGTCGAGGCGGGCGCGAAGCTGCAGGGCACGGCGGCCGACCTGCTGGCGGCGGTGCGGGCCGTGGAGAGCGGCGAGAAGCCCGTCGCGTCGGCGTTCCGGGAGCCCGCGCCGGTCGCACCGCGCAGGCCCGCGCCCGCGCCCGAGCCCGTGCGGCGGCCGGTGCCCGACGCCCCGGTCGGGGTGGTCGAGGCGGCGCCGGAGACCGTCGAGGCGGTGGCGGCGGTGCTGGCCGAGGGCGGTGCGCCCGCCGCGCTGGCGGCCCGGGCCGCGGCCGTGCTCGGTGAGGGCGCCGAGGGTGCCCTGCGGGCGGACCCGTGGCAGTTGCTGCGTGTGGCCGGGGTGCGGCCCGAGCAGGCCGACGGGTTCGCGCGGGCGCTGCTCGGCCCGGACTGCGGTCCCGGTGACGAACGCAGGGGCAGCGCGCTGACGGTGTGGCTGCTCGAACAGGCGGCGCTCGCCGGGCACACGGCGCTCGAATCGTCGGCGCTCACCGCGGCGCTGGGTCAGCGCGGGGTGCCGGAGCCGGACGACGCGGTGCAGTCCGCCGTCGCGGAGGGCGACGTGCTGGTCTTCCAGGACGCGCTGGACGAGGTCCCCGAGGCCGCCCCGGCGCCGCCCGTCCCGGCCGACGACGACACCGAGGACGGCCAGGAGGCGGCGACGCCGGTCCGTGTCCTGCTCGGCCTGGAGCGGTACGCCCTCGCGGAGGAGAGCCTCGCCGACGGCCTCGCCCGGGTCATGAACTCACTGCCGGAGGGCGGCGGTTCGGGCACGAAGGCCGGTGGCTCGGATGCCGAGGACGAGAGCTCGGGCCGGGAGAGCGACGGCTCGGGGTCGGAGGACGACGGCTCGGGTCCCTCGGCCGCCGACTGGGAGTCCGCGGCGGCCGCCGCCAAGGGTTCCGCAGCCGACCTGATCCGCGCCGTGGCCGCGCACGGCCTCGTGCTGCACACGGGCGGCGAAGCGGCCCGCGCCGAGCCCACCGCGCTGGTGGCCGCGGCCCGGGCCCTGGGCCTGCGGGTGTGTGCGGCGACGCACAGCGCGGAAGGACAGCGGAGGCTGGCCGAGGGCCTGGGTGGCGGTGCCGGTGGGGCCGGGGCTCGCGGCAGTGCGGGGGCTCGGGCTCGCGGGGGTGCCGGCGGAGACGGTGTCCGAGAGGCCGCCGCCGGGGCCGGTGTCCGCGGGGACGCTGCCGCGTCGGGCGACCGGGGGGCCGGATCCGCCGCCGCCTCGGGGGCCCAGGAGGCCGGGCACGCGGGCGGGGAGGCCGACGGCGTACCGGCGGCGAGGCGCACCGACGAAGGGGCCGCCGGCGCGGTGGCCGGGTCGGCTGGTGCGGATGCCGTCCCCGGCGAGGGCAGGCGCGGGGAGGCTTCCGGGGGCGCTCCGGGGGCGGCTGCCCTTGGCGACGAGTCTGGTGCGGCCGACGTGTCCGCGGCGTCTGACGCGGGCGGTGCGGCTCATGCTGCCGGTGCGGTCACCACGTCCAATGCTTCCCGTGGAGCCGGTGCGGCTGGAACGTCCGGTGCCGCCGGTACGCCCAACGCGTCCGGTGCCGCCGGAACGGCCGGAGCCACCGACGAAGCGTCCCCCGCCGTGACCGTCGCCGGTCTCCTCTCCGGGCGCCAAGGGCCGGGCCGGGACGCGGACGGCGCGCTCGCCCTGGACCTGCTCGTGGTCCTGGACGCCCCGCAGTTGGACGTGGAGACGGCCGCGATGCTGGTGGAGTCGCTGCCGGACGGCGCGCGGCTGGTGCTCAGCGGCGACCCGGGTGTGCTGTGGTCCGCGGGTCCCGGCCGGGTGTTCGCGGACCTGCTCGCGGCCCGCTGCTGCCCGCAGGTCGTCTCGCGCACCCCGGACCCCGGCCCCATCGGCGAGCTGGTCTCCGGCATCGGCGTCGGCGAGCTGACGCAGGTCGAGGCGCCCGGCAAGGAGGTCGTGATCGTCCCGGTGCGGGACGCGCCCGACGCGATCCACCGCACGGTGCAGCTGGTCGCGGACTCGGTGCCGCGCGCCATCGGCGTACCGGCGGGGCAGACGCAGGTGATCACGCCGGGCCACGGCGGCGCCGCGGGCACGCGCGCGCTGAACGCGGCGCTGAAGGAGCGGCTGAACCCCGGCCCCGGCCGGTTCGGCGGCTTCGACCCCGGTGACCGCGTCGCCTACGCCCCGGTGCCGGGCCGCACGGCGCTCGGCCGGGTGGTCGGCGCCGACGCGCAGGGCCTGCGCCTGGAGTGCGAGGGCACCCCCGTCTCCGTACCGAAGGAGCGGGTGGAGCAGTCCGTGCGGCACGCCTGGGCCCTCACCGCGCACCAGGCCACGGGCCGCCGCTGGCCCGCCGCCGTGGTGGTCCTGCCCGGCGACGCGGCGGGCGCCCTGACCCGGCCGTGGGTGTACACAGCGTTCAGCCGCGCCGAGCGCCATCTCTCCGTGGTCCAGGGCGTCGCCCAGGCCCTGCCCCAGGCGGTGGCCGAGCGCCCCGCCAAGGAGCGCACGACCCGCCTGCGCACGCTGCTGCGCCCGCAGCCCACAGAAGCGGGCTAGCTTCTACGCGGCGCGGCCCCGACCCCCGTCCAGGGGGCCGGGGCCGCGCTCACCGGGAGGGACGGCCCGGACCCGAGCCGACCCGGCCCCGGTCAACCCCTCCCAACAGCTCCCCGCGGCTCTCCTAGGCGGCTCCTCCGCCCCTTCCCCGCTCGACGACCTCCACGCCGTCCGCGTCAACGACGTCGTCCACGTCGTCCACGTCGTCCACGTCAACGCCATCGTCGCCGTCATCAGCCTCGTCGGCGTCGTCCTCGTCATCAGCCTCGTCGGCGTCATCCACGTCATCGACCTCATCCACCTCGTCCAAGGACACCGCCTCGTCCGGATCGAAGTCGAGGTCCGCGTCGAGGGCGCCGTCCAGGTCCCCGTCGACGCCGGTGTACGCGGCCCGGCCCCGGCGGGCGCCGCCCACGCGGCTCGCGGCGGCGTCCAGGTCGTCGTCGAGTTCGTCGTCCGTCTCGTCGTCGAAGACCGCGCTGACGTCGAAGCGGCAGACCACCCGCTGGGCGTCGGGCTGGTCGAACGGCGTCTCCAGCCACTCACCGGGCTCCGCGGGCTCGTCGGCGGCGGTGACCCACAGCGTGGAGTCGCCCTCCTCCAGGCCGAACTCCTTGTGCCGGGAGGCGATCTCGTCCGGCTCGAACTCGCCGAAGAGCAGGCCGAGCGCGCCCGGCACGGTGCCCGCGAGCCGGTCGGACTCGACGGTGGCGTCGTCGTCCGCGGCCTCGACCCGCGCGGCCTGGGCCAGCAGTCGCTGCGGCTCCGCGACGGCGTAGTCCCGCCGGATCAGCACGCTCAGGGCGTTCGGCTCCGCGGGCCCCTGGTACGGCGGCAGGGCGTCCTCCGCGCCGGGGATCTCGAAGGGGGTGACCTCGTCGTAACGGTCGTAGAGCAGCTCGTCGTACGCCTCGGCCGCGGCGGCCAGCTCGTTGAACGCTTCATAGACGTCGGGATCGTCCTCGCCCGACCTGCGTTCGACCGCCGCAAGGTGGCGGTCGAGCGCGGTCTTGACCGCCTCGGCGGCGGCGCGTACCTCGGCAGCGGTGGGCTGCGCAGCATCAGACATAGTGCAGACGCTATCCGTACCGGGCCGGTGCCCGCACAATAGATGCGATGCCGGAATACGAATTTGTCGACGTGTACGTTCCGCGCGGGGTCTCCCGCAAAGAAGCCACGCGTCTGCTGACCGACCACGCAGAGTACGGACACTGGGAGTTGGACCGCCTCAGCCTGCACGCCGACGGCAGTCGGCGGGTGCGGCTCAGACGGCGCATCATCCGCCAGGTGAGGGCCACGTGGTGAGCCGATTACGGCCACCCGGTGCCCGGCGGACGGCGCGAGAACGGAGCGGGCCCCGCCATCGCGGGGCCCGCTCCGTTCTCACCTGATGTCGCCTACTGCCTACGCCCGCCACCTTGACCAGGGCTGCTCACCCAGTGGTGAGCCGGACCCGGTCACCGGCGTCCGGCAAGCGCCTTGGCCCGCCCACCGGGTCTCAGGCACGCGTCCTGCGGTACAGGACGGTGCCCGCGAGCAGCATGCCCGCGCCGACCGGCAGCGCGACGCCGACCGGCAGGGAGCTGCCCGTCTGCGCGAGCTGGTCCTTGCCCTTGGGCGGCGTGATCATGTGCGCTTCGGGCACGTTCGGCCCGGCCGCCGGGCGCTCCGGCTTGTGCTGCGCGGGCGAGACCGGCTGGCCAGGCTTCCCGGGCTGATGGGGCTTGCCCGGCTGCTCGGGCTTGACGCCGTTGCCGGGCTCCTGCGGCTTGCCCGGCTGTTCCGGCTTGCCGGGCTGCTCGGGCTTGCCCGGGTGCTCGGGCTTCGTGGGCGGCTTCCCACCGGTGTGACTGCCGGATTCGTTGCCGCAGTCGTTGCCCACGGCGGCGTTGCCCGCGCCGCCGACGTTGACGCTGTTGCCGCAGACGTTGACCGGCACGTCCACCGGCAGCTGCACGCTGTTGCCGGAGCCCACTCCCGGCGAGTTGCCGGCGCCGCCGTCGGCCGTGGAGCCGCCGCCCGAGGGCTTGCCGCCGTGGTCGTCGTCCCCGTAGCCGCCGCCCCCGTGACGGGAGCCGGAGGTGTTGGCGCACTTGTTGCCCGCCGCGGGGTTCAGGCCCCCGATGACGTTCACGGTATTGCCGCAGACATTGACCGGGACGTCCACGGGAAGCTGAACGGAATTGCCCGACAGTACGCCGGGGGAATTCGAACTGCCGCCCTTGGCGTGGGAGTCGGCTTGTGCGTAGCCACCGGTGACAGCGAGTACGCCGGTGGCGGCCGCCACCGTAATCAGGCCTTTGCGCGTGACCTGTCGCATAGGTTGTCCTGCCTTGCCTTCCGGAAATGCGCACGGGCCCGTTGCGCCGTGCGCCCAATGCCCGTCGGCCCCGGAGCGCATGACATGCACTCCGGGGCCGACAGACGTCAGACCCTCATGGGATGAGACCCCTCACGAGGTGAGACACAGCGGCGTCACTTGTTGACGCAGTAGTTCCCGAAGGCGGGGTTCAGCACCCCGATCACGGAGATCGTGTTGCCGCACGCGTTCACCGGCACGTGCACGGGGATCTGGACGACGTTGCCCGAAGCGACACCCGGGGAGTGCACGGCGGCACCCTGCGCACCGGCGTCGGCAGCGGCAACGCCCGCACCCGCGAGCACCAGACCGCCGGTGGCTACCGCAGCGGCAACGATCTTCTTGATCATTATTCCTCCTAGTTGGCAAATGCGGTCCCAGCCGCGGACCGCACCACCTGTAACGAAGGAGGAAGTTGAGGGCTACGAGGAGAAGGCTGCTTTCACTCTTTTCGGTCAATTGCGCACGCGCTGCCGATTATTGGAGTTTCGTTTCGGCACGCGCCCGCGCACAGAGAAGGACGTACATGTACCGAAATGCGCACCGGCACACGCGCCGACACGCACACGGACGCGCCCGGAACTCAGGAAGCGTCGATGAACCGGTCGAGCACCCGGACCCCGAACTTCAGGCCGTCCACCGGCACCCGCTCGTCGACACCGTGGAACATGCCCGCGAAGTCCAGCTCCGGCGGCAGCTTGAGCGGCGCGAAGCCGAAGCCGCGGATGCCGAGGTCGTCGAAGGACTTGGCGTCCGTGCCGGCCGAGAGCATGTACGGCACGGCCCGCGCGATCGGGTCCTCCGCCTGCAGCGCCATCTGCATGGCGTCGACAAGGGCGCCGTCGAAGGTGGTCTCCAGGGCCTTGTCCGCGTGCACGTCCTCACGCTTGACGTTCGGGCCGAGGATGCGGTCGAGGTCGGCCAGGAACTCCTCCTCGTACCCCGGCAGGAAACGGCCGTCGACGTGCGCGGTCGCCTGTCCGGGGATCACGTTCACCTTGTAACCGGCGCCGAGCTGCGTCGGGTTGGCGGTGTTCTGCAGGGACGCGCCGATCAGCTTGGCGATGCCGCCGAGCTTGGCCAGCGTGTCCTCCATGTTCTCCGGGTCGAGCTCGGTGCCGAGGGCGTCGCCCAGCTCGTCGAGGAAGTGCCGCAGGGTCTTGGTGACGCGCACCGGGAACTTGTGCCGCCCGAGCCGCCCCACGGCCTCGGACAGCTCGGTGATCGCGTTGTCCTTGTGGATCATCGACCCGTGTCCGGCGCTGCCGTCCACGGTCAGCTTCATCCAGTGCATGCCCTTCTGCGCCGTCTCGACGAGATACAGCCGGAGCTGCTCGTTGACGGTGAAGGAGAACCCGCCGACCTCACTGATCGCCTCGGTCACGCCCTCGAAGAGGTCCGGGTGGTTGTCGACGAGGTACCGCGCCCCGTACGTGCCGCCCGCCTCCTCGTCCGCGAGGAAGGCGAGCACGATGTCCCGCGGCGGCTTGCGGCCACTGCGCAGCCGGTCGCGTACGACCGCGAGGGTCATCGCGTCCATGTCCTTCATGTCGACCGCGCCCCGCCCCCACAGGCAGCCGTCCGCGACCTCCCCGGAGAAGGGGTGGTGCGTCCAGTCCTGGGCATTGGCGGGTACGACGTCGGTGTGGCCGTGGATGAGGAGCGCGGGCCGCGACGGGTCCTCGCCCTCGATGCGCGCCACCGTGGACGCGCGCCCCGGGTGCGACTCGAAGATCCGCGGCTCGAGCCCCACCTCCGCGAGCTTCTCCGCGACGTACTCGGCGGCCTTGCGCTCCCCCGGTCCGGAGTGGTCGCCGTAATTGCTGGTGTCCATCCGGATCAGGTCCCGGCACAGGTCGACGACCTCGTCCTCGCCGGAAACGGCCCGCGCCCCGTCCGCCCTGCCGTCCGTGGTCGGCTCGCTCACGCTGTTCCTCCCGCTGTCGCACTCTGGGTCCCTCCCCATCCTCCCGCGCCGACCGCCCGGACCCAAGGGCAGGCGCCCCTCGTCACACGGCGTTCACCCCCGGGACCAGCGTGATCAGGAGCCCCTGAATGTTTGCTATGGTTTTCCACGTCGCCGCGGGAAACCGCGACAGACCACCGGTCCGGGTGGCGGAATGGCAGACGCGCTAGCTTGAGGTGCTAGTGCCCTTTATCGGGCGTGGGGGTTCAAGTCCCCCCTCGGACACCAGTAAGAACAGCCCCTCCGCAGGGGCTTTCTTCATGTCTGGGCCCTGTCCGTCCGGATGCCTGGGCCCTGTCCGTCCGGCTGGAATCGGCCGCCCTCGGCCTGCGCCGCTACGTTCCTCCGTTGTTCGTCGGCGGGACCTGGCGCCAAGGGGCGAACGCGCTCGCCTTGCGGGGGAGCAGGGCGGCCAGGTCCGGGCAGTGGCGGAGGATCACCGAGTTCATGCCGCCCTTCTGGACCCAGTCGATGCCCAGGGGGGTGTAGATCTCGGGGCGGAAGTCGACGGTGAGGAAGCGGTCGCTCTGGATGCGGCGGGTGGCCATCAGGATGAAGATGCGGAACGCGGTGTCGCTGAAGCCGAAGCCGGTGGGCGGGTTCTCGGCGAACAGGCCGACCATGGTGTCGATCTCGTCGACGGAGCGGTAGACGTCCTTCAGACGGGCCAGGGTCTCCGGGTTCTCGGTGAGGTCCTCGAACCGGCGGATGCGCTGTTTGTGCAGGCCCGCGCGGAAGTCGTTGTAGCGGGGCACGCCCCGGCGGCGGGTGCGGGCGAGGTCGACGACGGCGAGGTCGATGAGTTCGCCCTCGCGCTCGAACTTCTGCAGGGCGCGGGGGAAGTTGTGCAGGGTGATCGCGCCGGGGTGGGCGATGCCGAAGGAGTACAGGGTGTTGGCCAGGCCGGTCTTGCGGATGGCACCCTCGGCCGCGGCGCCGTTGATGTCGAGGAAGCCGACGGACTCCAGGCGGCGGCCGAAGTGGTGCTCGCGCAGTTCGTAGTCGTCGGGGATGAGCGGGTGCATGCGGTAGACGGTGACGAAGTCCTCGGTGAGGGAGTACGGGGCGCCGTGGTGGTCCGGGAGGGTCTTGGGGATGCCCGTGAGGGAGTGGGCTTCGAGGAGCCACAGGCCGAGCTTGTTGAGCCAGCTGTCCGGCGGGCCGTCCCAGTTGGTGTGCAGACCGAGGTCGATGGCCTCGGTGGCGAGGATCGCCGGCGTCCACTCCACCGTGTGGATCTTCGCGATGAGGGCGGAGACGACGAGCCGGGCCGTGTGGTAGACGGAGTCCTCGCTCATGGAGGGGTACGTCTGCCGCAGCGCCGTACAGACCGCGTTGTGCTCGCGGGCGAACAGGGTGTGCATCACGCTCAGGCCGAGCCACCAGTTGTCGGTGAAGCCGGACAGCGGGACGCCGTTCTGGCCGATGGGCAGGTGCCCCTCCTCCAGGCGCAGATCGGCGCCGCCGTCGGGGGCGCGCAGGAACTTCGCGGTCGCCTCGTCGGCGCCGTACACCTCGGAGCCGTCCCACCAGTGGGAGGCGGTGTTGGCGAAGAGGACGGGCGGGCGGCCGGCGGCCACGTGGATGCCCTCGTTCTCGGCGAAGCGCATGACGCTCTCGGCGGGCCCGCCCGGGGTGTTGTGCCAGGACGAGCCGGGCGGCAGCGGCACCTCGACGGTCTTGGTGCCCGCCGGGTGGCGGCGGTGGTTGACCCAGTCGTGGACCTGGAACTGGATCCAGGCGGCGGCGAGGACGTTGAGGGTGGTCGCGGGCAGGAAGGTCTCGCGCTGGAGGAGCTGGCGGGTGACCGTGACCGGGTTCGGGGTGTCGAAGAGGTCGGGGCGGTAGTCGGGGGCCAGGTTGCGCCCGAAGGCCGCGCCGACGGCGCCCATGGCGGGGGCGGACAGGTCGTTGTACGTGCCGTCGTAGGAGCGGGCCGTGCGCAGCCGCTCGTCCGGGGGCAGCGGCACCGGCACGGCCTTGGGCGGCGCCTCGTGCACGTCGGTGTCGATGAGGTTGAAGCGGCGCAGCACCTTGCGGAGGAAGACGAGGTTGAGCAGGCTCAGCTGGAGGGGCAGCCGGTGCCAGGGCACGGCCCGGTTCAGGGTCCGGAAGGCGGCGCCCACGGGCACGCCGAGGACCCGGTTGCGCAGCGGCTCCTCGGTGGTGAAGCGCAGGCCCTGGCGGTACGCGGCGCTCGCTTCGTACGCGGCCTTGCGGGCGCGGTTGAGGTTGCCGAGGGGGCGGAACTCGTCGGTGGTGTACCAGGGGTTGAAGGCCAGCTCCTCCACGCGCCGCGCGGCCGAGCGGGCCTGGGCGGTGTCCAGGTCCTGGCCGGGGATGGTGAGGCGGGCGACGGGCACGGCGGGGCTGACGGCCTCGCGCCACTCGACGGCGCCGTCCTCGACGGGCGTGCGCGTCTCGTCGACGTACCGCTGCAGGCACAGCTCGAAGGCCACGTCGGCGGTGGCGAGGCGGTGGGCGAGTTCGCGGTGCAGGTAGTTGGGGTCGCGGCGGTCGGGGCGCGGGGCGGGGACGGCACTGCCCGCCGGACGCAGCAGGTAGCGCACAGGTCCGGCGGTGCCCCAGAGGGTGGCGCCGCGGCTCCAGTACGTCTCGCCCGCGAGGCTGTTGACGGTGTGGCGGGTGGCGGCCTGGATGTTGCGGCGCATGCGGGTCGCGGTCGTGAGGCCGACGGCGAGCGGGAGTTTGACGAGCAGGCCGAAGGCCTTTCGCAGCGGGCTGCGGGCACCGGCGAGGGCCTTGGCGAAGGCGACGAACTCGCGGGCGTCCTTGGCGTGCGACACCGGCCAGTTGGTGGCGAGCAGGTCGTGGCTCTCGTCCGCGGAGACCTCCACGCGCACGGCGGCGCCCCGCAGGTCCGGCGCGCCGTCGGCCTGCCGGATGCCGCTCGCGCCGGAGAGCCGGACCGTCGCCGGGTACTCGGCGCCGGGCTGGGCGTAGCCGCAGCGCAGCTCCTCGGGCAGGTCGTCGCGGAAGCGCAGGCGTGCGTTCTCCACGCCGAGCGAGGACTTGGCGTGCTGCACGCGGGCCGGTGAACCGGCGTTCGCGGCACGCATGTTGACCCTCTGCACCTTCATCAGCTCGCGGGCGAGCCGTTCGAAGAGAACGCGCTCCGCTTCGGGGCTGCCGCCCTGGTAGCGCTCGTAACTCTGCTCGTACTGTCCTGAGGACTGTCCTGGAGACATCATCGGGCGCTTCCTTCGGACGGAAGAGGAAACCGAGGAACGGGACGGGGAACGGGATCGGAAACAGGGCGGGCGACGGCGCGGGGAACGGAAGACCACGAGCACGCGAGGTGCGGGCGTACATCGCAGAGGCGTCGACGCTACTGGCGGGGCCGGACGGACCGCAGCGGCCGATCCCGCCTATGTGCCAGGGCCCGCTCCGACCTCGAACTGGCACGCGGGCGGCGGCGTTTGGGCCCGTCAGGGGCGCGGCCGGGGCCCCGCGGCCCGGCGGTGGTTCGTCCCGTGCGCGTCTCCTTCTCCAGCAACCCCACGCGCGGGGCGCCCCGGTGGCCGGGTCCCGACGGGTCGCGGGGCGGGACGCGCGCCCGCGTTGACGGTGTGCGCGCTCCGGTGGTGTGCTCACAAGTCCGTTGCCGCCACCGCCTGTTACGGGGGACGCCATGCGGGACGAGTACGTCGTGGGCCCGGACTTCGCCGAGCTGCGGCCGTTCAAGCAGGCCGTGGACAAGGGCCCCGAAAGCACCGGCTTCCCGGTCTACCCGGACCTGGTGGAGCGCCTGGTCGACGGCGCCGAGCAGCCGGATCCGGACGGGGTGATCCCGCACGTCCTCGCGACCTGCTCGGCGTACGCCTATGCCGGATTCGCGCAGCGCGGGGCGCCGGACACCGTCGCCACGATGATGGCGCGCCTCGGCCTGGAGCGGAACCGCTGCCGGGTGTTCGAGCTGCGCGTGGACGCGCTGTACATCGCGTCGGCCGCGTACCTCGTGCAGGACGAGGACCGGCGGGTGGTGATCCTCTGCTACCGCGGCACCCAGCCCGAGGACATCATCAGCATCCTCACCGACGCCGATGTGCGGCCCGAGACGCTGTCGGTGGAGTTCGACGGGCGCAGGCACCAGGTGCACGCGGGCTTCTACCGCACGATGCGCGCGACCCGGCACCTGGTCATGGGCGCCCTGGAGCGGGCGCTGCGCGGCGAGTCGGTCAACCCGGACGAGCAGGGCGTACGCGGTGAGGGCATGCAGGCGCTGTACGTCACCGGGCACAGCCTGGGCGGTGCGACGGCCGCGCTGATGGGCGTGGTCCTCGCCCACGAGCCGCGCTACCGCGCCGTCGCGGAGAAGCTGCGCGCCGTCTACACCTTCGGCCAGCCGATGCTCGGCGGCCCCGACCTGGCGCGGGCGTGCCGCACGGCCGTGGACGGGCGCGGGGTGCACGTACTGCGGGACCGGCTGCTGCGGTACATCTACGACCGGGACGTGGTGCCCGCGCTGCCGCCGCGCCCGGTCGGCCCGTACGCGCCGTTCGGCCGGGAGTTCCACTACCGCACGGCGCGCTCCCCCCTCGACGGCGCGCTCGCCGCCCTCGGGAACGCGGGCGTGGAGGCGGCGGCGCTGCCGGGGCGGCTGCTGCGCGCGCCGCTGCGGAGCCTGCCGGAGCACGCCGTGCGGGCGGCGGAACGGGTGCTCGCGCCGCTGCGGTACGCCCCGGAGTCCGGCTGGCACGAGGTCCACGAACCGGGCCTGCACTACCCGCAGATGGACACCCTCGCCGGGCTCGCCGTCGTCGCGCCGCTCGCGTTCTTCGCCGCGCGTCTCGCGCTGACGCGCACGGTCCCGTTCGCGTACTCCTTCGACGACCACGGGCCGGGGCACTACGTCAACGCGCTGGCCCCGGCGGGGGTCCTGAGCGAGTACGGGGACGTGCGCTGACGCGCCCCGGCGGGAGGGGTCAGTCGATGAAGTCGCCGTCCACGTACACCCACGCCCCGTCGACCCGCTCGAAGCGGCTGCGCTCGTGCAGGGAGTCCGGGCGGCCGCCGTCGGTATAGCGGGCGCGGAAGGTGACGGTGCCCGTGGCGTGGAACGCCGTGCCGTCGGCCGTCTCCTCGATGGCGAGGCCCGTCCAGCGCATCGCCGGGTCGAACTCGACGCGCGGCGGCCGGGTCCGGGGGTGCCAGGTGCGCAGCAGATACGCCTCGTCGCGCCGGGCGAAGGCGCTGTAGCGGGACCGCATCAGCTCCTCGGGGTTCGCGGCGGCGGCCTCGCCCCGGTGCAGTCGGCCGCAGCACTTCTCGTACGGCAGGGGGTGCCCGCAGGGGCAGGGCGCGGGGCGCGTGGGCGTGCGTCGGGACATGCCGTCCATTGTCCCCTCGGCCCCGGCGGTGGCTCTCACCCGGTGTCGGCCCGCGCCACCGGCGCCTTCGGCCGGGCGAGCCACAGGCCGGCGGCCACCGCGCAGGCCGTCACCAGGGCGGCGAGGGGGACGGCCCAGTGCCCGGCGAAGCTCGCGGCGAGGACGAGGAGGGCGGTGGCGGGCAGGACCAGTTGCTGGGCGATGCCGGTCTTGAAGTGGCGGGAGTGCGCGGCCCAGGTGCTGAGCAGGAACAGCGCGGTGGGCACGGTGACCGCGCAGGAGGCCGCGAGGGTGGAGAGGTGCGCGTGGTGCGTGGCCTGTTCCACGGCGACCTCGATGCCCGCGCCGATCGCGGCGGCGGAGCCGAGGATCACATAGTGGCCGAGGCCCCAGGCGAACGCCTGCCGGGACGAGACGAGGTAGGCGTGGATGGGCACCGCGAAGTAGATCCAGAACGCCGCGAACACGATGACGAGGCCGCCGGCGGCGATCGGCAGGAGTTCGTCGAGGGCAGTCGAGTCGTCGAGCGCGGAGCGCACGGCCACCGTGGCGGCGGCGACGGACTCACCCAGCATGATGATGGTGAACAGGCCGTAGCGCTCGGCGATGTGGTGCGGGTGCCAGGGCGTGCGACGGCTGTGCTCGGCGAACGCGGGCACCGCGATCTCGGCCACGATCAGCGGTCCGACACCCCAGGCCCAGGCCCCGTGCGGCAGCAGGACGAGGACCACCCAGCCCGCCTGCACCAGCACGAACCCGGCCGCGTAGCGCAGCGCGGCCGTGCGCCCCGCCCCGCGCTCGCCCCGGGCCGCCCGCAGCCACTGCGCGGCGAGCGCCACCCGCATGATCACGTAGCCGGTGATCGCGACCTTGTAGTCACCTTCGTCGAAGGCCCGCGGGATCCCGGCCGCGAGGACAAGGACGCCCGCCATCTGTACGAGGGTGGCGAGCCGGTACGGCACGTCGTCGGTGTCGTACGCGGAGGCGAACCAGGTGAAGTTCACCCACGCCCACCAGATCGCGAAGAAGACGAGCAGATAGCCGGTGACGCCGTGCCCGGTGTCGCCCTCGGCGAGCGCGTGCACGAGGCGGGCCCCGGCCTGGCCCGCGGCCACCACGAAGCACAGGTCGAAGAGCAGCTCCAGCGGGGTGGCGGCGCGGTGCTTCTCGTCGGGGCGGCGCGCCCGCATCCGCACGAGCGGCTTGACGGTCCGGCCGTGGCCCAGGCCCGCGGGGGTGTCGTCGCTCATCTCGGCGCGCCCTTCTCCGGCCCCCCTGCGGTACTCCGGTCAGGATCGCCCAGTGGGCGGCGGGGCGCAGGTCGGACGGGGCGCGGCGCGGGGTGGCAGGGGTCCGCGGCAGGTCCGGGGCGGCCGGGGGTCAGCGCGCGGAGGGCGGCGGGGCCAGGATGTCCAGCTCCCGCAGGGCGCCCTCGGCGATCTCGCGGGTCAGGGCCTCGGCACGGTCCGCGTCGCCCTCCCGGACCGCCTCGGCCACGCGCACGTGCAGGGTCACGGCTGCCGGGTCGGGGTCCTCGAACATCACGTCGTGGTGGGTGCGGCCCGCGAGGATCTCGGCGACGACGTCACCGAGCCGGGCGAACATCTCGTTGCCGGAGGCGTCCAGGACGACGCGGTGGAAGGCGATGTCGTGCACCAGGTACTCCTCGAGGCGACGGCCGCGCGAGGTGGCGACCATGCCGAGGGCGCACTCGGTGAGGGCCGCGCACTGCTCGGCGGTCGCGTTCCGGGCTGCCAGGCCCGCGGCGACCGGCTCGACGGCCGAGCGCAGGACGGTCAGGGAGCGCAGCTGGCGCGGGCGGTCGGCGCCCGCGAGGCGCCAGCGGATGACCTGCGGGTCGTAGACGTTCCACTCCTCGGTGGGCCGCACGGTCACACCGACGCGGCGGCGCGAGGCGACCAGGTGCATGGACTCCAGGACCCGCACCACCTCCCGCATCACCGAGCGTGACACCTCGAAGCGCTGTGCGAGTTCGTCCGTGCGCAGGACGCTGCCGGGTGGGTACGCGCCCGCGGTGATGGCGGGCCCGAGGCTGTCCAGTACGCGAGCGTGCAGCCCCCGGGCCTGTGCGGTCATGACGTCAGCGTACGAGGGGACGCGCTTACTCAAAAAGTCAGACTTTTACAGCACAGCCTCTTGAATTCGTCTGATCTAATGGGTTTCAGTGGCGTGAACCGATCGATGTCGACGAGGACAGCGAGGCAGCAACAGCGATGAGCACCACCCACGTCGTCGTGGTCATGGGCGTAGCGGGCACCGGCAAGACCACCGTCGGGCCCCTGCTCGCGGCCCGGCTCGGCGTCCCCTACGCCGAGGGCGACGACTTCCACCCCGAGGCGAACATCGCCAAGATGTCGGCCGGCACCCCGCTGACCGACGACGACCGCTGGCCGTGGCTGGATGCCATCGGCGAGTGGGCCCACGGCCGCGCCGGCCTCGGCGGCGTGGTGAGCAGCTCGGCCCTGAAGCGGTCCTACCGCGACCGGCTGCGGGCCGCCGCGCCCGGCCTCCTCTTCGTCCACCTCACCGGTGACCGCGCCCTCATCGAGGACCGGATGAGCCAGCGCACGGGCCACTTCATGCCGACCGCGCTGCTCGACTCGCAGTTCGCCACGCTCCAGCCGCTCGGGCCGGACGAGGCGGGCGTCGACGTCGACGTCGCGGGCACGCCGGCGGAGATCGCCGACCGGGCCGCCGCGGCGCTGGCCGCGCGCGACCGCTGACCGGCCGCTCCCCCTGTCCCCCGGCCCCCTTCCCCTCCCCCGTACGACCCCCTCCTCACGTCCACGTACAAGGAACCCACCGTGACCAGTCTCAGCGTCGAGATGCTGGCAGCGGACCCCGTCGAACCGATCACCTCGGCGGGCCACGCCCAGCTCGGGATCGCCGTTCTCGCGGGCATCGCCGTCATCGTTCTGCTCATCACGAAGTTCAAGGTCCACGCCTTTCTGGCGCTGACCATCGGCTCCCTCGCCCTCGGCGCCTTCGCGGGCGCCCCGCTCGACAAGGCGATCGCCAGCTTCACCACCGGGCTCGGGGCCACCGTCGCGGGCGTCGGCGTCCTCATCGCGCTCGGCGCGATCCTCGGCAAGCTCCTCGCCGACTCCGGCGGCGCCGACCAGATCGTCGACACGATCCTCGCCAAGGCCGGGAAGTCCGGCGGGCGCGCCATGCCCTGGGCGATGGTCCTCATCGCCTCCGTCATCGGGCTTCCGCTGTTCTTCGAGGTCGGCATCGTGCTGCTGATCCCCGTCGTCCTGATGGTCGCCAAGCGCGGCAACTACTCCCTGATGCGCATCGGCATCCCCGCGCTCGCCGGGCTCTCCGTGATGCACGGCCTCATCCCGCCGCACCCCGGGCCGCTCGTCGCCATCGACGCCGTCAAGGCCAACCTCGGCGTGACGCTCGCGCTCGGCGTGCTCGTCGCCATCCCCACCGTCATCATCGCCGGGCCGCTGTTCTCCAAGGTCGCCGCCCGCTGGGTCGACGTGGCCCCGCCCGAGAAGATGATTCCGCAGCGGCCCTCCGAAGACCTGGAGCGGCGGCCCGGGTTCGGCGTCACCGTCGCCACCGTGCTGCTGCCCGTCGTCATGATGCTGGCCAAGGCCCTCGTCGACATCGTCGTCGACGATCCCGACGCGACCGTCCAGCGTGTCTTCGACGTCGTCGGGTCGCCGCTGATCGCGTTGCTCGCCGCTGTGCTCGTCGGGATGTTCACCCTCGGGCGGGCCGCGGGCTTCACCAAGGACCGGCTGTCCTCGACCGTCGAGAAGTCCCTCGCCCCCATCGCCGGGGTGCTGATGATCGTCGGGGCCGGTGGCGGCTTCAAGCAGACCCTCATCGACGTGGGCGTCGGGCAGATGATCCTCGACTTCTCCGAGGACTGGTCGATTCCGGCGCTCCTTCTCGCCTGGCTCATCGCCGTCGCGATCCGGCTCGCCACCGGGTCCGCGACCGTCGCCACGATTTCAGCCGCCGGGCTCGTGGCTCCGCTGGCCGCGGACATGTCCACCTCGCATGCCGCGTTGCTGGTGCTGGCCATTGGGGCCGGGTCGTTGTTCTTCAGTCATGTGAACGATGCGGGGTTCTGGCTGGTGAAGGAGTACTTCGGCCTGGACGTCGGCCAGACCATCAAGACGTGGTCCGTGATGGAGACGATCATTTCTGTGGTGGCGCTGGGGTTTGTGCTGCTGCTGTCGCTGGTGTTGTAGGGCCCTGCGGGGCATTCCCCAGTCCCGCCCCTTCCCGAAACCGGGGGCTGCGCCCCCGGCCCCCCGCTGATCGGCGCTCCGCGCCTCGTCCTCAAACGCCGGACGGGCTAGATGATGTGCGGCTGCATATCCAGCCCCTCCGGCGTTTGAGGAGCGGGGTCTGGGGCGGAGCCCCAGTTACGGGAAGGGGCGGGATTGGGGCGCCCCGGCAAGGCCGCCCTACCTGCGCCACAGCGGGTGCTCCCGGTCCGCCCACTCCGGGTCCACCGACCCGGTCCGCATGCCGCGGCGGGCCTCCGGGTCGCGCAGGGCCAGGGCGATGTGGCCGAGGAGGACGAGGCCGAGGGTGAGGGCGAGCCAGTCGTGGACGAACGTGGAGCTGGTGCGCCAGAGCAGCGGGAAGAGTTCCGTCCGCCACATCACGAGCCCCGTACCGAGCATCACGAGCACCGCCCCGCCGACCCACGCGGCATACACCTTCTGCCCGGCGTTGAACTTCCCCGCCCAGCGGGCCGCGGGCCGCGGATCGCGGCGGCGGACGGCGGACAGCCACCGCCGGTCGTGCGCACCGTAGCGGTTGAGGAGCCGCAGGTCCGCGCGGAAGGCCCGGGAGGCGAGTCCGGCCAGGAAGGGGACGGGCAGCAGCACCCCGGACCACTTGTGGACGTCCACCACGAGGGCCCGCCGCCCGACGAGTTCGGCGAGCTGGGGCACGTACAGGCAGGCCGCACTGAGCACGCACACGACCATCAGCCAGGCCGTGCCCCGATGCACCCACCGCTCCCCGAGGCTGAAGCGCCGCACCCGCGCGGCCTCAGGCGGTCGGGTCATCGCTGCGCCCGTTGGACCGGCCGACCCAGGCGTCCACGTCGTACCCCTTGAGTTCCCAGTAGCCGGGCTCGACCCGGGCGGTGAGTTCGATGCCGGAGAGCCATTTCGCGGATTTGTAGAAGTACATGGGGGCGACGTACAGGCGGGCGGGCCCGCCGTGGGTGTGGCTCAGGTCCTTGTCCTGCATGCGCAGGGCCACCAGCACGTCGCTCCGGCGGGCCTGTTGGAGGGTGAGGCTCTCGCTGTACGTCCCGTCGAAGCAGGTGAAGCGGACGGCGCGGGCGTCCGGCCGGACCCCGGCGGCGTCGAGGAGCCGGGCGAGCCGGACCCCCTCGAAGGGCGTGTCGGGGACCCGCCAGCCGGTCACGCACTGCACGTCCCGCACGAGCCGGGTCTGCGGCTGCGCGCGCAGCTCGGCGAGGGTGTACGTGGCGGGGCGGTCGACGAGGCCGGTCACCGTGAGGCGGTACGAGGAGGTGTCCTTGCGGGGTACGGAGGCGGCGACCGAGTAGTAGCGGAAGCCGCCGCCGTTGGGCAGGAGCTGGGTGAGGCCGGTGGGGTCCTTGTCGGACGCGGCACCGAGGAACGCTTCGAGGCCGCGTTGCAGCGGGGGTGCGGCGGCCACGCCCAGGGCGCCGAGGGCGAGGGTGCCGAGGACGAGACGACGGCCCACGGGGGCGCCGTCCGCTTCGGGTTGGCGGGCCGGGCCGCGGTCGTCGGCGGGGGCACGCCCTGCGGCCGGGTCCCCCGCGTGGGCGGCGTCCCCGTGTTCGGTGGTCACCCTTCGATTCGAGCACCCGCGGGCCCCGGGGGCCAGGGTCCGCGGGTGTCCGTCAGCGGTTCGTCATACTTGGCGGCGGCCGGGGCGGAGCGCTCAGTCCTCGCGCCCCGCGTCGCCCGCCGCCTTCTCCAGCTGGAACGCCTCGTTGCCCAGGCCGATGCGGGCGTGCGCCGCCGGGCGGGACGACTTGAGGTACGCGCCGTAGGCGAGGCCGACGATCGCCGCGACGCCGATGATGCCGGGCAGGACCCAGCTCAGCGAGGAGTCGGGACCCGCGCCGACGAGGACGTCGAAGTCCTTGACGGTGTAGCCCGCGATGACGAGCAGCGCGACCGCGGCGAGTGCCGACGCGGCGATGCGCCAGGCCTGGGCGCCCGCGGCGCCGCGCCGGACGAAGAAGACGATGACGGCCACGGACGCGGTGGCCATCAGGAGCAGGACGCCGAGGGCGCCCACGTTGCCGCCCCAGGTGAACAGGCGCAAGACGGGGGCGGTGGGGTCGCCCGCCGGGGCGTCGTCGGAGATCGCGAAGGCGATCACGACGACGACGGAGATCACCGTCTGGAGCAGCGAGCCCGTGCCCGGCGCGCCGCTGGTGCTGTTGGTGCGGCCGAACGTGGCGGGCAGCAGGCCTTCGCGGCCCATGGCGAAGGCGTAGCGGGCGACGACGTTGTGGAAGCTCAGTATGGCGGCGAACATGCCGGTCACGAACAGGACGTGCAGGACGTCGGTGAAGGTGCCGCCGAGGCGGGACTCGGTGAGGCCGAACAGCAGGCCCGCGCTCTGCTCCTGGGCTGCGGGCACGATGCCGGAGGGCCCGGCGGCGACGGTGAGGGCCCAGGAGCTGAGGGCGAAGAAGACGGCGACGAAGCCGACAGCAAAGAACATCACGCGGGCGACGACGACTTGGGGACGGCTCGTCTCCTCCGCGTACACGGGCGCCTGCTCGAAGCCGGTGAAGGCCGCTATGCAGAAGCACAGCGAGGTGGCGACGCCCGCGCCGGTGAGGGTGTCGGGGTTGAACGCGTGCATCGACAGGCCCTCCTTCGCCGGGTCGGAGATGGCGGCGACGTCGAAGACGACGACGAGCGCCACCTCGATGAGCAGCAGGACGCCGAGCACGCGCGCGTTGAGGTCGATCTTCAGCCAGCCGAGGGCGCCGACGAGCGCGACGGTGACGAGCGCGGGGATCCACCAGGAGACGGTGACGTCGAAGTGCTTGTCGAGCAGCCCGGACACCTCGAAGCCGAGCAGGCCGTACAGGCCCACCTGCAGGGCGCTGTAGGCCACGAGGGCGACGACGGAGGCGCCCGCGCCCGTGGTGCCGCCGAGGCCGCGGGAGATGTAGGCGTAGAAGGCACCGGCGTTGTGGACGTGCCGGCTCATCTCCGCGTAGCCGAAGCTGAACAGGGCGAGGACGACGCCGAGTATCAGGAAGAGCAGGGGCTGGCCCACCACGCCCATCACGCCGAACGTCGTGGGCATGACACCTGCGACGACCATGAGCGGACCGGTGGCGGCGAGCACGGACAGGAGCAGGCCCGCGGTGCCGAGGCGCCCGGCGCGCAGGGCCCGGTCCTGGCCCATGTAGGTGCTGATGCCGCCCTGGGGCGGGATGGATCTGCCGCGGGATCCGGTGCCGGTTCCGCCCGCACTGGTCGCGCTCGTTGCACTCGTGCTCGAACTGCCCGTCGCCATGGCGCGGTTGTCCTTTCCGCCCGTAGTGGGCCGTTGGTCGTGCGTCTCGCGTGACAGGTGGTGCGTCGTGCGTTTCACGTGCCCGTGGTGCGGAGTCGCGCCGGTACGGGGTCAGGCCGTGCCGAGTGCCGTGGCGCGCGCGGCGAAGTAGGCCTGGTGCGGATCACGGTCCGGGTACGACCAGGGGACCTCGGTCGGGTACCGGCCGATGCGCTGGAACAGGGCCGCGGACTCGGCCGCCCGGCCCTCGCAGAACGTGGCGTGGGCCAGGAAGTTGAGGTCGACGAAGGCGCGCGGGTGCACCGACTCGTGCGGCATCTCCCACTCCAGCCACCAGTCGAAGGACGCCTTCATCACCTGCCGGGCGCGGCGGCTCGTCCAGTGCCCGGAGGCGACCGGGTCCTTGTTCTCGCTGCCCGTGGTGGCGAGCACGCGGTAGCGCTCGGCGTGCGCGACGACCGGGAGCACCGACAACGGCGAGTGGTCGGGGGCCTGTTCGGCGGCCCAGGACGCGAAGTCGTACACCTCGTGCAGCGGGTCCTGGCCCGCGCCGGGCCGCCGTTCGGCGAGCCGCGCGACCATCAGATGGTGGGCGTGGTGGTGGTCGGGGTGCCGGTGGCGGACCTCGTCGAAAAGGCGTACGACGTCCTCCTCGTGGCCGAGCGTGCGCTCCAGGATCAGCAGCGCGAGCCACGGCGTGGGGTCGGCGGGGACGAGCGCCGCGGCCTCGCGGCAGGCGGCGCGGGCCTTCTCGGAGCGCTCCTTGCCGCGCAGCGCGCGGTGCACGGCGGCGAAGGCGAGCAGGGCGACGGCGTCGGCGCTCTCCGGTTCGGCGAGCCGCCAGTCGCGGGCCCAGGCCGCGGTGCTGGACTCGCGCCCGAGGACGTCGAAGCGGTGGCCCCTGCGGTCCCAGTCGTCGCCGGTGGCGGCGAGCAGCGCGCGCACCTCGGTCCAGCGGCCCTGGGCCAGGGCGGCGCGGGCGGCGGCGAGTTCGGCGTCGTCGAGGGCGGCGTCGAAGGCGTGCGCGGCCTTCTTGCGGGAGCGGCCGAGCGGAGGGGGCGGAGGTGGAGACACCGCGGGGTCCTCCCCGACGCGTTGGGCGAGCATGTGATCACACACAGCCAACCGGTATGCGCCACTCCGCGTCAAGGCCTCGTTACCGCCCCACCCGTGCGCGACCCCTTACCCCACCCGCCCCAACCCTGCTTCGGGCCGACCGACCTGACGCCCCCGACCGACTTGACGCCGCGCGACCGACCTGACGCCCCCGACCGACTTGCCCCCGCCCTCCCGACTCGGGTGCCCGTCAGCCGACCGCCTTGCTGGCCGCCCGCCCCGCCGCGCGCCCCGAGAACAGGCATCCGCCGAGGAACGTCCCCTCCAGCGAGCGGTAGCCGTGCACTCCCCCGCCGCCGAACCCGGCGGCCTCCCCGGCCGCGTACACGCCCGGCAGCGGGTCGCCGCCCTCCTGGAGCACGCGCGAGGCCAGGTCGGTCTCCAGGCCGCCCAACGTCTTGCGGGTGAGGATGTTCAGGCGCACGGCGATCAGCGGACCGGCCTTGGGGTCCAGGATCGCGTGCGGCGCGACGGTCCTGATGAGCCGGTCGCCGACGAATTTACGCGCGCCACGAATGGCGTTGACCTGCAGGTCCTTGGAGAACGGGTTGACGATCTCGCGGTCGCGCGCAGCGAGGGTGCGGTGCAGCGCGGCCTCGTCGATGAGGGGTTCCTTGGTGAGGGCGTTCATGCCCCGCACGAGCGCGCCGAGGTCGCGCTCCACGACGAAGTCCACACCGTGGTCCATGAACGCCTTGACCGGACCCGGCATGTCCGCGCGCGCCCGGTCGATCACGCCGCGCACCGACTTGCCCGTCAGGTCGGGGTTCTGCTCCGACCCGGAGAGCGTGAACTCCTTGCCGATGATGCGCTGGTTGAGCACGAACCACGTGTAGTCGTACCCGGTGTGCATGATGTGGTCGAGCGTGCCGAGCGTGTCGAAGCCGGGGAACAGCGGTACGGGGAGCCGGTTGCCGCGGGCGTCCAGCCACAGCGAGGACGGGCCCGGCAGGATGCGGATGCCGTGCTTGTCCCAGATCGGGTTCCAGTTCTCGATGCCCTCGGTGTAGTGCCACATGCGGTCCCGGTTGATCAGGTGCGCGCCCGCGCCCTCGGCGATGCCGAGCATCAGGCCGTCCACGTGCGCGGGCACCCCCGAGATCATCTTCTCCGGCGGGGAGCCGAGGCGCTTCGGCCACTGGGCGCGTACGAGGTCGTGGTTGCCGCCGATGCCGCCCGACGTGACGATCACCGCCTGGGCCCGGAACTCGAACGAGCCCGTCACCTCGCGGCTGCTCGCCTTGCCCCGCTCCACGCCCGACGGCTCCAGGATCTCGCCGCTCACCGTGTCGACGACGCCGCCCGTGCGCGACAGGCCCGTCACCCGGTGGCGGAACTTGAACTGCACCAGGCCGCGGGCCGCGCCCTCGTGGACGCGGCGCACGAACGGGGCGAGGAGGCCGGGGCCCGTGCCCCACGTGATGTGGAAGCGGGGTACGGAGTTGCCGTGGCCCTGGGCGTCGTAGCCGCCGCGTTCGGCCCAGCCGACCACCGGGAAGAAGCGGACGCCCTGGGCGTGCAGCCAGGGGCGCTTCTCGCCCGCCGCGAAGTCGACGTACGCCTCCGCCCACTTGCGGGGCCAGTGGTCCTCCTCGCGGTCGAAGGCCGCCGTGCCCAGCCAGTCCTGCAGCGCGAGTTCCCGGTGGTCCTTGACCCTCATCCGGCGCTGCTCCGGCGAGTCCACGAAGAACAGGCCGCCGAACGACCAGTGGGCCTGGCCGCCCAGGCTCTGCTCCGGCTCCTGGTCGACGAGGATCACCCTGCGGCCCGCGTCGACGAGTTCGGCGGTCGCCGTGAGGCCGGCGAGGCCCGCGCCGATCACGATGACGTCTGCGTCGTAGGCCATGGGGGGGCTCCTCTGGATCGTCGGCCGGTGGGGGGGTGCGGGGCGGTTACCGGTGAGTCAGATCCTGGGTTCGGCGGGGGGTGGAGTCAACCGTTTGGGGGTGGGGAAGGTGGCTCGTCCCCGCGGGACCTTCCCCCATCCCACCGGCGGGGGGGGCGAGGGCGGGGCCCTCGGGGCGTGGGGTTGGATGGCGGGATGAGTACGGATGAGGCCGCCGATCCGGCGGACGAGGTGGTGGCCGTCGTCGACCTGGACGACAACGTCGTGGGGGCGGCGCCGCGGGGTGAGGTGTACGGGCACGGGCTGCGGCACCGGTGTGTGTTCATCGAGGTCCGGGACGCCCAGGGGCGCGTGTTCGTGCATCGGCGCACCTCGACCAAGCTGGTCTTCCCCTCCCGGTACGACATGTTCGTCGGCGGCGTCGTCGCGGCGGGCGAGTCGTACGACGACGCGGCGCTGCGCGAGGCCGAGGAGGAGCTGGGCGTGAGCGGACTCCCCCGCCCCGTGCCCCTGTTCAAGTTCCTGTACGACGACGGCGCCGGGCGCACCTGGTGGTCGGCCGTGTACGAGGTGCGCTGCACGACCCCGGTCAGCCCGCAGGTCGAGGAGGTGGCCTGGCACGACTTCCTCACCGACGAGGAGCTGGCCCGGCGCGCGGGCGAGTGGGACTGGGTGCCGGACGGCCTGGAGGGGTACGAGCGGCTGCGGGCGTTCCGGGCCGCCGGGTAGCCCAGCGCGGCCGGGCGGCCCGGCGGGCGGCAGCCGCCCGGGGCGAGCTAGCGTGCAACGGTGAGCACCTTCGTACAGAGCCTGCGGCTGTGGTTCTCCCCCGAGCGCGTCCGGCAGGACGGCGACACCCCCGACTACCGCTTCTCCCTCGCCAACGAGCGCACCTTCCTGGCCTGGCTGCGCACCGCGCTCGCCCTGATCGGCGGCGGCTTCGCCGTGGACCAGTTCCTGCCCGACCTGCGCTGGGGCGTGCGCGTGGGCCTCGCGATCGCGCTGCTCGCCGCCGGGGTGCTGTGCTCGCTGCGCGCGGTCAACCACTGGGTGCGCTGCGAGCGGGCCATGCGCCGCGGCGATGACCTGCCCGCGTCCCGCTTCCCGGCGCTGCTGGGCGTGGTGGTGGCGGTGGTCGCGGTGGCCATGGTGGTGGTCGTGGTGTTCGGGTGGGAGGGGTGACGGGCCGCGGGGCCGCGGGGAACGAGGCGGCGGGGAACGGGCCCGGGGGCCACGGCGCCCCTGGTCACGGGGCCGGTCCGGCCGGAGGGCACAGCACGGGTGGGACGGCCGAGGGCGCCTCGTCCCAGGACCCCGCACCCCAGGACCCCAGCCTGCCCGACCCCGCCCCGCGCGACCCCGGCCTCCAGCCCGAACGCACCCGCCTCGCCTGGCGTCGTACGACCCTCACCTGCACGGTCGCCGCGGTCCTCGGCGCCCGGGCGGCCCTGCACAACGGGGCGTCCGTGGTGGCCGCCGTCGCGTGCGCGCTGTGCCTGTTGCTGTGGCTGGGGTTCCTGGCGGTCGCGCACCGCAGGATGACGGCGCTGACGGCGGCACGCCCGCACCCGTTCAGCCGCCGCGCGGCCGCCGCGGCGGCACTGTGCACGGGGGCGCTGGCGGTGTGCGCGGCGGCACTGGTCCTCTAGCCGGGCCTCCGGAAGCCGGGCCTCCGGAGGCAGCCGCCCCCGGACCGGGGCAGCGCACCCCTGCCACCCGCGTCTCGTCGGACACCCCCACCGCCCCCAGGCTCGCCACCCTCCTCAGCCCTCCTCGGCCCAATCCACCCGCACCACGATCTTCCCCCGCGTCCGCCCCTCCTCGATCAGGCGGAACGCGTCGGCCGCCTGTTCCAGGGGGAACGTCTCCTGGACGTGGACGGTGAGGACGTCCTGTTCGACGAGTTCGGTGAGGCGGGTGAGGTCGGCGGGGTCCGGGCGGACGAAGCAGTACTGGCCGCCGAGGGCGATGACGGAGCCGTCGGCGATGGAGGCGAGGCGGCCGCCGGGGGCGAGGAGGTCGGCGGAGAGCTTCAGGGTGTCGCCGCCGATCGTGTCGAAGGCCGCGTCGACGCCTTCGGGGGCGAGGGCGCGCACCCGCTCGGCGAGGCCGTCGCCGTAGGTGACCGGTTCCGCGCCCAGCTCGCGCAGGAAGGCGTGGTTGCGTTCGCTGGCGGTGCCGATGACGCGGGCGCCCGCGTGCCGGGCGAGCTGGACGGCGAAGGCACCGACGCCGCCCGCGGCGGCGTGCACGAGGACGACGTCGCCCGCGGTGACGGCGAGGGCCTTGGTGATCACCTGGTAGGCGGTGAGCCCGGCCAGGGGCAGCCCCGCGGCCTCCTCGAAGGAGAGGTTGCGGGGCTTGCGCGCGAGGGTGCGGACGGGGGCCGCGACGTACTCGGCGAGGGTGCCGCGGGAGAGGAAGTCCTCGCGTACGTAGCCGATGACCTCGTCGCCGACGGCGAACTCCGGGGCGGCGACGCCCGGCTGCACCACCACGCCCGCCACGTCCCAGGCGGGGATCACGGGGAAGACGGGGTCGAGGGCGGCGTCGAGGTAGCCCTCGCGGCACTTGTAGTCGACGGGGTTGAGGGCCGCGGCCCGCACCTTCACCAGGACGGTGTCGGGGCCGACCTTCGGGTCGCGCACGTCGCCGTACTCAAGGACCTCGGGTCCGCCGTACGCGCGGTAGCTGATCGCTTTCATCGGGTCGCCTCACGGAGTCATAGAAGTACTGAAAAGGTTTCACAACGGGATCAAACAGGCATCGAGGACTAGCCTGAGAGAGTCACCGGCACGGCCGACAGGGACACCTCCCGCACGGAAGGCGCACGTCATGACCACGCTCCACCAGGAACACGCGGCCCACGAGCACACGCACAGCCCGACCTGCGGACACCAGGCGGTCCCGCACGGCGACCATGTCGACTACGCGCACAACGGCCATCTGCACACCGCGCACGACGGCCACTACGACGAGTGCGAGCCGGCCGCGCACGTCGCCCACGAGGGCCACGACCACCAGCACGGCGAGGGCTGCGGGCACGAGGCCGTGCTGCACGGCGACCACGTCGACTACGCCCACGACGGGCACCGGCACGCCGCGCACGACGGCCACTGGGACGACCACTGAGCCCTCCTCCCAGGGCGCCCGGTCACCCCTTCCCCGGCCGGGCGCCCGCTCCTGGACCCCCTCACCCCCCGCGATCCTGATCACGTTCGGGCCGGGCCCCCTGGACGACATACCGACTGGTCGGCATCATGAACGCCAGCGCGTTGGCAACGCCGTCCGCCGTCCGCCGCCCGTCGTTCATGATCAGGAGCGATTCACCCATGAGTCCAGACCGTCCCCTCGGCCCGCCCGGCCTCGACCTCGACCGGCTGCGCGGCCACCTGGACCGCGAACGACCGGGCCTGCTCGCCGCGGGCCCGCTCACCGCCCGGCTGATCGAGGGCGGCCGGTCGAACCTCACGTACGCCGTGACGGACGGGGCGGCGCACTGGGTGGTGCGGCGCCCGCCGCTCGGCCACGTCCTGGCCACCGCGCACGACATGCGGCGCGAGCACCGGGTGATCAGCGCCCTGCACCCGACGGACGTGCCGGTGCCGCGGCCGGTGCTGCTGTGCGAGGACGAGGAGGTGATCGGCGCCCCGTTCTACGTGATGGAGTTCGTGCGGGGCACGCCGTACCGCACGGCCGAGCAGCTCGTGCCGCTCGGCCCGGAGCGCACCCGCGACGCGATCCTCGGTCTCGTCGACACCCTGGTGGACCTGCACGCCGTGGACCCGGAGGCCGTCGGGCTCGGCGACTTCGGGCGGCCCGCGGGCTTCCTGGACCGGCAACTGCGGCGCTGGGGCAAGCAGTTGGACGCCTCGCGCGGCCGCGACCTGCCCGGCATCGAGGAGCTGCACGCGGCCCTCGGCCGGGCCCTGCCCACCTCCCCCGCGCCCACGGTGGTGCACGGCGACTACCGTCTGGACAACGTCCTGCTTGACACCACCGGCGACACCGACCGCATCACCGCCATCCTCGACTGGGAGATGTCCACCCTCGGCGACCCGCTCACCGACCTGGGCCTGGTCGTGATGTACAGCGTGCGCCTGGAGGTACCCGACTCGCCCGTCAGCACCACGGCGGGCGCCCCCGGCCACCCGGACCCGGCCGAACTGATCGAGCGCTACGCGGCCCGCTCCGGCCGTGATGTCGCCGCCGTGGCCTGGTACACGGCGTTCGCCTGGTTCAAGCTCGCCGTGATCCTGGAGGGCATCCACTACCGCTACACCCTCGGCCAGACGGTCGGCACGGGCTTCGACCGCATCGGCGACCTCGTGCCCGTCTTCATCGAGCACGGCCTGACCACCCTGTCGGAAGCCTGAGAGGACCCGGACCACACCATGCACTTCGCATACGACGCCCGCACCGAGGAACTCCGCGGCCGCCTGCTCGCCTTCCTGACCGAGCACGTGCTGCCCGCCGAGCCGGTCGCCGAGGAGCAGCGCGCCGCCCTGGCCTCGCCGTGGGACACGCCCGCCGTCGTCGGGGAGCTGAAGGCCGAGGCGCGCCGTCAGGGCCTGTGGAACCTCTTCCTGCCGGACAGTCAGGACGGCTCGTACGGGGCGGGCCTGACGAACCTCCAGTACGCGCCGCTCGCCGAGATCACCGGCCGCAGCCCGCACTTGGCGCCGACCGCCCTCAACTGCGCGGCCCCGGACACCGGCAACATGGAGGTGCTCGCCCAGTTCGGCACCGACGAGCAGCAGAAGCAGTGGCTGGAGCCGCTGCTCGCGGGCGAGATCCGCTCGGCGTTCGCCATGACGGAGCCCGAGGTGGCCTCGTCGGACGCCACCAACATCACCACGCACATCCGGCGCGAAGGCGACCAGTACGTCATCAGCGGCCGCAAGTGGTACATCTCCGGGGCGATGAACCCCGACTGCAAGGTCTTCATCGTGATGGGCAAGACCGACCCGGACGGCGCGGACATCCGCCGCCAGCAGTCGATGGTGCTGGTGCCCCGCGACACCCCCGGCGTCGAAGTCCGCCGCGCCATGCGGGTGTACGGGTACGAGGACCACTCCCACGGCGGCCACGCGGAAGTGGTCTTCGACGAGGCGCGGGTGCCCGTGGCCAACCTCGTCGGAGAGGAGGGCGGCGGCTTCGCCATCGCCCAGGCGCGGCTCGGCCCCGGCCGCATCCACCACTGCATGCGGCTCATCGGCATGGCCGAGCGCGCCATCGAGCTGATGTGCCGCCGGGCCGTGGACCGCACCGCGTTCGGCAAGCCGCTGGCCCAGCAGGGCGTGGTCCAGGAGTGGATCGCGGACGCCCGGGTCGCCGTCGAGCAGGTGCGGCTCCTGGTCCTGAAGACGGCCTGGCTGATGGACACCGTGGGCAACAAGGGCGCGCACACCGAGATCCAGGCCATCAAGATCGCCACCCCGCGGGCCGTCGTCGACATCCTCGACCGCGCCGTCCAACTGCACGGGGCGGGCGGCGTGAGCCAGGACTTCCCGCTCGCCGAGCTGTGGGCGGCGGCGCGCACGCTGCGCCTCGCCGACGGCCCGGACGAGGTGCACCAGCGGTCCCTGGCCCGGCGGGAGCTCAAGCGGTACCTCTGAGCCGACCGTCACAGCCGGGGCGGGCCCGGGGTCCGGTCCCGGACGTCGGGCCGGGGCGCGGGCCCCGGCCCGGTCAGCGCGGGCCCGGGCGCCGTCCCACGGGCGGGCTCAGGGCCGCAGCGCCCGCAGCAGCAGGTCCGCCAGGTGGTCCGCGACCTGCTGCGGCGTCAAGGGACCGTCGGGGCGGTACCACGTCGACAGGTGGTGGACGGAACCGAAGTGGTAGTCCACGACGAGGTCGGCCGGGGTCGCCGTGGAGAACACCCCGGCCTCCTGGCCCTCCTCGATCAGCGCCCGGAACCGCTCGTGGTAGCGGCGCCGCTCGGCCCGTACCTGCTTGTGCTTCTCGGGGCTGAGGTGGTGCATCGACCGGAAGAAGATCGAGGCGTCGTCGAGGTTCGCGATGGTGGTGACGACGACGTCGGCCGCCGCGTCCCGCAGCCTCCGCTCCACCGGCTCGTCCGCGTCGGCGAACGCGTCGAGCCGCTCCTGCTGCACCCGCAGCATCCGCGCGTACACCTCGTGCAGCAGGTCGTCCTTCGATCCGAAGTAGTGGTACAGGGCGCCCTTGGTGACGCCCGCCGCCTCCACGATCTCCTGCACGGACGTACGGTCGTAGCCGCGGTCGGCGAAGAGCCGGGTGGCGGCGGCGAGCAGCCTCTGCGGGACGGGCGTCCCGTCACCGTCCGTCGTTCTGGCCACTGCCGCCACCTGCCTTCCGTTGCATGCTGTTCAGGTCTTCCAGCCGTCCCGCCGCGATCCGCCGCGGGTCTTCATGGACGGGAACGCAGTTCCCGCCGGAGGATCTTCCCACTCGCGGTCTTCGGCAGCTCCTCCAGGACCTCCACCGCACGGGGGTACTTGTACGCGGCGAGCCGTTCCCTGCAGTACGCGACCAGTTCGGCCGGCGATCCCCCGGCCCCGGCCCGCAGGCTCACATAGGCCTTGACGCTCTCGCCCCGGTAGGCGTCGGGCACCCCGACGACGGCCGCCTCGCGCACCGCCGGATGCGAGTACAGGACGTCCTCGACCTCGCGCGGCCAGACCTTGAACCCGGACGCGTTGATCATGTCCTTCTTGCGGTCGACGACGTACAGCCAGCCTTCGGGGTCCATGAAGCCGATGTCGCCGGTGCGCAGTTCGCCGCCGGGGAAGGTCTCGGCGGTGGCCTCGGGCCGCTTCCAGTAGCCGGGGACGACCTGCGGGCCGCGCACCACGATCTCGCCGGACGTGCCGAAGGGCACCTCCGCGCCGAGTTCGTCGACGATCCGGACGACCGTCTCGGGCCCGGGCACGCCGACCGCGAGGGTCCCGGAGTCCGGGTCGACGGGCGCGGCGCGGCCGGGCGGCACCGAGACGCACGGCGCGGTGCACTCGGTGAGGCCGTAGCCGTTGTGGAGGTAGGGGCCGAAGCCCGCGCGGAACTTCTCCACCAGGGCGGGCGGCAGCGGCGCGCCGCCCGACGAGATCAACACGAAGGAGTCGAAGTGGGCGCGGGTGGCGGCCGGGTGGGCGGCCAGGGCCATGAAGGCGGTGGCCGGGCCGACGGTGTACGCGGGCCGGTGCTCGGCGAACGCGTCGAGGACCACCCCGGCGTCGAAGCGGTAGGCGAGCGCGAGCGTCCCGGCGTTGGTCAGGCAGGCGGCGAGCTGGGCGACCATGCCGGTGATGTGGAAGAGCGGGGCGAGGGCGAAGTAGCAGGCGCCCTCGGGGACGCCGGATCCGGCGCGCTGGCGCTCGGCGTTGTAGGTGATGTTGCCGTGGGTGTTCATGGCGCCCTTGGGGGTGCCGCTGGTGCCGGACGTGTAGCTGATCAGGGCGGTGTCGGAGGGGCCGGGTTCGCGGCCGCCGGGCGCGGGCAGGCCCTGCCGGGCGACGGTCACCAGGTCGTCGGCGTCCGCGGCCCGCGGCAGCCGCTCGAAGCCGAGGACGCGCGGGTCGTCGCGGGTCTGGAGGTCGAGCTGGCAGGCGGTGAGGACGATGCGGACGCCGGTGCCCGCGGCCGTCTCGCGCAGGTGGCTCTCCCAGGCCCGGTCGGCGCAGACGAGCGCCGTCACGTCGGCGTCGGTGAGGACGTGCCGGGTCTCGGCCGACTTGTACATGGGGTTGACGGGCACCACGGTGGCGCCCGCCTTCCAGGCGCCGAGCAGCGCGATCACGAAGTGCGGGGTGTTCTGCAGCATGATCGCGACGCGGTCGCCCCGGACCAGGCCGCGGGCGGCGAGGTGCCCGGCGACGGAGTCGGTGAGGGCGTCCACCTCGCGGTAGCTCAGGCGCCCGTCGAAGTAGGCGAGCGCGGTGCGGTCGGGCGCGGCGAGGACGGAGGAGCGGAAGGCGTGCGTGAGGGACGCGGCGGGGGCGACGGGGGCGCGCTGGGCGTCACTGAGGAGGGCGAGCCAGGGCTTGGCGGCGTACGGGGAGGGGGGCGTCGGGGTGGCCCGGGTGGTGGGGCCGGTGGGGGCGGCGGGAGCCGCCGGGGTTTCGCTCACCGCTCGGCGGCCTCCCACTTCTGCTGGATGTGGTTCATGCCGGTCAGCCACTTGTCGGGGGTCGCGGCCCGCGCCTGGTAGTAGGCGGCGACCTCCGGGTGCGGCAGGATCAGGAAGCGGTCCTCGGCCATGCCGGTGAACAGCGCGTCGGCGACGTCCGCGGGCTCGATCGCGGTGGGCGCGAGGACGAGTTCACCGGCGGAGCCCGCGGCGGTGAGCATGTCCGTGCGCACGCCCTGCGGGCAGATCGCGTGCACCTGGATGCCGCGGTGCCGATAGGTCAGGGACAGCCACTCGGCGAAGGCGTACGCGCCGTGCTTGGTGACGCTGTAGGGCGCGGCGCCGACCATCGTGAGCAGCCCGGCCGCGGAGACCGTGGACACGAACCGGCCCTCGCCCCGCTCCAGCCAGCCGGGGATCAGGGCGTGCGCGGCCCGGACGTGCGCCATGACGTTGACGTCCCAGGCGTCGGCCCAGACCCGCTCGTCGGCGGCCTCGGTGCCGCCGGACGCGAGCCCCGCGTTGGCGCAGTACACGTCGACGGTGCCGTCGAGCGCGGCGAGGGCGTCGGCGACGACGGCGGAGGCGTCGCCGGGCAGGGCGACGCCGTCCACCTCGGCGGCCACCTCCGCCGCTCTGGCCGGGTCGAGGTCGTTGACGACGACACGGGCCCCGGCGGCGGCGAAGCGGCGGGCCAGGGCGGCCCCGATCCCGCCGCCCGCGCCGGTGACGACGACTCCCTTGCCCTGCAGGCTCTCCACGGGTGGTCTCCTTCGGCCTCGGTCACACACGCGTCGACCACGTGCCGGTCGATCACGCTCTCCGCCGCAGACTAACCAGTCGGTATGTTGTGGCGAAAGGGGGTCTCCGGTACCGGCGCCCGCACCCTCCTGGTGGAGTGGACCCCACCATCGGACGGGGTGCCTCCGGGATGGTCGCGCGGGCCGCCGCACGGAATCGTGATCTTTCGACGGAACACGATTCCAGGAGGAACCACATGGCACGGACCGCTCCCTCGCGCGCCTCTCTGGTGCTGGTCACCGCAGTCGGGACCGGGGCCCTGCTGGCCCCCGCGGCCGCCGAAGCCGCCCCGCGCCCGGACAGCCCGGTGCAGGCCATCGAGAGCGCCGCGCACCCCCTGCGCGCCACCGGTCCCGGCGGCTCGACGAAGGACCTGCGGCCGCTCGGCCGGATGGTGGGCGACGCCAAGGTGGTCGGCCTCGGCGAAGCCACCCACGGCACGCACGAGTTCTTCACCATGAAGGACCGGCTGTTCCGCTACCTCGTCCAGGAGAAGGGCTTCCGGACCTTCGCCCTGGAGACCGGCTGGAAGACCGGGCTGCGCTTCGACGCCTATGTGCGCGGCGGCCCGGGCGACGTACGCGACCTCGTCCGCCAGGAGCTGTCGAAGGGCCCCTGGTACAACGAGGAGTACATCAAGCTGCTCACCTGGATGCGGCAGTACAACGAGCGGCACCCGGACCGCCAGGTGCGCTTCCTCGGCAACGACCTCAACAACCCGGACATGGGCGTCGAGCTGTACGACGCCGTGACCGACTACGTCCGCCGCCACGAACCCGGCCGGCTCGACCGGATCAAGACCCTGTACGCGCCCTTGCGCGAGGTCACGGACGGCGACGCCCACCTGGCCCTGCCCCAGGCCGAGCGCACCCGGCTCGCGAAGCGGGCGCGGGCGGCGTACGAGCTGGTCAAGGGCATCCAACCGGACCGCAGGGGCACGAAGTTCGCGCTGACCCTGCAGCACGCCCGGTCCGTCATGCAGACCGCGGAGATCTACGCCTTCGACACCGACACGCCCGCCGGGGTCAGCGGGGCGATGCTGTACCGCGACCGGATCATGGCGGCGAACACCGTGTGGTGGCAGCGGCACACCGGCGGCAAGGTGCTCGCGTCGGCACACAACGCCCACATCGGGTACGAGTCGCGGGACCCCAACTACCCGAAGATGCAGGGCGCCTTCCTGCGGGACGCGCTCGGCGCGAAGTACCGCAGCATCGGGTTCACCTTCGACCAGGGCTCGTTCATGGCGACCGGGCCCCAGGACGCGAAGTGGAAGCCCCGGACCGTGGGCGCGGCCACGCCCGGCATGAACGAGCACACCCTCGACAAGGTGTCCTACGACGACTACTACGTGGACACCCGCACCGCGCCCGCGGCCGCCCGCACCTGGCTGGCCAAGCCCCGCCCGACCCGCAGCATCGGCACCGCCTACCCCGACGGTCCGTACAAGATCCGGCTCGGCGCCAACCACGACGTCCTCATCCACCTGCACAAGACCACGGCCGCCCACCGGCCGCGGTAGCCCCCGGCGGTGGCTCGGCCGGTCAACGGCTGAGCCACCACCGCCCGTTGTCCTTCGCCAGGGCGTCCCACAGCAGGTTCAGGGGATGGTGCGCGTCGTACGAGGCCCGGTCGCCGCGCCGGGTGAAGACGCCGACGAGGACCTCGGTGCGCGGCCCGACGTCGCCGACCACGTCGAGGCGGCGCAGGCCACCGGCCTCGGGCAGGCTGCCGGACTCGGCGGCCTCCGCGATGCCGCGGGTGACGAGCATCGCCCCGCTGACCACGCCGGACCGCAGCAGTTCGAAGCCGTAGTGGGCGGCCTCGATCTCGGCGGCGATGGACATCTCCTTGCGGAAGTCGGCGCCGTACCAGGCGGTGAGGAAGCGGGCGATGAGGCCGCCCGCGGACACCACCAGGGGCAGGCCCGGCAGTTCGCTCGCGTCGACCGAGCCGCCGGGCAGCTTGTCCGGCGGCAGGTTCGTGAGGATCGACAGGCCGCTGCGCCGCCACTCCACGATCTCGTACGGCTCCAGCTCCGCCTCCTGGCCCTCCGTCACGACGATGCTGCCGCAGACCAGGTCGAGTTCCTTGGACCGCAGCCTCGCGAAGAGATCGCCGGTGCGGACGTGGGTGACCTTCAGGTCCACGCCGCGGCGTTCGTAGGCGTCGCTGACGCGCTCCACGGCGTCCAGGAGGAAGCCCAGCGTGTAGCGGGTGGAGCCGACCGACAGGGTGCGGCCGAGGCGGCGGCGCGCGTCGTGGATGCCGTCCGACCACGCGGACAGCGTGGAGCGCGCGAGCGCGACCAGATGCTCGCCGGTGGCGGTGAACAGGACGTCCTTCCCGCGGCCCCGTTTGAGCACCAGCGCCTCACCGCACAGCGCTCCGAACGTGCGGTTCATCGTGTCCAGTTGCTTCTGCACGCTGGACTGTTCCCGGCCGAGCTGGCGCGCGGCGGCGAGCGCCGTGCCGGTCTCGTGGACGGCGAGCAGCGTCCGAAGCTGATCCATCGTGGTGTCCAGCAGTTCCGCGGGGTACTGCGTGGGACCGTTTAAGGCCATGCGAACTTACTCTCTCCAACTCCCTTTGAGTTTTACGGCATTGCAGCATAGCCGCCGCGGAAACTGATCCTTCGATCACCCCAGATTATCTGGGGATTTCTTCCAGAAAAAGCTGGCTGTGTTCGTGGTGCCCATGGAATGGTCGAGTCAATCCCACTCGAACCTTCATCTCCCCGAGGAGAGTCGCACCCGTGAGTCAATACCAGGTCGCGCCCGCGCCGGTCGGTCCCCGCCGCGCGGCCCGCGCAAACCGCGCGGTCCGGCGGCCCGGCACCCTGACCACTCTGGTCTGGACCTCTGTCATATCCGCGGTGTCCGCAATCGTCGGCGCGGTGCTTGTCTTCGCCGGCGGCAATGACATGGCCGACGAGAACATCAGGGACGTCATCGACGACCATCCGGACGTCGTCGGACTGCCGTCGAATACGACAGCGGCCGACATCAAGACGCTCTCGGGGCCCATCTGGGACGAGCTCGTCAGCGACCGTGCGGGGGCGCTCGCGGCCCGCGCCGGATTCGCCATTTTCACCGCCGTGTGCCTGCTCGTATTCACGCTCTGCGTACGCAAGAAGGCGGCCACTTGGGCGCGCGTATTCATTACCATTTCGGGCGTCATCGCCTTGTTCCCCCATGTCCTCATCTTGGGTGACTACGAACCCGAATCCGTCATGGCGTTCAGCTTCGTGGCGCTGCTCACGGTGCTCGTGGCCGTCGTGTGCGCCTGGCTCCCGGCCACCAACCGCTACGCCCGCGACCAGAAGGCGCCGCCGCCCGCCGCGATGCCCTACGGAGCCCCCGCCCCTTCCCACGACCGGATGCCCTACTGACCGGGTGCCCTGCTGACGGAACACCCCGCTGACCCACGCGGGAGCCGGTGCCGCCGCCCGGGGGACGGCACCGGCTCCCGCGTGTTTCCCCGTCTTCCCCGGATTCCCCCGTGTTCGCGCGCGACATCTGGCCATGAGCGCCGACCGGCAGGACCATGCGGTCGTGGAGCCCTACTGGGAATTGACCTTCGACGCCGACGGGGACGTCAACGCCAAGCAGCGCGACCGGCTCCTGTCGGGCGCGGACCGCGAACGCGTCACCGACCTGCTGGTGTTCGCGCACGGCTGGAACTGCGACCCGCGGATGGCCCGGCAGTTGTACCGGCGCTTCTTCGCGCCCTTCGAGCAGCTCGCCGGAGCCGGGGTGCGCCTCGGCTACACCGGTGTCCTGTGGCCGTCGATCCGTTTCCCCGACGAGCCGATCCCGGACTTCGAGCCGTCCGCCGGACCGGCCGCGGCCCCGGACCCGCCCGGCGACGCCACCCTCGACGAGGCCACCCGCCGCCTCCTCGCCCGCACCTTCCCCGGCCCCGCCCAGGCGGCCCGGCTCGACCGGCTCGCGGCGCTGCTCCAGGAGCGCGCCGAAGTCCGCTCCCGCCTGGACGAGTTCGCGCGGCTCGTCCGCGATCTGGTGGCGGTGCGCGACACCAGCCCGGCGCACGAGTTCGCCGACGACCTCGGCGCGGGCGAGCCCGCGATGCTCACCGACGACGCCGTCGAGGTCTGCGAGATCTTCCTCGCCATGCTGGAGGACGCCCGCGGACAGCAGTTCCTCGACGGGCTCCGCAAGCGGCTGTGGCGCGGCGCGAAGGAACTGCTGCGGCAGGGCACGTACTACGCGATGAAGCGCCGGGCCGGCGCCATCGGGCAGCTCGGCCTCGGCCCCGCCCTCGGCCTGCTCGCCCGGGACGTGCCGGAGCTGCGCGTCCATCTGATCGGGCACAGCTTCGGGGCCCGTCTGGTGTCGTACGGGCTGCACGGCATGCCCGCCGGGGCACGCTGTGTGAAGTCGGCCACGCTGCTCCAAGGGGCCTTCTCGCACTACGCGTTCAGCCCCCGGCTGCCGCACGACCGCTCGCGCGGCGGGGCGCTGCACGGGGTGGAGCGGCGCGTCGACGGGCCGCTCGTGTGCTGCTACTCGCGCCATGACGACGCGCTCGGCAAGCTCTATCCGCTCGCCTCCAAGCTCGCCGGTGACTCCACCAGCTTCCTCAACCTCTGGGAGCGGTGGGGCGCGCTCGGGTTCGACGGGATCAAGGCCGTCGACGGCGCCAAGCGGGTGGCGCTGGGCGGGACCCTTCCGGCCCGCGGGTGCGTGAGTGTGGACGCGGCGGCCGTGGTGCGGCGGGGCGGCCCGCCCAACGGCGCGCACAGCGACATCTGCCATGCGGAACTGGCACGCGCCGTGTGCGCCGCCGGACGGATCGCCCTCGCCTGAGCCGGGGCCCGGGGTTCACCCCGACAGCCGGAGTGGACCCCGCCCCGCGCCGGTCACCGGTGCCGGGGGAACTCCACCACCTGCTGGTAGGTCGGCCGGTTCTGCCACTGGACGGCGCGGTGCGTGATGCCGCCGACGGCCCGGTGGATCACGGCGTCCGCACACCACTGCTCGCCCGCCTTGCAGCTCGCGTCACCGGGGTAGACCTCTGACGCCGGTTTCGCGACGGCCCGCTCCAGGCTCTTCAGGAGCGCGTCGCGGCACGCGTCGAGCTTGCCGTCGCCGCAGTAGGCCGCCTTCGTCCAGCCCTCGACGGGCTGCCCCAGCACGGTCCGCAGATCCTTGTCGGCATAGCCCCACCAGCCGTACTGGAAGGCCGACCCGGCGTGCGCCCCGGTCGGTCCGTGCCCGGCCGACGGCGCCTCGTCCACGCCGAGTTGCGCGGTCAGGGCGCCGTAGAGGCCGTCCCCGAGGCCGGGCTTGAACACGGCCTCGACGAGCTGCGGCCACCAGGCGTCCATGATCCGTACGGCGTCGGCGTGGGCGTAGGTGTGCGAGCCCTGCGCGGTCTCCTTGCGCTGCGAGCCCGCCTTGCGCCACGCCTCCAGTTGCTGCACGGCCTGGGCGAGCGCCGGGTTGTCGACGGGCTTGCCGCGGACCACCTTCAGGATCTCGGGCAGCACCTGTTCGCCGCGCAGATCGGTGACGGCGGCCTCCGCCATGGCCTGGGTGAGCCCGGCACGGGTGACACCGCCCTCCTCGGTGAGCTTCTTCACCCGGTCGTCGAGCAGGTCGCCGCGGTGCACGGCGCTCATGCCGAAGCCCGCCGAGCTGAAGTCCTTGGCCTGCTTGTTGTTCCAGGAGATGTAGTAGTCCTGGTTGACCGAATGCGGGTGCTCGGCGGGCGGTGTCTGCGCCGAGGTGTTGTTCGCCGGGTCGAAGTCCCGCCACTCGTAGGCCTGTTGGGCCTTCACCGGGAAGGACGGGTCGATGTCGGCGGCGCGCCGGGGGTTGGCGCCGCTGTTGTAGTACGCGATGTCGCGCGAGTCGGCGTAGAACCAGTTGAAGGCGTAGGAGATGTGCTGGGCCGCCTTCTGGAAGGTCGCGGCGTCCTTCACGTACGACGGGTCGTTGAGCATTTGGAAGCCGATGATCGAGTCGGCCTCGTGCCGGTAGGTCGAGCGCAGGGACACATAGGCGACGGGTTTTCCGTCGACCGTGGCGCGGTGCGTGACGATGCCGTAGTTCGTGCGGAAGACCTGCATGCGGTAGGAGCCCGCCGCCGTGGAGTCGGCGACGGTCGGCTTCCAGGCGTTCTTGCGCTCCAGCTTCTCCATCGGGGTGCAGGTGCCGCGGTAGAGGTAGTGGGTCGCGTCCTTGCCGGGCGTGCCGCCGCCGGGCGCGCAGAGTTCGACGGCGTACGTGTCCGTGATGTCCTGGCCCGCGGACGTCGCCGACCACGCGTAGTCCTGGCCCCGGCCGAGCTGGACGTACATGCCGACGCCCGCGAAGGAGACGCCGCGCGCGCTGATGCCGGGGCCCTGGAGTTCCTGCTGCATCAGGAGCTGGGGCGCGAAGTAGCCGGTCTGCGGGCCGAAGACGGCGACGGGGTTGCCGCTCGCGGTGTGCTTGCCGGAGACCAGGAGGGCGTTCGACATGCCCTTGCCGTGGGCGGGGTTGCCGGCCGGGCCGAACAGGTCGGACGGCAGGACGCCCTTGTCGTACATGCCCTGGAGCGGCTTCAGCTTCTTCGGGGCCTTGACCGGGTCCTTCGGCGCCTTCGCCGGGTTCTTCGCCGTGGCCGTGGCGCCGCCCTCGCGGTCGTACACGAGTTGTTCGCGCGCCACGGAGCCCGGGTCGGGCATGGCGGTGCCGCGCGCCTTGTCGGGTTTGCCCGCGTAGGGGAAGCTGCTGCCGTCGTGGATGGTCTGCACGGTCTCGGGGTCGTTGCGGCCGCGGAACTTCTCCCAGACCTCGGTGCCCTTCTCGACGCCGTACTTCTGCTGGGCCGCGAGCAGCGAGAGCGCCGACTCGACCTCTCCCCCGCCGCCGTTGCCGAACAGGCCGCCCACCACGGAGGCGAGCGCGATCATGTCGGTGATCTTGAAGGGCTGGATCTCGCCGACGTTCGTGATCGCGTCGATCTTGCCGGTGAGGACGTACTCGCCCGGGAAGTACCGGCCGTCCTTGGCCTTCACGCGGTACGCGTTGAGCCCGTCGACGTAGGCCTGCGCGTCCTCCATGGCCCGCTGCCCGCGCTCGCCCTGCGTGGAGCGGATGTAGTCGACCTGTCGCTGCAGATCCGCTTCCGTGTACGGGGCCTGCGGCCAGAACTGCTGCTCCAGGCCCTGGTTGGCGGGGGCGCCGCCCGCGAACGGGGTCAGCTCGCCGCGCCCGATGTGCCGGAACAGGTCGATGAGCCACAGCCGGTCCTGCCCGGCGGCGAAGCCCGCGCCGAACTCGGTGCCGTAGCGGGTGGTGCCCTGGATGTGCGGAATGCCGTACTTCTTGTCGCGGGTGATCGTCACGTCGTCCCGCGGCTTGGTGACCGAGGCCACCTGGTCGGGCTCGACGCCGAAGGAGGCGTCGTTGAAGAACTCGGTGAGCTTGCCGTCGGTGAGCGAGGGATAGCCCGCCGCAAGCGCGTCGTAGGGGCCCAACTGGTCGTCGGCGTGCGCGGGCTGGGTGCCGAACACCTGGTGGCTGAGGATCTCGGCGAGGGTCGCGTTGCCGTTCGCGCCGGGCGGCAGGATGTCCGCGCAGCGGTCGCCGCAGTAGTCGGTGACGGGCGCGGGTTCGGCCGCGGCGGCGCCGGGTCCGGGCGCGAGCAGCAGTCCGGCCCCGAGGACAAGGGCCGCTGACATGGTGAGGGTTCTGAGCCGTGCGGTGCGTCGTCGCATAGGTGCTCCTCCAGGTCCTTGGGGTCCTGTGGGTCCTGTGTGGGTCCTGCGGAAGGCCGTCGCGGCGGAGGTTACTGTCGGGTTGCCGAACCTGAAAGATGAACAACCGTCGCCTTTTCACAACCACCACATGGCGCCGCGTCGCCGACCCGTGCCCGACCTGGCCGGATCTTCACAGGCATCACCGCTGACCTGCGGGGAACGCGCTGATGGGAAGCCATCGAAAATCGGATGGCACCAAAACGTGAGTCGATACGTCTACTCGATGCCCCTCGGGTCCGGGGCGATGTCCGACCGGGTCCGGGGTGACGTCCGAGAACGTGTGACGGAGGTGCAGGGCGATGGCCGGATTCCGGAGTCTCGCGAGACAGGTGCGTGATCCGCAGAGCGATCTGGCACTGCGGCGGTACTCACTGCGCAAGTGCCTGGAGAGATTCGCCCCTTACGGTCACCGGGCGACCTGGGACCACCTGTGTGCCCGAGCGGGTTTCGGTCCCGAGGACCGCTCCCCCGACCCGGCGCGCCTGGTGGCGGCGCTCGACGAACTGGAGGCGGCCCGCGCGGTGTGGCTCGCCTACGAGGAAGGCTTCGCGCGCCGCCGGCGCCGGGAGAAGCACGACGGCCTGCGCCGCCCCGGCAGCGTCGACGACTGGCACCGCTGCACCTGGGGCGGCCGCGGGGTCGCCTGGTGCGACGACCCCGGCGTGCACCCGTCCGCGCCGCTCGCCGACGTGCTGCGCAAACTCATCGACGCCCTCGAACGAGACCCCGGCGCCGCCTGCCCCGTGTGCGGCGACACGGCCCTGGAATGGCGCTACGGCCTGGCGCACGAACCGTCGTCGGGCCCCGTCTGCACGAGCTGCGGCATCGTGGTGCCCGCCCCCGTCCTCTCGCCCGAGGCCGTGCGGCACGCCCGGACGCGGTACTCGCGCCCACTCGTCTCCGCCTGAGAGCGGCCCTCAGGGCCTGGCGACGTCCGTGTGGATGGCCAGCTTGAACTCGGCCAGCATCAGCGGCGCGGCGAGCTTCACGTCGCCCGGGCCGCGCGCGGATATCTTCAGGCCCACCGGGGTCCCGGGGTGCACGAACATCTGCCAGGAGTACGAGCGGTACTGCCCGCCGCGGGTGGGGACCGTGTCCGTGGTCGCGGTGGAGTCGTAACCCGTCGACAGGTTCAGCGGATCGCGCACGAACCGCGCGCGGTGCTCCGTCGGCCGGTTGTCCGGCTCCCAGAAGACCATCGCCGACAGCATGCCCCACCCGTCGTGGCTCGGCCAGATCAGGCCCGAGCGGGCATCGGGGAACCTCGACGGCGTGGTGAAGCCGTGCCCCGGATCGTGCATGCGCCAGGGGTCGTACGCCTCCTCGTCCGCGTCGTACGGGAAGCGCACGAGGTGGTACCCGTCGCTGTCGTAGGTGATCCTCTGGCGTCCGCTGCGGGCTGCTTCCCACTTCAACGAACAAATGACGACACTCATGCTGTCCCCCGTGTCGGTGTTGGTGATGGTGTGCGTTCCGGTGCTGGTGAGGGCGTGCTGTGATGGCTCCATGCAGGTATGTCTGAACGGAGCCCGCGGCGCGGACGACGGCGCGGCCGTGCCGCTGTCGCCCGGAGCCCTGGCCCGATCCGCGGCCGAGGCGGTCGCCGCCGGCGCACTCGATGTCCATGTACACCCCAAGACCCCCTGCGGGGAAGACACTTTGGCGCCACGCGCGGTCGCGGCGACGCTGGACGCGCTGCGCGCCGCCGTCGCGGTGCCCGTCGGCGTGACCACCGGCGCCTGGGCCGAGCCGGACCCGGCGGCGCGCGCGGCGCGGGTGCGGACGTGGACCGTGCTGCCCGACCACGCGTCGGTCAACTGGCACGAGCCGGGCGCGGAGGACGTGGCGCGGGCGCTGCTGGAGCGGGGCGTGGGCGTCGAGGCGGGCATCTGGTCCGGCACGGACGGCGCGGAGCGGTTCGCGGCGTCGCCGCTCGGGCCCCGGGTGCTGCGGGTCCTGGCGGAGGTCACCGACCGCGACCCGGCGACGGCCGAGGCGTCGGCGCGGGCGCTGCTCACGGCGATCGGCGGCGCGCACGGGCGCCCGGTGCTCCTGCACGGGGAGGAGGGCGGCACCTGGCCGGTCCTCGCGCTGGCGGGGCGGCTCGGCCTCGGGCGGCGGATCGGCCTGGAGGACACGCTGGTGCTGCCGGGCGGGGAACGGGCGGGTTCCAACGCGGAGTTGGTGGCGGCGGCGCTCAAGAGGTAACGGCGGCGGGGCGGGAGCCACGCGGCCACGCGGGCGGCTCCGGGGCGGTGACCGGCCCGGCCGTCACGGGCGCGGTCAGGTGCGCCGTTCGCCCATCAGCCGGGAGCCGGTGATGCGGTCGCCGAAGACGTCGTCGGGGTTGGACAGGACGCAGGTCTCCAGGGACAGACAGCCGCAGCCGATGCAGTCGGTGAGGTGGTCCCGCAGCCGCCCGAGCTGCCGGATGCGCTCGTCCAGCTCGGAGCGCCAGGTCTCCGACAGCGCCGCCCAGTCCTCGCGGTTGGGCGTGCGGCCCTCGGGCAGCTCGGCGAGGGCCTGGCCGATCGTGGCGAGCGGGATGCCCACGCGCTGCGCGGCCCGGACGAAGGCGACGCGGCGCAGCGTGTCGCGGTGGTAGCGCCGCTGATTGCCCGAGGTGCGCCGACTGCTGATGAGCCCCTTGGACTCGTAGAAGTGCAGGGCGGACACGGCGGCGCCACTGCGCGCGGCGAGCTGTCCGACCGTGAGCTCGTGGATCTTCTCTGGGATCTGGGGCACCCCTCGAAGCCTACTGGCTGGTGCGTTGACAGCGGTCGGGGGCACCCCGCATGCTGAGCAAGCGCTTAGTTCACCTACGTCCGGGAGGCCGGGGACATGGCAGAGCCGAGGATCTTCACGTCAGCCGAGGAGCTGCGCGCCGCGGTCGGCGAACAGCTCGGGCACAGCGACTGGCTGGAGGTCGACCAGAAGCGGATCGACCTGTTCGCGGACGCCACCGGCGACCACCAGTGGATCCACGTGGACCCGGAGCGGGCCGCGACGGGCCCGTTCGGGACGACGATCGCGCACGGCTATCTGACGCTGTCGCTGCTGCCGGTGTTCGTACCGCAGGTGATGCGGGTCGAGGGCATGAAGATGGGCCTCAACTACGGCACGAACAAGGTCCGTTTCCCCGCCCCCGTGCCGGTCGGCTCGCGGCTGCGCGCGAGCGCCGTGCTCACCTCGGTGGAGGAGACCAGGGACGGCGGGGTGCAGCTCACGGCCGCCGTCACGGTGGAGCGCGAGGGCGGCGACAAGCCCGCCTGCGTGGCGGAGTCGGTGTCGCGCTACTACTTCTGAGGCCGCTACCGCTGAGCCCGCTCGGGGGCGGCCCCCACCATCCGCAGCACGAGGTCGGCGTACAGCGCGCCGACCTCGTCCGGCGTCCGGCGCCCCCCGACGTCGAACCAGCGGGCCACGTCGATGCACAGGGAGAGCACGGCGAGCGTGGTGCCGGGCACGTCGGGGACGTCGAACTCGCCCGCCCGCACGCCGTCGTTGATGATCTCCCGGACGGCGGCGTCGGAGAGGCGGCGCAGAGCCACGATCTCGGTGCGGTGCTCGGCGCTGAGCGCGTCGAGTTCGTACTGCACGACCCGCGCGGTGGTGTGGTGCCCGGCGTGCCAGCGGACGAAGGACCGGACGGCGGCGGAGAGGCGGTCGGCCGCGGTGCCCTCGCCGTCGGCGGCGGAGCGCAGGATGGCGAGCGCCTTGTCGTGGCCGAGCCTGCTGATGCGGTGGAGCAGCTCTTCCTTCGTCTTGTAGTGGATGTAGAGCGCGGCGGGGCTCATGCCGGCGCGGCCCGCGATGTCCCGTGTCGTCGTCGCGTGGTAGCCGCGCTCGGCGAAGGCGTCGACGGCGGCGATCAGCAGCCGCCTCGCCGCGTCGGGACTGACCTCGGCCCACGGCTGTTCCTCGCCGAGGGTCTCCTTCGCCGCACCCATGCGCGCTCCTTCCACCGTTCAGGACAGTCACCCTACCCTGAAGGTGAGCAAGCGCTTAGGCAAGTGGGCGGCGCGATGGATCCCGGGGCTCTCAGAACGCGGACACCCCGGTCAGCGCCCGCCCGATGACCAGTTTCTGGATCTGACTGGTGCCTTCGTAGAGGGTCATGACGCGGGCGTCGCGAAGGAGCTTGCCCACCGGGTACTCGTCGATGTACCCGTAGCCGCCGAAGACCTGGAGCGCGTTGTTCGCGGCGCGCACCGCGGCCTCGGAGGCGAACAGCTTGGCCTTGGAGGACTCGGTGGCGAACGGCTGCCCCCGGTCGACGAGGTCGGCGACCCGCCAGGTGAGCAGCCGGGCCGCGTCGACGTCCACGGCGATGTCGCTGATCAGCTCCTGCACGAGCTGGTGCCGGGCGATGCTCTTGCCGAACTGCTCACGCTCGCCCGCGTACGCCACGGCCGCGTCCAGGGCCGCCTGCGCGATCCCCACACACCCCGCGGCCACCGACATCCGCCCCTTGGCCAGGGCCGACATCGCCACCGCGAACCCCTTGCCCTCCGGCGCCAGCATCGCGTCCGCGGGCACCCGTACGTCGTCCAGGACCAGCTCGGCGGTGGCCTGGCCGCGCAGGCCGAGCTTGCCGTGCACGGCGCGGCGGGTCAGGCCGGGGCTGTCGGTGGGCACGAGGAAGGCGGAGACGCCCTTGTGGCCCGGGGTGTCGTTGGTGCGCGCGAAGAGCAGCACCACGTCGGCCCAGGTCCCGTTCGTGATGAACATCTTGGAGCCGTTGACGACGTACGCGTCGCCGTCGCGAACGGCCCGGGTGGCCAGATTTCCCGCGTCGGACCCGGTACCGGGCTCGGTCAGGCCGAAGCACCCCACGTACGCGCCGGACGTGAGCCCCGGCAGCCAGCGCCGCTTCTGCTCCTCGCCGCCCCAGGCCGCGACGGACTTCGCCACCAGGCCGAGCGAGACCGAGACGATCCCGCGCACCGAGGAGTCGCCGCGGCCCAGCTCCTCCGTCACCAGGCAGTACGTCAGATGGTCGCCGCCCGAGCCGCCGTACTCCTCGTCGATGGTCAGGCCCAGGAAGCCGATCTCGCCGAGCCGCCGCACGATCGACTTGTCGACGCTCTCGGCGCGGTCCCAGGCGGTCACGTGCGGAGCGATCTCGCGCTCCACGAAGTCCCGGGCGAGCCGCTTGGCGGCGGCCTGTTCGGCACTGAGCTCCAGATCCATCGCGGCCACCTCACGCTCGGCTCCCACTGTGCCCCGCTCGCCGGCACCTCTAAATTAGCAGTGCTAGTTTCTGCGGGCAGCCCTACTATGTGCCGCATGGCCCGACCGCGCAAGCCCCTCCTCAGCCGAGATCGCATCGTCGACGCGGCCCGCGCCCTCGTCGACGCCGAGGGCCTCGCGGCGCTCTCCACCCGCCGCCTCGCCGCCGAGCTCGGCGTCAGCGGCCCCTCCCTCTACAACCACTTCCGCACCAAGGACCAGATCCTGGAAGCGGTCGCGGACTCGGTGAGCGCGCAGGTCGACCTGTCGATGTTCGAGGACGGCCGTGCGTGGCGTGCCGCGCTGCACGACTGGGCCGTCTCCTACCGCGCGGCCCTGACCCTGCACCCCAACATCGTCCCCGTCCTGGCCCGCGGGCCGGGGCGGCGTCCCGCCGGACTCCGGCTCGCCGACGCGATGTTCGGCGCGATGGTCGACGCGGGCTGGCCTCCGGCGCAGGCCACGTCGATCGGCGCGCTCATGCGGTACTTCATCATGGGGTCCGCGCTCGGCTCCTTCGCGGGCGGGTTCGTCGACGACGAGGCGGCGTACGACCCCGCCGACTATCCGCACCTCGGGCAGGCGCACTTGCTCGCGGAGCACCAGGAGCTGGTGGACGAGCGGGCCTTCGAGGCGGGGTTGCGGGCGCTGCTGGACGGTCTGCAGCTTCAGTACGACCACCTGGCGGTGACGCGGACGGGGTGAGACGCGGGGGGATCGGTGAGCCCCGCAGGGCCGCTCAGAACACCACCAGCGCCCGGCCCCCCTTGCCCGCCAGCATGTTCTCGAAGGCCGCCGGGATGCCGTCGAGGCCGATGCGGTCGGTCACCAGGCCGGTCAGGTCGAGGCGGCCGGCGCGGACGTGCTCGGCGAGGACCGGGAGGTCGACGGCCGGGTCGGCGTTGCCGTAGACGCAGCCGGACAGGGTGCGACCCCAGTGGAACAGCTCCAGCGCGTTGAAGGTGACCTGCTGGTCCTTGCCGCCGATGCCGACGACCGTGGTGCGCCCACCGCGCCGAGTCGACTCCCACGCGGCCCGGATCGTCACGGCCCGCCCCACGCACTCGACGGCCACGTCGACCCCCTGCCCGCCGGTCAGTCCCCGGATGTCCCGGGCGGTGGCGTCGGAGGCGACCACGTACTCCGTGGCACCCGCCGCCCGCGCCAACCCCTCCTTCGCCGGGGACACATCGACCGCTACGATCCGCGCGGCCCCGGCGATCCGGGCGGCCTGGAGCGTGGCGAGGCCCACCCCGCCCGCCCCGAACACGGCGACCGTCTCGCCCTCGCGGACGCGGGCCGCGTGGTGCACGGCGCCGTACCCGGTCAGGACGGCGCAGCCGAGCAGGGCCGCGTCCGTCAGCGGGACGCCGTCGGGCACGGGCAGCACACAGCCCGCGGCGACCACCGTCTCCTCGGCGAACGCGGCGACGTTCAGGCCGGGGTGCAGGTCGGTGCCGTCGGCCCGGCGCGCGTACACGGCGCCCGCACCCTTGAGCGCGTTGCCGCACAGCCACACCTCGCCGAGGCCGCAGGCGTGGCAACTGCCGCACGAGGGGGCCCAGTTCAGTACGACGCCGTCGCCCGGGGCGACATGAGTGACGCCCTCGCCCACGGACACGACCGTGCCCGCGCCCTCGTGCCCGAGCACGGCGGGTACGGGCACCCGCATCGTGCCGTCGGACAGCGACAGGTCGGAGTGGCACACCCCGGCGGCGGCAAGGCGCACCCGCACCTGGCCGGGTCCCGGTTCGGGCAGGTCGATCTCGGTGATCTCCAGGGGGGAGCCGACTGCGGGCAGTACGGCGGCACGGACGCGGACCACGATGACGTACTCCTAGCGGATGGAGGTCTCCATCAGGACCAGAACTGGCCTGAACTACCGGAATTACTTGAGGTACCTGAGCTGCCTGTGAGCTGCTCAGAACTGGAGCGACTTGGTCTGGAGGTACTCGGAGAGGCCGTGGGCGCCGAGTTCGCGGCCGACGCCCGACTCCTTGTAACCGCCGAAGGGCGCCAGCGGGTTGAAGCTGCCGCCGTTGATGTCGACCTGCCCGGTGTGCAGACGGCGGGCGAAGGCGACGGCCTCGGCGTCGTCACCGGCCCACACCGCGCCCGCGAGGCCGTACACGGTGCCGTTGGCGATGGCCTCGGCGTCCGCCTCGTCCTCGTACCGGATGAGGGAGACGACGGGGCCGAAGATCTCCTCCTGGGCGATGGTCATGCCGGGGGTGACGTCGGCGAAGACGGTGGGGCTGACGAAGTAGCCCTGCTCGCGCGGCGCTTCGGGGCCGCCCGCCACGAGGCGGGCACCCTCCTCGACGCCGCGCTCGATGTAGCCCCGCACGCGGGCCCGCTGCCTGTCGTTCACGACGGGGCCGATGCGGTCGCCGTACTTCGCGGCGGCGGCCCCGGCCAGCTCCACCGCCTCGTCGTACTGCGAGGTGTGCACCAGCATGCGGGTCCAGGCGCTGCAGGTCTGGCCGGAGTTGGCCATGACGTTCGCGACGCCGACGTGCACGGCCTTGGCGAGGTCGGCGCTCGGCAGGATGACGTTGGCGGACTTGCCGCCGAGTTCGAGGGCGACGCGCTTGACGGCGGCGCCCGCGAGGGCGCCGATGCGCTTGCCGACGGCCGTGGAGCCCGTGAACGAGACCAGGTCGACGCCGTCGTGCTCGGCGAGGGCCTGGCCCGCGACCGGGCCGAGGCCGGTGACCAGGTTGAACACGCCCGCGGGCAGGCCTGCCTCGTGCACGATCTCGGCGAACAGCTGGGCCGTCAGCGGGGTGTCCTCGGCGGGCTTGAGGACGACGGTGCAGCCCGCGGCGAGGGCGGGGGCGACCTTGGCGACGATCTGGTGCAGCGGGTAGTTCCAGGGCGTGATGGCCCCGACGACGCCCACCGGCTCGGCGTAGACGGTGGAGTTGCCGACCTGCTCCTCGAAGGCGTACGTGGCCGCGAGGTCCGCGTAGGACCCGGCGACCAGGACGGGAACGGCGGCGTGCACGGCCTCCGAGAAGCGCGGCGGGGCGCCGAGTTCGGCGGTGACGGTCTCGGCGATCTCGCCCTGCCGGGCGGCCAGGCCGTCCCGGATCGCACCGATCCGCGCCGCCCGCTCCCCGGGCGGGGTGGCCGCCCAGCCGGGCAGGGCGGCCCGGGCCGCGCGCACGGCCGCGTCGACGTCCGCCGCGGTGCCCGCCGGAACGTGCGCGATGACCTCTTCGTCGACCGGATTCACGACGGGGATCGTGTCCCCCGCCACGGCCGGGCGCCACGCGCCCCCGATGTACATCCCGTCGTGGGCCTTCATCCGATTCCTCCCCGAGGTGACCTGGCGACTGGCGTGCGCCCCCAAACTAGCGCCGTTAGTTTTTAGCCGCCAGGGCGGTCCTGGGTTCGTGGGCCGGGGCCCCGGTCCGCGGGGAAGTGCGGCCTGCCCGCACCCGGGCCGGCCCCGGGCGTGCGGGGCCCGGGCCCCGGGGAGTGCGCACCCCCGGGAGCGCCCCGCCGCAAGGACAGGGCCGCCGCCGCCAGCAACAGCGCGCCCAGCATCACGAAGGGCGCCCCCACCCCGGCGACCCCGGCGATGGCCCCGGCCCCGGCAGGCGCAGCCACCTGCCCGAGCCGATTCCCGGTGAGCCGCAACGCCAACGCGGTGGACCGCGCCTCGGCGGGCGCCGCCTGGACGACGGTGGTCATCGACAGCGGCTGCCCGACCCCGAGGCAGAACCCCAGCAGCACGAGCATGGCGCCGAGCGCCCACACCGGCACCGGCACGGCGACCCCCGCGCACAGCACCGCACCGAGCAGGCAGGTGACGGCGATGAGTACCCGCCGCCCGAGCACCCGCACGAGCGGCGTCATCACCAGCCGACAGGCGATCGTGGCACCGGCCCGCAGGCTGAGCAGCACCCCCACGGTCGCGGGCGCGATCCCCCGGTGCTCACCGACGACCGGCAGGTACGCGGTGAGGATGTCGGTCGCGGAGAGCACGGCGAGACTGATGAAGATCCCCGCGGGCACCCCCCGCGCCCGCAGTATCCCGAGCACGGGCACCTTGCCCGGCGGCCCCACCGCCTCCCGGCCCGCGGCCGTCCCGGCGGCCTCCCTGACGCGGGCCCCCGCCGACCCCCCGTGCTCGATCCGCCACAGCGACGTGAGGGCGATCGCCCCCACCCCCGCCGACGCCACGAGGGCCACCGCGCTGGTGCGGTCCATGTCCGGCCCGATCAGGGCCCCCGCGGCGATCGGCCCGACGAGCTGCCCGAGCGAGGCGCCGATCGTGAAGTGGCCGAAGTTCCGGTCCTGTTCGGCGGCGGCCGACTGGCGGGCCACGATGGACTGGGCGCCGATGACGAAGCAGAGGTGGCCGAGCCCCATCACCCCGCTCCAGGCGGCGAGCGCGGCGAGGGACGAGGCGGTGCCGCTGAGCGCGCACCCGCCCGCGATGAGCGCGACACCGCTGGGCAGCAGCGGCGCGCAGCGCCCGTGGTCGGTGCGGCGGCCGAGCGGTACGGCGGCGAAGAGGGGGAGCAGCGCGTACACGCCCGCGATGACGCCGATGGCGCGTTCGTCGGCGCCGAGGGACAGGGCCCGGTAGGAGACGGCGGGCCGCGCCATCGACACCGCCCCCTGCGCGAAGGAGAAGGCGATGACGAGGCGCAGCAGCCAGCCCCGGCCGGGCGGCGGTGCGCCGTGGCCGGGGCGGCGGCCGTGCTTCCGCATCAGCGGACCCCGTCCCGTCGCATCAGATGATGCCGAAGAGGATTCCGGCGCCGAGCACGACCAGCGAGGTCAGCACGGCCCACTTGACGGTGAAGCGGGTGTGGTCGCCGAACTCGACCTTGGCCATGCCCACCAGGACGTACACGGCGGGCACCAGCGGGCTCGACATGTGCAGGGCCTGGCCCGCGATGGAGGCGCGGGCGATCTCCAGGGAGGAGACGCCGTGTGCCTGGCCCGCCTCGGCGAGGACCGGCAGGACGCCGAAGTAGAAGCCGTCGTTGGACATGAAGTAGGTGAGCGGGATCGACAACAGGCCGGTGACCAGGCCCATCTGGCCGCCCATGCCGTCGGGGATGGTGGAGACGAGCCAGTCGGCCATGGAGTCGACCATGCCGGTGCCGGTGAGGACGCCGGTGAAGACGGCGGCGGCGAAGACCATGCCGGTGACGTTGAGTACGTTCTCGGCGTGGGCGGCGATGCGGGCCTTCTGGTCGGGCATGTGCGGGAAGTTGACCGTGAGGGCGAGGGCCGCGCCGAGCAGGAACAGGACCGGGATCGGCAGCCACTCCATGATCATGGCGGTGAGGAGCAGGACCGTCAGGGCCGCGTTGAACCAGTAGAGCTTGGGGCGCAGGGTGGGGCGGTTGGGGTCGAGCCCCTGGAACCCGTCGTCGTCGGCGTCGTCGGCGGCGGCCGGACCGGACGCGTCAGCCTTGCCGGAGGCCTCGGCACCCGCCCCGCCGCCCAGGGCGACCGCACCCCCGGAAGAGCCCGAACCGGCGCCCCCGGAGCTGGAGTTGCCGCCCTTGGTGAAGCTGACCCGCCCGGCGGCCGCGTCCCCGCCCGCTCCCACGAGCACCGGCTCACCGGCCCGCGTCTCGCTCTCCAGGACCTCGTCGAGGGACAGCACCCCGAGCCGCCTGCGCTCCCGCAGCCCGAGGGCGTACGACAGGATGAAGACGGCGACGAGTCCGCAGGCGAGCGCCGGGATCATGGGGACGAAGATGTCGGCGGCGTCGACCTTGAGCGCGGTGGCCGCGCGGGCCGTGGGGCCGCCCCAGGGCAGCGTGTTCATCACGCCGTTGGCGGTGGCGGCGACGCCGGTCATCACGACGAGGCTCATCTTCAGGCGCTTGTACAGCGGGTACATCGCCGAGACCGTGATCATGAAGGTGGTGGAGCCGTCGCCGTCGAGGGAGACGATCGCGGCGAGCACGGCGGTGCCGACCACGATCCGCATCGGGTCCGCCTTGCAGAAGCGCAGGATGCCTCGGACGATCGGGTCGAACAGACCCACGTCGATCATGACGCCGAAGTACACGATGGCGAACATGAGCATCGCGGCGGTGGGCGCCAGGTTGCCCACCCCGTCGAGGACGTAGTCCCCGAGATGGGCGCCCTTTCCTACGAAGACGCAGAACAGCGCGGGGATGAGCACCAGTGCCGCGATCGGCGACATCTTCTTCATCATGATCAGCACCAGGAAGGTGGCGATCATGACGAATCCGAGGATTGTCAGCATGGGGGCTACCTATCGTTCACCATCGAACTACCACCAGGTCTGGCGGTTCGGATGACCGTAGGACCGGCCAGGAAGCGTTAACAAGACGTTGACATGCGAGCAATAAGCGCAAAACTCCAGGTCAGCGGGTTTCTGCTACGGGCAGCGGGGCGACGGTCACCCGGAAGCCGTTGAGCACGGCGGTGCCGGAGAGCGGGTCGAGGAGGGTGCCGTCGAGGAGCTGGTTGACGTTGGCCCCCGGGTCGGCCGCGGCCACGCCGAGGCGGGTGCCGGGCCGGTCGTGGCCCCAGCCGTGCGGCAGGCTCACGACGCCGGGGCGCACGGCGTCGGTGATCTCGACGGGCACGGCGATCTCACCGCCGGCCGCGCTGACGCGCGCCTGCCGCCCGTCGTCGAGGCCGAGGCGGGCGGCGTCGTCGGGGTGGACGTGCAGGGTGCAGCGGTTGGTGCCACCGATGAGGGCCGGGACGTTGTGCATCCAGCTGTTGTTGGAGCGCAGATGGCGGCGGCCGACCAGGACGAGCCCGGCCGGGGACCCGTCCGGGGTGCGGGACTCGTCCAGGGCGCGGGCGAGGCGCGGCAGGTCGGCGGCGATCGGGGCGGGCAGCAGCTCGACGCGTCCGCTGCGGGTCTTCAGGAGCTGGGGCACGCGGGGTTCGAGGGGGCCGAGGTCGATGCCGTGGGGGTGGTCGAGGAGGCGCTGGAGGGTGAGGCCGTCGGGGTCGGCGCCGAAGCCGTCGCCGTACGGGCCGAGGCGCAGCATCAGGTCCAGGCGCCGCTCGGGGCCGCTCTCGCCGGTGAGCCGGCCGGCCAGTTCCTTGGGGTCGCGGCCGTGCACGCGCGCGTGCGGGTCGGCGACGGCCTTGCCGAGGGTGCGGTCGACGGCCAGGGCGTCGACCGCGCCCGGGTCCGCGCCGTGCATGCCGATGGCGGCGAGCACGAGGCGGGCCAGGATCTCCGTCTCCGCCATCCGGCCCGCCTCCAGGGGGACGGCGGCACGGTTGTAGCGGACCTGGTTGCGCACGGAGAACGCGCCGAACGCGAAGTCGTGGTGGGCGCTCTGCGAGGGCGGGGGCGGCGGCAGGACGACGTGCGCGTGGCGTGAGGTCTCGTTCAGGTACGGGTCGACGCTGACCATGAAGTCCAGGGACGTCAGGGCCTTGTCGAGGCGGTCGCCGTCGGGGGCGGAGAGGACGGGGTTGGCGGCGATGGCAATGAGGGCGCGGACGGGGCTCTCACCGAGGCCGCCGTCGGCCGGGGCGCCCGCCGCCGGGCCGCCGTCCGCCGCGCCGCGCCCCTCCCGGTCACCGCCTGCCGCGCTCGGCCGCGTGTCGATCTCCGCCGCCAGCGCGGCGATCGGCAGCTCCCCCTTCGCCTCCGGGTGCCCGTCGGCCCGGCTGCGCCAGCGGCCGAGCGCGAACCCCTTGCCGGGTCCTGCGGGGCGCGGCGCCCGGTCCGTGGCGGAGAGGGGGAACATGGCGCCGCCGGGCCGGTCGAGGTTCCCGGTGAGGACGTTGAGTACGTCGACGAGCCAGCAGGTGAGGGTGCCGAGGGCGACGGTGCTCGCGCCGATGCGGCCGTACACGGCGGCGGTGGGCGCCCCGGCCAGCTCGTGGGCCAGCTCCCGGACGGTGGCGGCGGGCACGTCGCACGCCGCCGCGACGGCTTCGGGGGTGAAGTCCCGTACCGCGTCCGCCACTTCCGGCACCCCCGTCACGTGCCCGTCGAGCGCCCCCAGGTCCACCAGGCCGTCCGCGAAGAGGACCTGCGTCAGCGCGGCGAGCAGGAGCGCGTCCGTGCCGGGCCGGATCGCCACGTGCCGGTCGGCCAGCTTCGCGGTGCGGGTGCGGCGCGGGTCGACCACGGTGAGCTTGCCGCCCCGGGCGCGCAACGCCTTGAGCCTGCCGGGGAAGTCGGGGGCGGTGCACAGGCTGCCGTTGGAATCGAGGGGGTTGGCGCCGAGCATCAGGAGGTGGTCCGTGCGGTCCAGGTCCGGCACGGGGATGGCGAGGGCGTCGCCGAAGAGCAGCCCGCTGGAGACGTGCTTGGGCATCTGGTCGACGGTGCTGGCCGTGAACAGGCTGCGGGTGCCGAGGCCCGCGAGCAGCAGGGGCGGGTAGAGGGCACCGGCCATGGTGTGCACGTTCGGGTTGCCGAGCACGACGCCGACCGCGTGCGGCCCGTACCGCTCGACCACCGGCCGGATGCCCGCCGCGACGGCGTCGAAGGCCTCCTCCCAGCCGGTCTCCACCAGGCGCCCGGCCCGTCGTACGAGGGGCCGCCGCAGCCGGTCCGGATCGCCGTCGGCCGCCCCGAAGGAGGCGCCCTTCGGGCAGATGAAGCCGCGGCTGAACACGTCGTCCTTGTCTCCGCGCGCACCCGTCACCGCGGTCCCCTCGATGGTGAGGGTGAGGCCGCAGGTGGCTTCGCAGAGGGGGCAGACGCGCAGGGCGGTGCGGGGCATGGGGCCTCCAGAACAGCGGCGAGGGCGGCTTTGACGCGCAGACGGGCCGAGCATACCGACCGGTATGCATGGTGGCGAGGGTGTCGGGGGGACGCGGTACGGGCGGCGTCAGCCCCGGCAGGCCGTGCCCGTACGTCGGCCAGGCACCCGCCGACCCACCCCGCCCCTCTAGTCCAGCACCCGCGCCAAATAGGCCCGCAACAGCGCCCGCGCCTCCCCCACGATCGCCTCGTCCCCGCCCGGATCCACCCGGAAGGCGAGCCGGAACAGCGCGTCGGCCGTCTCCACCGCGACCAGGAAGGCGCGGCGCAGGGCCGGGTCGGGGGCCCGCCCGATGTAGGCGGAGAGCAGTTCGGCGAGATGGTCGGCGACGCGGTGATTGGGGGCGGCGCCGGGATCGCCGACCGGGATCTGGGTGCCGAAGTCGACCAGGGAGAAGCCGGGGGCGGTGCGCTTCATGGCGAGGTACTCGTCGAGGAGCGCGTCGAGGGCGGCGCGCCAGTCCCCCGCCTCGACGGCGGCGAGGCGCCGGGTGACCCGTTCGGCGTAGCGCTCCAGGTTGCGGTGGGCGAGCGCGTCGACCAGGGCGCGCTTGTTGCCGAAGAAGCGGTACACGGAGCCGATCGGGACGCCCGCGCGCTCGGCGACGGACCGGGTGGTCAGGGCCTCGTAACCCAGCTCGTCGAGGAGGTCGGCGCAGGCGTCGAGGATCCGGGTGAGGCGTTCGGCGCTGCGGCGCTGGACGGGGGCGCGGCGCAGGGCGGCGGGGGCGGGCGGGCGCTCGGGGGCGCTGCGGTCCTGCATCCCGGGAGAGTAGAGCACTGTTCACATTTCATGGATCCTCTTGCGCTGGGAAATCTGGAATCCTACGGTGTTCCATAGGAATCAGGTCGGGAGCACCGGCCCGGAAACCGAGGGAGCTGTGATGAGCGGGGACGACCCGAGGGACCACGCACGCAAGACCGCCGAGGGGCTGAGCTACCTCACGGGCTTCGGCAACGAACACAGCTCGGAAGCCGTTCCCGGCGCCCTGCCGCACGGCCGCAACTCGCCCCAGCGCGCACCCCTCGGCCTGTACGCGGAGCAGCTCAGCGGCACCGCGTTCACCGAGCCGCGCGCCCACAACCGCCGCTCCTGGCTGTACCGCATCCGTCCTTCGGCCGCGCACCCGGCGTTCACGCGCGTCGACAACGGCGCGATCCGCACGGCGCCCTTCACGGAGGCCGTCCCGGACCCCAACCGGCTGCGCTGGAACCCGCTGCCGGAGCCCGCTCCGGGCACGGACTGGCTCGCGGGCCTGTGGACCCTCGGCGGCAACGGCGACGCGACCCAGCGCACCGGCATGGCGGTGCACCTGTACCACGCCAACTCCTCCATGACGGACCGCGTGTTCAGCGACGCCGACGGCGAGCTGCTGATCGTCCCCGAGCACGGCGGCCTGCTGCTGCGCACCGAGTTCGGGCTGCTGCACGCCGAGCCCGGCCATGTCGCCCTGATCCCGCGCGGCGTCCGCTTCCGCGTGGAGCTGCTCGACGAGAGCGCCCGGGGTTACGTCTGCGAGAACTACGGCGCCGTCTTCCAGCTCCCCGACCTCGGCCCGATCGGCGCCAACGGCCTCGCGAACGCGCGGGACTTCAAGGCCCCGGTCGCGGCGTACGAGGACGATGCGGATGCCGCCGCGGGCCCCGTCGAGGTCGTCAACAAGTTCTGCGGCAACCTCTGGTCGGCGACGTACGACCACTCCCCGCTCGACGTCGTCGCCTGGCACGGCAACCACGTCCCGTACGTGTACGACCTGCGCCGCTTCAACGTCATCGGCACCATCTCGTACGACCACCCGGACCCGTCGATCTTCACGGTGCTCACCTCGCCGTCGGACACCCCGGGCCTCGCGGGGGTCGACTTCGTGGTGTTCGCGCCGCGCTGGCTGGTCGGCGAGGACACCTTCCGGCCGCCGTACTTCCACCGGAACGTGATGAGCGAGTACATGGGCCTGATCGAGGGCGCGTACGACGCGAAGGCCGCCGGAAAGGGGGGTTTCGTCCCGGGCGGCGGCTCGCTGCACAACATGATGTCGGCGCACGGACCCGACCACGAGACCTTCGAGCGGGCGAGCGCCGCCGAGCTGAAGCCGCAGCGGATCGACGACAGCCTTGCCTTCATGTTCGAGACCCGCTGGCCCGTCACCGCCACCGAGCAGGCGGCGAGGGCCACCCACCTGCAGCGCGGCTACGACGACGTGTGGCAGGGTCTGGAGCGTCATTTCCGGCCGTAGTGCCCGCACTTCCGGCCGCTGTCCGCCTCGTCACCGGAGTACGGAGTTCCACGTGACCGCTTTCGCCCCGGACTCGATCGTCCTGAACCGAAAGCTGCCTCTCTGGTATCAGGTGTCGCAGTCGCTGCGCGCCTCGATACTCGGCCGGGCGCCCGACGCCCCGCTGCGCCTGCCCACCGAGGAGCAGCTCGCGGGGCACTACGGCGTCAGCGTGCTCACCATGCGGCAGGCCCTCAAGGAGCTGGAGGACGAGGGCCTGATCAGCAGGCACCGGCGGCGCGGCACGTTCATCGAGCCCGGGGTGCAGCGCGGTTCGCCCGTGCGGCTCCTCGGCTCGGTGGACGCGATCGTGGCCCAGCAGTCCGGCATGGACACCAAGCTCCTGTCCCAGGGGCAGGAGCCGGTGCCCGCCGAACTCGCCGAGTACTTCCCGGACGTGGACCGCGTCGCCACGTACCACCGGCTGCGCAGCGACACCAAGACCGGCGAGCCGACCAACCACGCCCGCAACCACATCCGCCCCGACCTCGCCGACCGCGTCGACCCCGCCGATCTGGAGCGGTGGCCGATGACGAAGGTCCTGCGGGACGTGGTGGGCGTGGCCATCTCCCGCATCACCGACACCGTGGAGGCCACGCTCGCCGACCCCGAGACGGCCCGCCTCCTCCAAGTCCCGCTCCTGAGCCCGATCCTGCACTACACGGGCATCACGTACGACGACCAGGGCCGGGCTCTGGACGTGGCCCGCATCCACTACCGGGGCGACCGCTTCTCCTTCACCGTCACCCTGGACGCGACCTGATCACCGGCGCCCCGGGCCCGGCCGACGCCCGGCATCCGCGACGCGACCTGATGGCTCCCGCCGTGCCCGTCGTACGATGCCGGGCGTGACGCACGACGAAGCGCCGCTGCTCGCGGATCTCCTGCCGTGGTCCATCGCGCCGCTCAGGCCCGGGCGCGGGTGGCCGATGGCGCCGGACCCGGCGTCCCTGAAGGCCCGTTGGAACGCCTTCGTCCGGGCCGACGCCGCCGGCCGCGAGGCGCTCCTGCGGCCCACCCGGTCCCGGACCCTGCACACCGCCGTCGCCCAACTGCCCGGCTGCCACGGCGCCACGGTCCGCCTCGCCCGCGCGTCCGGCCCCTGCCCCGAGCCGGTGCGTGTGCTGCACGGCCCCTTCGACGAGCAGTGGCTGATCCCCGACCACCGCCTGCTCGACGTGGCCCGGCCCGAACTGTGGCGCGTTCGCGGCGCCGGACAGCTCTTCCTCACCGAGCAGGGGTACGTGGCCGACGGCACGGGCCCCCCGGTCCTCGCGTCCGCCGTGCTCCCCGACGGCCGCTCCCCCGCGGGCCGCCCCGGCCGCATCCGCCCCCTCTTCCGCCGCCCCGGCGGCGTCGAACCCAACCTCGCGCCGGGCCTGCTGAGCCACCTCACCCGGCTGTACGGGACCGAGGTCACCGCCCGCGACGTCCTCGCGTGGACCCTGGCCGCCGCCCAGGCGTCGCCGTCGGGCTGCGCGGTGCCGCTGACCTCCGATGCCCAGGCGTGGGCGCGAGGCGTCGCGGCGGGACGTCGGCTCCTGTGGCTGCACCTGCGCGGCGCGGGCGGCGACCGCCCCAGACTCCCCGGCGGCCGCCGCCCCTACGTCCGGGCCCCGCTCCCCGCCAGGCCCCGCGCCCTCACCTACGACCCGGACGAGGAGGCCCTCCTCGTGGACGAGACCGGCGTCATCTCCCCCGTGCCCGCGGGCGCCTGGGACTTCCGGGTGAGCGGCGTCCGGGTCCTTGAGCTGTGGTTCGACCGCCGGGTGGCCGACGCGGAACCGGGCTCCCTGGAGGCCGTCCGGCCGTCCGCCTGGCCCCAGGAGTGGACGTCGCAACTCCTCGAACTGGTCACGGTCCTCGCGCTGTTGGCCGAGGAGGAGCCGTTCGCCGTCGGGGACGGGGGGCGGATCACGGCCGGGGAGCTGCGGGCGGCGGGGGTGCTGCCGGTGCCGGGGGCCGCGCGGCGGCCCGCTTCGGTGCTGGATCACCATGAGGAGGGGCCGGAGGGGCAGTTCGCGTTGCTGTAGGGGGGGGTGGCTTCCGGTGCCCGCCGAGGAAGCCGTTCCCGTGACCTTTATGGCCCTTATGGCCCCTGCGATCTCTGTGATCCCGCTGCGACGTGCCGCCCGCCGTCACGTGTGCGGAGCGCGCCCCGCCCCGGCCCCCGGCAGCAGCGCCACCAGGCTCAGCCCCTGCAGCACCACCAGCACGACCACGCCCAGGTGGAAGCCGGACTCTCCGCCGCCACCGATGCCGTACGCGAGTGCGGCGATCGCCGGGCCGACCGCGAACGCCAGCGTACGCGACGTGTTGCCGACGCCGCCCGCCGTGCCGACGAGGTGCGCCGGGGTCGCGGTGAGGATCCCGGCGTTGACGGGGGTGCCGAACAGGGCCTGCCCGGCGCCCGCGACGGCGAGCCGCCAGCCGATGTCCCACAGGCCCGCGTCGGGGCCGAGGGTCACCATGCTGAGGACGCCCGTACCGCACAGCCCGGCCCCCACCGCCCCCACGAGCCGCGGCGGCAGCCGGTCGGCGAGCGCCCCGCTCAGCGGCGCCGTCAGCGCGACCGCGCCGATGAAGAAGACCATGGCCACGCCGGTCAGGGACGCTCCGGCGTCGAGCACGTCGGAGACGTAGTACGGCAGCAGGAAGTAGGAGAGCCCCACGAAGGTGCCGCTGAGGAAGAGGGAGAGGACGGGCAGTCCCACCTCGCGGCGGCGCAGCAGGTCCAGGACGGGGCGTGCCGAGCCGAGCCGCGCCCAGGCCACGGCGCCCGCGACGGCCACGAGGCCGGACAACGTGGCCGTGCCGGGCGCGTCCGCCTCGATCCGGCCGAAGGCCAGGAGCAGCGCGGTCACGGCGACGCCGAGCACCACGCCGTCCCCGACCAGCGAACGGCCGGGCGCCGCTAGGGCGTTTCTGATGGCTCTTGGTCGGCCGCCAGGGAGATCGTCGGCGCAACGGGAGCTGCCCCGCGAGGTGCTGCTCGCCCCGGCGCCCACACCCGTGACAGCCATCTGACGGTTTCAAGAGCCGTCAGAAACGCCCTAGACCCTTGTCCGTGCGCGGGATGAGGCGTGCCCCCAGCCACCACACGACGAGCAGCACCGGGATCTTCAGCAGGAACACCGGCCGCCAGCCGTACGCGTCGACCACCGCCCCGCCCAGCGACGAGCCGCCCATGGACCCGATCGGCATGACCGTGGCGACGAACCCCATGGCCCGTCCGCGCTGTTCGGGCCGCACGCTCGCGGCGACCACCGGCAGATAGAACGCGCCGACCAGCGCGCCCGCCACGCCCTGCAGCACCCGGGCCGCGAGCAGGACCTGCAGGCTCGGCGCACAGGCCGCGAGGACGCTGGTCAGGCCGATCGCGGGCACGGCGAGCAGGAACAGGGCGCGCAGGTCCACGCGGTCGCTCCAGCGCCCCGCGGGGATCGCGAGCGCGGCGGTGGGCAGCGTGTACGCCAGCAGGACCCACTGGGCGGACGAGGAGCCGACGTCCAGGTCGTCGCCCATCGCGGGCAGCGTCACCGCCGTCAGGCTGATCTCCAGGGTGACCATGAGCATCGCCAGCGCCATCACGGCGACGGGCACCCAACGCGTGGGCGGAGCGCCGTCGGGCGGCGGGGTGCGGGTGGATGCGGGAATGTGCTGAGCCATGGGGCCGACGCTAGGAAGGGGGCGGGGGGCGTCGCCCCTGTCGGATGACTGGGGTGTGCCGGGTGCCTGGCCGCTGACCGGGGTGTGCCGGGTGATTGGCCGCGCTGGGCGGTTCGTATGTGGCGGTGCGGTGGTCGCCGCTCCCCCTGCCCAGTCGCCCCACCCCAGTCGCCCCACCCCAGTCATCCGACAGAGGCGACCGTGCGGACCGCCCGCATACCTTCCTGGATGTCGGCACCAGCCGCACCGCACCACCCCTCCCACCTGGAAGGACATCCCGTGCACGCCATCCGCATCCACGCCTTCGGCGGCCCCGGGCAACTCCGCTACGAAGAGGTGCCCGACCCGGAGCCAGGACCCGGCCAGGTCCGGATCTCCGTACGGGCCGCGGGAGTCCACCTCCTCGACACCGCCCTGCAGCGCGGCGCGGGCGACGAACTGCCCTTCGCGCTGCCGGAGCTGCCGGTCACGCCGGGCCGCGAGGTCGCCGGGGTCGTGGACCGGCTCGGCGCGGGCGTCGGCGAGGAGTGGCCCGGCCGCCGGGTCGTCACGCATCTCGGGCTTGTCAACGCGGGCTACGCCGAGCTGGCGGTCCGCGAGCCGGAGGCGCTGTTCCCGCTGCCCGACTCCCTGTCGTACGAGGCGGCGATCGCCATGGTCGGCAGTGGGCGGATGGCCCTTGGCGTCCTGGACGTGGCCGCGCCCGGGCCGGACGACGTGGTCCTCGTGACCGCCGCGGCGGGCGGCGTCGGCACGCTCCTCGTGCAGGCGGCGAAGAACGTCGGCGCGACCGTCGTGGCCGCGGCGGGCGGCCCGGACAAGGTGGCGCGGGTGCGGGCGCTCGGCGCGGACGTCGCCGTCGACTACACCCTGCCGGACTGGGCGGACCGGGTGCGCGCCGGGCTCGGCGGCCGTGCGGTGAGCGTGGCCTTCGACAGCGTGGGCGGCGCGGCGGGCCGTGCGGCGTTGGAACTCCTCGGGCCCGGCGGGCAGTTCGTCGTCTACGGCTGGTCGTCCGGCACCCCGACGGAATTCGCGTCGAAGGACCTGCACGACAAGCTCCTGACGGCCACGTACGCGCTGGGCCCCCGGCTCCTGCGGGTGCCGGGCGGCCTGCGCGGCCTCCAGGAGCGGGCGCTCGCCGGGGCGGCGGACGGCACGCTGGTACCGGCCGTCACCACGTCCCCGACCACGTCGAGGCCGCCGTCCGCAACGGAAAGGCCGACTCCGTACGGGAGTTGGCCGAGCGGTACACCGAGTGGGCCGGGCACACGGGCGCACCCTGGGCCCGTGCGATCGCGGCACGCTGCCGGGGGCTGCCGGCCGAGGCGGGGACGGCCGGGACCGCCGGGGCGGGCGGCGGAGCGACCGACGCCGACGCCGTGCACGCGGCGTACGAGGAGGCCCTGCGGCTGCACGCCGACGACGGCCGCCCCTTCGAGCGGGCCCGCACCCGGCTCCTGTTCGGCCAGTGGCTGCGCCGGGCGGGCCGCAGGAGCGAGGCCCGCGGCCCGCTGCGGGCGGCGCTGGACGTGTTCGAACAGGTGGAGGCGGCACCCTGGGCGGAACGGGCCCGCGCCGAACTGCGCGCGACCGGCGAGAGCAGGTCCCCGCAGCGCCCGGACCACCTGACGGCGGCCCGCCTCACCCCTCAGGAACGCCAGGTGGTCCGCCTGGCCGCCACAGGAATGTCCAACCGTGACATCGGCGCCCACCTGTTCCTGTCCCCCCGAACAGTCGGCTACCACCTCTACAACGCGTACCCCAAGCTGGGCGTCGCGTCCCGAGGCGACCTGCCCCACCTGAACCTGCAAGCCGACTGAGGCGCCGCGAACGAGGGCGAGGGCGGGATTTCACCCCGTGCGGCATTTGAGGACGGGGGCGAGGGAATTCAGCCTGCCCGCCACGTGAGGACCAGGACGAGAGATTTCAACCCGCCCGCCACGTGAGGACCAGGACGAGAGATTTCAACCCGCCCGCCACGTGAGGACCAGGACGAGAGATTTCAACCCGCCCGCCACGTGAGGACCAGGGCGAGAGTTTTCAGCCCGTCCGGCGTTTGAGGACGAGGCCGCAGGCCGATCGGCGGCACCCCGCCCCACGGGCACCATGCGACAGCGCGAGCAGCGACAGGACAGACGGGGTGGGCGGGCGGGAGAAGAACGAAGAAGGGGAGGACGGCGGGACGCCACGGCCCGAGACCAGGGCGCCCACGCCAGAAACTAGTGGCTGCCGAACAGCGAACGCCGCAACCGCCGCAGCGGTGCGAACAGCGACACCCGGCGCACGCGTGCGCGCCTGCCGCCGCTGCGGTCGTGCGCGACGTCACGCGAGGTGAGCTCGCGCATCAGCAGCGTCGCCTCGGCCGCCTCGCGCTGCGGGACGGCGGGACCGCCCAGCACCGAGAGATGACGGTCGAGACGCGAACTGGTCGCGCCGCTCCCACAAGTGATCGCAGGGACCCTCGCCCTACTGCGCACTGTTATCTGTTCCATGTCACTCCCCACCCGTACGAGGGCACCCGGCCCAGGGCAGGTTAACCCTATCGCCCCGCCATGACACTCGTGTATCCCGGTCGCAGGATTCACCTTCCCCATAAGGACGTTGACGATTACTCTCCGAATCCAACTGATTTCAGGGTGAGTTGGACAACCGGTGCGGTGGTGGGCCGCACCGATCCCCCGTCGGGTTCGACGGTGACAGCGAGTGAGCTTGCCTTCCCGTTCAGATCGTCCGTGACGACCGGCGTTTCGCCGTCGAGAAGGCCCAGGGAGCGGGGTGCCGCCCCGGCACGCATCACCCACAGTTGATGGTCCCGGCCGTCGGGCGGGCTGCCGAGCCTGGACGGCGCGACCACGGCCTGCCCCCGCGCGCGGGACGCGACGACACCGAGGCCGCGCCCGTCGGCGTCCCTGGTGGCGGCCGCGCGGGCGTCGGGCGCGGCCAGGACGTGGGCGATCTCACGTGTGGCGGCCCGCTCCTCGCCGAGCCGGTCGTCGGCGCGGCCGAGGGCGAGGACGAGGACGCCGACGGCGACGAGGGCGAGGACGGCGGCGGACGCGGCGAGCGCCACGAGGACGGGGGCACGGCCGCGCGCCGGGGCGCCCCCGCGCTCCCGCACCACCGGTACGGGCTCCGGAGCCTCCTGCTCGGTGGCGCGCACGGCGGTCAGGATGCGGTCCCGCAGGTCCGGCGGCGCCGGGACGGAGGCGGCGTGTGCCAGGCGTACGGTGTCGGCGGCGAGCGCGCGCACCTCGTCGGTGCAGCGTGGGCACCCCTCCAGGTGCCGCTCGAAACGGCGGGTCTCCTGCGGGTCGAGGGCGTCGAGGGCGTACGGCACGGCGAGGGAGTGCACGGTGCGGCCGATCCGCAGGCCGCCTACGTACAGCCGGATGCGGCCGAGGGGGCCGGTGCCCGTTTGTCTCATGCGGCGGCGCCCAGGCAGTCGCGGAGCCGCAGGAGGCCGTCCCGCATGCGGGTCTTGACGGTGCCGAGCGGCACGGACAGGCGCCGGGCCACCTCGCGGTAGGTGTAGCCGTCGTAGTAGGCGAGCGTCACGGCCTGGTGCTGGAGGTCGGTGAGCCGCTCCAGGCAGCGGCGCACCCACTCCCGCTCCAGGCTGCCCTCGACCTCCTCGGCGACCTGGTCGAAGGCGGGCGCCTCGGCGCGCTGGGCCGCGCGCTGCTCGCGGTCGCTCGCGGCCCGCGCGCTGCGGACCCGGTCGACGGCCCTGCGATGGGCGAGCGTGAGGATCCAGGACAGGGCGGAGCCCCGCGCCGGGTCGTACCGGGCGGCGGTGCGCCACAGTTCGAGGAGCACCTCCTGGACCACCTCCTCCGACTGTGCGGGGTCGCGGAGCACTCTGCGGACCAGTCCGTACACGGGCCCGGACACCAGTCCGTACAACTCCTCGAACGCCTTCTGGTCGCCGCGGGCCACCAGGGGCAGCAGTGCGTCAGCGTCCACCGAGTCCCCCTATTTTCCTGCCTTTTCCTTGCCCTCCGCAGGCCTCTCCCGGTGGCCCCGGCCCACGTCCCCGGCCGTTTCCCGCTCCCCCGGGCGCCCAATTCTGGACGCGGTGGGGGTTCGGTGCGAGACCTCGCGCGGGATTGGTGCCAATCCGCGCGGGGCGCGGCGCCGAATGGCGGGGCAGACGGACCGCGCCCGGGCCACGCGCGCGGCACATCCGCCACAACAACCCACACCGACAGTGAGGACGGACGCGATGACAGCAGTCGCGAGGAGCCGCACGAGGCGACGGAACACCCGTGGCATCGTCGGGCTCGTGTGCGGTGTGCTGGCCGCCGGGGGGCTCGCAGCCGCCGGGACCGGCACGCTCGAACCGGAGGCGGCCCGCGCCTCCAGCCACCGGGAGGCCCCGCTGATCTCGGGGCAGCCGCAGTACGACAACACGGACGTGTACGCGTTCGTCAGCCCCGACAAGGCCGACACCACGACGATCGTCGCGAACTGGCTGCCGTTCTCGGAGCCGGCGGGCGGCCCGAACTTCTACACGTTCGCCGAGGACGCCCAGTACGACGTGCACATCGACAGCGACGGCGACGCGCAGGGCGACCTGCTGTACCGCTGGACCTTCGACACCCGTACGAAGAACGGGGACACGTTCCTCTACAACAGCGGGCCCGTCACGTCCCTGGACGACCCCGACCTGAACGTCACGCAGACGTACGACATCGACCTGCTGCGCCTGAAGGACCAGAAGGCCGTCTCCACCAAGAAGGTCGCCGACGATCTGCCGGTCGCGCCCAGCCACGTCGGCAAGGCCTCCATGCCCGACTACGGCAAGCTGCGCGACCAGGCCGTACGGAAGCTGCCCGGTGGCAACACGGCGTTCGCCGGGCAGGCCGACGACCCGTTCTTCCTGGACCTGCGGGTGTTCGACCTGCTGTACGGGGGCGATCTGTCGGAGGTCGGGCGTGACACCCTCGCCGGGTACAACGTCAACTCCGTCGCCCTGCAGGTGCCGTCCGCCTCGATCCGGCAGTCCGAGAAGCAGCCGACCGTCGGCGTCTGGTCGACGACGCAGCGCAAGAACGCGGCCGGGAAGTGGACGCAGGTCTCCCGGCTCGGCGCGCCGCTCGTCAACGAGGTCGTCGTGCCCATGAAGGACAAGGACAAGTTCAACGCGTCCGCGCCCTGGAACGACGCGGACTTCCTGCCGTACGTCACCAAGCCGGAGCTGCCGCGCCTGATCGAGTCGATCTACAAGATCAAGGCGCCGAAGGAGCCCCGCGACGACCTGGTGTCGGTGTTCCTCACCGGCGTGAAGGGCCTCAACCAGCCGCCGAACGTACGCCCCGCCGAGGCGCTGCGCCTCAACACCTCCGTCAAGCCCACCGCGTCGCCGAAGCGGCTCGGCGTCCTCGACGGCGACAACGCGGGCTACCCCAACGGGCGGCGCCTCAGCGACGACGTCCTCGACATCTCCCTCCAGGTCGTCCAGGGCGAACTCGTCGGCCAGAAGAACGACTTGGGCGACGCCGTCAACGCCAACGACCGCGCGTTCGGCCGGTCCTTCCCGTACGTGGCCCTGCCCACGTCGGGCTCGCGGGGCCCGCTGGCGGAGAAGGGCGCCCGCTCCGGCTCGGACGACGGCTCCGGCGCGCCCGGCGGCCCGCGCGACGCCCTGACCGGCGGCGCACCGGCCACAGCGGCCCGTGACACGGACGGCTCCTCCGACACCGTCCTCGTCGCCTCCGCCGCGGCCGGCGGCGCCGGCCTGCTGCTCCTGGCCCTCGGCCTGGTCTGGTGGCGCATGCGCGGCGGCGGCGCGGGTCCGCGGGGTCGCGGGTCCGGGGTGGCGGGAGGCTGAGATGACGCTCCGCCGTGGTTCCGTCCGGGGTGGCGGTGGGTCGGCCGGGGTGTCGCTCGACGGCACCCCGGTCGGGGAGCCGTCGGGTGGTGCCGGGCGGCGGTTCGGGTGGCGGCTCGGGGCCGTTGTCGTGCTCGCGGTCGTGCTGACCGCGGGGGCGGTGGTGGTCGGCGGGCTGCGGGAGGAGGGGCGGCCGTCGGTGGCGGCCGCCCCGCCCGCCCCGTACGCGGCGCCGCCCACCGGGCTGCGCTCGGGCGACCTCGACCGCAACGTGTCCGCGCTGCGCGAGCGGGTGCGGGCGCGGCCCCGGGACTTCGCGTCCTGGGCCGCGCTCGGGTCCGCGTACGTCGAGCAGGCCCGTACGCACGCCGACCCCACCCGGTACGCCGAGGCCGAGCACGCCCTGGACCGCGCGCTCGGTCTCCGGCCCGGTCACGACGGTGCCCTCGCCGGGCTCGGCGCCCTCGCCGCCGCGCGGCACGACTTCTCCGGCGCGCTGCGGTACGCCGACCGGGCGCTGGCCGCGAACCCCTACAGCGAGCGCGCCCTCGCCACCCGCATCGACGCCCTCGTCGAACTCGGCTCGTACGCACGCGCGTTGCGCGCGGCACGTACCGCCGACGCGCGGCGGCCCGGCATTCCCGTCTTCACGCGCTACGCGTACGTGCGGGAGCTGCGCGGGGACGTCGGCGCGGCGCGGCGCGTCCTGGAGCGGGCGCTCACCTCCGCGCGGGCGCCCGGTGATGTCGCGTACGTCGCCACGGCGCTGGCCCAACTCGCCTGGCGGCAGGGGGAGTACGCGCAGGCCGCGCGGCGGTGCGCCGTCGCGCTGCGGGCCGACCCCTCCTACGTTCCCGCGTTGGAGACGCGGGGGCGGGTGCGGGCCGCCCGGGGGCAGGTGGGCGCGGCCCTCGTGGATCTGCGGGGGGCCGTGGCACGGCAGCCGCTGCCCGGCGCGCTGGTCGCTCTCGGGGAACTGTACGAGTCCCGGGGGGAGTTGGGGCGGGCTCGCGAGCAGTACCGGCTGGTCCGGGCCTGGACTCGGCTGGCCCGGGCGAACGGGGTCAACCCTGATCTGGATACGGCGCTCGCCGCGGTCGACCACGGGGACGCGGAGGCCGCGTTGGCCGCCGCGCGGGCCGAGTGGGGGCGGCGGCGCACGGTGCATACCGCCGACGCGCTGGGGTGGGCTCTCCACTCCGTGGGGCGGGACGACGAAGCCTTGCGGTACGCGCGGCGGGCCACTGCCACGGGGTTCCGTGAGGCGTCCTTCTTCTATCACCGCGGGGTGATCGAGCTGCGCCACGGCTCCACCTCGCAGGCGCGGCGCTGGCTGAGTGCCGCGGTCCGGCTCAACTCCGGCTTCTCTCCCGTGGGTTCCCGGGAGGCCGGGCGACTGTTGGAGGGATTGGGATGAGGGCTGTTTCGTGGGCCGGTGCGGTCTGGTGGGGGGCGTTCCTGTCACGTACCGCCCGGTGGGTGGCTGCCCTGGCCCGCCGCCTCGCGGGGGACGAGCGAGTCCGGCGGCCTGTGCGCGTCGGGGGCCAACGGTTCGGGTGGTTCGGAGGGTCCCGACAGACCGGACGGGCCGCACCCATCGGACCCCCCGGCCGGGGCGGGCCGCGTGGGCAGCTCACGCGGCGCAGGCCGGGCAGGACCCGGTCCCGGGGCACCGCCTCCTCCTGGGCCCGCCGCGGCCTCGTCCTCGCCCTCGTCGCCCTCGGCTGCGCCCTCGCCCTCCCCACCGCCCCCGCCGCCGCCCACCCCCTCGGCAACTTCACCCTCAATCAGCACGACGCCCTCACCCTGGCCCCCGGTCGGCTCCGCGTCGAGCACGTCGAGGACCTCGCCGAGATTCCCGCCTCTCAGGCCGAATCCGGCATCAAGCGGGCGGGGAAGGCCCGTTGGGCCGCCGAGCGGTGCCGTGAGGCCGCCGCCGGCAGCCGCGTCGGGCTCGGTGGGCGGCCCGTCCCCCTTGCGGCCCGCAGCGCCCGCGCCCTCCTCCGTACCGGGCAGGCCGGGCTCCCCACCGTCCGCCTCGAGTGCCGCTTCGCCGCCCCGCTGCCCCGCGGCAAGAACCTCGCCCTCACCTTCCGCTCCGCCCGCCAACCCGCCCCCGGCTGGCGCGAGATCACCGCCCGCGGCGACCGCATGACCCTCACCCGCACCGACGTCCCCGCCGCCTCCCCCTCCCGCGCCCTCACCCGCTACCCGAAGCAGCTCACCTCCGCCCCGCCCGACACCACCTCCGCCACCCTGCGCGTCCGCCCCGGCGGCCCCGCCCTCGCCGCCGACCCCGCCCCGCCCGCCTCCGCCCTCCCCCGTGCCGCCACCGACGCCCTCACCCGTCTCGTCGCCCGGCACGACCTCACCTGGACCTTCGCCGCCGTGGCCCTCGGTACCGCCCTGCTCCTCGGCGCCCTGCACGCCCTCGCCCCCGGCCACGGCAAGACCCTCATGGCCGCCACCGCCGCCGCCCGCGGCACCGCCTCCCTCCGCGACGTCCTCCCCCTCGCCGCCTCCGTCACCGTCACCCACACCTTGGGCGTCGTCGCCCTCGGCCTCCTCGTCGCGGGCGGCTCCGCCGCCGCCCCCTCCGTCGTGGCCTGGCTCGGCGTCGCCAGCGGGCTCCTGGTGGCGGGCGCGGGAGCCGTCCTGGTGCGGAGGGCCTGGCGCCATCGGGCCCACGGTCACGGTCACGCCCATGGGCACAGCCACGCGCAGGGGGATGCGCACGGTCACGGGCACGGGCATCTCCACGGCCATGGGCACGGCCACGAGCACGTACACGGCCACCAGCACCCGGTCGGCCAGGAGCATCCGCACGACCACCCGCACCCGCCCGCACCCCCCACCCGCCGCGGCACCCTCCTCCTCGGCTTCGCCGGTGGCCTGGTGCCCAGCCCCTCCGCCGTCGTCGTCCTCGTCGGCGCCGCCGCCCTCGGTGAGGCCTGGTTCGGGCTGCTGCTCGTGGTGGCCTACGGCGCGGGACTCGCGCTCACGTTGACGGCCGCCGGGTTCCTCGTCGTACGGCTGGGGGCGCGGGTCGCCGCGGTGGCGGGGCGGAAGCGGGCGGGGCGGATGCGGCTCGCCTCGGTCACCCGGCGGCTCGCGCCGTTGGGGTCCGCGTGCGTGGTCCTCGCCCTGGGGTGTGGATTGGTGTTCAAAGGGGCCGCAACAGCGCTCGGTTGAGCTACTTTTGTGGAGAATCGCACGGCTGCGAAATGGGGGACTCGTGACCGACGAAGCGCGAGTGATCGCTGGGCGATACCGCCTCCTGGCGCCGCTGGGCGAGGGGGGCATGGGCACGGTCTGGCGGGCCCGGGACGACGTCCTCGGCCGCGAGGTCGCCGTGAAGGAGGTCCGCGCGCCCGCGGGGCTCCCGGCGAGCGAGGTCGAGCGGCTGTACACCCGCCTGGAGCGCGAGGCCTGGGCCGCGGCCCGGATCCCGCACCGCAATGTCGTGACGGTGTACGACGTCGCCACCGACGGGGGGCGGCCGTGGATCGTGATGGAGCTGGTGCGCGGCCTGTCCCTGTCGGACTCCCTGGAGTCCGAAGGGCCGATGACCCCGCAGCGCGCCGCGTACATCGGCGCGGAGGTCCTGGGCGCGCTGCGCGCCGCGCACGACGCGGGGGTGCTGCACCGCGACGTCAAGCCCGGGAACGTGCTGCTCTCCAATGACGGCCGGGTGGTGCTGACCGACTTCGGGATCGCGATGGTGGAGGGCAGTTCGGCCCTCACCATGACGGGTGAAGTCGTCGGGTCGCCCGAATTCCTCGCTCCGGAGCGGGCGTTGGGGCGGCGTCCCGGTCCGGAGTCCGACCTGTGGTCGCTGGGGGTGCTGCTGTACGCCGCCGTGGAGGGCGTCTCGCCGTTCCGGCAGGACACTCCGCTGAGCACACTGCGCGCCGTCGTCGACGAGGCGCTGCCGCCGCCGCGCAACGCGGGTACGCTGGCCCCGGTCATCGAGGGGCTGCTGCGCAAGGACCCGGCGGAGCGCTCCCTCGCGGCGGACACGGAGCGGGATCTGCGGCTGGTGGCGGAGGGCCACGCGCCGCGCACGGAGCCGTCGGCCCCGTACCAGCCGACGGTCGTCGCCTCCCAGCAGCCCAGCCCTCCTCCCCCACCGCCCGCCGGTCTCGCCTCGTCCGCGCCGACCGGCACCACGCCCGCCCCCGGCACGGCCACGACCACGACGCCCCACCCCCGCTCGCGCCGTACGACCGCCGTGCTCGTCGCGGGTCTCACCGCCGTGGCTCTGGGCATCGGCGGTGTCACGTACGCCCTGATGAAGGACGACCCGGGCGGAGGGAACGGCGGCACCGACAGCGGCAGCGACACGACCGGCGGATCGGACAGCGCCGCCACCGGTAACGGCGGATCCGACGGCGGATCCGACGGAGGAAGCGGAGGAGACGGAGGCGGCAGCGACGGGGGCGGGTCCGGCGACGGGGACAACGGCAACGGCGGGTCGGGCAACGGCGGTGGAGACACCCACGAGGGCAGTGACGGCGGCGGCTCCACCGACGGGGGTGAGCACGGGGGCACGGCCACCACGCCCCAGTCCGTGCGCGTCAGCGTCACCGCCCACCGCACCTCGTACACGGGTGCGTGCCCGGCACCGGCCGGCGAGGCGCCGTCGTTCGCGGCGACCTTCACCGTGGGGCGGGTGCCGGTGGGCGTGCAGTACCGGTGGGTGACCGCCGGGGGCGAGTCGAGCGACCCGGGCTGGAAGACGCTCTCGTTCGCGTCGGGCGGCGGGAAGAGCAAGCAGGTCAACCATGTGGAGGCGCCGGCCGTGACGGATCCCGGCACGCACCGCGGCAGCGTGCGGGTCGAGGTCCGCAGCCCGGTGACCGCGACGTCCAACTCCGTCGCGTACTCCGTGACGTGCGAGGAGGAGCCTCCTGCCACCGGAGGAGGCTCCTCCTCTCCCTACGAACAGTGACGCGACCCGTGCGGGGACGTCGTCAGGAGGCCGCTCCGCGGAAGACCGGGAGGTAGCCGCCCGACTGGCCCGCGGCGGTCGGGTGGTACGACTCGCCGATGTTGCCCCAGTTCACGCTGTGCAGCCACGAGTCGCTGGAGCAGATCTCGTGGTTGGTGAACGTGGTGGTGACATCGCCGAAGGTGAAGCCGTGGTCGGCCGCGCGCTTGGCGGTGGCGGTGTTGAGGTGGTCGGCGGCGCCGTTGATGGCGCGCCGCTCGCCCTCGGTGAGACCGGCGAGGCAGCTGCCGCCGAGCTTGTAGAAGCGGGGGTAGCCGAGCACCACGACGCGGGCGGACGGCGCCTTGCCCTTGATCGCGGAGTAGACCTGGTCGAGCTGGCCGGGCAGCGTCGAATCCACGTACGCCTTGGCCTGGTTGACGCGCGTCACACAGCTTGATTCGGACTGCAGTACGCAGGTCATCATCACGTCGGCGAAGCCCGCGTCGTTGCCGCCGACGGAGAGGGACACCAGTCCGGTGCCGGAGTTCAGGGGCCCGAGCTGGTTGTTGAGAACGTCACCCGTTCGAGCGCCGGAACAAGCCGTGAAACTGAAGCTGGAGGGTGAGTTGGCGGCAGCCCACAGCGCCGGGTAGGAGCGGGTGCTGCGCTTGCAGTTTCCGCTGCCGCTGTCGTAGCTGCCGGCGCCGACGCCGGAGGAGTAGGAGTCGCCGAGCGCCACATAGGCGGGGGCGGCGGCCCGGTCGTCGCCGGAATCCGCGTGCGCCGTGGCCACCCCGGTGAGGGTGCAGGCGGCGGCGAGGAGGAGCGAGGAAGCGTATGCCGTGAATCGGGACAATCTCATGGAACCTCCCTTAGCAGGATTTCTGCCTCGACAGTGGTAGCACGCACCACCCGTTGCCGATAGTGTCCATGTCAATTAATTCTTCAGTAATTCCCTTGCCCGCCAGGAGAGTTCACCGATCGGACTACAGTCCGACAACGAACATCTGCACACCCCCTCCGCATCTTGACGGGCCGCCGGATACTGAGCGACATTGAAGCCCGGCATCCGGCGCTTCGGGGGGCAAGTCGCCCATGCAGACCATCGGGATCAAGGCAGCGGCCACCAGTACGGAAGAGCCGCACCAGGACCCTGGCAGAGAACCGCGAGCGGCGTCCGCGGACCTGACTCCACTGCTCGCGGGCGTGGCCGTGGCCGCCGGATGTGTCGGCGCCGCGTTCGCGCTGCTCGGCCTCTCCTCGCCGCTGCGCGCCCCGTTCGTCCTCTTCTTCCTCCTCGCGGCCCCCGGCTTCGCCCTGTCCCCGTGGCTGCGGGGGCTCGACGGCTGGGCCCGCGTCGTGGCCTGCGGAAGCGCGGCGCTGGTGGTCAACCTGCTGGTCGCCCAGGTGATGCTGGCGCTGCACGCATGGTCGATCCGCGGCGGCGTCGCGGCGGTCGGCGCGCTCAGCGTGCTCGTCTTCCTGTCAGCCCTGGCGCGGCGAGTGCGTCACCGCGCCCCGAGTAGACGGACGTGATGATGTGGAGGTCACCGTGCACCGCCCCGGCGAGCTCACCGCAGCCGACCGGGCGGCGTGGACGGCCATGCAGTCCAAGGCTCATCTGAACGGGTTGCCCGACCTCTCGAACCCGTTCCTGGCACCGGAGTTCACCCTCGCCATGGCGCGGGTCCGCGCGAACGTGCGGGTCGCCGTCGCCCGTGAGCACGGTGAGCCCGCCGCGTACTTCCCGTTCCAGAGATCCAGAACCGGCGTGGGCCGGGCCGTCGGCCTCGGCGTCTCCGACTGCCAGGGCATGGTGCACCGCCCCGGCTTCGACGTCGACGCCCGGCGGCTGCTGCGCGACTGCGGTCTTGCGATGTGGGAGTTCGACCACCTCGCGGCCGGCCAGGACCCGTTCGAGACCGGCGCGTCCGGCCGCTTCCCGTCCCCCGTGATGGACCTCGACGAGGGGTACGACGGCTATCTCGCCCGACTCCGGGCCCGCTCCCCCAAGTTCCTCCGCTCCACCCTCGCCAAGGGCCGCAGACTCAGCCGCGACCACGGCGAGGTCCGCTACGTGCACGACGAGCGCGACCCGGCCGTCCTGGGCAAGCTGATCGCCTGGAAGTCCGCGCAGTACCGCAGGACCGGCCGCAGCGACCGCTTCGCGCACGACTGGATCACCCGCCTCGTGCACCAGTTGTTCCACAGCCGTGGCGACTCCTTCGCCGGTGTCCTCTCCGTGCTGTACGCCGGGGGCGCGCCGATCGCCGCGCACTTCGGCCCGCGCAGCGAGCGCGTGCTGGTGTGCTGGTTCCCGGCGTACGACCCCGACTTCGCCCGGTACTCGCCGGGCCTGCTGCTCCATCTGCACATGGCCGAGGAGGCCGCCGCCGACGGCATCGCGCACATCGATCTCGGCCGTGGCCAGAAGCAGTGGAAGGACTCCCTGAAGACACGTGAGCTCACGGTGTCCGAAGGATGGGTGGCGCTGCGCCACCCCATGGCAATCGGACATCGTGCCTACCGGGCACCCGTCCGGGGGCTGCGCAATACCGTCGTAGGCCGACCGGAATTGTTCGGACCCGCAGATCGCCTGCTCAAACGCCTGGGAAAGATCAGAGCCGCGCGCCGGAACGATTAAGAAGCGCGCAGGAAGTGCCAAGGATCGTCACGGATGATTGGAGAACCGGACACTCCCGTGGTGTCCGAAGAGAATGGTCAAATATCCGAAACCGTGAGACCCCGTTCCAGGTCTTGCCATACGGTCGCAAGCATCAATACCGTCGTACATCCACCCGCATCGGTCCATCGACAGTCGGTCTAGGGGAGGGCTCAAGACCGCGATGGTGCTGGCGCGGGGCGCGGTAGGGGGGTGCCCGTGTCCGGTGATCGAACTTCTGCCGGTGCACGTGCCGCGCAGTCATGCCAGCTCGCTCGGCGTGCCCGGAAATCCATTCCGCCATGACCGCAGTGAGAATCCCCCCTTTCGAACCGGATCCACATCCGGACTGCCCGGGGGCGGGTGGTCCACCGGACGAGAGGGATCAGACTCATGAGTTCTGTTGTGCGCCCGGCCGGCCGGGGGCAAGATCCTTTAATCGACCCGTCGGCTAACGCGGCCAGCGACTCGAAGGAAAAGACTGGACCAGCGGAAGGGAACGCCATAGCGGGATTGCCCGCCATTCCGAGCCAGCACGAATACCGCCCGGTCTCTTCACATCTGGCGATTGCGCCACCGGTGAGCGTAGTGATTCCCGCCATGAACGAGGCGGAGAACCTTCCCTACGTGTTCAAGACGCTGCCCGAGTGGGTTCATGAAGTCGTCCTGGTGGACGGCAATTCCACCGACGACACGGTCGCCGTGGCCCGCGAGCTGTGGCCGGACGTGAAGGTCGTGCGCCAGCTCGGCAAGGGCAAGGGCGACGCGCTCATCACCGGCTTCGAGGCCTGCACCGGCGACATCATCGTGATGGTCGACGCGGACGGCTCCGCGGACGGCCACGAGATCGTCAGCTATGTCTCCGCCCTGGTCTCGGGCGCCGACTTCGCCAAGGGCTCCCGCTTCGCCAACGGCGGCGGCACCGACGACATGACCTTCATCCGCAAACTCGGCAACCACGTCCTGTGCTCCGTGGTCAACGCCAAGTTCGGGGCCCGTTACACGGATCTCTGCTACGGCTACAACGCGTTCTGGCGACACTGCCTCGACAAGATCGAACTCGACTGCACCGGTTTCGAGGTCGAGACGCTGATGAACATCCGCGTCGTCAAGGCCGGGCTCAAGGTCCAGGAGATCCCGAGCCACGAGTACCTGCGCATCCACGGCGTGAGCAACCTCAGCGCCGTGCGCGACGGACTGCGCGTGCTCAAGGTGATCCTGACCGAACGCTCCAACAAGCGCACACAGCGCCAGGGTTCGCGGACCACGCCCCTGCCGCGGCACCAGGGAGAGGCTTCTTGATCTCCATCTCGGTGGTCGTGTGCGCGTACACCGAGGACCGCTGGGAGGACATCCTCGCAGCGGTCGCCTCGGTGCGCGCGCAGTCCCACACCGCGCACGAGACCCTGCTCGTGGTGGACCACAACACGCCGCTCCTGGACCGCCTGGCCAAGGAGTACAAAGAGACACAGGGAGTGCGGGTGCTCGCCAACGCGGGCCCCCGCGGCCTGTCCGCGGGCCGCAACACCGGCATCGCCGAGTCCGGCGGCGAGATCATCGCCTTCCTCGACGACGACGCCGTCGCCGAGCGGGACTGGCTGGCCCGCTTCGCCGAGGGGTACGAGGACCCGCGGGTCCTCGCCGTGGGCGGCCGCACGCTGCCCGCCTGGGAGTCGGGCCGCCGGCCCCTGTGGTTCCCCGAGGAGTTCGACTGGGTCGTCGGGTGCATGTACCGAGGGCATCCGACGGGCCGGGTGCCGGTGCGCAACGTGCTCGGCGGCAACGCCTCGTTCCGGCGCACCGCCTTCGAGATCGCGGGCGGCTTCGCGACCGGCATCGGGCGGGACGGCGACAAGCGCCCACTGGGCTGCGAGGAGACGGAGCTGTGCATCCGGCTCACCCGCGCCCGCCCCGACGCCGTGCTGCTCATGGACGACCGCGCGGTGATCCACCACCGGGTGCCCGCGGCCCGCGAGCGCTTCGGCTACTTCCGTAACCGGGCCTACGCGGAGGGCCTGTCCAAGGCCCTGGTGTCCCGGAGCGTGGGCGCCGGCAAGGGCCTGGAGTCCGAGCGGCGGTACACCACCCGGGTGCTCCCGGCCGGTGTCGGCCGCGGCCTGCGGGACGCGGTGCTGGCGCGGCCCGGTGGCGCCGGGCGGGCGGGGGCGATCGTCGCGGGCGTGGCGGCGGCGGCCGGCGGGTACCTCGTCGGGAGCGTGCGCGCACGCCGGTCGGGGGCGAGCTTCGCCGTCGTCGACGTGGCCGGTACGGCGTCCGCCACCCGGGGCACCGAGGGCGCCCGGGGCACGGGGACGAGAGGCGGTGAGGGCAGCAGATGAGCACCGGCGGGATCCCGATCCTGATGTACCACGCGGTCGCGCCGCACCCGAACGAGGCGACCCACGACCTCTCCGTGTCACCCGAGGCGTTCGCGGAGCAGATGGAGGTGGTGCGCGCGCTCGGCTGCACGCCGCTCACCACCTCCCAACTGGCCTGGCACTGGCGTCAACCCGGACGCCCCCTGCCGACCAGACCCGTCCTGATCACTTTCGACGACGGCTACGAGGGCGTGCACCAGCACGCCCTCCCGGCGCTCGCCCGGCACGGCTTCAGCTCGACGCTGTTCGTGGCGACGGGCTGGCTGCCCGGGAAGTACGACACGGGCGGCGGCCTCGATACCATGCTCGGCTGGGACCAGGTGCGCGAACTGGCCGCGGCCGGCATGGAGATCGGGGGGCACAGCCACACGCATCCGCAGCTGGACCAGCTCTCCGACGACGCGCTCTGGTTCGAGCTGGTGCGCTGCCGTGAGATCCTCGCCGATGAACTCGGCACCCCACCGGTGTCGTTCGCCTACCCCTACGGCTACTCGAGCCGCCGGGTGCGGTGCGCGGTCCGGGGCGCCGGGTTCGGCCAGTCCCTCGCCGTGGGCAACGGCCTGGCACGGCGTTGCCAGGGCCCGTACGCGCTGCGGCGGGTGACGGTGCGGCGCGGCACCCGCGTCGGGGAGTTCGAACGGCTGCTGCTCGGCCGCTCGATCGTCCGGTCCTTCGCCAGGGACCGGGTGCTCAGCAAGGGATACGCCATCGTCCGCAGAGCCCGACAAGCCCGCCGGAAGGCAGCTCGCCCCCGTGTCTGACACGACCACCGCACAGGCAGAGGTCACCGGTACCGACGCGAAGTCCGGCGGCACACCGCCGTCCGGCAAGTGCCGCAGGTCCCGGCGAATGCGGCTGCCCGGAGCGGGGCGGGACGGCGACAGCCCGCTGTTCCGCAATGCCTACGCGCTCATGCTCAACACCGGAATCTCCGGTCTGCTCGGCCTCGGTTTCTGGCTGGCCGCCGCCCGGTACTACTCGGAGTCGGCGGTCGGCCAGGGCTCGGCGGCCATCGCGGCGATGAAGCTCCTCGCGGGCATCACCGCGGTCACGCTCATGGGCGCGCTCGCCCGCTTCATCCCGGTGGCGGGCCGCGCCACGGGCAAGCTCATCTTCCGTACGTACGCGATGAGTTCCGTCGTCGTCGCCTGCGCGGCGCTGACCTTCCTGGCCACGCTCGGCCTGTGGGGGCCTTCGTACCGCTTCCTGCACGGGCCGGTGGCCGGGATCTGCTTCGTCGGCGCGGTGGTGGCGTGGTCGCTCCTGACGCTCCAGGACGGGGTGCTCACCGGGCTGCGCAACGCGCTGTGGGTGCCGGTCGGCAACACCGTGTTCTCCGTGGTCAAGCTCGGGCTGCTGATCGTCTTCGCGGCGGCCATACCGACGGCCGGAGTGTTCGTGTCGTGGGTGGCCGCCATCGCCTTCTCGGTGGTGCCGCTGGGCTGGCTGGTCTTCCGACGCCTGGTGCCGCGGCACGTGCGGGCCACTGAGGGCAGGACGACGCCGCCGTCGCTGCGCGAGATAGGGCGTTTCCTCGCCGGTGACTACACCGGTTCGCTGTGCTCGCTCGCCGTGGTCTATCTGGTGCCGGTGATCGTGGCCGCGCAGGTCAGCTCCTCCGACAACGCGTACTTCTACATCGCGACGACCATCGGCGGCACCACGAACCTGCTCGCCATCAACATGGGCGCGTCACTGACCGTCGAGGGCGCGCACGACCCGGCGCGGCTCGCCGCCAACACCCGTGCGGCGCTGCGCCGGATGGCACGGATCATGATCCCGGTGTGCGGCATCCTGTTCGTGGGCGCGCCGTACATCCTGCACGTGTTCGGCCAGGGCTACTCGGAGGCCGCGACGCCGCTGCTGCGCTGGTTCGCGGTCGGCGCGCTCCTGCGGGTCGTCATGGAGACGTACTTCGCCGTCCTGCGCGCGCAGAGCCGGACCTCCGGACTCGCCTGGCTGCAGGGCCTGTTGTGCTTGCTCGTGCTCGGCCTGACGCTGCTCCTGCTGCCCCGGATGGGGCTGACCGGCGCGGGCGTCGCGGAGATCTCCAGCCTCGCGGTGATCGTGGCGATCGCGGCACCCAAGCTGTACGCCATCACGCGCGCGGCCCCGGCCGCCGACCGCGCGGCCCCGGACGGGGACCTGGCGGACCTCGGCACCCGGGAGGTGGCCGCGACCACCACCGTCGAGCTCACCCCGCAGCGGCCTGGGGACCCCCGGAACAAGGAGCGGCGGCGCGGCCCCGCGTGGGCGCTGCGCGAGTCCCTCGACTCCGACACACTTCAACTGGCGGTCCAGATCGACGTGGAGCACCAGGAACGCCGCCCGGACGTGCGTCCGGGCCCGACGGCACGAGGGCCCGTGGGAGCGGGCAAGGGGGACGACATGGACGGGCACCGGCCCACCTGGTCGGACCGGGCCGACCGAGCTGACGCGGAGTGCCGCTCGGAGGGCTTCGCGGGCGCGGCGGCCCCACCGAACGCTGAGAGCCGACCCGCCGCCGAGACCCCCCTCGCCCCCACCGACCTGCCCGTGAAGGAGCCCTGGCCGACCGTGGCCGACCCGAAGTCACCCGCCGTCGCCGTGCCCCCGCCCCCGGCCGGTGCACCGGCCACGCCGTCCGGCACCACGCCACCGGCCAGCACCCCGCCGTCCACCGCCGGTCCGTCCGGCACGGCCTCACCGGCCTCCGTTCTCCCGGCAGCGCGCGCCGCCGGGTCCAGCGCGCCCCCGGCGCAGCCGGACACCTCGGCCCCGGCCCGCCCGGCCACCGCAGCCACCCCGCCCCCACGCACGTACCCACCGCACCGGAAGGCCCTCGTCCTCGGCTTCCTGCTGCTCGCCGCCCTCGGCCTGTACTGGGTACCGGCGTTCGGGCTCGGTGAGGGGGACCTCGACCGGATGGGCGGGCTCGGGCTGATCTCCGTGCTGCCGCTGCCCACGCTGGTCGGCGCCGCGCTGCTCGTGGGGGTGTTCGCGTCGCTGCTGTGGCTGGAGCGGCAGCACCGCTGGCTGCTCCTGCTCACCCTGGTCGCCACCGTCGTGTCCCTGCACGCGCTGCCCGCCGTCATCGAGACCGAGCCGAGGTTCGCGACGGCCTGGCAGCACCTGGGCTTCATCGAGTACATCGACCGGACCGGCACGGCGGTGCCGGACCTGGACGCGCGCTGGAGCTGGCCCGGCTTCTTCGCCGCCGCCACGTTCCTCGCGAAGGCGTGCGGCGTCTCGGACCTGACCGAGGTCATCCGCTGGTGGCCGACGCTCGTCCAACTGCTCTACCTGGCCCCGATGCTGCTGCTCACCCGCTCCCTGCGGGCGAGCTGGCGCGCCAAGTGGGCCGGGATCTGGATCTTCGTCCTGAGCGGCTGGGTCGGCCAGGACTACTTCTCGCCGCAGGGCTTCACGTATCTGCTGTACCTCGCGTTCGTGGCGATCCTGCTCGTGTGGTTCCGCGCGCCGCGCGTGCTCTGGACGAAGCGGCGGCCGGGCGAGGCGGAGGTCGAACCCACCAGCCGCCGTCAGCAGGCGGTGCTCCTGGTCGTCCTCGTGGGCCTGTTCGCGGGCACGGTGCCCGCGCACCAGCTCACGCCGTTCGTGATGCTGGGCGTGCTCACCGTCCTGGTCCTGGTGCGCCGCTGCGAACTGCGCGGGCTGCCGCTGCTGTGCGGCGTACTGGTCGCCGTCTGGCTGGGCTTCTTCGCCGAGCCCTACTGGTCGGGGCACTTCGACGAGCTCTTCGGCGGTGTCGGCGGTGTCGGCGGCAATGTGTCGTCGTCGGTGTCCGGCCGGATCGAGGGCGGCAGTTCGACGCACAAGCTGGTGCTGTACGTCCGAGTGGCGCTGGCCGGTGGTGTGATGGCCATGGCCTGCTGGGGCTGGTTGCGCCGACGCGGGCACAAGTACCGCGAGGTGTCGCTGCTCGTCCTCACCTTCGTGCCGTTCCTCGGCTTCGGCATGCAGTCCTACGGCGGCGAGATGGCGCTGCGCGTCTTCATGTTCGCGCTGCCGGGCGCCGCGCTGCTCGCCGCGCTCGCGCTGTTCCCGCGCACCGGCGCCACCGCGAAGGAGCGCGACCGGGACAAGGTGAGCCTCGCGCCGCTCGCCGCGCTGCTCGCGGGCCTCGTCCTGGTGGGCGGCTTCCTGGTGGCGCGCTGGGGCAACGAGCCCTTCGAGCGGATCAGGACCGGCGAGGTCGCCGCCATGGACTACGTGTACGCGCACGACGACCCGACGGTGCGGCTGCTGTGGATGAGCAACGACACCGTCAACAACGTGACGCCCGCGATCCCCTGGGGAGAGCGGGACGCGGAGAAGGTCGAGTACGTGCCGACGCTCGCGCCGCCCGACCCGGTCCTGGTGTCCGGCCTGGTCAAGGCACTCAAGGACGCGGGCCCCCACTCGTACCTCATGATCAACCGCAGCCAGACCGTCTATCTGCAGATGGACACCGGCTATCCGGCGAACTGGGACACCCGCCTGGCCCGCAACCTCGACAAGCGCCCCGAGCTGAAGAAGGTCTACGCCAACGCCGACGCGACGTTGTACGCCCTGCGCCAGCAGCCGGACGGCCCGGTCGCCAAGGCCGACCCGGGGGCCGTCGGCCCGAAGGTGACGTGGACGCCGTGGTCGGTGGTGGGCGCCCTCGCGGTGGTCGCGCTGATCGTGCTGCTCACGGCGCGCGAGGTCGTACGGGTCGCGGCGGCGCCCAGCGTGCGGCAGCAGCGGTGGCTGCAGAGCAGCTTCTGGTTCTCGCTGCCGCTGCTCGCGGTGTTCGTGGCGTCGCTGCTCCAACGGTTCCTGACGATGGCGTAGGACACGGTTCCCGACGAGGCGTGGGACGAGGCGCGGGCGGTGTCCGTGGTGTGGCCGGGCGCGCGGCCGGAGGGGCTCACGCGGTGAAGTGGTCACCGCGTCAGCCACTTCACCGCGTCAGCCACTTCACCTCGTACCCGGCCATGTCGAACCGCTTGCCGTCGACCTTGGCGCTGATCTCGCGGTCGAGGGTGTTGACGACGAGCACGGCCTTGTCGTCGGCGAGCACGCGGACGTTGGGCGTGTCGTCCTCGGCGATCGGCACCTGCTCGTACCGGGTGCCGGGCGGGAACGCTTCCGAGAAGCGGGAGAGGAGTCGCAGCATGGGCCGTTCGCGGCCGCCGTCGGCGCGGGGCGTCGGGCTCCACAGGCAGCCCGCGCAGTCCCCGTCCCGCTTCTGCGGGTTCCAGTAGAAGCCGCTGGTCGCGCCGCCGCGCGCCATCGCCATCAGCCCGGAGGCGTGCACGGCGACGCGGTGCGCCTCGGACCAGTCGTCGCGGTTGTCCTGGGCGTCGCCCGGCTCCACGTAGTACTCGGCCCACCACAGCGGCAGGCCGTCGGTCTGTTCGCGGACCCAGCGGCCGACGGCGGTGAGCTTGTCGGTGGCCCCGAACTCGTCGGGCAGCAGCTCGTCGTCCTCGGTGTAGCTGGCGCCGTCGACGACCACGAAGTCGGCGCCGTCCTTGTGCTCGTTCCAGTAGGCGAAGGCGTCGGCGGCACGCGGGTCGAGGCGGCCCCAGGGGCCCGCCACGGACTTCGACTCGCCTTCGGACCCGCGCGGGTCGAGGCTGTCCATCACCAGGTAGGGGCCGCCGACCTGGATGTCCTTGTTGACGTTCTTCAGGGCTTTGTAGACCAGGTTGTAGAGCTTGGTGTAGCCCTCGTAGTCCCAGCGGGCCGCGGCGGAGTTCCAGAAGCCCTTGAACTCGTTCCAGACGATGAAGTGCCGCACGTCCGGATAGCGCTTGGCGACGGTCGCCGCCAGCGCGGCGTAGTCGTCGAAGTGCTCGGGCCGGGGCGCGGTCTCCAGGGAGTCCTGGCTCCAGTTCGTGTTGTCGGAGCCGGACTTGCCGCCCTTCATCCAGTCCGGGGCGCAGCACAGGGTCACGACCGGCGTGCCCTTGGTGGCGCGGATGAAGTCCATCCGGTGGTCCATCGCCTCGAAGTCGTAGCGCCCCTTGACCGGCTCGGGGTTGCCCGCGCCCCAGCCCATGACGTGCTGGATCTGCGGCAGCGGGCGCGGCTGGTCGGCGAGCAGCTCCTGGACGCGCCCGACGGCCGCGTCGTCCCCTTCGTTGGCGCTGTACTGCGTGTGGGTGAAGCCCCAGCCGACCTCGGGCCGTGCCTCGCCGTGCGTCGGGGCGGGTGTGCCGTACACCTTGTCGCCGTCCGGAGTCGTGCCCGCCGTGCTGCCGCGCTCCCCGTCCGGGAGCGTGAGCATGGTCAGGACCAGGGCCAGCGCGGCCAGACCCACGCCGACGAGGGCGGTGAGACGCCACCGCCGTGCATCCGCTTGCCACCCATGACGTCCCATCGACGGCCAGACTAGCGGCGCGCCCTCGCGGTGGGGGCGGTTCCGCTCGACAGCCGGCTTCACGGCGCGCGGGGTGACGCACTGGGGAAACCGCGTGCACGAGGGCGCACCCGTGACGGATCATGGCGGCATGTCTGCGAACCTTAAGGACGCCCTGCCGATCCGGCTCAACGTCGACGACAGCGACTCCCCGTCCGACGTCGTGGACGCGCTGTTCCTCGGCCGCTTCGCGACGGGCGAGCAGCCGTTCTCGCACAGCGCCAACATCGACCGCGTCAAGCCGGGCTCCGCGCTGCTCCCGCCCGGCGCGACGGTGCTGCGGGCCGCCCGCGACGACGACCGCAGCGCCACGCTCGCCGAGGGCGAGGGCTGGACGCTGCTCGTGTCCCGCTGGAACCGCGGCGCGGACGTCACGGTCACGGCCACCACCGCCGAGCTCGCCGAGCAGGTGCTCAAGGAGGCCACGGACGGGGCGCAGGACGACCCCGAGCCGCAGCCGGAGAACGTCACCATGGGGTTCTGGTACGTCTCGCCGCGGCGCGGGCCGCACCGCACCACCCGGCAGATCTCCGCGGGCACGTGGGACGAGGTGCGGGAGAACTACACCGCGCCGGTGGCCGACGCCATGGACAAGCTGATGAAGACCACACCGGAGGACATCTCCGGGCGCCTCCTGCTCCTGCACGGGCCGCCCGGCACCGGCAAGACGTCCGCGCTGCGCACGCTCGCGCGGTCCTGGCGCGACTGGTGCCAGGTGGACTGCGTCCTCGATCCGGAGCGGCTGTTCACCGACGTCGGCTATCTGATGGACATCGCCATCGGGGAGGACGACGGTACGGCGAAGGGGCGGTGGCGGCTGCTGCTTCTGGAGGACTGCGACGAACTGATCCGGGGCGAGGCCAAGCACACGGCGGGGCAGGCGCTGTCCCGGCTCCTCAACCTCACGGACGGGCTGCTCGGGCAGGGCCGCAACGTCCTCGTCGGTGTCACCACCAACGAGGACCTGGAGCGGCTCCACCCGGCCGTGGTCCGTCCGGGTCGCTGCCTCGCCCGCATCGAGGTCGGGCCCCTCACGCTCCCCGAGTCCGTCGACTGGCTCGGCACCTCGGACGGGGTTCCGCGCGAGGGCGCGACGCTGGCCGAGTTGTACGCGCTGCGGCGGGGGTCGTCACCGACCTCGCTCCCGTCCGCCCGGGACGGGGCCGACGCGGGCCTGTACCTCTAGGCAGCCGCCCGACCCCGCCCGGAGGCGCACCCGGGTTCAGCCGGCGGAGCCGTACGCCGCGCGCAGCGCGTCCCGCACGGCGGCCCCGGCGTCCTCCTCGGAGAGGCCGAGGCGCCGGACCCGCTCCGCGTAGGCCTGCGCGGCCGCGGCCGCGCCCCGGGCGGCCGCGTCCCCCGCCGCGGCCACGAACGTCCCGTTGCGCCCCCGGGTCTCGATCACCCCGTCCTCCTCCAGCGCCCGATACGCCTTGGCGACGGTGTTCGCGGCCAGGCCGAGCCCCTCGGCAAGCCCCCGCACGGTGGGCAGCTTGTACCCCACCGGCAGGCTCCCGGCCCGCGCCTGCGCGGCGATCTGCGCCCGCACCTGCTCGTACGGCGCGGCCACGGCCCGCCCCTCCGCACCCTCATCGATCACGATCTTCAGCGTCACGCAGCGATTGTCCCGCACCCCGCCCGGGAAAAAGGAGAGGCGGCTCCCGCGCACCCCGACTACCGTCCGGCTCATGACAGAAGTCCTGGTCCGCGCCCTGCGCCCCACCGACCCGGCGGACACCTCGGCGTTCGCGGCGGTCCGCCGCGTCTGCGTGCCCGCCATGCTGGCCACGTCCGCGTCCGTGGCGTTCGACGCGGCGCACGCCCATCCCGACGCGCACTACCGGCAGTTGGTCGCGGAGGCCGACGGGGAGGTGATCGGCACCGCGCAGACCGGTATGGCGTACGACAGCCCGGAGCCGGGCCAGAGCTTCGCGAACGTCTACGTCCATCCGGGGCACCGGGGCGTCGGCGCGGGCTCGCTGCTCGTCCGCACGGCGGAGGAGTACCTGGCGGGCAAGGGCGCGACGACCGTGTACTCCTGGGTCCTGGACACCGAGGAGAACCGCGCGTTCGCCGCGCACCGCGGCTATCGCGCGAGCCGCTCCGCGCACTTCCTCCGCCTCGACCTGGCGAACGGCGAGCTGCCGCCGCTGGCGGCGGCCCCGCCCGGCGTGGAGCTGCGCAGCGGCGCCGAGTTCGCCGCCGACCCGCGCCCGCTGTTCGACCTGGACGCCGAGACGGTCGCGGACGAACCGAGCGACGTGGCGGCAGAGTTCACCGACTACGAGCACTGGCTGGCCGAGACCTGGCACCACCCCCTGGTGAGCCAGGAGCTGACGACGGTGGCCGTGGTGGACGGGCGGCCCGCGGCGTTCAGCCTGGCGCGCACGGACGACGCGTCGCGGTACGCGAGCGGGATGACGGGCACCGCGCGGGCGCACCGCGGGCGGGGGCTCGCCAAGCTGGCGAAGAACGACTCGCTGCACCGGGCGCGGGCCGCCGGGTGCACGGAGGCGTTCACCGGCAACGACGCGGGCAACGAGCCGATGCTCGCGATCAACAAGTGGTTCGGGTACGACATCTGTGACACGGAGGTACGTCATGTCCGCAGCCTCGGCTGACCGGTCCGACGCCGTCGAGGTCGTCCTCCGCAAGGCGGGCCGCACGAAGATCCGCTATCCGGCGCGGCTGCTCTCGGACGACGGCACCCGCGTCACCGTGCGGGCGCCCTGGGCGGGCGCGGGCGTACGGGACTTCGGGTTCGTCCGCTTCGAGCCCGGCGACGTGTTCGTCGAGCACTTCTGGCGGGACCGCTGGTACGCCGTCAAGGAGGTGTACGCGGCGGACGGGTCCCTCAAGGGCTGGTACTGCGACGTGACCCGCCCCGCCGTACGCGAGGACGCCGTCCTGACGGTGGAGGACCTGGACCTCGACCTCTGGTGCTCGGCGGACGGCACCGCCGTCCTCCGCCTGGACGAGGACGAGTTCGCCGCGAGCGCCCTCCCCGCCACGGACCCGGCCGCGGCGGCCGCGGCCATGGCGGCCCTGGACGACCTGGAACTGCTGGCCAAGGAGGGCGGCCACTTCCCGCGCACCCACCCGGCGCCGTGATCCGGCACGCCGACGCGGGCTGCAAAGGTCAGGCGCCGATCGTGACACCCGCCACTGACAAGCGGCCCGCGATGAGAAACGCTCCCCGGACTGGTCTACCGCTGTGTCACCGAGCTCTTCGGTGGGTACGGCAGGACGGGTAGGCAGGGAGGCCGTCATGCGCCGAGTGACCGTGCACAAGACCGTCGAGAAGTCCGCGCGCCGCGCGAGGGAGAGCCGGGAGGCCCGCGAGGGCACCGAGCGGCTGCCCCGGGAGCGCCCCGAGGTCCGCAGAGACGTCCTGCGCGTCTGGTGGCCCGCCGAGTAGCCGCCCGCGGCTCCCGGAGCGCTCCAGGGTCCGCGAGGGCCCGCTCTCAGTCCGTGAGCCGCTTGCGGTAGTGGAACCGGTCGTAGATGCCCTCTACGCGCCGCTCCACGAAGTCGTAGCCGAACCGGGGATAGATCTTCTGGTTCTCCCACATCATGGCGTTGGTGTAGAGCCGGATCTCGGGCAGGCCGAGGGCGCGGGCGTGCGCCTCGACGAAATCGAGGAGGACGCGCCCGAGGCCCTGCCCGGCGGCGTCGGGGTGGACGGCGATGTTGTCCAGGTAGAGGTGGTCCTCGTGGGCGTACAGGACCACGAGGCCGACGACTGTGCCCGCTGCGTCCACGGCGACGTGCACCCGCCCCGCCGCCACGTTGCCGGCGTGGTCCGACTCCATGGGGGCGGGGATGCGGCCGATGCGGTCGATGTAGTGGTGGTACGCCGCGTCGGTGATCGCCTTCACGACGGGGACGTCGGCGGCTTCGGCGCGGCGGAGGGTGTGCGTGCCGGGGGCATCGGCCTCGTTGGTCCTGTCTGTCATTCCGTCACGTTACGACGGGAGTTCAGCAGGCCGCGCGCCACTTTTCGCAGCAGCGGCCACAGCACGATCAGCGCGACGACGGCGTACACGGACACCGAGAACGGCGTGTCCACGAGGCCGCTCACGCTGCCGTCGCTGATCTGCAGGGCGCGGCGGAGCTGTTGCTCGGCGTTGGGGCCGAGGATGACGCCGATGACGGCGGGCAGGACGGGCAGTCCGTAGCGCCGCATGCCGAACCCGATCAGACCGATGATCAGCAGGACGACCAGGTCGAGGGCCTCGCCGCCGACCGCGTAGGCGCCGACGGCCGCGAAGAACAGGATGCCCGCGTAGAGGTAGGGCCGCGGGATGCGCAGGAGCTTGGCCCACACGGGGGCCAGCGGCAGGTTCAGGGCCAGGAGCAGCACCATGCCCACGAAGAGGGACGCGATGAGGCCCCACACCAGCTCCGACTCGCGCTCGAAGAGCAGCGGCCCGGGCTGGATGCCGTACTGCTGGAAGGCGGCCAGCATGACGGCGGCGACGGCGGTCGTGGGCAGGCCGAGCGTCAGCATGGAGACGAGGGTGCCCGCCGCCGACGCCGAGGACGCGGACTCCGGTCCCGCGACGCCCTCGATGGCGCCCTTGCCCCACTCGTCCTTGTGCTTGGACAGGCGTTTCTCGGTGACGTAGGAGAGGAAGGTGGGGATCTCGGCGCCGCCCGCGGGGATCGCGCCGAACGGGAAGCCGATGAGGGGGCCGCGCAGCCAGGACTTCCAGGTGCGCTTGACGTCCTGCCTGCCGAGCCAGGGGCGGCCGACGGGGATCGCCCGGCCGCTGGTGCGGCGCAGGTGGGCCGCGACCCACAGGGCCTCGCCGATCGCGAAGAGCCCGACGGCGACGATCACCACGTCGATGCCGTCGGCGAGTTGGAGCGAGCCGAAGGTCAGGCGCTGCTGGCCGGTCATCTGGTCGAGGCCGACCAGGCCGAGGGTGAGGCCGATCAAGAGGGACGCCAGCCCTCGGATGCGGGAGGAGCCGAGGACGGAGGTCACGGCGATGAAGGCCAGGACCATGATGGCGAAGTAGTCGGGGGCGCCGATGTCCACGGCCAGGTCGGCGACCTTAGGGGCGAGTGCGACCAGGAGGATCGTGCCGATCATGCCGCCCGCGAAGTGGCCGATGGCGGCGGCCGCGAGGGCTTGCGCGCCGCGCCCCGACTTGGCCATGGGGTTGCCCTCCATGGCGGCCACGACGGCAGCGCTCTCGCCCGGCGTGTTCAGCAGGATCGAGGTCGTCGAACCGCCGAACATCGCGCCGTAGTAGATGCCCGCGAACATGATGAACGCGCCGGTGGGTTCGAGCCCGTACGTGACGGGGAGCAGCAACGCCACGGCCATGGCGGGGCCGATGCCGGGCAGCACGCCGATGGCCGTGCCGAGGAACACGCCGACGGCGGCCCACAGGAGGTTGACGGGGGTGAGGGCGGTGCCGAAGCCGTCCATCAGGGAGCTGAAGGCGTTCATGTCACAGCACTCCCATCAGGGGGCCGCCGGGCAGCGGCACTCCGAGCAGATTGTTGAAGACGGCGTACGTGACCAGGGACAGGCCCGCCGCGATGAGCGGGTCGCGGTGGACGGCGCGGCTGCCGAGGGCGTAGGCGGCGCCCCAGAAGAGGAGGGCGCCGGCGACGGGGAAGCCGACGGGTTCGATGAGGACGGCGGTGGCGAGGAAGACCCCGGAGAGCAGCAGCACGGTGCGCCAGTCGGCGGGTTCGGACAGGTCGATGTCCTCGCCGCCCTCGGCCTCGCCGCGGCCGCCGCGCAGCACGTCGACGGCGAGCAGGACGGAGACGACGAGCAGGCCGATGCCGACGGCGATGGGGACGGTGCGCGGGCCGATCGGTCCGCGCTGGGTGAGGGCGACGTCCATGGTGAGGGCGTCGGTGAGGACGATGACGCCGAGGGCGAGCAGCATGACGCAGACGCCGAGTTCGGAGTGCTCACGCAGCCAGGCGCGGCGGGTGGGCGGACCGCCGTCGGGGGCGACGGCTTCGGCGGGACCCGTGGGTGCGGCGGGTCCTGTGGGTTCGGCAGGTCCCGTGGGTTCGGCGGGCCCTGTGGGTTCGGCGGTCGTCACAGCCCCAGCTCCTTCAGTACGGATACGACGCGCTTGTCCTGCGCCTCCAGGAAGTCGCCGAACCTGTCCCCCGTCAGGAAGGCGTCGTCCCAGCCGTTCTTCTTCAGGGAGGCGCGCCACTCCTTGGAGTCGTGCAGCTTCCTGATGAGGGCGGTGAGCTTGTCGCGTTCGGCGTCGGAGAGGCCGGGCGGGGCGACGATGCCGCGCCAGTTGGTGAAGTCCACGTCGTAGCCGGACTCCTTGAGGGTCGGTCCGTCTAGGCCCTTGACCCGCTCGGGTCCGGTGACGGCGAGCAGCCGCAGCTCGCCGGACTTGATCTGGTCCAGGTACTCGCCCACGCCCGACACGCCGAAGGCGACCTTGCTGCCGAGGATCGAGGCGAGGAGCTCGCCGCCGCCGTCGAACGGCACGTAGTTGACGTCCTTGGGCGGGATCCCGGCGGCGCGGGCCATCAGCATGGGGGCGATGTGGTCGGGCCCGCCGGGCGAGGAGCCGCCGCCGACGGGCATCTTCCCGGGCTTCTCCTTCCAGGCGTCGACAAGCTGCCCGATGGTCTTGTACGGGGAGTCCTTCGAGACCACGACGACGTCCTGCTCCTCGGTGAGGCGGGCGATCGGGGTGGTGTCGGCGAGGGTCTTGGGGGCGTGGTTGGAGCGGGCGGCGCCCACGACGCCGAGGCCCATGGACATGGCGAGCTTGCCGTTGCCGTGCTCGCCCACGAGGCGGCTGAGGCCGACGGTGCCGCCCGCGCCGGGCAGGTTGAACACCTCGATGTTGTGGGTGAGTCCGGCGTCCTCGGCGTTCTTGGCGGCGGTGCGGGCGGTGATGTCGTAGCCGCCGCCGGGGGTGTTGGGGACCATGAGGCGCAGGCCGGGGATCTTGGTGCCGGTGTCGTCGCCGCTGCCCGTGGTGAGGAGCGGTGGCCCCACGAGGACGAGGAGCGCGGCGCCGAGCAGGGCGAAGGGGGTGCGCAAGCGCACGAGTGCCACGTGAGCCACGTGTGCCACCACCTGTTCGGTACGTCGGGGAGTCGAGCGGGACGGGTCGGGCCAGGGCGGGACGGAGGGGGCTCGGGGCGGGGCTGCGCTGGGGGACGGGCCCGTGGAGCCGGGGGTGCGGCGGGTGTGAGGTGGCCCACATGTTGCCCGCGGGTGAAGAACCTGTCTCTCTTCCGGAATCAACGGACGTTGTGGTCCTTGTGGTCGCGCTCGTAGCCTGCGCCGATGACAAGGGTGACGAGGGTGCTGGTCGTCGACGATGACTTCATGGTCGCCAAGCTGCACGGCCGTCATGTGGCGGCGACGGCCGGGTTCGCGGTGGCGGGCGTGGCGCACGCCGGGCAGGAGGCGCTGCGCGTGGCGGAGCGGCTGCGGCCCGACCTGATCCTGCTCGACGTGTATCTGCCGGACATGGACGGCATCACGGTGCTGCGGGAGCTGCGGGCGGCGGAGGAGCGGGACCCCGGCCGGGCGCCGGTGGACGTCCTGTTCATCACGGCCGCGCGGGACGCGGAGGTGGTCCGGGCCGCGCTGCGCGCCGGTGCCCTGCACTACCTGATCAAGCCCTTCAACCAGGCGGCCCTGCAGGAGCAGTTGCGGCACGTCGCGGCCCTGCGCGCCCGCCTGGACGGCCTCGCCGAGGCCCGCCAGGAGGACGTCGACCAGATCTTCGGCCCCCGCCCGCCCGGCTCCCGCGAACTCCCCAAGGGCCTCGCCCCGCACACCGCGGACCTGGTCGAACACACCCTCCGCGCCCACCCCGCCGGCCTCTCCGCCACCGAATGCGCCGAGGCGGGCTCCCTCTCCCGCGTCAGCGCCCGCCGCTACCTGGAGTACTTCGCGGACACCGGCCGGGCGGAGGTGACCTTGAGGTACGGCGGGGCGGGGCGGCCGGAGCGGAGGTATCGGTGGGTGGGGTGAGGGGGCGGCGCGGCCGGCGTGGTGCGGGGTCGGCGGGGGCTTCGTGGCGGGTGACCTGAGGGGAGGCTGAGGGGGTCCTTAACGGGAGCATAAGGATCGCCATCACCCGGTCCCAGCAGGGGATTTCGGGGTGTGCGGGGGCTAGCTTGCTGATCGCCGCGGGGTTCGCGCCCCGCCCGCCGCGGGGTTCGCGCCCCGTCGCCCCCACCTGTACGCCGCCCTAGGAGAGATCCCCCATGACCGCTGCTCGCAAGGTCGTCGCCATCGCCATCGCGGGTGTCGCCCCGCTCGCCCTGACCGTGTTCGCCGCGGGGCCCGCCGCCGCGCACGGTTCGATGACGGACCCGGTGAGCCGGGTGGCCGGGTGCTTCCAGGAAGGCCCGGAGGCGCCCAGGTCGGCGGCGTGCAAGGCGGTCGTGGCGGCCGGGGGGACGCAGGCCCTGTACGACTGGAACGGGGTGAACATCGCCAACGCGGCGGGCGAGTCGAAGGAGATCATCCCGGACGGGAAGCTGTGCAGCGCCGGGAACGACAAGTTCAAGGGCCTCGACCTGCCGCGCGCCGACTGGCCCGCGTCCAAGCTGGCCGCCGGTGCCCACACCTTCCGCTACAAGGCGACCGCCCCGCACCGCGGTTCCTTCGAGCTGTACGTCACCAAGGACTCGTACAACCCGAGGAAGCCGCTGAAGTGGTCGGACCTGGAGGCGAAGCCCTTTGCGAAGGTGACCGACCCGAAGCTGGTGAACGGCGAGTACGTGTTCAGCGGCAAGGTCCCGGCCAAGACCGGGCGGCACCTCGTCTACTCGATCTGGCAGCGCTCCGACTCCCCCGAGGCGTTCTACACCTGCTCCGACGTGGTGTTCGGCAAGGGCAGCGGCGGCGCGGCCGCCGGTGCCGCGCCCTCCGCGCCCTCGGAGAAGGAGATAGCGGACGGCGCGGACAAGTCCTCCGTCGAGCACCGCGGCCATGGCGACAACGACGCGAAGACCGGCGCCAAGGTCACCGAGGCCGAGCCCGCCGGGGACTCCGGCAAGGACAGCGGCGATGCCGCGGCGGCCGCGCCCGGCGGCTCCGGCTCCGGGAACCAGCCCGAGGTGAAGGGCGCCGCGGGCGAGCCCGTCGCCGCCGACGAGAACCTCGCCGAGACCGGCGGCGACAGCACCACCCCGTACCTCGCGATCGGCGGCGCCGCGGTGCTCGCGGCCGGCGCGGCCACGATGTTCGCGACGACCCGCCGCCGCGCGGCCGCCGGCGGCCGGCAAGGCCGCTGACCGAGTCCTCCCGGCCGCGTGTGAGTCGTCCGCGGCCAGGGAGAGGTGCGGGCCGCCGCCACCCCGGACGCGGGGCGGCGGCGGCCCTGCGCGCGCCATGAAGAACGACGACCGACTACGCCTACGACAGGCAGGTCGTCGGCGTCGCGTGCGCCGGGTCGAGCGCGTTCGCCACCTCGTGGTGGGCGACCCGGTCCAGGATGCCCACCGCCACGTGCTCGGAGAGGTCCACCGGGCAGAGGTCCTGCACGACGACGTTGCGCACGTCGGGTCCGGTCAGGAACTGCGAGCGGTACGGCGTGACGACCTCGTCGTACTTGGTGGCGATCACGGTGTAGCGCACGCCGGGCACGGTGTCACCGCCCGCGTTCAGCTTGGTGAGGAACGTCGACCCGGCGATCTGGTCGGCGAGTCCGGGCGTTGCCGCCGACAACAGGTCCTGCACGCCCGGGAAGTAGGGCAGCAGCCTGGTCAGGCCGAGCAGGGTCGTGCCGTGGTTGTCGGGGCCGAGACCGATCAGGGCGTTCACCTTCTCGGCGCCGCCGAGGAACTTCAGGTAGTAGCGGGGCATCATGCCGCCCTGCGAGTGCCCGACGATGTCGACCTCCTTGGCGCCCGTCGCCTTGAGCACCTTGTCGACGTAACCGTCGAGCTGTTCGGCCGACTTGTCGATCGGGCCGAGCCCGTGGAAGAACGGCACGTTCGGCAGCTGGCCGTAGTCCAGCGAGAAGACGCAGTAGCCGCGGTTGACCAAGTAGGGCGCGAGGACGAGCCAGTTGTCCACGGAGTTGCCGAAGGTGCCGTGGGCGAGGACGACCGGGCGGGGGTGGGCGGCGGACGGTGTGCAGCCGTAGTCGTTCCAGCCGCTCGACACGGCAGCGGCGGAGGTACGGGAGGCGGGGGCTTCGGCGGCCGTGGCGGTGGGGGTGAGGGTGGCGGCGCCCGCGACGATCAGGGCGGCGGTGAGCGCGCGCAGCGCTCGTCTCCAGGGCAGCATCGGGTGATCTCCTTGCGACTCAAGGCAGTGCGAGGACTGGGTAACGATCGCCCTGTGACCCGGGACACGAGATTGACGTGGTCACGCTAAATTACGAGCCGGTAGTGCAAGTGTGAAGTTACGCGCGGGTAAAAAATCCAGCGCCGCTCACGCGTCCGCCACCCGCAGCCCGTTCAGCTCCGCCAGCGCCGGCGCCAGCTCCATCAGCTGCAGCACGCTGATCGTCGCCCCGCGCAGCGCGTCGAGGCCGGAGGCGATGCCGAGGGCCGCCGCCCCGCTCAGGTCGGCCCGGTCCACGGTGACGTTGTCGAAGCGGACGCGCTCCAGCGTCGTACCGGGAAAGACGACCCCCTTGAGGCGCGCGCCGCCGAAGTCGACGTCGCGCAGCAGGCAGTCCACGAAGGTGACATCGCGCAGCTCGGCCGCGCGCAGGTTGACCGAGTCGAACTTGCAGCGGTGGAACACCATCCGACGCAGGCGCGCGCCGTACAGCTCGACCCCGGCGAGCAGCCCCGCGCCCGACTCGCAGTCCGTCCACTGGGTCTCGGCCAGGTCGGCGCCGACCCAGCGGGTCTGGTGGGTCCAGACGTCGGTGAAGCGGGCCCGGCGGTAGCGCCCACCCTCGACGGCCACGGAGGAGAGGGCGCACTCCAGGAAGGTGGTGCCGCCGCCGTCCAGATCGACGAAGTCGTCCCCGTCGAAGTGCACGGACTCGTGGTCGCCCTCGCGCCCCAGCTCCCCCGCGAACACGTCGAGCCGGTGGGCGTACGGGAGGTCGGCGAGGTCACGGGGGGCAGGGGTGGCGGGGCGCGGGGTCGCGGGCATGGCGAGTCCTCTCCGAGGGGGAGATGCGGGGGCGGGATGCCGTCGTTGTATCGCGCCCGGGCGGGGGCGGCCCAATCGGGCGGCGCCGGACGCCCGCCGCCGACGCCCGAGCCATCGCGGCGGGACGCCTTCGAGGAGCCGCAGAGAATCGCCATAAAACCCCCATTCAGGATGTGATCTGCGTCACCAAAGGCGACCCGTCCAAGGCCGCACCACCCCAACTCACTTCAGAACAAGGTGAGTTGAGGCCACAGCGACGCTCCCGCCCGACCCCGCCCCGGTTCCCTCAAACCGATCCTGCGCTCCCCGCGCCCTACGCCGCCAACGCCCCCGGCACGATCGCCCCCGGCCCGAACTTCGCCCGGGCCCGGTCGGCCACCGCCTCGATGCGGCGGGCCCGCTCGTCCAGGGGGTCGAAGGTGAGCTGGTAGGAGGCCTGCTCGGCGGGGTCGAGGCCCTCGGCGCGCAGGGTGATCGCCCGGACCCGGGCGCGCTGGAGGCCGAGCGCCTCGTACATGCCGTACGCCGCCTTCGTCAGCGCCGCCGAGTGCGCGGTCGGCTCCTTCAGGGACCGGCTGCGGGTGGTCGCGGAGCGGTCGGCGTAGCGGACGGTGAGGGTCAGGGTGCGGCAGACCTTGTCGAGGGCGCGCAGCCGGGTGCCCAGTTCCTCGGCGGCCGAGAGCAGTGCGCGGCGATGCCGGTCGGGGTCCAGCTCGTCGTGGGGGAAGGCGCGTTCGGTGGCCAGGGAGCGGGAGACGGCGTTCGGGACCACCCGGCCGCGGTCGACGCCGTTCGCCTTCTCGTGCAGCTCGCGGCCCGCCTTCGTGCCGACCAGGCGCTGGAGCGTGGACAGGGGCGCGGCGGCGACCCGGCCGAGGGTGTCGAGGCCGTACTCGCACAGGGTGCGGGCGGTCCTGGAGCCGACGCCGGGGAGCGCGGCGACGGGCTGGTCGGCGAGGAACTCCGCCGCGGCGTCCCCGGGCACCGCGCGGGTCACCCCGGGCCGGGCCTCGCGCAGCGCCATGCGGGCGAGCATCGGCCCCGGGCCCGCGCCGATCACGCAGTCGACGCCGTACCGGGCGAGGGCCCGGACCCGGATCACCGGCGCGAGGTCGGCGGCGCCGCGCCCGAAGTACCGCTCGGCGCCCCGCAGATCGGCGAGGGCGCCGTCCGGTGGCAGCGCCTCGACGACCGGGGTGAACTCCTCCAGGAGCCCGAGCAGCCCCGGCAGGGCCGCCTCGTACATCGGCGGCAGCTGGAAACGTACGCAGAGGATGGTCATCCCGCACTCCCCGGACTCTGGTGCCACAACTTCCGCCCCGTGGCGGCCCGTTCGCCGGGCGGCTGGAGATCGGCCCACGGATGCATCTCGTACCCGGTCTCCATCCGGATGCGCCGCCCGTGCACCGGGTCGGCCCCGGCGGGGGGCTCCCCCGGCTCGGCCAGGCGCGGCGCCACCGCGTCGAGGCCGCCCTCGCGGCGCAGCTCCACAAGATCCGCGAGGTTCCAGGCCGCCGCGCCGACGACGCTGAGGCTGCGCGGCCCGCGCCGCTGGACCACGCCGCGGACGAGCAGCAGCCAGGAGTGGAAGACGGTGTGCGCGCAGGCGTCGTGGCTGTCGTCGAAGAAGGCGAGGTCGACCAGGCCGGTGCCGTCGTCGAGGGTGGTGAAGATGACGCGTTTGCCGGAGCGGATCGGCGGGGTCTGGGTGGCGGCCCTGGCGCCCGCGACCAGGACGGTGTCGCCGTGGCGCGCGGTGCGCAGGCGGCGCGCGGAGACCACGCCCAGCTCGTCGAGGAAGGCCTGGTGATCGTCCATCAGGTTCCGGGACGCGTCCATGGAGAGCACGCCCAGTTCGGCGCTGAGGCGCTCCGCGTCGTCGAGGTCGGGCAGTCCGGCGGGGGCGGTCCGGTGGCCGCCGGGGAGCGGGAGCTGGGGGCCGCGCGCGCCGCGGGCGCCGCGCTGCAGCTCCGTCAGGTGCAGTTGCAGGTCGCGGCGGTTGGCGCCGAACGCGTCGAGCGCGCCGACCTGCGCGAGGCGGGCGGCGAGCGGGCGGCTCGGCCGGGCCCGCTCCCAGAAGTCGAGCAGGGAGGTGTAGGGCTGTCCGGCCGCGACGCGCTCGGCCTCCGCGGCGCTGATGCCGTGCACGTCGGACAGCGCGAGCCGCACGCCCCACGCCCCCGAATCGGACTCCAGTTCGATGCGATGGGCGACCGCGGACCGGTTCACGTCCAGCGGAAGCACCGGCACCCCGCGCCGCCGCGCGTCCGCGAGCAGCAGCCGCTTGGGGTACATGCCGGGGTCGTGGGTGAGCAGCCCCGCGTAGAAGGCCGCCGGGTGGTGGGCCTTCAGCCACGCGGACTGGTACGTCGGCACGGCGAAGGCCACGGCGTGCGCCTTGCAGAAGCCGTACGAACCGAAGGCCTCGACGATCTCCCAGGTGCGCGCGATCGTTTCCGCGGAGTACCCCTTCGCGGCCGCCGCCTGTGCGAACCAGAAGCGGATGCGGCCCTGCGACTCGGGGTCGGACAGCCCGCGCCGCACCCGGTCCGCCTCGTCGCGCCCGCAGCCGGTCATGAGGTGCACGATGTCGATGATCTGCTCGTGGAAGACGACGACTCCGTACGTCTCCCGCAGCGGCTCCGCCAGGTCGGGGTGCGGGTAGCGGATCGGGGCGCGGCCGTGCCGGGCCTCGATGAACGGCCGCACCATGTCGGCGGCGACGGGCCCCGGACGGAACAGCGAGATGTCCACCACCAGGTCGTGGAAGTCCGCGGGCTGCAGGCGCCCCACCAGGTCGCGCTGGCCCGGCGACTCGATCTGGAAGCAGCCGAGCGTCTCGGCGGAGCGGATCAGTCGATACGTCGACGAGTCGTCCGGCGGGATCGCGTCCAGGTCGAGCGGGGTGCCCGTGGCCCGCTCGACCTCCGCGGCGGCGTGCGCCATCGCCGACTGCATCCGCACACCCAGGACGTCGAGCTTGAGCAGGCCGAGGTCCTCGACGTCCTCCTTGTCGAACTGGGACATGGGCAGGCCCTCGCCGCTGGTGGGCATGACGGGGGTGCGGGCGAGCAGGGACGCGTCGGAGAGCAGCACGCCGCACGGGTGCATGGCGACACCGCGGGGCAGCGCGTCGAGCCCTTCGACCAGCTCCCAGAGCTTGCCGTGTTCCTCCGCCTCGGCCGCTATCCCGCGCAGTTCGGGCAGCTCCTCCATGGCGGCCCGGGCGTCGCGGGCGCGGATGTGCGGGAAGGCCTTGGCGATCCGGTCGATGTCGGCGGGGTCCATGGACAGGGCGGCGCCCACGTCCCGGATCGCGTGCCGGACCCGGTACGTCTCCGGCATCGCGACGGTCGCCACCCGCTCCGCGCCGAAGCGGCCGATGATCGCGCGGTAGACCTCCAGGCGGCGCGCGGACTCCACGTCGATGTCGATGTCCGGCAGGACCCGCCGCCGCGTGGACAGGAACCGCTCCATGAGCAGACCGTGCTCGACCGGGTCGGCGTGCGCGATGCCGAGCAGATGGTTGACCAGGGATCCGGCGCCGGAGCCGCGTGCCGCGACCCGGATGCCCAGGTCCCGTACGTCGTCCACGACTTGGGCGACCGTCAGGAAGTAGGAGGCGTACCCGTGGTGGGCGACGATGTCCAGCTCGTGGTGCACCCGCTCCCAGTACGTCCGGGCGTCCGGGCGGCGGTCGTAGCCGCGCAGGACCATCCCGGCCGCGGCCCGCGAGGCGAGGACGCGCTGCGCGGTGCGCCGCCCGGCGCCGACCAGGCCCGGCTCGGGGAAGCGCACCGAGCCGATGCCGATGTCGTCCTGCGGGTCGACCAGGCACTCGGCGGCGGCCGCCCGCGTCTGTTCGAGCAGGCGGTACGCGGTGTCGCGGCGGAACCCCGCGGCCTCCACGATCCGCTCGGCGACGGCCAGCATGGCGGCCTCGCCCTTCAGCCACCGCTCACCGCTGTCGTGGGGCCCGGCCGGGGCGATGGGCACCAGGCGGCGGGCGGCGTCGAGGACGTCGGCGACGGGGCCCTGGCCGGGGTCGGCGTAGCGGACGGCGTTGGTGAGGACGGGGCGCAGACGCTGTTCGGCGGCGAAGCCGACGGTGCGGGCGGCCAGGCGCAGGGAGCCCGGCCCTGTGCCCGTGCGGCCGTGCCAGACGGCTTCGAGGCGCAGCGCGTCGCCGTACCGCTCGCGCCAGGGCGCCAGGAGGCGGGCGGCGCGGTCGGGGCGGCCGGCGGCGAGCGCGCGGCCGACGTCGGACGCGGGGCCGAGCAGCACGGTCAGGCCGTCGCCGCGGCAGTCCTCCCAGGGCAGCACGGGCGGGCCTTCGCCGCTCCGGTGCGCGGCGCTGACCAGACGGCACAGCTCGGCCCAGGCGGTGGCGCCGTCCCGGGCGAGGAAGGTCACCCGCGGGGTCGACTCGTCGATGAAGGCACCGCCGCGCACCGGGGTCCGACGGCGCGCGCCCCGCCCGCCCCGCTCCCCCGGCTCCGGCGGGTCCACCGCGAGGTCCGCCCCGAACAGCGGCCGCACCCCGGCCTTCTCACAGGCCTTGGCGAACCGGACCGCGCCCGCGAGGGTGTCCCGGTCGGTGAGCGCGAGCGCGTCCATGCCCCGCTCCTCGGCGCGCCCGGCGAGCCGCTCCGGGTGCGAGGCCCCGTACCGCAGGGAGAACCCGGAGACGGTGCGCAGATGCGTGAACCCTGGCACACGCACCTCCTGAACCTTCCGCTCTCTCGTCCCCGCCACCACCATAGACCAGATTTCGAACCAACGTTCGATAGCAGGTTCCGGACGGCCCCCGCGCGGGTTCTTGGGCCGGTCATGGACGCGTTCCGGACGCGTCCCGTCATCCGTTCGGCCCACCCCGCCTGCGTGACCCCCGGGCGCCTCGGAGCGTGGGGGCATGACCTTCGCCGACGAGTTGAAGAGCGCCGTCACCCCGCGAGCAGCCCTGCTCGTCGTCGGGGTGCTGGCCCTCCAGCTGCTGTTCATCGCCTCCTACGTGGGCGCGCTGCACCACCCGAAGCCGAAGGACGTGGCCTTCGGAGTGGTCGCCCCCGGCGCCGCGGCCGTGCAGACCAAGGACAAGCTGGCGAAGCTGCCCGGTGAACCGCTGGACCCGCGCGTGGTCAAGGACGAGGCGGCGGCGCGCAGGCAGATCATGGACCGGAAGATCGACGGCGCCCTGATCGTCGACCCCCGGGGCACCACCGACACCCTCCTGGTCGCCTCCGGCGGCGGCAAGGCCCTCGCCAACGCCCTGGAGCTGATCGCCGTCAAGGCCGACGGCGCCGAGAAGCGCGCCGTGAAGACGGTCGACGTGGCCGCCGCCTCACCCCAGGACTTCAACGGCCTCTCGTCGTTCTACCTGGTCGTCGGCTGGTGCGTGGGCGGCTACCTGTGCGCCTCGATCATGTCGATCAGCGCGGGCTCGAAGGTGGCCAACCCGCAGCGCGCGGCGATCCGGCTCGGCGCCATGGCCCTGCTCTCCCTCGCGGGCGGCCTCGGCGGCGCCCTCATCATCGGCCCGATCCTGGGCGCCCTGCCCGGCTCGATCATGGCCCTGTGGGGCCTCGGCGCCCTCGTCACCTTCGCGGTCGGCGCGTTCACGCTCGCCCTGGAGGCCATCACCGGCGTGGTCGGCATCGGCCTGGCGGTGCTGGTCATCGTGGTGGCGGGCAACCCCAGCGCGGGCGGCGCCTTCCCGCTGCCGATGCTGCCCCCGTTCTGGGAGGCGATCGGCCCGGCGCTGCCCCCGGGCGCCGGTACGTGGGTGGCCCGCTCCATCGCGTACTTCCAGGGCAACGCGGTGACGGGCCCGCTCCTGGTACTCGCGGCGTGGGCGGTGGCGGGGACGGCGGTCACCTTGCTGGTGGCGGTGCGCAGGACACGCGGCCAGGAGGCGGCCGGGCGAGCGGACACCAGCCCGTCCGGCGTTTGACCTGACTGTCAGACCCCTCTGCAAGCCTGAACGACATGATCCGCACACTCGCCGTCGAAAACTACCGCTCCCTGCGCAAACTGATCGTCCCCCTGGACCGCCTGAACGTCATCACCGGCGCCAACGGCACCGGCAAGTCCAGCCTGTACAGAGCCCTCCGCCTGCTGGCGGACGCCGGACGCGGCGGCGCGGTCGCCGCCCTGGCCCGAGAGGGCGGCCTGCAATCCGCGCTGTGGGCGGGCGAGGCCAGGGCGGAAGCGGCGGGCATGCGCCTGGGCTTCGCGGGCGACGAGTTCGGATACGCGGTCGACTTCGGGCACCCCATCCCGACGTCGGGCGTCGGCGCGGCCCCGTCGCTGTTCAACCTGGACCCGGAGATCAAGCGCGAGTGCACCTGGGCGGGCCCGGTGCTCCGCCCCGCGGCGCTGCTGTGCGACCGCGGGGGCCCCGCGGTGCGCACGCGGACGGCGGACGGCGGCTGGCACCGTACGCAGGGCCTGCGGCCGTACGACAGCATGCTGAGCGAACTGGCGGACCCGCAGCTCGCCCCCGACCTGCTCCGGCTGCGTGAGCTGATCCGCTCCTGGCGGTTCTACGACCACGTCCGTACCGACGCCGAGGCCCCGGCCCGCGCGGCCCGCATCGGCACCCGCACCCCGGTGCTCGGCCACGACGGCGCCGACCTGGCCGCCGCCCTGCAGACGATCCGCGAGATCGGCGACACCGAGGCGCTGGACGCGGCCGTGGACGACGCGTTCCCGGGCACGCGGGTACGGGTCGAGGACAACGCCGGACGGTTCGAGGTGCAACTGCACCAACAGGGGCTGACCCGCCCCCTCGGCGCGGCGGAGCTGTCCGACGGCACCCTGCGCTACCTGCTGTGGGCCGCCGCCCTCCTCACTCCCCGGCCCCCCTCGCTCCTGGTCCTGAACGAGCCCGAGACCAGCCTCCACCCCGACCTCCTCCGCCCCCTCGCGGACCTGATCCTGCACGCGACCAAGGACACCCAGATCGTCCTGGTCACCCACGCCGACCCGCTGGCGGAAGCGGTCTCCAAGGGCGCGCGCCGCCACCGCGTGGACGTCAACTCCATAGAACTGCGGAAGCAGTCGGGCGAAACAACGGTGGCGGGCCGCGAGAGCCTGCTCGACGAGCCGCTCTGGTACTGGCCCAAACGGTGACGCACCGCTCGGCACGCGGCTTCCCCATCGGCCTCCGGAGTTCCGCATCCGGCCATTCCCGTCCCTCCGGAAAGGCCCGACCGGCGTGACCCACTCCACTTCCGCGACCCCTGATCGCACATTTCGGCTATCGGGGAAACTTCCTCCGATTCCGCTGATTCCACTCCTTCCCGCCGGTCACGCGTGGTGCACCACACCCCAACCGACCGTGAGGGATCATCGCTTCACGCCACTACACACAGTTTTCAACCAACGACTCAAAGTCAGCGCTCGATGTGCTTTCGCTGTCGCCTTCGGCAAGACTCCGGTCCGTTCCGTTCGTTATTCGCAGAAACAAGCAAGGGAGTGTTCGAAATGCGGTACATCTCTGGGGGGATCGCGCTGGGCGCAGCTCTGGCGCTCGGCGGCCTGGCCACCGCGGCCACCGCCGCGCCCACGCCCACGACCACCGCCGCGCCCGCCGCCGCGAGTGGCTTCGCGCCCTCCGAGCTGGTGCTCACCGTCGGCTTCGGCGACAAGGCCGCCGACGCCTCGATCCAGCGAGCCGTGACCCTCGGCTGTTCCTCCGGCGGCGTCGGCAGCCACCCCGACGCGCCCGGCGCCTGCGACCAACTCCGCTCGGTGGGCGGCAAGTTCGACAAGGTGACCAAGGCTCCGTCGAACGCCGTCTGCACCAAGGAGTGGAAGCCGATCGTGGTGACGGCGCAGGGCGTCTGGGAAGGCCGCCGGGTCTCGTACGAGCACACCTTCGCCAACGCTTGCGCGATGACGGCGGGTCAGGGCCAGGTCTTCAACTTCTGAGCCAGCCCCGCAGCGCGGCCTGGGCGACGGCCTGGAAACGGGTGTCGGCGCCCAGTTCGTCGAGCAGACGGATGACGCGGCGTCGTCGCGGTGTGCACGTGCACACCGCGACGACGCGCGATCACCTCGTCCTTGAAGCCGCCCGCGAGCAGCCCGAGCAGATCCCGGTGCTCGTCGGAGAGGCGCGGCCCAGCGCCGCCGAGCGGCAGCGCCCGCTCCCACAGCGCCCGGTCGACCGGCGGCCCGAGCAGCCGGGTCCGGCCGGGGAGCGCGAGCCCCTCGCGGGCAAGCACCACCCGCACGGTGACCCCGCGCTCCAGCAGGGCCGCGATGCCGGTGCCGGGGTCCGCGCCCGCGACCGCCCACGGGTTGAGGTAGGGCGGCCGGTCGAGGATCAGTACTTCCCTCTCGGCGCGGGCGAGCAGTTGGTCCACGCGCCGCACGATGGCGCCGGGACCGCTCGGCGATCTCGTCGGCCTGGCACCGCAGCCGCTCCGGCTCCGCCGCCTGGGCGCGCAGTTCCGCCTGTCTTCGACGGATCAGGGAGGGGATCCAGAATTCTTCAATGCGCCTTATTGATTCCCCCGTGAAATGCCTGTGGGCCCCGGAAACCAAAAGGTTTCCGGGGCCCACAGGGTCGTACTCGAACGAGGCGTCAGCCGATTTCCGCCCCGAAGGCCTCAAGGGCCTCGGGCACCGGCTGGAAGAACGTCTCGCCGCCGGAGCTGCAGTCACCGCTGCCGCCGGAGGTCAGGCCGAGCGCCGTGTCGCCCGCGAACAGCGCGCCGCCGCTGTCGCCGGGCTCGGCGCACACATCGGTCTGGATGAGGCCGTTCACGATGTCGCCGTTGCCGTAGTTCACGGTGGCGTCCAGGCCCGTGACCTTGCCGTCGTGCAGCTGCGTGGTGGAACCGCTGCGCTGCACCTCCTGGCCGACGGTCGCGTCCCCGGCCTTGGTGATCTTCTGCGTGCTGCCGTTGTAGAGGTTCACCTCGCTCGGGTGCGCGGTGTCGCCGGAGTACTTGACGATGCCGTAGTCGTTGTCGGGGAAGCTGGAGCCCACGTTCTCGCCGATGGCGGGGCCGCCCTGCTCCTCGGACCAGCTCTTGACGGCTTCGGTGCAGTGACCCGCGGTCAGGAAGTGCGGGGCACCGTCCTTGACCACGTTGAAGCCGAGCGAGCAGCGGCTGCTGCCGCCGAAGATGGCGTCGCCACCGGCGATGAAGGGCTTGAACTCTCCCTTGGAGTGCTTCAGTTCGGCCTTCTCGCCGAGGCCCTCGACGACCGAGCTGAGCTTCTTCAGGTCGGCGCCCTTGACCGTGCGGTCCACGGTGACGACGACCTTGTTGGTGGCCGGGTCGGTGGCCCACGAGCTGCCGGGGACCGAGGCCTTGTCGGTGAGCGTGGTGCGGGCGCTCTTGAGCTCGGCGAGGGAGTTCTCGACGAGTCTGGCCTTGGCACCGGCCGACTCGACGGCGTCCTTGGCGTTGTCGTCGAGGACGTTCACGACGAGGTTCCTGGCCTGGGCGTCGTAGTACGTCCCGGCGGCGTCGGAGCCCAGCTCCTTGTGCAGCGAGGAGGCGAGGTTTCCGGCCTTCGCGATGGAGAGCGTGTCCGGCTTGGGGGTGGGGGTGTCCTCACTCGCGTTCGCAGTCTGGAAGGTGACGGCCGCGCCGATCAGAGCGACGACACCCGCGCCTGCCATGGCGGCACGGCGCTTGGGTATGCGGCGGTGCTTCAACTCGCGTCCTCCTGTGGGGGGTCGGTCCGCTCCGGTGTGGGGACCTCGGCGGCCGAGAGGCGTACGCGCATGGCGGGCTGACGATGGGAAAGCCGCGTCCATGCCAATGGGACGCGGCCCACTATTCCCAGCGGGCGAGGTCGCACACAAGGTCTACTTCCGGACGCTTGCGTTCCAACACCCCTGCGGCCCGGCCCTGTTGACCGTCCGTGGTCTCACCACGTCGGTTCCCGCTGCAAACACCGCGTGCGAGCGGTGGTCGGCAGCGGGTGAGGACTAGTCCTGTCCGGTTCTCGCCCTTTCCTGGCCCGGGACAAGCGGCGCGCGGACAGCGAAGAGCCCCCGCCCAGGAGTGGGGCGGGGGCTCGACGGCCGCTGACTGTACGGGGCACGGAGACCGCCTGCCGTACGGGTGCGGAGGTGGGCGTCAGTAGACGCTCACGTTGTACGCGCGCAGGGCCTCGGTGACCGGCTGGAAGAACGTCGTACCGCCGGAGGAGCAGTTGCCGCTGCCGCCGGAGGTCAGGCCGAGCGCCGTCGTACCGGAGTAGAGCGGGCCGCCGCTGTCGCCGGGCTCGGCGCAGACGGTCGTCCTGATCATGCCGTACACGACGTCGCCGTTGCCGTAGTTCACCGTCGCGTTCAGGCCCGTGACGCGGCCGGAGTGCGTGCCGGTGGTGGAGCCGCGGCGCGTCACGCTCTGGTTGACGGTCGGGTCGGCGGCGCGGGTGATGTCCTGGCTGCCCACGGTGCCGGACTTGGTGATCGAGTTGTTCGTGTACCGCACGATGCCGTAGTCGTTCGTCGGGAAGCTGGAGCCGTGCGTGCTGCCGAGCACGGTGGTCTTCGCCGAGTTGGCCCACCAGGTGCCCGCGCCGTCGGTGCAGTGGCCCGCGGTGAGGAAGTAGTAGGTGCTGCCGCTGCGCACGTTGAAGCCGAGCGAGCAGCGCCAGCTGGTGGCGTACGTGGCGTCGCCGCCGGAGATGTACTTCTGGAACTTGCCCGGCGTCCGCTCGATCTTCAGGGCGCCGGCCTGGTCGCCCGCGGCCTGCTTCAGCGAGGCGATCTCGGCCTTGGAGACCGTGCTGTCGGCGGTGACCACGACCTGCTTGGTCTTGGGGTCGACGTTCCAGGCGGTGCCCGCGACGTCCGCCTTCAGGACGGCGTCACTGGCCGCCGTCAGGTCGGAGGCGCTGTAGCCGCGGGACTCGTCCGCGCTGGCGGTGGGCACGGCGAGGGCGGCCGCGGCCACGAGCCCGGTCGCGACGGCGACCGTGCGGGAGTGTCTCGCCATACCGCTGCGGGGGGTGGTGCGCTTGATCCTCACTGCTGGTTCCTCCCGAGGGAAGTCAGGGGGCCCATGTGGGTTGGGGGCCCGTGAGGCGCGGTCGAAGGACCGGTGGATTCCGGTTACACCGTGTCCCTGACAAGCGCTGCTCGGGAGTATTGGGGCCGCCGTGACCCCGCACAAGGGGTGTCTTTCGGCCGGGGCGGCCGATACACGACGACCGGCCCCGGTGGTCGGCGCGAGTGCGGCACGCCACCGGGGCTCTGGGTCATCGGCATCCGGTCAGACGTGCCGACGCCGGGAAAGGTTCCGTTCCCCGGCGGGGATCTCGGCGGCGAGGGTGTTGCCGGGGGGCGGGAAGGGGCAGATGAAGTGGTCGGCGAAGGCGCACGGCGGCAGCAGCGCGCGGTTGAAGTCGACGCGCGTGCGGCCCTGTTCGTCGGGCGCGGCGGGCCGCAGGAACCGGAAGCGGTAGCTGGACACCCCGCTGGTCCCGTCCGCGAACACCGCCCACAGCGAGCCGTCCCCCTCCACGCTCACCTGCAGCGTCTGCTCCTGCCCGGCGAGCGTGAAGGCGAGTTCACCGCCGAGCCCGAGCCCCCGCCGCACGCCGTCCGCGTTCCCGACGCGCACGGTGCGGTCCCGCTCGTACGGGGTGAAGCGCCCCTCGACCGCGAAGCACGGGTCGTGGTCGGTGACCTCGATGCCGGTGAAGGCGCGCCGCGCGTCGGCGTCCGGGTCGAAGTCGCGCACCGCCCAGAGCCCTTCGCGGCGCAGCACCACCAGGCGCCGCTCGCCGAGCCCGAGCCGGGCGGCGGCGACGGGGCCGGGGTCGGGCGTGAGGCGGGCCGTGCCGGTGAAGGGCTGACCGTCGAGCGTGAGGCGGTCGTCGGCCGCGGCTCTGAGGACGAGTTCGTCGCCGTCGTCCGACCAGTGTCCGGGCAGACCCGGCAGAGTGCCGTCGGGGTGGTCGGCGAGCCAGTGGGTGCCGGTGAGGGCCAGCGGGCCGTAGGGCGCGGAGACGGTGGCCGTGCGCAGCTCGTGCCACTCCTTGAAGTCCCGCAGTGCGTCTTCGGTCGTACTCATGGTGATGATCAACCCTTCCGAACGGGCTCGGGCAGCCCGAGGTGTGAGCGCAGCGTCGCGCCGCGGTATTCCGTGCGGTACGCGCCGCGCTCCTGGAGCAGCGGCACCACCCGTTCGACGAACTCGTCGAGCCCGCCCGGCGTCAGGTGCGGGACGAGGATGAAGCCGTCGGCGGCGTCGGTGCGCACGAACTCGTCCAGTTGCTCGGCGACGGCGGCGGGGGTGCCGATGAACGACTGCCGGGAGGTCGTCTCGATGACGGTCTGGTGGATCGACAGGCCCTTGGCCCGGGACAGGGCGCGCCACTTCTCGGCGACCGCGAGGGGATCGCCGACCTTCACCCGGCCCTGCACGAGGGTCGATTCCGGGTCCGGGTCGATGTCGGGCAGCGGCCCGTCGGGGTCGTACGCGGACAGGTCGACGCCCCACACCTGTTCCAGGGCGAGGAGGGCGTTCTGCGGCGAGACCTGTTGGCGGCGGATCTCGATGGCGCGCTCCTGGGCCTCGGCGGCGGTGTCCCCGAGGACGAAGGTGACGCCGGGCATGATCTTCAGGTCGTCCGGCGCGCGCCCGTACGCCGCGAGCCGTCCCTTCACGTCGGCGTAGAAGGCACGGCCCGCCTCCAGCGTGCCGTGCCGGGTGAAGACGACATCGGCCGAGGACGCGGCGAACTCCCGGCCCTCGGGCGAGTCCCCGGCCTGGATGACGACGGGGTGGCCCTGCGGCGGGCGCGGCACCCCGAACTCCCCGGCGATGTCGAAGTGCTGCCCGTGGTGCGCGAACGGCCGCGGCTCGCCCACCGAGCCGTCGGGGCCGCCCGGTCCGCCCGGCCCGTCCAGTCCGGCCAGTCCGGCCAGTCCGTCGGGCGTCCAGGAGTCCCACAGCTCCCGTGCCGTGGCGTCACCGACGAACGCCGCGGGACCATCGACTTCGTCACGTACATCAACGACGGCCAGGGCTTCGCGGTCCGCGACGACAGCACGCTCAAGAAGATCACGGACTTCGCCCAGCTCTGCGGCCTGAACGTGGCGACCGGCGCGGGCACCACCTTCGAGGTGACCCTGGAGGACAACAAGCACGTGTGCGCCGACCCGGGCAAGAAGCCGTACAGCGTGAAGACGTACACCGAGCCGGGCGCGATCTGGCCCTCGCTCCAGCAGGGCCGCAGCGATGTGGTGATGTCGACGATCAACGGCCTGCGGTACGCCGTCCAGCAGCAGGAGGCCTGAAGTTCCTGGGCGAGTTCCACCGCCTGGACGTGGGCTTCGCCTTCAGGAAGGGCACCAAGCTGGCGCACGCGTTCCAGGCGGCGGTCAACCGGCTCATCGAGGACGGGACCTACGACCGCATCCTGAAGAAGTGGGGCACGCGGGCGTCGGCGATCGACGGGTCCCGGATCTCACCGCCGGAGATAAAGGACTGACGGTACGTCACCGGCCGTGGCGGTGACGCCCTGTCGCCGCCACAGCTGGTGACGGAGTGTCACCAGCCGCGGCCCCGTGGTGCCCCAGCCCCAGCCCCAGAGGGCTCAGTCACAGCACGAGCAGCAGTCACAACAGTCGCAGTCACAGTCCCGGCAGGCGCCCTCGCGCTTCTTGCGGGACCACGGGCCCTCGTACTCCTTCGCGCAGCACAGCTGGCAGGTGCAGCACAGCCCGATGGCGACGGCGCACCCGGCCCAGAACCCGCGCCGCGGCTTCTGCGGCTCACCGCCCCACCCGCCCGACCCGCCGTGGTTCCCGCCGCCCGACCCGCCGTAGTCCCCGCCGCCGTACGAATCGCCCCGGTGGTTCCCGCCGCTGTACGAGGACCCGTCCCCGTACGAACCGGACCCCCAGGACCCCGACGAACCCGAGCCCGACCCGTCGTACGCGGTCACCTCGTGCCCGGACGCCCCGCGCACCTCGTGCGCCGCGTGCCCGCACGAGGTGGTCCCGAACGCCCGGTCCACGGACTGCCCGAGTTCGTGCACGAGCAGGGCGTGCGCGAGCTTGCCCTCGGTGAACCGGACCTCGGCGAGGGCGAGCCGGATGCCGTGCAGCGCGTCGTCGGCGAGCCGCCGCGCCTCGGCGCGGGAGGTGCCGAGGACCGTGATCGGGTTCCAGGCGCCGACGGCGGCGTCCGCCTCCCGGTCCTCCACGGCGTCCAGGAGGTGCGCGAGCCTGCCGAAGAGGCGCCCGGCCTCGGCCAGCGGCTCCGCGTTGCCCGGGCGTCCGGCGAGGACGGCGGTGTGCGCGAAGGCGGCGGCGGTCGCGGTCTCGGTCGGCTCGGTGATCGTGAGCAGGGAGGTGCCGGGGCCCGCCAAGGCCTCGATGCCCTCCTGCCGTTCGACGGCGTCCAGCAGGACCGCCGTGTCGAAGCCCACGTCGGCGCCGGTGCTGGCGCCCGCGCGGTCCCACTTGCCCGCGACGCGGCGGGCGGCGGCGGCCACCGGCCTGCGCGCCAACAGGCCGTCGCCGTCGACGACGTGGTCGCGGACCTTCGCCGACGCGAGCACCAGCGAGACGGCCGCGGCGAGCCGCGCGCCCTCGCCCTGGGCGACGGACGCGGTGCGCATGCCGCGCAGCGGACAGGGGCCGGCGGTGCGCCGCCAGCCGGCCGACCGCTCGGCCTGAGCCTCCGTCAGAACCGAGATGATGAGGCCGTCGTAGTTGGTCACGACGCGTGCGAACTGCCCGTGGTCACCGCGCAGCGCGAGACACAGCCCGCACAGGTGCGCCATCCACTGGGTCCTGAGCCCCTCCCCGAGGCGGTGACTGCAGGGCCTGACGATTCCGAACAAGGCGACTCCCCCGTGAGCCCGATGAGTCCGACTGGGTCCGCTGGGCGCGAACTCCGGCATCGTAGCGAGCCGTCCGGCCACCTGCCCGTTCACCCGTACGCACCGCGCGTCACCCATACGCCGCGAAGAATCATATTTCACTCACTGTCAGCAGCCGTACACGGCAAGACCCTTGAAGAATCACGCGCGTCGCCGTATTGACTGTGTGCCAGTACCGTCACGAAAACCCCGCGCGGCGACTATCCCCTTGGCGCACCATCCGCATCATGGACGACCATAGGGATGCGGAACGCAAGCAGACCGCTGCGAGAGGAGGCGTCCATGGGATCGGTGCGCAAGGCGAGTGCCTGGCTTGGCCTCGTCGACGACAACAACGACGAGCGTTACTACGACGGATACGAAGACGACGCGGCCGAAGGCCCTGAGGCGGCCGAGGCCTGGGTCACGGACCCGCGCGTCAAGGTCGCGTCGGACGTGGCCGAGGACAAGGGCCACAGGATCGGCACGGTCACGCCGGACAGCTTCCGCGACGCCCGCGCCATCGGTGAGATGTTCCGGGACGGCGTGCCGGTCATCGTGAACCTCACGTCGATGGAGCCCGGCGACGCCAAGCGCGTCGTCGACTTCGCGGCCGGGCTCATCTTCGGCCTGCGCGGCTCCATCGACCGGGTGGCGCACCGCGTGTTCCTGCTCACCCCCGCCGACACGGAGATCGTCAACGGTGAGGCCACGCCGCACCGCACCGACGGCTTCTTCAACCAGAGCTGAGGCAAGGCCGCTCGCCGTGCCCGTGCCCCGCCGCCGTGCGCCCCGCGCGCTCAGCGGAAGGCGTCGAGCCCGGTGAGCGCCTTGCCGAGGACCAGCTGGTGCATCTCGACGGTGCCCTCGTAGGTGAGCACCGATTCGAGGTTCGTCGCGTGCCGCATCACGGGGTACTCGAGCGAGATGCCGTTGGCGCCGAGGATCGTGCGCGACGTGCGGCAGATCTCGATCGCCTCTCGTACGTTGTTGAGCTTGCCGAAGCTGACCTGCTCCGGCCGCAGCCGGCCCGCGTCCATGCGGCGCCCGAGGTGGTGCGCGAGCAGGACGCCCTTGTGCAGCTCGACCGCCATGTCGGCGAGCTTGGCCTGGGTGAGCTGGAAGCCGCCGATCGGCCTGCCGAACTGCTCCCGCGTCTTCGCGTACTCCACGGCCGCGTCGAAGCAGGCGCGGGCCGCGCCCATGGCGCCCCAGACGATGCCGTAGCGCGCGTGCGACAGACAGCTCAACGGGCCCTTCAGACCGGTGACTTCGGGCAGCACCGCGTCGGCCGGGAGCCGCACCTCGTCCAGGACCAGCTCGCTGGTGATGCTCGCCCGGAGCGACCACTTGTGCTTGATCTCCGGCGCGGCGAAGCCCGGGGCGTCCGTGGGCACGGCGAAGCCCCGGATCCCGTCGTCGGTCTGCGCCCAGACGACGGCCACCCCGGCCACCGACCCATTGGTGATCCACATCTTGCGGCCGCTCAGGACCCAGTCCGTCCCGTCCCGCTTCGCGTACGTCCGCATCGCCGCCGGGTCCGAGCCGTGGTCGGGCTCGGTGAGGCCGAAGCAGCCGATGATCTCGCCCGCCGCCATCCCCGGCAGCCAGCGCTCCTTCTGCTCCTCCGAGCCGAAGCGGTGGATCGCGTACATCGCCAGCGACCCCTGCACCGACACCAGCGACCTGATCCCCGAGTCCGCCGCCTCCAGCTCCAGGCAGGCGAGCCCGTACTGCACGGCGCTCGCGCCCGCGCAGCCGTACCCCGTCAGCGACATCCCCAGCGCCCCGATCGACCCCAGCTCCCGGGCCAGCTCCCGCACGCCCGGCAGCTCGCCGCTCTCGTACCACTCGGCGATGTGCGGCAGCACGCGGTCCGCCGCCCATGCGCGGACGGTGTCGCGGACGGCGAGGTCCTCCGGCTCCAGGAGGTCGTCGAGGCCCAGCGGATCGGTGGGGTCGAAGGGGGGCAGGGTGTGGCTGCTTGCGGACGACATGCGGGGCCTCCGGCGGACTTAACTAGCGCTGATAGTCAGGTACGACTCGGCTTGACGCTACGACGCGCCCACCTGAACGTCCAGGGTGACGCCCTGCCGGGGGCTTTCCCCAAGCTATGGACCGCCCGTCCGGCGATTGAGGACGAGGCGCGGAGCGCCGACAGCGGGGGCCCGGGGCGCAGCCCCCGGTTACGGGAAGGGGCGGGACTGGGGAGCCCCCGGCCTCAGCGGAGGGACTCCACCGGAACCGCCGCCCGCTCGCGGGCCACCCCCGGCTCGCACGCCGCAGGCGCACCGCAGTCCATCACCCGGGGCAACCGCAGCGCGGCCAACGCACCGAGCAGCAACAGCCCCGCGCTGACCAGCAGGGTCACATGCAGGCCGTGCACGAAGGAGTCCCGCGCGGCGGCCCGCAAGGCTTCGCCCCGGCTGCCACCGAGCCGAGCGGCGACTTCATAGGCCTCGCCCAGGGAGTGACTCGCCGCGGCGCTGTCCGCCGCCGGAACACCCCGCACGGAGGACAGCCCGGGAGCGTACGCGGCGTTCATGACGCTGCCGAGCAGCGCGATGCCGATGCCGGCGCCGAGCTGGTAGGAGGTCTCGCCGATGGCGGCGGCCCCGCCGGCCTGGGTGGGCGGGGCTTCGCTGAGCATGGATTCGTAGGCGCCGAAGAGGGTGGTCTCCAGGCCGAAGCCGAGGAGCACGAAGCCGGTCAGCATCAGCGGAGCGTTGTCCTCGCCGCCCATGGCGGTGAGGGCGGCGACGGCGAGGGCGGTGAGGCCGAACCCGGTGGCGACCATGGCGCGCGGCCCGAAGCGCTGGAGCATCCGGGATCCGGCGAGCCCGGCGGCCATCGCGGCGATGGTGAGCGGAAGGAGCCGGAGCCCGGTCTCCAGCGGGGACAGGCCGAGGACGAGCTGGAGGTACTGCGCGGCGATGAGTTCGAGGCCGACGAGGGCGAGCATCGCGAGCACGATGCAGCCGACGGAGGTGCTGAAGGCGGGCCGCGTGAACATGGCGAGGTCGACCAGCGGGTACCGCCGACGCCGCTGTCGGCGGACGAAGGCGATGAGCAGCCCGCCGCCGACGAGCACCGAGAGGAGCGTGGTGGCGCCGAGCGGCGACTCCCCGCCGCCGAGCCGCTTGACGCCGAGGACGAGGCCGAAGAGGCCACCGGCGGCCATGAGGGCGCCGACGACGTCCCAGGGCCCGTTGCGGGCGCCGGTCGACTCGGGCAGGAGCCAGCGTCCGACGGGAAGGCTGACGAGCATCAGCGGGATGTTGATGAGGAAGACGGAGCCCCACCAGAAGTGTTCGAGGAGGAAGCCGCCGAGCAGCGGCCCGCAGGCGGCGCCGACGGCGGCGACGGCGCTCCAGATGCCGATCGCGAGGGCCCGCTCACGCCGGTCGGGGAAGACCTGGCGGAGGATCGACAGCGTCGCGGGCATGATCATCGCGCCGCCGACGCCGAGCAGCGCGCGGGCCGCGATGAGGACGTGCGGGGTGTCGGCGAGGGCGGCGATCGCGGAGGCCACGCCGAACAGGCCGTAGCCGAAGAGGAGGACGCGGCGGCGCCCGACGCGGTCGCCGAGGGTGCCGAAGAGGATGAGCAGCGAGGCGCAGACCAGCGGATAGATGTCGACGATCCACAGGAGCTCGATGGCGCCGGGCTTGAGGTCCTCGGTGACGGCGGGCACGGCGACGTGCAGCACGGTGGCGTCGACGGCGACGAGCAGCAGGCTGACGCAGAGGACGACGAGGACGACCCAGCGGTTGGCGCCCGCGCCGGGGGGCCGACGGCCGGATGGAGCGGCGGCCGTGGTCGTCCCGGACATCTGCGTACCTCCCAGTGATTCCTCGCGAGTGCGGCCAGTGGGGGGCCGGCGGGACCCTACGGGATCCGGTCGTCCGGCTGTGGCGGCTGTGAACGGCGAGTGGCCGTCAGCGTACGCGAGTCCCCGGCCGGCTCGCGTGGCGGACCTCTCATGGTTGCCGCGCGGGGGTGTGGCGTGCGCCACGTTCGCCCGTGCCGGTGATATTCGGGTGCCCGCCTGTCGTCACGAGCAGTCGGGCGGGGAGCCGATAATCGAGCCCGTGACCGATCTTGATCAGCGCCCCGCCACGGGGCACCGGACCGCCGCCGCGCTGCGCCGGGCGGCGCCCGCGCTCTTTGTGTACGCCGGGGTGCGCGCGCTGGGGCTCGCGGTCCTCGCCGTGTGGGGCGCCGCGGCGGGCAAGAGTCCGCACACGTTGCTCTCCGCCCGCTGGGACTCGCTCTGGTACACCCGCGTCGCCGATTTCGGCTACGGCTGGGAGGTGACGCTGCCGGACGGCAGCGTGCACTCGAACCTGGCGTTCTTCCCGCTGCTGCCCTGGCTGGAGCGGGCCGGGTCGGTGTTCGGCCTGTCGTACGCGGACGCGGGCCTGGTGGTGAGCGCGCTCGCCTCGCTGTGCGCGGCGGGCGGGATCTTCGCGGTCGCGGAGCAGGTGTACGACCGTCGGGCCGGGGTGTGCGCGGTCGCGCTGTGGGCGGTGCTCCCGGTCGGCGTCGTGCAGTCGATGGCGTACAGCGAGTCGCTGTTCACCGCGCTCGCGGCCTGGGCGCTGTACGCGGTCCTGACCGGGCGCTGGGTGACGGCGGGGCTGCTCGCCTCGCTGGCCGGGCTGACCCGGCCGGTGGGCGCGGCGGTGGTCGCCGCGGTGTGGGCGACGGCGGCCCTGGCGGCGTACCGCAGGAAGCGGGCCGGTGAGCGGGCGCTGGTGGCCGGGCGGGACTGGCGGATGCTGCTGGGCGTGCTGCTCGCGCCGCTCGGCGCGGCGGGCTACGTCCTGTGGGTCGGGCACCGCACGGGCGACGGCCTGTTCGGGTATCTCGACGTGCAGAAGCAGTGGGGCAACGGCTTCGACGGCGGCTACGCCTTCGCGCGCTTCGTCGGCGAGAAGTTCACGTCCCCGGTGGGCGCGCTCGCGGGGCTTGGTCTGATCGTCGGCGTGGCCGGGCTGATCTGGCTGTACGTCAAGGGGGTGCGGCAGCACCAGCCGCCCGCACTGCTCGTCTACTGCGGGATCGTCGTCGTGCTCGCGCTGTGCGCGTCCGGCTACTTCGGCTCCAAACCGCGCCTGCTGATGCCCGCGTTCCCGCTGCTGCTGCCCCTCGCGGTGGCGCTCGCGCGGCTGCGGACGAGCCGGGCGGCGCTGGTCGTGGGCGGGGTGGCCGTGGTCAGTGCGGTGTACGGGGCCTTCTGGCTGCACGGCTCGGGGCCGCCGTAGGCCCGTCGCGGGTCCGTCGCGGGCCGGTCCGGCCGCGTCGGCTTCGCGCCAAGATCACCCACTCAAGATCGTTACCGGGCCCGTACGGTGAGCAGCCGGTGAGCGGACGGAGAATTCCGCACCAGGCCCCGGTGAACGAATTCGAAAGGCGGCTAAAACCGCGAGCGTAATGATCAACGGATTGGGTAAAGCAGGCATCATTGAATAGGCATTCCGGCCGGAATAAACCGGAGCCTGAGATCAATGCCACATCACATCGTCATCACAAACGCTCTGATTCGACCTAGTAGGGCACTCACTCGCTGTAACGTCGATTGGGTGCGTACCGAACGAAACCTGACCCGTCTGGACCGGCTGTTCGCCCGGCTAGACCGTGAGCCGGAACGACCGGCCCACCTCGATGAGCCGCGGATGAGCCCGCACCGGGTCGTGCTCCTCAGCGCGACGCTGGCCTTCTACGTGGCCATCGTCGTCGCCGTGGTGACCACCTCCTGGCTCGTGCGGTTCGACTGGCAGGTCATGTTCTTCCGGCCCTACCAGCAGTGGCCCGAGATCCACGGCTTCCTCGACTACTGGGTCGTCCTCGGCCAGCGCGGCCCGACCGCCGTGATGGTCGCGGCCTGGCTGGGCTGGCGCTCCTGGCGGCAGCACACGCTGCGCCCGCTGCTGATGTTCGGCGCGGCGCTGCTCCTGCTCAACGCCACGGTGGGCGCCGCCAAGATCGGCATGGGCCGCCTCGGCCCGCACTACGCCACCGTCATCGGCTCGAACGAGATGGGGCAGGGCGGCGATATATTCCCTTCGGGCCACACCGCCAACGCCGTCGTGACCTGGGGAATCCTCGCCTATCTGGCCTCGACCCCGCTGACCCGCCGCTATCTGTCGGCGCTCTCCGCCGTGGTCTCCCTCAGCGTCGGCCTCACCACCGTCTACCTGGGTACGCACTGGCTCAGCGACGTCCTGCTCGGCTGGGCCGCGGGCCTGCTGGTCCTGCTCGCGCTGCCCTGGGTCGAGCCGCTCATCACCCGCGTCGAGGCCTGGATCCTCGGCATCAGGGCCGCCTGGGCGCGCCGCCGCGGCCGCCCCACGACGTCCCCGGTGCCCGCCCCGGCCCTGGTCCCGCAGCGCGCCTCCGGCACCCCCGGCACCTCCAGCACCCCCGGCGACGAGCAGCCGGTCCGCGAGCCCGTCGCGACCGCTCGCCCCCGCACCCCCGCCTACCTCGCCCCGGGCCCGCACACCGCCCGCTGCGAGCGGACGCCGGTCACCCCGCAGGGCCCCCGCCGTCCGCCGCACCCCGAGCGGGTGCGCGGCACCTCGGCGCGGCCCCTCACGGGCGGCTGAGCCGCCCCCACGGACGCGGGAACGGTACGCACAGCTGGATCCCGCACAACGAAGGCCCCGGACACCTCAGGCGTCCGGGGCCTTCGTGCGGGCCGGTGCGGTTCAGCCCTTCCAGCAGCGCGTCACCGCGCCGTCCGCGACCTCGAAGTTCAGCCGCCCCGCGAGGTACTCCATGGTGATGAACGTGCCCGGCGGCAGCGACCTGACGGTGGACCAGCCGCTGGCCCGGGCCCGGCGCTCGGCGTCCTCGGCGGCGAGGCCGACGTAGGAGTCCGGGCTGTCCTGGGGCTCGGGGGCGGGTGTCGGTATGGGTGCCATGACCGTCACGGTAGGCGGCCGGTGCTTCCCGGGGAAGTCCGGGGCCGTGCACCATGCGTCACCGGTTCCCCTCTGGTCACGCTTCTGTCACAGGATCACCACGCGCGTTTCGCCCGGACTTCGTCACACGTACGAGCGGTTCGTTGCCCGTGAAGGCCGAATTCGGCATGAACTCCGGGTCCCTCAGGAGCCCCTGAAGAGATCGCCGGAAATCCCTTCGGAAGCCTGTCGGAAGATCCTTTCGGACGTCCGGCAATGCCTCCTGAAATCCTTTACCGATCCTCCGTATTTACGATTCCCGGACGCTCCGGGGGATGTGACGCGGCATGAGGAATTCATGGTTCCAGCACCCCGGGCGAGCAGCCGTCGGAGTGCGCGCCCGGCCGGAACGCGGTACGTCCACCGCCGGCTCCCGGCCCGAGTGCGCGACGCCCCCTGTCGGATCCGGGTGCGCGGCGACATCATGTCGTGTGCTTCGAGCAAGCCCGGGACGCGACAGCGAAGGGGCAAGCGATGGGGACGCAGACGGTGCGGGCGCAGGCGGGGCCGGCGCGGGAGCGGACGCCGGGGCGGATCGTCGTCGACTGGCTGACCACCACCGACCACAAGAAGATCGGCCATCTCTACCTGATCACGTCGTTCGCGTTCTTCCTGATCGCCGGGCTGATGGCCCTGATGATGCGGGCCGAACTCGCCCGCCCCGGGCTGCAGCTCATGTCCAACGAAGAGTTCAACCAGATGTTCACCATGCACGGCACGATCATGCTGCTGCTCTTCGCTACGCCGACGTTCGCGGGCTTCGCCAACGAGATCATGCCGCTGCAGATCGGCTCGCCGGACGTGGCGTTCCCGCGTCTGAACATGCTCTCGTACTGGCTGTTCCTCTTCGGCGGCCTGATGGTGCTCGGCTCACTGCTGGTGCCGGGCGGGCCCGCGGCCTTCGGCTGGTTCGCGTACGCGCCGCTGAACAGCCTGGAGCGGTCCCCCGGCATCGGCGCCGACCTGTGGATCATGGGTCTCGCGCTGTCCGGCTTCGGCACGATCCTCGGCTCGGTGAACTTCCTGACCACCATCATCGGCATGCGCGCGCCCGGGATGACGATGTTCCGGATGCCCATCTTCACCTGGAATGTCCTCTTTACGTCCATCCTGGTGCTGCTGGCGTTCCCGGTGCTCGCGGCGGCGCTGCTCGTCCTGGAGGCCGACCGGCGCTTCCACTCGGTGGTCTTCGACGCCCAGTTCGGGGGTGCGCTGCTGTGGCAGCACCTCTTCTGGTTCTTCGGGCATCCGGAGGTCTACATCATCGCGCTGCCGTTCTTCGGCATCATCACCGAGATCATCCCGGTGTTCAGCAGGAAGCCGGTGTTCGGCTACGTCCCGCTGGTCGGCGCGACGATGGCCATCACCGGACTCTCGGTGGTCGTGTGGGCGCACCACATGTTCGCGACGGGCGCGGTGCTGCTGCCGTTCTTCTCGTTCATGTCGTTCCTGATCGCGGTGCCGACCGGGGTGAAGTTCTTCAACTGGACGGGGACGATGCTCAAGGGGGCCCTGTCGTTCGAGACCCCGATGCTGTGGGCCGTCGGGTTCCTGGTGTCGTTCCTGTTCGGCGGCCTGACGGGCGTCATCCTCGCCTCGCCGCCGCTGGACTTCCACGTCACCGACTCGTACTTCGTCGTGGCGCACTTCCACTACGTGGTCTTCGGCACCGTCGTGTTCGCGACCTTCGCGGGCTTCTACTTCTGGTGGCCGAAGCTCACCGGCAAGATGCTCGACGAACGGCTCGGGAAGATCCACTTCTGGACGCTGTTCGTGGGCTTCCACACGACGTTCCTGGTGCAGCACTGGCTGGGCGCGGAGGGCATGCCCCGGCGGTACGCGGACTATCTGGCGGCGGACGGCTTCACGGTGCTCAACACCGTGTCGTCCATCGGCGCCTTCCTGCTCGGCCTGTCCACGCTGCCGTTCCTCTACAACCTCTGGAAGACCGCCAAGTACGGCGAGAAGGTCGAGGTCGACGACCCCTGGGGGTTCGGCCGCTCCCTGGAGTGGGCGACCTCCTGCCCGCCGCCCCGGCACAACTTCGTCACGCTGCCCCGGATCCGCTCGGAGTCCCCGGCGTTCGATCTGCACCATCCCGAGTTCGCGGCGCTGCGGGCGCCGGACGACCAGACCGACCACCCCGGTCTAGGGCCCGGCTCAGCCGGTCCCGGTGCGACCGGATCCGCTCCGTGAGCTCCACCGGTGCCAGCACCTCGAACTCGAAGCCCAGCAGCAGATGCAGCACCATGACGTCCGTGCTGCTCGCCCCGGTGCGCAGCAGGCAGGTGTCGTCCGTCTCGGCCTCCAGAGTGCCGTCCGACGGCGTCACCCGCTGGGCCGCCTCGTCCAGGGGCACGAACAGGCGGACGGTGGCCTGCGCCGCGTAGGCACGGGTGGAGACGCCGCGGGAGACGAACGCGGCCAGGTCATCGGCGGGCGGGGTGCGGGGCTCGCAGCGCGGGCCGTGCGGGGGTCTGGGCGTGACGCGGTCCACGCGGAAGGTGCGCCAGTCGGCGCGGTCCAGGTCCCAGGCGACGAGGTACCAGCGGCGCTCGGTGCACACCAGGCGGTGCGGCTCCACGACGCGGCGGCTCGAACGGCCGCCGTGGTCCAGGTAGTCGAAGCGCAGCCGCTCCGAGTCCCGGCAGACGGCGGCGAGTTCGGTCAGGACCGAGGGGTCGACGGCCTTGGTGCGCGCGCTGTGCAGCATCGGCACGGTGAACGCGTTGAGCGCGCCGACCCGGCGCCGCAGCCTGCCCGGCAGCACCTGTTCGAGCTTGCCGAGGGCGCGTACGGAGCTCTCCCCGATGCCCTCGATGCCCTGTCCCGCGGCGGTGCGCAGGCCCACCGCCACGGCGACCGCCTCGTCGTCGTCCAGGAGCAGCGGCGGCAGCTGGTTGCCGCCGCCCGTTCCGGGGCTGGCGTTGACGGGGTAGCCCAGCTCCCGCAGCCGGTCCACGTCCCGCCGCACGGTGCGCGCCGTGACGCCGAGCCGGTCGGCGAGGTCGGCTCCGGACCGCCCCCACTGCCTCAAGGGCGTGGGAGGTGCCCCCTGCGGTGGGCCTGCAGCAACGAGAGCAGCCGAAGCAGCCGCGCGGAGGTCTCCAACATGGTGAGGACTCTCCCCCGCCGCGGCCCGTGGCCGGTCGGCTACGCCGGCGTCGCCGCGACCCGTACCGCCAAGTCGTTGTCGTTCGTGTAGTACGGGCCCACCTCGACCTGGCCGCCGACGCAGTCCACCCGCGTCGCCGGGTAGGTGAAGATCGGCTTCTTGTCGGCCACGTCGTCCAGGAGGCGGGCCAGGCGGATGCGCGGCCCTTCGTCCCCGGCCGGGCTGAGCCACAGGTCCCAGACGCCCTCGCCGTCGGCCAGTTCGGCGTACGGCAGGGTGAAGCCGAAGTCCGTGGCCGCCGCGCCGGGCGTCACCCCGGCGCGCAGCACCCGGGCGACGTCGCCGCGCAGGACGGCCTCGAGGTGCGCGGCGCCGGTCAGCGCGGTGCCGTAGACCCGGCCGTGGCCGGTGAGGCCCGCGTCGTCGATGCGCAGCTCGCCGACCTCGGCGTGCGGGGCGCGCAGCCAGGCCCGCACCGACAGGTTGCCCTGCTTGGTGGCGTACGGGATGCGGACCGCGACGTGGCCGCGGCTGCCGCTGGGCGCGCGGTCGACCAGCGAGCGCAGGTCGTTCACGCCCGGTACGAGGCGGCGCGGCTCGCCGCCCTCGACCTGCGCGTAGGCGTTCCAGCGGCCCTCGGCCAGCTCGACGCTGCTGGGCAGCGCGGCGCGCAGGCTGCCGTCGGCGGCCGGGGTGAGCGGCAGCCGTACCTCGACGGGCGGCTCCGACTCCCGCAGCCGCAGCAGCAGATGGGCGGCGCCCGCCTCACCGGGGTCGGTGACGTCGAAGGTCAGGCCGCCCGCGGAGTCCGCGATGCAGTCGGCGCGCGGTGCGAGCGGCGGCGCCCCGGCCGCGGCGGTCTCCCGCGCGTCGTCCAGCGTGCCCCGTGTGAACAAGGCCGTCATGCCAAGCGCCCCTTCGTCGGTACCGTCCGGCGGGCGTCCCGCACGGCGTACGCGCCGCCGAGCAGGGCCCCTCTCGCGCGGTGCATCGAGCCGCGCACCCGGCCGCCCAGCGAGCCGCCGCGCGTGAGCATGCCGTGGAACATGTCCTCGTAGCGCTCGGCGATGCGGGTGGGGTCGAAGCGCTCGGAGTCCTCGAGCGCGGCGCCCGCCATGCGCTGCCGCAGCGCGTCGTCGTTGATGAGTTCGAGCAGTCCGCCCGCGATCGCGTCGGCGTTGCCGACCTCGACGAGGCGGCCGTCGACACCGTTGTCGATGATCTCGCCCGGACCGTGCGGGCAGTCGGTGGCGACCACGGGCAGGCCGCAGCGCATGGCCTCCACGATGGTCATGCCGAACGATTCCAGGCTGGAGGTGACGGCCGCGATGGAGCCCTTGGCCCACTCCGGCTCGATGGGGTGCGCCGGGCCCATGAGGAACACGTGGTTGTACAGGCCGAGGTCGTCGATCAGCTTGCGCAGCTTGTCCTTCTGCTTGCCGCCGCCGTAGATCCGCAGCCGCCAGTCGGGGCGCTCGTGCCGCACCTTGTCGAAGGCGCGGATCAGCAGGTCGTACCGCTTGACGGGGGCGAGCCGGCCGGCCGCGACGACCCACTTGTGGGAGCCGTCGGCGGGCTCGATGCCGGGCGCGGGCACCGGGTTCGGCACCGCTTGCACGTGTACGCCGGGCAGCCGCATCCCCTTGCGGTACGCCTCCGCGTCGGCCTCGGTCGTCGTGGTCAGGACGTCCAGGCGCGGGTACACGCTGCGCAGTTGGAGGCGGAGTTCCTTGGTGTGGCTGTCGAGCGTCAGGTGCTCCTGGCCGACGCGCAGCACGCCGCGCCGGGCCTGGCGGGCGATGTGCACGTTCAGGCCGGGCCGGGTGCCGATGACGACGTCGGAGTCCAGGGCGGACAGGTGGGCCGCGATGCGCTCGTCGGTGAGGGCGCTGTACTGGGCGTAGCGGCCCTCGGCGCTGGGGAAGACCTTGGCCGGGGTCCGGTAGGCCTCGGTGTCGCCCTCGTACCCGGGGCTGCCCTTCCTGATGTCGACGAGGTGGCTCAGCCTGATCCGCGCGTCGGGGGTGAAGACCGGCTCGTCGCGGTGGCGCAGCACCGACACGATGTCGACGTCATGGTGCTCGGCGAGCGTGTTCGCCAAGTTGTACGTCGTCCGGATCGTCCCTCCGATCCCGTACGCGTTGTGAATCAGGAAAGAGATATGCATACGTCCCCGTATTCCGCGCTTCCCTGCGGACAGTCCGTCTCGTCCGCCTACCGAGGGGTTAGACGGGAATCGAGGGCCAAGGGTTGGGTCCCATATCCGTCTTGTTCTGGAACGGATGCGCGATCGCAAGCCGGAAGCGGGAACTCCGTGACTGGTACAACGATCATGGCTGGTAGGAGAGCTGCGGTACGTCGAAGCAGGTGCGGTTCATCTCGCCCTGTGTGACCCAGCCCTCATCGTCCGCGCTGCCCGCGCCGTCCGCGCCGCCCGAGTCCGCGCCGTCCCGCCAGCGGGCCACCGACACACAGGTCTCGCGCGTCTTCGGCGGCCGCTCGCGCCGCTCGTACGTCACGGGCAACAGCAGCCCGCGCGCGTCGTACGGCTCGCCCCGGCTCATGAAGCGGTCCACGCACCCGCGCGTGACGTCGCTCCCGGCCGCTGAGCAGGACTTTGCCGCGTCCGTGAACCACATCGCGGCGGCCCAGCCCTCCAGCTGCCACTGGGAGTGGACCTTCGCCCCTTTGGTGGCGTCGCGGAACTCCCGGACGGCCGGGTGGTCCGTGTCCTCGTAGTTGCGGCTGGATCCGGTGGCCCACAGGGCGTTGCGGCAGCGCGGCGCGCCCTTGTAGTCCTCGGCCACCGTGGATGACCAGTTCTGGACGTTGGTGACCTTCGCGGTGATGTCGGCGCCGACGTCGTCCATCCCTTTACAGAGCTGCGCGTTGCCGTGGGTGTCCAGCGCGTCGAAGACGAGGTCGACGCCCCGGTCCTTGAGGTCGGCGGCGACGGCGCGGAAGTTGGGCAGCGCGAAGTCGACCTGTTCGGTGACGACGTCGTAGCCCTCGGCCTCCAGGCCGCGCTTCACCAGGCGGGCATACGCGGCCGACGCGGCCTGGTTGTAGGAGACGACGGCGGCGGTGCGGGCGCCGTGCTCACGCTTGAAGTAGCGGTAGACCTCCGTGCCGCCGTACAACTCGCCGTCCCAGCCCGGCTCGCCGTCGCGGGGCGCGAGGCTGCCGTAGATGCCGTACAGGTGCGGGTAGGTGTCGTAGGCGGAGCCGATGGGCTGGCCGCCGATGTCGGGCACGCCGGCCTTCGACACCCGGGACGCGCCCGCGTAGTCGAGGGAGGTGGTGGCGACGAGGGCGACGACCTTCTTCTCGTCGAGCAGTTGGTGCACGCACTCGTTGTTGCCGACGCCGCTGCCGCCGTCGTCGCAGGTGTGCACCTCGACCTTCCGGCCGCCGACGCCGCCGCGGTCGTTCAGGCGGTCGAAGTACGCCTCGGCGCCGTCGCGCGGGCCGGTGAACGCGGAGCCGCCGACGGGGCTGGTGGCGCTGGTGATGATGCCGACCCGGACCGGCGGCCCCTGCCGGCTGCCGCGCGGCGCGGGCGGGCGCTCCTCGAAGTCGCTCTCCGGGAGGCGGCTGCCGCAGGCCGCGCCGGCGAGCAGCGCGGTGGTCGCGAGCGCGGCGAGGACGCCGGAGCGCCACCGCCGCCGGGCGCGCGGGCCCGGCGCCCCGACGGCCCGTCCCCGCCGCCTCAGGGCCCCAGCGGCCCGGGCCCGACGGCTGCTCAAGGCCTCAGCAGCCGGGGCCGGGCGACGCGTTGCCGCTCAGCTTCACCAGGGCGCACAGCGTCTTCACGGACACCTTCCAGGTGTCGTCCTGGTTCACGGCCGTCCCGCTGGCGGTGGGCAGCGCGGTGGCGCCCTTCAGCGTCAGCGCGTACGTCACGTCGGCCTCCGTCGCCGAGGTGAACTCGACCTTGCCGACCTTCGCGCCGACCTGCTTGCCGCGCTCGTCCCCGCTGAAGCCCTGCAGGACCGCGCGCATCTTCGGGCCGTCCTCCAGGACGGCCTCCTTGTCGCGCAGGGACGTGGCCGGGTCGAAGAACTTCTCGAAGTTCGTCCGCACCTGTTTCTCGGCGGCCACGGGGTCGGCGGGCTCGTCGCCGTCGGGAGCCGCGCTGCCGTCGGAGGCCGCGCTCGGGGACGGCGAGTCCGCGGGAGTCTTGTCCGTCTTCTCCACGGAGGGCTTCGGCGGCGCGTTGTCGTCGCCCCCGCCGCTGTCGTCACCGCAGGCCGCGGCGGCCGGAACGATCAGCAGGACCGCGGCGGCCGCCAGCACCGCGCCCCGCGTCCTTCCCCGCCGAAGATCGCTCCTCCGCCTGGGGCTGGTCCAGAGAACCATCTGGCTCACCACCGGGTGTCGGTCCGGGCGAAGAGCGCCCGGTGCTTTCAGGGTCAGCTTCCAGAAGGCATAGTGCAAGCCATTGGCTGACATGAACAGACCTGTCAGTAACAGACCTGTCTGACTTACGACGTCTCCCAGGGGGCCTCGATGCGGGCGGCACGGACGGCTCAGCGATCTCCCACGGCGTCTTCGGCCGCCTCCCGCGCGGCCAGGCTGCGCGCGGTGCATCCGACGCTGTGGGCCGCGTTCGCGGCCCTCGCCGTCGGCGCGGTGCTCTGCGTGATCGGCTGGTACGGCATCTCCGGCGAGCGCTTCGCCGAGCGCCAACTGCCCTACCTAGCCTCCTGCACGGTGCCGGGCGCCGCGCTGATCGTCGCGGGCGCGGTGCTCCTCGCGCACGGCCGCGGGGCGCTCGCGGCGGCGCGCGTCGAGGAGTTGTACGGGCTGCTCGTCGCCGTCGAGGGCGAGGACCCGGCGGCCGTGCGCGCCGAGCGGGCCGCGGCGCCCCTCGCCACCAGCGACGACCTCCTGATCGTGCCCGAGGGCAGGCTCCTGCACCGGGCGGACTGCCCGCTGGTGGCGGGGAAGGCGACGGCGGTGCCGCCCGACGCGGACGTCCTGGCGTCCGGCGCGACGACTCCGTGCCCGATCTGCGCGCCCCCGCACGGCGCCGGGGCCGCGGCGGACCCGGAGGCCTGACCCGGTGGCTTCCCTGAGCTACGACCTCACGCTGGCCGGGCTCTCCGTCGGCAGTGCCGCCGCCCTCACCGGAATCGGCCTGATCGTCACCCACCGCGCGACGGGCGTGCTGAACTTCGCGCACGGCGCCATCGCGATGGTGTGCGCTTATCTGCTGCGCCACTTCACTGTCGAGTGGGACTGGCCGCTCTGGTTCGCCGCCGCGGTCACCCTCCTCGTGGTGGCGCCCGCGATCGGCCTCGTCCTCGAACGCGTGGTCTTCCGGCCGCTCGCCGTGCTCGGCGGCGACCCGGCCCAGACGCTGGTCGCGTCGATCGGCGTGTTCGTGCTCCTTGTCGGCGGGGCGGCGCTGATCTGGGGGCAGGGCGCCCGCGCGGACGTGCCGACGCTCGTGTCGGCGGACCCGTGGGGGCAGTTGGCGGCCGCCGTGGTGCTCGCGCTCGCCGTGTGGGCGGTCACGCGGTTCACCCGCTTCGGCGAGGAGCTGCGCGCGGTCGTGGACGACCGGCGGCTCGCGGTCCTCGCCGGGATCGACGCGGACCGGGTGGCGGCGGCGGGCTGGGCGTTCGGCTCGTTCACGGCGGGCCTGACCGGCGTGCTGCTCGCTCCGTACGTACGTCTCGACCCGTACGGCATGCCGCTGCTCGTCATGGAGGTCGTGGCCGTCGCCGTGGCCGCCCGGATGCGGAACCTGCCGGTGGCCGTGGTCGTGGCGCTCGGCATCGGCGTGGCCCAGAGCCAGCTGACCCGGCTGCACCCGTCGGGCTGGGGCGAGCCGCTGCTGCAGGCGGTCGGCGCGAACCTGTTCGTCGTGGCCCTGCTGATCGCGGCGCTCGTCCTGCCGGGCATCGGCACCGGGGACGCGCTGCCCCGCACGGCCACGGCCCGCGTCCCGACGCCGCCCGGCGCGTGGATAGTGGCCGTCGTCCTCTTCCTCATCCCCCTGGGCTTCGCGGGCCCGGACCTCACCACGTCCGTGCAGGTGCCCGCGCTCGGCGTCATCCTGCTGTCCCTGGTGGTGGTCACCGGCAGGGGCGGGCAGATCTCCCTGGGCCAGGCGGCGTACGCGGGTCTGGGCGCCCTGTTCACCGCGCTGCTCGCGGCGGGCCGGTTCCCCGGCCTGCCGGAGCTGCCGACGCTGGCCGCGCTGGCCGTGGCGGTGCTGCTGGTCGCGCCGCTGGGCCTGCTCACCGGCTGGCCCGCGATCAGCCGCCACGGCCTTGCGCTCGCCCTCGCCACCTTCGCCGTCGGCGTCGGCGTCAGCCGCTTCGTGTTCGCGCAGCCGTACGCCACGTCCGGCCTCGCCCTCGGCCGCCCCGCGGGCTTCGACGGCGACCGCGCGTACTACCTCCTCGAACTCGCCCTGCTCGGGGGCGCGCTGCTGCTGGTCGCGGCGCTACGGCGGGGCCGCACGGGCCGGGCCCTCGCGGCGATGCGGGACCACGAGGCGGGGGCGGCGGCGGCCGGGGTCCCCGTGCGCACCCTGAAACTCACCGCGTTCGTGACGGGCGCGGCCCTGGCGGCCCTCGGCGGCGGCATGCTCGGCATGGGCTTCCGGGCCTTCGACCCCGCCGCGTACGACCCCGTACGCGGCCTCCTCTGGTTCGCGGCCGTCGTCGTCCTCGGCGCGGACAGCCTCCTGGGCTCTCTCCTCGCGGCGGCCCTCCTGGTGGGCCTGGACGCGGGCACCCGCGGCGGCGTGGCAGCGGCGGTGATCGGCGTCCTCGCCATCCTGATCGGCCGCTTCCCCGGCGGCCCCTACGAGGCCCTCCGCGCAGCGACCCACCGCCTGCGACGCCGCCCCCACCTCACCCCCCTCGGCGACCACGTCCGCCTGGCCCTGGCGACCCCCGCCCCACAGGACCCCCCACACCACACACCACACGCGCAAACCACCCCGCCGAAGCCCCCACGGCCCGCCCCGCACCCACCCGCGCCGCCCACCCCCGCAACCACCCACACCAGCGCCGCAGACTTCCCAGAGCCTGTCGCCACCACCGACGACAACTCCCGGACACCCACCCACACCGACGGCACAGACTCCCCGGCGACGGCCCACCACCCAGACACAACCCCACCGGCCGACAGCCCCACGAACAGCCCACCACCGGACAGCAGCCCGGAGAACAGCCCGCCACCGGCCCACAGCGACCACACCCGCCGTACCGCCCACGGCACACCCCCACCACCCGAGACGGGCACCCCGAGCCCGTCCGCCCCCGGCAGCCGCGGCGACACCCCGCACCCACCCCACGGCCCAGCCACAGCACCCCCGCGGCCCGCCCCGGCTGCACCACCCGCCCGGCCCGAACCCGCGACCCCTGCCGTCGACGACGGGGACTCGCGGCCCGCTGCCCGTGCCACGAACGCGTCCCCACCCGACCCCAGCCCCACGAACAGCCCGACCCCGGCCGGCCGCGACACCACCCGACACGCCCAGGGCTTCCCACTCCCCAAAGGCACCGGCGAGTCGCGACAAGCCCCGGACACCGGCACGCCCGGCTCCCCGGCGGGACCGCAGCGGCAGCCGGGCCCGGCCGAACGCCCCGAACCGCCCGGCCTACCCGGGCCACCGCGGCCTCCCGGCCCACCACCCCCCGCCGAGCTGAAGGCCCACGGCCTGTACCTCTCGTACGACGGCTTCACCGCCCTCCACGACGTCTCCCTGTCCGTGCCGCCCGCCCGGGTGACCGCGCTCGTCGGGCCCAACGGGGCGGGGAAGAGCAGCCTCTTCCACTGTCTGGCCGGGGCGTTGCGGCCGGATCGGGGGCGCGTGACGTTCGGGGGACGGGACATCACGCGGCTGCCGGCACATGCCCGGACGCGGATCGGTGTGGCCCGTACGTTCCAGCAGCTCGCCGTGTTCCCGACACTGACCGTCGCCGAGAACGTGCGGGTGGGGGCCGAGCAGGGGCGGGTGCGGGATCCGGGTGCCGCCGAGCGGGCGCTGCGGCTGTTCGAGCTGGACTCCGTGCGGGACCGGCCCGCCGAGGGGCTGCCCACCGGGACGCTGCGCCGCGTCGAACTGGCCCGTGCCCTCGCGGGCGACCCGCACGTCCTCCTCCTGGACGAGCCCGCCGCGGGCCTGGACACCGCCGAAGTGGCCGCGCTCGCACGGATCCTGCGTGCCCTCGCGGCGGACGGGACGGCCCTGCTGGTGGTGGAGCACGACCTGGACCTGGTGGCGGGCCTCGCCGACCGGGTGTACGTGCTGGCGGCGGGGCACGTCGTCGCCTCGGGCCCCGCGGACCGGGTGCTGGACAGGGACAGGCGATCGGGCCTCGCCGAAGGCGGAGCGCGATGAGCCGCGGCCTGGAGCTCCGCTCGGTCCGGGTGCGCTACGGCCCCCTGGAGGCCCTCCACGGCGTGAGCCTCATCGCCCCCTCAGCCGGCCTGACGGTCCTCCTCGGCCGCAACGGCTCCGGCCGTACGACCGCGCTGCGCGCCCTGGCCGGGACCGTCCCGGTGTCCGGGGGCGCCGTCACGTGGGACGGCGCGGACATCACCCGCCTTCCCGCCCACGAACGCGCCCGCCGCGGCCTGTGCTTCGTGCCGGACCGGCAGGCCGTCTTCGGCTCGCTCACCGTCCGCGAGAACCTGGAGCTGGCCCACGCCCGCGGCGACTTCGCCGCCGCCCTGGCCGCGTACCCGGAACTGCGGCCCCTGCTGGCCCGCCGCGCGGGCACCCTGTCGGGCGGCGAGCAGCGCATGCTGGCGCTGTCCCGCGCCCTGCTCGCGGACGCGCGCGTGGTCCTCGTCGACGAACCCGCCCAGGGCATGTCCCCGGCCGTGGCGTCGCGGACGTACGACCTGCTCAAGGATCTGGGCGCGGGCGTCGTCGTCGCCGAACAACGGCTGCCGTCCGGCCTGCGCGGGCGCGCGGGCCGGGCGGTGGTGGTGTACGAGCTGCGCCGGGGCGAGGTCGTGTTCGCCGGGGAGGCCGCGGAGGTCCCGGCGGCGGGTCACACCGGGTCAGCGGGGTGAAGCCGCCTCACTTGTCCGGGATGAGCAGCACCGTGCCGGGGCTCAGCCGGTCCGGCTGCGGGCCGACGATCTTGCGGTTGGCCTTGTAGAGGGTCTTCCAGCCGCCCTTGAGGTGGTGGCGCCGGGCGATGGAGCTCAGCGTCTCGCCGCGCTTGACGACGTGCGTGATCCGCACCGGCAGCAGCGCGTAGCCGTCGAGCTTGGCTTCCTTGACCTTCTTGGAGCAGACCGGCCAGGCCTTCCAGCCCTGGTTGCGCAGCACGTTCTGGGCGATCTTGATCTGCTGCTCGCGGGTGGCGAGGTCCGCGCGCGGGGCGTAGGCGAGGCCGCCGTGCTCCTCCCAGGTGGGTTGGTAGAACTGCAGGCCGCCGTAGTAGTTGTTCCCGGTGTTGGCGTCCCAGCGGCCACTGCTCTCGCAGTGCGCGAGGCAGGCCCAGGGGCCCTCGGCACGGGAGCAGTCGTACGTGTACCTGGTGGCCTCGGCGCCCGGCAGCGGGGGCGTGGGCGTGGGCGACGCGGTGGCCGACGGGGCGAGGAGCGACAGGGCCGCCGCGGCGAGCAGAGTCACGGACCGAGATCGAAGACGTGTGTTCGACAGCGGGTGCATCGGGTCACGCTAAGCAGATCATCGGTCCGGCCCGGCCCGCGCCGCGCTGAAGGGGTGCGGCCCCACCCGGTCGGCCGACAGGGCGTGGCCGCGTCCCTTCGGCAGGGGCCGTTCCGCCGCGGCCGGTCGGGCCCGGCCGCGGCGTCGGTGCGTCGGTGCGTCGGTGCGTCGGTGCGTCGGTGCGTCGGTGCGTCAGGACGTCAGGACGTCACGGCGTCAGACCACGAGCCGCTGGCCGGGCACGATCATGTTCGGATCGCCGCCGATGACTCCCTGGTTGGCCGCGAAGATCCGCTGCCAGTTGGTGCCGTGCGCCGCCGCGATGCGGCTGAGCGTGTCGCCGGACCGGACGGTGTAGTTGCCCGTGCCGCCGGGCGCGCGGTGCGCGGTGCCCCGGTCGCTGCGGGCGGGCGCGCGGTACGTCGGAGCGGGCTGCTCCGGGGCGGCCTTCGGCGCGGTGGACCTGGGCGCCGCCGGCTTGGGGGCGGCGGGCGCGGGCGCGGCCCCGCCGGGGGCGGAACCGTGGGCCCCGGCACGGGCCGAGCAGGACGGCCAGGCGCCCCAGCCCTGGGCGCGCTGGACCTTCGCCGCGATGGCTATCTGCTGCGACTTGGACGCCCGGTCGGCCGTCGGCGCGTACGCCGTGCCGCCGTACGCCCGCCAGGTCCCGGCGGAGAACTGCAGCCCTCCGTGGTAGCCGTTACCCGTGCTGGTCTGCCAGTTCCCGCCGCTCTCGCAGCGGGCGATCCGGTCCCACACTCCGCTGTCCGCGGCGGCCTGACCGCTCGCGGCGAGCAGTGCGAGGGGCGCCAGGAGCGCGGCCCCGCCGAGCACTGCCGTCCTGCGAATGTACTGGGGACGAACGGACATGAATTTCCCTCTCCAAGGACCCGGGTTCCCCCGGGCTCCACGGGCCCCGCGCGTATCGGACGCCGGGATCCCGCCGAGCCCCGCCCGCCGGCCGGACGGCGCGCCGCCGTACCGCCACCGGGATCCGGGCGGATCCGTGGCGGTCGTCGAGGCTGCGCGGCGCCCTGCCGCACCGTGCTGCCGGAAGTCCGGCCGGTGCGATCGGCGGTCGTACCCGAGCGGTGCTCACTGCACACGGCGGTGGAATCTAGGAGCGCTCGCGCCCCGCCATCAACCGGATCCTCGTCATTCCAGGCCAGTTGCCTGTTACCGGGAGTATCGTCGAGTTTCGGACACCCACTTAATAGTCCGATATCGATACATGTCACCCCGCACCCGAATTGATCTGTGACCCACCTCACCACCCCAACTTCCCTTTCCCCAGCAGTTGTTGGCATGGAGTGACCGATTCCGCCCATCAACTCACGCTCCGCTCAGGACAGTTCAATTCCGTCCGCCCCCGCGCGTGACTTGCACCACTGATCGCCCGTTGTCTCCTTCATGAGCCGGGCACCACCCGGACACCCCACGCATCGATTCCGAGGAGCCACCCGTGCCGCGCATGCTCGACCTCAGCGACGAGGTACGCGCCGAGATCGGCGATGAAGAAGCCGACCGCCTGCTCGCCGGGCAGAACGCCCCGGGCGCCTACGACTGCACCTCCTGTCGCACCCCCGGCGACTCGGACCGCGAGCGCACCAGCACCGTCCTGTTCGTCGGCGACGAGACCGCCGTGCTCGCCTTCGCCCACGCCGCCTGCCTGCCGTCCCAGATCGTCGAGGTCGCCGAGGAGCAGCTCCAGGGCGCCGTCCGCTCGATCACCGGCGAGACCGGCGACACCGGTGTCGCCCCCGACTCCGCCGCGGCCCTCGGCGGCCGCCCCGAGCAGGCCGTGCTCGGCGTCACCAGCGGCCTGGTCCTCATCGAGGGCGAGCTGCGGCCCGCGCTCGTGGTGGAGCCGACCGGGCCGATCGCCCGCCCCGGCGCCGCGCCCGGCGGCGGCGACGACTTCCTGCCGCTGCTGATCGAGCAGGGCTTCATGCCGGTGACGTCCCTGGACGCCGTGCCGCCGACGCTGCACGGCTGGTCGGTGCTGCTCGCCATGGGCCAGCTGCACGCCATCCTGCAGCCCGGCACGGGCAACGGCCCGCAGGTCGCCTGGTGGCAGGCGCACCAGCCGCTCCAGGTCACCGAGGGCTGGCGGGCCGCCGCCAACAAGCTGCAGTCGGTGCTCCTGTTCGCGGCGCCCGCCGGTGCCATCGGCCGCCAGCCCCGCGAGGACCTGCTGCGCGGCGCCCTGGACCGGGCGGCGGGCGGTGGCCAACTGGTCGCGTGCGCCATGCCGTTGGCCGGTACGTGAGCCTGGTCCACCAGCCGTCCGCGTGCCCGCCGCGCGGACGGCATCGGGGCGGCCACTGCCGCCTACCAGGCGAATGCGGTGCTCTTCCCCGCATCCGTCCGGCCCCGGGGTCGTTGGCCCAGACGTGCACGCATACGATCCCTCACCCCACCGGCCGTACCAGAGCCCCATCCCGTCCATGCGCACGGCGCAGGACATGTCGGGCGCCCACTCGGCCACGCCGATCTACGACGCGCTGTACTCGGAGTACATGAGGGCGTTCCGCGCCCTGCCCGGCGACCGGATCGGCGAGGAGGAGCTCAGGTTCAACGCGTTCGGCAACGCGCCCTACGGCAACCAGCACGACGCCCGGTACGAACCGCGCCACCCGGTCCGGCACGACCCGCGCTACGACCCCCGGCACGACCCGCGGCACAGCCCCTTCCACGTCGCCCGCTACGGCCAGCCGAGCCAGGCCGACCACACCGGCTACGGCCAGCTCTTCCCGGCCGCGCTGCCGCCGGGCCCGCGCCGCGAGCGCTGACCCCGCACGGCGCCGCCGGGGGCCCGCCCCCGCACGACGATGCCCGGCCCTCCCCGTGGGAGGCCGGGCATCGTCGTGTGCGCCGCCGGGGCCGGCGTGCCGCCCGCCCCGTACCGTTGCTACTTCTTCTTGCTCTGGGTCTTCTGGCCGCGCTTCTCGCGCACCCGCACCGAGATGTGGATCGGCGTGCCCTCGAAGCCGAACTCCTCACGGAGCCTGCGCTCCACGAAGCGGCGGTAGCCGTGCTCGATGAAGCCCGACGCGAAGAGCACGAACCGGGGCGGCTTCGTGCCCGCTTGGGTGCCGAACAGGATGCGCGGCTGCTTGCCGCCGCGGACCGGATGCGGGTGGGCGGCGATCAGCTCGCCGAGGAAGGCGTTCAGACGCCCCGTCGGCACCCGCGTCTCCCAGCCGTCCAGGGCCGTCTCGATCGCCGGGACCAGCTTCTCCATGTGGCGGCCCGTGCGCGCCGAGACGTTCACCCGCGGCGCCCAGGCGACCTGCGCGAGCTCCGTCTCGATCTCCCGCTCCAGGTAGTAGCGGCGCTCCTCGTCGAGGGTGTCCCACTTGTTGTACGCGAGGACGACGGCGCGGCCCGCCTCCACGGCCATGGTGACGATGCGCTGGTCCTGGACGCTGATCGACTCGCTGGCGTCGATCAGGATGACGGCGACCTCCGCCTTCTCGACGGCGGCGGCGGTGCGCAGCGAGGCGTAGTAGTCGGCGCCCTGCTGCAGGTGCACGCGCTTGCGGATACCGGCGGTGTCGACGAACTTCCAGGTGACGCCGCCGAGTTCGATGAGCTCGTCGACCGGGTCGCGGGTGGTGCCCGCGAGTTCGTTGACGACGACGCGCTCCTCGTTCGCGACCTTGTTCAGGAGCGAGGACTTGCCGACGTTCGGGCGGCCGATGAGCGCGATGCGGCGCGGGCCGCCGATGGCGGTGCCGAAGCTCTGCGCGGGCGCCTCCGGCAGCGCTTCGAGGACGGCGTCCAGCATGTCGCCGGTGCCGCGGCCGTGCAGCGCGGAGACCGGGTGCGGCTCGCCGAGGCCGAGCGACCACAGCATCGCGGCGTCCGCCTCGGCGGAGGGGCCGTCGACCTTGTTGGCGCACAGCACGACGGGCTTGCCCGCCTTGCGCAGCAGGCGCACGACGGCCTCGTCGGTGTCGGTCGCGCCGACCGTGGCGTCCACGACGAAGACGACGGCGTCGGCCGCCTCGATCGCGTATTCCGCCTGGGCGGCCACGGACGCGTCGATGCCGAGGACGTCCTGCTCCCAGCCGCCGGTGTCGACGACCTTGAAGCGGCGGCCCGCCCACTCGGCCTCATAGGTGACGCGGTCGCGGGTGACGCCCGGCTTGTCCTCGACGACGGCCTCGCGGCGGCCGATGATGCGGTTCACCAGGGTCGACTTGCCGACATTGGGGCGGCCGACGACGGCGAGCACGGGCAGCGGGCCGTGCCCGGCCTCCTCGATGGCGCCCTCGACGTCCTCGACGTCGAAGCCCTCTTCGGCGGCGAGCTCCATGAACGCTGCATACTCGGCGTCGCCAAGCGCACCGTGGTCGTGCTCGGCGTGCTGGGCCGAGCCCTCGCCCTCGGGCTGGATCTGGTCGTTCATGAAGTCCGTACCTCGTTGCTCATCGTGGTGATCGGTGGTCCGGCGCGCGCCGGGCCACTACTGAAAGTCTTACTCAGCGCCCGGTCAGGCGCCTGGCGTTTTCCAGGTGGGCGGTGAGCTGCCCCTGGATGCGCACGGTCGCCTCGTCGAGTGCCTTGCGCGTACGCCGCCCGCTCCCGTCGCCCGCCTCGAACGGGTCGCCGAAGACGACGTCGACGCGGGTGCGCAGCGGCGGCAGCTGCTTTATCAGGCGTCCGCGCCGCTCCGTGCTGCCGAGGACGGCGACGGGGACGATCGGCGCCCCGGAGCGCACCGCGAAGTACGCGAGGCCCGCGCGCAGCGAGGCGAAGTCGCCGTCGCCCCTGGTGCCCTCGGGGAAGATCCCGAGGACACCGCCCTGGTCCAGGACCGCCAGCGCGTCCGTGATGGCCGTGCGGTCCGCCGTGGTGCGGTCGACCTGGAGCTGGCCGATGCCCCGCAGGAACGGGCCGAGCGGCCCGATGAACGCTTCCTTCTTGATCAGGAAGTGCGCCGGCCGGGGCGCCACGCCCATGACCATGGGGCCGTCGACATTGTGCGAGTGGTTCACGGCGAGGATCACCGGGCCGGTCGCGGGGACCCGCCAGGCGCCCAGGACGCGGGGCTTCCACAGGCCGTACATGAGGCCCACGCCGATGCGGCGGCCGACGTCGGCGCCGCGCTCGGAGGGGGCGACGCGCGGGGCGGGGGCCCCGCGCTCGGCCGGAACCGGACTCACTTCCCGGCCCGCTTCTCCTCGACGAGCGTGACGACGCACTCGATGACCTGCTGCAGCGTGAGCTCGGTGGTGTCCACCTCGACGGCGTCGTCCGCCTTGGCGAGGGGCGAGGTCTTGCGGCTGGAGTCGGCGGCGTCCCGCTTGATGAGGGCCTCGCGGGTGGTGGCGACGTCGGCGCCCTTCAGCTCGCCGGAGCGGCGGGCGGCGCGGGCCTCGGGGGACGCCGTCAGGAAGATCTTGAGGTCGGCGTCGGGCAGCACCGTGGTGCCGATGTCGCGGCCCTCGACGACGATGCCCCGCTCGGCCCCGGCGGCGATCGAGCGCTGCAGCTCGGTGATCCGGGTGCGGACCTCGGGGACGGCGCTGACCGCGCTCACCTTGGAGGTGACCTCGGGGGTGCGGATCGGGCCCGCGACGTCGGTGCCGTCGACGGTGATCGTCGGGGCGGACGGGTCCGTGCCCGAGACGATCTCCGCCTTGCCGGCCGCGGCGGCGATGGCGGACGCGTCCGTGAGGTCGATGCCGTTGGCCACCATCCACCACGTGATCGCCCGGTACTGGGCGCCGGTGTCCAGGTAGCTCAGGCCGAGCTGGGCCGCGACGGCCTTGGAGGTGCTGGACTTCCCCGTGCCGGAGGGCCCGTCGATGGCGACGATCACGGGGGCCGGGCCTGCGGCGGCGGTCTTTTCCACGGATTCCACGGGGAGCGGACACCTTTCTCGGTGCGGGGGACGGGGTGGGCCGCCTGCTCGGCGCCCCGCACAAGGTTACTGGCTCCTGGGTGGGGCCCTTCCCGGTCCCGGGCCGGGGCCCGCCCGAAGGCTCCGGGGCGGCGACCCCGGCCTGCCCTCACCCCCGGGCCACGAGCCCCCCGCGCCCCCTCACTGCCGCAGCGACCAGCCCCGCTCCCGCAGCCCCGTCGCGAGCCCCGGTGCCGCCTGCGGCTCGACCATGAGCTGGACGAGGCCCGCCTGCTGGCCGGTGGCGTGCTCGATGCGGACGTCCTCGACGTTGACGCCGGCGCGCTCCGCGTCGGCGAAGATGCGGGCGAGCTGGCCGGGCTGGTCGTCGATGAGGACGGCCACGATCTCGTACACCGCGGGGGCGGACCCGTGTTTGCCGGGGACCCGGGCCTGGCCCGCGTTGCCGCGCCGCAGCACGCCCTCGACGCCGGTGGCGCCGTCCTGCCGCTTGGACTCGTCGGCGGACTGCAGGCTCCGCAGCGCGGTCACGGCCTCGCCGAGGTCGGTGGCGACCTCCGCGAGCAGGTCGGCGACCGGGCCGGGGTTCGCGGACAGGATGTCGATCCACATCCGCGGGTCGGACGCCGCGATCCGGGTGACGTCACGGATGCCCTGGCCGCAGAGCCGTACCGCCGCCTCCTCCGCGTTCTCCAGGCGGGCGGCGACCATGCTGGCGACCAGGTGCGGCATGTGCGAGACGAGCGCGACCGCCCGGTCGTGGGCGTCGGCGTCCATGACGACGGGCACGGCCCGGCACAGCGCGACCAGTTCCAGGGCGAGGTTCAGGACCTCGGTGTCGGTGTCCCGTGTCGGCGTGAGGACCCACGGCCGCCCCTCGAAGAGGTCGGCCGAGGCCGCGAGGGGGCCGCTGCGCTCCCGGCCGGACATCGGGTGCGTACCGATGTACGGCGTGAGGTCGAGGCCGAGGGACTCCAGCTCCCGGCGCGGCCCGCCCTTGACGCTGGCCACGTCGAGGTAGCCGCGCGCGGAGCCGCGCCGCATCTCCTCGGCGAGGGTGGCGGCGACGTGCGCGGGCGGCACGGCGACCACGCACAGGTCGACGGGCCCGGCCGGGGGCTCGCTGGTGCCCGCCCCGAGCGCGGCGGCGGTGCGGGCCTGCTCCGGGTCGTGGTCGGCGAGGTGGACGGTGACGCCGCGGCGGGCGAGGGCCTGGGCGGCGGAGGTGCCGATGAGGCCGGTGCCGATGACGAGGGCGGTTCTCACTGGGCGATGTCCTTACGAAGGGCGGCGGCCGCGCCGAGGTAGACGTGCGCGATCTCGGACCTCGGCCGGTCGGACTCGACGTGGGCGAGGATGCGGACGACGCGCGGCATGGCCCCGTGGATGTCGAGTTCCTGCGCGCAGATCAGCGGCACGTCGGCGAGGCCGAGCTCGCGGGCCACGGCGGCCGGGAAGTCGCTGTGCAGGTCGGGGGTCGCCGTGAACCAGATGGAGATCAGGTCGGCGGCGGTCAGGTCGTTCCGCTTGAGCACGGCGGTGAGCAGCGCGCCGACCTGCTCACTCATGTGGTCGGCCGCGTCCCGTTCCAGTTGGACGGCGCCCCGCACCGCTCGTACCGCCACCGCTGTGCTCCCCGCTCCCGTAGCTTCCGTGCTTCCGTGCATCGCGTCGTGATGTCGCGTCTTGGTGTACGTACAGCGTAGTCAGCGCCGGTGACACCGGTGCGCGGCGCCCGCCTGCCGAGACGGTCGCCGCGCACCCGCCGCACCGCGTCAGAGCTGCTGCTTGCGGATGATGTCCGCCAGCGACTCCGTCGGCACCTGGCCGTTCGGCGTGAGCTGGTCGACGGTCCCCGGCAGGACCTGGGCGATCTGCTCGGCGGCCTGCTCGGGCGAGACGCCCGCCTGTTCGGCGGCCTGCCGAAGCGCGTCGTCGGGCACCGCCTGGCGCACCTGCTCGCCGGTCACCGGCTGGTTCTCGCCGGGGCCCACCCACGACTGGGTCTGGTCGGTGAGCCCGGCCTTGGTGAGCCCGTCCAGGAGCCCCCCGAGCGGGTTGCTGCCGCCACCGCCCTTGCTCATCAGCGCGCCGAGCAGTGCGCCCAGGATGTTGGCACCGCCACCCCCGCCGCCCCCGCCCTGCTGCCCGCCCCCGCCGAGGAGCCCGCCGAGAAGACCGCCCAGATCGTTACCCGCCATGGTCGTACTGCCTTTCGGTTCAGTGGCCGGGCCCCGCCATTCGGGGGCCCGGCCACTGCCAATGTCACCCGGAGCGACGTACCCCGCCACTTGGAGCAACCGGCGCGAGACCCACTCGCACCACTGGCGCACAGCCTCCGTGCGCCTCTGGACGCGGGGGTGCGGGTCGGCTTGCATGGAGAGGCAGGCCACGCGCCTCGGGGGGCACACATGAAGCGCTCAGGACCCTTGTTCACGCTGCTCGCGGGGCTGGTGTTGGCCCTGTTCATGCTGTCGGTCAACGCGACGTCGGGGACGGGCAGTTCGTCGTACACGGACTCCTCGTCCGACCCGGCCGAACCGACCGCGCCGCCCGCCGCGAGCACCCCGGCGGAGCGCCCGAGCCCCACCCGCGCCGCCACCCCCTCGCCCTCGCCCACACCCACGAAGAAGGCCCCGGCCGACGCCCGGTACGCGGGCCGTACGGACGACGACTCGGCTTCGGTCGCCATCACGCTGCGTGACGGCGAGGCGGTCGCGTACTTCTGTGACGGCCGCGCCACCGAGTCCTGGCTCAAGGGCGATGTCGAGGACGACGGGTCGATGCGGCTGACCGGCAAGAACGGCGCGAAGCTCGACGGCCGGATCGTCGGCGACAAGGTCCGCGGCACCGTCGAGATCCGCAAGCGGACCTGGGCGTTCACGGCCCCGAGGACCAGCAAGCCGTCGGGGGTGTACCGGGCGACGTCCGAGGTGCGCGGCCAGCAGCTCGACGGCGGCTGGATCGTGCAGCCCGACGGCAGCCAGGTCGGCATCCTCAAGCGCGACGGCAAGCCCGCCAAGGCCCCCCGGCTCGACCCGGACACCGGCGCCGTCGTCCTGGCCGACGGCGGCCGCCTCACCGCGCGCCCCGTGGTGCCCTGACCCCGCCCGCACCCTCGACCGCCGCCCCCCGCGCCCGCACGCGACCCCGCGTCCACCAGGGAGCCCTCATGAGCGTCGACCCGAACGCCCCCACCCAGGGCGGTTTCCCCGTGCCGCCCCGCGCGGGCGGCCCGCCCCGCGCGCACCCCGCCCGCTATCTGGTGCCCGCCCTGGTCGCCGCCGCGGTCGCGGTGGGCCTCGGGGCGTACGGAAAGGTCCACGACCCGGAGGGCACCGCCTTCAACCTGGCGGGGTTCAGCAGCACCGGCGCCGTGAAGGCCTGGCTCGCGACGACGGCCCTCGGCTTCGCGGTGCTCCAGGTCGTGTCGGCCCTGATGGTGTACGGCAAGCTGCCGGGCCCGTCCTGGTCGGCGGGGGTGCACCGCTGGTCGGGCCGGGCGGCGTTCCTGGTGGCGGTGCCGGTCGCGGTGCACTGCCTCTACGCGCTCGGCTACCAGACGGCGACGCCGCGCGTGCTGTGGCACTCCGTCCTCGGCTGCTTCTTCTTCGGGGCTTTCAGCGCCAAGATGCTGCTGCTCCGCTCGGAGCGGCTGCCCGGCTGGCTGCTCCCGGTGGTGGGCGGGCTCGTCTTCGCGGTGCTCACGGTGGTGTGGCTGACGTCGGCGCTGTGGTTCTTCCGTACGTTCGGGGTGACCACGTGAGCGGCGGCGGGCGCCCCACCCGGCGTACGGCCCTGGCGGCGGGCGCGCTGGCCGCCGCGGCGGCGACCGGGTGCTCGAAGTACGGCGACGAGGGCGCGGAGCCGGAGCCGCCGCCCAGCAGCCCGGCCGCGTCCCGGTCCGGCGGCTCGCCCGACGCGACCGACGAGGCGCCCAAGGGGCCGGTGCTCGCGAAGACGTCGGACATCCCGGTCGGCGGCGGCAAGGTCTTCAAGGACGAGAAGGTCGTCGTCACCCAGCCCGCCGAGGGCGACTTCAAGGCCTTCTCGGCGGTCTGCACGCATTCGGGCTGCACGGTCCGGGACGTCGACGGCGGCACGGTCAACTGCCCCTGCCACGGCAGTAGGTTCCGGGTGGCGGACGGGGCGGTCGCGGGCGGTCCGGCGCCGCGGCCGCTGCCGCCGCGCGGCATCGACGTCACCGGAAATTCCATCAGGCTCACCTGAGCGACCCCGTACCCTCCGGGCATGAACACGGCGCCGCTCCCCCAGGACCCCCTCGACCCGCACGACCTGGTGCGCGACCACACGATCTACGCCTGCGTCATGGGGTCGCGCGCCTTCGGCCTGGCGACGGACGACAGCGACACGGACCGCCGCGGGGTGTTCCTCGCGCCGACCCCGCTGTTCTGGCGCTTCGAGAAGCCGCCGACGCACGTGGACGGGCCCGCGGACGAGCAGTTCAGCTGGGAGCTGGAGCGCTTCTGCGAGCTGGCCCTGCGCGCCAACCCGAACGTCCTGGAGTGCCTGCACTCCCCGCTCGTCGAGCACGTCACCGCCACCGGCCGCGAACTCCTCGCCCTGCGCGACGCCTTCCTGTCCCGCCAGGCCCACGACACCTTCGCCCTTCCCCAAGCTCTCAACTTCGTTCGAGCAGGGGAGACCCCATCCGCGCTCGGCCAGCGCAAGAAGCTCGACGCGGACGTCCGCACCCACGGTGCCCCCCGCTGGAAGCACGCCATGCATCTGCTGCGGCTCCTGATGAGCTGCCGCGACCTGCTCCTGACCGGCGAGCTGACCATCGACGTCGGCGACCGGCGCGCGGCGCTGCTCGCGGTCAAGCGCGGCGAGGTGGCCTGGCCCGAGGTGGAGTCCTGGATGACGCGCCTGGCGGCGGAGGCGGACGCGGCGGCGGCCCGCACCCCGCTGCCGCCGGAGCCGGACCGGCGCCGCGTCGAGGACTTCCTGTTCCGCGCGCGCCGGGCCTCAGCCCTGCAGGCGGGCCCGGACGACAAGGTCGTGCAGGGCGTCGTACGCGACGGGGGCGTCCGGCAGCGTTGACTCCGCCTGGGCCTCGTCCAGGACGGTGTGCAGGCGCTCGACGTCGGCCGCCACGCGCGCGTGCTCGACGTCGGCCGCCACGCGCGCGTGCTCGACGTCGGCGCCGCCGTGCTCGGCCTCGCGCTTGGCCACGATCAGCTCCGGCAGATAGCCGGGGGCGTGCGCCGCACCGAGGAGCGTGGGCAGGTGGGCCTGGAGCTCGCCGGTGCGCATCAGGTGGATGCCGGTGAGCAGCACCCGGAACGTGTACAGGAGCGGCTTCAGCTCGCCGCTCGTGTCGAACAGCTTCCACTGGGTGTGCGCGAAGCCCCGGTAGTGGTGCGCGTGATGCGAGGTGAGCACGCCGGGCGCGAGCGCCGCGAGCTCCTCGTGCAGCGCGCCGGTGTGCACCACGAGCGGCGAGAGGAGCTGCTCCAGGACGTAGCCGTTGCGCCGCAGCAGCAGCCGCACGAACTTCCTCAGGTCGTGACGAGGTCCATCTCGACTCCGTCGCGCACCCGCCCCCAAGTTCTCGGCTCCGCTCGAACAGGGAGGTGCCCCCCTCGCGACCGCGTCTCCTCCGGCTCCCGCAGCCCCACCAGCGCCTGGACCGGCAGCAGATGGACACCGCGCAGATCCACGTCCGAGTCCCGGGACGGGAACCCGTACAGGTGCGCCCCGGAAACCGTGGCGAAGACCAGCGGGTCGGGCTGCTCCGCGACGACGGAGCCCAGGTCGGCCGCACTGAGTTCGATCATCCGCACAGCATCCCAGACGACCGGAAGCGGCAACCGGGCAGCCGCCCCGCACACACGGCGGCCGCCCGCCCCCGGGTCCGGGAGCGGGCGGCCGCCGACGTACGCGCGCAGGCCTACAGGTCGACTTCCTGCATCAGCATGCCGACCTCGGTGTTGGACAGGCGGCGCAGCCAGCCCGACTTCTGGTCGCCCAGGGTGATCGGGCCGAAGGCGACGCGCACCAGCTTGTCGACCGGGAACCCGGCCTCGGCGAGCATGCGGCGCACGATGTGCTTGCGGCCCTCGTGCAGGGTCACCTCGACCAGGTAGTTCTTGCCGGTCTGCTCGACGACGCGGAAGTGGTCCGCCTTCGCGTACCCGTCCTCCAGCTGGATGCCGTCCTTGAGCTGCTTGCCCAGGTCGCGCGGGATCGGGCCGACGATGTGCGCCAGGTAGACCTTCTTCACGCCGTACTTGGGGTGGGTCAGGCGGTGCGCCAGCTCACCGTGGTTGGTGAGCAGGATGACGCCCTCGGTCTCGGTGTCGAGCCGCCCCACGTGGAACAGCCGCGTCTCGCGGTTGTTCGTGTAGTCGCCGAGGCACTGGCGCCCTTCGTTGTCCTCCATGGTGGAGACGACACCGGCGGGCTTGTTCAGGGCGAAGAACTGGTACGACTGCGTGGCCACCGTGAGGCCGTCGACCTTGATCTCGTCCTTCTCCGGCTCGACGCGCAGGCCCTGCTCCAGGACGATCTCGCCGTTGACCTCGACGCGGGACTGCTCGATCAGCTCCTCGCAGGCGCGCCGCGAGCCGTAGCCCGCGCGGGCCAGGATCTTCTGCAGCCGCTCGCCCTCCTGCTCGGCGCCGGGGAAGGTCTTGGGCGGGCTGACCTTGGGCTTGCCCGCGTACCGCTCGCGGTTGCGCTCCTCGGCCCGCGCCTCGTACTCGCGCGAGCGCGCGGGGGCCGTACGACCCCGGCCGCGCTGCTGCTCGGACTGGCGGGGGCCGCCCTTGGCGCCGCCGCGCGCCGACGCGCCACGACCCGACTTCGGGCCGTCCTGCGTGCCGCCGGGGCCTACGTCGTAGCGCCGCTCCTCGGGGCGGGGCTTGCTGGGACGGCCGGGGACCTGCCGGTCGTCGCGGCCGCCACCGGCACCCCGGTAGTCACCGCGACCGCCGCCACCGCTGCCGCCGCGCCCACCACCGGTGGGACGGCCACCGCTGTCGCCACGGCCGCCACCACCGGGGCGGCCACCGCTGTCGCCTCGCCCGCCACCGCCACCGGGGCGGCCACCACTGTTGCCACGGCCGCCACCGCTGGGGCGGCCGCCGCTGTTGCCGCGGCCGCCGCTGTTGCCACCACGGCTCCCGCCGTTGTTTCCGCTGCTGTTCCTGCCGCTGCTGCTTCGCATCAAAGTTCCGTCTTAGTCGTCTGCGTCCTCGTAACCCGGCGCATCGGGTGCGTCCGGGTCGAACGACGGGACACCTTCCTGCGTCTCCCCCTCGATCGCGTCCGCCTCGGGGAGGAAGGGCGCGAGCTCGGGGAGCTCGTCCAGGCCGCGCAGGCCCATCCGCTCCAGGAAGTAGTTCGTCGTCCTGTACAGGATCGCACCTGTTTCGGGTTCCGCGCCCGCCTCCTCCACGAGCCCCCGCTGCAACAGGGTGCGCATGACCCCGTCGCAGTTCACTCCGCGCACCGCCGAGACCCGCGACCGGCTGACCGGCTGGCGGTAGGCGACGACGGCGAGGGTCTCCAGGGCCGCCTGGGTGAGCCGGGCGTGCTGGCCGTCCAGAACGAAGCCCTCCACGGCGGGGGCGTACGCGGGCCGGGTGTAGAACCGCCAGCCGCCCGCCACCAGCCGCAGCTCGAAGCCGCGGCCCTGGACGGTGTACTCGTCGGCCAGCTCCCGCAGGGCGTCCGCCACGGCCCGCCGGGGGCGTTCCAGGACCTTCGCCAGGTGCTCCTCGGTCGCGGGCTCGTCCACGACCATCAGGACGGCCTCCAGGGCGGGCTTGAGGTCGAGCTCGGCGACGGCGGACCGCAGGTCTCCCACGGGGCCCTCGGGGCTCCCCTGCTGCACAGCGCTCACGGCTTCCTCTCCTCGTCCGGCTCGGGGGCCCGGTCGAACTCGTCGGTCACGGTCGGCTCCGCCGCGCCGTCCCCGCCGGTCCAGCGCACCATCAGCTCGCCGAGCGCGTCCTCCTGGTCCAGAGCGACGGCCTTCTCCCGGTACAGCTCCAGGAGGGCCAGGAAGCGGGCGACGACGGTGAGGGTGTCGTCGGGCCCCAGCTCCGCGATCAGGGCCCGGAAACTCGCCTCGCCCTGCTCCTTCAGCCGCGCCACCACCACGGCGGCCTGCTCGCGCACGCTCACCAGCGGGGCGTGGATGTGGTCGATGTACACCTGCGGCTTCGCCCGGGGCTGCATCGCCTTCACGGCGAGCTTGGCGAACCCTTCGGCGCCGATGCTGATGACGACCTCGGGCAGCAGCTCCGCATGGTGCGGCTCCAGGCCGACGGTGCGCGGATAGCGCCGCGCCTCCTCGTCGAGCCGCCCGCTGAAGATGTCCGCGATCTGCTTGTACGCGCGGTACTGCAGCAGCCGCGCGAACAGCAGGTCCCGCGCTTCCAGCAACGCCAGGTCGGCCTCGTCCTCGACCTCGGCGACGGGCAGCAGCCGCGCCGCCTTCAGATCGAGCAGCGTCGCCGCGACCACCAGGAACTCGGTCGTCTGATCCAGGTCCCAGTCCGGCCCCATGGCGCGGATGTGCACCATGAACTCATCGGTCACCTTGGACAGCGCGACTTCGGTGACATCCATCTTGTGCTTCGCGATGAGCTGAAGCAGCAGATCGAACGGCCCTTCGAAGTTCGCGAGCCGAACCTTGAACCGCCCGTCGTCGGGCTCGGCCGGAGCGTCCTCGGCGGCCGGAGCTTCCTCCATGTCCGCGTTGTGGGCAGGCGTTCCGCACGGCGAGTGGGATCTCCCCTGCTCGAGCGGAGCCGAGAGCTTGGGGACGTGAGGGCACAACGCCACGGTGCCGGACTGTTCCGGCTCCCCACCCAGGGGCTCCGGGGGCTCGCCCCCGGTTTCGGGAAGGGGCGGGCTTGGGGAAGCAACCGCTCCACCACGCCCCAACGACCGCCGAGGACGACGGGGCTGGGCAGGTACGGCGTCGGTCGGCATCACGGTCCAAGGAAACAGCGGCGGCGAAGCATTACGCGGAAAGGTACCGCTACCGCCCGCGCAGCCGTCGTACGAGGATGCTCGCGTCCCCACGCGATTCGAGGTCGGCGAGCACCACGGCCACCGCCTCCCGCACGATCCGCCCCCGGTCCACCGCGAGCCCGTGCTCCCCGCGCAGCACGAGCCGCGCGTGCTCCAGGTCCATGAGTTCCTCGGCGGAGACGTACACGGTGATCTTCTCGTCGTGCCGCTCGCGCCCGCTGGGCCGCCGGTTGGCGGCACGGGCGCGCCGCCGCGCCTGCGCGGACGTGCCACCGGCCGCGTTCGCGGACTTGCCGCCGGCCGCGGGGCTGGCAGAACCTTCCTGCGCGGCCCGGCGCCCGGCCGCCTTCTCGGCGTCGGTACCGGCCGCGGACCGGCTGCGCGAACCGCCGCCGGACTCCGCGTCGGCCGCGGCGTGTTCGGCGTTCTCAGGGCCCTCGTCGTCCCCTTGCGGGGCGCTGTGGGACTCCTCGGCGGCCGCTTCGTCGCTCTCGCCCGCCGGAGCGGGCACCCTCGCCTCGCCATTCGCCTGGCGCCGCGGGCTGGACGCCTGCAGCGCCATCCCCCCGGTCGTACGGAACAGTTCGTCGGCCCCCGGCAGACTCACTCGGCGTGACACCGGGCGAGCACCTCCCTGGCGAGCTGGCGATAGGCGGCCGCGCCGACCGAGTTCGAGGCGTACGTCGTGATCGGCTCACCGGCGACCGTGGTCTCCGGGAAGCGCACGGTCCGCCCGATCACCGTGTGGTAGACGTGATCGTCGAACGCCTCGACCACGCGCGCGAGGACCTCACGGCTGTGCACCGTGCGCGAGTCGTACATCGTCGCGAGGATGCCGTCGAGCTCCAGGTCGGGGTTGAGCCGCTCCTGGACCTTCTCGATGGTCTCCGTGAGCAGGGCGACACCGCGCAGCGCGAAGAACTCGCACTCCAGCGGCACGATCACCTTGTGCGCGGCGGTGAGCGCGTTGACGGTGAGCAGGCCGAGCGAGGGCTGACAGTCGATCACGATGTAGTCGTAGTCGGCCATCAGCGGCTTGAGCGCGCGCTGCAGCGTGGACTCGCGCGCGACCTCGCTGACCAACTGCACCTCGGCGGCGGACAGGTCGATGTTGCTGGGCAGCAGGTCCATGTTGGGGACCGCCGTCTTCAGCAGGACCTCGTCGGCCGACATGCCCCGCTCCATGAGCAGGTTGTAGACCGTGAGGTCGAGCTCCATCGGGTTCACACCGAGACCCACCGAGAGCGCGCCCTGCGGATCGAAGTCGACGAGCAGCACCCGGCGCCCGTACTCCGCGAGCGCGGCGCCCAGATTGATGGTCGACGTGGTCTTGCCGACGCCGCCCTTCTGGTTGCACATCGCGATGATCTTCGCGGGGCCGTGGTCGGTCAACGGCCCCGGGATCGGGAAGTACGGCAGCGGGCGTCCCGTGGGGCCGATGCGCTCGCGGCGCTGACGGGCAGCGTCCGGCGCGAGCGTGGCCGCGTACTCGGGATCGGGCTCGTACTCCGCGTCGGGGTCGTAGAAGTGACCCTGGGGCAGTTCCTCGTAGTCGGCGAGAGGGGTGGGGGTGGTGTTCTCGCCACTCCGGTCGCCGGCCATGGCGTTCACGTGATGGCCATCCATGCTCTGGGGTGCTGACTGTGTCGGCTGCGGACTCTGGCGGGCTTCGAAGGTGCGGACAGCGACGGAGCCGACAGCCTGAAGCCCGACGGGGCCTTGGCCTCGCCCAGTCATTCCTGGTTGACCACCCCCGGGAGCAAATGTCGACTCATTCACAAGTCGTCTTACCTCCTTGGTGACCAGGAAATTTCTAGATAGGTCAGCGTGGCACCATGCCGACGGTTGGCGACTCTATGGCGTGTCACCACTCCGCAGCAACACAATCCGCCGGACCCGGCCCGATGTGTCGGCAATGGAACATCCCGATGTCAAGGGCGCACTGCATGGCATCGCCGCGTTTGCGTGGTGGACGAATCGCCCAAATGTTTACGTACAAGGCGAGTTGAGCGAGTGTACGCCCAACCGCCCGCGGCCGGACCCCTCACAAGGTCCGGCCGCGGGCGTGAGATTGACGACTTCCGTTGACCCAAGCCGACGGAAAAGCCGTGGTCGGCGTGGCGGTCAGCCGAGCAGCGACTCGATCTCGATGTGCTCGAGACCGTGCGCCTCGGCGACCTCCTTGTAAACGACCTTGCCGTCATGGGTGTTGAGGCCCAGGGCGAGCGCGGGGTCGCGGCGCAGGGCCTCGGCCCAGCCGCGGTTCGCCAGCTCGACGATGTACGGCATCGTGGCGTTGGTCAGGGCGTATGTCGAGGTGTTGGGCACCGCGCCGGGCATGTTGGCGACGCAGTAGAAGACCGAGTCGTGGACCGGGAAGGTCGGCTCGGCGTGCGTGGTGGGACGCGAGTCCTCGAAGCAGCCGCCCTGGTCGATCGCGATGTCGACAAGGACACTTCCGGGCTTCATCCGCGACACCAGCTCGTTGGTGACGAGCTTGGGGGCCTTCGCACCCGGGATGAGGACGGCACCGATGACGAGGTCGGCCTCGAGGCAGGCCTTCTCCAGCTCGAAGGCGTTGGAGACGACGGTCTGGATCTTCGTGCCGAAGATCTTGTCGGCTTCCTTGAGCTTGTTGATGTCGCGGTCGAGCAGGGTCACGTGGAAACCCATGCCGATGGCGATCTGCGCGGCGTTCCAGCCGGAGACGCCACCGCCGATGACGACGGCCTTGCCCGCGGCCACTCCGGGGACGCCGCCGGGCAGCACACCGCGGCCGCCGTTGGCGCGCATCAGGTGGTAGGCGCCGACCTGCGGGGCCAGGCGGCCCGCGACCTCGGACATCGGGGCGAGCAGCGGCAGGGCGCGGCTGGGCAGCTCCACCGTCTCGTAGGCGATGGCGGTGGTGCCGGACTCCAGGAGGGCGTCCGTGCACTCCTTGGAGGCGGCCAGATGCAGGTAGGTGAAGAGCGTCTGGTCCTTGCGGAGGCGGTGGTACTCCTCGGCGATCGGCTCCTTGACCTTCAGGAGCAGGTCGGCCGTGGCCCACACCTCGTCGGCGGTCTCCAGGATCTCGGCGCCGGCGGCGACGTACTCGCCGTCCGTGATCGAGGAGCCGACGCCGGCGTTGCGCTCGATGACGACCTGGTGGCCGTGGCGCACCAGCTCGTGCACGCCGGCGGGGGTGATGGCCACCCGGAACTCGTTGTTCTTGACCTCGCGGGGGATGCCGACCTTCACGTCGATCACGGTCCTTGGCTCAGGGGGGGTTCGGGCAATGCGGTACAAACCGGCACGCAAGCGAGCGCATCGGAAGACACCACGTAAGCACGCGGCGGAGCCAGTCTAATGAAGGATTTCTCGCTGTCTAGCCTTCCAATACTTCAATCTTGACTGGATACACTACGGATTTCGTAGGCGGGGGTCGCTGCTCCATCTGCCTGGACAGATTCCGCCACGGGGTCCTCCTCCGGTTCCGCCGCGGGGTCCTCCGCCAGTTCCGGCGCCGGGTCCTCAGCGGATTCCTCCGCAGCTTCCGCGCGCGGCGCGGGCGCGGGCGCGGCCACCGCGACCTCGGTGAACTCTTCTCCCAGCATGCGCTCGGCGGCCGCGCGGTGCAGCCCGGCGGCGGTCGGGTCGCCGAGCCGCTCCAGGGTGTCCGCGAGCCGCACCTGAAGCGCCGCCTGCAGCCGTACGTCCGCCGCCTCGCGCGCCCATTCGGCCGCTTCCTGGCAGGTGCGAAGGGATTCCTCGGGCCGCCCCGCGTACTCCTGGACGCGCGCCATCTCGCTCAGCGCCCGGGCCCGGCCCGCGACGTCGCCGATCTTGCGCAGGCCCGCGACGGCCGAGCGCCAGTTGCGCAGGGCCTCGCCGTAGCGGCCCGCGTAGGTGTGGGTGGTGGCGATGCGGCCGTGCAGCCGGGCGGCGTCGGCGCGTTCGTCGCGGGCCAGGCGCTGCGCGAGGGCCCTGCCGTACCAGTCGGCGGCCCGCTGCCAGTCCCCCAGTTCCTGGTAGGCACCGCCTACGGATTCCATCGCGCGGCCGGTCGCGTACGGGTCCTGGGCGGCCCGGCCGCAGTCGAGCGCGGCGCGGTAGCGGGCCAGGGCGTCGTGCGTACGTCCCGTCTGCGCGTCCAGGTCCGCGAGGTTGAGGAGCGCGGCGGCCTGCTCGCGCGGCAGGTCGCGGCGCTCGGCGACGTCGAGGACGAGCTGGTGGACGGCGTACAGCTCGGGCGCCGCGTCCCGGGTGCCCCGGTGTGCGACCAGGGCGCGGGCGAGGGCAGCCATCAGGCGGCGGGCGAGGGTGTCCAGATCGCCGTCCGCGACCGCGAGCCGGGCCGCCGCGAGCAGCGCGGGCTGCCGGATGCACAGCCACTCGGCGGCGGCGCGCGGGGTCGGGAAGCGCAGCGCCCGGGGCAGTCCGGCGAGTCTCTTGCGGGCCGTCGAGCCGTCGGGCTCGGTGACCGCCCGGCAGGACTGCAGCAGCCGCACGGTCCGCTCCAGCATCCGGGCCCGCGCCAACTGCACCTCCCCGGGCCGGTCCTGAGCCTGGGTCAACTCCCGCAGGAACGGCACCAGGCACCCCGGCACCTCGTACTGCGGCAGCGGCGACTCCACCGCCCGCAGCAGGCCGAGCGCCACGAAGTCGTCGAGCGTGGAGCAGGCCGCCGACACCGAACAGCCCGCGAGCGCCGACGCGGTGTGCGGGTCGACGTACCCGGCGGGGGCGAGGCACAGCAGCCGCAGTATCCGGGCGGCGGGCGCGGGCAGCGCGGCGTAGGTGTGCTGGAAGACCCGGGCGAGGCCGGAGTCCGCCGCACCCTCCTCGGGGCAGTCCCTGACCTGCCTGGCGAGGTCGGCGACGGCGGCCTTGGGGCGCGCGGCGAGCCAGCCGCCGGCGATGGCGAGCGCGGCCGGGTTCCCGCCGCACGCCTCGACCAGGCTCTCCGCGGAGCGCGGGTCGACGGTGATGCGCACCGATCCGGCGCTGCGGGCAAGCAGGTCGAGGGCGGCCTTGGTGTCCAGGCCGCCCAAGGTGCAGGGGCGGACGTCGGGGATGCCGGTGAGCGGGCCCGCGGACACGGCGAGGACCAGGCAGTCGGGGGTGTCCGGGAGCAGCGGGTCGACCTGCGCGCCGCCCTCGCCGTCGGTGACGTCGTCGAGGAGGAGCAGGGCACGGCGGCCGTCGAGCGCGTCCCGCAGGGCTCCGGCCAGGTCGTCCTCGTCCGCCCCGGCGGGCGCGGGCGCGCCGAGCGCGCCGAGCAGCTCGCGGGCCGTGCGCTCGGTGGGGACGGCGGCGCCGTCGGGGTCGGTGAGGCGGGCGCGCAGGACGCCGTCGGGGTAGGCGTCGGCGAGTTGCCGGGTGAGTTCCTCGGCGAGGGCGGTGCGGCCGGATCCGGGGCGGCCCGCGATGAGGAGCACACGGGCGCGGGGGGCCTTGCGGCCGGCGAGGGTGTCGAGTCCGGCGCGGTCGATGTCGGCGCGGAGTTCCTTCAACTCCCGGTGGCGGCCGACGAATCGGCTGCCGTCCGCGGCGGCCGCCGCGCCGCTGGGCGCTGGCGCGCCACTCGCCGAACCGTCCGTGTCGACCGCCTGATCCGTCACGGGTAACGCTCCCGTCCGCCTGCGCACGAACCCGCCGGGACTCCGGTCGGGACGCTTTCAGAGCCTAGTTCAGGCGCTGCCGCGTTCCGGGCCGCACGGGGCCCACAAGTCGCCCGATCGGATCAGGAGATCGTCAGACCGCGCGCCGCCGGACGGGGGACGGAGGGTGCCGGAGGCGTGCGCCGCTCAGGCCTCGAACGGCCGTGCGGGCCAGGGCGCGTCGGCCGGGCGCAGGGAGTCCACGCCGTCGCCCTGGAGCGCCGCGGTGAGCGACAGGGCGCCCACGACGAGGCAGTTGTTGTGCAGTTCGCCGGCGAGTACACCGCGTACCAGGTCCGCGAGGGGCACCCGGGCGAGCTCCATGTCGGACTCCTCCTCGGAGACCTCGAAGCGCTCGCCGTCGGCCTCGGAGAGGCCACGGGCGAGGAACACGCGCACGGCCTCGTCGCAGCCGCCGGGCGTGGTGTACACGTCGGTGAGCACCCGCCAGTCCTCGGCCTTGACGTGCGCCTCCTCGTACAGCTCGCGCTGGGCGGCGTGCAGTGGGTTCTCACCGGGGACGTCGAGCAGTCCGGCGGGGATCTCCCAGAGCTTGTGGTGCACCGGGTGGCGGTACTGACGGATCACAAGCACACGGTTCTCGTCGTCGAGGGCGAGCACGGCCACCGAGCCGGGGTGGACCTGGTAGTCGCGGCGGACCACCGTCCCGTCCGGCATGACGACGTCGTCGGTGCGCACCGAGGTCTTGTTCCCGACGAACGGGGTCTCGCTCGCCGTGACCTGCCACTCCTCGGCGGTGTCCTTGATCGTCATGTCGCGCTGTCCTCCCACGTGCACACAAAACAGAAACCGGGGTGCGCACCCATCAGGGCGCGCACCCCGGCAACCGTATCCCGCCGCTACTTGCCGGACTCCTGCTGGCGCTGGACGGCGGCCTTCACCAGGCCCGCGAAGAGCGGGTGCGGGCGGGTCGGGCGCGAGCGCAGCTCCGGGTGGGCCTGGGTCGCGACCAGGTAGGGGTGGACCTCGCGCGGGTACTCGACGTACTCGACGAGCTTGCCGTCGGGCGAGGTGCCGGAGAAGAGGATGCCGGCCTGCTTCTCCAGATCCGCGCGGTAGGCGTTGTTCACCTCGTAGCGGTGGCGGTGGCGCTCCTCGACGTACTCCTTGCCGTCGTAGACCTCGCGCACGATGGAGCCCTCGGCGAGCTTGGCCGGGTACATGCCGAGTCGCATGGTGCCGCCCATGTCGCCCTCGCCCGCGACGATGTCGAGCTGCTCGGCCATGGTGGAGATGACCGGGTGGGAGGTGGCGGAGTCGAACTCGGTGGAGTTGGCGTCGGGGATGTCCGCGAGGTTGCGGGCCGCCTCGATCACGATGCACTGCAGGCCGAGGCAGAGGCCGAGCAGCGGGATCTTGTTCTCGCGGGCGAACTGGATCGCGCCGACCTTGCCGGACACGCCGCGGTCGCCGAAGCCGCCGGGGATGCAGATCGCGTCGACGTCGCCGAGCTGCTTGGCGGCGCCCGCCGGGGTCTTGCAGTCGTCGGACGTGACCCACTTGATCTTGACGCGGGCCTTGTTGGCGAACCCGCCGGCGCGCAGCGCCTCGGTCACCGAGAGGTAGGCGTCGGGCAGGTCGATGTACTTGCCGACCAGCGCGATGGCGACCTCGTGGTCGGGGTTGTGGACCCGGTCGAGAAGGTCCTCCCACTGGGTCCAGTTCACATCGCGGAAGGGCAGGTCCAGCTTGCGGACGACGTAGGCGTCCAGGCCCTCGGTGTGCAGGACCTTCGGGATGTCGTAGATCGACTTGGCGTCGATGGCGGCGACCACCGCGGCCTCGTCGACGTCGCACATCAGCGAGATCTTGCGCTTGATGGCGGTCGGCACCTCGCGGTCGGCGCGCAGCACGATCGCGTCGGGCTGGATGCCGATGTTGCGCAGGGCGGCGACGGAGTGCTGGGTCGGCTTGGTCTTCAGCTCGCCGGAGGGGCCGATGTACGGCAGCAGCGAGATGTGCACGACGAAGACGTTGTCGCGGCCGACCTCGTGGCGGACCTGGCGGACGGTCTCCAGGAACGGCAGCGACTCGATGTCGCCGACGGTGCCGCCGACCTCGGTGATCACCACGTCGACCTCGTCCGTCGCCATGCGGCGGATGCGGTGCTTGATCTCGTTGGTGATGTGCGGGATGACCTGGACGGTGTCGCCCAGGTACTCGCCGCGGCGCTCCTTGGCGATGACCTGGGAGTAGACCTGGCCGGTGGTGACGTTGGCCGAGCCGTCGAGGTCGACGTCGAGGAAGCGCTCGTAGTGGCCGATGTCCAGGTCGGTCTCGGCGCCGTCGTTGGTGACGAACACCTCGCCGTGCTGGAAGGGGTTCATCGTGCCGGGGTCGACGTTCAGATACGGGTCGAGCTTCTGCATCGTGACGCGCAGGCCCCGGGCCTTGAGGAGCGCACCCAGGCTGGAGGCCGTCAGGCCCTTGCCGAGGGAGGAGGCGACACCCCCGGTGACGAAGATGTGCTTGGTCGTCGTGGATGTGGGTGGCATGGCCAAGAGGGGGCTCCCGTGCGTCGCGGTCTGAAGGTGCGTACCGGCGTCCGCTCCTGTGCGGAGGGAGGTGCCGTCGCTGCGGTTCGGGGGTTCTAGGACCACCGGCTCACGGGCTACCAGGGTATCAGCGACAGACCGGGGCTGCTTCCGGCCACGTCTTGACACGCGCTTTCACATCGCGTACGTGATCTTCACCCCTCGAACACCGGACGGGTACGGGACGGGCACCGCTTTCACCCGGAACTCGTTCGGCGTAGTCACGTTGGCGGGACGAGCGGGCAGATATCCGGGGCGTCGATGTATGTTGCTCGGACACTCGCTGCCGAGCCGTGCGCACGGGCTGAACCATCCCCCGTCGGCACTTCTGGACATCACTGGAAACCATCGGGCCCGGCAGTTCGTTTTACAGCGAACCCTTGACCGTAGAACGAGCGCCCCGTGAGCGGGCGAACGTGGCCGTTTGAATGGGGATGCACGTGGCCGGGCGCATCGAGGATTACGCACTGATCGGAGACATGCAGACCGCCGCGCTGGTCTGCCGGGACGGCACAGTCGACTGGCTGTGTCTGCCCCGCTTCGACTCCCACGCCGTCTTCGCCGGGCTCCTCGGCACCGAGGAGCACGGCTTCTGGCGCCTGGGCCCCGCCCATGGTCCGGGCACACCGCCCGCACCGGCGGCCCGGCGTACGTACCGCGGGGACTCCCTGATCCTGGAGTCCGAGTGGGACACCCCGCGCGGCACGGTCCGGGTCACGGACTTCATGCCGCCGCGCGACACCGACGCCCCACAGCTGGTGCGGATCGTCGAGGGCGTCAGCGGCCGGGTGCCGATGCGCTCCGCCCTGCGGATGCGCTTCAGCTACGGCCGCGTGGTGCCCTGGGTGCACAAGGTCGACGGGCGCACGGTGGCCGTCGCCGGTCCCGACTCGGTGTGGCTCGACACCACCGCCGAGACCTTCGGCAAGGACCTGACGACGTACTCGGACTTCACGGTCGCCCCCGGTGACCGGATCGCCTTCACCATCTCCTGGCAGCCTTCGCACAAGGACCAGCCCGCCCACCCGGAGCCGGAGGCGGCGCTCACGGCGACGGAGGAGTTCTGGCGCGACTGGGTGGCCCAGTGCACGTACCACGGGCCCTACCGCGAGGCCGTGGTCCGCTCCCTCATCACCCTGAAGGCACTGACGTACGCCCCCACGGGCGGCATCGTCGCCGCGCCCACCACCTCCCTGCCGGAGGACATCGGCGGCTCCCGCAACTGGGACTACCGCTTCACGTGGCTGCGCGACGCCGCCATCACCCTCTCCTCGCTCCTACGCACCGGCTACCGCGAGGAGGCCCGCGCCTGGCGCGAGTGGCTGCTGCGCGCGGTCGCGGGCGACCCGGAGAACCTGCAGATCATGTACGGCATCGCGGGCGAGCGCGAGCTCGGCGAGGCGGAGCTGGACTGGCTTCCGGGGTACGAGAACTCGGCGCCGGTCCGCGCGGGCAACGGCGCCGCGCACCAGCTCCAGCTCGATGTGTACGGCGAGGTCACCGAGGCCCTGCACCTCGCCCACATGACCGGCCTCGCCCGCAACGACTACGCCTCCCTGCTCCAGCTCAAGCTGATCCGGTACCTGGAGACGCACTGGGACCAGCCCGACGAGGGCATCTGGGAAGTGCGCGGCCCGCGCCGCCACTTCGTGCACTCCAAGGTGATGGCGTGGGTCGCCGTCGACCGCACCATCAAGCTCATCGAGTCCGGCGACGCCGACGGCCCCCTGGAGCGCTGGCGCGACCTGCGCGACGACATCCACCGGGACGTCTGCGACAAGGGCTACGACAAGGAGCGCAACACCTTCACCCAGTCGTACGGCTCCAAGGAGCTGGACGCCTCCCTGCTCCTGATCCCGCAGGTGGGCTTCCTGCCGCCCGACGACAAGCGCGTCATCGGCACCATCGAGGCCATCCAGCGCGAGCTGTCCACACCGGACGGCTTCATCCTGCGCTATCCGACCTCGGGCGACGACGCGGGCGTGGACGGCCTGGAAGGCGACGAGGGCGCGTTCCTGGCCTGCTCGTTCTGGATGGCCGACGACCTCGCGATGATCGGCCGCGTCGACGAGGCCCGCAAGCTCTTCGAGCGCCTGCTCGCCCTGCGCAACGACCTCGGCCTCCTCGCCGAGGAGTGGGACCCGCGCCTGCAGCGCCAGGTCGGCAACTTCCCGCAGGCGTTCAGCCATGTGCCGCTCATCGACACGGCCCTGCGGCTGACGGCTTCGGGGGCGTACGGGGGCTAGCACCGGGTGCCGCCAGGTGTACGGGGGCCGGTGTCGTCCCGTGCACGAGGGCGGCGCCGACCGGCCCCCTGTCCCTCCCGGAGTCCCGGCGGCCAGGACACGTGCCCGCCGTGCGGACTCCCGCAGTCCGCACGGCGACCGGCCCACCTGGCCTGGTCAGGTACCGTCCGCCCCATGGACAGTCAGGACACTCAGGGCGGCATCACCGTACAGCGGGCGCTGGAACTCCCCGGTCTGCACGGCGGTCTCCCCGAGATCGTCGCGGGCGCCGACCGGCTGGGCCGCACGGTGCGCTGGGTGCACGCGGGCGAGGTGCCGAACATCGCCTCGCTCCTCAAGGGCGGCGAGCTCCTGCTGACCACGGGCCTCGGCCTCGGCTCCCGCCCGGCCGAGCAGCGCGCCTTCGTCCGCGACCTCGCCGAGCGCGGCATCGCGGCCCTGGTCGTCGAGCTGGGCCCGCGCTTCGCACGCCTGCCCGCCGCGCTCGTCGACACGGCCCGCGCGGCCGGCCTCCCCCTGGTCCAGCTGCACCGCGAGGTGCCCTTCGTGACGGTCACCGAAGAGGTGCACACGGAGATCGTCAACGGCCACTACGCACTGCTGCGCCGCGCCGAGGAGGTGCACCGGCGCTGCACCGGCGCGCTGCTCTCCGGCGGCGGCGTCCCCCAAGTGCTCTCCGTCCTCGCCGAGTTCAGCGGCAACCCGGTGTTCCTGGAGACGGCGGACGGCCAGCTCCTGTACGCCGCCGGGGCGGGCAGCGCGTGCGCCGACCCGCTCCAGGTCTGGGAGGGGCTCCGGGGGCGCCCCGAGGACCGGGCCGGGCCCCCGGCGGGCGCCGTCCTGGTGGACGTACCGGGCGGCGGACCCGGCGCCGGATCGGTGCGGGCCCGCCTCGTCCTGCTCGCCGTGGAGTCCGCGCTCCTTCCCGTCCACCGGATCGCCGCCGAGCGGGCCGCGAGCAGCCTCGCGGTGGTCCTGATGCAGGCGAGGCAGGAGGAGGAGCTGGCGGCCCGCGGCCGCGGCGACTTCCTCACCGACCTGTCCGAGGGCCGGATCACCGCCGAGGACGCGCCCGCCCAGGCCCGGGTGCTCGGCTTCAAGCCGGGGCCTAGCCCGCTGCTCCCGGTCGTCATGCGGATCCCCGACGGCCTGCCGACCGGCGGCGGTTGGGCGGTCCTCGCGCGTGCGGTCGCGGAGGAGCTGGCGTCGGTGGGGGTGCCGGTCCTGCTCGGCGTACGTCCCGTGGAAGGGAGGGTTCCGCTCCTGCTCGGGCTGCGCGCGGAGCCCGAGCGCACGGCGGTCGCGGACCGGGTCGCGGCGGCGCTGCGGGCCGGGGTGGAGCGGGCGGGCATGCGCCGGGCCGGGGCGCCGCCGCCGATCGTGGTGGTCGGCGGGGCGGGCGGCTGGGCGGCGGCCGCGTCGGGCCTGCGGCACGCGGCGGAGACGGCCACGGCGGCGCAGGGGCTGCCGGACCGGCCCTGGTACGACGCCCGGCGCCTGGACATCGACCTGCTCCTGTGGCGCCTGCACCAGCACGACGGCACCGCGCTCGCCGCGTTCGTGGACCGCGCGATCGGCCCCCTGCGCGATCACGACCAGCGCTCCAAGCCGCCCCTGCTGCCCACCCTCCAGACGTACCTGGCGCACGCGGGCCGCAAGGCCGAGACGGCCCGCGAGCTGCACCTCAACCGCCAGACCCTCTACAACCGCCTGGCCCGGATCGGCGAACTCCTCGGCACGGACCTGGACGACCCGCAGACGGTCCTGGCCCTCAGCCTGGCGCTACGGGCCCGCAGACACGTACCGCCGACGCCTCCGAGCGACTGACCGGCACGACCCGATCGGTTGATCAGTACGAACTGATCGACTGGGTCAACTCGTCATAGACACTCAACACCTGGGTGACCGTTTCGTCCTCCGTGGGCCAGGTGGCGGCCTGGGCGGTGCCCAGGTCCTTCAGTTCCTGGCGCCGGGCGCCGTCGGCGAGGAGGTGGACGACGGCGTCGGCGAGGGCCCGGGCGTCCCCGTACGGGACGAGTTCGGCGGCGTCGCCGACGAGTTCGGGGATGCCGCCGACGGCGGTGGCGACGAGCGGCACGCGCGCGTGCAGGGCCTCCTGGGCGAGCAGGGAGCGGGACTCCCACTCGCTGGGCAGCACCACGAGGTCGGCGGCGGCGAGGAGTTCCGGCACGTCCTCCCGGCGCCCGATGAGCCGCGCGGGCAGGCCCTCGGCGTCGATGCGGTCCTGCAGGGCGGCGCGCGCGGCCCCCTCCCCCGCGACGACGAGCAGCGGCAGCGGGGCGAGCCCGGCCCAGGCGCGGGCGGCGTCCAGCAGGACTTCGTAGCCGCGGTGGGCCTCCAGGGAGCCGACCGCGAGGAGCAAGGGACGGTCGACGGCGCCGAGTTCGGCGCGGATCTTGTGGCCGGGCCCGGTGGGCTCGCTGTCGGAGCGCTCGGGGCGGCGGGGCGTGGGCAGGGCGACGGGCGCGAGGCGGGCGTCGCGGGCCCCCCGGCCGCGGGCCCGGACGACGAGGTCGGAGGAGGTGCCGAGGACCACGGCGGCGGCCTTGGCGACGCGCCGCTCCAGGACCCGCAGGACGTGCGCGCGGGCGCCGGAGGCCTGGGCGCGGGTGTGCCAGGTGACGACGAGCGGGATGCGGCGGCCGGTGAGGGCGATGGCGGCCCGGAGTGCGGCGTGCAGCCCGTGCGCGTGCACCAGGTCGGCGTCGGCGCAGGCGGTCCGCAGGGCGGCGACGGAGGCGGGGTCGCTGCGGCGCGGCACGGGGACGTGGCGGGCGCCGGTGCCCGCGAAGTCGTACGCCTCGTCGGCCTCGGTCGGGGCGCACACGGTGACGCGCACACCGCGCGCGGCGAGCCCTGTCGCCAGGGACCTGACGTGCGCGCTGCTGCCCGCGCTGCCACCGCCGAGGACCTGCACGGTGTGCAGCGGCGGCTGGCCTTGCGGTGCGGGGGTGCTCACGTGGCTCACGTGGCCGGGGCTCCTGGGTCGGGTCGGCGGCTGGGCGGCGCGCCGAGTGATGGGTGGGCGCCGACGGTACGGGCGGTCGGTGGCCCGCTCACACACAGCGCCAAGAATGCCAGTACGTACGGCCGTTCCGGCACCGCTGAAAGGTCCCTTCCGCGTCGGGCCGGACAACTTCACGCGCCGGATCACCCACTCGGGTGAGCACGGGCGCCGGACCCAGGGCCAGGTCCACGACCGAACGCCCTCCCCGGCTCCGGCCAACCACCCGTCGACCCCCCGCATCTTCGCAAGCCCGACGCCACGGCGGAAAGCCTTTACCGAACTTCGGCCCACCGAATGCCGCAGAGCCGCCGCTCCGGCCCCGACGAGCCCCCGAGCCCGCCACACCCGACGCTCCCGCCAACCCCCACCCCCCTCACCCACCACTACGCGCCCGGGCCCTGCCCGCCCCCACCCAACCCCACGCCCACCGCCGCACGCACAGGGCCTGTCCGCCCTAGCCCATCCCCACGCCCCGCACCCACCGCCGCACGCACAGGGCCTGCCCGCCCTCGCCCATCCCCGCACCCCACACCCACCACCGCACGCCCGGGCCCTGCCCGCCCCCACCCAACCCCGCACCCCACACCCCGCACCCGTCGCCCCACACCCGTCGCCCGACTCCGCTCCCACGAAGGCGGCCCCCGGCCTCCCGCTCCCCGCTTACGCGGCAGCGCGCCGCCCCGCCCCCTCCGGCACACACCCGGTCCGAGCCACCCTGCTCACCGTGTCCCCGCACACAGCCGCGGCCACCAGGCCCGCCGCGTGGGCGGCGAGACCGGCGCGGCCGTTGCCCGCGACGACGGCCGCGCCCAGGGCCGCGCCGAGGGCGTGCGCCCCGGTGTCGCCGATCATCGTGCGCTGCGCCATGTCGTCGGGCAGCACGGCCGCCGCAGCGCCCATCGACGCGGCGGCGAGCGTGGCGCCCGGCCCCGCGCGCAGCAGGCCGGGGGCGCCGAGGGCGAGCACCGTTGCGGCCGCCCGGCCAGGTCGTACGTCCACGAGGTTCACGAAGTGCGCGGTACCGGCGATGACGACACCCGCGAGCACCTTGTCGACGGGACGTTCCTTCAGCAGGGCGCCCGCGGCGAGCGCCGCCGCCGAGACGCCGAACAACTTCACAGCCCCACTGGTCACTTCGCCCCCGCGCAGCGCCGCCAGATGCGCCCGGAACCCGCGCCGGGTGTCCCCCGCGCCCGCCACGTCGTCGTACGCCCCGCACGCCCCCGCCGCCAGCACGGCGAGGCTCGCCGCCGCGCGTTGCCGGGGGGCGAGTGCCGTCGCGCCGAGCACGGCACCGGCGGTGGCCGCGGGGCCTGCGTGCAACTCGACCGTGCGGCCTGCGAAGTTCGTCCGCTGCCAGTGGGTGGGGTCGCCGGGTGGGCGGGTGCGCAGGGCCGTCAGGACGGCGCGGGTGGCTGTGGCGGCGGTGAGGAAGGCGGTGCGGCGGCGGGTGGGGGTGATCATGCGGGTCAGGGTACGAGCCCTGCCGGGGGCTCTCCCCCCTCGGCTTGTTCGTGGGGTCCCCCCTGCTCCTCAAGGGCTCGGGGGAGATTGAGGACGAGCGCGCAGCGCGATCGGCGGCGCCCCGTCCCGCCCGCACGGGGCATCGGCCACGGGCTGGGGTCCAGGGGGGCGCAGCCGCCCCTGGTTACGGGAAGGGACGGGACTGGGGAAAGCCCCGCAGGGCCCCCGTCCTCACCCGTCCCCCCGAGCCGCGGCCAGCAACTCCTCCGCATGAGCCCGAGCGGTCTCGGAATCCTCCTGCCCAGCCAGCATCCGGGACAACTCCCGCACCCGGTCCTCCCCCTCGAGAACCTGCACCCCGGACCGCGTCACGGACCCGTCGTTCGTCTTCTCGACCAGCAACTGCCGATCGGCGAACGCCGCCACCTGCGGAAGGTGGGTGACGACGACGACCTGAGCGGACTTGGCAAGCCGAGCCAACCGCCGCCCGATCTCCACGGCGGCCTTGCCCCCGACCCCCGCGTCGACCTCGTCGAAGAGGTAGGTGGGCACGGGGTCGGTCCCGGCGAAGACGACCTCGACGGCGAGCATGACGCGGGAGAGCTCACCGCCGGAGGCCCCCTTGGCGATGGGCCGCGGCGGCGCCCCGGGGTGCGGGGCGAGCAGCAGTTCGACCTCGTCGACACCGGCGGGCCCGTAGGCGACGGTACGCCCGTCGATCTCGACCCCGTCGGGATCGTCGGCCTGACGGACGTCGATGGTCACGCGCGCGTGGGGCATGGCGAGCGAGGCAAGCTCTTCGGTGACGGCGGCGGCGAACCGCGAGGCGGCCTCGACGCGCGCGTCGGTGAGCGCCCGGGCGAGCCCGGCGAGCTCGGCGCTCAAGGCGTCGCGTTCGGCGGTGAGTCCGGCGAGCCGGTCGTCGTCGCCCTCGAGTTCGACGAGCCGCGCGGAGCCGTCCTCGGCCCAGGCGAGGACGGCCCCGACGTCCTGGCCGTACTTGCGGGTGAGCTGTGTCAGGGCCGCGCGCCGCTCCTCGACGGCGGCGAGCCGCAGCGGATCGGCGTCGAGGTCGTCGGCGTACCCGGCGAGTTCACCGGCGACGTCGGAGAGCAGGATCCCGATCTCGCCGATGCGCCCGGCGAGGGCGGCGAGGGCGGGGTCGTGGGAGCGGACGGCTTCGAGGGCTCGGTGGGCGCCCGCGACGAGGGTGGTGGCGTCGACGCCTTCGGGGTCCTCGGGGTTCCCGGCGAGGGCGGCGTGGGCGAGCGTCGCGGCGGAGGCGAGGGCTTCGGCGTGGCCAAGGCGCTCGGCCTCGGCGGCGAGTTCGGTGTCCTCGCCCGCGCGGGGTTCGACGGCGGCGATCTCCTCCAGGCCGAAGCGGAGCATGTCGGCTTCCTGGGCGCGCTCGCGGGCGCGGGTGGTGATCTCGTCGAGTTCCGTGGCGACGGCCCGCAGCCTGCGGTACGCGGCGGCGTACTTGTCGAGGGGCACGGCGACGGCCTCGCCCGCGTACCGGTCGAGGGCGCCGCGCTGCCGGGCGGGCTTGAGGAGGCCTTGCTGATCGCTCTGGCCGTGTACGGCGATGAGGTCGTCGGCCAGCTCGGACAGCACACCGACCGGCACGGAGCGCCCGCCGAGGTGGGCGCGGGAGCGTCCCTCCGCGGAGATCGTCCGGCTGACGAGGAGCGCCCCGTCGTCGAGTTCGGCCCCGGCCTCCTCGGCGCGCACGGCCGCGGCGGCGCCCGAGGGCACGCTGATGCGCCCCTCGACGACCGCCGACTTGGCGCCGATCCGCACCAGGGCGGGGTCGGCGCGCCCGCCGAGCAGCAGGCCGAGGCTCGTCACGACCATCGTCTTGCCCGCTCCGGTCTCGCCGGTCACGGCGGTGAATCCGGGCGACAGCTCGACCACCGCGTCGTCGATGACTCCGAGCGACCGTATCCGCATCTCCTCCAACACGCACACGACCTTACGAGGTCAGGGGTCCGCTGTGCGACGTGCCCTGGCGTCCGTGCGGGAACGCGCAGGTGGCGAAGGCCCCGAAATCGTCACCTGTCACCCGCCGGGGTGGGGTTTTCCTCAAGGGAATTCTGCGGCGGCCCTCATGGTGGACGGTCCCCGGACCGCAGGATCATGATCGTCATGAGTACTGGACTGGCGAGGGGGGCGCTGCACGCGCACCGCCCGGCGTTCATCGGCACGGCTGTCGCGGCGCTGTTCGCGGCGACCGTCGTGAGCGCGTCGACGATGATGTTGCTGACGACGAGCACGGACGGCCTTTCGCGCGAGGCCCGCGCGCGGCTCACGGAGAACAGCGTGGGCGACACGGCGACCGTGCTGCTGATCGGCTCCATCTACATGTCGATATTCGTGGTCGCTTCGACCATGGGTACGGCCGTGGTGCAGCAGCACCGCGAGCTGGCGCTGGTCCGCTCCATCGGTGCCAGGCCCCGCCAGGTCCGCCGCGCGGTGGCCGTGCAGTCCCTGGCCGCGTCCGTCCCCGCCGCCCTGGCCGGCTTCGCGCTCGGCGGCGTGCTGGCCCGCGGGTGGTTCCGGGGCATGGTGACGCACGGCCTGGTCCCGGCCGAGGTGCCTTTCCGCTTCAGCTGGCTGGCGCTGCCCGTGTGCCTGGGCGTGGCCGTGGTGACCTCGGTGCTGGCCGCCGTGCTGTCCTCGCTGCGCTTCTCCCTGCTGCGGCCCGCCCGCGCGCTGCACGAGGCGGCGGCCGGGCGGCGCGGGCTCGGGCTGCTGCGGGCGCCGCTCGGGCTGCTCGCGGTCGCGGGTGGTGTCTTCCTGTCGGTACTGCTCTCGCGGCAGCCCGCGGACGAGGCGAACGAAGGGGCGTTCCTGGTCCTCATCCTGTTCTGCGTGGGCGCGGGGCTGCTCGGGCCGCGGCTCATCGGGCCCGCGGCCTGGCTGGTGTCGGCGGCCGTGGGGCGTCTGGGCGGCAGCGCGGCGCGCCTGGCGATGCTCAACGTCCGTTCCCAGCCGCGCCGTTTCTCCGCGGCGGTGGTGCCCCTGCTCCTGGTCGTCGGCTTCGGCCTCACGAAGATCGCGATGCATACGACGGCCCAGCACCACACCGGCTCCGCGGGCAGCACGGGCGAGGTCTGGATGGACTACATGGGCACGTCGTTGTACGCGGGCTTCGCCGCGATCGCCTCGGCCAACACCCTCGCCATGATCTCCTTCGAGCGCCGCCGCGACCTGGCGCTGCTGCGGGTCGTGGGCTCCCAGCGGCGCCAGGTGCGGGCGATGGCGGCCTGGGAGGCGGTGGTCGTGGCCGGGACGGCGCTGCTGATCGGCGCCGCGATCTCGCTGGCGACCCTCGCCCCGATGCTCAGCACGGCCTTCGGCTCGGCGGTCCCGCATCTGCCGTGGGCGGTGCCGACGGGCATAGCCACCGGCACCCTGCTCCTGGCCCTCGGCGCCACGGGCCTGCCGGTCGCCTTGGTGCTACGTCGCCGGGCGATAGCGGTGGTGAACGGCACCTGACATGCGGGCGCTGGGGTGGAGCGCCCCGAAGGGGCGCGGGGAACTGCGCGACCAGCCACAACGGACCCGCAGGTTACACACTGCGCCCCAGCGGAGCGTCATTGCGGCGCCCCCCGCCACCCCGAGACCGGCAGGGCGAACTTCGCCACGAGCCGGTCGGTGAACGACGCGTGGTGCAGCCGCGCGAGCCGCACCGGCACGGCACCCCGGCGCACCTCCACACGCGCCCCGGCGGGCAGTTCGACGGTCCGCCGCCCGTCGCACCACAGCACCCCGTGCGGCGTGTGCGGCTGGACCTCGACGGCGAGGACGGAGTCCGGCGAGGTCACCAGCGGCTTGGCGAAGAGGGCGTGTGCGCTGATCGGCACCATGAGCAGCGCCTCGACCTCCGGCCACACCACGGGCCCGCCCGCCGAGAAGGCGTACGCGGTCGAGCCGGTCGGTGTCGCGCACACGATGCCGTCGCAGCCGAAGCCGGTCACGGGACGGCCGTCGATCTCCAGGACGACCTCGAGCATCCGCTCGGCCGACATCTTCTGCACGGCGGCCTCGTTGAGGGCCCAGTCGCGGTGCACGACGTCGCCGTTGCTGTGCACGACGACATCGACGGTCATGCGCTCCTCGACCTCGTACGCCTTGGTGACGACGCGGTCGACGACCTTGTCCAGGTCGTCCCGTTCGGCCTCGGCGAGGAAGCCGACGCGGCCGAGGTTCACGCCGAGCATCGGCACCCCGGAGGCGCGGGCGAACTCCGCGCCGCGCAGCAGGGTCCCGTCACCGCCGAGCACGATGAGGAGTTCGCAGGCGTCGAGGCACGCGGGGGTCGCCTCCTTGACCAGCTCCACCTCGTCGGGCAGCGGCAGGTCCGCCGCCTCCGCCTCCAGGACCCGCACGCCGAGGCCGCTGCGCAGCAGCCCCTGCACGACGAGTTCGGCGCTGCGGATGGCCGCGGGCCTGCCAGTGTGCGCCAGGAGAAAAACAGTACGAGCTCGGGTCTGACTCAACGGGGCCCCTCCGCCACGGCACGGTCGACGTCCGCCGGGTCGAGTTCCGGCGCCCCGGCGCGCAGCCACAGAAAGTACTCGACATTGCCGGAGGGTCCGGGCAGCGGGCTCGCGGTCACTCCGCGCACCCCGAGGCCGAGCCCCCACGCCTGCCGTGCCACGGTCCGCACGGCCTCGGCCCGCAGCTCCTCGCTGCGCACCACACCTCCGCTGCCGAGGCGCTCCTTGCCGACCTCGAACTGCGGCTTCACCATCAGGACGAGGTCCGCGTCGGGCGCCGCGCACCGCGCGAGGGCGGGCAGCACGAGCCCCAGCGGGATGAAGGACAGGTCGCCGACGACCAGGTCGACGGGGATGTCGTCGATGAGGTCGAGCGTCAACTCGCGTACGTTCGTACGGTCCTTGACGGTGACCCGGTCGTCGCTCTGCAGCGACCAGGCGAGCTGGCCGTAGCCGACGTCGACGGCGACGACGTGGGCGACGCCCGCGCGCAGCAGCACGTCGGTGAAGCCGCCGGTGGAGGCGCCCGCGTCGAGGGCGCGCCGGCCCTCGACGGCGAGCCCTTCCGGTACGAAGGCCTTGAGGGCGCCGGCGAGCTTGTGGCCGCCGCGCGAGACGTAGTCGGGATCGTCGTCGTCCTGGGTGACGACGATCGCGGCGGCCGTCTCCACCTGCGTGGCCGCTTTGGTCGCGAGGGTCTTGCCGACACTCACCCGGCCGGCGGCGATCAGCTGGCTTGCGTGCTCGCGCGAGCGCGCCAGCTTCCGGCGCACCAGCTCGGCGTCGAGGCGGCGGCGTGCCACTCCTGCCACGTTCGGTTCAGCTCCTGTTGTCGAATGATCCGGGCACTCCCGAGGGGGCGGGAGGCCCGGGGCGTGCGTCCAGCGCGGTCAGCGCGTCACGCAGGCCCCGGTGCACATCCTCGTACACCTCGATGTGGCCGTCCGTAGCGAGGTGGTCCACGTCGCCGAGACGCTGGAGCTGGACGTCCACCTCGGCGTTGCCGGTGGGGGTGCGGACCACTTCCAGCGGGGCGGGCTCGGAGGGGGCGTCGGCCTCCGGGCCGACCGGATCACCGGCGTCCGGACCCACCGGGACCTCGGCCTCCGGGGTCACCGGAACGTCGGCGTCCGCCTCCGCCGGAATGTCGTGCTCCGCCTCTGTGAGCTCGGGCTCACGGCCCGGCGTCCAGTCGCTCATGCCACGACGCTACATCGAAGCTCTGCGGTACCGTCGATCACGATGGCGACCATGGCGGAGTGCCGCAGCGCACTCGACAGACTCTCGGACAACCTCGCGGGCGCCGACGGCGACGTACGCAGTGCCGCCGCGCTCGACCGCTCGCTGAGCTGCCACATCAGAGACCTGGACAACACGTTCACCGGCCGCCTCCGGAACGGCCGGATCGAGGTCCTGGACGACCACCCCGGCCCACCCCGGGAGCGGGCGGAGATCCGCCTGGCGATGGCGGGCGACGACCTGGTCGCGATGGTCGGCGGCGACCTGAACTTCGCCAAGGCATGGGCCTCGGGCCGAGTCACCCTGGAGGCGGGCCTACGGGACCTGCTCCGCCTCCGCAAGCTTCTCTGAGGGCCCGCCCGACCCTTCAGCTCACCCGCCGAGGCGAGCCTTCCGTGCGGCGGGCACCACCAAAGGCGTACCCGTCTCCGGATCATCGATCACCTGACACTTGATCCCGAAGGTCTCCGCCACCAAGTCGGCGGTAACGATCTCCCCGGGCGGGCCTTCGGCCAGGACCTTGCCGTCGCGCAACGCGATGAGATGCGTGGCGTAGCGAGCCGCGTGGTTCAGGTCGTGCAGCACCGCGACCAAGGTCCGCCCCTGCTCCTCATGGAGATCCGCACACAGGTCGAGGACGTCTATCTGGTGCTGGATGTCCAGGAACGTCGTCGGCTCGTCGAGCAGCAGCAGCGGTGTCTGCTGGGCGAGCGCCATGGCGATCCACACGCGCTGCCGCTGGCCGCCGGAGAGTTCGTCGACGTACCGGTCCCCCAGCTCCGCGACGCCGGTCGACTCCATGGACTCGCGCACGATCCGCTCGTCGTCGTTGGACCACTGCCGCAGCAGCCCCTGGTGCGGGTAGCGGCCGCGCGCCACCAGGTCGCCGACGGTGATGCCGTCGGGGGCGATGGACGACTGCGGCAGCAGGCCGAGGGTCCGCGCGACCTGCTTGGCGGGCAGCGACTGGATGGTCTGGCCGTCGAGGAGGACCCGCCCGGCGGAGGGCTTGAGCATCCGGGAAAGGGCGCGCAGGAGCGTCGACTTGCCGCAGGCGTTCGGGCCGACGATCACCGTGAAGGAGTTGTCGGGGATCGCCACGGACAGCTTCTCCGCGATGACACGCTGGTCGTAACCGATGGTCACGTCGTCGGCGATGAGCCGGTTCACGGGGGCACGCTCCTGGTCGTGGGGTTCTTCGTACGAGGTCCGGGTCCGCGGGGTCATGCGCGCCCCCACCGAGGAGCGCGGCCGCAACGGGCGCTCGGGCAGGCACGCACGCCCGGGCGGGCACGCACGCTCAAGCGGGCACTCATATGCGCCCCGCCTTGCGCTCGGTGACGAGCAGCCACAGCAGATACACGCCACCGAGGACACCGGTGACGACACCGACGGGCAGCTGATCGGCGCCGAAGGCCCGCTGCGAGGCCCAGTCGGCGACGATCAGCAGGGCGGCGCCCATGCACAGGGCGGGCACCAGGTTCGGCCCCGGCGAGCGGGTCAGGCGGCGGGCGAGCTGCGGCGCGGTGAGGGCGACGAAGCTGACCGGCCCGGCGGCGGCGGTCGCGGCCGCGGTGAGCAGCACGGCGGCGCCCATGAGGACGATGCGGGTACGTTCGACGGGCACCCCGAGCGCGTACGCGGTGTCGTCGCCCATCTCCAGCATCCGCAGCGGCCGGGCGTACATGACGATCAGCGGAAGCAGCACGGCGCACAGCGTGAGCAGCGGCCAGACCTGGTCCCAGTCGCGGCCGTTGAGCGAGCCCGTCATCCACACGACCGCGCGCGCCGCGTCGACGAAGTCGGCCTTGGTCAGCAGATAGCCGTTCATGGCGACGGCGAAGGCGTTCACGCCGATGCCGACGAGGACGAGCCGGTAGCCGTGCACGCCCTGCCGCCAGGCGAGCAGATACATCGCGGCGCCGGTGACCAGGCCGCCGACCAGCGCGGCCCCGGCGACCTGGGTGGCGCTGCCGCTGAAGACCACGATCATCAGGAGCGCGCCGGCGGTCGAGCCCTGCCCGATGCCGAGGACGTCCGGGCTGCCCAGCGGATTGCGGGAGATGGACTGGAACAGCGCGCCGCCGAGTCCGAGGGACGCGCCCACCAGGAGGCCGACGCAGACCCGCGGCAGGCGCAGGTCGTTGATGATGAACTCCTGGCCGGGGTCGCCGTCGCCGAGCAGGGTGCGGATGACGTCGGCGGCGGGGATGTCGAAGTCGCCGGTGCCGATGAGCACGACGCTCGCGGCCAGCGTGGCGACGACGAGGACCGCCACCACGACGGCCGTGCGGACGTCGAGGCGGACCGAGAGCCCGCCGCGGGTACGTATCGCCTTCACAGCTGGGCCGTCCTCCGCCGTCGCACGAGCAGGATGAACACCGGGGCGCCGATGGCCGCGGTGACGATGCCGACCTGGACCTCGGCGGGGCGCGAGATCACCCGGCCGAGCACGTCGGCGCCGAGCAGCAGGACGGGCGAGAGGACAGCCGAGTACGGGAAGATCCAGCGCATGTCGGGCCCGGTGAAGGAGCGCACCATGTGCGGCACCATCAGGCCGACGAACACGATGGGCCCGCACGCGGCGGTCGCGGCGCCGCACAGCAGCGTCGCGGCGGCCATGGACAGGGCGCGGGTGCGGGCCAGATGGGCACCGAGGGCGCGGGCGGTGTCGTCGCCCATCGCCACGGCGTTGAGCGGCCGGGCCAGGCCGAGCGCGAGCAGGGTCCCGACCGCGAGGAACGGCAGGACCTGCTGGATGGTCTCCATCTTGGCGGAGGACAGGGAGCCGACGGTCCAGAAGCGCATCTTGTCGAGCGCGGCGTTGTCCGTGATCATCACGGCCTGGAGGTAGCCGGCGAGCGCGGCGGTCAGCGCGGTACCGGCGAGCGCGAGCCGCACGGGCGTGGCACTGCGGGTGCCGCCGAGCGCGTACACCAGGACCCCGACGATCGCCGAGCCCGCGAACGCGAACCACACATAGCCGCTCAGTGAGGTGACGCCGAAGAAGCTGATGGCGGTGACCACGGCGGCCGACGCGCCCATGTTGATGCCGAGGAGGCCGGGATCGGCCAGCGGGTTGCGGGTCAGGGCCTGCAGGACCGCGCCGGACAGGCCGAGTCCGAGGCCCGCGAGGACACCGAGGAGGGTGCGGGAGACCCGCTCACCGACGACGACATCGGCGTACGTCCCCGAGTCCTCGAACAGTCCGTGCCAGACCTGGTCCATGGAGAGCTGTTTGGCGCCCACGGAGATGCTGACGAACATCAGGGCCAGCAGCAGCACGACGGAGAGGGCGAGCCCGGCACCGCGTAGCGCGCGGCGGCCGGGCGGCGCGGGAGCGGTTTCCGCGCGGGGTTCGGGGGGACTGTCGACCAACACGAGGTTAGGTTAGCCTACCCTCCCATTGCTCTTAGACGAGAGAAGCACCACGTATGCCCCGGTCACGCCCCTCTCCTCGGTCGCCCTTCTCGCCTCTCTCTCGCACCTCCCTCCTGTCGCGACGCACACTGCTCGCCACAGGCGGTGCGCTCGGCGCCGGCGGGCTGCTCACGGCGTGCGGCGACGACAAGGGTGACGGCGGCAACTCCTCGAAGCGGGGCGGAGCCTGGGCGTTCAAGGACGACCGGGGCAGGACGGCGAAGGCCGACCGGCGGCCGCGCCGCGTCGTCGCCTACATCGGCGCGGCCGCCGCGCTGCACGACTTCGGCATCGAGTGCACCGGCGTCTTCGGCCCCACCAAGCTCAAGAACGGCGATCCCGACGTGCAGGCCGCGGGTGTCGATGTCGACAAGGTGACCGTCATCGGCAACACCTGGGGCCAGTTCAACATCGAGAAGTACGTGGGCCTGCGCCCCGAACTCCTCGTCAGCACCATGAATGTCTCCCCGACCCTCTGGTACGTCCCCGAGGAGTCCGCCGACAAGATCCTGCCGATCGCACCCAGCGCCGGCATCCTCACCGGCAAGACGACCCTGACCAAGGCCATCGGCCGCTTCGCCGAACTCGCCGAGTCCCTGGGCGCCGACCTGCGGGCCACGAAGGTGACCGCGGCGAAGAAGCGCTTCGAGGACGCGTCCGAGCGGCTCCGCAAGGCCGCCAGGGCCGCGAAGTCCCGCGGCGGCATCCGGGTCCTCGCGATGGCGGCCCAGGCCGACCGCATGTACGTGGGCGACCCGCACGACTTCACCGACCTGCGCCACTACAGCGACCTCGGCGTCGAGTTCGTGACGCCCACCAGCACCGCCAAGGGCGGCTTCTTCCAGGACCTCGGCTGGGAGAACGCCAACCGGTACGAAGCCGACCTGATCCTTGTCGACAAACGGACCGGAAACCTCCAGCCCGCCGAGCTCAAGAAGACCAAACCCACCTGGGCCCGCCTGCCCGCCGCCCGATCCGACCAGGCCATCCCCTGGTTCAACGAAGCCCAGTTCAGCCACGCCGGATACGCGCCCCTCATCGAGCGGCTCGCCACGGCGATAGAAGACTCGAAGAAGGTCGCCTGATGCGCGCGCTCCGCCCCTCCCGCACCCTCACCCCCGCCCGCCCCGCCGGGAGCCTCAGCCGCCGCGGCCTGCTCACCGGCGGCGCCGCCCTGGGCCTCGGCGCCGTGCTCACCGCCTGCGGCAGCGACGACTCCGACAACAGCGGCAAGGCGTCGAACGCGGGCTCCGACGGCAAGGCCTGGAGCTTCAAGGACGACCGGGGCAAGACCGCGCGCTCCGACTCGACCCCGAAGAACATCGTCGCGTTCATCAGCACGGCCGCGGCCCTGCACGACTACGGCGTCGAGGTCACCGGTGTCTTCGGCCCGTCCAAGCCCATCGGCGGCAAGCCCAACCCGCAGGCCGGCGATCTCGATGTCGACAAACTGACCATCCTCGGTGAGGCCTGGGGCCAGTTCAACATCGAGAAGTACGCGTCCCTCAAGCCCGACGTGCTGATCAGCAACATGTTCCCGCCGCCCAACCTCTGGTTCGTCCCCGAGGAGAGCAGCAAGAAGATCGCCGCCCTCGCCCCGACGATCGGCATCAACGGCGCCCGCGCCTCCCTCCTCGAACCCCTCAAGCGCTACACCGACCTGGCCGCCTCGCTCGGCGCCGACCTGGAGTCCGAGAAGGTACGCGCCGCCAAGTCCCGCTTCCAGAAGGCCGAGCAGAGGCTGCGCAAGGCCGCGAAGGCCAATGGCGGCCTGAAGGTCCTGGCGATGACGGGCGACGCCCAGCAGATGTACGTCGCCGTCCCCGACTCCTACTGCGACCTCAACTACTTCAAGGACCTCGGCGTCGAGTTCGTCGAAGGCAAGAAGAGCGACGAGTGGGGCTTCTGGGAGTTCCTGAGCTGGGAGAACGCCAATAAGTACCACGCCGACCTGATCATGGTCGACAACCGTTCCTCCGCCCTCAACGAGCAGCAGCTCGCGAAGAAGCCCACCTGGACCAAGCTCCCCGCCGTCAAGGCCGGCCAGACCGTCCCGTGGTCCATGGAGGAGCGCTACAGCTACGCCGGTTACGCCCCCGTACTGGAACAACTGGCGGCAGCCATAGAGAAGTCGAAGAAGCTCAAGCGCTAGCGAGCCCCGCCACCACCGAAACGGCGGCCGGTCCCGCCACGACGCAAACGGCAGCCAGCTCCGCCGATCCCTCCCGTCCCGCCACGACGCACAGGAAAGGCCCACCCCATGACCGACGCCCCGTTCCGGTTCTTCGACGCCCAAGTCCTGCGCACCGAACGGCTGACGCCATCGATGGTCCGGGTGGCCTTCGGCGGCTCCGACGTGGCCCGCATGGCCTCGGGCGGCCGCGGCCAGCGAGTCAAGGTGTTCCTGCCGCAGCCGGGCCAGAGCGCACCGGTGATGCCGGACACGGACTCCCCCGACTGGTACGCGGCGTGGCGGGAGCTGGACCCCGACGTACGCGGCATCATGCGCACGTACACCATCCGCGAACTGCGCCGCGACCCGCACGAGTTGATCGTCGACTTCGCCGTGCACGCGCCCGCGCCGGACGCCCATTCTCCCGAGGGTCCGGCGTCACGCTGGGCCCGCACGGCACGCCCCGGCACCAGCGTGGGCGTCCTCGCCCCGGTGGCGGAGGAGAACGCCGCGTATGACTTCAGGCCGCCCGAGGACACCGACTGGATCCTCCTGACCGGCGACGAGTCGGCGCTCCCCGCGGTCGCGGGCATCCTCGAAGCGCTCCCGCCGTCGACCCGGGTCCTGGCCTGGCTGGAACTCCACGACCCGGCGGACCGCCAGGAACTGCCCACCAAGGCGGACGCCGACATCACCTGGCTCACAGGCGAGGGCACGACAACGGCCGCGATCCGCACAGCCGACCTGCCCACCGGCGCCCCCTACGCCTGGATCGCAGGCGAATCCGCAACGGTCAAGGCAGTCCGCCGCCACCTCGTCACCGACCGAGGCTTCGACCGCACACGCGTCAAGTTCACCGGCTACTGGCGCGAGGGAGCAACGGAGGACCAGCTCCTGTCGCACGGCGAAGACGCCTGATTCCAGCCTGTCCGGCGCTTGAGGACAGGGCCACAGGCCGATCGGCGGAGGCCCGCGTCCCACCCGCACATCCGGTCGGGCAATCCCAGCCTGTCCGGCGCTTGAGGACGAGCGCGCGGCGCGATCGGCGGCGCCCCCGTCCCACCCGAAGGGGACACCCCCCGGGCCCCAAGGGCGGAGCCCCCCGCGGAGCCGCACACTGACGCAGCCGGGAACGGGCGGAACCCGAGAACCCTAAAGCCCCAGCCGAGCCAACGCCTTCCCCCCGTCCAACCCACAAACCCCATCTCCAGCCACCGCCCAGGCAACCCCGCACAACGCCCGCAGCCCATCCATCCCCGCACCCTCCCCCTCAAGCACCAACGCGTCCCCCCGCACAGACGCGGTCCACCCCCCACAGAAGAACCCACCCCCCACCTCAACCACTTCAGGCTGCCCGCCCAGCATCCCCCGCAGGTCAGCGTCCACATAGGTGGGCCGGTGCTCAGGCCGAGCGGCCAGCAACCGCGCCCCGTCCGTCACCCCCGTCAGCACGAGCAACGAGTCCACACCCCCGTTGAACGCCCCCTCGATATCCGTATCGAGCCGATCCCCGACGACAAGCGCCCGCTCCGCCCCGGTCCGCAGAATCGTCTCCCGGTGCATGGGGGGCAACGGCTTCCCCGCGACCTGCGGCTCCGCCCCGGTGGCGATCCGCACGACCTCCACGGCGGCCCCGTTCCCCGGCGCGATCCCCCGCCCGCTGGGAATGGTCAGATCGGTGTTGGACGCGAACCACGGCACACCCCGAGCGATCGCGTAACAGGCCTCAGCGAACCGCCCCCAGGCCAACTCCGGCCCGCCGTACCCCTGCACCACGGCCGCAGGTCCGTCCTCGGCGGACTCCACCGGCTCCAGCCCCCGCTCCCGCAAGGCGACCCGCAGCCCCTCCCCACCGACCACCAATACCCGCGCCCCCGGAGGCACTTGCTCACTGACGAGCCGCGCCACGGCCTGCGCCGATGTGATCACGTCCGACGGCCCGGTCGGGATGCCGAGCTCCGTCAGATGCTGGGCCACCGCGTCCGGCGTACGCAGCGCGTTGTTCGTCACGTAAGCGAGGTGCATGCCCCCGGACCGGGCCGTCTCCAGGGACTCGACGGCGTGCGCGATGGCCTTCCCGCCCGCGTACACCACCCCGTCCAGGTCGAGCAGGGCCGTGTCATAGCTCTCGCTGAGCGCCCGCTCGCTGCCCGCGGGACGCGTCCGCACGGCCTGGCTTCCACCCCGGCTGCCGGTCTGGCTCATTACGCATCTCTCCTCGCTAATTCCACTCCCCCGATCATCGCTCATGCCACTGACACACATACGATGCCCTAATGAACACAGCGGGTCACACGGACGTCCACGGCCTCGACCTGGCTCCTTTCCGGGGTGTGCGCTACGACCCCGAGCAGGTCGGCTCCCTCGCCGCCGTGACCTCACCGCCGTACGACGTGGTCGTGCGGCCCGACGGCCTCCTGGAGTTGGAGTCGTCCGACCCGCACAACATCGTCCGCCTGATCCTGCCGCAGGCGACCACTCCGGCGGCCCGCAACCGCCAGGCCGCGGACACCCTCCACGACTGGCTCGCCGAGGGCATCCTGGCCCCCGATCCCCTCCCCGGCCTGTACGTGTACGAGCAGCGGGACGGCGACATCCTGCAGCGCGGCATCATCGGCGCGCTGCGTCTTTCGGAGCCCGCGGCCGGCGTCGTCCTGCCGCACGAGGACGTCATGCCGCACGTCGTCGAGGACCGCGCGGCCCTGATGCGCGCGACGGCCGCGAACCTGGAGCCGCTGCTCCTCACCTACCCCGGCGGCGACTCGGCGGACGGCGCGGCGGCGGCCATAGAGCGCGCGACGCACCACAAGCCGCTGCTCTCCACGACCACGGAGGACGGCTTCAGCCATCGTCTGTGGGCGGTGACGGACCCCGCGGAGATCGCTGGAATCCAGTCAGATCTTGCGCACCACCAGGCTCTCATCGCCGACGGCCACCACCGCTGGGCCACGAACCTCCGGCTGCGCGCCGAGCACGCCTCGCCGAGCCCCTGGGACTTCGGCCTGGTCCTCCTGGTGGACACGGCCCGCTATCCGCTGCGGGTCCGCGCCATCCACCGCTATCTGCACGGGCTCCCGGTCGCCGAGGCCCTGGCCGCGCTCGCGGACTCGTTCCGGGTACGCACCCTGGAGTGCTCCTTGTCCGAGGCCAGGGCGGCCCTCGGCGCCGCGGCGGCCGAGAGCAACGCGTTCCTCCTGGCGGGCGACGGCTCGTACCACCTCGTGGACCGCCCCGCCCCCGGCCTCCTGGCCCGCACGGTCCCCCTGGGCCGCCCGGAGGCCTGGCGCACCCTGGACGCCACGGTCCTGCACGCCACGCTCCTCGACCACATCTGGCGCATCCCGGACGACCCGGAGCACATCGCGTACATCCATCACACGGAGGCGACGGTCGAGAAGGCCGAGCGCGAGGGCGGCACGGCGGTGCTGATGCACCCGGTCCGCGAGGAGGTCGTACGCGACCTGGCCCGCCAGGGCGTCACGATGCCCCGCAAGTCGACATCTTTCGGCCCCAAGCCCGCGACGGGCCTGGTCCTGCGCGACCTGGCGTTCTGACGACCGACCGCACCGAGCGCGGATACGACGAAGGGGCGGGCCTCCGACTGGAGACCCGCCCCTTCACGTACCGCCGTCAGTCCTTGTCGCGCTCGACACCCTCATCGGCGACACCGTCATCGGCGACATCAACGTCAACGTCGTCGGCAACGGCCGCTTCCGCGTCGAGGTCGAGATCGACGACCGCAGGGGCCGCCGTTTCCGCCCGCGGCGCGCTTTCCGGCTCGACGTCCGCCGACGCGGTCTCCTCGGCCTCGACGTCCGCCTCGTCGTCCTGGAACGCGTCGACGAACTCGACGCCGTCCAGCTCGGCGAGCCGGTCGGACGCGTCGGTGCTGCCGTCCTTGTCGGCCTCGATGGCCTTGGCGAACCACTCGCGGGCCTCGTCCTCACGACCGGCCGCGAGCAGCGCGTCACCGTAGGCGTACCGCAGGCGCGCGGTCCACGGCTGCACCGAGCTGGAGGCCAGCTCGGGGCTCTGCAGCGTGACGATGGCGGCGTCGATCTGCCCCATGTCGCGCCGCGCACCGGCGGCGACGAGCCGCATCTCCACCTGCCCGGCCTTGTCGAGCTTGTGCACCTCGGGCGCCCCGGCCATGTCGAGCGCCTTCTCGGGCCGCCCGAGCCCGCGCTCGCAGTCCGCCATGACGGGCCACAGCTCCACGCCGCCGGTCATCCGCCGCGCGGCCCGGAACTCGGCGAGCGCCTCGCTGTACTTCTGGTTCGCGTACGCCGCGAAGCCCGCGGCCTCGCGCACGGCGGCGACGCGCGAGGCGAGCCGCAGCGCGACCTTGGAGTATCCGTAGGCCTGCTCGGGGTCCTCGTCGATGAGCTTGGCGACCATCACCAGGTTCCTGGCGACGTCCTCAGCGAGCCCCTTGGGCAGGCTCTGCAGCTCCTGCCGTACGTCCTGGTCGATCTCGTCACCCGTGACGTCGTCCGGGATCGGCAGCCGCTTGATCGGCTCGCGGTCCCGCTCCCGGTCGTCCCGCCGGAACCCACCGCGGTCGCCCCGGTCGTCACGGCCGCGGTACCCGCCTCCGCCACGGCTGTCGTCACGACGAGGGCCACGCCCACGGTCGTCACGGCCTCGGTCGTCGCGCCCACGGAAGCCGCCGCCGCCGCGGTTGTCGTCACGCCGGAAGCCGCCCCGGTCGCCACCGCGGTCGCCGTCGCGGCGGTCGTCACGGCGGAACCCGCCACGGTCGCTGCCGCCACGGTCGTCACGACGGAACCCGGGACGGTCGCCGCCACGGTTGTCGTCGCGCCGGAAGCCACCGCGGTCACCACGGTCGCCACCGCGGTCGCCGTCACGGCGGTCGTCGCGCCGGTCATCCCGACGGAAGGCCGGACGGTCACCGTCACGCCGGTCATCACGCCGATCCTCCCGGCGGTCGTCACGACGGTCATCACGGCGGAACCCGCCACGGTCATTGCCGCCGCGGTCGTCACGACGGAACCCGGGGCGGTCGCCACCGCGGTTGTCGTCACGCCGGAAGCCGCCCCGGTCGCCACCGCGGTCGCCATCGCGGCGGTCATCGCGCCGGTCGTCACGGCGGAACCCACCACGGTCGCTGCCGCCACGGTCATCGCGCCGGAACCCGGGACGGTCGCCGCCACGGTTGTCGTCGCGCCGGAAGCCACCGCGGTCACCACGGTCGCCACCGCGGTCGCCGTCACGGCGGTCGTCGCGCCGGTCATCCCGACGGAAGGCCGGACGGTCACCGTCACGACGATCGTCCCGGCGGTCGTCACGACGGAAGGCCGGGCGGTCGCCGTCACGCCGGAACCCGGGGCGGTCGCCGTCGCGGCGGAAGCCGCCCCGGTCGCGGTCGTTGCCGCCGCGGTCGTCGCGCCGGTCATTACTGCGGAACCCGCCGGGCCGGTCGTCGCGGCGGAAGGAGGGGCGCCCGCTGTCGCGGTCGTCACGGCCGCGGTAGCCGCCGCCTCCGCCGCGGTTGTCGTCACGGCGGAAGCCACCGCGGTCACCGCGGTCGCCATCGCGGCGGTCATCCCGCCGGTCGTCGCGACGGAACCCGCCACGGTCACCGCTGTTACCGCGGTCGTTGCGGTCGCGGTCGTCGCGGCGGAAGCTGGGGCGATCCCCGTCACGGCGGTCGTCGCGGCGCGGGGCTCGGTCGTTGTCGCGACGTGGTCCACCGCGGTATCCACCCCGGTCGCCACCATCCCGGCGGCGCTGGTCGCGCTCCGGTCGCTCGTCGGGAGAGTTGGTGGACATGGGTGACTCCTAGTCTTCGGTACCGCAGTCATTCTGACGCAGCCGCGTAGCCGGCGCTCTTCGAGCAAAAACAAAAAGGACCCTTGGTCCCAGCGTGAACGCTGGGACCAAGGGTCCTCCAAATTTTGTTCGGCGGCGTCCTACTCTCCCACAGGGTCCCCCCTGCAGTACCATCGGCGCTGTGAGGCTTAGCTTCCGGGTTCGGAATGTAACCGGGCGTTTCCCTCACGCTATGACCACCGAAACCCTATGAAATATCCCGCCGCAAAAGCGGGATCTCAAACAGGGCAGCGAACAAGCACACTCTTCAATTGAAGTAGAGCTGTTCAGCCGACACAACTGTTCGTTGTTTCAGAACCAACACAGTGGACGCGAGCAACTGAGGACAAGCCCTCGGCCTATT
>NZ_BMVR01000014.1 GCF_014650815.1 Streptomyces flavofungini
CCATCGCCCAGGCCGCCCTTGCCCTCAACAACGCCTGGCGACCTTGAACGTTGCGGAAACCTCAGTGACGGTGCACAGCCGGATCGGCGCCGGATGTCAGCTTCTGCGAAGTCTCATGCACCGTCACGCCCCCGCCCATCCGCATCCGGATGCGCCCGCAGCCGCACACCGCCTGCCTCGCATCTACCGCTTTGACCCGATGAGGTTCCCCCTGCGAACAGACGGTGCACTCGCAGCGGGCCGGGCAAACCGCCGACAGCCGCGGTTACTTCCCGCGTCGCAAGTCGAGCTGCGTCACACCGTTACAGCCGTAGCTACAGAGCCTGTCCGGCACTGCCCTCGGGATTGCCCAGCGGGGCGGGGCGTTTTGTCGTCCGATGCGGACGGCACTCTCCCTCCCTCACCTCTTCGTGCCGCCGTGCCGCAGTCCCGCAGTCCCGCAGTCCCGCAGTCCCGCCGAGTTTGCGCCCTCACCCCTACCTCAAACGAGAACCAACCCCATCGACACTCGCCGGGGAATTCCTTTCGAGCTCACGTGAATGCCACCGGTTTAGCCCAATGGCAGGACTGCGTACGCGCCTTCAGTTCCGCTCCGCCGACAGGGCGACCCGTCCGCTGCGACCGCCGTGGGTGAATGCGGGGTTCCGCTCGCCGCCGCCAATGATTCCGGCGTATCCCCCACACGAGTGGCCGACTTATCCACACTCGCCGTGCCGTGCACAGATGTGGCTCCGGCTCTTCCACCTCAACCGACCAGGCCCGTAACGTAATTCACGTGACGTCACCAGCCCGCCGATGACGGGAGGGGAGCGCGGCCGCACGGACGAAGGCGAACCCACCGGATCACCACATGAGTTCATGCGGGGACGGCTCGGACAAACGAACCCGGACCGCGCACAAACGACTCAGGAAAGGGCCCAGACGAACAACTCAAGACCTACGCGAAACCCAGCACATGCAGCCGAGGAGGGGGCAGGAATTTCGCCTACCTCTCCCTGGACGCCCACCCATTCCCCACTCACACTGTGCATGCGCTGCACCCCGCCCCTCTCCCCAATCCCCCCACCACGGCCCCGCGCGCCACCGCCCTCCACCGAGGAACCGTGCCGTCCAGCTGCTCCCCCCACCGAGAGGCAGAACAGCCATGGATCGAGCAAAAGACCAAGCGAAGGACACGCCACAGGACGAAACACCAGCACGGACACCCGGCCCGGGCAGGCGCCGGATCCTGCAGGGTGCCGCTCTCGCCGCCATCCCCTCCGCACTCCTGACGGCCCGTCCGGCCACCGCACAAGCACGAGCCGTCGACTACCCCCTGGCCGAGTCAGTGCCGGCCAGCACCTCCAACTACACCGCCGCCAACCGTCCCACGACCTATCCAGTCGACTACGTGATCATCCACGTCACGCAGGAGACCTATGCCGACACACTCGCCATCTTCAAGAACCCGGCGAAGAAGGTCTCCGCTCACTATGTCGTCCGCTCGGCGGACGGGCACATCGCGCAGTGCGTCCGCGAACGCAACGTCGCCTGGCACGCCGGAAACTGGAGCTACAACACACGCAGCATCGGCATCGAGCACGAAGGGTGGGTGGACCAGCCGGAGTACTTCACCGACGAGATGTACGAACAGTCCGCAGCCCTGACCGCGTCGATCTGCAAGAAGTACGGCATCCCGAGGGACCGTGAGCACATCATCGGCCACGTCGAGGTTCCGGGCACGGATCACACCGACCCCGGCAAGTACTGGGACTGGTCGCGCTACATACGCCTGGTGAACTTCGCCTGATCGCGCCACCGGCAGCCCGACCGCGCAGCGGCCGACGACAGCAGAGGACCAGCACGGGACCCGGCCGGGGACCCGTCACAGAGTGGTCGAGGATCAGCCGACGTCAGTGCACGGACGCTTGTCGGCTTGAGTTCCCGGGGTGACGATGGCAGCACCGCATCGCCGCCCCGGGAGGACCGAGTTGACCGATCCATGGGTAGCTCTGGAGTTCGGCACCGACCCGGCCGAGCGGGTCCGGACGATGCGGAGCGCACATGAGCGGTTCACGGCGGCGGGCACCGTCACACGCCCCGTGCGCTCCGTGGTGGCCGAGTCCTGGCGCCGCTCGGTGCGGGCGCGGGTCAGCCCGGAGGACACCGGGGCGTCGGTCGAGATGACGGCCGGGGACCTGGGGGCGTATCGGGCGGAGCATCCGCTGTCCCGGGTGATGCCGGTGTTCCGCGAGTTGATGGGCGGCTTCGCCAAGGACGGGGAGCATCTGCTGGCGGTGTGCGACGCGCACGGCAGGCTGCTGTGGGTCGAGGGGCACCCCGCCACCCGACTGCGGGCGGGGCGGATGAACTTCGTCCCGGGCGCGCGGTGGGCGGAGTCGGCGATGGGGACGAACGCGCCGGGGACGGCGGTCGCCGTGGGCCGGCCGGTGCAGGTGTTCGCGGCGGAGCATTTCGTGCGCAGGGTTCAGCCGTGGACATGTGCGGCCGCCCCCGTGCACGACCCCCGCTCCGGCCGACTGCTCGGGGCCGTCGACATCACCGGTGGCGACGGCCTGGCGCACCCGCACAGCCTGGCGTTCGTGCAGGCCGTGGCGCGGGCGGCGGAGTCCCAACTGGCGCTGTTGGCCCCGCCGGTGGAGGCAGACGGCACGCTGGAGCTGAGGGCGCTCGGGCGGGATGAGGCGCTGCTGGTCGCGAGCGGCCGCAAGGTGCGGCTGAGTCGGCGGCACAGCGAGATCGTGGTGCTGCTCGCCCGGCATCCGGAGGGGCTGACGGGTGATGAGTTGCTGTGCGCGCTGTACGAGGACGAGTCGGTGACGCCGGTGACGTTGCGGGCGGAGCTGGCGCGGCTGCGGCAGGTGCTCGGGCCCGAGCTGTTGCGGTCGCGGCCGTACCGCCTGGCGGTGCGGGTCACGTCGGATGTGGATGTGGTGGAGCGGCGGCTGGGGTGCGGGGCGGTGACGGCGGCTGTGTCCGGGTACGCGGGGCCGCTGCTGCCGGGGTCGCAGGCGCCGGCCGTGGTGCGGTTGCGGCGGCGGCTGGCCGACCAGGTGCGGGCGGTGCTCATCGCGCGCGGGGACCCCGACCTCCTGTCGGACTGGGTGCACGCGCCGTGGGGCGAGGACGACGCGGAGGCGTGGCGGGCGCTGGCGGCGGTGCGGCCGACGGCGCCCGTGGTGGCGAGGCTGCGGTCCCTCGACAGCGAGCTGACGGCCGACGCGGCGGACACCACCTGCCGTCGCCCCTAGCCGTGCCCTCAACCTGAGGTCCCGGGCAACGCCCACACCCCCAGGCCCCGCGAGCGAGGGCATCGCCCCTGGGCACAGGGGTAGCGCCAGCGCCCTCGGCACACGTTCGCACCGTGGTGTCTCATCGGTGGCGCGCAACGTACTTGCAACCTCCGTGTCTCTAACCTCCGGCGGAGAGCTGCCCAATGGCGGGCGGCGTGTCCGGGGAGGCAGTCAAGATGGCCCGTTACGCAGCGCCCGGTACGGAGGGCGCAGTCGTCGCCTATGAGGCCCGGTACGACCACTTCATCGGCGGGGAGTATGTGGCGCCGGCGCGGGGGCAGTACTTCGAGAACCCGAGCCCGGTGAACGGGCAGCCGTTCACCGAGATCGCCCGGGGCACGGCCGAGGACGTGGAGCGCGCCCTGGACGCGGCACACGCGGCGGCGCCCGCGTGGGGGCGTACGTCCGTGGGTGAGCGCGCGGCCATCCTGAGGCAGATCGCCGACCGCATGGAGGCCGGTCTCGAAGCCCTCGCGGTGGCGGAGAGCTGGGAGAACGGCAAGCCGGTGCGGGAGACGCTGGCCGCCGACATTCCGCTGGCCATCGACCACTTCCGCTACTTCGCGGGAGTGATCCGCGCGCAGGAGGGCTCGCTCAGCGAGGTCGACGACGACACCATCGCGTACCACTTCCACGAGCCGCTGGGCGTGGTGGCGCAGATCATTCCGTGGAACTTCCCGATCCTGATGGCGACGTGGAAGCTGGCGCCCGCCCTCGCCGCCGGGAACACGGTCGTCCTGAAGCCCGCCGAGCAGACCCCGGCGTCGATCCATGTGTGGCTGAGCCTGGTCAGCGACCTGTTGCCGCCCGGTGTGGTGAACGTCGTCAACGGCTTCGGCGTGGAGGCGGGCAAGCCGCTCGCGTCCAGTCCGCGTGTCGCGAAGGTCGCCTTCACCGGGGAGACGACGACGGGGCGGCTGATCATGCAGTACGCCTCGGAGAACATCAAGCCGGTGACGTTGGAGCTCGGCGGCAAGAGCCCGAACATCTTCTTCGACGACGTGTGGGCCGCCGACGACGACTTCCGCGACAAGGCGCTCGAGGGCTTCACCATGTTCGCGCTCAACCAGGGTGAGGTGTGTACGTGTCCGTCGCGGGCGCTGATCCAGCGCGGTCACTACAGCGAGTTCCTGGAGGCGGCGATCGCCAGGACCGAGGCGATCAAGCCGGGGCACCCGCTCGACACGGGCACGATGATCGGCGCGCAGGCGTCCAACGACCAGTTGGAGAAGATCCTCTCGTACCTGGACATCGGTCAGCAGGAGGGCGCCAAGGTCCTGACGGGCGGACAGCGCATCGAGTACGACGGTGAGTTGGCGGGCGGCTGGTACGTGCAGCCCACCATCTTCGAGGGCGACAACCGGATGCGGATCTTCCAGGAGGAGATCTTCGGCCCGGTCGTCTCGGTCACGTCGTTCAACGACTTCGACGACGCCATCAAGATCGCCAACGACTCGCTGTACGGCCTGGGGGCCGGGGTGTGGACGCGGGACATCAACACCGCGTACCGCGCGGGCCGTTCGATCCAGGCGGGCCGCGTATGGACGAACTGCTACCACGCGTATCCGGCGCACGCGGCATTCGGTGGCTACAAGCAGTCCGGCATCGGCCGTGAGACGCACAAGATGATGCTGGAGCACTACCAGCAGACGAAGAACCTCTTGGTGTCGTACTCGCCGCAGAAACTCGACTTCTTCTAAGGACACGAGAAAAGGCGCCTGACACGGGCTTTTACCCGTCAGGCGCCTTCCGCTCGGCCCGCTCAGCCTAGGGACCGATTTACGTGATAACTCCCAGTTCCCCCACCGTTATCCCGCTCCCGACCAGCTGTTCCGGACCAGTCACGGACCAAGACCCCGGCTCACCCCGCAGGCGCCACGCCCTGGGGCCGTGTTCCGGTTCGATCGCATGCTCCAAGGCCGCTCACCACTGCCTGGCAGTTACGGTACAAGCTCCAGCCAGAGCTTTCCCGACAGACGATCACCAGTTCTGCGGGGCGAGATCGGCCCACGTATGTGGCCGTGTGAGCGCGCCGGGTCGTGTGTGAAGTGAGCCGCACACCAAAGCATCACGTCTGTTTCGACCAGAGCCTCGGCGGGCGAGCGCAGGGAGTCCAGGCGTGCTCGGGACAGCTGAGGATCGGTGGTGAAGGTCTGGCCGTCGTCGAGTTCGGCGGAAGCGTCGGCACTCTGCAACAGCTCATGGCCGCGTTCTGTGACGCGGGGACGAAATCGTCTTCGCTTGGCGCTCGTGGGACGGGGGCACCGAGCGGCGTTGCCAGCAGCATGGGAAGTGGCCTCCAGGCGGATTCGGCATTCCCGGTAGCGTGTCCATCTGCCGCATGGGGTGTCCATGTGTCCGGCCGGCCCGTGCGGAGGGCATTCGGCGGAGAGCGATGAGGATGCAATGAGTGAACTGACGAAGCCCGAGGTCGACGTCCCGGAGGGCGACGCGCCTACCGAGTTGGCCATCCGGGACCTGGTCGTCGGGGACGGGGCCGAGGCGAAGCCGGGCGTGGTGGTCAGGGTCCACTACGTCGGGGTGACCTTCGAGTCCGGGAAGGAGTTCGATGCCTCCTGGGACCGGGGCCAGCCGTTCAAGTTCGCCCTGGGCAGTGGCAGAGTCATCAAGGGCTGGGACCGGGGGGTGAAGGGGATGAGGGTCGGCGGCCGCCGCGAGATCATCATTCCCCCGCGTCTCGGCTACGGCAAACAGTCGCCATCACCGTTGATCCCGGCGGGCTCGACCCTTGTCTTCGTGGTGGACCTGCTGGACTTGTATTCCAGCACAGCCGGGTGGAGCAACACCTAGCTCTCCTGCGCGCGACTGCGCTACCTACGACGTCTGCCGCTTCGTGGATGGCGTTTCGTCTCTCCTGTCGGCAGGCCGTCTCGGCCTCACCGGCACGGAAGGGACCGTCGCATCCTTCCCGGGCGCTTCTCCAGAACCCGCTGGGAGTGGCCGCGCCTGGCGGCACGCTGCCGTCAATGACCACCGCACGGTTTCCCTGCGGGTGTTCCCGCATCAGGGCCAGGTCGACGCCGTCGGCCGTCGGCTTGCTCTGACAGGCCGTGGCGGAGGTTGGCGCGGGTCAGCACCAACTCAGCCGTCGGAATCGAGGCCTCACCCGGGCAGCCGAGGCAGCGGTCACCACTCGGCGGACGCTTGGGGGATTCCGCTGACCCGTGCTTGCCCGACCGGCCCCGCTCCCCCTCTGCGCCCCAAGCCTGCCTTCCCCAGCGCCACACGCGCCAAGATCCGGACCATCTCCGAAACCCCCCGGGAGCCACAGCTACCAGCGATTGTGCCGGTCAGGCCGGGTGCTGCCGCTGTACCGCCAGCACACCAAGTACCTCTTGGTGTCGTACTCGCGCCGCAGAAGCGGAGCTTCTTCTAGGGGCACGTGTCGCGGTTTCTCTCGCGCACCCTCGTGAAGCTCCCGCAAGGGCCTCAAGACCAATCGCGGGACCCGCTCGTCGCCTTCGGCGTCCCCAATCGCCGGACGGGCTCGTTGATGTCGAGCCCGTCCGGCGTTTGGTCTTCAGGCCATCAAGTGCCGGTTGACAAGCGCAGCAGGGACTCACGCAGGATCCGGGAGGTCCATCAGCGTGAGCTTGGCCGGGTCGATCACGGCCGTGATGCCGGTGATCCGGCCGTCGGCGACGGTGAACGCGAGGACCGAGAGCGGGGCACCGTCCTCGCGCCAGGACATGACCCCCGGACGGCCGTTGACGAGCACCGCCCGCCCGTGAGTGGCCGCGTCGGCGGACAGTCGCGCGCCGGTTGCGACCTGGGTGGCGCCGAGGGTGACGACCACGCCGGACGGGGTGTCGACGGTCAGTTTCACCTCGGGGTCGAGGACCCGCAGCAACTCCTCGAAGTCGCCGCGGCGAGCCGCCGCCAGGAAGGCCTGGACCACCTCTCGCTGCTCCCGTCCGACGTCGATCGGTCGCTCGATCGTCCGCACCTTTCTGCGGGCGCGGCTGGCGAGCATCTTGGTGGCGGCGGTGGACCTGCCGAGGATCTGGGCGATTTCGTCGAACGGCACCGCGAACAGGTCGTGCAGCACGAACGCCAGTCGCTCGCTGGGCCGGAGCGACTCCAGGACGACGAGGAGCGCGAGCCCGACCGAGTCAGCGAGCACTGCGTCGTCCTCGGGGGCGGGACCGTCGTCGAGTGTCACCACGAGTTCGGACGAGCCGTCGTCGTAGGAGGCCTCCGGGCGGGCCTGTCGCGACCGCAGGACATCGAGGCTGATCCGGCCGACCACCGTGGTCAGCCAGCCGGCCAGGTTGTGGATGGCCGCCGCGTCCTGGCGGGAGAGCCGCAGCCAGGCCTCCTGGACCACGTCCTCGGCATCCGCGTGCGATCCGAGCATGCGGTGGGCGACCGCGCGCAGCCGCTCGCGCTGGGCCTGGAACGCCTCGGCCATCGGGTCCGTCGGCCTTGTCTCGGACATGTTGTTACCTTCCTCGGGACTGCTCCGTCATGGGGATGACGGGCCCGCACGGGCTCAGGTAACCGATGAAGGAGCAGGACCGATGGAAGCACGCATGACAAGCCCGGCCAATCCCGATGTGATCACGGCAATCCAGCACCTCTACCAGGCGATTCACGCCGGGGGCGTCGACCAGCGGCTGCTGTCGCTGGTCCACCTGCGCGCCAGCCAGATCAACGGCTGCAGCCCCTGCGTATTCGCCACGATCCAGCCGGCGAAGAAGGCCGGTGAGACAGAGGAGCGGCTGCACAACGTGGTCGCGTGGCGCGAGACACCCTTCTACACCGAGCAGGAACGGGCCGCTCTCGCCCTGACCGAGGCCGCCACCCGGATCCAGGACGGCGCACCGGGCGTGACCGACGACATCTGGGACACCGCCGCCGACCACTTCACCCAGGAACAACTGGGCGCGATCACCCTGGAGATCGCGCTGACCAACTTCTTCAACCGGATCAACCGCACGATCCGGGAGCAGGCCGGCAAGACCTGGTGAGCCGGGCGGGGCGTCATCCCTCGGAGGCCGCGCCTGCCCGACGCCAAGGGATGACGCCCCCAAGATGTCGGGACGCTGTAAAGAAGTCGGGACGCCGTTCAGTACGGCCTCGTTCAGTAGTGTGTCAAGTAACCCGATTCGGTGAGCGATCAGTGAGAGGGATGAAGGCGATGAAGGCGTGCACCAGAGGCCAACTGGCTGTCGCAGGAGTCGTCCTGTCCGTCCTCGTGGTGGGCTCGCCCCTGGCTGTGGCCGACTCGAGCGCCCAGGCCAAGTTCTTCACGGGCGGTGGCCGCGGGCCGACAGCCGCTGTGGCGATTCAGAGTGCCGTCTGGGACGCGGAGGCGTCGGCCGGCGCCGAGCAGCTCTACACCTGCACGCTCGCCGGCGAGCCCCTCGTGTTCGAGAGCTTCAACGATCCCCACTTCGGCCACGTGTTCCGCGCCGAGGCGACCGTCGGCTGCACGCCCTGAGCGTCCACGCTCCTACCAGCCGATGCCCGGGATGCCGACTCCCCGGCCCTGACGCACCTCAGCAGTCGCCACGGCCCACCCTCATCGGGACCCCGTCTCCCGGGGAAGCATCGCCGCCGCGACGAACCCGCCGAGTCCGATGACGCCAAGGACGATCAGGGCGGCGGCATACGCGCCGACGGCCGGGTCGGCGACGATGACGGTGCCGGCGACCGCCGTGCCGAGCGCGGAACCAAGGTTGGACACGCTGCGAGAAAGACCTGAGATCTCGCTCTGCTGCTCCTCGGGGAAGCTCGACTGCACCACATTGACCGAAGGGGTCAGCATGACACCGAGTCCCAGACCGACCAGGAGCAGACCGGGCACCAGGGCCCAGGGGCTCGGCGAACCGCTCGCCAGGCCGAGGAGGACGCCGATTCCGCCGACGGTGAGCGCGAAGCCCACCATGATGAGGGACCGCTGCGCATAACGCTTCGCGAGGCGTTCGGCGCCGAGCGACGCCACGAGGAGACCGGCCGTGGCCGCCGTGAAGATCGCCCCGGTGCGGATCGCGTCGTACCCGCGCACCACCTGCAGGTAGGCGGACACCACGAAAGACACCCCCATGAGCACCAGCCATTGGGTGTGCTGGGTGACCAGGCCGAGGTTGGACGTCAGGTCACGGAACAAGCTCGTCGAAAGGAGTGGTTCCACGCCGGAGCGCTCTTTGGCGCGCGTCCACCGGAAGAACCACAGCAGCATCAGCACGCCGATCAGCAGCAGAGCGGCCATGAGCCAGGCGTTGTCGTCGGCCGCGAGGATTCCCATGACGAGGCAGACGAGGCCGACGGCCGAGAGGACCGCTCCACCGGTGTCGAAGTCGCGCGTCGGGTCCGGGGGCAGCGGGTCCTCGATCCGTCGGGCGAGCACGATGATCACTACGATCACGAGTGCCTGGAAGACGAAGGCCGCACGCCAGCTGAGTGCCGAACTGATGAGTCCGCCGATCAGCGGGCCCGCAGCGGCGCCGATGCCGCCGAGGGCCATGATCGCCCCGAACGCACGGGCGCGGGAGACGACTTCGGTGAACAGCAGCGTGGCGAGGATGTAGACGGGCGGGATCAGCAGGGCCGTGCCGATGCCCTCCAGAATCGAGTTGCCGAGGATGAGGACGCCGAGACCGGGCGCGGCGGCGCTGAGCAGGGCGCCGACGCCGTACACGGCGAGACCCGCCATGAGACACCGCTTCCGGCCGTAGCGGTCGGTCAGTTTGCCTCCCGGAATCATCAGCGCCGCCATCACGAGCAGGAAGACGGTGATCGCGATCTGCACCCCTTGCACGGTGGTGTCGAGGTCCTCGCTGATGTCGTTGATCATCACGTTCATGTTGGAACCGGCGAAGCTGCAGATGAACTGCGCCAGGGCGAGCGGTGCGAGCACCTGCCGGGCCGTGCTCGGTGCACGGCCTGAACCGCTTGCTCCAGTGGACGTGGGCGGCACAGTCATCACCTCGTCTCCGCTCGTAGTCGTCAAGACGTATGGAACCGGCCCCCGCCACACGGCACACGGGTGGGCCGGACGCCGTTCATCCTCGTGAGCCGCCGGGCCCGAGTCGTCACCCCCTGAGGGTGACGACTCGGGCCCCCGCCCAGGAGCAGGATCCTCGGACGCAGATGTGCGTCACCACACCAGCCCCGGAGACGGAGGCCCTTCCATGGCCACCATGACCGCGCCACACCGCCGCTCGACGACCCCGCGCGCGGCGACCGCCTGATGTCGGCCACCGGCGCGTGGTGACCGTGCGCGGCACACCGCCCGGCGTGCGGACGCTCTCGGACTACCGCCGTGAGTGGCTCGTCAAGGACGTCGTCGCGGGCGTCGTCCTCACCACTCTGCTGGTGCCGCAGGGCATGGCGTACGCGGAACTGGCGGGCCTGCCTCCGATCACCGGCCTGTACACCTCCGTGCTGTGCCTCCTGGCCTACGCCGTCTTCGGTCCGTCACGGATCCTGGTGCTCGGTCCTGACTCCTCGCTCGGCCCGATGATCGCGGCGACGATCCTGCCCCTGATCGCCGCCGACGGGGACCCCGAACGGGCGGTCGCGCTCGCCTCCGTACTCGCGCTGATGGTCGGGGCGATCACGCTCCTGGCCGGAGTGGCGAAACTTGGCTTCATCGCCGATCTGATCTCCAAGCCCACCATGATCGGTTACATGAACGGCCTGGCCCTGACCATCTTGATCGGCCAGTTGCCGAAGCTGTTCGGCTTCAGCACGGACGCCGACGGGCTGATCGGTGAAGTGGCCGACTTCGCGAGCGGTGTGGCCGACGGGAAGACGGTGCCCGCGGCCGTGACCGTCGGCTCCCTCGGAATCGTGCTGGTCCTGGTGCTGCAGCGCTGGCTGCCGAAGATCCCGGCCGTGCTCGTGATGGTGCTCCTGGCGATGGGCGCGTCGGCGCTCTTCGACCTGGACGACCACGGCGTACGCCTCGTGGGCGAACTGCCGCAGGGCCTGCCGCCGTTGACGATGCCCGACATCCGTTTCGACGACCTCGCCCCGCTGTCGGTCGGGGCGCTCGGCATCGCTCTGGTGTCGCTCGCCGACACGATCTCCAACGCCTCGGCGTTCGCGGCCCGTTCGGGCCAGGAGGTGCGCGGCAGCGAGGAGATGGTCGCGATCGGCTCGGCGAACCTGGCGGCCGGGCTTTTCCAGGGCTTCCCCGTCAGTACGAGCGGGTCACGGACGGCGGTGGCCGAGCGTGCGGGCGCCAGGACTCAACTGACGGGGATCGTGGGGGCGTTGCTGATCGTTCTCATGCTGGTACTGGTCCCTGGTCTCTTCCGCAGCCTGCCGCAGCCCGCGCTCGCCGCCGTGGTCATCACGGCGTCGCTGTCGCTCGCCGACGGCGCGGGGACCAGGCGGCTGTGGCAGCAGCGCAAGGCGGAGTTCCTGCTGTGCATCGCGGCCTTTCTCGGCGTGGCCCTGCTCGGCGTGCTGGCCGGGATCGCGGTCGCGGTCGGTCTCTCCATCCTCAACGTCTTCCGGCGGGCGTGGTGGCCGTACAACGCGGTCCTCGGACGGGTGCCGGGCGTGGAGGGCTATCACGACATCCGCTCCTACCCGGACGCCGAGCAGCTGCCCGGCCTGGTGATCCACCGCTTCGACGCCCCGCTGTTCTTCGCCAACGCCAAGTCCTTCCGGGGCGAGGTGCTGCGCCTTGCCCGCGGTGAGCCGCCACCCCGCTGGATCCTGATCGCAGCCGAGCCCGTGACCGACGTGGACACCACTGCCGCCGACGTGCTGGAGGACCTGGACCGGACGCTCAACGAGCTCGGCATCAACCTGGTGTTCGCCGAGCTCAAGGATCCGGTGCGGCGCAAGGTCGAACGCTACGAGCTGACCCGCACCATCGACCCGGGCCACTTCTTCCCCACCGTCGAAGCGGCCGTCGCGGCGTTCCGCGAGGAGACCGGCACGGACGCGGAGTGGACGCCCGGTCCGCGGTGACCGAAGGAAGCTCATCCTCTGGGGGTGAGCCGCGCGGACAGACCGGACGGGATGCTCTGAGCCCAGAGAACAGGAGGCCCACACATGGCTGAGCAGACTCCCACCGGAAAGACTCCCACCGGACAGTTCCCCCCGAGCTCACGTCGGACCGGCTCCGGCGCACCGGAGCCCGAGCCCCGCGTCCACCTGATCACCATCGGCGGTGTGGTGTTCGCCGTGTGCATCCTGGCCATCATCGGCCTGTTCCACATGATCGCGGGCCTTGCCACGGTCCTCGACCACAACTTCGCCCGCCAACAGGACGACTACACCTACGACTTGGACGTCGCCTGGCGGGGCTGGATCCAGATGGTCTCCGGCGCCGTCGTCCTGGTGGCGGCGTTCCTCATCTTCAGCGGCCGCACCTGGGCGCGCGTGGTCGGCATCGCCGTCGCGGGGCTCAGTGCGCTGGAGAACTTCATCTTCACCCCGTACCACCTGGCGTGGTCCGCGATCCTCATCTTCCTCGACGTCCTGGTGATCTGGTCCCTGGCGGTGTACGGGCACCGAGAGGCCCACAAGGTCTACGGGGCGCCTCTGTAGGCGAGTCGGCCGAGCAGCCGCCAGTCGAGCGGTGGACGGGCCCGGCGCACGCCCGGGCGGCTCCGGGGCACGAGCACCCGTAGAGCCAGCGGCCGTACCTCGCAGCGCACGGGGACGCGCAGCCGCAGAGCCTCACCGTCGAGGCCGACGGGAATCCACTCCCGGTCGGCCTCGACGACGACGTCCGTCGCGGTCGCCCGCGTCGTACCGGTGGACCGTCGGCCCCGCAGCAGCCCCGCGGCCTGCGCGGCGCTGGAGACGCTCACTCCGACGCAGCCCAGCTCACCGCTGTCCAGTCGCGCACGGCGCCCCAGGCCCGCGAAGTCGCCGGTGCCGTACGGGTTGTTGCTCACCAGCAGGGCCTGCGGCGCGGAGAACGTGTGCGCCCCGGCTCGGGCGGTGAGACATGCGCCTTCGTGGCCCTGCAGCAGATCGGGAAGCAGTTCCAGGGTGGTGCGCGTCTTGCCGTCGCGGTAGGCGGGGCTCTGCACGACCTCGGCGTAGGCCCCGAACGACACGTTGTTGACGAACGGCCTGCCGGCCGCGCGGCCGAGGTCGACGCGGAGCTCCACGCCGTCGCGCAGCGCGTCCAGCGCCTTGGCCGGGTCGTCGCGGTCGAGGCCCAGGTCGAGCGCGAAGTGGTTGCGGGTACCCGCCGGGATCACCAGGAAGGGGAGACCGAGCGAGGCGGCCACGTCGGCGACCAGCGCCTGGGTGCCGTCGCCACCGGCGACCCCGAGCAGGTCGGCGCCCTCCGCCGCGGCTTTGCGGGCCGCGTCGGCCACGTCGATCTCGACGGGCCCCTCAAGGAGCAGTACCTCGGCGCCCAGGGCCTCGGCCTTCTCGCGCAGGGCGAACCGGTTGACCTTGCCGCCGCCCGAGCGTGGATTCATGATCAGGAAAGGGTGCCGGACCTCGGACGCCGGATGCTCCGCCATCGGGGCCGACTCGCGCGACGAGGCCGTGGCAGCGGAAGCCGCCCGCCGCATCAGGGCGGCGCGGCCGGTGCCGGCCGCGACCAGCCACAGCGCGCCCGACACCGCCACGACCCACGTCAGATGGGCCCGGGTGTACGCCAGGAGGACCCAGGCCGGGGCGGCGAGCGCGAGGGCCACGGACAGGACGCGCAGCACACCTCGGCGGGTGAGGATCCACCAGACCGCCGCGGCCGTGACCGCCGTTCCGATGAGTCCGACGAGCAACAGCCCGAAGGTCCGTAGTCCCGCGAACGCGACAGGCACCACCACGGCCGCCGCGGCGCCTGCCAGTGACGCGCGCGCGAGCCACCTCGTCGAGCGAGGGGCACCACCCCGCTCAACCACGGCCCGCCTCGACCGAGAAGACATGGCTCCCCCATGCGTCGAGATCGACGTAGAGGCCGGGGGCGAGCAGTTCGTCGCCTTCGCGCTCGTACCGCGCCCCGTCCGCCAGGTCGCTCAACTGCCAGACAGCACCGGACAGTTCCGTCCATGGCAGCCGGATCCTGGCCTGCGCACGCTGGTCGGACAGGTTGACCACGATCACGTGCCGGCCCGCCTCGCCCGACCAGCACCACGCGAGCAACGACCGGTGGGTGGGGTTGTCGGGCCAGCCGTCGCAGCTCAGGAGTCGCCAGTCGCCCGTACGCATACGGCTCTTGTGCACGCGCGCGAGGAGCTGCTCGTGGAAGACCCGCTGCGGGTCGTCCGGCGTCTCGTCGGGACGACGCGTCAGGAAGACGGGCAGGTGGGTGCGGCGCCCGGTGAACTGGCCCTCGTGCCACAGCGTGGCGCCGGGCAGGGTGGCGATCAGTGTGGCCGCGGCCCGTTCCTTGGCGGGGCCGAGGGTCTGGGCGGCGCGTGGTTCGTCGTGGTTCTCCAGGAAGCGGACGAGGTGGCGCTGGTAGTCGATGTCCGCCTGGAGGTGGCCTCGCACCGACTCCGGGCTCTCATGGACGATCCGGTCGTAGAGACGCTTGTCGTAGCAGAAGTCGAAGCCCTGCTCCTTGAGCTGCCATTCGAGGTCCCAGTAGGCCTCGGCGACGAAGGTCATGCCGGGCCGCTGCTCGCGTACGGCGGTGAGGACCGTCGGCCAGAAGTCCCGCGTCGGGACCGGTCCGGCCCGCTCGCCCCAGGTCCTGCCGAAGACGTCGTTCATCATCAGCATCGCCATGTCGCAGCGGACCCCGTCGCAGATGCCGCCGATGCGCCGCAGCACGTCGGTGGTCCCTTCGCGCAACGAGTCGCTGTACGCGTTGAGTTGGACGACGTCGGGCCAGGGCGCGAAGAAGGGGTCACGGCCGCGCGCGTACACGGTGCCGCCGGTTTCGTAGTACGCGGCCGGATCGCGCTCCAGGTCGTCCCGGGTGCCCCGCACGAAGTAGTCGGGGTGCTCGGTGAGCCAAGGGCTGTCCGGTGCCACGTGGTTGGGCACGTAGTCGAGGAGGAGCCCGATGCCGCGCCGGTCCAGTTCCGCCCTCGCCACGGCGAGCCCGTCGGGGCCGCCGATGCGCTCGTCGACGGCGTAGCGGCGGATGCAGTACGGGGATCCGACGATGTCGTCCTCGCCGACGTCCGGCAGCGCGCCGGTGAAGGCGGCCCGGAGTGAGGGGTCGGCAAGGGCGATGCCCAGGCCTTCGGCGCTGCGTTCCCACACGCCCATCAGCCAGACGGCGTCGACGCCGTGCGGGGTGATCTCGTCCCAGGCGTCCTTCGACACATCGCCCAGACCGACGGGACGGCCGGTACGACGCTCCAACTCCTTGAGCCACACCCAGGTGTTGACCTCGTGGATCACGGGTTGCGGCGGCAGCGCGCTCATGATGCCCGCCCTCCGGGTCGAGAGAGAATGTCCTCGGCCGACAGGCGCCCGAAGACAACCATCAGGGTGGCGACCAGGCCGGTCCAGCCGGTCTGGTGGGCGGCGCCGATGCCAGCGCCGTTGTCGCCGTGGAAGTACTCGTGGAAGGCGATCAGGTCCCGCCAGTGCGGGTCGCTCTGGAACTTCTCCTGGCCCCCGTAGACCGGGCGGCGCCCGTCCTCGTCGCGCAGGAAGATGCGGCCGAGCCGGGCGGAGATCTCCTTGGCGACCTCGAAGAGGTTCAGCTGGGTGCCGGATCCTGTCGGGCATTCGACGGTGAAGTCGTCGCCGTAGAAGGCGTAGAGGTTGAGCAGGGCGCGGATGACGAGGGCGTTCATCGGGAACCACACGGGGCCCCGCCAGTTGGAGTTGCCGCCGAACATGCCGGAGTCCGACTCCGCGGGGAGGTAGCCGACGCGCAGCTCCTCGCCGTGCACGTAGAAGCTGTACGGGTGCTCCGCGTGGTAGCGGGAGAGGGCCCTGATGCCGTACGGGCTGAGGAACTCCTCCTCGTCGAGGAGGTGCCCGAGGACCCGGATCAGCTTCTTCTCGTCGACGACCGACAGCAGCCGCGCACCATCCGCCTTGCCCGCCTGTGCCGCCGCGAGGGTCGTGTTCAGGGACGGGTGCCGGCGCCCGAACTCCCGCAGGCGTTCGGTGATGTGGGGGATTCCGCTGAGCTGGTCGGACCGGAACACGGTCGCCGCGCACAGCGGCAGCAGGCCCACCATGGAGCGGACCTTGAGGCGTGTCGCCGAGCCGTCGGGCAGGCGCAGCACGTCGTAGAAGAATCCGTCCTCCTCGTCCCAGAGTTCGTCGCCCTGCTCGCCGATGCGGTCCATGGACGCGGAGATCCACAGGAAGTGTTCGGCGAACTTGACGATGAGTTCCTCGTACGCGGGATCCTCCTGGGCCAGTTCGACGGCGATCTGCAGCATGGTCTGGCAGTAGAGCGCCATCCAGGCCGTGCCGTCGGCCTGTTCGAGCTGGCCACCGGTGGGCAGAGCGGCGCTGCGATCGAAGACGCCGATGTTGTCGAGGCCGAGGAAGCCGCCCTGGAAGACGTTGCGGCCGTTCGGGTCCTTGCGGTTGACCCACCAGGTGAAGTTGGTGAGCAGCTTCTGGAAGGTGCGTGCCAGGAAGGCGTGGTCGGAGTGGCCTGTCAGGCGCTCCTCGATCATGTTCACGAAGTGCGCGGCCCAGGCGTGCACGGGCGGGTTGACGTCCCCGAAGTTCCACTCGTACGCCGGGATCTGGCCGTTGGGGTGCAAGTAGGCGTCGTTGAGGAGCAGTTCGAGCTGCTGCTTGGCGAAGCCCGTGTCGACCACGGCGAGCGCCACGGTGTGGAACGCCAGGTCCCAGGCGGCGAACCAGGGGTACTCCCACTTGTCCGGCATGGACACGATGGAGTCGCTGATCATGTGGAACCACTCGCGGTTGCGGACGCCGTGCGCCTCGGGGCTCCATGGATCGAGGCCGTGCTCGGCCAGCCACTGCTCCAGGTCGAAGTAGTAGTACTGCTTGCTCCACAGCATCCCGGCGAGGGCCTGGCGCAGGACCCGTGCCTCGTCCTCGCCGAGCGAGGGCGGGGTCAGCGCGGCGTAGAAGTCGTCGGCTTCCTTGACACGGTCGCGCAGCACGGAGTCGAATCCACGCCCCAGGGAGATGTCCGCCCCCTCGGGCGCGAGCCGCAGGCGGACGGACGCCGAGCCGCCCGCGGGCACGGTGAGCGTGTAGTGGGCGGCGGCCTTCGTGCCCGTCCGCTCGGGATTCACGGCGCCGCTCTCGCCGTCGACGACGCAGCGGCCGATGCCGTCCTTGACGTACGGCGAGGCGTTGGCCGAGCCGAAGAGCCGCTCGTGGTTGGTCTCGTTCTCGGTGAACAGGAGGGGCACGTCACCCTCGACGTGCAGTTCGTGGACGCCGAGTTCGGGGTGCGTCGCGCGGATGACCGACGTGCCCTCGGCACCCCCGACGGCGGTCAGTTCGGGTTTGGGCGCGCCGTCCGCCCAGGACCAGGTGTTGCGGAACCAGAGCGTCGGCAGCAGGTGGAGCGGGGCGTCTTCGGGGCCGCGGTTCTCGGCGGTGATCCGGATCAGTACGTCGTCGAGGTCCGCCTTGGCGTATTCGACGGTCACGTCGAAGTAGCGGTCGTCGTCGAAGATCCCGGTGTCGAGCAGTTCGTACTCGAACTCCGCACGGCTGCGAGCGCCGTTGGTGGCGAGGAGATCGTCGTACGGGAACTCGCCCTGCGGGTACTTGTACTGGTAGCGCATGTACGAGTGGGTGGGCGTGCTGTCGAGGTAGAAGTAGTACTCCTTGACGTCCTCCCCGTGGTTGCCCTCGCTGTTGGTGAGCCCGTACGCCCGCTCCTTGAGGATCGGGTCGCGGCCGTTCCACAGGGCAAGGGCCAGGCAGAGTCGCTGCTTGTCGTCGCTGATGCCGCCGAGGCCGTCCTCGCCCCAGCGGTAGGCGCGGGAGCGCGCGTGGTCGTGCGGGAAGTAGGACCAGGCGTCGCCGTTGTCGCTGTAGTCCTCGCGGACCGTGCCCCATTGCCGCTCACTGAGGTACGGGCCCCAGCGCCGCCATGCCGCGCCTTCCTGGCCGGTCAGCGCGGTGCGCTGCTGTTCCGTGCGGGCCTTCCTCTGCGCGTTCATTCGGCGTCCTCCCTGCCGGTTGCCTGCGCTGCCTCGTCCTGCGCACGGCCTGTGCGCGGCCCTGCTGGAGCGCAGCTTTCCGCCTCGGCCCGCGCCCTGCCTCACCTGCCGGGGGTGACATCCGCGGGGCCGCTAACCGTGGGTCAGGGATTTGAAGTTGGCGAGCACGACACCGACCGCGGCCGCGGCGGTGCCGGTCAGCAGGGCGTTCGTTCGCGACCGCCCGGAGAGTCCGCGTGCCGCGCAGCAGAACACGAACAGGAGGATCAGCGTGACCCAGCGGGAGAGCGTGAAGGCCAGGCGTTCGGCGAAGAGTCCGAAACCGGCGAGCACGAAGAAGAGGAGGGGCGCGACCACCGCCGTGAACGCGGCGGAGCGCTCCGCGACGGTCCGCCGCCACTCGGCCCGCGTGGGCGGGCGGCCGCGCTCCACTTCCTGCCCGATGAGCGAGGCGAAGGCCTCGGCTGCCACGATGCCGGTGAGCGTGGCCGCGAGGAGCAGCGCGGTCTCGAACGCGGGCGGCGGGTAGTCCTCCAGGGCCAGCAGGATCGACAGGACGACGATGCAGCCGTACACGCCCCGCGCGGCGAGCAGCCCGGCCGTCGCCACGACGAGCCCGCCGCGCCGCCCCCTTGGAGTCACCCCGGGGCTCCCGAGGGGACGCCGGGCTTCTCGACGGTCTCTTCCTGCTCCGTCTCCTCGGGCTCGGCCGAGCGCGCGAGGAGGGTGACGAGCAGGACGTATCCGCCGAGCAGCGCCGCCAGGACGAGCAGGGCGGTCCACGAGGAGAACAGCAGGGCCAGGACGGCGGCCACCACGACGCCCCCGACGCGCAGCGCGTCGACGTGCCGGTGGGCCAACGTCCTCAACCCGCCGCTGGTCGCCACCTGTTGGGTGGTACTAGAGGTGAACCGTCCGGTGGCCTTGGCCCCTTGGGCCGCGTACCGGCGCAGTACCTTGGGCAGGCGCCCCGGACCGACGAGATAGGCGAGGACGGCGAGAACGATGCCGAGCCAGAGCAGCTGGGTGCCCCGTTCGCGCAGGGTGGCGAACACTGTGTACAGGGCGGCCTGCACACCGTCGTGGTAGACGCCCTCCGGGAGCCCCGAGAGGAGCTGGTCCCGTACCGCGCGGATCACGCTGGTCAGCACCGTCACGGAGATGACGAGCCACAGGCCGAGCTGAAGTACCGTGCGGCGGCGGTTCGGTGAGATCCACAGCGCGGCGCCGAGCAGTACGAAGGTGCCGATGACCAGGCCGACCACGCCTCGCTTGAAGAGGAGCACGGCGTCCTGGAGCGGGCCGAGCTTGTCCCGGTCGTACAGGGTGATCTGCCCGAAGTCGGCGGGCAGCGTCACGCCGAGCGCGTTCTCGATCCTGTCGTGCAGGCCCGGCGGGATCTCCCCCGTGCCGATCTCCGGGAGGTCGAGCTTCTTGCCGAAGAGCGTGGGCAGTTGCTCCTCGACGGCCTTCAGGACGTCGTTCATGAGCGGCAACAGGTTCAGCGTCACCGTGGTGCCTTCCACCGACACGTTCTCTGCCCGGTCCTCCAGGACGGCGACGATGCGGTCGTGCGCGGTGCGGTTCGTCCGCTCCCACAGCGACTGGAACTTGTCCGTCCCGAGGAGTTCGGAGACCTTGTCGCGCACGAAGTCCCGTACGGCTCCGTTGACCGGCACGGCCAGGAACGACGCCTTGGGCGGCAGCGCCTCGGACAGGCGCGCCTCGACGTTCAGCTTGCCGTAGACCTCGTCGGTGAGGAACTTCGTCACCGCGGCGTGCACCTCAGGGTCCTGCGGCAGCGGCCCGACCGTCGCGACCCAGCGGTCCGTGTTCAGGGTGGTCCGCGCGCCCCAGACGCCGATCACCGAGGCGACCGTGCAGAAGCCGACCAGGGCGATGAGCACAGCGGCGATGGTCCTGCGGACGGTGAGCCCGAAGCCCCGTCGCCGGGAGCGCGCCGCCGCCTCGGCGCGCAGAACGGCGATTTCCTCCCGCAGTTGCTCCACTTCGCTTGGCATGGCTCCCCCTCTGACGCGGCGCCGAGCGGCTGCGCGCCGTCGGCGGTGCGGTCACCTTCGGGCCTTCGGGCCGCCCGTCCATCACCCCTTGCGGGTGACGCGCGGGCACGCGCGGTGCGACTGGATGAAGGGCGGTACCGACCGGAGGGAGACACACCATGGTCACGATCGGACCGGTTCAGATGCTGGCCGTCGAGTTCGGCCCCGACGCCAAGTTCGCGGGGAAGATCATCGAAGAGCTGGAGAGCTTGGAACGCTTCGGCTTCATCCGTGTCATCGACCTGTTGTTCGTCCAGAAGCAGAAGGACGGCACGCTCGTGAGCCGCGACTACCAGGCCGAAGGCATGGGCACCACGGTCGCGTCCCTGCTCGGCCTGGAGACCCGGACCCTGCGGGAAGTGGAAGCGCTGGAGGAAATGACCGACGAGGGCTATCCGTTCGGCCTCTCCCAGGACGACATCAGGGAGATGGCGTCCGCACTCGACCCCGGGGCCTCCGCGGGGTTCGTCCTGCTCGAGCACGTGTGGGCGAGGACCCTGCGGCGTGTGATCCGCGAGGCCGGAGGCGTGCCCATCGCGGAAGGGTTCCTCACCCCGGAGACCTTCGGTCCGGTGGCCGCCGAGGTCGCCGAGGCGGTGCGGGCGCTGGATGCGGCCGCCGCCGAGGAGACGTCGCAACGCCATGCCCGCAGGCGTCTGGGGAGGCTGTGATGACCGAGCTCGTCGTCCTCGGCTTCTCCGACAAGGAAAAGGCCGAAGCGGTGCTCCGCCTCGGAGCGGACCTGTCGCGTCAGGAACTGCTCGACCTCGAGGACGCCGCGCTCGCCTGGCGGACTCCGGACGGGAAGGTCCACGTCCAGCAGACGCACAGCACCACCGGGGCCGGAGCGGTGACCGGCGCCGTGTGGGGGACGCTGTTCGGCATGCTGTTCCTGATGCCGGTGTTCGGTGCGGCCGTCGGCGCCGCGGCCGGCGCGGCGGCCGGACGGCTCAGGGATGTGGGCATCGACGACGCCTTCATCAAGGAGGTCGCCGCGACGCTGGAGCCCGACCGGGCCGCGGTGTTCGCGCTCGTACGCAAGTCCACGCCCGACCGGGTCCGCCAAGCACTGCGTCCGTTCGGCCCCATCGTGATCCGGACGTCCTTGACCAAGGAGCGCGAGGAGGAGCTCATCGCGGCGCTGCACGGCCTCTGAGGGGCCGTTGTTCCTGGATCGTCGCCCCACTCTCACCCGGGTGAGACCATCCTCACCCGGGTGAGATGGCGGACGCGGACGATGCCGTCCCACCCCCTCCGGTCGCACACTGGTCCTTCGCACGACAGCCTGAGCAGTAGAGGCGGTGCCACGATGGCCGAGCGGTCGGAAGGGGTTCCCTCGTCACCCCTGCCGGGGCGATTCCCGACGCTCCACTCCAAGATCGGCGTACCTCCGCTGCCGACCTGGGCAATTCCCAGGCCACGGCAGACAGAGCGCCTCTACCGAGGGGCGCTCGGCCCGCTGACGGTCGTGACCGGGCCCGCAGGTTCCGGCAAGTCGGCCCTCGTACTGCTCTGGGCGCACACGGGGAGGGTGCCGGGACCCCTGGCCTGGATCTCCTGCGACAGCGGCGACGAACTGCCGGGCGTCTTCTGGCCCTGCGTCCTTGAGGCACTGCGCCATGCCGGCGTCGACGTCACCGCGGCCGGTGCGGCGCCGGTGCGCGGTGACGCCCTCGACTACGTGTTCCTCGCGCGTCTGGCGGCCGGTCTCGGCACGAGGAGCACGCCAGTCGTCCTGGTGCTCGATGACTTCCACCCCGCGGCCGGATCCGTCGTCGCCGAAGGCGTGGCCTATCTGCTCAAGCAGGCCGGGGCCGCGCTGCGCCTGGTCGCCGTGAGCCGCCGGGACCCGCCCCTCCCCCTGCATCGCTCCCGGCTGGTCGGTGAACTCGCCGAGATACGCATGGACGACCTGGCCTTCGACGACCGGGAGACCGCCGCACTCCTCGGCCAGCACGGCGTCTCACTGTCGAGACCGTCGGTGTGTGCCCTCCGGGAGCGCACCGAGGGATGGGCGGCCGGGCTGCGCCTCGCGGCCATGTCGATGGCCGGGCACCGCGACCCCGAGGGCTTCGTGCGGCAGTTCACGGGCGACGACCAGGCCGTGGCGAGCTATCTCCTCGAAGAGGTCCTCGACACCCAGTCGGCCGACATGCGGCGTCTCATGCTGGCGACGAGCGTTCCCGAACGCGTCAACGCCGAGCTGGCCACGGCGCTCGTCGGCCGCGCCACGGGCCGTCTGTTCTCCTCCATGGTCGAACGGAACGCCTTCTTCCGGCCGTTGGGGCACGGCTGGTACCGCTGCCACCAGATGCTCGTCACCTTTCTGCGGCTGCGCCTGCGCCACGAGACGCCCGGCCTCGCGGGCGAACTGCAGCGGAAGGCCGCCACCTGGTTCAGCGAGCAGGGCCTGCTCACGGAGGCCGTGCGCAGTGCGGCCGAGGCCGGGGACTGGCTGTTTGCCAGCCGGTTGATCGTCCATCAGCTGGCGATCGGTCAGGCTCTGGGGCTGACCGACGACCGCCACACCGCCGAACTGTTCCGGCACATGCCGCACCGTGTGGTGACCCGCTCCGCGGCCCGCCACGAACCGGAGCCGGCGCTGCTCCGCGCGGCGGCCGCCCTGTCCCACGGCGACACCGCCGCCTGCGAGGAGGCGCTCGGCCACGCCGAACGGGCCCTCGCGCAGCTGTCGGACGCGGACGGCGAGCACAGCGCGACGATCCGCCTGACGCACGCCGTGATCACGATCCAGCGCACGCGCACCAGCGACGTGCCCGCCGCCGTGAAGGCGGCCAACGCGGTGCAGGTCTGTTTCGGCGAGGTCTCACCCGAAATGCTCGCCGCGCGCCCCGAGTTGAAGGCGCTCGTCCTGTCGACCCGCGGCGGCGACGAGTTGCGCGGCGGGCGCCTGAAGGCGGCCGAGACCACGCTCCTGGCGGGCCTCTCCGCGGCGACCGCGGTCGGCAACACCGGCCTGCGCCGGGACTGCCTGGAGGACCTCGCGCTGCTCCAGGCGCTCCGGGGCCGGTTCCGTGCGGCCGCCGAGTTCGCGGCGAAGGCCGAACATCCCACACTGGCGGCCCGGTCCCGCCCGGACCGCTCCGGAGCCGCGGTGCTCGTGGCCAAGGGGTGGGTGGATCTGGCCGACGACCGGCTCGATGCCGCGGAGTGCGAGCTGAGCAGGGCCGAGACCGCGCTCCAGTCCTCGCCCGACCCGTTCGTCCGGGCGGTTCGCGCGCTGGTCCTGAGCCTGACGAGCATCGCCGAAGGGCGCCGCGACCGCGCGCTGCGCACCTTGGCGAGCAGCCGCGAGCCCGCGCCGGTCCCCTGGCTCGCCCAGCGGCTCGATGCCGCGGAGCGGGAGGCGCACCTCACGCGACCACGCCCCGCGGGCGGCTTCCGCACGGCCGGCGACCGGACGCGGGCAGACACCGAGGCGCCCCAGGTCCTCGGCACCCTCAGCGGGCGTGAACTCGACGTACTCGTCCACCTCGCAGAGATGATGACCACCGAGGAAATCGCCGCCGAGCTGTATCTGTCGGTCAACACGGTCAAGACCCATCTCAAGAGCGTCTACCGCAAGTTGGCCGTGACCCGGCGGACGGCCGCCGTACGGCGGGCACGCGAGATGCGTCTGCTGTGAGCGGCGCGCCCGCACAGGCGGTGCGGGCAGGGCGTCACAGGGCCTGGAGTCCGCGGGCCCTGCTGACCGCCTCACCGCGGGAGGTGACACCGAACTTCCGGTAGATGGACCGCACATGACTCTTCACGGTGTTCACCGAGACGAACAGGTCGGCGGCGATCTCCCGCAGCGACTGCTCACCCTGAAGCCGTTCCAGTACGACCGCCTCGCGCTCGGTGAGCCGGGGGGCGGGCTCCTGCGCCCCCACCCCTCCGGCAGGCGGCCCCGGCTGTCGCACCACCCGCTTCTGCGCAGGTGGCCGGACCGGTCGCACCAATGCCAACAGCGCGAACGCCTCCCCCGTCAACGCGTCGGCGAGCGTCCGGTCGTGCAGCGCGTACGCGATGTCCGCGAGCACATCGGCGACCCAGGACACGGACAGGGAGACGGCCGACTCCACGGCGGGGTGGTCACAGCCGAGCGCGCTGAGCTCCCCGCGCAGCGCGGCGACGCGCACGGAACCGATCTGTGCCCGACTCAACTCTGAGTGACGCACAGGTTGTTGGCATGTCGTAGGCATGTCCTCACCCCTCGAGGGGAATACCGGCATGCCCATATCCTCGGGTCCCTCCGCCCGGCCCGCCAGCGCCTAGGAACCCTCTGTTCCGCCGTCGAGGACCGGTCCGCCGCGACCGGGAAGCCTGCGCACCTCGACGAGTTCGAGCCCGAGCGACTGGATCCGGTCCAGGATCCCGTACAGCGCGGCCTGGTCGAGCGGGGAGCCGCGCAGCACGGTCTCCGCGGGGTGCACCGAGATCGCCAGCTCGCTGAACGCCTCCCGTAGCGACGCGCCCACCCGCCCCTTGATCCGGATCTCGAAGCCGTCGGCCGCCGCGGCCATGGCGTCACCTCCGTCCGGAGCGGGTGGTACGCACCGCATCCTCGTCCGGGCCCGGGGACCGGACATCACCCCGCGTGGGTGAGTGCGCCCGGGGTGCCACGCGGGATGCTCCCCCTCACCTCAAGGGAGGAGCCACTGATGACTCAGCGAACTCTGTCGGAGCAGAATCCGGCAGCCGTCGGATTCTCGGTGCTCGCCGGCAGCCTGATGCTGCTGGCCGGCTCGTACCACGCGCTCGTGGGTCTCGTCGCGCTCATCGACGACGACTTCTACGTGGTCACGCGCAACTACACGTACGAGTTCGACACATCGGCGTGGGGATGGATCCACCTGCTCTCCGGCCTCATCGTCGCGGCCGCCGCCTTCGGCGTCTTCACGGCGCGGGTCTGGGGGCGCGCCATCGGCATGATCCTCGCCGGGGCCAGCGCCATCGAGAGCTTCTTCTTCATCCCGTACTACCCGGTCTGGTCCATCGTCATCATCACCTTGGACGTGATCGTGATCTGGGCCCTCGCGGTGTACGGCAGGAAGCCGTCCGTTCGGACCTGACGGCTGCCGGGGAACCGTACTCAGGAGGCGAGGAACTTGGTCTTCGCCCGCTGGTACTCCTGATCGGTCAGCTCGCCGGTCCGCCGGAGCTCGGCGAGCTGCGCCAGCTCTCCCGCCCCGCCGTTCGCCGATCCGCGGGACGCTTCCCGTACGTGCGCGCGGAACGCGGCGTCACGCGCCTCCACCTCGCGCATGTCCCGTTCGCCCATCGTCCGGCCCCGCACGATGAGGTACACGAATACGCCGATGAAGGGCAGGACGAGGACACAGAGCAGCCAGCCGGTCTTCGCCCAGCCGCTGAGGTCGTGGCTGCGGAAGATGTCGGAGATCATCCTGAACACCAGGATCAGCCACGCCGTCCACAGGAAGAACCAGAGCATGGTGAGGAACAGGTTCAGCAGCGGATAGTCCATCGTGCGCCTCCTTGGCAGTCGGTGAGATGCACCGTGGTGCGCCCGGCTCCGCGTCGCCTCACCCTCGCCGGGTGATGTCCCCCGAGGGCGCCGGAGCGAGAGTCGGCGACACCAGCCCGAAGAGCGGGTGTGCCGAGAGAAGAGGCCTCGCCATGACCGGGAGCCGTACCGCGCAGCTCACTCCGCAGGAGCGGGCCGCCCGTGGCAAGGCGGCCCGTGGCCCCGTGCCGCGCTCCGCCCAGGCGGGATTCGCACCGCGGCCGGACCGCGCGGATCCCGTGGCCGTGCTGGAGGAGCAGTCGGCGTCGCGGCTGCCGGACCTGGTGCCCGTGCGGTACGCACGGATGCTTGAGTCCCCGTTCCGGTTCTACCGGGGCGCCGCCGCGCTCATGGCCGGCGATCTGGCGGGCACGCCGAGCACCGGCATCAAGGTACAGCTGTGCGGAGACGCCCATCTGCTCAACTTCCGGCTGCTCGCTTCCCCGGAGCGCCATCTGATGTTCGACATCAACGACTTCGACGAGACGCTCCCCGGGCCCTGGGAGTGGGACGTCAAGCGGCTCGCGGCGAGCCTGGTCATCGCCGGGCGGAACAACGGCTTCGCCGACGCGCAGCGGTCCGCCGTGGTACGCGGGGCGGTGCGGACGTACCGCGAGTGGATGCGCCGCCTCGCGGCGATGCGCCATCTCGATGTCTGGTACACGAAGGTCGACGCGGACGACCTCTTCCGGCTGCTTGGCGACAGGGGCGAATCCGTGATGCGCAAGAGGGCGGCACTGGCCCTCGCCAAGGCGCGCACCCGCGATCATCTGCACGCGTTCGAGAAGCTCACGCACATGGTCAAGGGCGAGCGCAGGATCACGCCCGACCCCCCGCTGATCGTCCCGGTCGACGACCTCCTCCCCGGTATGGCGCGCGATCAGCTGGAGGAGCAGATCAGGGGGCTGATCGAGCGGTACGCCCAGAGCCTGCCGTCCGACCGAAGGGCCCTGCTCGAACAGTTCCGCCTGGTGGACATGGCCCGCAAGGTCGTAGGCGTCGGCAGCGTGGGTACCCGATGCTGGATCATCCTCATGCTCGGCCGCGACGCGCAGGATCCCCTTCTTCTCCAGGCCAAGGAGGCCCAGCCCTCGGCCCTCGCCGAGTACGTGGGTCCGAGCCGGTACGAGAACCAGGGCGAGCGGGTCGTCTCGGGCCAGCGGCTGATGCAGGCCACGAGTGACATGATGCTCGGCTGGGAGCGGGTCGAAGGCATCGACGGCCGTGAACGTGACTTCTACGTACGCCAGTTGCACGACTGGAAGGGCATCGCCCTGCCCGACACGATGCGCCCGCGGGGCATGGGTCTCTTCGGGCAGGTCTGCGGCGCCACCCTGGCGCGGGCCCACGCCCGCTCGGGGGACCGCATCGCCCTCGCCGCCTACCTCGGTCGCGGCGACAGCTTCGACCGTGCCGTCGCGGACTTCGCCGAGGCGTACGCGGACCAGAACGAGGACGACTTCCGCGCCCTCGGCAAGGCGGTGCGTGCCGGGCGGGTCCGCGCGGATCCGTCCTGACGTGGACTCAACCACCTGTTGAACGGGGGCTGTTGGGCCAGGAGGTACCCCAGGGCGATGCCCACGGTGATGACGACGAAGAGGGCGATGAGCCAGGAGAGCAGCGTGAACACCGAACCGACGGGGCCGTATCGGTGGATGCTCTCGTTCAGGGCACGCGGCAGGTAGAGCCGGGACGTGGCATCGCAGACGGCGATGCCGCATCCGGTGAGCAGGGCTCCGGGCAGCAACGGCCCCCACGGCACTCGTCCGCCCAGCAGGAGGTGTTGAGTCCACCACCACATCAGGACGGTGGTGGCGAGCGCGAGCGGGAATCCGACCAGCGGACCCGCCCCGAAGCCGTCCCGGCAGGCACCGTGGAACACCAGCGAGGCGAGCCACCCGAACAGCCAGATGAGCCACCGCCACGCGGCCAGCCTGCGGCTCGTGGGCGGCAGGTGCCAGGCGCGCTCGCACAGCCGCTGCAGGGTGCGGCTGACGGCGGTGGCCGACAGCAGCGTCATGAGGATGCTGAACACCCCCCACGACTCACGGGGCGGCGTCCGGCCGGTGGTGAACTCCCGCGCCTGGTCGGCCGAGACGCCCGTAAGACCGAGGAACGAGCGCAGCGAGGAGAGCAGTTGCTCGCGCACGACCGGCGGCCCGAAGGAGACCATGACGAAGAGCACCGGCAGCGCGGCGAGAAAGACCTGCGCGGCCAGCCGGGTCGCCGTGTCGAGGACGTTGACGCGCGCCAGCTGCGCCGCCACCCGACGCGCCCCGCCGGACGGCTTCGCCACCGCGTCCCTCAACTCCCCCACCACGGACCGCAGGCGGGCATGCGGCCCCGTCGCACCGGCCCGGCGGTCCCCGTCCGGCTCGGGCTCCGTCGCATCGGCCCGCCGGTCCCCGTCCGGCCCGGGCTCCGTCACCTCGTACCCCAGTCGTAGAGCACCGCGGTGCGCACCAGCAGGTCCTGGAGCGAAGCGTTCCGGCGGCTGACGAGCACCCAGAGGAGCCCGCAGGGGAAGAGCACGCACAGCACGGCACGCAGGGCGGCCCGCCCCGCCGGCAGCGGACGCCCGGAGGCAGCGACCACGCGCAGGCCGGCGAACTGCATCCCCGGCGTACGGCCCGCCACGGCCCAGCCTCCGGCGAGGTATCCGGCGGCGACCAGAGAACCGGCCGCGGCGCCGCCGGGACCAGGAAGACGCGGAAGCTCGAACGGCACGCCGGTCAGCAGATAGTCGCCCAGGCCGTACAGGAGCAGAGCCGCGCCGCAGAGCGCGCCGACGAACCCGAGGTCGAGCGCGCCGGCCGCCGTCCGGGACACGATCCCCGCTCGCTGCCCCTGGGCCGCGGGCGCCCGGCTCACCGCTCCTCCGGCCGGTGTGGCGGTCCCGCCGTGTTCCGCGCGGTGGACCGCGACAGGACCCGGTCGGCGATCCGGCTCAGGATCCGGTCCGCGGTCACTCCCCGGTCCCGGAAGGCGTCCACCGTCTCGACCGCCATGGTGCCGCTGGACTCCCGGACGAGACGGGCGAAGTCGATCTCGTCGAGCACGCGCCGGACCAGATCGGCGAGGTCCAGACGCGCGATCACCGCGTCGAGGTCCGCCCGCGCCACCACCGCGTCGACATCGACGCGTGCGGCGACGCGGTCGACATCGATCCGCGCCGCGACACGGTCGACGTCAAGGCGGCTCGCGACCCGGTCGACGTCGAGACGGTCCGCGGCCAGGTCGAGGTCGAGCCTGCGCACCGCGCGATCGAGGTCGATGCGGTCGGCCGCTCCGTCCAGATCGACCTGGGCCAGTACGCCGGACGCCACCTCCTGGGCGACCGCCCGGACGAACCCCGCGGCCAGGTCCCGGTTGCGCGCCCGCTCCGCCGCCCCTTGTTCTCCCCACCGCACCAGGAGTCGCCACGACGAGACGAACGGCTCATGCGTCACCACCGGCCGCGCGGCTGACGCGATGGCCGCGCCCAACCGGGAACCGACGCCGCTGACCGCCCGCGCGGAGCGTCGCTGGGCGGCGACCCCGAGCGCCACGGCCGCGCAGGGCACCAGGCGGCGAAGTCCGGGCTGCCGCCCCGGTGCCGTGTCGTCGACGTCGACGTCCGTGGGCTCGGGAGGGCCGAGCAGGCGCCGCAGACCGGACCCGGTCAGGTCCAGGAGACCGAGCACCGTCCGTAACGCCTGCTCCGACAGGCCGTCCGGCTCTTCCACCCCGAGTGCACCCATGCGCGAACTCACCGCCTCCGACCACGACACCTTGGAGCAGAATCCGGCCGGGCGCCCTCACCCGTGGCAGGTGATCCTGCGCGGGGCCGTCTCCCGTCCTGCTCGGCGTGAGCGAGGCCGAGGCGGCACGTCCGCCGCGCACAGCGGACCAAGATCCGGACCGGGCGAACCGGCTTTCGGCGCCGGTCTCTGGGGTGGCCACGAGTTGATCATGTCCTGGTTCCCCGAGGCGGGGGGCTCGGTCTTTGTCATCGATGGTCGCGTCTCAGAGCTCCCTGAGGTGCCGCGCGATGTCGTCCGCGTCGGGCAGGCCGAGCTCGCGGAAGACGCCGTGCGCACGGCGGTAGTGCTCCTGGGCCCGGTCGGTGTCGCCCTGGGCCCGGTGGGCGTGGCCGAGCTGGGCGAGGGCGCGGGCGAGGATGCCCGCGTCGCCGCGCGCCTCGGCGATGTCCCGTGCCCGCGTGGCGTGTTCGGCGGCCTCCACAGGCCGTCCCGAGAGGTTGTGGGCCTCGGCGATCGCGCCGAGCAGGAGACCTTCACGGAAGCGGGAGCCGGTCTCACGCCACAGGCGCAGGCTCTCGTGCAGGCTGTCGAGGGACTCGGCTGTCCGCCCGGTCCGCAGGCAGACCTGGGCGAGGTTGTGCAGCGCGTTGGCCCGACCCGCGACGTCCCCGTTCGCCGTGGTGACGGCGACGGCCTCGCGGCAGTGCGCGAGCGCCTCCTCGGGCCGGCCGGTGGCCAGCAGGGCCAGGCCGAGGAAGCCGAGCGCGTACGCCTCGATGCCGCGGCTGGCCAGGGCCCTGCCATGGGTCAGCGCCTCGGCCAGCATGGTGTGCGCGGCGGTGAAGTCGCGCAGGGCAAGGGCGCCTCCGCCCCGGGTTATCAGGACGTGGGCGAGCAGCGTCCGGTCCCCGGCCTCCCGGCACAGCTCGATGGCGCGGTCCAGGGAGGGCGCGCCGAGCCGCATGGCGAAGCGGTGCTGCACGGAGCTGCCCAGCATGTAGAGGGCGCGTGCTTCCGCGGTGCGGTGACCGGCGGCGCGCGCGGCCTCGGCCAGGGTCCGGGCGGCGCGTTCGATGCCGTAGGGCTGCGCGCCGAGGCGGCCGAGCGGGTCCGCGGCGAGCAGCAGGTCCGCACAGACGGTCAGCGACAGGGAGGCGTCGCCCACCGCCTGTTCGACGAGCCCCAGGAGCGACGTCTGCTCGGCGAGCAGCCAGGCGACCGCCTCCTGCGGGCCGGTGAAGTCCAGGCCCTCGCAGCGCAGCGCGGCCACGTGCCCGGGGAACACGTCGTCGGGCAGCGATGCCCGGTGGGCGCCGAGGGCGGTGGCCAGGCTGAACTCGAGCAGGCGGGTGAGTGCGGCGGTTCGCTCGTGGGGCGGCACTTCGGCGTACGCGGTCTGGCGGGCGAAGAGCCGGAGCAGGTCGTGGTAGCGGTAGCGGCCGGGGGCGACCGACTCCAGCAGGCTCAGGTCGACCAGCGACTCGCACAACTCCTCCGCCTCCCGCTCCGGTCGGGCGAGGAGCGCCGCGGCGACGGGTACACCCAGTTCGGGCATCTCGGGCAGGGCAAGCAGCCGGAAGGCGCGGACGTGCTCGGCGTCCAGCAGTTCCATGCCGAGCCGGAAGGTCGTCTCCACGGCGGTGTCCTGCGCCCTCAACGCGCCGAGGCGGCGCCGCTCGTCCGCGAGCAGCGCGGCGGTCCGCGCCAGCGTGTGGTCCGGCCGCGCGACCAGGCGGGAGGCCACGATGCGGATGGCGAGCGGCAGGTGGCCGCAGGTGTCGAGCACCTCGGCGGCGGCCTCCGGCTCGGCGGACACGCTCTCTTCGCCGACGATCCGGGTCAGCAGTTCCAAGGCCTCTGGCCGCGCCATGGGCCGCAGGTCCACCAGGGTGGCCCCGGTCAGGCCGACGAGCCGGGAACGGCTGGTGAGCAGCACCGCGCTGCCGGGCGCGCCGGGCAGCAGGTCGCGCACCTGGGCCGGGTCGCGGGCGTTGTCAAGGACGACGAGGACCTGCCGGGTGGCGAGCAGGGAGCGGTAGAGGGCGGCCCGCTCCTCGGGCAGCCTCGGGACGTGACCGGCGCGGACGCCGAGGACGCGCAGGAAGCGGCCGAGCACCTCCATGGGCTCCGCGGGCCGGGGGTCGGTTCCCCGCAGGTCCGCGTAGAGCTGTCCGTCCGGGAAGCGGTGGCGCATCCGCCGGGCCACGTGGACGGCCAGGGCGGTCTTGCCGATGCCGCCCATCCCGCTGATGGCGCTCAGGGCGACGATCCGGCTCTGGTCCAGCGCGGCGCACAGTCGGTCGGCCTCGTCGTTCCGGCCTGTGAAGTCAGCGACGTCCTGGGGCAGTTGAGTCGGTCCGCAGGACCTGTCCGGAGCCCGGAGCCCGGCCGCGTCGCCCGTCTGCCACCTGGGCCCGTCGGTGAGGATCCGCTGCTGGAGCCGGTCCAGGCCGGGCCCCGGGCGGATGCCCAGCTCGTCGGCGAGCGCACGGCGGACCTGCGCGTGGACGTCGAGTGCGTCGGCCTGCCGTCCGGCGTGGTGCAGCGCTGTCATCAGCAGCTCGTGGACCCGTTCGCGCCACGGGTGTTCGGCGGCCAGCACGCGCAGCGGACCGATCGCGGAGCCGTTTCCACCCAGTGCGATCTCGGCCTCCCAGCGAGCCTCGACCGCCGACAGGCGCAGCTCCTCAAGATGGGTGCGCTGGGCCTCGGCATACGGTCCGGGCACACCGGCGAGGGGCCTGCCGCGCCACAGGTCCAGCGCGGAGACGAACAGTGACCGTGCCCGTTCGATCCGGCCGACGGCCCGGGCCCGCCGCGCCTCGGCCGTACGGAGCTCGAAGGCGCTCAGGTCGACGTCCTCCGGGGCGACGCGCAGAGTGTAGCCGTCGCCCGTCGTCAGCAGTGTGCGCGCGGCGGCGCGGGGTGCCCGGTCGGGCTCAAGGAGCCGACGCAGGGTGAAGGCGTGGGTGCGCAACGACCCCATCGCGCCGGGCGGGGCGGCGTCGCCCCAGACCGCCGCGATCAGTTCCCAGGCCGACACGGGGGTACGCGCCCGTAGCAGCAGGACCGCCAGCACCGCCTGCAGTTGGGGTGCGCCGACGGGCACCGCGGCCGACCCGTCGTACACGCGAAGGGGACCGAGAACGCTGAAGCGGTGGGCGGCGGTTCGCCCGGATTCGCCGGCGGAGGAATGGCCGGGCGAGGCAGTGGGGGGCATGGAGTGTCTCCACATGACGTGCGGACCATTGGGCTTGAGGGGCTTGTGGCGAGAGGTCAGAGGCCAGAGGTCATGGGAGGGGAGATCGCCCGTGACGCCGGTTCTCGCGTGCCGGGTTCGGCACGCGAGGAGAGCGGGCCTTCGGCACGCGAGGAGGGCAGGCCGCACCCGTCAAGAGGACCCGTGCCGGTTCGAACCCGTCCCAGCTCCCGGGCTCGTCGCCGAGCGGGGTGCGCACCCGGCCGAGCAGCACGAACCGCATCCCGGTGTCCCCGGTGACCATCTTCCGCCCCACCCCATTGACGCCTTCAGGCACGTGTGCCGTACGGCGGAACCGGCTCCGTCTTCCGCCGGGCGCTCGGCACGTCGTCCCCACGACGTGCGCCGGCCTGGATCCTACCTGGGCAAACCGTCCTTCAAACGACGCCGGACCGCCATCGGGCATGACCGCCGTGCAGGCGGGCCCGCGCCATCAGCCCCTGGTCAGCGCCCTGTTGCGGCTGCCGCAACGCGGGCCGCCCCGCTCGCCGACCTCGCCGACCGGCTCCCGCGGCCGCGCCGGGCCGCGCCTCGCCACGCCGGGCCGCGCCCCGCCGCCGCAACCAGGCACCCTCACGCGAATGTTATGGGTACATGACAGTAGGCGTGGGGCGTGCGGAGCCCTACCTTGCTTGGCGAGCGACAGGCGGTGCCGCTCCCGGCGCTTGTCGTGCCCCCCACGCGATCGCTTCGAGATGAGGTCCTCGTGAGCCGTAGGTTCTCCGCCCGTCTGCTGACGGCATGTCTTGTCCTGGCCCTGGGGTCGGGCACCGCAGTCGCCTCCGGCCCCCCGTCGGCCGGCCCCTCCGGGGACACCGGACGGAGCCGCCTCCCCGATCCCTACTGCTACGACGAACCGTCGCAGCCCAACGCCGACGTGAGCGACCTCAAGGCCGCCTTTACCTCCTCGAACTGGATGCGGACCCTCCAGGCCGTCTACAAGCGGCGCTGGCCCAGTGGGGAGGCGCTGGCGATCGCCCAGGTCAACGACAAGTACTGGGACCAGTTCGTGGACAAGCGGAGCTTCGACGGGTTCGCCGAGTCGATGATGGTGGCGATCCACGAGGAGACCCACATGTGGGACCTCGACCCGTCCCGGACGCGGTGGGACGTCCACATCGCGTCGTGGATCAACGGCAGTCAGCAGGCCTTGACGGTGCCCGTGCACGGCGGCTTCCCCCGCAAGGAGATCCTGCCGCTGATCAAGGACAAGCTCAGCTCCTCCATGGACGACATCTACCTGCGGGACACGACGCAGGGGGCGTACCGCCTCCAGGGAGTGCTGGCCGAGCAGAACGCCGGGCTGACCGGACTGCCGGCCGTGACGGTGCTCCAGGAGTTCATCAAGGGAGTCGGCGCCAGCAACGCCCGGGACATCGCCGCCACCAACCTGCGGTACCTGCTGCTGTACCTGCGCGTCGCCAAGGACAAGCACCCCGACTACTGGGCCCGCATCAAGGCCGAGCCCAAGCTGCGCGACCTGGTCCTCACCCAGTTCCTGCGCACGGCCTACTGGTTGGAGAAGTCCGCGCCCTACACCGGCAAGCTGGGCAGCAAGGACGCCGACAAGATCACCGCGACGAACTACGCCCCGGTGAACATCGCCGTCCTGGAGGAATTCACCGGCCGCAAGGTGCGCCTGGACGCACAGAAGCACTGCACCGCCTGAGCGGCCGCCACGGATGGTCCGAGCGTCCCTGGCGTTGCAGGACGAGCGGTCGTACGGGCCGGGCGGCGTCCCCGGCGGGACGCCGCCCGGCCAAGCCCGGTGTCGCCGTCAACGGCTGTTCGCGGATGCCTCGTTGGAGGTGGTGACCGCAGCTGGACCGGTGACGCCGCGCGGCACCGCGGAGCCTGGGGCGGGCTTGGACCTCGCCAGCCACAGGCCGGTGAACACGGCGGTGGCCAAGGTGATGGCGCCAGCCGCGACGAAGGCGCTGTTGAGGCCGGTCTCGAAGGAGGCACCGCCGGACTGCCGGGTGCGGACGATGGCTCCGAGTACCGCCACGCCGAGCACCGCGCCGATCTGCCGGGTGGTACTGCTGACGCCCGACGCGAGGCCGCCTTCCTGCGGGCTGACCGCCTGGATGGCGGCTCCCGTCAGGGGGGACATGGTCAGGGCGAAGCCGATGCCGACGACTCCCAGCCGCCACCACACGTTCCCGTAGCCGGTGTCGGCGTGCACCATGCCGAGCGCAAGCAGTCCCAGGCCGGCCAGGGCCAGGCCGGTGGTCACCACGACGCGGAAGCCGTACCGGGCGGCGAGCCGGCCCGCGTACGGGCTGACGACCACCATGGCGAGGGATACCGGCAGGGTCTGCAGGCCGGCGCGCAGGATCGAGCTGCCCTGGACGTACACGAAGAACTGGGAGAAGAAGAACGACGAACCCATGAGCGCGAACCCCACCACGACCATGGCGGTGTTGGACACGGTGAACAGCCGCTGCCGGAACAGTCCCAGCGGCAGCATCGGAGCGGAACGACGCGCTTCGACGGCGAAGAAGGCCCCGAGGAGGATCGCCCCGGCGGTGAAGCCGCCCAGGATCACCGGCGACGTCCAGCCGCGGGCACCACCCTCGATCAGCCCGTAGGTCAGCGCCCCCACCCCCAGAACGGACAGCACCGTCCCCGGGACGTCGATCGCGGGGGCGCTCGGATTGCGGGTCTCCTCAAGGCTGCGCAGACCGACCACCAGCAGGACCACGCCAATGGGCAGATTGACCAGGAAGATGGCGGGCCAGCCGAACGCATCCGTCAGCGCGCCGCCCGCCACGGGGCCCGCGGCAAGACCGATTCCGCTGAGTCCGGCCCAGAGCCCGATCGCCTTGACTCGTTCCTGCGGCACGGGATGGGCGGCGACGAGCAGGGCCAGCGAGGCAGGGCTCAGCGCCGCGGCCCCGATGCCCTGCAGCACCCGGCCGGCGACCAGCCAGCCGACCGAGGGCGCGAGGCTGCACAGCACCGACGCGGCGGTGAACACCACCACGCCGGTCAGGTACACCCGCTTGCGGCCGAACCGGTCGGCGAAGATGCCTCCGGACAGCAGCAGCATGGCGACCAGCAGTACGTACGCGTCGACGATCCATTGCAGACCGGTCAGCTGAGTGTGCAACCGGTGCTGCATATCGGGCAGCGCCGCTCCGACGATCGTGTTGTCGAGCAGGACCATGAATTGGCCGAGGCAGGTCACCGTGAGCAGCACGGCCCGGTTCGGTCGACTGCCTACGGCCGCAGGCGATGCCCCCATGGGGATTCCTCTCCCTCGTCAATTGCGCCTCTCCGCGGCCGACGTGGTCAGCCTCGGGGCGTCCTAAAGCAGTCAGCGACTGCGTTAGGAGACTGTAGGGAGAGGACCCCACAAACGCAAGTGACAACTGCGTTAAGGTGGGGGCATGAACGAGCGACAGCGAGCCCGGCGGCCCGGCGGGCGCAGCGCCCGCGTCGGCGCGGACGTGCACCAGGCCGTCACCGACCTGATCAGTGAGCGCGGCTACGGCAACTTCACCGTCGGCGAGGTCGCAGCCCGCGCGGGCGTGGCCGACAGCAGCATCTACCGCCGGTGGGGCAACCTGGCAACCCTGCTCACCGACACGGCACTCACCCGCCTCAACGCGCAGTCGCCGATGCCCGACACCGGGAGTCTCGCCGGTGACCTGCGCACGTACGCGGCCGCCGTGGCCCGCGAGATCACCGGCCCCGACGGCCTGTTGCTGGTGCGCCTGGCCGTCGCCCTGTCGAGCAACGGCCAGCAGGGTTTGCAGGCACGTGACGACCTACGCGACGAACGCACCCGGCAACTGCAGTCCATGCTCGATCGCGCCCGCGAACGCGGCGAGCACGCACCCGACGCGTTGGACGTGCTGGACCACGTCCTGGCCCCGATGTACATCCGTGTCCTGTTCGGCATGGACCCGCTCACCCCTGATTACGTCGACGGGCTGGTCGACCGATTGCTGTGACCTCGACCCGGCCCCCGGGGATCAGCCCTCGGACGCGCTGACTCTGTGATCCCGCCTGCTTCGGACCGCGTCCACTCGGTGTCGATGCGCATCGTCGACCTGCGTGGGTTGTCGTACGGGCCCCAGCCCGGGTTGCCCGTCCTCGCGAAGCGGACCCAGGTCGCGTGCATGCGGGCGGCGAGATCCGCAGGTGGCGTCTCGGGGCCGAGCAGGGTGGTGGGGCCGTGCAGTTCAGGCAGGTGTACGAGGTCGAAGACGAAGGGCAGCTCGACCGCGTGGGCGGCGCCGAGCTGCCCGTCCAGCGCGCGGGAGCGCCAGCCGAACTCGTACGTGAACGTGCCGGACTCGGAGTGCGCGGCATGCGCGGCGGCCAGGGCCCTGCGGCGCGCCGCGGACCTCGCACCGCGACGCGAGGACAGTGCCCGGCTCCTCGTCGAGGCCGCTGCGGAGGCCGTGTTCACCGGGGACATCGCCTGGGTCGAGGAACTGACCGCGGCGGCACGCCCGCGCACGGATGACCCGTCGCTGCTGACCGCCGCCGCCGTGCAGGCCGGACGCCTCGCGGTCCTGACCGTACGGCACACCGCGGTGTTCTCCCGACTGGCCGACGCGGCCGAGCAGTTGATCCCCACGCGGCCCTCCGCCGCCCTTGACCTCCTGTCCGGCGCCGCCGTGGTCCGCTTCTACTCCGGGCAGGACACCCAGCGGCACCGCATCCAGAGCATCCTGCGGCGCCTCCCCGAGGACGCCGCACCCACAGGCGTGCGCACCTGGGTGCGAGCCGTCACTGACCCCTTCGCCGACCGGGGCGAACTCGTCGCCCTGCTCCCCCGGTTGACCGCCGAGGCGCGGACCCGGCCGGAGCTGCTCACCACCGTCGGGATCATGGCCTGGCTCCTGGACGAGACCCCCGGGGCCGTCCGGGCTTTCGACGAGGCCTTCGACCGCTGGGAGACGCAAGGCGCGCTGCCGGAGGGTCTGGGCGGCGCGGTCGCCTGGGCCTCTGTGGAACGCGGACGGTGGGAACAAGCCCGGGAGGCCTGCGCCCGCACCACCGCGCTCGGCCGGGCGACCGGCCTCGACCACGCCGTGGCCTGCGCGGCCGCGGTGGACGCCACCGTCCTCGCCTTCCAGGGTGACGTGACGGCGGCCCGCACCCGGGTCGACGAGGCGCTCACCCTGATCGACCCGCTGGAAAGCCGCTCGGTCCACGTCTACGCCCGCCGTGCGCTCGGCGCCGTGGCGGCCGCGGAAGGCGCGTACGAGGCCGCGTACGACCAACTCCGCAGGGTGTTCACGGACGTTGGTGCGCCCGTGCACTGCCACGCCTCCTACCCGGCCGTCGCGGACCTGGCCGCTGCCGCGGTGCGCTGCGACCGCCGCGAGGAGGCGGTCCTGATCGTCGAGCGTTCCGCACGCGCGCTCGGGGACAACGCCTCCCCTCGCCTGCGCGCGCTGATCAGCCGGGCCCGCGGCCTCCTTGCGGCCCCCAAGGACGCCGAGACCCCGGGGGCGCCGAGGCCCCCGGGGGCGCCGAGCTGCACTTCCGGGCGGCCCTCGCGGACCTCGTACTGGAGCACTGGCCCTTCGAACGCGCCCAGACCCTGCTCGACCTCGCCGAATGGCTGCGGCGCCGACGGCGCGTCGCGGAGGCGCGGGCGCCGCTCGCCGAGGCCCTGGAGATCTTCCGCCGCCTGGGCGCGCACCCGTGGATCGAGCGCACCCGGGCCGAAGCGCGCGCCGCCGGCCTCGACGTCACGGACCCGGCCCCCGACGCGCTCGCCGAACTCTCCCCGCAGCAGCGGCAGATCGTCGCCCTCGCCGCCCGCGGCCTGACCAACCGCGAGATCGGCGAGAAGCTGTTCCTCTCCCCGCGCACGGTCGGCTCGCACCTCTACCGCAGCTTCCCCAAGCTGGGCATCACCGCCCGGTCCCAGCTCCGCGACCTCATCGAGGGCACCCGTGCGACGGGCGGGTAGGCGCGGGGGCTGATCTGCGCCGTCGAGCCCGCATGCACACCCCTGTCACACCGAGGACGAGCGGCGCCGACGAGCCACGGAAGCCCTGAACTGACGCTCCCGCCCCCTCACTCGCCCCACACCTCATGGGCGCCACCCCTCGAACCAATCGAAACCAACCGGAACCGCCGTGGAGCGTTTCAGCGTCTCGGCCCGGGAACAGGGTTGATCCCTTCGTGACGCGTGCCGGAAGTGGCGTGCTTGTACGACCGGTGCATATGCGGTGGTTCGCGTCGGCGGGCGGGCGTGCGGGGGACTGGGGGACGCTGGAACGTTCGTATCGGCTCCAGCCGGGGAACGGCGCCGCCCTGGCACACATGACCGGAATGAGGCAGGTGGAGATGGCGTCGCTCGCGGAGCTGCTTCGGGAGCTCAAGGAGCGGTCCGGGCTCAGCTATGGAGTGCTGGCCAAGCGGCTTCACATGAGCACGTCCACGGTGCACCGGTACTGCAACGGGGATGCGGTGCCCACCGATTTCGCGCCGGTGGAACGGTTCGCCCGGCTCTGCGAGGCGACGCCGAAGGAGTTGGTGGAGGTCCACCGGCGGTGGATCCTGGCGGACGCGGATCGAGGGCGGAAGACGGAGGCTCCCGCTGGCGGCGCCCCGGCGCCCGAGCCGAAGCCCGAGCCCGAGCCGAAGCCCCCGTCGAAGCCCCGGCCCGAGCCGAAGCCCCAACCAAAACCCCAGCCCAAGCCCCAACCGAAGCCCCAGCTCGAGACGGAGCACCAGCTGGAGGCGAAGCACCGGCCGGGGCCCGAGACACTGTGCGTCCCGGGCCCCGTGACCGCCTCCTCTCCGTTGTCCCTCTCGCGCAAGCGACGGACCCTCATCCTCGCGGCCGCCGTCACCGCGGTCCTCGGGATCGGCTCCGTCGCCCTCTCCATGAACGGCAGCGGCGACGGCGACAACCACAAGCGGAGCGCCGGACCCACCGCCTCGTCGGACCCGAGCGCCTCGCTGTCCGACCAGTCCGGCAAGAAGAGCGGCAAGGACACGTCCGGCAGCGAGAGCAAGGACGAGAAGGGTGGCTCGTCCGGTCCGCCGTCCAAGAACGGGAACCCGGCGCCCGGCACTCCCCGCGACGGCGGCAAGGGACCCGCGTCCGGTGCCGGGCAGGGCGAGGACACCGGCGTGCCGCTGACAGCGCGCACCAAGCCGTACGCGTACGAAGACGACTGCACGCACACCTTCCTGGTGAACCGGAAGCCGGACGAGGTGCCGGAGCCGCCCGCCGAGCAGGACGCGCCCGGCTGGGTGGGCGACCTCGGTGCCGTCACGTCCGGCAGCCAGTACATCGAGGTCACCGTGCAGGGCGTGGGCGAGGAAACCGTCGTCCTGCAGGACATGAACGTCCGCGTGCAGAGCAGCGGCGAGCCGCTGGCCTGGAACAATTTCCAGATGGGGACCGGCTGCGGCGGCAAGGTGGCCACCAAGTCCTTCGCCGTCGACCTCGACTCCGCGGCACCGCGCACCACGCCCGAGGCGGGCCAGCGCGACTTCCCGTACAAGGTCAGCGAGAACGACCCCGAGGTCTTCCACATCCTGGCCGACGTCAAGAGGCACGACGTGCGGTGGTACTTGGAACTGGAGTGGTCCAGCGGCAAGCGGCACGGCGTGCTGCGCGTCGACGACCAGGGCAAGCCGTTCCGCACCAGCAGCCGGGAGGAACGCCCCCTGTACAGCTGGTGGCGTCCCGGCTGGGAGAGGGAAGGGTCGTAGCGCGGCCGAGCAGGCCCACCGCTACGCAAAGGAGGCTCACCCGCCGGGCCGTGCACCTGGCCGCACGCCCTTCCCCCGCCACGTCGCTCAGTTCGTCGTGGCAGGCTTGAGCACCTCCTCGCACCACTGCCGGAACGTGGTCGGGGTCGTCGATTCGGCGGTGCGCGGCTCGGCGTTGTCGAGGCCTCGGTTCTTGGCCTCGAACATGTCCACCATTCCTTGCGCCATCGAGTCGCTCATGCCGAAGCCGGTCATGCGCGCCTTGAGGGCCGGGCCGGGGATCTGGCGGTAGTGGATCTCCCTGCCGAGCACCTCGGAGATGATCCGCGCCATCCCGGTGGGCGACAGGTCCTCGGGGCCGAGGCAGGCGACCTGGCCGGAGCCCGCCCAGGTGTCGTCGAGGAGCAGGCATGCGGCGGTGGCGGCGATGTCGCGGGTGGCGACGACGGGGGCCTTCAGGTCCGGGTCGATCGTCATGAAGAACGCGCCCTGCTCGTTGATGGCGCCGACGTGGCGCAGCAGGTTGTGCATGAACGACGGGCAGGCCACGGCGCGGAACGCGACGCCCGACGCGGCGATCAGGTCGCACATCGCCAGCGAGGACGTGACGAGCCCGGCGCCGTCCGCGAGCGTCGTGCCGCGGCCGAGCGCGGTGATGGCCACCACCCGCCGCACCCCGTGCCGGACGAACGCCTCGCAGGCGGGGCGGGTGAAGTCGACGTAGACGGTCTCGGCGCTCGGCGCGCCGCCGTCGTCCGGCGCGAGCCAGAAGACCGCGTCCGCGCCGGTGCACGCCCGGTCGATGACGGCGGCGTCGCCGTGCGAGCCCTCGACGACCTCGACGCGATCACGCATCTCGGGGGCGAGCCGCGAGGCGTCGCGGGTGACGAGGCGCAGCGGCGCCCCGCGGTCGAGCAGGTCGTCGACGAGCTGACGGCCGATGGTGCTGGTGGGGGCGGTGATGACGATCATGGTGGGGTCTCTCTGGTGCGTGGGTGAATGTGTGTCCGGTCGCGTCCGGGATCCAGGTCAGGCTGTGTCCGGGATTCGGGTCAGGCCATACGGGAGAGGAGAGTCAGGTCGTACGCGGGCTGCGGGTCAGGTCGGGCGCGGGATGTAGGCCAAGCCGTGCGCGCCGGACTCGCCGAACGACGCGTGCCGCAGGCTGGTCAGCGTCCGCAGCGTCTCCAGGTCGACGATCTCGACCGTGGACGAGGCGAAGCAGGCGACGTAGGCGAGACGACCGTCGGGCGACGACGTGATGGTCAGCGGGACGACCCCCACTTCGACCTCGCCGAGCCGCTGGTGGGTGTCGGTGGCGAACACGGTGAGGCGGCCGGGTGTCATGCGGCTGGTTCCGGTCGCCCGGTCGTGCTCCGCGCGCACCTCGCCCGCGAGCAGCTTCCCCGTCGAGGTGAGGTGGAGGGGCATGGCGGCGTGTTCCATGAGGAGGGTGTCGACGGCGCTCGCCGTGCGGGTGTCAATGACGGTGATGCCGGGGAGTGTCGCGTCCTCGGTGGCGAAGGAGCCGCGGTACGGGGCGGCGACGTAGGCGTGCGTGCCGTCGGCCGCGACGGCGATGCCCTCGCTGCCCGGTACCTCGACCTTCCCGGTGAGGGTGTGCCGTTCGAGGTCGAGGACCGAGACGTGCGGTGCCTCCTTGTTGGCGACGTACGCCGTCGTTCCGGCCGCGTCGATGGCCAGCCAGTGCGATCCGGGTGCGTCGGTGTCGATCCTGCCGAGGGGGCGGCGGGTCCGTGTGTCGATGACGACGACGCCGCCGGGGCGGTCGTCCGAGCCCTCCACGGTGACGTACAGCCGACCGCGTTCCGCGTCCAGCACGAGGCCGTGCGGAGCGTGTTCCGGGGCGAGGTCGACGACCTCGACGACGCTGCGGGTGCCGGGGTCGATGACGGTGAGCTCGGTCCGGCGGCCGGTGTTCGCGTGGTAGAAGCCCGAGTGGTACGTCGTCGTGCACCACAGCAGGCGCTGCGTCGGGTCGAAGCACAGCTCGTGCGGCTCCGCCAGGGTCTCGACCGAGCCGAGGTGCCGGTCGGACGCGGCGTCGAAGAACGAGACCGAAGGCCCGCTCTGGCTGACCACGGCCAGCACATCGCCCTCTCGACCGGCCCGTGGGGACTCTCGTGTCGCGCACATGGTGAACTCCTCGCACTCTGCAGCTGGTTGGCTCCCGCTCTCGTGGGCCCGTCTCCACTCTCCGCAGAGGCGGGCTGCCGAGCCATGCAAGAATGTGCACTCAATTATTGACTCAGGCGTAAAGATGCAGCTCAGGAGCCATTCATGGATCTCAATCTGCTCCGCGTCCTGGACGCCCTGCTCCAGGAGAACAGCGTGACCCGCGCCGCCGAGCGCCTCGGCACCTCACCCGCGGCGACCAGCCGCACCCTGGCCCGGCTCCGTCGCACCGTCGGCGATCCGCTCTTGGTCCGCGCGGGGCAGGGCCTGGTCCCCACGCCCCGAGCCGTCGAACTCCGGGACGAGGTCGGCGTGTTGCTGCGCGGCTGCGACAACGTGCTGCGGCCGGGGGCCGGGTTCGAGCCCGTCCATCTTCAGCGCACCTTCACCGTGCAGGCCACCGACCTGCTCCTGGCGGGACTCGCCGGTCCCCTGACCGAGCGAATCCGCGGGGAGGCGCCGCAGGTGGACGTGGTGTTCCTGCCCGAGGCACTGGAGGGCGGCCCCGCGCTGCGGCAGGGCGCGGTGGATGTCGAGTTCGGCGTGCTGGGGCCCATGGACCCGGAGACCCGCACCCGGAGCATCGTCCAGCGGCCACTGGTGGGGGTCGCCCGCAGCGGGCACCCGCTCTTCGAGAAGCGGATCGACGCCCGGCGCTTCGCCGCCGCCGACCATATCGGCATCTCCCGGCAAGGCAAACGTCTCGGCCCCATCGACCACGCCCTCGCGGAACGCGGGCTGCGGCGCCGTATCGCCGTCGTCGTCCCCAGCCACACCAGCGCCATGATCCTCGCCCGGGACACCGACCTCGTCGCCCTCACCATGGCCGACTGGCTCCCCGACGCGACCGGCGCCCTGGGACTGCGGACGTTCCCCATCCCCCTCGATCTGGCACCCGTCGATCTCGGGATGGCCTGGCACCCCCGCAACTCGGCCGATCCGGGGCACCGTTGGTTCCGCGAGCAGGTGGCGGCCGCCGTGCAGGAGGCGTCCGGGTGACGCCGTGCCGGTGACCGCCGTCTCAGCCGTGCCGGGCGTCCAGGGGTGCCGCCCGGGTCAGCACCCCACTTCCCACGCGGACGGCGGCAGCGTCGCCGCCCGCGCGTAGACCCCCACGGCCCACGGCGACAGGCAGCACAGCGGGTGCAGCCTCGCCTGCGGCAGGCTGGCGAGTTGTCGCGCGCTGTGCGCCACGCAGCCGGTCATCTCCTTGCCGTCGGCGGTCAGGACCGTGACCGCCATGAGAGGCCCTTCGCACGGAGTCAGGTCCTTCGCGTCGGCCGCCCCGCACCGCTTCCCCTGCTCCGCGTCGTGCTGTCGCATGCTGCCCACCCCCACGTAGTCGCACCGCAAGAGGTTGCCCGGATCAGGCCCGTTCACGGGCGAGTTGACCAGCTCGTCGAGAATCCTTTACGAGACGCGCGCGGGAGCACCACCGCCGGAGCAGACGCCTCTTGCGCGAACAACTGCGGCCCGGACAGCGCGGACAACTCTCCCATTGACAGACGCATACGCCCTGATCGATCATCACAGCGGGCGGCCTCATCGACAGGCGATTAACCTGTCGCTTTGTTTCGCATGGCGGTGGCGGCTCCTTCGACTGTCTGGACGTATTCACGCTCTACTCGGAGGTAAGCACGCTCTACAGCAGGTCACACGGCATGCCGAGCCTCCGAACGGCACGTCATGTCACATCTGTGCACGGTGAATACACCCTGCGTGATGAAGCGGCCGGCCATTCGCTCTTGGATTGCAATGCGTAACTTCCCCGGGGCCCGACCGACCCTGCTGAGCGAAATCCCGCGCCTATTCAAGTCACCCCTGTGAATAAGCCCCAAGAGTGGAAGAGTTCAGCTTGTCCGCGAACCAAGGTCTGGCCACCACCGTCCTCGCGCAGGCCCGTCGCCGCCCCGCTGCCGTCGCGCTCGTCGACGGCGAGCGGACCCTCACGTACGCGGAGCTCGACGCGGCGAGCGCGGCGGTCGCCGACGCGCTGCGCCACCACGGACTGCGGCCGGGGCAGGCCGTCGCCGTCTGTCTGCCGCGGTCGTGGGAGCTGGTCTGCGCCATGCTCGGCATCCTGCGGCTCGGCGCGACCGTCGTCCCGCTCGACGCCCAGAGCCCGCCCGAGCGCCGCCGCCACATCCTGACGGACTCGGACTGCGCGGCGGTGGTGCACGGCGCCGCCGCCCTGGACGAACCGCCCGAGGGGGTCCGCCCGTTCGACGTGTCCGCGCTGCTCCAGGGTGCGCCCGGCGAGGCAGGTGCGCCTGGCGAGGCCGACGGTGACAGTGGCACGCGCGACAACGCTGTCAAGGACAGCACCGGCGTCTCCTTCGTCTTCTACACCTCCGGCAGCACCGGCCACCCCAAGGGCGTCGAGGTGCGGGACGCCGGAATCCTGCGCCTGGCGCGCCCCGGCTATCTGCGGCTCGACGAGGGCGCGCGCTTCGCCTGCCTGTCCAACCCGGCCTTCGACGCGATCAGTTTCGAGGTGTGGGTGCCGCTCCTGACGGGCGGCCGGTGTGTGATCCTGCGCGACGAGACGGTGCAGACCCCCGACGTCCTCGCGGCCGAGCTGGAACGGCGGCGCGTCGACGTCCTGTTCATCACCGTGGCGCTGTTCAACGCGATCGTCGACAAGGTGCCGCACTGCTTCGCCGGCATCGGCCAGGTCCTGGTGGGCGGCGAGCAGCTCAACGCCCGGCTGATCCGCCGCTGGTTCCGCCACAACCCCGACAGCCCCACCCGGCTCCACAACGTCTACGGCCCCACCGAAGCCACCACGTTCGCCCTCTGCCACCCGATCCCCCGCGACCTGGCCGGCGAGGTGATCCCGATCGGGCTCCCGCTGCCGGACACCGGGGCACTCGCGGTCGTCGACGGCACCCGCGCCGCCGAACCGGGCGAGGTGGGCGAGCTGTATCTGTCCGGCGAGGCGCTCGCGGCCGGGTACCGCAACCTGCCGGAGGAGACCGAGCGCCGCTTCGTGAGCCTCCCCTGGCACGATGCCGGACCCGACGCCGGGCGCGACTGCGGGCACCCCGTCGGGCCCGACACCGAACGCCACGCCGGGCCCGACCGCCATTACCGCACCGGCGACTTGGTGCGCGTCGACGCCGACGGCCGCGTCGAGTACGTCGAGCGCGCCGACCGCCAGGTCAAAGTGCGTGGCTTCCGCGTGGAGCCGGGCGAGCTGGAACGGCAGATCGTGGCCCACCCGGCGGTGCGCCAGGCGTACGTCTGCACCCGCCGCGACCCGGACGGCGTCAATGAGCTCCTGGCCTATCTGGTGCTCGGCGCGCACCTGTCGTACGACGACTTCGACCGCCATCTGGCCGCGAGCCTGCCCGCGTACATGCGACCCCACCGCGCCTACCGGGTACCGGAGTTGCCGCTCAACGCCAACGGGAAGGTCGACAAGTCGGCTCTCCTGCGACGGACCGACGCGCCCTGGACCGCCGCGGGTGACGGGCGTGGCGAGGACGCGGCGCCCGTCACCGACCAGCAGCGTGAGGTGCTGGTGCTGGCGGGCCGCATCCTGGGCGTCGGCGATCTCCGGCTCGGTGACCGGTGGGTGGCGAGCGGCGGTGACTCGCTGAAGGCACTGCGGCTGCGCTTCGAGGTGCGGCGGCGCTGGGGCCGCGAAGTGCCCCAAGCCCTCGTCCTGCGCGCCGACTTCGCCGAGCTCGCCGCCGCGATCGAGGCGGGCCGGGCCGGGGACGGCGTGCCCTACCCGCCGGTCGCCGCCCCCGCCGGGGCCGCCTCCGCACCGGCCACCTCCGAGCAGCAGCGCCTGTGGCTGCTCCAGCAGCGGCAGCCGGACTCCCGCGCCTACCACGTGCCGCTGGCCTTCCGCCTAGACGGCGCCGTCGACACCTCGGCGCTCCGGCACGCCCTGCGCGCCCTCGTGGCACGGCACCCGGCGCTGCGTACCGCCTTCGAGTCCACGCCCGCCGGACTGCGGCAGGTGGTGCGCGACGCCTACGACCCCTGGGCCGAGCCCACGGACGAAGCGCTCCGCTCCGACGACGGCCGCCGCGCCTTCACCGACGACTTCTTCGCCGCCCCGTTCGACCTGGCCGTGCCCCGGCTCCTGCGCGCCTGCTGGCTGCCGTCCCCGGGCGGTGGCGAACTCCTGCTGCTGGCGCACCACATAGCGGTCGACGGCTGGTCGCTGAACGTACTGTTCGGTGAGCTGTCAGCGGTGTACACCGCGTACGCGCAGGTGGCGAGCAGTGAGCCGGAGGATGCGGCAGAGCACCCGCCCGCCCCGACCGCGCTCCCCACCCCGCCCCAGGACGCCCCGCCGGTCCCGACCCCCCTCGACTACGCCGCCTGGCAGGCCACCTGGTTCACGCACGACGCGTACCGGGCCCAGCGCTCCGAGCTGCGCCAGCACTACGCCACGTCGGCGAGCGAATCGACCCCCCTGGAGCCGGTCCGCGCCGCCGGGCACACCCCCGACGGCCGCCTGCTGCGCAGCACGCTGGACGCGGGCCGCCGCGCCGCCCTCGACCGGCTCTGCGCCGACCTCGGCCGCACCCGCTTCCAACTGCTCCTGAGCGTGTACGCCTGGAGCCTGTACGGGGTGACCGGTCGCACCGCGCCCCGGATCGCCGGGCCGGTCGCCGGACGGCCGGTGCAGGAGTTCGAGGCGAGCGTCGGCATGTTCGCGAACACCTTGCTGCTGCCGCTGGAACTGGCGCCGCGCGAGCGGCTGCGCGCCCAGTTGCGGCGGCACGCCGACACCGCGCAGGCGGTGCTCGACCGGCAGGACGTCGCCCTCCCCGATGTCGTGGCCGACCGGGAGGCGGGCGCCGGGCAGGCGCCGTTCGACTTCCTCTTCGTCCTGGAGAACACCGACTTCGGCGCCCTCGCGCTGCCCGGCTGCACGGCACGGCCCGAGTGGCCGACGCCGAGCGAGGCGAAGTGTCCGCTGACCCTGTCGGTGGTGGAGCACGGCGGATACGTCGACTGCCTGTGGGAGTACGACGCCCGGTACTTCGACGCCGACGAAGTGACCGCCCTCGACGTGCTGTTCCGCCGCGCCCTCGACCTGCTGGCCAGCGGAGCGGACCCCACCCTCGCCGAGCTGGTGGCGCCCCACCGCCGCGGCCTGCCCGAGCCCGGCCGCGCCGCCCCGGCGCGACCCGACTTCACGACCGTCGCCGAGGGCTTCGCCGATCAGGTCCGCCGGACCCCCGACGCACCGGCGCTGGCCTCGGCGGACCGTACCTTCACCTACGCCGAACTCGACGCGCACGCCGCCGCGTTGGCCACCGAGCTGCGGCACGAGCACCCGGCACCGCCGGACGCCGACGGCCCTCGCCATGTCGCCCTGTACCTCGACGCCTCGCCCGAACATGTGGTGGCGCTGCTCGCACTGGCCCGGCTGAACCTGACCGTCGTGCCCCTCGACCCCTCGTACCCGCCCGCGCTGCTGCGGCAGATCCTGGACCAGGTGCAGCCGCTGTGCGTCCTGGTGCCGCCGGACGGGGCGCCCGCGCTCGACGCGTTCGCCCCGGCCGGGCTGCCGCGCCGACCGGTCGTCCTCCCGGAGCGGGCGCCGACGGCCGACGGCGTGTTCGTGCCGCATGACGGACGGCAGCCGCTGTACACCCTGTTCACGTCCGGCTCCACGGGCGTCCCCAAGGGCGTGCGGGTGCCCGACCGGACGCTGTGCAACCTGCTCCAGTGGCAGCGGGAGTCCGGTGGTCTCGCGGCGCCCGCGGTCACGCAGCAGTTCGCCATGCTGTCCTTCGACGTCTCCTTCCAGGAGATCTTCGGCACGCTGTGCGGGGGCGGCCTGCTCCGTCTCGTACGTCCCGGTCTGCGCCAGGACGCGCCCGCGCTCCTCGACCGGCTCGAAGCGGACGGGATCGAGCGCCTCCACCTGCCGTACGTGGCGCTCCAGGTCCTCGCCGAGCACGCTGTCCGCCTCGGCCGCTACCCCTCGCGGCTGCGTGACGTCATCACCGCCGGTGAGCAGCTGCTGTGCACGGACGCCATCCGCCGCTGGTTCGCCGGGCTGCCCGGCGCACGTCTGTTCAACCACTACGGGCCGACCGAGACGCACGTGGTCAGCGCGCTGTGTCTGGACGGGGACCCGGCGGGCTGGCCGGAGCGTCCGGCCATCGGGCGGCCGGTCGCGGGCGCCTGGCTGCGCGTCGTCGACGACGCCGACGAGGCCCTGCCGCCGGGACGCCCCGGCCGCCTCCTCATCGGCGGCCCCATGGCGGCGCCCTGCTACCTGGGCGACCCCGCGCTGAACGCGGAACGCTTCGTGGACGTGCCCGGCCTCGGCACGTTCTACCGCAGCGGTGACATCGCCCGCTTCGACGCGGACGGGCTGCTGCGCTACCTGGGCCGCGACGACCAGCAGATCAAGGTGAGCGGCCACCGCCTGGAACTCGGGCAGGTCGAGGCGGCGTTGCTGCGGCATCCGGATGTCGTCAACGCCGTGGTCGTACGGGACGAGGACGCGCTGGTCGCCTGTGTGCAGGTGCGGGACGGGGCCTCGGGCACGGGATCGGCCGAGGGCGCGAGCACGGAGGGCGCGGGCAGCGCGGGCAGCGCGGGCAGCGCGGGCAGCGCGGGCAGCGCGGGCAGCGCGGGCAGCGCGGGCAGCGCGGGCAGCGCGGGCAGCGCGGACGACACGGTGCCACAGGGGCTCACCGCAGGGGCGCTGTCCCGGCATCTGGCGCCGCTGCTGCCCTCGTACATACGTGTCGACCGCTTCCGGCGCGTGCGGGCGCTGCCGCTCACGCCGAGCGGCAAGCTGGACCGGCGGGCCGCGCTCACCGCTCCCGGCGAGGAGTTGCGGCACACCGGCAGCGCGGCCGGGCCGGTTCTCTCGGTGTACGAGGCCCGGCTCAGCGAACTGTTCCAGGAGGTGGTCGGGCGGCCCGTCGGGCCCGAGCAGCGCTTCTTCGACGCCGGGGCGTCCAGTCTGGACCTGATGCGGTTCCATCTGCGGTGCACCGCGGAGCCGGAGCTGCGGTTCACCATCCCCGATCTGTTCGAGCACGTGACGGTGCGGCGTCTGGCCACGTTCCTGGAGTCCACGCTTCCGGCTGTGGAGGACGCCGGGACCCCGCCCGTGTCCGTCGACGAGCCCATCGCTGTCGTCGGCATGGCGGTCCGGCTGCCCGGCGCCGACGATCTCGCGGCCTTCTGGGACCTGGTGCGTACCGGGGCCCGCGGCATCGAGCACTTCGACGCCGCCGATGGGCTGGTCGGGGCGCGCAGCCAGATGTCGGGCCTGCTCTCCTTCGACCCGGAGCACTTCGGCATCAGCCGCCAGGAGGCCCGGCTGATGGACCCGCAGCAGCGGCATCTGCTGATGAGTTCCGTGCAGGCGCTCACGCACGCCGGGATCACCGACCCGGGCGCCCGGCGCGTCGGGCTCGTCGCCGGGTGCGGCGAGAACACCTACTTCCAGTCGCTGCTCCGCGAGGCCGATCCGGAGCAGGTGCCCGACAGCTTCCAGATGGCGCTCCACCACGACAAGGACTTCCTCACCACCAAGGTGGCCTACCACCTCGACCTGTCGGGCCCGGCCTTCACCGTGCAGGCGGCGTGCGCCAGTTCACTGGTGGCGGTGCACGTCGCGGCCGGGCTGCTGCGCCAGGGCGACGCCGACGTGATGCTCGCGGGCGGGGTGCTCGTCGACACGCTCCTGACCGACGGCTACACCTACCGTCCGCAGCACATCTTCTCCAAGGACGGGCACTGCCGCCCGTTCAGCGACGACTCCAGCGGGACCGTCGGGGCGAGCGGCGTCGGCGTGGTCGTCCTCAAGCCGCTGCGCGCCGCCCACCGCGACGGCGACACCGTCTACGCGGTGATCACCGGCTCGGCGCTCAACAACGACGGCTCGGGGAAGCTCAGTTACAGCGCGCCGTCGCTCGCCGGGCAGCGTGAGGTCATTCGTGGTGCGCTGCGCCGCAGTGGGCGTGACGGCGGCGATGTGGGCTATGTCGAGGCGCATGGCACGGGTACGCAGCTGGGTGATCCGGTGGAACTCGGCGCTCTGCGGCAGGCGTTCGGGGTCTCGGAGGCGGGCGCGGGCGCCTCGGGCGACGTGGACGGCTCGGGCGGCTCGGGCGGCGCAGACGGTTCGGGTGGTTCGGGCGGCGTGGACCGCGCAGGCGGCTCGGACGGTTCGGGCGGCTCAGACGGCGCGGCCAGCCCGGGCGGCTGCGCGCTGACGTCGGTGAAGAGCCAGATCGGTCATCTGGGCGCCGCGGCAGGCGTGGTCGGTCTCGTACGGGCCGCCCTCGCCCTGCACCACGAAGTGATCCCGCCCAACGTCGACTTCCACCGGCTCAACCCCCGGCTCGGCTCCGACGCGGCCCCCTTCTACATCCCGACCGAGGCGCACCCCTGGCCCGCCGGGCGCCCCCGGGTGGCGGCCGTCAGCAGCTTCGGCATCGGCGGCACCAACGCGCACCTCGTCCTCGAAGCGGACGGGGCACCGGCGCCGGGCGGGGCGCCGAGGCCGGACGAGACACCGGTACCGGCCGGCCCCGCGCCGCACCGTCCCGTCGTGCCCTGCCTGGTGCTGTCGAGCAGCAGCGCGGCCGGGCTGCGCGCCGACGCCGCCCGCATCGCCGACTACCTCGAAGACCGGCCCGAGGCGTACGGCCACGTCCTGCGCCATCTGCAGGCCGGGCGACCGGCGCGGCGCCGACGGGCCGCGGCGGTCTGCGCCGACGCCGGGGCCGCCGTGGCGTGGCTGCGTACGCTGTCCGCCGTCGAGGCGCCCGGCATCGACACGACGGCCCAGGAAGGCCCCCGCACCGGCGGGGACCCTACGGCCACGGAACGTGTCGACGCCTGGCTTGCGGGCCGGACCGTCCCCTGGCCCACAGGACCCGCGCAGGCCCCCTGGGACTTTCCCCCGCCCGCCTTCCACCTCGCCGAGTACGACTTCCCGCGCGCCGCTCCCACCGGCGCCACTCCCCCGAGCGCCGACCCGCGCACGGCGGAGGCCGAATGGCCGCAGCGGCTGCCCGAAGCCGACTGGCTGCACCAGCCGCACTGGGTACGCCTCAGCCGCGCCCGCACCCCCGCCGGTCCGCGCACCCCCGCGACGCTGGTGGCGCTGACCGCCGCCCCGACGCCGCCCGAGGCACTGCGCCCCTTCGCGGACGTCTACGAGCGGGTGGTGCGGGTCAGCGCGGGCCGCGCCTTCGCCCATCTCGCGGACGACGTGTACGAGGTGGATCCCGCCGACCCCGGTTCGCTGCGGCAGTTGCTCACCGCGCTCACCGAGGCGGGACCAGCAGGGCCGTCCATGCCAGCAGGCCCCGTGGACATCGACTGGCTGCACGCACTGCCGCTCGCCGTCGCCGGGCCCGTCGGCGACGACACCCTCGACCGCGCCCGTTGGGCCTGCCTGGACACCCCGGCGGCCCTGATCCGGGCGGCGGCGGACCTGCCGGACTCGCTGCGCCTGCGCCCCTGGTGGCTGTCGTACCGCGCCCAGCCAGTCGAAGGTGACGTACTGCGGCCGGAGTTGGGGCTGCTCGCGGGCGCCGCCGAAGTGGTGCCGCAGGAGTGTGGCGTCGACGGCCGCTGGCTGGACCTGCCCTCCGGGGACCCGGGCGACTGGGCCGCCGCGCTGGCCGCGCTCCTCGCCGAGGCCGACGCCTCGACGGGCCCGCCCCGGCGGCTCGCGCTGCGCCAGGGCTACTGGTGGCGGCAGGCGCTGCTTCCCGTGCCCGCTGCCGAAGTGCCCGACGCCACGGAGCCCGGCATGCCGTCGGCCGAGGCCGACACCCATGTGGTCCTCGGCGGCACCGGCGGGATCGGCGTCGCCCTCGCCGCCTGGCTGCTCACGCGGTCCGACTGCCGGGTCGTCCTCACGTCCCGGCACCCGCGGCTCCCCGCCGATCTGACGCCGTGGGCGGACCGCGTCGAGCTGGTCGAGGCCGACCTGGCGACGGAACCGACCGAGGCGGTCCTGGAGCGGGTCGAGGCGCGTGCCGGACGGATCGGCGGCGTGGTGCACGCCGCGGGCGAGGCGGGCGGCGGGCTGATCGCGCGCCGCGACGGCGCCGCGATGCGACGGGTCACGGCGGCCAAACTGCGGGGCGCACTCCTGACGGAGCGTCTGATAGAGCGCCACCGGCCGGACTTCGCCGTGTACTGCTCGTCGATGGCCGCGCACTTCGGAGGCATCGGCCAGTTCGACTACGCCGCCGCGGCCGGTCTCCTCGACGGCTTCGCCCGCCACCGCTCCGGCGCGGGCGAGACCACGGCGCGCCTCGGGATCGGCTGGGACATCTGGAGCGAGGTCGGCATGGCCCGCGACGCCCTGCGGTCCGACCCCCGGCACCAGGCGCATCTCGCGGTCGGCCTGGCGGTGAAGGAGGGGCAGCGGCTGTTCGCCAGGGCGTTGACGCTGGGCCTGCCGCAGCTCCTGGTGTCCACCACCGACATCGGGCGGGCACGTGACTTCTACGTCGCGCCTGCGGGCACCCGGCCGGGGGTGCGGCACGAAGGTGCCACTGCGGCAGGCTCGGCCGCTGGTCAGAGCGCTGGCCAGGACGCCCGTCAGCGCGCTGGCCACAGTGCGGGGCAGGAGCCCGATCAGGTCGCCGCCCGACTCGGCGGCTGGGCCCGGTCCCTGCTCGGTCTGGACGACATCGACCCGGCCGCCTCGCTGTACGACCACGGCGCCGATTCCCTCATGATGCTCGACCTGATCGCCAAGGTGGAGGAGCACTACGGAGTCGACGTGGAGCTGTCCGAGCTGAGCCACCGGGTCAGCCTCAACGAGGTGGGCTCCCGTGTCACCGGTGCCACACGGCAGGCGGCACCGACACCGGCGGCGGCACAGGCGGCACAGGCGGCACAGACAGCACAGACAGCACAGACAGCACAGACAGCACAGACAGCACAGACAGCACAGACAGCGGATCACGCAGCCGCAGCGCGAGCCGTCGCAGACGATCAGCTCGTCTCCGTAGAGGTCTGGCAGCAGGGCACCGGCCGCGACCTGATCTGCCTCGTCCACCCCGTCGGCGGCGACATCCAGGCGTACCGCGCCCTGGTCTCCGAACTCGCCCCGCACCTCACGGTCTGCCTGATCGCCGACCCCGCGCTGCGGCGAGCGGACCTGCCCGGCTGGTCGATCGCCGACCGCGCCCGCCGCTATCACGCGGCGCTCCAGGCGCGCTTCCCGCACGGCGAGTGGCAGTGGCGGCTCGCGGGCTGGTCGTTCGGCGCCTGGGTGGCGCACGCCATGGCCGCGGCGGCGGAGGCGTCCGGCCGTCCGGCCGCCCGGCTGTATCTGCTCGACCCGCCGCCTCCGGGTGCCGCGCGGCACTTCCAGGCGTACGACGAGACGCAGTTGGAGGCGGTGTTCGCGCACGAGCTGGGCCAGGGTGACGCCGGGGGTCCGGCGAGCCCGCAGGCGGCGGCGTACGCGGAGCGCCTCGCCCGCTGCTGCCGCGCCAACATGGCGGGCCTGGCTCGGCACGAGCTGCCCCGGCTGACCGGCACGCCCACGCGCGTGTGGCTCGCGGGCCGCGCGGTGGCCGGGCTGCCGCCCATGGGCCCGCCGGACGCCCAACGGCGTGCCTGGCAGACGGAGTTGCCGCGACTCACCTCCTGCGACGTACTGGACGCCACGCACTACGGCATCGTCCGGGCCCCACAGGCGCGGGTGGTGGCCACCACGGTCAACGCCGACTCCCGGCCGGACACGGCGCCGCGCTGAGCGGGCTCCCGGCGCACGCGTCCGCCGGGAGCACCCGCGCCACCCGTCCAGCCACCACCGCACCGCTCCCCGCCCGAGGAACCCGCCCTGAGGGGGCGGTACGGAACGCCGTCCGCCCCCTGCTCCCCCGCTGCTACTCCCCGTCCCCGCCCTCGTCCCCGCGGGCAAGGCCCAGTTCGGACCGTACGAGCGCCGCCACCCGCCGCACCTCGTCGCTCTCCAGCATCTCCCAGTGGTCGCAGGGCAGCGGCTCGACGAGGTAGCCGCCACCGGCGCGGCGGCCCCAGAACTCCCGTACCTCCTTGCGGTAGGCCTCGGGCGCCTCCTCCTCGACGGCCTGAACGAAGACGGTCCTGGCCGGGGTCGGCGGCGGGGCATAGGTCGCGATGGCGCCCCGGTTGTTGTTGTAGACGTCGAAGTACCGCTCGATCTGGTCGTCCTCGATGCCGGGGTACATGCCGTTGAACTTGACGAGCTTGTCGCGGAAGTCCGCCATGCCGACCGGGCCGACGGCGGCGCGCGCCGCGGCGTCCTCCGTGCCGGGCGCGTCGAGCAGCACGACGCTCAGGCGGGTGTGGCCCGCCGCGGCGAGGCGGCGGCCCAGCTCGTGCGCGACCAGGCCGCCGAACGACAGCCCGACCACGACCAGCGGGGCGCCGTCGAGGAGCGGCTCGGCCAGCTTCTCGTACGCCTCGGCCATCTCCTCGACCGTCGGCAGGAACGACTCGCCGGGGTGCAGGCCGGGCGACTGGATGCCGTACACCCCGACGGTGTCGGGGAGTTCCTTGGCCAGCGAGAGGTAGCAGAACGCGGTGCCGCCCGCCGGGTGGACGCAGAGCACGCGCGCGTGGCCGTCGCCCGCGCGGAAGGAGATGAGGTCGCTGGGCGGTGCGCCGGAGGCACCGCCGCGCAGCCGCTCGGCCTGTTCCTCGATGGTCGGGTGGAGCAGGACGTCGCGGACCGAGACCTCCTCGCCGAGTTCCTCGCGGATGGCGTGGGAGAGCTTGATGGCCGAGATGGAGGTGCCGCCGACGTCGAAGAAGCTGTCCCGGATGCCGATGTCGGCGGTGAGCAGGAGCCGCCGCCACAGTTGGTAGAGGGCCCATTCGGCGTGGTCACGCGGGTTGGCGCGGTTCACCTGGACGGGTCCTTCGGCGTTCGCCCGCTCGACGAGGGCGGCCCGGTCGAGCTTGCCGTTCGGGGCGAGCGGGAGCCGGTCCAGGGTCAGGAAGAGCGACGGCACGAGATACGTCGGCAGGCGCTCGCCGAGGAACGCGCGCACCTGCCCGTCGGACGGCCCGCCCACGGCCGGGTCGACGGGGACCACGCAGGCGAGCAGTTGCGGAGCGCCGTGCTCCGCGCTGACCACGACGGCGGCCTGGGCGACGCCCGGGTGCTGGATGAGGGCCGCCTCGATCTCGGCGGGCTCGACGCGAATCCCGCGGATCTTGGTCTGGTCGTCGGCGCGGCCCGCGTACACGAGTTGCCCGTCGGGGGTCCAGCGGGCGAGGTCGCCGGTGCGGTACATGCGGGCGCCGGGCGGCCCGTACGGGTCGGCGACGAACCGCTCGGCGGTCAGGGCGGCCCGGCCGTGGTAGCCGCGGGCGACCTGGCCCGCCACGTACAGCTCGCCGATCGCGCCGGGTGGCAGGGGCGTGAGGGCGGGGCTGAGGACGTGGGCGCGCATGTTGCCGAGCGGGGTACCGATGGGCGTGGCGCCCGTGTCCGCTGGGCACTCGTCGGCAGCGGCCTCGCCGGTGAGGCGTTCGTCTGCAGGGCTGGTGAGGCGTTCATCTGCACGGCTCTCGCCGGTGCGGCGTCCGGCGGCAGGCCCGTCCCCGGCAAGGCCCTCCTCGGCGACACGCCCCGCCGCCGTGAACGTCGTCGCGTAGAACGACTCGGTCTGCCCGTACGCGTTGACGACACGGGCACCCGGCACGGCCCGGCGCACCCGCTGGACGAGCGCGGCGGGCAGCGCCTCCCCGGCGAGGACGACGGAGTCGGCGCGCAGCGCCCCGTCGTCGAGCTGGTCGAGGAGTTCCGCGAGGACCGAGGGCACGGCGCTGATCAGGCCGCCGCTCCAGCCGCCGCGCTCGCCGACCGTGAGGACGTCGCGGACGACCTCGACGGTGCCGCCCGCGGCGAGGGTGGTGAGGATCTCGAAGACGGACACGTCGAAGTTGACGGACGTCGCGGCCAAGGTGCGGGTGTCGGCGGTGACCCCGGTGGCGTCGGCCAGGCGCAGTGCGCCGTTGACGAGGGCGCGGTGCGTGAGCGTGACGCCCTTGGGGGTGCCGGTGGAGCCGGACGTGTACATCACGTACGCGGCGTTGTCGGGCCGCGTCACCGCAGCCGCCACGTCCGGCCCGGGAGCGGCGAAGTCGACGTCCTCGACGCACAGGTGCGGGACGTCGTCGACGGCGGGCAGGACATGGGCGGTGGCGGTGCTGGTCAGGACGAGGGTGCAGCGGCCGTCGGCCAGGATGTGGGCGAGGCGGGCGCTGGGGTAGGCGGGGTCGATGGGCAGATAGGCCGCGCCCGCCTCCAGGACGGCGAGCATACCGACGACGAGGTCCGTGCTGCGGGGCAGTGCCAGGCCCACCACGGTCTCGGGGCCCGCGCCCCGGGCGACGAGCTCGCGGGCGAGCCGCCGGGTCCGCGCGCCCAGTTCCGCGTACGTCAGGGAGACATCGCCCCCGGTCACGGCGGTGGCTTGCGGGCACTGGGCGGCCCGCTCGGCCACGAGCCGGGGGACGGTCCGGTCCGGTACGTCGACGGCGGTGCCGTTCGCCCGGTCGAGGAGCAGCTCGCGTTCGGCGTCGAGCAGGAGGTCGAGGCGGGCGAGCGGGGTGTCCGGGTCGGCGGCGATCTGGTCGAGGACGCGGGCGAGGCGGGCGGCGATCGCCTCGACGGCGGCCCGGTCGAAGGTGCCGTCGCGGTACTGGAAGTCCATCCGCAGGTCCGGCTCCGCGATCACGGTCAGCGGGTAGTGGGTGCCGGAGATCGCCCGCGTGCCCGTGACGTTGACCCCGGCCGCCGCGAGCGCGGAGGCGAGTCTGGGCCGGTCGACCGGTATGGACTCGAAGACGAGCATCGTGTCGAAGAGGGTGCCGAGTCCGGTCCCCTTCTGGATGTCGCTGAGGCCGTGGTGATGGTGGTCCAGGAGGACGGCCTGGCGCTCCTGGAGCGCGGTGAGGACCTGCGCGAGCGTGTCCTGGGGCGCGTACCGCACCCGTACGGGAAGGCCGTTGACGAACAGGCCGACCATCTCGCCGACGCCCGCCACCTGCGGCGGCCGCCCGGAGACGGTGGTGCCGAACAGCACGTCCTGGCGTCCGGTGAGCTGCCCGAGGAGCAGTCCCCAGGCGCCCTGCAGGAGCGTGTTGAGGGTGAGGCCGAGGTCGGCCGCCCGGTCCTGGAGCGCGCGCAACGTGCGGGGCGGCACGCGCAGTTCCACGTGGCCGGGGTCGCTCCGCTCGACGGCGGTGGCCGGGGCGGGCCCGGCCAGGAGTGTCGGCTCGGTGATCCCGTCGAGTTCACGGGCCCAGGCGCGCGCGGCCGCCGCCTGGTCCTGCCCCGCCAGCCAGCCGAGGAAGTCCCGGTACGGGCGGACGGCCGGCAGCCCCGAGGCGTCGCCGTCGGCCGCGTACAGGTGCAGCAGGTCCGACACGAGCAGCGGCATGGACCAGCCGTCGAACAGGACGTGATGGGCGGAGAGCAGCAACTCGGCGCGCTCCGGGCCGGTTCGGGCCAGCGTCATCCGCAGCAGCGGCGGCTTCGCCGGGTCGAAGGGGACGGCACGGTCCGCGGCGATGAGACCTTCGACGGCCGTCTCAAGGTCGGCGGCACCGAGGTCGCGCAGGTCCACGACGCGCCAGGGCAGCGGCACGCCGTCGACGACGAGTTGGACCTGCTCGCCCGCCGCGCCGGTCGTGAAGGCGGTGCGCAGGGCGGCGTGCCGGTCAAGCAGCGCCTGGGCCGCCGTCCGCATCCGCTCGGCGTCGACGGCACCGCCGAGCCGCAGCACGAAGTGCACGTGGTAGGCGTCGTAGGAGACGTCGGCGAGGCTGCTCTCGAAGAGCAGCCCGGACTGCGCCGCCGTCACGGGCCAGACGTCGACGAGGCCGGGGTACGTCCGCTGCCACAGCTCGCGGTCGCCCGGCGCCACCGCGACCAGTGGCCGGTCGGCACGCTCGGGTCCAGGAGCAACGGTCCCGGCCGCTCCGGTCCCGGCCGTCTCGGTCGCGATCGCCGCGAGGTGGGCGACGGTGCGGTGCTCGAAGACCTGCCGGGTCGTCAGGGCGATCCCCTGGGTGCGGGCTCGCGAGACGACCTGGACGGAGCGGATGCTGTCGCCGCCGATGGCGAAGAAGTCGTCGTCCACGCCGACGCGTTCGAGGCCGAGGACGGCCGCGAAGGCGGCGGCCAGGAGCCGTTCGGTCGCGGTGCCGGGCTCGCGGTAGGCGGTGCCTTCAGCGCTGTCCGGCCGGGGCAGGGCGGCCTTGTCGAGCTTGCCGTTGGGGGTCAGGGGCAGCACGTCGAGGAGGACGAACGCGGTGGGCACCATGAACTCGGGCAGCCGCGCGGCGGCGTACCGGCGCAGCTCCTTGACCCGCACCCCGCCGGCGGCGGGCACCACGTAGCCGACGAGCTGCGCGGTGCCCCGGTTCGCGCGCACCACGACGACGGCGCGGGCGACGCCGGGATGCCGGGTGAGGACGGCCTCGATCTCGGCGGGCTCGATGCGCAGACCGCGGACCTTGATCTGGTCGTCGCCCCGGCCCAGGTACTCCAACTGGCCGTCGGGCAGGCGGCGTACGAGGTCACCGGTGCGGTACATGCGGGCGCCGGGCGGGCCGTACGGGTCGGCGACGAACCGTTCGGCGGTGAGGGCGGGGCGGTTGCGGTAGCCGCGCGCCAGGCTGGGCCCGGCCACATACAGCTCGCCCGGGGTGCCCTGGGGGGCGGGGGCGAGGCGCTCGTCGAGGACGCGGACCCGGACGTCGAGGCCCGCCGTGCCGATGGGGGCGGTGCCGGTCGTCAGCGGGTCACTGAGCGTGGCGCAGACGGTGGTCTCGGTCGGGCCGTAGGCGTTGACGAAGCAGCGGCCAGGCGCCCATGCGGCTACGAGGTCCGGCGGGCAGGCCTCGCCCGCGACGGTCAGCGCCCGCAGCGAGGTCAGGGTCTTCGGGGCCGCCTCCGGGAGGGTGGCGACGACGCTCGGCGGCAGCGTCGCGTGCGACACGTTCCGCTCCGCGAGCGTCTGGAACAGCTCGTCCCCCACGAGGCGCCGCTGGCGCGGCACGATCAGGGCGGCCCCGGTGGTGAGGGCCTGCACCAGCTCGACGAACGCGGCGTCGAAGCTCGGCGACGCCACCTGCAGGATGCGCGAGCCGGGCGTGATCGCGAGCCGCTCGCGCTTCGTGGCGCTCAGCGCGGCCAGACCGGCGTGGGTGACGGTCACGCCCTTGGGGCGGCCCGTCGAGCCGGACGTGTAGATCACGTACGCCGGGTGGGCCAGCGCGACCGGGACCTTCGGCTCGGTGTCCGGGACCCGTCCCCAGGCCGCCCGGGTCTCCTCGCCGTCGACGGCGATCACGTCCACGGGGAGTCCCCGCGGCAGTTCCGCGAGGCAGTCCGCGGTGGTCAGGATCGCCGCCGGGGCCGCGTCCTCGACCATGTACGCGATCCGGTCCGCCGGATACTCCAGGTCGACCGGAAGGTAGCCGGCCCCCGCCTTCAGCACGCCCAGGGCCACGGCGACCTGGTCCGCGCAGCGCGGCATCGCCACGCCCACCAGGCTCTCGGCGCCGACGCCCCGGCCGAGCAGCCAGTGCGCGATCCGGTTGGCCCGCGCGTCCAGTTCCGCGTACGACCAGACCGCTTCGTCGGACTCCACGGCGAGGGCGTCCGGGTCCTGGCGCACCCGGGCCGCGAACAGCTCCGGGAACGTGGCCTGTGCGACCTGGAGCGGGGTCTGCTCCCGTTCGGCGGCGAGGAGTTCGCCGCGTTCCTGGCCGGTGAGCAGGTCGGCGTAGCTGATGCGGTGCGAGGGGTGGGTGACGGCGGTGGTGAGGAGCCGTTCCCAGCGGGCGATCAGGGTCTCGACGGTGGCCCCGTCGAACAGTTCGGTGGAGTACTCCACGCCGATCTGGATGCCCGCGGGCCGCCGGTCCTCGAAGGTCTCGTTGAGGCTGAAGAGCAGGTCGTAGCGGGCCGTGCCGGTGCTCGCGTACGCGACGCCGACGCGGAGGCCGGGCAGTTCGAAGCGGCCTTCCTCGTTGTTCTGGAGGACCAACGCGATCTGGAACAGCGGGTGGTGGGAGGTGGACCGCTCCGGGTTGAGCTTCTCCACCAGGGCCTCGAAGGGGACGTCCTGGTGGGTGTAGGCGGCGAGGCTCGACGTGCGGACCTGGGTGAGCAGTTCGGCGAAGGTGGGGTCGCCGGAGGTGTCGGTGCGCAGCACGAGGGTGTTCACGAACAGGCCGACGAGGTCTTGCAGGTTCTCGTCGGTGCGGCCCGCGATGCCGCTGCCGATGGCGATGTCCTCTCCCACGCCCAGGCGGGTCAGCAGGGCGGCCATGGTGGCCTGCAGCACCATGAACGGCGTCGCGTCGGCGGAGCGCGCCAACTCGACGACGCCCCGGTGGAGTTCGGGCCCGAAGGAGGCGGTGAGCAGCTCGCCGGTGTAGGTGAGGGCGGCCGGGCGTGGCCGGTCGCCGGGGAGGGTCGTCGTCTCGGGCAGCCCGGCGAGCTGGTCCGCCCAGTAGGCGTTCTGCTCGCTGAACAGGCTGTCGGGGTCGCCGGGTTCGCCGAGCAGCTCGCGCTGCCACAGCGCGTAGTCCGCGTAACTCACCGGCAGTGGTTGCCAGTCGGGCGTGCCGCCCCCGGTGCGGGCCGTGTAGGCCGTGGCCAGGTCACGGGCCAGCGGGGCCACGGACCAGCCGTCCCCGGCGATGTGGTGGATCACCAGGGCCAGGACGTGGGCGTCGTCGCCCGTGCGGAACAGGTTCGGGCACACGGGGACGTCGGCCGTCAGGTCGAAGACGTGGCGGGCGCTGACGGCGACGGCACGGTCGAGTTCGTCCGCGCCGGGCACCGCCCGCACCGTCAGCGGCGGCCGCGCCTCCTGCGGCGCGAGCACGTGCTGGTACGGCCTGCCGTCCTCGCCCTCGGGGAACACGGTGCGCAGGGTCTCGTGCCGGGCGATCACGTCGTGCAGCGCCGACTCCAGTGCCTGGACGTCCAGTTCACCGTCCAGGCGGAGGACGAACGCCATGTTGTACGTGGGCGAGGGGCCCTCGAACTGGTGGAGGAACCAGAGGCGTTGCTGGGCGAAGGAGAGCGGCGGGCGCTCGGGGCGGGCGTCGCGGCGGGTCAGCGGGGCCCGGGTGCGCGCGCCGTCCGCCAGGTGCGGGACGAGCGCGGCGACGCTGGGGTGCGCGAAGAACACCCGCAGCTCCACCTCCGCGCCGAGGGCGGTACGGATGCGGCTGATCAGCTTCGTGGCGAGCAGCGAGTGGCCGCCGAGGGCGAAGAAGTCGTCGTCGATGCCGACGCGTTCGACGTCGAGAATGTCGGCGAACAGGTCGCACAGCAGCTCCTCTTGGAGCGTGCGGGGCTCGCGGCTGCCCGCCTGCGGGGCGAAGTCCGGCGCGGGCAGGGCCCGCCGGTCCAGCTTGCCGTTGGCGCTCAGCGGCACGGCGGCGATCGCCACCACGGCGGCGGGCACCAGGTGCGCGGGCAGGCGCTCTTGGAGGTAGCCGCGCAGCGAGCCGACCAGCACACCGATCTGCGTCGCCGCGGCCGGGTCGCTGGCCAGCAGCTTGTCCCCCCGCCCGGAGGGCAGGTACACGCCGGTCAGGGCGCGGGCGGTCACGGGGGCGTCGGTGAGGATCAGCGCCTCGAACCGGTCACCCGCGTCCGCCCAGGTCGACAGGGCGCTCCAGCCGAGCGCCGCGGCCCAGTCCCGCACCTGTTCCGGATCCAGCGCCGGCTGCCCGGCCGGGGCCTCCATCAGTTCGGCGTCGACGGCCAGGGCGACCTCGCCGCCGACGCGGGCGTTGGGGATCCCGGTCACGCGCAGCGCGTGCCCGTCCTGGGCGCGTACGAGGTCTTCCAGGCCCCGCAGGCCGGTGACCTGGTGGCCCCAGGTCACGGTCGGGGCGTCGCTGACGTCCTCGACGGGGGTGCCGGGCTTGTGCAGGACGACCTCGTACCGGTGGCGGGTGAGTTCGTTGTGCGCGGCGCCGGTCTTCAGGCGGATGTCGACGCCCGCGGCGCGGTGGCGGGCGGCCCACTGGTGGAACCACTCCGGGTCGAGGACCAGTTCGGGCTCGGTGAGCATGGCCCGCGCGATGGCGGCCCGCGCCGCCGACGGCGCGATGGCCTGGTGCTTGGCGTGCTGGGCGTGGTGCACCCCGGAGGCGAACAGGTGCAGCGACCCGGCGTTGCGCACGTCGCCCACCAGGATCCGCCCGCCCGGCTTGAGCAGGGTGAAGGCCTGGGCGAGGACCCGGTCCAGATAGGCGGTGTGCGGAAAGTACTGGATCACGGAGTTCAGGACCACCATGTCGAAGTGGCCCACCGGCAGCCCGCTCACGTCGTCCGCGTGCTGGTGGCGCAGCGTGACCTTGTCCGCGAACCCGGCGTCGGCCACCTCCCGCGTCAGCCGCCCGATCACCTGCGAGGACAGGTCGGTCGCCCAGTACTCCTCGACATGGGGCAGGACGTGCGCCATCAGCAGCCCCGCGCCCACGCCCAGTTCGAGCACCCGGTCCGGCCGCCAGCAGGTGATCTGCCGCACCGCGGCGTCCCGCCAGTCGCGTATCTCGTCCAGGTCGATCGGCTCACCGGTGTAGCTGGAGTTCCAGCCGGTGAAGTCCTCGCCCCACTGCGTGGTGGGCGCCGAGTAGACGTCGTCGTAGATCTGCTCCCACTCGTCGACCTGCCGCTCGGACTCCGCCACCTGCTGTGCGCCGTCCAGGTCCGGCACGACGTACGCCACCAGGCGCTTGTCGTCGTCCGCCGCGTGGACCGTGACGACCGCCCGCGCCACGGACGGGTGGTCGGCGAGGACCGCCTCGATCTCGCCGGGTTCGATGCGCATGCCGTGGATCTTGACCTGGTCGTCGGCGCGGCCGAGGTACGTCAACTGGCCGTCGGGGAGCCGGCGTACGAGGTCGCCGGTGCGGTACATGCGGGCGCCGGGCGGCCCGTAGGGGTCGGCGACGAAGCGTGCGGCGGTCAGGCCGGTGCGGTCGTGGTAGCCGCGGGCCAGGGAGGGGCCCGTGACGTAGGCCTCGCCGGGGGCGCCGGGCGGCACCGGGGCGAGCCGGCCGTCGAGTACGCGGACCCGGGCGTCGGCCACGGCGGTGCCGATGGGGGCCGCCGCGCCCGTGAGGGGCGTGCTCATGGTGGCGCAGACGGTGGTCTCGGTCGGGCCGTAGGCGTTGACGAACCGCCGCCCCGCGCTCCACCGCGCGGCGAGTCCCGGCGGACAGGCTTCACCCGCGACGGTCAGCACCCGCAGCGCGCCGAGCGTCTGCGGGGCCTCATCGGGCAGGGTGGCGACGACGCTCGGCGGCAGCGTCACATGGGTGATCGCCCGCTCCGCGAGGACCTGGTACAGGTCGTCGCCGACCACGCGCCGCAGCCGGGGCACCACGAGCGCCGCCCCGCTGGTCAGGGACTGCACCAGCTCCCAGAACGCGGCGTCGAAGCTCGGGGAGGCCACCTGCAGGACGCGGGAGGTGGGTTCGACGGCGAGGCGCGCACGGATGGTGGCACTGAGCGCGGCCAGACCGGCGTGGGTGACGGTCACGCCCTTGGGGCGGCCCGTCGAGCCGGACGTGTAGATCACGTACGCCGGGTGGGCCGGAGCGAGGGCGACGCGCGGCGCGCTGTCCGGGGCCTGCCGCCAGGCCGCCTCGATCCCCTCGGCGTCGACGGCGAGCACGTCCACGGGCAGACCAGGCGGCAGCTCGCCGAGCGCGTCCTGCGTCGTGAGGATCACCGCCGGAGCCGCGTCCTTGACCATGTACGTGATCCGGTCCGCCGGATATTCCAGGTCGAGGGGAAGGTGGGCCGCGCCCGCCTTCAGCACACCGAGCACGAGCGCGACCTGGTCCGCGCAGCGCGGCATGGCCAGGGCCACCAGGCTCTCGGGCCCGACGCCCCGGCCGAGCAGCCAGTGCGCGATCCGGTTGGCCCGCGCGTCCAGCTCCGCGTACGACCAGACCGCTTCGTCGGACTCCACCGCGAGGGCGTCCGGGTCCAGGCGCACCCGCGCCGCGAACAGCTCCGGGAACGTGGCCTGCTCGACGGCGGGCTCGGGAGGGGGCGCGGTCAGGTCGCGGTGCTCGGCGGCGGTGAGCAGGTCGGCCTCGCCGATGGGTCGGCCGGGGTCGGCGACGGCGGCGGTGAGCAGGTGCTCCCAGCGGGTGAGCAGGGTCTCGATCGTCGCCGCGTCGTACAGCTCGGTGGAGTACTCGGCCGTCAGGGCGATGCCCGCGGGGCGGGTGCCGCCCCCGAAGGTCTCCGTGAACGTCTCCGTCAGGCTGAGCATCACGTCGTAGCGGGCCGTGCCGGTGCCCCGGTCGTCGACGTCGGCGCGCAGGCCGGGCAGCTCGTAGGCGGCTTCCTCGTTGTTCTGGAGCACCAGCGCGATCTGGAACAGCGGGTGGTGGGAGGTGGAGCGCTGCGGGTTGAGCTTCTCCACCAGGACGTCGAAGGGGATGTCCTGGTGGGTGTAGGCGGCGAGGCTGGTCTCGCGGACCTGCGCGAGCAGGTCGGCGAAGGTGGGGTCGCCGGAGGTGTCGGTGCGCAGCACGAGGGTGTTCACGAACAGGCCGACGAGGTCCTTGAGGCTCTCGTCGGTGCGGCCCGCGATGCCGCTGCCGATGGCGATGTCCTCCCCCACGCCGAGCCGGGTCAGCAGGGCGGCCATGGTGGCCTGCAGCACCATGAACGGCGTGGCGTCCGCGGAGCGCGCCAACTCGACGACGCCCCGGTGCAGTTCCGGCGAGAAGGCGCGGCGGAGCACGTCGCCGCTGTAGTCGAGATCGGCCGGTCGCGGCCGGTCGCCGGGGAGGGTCGTCGTCTCCGGCAGCCCGGCGAGCTGCTCGGCCCAGTAGGCGTACTGCTCGCCGAACAGGCTCCGCGGGTCCGTCTCGTCGCCGAGCAGCTCGCGCTGCCACAGCGTGTAGTCCGCGTAACTCACGGGCAGCGGCGCCCAGTCGGGCGCGGCGTGCGCCGCCCGGGCGCGGTAGGCGGCGGTCAGGTCGCGGGCCAGCGGGGCCAGGGACCAGCCGTCCCCGGCGATGTGGTGGATCACCAGGGCGAGGACGTGCGCGTCGGCGCCGGTGCGCAGCAGCCGCGCCTGCACGGGGATGTCCGCCGCCAGGTCGAACGAGCCGCGGGCGGCCGCGGTGAGGCACTCCGCCAGCGCGGCCTCGCCGTCCACCTGCTGCGCCGTGAGCGTGACCCGGTGGCGCCGGTCGACCTCGTCGGCGTCCAGGACGTGCTGGTAGGGCTCGCCGTCGGCCTGGGGGAACACCGTGCGCAGCGTCTCGTGCCGGGCGATGACGTCGTGGAGGGCCGACTCCAGCGCCCCGGCGTCGAGCGCGCCGGTCAGGTGGAGGACGAACGGCATGTTGTACGTGGGCGAGGCCTCGTACTGCTGGAGGAACCACAGGCGCCGCTGGGCGGGCGAAAGCGGCAGCCGCTCGGGCCGCACGGCGCCGGGGGCGAGCGGGGTGCGGGCGCGGGCGGAGCCGTCCAGGTGCGGGGCGAGTCCGGCGGCGGTGGGGTGGGCGAAGACGGTGCGCAGCTCGACCTCGGTCCCGAGTCTCGCGCGCAGTCGGCTGATGAGCTTCGTCGCGAGCAGCGAGTGGCCGCCCAGGGCGAAGAAGTCGTCGTCGACGCCGACCCGCTCCAGGCCGAGGACCTCGGCGAACAGGCCGCACAGCAGCGCCTCGCGAGGGGTGCGCGGGGTGCGGCCGGTGGACTGGGCGGCGAAGTCCGGGGCGGGCAGGGCGTGCCGGTCCAGTTTGCCGTTGGCGTTCAGGGGCAGCTCGGCGACGGCCAGGACGGCGGCGGGGACGAGGTGGGCGGGCAGCCGCTCCTTGAGGTGGCCGCGGAGCGATCCGGCCAGGGCGTTGATCCGGGCGGCGGCGGCCGGGGCGTTGGCCGCCGCCGCGTCGGGGCGGCCGGACGGGAGGTAGGTGCCGGTGAGGGCGCGGCCCTCGGCCGTGCCGTCGGTGAAGACCAGCGCATCGAAGCAGTCGCCGGTACGCGACCAGGTCACCGCGGCGCTCCAGCCCCGCGCCGCCGCCCAGTCGGCAAGCTGCTGCGGGTCCAGTGCAGTCTGCCGTGCGTGCAGCGCCGTGTGCTGCGGATCCACTGCCGTCTGCTGCGGGTCCGACGTCACCCCCTGCGGATCCAGCACCGCCCCCTGCGGAGCCGCCACCGCCCGCCGCGAGCCCGGCACCGCGTCAACTGTGGACCGCCGCTCCAGGAGGCGGGCACCGGCAGCCAGGGCGGCCTCGTCGCACAGGCGGGCGTTGGGGACACCGGTCACGCGCAGGACGCGTCCGCCGCCTTCCCGCACCCGCTGCTCGACCGCGCGCAGATCGGTGACGTGTCGGCCCCACGCCACCGCCGGGACGCCGCCGACGTCCTCGGTGGTCACGCCGGGCTTGTGCAGGACGACTTCGTAGCGGTGGCGGGTCAGCTCGTTGTGGGCCGCGCCGTCCTTGAGGCGGACGTCAACCCCCGCGGCACCGTGACGCTCGGCCCAGTGGGCGAACCAGTCGGGGTGCAGGGCGAGTTCGGGATCGGTGAGGATCGCACGGGCCACCGCCACCCGCACCGCCGACGGCTCGGCGCCCGGCCCGTCCGGCTCCTGGGCGTGCCGCGCCCCGGCGTGGAACAGCGGCAGCGTGTCCGCGTTGCGCACGTCCCCGACCACGATCCGCCCGCCCGGCGCGAGCAGCGCGAAGGCTCCGGCGAGGACCCGGTCGAGGTAGGCGGTGCCCGGGAAGTACTGGGCGACGGAGTTGAGGACCACCGTGTCGAAGTGGCCCTCCGGCAGGCCGCGCACGTCGTCGGCGCTCTGGTGGCGCAGCGTGGCCCGGTCCCCGAACCCGGCCCGCTCGGCTTCGCGGGCGAGGCGGTCGACGGCGCGGGCGGAGAGGTCCGTGGCCCAGTACTCCTCGACGCGGGGCAGCAGGCGGGACGCCAACAGACCGGATCCGGCGCCGATTTCGAGGATCCGGCGCGGCTCCCAGGACAGGATGCGCCGCACCGCCGCGGCCCGCCACTCCCGCATCTCGGCCACGTCGATGGGCTCGCCCGTGGCGCGGGAGTTCCAGCCGGTGAAGTCCTCGCCCCAGGCCGTGTCGGGGGCGGCGTAGACCTCGTCGTAGACCCGCTCCCACTCCGCGACGATCCCCGGCCCGGACTCGGCACGAAGGCCCGGTCCCGCCTCCCCCTCCGCCGGGTCGGGCTCCGGCACCACGTACGCCACCAGGTGCCGCTCGCCCGCGCGGTCCTGCCGCAGGACCACCGCGGCGCGGGCCACGCTGGGGTGCCGGTCGAGGGCGGCCTCGACCTCGCCGGGCTCGATCCGGAAGCCGCGGATCTTGACCTGGTCGTCGGTGCGGCCGTGGAAGGTGTAACAGCCGTCGGGCGCGCGGGAGACCAGGTCGCCCGTGCGGTACATGCGGGCGCCGGGGCGGTCGCCGAAGGGGCAGGCCACGAAGCGCTCGGCGGTCAGGGCGTGGCGGCCCGCGTAGCCGCGGGCCAGGCCCGCGCCCTCCAGGTACAGCTCGCCGGGCTCGCCGTCCGGCACCGGGGCGAGCGCCGCGTCCAGGACGTGCGCGCGCAGGGCGACCAGTGGCCGACCGATCGGCACCACGTCGCCGAGGTGGTCGGCCCCGGTCATGGGGTGGAGGGTGGTGGCGACGGTCGCCTCGGTGGGCCCGTACCCGTTCACCACGGTCAAGCCGGGGCAGGCGCGCAGGACGCGCGTCACCGCGGCCGGGGACAGGGCCTCCCCGGCGGCGCACACCTCACGCAGCCCGGCGAAGGCCGTCGGGTCGTCGTCGGCGATCAGCGCGAACAGGGCCGCCGTCAGGACCACCATGGTCACACCGTGGTCGGCGACGGCCGCCGCGAGCACGGTCGCGTCGATGCGTCCGGGCGGGGCGAGCACGACGGTGCCGCCGCCGAGGAGCGGTATCCACAGGTCGTACGTGGAGGCGTCGAAGGCCACGGTGTTGTGCATCAGGAGCCGCTCGTGGTGCCCGGCCGCGAAGGCGGGGTCGGCGGCGAGGCCCACGACGCCCCGGTGGGTGATGGCGACGCCCTTGGGCAGGCCCGTGGAGCCGGAGGTGTACATCACGTGCGCGAGGTGGTCCGGCCGCGTGCGGCGCGCAGGCCGTGCCACGGCGGCCGCGGCGAGGTCCGCAGCCGTGGTGGGCGCGTCCAGGACGAGGCGGGGCGTGCCGTGTTCGGGCAGGTCGGCCGTGGTGCGGGCGTCGGTGACGAGGAGGGCGGGCGCGGCGTCGTCGAGGAGGAAGCGGAGGCGCTCGCCGGGGTGTTCGGTGTCCAGGGGGAGATAGTGGCCCCCGGCCTTGAGGACGGCGAGGACGGTGACGACGTACGCGGCCGAGCGCGGCAGCGCCACGGCGACGACGGACTCCTGGTCGACTCCGTGCGCGCGCAGGACCTGGGCGAGCCGGTTGGCCGCCGTGTCCAACTCCCCGTATGTCAGAGGTGTGCCGGTCCCGCCGACCACGGCGGCCGCGTCCGGGGTGGCGTCCGCCCACTGCTCGAACCGGGCCGCGACGGTCGTGTCCGCCGTGGCCCCGGAGACAGCCCTGGCCCGAGAGGCGACTGCGGCCTGAGCGACAGTCATGTCTGAAGTGGCCAGAGAGGCGGAAGGGTTCCCCGGGACAGCCATGCAGGCACGCTCCTTCTGTGGCCACTGTGGTAGTTGGCAACACCACGGACCATAACGTTCCGGCCAGGCCGGACGGAAGGTTCGACCGTCGACGCCGAGGCACTTCGCCCCGGCCCGCCGACTTGCCCCGCCACCAGGCCTGTTGGGTCACTCGGCCCCGTGCGCGCCACGGCGAGGGCGGCGTCAGGAGGCCGGGAGGCCCAGCCCCGCCGAGGGGCGGGTACGGCTCCCCTGGAGAGGGATGCGGAACGAACTGGTCGGGATGCAGCTCGTATCAGCCATCCTTGATCACTCTTGAACGCGGCCCCGCGCCTCCGCTTCACAATCTTCACTTGCGCATCACACGACACTTGAGCCTCTTCACTGACTCATAGGCCGGTTCCACTTGGGGGCGTTTTCAAGCCATGCGACTGCCCGGACCCGACACCAAGGCACCGAAGGCCCCGAAGACCCCCAAGCCCTCCACCCCCCAAGACGCAGGCGCTCAGGGCGCGTACACCGGGGTCAGGTCGAGCACGACGCGGAAGTCCACGATCAGTCCGTCGGCGCCGACCCGCCAGATCGTCACCGCGGGCAGGGTCACCTCCTTCGCGTCGAGCCGCGTGTACGTCACGTCGGTGACGGCGATGGTCGTGTCCTCGACGACCCAGGCGTCGACGATGCGGTGGCTCAGTCCCGCGATGGTCTCCATGAACGCGGTGTTGGCGGCGAGGACGGCCTCGCGGCCGACGAGCGGTTCGCCGTTGCCGAAGACCATGGTGGCGTCCTCGGCGAGGAGGTCGGCGACGCCGCGCAGGTCCCGGCGGTCGATCTTCGCGAAGAGGGCTTCGGGCGTGGGGGCGGCGGGCGTGTGCGCGGTGGTCATGGTGTCTCCGGTGGTCGTGACGCCTGCGGCCGTCAGGTCGGCGACCGTGGTCGTGGCATCGGCGGTGGTGGTGTCGTGGGCCGTGGTCATGACGTCTCCGGTCCCGGCGGCGGGCCCTCGGCGGGGCCCGCGATGTCCGCGCCGTAGGACCGGGTGAGCTCGGCGAGGCGGGCGAAGTCGGCGGGGTCGAGCGGGGGCGCCTGCTCGCCCGGCCGCGCCGGTACGCCCGCCTCGGCGAAGAAGCGCTCGAACCCGGCGGGCGCTGTGAGTATCAGCATGCGAGCGGGCGTCACGCCCGGGTTGGTGAACCCGTGCACGATGCCCCGCGGCAGATAGAGGAAGTCGCCCACGCGGGCCAGGGCCGTCGTCTGCCCGGCGAGGACCTCCAGCTCACCGTCGAGCAGGTAGAAGGCCTCGTCCTCACGGCCGTGCACATGCGGCGGCGGCCCGCCGCCGGGCGGCACCGACGCCTCGATCAGCGCGAACGCGCCGTTCGTCGCGTCGCCGCTCGCCTTGATCGTGTAGGTGTCCCCCACCACCCACAGGGACTGGCCTTCTCCGGATCGGACGTGGCGGACCCCCGTCGGCACCGTCGGCACCGTCGGCACCGTAGGCACTTGATTGATCGCGGTCATAGCGTCTCCTTCTTGCGTTCCCCCGGAACTGCCGTTCCCCCATGAACTGCCTGCTCACGACGTTAAGGGCGCAGGTTTCCGCTGCCTATACCACTTTTCTGGTGCTCTGCCGGGGACCGGCCTGTGCCACGATGAGTGATGTGAACCACAGCACCCGGGAGCGTGCCTACGAGCGGGTGGCACGGCTCACCGGCGCGCACCTCGATCTGCCGACGTTCCTGGACGAGGCGTCCGAGCTGCTCGCGACGGCTCTGCCGCACGACGCGGCCTGCTGGCACACCATGGATCCGGCGACGCTCATCGAGACGGGTTTCCACCTCGAGAACATGCCGAAGGCCCCGGACGCCGAGGTCGCGGCCCTCGCGTATCTGCCCGACGACTTCAACTCCTTCGTCGCGCTCGCCCGCGCCGGTCGCCACAGCGGCGTCCTCAGCACGGCCACCGGCGGCCGGCCGGAGCGGAGCCTGCGCTACCGCGAGCTCCTGCGCCCGCACAACGTCACCGGCGAACTGCGCACGTCCTGCGTCGTGGACGGCACCTGCTGGGGCAACTTCGCGTTCTTCCGCGAGGCCCCGGCCGACTTCACCGAGGACGAGCAGGACTTCGCCCACGACCTCGCCGCGGTGCTCGGCGGCGGCTTCCGGGGCGCGGTGGTGCGCGGCAGGAGCGGCAGCGGTACGGCGGGGCTCTGGCCCGGGCTGCTCCTGTTCGACGAGAACCGGCGCGTCGAGTCGGCAACCGGCCCGGCCCACCACTGGCTCGGCGAACTCGGCTTTCGCGGCTCGACGGGCGCGGACCCCCTCCCGTACGCCCTCCTCATGGTCGCCGAGCACGCCCGCGGGGCCGCCGCCGACGCGAGCGTGCGGGTCCGCGGCGAGTCCGGCGCCTGGGTCGAACTGCACGCGTCACCGGCGTCCGGCGGCGCACCGGGCAGGATCGCCGTCATCCTGCAGTCCGCCACGGCCCCGTCCGTCGCGTCGCTGCTGTCCGCCGCGTACGGCTTCACGCCCCGGGAACGCGAGCTGGTCGACCTGGTCCTGCGGGGCTGCGGGACGGGCGAGATCGCGACGCGCCTGTTCATCTCGCCGCACACCGTCCAGGGGCACCTCAAGTCGATCTTCGCCAAGACCGGGGTACGCAGCCGCCGGGAGCTGGTCACGCGCGTGTTCACGCCGGATCGCGGCGCCTGACGGCCGCGTGCCGGACGGCTGGCCTACCGCGGCGGTCAGAGGCCGGCGAGGAGGTCGTCGAGCGGGGCGGGTACGCGGTCGGGGTCGAGGGCCTCGACGAGGACGCGGCCATAGCGGATCTTGCGTCCCCCCTTCGAGCCGAGGAAGCGCCGCACCTGCTGGTGTGCGGTACGGCTCTGCTGTGCGGGCTGGCGCTGGAGGGTCTGCAGGGCGCGCAGGTCGCCCTCCGCCCGGACCAGTTCCTCGACCCGTGGCACGCCCAGCGCGCGGATCAGCTCGTCCTCCAGGTCCGCCGCGCAGACGAAGATCTCCTCCTCGGCCGCACCGGCACGCTCCAGGCCGCGCTCGTAATAGGGCCGCTCCGCCTCGTCGCACAGTCCGATGAGACGCAGGCCCAGGCCGGGTGGCCCGAGGAGCCGGGCGAAGCGCCCGACGCTCATCGCGCCGCCCATCGACAGGACGCAGACCCCCTCGGCCGCCAGGTTCCGGCCGCGGCGGGCGGCCAGCGCGCCGACCGCTTCGGCGTCGCTCGGCCCTTCGAGCAGGACGACCGACCGGACGGCGAGGTCCTCGGCCAGCTCGCGTGCGGGGTCGCCGGGGCCACCGGCCGCCCACGCGGTGACCGCTTCCCGGAACTGCCCCATGTCAGCCATGGGAGGAGTGTCCGCTGTTCCCGGCCGCGGCGGTAAGGATTTTCCGCGCGGCGGGTCGAGGCCGGTCAGCGGGTGACCTGCGCGCCGACCCGATTGGCGCCCTGCTGGCCGGGCTGTGCGGTCGGCTGTTCGCCGGGCTGTGCGGTGGCTCGTGCCCTGTCCTGCTCGGCGACCTGCGCGGCGACGCGCTCGACGGCCCTGACGGCGACCTCGGGCTCGTCGGCGTAGAGGGTGTGCCCGCTGTTGCGGGCGACGATCCCTTCGCTGTTGCGGGACACCGCCTGCCACTCCTGCTGGCCCTTGGCCCAGTCCTCCTCGAGGCCCGGCCCGTACGTGGGCACCTTCGCGAGGTACCGCTTGCCGTGCCGGATCACCCGCACCGGGATGTCACCGGCGGAGCGGACGTCCTGGTCGGTGAGGACGAGCCGTTCCGGGTTCTTCCCCGCGTGGCTCGCGAGGATCTGGTCGCGCAGGTCGCCCGCCGGGCCGGGGGCGGACTCGGGGATCCGCTTCGTGAGGTCGGCGACGGCGGTGGGCGAGGTGGCGTCCATGAGGACCAGGCCCCGGATCCGGTCCGGGTGGTCGGGGGCGTACCGGGCGGCGAGCATCCCGCCCATGGAATGCCCGGCCAGGACGACCGGTTCGTCCCCGGCGACCTCGTCGAGCACAGCCGTCAGGGTCCGCCCGACACGGTCGAGGTCCTGGCGGCCGTGGGGCAGGTCGCTGTCGCCCGCGCCGAGCCGGTCGTAGGAACAGACTCGGCCCTTCTCGGTCAGGCGCCGCTGCAGGTCGGCCATCTTCGTCAGGTCGTCGCCCCCGCCGTGCAGCAGGACGATGACGGGCCGGTTCTCGGACGGGCTGCCGGAGCAGGAGACGTTCACCAAGTGGCCGTCAGCAGTGATCTTCTTGATCCCGGTGAGCGGGTCCTTGTCCGCACTCCACGTGGGCGCGGCGTCGGTCGATGTCGCCTTCGCGTCCGTCGCGTCCGTCGACGAATCGCCACAGCCGACAAGCACCGCACCGGCCACGGCGCAGTACAGAGCAATCGCGGCAGGCGCCCCGATCTTCTCGCGGATCACAATTCCCCCCACTGGCTGACTCTGTCCGCCGAACCGCAATGGCCGTGACGAAAGGCGCCTACACGACCGCCTCTCCCTCTTCCCTGACGCTTCGGCCGACGCTCTGGCCACCCCACATCTATACACGGCCAACGCGCGCAAGCCATGGCCGAAAGTGCACATCCGGGGGCACGGCCGCACGCCCCGTCGACACCGCGCCGCGCACCCCGCCGGAGCGCCGCGCTCCCGGATGGGGGCAATACCCCCGACGAGTGAACAGCCACGCACGAGTGGTTCGATTCCCCGCCCTCCGAGACGTCGCAGGCCCGGCGCCGCCCACTCGAACGTTTCGGCGACGGTTCGTCCGCCCGTCGGCGTGACGCACGGCTGATCAGGCACGTTCTCCGGGCACTTCCCTGACCCCGCTCCCGAGGAGACCTCGTGAATACCCTCCCTGTCCCTGCCACCGGCCCGTGCGTGTTCGACAATCCCCGGCCCCACGACACACGCCCCGTGCAGCGGGTTGACGCTGCCCGCCGCGCCGTCCGCGCAGCACGTCCGTCACCGAGGTGGTGGGCATGACCGACACCAAGACCCCGGCCGACAACGGTGGCCGTGCGAGCGGGCGGTACCGGCACATCACACACGTGATGCTGCTGTTGCAGCGCAGCGACGGACGCGTGCTCACCGTCCGCCACCGGATGTCGTCCACGCACTCGCCGGGGCTGCTCACGGTGGTCGGCGGGCACCTGGAGGAGGGCGAGTTCGCCCAGCAGGCCGCGTTGCGGGAACTCGTCGCGGGGACCGGGGCCCAAGTCGCCCCGGCGGATGCGGAGTTCTGCCAGCTCGTGCACTACCTGGACAGGGCCGGAGAGCGCTCGATGGGCGTGGCGTTCACCGCGCGCCGGTGGCAGGGCGAGCCACGGAACACGGAGCCGGACAAGCACACGGGCCTGGTGTGGGTGCAGCCCGGCAACGCGCCGTCCGACTGCCACCCCTACACCCGTACCGTCCTCGCCAACTTCGCCTCGGGCACGACTCTCTACGAGGAGATCACGGCACCGGACGAGGCGGTCGCCGCACCGGCGACGGAGCGGGGTGGTGCGGCGTGAAGCGGTTCTTCGGACGCGTAAGCATGGCCGATCCGGTGGTGTCGCGGGCGGAGGAGGAGCTGTTCGGCGGGCCCCTGCGGTACGACATGGGCTGGTCCGAGCACGAGCGGGCGCGGCTCGACCTGACAATGGTCGGCGCGATCCGGGCGATGCCCCGCCTGGTGCGCGGCACGCTGCGGCGGGCGTGGCGGGCCGACCGGTCGTCGCTGCTGGGCGTGGGGATCAGCGAGATCGGGCAGGGCATCGCCACCGCGGCGAGCCTGCTCGCGGTGAACGCCGTCATGCACGCGCTGCTCGGGGCGGGCGATCCGGTGGACCGGCTGCGTTCCGCGCTGCCCGCGCTCGCCGTGGTCGCCGTGGTGGCGGTGGCCAGGGCCGGGTTCGCGGGCTGGTCGACGTCCCGGGCCGGGCGGCTGGAGCCGCTGGTGGAGCGGGTGGCGACGACGGAGTATCTGGCGGCGGCCACGGAGGTCGAGTTGGAGGCGATCGAGGATCCGGAGTTCCGGCGGCTCATCGATGTGGCCCAGCAGGGGGCTTCGTCGGCCCGGCGCATGATCAGCGCCTGCGTGGCCGCGCTGAACGGCACCATCAGCCTGATCGCCACGGCCGGTGTGCTGGCCGTGCTGCACCCCGCGCTGCTTCCGCTGCTGTTGCTGATCGCCGCCCCGCGCGGGTGGGGTGCGATGCGGGTGGCGCAGGAGCGGTACGCGTCGGTGATGACGTGGGTGGAACACCTGCGCGCCAGCAGGCTGTTGGGCAACCTCCTGACGGAACGCACGGCGGCGCAGGAGGTACGCCTCCACCGCGTCGGCCCGTTCCTCCTCGACCGCTACCGGGGCATGGCCGAGAGCGCGGAGACCGAACAGCGGCGCCTCGCCGACGGCAAGGCGCTCACCGAGTTGGTGGCGGCCGCGCTGTCGGGCCTTGCCCTGGCCAGTACGTACGGGGTGATGCTCTGGCTGATCGTCGCCGGGCACATGGAACTGGCGGTGGCGGGCACGGCCGTGATCGCGGTGCGCTCGGGCTCCGCGAGCCTCGGCTCGCTCGTGATGAACGTGAACCAACTGCACGAGGAGAGCCTGTACGTCCGCGACCACGAACGGTTCCTGGAGGAGGCCGCCCGGCACGCCATCCCCCGGGGCGGCCGGGCCGTGCCGGACGCCGTCGCCGGGGTGGCCCTGGACAACGTCGGCTACCGCTATCCCGACCGGGACGAGCCCGCCCTGGACGGGGTGTCGCTGCACGTCCCGATGGGCTCGGTCGTCGCCGTCGTCGGCGAGAACGGGTCCGGCAAGTCCACCCTGATGAAGGTCCTCGCGGGCCTGCTGCTGCCGCAGACCGGCTCCGTGCGCTGGGGCGGGCTGCCCCTGAGCGACCTGGACCGCTTCGACGTCTTCGAACGCGTCACCCTGCTCACCCAGGACTTCGAGCGCTGGCCGGTCACCGCCGCGATGAACGTCCGCCTCGGCCGCCCCCACCAGGCGCCCTCCACCGAGCAGTTGGGCACCACACTCGACTACGCGGGCGCGACACCCGTCGTCGCGAAGCTCCCCCGCGGCACCCGGACGCTGCTGGCCCGCATGTTCCGCGGCGCCTCCGAGATCAGCGGCGGCGAATGGCAGAAGGTCGGCCTCGCCCGCGCCCACTGGCGCACCGAGACCTCCCCTGCCGACGGCCTCCTGATCGTCGACGAACCGACCTCCGCCCTCGACCCCGAAGCCGAGATCGAAGCCTTCGACCGCATCCGCCGCCTGGCCGGCCCCCGCCGCGCCGTCGTCCTCGTCACCCACCGCATGTCCGGCGTCCGCCACGCCGACACCATCCACGTCCTCAGCCGAGGCCGCCTGGTGGAATCCGGCAGCCACACCGACCTGATGACAGCGGACGGCCGCTACGCCGCCATGTTCCGCACCCAGGCCGCCCAGTACGCGCCCCCACCCCGCCCGGGAGTACCGCACCCGGGCACACCACCGGTGACGGACCACGCCTGACCCGCACCCACCGAAAGGACCACCGTGCCACCCGACTCCACCGCCCCCACTGCCGCACCCGTCGTCACCCCCGCCCGTGCGGCGCCAACCGCCAGCGCCGGGGGCGAGCCCGCACACCCCGATGGTCCCGCCCTCATGAGCGGCCCCGCGGACCCGCAGTCGGCGGGAGCTGCGTACTGGGAACCGCTGTGGCAAGAAGGCCGCCGCTATCGGACCATCGACGCGGCCGAAGCCGATGCGCTGCGCCGGCGGCTCGGGCCCGGCCGCGACCGCCCCGCCCTCGACATCGGCTGCGGCGAGGGCGCGCTCACCGCCCAGCTCCACCGGCTCGGCTACCGCACCACGGGCATCGACTGCGCCCCCACCGCGGTGGCCTCCGCCCGCGGCAACCACCCGGACCTCGACTTCCGAGTCCACGACTTCGGCATCGACGACCCCGCGCTCCTCCCCCACCCGGCATTCACGGCCATCACCTGCCGACTCGTCTTCCGGTGGGTCACCGACAGGGACACCTTCCTCTCCCGCGTACGCGACCTGCTCACGCCCGGCGGCACGTTCTGGGTGGTCACGTCCGTCCACGACCCGGCCCAGGGACCACCCAAGCCGTGGGACCTCAGCGCCGAAGAGGCCGACCGGCTCACCACCGCGTGGTCAGGGGTCCATCCCACCGAGCTCACACCGTCCTTCCACTGCTACGCGCTACGGCCCTGACGCCGTCCACCGCAGGGCCGTGAGGGGCTCGATGAAGGGTGCGGCGCGGGTCGCGCCGACGCGCGTGATCCGGCCCGGGTCGAACGCGTGGCCCCGCACGCCCGCGGCGGCCGGGCGTTTCCGCCCCTACCGCCGACTCCGTACCAGCAGGTAGAGGAAGTACGGCGTACCGATCAGCGCAGTCATCAGCCCGGCGCCGAGCTGTGCCGGTGCGATCACCGTGCGGCCCACCAGGTCGGCCGTGCAGACGAGGAGGGCGCCGAGGAGTACGGAGACGGGGACGACGCGGACGTGTTGGCGGCCGACGAGGGCGCGGGCCGCGTGCGGGGCGACGAGACCGACGAAGCCGATCGTGCCCGCGGCGGCCACGGCGGTGGCGCTCAGGAGGACGCTGAGGACGAGGAAGCCGAGGCGGCCGCGGCTCAGGTTGAGGCCGAGGAGGCGGGGGGTGTCCTCGTCGAGGGAGACGAGATCGAGTTCGGCGCGCCGTATGACCGCGAGGGTCAGGCCCACGGCGAGGACGAGTGCGAGCGGCACGACGTCGGGGAACGTCCGGCCGTAGGTGGAGCCGGAGAGCCAGGTGAGCGCCTTCGTCGCGTTGAACGGGTCGGTGAGGATGATCAGGAGGCTGATGACGGCCGCCGACCCGGTGGCGACGCCGAATCCGACGAGGACGAGCCGGTTCTGCTGGAATCCGCCTCGCGCCGCGAGTCCGAAGACGAGGACCGCGCTGACCGCGGCGCCCGCGAACGCACCGGCGGCGATGCTCCACGACCCGGCCACGGGCACCGTCGTGACGAGCAGGACGGCGCCGACGGCGGCGCCGTTCGTCACGCCGAGGACACCTGGTTCGGCGAGGGGGTTGCGGGTGACGGCCTGGATGAGGGTCCCGGCGAGGGCGAGCGCCGCGCCCGCGAGGAGGGCGGCGAGGACCCGGGGCACCCGGGTGTCGAGCACGAAGGTGATGGCCTGCCCGGACCGGCCCTGCGTCCAGTTGACCACGTCGCCCAGGAGCAGCTTGGCGTCGCCGATGAGCACGGCGGCGATCGTCACGCCGACGAGCCCGACGACGAGGACGGCCGTGGTGGTGAGGAAGGTGGCCCGGCTGCGGATGCGCAGCCGCTCGGTCGGCATGGCTCCGGCGGTGTCCCGGGCCCGCGCGGCCATGACGACCAGGAAGACCGCGCCGACCAGGCTGGTGACGACACCGGTCGGTACGGCGACCGCGGTGCCCGACGGTACGACGGCCCGCAGCAGCACGTCGGAGCCGAGGACGAGGGCCGCGCCGGTGAGGCCCGCGAAGGGAAGGCGCGCCCGCGACCGGGTGAAGGCGCGGAACCGGCGGGCGAGGGGGCGTACGAGGGCGGGGGCGCAGAGGCCGACGAAGCCGACGGGTCCGGCGAGGGTGACGGCGGCCGTGGAAAGGAGCGCGGCGAGCACGACGGCGGTGACGCGCGTGGAGCGGACGGGGACGCCGACACCGCGCGCGGCATCGTCACCGAGCGCCAGGGCGTCGACCCGGCGGGCGAGCAGCACCAGGCCGACGAGGCCGACGAAGGCGATCGGCGCCATCTGGAGCACGCCGTCGAAGCCGTTCTGCGCGATGCTGCCCTGGTTCCACTTGTAGAGGCCCTCGGTCTGCCGGGGACGCAGCAGGAGCAGCCCCTCGGCGACGGCGGTGAGGCCGAGGGTGAGGGCGCTGCCCGCGAGGACGAGCCGGACCGTACCGGTGCCCAGGCCGGAGAGGCCGAGGACGACGGCCGCAGCGGCGAGGCCGCCGACGAAGGCGACGCCGGAGGAGGCGAGCAGCGGCAGCGTGACGCCGGTGGCGGCGGCGACGCAGAGGGCGACGTAGGAGCCCGCGTTGACGGCGAGGGTGTCGGGCGAGGCGAGGACGTTGCGGCTGACCGCCTGGAGGGCGGCGCCCGCCATGCCGAGGACGGCGCCGACGAGCAGCCCCGCGGTCATCCGCGGCAGCCGGGAGGCGATGACGACGGACGAGTCGCCCGCCTCGGCCCGGCCGGTGAGCGCCTTCCAGACCTCGGGGGCGCCGACGGAGGCCGTGCCCTGGGTGATGTCCACGACCGCGAGGACGGCGACGAGGAGCACCAGTGCGGCCGTCACCGCGGCCGCGCCCGTACGCGCCGCGGCTGTCGACGGGCGGGTAGCGGGGGTGGTTGCGGTGACGGCCATGGCGTTACTTCTTCAGGGAGTCGACGACGGAGTCGACGTACTTGTTCATCGACCCGGGGCCGCCGAACATCCAGATGCCGTCGGGCAGCCGGTGCACGTTGCCCTTCTTGACGAACGGCAGCGACGTCCAGACCTTGTCCTTCTTCAGGACCCCGGCGAACGGGTTGCTGCCCTTGTCGCCGTCGTTGCCGATGTAGGCGAACCGCACGTCGTCGTCGAGCTTGGTGAGGCCCTCGACGTCGGTGGCGCCGAGGCCGTAGACCTTGTCGCCCTTGACCTGCCAGTCGTTCTTCAGGCCGAGCTTCTCGTTCACGGCGCCGATGAGCGAGCCGCTGGTGTACGGCCGGATCGAGGTCTGGTTGCCGGTGACGTAGCCGTCGGCGAAAGCGTACTTCGCGCCGCCGTGTCCGGCGGCGGCGAGCTTCTTCTTGCCCGCGGCGAGCTTCGCCTCGAAGTCCTTCTTGAGCTTCGTGGCCTGCTCGGTGGTGCCGGTGGCCTCGGCGACGAGGTCGAGGTTCTTCGTCATCTGGCCGATGGGGTCGGCGGCGTCGCCGGGCTTGACCGTCAGAACGGGGGCGACCTTGCGCATCTGCTTCACGGCGGCCGCGGGCAGGTCGGTGGTCGCGAGGATGAGGTCGGGCTTCAGGGACGCGATGGTGTCCATGCTCGGCTCGCCGCGGGTGCCGATGTCCTTGGGGTCGTTCTTCAGCGGGACGGCGGTGTCCCACGTCTTGTAGCCCTTGACGTCGGAGACGCCGGTCGGGTCGACACCGAGCGAGATCAGGCTCTCGACGACGTTCCACTCGGTGCCGACGACCTTCTTGGCGGGGCCGTTCAGCTTCACCTTCGCACCGGTGGCGTCGGTGAGGGTGATGGCGTCGCCGCTCTTCTTCGCTTCGTCGTCGGACGACTCGGTGGTGCCGCAGGCGGACAGGGTGAGGGCCGCGGCGGTGGCGGCCGCCGCGGTGATCAGGAGGCGTCTCATGAGGTGGTGCTGAGCCTTTCGCTTCGCGCGTGGTGACGGCCGATGGCGCGGGTGCGCAGGCGGCCGGTGAGCGGGTCGGTCTCGACGTCGATGCGGATGCCGTAGGTGTCGGTCAGCCGCTGCGGCGTCAGTACGTCTTCGGGGTCGCCGTCGGCGATGACCCGCCCGTCGTCGAGCAGGACGATGCGGTCGGCGACAGCGGCGGCCTGGTCGAGGTCGTGCAGGACGGCGCCGACGGCGATGCCGTGGTCGTCCGCCAGGTCCCGCATCAGGTCGAGGAGTTCGACCTGGTAGCGGAGGTCGAGGTGGTTGGTCGGCTCGTCGAGCAGGAGCACGCCCGTCTCCTGGGCGAGGCAGCCGGCCAGCCAGACGCGCTGGAGCTGCCCGCCGGACAGGTGCTCGGCGCCCCGTTCGGCGAGGTCGGCGACGCCGGTCAGGGCGAGCGCGCGGTCCACGGCGGCCCGGCCTCCCGGGTCGGCCTTGCCCCAGCGGCCCCGGTACGGGTAGCGGCCGAATTCGACGACGTCCCGGACGGTGAGCCCGCTGGGCGTGGGGCGCCCCTGCGTGAGCAGGGCGACGTGGCGCGAGAACTCACGCGGTCCCAGCGCGAGGCCGTCGGTGTCGCCGTCGATGACGAGCGTGGCGGTCCGGGCCCGCTGCAGCCGGGCGAGCGTACGCAGCAGCGTCGACTTCCCGCTGCCGTTCGGCCCCACCAGGACGGTCACTTCGCCCGGGCGCAGCGTCATCGAGGCGTCGTGTACGACATCGACGCCCTCGTACGCCACGGTGACACCCGTGGCGAGCAGTTCATGACCCTGGGGGCGCGTGGCCTCGGCGGTCTCTTCACCAACATGCACGCCCGAAGGTTAGCCTAACCTTATCGAAGGGTGAAACGGCCCCCCCTTGGTCGACGCAAGACGAATTCCGGCCAGGCTCCCGCGAGACGTCAGGACCGCCCCGTGCTCCCGAGTGCCGGACCCCGGGCACACGACGCCGACGGTCCCCAACCGGCGGCAAGGCGGACCCTTTTCGGCAGCCGGACCGGGGATGGAAGAGAAGGCCGCCATGAAGTTAGGCTCGCCTAATCAGGGTGCGTCCAGCTCCCCCCGCCTCCCCTCTCACAAGGAGACCACCATGCGTGCCGAAGTGGCCCCTGCCTTCGCCGAGTTCGGGCTGTCCGGCGCACCCGGCAGCGACGGGTTCTGGGCCGCGGCGGGAGCACCCGCGTCGATTCCCGCCGCCGACGGCGGTTGGGTCACCCTCTTCCTGTGGCGCGGGTCCGGGGCGAGCATCGACTTCGAGAGCTGGTCGAAGCCCGTGCCCCTGCGGCGCTTCGGCGACACGGACTGCTGGTACGCCCAGGTGCCCATGCCCGCGCGGCTGCGGGTGACCTACCAGTTCCGCGTGGGCGACGACGCGTACGCCGACCCGCTCAACCCGGTCGGCGCGGGCGGTGACAGGTCCATCGCCGCGACCCCGGACGCCCCGGCCCAGCCGCACTGGCCCGCCGTCGGCGCCGACGACGTGCTGCCCGTCCCGCGCACCCGGGTCCGCTGGTCCAGCGAGAAGCTCGGCGGGCGGCGCACCGTGCGCGTACACGCCGCGGGCGGCGGCGGACCCGTGGTCCTGCTGCTCGACGGGGACGACTGGCTGTACCTGCACCCGGCGATGACCGCGTTCGACGCGGCCGTCGCCAGTGGCGAGATGCCGCCCGTCACCCTCGTCCTGCTCCCGGCCAAGGACCGGGCGGCCGAGTTCGCGTGCAGGCCCGAGCTGTGGCGGGCGGTGCGGGACGAACTGCTGCCACTGGTCGCGGAGTCCGGCGTACCGGCCGACCCGGACCGGCTCGTGGTCGCCGGGCAGAGCCTCGGCGGGCTGAGCGCGATGTACGCGGCGCTGGAGTTCCCCGACCTGGTGTCCCGGATCGCCGTCCAGTCGCCGTCGTTCTGGTGGACGTCCGAAGCGATGGGCCAGGCGGACCCGCTGGGCGGACCGGTCGGGGGTGCCATCGCCGCGCGACTGGCGGACCACCCCGACCTGTCCGGTCTGCGGGTCGCCTTCGACGTGGGGGAGCACGAGGCGCGGATGCTGCCCCACTGCGCGCTGGTCGAGACCCTGACCGAACAGGCCGGTGCGACCGTGCGGGTCTCGCGGTCGGCGTCGGACCACGACCGCGCGGGGTGGCGGCAGGCCCTGCTCAGGGATGTGGCCTGGGCGCTGGCCTAGGGCCTGTCCGCCTGTCCGCCTCTCCGCCTCTCCGCCTCTCCGCCTCTCCGCCTCTCCGCCTCTCCGCCTCTCCGAGGATTGCCCGTGGGCGCGCCCACGGATCACCCCTGGGCGCGCGCCCAGGGGCGCCCGGGCATGCGCTCAGGAGGTCGGCCGGGCAGCGGGTACGGGCGCGCTCCGTTGCCCACGATGCCGCCGCCGTCCCGGGACAACCGCATCCCGGGACACCTGCGTCCCTGCAGGTCAGGGCACTTGGGATCCCGACTTCCGGGAAGCGGCCGGGATGCGGTTGTGAGTGTCGGGCGGCCGCCGCAGACTCTGGTCACACCCCGTCGGCAGCACGGCCGGACGGGGCGAAACCGGAGGCAGGCGCAGACGCCTTCGCCGATGCGGGGGAACCGGCGAAGAGCCGTTGGAGTGAACCTGCGTCTGCCTTCCCCGCACGACCGCTTCGCCTGCCCCGCTGTTCCGTCCGAGGGCCGCAGGATCGCCTGGGCGAACTCGCGTACGAGATTCGAGCGGGGCGCCGATACGGCTCCCGTGGGCTCTCGTCAGGCTCCGTCGCCCCCATCAGGAAGGCATCACGCACATGCATCGATACACCGCAGCCGTCGCCGCGCTGGCCGCGCTGGTGACCGGCACCGCCGCCCCGTCGGCCGCCGCCTCCGCCCTCACCTCCCCGTCGGCGTCCACGCCTGCCGCGCCGGACCGGGCACCGCACCACCAGGCCAAGAGCGTCCTCTTCGACATGTGGTTCAACGGACGGGCCGACTCACCGACCCTGAGCATCCAGTTCGGGGTCCACCGCTACACCCTCAAGGCGGACTGCGACAGCGACGCCCTGGTCGGGCAGCTCTACCACTCGGCGACCGGGATCGACCCCGCGGTCGGCCGCGCCTTCTCCGTTCCCTGCAACCGGGCCCCCAAGACCCTCAACTACCAGTTGCGGGGCGGTTTCTACTACTTCCACTTCATCTCCGGCGTCGACAACACGCACATCGTCGCCGACGGTGCCTGACCCCGCCCCCCGGACCTTCCGCGCTCCCCACACCCCCACGCTCCGCAGAGAGAAATCAGAGACTTCCCCATGCGCACTCTCCTCGCCGCCGCCACAGCACTCCTCGCCGTGGGCCTGACCGGCGCCCCGGCCCAGGCGGGTGCGGCCCGGCAGCACGTGGCCGTGCCCGCCGCCGCACCGCACCTCGCCGCCGCTTCCGTCGACTTCGAGGTCCGGTTCAACACCTACGGCCACTCACCGAAGACGCATCGCCCGCAGGGTGACGGGCAGCGGGTCACGTTGTCGGCCTACTGCGCCAGCGACATCACTGCCGGGCAGCTCTACCACGTCACCTGGGGCCGCGACCGGCCCGTCGGGAACGTCGTCCGCATCCCCTGCGGCGGCAAGGCGGCCCCCACCTACCACCTGAGCGGCGGGGAGTACTACTTCTACTTCCTGTCGGGCGTCGACAACACCCGGGTGGTCGGCGACTGGCACTGAGCCCAGCGGTTCACCGCGCCACGGCCGAGCAGTACGCCTCGTCGCTCGCCAGCAGATTCCGATGCGTGTCCTCGGCGGTGATGACCCCGTCGTCCAGGACCAGGACGCGGTCCGCCGCGTCCAGGAGGGGCGGGCTGCTGGTGATGACGATGGTGGTGCGGCCCCGGCGCAGCTTCGCGACGTTGCGGGCGATGAGTTGTTCGGTGACCGCGTCGACGGCTGTCGTGGGGTCGTGCAGGACGAGGACGTCGGTGTCGGCGGCGAGCGCGCGGGCCAGGGACAGGCGTTGGCGCTGGCCGCCCGAGAGGTTCGCGCCGCGGTCGCGGACGGCGTAGTCGAGGCCGTCGCGGTGCAGGGCGACGACGTCGGTCAGCATGGACGCCTCGACGGCCTCGGGGACCGTGCCGCTGGTGCCCGACGGGTCGATGTTCGAACGCAGGGTGCCCGCGAAGATCTCCCCGTCGTAGGGGTTGACCAGCATATGGGCGCGGACCGACTCGACCGACAGGTCCGCGAGCTCCTGCCCGCTGACCCGGACCACGCCCTCGTACGCGTCCGGCGGGACGTTCACGGCGAGGATCGACGCGAGGTCGGCCGCCGCGCGCGGCTGATAGGCGGTGATCGCCACGAACTCACCGGCGGGCACCTGGAACTTGAGCTTGCGCAGCGGCCCGTGCCGGACGCAGTCCACCTCCAGGTCGCCGCCCGCGGCAGGGTGCCCTGACCCCGGGGTCGTCACCGGCGGCGCGGTGAGGACCAGCGCCATCCGCTCGGCCGACGCCCGCGCGATCATCACGTACTTGGGCATCTCGGAGAACAGCTTCAGCGGCTCCATGATGAACTGCGCGAGGCCCACGGCCATGACGAGTTCGCCGATGTTGATCCGGCCCTCGAACGCCAGCCAGCCCGCCGTGAGGGTCACGGCCGCGGCGAGGATCGCGTTGAGGGCGAGGGCGGTGCCCGCGTAGACGCCGTTGACCTTGGCGACGGTGATCGACTGGTGCTTGGCCTCCGTGCTGACCTTGCGGTAGGAGCGGAACGCCGCGTGGTTGCCGCCGAAGCCGTGCAGCGGGCGCAGGCCGGTGATGAGGTCGGCGACCTTCGCGCCGGCCCGCGCCACCCGGGCCTGCTGTTCCTGCGTGCTGGAGCCGATCCGCTTGGACATGACGCTGAGGACCGACAGGATCGCGACGGTGCCGACGATCACGAGGAGGCCGAGCCGGAAGTCGGCGAGGCCGAGGGCGACCGCCGCGACGACGATCGCGACCAGCGAGCTGATCAGCATCGGCACGACTTCGACGATGTCGGCGGTCTGGTCGGCGTCCTCGGTGGCGATGGTCAGCACCTCGCCGGACTTGAGGTCGACGTCCCTGGCCACCGGCTGGAGTCCGCAGGCGGCGACCCGCACCCGCCAGCGGTGCGCCTCGGTGGTGTTGGCCTTCTGCAGGACGCGCATGCCGAACCGCCACGACAGCGACACCGTCGTGATGATCACGGCGAGGGCGCCGATCGAGACGGCGAGCGAGCCGGGACTGCGGTTTTCCCGCAGGGTGTGCTCGACGATCAGGCCGAGGGCGATGGGGAAGGCGGTCTCCCCCGCCTGGTACAGGCCCATGAGGACGGTGCCCCCGGCCATGGCACCGAGGTTGCGCCGCAGTGCGGTGCGCAGGATGTCGGACCCCGGGCGGGGCCGCTGCGTGTCAGGAGTTGTCATCGAGGTGGCGGGCAATCGCTTCCGGGGTTCGCAGGGTGAACAGGTCACGGATGGTGACCACAGGACCGTACTCGCGGCGGAGCAGCCCGATCAGGCGCACCGCCAGCATGGAGTGCCCTCCGAGGGACACGAAGTCGCTCACGGCGCTCACCTCGTCATCATCCAGGTCCAGCGCCTCGGCGAAGAACTCGCACACCACGGTCTCGGTCTCCGTCTCCGGACCCCGCTCCCCCGCCGTGGTCAGCGCGCCGAGCGGCTTCGCCTCGGGCAGCGCCTTGGTGTCAGCCTTCCCGTTGACCGTCAGCGGGATGCTTTCGACCTGGGCGTAGTGCGTCGGGCGCAGGAAGTCCGGCAGCCCGCTGCCCACGTCGGCGGCGACGGCGGCCAGGTCGGAGCCGTCGAGGACGAGGTACGCGGCGAGCCGGTACGCCCCGTCGACCTGCGGGTCCGGCTGGGCGACCGCGGCGACGAACCGCACTGCCGCGTGTGCGGCGAACGCGGCCTCGACCTCGCCGAGTTCGACGCGGTGCCCCCGGATCTTGACCTGCTGGTCGGTGCGGCCCAGGTACATCAGGTTCCCGTCGGGCCGCCGGACCACGAGGTCACCGGTGCGGTACATGCGCTCGCCGGGCGCCCCGAACGGGCACGCCACGAACCGGTGGGCGGTCTGCGCGGACTGTCCGAGGTAGCCGCGCGCGATGCCGATGCCCGCGACGTACAGCTCACCGGGGACACCGTCCGGCAGCGGCCGCAGCCAGGGGTCGAGGACGTACACGTCGGTGTTGTCGATGGCGACGCCCACCACCGGGTCCTGGCACTCGAAGGTGCCGACGCCGAGGGTGTTGATCGTGTACTCGGTGGGTCCGTACAGGTTGTAGCCGACCGTGCCCTCGGTGTCGGCGAGCCGCTGCCACAGGGTCGGCGTGACGGCCTCGCCGCCGAGCAGCACCAGGGCCGGGCGCCGGTCGGGGTGGTCGAGCAGGCCCTCGGCCGCGAGCTGCTGCGCGTAGGTCGGCGTCACGTTGATGACGTCGATGCCGTGCTCCAGGCAGTACGCGACGAGACCGGGCGCGTCCCGGCGCAGTTCCTCGTCGCAGATGTGCACCTCGTGGCCGTCGGCGAGCCACAGCAGCTCCTCCCACGACATGTCGAACGCGAACGACACGGTGTGGGCGATCCGGAAGACCCGGTGCTCGTGCTCCGCCAGGACCGGTTCGAAGATCCGGCGCTGGTGGTTGATCAGCATGTTGGTGAGCCCGGCGTACTCGGTCACCACGCCCTTGGGCTTCCCGGTCGAACCGGAGGTGTAGATCGTGTACGCGGGGTGCCGGAGCCGGTCCGGGTCGTCCGGCGTGAACGTCACGAACGGCTCGGCTGCGGACAGCGGCCGGTCCAGTTCGATCAGGTCGTCGGTGCCGATGACGGCGCCGGTCAGCCGGGGCGACACGGCGCTCACGGTGAGGATGACGTCGGGGCGGGCGTCCGCGACGATCGCGGCGATGCGCTCGTCGGGGTGGTCGAGCTCCAGCGGTATATAGGCGGCGCCGACGCGCAGGACGGCGAACAGCGCCACGATCGAGTCGAGGGAGCGGGGGATCGCGAGGCCCACGTTCGTCTCCGGGCCGATGCCGCGCCCGGCGAGCACGCCCGCCACGGCTCGGCTGCGGTCCCGCAGCTCGGCGAACGTCATGGTCGCGCCGTGGGCGACGAGCGCGACCCGCTGCGGATCGCGGTCCGCGGCCTGGTCGAAGCGGTCGACGACGGTGTCCGTGCCGATGTCCGTGCGCGCGTCGGCCGCGGGCTGCCGCCCGAGGCCCGGCAGCGCGCCGACCGGACCGGTCCAGCAGGCCAGGTCTTCGAGTACGCGCACGTAGTCGTCGAGGAGACGGCGGGCGCCCGCGGTGTCGCCGTCGCGGTGCTCCAGCTTGACCGTGAGCCGGTCGCCGGGCGTCACGACCCAGGTGAACGGGTAGTGGGTGGAGTCGTCGGCCTGCACCGAGGTGATGCCGTGCCGGGAGTTCATCTCGGCGAACGCGTCCATGTCCAGGAAGTTCTGGAGCACGAACAGGTTGTCGAACAGCGTGTCCTGCCCGCTCGCCCGCTGGATCTCGCCGAGCCCGAGGTGCTCGTGCTCCATGGCCTCGACCCGCGCCGTCTGCACGGCCTCCAGGTACGCGCGGACCGTGGCGTCCGGCCGCGCCCGCGTCCACATGGGGACGGTGTTGAGGAGCACGCCGACGATGTCGGACAGGCCCTCGCCGTCGCGGCCGGAGACGGTCACGCCGAACACGGCGTCGCTGCGGCCCGTGTGCGCGCCGAGCAGCAGCCCGAACGCGCCGGTCAGGATCGAGTTGAGCGTGACACCGTGCGCCTTGGCGGCGTCGCGCAGCAGGTTCGACTGTGCGGCGGACAGCGTCTGCACGAGGGCGCTCGGCAGGTCGTCCGACAGGGACGGCGCCGGTCCGGCGAGGAGGGTCGGCCCGGGCAGTCCGGCGAGGTGCTCCGTCCAGAAGCGTTCCGCTACGGCCGGGTCCTTGGCGGCGAGCGTCCGGGCGTGGTCCTCGAAGCTCGGCGTGGCCGGGGTGGCGTCGAGCGGTTCGCCCGCGACGACGGCCCGGTAGGCGGCGAAGAGGTCCCGCAGCACGATCTCGCGGGACCAGCCGTCCCACAGCAGCAGGTGGTAGCTCAGCAGCAGGCCGTCGCGGTCACCGGGCAGGCGCACCACGGTCAGCCGGATCAGCGGCGGCTCCCCTGGGTCGAAGCCCGTGTCGCGGTCCCGCGTGCGCAGGGCCTCGACCTCGTCCTCCGTGGCCAGGTCGACGGTGTGGACGTCGACCCGGCGGCCCGCCTTGAGGACCTGGACCGGGTTGCCGTCGTCGTCGGTGGTGAAGCCCGCGCCGACGACCGGGTGCCGCGCGATGACGTGCGCCATCGCCTCGGCGAGCGCGTCGGTGTCGAGGCGCCGGTCGAAGGTGAACCAGCTCTGCGCGACATAGTGTCCGGCGGTGCCCGCCATCTGGGCCTGGAAGAACAGGCCGCGCTGGAGCGGGGTGACCGGTGCCGTGCGCTCCGCCGTGACGGAGGCGTCCGCGACGCGCTCCAGCGCGCTCAGCCAGTGCGCGGTGATCTCGTCGGGGATGCCCTCGGCGAGGGTGAAGGTCGCGTGCAGGCTGCCGGTCGCGGCGTCGGTCCAGGCGTTGACCTCGACGGCGTACGGACTGCCCTGGTCGCCACCGGTGATGTGCGGCGCCTGCGACTCGCTGCCCCGGCCGAGGTAGTTGAACAGGACCTGCGGGCGGGCGGTCAGGAGCGGGGCCGTCTGCGGGTTGAGGTACCGGAGTCGGCCGTACGCGACGTGCGCGCGCTCGTCCGGCTGCCGCTCGGCGACTTCGCGGGCCGCCGCGACGGGGTCGGTGTGCGCGGTGAGCCGCACGGGCGCGATGGCGGTGAACCAGCCGACGGTGCGGGTGTAGTCGTGGTGCTCGTGGACCGGGACCCGGCCGTGCCGCTCCAGGTCGACCGCGAGGTCGGTGGGCGCGGGCTGGATGTGGGTCAGCGCGGTGCGCAGCGCGCCGCAGAGCAGCTCGGTGAGGTCGACGCCGAGTGCGGCGGGTGCGGTGCGGGTGACGCGGTCGCTCACTTCGGGGGCGAGTACGACGGTTGTCTCGCGCAGCGCCTCGGTCGTGGCCGCCCGCTCGGCCCCGGCTTCGGGCAGCAGCGCGGGTGCCTGGAGCGTGGTGATCCAGTGCCCGAGGTCGTCGAGCGCCTCGGCGGCCTGGAGCGCCTGCGCTTCGGCGTACTCGGCGTAGGACGTGGTCGGCGGCGGCAGGGGCGCCCCGCCCATGGCGGTGGCCAGGTCGTCCAGGAGGACCAGCCAGGACACGGCGTCGACGGCGAGGTGGTGCACGGTGACGACCAGGGTGCGGCTCGCCTCCAGCCACGAGAACGCGATGACGTTCCCGGACTCGGGGTCGAGCAGCCCGGCGGCCTCGTTCGCCACGGCCGTCGGGTCCGTGGCCTGGGCCCGTACGACGGTGACGTCGCGGGCGGGTTCGGTGCGCAGGGCCCATACGCCGTGCTCCACGCGCAGCGTCATGCGGAGCGCCGGGTGCGCGGCGACGACGGCACGCGCGGCGCGCTCGGCGTCGGCGAATCCGGCGCCTTCGGGTGCCGTCAGCGTCCTGGCCTGGGCGAACCGGGCGAGCGTGCCGCCCAGTTCGCGCTGGCGCAGGATGATCGGGGTCGGTGTGAGGGGGCCGTCCTCGCGGCGGGCGGCCGGTACGGCGGGCACGGCCTGCGGGGCGCGCGTCCCCAGTTCTTCGGCGAGCCCGCGTGGCGTCCTGAACAGGAACACGTCCCGGGGAGCGATGGTCAGGCCGAGGGCCCTGGCCCGGTTGATCAGCGTGATGGCGACGATGCTGTCGCCTCCGGCGGTGAAGAAGTCGGTGTCGGCATCGACGGCAGCGCCGGGCAGGGTGTCGGCGAAGATGCCGACAAGGGCGGCGACCGGCGAGGACGCGCCCTCAAGGGGCGCGGGGAACTGCCCGACCAGCCCCCACCGGCCCGCGGCATCGTCACCGTCCTGCGCGGAGCGCGCCTTGGTGCTCTCGACCAGGGCCTTCCGGTCCAGCTTGCCGTTGACCGTCAAGGGCAGAGCATCGACCCTCAGCACCCGGGCGGGCACCATGTGGACGGGGAGCTCGGCCGACAGGCGGGTGGCGAAGTCGTCCGGCACGCGGCCCACCACGTGCGCCACCAGATGGTCCCCGCTGTCCGCCACGGTGACGGCCACGTCGACGACGCCGTCCAGTCGCCGGACGGCACCCTCCACCTCGCCCAACTCGATGCGGAAGCCCTTGAGTTGGACCTGGTCGTCGGCGCGGCCCGTGAACTCCAGCTCGCCGTCCAGGGTGCGGCGGGCGAGGTCGCCCGTGTGGTACATGCGGGAACCGTCGCCCGCGAACGGGTCGGCGACGAACCGGCCCGCGGTGAGCCCCGGTCGGCCCAGGTAGCCGAGCGCCACCTGGTCACCGGCGACGTAGATGGCGCCCTCCCGGCCCGGCGGCACCGGGCGGAGCCGGTCGTCGAGCAGGTGGGTGACGAGGCCCGGGATCGGGCCGCCGATCGGGGAGACGTCGTCGCCGGGGCCGAAGTCGTCGTCGGTCAGCACCCGGTGGGTGACGTGCACGGTCGTCTCGGTGATGCCGTACATGTTGACCAGCTCGGGCGTACCGGTGCCGTGCCGCTCGACCCAGCCGCGCAGCCGCCCCAGGTCGAGGGCCTCGCCGCCGAAGACGATCCGCCGCAGCGCCGGGACCGGCTCGTCGGCGTGCCGGTCGGCCTCGATGAACTGGTAGAAGGCCGACGGGGTCTGGTTGAGCACGGTCACCCCGCGCTCGCGGACCAGCTGGTGGAAGTCGACCGGGGAGCGGGTCAACGCGTAGTCGGGCAGCAGCAGTTCACTGCCGTACGCCAGCGCGCCCCACAGCTCCCAGACCGCGAAGTCGAAGGAGAAGGAGTGGAACTGGACCCACACGTCGTCGGGCCCGAAGCCCATGTCGGGCTGCGTGTTCGCGAGCAGCGTCACCACGCTGGAGTGCGGGACGACGACGCCCTTGGGGCGCCCGGTCGACCCGGAGGTGTAGATCACGTACGCGGGGTCGTGCCAGTCGGCCTCGGGCGCGGGCCCGGTGGCGTCCAGCGGCTGTCCGTCCCCCTGGGGCGGCTCCGCGCCCTGGACGATCACACGGGCCGCCACGCCCGCCCGCGCCAGCAGGTCGGTGAACCGGTCCCGCTGCTCCCGGTCCACGAGGACCACCTGCGGAGCCGCGTCGGTCAGGATGTACTCAAGGCGTTCGTCCGGGTACGCCAGGTCCAGCGGCACATAGGCACCGCCCGCCGTGACCACCGCGACCAGCGCCACCACCTGCTCGACGGAGCGCGGGACGGCGACGGCCACCCGCTGCCCCGGACCGACACCGGCCGCGCGCAGGGCGGCGGCCAACTCCTCCTTCGCAGCAGCCAGTTGACCGTACGTCAGCGAGCGCCTGTCGCCGTCGAGGCCGCACTGGGTGACGGCGGTCGCGGCCGGATCGCGGTGCGCGGCGGCGTCGAAGAGACCCGCGAGGGTGGTCGGGGTGAGGGGCGCGGGACGCCGGTCGGCCTCGGGGGCCAGGTCGTCGACCAGGGTGTCCGGGCGGGTGAGCAGGCCGGTGAGGGTGCGGGTGAAGGTGCGCAGGATGTCCTGGGCGCTCGACTCGCGCAGCAGCTCGCCGTCGTAGATCAGGTTGAAGCGGGGGCGGCCGTCGAGGGCGCGCTCCACCACGAGCGTCAGCGGGTAGTGCGGGGCGCCCTCGTTGACGATGTCGGCGATGACGAGGGTGTCGTCGGGGCCGCGCAGGGCGGCCACGTCGGTCGCGACGTCGAACACCACGAGGGTGTCGAAGAGCGAGCCGGAGCCCGTCCGGCGGCCGATCCGTGCCAGCGAGACGTGCTGGTGCGGCAGCACCGCGCTCTGGTGCTCCCGCACCGAGGCGAGCAGGTCTCGGGCCGTGGTCGTACCGGCCCAACGGGCGCGCACGGGGATCGTGTTGATGAACAGACCCACCATGTCCTCGATGCCGGGCACCTCCGCGTCACGCCCGGACACCGTGGAGCCGAACACGACGTCCTCGCTGTGCAGGATGCCGCCGAGCGTCACCGCCCAGGCGCTGTGCACGGCGACGCTCAGCGGCACCCCGGCCGAGCGGGCGGCCGAGTCGATGTCGACGTCGGCGGCCACGTCGATGTCGGCGAACCGGTCGGACGGGGTGTGCCCCTCGGCGACCAGCGACGAGCCGGGCAGCTCGGCCAGCTCGCCGCGCCACACCCGGTCGCTCTCGTCGTCGTCGCGTCCGGTGAGCCAGGCCACGTAGTCGGGGAAGCCGCCGTGCGGGTACACGGAGCCCGGCGCGTGGTACTCGGCGAGCAGGGCGCGCAGCATCGGCGGCACGGACCAGCCGTCGGCGATGATGTGGTGCACGGTCTGCACGAGAACGGTGCGGCCGGAGCCCGCGCGGACGAGCGTGTACCGCATCAGGGGCCCGGTGGCCAGGTCGAACCCGGCGCGCCGGTCCCGCTCGGCGAGGTCGCGGATCTCGGCGTCGCCGATGCCGGGGCGGTCCAGCGTGGTGAAGGGCGCCTCGGCCCCGCCGTCCAGGACGGAGACCACGCGGCCGTCGGCGAGGGCCACGAACCGCGCGGCCAGGTTCGGGTACAGGGCGAGCAGCCGGGTGGCCGCCGCGGCGAGCCGGTCGGCGTCCACCTCGCCGTCCAGGGTGAGGAGTTGCTGCTCGACGTAGGCGCCCGCCGAGTCGTCGTCGAAGACCGAGTGGAAGTACAGGCCCTCCTGCAGCGGCGTCAGCGGCAGGATGTCCCGCAGCGCCGGTCCGTCCAAGCCGTCGACGTCGGCCTGTGTGAGCGGCACCAGGGGGAAGTCGCTGGGCGAGTGGCCGCCCTCGTCGAGCGCGGCGAGCCCGGCCAGGGCCAGCCGGAAGTAGTCCCCGATCGCCGTGATGTCGGCGTCGGTGAACAGCCCGTCGGGCCAGGAGATGGTGGTGACCAGCTCGTACTCGCCGCCGAGCGCGGCCGGTTCGGCGATCGCGTTGAACTCCAGGGCGCGCGGCAGGCGCATCCTCGGGTCGCGCTTCTCACCCAACTGTCCGGTGGTGCCCGCGAGTTGCCAGTCCCCGGACGCGCCGGCGTCGAAGCGGCCCAGGTAGTTGAAGAGCACCTGCGGGGCGGGCGTGCCGAAGTCGGTGTCGGCGAGGTAGCGCAGGGCGCCGTACGAGACGCCGTTGCCGGGCACCCGGGCGAGGTCGTCCTTCACGGCCTTGAGCGCCGCGGCCAGATAGGCGGGCGCGGTCAGGTCCGCCGCCGTGCCGGGGTCGACGGTCACCGGGAACAGGGTGGTGAACCAGCCGACGGTGCGCGACAGTTCGGGCTCGAAGCCCGCGGCGCCCGCCACGAAGCGGGCTTCGCGGCCGTGGCCCTCCAGCTCGATGTGGGCGTACGTCTGGTCCTGCCCGAGGTCGCGGCGCCAGCGGGCGAGGGCGACGGCGAGCGCGGTGAGGAGTACGTCGTTGACGCCCGCGTGGAACTTCACGGGTATCTCGCCGAGGAGCGCGGCCGTGATCTCGGGGCCGACCGAGACGGTGCGTATCCGCTCGTGCTCGACGGTGTCGGTCTCGGCCAGGGCGCGCCTGGCCACCGGCTGGTCCGGTCCCGGCAGGGGCTGCTGGAAGTAGGCGCGGTCGGCGTCGAAGTCCGCGCCGCCCAGGAGCTGCGTCCAGCGCCGGAACGACGTGCCCACCGGGGGCAGTTCGATCGGCGCACCGGACGCGAGCTGCCGCCAGGCCGTGGCCAGGTCCTCCAGCAGGATCCGCCAGGACACGCCGTCGATCACCACATGGTGGACGACCACGACGAGCTGCCGCTCCGCGCGCCGCCAGACGGCGCGGAGCATCGCGCCGCTGTCGGGGTCGAGCCCGTCGGTGGCGAGCGCGACGCACGCGTCGAGCGGGAGGTCGCTCTGCCGCCAGACCGGGGCGGTCCGGCCCGCCTCCGGAATGTCGAAGCTCCAGCGGTCGCCGCGTACCAGCGTGGCGCGCAGCATGTCGTGCCGTGCGAGCACGGCGGTGAGGACCGCGTCGAGGGCGTCGGCGGTGAGGTCCGCCGGGGTGTTCAGGACCACCGACTGCACGAACCCGTCGATCGCGTCCGTGGTCTCGCCGAGCCACTGCACGATGGGCGAGCCCGCGACGGTGCCGGTCGCGGTGTCGCCGTGGTCCACGGTGGCGACGTCCTCGCGGCTCGCCACCGCCGCGAGGGCGCCCACGACGCTGTTCGTGAAGATCTGCCGCGCGGTGACGTAGAGGCCGGCGTCGCGCAGGGCGCTCAGGAGCGAGATCGCGAGGATGCTGTCGCCGCCGAGCTGGAAGAAGTCCTGGTCGACGCCGACCTCGTCGAGCTGGAGGAGGGTCGCGACGGCCGCGCACACCGCGCGTTCGTTGTCCGTGGCGGGCGCGGCGACCGTGCCCGTGCCGACCGTGGGCTCGGGCAGCGCGTTGCGGTCGAGCTTGCCGTTCGCGGTGAGCGGGAACTCCGTCATGACGACGAGGTGGGCGGGCACCATGTACTCGACCATGTGCGCGGCGGCCCACGCCTTGACGTCGTCCGCCTTCAGGTCCTCGCTCCCGGCGGCCGGGATGACGTACCCGACGAGGTAGGTGCCGCCCGCCGTGTTCTTCTTCGCGACGACGCAGGTGTGCCGTACTTCAGGGTGCTCCGCGAGCCCGGCCTCGACGTCCTCGATCTCCAGGCGCATGCCGCGGATCTTGATCTGGTTGTCGGCGCGGCCGAGGAAGTCGAGCGAGCCGTCGGGGGCGAAGCGGGCGAGGTCACCGGTCCGGTAGAGCCGGGAGCCGTCCCCGGCGAAAGGATTCGCCACGAACCGGGAGGCCGTCAGGCCGGGCGCGTTGACGTACCCGCGCCCCAGCAGGAACCCGCCCACGTACAGTTCGCCGCCGACCCCGACCGGGACCGGGCGCAGCTCGTCGTCGAGGACGTACAGCTGGGTGTTGGGGTTGGCCTTGCCGATCGACGTCGACAGGCGTTCGGCCTCGCCCCGGTAGATGACGTGGGAGACGCCGATGGTCGTCTCGGCCGGGCCGTAGCCGTGGTACATGGGGATGTCGAGGCGGGTGCGGAAGCGTTCGTACAGCTCCGGGGTGAGGACCTCGCCGCCGCACCACACGTGGCGCAGGCTGTCGAGGCGGCCGGATTCGCCCGCCATCTCCAGGAGGACGTCCAGCATCGACGACACCAGATAGGTGAAGGTGACGCGCTGCTCGGCGATGACGCTCAGGAGGTGGTGCGGGTCGCGTTCGCCGCCGGGCCGCAGCACCACCAGCCTGCCGCCGCACACCAGCGGCAGGAAGATCTCGTTGATGGAGATGTCGAACGACAGCGGCGCCTTGAACAGCGACGCGTCGTCGTGCCCGAAGCCGAGGATCTCGCCGACCTGCCACAACAGCCGCTCGCTGATGGCCTCGTGGCGGATCATCGCGCCCTTGGGACGTCCGGTCGAGCCGGACGTGAAGATGACGTACGCCAGGGCGTCGCCGGGGACGGTGACGCCCGTCCCGTCCGTGGGGCAGGAGCCGTACTTCCAGTCGCCGAGGTCGACGGCCGCGGCGGCCGGTTCGCTCGCGTCGTGCTCGCCGGAGTCGTTGAGCTGGACGACGACACGGGCGTCGTCGATGACGACGGCGCGGCGCGCGGCGGGCCACTGCGGATCGAGCGGTACGAAGGCGCAGCCCGCCTGCAGCACGCCGAGGAGGCCGATCACCATCTCGGCGGAGCGGCCGAGGGAGATGCCGACGACCTGTTCAGCGGTGAGGCCGCGTTCGATGAGGTGGTGGGCCAACTGGCTGGAGAGTTCGGCCGCCTGACGGTAGGTCAGCGTTCGGTGCTCGTCGACGACGGCGACGGCGTCCGGCCGGGTCCTGGCCTGCTCGCGGAACATCTCCACGATGGTCGGGCGGACCCGGGCGGCGTCGGTGTCGTTCCACTCGGCCAGGGTCTTCAGCCGTGCCGCCACGCCGGACGGGCCGACGGTGCCGAGCGGCCGGTCCGGGAAGTCGGCGAGGTCGTCGAGCGCGAGCTGCGCGTCGGCCAGGTCGACGTCCTGAGGGACGGCGATGCCCCAGCCGTCCGCGCCGCCCTCACCGACCCCCCAACCGCCCGGCTCCACCCCGCCGTTGTCGATCCAGCCGAGGACGTCGGCGAAGAGGGTGCCGGGAGCGAGGTCGATGCCGTCGGGGCTCCGGCCCGTCGCCCAGTACGACAGGGCGAGGGCGCAGGCTTCGGTGATGGTCCGGTCGGAATAGTCGCCCGTGCGCCGGCGCGCGTCGGCCAGGCGGGCGGAGGAGAGGCGTACGAGACGCGCGCGCGATTCCATCATCGAAGACCCAGCGTTCATCGAAGACTCAGCATTTCTTTCCAAGGGCCGAAAGTGAGCCCAACCTTACTAAGGTTTACCTAACTACCTTCTCGCCATGCCCGCCAGAGCCGCGCGTAGCGGCCGCCCAGCGCCACCAGCTCGTCGTGCGCCCCCTGCTCCACGACGCGCCCCGCGTCCAGGACGGCGATGCGGTCGGCCGCCATCGCCTGGGTCAGCCGGTGCGCCACGAACAACGTGGTCCGGCCCGCGCACGCGGCGAGCACGGCCCGCTCCAGCTCGGCGGCGCCCTCGCTGCCCGCCTCCGCGGTCGACTCGTCGAGCACCACGACGGGCGCCCGGCCGAGCACGAGCCGGGCCAGGGCGATATGGGCGACCTTGGTGACGTCCAGGCGCTCGCCGCCCTCGCCGACCAGGGTGTGCAGGCCCTCGGGCAGCGCGTCGACCCAGCCGTCGGCGCCGACCGTGCGCAGCGCGTCCATCAGCTCCGCGTCGGTCGCCTCCGGCGCGGCCAGGCGCAGGTCGTCGGCGAGCGGACCGGAGAACACATGCGTCTCCTGCGTCAGGATGCTCACCAGGGCCCGCGCCCCGGCCTCGTCGAGACCGGCCAGGTCGGTCGACCCGATGCGCACCGATCCGGACTGCGGGGTCCCGATGCCCGCGATCAGCGCCGCGAGGGTCGACTTGCCCGCGCCCGTCGCGCCCACCAGGGCGAGCGAACCGCCTGCCGGGATCGTCAGGTCGACGTCCCTGAGGACCGGTTCCTCGGTGTCGGGATAGCTGAAGGTCAGCCCCGCCACGGTCACCGGGTACGACAGGGCTTCAGCCGAGGCGACGGCCGTGTCGCCCACGAGCCGCTCCTCCGCCTCCTCCCCGAGGACCCCGACGAGGCGGGTGAGGCTCGCGCCGGACTTCTGCGCCTCGTCGAAGGTGAACATGATGGCGCCCAGGGGGGTGAAGAGCCGGTGGAACATCAGCGGGGCCGCCGACACCTGGCCGAGGGTCGCGGCGTCGGCCTCCAGCAGGGCGTACCCCACCACGATGATGAGGACGAGCCCGATGAACTCGGCACGGTTCTCGCGGCCGACGAACCGGCCGAAGAACCGGAACACCTCGACGCCGTAGTTGCGCACCCGCCACGACTCGTCGGTGACCTGCTCGCGGAAGGTGTCCTCCAGGCGGTACGCCCGGACCGTGTCGATGCCGTTGAGTCCGCTGATCAGCGCCTGCGCGCGGTCGGCCTGGGCCACCCGCTGCTTGCGGTAGAGCGGCGCCGACCGGGGCAGGTACCAGCGCAGGGCCAGGGCGTACGCGGGCAGCGCGCCGGCGCCCGCGAGGCCGAGCCGCCAGTCGAGACCGAACATGCCGACCGTGGCGATGAAGACCAGGACGCCCGCGGAGAACACCGTGGGGATGGCCATGCGGATGCCCTTGGAGAGGACGGCCACGTCGTCACCGACCCGGGACAGCACGTCCCCGCGGCCGACCTGCTCGATCCGCGCACTCGGCATCCCGAGGACCGAACGGACGGCGCTTTCGCGCAGCCGCGCGAGCAGATCCGCGCCGAGCCGTCCGATGAGATAGGTCGAGACCGCGGTGGCCACCGCGCCGAGCAGCGCGGCAGCCACCATCAGCACGCCGACCTTGAGGAGCATCGAGCGCGACTCACCCTCGACCACCCCGTCGACCACCCGGCCGAGCAGGAGCACGGGGAGCACCTGGAGCGCCGCCCCGGCCACCGTGGTGAGCACGGTGGCCACCGTCAGCCAGGGCACTTCACGGCAGTGCGCCGTGACCCAGCGGGTGGCCTCGCGTCCGGTCGCCGTGCGCAGGGTCGCCGGGACGACCCTCGTGTCGGTAGTGCTCACACCTAGTCGACCGACTTGACGAGTTCGTCGATGGCGTACGGCAGGGACAGCAGGGTGCCCTGGGACATGGCCGCGCCGACCGCCGGGCCCTCGCTGTCGAGCAGGTAGGACACGTTGCCCTTCTTCACCGCGTTCAGGTTGGTGAAGAGCTTGAACTTCTTCAGCGCGGCCTGGTCGGCCTTGTCGTTGATGACGAAGATGCGGTCGACGTCGACCAGGTCGGTGCGCTCGGGCGAGAGCTGGGTGGAGAAGCTGCCGTCCGCGATGTCATCGATCTTGGTCTGGTACTTGTAGCCGATGCCCGTCACCAGACGGCCGCGCACGTCGGTCGAGGTGAACGGCGCGAGGGAATTCTTGTACCAGGACAGCGCGACGGCGGTCTGGTCCGCGAGCTTCGGGTGGTCCTTCTTGGCCTGGTCGAGCTTCGTCTGGATGCCCGCGACCAGCTTCTTGCCCTTGGCCTCCTGGCCGAGGGCCTTGCCGATGTGCACCGCGTTGTCCTGCCACGGAGCGCTGAAGGGCTCCTTCTCGGCCTTGGTGCGGCCCACCGTCGGGGCGATCTTGGAGAGCTTCTCGTAGGCGGCCTTGTCGATCTCGGAGTACACCGCGATGATCAGGTCGGGGCGCAGGGCCGCGATCTTCTCGTAGTTCGGGCCGTTGTCACCGTTCTTCATGATGACTTCGGGCTTGGTGTCGCCCCACTCGTCCTTCACCCACGGCCACTGGGTGTTGATGTCGGGGGACTTGCCCGCCGGGTTCGGGTACTGGTCGGTCATGCCGACCGGCTTGACGCCGAACGCCAGGATGGCCTGGTCGTCCGTGTAGCCGACGGAGACGACCCGCTTGGGGGCCTTCTTCACCTCCGTGGATCCGAACGCGTGCTCCACGGTGACCGGGAACTTTCCGGCGGCGGCCGGGGCGTTCTTGTCGCTGCCCTTGTCCCCGTCGTCCGACTTGTCCGAACCGCATCCCGCGAGGAGGCCGACACTGAGAGTCGCGGCGGACACTACGGCCGCCAATCGCCGCCAGGACCGCTTCTTGAGCGCCGTTCCATGGAGATGCATCCGAGATCCCTTGCTTTCACGCTGACCGGTGCGCCCCTGCCTTAGGGCAGCCAAACTTTATCCTGCCAAAGTGAGGTTAGCCTAGCCTAACCTTCAACTTGTCGCGTCAAGAGTTGCCGTCGAGCTGAACGTGCGTACGACCGATCGGCACAATGAGCGGCCGGTCCCCTACCGGGTCGTCAATCACCTTGGCACGCAGCCCGAATGCCTCCTCCAGCAAATCCGCGGTAATCACGTCACGCGGATGCCCCTGCGCCAGAATCGACCCCTCCCGCATCACGATGAGGTTGTCGCTGTAGCGCGTCGCCAGATTGAGGTCGTGCAACACCATGACCACGGCGCATCCCGACTCGTGCAGATCGTCCACCAGGTCCAGTACGTCGACGGCGTGCGCCAGGTCCAGATACGTGGTCGGCTCGTCGAGAAGCAGCAGGTCGGTGCCCTGGGCCAGGGTCATCGAGATCCAGACGCGCTGGCGCTGGCCGCCGGAGAGCGAGTCGACGGGCCGGTCGGCCAGGTCGGCGACGCCGGTCATGGCGAGGGCGCGCTCCACGATGGCCGCATCGTCCGACGACCACTGGCGCAGCCAGCTCTGGTGCGGATGGCGGCCCCGGGCGACCAGGTCGGACACCGTCAGACCCTCCGGCGCGACCGGCGCCTGCGGCAGCAGCCCGAGCTTCTTCGCCACGTCCCTGGTCTTGAGCTTGACGATGTCGTCGCCGTCGAGCACGACCGTGCCCTTGGTCGGCTTCAGGAGCCGCGACAGCGTCCGCAAGAGGGTGGACTTCCCGCAGCCGTTGGGGCCGATGATGGTGGTGATCACTCCTGGCGGTATCGCCACGTCGAGATCGTCGATGACGGTTCGCGCGCCGTATCCGACGCTGACGCCCTTGGCTGCGAGCCGCGAGGTGTCATCGACCCCGGACTCGATCTCGGTGATGTACTGAGTGACCACAAGCCCCCCTCATTTATTTAGGTTTGCCTCACCTTTGTACCAGTTATTTGAGGTTGGCCCGCACCAGCAGATAGACGAGGAAAGGGCCGCCGATCGCGGCGGTGACCACACCGACCGGGAGGGTGATCGGCAGGGCCGTCCGCGCCACCAGGTCCGAGCCGATGAGCAGCAGCGCCCCCGTCATGCCGGAGGCCACCAACGGCGGTGTGGGGCAGCGCGCCAGACGCATCGCCACCTGCGGCGCCACCAGCGCGACGAACGGGACAGGACCCGCGGCGCTCACCGCCACCGCGGCCAGGAGCACCGCGCACAGCAGCAGCACCGCGCGCACCATGGAGTAGCGGACGCCCAGGCCGGCGGCGACCTCGTCGCCGAAGTGCAGGGGCTTGAACTGGAAGGCGACACAGGACACGACGGCCAAGAGGGCGAGCGAGCACCAGAGCGCGATCCAGACCTCGTCCCACGACCGGTTCTCCAGCGAGCCGACCAACCACGCCTGGGCGCGGGCCACGTCCTTGATGTCGGCCTTGACGAGCAGCCAGGTGGTGATGGCCTCCATCATGGCGCTCACGGAGATGCCGATGAGGATGAGCCGGAAGCCGTCGATCCCCCGCCGCCACGCCAGGAAGTACACGAGCAGGCCGGTGCAGAGTCCGCCCGCGAGCGCCGCCACGGACAGGCCCACGGAGCTGACGACCGCCGCGGTGGCCCCGCCCGACACGGTCACCAGGGACACCGCGACGACGCTGGCGCCGCCGGTGATCCCCAGGATGTCCGGGCTGGCCAGCGGGTTGCGGGCGATGGACTGGGTGAGCGCGCCGGACACCCCGAGCGCGATGCCCACGACCAGCCCGGCGAGGGCGCGCGGCATCCGCAGGTCCATGATCACGAACTCGTCGACCTGCTCGCCCCGGCCGAAGAGGGTGGCGATCACCTGGGACAGGCCGATGGGGAAGTCGCCGATGCTGATGGAGAGGCAGAACACCAGGAAGGTGGCCGCCGTCAGGACCAGCGTGACGAGCGCGAGCCACGGCCGCCATACGAACGAGACACTGCCGAGCCGCACGCCCGGCGCCACCGCTGCCTTCACCGCTGTCCCGCTCCCCCGCTCGTGGGCTGTTCGCCGCTTCAGACCGCTCCGCCCTGTCCCGTTCATACGCCGGTGAACTCTCCGCGTCGCTTCGTCCCGTTCATGCGCTCTTGAACTTTCCGCGCCAGACCAGGACGGCGAAGAACGGGGCACCGAGGAGCGCGACGACGACCCCCACGTCCAGCTCGCCCGGCCGCGTCACCAAGCGCCCCACGATGTCGCAGAGCAACAGGACCACGGCGCCGAGCAGTCCCGCGTACGGCACCAGCCAGCGGTAGTCGGGGCCGGTCAGGTACCGGGCCACATGGGCCACCATCAGGCCGAGGAAGGCGATGGGGCCGCACGCCGCCGTGGCCGCGCCCGCGAGCAGGGTGATGGCGGTGATGCCGATGGTGCGGCTCAGCGCGATGTTCACGCCGAGTCCGCGCGCCACGTCGTCGCCGAGGTTGAGCAGGTTGAGGGCGGGCAGCGTGATCAGCGCGAGGACGAGGCCGAGGGCGATGAACCCGGTGATCGGCCAGATGACGTCGAAGCCGACCGCGGCCACGGAGCCCGCGTTCCAGAACCGCAGGGCGTTGGAGGACTCGCGGTCCGACAGCGCGACCGCCGTGGTCATGGCCGCGAGGAACACGGTGATCCCCTGCCCGGCCAGGGCGAGCGTCAACGGGTTGCCCGCCCCCCGGCCGATGCTGGAGAGCCCGAACACGACGACACCGGCGACCGCCGCGCCGAGAAAGCCGAACCAGACGTACTGGAACGGGCTGGTGAACCCGAACACGGCGATCACCGACACCACGGCGAACGAGGCGCCGGCGTTCACGCCGAGCAGGCCCGTGTCGGCGATGGGGTTGCGGGTGTATCCCTGGATGAGCGCTCCGCCGACGCCCAGGGCGAGGCCCGCGACGATCGCGAGGGTCGTCCGGGGCACCCGCACGGTCTCGACGATGAGCCGGATCTCGGTGAGCCGCCGGTCGGACTCCGGCTCGGCGAACAGCCCGTGCCACACCTCGCCGGGGGTCAACGCGCGGGCACCGACGGCCAGCGACAGGGCCGCCATGATCACGAGGAGCAGGACCAGCATGCCCAGGCCCAGAACCCGCCGCCGACGGGCCGGTGTTGTCCCGCCCGGCGCGGGGCGCTCAACTGCAGTCGTGCTCATGTCGAAGTACGTTATCCCTTTGATCCACTAGGGACGCAGGCACCCTGCGGGCACGCTGGCGAACGGCGCGTGATGGAGTTTAGGTGAGCCTAAGCTGAATGCGCGCACGTGTCGACAGGGCAAATCGGATGACTCGGCACCGCGCCCCCGCCAACGGGGGTTGTGCGGGCGCACATTGAAAACTAAGGTAAGCCTTGCTTTACTGGCGCAGGTCATTCCCTGTCCTGAGGAGGAACCCCATGCGGGTCGTCATGTTCGGCTATCAGACCTGGGGGCACCGCACGCTCCAGGCGCTTCTCGATTCCGAGCACGACGTGGCGCTGGTCGTGACGCATCCCAAGAGCGAGCACGCCTACGAGAAGATCTGGAGCGACTCGGTCGCCGACCTCGCCGAGGAGCACGGCATCCCCGTCCTCCTGCGCAACCGCCCCGACGACGAGGAGCTGTTCGAGCGCCTCAAGGACGCCGCCCCGGACATCATCGTCGCCAACAACTGGCGCACCTGGATCCCGCCGCGCATCTTCGGCCTGCCCCGCCACGGCACCCTGAACATCCACGACTCGCTGCTGCCGAAGTACGCCGGGTTCTCCCCGCTGATCTGGGCGCTGATCAACGGCGAGCCCGAGGTGGGCGTCACCGCGCACATGATGAACGACGAGCTGGACGCCGGTGACGTCGTCCGCCAGGAGGCGGTCCCGGTCGGCCCGACGGACACCGCCACCGACCTCTTCCACAAGACGGTCGACCTCATCGCCCCCGTCACCGTCGGCGCCCTCGACCTGATCGCCGCGGGGCAGACGGAGTTCACCAAGCAGGACCGGTCCCAGGCGAGCTTCTTCCACAAGCGTTCGCTGGAGGACAGCCGCATCGACTGGACCTGGCCCGCGGCGGACCTGGAGCGTCTGGTCCGCGCCCAGTCCGAGCCGTACCCGAGCGCGTACACCTTCCACAAGGGCAAGCGCCTGGAGATCCTCGCGGCGGTCGTCTCCGAGGGCCGGTACGGCGGCACGCCGGGCCGCATCTTCTACCGCGAGGGCGAGGGCGTGGCGATCGTCGCCGGCGCCGACGCCCGCACCGGCCGCAACCACGGCCTGGCCATCACACGTGTACGCACCGAGGACGGCCGGGAGTTGGCGGCGACGGACTACTTCACGTCGATGGGCGGGTACCTGACCACGCGCCCCTGAGGCGCCGCCCGTTCGTGGCCGGTGGGTGCGGCGGTTCCGCAGCACCGGCCACGGCGGCCTGCCGGATCAGCTCCCCTGGGCGCCTTGGCTTCCCTTGGGTGTACGCGCCCAGCGCCCCACCAGGGCCAGCAGGTGCTCGACGTCCACCGGCTTGGTCACATAGTCCGAGGCACCGGCCGCGATGGCCTTCTCCCGGTCGCCCTTCATCGCCTTGGCGGTGAGCGCGATGACGGGCAGCCGTGCGTGCTGCGGCAGCTGCCGGATCACCGACATGGTGGCGTAGCCGTCCATTTCCGGAATCATGATCTCCATGAGGACGACCGCGACGTCCGGGTGCCGGTCGAGGACGTCGACGCACTCCTGGCCGTTCTCGGCGTACAGCACCGAGAGGCCGTGCCGTTCCAGGCTCACGGTCAGCGCGAAGACGGTACGGATGTCGTCGTCGACGATCAGCACCTTCTCGCCGTGGAACTCGGGCTCCGCGTCGGAGTCGGCCGCCATGCGGACCACCGTGATGTCCTGGCGCGGCGCGGGGAGCTGGCTGGTGACCTCCACCGGCGCCTCGGGCAGCGCGAGACGGTAGCGCGAGTCGCCTCCCGGCGCCCCGTCCAGGTACGTGTGCAGGGGCAGGTACAGAGTGAAGGTCGAGCCGCGCCCCGGCTCGCTCACCGCGTGGATCTCTCCGCCCAGCAACCGCGCCATCTCCCGGCTGATCGACAGCCCGAGACCCGTGCCGCCGTACCTGCGGCTCGTCGTGCCGTCGGCCTGCTTGAACGCCTCGAAGATCACCCGCATCTTGCTCGCCGCGATCCCGATGCCGGTGTCGATCACCGAGAAGGCGATCAGGTCGGCGTCCACGGTGTGCAGCGAACCGGATTCGAGGAGCTGCTCCCGGATCGCGTCGGGCACATCGGCGGTGCCGGGCCGGATGACCAGCTTGACCTCACCGGTGTCGGTGAATTTCACCGCGTTGGCCAGGAGGTTCCGCAGCACCTGCAGCACCCGGCTCTCGTCGGTGCGCAGCGTCGGCGGCAGCTCCCGGGAGACCTCCACGGAGAAGCGGAGCTTCTTGTCGGAGGCGTACGGGCCGAAGTTGGCCTCCACGTAGTCGGCGAGCTGGGCCAGCGGGATCAGGGTGGGGCTGACGTCCATCTGGCCCGCCTCGACGTTCGACAGGTCGAGGATGTCGTTGATCAGCTGGAGCAGGTCCGAGCCCGCACCGTGGATCGTCTCGGCGAACTCCACCTGCTTGGGCGTGAGGTTCGCGTCGGCGTTGTCGGCGAGCAGCTTGGCGAGGATCAGCATCGAGTTGAGCGGAGAACGCAACTCGTACGACATGTTGCCCAGGAACTCCGACTTGTAGCGCATCGAGAGCGCCAGTTGCTCGGCGCGCTCCTCGAGGACCTGCCGGGCCTCTTCGATCTCGACGTTCTGCGACTCGATGGCGCGGTTCTGCTGCGCGAGCAGTTCGGCCTTGTGCTCCAGTTCGGTGTTGGACTCCTGCAGCGCCAGCCGTGAGGTCTCCAACTCGGCGGAGCGCTGCTGGAGTTGCGCGGTCAGCTCCTGCGAGGCGCTGAGCATCTGCTCGGTCCGCTGCTGCGCCGTGATCTCCTCACGGCTGCGCTCGATGAGGGCGAAGACCGCTTCGGGGATGTCCGCGGCACGCTCCCCCAGCCAGCGGTCCGCCTCCGCGAGGCGGGCCGCGGACAGCACATCGGCCTCCGTGGCGCGCTCCTCGACCACGGCGAGCCACTGCTGGAAGTCGGCGTCCTCCTCCACCCAGGTGGCGAGCCTGGCCCACTCCCGGATGAGCGCCTCATGGGCGATCTCCGCGGTGTCGGGTCCGCCGGTGCCGAGGACCACGAGGCGCTGCTCGGGGTCGGCGAGGAGCTGCGCGATGTACCAGTCCTTGGCGAGGTGCGTGCGGTGGGCGGTGACGCGGACGGCGCTGGTGGCGCCACCCCGGGCGCGGACCATGGACAGCAGGACCCGGCGGATGCGGGGTTCGCCCAGTTGCTGCGCGAGGAGGCGGTAGACCTTCTCCGCGTGCTGGTTGAGGGCGCCGGATACGCCGCCGAGCCCCTGATAGCTGTCGAAGCTGAGCCGCCTGTCGTGCTGGAGGGACCACAGTTCGGTCAGCGTGAACTCCAGGAGCGGGAGGCTGCCCGCGGCCTTGCTGGCCTCGGCGGCGATGGCCTCGGCGAGGCCGGGGGTGAAGGTCACGCCCGCCACCTCGGCCGGTTCGACGATCACGCGGATGAGGGCCGCCTCGTCCAGCGGGGACACGTTCAACTGCCGGTCCTGGAGGCGCGGTCCGATGTCCGGGAGTTCGAGCAGGTCCGGCAGGAAGTCCGCCCGCAGGGTCGCCACGAGCCGAACGCCGGGATCCTGGGCGACGTCCGCGGGAGGCAGCAACCGCTGCAGGAATTCCAGCTGTTCGGCGCGGTCGGCGCTGCCGCTCAGGACCTCCTCGAACTGGTCGGCGATCAGCGCGAGACGGCGGCCCGTGAGCACGCGCAGCTTTGAGGCGACCGCCCAGAACCCTTCCTCCCTGAGGGCGCGGGTGCGGTGTTCCAGCTCTTCGAGGCTGTGCGTCCGCTGCGGGTGCTCCAGCTCCAGGAGGGCACGGGCAACGGCGTCGAAGGGCGACATCCCCGGGCGGAACGAGGCGATCGCCCAGCCCTCCGACGCCAGTTCGGGCTGGAGTCCGGCCGCCACCAGCGACGACTTCCCCACCCCCGACGGGCCCGTGACCATCACCAGGGGCTGGGCCTTCACCATGAGCCGGAGCCGCTCGACTTCGCGTTCCCGGCCGACGAACACACCCGCGAGCGCGTCCTCGGCGCTGAACGCCTGCAGTCCCCGGTAGGGGCACGGGGGCAGCACGCTCCGCCCGAGGGCGTCGGGCCAGGCGGCCGAGACCTCCGACAGCGGTACGGCGTACGCGTCGGGGGCGGCGCCCTCGCGGCTCGCCACGGCGAGCATGCCGACGACCGCGTCCCCCCAGCGGTCCCTGACGATGACGGGTGACCCGCTGTAGCCCGGCTGCGCCCGCAGCGCGGACTCGCTGGCCGCGTCGAGCTGGATGAGCCCGCCGCCGACCGCGCCCCGCAGCACGCACGTGCTCCAGGCTCCATTGGCCTTGCGCGGCGGATTCCCCGGGTAGCCGAAGGCCTTCACCTGGGCGTCGCCGACCAGGCCCGTGCGGGCGTCGATGAGCCGGGCGGCCCCCGCGCTCACCGGCAGGGTGTCCCCGCCGACCAGCGCGAGCCCGGCGACGTCCCGGCCCAGGCGGCCGACGCCGGGCGGCGGGTCCCAGGAGCTGATCCGGCAGTGCCGCAGGGGCCCGCCCTCCGCGTCGCCGAGCAGCACGAACTCCACCTGGATCCGGGCGTCGCCCGGCGGCCGCTCCGCACATGCCTTGTCCCGCCCCAGCGCCACATTGACGACATGGGCGCACGTCACGATCTCCTTGTCACCGACGACGAAGCCGACGCCGAGGGGCGCCCCCGTCGCCGCCGCACGGATCTTGACGACGAATCCCTCGCGCTGTGCTCCCATGAAGTCAGGGGCGGTTCCACGTCAGCCGGACGGTGAAGTTCACTTCTGCGGTGCCCTTGGCGATGATCACCCCGGTCTCACCGCCCATCTTCAGGCCGAACTCCAGCTCCGCCGCGTCCGGACCGAGCTCACGCATGGTGTCGGCTACCCGCGAGAGCGTCGGCCTGACCTGGTCAAGCGCCTCTTCCAGCGACACCCGGGTCCGGGCCAGCACGCCGTCCCCGGCGGCCAGTTCGAGGTCCGTGGCGTTCGCGTCGACGTCGACCTCGAACACGGCGGCCCCCTCATGGCCGTCACCGAGCCTCATCGTCAACTGCTGTGGCACAGCTCGTCCTCCCGCTCAGGGCCGCACACCCCACTGGCGGCCGCCGACGCCATCCATCCTGGGTGAACGCGCCCTGCCCCGTAGGCATATTCGGGGGATCGGGGAACATTCACGGCGCGCTCGGCGGGTGCGGGCGCCCGGCACCGGTCGCCGTCCGGGAATCGGCCTGCGCCGCGCTCTTCGCAACGTTGGCAATCGGCCGACCGAAGATTCGCAGGACTTGACAGCTGTCCAGCATTGATGGCACTCCGTGCCAGTGCCAGGGTCTCAGTGTGACCCGCCGGACGCTCTGCCAAGGGGGGAGCGGCGCCGACCGTCGGGCCGGTGGGGGCTGGTCGCGCCGTTCCCCGTGCCCCCGACCGGGTTCGTCCCTCACTCAGACCCCGCGCCCGCAACGGACCCTCTCAGCCCCGCTCCCGTCAGTCATGCCCCTGCTGCCGTCAGTCATGCCCCTGCTCCCGTCAGGAGGACCCGATGTCCACCACCGCACGCACGCACCGCGTCCACGTCCTCGCCCCGCCGGGGCACCGCCACGACGAGATCCTCACGCCCGCCGCCCTGGACTTCGTCGGGCGGCTCGCCGCGGCCTTCGGCGGGCGGCGCAAGGAACTGCTCAAGGAGCGGCGGCGCCAGGCGTTGCGGCTCGCGTCGGGGTCCCCACTGGACTTCCCCGTGGCCACCTCCCCCGTGCGGGCCGACCCGACGTGGCGCGTGGCCCCGCCCGCGCCGGGCCTGGTCGACCGCCGGGTGGAGATCACCGGCCCGCCCGAGCGCGCCGCGTGGCCGTCGACGCGCTCAGCTCCGGGGCGCGGGTCTGGATGGCCGACTTCGAGGATGCCACCGCCCCCACCTGGAAGAACATCGTCGGCGGCCAGCTCACGCTGCTCGACGCCAGCGAGCGGCGCCTCGACTTCACCACGGACGAGGGCAAGGAGTACCGGCTCGGCGACCCCGACCGGCTCGCCACGATCATGGTCCGGCCGCGCGGCTGGCATCTGGACGAGGAGCACCTGGAGTTCGACGGGGAGCCCGTGCCCGCGTCGCTCGTGGACTTCGGCCTGTACTTCTTCCACTGCGCGCGGCGCCAGCTCGACGCCGGGCACGGCCCGTACTTCCACCTGCCCAAGCTGGAGAACCGGTACGAGGCGCGGCTGTGGAACGACATCTTCGCCGTCGCCCAGGACCTGCTCGGCATCCCCCGGAGCACCGTGCGCGCCACCGTCCTCATCGAGACCGTGACCGCGGCCGTGGAGATGGAGGAGATCCTCCACGAGCTGCGCGAGCACAGCTCCGGTCTCAACGCCGGGCGCTGGGACTATCTGTTCAGCCTGATCAAGACCTTCGGTCACCGCACGGACTTCCTGCTGCCCGACCGGGCGAAGGTGACGATGACCGCGCCTTTCCTGCGCGCGTACACCGAGCTCCTCGTGCGCACCTGCCACCGGCGCGGCGCCCACGCCATCGGCGGCATGTCCGCGCAGGTGCCGGACCAGGGCCGGGCGGCCGACGAAGCCGCGCTGGCCACGGTCCGCCTGGACAAGGAGCGGGAGGCCGAGGACGGCTTCGACGGCTCCTGGGTCGCCCACCCGGGCCTGGTGCCCGTGTGCCGGGAGGCGTTCGACGCCGTCCTCGACGACCGGCCGCACCAGCTCGACCGTACGCGGGACGACGTGGAGGTGACCGCGGCCGACCTGCTGTCCACGCGCCGCGTCGGCGGCCCGCCCACGCCCGACGGGGTGCGCACGAACATCGCGGTGGCCGTCCGGTACTTCGCGGCCTGGCTGCGGGGGCAGGGTGCCGTCGCCCTGGACGGCCTGATGGAGGACGCGGCGACCGCCGAGATCGCGCGGGTGCAGATCTGGCAGTGGCTGCGGCACCGGGTGCTCGACCGCGACACGGTGCTGCGGCAGCTCGACGACGAGATCGAGTCGCTCGGCGCCGCGTATCCGTGGGCGGACGTCGAGGCGGTGCGTGCGCTCTTCGAACGGACCACGCTGGACGTCGAGTTGCCGCAGTTCTTCACACCGGAGGCCTACTCTCGGCACCTCGTCCGGCTCGCCGACGCGCCGCCCGGAGAGGGGTCCGGGTTCGTGGACGAGGCACCGTCCGCGGTCGCCGGGGCGCGGTCGGGCAACGCCGAGGCGCGGACGACGGACGCCGAGGCGCGGACCACGGTCACCGGAGCCCGGGCCACGGACGCGGGGGCGCGGCTCCAGCACGCCGGGGCGCGGTCATGAGCGGGGGCATCCGGCGCGTCGGTGTGGTCGGCGGCGGGCAGATGGGGGCGGGCATCGCCGAGGTGTGTGCGCGGGCCGGGCTGGACACGGTGGTGTGCGAGGTCGACGCGGTGGCCTCGCGGGCGGCGCGGGACCGGGTGACGTCGTCGTTCGAGCGGGCGGTGGGGCGCGGCAAGCTGGAGGCGGGCGCGGCGCGGGACGCCCTTGCGCGGATGGCCTTCACCGGCAGTCTGGACGACCTGGCCGACCGGCAGTTGGTCGTCGAGGCCGTCGTGGAGAACGCGGCCGCGAAGACCGAGGTCTTCACCACCCTCGACAAGATCGTCGAGGATCCCGGGGCGATCCTGGCCACCAACACCTCCTCCCTTCCCGTCATGCGCCTGGGCATGACGACCGGCCGCGCGGACCGGGTCGTGGGTCTGCACTTCTTCAACCCCGTCCCCGTACTGCCGCTGGTGGAGGTCGTGACGTCCCTGCACACGTCCGCCGAGACGGTCGCGGCGGTCGAGGACTTCGCGACCCGCGCCCTGCGCAAGACGGTGATCCGCTCCCAGGACCGGGCCGGTTTCGTCGTCAACGCCCTCCTCGTTCCTTATCTGTTGGCGGCGATCCGGATGGCGGAGTCCGGCTTCGCCTCGCCCGCCGACATCGACGCGGGCATGGAGCTGGGCTGCGCGCATCCCATGGGCCCGCTCAAGCTCGCGGACCTGATCGGCCTGGACACCGTCGCCTCGATCGCGGAGTCCCTGTACGACGAGTTCAAGGAGCCGCTGTACGCCCCTCCCCCGCTGCTCCAGCGCATGGTGGAAGCCGGATTGCTCGGCCGCAAGGCGGGCCGCGGCTTCCACACGTACGACCAGGGCTGAGGGGCCCGGGAGCGGGCGGCCCGGGCTGAGGGGCCCGGGCCGCCCGACATCTCTAAGGCACCGCTCGGAATCTCCACGACACCGCTCGGTGTCTCTACGACATCGCTCGGCCCACTGCTGCCGCAGTTCCTCCTCCGAGGCTCGCGAGGTGGCCCTTGAGGCTGAACCCCGGTGCGGCCACGTCCCCCGGTCTCACCTGGCCGCCGTTGTCGAGCAGTCGGCGGGCCGCGAGGTGGTCGCCGGTCCGGTTCACGGACTCGACCGCCCGCAGATCCTCCCCGCGGAAGAGGAGCACCGAGAACGCGTCGGGGTCGTCGCCGAGGACCATCTCCGTGTCGTGCCCGTCGTCATGTCCCGCGATCTGCACGGTCGTTGAGTACTGATCGCTCCAGAACCAGGGCAGTTCGTCGTAGTGGGCACGGGGCGCCCCGGTCAGCCGTTCGGCGACGAGCCGGGCGTGGCCGACGGCGTTCTGCACGGATTCGAGCCGCAGTCGCTTCCCGGACCGCACCTGCGGGAACGCCGCGCAGTCACCGATGGCGGAGATGTGCGGATCACCAGTCAGCAGGCGGGCGTCGACAGTGATGCCGTCGCCGACGGGAAGTCCCGCCGCGGCGGCCAGTTCCGTGCGCGGGGCGACACCGACGCCGATCAGGACCAGGTCGGCGGGCAGGCGAAGGCCGTCGGCCAGCTCCACGGCCGCCACGCCGCCGTGCCGGTCGCCGTGCAACGCCACGACACGCTGACCGAAAAGCAACTGCGCGCCCTCCCTTCGATGCAGGCGAGTGACATGCTCGGCGGTCCGCACCGAGACGGCCCGTGCGAGCGGCCGCTCGAGGGCTTCGACGACGGTCACCGCACAGCCCGACTCCCTTGCCACCGCGGCGAATTCGAGCCCGATGAACCCGGCCCCGACCACCACCGCGCACCGGGCGGCGGCGAGCGAGGCGCGCAGCGCGGCGGCATCCCGCGCGGTACGCAGGGTGTGGACGCCGCGCAGCTCGGCACCCGGCACGTCGAGGGTGCGCGGGCGGGCCCCGGTGGCCAGGACGAGATGCCCGTAGTCGTACGTCGAGCCGTCGCCGAGGCGGACCGTGCGGGCGGCCGGGTCGATCCGGGTCACGGTGCCGCCGACCAGGTCGATCGACTGGCGTACGTAGTACGTGGCGGGCCGCAGCCAGAGCTCCTCCTCGCCCTTGGCGTGCCCGTCGCTCTTGAGGTACGCCTTGGACAGCGGCGGGCGTTCGTAGGGGAGGGCGTCCTCGGCGCTGATGAGGGTGACGCGGCCCCGGTAGCCGTGGTCGCGCAGGGACGCCGCTGTCTGGTAGCCGCCCTGCCCGGCGCCCACGATGACGACGGACGCGGGCTGCGCGTCCGTTTCGGCCGTCATCACTTCTGCCGTTCGGGGAGGTGGACGATCAGGCCGTCCAGGGCTTCGGTCACCGTGAGCTGGCAGCTCAGGCGGCTGCCCGGGCGGCGCGGGCAGGCGGTGAAGTCGAGCAGGTCGTCCTCGTCGGGCCGCGCCGGCTCCAGCCGGTCGAGGGTGGTGTCGTCCACGTAGACGTGGCAGGTGGCGCACTGCGCGTTGCCCGCGCACTGGGCGACGATGCCGTCGACGTCGTTGAAGACGGCGCCGCGCATGACGCTCGTACCGGAGGGGACGTCGACGGTACGCGCGGTGCCGTCGACGGCGACGTAGGTGATTTTGGGCATGACGGAACTCCTCGGTGGCGTCCGGCGGCGCGCGAGGGCGCACGGCGGCACGGATGCCGGTCACGTGAGAAAGGGATGCGGAATGCGGTACGTGTGGATGATGCTGCCGTTGGCCGGTGGGGGACGCGTCACCCCTGCCGACTCGCCATCGCCCACTGACCGTTGGGACACGCGACGTCCTGGGTCAGGGCTGTGGCAGCGGGCTGGACAGTACCAGAGGAGTTCGCGGAGGGTCCACCGCGCCCGCGACGGGGCGGGCTAGAGCCTGTCTGACAAATGATCACCTGGCCGTTTCGCGGAGCCAGAGAATCAGGGAGGCTAGGACGACTCCCGCGCGGTAGCGGTCCGCGAGCTTGTCGAACCTGGTTGCGATCGCACGGAACTGCTTGAGGCGAGCGAAGCATCGTTCGACCACGTTGCGGTCGCTATAGATCTCCCTGCCAAAGGCGGGTGGCCGGCCACCGAAGCGCCCCCTGCGTCGACGGTTGGCCACCTGGTCGCGGCGCTCGGGGATCGTGGCGGCGATGCCCCGACGCCTCAGCAGATGACGGATGGCCCTGCTGGAGTAGGCCTTGTCACCCAGCACACGGTCCGGTGTCGTGCGCGGGCGGCCCGTGCCGACGCGCGGGGTGCGGACCCCGTCGAGGACATCGGCGAACGCGGTGGCGTCGTTGACGTTTCCGGGTGTGAGCACGATCGACAGCGGCAGTCCCCGGCCGTCGACGGCGAGATGGACCTTGGTGGTCAGCCCGCCCCGGGACCGACCGAGTGCCTGATGCGCCTGCGAGCGGCCCGGATCTTCCAGTTCGTCCCTGTCTGCGTCCCCCTTTTACGGGCGCCCGCGGCGTGCTGGTGGGCCCGGTTGATCGTGGAGTCAACGGCGACGATCCACTCCACCCGGCCCCCCGCGTCATCATGGACCTGGACATGCTCCAGCAGCTTCGCCCACGTGCCATCGGCCTCCCAGCGGGCGAACCCGCTCGTAGACGGTCTGCCACGGCCCATACCGCTCGGGCAGGTCGCGCCAAGGAGCCCCGGTCCGTAGCCGCCACAGCACGCCGTGGACCACCTGCCGGTGATCACGCCACGGACGGCCCCGTCCGTCCACCTGGGGCAAAAGGGGCTCTATCCGCCCCCATGCCGCATCCGTCAACTCACCTCGACCTGTCACAAGATCAATTATCAGACCGGCTATAGAGTCCTGCCCGTGGTGAATCATCAGGACGAGACCAGGACGGCCTACGACGGAGTCGTCGAGCTGTACGCATCGCTGTTCGCAAACCGGCTGGAGACACAGCCTTTCTCCCGGACCATGATCGGCACCTTCGCCGAACTGGTGCGCGCGACGGGCAACCCGCGGGCAGCGGACGTCGGGTGCGGTCCCGGACATCTGACAGCCATGCTGCACGAACTGGGCCTGGACGCCTTCGGACTCGACCTCGCCCCCGGCATGATCGACCACGCCCGGCAGGCCCATCCGGCGCTGCGCTTCCAGGAGGCGCGGATGGAATCCCTGCCGATCGAGGACGCCGCGCTCGGCGGCGTACTGGCCCACTACTCGATGATCCACACCCCTCCGGGAGAACTGCCGGAGCTGCTCGCCGAGCAGGCACGCGTCCTGGCGCCGGATGGCCTGCTCCTGGTCTCCTTCTTCGGGACCGACGAACAAGAACCGGTCCGCTTCGACCACAAGGTGGCACCTGCCTACAGCTGGCCGGCGGATCGCCTCGCCGAACTGCTGGCCGACGCCGGGCTCGTTCCCTTCGCCCGGTTGCTCCACGATCCAGCCTCCGAAAGGGGCTTCCTCGACGCCCATCTGCTGGCCCGCCGTTCGTAGGCCCTGCCCGGTAATCCCCGCCGGACGGTCGGCGCACCTCCCGATTGCCAACTCAGCCGAACCTCGCTGATTGGACGGGAATTGTCAGACAGGCTCTAGGACGGCTGCCGCCTGCGTCCGCGGCGCGGGTCGGGCAGGCGGTGCGTCATGAACGGCCTGCTGGTGATGAACTCGCGGAACTTCAGGGCTGCTTCGGACAGGTACGTGTCGCGGTTCCGCACCAGGGTGAGCACCCGGTGGCAGTCGGGCACAGCCAGGTGCACCCAGGCGACCGGGACGACCGTCTCCGTACCGGCCTGGCGGGAGATCGCCGGGATGAGGCCGATGCCGAGACCCGCGCTGATCATGTCCTGGCTGGCGCCCGGCTCGTCGCCCTCGCAGGACAGCACCGGCGTGAGCCCTTCGGACGCGAACAGCCGGTCGAGGAGGGCGCGTTGCCAGTGGCCGACGCGCGTGGTGACGAACGGCTCGTCGGCGATCTCGGGGATCGTCACGCTCTCCCGCCCGTCGAGCCAGTGCCCGCGCGGCACCGCGAGCAGCACCTCCTCGCGGGCCAGCTCGACCGACTCCAGGTCGGCGCCGGTCAGCGGCTGTGAGGCCACGCAGAAGTCGACCTCCCCGGCGCGCAGCTGGCGGTCCATCTCGTCCGCGGTCGACTGGAAGAGCCGCACGTCGGCGCGGGGGTGCGTGGCCCGGAAGCTGCCCAGGACATGCGTGATCGTCAGCAAGGTCTCGGAGGCGACGCTGACCCGGCCGAGCCCCGTGTCCCGGGCGTCCCGCAGGGCCCTGCGGCCGTCGTCGAGCTCGCTCAGGGCGCGGTCGACGTGGCGCAGGAATATCGCCCCGTACTGGTTGAGCCGGATGCGGCGGCCCTGCCGGTCGAAGAGCGGCGAGCCGAGGTCCGCCTCCAGGCGCGCGATGGTGCGGCTCAGCGAGGGCTGGGCGACGCGCAGTTCCTCGGCGGCGCGGCTGATGTGCTCGTAGCGCGCGACGACCTGGAAGTAGCGCAACTGCAGAAGATCCACGGTCCACCTTCCTTTATGCCTCTGCGGTCATCTTTACATGGCGAAACCGGTCTTGGAATGCATAAGAGATTCTCCCTACGGTCACTCGTGAGGTCACCGCACGGGTGACGGGCAACGGCGCCCGGCACCCGCACACGCGAAGCGGGGCCCCGGTCCCGTCCCCTCTCGCCCCCAGGAAGGTCGCATCATGAGCGCTGCGGAGCTGGCCCGACTCCAGTTCGCGGCCACCACCGGCATCCACTGGCTGTTCGTGATCCTCACCATGGGGCTCGTCCCCCTCGTGGCGATCATGCACACCCGGGCCGCGTTCACCCGTGATCCCGCCAAGAGAGCCGTCCGGGAGCGCATGACGCGCTTCTGGGGCCAGCTCTACGTCATCAACTACGCGGTCGGCATCGTCACCGGCCTCGTCATGGAGTTCCAGTTCGGCCTCAGCTGGAGCGGCCTCAGCAAGTTCGCGGGCAACGTCTTCGGCGCCCCGCTGGCCCTGGAGACCCTCATCGCCTTCTTCGCCGAGTCCACCTTCCTCGGCATGTGGATCTTCGGCTGGGGCCGCCTGCGCAAGGGCGTGCACGTCACGCTGATCTGGCTGGTCGCCCTCACCGCGTACGCCTCCGGGTACTGGATCCTCATCGCCAACGGCTTCATGCAGCACCCCGTCGGCTACGAAGTGCGGGACGGCGCCGCCTACTTGACCGACTTCAGCGCGCTGCTCACCAACTCGAGCGCCCTGGTCGCACTCGGCCACATCGCGCTCGCCGCGCTGACGACGGGCGGGGTCTTCGTCGCCGGGGTCAGCGCCTACCACTTCCTGCGCCGCACCCAGGAGACCGAGCTGTTCCGCGGCTCGCTGCGCCTGGGGCTCTGGGTGGCCATGGTCTCGTCCTTCTTCGTCGTCATCGTCGGCGAGCTGCAGCGGCCCGTGATCGAGCGGACGCAGCCCATGAAGGACGCGGTCCTGGAGAACAGCGGTGTAGCCGAGGTGCAGGCGCAGCTCGTCAGGGAGCACGGGCCCGGCGACTACGTGCCCTGGCAGGACACGATGCGGATCTCGATGGACGTGATGACGATCATCGGCAACACCGTGTCCACGATCACGTTCATCGCCGTCATCCTGCTCTGGAGGAACCGCCTGATGCGCTGGCGTCCCGTCCTGTGGGTGCTGGTCGCGACGGTCCCGTTCCCCTTCATCGCCTCCGCGGGCGGCTGGGTCGTCCGCGAGGTCGGCCGCCAACCCTGGCTCGTGTACGGCGAGTTGACGGTCGACGACGCGCTCTCCCACGTCAGCACGGCCTCACTGGCCGTGTCCTGCACCGTGTTCATCGCCGTCTTCCTCGCGTTGGCCGTGACGAACTGGACCCTCATCACGCAATTCGCCCGCCGGGGCCCGGACGCCACCCAGCTCGGCGTGACCGAGCCGCTCCCCGCCGAGGCCGAACCCGTGACCGTCGCCGTGATCTGACGCTCCCCCGCCCAGCACCTCCCTGCCCTTGTGCCCTTTTGCCTTTTGCCTTTTGCCTTTTGAAGAGAGTTGAGCGAGATGAGTCTGGAGACCGCCTGGCTGGCCCTCCTCGGCCTGCTTCTCGCCGGGTACTTCGTACTCGGCGGATACGACTACGGCGTACAGCTGCTGCACCCCTGGCTCGGCGAGAGAACAGGGCGAGAGGCCGACCGGAACGCCGCGCTCGACGCCATCGCCCCGTTCTTCCTCGGCAACGAGGTCTGGCTGGTCGCCTTCGCCGGGGTCCTGTTCGGCGCCTTCCCGCACCTGGAGGGCACCCTCCTGTCCGGCCTGTACCCGCTGATCGTGGCGATCCTGGTCGGCCTGGTCCTCGGCAACGCCGCGATCCAACTGCGCCGCCGCTCGCGCACCGCCCGTGGGCGCCGCCGCTGGGACGCCCTGATCGTGTTCGGCGGCGCGCTCCCCGCCGTGTGCTGGGGGCTCGTTGTGGGCCTGCTGCTGCACGGGGTGCCGCGCCGGGCCGACGGGAGTTTCCATGTCGGGTTCGGCGATGTGTTCTCGCCGTTCGTGCTGGCCTGCGGCGCGACGACGACACTGCTGTTCGCGGCACACGGGGCGGCCTTCGTCGCCCTGCGCTCTGCCCCGGAACTCGCTGCCCGAGCACGACACTCGGGGCTCGCGCTGCTGCGGGCAGTCGGCCTGGTGGGCGCCCTGCCCCTGCTGCTCACGCTCTTCGGCGCCGGTGCCTCCATGACGAACAAGGCGACCTCGGCGGTCATCACCGCCCTCTTCGCGGCGGCGCTCGGCGGCGCCTGGTGGTCCCTCTCCGGCGGGCATCACGTCCGGGCGTTCACGGCCACCTGCTGCGCGACCGCGCTGCCCGTGCTGCTCGTGGGGCTCGGCCACTACCCGTACCTCCTGATCAGCGAGGCCGGCCACGGACTGACGGTCGATCACGCCGTCACGGACGACGCCACCTTGAAGATCCTGAGTGCGTTCGGGGTCCTGGTGGTCCCGGTGATCCTCGCGTACCAGGCGTGGAGCTGGTGGGCGTTCCGGGGGCGGACGGGTCTCCGCCACCCCGGCTACTTCTGAGACCTGAGCCCTGACGCAGAACCACCACCAGCGGCCCGAGCTGGATGAGGAGAGGCACCCCAGGATGAAGCCCGTCGAACGCCGACTGATGCGGGAACTCCCGCTGCTGCGCCGTCACTTGACGTACTCCACGACACTGTCCGTCGTCGGCGCCGGGCTCGTCGTGGCCCAGGCGGTCCTCCTCGCGACGGTCCTCGCGGACGGCTTCGCCGGGCGCCCCCTCCGCGTCGGACCGCTGGCCGCGCTGGGAGCCGTGATGGCGCTCCGCGCGCTCCTGACCTGGGCCCGTGGGGTACTCGCGCAGCGCGCCGCCGCCGACGTCAAGCGCACACTGCGAGACCGGATCACCGACCGACTGCGGCACACCGGCGCCCTCCGGCTCGCGGCCAGCCGCCACGGTGAGACGGCCACGCTACTCACCCGTGGCCTCGACGCCCTGGACCCGTACGTCGTCGGCTATCTGCCCACGATGGCCGCCACCGCCGTCGTACCCCTCACGGTCGTCGGCTGGCTCGCGTGGACCGACTGGACGTCGGCACTGATCGTCGTCGTGACGCTGCCGCTGATCCCCGTGTTCGGCGCGTTGGTCGGGATGCACACCGCGCGGCGCACCGCACGGCAGTGGGGGTTGCTGGCGCGGCTCGGCGGCCACTTCCTGGACGTGGTGGCCGGGCTGCCGACGCTGCGCGCGTTCGGCCGGGAGCGGCACCAGGCCCGGGTGGTGGGCGAGATGGCGGACGCCCACCGGCGGGCCACGATGCGGACGCTGCGGGTGGCGTTCCTGTCGTCGTTCGTCCTGGAGACGGTGGCCACTCTCTCCGTGGCCCTGGTGGCTGTGCCAGTCGGACTGCGGCTGCTGCACGGGGAGGTGGATCTGCGTACGGCCTTGGTCGTCCTGTTCCTCGCCCCCGAGGCGTATCTGCCGCTGCGCGCCCTGGGCGCGGCCTTCCACGACAGCGCCGAGGGCATCGCGGTCGCCGAGCGAGTCTTCGCCGTCCTCGGCGACGAGGCCGACGCGCCTGCGGAGCGCACCGACCACGCTCCGGCCCCCGACGCCCGCACCGCCCACCTGCGCCTCGACGGCGTCACCGTCCACTACCCCGACCGCGCCACGCCCGCTCTCCGCCACGCCTCCCTCTCCGTCCACCCCGGCGAACACGTGGCCCTGGTCGGCCCGAGCGGCGCGGGCAAGTCCACGTTGCTCGCGCTGCTCCTCGGCTTCGTGGCGCCCGCGTCGGGCCGGGTCGAGGTCGGCGACACCGGCCTCGGGGACCTGGACATCGACGCGTGGCGCGCGCAGGTGGCATGGGTGCCGCAGCGACCGCACCTGTTCGCGGCGTCCGTCGCGGACAACATCCGGCTCGGACGCCCGGACGCGAGCGACGCCGAGGTGCGGGCCGCGGCCCGCGCCGCCTCGGCCGACGGGTTCATCGAGGAACTGGCCGAGGCGTACGACACCGTGCTCGGCGAGCACGGCACCGGGCTCTCCGCCGGTCAGCGCCAACGCGTCGCCCTGGCCCGCGCGTTCCTCAAGGACGCCCCCGTCCTGCTCCTCGACGAGCCGACCGCCCACCTCGACCCGGAGAGCGAGGCCGCCGTCACGCGCGCCACGGTCGACCTGATGCGCGGGCGCACCGCGATCGTGGTCGCCCACCGTACGAGCCTGCTGCCGCACGCCGACCGGATCGTCACGGTACGAGCGGGCAGCCTCGCCCCGACCCGGCCGGCGCCCGCGCCCGCCCTCACGGACGGCTTGGTGGGCTCATGAGGAGGCAGGGGGCGCGGGCTCAGGACGACGACTCCGCCCCGCTGGACGAGTACGACGCCGCCTCGACAGCGCGCCCACCCACCGACTCCGTCATGGCGGTACGGGTACGCGGGCGACGCCCTCGCACTCGCGCTGCTCCCGCAACCCCCGCCCGTGGAAAGACCGATGGCCCCATGACCACCCACACCCAGACCGCCACCCACGCCTCGCACACCACGAGCGCCTCCCGCGCAAACGCCGCCGCCCCCACTAAGGCCGCCGCGCCCAGCCACACCCACAGCGCCGCTCACACCACGAACTCCGCCCCCACCCGCCTGCACACACCCCACCCCACCCTCCGCCTCCTGCGTCACCTCCTCCCGTACTGGCGCAGACTCCTGCCCGCCGCGCTCGCCTCGGCCGGAAGCGACCTCGCCGCCGCCGCGCTGATGGCCACCGCGGCCTGGCTCATCACCCGGGCCGCCGAGCAACCGCCGCTGGCCTCGGTCAGCCTCGCGATCGTCGCCGTACGGGCGCTGGCCCTGGGACGCGGGGCGCTGCGCTACGCCGACCGGCTGCTCGGTCACGACGGCGTACTGCGGGCCGTCGCCGGCTTCCGCACCCGGGTGTACGAAGCGCTGGTGCCGCTCGCCCCCGCGGGCACCCCCGCCTTTCGCAGCGGCGACCTCCTGACCCGCCTGGTCGACGACGTAGACGCCGCCCAGAACCTGCTCCTGCGGGTGCTCATCCCGACCGCCGCCGCATGCGCGGTCGCGGCGACAGCTACCGGCCTCGCCACGGCACTGCTGCCTAAAACGAGCGTTCTACTCGGACTTCTCCTGGTCGTCGCGGGAGTCCTCGTACCGGCACTGGTGCTGACGCTGTCCCACCACGCGGGCCGCGCGGAGAAGCAGAGCCGCGCCGAACTCGCCGTGCTCACCGTGGACTTGACGCAGGGCGCGGCGGACCTCGCCGCGTACGGCGCCCGGGGCCGCGTGGACGAACGGGCCCGCAGCGTCTCCGCACGGATCGCCGCCCTGGAGCGCCGCAAAGCACTGACCACCGCACTCGCCTCGGCCGTCGTACTGCTGCTCCAGGGCGGGGCGACGGTCGGCGTGACCTGGCTCGCGGTGCGCGCGCACGCGGACGGCGCGCTGCCCGCCACGCACCTCACCGTCCTGGCGGTCCTCGCTCTGGTCTCCTTCGAGGCCCTGACGCCACTGCCCGCCGCCGCCCGCCAGCTGGCCGAAGTGCAGTCCTCCGCCCGCCGGTTGGCCGACGTGCTCGACGCCCCACCACCCGTAGCCGACCCGCCCGCCCCGACCCCGCTCCCCGCCACCGGGCCGCTCGGCGTGGACATCACCGACCTGCGCGTGCGCCACCGCCCCGACGGACCCCCGGCCCTGGACGGGGTGAGCCTGCGCGTACCGCCCGGCCGCCGGGTTGTACTCCTCGGCGCCAGCGGTTCCGGCAAGTCGACGCTGATCGCGGCACTGATGCGGTTCGTCCCGTACGAAGCGGGATCGATCCGCGTCGGCGGACGCGAGCTGAGCGACTGCGCGGGGGCCGACGCCCGCGCCGTGATCACCGGCATGGCCCAGGACGCGCACGTCTTCCACACGACGATCCGCGCCAACCTGGCCCTGGCCCGCCCCGACGCCACGGAAGCCGACCTCCTCGACGCGGCCCGCAGGGCCCGGCTCCTGGACTGGATCGCGTCCCTGCCCAACGGCTGGGACACCCTCGTCGGCGGCGACGGCGCCACCATGTCGGGCGGCCAGCGCACCCGCCTCCTCCTGGCCCGCGCCCTGCTGGCCGACCCACCCGTCCTGGTCCTGGACGAACCCACCGAGGGCCTCGACCCGCACACCGCAGCCGCCGTACTCACCGACATCCTCGACGCGACCCGGGGCCGCACCACACTCTTGGTGACCCACGCCCACTCGGGCCTCACAGCCGCAGACGAGACCGTGACACTCGACCGGGGCCGGGTCGTGCCCAACTGACGCCCGGCGGCCACCAGCGGGGCCGCACGGCGACGACAGGTCGGCTCAGCCACAAGGACCGCAACGGCTTCCCAGGGCCTACCCGGGCGAGGCCATCCCGAACTGGGGGATCCACAACGTCGCCACCGGCATCCTGCACGAGCGTTCGTGGCACTGACTGAAGATCCGCACCCTGGACCCGCCAAGTCCCGGCTCACCCAACCCTTCACGGGGCGGCCGTCACTGTCTGATCGTTCACGAGGCCGCATCGAACGCAGAGCAACCTCGCAGGGCGCCACCCCGCACGCGCGGGGACCACACCAATCCGTTCCTGGTGCTGGGCATGGTCGCGGGACCACCCCCGCACGCGCGGGGACCACGAACCGTCCGTCGTTCTCCCGACCGCCAGCCAGGGACCACCCCCGCACGCGCGGGGACCACCCGCCCGGGTCAGTGATGTCCTTCAGCCACCAGGGACCACCCCCGCACGCGCGGGGACCACGTGGTGTTGTCCCCGGTGGTGACCAGGCTGCCGGGACCACCCCCGCACGCGCGGGGACCACGTCTTTACTCCGTCCCGATGGTCTACTAGTTCGGGACCACCCCCGCACGCGCGGGGACCACTATCCGGTGTGCGAAAGTCGGCAGCGGATCGCGGGACCACCCCCGCACGCGCGGGGACCACTCGCGGGCGGTGCCCCAGACGGTGAAGGTGCCGGGACCACCCCCGCACGCGCGGGGACCACTCTCCGGCGATCTGGCTGAAGTTCTTGCCGAAGGGACCACCCCCGCACGCGCGGGGACCACGGCGCCGAACGTTCCGGCTACGGCGTTCCAGAGGGACCACCCCCGCACGCGCGGGGACCACAGGCCGCGACCTGGGACGTTACCCGGCCGCTAGCCAGTTTCCCCTCACTTCTTTAGATACCGGCATTCCGGACAGGTAACCACTAAGCGCGCGAACTCCCGCAAGGGCTTAGCCAGCGGCGCCTGCATGCAAGCGTGTGGCGCTGCGCCCTCACGCCCACCGTAGGCCCACAACAACCCTGGTGCCCCACGGAGTTGCTTACGGCGCCCTGGGGCTCATCGGCCATGCCCTCATAGACCCCCTCGCGCACGTCCAAGAGAAGGCCACGCATCACTACCGCAGCAAGTGCCCGTAGTTGGACAGCACGTGCTGGACCTCGGGCACCGCCGCGTGCTCCTGCAGCCGTGCCAGAACTACCCGGGCACGTTTGGTGGTTCGGTCCGAGGACAGATCGCAGGACAGGGCGATGACACGCTGCGCCTCGGCCGCTGCCTGCTCGGGTTCGTTGGCGTCAGCCAGGGCGACCGCGAGCCACGACCTGTAGAGCGCCAACTCTCGGCCGTGCGTGGTGTCGTAGCGGTCCAGGACATGGGTCAGCAGAGGTACCGCGCGCAGCGGCCGGTGCAGTTCGGTGAACACCCGGGCGTCCATGATTTCGAGTTCCTCGCGCGAAACCCAGTACGCCCACGCCGGAGTCTCCGCGTTCGTCTCCGCGCCGAAGGCCTCGTGCGCCTGACCGAGGGCCCGCATCGCTGCCTGTGCGTGCTGGGGCGTACCGATGCGGGTGTGCGCCCACGCCACGCGATCGCAGAACAAAGCACGTGCCGCTGGCGGCGCCGCATCCCCGGCCTCGTGCAGCGCAGCCTCAGCCAGGCCCAGACCGTCCTGCTCTCGCCCATTGTTCGACCATTGGTAGGCCAGCGAACCGGCGAGGTTGCCGACAAGGGGCATGTCGCCAGCCTGCCGTGCCGTGTCCAGGCCGATTCGATAGGCTCGCTCGGCGTCGCCCAGGCGACCGGCGTCAGCTGCGATCCACCCCGCGATCTGCCCTAGCTCACCGATCTGCACGAGGAGCCCGCGACCGGTGTCCTCGGTGAACGACGACTCCCGGTACAAGGCCAACGCGGATCCAAGTTCACGGAAGGCCGGGTTGATCAAGTCACCCCCGGCAAGAACGTCGTCGGCGAGCCGCAGCGCGTGCACCCGGCTGGCCAGTCCAGCGACTTCCTCGGCGCCGATCCTCCGTCCGGTCACATCGGTCGGCCGCAGCGGATCGCCCTCCGGCAGCAGAGCGGACAGAGACGCTGAGGGCCCGGGGAGGCTCGCCCACACATCACCACGCGCGTAAGCCGCAGCCCGTTCCATCTCTCGCACCGGCACGCCGAGCAACTGCGCGAGCCAGGGCAACCACACGTCGGGAACGCGCTTGCCCCGCTCCCACCGGGATACCTCGGTACGGGTGACGGACTGCGTGCCGGACACGTCGCACAGCAGCGCGGCCAGCTGACGCTGAGACTTCCCCGCGGCCCGTCGCAGCCCAGCCAGGTACACGCCCAGATGCCGTCTACGCTCGTCTGAATCCACCTGTGGCCCCCCTTCCGCCGACAGTGTGGCCCCCTCCTGGCCCCTCGTGTGGCTCCTTCCCTACCGCATCACCCGCGATTGCATGAAAGGCGAGAGGACCCCGGCGACCGCGCGAACGCCCCGGGGCGAGGCCGACTACGAGGAGTCGACATGGGTGAGGCTACGGCGCCCGAGCCAGGCCGGAAATGCAGCGCACTGGAGCACGCCCCGGACCGCGGAGCCATCGCCCGCTGGCTCGCGCAGGCTCACCCCGTCCCCCGCCAGGCCGAGGCCGAGTGGGCCAACCACGGCGTCGCGCTCCTCCCGCTGGGCGCCCGCTTCGACGCGATCCGCGTACCGGCGAGGCGCGTCCATGCCGCCGTCGGCAGCGACGAGCCCGACACAGTGGGCGCGGCACTGCGCGATTGGCTGCACGGCCCTGTCGTCCGCGACGTCCGGACCGGCAGCGGCCTCTACTACGTCCTCATCGCCCCCGACGCGACATGGGACGGACCGGAGAACCGCCTGGGCCAAGGCATCCACCTGGCGGTCCCCCGACCCGGCCGACAAGTCTCGCCAGTCACCTACTGGGCCGTCGAACCACAACGCCGCGGAAGCCTCTGCGACCCCGCCCACCTGACCGCACTGCTCTCCACCGCCGAAACACTGAAGGCCACCGAGTCATGACCACCACCGACCACGCCACCTCACGCGCGGACGAGCTGTACCGCATCCACCTCCGCCACCTCGACGCCTGCCCGGCGTGCGGCAGGGGCGACGGGTGCGGCCAGGGCGCCCGTCTGCGCCGTGCGGTGCGCGCGGCCCGCCTCGCCGCCGACCGGAGGACCCCGCCGTGGAGGTGACCGAGGCCGTGCGTGCCTTCCTCGTGCCCACCGCGAGCGCCCTCACCAGCGAGCAGCGCTCGGGGAACGTGTTCAGGGTCCAGGGCTGGCGGGTCCGGGGCTGGCGGGTCCAGCGGACGGGGCCGGGCGCCGGCCCAGCGCGTCGTAGATCGACACCGGACGCTACCCAGCCACCCCGCTACCCCGCACTGGGTGGCGGCAGCCTCCGCGTGACCCGGTCGAACAGCTCCGTCAGCGGCTCGCCGATCTCCCGGCCGAACTCGGTGAGGCCGTACGTGACCTGAGGTGGCGTCGTCGGTTCGACCTCCCGCCAGACCAGGTCGTCCTTGACCAGTGCGCGCAGGGTCTGGGCCAGCATCTTCTCGCTGATGCCCTGGATGCTCTCGCGCAGCTCGTAGAAGCGGAGGTTCTTGCTCCGCAAAGAGATCAGCACCCAGACGCCCCACCTGCTGGTCACGTGGTCGACCACGCTCCGGGCCGGGCAGTCGGTGTGAAACACCTCATACCGCCGGTCCGGCTCGGTCGGTGTGAGCTGTGCGCCTTCCGTCATGTGAGGAGCTTACGTCGAGGTACGTCCTTACCAATAGTTAGCCCAACTCCTAGCTTCAGGAGCGCAGAAGAGATCGAACGACGACGTTGAGCATGGAGCTAGGAGCTGTTCATGATTGTGGTTACTGGGGCTACCGGGAACATCGGCCGGCCGTTGACGCGGGCGCTCGCCGAGGCGGGCGAGCAGGTGACGGCGTTGTCGCGGCACGCGGCAGCCGTGCCGGACGGTGTCCGCCACGTGACGGCCGACCTGGCCGAACCGGCCAGCCTGGAGCCCGCGTTGGCCGGGGCCAAGGCCCTGTTCCTGCTGCTGTCGGGCGACTTGCACGCCGCCGGGGCCACCCCGGCCGACGTCATACGCCAGGCCGTGGACAGCGGGGTCCGCCGGATCGTCCTGCTCTCCTCGCTGGGCGTGGCGACCAGGCCCTTCGGCCCGACGCGGATCGCGCTGCGCGCGGTGGAGGACGTACTGCGGGAGTCCGGCGCGGACTGGGCCATCGTGCGGCCGGGCGGCTTCGCGTCCAACGCGCTGTGGTGGGCCGAGTCCGTCCGCACGCAGCGGGTCGTGGCCGCGCCGTTCGGCGACGTCGGAGTGCCGATCATCGACCCTGCGGACATCGCCGAGGTCTCGGCGGCCTGCCTGCTGGACGACCGGCACAACGGCGGTGTGTACGAACTGACAGGACCGGAGGTCATCACGCCGCGCGGGCAGACGGAGGCCATCGCTGCCGCGCTGGGCTCGCCGGTGCGGTTCCACGAGCTCACCCGCGACGAGGCCAAGGCGGGCATGGCCCGGAGCATGCCGGCGGAACTCGCCGAGGACACCCTGGCCATACTCGGCTCCCCGAACCCGGCCGAGCTGCGCGTCAGCCCGGACGTGCAGCAGGTCCTGGGCCGCGCCCCGCGCCCCTTCGCCGACTGGGCTGCCCGTAACGTCGCCGCGTTCCGCTAGGACGCGTGCACGGGCGGGGTCCCCGACGGCTGCCCCGCCCGTGCCGACGGCCCCCTCAGCTCCGGGCGTTCGTACGCATCGGCACTCACCCGGCAGCCGAGGCCCGAGGACGGGCCAGCGCGCTGTGGGCGGCGTCGAGGATGTTGCCGAAGGTGCGGGTGATGATCGGGCGTGCCACGCGGCGGGTGAGGAAGCCGCCGATCAGCGGGACGGGGATCTCCGCGCGGGTCGTCCAGCGGACCAGCGTCCCGCCCTCGACCTCCTCGAAGGTCATGCGGCCGAGTTCGTGCCGGGACGGCGGGAAGCTGCGGTCGACGACGTACTCGGTGGCGTAGGGCGGGTCGTACTGGGTGATGCGCTCGCTGAACCAGCCGATCAGCCACAGGTGGTTGCGCACCGCGCCGACGCCGTACGGCGCCGACTCGCCCGGCCGGGCCAGGCGGCAGCGCACCACCAGGGGTGAGCGCGTGTAGTTGGTGGTCGTCGTGAGCCAGTCGAAGACGGTCTCGATCGGTGCGGCGACGACGCGTTCGACGATCATGGTTTCCACGGCTGGTTGCCTCCTCTGTCGAGCGGGAGCACCGTCTCTGCGCGGTGCAGCTTGTCCGGATTGCGCATGCCGTAGAGGCCGGTGATCCGCCCCTCGCGGATCTCGAAGGCGACCAGCCAGTCGAGTTCACCGTCGGTGACGAAGCGCGCGGCGGGCATGCCGTTGTACGTGGCGTACTCGACCTGGGTCGCCGAGGTGATGCTGCGGATGACGCCGAGGACGAACCGGGCGACCTCGGTGCGGCCGACGATCGGGCGGCGGGCGGCGACGACCTTGCCGCCGCCGTCCGAGATCTGTACGACGTCGGGCGCCAACAGGTCCATCAGGGCCTGCACTTCACCGCTCGACGCCGCGAACAGGAACCGCTGGACGATCTCGCGGCCCGCGTCGGAGTCGGGCTCGAAGCGGCGGCGGCGCGCGTGCACGTGGCGGCGGGCCCGGTGGGCGATCTGCCGGACGGTGACCTCGGTCTTGCCGATCGAGGCGGCGACCTCGCCGTGCGTGTAGCCGAACACGTCGTGCAGCACGAACACCGCGCGCTCGGTCGGGTTCAGGGTCTCCAGGACGAGCATCATGGCCATCGACACCGACTCGGCGAGGATCACGTCGTCGCTCACCCCGGGCCCGGTCCGGATCGGCTCGGGCAGCCACGTGCCCACGTACTCCTCGCGCCGCGCCTTGGCCGCGCGCAGGTGGTTGAGCGACTGCCGGGTCACGACGCGGACGAGGTAGGCGCGCGGGTGCTCGACCGTGGCCGGATCGACCGCGCTCCACCGCAGATAGCTCTCCTGCAGCACGTCCTCGGCGTCGGTGGCGCTGCCCAGCATCTCGTAGGCGATGGTGAACAGCAGCGCCCGGTGCTCGGTGAAGGCGTCCTCAGCCATGGTCCACCCCCACCACGCCTACGCGTCGGCACTTGCGCATCACACCCTGCTCCTCTCGTCGGCCGCCCATCGAGACACCCCGCACCGGGAAACCGTGACAGTTCTCCGGTGTGATCCGCTTCACAGCCAGGTGGGCCTGGGTCGCCCCGTCCGCGTCGGCGGTTCCGTGCGGGCGGGACACCGCTGCTGCGCGCGGCACACAGCGCTCAGTACTCCCACCCGCAACACCCTTCACACCGGCCGTGAGGCAGGTGCGGCCAGTGGCGACAAATCGCCCAAGAGAGGGTGCGATTTCAACGAGTCGCTGCGTTGAGACGGCGGACGGGGGCATAAGGATGGCGGCGCGGTGTGGACGTTCTCCGGCCGCGGCAGCGGTGCCGGGCGTGCCCCGACCGGGCAGAGCGTCGTCCCGTGGTGACGCGGGGTGGCGTACAGCGGCCGCGGGCTGGTCGGCACCACCGCAGAACGGACCGTGCCCTGCCCGTCTCGCACCCCGCACTGGAGACGTTGATGACCGACCACCGCGCCTTGACTGCGGGTGCCGCGCTCTTCACCGTGAGCGCCGTGTACGCCGCCCAGTCCCACGCCTGGCTGCCCGCCATCGGCCTCGTCCACGGCGCCGGGCTGCTGGCCGCGCGCGCCCGGCGCGAGCGCGCCGCCCAGCGCTGCGCCCGGGCCTTGGCGCAGCGCGCCGAACTCGCCGCCCGCCCCAGCCCCGAGCCCCCCTTCGCGCCGTCCCTGCTCAAGGAGGTGGGCCGCGCCTGGACCGAGCTGAACGCGGCCTGCTGCCTGCACGCGTGGCTGTCGCGGGGCACCGAGCACGACCCCGCCCACTGCCACCGGGAAGCCCCGGCCACCTGAGTCGGCCGTTCGCCTCACCCCCAGGTCCAGGTCCAGGTCGGCGAGCCGCACGTCTCACCCCAGGAACGCCGACGCCGTTGCCACGAAGCGGTCCGCGTCGTCCAGCCAGGGGAAGTGCGACGCACCCGGCTGTACGACGTACGTGGCATCGGGGAACAGGCTGGCGAATACCGCCGTCGGCGCGGGCGGACTGTTCAGGTCGAATTCTCCGGCGAGGAGGAGGACGGGCGCCGGGAACGCGGCGAGCGCCTTGCGCGTGGTTTCCGGGGTGAAGACGCCCTCGGAGCCGAAGAGCGCGACGGCCTCGTCGTTGCGCGGGCGGCTGTCCGCGTGGTGCTTGGCGGCCGCCTCGTCCCATCGGCCGTAGAAGAAGGGGGTGAGGGCGTCGCTGTCGGCGTCCGCGCCCCGGGTGAGCGCCTCCAGGGCGGCGTACGCGGCCGGGAACCACGGCTCGTCCTTCCGGGCCTGCGCCAGCGCACGGCGCTCCTCCCCCGTGACCGCGATGCCGACGGCCCGGGAGCCGGGGGTGATCAGGACGAGCTTGCTGACGCGGGCGGGATGGCGGGCCGCGTACTGCGTCACGACGTTCGCACCGGCGGAGTGGCCCAGGAGGTCGATCGCAGGCAGGGCGAGGTGCGCTCGGAGCGCCTCGATGTCGTCGGTGAGCCGGTCGCAGCGGTACGTGGACGTGTCCTCGGGGGCGTCGGACCCGCCGGTGCCGCGCAGGTCCAGGAGGATCAGTCTGCGGTGCGCGGACAGGCCGCCGAGGTCACCGAGATAGCTGGCGTCCGCCGGGCCGCCGGGGACACAGACGAGCGGGGCGCCGGTTCCGGTCTCGCGGTAGGCGAGCCTGGTTCCGTCAGGTGCGGAGAAGGTGGGCATGGCCTGGATACTGCCAGCCATAACCAGGTTATACAACCTGGTTATGACGGCGCGGCCGATTCGGTGTATAACCGGGTTGTGGCTGCTGAAGAGAGTGCGCGGCGGAGCCCCGAGTCCCTGACCGAGGAGCAGGCCGAGCGGATGCTCGCCTCCATGAACGAGGTCATCCGCGCGGGCGAGGAGATGCGCGGGCTCCGCGCCGAGATGATCAAGGTCTTCGTCCGGTTCGGCTGGACCCAGGACAGGATCGCCCGGCTCACCGAGATGAGTCAGCCCGCGGTGTCCAAGCAGGTCGCGAAGTACAGGCAGGAGGACGACGCGCCGCCCCCGCTGGACCTCGCCCTGGACCAGCACGACATCCCGTGGCTCGAAGGGCGCCTGTGGGGTCTGGCCGAGGAGATCGTCGAGACGACCGGGGGTGTTGCCCGCTGCGCCGGTTACGTCCACGCCATCGCCCGGGGCAAGAAGCGCTTCACGCCGCAGAACGTCGACGCGTTGCGGCGCCTCGTCGAGGAGGACCTGCGCACGGCCGGGCTGCCCGGCGGCCACCGGGACGCGTACGACAGGATCAGCCGCGGCCTCGACGTTCCCGTGCGCGCCGCGCCCACCACCGCACCGGCCTCCGTGCGCCGCGCCCTCGCGTGCCAGATCCAGCGCGACCACCTGCGCCACGCCCCCTGACGATCCGCGAGCAGGGCACCGCGTGTACAACTTGTGATGACACGTCAAGTGATCAACACACGCAGGCCACCTGGGCGTAACCGGCGCTGCCTTGGATTACGGCGCCGGTGTCGCCCTCGCGGCCCGGTCCCCCACCCCCACAGGGAGAACCCTCATGCCCCACTCCACGCCGCGCACCCGCACGGTCGGCGCCATCACCGTGGCACTGGCCGCGACGGCGACGCTGGTGGCCACCGCCCCCACCGCGTCGGCGGCGAGCACCCCGCACCTGAAGGTGCTCACGTACAACGCTTTCCTGTTCAGCAAGACGCTGTACCCGAACTGGGGCCAGGACCACCGCGCCGAGGCGATACCGGCCGCCGGGTTCTTCCGGGGCAATGACGTCGTCGTCCTCCAGGAGGCCTTCGACAACTCCTCCTCCGCCGCGCTCCAGGCGAACGCCAAGGCCGCGTACCCGCACCAGACTCCCGTCATGGGCCGGTCGAAGAGCGGCTGGGACGCCACCGGCGGCGCCTACTCCGCGACCACCCCGGAGGACGGCGGGGTGACCGTCCTCAGCAAGTGGCCGATCGTGCGCAAGGAGCAGTACGTCTACAAGGACGCCTGCGGCGGGGACTCCTACTCCAACAAGGGCTTCGTCTACACCGTTCTGGACGTGAACGGCACCAAGGTCCACGTCGTGGGCACCCACACCCAGTCCACCGACCCCGGGTGCGCCGCGGGCCAGGCGGCCCGGACCCGCGCCGAGCAGTTCAAGGAAATGGACGCCTTCCTCGACGCCAAGAACATCCCGGCGGACGAACAGGTCATGGTGGCGGGCGACTTCAACGTCGACCGGCACAGCGGCGAGTACGCCTCGATGCTCACCGACGCCGGGCTCGCGCCTGCGGACGCCCGCACCGGCCACCCGTACTCCTTCGACACGCAGGACAACTCCATCGCCTCCGAGCGCTACCCGGACGACCCCCGCGAGGACCTCGACCACGTCCTGCACCGCACGGGCCACGCCCGCCCCGCCGACTGGCGCAACGACGTGGTGAAGGAGACCACCACGCCCTGGACCGTGTCGAGCTGGGGCAAGGAGTACACGTACGACAACCTGTCCGACCACTACCCGGTGATCGGCGGCTAGCAGGGCACAGCCAGGGACGACAGCGGGGCGGGGACGGAACGCACGGCGGGTGCCGTGCGTTCCGTCCCCGCCCCCGAGCCATCGGCCCGCGTACGCCGGATCAGCGCAGCGCGCTGCCGAACAGCGCCGCGACGGACGGCGCCGCCAGGTCCTTGGGACCGAAGGCCACGGAGTTCGTGGGGGTCAGGCCCGTGGCGGTGCCGCGCAGGGACCACAGGGCGCCCGCGTCCGCGTTCTCGTGGACGGAGGCGGCCGCGAGGTCGCTGCGGCCGTCGCCGGTGACGTCGAGCAGGGCGGTGGCCGCGCCGAACTGGTCGTTCTTCTCGGCGACCCCGGGGACGCCCGCGGTGTTCTGGTGGAAGGCCTGCGCGCCGGTGCCGGTCACGCCGCCCGCGGTGCCGCGGACGAGGACGACGGAGCCCGCGTCGGTGACGCTGCCCACGTCCTCGCCGGGGACGCCGAGGGCGATGTCGGCGTAGCCGTCGCCCGTGACGTCGCCGACGGCGAGGGCGTCGCCGAAGCGGTCGCCCTCCTCCTCGGCGCCGGGGACGCCGGGCGTGTCCTGGTCGAAGGTCTGGACGTTGTCCTTGAGGCCGTTCGCGGAGCCGAAGGCGACCGTGACCTTGCCCTCCTCGTCATAGCCGCCGCCGGCCACCACGTCGTCGTAGTGGTCACCGTTGATGTCGCCGACGGCCAGGGCGCCGCGCGATCCGAAGGCGTCGCCCCGCGTGAAGCCCTTGGCGCTGCCGTAGAGGACCTTGTTGCCCCACGAGCCGTCGCCGTAGTAGTCGTTGACAGCGATGTCGGCGCGGCCGTCGCCGTTGATGTCACCGACGGCCTGGGGGATGGTCGGGCCCTTCACGGAGCGGGGGCCGTCGACGCAGACGTCGGGGTTCTGGATGCAGGCCGGGCTGGGGATCTCGTCGTCGTCATAGCTCGACCACTGCGACTTCTCCATGAAGTCGAGGGTGGCGGCGGGGGTGCCGGTGCGGGTGAGCGGGCCCTTCCAGAGGTTCGCCTTCTGGCCGACCGGGTCGTCGCCGTGCGAGCCGACGCCCGCGAACAGGGCCAGGTCGGTCTTGCCGTCGCCGTCGAAGTCACCGGCCTGCGGGGCGAACCCGTAGGCGGCGATCTTCGTGCCGCCGGTGAGGCCGGACTTGGCGCCCCACAGGACCACCGCGCCGGCGCTCCCGGCCTGGCCGCCGGAGCCGATGACCAGGTCGGTGAAGCCGTCGTGGTCGAGGTCGCCCTTGGTGAAGGTCCTGCCGAACTCCTGCTTGGTGGCGGCGGCACCGGGGACGCCGCTGGTCGAGCGGCTGATGATCTTCTTCTGGGCGGGGTCGAGGCCGTTCTTCGAGCCGTACGTCACCGCGACGTACCCGGCCTGCTTCTTGCCGGAGACGGTGGCACCGGGGGCGCCGACCACCAGGTCGGCGAACCCGTCGCCGTTGAAGTCGTCACCGGCCTCGGCGGCGGCCTTCTTGGCGGCGGGGGTGGCGGCCTCGGCCTGGCCGTGCCCGAGGGACCAGGCGGTGAACCCGCCCGTCAGCAGGAACGTGGCGATCAGAGGTGCGGTGAGACGTACTCGACGGCTTGCTCGCGACATAGGGCTTCCTGTGGTTCCTTCGCTCGGAGGTCGACTGGGCGAATGTCCCGACGGACGGAGTCCGATGGCGGAACGTCCGGAGGAATTCACCCGCACTTCATGTCACTTGACCCTCATCGATGGCCAATGGTTGTGCTCCACGGCAGGACGCACAGCCTTCCCCCGCCGGTTTTGGGGCGCCGCGGCGGAGCGCGGCTCAGCCGAGCCGCCGGGCCTCCTCCTCGGAGACCGGCTCCCCGGCCGCCACCCCGTGCAGCACCTGGGCGAGCACCTCCGCGCCGCGCACGACGCGCGGGCCGGGGCGGTTGAAGTACGCCGGTCCGTCCAGGACCCAGACGCGCCCGTCGCGTACGGCGGGCAGGTCCGCCCAGCCCGGCAGCGCCTCCAGGAGCCCGCGTTCGCGCAGGGTGCGGTCCGGGCTGAAGCCGCAGGGCAGCACCAGGAGGACCTCCGGCCGGGCGGCCCGCACGGCCGCCCAGTCCATGGGTCCGGTGTGCTCGCCCGGAGCCGCGAGGAGCGGCTCGCCCCCGGCGCAGTCGATCTGCTCGGGCACCCAGTGCCCGGCGGGCCACAGCGGGTCCAGCCACTCGATCGCGACGGTACGCGGCCGGGGGCGCCCCCGCGTCAGCTCACGCACGGTCGCGAGCCGCCGCAGCAGCTCCTCCCGGCGTTCGCGCGCGACCGCGCCGACGCCCAGCAGGTCGCCGACGCGCACGAGACAGTCCAGCACGTCGTCAAGCAGCTTCGGCTCCAGGCTGAGCACCCGCGGGCCGTCGCCCTCAAGCACCCGGACGGCGTCCCGCACGCTCGCGTACGACACCGCGCACACGTCGCACAGGTCCTGGGTGAGCACCACATCGGGGGCGAGGCGGGACAGGGCTTCGACGTCGAGGGTGTAGAGCGAGGACCCGTGGTGCGGGCCGCCGCCGACGGCCGCGGAGATCTCCCGGCTGCCGAGCGCGTCCGAGGAGAACCCGGCCGAGGTGACCACGGGCACGGCGGACACGCGGGCGGGCGGCCAGTCGCACTCGTGCGTGCGGCCCACGAGGTCCTCGATCAGGCCGAGTTCGGCGACGATGTCGGTGGCCGCGGGGAGCAGGGAGACGATGCGCATGCCCCGACGGTACGTTCAGGGGCTGCCGGGCGCCTCGTCCACCCCGTCCGCCGCCGGGCGCGCCGCCGGTGCGAACCGCACCGGCGCCTGGAAGCGGGCCTTGCGCGCGGCGCGCCTGAAGACGGTGAGCACGGCCGGTCCCGCGAGCAGCACACAGACGAAGTTCGTGACCGCCCGGCCCGTGTCCCAGCCCAGGGACGTCGCGAGGTCGAAGGCGATGTAGCGCTGCCACTGCTCGGTGAAGGGCAGGCCGGGCAGATAGGCGATGGAGCTGTTCGGATCGAGGGAGAAGGGCCAGAAGGACAGGTTCAGGAGGAACCCGAAGAGGTAGCCGGACACGGACCCGTACACCGCGAGCAGCAGCACTTCGAGCCGCCCGGTGGCCCGGGGCAGCAGCCCCGCGAGCATCCCCACGAAGGCACAGCCGAACATCTGGTACGGCATCCACGGCCCGACCCCGCCCGTGATGAGCGCCGAGGCGAACAGCGAGGTGCAGCCGAGGGTGAAACCGAAGCCGGGTCCGTACACGCGTCCGGCGAGCACGAGGATGAAGAAGACGGTCTCGATCCCGGCCGTGCCCGCGCCGAGGGGCCGGATCGCGGCGTTCACGGCGGAGAGCACGCCGAGCATCGCGAGGGCCTTGGAGTTGATGCCGCCCTCGGCGATCTCCGAGATCACCACGCACAGGACGAGGACGAGCAGCACGCCGAAGATGAGCAGCGGCGCGTACGTCGAGCCGAAGGTTCCGGGGGCGACGACGAACGGCCAGAAGAAGGCGACGACGCCGAGGAACGCGGCCATCGCGATGACGACTCCGGCGCGGGGGGTGATGCGGATCGCGGTGGTACGGGGGTGCGCGCGCTCGCTCACCGGGCTCCCGCCTCCGCCGTCGTGAGCGCCGCCGACGCCTGTTCCACCGTCAGGTACGGCAGCGGGGCGAGGACCTTGGCCACCTGCGGCGCGAACACCGGTGAGGCCACGATCACATCGGCGGCCGGGCCGTCCGCGACGATCTCGCCCTCGGCCATCACGACCACCCGGTCGGCGGTGCGGGCGACGAACTCCACGTCGTGCGTGGACACCACGACCGCGCGCCCCTCGGCCGCCAACTCGTCCAGGATCGACGTCAGTTGGGCCTTGGCGCGGTAGTCGAGGCCGCGGGTCGGCTCGTCCAGGAGGACCACGCCGGGCGCGGCGGAGAGCTGGATCGCGAGGACCAGGGCGAGTTTCTGGCCCTCGGACAGGTCGCGGGGGTGGGTGGCGCCGTCGATGCCGGGGGCGAGGCGGTCCAGGATCGCGCGGGCCGGTGGCCCGTCCGCCACCGCCGACTCGGCCTCGGCCTGGTCGAGTTCCTGTCGCACGCTCTCCAGGTAGAGGAGGTCCGTGGGGGTCTGGGGGACGAGCCCGACGAGGCGCCGGGCCTCGGTGGCGGGTACGGCGCCCGGGTCGCGGGAGCCACCGGACTTGCCGGTCCCGGGGGCGCGGGAGTTCCCCGCCCTGCCGGTCCCCGGATCGCGGGCACCCCGGCCCGTACCGGCCGCCGCGCCCCGCGCGCCCGGCGTACCCGCCGCCCCCCACGGCACCACCCGCACCGACCCCTCCGTCCGCGTCCCCGACCCCTGCAGCGCCCACAGCAACGACGACTTCCCGGAGCCGTTGCGGCCCATCAGCGCGGTGGTCTCGCCGCCGCGCAGCTCCACGTCGGCCTCGCGGACGGCGGGCAGGGCCTGGCCCCGGTAGCGGACGCTCACGCCCCGGGCGTCGAGCAGGCGGGGCTGTCCGGCCGCCGGGGCCGGGGGCCGGGCGGCGGGGACGGGCGCCCCGGCGAGGCGGGCGCGCAACGGGGCGGCGGCGCGGCGCGCGTCGCGGACCGACAGGGGCAGCGGCGTCCAGTCGGCGCGGCGGCCCAGTTCCACCACCGGCGGGGCGATGGTGGTCGTACGGAAGACGTCGGCGGGCGGGCCGGAGACGACGCGGCCGTCGCCCGGCAGGTGCAGTACGCGGTCGGCATACTGGACGACCCGCTCCAGGCGGTGTTCGGCGAGCAGTACGGTGACGCCGAGGTCGTGGACGAGCCGGGTGATCGCGGCGAGGACCTCCTCGGCGGCGGTCGGGTCGAGGGCGGAGGTGGGTTCGTCCAGGACCAGGACGCGCGGGTGGGCGGTCAGGACGGACCCGATCGCGACGCGCTGCTGCTGGCCGCCGGACAGTTCGTGCAGCGCGCGGTGGCGCAGGTCGGCCAGGCCGAGCAGGTCCAGGGTCTCCTCGACGCGCTTGCGCATGGTGGCGGGCGGGACCGCCAACTGTTCCATGGCGTAGGCGAGTTCCTCCTCGACGGTGTCGGTGACGAAGCCGTCGAGGGGGTCCTGGCCGACGACGCCGACGACGTCGGCGAGTTCCCGGGGCGGATGCCCGGCGGTGTCGCGGCCGTCCACGGTCACGGTCCCGTACAGAGTGCCGCCGGTGAAGTGCGGGACGAGGCCGTTGACCGCACCGAGGAGGGTGGACTTGCCGACGCCGGTGTGGCCGACGACGAGGCAGAGTTCGCCCTCCTCGACGGTGAGGTCGACGTCGCTGAGGACGGGTTCGACGGTGTCGTCGTACTGGACGCTGACGTGGTCGAAGGTGATCACTTGGCGGTGGCTTTCTCGGTTCGCCGGGCGGGGACGCGCGGGGCGGCCTGCGGGGCGGTGGTGGGCAGCGGCGGGGGCGCGAGGAATCCGGCGGCGCCCGCGAGGAGGATCGCGACGGCGGGGACCAACGGGAGCGTGGGCCAGCTCAACGGGTAGAGGGACGGGTTGAGTTCGGCCGCGTCGAAGCCCACGTTGGTGAACAGGAGCACGGCGGACAGCACGCCGCAGCCCGCCACGGCCCACTCCTCGAACCACCACGGGTCGGGCCGGTACGCGGTCCGGGTGACGCGCCGCCCGCCGAGCCGCAGCCCCGCCACGCACAGCAGCGCCCCGGCCCCGAGCGCGGGCAGCCCGAGGAACGTGGGCGTGGAGGCGTCGAGCAGTCCGTACGCACCGGCGCAGAGGCCGCACATGCCGAGCAGCATCAGCGCGCCGGTCAGCCGCCGGGAGGCCTTCGTGGCGCTCCCGGCCCGGCCGTAGCCGCGCGAGTCCATGGCGGCGGCGAGGCGCAGCGAGCGTTCCAGGGCGTCCTCCAGTACCGGGACGACGATGCCGCGCAGGGCCCGCAGCCCCTTGCTCCGGCCCGCGCGCAGCCGCCGGGCGCGGTGCACGCGCTGCACGCTCTGCACGAGTTGCGGGGCGACGCTGATCGACACGGTGACGGCGACCCCGAGTTCGTACAGCGCGCCGGGCAGGACGCGCAGGGCGCGCTTGGGGTTGGCGAGGGTGTTCGCGGCGCCGATGCAGCACAGCATGCAGGCGAGCCGCAGCCCGTCGACGGCGGCCGACAGCACGGCCTCCAGCGAGACGGGGCCGCCGAGTTGGATGCCCGCGTACCAGTCGGGGGTGGGGATGTGCGGCAGGGAGAACAGGAAGTGGTCATGGGGGGTGATGCCGGTGGCGAAGACCGCCCGGAACAGGACGCGGATCGCGACGACGGTGAGCGCGAGGTACAGGTAGTACTTGAAGCCGCGCGCCCAGGGCGCCTCGGTGCGGCGCATGCCGATGACGTAGCCGAGGACGGCGAGGACGAGCAACAGCAGCAGCGGGTTGTTGGTGCGGCTGACGGCGGTGGCGAGGGCGAGCGCCCACACCCACCAGGCCAGCGGGTGCAGGGTGCGCGGCAGTCGGCGCTCGTCCGCGCCCGGCAGGACACCGGACACGGACGGCCGTGCTGCGGCGGTACGGTGCGGCACCCCTACTCCGTACGGCGGCGGCGCCTGGCCGCGTACGCGCCGGCGCCGCCGACCAGCAGGACCAGGGCGCCGGTGAGGGCGGCCGGTACGTACGAGCCCGTGTCGTGGGCGGCGTCGGCGGCCGGGGCGGCGTTGACGACCTTGGCGGACGGACCGGGTGCGGCCTTGGCCTCGCCCGCGCCGGAACTCGCGGCGGGCGAGGGCTTCTTGGTGGCGGAAGGCGACGGTGACGTGCTGTGTCTCGGCTTCGGCTCCGCCTTCGGCTTCTTCGGCTTGGGCGCGGGCTTCTCCGTCACGGGCCGTTCGGGGGCGGGTCCGGTGTCGACGCCGGGCGGCAGCGGCTTCGCGGTCTTCGTCTCCTGCGGGGTGCGGGCCTTGCCGCCGGTGGGGCGGGTGTTGCGGGCGCGCAGTTGGTCGGGGCTGACCGTGGGGCGGCCCTTGGTGCCCTCGATGTTGGTGCCGCCGAAGATCCACAGGTCGACGCTGCCCGGCTTGGGTTTGTAGAGCATGGCGCCGAGCTGGCTGTACTGCCAGGTGTTCGAGCCCGCGTCGGCGTGCCAGTACGACCAGTAGGCGGTGGCGGGCGGGGTGAGGACGCAGTCGTCCTGGGCGGGCGTCGGGAACTGCTTGCCGCCCTTGTAGCCGCTGTAGCCGATGCGGCAGATGAACGCGGGGCCGTCGTGGCCGGTGCCGGTGGTGCGCCAGCCGCCCTGGTTGAGCAGTTCGTAGCCGGTGGTGGGCGTGGTGCCGCAGGAGCGCAGGATCGGCCCGCCCCAGTCGCTGAAGTCGACGGCGAGCACCGCACCCGACCTGGTGGTGCACTGCCCGATGGGCCGGGGTGCGGCGGCGGCCTGCCCGGTGGTGGCGGCGAGCGCGCCCATGGCCAGGGCGAGGGCGCCCGCCGCGCTCAGGAGGCGGCGGATCACCGGTCGCCTGCCACGAGGCCGCGGCGGCGGGCGACGACGAGGGTGCGCCAGCCGCCGAGGCACAGGGCGAGCGCGGCGAGGGCAAGTCCCGTCACCTGGGCGCCCGTTGAGGCGAGCGGGCCGGTCGGGGTGTCCCCGGCGGCGGAACCGCCCGCGCCGCCCGCTGCCCCGCCCGGCGTGACGATGTCGGCGTTGCCGTCACCCGCACCGCCCGGCCCGCCCGGAGGACCGTCGGAGGACGCGCCCGGCGGCTGCGGACGGGTGCCGTCCAGGTCGCGGACGAGCGTGCCGAACGAGGTGCCGATGGCGCCGCCGAGCGCCTGCGTCGAGGCGCGGACGTCGGAGCCGCGCTGCCCGCCGGCCGCCACGTTGAAGCCGCCGTCCCGGTTCTGCTGCTTGGCCAGGAACTTCCGGGCCTTCTTGATCTGGGACTTGTATGTGGGGGCGTCCAGGGACAGGCCCTGGATCGCGAGGGCCGCGGAGTTCACGGAGTCACCGGACGCGCCGGGGAAACCGCCGCCGCGGAGCTGCTGGGACGCGATCCACTTCAGGCCCTTGGTGACGGCCTTCTTGGCGCGGGTGTCCCCCACCAGGTCCAGGGCCATGGTGGCCATCGCGGTGGAGTCCACCTCGGAGTCGCCGGTCGGCGGGATGAGGCTCGGCCAGGCGCCCGAGGTCTTCTGCAGGCTCCGCAGGTACGCGACCGGGGCCGCGGCCGCGCGCTTCTCCCCCGCACGCAGTTGCGCGATGACGCCGAGGGACTGCGAGAACACCGAAGGGGCGTACCGGTAGGCGCCCTTGGCCGCGCAGCTGCGGTCGGCGCCCTGGCTCTTCTTCTTGCACACTGCCTTGCCGAGTGCCTTGATCAGGTCGTGCCCGGCGAAGTGGCGCGGGTCGCGGCCGACGGCCTGGGCGAGCACCGCGACCTTGCCGATGGAGCCTCCGGCCGCGTGCGACGTCCCCACGCCGGTCCAGTCGTTGACGGTACGCCCGGTGGTGCTGGCGTCCTTCCCCTTGCCGTCGAGGAAGTCGACGATGCCGCGCAGGGTGTTGTTGCCCGTGCCCGTGGCGGCCAGCGCGTAGGCGCCGTCGATGGTCAGGCCGAAGTCGGCGAAGCCGGTCCCGGCGACGTTCTCGTAGTAGTGGCCCTGCTTCAGCCGCGAGCCCGCCGTGAGGTAGGTGGTGCCCTTCTTCAGGTCGGGGCCGTCACCGGGGCGCCACGGCGGCTTGACGCCGGCGGTCGGGGGCTTCGACGGGTCGGGGTCAGCGGGGCCGGTCGGGTCGGTCGGCGGCTTCGTCGGGTCGACGGGCGGCTTCGGCTGGTCCGGGCGCTTCGTGGTGAGCGCGGCCAGGCTGGTGCGCGCACCGGCGAAGGCGGCGGGCCAGGTCGGGAAGATCTCCGGGTCGGTGGCGCCCTCGTCGGAGCCGAAGCCGCCGGACTCGGTCTGCTGCCGCGACAGCCAGGACACGGCGGCGTCCGCGCGCACCGTGTCGCCGAGGAGCCGCATCGCCTGGGCGGAGCGGGCCGTGGTGGTGACGTCGCCGGTGGTCACGCCCGGGTAGGCGGCGACGGCGCCGGTCGGGAGCTGGGCGCCACGGAGGTTCTTGCGGGCCTTCGCCACGGCGTCGGCGTGCCCGCCCGCCTGCTGGAGGGCGATGGTCGCGTAGGGCGTGGTGGCGGGGTCGCTGTACGAGCAGGCGTCGCCGGCGCGCAGCAGCGTCGGGCTGAAGCCGCCGTCCTTGCACTGGTGGGCGGCCACGCGCGCGACGGCGTCGGCGGGGATCTTCCGGCCCGCGCGGTGCAGCGCGAGCACGGCGAGCGCCTGGGTCTCCACGTCGCCCACGCCGGGGAAGTCGCCCTTGGCGACGCAGTCGGCGGTGCCGCCCGCGGTGCACACGCTGCTGCCGAGGTCACGGGCCAGGTTGTGGCCGCCGAAGGAGTGCGGGTCGCCCTCGGTGCTCTCGGCGAGCAGCGCGAGCAGGGCCGCGCCCAGCGGGCTCGGGGCCTTGTCGGCGCCCTGCGGGTAGGCGAACTCCTCGGTGCGCGCGGCGAGGTAGGACTTCATTCGGTCGAGGGTGCCGCCGCGGCCGCCGGCGGCGGCGAGCGCGAGGGCGGTGTGCGCCGTCTGGTAGAGGTTGGCGTTCTCGGCGCCCTCGTCACGGATGTGGTCGCCCTCGGTGAGGCGGCCCTTGAGCCAGGTCCGCGCGGCCTTCAGGTCGACCTTGCCGGGCTTGACGTTCGGCGGCTTGTCGCCGGGGTCGCTCTGGCCGCCCGCGCGCACCTGGGCGGGGGTGAACGTGGGTCCGCCGCTGGTGCCGTCCACGTCGGTGGCGCCGAACACCCAGGCCTCGACGGAGCCGTTCTTCGGCTTCTGGCTCATGGCGCCGAGCGGGCTGTACGTCCAGTAGTCCTGGCCGGGCGGGGCGATCCAGTACGACCAGTAGGCGGTGGCGGGCGGAGTGAGCCTGCACTTCTCCTGGCCCGACGTCGGGTACTGCTTGCCGGAGTTGAACTTCTTGTGCCCGAGGCGGCAGATGAACGCGGGGCCGTCGTGCTCGGTGCCCTCGGTGCTGAATCCGGCCTCGTGCAGCAGGTCGTAGCCGGTGGTCGGGGTGGCGTCGCAGCCACGGACGACGCCGCCGCCCCAGTCCGCGAAGTCCACCGCGACGACGGCGCCCTTGGTGCGGGTGCAGGAGCCGATCGGATCGGCCGCCGCGGGGGTGGCCGGGCCGAGCAGCAGTGCCCCGCCGCCCAGCGCCGTGGCGGCCGCGCAGAGCAGCGCGAGACCTCTTGTACGTATGCTCCGGACCCGTCCGGTTCCCTGCCCCACCACTGCCCCCTGGGCGTCAGCCGCAGCGGAGTTCACGTGGTGGCAGGCCCGGGGCCGGGGCCCGCGTGGAGAAACCGTCCGAACCACGCCGTAGTCCGCGACGGCGTCAATCGCTAGCCCTCAGTCCAGGTAATCCGGCTCGCCCGCCGGGCACTTGCGGTGCTCGGCGAACCTACGGTTGCGGGTCAGCGCCGGACTTCGACCGGCTTCCCCTGATGACTGAGCTTGGAATCGGCCGAATTAGAGCACAGTTGCGAATGAGGTGGCAAGGGTGTGCGGGTTCTGTGTGGTTCGAGTACCGTCCTGTGCTGCCGATCGGGGGAATCTGGTGCGAACCCAGAGCTGACGCGCAACGGTGTGGACCGGCAGGGAGCCGGGCCGAGCCCGAATGCCCGAACGGCCAGCGTCAACGGACGTCGAACCCACGCGCTCGGGCGACGGCCGCGTGTCGTCGGGCTCGGGTGCACACACAAGTGGACCGGCCGCGGGGGGGACGTGAGGCCGCCGCCCCCTCTCTCCGGGAGCTCCCGACATGACCTCCACCCGTGCCGCCCGCCGCACCCTGCTCGCCGTACCCACCGCACTCGGCGCCGTGAGCGCCCTCGTCCTCACCGCCGTGCCCGCGGCCGCCACGGCCTCGCCCGGCCAGATAGCCACGTCCAAGACCAACGGCGTGACCTACCTCAGATCCCTGCAGGGCGCCGACGGCTCCTACGCGGGCGCGGGCCTGTCCAACGAGTGGGCGTTCTCCGCGTTCGCCTCGGCGGGCACGGCCGCCGCCGACGTCAGCCCGGGCGGCGACACCTCGAAGAACGCCCGCACCGTGTACCGCGCGCACCTCGCGGCGGCGGGCTGGCCGGGCACCTCGCCGGTCGTCACCGACTACGAGCGCGGCATCATCAACGCCTACTCGGCGGGCATCGACCCGGCCCGCGTCTCGGCGAGCCGCAACCTGGTCGCCGACACCTACGGGCACTGGCAGAACTCCGCGCCGGGCTACTGGGGTTCGCCGTCCAACTTCAACGGCACGGTCTTCGCGCTGATCTCGCTCGGCGGCGCCAAGACCCGGTCCGGGGCCCAGCGGGTGCCGCAGGCGCTGCTCGACAGGTCCGTGGCCACGGTCCGCGCCAACCAGCACAACGACGGCGGCTGGAACTTCGGCAAGGCCGAGGGCGACCCCGACGCGCTCGCCGCGCCCGGCGACATCGACATGACCGGCGCCGCGATGGCCTCGCTGTGCGTGTCCGGGGTGCCCGCGACCGACCCCGCCATCACCAAGGCCAAGGCCTTCCTGAAGGCGAAGCTCATCAACAACTCCGGCGCCTTCGACGCCATGTTCGGCGCCAACACCGACTCCAACGGCTGGGCCGTGTCGGGCCTCGACGCCTGCGGCATCAACCCGCAGACCGGCGACTTCCTGACCCGCGCGGGCAAGACCCCGGTGGACTTCCTCATCGCCCAGCAGTTCAAGCCGGGCGGCGGCTTCAAGTACCTGCCGACCGACACCACGCCGTCCGCGTACGCCTCCATCGACGGCCTGCGCGCGGTCGCCGGGGGCGGCTTCATGGCGGCCCCGCCGACCCCGGCGACGGCGGGCGCGTCCCGCTGGGCCGCCACGACCGGCTTCACACCGGGCACCGCGACCAGCCTCGCCCTGACCGTCGACGACGGCACCTCGCTGAAGGTCTGCTCCGTGGCCTTCACGCCGACCGCCAAGACCACCACGCTCGGCGCGGTCCTGGACGCGGCGGCCACCTCGGCCACCCCGGCGGGCTGTGTCACGTCCGTCACGCCGGACAGCGGCACGGGCCCGGTCACGGCCCTCAACGGCAAGGCGAACAGCGGTGGTTCGACGTGGAAGGCGAGCGTCGACGGCGCGACGGCGGCGGCCGCCGCACGGAACAAGGAGATCAAGGCCGGGGACACGATCTCGCTGCGGTACGGCAGCTGACGTCTGGTGGTGCGGGCGGCCGACGGCCGCCCGCACCACCGCACGCGGGCCTACGCCTTGCGTCGCAGCTGGGCCCGGAGGTGGTGCTGCAGCGGCCGGCCGACGGCCGCCAGGTCGTGGACGAACGTGAGCGTGTCGGCGGCCAGGGTGTAGCGGCGGCGGGTGGCGTCGACCTCCTTGGCGGTGGGGGTGCGGGCCACCTGGTGGGTGCTGAGGTCGACGGTGCCGTCGGCCGCGTGGCCCACCGAGATCTCCGCGATGCCCGTCGGCTGGGTGATCAGCGCCTCCACCCGGCCGTCGGGCTGCAGCCGCCACCAGCCGCTCTCGCGCGCCGATGGACGCAGTGGCGCGGCGTCGCCGTCGAGGAGCCAGGCCCGGGCCTCGTAGCGGAGGAAGGGGCGGCCGTCGTGGCTGAAGGTGACCTCCTGCGCGTACGTGAAGTCGGCGGCGAGGGTGGGGTATTCGCCCTGTCCCCGGCCGTGCCAGGTGCCGAGGAGTCCGAGCACCGGCGCGAGCAGCGCGTGCGGGGCGGGTGCCCGGTCGGGCCGCAGGCCGTCGGGGTAGGGGTTCTCCGGTACGGCGTCGAACACGGTGCGCGCTCCTGGGTCGAGGTCGGGGCAGGGCCGGGTGGCAGCCTAGAGCGCCGCGGCCTACGCGGGCGTCCGCCCCGCCCCGGCCCGCCCGCTGTCGGCGAGAAAGGCCCGTACCGAGTCGATGAACGCGCCCCGCTCCTCGTCGAACCCGGTGCGGGGCCGCAGCCAGCGGTCCTCGGCGGCCAGGTAGTTCCAGGACACGGGGTTGCCTGCGACGGCGAGCAGCCGCCGCAGGTCGTCCTCCGTCAGGACGCCGCTCTCCGCCGGCGCCCCGTCGTCCGCGAGGACACCGCTCTGCCTGATCAGGTACTCCAGGAAGTCGAGGTCCTCGGGGCGCTCGTCCTCGTCCCGCTCGCCCCACCCCTCGAGCATGTCGTGCGCGACGAAGGCGCAGCCGTGGGCGTCGTCCTCGCACCACTCGGCGTTGCCCGGACACCAGCGGCACTCCAGGGCGCGCAGCGCGGACCGGACCACGGCGCGCCGGGCGGCGTACCGCTCCATGCGCGCGCACCGCTCCCGCACCGCCTCCGCGTGCCGCACCACGCACTCCGGCCCGAGCACCCGCAGCCCCGAGCACGCCTGGGTCAACGCCTCGCTCCTGGTCCGCAGCGCCTCCGGCCGGGACCGCGCGTCCAACTCCCCCAGCCGCCACACCACGTCGGCGAACGCGTCCGAGGTGCGCAGGAACGCCGTCCACGCCTCGCACCGCTGCGCCTCCAGACGCAACTCCCGTTCCACGGCCGCATGCGAGCCCAACGACTCCAGGGCGACGCGCCGCCCGAACTCCGGCTGCCAGCGCGCCACCACGACGGCGGCGAGCGCCGCCACTCCCGAGAACACCGCTCCCAGCGCCGTGAGAGCCGTGTGCACATTCTGTACGCCCATCCCGCGCACGATGCCGTCCGGCGGCCGCGCGCTCCGGCATATGACAGCAACAGCACGCACCTTGTGCCCATCGGGGCGGAACGGTGTCGCCCGGTGTCCGGGACCGACCGAAGCCGAGGACACGCACCGCCGAGGGCGGGAGCACGCCGAGGGCGGGTGCACGCCGCCTACCCTCCTGCCTTCCGCGCCGCCGTCGGCCGTGCCTACCGTGGGGGTCATGGAGAGCGAGAACCCGCTCGGGCAGTTCCTGCGCGCCCGCCGGACCTTGCTGCGGCCCGAGGACATCGGCCTGAAGGTGTCGGACCGACGGCGTGTCCCGGGGCTGCGCCGGGAGGAGGTCGCGGCGCTCGCCGACGTCAGCTTCGACTACTACGTGCGGCTTGAGCAGGGCCGGGCGCGGCACCCGTCGGCGCAGGTCGTCGAGGCCCTCGCGCGCGCCCTGGAGCTGGGCCCGGATGCCGCCGAGCAGCTGCGGCAGCTGGTCCGCCCGCACGCCGCGCCGACCCGGACACACTCCTCGTACCGGAGCGAGTACGAGGCGGTCAGCCCGACGCTGCTGCGCATGCCGGCGGACTGGCACCGCACCCCGGCCGTGGGCCTCGGCCACGGCCTGTTGGTGCTGGCCCACAACGCGCTGGGCCGGGCGCTGTTCGCAGGGCACGCCCACAGCGGGGATCTGCTGCGGATGGTGTTCTTCGACCGGGGCGCGCGGGACTTCTACCCGGACCGGGAGCGGGTGGCGGAGAACGCCGTGGCCGCGCTGCGCCCGGCGGCCGGGAGCGGCAGACCGGACCCCGTGCTGGTCCGGACGATCGGGGAACTGTCCGTGCGGAGCCCGGAGTTCCGCCGCCTGTGGGCGCGCCACGACGTGCGCCGCAAAACCTGCGAGCGCAAACGCTTCCGGCACCCGCTGGTCGGTGAGCTGACGCTGGACTACGAGTCGATGACGGTCAACAGCGCGCCCGGCCAGCAGTTGGTCGTCTACCAGGCCGCGCCGGACAGCGCCTCCGCGCAGGCGCTCACGCTGCTCGGCGCGCTCGCCGCCGGCGCGGGCCCCGCCGGGTCCGTGGCGCCCGCCGCCGGGCCGGTTGTCGTACCGTCGCAAGTGTGACGTAGCGTGTCGGCATGTCCACGCCGCCACCGCCTCCCCCGCAGGGGTTCGGCCCCGCCCAGGCCCCCTACGGGCAGCAGCCCCCGCCGTCGCCGTACGCCCCGCCGCAGTTCCCTCAACAGGCCCCGCCCTACGGCCAGCACGCGCCCTACCCTGCTGCTCCCGGGCCCGCTCCGTGGGGCGCGCCGTACGGCGGACCGCCGCAGGGCGGGCGTCGCACCGGCAAGATCCTGGGCATCGTCGGCGGCGTCGTGGGTGCCCTCATCCTGATCGTCATCGCGCTCGCCGTGATCGGCAACACCACGGACGTCGGGTTCCCGGAGGCAAAGTACCGGCTGCGCATGCCGAGCGAGCTGCTCGACGGGAAGTACAAGCTCGCGCAGGACATGTCGGACACCGCGGGCCGGGAAGTGGTCGAGGAGAACAAGAACCGCTCCAACATCCGGGACCCCAAGGCGGTCGTGGGCCAGTTCACCGGCCAGGGCGCGAACTCCACGGACGCCCTCGTGGTCTCCGGGATGTACGGGCGCTTCAAGAACCCCGGCAAGGCGCGCTCCGACCTGATGAAGGGCTCCGCCGACGCGGAGGGCGCCTCGGTCGCCGTCCCCGCGCGGGACATCACCCCCAAGGGCTCGGACCTCACCCTGCGCTGCCAGGTCCTGAAGTCCTCGCAGAACGGCGTCACGAGCAACGTCCCGCTGTGCGCCTGGGCCGACGACAACACCGGCGCGGCCGTGGGCGTGGTCACCCCCACGAGCGCGACCCAGGACCCCGAGGACATCGACCTCGACGAGCTCGCGGAGACGACGCTGAAGGTGCGCGAGGAGATGCGCGAGCCGATCGGCTGACGCATCGGCACGCAGTGGCGGGCGGCCCCCGGGCCGCCCGTCTCTCGTTTCCCGGTGACCTGTCCGGCCCGCCGCCCCCCTCCCCCGCACTGGCCCCGCGCGACCGCCGCAACCTCCTCGCAACGTCCCGCCGCGTTGACTGGACCGGCCGCCCCGGCAGGGTGCGGCGTCCGCCGTCCGGAGGAGAGCGATCGCCCATGGCCGACACCCCGCGCGTGGAACTGACCGCTGCCGCCGCCGACCTGCTGCGGCGGCTGCGGGCGGCCCACGGCCCGCTGATGTTCCATCAGTCCGGCGGCTGCTGCGACGGCAGCGCGCCGATGTGCTACCCGGACGGTGAGTTCCGCACGGGTGACTCCGACGTGTTGCTCGCGTCGCTCGACGTGGCGGGCGTGGCGGAGCCAGTACGGTTCTGGATGTCCCAGAGCCAGTTCGAGGTGTGGAGCCACACCCGGCTCATCGTCGACGTCGTGGCGGGCCGGGGCAGCGGCTTCTCCCTGGAGGCACCCGAAGGGGTGCGTTTCCTCATCCGTTCCCGGCTCGTCGGGACGTAGCCACCGCCGTCTGGTCAACTCCTCGTGACGCTGGGACAGTTGACAGCCCGTCCGAGACGAGGGGGACCTGTGACACGGTGTACGAGACCTGGCAGCCGGCGCAGAACCGGCACCCGGCGGTGGGCGGCCCGCAGAGGCCCCCTCGCCGTTCGCGCCGTTCTTGTCGTCCTGACCACCCTGGCCGGTGCCGCCCTCATGGGGGCGGCACCGGCCAGCGGCGTTCCGGGCGCCGGGAGGGACGCGAGCACGCAGCTCGCGCCCGGAGTGGAGTACCGGGACTTCGACATCCCGACCCCGCGCGGCACGGCCCACGCGCACGTCCTCGACGTGAACCTGCGCGACCCGCGGGTCCGCCTCGGCCTGCTCCACCCCGGCGCGGTCGGCGCCCGCCAGGCCGTGTCGACGATGGCGGACCAGTCCGGGGCCGTCGGGGGCGTCAACGGCGACTTCTTCAACATCACGGAGACCCAGCACCCCGGCGTCGAGGCGACCGGCGCTCCCGTCGGCCCCGCCATCGCGTCCGGCCGCGCCCTGAAGGCCGCGGTGCCCAACGGCCAGCGCTTCGGCCCCGCCCTGCCGCCCGGCACGACCACCGAGGACGTCCTCGGCGTGGGCATCGACCGCAGGGCGCGCCTCGACCGCATGGCCCTGGACGGCCGGATCCACACCCGGTCGGGCCGCCTGCCGCTGCGCGGCCTCAACCAGTACGCGCTCGCGGAGGGTTCCATCGGCGCGTTCACCAGCGCCTGGGGCGAGACCTCGCGGGTGCGGGCCACCTGCGGCACCGACACCGACCGGGGCGCCCCGTGCAGCACCGACACCTACGAGGTGACCGTGCGGCACGGCCGGGTCGTCGGCCGGGCGGACACGCCGGGCCGCGGCCCCATCGCCGAGGGCACCACGGTGCTCGTCGGCCGGGAGGCGGGCGCGCAGGAGCTGCGCAAGCTGTCGGCCGGCGAGCCGGTGCGGGTGCGCCACCGCCTGGTCGCGGCCGCCTCGCGTGTCCCGTACAGCTTCGCGCTCGGCGGCTACCCGCTCCTGCGCGACGGCGCGCCGCTGCCGGGACTCGACGACCGGGTCGCGGCGGTGCGCACCTCGGCGGGCATCTCCGCCGACGGCAGGCGCCTGTACCTCGTCGCCCTGGACGGCGCCCCCGAGTTCCGCGCCGGTCTGACGATCGCCGAGGTCGCCGCCTCCTTGCGCGCGCTCGGCGCCGCCGACGGCTTCAGCCTGGACGGCGGCGGCTCCAGCACGCTGGCCGCGCGGGAGCCGGGCGCGCCCGCGGTCTCGGTGCGCAACCATCCGAGCGGCGGCGCGGAACGCCCGGTCCCCAACGGCATCGCGGTGTTCTCCCGCGCGTAGTCCGCGCAGAGGTGCGGGGCGCCCTCCTACTGGGTCCCGTCCCGCACCGCCACCAGGCCGTTGAACACCCCGACGTACGCCGTCCCGTCCGGGCCGAGCGTCACGGGCGCCCAGTTGTTGTCGTACGCGACGCCCGTGCCGGTGAGCCGCTTCCAGCGGGGCTCGCCGGTGCGGAAGTCGACGGCGGTCAGGTACCAGGCGTCGATGCCGAGGCGGTTGGGCTCCTTCGTGTAGAAGTACAGCAGCCCGTTCGTGGTCGACAGCTTGGGGACGGTGGAGGGCGAGCGCACGGGGCTCTCCCACACGGTGTCGCAGCCGCTGCCGTCCGCGCGCACGTCGATGCGGCTGACGCCGCCGACGACGCTGCGGCCGAAGGTGAGGGACGCGATGCTCTCGTAGCCGTAGTTGTTCTCGACGACGAGGCTGTTGCCGTGGCTGACCAGGGAGTTGTCGGTCGTGGACGCCCCGGCGCCGAACACCGGGACCTCGCAGACCAGGCGACGGCTCTCGGGCACGGCCGGGTCGCGGCGGTAGACGAGGACGTGCATGCGGTCGTCGGCGTTGTCGGTGATGGCGACGTACTTCTCGGCAGCACCGAAGAGGTCCGGTGTGGTGCCCGAACCCTGGTTCACCGACCCGGGCTTGGTGCCGGTGCCTCGGTCGTAGGTGCGGCGCCAGCGGACCTCAGGGGTGCCGTCGGCGGCGGCCGCGAAGCTGTACAGGGCGTGGTCGGAGACGATCGAGACGCCGTCCTCGGCGACGGAGAACGAGTTCTGGATCTCCTCGCCGCCGAGCCGCACGGAGCGGATCGCGCCGCTGTCCGGGTCGACGGTGCCGACGCGGCCCTGCCGGGTCACCCACCAGATCCGCCCGTCCCAGTCGGGCATGACGGAGGTGACCGGGTCGCAGGTGCCGCTGGGGTACAGGTTCGTCCACGACACGCAGTCGTGCGGGACGTGCGCGGTCAGGTCCCACTCGTCCTCGACGACGAAGCGCCAGCCGCCGTCGGGGGTCCGCTCGTGCGCGAGCCGCACGATGTGCTGGCGGGAGTCGGCGAGGACGAGCCGGTCCTTGTCGTCGAGGTAGGAATAGGCGCCGCCCGACGTGTCCTTGAAGATCTTCGAGAAGTCGAGCCGGGTGATGGCCTCGATGGTGGAGGGGCGCTGCGGCAGCTTGTACTCGGCGAGGGTGCGCAGGGACCCCGGGTCGAGCAGCTTCACGAGGAAGCCCGAGAACATGCCGCAGACGGTGACGATCCGCCCGTCCCTGTCGAAGGTGACGGTCGCGCACTCCCCGCCGAGCGCCGCCATCTTCTCGCTGCTCACCCGCGGCTTCCGGCCGAGCGGCCCGTTCCAGGGGTACGTGCCGCTGCCCGCCGCGTCGGCGTGCATGCCGCTGCGGCCGTTGGCGGCGAGGTGGGGGTGCTGCGGGGGCGGGTCGCCGGGGACCGGGCGGGCCGGGGCGGGCTGCCCGGTGTACTGGTCGACGAGCCGGTGGCCAGGGGCGTTGGGGATCTCGTCGGCGTGCGCCGGGGCGGCGAGGACCGGCAGGACGGCCGCCGTCAGGGCGAGGCACAGGGCGAGGGCCCGGCCGCGGTTACTTCGGGTAAGGCGTGGCATGGCCCGAAGCTAGGGCCGACCCCTTGAAGTGTCCATGAACGTACGGGAGTTGTTCACGCGGCCGTAATGATCATGGCCGGAACGAGGCCGGGCGCAACAAGGGCGGGTGCGGCGAGGGCGGACACGACGACAACGGACGTGGTCACGGCGCGGCGGCCGGGACCTCAGGGGTGGATGCCGCTGACGATGTCCGCCGTCGCCGTCATCCCGTTGTGGATCGTGGGTGCCACGCTCGTGCTCGCCAGATAGAAGCCGAGCAGACCGCAGATCACGGCGTGCGACACCTTCATGCGGCCGTGGCGCAGCACGACCACCGCCAGGATCAGGAGCAGCAGCCCCACAGAAATCGAAACGGCCATCACGGACCTCCTCCGCCACGCCGGAATCACGACTTTCGGCGGCAAGTGTGGCGTAGCGGAGGGTTTGTCCGAGTGCGATGTGTGTCCGCCGGACGGGTGGTTCCGCGGGCAAGCGGGTGCGGGGCCGTTACCTTCCGTGCGCGTCCAGGAACCGCTGCAGCCCCGCGAGGTCGTCGGTGTTGAGGTGGTCGACACCGGCGGCGAGCAGTTCGCCCCACACCGCGTCGCGCTGCGGGCCCGCCAGGTCGGGCGTGGCCCAGAAGCGCACGCGCTGCCCGCGCTTGTGCGCGGCGGAGACGATGCCCCGCAGCTTCTGGCGCTCGGCGGGCGGGATCGGTCCCACGCCCTGCCAGCTGAAGTTGAGCGACCAGTTGTCGCTGATGAGCGGGATGAAGGAGGCGGGCGCCGCGGTGCCGAGGTCGGCCAGGCGGCCGTCGTAGAAGGCGCGCCGGACCCGCTGGGCCTCCATCGGCACGCGGGCCGCGCGGTCGCCGGAGACCACGGCGGTGACGGCGGAGCGGCGGACCTTGCCGTGGGTGTACGTGGTGAACAGGTGCCGGTAGCGGCGCAGTCGGCGGTCCAGTTCGAGGTACGTCGAGGAGCCCTCGGTCTTGATGTCGATCAGGAGCTGGAACTGCCCGTGCCAGCGCCGGTACACCGAGCCGTGGTGCGCGCGGACGCGGGCCGCCAGCGGTTCGAGGTAGAGCGATTCGAGGGTCCGGGCCGGGTCCAGGTCCGTCGGGTCGTGCGCGACCAGGAGCTGGCCGTCGACGAGGAAGATGTCGGCCTCGACGCTGGTGAAGCGGTGGTCGAGGGCGTCCAGGAGGGGGCGGGGGTGCTCGTAGTCGTTGTGCGCGTGGGCCTGGGCCAGGGGGCGCGGGCGGGGGTGGCGGGCCGCTCCGGCGGGCCGGGCGGCCGGGGCGGCGCCGGTCGGGGACCGGTCGGCGGCGTGGGCGAGTTGGGGCGCGGCGACGGCGGTCGCGAAGGCGGCGCCGAGGGTGCCCAGGGCTCTGCGACGGGTGAAGGGGGCCATGCGGGTTCTCCCAGGGTGACGAGGGAACGGGGGGACGGGCCCGGCGGCGGCCGGAGCCTCCCTGAGTATGTGGCTCCGGGCGCGCCAGGAAACCCCCTTGGCCTGGGAGTTGGCGCTATCGCCCCCGTGCGTTCACCGCGTGCGCCGCGCTGCCGGTCCCCCGGCCCGCAGCGGGAACCCCGTCTCGTACCGTCGCCCCGAGCCCCGCACCGGGAGCCCTGTCTCGTGCCGTCGCCCCCGAGCCCCGCTCCGGGAGCCACGCCCGTACGGCAGGCCCCTCAGCCCCGTGCCGTCACCTCCGGGTTGGCGCAGTGGGCCAGCGGCTCGCCGCGCAGGTAGCGGCCGACTTCCGCCGCGACGATGCGGGCCGCCTTGTGGGCGACCTCCTGGCTGGCGCCCGCGATGTGCGGGGTCATGACGATGCCGGGGGTGGACAGGAGGCGGGATCCGGCGGGGACGGGCTCCTGCGGGTAGACGTCGAAGCCCGCCCCCGCGAGCTGCCCGCTGTCCAGGGCGTCGCACACGGCGTCGTAGTCGAGGAGCGCGCCCCGGGCGCAGTTCACCAGGACCGAGCCGCGCGGCATCCGGGCGAGCTGCTCGGCGCCGATCATCCCGGTGGTCTCTTCGGTCACACGAGCGTGCAGCGAGACGATGCGGGAGCGGGTCAACAGGTCGTCGAGGGTGACCTGTTCGGCGACACCGGCGAGCGCGTCCGGGGCCACGTACGGGTCGTGGACGAGCACCTCGGCCCCCATGGCGGCGAGGATCCGGGCGACCCGGCTGCCGATCGCGCCGTACCCGACCAGGCCGACCGTCGCGCCCTCGATCTCGATGCCGCAGTTGTCGTAGTCGTAGTAGTCGCCGCGCCAGACGCCCCGGCGCAGGTCGGTGTGCGTGTCGCCGACGCCGCGCGCCGCCGCGAGGAGCAGCGTGAGGGTGTGCTCGGCGGTGGCGACGGCGTTGCGGCCCGGGGCGTAGCAGACGGCGACGCCGTGCCGGGTCGCCGCCTCCAGGTTGGCGTTGACGGGGCCGCCCCGGCTGACGCACATCAGCTTCAGGTCGGGGCAGGCCGCGAGGACGCGTTCGGTCAGCGGCGCCATCTGCGTCACGCACACCTCGGCGCCGCGCAGCGCCTCGATCAGCTCGTCCTCGGTGCCGGAGGCCTCGATGACCTCGCCGACGGGGCCGAAGGGGGTGTGCGGCCAGGGCAGGGTGAGTTCACGGACGGCCACGGCGCCGCCGGTGGCCCTGCGGACCTCCTCGCCGAGCAGGCGCGGCAGGACGAAGTGGTCGCCCGCGGCCAGGACGGTGACGGCGGTGGCGCCCGTGGGGCCGGTGGTGCTCATGAGGGACTTCTTTCTGTGCGTACGGGATCTGGCGTACGGGATCTGCGTGTACGGAATCTGTGCGTGCGGGCGGGGAACGGGTGCCCCCGGGTCAGTGCGCGGGGTGCGCGGGCGCGTTGAAGCGCAGAAGCGACGACTGGCCTTCGCGCAGGCGCAGTTCGGTGAGGGTGCCGTTGTCCATGTGCGGGAACACCCTGCGGTACTCGCTCAGCGGGATGCCGAGCTGGTCGCAGAGGGTCAGGCGCAGCAGCGTCGAGTGGGCGACGACGAGCACGCGGCCGTCGGGGAAGGCGGCCGCGATGTCGGCGAGGCAGGCGCTCGCGCGCGCGGCGGCCTCGCGCGGGTCCTCGCCGTCGGGCAGGTGGTGCGCGACGGGGTCGTCGAGGAACGCCTCCAGGTCGCCGGGGAAGCGGGCGCGCATCTCCTCCCGGGTGAGGCCCTCGCCGCGGCCGAAGTCGACCTCGCTGAGGCGCTCGTCGACGCGCGGCGTCAGGCCGAGCGCCTCCCCCGCGGGCGCCGCCGTCAGGCGCGCCCGCGACAGCGGCGAGCTGAACACCGCGTCGATGCGCTGCCCCGCCGCCCAGGCGGCGAGTTCGGCGGCCTGCAGCCGGCCGCGCGGGGTGAGCGCGACGTCGGTGCGGCCCGCGTAGCGGTTGCCGTCGTGCCAGACGGTCTCGCCGTGGCGTACGAGAATTACGTGGGTCACTGCGCAGTCCCTCTTGCTGATCGATGTGCTGTCCCGGGTGCTGACCGGTGTTCCGTCGCCCGTGCTGAGCGGCGTGCCGTCCCCCGTGCTGATCGGTGTTCCGTCCCCCGTGCTGACCGGCGTTCCGCCACCTCGCCCGACCGCCTCATCGCCGCGGCCCCGGCCGGTGTGCTCGCGCGCGGGCGTGGGCGGCGACCTCCGGGGCGAGCCAGCCGCGGGCGGCGAGCGCGTCGACGAAGCCGAGGTGGACGGGCGTCCAGCGGGCCGTCCGCACCGGGTCCGGGCGGATCTCCGCGCCCGTACGCACCATCGCGGCGGCCGCGTCCCGCACGGTCACGCCGCTCGACGTCGCCGCGAGGACGGCCATGCCGACGGCTCCTTCGGCCTGTTCGGGCAGGCGCACCGGCCGCCCCAGGACGTCCGCGCGCAACTGATTCCAGTAGCCGTTCCGCGCGCCGCCCCCGGTGAAGGTCAGCGGCCCGTCGACGGGTGCGCCGATGCGGTCCAGGTAGTCGAGGCACAGCCGCTCCACGCAGGCCACCCCGAGCAGGTGGGCGTGGAAGCGCCCGGCCTCCCCGCTCGGTTCGCCGAGGACGAAGGGCGTGGCGTCCGCCGCCCGGAACGGGAAGCGTTCGCCGCCGCTCGACACCAGCGGGTACACGACCGCGTCACCGTCGAGCGCGGCCCCCGCCGCCGTGAGCCGCGCGAGGTCCGCCCCCGGGAACTCCCGCGCGAGCACGCCCGCCCCGCTGCTGGACGCCCCGCCCGGCAGCCAGGTGCCGCCGGGGCCGCGGTGGCAGTAGACGACCCCGCCCGGGTCGCGGACGAGGTGCGGGCTCGTGCCCTTGAGGACGAGCGTCGTCCCGAGCACCGAGTTCCACGCGCCGGGCGCCAGCGCGCCCGCGCCGATCTGCGCGGCGCAGCCGTCCGTCATCCCGGCGACGATCGCGGTGCCCTCGGGGATGCCGGTGGCCTCGGCGGCCGCCGCGCACACGGTGCCGAGCACGCTGCCGGGGCGCACCACGTCGGGCAACAGCCGTGCGGGGACGTCGAGTTGATCGAACTCCTTCGTCGGCCAGCGCTCGTCGACGAGGTGGTAGCCGGTCTTCAGGGCGTGGCTGGCGTCGCTCGCGACCTGGTGCCCGGCCAGGCGCCAGGTGATGAGGTCGGGCTGGTGCAGCAGCCGGACGTCCGGGCGCGCCGCCACCTGTGTGCGCTCCAGGAGCCACAGCAGTTTGGGCAGGGCCCAGGACGCCTGCATGGAGCGGTAGCCGAGTTCACCCCAGAGGGCGCCGCCGACCGCGTTGACGCGGACGGCCTGGTCGGTGGCGCGCCCGTCGTCGTACATGAGGCCCGGCGTGAGCGGGACGCCCCGGCCGTCGGCGAGCAGGAGGGTGCCGGAGGTGGCGTCGAGGGCGAGGCCCCGGACGCGGGCGGGGTCGTCGAGCGCGGCCGTGGCCTCCCGGCAGGCGGCGGTGAGGGCCGTCCACCACTCCTCGGGGTCCTGTTCGTGGCGGGTTCCGTCGCGGTGGCTGGTCAACGGCCGGGACGCGGCGGCGAGGACGGTGCCCGCGGAGTCGACGGCGACGCAGCGGGCGCTCTGGGTGCCGAGGTCGAGGCCGAGCCAGACGGCTTCGGGCGGCAGTCCGGCGGGCTCCCGGGGCGGCCGGGGTGCGGGGTCAGGCACGGGGGGCTCCTTGCGGTGCGGTGCGGGATCCGGGTGGGGCGGCAAGGGATCCGGTCGTACGGGATCCGGGGGGCGCCGCCGTCCACCCGGCCTCGCGCGCGAGCGTCCGCCACCGCAGGAACTCCTCGTACAGCCCGGCGTAGAACTGGGCGCGCTCCGGGTCGGGCTCCCAACTGGTGCGCATCCGAACGTACTTGGCGGCCGCGCTGTGCATGCTGGACTCGGCGCCGGTGAGGACGAGGCCGGTGAGGAAGGCGCCTTTGGCGCCGAGTTCGGTGTCTCCCGAGCGGGCCGTGGGCACGCCGGTGGCGTCCGCGATGAGGCGGCACCAGTCGTCGTTGTTGGCGCCGCCGCCGCACAGCCGTAGCTCCGTCACGGTCGTACGGGACGCGGCGAGCGAATCGCGGACGACGAGGGAGAGGCCGTCGAAGACGGCGCGGGCGAGGTCGGCCGGGGTGTGCTCCAGGGACAGGCCCCAGAAGGCGCCGCGGGCGCGCGGGTCGAGGAACGGCGCGCGCTCACCGGCCGGGGACAGATACGGCAGGAACATCAGGCCGTGCGCCCCCGGCGGCGCCGAGAACGCCAACTCGCCCAGCTCCGGCGGCCCTTCGAGCTGGAGTGTGCGCGCCGCCCAGGACAGCACCTCGACGCCGCTCAGGGTCGGGAAGGCGCGCAGGACGCGCTCGCGGCCCCGGTAGGCGATGTTGATGCCGGACGGCTCCCCGGTGGCGTCGACGTCCTTGCGGACGATCTCCGTGCACAGCGTCGTGCCGAGGATGCCGCACGCCTGCCCGGGGTTGACGACGCCGACGCCGCGCGCGGTGGAGGCGATGTCGTACGGAGCCATCACCACCGGCAGGCCCGGCTGCACGCCGAGCTGGGCCGCCGCGTCACCGGTGATCTCGGCGATCCGCTCGTCCTCGCCGAGGACCTTCGGCAGCAGCCGCGCGTAGTCGGTGAGGCCGAAGAGGTCCACGATCCCCGGGTCGTAGTCGCCGGTCGCGTGGTCGAGGAACGGCGCCGACGCGTCGGACTCGTCGATCGCCGTCACGCCGGTGAGCTTGAGGAACAGCCAGCCCGCCGCCGTCAGCGAGGCGCTGGAGCGGGCCAGGCGGTCCGGGTCGTGGGCGCCGAGCCAGCTGAACACGGCGTTCGGCATGCCGCTGCAGGTCAGTGAGCCGTTGCGGCGGAACGCCTCCCGCAGGACGCCTTCGCGTTCCCAGCGCGTGAGGATGTCGCCCGCGCGCCCGTCGGACCACAGGATCGCGGGCCCGGTGGGCCGCCCCGCCGCGTCCACCAGCCAGGCGCCGTCGCCCTGCGCGGTGAACGTCACCAGCCAGACGGGGTCGGCTGCGCCGGGCCGTTCGGCGAGGGCGGACAGGGCGGTGCGGACGGTGTAGACGACGGCGTTCCACACGGTGTCCATGTCCTGCTCGGCCCAGCCGGGGTGGCGGCGCTGCACTTCGGTGGCGAGCCGGGAGACGGCGAGTTCGCCGCCCTGGTCGTCGAAGACGACCGACTTGATCATGGTGGTGCCGACGTCGATGGCGAGTACCGACATGGTGGTCACAGACCCTTCGTGGCAGGGGTGGCGACGGCGTGCGCGACGGTGCCGGGTGCGGGGCCGCTGTCCGCGGCCGTGGTCCTCAGTACGAGGGTGAGGGCGGCGCTCACCGCGTGGAACCCCGCGAAGATCCAGACGACGCCGCCCACGCCGAGCGGCCCCCGGAAGAGGCTGACGACCAGCGGCCCGACGAACGTGGAGGCACCGGCCCCGAGGTTCAGGGCGGCCATGGCCTGACCCTTGTGGGCGGGCGCGATGGCGGTCATGAGGGCGGACAGGGGCACGTATCCGGAGAGGGTGGCGCCGTAGAGCACGGCGACCAGGACGCACAGCGCGTACTGCGCGCCGGCCGCCGCCGGGACGTAGTACAGGAGCAGCGTCGAGACCGTGCAGCCGACGCCGCCGCACCACGCGACCGTCGTACGCCAGCCGACCTTGTCCCCGACGACGCCGAACAGCAGGTTCGTGACGATGTTCGTGGCGAACATGATGGCAAGGAGTCTGAGCCACTGGGCGCCTGACAGCCCGACCTCGTGCATGAACCACGCCGGAAGCATCACCAGAAAGCCGAACTGCGAGGCGGTGTTGAGCATCCGCACCACGGCCCCGGCACCCACCCGCGGCTCCCGGACGAGGATCGTGAGGCTGCCGACCAGCCCGGCCAGCGGGCGCTCCCCCGCCGGGGCGAGCCGCGCGGCCCCGGTGGGCTCCCGGACCAGGAGCAGCGCGAGCAGTCCGCCGACGACGACCACGCCGAGCGCGGCCCACAGCGTCCCCCGCTCCCCCACCCCCGGGATGAGCAGGCTCGCGGTGAGCGAGCCGAGCGTCGGCAGGCCCGCGGAGAACGCCGACCAGAACCAGCCCATGGCGCTGCCCATCTGCTTCGGCGGCGCGACCGCGGCGATCCACACGAGGAACGCGTACGCGAACAGCGGATAGGCGAGGCCGCGCAGGCCGTAGCCGAGCAGGAGCAGGGGATACGCCTTGCTGGGGACGGCGACCGCGAGGAAGAAGACGTGCGTGACCACGAAGGCGCCGAGGCCGAGCCACATCACACGGCGCGGACCCCACAGGTCGGACAGCGCGGCGGACAGCCATCCGGCGACGGCGCCGGTGACGCCGTACACGGTGAACACCATCGCGACCTGCGACGAGGGGATGCCGAGGTCTTCCAGGTACGGCGAGAGGAACCCGGCCTCGATGCCGACGCCCGTCATGAAGACCAGCAGGCCGAGGTAGCCCCAGGAGAGGGGCTCCGGGACACCGGCGCGTGTGAAGAGTGAACGCGGCACGGGGCTGTTCGTCATCGAAGCTCCCCCTGGGGGCGGTGGTGTCGGCGGACCTGTTCGGTGCCGGTCCGGTCCGGCGGCGGCCGGGCTGGGGAGAGCAAACAACTGGCCGAAAAGGCACGTCAAACAGTTCGCGAATCCTCACGTGGGGTGGGCTGCGGGCCGCGTGAGAAGGGCCGTGTGCGCTGCTGCCGTACTGGGGAAGGGCCTCGCGCCCCGAGTGAAGTACATGAGATCATCACTCGGAGACTTCACACATGAGTGCCGCACACGAGGTGGCCCCGGGAGGCGCAGTGATGACCGACGCCGAGGACTCCGGAGCCGACCGTGCCCGCCCCGGCGACCGCGTCGAGCGTGTCGAGCCCACCGGGCCCGCCGAACCCGCCGACCGTGTCGAGGCCCGTGAGCGGCGGCGGCGTCGGATCCGGGACCTGGTCGTCGCGGGTGGCTTCGTGCGGGCCGCGGACCTCGCCGACGAGTTCGGCGTCAGCCTGATGACCGTCCACCGCGACCTGGACTTCCTCCAGTCGCAGGGCTGGCTGCGGAAGGTGCGCGGCGGGGCGACGGCGCTGCCCTCGGCGCAGTTCCACGGCAGCGTCGCCGAGCGCATGACGACGATGGCCCAGACGAAACAACACCTCGCCCGCGCCGCCGCCCGCCTCCTCGTCCCCGGCCAGACGGTCCTCCTCGACGACAGCACGACGTGCCTGCACCTGACCCGCGAACTGACCGAGCACACCCCGCTCACGGTCCTCACGAACTCGCTGCCCGCGATCACGGCGCTCGCCAAGGAGCCCGGCGTCTCCCTCATCGCGCTCGGCGGCGCCTACTTCCCCGCGTACGACGCGTTCATGGGCCTGCACACCGCCGACAGCGTGGCGGCGTTCCGCGCGGACGTCCTCTTCATGTCGACGACGGCGGTGACCCGCGGCCGCTGCTATCACACGTCACCGGAGACGGTGCAGGTCAAGCGGGCGATGATGGCGGCGGCCACCCGTCGCGTGCTCCTCGCCGACCACACCAAGTTCACCCGCGACGGCCTGTACGCCCTCGCGCCGCTCACGGACTTCGACGTGGTGGTCGTGGACGACGGGCTGGCGCGGGACGAGGTGCGGGGGATGCGGGAGCGGGGGGTGGAGGTGCTGGTGGTGGAGCGGGGCTGAGGGCACCGGGGGCAGCGGGTGGAGCGGGGCTGCGGCTGGGGCTCAGCGGCTGCCCACGAAGGCGGGCGGTGTCCGGCTCCGCCAGGGCAGGGCTTCCTCGAGCCGGGCGCCGAGGCGGACCAGCAGGTCTTCCCTGCCGTACGGGGCGACGAACTGCACCCCGATCGGCAGTCCGCCCCGGCTCCACCCCAGCGGCAGACTGAGGGCGGGCTGCCCGGCGAGGTTGAACACCACCGTGAAGGGGCCGACGTCGAACAGCTTGCGCAGCCAGCTCACCGCGGTGTGGCCGGGCTCGTCGGACGACAGCGTGCCGTGCGGCGGGGGCAGTTGCCCGAGCGTCGGGGTGACGAGCAGGTCGTGGTCGGCAAAGAACGCGCCCACCGACCGGCTCACCCGGTTCTGCGCGTCGAGCATGGCCATCAGGCCGAGCGCGCCGAGCCGGTCGGCCTCCGCCAGGACCTGTCGCGACACGGCTTCCATCCTGGCCGGGTCGGGCCGCCGGGGTGCGGTGAGGAAGGGTGCGGCGACGGCGAACACCTCCGCCTCCGCACCCCGCACGACGTCCTCCCAGTCCAGTGCGGGGCTCGTCTCGGTGACGTCGTGGCCCATCTCCGCGAGGAGCCCGGCCACGCGGAGCGTCACGGCGGCCACCTCGGTGTCCACGCCCGCTCCGGACCAGGCCCGGGTGGTGACGGCGACCCGCAACCGGCCGGGAGCTGCGGGCAGTTCGTCGGCGTAGGGGCGCGGGGGCGGCGGCGCCGTGTACTTGTCGCCGCGCCCCGGACCCCGGACGGCGTCCAGGACGTGCGCGGCGTCACGCACCGTGCGGGTCAGCACGAACTCGGACGCCGCGCCGAAGGCCGGGTCTCCGCTGTCGGGTCCGCACGGGGTACGGCCCCGGCTCGGCTTCAGGCCCACGAGGCCGCAGCAGGACGCGGGGATGCGGAGGGAGCCCGCCGCGTCGTTGGCGTGCGCGAGCGGCACCGCCCCGGCGGCGACCATCGCGGCGGCGCCGCCGCTGGACCCGCCCACACCCCGGCCGGGATCCCAGGGATTGCGTGTCGGCCCGGTACGCAGCGGCTCGGTGGCGAAGCTCAGCCCCAGCTCCGGGGCCGTCGTCAGCCCCAGCGTGACAAGGCCCGCGGCCCGGAACCGCCCCATCAGGTCGTGATCGTGCCGGGCGCGCACCCCGGAGAGGCTACGGCTCCCGGCGAAGAACTCCACGCCCTCGGCCATCGGCCCGCCGTCCTTGATCAGGAACGGCACCCCGGCGAGCGCCCCCTGCCCGGCGTGGTCGAGGGCCGGCGAGAACACCGGCGCCGCCAGGCCGTTCACCTCCGCGTCCGCCCGCTCGACAGCGTGCCGCGCGACGGTCTCCACCTCAGCCGCGGTGACCTCCCCGGCCACCATCAGCTCACGCAGCCCGACGGCGTCGCACCGCGCGTACTCGTGGAGTTCCACGGCCGCTCCTCCTGGTCGCTGCGGGCCCCCACCGACGGTCCCGTGGTGGTCGCGGGTGCGCGACCGCCCCGGCCACGCCCCTCCCCGGAACCGGACCTCGCTCCAGCCCCACCGAAGGCTCCCAGAGACGGACCGCGCCGGTCCAACGCAATACGCGAGCTCACGGCCCGATGGGCGGGGCGCACCAGGGTGGACGGATGCCGGAGGTTCGGGGGGGGACACCGCAGGCCCCGGGAGGGAAGCCGCAGGTCCGGGGGGCGCTGGTGGTCTGGACAGACGCCAGTGGTCTGAACGGACGCCAGTGGTCCGGACGGACGCCAGTGGTCTGGACAGACGCCGGTGGCCCGGACGGACGCCGGTGGTCTGGACAGGCGCCGGTGGTCTGAACGGACGCCGGTGGCCCGGACGAACGCCGGTGGTCCGGCTGAACGCCGGTGGCCCGAAGGGACATCGGCGCTCGGGGCCCCCGCAGTCCCGCGCCCCGCCTACGACCGCGCCAGCTCGTCCCAGTGGACCGTCCGGTCGCACCACCGCTCGAGCAGCACCTTGTCGTGGCCCACGGCGAGCAGCCCGGCGCCGCTGTCGGCGCGGTAGGTCTCGACGGCGGAAACCAGGGCCGCCGTCGTGGACGCGTCCAGCATGGCCGTCATCTCGTCGCAGATCAGCCAGCGCGGGCGCAGGACCAGGGCGCGGGCGAGGCAGGCACGCTGGAGCTGGCCGTCGCTGACCTCGTGCGGGCGGCGGCCGAGCAGGTCCTCGCCGAGGCCGACGGTGCGGGCCAACTCCCGTATCCGGTCCGGGACTTCGACGGCTCGGCCGGTCGCCCGCAGGGGCTCCGCGACGAGTTGGGTGAGGGTGAGGCGCGGGTCGGCGGAGAGGCGGGGCTGCTGGAAGACGACGCCGAAGGCGGTGCGCTGGGCGCGCGGGGCCCGGTGGCGCCAGCCGCGCGCCGGTTCGCCGTCGATGACGACCTGGCCCCGGTCGGGCTGGTGCAGCAGCGCGGCGACCCGGGCGAGGGTCGACTTGCCGCAGCCGCTGGGGCCGAGCAGGCCGACGGACTCGCCGGCGGCGACGGTGAGGCTCACGTCGCGGACGACGGGGTCGCGGCGGTCGTAACCGGCGGTCAGGGAACGCAGTTCAAGCACGGGACGCCTCCAGGGCGGCGGCGACCGGGTGGTGGCAGGCGGCACCGGCGGCACCGAGCGCGGGTACGGACCGGCAGGCGTCGTCGGCCCGGTCGCAGCGCGCGGCGAAGGCACAGCCCGCGGGCAGCGCGGACAGCTCGGGCGGCAGGCCCGGGATGGGCGTGAACTCCCGGTCGGGCAGGGCGTTCAGGAGCCCGCGCGCATAGGGGTGCCGGGGTCCCGGAGCACCGAAGAAGTCCGCCGCGTCGGCGATCTCGACGATGCGGCTCGCGTACATGACGGCGACGCGGTCGGCGATGCGTTCGGCGGCCGCCAGGTCGTGGGTGATGAGGAGCAGCGCGCGGGCGTCGCCGACGTGCCGTCGCAGTTCGTCGACGGTGCGGTCGACGAGCTGGCGGTCGAGGCCGGTGGTGGGCTCGTCCGCGAGGAGCAGCGGGGCGTCGCCGATGAGCGCGAGGGCGGTGGCGGCGCGTTGGGCGAGCCCGCCGGACAGCTCGTGCGGGTAGCGGTCGAGGTGCCCGCGGGGGAAGGCGGCGCGCTCGGCGGCTGCCTCCCCGGCCTGCCGCAGCCCGGGCCGCCGGACGCCCGTCAACTCCCGCAGGGTCTCCTCCAGTTGGGAGCGTACGGTGCGGACGGGGGTGAGGTGCGCGGCCGGGCTCTGCGGTACGAGGCCGACGCGCCGCCCGCGCACGGTGCGGGCGAGGGTGCGCTCGTCGGCGGTGAGCAGGTCGGTGCCGTCGCCGAGCAGCGCGGCACCGGCCGTCTGCGCGTTCTCGGGCAGCAGCCCGAGCAGCGCGGACGCCAGCACGGACTTGCCGCACCCGCTCTCCCCGACGAGCGCCAGGCACTCGCCCGCGGCGAGGTCGAAGCGGGCGTCGGTGACGGCGGCGACGTGGGCGCCGCCGCGCATGCGGAAGCGGACGGAGAGGCCGCGTACGGAGAGGACGGTCGGCGGCGCCGAGGCGCTGTCGGCGCAGGCGCGGCCCGACGGCTCCACCACGTCGTCGGGCGTGGTGGAGTGCCCGGCCTCGGCGGGGGCCCCGGGCGCGGCTTCGGCACCGGCGGGCGGCTCGGCTGCGGCGCCAGCTCCGGCCGACGGCTCGGCTGCGGCCCCGGCGGACCCCTCGGCCCCGGTCTCAGCCGCAGCGGACGGCCCAGGTGCGGCTACCGCTTCAGCAAGCCGCTCGACGTCGGCGCCAGCTCCAGCCGACAGCTCGGGCGCGGCTTCGGCCGACGGCCCGGCCTCGGCCCCAGCGGACCCCTCGGCCCCGGCCGACGCCCCGGCCGCGGCACCGGCCCGCGCCCCATTCGACGCCCCACTCACAACATCAGCTCCGATCGGCGGCGCGGGTTGATCCGGTCGCGCCAGGCGCCCGCGAGGCCCGCGATGGCGAGGGTCGGCACGATGATGAAGAGGCCGGGGAACAGCGTGGGCCACCAGTCACCGGCGAGGAGGGAGCTGCGGGCCCCCTGGACGAGGGTGCCGAGGCTGGCCTGGTGGGTGGGGAGGCCGAGGCCGAGGAAGGACAGGGCGGACTCGTGCCAGATGGCGTGCGGGACCATGAGGACGGCGGCGAGCCCCGCCTGGGGCAGGACGCCGGGGAGCAGGTGGCGCAGGGTCACCCGCCAGCGGGACGCGCCGCCGGAGATGGCGGCGTCGATGTACGGGCGCGAGCGCAGCGACAGGACCTCGGCGCGCACGATGCGGGCCGTCGACAGCCAGTGCGTGAGCGCCACGGAGATCACGACCGGCCATACACCGGGCCGGAACATCGCCACGATGAAGATGCCGAGCAGCAGGTGCGGCACGGAGGAGAAGACGTCCACGAGGCGCATCACGACGCGGTCCACCCAGCCGCCGGACGCGGCGGCGAGGGCGCCGACCGCGGTGCCGATGACGGTGGCCACGACGGCGGCGACCACACCGACGAGCAGGGAGACGCGGAGCCCGTACACGCAGCGAAGGAGCAGGTCGCGGCCGACGTCGTCGGTGCCGAACGGGTGGGACAGGGACGGCGGCAGGAGCTTGTCGGCGAGGTGGACGGCCTGTTCGTCGAGGTCGACGAGCGGCGGCACGATCAGCACGGCGAGGACGACGGCGGCGACGATCGCGGCGGAGCTCCAGACCCGCCAGGCGCGGGTGGAGCGGGACGACCTGCGGGTGCCCGCGGCGGCGCGGCCGGTCGCGGAACGCCAGGTGACCTGGGTGGCGGGGTCGGTCTGCGACGCCTCGGCCTGCGGACTGCGGGTGTCAGCCATCGAATCCCACCCTCGGGTCGGCGAGCCCGTACAGCAGGTCCGCGAGGAGGTTGCCGAGCAGCACGGCCACCGTGGCGAGCGCGGTCAGCGCGGCGAGCAGGGGGAAGTCCACGGAGGTGGCGGCCTGCACGGTCGCGGCGGCGATGCCGGGCCAGCTGAAGACGGTCTCGACGAGGAGCGCGCCGGTGATGAGTTCGGGCACGCGGGAGCCGACGAGGGTGAGCACGGGCAGCATGCCGGAGCGGAAGGCGTGCTTGAGGAGCACGGTCCGCTCGGCGAGGCCCCGCGCGCGGGCGCCCCGGACGGGGTCGTCGCCGAGCGCGTCGCCGACGCCCTGGCGTACGTACAGGACGAACCAGGGGAGTTGGGAGACGGCGAGGACGGCGGCGGGCAGCACGAGGTGGTTGGTCACCTGTCCGGCCGTCACCACCGTGCTGGAAGTGTCGGTGAGTCCGCCCGCGGGCAGCACGCCCAGCTTGAGGGCGAAGAACCACACGGCGAGCAGGCCGAGCCAGAACGGCGGCGCTGCCTCCAGGGTGTACGCGAGCGACGTCACGCAGCGGTCGATCCAGCCGCCGGGGCGGCGCGCGGCGAGCACGCCGAGGGCCGAGCCGAGCAGGATCGCGAGGACGAAGGCGGTCGCGGCGAGCAGCACGGACCAGCCGATGCGCTCGCCGATGGCGTCGGCGACGGGCTGGCGCAGCGTGTGGGAGTCCCCGAGGTCCCCGCGGAGGGCGGCGGTCAGCCAGTCCCACCAGCGCGCGACCAGCGGCTTGTCGACGCCGAGGTTGGCGCGGAGCTGGTCGAGGTTCTCCTGGGACGCGGTGAGCCCGGCCGTGCCCGCGTACGCCTTGACGGGGTCGAAGGGCGAGGCCTCGGCGACGGCGAAGACGCCGAAGGTGACGGCGATGAGGACGGGGACGGCGAACACCGCCCGGCGCCCCACGAGCCGCGCCATCGGGCCCCAGGGCAGCGCCCGCCGCCCCCACCCGGCCGCCGGGGCCGCCTCGGCGGGCCCGGCGGACTTGCTGGAAGCCGACGTCACTTGCTCGGCTGCCAGTCCTCGACGTTCCACCACGGGCCGGACGCGAGGCCGTGGTCGTGCGGCTCGACCTGCGTGGAGAGGTCACCGAAGGACTTGTTCACCACGTACAGGTGGTCGATGTGCGTGAGGAAGGTGTAGCCGGGGTTCTTGACCAGCTCGCGCTGGATCGTGTCGTACGCGGCCTGGCGCTTCGCGTGGTCGCCGCTCCTGCGGGCGTCCTCCAGGGCCTTGTCGACCTTGGGGTTGTCGTAGTGCGCCATGTTGTTGAAGCCGTCACCGGCGAGCGCGGAGTTCAGGAGCGTGTACTGGTCGAAGTCCGGGTCGGCCGGGGAGCCGCCGCCCGCGAGGACGGCGTCCTTGGCCATGCGCGGCTCGATGACCTCCCAGGTGCCGGACTGCACCTCGGCCTTGATGCCGAGCTTCTTGGCGTCGGAGGCGTAGGCGAGGGCGTGGTCCTGGCGGAGCTTGTCGCCGGTGAGGTACCAGAGGGGGAACTTCGCCTGGACGCCGTCCTTCTCGCGGATGCCGTCCTTGCCGGGCTTCCAGCCGGCGTCGTCGAGGATCTTCTTGGCCTTCTCGACGTCGAACTTCCGCTCGGTGCCCTTGGTGAACCAGGGGCTGTCCGTCGGCACCGGGCCGTAGGCCTCCTTGCCCGCGCCCTCCAGGATCTGGTCGACCATCGTCTTGCGGTCCACGCCGATGTCGAGGGCGCGCCGTACGGCGGTGTCGCCCGCGACCTTGTTGCCGGTCGGCAGGGTCACCACGCGGTAGTCGAAGGTCTTGGCGGCGTACGTCTTCTTGTCGCCGTCGGACTCGAAGGTCTTGGCGAGGTTGGGCGGCAGGATGGCGCCGTCGAGGTCGCCGGTGCGCAGCCGGGTGGCGCGCAGGTCGTCGTCCTTGACGATGGCCATGGTGAAGTTCTTGATCTTCGGCGCGCCGCCCCAGTAGCCGGGGTTGGCCTTGAAGACGAGCTTCTCGCCCTTGGACCACTTCACCAGCTCGTACGGTCCCGTGCCGACGGGCCTGGTGGTGAAGGCGCCGGTGTTCACGTCCTGCTTGCCCGCGACGTGCTGGGGCGCGATGGGCAGGACGGTGCGCTCGGCGAACGGCGCGTAGGGGTACTTGAGGTGGAAGACGACGGCGTCGTCGCCCTTGGCCTCGACGCTCTTGACGGCGTCCAGCTCGGTCTTGGAGGCGTTGTTCGTCTTCTTGTCGAGGATCGTCTCGTACGTGAAGACGACGTCCTTGGCCGTGAACGGCTTGCCGTCGCTGAACTTGACGCCCTTGCGCAGCTCGAAGGTGTAGGTCTTGCCGTCGCCGCTGACCTTGGGCAGCTTCGCGGCGAGCGCGGGCTTGAGCTTCATCTCCGCGTCGTGCGTGAGCAGACCGTCGAAGATCTTGGAGTTGCCGTCCTTGCCGTAGCCGAGGAGCGGGCTCAGGGTCTCGGGCTCGTACGCGATGCCGACGACCGCCGACGTCTTGGCGCCGCCGCTGCCCTTGCCGTCGTCCGGCGCCGAGCAGGCCGTGGCGGCGACCGCCAGTGCGGCCGCCGCCGCGACGGCACCGGTGCCACGTATCGATCCGGCCCTCATGCTCCACACCCCTACACAAGATCAAGTGTTATTGCGAACGACTCGCAATTATGCCTTATGTAATGGGCGGGTAATGGCCGGGTCCTATACGACCTTGGGCCTACGACCAGGTCAGGGCGTTGCGGGCGCCTGGAGGTCGACCAGGTCGGCCAGTTCCTCGCGGTGCCGTCCGGCCGTGCCCAGGGCGATCGAGTCGGCCTTGGCCCGCTTCAGGTACAGATGGACGGGGTGCTCCCACGTCATGCCGATACCGCCGTGCAGTTGGAGCGCCTCCTCGGCGGCACGCACCGCCACGGGGGCCGCGTAGGCCTGCGCGAGGGCCGCCGCGAGGTTCGGCTCGTCGCTGCCGGTGGCGAGGGCGTCGGCGGCGTGCCGGGCGGCGGCGCGGGTGTTGACCACGTCCAGCCAGAGCCCGGCGAGGCGGTGCTTGAGCGCCTGGAAGGAGCCGACGGGCCGGTTGAACTGGTGGCGCTCCTTCGTGTAGCGGACGGTTTCCGTCAAGCACCATTCGGCGAGGCCGAGTTGCTCGGAGGCGAGCAGCCCGGCTCCGGAGCGCAGGCCGAGGCGGACGGCCGCTTCCGCTTCCGCCGCGTCGGCGAGCAGGCGCGCGGGGGCCGCGTCGAAGGTGACGACGGCGAGCGGGCGGGTGCGGTCGAGCGAGGTCCGCGGAGTGACGGTGACGCCGTTGCGGCCGGTGTCGACGGCGAACAGACCGGCCTCGGACAGGACGAGGAGGACGTCGGCGGCGGCCGCGTCGGCGACGCCGGTCACCTCGCCGTGCAGGGCACCCCCCTCGTACCGCACCCGCGCGAGCGCGGCGCCCGGCGCGGTGGCGAACGGCACGGCGAGCGCGCCGACGGTGCGGCCCGACGCGAGCGCGGCGAGGAGTTCCGCTGCCGCCTCGCCGGTGCAGGCGAGCAGCGTCTCGGTGGCGACGACAGCGCTCGTCAGATACGGCACCGGCGCCACCGCGCGGCCCAACTCCTCCAGGACCACGGCCGCTTCGCGGTGCGTGGCGCCCTGCCCGCCCCGGTCCTCGGGCACCAGGAGACCGGCGAGGCCCATGCCGTCGGCGAGGGCCTTCCACAGCTCGCGGTCGTGCGGCTGCTCCGACTCGGTGCGGGCGAGGACGGTGGCCGCGTCGCAGCGGTCGGCGAGGAGGGAGCGGACGGCGGAGCGGAGCGCCTCCTCTTCCTCCGTGTACAGCAGGTCACTCATCGGGAAAGGTCCTTCCAGGCGACGTCCTTGTCGGTACGCGGTTCCGGCGGCAGGCCGAGGACGCGCTCGGCGACGATGTTGAGCAGCACCTCGCTGGTCCCGCCCTCGATGCTGTTGCCCTTGGAGCGCAGATAGCGGTAGCCCGCCTCGCGCCCGGTGAAGTCGACCTGGTCGGGCCGCCGCATCGTCCAGTCGTCGTACAACAGGCCTTCGTCGCCGAGGAGTTCCACCTCCAGACCGCTGATCTCCTGGTTGAGGCGGGCGAAGCCGAGCTTCATGCCGGAGCCCTCGGGTCCTGGCTGGCCCGCGACGAGCTGCTGGCGCAGGCGGTCGCCGGTGAGCCGGGCGACCTCCGCCCGCACCCAGAGGGTGAGCAGGCGCTGGTGCAGGTCGTGGGTGCGCAGTCCGGGGCGTTCGCGCCAGGCCGCGGCGACGGGGCCGATCATGCCGCCCTCGCGGGGGATGCGCATGCCGCCGATGGAGACGCGCTCGTTCATGAGGGTGGTCTGCGCGACCTTCCAGCCGTCGCCGACCGCGCCGAGGCGGCGGCTGTCGGGGATGCGCACGCCGGTGAGGAAGACCTCGTTGAACTCGGCCTCGCCGGTGATCTGGCGCAACGGCCGCACCTCGACGCCGGGGTCGGTCATGTCGCAGATGAAGTACGTGATGCCGCGGTGCTTGGGCACGTCCGGGTCGGTGCGGGCGATGAGGATGCCCCAGCGGGCGACGTGCGCGCTGGACGTCCACACCTTCTGCCCGTCCACGGCCCAGCTCTCGCCGTCACGGACGGCGCGGGTACCGAGCGCCGCGAGGTCGGATCCGGCGCCGGGCTCGCTGAACAGCTGGCACCACACCTCCTCGCCGACCCACAGCGGCCGCAGGAAGCGGCGCTTCTGCTCGTCCGTGCCGAAGCCGAGGATGGTGGGCGCGGCCATGCCGAGGCCGATGCCGATGCGGCGCGGGTCGTTGTCGGGCGCGCCCGCGGCCTCCAACTCGGCGCCCACCACGGCCTGGAGGGAGCGCGGGGCGCCCACGCCGCCGAGGCCCTCGGGGTAGTGCACCCAGGCGAGTCCGGCGTCGAAGCGGGCTTTCAGGAAGTCGGTGCGGTCCGTGGCCGCGGGCGGGTGCTCGGCGAGCAGGGCCCGGGTGCGGCGGCGGAGTTCGGCGGCGTCGATCGCGGAGCCGGTCATGCGGTGGCCTCCTCGGGGAGTGTCGGCAGGACGACGACGCGGCCGGTGGTGGTGCCGTCGGCGACGCGCTGGACGGCCGCAGCGGCTCCGCCGAGCGGCACGCGTGCGCTGACGAGCGGCTTGACGGCGCCCTTCGCGGCCAGCTCGGTGAGGCGTTCGTGGCACTCCAGGACGGCGCGCGGGTCCTTGGTGTTGTACAGGCCCCAGTGCAGGCCGACGATCGAGTAGTTCTTCACCAGGGCGTGGTTGAGGGCGGGCGTGGGGATGGCACCGCTCGCGAAGCCGACGACGAGGATGCGGCCCTCGAAGGCCACGCACTTGGTGGACTTGGCGTAGGCGTCGCCGCCCACGGGGTCGTACACGACGTCGGCGCCCCGGCCGCCGGTGGCTTCCTTCACGGCGCCCACGATGTCGTCCGCGCGCCGGTCGACGACCAGGTCGCAGCCGAGCCCGCGGGCGACCTCGGCCTTGTCCGCGCCGCCGACGACGCCGATGACGCGGGCGCCCGCCGCCTTGCCGAGCTGCACGGCCGCGCTGCCGACACCCCCCGCGGCCGCGTGCACGAGCAGCGTCTCGCCCTCCTTGAGGTGCGCGCGCCGGTGCAGGCCGAACCAGCCGGTCTGGTAGCCGATGTGCAGGGCGGCGGCCTCCGCGTCGTCGAGGGCGTCCGGCGCGGGCAGCAGGGCGGCGGCGTCCGCGACGGCGTACTCGGCGAGGCCGCCGTGCGGCAGCGCCGGGTTGGCGATCACGCGCCGCCCGTCCTCGGTCTCGCCGCAGATCTCCACCCCCGGCGTGAACGGCAGCGGCGGGGTGATCTGGTACTGGCCCCGGCACAGCAGCGCGTCGGGGAAGTTGATGTTCGCGGCACGGACCTTCAGGAGCACCTGCCCCGCGCCGGGCACGGGCCGCTCCGCCTCTTCGAGCCGCATCACCTCGCCCGGCTCGCCGTTGCGGTGTACGTGCCATGCGCGCATGCGGGGCCTCCACGCTGTAGTCGACCGTGCTCCGAAGGCATACTAAGCGGTCGCTTGCCCGAAAGGGAACAGGGCGGCACCCGCGCGACCCCTCCCGGCGCGGCCGCTCCCCCACCGGGGCGGCTACTCCTCCTTGGCGCCCTTCGCGGCGGGCCGCGCCCGTACGTGCATCCGCTCCCCCTGCGGACCGAAGAGGCTCAGGAACTCCACCGGCCCCTCCCCCGTGGACCCGAACCAGTGCGGCACCCGCGTGTCGAACTCCGCCGCCTCGCCGGGGCCGAGCACCACGTCGTGCTCGGCGAGGATCAGGCGCAGCCGCCCCGACAGGACGTACAGCCACTCGTAGCCCTCGTGGGTCCGCGGATCCGGCTGGGTGGAGCGCGCGGGCTCGATGACCTTGTACGCCTGCAGCCCGCCGGGCTGCCGGGTCAGCGGCACCATCGTCCGCCCGTGCCGCACGATCGGCTTGGCCCGCACCCTCGGGTCGCCCACCGGTGGGGCGCCGACGAGTTCGTCGAGGGGCACCTGGTGGGCGCGGGCGATGGGCAGGAGCAGTTCGAGGCTCGGCCTGCGACCGCCCGACTCGAGCCGGGACAGGGTGCTGACGGAGATGCCGGTGGCCTCGGAGAGCCCGGCGAGGGTGGCGCCGCGCTCCTTGCGGATCTTCCGGAGCCGGGGGCCGACGGCGGTGAGGACCTTGTCGGTGTCGTCGCCGGAGTCGGGGCCGGGAGTGGACCCGGCGGCGTCAGCGGCGTGGACGGTGTGAGCGGAGTGATGCGTGGCGGCGGCGTCGGCCTTCTTTGCGCTTCCCATGCCCCCATTGCAGAATCAGCAAGCCGATATGTCAATCCGGCACCTTCGGGACACGGAGGGCCACCCCCCCGCTCCCCTCGATGCCCCTCGATACCCCTGGAGCTTTGCGCCCCGCCGCGCTATCGATGCGCCCATGACGAGCGACGGCACACAGCGGCCCGCCCCCGGCCGGACACCCGCCGACGGCACCCGCACACCCCCACCCCCCGGCCTCCCCGCCCCACCCCCACCCGGCGCGAGCGCCCTGCCTCCCGGCACCTTCGACGGCACCGTCGTCCTGGTCACCGGCGGCGGCAGCGGCCTCGGCCTGGCGATCGCGGCCGAATTCGCCCGGCTCGGCGCGGACCTGGTGATCGCGAGCCGGAGTGCGCCCCGCCTGGCCGCGGCTCGCGCGGAGCTGGCCGCGCTGGGCGGGCGCGTGGCGACCGCGGTGTGCGACATCCGCGACCCGGCCCGCGTCACCGCCGCGTTCGACGCCGCCGAGTCCGCGTACGGCCTGCCCGGCGTGCTGGTGAACAACGCGGCGGCGAACTTCCCCGTGCCCGCGGAGGAGATGTCCCCCAACGCCTGGCGCGCGGTCCTGGACGCGACGCTCACCGGCACGTTCTTCATGACGCGCGAGTTCGCCCGCCGCCATCTCGCACTGGGCTGCCCCGGCTCCGTCATCAACATCGGCGCGTCCTACGCCTGGACGGGCGGCCCCGGCTTCGCGCACAGCGCGGCAGCGAAGGCGGGCGTGCGGAGCCTGGTCGAGACGCTGGCGGTGGAGTGGGGACCGTACGGCATCCAGGTCAACGGCCTGGTGCCCGGCCTGATGCCGCACGCGGACATGACAGCGGACATCCGCACCGGCCTCGGACCCGACGACGCCCTGGCCACCCGCCAGCCCGCCCTCCGCGTCGGCGCCCCGCGCGAACTCGGCTGGGCGGCCACGTTCCTGGCCTCCCCCTACGCCCGCTTCATCACCGGCCACACCCTGGTGGTCGACGGCGCGAACTGGCAGCGGCGGGCGCTGGTGAACCCGCCGGTGGTGCCGGTGCGGGAGCAGTTGGGCCGGACGTCCCCGGTCGGCCCGGCGTCCCCGGCCGACCGGGGCGGAGGCGCACCGTCCTGACACGGGACGGGACGCGCACCCTCCCGACACAGCGCGGGACGCACGCACCCTCCCGGCCCAGCGCGGGACGCGCGCACCCTCCCGACACAGCGCGGGACGCGCTCGCTCCCGACACCCCACAGCCCCCTCACTTCCCCCCGAACTCCGCCTCCCGCCCATCCGTCTTCGCCGCGAACCCCTCCCCCACGTCCTCCGACGTCAGCGTGACCGACGCGGCCAGCGCCACGCGGTCGAGCGCCCGGCCGAGGCCCGCGTCCGCGTAGGCGTCGATGTCGCGCTTGACGCCGCGTACGGCGAGGGGCGCGTTCGCGGCGATCTCGGCGGCCACCTCGCGGGCGGTCGGGTCCAGGTCGGTGCGGGGGACGACGAGTTGGGCGAGGTGGAGGCGTGCCGCCGTGGGGGCGTCGATGCGGCGGCCGGTGAGAGCGAGGTACTTGGCCCAGCCCGCGCCCGCCTCCCGGGCGATGCGCAGGTCGCCGCCCGCGTCGACGGTGACGCCGAGCTGGGCCTCGGGGAGCGCGAACACGGCGTCGTCGGCGGCGATCCGCACGTCGGCCATGAGGGCGAGTTCGAAGCCGAAGCCCAGGCAGTAGCCCTGCACGGCGGCGACGACGGGCTGCGGCAGGCCCGCGAAGGCGCGGAAGCGTTCGTGGGCCCAGCGGATGCCCTCGTAGTAGTTCGCGGTGCGCTCCGCGGCCGAGCGGCCCGTGATGGCGCCGCCCGGCGCGGAGATGTCAATGCCCGCGCAGAACGCCCGGCCCTCGGCCCGCAGCAGGACGGCGCGGATCGACGCGTCGAAGCGGATGCGGTCGGCGTACAGGCCGAGTTGGCGGGTGGACTCCCAGCTCCAGGCGTTGAGCCGGGCGGGGCGGCAGAGGGTGAGGACGCCGATGCCGTCCTCGACGTCGAGGCGCAGTCGGCGCTCCGCACCCTCCGGGATGTCCGTGCTGACGGTGTCGATCACCCGGTCCGACCTCTTCCCGCGCCGACGGTACGTTTCTGACGTACCGTCAGCCTACGGGCGGGGGCTCAGCGGCTGAAGACCTCGAACGCCACCGCGGGCCTGCCGCCGAAGCGCGGCGCGAGCTGCTCGGCGAAGCCGGTGAGGAACGTGCGGCAGTACTTCTCGGGGTCCTCGTCGGTGAGGACCTCGATGTACGCGCGGTGTTCGAGCAGGGACTGCACGGCCCGCTCCAGACCGGGTGTCGCGTCCACCGCGTGGGTCGGCGCGTTCGTGCCCGCGACGGCGACCCAGCGGACCCCGTTCCACGGTTCGAGGCCCTGCTCGGTCAGCTCGGGGAAGATCCAGCGGTTGCCCGCGTCGGACGCGGCGTCCAGCGTGGCGCGGCCGACGGCGACGTGGTCGGGGGTGTTCCAGGCGACACCGCCCCAGGTGTCGCGGTGGTTGAGGGTGATGACCAGCTCGGGCCTGTGCTTGCGGATGGCGGCGGCGATGTCGCGGCGCAGCGCCGTGCCGTACTCGATCACCCCGTCCTCGTGGTCGAGGAACTCGACGGTGTCCACGCCGACGACGGCGGCGCCGGCCCGCTGCTCCCGCTCGCGCAGCGGCGCCGCCTCGGCGGGCGCGAGGGTGTCGATGCCCGCCTCGCCGCGCGTCGCGAGCACGTACACCACCTCGCGCCCGGCGTCGGTCCACGCGGCGATCGCGCCGGAGCAGCCGTACTCCAGGTCGTCCGGGTGGGCGACGACGGCGAGGGCCCGCTGCCAGTCCTCGGGCATGGGGGCGAGCTGCGTGGGCTCGGCGGCACTGTGCTGCTGGTCCGTCATGGCCGCAGCCTAACCGTGCGCGCCGGGCTCCACGAGGTCGCTTCACCAGGTCACACGAGGTCAGATCTCGCCGCGCACCAGGCCGATGAGCCGGTCGAGGACCCTCGGCCCGCTCACCCGCAGCCCGTCGTGCTCGTACTCGTCGGTGACCCAGGTGCGCAGCCCCCGGATCGTCCGGGCGGTGCCCAGGGAGTGCTCGGTGTCGACGAACAGGTCGTCGTGGTAGACGGCCGCGGCCACCGGGACCTCGTTCGCGGCGAGCCGCGCCGGGTCGTACAGCGCGGGCCAGTCGACGCGTTCGGCCAGGAGGTCGGCCGTCTCGCGCAGCGGGCGCAGGGCGGGGTCGGAGTCGAACATCCAGCGCTGCACGGCCTCGCCGGTGAACAGCGGCGGGGCGCCGTCCGCGAGGCTCTTGCCCGCCTCGAAGCGCGGGAACTCGGCCCGCACCCGCTCGGACGACCAGGCGGTGGGCCGCCCGCCCTGGGCGTAACAGGCCTCGTGCAGCAGGGCGTACAGCGGCGCGGCGGCGTACGACAGGATGCCGAGGACGGCTTCCTGGAAGGCGTCCGACAGGGCGTGGCCCGCCGGGGTCCGCACGAAGGCGTCCTCCAGGAGGTAGTGCAGGCGGTGGGTGCCGTCGCCGGTGCCGAGCAGGATGCCGAGGGACTGGAAGGCCTCGATGGTGAACCGGTAGCCGCCGGGCAGGACGGGCTCGTGCTCGGCCACGTACTCGGCGACGCGGCGGGCCCGTTCGGCGTCCTCGGGGTAACGGGCGTAGTGGGCGAGGGACTTGCGCTCCATGCGCGGGTACGCGGCCCGGTACACGTCGTCGGCGTGGCCGTCGAGCGTCGGCAGGCCGCCGGTGAGCAGGGCCGCCGACAGTCCCTCGGGCGCGGTCGACAGGTAGTGCGTGGCGCAGAAGCCGCCGAAGCTCTGGCCGAGAACCGTCCACGGGGCGCCGCCGGTCACCTCGGCCCGGATCGCCTCGCAGTCGCGCACGATCGCGTCGGCGCGGAAGTGCGCGAGGTAGTCGGCCTGTTCGCGCGGTCCGCCGCGCAGCGGCAGCGTCTGGCGGTTGGCGGGGGTGGAGCTGCCGGTGCCGCGCTGATCGAGCAGCAGCACCCGGTAGTCGCGCAGCGCGCGCCCGAGCCACGCCTGCTTGCCGCTGAACCGGTTGGCGCCGAAGCCGGGCCCGCCCTGGAGGTACACCAGCCAGGGCAGCTCCGCGTCCTCGCGCCCCGCGGCGACACACTCCCGCGCGAACACCTCGATCCGCTCACCACCGGGCTCGTCGTGATCCAGCGGCACACTGAACCGCCGGTCGGTGAGCACGACTCCGGGCTGCCGATAGCTGACGCTCAACGCAACTCCTCCAATGTTCGGGTCGACGGTCCGTGCCGGGCGACCGTCACGGCCCGTCCGGCGATGACGGACGAGCCCTTGAGGCGATCACTTCAGCCCCGTCCGACGGGAAGGACAAAGACCAGGGCACCCCCTCCCCAGAGGCGCCCACGCCAGATTACGCTGCGGGGGAAAGCACCGATGATCTACAAGGAGGAACCAGCGTTGCGCGTCGCCCTCTTCCTGACGTGTGTCAACGACACGCTGTATCCAGACACGGGCCGCGCCGTGGTGAAACTCCTGACCAGGCTGGGTGTGGATGTGGACTTCCCGCTGGCGCAGACCTGTTGCGGCCAGGCCCACTACAACACCGGGTACCGACACCAGGCCGAGCCGCTGGCCCGGCATTTCTCCGATGTATTCGGTGAGTACGACGCCATCGTGACGCCGTCCGGGTCGTGCGGGGCGATGGTGCGGGAGCTGTATCCGCGGATGGGCGAGCGGGCGCGCGCCGAGGGGCGGGGCGACGGGCTCGCCCGGACGCTGGCGCCCGTGGTGCCGAAGACGTACGAGCTGACGGAGTTCCTGGTGGACGTGCTCGGCGTGACCGACGTGGGCGCGTACTACCCACACACGGTGACGTACCACCCGACCTGTCACGGCCTGCGTTCCCTGGGCCTCGGGGACCGGCCGACGCGGCTGCTCGCGGCGGTGCGGGGGCTCGACCTGGTGGAGCTGCCGGGGGCGACGGAGTGCTGCGGCTTCGGCGGCACGTTCTCCGTGAAGAACTCCGACGTGTCGGCGGCGATGGGCACGGACAAGGTGCGGGCCGCCGAGTCGACGGGCGCGGAGCTGCTGTGCGCGGCGGACAACTCCTGCCTGATGCACCTCGGCGGCACGATGGCGCGGCTGCGCACGGCGATGCGGCCGGTGCACCTCGCGGAGATCCTGGCGAGCACGGAGAAGGAGCCCTGGTCATGAGCGGCACGTATCTCGGGATGCCGGCCTTCCCCGCGGCGGCGCGCGACGCCGTCCGCGATCCGACCCTGCGCGCCAATCTGCGCCACGCCACCCACACCATCCGCGAGAAACGCGCGAAGGCCGTCGCGGAACTCGACGACTGGGCGCGGCTGCGCGAGGCCGGACGGCAGATCAAGGACCACACGCTGCGCCACCTCGGCGACCATCTGGTGCGCCTGGAGGAGAAGGTGACGGCGGCGGGCGGCACCGTGCACTGGGCCGCCGACGCGGACGAGGCCAACCGGATCGTCACCGATCTGGTCCGGGCCACCGGCGAGCGCGAGGTGGTCAAGGTCAAGTCGATGGCCACGCAGGAGATCGGCCTCAACGAAGCCCTGGAGGCCGCGGGCATCCGCGCCTACGAGACCGACCTCGCCGAGCTGATCGTGCAGCTCGGCGAGGACCGCCCTTCGCACATCCTCGTACCCGCCATCCACCGCAACCGCGGCGAGATCCGCGACATCTTCGCGCGGGAGATGGAACGCTGGGGCCGCCCCGCCCCGGACGGCCTGACGGACGCGCCCGCCGAGCTGGCCGAGGCCGCCCGGCTGCATCTGCGGGAGAAGTTCCTGCGCGCCAAGGTCGGCGTCTCGGGGGCGAACTTCATGGTCGCCGAGACCGGCACCATGGTGATCGTGGAGTCGGAGGGCAACGGGCGGATGTGCCTGACGCTGCCCGAGACGCTGATCTCCGTGGTCGGCATCGAGAAGGTCGTGCCGACCTGGCGGGACCTGGAAGTGTTCCTGCAGACCCTGCCGCGCTCCTCGACGGCCGAGCGCATGAACCCGTACACGTCGATGTGGACCGGTACGACGGACGGCGACGGGCCCGCCGCCTTCCACCTCGTCCTCCTCGACAACGGCCGCACCGACACCCTCGCCGACGACGTCGGCCGCCAGGCCCTGCGCTGCATCCGCTGCTCGGCCTGCCTGAACGTCTGCCCCGTCTACGAACGGGCCGGAGGGCACGCCTACGGCTCCGTCTACCCGGGCCCCATCGGCGCCATCCTCAGCCCCCAACTGCGCGGCACCGCCAGCGAGATCGACGCGTCGCTCCCCTACGCCTCCAGCCTCTGCGGCGCCTGCTACGAAGTGTGCCCGGTCGCCATCGACATCCCCGAAGTCCTGGTGCACCTGCGCGAACGCGTCGTCCAGGGCGGCGAGTTCACCCGCCACGGCGCGAAGACGACCCTCAGGCCCGCCCGCGGCCACGCGGCCGAACGGGCCGCCATGCGCGCGGCGGGCCTGGTCTTCGCCCGGCCCGGCCTGCTGCGGGCCGGGCAGCGCCTCGCCGCCCGCACCCGCCGCGCACACCCCCGGACGCTGCCGGGGCCCGGCCGGGCGTGGAGCGCGACGCGGGATCTGCCGACGGTGCCCAAGGAGCCGTTCCGGGACTGGTGGCAGCGCACCCAGGGGCATACCACGGGATCCGCGGACGCGTCCGGCGCGGCATCCGCCGAGGGACGCACCGATGACGGGAAGGCGGGCGCATGACCTCCAGGGACATCATCCTGGGCCGTATCGGGCGGGCCCTCGGGCCGGTCCCCGACGAGCCGTACGACACGGCCGTCGACCGGGACTACGCGCGCGTGCACGGCGAACGCACCGCCGAGCAGACCGTCGACCTGCTCGCCGAGAACCTCGCCGACTACCGGGCGCTCGTGCACCGCACGGACCAAGCGGGCCTGCCGGACCTGCTGCTGCGGCTCCTGTCCGGGCGCGGCGCCCGGCACGTCCTCGTGCCGCCCGCCCTGCCGCCGGAGTGGCTGGCCGCCGCCGATCCGGTCCGCGTCCACGACCGGGCCGCGGCCGGTGTCGACGAGCTGGACCGGGCCGACAGCGTCGTCACCGGCTGCGCGGTCGCCGTCGCCGAGACCGGCACCCTCGTCCTCGACGGCTCCCCGGACCAGGGCCGCCGCCGCATCACCCTGATCCCCGACCACCACATCTGCGTCGTCCGCGTACCCGGCCAGGTCGTCTCCTCCGTCCCCGAGGCCCTGGAGCGGCTCGACCCGCTTCGGCCCCTCACCTGGATCTCCGGTCCGTCCGCGACCAGCGACATCGAACTCGACCGCGTCGAGGGCGTGCACGGGCCGCGCACGCTGGAGGTGGTGCTGGTGAGCGGGAGCCCCGGAGCGGGCGCCTGAGCGGTCGCCGCGCGTGTGCGGGGACGATCACGCGCGGTTAGCGTGAGGGAATGATCCGGTTCGAGCAGGTGACCAAGCGTTACCCGGACGGCACCACGGCCGTGGACGACCTCTCCTTCGAGGTCGCCGAGGGAGAGCTGGTCACGCTCGTCGGCCCGTCCGGCTGCGGCAAGACCACCACGATGATGATGGTGAACCGGCTGATCGAGCCGACCTCCGGCCGCATCTACGTCAACGGCGAGGACATCGCCGCCGTCGACCCCGTACGGTTGCGGCGCCGCATCGGGTACGTCATCCAGCAGGTCGGCCTCTTCCCGCACCGCACCGTCCTCGACAACACGGCCACCGTGCCCGCCCTCGTCGGCTGGAAGCGGGCCAAGGCGCGGGCGCGCGCCGCCGAACTCCTCGACCTGGTCGGCCTCGACCCGAAGACGTACGGCACGCGCTACCCCGAGCAGCTCTCCGGCGGGCAGCGCCAGCGCGTCGGCGTGGCCCGCGCGCTCGCCGCCGACCCGCCGGTGCTCCTGATGGACGAACCGTTCGGCGCCGTCGACCCGGTGGTCCGGGAACGGCTGCAGAACGAGTTCCTGAACCTCCAGCGCACCGTCCGCAAGACCGTCCTGATGGTCACCCACGACATCGAGGAAGCCGTACGGCTCGGCGACCGCGTCGCCGTGTACGGGCAGGGGCGCATCGAGCAGTTCGACACGCCGGGCGCCGTGCTCGGCACCCCCGCCACACCGTACGTGGCCAGGTTCGTCGGCGCCGACCGCGGCCTGAAGCGGCTCTCGGTCACCGCGATCGAGGTCGACGACCTGGAACAGCCGCCCGTCGCCCGCCTCGACGAATCCGCCGCGCACGCCGCGGCCCGGCTGCGCGGGGACGACGCCCGCTGGGCGATGGTCCTCAACGAGGGCGGCGATCTGCACGGCTGGGTCGGCGTCGACGAGGTCGCCCTCGCCGGGGACGACGCCACCGTCGGCGACCTGGCGCACCGCATGAACGCCTGGGTGCCCGTCGGCGCACCCCTGAAGCAGGCGTTCGGCGTGATGCTCCAGCACGACGCCGGCTGGGTCGCCGTCGTGGACGGCGCCCGCTTCGTCGGCGTCCTCACCCCGGCGAAGCTGCATGAGGCGCTGCGGCGCTCGGTGGACGCGGATGCCCACGGCGTGGGGCGGGGGGACGTGGAGTTCGACTCGGTCGCCGACGCGTAGCGCCTGGCCGGCGCGGGGTGGGCGGGGGTCCCCTGCGGGGGGCTCTTGGCTGCGCCAGGGCTGGGGTTTGTCTGGTGGCTTTCGTTTTTTGGCTGCGCCATGGCTGAGGGGTGTTTGGCACCGCCGGAATGCTTGTGGGGGGGGTGTTCACCGTTGCGGCGGAGAAGGGAGCCCCGTCCGGGGAGCAGCGGCCAGCGGCCAGCGGGCAGCGGGCAGCGGGCAGCGGGCAGCGGGCAGCGGGCAGCGGGCAGCGGGCAGCGGGCAGCGGGCAGCGGGCAGCGGGCAGCGGGCAGCGGGCAGCGGGCAGCGGGCAGGCGTAACTGCGGGAGCTACAGCAGGTTCTTGGTCTCCAAGTACTTCTTCGCCACGTCCTCCGGCAGGCGGCGCCAGCTGTCCACCTGTCTGTTGAGGTCCGCCAGGTCCTTCGTCGTCAGGACCGTGTTGAGGCGGGCCAGGGCCCGGGAGACGCCCTTGCTGCCCGCGCGGGAGCGGTTGACCACCGGGACGATGTAGTCGGCGTTCTGGAGGTGCTTGTCGTCGGCCAGGAGGACCAGGCCGAACTCGTCGAGCGTGGCGTCCGTCGTCGTGGTGAGCACCATCTGGTCCTGGCCGCTCTCCACCGCCTTCTTGGCCTGGGTGGTGCCGACGCCCTTGGGGTCCACGCCGGTGACGTCGATGCCGTAGACCTTCTTCAGGCCCGGTTCGCAGTACGGGCGCTGTACGCATTCGTCGCCCGCGGCGAGCCGGACCTTCAGGCCGGACTCGCCGAGGTCGCTGAGGGACTTCAGGCGGTGCTCGCGCGCGTACGCCGCGGTGACGGCGAACGCGTTCTGGTCCACGGCCCGGCCGGGGTCGAGGACGGTGAGGCCGCGGGGTGCGGCGAGCTTCCGCAGGGCCTTCATGGTGGTGTCCAGGTCGGGCGAGCCGACGGGCTTGGCGTCGGCGCCGTTGACCTTCGCGTTGAGCCAGTCGGCGAACGTGGCGGCGTACTCGGGTACGACGTCGATCTGCCCGGACTCCAGGGCGGGTTCGTACAGTTCGCGGTTGGCGACGGACAGGATCTCGGTGCCGTACCCCGCCTTCCTCAGCAGCAGGGAGTACATCTGCGCGAGCAGGTCGCTCTCCGTGAAGCCCGCGGAGCCGACGACGAGGTGCTTGCTGTCGCCGGGCGGCGCCGTGACCGCGTCCTGGTTCTCCAGGGTCGGGCCCGAGTCGCAAGCGGAGGCGAGCAGCGCGGCGGCCGCGACGAGGACGCCGCAGCGGAGGCGGCGAGCCGGGCCGCGCCCGCCGCTCGGCCCGCGCGCACGACCCACACGGCCCACTCGGCCCACTCGGCCCACTCGGCCTATGGGGCTCACTGCCCTCACCCCACTCACCCCTTCCCCGTCTTCCGCGCCCACCCGGGCGCCAGCCGCTCGACGGCCTCGAAGACGCCCTCGACCAGGAGGGCGAACACGGCGACGAGCACCGCGCCCGCCACCACCTGCGGCGTGCTGGCCAGGTTGAAGCCGGCCGTGATGATGCGGCCGAGGCCGCCGCCGCCCGCGAGCGCGGCGATGGTCGCGGTGGCGACGAGTTGGACGGCCGCGATGCGGACGCCGCTCATGATCAGGGGCAGGGCGAGCGGCGCCTCGACCCGCCAGAGCATCTGCCGTCCCGTCATGCCCATCCCGCGCGCGGCCTGCACGACGCTGCGGTCGACTCCGCGCATGCCGACGTAGGCGTTGGTGAGGAGCGGTGGCACGGCGAACAGGACCAGGGCGACGACGGTGGGCCCCTCGCCCCACTTGCCGAGCGGGGTGAGGAGGAGCAGCACCAGGACCGCGAAGGTCGGCACGGCGCGGCCGACGTTGGAGATGTTCACGGCGAGCGCGCCGCCCCTGCCGAGGTGGCCGAGGACGAGGGCGACGGGCAGCGCGATGAGGCAGCTGATCAGGAGGCAGACGACGGTGAGGACGAGGTGCTGGCCGAGCCGGTGCCAGATGCCGTCGTCGCCCGCCCAGTGCGCGGAGTCGGTGAGCCAGTCCCAGGCGTCGGTGAGGGTCTTCATGCGCGGGCCGCCCTCGTCCAGGGCGTGAGCAGCCGTTGTACGCCGAGCAGCAGCAGGTCGGCGAGGACGGCGATGAGCACGCAGAGCACGGAGGCGGTGAGGACCTGGGCCTTGAAGTAGGTGTTCATCCCGGAGTAGATGAGGTTGCCGAGCCCGCCGAAGCCGACGATCGCGCCGACGGTGACGAGCGAGACCGCCGAGACGGTGGCGATGCGCAGGCCCGCCATGGCGGCGGGCAGGGCGAGCGGCAGCTCGACGGTCAGGAGCAGCCGGATCGGGCCGTAGCCCATGCCGCGGGCGGCCTGCCGGGTGTCCTCGGGCACGGCGCGCAGGCCCGCGAGGATGTTCCGGACGAGCAGCGTCAGCGAGTACAGGACGAGCCCGGCGACGACCAGCGTCGAGGAGAGGCCGTACACAGGAAGCAGCAGCGAGAACATCGCGAGCGACGGGATCGTGTAGAGGACCGTGGTGACCGCGAGGACCGGTCCGGCGGCGAGGCCCCAGCGGCGGGAGACGACGGCAAGGGGCAGGGCGATGACGAGGGCGATCAGGACGGAGACCGCGGTGAGCTCCAGGTGCTGGAGCACGGCGTCGGCCAGGATCTCGCGGCGGGTGCTCAGGTACTCGCCGCAGATCCATTCGTTGCGCGCGAGGCAGTCGTCCGGGGGCGCGGTCACCTGTCCATTCCAGCGGGCCGCACAGGGGACGGCACCTGGTACTGGACCGTACGGGGTGGGGCGCCGCCGGGGCCGTACGACTTAGCCGTACGACTTGGCCCTACGGCTTGCACGGAGCTACTCATCCGCCGCCTTCGCGTACTCCTGCGCCATGCCTCCCGCGAAGTCGTAGACCACGACCGGCTCCTCGCCCACGACCCAGGCATCGTGTCCCGGCGGGCAGACGAAGACATCGCCCGGACCGACTTCGCTCTCGCCGCCGTCGTCCATGCGCAGGTGCATCCGCCCTTCGACGACATAGCCGTTGTGGTGAATCCGGCAGCTCGCGGTCCCCGCGATCGGACCCACGGACTCGGACCAGCGCCAGCCGGGTTCGAAGGTGCCCACAGCGAAATCCAGCCCTGTGAGATGGACGGCTTCCAGGTGACCGCGCGGGAAATCACGCCGCTCATCCGGTTTCTCGACCGCCTTGACCTCGATCATGACGACTTCCTCCGCTCTGGGGACGTCACGTTCTCGGGCCAGTTGCCGCCGGGGGCTCCACGGCCGATGCCATCGCCAGCCGACCCCTTCACTCCATCGTCCGCCTGTCAACCCGGGGACGCCACCTGGGGGACTGCCCGCGGACGCGGTGAGCGGCCGCCGCCCTCTGTCGCCCGGCCGTGCGGCCGTCCTATGATCCGGACCCGCTCGTCCTGGGAGGACCCGTGGCTGTCGGACCCGCGACCGCTGAGACCGTCTACGAACCCGTGCCGTACTGGGCCAGGATCCCGCACGGAGTGTGGCTCAAGGAGGCCACCTCCGTCGCCGTGGACTCCGAGGACCGGGTCTACGTCTTCAACCGCGGCAACATGCCCGTCCTCGTCTTCGACCGGGACGGGCAGGTCGTCGACATGTGGGGCAACGACACCCCGTTCGCGGGGACCGAGTTGTTCGAGGACCCGTACGGCAACACGATGCCGCGCTGGCAGGGCTGCCGGTTCCAGCGCGCCCACGCCGTCACCGTCGACCACGAGGACCACCTCTGGCTCGTCGACGACATCGGCAACCGCGTCACCAAGACCGACCGGAAGGGGAACACGCTCCTGACCCTCGGCACCGGCCGCCCGGCGCCGTTCCAGAGCGGCGCGCCCTTCAACCGCCCCACCGACGTGGCGATATCGCCCCGGACCGGCGACATCTTCGTGTCCGACGGCTACGGCAACTCGCGCGTCCACCGCTACGACGCCGAGGGCACCCATCTGCTGTCGTGGGGCGGTCCCGGCACCGACGAGGGCCGGTTCAGCCTTCCGCACGGGGTAGCGCTGTTCGGCGACGACGCGGTGATCGTCTGCGACCGCGAGAACCACCGCGTCCAGGTCTTCTCCCTCGACGGCGGGTTCCGCACGTCCTGGCACGCCCACAAGGCGGTCGCCGTCTGCGCGGGCCGGGGCGCCGACACCAACGTGTACGTCGCCGAGCAGGGGCCACCGCCGGTGCAGCGGGGCGTGCCGGGCCTCGGCCACAAGATCCAGATCTACGACCGCGCGGGGCGGCTCGTCACCCGGTTCGGCGCCGAACTGCCCGGCGAGGCCCCGGACCAGTTCAACTGGCTGCACAGTGTCGCGGTGGACTCCGAGGGCAGTGTGTACGCGGCGGAGGTGTCGTACGTCGAGGTCGGCAGCAAGCTGACGCCGCCGCGGGAGCTGGTGAGCCTGCGCAAGTGGCGGCGGGTGCGGGGCTGATCCGCGGCAGGCGGTCCCGCGCGGCCCTCGCCACCGTGCACAGTCATACGCGGGCGCACGCCGCCGTACGCCGTCAGGACGCAGTCGTAGACCGCCGTACGCAGTCGGGCCGTTCACGCAAACGGACCGCAAGTCTTGCGCTAATCTTGCGCGCATGACGCGACGACTTGCTCAGGTGGCGAAGAAGGTCGGGGTCAGCGAGGCCACGGTCAGCCGGGTACTCAACAACAAGCCGGGGGTCTCGGAGTCCACCCGGCAGGCCGTCCTCTCCGCCCTCGACGTGCTCGGCTACGAACGGCCCACCCAACTGCGCGGCGAGCGCGCCCGCCTGGTGGGGCTCGTCCTGCCGGAGCTGCAGAACCCGATCTTTCCGGCGTTCGCCGAGGTGATCGGGGGCTCGCTCGCCCAGCAGGGGCTCACCCCGGTGCTGTGCACCCAGACCAAGGGCGGCGTCTCCGAGGCGGACTACGTGGAACTGCTGCTCCAGCAGCAGGTGTCGGGCGTCGTCTTCGCGGGCGGCCTGTACGCCCAGGCCGACGCGCCGCACGAGCACTACAAGCAGCTCGCCGCGCGCAACATCCCGGTGGTCCTGGTGAACGCGGCCATCGAGCACCTGGGCTTCCCCGCCGTCTCGTGCGACGACGCCGTGGCCGTCGAGCAGGCCTGGCGCCACCTCGTCTCGCTCGGCCACGAACGCATCGGCCTGGTGCTCGGACCCGCCGACCACCTGCCCTCGCAGCGCAAGCTGGCCGCGGCCCGCGCGCTGGCCGAGGCGGCGGGCGGGCCGCTCCCGGAGGAGCGGGTGGCGCGGGCGATGTTCTCGCTGGAAGGCGGCCAGGCCGCGGCGGCCCGGCTGCTCGACTCCGGTGTCACCGGCATCGTCTGCGCCAGCGACCCGCTCGCTCTCGGCGCCGTGCGGGCGGCCCGCCGCCGGGGTCTGGTGGTGCCGCGCGACGTGTCGGTGGTCGGCTTCGACGACTCCGCGTTCATGAACTGCACCGAGCCGCCGCTCACCACCGTCCGCCAGCCGATCGAGGCCATGGGCCGGGCTGCGGTCGAACTCCTCACCCTGCAGATCGCGGGCAGCACGGTGCCGTCGGGCGAGCTGCTCTTCGAGCCGGAGCTGGTGGTGCGGGGATCCACGGCACAGGCGGCGCGCGACTAGACGTGGCGCCCGGCTGATCCCGTAGACGTGGCGCCCGACTGATCCCGGCCCGATCCGAACCCCTCCTTCCTGACAGTTGAATATTTTCAATTTCTGCGCGAGATATTGCGGCCTCATGTCGGCGGTGCTTGAGTAAGCGCCGCCGCACAGCACGCCGCTGTGGGCTTCCCCAGCTCCCGCCATGCCCTGCCCGCACGGGCGGTGGCGCTGCCCCAAAGGGGTCCACCGATGAGAAGCACCGGGATACGCCGACCACGCGTGCGCCGCACGCGTCGCACCCACCGCACCACCGCGGCCGCACTCGCCACCACGCTCGCCCTCACCGTGCTCACCGCCTGCGGCACCAGCAGCAGCGCCGACGGCGGTGGCGACGGCGGCAACGCGGACGCGGCCGACGCGGCCTCCCCGCTGGACCCGAAGACCAAGGTCACGCTCACCATCGACTGCATGCCGCCGGCCGCGGAGAAGGCCGAGCTGAAGCAGTGGAAGGAGGACGTGAAGGCGTTCAACGCGACGTACCCGAACGTCACCGTCAAGGGCAAGCAGACCGACCCGTGCCTGGAGCCGCCCCGGTTCACGGCGATGCTGAAGGCCAAGTCCCAACCGGACGTCTTCTACACGTACTTCACCGACCTCCAGCAGGTCCTCGACAACGACGGCGCCACCGACATCAGCGCCTACGTCCACGACCGGTCCGTGCCCGCGCTCCGCGACATGGACCCCGACGTCCTGGACGTGCTGAAGAAGGACGGCAAGCTCTACGGCCTGCCCTACAGCAACTACACGATGGGCCTGCTGATCAACCGGCCGCTCTTCGAGAAGGCCGGACTCGACCCCGACGAGCCGCCCACCACCTGGGCCGAGGTGCGTACGGCGGCGAAGAAGATCGCGGCGCTCGGTGACGGCGTCGCCGGGTTCGGGGAGTACAGCGCGGGCAACAACGGCGGCTGGCACTTCACCGCCACCACCTACGGCCTCGGCGGCAGCATCGTCAACGCCGACGGCACCAAGGCCGCGTTCGACGACGACACCGGCAAGCGCATCCTCGACAACCTCAAGGCCATGCGCTGGGACGACGACAGCATGGGCAGGACGCAGCTCCTGAAGTGGGGCGACCTGCAGAAGCAGATGGCGTCCGGGAAGCTCGGCATGTTCCTCGCCGCGCCCGACGACATCACGTACATGGTGCAGAACCTCGGCGCGCAGTACGCGGACTTCGGGATGGCGCCGATCCCCGGGGGGAAGGCGACGCTCTTCGGCGGCAACGACTACATGATCAAGAAGGGCATCTCGTCCGACAAGGTCAAGGCCGCGATCGCCTGGATCAACTTCAAGTTCCTCACCCCCGGCAAGGGCCAGTTCGACTGGGCCCGCACCAAGGCGGACGGCCTGCCCGTGGGCCTGCCGCAGCCCAACTTCTGGACCGGCGCGGCCAAGACGACCGACGACAAGGCCCGCGCCGCCAGCTCCACCATGCCCGTGGCGAACTTCCAGGCCTTCACCGCCGACCCCGTCCAGGGCAGGCCCGAGCCGCCCAAGGCGCAGGAGATCTACAAGGTCCTCGACACCGCCATGTCGGCCGTCCTCACCAACGAGGACGCCGACCCGGGCAAGCTGCTCGCCACCGCGGCGCGGCAGGTCGACCAGATCCTGGCGAACCAGTAGGGGGACACCGTGTCGGCCCCCACCCTGTCGAAGCGGCAGGCCCCGCCGCCCGCCCCGGACCCCGGCGCCAGCCGCTCCCGCCGCCGACGAGCCGTGTTCCGGCAGGCGTTGAAGCACAACCTCACCGCCCACGGCTTCCTCATCGGCGCCGTGCTGTGCTTCTCGTTCTTCTCCTGGTACCCGATGATCAGGGAGTTCTTCCTTGCCTTCCAGAAGCGCGAGGACGGCAGGACGGGCTGGGCCGGTTGGTCGAATTTCACGTACATCTTCAACGATCCCGCGTTCTGGCAGGCCTGGCGCAACACACTCCTGTTCACCGGGCTCGCGCTGCTCCTCGGCTTCGTCGTCCCGTTCGTGGTCGCGCTGGTGCTCAACGAGTTCCGGCACGGCCGGGGCTATCTGCGGCTGCTCGTGTATCTGCCGGTGATGCTGCCGCCGGTCGCGTCGGTGCTGCTGTTCAAGTACTTCTACGACCCGGGGTACGGCCTGTTCAACCGGATGCTCGGCGCGGTCGGCCTGCCGGACCAGCAGTGGCTGCAGTCCACCGACACGGCGATGCTGTCCGTGGTGATCGCGGCGACGTGGATGAACATGGGCGGCGCGACCCTGATCTATCTGGCCGCGCTCCAGGGCATCCCGGGCGAGCTGTACGAGGCCGCCGAGCTGGACGGGGCGGGGATCCTCCGCAAGATCTGGCACGTCACGATCCCGCAGACCCGGCTCGTCCTGTCGCTGATGCTGCTCATGCAGATCATCGCGACGATGCAGGTGTTCGTGGAGCCGTTCCTGCTCACCGGCGGCGCGGGCCCCGAGGGCGCGACGCTGACCGTCGTCCAGCTCATCTACCAGTACGCGTTCACCTTCAACAACTACGGCAGCGCGGCCGCACTCGGCCTGGTGCTGCTCGTCCTCCTCGCCGCGTTCTCGGCGGCGTACGTCCGCCTCAGCCGCGCGAGCGAGGAGTGACGGGAGCCCTCGATGACGACAAGAACCCTGATCTCGCCCGCCCAACTGGCCCGCCCACGCGGCAGGTTCCTCTACTGGACGGCGTTCGCCCTCATCCTGGTGGTCTTCACACTGGTCTTCATCGGGCCGCTCTACTGGATGGTGACCAGCGGCCTGAAGTCCCCGCAGGAGTTCGCGCGGACCCCGCCGACCCTGGTCCCCGAGGACGCCCATCCCGGCAACTACGCGGACGCCTGGGGGGTGATGGACCTCGCGAAGCTCCTCGGCAACACCCTGTACTACGCGCTCGGCGCGCTCGCCTTCCAGCTGGTCTTCGACGTGGCGGCGGCCTACTCGCTGTCCAAGCTGCGGCCGGTGCTCGGCACCGTGATCCTCGGCGCGATGCTGGTCACGCTGATGATCCCGGCGGCCGTCCTCGTCGTACCGCAGTACCTGACCGTCCTCGACGTGCCCATCGTCGAGCGGAACCTCGTCAACTCGCCCTGGGTGATCTGGCTTCCGTCCGTCACCAACGCCTTCAACATCTTCCTGCTCAAGCGATTCTTCGACTCGATCCCGCGCGAACTGCTGGACGCCGCCGCCATCGACGGGGCCTCGCCGCTGCGCACCCTGCGCTCGGTGGTCCTGCCGATCTCCCGGCCGATCCTCGGCGTCGTGTCGATCTTCGCGGTGGTCGGGGTCTGGAAGGACTTCCTCTGGCCCATGCTCACCCTGCCCGACCCGGGCAAGCAGACCATCAACGTCGGGATCTACTCGCTGGCCGCGAGCGTCACCGAGAACTGGCTGCTCGCCGCCCTCGTCATCGCCTCCCTGCCCACCCTCGTGATCTTCCTGGTGTGCCAGCGCCACATCATGAGCGGCCTCACGGCGGGCAGCCTCAAGGGCTGACCGCCGGCCCGCCCCGTACCGCCTCCGCCCCTGAGCACTCCGCCGCCCTTCCCCTCGTCCCCCTCCTGCCGGGACCGGCGGCGGGGTCCCCCTGCCCGAAAGGACCGTCACCGTGGCAGCCACGCGACCGAACTCCCCCGACGCCGACTGGTGGCGCTCCGCCGTCATCTACCAGGTGTACGTACGCAGCTTCGCGGACGGCGACGGCGACGGCACCGGAGACCTAGCGGGGGTGCGCGCCAAGCTGCCCTACCTGGCCGAACTGGGCGTGGACGCACTGTGGTTCACCCCCTGGTACCTCTCGCCGATGGTGGACGGCGGCTACGACGTGGCCGACTACCGCGTGATCGACCCGGCCTTCGGCACGGTCGCCGAGGCCGAGAAGCTGGTCGCCGAGGCGCGGGCGCTCGGCATCCGCACCCTCGTCGACATCGTCCCGAACCACGTCTCCGACCAGCACGTCTGGTTCCAGGCGGCGCTCGCGGCGGGGCCCGGGAGCGCCGCCCGCGAGCTGTTCCACTTCCGTGCGGGCCGCGGCGCCCACGGTGAACTGCCGCCCAACGACTGGCCCTCGCAGTTCTCCGCGTCCGCCGGTGCGTGGACGCGGCTGCCGGACGGCGAGTGGTACCTGCACCTGTTCGCGCCCGAACAGCCCGACCTCAACTGGGCGCATCCCGCGGTCCGCCAGGAGCACGAGGACGTGCTTCGCTTCTGGCTGGAGCGGGGGGTCGCGGGCGTACGGATCGACTCCGCGGCACTGCCCGCCAAGGACCCCGCGCTGCCCGACTTCGTCGAGGGCCTGGACCCGCACCCGTTCCTCGACCGCGACGAACTGCACGACATCTACCGCTCCTGGCGGGCCGTCGCCGACGAGTACGGGGCGGTCTTCGTGGGTGAGGTGTGGCTGCCGGACTCCGAGCGCTTCGCCCGCTATCTGCGCCCCGACGAGCTGCACACCGCGTTCAACCTGTCCTTCCTGAGCTGCCCCTGGGACGCGGTCCGGCTGCGGACGTCCATCACGGAGACGCTGGCCGAGCACGCCCCGGTCGGCGCGCCCGCGACCTGGGTGCTGTGCAACCACGACGTGACGCGGACGGTCACCCGCTACGGCCGCGCGGACACCGCCTTCGACTTCACCATGAAGGCCTTCGGCACCCCGACCGACCTGGCCCTCGGCACCCGCAGGGCGCGGGCCGCCGCGCTGCTCTCGCTCGCCCTGCCGGGTTCGGTGTACGTCTACCAGGGCGAGGAGCTGGGCCTGCCGGAGTGCGAGATCCCGTTGGGGCGGATCCAGGACCCGATGCACTTCCGGTCGGGCGGCGCCGATCCGGGGCGCGACGGGTGCCGGGTGCCGTTGCCGTGGGTGGCGGGCGCGCCGCACGCGGGCTTCGGGTCCGGCGCGGAGCCCTGGCTGCCGCAGCCCGCCGACTGGGCGGCGTACGCGGCCGACCGGCAGTCCGGCGACCCGGCGTCGATGCTCGCCCTGTACCGGGCGGCGCTGCGGATCCGACGCACCGGGCCCGGCTTCGGGGACGGTCCGCTGACGTGGTTGCCCGCGCCGGACGGGGTCCTGTCGTTCGCGCGCGGCGATGGTCTGGTCTGCGTGGTCAACCTCGCCGCCGCGCCCTGCGCACCGCCACCGCACACAAGCCTCCTGCTGGCCAGCGGCCCCCTGGACGACGAGGGGCGGCTCCCGCAGGACACGGCGGCCTGGCTGCGGGTCTGACCCGCGGCGGGGCCACCGCCCCCCACCCCCCTTTGGAGAGAGGTATGTCATGCGCACCTCATGTTCGTTCCCAGGGCGCGCTCCGGCCCTACGCGTCGTACCGCTCGGCGCGGTGCTCGGTCTCGCGGCAGGCCTGCTGACCGCGCTCGCCCCGGCCGCGCAGGCCGCCGACGGCGCGTCGGGCGCCCGGTCGGCCGCCGCGGGCGCCACCGTCCCCTTCACCTCCGTCGAGGCCGAGAGCGCCACGTCGAACGGCACCCGCATCGGCCCGGACCACACCCAGGGCACGGTCGCCTCCGAGTCGTCCGGACGGCAGGCGGTCCGGCTCTCAGCGGGCCAGCACGTGGAGTTCACGCTGCCCGGCGCGGCGAACGCGGTGAACGTCGCGTACAGCGTGCCGGACGGCCAGTCGGGGTCCCTCGCCGTGTACGTCAACGGCGTGAAGCTCGACAAGTCGCTCGCCGTGACGTCGAAGTACAGCTATGTCGACACACCCTGGATCCAGGGTTCCAAGACCCATCACCTCCTGGACAACACGCGGCTGCTGCTCGGCCGGAACGCGGGCGCCGGGGACAAGGTCCGGCTTGAGGCGACCGGGACCCAGGTGACCGTCGACGTCGCCGACTTCGAGCAGGTCGCCGCCGCGGGCACCAAGCCCTCCGGGGCGGTGTCGGTGACCGACAAGGGCGCCGACCCGACCGGGCAGGGCGACTCCACGCAGGCCTTCCGCGAGGCGATCGCCGCCGCGAAGGGCGGCACGGTGTGGATTCCGCCGGGCGAGTTCAAGCTGGCACAGTCCCTCAGCAACGTCGACAACGTGCAGGTCCGGGGCGCGGGCGCCTGGCACTCCGTCGTCCGCAGCTCGCGCTTCATCGACCAGTCGAGCGCCCCGACCGGCAAGGTCGGCCTGCACGACTTCGCGGTGATCGGTGAGGTCACCGAGCGCGTCGACAGCAATCCGGACAACTTCGTGAACGGCTCGCTCGGCCCCGACTCGGCCGTGTCCGGGATGTGGTTGCAGCACCTCAAGGTCGGCATGTGGCTGATGGGCGACAACGACAACCTGGTGGTCGAGAAGAACCGCTTCCTGGACATGACGGCCGACGGTCTCAACCTCAACGGCACCGCGCGCGGGGTGCGGGTACGCGACAACTTCCTGCGCAACACCGGGGACGACGCCCTCGCCATGTGGTCGCTCAACACCACCAACAGCGACTCGGCGTTCATCGGCAACACCGTCTCGCAGCCCAACCTCGCCAACGGCATCGCGATCTACGGCGGCCGGAACATCACCGTCAAGGACAATCTGGTCCTCGACACCAACGCCCTCGGCAGCGGCATCGCCCTCTCCAACCAGAAGTTCCTCGACCCGTTCTTCCCGCTCGCCGGGACCATCACGGTGTCCGGCAACCACCTGGTGCGCACGGGCGCGATGAACCCCAACTGGCAGCACCCGATGGGCGCGTTGCGTGTGGACGCGTACGACAGCGCGATCGAGGCCACCGTCGACATCACCGATACGACGATCACCGACAGCCCGTGGAGCGCCTACGAGTTCGTCTCCGGCGGCGGTACGGGCAAGGCCGTGCGGAACGTGCACGTGGACGGCTCGACCGTGAACAAGGTCGGCACGGTCGTCGTGCAGGCGGAGACGCCGGGCGCCGTGCGGATGAGCGGCGTCAAGGCCACGGCGGTGGGTGCCGCGGGCGTCTACAACTGCCCCTACCCGTCCGGCTCCGGCAGCTTCACGCTCACCGACGGCGGCGGCAACTCCGGCTGGGACAGCGTCTGGGACGACTGCTCGACCTGGCCGCGGCCCGGCGGCGGCAACCCCGACCCCGACCCGAAGCGCAACCTCGCCAAGTCCCGGCCCGCCACCGCGACCGGCTCCGTCGACTCCTACACCCCCGGCAAGGCGGTCGACGGCGAACCGGCGACGTACTGGGAGTCCACCAACCACGCCTTCCCGCAGTCGCTCACGGTCGACCTCGGCAAGGCGGAGCCGGTCCGGCGGCTCGTCCTGAAGCTGCCCCCGCCCACCGCCTGGGCGGCCAGGACCCAGACCCTCTCCGTCCAGGGCAGCCCCGACGGCTCCGGCTACACCACCCTGGTCCCCGCGAAGGACTACCGCTTCGACCCGGCGACCGGCAACACGGTCACGATCGCCGTGCCCGCGTCGGCGCCCGACGTCCGCCACGTGCGGCTGCACGTCACCGCCAACACGGGGTGGCCCGCGGCACAGTTCGGTGAGGTGGAGGCGTACTTGAGCTGACCCCCGCCGTCAGGGGACCCGCGGGCGGGCCTGCCCGCGGGTCCGCTGACGATTCCGCTACGGGGTCCGCCCGGAGGCCAACGCCGCAGCGATCTCGGTCCGGGTCCGCTCGGGCCCCACCACCAGGTGGACGGTCCGCCCCTCGCGCACCCGCACCACGGAGACCGCTCCCCGGACGCCGGATGCCCGGCGGTGCTCCTTGGCGTCGTACGCGATGACCACGGCGCGCCGCGAGCACCACAACTGGGCGAAGGGGGCGCCGCGTTCGCCCTGCGAGAAGGAGCCGCTGCGGTAGGGGCCGCCGGGGAAGTCAGGGCTGTCTTCGCCCTCGTCCTCCGGCCAGCCTGACGTCAGGCCTGAGGTGCCTCCCTTCGCGCCGGTGACGAGGAGGCCGCATGCCGTGGGTTCGACATAGGGGACGAGCCGGTCGAGCCCGAGCCGGACTTCCGCGACGGGACGCCTCTTCACCTCACGCGTGCCGACTTCCAACTCGTCGATGACATGGCCGCTCACCCGGATCCCCGGGAGCTTCCGCAGCGGGGCGGACCGCGCTTCGGCCGAGGACGGGCTGCCGCCGTCCTTCTTCTCCGACGTGCAGGCCACGGCGGTCAGTGAGACGGCGAGGGCGACGGCCGCGGCCGTCCGGACAGATCGAATCACCGGCCCGACCCTATCGGGCCACCCTCTGACCTGCGCATTCACCTGCCCGGCGGCGCACCCCGCCCCGCCTGGCGAGCTACCCCCGCTCGGCGACGTACCTCGCCAGGCGCGCCAACGCCGCCGCCTCCTCGCTGCCCTCGTCCGCGCTGAAGACGTGCACCACGAGGCCCGTCTCGCCGGGCTCGGCCGGGACGTGCAGGGTTTCGAAGTCGAGGGTGAGGGGCCCGGTCAGCGGGTGGTGCAGGGGTTTGCGGCCGGCCTTGCACATCACGATCTCGCCGGTGCCCCAGATCCGGCGGAAGTCGGCGCTGTGCTCGGACAGTTCGGAGATCAGGGCGGCGAGTTCGGTGTCGTCGGGGTAGCGCCCGGCGGAGACCCGGAGCTGGCCCACGGCCTCGGCGGCCCGGCCCTCCCACTCGGGGTGCACGGTGCGGGACGCGGGGTCGAGGAAGAGGAACCGGGCGTTGTTCGGGTCCCGGCGGCCGCCGTCGCCGAGGCCGCCGACGAGCTCGGCGCCCAGCGCGTTCCAGGCCACCACGTCGAGGCGGTGGTTCGTCGCGAACACCGGGAAGCCGGTGAGGGAGTCCAGGACGCGCTGGAGCAGCGGGCTGACCCGGGCCTTGGGCGCGGTCCCGCGCCGGGTCCCGGCGAGGGTGTCGAGGTGCTTGCGCTCCGCCGGGTCGAGGCCGAGCGCTCCGGCGAGCGCTTCGAGGACCTCGGGGGACGGCTGGGTGGCCCGGCCCTGTTCGAGGCGTACGTAGTAGTCGACGCTGATCCCGGCGAGTTGGGCCAGCTCCTCGCGGCGCAGCCCCCGGACCCGGCGGCGGCGACCGCCGGAGATCCCGACGTGCTCCGGCGCGACGCGCCCCCGGCGGGCCCGCAGAAAGCCGCCGAGCGCCCGCTCGGCGTCACCGACCCCGTCGATCCCGTCCAGACCGCCCCGCCCCCGCCCCCCGCTGCTGCCGGTGCTCCCGGCGCCCGCCGCACTCACGGCGTCCACGCTCGCCCCCGCTTCGCCACCGTCGGCCTCCGCACCGCCACGGACCCTTTCCCCCACCCTGTTCATGCGATCAAGTATGCGCGCCGCGCCCCAAGGTGGTCCTCCCAGTACCAGGACAGCGAATCCGCCGGCTGAACAGGGTTCTGGCTGCCCCGCCCGGCCCGGGGCACCGTGGCCTCATGAATGAAACCACCGCGTCCTCGCCCAAGAAGATCCTCGTCGTCAGCGCCCACCCGGAGGGCGACTCGCTCAACGCCGCCCTGACCGACTTCGCGGTGGGCCACCTGCGCGCGGCGGGCCACGAGGTGCGGCTCTCCGACCTGTACGCGATGAAGTGGAAGGCGGCCGTCGACGCCGACGACTTCCCCGACCACGGCGCCGACGAGCGGCTGCACGTGATGGCGGCGTCCGAGACCGCCACGCTCGCGGGCCGCCTCTCGGCGGACGTCGCGGCCGAACAGGAGAAGGTGCGCTGGGCGGACGCCGTCGTCCTCCAGTTCCCGATGTGGTGGTTCAGCCCCCCGGCCATCCTCAAGGGCTGGATCGACCGGGTCTTCACCGCCGGGTTCGGCTACGGCCCCAGGGTGCCCCCGCCCTACAGCGAGGGCGTCCTCGCGGGACGGCGCGCCCTGGTGTCGGTGACGGCCGGGGCCCGCGCGACGGCGTTCTCGGACCGGGGCATCCACGGCAGCATCGCGGACCTGCTCTACCCGGTGCAGCACGGACTCTTCTGGTTCACCGGCATGCAGCCCCTGGAGCCGTTCGCGGTGTTCGGCGCCAACGACCTCCCCGCAGAGCGGTTCGAGGCCGCGCGCCAGGAGTACGCCCACCGCCTCGACGGCCTCTTCACGGACGAGCCGGTACCGTTCCGCTCCCTGGTGGGCGGCGACTACGACCACGACATGCGGCTGCTTCCGGGGGTGGAGGCGCCGGGGACGAGCGGCCTGGACCTGCACGTCCGGTCGAGCTGAACGGCGCGAGGCCACCACTCCGTGCGACCCGCCGCCGGTCAGCCGTGCGCCGCGCCGTTCAGGCCGAGTCCGTTCGCGCGGCCGTGACGACCACCGTCGCGTACCCCATCGTGAAGCCGCCCCCGAACGTGTCGATGACGGTGCCGATGCCGGAGAGCAGGTCGGCGAGCGTGGCCGGGGGGAGCCGGCCGGTGCCGCCGTGTGTGGGCAGTTGGTCGAGCCACTGGGCGCGGGTGTACGCGCGCTGCCAGTCGAAGCGCCACTGTTCCGGCGGGTCGAAGGCGGCCGCCTGCCGCATTCCGTCGGCCGCCTTCGTGGACAGCGGTTCGTACGCGTCGAGGGGGCCGAGGGCCCAGGGGTTGAGCGGTGCGTCGGGCAGGACCCTGCGGTGCACGTCGGCGAAGGCCTCGCGGAGGTCGGGGGCGGGCATGAACACGTTCCAGAAGACGGCGAGCCGGCCGCCCGGGCGCAGCACCCGCGCCGCGCCCGCCGCGCCCGCGACCGCGTCCACCCAGTGCCACGACTGGGCGGACACCACCGCGTCGAAGGTCCGCCCGGCCGGGTCCCAGGTCTCGAAGGGCGCCACCTCGGCGTCGACGCCGGACGCCCGCGCCACGTCGGCCATCCGCGCGTCGACGTCCACGCCGAGCACCCGGCAGCCCGCCGCCTGGAACTGCCGGGCGGCGATGCCTGTGCCGACGCCCACGTCGAGGACGTCGGTTCCCGGGCTCTCGGCGACGACGCGGTCCACCAGGGCCTGGGGGTAGTCGGGTCGGGCCCGGTCGTAGCGTCCGGCGTCCGCGCCGAACGACTCGGCCAGTTCACGGTCCTGATGGGGCTCGTCGTCGGAGTGCGGCGTGCCTGACGACGGTAGAGTGGGCATGCGCCCACTCTGAGTGGGCACATGCCCACTCGTCAAGGGGCGGCAGGCGGGAGCAGTGCGCGAACGAGGAGGAACATTGCCTACTGGGGTGGCCCTGCGCGACGCGCGCGAGCAGCTCTTCGACGCCGCCGAGCGCATCCTGCTCCGGGACGGCCCGAGCGCGCTGACCAGCCGGGCGGTGACCACGGAGGCGGGCTGCGCCAAGGGCGTCCTGCACCGGCACTTCGCCGACTTCGACGCCTTTCTCGCCGAGCTGGTCCTCGACCGCGTCGCCCGCGTCGGCGCGCAGGCCGACGCCCTGCGCGCGCGTGCCGGTACCGGCACGGTCGTCGACAACCTCACCGGCGCCCTGACGGAACTGTTCGGGTCGGTCGCCGTGGCCGTCGTCGGCCTCGTCACCTCCCGGGACGAGCTGCGCGCCCGGCTGCGCGCGGCCCGGCCGACCGGCGTCCCGGTCCTGACGGAGGCGGCCGGCATGATCGCCGCCTACCTGACCGCCGAACGGGACCTCGGCCGCGTCGCGGCGGACGCCGACGTGGACACCCTCGCGCCCACGCTGATCGGCGCCGCCCACCTGCTGTTCGCCGACCGGAAGGGGACGCCGCCCGACGACGCGGCCGTCCGCAAGGTCACGGCCGCGGTCGTCGCCGGGGTGGTGCGGGAGCGGCGGAGCTGACGGGCTCAGCGCGCCCCACGGCGGCGGTCACTTCACGGCTGCGACGAGCACTCCGCGACAGCGAGCACTCCGCGACGCCGCTCACTTCACGTCGGCCGTCACTTCGCCGCGTCCGCCACCAGCTTCTCGTACCCCACGAGACGGACGCACGTCGCGACCCCGCGAATGATCTGCTCGACCTCCTCCAGGTCCGGGTAGCTGGGGCTGATGCGGATGACGCTGTCCTTGGGATCCTGCCCGTACGGGTGCGTGGCGCCCGCGGGCGTCAGGGCGATCCCGGCCTCCTTGGCGCGGCGCACCACCTCGCCGGCGCAGCCGTCGGGGACGTTCAGGACGATGAAGTAGCCGCCCTTGGGCGTGGACCAGGTCGCGAGGCCGGTGTCCCCGAGCGCTTCGGCGAAGCCGCGCAGCACGGCGTCGAACTTGGGGCGGAGCACCGCGCGATGCTTGCGCATGTGGGCGCGCACGCCGTCGGCGTCCCGCAGGAACAGGGCGTGGCGAAGCTGGTTGATCTTGTCGGGGCCGATGGAGCGCTTGGCGCTGCGGCCGCGCAGCCAGGCGATGTTGGCCGGGGACGAGCCGAAGAAGGCAACGCCCGCACCAGCCAGGGTGATCTTCGAGGTGGAGCCGAAGACGAACGCCCGGTCCGGGTTCCCGGCCTCGGCACAGGCGGCGAGGACGTCGGCGACCTCGGGCTCCTCGTCGGTGAGGTGGTGCACCGCGTAGGCGTTGTCCCAGAAGATCCGGAAGTCCGGTGCGGCGGTCCGCATCGAGGCGAGCCCGCGCACGACCTCGTCGCTATAGCAGGTGCCGTCGGGGTTGCTGTACTTGGGCACGCACCAGATGCCCTTGATCGCGGGGTCGGCGGCCACGAGGCGCTCCACCTCGCCCAGGTCGGGACCGGCGTCCGTCATCGGGACGGGGATCATGTCGATGCCGTAGCGCTCGCACAGCGCGAAGTGCCGGTCGTAGCCGGGGACCGGGCACAGGAACGCGATCCGCTCCTCGTCGGCCCAGCGCCGCTCCGCGCCGGGCAGGGTGCCGAGGAGCGCGTGGATCAGGCAGTCGTGCATCAGCTCCAGGCTGGAGTTGCCGACGGCGAGGAGCTGGTCGACCGGCGCCTGAAGGAACCCGCTGAAGATATCCCGCAGTTCGCGCAGTCCGTCGGGGCTGCCGTAGTTGCGGCAGTCGGTCCCGTCGGCCGCGGTGTACCGGTCGCCGGGCAGGCTCAGCAGGTCGGCGGCCAGGTCGAGCTGCCGGGCGGAGGGCTTGCCGCGCGTCAGGTCCAGCTTGAGCCCCTGGCCGAGCAGGTCGGCGTAGTCGCGCCGGGCCTCCTCCAGTCGTACGGCCGGAGGGACGGAGTCGGCGGGCACCTGCGCGGTCGTGGTCATGCGGACTTCCTTAGGGACTGGCGTACGGCATCGGGGCGGAGCAGGCAGCGGCGGGTCCAGCAGGGCCCGTCGGTGCAGCGGAGAGAGCCGGTCTCCGCGGGCGCCGTCCGCGCGGACGGCGCCCCTCGTCGCCCCCATGATGACCCCTGTCCGGCACGGGCGGACCCACGTTCCAAGGGCCGGACGCCCCGGCCGACCGGCCCTCATCGGCGCAGCGCGCGGTCCACCAGCCGGAGGGCGGCCTTGGCCTGTGTGTCCCCTCGTTCGTCGGTCCGCAGGGTGAAGATCGCGGCGGTCGCGGCGCGGCTGCCGTCGGCGGTGACACCGCTCTCCGAGACGACGCCGAGGTGGGTGCCGCCGTGGAACCAGACACCCGTGTCCCCACGGCCCACGGACCCATCGCCTCCCGGCCCGTCGCCGCCGGACCCACCGCCCCGGGGTCCCCCACTGCCGGGCCGCCACGCGATGCCAAGGCCGTAGCGCACCCCCTCGGCCTGGATCCAGTCCGGTGCCGCCACGGTCCGCTTCATGGCGGCCAGTTGGGCGCGGTGCAGCAGCCTGCCGCCGAGCAGGGCGCGCAGGAACACGGCGAGGTCGTGGGGCGTGCTGATGATGCCGCCGTCCGCGCCGCCGCCGGTGGCGAGGGAGGTGTCGGTCAGCCGGGTGCCGCCGGGGAACTGGGTGTACGCCGTCGCGGTCGGCTGCGGTACGTACGCGGAGGTGCCGGGGACGAGGGTGTGCCGGAGCCCGAGCGGGGCGATGACGCGTTCGTGGATCTCCTGGGCCCAGGGGTGGCCGGTGACCTTCTCGATGACGAGGCCGAGGAGCACGTAGTTGGTGTTGGAGTAGCCCCAGCGCTGTTCGCGTGCCGGGTCGGCGGCGTCCGGCAGCCACAGCGGCGGACGGCTCACGGCGGCCGCCACCTGCTGCCGGGGCGAGGTGACCCGGAAGCGTCCCTTCAGGTAGCCCTCGGGCGTGAAGTCGTCCCCGCCGCCCGCGACGGCGACGTAGTCGTTGAGCCCGCTGGTCTGGCGGAGCAGGTTGGTGAGGGTGATCCTGCGGCCGTCGTTGCCGTGGCCGTGGACCAGGCCCGGCAGCCAGCGGTCGACGGTGTCGTTCAGGCCGAGGCGGCCCTCCCCGGCCAGTTGCAGGACGACGGTGGCGGTGAAGGTCTTGGTGTCGCTGCCGATGCGGTAGTACGCGTTCCAGGGCACGGGCCGCTCGCCCGTCAGGTCCGCCGCGCCGGCCCGGGCGACGAGGCGGCCGCGCGGGCCCTGCACCTCGGCGAGCACGCCGGTGGCCCCGGTGGCGCGGATCGCGTCGACGTCGGCCTGGAGGGCGTCGCGCCCCCGGGTCCGGTCCGTGGCGGGCTGCGCGGTGGCGCCGGTGCCGGTGCTCGCGAGGACGGCGGTGGCGGCGGACACGACGGCGACCATGCCGCCGCGCCTGCTGAACACCGGCCCCTGGGCGCTCATCGGGCCGCTCCCTCGGGGGCGCAGGTGAGGTCGCGGGAGGGCAGGGTCCCGTCGCGGAGGTAGTCGTTGACGGCGTCGTCGGCGCACGGGACCGGCCGGTGGCCCTCGCTGCCGCGCCCGTACACGCCGTGCGACCGGATGTCGGCGGTCACCAGGCGTGATCCGGTGAGCTTGCGGTGCAGGGCGAGGGCACCCTCGTACGGGACGTTGTTGTCACGGGTGGCCTGGAGCATCAGGACGGGCACCTTGTTGTGGATGGCGGTGCCGGGCTCGCGCGGCGGCGACTTCCAGAACGCGCACGGCGCGATCATGCCGTTGACCACCGGTCCGAAGACCGGCTGCGTGGCCCGGCTGCGGACGGTGTTGCGCCAGTACGTCTCGGGGTCCTTCGGCCAGCCTCCGGCGGGCCAGCCGCCGTCACCGCACATGAACAGCGCGCCGCCCACCATGCTGTCCCCCAGGTCCGGCGAGTTCAGCAGCTCCAGCAGGGCGGCCAGCTCAGGACCGGGCTCGCCGAGCTTCCCGGCGGCGGCGTCGACGAGGTCGCGCACCACGGAGGCCAGGGCGGGGTCGCTCTCCTGGTGCTGCACGAGCTGGCGCAGGAGCAGCCGCATGACCGGGGCGTTCATCCGCTGCCCTGCGACCTCCACGGGTCGGCGTTCGGCGCCGTCGAGCAGCTTCTGCACGGTCGCCCGCACCTTCGCCCCGGTCCGGCCGAGGCCGTACCGCTCGTGCTGCCGGGCGGCCCACGCGGCCCACTCGTCGAGCCCTTCCTCCAGCGGGCCGCCCGCCCGCTGGAACAGCTCGTACTGGGTGGCCGCCGGATCGGTCGAGGAATCAATGATCACGCGGTCGGCGCGGCGGGGGAACAGCTGCGTGAACACGGCCCCGAGGTCGGCACCGTAGGAGACGCCGTAGTACGACAGCCGGGGTTCGCCGAGGGCGGCCCGGATCGCGTCCATGTCCCGGGCCACGTTCCGCGTCGAGGCGTGCGGCAGCAACTCGGCGTTGTCCCCGTGCTCCTGGCAGCGCCGGGCCGTGTCCCGCGCGGAGGCCACGGACGCGTCGAAGTCGGCGCGCGGCGTGGTGACGGGGCCGGGCGGGCGCGGGGGTCCGGCCGGGGCGCAGCTCACCGGCGTGCTCTCGCCGAGGAACCGCGGGTCGAACCCGATCAGGTCGTACCGCTTCGCCACATCCTTCAACGCCGGGCGCAGCGCGAGGGTGTTGGCGAGCCCGGTGCCGCCCGGACCGCCGGGGTTGGACAGCAGGATGCCGCGCCGCTCGGACGGGGACGCGGCCTTGATCCGCGAGATCGCGATCTGGATGGTCCGCCCGCCGGGGTCGGCGTAGTCCAGCGGCACGGCCACCTCGGCGCACTGCGCCCCCGCCTCGTTCAGCTCTTTCTGCGCCGCGGAACAGGGGCCCCACGCCAGGTGCTGACGCTGCGGGGCGATCTCGCGGCCGACCGGCTGCTGCGGGCTGGCGGCGGCGGGCACGGCGGCGGTGAGTAGTCCGGCCAGACCCAGGCCGAGGCCGACCGTGGACGGGATGCGCATGGTGCTCCTCGTACTCGTACGGAACGCGACTGCGGAAGGCGACTGCGGCCCCCGGCTGCGGGCCGCGACTGTCGGTCACGACGCTATGAGCGCACCCGGCACGGGACCATGCGGCTGCCCGGCAGGCGCTTCGTGGGGTGGACGGTATTGACAGCGAACGAACGCGCGGCCCGGGTACCGGGAACAGCCGGTCCGGTCGGCACTGTTGCATCGACCGAGAGACCGGCGGCGCACGGGCGGGGAGCACGGAGACCACGAGGTCGTCCGCCCCGGCCGGATCCGGGCCCCTGAATCAGGGAACGCCCGCCGTGCACGTGGACCCATCCGTATTCCTGCAGGAGGACTGCTTCATGACTGACCGGCCCTTGACGCTCATGGCCGTGCATGCCCACCCCGACGACGAGGCCACCGGAACCGGCGGGGTCCTCGCGCGGTACGCGGCGGAGGGCATCCGCACGGTGCTCGTGACGTGTACCGACGGCGGTTGCGGTGACGGAGCGGGGGGTGCCAAGCCGGGCGATCCCGGGCACGATCCGGCGGCCGTCGCCTCGATGCGCCGCCACGAACTGGAGGCGAGCTGTGAGGCCCTGAAGATCAGCGATCTGGAGATGCTGGACTATGCCGACTCCGGAATGATGGGCTGGCCGAGCAACGACGCCCCCGGGGCGTTCTGGCAGACCCCGGTGGCGGAAGGCGCCGCCCGGCTCGCGGAACTCATACGGCACTACCGGCCCGACGTGGTCGTCACCTATGACGAGAACGGCTTCTACGGCCACCCCGACCACATCCAGGCCCATCGCATCACGATGGCGGCGCTGGAGCTGACCACGCTGACGCCCAAGGTGTACTGGACGACGATGCCCCGCTCGATGATGCAGCGGTTCGGGGAGGTCATGCGCGAGCTCGATGCGGACATGCCGGAGCCGGATCCCGCCGAGGCCGCCGCGATGGCCGAGATCGGCCTGCCCGACGACGAGATCACCACGTGGGTGGACACCACCGCGTTCAGCGGTCAGAAGTTCGACGCGCTGGCCGCGCACGCCAGTCAGGGCGAGAACATCTTCTTCCTCAAGATGGGCAAGGAGAAGTTCGGCGAGCTGATGGGCATGGAGACCTTCGTACGCGTCCAGGACACCACCGGCGCGGCGGTGCCCGAGAACGACCTCTTCGCCGGACTCCGCTGATCCGACCGTCCGGCACGGGCCGGGGAGGGCTCTCCGGCAGCCCGCGCCCGCCTGGCGAACGCACAGGTGGGCGCGGGCTCCCGCTGGAGGTGAGGAGCGCGCTGTGCGACCGGTTTCCCGGTCGTACGCGGCCGCCTTCAGCCGGGCTGGAAGAACGCGAGTAGTCTCTGGGCGGCGTCCGGCGACATCAGCAGTTCCTGCATGTCCGCGGACATGCGGGCGGCGGCGCCGGTGCGTTCGAACATCTCGCGTTCGTACGCGGCGACGGCGGCGGGAGAGTCGTCCGGGTGCGCGGCCAGCGCGAGGCCGAGCAGGGCGCCGTCGAGCAGCGCCATGTTGGCGCCCTCCCCCACCGGCGGCATCAGGTGCGCCGCGTCGCCGAGCAGCGTGACGTCCGGCCTCGACGGCCAGGTCAGGCCGGCCGGGAGCGCGCTGATCGACCGCGGCACGACCGTGTCGTCGCAGGCCGCGATGAGCGCGGTGAACCGTGCGTCCCAGCCGGGGAGAAGCTCGATCAGCCGCGCCCGGGCGGCGGCCGGGTCGTCGAAGGGGATCCCGCTGGTGGCGAACCAGTCCTCGCCGGTGTGGTAGAAGCTGAGGCCGATGCGGACGCGGCCGTCGCCGTTGCGCTGCGCCGCCAGCGACATGCCGTCGCCGAGCACCCAGTAGTTGCCGCGCCCCACCATCGCCGCGAGGTCGGGGTGTGTGCGGTCGATGTCGGGGATGCCGACCTCGACGACGTTCTGGCCGAGGTGTGCCGGGCGGGCGTCGGTGAGCAGCGGCCGGACCCGGGACTGGGCGCCGTCCGCGCCCACCAGCAGGTCGTACGTCGCGCTGCCGCCGTCGGCGAAGCGCAGCAGGCCGTCGGCGGCGGAGGCGAACGCGTGCCCCCACCGCACCACGCCGTCGGGGAGGGAGTCCAGCAGCAGGGCGCGCAGATCGGCGCGGTCGACCTCGGGCCGGTCGAGCGGCGCGTCGTCGGGTGTGTCCTCCTGGAGCAGCAGGGTGCCGTCCGGCTCCAGAAGACGCATGTCCTGGCCCTCACCCCGGGCGATCGCGTGGAACTGGTCGATCAGACCGGCCTCGCGCAGCGCCCGCTGGCCGGAGTGGATGTCGAGCATGCCGCCCTGACCGCGCGCACCGCGGGCCGCCTCACGTTCGTACACGACGGCGTCGATGCCGTGCACGTGCAGCACCCGGGCAAGGGCCAGACCGCCGAGGCCGGCTCCGACGATGGCTATCGTCATGGCTGTCGCTCCTTCGATACACCGTACTGATCGATACACTGTATCGCCCGATGCGATGTATTGTTTGCCGCATGTTGGTGTGGGAGAGGCCGGAGCCACCGAATCGACCCGTGACGGCCCCGCTGAGCCGGGAGCGGATCGTGCGAGCGGCGATCCGGTTGGCCGACGCGGACGGCCTGGAGGCGGTGTCGCTGCGCAAGGTCGCCGCCGCGCTGGGCGTCGGCCCCATGCGGCTGTACGGCTACATCGCCGGCAAGGAGGAGTTGCTCGACCTGATGGTCGACGCCGTCCACGCCGAGATCCGGCCGGACGGCAACGGGTGGCGGGAGGTGCTGGGGTCTCTGGCCGAAGCCACTCGGCAGGCCGCGCACGAGCACGAATGGCTCGCCGATCTCCTGGGCGGCCGACCCCAGCTCGGGCCGCACGCGCTGGCCACCGGGGAGACCGTGATGGCCGCGCTGGGCGACGTCGACGTGGACGCCGTCATGCCGGTCGTCTCCGCCGTCAACGCGTACGTGATCGGCGCCGTGCGTCGGGAGATCGCCGAGCGGCGTGCCGAGCGGGCCACCGGGATGGACGAGAAGCGCTGGCAGGCGTCGCTCGGGCCCTATCTGGAGCGGACCTTCGCCACCGGCCGATTCCCCGCGCTGGCCACGGTGGTGCACGATGCCGCCCACCTCGACGCCGACCAGACCTTCCGGATCGGCCTCGACTTCCTGCTCGACGGGATCGAAGCCCGCATGTCGAGGTGACGCGCGGCCGAAGGACCGTACCCGCGGGGTTGCGTGGGGCCGAGCCCCGGCTGCGCCTTCGGACTTAGGTCTCTGGCCCCCTTCCGGGGTCCACCACGATCGTCCGGAAGCCCGATGCCGCCTCCTCGGGGCGGGAGCATCATGCCCGTGGAGACCTGCCGAAGGAGCGCATCATGTCGTACCCGGAAGACCTCATCTACCCGGCACCTCGCTACCACGGCGACAAGGGCGAAGTGAACGCCTCGTTCCGCCCGGCCGACACCCCGCCGGACATCTCCTCGCCCGGAGGCTCGACCCACTACCTCGCCACCAACGAGTCGACCGGCGGCGAATTCGGCCTCTACAAGGTGGAGTTGGGGGCGCGGTCCGCCGGCGCCAAGACCCACTTCCACAAGGCCATGTCGGAGTCCTTCTACGTCCTCTCGGGCGAACTGGAGCTCTACAACGGCGAGAAGTGGGTCACCGGCCGCGCGGGCGACTTCCTGTACGTACCGGTCGGCGGCCTGCACGCGTTCAAGAACGTGACCGACGAGCCCATGTCCATGCTCATGCTCTTCTCCCCCGGCGCCCCGCGCGAGGAGTACTTCGAGCGGGTCGCCGCGGTGTCACAGCGCGGCAGCGAGGAACTCAAGGAGTTCCGTATCCGGCACGACAGTTACTTCGTGGAGGACTTCGACGCGGGTACGGAGTGACGGAGCGGTCGGGACCCGTGCCCGCGCGGTGAACCGACGAGGCGGCCTCAAGCACCGTCACCGAACGGGCCGCCCGCGGCGAAGGCCCGGTCCGCGAAGCGTTCGCCCATGCGGCGGTGGGTGGCGGCGTCCGGGTGGAGTTCGTCGGGCAGCGGCAGTTCGGCGAAGTCGGCCTCGCCGTAGAGGTCGCGGCCGTCGAGGTAGTACAGGTTCGGGTCGTCGGCCGCGCGCTGTTCCACGATCCGGGCCAGCTCGTCCCGGATGACGCCCAACGTCAGCTTTCCGCCGGCGCGTTCCGCCGGGTCGCCGGTGGCCACGAAACGCAGTCGGCCTTCGCTCACGCTGCTGAAGTCCGGGGCGCTGGGGCCGGGGGTGTCCTCGTGGATGGGGCACAGGATCGGCGAGACGACCAGGAGCGGGGTCGTGGGGTGGCCCTCGCGGATGGTGTCGAGGAAGCCGTGGACGGCCGGGGTGAAGGCGCGCAGCCGCATCAGGTCGGCGTTGACCAGGTTGATGCCGGTCTTGACGCTGATCAGGTCGGCGGGGGTGTCCCGCAGGGCGCGGGCCGTGAAGGGGTCGAGCAGGGCGCTGCCGCCCAGGCCCAGGTTGATCAGGTCCACGCCCCCGAGGGAGGCGGCCAGGGCGGGCCACGTGGCGGTGGGGCTCGCCGCGTCGGAGCCGTGGCTGATCGAACTGCCGTGGTGCAGCCACACCTTGCGGCCCCGGTCCGGTATGGGCTCGACGAGGGCGTCGGTGCGCAGGGCGACGAGTTCGGCGGTCTCGTTGTACGGCAGCCAGATCTCGACGTCCTTCAGCCGCTCCGGCAGCCCGGCGAAGCGCAGGGTGCTGCTCGGTCCCGGCCGGTGCTCGGCGCTCCCGGCCGTCATGTCGATGGTCAGGGTGTTGCCGCCGGTCGCACTGGCCTGCCGAGCGAGGCGGCCGTCGACGAGCAGGTCGTACACGCCGTCCGGGCGGGGCGGCGCGCCGACGTACACGCGCTTGGTGGGCAGCGTGTCCAGTTCCACGACGGTGGCGCGGGTGCGGAAGGCGAGGCGGACGCCGGAGGGCTGGGACTCGGCCATGGCGAGCTGGCCGTCGACGTTCTGGGCGCGGGCCGAGGCGGGCAGCCGGTGCGGCAGCACGCCGTGCGCGGTGCGCTCCAGGTCGAGGGCGCCGCGCAGGAGGTCGGCGGTGATGAGGGTGGACAGGGGCGCGGTGGCGGGCGTGGGGGTGTGCTCGGTGGTCATGATGTCTCAGCCTGTTGATCTGGGTTTCGGGCAGGAAGGGCAGCGGGAGAGGCCCCAGGAGGCCTGGCCGGAGCGATCAGGGCGCGGGCGCGGGCCGGTTCCGCGGCAGCGGTCAGTACGCAGACACGGACGCCGACGCGGGCCAGTGCCGCAGCAGCGCGTCCAGCGACTCCACGATCCGCGACCACGACTCCTGGGAGTCCGGCGCACTGTGACTGAACGCCCCGGCGGCCTCCAGGCTCACGTAGCCGTGGAAGACGCTGCCGAGGAGCCGGACGGCGTGGGTCTGGTCCGGCTCCGTGAGGTCGTAGCCCCGCAGGATCGCCCGCATCATCTGGGCGTGCCGGGCCCCGGCGCTGGCGGCGGCCACCTCCGGGTCGAGCCGGAACCGGGCCGCGGTGTAGCGGCCGGGGTGCTCCTGGGCGTAGTCGCGGTAGACGTCGGCGAAGGCGGTCAGGGCGTCCTTGCCCGCACGCCCGGCCAGGGCGGTGGCGCCGCGGTCGGCCAGTTCCGCCAGGGCGAGCTGGGCGATGCGGGTCTTCAGGTCGTGGGAGTTCTTCAGGTGCGAGTACAGGCTCGCGACCTTGACGTCGAACCGGCGGGCGACCGCCGAGACGGTCACCTGCTCGAAGCCGACCTCGTCGGCCAGCTCGGCCCCGGCCTGCGTCAGCCGCTCCACGGTCAGTCCTGCGCGCACCATAACGCTCTCCCCTTTCGGCATAACCGATTATGCATCTACCTAATAGCTTTAGGCAAATGAGGAGAAGATGAAGGTGATGACCTGGAGGGCTCGGCGGCTCCCGGGTACGGAAAAGTCCCGGGCGGGTGGTCGGCTCGCGCCTTCCACCCGCCCGGGACTCCGGACGCTCAGCTGTGTCCGCGGACTCAGACCGCCACGGCCGGGTACGTCGGGTACTCCACCCCGGAGACGTGCTGCACGACCCGGATCACCTGGCACGAGTAGCCGAACTCGTTGTCGTACCAGAGGTAGAGGATCGCGTTGTCGCCGTCGACCTTGGTGGCGCCGGCGTCGACGATCGACGCGTGCCGCGAGCCGATGAAGTCGTTCGAGACCGCGTCGGGGGCGCTGGTGAAGTCGATCTGGCGGCGCAGCGGGGAGGTCAGCGAGACGTCGCGGAGGTGGTCGAGGACCTCCTCGCGGGTGGCCTCACGGCCGAGCCGCAGGCTGAGGATGGCGATGGAGACGTCCGGCACCGGGACCCGGATCGAGCTGCCGGTGATCGGCGCCTTCAGGTCGGGCAGCGCCTTGGCGACGGCGGAGGCGGCACCGGTCTCGGTGATGACCATGTTGAGCGGCGCCGAGCGGCCGCGGCGGTCCGCCTTGTGGTAGTTGTCCAGGAGGTTCTGGTCGTTGGTGAACGAGTGGATGGTCTCCACGTGGCCGCGCAGCACGCCGTACTCGTCCGCCATCGCCTTCAGCGGCGGGACGATCGCGTTGGTGGTGCAGGACGCGCAGGACAGGATGCGCTCGTCCGGCTTGATCATGTCGTGGTTGACGCCGTGCACGATGTTGGGCACGTCGCCCTTGCCGGGCGCGGTCAGGACGACCTTGTCGATACCTGGGCGCAGGTGCTGCGAGAGGCCCTCGCGGTCGCGCCACTTGCCGGTGTTGTCGATGAGGATGGCGTCCTTGATGCCGTACGCCGTGTAGTCGACCTCCGAGGGGTCGCCCGCGTAGATCACCTTGATCTCGTTGCCGTTGGCGATGATCGTGCTGTTCGCCTCGTCGACGGTGATCGTGCCCTGGAACTGGCCGTGGATGGAGTCACGGCGCAGCAGCGAGGCCCGCTTGACGATGTCCTGATCGCCGCCCCGCCGGACGACGATGGCGCGCAGCCGAAGCCCGTTGCCGGAACCGGCCTTCTCGATGAGCAGCCGGGCGACGAGGCGGCCGATGCGGCCGAAGCCGTACAGGACGACGTCGCGGCCCTCGCGGCACTCGATCTTGTTGGCGCCGGTGGCACCGGCGACGGCCTCGGCGGTGAACTCCGCCACCGACAGGCCCCGGTCGTCGGCCCGGTACGTCTCGGCCAGCATGCCGATGTCGATCTGCGAGGGGCCGAGGTCGAGCGCGGTGAGGGCCTGCAGGAACGGCAGCGTCTCGGTGACCGAGAGCTCCTCACCGGCGATCTGCCGGGCGAATCGGTGGGTCTTGAGGATGCTGACCACCGACTTGTTCACCAAGGAGCGGCTGTGCAGCAGGACCGTCACGTCCTGCTCGCGGTGCAGCTTCCCGATGATCGGGATCATCGACTCCGCGATCTCCTCGCGGTGCTTCCAATTGGTGAACGAGTCGTCATTGACAGTCACAGGAGTATCTTTCGAGCTAGGCGGCGCTCATATGCTAACCCGACGCAAGTTCGACCTTCCATCGGGTGCCGCAGGTGCCGGTCCGGCAGGCCGCCCTAGCGCCCGCCCCGCCGCGTCGTGAAGTACGCGGCGCTCTCCGCGTCCGCCGGGTAGTAGGACTCGATCGCGACCTCGTCCAGGGTGATGTCCATGGGCGTGCCGAACGTGGTGATGGTCGAGAAGAGCCGCAGTTCGCGGCCGTCGAAGCGGATGACCATCGGGATCAGGACGTCGGACTCGACGTGCGGGCCCGTGCCCTCGGCGTCGGCGTCGGTGCCAGGTGCCAGTAACTCCTCGTAGAGCGCGGTGAGTTCCGCGTCGGGGGCGGCGGCGAGCTGGCGGGTGACGCGGGTGCGGAACGCCGCGCGTACGTCGGTCAGGTTGACGACGTACTGGGCGAGGCCGCGCAGGTCGAGGCCGAGGCGGATCAAGTTGACAGGCGGGCGCAGCAGTTCGGGGGCGACGCCCGCGAGGAACGGGTCGACGGCGCGGTTGGTCGTCACGATGTTCCAGCGGCGGTCGAAGACCAGCGCCGGGTACGGCTCGTGCGCGCGCAGCACCCGCTCGACCGCGTCCCGGGCCGCTGCCAGCGCGTCGTCGCCGAGCGGGCGCTCCGCGTACCGGGGCGCGAACCCGGCCGCGAGCAGCAGCCGGTTGCGCTCGCGCAGCGGCACGTCGAGCCGGTCAGCGAGCCTGAGGACCATGTCGGCGCTCGGGCGGGACTTGCCGGTCTCGACGAGGCTGACGTGCCGGGCCGAGACGTCGGCGGCGAGCGCCAGATCGAGCTGGCTCAGTTGCCGACGCCGCCGCCACTGCCGCAAGAGCTCCCCGACCGTGTGCACGGTCGTCGAGGCTACGTCCCGGTGGCGCCGCCCGCCATGACATCGGAGTTCATCGACAGCCCGCGCGACGGTGGCAACACTGCGGCCATGACGACGCCGAACACGAACAAGCAGAACACGGACAACAGACTCATCGTCCAACAGGCACTGGCCGAGCTGGTCGGCACGGGCGACGTCGACGCGCTCGCGAAGGTGCTGAGCGACGACTTCGTCCATCACCGGCCGGACGCGACCTCCCGTACGAAGACGGAATGGCTCGACGCCGTGCGGGCCTCGCCGCTCGCGGACATGCGGGTCGACATCCTGCACCTGCTGGCCGACGGCGACCACGTCGTCATGCACGCACGGCGCCGCCACCCGGGCACCGGCGCCGAGATCACCGGAGTCGACATCTGGCGCTTCGACGACGGGCTGATCGCCGAGGCCTGGGAGATCCTCGAACCGGCGGCCGAGGCGGCGGCGCATCTGGTGTGGTGGGAGCCTGCCGCGCGCTGAAGGGCCCAGCTCTGTCCACCCCGCCCCGGCCCGAGGGTTATTTGATGGTGTAGCTGCTGCCGAAGGCGGTGACGGTGAACGGGCCGTCGAGCGCCCGATGGCCGCCCTCGGCGAGCCGCCGCAGCGCTTCGACACGGTCGACGGACGTGCGCCACTCGTCGGCCGTGTCGGCGTTCACGGGGTGGGTCAGATCGTGGACGCGGACGTCGAAGAAGGCGTTCAGCCACGCCTTCTCACCTGCCGCCGCGGGGGTGCCGACCTTCGCCGTCGTCCGCCGGACCAGCGCGGGCAGGCCGTCGCCGTCGGAGCCGTTTCCGTGCTGGATCGAGGCGTCGTACAGCTCGGCGACGGCCAGCGGGCTGCTGAGGCCGGCCTTGTCGGCGGCCCGCAGGGCGGGGGTGAAGTAGCGGTCGTCGACCTGGGCGTCCTGCACCTCGCGGAAGGCGGGGTCGGCGGCGGCGCGCTTCCAGGCGGCGATGTAGTCGGCGTCGGCCAGGGCGCGGGGGCGGGGGCCGTCCGAGCCGCCCGCCTCGGCCCCGTCCGACCCACCGGCCCCGTCCGCCCCTTCCGCCCCGTCAGCGCTCTCCCCGTCGGCCAGGCGCTGGAGCGCGGGGATGAAGCGGGCGAGCGGGTTGTCCGGCTTCTTGTCGGTATAGGCGCGCAGCACCTCCAGGGCGTCGCCGTCGTTGGTGGTGAAGCCCGCCCGGCCCGCGGTGACGCCCCGGCCGTCGTCGAGGTTCTCCGCGTACGCGTACTGGATCTTGGTGGTGCCGTTTTCGAAGACGCTCACCAACTGGTCCGCCCGGCGGCGCTGATCGGCATTGAGGCCGCCGTCCGCGATGTCACGTGCGCCGCCCCGACCACCGCTGTCCGCGTCATCGCCGCTGGTGAGGGTCACGCCGAGGAGCACGGCGACGACAGCGAGGAGAGCGGCGGCGGCCAGGGCGACGGGACGCGCGGGTGGGGCGGGAGCTTTCATGCGAGGAGCCTAGGCCGTACCTCCCGGCGTATCCCGACCTTGCTCCCACCGCGGGCTCCGCCCCTGTTGCCCGAGGCCCGTCGCCCGGCCGATCGGGCCGCCCTGCGCGTCGACGCCGGGTGGACCCGGGCCGACGCCCCGCCGCCGGGAACGACAGGCGTGGAGCTGACCCTCGTACGCAACACTGGGATCACCAGCACCAGAGGAGGACCCGTGCCTGCCCCAGAGCCGCATCCCCGCAGTTGCTGCGCCCCACGAGGTGCCGCCGCACCGGGAGATGCCGCCGCCCGGCTCCCCGCACCCGCCGTGCCGCCGCCCGCCCTCGCTGCGCCCGCCTCCTCCGTGGCCGTCCCCCACGACCCCGGCGCGGACCGCATGGTCACCTTGCCGGGAGGCGAGTTCCTGATGGGGGCGGACGACGCCGAGGGGTTTCCCGAGGACGGCGAAGGGCCGGTGCGCCCGGTCCGCGTGGACGCGTTCGAACTCGACGCGTACGCGGTGAGCAACGACCGCTTCGCGGCCTTCGCCGAGGCGACCGGGTACGTCACCGACGCCGAGCGGATCGGCTGGTCGTACGTCTTCGCGGGCTTCCTCCGCGCCGAGCTGCGCCGCGTCTCGCCGCGGCCCGAGCACACGCCGTGGTGGTGCGGGGTGGACGGCGCGAGCTGGCGTGCGCCGGAGGGGCCGGGCAGTTCGACGGACGGGCGCGGCGGCCACCCGGTGGTGCACGCGTCCTGGAACGACGCGCGGGCGTACGCGAGGTGGGCGGGCAAGCGGCTGCCGACCGAGGCCGAATGGGAGTACGCGGCCCGGGGCGGCCTGGAGCAGCGGCGCTATCCCTGGGGCGACGACCTCGACCCGGGCGGGGAGCACCGCTGCAACATATGGCGCGGCACCTTCCCCACGAAGAACACCGCCGCCGACGGCTACCGGGGCACGGCCCCCGTCGACGCCTTCGCACCCAACGGCTTCGGCCTGTACCACATGGCGGGCAACGTCTGGGAGTGGTGCGCCGACTGGTGGTCCACCGACCACGCCACCGCGCGCCCCGCCCACAACCCCCAGGGCCCGCCCACCGGCACCGCCAAGGTCATCCGCGGCGGCTCCCACATGTGCCACGCCTCGTACTGCAATCGGTACCGCGTGGCCGCCCGCACCGCCAACACGGTCGACAGCGGCGGCGGCCACACCGGCTTCCGCTGCGCGCGGGACCGGACGGGCCCGTGGGATGGGGATCGGGCCCGCCCGGCGCAGCCGCGCGACGTCAGCAGCTCAGGTTGGAGCCCGGCGTCGTGCCGAGGAGCTGGGTGAAGGCCTTGTACTTGTCGATGCGGCTCTGGACCTGGGCGGGGTTGCCGCCGTTGCACTCCAGGGCGCCGTTGATGGAGCGGATGGTCTCGCCGAATCCGGCGCCGTTGACCATGGCGTTGTGCGGGGTCATGGTGCCGGGGCCGTTCTGGGTGTTCCAGTACCAGAGGCCCGTCTTCCAGGCGATGGCCGGGTTCTGCTCCACCAGGTACGGGTTGTTCAGCAGGTCGATGCCGAGCGCGTCACCCGCGGCCTTGTAGTTGAAGTTCCAGCTGAGCTGGATGGGCCCGCGCCCGTAGTAGGCGGCCTGTCCGGCCGGGCAGCCGTAGGGCTGGGTCTTGTCGCAGTAGTGCGGGTAGTTGGCCTGGTTCTGCTCGACGACGTACTTCAGGCCGCCCGTCTCATGGCTGACGTTGGCGAGGAACGCCGCCGCCTCCTGCCGCTTGACGGTGTCGCTGCCGGTGTTCGTGAAGCCCGGGTAGGCGCCGAGCGCGTCGGTCAGGCCCTTGTACGTGTAGAACGAATTCCGGTTCGGGAACATCTGGTTGAACTGCGTCTCGGTGACGATGAAGCCCGACGGGTCGGGGTTGCCCCCGCCACCGCAGGCACCCTGGTCCGCCCACACGTCCGAGCGGCCCGGCGTCTCGTTCTGGGTCCACCACTTCGCGGTCCAGTTGCGCCCGTTGTACGAGGCCTGCTTGCCGCCCGTGTACACGGACGAGGAACTCCACGGCGCGGCGCACTCGGCTGCGGACGCCGTGGCGGCACCCGGACCCAGGACGATCAACGCGCCGATCGTGGCCACCGCGGCCATGAAGCTGGTGATGCGTCTGATCATGCCAACTCTCCTTACGTGCGGAGCGGAAGGCGAGTCCCGCCCCGCCATCGGGGGTGCCGCGACTCAAGCGAAATGGTCTGGACCTGTCAAGGTCTAGACCAAACTGAGGGGGAAATTCGCGGAAACCGTCCAGCATGCGGACGATTCGTGGGGGTGCGGGTGGACGAGCGGGCAGTCAACTCGCGCCGCACAACGGCCAGTTACCGGGCACCGCAACCCCGGCGCCCGGCCTGACAGCCGGCCCGTCGCACGGCCCTCACGACGACCGGACGAGCACCGACCCCTCGTCCAGGTGGACCACCCGGGGCAGGCGCTTGATGGTGGACTCGCGGTGGGCGATGACGATCAGGGTGCGGTCCGCGCGGAGGGTGTCGATGGCTGTCTCCAGGCGGTGGGCCGTGTCCGGGTCGATGTCGGCGATGGCTTCGTCGAGGACGAGGGCCGCGGGGACGGTCAGGCACGCCGCGTACCGCCGCCGCGCGTGCGGCATCCCACAGTCGGGCGCGCCCCGCCCCGCCGTCAGGCCCGCCCGGTCCCCCGGCGCCGGAAGAGCACCCACGCGAGATACACGCCCCCGAGGACCGCCGTGGTGACGCCGACCGGAAGCTGGTTGTTGCGCTGGGAGTGGTCGACCAGGGCGAGCCAGCCGACCCGGTCCCCCACCCAGGCGAGCACGGTGAAGAACTGGCTCGACGCCAGATGGGCCGCCGCGAGCAGCGCGGCACCGACCGCTCCGGCGGCCAGCACGCTGACGCCCGGGCCGCGCGTCAGCATGGTGGCGATCTGCGGCGCCGCAAGCGCCACGAAGGCAATGGGCCCCGCGCTCGCCACGGCCACCCCGCACAGCCCGATGCCCAGCACGAGCAGCGCGATCCGTACGCGGTCCACCGGCACCCCGAGGCCGCTCGCCAGCTCGTCGCCCAGCTCCAGCATCCGCAGCTACCGCCCGAGCAGCACGGCGGCGGGCAGCAGCACGAGCAGCGCGAGCGCCATCATCCGCACCGAGCTCCAGCCCCGGCCGTTCAGGGTGCCCACCAGCCAGACGTGGGCGCTCTGGGCGTTGTTGAGGCTGGAGCGGGTGAGCAGGTAGGAGTTACGGCCCGCACCGCGCTCCTCCTCGCCCTGATCGGACTCCGGGGCCGGGGTGAGCGCGGCGGTCCCGGTCATCGGGCCGCCTCCCGCCCCCGACGACGGGCCATGACATCCCGCATCGCGCGACTCTCCCCGTTCAGCCGTGTTCCAGCCGTGCGCGCGCTGGGCGCACGTGGTCAACCGCCCCATGCCCACAGGGCGGTTGACCACGCGAAAGCCCCAGCCCCACATCGAAAGGTAAGCCCAACCTTGCTGATGCCGTGGCGGGCTGGGTCAACGACCGCCGTCGGAGCCCCGGGGGAAGTTGCGCACGACCGCGCCCGGACCGCCGATCCAGGGCTCGAAGCCCGCCTGGACGCACGGCGCGGGGCCGGGCACCAAGCCGCCGCTCAGGGCCCGTGCCAGGCGATCACCGCGTCCACCAACGCGACCACCCGCTCACCGACGCGCGCCACGCTCCCGTTCTGCACGCTGACCTGCGCCCCCTCCAGCGCGAACGTGATCTCCGCCGCGGCCTCCTCGGGATCGGCCAGACCGGCCCCGACGCACATGGCGGTGAGGCGGCGCAGTTGCCGCGCCTTGTGCGCCTCGATCACCTGGCGCGCCGGGTGCGACGGATCGGGCAGCTCGGCAAGGGAGTTGACGAAGGGGCAGCCGCGGTGCGAGAGCGCCGACAGACCGTCGGCGACGAACGCGGCCACGCCCCTGATCTGAGCCCGGGGGTCGTCCCGCCAGCGCTCCTCGATGCCGTCGAAGGCGGACGCGTACTCGGCGGCGACGATCAGCAGCCACTCCGCCACCAGCGCGTCCTTGGTGCCGAAGTGCCGGTACAGCGCGGCCTTCGTGGTCCCGGCCCGGTCCGCGACGGCCTGGACGCCGACGCCCCTGATCCCCTCGGAGTGGAACAGCTCCTCGGCCGCGTCGAGGATGCGCTCGCGAGGGGGCAGCTTCGCCACCCGCTCCGCCCGGCCCGGCCGCACCGTGTCCGTCATGACCCCATCCTCCCGTGCCGTTCCCGGCCCATCGAGCCGCACGGACCCCATGTTACGGTACCGACCAGTCCCACACGATACCGAGCGGTATCACCTGGGACTCATCGGTTCCGCAGAGTCGGAGGGGTTCGCATGAAGCTGTCGGAGTACGTGACGCATGACGCCGTCGGGCTCGGGGAGTTGGTCGCCCGGGGCGAGGTGACGGGCGCCGAGCTGGAGAAGGTCGCGCTGGAGGCGGTGGCCGCGGTCAACCCGCTGGTCAACGCGGTGGTGGAGACGTGGCCCGTGGAGGTGGGCGCGGCCGGGGGCCCGCCGCGCGAGACCCCGCTGGCCGGAGTTCCCTTCCTCCTCAAGGACCTGGGCGTCACCATGGCCGGCCGGCGCACGGAGCTGGGCAGCCGCCTCGCCGAGGGCAACGTCGCCCCGGCGGACTCGCACCTGATGCGACGCTTCCGTGCGGCCGGTCTCGCGACCTTCGGCCGCACCACGACCCCGGAGTTCGCGTACGGCATCACGACCGAGGCCGTCCTGTACGGGCCGACCCGCAACCCCTGGGACCTCGACCGCTCGGCGGGCGGCTCCAGCGGCGGTGCGGCGGCGGCCGTCGCCGCGGGCATCGTTCCGGTCGCGCACGGCACGGACGCGGCGGGCTCGATCCGCATCCCGGCCGCGAGCACCGGCCTGTTCGGCCTGAAGCCGACGCGCGGCCGGGTGTCCATGGGCCCCGATGCCGACGAGATCTTCAACGGCCTGGCCGTCCAGGGCTGCGTCAGCCGCACGGTGCGCGACAGCGCGGCGCTGCTCGACGCGATCCGGGGCCCGGAGGTGGGCGACCCGTACTTCGCCGCGGAACCCGACCGCCCCTACGCCGAGGAGATCACCCGCGACCCGGGCCGCCTCCGCGTGGGCGTCATCACCCACGGCGACGGCCGCCGCCGCACCGAGGCCCCGGTGGCCGACGCCGTGTCCCGCACCGCGGAACTCCTCACCTCCCTCGGCCACCACGTCGAGGAGGCCACGCTGGACATCGGCGTGCGCTGGGACGAGTTCGTCCTGGCCAACGCCCGGCTCTGGACGGCCAACCTGGTCCCCTGGCTCGACGCGCTGGCCAGCGCCCTCGACCGGCCGATCAACGCCGCCACCGTCCAGCCCGAGATGCTCGCCAGCCACGCCTGGGGCCGCCAGGTCACCGGCGCGGAGTTCGTCGGCGCGCTCGGCGTCCGCAACACCGTGGCCCGCAGCCTCGGCGACCGCTTCACCCGGTACGACGTGCTGCTCACCCCCACCCTCCCCGAACTGCCGCCGCTCCTGGGCGTCTTCGCCGACGGCGTCGAGGACCTGGACGGCCTCGGCTGGGTCGACCGCCTCTTCGACCGCTCCCCCTTCACCGCCGCCTTCAACGTCGCCGGCACCCCCGCCATGTCCGTCCCCCTGGCGACCGACCCCACCACGGGCCTGCCCATCGGCCTGCAGTTCGCCGCCGCCTTCGGCCGCGAGGACACTCTCTTCCGCCTCGCCGCCCAACTCGAACAGGCGGCACCCTGGTCCCACCGCGCGCCCGCCGTCCGGGCCGGTTCCCACTGATGGGGACCTGACGTCCTGATGGGGACCTGGCGTTCGAGGCCGCCGATCGAGGCCCGGGAGCGGGAACGCTCCCGACGACCGACCGGTATCCCCGCGGCCCACCTGACGCCATCAGCCAGGACCGCGTCAGAGCTGCGCTAACACCGCCTGGATGCGTGGCAGTTGCTCCCTGCCGCGCCGGGCCGCCAGGCAGATGGCGTTGCCAACGGGCCGCTCGGGGGTGTGGAGGATCGCCAGTCCCCCGGCGTCCAGGCCCGCTTGGGCCAGATAGCGGGGCACGACGCCCAGTCCCGCACCGGCCCGGACCGTGGCGACGGCGACGCGCATGTCGGCGATGGTGAGGGCCGGTTCCGGCGGGAGCGTGTCCCAGCAGGAGCGGAAGTAGCGGCGGGCCATGGGTATCGCGCGGGAGTAGCCGATGAAGGGGCGGGCGTCCCGGGCATGGCGGTAGGGCGCTTCACCGGGGCGGCCGATCAGGACGAACTCCTCGTCGCAGAGGTGCCGAAGGTACAGCCTCCCGGTGGGCGCTCCCTCGATCTTCGTCACCACGGCGAGGTCGAGATCGTCGTCGAGGAGGGCTTCGGTCAGTTCGGGCGAGAGGCCGATGTGGCAGTGGACCGTGTGGGCTCCGGTGGCCAGGAGCGGGGCCAGATGGCGTCGGTCCTGACGATGGCGGGCGGCCGCGTGGTCCACGCGGCCGCCGAACACGCGGCGCTCAACCCGCCGTTGCCGCCGGTGCGGCCGTCGTACTCGCCGCTCCTGACGGGAGCGAACGCGCCCTGACACCGGTCGACCCCGCCGACGTGCCGCCCTACTTCTTCGGGTCCCGGAAGCGCCCGAACGCCTTCGAGAAGGCCTTCAGGGGCGAGCCGTCCGCCTTGGCCGCCCCCGGCGCGGGCGGCAGGCCCGCGCCACCGCCACCGCTCACCTCGGCGAGCGCGGCCTGCGCGGCCTCGGCCGCCTCGCGGTACAGGTCACGGGACTTCGTCATGGCGTCGAGCGCCTCGGCGTACTTGGTGACCATGCCCTGGGCGTGGATCAGTTCCTCGTCCGGGGTGAGCAGGTGCCAGCCCTGGCGCAGCCGGGTCAGGGCGCGCTCGGCCTCGGCGGGCAGGGGGCGCGGCAGGGCGGCGAACTCCCGGATCCGGTCGAGGAGCTCGGCGGGTTCCGAGCCGTCCAGGAAGACGCTGCGCACGGTGAAGCGCTCCGCGTCGTAGTCCGCGCTCGGCGGCTCCGCGGCCAGGACGACGGCGCCGCCGCGCGGCATCCGCACGCCCAGCTCCCGCTTCATCGCGAAGTCGGCGATCTGGGCCTGCTCCGGCGTGCCCCGGTGCTCGATCACCCGGTGCCGCAGGCCCGGCGGCAGGAACGCCGCGATCGGCTCCTGCCCCGCCGCGTCGGGCGTCATCGCCTCGTGCACCACGACGTGGATGAACCAGCTCTGCCGGGTGCACTCGCGCAGTCGGCGGCGCAGCTCGTCGTCGTCCTTCGGCAGGTGGTTCGCCGCCCGCAGCCGTACGTCGGGCACCGTGTCGTGGTCCCAGGGGACCTGCTCGCTGTCGGGCCAGAACATGGTGGCGGGCGAGGGCCACCGCACGTCCCAGGCCCGCTCCGCCTCGGCGGCGAGGATCCAGGTGACGCCGTCGCCGTCCTTGCGGCGGCCCTCGGGGTCGTACGTGGTGAGCTGGGCGCGCACCGTGACGTCGTCGTCCACGCGCCAGCGGGCCTCGAAGACACGCCGGGCCGAGGGGCCGGGGTCGGCGGACTCGTCCCGCGGGTGCAGGACGGTGGCGCGGGCCGCCTCGGCGGGTTCGAGGTCCAGGAAGTCGTCGAGGACCCCGGCCGCCTTGAGGGCGATCAGGTTGCGCCGGACGTCCTGCTCGGGCTCGGGCCCGAGGTGGCGCCCGCGCCCCAGCCACGCGGTGTCGGGGGCGGTGGTCGATGAGGTGGTGTTTTTGGCCATGGAATCGTTCTGTGGGTGGTCGGGGCCCGACCAGTATGGTCCGTGAACGCTTGAGTCTCCCACTCATGGAGTCGGCCCTGCGGGTCGCGGGCAGGCGCCTCCTCCCCGGAATCCCCGCGTCCGCCCCGGCCGGGGTGGCCCCGGCTGCGCCCGCCCGGCCGCGACCGCGCACAGTGGTCCGTATGACGACACCCGCAGAGCTGCTCCGCTCCTTCGCCCGCACGCGCGCCTCGCTCGACGGCGACGAGGTCACGTACTGGTGGTCGGGAGACGTGTACTCCTGGGCGCCCGACGAGCCCTATCAGCGCGTCTTCGGCTTCGAGGGGATCAACGTCGCCCGCCTGGTGCCGGACGCCGAGGCGGGCCCGGACGCGTATCGACTGCTCACCCGTGAGGCCGCCTTCTTCCTGGACCCCGGCACCCGCGAGATCCTCGAGACCTGGCAGGACCTGCCGGTGACGCACATCTGGAACGACCCGGCGAACCAGAAGTGGCGCCCCTTCCCGATACCGACGACGGAGCTCGGCGGGCAGGTCTGCTTCAGCCTGGAGATCCCGCTGTCCTACCCCTCGCCGCTGCCGGTGGCCCAGTACCCCCGCCACTCGGCCGGTGACACGTACCGGGCCCTGGAGCTGTTCCAGTTCTTCGCCGACCGCGCCGATCTCGCGGGCCCGGCGCCCAGCGTCCCGGCGAGCATGTCGTGGTCCCGGATGTCACCGTGGCTCCCGTGGATGGCCCGCGGCCGGCGGCCCGGCGGTCTCACCTTCCACTGCCGGGGCCGCAAGCTCTCCTCGTACGCCGAGGTCCCCGAGCGCACCCGGGACTACATCGCCGGCCATCACCCGGAGTTCGCCCACGCCCCGGAGAAGTGGAGCGAGCCGAACGAGACCAGCTGGACGTACTTCCGCAAGCTCAACCCGCCGAAGTAGCGGCCGGTCCGCCCGCGCCGCCGGGTGGTCGACAACGGTGCTGCGTAGGGTCGCGGCAACCGAGGAAGTCACGGCAGCCGAGGGAAGGGAACACCGGCCATGTCACTCGCCCGCGTCCAGCACATCTCCATCTCGCTCGACGGTTTCGCGACCGGCGAGGGGCTGAGCCACGAGGCTCCGTTCGGCCACGCCGGCGAGCGGTTGCACGCATGGGTGTTCGCCACCCGGTGGGGCCGCGGGCTGCAGGGCAAGGCGGGCGGCTCGGGCGGCGTCGACGACGCCTTCGTGCGGATGTTCGCTCCCGGGATCGGCGCCGAGATCATGGGGGCCGGGAAGTTCGGCTACCCCGGGTGGCACGAGGGCCCGGAGTGGAAGGGGTGGTGGGGTCCCAATCCGCCGTTCCACACACCGGTCTTCGTGCTCACTCATCGCCCGCGCCCGTCGATCGAGATGGAGGGCGGCACGACGTTCCACTTCCTCGACGCCTCGCCCGCGGCGGCGCTCGCGGCGGCCCGCGAGGCGGCGGGCGGCCTGGACGTACGCATCGGCGGGGGTCCCAGCACGGCCCGCGACTTCCTCGCCGCCGGGCTCGTCGACCATATGCACGTCGTGGTGGTCCCGATCCTGCTCGGCCGCGGCGTGCGCCTCTGGGACGGCCTCGAGGGCCTGGAGCAGGACTACGACGTCGAGTCCGTCTCCACGCCCAGCGGCGTCACCCATGTGACGTTCACCCGTACGGGCTCCGCGGGCTGAACGTTCCCGCCGGGTATGGGTGTGATCATGACTGCGACGAGCGCGTCCGTACCCGGCACGACCACCCGCACCCCCGCTGTCGCCATACTGCGGCTGCTCGGCGGGTTCCAGATCTCCCAGGCCCTCTACGTCGCGGCCCGGGCCGGGGTCGCCGACGAACTGCGCGCCGGACCCCGGCCGGTCGGCGCGGTGGCCGAGGCCACCGGGCTCCGGTCCGACCTGCTGCGCCGCCTGCTGCGGACCCTGACCGTCGAGCGGGTCTTCCAGTACGACGAGGAGCGGGACTCCGTGGCCCTCGGGCCGCTGGGGCACACCCTGTGCAGTGACACCGACGAGTCCGTCCGCGACGTCGCCCTCATGTGGATGGAGACCCACTACCGGCCCTTCGACCGGCTCTGGTCCACGCTGCACGACGGAGTGCCCGCCGCCGAGCGGGAGTTGGGCAAGCCGTTCTTCGACTGGCTCGGCGAGGACGCGGACCGGGTCGCGGGGTTCAGCTCCGCCATGGGCGACATGATGCGCGCCATCCGCCGGGACGCCATCGACGCCCTCGACCTGAGCGGCGTCGGCCATCTGGTCGACATCGGCGGAGCCGACGGGACGGGTCTCGCCACCCTCGCGGTGCGCCATCCGCGGCTGCGGGGCACCGTCTTCGACCTGCCTCATGTCGTACGGGCCGCCGAGGGCACCCTGAGCCGGGCCGGAGTGGCCGACCGGGTCGACACCCGGGGCGGCGACTTCTTCGAGGCCGTGCCGGAAGGCGCCGACGCGTACCTCGCCTGCTTCATCCTGCACGACTGGAACGACCGGAAGAGCACGCGCGTCCTGGAGCGCGTCCACGAGGCGGCGGCCCCCGGCGCCCGGCTCCTCCTGGTCGAGACCGTCCTCGGCCGAGGTCCCGCACCCGAGATCGCGACGATGCTCGACCTCACCATGATGGGCATGCTCGACGGGCGCGAGCGCACCCTGGAGGACTGGCGCTCCCTGCTCGCGGGCGCCGGGTTCCGACTGGACCGGATCGTCGAGACGGCGGGGCCCATGTGCGTCATCGAGGCGGTCAGGGTGGATCGTTGACGCCCGACGATCACTGACGGCGGCCAGTCGCCCGCCCTCGGTGTGCGGCCGGCGCGTCAGCCCGTCAGGAACGCGCGCAGCGCCGTGATCAGCGCGGCCGGGTTGTCCTCCTGCACGTTGTGTCCCGCGTCCGGCACCACCACGAGTTCGCCGTCGGGGATACGCGCCACGAGGCGTTCGGCGGTGGCCTGCGGGAGGACCCGGCTGCGCTCGCCGCGCACGAGGAGCACCGGCAGGCCGGTGAGGTGCGCGGCGAGTCGTTCGATGGCGGTGAGGATGGCGGGGAAGTCGGGCGGGCGCGGGTCGCCCTTCGGCACCCACTCGCCGCCGGGCGCACGGCGGAACAGCGCACGCATCCGGTAGGCGACGCGCGCGCGGTCGGCCCGCGGGTTCACCAGCAGCGCGGCGTCGATCACCGCGTCGAGTGCGTCGACCGGGCCGAGTCCGGCCATGAAGTCCCGTACCCGGCCGGTGCTCTCGAAGTCGACGCCGGGTGCGACGTCGATCAGCGCGAGGCGCTCGACCCGGCCGGGGCGGGCGTCGGCGACGTGGGCGGCGACCACACCGCCGAGCGACATCCCGACCAGCCGCACCCGGTCGAGGCCGAGGTGGTCGGCCGCGGCGATGGCGTCGGCGGCCATCGTGGCGATGCGGTAGTCGTCGGACCAGTCGCTGTCACCGTGGCCGCGCAGGTCCAGGGCGACGAGGCGCGCGGCCCCGCGCAGGCCGAGGCAGACGAAGTCCCAGGTGTGCGCGCTCAGCCCGCCGCCGTGCAGCAGGAGCACGGCGGGGCCCGTTCCGCCCCAGTCGAATCCGTGCGACCGGCAGCCCGCGCGGGTGTACGAGAAGTCGCGCGGCGGCGCCGGATCGTGGATCCGGACGCCGAGCGACGCCGCCAGGTCGGTCATCGACGGGACCGTGGTCCGTCCGTTCACCGCGACATCCTCCTCCACCGCGACACCCCCTTACCTTGGCCCTCCAAGGTAAGACCCTTACCTTGGCCGGTCAAGGTAAGCTGGACGAGTGGCGACCCGTAGACGACGCACTCCCGACGAGGCCAAGCGGCTGATCCTGGAAGCCGCGGGCGAGCTGCTCGCCGCGGGCGGTCCGGCGGCCGTACAGGTGCGGGCGGTGGCCGCCGCGATCGGCGTGTCCGACGCCGCGGTCAACCACCACTTCGGCAACCGCGAGCAGTTGCTGTCGGCGCTGCTGCGCTTCGGCGGAGCGAAGCTCAAGTCCGAACTGCACGCCGCCCTGGGTACGTGGACCGACGGCCCCGCCGACCCGGCCGAGCTGGTGCGCGTGCTGTCCGCGCTCTACGCCGACGGGTACGCCGAACTGGCGCTCGCGCTGCATCAGTCGGGCTGGCGGGACACGGGCAGCGGGCTGCTCGACGAGGTCGTGGACCACCTGCACGCACAAGCGCAGGCCCGTTGCGCGGCCGGCGGCCGGACGCCTCCCACCCGCGAGGCCGTCCAGCTCACGGTGGCCGCTCTGCATCAGGCGCTCGCGCTGGAGCCGCTGTTCGGCGGCGAGTTCCGCCGGAGCGTCGGCCTTGACGCGGCCGCGCGTGAGCGGGTGCTCGACTGGTGGACCGAGACGCTGCGTACGACCGTCGCCGGAACGGGAGCCGCGCGCGCCGAACAAGATCGGTGAGGGGCGGCGGGGGTCGGTGACCACCGGCGGCGATCGGGCGCGGCTCCCGGCCGGACGGCGCCTGGTGCGGAGCGCGGTCGGGCGGGCCCCGGGCGAAGGTCGGGTGGTCCTCGGTCGTGGGGTTCCCCCGGAGGGGCGGCTCCGGTTCGCTGGAGGTGGGGCGGCGACACGGGGGTGCGGGCGATGGACATCAATGGCGCGGGTGCGCCGATCGTGGCGGTCGTCGGTGTGGTCGGGACGCTGCTGTCGGCGCTGCTCACCCAGCGGGCGGCGGAGCGCAGTCGGCAGCGCGAGCAGGAGCGGGCGGAGCAGACCCAGGCGTGGGCGCGGGAGGCCATGGAGCGGCGTGCCTGCTGCATCGCCCTCAACACCGCCGCCCGGCAGTATCTCGCCGCCCTCACCGACCAGTTGCACGCCCTGATCCGCGCCGAGGACCCGCGCGCGGCACGGCAACGCCTCACCGAGGCCCGCGATCTGCACCGGGACGTGTACGCGGAGGCCCAACTGCGGCTCCCCGACCCGGTGCTCTCCCTCGCCGGTGAGCTGACGCACGCCCTCGGCTCTCTCTACGGCCGGCTCCGGCGCCTGGACGACGGCATCCCGCAGCCGGGCGACTCGCTCGACGCCGCGCAGGCGGAGATCGACGCGCTGTGGGAACGGCTGCGGGAGCTGCGGAGCGGGATGCGGGCCGACCTCGGGGCCTCGGGACTCGCCCGACCGGGCCCGTCGGCCCTCGAACCGCACCGTCCGCACACCGGTCCGGGCGCATCCCGGGCGAGTTCGGGGCGTTGATCGGGCGCGGCCCGAAAAGCTCGGCGATCGGGCCTCGTCGTGGCTGACATCTCGTCATCATGGAGACCGGAAAGGTCAGTTGCTGACCTCGGAAGATGAGGAGAACCGGTGGGGGAAGAAGCGGAGAGCGGTGGCGTCCAGGCGGTGCGGGCCTGGGCCGGTGAGGCCGTCGAGCGGGCGAGGGCACTGCTGCCGGATCCGGGCACGGCCGCCCGGCCCCTGCGCGCCCATGACGAGTCGGTCGCCGAACTCGACGCGCTGTCCCACCTGTTGGACCACGATCCGGAGCTGCGCGGGTCGGTGACCGTCTGGCTCGGTGGTGCCCTCACCCTGCGCCACGGCGTCGGGGGCGGGACGCCCGCGGACCGGGAGCGGGCGCACACGCTGCTGCGGGACGTACGGGACCCGGCGACGCGGGTCGGCGCGTCGGCCCGCGCCGAGGACCGGCGTTGGGCCGCGTTGTTCCTGCTGACGCACGCGCTGCCGCTGCAGGACATGCTGGGCGGTCTCGCGCCGGAGCCGGACGCGACCGCCTTCTTCGACATGATCATGCGGGCGGGGCCGAGCGGGGTGGCCGCCTTCTCGGCCGAGGTCCAGGAGCTGGTGGCCGAGGCGGCCGAGCTTCCGCTGCCGCCGGAGACCCGCACCCACCTGCGGCAGGTCCGCGACCTCCAGGCCCAGCCCTCGGCCGAGGGGCTCACCGAGCTGTTCACGAACCTCATGCCCGACGACGGAGCTCCGGGCAGCGATCAGCTGCGGCAGATGATGACGAAACTGCTGGGGGCGATGGGCGGTGCGGCGGGTCCGAGCGCCGGTGCGGGCACGGCGGCCCGCGCCGACACGGGTACGCGCGACGTACCGAACCCCGGCGAAACGGCCGGGGCCAGCGCCCCGGGCCCCGCGACCGCCGCCCCCGTCGGCGGCGACACCCCGCCCGCACCCCGTACCCCCGAGGACTTCCGTCGCCTCCTCGCCGCCTGGCAGGCCGTCAACACCACGTCCGTGGACTTCGTCAACCATGCCGGTGGCGGCGACCCCGCCGCCCTCAATCAGCAGCTCAAGCGGTTGCGCGAGGCCCAGGACGGGCTGCCGGACGGCATGCAGGACCAGGACGCCCTCGAAGGACTGATGTCGATCCTGCTCAGCGTGGCCGACGGCGCCGGTGGCACCCTGCAGGACCAGGCGCTCGGTCTCGCCCACACGCAGACGGTCACCGACTACCTGCGGCGCAAGTCGGAGGGCTCGTTCCCCAGGGCCGACCTCTTCGCGACCATGGCTGACGCGACGGCCCTGATGGCGGAGATCCGCACCGCCGGGCAGGCCGAGGACGTGGACCGGCTCCGCGCCCTGCTGCCCAGGGCCGAGGCCCTCGCCGACGCCGTCCCCGAGGACCACGACCTGCGTGCGGTGGCCGTCCTCACCCGCGCCATGGCCCGCTTCCTGCTCGCCCAGTCCACCAAGGACAAGGAGCTGCTCCTCGGCGGCCTCGACGACTTCGAGGCCGCCAAGGCCGCCGCGGCGAACAGCAGCCTCCCGTTCGGGGGCGAGGAACTCACGGCCCTGGCCCCCGACATCGACACCCTGCGTTCCTGTCTCACCGGCGACCCGGCCGGCATCCCGGACCGGGTGGTACCGCCGCCGGACGCGCCCGCCGACCAACTGCACTCCGCCGCGAACCGCCTCGACATGCGGCACCACCTCACCAAGGACCCGGCGGACCTGGACGCCGTCATCACCACCCTGGAACGGCTCCGCGAACACATCCGGGACGGCCGCGCCCCGCGCGTCGCCGCGTCGTCCCTGTGGTCGCTCGCCGACTCCTACCGCGCCCGCTGGTACCGGGAGCACAGCGAGTCCGACGCGGACGCCGTCACCGACACGGCGAACGAGGCGATGGCCACCCTCGCCGCCGACGTCCTCCTCCAGCACGGCGCCGAACACCGCCTCACGACCGCCCGCAGCGGCGCCTCCCTCGGCGTACAGGCCGCCCTGTGGGCCGCCGCGCACGGGCGGGTCGCCGACGCGGTCACCGCCCTGGAACTGGGCCGCGCGCTCGTGCTGCAGGCGGCGGCCACCTCCCGTGCCGTGCCGGACCTGCTCACGGAGCGCGGCCATCCCGAACTCGCCGCCGCCTGGCGGAAGTCCGGCGCCGCCGACAGCGCCGAGCTGCCCGCCGAACTCCCGAGCACCCTGCGCCGACAGGCCCTGGAGGCCCTCGGCTACCGGCAGGACGGCGGGCTCCTCGACACCCCCACCCTGCGCGAACTGGCGGACGGCGTGGGCGAGTCCGGCGCGGACGCGCTGATCTACCTGGTGCCGGGCAGCGACGGCGAGGCGCCCGGCATGGTCCTTGCCGTGGGCCCCGAGATCGGCGTCGGCGTGGGCCCCCTGCCCTCGCTGTCCGCGGCGGCGAGCGCCCCGCTGGAGCGATACCTGGACGCGGCCGCCGCCCGCCCCCCGGACCACGTCGACAAACAGGCCGAGGACGCCTGGGAGGAGGCCCTGTCCGACCTGTGCGACTGGGCGTACGAGGTGATCGCCCAGATCCTGCCCGGCCTGACGGAACACCTTCCGCGCGACGCCGCCGGTCCCCGGACGCCCCGAGTCGTCCTGGTGCCCTGCGGCCGCCTCGGGATCGTCCCCTGGCACGCGGCCCGCTTCCCCGCGGACGCCCCGCACGACTACCTCTGCCAGGCCCTGGTGATCAGTTACGCCGCGTCCGGCGGCCAGTTCCTGCGTACGGTGAAACGCGCACCGCGCGACCCGATCTCGGCCCCGGCCCTGGTGGCCGACCCGAGCATCTCCCTGACGTACGCCGAGCTCGAGGTCCTTGAGCTGCGCCGGGCCTTCTATCCGGGGGCGCGGCTGTACGGCGACTTCGCCACCCTGCCGCCCGACTCGGTGCCGACCGGCACGCCCGACGAGCTGCTCGCCCTGCTCGCCCAGGACCACTCGATGGTCCATCTGGCCACGCACGGCATGGCGGGGACGCGACCGACGGGGTCGGCCCTGCACCTCGCCCCCACCGACCCCGGCGAGGCGATCGGCAGGCTCACCGTGACCCGGCTCCTCGACCGGCCGCAGCCCGCCGAACAGGCCTCACCGGACGGCCCGTTGATCGTCCTGAGTGCCTGCGAGACCGACCTGAGCACCCGCGACCACGACGAGGCCCTGACCCTCACCACGGCGTTCGTCTCCGGTGGCGCACGTGATGTCGTGGGGTCGCGGTGGACCGCCCGGGACGGCGCGTCGATGCTCCTGATGACGGTCTTCCACCACCATGTGCGGGCCGGGCTGAGCCCGGTCGACGCCCTGCGGGCGGCGCAGCTCTGGATGCTCGACCCGGACCGCGAGGACCCGGGCTGCCTGAGCGCCGAGCTGCGGTCCGACATCGGCCGCTCCGACCTCCAACGGCCCGCCGTCTGGGCCGCATTCATCCATCAGGGCCACCCCGGCCAGGGAGAGGAGAGCGTATGACCCCGGGCGAGGACAACGGGACGCGGGTGCTCAGGCTCATCGACGAACACCTGGACAGCATCCGCGACCGGCTGACCGACGAGCAGTACGACCTCCTGCTCACCCGCCTGCGCGCCCTGGCCGACACCCCGGCGGGCGACGCCCGGGCCGCGCGCCGGGCCTTCCAGGCCGTACGCCTGAGTCTGGTGCCGCTGCCGTTCGACCATCCGGTCCGGGAAGCCCTGGACTCCGTCCGGCTGGTCGCCACGGCGCCCGTCGGCGACCGGGTCGTCCTGCGGACACGGGACCTGCTGGCGCGGCTCGCGGCCACGCCGGCTCCGCCCGACACCGCGGCCATCATCGCCGCCGTCGAGGACCGGCTGCTGCACGCGCCCGCCCTGTCGGCCGCCGAGGTCCGCACCCGGTACCGCGGTGCGGCTCCGCCCCCCGAGCTGATCCGGCTCACCGACCCCGAACTCGGCGACCGCTACCCGGAGTTCCAGTTCGCGCCCGGCGGCGGAGCACCGTACGACGTCGTCCTTGAGGTCAACCGGGTGCTGCTCGCCGACGCGGACCCCTGGGGTGCCGCCGACTGGTGGCTGAGCGGCAATCCATGGCTGGGCGGAGGTCCACCCGCCGCCCTCCTCGGCATCCGGCCGGACCGCGACCTCGTGGGCGCGGCCGTGGCGTTGGTGGAGGGGGCCTGATGCACGAGGAAACCGTGTCGCCCTCCGCGTACCGCTTCCAGCCGCACTGGGAGCTGCTGCCCGCCGGTACCCACCTGTGGCGGATGCACTCGTCCCGGTACGCGGCCGAGGAGTTCAAGCCGTTCAGCGCGGACGACCCCCGCCCCGGGCGCTTCCACGCCACACCGGAGGACCCGTACCCCTGTCTGTACGCCGCGACGGACTCGCAGACCGCCTTCGCCGAGGCCCTGGTGCGCTCGATCCCCTTCGACCGGGAGACCAGCATGCGCCTGGTCCCGTTGGCCTCGGTACGGGGCTTCTCGCTGAACGCGGTGCGGACCCGGTGCGAGCTGAGGCTGGTCTCGCTGTGCTCCGGGGCGGCCCTCGCCGCCGTCTGCCAGGACAATCTCCTCCTGGAGAGCGAGGGACCCGAGCACTACGCGAGTACGCGGCTCTGGGCGCGGGAGATCCGGGCCCAGGCACCCGAGGCCATGGGGATGATCTGGGGTTCGCGGCGCAACCCTTCGCAGCGGGCCCTGGTGCTCTTCGGGGACCGCTTCGCGCACTGCGCGGACGGGCCGCTCGAAGCGCTGTCGCACGGCAGCATCCCGGACCTCGGCTCCGCGGACGGCATCAAGAAGGCCAACGAGGTGCTGGCGCCGCTCTATTCAGCGATCAAGGAACCGCTGCACCGCTGATCCCACCGCACTGCCCAGGACCCGCCCAGGGCACGACCAGTCCGCGACCGGCCGGTCCGATTCACTGGAAGGGCGGGTCGCCCGGAAGGAACGGTTGGGGGGAGCCCTCCCCCGGGCGGCCCGCTTCCCCGGCACCGCCGGAATCGGAGCTGTGCCAATTCACGTAAGGGACAGGCACGTTGGAGTCGACGTCACATACCGTGGCCATATGACCACGGGGATGGCTGGATGGGCACACGGCCGCGCGGGTCGTACGGTGACCTGGCCCGCCCCGGACACGTACGTACTCGTCGACGGCGTCCTGCTGCGCATGGTTCCGGAGCCGCCCGGCCTGCCGCCGGGTACGGCCGTCACCGTGCGCGACGACCCCGAACGGCAGCGGCTGGTGGCCCATGCCGAGGAAGCGGCCGACGACACGGAGGGGGCGGCCGAATGAGCGTCAACGGCATCGAGTTCGGGTCCGGGTACGAGGAGCGGCAGCCCGTCCTGCTCCTCCTGGACACCTCCGCCTCCATGGGGCGGCCCGCGGAGCAGCCGCGGATCGACGAGCTGAACCGCGCGCTGACGGGCTGGTTCGACGGGGTCCGCGCGCAGGAGCGCCTGCGCACCCGGGTGGAGGTCTGCCTCCTCACCTTCGACTCGGCGGTGCGGGTCTACGACCCCGGCCCCGGCCGTCTGGTGCCGGTCGAGGAGGCCACCGCCGACCGCCTCTTCGTACCGGTGGACAGCATGCACCCGCCCACGCTGCGCGCCGAGGGCCTGACCCGGCTGACGGACGCCGTGGAGACGGCCCTCGACCTGGCCCGCGCTCGCTACCGCACCCTGCAACGGCAACGCGTGCCCGTCCGGCGCCCCTTCGTGTGGGTGCTGACGGACGGCGCGCCGAGCGACGCCGAGGGCCACCCCCTGGACGCGACCGCCCTGGACGGCACGGCGGGGCGGGTGCGCCAGGGCGAGATGCGGGGCGAGTGGGTCTTCCAGGTGATCGGGGTACGCGGCGCCGACCTGCCGATGCTCCGGGTCCTCGCGCCGAAGGCCACGTCCCCGTTGGAGAACCTGGCCTTCGGGCGGATCCTCGACCTGCTGTTCCAGAGCACGGACGACAGCAGCCCGGACCAGAACGCGGACCTCATCCACCAGCAGGTCAACGACCGCGCCGCCAAGCTCGCCCGCATGGACCGCATGGAGAGGGACCTCCGGTGATCGTCGCGGGCGCCGCCGTCCAGGGCACCGCCCATCTCGCCGCCGGGCAGGGCTGCCAGGACGCGTTCAAGGCGGTCGACCTGGGCAACGCGGCGGTCCTCGCGGTGTCCGACGGGGCGGGCAGCCGCGACCGCAGCGCCCTGGGTGCGCACATCGCGGTCGACGCGGCCTGCCGCCTGCTGGCGGAGGACGTGCCGGGCGCGGAGGAGACGCCGGAGGCGTGGACCCGGTGGACCGCGGGGCGCGGGAGGAGGGTGGTCGAGGAGTATCTGCGCGCGGTGTCGGGAGTGCTGGGCACCGAGACGGGAGTGCCGGGCGCGGAGACGGGACTGCCGGGCACCGAGACGCGACTGCTGAGCACGGAGACGCGACTGCCGGGCACCGAGACGGGTGCAGGCGACCCCGGCGCGCTGGCAGCCACCCTCACCGCCGCGGTCGTGGCCCCGCCCTGGGCCGCCTTCGTGTCGCTGGGCGACGGCTTCGGCACCCTGCTGACCCGCGACGACCGCTGCCACCTGGTCCTCCCGCCGCCCGCCGCCCCCGCCGCCTTCCTCTCCTCGCCCGGCGCGGCCCTGCGCGTCCGTACCTTCGTCGTCTGGGAGCCGGAGCTCGACGGCGTGGTCCTGGCCACCGACGGCTGCGCCGCCCTCACCCTCGACCACCCGGACAGCCGACAACTCCCCCCGGAGTGCGGCCCCTTGCCGTCCGAGCGCTTCTTCCTCGGCCTCGCCGCCACGCTCCGCGAGAACCACGGGGACGCCGAGCCGCTGCGACGCGGCCTCTCCGGCCCCGACGCCGCCCGGACCGGTGACGACCTGACCGTCCTGTGCGCACTCGTCGAAGGGCGGTGAGCGTGGGACTGACAGTGGTGTCCGGCAGCGGGCACACATGGCGCCTCACCGAACAGATCGGCAGCGGCTCGGAGGGGTTCGTGTACGGCGTCGACGACGCCCGCCCCCTCGTCGCGAAGCTCGTCCCGGACCCGCCCGACCCGGAGGCCTACCGGCGCCGCGTGGCCCGGCTGGTGCGCCAGCGCCGCGAACCCCGCACCGTCGGCCTGCTCGCCGGCACCCCCGTCCGCCTCGCCTGGCCGTTGGTCTCGGTGCGCACGGCCGACAGCACCGCCGCGGACGGCGTCGACGGCTACGTGATGCCCGACATGCGGCACGCCTTCCAGCCGTTCAACCACCTCCTCAGCGTGTCCGCCCGGCGCGCCTTCCTGCCCCGGGCGACCTGGGCTACCGCCCTGCGCGCCGCCCTCGCCCTCGCCCGGCTCCTGGGCGAACTGCACGCCGAGGGCTATGTGGTGGGCGACCTCAAGACCGACAACCTCTGGGTCGGCGAGAGCGGCCGCGTCGGCATGGCGGACGTCGACTCCTGGCAGTTCACGGACGGCCGCGAGGTGTTCCCCGGCCGGATGCGCACCCCCGGCTACACGGCCCCCGAGCGGCTCGGCGCGGCCATCGGCACGCCGCCGGACACCGCGTCCGACGACTTCGCCCTGGCCGTCCTGGTCCACCAACTGCTCCTGGCCGGACTGCACCCCTTCGCGGGGCATCCGGCGGACGGCGGCGACTATCTGTCGTACGACGACAACGTGCTGCACGGCCGCTGCCGCATCGTCGACCGCGCCTCGGTGCTGCTGCCCCGCTCCGTGCCGCCCGCCGACCTGCTGCCGAGACGGCTCGCGGAGCTGTTCCGGCGGGCGTTCGCGCACACGGGGCGGCGTCCGACGGCGGTCGAGTGGGCCGAGGCGCTCGCGGCCGAGCTGCGCCCCGGCCGGCTGAAGGGGTGCGCGGTGAACACCCGCCACATCCACACCGTGGAACGGCCGTGGTGCCCCTGGTGCGACCAGACCGAGCACGGCTCCGACAGCTACCCCGACCCGCCGCAGGAGGAAGCATGACACCCCTCCCCCAGCCCCGGGTCCGCCCGCGCGGGGCGACCCCCCTCTCCGTCGCCCGGACGCTGGACCGCTGCACGGTCCTCGGCCCCGGCAACCGTGCCGTCATCTGGGTGCAGGGCTGTCCGCTGCGCTGCCAGGGCTGCGTGGCCGCGGAGACCCTGCCGTTCGAGGGCGGCACCAGCCGGTCGGTCGCCGAACTCGCCGACTGGCTCTGTGCGTTGGGCGACATCGAGGGCGTCACGTTCTCCGGCGGTGAGCCGTTCAGCCAGGCCCGGGGGCTCGCCGAGCTGCTCGACGCGGTGCGGGAGCGGCGGCCGGACTTCGGCGCGCTGGCGTACTCCGGGTTCCGCCACGAGGCGCTGCGGCGCGGCGGGCCGGACCGGATCGCCCTCCTTGAACGGCTCGACCTGCTGGTGGACGGGCCGTACGTGGCGGCGCGGCACGCCAGTCTGCGCTGGCGCGGCTCGGACAACCAGCGGCTGATCCCGCTCACCGACCGCTACACCCGGTTCCTGGACGAGCCGGACACGACCGCCGGGATCGAACTGTCGGTGGCGGCGGGCGGCGCACTGTCCTGGTCCGGGGTGCCGCCGACGCCCGGATTCCGGAGAAGACTCGAAGAACGGCTCGCGGCGCGGGGGTTCGTGCTGCACACCGAGGCACGGAGGGAACGATGAGCGGATCACCGAAGTACAGCAGCGTCCGTGTCGGCGCGCTGTACGCCCAGCGGGAGGCGGCGGAACGCCGCCGCCGGGCCGAGGAGCGCCGGGCCAGGGAACGCAGGCGGGCCACCAGGCGGGCCCAGCTCGCCCAGGAGGCGGCCCGGCGCCGGGCCGAAGTCGCCCTCAAAGACGCCGAGTTGGCGAACCGGCGGGCGGCGGAGCGCGACGCCCGCCTGGTCCGGGCGCGGGCCGAGCAGAGCCGTGCGGACGAGCGCGGCCTCGGTGAGGTGCACGAGCTTCTCGCCGAGGCCCAGCGGTCCGGGGCGCGGGCCGATGTCGGTTTCCTGGAGCGGGAGTTGGCCGAGCTGCGGGCGCGGGTCGCCCGTGGGGAGCAGGTCGGGGACGCGGTGGAGCGGCTGCGCGGCCGGGTCGTGAGCCTGCGCCCGGCGGCGGCCGGGAGCCGTGGGGAGGACCGCGCCGCCGTCCTGGCCGAGCTGGAACGCGGGTTCACCGCCACCGGACCCGACGGCGGCACGCTCGACGCGGACGGGCACAAGCGCTGCGCCGACCTGCTCGACGAGCTGCGCGCGGCCGCCGGTCCGGACCGGCAGGTCCGCTTCGACGCGCTGCTCGGCACGGTCGAACACGCCCTCGCCCGGCATGCGGCGACGGTCACGCAGGCACGGGAATCCGCCGCGCGGCAGGACCAGGAGGAAACCGAGCGGCAGGCCCGGGCGGAGCGGGAGCGCGCGACGGCCGAGGCGGCGGAACGGCAGCGCGCCGAGGCCGCGGCGGCGGCCCTGGAGCTGGCCCTCGCCGAGGCCACCGAGCGCCTCGACGCGGTGCGTCCGGCGGCCCAGGGCGTGCGGGACACCGCCGTCGAACTCGGCGACCCCGGCCTCGCCGACGAGTTCGGGGACGCCCTGCGCACGGCCGACGAGGCGCTCGGCGCGCGCTCGGCGGCCGAGGCCCTGCAGGCCGTCGCCGATCTGGAGGGCCGGCTCCCCGACGCCGAGGGCCGGTTGGACGAGCTCGAACTGGCCTATCAGCGGAGCCGGGACCTGGTGGCGGCGCTCCGGGACGCCATGACCGGCGAGGGGTTCGCCTTCGAGGGCGGCGAGGACGAAGGGGGCAGCTTCCGGCTGCACTTCACGCGGCCGACCGGGGCGACGTACGAGACCACGGTCGGCATCGGGGACGACGGTGCGCCCGTCCTCGTCTACCACGTGGAGGGCGAGCCGGACGTGACGCTGCACGCCCCGCGGGACGAGGCGGTGTGCGACACCACCGAGGCACTCCTGGAGCGGGTGCACGAGGCACTGGGCGGCGACGACGGCTTCGTACCGGGTGAGCTCACCTGGGACGGCAAGCCGCCGGGCCGCCGCGCCAAGCCGCTGCCCCGGGACACCGCCTGGAGGTGGACGACCCCGTGAGCGCGCTCGACTTCAGCAAGGACGACGGCGGCACGGGGCCCGTGACCGCCGACGGCATGATGCCCCTGTGGGCGGTGTCGCTCGGCTGGGAGCTGCGGCGCGGCCGCCAGGTGGTCATCAGCGGGCAGATCCGGGACCGCTGGTGGTTCGAGGACCGGCCCGCCTCCTTCCGGGAGCTGGTCGCCGGGGTCCTCGAGGCGCGCGGCGCCGATGTGGTGGGCTGGTGGGACCCGGTGGTCGGGCTGACCTTTCCGCTGCCGGGCCATGCGGAGCGGTTCGCCGAGCTGGAGGCCGACCGGCCGCGCGCGGGAGCCCCTGGCGCGGCCACCCGGGGTTCGGGCAACAGGGGCTCGGCCGACGGGAGTTCGGCCGCCGGAAGCGAAGGCCCGGACTCCCCGTCGGACGACCGGCAGCAGACCGACGCGCGCACCCCGCAGGCCGACGCCCGCAGCCAGCGAGGCGTCGAACGCCGACGCGACCGCTCCAGCCTGCTCGCCCCGCGCCCGGGCGCCCCGCCGCGCGCCTTCGACGACGTGGTCGCCGTCGCGCACCGGCTCGCCGCCTCCCCCGACGCGGCCACGGCCTTCGTCTTCCAGGACGTCGACCAGCAGCTACCGCCCGGCCAGCCCGAGTCGAACACCGGCTACCTCCGGCTGCGCGCCGCGATGACGGACGCCGTGCCGCCGCACTCGGCCCGGGAAGGCCGCCGCCCGCACGCTCGCAACGCCGTCCTGTGCGCGGTGGGCGACGTCGGCCGCCTGCCCGGCTGGTTCCACCTGGAGGACCCCCGGATCGCCACCCTGCACCTCGGCCCGCCGGACCCCAGTGAGCGCCGCCTGTGGCTGTCCTGGCTGCGCGGCGACTTCAACGGCGCCCCGCACGCCACCCGGCACGACCTCGAAGCCCTGGTCGGCGCCACCGACGGCATGTCCGGCTGGGACATCGACGCGCTCGCCCGGACCTCGTGGCTGCGCGACGCGCCCCTGCAGAAGCCGGACAAGCTCCTGGAACTGCACCGGCTCAACGTGAGCGTCGACCCGTGGACCCAGCTGGACCGGGAAACCGTCGCCCGGGCCGCCGCCGTCCTGGGCAACCGGGTGGTCGGCCAGTCCACGGCCGTCGACGCGGTGGCCGCCGCGCTGCAAGCCGCTTTCGTGGGCGTCGACTTCGGCGGCTCCGGCACCGCACGGCCCCGGGGCGCCTTCTTCTTCGTCGGCCCGACCGGCGTCGGCAAGACCGAACTCGCCAAGGCGGTCGCCGAGTTGATGTTCGGCGACCAGAGCGCGTACGCCCGGTTCGACATGAGCGAGTACCAGCAGGAGCACGCGGCCGAGCGGCTCGCGGGCGCACCGCCCGGTTACATCGGCCACGAGCAGGGCGGCGAGCTGACCCGCCGGGTCCAGGAACGGCCGTTCAGCGTGCTGCTCTTCGACGAGATCGAGAAGGCGCACCCGCGGGTGCTCGACAAGTTCCTGCAGATCCTGGAGGACGGGCGCCTCACCGACGGCCGCGGCCAGACCGCGTACTTCTCCCAGTGCCTGATCATCTTCACCTCCAACACGGGCGCCGACGCGGTCCAGGGCCTCCTGTCCGAAGGCGACGCGGACGTGCCGTACAGCACCCTGGAGGCGCACTTCACCCGGGCCGTGGAGGAGAAGTTCCGGGCGATCGGCCGACCGGAGATCTACGGTCGGCTCAAGCCCGGCGTGGTCGTCTTCGACATGCTGCGCCGCGAGCACATCGTGCGGATCGCCGACCGCCTGCTCGGCCAGCTCACCGAGTCCGTCCGCGAACGCCACCAGGTCGACCTCGTCCACGACACGGACACCCTGCACCCCTGGATCACCGAGCGGATGAGCGACCCGGAGCACCAGGCGTACGGCGGCCGTCAGATCCGCAACGAACTGGAGCGGCTGCGGGCGGCCGTGGTCACCCACTTCCTCGCCCGCCGCCCGAACCCGGGCAGCCGGATCCGGATCGGCGTCGACGCCGACGGCACGCCGTGGGTCAGGAACGAGGAAGGGGTCAGGGCCGAGGAGCGGGTCAGGAACCAGGCGTCGGCCAGGAACGAGGCGCCGGTCGGAAACCAGACGCCGATCAGGAACGAAGCGTCGGTCAGGACCGAGCAGTCGGTCAGCGCCGAGGAAGGGAGCGCCTGACCATGCTCGGCATCGCCATCGGCCACCGCACCGCCCGCGTCGGCCGACTCGACCCGGAAGGCCGCCCGACCGTGACGGTCACGGACCTCGCCGGAACGGACGGAGTCGCCGACCCCGCAGCCGCACTGACCGCGCTCCTCGCCGAAGCCACGGGGCCGGACGCGGTGCTCGCCGGAGCCGCCGGTACGCAGGCGGTGCTCGCCCTGCCCGCGTCCGCCGACCGCGAGGCCGAGGCCCGGCTGCGCCGCGCCGCCGAGGACGTGGGACTCCACGTCCACCGGGTCGTCCCGGAGCCGGTCGCGGCGGCCCTGCACTACGGCGCGATCGACGAGGGCGTGCTCCGCACCGTCCTGGTCGCCGACCAGACCGGGGCCGCGGTGGACCTGACGGTGCTCGCCATCACCCCGGACCTGACGGTGCGCGTCGTCACCACGCGCACGGAACAACTGGCCGCCGACCACGCCCTGTCGGCGCTGGCCCGGGAACTGGCCGGGGCGAGCCCGGACGCCGTACTCCTCTCCGGTGACCTCTACAGCACGCCCGCCCGCCGCGCGGACATCGAGAACCTCCCCGCGGCCCAGGGCCTGACGGTCCGCTGCACCACCCCCGAACTGGCCGTCGTGCGGGGCTTGTTGCTCCTGGAGGACTTCGGCCTCCTCCGCATTGCCACCGGCCCGGCACCGGCGAGCACGACCCGCTTCCCGCCTCCCCTGGAGGACCCGGAACCCCGCCCCTGGCACCCGCTGCCGGAAGACCCCGAACCAGCGGCGTCCCCGGCCGACAGCGCCCGGCAGGGGTTCGGCGCCGTGCCGCGTACGGCGCCGCCCCGTGGGCGCGACGAACCCCCACCAGCCCGCGAGGAGCCGGTCTCCCCGGCCGCACCACCCGAGCCCGATCCGGAATCCGGCCCCGAACCCGCACCGGCAACCGGCCCCGAACCAAAACCCGAGCCCGCCCCCAGCCGCGGCCCCGGCCCCGGCCCCGAAGCGCAACCCCAACCAGAGCCAGAGCCCGAACCGACCCCAACCCCCTCATCACCCTTCGCCTCTTCCACCTCCACCACCTCCACCGCCACCACCCCCACCCCGGCCTCCCTCCGCTCCGTCCCCGTGACCCAGCTCCAAGCCATCCGCCGCGACGACCACCTCCTCGTCCTCTGGGCGTGGCCCGACTCCGCGCTCACCGCGCGCGTGCGCTGGCGTCGTGAGGACGTGACCGCCACCGGCGACGGCCATCGCGACGGCGACATCCGCTGTCAGCGCCGGGTCTACGAACACGACGGCGGCCTGGACCTCCGCCTCGGCCGGGGCGCCGTCACCCTCACCGTCGAGGCCCTGGTCCCCGACCCGGCCGTCGACACCGAGGGCGCCGCCTCCCTGCGCGTCCCTGCCGAACCGCCCATCGTCGAGTACCAGCCCTCGCTGCGCCGCCGCCTCACCGGTGCCCGCGTCGCGACCGTCACCTTCACCACCCGGACCGGCTGCGACCTGCCCGCTCTCCGGATCGTCCACGGCCTCGGCCGCTACCGCCCCACCAGCACGGCCGAGGGCACCGTCCTGCACGTGGTCCCGGCCCAACGCCTCTCCGCCGGTACTCCGCTCACCGTGGAGTTCCCGCTCCCCGGCACCCGAGGCCCGTCCTGGCTCGTCTGCTTCCCGGCGGACGTCCCCGACCCCGACCACGCCATCGACATCCGCCCTACGGCGCTGCACCGGCTGCGAGTGACCTGAATGGCCAGACGACTCACCTGCCCCTACTGCTACGAGACCTTCGCCGCGCGCGAGATCCGGTTCCGCTGCAACAGCCGGCTCAGCCGCACCCGCAAGCAGTGCCAGCGGCGCCGCGACCCGGTGCTCGACGAACGCTTCGGCAAGCGCCCCAGCCACGACGTGGGCCCTGACTTCGCCGCCGACGGCCGCAAGTCGACGGCGGTGTGCCCGGACTGCGACGGCGAGACGACGTACCGCGTCTGCCCGGTCTGCCACGTCGAACTGCCGGTGCAGTTCGGGATGGTGGAGAACCGCCTGGTGGCGATGGTCGGCGCGCGCTCCTCCGGCAAGACGATCTACATGACCGTACTGCTGCACGAGATGCGCAACCAGGTCGGCGAGGCCTACGGGGCTTCGCTCATGGGCTTGGACGACACCACCATGCGCCGCTACAGCTCGGAGTACGAGGACCGGCTCTACCGCGACCGGCAGATGTTCCCGCCCACCCAGACCGCGACGACCAACGCCAACCGGGTGGAGCCGCTGGTGTTCCGGTTCGGCCTGCGCCGCAAGGTGCTGTTCCGGGAGCGGCCGCAGCACAGCGTGCTGTCCTTCTTCGACACCGCGGGCGAGGACTTCAACAGCCGCGAGAGCGTGGAGCTCAACACCCGCTACCTGACCAACGCGGACGGCATCATCCTGCTGCTCGACCCGCTGCAGATGCCGGGTGCCAGGGACAACGCGGCGCCCGGCACGGCGCTGCCCGGCACCGACGGGATCGATCCGCCGATCAACGTGCTGAGCCGGGTGAGCGGCATGCTGCTCGCCGCGCAGGGCGGCAAGGCGGCGAAGATCGACACCCCGATCGCGGTGGTCTTCTCCAAGATGGACGCCTTCTGGCACCTGATGGAGAACGGCAGCCCGCTGCGGTCGCACGCGCCCGCGCGCGGCCGGTTCGACGTCGGTGACAGCCTCAGCGTCCACGAGGAGGTGCGCCAGCTGCTCAAGGAGTGGGACGGTGTGCCCATCGACCAGTCCCTGGAGAACACCTTCGCCCGCTACCGCTACTTCGGCGTCTCCGCCCTCGGCCGCAGCGCCACGCCCGAGGCGCGGGTCGCCGCCACCGGCATCCAGCCCTACCGGGTCGCGGATCCGCTGCTGTGGCTGCTGAGCGAGTTCGGTTCGGTGCCGAAGGCGGGCCGCGGATGAGCGGCTTCCAGCAGCTCTACTACACCTCCTGCGAGCACGGGCTCAGCGGTTCCTCCGGCTTCCAGTTCAACGCGGTGAGCGCGCAGGTCTCGGCGGAGACCCGGCACCGCGTCGAGGGCCTGGCCGGGTACGAACCGCCGCGCTCCCTGCTCGAGTCGGACGCCCCCGAGCTGCTCGCGCGCTGCCCGGTGAACCTGTGCCACACCCGGGACCGGCAGGGCGGCGCCACCACGCTGTGCGTGCGGTACGTCGGCCGCGACTCGGCGCGCCGCTTCGGCAACTACTTCGCCCACGCCCTGCACAGCGAGGGCCCGCCCGTCGAGGGCGCGTACGCGCGGGACGGCGGCGGGCCGCTCGCGATCGAGCTGTGGGACTCCCCGGTGTGGACCACACAGGTCGCCGCCACGACCGAGATCCCGGAGCTGCCCGCGCCCCTGCCGCGCGGCCCGTTGTCCCCCCGCTCGGCGCACGCGTTCCTGCGCGCCCACCCGCACGCCGAGCAGCTCCCGGCCCTCCTCGCCGCGGTGTTCGCGGCGCTCGCGGAGGACGGCTCGGTCGTGGTGATCGACGAGACGACGGACCGGGTCGCCCACTGGTTCGCGGCCGTCTCCTACCTCCTGCCGCCCCCGCTGGCCCGCACCCTCACCTTCGCCACCTACCTCCTTCGGCCCACCCGCAGCCGACTGCACCTGATCGGCACGGTGCCCGAGGCGCACACCGGCTTCGGCCCCGACGACGAGGAGTCGTACACCGTCTTCGACTTCCGCGCGGGCCGCTTCCCCGACGTGGTGCCCACCCACCATCTGATCCGGCTGCTCACCCGGATCGGGGTCGGCTCGATCCGCTCGCTGTGGTCCTGGACGGCCGAGTACACGCACGGCCAGGAGCGGGCGCTCGGCGACTGGCACGCGCCGGTCGCGGCGGCCGCGGCGGCGGGCGGCATCGAGCTGACCGACGCCGACGTCCGCGCGGTGATCGGCTGGCTGCCCGGCGCCGCACATCTCGGGCCGCGCCGGGCGGCGGTGGCGGCGGCCATCCACCACCGGCACCGGGACCTGGACGACGACCAGCTCGCGGCGCTGAGCGCGGCGGCCGCGGCGGGCGGCGACGCGGCCCTGCACCAGGAGCTGGAGGGCAAGCTCCACCAGTCCCGGATCCGCGCCTATGTGACCGGTGTGGAGAACGCGCCGGGCCCGGTGCCGCTCACCCATCCCGCCGAGCGGCAGCGGGCCACCGCCCTGTGGCAGCGGCTGCTCGGCGAGGCCGCCACCAGCCGTCAGCGGGTACGGCTGCTGCTGTGGGCGGTGGGCGCGCGGCTCACCCCGCCGCCGGAGCTGCTCACGAACATGAGCCTGGACCTGGCCCGCGCCCTGCTCGGCGCCTCCGACGCGAGCCGCGGGCTGCGCGCGGAGGTCACCCAACTCGTGCACACCCTGCCGGAGTTCAGGGCCGCTCTTGCGACGGCCGTCCAGGAGGTCCTCGACGAGCGGGGCGGCCAGGAGCAGTTGTTCGCCCAGTTCCCGGCCGAGTTGCTGAGCGAACGCGACCTCGGTCGGCGGACCCGGCTGCTTGAGCACTACTGGGTGGCGCAGGCCGAGCGGGAGCCCGCCCGCACGGTCGACCTGCTGTTCCAGATCCTGGAGGTACGCGGCGAGGCAGCGCCGGACGTGGAGCTGCTGCGGGGGCTGTGGCGGGGTCCGTCACCGGCCTGGACGCACGAGGAGGCGACCGAGATCGCCCGCCGGTTGCCGTCGGACCAGCCGGTGGGCGGGGCGGTCGACGAGTGGTTCGACCGCGCGGTGAAGCAGGAGGTCCGGGGCAAGGACGACCTGCGGGCCTGCCTGATCCTGTGCGAGACGCTCTCCGCGCCCGCCCGCTTCGCCTGGCTGCGGGTGGTCACCCAGGACTGCGTGCAGGTCACCCTCCAGTTGGACGCGGCCCTGCGCGAGGCCACCGAGGCCACCGCGCTCGCCCGCGTGTTCCGGATCTCGCAGATCGAAGCCTGGGCGGCGCCGCGCGCCCTGAGGCGCCACCGGCTGGTGCCCGCCATGCTCACGCTGCCCGCCGATCCGGCCCGACTGCGCACGGAGATCAGCGCGTTCGACTTCTCGCTGGCCGACAGCTATCTGCGCGCCGTGCAGCGGGCCGCGGTGACGTCGAGCCACGTCGACGAGGTGCTGTTCAGCCATGTCACCGGGGTGATCGCGATCAACGACGCACGGGCCGCGCTGCCGCAGGCCCATCTGGAGATCGTCCAGACGCTGCGCCTGCACATCGCCCAGCACTGGCCGTCCGAGCTTCTCGACCGCCTGTCCCGCGCGCTCCGCCCCTACGACACGCGGCTGGCCGACGCCTACCAGGAGTACGCCGAGCACCGCCTGGGCCGCATGAAGAAGTGGGGCCGCAAGCTCAGCCAGCGGCGGTCCTCGGACGGCCCCCGGCCGGAAGAGGGGTGAGCCCCGATGGCCGAGATCCTGCTCTACCTCATCGTCCCCGCCATCTATCTGGTCCTGCTCGCGCTCTACCTGTTCGTCGCGCCCGTGATCGCGGTCCTGCGCGGCTCCGCCCTGGTCAGTGAACTGCTCTGGCGCTACTGCCAGTTGCTCAACGGCGTGCTGCGCCTGCGCACCCCCGAGTTCGTGACCGTCCCGCCGTACCGCCCCGCCGACGAACTGGCCCACCCCAACTACTTCTTCGGCCCCGCACTCCGCGATCTGCGGCAACTCCTCACCCAGGCGCGACGGTTGTACGTCCGCCAGGTCACCGACGCCTACCGCCGGGTGGCCGCCCGCCAGTTCACCGCGCCGACCATGCACCGGGCCGCCTCGATCCCGTACGGCCTGACCCTCTACCTGGGCCTCGGCATCGGCGCCGCCGTGACGGTCCCGCTGTGGGGCGTGCTCTTCGGCGCCCAGGCCCTCGGCGTGGGCCTGCTGACCGTCGGCGCCCGGCTGACCGCGCTCACCCTGCGGGCCACCGACCGGCTGGTGATGATCGTGCGCGGGCTGCCCCGGGGCATGCTGTGCCCGAGTTGCTTCGAACGCGTCCCCTATCCGGCGTACGACTGCCCGAGCCCCACCTGTCGGCGTCGGCACCCGGACATCCGCCCGGGCACGTTCGGCCTGTTCCGGCGCCGGTGCGCCTGCGACCAGCGCATCCCGACGCTGCTGCTCCTGATGAGCCGGGACGCCCGGCTGAGCGGTTTCTGCGTGCACGAGAACTGCGGCAAGCCGATGAACCCGGACGCCGGGCACATGCCCGAGCTGATCCTGCCGCTGATCGGCGGCCGGGCCGCGGGCAAGACGCAGCTGATGGCGGCGATGGTGAAGTCACTGGAGGACACGGCAGCCGGCGGCGGTCCCGCGCTGCGGCTCGCGGACCCCGAGTCGACCGCCAACCAGCAGGTCCTGAACGAGGTCCTGGAGATCCAGGGCCACACCCGCCCCACCCAGAAGACGCTGCCCCGAGCCCATTCGTTCGTGCTCGGCAACGGCCGCGCCGAGCGCCTCGTGCACGTCTTCGACACGGCCGGTGAGCGGTTCGTCAACCGCGAGGAGACCGACGCGCTGCGCTACGTCCGGGAGGCCCGCACCTTCGTCTTCGTCCTCGACCCGATGGCCGTCGACGCGTTCTGGACCCGCCTCGACCCGGCGCGCCCGCAGGTGGACCGGACGCTGGCCTCGACGGTCGACCCGGAGGACGTGTTCGCGCGCGCGGTGCAGACGGTACGCACGATGGGCACCCGCCTCGACAAGGCGCGGCTCGCCGTCGCCGTCAGCAAGAGGGACCTGCTGACCGGCCGGGCCGCGCTGCTCCCCGACCACCCGGACGACAGCGACACCACCCGGAAGTGGCTGTGCGAGCGACTGGGGCTGCGGAACCTGCTCAAGACGATGGACCTGGAGTTCGGCGAGGTCCGCTTCTTCTGCACGGCGGCGGTGGCGGACGACGGCGGGCAGGTGGACCCCAGCGTCGCGGGGTTCGTCGAGTGGTGCCTGCGCGAATGAGAATGCGGTCGGCGGGCAGCCGAACGGCAAGGGTGGGCCCGGACGTCGGCGTGACGTCCGGGCCGGTGAGCTGTGGTTCCTAGTACCAGTACCAGCGGCGGCCGGGCTGGTTGGTGAAGATGCGACGCATCGTGGCCATGTGGTTCTCACCTCCCTCCCGTGTCGTGTGCGATGTCGTGTCCGGTGGGCGGCCTGAGCGTGCGGTGGAGCGTGAACGGTCGTGGCACGTTGCCCTCGGCCATGGCCGGTCGGGTGTCTCCGCCGGTGACGGCCAGGCGGGCGTCGTGGGAGAGCGCGGTCAGCGACTCGCTGATCAGCGTGTGCGCCACCGCCGCGCCCGCGCAGGTGAAGGGGCCCGCGCCGAACGGGATGAAGGGGCCGTACAGGCCCGGTCCGGCCCAGCGGTCGGGCTGGAACGCGTCCGGGTCCTTCCAGTGGCGCACGTCGTGGTGCAGCAGGTACGGGCTGACGGAGAGGAGTTCGCCGGGCGGGAACTCCGTGCCGCCGATCTTGACAGCGTGTGGGAGGACCCGGCCGAGCATCCAGGCCATGGGGCGGTGCCGCAGTGCCTCGCGTACGACGTGGTCGGCGGGCCACGGCCAGGGCGAGGTGGGTTCGTGGTGCAGGCAGGCGAGGAGCAGCGACCACGCCAGTGAGGCGCTGAGCGGGGCCATGACCGCCCGGAACAGCATCAGGTGCAGATCGGCCACGGTCCGGTCGGCCGCCTCGGCGGGAGGGCAGGCGCTGAGCACGGCGTCCAGTACGTCGCGCGGCTCGCCGACGCCGCGTTCCCGGCGGTGTCGCACCTGCTCGGTCAGGGCGGTGGCCAGCTTGGGGCGCAGGACCTCGGCGCGGGCCCGCTGCCAGACGTGCGGTGCGCGCACCGCTACGCCCCCGAGCGCGGCTCGGCGCATCAACGTGCGCGTGGCGGCGGGGGTTTCGGGGTGCAGGAGCAGGTCTTCGAGGCCGTGGTGGACCAGGAGGGTCCCGGCGTCGGGCCAGCGGCTGGTGGCCGGGAGCGCGGCCACCGCCTCGGTGAGCGCGGCGCGGTAGTGCGGCACGCCCGCCCGCAGCACGTCACGTACCGCGTGGCCGACGTCGATCTGCGCGCGGCGCGTGGGCAACAGTTCGCCGAAGAAGCCGGATCTGCCCGTGTTGTAGTCCGGGCTGCGAAGCAACGTCTGCGCCAGCTCGGCGTCCGTGACGCACCAGCCGCCCCCGGGAAGCGGAATCAGACCCGTCGTGCTGCGGCGACGGAGGTCCTCAAGGTACGCCAGCGGATCGCGCCGGAACCGACGCCTGTCCCCGACTTTCACCGAGCCACCCCCTGGCGAGCCGCTCGACGCCGGATACCGGACCCCACAGGCCGAGTCTCACGTCAACAGCGTGCCGCCCCACGGACTGCCCGCCGCAGGAGCCAGAAAACCGATCCCCCGACGCTGTCACTCCAACGAGTCATACAGGTATGCCTATCGGCCAGCGATCCGCGATTCCGCGCCAAGGGGCCCCGAGGAGTCAGCGGGCGGCCGCGGCCGTCTTGTCGCGCGCCCGGACCCGGTCGACGGACCACGCGCCCAGCGCCACCAGCACGGCCACCGCGGCCGCGTAGACCGGGAGCCACAGGGTCGTGGTGGCGGACAGGCAGTCGGCGACGGCGGTATGGCTCTGGACGTCCTGCGCCTGGGCCAACGCGGCACCGTCACGGTCGGCCGCTTTGGCCAGGGCCGCCTCCGTCCGCAGCTTCGCGTAGGCGCCGAGGGCGGGACACCTGTCGCGCGTGCCCGGCATCGGGAAGAGCCACGCCCAGCGCTGCAGCATCGGGGCCAGCGCGATGGCCGCGCACAGGCCGACGACCAGCGAATACGCCGTCAGGTTCCCACGTACGCGCAGCGGAGGCCGGGCGTCCATGTCGGCATCCGGTACAGGGTGAAGAGCACCGCGAGCAGCGTCACCCCGATGTAGGTGGCGAACCACTGCCACGAACCCTGCGCGAGCATGGCCGTCAACACGGCGCCGAGCGCGATGCCGATGACCCCCGACTGGCTGGAGGCGTCACGGCCCGCACCGGCGAACGCCGGACTGCGGGCTCCCTGGGGGCTGGCTTCGTCCACGGTCCCTCCTGCCTGGTCCGGCCCTCAGCATCCCGGCCCGTCGCGCCACCGGCCTGCCGCCATGCCGGACCGGCCCGAAAACCTGGCCTGGTCGGCGGGTCACCCGCCCCGAGCGGCCTCGGCCTCGATGTTCTCCGGGTGATGGCAGGCCACCCGCCGGCCGGGCAGCAGCTCAAGGAGCGGTGGTTCGGTCGTTCCGCAGCGTTCCGTCGCCTTCCAGCACCGGGTGTGGAAGCGGCAGCCGCTCGGTGGGGAGATCGGGGAGGGCACGTCGCCGCTCAGGAGGATGCGGTCGTTCTTGGCGTGTTTGCGGCGGGGGTCCGGGATGGGGACGGCGGACATCAGGGCTTTGGTGTACGGGTGCATCGGGGCCTTGTAGAGGGAGTCCCGGTCGGCCAGTTCGACGATCTTGCCGAGGTACATGACCGCGATCCGGTCCGAGACGTGCCGGACGACCGAGAGGTCGTGCGCGATGATCACGTAGGTGAGCCCGAGCTCCTGCTGGAGGTCGTCCAGCAGGTTGACGACCTGGGCCTGGATCGACACGTCGAGTGCGGAGACCGGCTCGTCGGCGACCACGAGTTTCGGTTTGAGGGCGAGCGCGCGGGCGATGCCGATGCGCTGGCGCTGGCCGCCGGAGAACTCGTGCGGGTAGCGGTTGTAGTGCTCGGGGTTGAGCCCCACCACCGAGAGGAGTCGCTGCACTTCCTTCTTGACGCCGCCGCGGGGCGAGACGTGCTGCAGCGCGAAGGGGGCGCCGACGATGGTGCCGATGGTGTGGCGCGGGTTCAGCGAGGAGTAGGGGTCCTGGAAGATCATCTGCACGTCCCGGCGCAGCGGCCGCATACCGGCGACGCCGAGGTGCGTGATGTCCGTGCCCTCGAACTCGACCGTCCCTGCGCTCGGTTCGAGCAGCCGGGTGATCAGCCTGCCCATCGTCGACTTGCCGCACCCGGACTCGCCGACGACGCCCAGGGTCTCGCCCGGCCAGACCTCGAAGTCCAGCTCGTCGACCGCGCGCACGGCACCGACCTGCCGCTGGAACAGGCCCTTCTTGATCGGGAAGTGCTTCCGCAGTCCCGTCACCTTCAGCAGGGCGTCACCCGGGGGCCTGGCGGGGGCCGCCCCGCCGGACCCGGCAGGGGCGGCACCGTCGCTCCACTCGGAAATGGTCATGGCTGCGTCCTTGGAGTTCTCGCTCACAGCTGCGGCGCGATCTCTTCGTTCCAGATGCGCTTCTGCTGCTCGGCCGACAGGTGGCAGGCGGCCCAGTGCCGCCCGCCGACCTCCGTCAGCTCGGGGCGGATGGTGCGGGTGACGTCGTCCTTGGGGACGTCGGCGTACGGGCAGCGCGGGTTGAAGGCGCAGCCGGACGGGAGGTTGATGAGGGAGGGCGGGGAGCCCTTGACCGGAATGAGGCGTTCCTGCTGGTCGCGGTCGAGCCGCGGCATGGAGCCGAGCAGGCCCCAGGTGTAGGGGTGCCGGGGCTCGTGGAACACCTCGTCCGCCGGGCCGCGCTCGACGCAGCGGCCGCCGTACATCACCAGGATGTCGTCGGCCAGCTCGGCGACGACGCCCAGGTCGTGGGTGATGATGATGACGGCGGAGCCGAACTCCTTCTGCAGGTCCCGGATCAGGTCCAGGATCTGCGCCTGCACGGTGACGTCCAGGGCGGTGGTCGGCTCGTCCGCGATGAGCAGCTCGGGGTTGTTGACCAGCGACATCGCGATCATCGCGCGCTGACGCATGCCGCCGGAGAACTCGTGCGGGTAGGAGTCGACGCGCTTGTCCGGCTGCGGGATGCCCACCCGGTCGAGCATCTCGACGGCCCTGCGGCGCGCGGCCTTGCTCTCGACGCGGTGGTGGATCCGGTACGCCTCCACGATCTGCTTGCCGATCGTGTAGTACGGGTGCAGCGCGGACAGCGGATCCTGGAAGATCATCGCCATCTCGCGGCCGCGGAGCCTGCGTACGTGGTCGGGGTCGGCCGAGAGCAGTTCGGTGCCGTCCAGCCAGATCTCGCCCGATATCCGTGCCTTGCGCCTGCCGTACTGGCCGGCGGTGTGCAGGCCCATGATGCCGAGCGAGGTCACGGACTTGCCGGAGCCGGACTCCCCCACGATGCCGAGGGTCCTGCCCTTCTCCAGTTGGAAGCTGAGCCCGTCGACGGACTTCACCAGGCCGTCGTCGGTCGGGAAGTGCACCTTCAGGTCGCGCACGTCCAGGAAGGCTGTCATGCGAGCCTCACTCGGGGGTCGATCACGGCGTACAGGACGTCCACCGCGAGGTTGGCAAGGAGCACCGCGAGCGAGGTGATCAGGGTGACGCCCAGGACGATGGGCAGGTCCTGGTTCCGGGTGGCGTCCAGGACCGCCCGGCCGAGGCCCGGCAGGTTGAACGTCGACTCGGTCAGGATGGCGCCGCCGATGAGGGCGCCGAGGTCCATGCCCAGCATGGTGAGGAGCGGCGTCATCGTGGAGCGCATGGCGTGCTTGCCGACGACGGTGTGCTCGCGCAGCCCCTTGGCGCGGGCGGTGCGGATGTAGTCCTCGCCGAGCACCTCCAGCATGGTGGCCCGGGTGATCCGGGCGTACATCGCCGCGTAGAGGAAGGCGAGGGTGATCCAGGGCAGGATCATGCCGCCGAGCCAGCCGGTGAAGCTCTCGCCGAGCGGCACGTACTGCGCGTTGAGCCACTTCAGGCCGAAGGCGAAGACCGCCAGCGAGAGCAGGCCGGTGAAGTAGATCGGCAGGGAGACACCCGCGAGGGCGACGACCATCGCGCCGCGGTCCCAGAGGCTGCCCCGCTTGAGCGCGGAGAGCACGCCCGCCGCGACGCCGACGATCACCCACAGCACGGCGGCGCCGAGCGCGAGTCCCAGGGTCACCGGCAGGCGGTCGGTGAGCACCGGCCAGACGGCCTGTTCGCTGCGGAAGGAGTAGCCGAAGCACGGCGCCGCGCAGTGGGTGACCTCGCCGCCGGCCGCGTAGGTGCGGCCGGCGAAGATGCCCTTGAAGAACTCCCAGACCTGGATGTGGATCGGGTCGCCGAGGCCGAGTTTCTCGCGCACCGCCGCGACGGCGCCGGGGTCGGCCTGCTTGCCGACGAAGCTGGACGCGATGTCCACGCCCGCCCATTCGGGGACGAGGAAGAAGATGCAGAAGACCACCATGATGATGACCACCAGCATCACCGCGGCGGCGAACAGCCGCCTTGTGAGGTAAGCGAGCATGGCGCTACTTCGCGTTCTTCAGGCCGAGGTTGACGAAGTCGTACATGCCGCTGAAGCCGTCAGAGGTGTAGGCGTTCGTCAGCTTCGGGGACCGCCAGTTGAGGAACTTCTCGAAGGTGAAGGGCAGGTAGTACGCGCCCGCCATCACCTTGTGGTTGATCTCCTTGGCGATCCTGGCCTGCCCGGCCTGGTCGAGCTCCTTGACGTAGGAGTCGAAGAGTCCGTCGATCGCCTTGTCCTTGATCAGGGCGAAGTTGTTGTTGCCGCTCTGCAGGATGTACTTGCTGCTCCACAGCGGCAGACCGAAGCCCTGGACCGTGCCGAAGTCCGGCGCCCAGCCGTCGACGACGATGCCGTACTTCTTCTTCTTGACGTTGGCGGGGCTGCCGACGATGCCGGCGGTCTGCGCACCGTCGTACTGGTCGATCTCGGCCCGGATGCCGACCTTCTTCAGCGACGCCTGGAGGGACTCGGCGGTGGCCACCTCGACCTGCTTGTTGTTGCGGACCGCGATGGTGGTCCGGAAGCCGTTCGGATGGCCGCAGGCCTTGAGTTCCTCCTTGGCCTTCGCGATGTTGCCCTTCTTGCCGCTCCCGGCGATGCCGTACGGGTCGTACTTCTGGCCCTCGGCACCCGGGATCGACGGTGGCAGCATGTTGGTGGCGATGTCGCCGCCGGCGAGCGGGCCGCCGCGCGCGTTCTGCAGCGAGACGTGGTCCGCGCCGTGGATCACGGCCTTGCGGCAGTGGATGTTGTCGAAGGGCGGCACGCTCCGCGGGAAGACCGCGTACCGGATGTAGCTGGTGAGCGGGTTGTCCAGGTTGCCCTTGTGCTGCTTCAGGGCGGTGGTGCGGCCCTGCGGCGACGGACCGGTCTGGTTGATGTCCAGGTGGTAGTCGCCGTTGATCAGGCGCTGGTCCATGTCGTTGGCATTCGCGAAGAACTTGGCGCTGATGGTGTCCGGGTACGCCTTGCGGATCGGGTCCGACGCGGCCCTCCACCGCGTGTTGCGGACCAGCTTCAGGCTCTTGCCCGGCGCGTACGACGCGAACTTGTACGGGCCGCTGGAGAAGGGCTTGAGGGCGTACTTGGACTTGGTGTCCTTGTCCTGGCGCACCGGGGAGGCCGACGGCGTCGCGAGCATCTGCGCGAAGTCGCTGTTGGCCCGGGGCAGGTTGAAGACGATCGTCCTGTCGTCGGGCGTCTCGATCGACTTCAGGCCGAGTCTGTCGGCGGACTTGTCCTTGTACGGGCCCGGGTACCGGCCCTCGGGGTCGAGGACGTCCTTGAGGTAGACCGGACCACCGGACAGCACGTCCTGCGCCCACTGGCGCTCGATGCCGTACTTGATGTCCTTGGAGGTGATCGGCTTGCCGTCCTCCCAGGTGATCCCGTCGCGCAGGTCGAACGTGTAGGTCTTGCCGTTGTTCGAGATCTTGCCCGCGTTCGTGGCGAGGTCCGGCGTCAGCTCCGCCCCGGCCTTGCCGGGCTCGGTCCTGTAGGACAGGAGCTGACGGCTGTAGTAGCGCATGAAGTTCCAGGCGAAGCCGTAGTAGCCCCGTGTGGTGTCCCAGGAGTCGGCGTCCTGGGAACCGGCGAACTTCAGCTCACCGCCCTTGTGCGAACTGGCGTTGAGGACCTTGTTGTTCGCGGCGTCGTAACCGGCCCCGCCCTCCTTGCTGTCGCCGCACGCCGCCGTGGTCAGCAGGGCGGCGACCACCGCGGCAGCGGCCATGATCTGCTTGCGCCGCCCTGGGGTGCGTTGGGTAGTCGCCATCTCGGTTCCTCCGGAATTGATGGGAAACACCGTGTGAGTGCCACGGGCCGCTGGGGTCACCGCAGTTCAGCGGGAGCCCTTCGGGTCGAGCGCGTCGCGCACGCCGTCGCCGAGGAGATTGAAGGCAAGGACCGTGATGAAGATCGCCATGCCGGGCACGACCATGTACATGGGGTCCGAGTCGTAGTAGTCGATCGCCCGCGAGAGCATCTGACCCCAGGAGGCCGTGGGCGGTTTGACGCCCACGCCCAGGAAGCTGAGTGCCGCTTCGGTCAGGATGTTGGTGGGGATCATCATCGTCGTGTACACGATGATCGGGGCGACGAGGTTGGGCAGCAGTTCTTTGAAGAGGATGTGGAAGCGCCCGGCACCCAGTGACCTGGCCGCCTCGACGTACTCCCGTGTCCGCAGGGACAGTGCCTGGCCGCGTACCACCCGGCCGATGTAGGGCCAGCCGAAGAAGCCGATGACGAGGATCATCACGAAGACGCGCACGCTGGACCCGGTCAGCCCCAGCATGTCGTTCGGCATGACGGAGACCAGCGCGATGATGAAGAGCAGTTGCGGGAAGGCGAGCAGTCCGTCCATGACGCGGCTGATGACCGTGTCCACCCAGCCGCCGAAGAAGCCCGCCAGGATGCCGAGGACGGTGCCGAGGACGACCGCGACCACGGCCGAGAGGAAGCCGACGAGCAGCGAGATCCGGGCGCCGTACAGGATGCGGGCGAAGATGTCGCGGCCGTTGACCGGTTCGACGCCCAGCAGGTGGTCGCCGCTGATCCCGCCGAGGGAGCCGGTCGGGGTGCCGAACAGCGGGTTGATCAGGTCCTCGTGGTGGGTCTCGGGGTCCTGCCCGACCAGGGCGGTGAGCACCGGGGCGAGCAGGGCCACGACGATGAGGAGGAGGACGACGATGCCGCCCGCGAGGGCGAGCTTGTCGCTCTTGAGGCGCTCCCAGGCGATCCGGCCCAGGGAGCGCCCCTGCACGGACGTGCTGTCCGCGGCACCGTCCTTGGTGCCGTCCGAGCTGAACACCGCCGTCTCTTCGGTCATGCTGGGGGCTGCTTCCACGGTTGGCTCGGGAAATGGCGTTTTCATGGGCAAGGGCCCCTCTCAACCGGCGTTGGCGGGAGTTCTGGTAAACCTGGCCGGTACACGCTTTCCGTGCGCCACCGAATAGGGCAGAACCCGGTCAGCGGATGTCGTGAATGAGTTTCTCGATGATGGAATCCACCTTTTCCGAGTTGAATCTTTCCGAGCCGACCATCAGCGTCACGGCCCGGCGGCCGTCCTCGGTGACGGCGTTCCTGAATTTGTGGCCGCTCTCCATATAGCCGCTGTGGCCCCAGGTGACGAAGCCCGGGGTGCGCTCATAGCGCTCGACGCCCAGGCCGTAGCCCTCGCCCAGGTCATCCGGAATCGTCTTTTTCATCTCGGCCAGTTGGGCCGGAGCAAGGAGTTTCCCGGACCACAACGCGGTCCAGAACGCGGTCGCGTCGGCACTGGTGGAGACCAGCGCACCCGACGCGTCGGCCGCCGAGACGTTCCATTCCGTCTTGTCCACCAGCTTCCCGCCCTGATCCACGTAGCCCCGCAGATCGGGCTTGCGGAGCGTGACGCAGTCGCCGGGCCAGTAGGTGCCGCGCAGGCCGAGGGGCTTGATGAGCCGCTGCTCGATCTCGGTGCCGATGCTGCGCCCGGTGACCTCGGTGACGATCAGACCGACCAGGTTGTAGTTGGTGTTGGAGTAAGAGAAGCCGTCCGGGGTCCGGTCTTCGGGCGGGGGCAGCCGCAGCGCCTGCTCGACCGTCTCCAAGGGTTCGAAGTGGTCCCAGCGGTGCTCTTCCAGGTCCTCCCAGTCCGGCCCTTCCAGGTAGTCGGGCAGGCCGCTGGTGTGCTGCAGGAGCTGCCGGACCGTGATCTTGCGGCCGTCGTAGTCCTTGGTGCGGATCAGGCCGGGCAGGTAGTGGTCCACCGAGTCATCGAGCTTGATCTTGCCTTCGCCGACGAGCTGCAGCACGACCGTCGACACCCAGGTCTTGGTGTCGCTGGCGATACGGCTGTGCTCGTTCCCGACGACCTTGCGGCCCGTCCTGAGGTCGGCGAGGCCGACACCGCCGTTCCAGACGCCGCAGCGCGGGCTTTTCACCGTCACGCTGATGCCGGACGCCCCGACGTTGCCCAGTGCCTTCAATGCGGTCTGTACGGGCTTGGTGTCGCACCGTGGTGTCGCGGTCGACGTGGCGGTCGGCGCCACGAGAGAGGCCGTGAACGCCAAGGCCAAGACAGCACTCGCCTTGCCTCGCATAATGTCTCCTTCACCGTGCTTATGCGTGCGGCGTTGATGGGATTCCGCCTCGTGCCAAGGACTGCGGCGACTGCCGTGTGAAATTCCTTGCGAGCGGCTTGCGCGCAGTCTTTCTCCTGTTCTGACCGCGTGCATGCGGCGCCCGTCCAGAAATCCCGGGCTCCTTTTGTCCGTACGGCCAAAGAGGCGGGGATGCCCGATACAGGGGTTCCCGACCTCCGACAGGTACGAAGACGTCTCCCGGAGAAGGCCGACGCCTTGGTGGCCGAGGGAGCCGAGCTGCGGCGGAGCCGAGACCGTGATCTTCTACGGTGGCTCTGACGCCGTGTACGACCGCTGTCAGCCGACGCTCCGGCTCGGACGACGGACCTGATCCGTGAGAGCGAGGCGCGGAGCATCGACTCCGGCTTCCCCCGCTCCACCCTCGGCCGTATGCACAAGGCGGTGGAAAACGGGCATGCCAACGACAGCTACGCGCGTCTGATCGAGCGCTTCAGAAAGTAGTGCCGCGCGTTCCCGCCCGGCCTGCCGGATGACCGGCGGGCCGAGCAGGCGAGGGCCTGCGTCAGGAGGAGCGGCCGAGGACGCAGAACTCGTGGCCGTCCGGGTCGGCCAGGCACCGCCACGAGACGTCGCCCTGGCCCAGGTCGAGGTCGGTGGCGCCGAGGGCCCGCAGCCGGGCGACCTCCGCCTCCTGGTCGTCGCCGGGGTACGGCAGCAGGTCGAGGTGGACGCGGTCCGGCACGGTCTTCTCGCCCTTGCGGAGGAACTCGAGATACGGGCCGACACCCTTGGCGGAGCGCAGCACCGCATGGTCGTCGGTCACCTCGTGCACGGTCCAGTCGATCGCCTCGCCCCAGAACCGGGCCATGGCCCGCGGCTCCGCGCAGTCGACGACCACCGCGGCGATCGGCCCGGTGTCCCGGTAGATCTCCCGGGGCTCCAGGACGCAGAACTCGTTGCTTTCCGGGTCGGCGAGGACCGTCCACGGCACGTCGCCCTGGCCCACGTCGGCGGGCGTCGCCCCCAGCGCCCGCAGGCGCGCGACCAACTCCGCCTGGTGGTCCGCGGAGGTGGAGGCGAGATCGATGTGGACGCGGTTCTTCGTTGCCGTCTTGGGTTCCGCTACGGCCACGACGTCGATGCAGACGGCGGCCGCGTCCGGCCAGACGAAGTCGCCGCCGGGTTCGACGTTGGCCACGCCGGGCGCCTCGCTGGACAGACTCCAGCCGAGCGCCTCCGCCCAGAACCGGCCGATCGCCTGGTCATCGAGCGCCTTGAAGTTCACCTGAACAGGTCGCAGTGCCATGCGGGCGATCCTATGCACTCGGCAACGGCATCCCCGGATACCGTCGCCAAACAGTGATCAACTCGCTCACCAGCGGCGATGCGCCCCCATGGCTCAGCCGCCCGCACCCGGCAGCGGTTCTTCCCCGTCCCGCTGCGCGCCCCGCAGCCACTCACCCGCACCTCCCCAGCTGTACGTGGGCCGTCCCCCCAGGCCGCTGGTGCGGAACGGCTTGCCCTGGTCGTCGATGCGGAGCGTCCCGTGCCGACCGCCGTGGGACCACTCCACTTCCACGTACCAGCGGACGTCGCGCTTCTCGGCCCGGGCACCGACGTAGAAGACCAGGGGGTCGTTCTCGCTGACGTGGTACGGGAAGTCGCCCTGGCCCTCCCTCGGCGTGAGGCGCGGCGCCGCGGCATCGAGGTCGACGGCGAAGGACTTGGTCTCCACCGCTTCGCTGCAGCCGTTGTCGACGAGGAAGTTGTTCCAGGGCGGTGGCGCACCCGTGCCCTGGACACGGACGTTCATGTCCTTCACGACGACGGGGTCCTTGCCCGTGCCCTGCAGGGTGACCTCGACGAACTGCTCGCCGACCGCGACGGCACCGAGTTGGCCCACCCAGGCGGGCACGTCCTGCCGCGCGGGCGGCTCCGGCACCTCGCCCGGACCGCGGTGCACCAGGAAGCTCTGCGAGCAGTCGGCCTGGTAGTGGTAGGCGTACGGCCTGGTGCGTGCCGTCAGCGCCGCGTCGGGGGCCTCGCCCTGCGCGCCGTCGGAGCCGGGCCCCGTGCCGCCGCCGTGCGAGGTGCCGGGCGCCGAGTTCCCTTTCCGGGAACCCGGGGCGGAGGGCGCGCCCTTCTTGCCGGTCCCGCTGGGCTCGCCCTTGTCGTGGGGCTTGCCCTCGGACTTGTGCTTGCCCTCGGACTTGTGCTTGCCCTCGGACTTGTCCTTGCCCTCGTCTCTGTCCTTGCGGCGAGGCTTGTCCTTGTCTGCGTCCGCGCTCTTTCCCGGCGGATCGGACGGCGAGGCGCTCAGGTCCGGCGGGGCCGTGGGCCGGGCGATCCGTTTGTCCTTGTCGCCGTCGCCGTCGCCGCTGCCGCTCATCGCGAGGGCGGCGGAGCCGATCGCGACGACGGCGGCAATGGCGGCGGCGAGGACGAGGGTCCGCCGCCTGCGGGTCGGGGGCCGTGGCGACGTGAGGGGCACGGAGCCCGGGCTCGACAGGGTCTCGGGCTCAGGCTCGGGGGCGCTCAAGGCAGCGGCCTGTCGATCGCTGGAGGCAGTGGGCTGCAGGTCGCTGGAGGCAGTGGTCTGCGCGTCGCTGGAGGCAGTGGTCTGCGCGTCGCTGGAGGCAGCGGCATCCGGGGCGCCCGACACGGCGGGCCGCGAGGCGCTCTCGAACTCGGGCGCAGCACCGGCCGCCGCGGACTCCCCCTTCCGCCCCCGGTACGCGTCCGCGAGCACCCACCGCCGATGGACCTCCACCAGCTCCCGCGGCGTCGCCCCGCAGATCCGGGCCATGCGCCGCACCACCGCGAACTCGGTGGGCACCGCATCCCCGTTGCAGTACCGGTGCACCGTCGACGTACCGATGCCGAGCTGCTTGGCCAGCTCTCCGTAGCTGAGTCCGGACCGCTCCTTCAACTCCCCCAGCAGCCCCGCGAGCGACGCCATCTCCACTTGCCCCATTCCACGACACCGCACGAACTCTCAAGCCCCCGGCACCCAGCACAAAAGATCAGCGAGGGGTACGGGACCGAGACGCTCAGAGACTCAGCCGCGGTTCCGCCTGGTGTCGACAGGCACGGCGGCCGGTGCGGGCAAGGGGGCGGGGCCGTAACCGCTCAGCGGCTACGGCCCCGCCCCACAACGTGTCAGTGGTCGGTGACCGGCTCCTCCTTCAGGTGACGGTTGACGATCGCGCAGATCTCGGCGCCGGGCCGCGGCTCGTGCAGGCCGATGTGCGTGGCCTGGATGTCGTACGCGTGCACGGGCCCCGCGACATGGGGCGCCCAGAGCGGTGCGTACGACTCGTCGCTGTTGAGGGCCGCGTTGAAGAACAGCGTGACCCCGCGGTAGCCCCGGGGCTGGCTGAACTCCCGGGTCATGCGGACGTGTTCGACCAGGATCGTGGCGCCGTTCTCGACGAGCCGCTCGCGGTCGGCGTCGTCGTCGGCGCCCGAGGACAGCAGGTAGTCCCTGATGCCGTCGCGCGCCTCGGACGTGTCGGGCGCCGCCTGTCGGGCGAACCAGTCGCTGGGCACGGAGTCGAGGATCGCGAGCAACGGCACCTCGTGGCCACGGCGCTGGAGTTCCACGGCGACGGCCTGCCCGATGGTGCCGCCGATGGAGTGCCCGATCAGTTGGAAGGGCCCGTCCGGCTGGACGCTGAGGATCTGCTCCACGTAGTCGGTGACCATAGCCTCCATGGACTCCGGCAGCGGCGCCCCGTCGAAGCCCCTGGCCTGGATGCCGTAGACCGGCCGGTCGCCCAGCTGGGCGGCCATGCCCAAGTAGGGCCAGCACAGCCCGAGGCCCGGGTGGATGAACCAGACGGGTGTGCCGCTGCCACCGCTCCGCAGCGGCAGCACCACCCCGAACGGGTCGGTGCGGCCGGTGGGTTCGGCTCCATCGGTCAGGTGTCGCGCCAGTTCCGCCACGGTCGGGGACTGGAACACCACCCGCATCGGCACGTCCACCATGAGCACCGCGCGGATGCGGCCGACCAGGCGGGTGGCGAGGAGAGAGTGGCCGCCCAGGTCGAAGAAGCTGTCGTCGATGCCGACCTTGTCGACGCCGAGCACACCGGCGAAGACGCCCGCGAGGATCTCCTCCTGGGGAGTGCGCGGGGCGCGGTAGGGCGCCGCGACGGCGAAGTCGGGCTGCGGCAGCGCCTTGTGGTCCACCTTTCCGTTCGGGGTCAGCGGGATGCGGGCGAGGGCCAGATACGCCGACGGCACCAGGTGTGCGGGCAGGCGGTCGGCCAGGTAGGAGCGCAGTTCCGCCGGGG
>NZ_BMVR01000015.1 GCF_014650815.1 Streptomyces flavofungini
ATTTGATAGAGAGCTGGTCCCTGAACTTCGGTTCAGGGACCAGCTCTTTTTTGTTGCGCGTTACTCCCCGTTCACGTTGCGCGACCAACATCCGCAGACATGGGAACACTTGCGATGCTGCGAGCCGCAGGAGTCGGCAGCGGGGACGAGGTCATCGTCCCCGCCTACGGGAACGCCGAAGTGGCCGAGGCCGCCGTGCTCGCGGGCGCCATGCCCGTGTTCGCGGACATCGACCCTCGGACGTACTGCCTCGACCCCGAGGCGGTCGACGCCGTCGTCACCCCCCGCACCGCCGCCGTGGTCGCCGTACACCGCTTCGGCAACCAGGCGGACATCACCGGGCTGCACCGCGTCGGACAGCGGCACGCGCTCCTCGTACTCGAACACACGGAGCCGGACGCGCCGCGTGCCGGGCTCGCTCAGCGGCAGGCGTACGCCTCGTATCTGAACGGGCGCCTCAACGGAGTGATAACGCCGGCCGGGAGCGCCGCCCACAGCCACCAGTACGTCGTGCGGGTGCCCGGGAACGGGCGGCCGGACCGCGACGCGTTCGCGCGGGCCGTACGGGCCAGGGGAGTTGACTGCCACGTACCCGTGAAGACGCCGCTGCACCGGACGCCGAAGTACTGGCGGGACGTGGAGCTGCCGGAGACCGAGCGGGCTGCCGATGAGACGCTGACGCTGCCTGTGGAGGCCTCGTTGACGCGGCGCGAACTCCAGCGGATGGTGTCGGCGTGCAACGCGCTCGGTGGACTGCTCCAGCCCGCTTTCTGAATCCGGCCGCGTTCTTCGTGCCTCAGAAGTCGGCGGTTCTGAGGCGCTCGATGTTCGGGTATGATCTATTCCGTTGCCGCGCGGGAAACCGCGCAGAACGCAACTGGCCCCTATAGCTCAGTCGGTAGAGCGTCTCCATGGTAAGGAGAAGGTCAGCGGTTCGATTCCGCTTGGGGGCTCAGAGATTGATCGAAGGAAGTAAGAGAGAAGGCCACCGTCCTGGGGACGGTGGCCTTCTTTGTTGTGTGCCCCTCAGTAGAAGGGGGCCGTTGTCGCTCAGTCGTCGAGGCCCGGGACGCGCATCGCCAGGATCGCCATGTCGTCCGACGGGGCGTCCGACGCGAAGCGCTCCACCGCGCGCATGATGCGGGCCGCCACCGCGCCCGCCGTGAGACCCGTGCACGTCGTGAGGACGTCGGCGAGACCGTCGTCACCCAGCATGCGCGTGCCCTCGCGGCGCTCCGTCACGCCGTCCGTGACGCACAGCAGGACGTCGCCGGGATCGAGTGTCACCGTCTGCTCGTACAGCTCCAGGTCGTCCATGACGCCGAGGAGGGGCTGCGGCTCCGCGTACGGCTCGACTGTGCCGTCCTGGCGCAGGCGCAGCGGCAGCGGATGGCCGGCGCAGACGATCTTCAGGACCGCCGAGCCGTCCTCCTGGGGCCACAACTCGCCGTACAGGAGCGTGAGGAAGCGGCTGCGGGCGCCCTCGTCGAGGATCGCGGCGTTCAGGCGCTCCAGGACCGCGGGGCCGCCGAAGCCCTCGCGGGCAAGGAGACGCAGCGCGTGCCGGGCCAGGCCCGTGACCGCGGCCGCCTCCGGGCCCGTGCCGCACACGTCGCCGATCGCGAAGCCGTACGCGCCGTCGCGGATCGGGAACAGGTCGTAGAAGTCGCCGCCGACCTCGTTGCCCTCGCCGGCCGCGCGGTAGATGACCTCCACTTCCACGCCCGGGACCTGCGGCAGGCCGGGCGGGAGCAGGCTGCGCTGGAGGGACTGGCTGATCGCCATGCGCTCCGAGTACAGGCGGGCGTTGTCGAGGGCCAGCGCGGCACGGCGGGAGAGGTCCTCGGCGAGCTCCAGGATCTCCTGGCGGAAGTGCTCGTCGGACGGCTTGCCGAGCACCAGCATGCCGATGACGCGGTTGCGGGCGACCAGGGGCAGGACCACGGTCTCGCCGCCCACCGCGGAGGCCGTCGACAGCGTCGTGCCGATGCCCGCGCCGATCGCCATCGGCTCGCCGAGGCCGAGGTTGCGCATCGACGTGCGCAGGGCCGCCTGGTGCGCGGCCTCGGAGGGGGCCGTCCAGACGCGGGCGCCAGGGGTCGGGACCGGGTCCGGCGGGGCGACCTTCGTGAGGAGGGCCTTGAGGCCGTCGATGCGTTCCTCGTCCTCGTGCAGGACGTACGAGAGGTACGGCTCCGAGGCCTGGTCGGCGATCGTGTAGACGGCGCACCAGGTGGCGAGCGTGGGGACGGTCATCTGGGCCATCAGGGCCAGGGTCTGGTCGCGGTCGAGCGTGCCCGCGAGCAGGTCGGAGGCCTCCACGAGGAAGGAGAGGGAGCCGCGGCGCAGGCGCTCCAGCTCGCCGAGACGGGCCGACTCGACGGCGAGGGCGATGCGGTCGGCGGCGAACTGCAGGCGCAGGGCCTCTTCGTTCGAGTACCGGTCGGGGGCCTCGGCGGCGACGCCGAGCGAGCCCGTGAGGCGGCCCTCGACCTTCAGCGGGACGGTGACGACGGAGCGCATGCCGGTGCTGTTGAGCAGCGGGACGGCGCCCGGCACCACCGTGAGGTCCTCGTGGACGGCCGGCAGGCGCGCGGAGCCGTAGCGGCCCGGGCCCGCCTCCACGGGGACGCGGGCGAAGCGCTGGCGGGCCGAGGGCAGGCCGGTGGAGGCGCGGACCTCCAGCTCCGTCTCGTCGTCCGTGGCCAGGAGCAGGAAGGCCGCGTCGCCGTCGAGCATGTCGCGGGCGCGCTCGACCGTGCGCTGGAGGAGGCCGTCGAGGTCCTCCGGCGCGGGCGAGCCGATGAAGACCTCGAAGGGGTCGGTGGCGCGCGGCTCGCTGAGGGTGCCGGACTCGGGGGAGGGGCCGCGCAGCGGGGTCTGCAGGACGGCGCGCTCGTCGTCGCGGACGAGCAGGCAGACCGTGGAGGGCTCGCCGTCGGTGTCGCGGACGCGCAGGTGGGAGGCGTAGACGGGGATGACGCGGCCGCTGGAGTCGCGGATGCCGTAGCTGCCCTCCCAGCGGGAGAGCTGGAGGGCGTCGACGATGCCGGTGCTGGTGCCGGGAGTGTGCGGCCAGGCGGCGAAGTCGGTGAGGGGTTTGCCGGTGACCTGCTCGGCGACGTACCCGAAGAGTTCCTCGGCGTCCTCGTTCCACGCGGAGATGGCGCCCGCGCGGTCGATCTGGACGACGGCGACGCGGACGCGCCCGTCGGTGATCGGGAGGAGGTCGGCGGGGAGCACGGGGCCCGCGGCGCGGGTGCCCACGGGGCGGTCGGGCAGGTTGAGTTGGAACCAGACCTGCTTGTGGGTCGGGGTGTAGTCGACGCCCCAGCGGGTGGCGAGCGCGGCGCAGAGCTGGAGGCCGCGGCCGCCCTCGCGGTCGGGGCTGCCCATGGTCGCGGGGGAGTTCTGGAGGGGGATCTCGCGTTCGGGGTAGTGGTCGGAGACCTCGATGCGGACGGCGTCCTCGGTGCGCAGGCACAGGACGTCGGCGGCGGTGCCCGCGTGCACGACGGCGTTCGTGACGAGTTCACTGGTCAGTACGACCGCGTCGTCGACGATGTCGGAGAACCCCCAGCCCTGGAGGGTGTCTCTGACGAACGAACGGGCCGTCGCGACGGAACGCCCGACGGGTTCGAAAGTCGCAGCCGCGCGCGCGGTGATCACAGAACTCCTCGTCCGTTGTCCCCCGGGAATCTGCAGTCCCATGGTGCGGCCGCCCCTCCGATGCCCGCTGTTTATGTGTGCCACCGCCCAGGCCGGGCAGGACCGGGGTGGTTGGACAGCCGAATGCCAGGTTACTTACCTTCGCCGTCCAAGCTGATGCCGGTCGCCAGTGTTTCCGCCCGGAGGGTGTGCGGACGGTGTGCGAAGCTGCCGAACTGTTATGGCCTGGTTCGGCCATGGTGAAACACTGGACAGGCTTCCAGATGGAGCCCCAGCAGTACGGTCGACCCTTGCGGGAGGGACACAGTGGAGTCTGGCGCATCGACGCGTGCCACTCAGACGCGCGCGAAAGACGGACGGTCCCTGAGCAGTCAGCGCAAGCCGCGGAACGGGACGACGGCCACGGTGGACGCCGCGGCCCTCAACAAGCTGCTCGTCGCCCTGGAGGCGATGCGAGACGGGAACTTCCGCAAGCGCCTGACGGTGTCGGGCGACGACGTGATGTCGCAGATCGCCGCCGTCTACAACGAGGTCGCCGACCGCAACCTCCACCTCACCGGTGAGCTGTCGCGGGTGCGGCGCACGGTGGGGCGTGAGGGAAAGCTCACAGAGCGGCTGCGGGGCGGCGCCCTGGAGGGCTCCTGGGCGTCGGCGATCGACGCCTCCAACGCGCTCGTGGAGGATCTCGTACGGCCTGTCTCCGAGGTCGGCCGAGTGCTGTCCGCGGTCGCCGAGGGTGACCTGGAGCAGCGCATGGAGCTGCGCGCGGAGGCGGACGAGGGCAACGGCCATCCGCTGCGCGGTGAGTTCCTGAAGGTCGGGCGCACGGTCAACAACCTGGTCGACCAGTTGTCCACGTTCACTGACGAGGTCACGCGGGTGGCCAGCGAGGTGGGCACGGAGGGCAAGCTGGGCGGGCAGGCCCGATTGCGCGGTATGTCCGGTTCGTGGAAGGATCTCACGGACTCGGTGAACACGATGGCGTACCGGTTGACGGCGCAGGTGCGCGACATCGCGCTGGTGACGACCGCCGTGGCCAAGGGTGATCTGTCGCGCAAGGTCACGGTGCACGTGGCCGGCGAGATGCTGGAGCTGAAGAACACCGTCAACACGATGGTGGACCAGCTCTCCTCGTTCTCCTCCGAGGTGACCCGGGTCGCGCGTGAGGTCGGCACGGAGGGCGAGCTCGGCGGGCAGGCGCAGGTGCCGGGCGTCGCGGGGGTGTGGAAGGACCTCACCGACTCGGTGAACCTGATGGCGGGCAACCTGACCGCGCAGGTGCGGGGCATCGCCCAGGTCACGACGGCCGTCGCGAACGGTGATCTGTCGCAGAAGGTGCGGGTGAGCGCGCGCGGCGAGGTGGCCCAGCTCGCCGAGACCATCAACCAGATGACGGAGACGCTGCGCACCTTCGCGGACGAGGTCACGCGCGTCGCCAACGAGGTCGGCGCGGAGGGGCAGCTCGGCGGGCAGGCCAATGTGCCGGGCGCGGCGGGGACGTGGAAGGACCTGACCGACTCCGTCAACACGGTCTTCCGGAACCTGACGACGCAGGTGCGGGACATCGCGCAGGTGACGACGGCGGTGGCCAACGGCGACCTGTCCCAGAAGGTCACCGTCGACGTCGCGGGCGAGATGCTGGAGTTGAAGAACACCGTCAACACGATGGTGGACCAGCTGTCGTCGTTCGGCGCCGAAGTGACGCGCGTGGCGCGGGAGGTCGGTGTCGAGGGCGAGCTGGGCGGGCAGGCGCAGGTGCCGGGCGCGGCGGGGACGTGGAAGGACCTCACCGACTCGGTGAACACCGCCTTCCGCAACCTCACCGGCCAGGTGCGCAACATCGCGCAGGTGACGACGGCGGTGGCCAACGGCGACCTCTCCCAGAAGGTGACGGTCGACGTCTCCGGAGAGATGCTCCAGCTGAAGAACACCGTGAACACGATGGTGGACCAGCTGTCGTCGTTCGCCGACCAGGTCACGCGGATGGCGCGGGACGTGGGCACGGAGGGGCGGCTCGGCGGCCAGGCGCGCGTGGACGGCGTCAGCGGTACGTGGAAGGAGCTCACGGACTCCGTCAACTTCATGGCGGGCAACCTGACTTCGCAGGTGCGTCAGATCGCGCAGGTGACGACGGCGGTGGCCCGCGGTGATCTGTCGCAGAAGATCGACGTGGACGCGCGCGGCGAGATCCTGGAGCTGAAGAACACCATCAACACGATGGTGGACCAGCTCTCCGCGTTCGCCGACCAGGTGACGCGGGTGGCGCGGGAAGTGGGCACCGAGGGGCGGCTCGGCGGGCAGGCGCAGGTGCCGGGTGTCGCCGGTGTGTGGCGGGACCTGACGGACTCCGTGAACGGCATGGCGGGGAACCTCACGGCCCAGGTGCGCAACATCGCGCAGGTCGCGACGGCGGTGGCGCGCGGTGATCTGTCGCAGAAGATCGACGTGGACGCCCGGGGCGAGATCCTGGAGCTGAAGAACACCCTCAACACGATGGTGGACCAGCTGTCGGCCTTCGCCGAGCAGGTCACGCGGGTGTCCCGCGAGGTGGGTACGGACGGCATCCTCGGCGGGCAGGCCGAGGTGCAGGGTGTGTCGGGTACGTGGAAGGACCTGACGCAGTCCGTGAACGGGATGGCGAACAACCTCACCCTCCAGGTGCGCAACATCGCCGAGGTCACGACGGCGGTCGCCATGGGGGACCTGTCCAAGAAGATCACCGTCGACGCCAAGGGCGAGATCCTCGAGCTCGTCACGACCGTGAACACGATGGTCGACCAGCTCTCCTCGTTCGCGGAGCAGGTCACCCGGGTGGCCCGTGAGGTGGGCACGGAGGGCAAGCTGGGCGGCCAGGCGCGGGTGGTCGGCGTCACGGGCATCTGGAAGGACCTCAGCGACAACGTCAACCTGATGGCCAACAACCTGACCATGCAGGTGCGCAACATCTCCCAGGTCGCCGCGTCCGTCGCCAACGGTGACCTGACGAAGACGGTGACGATCGAGGCGCGCGGCGAGGTCGCGCAGCTCGCGGACACCTTCAACACGATGGTGAAGACGCTGAGTTCGTTCGCCGACCAGGTCACCAAGGTGGCCCGCGAGGTGGGTACGGACGGCATCCTCGGCGGGCAGGCCCGGGTTCCGGGCGTGTCCGGTACGTGGAAGGACCTCACCGAGTCCGTGAACGGGATGGCGTCCAACCTGACCGGTCAGGTGCGCAACATCGCGATGGTCACGACGGCCATCGCCAAGGGCGACCTCACCAAGAAGATCGACATCGACGCGCGCGGCGAGATCCTGGAGCTCAAGACCACCATCAACACGATGGTCGACCAGCTCTCGTCGTTCGCCGAGCAGGTCACCCGGGTCGCCCGCGAGGTGGGCACGGAGGGGCAGCTGGGCGGTCAGGCGCGGGTGCGGGACGTCGACGGGACCTGGCGGGACCTGACGGAGTCCGTGAACGAGATGGCCGGGAACCTCACCCGGCAGGTGCGCGCGATCGCGGCCGTCGCCACCGCGGTGACCCGCGGCGACCTCAACCTGAAGATCGACGTGGACGCGGCGGGCGAGATCCAGGTCCTCCAGGACAACATCAACACGATGATCGCGAACCTCCGTGACACCACCCTCGCCAACAAGGAGCAGGACTGGCTCAAGGGCAACCTGGCGCGGATCTCCGGCCTCATGCAGGGCCGCCGCGACCTGGAGGACGTCGCCTCGCTGATCATGAGCGAGCTGACGCCGGTCGTCTCGGCGCAGCACGGCGCGTTCTTCCTGGCCATGCCCACCGACGACGCGAGTGACCTCGGCGGTGACGAGGACGCGTACGAACTGCGCATGCTGGGCAGCTACGGCTATTCGATGGGGTCGATGCCGACGTCGTTCCGGCCGGGGGAGACGCTGATCGGCACCGCTGCCAAGGAGCGGCGCACGATTCTGGTGGAGAACGCGCCGTCCGGCTATCTGCGGATCGCCTCCGGGCTCGGCGAGGCACCCCCGGCGCAGGTCATCGTGTTGCCGGTGCTCTTCGAAGGCACGGTGCTCGGAGTCATCGAGCTGGCGTCCTTCCAGCCGTTCACACACATCCAGAAGGACTTCCTCAGCCAGATCGCCGAGATGATCGCGACGAGCGTCAACACGATCAGCGTGAACACGAAGACGGAGATCCTGCTGAAGCAGTCGCAGGAGCTCACCGAGCAACTGCGCGAGCGCTCCGAGGAGTTGGAGAACCGGCAGAAGGCGCTGCAGGAGTCCAACGCCGAGCTGGAGGACAAGGCGGCGCTGCTCGCCCAGCAGAACCGCGACATCGAGGTGAAGAACACCGAGATCGAAGAGGCCCGGCAGGTCCTCGAGGAGCGCGCCGAACAGCTCGCGGTCTCGATGCGCTACAAGTCCGAGTTCCTGGCGAACATGTCGCACGAGCTGCGCACCCCGCTCAACTCCCTGCTGATCCTCGCCAAGTTGCTCGCCGACAACGCCGACGCGAACCTCACGCCCAAGCAGGTGGAGTTCGCCGAGACGATCCACGGCGCGGGCTCGGACCTGCTCCAGCTCATCAACGACATCCTCGACCTGTCGAAGGTCGAGGCGGGCAAGATGGACGTCAGCCCGACGCGCATCGCGCTCGTCCAACTCGTGGACTACGTAGAGGCCACTTTCCGCCCGCTGACTGCGGAGAAGGGCCTCGACTTCTCCGTACGGGTGTCGCCGGAGCTGTCCGCGACGCTGCACACGGACGAACAGCGCCTCCTTCAGGTGCTGCGCAACCTGCTGGCCAACGCGGTGAAGTTCACCGACTCCGGAGGGGTCGAACTGGTCATCCGGCTGGCCAGCAGCGACGTGCCCAACGCCATCCGGGAGCAGCTCCTCGAAGCCGGGTCGCTGCGGGACGCGGACGCCGACCTGATCGCCTTCTCCGTGGCCGACACCGGCATCGGGATCGCGGCCAGCAAGATGCGGGTGATCTTCGAGGCCTTCAAGCAGGCCGACGGCACGACGAGCCGCAAGTACGGCGGCACGGGCCTCGGCCTGTCGATCAGCCGGGAGATCGCGCGGCTGCTGGGTGGTGAGATCCACGCGGCGAGCGAACCGGGGCGCGGCTCGACCTTCACGCTGTATTTGCCGTTGCACCCCAGCGAACTGCCGCCGCAGGGCTACACCCAGCTCCCGCCGCCGCCCGCGACCCCCGAACTGCCCGCACTGGAGTCCCTGGAGTCTCTGGAGTCCCTTGAGGCCGCCGCGGACGGGGCCGAGCGCCCGGAGTCCCAGCCGCCCTCCGCCACGGCTCCGCAGGCGGCTCCTGGCCCCGCCGCGCTGTTCCGGCGCCGCCGCCGGGGCGCGCCGCCCGCCGCGGGTCCGGCGCGGGCGCTGCCGGGGCAGTCCGCGCCGGGGGCCGGGGCGGGGACGCCGGAGCAGTGGCAGGAGAGCGCGGGGCAGGAGGCTCCGGCCGCGCGCGTGCGCATCCAGTTCGGCGGCGAGAAGGTGCTCATCGTCGACGACGACATCCGCAATGTGTTCGCGCTCACGAGCGTCCTGGAGCAGCACGGCCTGTCCGTGCTGTACGCGGAGAACGGCCGCGAGGGCATCGAAGTCCTGGAGCAGCACGACGACGTGACGGTCGTCCTGATGGACATCATGATGCCGGAGATGGACGGCTACGCGACCACGACGGCGATCCGCCGCATGCCGCAGTTCGCCGGGCTGCCGATCATCGCGCTCACCGCGAAGGCCATGAAGGGCGACCGGGAGAAGGCCATCGACTCCGGAGCCTCGGACTACGTGACCAAGCCGGTCGACCCCGATCATCTGTTGTCGGTGATGCACCAGTGGATGCACCGGGAGTGACCCAGCGGCCCGCGGGCGGCCGGAACGCGACTCAGGTACGGCGTGAAGGCGGCTCGCGGCCGGTGCGAAGAAGCCGCACCATTACGCGGAGTTGCTGACAGAGTGTGGCCGACGTCGTGTAGAACCGCGGTATTCGGGGAACCTTCTGGTCCGCCGCTGCGTTTCTGCTACGTGCACAGTGACATCGCGGTGACAGGGTGTGGCGACAGGCGGGGTGCGGCTACCATGACCGGCACAAGGACGGACGGCGCAAGGGAGCCGTCCTCTGGGGCGGCGCCCGGTGTACCGCCGGGGCGAGGAGGGCGGGCCATGGTGCAGAAGGCCAAGATCCTCCTGGTCGATGACCGGCCGGAGAATCTGCTGGCGCTGGAGGCCATCCTCTCTGCGCTCGATCAGACGCTGGTGCGGGCATCGTCCGGGGAGGAAGCGCTCAAAGCACTGCTGACGGACGACTTCGCGGTCATTCTGCTGGACGTCCAGATGCCAGGAATGGACGGTTTCGAGACCGCCGCGCACATCAAGCGGCGGGAGCGGACCCGGGACATCCCGATCATCTTCCTCACCGCCATCAACCACGGCCCGCACCACACCTTCCGCGGGTACGCGGCCGGTGCCGTGGACTACATCTCCAAGCCCTTCGACCCGTGGGTGCTGCGCGCCAAGGTCTCGGTGTTCGTCGAGCTGTACATGAAGAACTGCCAACTGCGCGAGCAGGCGGCGCTGCTGCGGCTCCAGCTCGAGGGCGGCGCCAAGGCGGCGGCCGCGGAGGCCAAGGAGCCGGCCGGTCTGCTCGCCGAGTTGTCGGCGCGCCTCGCGGCGGTCGAGGAGCAGGCCGAGGCGCTGTCCAAACAGCTCGACGACGACTCGGCGGACGCCGCCGCCGTCGCCACGGCCGCCCATCTCGAACGCAAACTCACGGGTTTGCGCAGGGCTCTTGACGCACTGGAGCCGGGCACCGGCAGCGGCGCCCCTTCGGTGCCCTCGCAGAACTGACGCGCGCGCAGGTCCCACACGCCCACTGTGAACACCCGTCAGTTTCCCGCCCCGGCAAGGGCGACACAGACGGGTGAAGCAGTGGGCACACGTGTCCACCGTCGTCTCCCCCGGTAACCTCACACCCATGGCCTCACGTCAGCCCGCAGCCAAGAAGACGCCCGCGAAGAAGGCGGCCGCGCCGACCAAGGCTCCGGCGAAGAAGGCCGCTGCCAAGAAAGCGCCCGCGAAGCCCGCGGCGAAGAAGGCACCCGCCAAGAAGGCCGCGGCCAAGAAGCCCGCCCCGAAGCCGGCGCCGAGCCCCACCAACGGCCTCTACCGCGTGGTGCGCGCCGTCTGGCTCGGTATCGCGCACGCGGTGGGCGCGATGTTCCGCGGCGTGGGACGCGGCGCCAAGAGCCTCGACCCGGCGCACCGCAAGGACGGCATCGCGCTGCTGCTGCTCGGCCTCGCCCTGATCGTCGCCGCGGGCACCTGGTCCAATCTGCGCGGCCCCGTGGGCGACCTGGTCGAGATGCTGGTGACCGGCGCCTTCGGCCGCCTCGACCTGCTCGTGCCGATACTGCTCGCGGCCATCGCCGTGCGGTTCATCCGGCACCCCGAGAAGATCGACGCCAATGGCCGCATCGTGATCGGCCTGTCCGCGCTCGTCATCGGTGTGCTCGGCCAGGTGCACATCGCGTGCGGGTCGCCCGCGCGCGACGACGGCATGCAGGCGATAAGGGACGCGGGCGGGCTCATCGGCTGGGGCGTATCCACGCCGCTGAACAAGGCCATGGGTGAGGTCCTCGCCGTACCGATGCTGGTCCTGCTGACCGTCTTCGGGCTGCTCGTCGTCACGGCCACCCCCGTCAACGCCATCCCGCAGCGACTGCGGCAGCTCGGCGTGCGGCTCGGCGTGGTGGAGGGCGAGCTGCCCGCGCGGGACGGCGCGTACGGCGACCACGGGGAGTACGCCGACTACCCCGAGTACTCCGACGACGACGAGCGCTACGACGAGCAGTGGCGCGAGGCCCTGCCCGCGCGCCGCCGCAGGAAGCCCGGGAGTGGCACGCAGGGGCCCTCGGCCGACGAGGCGGAGGAGGAGGCGCTGTCCAAGCGGCGCAGGCCGCGTCGCGCCTCTGTGCGCCCCGACCTCGACCGCCCCATGGACGCCGTCGACGTGGCGGCCGCCGCGGCCGCGGCACTCGACGGCGCCGTCATGCACGGCATGCCGCCCTCGGCGCTGGTCGCCGACCTCACGCAGGGCGTCACGGTGGACCGGGACGAGCAGGAGCGGTCCGCCCCGGTGCCGTCGGCCCGCGCGACCGAGGCCCCCGTCGCGGGCCGGAAGACGCCGCCCCCGGCGGCCGCGGGCGGCGGCGTGCCCGACCTGACCAAGGCCGCCCCCGAAGCGCACCGCGACCTGCCCCCGCGCGCGGAGCAACTGCAGCTCTCCGGAGACATCACCTACTCGCTGCCCTCGCTCGACCTCCTGGAGCGCGGCGGCCCCGGCAAGGCCCGCAGCGCCGCCAACGACGCGGTGGTGGACTCGCTCACGAACGTGTTCTCGGAGTTCAAGGTCGACGCGGACGTCACCGGCTTCACGCGCGGTCCGACGGTCACTCGCTACGAGATCGAGCTCGGCCCGGCCGTGAAGGTCGAGAAGATCACGGCCCTGGCCAAGAACATCGCGTATGCCGTGGCGTCCCCGGACGTGCGGATCATCTCGCCCATCCCCGGCAAGTCCGCGGTCGGCATCGAGATCCCGAACACCGACCGCGAGATGGTCAACGTCGGTGACGTACTGCGCCTCGCGGACGCCGCCGAGGACGACCACCCGATGCTGGTGGCGCTCGGCAAGGACGTCGAGGGCGGCTACGTGATGGCCAACATGGCCAAGATGCCGCACATCCTGGTGGCCGGTGCCACCGGCTCCGGCAAGTCGTCCTGCATCAACTGCCTGATCACTTCGATCATGATAAGAGCGACGCCTGAGGACGTCCGGATGGTCCTCGTCGACCCCAAGCGCGTCGAGCTCACCGCGTACGAGGGCATCCCGCACCTGATCACGCCGATCATCACCAACCCCAAGCGCGCGGCCGAGGCGCTGCAGTGGGTCGTACGCGAGATGGACCTGCGCTACGACGACCTCGCGGCGTTCGGCTACCGGCACATCGACGACTTCAACCAGGCCATCCGCGACGGCAAGCTCAAGACGCCCGAGGGCAGCGAGCGGGAGCTGAAGACGTACCCGTATCTGCTGGTGATCGTCGACGAGCTCGCCGACCTGATGATGGTCGCGCCGCGTGACGTCGAGGACTCGATCGTGCGCATCACCCAGCTCGCGCGGGCGGCGGGCATCCACCTGGTGCTCGCCACGCAGCGGCCCTCCGTGGACGTCGTGACCGGCCTGATCAAGGCAAACGTTCCCTCACGGCTCGCCTTCGCGACCTCCTCGCTCGCCGACAGCCGCGTCATCCTCGACCAGCCGGGTGCCGAGAAGCTGATCGGCAAGGGTGACGGTCTGTTCCTGCCGATGGGCGCGAACAAGCCCACCCGCATGCAGGGCGCCTTCGTCACCGAGGACGAGATCCACGCGGTCGTCCAGCACTGCAAGGACCAGATGGCGCCCGTCTTCCGGGACGACGTCACCGTGGCCACCAAGCAGAAGAAGGAGATCGACGAGGACATCGGCGACGACCTCGACCTGCTGTGCCAGGCGGCCGAGCTGGTCGTCTCCACCCAGTTCGGGTCCACGTCGATGCTCCAGCGCAAGTTGCGCGTCGGCTTCGCCAAGGCGGGGCGGCTGATGGACCTGATGGAGTCGCGGAACATCGTCGGCCCGAGCGAAGGCTCAAAGGCACGTGACGTTCTTGTGAAACCCGATGAGCTGGATGGAGTGCTCGCCGTGATCCGCGGGGAGGCTTCCTGACGGACCCCGTTCGCCCGTACGGAGCCGGTTCGCCCCCGGGAGGGCGGCGTTCACCCGTACGGGGACGTGCTCACCCGTTCGAGAACGGAAGCAACCGTTTCTCTTCGGCTCACGTCCAGTTGAGGGGAAGAACACCCCCGTGCCCCACCATCAGGATGTCCGGCCATTCTGATGGCGTACAAAGTCCGTCCGCCCGGTTGCCCCACCCTTTCTCGGCCCCCCTAGACTGAATGTCCGGCAGGTGGCTACACGCTCGAAAGGCGCACCCGTGTCCATCGGCAACTCTCCTGAAGACGACCACCCTTCAGACGACCGCCTCGCAGAGGACAGCCCCGCGGCCGAACGACCCGCGGAAGAGCCGCCCTCGATCGGTCACGTCCTTCGGCAGGCACGCGTGGACGCGGGACTGACCGTCGACGAGATCAGCACGTCCACCCGGGTGCGCATCCCGATCGTGCACGCGATCGAACAGGACGACTTCTCCCGCTGCGGCGGCGACGTGTACGCACGCGGGCACATCCGAACGCTGGCGCGCGCCGTCGGCATCGACCCCGCCCCCCTGGTCGCCCGGTACGACGCGGGCCACGGCGGCAGGCCGCCCGCGCCGACCCCGGCCGCGCCGCTGTTCGAGGCCGAGCGGATCCGCTCCGAGCCGCGCCGCCCGAACTGGACCGCCGCCATGGTGGCCGCCATCGCCGCCGTGATCGCCTTCGTGGGGTACACCGCCTTCAGCGGCGACGGCGACGACAGCGGCGACGGCCAGCAGGTCGCCGAGGGCTCCACGCCCAGCAAGGCCGCCGCCCCGAAGCCGAGCGGCAGCAAGCCCGCCGACCCCAAGCCCGACCCCTCGGACAGCGCTGTCGCCGGGGTGCCCCGGGACAAGGTGACCGTCAAGGTCGACGCCACCGACGGCCGCAGCTGGATCTCCGTGAAGGACCACAACGGCCGGCAGCTGTTCGACGGCCTGCTCAAGCAGGGCCAGACCAAGACCTTCCAGGACGACAAGAAGCTCGCCCTCGTCCTCGGCGACGCCGGCGCGATCAAGCTGTTCGTGAACGGAAAGCCGGTCGACAACGAATTCGAACCGGGCCAGGTCGAGCGCCTGACATACACGAAGGGTGACCCGGAAGTCGGCTGACCTGTCCCGTCCCGAGCGCCTGTCGCGATCACCAGGAACCCTGGCGGCGGGCGCCGACGCATGGACGAAGTAGTCTTGATTCCATGCCCGAACGCCGCACCGTCGCCCTTGTCACGCTTGGCTGCGCCCGTAACGAGGTGGACTCGGAGGAGCTCGCAGGCCGCTTGGAGGCGGACGGCTGGGACCTCGTGGAGGACGCCGAGAACGCGGATGTCGCCGTCGTCAACACCTGTGGCTTCGTCGAAGCCGCCAAGAAGGACTCCGTAGACGCCCTGCTCGAGGCCAATGACCTCAAGGGTCACGGCCGGACGCAGGCGGTCGTGGCCGTCGGCTGCATGGCCGAGCGCTACGGCAAGGACCTCGCCGAAGCGCTGCCCGAAGCCGACGGCGTCCTCGGCTTCGACGACTACGCCGACATCTCCGACCGCCTGCAGACCATCCTCAACGGCGGCATCCACGCCTCGCACACCCCCCGCGACCGCCGCAAGCTGCTCCCGATCAGCCCCGCGGAGCGCCAGGAGGCGGGCACAGAGGTCGCGCTGCCGGGCCACGCGCCCGTGGACCTGCCCGACGGCGTCGCGCCCGCCTCCGGGCCGCGTGCGCCCCTGCGCCGCCGTCTGGGGACCAACCCGGTCGCCTCGGTGAAGCTGGCCTCCGGCTGCGACCGCAGGTGCTCCTTCTGCGCCATCCCGTCCTTCCGCGGCTCCTTCATCTCGCGCCGCCCCTCGGACGTGCTCGGCGAGACGCGCTGGCTGGCCGAGCAGGGCGTCAAGGAGGTCATGCTGGTCTCCGAGAACAACACCTCGTACGGCAAGGACCTCGGCGACATCCGCCTCCTGGAGACGCTGCTGCCCGAGCTGGCCGCCGTCGACGGCATCGAGCGCGTCCGGGTCAGCTATCTGCAGCCCGCCGAGATGCGCCCCGGGCTCATCGACGTCCTGACGTCCACGGAGAAGGTCGCCCCGTACTTCGACCTCTCCTTCCAGCACTCCGCGCCCGGCGTGCTGCGCGCGATGCGCCGCTTCGGAGACACCGACCGCTTCCTGGAGCTCCTGGAGACCATCCGCGAGAAGGCGCCGCAGGCCGGTGTCCGCTCCAACTTCATCGTCGGCTTCCCCGGCGAGACCGAGGCCGACGTCACCGAGCTCGAGCGGTTCCTCACGGGCGCGCGGCTCGACGCCATCGGCGTCTTCGGGTACTCCGACGAGGAGGGCACCGAAGCGGCCACGTACGAGCACAAGCTCGACCAGGACACCGTCGACGAGCGGCTCGCGCGGGTCTCGCGGCTCGCGGAGGAGCTGACCTCCCAGCGCGCCGAGGAGCGCCTCGGCGAGCGCCTCGAGGTGCTGATCGAGGCCGTCGACGACGAGGACGGCGCCATCGGTCGCGCCGCGCACCAGGCGCCCGAGACGGACGGCCAGATCCGATTCGCGGACGCGACGGCTGGGGAGCCCTTGCACGTCGGCCGTATGGTCGTGGCAAAGGTGGTCGGTACGGAAGGCGTGGATCTGGTGGCGGAGCAGTGCGAGCTCCTGGGAGACGGGGCCGGAGCCGGCCCCGAGGGCCCCGGTGCGGGCCGGTCCCGGGGCGTCGGCGAAGGGACGGGCAGATGACCCAAGTCCCGGCATCCGCGGCGGGCGGCTCCGGCGCGCACGGCGCGAAGCCGGTGCGCGGCGGGAAGCTGGGCGCCGCGGCGGTCGACCAGGCCAGCCTGTGGAACGTCGCGAACCTGCTCACCATGGTCCGGCTGCTGCTCGTGCCCGGCTTTGTGATGCTGCTCCTCGGCAACGGCGGCTACGACCCGGCCTGGCGCTCGTTCGCCTGGGCGGCCTTCGCCATCGCCATGATCACCGACCTCTTCGACGGTCACCTCGCCCGCACGTACAACCTGGTCACGGACTTCGGGAAGATCGCCGACCCCATCGCCGACAAAGCGATCATGGGGGCGGCGCTGATCTGTCTGTCCTGGCTGGGCGATCTGCCCTGGTGGGTGACCGGCGTGATCCTCGGGCGCGAGCTCGGGATCACGCTGTTGCGCTTCTGGGTGATCCGCTACGGCGTGATTCCGGCCAGTCGCGGCGGCAAGATGAAGACGCTCGCGCAGGGCACGGCGGTCGGGATGTACGTCCTGGCGCTGACCGGCCCGCTCGCGACGCTGCGGTTCTGGGTGATGGCGGTCGCCGTCGTCCTCACCGTCGTCACCGGGCTCGACTACGTGAAGCAGGCCGTGGTGCTGCGCAGGCAAGGGATGGCGGCGAGCGCGGCGGCGCAGGAGGAGGCCGAGACCGACCCGGAGCCGGAGCGGGGGGCCGCGAAGTGATGTCCGGGGGGCCGGCGGGGGCCGATGCGGGCGCCTGGGCCGGTGATGAGGCCGGGGGTGCCGCCGAGGTGCTGCGGCTGCTCGCCGAGCGTGGTGAGACGCTGGCGGTCGCCGAATCCCTGACCGGCGGTCTCGTGGCCGCCGAGGTAACGTCGGTGCCGGGTGCCTCGCGGGTCTTCCGCGGGTCCGTGACGGCGTACGCGACGGAGCTGAAACGGGAAGTCCTCGGGGTCGACGGCGAGCTGCTCGCCGCCCGGGGGGCCGTGGACGGCGAGGTCGCCCTGCAGATGGCCGCCGGTGTGCGCGAGCTTCTCGGCGCGGACTGGGGGCTCGCCACGACGGGCGTCGCCGGACCCGATCCGCAGGACGGACAGGCGGTCGGGACGGTGTTCGTCGCGGTTGTGGGGCCTGGTTCCCGGCTTCGCTCTGAGGGGAATGTGGCCGGCCTGAGGTTGAACGGAATCCGTACGGAAATCCGTAGAGAGAGCGTACGCAGTGTGCTGGGACTGCTCCTTCGGCAGCTCTCCGGAGAACGCGTCAGGAACGAGCGGGCACAGGATACGGAACAGAACGGGGGGACTTGATGTTTGCAGCCCTGAGTGAACACGACATCGCTCCCCGCACGGCCGCCGCGCAAGGCGGTACGGTGGGGCGTGAAGGATGCGGCTACGCGGTCCGAGGAGGGAGCCACCGATGATTCTGCTCCGTCGCCTGCTGGGTGACGTGCTGCGTCGGCAGCGCCAGCGCCAGGGCCGTACTCTGCGCGAAGTCTCCTCGTCCGCCCGAGTCTCACTCGGCTATCTCTCCGAGGTGGAGCGGGGGCAGAAGGAGGCTTCCTCCGAGCTGCTTTCCGCGATCTGCGACGCGCTTGACGTACGGATGTCCGAGCTCATGCGAGAAGTGAGCGACGAGCTCTCGCTCGCCGAGCTGGCCCAGTCGGCAGCGGCTACGGAACCGGTGCGAGCACCGATGCGTCCGATGCTCAATTCCGTCTCGGTGACCGGTGTGCCACCGGAACGGGTGACCATCAAGGCGCCTGCGGAAGCGGTCGACGTCGTCGCCGCCTGACGTTCGGGCCCCTAACGCGCACAGAGAGCCCCGGCCGGGTCATCCGGCCGGGGCTTTCGCTGTGTTTCCGCCCACGTTTCCGGCTGTCGCTTCTGCCTGCTCCCACCGCCTGCTCGCACCGCCTGGGGCCTCTGCTCGTTGCCCCTGCCCCGTTGCTTCCGCTCGGTGCCCGAAGTGGCCGTGATGGTGGGCTTGCGCGATGGTTGATGGTGTTTTGAGCGGCACTGTTTGGACAACCGACAACCGACAGCCGAAGGCAGTCAAGACAGCCGAAGACAGTCAAGACGCGGAGGAAACGATGTACGTCGTGAAGAGCCCGTTGCCCGACGACGATCTGAAGACTGTGTCCGAGGCGCTGCAGGGTGCCCTCGTGGACCTCGTCGACCTGTCCCTGGTGGCCAAGCAGATCCACTGGAACGTGGTCGGCCCGCGCTTCCGCTCCGTACACCTGCAGCTCGACGAGGTCGTCGACACCGCCCGGCTGCACTCCGACACCGTCGCCGAACGCGCCTCCACCCTCGGTGTCTCGCCCGACGGGCGGGCCGGGACGGTGGCGTCGAGCAGCGGTATCGGCCAGGTTCCCGACGGCTGGGTCAAGGACACCGACGCCGTGGGAGCGCTCGTGGACGCGCTCGGAGCGGTGATCACGCGGATGCGGAAGCGGGTGGGTGCCACCGGCGACGCGGATCCGGTGAGCCAGGACATCTTCATCCAGATCACGGCTGATCTGGAGAAGCATCATTGGATGTTCCAGGCCGAGAACGGATAGGTCTGGCGGGGGCGCCTTGGGTGGGTGCCCGGGTGTCCGGGTGCCGGGGTGTCCGGATGCCCGGATTCCTGGGTGCCTGGGGCGTCCTGGTCTCCTCGACGGGTGCCTCTGCGGGGCCGTTGGCCGGGGCGGGGTGCCTCGCGCAGGGCCGGTGAATGTCTCGGCGGACCGGACGGGTCCGACCGGACCGTGTGCGGTGGCCGAGTGCTGTCCTGGCCGCTCGGCGGGGCGGCTGGGAATGTCGGTCCATGCGGATCACCTCCCGCGCGGGTGCTGCGTCGGCGCCGTGCGCTCATCGGATGCGGGGTGGAGTGGGGCGGGGGAGACTCGGAAAGCCCGCGTCCGGCCTTGGTCCGGGCGGGCTCCGTGTGTGGCCGTGCGGTCGGCCCGGCTCCTGGCGGGAGGTGAAAGCCGTGGCGGGGCGCATCGTGCGGTGGGCGCCGGCGCTGGGGCTCTCCGCGCTGTGGTGGTGGGCGGTCTTCCGGCTCGCCCTGGAGCCCGAGGCGGGGGTCCTTGAAGGGACCATCGCCGCCGGGGGGTGGGGGTTGAGTCTGCTGCCGGTGCACTGTGTGGCCAAGGCGCGGGCTGCGGGGGTTGCTGGGCGGGGGCGCGGACGGGGTCGCGGTCGGGGTCAGAGTGGTGATCGTGGTCGGGGTTCGGAGCGGGTACGGGGTGCGGGGTAGGCGAGGGTTAGGGCGTTTCTGATGGCTCTTGGTCGGCCGCCAGGGAGATCGTCGGCGCAACGGGAGCTGCCCCGCGAGGTGCTGCTCGCCCCGGCGCCCACACCCGTGACAGCCATCTGACGGTTTCAAGAGCCGTCAGAAACGCCCTAGGGCAGGGGTGTGGGTGTGGGTGTGGGTGAGGTCGAGGAGCCGGGCGGGGCGGGCCCGGGTCACCAAGGCATCGCGACGCCGCCGTTCGGGCGGAGGATCTGGCCCGTCGTGAACGACGACGCGTCCGACGCCAGGTGCAGTACGGCGTGCGCCACGTCCTCCGGTTCGCCGACCCTGCCCAGGGGCGACCTGCGGGCCAGGGCCGCCTCGGTCGCTGCCTGCGCCTCCTCCTCGTGGCGGTGCGTCATCGGCGTACGCGTCCATCCCGGAGCCACTGCGTTGACGCGGATGCCGTGCGCACCGACCTCCGTGGCCAGCGTCTTCGTCAGCTGTACGACGGCCGCCTTCGCCGAGGCGTAGCAGAGCAGGCCGGGGTGGCTGGTGTCGACGGCGCTCGACGCCATCGTCACGATGCTGCCGCCCGTACCCGCGTCGATCATCGCGCGGGCCGCCGCCTGGCACGTGTACAGCACTCCCTTGAAGTTCACGCCCAGGACCCGGTCCAGGTCCTCGTCGCGGGTCTCCAGGACGGGGCTGCTGTGCATGATCCCGGCGATGGCCGCCAGCACGTCCAGTCGGCCCGTCGTCGCGGCCGTCGCCGCCACGGCCTCCTCAACCTGCGCCTTGTCGGCCACGTCCAACGTGTACGTGAACGCCGTGCCGCCGTCCGCCTTGATGCGGGTCGCCGTCTCCTTCAGGCCTTGGGCGTCGCGGTCGGCGCAGTGCACGGCCGCGCCCGCCTCGGCGAGCAGTACGGCGGTGGCGCGGCCGATTCCGCTGGCGGCGCCTGTGACGAACGCGGTGCGGTCGGTGAGGTCGTACGCCGATAGGGGCATGGCGGGACCGTACGGCGATATCTGACGGGTCGTCAACTAGTCGGTATGTACGTGGTGCGTGGGGTTGTCCGGGGTGGGTGTTTCGGTCGGTGGGGTGGTTCCGCTCGGTCAGGGAGTGGGGCCCTGTTGGCAGGTCGGGCACCAGTACGTGGGGCGTCTGCGGGTGGGTTCGCCCTGGTCCGCCGAGCGCAGGGGGGTGCCGCAGCGCAGGCAGGGGCGGGGTGCGCGGCCGTACACGTACAGGCGCTGGCCGGGGCGGGTGCTGCCCGTCGTCGTACGCGCCGGGCGGTCGCGGTTGGCCTCTAGGAGCCTCTTCGCCAGGGGGGCGAGGCGGGTCGCCTTCTCCTCGGGCAGCTCGCCGATCGGGAGCCAGGGAGTGGCTCCGAGCAGGAAGCACAGTTCGCTTTTGTAGATGTTGCCGATGCCCGCGAGATTCCGCTGGTCCAGCAGCGCCTCGCCCAGGGCGCGCTCGGGGTCCGCGCGCAGGTTGCTCAGCGCCTGCTCGGGGTCCCAGTCGGGGCCCAGGAGGTCCGGGCCCAGGTGGCCCACCGCGCGGTGCTCGTCGGTCGTGCGGAGCAGTTCCAGGACCGGCAGGCGGTAGCCGACGGCCGTGTGGTCGGCGGTCGCGAGGACGGCGCGGATCTGGTGGGCGGGGCCCCCGCGCCAGCGTTCCTGCGGGGTGTACACGCGCCAGGAGCCGTCCATGCCCAGGTGTGAGTGCAGGGTCAGGCCGCCTTCCACGCGGGTGAGGAGGTGTTTGCCGCGTGCGGTTACGTCCAGGACGGTGCGGGTCGTGAGGTCGGTGGTGGCCAGCTTGGGGACGCGGAGGTCGGAGCGGGTGAGGGGGTGGCCGGCTAGGGCTGCGTGGAGGCGGTGGGCCGCCTGGTGGACGGTGTCTCCTTCGGGCATGGGGCCAGCGTTCCACTTTTGCTGGCGGGAGCGCCTTTGCTGGCGGGGGCGCCTTTGCTGGCGGGGGCGCCTTGGGTGGCGGGGGCGCCTTGGGTGGTGAGGGTGTGTGGGCGTGGGGGTGTGTGCTGGCCCCGGGGGCCGGGGTTGCTGTTTCTCGCCTCTTCTCCGGTGGTGGGGTGAGGTCCTCCCGCCTTCTCTCCGGTGGGGTGGTTGCGGTTCTCTCGCCTTCTCTCCGGTGGTGGGGCGGGGCCGTGCCGGTATGTCCGTGCTCGCGTGTGTGTCGTTCGGAACGTTTCGTGTACGTGCGTCGTGGTGGGCCGAGCTGCGCGCGGACATACCGGCACGTCCCCTCCGGTTCGGATGGCGGTGAGCGGTTCGGTGGGGGTGTCGCGTTCGGGCTTCGGGTCGGCTGGGGGTGTCTGCCTCTGCTGTGGGCAGCTGGGCCGCCCACAGGGGGATGGGGGTGCCCAAGCTCGAGTGAAGTCGACTGCTTCGGGGAGGTGGGCACAGTCCAGTCCGGCGGCGCCTGTGATGTTGGGGGAGGGCACGGACCCAGGCCCGGGGGTTCCTGGATGTGTGAGGGGAGAGGGGAGCTTGCGGCCCTCGGGGGCGGGGCTGGGGATGGGTCAGGCGCGGATGCGGAGGCCTCGGGGGGTGGCGTGGAAGCCGGATTGTTCCAGGAGGGGGGCGTGGGGGGATGTCAGGGCGGGGGAGCCGTTGATTCGTTCCACGGTGACTGTGCCCAGGGCTCCTGCCTTGGCCGCGGAGGCCAACGCTGACGCGGCCGCGGGCAGGCGGGGGTTCTCGGTCGAGCCGTCCGGTGTGGTGGTGGACCAGGCGAGCAGTGACTTGCCGCCCCGCTCCATGTAGAGGGTCAACTCGCCGTCCACCAGGACCACCAGGGACCCCGCCTTCCGGCCGGGCTTGTGGCCTGCCTCGGCCGGTGGTTCGGGCCAGGGCAGGGCGGCGCCATAGGCGTTGGCGGGGTCAGCGGCGGCCAGGACGACGGCCTGGGCGTCGGACGGCCGGGCACCGTCCCCGCGCTCACGGGCGTTGGCCCCGGCCCGCAGCCGGTCCACCGCGCCGTCCATCGCGAACTGCGCGGCCCCGAGGCCCTCCACCACGTAACCCCGCCGGGTCTGGCCGTTGTCCTCGAAGGCCGAGAGGACGCGATAGACCGCCGAGAAGCCGCCTTCCACGCCCTCGGCCCCGACCGCCCCGCGGGTCACCACGCCGTGTCGGTCGAGCAGCGTGCGGGCCAGGGCGTGGGCCCGCAGCGTCGGGTCGGGCTCACGGGCGGGCAGCAGGGACCAGCGGCCCGCGACCGTGGGCGGGCCGGTGCGGGAGGCGGGGCGGGCCGCGGCCGTCAGTGAGCCGTACCGCCCGCGTGGGATGCTGCGCTTCGCGCGGTGGGCCGTGGAACCAGCCGTGCGCCCCGACCCCAGGAGGGCGCGCATCGGGGCGAGCGTGTCGTTGGTGAGGCGGCCGGACCACGCCAGGTCCCAGACGGCGTCGGCGATTTGGGGGTCGGAGACGTCCGGGTGCGTGGTCGCGCGGATCTGGTCGGCGATCTGCCGGAAGAACAGGCCGTAGCCTCCGGAGAGGGTGTCCAGGGCGGACTGGTGGAGCGCGGTCAGCTCCAGAGGGTGCGGGGGCGGGAGCAGCAGCGGGGCCGCGTCCGCCAAGTACAGGCTGATCCAGCCGTCCTTGCCCGGGAGGGCTCCGGCACCCGCCCAGACCACCTCCCCGGCCGCCGTCAGCTCGTCGAGCATCGCGGGGGCGTACCCGGTGACCCGGGAGGGCAGGACCAGCTTCTCCAGGGCCGACGCCGGGACCGACGCGCCCTGGAGCTGCTCGACGGCGCGCACCAGGCCGTCGACGCCACGCAGGCCGTGGCCGCTCAAGTGCTGCCACTGGGGCAGGAATTGGGCGAGAGCGGCCGGTGGCACCGGTTCCAGTTCGTGCCGCAGGGCGGCAAGGGAGCGGCGTCGCAGTCGGCGCAGGACGGTGGCGTCGCACCACTCCTGGCCGATCCCGGCAGGGTGGAACTCCCCCTGTACGACACGGCCGCTGGCCGCCAGGCGGTGCAGGGCCCCGTCCGTGACCGCCGCGCCCAGGCCGAAGCGGGCGGCGGCCGCGGCGGACGTGAACGGGCCGTGGGTGCGGGCATAGCGCGCGAGGAGATCGCCCAAGGGGTCCTTGACGGGCTCGGTGAAGGCCTCCGGGACGCCGACCGGCAGCGCCGTGCCGAGCGCGTCCCGCAAGCGGCCCGCGTCCTCGATCGCCGCCCAGTGGTCGGCCCCGCCGACACGGACCCGGATGGCCCGGCGGGCGCCTGCCAGCTCCTCGGCCCACTCGGGCTCCGCGCCGCGCGCGGCCAGCTCGGCGTCGGTGAGCGGACCGAGGAGACGCAGCAGGTCGGCCACGCTTTCGGCGTCCTTGGCGCGGCGGTCGTCGGTGAGCCACTGGAGTTCCTGCTCCAGGGTGGCGAGGACGTCCGCGTCGAGGAGCTCGCGCAGCTCGGCCTGGCCGAGCAGTTCGGCCAGGAGACGGGAGTCCAGGGACAGGGCGGCGGCGCGGCGCTCGGCGAGCGGTGAGTCGCCCTCGTACAGGAACTGGGCCACGTACCCGAACAGCAGGGAGCGGGCGAAGGGGGACGGCTCCGGGGTGGTGACCTCGACGAGGCGGACGCGGCGGGACTCGATATCGCCCATCAGCTCGGTCAGGCCCGGTACGTCGAAGACGTCCTGGAGGCATTCCCTGACCGCCTCCAGGACGATCGGGAAGGAGCCGAACTCGCTGGTGACCTCCAGGAGCTGGGCGGCGCGCTGGCGCTGCTGCCACAGGGGCGTGCGTTTGCCGGGGCTGCGGCGCGGGAGCAGCAGCGCGCGGGCGGCGCACTCGCGGAAGCGGGAGGCGAACAGTGCCGAGCCGCCCACCTGGTCGGTGACGAGCCGGCCGACCTCGCCCTTGTCGAAGGCCACGTCTCCCGCGCCCACGGGTGCCTTCTCCGGGTCGAGCGTCGATTCCACGGAGGGGTCGAGGCCCGCCGGGTCCTGGTCGAGCAGGTCCAGGCCCATCAGGTCGGCGTCGGGCAGGCGCAGCACGATGCCGTCGTCGGCGTGCATGACCTGGGCGTCCATGCCGTACCGCTCGGTGAGGCGGGCGCCGAGGGCCAGGGCCCAGGGGGCGTGCACCTGGGCGCCGAACGGGGAGTGCACCACCACGCGCCAGTCGCCCAGCTCGTCGCGGAAGCGCTCCACCACGATCGTGCGGTCGTCCGGGATGTGGCCGCAGGCCTCGCGCTGCTCGGTGAGGTACGTCAAGACGTTGTCCGCGGCCCAGGTGTCGAGGCCCGCGGCGCGGAGGCGGGCGCGCGCGTCGTCCTGCGGGAGCGAGCCGACCTCGCGCAGGAACGCGCCGAGCGCACGGCCCAGTTCGAGCGGGCGGCCCAGTTGGTCGCCCTTCCAGAACGGCAGCCTCCCCGGGACGCCGGGGGCGGGGGAGACCAGGACGCGGTCGCGCGTGATGTCCTCGATGCGCCAGGAGCTCGTACCGAGCGTGAAGACGTCGCCCACGCGGGATTCGTAGACCATCTCCTCGTCGAGCTCGCCGACACGGCCGCCCCCCTTCTTCGGGTCGGCGCCCGCGAGGAAGACGCCGAACAGGCCGCGGTCGGGGATCGTGCCCCCGGAGGTGACCGCCAGGCGCTGTGCCCCCGGCCGCCCGGTGACGGTGCCCGCGACGCGGTCCCACACCACGCGCGGGCGCAGTTCCGCGAAGGCGTCGGAGGGATAGCGGCCGGCGAGCATGTCCAGGACGGACGTGAACGCCGACTCCGGGAGCGAGGCGAACGGTGCGGCACGGCGGACCAGGCTCAGCAGGTCGTCCACCTGCCAGCTGTCCAGGGCCACCATCGCGACGAGCTGCTGGGCAAGCACGTCCAGGGGGTTGGCGGGGACTCGCAGCGACTCGATGGCGCCCGTGCGCATCCGCTCCGTGACGACGGCGGCCTGGACCAGGTCGCCGCGGTACTTCGGGAAGACGACGCCCGTGGAGACCGCGCCCACCTGGTGCCCCGCGCGCCCCACCCGCTGGAGACCGGACGCCACGGAGGGCGGCGACTCGACCTGCACCACCAGGTCCACCGCGCCCATGTCGATGCCCAGCTCCAGGCTGGACGTGGCGACGACCGCAGGCAGGCGGCCCGCCTTCAGGTCCTCCTCGACCTGGGCGCGCTGCTCCTTGGAGACCGAGCCGTGGTGCGCGCGGGCGAGGACGGGCGGCGCGCCCTGCGCGGCGCCGGACTGCGCCATCACCTCCGCCGGGCTGTGGTCGTCCGGCAGAGCCTCGCCCGTCGCGCGCTCGTACGCGATCTCGTTGAGCCGGTTGCACAGGCGCTCCGCCAGGCGGCGGGAGTTGGCGAAGACGATCGTCGAGCGGTGCGCCTGCACGAGGTCGGCGATGCGCTCCTCCACGTGCGGCCAGATCGACGGTCGCTCCGCCCCCTGGTCGGAGTCCGCCACCGGCGAGCCGCCCAGCTCCCCCAGGTCCTCGACCGGCACCACTACAGAGAGGTCGAACTCTTTGCCCGACGTGGGCTGGACGATCTCCACCCGGCGCTGCGGCGACAGATACCGGGCGACCTCGTCCACGGGGCGGACCGTCGCCGACAGGCCGATGCGGCGGGCCGGGCGCTTCAGGAGCGCGTCCAGCCGCTCCAGGGACAGCGCCAGATGGGCCCCGCGCTTGGTGCCCGCGACGGCGTGCACCTCGTCCAGGATCACCGTCTCGATGCCCGTCAGCGCGTCCCGCGTGGCCGACGTGAGCATCAGGAACAGCGACTCCGGCGTCGTGATCAGGATGTCCGGCGGGCGCATGGCCAGGGCGCGGCGCTCGGCCGCGGGGGTGTCCCCGGAGCGGATGCCCACCCGCACCTCGGGCTCGGGCAGGCCGAGGCGCACGGACTCCTGGCGGATGCCCGTGAGCGGGCTGCGCAGATTACGCTCCACGTCGACCGCGAGGGCCTTCAGGGGCGATACGTACAGCACGCGGCAGCGCTGCTTGGGGTCGGCCGGGGTCGGGGTCGAGGCCAGCTGGTCCAGGGCGGCGAGGAAGGCGGCCAGGGTCTTGCCGGAGCCGGTCGGGGCGACCACCAGCACGTCCGAGCCCTCGCCGATCGCCCGCCACGCCCCGGCCTGGGCGGACGTGGGCGCGGAGAAGGCCCCCGAGAACCAGCCGCGGGTCGCGGGGGAGAAGCCGTCGAGGGCATCGTCGTGACTGCGTGCGGACCTGACCATGCCCCCATCGTGCACCTCGCCACTGACAATGGCTCCGACCTGCGAAAAAGGGCTTGCACCCGTGGCGCAGAATGGAGACATGGCTGGTTCGGCTGAGCAGGCGCGGCACTGGACGTACGCCGAGCTGCCCGGCGTCGACCTACTGCGCGCCCACTACGTCCGCAAGACGTTCTCGCGCCACACCCACGAGCACTTCGTGGTGGCGGCGATCCGCGAGGGCGTCGACGTGTTCCAGCACACCGGCGCCGACCGGCACGCGGGACCGGGAACCCTCGCCCTGATCAATCCCGACACCCCGCACACCGGCCGCGCCGGAGACCCCGACGGCTGGCGCTACGGAGCGGTCTACCCGGCCCCGGACGTCGTCGCCGCCATCGCCAGGGAGACGACGACCCTGCGCGGGACCCCCGGCTTCGTCCTGCCGGTGCTCGACGACCCGTACGCCGTGACCCTGGTCCACCGGGTGCTGCGGGCTGCGGAGGAGGGCAACGCGCTCGCCGCCGACACGTTCCTGCGGGTCGCCGTGACCCGGCTGCTGCGGTCGAACGGCGGCAACCTGCCGCAGCGCAGCGTGCGCTCCGCGGGCGCGCGGGTCGCGGCACGCGCGCGTGCCGTCCTGGAGGACCGGCTCGTCGACCCGCCGAGCCTGGAGCGTCTCGCCGCCGGTCTCGGCGTCAGCTCCTTCGCCCTGCTGCGGGCCTTCCGCGACGCGTACGGCATGCCGCCGCACGCTTGGCTCACCGACGCGCGCGTGCGGCGCGCCCGCCGCCTCCTGGACGCCGGTACGAGCCCCGCCGAGGCGGCCGTCGCCGTCGGCTTCACCGACCAGCCGCACCTCAACCGGCACTTCACGCGGATCGTCGGGGTGCCCCCGGGCGCCTATCAGCGGGAGCGCAAGAACGTACAAGACCCTCCCGACCCGCTCCTCGTAGCGTCCAGGGTGTGGCAGAGCGAACATCATCCCCAGACATACCCGGGTACTCCGAGGGAGCCCGTGACGTAGTCGGCCCTGCGGACAGCGCCGGGCCTGGTCCGGCCCGTCCCGACTCCGCTGTCGTCCGCGACGCCCTCGGCGTCGGCATCGCCGTCGGTCTCTCCGGCTTCGCCTTCGGGGTGACGGCGGCCGGCAGCGGCCTCACCGTGCTCCAGACCTGCGCGCTGAGCCTGCTGGCCTTCACCGGCGCCTCCCAGTTCGCCCTGGTCGGCGCGCTCGCCGGGGGCGGCAGCCCGTACACGGCCGCCGTGGGCGCCGTCTTCCTCAGCATGCGCAACGCCTTCTACGGGATCCGGCTCTCCCAACTGCTGGCCCTCCCGCGCGCGGTGCGTCCCCTCGCCGCCCACATGGTGATCGACGAGACGACGGCCGTCTCCCTGGCGCAGCAGGGGCGGCGCGCGGCACGCATCGGTTTCGTCGTCACCGGAGTCAGCCTCTACCTCCTGTGGAACCTCTCCACGTTCCTGGGCGCCCTCGGCGCGGAGGCCATCGGGGACACCAACACCTGGGGGCTCGACGCCGCCGGTCCCGCCGTGTTCCTCGCGCTGCTCGCGCCGATGGTGCGGACTGCTACGCAACGGGCGGTCGCTGCTGTCGCCGTCCTTCTGGGACTCGGACTGCTGCCGGTGCTGCCTTCGGGAGTGCCGGTCCTGGCCGCCGCCCTCGCCGTCCCGGCCGTCCTCTACGTAGAGGGCCGCAAACTGCAGCAGGCGCAGACCGGTCTCCCCCGAGCGGGAGGCGACTCCACCCCCGCGGACATCGCCCGCACCGCAGAGCCCGACAGCGCGCAAGGGGAAGACCGTTGAACATCTGGATCGCCATCGCTGTGACCGTCGTCGGCTGCTACGCCGTCAAGCTCGCGGGCCTGCTCGTCCCCGCGGGGGCCCTGGAGCGGCCGCTCGTCCAGCGCACGGCCGCCCTGCTGCCGGTGGCGCTGCTCGCCGCCCTCACGGCCCAGCAGGCCTTCGCCGACGGCCGGACGCTCGTGCTCGACGCCAGGGCGGCGGGCCTCGCCGCGGCCGCCGTGGCGCTGCTGCTGCGCGCGCCCTTCCTGGTGGTCATCGGGGCGGCCGTCGTCGTCACGGCGGGCGTGCGGGCCCTGGCGGGGTGAGCCGCGGCGGGCCCGCACAGCAGGCTTCGTGGTGCTCCCGGGCGGTCCGTCAGCCGATGGACCGCCCGTAGGCCCGCAGCGTGCGCAGGGACTCGACCGTGATGATCGGACGGCACTCCAGGGCCGTGCCCGGCGCCCACTGACGCCACCGGATCGGCCAACCGCCGTCTTCTTGTTGCTCGTTCGTGAGGAAGTCCAAGGAGCGCGCCACCTCGTCATCCGTGAACCACGCGCGGGCGAGCGATTCCGGCGCCTTCGCGAAGTCGTACGCGAAGTGGTGCTCCCCGGGGCCGTACCCCGGGGAGACCGGATTGGCGTCGGCGCGCTCCGGGTCGAGGACCGCCAGACGCTGTTCGCGGACCAGCCTGCCCAGCCGGTCGGCGGCCGCCTCCGCGCGCGGGCGGTCGGGCGCGCCGTCGAGGAAGGCGACGGCGGCCTGGATCTCGTACGGATGCGACTTCTCCAGGGACTCCACCGTCCGCCAGCAGAAGTCGGTGGCCCGGAACAGCCAGGCGTGCCACACCTCGTTGCGGTGCAGCAGACCCACCACAGGGCCGGTGGCGAGCAGTTCGCTGGGCGGGTCGTCCACCACGGGCACGAACGGCGCCGAGGGATAGCCGCGTTGGCTGGGATGGATCACAGGCAGCGCGCCGTCAGGGGTCGACACCGCGGTCAGATAGCGGCACACCCGCTCCACCCGCATGCCGCCGCAGCGCTGGATGGAGTCCAGGACGCGCAGCGCGTGCCCGGTGTGCAGCGGCTGGCTCACGGGACCGCGCAGATCGGGTTCGAGCGCGTGGCCGTACCCGCCGTCCTCGTTGCCGTACGCGGCCAGCGCGGTCTCCACCGCGTCGGCGCTCCCGGCGTCGCCGTCCAGGAAGTGGTACGCGAACCGTCGCTGCTCGAGCACGCGCGCGGTGAGCCAGACGAACTGCTCGGCGCGGCGCAGCGGGGAGGACGGCGACGACGGGGAGGAAGCGGCGTGCGGGGACGCTCCGTTTTCGGCCATGTTCCGAAGGTAGGGCGGAACGCGGCCGGGGGAAGCCCTCTGTGCCGGGCTGCACTCTCAGGGGCGCGATACTGGAGGCATGCGGTTGACGGTCTTCTGGCAGCGGATGGTGGCTCACTTCGGCGCGGGGTACGCCGAGACCTTCGCGCGCGATCATGTGATGACCGAGCTCGGCGGGCGCACGGTGCACCAGGCGCTGGACGCGGGCTGGGAGGCGAAGGACGTGTGGCGGGCGGTGTGCTCGGCCATGAACGTACCGGCCGAAAACCGCTGACACGGGGACCCACTGGTGTTGCCCTGCCGGGCGGGGCGAGCTTCACGCGCGCCGGGGGCGTGCCTCCACGCGCGCGTAGGGCTGTGAAAACCGGGGGCGGCGGCCGAATGTCCGCGGCGTGGGCGAGACTGGCACGGTGGCACCCACAGACGAGACCGCGCAGATCACCTCCGAGCCAGCACCGCCCGGCACCACCCCGCCCGCAGAGCCCCCCTCGGCGGAGCAGGCCCGTGGTACCGGCATGCCGCGCTGGCTGCCGCGCGCCATGGTGCTCGCGCTCGCGCTGGTCGCCTGTTTCCAGCTCGGCAGCTGGGCCTTCCACCAGCTCACCGGGCTGTTGATCAATATCTTGATCGCGTTCTTCCTGGCGCTCGCCGTCGAGCCCGCCGTGAGCTGGATGGCGGCGCGCGGTCTGCGCAGGGGCCTGGCCACGGGCGTGGTCTTCCTGGGCGTCATGATCGCGAGCGCGGGCTTCATCACCATGATGGGGTCCATGCTCGCGGGCCAGATCGTCGACATGGTCGAGGACTTCCCCGACTATCTGGACAAGGTCATCCGCTGGATCAACATGACCTTCGACACGGATCTGTCCCGGGTCGAGGTCCAGGACAGCCTCATCCACTCCGACTGGCTGCGGAAGTACGTCCAGAACAGCGCGAGCGGCGTCCTGGACGTCTCCGCGCAGGTGCTCGGCGGCCTCTTCCAGCTCCTGACGATCCTGCTGTTCTCGTTCTACTTCGCCGCCGACGGGCCGCGGCTGCGGCGCGCGCTGTGCTCCGTGCTGCCGCCCGCCAAGCAGGCCGAGGTCCTGCGCGCCTGGGAGATCGCGGTCAACAAGACCGGCGGCTACCTCTACTCCCGCGGTCTGATGGCGCTGATCTCCGGGATCGCGCACTACATCCTGCTCCAGGTCCTCGAAGTGCCCTACGCCCCCGTGCTCGCGGTGTGGGTCGGCCTGGTCTCGCAGTTCATCCCGACGATCGGCACCTACCTCGCGGGCGCCCTGCCGATGCTGATCGCCTTCACCGTGGACCCCTGGTACGCGCTGTGGGTGCTGATCTTCGTAGTGATCTACCAGCAGTTCGAGAACTACGTCCTGCAGCCCAAGCTCACCGCCAAGAGCGTGGACATCCACCCGGCGGTCGCCTTCGGGTCGGTCATCGCGGGCACGGCGCTCCTCGGCGCGGTCGGCGCCCTGATCGCCATCCCGGCGGTCGCGACGCTGCAGGCCTTCCTGGGGGCGTACGTGAAGCGGTACGACGTCACGGACGACCCGCGCGTGCACGGGCACCGGCGCCGTGACGGATCGCCCCTCCTCGCGCGCGTGCGGCGCCTGCTGACGGGCCCCGAGGACGAGGCCGGCCCGCGGTAGCGGAGCGCGCCTACGTCAGGCCGAGGCCCGCGTCGACGTCCGCCAGCTCGCAGCTCGCGGCCCACAAACGGGCCGCGACGGCGGGGTCGGCGATGTGCGCCGGTACCGGTTCGAGCCGTGGCCTGCCGCGCAGCCCGAAGACGCTCGGCCCCCACAACTGCCCTCCCCGCACCGCCGGGTCGAGGACCGCCCGCACGATGGGCCACGCGCCCGCGTCCTTGCCCTGGACCAACAGCCCGGCGGGCAGGCCGCGCAGCCGCTCACCGAAGCTCCGAGCGTGCACCGGCGGGCGGGCAGGGGTGAGGGAGTCCAGCGCGCCGCCGGGGTGGGCCACGACGCTGCGTACGGGGCTGTCGACGGCACGCAGGCGGCGGTCGAGCTCGAAGCCGAAGGACATCTGTGCCAGCTTCGACCTGCCGTAGGCCCGCTTCGGCCGGTAGTCGTGGGCGCACCGCAGATCGTCCAGGTCCAGCCGCTCGGACCGGGCCGCGAAGCTGCCGACCGTCACGACGCGGCCCGCCGGTGCCGCCGCGAGCAGCGGTGCGAGCCATCTGGTCAGCGCGAAGTGGCCGAGGTGGTTGGTGGCGAACATGAGCTCGTGGCCGTCCTCGGTCTCGCGACGCGGCGGATCGTCCAGGGCGATCCCGGCGTTGTGGACCACCGCGTCCAGACGGTCGAGTTCCCACGTGTCCACGGTGGACTTCAGGGACGTCGGTTCGGCGAGGTCCAGAGGTACGTGGTGCAGGCGGGCCCCGGGGACGTACGAGCGGATCGAGGCCATGGCGGCCTCGGCCTTCCGGGGGTCCCGGCTGCCGAGCACGATCAGGGCTCCGGTCGTGGCGAGCTGCTCCGCTACGAAGTAGCCGATACCGGCGTTGCCGCCGGTGACCAGGAAGGTCCGGCCCGGGGCTGGCGGCAGCTCATGGACGTCCCACGGCTGGGGCTCGCGTGATCGGGCTGGTGACGACACAGCGGCATGCTCCTTGCGCTCGGGCGACGCTCCCTGGGGCGCCACCGACTCGTCCACCGTCGCAGCCGCTGCCGACATCCCGGCGACGGTTCGACATCACCGCCGACAAGCTGCCGACATCCCTCTCCGGAGTGGCGGGAGGGATGTCGGACGGTGCGCCCGGGGTCGTCACCGGGCCGATGACGGTGCCACCGGGGTGGTGGTGCTGAGCTGACGGTGTCGCCAAGCTGATGGTGCCGCCCGGCTGGCGCTGGCCACCGCCCTGCCTGTGCCGCCGACCGGAGGGTCAGCCCTCCCGTCAGCCGGCGAGCGGTTCGCCCGTCTCCAGCAGGCTCTTCAGGCTGGAGAGGATGGCCGGCCAGCCCTGGCTGCACATCGCGTGCAGCGCGCCGTCGGGGTCGAATTCGTGGGTGACGGTCAGCTTGACCTGGTCGCCGTGGGGCTCGAGGTCGAAGGTGACCTCGGAACGGCGCTCCGCGGCGAGCTGGGCGCGCGTCTCCTCGCTGATGCCGTTGGCCTGCGCCCACTCGGGGGTGAAGGTGTGCCAGGTGTACGACAGCCGGCTGTGCGGCTCGTAGGCGAGGACGACCTGCTCGGGGTGTTCGGTGACGCTGCCGCCGACCTCATTCCAGGCCATGGGGGATCCCTTGGTCCAGTCGGTCCGGAAGCTGATGCCCCAGTAGCGGTTGGTGAAGGCCGGGTCGATCAGGGCCTGCCAGAGCCGCTCGGGGGTGGTGCGGATGTATGTCGTGTAGACGAAGGTCTTGGTGTCCATGGGAGGTTGCTCCAGTGCTCTCTTCAGGTCCGCGAGCGCGTTGACCCGCCCGCGGTCGAATTGGCTGATCCATCGCTCCGCGATGGCGTTGATCGGAGCGGCGTTCAAGTAGTGCAGCTTCTCCCGCCCCTGTCGCACCGTGGTCACCAGCTCGGCCGCCTCCAGCACGGCCAGGTGCTTGCTGACCGACTGCCGGGCCATGTCCAGTCCCGCGCACAGCTCCCGCAGGGTCTGCCCGTTGCGGTCCCGGAGCCGGTCCAGTAGCCGACGGCGACTGGGATCGGCCAGCGCCTTGAACACCGCGTCCATGAGTCCGCCACCCTCAGTCATGCACCCATGTGGCTGCCTTTTCATAATGGGCAGCCATTTGGCTGCATGTCAAGCAGAGGTCGCGGCCGCCTCTTGAGGAAGATGCGGCAACGATGTCGAGAACGGCCTGGCGGCTTCGTCTCAACGGCGGGGCCCCGGGCGGCCGCAGTCGTGTCGAGCTGGCGATGTTCCACGCGTCGAGGTCCAGGGCGCCGAACTCGTCGGCGAGCTGGCGGGCGGGGGTGGCTACCCGCCCTGCTGCCTCCGCGGCCGAGGGCGTCGTCGCCGGGCTGGCCGGGCGACTCGGCTGAAGCCCGCCGACGGATCGCCGCGTGGTGCGCTTGACAGCAAAATCGAACATCCATTCATATAGGGGTTCCGGTGGCGCGTTCCCGGGGGTTCACGGGGGTATCCCCGGGCTTCGCCGGTGGATCGAGGAGGGCGGATCGCCCGGAGTTATCCACAGGCCGGGCGGGCGTCGGGGCGCATTGTCAGTGGCAGGCGTTAGCGTCTTTGACGTGAAGCGATCGACTCAAGCAAATCGGGTGGAACCCATGGCAGGAACCGACCGCGAGAAGGCGCTCGACGCCGCGCTCGCACAGATTGAACGGCAATTCGGCAAGGGCGCAGTGATGCGCATGGGCGAGCGGCCGAACGAGCCCATCGAGGTCATCCCCACCGGGTCGACCGCACTCGACGTCGCACTCGGCGTCGGCGGGATCCCCCGCGGCCGTGTGGTGGAGGTGTACGGCCCGGAGTCCTCCGGCAAGACGACCCTCACCCTGCACGCCGTGGCCAACGCCCAGCGGGCCGGTGGCGCGGTGGCCTTCGTGGACGCCGAGCACGCCCTCGACCCGGAGTACGCCAAGAAGCTCGGCGTGGACATCGACAACCTCATCCTGTCCCAGCCGGACAACGGTGAGCAGGCGCTCGAGATCGTCGACATGCTCGTCCGCTCCGGCGCCCTCGACCTGATCGTCATCGACTCCGTCGCCGCCCTGGTGCCGCGCGCGGAGATCGAGGGCGAGATGGGTGACTCGCACGTGGGTCTGCAGGCCCGCCTGATGAGCCAGGCGCTCCGGAAGATCACCAGCGCGCTCAACCAGTCCAAGACCACCGCGATCTTCATCAACCAGCTCCGCGAGAAGATCGGCGTGATGTTCGGCTCCCCGGAGACCACGACCGGTGGCCGGGCGCTGAAGTTCTACGCCTCGGTGCGCATGGACATCCGCCGCATCGAGACCCTCAAGGACGGCACGGACGCGGTGGGCAACCGCACCCGCGTCAAGGTCGTCAAGAACAAGGTCGCGCCGCCCTTCAAGCAGGCCGAGTTCGACATCCTCTACGGCCAGGGCATCAGCCGCGAGGGCGGCCTGATCGACATGGGCGTGGAGCACGGCTTCGTCCGCAAGGCCGGTGCCTGGTACACGTACGAGGGCGACCAGCTCGGCCAGGGCAAGGAGAACGCCCGCAACTTCCTCAAGGACAACCCCGACCTCGCCAACGAGATCGAGAAGAAGATCAAGGAGAAGCTGGGCGTCGGCGTGCGTCCGGAGACCCCGGCGGAGCCGGGCGCGGACGCCGCGGTCACCGTCGCCCCCGCGGACGAGGACGCCGCCAAGACGGTGCCCGCCCCCGCGGTCAAGGCCACCAAGTCCAAGGCCACGGCGGCCAAGAGCTAGGCCATGACGCGACGAACCGACTGGGCGGACCGCGCCGACCCCACGGGGCGAAGCCGCCCCGAGGCCGTCGGCCCGGACGGCCGCACCCCGGACGGTGTCGCCCCGGGAGTCCCGGGTGACGACGAGAGCGGCGGCCCCCACGGCGGCGGTCGTGGCGGCAGAAGCGGTCGCGCCGGTGGCCGTCGGCGGCGCGGCGGCTTCGGCGGCCAACAGGACAGCGGTTCCCCGTCCTCGTCGAGGGCCGAGGACGGGGAACCGCCCACGGGGGACCCGGCTGAGCGGGCGCGGGGCATCTGCCTGCGCCTGCTCACCGGGACCCCGCGCACGCGCAGACAACTCGCCGACGCGCTGCGCAAGCGGGAGATCCCCGACGACGTGGCGGAGGAAGTGCTGTCCCGCTTCGAAGAGGTCGGCCTCATCAACGACGAGGCCTTCGCGGACGCATGGGTCGAGTCCCGGCACCACGGCCGGGGCTTGGCGCGGCGGGCGCTCGCGCGGGAGCTGCGCACGAAGGGCGTGGACTCGGCGGTGATCGACGAGGCCGTCGGGCAGTTGGACGCGGACCAGGAAGAAGCCACCGCCCGCGAGCTCGTCGCCCGCAAGCTCCGCTCCACCCGCGGCCTCGACCGGGACAAGCGACTCCGTCGCCTTGCGGGCATGCTCGCCCGCAAGGGGTATGCGGAAGGCATGGCGCTCCGGGTCGTGCGCCAGGCACTGGAGGAAGAGGGGGAGGACACCGAGGAGTTGGGGTACGAAACGTACTGACCTGCGATTCCGGCCAGGGGGTGGGGCTGTCCCCACCCTGAAGATGCCGGGTCACCTCAGTGCACAGGGAACTGTGCACAGGCGACTGTGTACGCATGGCTCAGGACAAGAGCACCACTGACGACGACGCCGCGCACGGTGACGGCAGTGCCTCCGAGCGCGGCACCGCTGAGCCACTGGAGAGCGGCACCCTCGCTGAGGCACCCGAGCGTGGCGCCTCCACGAGCAGCCAACTCCCGGCCGCGCCCCAGGAGCTGACCGACCTCCGCGCCCTCAAGGCGCTCGCGCAGCCCCGGCGGCAGCAGATGCTGCAGCACCTCACCGTGCACGGGCCGGCCACCTCCGCGACGCTGGCGCGCGCCCTCGGCCTGAACACCGGGGCCACCAGCTACCACCTCCGCGAACTGGCTCGGTACGGCTTCGTCGAGGAGACGCCGGGCCCCGGGCGCGGCCGGGAACGTTGGTGGCGCCTGATCCCGGGCGACCGTCGCTTCCCGCCCCGCAGTCGGCAGAGCACCGAGATGCGGCTCGTCATGGACGAGCTGAACCAGCACGCGTACGCCGCCGACCTCGAACTCTTCGCGCAGCTCCAGCGGGAGACCGACGCCGCCGAGGCGGACGAGTGGGCCGACGCCTTCCCGTACTCACGCGGCACGATGCGACTCACGGTGGCCGAACTCCGGGAGTTCTTCGAGGAGTACATCGCGCTCCTCAACCGCTACAAGCGCCCCGACGCCGACACCCCGCCCGGCGCGCGCACGGTACTCACCCGCCTCCTTGCCTTCCCGACCCCGGTGACCGGCGAGGCTGCCGACAACGGAACCCCCGACAACGGAACCGCCGACAACCGAAAAGGTCCCGAAACGCCATGATGCTGCGCTACGCACTGCAGACGATCCGGGACCGCAAAGGCGGATTTCTCGGCGCGTTCGTCGCGTTGATGTGCGCCGCCGCGCTCATTACCGCCTGCGGCACGCTCCTGGAGACAGGCCTACGCGGCACCATCCGCACCGAGCGCTACGCCGCCGCCCCCGTGATCGTCTCCGCGGACCAGAACGTTCACAAGACGACGGTGAAGCACAAGAAGGGCAAGACCAAGGTCAAGCACAAGGCCAAGCCGATCGCCGAGCGGGCCTGGCTGCCGGACGACGTCACGCAGCGGCTCAAGGGAGTCCCCGAGGTCGGCAAGGTGGTGCCCGAACTCACCTTCCTGGCCGAGCCGTTGACGCCCGATGGGGCGCGTGACGCGAGCCGTCCCGCGTACGGCCACGCCTGGACGTCGGCCGCCCTCACGCCGTTCCGGCTCGTCGACGGCCGGGCCCCGCGCGCCGACACCGACCTCGTCGTCGACCGCGGCCTCGCCGACCGCGCCGGACTCAAGCCCGGCGACCGCCTCACCGTGCAGTCGACGCGAGCCCCGCGCGCGTACCGCGTCACGGGCATCGCCACCCCCGGCCAAGCCAACGGCAGCGGCGGCGATGACGCGCTCGCGCACCAGACCGCGCTCTTCTTCTCCGCCCAGGAGGCGCAGCGGCTCGCCGCGCACCCGGGCAAGGTCACCGCCGTCGGCGTAGTACCGGCCAAGGGCATAGCCGCCGACCAGCTCAAGGCGGCCGTCAAGAAGGCGCTCAGCGGTACGACCGCGCAGGTCAGCGCCGGTGGTGACCGGGGTCCCGTCGAGTTCCTGGACGCCGCGGGTGCGCGCGTGCGGCTGGTCAGCATCGGCGGCGCGATGGGCGGCACCTCGCTGCTCGTCGCCGTCCTCGTGGTCGTCGGCACCTTCACGCTCTCCGTCCAGCAGCGTCACCGCGAACTGGCCCTGCTGCGCGCCATCGCCGCGAGCCCGAAGCAGATCCGCCGCTTGCTCGGCCGTGAGGCGCTGGTGGTCGGAGCGGCCGGGGGTGTGCTCGGCGCGCTCGCTGGAATCCCGCTCGGCGGGCTGCTGTACGACGAGTTCGTGTCCCGCGGCGCCGTCCCGGCGACCCTCGACCGCGTCGTCAGCCCCTTCCCGCCGCTCGTCGCCGTCGCCGCGACGCTCCTGGGTGCCTGGGCCGCCGCCCGTCTCTCCGCGCGCCGCATCGCGCGGATCCGTCCGGGCGAGGCTCTCGCGGAGGCACGCGTGGAGCCCGCCAGGCCCTCCTGGGTCCGGATCGGCGCGGGTCTCGTCCTCCTCGCCGGCGGTATCGTCCTCGTCGCCGTCCTCGGCATCCTGCGCACCGAGGCCGCCTCGACTCCCGTCACCTTCCTGGCCGTTGTCGTCCTCGCCACTTCCGTCGCCCTGCTCGGGCCGCTCATCGTGAAGGCGGCCGCCGCCCTCCTCTCCGGCCCGCTGCGCCTGTCCGGCCCCGGCGGCCGTCTCGCGCACGCCAACCTGCGTGGCAACGCGGCCCGGATGGCCGCCGCGGTCACCCCCCTCGTCCTGCTCATCGGCATGACCTGCACCGTCCTGTTCGTCCAGCCCACGCTCGACGCCGCCGCCACCGCCCAGGCCCGCGACGGCGTCCGCGCGGACTGGGTCCTGACCGCACGGGGGCCGGGCGTGCCGGGGCAGGCCGCCGGGCAGCTGCGGACCGCCGCGGGCGTCGACGCCGTCACCGAGGTCGTCCGGACGACCGTGCGCGTCGGGCTCGACAAGTACCCGGCGCAGGGCGTGACCCCGGCGGGGCTCGGCCGCACCTGGGACCCGGACGTCACCGCGGGCTCGCTGACGTCCTTCGGCGCGGGCGACGTCGCCCTCAGCGAGGTCGCCGCCGACCGGCTCCACCTGAAGCCGGGCAGCAGCCTCAAGCTCACGCTCGGCGACGGCACCCCGACGGCCCTGAAGGTCACCGCCGTCTACGCGCGCGGGCTCGGCTTCGGCGATCTGACCATGGCCCACGAACTGGTCGCCCGCCACGTCGACAACCCGCTCGCCGCCACGGTCCTCGTCAAGACCGACCGTACGAAGGACCAACTCGCGGCGGCCCTCGCGAAGTTCCCGGGCGTACGCGTCCAGTCACCCGACGCGGTCGGCACCCTCCAGGCCGAGCGCGGGCAGGCGAACGCCGAGGTGAACCACGTGGCCATGGGCCTGATCCTGGCCTTCACCGCGATCGCCGTCGTCAACACGTTCGCCATGTCGGTCTCCGAACGCGTCCGGGAGTTCGCGCTGCTCCGCCTCGTCGGTGCGACGCGCCGCCAGGTCCTGCGCATGCTGCGCACCGAGGCCCTCGCGGTGCTGCTCCTCGCGACCGTGCTCGGCAGTGGCATCGCACTCGCCGTCCTGACCGGCTTCAGCGTCGGCATGACCGGCACGGCCGCACCGACCGTCCTGCCCCTCGTCCTTGTGACCGTGGTCGCCCTCGCCGGACTGCTCGCCCTGGCGGCGACGGCACTGCCGGGCCGGGCCGCCCTGAAGCCGCGTCCCGTCACCGTCGCGACGGCGAGGGAATGACAGTCAAGGAGTGACGGCCAAGAGGTGAAAGCCAAGGAGTAAGGGGCAGTCCGCAATGGCGGGCGCCCCTTACTCGACTTGCTCGACCGGCAGCCCCGCCGCCTTCCACGCTTGGAATCCACCGATGATGTCCGTCGCGTGCCACAGCCCCAACTGCCGCAGGGAAGCGGCGGCGAGGCTGGACGCGTAGCCCTCGTTGCAGAACACCACGACCCGCAGCTCATGGCTGGCGGCCTCAGGGGCGCGGTGGCTTCCCTGGGGGTCCAGACGCCACTCCAGTTCGTTGCGCTCGACGACGAGGGCACCGGGGATCAGGCCGTCGCGCTCGCGGAGCTCCGCGTACCGGGTGTCGACGAGCAGGCCGCCCGAGTCCGCGATGTCGTACGCCTGCTCCGGAGTGACCCGGTCGAGACCGCGCCGCACCCGCTCCAGCAACTCGTCGATGCCTACGGGGGATTGGGGTTCTCCGGAGGCGTGCTGTTCCGCGGGGACTCCGGGGACGCCGTTCACTTCCAGGCCCGCGCTCACTGCCAGTCCTCCGGACGCTCGACGTGCTCGAGACGCAGCACGGCGCCGGTGCGGCTGTAGCGGCGGATCTGAGGGAGCGGCGGGTAGTAGGCGTGTACGGAGATGGCGTGCTGGACGGTGGACTCGTTGAGGACCTCGTGCACGTGGTTGCGGCCGAAGGCCCGGCCTTGTCCCGTGACGAGCTGCCGTTCGCGGTCGACGCCCTCGGTGAGTTCCAGGGTCTTCCAGCCGTCGGTGGGCAGGCGGGCGGCGAGCGAGTTCTCCTTCAGGGTGCCCGCGGCGGTGGTGAACGCGCCGACCGACTCGGCGTGGTCGTGCCAGCCGGTGCCGGTGCCTGGCGGCCAGCTGATCAGCCAGGCCTCGCTGCCGTGCGGGCCCTCGAGGCGCACCCAGGTGCGGCCCTCCGCGTCCAGGGGCAGCGAGGCGATGAGGTCGGTGTCGGCCGCGGTGCGGCGTACGAAGTCGAGGAGCTCGGCCGACGTGGGCTTGGCCGTCGGCCGGGCGGGCGTGGGCAGCGCGGCGGGCACGGGCGCAGAAGCCGGTACGGAGGCAGACATAGAGGCCGTCCAGTGAGTTCGCGGAAGCGCACACCGGCGTACGGCATGCGCGGAAAAGGAGGAATGGCGAATTCAGCAGGACGGCTGACACACGCAGCCCGCATAGCGGACGAGGTCCATATGGACCCTCCGCCACAGGCGAACAGCGGTGTCGGTCATGGTCCGGAGTAGACCACGCGGCCGGAAGACGGTCAACTCATGTTCAGCATCCGGTCGGTCGGTCGTCTCAGGATGAGCGACCGGGCTTCTTGGGGCCACGCTTTCCGCTGGTCGGAGCGTTGGAAGGAGTGCGGGCGGGGGTGCCGGACGCGGAGTCGGACAGGTGCTCGGGCGAGGCGCCGGACTCGTTGCCGGGACCGGCAACCGCACCGCTCCCACCCGCGCTGGAACCGGCACCAGCCCCGGCCTCGGCGCCCCCCTTGCCCACACCGGAACCCGCCCCACCGCGCTCCGCACCGCCGCTGCGGCCCACCCCGGCCCCGGCTCCCGCGCCGGATCCAGCCCCGTCCCGCCCCTCCGCACCCTCACCTAGCGCCGCCTCCGCCGCCGCGTACAGCTCCGCCGGACGCACGCCGCTGAGCGCGGTGACCAGATGCCCGTCGGGGCGTACGAGAAGCACGGTGTGGGCCGCGGCGCCCGGGTATGCCTCCGCGACGAGGAGTTCGGCGGGGTGGGGGAGTGCGGTGACCGCAGCGGCGAGCCGGGGCATGATCCCGGCCGTCACCCAGTGCCGCCGCTCCCACACGACGGTGCCCGGCGCCACCAGCACGACGAGCAGGTGGCCGTGGCCGAGCCGGTCCCGCAGCCGGACGAAGGTGCCGTCGGGCGCGGTCACACCCACGTCGGTGACCGGACTGCCTGGTTCCGTGTCCACCGCCACGACGGAGTCCGAATGCTCCGGAGCCAGCGGCGAGTCGGTGTACTTGCCGGGCCCGCCCAACTGCCCGTTGCCCACATGGCCGTCCATGAGCAGGGCGTCCTGGCCGCGCGCGGTCCCGGGGACGTACGCCCGCAGCCCCTTGCCGCCGCGCAGTGCGGGCAGTGCCTGGTCGGCGGCGCGCAGGCGTCCGGAGACGGCGCCGCGCCGCTCGGTCTGGTAGCTGTCGAGCAGGGCTTCGCGCGGGCCGTGGTGCCAGGCCAGGGCCAGCTTCCAGGCGAGGTTGTCCGCGTCGCGCAGCCCCTCGTCGAGGCCCTGGGTGCCGAGCGCGCCGAGCAGGTGCGCGGCGTCCCCGGCCAGGAAGGCACGGCCGACCCGCCACCGGCGGGCGAGGCGGTGGTGGACGGTGTGGACGCCGGTGTCCAGCAGTTCGTACGACGGTGTCGCGCCGCCGCACCAGCCGGCGAGCGTCTCGCGGATACGGGCCACGAGGACGTCGGGTGTCACCAGCTCGCCGCGCGGCGGCAGGAGCCAGTCGATCCGCCACGCGCCCTCGGCCAGCGGACGTCCCGTCACCTCGGCACCGCCACCGCGCCAAGGAGGGCTCCGATGCAACAACGCCTGGCCGGGCCAAGGAAGTTCCGTACGCAGCGCGGCGACCGCGTGCCGCTCCACCGCCGTGCGCCCCGGGAAACGGACGTCGAGCAGCTTGCGCACGGTCGAGCGGGGCCCGTCGCACCCCACCAGATAACTGCCACGCCACCAGGTGTCCTTGGGGCCGCGGGTATGGGCGGTGAGCCCGGAGGCGTCCTGCTCCAGGGCGTCGAGCTTGCTCTCCACCGCGATCTTGACGAGGCGTTCCTCGGCGATGGCGGCCCGCAGCGCGCCGGTCAGCTCGTGCTGCGGGACGTGCAACGGAGAGGGCAGCTCGTCACTGAAAGTGAGCTCCCGCATCACCTGCTTGCGGCGCATCGAACGCCATCCGGTCCAGCGCGCGCCGGTCTCCACATCGCCGAAGGAGTGCCCGGCGAGCCGTTCGACGAGCGCCGTGGTGTCCTCGCGCAGGACGGCGGTCCGCGCGGGCCGCTGCTCGTCCTTGCCGGGCCCTTCGTCGAGGACGACGGTGGGGACGGAGTGACGTGCGAGGGCCAGGGCGAGGGTGAGGCCGACGGGGCCCGCGCCGACGACGATCACCGGGTCCACGGCGCGCGGCCTCCTGCCAGGACTGTCCGGGAGTGCTGGACGTACGTACAGGAAATGGCAGTTGGAGCCCGGTGCACGATCACAGAACGTATGCAACAGACTGCATGGCACCCCGTCAAGCGGACGCTCGGGGCGCACCCCTTCGGGAGACTCGGCGGCGTACCGAAACGGCGACGGCCCGCCGGGAATCCGACGGGCCGTCGCGGTGTGCGCGCGAACGCGCTACTTCTTGAGGTCCGGCGGAGGGGTGTCCTCCGGCGGCTCGGAGGCACCGCCGTCGGCCGTGGCCGCACCGTCAGCCGTACCGTCCGTGGAAGTCCTACCGTCCGTGGAAGTCGCACCCTCCGTAGAGGCCGCTTCCTTCGCCACGGCCACACTGTCCGCCGTCGGCGGGACGACGGGCGACACGGGCTTGTCGAGCACCTGCGGGGCCTCGGCGGGCTCCGCGGCCGCCGCCACCCTGATGCCCGTCTTTGCCCGGCTGCCGCGCCGTTCGATCCACGTGGCGAGGGACGAAAGGGCCAGACACATCACGATGTAGATGGCGCCGACGACGATGACCACAGGGGTGATCGGGTTCTCGCCGTTGACGATGATGTTGTTCGCCATCGTGCGGGCGGCGAAGAGCAGTTCGTCGTACGTGATGATGTAGCCGAGGGACGTGTCCTTCAGCGTCACCACCAGCTGGCTGATGACCGTCGGCAGCATGGAGCGGATCGCCTGGGGCATCTGCAGAGTGATCATGACCTGCGACTTGCGCAGGCCGAGCGCGTACCCGGCCTCGACCTGACCGCGGGGCACGGCGTTGACGCCTGCGCGGAACACCTCGGCCTGGACGCAGCCGTTGTACACGGTGAGGCCGATGACCAGGGCCCAGAAGGCGCTGTTCTCGCCGATCACGCCCAGGTCGTTCTGGTAGGTGAGGATCAGCACCCACAGGGCGTAGATGGTGATCAGCAGCGGGACGGCGCGGAACAGCTCGATGAAGCCCGTGGCGAACCAGCGGATCGCCCGGTGGTCCGAGAGCCGGCCGACGGAGAGCAGCAGGCCGAGGGCGAGCGAGAGGACCCCTGCCAGGGCGAACACCTTGAGGGTGCTCAGGAGGCCGTCGCGGATGTTGTTCCGCACGCCCGCGTTGTTGAAGATGTCCCAGACCTCGGGCTCCAGCTGGCCCTTGTCGTGCATTCGGAAGACCGCGAAGACGATCAGGCCGAGCACGGCGAGCGAGCCGATGACCGTGTAGATCCGGTTGCGCAGACGGGCCTTCGGTCCCGGCGCGTCGTACAGGACGTTCGCACTCATCGCGCGACCCCCAAGCGGCGCTCAAGCAGCCGGAAGAGACCGCTGATGGTGAAGGTGATGATCAGGTAGCCGAGGGCCACCCAGAGGAAGATCCAGGCGATGTCGAAGCCCTTGTCGCTGAGCAGCTTCTGCACGCCGAACAACTCCGTCACGCTGAACGCGCCCGCGATGGCGGAGTTCTTCGTCAGGGCGATGAAGATCGAGCTGAGCGGAGGGATCACCGTACGGGTGGCCTGCGGCAGGACGATCAGACGCAGGGTCTGGAAGAACGTCATGCCGATGGAGCGGGCGGCCTCCGCCTGGCCCAGGGGCACCGTGTTGATGCCGGACCTGATGGCCTCGCAGACGAAGGCCGAGGTGTAGAAGCCGAGCGCGAGCAGCGCCTTGGTCCAGGGACTGAGACCCGGCATGAAGATCACGGGAACGACGAACCACGCCACGAGGAAGAGCACCGTGAGCGGGGTGTTCCGGAAGAGCGTGACCCAGGCCGCGCCGAAGAAGCGCAGCGGGGGCACGGGAGACACGCGGAACCCGGCGATCACGATCCCCAGCACCATCGCGAGGGCTCCGCTGGCCAGGGTCAGCAGGATGGTTCCTATGAACCCCTCCCGGAATTCCGGGAGATGATCGAGCAAAACATTCACGGAGATGTCCTAGCGGCGGCTGCTGTCGGGCGGAGCTGCCGCGCCCTGCGCGTGCCGTGACGGCACCCACAGGGCGCGACGCTCAGTGCCGGTGGATCGGACGGAGATATCAGTAGCGCTCGAGGGCCGGGGGCTCCTCGTACGGGGAGCCGGACAGACCGAGGGTCGCGTCGTACGCCTTCTTGTAGTCGCCGTTCTTCTGGTGCGCCTCGAGGGCGTCGGCGACGGCGTCCCGCAGGGCCTTGTCGTCCTTGTTCATGCCGACGCCGTACGGCTCCTTCGTGAAGGGGTCGCCGACGACCTTCAGCTTCTCCGGGCGCTGGGCGGCGTAGCCCTTGAGGATCGCGTCGTCGGTGGTGACGGCGTCGACTTCCTTGTTCAGCAGCTGCTGGACGCACTCGGAGTACTTGGACAGCTCGACGGTCTTGGCGCCGTACTTGGACTTCTTGATCTCCTGCAGCGGCGTCGAGCCCTTGATGGAGCAGACCGTCTTGCCCTTGACGGACTTCGGGCCCGTGATGTCCTTGTCGTCCTTGCGGACGAGCAGGTCGGCGCCGGCCATGAAGTACGGTCCGGCGAACCCGACCTGCTTCTTGCGCTCGTCGTTGATCGTGTACGTGCCTACGTAGAGGTCGACCTGGCCCTTGGAGATGGCCGTCTCACGCACGTTCGAGTCGATCGTCTCGAACTTGACCTTGTCCGCGGGGAAGCCGAGGTCCGCCGCCACCATCTTGGCGATCTCGATGTCGAACCCGGAGCGCTTGCCGTCGGTGTCCTCGAAGCCGAGGAACGGCTGGTCGTTCTTGGCACCGAAGACGATCTCGCCGTCCTTCTGGGCCTTCTTCAGGGTCGACGAGTCGATCTTGACGTTCTTGGCGACCGCGTACGTGGGCAGCTTCGGCTGGTCCTTGCCACCGGCGCCGCCCTTCGGCTTGTCACCGGCGGTCCCGGAGTCGCCGCCGCAGGCGGTGGCGGTCAGGGCGAGAGCGGCGATCACCGCCGCCGCGGCGGCGGACTTGCGAACCTTCATGGTGGACATCCTTTGTTTCGGCGGAGGTTGGGGGAGACGCTGTGGTGCGTCCTGGCATCGGGATGGCGTCCGCGGCGCTCCCGGCGACTTCGGCGCGCGGGCCGCGCCGGCGGGGCGCTCGCGGGTGCGCGTCAGTGATGCAGGATCTTCGACAGGAAGTCCTTGGCCCGGTCGCTGCGCGGGTTGCTGAAGAACTGGTCCGGTACGGCCTCTTCGACGATCCGGCCGTCCGCCATGAAGACGACGCGGTTGGCCGCCGACCGGGCGAAGCCCATCTCGTGCGTGACGACGACCATCGTCATGCCGTCCCGGGCGAGCTGCTGCATGACCTCGAGGACCTCGTTGATCATCTCGGGGTCGAGGGCCGAGGTGGGCTCGTCGAAGAGCATCACCTTGGGGCCCATCGCCAACGCGCGGGCGATCGCGACGCGTTGCTGCTGGCCGCCGGAGAGCTGCGCCGGGTACTTGTCGGCCTGGGAGCCGACACCCACCCGGTCGAGCAGGGTGCGCGCCTTCGCCTCCGCCTCCGCCTTGGCCGTCCTGCGCACCTTGGTCTGGCCCAGCATCACGTTCTCGAGCACGGTCTTGTGCGCGAAGAGATTGAAGGACTGGAAGACCATGCCCACGTCCGCCCGGAGCTTGGCGAGCTCCTTGCCCTCCTGGGGCAGCGGCTTGCCGTCGATCGTGATCGTTCCCGAATCGACGGTCTCCAGGCGGTTGATGGTGCGGCACAGCGTCGACTTGCCCGACCCGGAGGGACCGATCACGACGACGACCTCGCCACGGGCGATGGTCATGTCGATGTCCTGGAGGACGTGCAGGGCGCCGAAGTGCTTGTTGACACCCTTCAGCACGACAAGGTCGTCCGCCGCGGGCTTGGCGTCCTTGGTCACCGATACTTCGGTCACGGCTTGTTGCTCCATCCTCCTCGGGTTGGGAGGACAGTAGTAACCCGGTGCGACCAGCGTCATTACATCTGAGGGGAAATTGAGCATAACGATCCGGCCGCAACCGGACACTCCGTGTGAAGAGGGCGCCCCGGCTGCGTACCGGGTGCATAACGGAACGTGTCCGTGACCCTAAGGGCCTTGACGCGGTCCTTATCCATCGGCGTGGATGCCTTGGGTGCTTTCGCGCACCCGGATACCGCTGGAAAACGCGCGCACGCGCGTGTGCACGGCGGCCGCGAACACACATGCGGAACCGCGTGAGCGGGAACGAAACGACCGATGAACGAATGGGGGGCCGATGGGCTGGGGGGAGACCGCATGAGACTGCTGCTCGTCGAGGACGACGACCACGTGGCCGCCGCCCTGTCGGCGGTCCTGGCCCGGCACGGCTTCGCCGTCACCCACGCCCGCAGCGGCGAGGAGGCCCTGCAGGCCCTGCTGCCCGGCGAAGCGGCACCCTTCGGAGTCGTGCTCCTCGATCTCGGCCTGCCCGACCAGGACGGCTACGAGGTCTGCGGCAAGATCCGCAAGCGCACCTCCATCCCCGTCATCATGGTCACCGCCCGCGCCGACGTACGCTCCCGCATCCACGGCCTCAACCTCGGAGCCGACGACTACGTAGTGAAGCCGTACGACACTGGGGAACTCATCGCCCGCATCCACGCCGTCATCCGCCGCCCCTCGGCGGGCGCCGCCAAGAAGTCCGCCGACACCGAACTGCGGCTCGGCAGCGTCCGCATCGAACTGCCCACCCGGCAGGTCAGCGTGGACGGCGACGTGGTCCAGCTGACCCGCAAGGAGTTCGACCTGCTCGCGCTGCTCGCACAGCGCCCCGGAGTCGTCTTCCGGCGGGAGCAGATCATCAGTGAGGTGTGGCGCACGAGCTGGGAGGGCACGGGGCGCACGCTGGAGGTCCATGTGGCGTCCCTGCGCGCCAAGCTGCACATGCCCGCCCTGATCGAGACCGTGCGCGGAGTCGGCTACCGGCTCGTCGCCCCGGCGACGTAGCGGGCACAGGTGCGCGCCCGCCTCCTGCCGCTCCTCATCGTCCTCATGGCCGGCGTGCTGCTGGCCCTGGGCTTCCCGCTCGCGGTCAGCGTGGCGTCGGCGCAGCAGCAGAAGGTGGTCGTCGACCGCATCGACGACACGGCGCGCTTCGCGGCGCTCGCGCAGTTCGTCACCCAGCGCCCCTCGGGCTCCCGGGTGCGCGACAAGGACGAGCGCCGCGAGACCCTGCAGAAGGAACTCGACTACTACCACGAGGTCTACGGCATCAAGGCGGGCGTGTTCTTCCGCGACCGCTTCCCCATGGCGCACGCCCCCGGCGACTGGTACCTGCCCACCGGCGGCGGAGGCGTGAGCGACGCCTTCGACGAGGCCCTGCGCTCCCGCGGCAGCCACAACCCGCCCCAGGTGTGGCCCTGGAACGAGGGCGGGCGGATCGTCGTCGCCTCACCGGTGATCCGTGACGGCGACGTCGTGGCCGTCGTCGTCACCGACTCGCCCACCGGACGCATGCGCGCGAAGACCCTGCACGGCTGGCTGCTCATCGGCGCGGGCGAGTCGGCCGCGATGCTCCTCGCGGTCGGCGCCGCGCTGCGCCTCACCGGCTGGGTCCTGCGCCCGGTGCGGGTCCTGGACGCCACCACCCACGACATCGCCACCGGGCGCCTCGCCTCGCGGGTCGCAGCCGCCGGCGGTCCGCCGGAACTTCGACGCCTGGCCCGGTCGTTCAACGAGATGGCGGACAACGTCGAAGACGTCCTCGAGCAGCAGCGCGCCTTCGTCGCCGACGCCTCGCACCAACTGCGCAACCCGCTGTCCGCCCTGCTGCTCCGCATCGAGCTCCTGGCCCTCGAACTGCCCGAGGGCAACGAGGAGATCGCCTCGGTGCGCACCGAAGGCAAGCGCCTCGCGCAGGTCCTCGACGACCTGCTCGACCTGGCGCTCGCGGAACACGCGGCAGCGGATCTCCAGCTCACCGACATCGGCGAGCTGGCGGCCGAGCGCGTCGCCGCCTGGCGGCCGCTCGCCGAGGAGCGGGGCGTGCGGCTGGCCGGGGAGTGCCCGGCGACGACCGGCTGGGCGGACCCGGTCGCCCTGTCCAGCGCCCTGGACGCGGTGATCGACAACGCCCTCAAGTTCACGCCGGAGGGAGCCGAGGTGCGGGTGCGGGTCACCGCAGCCGACTCCAGGACCACTGTCGTCATCACCGACGGCGGCCCCGGCCTGACCGACGACGAACTGGCCCGCGTCGGCGACCGCTTCTGGCGCAGCAACCGCCACCAGAACGTCAAGGGCTCGGGCCTCGGCCTGTCGATCTCCCGGGCACTGCTCGCGTCGGGCGGCGGCACGATGGCCTACGAACGGCACGAACCCCAGGGCCTGAAGGTGACGGTCGGCATTCCGCGGCAGGCACCGGAGGGGCAGGGGGCGGCCCGGAAATAGCGCGGGGCGGGGACAGGGGGAGCGACGGGGCTTCGGGGCGGGGTGGGGACGGCTTCCGGCTCGGCCTCGGGACTCGCCTTCCGGCTCGGCCTCAGGGCTTGACCGAGCGGTAGTAGCGCCGCGCGCCCTCGTGCAGCGTGAGGGGGTCGGTGTACAGGGCGGTGCGCAGGTCCACGAGTTGGGCCGCGTGCACGCGCGCGCCGATGTGGTCCCGGCTGTCGATCACGGTCCGGGTCAGCCCCTCCGTGAGCTCCGGGTCGGCCCGGTCGGTGGTCACCAGGAGGTTCGCCACGGCGAGTGTCGGCACGGAGGCGCCCTGCTGAGTCTGCGGGTAGGCGTCGGCCGGCATGGTGGCGGCGCGGTAGTAGCGGGACGCGCCGCCCAGCTTGTGCAGCGCGTTGACCAGGTCGCCGAGCGGTACGAGGCGGATCGCGAGGCCCTCGGACAGCTCGCGCACGGAGGTGGTGGGCAGCCCGCCCGACCAGAAGAACGCGTCGATGTCGCCGTTCCGCAGCAGCTCGGGGGCGGTGTCTATGCCAGCGGGCAGCGCCTTGATGTCCTTGTCGAGGCGCAGCCCCGCGGCCTTGAGCACCCGGTCGGCGATCAGCCGTACGCCCGAGCGCGGCTGCCCTACGGCAACTCGCTTGCCGCGCAGGTCACCGGCCTCCGTGATGGCGGACGAGCGCCGCACGACGAGCTGCACGTAGTCGTCGTACAGCCGCGCGCAGCCCTGCAGCCGGTCCGCGCCCGGGCGGTCCTCCAGGCGGTACTTCTCTACGGCGTCGGCCGCCGCGATGGTGAAGTCGGCCTTGCCCGTCGCGACCCGCTCGACGTTCTGCTGCGAGCCCTGGCTGTTGAGCAGATCGATGTCGAGGTCCGGCATGTCCTCGGCGGCGGCGTTGCGCAGCAGCTTCCCGTACGTCTCGTAGACGGCGCCCTTCACTCCCGTACTGAAGGTCATCCGGCCCTGCGGCGAACTCTCGCCCACCGGGAGCAGCCACCACAGGAGCAGCCCGAACACCACGAGGGCGGCAGCCGAGGCCTGCAGGGCCCGGCGCCGGCTGAGGTGCAGGGCCGCGAACATGAGCGCGATCCTGCCACCTCGCGCGGCGAACTGGCCAGGCTGGGCCGTGCCGGTACGAGGCCGGGGCGCGGGCGGGCTGTCAGTCGCCGCGCGCGTGGTCGGCCAGCACCTCGTGGATCACATGGCGCGCGTTGGCTGCGAGCACCGGGTTGGTGACGGCGTAGTACGGGAGCTGGATCAGGGCCATGGACAGCGCGCGGCCGCGCCCGCGCGCCCACATCGCGTCGTCCGCGCCGGTCGCGACGCGGAACGCGTCGCGTGCGTCGGCGGGCAGGAGGTTCCACGCGACGATCAGGTCGCAGGCGGGGTCGCCCACGCCCGCGGTCCCGAAGTCGATCACCGCGTGCAGGCGGCCGTCGCGGACCAGCAGGTTGCCGGGCATGAGGTCGGAGTGGACCCAGACGGGCGGGGCGTGCCAGTCGGGGGTGCGGAGGGTCGCCTCCCAGGCGGCGGTGGCGGCATCTAGGTCGATGCGGGTGTCGACGGGGGAGAGGGAGGGGGCGGGGGAGGCGTCGAGGTCGAGCGGGGCGTCGGTGCCGTTCGGTTTCGTCTGCGTTGCTTGGCCTGCTTGGCCCGTCTGTCCCGTCTGTCCTGCGTGCCCCGTCCGTCCCATCCGCCGCAGCTTTTCGATCGCCGCACGCGTCTCGGCGTCCTCCGTTGCCACCGGGGCGCCGCGATAGGCGGGCGGCCCGTCCGTGGCGTCGGCGCGGCGCAGTGCCGTGATGAACGCGGCGAGGTCCGCGGCGAGCGCGACGGGATCGGTGAGCGCCCCGGCGGCCGGGTTCTCGCCGTCGAGCCAGCTGTGGACGGACCAGGTCCAGGGATAGCCCTCACCGGGCTCGCCGCGCCCCAGCACGGCGGGGATGGTCGCCGGGAGCTGCGGCGCGAGCCAGGGCAGCCAGTGGCTCTCCTTGGCCACGTCCTCGGCGCCCCCGGCGATCCGGGGCAGGCGCACGGCCATGGCGTCGCCGAGCCGGAACACGGCGTTGACGGTCCCGGCCGAGGGGAACTGCTCGACGGGCAGGTGCGCCCACTGCGGGAACTGGGCGGCGAGCAGCTTTCGGACCAGGGGTACGTCGATGTCCGGCTCCCCGGCGTGCAGCTTGCCGTTCTGGTGGGGCTCGTCGGTGGGCGTCGTCATGCGGGCATTCTTCGTCGTCGCACGGCCCCGGCGAAACCGAATTCTCAGCGGTCGACGGCGCGTTGGAGCAGGTCCTGGAGGGTGTCCTGCTCCTGCTGGGTGAGCGGCGCGAGCGGCGACTCGGCGGAGAGCAGGGCCATCAGGCGCTCGCGCAGGGCGCTGCCGTCGGGTGTGAGGACGAGCTGCTTCGCGCGGCGGTCGCTGGGGTGCGGGCGGCGCTCGACCAGGCCCTGCTCCTCCAGGCGGTCGGAGACGAAGGTGGCGTTGGATGGCTCACAGCACATGCGTTCTGCCAGTTCACGCAGGGTCAGCGGGCCGGTGAGCTCGCGCAGTGCGACGGCCTGCGGGGCGGTGAGGCCCAGGGTGGTGGCGCGGTCGCGCACGTGGGCGTCGATGCGGCGGGCCAGGGTGCCCACGAGGCCGCAGACGCGGCGGTCGGCGGCGGCTTGGAGCTCGGATCGGGCGGGGGACCCGGGGCCCTTGGCTCGGGGAGCCGTCTCGCCCGGGGCCGCGGCGGCCTCGGCGCGGGGACCCGTCCCGTCGGCCGCGCCGCCCCGCGTGCCCGTCGTGGCCCGCGCTCCCGTCCGCGATGTCGTCATGCGGCCCAGCTTACGCAATCGCATCGAACTGCAATAGTTGCAACTCGAATGATTGCAGCTCTAACGTTCTTGGTGCGGCCGGGAAGCCATCCGTTCCGCGTGGTTCCGCCTGCCCGCACCCACGTCACCCGTGCCACCAGCGCCCCCCGACCTCCCAGGGAGTCCCATGACCAGCTCGCAGAACAGCTCGCAGATCAACGCGGAGACCAGCTCGACGAGCCCCTCGGAGATCAGCCCGGACGACCGGTACCGCCGTCCTGCCCACACTCGCACCATCCGCCTGGGCGACCTGCGGATCAGCTATCTGGCCGACGGCGCGGTGGGCCTGAAGCCGCACGGCTGGCTGCCCGCGACGACCGCGGCGGACTGGGAGCCGTACGCCGACCACCTCGACGAACGAGGGCACCTGGTCGCGAGCGTCGGCGGACTGCTCGTCGAGAACGGCGACCGGGCCCTGCTGATAGACACCGGCTTCGGCCCCCAGGTCGCGCCGGACGATCCGGCCAACGAGCGCATCGGCGCCCTCCGGAGCGGCGGACTCCTCGACAGCCTCCGTCAGGTGGGCCGCAGCCCCGAGGACATCGAGGCGGTCGCCTTCACGCATCTGCACGGCGACCACCTCGGCTGGTCCTGGAACCCCGCGCCCGGCAGCGACCGGCCGCCGTTCGCACACGCCGCCCACCTCGTCTCCGCGCCCGAGTGGGAGCAGCGGCATCTGGCTGCCGCGCACGGGGCGCCCGCCGAGAGGCTGGCCGTCTTCGCCGACCGGGTCCGCACGGTCACCGACGGCGAAGAGGTCTTCCCCGGCGTACGCGCCCTCATGACGCCCGGTCACACGGCGGGCCATCTGACCTTCGAGATCACCTCGAACGGCGAACGGCTCCTCGCGTTCGGCGACGCCCTGCACAGCCCGGTCCAGATCGCCCACCCCGAGTGGTCGGCGGCGGTCGACCTCGACCCGGTGCGGTCCGCCGAGCAGCGCCACCGCCTCGTCGACGAGCTGGGCAAGCCCGGCACGCTGGGCTTCGGCATCCACTTCGCGGACGTGGTGTTCGGCCGGGCCGTGCGGGACGCCCAGGGGCGGACGGCCTGGGCCCCGCTGTCGTGACCGGGCTGTGCGTGGCCTAGCGCTTGCGGGCCACACCGCCGAACATGGCCACCTCGTCCGGCTCGTCGGGCCCCGTCGGCTCCGGACGCCACCGCGAGCAGGAGACCACGCCGGGCTCAAGGAGTTCGAGGCCGTCGAAGAACCTGGCGACCTGCTCCGGAGTGCGCTGCGTCAGCTTCGGAGTGCCGTGCTCGTTCCAGAAGGCCACCGCGGCGTCGACGTCCGGCATCGCCGGGCTGGTGATCGTGTGCGAGAGGACCAGGTGGCTCCCGGAGGGCAGCGCGTCCATGACGCGGCGTACGAGACCCAGGGCCTCGTCGTCGTCCTCGATGAAGATCACGACCCCCAGGAGCATCAACGCGACCGGACGGCTGAAGTCCAGCGTCTGGGAGGCGTGTTCCAGGACGGACTCGACGTCACGCATGTCGGCGTCCAGGTAGTCCGTCCGCCCTTCGGGCGAGCTCGTCAGCAGGGCGCGCGCGTGGGTGAGAACCAGCGGATCGTTGTCTACGTAGACGATGCGTGACTCCGGAGCGATCCGCTGGGCCACCTCGTGGGTGTTGTCCGCGGTCGGCAGTCCGGTGCCGATGTCGAGGAACTGGCGTACGCCGCAGTCGGCCACCAGGTGCCGTACCGCGCGGCCGAGAAACAGCCGGTCGGCGCGCGCGTAGTCACCGATTCCGGGGTGGAGTTCACGGATGCTGTCCCCCGCCTCTCGGTCGACCGCGTAGTTGTCCTTGCCGCCGAGCCAGTAGTTCCAGATCCGCGCGGTGTGCGGCTGCGCGGTGTTGATCCGGTTCCGTACGGCGTCGGCCGCGTCGGCCGAGTCCTGCGGGGACGGCTCCTGCGGGGAAGGGCTCGCGGTCACGTGATCGCCTCCTGGCGTGACGTTTTACGTGTGACGTTGTGGCGGGGCGGGGGCCGTGGCTCGCGCGTCCGGCTGATGTGCCAGGAGGCAATCTAGTCGCGGAATGTGAGCGTCCATCGCACACCTGCGGCACGGCACGCATGAACGCCCTTACGGAGGGGCGATTTTCGAGGGGGTGGGGGCTATGGGGGACGGCATTCACGCGCGGGGCGATCTTTACGCGCGGGGCGGCCTTCGAGCGCGGGTCGGCCCTTGGCACGCGGGTCGGCGTCGATGCGCGGGACGGTGTTCGACGGATCGCAACGGTGTTCAACGGATGCGGCGGGTCCTGTGCGTCTGGACGCTGATCCGCACCTCCGCCTCCAGAGCGCGCGGTGCCGCCGCCGCGCGCGCCTCCGAGACAGCCTGCTCGGCCAGGTCGCGCAGGACCGCGCGGGGTGAGCCGTCGGCCGCCAGGACCAGGGTGATGCGGGCCCGCAGCCGGTGCGGGCGGCCGATGAGGCGTACGTGGGCGCGGGCCACGCCGTCGACCGCCTGGACGCGCTCGGCCATCGCGGCGGCCAGCGCGGGGCCCGCGAGGGTGACGCCGCCCCGTCCGAGGGGGAGCACGCGCAGGCGCCCGGTGCGGACCTCCAGGACGGTCCAGCACACGAACAGCAGCAGAGCGACGGCCAAGGCCGCGATCACGACGGGCGGCCACCAGCCGTGATCGCGCCAGCGCCCGAGCGCGGCCTCGTCCAGCCACACGCGGTCGGTGCCGAGGCGCGGCCAGCCGGACGGCAGCCGGTCCCGGACGGGGGCGGTGGTGGTGGCCAGGGCGGCCCCCGAACCGAGCAGGACCGCTGCGGCGCACAGCAGCGTCGCGCGGTTCACGCCGTTCCGGAGTGCGCTCATGAGGGGCTGCTCCTTGGCGGGGGCTCCTGGGTTTCGGTCTGTGGCGTCGTGTCGGGGGTGCTGGGGTCCGGGGTGTGCTGGCCCCGGGTGTCCGGGCCGGGGGCTGCGGGGGCGCTTGCGGGCTTGGTCGCGGGTGTCTCGTCGAGTCTGGGCGCCGTCGCATCCGCACCCGGCCCCGGTTCGGCGGGCGGCGGTGCTGGTTCGTGCCACGACGGCTCCGTACGCAGCCGTACGACCAGCCGAGGCGGCCTCGTGAGCCCGCACTCCGCCAAAGCCGCCTGTGCCGCCCTCAGGGCCTCCTGGCGGGCCGTGACGGGGTCGCCGAACCCCAGCCACACACGCGCCCGCGCCCGGCGGCGTCCGACGCGCACACGGACCCGTGTGACGCCGGGCACCTCCGCCACGGCGTCCCGCAACAGGGCGGCGGCCGTGCCGCGTTCGAGGACCGCGCGCACCCCGGGCAGCGGTGGCGTCATCGGGAGGCGGCGCCGCTGCCCCGGGGTGATCGCCAGGACCAGCAGGCACACGCCGAGGGCGAACACGGCGGCCGCCGCAGCGAGGTTCACCGTCGTACCGCCGTCCGGTCCGTGCGTGGCCAGCCAGTCCACGAGCCGCACCCGCCACCGCGCGGGCGACCGGTCCGCCGCGTGCACCGCCACCACGTCGTACAGCAGGACTCCGGAGGCGACGGCCGCAGCGAGGGCCAACACGGCTACGGGCAGGCGGCGTTCGGACCACGGGCGCCGCGCGCCCTGCGTGACCGTCTCCTCGGGAGACGTTGCCTCCGTAGAGGTCGCTTTGGCACCCTCGGCGTACTCAGTCCCCTCGGCGTAGTCCGCCCCCTCCGTAGAGCCCTCACGAGAGCCCTTGCGCAGGGACAACTCCCGTACGTGGACCCGGGCCGAGTCCACGGAGAGGCCGGTCAGCTCGGCCGTGCGGTCGGTGACGTGCGAGCGCACGCTCTCGCCCGCGTCGTCCAGCACGCCCGGGTAGGGCACGGCCACGGTGACACCCACCCGGGCCCGGCGGCCGCGCACGGCCGCCGAGCCCCGGCTGACGCGGACCTCGCCCGGGCCCAGCGCCTCCGTAGCGGCGCGTTCCGCGATGCGGCGCACCGCGCGGTCCGCGACGGTGGTCGCACCGCGGTCCGCGGCGGGGGTCCTCATCGCCGCTCCCGGTCACGGCCGGACAGGAACTCGCGGATGCCGATGCCGTCGTCCACGAGGCGCCCCAGGACGAAGCCCACCGCGCCGAGCGCGGCGACCAGCAGGAACGCCCCGAAGCCGCCGAACCATCCGGCGAATCCCAGCGCCATCCCCGAAAACAGGCCCACCAGGGCTTTGTTCACCACTCACCTCACACCGCAGAAGACATCGCAGACGGAACACAGCCGGAAGGGCGTCGGGACCGCGCCGACAAGGGGCCGTCCCGACGAAGGGCGTCCCGGCAACGGGCCGAGCCCTACTCCACGCGGGTGTCCGCGGTGGCGTCCCGATCGTCGTCGGGCAGATGCACGTCGTTGATGGCGACGTTGACCTCGACGACCTCCAGGCCGGTGATGCGCTCCACGGCCGCGATGACGTTCTCGCGCACGTCGTGGGCGACGTCCGTGATGGGCACGCCGTACTCGACGACGATGTCGAGGTCGATCGCGGTCTGCCGCTCGCCGACCTCGACCTTCACGCCGCGGCCCACGTTCGGGCGGCCGCCGGGCACGCGGTCGCGTACGGCGCCGATGGTGCGGGAGAGGCCCCCGCCCATGTCGTGCACTCCGGGGATCTCGCGCGCCGCCATGCCGGAGATCTTGACGACCACGACATCCGCGATCGAGGTCTTGCCGCGCGTGGCCGCAGGCTCGCTCGGGCCGGTGCGGCCGGTGAGAGTGGTGGCTCCCTCGGTGCTCTTCACGCCGCCGACGAGGTCCTTCTCGGTGCTGGTGGAAGCGGCCGACTTCGAGGTGAGCTCCTGTGTCGCCATATCGGCATCTCCTAGTCGTTGGTCTCGCTGGTCTTGTCGGTCTCGTTGGTCGTGCGGGTCCTGATGGCCGTACCGGCCACGTCGGCTGTGCTGCCGCGTCGGCCGGACCGGTCGTGTTGGTGTTCTGCCCCCGTCGCGCGTTCCGCGTCATCCGTTCTGCGCCAGATGTCGAGCCGCGGACCGCCGCGCCGAACCTCTTCGTACCGGGTCCCGCACCTTCACTGACACGGGTGCCCCGGATCCGTTACGCGCCTCGCGGGAATTTCTTTCCCGGACGGGTAGCGTGCGTGCGCCGCGTAACGCGGGCGGCTTGTCGTGTGTCGTATGAGGACGACCGAAGCGAGAGGAGCCGCGTGTGCCCGGGGATCGGGGCAGAGCGCCGGAGGATACGGATGCGTCGTTGCCGCATGAGGACGCGCTGCTCGTGGTGCGCGCCGCCGAAGGTGACGACGAGGCCTTCGAGGCGCTCGTGCACCGGCACGCGCCCGTCCTGCTGCGCCTCGCCACGCGGCTGCTCGGCAGCCCGACAGAGGCGGAGGACGCCGTGCAGGAGGCCTTCGTGAGCGCCTGGCGCAAGCTTCCGGAGTTCCGCGGGGACGCCCGCTTCGGCACCTGGATGCACCGGATCGTCACCAACCGGTGTCTCAATGTGCTGCGTTCGCGGCAGCCGGTGGCGGCCCTGGACAGCGTTGCGGAGCCGCAGGCTCCCGAGCACCAGGTGTCGCCGCCGCGGGCGGCCGAGGGGCGCGCGGCCGTCCAGGACCTGTCGCGGGCGATAGAGGGGCTCTCTCCGGAGCAGCGGGTGTGCTGGGTCCTGCGGGAACTCGACGGCGCGCCCTACGAGTCCATCGCCGAGACGGTCGGCATCAGCCCGGAGGCGGTCCGGGGCCGCGTCTTCAGGGCCCGGCGCTATCTGACGGAGGCGATGGCCGGATGGCGATGAACGAAGGCGGGGCACCGGGCGGGACGTCGTACGAGGACGTGCCCGAGGACGAGGTCCTGTCCTGTGGCCGGGAACTGGCGCAGGTGTGGGAGCAGGCGGAGACAGGCGAGCCGGATCCGCACACGGCCGGCTGCCCGCACTGCGCCGAGGCGCTGCGCGCGCTGCGCTCCCTGGAGGCCGTCGTCGCCCGCGCGCGCGACGACGAGCCCCAGGAGCGCCCGTGGGACACCGCCGCGCTGGCCGGCCGTGTCATGGACGTCGTACGCCTCGAACTGCGGCCGGGGCGCACCCTCCCGCTGGGCGAGGCCGACGAGGACGCGTGGATCGTGGAGGCGGCGGCCGCGCGGACGTTCCGGGCGGCCGTGGAGTCCCTGCCGGGCGTCCGCGCGGGCAGCTGCCGCATAGAGGCCGACCCCCAGGACACCGGCCGCCCGGCCTCGGCCCCGCCCGTGGGGTGGCTGCCGCGCGGACCGGCCAGGGTCCGTATCGAAGTACAGGTCGGCCTCTCCTGGAACCTGCAGCTCGTCGCGGACGAGGTACGCGCGCGGATCGTCGCGGCCGCGGACCGCGAGCTGGGCATGCGGGTCGCGGCGGTCGACGTGGTGATCGCCGACCTGCTCGACGACGCCGGGAACGCCGGGAACGCCGGGAACGCCGAGAACGCCGAGAACGCCGAGAACGCGGACACCGAAGGGCGGCAGGGATGACGGAACAGCAAGCGCCGCGCGCACTCGCGGACGTCGTTGGCACCGCCGTCCTAGCCACCCCAGGCGTGGCCTTCCTGCGCCCCGGCCTCGCCGAGCTCCTGCGCTCCTCTGTGGGCCTGGGAGCGGGGCGCGGCACCTCTGGGGCAGCCGGGGCCTCCGGAGTGCGCGTGGAGCGCAGGAAGGGCGCCCAGGGGCTGGACATCGAGGTGTACGTGGTGCTGAGCCGAGGCCACCGCGCCCTGGACGTGACCCGCGCGGTGCGCTCGGCGGTCGTGGCGGCGCTGGAGGAGTCAACACCAGGGTCGACGCCGAGGTCGGCCTCCGCGCGGGTCAAGGTGACGGTGACCGGAGTCGTCTGACCGCCGGGACGAGCGCGCGGTCAGCGGGGCGCGTAGTTGACCTTCCCGAAGGGCCAGCGCGCGGCCAGCCACGCGTCCACGGCTGCGTACAGGGGTGCGTCGAGAGCGGCCCGGTCGGCCCGGACCCAGGACCGGACGTCGGCGACGAAACGGTCGGTGCCCTCGAAGCCGCCGGTTCCGAAATCGTCAGCCAGGGAGCTGTCGGCGTGGGAACCGTCGGCATGGGACGGATGGTCGGCACGGGACGGATAGATGTACACGCACCCGATGACCTCCCTGCTCCCCGTCTCGATCACGGAGTACGTGAACCCGCCGCGCCGCGCGAAGTCCTCCGCGTGCTCGCGCAGGTCACCGAGGTTCCCCTCCGAAGTCATCCCGTCCACCGGAGGCCAGCTCCGCCCCTGGAAGCCCGGGGTGGCACGGATGTGCTCGATGCTGCTGGTCCAGGCGGCGAGGTCCGCGGCGTTGTGCTGCGCCCCCAGTGGTTCCAGGCGGAACTCCGGGGTGACCAGCTCCAGGGGGACAACGAAATCGTCGGGGACGAAGGAAGCGCTCATGGGCCGAAGCTAGGTGGCCCGGCCCCCGGATCGCACCTGATTTGGGCGGAGGCCAAGGGGGTGAGGGTCCACTGCCGCAGCCCCCTTACCCTTGAGGGATGACCAGCAGCAGTGTCCGGACCGGAGCAGTGGACGAAGCAGTGGACGAAGCGGCCGTCGCGCGAAGCTACGAGATCCGCACCTACGGGTGCCAGATGAACGTCCATGACTCCGAACGCCTCTCCGGCCTCCTGGAGAACGCCGGTTACGTGCGCGCTCCGGAGGGCTCTGACGGCGACGCGGACGTGGTGGTCTTCAACACGTGCGCGGTGCGTGAGAACGCCGACAACCGCCTGTACGGCAACCTCGGCCGTCTCGCCCCCCGCAAGACCCAGCGTCCCGGCATGCAGATCGCCGTCGGCGGCTGTTTGGCCCAGAAGGACCGCGACACCATCGTCAAGAAGGCGCCCTGGGTGGACGTCGTCTTCGGTACGCACAACATCGGCAAGCTGCCGGTCCTCCTGGAGCGCGCCCGCGTGCAGGAAGAGGCACAGGTCGAGATCGCCGAGTCCCTGGAGGCGTTCCCGTCGACCCTGCCGACGCGGCGCGAGAGCGCGTACGCGGCGTGGGTGTCGATCTCCGTGGGGTGCAACAACACCTGCACCTTCTGCATCGTGCCCGCCCTGCGCGGCAAGGAGAAGGACCGCAGGACCGGCGACATCCTCGCCGAGATCGAGGCGCTCGTCGGCGAGGGCGTCTCGGAGATCACGCTGCTCGGGCAGAACGTGAACGCGTACGGCTCCGACATCGGCGACCGTGAGGCCTTCAGCAAGCTGCTGCGCGCCTGCGGGCGGATCGACGGCCTGGAGCGGGTCCGCTTCACTTCACCGCACCCGCGCGACTTCACGGACGACGTGATCGCCGCGATGGCCGAGACGCCGAACGTGATGCCCCAGCTGCACATGCCGCTGCAGTCCGGCTCGGACCCGGTCCTGAAGGCGATGCGCCGCTCCTACCGCCAGGACCGCTTCCTGGGGATCATCGAGAAGGTCCGCGCCGCCATGCCGGACGCGGCGATCTCCACGGACATCATCGTGGGCTTCCCCGGTGAGACCGAGGAGGACTTCGAGCAGACCATGCACGTGGTCCGTGAGGCCCGCTTCGCCAACGCCTTCACCTTCCAGTACTCCAAGCGCCCCGGGACGCCCGCCGCCGAGATGGACGACCAGATCCCCAAGGAGGTCGTACAGGCGCGTTACGAGCGTCTGGTGGCCCTCCAGGAGGAGATCTCCTGGTCCGAGAACAAGAAGCAGGTCGGCCGCACCCTGGAGCTGATGGTCGCCGAGGGCGAGGGCCGCAAGGACGGCGCGACGCACCGACTGTCCGGCCGCGCCCCCGACAACCGCCTGGTGCACTTCACCAAGCCCGACGCCGAGGTGCGCCCCGGTGACGTGGTGACGGTCGAGATCACGTACGCGGCGCCGCACCACCTGCTCGCTGAGGGCGCCGTGCTCGACATCCGGCGCACCCGTGCGGGCGACGCCTGGGAGAAGCGCAACACGGCTGACGCCCCGAAGCCCTCCGGAGTGCTGCTGGGCCTCCCCAAGGTGGGCGTCCCGGAGCCGCTCCCGGCGGCCACGAGCGGCTGCAGCATCGACTGACACAGCTTCTATCGACTGACACAGCCTCTACGGAGACCGGCGTCTTCTACGGAGACCGCCATCTACGGAGATCGGCGTCGGCAGTCACTGCGCGCTGCGTCTGCCGGCCGTGTCTGTACGCTGCGGATCATGCTTGTCGCCGCAGCCGTCTGCCCCTGTCCGCCCCTGCTCGTGCCCGAGGTCGCCGCGGGCGCGGCGCCGGAACTGGATGCCGCGCGGGCGGCCTGCACGGACGCGATCGGGGTGCTCGCCGCGTCTCGGCCCGACCGGCTCGTCGTCGTGGGCCCCGCGGAGCAGGAGGGGCGTGGACCGCACCTTCAGGGGACACGCGGTTCGTTCCGGGGCTTCGGCGTGGACCTCGACGTACGCCTCGGAGAGGTCTCCGTGGACGACGGTGACGGCACGGGCGGCATGAGCGGCATGGGCGCGGCCGCGGAGCGTCGGCTTCCGGTGTCGTTGGCCGTCGCCGGGTGGCTGCTTGGGCGTACGGAGTGGTCGGCTGCCCCGCTCGAAGGCCTCGGCGTGGGGGAACCTCTCGCGCCCGAGCGGTGTATCCAAGTGGGAGGGGAGATCGCCGCGTGCGCGGACCGGGTGGCGCTGCTGGTGATGGGCGACGCCAGCGCGTGCCGCACGCTCAAGGCGCCCGGCTACCTGGACGAGCGGGCCGCCGGGTTCGACGCGGATGTGGCGCGGGCGCTGGGCGCGGCGGACGTGGCGGCGCTCAAGGCGCTGGACGCGGAGCTGGCGCAGGAGCTGAAGGCCGCGGGCCGCGCGCCCTGGCAGGTGCTCGCGGGCGCGGCCGACGGCGCGGGCCTGAGCGGCGAGCTGCTCTTCGACGACGCGCCGTACGGGGTGGGCTACTTGGTGGCGGCCTGGTCGTAGGGCGCGACCGCCCGGTCGGCGACGCAGCCTTGGCGGCGGCCACGGCCCTGGCCGAATGCGCCCTCAGGAGCCCGCTGCCCGGTTCGAGTGCGTTCTCAGAAGCCTGCTGCCCTGGCCGAGTGCGTTCTCAGGAGCCCGCCGCCCCGGCCGACACCGCCCTCAGGGAGGCACGTCCCGGACACGCCGACGGCCGTGAAGCCAGTAGCGCTTCACGGCCGTCCGCCGGTGGTCCAGAGCCGCTCAGGAAGCCGAAGGGGGCGTCGGCGGTGACGGGGGCGGGGCGTCGTCGGGGGGAGCGGCACTGCCGCCCCCGTCCTTGCCGCCGTCCGTCCCGGCGAGGCGGTCCAGAGCGTCCTTGGCCTTGCCCGTCCCCGCCTGGATCTTGTCGCTGTACTTGCCCTTGGTCCTGCGATCGACCACGTCGGCGGCCTTGTGCAGGCCTTGGTCGATCTTGTCCCCGTGCTGCTGCGCGAGGCCCGAGACCTTGTCTTTGGCAGGAGCGAGTCTGTCCTTCAGCTGGTTCAGGAAGCCCATGGATTCGCCTTCCCTCGCGGGGGAGTCACTTGCGGGCGCTCTCACCGGCCTCGTTGTCGGCCGCCTCCTGCGCGGACTGCTGCTTGGGGATCTCCACGCCCTCCGCGGCAGCCGCCTCGGCCGATTCCTCCGCCTCGTCCTCGGCATCGGCCTTCGCCTCGGACTTGGCCTTGGCCTTGTCCTTGGCGCCTTCCTCGGCCTTGGCTTCGGTCTCGGAGGACTCCTTGGCTGATTCCTCGGCGGACTCCGGCTCGGCCGTCAAGGTGGCGGCCGACGCGTCGCTGGCCGACGCTTCGTCCGTGCCCTTGGCCTTCCGGCGAAACCGACTAAAAACGCCCATATCTACTCCATACGTTACTCGTGTGGGCGAAATCCCGCGCCACCCGGTGCGTCCGATTGCGTCGCCCGGGTCACCGATCCTCGAAACCGGCGGCCGGAACCTCGCAACAGGCAACGAACCCGGAGCCGTGGCGTCACGTAGCTCGTTCGGGCACCCGTCGAGCGATTTGCGAGACTGGGACGGTGAGAAGTGCACCTCCCGCCCCGCGGGTCATCGCCGTCGTCGGGCCCACCGCGGCCGGAAAGTCCGATCTGGGCGTCCACCTCGCCCAGCGCCTCGGCGGCGAAGTCGTCAACGCCGACTCGATGCAGCTGTATCGGGGGATGGACATCGGCACCGCCAAGCTGACGCCCGCCGAGCGCGACGGAGTGCCGCACCACCTCCTGGACGTCTGGGACGTGACGGAGGCGGCAAGCGTGGCCGAGTACCAGAAGCTCGCCCGCGCGGAGATCGACCGGCTGCTCGCCGAGGGCCGCTGGCCGATCCTGGTCGGCGGGTCCGGTCTGTACGTGCGCGGGGCGATCGACCACATGGAGTTCCCCGGCACCGACCCCGCCGTACGCGCCCGCCTGGAGGAGGAACTGGAACAGCACGGCCCCGGCGTGCTGCACGCCCGCCTCGCCGCCGCCGACCCGGACGCCGCCCGCGCGATCCTGCCCGGCAACGGGCGCCGGATCGTGCGCGCCCTGGAGGTCATCGAGATCACGGGCAAGCCCTTCACCGCCAACCTCCCCAGTCACGAGTCCGTGTACGACACCGTGCAGATCGGCGTCGACGTGGCCCGCCCCGAGCTCGACGAGCGCATCGCCACGCGTGTGGACCGCATGTGGGAGGCCGGGCTCGTCGACGAGGTGCGCACGCTGGAGGCGCAGGGGCTCCGGGAGGGGCTCACGGCGTCGCGCGCGCTCGGCTACCAACAGCTGCTCGGGGCGCTCGCCGGTGAGTGCACCGAGGACGAGGCACGCGCCGAGACCGTGCGCGCCACCAAACGCTTCGCGCGCCGCCAGGACTCCTGGTTCCGCCGTGATCCACGCGTGCACTGGCTGAGCGGCGCCGTCGCCGACCGAGGGGAACTCCCGGGGAGTGCAATGGCGTTGGTCGAACGAGCGGTCACAGCCTGATCACGTGATGGCATCGGGACGCTCCGCCGGTCATCTAGGCAGCTGACGGCGTGCCATCATCGACCATCGATCGACCAGTGGAGTCCGAAGTGGGAGGGCGCGTGGCGATGGAGGCCGGCCCTCGTGACACCGCACATGACGGCGAACAGCACACCGCGCACGACGGCGCGCGGCTCAGTCCGGACGGACCGGACAGCTCCGGGATCACCGCGGGCGGCATGACCGACGACGGCCCCACCGAGGCGGAGCTGGCGGCGGAGCCCGAGGTCGAGGTCGAGCTGCGGCCGCAGCGCAGGCTGCGCATCTGGCAGCTCGCGCCGATCGTCATCCTCGCCGCCGTCGGCTCCCTGATGTTCGCCTTCCCGCTGGCCTTCGAGTTCGGCGACGGCGGCGCCGTCGTCGCCATGCTGGGGCTGCTCATCAGCTCCTGCGCCGCGGGCTGGGGCATGATGGCCGCCCGCCGCGTGGGGCACACCTGGCCGGGGCTGCCGGAGCGTGGCTCCGGGCGGCGGCCGGACTGGCGGGTCGTGTCCGCGTACACCCTGGTCGTCGCGATCGCCGCGGTGCTCGCGGTGTGGCGGGTGGCGAGGCTCCGCTGAGGCCCGGCCCTCGGCAGCAACTCCTCAGGCCCCCGACGCGCAGGCCCGGCTCAGGACCCGCCCCCACGCGCGGGACCGCGTCAAGCCTCCGGCACCGCATCGCGCGGACGGCCCCCGACAGGCTGTCGTACCCACCCCGTACGATCGAGGGATGAGCACGCGGATCGCCTTCCTCAAGGGGCACGGGACCGAGAACGACTTCGTGATCGTCCCCGACGCCGACAACGCCATCGAGCTGCCCCCGGCCGCTGTCGCCGCCCTGTGCGACCGCCGCGCGGGCATCGGCGGCGACGGCCTGCTGCACGTCGTGCGCTCCGCCGCCCACCCGGACGCGCGGCACCTGGCCGACGAGGCCGAGTGGTTCATGGACTACCGCAACGGCGACGGCTCGGTCGCCGAGATGTGCGGCAACGGCGTGCGCGTCTTCGCCCGCTACCTGGAGCGTGCCGGGCTCGTCGGCGAGGGCGACCTGGCCGTCGCCACCCGCGGCGGTGTGAAGCGCGTGCACATCGCCAAGGCCACCGAGGGCGGCGCCGCCGACGGCGATATCACCGTCGCCATGGGCAAGGCCGTGCTCCCCGAGGGCGACGTCACGGTCTCCGTGGACGAGCACCAGTGGCCCGCGCGCAACGTGAACATGGGCAACCCGCACGCGGTCGCGTTCGTGGCCGACCTCGCGCACGCGGGCCGCCTCCTGACCCCGCCGCCGTTCAGCCCCGCCACGGCCTACCCGGACGGTGTGAACGTGGAGTTCGTGGTCGACCGCGGCCCGCGCCACGTCGCCATGCGCGTGTACGAGCGCGGCGCGGGCGAGACCCGCTCCTGCGGCACGGGCGCGTGCGCGGTGGCCGTCGCCGCGGCACGCAGGGACGGCCTGGACCCGGCCGTGACCGGCGCTCCGGTGGCGTACACCGTCGACGTGCTCGGCGGGCGTCTGGTCATCACCGAGCGGCCCGACGGCGAGATCGAGAAGACGGGCCCCGCCGTGATCGTGGCCGAGGGCGAGATCGACGCCGACTGGCTGGCGGCGGCCGTAGCGGCGGCCTGATGGCGTACCCGGCCGCACGGCGCACACGGGACGGCGGGCGCACCGCCCGGCCCCGGCCGCGCGCCCGGGTCGAAATCCCGCTCGTCCCAGTCGAAACGACACTCCACAGAACTGTCGCTCGAATGGGTGATCCGTTTCACGCTCGGCGAGAGCGGGTCAGCACCACGTGATGGGCTCGATAGCATCAAGCACCGGCCCGGACGGAGCAGGCTGCCGTCCGCTCACCGCCGGTCGGAGCTGCCGGAGGTGCCCATGAGTGCGGAGGCGACGAATCCCGCGACGCCCGGCCCGACGACGTCCTCGACCCAGCGAAGGCGCACCCGCCCCCGCCTCGACCTGCGCAGACTCGGCCGCGCCGCACTCCTCGGCCCCGCCGCGAGGGACCGCCTCCCGGACGCCATCGGCCATGTGGCCGAGGCCCACCGCGGACACCACCCGGACGCCGATCTGGAGCCGCTGCGCCGTGCCTACGTCCTCGCGGAGTCCTCGCACCGCGGCCAGATGCGCAAAAGCGGTGAGCCGTACATCACACACCCGCTCGCCGTCACGCTGATCCTGGCCCAACTCGGAGCCGAGACCACCACATTGACCGCGTCCCTGCTCCACGACACCGTCGAGGACACGGATGTGACGCTCGATCAGGTGCGCGCGGAGTTCGGCGACGACGTCTGCTACCTGGTCGACGGTGTGACCAAACTGGAAAAGGTCGACTACGGAGCCGCGGCCGAGCCGGAGACCTTCCGCAAGATGCTGGTCGCCACCGGCAACGACGTCCGCGTCATGGCGATCAAACTCGCCGACCGGCTGCACAACATGCGCACCCTCGGCGTGATGCGCCCGGAGAAACAGGCCCGCATCGCCAAGGTCACCCGCGACGTCCTCATCCCGCTCGCGGAACGTCTCGGCGTGCAGGCCCTGAAGAGCGAGTTGGAGGACCTCGTCTTCGCGATCCTCCACCCCGAGGAGTACGCCGAGGTCAAGAAGCTGATCTCGGCGAAGGCGAAGGCCGGGACCGATCCGCTGGCCGACATCTCCGAAGAGGTGCGCGGCGTCCTGCGCGAAGCCGGCATCGCCGCCGAAGTCCTCATCAGGCCACGCCACTTCGTGTCCGTGCACCGCGCGCACCGCAAGCGCGGCGAGCTGCGTCCCGCCGACTTCGGACGCCTGCTCGTCCTCGTGAACGAGGACGCCGACTGCTACGGAGTGCTCGGCGAACTGCACACCTGCTTCACGCCGGTCGTCTCGGAGTTCAAGGACTTCATCGCCGTTCCGAAGTTCAACCTGTACCAGTCGCTGCACACGGCCGTGGCCCGCGGCGACGGCGAAGTAGCCGAAGTCCTCATCCGCACCCACCAGATGCACCGGGTCGCCGAAGCGGGCGTCGTCGCCCTGCACAACCCCTACGCCGGTCCCTCCGAGGAGCAGCCGCCCGACGGCGAGCGCGCCGACCCCACCCGCCCCGGCTGGCTCTCGCGCCTCCTCGACTGGCAGCAGGCCGCACCCGACCCCGACACCTTCTGGTCGACGCTGCGCGAAGACCTCGCCCAGGACCGCGAGATCGCCGTCTACCGCACCGACGGCGGCACGCTCGGCCTGCCCGCGGGCGCGAGCTGCGTGGACGCCGCCTACGCGCAGTACGGCGAGGACGCGCACGCCTGCATCGGCGCACGCGTCAACGGCCGCCTGGCGACGCTCAGCACGGTCCTGCGCGACGGCGACACCGTGCAACTGCTCATGGGCCAGGACCTGACGTCGGGGCCCTCACGCGACTGGCTCGACCACGCCCGGACCCCCGCCGCGCGGATCGCCATCCGGCGCTGGCTCACCACCCACCCGGCGCCCGCCCACGCCCCGCCCCCCCAGGCCGACTCCCCGCCCCCGGCCGCCCTGACGGTGCCCGTCTCCACCCCGAGGCCCCAGGTCTCGTCGGCCCTGCGTCCGGCGGCGGAGAACGTGGTCGTCGACCGCGAGGGCGCCACCGTGCGGCTCGCGGGCTGTTGTACGCCGGTGCCGCCCGACGAGATCACCGGCTTCGCGGTACGCGGCGGTGTGGTCACCGTCCACCGGATCACGTGTCCGGCGGTGGCGCGCATGACGCAGGTGGGGCGCCCGGAGGTCGGCGTGCGCTGGGGGGACACCACGGAGTGCCGGGTCACCCTGGTCGCCGAGTCGTTCGGCCGGGCGCACCTCCTGGCCGACCTCACCGAAGCCATCGCCCTCGAAGGCGCCGCGATCATCTCGGCGACCGTCGAACCACCGAGCCAACAGCGCGTACGCCACACGTACACGCTCCAACTCCCCGACGCCGCACACCTCCCGGGCCTGATGCGCGCCATGCGCAATGTGCCCGGGGTGTACGACGTGACCCGCGCGCAGCACCGGGCGGCCGCGGCGCCCTGATCGTGTCCTTCGGCGCTCTCCGGGGGCCCTGACGGTGCTCTTCGGCGCGCGTGGCGGCGCGGTGCTCTTCGGTGCCCGTGGCGGCGCGCGTCGGTGAAACAGCGCCGACTCGTTCGGGTGGGCCCGTCGCGAGCCGTCCCGACGCGGAAGGCGTGCGCTGATAGCCGTAGTTCATGCCCCTCACCCCGCGCACCAAGGCGTCCCGGCCGAAGACGGTCCGCATCGCCGTCGCCGTCCTCGCCACCGCCACCTCCGCCGCCCTGCTCGCCGCGAGCGCCCCGCAGCCCGCCGCCCCGCTCGGCATCGGCGACCGGCTCTTCCCGCACCTCGGCAACCCCGGGTACGACGTGACGTCGTACGACATCGCGTTCACCTATCACGGGGACAACAGCAAGCCCCTGGACGCGCTCACGAAGATCGACGCCCAGGTGACGGCGCCGCTGGAGCGCGTCAACCTCGACTTCACCCACGGCAAGGTCCGCTCCGTCGAGGTGAACGGCGTCCCGGCCGACTTCACCACCGCCGGTGAGGACCTGGTCGTCACGCCCCACGCGCGCGTGCAGCCCGGCGAGCGCCTGCGGATCGCCGTGCGGCACACCAGCGACCCGGTGTCCGGCGAGGTCGAAGGCGGCTGGGTGCGCACCGGCGACGGGCTCGCGATGGCCAACCAGGCCGACGTGGCGCACCGCGTGTTCCCGTGCAACGACCACCCCGCCGACAAGGCGCAGTTCACCTTCCGCGTCACCGCCCCCAAGGGCCTCACCGCCGTCGCCAACGGCCTGCCGCTGGCCGAGGAGCGCCGCGCGGACACCACCACGTGGGCGTACCGCACCCGGCACCCGATGGCGACCGAGCTGGCCCAGGTGTCCATCGGCCGCTCCACCGTGCTGCACCGCACCGGCCCCTACCGCCTCCCCGTACGGGACGTCGTGCCCACGAAGAACCGCAAGGAACTGGAGCCCTGGCTGAAGAAGACCCCCGACCAGATCGCCTGGATGGAGGACAAGATCGGCCGCTATCCGTTCGAGACCTACGGAGTGCTGGTCGCCGACGCCACGACCGGTTTCGAGCTGGAGACGCAGACGCTGTCGCTCTTCGAGAAGGAACTGTTCACGCGGCCGGAGTTCCCCGAGTGGTACGTGGAATCGATCATGGTGCACGAGCTGGCGCACCAGTGGTTCGGCGACAGCGTGAGCCCCGGCACCTGGTCCGACCTGTGGCTGAACGAGGGGCACGCCAGTTGGTACGAGGCCCTGTACGCGGAGGAGAAGGCGAAGCAGCCGCTGGAGAAGCGCATGCGGTACGCCTACCGGCTCTCCGACAGCTGGCGCGCGGCGGGTGGGCCTCCGGCCGCACCCAAGGGACCCCGGCCGGGGGAGAAGATCAGCATCTTCCGGCCCGTCGTGTACGACGGCAGCGCGCTCGTGCTCTACGCCCTGCGCCAGGAGATCGGGCGGCCCGACTTCGAGGCCGTGGAGCGGGCCTGGGTGCACACCTACCGTGATGGGAACGCGACCACCGCCGACTTCGTACGGCTCGCGTCCGAGGTCTCCGGACGGGACCTCGGCGGGTTCTTCGAGGCCTGGCTGTACGGGGCGAAGACGCCGCCGATGCCGGGGCACCCCGACTGGACGTCGATGCCGCCGGAGAAGAAGACTGCGCCGGGCAAGAAGTAGACCCGGCCCTCGGGGCGGGCGGGGCCTGGGGAGCGCGTGCCACCCGGCACGAAATACTCAGGTGACGAGACGGGCCGTACCGTGCGACCATCGTCAGGTCGACGGCGCGGCCCGTCCGGGAGATCCCCTCGGGGACATCTCAGGGGCGGTCCCGGCTGGTCCGGGGAATCTCCGGCGGGCTGTGAGCGTTGTCGAACATGACGGGTGGCGCTGTGGCACGCGGTGCGAATCGTGCACACGCGGTGCGGCAGGGCGAAGGATGCCCGCAGGCGCTCTCCGTATCGGATCCCATCGACGTAAAGGACCCAATGACCTCCTCTTCTTCCCCTTCCCAGGACGCACAGAGCTTCGCGCAGAACTACCCCGAAGGTCTTCGGGCCGATGCCCTGATGGAAGAGGACGTCGCCTGGAGCCACGAGATCGACGGAGAGCGGGACGGCGAGCAGTTCGACCGCTCCGAGCGCGCGGCCCTGCGCCGCGTCGCGGGACTCTCCACCGAACTCGAGGACGTCACCGAGGTCGAGTACCGACAGCTCCGCCTGGAGCGCGTCGTCCTCGTGGGCGTCTGGACCTCCGGAACGGTTCAGGACGCGGAGAATTCCCTCGCCGAGCTGGCCGCTCTCGCGGAGACCGCGGGCGCGCTCGTGCTCGACGGCGTCATCCAGCGCCGCGACAAGCCCGATCCGGCGACGTACATCGGCTCCGGCAAGGCCCTGGAGCTGCGTGACATCGTCCTCGAGACCGGAGCGGACACCGTCGTGTGCGATGGTGAGCTCAGCCCCGGCCAGCTCATCCACCTCGAAGACGTCGTCAAGGTCAAGGTGGTCGACCGGACCGCCCTGATCCTCGACATCTTCGCCCAGCACGCCAAGTCCCGAGAGGGCAAGGCACAGGTCGCCCTCGCGCAGATGCAGTACATGCTGCCGAGGCTCCGCGGCTGGGGGCAGTCGCTCTCCCGTCAGATGGGTGGCGGCGGCGGTGGCGGCATGGCAACCCGTGGCCCCGGTGAGACCAAGATCGAGACGGACCGGCGACGGATCCGCGAGAAGATGGCGAAGATGCGCCGGGAGATCGCGGAGATGAAGACGGGCCGCGACATCAAGCGCCAGGAGCGCAAGCGCAACAAGGTGCCCTCGGTCGCCATCGCCGGGTACACGAACGCGGGCAAGTCCTCCCTGCTCAACCGCCTCACCGGCGCGGGTGTGCTGGTGGAGAACTCCCTGTTCGCCACCCTCGACCCGACGGTCCGCAGGGCGGAGACGCCCAGCGGCCGGCTGTACACGCTGGCCGACACGGTCGGCTTCGTCCGGCACCTGCCGCACCACCTCGTGGAGGCGTTCCGCTCCACGATGGAGGAGGTCGGCGAGTCCGACCTGATCCTGCACGTGGTGGACGGCTCGCACCCGGTGCCGGAGGAGCAGCTCGCCGCCGTGCGCGAGGTCATCCGGGACGTGGGCGCGACGGACGTGCCGGAGATCGTGGTGATCAACAAGGCGGACGCGGCCGACCCGCTGGTCCTCCAGCGGCTGCTGCGCACGCAGCAGCACGCGATCGCCGTGTCCGCGCGCACCGGCGCCGGCATCGAGGAGCTGCTCGCGCTCATCGACGCCGAACTGCCGCGGCCCGAGGTCGAGATCGAGGCCCTCGTGCCGTACACCCACGGCAAGCTCGTGGCGCGTGCGCACGCCGACGGCGAAGTGCTCTCCGAGGAGCACACGCCCGAGGGCACGCTGCTCAAGGCGCGGGTGCACGAGGAACTTGCGGCGGAACTCGCGCCGTACGTTCCGGCGGCACGCTGACACCGGACATGCACCGAACGGTGAAGGCCCCGCCCCCTCTCGCAGGGGGCGGGGCCTTCACCGTGAAAGCTCCAGGGTCACCGCGACCCGAACGTCTGCCGGGTCACAGCGATCCAAGCAGCGGCCGGGTCACTGAGACCCGTACTTCTCGCTCATCATGTCGAAGACCTGCTTCGCGCCGGAGCCCAGCTGCGGGCCCGCCAGCCAGGTGTTGTCGGCCGGGCCGATCGACGTGTTCGAGACGAGCTGGGACTTGTCGCCCACCACCCGGAACCAGCCACCGCCGGACGAACCGCCGGTCATGGTGCAGCCGATGCGGTACATCGTCGGCTTCGCCGGGTCCAGCGACAGACGGCCGGGCTTGTCGATGCACTTGTGCATGATCAGGCCGTTGTACGGCGGCGCGGCCGGGTAGCCCCAGGCGCCCATGGACGCCACGCTCTGCGCCGACGGCGTCGAGAAGTCGACCTCCAGCGCGTTGCCGACGGTCTCCTCGAGGGACTTGGTGCCCTCCTGCGGCTTCACATGCATCACGGCGTAGTCGTACGGAGCGCCGGCGCCACCCGAAGCGGCACCCTGGTCGATCCACTCACCGGACGTCGAGACCCAGTCCGCCCACCACTGGCCGTACGGCGCGATCTCCTGCGGCGCCGCGTTGTTCAGCGCTGCCTCGGACTTGCCCAGGTCGTTGTAGGACGGCACGAAGGTGATGTTGCGGTACCAGCCGCCCTCGGAACCGGCGTGCACACAGTGGCCCGCCGTCCACACGAGGTTGGACTTGCCCGGATTGCGCGGGTCCTTCACGACCGTGCCGGAGCAGACCATCGAGCCCTTGGGGGAGTCGAAGAAGATCTTGCCGACCGGCGCCGCGTTGTCGTGGTACGGCGTCTTCTCCGGCTTCGCCTGGACCGGCGAGGGGTCGGGATCGGTCGCGCCCTGGTCGGCGGTCGCGTCCTTCGACGCGATCGTCTTGTTCGGGTCCTTGGCCTTCTGCATCCGCTCGGGCTTCCAGAGCCCGTCGATGACCGGGTTCACGAAGTCCTTGGCCTCGCGCAGCCAGTCGTCCTTGTCCCAGTTCTTCCAGGCACCGTCCTTCCACTTGTCAGGATCGATGCCGTGCTCCTTGAGCCGGTCGGCGAGGTCGCCGGGCAGACCGGCGCCGGAGTCGGAACCCTTGTCCGCCTCCTGTGCCGCGCCACTGTCCGACTTGTCGCTCGCCTTGTCGTCGCTGGGGCCGCAGGCCGTGGCGGTGAGCGCCAGGGTCGCGGCGAGCCCGGTGACGGCGAGCGCGACGCGACGGCCGCGGCTGCGCGCGAAGGGCGCACGAATGGAACGCATGTAGCTGTAACCCCCGTAGGAACGTGTATTTGCCATGTGCGTGTCAGGCGTGGGCGTGGCGTCCGCCGCCCGGGCCGACGTGAGCTCCCACTATGCCTGTGGAATTGGGGACGAACGGCGGCGAGGTAGTGAAGGTTTCGCCGCCCTGATTCTCGTACGCGTACGGGTGCTCGCCGTGGGCGTACCAGGTGGTCGCCGTACCCGCCCAAAGCGGTCGACGTGCGGTCCGCGTACGCGGACGAAGTGGGTGGGGTCGGCCTCCGGAGGGGAGGCGGACCCGCTGGCGGTGAGTTCGCCCGACAGCGGGCGCTTGTGGGCGAACTCACCGCGCGGCGTGCCTTTCGGCCCCGCCGGTCGCGCGTTACTGACCCGCGAACTTCTTGCTGACCGCGTTGTAGATGCCCTTGGCCTCGTCACCGAGGCGCGGACCCGCGAGCCAACCGGCCGTGACCGGGCCGATCGACGTGTTGGACACCAGTGCGGGCTTGCCGTCCTGGCCCTCCGTGACCCAGCCACCACCGGACGAACCGCCGGTCATGGTGCAGCCGATCCGGTACATCGTCGGGTCGGGCTTGCTCAGGGACAGCCGACCCGGCTTGTCCGCGCACTGGAACTGCTTCTGGCCGTCGAACGGCGCCGCCGCCGGGTAGCCGGTCGCCGTCATGTCCTTGATCTTCGGCACCGCCGGAGCGTCGAAGTCCACCGCCAGCGCGGTGCCGACGGTCTCCTCCAGGGACTTGCCCTCACTGCCCTTCTCCGGCGTCACATGGATCACCGCGAAGTCGTACGGAGCGCCCTTGCCGCCCGTCGGGCCGCCCTGCTCGATCCACTGGTCGGACGTCTGCGCCCAGTCGCCCCACCAGACGCCGTACGGAGCGACCTCTTCCTTGGGCTTGCCCTGCAGCTCCGCGGTGGGCGTGCCGCTGTCGTTGTACGACGGGACGAAGGCGATGTTCCGGTACCAGCCGCCCTTGGCGCCCGCGTGCACGCAGTGACCGGCGGTCCACACCATGTTGGACTTGCCCGGGTTCTTCGGGTCCTTGACGACCGTGGCCGAGCAGACCATCGAGCCCTCGGGGCCGTCGAAGAAGAGCTTCCCGGCCGCGGGGACCTGGTCGTGGTACGGCGTCTTCACGCCCGCGGCCTGGACCGGCTTCGGCGTCGGGTCCGTCACGCCCTGGTCGCCGGAGATGTCACCTTCGTCGACGCCCCGGTCCGGGTTCTTGTCCGCGTCCCGCATGCGGTCCGGGTCCCAGAGGTCCTCGATGATCGGGTTGACGAAGTCGCCCGCCTCGCGGAGCCAGTCGTCCTTGTCCCAGTTCTTCCAGGCGCCGTCCTTCCACTTGTCCAGGTCGATGCCGTGCTCCTTGAGCCGGTCCTGGATGTCGCCGGGGAGCTGGATCTTGTCGTCGCCCTTGTCGCCGGGCTGCGAAGCGGACGAGTCGTCTGCCTTGTCGTCACTCGGGCCGCAGGCGGTCGCCGTCAAAACGAGCGCCGCGCCGAGAGCGACGGCGGCCGCCACGGGGGTCCTGCCGCGCGCGCTCCTCCCACTGCGGGAGTTGAAGAGCGGACGTATGGGTCGCATGGTGAGAATCCCCCTGGGCCTCGAAATCGTTCCAAATGCCGTACATCGTGTGCCGTACGTCATGCCGTACGGCGGCGGCCATCGCTGCGCACCCGATACGGGGCGCCCGGATGTCCGTGCGGGCGGGCGCCCGGTCGTTCGTGGTGCTGAACGTCCCGGTTTGCCCGCGGTGCGGAACACCTTGGTGCTGATGAACGGCACCCCACACTATGCCGGTGCCGTTGGGGACGGCCGACGGAACGGCAACGGTTCCGTCACGGCAAGGATCTTCCGTACACCCGTGATCCCGCGCCCGCGTCGTCGTTGGTACGTACGGGGGACACGCAGCGTGCGTTCAGCCCCCGCGCCAACTCGCTCGCGCGCCCGGCCCGCATCCGGCGGGCCCGCGCCCAGTCCCAGCGGGAGGACCAACAGCCGTGGCCGTGACCGAGCCTGCTCCCGCGGCGCTGCCCGCGGAGGGCGACATCGCGGCGGGGGCCGCGGAGCGTGAAGGTGTGACGGAGTCCGCACGGAGTGCGGCCTCGGAGGGGGCCGAGGGCTCGGGGGTATCTGTGATGTCTGGGACATCGGGGGCCCGCGGGGCGGGTGACGGTGCCGCGGGGGCGGGTGGTCCCTGTGAAGGCGGCGGCTGTGGCGACGATTCCCACGAAAGAGGTGCGCACCAGCACGAAATGGGCGTGCATCAAAGGGGTATGCGCGAGGAGGCCATGCACGAAGAGGGCATGCACGAAGGTGGCGGGCACGCAGGGGGTGCGCATCAACCCGGCGTGCGCCAAGCCGACACGCACCAACCGGGCGCGCTCGATGGCGGGACGCGCGAGAGAGGCGCACACGAAGTCAGCTCGCGCGAAGGGGGCAAGCGTGCAGGCGGCGCGCACGAAGGCATCCTGCGCCGCCAGTCCGCCCGCGAGTCCGCCGCGCGCACCTACGCGCGTGCCCTGCCGATCGTGCCCGTCCGTGCCCGCGGCATGACCATCGAGGGCGCCGACGGGCAGCGCTACCTGGACTGCCTCTCCGGCGCCGGCACCCTCGCCCTCGGCCACAACCACCCCGTCGTGCTCGAAGCCATCCGCAGCGTCCTCGACTCCGGAGCCCCACTCCACGTCCTCGACCTGGCCACCCCCGTCAAGGACGCCTTCACCACCGAACTGTTCCGCACCCTCCCGCCCGCCTTCGCCGACCGCGCCCGCATCCAGTTCTGCGGCCCCGCCGGCACCGACGCGGTGGAAGCGGCCCTCAAACTCGTCCGCACAGCCACCGGCCGCGAAGGCCTGCTCGCCTTCACCGGCGCCTACCACGGCATGACCGCAGGAGCCCTCGAAGCATCCGGCGGCGCACGTGACGTCCGCGTCACACGCCTGCCCTACCCCCAGGACTACCGCTGCCCCTTCGGCATCGGCGGCCCCGACGGAGCCGAACTCGCCGCCCGCTGGACCGAGAACCTCCTCGACGACTCCAAGTCCGGCGTCCCCGACCCCGCCGCCATGATCCTCGAACCGGTCCAGGGCGAGGGCGGCGTCCTGCCCGCCCCCGACGCCTGGCTCCGCCGGATGCGCGACATCACCGCTGCCCGCGGGATCCCCCTCATCGCCGACGAAGTACAGACCGGCGTCGGCCGGACCGGCGCCTTCTGGGCCGTCGAGCACAGCGGCATCGTCCCCGACGTCCTCGTCCTGTCCAAGGCCATCGGCGGCAGCCTGCCCCTCGCCGTCGTGGTCTACCACGACGACCTCGACGTCTGGCCCCCCGGCGCCCACGCGGGCACCTTCCGCGGCAACCAACTCGCCATGGCCGCAGGCGCCGCCACCCTCGCCTACGTACGCGAGAACCGCCTCGCCGAACGCGCCGCCACCCTCGGCGCCCGCATGCTCACAGGCCTCCGTTCCCTCGCTGTCGACCACCCCTGCGTCGGCGACGTCCGCGGCCGCGGCCTGATGCTGGGCCTCGAACTTGTGGACCTGGAGCGGGCTCAACCCGCGCCCCCCACCCGGCACTTGGACTCCTTGACACCCCCTCCCACGTACGGTCCAACGACCGACCCCGCCGGGCCTCCCAAGGCCCCCCAGTACCAACACCCCCACCCACACCGGCACAATCACCCTCAGCGCCACCAGCCGCACAGCCTTCCCGACACCCGCCCGCACCCACCGGCCCCCGAACTGGCCGCCGCCGTACAGCGCGAGTGTCTGCGCCGCGGGCTCATCGTCGAACTCGGCGGACGGCACTCCAGCGTCGTGCGTCTCCTGCCTCCCCTCACCATCACGGACGAACAGGCAACCGCGGTCCTCGACCGACTCGCCGATGCCCTCACCGCGGCGGAGCGTTCCCACCGCCGCACTACCGACGGCAGACTCGCACCGGACCATCCATGACCACAGCGACTCACGCCCCCTGACCGAGCTGGGCACGAACCGACCGACCCGATGACAGCCGCAGCCATAGCCGCACCACCACCTCCCAACCGCGGCCGTCACCGTCCCACCTCGTGCCCCCTCCGCGACCCGTCCCGCCCAACCACCGCCCGTCGCCAAACGGAGCCCGAACAACCACACAAGGAACCCTCTTGAACGCCACCCCCGCACCCGACGGCCGTCCCCAACCGCACCCACCGGGAGCCTGCGGCACACAGTCCGCGCAGTCCCCGCAGACGGCGGAGGCCGGTACGGTCCCGCGGCAGAAAGGCAGGAGCCAGGAGGCCGAGCGTCTGCGCCACGGCACCACCGACCTCCTTGACCACCCCGACCCGCACACCGCGGCCCAGGCCGCTGCCGTCGAGAACCTGCTGCGCTGCTGGGTGCGGGAGAACGACATGGCCGCACCAGGTCATGGCTCCCTGCGCATCCCCCTCGAAGCCAGCGGCACCGCCCTCCTCGTCCCCGTGGACTACTGGTCCCCGACCGGCTGGCACCGCTTCGGCCCTCCTTGCTTGGAAGACGGCCCCGCAACCGCACCCCCGGTCGACGCCGTCACCGTCGCCGCCCTCCTGAGCCGCGAAACAGCCCGCGCAGCCGAACCGGCCCACGGCCCCGCCTCGGAGCACACCGGACACCACCTCGGCGACGGGTCCAACGACCAGCCCGACGCCCGCGCAGAAGGCCGCCCCGACGGCCCCGCCGACAGCCAACTCGACGCTCAGCACGGCGACTTCACGGCCGCACCCCCCGAAGAGCAGGCCGACCCGGAGCAGCCGCAGCCGCAGCCACAGCTCGCGGGCCTGGCGGCCGGGGCGTCCCAGAAAGTCACCTCGATCCGGGAAGCTGCCGAGCCCCGGGGAGTCACCGAAACCCGGGAAGCAGCCGATGGCGCCGACCTGGTCGCCCGCGTCGCCGACTCCGTCCGCCGCACCGCCGACTTCATCGCCGACCGCAGGAGCAACCCGGGCGACATCCCCGACCTGTTCCTGGCCGCCGAACAGTCCCTGCTCCTCGGCCACCCGCTGCACCCGACCCCGAAGAGCCGCGAAGGGCTCTCCGACACCGAATCACGGCTCTACTCACCGGAGTTGCGCGGCGCCTTCCCACTCCACTGGCTCGCCGTCGACCGCTCGGTGCTCGCCATGGACTCGGCCTGGACCGAACGCGGCCGCACCGTCCCGGCCGATCAGCTCAGCGCCCGCCTCGCGGGTCCCGACCTGCCGCTGCCCGACGACCACGCCGTGCTGCCCGCGCACCCCTGGCAGATCCGCGAACTCCGCCATCGCCCCGAGACCGCCGCCCTGCTGGACGCCGGGATCCTCAAGGACCTCGGCCCGCACGGCGCACCTTGGCACCCCACCTCCTCCGTACGCACCCTCTACCGTCCCGGCGCCCCGGCCATGCTGAAGCTGTCGCTGGCCCTGCGCATCACCAACTCCCGTCGTGAGAACCTCCGCAAGGAACTTCACCGCGGCGTCGAGGTCCACCGGTTGCTGCGCAGCGGCCTCGCCGAGCAGTGGCAGGCGGTCCACCCCGGGTTCGACGTGATCCGTGACCCGGCCTGGCTCGCCATCACCGGAGCGGACGGAGAAGCCGTCCCCGGGTTCGACGTCATGATCCGGCACAACCCCTTCCGCCCCGGCGGCGACGCCACCTGCATCGCCGGACTCGTCTCACCCAGGCCGACCGCCCAGCCCACCGGCCAGGACCGGCCGCCGATGCACTCCCGGCTCGCCGCGATCATCACCCGCCTCGCCGGCCACACCGGCCGCCCGCGAGGAGCCGTCGCCACCGAGTGGTTCTTGCGCTACCTCCAGCACATCGTGCGCCCCGTGCTCTGGCTGGACAGCGAAGCAGGCGTCGCCCTGGAGGCCCACCAGCAGAACACCCTGCTGCTGCTCGACCCCGACGGCTGGCCCACCGGGGGTCGCTACCGCGACAACCAGGGCTACTACTTCCGCGAATCCCGCCGCACCGAGCTGGAGAAGCGGCTCCCCGGCATCGGACAGCACAGCGACACCTTCGTCTCCGACGAGGTCACCGACGAGCGCTTCGCCTACTACCTCGGCATCAACAACGTCCTCGGCCTCATCGGCGCCCTGGGCGCCGAACGCCTCGCCGACGAACGGCTGTTGCTCGCCGCGTTCCGCCGCTTCCTGCTCGACGCCGCCTCGGGCCCCGGCCGACTCCGCACGCCGCTTCCCGCCCGACTGCTCGACTCACCCGTGCTGCGGTGCAAGGCCAACCTCCTGACCCGCCTGTACGGACTCGACGAACTCGTCGGCCCCGTCGACACCCAATCCGTCTACGTCACCATCTCGAATCCCCTCCACACATGACCCGCTCCACCCCGAATGAGCCGCTCCACCCCGGACCCCGCCGAAATCCACGCACTCCCCACCGGCCAAGACCACTGCGTTTGCGCCACCCCAGGCCACGCCCCCTTCCCTCGCCGATGACCATGACCCCTTCCTGAGGACCAGGCACCACACCTGCCGCATCCATCCCCTCCGAGAGGAGCGACGCCGTGCCTCCCACCGACGCGAGCACCGACGCCGGAATCGAGCCCGCCACCGCGGACGCCCCGGACTGCGAAGACACCCTGGACCTGCGGCTGCCCGACGAACTCGTCGCGCTGATCGTCGACTGCGGTGGGCACACGGCGCCCCTCACCTCCGACGGCACGACGGGCTCGGACCGCTCGGCGACCACCGAGTCCGACCCGCCATGCGGAGACCTGCTCGACCACGTGGCCACCTGGAGCCCCGCCACCACCGACGCGGGCGTCTTCCAACTCGTCCCCGTACGCATCGAACGCGACCTGGCGCTGATCAGCAGGTGGATGAACGACCCCGCCGTGGCGGCCTTCTGGGAACTGGCAGGACCCGCATGCGTCACGGAGGCCCACCTGCGCCCCCAACTCGACGGCGACGGACGCAGCGTTCCCTGCCTAGGCGTCCTCGACGGCACACCGATGAGCTACTGGGAGATCTACCGCGCCGACCTCGACCCACTCGCACGCCACTACCCCGCACGTCCTCACGACACCGGAATTCACCTCCTCGTCGGTGGCGTCGCCGATCGCGGCCGCGGCCTCGGCACCACCTTGCTGCGGGCCGTCGCCGACCTCGTACTCGACCACCGCCCCTCCTGCGCACGGGTCGTAGCCGAACCAGACCTGCGCAACACCCCCTCCGTCTCCGCCTTTCTGAGCGCCGGCTTCCGCTTCGCTGCCGAGGTGGACCTCCCCGACAAACGAGCGGCGCTCATGGTCCGTGACCGGGCCCTGCGCGCCGTGCTGTGACCTGCTCGGCCCGCCCCTTTTCGATCCGCTCACTTCTGATACACCGCTCGACCCGATCCGGTTCCCTCCCCGAGGAGTCCCCGTGCCGAATCTTTCCGACCCCGCGACATCCAACGGCCCCGCTGCCCTTTACGACCCGCCCGAACTGACCGCGGAACGCTGGGAGGAGGCCGGGCGCCGGCTCCTCGCCAAGCTCGTCGGCGAGTTCGCGTACGAAGAAATCCTCCGGCCGGTCCCCGCGGGGCAGGACGTCGGCGAGGCGGGCGCAGCGAGTGCTGAAAGCACCGCCGACACGGCCTGCGTGGAGGGCAGGGAAGGCGGGGTGGGCCCAGCGGATGCGGTGAGCGTCGAGAACAGGGGAAGCGCCGCCCATGGCGGGGACAGTGCTGCGGGAAGCGCGGGAGCCGCCGCGGACGGCCAGGATGGCATCACGGACGGCGACGGGCGCACCACGCACACGTACACCCTGCTGCTCGACGAACCTGCCGCGCCTGGCGAGCCCCGTCCCAGCCTCACCTTCCGTGCCCGCCGCGGCGCCTACGGCAGCTGGCGAGTGGACCCGGCAAGCCTGACGCTCACCGACGGTACCGGCAGCGCTCGCCCCTGCACCGACCCGCTGCACTTCCTCACCATCGCCCGCCGCACCGTCGACCTCGACGGCGCCACCCTCGGCCACCTCATCCGCGAACTGACCGCGACGCTGAGCGCCGACACCCGCCTCGACCACGGAGCGCTGAGCGCCGGGCAGCTCGCCGACCTCGACTATGCGGACCTCGAAGGGCACCAGACCGGCCACCCCTGGCTCGTCCTCAACAAGGGCCGCATCGGATTCTCCGCGACGGACGCCAGCCGCTGGGCACCCGAGGCCCGCAGCAACTCGGTCATCCCGTGGATCGCCGTGCACAACAGCATCGCCACCTACCGAGGCGTGCCGGGCCTGGACACCGCGGACGATCTCTACGCGCGCGAGCTGGCCCCGGAGACACGCGAGTCCTACGCGGCCATACTCAGCGCACGCGGCCTCGACCCGCGGGAGTACCTCTATCTGCCGGTGCACCCTTGGCAGTGGGACGACGTCGTGCTGCCCCTGTTCGCCCCGTCCGTCGCCGCCGGGACCATCGTCCCGCTCCCCAGCGACGGCGATCTGCGCCTGCCCCAGCAGTCGATCCGGACATTCCTGAACACCACGCGTCCCGACCGGCACACCATCAAACTTCCGCTGTCGGTCCTCAACACCCTGGTGTGGCGCGGTCTGCCCACCGAGCGGACGGTCGCCGCCTCGGCCGTCACCTCCTGGGTGCACGCCTTGCGCGACGGCGACCCGTTTCTGCGCGACGAGTGCCGGGTGATCCTCCTAGGAGAGGTCGCCTCCGTCGCCGTGGAGCACCCTGTCTACGACTCCCTTCCGGAAGTTCCCTACCAATACAAGGAACTGTTGGGCGCCATCTGGCGCGAGCCCCTCACGCGCTACCTCGCGCCTGGGGAGCGTGCCCGCACCCTCGCCGCGCTCCTGCACACCGATCCCCAGGGCCGCGCCTTCGTCACGGAGCTTGTCGCCCGCTCCGGGCTGACACCCACGGCGTGGCTGACGCATCTGTTCGCCGCGCTGCTGCCGCCCCTGCTGCAGTTCCTCTACCGGTACGGAACGGTGTTCTCCCCCCATGGGGAGAACGCCATCGTCGTCTTCGACGACAAGGACGTACCCGTGCGCCTCGCGGTCAAGGACTTCGTGGATGACGTCAATGTCAGTGCGGAGCCCGTGCCGGAGCACGCCTCCATGCCCGACGACGTACGCGACATCCTGCTCACCGAGCCGCCGACCTTCCTGCCCCAGTTCATCCATGCCGGGCTCTTCGTAGGAGTCTTCCGCTACCTGGCGCCGCTGTGCGAGGAACAGCTGGGCGTCCCGGAGGCCGGCTTCTGGTCCCTCGTGCGGGCCGAGATCCTGCGGCACCAGGCCCGCGCCCCCGAGCTGAAAGAGCGATACGAGACATTCGACCTGCTCACACCACGTATCGAGCGCCTGTGTCTGAATCGCAACCGGCTTCACCTCGACGGCTACCGCGACCGCTCCGAGCGCCCGCACGCCGCCGTCCACGGGACCGTGGCCAACCCCCTCCATCAGCCTTGATCGCAGTGTTGTCAGTGGGGCACCGTAGGGTGGTCGAGCTATGACGAAGCCCTCCCTCCCCGAGCTCCTGCACGCCGCCGTCGCCGCCGTCGGCGGCACGGAGCGCCCCGGCCAGGTGACCATGGCCGAGACCGTCGCCGAGTCGATCGACGACGGTTCCCACCTGCTGGTCCAGGCCGGCACCGGCACCGGAAAGTCCCTCGGCTATCTGGTGCCCGCGCTGGCGCACGGGGAGCGGGTCGTCGTCGCGACGGCAACCCTGGCGCTGCAGCGCCAGCTGGTCGAGCGCGACCTGCCGCGGACGGTGGACGCCCTGCATCCGCTGCTGCGCCGCCGCCCCGACTTCGCCATGCTCAAAGGCAGGTCGAATTATCTCTGCCTGCACCGCCTGCACGAGGGCGTGCCGCAGGACGAGGAAGAGGGGCTGTTCGACCAGTTCGAGGCGGCGACGCCCACCAGCAAGCTCGGCCGGGACCTGCTGCGTATGCGGGACTGGGCGGACGAGACGGAGACCGGCGACCGCGACGACCTCACCCCGGGCGTCTCCGACCGCGCCTGGGCACAGGTCTCCGTCTCCTCCAGGGAGTGCCTGGGTGCTTCGAAGTGCGCGTACGGCCAGGAGTGCTTCGCCGAGATGGCCCGTGAGCGCGCGAAGCTCGCCGAGGTCGTGGTCACCAATCACGCGCTGCTCGCGATCGACGCCATCGAGGGTGCCCCGGTCCTGCCCCAGCACGAGGTGCTGATCGTGGACGAGGCCCATGAGCTGGTGTCCCGTGTCACCGGTGTCGCCACCGGGGAGCTCACCCCGGGACAGGTCAACCGCGCGGTGCGGCGCGCGGCGAAGCTGGTCAACGAGAAGGCGGCAGATCAGCTCCAGACGGCTGCCGAGGGCTTCGAGCGGCTCATGGAGCTGGCGCTGCCGGGGCGCCTCGAAGAGGTCCCCGAAGACCTCGGCTATGCCCTGATGGCGCTGCGCGACGCCGCCCGCACGGTCATCTCGGCACTCGGCTCCACCCGCGACAAGTCCGTCCAGGACGAGGACGTGGTCCGCAAGCAGGCCCTGGCCTCCGTAGAGACGATCCACGACGTGGCGGAGCGCATCACGAACGGCTCCGAGTACGACGTCGTCTGGTACGAACGCCACGATCGTTTCGGCGCCTCCCTGAGGGTGGCTCCCATGTCCGTCTCGGGCCTGCTCCGCGAGAAGCTGTTCACCGACCGCTCGGTGGTCCTCACGTCCGCCACGCTCAAGCTCGGCGGGGACTTCAACGGCGTCGGCGCGTCCCTTGGCCTGTCCCCCGAGGGCACCCACACCGAGGACGCGCCCGTCTGGAAGGGCGTCGACGTCGGCTCGCCCTTCGACTACCGCAAGCAGGGCATCCTGTACGTCGCGCAGCACCTGGCACGTCCGGGGCGCGAGGGCACGCGCGGCGACATGCTGGATGAGCTCACCGAGCTGATCGAGGCGGCGGGCGGGCGGACGCTCGGCCTGTTCTCCTCGATGCGGGCGGCCCAGGCGGCGGCCGAGGAGCTGCGGGGCAGGCTCGACATGCCGATCCTGCTCCAGGGCGAGGAGACGCTGGGCGAGCTGATCAAGGGGTTCGCGGGCGACGCGCGGACGTGCCTGTTCGGCACGCTCTCGCTGTGGCAGGGCGTCGACGTACCGGGTGCGAGCTGCCAGTTGGTGATCATGGACAAGATCCCGTTCCCGCGTCCCGACGACCCGCTGATGAGCGCCCGGCAGAAGGCCGTGGACGATGCGGGCGGCAACGGCTTCATGGCGGTCGCGGCGACCCATGCCGCGCTGCTGATGGCTCAGGGCGCCGGTCGCCTCGTCCGGGCGTCGGGGGACCGTGGTGTGGTGGCGATCCTGGACCCGCGCCTGGCCACCGCGCGCTACGGGAGCTACCTGCGGGCTTCGCTGCCGGAGTTCTGGTACACGACGGACCGGAACCAGGTGCGCCGCTCCCTGGCGGCGATCGACGCGACGGCGACGGCCGCGGAGGCGTCGGCAGGTGCCGGGACGTCGGAGGCGGCAGAGGTCTCAGGGGGCTAGCCCGTGCCGCCGCCTCACTGTGGTGGGGGTGGCGGGGGCACGCGGTCGGTGTGGCTGGCCGGGCTGAGACCCGGCCGGCGCAGGGCAGCACTGCAGAAGAGGGCGCAGAGCCAGGACGGCAGAACAGCAGGACGCAAGAGACGGACCCCGGAACCGGCGCAGTAGGTTCCGGGGCCCGTGTCAGGGGCGGAGGCTCACACGCGACGCAGGACCGCGACGACCTTGCCGAGGATGGTCGCCTCGTCGCCGGGGATCGGCTGGTACGCGGAGTTGTGCGGCAGGAGCCAGACGTGCCCGTCCTCGCGCTTGAAGCGCTTGACGGTCGCCTCTCCGTCGAGCATGGCGGCGACGATGTCGCCGTTCTCGGCGACGGGCTGACGGCGGACCGTGACCCAGTCCCCGTCACAGATGGCGGCCTCGATCATGGAGTCGCCGACGACCTTCAGGACGAACAGCTCACCGTCGCCGACGAGCTGGCGGGGGAGAGGGAACACATCCTCGACGGACTCCTCGGCGAGGATCGGGCCGCCCGCCGCGATGCGGCCGACCAGCGGGACGTACGAAGCGGCCGGCTTGCCCGTGGTGTCGGTGGCCTGGGTGCTGGGCTGGTCCGAACCCCGGACCTCGTACGCCCGCGGGCGATGCGGGTCACGGCGCAGGAAGCCCTTGCGCTCGAGAGCCATCAGCTGGTGGGCCACCGACGAGGTGCTGGAGAGGCCGACCGCCTGACCGATCTCCCGCATGGACGGCGGGTAACCACGCCGCTGCACCGAGTCCCTGATGACCTCGATCACCCGGCGCTGGCGATCGGTGAGCCCCGAGCTGTCGGCGCGGATTCCTGGAGGTCGGCCCGGCAGGGAGCGCGTGGGCTTGGGCCCCTCCTGGTTCGTGGTTGCGTCATTCATGGCATGCACCGGCTCGAATCGGCTCTGGGAGCGGTCCTGGGCAGTGATGGTGGCGCTGTCTGCGGTGGTGGTCACGTCGGTCGGCCCCTCTCGAGATGTTCTCCCTAGTTAGCCAACGGTAGTTGCTTTCGAAAGGTTGCGCCAAACACACGTTCGAGTGAAAAATCGTAGATTCCCTGTCCTGATCATGTGTCTGGGTGTATGGCTGACGTTCGGGCCGAAAGGAAATTCGGTTCATTACGGTACGCTTCACCGCCGGGGTCCAGGCCCTGCCGGGTGAGGCTCCCATAGTGCCATTCGGTGCTCCGTCAACTGGGCACCGGGATCTCCCGGGTTGCGTCGGCGTGGGCCACGCGCGCCCGCCCGTCCGACCGGTTCCGCGACACGCGGTGACACCGAGGATTACGGGCAAACCCCAGATGTAGTGGTTGGATTGCGACCGCAGCCTAGAAGTTGTGGTCCCCGGTCTTCCGGGGCTGTAGGCATCGCCTATGCTTGGGGCTGCTTCGAGGGCCCCAAGGGTCCTTAGAGGTCTCTGTGTCGTGCCATGAAGGAGGGTTGGGAGATCCATGCACTGCCCCTTCTGTAGGCACCCCGACAGCCGCGTAGTCGACAGCCGCACCACTGATGACGGCACGTCGATCCGCAGGCGCCGTCAGTGCCCGGACTGCTCGCGTCGTTTCACGACCGTGGAGACCTGCTCGCTGATGGTCGTCAAGCGCAGCGGCGTCACCGAGCCCTTCAGCCGCACCAAGGTCATCAACGGTGTCCGCAAGGCATGCCAGGGGCGGCCCGTGACCGAGGATGCGCTGGCCCAGCTCGGCCAGCGTGTCGAGGAAGCGGTCCGGGCCACCGGAAGTGCCGAACTGACCACCCACGACGTGGGACTGGCCATACTCGGCCCGCTGCAGGAACTCGACCTCGTCGCCTATTTGCGCTTCGCGTCCGTGTACCGGGCGTTCGACTCGCTCGAGGACTTCGAGGCCGCCGTCGAAGAGCTGAGGGAGCGGCGCGACGCCGCGCCGGACGGCTCCGGAGCGGAACGTGACGCGACCGGCCGCGGGCCCGGTGGGACTGTCGAAGTCCCGCAGCCTGCCACCGCCGGCGACTGACCTTTCACGGTCCGACGGCGAACCAGACCTGTTGCGGTCGCCCTTAGTGGTGCCCGCGACACAAGACACACACCGTGCTGCGGGAAGAACGTGGCACTTCAGGGCGTTTTAGCCTGATACAGGGAGGCGGCATGACCGAGACGACGAGCGGCCCCGCGCGAGGTTCACGCGCGAAGGGACCCAAGGGCGGCAAGGGCCTGCGCATCGAGCGCATCCACACGACCCCGGGCGTGCATCCGTACGACGAGGTGGTCTGGGAGCGCCGTGACGTCGTCATGACCAACTGGCGCGACGGTTCGGTCAACTTCGAGCAGCGTGGCGTCGAGTTCCCCGAGTTCTGGTCGGTGAACGCGGTCAACATCGTCACGAGCAAGTACTTCCGCGGCGCGGTAGGCACCCCGCAGCGCGAGGTGAGCCTGAAGCAGCTCATCGACCGCATCGTGAAGACGTACCGGAAGGCCGGCGAGGACTACAAGTACTTCTCCTCGCCCGCCGACGCCGAGATCTTCGAGCACGAGCTGGCGTACGCCCTCCTGCACCAGATCTTCAGCTTCAACAGCCCTGTGTGGTTCAACGTCGGCACGCCTCAGCCGCAGCAGGTCTCCGCCTGCTTCATCCTGTCCGTCGACGACTCCATGGAGTCGATCCTCGACTGGTACAAGGAAGAGGGCATGATCTTCAAGGGCGGCTCCGGCGCCGGCCTCAACCTCTCCCGCATCCGTTCCTCCAAGGAACTGCTGTCCTCCGGAGGCAACGCCTCGGGACCGGTCTCCTTCATGCGGGGCGCCGACGCCTCCGCGGGAACGATCAAGTCGGGCGGCGCCACCCGCCGCGCGGCCAAGATGGTCATCCTCGACGTCGACCACCCCGACATCGAGGGCTTCATCGAGACCAAGGTGAAGGAAGAGGAGAAGATCCGCGCGCTGCGTGACGCGGGCTTCGACATGGACCTGGGCGGCGACGACATCACGTCCGTCCAGTACCAGAACGCCAACAACTCGGTCCGCGTGAACGACGAGTTCATGAAGGCCGTGGAGAACGGCGACAAGTTCGGCCTGCGTGCCCGCATGACCGGCGACGTCATCGAGGAGGTCGACGCCAAGTCGCTCTTCCGCAAGATGGCCGAGGCCGCCTGGGCCTGCGCCGACCCCGGCATCCAGTACGACGACACCATCAACGCCTGGCACACCTGCCCGGAGTCCGGCCGCATCAACGGCTCGAACCCCTGCAGCGAGTACATGCACCTGGACAACACGTCCTGCAACCTCGCCTCGCTGAACCTGATGAAGTTCCTCAAGGACGACGGCAACGGCACCCAGTCGTTCGAGTCCGAGCGCTTCTCCAAGGTCGTCGAGCTGGTCATCACGGCGATGGACATCTCCATCTGCTTCGCCGACTTCCCGACCCAGAAGATCGGCGAGAACACCCGCGCCTTCCGCCAGCTCGGCATCGGCTACGCCAACCTGGGCGCCCTGCTGATGGCCACCGGCCACGCGTACGACTCCGACGGCGGCCGCGCCCTCGCCGGTGCCATCACGTCGCTGATGACCGGCACCTCGTACAAGCGCTCCGCGGAGCTCGCGGCGGTCGTCGGCGCGTACGACGGCTACGCCCGCAACGCCACCCCGCACAAGCGCGTCATGAAGCAGCACGCCGATGCCAACACCTCGGCCGTCCGCGTGGACGACCTGGACACGCCGATCTGGGCCGCCGCCACGGAGGCCTGGCAGGACGTCCTGCGCCTCGGCGAGAAGAACGGTTTCCGTAACTCGCAGGCCTCGGTCATCGCGCCGACCGGCACCATCGGTCTCGCCATGTCCTGCGACACGACCGGCCTCGAGCCCGACCTCGCCCTGGTCAAGTTCAAGAAGCTCGTCGGCGGCGGCTCGATGCAGATCGTCAACGGCACCGTGCCGCAGGCCCTGCGTCGCCTCGGCTACCAGGAGGAGCAGATCGAGGCGATCGTCGCCCACATCGCCGAGAACGGCAATGTGATCGACGCCCCGGGCCTGAAGACCAAGCACTACGAGGTCTTCGACTGCGCCATGGGCGAGCGCTCCATCTCCGCGATGGGTCACGTCCGGATGATGGCGGCCATCCAGCCGTGGATCTCCGGCGCCCTCTCCAAGACGGTCAACCTCCCGGAGACCGCGACTGTCGAGGACGTCGAGGAGGTCTACTTCGAGGCCTGGAAGCTGGGCGTCAAGGCGCTCGCGATCTACCGCGACAACTGCAAGGTCGGTCAGCCCCTCTCCGCCAAGAAGAAGGAGGAGGAGAAGACCGAGATCGCCGAGAAGGCCGAGGGCACGATCCGCAGCGCGGTCGAGAAGGTGGTCGAGTACCGCCCGGTCCGCAAGCGCCTGCCGAAGGGCCGTCCCGGCATCACCACGTCCTTCACGGTCGGTGGCGCCGAGGGCTACATGACCGCGAACTCCTACCCGGACGACGGTCTGGGCGAGGTCTTCCTGAAGATGTCCAAGCAGGGTTCGACCCTCGCGGGCATGATGGACGCCTTCTCCATCGCCGTCTCCGTCGGTCTGCAGTACGGCGTGCCCCTGGAGACGTACGTTTCCAAGTTCACGAACATGCGCTTTGAGCCGGCCGGCATGACGGACGACCCGGACGTGCGGATGGCGCAGTCGATCGTCGACTACATCTTCCGCCGCCTGGCGCTGGACTTCCTGCCCTTCGAGACCCGCTCCGCGCTCGGCATCCACTCCGCCGAGGAGCGCCAGCGGCACCTGGAGACCGGTTCGTACGAGCCGGCCGACGAGGACGTCGACGTCGAGGGCCTGGCCCAGTCCGCCCCGCGGCAGACGGAGGTCCTGAAGGCCGTCGCCACGCCGAAGCCGGAGCAGACCGAGGCTCCCGCCCCGCAGCAGGCGCACACCAGCGCCGAGCTCGTGGAGATGCAGCTGGGCATCCAGGCCGACGCGCCGCTGTGCTTCTCCTGCGGCACGAAGATGCAGCGCGCGGGCTCGTGCTACATCTGCGAGGGCTGCGGCTCCACCAGCGGCTGCAGCTGATCGCCTGACGCTGTGAGGTGAGGGGCGGCGGGGCCAGGACGGTCCCGCCGCCCCTCATTGTTTCCCGGCCTCACGTCTCCCCGGCGCTTCGGTTTCCGGCTGACTCAGTGGGTCCCGTCGGAGGGTGGGGACCCAAGGGGCGAGCGGGGATGTCAGTGCGCGCTGCCCATTTCGGCGGTGAAGGCTGTGAGGTCCGTGTCGAAGCCGCGGAGCAGCTCGCGGAACGCCCAGTGCCCGCCCGGGCCCCGGGAGAATTCACCGATCACCGCGGCCGTCGATCCGGCGACCGAGGCGAAGTCGTGCTGCGCCAGATCGGTGTGCCCCTCCCGGATCCGGACCGAGGCGTTCGCCACGTCGCCGAAGACGTGTCCCTCCGGGGGCTGCTGTATGGCCACACCGATGAGCACGCGGGTGTACCGCTCGGACAGCCGCTCCAGCTCCAGGACCATGACTTCGTCGAACCCGAATCCCTGGCCGGTCCTGCTGTCCCGGCTGAGCGTGATCGTGCCGTCGGGGGAGCGGCTGTCGAAGTGCACCAGGTAGGCCGGCCGGCCCTGGGGATCATCAGCGGTGTACGTCGCGGCCACTATGTCCAGGTCGTGGGGCGACGCCCCGGCGGGGCTCGGGTCCCACTTCAGCCCGACCTCGACCTTCTTGAGCCCCTTCCTGATGCTGCTCACGAACTCCCCCTCGTGCTTGGTGCCTTGTCAGTGCTACGAACACGCTAAAGCCTGCCACTGACATCGGTGCCACGAACTATCCGTTTGCGTATGGGGCGGAGCTGGCGATCATTGACCGCATGACTTGGAACGGGGAAGAGCTGGACGTCGAGGCCTACTTGGCCAGGATCGGGTACGAGGGCGAGGCGAAGCCGGACCTGGAGACCCTGCGTGCGCTCCATCGCGCGCATGTGGCCTCGATCCCCTTTGAGAATCTCGAGATCATGCTCGGCCGACCGGTCCCGCTGGACCTGGCGGCACTGCAGGACAAACTGGTGCGCCGTCGGCGCGGCGGCTACTGCTACGAACAGAACCTGCTGTTCGCCGCTGCCCTGGAGCGCATCGGTTTCTCGGTCACGGGGCGCGGCGCCCGGGTCAGGGCGGGAGCGTCCACCACACGCGCGGTGTCGCACATGCTCCTGAACGTCGAGGCGGACGGCGAACAGTGGCACTGCGATGTCGGGTTCGGTGCCGACGGGCTGCTCGAACCGATCCTGATGCGCGAAGGTGTCGACGTGCGACAAGGAGAGTGGCGGTTCAGCATCGCGAGCGAACCGGAGGGAGTGCGAGTACTTCGCACCGAGAACTCCAACGGCTGGTTCGACCTCTACGCGTACACGCCTGCCCAGTGCCTGCCTGTGGACTACGTAGTGATGAACCACTACACCTCAACTCACCCCAAGTCTTCCTTCATCCGGCGCCCGGTGCTGCAGCGGGCCGCCCCCGAAGTACGCCGTCGCCTGACCGGCGCGCAACTGACGCTCACGCGCCCCGACGGTTCCTCGGGCGAACGTGACGTACCTGTAAGCGAGTTGCGGGACACGATCGTGCGGGAGTTCGGCGTCGAGTTGGGGGACGACGACTTCGCCGAGCTGATCCGGGTGCACTACGCCGGAGCGTGAACCTGGCCACGCGCCGCGCCGTACGATGGCGCGGTGCTGGTCAAGTGGATTCGCTGCACCGTGGTGGACCGCCGGGGTTTCGAGCGGGCGCAGCGAAAGTGGGCGGGGCTTCTGGGGGAGCCGGGGTTCCGGGGACAGGGCGGAGGATGGAGTCGCAGTCGGTCTGACGTGGCGCACGTCTTCGCGTTCTGGGAAAGCCGTGCCTTCTACGACTCCTTCATGGCCCGTTCGCACGACCGGCTGGCATCGGCCCAGGTGGGCACGTACACGAACCTGCAGGCCAAGCTCTTCGATCACCGCTTCGACGTGAAGACGGGGTTCGAGCCGCGCTTCACGGACGCGGACGTGGTGCGGGTGGCGCACTGCCGCGTCCATGAGGCGCGGGTGGAGAACTTCGCGCTGATGCAGGAGAAGGTCTGGAACCCGGCCATGGCGGGCTCGCCCGGCATGGTGCGCGGGCTCTTCGGCGAGGCACCCGGGCATGAGTTCCTGGTCCTCTCGATGTGGCAGTCGGCCGCCGAGCACGGGAAGTACCGCGTGGAACGCGTGGAACGGCTCGCGCTGCGCGCGCAGACGGAGGCGGATGTGGCGGCGATCGACGGAGACGTCGTGCAGTTGGAACCCTCGTGGACGGTGTGAGGCGGCGGGAGCAGGAGCCCCTCGAATCAGCGGCTGCTGAACGCCCCCGCACGCGTCGCCGCCAGTACCACCGCCGCGGACTGATCGGCGAGCGCCGCGTCGATCGGTTCCCGGGTGACGAACAGGCGGAGCATCAGCGGCGCGGAGACGGCGCGTACGAGCGCGGCCGCGTCGGTGTCCCGGTCTGCCTCGCCCCGCTCCACGGCCCGTGCGATCACGGCCTCGCAGCGTGAGAACCGCTCGGAGTAGAAGGCTCGCAGAGCGTCGGCGGCGCGCTGGGACTGGAACGAGGCGGCGATGAAGGCGGTCGGCGCCGCGGCCTTCGACTCGTCGGCGAACGCGTCGACGACTTCATGCGCGAGTGCGCGCAGATCGCCTTCCAGGCTGCCCGTGTCCGGTGGCGTCCACGTGTCCTCCCCGGCGAGGTCGAGTGCGTCGGCCACCAGGCCCTCCAGGCCGCCCCAGCGCCGGTACAGCGTGGTCTTGTGCACGCCGGAGTGCTCGGCGACGTACTCGATGGTCAGGCCCGGGTAGCCGTGGTCGCTGAGTCCGCTCAGGACCGCGTCGCGGACGGCCGCACGGGTGCGGGCGGTGCGGCCGCCGGGGCGGCGGGTGCCGGGTACCGGGTGCTCGTCGGCGTGAACGCCCTCGTTCGTCATCTCGGTCCTTCGCTTCTGTCTTCACAGCTCTGTCTTGCCGGCCCTGCCGGGCACGGCCGGGACAGCCTTGCCACACTCAATTGCTACTTCTGTTGCATTAGTGAGGGCGACTGTGCCACACTCATCGTAATGCGACAAGCGTTGCGTTTGCTGGCGGTGTGTGCGGACGTGGCATGTACGGAATCGGGGGTGTGCCCATGCCTACACAAATCTCGGTACGTGGCGTGACGAAGGCCAGGGGTGAACGCCTCCTGCTCAGCGACGTCTCCTTCAGCGTCCGGCCCGGGGAGCGCATCGGGGTCGTGGGGGAGAACGGCGCGGGGAAGTCGACACTGCTGCGCCTCCTTGCCGGCTGCGATCGGCCGGACGCCGGTGATGTGGTCACTGTCGCGGAGGGCGGCGCGGGGTTCCTCGCGCAGACACCGCAGTTGCCGGCGGATCGTTGCGTGGGGGACGCGGTCGACGCTGCCCTGGCCGAACTGCGCTCGATGGAGCGGCGGTTGCGTGAGCTGGAGGAGGGCCTCGGCGTGGCATCCGAGGCTGTGCTCAGTGAATACGGAGATCTGCTCACGGCCTTTGAGGTGCGCGGTGGATACGAAGCGGACGCACGCATCGACAAAGCCATGCACGGCCTCGGACTCGCCCACATAGATCGCGGGCGCGAGCTGGGCAGCCTGTCGGGAGGCGAACAGGCCCGCCTCGGCCTGGCCTGTCTGATCGCCGCCGCCCCCGAGGTGATGTTCCTGGACGAGCCGACCAACCACCTCGACGAGAACGCCCTCGACTGGCTGGAGAACTCCCTGCTGGCGCACCACGGCACGGTGGTCGCGGTTTCTCACGACCGGACCTTCCTGGAGCGTGTGGCCACCGCGATCCTCGAAGTGGACGAGGCCCGCCGCACGGTCGTGCGGTACGGCGGCGGCTATCAGGGCCTGCTCGCCGAGCGTGCGGCATCGAGACGGCGCTGGGAGCAGGCCTACGCGGAATGGCGCGAGGAGACGCGACGCCTCGAGGAGTTCGCGGCGACCACGGCGCACGCGGTGGCGGGTGGCCGGGGCATGAAGGACAACAACAAGATGGCGTACGACCGTGCGGGAGGCCGGGTGCAGGCCTCCGTCGCCGGGCGCGTGCGCAACGCGCAGGAGAGACTGCGCCGACTGCACGACGACCCCGTGCCCAAGCCGCCCGAGCCACTGCGCTTCGCCGCGCGCCCGGAGGCAGGGGCTGTTGACGCAGACCTGGTGTCATTGCGGGACGTGCGGGTCGGGGACCGGCTGCACGTCCAGGAGCTCACGGTCACTGCGGGCGAGCGGCTCCTCATCCACGGCGGCAACGGCGCAGGCAAGTCCACTCTGCTGCGCACCATGGCGGGCGTACTCGAACCGGACGAGGGCATCGTCGTCCGCCGGGGTCGCATCGGGTACCTCGCCCAGGAGATCCCGGTACGACGCCCAGCGGAGCGCGTGCTCGACACCTTCGGGAAAGGCTTGCCGCTCACCGCCGACGAGCAGGCCGAACTGCTGCTCTCCTACGGGCTGTTCCACCCCCGCGACCTTCAGGTGTCCGTCGGCTCGCTCTCCGCCGGACAACGCCGGAGGCTCGCCCTGGCCCGCCTGCTCGCCAGACCCGCCGACCTGCTCCTGCTCGACGAGCCGGGCAACCACCTGGCGCTCGCCCTCGTCGAGGAACTGGAGGAAGCCCTTGAGCGGTGGGCAGGAGCCCTCGTGGTCGTCTCGCACGACCGGCTCCTGCGCGACCGCTTCACCGGGCGAATACGCCGGATGGAGTCCGGACGGCTACCCGCCTGACCCGCCCGGGGCGCCGCCGATCTAGGGTCGACCCATGGCACGACCGCGGCGCATCGTCCTCGTCCGGCACGGCGAGTCGGCCGGCAACGCCGACGACACTGTGTACGAACGCGAGCCCGACCATGCCCTGGCGCTGACCGAGACCGGCTGGCGCCAGGCGGAGGAGACCGGCAAGCACCTGCGGGAGCTGTTCGGCCGGGAGCGGGTCAGCGTGTACGTCTCGCCGTACCGCCGCACCCACGAGACCTTCCGGGCGCTGCGCCTCGACCCCGACCGGGTGCGGGTGCGGGAGGAGCCGCGGCTGCGGGAGCAGGACTGGGGGAACTGGCAGGACCGAGACGACGTCAAGCTCCAGAAGGCCTACCGCGACGCCTACGGCCACTTCTTCTACCGCTTCGCCCAGGGCGAGTCCGGCGCCGACGTCTATGACCGCGTCGGCTCCTTCTTGGAGAGCCTGTACCGCAGCTTCGAGGCCCCTGACCATCCGCCCAACGTCCTGCTGGTCACCCATGGGCTGACCATGCGGCTGTTCTGCATGCGCTGGTTCCACTGGTCGGTGGCCGAGTTCGAATCGCTGTCCAACCCCGGCAACGGCGAGACGCGGACGCTGCTGCTCGGTGAGGACGGCAAGTACACCCTCGACCGGCCGTTTGAGCGCTGGCGTGAGCCGGAGCCGTACGGCATCACCGGATAGAGTGACGGAGCGATGACCGCTGACCTCTCTCCAGACCAGCGCCTGCACCGCGCCCTCGCCAGCCTGCGTGGTCTTGCGGTGGGAGACGCGCTGGGCTCCCAGTTCTTCACGCCCGCGCACTACCCTCTGCTCAAGCGGCGCGAGCTGCCCGACGGCCCCTGGCCCTGGACCGACGACACCGAGATGGCCTGTTCCGTGCTGTCCGTCCTCGCCACCCACGGCAGGATCGACCAGGACGAGCTGGCCCGCTCCTTCGCCGAGCACCACCACGCCGACCGGGGCTATGGCCCTGCCGTGAACCAGCTGCTCGGCCGGATCCGCGAGGGCGGGGACTGGCGGGAGCTGGCCTCGGCCCTGTTCAAGGGGCAGGGGTCCTGGGGCAATGGTGCGTCGATGCGGATCGCTCCGCTCGGCGCCTGGTACGCCGACGACCCGGAGCAGGCGACCCACCAGGCGGAGATCTCGGCGTACCCGACACACCAGCACCGCGAGGCCGTCGTGGGAGCGATGGCTGTGGCCGCCGCGGCGGCACTGGCCGCCGACCCTGCGGGGCCCCCGGCTCCGAAGGCGCTGCTGGACGGGGTCATCGACCTCGTGCCCCGCAGCGCTGTGGGCGCCGGGCTGCGCAGGGCCCGGGACATGCTCGACTACGGCGACGCCGGGACGGTGGCCGCGGTGCTGGGGTGCGGGCGTCGTACGACGGCGCACGACACGGTGCCGTTCGCGCTGTGGTCCGCGGCGCGTGCGCTCGGCGACTACGAAGCGGGCTTCTGGGCCACCGTGCGGGTGGGCGGCGACATGGACACCACGTGCGCGATCGTGGGCGGAGTCGTCGCCGCGAGTGCCGGTGCCGGTGCCGATGCCAGTGCGGGTGGGGCGCCCCCGGCCGCATGGCTGGAGCGGACCGAGCCGCTGCCCGCGTGGGTGCCGGTGGGTCCTGCCTGAGGGCCTGCGAAGGCCAGTGATTCGTACGGTGGACGTGCCTTGATGGTCGTCCCAGGGGTGACCACGTGTGTGCCGGGCCGGTCTCGCCGTCGCGAACGGCCCGGCACACACGGCCCCCGTCAGCCCCCCGCTGGGCCTGCCGCGCTCGCCGTACCGGCGAGGGCGTCCAGGTCGCTCTTGCGTACCCGGATTACCAGAAGGGCTGTGATCAGGGCGAGTACGGCCATGCCGACGGCCGGTAGGAAGGCCGTGGAGATGCCGGTGGACAGCACCTCGTGGCCCCAGGGGGCGGGTAGCTCGCCGGATTTGGCGAACGAGGCCTTCTGCTCCGGAGTCGCCCTCGCCATGAAGTCCGGGATCTGTTCCTTGGCCTCGTCCCGGCTCGCCGTACCGAAGACGGTCGTCAGGATGGACAGACCCAGCGAACCGCCCACCTGCTGCGTCGCGTTGAGCAGTCCGGACGCGGCGCCCGCCTCGTGCACGGCGACGCCCGACACGGCGGTCAGCGTCAGCGTGACGAAGTTCAACCCCATGCCGAAGCCGAACAGGACCATCGGCCCCAGCACCCCACTGACGTACGAGCTGTCCGGAGTGATGAACGTCTGCCACCCGAGGCCGAGGGCGACGAAGGCGGAGCCGGTCACCATGAAGGGCTTGGGGCCGAGAACCGGCAGGAACCGCTGTGACAGCCCCGCACCGATCACGATCGCGACGGTCACGGGGAGGAAGGCGAGACCGGCCTCGATGGGCGTGTAGTTCAACACGTTCTGGACGAAGAGAACGATGAAGAAGAACATGCCGAACATGGCCGCGGCCAGGCTGAGCATGATCACGTACGTGCCCGACCGGTTGCGATCGGCGAACATCTTCAGTGGCGTGATCGGCTCCTTCGCCCGGCTCTCGATGAGCACGAAGGCGACGAGCAGCACGACCGCCGCGCCGAACGATCCCAGCGTGAGGCCGTCGCGCCAGCCCTCCTCGGACGCCCGGATGAAGCCGTAGACGAGCGAGGCCATACCGGCGGTCGAGGTCAGCGCGCCCACGAAGTCGAAGCGGCCGGGATGGCGCTCGGACTCACTGATGTAGAGCGGGGTGAGGAAGGCGATCAGCACGCCGATGGGGACGTTCACGAACAGCACCCAGCGCCAGTCCAGCCACTCGGTGAGCATGCCGCCCGCCAGCAGGCCGATCGCGCCGCCACCCGCGGAGACGGCCGCGAAGACGCCGAACGCGCGATTCCGTTCGGGACCCTCGGGGAACGTGGTCGTGATCAACGCGAGCGAGGTGGGCGACGCGATCGCGCCACCGACGCCCTGCAGGGCGCGCGCCGCCAGCAACTGCCAGGGCTCCTGGGCGAATCCGCCGAGCAGGGAGGCGAGTGTGAAGAGCAGGATGCCGGTCATGAAGACCCGGCGACGGCCGAGGATGTCACCGGCGCGGCCACCGAGAAGCAGCAGGCCACCGAAGGTGAGGGTGTACGCACTCACGACCCAAGTGAGGTCTGTCGTGGAGAACTTGAGCGCGTCCTGAATGTGCGGGAGCGCGATGTTCACAATCGTCGCGTCCAGGACCACCATGAGTTGACAGGCGGCGATGATGGTGAGCGCCACACCGGGGCGGCCTTCACGGCGGGCCGCACCTGGCTTCTGATCTTGACTTAACTGAGAGGTTGTCACTATGGGTCCCCCACAAGTGCGTTAGTGAACGTAGACGTTCACTGTCGCGGCCTACGGTAGTGAAACCCTGACAGTGAACGCAAGCGTTCACTGGATCTGCCTTGATTGCTCAACGGAGATGTGCAGATGGTTACTTCGCGTTGGACGGCTGCCTCCACGCAGGCGGTCTCCTCGCGCCGCCGAGGTCCCGTGCTGGAGCGCGCGATTCTTGAATCCGCGCTCGAGCAGCTCAGTACGGTCGGTTGGAGCGGGCTGACGATGGAGGGCGTGGCCGCGGGCGCTCAGACGGGCAAGGCCGCGGTGTACCGGCGCTGGCCGTCCAAAGAGGACCTCGTCGTCGACGCGCTGCAGGCCGGGCTGCCCGGTCTTGTGGGTGTTCCGGACCACGGAAGTGTCCGGGAGGACCTGCTGCAACTGTGTCGTCAGATGCGTACGGCCATGACGTCGCGCCCTGGCTATGCCCTGATGGCTGTTCTTCACGAGTGCGACACGGCAACCGCCGAGCGTTTCCACGCAGTGATCGTCGAGGGTGTCATCGAGCCGAGTGTGGAACTCATCAGACAGGTCATGCGGCGTGGAATGGAGCGCGGAGAGGTGCGTTCCGGAGCGACGGATGCGTTCGTCTGCGATGTGATTCCGGCGATGATGATGTATCGCTCCAAGGTGTGCGGGAGCGAATGGACGGATGAGGAATTCATCAGCCTCATTGACCAGGTCATGATGCCGCTGCTGCGCGTGTAGGGCGTTTGCCGCGTGTGCGGAGAGGGCGTTTGCGGCCTGTACGGGGCGTCGCGTTCGGGTGGGCCGCAAGTCGCGGAGCCGGACGTTCCGGGGGCAGGCCGCGACATGCTCGTGGGGGCGTTGGCGTGAAACCGGGCAGAGCTCGGCGAACCGGGGTGTCGCGAGTGGTCATCGGCGGCGTACGCTGTCTGGCGCCATGCCGTACGAAGCCCCCACCCACACTGTCGAGCGCTCCCTGCGCGCCACCACCGGAGCGAAGATCGTCGCCGGTGTCGACGAAGTCGGACGCGGAGCGTGGGCGGGACCGGTCACCGTCTGTGCGGCGGTGACGGGACTGCGCAAGCCGCCCGCGGGACTCACCGACTCCAAGCTGATCAGCCCGAAGCGGCGTACCGAGCTCGCCGAGGAACTCGAGGGCTGGGTCACGGCGCACGCCCTCGGTCATGCCTCGCACGAGGAGATCGACGACCTGGGCATGACGGCCGCGCTGCGGCTGGCTGCGGTCCGTGCCCTGGAGGCCCTGCCGGTCCGTCCGGAGGCGGTCATTCTCGACGGGAAGCACGACTATCTCGGGGCGCCGTGGTCGGTTCGTACGGTCATCAAGGGCGACCAGTCCTGTGTGGCCGTCGCCGCCGCGTCGGTGATCGCCAAGGTGCGGCGCGACAAAATGATGGCCGAACTGGGCATCGAACATGCAGACTTCGGTTTTGCGGCCAACGCCGGTTATCCGTCGCCGGTGCACAAGGCCGCGCTGGCGGAACGGGGGCCCACCCCCTACCACCGGCTTACGTGGGCGTATCTTGATGCGCTGCCCCAGTGGCGGCATCTCAAGAAAGCCCGCAGCTGGGCGGAGGGAAACGTTCCGGAAATCGAGGGCCAGCTCGGCTTTGACTTCTGATGTTTTCCGCAGTTCCGGTCGCACTCATGTGCCACCCGCCGACGCGTGTCGCATCGGCGTTTGATAGACAACAACGCATGCCTCTCATTCCCGAGGAGCCTCAGATTCACGAGAGTGCCCAGGGTCCCCGCGCCACACCGGCCAGCAGCCGTACCGCGCCGACCCCCCGCCCCGTACCCGGCCCGCGTCCCGCGGCGCCGCCGCGGCCCGGACGTCCGGGTCCCGCACGGCCGATGCCGCCCGCGCAGCGCGCGACGCGTGAATCGGCCGTCAAGCCCGGGCCCACCGCCCTGGCCCCCACGCCGGAGCCCCCGGCTCCGGCTACTCCCGAAACCTCCGCCGTCGACACCGCCGCGGCGCTCCCGCAGATCCAGCTCATCCCGGCCTCGGCCGAGGGTGCGCTGGACGCCGCCGAGGAAGCCGTCGACCTGCTGCTCGACTCGGGCCGCGCCCCGGGTGACGTCCTGGTGATCACCACCGGCGAACCGCACCCGTGGGCGACGCACGAGCTGTCCTTCGGCGATGGCGCCTACTGGGCCCAGCACGACGCCGGTGACGACGTCTTCTACGCCGACGCCGCTGTGCTGCCGCGTGCCACGGCTCGTCCCGTGGTCGTCGTGGCCCTGAACGGCGGCAGCGAAGAGGTCGCCGTCGCGGCCCTGCCGACGGCGCTCACCAGGGCTGGAGCCCTGCTGGTCGTCTGCGGCGACCCGCAGCGGATCAACGCGATGCTGGGTGCGGGCGTCTGACGCTCCCGCCCGGCGGGCCACGCCGCGGCCTCGTGCCGCGGCGCCACGCGCCACATCGCGCTGAGCCGCGCCCACCTGCGCGCCGCTGTGGTGCGCGTGTGTGAAGCGTGAGGCCGATGCGACGCATGTGCTGTCGTTGGTGCTTGGTGCTTGGTGCTTGGTGCTTGGTGTCGGCTGTGCGGGTCCCCTGCGTAGGCGCGAGGGTGCCGAGGTGGCGCTCGGCGCGAGGTCCGTCAGGCGGCCCCACCCGTCCCGCCCGTGGACGGTACGCATTCGGCGCACTCTTGGACGGCACGCCCCCTGAGCCGGTTCTCAGCGAGCGGAGACGCGGCGTAACAACTCCGATGCCACGCCACCCATGCGCGGCGGAGGCGTCTCGACCTCGGCCAGGTCCTCAGGGCGCGAACCGGCGCTCGGCCGACGGCCCGCGCGGCCCTCGCCGAGCACCTGCCAGCCCTCCCGGGTCAGCGTGATGTACGCCCCACAGCGCAGCCCGTGCAGCGTGCAAGCGTCCCGCAGCCCCCACATCCACGCGCCGTCCTCCTGCGTCCACAGCCCGTCCCCGTCCCGGCAGTAGAGCAACACGGCCGTACGCACCGGGGTGCGGCGGCGCAGATCGTGCGGGATGACCCGGCGCAACTGCGCGAGCAGGGCGTTGCGGAACACCCAGCCGTCGGCCACACTCGACCGTCTCGCGAACGACGCGGACGCCCTGACCCGCTCCTCCTGGTCGAGGACGGCGACGACCGCCGTGGCCGGAGTGGGCCGGTGCCGGGCGTGCAGACCGCTGACGACCTCGCGAGGGTTCCGCAGCAGCGGGATCTCGGCGGCCGACCACTCAGCCGGCTCAAGCAGGCGGGTGGGCGACTGAGCGGGATCGGGTATCGCGGCGGCGGCCGATGAATCCGACGTCGATGCCGCTGTGGACGGAGTGAATCCGAAGGTCACGATCCTCCCTTCGGCTACACGCCCCTACAGAGGGCGGCGTCGGACTGGGGTGCACCGCAGGCAGAGCCCTACCGGACCACGGGAGCCGCGCGGGAGCGGTTCCAATTCTTCCCGTCGTACTGGCTTGCGGCAACGAGCAATTGAAGCCGTCGTCCTGTATCCGGCGATACGTCTCGCATATCCCTGCCCAGAGCGCCCCTCGCCCAAGCCCCTTTCACGCCTGTACGGCCAGGACCAGCGGCAACACCCCCTCGGCTCCGGCCCGCCGCAGCATGCGCGCCCCCACCGCCAGCGTCCAGCCGGTCTCCGTCGAGTCGTCCACCAGGAGCACGGGCCCATTCGCCTCCTGGAGAGCCGAGGCCAGCGCGGGCGGCACGGTCAGCGTGCCGTCCAGGGCGCGCAGCCGCTGGGCGCTGTTGCTCCTCGGCACGTGCGCGGTCTCGGCCCCGTCGACGTACTCCAGGGAGCCGAGCAGTGGCAGGCGCCCGATCTCCGCGATCCGCGAGCCCAGGGACTGGATCAGCTGCGGCTTCGAGCGCGACGCCATGGTCACCACGCCCACTGGACGCGGCACCGCGTCGGCACTCCCCGAGGCCCAGCCGCCAGGCCCCTTCGCCCAGTCGGCCAGCACCTCCACGACGGCCTTCGCCACATCGTCCGGAATTGGCCCGTCCGGAGCCTGGGGCGCGAGCATCGGCCGCAGCCGGTTGCCCCAGCCGATGTCCGAGAGCCGTCCCAGGGCCCGTCCGGGGGCGGCCAGTTCACCGGCTGGGATACGTCCCTTCAACGTCATGCCCACGGCTGCCAAGCCGGTGGGCCACATCTTCCTGGGCTCGACCTCGACACCCGGGCGAGCGAGCTCACCGCGTGCCGTCTCCAGCGCCGCGGACGACACGCTGTCGGTGAACCGCCCGCCCGCGCAGTTGTCGCAGCGCCCGCACGGTGCGGCCTCTTCGTCGTCGAGCTGGCGCCGCAGGAACTCCATGCGGCAGCCGGTCGTCATGGCGTACTCCCGCATGGCCTGCTGCTCCGCCTGCCGCTGTTTGGCAACCCAGGCGTACCGCTCGGTGTCGTACGTCCACGGCCTGCCCGTCGAGATCCAGCCTCCCTTGACCCGCCGGACCGCACCGTCGACGTCGAGGACCTTGAGCATCGTCTCGAGGCGTGACCTGCGCAGCTCGACGAGCGGCTCAAGCGCGGGGAGCGACAGGGGGCGGTCCGCCTGCGCCAACACGTCCAGCGTGCGCCGCACCTGCTCCTCCGGCGGGAAGGCGAGCGAGGCGAAGTAGTTCCAGATCGCGGTGTCCTCCGTGCCGGGCAGCAGCAGGACCTCCGCGTGGGCGACGCCGCGACCGGCTCGGCCCACCTGCTGGTAGTAGGCGATCGGCGAGGACGGCGAACCGAGATGGACGACGAAGCCGAGGTCGGGCTTGTCGAAGCCCATTCCCAGGGCGGAGGTGGCGACGAGGGCCTTGACCCGGTTGGCGAGCAGGTCCTCCTCGGCCTGCTGCCGGTCCGCGTTCTCCGTCTTGCCGGTGTACGAGGTGACGGTGTGCCCGCGATGACGCAGGTACGCCGTTACTTCCTCGGCCGCGGCCACCGTGAGGGTATAGATGATCCCGGACCCCGGCAGCTCGTGGAGGTGGTCGGCCAGCCAGGCCAGCCGGTGCGCCGCGTTGGGCAGTTGGAGCACGGCGAGGCTCAGGCTCTCGCGGTCAAGAGCGCCGCGCAGGACGAGGGCGTCCGATCCGCCGCCGGTGCCGAGCTGGTCGGCGACGTCGGCTGTCACGCGGGCGTTGGCCGTCGCCGTCGTGGCGAGGACCGGGACACCGGGTGGAAGGTCGGCCAGCATGGTGCGCAGCCTGCGGTAGTCGGGCCGGAAGTCGTGCCCCCAGTCCGAGATGCAGTGGGCCTCGTCCACCACGAGCAGACCCGTCGCCGCGGCCAGCTTGGGCAGGACCTGGTCGCGGAAGTCCGGGTTGTTGAGCCGCTCCGGGCTCACCAGGAGCACGTCCACCTCACCCGCCGCCACCTCGGCCTGGATGGTGTCCCACTCTTCCGTGTTGGACGAGTTGATCGTGCGGGCGCGGATGCCGGCGCGCTCGGCCGACTCCACCTGATTCCGCATGAGCGCGAGCAGCGGAGAGACGATCACTGTGGGGCCGCTGCCTCGTTCCCGCAGCAGCGCCGTCGCGACGAAGTACACGGCGGACTTGCCCCAGCCCGTCCGCTGCACGACGAGCGCCCGGCGCTTCTCGGCGACCAGCGCCTCGATCGCGCGCCACTGGTCCTCGCGCAGGCGAGGGCTGTCCGGCGGCGCCTCGCCGGAATCGGGGGAGGGGCCGCCGACTAGGCGGGCGAGGATGGCGTCGGCCGCCGTGCGCAGCTCTTCGTTGCTCATGGCTCCATGCAACCTGATGGGTACGACATCCGGCGAACGGGTCCGTCAGTCTGTGGATAACTCTTGAGATGCCCCTGATCATGGTTATCCACAGGGTCAACCGGAATGACGGGATCCGGTGCAGAGTCGGCGCATGACGAATCACAGCGAATCAGCCGACCCGATCGAAGAACCCATCGAAGACTCCGGCACCGACCCCGTCGGCGAGTCCGTGGTCACCCTGCGCACCCCCGCCGAACTGGCCGACGCCTTGCCGTACTTGCTCGGCTTCAGGCCTGAGAACAGCGTCGTCCTCATCGCGCTGCACGGACGCAGTGGACGGTTCGGTGGGCGAGCGCGCCTCGGCATTCCGAGGCGCGCGGAGGACTGGCCGGCCGTCGCGGACCAACTGGCGCAGTGCCTCGTGAGCGGCTGCGAACGGCGTGAAGCCCGACCGGACGGTGTCGTCGCCTTCCTCTGCCAGGAGCCGGGAGGGTCCGCGGGGGACACCTCCGGGCACTCGGGGCGAGGGGACGAATCCGGTCGGCAGGTCGTGGAGCGCCTGCGGCCGCTGGCTCAGGCCCTGCGTACCGCCTGCGGCAGTCTCGATGTCCCGGTCCTGGAGGTCGTGTGCATCTCGGACGGGCGCTTCTGGACGTACTGCTGCCCTGACCAGGGGTGCTGTCCGGAGGAGGGTGCCCGGTTGCTTCCCGCGGGCACGTCGGTCCTCGCGGCGGCCACCGCGTACTCGGGGCGTCTGGTGGGGCTCGATCAGGGGAAGCTGCGGGCGCGGCTCACGCCGTGGCGGACCGATGCTGCGGCTGCCCAAGAGAGCGCACTGCACGCGGCGGCTGTCGCGCTCGTGCCCAGGATCCTGGACGGAGGCGGCCACGATGACGTCTCCGACGAGACCGTCGACCTCGCCCGCCGCGTGATGGCCCGCCTCTCCGAGGCGCCCCCGAAGGGCGACCCGCTGGACGCCGACCTCCAGGACGACGAGTTGCTGGCTCACGACGAGGCCGCTGCTCTGATCCTCGGCATCCAGGACCGCACGACCCGGGACCGGGCAGCGGAGTGGATGGAGGGTCCGGATGCGAAGCCCGCACTCAGGCTCTGGCGAGCGCTCGCACGCCGCTGTGTCGGCCCGTTCCATGAGCACGCGGCGGCGCCGTTGACGCTGGCCGGCTGGGTCGCCTGGTCGCTGGGCGACCTCATCGAAGGCCAGGAGGCGCTGACCATGGCGCTGAAAGCCGACCCGCACTACACGTTCGCGCTACTGCTCTACCCCGTCTGCGGCGCGGACGAGGACCCGGAACCGATTCGCCGCATCCTGCGCGGTGAGCGGGCGCAGCGTGAGCCGGACGACCCCGACATTCCGATCGGACCGGAGAGCCTCATCGACCTTGAGGTCCCGATCGACTCCGAGCCCCCGGTCCACGATCTGGCAGGCGGACAGGGTGGCGTGGCTGCGGGTGGTGCCGGCGCTCTGGACGGTGGTGACGTGTCCGACGGCGCCAAGATTCTGGACGGCGTCGACGCATACGGCCGACCCGGCGCTGACTGTGCCCCAGCTCTGGACGAGTTTCCCCAACTTTCAGGAGGCGCCGAACTTTCAGGAGCTACCGATCGCCTGAGCGCATCCGTCTCGGCCCCCGCTTCCGCCACGGGATCGGGTGCCGGTGTCGAAGTGGGCTCCGACGCCGCGGCAGCAGCCGAACCCAGGACCGACGCAGACGTCGGCTCCACGTCCCCTGCCCGCCGCTCTCCCCGCCCCACGACTCGTGGGACACGCCCGGGCGGTGGCGCGGGAACGGGACCGCGGCACCGGCGGCCCACGGTCCGGCGCGGCAGGAGGAACAGCAGGTGAACGCGGGAGACGGGCGCCATGGGCGGCGATCTGTACGGGCGCGTGCCGCGGCAATCGTCGCGGGAGTGCGCCGCCGTATGGGCGGCTTCCTGAGGTGCGTGCGTGACTTGGGGCGGCCCAGGCCCGTTCACCTGAGTGGCGGTACCCACGTCCGGGTCGCGCCGCTGCACCGCGACCGAGTCTCCGCAGCGCAGACAACGCAGAAGAGGCCGCCCCATGCACGTTCCCGCCCCGTCTCCTGCCCTCGGCCTGTCCGGTGTCTCCGGCAGGCCCAAGAGATCCGACGGCGGGCAGGACGACAGCATCCGCCTGCCCGCCCCGGCCTCCCGGCGCCCACCAGCCGGACAGGCCCCCGCGCCCGCGCCACGCCGCCCTGGTGCGCTGCCACCCGTGCACGCCTCGCTGGTCTGCGTCGCCCTGCCCGCACTGGCCGTGTCCACGGACCAAGGGCAGCTGAACGGCCGTGGGCTCGAAGGTTTCTACCGCTCGGGTCGGCGCATGCTGTCGCGCTGCCAGGTACGCGTGGCCGGACGGGAACCGGTAGCCGTGCAGGCGCGGATGCTCTCGGCCGACAGCGCCCGCTTCGTGGCCACCGTCCTGCCGTCCACCGAAGGCGGACCGGATCCGGACGTCGTCGTGGAGCGGACCCGGCATGCCGACGGCACGGAGCGGATCACGCTGCACAGCGCGGCCAGCCGCCCCCTCAGGCTGCCCGTCGAGGTGTCACTCGGTACGGACCTCGCAGAACTGGGCGCGGTCGCATCGGGCCGAGCCGGTCCGGAACTGCCGGCCAGCGTTCACGACTCCGGGATGCGCTGGTCCTCGGGGAAGGGCCACTGCGTGGTCACTGCCGTCCCAGCGCCCAAGGACGCGCTGGCCTCCGCCGGGCTGCTCCGCTGGGAGGTCCAACTGCCGCCGGGAGGAAGCCAGAGCGTGGAACTGCGTGTCCGCCCGGACGGAGCCGGGCCGGTGCGGCCGGTAGGGCACGGCGCGTCCAGCCCGCTGTCCTCGGCCCGGGCGGTCGGCGACGAGCCCGCGGTGGGGCGGCTCCTGGAGACCTCCACGGCGGATCTGCGGGCGTTGCTGCTGCGGGACCCGGCGCATCCCACCGATGTGTATGTGGCAGCCGGGGCGCCCTGGCGCTGCGGCCTCGCCCCCGCCGAGGCACTCATGGCCGCCCGGATGGCCCTGCCGCTCGGCACCAGACTCGCTGTCGGCACCCTGCGTACCCTCGCCCGCAGCCAGATCGGCACACCGGGGCCGAGGGCAGGCATGATTCCCGGGCCGATGCGCAATGCGGGCCCCCTGCTTCCTCCAGGCTGCACTGGCGTAGAAGCCACCCTCCTGTTCCCCGCGCTCCTGGCCGAGGCCTGGCGCTGGGGGACACCGGAGGCGGACGTGGAGGAGTTGTTGCCGTCAGCGGAGCGGTGCCTGCGGTGGCTTCTCGCCGCCGTCGGCGACAGAGAGTTTCTCCAGGACCCCCACCCCGGCGGTCCTGCCCGCTGCGAGACCCAGGCCCACGCCCACCGTGCGGCGCTGCTCGGGGCCGACCTGCTCGACGCCCACGGGCGTGCGGGCGGCGCCGACCTGAGGGAGTGGGCGGGGCGGCTGCGTGCCCGGTTCCGCAAGGAGTTCTGGGCGGCGGATCGGGCGGGCGGCAGGCCCGCGGCGGCACTGCTGTCGGACGGCCGACTGGTTGCGTACCTCACCGGGAGCGCGGCCCACCTCCTGGACACCGGGCTGCTCGGGTCCGGGGCACTCGCGCCCGGCCTGCTCGACAAGGTGCAGACGGAGCAGGTCGCCAGGTTGTTCGGCGGCCCGGCCATGGACTCGGGCTGGGGGCTGCGGAGCATGGGTGTCAAGGAGGCTGCGTACAACCCGTTCGGGCACCGGAGCGGGGCGGTGCGCGTGCACGAGACGGCCGTCGCGGTCGCGGGTCTGGCCGCCGCGGGCTATGAGAAGGAGGCGGGCTCGCTGCTGCGCGGAGTGCTCGCGGCGGCCGAGACCTTCGGTCACCGACTGCCCGAGATGTACGCGAGCGAACAACGCGCGGAAGGCGGTGCGCCGCTGCCGCACCCGGCGGCATGCCGCCCGGCGGCCATGACCGCGGCGGCCGGGGTGCATCTCCTGACGGTGCTCGCCGGTATCCGCCCGGACGCCCCGGCGGGCACGGTGACGCTGAACCCCGTCCGCAGCGCCCCGCTGGGCGAGCTGGGCCTGACGGCGCTGCGGGTCGCGGGGGCCCCGTTCTCGGTGCGGGTGAGCAGGCTCGGGCTCGCCATGGTCGAGGAAGCGGCCGACCGGCTGCAGTTGGGGGTGTGAGTGCGCTGGGCGGCGGCGCGGAGGGCGCGACGGGCCAACGGCGTGGATCCCGTGAATCGGGGCCGGAAGTAGATGTTGCGGGAGATGGCGTAGGAGGTGTTTATCGTCAGGAAGACGACTATGATCGCGGCATGTCGCCCTACGACCCGTCGGCCTTCCCGCCCTTTGCTGTCACCGTCGATCTGGTCGTGCTGACCGTGCGTCGCCATGCGCTGTGCGCGCTGGCCGTACGTCGCGGTGAGTCACCGTTCCAGGGGCGTTGGGCGCTGCCCGGCGGGTTCGTGCGGCCCGATGAGGACCTGTCGGCGGCAGCGGCACGGGAGCTGGTCGAGGAGACGGGGCTGTGCGCCCATGATCCGGACAGCCCGGTTCAAGCCAATGGGGCGCACTTGGAGCAGTTGGCGACCTACGGCGACCCGAAGCGCGATCCGCGGATGCGGGTGGTCAGCGTCGCCCACCTCGCGCTGGCCCCCGACCTGCCCGCGCCCAGGGCGGGCGGCGACGCGAACAGCGCGCGCTGGGCGCCGGTCGATGCCCTGCTCGCCCAGGGCGGGTACGGCCGCGAGGACGAGCAGGCGACGCCCCTCGCGTTCGACCATGCGCAGATCCTCTCCGACGGAGTGGAGCGCGCCCGTTCGAAGATCGAATACTCGTCCTTGGCCACGGCGTTCTGCCCACCCGAGTTCACGGTCGGTGAGCTGCGTCGGGTCTACGAAGCCGTGTGGGGCGTCGCGCTCGACCCGCGCAACTTCCATCGCAAGGTGACGGGCACGCCGGGTTTCCTCGTGCCCACGGGTGGCACGACGACCCGCCAGGGCGGCCGCCCGGCGCAGCTCTTCCGGGCGGGCGGCGCCACGCTCCTCAACCCGCCGATGTTGCGGCCGGACGTCTGAGGGTGAGCCTCGAGTGCGTACCGCCATCTCGCTGGGGCGCGCCTGGTCGCCTGACAGGTGGCCCGACGTGCGGCGTGGGCCGCGCCTGCGGTGCCATGTGATCTGTGCTTGCTGCTGGCCGGGCGTCGTCGGCCGCAATCGGTGCCCTCTCCTTGACGCGATTGCTGTGCGCCACTCGGCGCTGCGGGCGCCGCGGTTGACACCCGCGGGCTCACGTCCTGAGCGAAAAGCCGGAAATGTCGCGTTATCTTGCTGCGGTACCCACGGGGTTCGTCCGTCCCCGATTCGGCGGACTCGTCCCGGCCGTCGAGCGGTCGCACATCCCGCGAGAGAAGCGATGATCCAGGCCATCGGACTGACCAGCAAGAGCCGCAAGGAGCTCCCGCCCGCTGTCGACGACGTGTCCTTCGAGGCGCGTACGGGCCGTGTCACCGCGCTGCTCGGCGCTACCGACGCGGGCAAGACGACGGTGCTCAGGTTGATGCTCGAACTCCAACAGGGCCGCGGGATCACCTACTTCAGAGGTCGTCCGCTGCACCGCATCGCCCATCCCTCCAGGGAGGTGGGTGTGCTGCTCGGCGAAGTCCCCGGTCATCCGTTCCGTTCGGTGCGGGGTCATGTGCGGATGCTTTGTGCCGCAGTCGGCGTGCCCGTGCTGCGCGCTGACGACGTGCTGGAGGCCGTCGGGCTTGTCAGCCTGCGCGAGCAGCGACTCGGCACCCTCTCGCGTGGCATGGACCGCAGGCTCGCGCTGGCCTGCGCGTTGCTCGCCGACCCGCACACGCTCGTCCTGGACGGTCCCGCCGATGGGCTTTCGGCCCGGGAGAGCGGCTGGTTGCACGGCTTCCTGCGGGCGCACGCGGCCCGAGGCGGCACCGTCCTGTACTCCACCAGCGATCCCAAAGAGGCCGCGCGAACCGCCGACCGGGTCGTCACGCTCGACGCCGGGCGAATCGTCGCCGACCAGGAGGCAGGGGCGTTCGCCCGCACGCGGCTGCGCCCCCGGGTGGCCGTGCGCACGCCCCACGCTGCCCGCCTTGCTGTCCTGCTGGCCAAGGAGGCGCGCGCACGCCGCAGGTCCGTGGAGGTGGTGGAGGAGGACGGCAACAGGCTTTCGGTGTATGGCAGCACGTGTGCGGACGTGGGCGAGACGGCGTTCCGGCACGGGATCCTCGTTCATCACCTCGCGGACGAGATCGGGGACACGGGGGAGCTGACGGTTCCGGAGGAGGCCGCGCCGGAGCGCGCGCCCGGCGTACCTGGCGGGAGAGCCCCGCGCGCCTCGCGCGATGAACGTGCCGTCCCGCCGGATGTCGCCCCGTCGTCCGCGATCTCGACGGATCCAGCAGCGGACGCTCAACTCCCTTTCAGCGAACGGGAGTACGTCAGACCTGCTCAGCCGGATGCGGGGCCTGAGGATGAGCCCAAGGCGGAGCCGGGCGCAGACGTGGAGCCCACGGCGCGAGCCGAGTCGCCCGCCACCGCGCCCCGGGGCGGACTCGGCGGCGAGCCCGAACGTACCGCCGAATCCTCACTCCGGCTCATCCCTCTCCGCCCACTGGACGGAGACGAGCTGTCGCCCCCCGTAACCGCCGCCCAGCTGGCGCCCCGGAAGCCCCAGCCTGAGCCCCAAAGCCCGCACCAACCCCCGTCCAGGCCCGCACCCTCTGCATCGCCCCTGCCGCCCCCCATCGCCGTCCGCGCGGCCCGCGGCCCTCTGCGCCCCCTGCGCTATGAACTGTGCCGTGCCACCGGAATCGGCACCGGATACCTCACGCTGGCCGCAGTCCTCGCCGTATCCGCTCTGTTGTGTGTCTTCCTCGGCCGGACCGGACACACCGCGCAGCCCCGGCTGCTCGCGGCCTGGCCCACTGAACTTCCCTTGCCGCCCGCAGCCCTCGGGGCCGGGCTTCTCGGCGCGCTCGCCTTCGGTGAGGAGTTCCGCCACCCCGCTCTCGCCGCGGACCGAGGCACTGTTCCGCGCCGCCTTGGTCTCCTCGCCGCGAAACTCGTGGTCGCCGCGGCCACCGCTCTGCTGCTGGCTGCGCTCACCGTGGGCTGCGACGCCGCCGTACTCCATCTCGTATACGGATCGGAGGTCACGGAAGTACCCGCTGACTGGCTTTCCTTGAGCGCGAGTTGGCTGGCTTTCATGATCGGATGTGCCTGGGCGGGAGTTCTGGCCGCAGGCGTGTTCCGGTCCACCACCGCCGGGCTCGCCGCGGTCGTCGCCGTTCCGATTGTCGTCGTACCCCTCGTACAAAAGGCACTGGCGGGTCCGTCTGTGCGATCGGCAGTCGGTCTGCCAGGGCGATTGCGGCAGCTCACGCTCGTGGAATGGCCCTTCGGAGTCGAGCGGTATCTAGCCGGGGGATTCCGGATGATGGCTCAACCCGTCGGCGCTGCACTGGCGTTGTCGGTCACCGCTCTGCTCTGCGCTTATCTACTCACCGCGACGCGAAACAGGGCTGGCTGACCGCAATCTGCAGCCTTTCGTTCCCGCATTGCGCGCAAGTCTCCGGGAGGCAGCCACTTCTTTCCGATAACGCGTCAATTGCAGCGAGGTAAGCGATCACCCTTTCGTGTGCTTTTCACCAAAGACCTCAAGGGACTTGAGGGCCAAGCCGACAACTCATCCGTGAGTACCCTTGCGCACACCATGATGACCACCGCCCGCTCCGCAGACGCCGGCCTCGCCGGTCCGGCGGGCGAACTCGACCGCTACCCCTACGCGGAGGCTCCCGGCGCCGACCGCGTGGTCGCCCCCGTGTGGGACGGCGCGGACCAGGACCTGGGCCGCGTGGGCCGACGAACCGCGGGCAACCGCGGCCGCGGCCTGCATGGCCAACTGGTCCAGCAGCTCGGCCAGATGATCGTCTCCGGTGACCTCGGAGCCGACCGGCCGCTGGTCCCGGAGGAGATCGGCCAGCGGTTCGAGGTCTCCCGTACCGTCGTCCGCGAATCACTGCGCGTACTTGAGGCCAAAGGCCTCGTCAGCGCCCGGCCCAACGTCGGCACGCGCGTCCGCCCGGTCAGCGACTGGAACCTGCTCGACCCGGACATCATCGAATGGCGGGCGTTCGGCCCGCAACGCGACGACCAGCGGCGCGAACTCAGCGAGCTGCGCTGGACGATCGAACCCCTGGCCGCCCGTCTCGCCGCCGGGCACGGCCGCGAGGAGGTGCAGCAGCGGCTCGCCGACATGGTGGAGATCATGGGCCACGCGCTGGCTCAGGGTGACTCGATCACCTTCTCCCGCGCGGACGCCGAGTTCCACTCGCTGCTCATCCAGGTCGCGGGCAACCGCATGCTGGAGCACCTCTCCGGCATCGTCTCCGCCGCACTCCACGTCTCCGGAGGGCCCGTCACCGGCTGTGACCGCCCCACCGAGGCCTCCCTGGTGCACCACTCCCGGATCGTCGACGCCCTCGCCGCGGGTGACGGAGCCGGCGCCGAGGCCGCCATGCGGCAGCTCCTCACGGTCCACCCGGAGGTGGAGCGCGTGGTGCCCGCTCCCCGCGAGCACTGACCCCTCCCGCGTCAGTACGGCAGCCCGTGCCCACCGCGCAGCATCGTTTCGCTGCTGCTCCGACACCGCCGCCCGTGCCGCCGGACTCCCGCGCTCTGTCAGGGGCAAGGGTGGGTCCGGCGGCAGCGGCGGGGGGAATGGCGCGGGGGGATCGCGGAAAGCGGGGTAGCCGATGACTCCGTAGGCGGACGGCAGGCGCGAGCGCAGGTGTCCGGGTGGCGTCACGGTCCAGGCCGCAGGACGCTGACCTACGAAGGGCACCGACGTACACCGAAGAACGTCGACGTGCACGAAAGACGCTGACGTGCTCCCCAGGGATGCTGGCGGGCAACGAAGGATGTTGATGCATGCCAAGGAATGTTGATGCGGGCATGAGTGCGCCCAGGGAGGCGCACCCGCTGCACACCGACGTACGCATCCGACTGGATGATGGCGGAACTCTCGTCGCTTCTGACCGTATCTAGCTGCTTTTGAGTGCTTACGGGGTGTGACTCGGGCCACGTAGATTGGGCGTAACGCTCCTAGGAACAGCGCGATAACCTAAGAGGTGATAGCCGAGGAGGGAATACAGCCGTCGTTCACGGCGCTGTCCGAGCTCCACGGTCCCGCCCGCGCCGTCGGCCCAAATCCCCAGCCGTCGGTCGTCGGCTCCGGTCCACAGTGGACGGGGCCGGAAGCCGTTTTCCAACGTTCCGAGAGGTTGTTCGTGTCGGCCAGCACATCCCGTACGCTCCCGCCGGAGATCGCCGAATCCGTCTCTGTCATGGCGCTCATCGAGCGGGGAAAGGCTGATGGGCAGATCGCCGGCGACGACGTTCGTCGTGCCTTCGAAGCTGACCAGATCCCGGCCACTCAGTGGAAGAACGTTCTGCGCAGCCTCAACCAGATCCTCGAGGAAGAGGGTGTGACGCTGATGGTCAGTGCCGCGGAGCCGAAGCGCCCCCGCAAGAGCGTCGCAGCGAAGAGCCCGGCCAAGCGCACCGCGACCAAGACAGTCGCGGCCAAGACCGCCACGGCGAAGCCGGCCACCACCGCGGCCGCGCCCGAGAAGCCGGTCGCCGCCGAAGTCGGCGAGGACGGCACGGCCAAGAAGGCCGCTGCCAAGAAGACGACCGCCAAGAAGGCCGTCGCCAAGAAGACGACCGCCAAGAAGACAGCGGCCAAGAAGAGCGCCTCCAAGAAGGAAGCCGGTGAGCTCCTGGACGAGGAGGCCACCGAGGAGACGCCCGCCACCGGCAAGCCCGGCGAGGGCGAGCCCGCGGAGGAGGGCGCGCAGGGCTTCGTCCTGTCCGACGAGGACGAGGACGACGCGCCCGCGCAGCAGGTCGCCGCCGCAGGCGCCACCGCGGACCCGGTCAAGGACTACCTGAAGCAGATCGGCAAGGTCCCCCTGCTCAACGCCGAGCAGGAGGTCGAGCTCGCCAAGCGCATCGAGGCGGGCCTGTTCGCCGAGGACAAGCTGGCCAACGCGGACAAGCTCGCGCCGAAGCTCAAGCGCGAGCTGGAGATCATCGCCGAGGACGGCCGCCGCGCCAAGAACCACCTCCTGGAGGCCAACCTCCGCCTCGTGGTCTCCCTGGCCAAGCGCTACACCGGCCGCGGCATGCTCTTCCTGGACCTCATCCAGGAGGGCAACCTCGGTCTGATCCGCGCGGTCGAGAAGTTCGACTACACCAAGGGCTACAAGTTCTCCACGTACGCCACCTGGTGGATCCGGCAGGCGATCACCCGCGCCATGGCCGACCAGGCCCGCACCATCCGTATCCCGGTGCACATGGTCGAGGTCATCAACAAGCTCGCGCGCGTGCAGCGCCAGATGCTCCAGGACCTGGGCCGCGAGCCCACCCCGGAGGAGTTGGCCAAGGAACTCGACATGACCCCTGAGAAGGTCATCGAGGTCCAGAAGTACGGCCGCGAGCCCATCTCCCTGCACACGCCGCTGGGCGAGGACGGCGACAGCGAGTTCGGTGACCTCATCGAGGACTCCGAAGCCGTCGTCCCGGCCGACGCGGTCAGCTTCACGCTCCTCCAGGAGCAGCTCCACTCCGTGCTCGACACCCTGTCCGAGCGCGAGGCGGGCGTCGTCTCCATGCGATTCGGTCTCACCGACGGTCAGCCGAAGACCCTTGACGAGATCGGCAAGGTCTACGGAGTGACGCGCGAGCGCATCCGCCAGATCGAGTCGAAGACGATGTCGAAGCTGCGACACCCGTCGCGTTCGCAGGTCCTGCGCGACTACCTGGACTGAGCCGCCGCACAGTGCCCTGAAAGGGCCCGGAGTCCCGCACGGGACTCCGGGCCCTTCGCGTGCCCGCCCGTCCGCGTGGCGCACGTGCGGGGCATGGGAGGGTAGCTGACTCTGGGTGTGCGATTGCAACCCGGAGTGAGGAGATCGCATGCGTCGTCCCATCGTCCGAACGCTGGCGCCAGCGCTGGTCCTGGGGGCCTCGGCAGCCGCGCTGCCCCTGGTCTCCACGGCCCCCGCGGCGGCCGACAGCGTCATCATCGGAGGCAAGCCGGTGCGGGTGGCCGACAGCCCATGGACGGTGGCCCTCGCGAGCCGTGACCGGTTCGGGGGTACGCGGTCGGGGCAGTTCTGCGGCGGCGTCGTGATCGCCCGCACGACGGTCCTCACCGCGGCGCACTGCATGCGCGAGGAAGTCCTCGGCGTGCCCATCGGCCAGGTGCGGGATCTGAAAGTCATCGCCGGTCGCGAAGACCTGGCCACGAACGCGGGCAGCGAGATCTCCGTGAGCCGCGTGCGGGTCAACCGGGACTACGACAGCTACACCAACGCCGGTGACTTCGCGGTGCTGACCCTGTCCCAGCCGCTGCCACAGAGCTACACGATCCCCACGGCGGGCGCCGGTGACGCGGCGTACCAGCCCGGCACGAACGCCACGGTGTACGGCTGGGGTGACACCACGGGGCGGGGCGACTACGCCCGGTCGCTGCGTGCCGCCGAGGTGACCGTGCTCGCGGACACGGTGTGCGAGGAGGCGTACCCCGGCAGTGCTGACGGTACGTACAAGTCCGCATCCATGGTGTGTGCGGGTGAGCCGCAGGGCGGCCGGGACGCCTGCCAGGGCGACAGCGGCGGGCCGTTGGTCGCGCGGGGGCGGCTCATCGGGCTGGTGTCGTGGGGGGACGGCTGCGGCCGCGCGGGCAGTCCGGGGGTGTACACGCGGATCTCAGACGTCGTGCGGGGATGAACCAGGACCAGTGAGTGAACGGCCCGTGCGGGGCGCTGAGCGGGCCGCACGGGCTCTTTGGGCGCCGATGCGGCACAGGGCCCCGGGCTGCCGGGGATCGCGTGCTGTCGGGCGTCCTGAGGAACGTGAGAGGGCGGCTGCCCCTGGGGTTACAGGGGCAGCCGCCCGGTCGCCGGTCTGGTGGTCCGGCGCTCGCTCGTCGTCGTGCGAGGCTTCAGCGTTCCTCTTCGGATGAGCTGGCCGGCACGGCCGTCAGGCGCTCCGTCTCATCCTGTATCTCGGCGGCGATCTTCTTGAGTTCCGGCTCGAACTTGCGACCGTGGTGGGCGCAGAAGAGCAGTTCACCGCCGCTCAGCAGGACGACGCGCAGGTACGCCTGGGCGCCGCAGCGGTCGCAGCGGTCAGCGGCCGTCAGGGGGCTCGCGGGGGTCAGAACAGTAGTCACGTCGCCTCTTCTCTAGCTCGACGAGCTGTCGTACCAGGGTCAACATCCAACCAGGCCGAAAACGTTCCCGCTCGTGGCTTTTCCTCGAATTTTTCATTCGGGGTGGCTGTCTGCTGCCGGTTGGCGGCGAATGTGCCGTATTGCTGTCGTACGGTTTCGCGCTGTCTGTCAGGTCAGGTCCTCGCCGGCTGGCTTGCCGGTTGTTCATGAGGACGTGCCCGGAGCCTAAATGGTTCATGCCTGGAAGGGAACGTGATGTGTGCTTCACTCCATCGAGGGATCGAACACGCGTACGTTTCTGGACTAGCCTGGGCCGAGTCGAGGGTGGCGTGACAACGGCTCTACCAGGCCTCGGTACCCTCTGACGGGCAGTAGAACCCGAGCCCTTACCCCAAAGGGCCTCCCTTGAAATTCAGCGAGGAGCGAACCGCGTGACCGCCGAGACGTCCGTGCCGTCCACAGCGTTGCTGACCGGAGCAGACCGGGACGGTTCCAACTACACCGCGCGGCACCTTCTCGTCCTGGAGGGGCTCGAAGCCGTCCGCAAGCGTCCGGGCATGTACATCGGGTCGACGGACAGCCGTGGCCTGATGCACTGCCTCTGGGAGATCATCGACAACTCCGTCGACGAGGCCCTGGGCGGGTACTGCGACCACATCGAGGTCATCCTCCACGACGACGCCTCCGTAGAGGTCCGGGACAACGGCCGAGGCATCCCGGTCGACGTCGAGCCGAAGACCGGGCTCTCCGGAGTCGAGGTCGTCATGACCAAGCTGCACGCGGGCGGCAAGTTCGGTGGCGGTTCGTACGCGGCCTCCGGCGGCCTGCACGGCGTGGGCGCCTCCGTGGTGAACGCCCTGTCGGCCCGTCTCGACGTCGAGGTGGACCGCGCCGGGCACACGCACGCCATCAGCTTCCGGCGCGGTGTCCCCGGAGCGTTCGCCAAGCCCGGCGCGGAGGCGCCGTTCGACTCGGCGGCGCGGCTGAGCAAGGTCAAGAAGATCCCCAAGACCCGCACCGGCACGCGCGTGCGCTACTGGGCCGACCGCCAGATCTTCCTCAAGGACGCCAGGCTCAGCCTGGAGAACCTGCACCAGCGCGCCCGCCAGACCGCCTTCCTGGTGCCCGGACTCACCATCGTCGTGCGCGACGAGTTCGGCCTTGGTGAGGGCGGCACGAAGGGCGAGGAATCCTTCCGCTTCGACGGCGGAATCAGCGAGTTCTGTGAGTATCTGGCGCAGGACAAGGCCGTCTGCGACGTCCTCCGCTTCTCCGGCCAGGGCACCTTCAAGGAGACCGTGCCCGTCCTCGACGACCACGGCCAGATGACGCCGACCGAGGTCACGCGCGAGCTCGCCGTGGACGTCGCGCTGCGCTGGGGCACCGGGTACGACACGACGGTCAGGTCCTTCGTCAACATCATCGCCACCCCCAAGGGCGGCACGCACGTGACCGGCTTCGAGCGGTCGCTGACGAAGACGATGAACGAGGCGCTGCGCGCGCAGAAGCTGCTGCGCGTCGCCGAGGACGACATCGTCAAGGACGACGCCCTGGAGGGCCTCACCGCCGTCGTCACCGTGCGCCTCGCCGAGCCGCAGTTCGAGGGTCAGACGAAGGAAGTCCTCGGTACGTCGGCGGCCAACCGCATCGTCGCCAACGTCATCGCCAAGGAGCTCAAGGCGTTCCTGACGTCCACCAAGCGCGACGCCAAGGCGCAGGCGCGCTCGGTCATGGAGAAGGCCGTCGCCGCGGCCCGTACGCGCATCGCGGCCCGCCAGCACAAGGACGCCCAGCGCCGGAAGACCGCCCTGGAGTCCTCCTCGCTGCCCGCGAAGCTCGCCGACTGCCGCAGCGACGACGTCGACCGCAGCGAGCTGTTCATCGTCGAGGGAGACTCCGCCCTCGGCACCGCCAAGCTTGCCCGGAACTCCGAGTTCCAGGCCCTGCTGCCCATCCGCGGCAAGATCCTCAACGTCCAGAAGGCCTCGGTCTCGGACATGCTCAAGAACGCCGAGTGCGGCGCGATCATCCAGGTGATAGGAGCGGGGTCCGGCCGGACCTTCGACATCGACGCGGCGCGCTACGGCAAGATCATCCTGCTCGTCGACGCCGATGTCGACGGCGCGCACATCCGCATCCTGCTGCTGACCCTGTTCCAGCGCTACATGCGGCCCATGGTCGAGGCGGGCCGCGTGTTCGCCGCTGTGCCGCCGCTGCACCGGATCGAGCTGATCCAGCCCAAGAAGGGCCAGGACAAGTACGTCTACACGTACTCGGACCGCGAGCTGCGCGACACCCTGCTCGAGTTCGAGCGCAAGGGCGTGCGGTACAAGGACTCGATCCAGCGCTACAAGGGCCTGGGCGAGATGGACGCCGACCAGCTGGCCGAGACGACGATGGACCCGCGGTACCGGACCCTGCGCCGGATCAACATCTCCGACCTGGAGTCGGCGGAGCAGGTCTTCGACCTGCTGATGGGCAACGAGGTCGCGCCGCGCAAGGAGTTCATCACGAGCTCGGCGGCGACGCTGGACCGGTCGCGCATCGACGCGTGAGGTCCGTGCGGACGCGTGCTTGAGCGTGTGAGTGTCCTGTGCCCGCTGCGGGCGTTCTCTTGAGGGCACCTGGGGCACCTGGGGCACCTGGGGCACCTGGGGCGGCCAGGGCGCTTGGACGGTTCCGTCGAGCGTCTGGCCGCACGGAAGTGCTTCGCGGCGGGCGTCTCCACCCAAGGGTGGAGACGCCGGATCCACCCATGATCCACCCTCGCTCCGATCCTCTGACCAGGCAGATTCCGTAGCGTCGAAGGCGTACTTCCTCGTCCGTCTTCTTCGTCCGCGCATGCCATCGGAGGCCGTGATGCCCGGGTTCGCCAACTCGCTGCTGATCCTTGCCGCAGTCGTTCTCGTCGTCGTACGTCAGACGCAGCCGCAGCGCATGTCGGGCTCCAAGCGCTGGTGGCTGGTGCCCGTGGTGCTCGCCTACGTCGGCCTCAAGGACTCCGGCCTCATCGACACCCAGCACGAGGCGGCCTCCGTCGCGCTGCTCGGCGGTGAGATCCTCGTCGGGCTCCTGATGGGCGCCGCCTGGGCCTGGACCAGCCGCATCTGGACCGAGCCGGACGGGTCCGTGTGGACCCGTGGCACCAAGTCCACAGCGGTCGTCTGGCTCGTCGGCATAGCCGCCCGGCTCGGGCTCATGGGGATAGGCCTGCTCATCGGCATCCACCAGGGATCCGGCGCGCTCCTGGTCGCCCTGGCCGCGTCGCTGCTGGTGCGCGCGGGCGTTCTGGAACTGCGGGCCCAGGCCCTGCGCCCGGCGCGGGCTCTGGCCGGCGGCGTACGGTGACGAAATGTCCACACCGATGGGGACAGACCCCGACAGCCACGGGTCTGCCCGTGGGAACGGGGTGTCCGTGACGCGGGAAACCTGGACGCGCTGGCCGTCGCGAGAGGCCCTGTCAAGCGACAGGATGACGCGCCCACGGCGGCTGCTCAGCCTGCTGGTGCGGGCGGTGTTCATCGGCCTGCTGCTCTGGAGTGCCCTCTTCCGGGGCGGGGTCCCGGGTTGGGGGATCGCCCTGGGACTCGTCGCCATCGCTGTCTGCGGGGCATGCATCGCGGTGTACTTCCGGGCCACGCTGGAGCAGCGCTTGTGGCTGTCGCTGGCGTCGATGGGCCCCGTCCTGGCAGTCGGCTTCGTGGCCCACTGGACCGGCTTCGGCCTTCCGGCGGCCGTGCTGTGGTGTTCCGCCGCCATCATGTCGCTGGAGCGGCTGCCACTGGGAGCGGCCGTGCTCGTCACCGGGACGGCACTCACGGCGTTTGCCCTGGTGAACGAGGACCCCTGGCCGACGACAGCGGCCGTCACCGCGGGACTCTCTCTCGCCGGATACGTCTTGCGGCTGGACGCGGAAGCCCGGGGCAACGCGCAGCGGTTGCTCGCCCAGGAGCGTGCGGCACGGGTGGCCGAGGCGGAGTCGGCCGCGTTGGCCGAGCGGGGACGGATCGCCCGGGAGATCCACGACGTGCTGGCGCACAGCCTGTCCGCTCAGCTCGTCCACCTGGAGGCGGCCCGGTTGTTGATCGAGGGCGGGGGCGACCGGCAGCAGATCCTGGGTCGGGTGGTGGCCGCGCGGTCCATGGCTTCGGAAGGACTGGCCGAGACCCGGCAGGCCCTGTCCGCGCTGCGCGGCGAGATGACGCCGGTCGAGGACTTCCTGCGGGAACTGGTCGTGTCGGACGGGGCGTCGGTGGCGGTCGCCGGGGAGCGCCGTGCGCTGACCGCGGAGGCGTCCCAGACGGTGCGGCGAGTGGCTCAGGAGGCGTTGACGAACGTGCGCAAGCACGCGCGGGGGGCCAAGGTGACGGTCCTCCTTGAGTACGGGGAGGGGGAGGTGACGCTGGACGTGCGGGACTCGGGAGGTTCGCCGGGCGAACTCGCGGCCTCGGGAGCCGGGTACGGTCTGCTGGGCATGCGGGAGCGCGCCGAGCTGCTGGGCGGCTCACTGGAGGCAGGGCCGGAACAGGAAGGCTTCGCGGTGCGGTTGAAGGTGCCGGGATGACGATGGACGACGGGCACCACGGGGTTGGTGCTGATGGCACGGTTCCACGGGGTGCGGGCAGCGGTGGCGGTGGCAGGCCGCCCGCGAGGGTGGTCGTGGTCGACGACCAGACCGTGGTGCGTGAGGGGATCGTGATGCTGTTGGGACTGCTGCCGGGCATCGAGGTCGTCGGGGCTGGGGGCGATGGTGAGGAGGCGGTGCGGCTCGTCGCTGAGCTCTCGCCGGACGTGGTGCTGATGGACCTGCGGATGCCGCGCTGCGACGGGGCGGAGGCGACGCGGCGGATTCGGTCGCAGTATCCGGGCACGCAGGTCGTGGTGCTCACGACATACGCGGACGACGAGTCGCTGTTCCCGGCGCTCAAGGCCGGGGCGCGCGGCTATCTCACCAAGGACGCGGGTGGTGAGGAGATCGTGCGGGCCGTCGAGGACGTGCTCTCGGGGGACGCGGGGCTCTCGCCGAAGATCCAGCGGCGCCTGCTCGAGAGGCTTTCGGAGCCAGCGGAGGCCGCGCGCCCGGTGGAGCCGCCCGACGGACTGACCATGCGGGAGACGGAGGTGGTCGCTCTGATCGCGGAAGGCATGACGAACCAGGAGATCGCGCGGGCACTGCATGTCTCCACTGCCACGGTGAAGACCCACATCAACAACCTCTTCGCCAAGGCGGGCCTCAAGGACCGTGCGCAGGCGGTGCGTTACGCCTACCGGCACGGTCTGGCGCAGCCGCCGGGCAGAACACGGGGGTGAGGAGCTTCCGTCACCTGATGGGGTGAAGAGCGGGGAGAGGAGAGTCACGGATCTTCCCGATCTGTCCATCCTTGGGCACGCGGCCGGACGCAGGCCGCGGACAAGGAGAGTTCGGTGGAGAAGCACGACGGCCGCGACGCCGGGCGGGCCCGGCCCGGTGACCTGAGGGATCCGTGGTACGACGAGCTGGCCGCCGGATGGGGCGAGCTCGACGGCACCGGCACACCGACAGCCCCCGCCGTACCGGCGCCGGCCACCGCGCCGGAGCGCAGTGCCGCCGACATCTATCTGGAGGTGCAGGCGAGCGCGGCCTTCCAGGAAGTGCGCCGCCGGTATCGACGGTTCGTGATCCCCGCCGTGGCTGCCTTCTTCACCTGGTACGTGGCGTACGTCGTGACCGCGACGGCGGCGCCGGGGCTGATGGCACGCCCCGTCAGCGGTGCGGTGAACGTCGCGATGGTCGCGGGCCTCGCGCAGTTCGCCACAACGTTCCTGCTGACGTGGGCGTACTCACGGCACGCCCGATTGCGACGGGACCGTGCGGCGCTCGACCTGCGGTGGGCCGTGTTCGAGCAGAAGCGGGAACAGGAGCGGGAGCAGGAGCTGCGCCAGGGAGCCGAGCGGTGACGGGGGATCACCAGACGCTGGCGCTGGTTCTGTTCGGGGCGTTCGTGGCGGTCACGCTCGGGATCACGACGTATGTGAGCCGCAACCGGCACGGCTCGGCGGAGGAGTTCTACGCGGGCGGTCGGTTGTTCTCGCCCATGGAGAATGGTTTTGCCATCGCGGGCGACTACATGTCGGCCGCCTCGTTCCTCGGTATCTCCGGGCTGATCGCGCTCTACGGCTACGACGGGCTGCTCTACTCGGTGGGCTTCCTGGTGGCCTGGCTCGTGGTGCTGTTCCTGGTGGCCGAACTGGTGCGCAACTGCGGCCGGTTCACGCTCGCCGACGTGGTGGCGGCGCGGATGCGGGAACGTCCGGTGCGGATCGCTGCGGGAACTTCCTCGGTGACCGTGTCCGTTCTCTATCTGGTGGCGCAGATGGTGGGGGCGGGCTCACTGGTGGCGTTGCTGCTGGGCGGGACGAGCGAGGCGGCGCAGACGTGGACGGTGATCGGCGTCGGCGCGCTCATGGTCATCTACGTGTCGATGGGAGGGATGCGGGCCACCACGTGGATCCAGATCGTCAAGGCGGTCCTGCTGATGGCCGGGGCGATCGCGCTGACCGTGCTCGTGCTGATGCGGTTCCACGGCGACTTCGACCAGTTGCTGCGGACGGCCGCCGATCGCAGTGGGCACGGCGGGCAGTTCCTGACGCCCGGGCTGAAGTACGGCGGGGACTGGACCTCGCGGTTCGACTTCATCAGCCTCGGCCTCGCGCTGGTGCTCGGCACCGCCGGACTGCCGCACATCCTGTCGCGCTTCTACACCGTGCCGACCGCACGCGCTGCCCGACGCTCGGTCGTGTGGTCCATCGGCCTCATCGGCAGCTTCTACCTGATGACGATCGTGCTCGGCTTCGGCGCGGCGGCGATCGTCGGGACCGACGCGGTGCGGGGCTCGAACGCCGCGGGGAACACAGCGGTGCCCCTGCTCGCGCTCGATCTGGGCGGCGGTGCGGATTCCACAGGCGGAACGGTTCTTTTCGCGGTCGTGGCCGCCGTCGCCTTCGCCACGATCCTCGCCGTGGTCGCCGGGATCACGCTCGCGTCGTCGGCGTCCGTGGCCCACGACCTCTATGCCTCGCTGCGGCGCAAGAACGCGAAGCCGCGCAGTGAGGTGGCGGTGGCGCGGGTCGCGGCGGTGGGGATCGGCGCGGTCGCAATCGGGCTCGGCCTGGTTGCCCGCGACCTGAACGTCGCGTTCCTGGTCGGCCTGGCCTTCGCGGTCGCGGCGTCCGCGAACCTTCCGGTGCTGCTCTACTCGCTTTTCTGGCGGCAGTTCACCACACGCGGAGCCGTCTGGTCCGTCTACGGCGGGCTGCTGCCCTCGCTGGTGCTCGTGGTGTTGTCGCCCGTGGTCTCCGGCAGCCCCACCTCCCTTTTCCCCGGTGTGGACTTCCAGTACTTCCCGCTGGAGAACCCCGGCCTGGTGTCGATTCCGCTCGGCTTCCTCGCGGGATGGTTCGGCACGGTCACCTCATCGGAACCGGCGGACGAGGCAAAGCACGCGGAGACAGAAGTGCGGTCGCTGACCGGAGCGGGCGCCGTGTAGCGGGTCAGAGCGTGGACGACCACGCGTAGCGGTGTTCGGGGCGGCCCGTGTCGCCGTACTTCAGACTCAGCCGCACCCGGCCCGTGCGCTCCAGCAGCTTCAGATAGCGCTGTGCGGTCTGTCGACTCAGCCCGGTGCGGTCCGCCAACTCCTGGGCGGAGATCGGCCCCTCAGCCGCCATCAGGGCCCTGCGGACCAGCTCCGCCGTCGTGGGGGAGTGCCCCTTGGGCAGCTCCGGTGCCGGTGTGGCCGAGAGGGCGCCGAAAATCCGGTCGACCTCGGCCTGCTCCGCCTCGCCGCCACCGTCGAGGGTGCGGCGCAGCATCGCGTACGCGTCGAGCTTGGCGCGAAGTCCCGCGTACGAGAAGGGCTTGACCAGGTACTGCAGTGCGCCGTGGCGCATCGCGGCCTGCACCGTGGCGATGTCCCGGGCCGCCGTCACCATGATCACGTCGGTCTGATGGCCGCGCTCACGCAGCGAGCGGACCACGGCGAGGCCCGTCTCGTCCGGCAGATAGTGGTCGAGCAGCACGAGATCGACCGGCAACTCCTCGACGAGCCGCAGCGCCTCGGTGGCACTGTGCGCGCGCCCGGCCACCCGGAAACCGGGAACCTTCTCTACGTAGGCCGCGTTGACGTCCGCCACGCGCAGGTCGTCGTCCACGACCAGTACCTCGATCATCGTGCCTCCTCCGTGGCGACCGGCCGCAGCTCCGCGAGCCCCTCGGGCAGTACGACCGTGAACTCGGCGCCGCCATCGGGCGCCGCGCCGACCGCCACACCGCCGCCCTGCCGTTCGGCGAGCCTGCGCACCAGAGCGAGCCCGATGCCGCGCTTCCCGAGCGCAGGCGGATCCTTGGTGCTCCACCCCTCCGTGAACACCGACTCGCGCTGATCCGCCGGTACACCTGGACCCGAGTCCCGTACCCGAAGCACCACCGTGCGCCCCTCCGGTCCCTCGGTGCGCAGAGCGACCTCCACGCGTGCATGCCCGATGCCCGCAGGACCCGGCCGCAGGCCCGCCGCCGCGTCCAGTGCGTTGTCGACGAGATTGCCGACGATCGTGACGAGCCCGCCGGGGTCGACGAGCCGGTCGGGCAAGGCGGTGTCCTCCGAGACGGCCAGGGTCACGCCGCGCTCCGTGGCGACGGTCGCCTTGCCGACCAGCAGGGCCGAAAGCAGCGGATCGTGGACCTTCTCGGTGATCTGCTCGGCGGTCACCCGGTGCGCGCCCGTGACCTCGCCCACGAATTCGGCGGCCTCCTCGTACATCTCCAGTTCGAGCAGGCCGAGCAGCGTGTGCATGCGATTGGCGTGCTCGTGGTCCTGGGCGCGCAGGGCGTCGATGAGGCCGCGCGTGGAGTCGAGTTCCCGGCCGAGCTGTTCGAGTTCGGTGCGGTCGCGGAGGGTCGCGACGGCGCCGCCGTCGTCCGTGGGCATGCGGTTGGCGATCAGGACCCGCTGGCCTCGTACCGTCAGCAGATCGGTGCCGGTGACGCGGCCCGACAGGACGGCGGCGGTGCGGCCCTCGCCGAGCGCCGTCTCCAGGGACTCCCCGATCGCCTCCGTACCGAGCCCCAGGAGCCGCTGCGCCTCGTCGTTGAGCAGCCGGATCCTGCCACCGCGATCCAGGGCGACGACACCCTCACGGATGCCGTGCAGCATCGCCTCGCGCTCCGCGAGCAACGCCGAGATGTCGGAGAACGCGAGGTCACGCGTCTGACGCTGCACCCTGCGCGAGATCAGGTAGGCGGCGAGCGCACCGACGGCCAGTGCCCCGCCCGCGTACGCGAAGAGGCTCGGGATCGTATGGATCAGCCGGGCGCGCACGCTGTCGTACTCGATGCCTACGGAGACAGCGCCCACGATCGTGCCGCTCGCGTCCCGCAACGGCACCTTCCCGCGAGCGGAGCGGCCGAGCGTGCCGTTGTCGATCTCCATGACGTCGCGGCCCGCGAGCGCGTCGCTGGGGTCGGTCGAGACGACCCGGCCCACCTCGTCGCGGTCGGTGTGCGACCAGCGCACGCCTGTCTTGTTCATGATCACGACGTACTCGGCGCCGCTGGCCTTCCGGATCCGCTCCGCCGCGGCCTGCACGGGCCCGTCGGCCGCAGGGTGCGAGGAGAGCAGGTCGTCGGCTATCCGGGGCTGCGCCGCCGTCGTCTGCGCGATCGCGAGGGCCCGGCGCATCGCCTGGTCGTCCAGCTGGTCGCTGAGCGGCGCGAGGAAGAGCCCGGTGGCGAGCACGGCCACCCCGGCGGCGATCGCCAACTGCATCAGCAGCACCTGCGAGAAGACGCGCCGCGGCAGGCCGAGGCGCAGACGTCGGGCAGGGGGAGTCGGGCTCATGTGTACGAACGGTACGGCGCGGGGCGGTCCGCTCCGTAGGGAGTGTGGCGTGGATCTCCCGGGAGCGGGCTGTCCGGGCGGCCCTGCGTGATCGTTCGGGAGTCTTCTGTACGAGCGGTGGCCTGACGTGATCCCCGGGAGCTCGCCGTCCGAGCGGGCATGGGGATCTCCCGAGAGTCAGCCGTCCGAGCGGCCATCCCCGATCTCCCGGAGTCCGCCGGCGGAGCCGCCCTATGCGATCCCCCGCACCGCCGTCACATCCATCCGGGCGGGCGATCCCAGCGCCGCCCCGCAGCTCTCCGGACGGGGTGGCAGTGCGGCGCCCTGCGCGACGGTGACCCGCCAGCGGCGGCCGTCGGTGTGGGCGACCGTCACCTCCCAGCGGGGAGCGTCGCCCGTGGTGCCCACGACGCTCAGCGCTCCCAGTGCGTCCTCCCGCGCGGACGTGCGCACCGCCAGCTCGGCGGCCTGCCCGGGGCGTTCCCAGGCGGAGCTGCCCCGGCATCCTTCGGTGACGACACGGTCCTCACGTACTGCCTGCAGGATTTCCTTCACGGCGTGCGCGCCTGTGCGGCCGTACGCATAGCCGTGCGGCAGGACGAGGAGGGTGGGGGAAAAGCGATGACCACCCAGATGAGTGATCTCCCAGACGCCCTCCTCTCCGGAGGCGGCCAGTTCACCGGCGAGCGGCCTGCCGAGCAGGGCGCAGCAGCGGTCGCGCTTGCCGTTGGTGCACACGAGCGCCAGCGGCTCGCCCGTGTGCGGTGTGCCGAAGCCTCCGTGGTCACCGGCGCCGAGCGCCGCGAAGTCCAGGTCCAGCAACTGCCGTGGCTCGTCCACCGCATGCGAGCGCAGCCAGGCGTTGCCCGGGACGGTGTGGGCTACGTAGACGCGGTGCCGCGCGGGGGTGTGGCAGTCGGCGTGGCGTCCGGGACGCCGGATGAGGGCCACCCGTACGCCGGTCGACTCGGCTGCCCGCTCCAGGGCGCGGCCCACGTCCGGATCCAGGTGGCTCGATGTGAGCGCCTTGGCGCCCCAGGGGCCGGGCTGTTCCAGGAGCAGCCAGGTCCTGGCGGTGGCCGCGGTGCCCGCCAGAGGTTCGTCCAGATCCCGCGAGGCGGTCGCGCACGTACTCACGGAGGTGAGCCTAACCCGCGCCCGGACCAGCCGGTTTCACCAGCCGGGCGAGCCGGGCGTGGCGGTTCCGCCGGGTACGTCGGACGCGCCGCACAGGCCGTCCGGCTACGGCAGGGGCTGCGGCGGCCGCATTCCGACGTACTGCCCCACGGGACGCATCCGCATCGGCCGCTCCCCGTACTCCTCCAGGGCGTGCGCGATCCACCCGGCCGTGCGCGCCACGGCGAAGATGGTCTCGCCCGCCTCCGCGGCCATGCCGGACGACGCGGTGAGGACGGCGAGCGCGAGGTCGACATTGGCGTGCAGGTCGGTGTGGCGGGCCGTGGTGGCCTCCACGTCACGGGCCGCCGCCAGTGCCGGGCCGGCGTTCGGCATCGTCTCCAGGAGGCCGAACAACGCCTGCGCGCGGGGGTCCTCGCCCTGGTAGACGCGGTGGCCGAGGCCAGGGACGCGGCGGCCCGCGCGGAGCTCGTTCGCGACGACGGGCGCCGCCGTGCCTCGGTCGAGGACCTCCCGGAGCATGCGGTGGACGAGGCCGCTGGCCGCGCCGTGCAGGGGGCCCTCCATGACGCCGAGCCCCGCCGACACGGCCGCGTACGGGTGCGCGCGTGCCGATGCCGCGACGCGCACCGCCAGCGTGGACGCCGCCAGGTCGTGGTCGACGAGCAGCGCGAGCGCGGTGTCCAGGGCATGCAGAGAGGCGTCGTCGGGCTTGCGGCCGCTCAGGCGTCCCCACAGGCGTCCGGCGAGGGGGCCGCCGTCCCGGTGGGTGGGCAGGAGGGGCGGGAGAGCGGCCACGAGGGTCGGGATCAGGGTGCGGGCCGTGCCGATGACGGCTTCTTCGGAGAGGTCGAAGCGGAGCGGGTCGGCGGCTCCCGCGGCGATGGCCGCCACGCGCAGGCGGTCCGCGGGTCCGCAGTGCTCCGGGAGCGCGCGCACGGCCAGGCGTGCGGAGCCGGACGGCTCCGGGGGCGCCGTGAAGTGGATGCCTGGCCGCAGCACGCCGGTCCACAGCCACTCGGCGACCTCTTCGTAGGAGTGGCGCAGAGCCAGCGCGGCCGCGTCCACGCCGCGGAAGTAGTAGCGGTCCTTCTCGATCAGCGTGATGCGGGTGCGTACGGAGAGTTCGTTGGCACCGGCGGCCGGGGCGGGCTCGCGCCTGTTCTTGAGGGCCAGCGTCTGGACCTCGTTGGGGTCGAAGGTGCTGCCGCGCGCTCCGGGACCGCGGCGGCTGGTGAGCTGGCCTCGGCTCACGTACGCGTACACGGTCTCCGGCTTCACGCCGAGGAGTTCCGCGGCTTCCTTAGTGCTGAGGCGGCGGTCTTCGCGCGCGGATGCGCCGTGGCCCGCTTCTTGATCCGTCATGGGCGTCACCGTATCCATGTCCCGATATCTGCATCGTCATATTGATTCAATCAATATTGACAGAGTGTCAGTCAATCATGGACAGTCAAATCAAGTCCAGGGAGGAAGTCGAGGAACAACATGCCGATCAATGGCTCCGCCGCCACCCCCACCGCTCCCGTCGAGGTCCCACGCGGACTCGCGGGTGTCGTCGTCACCGAGACCCAACTCGGTGACGTCCGGGGGCGCGAGGGCTTCTACCACTATCGCCAGTACTCCGCCGTCGAGCTCGCGCAGACCCGCAGCTTCGAGGACGTCTGGTACCTGATGTTCCACGGCTCGCTGCCGGACGCCGCGCAGCGCACCGCCTTCGCCCAGCAGACTGCCGCGCTGCGCCACCTTCCCGAGGATGTGCGGGCGGCCCTGCCCGGCATCGCCCGGGCCATCGCGCTGTCGGGGCCGCTCGCCGGCCTGCGCTCGGCGCTGTCGCTCTTCGGGGCCGCCAAGGGCTTCCGGCCGGTGTACGACATCGACGGTGACCGGCGGCGCGCCGACGCGCTCGCCGCCTCCGCCGTGGTACCGACGCTGCTCACCGCGCTGTACCGGCTGGGCCAGGACCTCGACCCCGTCGAGCCGCGCGACGACCTCCCGTACGCGGCCAACTACCTCTACATGCTCACGGGTTCGCAGCCGGACGCCGACCGGGCCCGTGCCGTCGAGCAATACTTGATCTCCACCATTGACCATGGATTCAACGCATCCACGTTCACGGCCCGGGTCATCGCCTCGACCGGCGCGGACGTCGCCGCCTGTCTCGTGGGTGCTGTCGGCGCGCTGTCGGGGCCCCTGCACGGTGGCGCCCCGAGCCGGGCCCTGGACACGCTCGACGCCATCGGCACCCCCGATCGCATCGACCCCTGGATCCGTGAACGGGTCCTCGCGGGCGAGCGCATCATGGGCTTCGGGCACCCGGTGTACCGCACCGAGGACCCGCGCTCGCGCATGCTCCGCGGGATCGCGCAGGGGTTCGGCGGGGAGCTGGTCGGGTTCGCCGTCGAGGTGGAGCGGCAGGTCGAGGCGATCCTCGCGGAGCTCAAGCCGGGCCGCGAACTCCACACGAACGTGGAGTTCTACGCGGGCGTGGTCATGGAGCTGTGCGGGCTGCCGCGCGAGATGTTCACGCCGACGTTCGCGTCGGCGCGCGTGGTCGGGTGGGGCGCCAACATCCTGGAACAGGCGGAGGACTCGAAGATCATTCGGCCCGCGGCGCGGTATGTGGGGCCGGTTCCGCCGGTTCCGGTGCCTGCGTTGGCGGAGGGCGGGGCCTGAGACGACCTGAGCCTGCGGAGACCTGAGTCCTCGTAGACCTGGCTTGAGGAGACCTGGGCCTGAGGCGGCCTCAGGAGCCCGATGACAGGAGCCCGAGAACGGCCGCGAGGCCCGGTGCCGGTCTGGCGCCGGGCCTCACGGCATGCAAGGTCGGTGGTGGGGCGAGCGGAGGACTTCGTCATCCGGAGGCGGGCCTCAACGGGGTGGCCGGAGGACCTCGACGGAGAGGGCGCGGTGAGCGCCGGGCGTCACTCCGCGCCGTGGATCAGCTGTTGGGAATGTCGGCCTTCGCGCGGACGAGTGTCTCGCGGCTGACGATCACAATGCGCTCGTGAGGGGCGCGCGCGGCGTCAGCCGGAAGCTCGCCGTCGAGCGCCGCTGTCGCTTCCGTCCCGATGACGGCGAAGTCGCCGCTGCTGAGTTCGAAGATGTCGGGGCAGGTGTCGCCGGCGAGACTGCCACGTTCCCGTGGTGACGCACCGATGCGGCGCACGATCTTCAAGTGGATCCCGGTCCTTGAGGAGTGAACGGTCATGGGTAGGGGGCGGTAGTGGAGTGTCGGTTGGGGAGGGTGCTGCGGGTGAGGCGGAAGGGGAGAGGCTCGGACGCACGATGAGGTCGTCGCCTCTGGGTGTGGACATGCCGCGGCGCCCGCCATCCAGGATGCGGACGACGGGGCGGGGACAGGTTAGCCCCTCCTTATTGCGCCTTGGGCACAGGCTGCTCCAACCGGCCCTATTCAGGCGGGGGTTCACCCACCACCCAGTACTCGTCGGTGTCTGCCTCGTCCAAGTCGCGGATGAGGGTGTCCGTCATTCGGCCCACCCGGGCCTCGTCCGAGGCGTCCTGCAGGCTGGCGCGCTGATGGCGGGTGGCGTGCCAGTACTCGCGGAAGACCGAGTTGGTGCAGATCCACCGCAGGTGACCGTGGAGTTCCTCCCAGCTGACGACGCCGCTGCGATAGGCGAGCACCGCGTTCGTGTAGAGCGCGTTGGCGAAGAGGAACTGACGCCGCTGAGTGGGCGAACCGGCCTCCGCGACGCTGTAGACCGCCGCGAGATCGGGGTCCTCGATCGCCTTGCGGAGCAGATAGAGCTGGAGTTCCTGCTGCTCCGCCATCATGGCGCGCCGCCACTCGGCGCGCTCCGCCCGGTCCGCCCGTGCGCGGAGCTCGGCATATTTGCGCTGCTGAGCGGCCAGGAGTGCGAGGCACCCGGCCGCGAAGGCGAGTCCCGCTCCGGCTGCGGAGCAGAGCCCTCCTGCGCCGAATTTCTGTGTGGTCATGTCAACCCCCGAATCAGGCGACCGTCCGCCGGTCGTCGGGTGCGGGGCGACAGGGTGCGGACCGGCGAGCGATGGGCGGCGCTTGCCGTCTCCCAGGGTGCCGAGCGGCTCTGATCGGCCGGGAGGCGGAGAGGAGGCGCACGGAAGGAAAGGGTGCCCACATTTCCCTGCGCCGTGCCCAATGTGTGCCCCGCGAGCGCCGCTAACAATCGTTCACCTACCGGCGCGTCTACGCGCACATATCCTGGAGCGGTCTTCAATCGTCGTACAGCTTCGTCGCCCGCGATGTGTACGCGTCTTGAGCGACTTGATCCACCTTGATGAGAGTTGACGCGAGGGGCCGCACGTGCGTGAGCAGCAGATTCCGGTTGTCGTACTCACCGGGTTTTTGGGCTCCGGAAAGACGACACTCCTGAACCACCTGCTGCACCGCAGCGGTGGCAGTCGGATCGGCGCGATCGTCAACGATTTCGGGTCCATCGAGATCGACGCGATGGCTGTCGCCGGAGCGCTCGGCGATTCCACCGTCTCGCTCGGCAACGGATGCCTGTGCTGTGCCGTGGACGCCAGTGAACTGGACGAGTACCTGGAGCGACTGTCCGGCCCGTCCGCCCGCATCGACGTCATCGTCATCGAGGCGAGCGGGCTCGCCGAGCCGCAGGAGCTGATGCGGATGGTGCTCGCCAGCGAGAACCCGAACATCGTGTACGGCGGCCTGGTGGAGGTCGTCGACGCCGCCGAGTTCGATGCCACCAGGCAGCGGCATCCGGAGGTCGACCGGCACCTGGGCATCGCCGACCTCGTCGTCGTCAACAAGGCCGACCGGGTGAGCGCCGCCGAGCGGGAGCGCGTCCTCGCCGAGGTGCACCGCCTCACCGACCGCGCGGCCGTGGTCCCCGCCTCGTACGGACGTGTGGACGTGGCCCTCCTGCTCGACCGCAAGCCTGTGGGGGAGCGCGTCGGGCAGTTGTCCTTCGACGACCTGCACGATCACGGTGAGCAGGACGACCACGGGGAACAGGGTGACCACGGCGATCGAGCCGACACCGACGGGCACGCGTCCTGCGGCTGCGACGACCCCGGCCACCACCACTTGCACGTCGGCTACGAAAGCCTCGCCTTCACCTCCGAAGCACCTCTCAACCCGCGCCGTCTGATGACCTTCCTCGACAGCAGGCCCGAGGGGCTGTACCGCATCAAGGGGTACGTCGACTTCGGCGCCGCCGACGCCCGCAACCGGTACGCGGTGCACTCCGTGGGGCGCTTCCTGCGCTTCTACCCCGAGCCGTGGGAGCCCGGTGAGAAGCGGCTCACCCAGCTCGTCCTCATCGGCTCCGGCATAGACGTCGCGGCCCTGGACGGGGAGCTGACGCTGTGCCGGGAGAACGACGAGGACGCCCCGCACACCGATGAGTTCGGCATGTGGGGCGTCCTGCGGTACGTACAGGAGCCGGAGGAGGAGGCGGGGGAGGCGGAAGCTCCCGGTGAGCCGGGAGACCAGGCCCCCGGGTCCAGCCCGGACGCTTGACCGTGCGGCCGACCAGTAGGCGGGCCCCGGGCCCGGTCCCAACGCCTGGGCGGGTCCCCGGGCCCGGCCCGGACGCCTGACCGCGCCCCGCCGACCAGCCCCGGCTCGGCAGGTCAGCCCCGGCTCGGCTCGGCAGCTCAACCCCGGCTCGGCCGGCCACCCCCCGCCGACCTGCGGCAGGCCCCTCGGCCAGCCCCCGTCGACTATGCCGGCCCCGCCACCGCAGCCACCGGCTTCGCCAGCGACACCCCGGAGCCGTCCCGGCGCGGGTCGATCTCCGGCAGCTCCGCCGGGAGGCCGTTGCGCTGGGCCGCTCGCGGCGGCGTCGGGCCCGCCCAGGCGAAGCTCAGGCAGTCCTCGCCCTTCAGGAGCCGCTGGCAGCGCACGCCGCCCGTGGCGCGGCCCTTGCGCGGATACTGGTCGAACGGCGTGACCTTGGCCGTCGTGTGCACCGAGTCGTCGAGCGTGCCGCGGGAGCCCGCGACCGTGAACACCAAGGCGTCCGCCGCCGGGTCGACCGCCGTGAACGACAGGACCTTCGCGCCGTCGGCGAGCTTGATGCCCGCCATGCCGCCCGCCGGACGGCCCTGCGGGCGGACCTGCCCCGCCGGATAGCGCAGCAGCTGTGCGTCGTCCGTGATGAAGACCAGGTCCTCCTCGCCCGTGCGCAGCTCGACCGCGCCGACGATGCGGTCGCCGTCCTTGAGGGTGATGACTTCCAGCTCGTCCTTGTTGGCCGGATAGTCGGGCACCACGCGCTTGACGACGCCCTGCTCGGTGCCGAGCGCCAGGCCCGGTGAGGACTCGTCCAGCGTCATCAGGCAGATCAGCTTCTCGTCGCCCTCCAGGGAGAGCAGTTCCGAGACCGGTGCCCCTCCGGAGAGGTTGGGTGCCGACGCGGTGTCCGGAAGCTGCGGCAGGTCCACTACGGAGAGTCGCAGCAGCCGCCCCTCGGACGTCACCGCGCCCACCTCGCCGCGCGCCGTCGCGGGCACCGCGGAGACGATCACGTCGTGCTTGACGCGCTTGCCGTCGCTCTCCCCGAAGGGCTCGCCGTTGGCCGTCCGCGCGAGCAGCCCTGTCGACGACAGGAGCACCCGGCACGGGTCGTCCGCCACCTGCAGCGGCACCGCGGCCGCAGGCGTACCCGCCGACTCCAGGAGCACCGTGCGCCGGTCCGTGCCGAACTTCTTGGCCACCGCGGCCAGTTCGGTGGAGACCAGCTTGCGCAGCTCCGCGTCGGACTCCAGGATCGCCGTCAGCTCCTCGATCTCCGCCTTCAGCTTGTCGCGCTCAGACTCCAGCTCGATGCGGTCGAACTTGGTGAGGCGGCGCAGCGGCGTGTCCAGGATGTACTGCGTCTGGACCTCGCTCAGCGAGAAGCGCTCCATCAGGCGCTCCTTGGCCTGCGCGGAGTTCTCGCTGGAGCGGATGAGGCGGATGACCTCGTCGATGTCCAGGAGGGCGACGAGCAGGCCCTCCACCAGGTGCAGCCGGGCCTGCTTCTTGCCGCGGCGGAACTCGCTGCGGCGCCGCACCACGTTGAAGCGGTGGTCGAGATAGACCTCGAGGAGCTCCTTGAGGCCGAGCGTGAGGGGCTGGCCGTCCACCAGGGCGACGTTGTTGATGCCGAAGGACTCCTCCATCGGCGTCAGTTTGTACAACTGCTCCAGGACGGCCTCCGGGACGAAGCCGTTCTTGATCTCGATGACCAGGCGCAGGCCGTGCTGACGGTCTGTGAGGTCCTTGACGTCGGCGATGCCCTGCAGCTTCTTCGAGCCGACCAGGTCCTTGATCTTGGCGATGACCTTCTCGGGGCCCACGGAGAAGGGCAGTTCCGTGACGATCAGGCCCTTGCGGCGCGGGGTCACGGAGTCCACGGAGACCGTGGCGCGCATCTTGAAGGTGCCGCGACCCGATTCGTACGCGTCCCTGATGCCCGACAGGCCGACGACGCGGCCGCCCGTGGGCAGGTCGGGGCCCGGGATGAACCGCATCAGCGTGTCGAGGTCGGCGCCCGGGTGCTTGATCAGGTGCCGGGCGGCGGCGATGACCTCGCCCAGGTTGTGCGGCGGCATGTTCGTCGCCATGCCGACGGCGATGCCGGAGGAACCGTTCACCAGGAGGTTCGGATACGCCGCCGGGAGCGCGACCGGCTCCTGCTCCTGGCCGTCGTAGTTCGGCTCGAAGTCGACCGTGTTCTCGTCGATGGACTCCGTCATCAGGGAGGTCGCGTCGGCCATGCGGCATTCGGTGTACCGCATCGCCGCGGGCGGGTCGTCGTTGCCCAGGGAGCCGAAGTTGCCGTGGCCGTCCACCAGCGGCAGGCGCATGGAGAAGGGCTGCGCCATCCGCACCAGGGCGTCGTAGATCGACGCGTCGCCGTGGGGGTGCAGCTTGCCCATGACCTCGCCGACGACGCGGGCGCACTTCACGTAGCCGCGCTCGGGGCGCAGGCTCATCTCGTTCATCTGGTAGACGATGCGGCGGTGCACCGGCTTCAGACCGTCCCGGGCGTCGGGCAGGGCGCGGGAGTAGATGACGGAGTAGGCGTACTCGAGGAAGGAGCCCTGCATCTCGTCGACGACGTCGATGTCGAGGATCTTCTCCTCGAACGCGTCGTCGGGCGGCGGGGTCTTCGTGCTGCGGCGGGCCATCGCTGCTGCGGCTCCTTCACCAACAAGTGCGGGATCTGACGCCGACCATTGTGGACTGTCCCACTGACAACGCCGACCACGACCCGGTGGTGGGCGGGCCCCGAGCACGCGCGTCAACCGCGCGCCGCACCCGTACCGACCACATGCCGCACCCGTACCGACCACCCGCCGCGCCCGCACGGCGCGCCGGTACCGGGCGCGTGCCCCACCCGTCCCACCGCCACCACCGCTCACCCGCCCGGCCGGACGGCGCCCGCACCGCCGGTGGATCACGCCGAGGGCGAAACCCGACTACGCCGAGGGCGGAGCGGGAACTTCGCCAGGGGTCCGGAGCCTTGCTTACAGTGGCAGGACTTGGCAGCACTTATCGAGGATTTCGCGATCGAAGGGACGTACATGCCCATGGGTCACACGGCCACAGCCGAGGCCGGCTCCGGCGGCCTGACAGCGACCGAGCACCGGCTGGCCAACGGCCTGCGTGTGGTGCTCTCTGAGGACCACCTGACCCCGGTCGCCGCGGTCTGCCTCTGGTACGACGTCGGCTCCCGCCACGAGGTCAAGGGCCGTACGGGCCTGGCTCACCTCTTCGAGCACCTGATGTTCCAGGGCTCGAAGCAGGTGCACGGAAACGGCCACTTCGAGCTGGTGCAGGGCGCCGGCGGGTCGCTGAACGGCACCACCAGCTTCGAGCGCACCAACTACTTCGAGACGATGCCGACCCACCAGCTCGAGCTCGCGCTCTGGCTGGAGGCCGACCGCATGGGCTCGCTCCTGTCGGCGCTCGACGAGGAGTCGATGGAGAACCAGCGGGACGTCGTCAAGAACGAACGCCGCCAGCGCTACGACAACGTTCCGTACGGCACCGCCTTCGAGAAGCTGACCGCCCTCTCCTACCCGGAGGGCCACCCGTACCACCACACGCCGATCGGCTCCATGGCCGACCTGGACGCGGCCACCCTCGAGGACGCGCGGGAGTTCTTCCGTACGTACTACGCACCCAACAACGCGGTCCTCTCGGTCGTCGGTGACATCGACCCCGAGGAGACGCTCGCCTGGGTCGAGAAGTACTTCGGCTCCATCCCCTCGCACGACGGCAAGCAGCCGCCGCGCGACGGCTCGCTGCCCGAGCGCATCGGCAAGGAACTGCGTGAGGTCGTCGAGGAGGAGGTCCCCGCACGCGCCCTGATGGCGGCCTACCGCCTCCCGGAGGACGGCACGCGCGCGAGCGACGCGGCCGACCTGGCGCTCACGGTCCTCGGCAGCGGCGAGTCCTCGCGCCTCTACAACCGCCTCGTGCGCCGTGACCGCACCGCCGTCACCGCCGGGTTCGGCCTGTTGCGCCTCGCCGGCGCGCCCTCCCTGGGCTGGCTCGACGTGAAGACGTCCGGCGACGTGGAGGTCCCCGTCATCGAGGCCGCCGTCGACGAGGAGCTGGCCCGGTTCGCCGCGGAGGGCCCCACCCCGGAGGAGATGGAGCGCGCCCAGGCCCAGTTGGAGCGCGAGTGGCTCGACCGCCTCGGCACGGTCGCGGGCCGCGCGGACGAACTGTGCCGGTACGCCGTCCTGTTCGGCGACCCCCAGCTCGCCCTCACCGCCGTCAAGCGCGTCCTCGACATCACCGCCGACGAGGTCCAGGAGGTCGCCAAGGCCCGCCTGCGCCCCGACAACCGCGCGGTGCTCGTGTACGAACCCACTGGCCCCGTAGACGCGGAAGACGCCGCCGGCACCGACGAGGAAGACGAGGAGACGGCGAAGTGACCGAGGCCGCAACGATGCAGTTCCACCCGCAGCCCCAGGCGGGCACCGCCCGGCCCTGGGCCTTTCCGGCCCCCGAGCGCTGCGCGCTCGACAACGGCCTCACGGTGCTGCGCTGCGACCGCCCCGGCCAGCAGCTCGTCGCCGTGGAGATCCACCTCGACGCCCCCCTGGATGCCGAGCCGAAGGGCCTGGACGGCGTCGCCACCATCATGGCGAGGGCGTTCTCCGAAGGCACCGACAAGCACTCCGCGGAGGAGTTCGCCGCCGAGCTCGACCGCTGCGGCGCCACGCTCGACGCGCACGCCGACCACCCCGGCGTCCGGGTCTCCCTGGAAGTGCCCGTCTCCCGGCTGCCCAAGGCCCTCGGCCTGCTCGCGGACGCCCTGCGCGCGCCCGCGTTCGCCGACAGCGAGGTCGAGCGACTGGTCCGCAACCGCCTGGACGAGATCCCGCACGAGGCCGCCAACCCGGCGCGCCGCGCCGCCAAGGAGCTCTCCAAGGAGCTCTTCCCGGCATCCGCGCGCATGTCGCGCCCGCGCCAGGGCACGGAGGAGACGGTCTCCGCCATCGACTCGGCGGCCGTACGAGCCTTCTACGAAAGGCACGTACGCCCCGCCACGGCCACCGCCGTCGTGGTCGGCGACCTCACCGGCATCGACCTGGACGCCGTCCTCGCCGACACCCTCGGCGCCTGGACCGGCGGGGCGGCCGAGCCGCGCCCGGTGCCTCCGGTGACCGCCGACGACCGGGGCCGCGTCGTCATCGTGGACCGCCCCGGCGCCGTCCAGACGCAGCTCCTCATCGGCCGCGTCGGCCCGGACCGGCACGACCGCGTGTGGTCCGCTCAGGTCCTCGGCACGTACTGCCTGGGCGGCACCCTGACCTCGCGCCTGGACCGCGTCCTGCGCGAGGAGAAGGGCTACACCTACGGAGTGCGCGCCTTCGCCCAGGTCCTGCGCTCCGCTCCGGAGGGGACCGGCGCCGCGATGCTCGCCATCAGCGGCTCCGTGGACACTCCCAACACGGGCCCGGCCCTCGACGACCTGTGGAAGGTCCTGCGCACGCTCGCCGCGGAGGGCCTCACGGATCCCGAGCGCGACGTCGCCGTGCAGAACCTGGTGGGCGTCGCCCCGTTGAAGTACGAGACGGCGGCGGCCGTCGCCGCCACCCTCGCCGACCAGGTCGAGCAGCACCTGCCGGACGACTTCCAGGCGCACCTGTACCGCCAGTTGGCGCAGACGGGCACCGTGGAGGCCACCGCAGCCGTCGTGAGCGCCTTCCCGGACGACCGTCTGGTGACGGTCCTCGTGGGCGACGCCGCGCAGATCGAGGAGCCCGTCAAGGCGCTCGACATCGGCGAAGTGACGGTGGTCACCGGCTGATTGCCGCGCCGGACCGACGCCGGACCGGTGGTGACACCAGCCGTGCGCCGGACCGGCAGCGAGGGCCGGTGGCGTAAAGCCGGACATAGCGTCATCAACGCCTCGCGAGAACAGGGACCCCAGTGGCTCAGGAAGCTACTGGGGTCCCTGCATGCCGCCATATGTCCGAATTGACATGGAGGTTGCTCGTCTGCCCTGTGGCGTGCGCTACAAAAGGCCTGATTCGTTTGTCGATTGAAAGATGAGGCGTTTACCGTCGGTCCGGCTGTCCGTCAGGCAGTACGCCGCGTCCGCGGCACCGGACAGTCATCGCCGAGTCCCCGTACGGCGCGAGCCAGGGGAGCCGGGGACCCACACGTCCCCTGGGGTGAATCGGACCCCTTGCCGCGAGGCGAGGAGCCCGTAGGAGACCTTCCTGCTCCGAACCCGTCAGCTAACCCGGTAGGCGAGAAGGAAGGAAAGGATCAGCCGCTTCATGGCGTTCACCCGCCCGACCGGCAAGCACCGCCGTCCGAGCCGTATCTCGCGCACGACCGCCAGTGCCGCGGGCGTCGCGGCGCTCACCACCACCGGAGTCATCTCGGGCCTGGCCGCGCCGGCCCTCGCCGCCGAAGGCAGCTCCGCGGAGTACGCGCACACCGGCCTCACCCAGTCCATCTCCGTCGGTGACTCCCTGGCCGGCGAGATCGACGCCCAGGCCGCCGCCCAGAAGCACGCCGCCGCCGAGGCCGAGGCCCAGAAGAAGGCCGAAGCCGAGGCCCGCGCCCAGGCCGCGGAGGCCAAGCGCAAGGCCGCCGAGGCCAAGCGCAAGGCCGAGGCCGCCGCGAAGGTGAAGGCCCAGAAGGAGCGCGAGGCCAAGGAGCGCGCCGCCCGCGAGGCCGAGCGCAAGCGCCTGGGCTCGTACGTCTCGCCGGTCGCCGGCAGCTACGTCTCCACCGGCTACAAGACCGGCGGCGCCATGTGGTCCTCCGGCAGCCACACCGGCGTCGACTTCCACGCCGCGTCCGGCACCCAGGTCCAGGCGGTCGCCGCGGGCACCGTCGTCGAGGCCGGCTGGGGCGGTGCCTACGGCAACAACGTCGTGATCCGCCACAACGACGGCACGTACACGCAGTACGGCCACATGTCCTCCCTCAGCGTCACGGTCGGCCAGGCGGTCACCCCGGGCCAGCAGATCGGCCTCTCCGGCTCGACCGGCAACTCCAGCGGCCCGCACCTGCACTTCGAGGCCCGCACCGGCGCCGACTACGGCTCCGACATCGACCCCGTGGCGTACCTCCGCTCGCACGGCGTCAACGTCTGATACCCGACACCGGCGTTCGCACCGCGGCGCCCGTGTCCGAATCCCGACTCAACGTCTGAATCCTGACGTCGGGACCCGCCCGGACGTACGAAAGCCCCGGCTCACCCGAGCCGGGGCTTTCCGCGTATGCGTACCCTTTTGGCCAAAAGATATCCATGGATTCCGGCCGACCGTCGGAAAATCGGGCCTGCTGCAATAGAGTTCATGGCGGCAGGGTCCATGGAGTCGTTGAACGAGCGCCATTCGACGCGTCGGCCGACGCGTTTCGCGGGTATTAAAGCGGAGGTCCGTCATGCGCATTCCCGCGCACTCGGTATGCACGGCCATCCGGGACGACATCGTCTCCGGTGTCTACGAACGCGGCACGCGCCTCACCGAGGAACTGCTCGCCCGCCGCTACGGCGTCTCCCGCGTCCCCGTGCGCGAGGCCCTGCGCACGCTGGAGGCCGAGGGCTTCGTCGTCACCCGCAGGCACGCGGGCGCCTGCGTCGCCGAGCCCACCGAGCAGGACGCCGCCGACCTCCTGGAGATCCGCGCCCTCCTGGAGCCCCTGGCCGCCGCCCGTGCCGCCCAGCGGCGCACAGAGGCCCATCTGAAGGTCCTGCGCGGGCTCGTCCGGCTCGGCAAGGAGCGCTCCCGGCACGGCGGCACCGAGGACCTCCGCTCGCTCGACGGCTGGTTCCACGAGACGCTCACGCAGGCCTCCTCGAGCCCCGGCCTGATCACCCTGCTCACCCAGCTCCGCCACAAGATCGCCTGGATGTACGTCACGGAGCCCCAGGCCGCGCCCGCGCAGACCTGGTCCGAGCGCGCCGCCGTCGTCGACGCGGTGGCCCGCGGCGACGCGGAGCGGGCCCGTACGCTCACCGTGCTGCACGCCGAACGGGCCGCGGTGGCGCACCGGCCGCGGGGCGGCGTCCGCGGCGGGCGTGTGAGGGAGTCGCAACATGCCGTAAACACGGTGAGCGCCCGGAATTAACGGCGACGCCGTATACAAAGAGAGACGTGTTCCCGAGCAGCGCTTATCGCTGTCCGCAATTCGACTGCGGGTATGTGCTGGATATGCGCTCGGTATTCGCTCGATATGCGAACCGGAGCGTAATCCGGTTTGCGCGGGGTACGTAGTCAGGCATTCCCGGGCTGCGCAATCGCATAGGTGCCGGATATGCAAAAGGCCCGCCCTGTGTTTCGGGCGGGCCCTTCACATATAAGACGTATAAGTCGGATGGCGCTCTCTGTGTGCAGAGCACCGTCCCACTAGACAGTCTCGGGGAGCTCCTCAAGCCCCTCGGCGACCAGCTTCGCCAGACGGTCGAGAGCGGCGTCCGCGCCCTCGGCGTCCGAAGCGAGCACGATCTCCTCGCCGCCCTGCGCACCCAGACCGAGCACCCCGAGCATGGAGGCGGCGTTGACCGGGTTGCCGCCGGCTTTGGCGATCGTCACGGGGACGCCGGCGGCCGTGGCCGCACGGACGAAGATGGAGGCGGGCCGGGCGTGGAGGCCCTCGGCCCAGCCGACGTTGACGCGGCGCTCAGCCATGTGTTGCTGCCCTTCCAGGTGTCTCACACTTGTCTAGACCACTATCTCATGCCGACCCGAATGCTCTTGCCGGACGTCCGTCACCACCCGCCACGGACGTACGTCCCTTACCCGGTCGCCCTTCGACCACTCCTACACTGCCCCGGCCCAGGCGACCGCGCGACCCGTACCCTGGCCCCATGCAGACCCCGCCGGACCGGCACCCCTACCCCTCCCACTGGGAGGCCGACGTGGTGCTGCGGGACGGGGGCACCGCCCGGATCAGGCCCATCACCGCCGCCGACGCGGACCGCCTGGTCAGCTTCTTCGAGCAGGTCTCCGACGAGTCGAAGTACTACCGCTTCTTCGCGCCGTACCCCCGCCTGTCCGCCAAGGACGTGCACCGCTTCACCCATCACGACCAGGTGGACCGGGTGGGCCTCGCGGCCACCGTGGGCGGCGAGTTCATCGCGACCGTGCGCTTCGACCGCATCGACGCCCAGGGCCGCCCCGCCTCCGCGCCCGCCGACGAGGCCGAGGTCGCCTTCCTCGTCCAGGACGCCCACCAGGGCCGCGGCGTCGCCTCCGCGCTCCTCGAACACATCGCGGCCGTCGCCCGCGAGCGCGACATCCGCCGCTTCGCCGCCGAGGTCCTGCCCGCCAACACCAAGATGGTCAAGGTCTTCACGGACGCCGGCTATCAGCAGCAGCGCAGCTTCGAGGACGGCGTCGTACGCCTCGAACTCGACCTCGAACCCACCGACCGCTCCCTCGCCGTCCAGCGCGCCCGCGAACAGCGCGCCGAGGCCCGCTCCGTGCAGCGCCTCCTCGCGCCCGGCTCCGTCGCCGTCATCGGCGTGGGCCGCTCCCCGGACGGCGTCGGCCGCGGCATTCTGCGCAACGTCCTGGGCGCGGGTTTCACCGGCAGCCTGTACGCCGTGAACAGCGCCCTCCCCGAAGGGGACACCGAAATCGACGGTGTGCCCGCCCACCGCTCCGTGCGCGACATCGCCGACCCCGTGGACCTCGCTGTCGTCGCCGTACCGGCCGAACGCGTCCCCCAGGCCGTCGCCGACTGCGGCGAACACGGCGTCCAGGGGCTCGTCGTCATCTCCGCCGGATACGCCGAGAGCGGCCCCGAAGGACGCGAACGGCAGCGCGAACTCGTCCGCCAGGCACGGTCCTACGGGATGCGCATCATCGGACCGAACGCCTTCGGAGTCATCAACACCTCTCCGGAGACACGCCTCAACGCATCCCTGGCGCCGGACCTGCCGCCCGCCGGACGCCTCGGCCTGTTCACCCAGTCCGGCGCCATCGGCATCGCGCTCCTGTCCCGCCTGCACCGGCGCGGCTCCGGACTGTGGGGCCTGTCCACGTGCGTCAGCACCGGCAACCGCGCGGACGTCTCCGGCAACGACGTGCTCCAGTACTGGTACGACGACCCGGACACCGACGTCGCCCTGATGTACCTCGAATCCATCGGCAACCCCCGGAAGTTCACCCGCCTCGCCCGCCGCACCGCCGCCGTGAAGCCCCTCGTCGTGGTCCAGGGCGCCCGGCACAGCGGCATCGCGCCGACCGGCCACGCGGGCGCCGCCACCCGCCTCCCGCACGCCACCGTGTCGGCGCTGCTGCGGCAGGCCGGGGTGATCCGCGTGGACACGGTGACCGAACTCGTCGATGCCGGACTGCTCCTCGCCGGGCAGCCGCTGCCCGCCGGACCCCGCGTCGCCATCCTCGGCAACTCCGAGTCCCTCGGCCTGCTCACGTACGACGCCTGTGTCGCCGAAGGCCTGCGGCCGCTGCCGCCCCTCGACCTGACGACCGCCGCGTCCCCGGACGACTTCCACGCCGCGCTCACCGCCGCGCTGGCCGACGAGGGCTCCGACGCGGTCGTCGTCACCGTCATCCCGTCCCTCGGCGAGTCCACCCGCCAGGGCGAGGACAAGTCCCTGGCGGCGGCCCTCCGCTCCGCCGCCGCGAGCTGCCGCACCAAGCCCGTCACCGTCGTCCACGTGGAGCTGGGCGGCCTTGCGAAGGCCCTGTCCGCGGCCGCGAGCACGGGGCCGCGCGCCGCGGCGCTCACGGACACGAGCGGCCCGAAGGGCGCGGCCCATCCGACGGACCAGGCCCGCCCGGCGGACGTAGCGGCCCCTGTGGAACCCGCGCACCCGGCCCACCCGGCCGATCCACCGCGCCCGCAGGCCGCGACCGGGGCGCCGCCGCCCCCGGCCGACCCGCACCCCACCACCGACCCCCCACCCCACCACCGCATCCCCGCCTACCCCGCCGCAGAGCGCGCCGTCCGGGCCCTCGCCGAGGCCGTCAAGTACGCCCAGTGGCGCCGCGACATCGCCGAGCCCGGCAAGGTGCCCGAGTACGACGACATCGACGAGCAGGGGGCGGGCGAGCTCGTCGAGCGGCTCCTGGCCAAGGCCGACGACGCCCGCGGCACCACCCTCGACGCGGACGACGCCCACGACCTGCTCGGGCGGTACGGCATCCGCGTACGCCGGGCGCTGCCCGCGCCCGACGCCGACACCGCCGTCCGCGCCGCCCGCGAGGCGGGCTACCCGGTGGCCCTCAAGACCACCGCGCCCCATCTGCGCCACCGCCCCGACCTCGGCGGTGTCCGCCTCGACCTCGCCGACGAGGAGCAACTGCGGCGCGCCTACCGGGAACTGACCCACACCCTCGGCAGGCCCGCCGAGCTGCGGCCGGTCGTCCAGGCCATGGTGGCCCGCGGTGTGGACACCGTCGTCCGCGCGGGGCACGACCCCGTCGCCGGTGCCGTGCTCTCCTTCGGGCTCGCCGGGGCGGCCTCCGAGCTGCTCGGCGACACCGGCCACCGGCTGATTCCGGTCACCGACCGTGAGGCGGGCAACCTCGTCCGGTCGATCCGGACGGCCCCGCTCCTGTTCGGCTGGCGCGGCTCGGCCCCCGTGGACACCCCCGCCCTCGAAGAGCTCCTGATGCGCCTCTCCCGGCTCGTCGACGACCACCCCGAAGTGGTCACCGTCTCACTGGAGCCGGTGGTCGTCGCCCAGGAAGGACTCTCCGTGCTCAGCGCGGCCGTCCGCCTCGCCCCACCGCCCGCCCGCGACGACCTGGGGCCCCGCACCCTGCCCGCGTACTGACCGGCACTCCGCCCCCGGACCGGCCGAACGCCCCGCGCGCGTGCCCGGCGACCGCACACGGGGGGTGCCCGCGCGGCCACTGGGCACCTTGGGCCAGGCGCCGGGTCGTAGGATGGGCGGCATGGCAAAGACCGGTACGACGACCCAGGGGCTGCGCGCGGCGATCGAGCGCAGCGGCTACTACCCGGCCCTCGTGGCCGAGGCGGTGGAGGCCGCGATCGGCGGCGAGACCATCGGGTCGTACCTGGTCCACCAGGAGACCACGTTCGACGCGAACGAGGTCCGCCGCCACGTGACGGTCCTCGTCCTGACGGACACCCGCTTCATCGTCAGCCACACCGATGAGCAGGCGGCCGACTCCACGTCCCCGACGCCGTACGCCACCACCTCCACCGAGTCCGTGAAGATCGGCCGGATCTCGTCGGTGGTCGTCAGCCGCGTCGTCGCCAACCCGGAGAAGTACGTGCCGGGGTCCCTGCCCCGCGAGGTCGTCCTCACCATCGGCTGGGGCGCCGTCTCCCGCATCGACCTGGAGCCCGCCGCCTGCGGCGACCCCAACTGCGAGGCCGACCACGGCTACACGGGCAGCTCCACGGCCGACGACCTGAGCCTGCGGGTCAGCGAGGCCGGCGACGGCCCCGACACCGTCCGCCAGACCCTCGCCTTCGCCCAGGCCCTCTCCGAGGCCACCGCGGCCGGCACGGACAACAGCCGCTGATGGCGCACCCAGCCTGGGACGACATCCAGCCGCTCGCCCTCGACTCCGCGCCCCTGCCCGCGTACGGCACCGGATCGCTCGCCGACCTGCTGCCCACCCTGGTCGCCCACCAGGAGGTGGACGGCTTCGCACCGGCCATCCCCGAGCTGGCCCCCGCCGACCGCAACTGCGTCTTCCTGATCGACGGCCTCGGCTGGGAGCAACTGCGGGCCCACCCCGCCGAAGCGCCCTTCCTGACCTCGCTGCTCGGCTCCTCGCGCGGCGGCACCGGCCGCCCCATCACGGCGGGCTTCCCGGCCACCACGGCGACCTCCCTGGCCTCCGTGGGCACCGGCCTGCCGCCCGGCGCCCACGGCCTGCCCGGCTACACGGTCCGCAACCCCGACAGCGGCGAGCTGATGAACCAGCTCCGCTGGAAGCCCTGGACCGACCCGCACGCCTGGCAGCCGTACCCGACGATCTTCCAGCGCGCCCACGAAGCGGGCATCCACACCGCGCAGGTGTCCTCGCCGACCTTCGAGCACACCCCGCTCACCAAGATCGCCCTCAGCGGCGGCACCTTCCGCGGCCGTCTCTCCGGAGAGGACCGCATGGACCTCGCCGCCGAGCAACTCGCCGCCGCCGACCGGTCGCTGGTCTACACGTACTACGCCGAGGTCGACGGCAAGGGGCACCGCTTCGGTGTCGACTCCGATGCCTGGCGCGGCCAGCTCATGTACGTCGACCGGCTCGTCCAGCGCCTCGCCGAGCAGCTGCCGCCGCGCAGCGCCCTGTACGTCACCGCCGACCACGGCATGCTCGACATCCCCTTCGACGAGGCCTCCCGCATCGACTTCGACGAGGACTGGGAGCTGCGCGCCGGCGTCGCCCTGCTCGGCGGCGAGGGCCGCGCCCGTCACGTCTACGCCGTGCCCGGCGCCGAGGCCGACGTCCTCACCGTCTGGCGCGAAGTGCTGGGCGAGCAGTTCTGGGTGGCGGGCCGGGACGAGGCGATCGCGGCCGGGTGGTTCGGCCCGCGCGTCGACGAACGCGTCCACGGACGCATCGGGGACGTCGTCGCCGCCGCCCACGCCGACGTGCTCATCACCGCCTCCCAGAGGGAGCCCAGGGAGTCCGCGATGGTCGGCAACCACGGCTCGATGACCCCCGCCGAACAACTCGTACCGCTCCTGGAAGTACGCTCCTAGCTACTTCTTGACGTGTACGTCACCGACGGCACCCCCACCTCGTACGCCCCCGCGCACCCCTTCGCGCATCACTGAAAGGCGCTCAACCCCCCATGCCTGAGCTGGTGTTCTTCTCCGGAACGATGGACTGCGGGAAGAGCACCCTCGCGCTGCAGATCGAGCACAACCGCTCGGCACGCGGACTGCAGGGCATGATCTTCGCGCGCAACGACCGCGCGGGGGCGGGCAAGCTCTCCTCGCGGCTCGGCCTGGTCACGGAGGCCATCGAGGTGGCCGACGACCTCGACGTGTACGCCTATCTCGTCGACCACCTCTCCCGCGGCGCCCGCGCCGACTACGTCATCGCCGACGAGGCGCAGTTCCTCGCGCCCGAGCAGATCGACCAGCTCGCGCGCGTGGTCGACGACCTGGGTGTGGACGTCTTCGCGTTCGGCATCACCACCGACTTCCGCTCCAAGCTGTTCCCCGGCTCCCAGCGCCTGGTCGAACTCGCCGACCGCGTCGAGGTCCTCCAGGTCGAGGCCCTGTGCTGGTGCGGCGCCCGCGCCACCCACAACGCCCGCACCAGCGGCGGCCAGATGGTCGTCGAGGGTGCCCAGATCGTCGTCGGCGACGTCAACCAGGCGGCCGACGAAGTCGGGTACGAGGTGCTGTGCCGCCGTCACTACCGGCGCCGCATGACGGCGGCCTCCGCGCGCGCGGGCGCGCTGTCTCCCGACGTGCTGCCGGTCGACACCCCCCTGGAGCGGTCCTAGCCACCAGGACGGCACCCTGGCGGGGGCGGCCTGGCCCCACCCGGACGCGCGCTCACTTCGTGCCGGGGCGCTCCGAGCGGATGAGCGTGAAGACCGCGCCCTCGGGGTCGGCGACCGTCGCGATCCGCCCGTACCGGTCGGCCCGGGCAGGGGCGATCACATGGCCGCCGAGCTCGACCACCCGCGCCGCCGAGGCATCCACGTCCGCGGCCTCGAAGTACGTCATCCAGTGCGCGCCCCGGTCGCCCGGCAGCTCCTGCCCGACACCGCGCACCGACGCCACCGGGACGCCGTCCAGGCGCAGGGTGAGGTAGTCCAAGCCGGCGCTGGTGGCGGCCTCTTCGGCGTAGCCGAACAGGGTTTGGTAGAACTTCGCGACCTCCTCCGTCTCCCGGGTCAGGAGCTCGTTCCAGGTCGGCGTGCCCGGCACGCCCGCGGCCGCCGTGCCCAGGTGCTCCGCGGCCTGCCAGATGCCGAACACCGCACCCGCCGGGTCCGACGCGATCACCATGCGCCCGGCCTCGCCCGCGTCCAGCGGCCCCACGCCGACCGTGCCGCCGCAGTGCCGCACCATCTCGGCCGCCTCGCCCGCGTCGTCGGACGCCAGGTACGGGGTCCACGCGATGGGCAGATGGCGGTCGGCCGGCAGTTGTCCGATTCCCGCCACCTCGCAGCCGTCGAGCATCGCCCGCACGTAGGGGCCGAGCTGCTGCGGCCCGGGCTCATAGGTCCAGCCGAAAAGCGCCGCGTAGAACTCCTGGGTCGCAGCCAGGTCGTGCGCCATCAGGCTCACCCAGCAGGGCGTGCCGGGTGTGCGCCGCGCGCCCTCGGCGCGCCCGTCGTCCGGCCACCGTGCCTCGGTCATCGTCACTCTCTCCTCGGGCCCTCGTGACTTCGACAGCCCGGCGACGACGAACCACGACTAACAGAGTTCGAGTTTTGGCATCTGTTGTCTGTTAGCTGTCATCCGTCGTAGCCCAGCCGCTGCCACTCCGCTTCGATTCCGCTTCGATTCGCTGTCCGAACGCGCGTGCTTTCGCCGCGCGTATGCCCGTCCGTGCAGATGCTCGCATCACCTGTCGCCCGGCGCGCCCCGGCCGCGCCGCGCTCGCGGGCTCCCTCGCGGAGGATGCCCGATTTGCCATTTCTCATCCGTTAACGCGCGATTGCAGGGTTGTGTCCATCTGCGGTACGCGGCGTGCTCGTCTCCGTACGCCGCGTGTCCGGGCGTGGTCCGGCCGAGCAGGGTATCCGGAGCTGAGCGCGGCGGCCACCCCGTGCGCAAGGATGGGGCCCATGAATGCCATCATCTCCGCATCCGAACTCGCGAGCGACCTGGCGGGCGAGAATCCGCCAGTGCTGCTCGACATCCGTTGGCAACTGAGCATGGCGAAGGCAGCCGGGGAGCCGCCCTTCGACGGGCGGGCCGAGTACGCGGCCGGACATGTGCCGGGAGCCGTCTTCGTCGACCTCGACGCGGACCTCGCGGGCCCGGCGGGCGCCGGGGGCAGGCACCCGCTTCCGGATGTCGAGCACTTCGGCGCGGTCATGCGGGCGGCCGGGGTCTCGGCGGACCGGCCGGTCGTCGTGTACGACGGCGGGCAGGGCTGGGCCGCGGCGCGCGCCTGGTGGCTGCTGCGCTGGACGGGTCACCCGGCGGTGCGGGTCCTGGACGGCGGGCTCGCCGCCTGGACCGGCGAGCTGGAGTCCGGCGAGGTGACCGCTCCGGTCGCGGGCACGTTCACGCCGGTCCCGGAGTCCGTGGGCCGCGTGGACGCGGACGGTGCGGCGGCCCTGGCCCGCTCCGGCCTGCTCCTGGACGCCCGCGCCGCCGAGCGCTACCGCGGCGACGTGGAGCCCATCGACCGGGTCGGCGGCCACATCCCCGGCGCGGTCTCGGCACCCACCACGGAGAACGTCGCGGCGGACGGCCGCTTCCACCCCGCCGACGAGCTGGCGGCCCGCTTCAAGTCCCTGGGAGCGTCCGACACTTCAGAGGTCGGCGTCTACTGCGGCTCCGGCGTCTCCGGCGCCCACGAGGTCCTCGCCCTCGCGGTGGCGGGCATCCCGGCGACGCTGTACGTCGGCTCGTGGTCGGAGTGGTCGTCGGATCCGGGGCGGCCGGTGGCTACGGGGGCGGAGCCGCAGTAGTCCGGTGGGCGTGGCCGGGGGCGGGAACGGGGGCTCACGGTCCGTCGGTCGAGCGGCTGCCCGCCCTCGCCGCACCGCCCTGGTGGGCGTGACGCTTTGTCGACACGGCCCGGCGGCGCCATTGGCCACTCGGGTTGTGGTTGACGAGTGAAGGGCCTGTGCGCATCTCGCGTACAGACCCTTCACTGTGGTCCCGGCCGTTCGGACCGGCGTGCGGCGGCTGCTTTCGCGGACTTTCCGCGCCGACCGTCGCTACCGTGCGCCCGCTTACTCCTGCTTCTTGCGCCGGGTGCCGAAGACGATCTCGTCCCAGCTCGGGACGGCGGCGCGGCGGCCGGGGCGGACGCCGTCCGCCTCGGCCTGGCGGTCCGTGGAGCCGACGAGGCGGTCCCTGTGGCTGGCCACGGCACGCGGCATCAGGACGTCCGCGTACGCGGAACCTGCGGACGCGGCGGTCGCGGGCGGCTCCTCGGCTTCCGGCTCCTGCTCGGGCTCCTCCTGTGCGGACGGCAGTTCGGCGGGTGCCGCGGCGGGACGCTCGGGGACGACCATGTCGCCACGGAAGCTCGGCACGGCCTCCAGGAGGCTGGTGAGCGAGTCGCGTTCCTGCTCGGCGACGGCGGCGGGTGCGGCGGGCTCCTGCTCGGAGTCGGGCACGGGCGCGCCGGGGCGCTCCAGGGCGCGGTCGAGCGGCCGGTCCCGGGGGAGCCGGGCGATGCGCGGCACGAACGGGAAGCTGGGCTCGGGCGCCGCGATGTCGTCGGTCTCGCCGATCAGCGCGCGGGCCTCGTCGTCGACGGCCTGGACGAGCCGCCGCGGTGGGTCGTACGTCCAGCTCGCGGAGTGCGGCTCGGTCGCGACGCGGTAGACGAGCAGGACCTCCCAGGTGCCGTCGTCGCGGCGCCAGGAGTCCCACTGCACGGTCTCCTTGTCGGCGCCGCGCAGCAGCAGCCGCTCCTGGACGGCCTCGCCGAGCTGGGGTCCGGTGTTCTCGCCGGGACGGCGCACGGGGGTCTTCCGGGCCCGCTCGGCCATGAAGGCGCGCTCGGCGAGCACGGGGCCCTCGAAGCGGCGGACGCGGTCGACAGGGATGCCGGCGAGCGAGGCGACCTCTTCCGCGCTGGCACCGGCACGTATCCGGGCCTGGATGTCGCGGGGGCGGAGGTGGCTCTCCACCTCGATCTCGATCTGTCCGAGCCGCGGCCGGTCGCCACGCACGGCGGCGCGCAGCCGCTCGTCGATCGGAAGCGTGTACTCCGTGCTGTCCGCAGCTTTCAGCACCAGTCGTGTGCCGTCGTTGCTGACGGCCACGACACGCAGTTCGGGCATGGGGACCTCCCGGGTGGTGCCTGCCGACGTCACGTGCGTCGCTGCTTCCGCTAGTCGAGTGTGGCCTGCCCGGGTGCAGCCTGCCACAACCTTGCCGAGTTGCCCGGCGTGTCGGGCATGGGCCCTGGATCGCCGTTATGGCACGGTTACCGATTCGCGACGCTAAGTGACCAACTCGATCACCCTGTGCAGCGATCCCCCTCCCGGCGGTCCTGGCTGGCCCCGGGCACCCTGGCTGGAGACCGGACCCAGGGCTCGCAACACTACTCCATTCGGGCCACCCGGGTGGCCCGGCACGCCGCCGAACTTCTCACGCGGGAAGGGAGTTGGCGTCAGCCGATGCGATGAGTCCCCCGCGCGCGCGTGGCGCTCTTCACGAAAAAGCCAAAAACGGAACTATCTGCTTCGGGTGTACGTCCCTTTCTCATGTACCTCGCGTAGCTCATACGTGAATGCGTAAATCGTGCGTGAAGTCGAGAAGGGCAGGCAAGGTCCGCAGATGCGTGAAAAGCCGGAAACCGGCGGGGAGTCGACGGATACGACGGAGGGTGAGCCGGAGAAGAAGCGGTTCGAGCTGAGTGTGCCGCAGGTGGCGGGGAGTGCCGTGGCGGCCGTCGTGGCCGCCAAGCTCGCCTCCTCCTTCGGCGTCTACGGAACGATCCTCGGCGCCGGTGTGGTGAGCGGCATCGCCACCTGCGGCGGCACGGTCTTCCAGCACTTCTTCTCGCGTACGGGCGAGCAGATACGCGACGTGGCGGTGCAGGCGAAGCCGAAGGCCCAGCAGGTCCCGGTGACGCAGGCCGCGCCGGTGCCGGAGACGTTCCAGGCGCGGGCCCACGCGGGCGGCGGCCCGGTCACCACGACGTGGGGGAGGGCGACACCGGACGCCGACCCGACCGCGGCGCTCCCGGCGGTCCACCCGGCCGACCCCACCACGGCGCTCCCGGCGGTCCACCCGGCCGACCCCACCACGGCGCTCCCGGCGGTCCACCCGGCCGACCCCACCACGGCGCTCCCGGCCGTCGATCCCGCCGACCCCACGCCCGCGCTCCCCGTGGCCGGAACCGACCCCGAGCGCACCCAACTGCTCGGCTCCGTGGACGCCACCCAGTTCCTGCCGCAGGACCAGCAGACCCGCGTCCTGCGCCAAGCCGGACCCGCGGCCACCGCCGGACCCCACGGCCCCGTACCCCCCGGCGGTCCGGCCCCCGCCGACCCCCCGTACCCCTCGGACGAGTTCTCCGAAGGCACCACTCACCGCACGCGTGTGCGGAGCTGGAAGCGGCCGTTGGTCGCCGCGGCCCTGGTCTTCGGCGTCTCGCTGGCCGGGATCACCACGTACGAGCTGGTGAGCGGCAAGAGCTTCAGCGGCGACGACAAGAGCACCACGATCCGGGACGCCTTCTCCAGCACCGGCTCCTCGTCGAAGAAGAACGACCCGCCGTCCACCGACGACCCCGAGCAGCCGTCGGACGGCGGAACGTCCGGCTCGGACGACGGATCGAAGCAGGACGACGACACGTCCAAGGACCCGTCGGGCAAGCCCTCGCCCGGAGACGACACCGGGTCGGGCACCGGGAACGGCTCCGGCACGGACAAGGACAACGACACCGGCAACGGCTCGGACCAGGGTGACGGCTCCGGAGACGACGGCTCGAAGCCCGACCCGAAGCCCACCCCCACGCCGACCCCGACGCCCACGCCGACCCCGTCGAACGGCGGCGGCACGGGCAACGGGAGCGGCAGCGGCAACGTCCAGGAGCAGCAGACGCCGGAGCAGTGACGCGCGGGGCGAGCCGCGTCAGTCGCCGAGGACCCGCCGCAGATAGGGGTTGGCGAACAGGCGGTCCGGGTCGAGGCGGTCCCGCAGGGCGGTGAACTCGCCGAAGCGCGGATAGGCCTCGGCCAGGTACGCGGCGTCGCGGGTGTGGAGCTTGCCCCAGTGGGGCCGTCCTTCGTGGGCGGTGAAGATCTCCTCCGCGGCGCTGAAGTACCGGCGCATCGGCGTGCCCCTGTAGAGGTGGACGGCGATGTACGCGCTCTCCCGGCCCGAGGCCGTGGAGAGCGCGATGTCGTCGGCGGGGGCCGTGCGGACCTCGACGGGGAAGCTGACGCGCAGCGGTGACCGCTCGATCATCGACTTCAGCTCGCGCAGGGTCTCGACCAGAGCCTCGCGCGGGACGGCGTACTCCATCTCGACGAAGCGCACCCGGCGCGGGCTGGTGAAGACCTTGTACGGGATGTCGGTGTAGGTGCGGGCCGACAGGGCCTTGCTGGAGAGCTTCGCGATGGTGGGGATGGTGGCGGGCAGTGCCCTGCCGAGCGAATTGGCCACCTGGAAGAGGCCGTTGGAGAGGAGTTCGTCCTCCACGAAGGCGCTGATCGCGTTCGGGGGAGCGGCCGGGCCGACGCTGCGGTTGTTGCGCTTGGTGTTGCAGTTGCCCGTGTGGGGGAACCAGTAGAACTCGAAGTGCTCGTTCTCGGTGACCAGTTGGTCGAACTCGGCGGTGACCTGGTCGAAGGCCATCGGTTCCTCGCGGGCCTGGAGGAAGAAGAGGGGCTCTACGGAGAGCGTGATCGCGCTGATGACGCCGAGCGCGCCGAGCCCGACGCGGGCGGCGGCGAAGACGTCCGGGTGCTCGTCCTTGGAGCAGGTCAGGACCCGGCCGTCGGCGGTGACCAGCTCAAGTGCGGTGATCTGGGCGGCGATCGAGGCCGAGTCGCGGCCCGTGCCGTGCGTCCCGGTGCTGACGGCGCCGGACACCGTCTGCTCCATGATGTCGCCCATGTTCGTCAGTGACAGGCCCTCGCGGGCGAGTGCGGCGTTCAGGCGCTTGAGGGGCGTGCCCGCCTCCACGGTGACGGTGCCGGCGGCACGGTCGATGTTCCGGATGCCGGTGAGGAGGTCGGGCCGCACCAGGAGGCCGTCGGTCGCCGCCACGGCCGTGAAGGAGTGACCGGTGCCTACGGGCTTGACCTTCAGGCCGTCCTCCCGGGCCCCACGGATCGCGGCGACGAGCTCGTCCACCGAGGCGGGCGTCGCCTCGCGCGCGGGCCGCGCGGCCACCGTGCCCGCCCAGTTACGCCACGTCGTCGGCCTTTTCGAGCCGATCGCTGCCGCTCCCGTGCCCCTGCCCGTTCCCGTGCTCATGGGTCCCTCCCCGTCGCGGAACCGGCCGTTGCAGCCGGCGATACCCCAGCAATCCCACCACCACCGCGACCGCCCCGGACACCCCCGGGACCGCGTAGCCCGCGCGCGAGCCCGCGGCGTCGATCACCCAGCCGGCCATGGCGGAGCCGAGCGCCACCCCGATGGCGAGTCCGGTGCTGACCCAGGTCATGCCCTCGGTCAGCTTCGCGCGTGGTACGTGCTGTTCGACGAGGGCCATTGTCGTGATCATCGTCGGCGCGATGGACAGACCCGCGACGAAGAGCGCCGCGGCCAGAAACGGAAGATTCCCGACCAGTTGAAGCGGGATCATACTCACGGCCATCGCGCAGACGCCCAGCAGCCAGCGGCGCTCGGGAGCCCCCTTGAAGTGCAGCAGCCCGAAGCCGACCCCCGCCAGGCAGGAGCCGAGCGCGTAGACGGCGAGCACCAGGCTCGCGGCGCCCTTGTGGCCCTCGTCCTCGGCGAACGCCACCGTGACCACGTCGACCGCGCCGAAGATCGCGCCGGTCGCGACGAACGTGGCAACCAGGACCTGCAGGCCCCCGGAGTGCAACGCCGAGCCCCCGGTGTGGTGTTCGCGCGGATGCGGCACCGGCTCGGTCGCGCGCTGCGCCGTGAGCCAGAAGACGCCGACGGCGAGGAAGCCGCCCGCGAGCAGTGGACCGGCCTCGGGGAACCAGGCCGTGGACAGGCCGATCGAGATGATCGGCCCGAAGATGAAGCAGATCTCGTCCACGACGGACTCGAAGGAGTACGCCGTGTGCAGCTGTGGGGTGTCGCGGTACAGGGCCGCCCAGCGGGAGCGGACCATCGATCCCACGCTCGGTACGCAGCCGACGAACGCGGCGCAGAGGAACAGCGTCCAGTCCGGCGCCTCGAACTTCGCCGCGAGCAGCAGCCCCGACACCGCGACCAGCGACATCAGGGTCGCGGGTCGGAGCACCCGTCGCTGGCCGTGGCGGTCCACGAGCCGGGAGATCTGCGGGCCGATCGCCGCGGCGGACAGCGCGACGGTGGCCGACAGCGCGCCCGCGAGGCCGTACCGCCCGGTGAGCTGGGAGATCATCGTCACGATGCCGATGCCCATCATCGACAGCGGCATCCGCCCGAGGAAGCCCGCGACGGAGAACCCCTTGGAGCCGGGGGCGGCGAATATGGCGCGGTAGGGGCTCGGCACGTGGCACTCCGCGGGGGCGGCGGAGCGCTCGGACAGCGGGCTCCGGTAAGGCGTGAAGATGGCCGATACAGCTTACGTCTGCCGGGGCGGGAGCGCACCGCGTTTTTCACGCGGCCGGGTGGCGGTTTCACCGCTGTCAGTGGCGAGTGGCAGGATCAAATACATGTCCGAAGCGCTGGATCCCACTCCCTACGACGCCTTGCTGCTGCTCTCGTTCGGCGGCCCCGAGGGGCCGGACGACGTCGTCCCGTTCCTGGAGAACGTGACGCGTGGCCGCGGCATCCCCAAGGAGCGCCTGAAGGAGGTGGGGCAGCACTACTTCCTGTTCGGCGGCGTGAGCCCCATCAACGATCAGAACCGCACCCTCCTGGACGCCCTGCGCAAGGACTTCGCGGTGCACGGCCTCGACCTGCCGGTGTACTGGGGCAACCGCAACTGGGCGCCGTACCTCACGGACACCCTGCGCGAATTGGTCCGGGACGGCCGCCGCCGCGTCCTGGTCCTGGCCACCAGCGCGTACGCGTCGTACTCGGGCTGCAGGCAGTACCGCGAGGACCTCGCGGCGGCCCTCGCCACCCTCCGGGACGAGGGCCTCGACGTGCCCCGCGTGGACAAGCTGCGGCACTACTTCAACCACCCCGGCTTCGTGCGCCCCATGATCGACGGTGTCCTGAAGTCCCTGGCCGACCTCCCCGAGGACGTGCGCGACGGCGCCCACCTGGCCTTCACGACGCACTCCATCCCCACCTCGGCGGCCGACACCTCCGGCCCCGTCGAGGCCCACGGCGACGGCGGGGCGTACGTGCGCCAGCACCTGGACGTGGCGCGCCTGGTCGCCGCCGCGGTCCGCGAGGAGACCGGCGTCGACCGCCCCTGGCAGCTCGTCTACCAGTCGCGCAGCGGCGCCCCGCACATCCCCTGGCTCGAGCCCGACATCTGCGACCACCTGGAGGAGCGGCACGCGGCCGGTGCCCCGGCCGTGGTCATGGTCCCGATCGGCTTCGTGTCGGACCACATGGAGGTCCTGTACGACCTCGACACCGAGGCCACGGCGAAGGCCGCGGAGCTGGGCCTGCCGGTGCGCCGCTCGGCCACCGTCGGCGCCGACCCGCGCTTCACCGCCACGGTCCGCGAGCTGGTCCTGGAGCGCGCCGCCACCGAGAGCGGGCGCGCCCTGACGCCCTGCGCCCTGGGCGCCCTCGGCCCGAGCCACGACCTGTGCCCCGTGGGCTGCTGCCCCGCCCGCACCCCCAAGCCCGCGGCCGCGGGCGCCGACAGCCCGTACGCCTAGGAGCACCGTGACCGACCCCGCCCCGCAGGACGAGCTCAAGGCCGAGCTTCTCGCGGTCGCCCTGGAGGCCGCGAGCCGCGCCGGTGGGCTGCTGCGCGACGGCCGCCCGGCCGACCTGGGCGTCGCCGCGACCAAGAGCAGCGCCGTCGACGTCGTCACCGAGATGGACATCGCCTCCGAGAAGCTGATCACCGACTTCTTCGCCGACCGCAGGCCCGGCGACGGCGTGCTCGGCGAGGAGGGCGCAAGCTCCGCGGGCACCAGCGGCGTCCAGTGGGTCATCGACCCCATCGACGGCACCGTGAACTACCTGTACGGCCGCCCGGACTGGGCGGTGTCGATCGCCGCCCGCAAGGACGGCGAGACCCTGGTCGGCGTCGTCCACGCGCCCGTTCGCGGCGAGACGTTCCGCGCGGTGCTCGGACAGGGCGCGTACGTCGACGACCGGCCCGCCCGGGTCCGCCCCGCGCCCCCGTTCGAGCAGGCGCTCATCGGCACGGGCTTCGGGTACGTCGCCGAGCGGCGCGCCCGGCAGGCCGAGGTCGCCCGGCACCTGCTGCCGCGCGTGCGGGACATCCGGCGGTGCGGCTCCGCTGCCATCGACCTGTGCGACGTGGCGGCCGGGCGCCTGGACGCGTACTACGAACGGGGCCTGAATCCCTGGGACTTCGCGGCCGGGGATCTCATCGCCCGGGAGGCGGGCGCCCGCACCGGTGGGCGGCCCGGAGAGCCCCTGTCGGGCGAACTGGCGGTGGCGGGCCCGCCCGGCCTCTTCGAGCCCCTCCAGGCCCTCCTCGACGACCTCGGCGCCTGGCACGACTGACCGGCCCCCGACGGGCCGCCGACCGGCCCCGCACCGGGATCAGTGCCCCGCACCCGGACCGGTGCCCCGCACCGGGATCGGAACAGCGCCCGCCGACCGCACCCGCACGCGACAGGGCCCCGACACCTCTCACGAGGCGTCGGGGCCCTGTCGCGTGCAGAACCGGACCGGACGCTGGAGACGTCGCGGTCAGTGGGTCGGGGCGGCGACCTCCACGCCGTGCTCGGCTGCCAGGCGGTGCAGATCCTCCAGCTCGGCCAGTTCCACCTCGGCCAGGAAGTCGTCGCCTGTCTCGCGGGCCCGCGTGAGGTCGGACTCCGTGGTCTTTATGCGCTGCAGGAGACCTGCGGTGAATGCGTCCATGGTTGCGCCCCCTCGGCTGGGTCGTGGGTCGGTGGCACGGGGGTGTGCCGTGGAGAAGGGGCGATCACGTCCGGCGCCCGCTGCGTGCAGCAGGTCGTGGCGTGCCACATACGAAGCGTGATCGCGGGTGTAAGGCCGTCCTCCCCCTGCCCTCTTCGACGGAAACCTCAACCGGAGCAGAAAATCCCGTATTCCCGGGGCCCGAGGCCGCCTTACAGCCGGTTTATGGCCGAAAGGGGCAGGATGGAGGTCTCACTCCACGTACAGGCCTGCTCTGGCGCGTCCGCGCGCCGGGCACAGAGGAAGGACAAGCGACGTGCGCGTACTCGTCGTCGAGGACGAGCAGCTGCTCGCCGATGCGGTGGCCACCGGACTGCGCCGGGAGGCCATGGCAGTCGACGTCGTGTACGACGGCGCGGCCGCCCTGGAACGCATCGGCGTGAACGATTACGACGTGGTCGTCCTGGACCGGGACCTGCCCGTCGTCCACGGCGACGACGTCTGCCGCAGGATCGTCGAGCTCGGCATGCCGACGCGCGTCCTGATGCTCACGGCCTCCGGCGACGTCAGCGACCGCGTCGAGGGCCTGGAGATCGGCGCGGACGACTACCTCCCCAAGCCCTTCGCCTTCAGCGAGCTGACCGCCCGCGTGCGCGCCCTCGGGCGGCGCACCAGTGTGCCGCTGCCGCCCGTCCTGGAGCGCGCCGGCATCAAGCTCGACCCGAACCGCCGCGAGGTGTTCCGCGACGGCAAGGAGATCCAGCTCGCGCCCAAGGAGTTCGCGGTCCTGGAGGTGCTGCTGCGCAGCGAGGGCGCGGTGGTCTCCGCCGAGCAGCTCCTGGAGAAGGCCTGGGACGAGAACACGGACCCGTTCACGAACGTAGTCCGCGTCACCGTCATGACCCTGCGCCGCAAGCTCGGCGAGCCCGCCGTCATCGTGACGGTGCCGGGCTCCGGCTACCGGATCTGAGCCCGGTGGCCGCGACCCCCGCGCCCCCCGGGGCGCCCCCGAAGCCCACCTGGGACCCGAGGAAGGTCGAAGCGCCCTTCCCGTGGCTGCGCCCCACCATCCGCATACGGCTCACGCTGCTGTACGGCGGCATGTTCCTGATCGCCGGCATCCTGCTGCTCTCGATCATCTACCTGCTCGCCGCGCAGGCCCTGAACACGGGCAATGAACCCCTGTTCAAGATCGTGGGCGGCCGGGAGATCCGGGTGACCAGCGACAACTGTCCGCAGGCCGCCTCGGGCAACCTGCTGATCGCCGAGTTCAACTCCGCGATCAGCGCCTGCACCGACCACCAGCGCCAGGTCGCCCTGGACAACCTGCTCAGCCGCTCGCTGCTCGCCCTGCTCGGCCTCGCGGTCATCGCCTTCGCCTTCGGGTACGCGATGGCGGGCCGCGTCCTGTCCCCGCTGGGCCGGATCACCCGCACCGCGCGCGCGGTGGCGGGCTCGGACCTGTCCCGGCGGATCGAGCTGGACGGCCCGGACGACGAGCTGAAGGAGCTGTCGGACACCTTCGACGAGATGCTGGAGCGACTGCAGCGGGCCTTCACGGCCCAGCAGCGCTTCGTCGGCAACGCCTCGCACGAACTGCGCACACCTCTGGCGATCAACCGCACGCTCCTCGAAGTGCACCTGTCCGATCCCGGCGCACCCGTGGAGCTGCAACAGCTCGGCAAGACGCTGCTCGCCACCAACGAGCGCAGCGAGCAGCTCGTGGAGGGCCTGCTGCTGCTCGCCCGCAGCGACAACCAGATCGTGGAGCGCAAGCCCGTGGACCTCGCGGAGGTCGCCGACCGCGCCGTCGACCAGGCGCTGTCAGAGGCCGACGCCAAGGGCGTGCAGATTCGCGGCGAGCGGGGCCCCGCCGTCGTGCAGGGCAACGGCGTGCTCCTGGAACGCATCGCGCTGAACCTGGTGCAGAACGCGGTGCGCTACAACGTGAAGGAGGACGGGTGGGTCGAGGTCACTACGGAGACCCAGCACGGCCAAGCCGTCCTCGTGGTGACCAACACCGGGCCCGTGGTGCCCGCGTACGAGATCGACAGCCTCTTCGAGCCCTTCCGGCGCCTGCGCACCGAGCGCACGGGCAGCGACAAGGGGGTCGGTCTCGGCCTGTCCATCGCCCGGTCGGTGGCGCGGGCCCACGGGGGCCGTATCATCGCGGAGCCGCGCGAGGGGGGTGGGCTCGTGATGCGAGTCACCCTGCCGATCTGAGATGCTGCCGCGAAGCGCCAGGATGTTCGCTTTACGCGGAATTTTCGGGACCTGATCTCCGAGGATTCCTGTGTGATCGATCACAGGAGCGATTTTTCGGCCATCTACTCTCCGTGACTGTTGAAGTCGCCGGAAAGCCGGGAAAATCCGGGTTTTCGGGGGTCTTGATCACGGGAAGTACTCGGGGTGGCGCCCGTGAAGTGCGACATTCGGACCGTGTACGGTCCCGATCGCCATCCAAACCGATCACCTCTTCAGGGGTGCGGTTGGGTGTCGATTGAGTAACAGACCTTGATGTGAGGCAAAATCTCCGCCTCAGGTCGGGCACAAGTCCGGCCTCTCACGCGTTACGTGCGCTGAGACACCGCAGACACCCAGAGGGGGAGAGCGACATGGCAACGGACTACGACACCCCACGCAAGACCGACGATGACGTCAACGAGGACAGCATCGAGGAGCTGAAGGCCAGGCGGAACGACAAGTCGACGTCGTCGGTAGACGTCGACGAGTTCGAGGCTGCCGAGGGCCTGGAGCTGCCCGGCGCGGACCTGTCCAACGAGGAGCTCGCCGTGCGCGTGCTCCCCAAGCAGCAGGACGAGTTCACGTGCATGAGCTGCTTCCTGGTGCACCACCGCAGCCAGCTGGCCCGGGAGAAGAACGGCCAGCCGATCTGCCGCGACTGCGACTGAGGCGGGGTCGGCCGTGACAGGCTCGACCCCGTCCAGGAAGCACCGCTTCCAGGACCAGGGAGCGGACGCGGACGTGCCCGAGGGTGCGTCGGAGGCCGAGCGGGGCCCTGGGGCCTCGCTCGACCCTGCCGGTACCTCGCCGCGCGGCGAGGGCGCCACAGGGGCACACAGCGCCGCTGAGGCGGCGTACGAGGCGGTTCCCGTGCTGGTGCGCGGTTCCGCCCTGGAAGTGCTGGAGACGGCCGCCCTCGAGGCGGCGGACAGGGAGTACGGGGACGGCACGGAGGCGGACGAGCAGGGGGCCCGAGGCAAGGGCCGCCGCCTCACCGCAGTCACGAACGGACTGAAGAACGGCGTGCGCCGCAGTGGGCGCAGCGCCAAGGCCGGCATCGGCTATCTCGCCGACCGGATCATCGAGAACGCCCCGCGGGTCCCGGTCCGCGACCTGGCGACGCTCCGCAAGCAGTTCCCGGGCCTCGGCCCCGAGCAGCTCGCGGACAAGCTCATCGCCGGGGCGGCGAACGCGACCTCCACGGTGGGTGCCGGAGTCGGCGCGGCGGCGATGCTGCCCGTGCCGCCCGCGATGCCCGCCGAGCTGGCCGCCGAGATCACCGGCGTCGCCGCCATAGAGCTGAAGCTCATCGCGGAGCTGCACGAGGTCTACGGCCGCCGGCCCGAGGGCAACCTCAAGGAGCGCAGCGCCGCGTATCTGCGTGCCTGGACCGAGGAGCGCGGCATCGACGTGGTCAAGCCCACGTCGATCAACGCGGCGCTCGGCAGCCAGATGAAGCGGGAACTGCGCCAGCAGATCATGAAGCGGATGGTGCGCAACCTGCCGAACCTGCTGCCGTTCATGGTGGGCGCGGCGGTCGGCGCCGTGATGAACCGCAGGGACACCAAGAAGCTCGCCGAGCGCGTCCGGGGCGACCTGCGTCGCAGTCAGGTGCCGTGGGACGCCCTCGAGGGCCTGCCGCCGCTGGAGGCGCCCGCGGATCCGCTGCGCCTGGGGAAGAAGCCCAAGGAGCTCGGGGGCTGAACCTCTCGCCCGCGCCGCCCCGGGCTCCGGGTGCCGCGCCGGGCTGTGACTCCTCCGCCGCGCTCGGGGCTCCGTGACGGGCTGTGACCCCTACGCCGCGTACGGCGCCCGCGGCGCTACGCCGCGCGTACCGCCTTCAAAGCAGCCGCCAGCCCTTCGGGGTTCCGCGTCGACAGGTACACGTACGGAGTGGGGTCCGCGGGGTCCGTGACCTCTACCCGCAGCGCCGTAGGGATGTAACTGCGCAGCACCATGAAGGCGCGCGGGTCCGCCTTGTAGGTCCGCCAGGCGCGCGCCTCCTCCTCGTCCAGGGCCTCGGCCGCCCCCAGCGCCGTCACCGGGATCTTCGCGTCACCGGCGACCAGGGAGCCCGCCACGACCCGGATCCGCACCGCGCCGTAGGTGCTGGTGAGGACCGCCGCCAGGGCCGTCCCGCCGACCAGGCCGCCCAGCAGGGGCAGCGTGCCGAGCGGGAGCATCGTCAGGCCCGCCGCGACACCGACCAGGACCGAGACGAGCCACCACGAACGGGGCGCGGTCAGGCGTTCTTCGTAAGGCTGCATGAAGCCAAGCTTGGCACGGTGCGCGACGGCCGCTGACGCGGAGGTAAGGTCTGCGCCTGTGAGTGGTACATCAGCAGGTCTGACACCCCCGGCGGACGCCATACGTCCAGCCCGCCACCCGGACGCGCCCGCGCCCGGCGAGCTCATCGGCGCGCACTACGCGCACTGTTTCGGCTGCGGGGGAGGGCAGGCCCACGGGCTGCACCTGGAGGCACGGGCCGGTGAAGGCGTCGCCATCACCGCCGAGTTCACGGTGCGCGAGGCGCACCAGGGGGCTCCCGGCCTCGCACACGGTGGCGTGCTCGCCACCGCGCTCGACGAGACGCTCGGCTCCCTGAACTGGCTGCTGCGGGTGATCGCGGTGACCGGACGCCTGGAGACGGACTTCCGGCGGCCCGTTCCGGTCGGCACCGTGCTGTTCCTGGAGGCGGAGGTGACCGCCGTCGCCGGGCGCAAGATCTACTCCACCGCCACCGGCCGGATCGGCGGGCCCGAAGGTCCCGTCGCCGTCCGTGCCGACGCCCTCTTCATCGAGGTGAAGGTGGACCACTTCATCGACAACGGCCGCCCGGAGGAGATCCGCGCGGCCATGAACGACCCGGACCAGATCCGGCGCGCCCGCGCCTTCGAGGTGAACCCGTGACCCACCCTGCTCCTTTGGACGTGCTGATCAGGCGCGTCGACCCCGACGTACCGCTGCCGGCGTACGCGCAGCCCGGCGATGCCGGTGCCGATGTGCGCACGACCGAGAGCTGCGAACTGGCCCCCGGTGAACGGGCGGTGCTGCCGACCGGGGTTTCCATCGCGCTGCCCGAGGGGTACGCGGCCTTCGTGCACCCCCGGTCGGGCCTCGCCGCACGCTGCGGTGTCGCCATGGTGAATGCCCCGGGGACGATTGATGCCGGGTACCGTGGGGAGATCAAGGTGATCGTGGTGAATCTCGACCCGCGCGAGAGCGTGCGGTTCGAGCGCTTCGACCGGATTGCCCAACTGGTCGTCCAGCAGGTCGAGAAGGTGCGCTTCCAGGAGGTGGCGGAGCTTCCCGGCTCGGTGCGGGCCGAGGGGGGATTCGGGTCCACCGGAGGCCATGCCGCCGTGGGCGTCAGCGCGGATGAACAAACGGGTGGGAATCGATACGCGTCGGTCGTATCCGACCGGGAAGGACAGTGACGTGTTCGGACGTCGCAAGAAGAGCGGTGCCGCCGAGGACGCGGCGAGCGAGGCCGAGCAGGTCGTCGACGGCATCGACAACGAAGGTGCCGAGGACGCTGAGGGCGCTGAGCCGCAGCGTGTGAGGCTGGAGCCGGAGCCGCGCCCCGACGGTCCCTGGGACGCCTCCGAGGTCCGCGAGCCCGGCGAGGGCCGGGTCGACCTGGGCGGGCTTTTCGTGCCGGGGGTCGAGGGCATGGAGCTGCGCGTGGAGGTCGCCGGTGACGCGATCGTCGCGGCCACCGTCGTGCTCCAGGACAGCGCCGTGCAGCTGCAGGGCTTCGCCGCCCCCAAGCGCGAGGGCATCTGGGGCGAGGTCCGCGAGGAGATCGCTTCGGGCATCACGCAGCAGGGCGGTGTCATCGACGAGGTCGAAGGTCCGCTCGGCTGGGAGCTGCGCGCGCAGGTGCCGGTGCAGCTGCCGGACGGCACGGGCGGCTTCCAGGTGGTCAGGTTCGTCGGGGTGGACGGCCCGCGCTGGTTCCTGCGGGGCGTGATCTCCGGGCAGGGGGCCGTGCAGCCGCAGGCCGCCGGTCTGCTGGAGCAGATCTTCCGGGACACCGTCGTGGTCCGAGGCGAGGGCCCGATGGCCCCGCGCGACCCGATCGTCCTCAAGCTGCCGGACGACGCGCAGATGGTGCCCGAGGGCGTCCAGCAGGAGGACCAGGAGACCTCACGGTTCTCCGGCGGCATGGGCCAGCTCGCGCGCGGGCCGGAAATCACCGAAGTACGCTGACGAACCGGCCACCGACGCGTCCGCACGGTTGACCGGGCGGCGCCGGGGCAGCGGGCCGGGTTGATCGGAAAAGTTGCGAGCCGATGGGCCGCACTCCCTTATGGGGGTGCGGCCCATCGGTGTTTTCCCAGGTGGAAACGGAACGCGTAAGAGAGTCGTCAATGCGGCACCCATGCCCGTATGGGAGGTGTCAACGGCGATCAAAACCTGCCAGCGAGGCGGTTTCCTCAACAGGTCAGCAATTCCGAATCTCATCTAGGAGCACACGATGGCCGACGTGGCCTTCGTCGTCACCACGATCGCGGTCTTTGCGCTGGTGGCACTCGTTGCCAAGGGGGTGGCGAAGCTGTGACCGCCGAAAACATCGTCGGCCTCGTGGTGGCTGTCGCCCTGCTGGGCTATCTCGTCCTCGCCCTTGTGTTCCCGGAGAGGTTCTGAGTCAAGTAATGAGCCCCGTCCTCGCTGGTGTGCTCCAGCTGCTCGCGCTCGTCGCCGCACTGGCCCTCGCATACCGTCCTCTCGGCGACTACATGGCCGGCGTCTACTCCTCCGACAAGCATCTGCGCGTCGAGAAGTGGATCTACAAGGGAATCGGTGCCAATCCGAACACGGAAATGCGCTGGCCCGCTTATCTGCGCGGTGTTCTCGCCTTCTCCGCGATGAGTGTGCTGTTCCTCTATCTGCTGCAGCGGCTCCAGGGATCGCTGCCGGGCTCGCTCGGCTTCAAGGCCATCGACCCGGACCAGGCGTTCAACACGGCGACCTCGTTCGTGGCGAACACCAACTGGCAGTCGTACTCCGGCGAACAGGCCATGGGCCACGTCGTGCAGACCGGCGGCCTCGCGGTGCAGAACTTCGTCTCGGCCGCCGTCGGCATCGCCGTCGCCGTGGCCCTGGTGCGCGGCTTCGCGCGCTCGCGCACCGGCGAACTCGGCAACTTCTGGTCCGACCTGGTCCGCGGTGTCGTCCGCATCCTCATCCCGATCTCCGTCATCGGCGCGATCGTCCTGGTCGCCTGCGGCGCGATCCAGAACTTCTCCGGGATCCACGGCGTCGGCCAGTTCATGGGCGGCAGCCAGGAGTGGAACGGCGGCGCGGTCGCCTCGCAGGAGGCCATCAAGGAGCTGGGCACCAACGGCGGCGGCTACTTCAACGCCAACTCCGCCCACCCCTTCGAGAACCCGAACCCGATCTCGAACCTCTTCGAGATCTTCCTCATCCTGGTGATCCCGTTCGCCCTGACCCGGACCTTCGGCAAGATGGTCGGCTCGGTCAAGCAGGGCTACGCGATCCTCGCCACGATGGCGACGATCTGGATCGGCTTCACGGCGCTGATGATGTGGACCGAGTTCCACCACGGCGGCCCGGCGTTCGACCTCGCGGGCGGCGCGATGGAGGGCAAGGAGACCCGCTTCGGCATCGGCGGCTCGTCGCTCTTCGCGACCAGCACCACGCTCACCTCCACCGGTGCCGTGAACTCCTTCCACTCCTCCTACACCGGCTTCGGCGGCGGGATCACGATGCTGGGCATGCAGCTCGGCGAGATCGCGCCCGGCGGTACCGGGTCGGGTCTCTACGGCATGCTCATCATGGCGATCATCGCGGTCTTCATCGCGGGTCTCATGGTCGGACGTACGCCGGAGTACCTGGGCAAGAAGATCGGCACCCGGGAGATCAAGCTCGCGGCCTGCTACATCCTCGTCACGCCCGCGCTCGTGCTCGGCTTCACCGGTGCCTCCATGGCCCTGTCGACGCCGAAGGACTCGATGCTCAACAGCGGCGCGCACGGATTCTCCGAGATCCTGTACGCCTTCACCTCCGGCGCCAACAACAACGGTTCGGCGTTCGCCGGTCTGACCGCGGACACGCAGTGGTTCAACACCACGATCGGTCTCGCGATGCTGCTCGGCCGGTTCCTGCCGATGGTGTTCGTCCTCGCGCTCGCCGGGTCGCTGGCCGAGCAGAAGCCGATCCCGGCCACGGCGGGCACGCTCCGTACCGAGAAGCCCCTGTTCACGGGCCTGTTGGTCGGCACCATCATGATCATCACTGGTCTGACGTACTTCCCGGCGCTCGCGCTCGGGCCCCTCGCAGAGGGTCTCGCGTCATGACAACCGACACCAGGAAGCAAGAGGAGCCCGGCTCCATGACTCCCACGTCCACCGCGACTCCCACGCGTGCGCCGCACCAGGATCTGCCCACCGGGCACAAGCCGGACGACGGCAAGGTCGGCGGCGGCCTGTTCGACCCCAAGCAACTCCTGAAGTCGTTCCCGGACGCCGTCAGGAAGCTCGACCCGCGGGTGATGGTCAAGTCCCCCGTGATGTTCGTGGTCCTGATCGGCTCGGTGCTCACCACCGTGCTCGCCGTCAAGGACCCGGGCGACTGGTTCGGCTGGGCGATCGCGGCGTGGCTGTGGCTGACCACGATCTTCGCCAACCTGGCGGAGGCCGTGGCCGAGGGCCGCGGCAAGGCCCAGGCCGACACGCTGCGCAAGGCCAAGACCGACACCGTCGCGCGCCGCCTTTCCGCCGATGGCAGGACCGAGGAGCAGGTGCCCGGCACCGGGCTCAAGATCGGTGATCTGGTCGTCTGCGAGGCGGGCGACGTGATCCCCGGCGACGGTGACGTCGTCGAGGGCGTGGCGAGCGTCGACGAGTCGGCGATCACCGGTGAGTCCGCTCCGGTCATCCGTGAGTCCGGCGGCGACCGCTCGGCCGTCACCGGCGGCACGAAGGTCCTCTCCGACCGCATCGTCATCAAGATCACGACGAAGCCCGGTGAGACCTTCATCGACCGGATGATCAACCTGGTCGAGGGCGCCGCCCGGCAGAAGACGCCCAACGAGATCGCGCTGAACATCCTGCTCGCCTCGCTGACCATCGTCTTCCTGCTCGCGGTCGTCACGCTGCAGCCGTTCGCGGTGTACGCGGGTGCCGAGCAGTCCATGATCGTCCTTGCCGCGCTGCTTGTCTGCCTGATCCCGACGACGATCGGCGCGCTGCTCTCCGCGATCGGCATCGCGGGCATGGACCGCCTGGTCCAGCGCAACGTCCTCGCGATGTCGGGCCGTGCGGTGGAAGCCGCCGGTGACGTCTCCACGCTGCTGCTCGACAAGACCGGCACCATCACCCTCGGCAACCGTCAGGCCGCCGAGTTCGTGCCGGTACGCGGGACGACCGACGCCGAGGTGGCCGACGCCGCCCAGCTCTCCTCGCTGGCCGACGAGACGCCCGAGGGCCGCTCCATCGTCGTGCTCGCCAAGGAGAAGTACGGTCTGCGCGAGCGTCACCAGGGCGAACTGGTGGACGCCGAGTGGATCGCCTTCACCGCCCAGACCCGGATGTCGGGTGTGGACGTGGACGGGCGCAAGGTCCGCAAGGGCGCGACCGGTTCGGTCGCCGCCTGGGTCGTGGAGCGCGGTGGCACGGTCACCGACGAGGCCCAGGAGCTCACCGACAAGATCTCGCAGGCGGGCGGCACGCCGCTGCTCGTCGCCCTGGAGGACGCCAAGGGCGCCCGCGTCCTGGGTGTCATCCACCTCAAGGACGTCGTCAAGGAGGGCATGCGGGAGCGGTTCGACGAGCTGCGCCGCATGGGCATCAAGACCGTCATGATCACGGGTGACAACCCGCTGACGGCCAAGGCGATCGCCGACGAGGCGGGCGTGGACGACTTCCTCGCGGAGGCCACGCCCGAGGACAAGATGGCGCTCATCAAGCGCGAGCAGGCCGGTGGCAAGCTCGTCGCGATGACGGGTGACGGCACGAACGACGCTCCGGCGCTCGCGCAGGCCGACGTCGGCGTGGCCATGAACACCGGCACCTCGGCCGCCAAGGAGGCCGGGAACATGGTGGACCTGGACTCCAACCCGACCAAGCTCATCGAGATCGTGGAGATCGGCAAGCAGTTGCTGATCACCCGTGGCGCGCTGACCACCTTCTCGATCGCCAACGACGTCGCGAAGTACTTCGCGATCATCCCGGCGATGTTCGCGGTGGTCTACCCGGGCCTGGACAAGCTCAACGTGATGGACCTGTCCAGCCCCAAGTCCGCGATCCTGTCGGCCGTCATCTTCAACGCGCTGATCATCATCGCCCTCGTGCCGCTGGCCCTGAAGGGCGTGCAGTACCGGCCGATGAGCGCGGACAAGATGCTGCGGCGCAACCTGGGGATCTACGGCCTCGGCGGGCTCGTCGCCCCGTTCATCGGCATCAAGATCATCGACCTGCTCATCTCCCTCATCCCGGGCATTGGGTGACCTGAAATGAACAACTCCGTAGGAAACACCGCCCGGTTGCTGGGCGCCGGACTGCGCGCCCTGCTCGTCCTGACCGTCATCTGCGGCGTGCTCTACCCGCTCGCCGTGACCGGCGTGGCCCAGGCCCTGTTCAACAACAAGGCCAACGGCTCCGAGATCAAGGACGGCGGCAAGGTCGTCGGCTCCGAGCTGATCGGACAGCGCTACGACCTGCCGCTGAAGAAGGGCCAGGAGACCCCGGAGCCGGACCTGAAGTGGTTCCAGCCCCGGCCGTCCAACGGGCTCGGTACGAACAGCGTGAACACCCAGTACAAGCTGCTCCTGTCCGGCGCCACCAACCTCGCGGGCGACTCCGGGTCCCTGCAGAAGGACGGCAAGGAGGTCTGCGACCCCAAGGCCGAGGAGGGGCTGTGCGCCCAGGTCCGCGCCGCCCGGGACGCCGTCATCAAGGACAACCGGACGGCCGACTACAAGGTCAGGCCCTCGGACATCCCGGCGGAGGCCGTGACGTCCTCGGGCTCGGGCCTGGACCCGCACATCTCCCCGGAGTACGCCGACCTCCAGGCGCACCGCGTCGCGGACCGGAACGGCCTGGACTTCGAGCAGGTGGAGAAGCTGGTCGACGACCACACCGACGGGCGGATCCTCGGCTTCATGGGTGAGCCGCGCGTCAACGTCCTCAAGCTCAACATCGCGTTGAAGCACCTGGTGGCGGAGAAGGGCTGACCTTCCCCCTGCGCCGCAAGGCCCCTCGCGGTCCGGTTCGCCGGACCGCGAGGGGCTTTTTCCGTGCCTTCTTCAAGCCTTGACGGAAGTCAGGTCCGTACCTATGGTCACCGTTCAACACGCGTGTTCAGACAGGCACTTGAAGTTCACATACACGAACGGATGGCCTCTTCATGGCGCCCACCCCCACACCCGTACGCCACCGCCGCAGACCACGCCCGGCCCTCCTCGCGACCGCCGCCACCGCCGTGGCCGCCCTCGCCGCCACCCTGCTCGCCTGGCCCGGCACCGACCGCGCCGACGCCGCCCCCGCCGCCTTCGCGCACCCCGGAGTGACCGTCTCCAAGGGCCAGTTGGACTTCACCCGCGAGAAGGTGAACACGGGCGCCCAGCCCTGGAAGGGCGCCTTCGACCAGATGATGGGGAGCAAGTACGCCTCCCTCTCGCGCGCCCCCAAGCCCCGCGCGATCGTCGAGTGCGGCTCGTACTCCAACCCCAACTACGGCTGCACCGACGAGCGCGAGGACGCGATAGCCGCGTACACCACCGCGCTGGCCTGGTACATCACCCGCGACGAGAAGTACGCGAAGAAGTCGATCGAGCTGATGGACGCCTGGTCCGGCACCATCAAGGACCACACCAACAGCAACGCCCCGCTCCAGACCGGCTGGGCGGGATCCTCCTGGCCCAAGGCCGCGGAGATCATCAAACACACCTACACGGGCACCTGGGCGAACTCCGGGCGCTTCTCGACGATGCTGCGCAACGTCTACCTCCCGAAGATCATCAACGGCTCCAACTCCAACGGCAACTGGGAGCTGTCGATGATGGAGGCCGCCGTCGGCATCTCCGTGTTCCTGGAGGACAAGGCGTCGTACGACAAGGCCATGGCGAAGTTCCGCACACGCACCGCCGCGTACGTCTATCTGCCCGCCGACGGCGCGCTGCCCAAGACCGTGCCGAGCCAGAACCTCGACACCCGCGAGAAAATCGTCAAGTACTGGCAGGGGCAGGGCACCTTCGTCGCCGGGCTCACCCAGGAGACCTGCCGCGACTTCACGCACACCGGCTACGGCATCTCCGCCATCGCCCACGTCGCCGAGACCAGCCGCATCCAGGGCCAGGACCTGTACGGCACGGACGTCGGCGAGCGCCTGCAGCACGCACTCGGCTTCCAGGCGAAGTACGAGCTGGGGGAGGCGCCGCCGAGCTGGCTCTGCAAGGGCTCCGTGCACCGCGGCCTCGGACCGATCACGGAGGTCGGCTACAACGCCCTGCACAACCGCCTCGGGGTGCCCATGGCCAACACCGAGCGGCTCACCGGGCAGAACCGTCCCGCCGGGTCGAACAACCTCTTCGTGGCCTGGGAGACGCTGACGCACGGGGACAATCCGCGCTGATCCGGCTCATCTGCGGGTTCCGGTCCGCAGGCGCTGACCTGTAGGTACCGGGCCGTACGGACCGCACTGGTCCGGATCGGGGCCGCTCCGCATGCCGGGGCGGCCCCTGTGTGCTGTCCGGCCCGTCCCGACGGCCGAAAATGGCGTCTTTCGCCCCACTCCGGACGTGCTGGAGGGCATCAGGGTTGTGTCAAGGAGCCTCAGGGAGGTCGGCCTCATCCGATTTGCCGTGATTATTGGCCGTAAGGTCGACGCTGCGTACACAGCAGTTTCAGGAAGACAATGAGGCCATGGCACGCGGCAAGCTACGGATATACCTCGGTGCGGCACCGGGCGTCGGCAAGACGTACGCCATGCTCGCCGAGGCGCACCGTCGTATCGAGCGCGGCACCGACTGTGTCGTGGCCTTCGTGGAGCACCACCACCGCCCGCGCACGGAAGTGATGCTGCACGGCCTGGAGCAGGTGGCCCGCAAGGAGCTGGAGTACCGGGGCTCGCGGTTCAGCGAGATGGACGTGGACGCCGTGCTGCGGCGCGCGCCCGCCGTCGCGCTCGTCGACGAGCTTCCGCACACCAACGTGCCCGGCTCGCGCAACGCCAAGCGCTGGCAGGACGTCGAGGAGCTGCTCGAAGCGGGCGTGGACGTCATATCCACCGTCAACATCCAGCACCTGGAGTCGCTCGGCGACGTGGTCGAGTCGATCACCGGCGTCCGGCAGCGCGAGACGGTGCCGGACGAGGTGGTGCGCCGCGCCGACCAGATCGAGCTGGTCGACATGTCGCCGCAGGCGCTGCGCCGCCGGATGGCGCACGGCAACATCTACAAGGCCGACAAGGTCGACGCGGCCCTGTCCAACTACTTCCGCCCCGGCAACCTCACGGCCCTGCGCGAGCTGGCGCTGCTGTGGGTGGCCGACCGGGTCGACGAATACCTCCAGCAGTACCGGGGCGAGCACAACATCCGCTCCACCTGGCAGGCCCGCGAACGCATCGTCGTCGGCCTCACCGGCGGACCCGAGGGCCGCACCCTCATCCGCCGCGCCGCCCGCGTGGCCGCCAAGGGCTCGGGCAGCGAGATCCTCGCCGTCTACATCGCCCGCAGCGACGGCCTCACCGCGGCCTCGCCCAAGGAGCTGGCCGTCCAGCGGACCCTCGTAGAGGATCTTGGCGGAACCTTCCACCACGTCATCGGCGACGACATCCCGGCCGCACTCCTGGAGTTCGCCCGCGGCGTCAACGCCACCCAGATCGTCCTCGGCTCCTCGCGCCGCAAGTCCTGGCAGTACATCTTCGGTCCGGGCGTCGGCGCCACCGTCGCCCGCGAGTCCGGGCCCGACCTGGACGTCCACATCGTCACGCACGGCGAGGTGGCCAAGGGGCGCGGGCTGCCCGTGGCGCGCGGCGCCCGGCTCGGCCGCTCCCGGATCATCTGGGGCTGGCTCGTCGGCATCGTCGGCCCTGTGCTCCTGACGCTGCTGCTCACCCACGTCGACGCGGACCTCGGTCTCGCCAACGACATGCTGCTGTTCCTGACGCTCACGGTGGCGGCGGCCCTGCTCGGCGGCATGCTCCCGGCGCTCGCGTCCGCGGCGGTCGGATCGCTGCTGCTCAACTACTACTTCACACCGCCGCTGCACCTGTGGACGATCTCCGACAACAAGAACATCGTGGCGATCGCGGTCTTCGTGGCCGTCGCGATCTCCGTGGCCTCCGTCGTGGACCTCGCCGCGCGCCGCACCCATCAGGCGGCCCGGCTGCGCGCCGAGTCGGAGATCCTCTCCCACCTCGCGGGCAGCGTCCTGCGCGGTGAGAACAGCCTGGACTCCCTCCTGGAGACCGTCCGCGAGACCTTCGCCATGGAGTCCGTGGCCCTCCTGGAGCGCGAGAGCGACGTGACGCCGTGGACCTGCGCGGGCAGCGTCGGCGCCCGCGCCCACGTCGGCCGCCCCGAGGACGCCGACGTGGACGTGCCCGTCGGCGACCACCTGGCCCTCGCCCTGACCGGCCGCGTGCTGCCCGCCGAGGACCGCCGCGTCCTCGCCGCGTTCGCCGCCCAGGCCGCCGTCGTCCTGGACCGCCAGCGCCTGCAGACCGAGGCCGACCAGGCCCGCACCCTCGCCGAGGGCAACCGCATCCGCACCGCCCTGCTCGCCGCCGTCAGCCATGACCTGCGCACCCCGCTCGCCGGCATCAAGGCCGCCGTGTCCTCGCTGCGCTCGGAGGACGTGGAGTGGTCCGAGGAGGACCAGGCCGAGCTCCTCGCGGGCATCGAGGCGGGCGCCGACCGCCTCGACCACCTGGTGGGCAACCTTCTGGACATGTCACGGCTGCAGACCGGCACGGTCGCTCCGCTGATCCGCGAGATCGACCTCGACGAGGTGGTCCCGATGGCCCTCGGCGGCGTCCCCGACGGCAGCGTCCTCCTGGACATTCCCGAGGACCTGCCGATGGTCGCCGTCGACAAGGGCCTCCTGGAGCGCGCGGTCGCCAACATCGTGGAGAACGCCGTCAAGTACGCGCCCGAGGAGGCACCCGTGTTCGTCTCGGCCAGCGCGCTCGGCGACCGGGTGGAGCTGCGGGTCGTCGACCGGGGACCCGGGGTCCCCGATGATGCCAAGGACCGCATCTTCGAGCCGTTCCAACGCTACGGTGACGCTCCACGCGGAAGCGGCGTCGGCCTCGGCCTCGCGGTCGCCCGTGGCTTCGTGGAATCGATGGGGGGAACCCTCGACGCGGAGGACACTCCTGGTGGCGGCCTCACGATGGTGCTCACCCTGAAGGCGGCGGCCGGACGACCGCCCGTCGTGCCCGACCTCTCCGCCCAGATGACCTCGTGACCGCCACGGAACGTCCCGTACGTGGCACCGAAAGCCGCGGCAGCGGCGCTGACAAGCCCGAAAGGCAGGTAGGAATGACCCGGGTGCTCGTGGTCGACGACGAGCCGCAGATCGTACGCGCCCTCGTGATCAATCTGAAGGCACGCAAGTACGAGGTGGACGCGGCACCGGACGGCGCCACCGCCCTCCAGCTCGCCGCCGCCCGCCACCCCGACGTGATCGTGCTCGACCTCGGTCTGCCCGACATGGACGGCGTGGAGGTGATCAAGGGGCTGCGCGGCTGGACGCGCGTGCCCATCCTGGTCCTCTCGGCCCGGCACAGCTCGGACGAGAAGGTCGAGGCCCTGGACGTCGGCGCCGACGACTACGTGACCAAGCCCTTCGGCATGGACGAACTCCTCGCCCGGCTGCGCGCCGCCGTCCGCCGCGCGGAGCCCACCGGGGCCGGTGAGGACGACGTGATGGTGGACACCGAGGACTTCACCGTCGACCTGGCCGCTAAGAAGGTCAACCGCAACGGCCGGGACGTACGCCTGACCCCCACGGAGTGGCACCTCCTGGAGGTCCTGGTGCGCAACGCGGGCCGTCTCGTCAGCCAGAAGCAGCTCCTTCAGGAGGTGTGGGGTCCCTCGTACGGCACGGAGACGAACTACCTGCGCGTCTACATGGCCCAGCTGCGCCGCAAGCTGGAGGCGGACCCGGCGCACCCCCGGCACTTCATCACGGAGCCCGGGATGGGATACCGGTTCGAGCGGTAGCTCGATGGCGGAGCAGGCGGGGGGAGCGGTGGCGGGGCCACGCCGACCGAGGCTTGAGGTCCGCTCCGAGCGGGCATCAGCACAGGTGAGCGCACCCATTGCGGGGGCGCGGGTGACCACCGGTACGCTTCGGGTATGAGTGCTGTTCCTGGTTCTGCCCCTGGATCCGGCAAGCCGGCAGGCCGCTTCCGGCGCATGCTCGACCGGCTGTCGTCCTCCCAGGAGGACCTGGAGTCGCAGGAGCTGCGCGAGGACGCCGAGACGGCCGGTTGTACCCGCATCGGTGACTGCCACGACCGCCAGATAGTCACCGTTACTGGTACGTTGCGCACGGTCACCCTGCGGCCCCGCGCCGGTGTCCCCGCCCTGGAGGCGGAGCTGTTCGACGGCTCCGCCGCGCTCGACGTGGTGTGGCTGGGCCGGCGCTCCATCGTGGGGATCGAGCCGGGGCGCCGCCTGATCGCGTCCGGCCGGATCTCCATAGACCGCGGCCGCAGAGTGCTCTTCAACCCCAAGTACGAACTCAGACCGCTCGGACGGGAGTAACCGGTGACGTCAGTCGACAAGCCGACCGACCAGGCCGTGGGCGACCGCCCGCAGGACGCGGCCGCCGCGCAGGCGGCCCAGGACGCCGAGACCAGGGCGCTGACCCAGGCCGCGCTGTTCGACGCCTTCGGCGGCATCCGGGGCACGGTCGAGACGATGGTGCCGGGCTTGCTGTTCGTGCTCATCTACACGATCAACAAGGACCTGCACCTGTCGGCCATCGCCGCCCTGGCCGTGGCGCTGATCCTGGTCGTGGTCCGCCTCGTCCGGCGCGACACCGTCAAGCACGCCTTCAGCGGCGTCTTCGGCGTCGCCTTCGGCGTGGCCTTCGCCATGTTCACGGGCAACGCCAAGGACTTCTATCTGCCCGGCATGATCTACGGCACCGGCCTCGGCGCGGCCTTCTTCCTCTCCGCGCTCGTCGGCTATCCGCTGCTCGGGCTGCTGCTCGGCCCGGTCTTCCGCGAGAACCTGTCCTGGCGCACCCGTAACCCCGGCCGCAAGAAGGCCTACACGAAGGCGTCGCTGGCCTGGGGCCTGATCTTCCTCGCCAAGTACGCCATCCTCTTCCCGCTGTACTGGTGGGCCGACACCGAGCAGCTCGGCTGGGTCCTGATCGCCCTCAAGCTGCCCCCGATGGTCCTCGCCGTGTACTTCACCTGGGTGTTCCTGGCGAAGGCGCCGCCGCCGATCGATGTGTTCGCGGAGATGGAGGCGGCGGAGAAAGCCGAGAAGGCGGCCGCTGAGCAGCGGCAGCGCCAGGGTTAGCCCTGTCCCGCGTGCGCGTCCCGTGCGGGTGGGACAGTCCGCCGCCGATCGCGCTGCGCGCTCGTTCTCAAACGCCGGACGGGCTGGATACGTGCGGGGGCGGGCTCAGAGGCACCCAGCGGGGCGAGGCGTTTCGGGCCAGAGGGTGCCGGGCTCCTGGTGGCCCCGAGGGAAGGCTGGGCGGGAGATAGCCCGTCCGGCGCTTGAGGACGAGGCCCGCCAGGGCCGATACGGCGGTCACGCAGGTGGGGGGCGCCCGGAAAGATCCGGGCGCCCCCCACCTGCGTAGAGCCCAGGGGCTAGCCGGCGCGGCGAGCCGACAGCAGGTCCTCCAGCTGCTCCTCCCGCGCCTGCGCGGCCACGAAGAGGAGCTCGTCACCCGCTTCGAGCGAGTCGTCCGGCGTCGGCGCGAGAACGCGCGTACCGCGGATGATGGTGACGAGGGACGTGTCCTCGGGCCACTGGACGTCACCGACGCGGGTGCCCGCGAGGGTGGACTCCGGCGGCAGCGTCAGCTCGACGAGGTTCGCGTCGCCGTGGCTGAAGCGCAGCAGCCGTACCAGGTCGCCGACGCTGACGGCCTCCTCGACGAGCGCGGACATCAGCCGCGGCGTGGACACCGCGACGTCGACGCCCCAGGACTCGTTGAAGAGCCACTCGTTCTTGGGGTTGTTGACGCGCGCGACGACCCGCGGCACGCCGTACTCGGTCTTGGCGAGCAGCGAGACGACGAGGTTGACCTTGTCGTCGCCGGTCGCGGCGATGACGACGTTGCAGCGCTGCAGCGCGGCCTCGTCCAGCGAGGTGATCTCGCAGGCGTCGGCGAGCAGCCACTCGGCCTGCGGGACGCGCTCGACGGAGATGGCCGTCGGCGCCTTGTCGACGAGCAGCACCTCGTGCCCGTTCTCCAGGAGCTCACCGGCGATGGAACGGCCCACCGCGCCCGCTCCGGCAATGGCGACCCTCATCAGTGACCGCCTTCCTCGGGGCCTTCGGCGAACGCGGCCTCGACCTTCTCGACCTCGTCGGTGCGCATCATCACGTGCACCAGATCGCCTTCCTGGAGCACCGTCTGCGACGTCGGCAGGACCGCCTCGCCGAGCCGGGTGAGGAACGCGACGCGCACGCCGGTCTCCTCCTGCAGCTGGCTGATCTTGTGCCCGATCCAGGCGGCGGACGCGTGCACCTCGGCGAGCTGTACGCCGCCGGTGGGGTCGCGCCACAGCGGCTCCGCGCCGGACGGAAGGAGGCGGCGCAGCATCTGGTCGGCGGTCCAGCGGACCGTGGCGACCGTGGGGATGCCGAGACGCTGGTAGACCTCGGCGCGGCGCGGGTCGTAGATACGGGCCGCGACGTTCTCGATGCCGAACATCTCGCGGGCCACGCGGGCGGCGATGATGTTCGAGTTGTCGCCGCTGGAGACGGCGGCGAAGGCACCGGCGTCCTCGATGCCGGCCTCGCGCAGGGTGTCCTGGTCGAAGCCGACGCCGGTCACACGGCGGCCGCCGAAGCCGGAGCCCAGACGGCGGAATGCGGTGGGGTCCTGGTCGACGACGGCGACCGTGTGCCCCTGCTGTTCCAGGGTCTGCGCGAGAGCGGAACCGACTCTCCCGCAGCCCATGATGACGATGTGCACGTCGTTACCCCGCGCTCCTCATGGCCCTCGTGACCTGCGTAAATGCCCTACTCATGACTCTCGCCCTCGAATGTTCCCCGTGCTTGCTCGAGTCCACGTTAACGGCTTCTTCACCCGGGTCGGATGCCGCGGGACGGTCCGGGGCCGCGGGCGGGCCCGGAGCAGGGCCGTGGGCCCGCTCAGGACGAGGCCGCGGGCGCGCTCACTCGACGGCGCGCAGCATGCTCTCCATGGCCTGGACCCGGACGTTCAGCTCGGTGAGCTGGGTCCGTATGGCTTCCTGCTGGGCCGCGACCGAGTCCAGCGACTTGCGGTAGCCCTCCATCGCCTGCGCGTACTCGACGTCGCGTTCGCGGCTGCGCTGCGTCTGGAACTTGGCCACGATCACGATTGCGCCGGCAAGGATCAGGAAGAAGGCGATCGGGATGATCGCGTCGCTCATTGGGGCGTCCCCTTTGGTGAGTGCTTTCCGGCTTCGCCCGTCCCGTCCGGCGGGGCGTCCGCCCCGCCGAGGCGGGCAGCCGCGAGAATCGTATCCACGTTCAACTGCACGTCAAAGGGTGCGAGTTCGAAGTACTTCAGGGCCTTGCCGTCGTCGGACAGCTCCAGCCTGCCGATCACGAGACCGGCTTTCTCCAGGCGTTCCAGATGCATGTACAGGAGCGGCCGGGAGACGCCGAGGCGGCGGGCGAGTTCGCTGACGTACAAGGGTCCGCCGGCGAGCTCCGTGATGATCCGGATGCGCTGGGCGTGGCCCACGGCCGCCAGAAAGGCCAGCAGCTCCTCGCTGTTCATGGCCTGCATGGCCCGCCTTCGCGCCGTCCCGATACCCGTCGGCCAAGGCTTACGCATGGCTTGAACCACTGTCAAACCCTCCGTCGATCGGACTCTTCCGTTCCTGCGTGCCTGCTCACGCGTGCCGACTCGCTCCGGTGCGTGCGAGGTGGCCTGCCCGCTCTCGCTCGATCCTGACAGTTGACGTCTTCGACCTTCACCTGTCAGTCTCAACTTACACATGAAGGACGGGAGAGTCGCTATGGCAGCGAGGGGGCCGGACATGAGGCGCGGCACAAGGCGGTCGATGACGGTGCGGGTGGCGCGCTGGAGCGCGCTGCACCCGTGGCGGGCGATCGTCGGCTGGTTCGTGTTCGTGGTGCTGTGCCTGGCGGCGGGCATCACGGCCGGGATGAACCAGGCGACATCGGCGGACTTCCGCGTCGGCGAGGCCGGACGTGCGGAGGGACTGGCGGCGCGGGGCGACCTCCAGATCAAACCGCTGGAGCAGATCCTGATCAGCGCCCGGCCGGGCCGGCGCCTCGAAGGCCGCACCGCCGAGGCGGCCGACGCGGCCGTCCGGGACGTCACCCGGCGCATGAAGGCCCTGCCCGAGGTCGACGAGGTCGCCGCGCCGGTCCGCTCGAAGGACGGCCGGGTGCTGCGGGTGCCCGTCACCCTGAAGGGACCGGAGCAGGAGGGCAAGAAGAACGTCGTCCCGCTCCAGGCCGAGACCGAGAAGGTGAAGAAGGCCCACCCGGACGTCGTGGTGGAGGAGACCGGCGCCGCGTCCGTCAGCAAGGGCGTCAACGACCAGCGCGGCAAGGACCTCGCGTTCTCCGAGACGATCACGCTGCCCGTCACGCTGATCACGCTGGCCCTGGTGTTCGGCTCGGTCCTGATGGTCGGCGTACCGCTGCTGCTCGCCATCACCTCGATCATGGCGACCATGGGCCTGGCGATGCTCGCCTCGCACCTGCTGCCCGACACCGGCGTCGGGATGAACATGATCCTGCTCATCGGCATGGCCGTCGGCGTCGACTACACGCTCTTCTACCTCAAGCGCGAACGCGAGGAACGGGCCCGCGCGGGCGGCAGGCTCTCCGCGGAGGCGCTGGTCGAGGCCGCCGCCGCGACCGCGGGCCGGGCCATCGTGATCTCCGGGCTCGCCGTGATCGTCTCCACCGCCGCGCTCTACCTGGCCGGTGACGTCATCTTCGACTCCCTGGCCACCGGCACCATCCTGGTCGTCGCCGTCGCCGTGGTCAGCTCCGTGACCGTGCTGCCCGCCATGCTCGTCAAGCTCGGCAGCCGCGCCGAGCGCCGCGCGGACAAGCGCCGCGCCGCGGGCAAGCCCGTGAAGTCCGACGCCGACAAGAAGCCGGGCCGCGTCTGGAACGCCCTGCTCACCCCCGCCCGCAAGCGCCCCGCGCTCACCCTGTGCCTGGCCGTCCTCGTCCTGCTCGGCCTCGCGGCGCCCGCCGTGACCATGAAGCTCAAGGACCCGGCCCGGGACAGCTTCTCCCGCGAGATCCCCGCCATGCAGGGCTACGACCGGCTGCTCCACGCCTTCCCCGACCTGCGCATCCGCTACCAGGTCGTGGTCGCCGCCGAGCCCGGCCGGGCCGGTCAGGTCAAGGACGCCCTGCGCGACCTCGACCGCAGGGCCGCGGCCGACCCGCTCCTCGCCCGCCACGACCGCCCCGTCATCAAGACCTCCGCCGACGGCCGCGTCAGCACCCTGGACCTCGGCGCCCGCCACGCCACGTACTCCGACGAGGCCGCCGAGGCCCTCGACCACATCCGCGACGACTACCTACCCGCGACCGTCGGCAAGCTCGACGGCGTCGAGAGCGGCGTCAGCGGTGACGTGCCGCGCGGCGTGGACTATGTGGACCACCAGAACCAGAAGCTGCCGCTGGTCCTCGGACTGCTGCTCCTGATGACGTTCGCGATGACGGTGTACGCGTTCCGGTCCGTCGTCCTCGGACTGCTCGGCGTCGGCCTCAACCTGCTGTCCGCCGCGTCCGCGCTGGGGCTGCTCGTGCTCGTCTTCCAGGGGGAGTGGGCCGAGGACCTGCTGTCCTTCGTCTCCCTGCACGGCATCTCCTCGCGCGTGCCGCTGTTCCTCTTCGTGATCCTCTTCGGGCTCTCGATGGACTACCAGGTGTTCGTGGTCAGCCGGATCCGCGAGGCCGCCCTGAACGGCGTGCCCACCCGGCAGGCCGTGATCGACGGGATCGCGGCGTCCGCCAAGGTCGTCACCAGCGCGGCCATCGTCATGGTCACCGTCTTCGCCAGCTTCGTGATGCTGCACATCCTGGAGATGAAGCAGATGGGCTTCGTCCTCGCGGTGGCCGTCCTGCTCGACGCGTTCGTGATCCGCGTCATGATCCTGCCGGCGGCGCTGCTGCTGCTCGGCCGGGCGACGTGGTGGCCGTCGAAGGCGGTGGCGAAGGCCGAGGAGCGGATCACTCGCGGGTACGCGGCTCCGCTGGACGAGAGCGCGGAACCGCAGGTGGCGGGGGCGGGAACGGCCCCCGGGAGGTGAGCGGGCGCGCGGCGAGCGGCCGCGCGCGATGAGCGGGTGGGTCGGGCGGTGCCAGCACACCGGCCTACCCATCCGCCCGTCGCTTGAACATTTCTTTAATCTTCTGGCAAGCAGCTCTTGACAGGTCCGGGGTACTGGGTGGGCGACAGGCTGACGCAGCGCTTACGATCCTCTGCGTGTCCAAACTGACCGACGTGCCCAAACGGATCCTCATCGGGCGCGCACTGCGCAGCGACCGGCTCGGAGAAACGCTCCTGCCGAAGCGCATCGCCCTCCCCGTGTTCGCGTCCGACCCGCTGTCCTCCGTCGCGTACGCGCCCGGCGAGGTGCTGCTCGTCCTGTCCGTCGCGGGCGTGTCGGCCTACCACTTCAGCCCCTGGATCGCCGTCGCGGTCGTCGTGCTGATGTTCACCGTCGTCGCCTCGTACCGGCAGAACGTGCACGCGTACCCGAGCGGCGGCGGTGACTACGAGGTCGCGAACACCAACCTCGGCCCCAAGGCCGGACTGACCGTCGCGAGCGCGCTGCTCGTCGACTACGTCCTGACCGTGGCCGTGTCGATCTCCTCGGGCATCGAGAACCTGGGCTCGGCGGTCCCGTTCGTCGTGGAGCACAAGGTGCTCTGCGCGGTCGCCGTCATCGTGCTCCTCACCCTCATGAACCTGCGCGGCGTGAAGGAGTCCGGCAAGCTCTTCGCGATCCCGACGTACGTCTTCGTGGCGGGCGTCTTCATCATGATCGCGTGGGGCGCCTTCCGGGGCTTCGTCCTCGACGACACCATGAAGGCCCCGACCGCCGACTTCGAGATCAAGGCCGAGCACGAGGGCCTCGCCGGCTTCGCCATGGTCTTCCTGCTGCTGCGCGCCTTCTCCTCCGGCTGTGCCGCGCTCACCGGCGTCGAGGCGATCAGCAACGGCGTCCCCGCCTTCCGCAAGCCCAAGTCGAAGAACGCCGCGTCGACCCTCGCCCTGATGGGCGCGCTCGCCGTCACCATGTTCTGCGGCATCATCGGCCTCGCCATGGCGACCAACGTCCACATGGCCGAGAAGCCCGCCCACGACCTCCTCGACAACGGCGTCCCGCTCGGCGGCGACTACGTCCAGAACCCGGTGATCTCCCAGGTCGCCGAGGCGGTCTTCGGCAACGGCAGCTTCCTCTTCATGGTCCTGGCCGCGGCCACCGCGCTGGTCCTGTTCCTCGCCGCCAACACGGCGTACAACGGCTTCCCGCTGCTCGGCTCGATCCTCGCGCAGGACCGCTACCTGCCGCGCCAGCTGCACACCCGCGGCGACCGCCTCGCCTTCTCCAACGGCATCGTGCTGCTCGCGGGCGCCGCGGCCATGCTCGTCTGGATCTACGGCGCGGACTCCACCCGCCTGATCCAGCTCTACATCGTCGGCGTCTTCGTCTCCTTCACGCTCAGCCAGATCGGCATGGTCCGGCACTGGAACCGCCATCTGTCCACCGAGCGGGACCCGGGCAAGCGCCGCCACATGATCCGCTCCCGCGCGATCAACACCTTCGGCGCCTTCTTCACCGGCCTGGTCCTGATCGTCGTCCTCGTCACGAAGTTCACGCACGGCGCGTGGGTGGCGCTCCTCGGCATGGTCATCTTCTACGCGACGATGTCCGCGATCCGCCGCCACTACGACCGGGTGGCCGACGAGATCGCGGCGGCCGACGGCCCCTCCGACGACAGCGTGCGCCCCTCCCGCGTGCACTCCATCGTCCTCGTCTCCAAGATCCACAAGCCGACGCTGCGGGCCCTCGCGTTCGCCAAGCTGATGCGCACGGACACCCTGGAGGCGCTGAGCGTCAACGTCGACGCGGCCGAGACCAAGGCCCTGCGCGAGGAGTGGGAGCGGCGCAGCATCAGCGTCCCGCTGAAGGTCCTCGACTCGCCCTACCGCGAGGTCACCCGCCCGGTCATCGAGTACGTGAAGTCCCTGCGCCGGGAGAGCCCCCGCGACGCGGTCAGCGTGATCATCCCCGAGTACGTCGTGGGCCACTGGTACGAGCACCTGCTCCACAACCAGAGCGCACTCCGCCTCAAGGGCCGCCTCCTCTTCACCCCCGGCGTGATGGTCACCTCCGTCCCCTACCAGCTCGAGTCCTCCGAGGCCGCGAAGCGCCGCGCGCGCAGGCGCCAGGAGTGGAACGCGCCGGGCTCGGTGCGGCGTGGACCGGTGGAGAAGCGGGCGAAGGAGACGAGCAAGAAGGGGTGAGGGGCGCTGGCGCTGGGCCTGGGGGCGGGGGCTGCGCCGGACGGGTCCTGCGCCGGGCGGGGGCTGCGCCGGGCGGAGGCTGCGCCGGGCGGGGCTGCCTCCGACTGGTCCTGTGCCGGACGGGCCCTACGTCTGACTGGTCCTGTGTCTGACGGGTCCTGTGCCGGACGGGTCCTGCGCCGGGCGGGGTCTTCGCCTGACGGGTCCTGTGCTGGACGGGGTCTTCGCCTGACGGGTCCTGTGCTGGACGGGGTCTTCGCCTGACGGGTCCTGCGCCGGACGGGGTCCTCGTCTGACGGGTCCTGCGCCGGACGGGGTCCTCGCCTGACGGGTCCTGCGTCTGACGGGGTCCTGCGTCTGACGGGTCCTGGCGGGCGGCGGGGGCAGGTCAACGTAGACTGGTGGGCTGGCGTCCGGCCGTCCGTTTTTCCCGATGTTCTCGACGCCGTCGACCACCGTCCTTCCTTACCTCTTACGTTGTGGAGTCACCCCGCCATGCAGGCTGAACCGAAGAACTCACTGGTGGGCGAGGAGTACGAGGTCGAGGTCGGGCCGGTCGCGCACGGCGGCCACTGCGTCGCCCGTACGGCCGAGGGGCAGGTGCTCTTCGTACGGCACGCGCTGCCCGGCGAGAAGGTCGTCGCGCGGGTGACCGAGGGCGAGGAGGGCGCGCGCTTCCTGCGGGCCGACGCGGTGACGGTCCTCGACCCGTCCAAGGACCGCGTCGAGGCCCCGTGCCCGTACGCCGGACCGGGCCGCTGCGGCGGCTGCGACTGGCAGCACGCGAAGCCGGGCGCGCAGCGCCGCCTCAAGGGCGAGGTGATCGCCGAACAGCTCCAGCGGCTGGCCGGGCTCACGCCCGAGGAGGCGGGCTGGGACGGCACGGTGATGCCGGCCGAGGGCGACAAGCTCCCTGCCGGTGAGGTTCCGGCTTGGCGCACCCGAGTCCAGTACGCGGTCGACGCCGAGACCGGCCGGGCGGGCCTGCGCCGCCACCGCTCGCACGAGGTGGAGCCGGTGGACCACTGCATGATCGCGGCCGAGGGCGTCACCGAACTCGGCGTCGAGCGGCGCGACTGGCCCGGCATGGCCTCGGTCGAGGCGATCGCGGCGACGGGTTCGCAGGACCGCCAGGTGATCCTGACCCCGCGCCCCGGCGCCCGCCTGCCCCTGGTCGAACTGGACAAGCCGGTCTCGGTCCTCCGTGTGGAGGAGAAGGACGGCGGTGTGCACCGCGTCCACGGCCGCCCCTTCGTCCGCGAACGCGCCGACGGCCGCACGTACCGCGTGGGCAACGGCGGCTTCTGGCAGGTCCACCCGAAGGCGGCGGACACGCTGGTGACGGCGGTCATGCAGGGCCTCCTCCCGCGCAAGGGCGAGACGGCGCTCGACCTCTACTGCGGCGTGGGCCTGTTCGCGGGCGCCATCGCCGACCGCGTCGGCGACGAGGGCGCCGTCCTCGGCATCGAGTCCGGCAAACGCTCCGTCGAGGACGCCCGCCACAACCTCGCCTCCTTCGACCGCGTCCGCATCGAACAGGGCAAGGTCGAGTCGGTCCTCCCGCGCACCGGCATCACCGAGGTCGACGTCATCGTCCTCGACCCGCCCCGCGCGGGCGCCGGCAAGCAGACGGTCCGCCATCTCGCGGGGCTCGGGGCACGGCGGATCGCGTATGTGGCTTGCGATCCGGCGGCGTTGGCTCGGGACTTGGGGTACTTCCGGGAGGGCGGGTACAAGGTGCGGATGCTTCGGGCGTTTGATTTGTTCCCCATGACGCATCATGTGGAGTGCGTCGCGATCCTTGAGCCTACTGAGAAGGGGCGCTGACCTGCGGTTTCGCCGAGTGTGCGTTATGTGTGCTGTGGGCGTTACGGGCGATATCTTGACGCGTATTCGACGCACGTGAGGCCATTCTGACGCACGTTTGACGCACGTTCTGATGAGGCGCCAGGCGGCCGTTTTTGCAGGTGACGGTGAGTCGGGTGGGGCCTGTCGGGCTCCTTCTTTGCTATCTCTTGGGTCAAGGGCCGTCGGTTATGGCCCGGTTTGGGGATCAGTAGAAGCGGGGTCCGTACGGGCTCCAGTGGCCGAGGAAAGGCTTGAGGCCGTCGCCGCTGGGCTTCGGTGGGGAGGGCAGCTTCGGCGCTGCGGCGGACTCGGCGAGGTGTTGGAGGCGGGCATCCGCGAAGGCGAGCCACGCCTCGATCTCGGCCCCTTTTCTGCCCAGGTGGCAGTGATGTGGCGTGATCGCGCACCGCTGTGACGTATTCGGTCAGGCGCTTGGTCTGGTGCCAGGCGTCTGCTTGTTCTTCGAGGTGTTTGACGCGATAGGCGTGGCCCTGATCGCAGCCCAAGGCAGGTATGGACGCTACGAGGTCAAGTACGTAGGCAAGTGCGTGCGCGGCCGCAGGGCGGCAGACTTGGTGAAGCAGTTGCGAGTTACGTATGTTCGTCTTCTGTAAGTTCCGGTGCCGTTGTCTGTGAGCTGCCCCGACTTTCGTAGAGTCCGATCTTGATGGTTCAGGCGGACTGCGGGGCTTGCTCCTGGCTCGCCAGAAGTCATGTTCGTACTCGGCGGGTGGTACGTAATCGAGCGCGGAGTGGAGGCGTTCTTCGTCGTACCACGTGACCCACTGGAAGATCGCCCGCTCGACCTGTTCGCAGTCCCGCCAGGGGCCCTGCATCTCGATCAACTCGGCCTTGAAAGTGCCGTTCAGCGCCTCGGCCATGGCATTGTCGTAGCTGTCCGCGACGGAGCCGACCGGCGCGGAAGCGCCGATGTCCGCGAGCCGATCGGTGTACCGAATCGACACATATTGGGCAAGTTCAAGCGGTCGCTGTGATGAACCAGCCCGGAGTCCTTCTTGATGCGGCGCCGCCACAGGGCCATCTCCAGTGCGTCCAGGGGGAGTTCGGTCTGCATGTGGTTCGCGGCCTGTCGGGGCCGTCGGCGGTGAAGTCTCGGTCGACCAGGTCCGGCGGCCTTGGTGCCGACGGCTCGGGGATCGTGGTGCGGCGCCGCCGGCCGCGGATGACGCCCTCGATGCCGAGCTCGGCCATGAGTCGTTCGACGGTGCAGCGGGCCACGTCGACGCCCTTGCGATGCAGAGCGCGGGTGATCCGGCGGGCTCCGTAGGTGCCGCCGGACTCGGCGTGGATCTCCTCGATCGCGGGCATCAGCTGTTCGTCCCGCAGCCGCCGGGAAGACTTCGGCCGCTTCTTACGGGCGAAGTACGTCGACGGCGACAGACCCAGCTCCCGGCAGACGGGATCGACCCCGAGGCCCTTCTGGCGCAGGTGGTCGATCACCTGCTCGGCCTCGTCCGGGGACGGGTGATCTCCTGGGCAAAAAACACGGACGCGGCCTTGAGAATCTCGTTCGCCCGCTTCAACTCCGCGTTCTCCTTGCGGAGTTGCTTCAGCTCGTCCCGCTCGGCGGTGGTGAGCCGGTCGTCGCGTTCGCCGTGGTCGGCCTCGGCCTGGCGGACCCAGCCGCGCAGGGCCTCCTTATGGATGCCCAGGTCCTTCGCGACGTGCGCGATCGGACGGCCGGTGGTGCGGACCTCACGGATCGCGCGCTCCCGGAGTTCGTCCGGGTACTACGTGGTGCAGGCGTGGTGCTCGTGGATCTCCTTCGCCAGGATCGTAACCCTGACATCAGGAACTCCACGAAAATCAGTGCAGCTCAGTTCGGCGAGCCCGCAGTCTCGCATCCCGGCGTAACGAAGGTCTGGGCCGACAGCGGCACCAGCACAGCGTCTTCCAGCACGGAGTCGCCCGAGGATTCGACGTCGAGGTCGTGAAACGACCCGCCACCGTTGGTGCGGGGTGCCGTTACGCCGCGGTGGTCCGAGCGATCTCGGCTGCCGTCGGCACGGGAACGACCTCGATACTTACCCCGCGTGTGGTGAGCTCCCTTGCTGTCTGGTGGAGCGTGATTTGGGAGAAGGCGAAAAGCGAGTCGGGCGTGAAGGTGGCTCCGGACTTGTGCCGGACCGCAAGGACCAGCCGACGAGGTGTGAAGTCCTCGGCCAGCATGATTCTCCCGTCGCTGTCCCGTGCGACCCGGCGGACGAACTGGCAGCGCGCTTCAGGTGAGTTGACGAGGAGTTCGACGGCGACCTGCGCTTGCCCGAGGAGGTGGCTGAAGGAGCCGGAGGAGCCGGACTGCTTGACCAGGACAAGGGCGCCGTCCGGAGTCAGCAGGTCGCAGATTTCGACCCGGTCGGTGCGCTTGAGGGGGTTATTGATGAACTCGCCGTCGAGGAACAGCCATTCGGGCCGGGCCATTGAGACCGCTCGGTTGTAGGCGCGTTCGCTCGCGCCTTCGGGCCAGGGCGGCAGGCCGTACACAGCGGCATCGGTGAACAACTGTTGCAGGTTGTCTCGGACGGAGTCGATGTAGCAGGCGCCGAGCTCGTACCAGTCGCCGTCCAGAAGGCAGTACGTCCGTGGACCGAGGGAGACATCGGCCTGGATCCAGTCCAGGGCATGGGTGGTTGCCAGCGGGACGGAGGATCTGGGCGAGGGGTCACGGTGGAGGGTCACCGTGCCGTCGCGCAGGGCGGCGATACGGGTGCCGGGGCGGTGGATCCTGGCCCGAGTGAGGACGTACTCCAGGTCGAAGTTGTCGCAGAGGTAGACCTCGGTGCTGCCGATGCAGGTCCGGTATGCGGTGGCCTCGGCGTACGTCTCGTGCAGGTCGAGGGGTACGGAGAACGAGATCCGTCCGTCGGCGGGGGCGCCGAGCAGGCGGTCCAGGGCGGCTTCGAGTGCGGCGCGGGTGACGGTGTCGGTGACCGGGACGATGTGGTCGACGAATTCCAGCTCGGGGTGCGGGATGTCGTCCTGGCAGACCCGGGTGATCGTGCGCAGGTCCTCGACCAGGTCGGCCGGCTCGATGCCGAGCGGGAGCCGCAGGCCGACACCGCCTTGGGCGGTGCAGGCCCGGCCGTTGGCGTGGCGGCTTCGGGTGAGAGGGACGTCGTCGAGGTGGCCGCCGAGGTGGCGGACCACCCGTGCCTGGTCGCGGATGCCGAGTGCCGGGACCGAGGTGCCGGCGGCTACCAGGGAGATGTCGGTGCGCGGCCGGCCGAGCGCTTTGGTGACGGCGCCGCTGATGTGCCGGGGGTCGATCATGCGGATGGCGAAGCAGAGGCCGAACCGCTTGTCCTTGAGGGCGTCGGGAACCAGGCGGTAGCCGTTGCCGCAGGTCACGGCGTAGACCTGGCCGTCGACGGCGAGGAGCAGCAGGGCTCCGGTGCGGCGGACGGGTTCGAAGACCGGGATTCCGGTGGTGCGGGCGTTGGGGGCGCACCAGGTGTCGGCGGCCTCCTCCTTGCCGTAGGTGAGGTAGACCGCGGGCACGCCGAGGACCACGGGGTGATGCAGTTCGGCTCCCAGCCGGTCGAGCTGTTCGTGGTCGAGGGCCTCGAACATCGCCTCGGGGGTCGGGGAGACGGTGGGGAGCCGATAGACGGTGCGGACTGCGGTGTGGGTGGCCATGGGAAGTTCTCCGAGCGTCTGCGGGGGTGCGATGCGAGAAGGCTGACGAAGTCTCATCTGTATACGCAGAACGATGACAGCAATCTGTGTACGCTGTCAACGCGATTGTGGTGCTCCCGGGGTCGGGCCACTGCGTGTACGGTGGCCGCATGTCGGACCAAGCTGCCCCCGCCACCGGCCCCCTCGTCACCGGATCAGAGATCGCGAGGCTGGCCGGCGTCACTCGCGCCGCCGTGTCCAACTGGCGGCGCCGCTACGACGACTTCCCCGCCCCCTCGGGAGGCGGTGCGAGCAGCCCGCTGTTCGCGCTGGCCGAAGTTCAGGCGTGGCTGGAGAAGCAGCGGAAGGGGCAGGAGGTCTCGGTCGAGGTCCAGGTCTGGCAGGAGCTGCGGGCCGCCTACGGAGAGGACATGGTCGCCGGTCTCGCCGATGTGGCCGAGCTGCTCACCGAAGGGCACGGTCGACGCCTGCCGGGGTTGCGCCTGCCGCGAGAAGCCGTGGCGCGCGTTCGTTCACTCGCTGAAACCGAGCGGCCCGTTGACGTCGTGAACGCACTGACCGAACGGTTCGCCGACGCCGTACGCCGCGCCGGCTCGGATCAGGTGACGTCGACCCGCCTGGCCCGCGCCGTACGCCACTTCGCGCCGCCGCTGCCGTCCGGGGCGACGGTCTTCGATCCTGCCTGCGGCATCGGTCTGCTGCTCTTCTCCGTCGCCGGGCAGACCGGGGCACTCTGCCGCGGGCAGGAGGCCGATGCCGACTCCGCGCGGCTCGCCAGGCTCCGTGCCGCGCTGTCCTCGATGCCCGACACCCGGATCGAGACAGGCGACTCGCTCCGCGACGACCGGTGGCCCGACCTCCGGGCCGAACTCGTGGTCTGTGATCCTCCGGTGGGCGTCACCGGATGGGGCCGCGAGGAACTCCTTCTCGATCCACGCTGGGAACTCGGCACCCCGTCCAAGGCGGAGGGCGAACTCGCCTGGCTGCAGCACGCCTACGCACACACCGCGCCGGGCGGGCACGTCGTGATCGTGCTGCCCGCCTCGGTCGCCTACCGCAAGGCCGGGCGAAGGATCAGGGCCGAGCTGGTCCGCAGGGGCATCCTCACCCAGGTTGTCGCCCTGCCGCCGGGCACGGCCTCCTCGCACGCCCTCCCCGTTCACCTCTGGACTCTGCGTCGTCCCGGGCCGGCCGACGTCCCCCCGGCCATGGTGCGGATGGTGGACCTCACCGCCAACGATCCCGACGGCAGCCTCGCCCCCCGCCCCGAGCAGACCGTGGACGTCCCCTCGATCAGTCTCCTCGACGACATGGTCGACCTCACCCCGGGCAGCCACCTCCAGGCCGTGCACCGCGACTACTCGGGCGAGTTCACGGCCCTCCGCGGCGATTTGGAGGAGCAGCTGCGCCGACTGGCCGCACTGCTGCCTCAGCTACGGCCCGGTACGGGGGCAGGCTCGCTCGACGGTGCCACGGCGGGCGTCGCCGAACTCCTCCGGGCAGGCCTCGTGACCTACGAAGGCCCGGAGCCGGTCTCCGCCAGCGACCAGCTCGACACCGATTACCTCCAGGGCTTCCTGCGCAGCCCGGCCAACATCCGCCGTGCCACCAGTGCCTCCGGCACCTACCGGCTGGAGGCCAAGGGCGCCAGGATTCCGCAGCTGGCCATCGAGGAACAGCGCCGCTACGGTGCGGCCTTCCGGGAGCTCACCGAATTCGAGGCGACGATGCGGGCCGTGTCCGAGCTCAGTCGCCGGTTCGCCGAGCTGGCCCGCGACGGACTCTCCACCGGCGCTCTGGCCCCGGAGGACTGAGGACATCCGGCGGGGCGGCTCCGGGGGAGGGGCGGCGCCGCCGTGGTCCCGGCGCTGGGGTCCGCAGTCCCGGAGCCACCCGTTCACACCTGGGTCGGCAGGAACTCGCTCGGACTTCCGGTCCAGCTCACGCTCAGTGCCTCGCGCGCCCTGGTGCAGGCGACGAAGAGCAGGCAGCGCTCGCGGAGGAGGTCGGCTTCGTGCTGCGGTGCGTCCGTCTCCAGCGGGGTGATCTCGCGGGCGAAGGGCACCGTTCCCTTCGTGACCCCGAACACGGAGACCGCCCTGAACTCCAGCCCCTTCATGGCGTGCATCGTGGCCAGCCGGACCCCTGGCGTCTCTGCGGCGACCTGCCCCTTCACCCGCACCACCGGGATCCCGGCGTCCTTCAGCCGGGACTCCGCCGCGTCCAGTGCCAGGTTGAACCGGGCGCACACCCCGATCTCGTGCGGTGCGAGCCCTTCGCCGATCCACGCCCGCACCCGGTCCGCGAGGGCGGCGTACTCCTCCGGCTGGGTGGCGTACCCGCGGGTCTCGGGTCGGCGGCCGCGCAGCAGCGAGCGGTAGCCGGCCAGGGAGTCGGTTCCGTCGCCTTCCAGGGCGTCCACGCTGACCGGTGCGAGCAGGCGCGCCGCCCAGACCAGGATCTCCTCGGTGGAGCGGTAGTTGAGACGCAGCCGGAAGCTGCGGCCGGCGGTGGCGATCCCCAGCGAGCCGAGCGACACCCGGGAGTCGTAGATCCGCTGGTGCGGGTCGCCGGTGAGGAACAGATCGTCGGGGCCGGGGGTGACGGCGGCCCGGAGCACCCGCCACTGCGCGGGGTGCAGATCCTGTGCCTCGTCCACCACGACATGGTCGTACGGGGCCGGGCCGACGGCGAGCAGATCGGCCGCCCGGGCACAGACCCGCAGGTGGGTGGTGGCACCGCGCTCCAGCAGCAGCTTCTCGAACCACTCGACGCCGTTCCACACGAGCCCGCGCCTGGCCGCTCCGAGGCCGGTGCCGCGTCCGCGCCGGCTCGCCGCGAGATAGCCGTCCAGATCACGGATGTCCTGGCCGAGCACCACGTGACGGTACTCCTGCGCCAGGAAGCGGGCCTGGAACGGCAGATCCAGCTGCTTGACCGCCTTCTCCCAGAGCTGCCGCTGGTCGCGGTCGCCCACCGGCTTCGGGGTGACGCCGGTGTGCTGCCGCACCACGCTGTTGGCATAGGCGTCGACGGTCGTGACATCGACCCGGGAGAGGAGCAGTTCGTCGCCTTCGAGGAGAAGACCGAGCATGTCGCGCAGTCCGGCGGCCAGCGCGTTGGTGTACGTCGTCAGCAGGATCCGGCTGTCCGGCGACCGCCCCAGCAGGTGCCGGACCCGGTGCAGCGCGGCCACCGTCTTCCCCGTCCCCGGGCCGCCGGTGACCTGCACCGGACCGCCGTACGAGGTGCGGTGGGCGACCCGCCGCTGGGAAGGGTGCAGGAAGACCCGCCAGGCCGCGAACGGTTTCGCCAGGATCTCCTCCAGCTCCTGCGGGCCGGTGACGAGACGGATCCGGGCGGTGGTGTTGCTGATGACGGTGGCCAGGTCCTCGTCCGGCTCGGGCGGTGCGTCCACCGGGCGGCGTACGGCCACCACGTCCCGGTAGACCTCCTCCGGCGAGAATCCTTCCGCGAGGTACTGGAGGACCTCCAGCTGGTCCTCGGGCAGCAGCGTCGCGAACGCCTCCAGCTGCGCCTTGTCCGCCATCGAGCGAGCCGCACGCAACACCTGTGCGTCGATGCCCAGTTCGCGCAGGACTCCGTCGGAGACGCCGGAGAACAGTAGCTTCGGCGCCTTGCGGGACGCCGTCTCGTACAGCGGTGTCAGCTCGTCCAGTGCGACCGCGTCGCGTACCTCCAGGCCGCGGGTGGCGCTGTTCGTGCTGTACAGGCGTTTCGCCGCCCAGGTGTACGCGTCGTCGTGCGGCAGCACATGGACGAGGAGGAAGAGATCGCTGCCGTCGTCCGGCGCGAGGACCACACCGCGCCAGAAGTCGGTGATCCGTATGGTGCGCATCCGCCGGTCACGGGCGTTCTCCACGGATTCCAGATGCAGGCCTTTGTCAGCGTTGAGCTCGGCCACGGTCAGGGCCTGGAACTTCGTCATGGCCTTGCGGACGCCGGCTCTGACCGGCTTCTCCAGGGTGTCGAATCCGTCCCAGAAGCTCTGGGCGAAGGCGAGTCGGGGCATGGGCCGTGGGTCCCCTTTCCGTGGGTGTCAGGCGGTGGGCCCGGCCAGGCGGGCGGCGAGTTCCCGGAAGGTACGCAGCAGCGCCGCGGGTTCCGAGGTGAGGTCGAGGCTGTGCTGGAACAGCCGCAGACCGCCGGTGCCGCGGACCTCGGTCGTCCGCTCGGGCAGGCGGCCCGCCGCGTACACCAGATGCGCCTCGCGGAGGCCGAGCACGGTGGCGTAGGCGAGCGCCTGGTACAGGTCGGCGTTCGGGTAGCCGTGGGCCCGGTGGGACTTCTCGGTCTTGTACTTGGCGTCGACGACGGCGACAGGTGTACGGCCGTCCGCGCCGTACACCACCAGGTCCGGCTTCATCCGGACCTGGCCGCCCGGATCGAGAGCGTGTACGTCCTGCAGCCGCGCCGTCAGGCCGTACTCCCGGAGGGCCTCGCGCAGTGCGACCGTCACGAAGTCCTCGAAGAGCTGGTTCATGTCGAGCAGGAAGCCGTCCAGGGCGAGCGGGCCGGTCCTGTGCTCGGGCGAGGTGGAGCGCAGTACGGCCTCGGCGAGCCGCAGGGCGGGCTGGTAGCGGGAGTTGAGACGGGACGGCTGCCAGTGCGGCAGGTCCTGGCCGCGGACCAGGGGACCGGCGTCCGCGAGGCGGACGCGCTGGTGGGCGAGACGGCGCCGTACCGGCCCGGGAACGGACGGCAGCCGCAGCAGCCGTTCCACCGCGGCGCGCAGGATACGGTTCTCGGCGGTGTCGGCCGTGTACGCGTCGTAGACGATCTCGGCGGGCGGCATGCGGCCGAAGTGGCGCCGGATCTGCTCGGCCTCCCGCAAACGGCCCCGGACCACCAGGGCGGACTCCGCGGTCTCCCGGTAGCCCTGGCGCACCCCTTGCCGCAGCGCCGCGTCGATCTGCCGCTCCACCGCGTACGCGAGCGCGGGTACCACGTCGTCGTGCGCGCCGGTGCCAACCGTGCCCTCACGGCTGTCGCGCCAGACGCCACCCGGGTCGAGGCTGAAGCCGAGCAGGAAGAACAGCCGCCCCACCGGCGTCTTGGGCGCTATCCGCAGCACTGTCCCGCCCGGAAGCCGGACCGCACCGACCTGGTGGCCCGCACGCAGCCTCCAGTGTCCGGGCCGCTCGGGGTCCGGCGCGGCGGCGTCGAGGAACCGCGCCGAGACGAGGGCCCGCCCGGTGGCCGCGTCCAGCGGTACGGACAAGGCGGCGCCGTACTCCCGCAGCATGATGTCGCCCGGGACGTAACTGCGTGTCGGGCCCGCGCCGTCTGCCGCGTCGCCGTCGGCGGTCGCGGCCGGGATGTCACCGTGCGCCGGGGCGGCGCCGCCCGCCGCGTTCCCGCTCATGACCGCCGGGTCCGCTCGCGCAGCGCGTCCAGGCCGTAGCGGGCGGCGATGTCAATGCCCTCGCCGTAGTGGTGCTCCTCAAGAAGGGGGAGGATCTTGGTGCGCCAGGTCCGGTCGAGGCCGCCCTCGCGGTAGACGCCGGGCTTCATCAGGTAGGACGGGCCGATGGCGAAGTCCGTGTCGTTGATCGCCGTGTTGAGGGCGTCGAGCAGGCGGGCCGGCTCGGGGTCCTTGCCCTCGCGCTCCAGCCAGCGGGTGAGGAGGCCGGCAGTGGGCTCCACGCGGGGGGAGAGCTCCACGAACGCGAAACGGCGCCGCATCGCCGCGTCCACCAGCGCGATCGACCGGTCCGCGGTGTTCATGGTGCCGATCACGTACAGGTTCGGCGGCAGCCCGAAGTCGTCCCCGGAGTAGGTCAGTCGCACCGAGCGCTTGCGGTACTCCAGGAGGAAGTACAGCTCGCCGAAGACCTTCGCCAGATTGGCCCGGTTGATCTCGTCGATGATCAGGAAGTGCGGCACATGCCGGTTGCCCTCCCGGGAGGCGGTGTCGGCGAGCTCCCGCAGCGGTCCCGCCGTCAGCCGGAAGGCGACCTCCCGCGTCTCGGGGTCCTCGACCGGCCGGAAACCCTCGAAGAAGTCCTCGTACGCGTACGACGGATGGAACTGGACGATCTTGACCTGCTCCGGGCCGCCACCGAAGTACTCGGCCAGCTTCAGAGCCAGATACGTCTTTCCGGTGCCGGGCGGCCCGTAGAGGACCATCTGCCGCTCGTCGAGAAGGAGTTCACGCAGTTCGTCGAGGAAGGAGCGGTCGTGGACGAGGAGTTTCCGGGCGAACTCGTCGGTGACCTCGGGGAAGGTCAGGACGCGCTGCTCGGAGGATTCCAGGACCTGCCCGGCCTGCTCCGGCGCGGCCCCCGGGCCGCCGGTGAGCGCGGTGAGCTGTTCCAGGACGGGGGTCAGGTCGACCACGTCGTGCTGGGCGGAGAGCTTCTGCTGCACCTCCTCCGGCAGCTCCTCGTACGGATGGGCGGCCTCTTGCCAGGCCACCGGGCGCCGTAGGTTGGAGAGCCCGCCGGGGGAGCCCGACTGCACCAAGTCGCCGGTGATCCGCCCGAGGTGGAGCAGGCCGTCGCTGAGGGTGGCGACGGTGTCGCCGATCCGCATCTGGGTGAAGAAGGCGTGCAGTTCGTCGACGAGACCGCGCTTCTGGTGGTACGTCGCCGAGCCCTCGTAACCCTCCTCGACGAAGCGGCGCAGCACGCTCTTGGTCGGGTCGGGCTCGTCCACCTGCGGCAGGTGGGGTGCGTCGAGCGAGACGAGGCCCTCCTTCAGCCAGAGCCGGCGGACCAGGTTGTGGCCGGAGACGTTGTTCCCCCGCACCAGCCAGGCCTTCTGCGGGGCCCGCCAACTCTGTGGCAGGAAGTCCCCCAAGCGGTGCCCGTCCTCCGTGCTGCGCCAGGTGCCGGGGCCGGTGGCTCCGTAGCCGAGGACCAGGGAGGCCGCGGCGGACGGCGAGTTGCACACGATGTCGCGGGACGCGGTCCAGGCGCCGGGGCGGGGGCCGTCGACCAGCGTCCCGTTCTCCCGCAGCCCGGAACGGAGCCGACGGGCGAAGTCGCTCAGCCCCGGCCAGTCCTCCGCCGACACCGCCGACCCCGCGCTCACCAGGAACTTGTGCGAGCCGTTGTCACCGATCTCGGTGAGCAGGAAGCCGAGGGCCTCCCCGGTGTCCTTGGGCAGAGTGATCCGGAAGTCCGGGAAGCCGGGAAGACGGTCGGGGAGCTGCGGCATGGGGACCTTCCGGGACGCGGGTGGTTCAGGTGGCACGAAGTGCGTTCAGCCTACGTGTTGACGGTGTCAAACGGTATGTGCCGTGTGTTGGACGCTCACTACGTCCGTTCGGCTACCGGCGCTCGGGGAACACCTGGGCGCTGTCCCTCCGCTTGCGCGCCGCCGGGACGGGCGCCTGCGAGTGACCGGCGAGCTCGTTCAGTTTCATGTGCAGCGCGTCCTGTGCGACGTAGTCCCCGCGAGAGGCCGCGGCGCGCAGGTCGTCCCAGGCGGTCAGGATGGGACGGCGTACGGACTCCGGGAAGCGGCCGAGCTCGGCGTCGTGGGCGGCGAGCATGGACCGCCAGGTGGTGGTGTCGAGCTGCCGCCACAGGCTGCGGGCGTGCTCCGTCGCTGCCCGCATCGCGGGCAGGTCCAGCCGCTCGCGTGCCGCGTCCAGGGCGCGCCGTGCGTCGGCAAGCTCTTCGGCCGGCGCCGCGAGGCCGAGCTCTCGGCCCCGGCGTGCGGCGACGGACGCGTTGGCCGTCCAGCCGCGGGCGTCCCGGCACGTCTCCACCGTGTCGCGAGCCTCGTCGAGGAGACCGTCGAGGGACTGGCCGAAGGGCTCACCGCGCACGATCGCGGTGAGCTGTTCTGTCAGTTCGGCGAAGCGGCCGTGCTCCGCCTCCGTCAGCTCGCCGCCGAAATGGGCACTATGGGTACGGATCTCGTCGAGGAGCCGAGAGGCGGCGCGGCCGATGCCGTCGGCGACGGCGCTGCGGCGCAGCCGCGCGCCCAGCTCCTCGCCGTCGCCGATGCGGTAGGCGAGGTTCACGGTGCGGTTCTCGTCCAGCTGTACCCGAAGTGTGAGCCGCTCCACGCTGCCGGTGCTCCTGTCGAAGACATGCGTGTGCTCCCCGCAGAACTCGTTGCGGGCATGGGACTTCTCGTGCGGCCCTTCGACGATCCGGAAGGTCAGTGCGCTGGTGCCGGCCGGCCGGATCTGAAGGTTCTCGATGTTCTGCCAGTCGGTCGGGTACGGCGTTCCGGCGGTGAAGAGGACTGCGACGGTGCCGTCGTCGAGTGCCAGTCCCAGGTTCTGGGCGGTGACCTGCTCCGGCTGGTCGGTCTGGAACAGCGCGTCGCAAGCCGAACACGCCGTCAGGCCAGTGGCGTTGACCATCTGACAGCGGGGGCACTTCAGGCCGCCCGCGTCCAGCGGCTGGTCGCAGTCCTGGCACAGGGTGGCCGAGGTGGAGTTCTCCGGACAGCCGCAGTGTGGGCATGCGGCGCGGGACGCGACGGGGGCGGTCGCCCGCAGCCCCGAAAGGCTGACGGCACAGACCGGACAGCTCGTGGTTCCCTCGGCGGCGGGCACATGACAGCCGGGGCAGTCGACCGTCGCCATGCCGAGCAGAGAGGTGCCGCAGTCGGGGCAGGCGCTCTCGGTGAACGGGATTCCGGTGGTCAGGCACGGCTCGGAGGGGCAGGCGAGAGTGGACGCGAGCCCGGCCTCGATGCCGGCGCCCAGCGCGACGGCGGACATGGGGTCGATTCCGCTGTGCACCTTCTCCTCGCCGAACATTTCGGCCAGGCGTCGGCGGACCATCGGGATACGAGTCGAACCGCCGATGAGCAGGACTTTGTCGATGTCCTCGGTCTTCCTGGACGCGCCGCGCAACACGCCGTGGGTGAGCTCCAGGGTGCGGTCGATCTCGGCGCCGATCAGCTCCTCGAAGTCGTCACGGGTGACCTGTCCCGTCCAGGAACCGCCGTTCTTTCCGAGCGGCGCGAGAATGATCTCCGCTGCGGTGACATCCGAGAGTTCGATCTTGGTGCGTTCGGCGGCGGCGCGGATCCGTGCCGCGTCGCCGGTCCCGGAGCGGTCACGGTCGCCGAGTCGCTTCTCGGTGAGCATCCGGCACAGAGCGGAGTCGAAGTCGGCCCCGCCGAGCGACTTGTCCCCGCCGAGCTTGTACACCTGGAAGTACCCCGACCCGATGATCAGCAGGGACACGTCGAAGGTACCGCCGCCGAGGTCGTACACGAGCACCGAGCACATGTCGTCGTCATCCTCGACGAGGCGCTCCACCCCGAAGGCGTGGGCCGCCGCGGTCGGTTCGGGCAGGATGCGTACGACGGTGAAGCCCGCAAGCTCCCCGGCTTCCCGCACCGCCGCGTACTGCGGTTCCGTGAAGTACGCCGGGACGGTGATCACGGCTCGCGGGAAGGGCTCGCCGGCGGTGTTCTCGGCGTCCGTGCGCAGCCGTCGCAGCAGGATCGCCGAGATCTGTACGGGCGTCAGCCAGTGGGCGCCGAGCCGGATCTCGACCCCGCCGTCCGCGGACTCCCGTACCGGCGGGGCGTCCGCGGGCCGCTCGTCGAGCAGCCGCTGGACGTCGGCGTCGACGTGGCGTCGGCCGATCAGCCGCTTCACCTCGGTGATCACGGAGCCGGGCAGGCGGTCGCGCACGCCGAGCGCCTCGCTGCCCACCAGGAGGGATCCGTCGGCACCGGTACCGACGGCGGACACCGTGGCCTGCTCGCCGTGACGGTTGGGGAGGACCACCGGAACGCCGCCGTCCATCCAGACGGTGACGGAGTTGGTGGTGCCGAGATCGATTCCGAGTGTGCGGTACGGCATGAGTTGGCCTTCGGGTGGCAGTGACGGGAGGGGTGGTGTGGGGCGGGTTCAGCGGCGGCGCTTGGAAGGCTTGCCGGGCAGCGGCTGCCGGCGCCGGGCGCGGCTGGTGCGGCGCGGCTGGTTCCGGCGCCCCCGCGTGGCCCCGCCGTCGGAGGGCCTGGCGGGTGCCGCCTGTTCGGCGGCGGGCGCGGGCCCGGGTACGGCCAGGACGACATCGGCACGGCGCAGGCAGTCGGTCCCGTGGCGGAAGCCGGTGACGGTCTCCCGCAGGACGGTTCCCTCGGGGGCGGTCGGATGCGGTTCGACGCCCGTCGCCCGTGCCTCCACCGGGTCGGGGATCTTCCCGACGAGGTCCATGGGATGTACGCCGTGGCGCGCGAGTTCGGCCCGGAGCATCCGGTGGGCGGCGTCCGTCTGCTCTCGCACGGCGGCTGCGAGCTGTCCGGTACGGCCTGCCCCGGAGTGGCCGAACTGCTCGGACCGGTGTGCCGTGTCGGCGAGGAGATCGTCGAGTGGCAGCAACGCGGCGAGGAGATCGGTCAGTTGGGCCACGGCCTCCTCGCGTTTGCGGGAGAGGGCCGCGACGCGGACGCGCAGCTTGCGCAGTTCGTCGGGATCGGACGGGGGAGTGGTCACTTCGCTGCGGGCCCTTTCGGCGCGGCGGACGGCGCGAGGGGAGGGGTGAGCAGTTCGCTGACGAGGGTGTCGGCCGGGGTGCGGGCCGCGTCGTGGACGGCCTTCAGGGCATGCTCGCGGTCTGTGTCCCGTGCGCGGCGGGCCCGGGAGACCGCCGCGCCCACCGCCTTCGCGAGGTCTCCCTGGCCGATGCCCGGCCGGGCATGCGGAAGGAGCTCGAACACGGTAGGGCTGAAGGAGGGCATCGGTGTGCGGGAGTGTGCGGTCACAGGGTCTCCTGGATGTACGGCGGGTCGTCCGGGTCCGGTGGTCCAGGTGAGTCGAAGAGGCTGGGAAACATCACCGGTTCGAGCGGGAGGGAGGTCTGCCAGCCGGTCGTCAACCCCAGGGCGGACGCGGCACGTTCGTCGCGTACGGCACCGGCGAGGTCGCCGTCGGCACGGCGGTCGCGGGCGCGCCGGTGGTACGCGACGGCGACGAGCTGGTCGTACTCCGCGGAGCGACCCGGGGTGATCAGCAGCCTGCCCTGGAGGGTGATCAGCTCGGAGAAGCGTCCGGAGTCAACCAGTTCGGCGGCGCACGGCAGGACAGTCTCCAGCGCCTGCCGCTCGGCCTCCGCCCCGGTGAGCTGTGCGCAGGACGCGGCGGCGGAGAGCAGCAGAGGGACCTGCCGGGTGTAGTCACCGGACCGTGCTCCGAGCTGCCGGACGGCCGTGTCGAGCAGGAGGCGGGCGATGTCACCGTCGTCGGCCTGTTCTCCCCGCTCGTCCTCGGAGGCACGGACCTCCTCCAGTTGCCGCAGGACCCGACAGGCCTCGCTCTTCTTCCCGGCGAGCGCCTTCCGCACGGTCCGTTCGATCATCCGGTCGCAGTACCAGGAGTACACCTCGTGCAGATCCTCGGCCGGGTTCTCCGCACGGAAGCCGCGGTGGAGAAGTTCCCCGACCCGTTGCAGGCCGGGCTGCCTGCCCGGCCTGTTTCCCGTGACGACGGAAGCGATGTCGGCGAGATCCAGCGCGTCCAGCGCGTCCTGTGCCACCGGATCGCCGGGGCGTACGCACAGCGCCCGCTGGAAGCGGGCACGACCCTGATTCCTGTCCTCCATCCCCAGCACCTCCGTGCCACGCCGGACCAGGGCGGCTGCCAGCTCCTGGGCGAGGGCGGTGTCATCGGGAGCGAGCGCGTGCGCGGACTCCAGCCAGAAAATGCGCTCGACGAGCGTGGCCCGCTGGTAGCCGTTGCCGTTCCGGCCTGCGCTCAGTCCGGCTTTGCGGGCCATCTCGTGGTGGCGACGGTCGAGTTCGAGGCCCAGGCGGGCGGCCGAGGTGAGGTCGGTGAGGGCGTCCTGCCACTCGCCCTTCGCGAACTGCTCGCGGGCCCTGGTGGCCAGGGCACTGGCGAGGTGCGGCGCGGAGGCCCGGTGGGTGTCGGAGTCCGCCTGCCAGGTGGCGGGTTCGCCGTGACGGCGGGTGTATGTGGCGAGCAGGGCGCGGTGTTCACCGTATGCCTCCAGCTGCTCGGCGGCGGTGTCAACGATGACGGGGGAGCCGGTCCAGGGGCGGCCGCCGAGCAGCAGCCCCAGGCACGGGGGAGCGGTGTCGGGGGTGGGTGGCTGCCAGGTGTCGACGTCGCACTGGCAGCCGAGACCGCCATCCCAGTCCTCGTCCCAGAAGTCGAGCTGGTCGTTGGCGCATTGGCCGAAGCATCCCTCGGTCCGGAGGTAGGCGCGTTCGCCGCGGACGAGTTCGCCGCTGTACTCGTACTCCTCGACGTTCCAGACGGTTTCCCAGGCGTCCAGTACGTCGCGGCCATCGCGTTCGTCGACTGAGTGGAACGCCGTACGGATCCGGCCCCTCAGGGTGTCGCACGCGGACTGCCAGTCCTCGGCGTCGAGGGGAGCGCCGCGCCGGGCGGTCAGCATGTCTTCGAAACCGAGCGGGTCCTCGTCGTCGAGCAGCAGGTGCCAGACGGCGATGGCGAAGACCGCGTGAGCCGGATCGACCTTCTCGCTCTGGGCGAGCGACCTCAGCGTGCCGACCGCGAGCGCGTGCACCAGGGCGGTGCGGCGGTTCCCGGACGGGTCGGGGACGGCGTCGAGGACCTCGCCGATCGCGCCCCGGCGGGCCGCCTGCCACACCAGGCGCCACAGCGCGTGTGCCGGGCAGCAGAGGCAAGGCGTCTCGCCGGACGTGGCGTCCGGGGCGTCGAGTACGGTGCGGACGTCGCAGTCGCAGCCGAGTTCGCAGGGCTGGTCCTCGCCGCTCGCGGGCGGAGTGGTGCCGAACACCGCGAGCCAGCAGTGGACCGCCTCGGGCCAGTTGCCCGCGCGTTCGGCGAGCAGGGCGCGCAGTGCGTCGTAGGAGGCGCGGTCGTCCACGGGGAGGCCGGGACGGTCTGTGGAGATGCGGTCCAGCAGGTTGAGCGTGTGCGCGAAATTACCAGTGCCGTAGGCGTGTTCGGCCTGACGGAGCATGCGGGTGGCGTCGGTGGTGTTCAAGCAGGTCCCCCATGTGCACGTGGTGCACGGTTGACCTTATGTAGCGCCTGTTGGCTCGGTCAACGAACCGTCAGATACCGGACCGAGTGGCCAGTTCCGCTCGTACGGTCTTGCCGCCCGGCGGGCGTGGCACGGTCTCCCAGTGGTCGGCGAGCAGAGCTACGAGGGTCAGGCCCCGGCCTCCGGTAGAGAGGTCGGGGTCCTCGCCGGCGGTTCGGGGGAGGCGGTCGCCGCGGGCGTCGGAGACCTCGATCAGGAGGCGGCCGGGGTGGGGCAGGGGGGTGTAGGTCAGGGCGAGTTCGAAGTTCCGGCCCGGGACGCGGCCGTGCAGGACGGCGTTGGCGGCGAGTTCGGCGACGACGAGTTCGGCACGCTCCGTGAGGTCCGGCGGGAGGACCCAGGTGTGGAGTTCGGTGACGGCGAGGAGCCGGGCGAGGCGGGCGCTGCGGCGGGAGGAGGCTAGCTGTTGCCTGAACGTCCGCGTAGAAGACGTGAGTTGGGGTGCGGTGTGGTTCATGGGGTCAGCGTGGCCCGCGCGGGGGTGGGGCGGCGAGAGGTGCGCCCCGTACGGGGGGTCACCGTACGGGCACGGAGGGTGGACAGTACGGGGCGTACGCCGTCACGCTGAGTGCGGGTGGCTGTGTGGTCGTACGGGAGGAAGGGGCGGCGGATGGTCAACGTAGGAGAAGGGGCCGGTGCGTTCTCGGAGGGGGAACGGGAACCGCATCCGTCGGACAGTCTGCGGACGTTCGGGGCGGTCGTGCAGGCGCTGCGCGAGCATGCGGGGCTGAGCCGGGTGGAGTTCGGGGAGCGGGTGCGGTTCTCGAAGCACACCGTGGAGTCGGTGGAGTTGGGGCGGCGGATGCCGGACGAGTTGTTCGTGGAGCGAGGAGAGGAGGCGACGGGGAACACGGGGGCGTTGCGGAGGGCGGCGCCGTATCTGTCGCGGGGGGAGGTGGGGCTGGCGGCGTGGTTCCGGGAGTGGGCGCGGTTGGAGCGGACGGCGGTGAGTCTGTGTACGTATGAGTGCAGGCTGGTTCCGGGGTTGTTGCAGTCGGAGGAGTATGCGCGGGCGGTGTTCGAGGGCACGATTCCGGTGGTGACGGACGAGCGGCTGGACGCGCTCCTTGCGGCGAGGGCGGAACGGCAGCGGATGCTGGTGGAGCGGCCGACGACGTTGTTCAGCTTCATTGTTGAGGAGCATGTGTTCAGGCGACGGTTCGGGGGTGACGAGGCCATGCGCGAGATGCTTGATCACGTGCTGGAGCTGACGTCCCGGCGGAACGTGACGTTGCAGGTGGTGCCCTTGGATTCGGCGCTTCATGCGTGCCTGGACGGTCCGGTGCGACTGCTGGAGACGCCGGAGCGGCGGAGGGTCGGATACGCCGAAGGGCAGCAGAGCGGTCGGCTCATCTCGGACGCGAATGAGGTAAGCCTCCTCCACCAGCGCTATGACACACTGCGCTCGCAGGCCCTCAACCACCAGAAATCCAGGGCCCTTTTGGAGAGACTGCGAGGAGAACTATGACGAGCGGTGCGGCGGATCTGTTCTGGTTCAAGTCCAGCCACAGCGGCAGCCAAGGCGATGACTGCGTCGAGATCGCGATCGCCGAACAGGCCGTCCACGTACGGGACTCCAAGGATGTGACCCGTCCGTCCTTCGCTGTCGGTCGAGACGGGTGGGACTGGTTCGTACGGTTCGCGTCGGAGCAGTGATACGTCGAAGGGGCGCCGTCCGCTGAGTAGCGGGTGGCGCCCCATCGCATTGTCCGGACGTCAGGCGTCCTGCCGGGCCGGGTGGCGCGGGCCCTGCCCCGGCGGCGGGGTGAGAGTGGACCGGTACGTGCCGGAGTCGCTCTCGTCGAGCGGGGTCTCCAGGGTGAGGCCGGCGGCGGCCATGCGGTCGTACTCGGCGAGGATCAGGTCCTTGGTGCGGTAGGTGCCGTGGGCCGCCTCGTCCTTGCGCTTCACGATGGGGAAGGTGTCGAGGATGTACGACACGTCGTCACGATCGATGCCATATAGATGGAAGAAGAGGGCGTCGAGTTCGGCGCGGATGACGGCGCGGCGGTCATCGTTCCAGCGGAAGGGGGCACCGGTGTCGCCGAGGTCGCGAGCGAAGTGGGCCATGTCATGGGCGCTGTAGGTGAGTTCTAGGAGGCGTGGGGCGACAAGTGCGAGGTGCGGATCCAATTGTTTTGGAGAGAGGAAGGGTAGTTGGTAGGTGATGAAGAAGTTCAGGTGAGTTCCGCCAACCTTGAACCGAGCGATGAAGTCAAGGGCGAATGACGAAGCACAGGCTCCCAACGCGCCGATCGCACGGACGTTATCAGTTTGGAAGGTGGACACGGGCAGGCTGTTTGCTGCCGCAGACTTGGGCAGGAAACCGACAATCGCTGTGCGCTCGTTCGTGGAGCTCGTGATGTCACGCCACCCAAGCAGCCAATTGTGGTTCCACCCCTTTGTGCGGAGTTTCGACTGCACGCCATCGGCAGTGATCTCTAGATCCTGACGGTTCCGCGTTCCGGTTGCAACATCGGACTCTGGGGCCCAACTGGAAGGCATTGCCTGGCGATCCGGGTTATCCAGGTTGCCTGCATCGAGATAGGCAGGCTGATTCTGTCGCTGCACCGCCGTCGCGCTCTTCACTACATCGGCAGCGCGGTGATTGAAGAAGTCGAGCATCTTCGCCTCGTACAGCGGAAGTAGCCGCTCTTCCCCGCGTACCAGCACGTTCCCGTCGAGTCGCCAGCCATCCGAGAGCATCGACTCAAGCGTCTCGCCGTTGGCGGTGGAGGGGCGGAAGAGGTGGGAGTCGTGGGACATGTCGAACATGCGCAGGAACGACACGCCCCACGGGTTGCCGTTCGCCTTGTCCGACTCCTTGAGGAGGACTGGTACCCGGCGGTAGATGCCGAGGGTGATCTCGGCGTCGCGGCGGGTACGGAACACCGGGCAGGTCCCGGTGTTGGGGTTGAGCAGGGTGATCTCCTCGGGGGTGAGGGTGAAGACCTTGTCGGGGGCCTCCAGCTCCGCCGGGTCATGGGCGAAGAAGGCGAATCGGGCGGCCGGTTCACGCAGCGAACGGCCTGCGAGGGACAGCACGCAGAACTTCATGCGAGAGTCCACCGCCGGGAAGAGCCCGCCGCGGTTCTCGAAGTCGAACAGCGCCGTCAGCGACCCCGCCGACACCAGGTCCTTGAAGAAGTACTGCGTCCGCGCGTCCGTCGCGATACCCGTCGGCACGATGACACCGGTACGCCCCCGGGCACCGGTCAGAATGCGGTCTGCCTCGGCGAACAGCGCGTACAGGTTGAGGTTTCCCTGCCCCGTCAGGGGATAGCGGCCGGAGATGCGCAGGAAGTGGCTCTCGCCGTACACCCTGCGCTTGGCGGCCTCGTACTCGTTGAACAGCCCGACGGTGTCGGCGTCGTCCCCGAGCGCCTGGATCTTCTTCTTCCGGGCTGCTGTGTTGTTGGTCGCCGCGATGTCCGGTGCTCGTACTGCGAAGAACTCCGTCTCAGGGAAGTTGATGCTGTCCCACGGCGGATTCCCCACCACCGCGTCGAACCCCCCGGCCCACCCCGTCGCCGGATCGACGCCCGCCCCTGTCTCCGGGACGGCGAACACCTCCGGGAACTCCAGATGCCAGTGGAAGAACCGGTACTGCTCGCTCAGTGCGAGCACCTCCGTGAGTGTCGCGTCGTTCACCGACGCCGTGTCCCCGGCGAGAAGGCTCCGTACGACGTCGTGCGTCGGTGCCTCCGGTGCTCCCGTCCGCTTCGGCCAGACGAACGCGGCACACCACGCGTCCGCGGTCTCGCGGTCCCGCGTGTACGCGGTGGAGTTCACGTACGCCTCGTACGCCGCCTCCTGGGCATGGACCTGGCCCAGATCGTCGGCCGGCGCATGGGTGATCCGGCTGAGCTGCGCCGCGAGCCGCGCATTGCTCGGCACCGTGACCTCAGACTCGGCGAACAGGTCGCCCTGGCCCCCGCGTTGGGCCTTGTTGCGCTTCTTGAGCGCGGCTGCGTACTTCTTGTCGTCGCCCTCGATCGCGTCGAATGCCTCGTCGGGCACTCCACCCGCGAGGAGTGACGGCGTCGTGCCGAGCAGCGCGTTGCCGTGCCGGACGTGCGCGTCCAGGAACCCCAGCGCCTTCCCCGGCTCCATCGCCTCCAACCACAGTGACACCTTCGCCAGGTCCACCGCCATCTCGTTGAGGTCGACGCCATAGATGCACCGCGCCACGACCTCCCGCAGCGCGTGCCGTACCGCGTCCACCGTCGGCTCCGGGTTGTGCTCGCGCACCGCCGCGACCCGCTTGGCGATCCGTCGCGCCGAGGCGACCAGGAAGTGCCCGGAGCCGCAGGCCGGGTCGCACACCGTCAGGCCCAGCAACTCCTCGACGATGTCGTCCCTCGGGTCCGGGCGTCCACCTGCCGAGGCCCGCTGTTCGCCGCGCTTGACCGCGTCGTCGATGACCGGGTCGAGGGTCGTGTCCAGCAAACACTCGATCAGCGACGACGGGGTGTAGTAACTTCCCGTCGTCTTACGGCTGTTGCCCGCCACCTCGACCAGCTCGAACGACCGGTCCGTCGCCGAGTGCTTCGGCTCCAGTTCGAGCAGCGACTCGTACACCGAGCCGAGCTCCTCCGCGTCCAGGTGCCGGTAGTCGACGGCCCGCCAGCGCCGAGCCCCCGGGTCGTGGACCTGCGCCAGGTGCCGGACGGCCGTGAGTAGCGCCTCGTTGGAGAGCTTCAGGCCCTCCAGCGGCGCGTCCGCATCCGTACGGGAGAACAGGCCGCCGAGTCCGGGCAGCCCCAGCTCGGGCCGCCCGCCCTCCGTACCCAGCGCGTCGAGTACGAGCCGCAGTGCCTCGTACTGGTCACCGTGCGCCGTGCCCTGGCGCCGCCGAGCCCGCCTGCGCAGCCGGTCCGAAGAGAAGTACTTCGCGTACGCGTCCTTGGCGGCCTCGTCCGCCGCCGGGTCAAGGAGCGCGTCCCGGTCTTCGGCGACGAAGACGAAGAGCAGCCGGTATACGAGGCGGAGGAGCGCCTTTCGCAATGCCTTCGGGGCGATGTCCTCGCGCAGCCGCCCGTTCTCCGGATGCCGCAGGAACCCCGTACCGAGCACGGTCAGCGCCTGCTGGACGCCAAGCCGCAGCTGGTCCAGGGCGCGGGCGCCGGAGGTGACGGCCTCGGTCCGCCACTTCTCCAGCCAGCACCCGGCCGCCGCCGCCCCCTCCGCCACCTCGAACCGCGACGCGTGCAGCACGCAGTACAGCAGCACGAACTCGCTGAACAGCTCACCGTCGAAGATCGCTTCCAGGTCGAACTCGACGTACGCGGCCGTCGCGAACGACGACGAGTCGCGAAGCAGCCGCAGCGTCCGCCCGTTGGTGAGGACCCCCCACAGGTGCGCCTCGGTCCGGTTGAGGCAGTCCTGGACCAGGGACTGCGGCGGCACCTGCCCGGCCGCCGGCCGCTTGTCCGGCTCCTGGTTCCAGGGGATCAGGTGGAGCAGCGCGGGCCCGTGCCGGTGCGAGATGCGGAACCGGGTCTCCGTATCGGAGTCGGCGGGGATGCCCTCCGGGCCGACCTCCGTCAGCGCCCCGAAGTCCAGCTTGCGGAAGAGCTGGGAGAGCCAGTCGGAGGAAGCCCGGCCCGTCGGGTCGGCGGCGGGCGCACCGGTCTCCGGGTCGGCGGGCAGCGCGGCGCGCAGTTCGCGCCAGAGCGGCTTGAGGTACTCCCAGGCGCGTTCGGCCTCGTCGCGGACGGCGACCGAGCCCGGCAGCCCGTAATCGGCGGACTTGGTGCCCGGCAGGTTCCGCGCCTCGGCGATACGGACGAGCATGTCGCCGGGGAGCAGCCCGCCGACGGTGGTGACGGCGGTGAAGACCGGTGCGGTGCGGGTGGCGGCGGACATCAGGCTTCGGCTCCGGTCACGAGAGGGGCGGATGCGGCGGCGGGCTGCTGCGGTAGATACACGTACACACCGAGGACGTCGGCGGGCTCCTGGGGGACGACCTTCAGGCCGCGGACGATCTCGGCACGGTCGCTGGTGTCGGCCTTCCGTACCCGCCGGTGCGAGGCGTCGAGATCGGCGGCGAGCGTGACACCGTACTCGGCGATGTGGCCGGTCAGTTCGGGGAGTCCGTCCAGGGTGCGGGTGATCTGGTTGCGGGCCAGCTGCTCGTGGGTGTTCGCGGCGGCCCGCGCCCCGAGGAGCGCCGACGCCGCCTCGTCGTCGAGCCAGCGGGCCCGGGACGGCAGGCCCTCGAAGGCGAGCAGCCGGGCGTCCTCGGCGACGATCTGCCGCTCCCCGGTGCGCGATGGCAGCGTCAGGTGGAAGCGGTAGCGGACCAGGAGCAGGGTGGTGCGGATGGTGACCGCGTCCGTGGTGACGACGCCGCAGCGGCGGGCCGGGCGCGGGCCCGGAGTGTTCGCGTCGAGGGCCGAGTCGAGGACGTACGAGGCGAGCGCGCCGACCGCCGGGTCGGTGCGGACCAGGGCCGCCTCGCCGCGCCCGATCGCCGGGGAGGTGCGGAACGGGATCTCCCGGTCCTCCTCCACGATCCGTCCGCCGAGGACCGCCGCGAGACCGTCGCGCACACCGGCCGGCGTACCGCCGACCTGCGCGGCGAAGTCGCCGGAGCCGTCGCGGGGGTCGCGGACCTGGGCGTCCAGGTCGCGCAGCGCCTCCAGGACGAAGTCGCGGACCTCCTCGGAGCCGCCGAGCGCGGCCCGTACGGCGGTGACCTCGCGGGCCACCTCCTCCGGGTGGATGGCGCGCTGCGCGTACTTCGAACGGGAGGTCCGCTCGCGCTCGGCGGCCGAGTTCCACTCCCGTTCCATCCGGACCAGGGACTCCTGGTGGCCGTCGAGGTCGAAGAGCCCTTCCTGGGTGCCCTGCCTGCCGTGCAGGAGCAGCCATTCGACCACCGCGTCGGTGACGCCCGAGGCCGTCTCGTCCGGGACGGAGACAGAGATGCCGAGGTCCTTCTTGATCTGCCGGTGCTTGGCGAAGAGGACTTCGAGGACCTTGCCGTCGATGCCGTTGTCCTCGCCGAACATGGTGATCACGCGGACCTGGTCGCGCTTCTGCCCGTACCGGTCGACGCGGCCCTCCCGCTGGTCGTGCCGGGTCGGGTTCCACGCCAGGTCGTAGTGGATCACCGCGTCGAAAGCGTGCTGGAGGTTGACTCCCTCGGAGAGGCAGTCGGTGGCGATCAGGACGCGTCGGACAGCTGGGTCCTCGGCATCCTCGGCGGCCAGCTTCTCGATGCGCTCCAGACGCTGCTGCGGAGAGAGCGTGCCGGTGACGGCGGCGATCCGCGTCTTCGTCCCCAGCTTCTTCTCCAGGTGCGTCGCCAGGTACTCGGCGGTGGGGATGTAGCGGCAGAAGACGATCGGGCTGTAGCCGTCCGCGATCAGCGACTTGAGATGCGCGGTCAGCGCCTTGAGCTTGGCGTCGGACGCGGGGCCGTACAACTCGGCTGCACGAACGGCGAGTTCACGAAGCCGCGGGTCGCCCTGCTCGCTCTCCGCCGCGCCCGGCGCGACGTCCATGCCCTCCAGCCGGTCACTGTCCGAGGAGTCACGGGTCAGCGGGGCGCCGAGGGCGTCCGCCTCGACGGCGGTCCGGGCGGCGGCGGACTCGGAACGGGTCTCCAGGGTGCGGGCGGCGGCGGCCGGCGAGGACACCATCGAACGGAGCAGCGCGATCACCGACCACCAGGCGATCCGGGCCTCCCGCTTGCCCTGTAGACCGGCGGTCTCCACCCGGTCCCGGGCGTAGGCGATGGCGTCGTCGAGCAGCGCCCGGTAGGCGGGGGTCAGCTTGTACGGCTCGTCCTTGGTCCACCGGTCGGAGGGGAACGCGGTCCGCTCGACGAGGGAGTCGTCGGCGAGACCGTCCTCCTTGGTGAGGTACTGGCGCACGTCGGCCCGCTTGCGGGCGACGAAGTGCTCGGCGAGACGGGCCCGGCCCGCGGGGCTCTCCAGATCGACCGTGGCCAGGTCAGGCCGGACGAGACCGAGCAGATTGCGGAACGCCGACTCTTTGCCGGAGTGCGGGGTGGCCGTGAGCAGCAGCAGATGCCGGTCCTCGGCAGCGGCGACCCGCCGCAGCAGCTCGTAGCGGAGCTGACTGGTGGACGAGGAGGCCGGGCCCTGCGCGTCGTCGGCCGCGACGCACGTGTGCGCCTCGTCCACCACCACCAGGTCCGGACAGTGCCGTACGAAGTCCTCGCGGTGCCGGGTCGACTTGATGAAGTCCGTCGAGATGATCGTGAACGGGTGCCGGGCGAAGAGCGACTGCCCCAACTCCAGGCCGCGCTCCAGACGCGACACGGTGGAGGCGAGGACCAGCTCGGCGTCGATACCGAACTTTTCCCGCAGCTCCCCCTGCCACTGCTCGGCGAGCGAGGGGGAGCAGAGCACCGCGAGGCGGCTCGCCTCGCCCTGCGCGAGGAGCTCCTTGACGATCAGGCCGGCCTCGACGGTCTTGCCGATGCCGACGTCGTCCGAGATCAGCAGCCTTACGGTGCGCTGCCGCAGCGCCATGAGCAGCGGCACAAGCTGGTAGGCGCGCGGCTCCACGGCGATCGACGCCAGCGCGCGGAAGGGCCCGGCCCCGGAACGGAAACCGATCCGCAGCGCGGTCCGCAGCAGGCCGGCCGCCCGCTGGTCACCCAGGTCGGACGGGCTCGGCGCCGCGAACTGGGCGGGCCGCACCTCCTCGAAGGCGGGAAAGACCGCCGCGACGTCGTCCTCGCCGCCGCCCAGCGGGCGCAGCACCAGCATGCCGGAGGCGCTCTCGGGGAGCACCACCCATTCCCGGCCGCGGGCGTTCACCAGCGAACCGGCCGTGTACGTGGGGCTCATGGGTCTCTCGGTTCCTTCGGGGTCGGCGGGGCGGAGTGGTCGGGGTGGGACCGGGGCGGTGAGCGTAAGGATCGGCGGGGAGAACGTAACGGTCAACGGGTCTGGAAATACGTCGCATTGTCGTCCGCCACGGCGTCCCAGTCGGTTCCGGCCCGGAAGCGCAGAACGTCCCAGCCGGCCTCCTCCAGGCGGTACCCGGCCTCGCGGTCCCGGGTGGAGTCGGCTGCATGGCCGGGAAGGTCGACGAAGACGGCGAGATTCGCGCCGTCCATGCGGAACACCAGATCCGGCTTGGCGGCGGCGCCCGGTACCAGGACGTCGACCTCGTCCGGCAGCCGGTAGCCCTTGGCCTTCAGCCAGCCGAGGAGATCACCCGAGGCGATCAGGGCTTCGAGGTCGGCCTCCAGCGGAGTGGGCGTGGCGAGGCCATCGCTGCCGGTCCGGGCGGGGCTGCCGGACCCGGTCGCGGCGGGTGCCGCCAGCCGGTGGTACTGCTCGCTCCGGGATTCGCCCCGGTCCTCGCGTTCGGTCTGCGAGCCCATGAGGCGCAGCAGCAGCGGGCGGGCCGCGAGGCGGCTCAGCAGGCGGTGGTGAGTCTGATTGCCGTACGTCAGCAGACAGGCGTAGCAGCCGCGGGCGCACTTCTCGCCGCCCTCCGGGCCGCCCAGGTCCTCCTCGGTGTCCGGGTCGAAGTGGCAGATCTCCAGGGCGGCGCGGGCCGCCTTCGCCAGCGCCCCTCGCTCCTGGCGCAGGCGGCGCAGCACACCGGCTCCGCCCTCCGCGGCCTCGGTGAAGAGCAGCCTGCGGCGCGGTCCCTCGGGCGGCGGCAGAAGTTCGGCCGTCAGCTCGGAGTCCTCCAGCTCGAAGGCGGCCTCGATGCCCCGCTCCAGGGCGTACAGGACGGAGAACGCGACCGGCTCCGGCAGCGGCTCGTCCAGCGTCGCCACCAGGATGTTCCGCCGGTCCTCCACGTACGGCAGGACCCGCTTCCGGCGGCGCTTCTCGTTGCCGTCCTCGTCGACCACCGGCATCCCGGTGCCCTCCACGGCGTCTGCGGCGGCCCGGTCGTTGAGCCAGCGGCCGTCGCCCAGGTCCAGCCAGTAGCCGTCCTGCACGTCCTCCTTGTCGCGGACCCGGCCCAGGTTGGTGATCCGGACCGTGGCCGAATCGCCGTAGTCGAGGGCGAGGACGGCAGCTCCTTCTCCATCCGTCACCTGCGAGGTGAGACGGCCCTTGCGGGCCCCGTGGTCCTGGAAGGCGTACGAGGTCTCCAGCCGGAAACCGGCCCGGCGCCGCTCCTCCTCGTCGGAGGAGATCCGCTCGCGGGGGGTGGTGTAAACGGTGTGGAGATGGATCAGGCCGGTGCGCTTCCCGGTCAGCTCTGTACGGCACATGGCGCAGCGGTCGAGGCCGGGACGGACCGGGTGGTGGTAACCGCAGGTGTCGCAGCGGCGTGCCTCCGCCGTCGCCAGATCGCCGGAGGCGTCCGGCGGCAGCTGGATCCGGGTCACCTGGTAGCGGGCGCCCTCGTGGTAGATCAGCGCACCCGGACCGAACTCGCGGATCGCCAGGAACCGCGGCCGCTGGAGGTAGTCGCCGTCGGCGTTGCGCCGGTTGCCCGAACGCGGGATGTACGCGGCCAGCGGCAGGCGCGGGAAGCTGTAGCCGGGGAGGAAGCCCTCGGAGGCCAGATAGCGGTAGGGGTTGAAGTCGCTCATCACCGACTTGCTGTCCGTGGAGCGGTTGAGCAGCAGATTCGTCTGCGTCTCGGCCTCCCGGCGGCGGGTGCGGGCGCGGCCCTGTTCGCCCTGGCTGAGCGTGTGGTCCACCACCCGCTTGTTCTGCTCGTACTGGTCGAGCACGGCGGCCCGGAACAGATCGCGCCACCGGTCGAAGGACTCGTCGAACCTGTCCGCGGCCCGCGCGACACGGTCCTCGATCCACTCGTCGTACCACCAGGTCGTGTCCTGGAAGTCCGAGATCAACGGCGCGAGCACACTGTGCGCGGCAGTGACCGCGCGGCGCCGGGCCCCCTCGTCGAGCGACCTGTCACGGATGTGCGTGTGCAGCGGCAGCACCATCCGGGGATCGGGCCGGTCCCCGCTCTCCGGGTCGTACGCCACGTCGACGACGTCAGGTACAGCCGTACCGAGCTTCATCTCGGTCTCCGCCAGCCAGATGCTCTGAACGTGCGAGCGGACCAGGTCCTCGTTGGCGAGATCGAGGCGGGGCGGCGCGACCTGGCCGGAGACCATCGCCTCCGAGCGGCGGAAGTAGTACTGGTCATGGCTGTTGCCCGTCGCGCAGTACGTGGTCACCAGCGCCGGCTGCCCCGAACGGCCCGCACGGCCGGAACGCTGGGCGTAGTTGGCCGGGGTCGGCGGCACGTTGCGCATCATCACCGCGTTGAGCGAGGAGATGTCGACGCCCAGCTCCATCGTCGGCGAGCAGTAGAGCAGCGGCAGTTCGGCCGTGCGGAACTCCTCCTCGCGCAGCAGCCGGTCCTCCGGCGGGACCTGCGCGGTGTGCTCGCGGGCGTAGAGCCCCGCCAGCTCGGTTGCGGCGTCGCGGTACAGATCGCGGAAGAAGGGGTTGACGCGCGGCCCCTCGCCGTGGCTGTAGGTGCGGGTCAGCGGGTCGATCGCCCCCGTCTCCCCACTTCCGGCCCGCCACACGATCGCGGCGGCCGACACCCGGTACCCGGTGCGCTTCTCCGCCGCGCGCCGACGGAACGCCGGCCCCGAACGCTCCGGGGTCGCCTCCACCTCGCGCACCAGGTCGGCGTCGCGGAGCACGGTGAGCAGAGTCTCGATCACCCCCTGCACATCGTCCTGCGGGGCCTCGCGCAGCGCGGGCACGTTCCGGCGCAGATACTTGCCGAACTTCCCGCGCGGCGACAGGAACAGAGCGGTGCGCTCCATACCGGGCTTGGAACCGTACGGGTAGGCCGTGCCGACGTTCGGCTTGTCGCTTTCACCGAGGACCCACGGGCCGGTCAGCCGCTCCTCGCTGGCGCCCTTCAGCGCGTCGAAGTCGTCCCGGAAGTACTGCACATCGATGGCCAGGCCCCGGCGCAGGAAGTCCAGGAGGGTGCGGGCGATCTCGGCACGCAGCTCCGCGTCGATCTCGCGGAGCACTGGGTGCGCCGCTTCCCAGCGCTCGGCGCGGGCGGCCACCCACTCCAGGTCCTCGTAGTCGATGCGCAGCAGACCCGTCTGCTCCAGGTTGGGCATGGTGATCCGCCAGCCGCGCTCCAAGTCGCGGTAGAGGCGGTAGCCGACGACGTCCCGGAAGGTCTTCGTCGCCCGGCGCTCCATGGACGGCGGCTGATCTGCGACACCGGTGTACTCGCGCGGTGCGAGGCCCATCACCTCCGTCACCGCCAGAGTCAGGTCGTCGTGGCGTACCCCCTCCTCACCGGAGCGCACGACCGCCGCGTACAGCGCCCCGCGCAACTGGGTGACCTGCGCGAAGTCGTTGAAGTGGCCGGCCTGCAGCGAGGCGTCCTGACGGTTGTCAACGAAGGTGAGGAGCTTGCGGGCCTCCTTGTCCAGGCTCTTCTCCGGCACCGCGCGCAGCGACTTGAGGATGGAGGCCGAGATCAGGGAGGTGGCGGAGGAGCGGCCCTCCTGGTCGAGCGTGGCCAGCTTGGCAAAGTCACGGCCGCGGGTCTGCTCGTACGACACCTGGCAGTGCACACAGAACAGGAACGGCGCCGGGACGAACGCGGCCTCCAGGCCCTCGCCGCCCTCCGCGCTCTCCGTGCCGAGGGAGTCGACGACGACGCGCCTGGGCACCCGCTCCCGGTAGGTCTTCCTCACCACCGTCAGACCATTCGCGTCCTGCTCCAGCCAGGACTCCGGGAGCCGCCGGTCGTCCACGGCCCGCTGCGGATCGGCGGGCCAGACGTAGTCCTCGCCCGGCACCCCGACGTACAGACAGCCCTCGCCCTCGCGGCCACCGGAAGCCGAGGTGCCACGCCTTGGCTCGTAACGGAAGATGCCGTCCCGGCCCTCGGTACGCCACACCGTGAGGTACTCCTGACCGCACTCCCGGCAGAACGACAACGGGTACAGCGGCATGCCGCCACTACCCGGCTGCTCCAGCTGGAAGGTGCGAGTAAGCGGGCGGGTGAGCGGGTTCTCCAGGGTCGTGTACACGGTGTCGCCCTTGGAGAGGAACTGGTGCAGGCGGAAGGCGAAGAGGGGACGCTCGGTCACCGGGTGCTTGGCCTGGGAACCGGCCTCCAGGGTGGCGCGGATCGCCTCCCGGACCTGGTCGGCGGGGACCCCGGAGCCGGTGGACAGTTCCTCGGCGGCCGACTCGATGGTCCGCGGCGCACAGCGGCGCAGCCGCTCGGTATCCGGCTCCTCCTCAAGGCCGAACCGGGACTCCACCCAGCGGGCGAGGGGGTCCCGGGTGAGTGCCTCGTACGCGCGGGGCGCCGCGGGCATCCGCAGCCGCTCGGGGGGAACGGCCGCCGGGGGCTGATCGGTGGCCCGGACCAGCGTCTCGCCGATCACCCGAGTGGGCAGCACCGTGGTGCCGAAGAGCCGGCCCGCGACCCGGGCGACCTCCCGCCGCTGGTCCTCCCAGGTGCCCTCGGTGGACATGGTCGCCGAGGTGCCGATGCACTGCAGGTTCTGCCCCGCACGGCATGCCTCGCGGACCCGGCGGATCAGCAGCGCGACGTCCGCGCCCTGCCGGCCCCGGTAGGTGTGGAGCTCGTCGAAGACGAGGAACTGTAGGCCTTCGGCGTTACGGATCAGACCGTCGCGGTCGTCCGGCCGGGTGAGCATCAGCTCCAGCATCACGTAGTTGGTGAGCAGGATGTCCGGCGGATTCCGGCGCAGCTCCTTGCGCCGCTCCTCGTCCTCCTGGCCCGTGTACCGGGCGAAGGTGACCGGCTCGCGGCCCTCCCCGAAGCCGTGCCGCAGGTACTTCTCCAACTCCTTGAGCTGGGAATTGGCCAGCGCGTTCATCGGGTAGACGACAATCGCCCGTACCCGTCGCGGAGCCCCCGGAGCGGCCGCGTCCCGCTCCTTCAGCACCTGGTTCACGATCGGCACGATGTAGGAGAGCGACTTGCCGGAACCCGTGCCGGTGGTGAGCACGTACGAGTCGCCTTCCTGGGCCGCCTCGATCGCCTCGCGCTGATGGCGGTGGAAGGTGAGCGGCCGGCCGTCCGGACGGCGGGCGTCCTCCTTCTTGCCGGCCTGGAAGATCTCGGCACAGCGGGGATGCAGAAGCCCGTCCCTGACCAGATCGGTGACCTGGCCACCGTCGGCGAAGAACGGATTCAGCGAGAGCCAGGGGTCGGGCCACTGCGACTTCGAGGCCAGGTCGTCCTCAACGAAGTTCTCGATCCGGGCGTCACGTATGACGGTGGCGCTCCGCGTGAAGCTCTCGTACTCCTCGATCAGATTCTTGTGGATGCCGAAGACGTCCATGGTGTCCGGCAGGCGGGGCGAACGGCGCGGTACCGGGGCCGGCTTCACGGCAGCGGGCTGCGGCAGTTCGGCGCGGAGCCGGGCCACCGGGTCCATGGCCGTCCACTCCGGGGCCAGCAGGTCGACCGTCGCGTCGGGGGCGAGCGCGTGCGGGATCAGGGCCTCGCGGACCAGGGTGGCGTTCTCCGGCCGGTTCTCCGGCTCCTTCTCCAGTAGCCGGGAGACCAGGCGCACCAGGGCCTGCGGCAGATCGGGCCGGACGATGGTCAGTCGCGGCGGCGGGTCGTACTGGTGCTGCACGGACAGCTCGTAGGCGGTCCGTGCGGAGAACGGGGGGCGGCCGATCAGCATCTCGTAGAGGACGCAGCCGAGCGCGTACAGATCGGCCGCGGCGGAGGCCGGTTCGGCGCGGAACTGCTCGGGCGCCATGTACCGTGCCGTGCCGACGCTCACGCCGGTGCTGGTCAGCCGCGTCTGGTCGGGGTCGTCGACGATCGAGCCCATGCCGAAGTCGAGGATCTTCACGGTGCCGTCGCGGAGCAGCATCGCGTTGGCCGGCTTCAGATCGCGGTGGACGACGCCAGCCGTGTGCGCGGCGGCGAGGCCGGAAGCGATCTGCGCGCCGATCGCGGCGACCCAGGAGACCGGGAGCTGCGGCTCTTCGTCCATCAGCAGGCCCAGGGTGTGGCCGTCGAGCAACTCCATTGCCAGATAGGGGAGACCGCTGGCACCCGGTGCGTCGTCGACTCCGCCTGCGATCAGATGGGTGAGGTTGGGGTGACCCTGGGAAAGCATGCGCATGATCTTCACCTCGCGGTGGAAGCGCTGTGTCTCCTTGTTCCCCTCCGCTGCCTCGACCAGCAGGCCGGTGCGGTTGCGCAGCACCGTCTTGAGCGCCACCTCGTACTGCGTCGAAGCGGGTGCGGCTTCCAGGTCCACGGCTCGGTGCACCTCGCCCATGTTTCCGCGCCCCAGTTCACCGGTGATTCGGAAACGTCCACCGACCTGCTCCAGTGCCACTGCTGCTCCCCGTCACTCACGTCGTGGTGGAAGGTAAGTATCTCGCGGGGAGTGTACACCAGAAGTGATGGTATGGGCTGTGAAGTGCTGTTGACCATGTCAACATGCCTGGCTCCGGCTCGGGCTGCGGCAATGAATGGAGGGGGCGGTGGTGGCGATTCGGTCCATGACCGGCAACGGTGTGCCAGATGGCCTGCGGGCCAGGGCGACGCTTCTGGCCGGCCTGCGGCAGGCGGCGGTAGGTGGAGTGGTGTCCAAGGCGGCGCTCCGGGTGCAGGTGGGAGCACTGGTCCTCGACGGGCATGCGCAGTAGGGGGAACGGGGGAAACAGCGGAGGCTGGATGCCAGTAGGGCAGGCGGTGGTGCATACCGAAGTCGACCCTTCAGCCTCTAAAAAAAGTTGCACGGCCTCATGGGGGAATGTGTGCGACGGGGTGGAGTTCCCGTTCCCGGACGCCGCGGTGAGTTGTTGCTCGCGCGATACAGAGACAGCGAGGGGCAAGTGTGGCTGAAGTATTAGACGTTGTCCTATGTGGTGAGGCGGAGTAGTCGTTTGTAGCAGCAGAGGGTGGCTGCCAGGCCGAGGAAGGCCAGGTAGTTGGAGGGGTGGCGTTCGTAGCGGGGGCTGAGGCGGCGGTAGCCGGGTCAGCCATGACAAGGTCCGCTCGATCACCCACCTGCGACGCCCCAGTCGTTCGCGGGATTCGATGCCCTTGCGTGCGACACGGACGCCGATGTGTTTGCCCCAGAGCCATCGCCTCAGGGCGGGGACGTCGTAAGCCTTGTCCGCGTGGAGGCGTTGGGGCTTGAAGTAGCGGCCGCGATGCGGGTCGTGTTGCGTGTGGAGTCCCGCCACCATCGGCTTCAGTCCTTCGCTGTCGTGGACGTTCGCCGCGGAGATCCCGACGACCAGGGGCAGTCCGTTCGCGTCCGACAGAACGTGCATCTTGGAACCCGGCTTGCCCCGGTCCCCACGGGGCTCGGACCTGTGTGTTCGCCCCCCCTTAGCGCGGACGTGGGTGGTGTCGAGCACGACGCGGGTGACGTCGATGAGGCCGGCGTCATCGAGTTGGTGGAGCACGGCCTGGTGCAGCCGGCCCCAGACGCCGGCTCTGGACCAGATCAGGAACCGGCGATGAGCAGTCGACTTCGAGATCCCAAAGCAGGGCGGCAGATGCCGCCAGGCGCATCCGCTGACCAGCACATAGATAACGGCGGCGAATAGCGTCTCATCAGGCGTATCCGGTGTCCCGCCACCCTGGGGTCGCACTCTCGACGGCGGGATCAACGGCTTCGCGATCTCCCACAGCCCGTCCGGAACGATCCAACTCCACGTCCCCTGGCCCATGGTGAGGTCCTACTCTTAGTACGGTGACTGTGTCTGGAGGCCGGTTCGGAACCGCGCAATGTACGCGTTACCGGCGCAACATGCCCGTCAATACACAACATGCGCCTGGAAGTTGTCTGTTGTGCGCAGACGGTGCCGGTCACCCGCACTCCTGGGATCAAGGGGCCGCAGGCTCGAACCCTGTCGTCCCGGCCAGCGTTTCACGCCGGTCGGAGGTCGTCTTTTCGGACATGAGGCAGCGGCCTTGAGCGTTTCGGGCCCGTGCTGGCGACAACCCACTCGGCATCCACGAGAGGCGCGCGTGCCTAAGCGGCCGTGTTGTCGGCGTCCACGGCAGCGGAGAGGCCAAGGCCGTCGCCCTCGATGTGTGGCGCAGAGACTTGGTCGCCGCTGCTGAAGCCCGGCAACCGGGAGCCCTCGATGCGTCAGAGCGACAGCAGATCGAGCAGGGAGTCGCCAGCCGTCGAGTCCAGCTCACCGCTCAGCGTAAGGCTGTTGAATCCGAGACTGACTCGTCGCGTGCGAAGGCGCGGAAGCAGATGGAGGACGACCAGAAGCGTCTTACCCGAGAGAGCACCCTTGCGGGAGATCGGATTCGACAGCAGCGACGGGAGTTCAGCCGGCGCGCGGTCGCACTCCAGCAGAACAGGGCGCTCCATGAGACGCTGGGTGCCTCCGTCGAGGCTGCCAAGCTCCGGCGGCGCGGATTGTCGTTCGCGTGCTACTTGCGATTCCTCTATAGCGGTCGGTGACGGAATGTTCGGCCGCCGGGGACAGCAGTGTGAAAAGTCGTGACGACGTTGACCAGCTCACCGCACTTGGTTCGATGTGTCTGGCATGGCCGGTCGACGCTCAGTGGACGCGGCAGTTGGGCGTGGGGGCGCGGATAGAGAGGGCGTCCGAGCGAGCAGTCGGTGAAAAGGTGCTGCACCGTGGGCGAGGCGGTCCACCGTTCCAGATGCGGGTGCGGGAATCCAACGTGTTCAGAGAAGGTCAGACCTTCTCTGTTGCAATCCGCGCATAGTCATTGGTGATCATGGTGATGTCCTCGACGTCCGAGGTCAGGATCGTGATGCGGCCAGGGTGAGCGAGGGCAGTGGCGCAGAGCATGGCATCGATGGCGTACTTGTGGCCGTGCAGCCCGGCCGTGCGTAGCAGGGTGGCGGCGGACTGGGCGATGGCCTGAGTGACCGGCTCTACGCGTAGTCGGGACAGCGTCCATCTCAGTGCCGCGTCATTGATTTTGGGGTGGATCACCTCGACCAGCACTGCGGCGGAGGTGACCACCGGCAGGTCGGCGTCACGGGCGGCGGTGAGCCACTCGTGGACCTCGCGGTCGCGTTGAACGGCCTTGGCCAGGCCCTCACTGTCGAGGGCGAGGGCGCCGCTCACGCAGCAGCCCCGGTGCCGGAAGCGGGGGTGGTTCCCGTGAGCTTGGCCCGCTTGGCAGCCACAGCCTCCGGGTCGGCCGGACCGTTGGCCTGGTCGAAGTCAGCGATCAGCTCGTCCAGGTTGTCGCGCTCGATCTGGCGTTGGGCAGCCTTCTCCAGGTACGCGGATACGCCGCGCTTGCCTACCCGCTCGCGAATGGCCTGCAGGGTGCCGGCGGTGAGGGAGACGGAGATCCCGCTGCTGGGGCCATCGCCGGGGAAGAAGTTGCTGTCGTCGTCAGCCATGATGCAAGTATGGCATTTCTAATGCCATAAGGCGACCTCCTGAGCCGGAACGTGCGTCAAGAGATCGCACGTAGTGCCCATAGCGCACGCAATGCACGTTGGCCATGAGCTCAAGTTGCCCCTGATGCGCCGCTGACCTGCAGTTTTCTTTCACATGTTTTTGATTCACATGTTCCCGATGACGCATCATGTGGAGTGCGTGGTGATCCTTGAGCCCGTCCAAAAGGGTCGCTGACCTGGCCGCTCGCCCCGTGCGGCGCACTGAAGTCGCGGCTTCGGGCTGCGACGATGCCCAGCGTGATTGCTTCGATCATTGTTGTTGGTGCCACGCTTGTTGTCTGGTCGCTGCTGGCTGAGAAGTTTGAGCGGTGGCGGTTTACCGCGCCGGTTGTTGTGGTGGTGGCGGGGGTCGTGGTGGGGCTCACGGTGCGGGACAGTGTGGGGGAGACGCTCAATACACATGCGGCTTTGCGGGCGGCTGAGATTACTTTGGCTGTGTTGTTGTTCGTTGACGCGGCCGATGTGCGTGGGGGGATGCTGGGGCGGCATCCCGGGGCGGTGCTGCGGGTTCTGTTGGTCGGGTTGCCCTTGAGTTTGGGGTTTGCCGTGGCGGTGGGGGCCTGGTTGCTGCCGGGGGTGGGGTGGCCGTTGTTGTTGGTGATCGCTTGTGTCGTGGTGCCCAGTGATTTCGCGCCCGCGCAGGCGATTCTGCGGGATCGGCGGCTGCCTGAGCGGGTGCGGGACGTGCTCAATGTGGAGGGTGGGTACAACGACGGGGTCGTGTCGCCGGTCTTTCTGTTCGCGTTGGTGCTTGCCGGGCACGCCACGGATGACCGGTCGCCGGGGGACGCGTTGGGTACGGCCGGGCCTTCTGCGTTGAAGGCGGTTCTGGTGGGGCTTGCGCTCGGGGCGGTGCTGGGGTTTCTGGTGAACCGGGCCGAGTCGGCCGGGTTCATGAATGCTCAGGCCAAGCGGTTGGTCCTTGTCGCTGCGCCGTTCTTGGCCTATGGCTGTGCCGTGGGTATCGGTGGGAACGGGTTTGTCGCTTCGTTTCTGTGCGGACTGGTATTCCATGCGGTTCGGCGTACCGACGAGACGCATCGGGAGATGCAATTGATTGACGACGTCGGGTTTCTTTTCGGGGTCGTCATGTGGTTTGTCTTCGGTACTACGGCTGTGTTCGCTCTGTGGGGCGGTGTGGACTGGAAGCTGGTTGTTTTCTGTGTTGCCGCGTTGACCGTGGTGCGGATCGTGCCGGTCGTGTTGTCGCTGGTCGGCTCGGGGGTGCCTGTCAGGGAAGGGCTGCTCATCGGGTGGCTCGGGCCGCGGGGGACGACTTCCATTGTGTTCGGGCTCTTGGCCTTCAATGAGTTGGATCGTGATGAAGATTCCGTGATCGTGCTGACGGTTCTTGTGGTGGCTGTGCTTGGCAGCGTTGCGTTGCATGGGCTGGGGTCGCCCGTTACCGCCCGGAAGTATCGGCAGGTCTAAGCGTTCCGGTGGTGCGAGTCGTCGGCTGTTGGGTGAGTAGAACGGGGTGACTAGAGCGAGTGGTTAGAGCGGGGTGGTGTCGTCCGGGGTGAAGGGGGCGCCGTGGCCGGGGACTATCAGGTCCGCGGTGTGGTGTACGCGGGTGCGTGAGGCGCGCAGGATGTCGCGGTCGGGGGCTACCGGGTCGTCCGCGGGGCCTGCCGAGTGCCACCACAGGTCGCCTGCGAAGGCGATGACGCCGGTGTCGGTGCCCGCGAGGAGGGTGATGTCCTCGGGGCTGTGGCCGGGGGTGCGGATCAGGCGGAGGGACGGGGTGAGTTCGTGGCCTTCGGCGTCGCGGTTCGTCCAGGTGTTGTGCTGGTATTCGACCTTGTGGTCGTGGATGCGGGCCTGGGGGAAGAGGCCGGCGTTGAGGGTGTTGTCGGGGTGGTGGTGGCTGAGGATGACGTCGGTGATGTCGTCGGGGGTCAGGCCGAGTTCGGCGAGGGGGCCGAGGATGTCGTCGCGGCTCGCGACCATGCCGGGGTCGAAGATGATGTGGCGGTCCGCGTCGGTGATGTAGGAGACGGTGGCGGCGACGCCGGGGCCGGTGGAACCGACGTAGCCGGTGGTCAGGACCTTGTAGGTGGCGGTGCGGGCGAGCTGTGTGTGCGTCATGGCTTTGATTCTTCCGAGCCCCGTCATGCCCGACGAGTGGCACGTCTGCCTGTGATCGCGGGATTCGTGCCAGCGGGAAGGGTGAGGTCAGGGCGGGCCGACCGCCGTCCGGCGGACGGTCTCGGCGCTCGTACCGAGGAGAGCTGCTGCCTGTCCAATGCTGTACGACCGCACAGCGGCACTCCACGGGGAGCGCGCCACTCCGACCGCTGACCGGAAGTAGAGGTTCCGGTTGGATTCCGGGTGTCCTCCGAGCCTCTGCTTGCGTGTCCGCCGCAACCCCGCCCGGGTGCCCTCCGCGCCCCCGCCCCGCGGTCCGAGTGCGGCTCGGCCCGGCCGCCCGAGCCGCGCTGTCCCGGCGACGGGACACGGCAAACCACCGGGCGTCCGCGGGCCGGACGGTGACTGCTTCGCGGAACGCGGTTCTGCTTCGCGGCCGTCTCCGATATCGGCGCGAGTGTTCCGTGCGGCGCTGTTCCGGGTGGTGCAGGCCCGTACGGGTGGCACTGCCGAACGAGCGGCGCGGGTGCTCGGTCGCGTCGGTGAACAGGGTTTTCGCGCCCTGTCATGCGCGCGCTCGCCGCTCGGCCTCCGTGGCGCGGGTCGATCAATGATCCTGGCTTGAGGTCCAACGTCTAAACCACTGTGGGGGATGGTCGCTTTGTGCTCTTTTGGGCGGGGTGCGTCGGAGGAGGAGCTCAGGGGCGGAGAGGCGCCGGTGCCGGTGGGGACGATTCCTGAACTGTTCGAGCGGCAGGTCGTCGCGGTGCCGGACGCGACCTCTGTGGTCTTCGGCGACGCGTCGCTGAGCTTTGCCGACCTGGACGCGCGCGCGAATCGTCTCGCGCGGTTTCTGATCGAGCGCGGCGTCGGCGCGGAGACCGTCGTCGCCGTGGCGCTGCGCCGTTCGCCCGAGTGGTGCGTGACGGTGCTGGCCGTGATGAAGGCGGGCGGCGCCTACCTCCCGGTGGACCCGGCCTACCCCGCCGACCGCATCGCGTACATGGTCGAGGACTCCGCGGCCGTCCTGGTCCTGGTCGACGAGGACACCGCCGGTCTGCTGCCCGAACTGCCCGCCCCCGTCGTGCGGTTGGACGACCCGGAGGTCACCGGCGCCGTCGCCGCGCACGCCGCCGGTGATGTCGGCGACGCCGAGCGCGCCACCCCGCTGACCGTCGCCAACGCCGCGTACGTCATCTACACCTCGGGCTCCACGGGCCGCCCCAAGGGCGTCACCGTCACCCACACCGGCATCGCCAACCTCGTCGGCGCCATGCTCGACCGCATGAACGTCACGCCGGACAGCAGGATCCTGCAGTTCTGCTCGCCGAGCTTCGACGTGTCCGTGGGCGAGCTCGGCATGTCGCTGCTCTCCGGCGCCACCCTCGTCATGGCCGACAAGGACGCCCTCGCCCCCGGCGCCCCGCTCGTCGAGACCGTCAACCGGCACGCCGTCACCCACGCGGTGCTGCCGCCCGCCGTGCTCGCCGCCCTGCCGACCGGCTCGCTGCCCACCCTGCGCAGCCTCGCGGTCGCCGGTGAGGCGACGGCACCGGAACTCGTGGCCACCTGGGCCGCCGACCGCCGGATGATCAACGGCTACGGCCCCACCGAGGCCACCGTCGGCGTCACCCTGAGCGCCCCGCTGGCCGGTGACGGCCAGGTGCCGCCGATCGGCGCGCCCCTGCCCAACACCCAGGTGTACCTCCTCGACGACGACCTGAAGCCGGTGCCCGAGGGCGCCCCGGGCGAGCTGTACATAGCCGGGGCGCCCCTCGCCCGCGGCTACCTCGGCCGCCCCGGCATGACCGGCGAGCGCTTCGTGGCCTGCCCGTTCGGCGAGCCCGGCGCGCGGATGTACCGTACCGGCGACCTCGTGCGGTGGGGCGCCGACGGCCAGCTCGTCTTCCTCGGCCGCGCCGACACCCAGGTCAAGATCCGTGGCTTGCGCATCGAACTGCGCGAGATCGAGGCCGCGTTGCTCGCCCACCCGCGCGTCGCGCACGCCGTCGTGGTCGTCCACGAGGGCCGGGGCACCGGCAAGCAGCTCGTGGGCTACGTCGTCCCGGCCGGAGCCGGTGACGCCGAGGCCGCGCGCGAGGACGCCGCCAGGAGCGGCGGCACCGGCCACATGGCCTTCGACTCCGGCTTCCCCACCGGCGAGCTGCGCACCTACCTCGGCCGGCGCCTGCCGGACTTCATGGTGCCCGCGACGGTGATGGTGGTGAACCGGCTGCCGTTGACGACCAACGGGAAGGTCGACAAGAAGGCGTTGCCGGAGCCGGAGTTCAAGGGCGGCGCGTACCGCGCGCCCAGGACGCCGGAGGAGGAGGTCCTTGCGGGCGCGTTCGCCGCGGTGCTCGGCCTGGACCGGGTCGGGATCGACGATGACTTCTTCGTCGTGGGCGGGGACAGCATCCAGTCGATCCAGGTCGTATCCCGCGTGCGCGCGGCGGGCCTTGAGATCAGCGCGCGGGAGGTCTTCGAGGCCCGCACGGTGGCGCGGCTCGCCGAGGTCGCGGCGGCCAACAGGCTGGCGGACGCGCCGGTGGCGCTGGCGGAGCTGGCGGGCGGGGGCGTCGGGTGGATGCCGCTGCTGCCCGTCGCGCGGTTGCTGCGGGGGTGGGGGCCCGGGTTCGACCGGTGGCTGCAGGCGATGGTCCTCGACCTGCCCGCGGGCATCGGTCACGACCAGCTGACGGCCACGCTGAGTGCGGTCGTCGACCGGCACGACCTGCTGCGGGCACGCCTGGTGGCGTCGGACGGGGGCGGGCTTCAGGTCGCCCCGGCGGGATCGGTCGACGTGGCCGCGCTGGTGCGGCGGGTGGAGTGCGACGGGGCCTGGGACAGCGAGGCCTGGCATGCCTCGCTGCGGGCCGAACTCGAAGCGGCTGCCGCCTCGTTGGACCCCGGGGCGGGCGCCATCGCGAAGTTCGTCTGGTTCCGGCCCACCGGCACGGACGCTCCCGGGCGGCTGCTGGTGGTGCTGCACCACCTGGTCGTGGACGGCGTGTCCTGGCGCATCCTCATGCCCGACCTCGCCCTGGCCTGGAAGCAGGTCCGCGACGGCCGTACCCCCGAACTCCCGCCCGTCGCCACCTCCATGCGGCGCTGGGCCCATGCCCTGGCCGACGAGGCGGCCACCGAGAAGCGGACCGCCGAACTCGCCCTCTGGCGCGGGATCGTGGACGGCCCCGACCCCGTCCTCGGCACCCGCCGTCTGGACCCGGCCCGCGACGTCATCGCCACCCTCACCGAGACCCGCGTCCGGCTCCCCGCCCCCGTGACCGAAGCGCTGCTGACCACCGTCCCGGCCGCCTTCCACGGCGAGGTAAACGACGGCCTCCTCGCCGCCCTCGCCCTGGCCCTGGCCAAATGGCGCCGGATGCGCGGCACCGACGAGCCGTCCTCCCTGATCCGTCTTGAGGGCCACGGCCGTGAGGAAGCCGCCGCCCCCGGCGCCGACCTCTCCCGCACCGTCGGCTGGTTCACCAGCGTCTTCCCCGTCCGTCTCGACCTGACCGGCACCGACCTCGACGACGCCCTGGCCGGCGGCCCCGCCGCCGCCCGCGCCCTGAAGGCGGTCAAGGAGCAGCTGCGGGCGATCCCCGACAAGGGCATCGGCTACGGCCTCCTGCGCCACCTCAACCCCCGGACCGCCGACGTCCTGTCCGCCTACGGCCACGGTCAGGTCGGCTTCAACTACCTCGGCCGCTTCTCCCCCCACACCGACATGCCCGCCCACGCGCAAGGCCTCGGCTTCACGCGGGCCGCCGACGTGGCGGAGCTGGCGGAGCTCGACGCCGCGCAGGACCAGGCGATGCCCGCACCGGCCGAGGTCGACATCAACGCCGCCGTCACCGACACCCCCGAAGGCCCGCAACTTGGCGCCCTGTTCACCGCCCCCTCCGGCATCCTCACCCAGGACGACGTACAGGAACTCGCCGACCTCTGGCGCACCGCCCTGGAAGGCCTCGTCCGGCACACCGCCCGGCCCGGCGCCGGTGGCCTCACCCCGTCCGACGTCCCGCTGGTCGACGTCGCGCAGAGCGACATCGAGGGCTGGGAGGAGCGGTTCCCCGGCCTGTCGGACGTGTGGCCGACCTCGCCGCTCCAGTCCGGCCTGCTCTTCCACACGCTGCTGGCCGACGGCGCGGAGTCGTCGTTCGACGCCTACCAGGTGCAGTACGCACTCCAGCTCTCCGGGAACGTCGAACCGGCCCGGATGCGCGCCGCCGGGCAGGCCGTGCTCGACCGCCACCCCGCCCTGCGCACCGCCTTCGTCCACGACGCGGCCGGCGGCCTCGTGCAGCTCGTCGTCGACGGCGTCGAGCTGCCCTGGCAGGAGGTCGACCTCAGCGGCACGCCCGAGGGCGAACGCGACGCGGCGTTCGAGAAGTTCCTGGCGGACGACCTCTTGGCCCACTTCGCGGTCACCGAGCCGCCGATGCTGCGGCTCTCCCTGGTCAAGCGCGAGGCCGAGCGGTTCGAGCTGGTCCTGACGGCGCACCACGCGCTGTTCGACGGCTGGTCCCTGCCGCTGCTCGTCCAGGACGTCCTGCGCTGCTACGGCACCGGCGGCGACACCACCGGCCTGCCGCCCGCCCGGACGTACCGCGACTACCTGGCCTGGCTCGCCCAGCAGGACCCCGAGGCGTCCGCCGAGGCCTGGCGCGCGGAGCTGGACGGCGTCGACGAGCCGACCCTGCTGGCCCCCGGCGCAGAAACCGGAAGCCGCAGTACCGGCATCGGGCAGGTCGACGTACCACTGACTCCGGCCGAGGCCACCGGGCTGACCCGGAGCGCCGCCGACCTCGGCGTCACCCTGAACACCCTCGTGCAGGGCGCCTGGGGCCTGCTCCTCGGGCAGTTGACGGGGCGCCGGGACGTGCTGCTCTCGGCCACGGTCGCCGGGCGTCCGCCCGCGCTCGCGGGGGTCGACGGAATCGTCGGCATGTTCCTCAACACCCTGCCCGTACGCGTCCGGTGCGCCCCCGGCGACACCCTCGCCGACCTGCTCACCGGACTCCAGGACCGGCAGGCGGCCCTCCTCGACCACCACCACTACGGCCTGACCGAGATCCACCGGACCACCGGTCTCAAGGCCCTGTTCGACACCCTCGTCGGGTTCGAGTCGTTCCCGCTGGACCGCGGCACGATCAGTGAGGCCGGCGCGGCCGCCGGGATCACCCTCACCGGGATCCGCGCGTTCACCGCGAGCCACTACCCGGTGACGGTCTTCGTCTACCTGGACGGGGAGTACCCGCGCCTGAACGTCCAGTATCAGCGGGACGTGTTCGACCAGGACGAGGCGGGCACCCTCGCCGCGCGCTTCGGCCGGATCCTCGCCACCCTCGCCGCCGACCCGCACCGGGCCGTCCGCGCCGTCGACGTCCTCGACGCCGCCGAGCGCGAACGGCTGATCGTCGGGCTCAACGACACCGCCGAGGCGACGCCCGGGCTGACGATCCCCGGCCTTTTCGAGGAGCAGGCGGCGCGGACCCCGGACGCGGTCGCCGTCGTCTTCGACGAGCAGCAGCTCACGTACGCGGAACTCGACACCCGCGCCAACCGGCTCGCCCGCGAGCTGATCAAGCAGGGAGCGGGCCCCGAGACGATCGTCGGCCTCGCCCTGCCGCGCTCCGCCGACCTCGTGGTCGGCATGCTCGGCATCCTCAAGTCCGGCGCCGGATACCTGCCGATCGACCCCGCGTACCCGAGCGCGCGCCTCGGTTCGATCCTCGCCGAGGCCGCCCCGCGGTTCGTGCTCACCGACTCCGCGACCACCGGCGTGCTGCCCGCCTCCGAAGTGCCGCACGTGCACCTCGACGCGCTCGGCCTCGACGGCGCGCGGGGCGGACCCGTCACCGACGCCGACCGGCTCGCGCCGCTGCGCCCCGACGGCATCGCCTACGTGATGTACACGTCCGGCTCCACCGGCACCCCCAAGGGCGTCGTCATCACGCACGCCAACGTCGTCAACGGCGTCACGCGGCTCGCGCGGCGGGTCGCCGGGGGGCCCGGCTCCCGGATGCTCGCGGGCACCTCCGTCAACTTCGACGTGTCGGTGTTCGAGACGTTCACGACGCTGTGCTCCGGCGGCACCGTCGAGGTCGTCCGGGACGTCCTCGTCCTCGCCGAGCGCGACAGCTGGTCCGGCAGCGTGATCAGCACCGTGCCGTCCGTCTTCGACGAACTGCTCCCACAGATCGCGGCCAGGACCAAGGTCGAGACGCTGGTGTTCGCCGGTGAGGCGCTGCCCGCCGCGCTGGTGGGCCGCATCCGCGAGGCGCTGCCCGGCGTGCGGGTCGTCAACGCCTACGGCCAGAGCGAGACCTTCTACGCCACCACCTTCGCCCTCGCCGCCGACGAGCCCTGGTCCGAAGCGGCGAGCGCCCCCATCGGCACGCCGATCGGCAACATGCGCACCTACGTCCTCGGCCCGGGCCTCACCCCCGTACCGGCGGGCGTGGTCGGCGAGTTGTACGTGGCCGGGAACATCGGCCGCGGCTACCACGGCCGTGCGGCCCTGACCGCCGACCGCTTCGTCGCCGACCCCTACGGTCCGGCGGGCGGCCGCATGTACCGCACCGGCGACCTCGCCCGCTGGAACGCCGATGGCCAGCTGGAGTACGTCGGCCGCGGCGACGCGCAGGTCAAGGTGCGGGGCTTCCGCATCGAGCCCGCCGAGATCGAAGCCGCCCTCACCGCGTTCCCCGCCATCGCGCAGGCCGCGGTCGTCGTCCACGACGGCGGCGGGAGCGTCGGCAGGAGGCTCGTCGGCTACGTCGTACCCACCGCGCCCGACGGCACCGTCGGTGCGGGCGGCGCCCGGAGCACGGGGCGCGCGGTCGACATGACCGAGCTGCGCGACTTCGTCATGGGCCGCCTGCCCGAGTACATGGTGCCCGCCGCGGTCGTGGTCCTCGACCGCTTCCCGCTGGCCCCGAACGGCAAGCTGGACCGCGAGGCCCTGCCCGAGCCGGAGTTCGCGGGCGCGGCCTACCGCGCGCCGCGCGACGAGCGGGAGGAGACCCTCTGCGCGCTGTTCGCCGAGGTCCTCGGCGTGGAGCGGGTCGGGATCGACGACGACTTCTTCGACCTGGGCGGGAACTCCCTGCTGGCCACGCGGCTCACCAGCCGCATCGGCAAGGCACTCGGAGTCGGTGTGCCGATCCGGGCGGTCTTCGCCTCGCACAGCGTCGCCGAACTGGCGCGCACGGTGCGGAACGCCACGGCGTCGCGCCGGCCCAAGCTGCGCAGGATGAACAGGAGCGGACAGTAAAATGATCCCCTTGTCTTTCGCACAGCGGCGGTTGTGGTTCATCAGCCGCTTCGAGGGCCCCTCGGCGACGTACAACCTCCCCTTCCTGCTCCGCTTCAGCGGCGAGCTGGACACGGCCGCCCTGGAAGCGGCGGTCCGTGACGTGGTGGAGCGGCACGAGAGCCTGCGCACCCGCATCGTCGAGAACGCCGACGGCGTCCCGGCGCAGGAGGTCCTCGCGCTCGCCGACGCCCGCCTGGAGATGCCGCTCGTCGAGGTGGCGCCGGACGCCCTGGAGGCGGCCATCGCCAAGGAGGCCGCGTACGTCCTCGACCTCGCCACCGAGATACCCCTGCGCCCGACGCTGCTCAAGTCGGGCGAGCGCGAACACGTCCTGGTGCTTCTCATCCACCACATCGCCAGCGACGGCGAGTCCATGGGCCCGCTGGCCCGCGACCTCGCCACCGCCTACCGCGCCCGCCTCGCGGGCACCGCGCCGGACTGGGAGGAACTCCCGGTCCAGTACGTGGACTACACGCTGTGGCAGCGCGAACTGCTCGGCGACGAGAACGACCCCGAGAGCGTGCTCGCCGCGCAGGTCGACTACTGGCGCGACGAGCTGGCCGGCGTCCCGCAGCCGCTGCAGCTGCCCGCCGACCGCCCCCGCCCGCCCGCCGCCGGCCACCAGGGCGACGGCGTCAGCCTGGGCGTCGACCCCGACCTGGTCGCGAAGGTCGAGCGGCTCGCGCGCGAGCGCGACGTGACCGTGCCGATGGTCATGCAGGCCGCGCTGATGGTCACCCTGCAGCACCTCGGCGCCGGTGAGGACATCGCGCTCGGCTCCACCGTGGCGGGCCGCACCGACGACGACCTCACCGAACTCATCGGCTTCTTCGTCAACACCTGGGTGCTGCGCGGCGACCTGTCCGGCGCCCCGACCTTCGAGCGGCTGCTCGCCCAGGTCCAGGACAAGGCGCTGGCGGCGTACGACAACCAGGACGCGCCGTTCGAGCGCCTCGTGGAGATCCTCAACCCGGAGCGCTCCACCGCCTACCACCCGCTGTTCCAGGTCATGTTCACCTGGGAGACCGAGGTCGGCACCGAGCTGGCACTCCCCGGCCTGACGACGCGGCTCGAAATGCTGTCGACCACGACGGCCAAGTTCGACCTGGAGTTCGACCTCTTCCACGACCCGGCCAAGAAGTCGATGCTGCTGTACCTGGAGTACGCCACCGAGCTGTTCGACCGGCGCACCGCCGAGGCCGTCGCCGAGCGCTACGTCCGCGTCGTACGCCAGCTCGTCGAGAACCCGACCGCGCCCGTCACCCGCGTCGACGTCCTCCAGCCCGGCGAACGCGAGCTGGTCCTCGGCCAGTTCAACGACACCGCCGTGGCCACGCCCGCGCTCACCGTGCCCGGCGCCTTCGAGAGGCAGGCGGCGGCCACCCCGGACGCCGTCGCCGTCGTGCACGAGGAGCGGGAGTTCACGTACGCGGAGCTGAACGCCCGCGCGGGCCGGCTCGCGCGCGACCTCATCGGCCGCGGCGTCGGCCCGGAGAGCGTGGTCGGCCTGTGCCTGCCGCGCTCCGCGGACCTCGTCGTCGGCATGCTCGGCATCCTCAAGGCGGGCGGCGCCTATCTGCCGATCGACCCCAAGTACCGGGGCACCCGCCTGGACTTCATCCTCTCGGACGCCCAGCCGCACCTGATCCTCACCGACGCCGACACCGTCGGCATACTGCCGGGGGACAGCGAGGGCGCGGCGCCACGGCTCCTCCTCGGCGACGTGGACCTCGACGCCGCCACCGCCGCCGACGCGGAGCTGACCGACGCCGACCGGATCGCGCCGCTCAGCCCGGACCACGTCGCTTACGTGATGTACACCTCCGGCTCCACCGGCACGCCCAAGGGCGTCGCCATCACCCACGGCAACGTCGTCAACGACATCACCGGACTGGCGTCCGCGGTGGGCGTCCAGGCCGGTTCGCGGGTGCTCGCGGGCACCTCCGTCAACTTCGACGTCTCGGTCTTCGAGACCTTCACCGCGCTGTCCACCGGCGGCACCCTCGAAGTGGTCCGCGACGTCCTCGTCATCGGCGAGCGCGGCGGCTGGACCGGCGGCGTCGTCTCCACCGTCCCGTCCGTCTTCGCCGAACTCCTCGACCAGGTCGACGGGAAGATCGACGCCGACGCCGTCGTCTTCGCCGGTGAGGCGCTGCCCGCGGCCCTGGTGCGGCGCGTGCGCGAGGCCATCCCCGGCGTCCGCGTCGTCAACGCCTACGGCCAGAGCGAGAGCTTCTACGCCACCACCTTCGCGGTCTCCGACACCGCCCCGTGGCACGGCACCAGCAGCGCCCCCATCGGCAGCCCGCTGGGCAACGTCCGCACCTACGTCCTCGGCCCGGGCCTGCAGCCCGCCCCCGTCGGCGTCGCGGGCGAGCTCTACGTCGCGGGCGTCGTCGGCCGCGGCTACCAGGGCCGCCCCGACCTCACCGCGGACCGCTTCGTCGCCGACCCCTACGGCCCGGCCGGGTCCCGGATGTACCGCACCGGTGACCTCGCCCGCTGGAACGCCGACGGCCGCCTGGAGTACGTCGGCCGCGGCGACGCGCAGGTCAAGGTCCGCGGCTTCCGCATCGAGCCCGGCGAGATCGAGGCCGCGCTCACCGCCCACCCGGGCGTCGCGCAGGCCGTCGTGACCGTGCACCAGAACCGCGGCGGCAAGCAACTCGTCGGCTACGTCGTGCCCGTGGGCTCCGACGACGGCGCCGTCGGCTCCGGTGACGTCGACAGCCTCGGCGAACTCGACGTCGACCTGACCATGGTCGTCTCCTCCCGCGAGCTGCGCCGCTTCGTCGCCACGCGCCTTCCCGAGTTCATGGTCCCGTCCGTCTTCATGATGCTGGACCGCCTCCCGCTCGCCCCGAACGGCAAGCTGGACCGCAAGGCCCTGCCCGAGCCGGAGTTCACCGGCGGCCGGTACCGCGCCCCGCGCACCCCCGCCGAGGAGGTCCTCACCGGCGTCTACGCCGAGGTCCTCGGCCTGGACCGGGTCGGCATCGACGACGACTTCTTCGCCGTCGGCGGCGACTCCATCCGCTCCATCCAGGTCGTGTCCCGGGCCCGCGCCCAGGGCGTCGAGGTCAGCCCCCGGCAGATCTTCGAGTGCCGCACCGTGGCCGAGCTGGCCGACGTCGCGGCGGCAGGCGGCCAGGCCACCGTCCTGGCGGAGCTGGCGGGCGGCGGCGTCGGCTGGATGCCGCTGCTGCCCGCCGGGCACTTCCTGAAGGAACTGGGCGGCGGCAGCGACCGTTTCTCCATGTCGATGGTCCTCGACCTGCCCGTCGGCATCGACGAGACGGGCCTCGTCGCGACCCTCTCCGCCGTCGTCGACCACCACGACATCCTGCGCTCGCGCCTGCTCACCGACGGCGACGGCGGCCTCGAAGTCGCCCCCGTCGGCGCCGTTGATGTCGCCTCGCTCGTCCACCGCGTCGCCTGCGACGGACAGTGGAACGACGCCTGGCGCGACCTCGCGTTCGCCGAACTCGACGCCGCCACCGACCTCCTGGACCCCGCCGCCGGCACCATGGCGCGGTTCGTCTGGTTCGACGCGGGCGCCGACAAGCCCGGCCGACTCCACCTCGTCCTGCACCACTTCGCCGTCGACGGCGTGTCCTGGCGCGTCCTCCTGCCAGACCTCGCCGCCGCCTGGAAGCAGCTCAAGGCCGGGCAGCCCCCTACCCTCGACGCCGTCGCCACCTCCGTGCGCCGCTGGGCGCACGCCCTGGTGGACGAGGCCGCGAGGCCCGAGCGCACCGCCGAGCTGGAGCTGTGGGAGTCCGTCGTCGCCGGGCCCGATCCGGTGCTCGGCAGCCGCCGCCTCGACCCGGTCACCGACACCGTCGCCACGGTGGAGCACGTCGTCGTGCGGGTGCCCGTGCCCGTCACCGAGCAGCTCCTGACCACGCTGCCCGCGGCCTTCCGCGGCGGCGTCAACGACGGCCTTCTCGCCGCCCTCGCCCTCGCCGTCACCCGCTGGCGCCGCGCCCGCGGTGTCGACGAGCCGACCGTGCTGCTGCGCCTGGAGGGCCACGGCCGCGAGGAGCACGCGGTGCCCGGCGCGGACCTGTCCCGCACCATGGGCTGGTTCACCAGCATGTTCCCGCTGCGCCTCGACATCGACGGCATTGACGTCGACGAGGCCTTCGCGGGCGGCGCCGCCGCCGGTGCCGCGGTCAAGGCCGTCAAGGAGCAGGCCCTCGCCATCCCCGACAAGGGCCTCGGCTACGGCCTCCTGCGCTACCTCAACCCGGAGACCGCGGACATCCTGCGCCGCTGGTCCACCGGCCAGATCGCCTTCAACTACCTGGGCCGCTTCTCCACCTCCACGGACCTGCCCGACCACCTGCGCGGCCTCGGCTTCAGCCAGGCCGAGGGCACCGCCGACATCCTCGCCGACCTCGACGCGGACATGCCCGCCCTGTCGGTGTTCGACGTCAACGCCCTCGTCCTGGACGCCGAGGAGGGCCCGCGGCTCAACGCCCGCATCGGCTTCCCCGCGGGCGTGCTCTCGGCCGCCGACGCGCAGGACCTCGCCGACCTGTGGGTGCAGGCCCTCGAAGGCCTCGTCCGGCACGTGTCGGCGCCGGGCGCGGGCGGCCTCACGCCGTCCGACGTGCCGCTGGTCACGACCACGCAGGCCGACATCGAGCGGTGGGAGCGCCGCTACCCGGGCGTGTCCGACGTGTGGCCGCTCACCGCCGCCCAGTCGGGCCTGCTGTTTCACACGATGCTCTCGGACGCCTCCTTCGACGCGTATCAGATGCAGCTCGTCCTCCACCTGTCCGGCAAGGTCGACCCCGCCCGCATGCGCGCGGCCGGACAGGCCCTGCTCGACCGGTACGCGAGCCTGCGCACCGCGTTCGTCACGGACACCGAGGGCAACCAGGTGCAGCTGGTCCTCGACGAGGTCGCCCTGCCGTGGCTGGAGTTCGACCACAGCTCCCTCGGCGACGCCGAGCGCGAGGCGGCCCTGACGAAGCTCCTCGCCGACGACCACGCCAAGCACTTCGACCCCGTCGACCCGCCGATGCTGCGGATGACGCTGGTCACCCTCGGCGGCGACCGCGCGGAGCTGGTGTTCACCGCCAACCACGTGCTGTTCGACGGCTGGTCCGTGCCGCTGCTCCTGCAGGACCTGCTGCGCCTGTACGGCACCGACGGCGATCCCACCGGGCTGCCCCGCGTCCGCGGCTACCGGGACTTCCTGGTCTGGCTGGACCAGCAGGACCGCGCCGAGGACACCCGGGTATGGGCCGAGGAACTGGCCGGGGTCGACGAGCCCACCCTGCTCGTTCCCAGCGCCCGCCCCGGCGCGGAGCCCGGCGGCATCGGCCAGGTCGACGTGCCGCTCGCCGCCGGGTCGGCCCGGGAACTCGCCCGCCGCGCCGCCGATCTCGGCATCACCATGAACACCGTCGTGCAGGGCGCCTGGGGCCTGCTCCTCGCGGAGCTGACCGGCCGCGGGGACGTCGTGTTCGGCGCCACCGTCTCCGGCCGTCCGCCGGTCGTGCCGGGCGTGGACCACATGGTCGGCCTGTTCATCAACACGCTTCCCGTGCGGGTGGACCGCGCGCCGCGCGCGTCCCTCGCCGACGTCCTCACCGCCCTGCAGAACCGGCAGGGCGCGCTCCTGGACCACCAGCACCTCGGTCTCGGCGACATCCAGAACGCGGTGGGCCTGACCTCGCTGTTCGACACGATCGTGGTGTTCGACTCCTACCCCGTCGACTCGGTCGGCCTCACCGACGCGTACGCGTCGGCGGGCCTCGAAGTCACCGGCATCAGCCCGCTCAGCGGCACCCACTACCCGCTGATCGTCGCCGCCGACGCCGAGCCGCACCTGCGCCTCGGCCTGCAGTACCAGCACCACCTCTTCGAGCGCGCGGACGTCGAGGCGCTCGCGGCCCGCTTCCACCGCGTCCTGCTCCAGCTCGTCGAGGACCCGCGCATCCCCGCCGGGCACGTCGACATCCTGGGCGCGGCCGAGCGCGAGCACGTCCTGTACGGCTTGAACGCCACGGCCGCCGAGACGCCCGCGCTCACCATCCCCGGCCTGTTCGAGCAGCGGGCGGCGGCGGCCCCGGACGCGGTCGCCCTCGTGTGCGACGACACCTCGCTGACGTACGCCGAGCTGAACGCCCGCGCCGACCGCCTCGCGCGGGAGCTCATCGCCCGTGAGGTGGGCCCGGAGACGGTCGTGGGCCTGGCCCTGCCGCGCTCGGCCGACCTGGTCACGGGGCTGCTCGCGGTCCTGAAGGCGGGCGGCGCCTATCTGCCGATCGACCCGAAGTACCCGAGCGCCCGCCTGGACCACATCCTGTCCGACGCGGCGCCGAAGCTCCTGCTCACCGACGCGGACACTGTCGGCGTGCTGCCCGAGACGGACATCCCGCGCCTGTTCCTCGGCGCCGTGGACCTCGAACCGGCGGCCACCGACGCCCCGTTGACGGATGCCGACCGCAGGGCCGCGCTCAAGCCGGACCACATCGCGTACGTGATGTACACCTCGGGCTCGTCCGGCACCCCGAAGGGTGTGGCGGTCACCCACCACAACGTGGTGAACGGCGTGACGTGCCTCGCCGCGTCCGTGGGCATCGACGCCACCACCCGCGTCCTCGCGGGCACCTCGGTCAACTTCGACGTGTCGGTCTTCGAGGCCGTCACGACGCTGTCCCAGGGCGGCACTCTGGAGGTCGTCCGGGACGTGCTGGTCGTCGGCGAGCGGGGCGGCTGGTCGGGTGGCGTCGTGTCCACTGTTCCGTCGGTGTTCGCCGAGCTCCTTGACCAGGTCGACGGCGAACTCACTGTGGACTCCGTGGTGTTCGCGGGTGAGGCGCTGCCCGCGGCGCTCGTGGACCGGGTGCGCGAGGCCATTCCGGGTGTCCGCGTCGTCAACGCCTACGGCCAGACCGAGTCGTTCTACGCGACGACGTGGGCGCTGCCCGCCGACCAGGAGTGGGGCGGCTCGGGCAGCGTCCCCATCGGCGCTCCGCTCGGCAACATGCGGGCCTATGTGCTCGGTTCGGGTCTCGCGCCCGTGCCGGTGGGTGTCGTGGGTGAGCTGTACATCGCGGGTAACGTGGCGCGCGGCTACTTCGGGCGCGCCGACTTGACCGCCGACCGCTTCGTCGCCGACCCCTACGGCCCGGCGGGCGGCCGTATGTACCGCACCGGTGACCTCGCCCGCTGGACCCCCGAGGGTCAGCTCGACTACGTCGGCCGCGCCGACGCGCAGTTCAAGGTGCGGGGCTTCCGCATCGAGCCCGGCGAGGTCGAGGCCGCGCTCGCCGCGCACCCGGACGTGGCGCAGGGCGTGGTCGTGGCCAAGGGCACCGGCACCACCGACAAGCGCTTGGTGGCGTACGTCGTCCGGGCCGGGAACGTCGAGGACATCGACGTCACCGCGCTGCGGGAGCACGTGGGCGGGAGGCTGCCCGAGTTCATGGTCCCGTCGGCCTTCGTCGTCCTGGAGCGCCTTCCGCTG
>NZ_BMVR01000016.1 GCF_014650815.1 Streptomyces flavofungini
GTCTGTGGGCGCGGGGGGCCTGCGAATCACCACCCCGGCCTCGGACTCGGGGGAGCCGCGCACCGGTACCGCCCCGTCCCTGGGCGCGGGGGACCCGCGCACCACCACCCCGACCCCTGGTGCGAGGGACCCGCGGACCGCCGCCGTCCAGAGCCCGGGCGCGAGCGGCCCGCGAACCACCGCCACCCCGCCCCCGGGCGCCCCACGGACCGAAGCCACCGCCCCCACTTCCCCACCGGGCGCGCGAGACCGCCGTACCCAGACCGCCACCCCGGACCAGGACACCCGCGCCTCCCGCGCCAGGGCCACCACCCCCCAACCGGCCGTGCCCGCCCCGCCGTTGGGCCCGGCGCCCGCCGCGCGTACGGCCGCCACGGAGGCGGACCCCACCGCACCGAAAAGCCCCACCGGCGTCCCGCCACGCCCCTTCCCCGCACCTCGCAGCGGCGACAGCCCGGCGAGCGGCGCCACCCCGGAAGGCCGCAACAGCGGCACCACGGCCGCCGGTACCGGCGCCGTGCGGGCCTTCGCCGCCCGACGGACCGCCGCCGCCCGCCGTGCCGTCGGGGCCGTGGACCTGACGCCGGGTCCTGACACGGGCCGCCCCTTCGTGTTTCTGGCGCGGCCCGCGCTGTACGACGACACCACCACCCGGCTGCGCCCCGTCGGCGCGTGGGTGCGGCCCCGGGCGGCGGCGGCCGCGGCCTGTGTGGTGCTGGGGCTCGGGCTCATCGGCGGGGCGGCGACGGGGAGTTGGCTGACGGGAGAGTCCGACGCGGCGGGGAGCTCGCGGAACGCGTACGTCGAGGCGGGGGAGCTCTGGCACAGCGTGCCCGTCGACGAGCTGTTCCCGCGCTCGATCAAGGGTGAGGGCGCGGGCCCCGGTGGCGCCGACCGCACCTGGAACCGCGTCGCCGTCGCCCCCGACAGCACCTGCAAGGACGCCTTCGACCCGCTGCTGCGCAAGGCCCTCGCTCCGGCGGGCTGCCTGCGCCTGCTGCGCGCCACGTACACGGACGCGACCCGCAGCCACGTCACCACCGTCGGCCTGCTGTTCACGAAGGCGGACGCCGAGGCGATGCGGGCCCTGCGCACCCGGTTCACCGAGGAGGGCCTCGACGCCCGGCCGGACCTGATGCCCCGCCCGTACGCCGCCGAGGGCACCGTCGCCGGGGACTTCGGCGACCTCCAGCGCGCCACCTGGACCCTGTCCGTGCTGCCCGACGCCCCCGTCATCGCGTACGCCGTCTCCGGCTTCGCCGACGGCCGCGCCGTCACCGACCCGGAGCCCGCCGCCGAAGCCATGAAGGCGGGCGCCACCTCCGCCCCCGCCCAGGCGGGGCTCGGCAACGACGCGAAGGGCATCGCCGACCGCGTCGAGCGCGGCCTGCGCAAGACCGTCACCGCGGCCACGGAGAAGTCCTCATGACCATGAGCGGAATGCGCCAGCGCACGCGGCGGGCGGTGGTCGGCACGGTCGCCGCCACCTGTGCGCTGCTGCCCGCCGTCGGCACCGCCCACGCCGACGACGGCATCCGCGGCCAGCAGTGGGCCCTCGACGTGATGCGCACCGACCAGGCCTGGCGGACCACCAAGGGCGCGGGCGTCACCGTCGCCGTGCTCGACACCGGCGTGGACGCCTCCCACCCCGACCTGGCCGGCAACGTCAGGACCGGCAAGGACATGGTCGGCTTCGGCGCCCGCCGCGGCGACAAGTCCTGGGCCCGGCACGGCACCGCCATGGCGGGGATCGTCGCCGGTCACGGGCACGGCGCGGGCCGCCGCGACGGCGTGCTCGGCATCGCGCCCGAAGCGCGGATCCTGCCGGTGCGGGTGATCCTCGAGGACGGCGACCCCGCCCGCAAGAAGGCCCGCTCCACCCGCGGCAACGCCCTCGCCGAAGGCATCCGCTGGGCCGCCGACCACGGCGCCGACGTCATCAACCTCTCCCTCGGCGACGACTCCAAGTCCGCCCACCCGGAGCCGACGGAGGACGCCGCCGTCCAGTACGCGCTGAAGAAGGGCGCCGTCGTCGTCGCCTCCGCGGGCAACGGCGGCGAACGCGGCGACCACATCTCGTACCCGGCCGCGTACCCGGGCGTCATCGCCGCGACCGCCGTCGACAGCAACGGCACGCGCGCCCCCTTCTCCACCCGCCGCTGGTACGCCACCGTCAGCGCGCCCGGCGACGACGTCGTCATCGCCGACCCCAACCGCAGGTACTACGAGGGCTGGGGCACGAGCGCGGCGGCCGCCTTCGTCTCCGGTGCCGTCGCCCTCATCCGCGCCGCCCACCCCGGCCTCGGCCCCGCCGAGATCAAGCAGCTCCTGCGGGACACCGCACGGGACGCCCCGGCCGGCGGCCGCGACGACTCCCGCGGCTTCGGCCTCGTCGACCCGGTCGCGGCACTCGCTCGCGCCGACAAGATCAAGCCCCAGTCCCTGCGTGCCACGGCCCGCACCGACAAGTACTTCGGCCCCGGCCCGGACAAGGCGCCCGAGGACGACGGCCCCGCCGGGTGGGTCGGCCCCGCGGCCGGAGGCCTGGGCGTGGCCCTGCTGGCGGCGGGGATCTGGCTGTGGCGGGGGCGGGCGGGGGCCGCGCGGCGGTAGGCGGCCGCGGCGGTACGTCGTCCGTGCGCCGGTGGGCGGCCGCAGCCGCCGGACACCGGCGGGCTAGGGTCGGGACCGTGGCGAACAAGAACATTCCCGACCCCGGCTTCTCCGACGACGACGGGTCGGCCGACCCCGCGCTCCGGGCGGCGCTCGCCGCCTGGGCCGAGGACCGGAGCGCCCACGGGCCGGTCCTCGAAGCGCTCGCGGGGGCCCGTCTCCTGGTACCCGTCGTCGCCGTGCTCGGCGAGGTCGAGGAGGGCGATCAACAGGGGGGCGAAGCTCTTCATGAGGGTGGTGGGAGACGGGCGGGCGGGCTGCGGCGCGAGAAGACCAGTGACATGGCCGTGCCCACGTTGAAGGCGGGCCACCGCACCGCGCTGCCCGCCTTCACCTCCACCGAGGCGCTGGCCCTGTGGGACCCCGAGGCCCGCCCCGTCGCCGTACCGCTGCACCAGGCGCTGCAGGCCGCCGCGCACGAGAAGGCCGACACGATCGTCCTCGACCTCGCGGGCCCCGTCCCCTACGAGCTGAACCGGCCCGCGCTGATCGCCCTCGCCGAAGGGCGCCGCAGCGCCGACGCGCTCACGGACCCGGCCGTCGTCGCCGCCGTGCGCGCCGTCGTCGCCGCCGAGCCCGCCGTGCTCCGCGCCCACCTCGGCCCCGGCACGGCCGACGGCACCCTCGCCCTGGTCCTGGACCCCGCGGCCACGCAGGCCGCCGCCCAGCGCCTCGCCGAGGCCCTCGCCGCCGACGAAACACTGAGGGCCCGCCTGGTGCGCGGCCTCGACCTGGCACTGCTGCCGGCCGAGGCGACGCCACCGGGCGAGCCCCTCTACGTACGGTGATGCGTGGGCGTCAGCCGAAGACGGGCCCCGTGTACTTCTCGCCGGGGCCCTGACCGGGCTCGTCCGGCACCAGGGACGCCTCGCGGAACGCGAGCTGCAGGGACTTCAGGCCGTCCCGCAGCGGCGCCGCGTGGAAGGAGCTGATCTCCGTCGCGCTCGCGTCCATCAGACCGGCCAGGGCCTGGATCAGCTTGCGGGCCTCGTCCAGGTCCTTGTGGGCCTCGCCCTCCTCGGCGAGGCCCAGGTTCACCGCCGCCGCGCTCATCAGGTGCACCGCGACCGTCGTGATCACCTCGACCGCGGGAACGTCCGCGATGTCGCGGGTCATGGCGTCGAAGCCGGGGCTCTGGGATGCGTCGTGGGGTGCGGGGGTGGCCGCGGGGCTCGTGTCACTCATGCCCCTCACCCTAGAGCCGCGCTCCGACGGTTAGCCCCACCCCCCGGGACCTGCTAACCTTGTGTAACGACCGGCTGGACACCCGCGTGCCAACGCAAGCGTCCGGCCCACAAGTGGAGGCTCCGATCTCCCACCTGGCCGCTCCGAGGGGCGGCGGGTCACCGGTCAGGCGGACACCGTGCGAAGCGCGAGCGTCCGCCCGATGCGCCCCGCGATCATCGCGGAGGTGCTCCGGTATTCGTTTGGAGCCCCTTCTGTGATCAGTCGGGGCATTTTTTGTGTTCCGGCTCGGTTGGTCGAGAAAACAGACGTAACGCGGCTGTCCGCCAGACGGTCGCGTGGTGCTACCGAGGAGGATCCATCAGCGCCGAGCCCCGCATCAACGACCGGATTCGCGTTCCCGAAGTGCGACTTGTCGGTCCCAGCGGCGAGCAGGTCGGGATTGTCCCGCTTGCCAAGGCCCTGGAGCTTGCGCAGGAGTACGACCTGGACCTGGTCGAGGTCGCGGCGAACGCCCGTCCGCCCGTGTGCAAGCTCATGGACTACGGGAAGTTCAAGTACGAGTCGGCCATGAAGGCCCGTGAGGCGCGCAAGAACCAGGCGCACACGGTCATCAAGGAGATGAAGCTCCGGCCGAAGATCGACCCGCACGACTACGACACCAAGAAGGGTCACGTCGTCCGGTTCCTCAAGCAGGGCGACAAAGTCAAGATCACGATCATGTTCCGTGGTCGCGAGCAGTCCCGTCCGGAGCTCGGCTTCCGGCTGCTGCAGCGGCTCGCGGAGGACGTCCAGGACCTCGGGTTCATCGAGTCGAACCCGAAGCAGGACGGCCGAAACATGATCATGGTCCTCGGTCCGCACAAGAAGAAGACCGAGGCGATGGCCGAGGCCCGTGAGGCCCAGGCGGCTCGCAAGGCGGAAGCGAAGGCCAACCCCGGCAAGTCGCAGAACGCCGCCGAGGAGGAGCTTTCCGAAGCCCCCGTCGAGGCCCCGGCCGAGGCTCCCGCCGAGGCCTGATCCCCGGACGCGAGTCCAGGGATCGCCAACCGAACACATGACGCTCCCGGATGCCCGGTTTCACGACCGGGCATCGGAGTGCCACTGACGAGGAGAGAACGGCGCTATGCCGAAGAACAAGACGCACAGCGGTGCCAGCAAGCGCTTCAAGGTCACCGGCTCCGGCAAGGTGCTCCGCGAGCGCGCCGGCAAGCGCCACCTGCTCGAGCACAAGTCGTCCCGTCTGACGCGTCGCCTCACCGGCAACGCCGAGATGGCCCCGGGCGACGCCAAGAAGATCAAGAAGCTTCTCGGCAAGTGAGTCCGGGCGCGCACCGCGCGCCTGAGCTCTGACCGGGACCCAATCGATACCGGGTCGTGTGAGTCCAACCACGGCCCCGCTACAAGGAGTTAACAAGTGGCACGCGTCAAGCGGGCAGTCAACGCCCACAAGAAGCGTCGGGCGATCCTCGAAGCGGCCAGCGGCTACCGCGGCCAGCGGTCGCGCCTGTACCGCAAGGCCAAGGAGCAGGTCACCCACTCCCTGGTCTACAACTACAACGACCGCAAGAAGCGCAAGGGCGACTTCCGTCAGCTGTGGATCCAGCGCATCAACGCCGCTGCCCGCGCCAACGGCATCACCTACAACCGCTTCATCCAGGGTCTGAAGGCCGCCAACATCGAGGTGGACCGCAAGATCCTCGCCGAGCTGGCCGTGAACGACGCCAACGCGTTCGCCGCGCTGGTCGAGGTCGCGCAGAAGGCCCTGCCGTCGGACGTCAACGCCCCCAAGGCCGCCTGACGTTCGCACTGGGCTTGAGCTGTGATTGGACCCGTAGGCCGATGGCCTGCGGGTCCCGTCTTGTTCGGCCCGCTCTTCGCCGCGCGTCGCTGCGGGCGGTTCGGCACCGCCGGTCGCTGACGTTTCGGCTGAGCGCCGTTGCGGCGGGGAAGGAATACCCGCCCCTCCCGGCGGGGGGCCGCCTGCCTCGCGGCGGCGTGCGGCCCTCGTCTCGCGGCGGTGAGAAGTGCCCGTCTCGCGGCGGCGTGCAGCCCCTGCCTCTTGGCGGTGAGGAAGCCCCCGCCTCTTGGTGGTGAGGAAGCCTCCGCCCCGTGGTGGTGAGCAGTGGCCGTCTCGCGGCGGTGAGAATGCCTCCGCCCCCTGGCGGTGAAGAAGTGCCCGCCCCCGGCGGTGAGAAGCCCCGACCCCGTATCCCCGAAGGCGACTTGATGGCCAGCAGTCCGGAACTGATCTCCCCGCGTTCGGTGCGCGTCAGCGCCGCGCGGCGGCTTGCCAAGCGGAACTTTCGCGGGAAGGAGCGGCTGTTCCTGGCGGAGGGGCCGCAGGCCGTGCGGGAGGCCGCCGGGCATCGCGGGAACGGGCGGGCCACGCTCGTGGAGCTGTTCGCGACCGTCGAGGCCGCCGAGCGGTACGCGGACATCGTCGGCGCGGCCCGGGACGCCGGGGCGAGCGTGCACCTGGCCGACGAGAGCGTCATCGCGGACATCTCGACGACCGTCACCCCGCAGGGTCTTGTCGGGGTGTGCCGGTTCCTCGACGTGCCGTTGGACGAGATCCTCGCGGGGCGGCCCAAACTCGTCGCCGTGCTCGCCCACGTACGCGACCCCGGAAACGCCGGGACCGTGCTGCGCTGCGCCGACGCCGCGGGCGCCGAGGCCGTGATCCTCACCGACGCCTCCGTCGACCTCTACAACCCCAAGGCCGTGCGCGCCTCGGTCGGCTCGCACTTCCACCTGCCGGTGGCCGTGGGCGTGCCCGTCGAGGAGGCCGTCCGCGGCCTGAAGGGCTCGGGCGTGCGGGTGCTCGCCGCCGACGGGGCCGGGGCGGACGACCTGGACGCCGAGCTGGACCAGGGGACCATGGGCACCGAGACGGCGTGGATCTTCGGCAACGAGGCCTGGGGGCTGCCGGAGGAGACCCGCGCACTCGCCGACGCGGTGGTGCGCGTTCCGATCCACGGAAGCGCCGAGAGCTTGAACCTCGCGACCGCGGCAGCCGTATGCCTCTATGCGTCCGCGCGTGCACAGCGCGCCGCCGGAGGGTGCCGCTCCGTCACCCCCGGCTAGTAGTGTGTCGGGCTCACAGGCCCATTGCGCCGGTTCCGAGAGGCGGGGATACGGGGAATGACTGTCGGCACGAGCAGACCACCGGGAGTACGGGACATCCTGTGCCCTCCCGCAGGCCAGTCGGGCCAGGCGGGCCCGGGCCCCGGCGAGCTCGGCATCGACCCGGACGACCTGCCCGACGGCCTGGTCGTGGCCGACGAGTCGGGGCGCGTGATCTGTTTCAACGCCGCCGCGGCCCGCATCACCGCCGTCCGCGCCAGCGACGCCATGGGCGCCTCCATCGAGCGGGCGCTGCCCCTGGAGGACCTAGAAGGACGCCGCTGGTGGCAGCTCACCGACCCCTACGGCGGCCTCACCACCCGGTTCGCCCAGCCCGAGCGGAACCTGCTGCTTCCCGGCGGCCGCGAAGTGCTCGTGTCCGCGCGGTACGTACGGACGCGGCCGACCGGGCCGTTGCGCCGCCTCGTGGTGTCCCTGCGCGACACCGAGGCGCGCCGCCGCACCGAGCGCAGCCACGCCGAGCTGATCGCCACCGTCGCCCATGAACTGCGCTCGCCGCTGACGTCCGTCAAGGGCTTCACGGCGACGCTGCTCGCCAAGTGGGAGCGGTTCACCGACGACCAGAAGAAGCTGATGCTGGAGACGGTGGACGCCGACGCCAACCGCGTCACCCGGCTCATCGCCGAACTGCTCGACATCTCCCGCATCGACTCCGGGCGGCTCGAACTGCGCCGCCAGCCCGTCGACATCGGCGCGGCCGTCGGGCGGCACATCCAGGCCCACGTCGCCGCCGGTCAGGACGCGGACCGCTTCCTCGTACGGCTGCAGCAGCCGCTGCCCGACCTGTGGGCCGATCCGGACAAGATCGATCAGGTGCTGAGCAATCTGCTGGAAAACGCGGTGCGGCACGGCGAGGGAACGGTCACCATTGATGTGGCGCCCTCGCCCTCCCTGCGGGTGCGGGGAGCCGCCGACACCGCGGTCACCGTCAGCGACGAGGGTTCCGGCATTCCGGAGGAGTCGATGGGCCGCGTCTTCACCCGCTTCTGGCGGGGCAGCAAACGCGGCGGGACGGGACTGGGGTTGTACATCGTGAAGGGCATCGTCGAAGCGCACGGCGGCACGATCACCGTGGGCCGCGCGGCCGGCGGCGGCGCCCAGTTCCGATTTACGTTGCCCGTGGGGGCCCCGGCGTATCTCCAGTGATCATCGCCGCGGCCGCCCGCGGGCGCATGCGTTCACCGCACCCCCGTTAGACTCGGACGTTGGCACCTTTGTGTCCCCATTCTCGGGACGATCTCAGGACCAGTCGTCTCCGACTCGTCGACGGGGACCATCCGCCAGTCAACGGAAGCACGGGAAGAGATGTCGGCACCGAACAAGTCGTACGACCCTGTCGAGGTCGAGGCACTGAAACCTGAAGAGATCGAGCGCATGCGGGACGAGGCGCTCGCCGCCTTCGCGGCCGCCGCCGACCTCGACCAGCTGCAGGAGGCGAAGACCGCCCACACCGGCGGCACCTCGCCGCTGGCGCTCGCCAACCGCGAGATCGGCGCGCTGCCCCCGCAGGCCAAGGCCGACGCCGGAAAGCGCGTGGGCATGGCCCGCGGCGCCGTGAACAAGGCGCTCGCCGCCCGCCAGACCGAGCTCGAGGCCGAGCGGGACGCGCGCGTCCTGGTCGAGGAGGCCGTGGACGTCTCGCTGCCCCACGACCGCGTACCGGCCGGTGCCCGGCACCCGCTGACCACGCTGTCGGAGCGCATCGAGGACATCTTCGTGGCCATGGGCTACGCGGTCGCCGAGGGCCCCGAGGTCGAGTCCGAGTGGTTCAACTTCGACGCCCTGAACATCGGCCCGGACCACCCGGCCCGCGGTGAGCAGGACACGTTCTTCGTCGACGCTGCGTCTCTGGGGGCCCCGGACGCCGCCCCGGCCGTGGACGCGGACGACTCCGGTGTCGTGCTGCGCACCCACACCTCGCCCGTGCAGATCCGCTCGCTCATCGACCGCGAGCCGCCGGTGTACGTGATCTGCCCCGGCCGGGTCTACCGCACCGACGAGCTGGACGCCACGCACACCCCCGTCTTCCACCAGGTCGAGCTGCTCGCCGTGGACGAGGGCCTGACCATGGCCGACCTGAAGGGCACCCTGGACCACATGGTGCAGGCGCTCTTCGGCGGCGAGGGCATGAAGACGCGGCTGCGGCCGAACTTCTTCCCCTTCACCGAGCCGTCCGCCGAGATGGACATGGTCTGCTACGTGTGCCGGGGCGAGTCCGTGGGCAACCCCGACCGCCCCTGCCGCACCTGCTCCTCCGAGGGCTGGATCGAGCTCGGCGGCTGCGGCATGGTCAACCCCAAGGTGCTGGCCTCCTGCGGCGTGGACCCCGAGAAGTACAGCGGGTTCGCCTTCGGGTTCGGCATCGAGCGGATGCTGATGTTCCGCCACCACGTAGAAGACATGCGAGACATGGTCGAGGGTGACGTGCGCTTCACCCGGCCGTTCGGGATGGAGATCTGATGCGGGTCCCGCTTTCCTGGCTGCGGGAGTATGTCGATCTCCCCGCCACCGAGACCGGCCGCGATGTGCAGGCCAAGCTCGTCTCGGCCGGTCTCGAGGTCGAGACCGTCGAACAGCTCGGCGCGGGCCTCAAGGGCCCCCTCGTCGTCGGCAAGGTCCTGACCATCGAGGAGCTGGAGGGCTTCAAGAAGCCCATCCGCTTCTGCACCGTCGACGTCGGCACGGCCAACGGCACCGGTGAGCCGCAGGAGATCGTCTGCGGCGCCCGGAACTTCGCCGTCGGCGACAAGGTCGTCGTGGTCCTGCCCGGCGCCGTCCTGCCCGGCGACTTCGCGATCGCCGCGCGCAAGACGTACGGCAAGACCTCGCACGGCATGATCTGCTCCGGCGACGAGCTGGGCATGGGCGACGACGGTTCCGGGGGCATCATCGTGCTGCCGCCCGAGCACGAGGCCGGCACCGACGCCATCGAGCTGCTCGAACTCGTCGACGAGGTCCTCGACATCGCCGTCACGCCGGACCGCGGCTACTGCCTGTCGATGCGCGGCGTCGCCCGCGAGACGGCCACCGCGTACGGCCTGCCGCTGCGCGACCCGGCGCTGCTCGACGTCCCGGCGCCGAACTCCTTCGGCTACCCGGTGCGCGTCAGCGACCCGGCCGGCTGTGACCGCTTCACCGCGCGCACCGTCACCGGCCTGCGCCCCGACGCCCGCTCGCCGATCTGGCTGCGCCGCCGCCTGCAGAAGGCGGGCATGCGCCCGATCTCGCTGGCCGTCGACGTCACCAACTACGTGATGCTGGAGCTCGGCCAGCCCCTGCACGCCTACGACCGCGCGCGCGTCCAGGGCACCATCGGCGTGCGCCGGGCCGAGCAGGGCGAGAAGTTCACCACCCTCGACGGCGCCCAGCGGGTGCTCGACGCCGAGGACCTGGTGATCACCGACGACCGTGGCGCGATCGGCCTCGCGGGCGTCATGGGCGGCGCCAACACCGAGATCGCCGACACCGTCGTGGACGAGCGGTCCGGCGAGGCGCAGGGCACCACCGATGTGGTCATCGAGGCCGCGCACTTCGACGCGGTCTCCGTGGCCCGCACCGCGCGCCGCCACAAGCTGTCCTCCGAGGCGGCCAAGCGCTTCGAGCGCGGCGTCGACCCGCAGGCCGCGTCCGCCGCCGCGCAGCGCACCGTCGACCTCCTCGTGCTGCTCGCGGGCGGCACCGCCGAGGCCGGTGTCACGGAGGTCATCGCGCCCTCCGCGCCGCACACCATCAGCATGCGCGCCGACCACCCGGACCGGGTCGCCGGTGTGACCTACGGCCGCGAGACCGTCGTGCGCCGCCTCCAGGAGGTCGGCTGCGACGTGTACGGACAGGACTCCCTGACCGTCACCGTGCCGTCCTGGCGGCCCGACCTCGCCGAGATCAACGACCTCGCCGAGGAAGTCATCCGCCTGGAGGGCTACGAGAACCTGCCCTCGACGCTGCCCCGGCCCCCCGCCGGTCGCGGCCTGACCGAGCGGCAGCGGCTGCACCGCCGGGTGGGCCGCGCGCTCGCCGGGGACGGCTTCGTCGAGGCGCCGAACTACCCGTTCGTCGGCGAGCAGGTCTTCGACCAGCTCGGCCTCGACAAGGACGACCCGAACCGCCGCGTCGTCAAGCTCGTCAACCCGCTGTCCGACGAGGAGCCCGCGCTCCGCACGACGCTGCTGCCGGGCCTGCTCGCCACGCTGCGCCGCAACGACGGGCGCGGCAGCCACGACCTGGCGCTGTTCGAGACCGGCCTGGTCTTCCACCCCCGCACCGCCGACGCGGCTTCGGGCAACGGCTCCGCCGGGCGCCCGCCCGTCGACCGGCGGCCCTCGGACGAGCAGCTCGCGGCGCTCGACGAGACGCTGCCCGAGCAGCCCCGGCACGTCGCGGTCGTCCTCGCGGGCGCCCACGAGCAGGCCGGCTGGTGGGGCAAGGGCCGCCCGGCCGACTGGGCGGACGCCGTCGAGGCGGCGCGCACCGTGGCCCGTGAGGCCGGGGCCGAACTCATCGTCCAGCAGGGGCAGTACGGCCCGTGGCACCCGGGCCGCTGCGCCGAGCTGAACGTGTTCCTGGAGCACGCCGACGGCGTCGCCGAGGACGGCACCGAGGGCGAGATCGTCTGCGTCGGCCACGCCGGTGAGCTGCACCCGCGTGTCATCAAGGCGCTGGGCCTGCCCGCCCGCAGCTGCGCGATGGAGCTGAACCTGGACGTGCTCGCCCAGGCCGGTGAGGGCACCCTCCAGGCGCCGCACATCTCGGCCTTCCCGGTGGCCACGCAGGACGTCGCGCTCGTCGTCGACACCGACGTGCCCGCGGCCGTCGTCGAGGCCTTCCTGCGCGACGGCGCCGGTGAACTCCTGGAGGACATCCGCCTGTTCGACGTCTTCACCGGCGAGCAGATCGGCGCGGGCAAGAAGTCGCTGGCGTACGCGCTGCGGTTCCGCGCCGCCGACCGCACACTGACCGTCGACGAGGCCACCGCCGCGCGCGACGCGGCCGTGGCGCGCGCCGCCGAGGTGACCGGCGCGGTGCTGCGCGGGGCGTAGTTCCGCGAGGCCCCGCCGTCTCGGCGGCGGGGCCGAACGGCGCCGCGAAGGCATCGCCGGTGCGCGAAGGCGCAGTTGAGGGGCGTATCCGTGGACACGGATACGCCCCTCACTCGTTAGGGTGACAACTTCCGGTGATCTGATCCGATCCGCCCATGCGGTCGACAGAATCAGTTCGGCCGTAGGGGCCGGTCCCGCACACGGCCCGCACGCTGGACTGGGCCTTAGGGGGCCGTCGGCATGATCCGGATCAAGCCTCGCGCGCCCGGTCGCGGCGCCGGGGCCCACTGCACGGCGCGGCTTCGGGCGAGAACTCCCCAGGGAGACTGCCCCGGAGCCACCGCTTCGTTCGAGCTGCCTCGCGCCCGCCGCCTGCGCCGGGCCCTGTCGCTCGGCCTGCCCACGGTGTGGGGCGCCGTCGCCATCACATACAAACTGACCTGTCCGCTCGCCCAACAGCAGAGCCTGGGTGCCCGGATCGTCACCAGCGCCGTCTTCTTCGCCGTCGGCACCGGGCTCGTCCTGCAGGTGCGGCGCGCGCTGCTGCGCGAGCTGCGCCAGCTCAGGGCGGTCGCGGGCGCCGCGCAGAACGTCCTGCTCCGGCCGCTGCCGCCGCGCGTCGACGGGCTCGCGCTCGCCGCCGGGCGGCTGTCCGCCACGCACGGCGCGTCCGTCGGCGGGGATCTGTACGAGGTCGCGGCCACCGACCACGGCGTGCGCCTGGTGATGGGGGACGTCCGGGGCCATGGCCTGGCCGCGATCGGCACCGCCGCCGCCGTCCTCGGCAGCTTCCGCGAGGCCGCCCACGAAGAGCCCGAACTGCCGCTCGTCCTCCGGCGCCTCGAGCGTGCCCTCGACCGGCACCTGCGTGAGCGCTCCCGCGCCGAGCACCCCGCGAACGGCGCCGCCCCGCCCGAGAGCCCGCTCGCCGAGGAGTTCGTGACCGTACTCCTGGTGGAGATCAGCCGGGACGGCGACGTGCGGGCGCTCAACTGCGGCCACCCCTGGCCCTATCGGCTGCGCGGCCGGGCCGAACCGATGCCGGGCGGGGACCCGCTGCCGCCGCTCGGACCCTTCCCGCTCCCGGCCGAACTGCCCCTGGCCCACTGCGGACGGCTGCTGCCGGGCGACGCCCTGGTGCTGTACACCGACGGGATGGAGGACGCCCGCAACGCCGCGGGCCGGTTCTTCGCCCTGCAGTCCGTGCTCAGCGAGGCCGCCCGGACCCTGCCTGTCTCACCGCAGGCCGTCATCCACGCCGTGTACGGCGAACTCCTGCGCCACATCGGCCGGCTGACGTCCGACGACGCCGCGCTCCTGGTGCTGCGCAACGACCGCTCGCGGGTGCCGTCACAGGCGACGGAGACCGGGCGGCGCGCCCGCACCATGAGCTGAACACCGCCCGGTCCGCTGCGGCCTGCGCCGTCCGGGCCGTCGCGGAACTGCCGGGCAGACGACGGCCGTCGGACGGCGCCACAGAGGGGCCGCCGCACTGTATGAGGGGGAGCCGGCGGCCCGGCCGCCTCCTGGTGAGGGCTCTCAGTCAACCGACCACGCGCCCGGCGCGGCAGAGCGCGCGCTCCCCGGATGCGAGCACTCCGTTCACACCCCGTGTGAAGAGGGCTCCACTAGGCTGGTCGCACCGAGCCACCGGAGGGCCTCCATGCAGCCCAACACCCTGCTCGACGCGATCCTCGACGAAGCGGGCATCTCCCACGCGGGCCTCGCCGCCCATGTGAATCAGGCGGGAAAGGCCAGGGGCCTCTCGCTGAGATACGAACACACCGCCGTGGCCCGCTGGTTGAAGGGCCAGCGCCCCCGCGGCCAAGTGCCCGACCTGATCTGCGAAGTCCTCGCGGGACGCCTCCAACGCACGGTCGCACTCGACGACATCGGCCTCGGCGTGCCCGGGATCCCGGCCGCGCGGCAGGGCTCGATGGCGTCCACGCTCTCCGGGTTCGTCGAGCGCGCCACCGCGCTGTGGCGCTCCGACGAACAGCAGCGCCCGCATCTGCTCGGCGCCCCCGCCGTCACCGGCACGCCCGCCGTGATGCCCGTCTGGGAGTGGGAGAACCCGCCCGAGGACGTGGACGTCTCCCGCGGCGGCCGCCACCCGGTCAGCATGGCGGAGGTGGAGATGATGCGCGCGGCCCGCACCCACTACGAGCAGATGTACCGCAAGACCGGCGGCGTCGCGATGCGCACCCGCATAGTCGGATTCCTCAACGCCGAGGCGGCGCCGCTGATCAGAGGCAGCTACACCGACGCGATGGGCCGTCAACTGCACCGCGCGACCGGCGGCCTGGTCGCGATCGCGGGCATCTGCGCGTACGACTCGGACGCGCACGGCCTGGCCCAGCGCTACTTCCACCAGGCGCTGCGGCTCGCCAAGGCCAGCGGGGACCGGGGACTCGGCGCGTACGTCATCGCGCTGCTCGTCAACCAGTCGCTGTTCATGCGGGAGTACCGCCAGGCGGTCGCCTTCGCGGAGGCCGCGCTGCGCGCCGCGGGCCGCGACATCACCCCGGCGCTCGCGTCCGATCTGTACGCGATGCAGGCCAAGGCGTACGCGCACCTGGGCGACGGCAGCAGCGCGCTGTCCTGCATCCGGCGTGCCGAGGCCGCGGCCGACCGGATCCGGCGGGGGCGCGAGCCGGACGAGACGGGCTATGTCCAACCCGGCCTGGTGAACGTACAGGTGGCGGAGGCGCTGCTCAGCCTCGGCGATCTCACCGGAGCGCACGAGCACGCGGCGGCGGCCGTGGACACCCCGGCGCACGACCGCGGCCGGGTGCACCGGCTCGCCATGCTGAGCCAGATCGAACTGCGCCAGGGCAACACCGACGAGGCGGTGGCCACGGCGGTGGAAATGGCTGAACAGGCGCGCGGGATGGAGTCCCAGCGGCTGCGCGACCGGCTGCGGGCGGTGCGCGAGCACCTGGTGCGCAGCGACTGCGCGGGCACCGCCGAGGCCGCCGAACTCATCGACGGCGCACTGCGCGTCCCGCTGTAGGAGCGCGTCGCGGCGTCGCGCGACCCTTGTGCTTCCGCGGGGAGCGGGGGCGAACCCACGCGTGACACGTGCTACTTCGCTCTGCCGTGCGCGGAGTGCTCTGGACACCCTCCTGCTGCGATATTGCCATCTATTCGGCGGAAGGTGGCAGAACCGTGCAGTGGACGAAACAGAGCGAACAAACTGTGTATGGAAACCGATGGTTCACCGTCAATCTCGCAGATGTCGAGCTACCTGACGGGCGGCACCTCGACCACTTCCTGATACGCCTGCGGCCCGTCGCGATCGCCACGGTCGTCAACGAGGCCAACGAGGTGCTGCTCCTGTGGCGGCACCGCTTCATCACCGACAGCTGGGGCTGGGAGCTGGCCGCCGGCGTCGTCGAGGACGGCGAGGACATCGCCTACGCGGCGGCTCGCGAGATGGAGGAGGAGACCGGCTGGCGGCCGGGACCCTTGCGGCACCTGATGAGCGTGGAGCCGTCCAACGGCCTCACCGACGCCCGGCACCACATCTACTGGTCGGACGAGGGGACCTACATCGGCCACCCCGAGGACGACTTCGAGTCGGACCGCCGTGAGTGGGTCCCGCTGAAGCTCGTCCCCGACATGGTGGCGCGGGGCGAGGTCCCGGCCGCCAACATGGCGGCGGCACTCCTTCTGTTGCACCATCTGCGTCTTGGCCAGGACGCGCGTTAACCGGCCTGTCTCCCGTCTCGGGCTAGCGCCCGAGTGCCTGCCATGCCGCCACCGCCAACGCCCCGATGGAGGTGAGGGCGGCGAGGGCCGGCAGTGGCCACCGGTTGTGCTCGAGGGCCGTGATCCGGACGGACAGGTCGTCCTGGTCCTTGGTGTGCTGGGTGTCGCTCTGGGTGAGTAACGCGAGCCGTCCGTCGACGCGGGCGAGGCCCACGTCCAGGCTGCGACGTAACTCTGCGAGTTCTTCCGGGACCACGGGACGCTCGGGGTCGGTGGTCACGAGTCGGCTCCTTTCGGTAGTCGTCACATCCCCCCTGTGCGCACGGAAAGTCAACTCGCCTGGTGGTCGGGGCGGGAGCGTGTGCGAAGGGCATATGCGAGCCCCCCGCGCACACGGTGTGTGAACGGCGCGGGCCCGGCACTCGCGGAGTGCCGGGCCCGTGAACTGGCCGAAAATTGACTTGAGTTCAGGTACGGAGAGTAATCGCCCCGGGGTTGCCAGGGGTGAAGCGGAAGGTGATCAGCCGCACCTGGACGCGAGTCGGGCGGGTGCTGGCCGGAATCAGGCGTACGTGTAGAAGCCCGAGCCCGACTTGCGGCCGAGGCGGCCCGCGTCGACCATGCGCTGGAGCAGCGGGGGAGCGGCGTACAGCGGCTCCTTGTACTCCTCGTACATGCTGTCCGCCACCGACGCCACGGTGTCCAGGCCGATCAGGTCGGACAGCTTCAGCGGCCCCATCGGGTGGGCGCAGCCCATCTCCATGCCGTTGTCGATGTCCTCGCGGGACGCGATGCCCGACTCGAACATCCGGATGGCCGAAAGGAGATACGGGATGAGCAGCGCGTTCACCACGAAGCCCGAGCGGTCCTGGGCGCGGATCGCGTGCTTGCCGAGCACCTTCTCCACCAGGGTCTGCGCCCGGCTGATCGTGCCCTCCGACGTGGTCAGCGCCGGGATCAGCTCGACGAGCTGCTGCACGGGGGCCGGGTTGAAGAAGTGGATGCCGATGACCTGGTCCGGGCGGGAGGTCGCCACGGCCAGCTTCACCAGCGGGATGGAGGAGGTGTTGGAGGCGAGGATCGCGTCCTGACGCGTCACCACCTGGTCGAGCACCTGGAAGATCTCGGTCTTCACCTGCTCGTTCTCCACGACCGCCTCGATGACGAGGTCACGGTCGGCGAACTCGCCCAGGTCGGTGGTGAAGCTGAGGCGGGCGATCGCCTCGTCCCGCTCCGTCTCGGAGATCTTGCCGCGCTCGGCCGCCTTGGACAGGGAGTTGTGCAGCCGGGTACGGCCGATCTCCAGGGCCTCGCCGGTGGTCTCCGCGACCTTCACGTCCAGGCCGGAGCGGGCGCAGACCTCCGCGATACCCGCGCCCATCTGGCCACAGCCCACCACTCCGACGCGCGCAATGTCGGCCATAGAGTCGGTCACCTCGTGCCTTTCGCTGATCAACGGACCGGCAGGATCCCCCGTACGAGCCGGTGCCTGCCTCGCCGGTGAACGTTACTCCGCAACCTGCGGTGGGATTCGGGCCGGGTCGGGCATGCTGTCCCCGAACGACCAGCGATTGTCGGTGGAATCCGGACTCGAGGGGCGGCTTCATGAGGCATTTGTCACGTCAGGGTGCGCGTACGGGATCACGTCGGATGTCGCGCCGGGCGTTCACGATGGCGGCGGCCTCGGTGGCCGCGGGGCTCGCGATGGCGGAAGGTGCGGCGGCGCTGCCGTCGGCGGGGCGCCGGGGCCGGGAGCTGCGCGGCATGTGGGTGGCCACGGTGGTCAACATCGACTGGCCCTCGAAGCCGGGCCTGTCCGCCGAGGACCAGCGCGCCGAACTGATCGCCTATCTCGACGAGGCGGTCCGCAGACGGCTGAACGCGGTGGTCCTCCAGGTGCGGCCGACGGCCGACGCGTTCTGGCCCTCGCGGTACGAGCCGTGGTCGGAGTGGCTGACGGGCACCCAGGGCAAGGACCCGGGCTGGGACCCGCTGGGCACCGCCGTCCGGGAGGCGCACCGCCGGGGTCTGGAGCTGCACGCCTGGTTCAACCCGTTCCGGATCGCCATGCACACCGACCCCGGCCGCCTCGTCCCGACCCACCCCGCCCGGCTGCACCCCGAGTGGGTCGTGCCGTACGGCGGGAAGCTCTACTACAACCCGGGCCTGCCCGAGGTGCGCCGGTTCATGCAGGACGCGATGCTCGACGCGGTCCGGCGCTACCGCCTGGACGCGGTGCACTGGGACGACTACTTCTACCCCTATCCCGTCGCGGGCCAGACCTTCGACGACGACGAGGCGTTCGCGCGGTACGGCGCCGGCTTCCCGGACCGGGCCTCGTGGCGGCGCGACAACATCGACCGGCTGGTGCGGGAGATGGGCCGCCGGGTGCACCGGATCCGCCCCGGCACCCGGTTCGGCATCAGCCCCTTCGGGGTGTGGCGCAACATCGCGACCGACCCGACGGGCTCGGACACGCGCGCGGGCGTGCAGACGTACGACGACCTGTACGCGGACACCCGCGGCTGGGTGCGGAAGGGCTGGATCGACTACATCTGCCCGCAGCTCTACTGGCACATCGGCCTGGCCGCCGCCGACTACGCCAAGCTCGTGCCCTGGTGGGACGAGGTGGCGCGGGGCACCGGCGTGCGGCTGTACGTGGGGGAGGCGCTGTACAAGGCGGGCGATCCGGCGCAGCCCGCCCCCTGGCAGGACCCGGCCGAGCTGTCCCGGCACCTGACTCTCGCCGCCGGGTACCGGCAGGTGCGCGGGCACATCTTCTACTCGGCGAAGCACGTCGTGGCCGACCGGATCGGCGCGATGCAGCGCGTCGTGGACGACCACTACACGTACCGGGCCGACGGCTGAGCGACGCCGGTCCCGTGCCTCGGCCCGTCCCGGGCCGGGGTGGTGGACCCGGGCCTTCCCGGCCCGGGTCCGGGGTTCAGTCCTCGTCTGCGGCGAAGCGGCGCACGACGGTGTCGGGCCCCGGCGACATGAGGGTCTCGTGTCCGTCGTCGAACCGCACGCGGTAGGGCGGCGCGCCGTTCTCGCCGAGGATCTCGATGACCTCCGCCGTCCGGTCGTGCTGCCCGACGATCCTGCCGTGGATCAGCAGCCGGTCGCCCACGGATGCATGCATGGGGAGTGCCCTCCTCGTCGGGATCACAACGGTGGCGGTGCGTGGCCGTCAGTGTACGACCGGTGGTGGCCGCCTGGCCCTACCCGCGTGCCCGTTGGGTCACGGCGATGCAGACCAGTACCGCCACGGCCGTCAGCGGCGCGGCGGGCGTCAGGGTCTCGCCGAGCAGGAACAGCGACCAGCCGAGGGTGAGCAGCGGCTGGGCGAGCTGGAGTTGGCTGGCCTTCGGGATGCCGATGGCGGCCATGCCCCGGTACCAGACGAGCAGGCCGAGGAACTGGGAGCCGATCGCGAGGTAGAGCACGCCCGCCGTGCTGTGCCAGGTGAGCTGGAACGGCTCGTGGCGCAGCGCGATCACCGCCCACACGATGTTGAGCGGCAGGCACAGGACGAGCGCCCAGCCGATGACCTGCCAGCCCGGCATGTGGCGGGCGAGGCGGCCGCCCTCGGTGTACCCGGCGGCGCACACGACGAGCGCCCCGAACAGATACAGGTCGGCGGTCGACAGGGCGCCCCCGCTCTGCTGCACCGTGAACCCGGCCACCGCCACGGCCCCCGCGATCGCCGCCGCCCAGAACGTACGGGACGGCCGTATCCCGGTGCGCAGCGCGGAGAACACGGCGGTCGTGAGCGGGAGCAGTCCCACGACGACCGCCGCGTGCGCGGTACTCGACGTCTGCAACGCCAGTGACGTCAGCAGCGGGAACCCGACCACGACACCGCCACCGACGACCGCGAGTCCGCCCCAGTGGGCGCGGGGCGGCAACGGCACCCGCAGCGCGAGGAGACAGCCGCCCGCGATGACGGCACTGAGCGCACAGCGCAGCGCGACGAGACTCCAGGGGCCGATGCCTTCGAGGCCCCAGGCGGTGGCGGGGAAGGTGAGGGAGAAGGCGATGACGCCCAGGGCGGCTTGTGCCGTGCCCGCGCGGCGGCGGTCGGGGGTGGCGGGTGCCGGGGGCGCGCCGACGGGCTGCGCGGCCGCGTCGGGCTTCGCGGCGCCGGGGGTCTTCGCGGCGCCGCCAGCCCCTGCGCTCCCGGCGGGCGTGCGGGTCGCGACCGTCTCGTCGGGGGCGGGCTGGGTGTCGACCGCTATCCGTCGCGGGGCAGTAGCGCTATCCTGTGCTCTCATGCATGAGCGTAGCAGTGTGGGTGAGTTGGCACAGAAGCTGCGGGGGGAGCTGAACCGCTACTCTCCGGGTGAGAAGCTGCCGTCCAGTCGGGTGTTGGTGGAGCGGTTCCGGGTGAGTCCGGTGACTGTGTCGCGGGCGCTCGCGCAGCTCGCCGCGGAGGGGCTCGTCGTCACGCGGCCCGGTGCCGGGGCGTTCCGGGCGGAACCGACGGGGGCGAGTGAGGCCGTCGTCGGTGACACCTCCTGGCAGGAGGTGACGCTCAGTGCGGACGCCATGACGGACGTCGTACCGCGGTCCGTCGACGCCACCGGCGTCCTCGCCACCCTCGCCGCGCCACCGCCGGGCGTCATGGAGTTCAACAGCGGCTATCTGCACCCGGCGCTCCAGCCCGAGCGCGCCATGGCCGCCGCGCTCGCCCGCGCGGGCCGCCGCCCCGGCGCCTGGGACCGGCCCCCGGTCGAGGGCCTGCCCGAACTGCGCGAGTGGTTCGCGCGCGGCATCGGCGGCGCGATCACCGCCGCCGAGGTCCTGATCACCTCGGGCGGCCAGAGCGCCCTGACGACGGCGCTGCGCGCCCTCGCCCCGCCCGGTGCGCCCGTCCTGCTGGAATCGCCCACCTATCCGGGCCTGTTGGCGATCGCGCGGGCCGCCGGACTGCGCCCGGTGCCGGTGCCCGTGGACACCGACGGCGTGCGCCCGGAGCTGCTCGCCGCCGCGTTCCGGGCCACCGGGGCGCGCGTGTTCGTCTGCCAGCCGCTGTTCCAGAACCCCACCGGCGCCGTGCTGTCCGCCGCGCGCCGCCCGGAGGTGCTGCGGATCGCCCGCGAGGCGGGCGCGTTCGTCGTCGAGGACGACTTCGTACGCCGACTCGTGCACGAGGACGCGGGCCCGCTGCCCCGGCCCCTCGCGTCCGACGACCGGGACGGCGTGGTCGTGCACGTCTGCTCGCTCACCAAGGCGACCTCGCCGAGCTTCCGGGTGAGCGCGCTCGCCGCGCGCGGGCCCGTCCTGGAACGGCTGCGCGCCATCCAGGTCGTCGACCACTTCTTCGTGCCGCGTCCGCTCCAGGAGGCCGCGCTCGAACTCGTCGGGTCCCCGGCCTGGCCGCGTCATCTGCGGACCGTGGCGGTCGAGTTGCGCAACCGCAGGGACGCGATGGCGGCGGCGCTGCGCCTGCGCCTGCCCGAACTGGCGCTGCCGCACATCCCGGTCGGCGGCTACCACCTGTGGCTGCGGCTGCCCGACGGCACCGACGAACTGGCCCTCGCGGCGGCGGGGTTGCGCGCCGGGGTCGCGGTCGCGCCCGGTCGGCCCTACTTCGCGGCGGAGCCGCCGGCGGCCCACTTCCGGCTGAGCTTCGCGGCGCTCGCGGGCGCGGGGGAGATCGCGGAAGGGGTACGCAGACTGCGACAGGCGTGCGACGAGGTGCTGGTGTGACAGGGGACGCGCGGCCGGGGCGCCGCGAGCGGGCGGCGGACGAAGGGTGGGTGAGGGGCGAACGAGGGCCGGGTGAGGGGCGGGCGAGCGGCGAAAGCGCGGGGAAAGACGCTCGACGCCAGCCGTCGTCCCTGCCAGTCTCACGTCATGACCGACGAGTATGTTGCCCCTGACGGAAGCGAGTACGCCCTCCCCGACGGGTACGAGCTGTCCACCGACCCCGCCCGCCTCGACCTCGTCCGCATCCACGAGTGGCTCTCCACGGACGCCTACTGGTCCATGGGCAGGCCCCGCGAGAAGCAGGACGCGGCCGTCGCCGGTTCGCTCAACTTCGGCGTGTACGAGGAGGCCTCGGGCAGACAGGTCGCGTACGCGCGCGTGGTGACCGACCACGCGACCTTCGCCTACCTCTGCGACGTGTACGTCGACCGCGCGGTGCGCGGCAAGGGGATCGGCGTCGCGCTCGCCGCCGGGGTCCGCGACCACCTCGCCCCGTACGGGATGCGCAGGATCCTGCTCGCGACCGGGGACGCGCACGGCGTGTACGAGAAGGTGGGGTTCGCGGGGATCGACAACCCGCGGCAGTGGATGGTGCTCGGGGAGCAGTGAGGGCGCGGCGGGCGGTGGCGGCGTGTGCCGCCGCGCCGCGGCGGAGAGCCCCGCGGGGCCGCGGTCGGGCGTGCTGCCCGGCCGTGGCGGAATGTCGCGGGCCGGGACGGAGTCCTGTCGCGGTCCCGCCCGCACCCCCTTGACCGCGGGCACCACGCGCCCCACGATCACCGCATGCACGTTGGCGTGACGCTCATAGCGGCCGCGCGCGGCGCCGCCCTGCTGGCCGAGCGGTTCGACGACGACCGGCCCCTCGACGAGGCGGGCTGGCACGAGGTGCGCCGCGCCGCCCCCGCGCTGCTCCCGCTCGGCGTGGCCGAACTGCGCTACTGCTCGCCGACCCCGCGCAGCCGCGCCACCGGGGACGCCCTCGGCCTCGCGCCGCTCGCCCAACCCGCCCTGAGCGACTGCGACATGGGCCGCTGGCGCGGATACACCCTGGCCGAGGTGGCCGCGGGCGAGCCGGGTGGCGTCGACGCCTGGCTGCGCGATCCGCGGTCGGCGCCGCACGGCGGTGAGTCGCTGTTCGCGTTCATCATGCGGGTCGGCGGCTGGCTCGACACCCGGCCCGTCGGGGACGGCGCCCGGGTCGTCGCGGTGGCCGAGCCCGCGGTGGTGCGGGCGGCGCTCGTGTACGCCCTGCAGGCGCCCCCGTCGACGTACTGGAACATCGACGTCGGCCCGCTGTCGACGGTGACCCTCGCCGGGGACGGCCGTCACTGGAGCCTGCGGATCGGGGCGGTGGCGTAGGCCTCGCCCGGCACGCGGGCGGTGCCTCGGGCCCGGGGTCAGAGCAGGCGCGTGTAGTCCGTCGTCAGGAGCAGGTCCTTGGCGGGGCCCGCGACCCGCCACCGGGTGCGCCAGCGGGCCGCGTCGTACACCTCGAACGCGCCCCGGTACAGGTCCGCCGCGCACGGGTGGTCCGCGGTGTGCCGCCCGGTGCGCAGGTCCAGGTCGTGGAAGAAGCGGCCGTCGGCGAAGTCGACGCGGACCGTGCCCGCGCCGGTGCCCGGCAGGAAGCGGAGCGTGCGCTCGGCGGGGCGGGCGACGCCGTGCCAGGTGAACGTGCCGGACTCGTGGTGCAGCAGGCCGGTGCCGTCCTGCCCCGCCCCGTCGAGCGGCGTGAACAGGGTGGTGCCCGTGAACCGCCCCGCCGCCCCGTCGCCCGCCGTATCCGCCGCCTTCGCGTAGTCCCGCACCGTGCGCTCGACGTGCCAGCCCCCGGCCAGGTAGCCGAGGGTGTCCGGCACGGCGTGCACGAGGGCCGTCACGGCGGCGGAGAACTCGGCGGAGCGCTCATCGGAGAGGGGCATGCCCGCAGGCTACCCGGAAGGCTCTTTGTCGACTTGCCTCCCGCTGTCGCGGCTCGGGGTGTTACTTGTCGACGACCTTCAGGCTGTTCTCGTCGTAGCGCGTCCCGGCGATCCCGTCCGCCGGGGCCGCCGCCTCGATCGCGGCCAGCTCGGCGGCGGACAGTTCGAGCGTCGCCGCGGCCACGTTCTCCTCCAGGTACTTCTGGCGGCGCGTGCCCGGGATCGGCACCACGTCGTCGCCCTGGTGCTGCACCCAGGCGAGCGCGAGCTGCCCGGCCGTGACGCCGCGCCGGGCCGCGAGGTCGTTGAGGGTGTCGACGATGGCGAGGTTGCGCTCCAGGTTGCCGTCGGCGAACCGGGGCTGGGTCCGCCGGATGTCGTCCGCCGCCAGGCCGTCGACGGAGGTGACCCGGCCGGTCAGGAAGCCGCGGCCGAGCGGCGAGAACGGCACGATGCCGATGCCGAGCTCCCGGCAGACCGGCGCGATTTCCTCCTGCAGGTCCCGCGTCCACAGCGACCACTCGCTCTGCAGCGCCGCGACGGGGTGCACGGCGTGGGCGCGCCGGATGGTGCGCGCGCTGGCCTCGGACAGGCCGAGGTGGCGCACCTTCCCGGCGGCGACGAGTTCGGCCATGGCGCCGACGGTCTCCTCGATCGGCACGTCCGGGTCGACGCGGTGCACGTAGTAGAGGTCGATGTGGTCGACGCCGAGGCGGCGCAGCGAGGCGTCGCAGGCCTGGCGTACGTACGCGGCGTCGCCCCGGATCTCGATGGGCTCGCCGAGGCGGTTGGCGAAGCCGAACTTCGTGGCGAGCACGGCCTGTTCGCGTCGGTGGCCCGCGAGGGCACGGCCGATCAGCTCCTCGTTGTGCCCGCCGCCGTAGTAGTCGGAGGTGTCGAGCAGGGTGACGCCGAGGTCGAGCGCGCGGTGGATGGTGGCAGTCGACGTGGCGTCGTCCGAGGCCCCGTAGGCATGGCTCATCCCCATGCAGCCGAGCCCCTGCGCGGAGACGGTGAGGGCGCCGAGCCTGCGGGTGGGCATGCCGGTCATGTCGTACCTCCTGGTGAAGCGGTGTTCTTGGGCGTGACCTTAGGAGTTGAAGCGCACTCCACCGCAAACGGCTTTCCGCGCGGCGGCGGGAGTACGGGGGCTGTCCCCAGGGCCGGGGCTCCTGCTCGCCGGATGGCCGGCCGGGGCGCGGGTTCGTAGCGTGCTGGCGGACTGCCCGGCCGGATCTCCCCGGACCGCGAGCACCGCCCGCACCACGCCCCGAGGAGCACGATGCGCGCCACCACCACGACCACCGCCGGGCTCGGCCTGGCCGCCGTCCTCACGGGTGTCCTGCCCGCGCAGGCCCTGGCCGAGCGGCCGGCACCACCGGCCCCCGCCGGCCGCGCCGCGTCGGCCGCTCCGTCCGGGCCGGGCACTCCGGGCCAGGCCGCGCTCGCCAAGTACCGCACCCAGCACCTGACGTGGACCGCGTGCCCCGCCTCCCAGAAGGAGCTGAACGCGGCGGGCGCCCGCTGCGCCGACGTCACCGTCCCCCTCGACTACGCCGACCCGCACGGCCGCACCATCAAGGTCGCCGTGTCCCGCATCAAGGCGACCGCACCCGAGAGCGAGCGGCGCGGCGTCCTGCTGTCCAACCCGGGCGGCCCCGGCGGCACCGGACTCGCGTACACCCTCGCGCTGCGCCCCGCCCTCAAGGACGTCGCGGGCCGCTACGACCTGATCGGCTTCGACCCGCGCTTCCTCGGCGCGAGCACCCCGATCACCTGCGACCCGGCGCACAGGCCCGCCCCGCCCGAAACGACGAGCCCGCGTGCGGACTTCGAGGCGGCGGTGCGCGACGGCCGCGAGGACGCGCGCCGCTGCCACGCCCGCGGCGACAACGCGGCCCTGCTGCCGGGCGCCTCCTCGCGCAACGTCGCCCGCGACATGGACGTGATCCGGGCGGCCCTCGGGCAGCGCACCCTCTCGTACTACGGCGTCTCGTACGGCGCCGACCTGGGCGCCGCCTACGCGCAGTTGTTCCCGCGCCGCGTCGACCGGTTCGTCATCGACTCCGTCACCGACCCCGCCGCCACGCAGTACGAGCAGTTCCAGCGGTCGGGGGCGCCCGCCGAGCGCGCCCTGGACGAGTGGGCCGCCTGGACGGCGCGGCACCACCCGACGTACCGGCTCGGCCGCAGCGCCCGCGCCGTGCGCGCCCGCGTCGAGGAAGTCCTCACGCACGCCGAGCGGCGGCCGCTGGCCGTGGCCGGGCAGCGCCTGACCGCGCCGCTGCTGCGGATGATCCTCAAGCAGCCGCTCACGCAGCAGGAGAACGACCCCCTGGTGGCCTCGCTCGTACGCGACCTCGTCGCCGCCGACCGCGGCGAACTCACCGAACCGGGCCCCGAACTCGCCGCCATGCTCAAGATGCTGAACTCGCCCGAGGCCGCCGACAGCATGCTCGGCGGCACGTTCTTCATGTGCGGCGACGGCGGCTGGCCCGCCGGGGGCTGGCCGACGGCAACGGAGACGTACTGGCGGAACAGCGTGCGCAGCCGCGCCACGGAGCCCGTCTTCGGGCCGTTCGTCAACGGCATCACGGCGCCGTGCCAGTTCTTCGAGAAGCCGCCGCGCGAGCCCGGCGTGACCGTCGACAACGACGTACCGGTTCTGATGCTCCAGGCCAGGCGCGACCACACGCGCTTCGCGGACGCCCTCGCCATGCACCGCGCGCTGCGCGGCTCCCGCCTGGTGGCCACCGACATCCGCGGCCACGGCGTGTACGGCCGCGAGATCGACGGACTGACCCGGGTGCCGTGCGCCGAGCGCGCCGTCAACGACTACCTCGGGGGCGGCGAACTCCCGGAGCGCGACCGCGCCTGCCCGGCTCCGCGGGTCGGCCGGCCCCGGTCGTGACTACACCCAGGCGTTGGTCCCGGTGAGTTCGGCGGACAGGTCCCACAGCCTGGCCGCCGCGGCCGGGTCCGCCGCCCACGGCTTGACGCCGCCGATCAGCATGTCGTCGGTCGTGGCGGGCCCCGCGACGTCGCAGTCCTGGCAGTAGGCGCCGCCGTGCCCCTCCAGGAGCGGAGCGGTCGCCGCCCACACGGCCGTCGCCGCGCCCTGCGCCGCTGACTTGAAGCCGTCGGCGGGCCTGCCGTCGCGGTCCATCCAGCCCTGCGCGATCTGCTCCTCGCGCGGGACGTGGCGCTGGAGCGGCGTGAGGATGCTGCCCGGGTGCACGGCGAACGCGCGCGGGCCCCGGTCACCGGCGACGGCGTCCAGGTGCCGGGCGAAGAGGGCGTTCGCCGTCTTGGACTGGGCGTAGGCGAGCCACGGGTCGTAGGGGGAGCGGCGGAAGTGCGGGTCGTCCCAGCGGATGTCCGACAGGAAGTGGCCCGAGGACGCCACCGACACGACGCGGGCGCCGCCCGGGGTCAGCGCCGGGGCGAGGCGGTTGGTGAGGGCGAAGTGGCCGAGGTGGTTGACCGCGAAGTGGGCCTCCCAGCCGGGGCCGACGCGGGTCTCGGGGCAGGCCATGATGCCCGCGTTGGCGATGAGGAGGTCGACGGCGCGGCCGCTCGCGAGGACCGTGTCGGCGAAGGCGCGGACGCTGTCGAGGTCCGCGAGGTCGAGCGCGGCGACCTCCGTGCCCGGCGTGTCGCCCAGGGCCCGCGCGGCCGTGTCCGGCCTGCGTGCCGGGACGATCACCCGGGCTCCGGCGCGGGCGAGGGCGCGGGTGGCTTCGAGGCCGAGGCCGGAGTAGCCGCCGGTGATCACGGCGGTCCTGCCGGTGAGATCGATGCCTTTCAGTACGTCGGCGGCGGTGCTGCGGGCGTCGTGGCCGGAGCCGAGGGGGCGTTGGGGGGTGGTCCTGGTCGTCATGGGGAGGACGCTAGAACCTAGACTGCGATCTAGATCAAGCTCTGGGATCCGGGGTCTGGGATCCGGTGCGGCTCGGAAGGGGAGGTGTGCGCGTGGGGAAGGGTGACGACGGCGAGGGTGCCGGTCCGCTCGACGGCAAGCCCGCCGGACTGTCCATCGGGGAGGTCGCCGAGACGACCGGCCTGAGCGTGCACGCGCTGCGGTTCTTCGAACGGGAGGAACTGTTCCTGCGGCCGATCCCCCGGACCGGCGGCGGCCGACGCGTGTACGAGCCCGCCGACGTGGAGTGGCTCGCCCTGTGCAACCGGCTGCGGGCGTCCGGGATGCCGATCGCCGAACTGAAGCGATTCGCCGGACTTGTCCGCTCGGGCCCGGGGAACGAGCCCGAACGGCTCGCCCTCCTCCAGGCGCACGAGCGTGCCGTCCGCGCGCGGATCGTCGAGCTCGGCGCCAGCCTGGACATCATCCACGGCAAGGTCGTCGCGTACGAGGAGCACGTGCGCGCGGGCACGGCCGCCGGGGTGTGGGCGCCCGCACCGTCCCGGTGACCGGACGCCGCCGCCCCGCCTGGGCGCGGTGTGCCGACCCGCCCGCGCACCGCGTCCGGAAACTCGGGCGAGGGCCCTGTCGGGACCACCACCGCCACGAGATATCTTGATGTCGAGCAATGTTGCAGACGTGGAGCGGAGCACCCGGTGACTGACTCGACCATCATCTACACGCACACTGACGAGGCCCCCGCCCTCGCGACGCATTCCTTCCTGCCCGTGATCCAGGCGTACGCCTCGACGGCAGGCGTGAGCGTCGAGACCCGTGACATCTCCCTGGCGGGCCGGATCATCGCGAGCTTCCCGGAGCACCTGGAGGCGGGCCAGCGCATCGACGACGCGCTCGCCGAGCTGGGTGAGCTGGCCAAGACGCCGCAGGCGAACATCATCAAGCTGCCGAACATCTCGGCGTCCATCCCGCAGCTCAAGGCCGCCGTCGCCGAGCTGCAGGAGCAGGGCTACGCGCTGCCGGACTACCCGGACGACCCGAAGACCGACGCGGAGCGCGACATCCGCGCCCGCTACGACAAGGTCAAGGGCTCCGCCGTCAACCCGGTCCTGCGCGAGGGCAACTCCGACCGCCGCGCCCCCGCGTCGGTCAAGAACTACGCCAAGGCCCACCCGCACCGCATGGGCGCCTGGTCGGCCGACTCCAAGACCAACGTCGCCACCATGGGCGAGAACGACTTCCGCTCCACCGAGAAGTCCGCCGTCATCGGCGCCGCGGGCTCCCTGCGCATCGAGCTGGCCGCCGCGGACGGCGCCACCACCGTCCTGCGCGAGTCGGTGCCGGTCCTCGCGGACGAGGTCGTCGACGCGTCCGTGCTGCACGTCGCCGAGCTGCGCGCGTTCCTGACCGCGCAGATCGCCCGCGCCAAGGCCGAGGGCGTGCTGTTCTCCGTGCACCTCAAGGCCACGATGATGAAGGTCTCCGACCCGATCATCTTCGGGCACGTGGTGCGCGCCTTCTTCCCGCAGACCTTCGAGAAGTACGGCGACACCCTCACGGGCGCCGGTCTGACCCCGAACGACGGCCTCGGCGGCATCTACAAGGGCCTGGAGGCCCTGCCGAACGGCGCCGAGATCAAGGCGTCCTTCGACGCCGAGCTGGCCGAGGGCCCGGAGCTGGCCATGGTCGACTCCGACCGCGGCATCACCAACCTGCACGTACCGAGCGACGTCATCGTCGACGCCTCGATGCCCGCGATGATCCGCACCTCCGGCCACATGTGGGGCCCGGACGGCGCCGAGCACGACACCCTCGCGGTCCTTCCCGACAGCTCCTACGCGGGCATCTACCAGGTCGCCATCGACGACTGCCGTGCCCACGGCGCCTACGACCCGGCCACCATGGGCTCGGTGCCCAACGTCGGCCTCATGGCGCAGAAGGCCGAGGAGTACGGCAGCCACGACAAGACCTTCGAGGTCGCCGCCGCGGGCACCGTCCGCGTCGTCGACGAGGCCGGGAACGTCGTCCTGGAGCAGGCCGTCGCCGCCGGGGACATCTTCCGGATGTGCCAGACCAAGGACGCCCCGATCAAGGACTGGGTGAAGCTCGCCGTCTCGCGCGCCCGCGCCACCGGCGACCCGGCCGTCTTCTGGCTGGACGCGGACCGCGCCCACGACGCGCGCCTCATCGCCAAGGTCGAGCAGTACCTGCCGGAGCACGACACCGAGGGCCTGGACATCCAGGTCCTGGCCCCGGTCGAGGCGATCAAGTTCTCCCTGGAGCGCATCCGCCGCGGCGAGAACACCATCTCCGTCACCGGCAACGTCCTGCGCGACTACCTGACCGACCTGTTCCCGATCCTGGAGCTGGGCACCAGCGCCAAGATGCTGTCGGTCGTCCCGCTGATGAACGGCGGCGGCCTGTTCGAGACCGGCGCCGGCGGCTCCGCGCCCAAGCACGTGCAGCAGCTCGTCAAGGAGGACTACCTGCGCTGGGACAGCCTCGGCGAGTTCCTCGCGCTCGCGGTGTCCTTCGAGCACCTCGCGCAGACCACGGGCAACGCCCGCGCCCAGATCCTCGCGGACACCCTGGACCGCGCGACGGCCTCCTTCCTGGAGGAGAACAAGTCGCCGAGCCGCAAGCTCGGTGGCATCGACAACCGCGGCAGCCACTTCTACCTGTCCCTGTACTGGGCGCAGGAGCTGGCCAAGCAGACCGACGACGCCCAGCTCGCCGAGGCGTTCGGGCCGCTCGCCAAGACGCTGGCCGAGCAGGAGCAGACGATCGTCGCCGAGCTGCTCGCCGTCCAGGGCAAGCCGGCCGACATCGGCGGCTACTACCAGCCCGACCCGGTCAAGGCCGCCGCGGTCATGCGCCCGTCGGCCACCTTCAACCAGGCGATCGCCTCGCTCGCCTGACGCGCCCGGCGCCCTGAGCGCCCGACACACCGCATGCGCACCGCCCCGGTCGGCAGCCGCCGACCGGGGCGGTCGTGCGTGTGCCCGGGCCCGGCCGGCCGGTGGGCGCGGGTGCGCCCGCGGCACCGCTGCCGGCCCGGCCCCGCCTGCGCTGTCGAGAGCTGCCCAGCACCCTTCGGAGGGCGCTGCCCAGCACCCTCCGGCGCCGTTCCTTCAGGCACCTGAACTGTCAGCCGTTCCTGCCGGTCCGTGCCGCCCCGGTGCCATGATGGGCGGGCGCCGATCACCTGGGGGACGGGACGCGGCCCGGTGAACGGGCCCTGGCGGCGCCTCACCGAACAGCCGGTGGCCGCGGGCGGCACGGCTCCCCATTGTATAAAAGTGCGGCGCAATGTATATTCATGCCATCCATGCAGGAGGAATCCATGACGGTACGCGCAGCGGTCGCGGGAGCGAGCGGATACGCGGGCGGCGAGCTGCTGAGGCTCCTCGCCGTGCACCCCGAGGTCGAGATCGGCACCCTCACCGCCCACTCGAACGCGGGCGAGCGCCTGGGCGCGCTCCAGCCGCACCTGGCCCCGCTCGCCGAGCGCGTCCTGGAGCCGACCACCGCCGAGACCCTGGCCGGTCACGACGTCGTCTTCCTCGCCCTGCCGCACGGCCAGTCCGCGGCCGTCGCCGAACAGCTCGGCCCGGAGGTGCTCGTCGTCGACATGGGCGCCGACTTCCGGCTCCAGGACGCGGCGGACTGGGAGAAGTTCTACGGCAGCGCCCACGCGGGCACCTGGCCCTACGGACTGCCCGAGCTGCCCGGCGCCCGCGCCGCCCTCGCGGGCAGCAAGCGCATCGCGGTCCCGGGGTGCTACCCGACGGCCGTCTCGCTCGCGCTCTTCCCGGCGTACGCGGCCGGGCTCGTCGAGGACGAGGCGGTGATCGTCGCGGCGTCCGGGACCTCCGGCGCGGGCAAGGCGCCCAAGGCACACCTGCTCGGCTCCGAGGTCATGGGCTCCATGTCGCCGTACGGCGTGGGCGGGGCGCACCGGCACACGCCGGAGATGATCCAGAACCTGAGCGCCGCCGCGGGCGCCCGTGTCACGGTCTCCTTCACCCCGACGCTGGCCCCGATGCCGCGCGGCATCCTCGCCACCTGCAGCGCCAAGGCCAAGCCCGGCGCGACCGCGGAGAGCGTCCGCGCGGCGTACGAGAAGGCCTTCGCCGAAGAACCGTTCGTGCACCTGCTTCCCGAGGGCCGGTGGCCGGCCACGGCGTCGGTGTACGGCTCCAACGCCGTGCACGTCCAGGCCGCCCACGACCCGGCGTCCGGCCGCGTGATCGTGATCAGCGCCATCGACAACCTCACCAAGGGCACCGCCGGTGGCGCGGTGCAGAGCATGAACATCGCCCTGGGCCTCCCCGAGGAGCTGGGCCTTCCCACCATCGGAGTCGCGCCGTGAGCGGCGCGCCCGCGGCCGCCGGGCCGCATCCGACGACCGCCGACAAGGAGACGCAGTGAGTGTCACGGCAGCCAAGGGATTCCGGGCGGCGGGCATCGCCGCCGGGATCAAGGAGAGCGGCAACCCGGACCTGGCCCTCGTGGTCAACGACGGCCCCCGCCTGGCCGCCGCGGGCGTCTTCACGTCCAACCGCGTGAAGGCCGCGCCGGTCCTGTGGTCCGAGCAGGTCGTCAAGGGCGGACAGGTGTCGGCGGTCGTCCTCAACTCCGGCGGCGCCAACGCCTGTACGGGCCCGCAGGGCTTCCAGGACACGCACGCCACCGCCGAGAAGGTCGCCGGGACCCTCGGCCTGAACGCGGGCGAGGTCGCCGTCGCGTCCACCGGACTCATCGGCGTGACGCTCCCCATGGACAAGCTCCTGCCGGGCGTCGGGACGGCGGCCGCGGCCCTGTCCGCGCACGGCGGCGAGAAGGCCGCCATCGCCATCAAGACCACCGACAGCGTGCACAAGACGGCCGTGGCCGAAGGCGCGGGCTGGACCGTCGGCGGCATGGCCAAGGGCGCGGGCATGCTCGCCCCCGGCCTCGCCACGATGCTCGTCGTCCTCACCACCGACGCCGACGTCGCCGCCCCCGACCTCGACCGGGCCCTGCGCGAGGCGACCCGCCTCACCTTCGACCGCGTCGACTCCGACGGCTGCATGTCGACCAACGACACGGTGCTGCTGCTCGCGTCCGGCGCCGCCGCGGTGACGCCGGAGTACGCGGAGTTCGCCGACGCCGTCCGGCAGGTCTGCGACGACCTCGCGCGCCAGCTCATCGGCGACGCCGAGGGCGCGAGCAAGGACATCCGCATCGAGGTGATCGGCGCGGCCGACGAGGACGACGCCGTCGAGGTGGGCCGCTCCATCGCCCGCAACAACCTCCTCAAATGCGCCATCCACGGCGAGGACCCCAACTGGGGCCGCGTGCTCTCCGCCATCGGCACCACCTCCGCCGCCTTCGAGCCCGACCGCCTGAACGTCGCCATCAACGACGTCTGGGTCTGCAAGAACGGCTCGGTCGGCGAGGACCGCGACCTGGTGGACATGCGCTACCGCGAGGTGCGGATCACCGCCGACCTCGCCGCCGGGTCCGCGTCCGCCGTCATCTGGGCCAACGACCTCACCGCCGACTACGTCCACGAGAACAGCGCGTACTCCTCGTAGCGCGTACTCCCCAGCGCGGCACACGCCCCCGCGCGGTACGCCCTCTCCACCTGGAAAGCCCCATGAACACCCGCAAGCACACCGCACTGCCCAAGGCCCAGATCCTGATCGAGGCGCTGCCCTGGCTGACCCGTCACCGCGGCAAGACCGTCGTCATCAAATTCGGCGGCAACGCCATGGTGGACAAGGACCTGAAGGCCGCGTTCGCCCAGGACGTCGTGTTCCTGCACCACGCCGGACTGCGCCCGGTCGTGGTGCACGGCGGCGGCCCGCAGATCAGCGCCCAGCTCGACAAACAGGGCCTGGTCAGCGAGTTCAAGGCGGGGCTTCGCGTCACGACGCCCGAGGCCATGGACGTCGTCCGCATGGTCCTCGCCGGGCAGGTGCAGCGCGAGCTCGTGGGCCTGCTCAACGAACACGGACCCCTCGCCGTGGGCCTCACCGGCGAGGACGCGCGCACCATCACCGCGACCCGGCACCGGCCGCTGATCGCGGGCGAGCTGGTCGACATCGGCCAGGTCGGCGAGGTCACCGAGATCGACACCGGCGCCATCGAGGCGCTGCTCGCGGACGGCCGCATCCCGGTCGTCTCCTCGATCGCCCGCTCCCAGGACGAAGGCGGCAAGGGGCATGTCTACAACGTCAATGCTGATACGGCGGCTGCGGCACTCGCTGCGGCGCTTGGTGCCGAGACGCTGATGGTGCTCACCGATGTGGAGGGCCTGTACGAGGACTGGCCTCACAGCGACGACGTCATCAGCCGTCTGACCGCCACCGAGCTGGAGAAGCTCATCCCCGAGCTGTCCAGCGGCATGGTGCCGAAGATGCAGGGCTGCCTGCACGCCGTGCGCAACGGCGTGCACACCGCGCGCGTCATCGACGGGCGCGTCCAGCACTCGATCCTGCTGGAGATCTTCACCGACGAGGGAATCGGCACGATGGTCGTGCCGGACGAACTGAGCGACTGAACGAGGGGGACCGCCATGACCGCCAACCAGGAGCTGACCCGGCGCTGGCAGGGCGCGCTGATGGACAACTACGGCACGCCCCGCATCCCGCTGGTGCGCGGCGCGGGCAGCACGCTGTGGGACGCGGACGGCAAGCAGTACACCGACTTCGTCGGCGGCATCGCGGTGAACGCGCTCGGCCACGGCCACCCGGCCGTCGTCGAGGCCGTGTCCCGGCAGATCGCCGCGCTCGGCCACGTCTCCAACCTGTTCGTCGCCGAGCCGCCCGTCGCGCTCGCCGAACGGCTGCTCGACCTCTTCGGCCGCGACGGCCGGGTGTTCTTCTGCAACTCGGGCGCCGAGGCCAACGAGGGCGCGTTCAAGATCGGCCGGCTGACGGGCCGCACCCACATGGTCGCCAACGACGGCGGCTTCCACGGCCGCACCATGGGTGCCCTCGCCCTCACCGGCCAGCCCGGCAAGCAGCAGCCGTTCCTGCCGCTGCCCGGTGACGTCACGCACGTCCCGTACGGCGACGTGGAGGCCCTGCGCGCCGCCGTCACCGAGGACACCGCCTTTGTGATCATCGAGCCGATCCAGGGCGAGAACGGCGCCGTCGTCCCGCCCACCGGATACCTGAAGGCGGCCCGCGAGATCACCCGCGCCACCGGCACCCTGCTGGTCCTCGACGAGGTGCAGACCGGAATCGGCCGTACCGGCCACTGGTTCGCGCACCTCGCGCAGGAGGGCGTCGACCCCGACGTCGTCACCCTCGCCAAGGGCATCGGCGGCGGCCTGCCGCTCGGCGCGACCGTGGCGTTCGGCGCGGCGGCCGAGCTGCTGAAGCCCGGCCACCACGGCACGACCTTCGGCGGCAACCCGGTCGCCTGCGCCGCCGGACTCGCCGTCGTCGACACCATCGTGGCCGAGGGCCTGCTGGCGAACACCAAGCGCGCCGGGGAGAAGCTGCGGGACGGAATCGAGTCAGCGGGGCACGCGTTGGTCGACCATGTCAGGGGTGCGGGCCTGCTGCTGGGTATCGTGCTCACCGAGCCGCTGGCAGCCCAGGTGCAGCAGGCGGCTCAGGACGCCGGCTTCCTGGTCAACGCGCCCGCCCCCGATGTCGTACGGCTGATGCCGCCGCTGAACGTGCGCGACGACGAGGTGGACGCGTTCCTCCGGGCCCTGCCCGGCGTCCTCGACCAGGCTGTCGAGGCCAATGGGGCCAACGGTGCCAACGGGGACGGACGATCCGGGGAATGAGACGACGATGAGCCACGCGCAGGACAACGGGCCGGCCGAGCACGCGGGACCCGCCGTGCCGCAGACCCGCACCGCACGCCACCGCCGGATCGTGGACATCCTCAACCGGCAGCCGGTGCGTTCGCAGAGCCAGCTGGCCAAGCTCCTGGCCGACGACGGCCTGACCGTCACCCAGGCCACCCTCTCCCGGGACCTCGACGAGCTCAACGCCGTCAAGATCCGCAACACCGAGGGCGACCTGATCTACGCCGTGCCCAGCGAGGGCGGGTTCCGCACCCCCCGCGCGCCGCTCGGCGAGTCGGCCAAGGAGCAGCGCATGCGGCGCCTCTCCGTGGAACTCCTCATCTCCGCGGAGGCCTCCGCCAACCTCGTCGTCCTGCGCACCCCGCCCGGCGCCGCCCAGTTCCTCGCCTCCGCCATCGACCAGGCCGAACTCCACGACATCCTCGGCACGATCGCGGGCGACGACACGGTGATGCTGATCAGCAGGGAGCCGAGCGGGGGGCAGGCGCTGGCGGACCACTTGCTGCGGCTGGCCTCCAACGAGCACTAGTTCCTGGCGTCCGGAGCCTTGCGGGACGGTTCCTCGGGGGGCTCCTCGGTGAGGTCCGGGTCGTACGGCTCTTCGGGGAGCTCCGCGCCGTGCGGCTCCCCGGCCAGCTCCAGGCCGAAGAGCGCCGCGTAGCGTCCGAGGCGGTCCTCGACCCAGTCCGCGCTCTCGCCCACCGCGTCGGCGGCGAACCGGATCTCTTCGGGGGTGACGCGTCCGCCGAGCGCGGGGAGGGCGCCGTCCGCGTGGACGGAGAGGACGATCAGGTCCTGCCAGCGGGGGAGTTCGGCGGGGATGGCCGCCGGGTCGAGGGCCGGGGGTGCTGCCTCCAGGGGGAGGTACGGGGCGATGCGCTCCCAGGTGCGGATGACCGGCTCGCCCAGGCGCCCGGCGAGGCTCAGGAGGTCCAGGGGGACGAGGGGGGTGCCGGGGGCGGAGACGCGGTGGTCGGCGCCGAGGGCGACCGTGTCCCAGGCGTCGGGTACGGCGGTGGGCAGGTTCGCGATCTCGGTGGTGGTCAGCTCGGGGACCAGGGCGCCCAGCTCGCGGAGGGGGGCGAGGCGCTCGTACGCCGATCGGGCGCCGATGCGGCGGCCTTGGGCGTACGTGACCAGGCGCTCGGCGGTGAGCGCCGTCCAGCGCGGGGAGTCGAACCACTCGTCGTACTCCTCGCCCCAGTCGAGCAGCGCGGCGCCCTCCCCGTGCTCCGGGCGGAACCCGGCAAGCGCGACCGGGAGTTCGGGCACCGTCAGCCCCACCCGCTTCGCCTCGCGGCGAGCCGTCTTCCACATGGTCGACAAGGGCGACTTCAGGTTGACGCACGACGCGAAGAGGATGTCGGCGGTCGGCAGGACCGGGTAGTCGGCGCCCACGAACGAAGGATCGGTGCCGGAGAACGCGTACTGGCTCGGCACCGGCAGCTCCTCCCACGCCCGCAGCAGCCCGCCCGCCGCGGGCACGTCCGCCCCGGCCTCCCGCAGGTCCTCGACGACGACGGCCAGGTCGTCCCAGGACACCTCGCCCGGCCTGGCGAGCGCGAGGTCGCGCAGCGTCAGACCGGCTTCGAGGGAGAGCCCCTCCGCGTGCGCGGCGCCGAGCACGGTCGCGGTCTCCGGAACCGGGATCATCCGGCCCGCCGCCGACTTCTCCTTGTGGCGCCGGCGGTACGCGATGCCGAGGTGGTCCGCCCAGCGCGCCAGCTCCTTCTCCGCCTTGCGCAGCGAGATCTCCCACTCGGCGGCCAGGGCGAAGGTCGCCGCCCAAGGGAGCGTGAGGCGGTCGTCCGGGCCCGGCGCGCAGTAGTTCTGCAGCACCCCGGAGATCTCCCAGGGCACGTCGGTCCACCGTCGCACGGACTCCGCGTCCGGGGCCGACCAGCCGAGCCACGCGAACCGGGCGAGCCGTTGGCGCGCCTCCTCGGGCGTGAGCCCCTGTGCGCCCGCGATGGCGACCGTGCCCGCGACGGCGACGACGTCCCACGGCCACTGGACGCGGCGCCAGCCCCGCGTGTCCTTCCGGTAGAGCAGCGCGAGATCCGACCAGTCGCATACGTGGTCGGTGTGGTGATCGGGTGCGGTGGGTGGCGCGGAGGTGAGGAACGGCCTGAACCGGACACACCTCTCGGCCAGGCGGCCCAGCGGCTCGCCCAGGGTGTGCGAGGCACGGACCAGGCCGCCGAGGTCGTCCGGCGCGTGCTCGTAGTCGTTCTCGTCCCAGGCTGTCGTGTCCCAGTACCGGTGAGGCAGCAGGCCTTGGACGATCCTGACGTCGCGCCACTCGGGTGTCCAGTCCAGGCCGTCCCCGGCGGCGTCCTGCAGGATTCGGGGCGGCTTCAGGAGCGGGTTGACGACCCGCAGGGCGCGCGCCGTGCGGACCACGTCGCGGACCGTCGTGTCCATCCCGTTCGCGAGCGCCACGGCCACCCGCCAGTCGAGCGGCTTCCGGTCGACCAGGTCTCTGTCCCAACCTCTGGGCACTCCTTGGGTGATGTCCGCCCAGCCGGGCTCTGGTACCGGGTGCCCTGCGGTCGAGAGGGGCGGTGCCTCTCGCGACTGCGGCACGCGCCCGAGCGCAGCGGCCCGCCACGGACACGTGCTGTCGGTCCAGTCCCGCGTGCGGGCGCCGGAGCTCTTGGGGTTCTCGATGAACTCGTCCAGGTGGAACCAGCCCGTGGAGTCGAGGTCCAGGGACGTACCCCAGGGCTTGGTGTCGCGCACCCGCACACCCTGCCCGCGCCACCGCTCCCACACCGCGCGGGCCGCCGCGAGATTGTCCCGCTCCAGACGCCACAGCCACGGCATGCCCAGGCCCGCCCAGTCGGCGAGCGCCGCCGCGCCCCGCGCCCACTGCTGCGCCTCCCAACCCGCGTCGTACGACTGGAGCTTCTTGCGGTTGAGGCTGAGCGTGCCCGCCTGCGGACCCGTCAGATTGAGTACGTAGCCGAAGGGCTTCTTGTCGGTCCCGATGCCGTCGCACAGAATCGCGCCCGGCCCGGCCACCCACCACAGCACCCCGGGAACGGCCTCGACGTACCTCGGTCGCCCGTCGTCCGTCGGCGCGTGGCGCAACACCCCCGGCTCCCACTCCCGCCCCCGCCCCGCCGCGTCCCGCACCTGAACCGCGAACTCGCTCACCATGACAAGGCGGTCCAGCGTCTCCACCGCCGAGATCGCGGACACGGCCGCCGAGTCCCGCAGATACAGCCGCACCCGCGTGCCGCCCTCAAGCAGCCCGTCCCCGTCCTCCGCGCACGCGGCATCGTGTTCCTGGACGCGGAACAGGTTCGCGCTGCCCGGGATGTCCACGCGCAGCGCCGACCGGGCCGGGATGCCGTCCGTGCCGACGGGGCGGGTCACCACCGTCATCTCCTCGGCCAGCATGAAGTAGCTGAACACGCCGATGCCGAAACGGCTGTTGGGGTAGAGGCGCAGGGCCGGGTCGTGGCGGTGCCAGGTGGCCTGTTCCTGGCGGAAGGCGCGGGACTGCTCGAAGCGGCGGCCCGCCTTGGTGAACGTGTTCTTGAGCTGGTCGAGGCCCATGCCGACGCCGTTGTCGCGGCATTCGACGTAGTGGCCGCGCTCGTCCTCGCCCTCGACGAAGGTGATGCGGCCCGCCCAGGGCGCCGGGCGCGCGCCCTTGCTCCGCAGATAGCGGTGGCGCATCGCGCGGTGGCGGCAGGCGTCCATCGCGTTCTGGTACAGCTCCCGCAGCGCCAGTTCCGGTTCGCCGTCGTAGATGCGCTCGCCCATGAGCAGGTCGCGGACCTCGGTCTGGGCGAGCTGGAAGCGCAGCAGCGGCACGTCGTACGCCCTGCGGCCGCGTTCCTCGACCGGGCGGAGGCCCCGGTCGGTCACCCGGGCGGGCAGGCCCGAAAGGAGCGCCGCCCGGGGCGCGGGCAGCCTGCGGGCGGTGTCCCGCAGCGCGCCCGCGAGCTCGTCCGCCTGCTCCACGACGCCCGCGAACGCGGCGTGCAGCGCGGGGTGCGGGCAGGCCGCGTCCAGGTGGAGGTCGCCGTCGGCGGCGTGCCAGTCCGCGTCGCGCACGGCGTTGACGGCGTCCTGGGGGAGGAGGGCGTCGCGGACGGCCAGGTGCTCGGCGAGGACGTCGGGGAGGGTGCGGACGTCGAGGGCGAGCACGCAGGCCAGGTGCAGCACGCCCGCCAACTCGTCGGCGCGCAGGGCCTGCCGGGCGCCGCCGGGCAGGGGGAAGGCCAGGTCGGGGCGGCCGCGGTCCTGGGGCGGCGGGCCGAGCGCGATGCCCGCGGTGAGGGCGGCCAGCGCGGCGGAGAGCTCGCGGGCGCGCGGACCGGGGCACAGCGCCTCCGCGAGCGCCGTCGACTCCGCTTCCGGCACCGGCTGCTCGTCCGTCACGAACCGCTCCGCGATCCACCGGTGCACGAGCCACAGGGCGACCCCGCGCGCCTCGTCGGGGCGGGCGGCCCGCCAGCAGTCCGAGAGCTTCTTCTTGATGTGCGGGTGGTGCTCGGCGACCTGTTCGTAGTGGCGGCGCCACGCGTCGCCGTCCTCCTGGCGCCAGGCGGTGTACGCCGAGATGTCGTGGGCGTGGCTCAGCCGCCGCGCCCACGCGGCCTCGTGCAGCAGCGGCGCGGCGACGAGCGCGGCGGCCTCAAGGGCCGACAGGGTCTGCGTCTTGGGTATGAGACGGGGCAATTGGTCGCGTACGACGCGGACCAGGAAGTCGTCGTCGGCCCACGGGTCGGGCATCCGCTCCTGGGCCAGGTGCACGACCTGCGCGCACGTCTCGACCAGGTCCCCCAGGCAGTCCCGCAACCGGGGCACGCTCCCCGCGTCGTCCTCGGCGACCCGCTCCCACAGCGCGGTGTCGGCGACGGCCTCCCGCCAGGCCTCCAAGAGCCGACGGCCCTCGCAGACGACCGCCGACCGGGCCTCGGCGTCGAGCTCCGCGCCGCAGTGCAGCCGGGGCTCCTGCGCGGCGGCGCCGTGCACGCGGGCGGCGCGCAGGGTGTGCCGCCGCGCCGTCTCGAAGACCTCCTGCACGGTCCGGGCCCGCGTCAACGGCCGGAACGCCTCGGCGAGTCCGAGCGTGAAGAAGCTGCCCTCCGCCGAATACCCCGACCGCTGCCCGGCCGCGCACGCCGTCACCAGCGCGAACCGCCCCGACGGCTGCCCCTTGAGGACGCTGCTGCCGAACACCCCGTCGGCCGACTCGCCCCGGCAGGCGTCGATCAGCCACAGCACGGTGCCCGCCCGGCAGTGGGTGAGGTACGGGCTGATGTCGGCGGGCACCAGCGTGTCCAGGTACGGCTGGGTCCACTCGGCGTCGGGGCCGTGCGGGGCGCGCGCGTCGGCCGGGACCAGGTGGTCGGTGCCGTCGACGCGGATGCCGTGGCCGGTGAAGTGGATCAGGAGGGTGCCGTCCGCAGGGACGCTCCGTGCCACCTCGTCGACGGTCGTGATGATCTCGGCGCGGGTCGCCCCCGGCACCGTCCGCACGTCGTACCCGGCGGCCTTCAGCGAGGCGCCGAGCGCCCGCAGGTCGGCGGTGACCGGCGCGTCGAGCGAGTCGAACCGGTGCGCGGCGTCCGGCGTGTCACCGACGCCGATGAGCAGTGCGGTACGTGGTGGTGCCATGCCCTCTCCCCAAGTGCGAGGCCCAATCGTCGCATTTCCGGGCGGGGTCGACGGGCGGAACGGGCGGGGTCGTCGGGCCGCTCTGGTCGGGGGCTCCGGGGCGGCGGGCCGGTCGGGGCACCGGGCCCGGGCAGGCCCGCCGGGATACGTCAGACCGGTCGCACCCTCACCCCACCCGCTCCGCCCGCCGCGCCCGGTGCGCCATCCACGCCGCCACCACCGCCCCCGACACGTTGTGCCACACGGAGAACACGGCGGCGGGCAGCGCGGCCAGCGGGCTGAAGTGGGCGGTGGCGAGGGACGCGGCGAGCCCGGAGTTCTGCATGCCGACCTCGAACGCCATCGCCCGGGACGCGGGCGGGCCGAGCCGGGCCAGCTTCCCCGCGCCGTAGCCGAGGGCGAGCCCGAGCCCGTTGTGCAGGACGACCGCGACGAGCACGAGCGCCGCCGCCGACTTGATGGCCGCCGCGCTGCCGGCGACGACCACGGCCACGATGACGGCGATGGTCACGGCCGACAGCCACGGCAGCGCACCGAGCACGCGGTCGACGTACCGCCCGAGGAACAGCCGCACGGCGAGGCCGCCGAGCACCGGCAGGAGCACGGTCTTGAGGATGTCCGTCACCATCGAGCCCGCGTCCACGGGCAGGTACGCACCGGCGAGCAGCAGCGTGAGCGGCGGCGTGACGAGCGGCGCGAGCACCGTGGACACGGTCGCGACGGACACCGAAAGGGCCACGTCGCCGCGCGCCAGATAGGTGACGACGTTGGAGGCGGTGCCGCTCGGCGCGCACCCGACGAGGATCACACCGGCGGCCAACTGCGGCGAGAGGTCGAGGGCGTGGGCGATCAGCCAGCCCAGGCCCGGCATGATCACGTAGTGCGCGACCAGGCCGAGCGCCACGGCCCACGGCCGGCGCGCGACGCCCTGGAAGTCCGTCGGCGTCATCGTCAGGCCCATGCAGAACATGACCACGCCGAGCAGGTACGGCACGCTCTCCTTCCAGCCCCCGAAGGTGCCGGGCGTCGCGAGGCCCACGGCACCCGCGGCGAGGACGAGCACGGGGAAGACGGTGACGGCGCGGCGGGCGGCACGGTCGGCGGCGCTCACGGGCCCGGGGGCCGTCGTCGAGCCGGGACTTGTCGGTTCGGTCTGCACCCGGCGATGCAACGTGCCGGTACGGCGGGGACGCAACCTCGTCTCGATATGTGGTCGCTACATGTGTTGTGGGGTGCACGGGGGGCGGGGCGCCGTCCTCACTTGGCGGCGTCGCAACTCCCCACGGGCGTCACGGAGATGACGGTACGAGCGGGCAGCGTGACCCGCTTCTCCTTCGCCCCGCCGCCCTTCGCACCGCCCGTCGCCCCGGCGCCACCGCCGCCGTCCTCGGCACCCTCCTCCGTGCCGCCCCCGGCGTCCTCGGTCCGCAACGCCACCCCGTCCCGCCCCGACCCCAGGAACTCTCCGCACCGCTCCCCGGACGTCGTGCTCACCCGCACCAGATGGTCCTTCGGTGACTCCGTCGTGACCCAGGCCACCGCGATGGCCCCCGCGGCGCACGCGACACCGAGCACGCAGCACACCGACGCGTACCGCAGCGACCTGACGACCCGCCGGACCTCGTCCTCCGTCCAGCGCCGCAGCGCCTGACCGGCGAGCAGGGTGCGCTCGCCGAGCCGCCCGTGCGCCGCCCGCACGGCGAGCACCGACCCGGCCACGAGCAGCAGGAACGCGGCGGCGACCAGGCCGGACGCCACCTGCTGGTAGATGTCCGGCAGGCCGTTCAGGTCGTCGCGGCCCTTGAGGACGACCAGCACGGCGAGCAGCGCCGCCAGACCGGTCAGACCCGTGCGCCAGCCCTCCGCCCGCCGTCGCAACTCGTCGAGCTGCGTGAACTCCAGCTCGCGCGCCAGCTCCGCCCAGCGGCGGTCGGCCTGGGCCGTCACGGCGTACCGCTCGGGGTGCCACCCGGCGTACCGCTGGGGGCGGCGGTCACCAGGGACCGTACGTGCCAACTGGCCCCGCATCCGACGAACACCGCGTTCTGCGGCAGGTGCGGATGCGGGTGCCCGCACTCGCAGAAGTGGCGTTCCTGGGCGAGCAGCGCGGCGTCCGCGGCCAGCGGCCCCTTCGTCCCGACGCCCGTCCCGGGCACGCCGTGCCGGTACGTCGTCCTCGTATCGCCGTGACAGCGCGGGCAGTACCCCCGCACCAGGGTGTGACCGTCGGGCGCGGGGCCGACGGTGAACCGGTCGCCCACCTCGCCGAGGTCCGTGTCCGCGTACGTGGTGTCGAACTGGTGGGAGGGGCGCGGGGGCTGGGTCATGAGGCGTCGTCCAGGTCGGGATCGAGGTCGAGTTCGAGGGCGAAGAGGGTGGCGTACAGGCGCAGGCGGTCGGTGACCCAGGCCTCGGACTCACCGGTGGCCTCGGCGGCCCGGGCGATGTGCCGGGTGGTCACCTTGCCGGTGAGGGCGGGGAGCCGGCCGTCGAGACCCACGGAGAGGATGGCCAGGTCCTGCCAGAGGGGGATGGTGTCCGGCGGCGGCGGGAGGGGCGGGAGGTCGGTGAGGAGGGGGAGGTAGGGGGCCACGCGCCGGAGCGAGCGGGGCACGGGCTCCCCCAGCCGGCCCGCGATGCTGACCAGGTCGAGGGGGCCGAACTCGGTGCCCGTCTTCGACAGCCACTGCGCTCTCTCCAGGGCCACCCGGTCGCGCGCGGAGGAGGGGGTGGTCGGGAGCGCCGCCAGGTCGGCCTCGGTGAGTTCGGGCACCTGGGCGCCGAGGGGGCGCAGCGAGGCGAGCCGGGCGTAGGCCGCGGCGGGGGAGATCTCCAGCCGGTCGGCGTAGGTGGCCAGGGCGGCGGGTGTCAGCCGCTTCCACACGGCTGCCGAGAGCTGGTCTTCGGCGAAGGGCTGGTCGGTGAGGTCGACGACGGGCTGCTCGGCGAGGGCGTTGATGTCGTGGGAACTGGGCCGGTAGGAGGCGAGTTCCGCAGGCAGGGGCGGAACGGTCAGGCCGAACCGGTCGGCGCCCTGGCGGGCGAGCGCCCACATGTCGGCCAGCGTCTCGTGGAGGCGCTCCGCGGTGTAGAAGAGCCCGGAGGCAGTCAGTTCGTCGGCCGGGTCGTCCTCCGAGCCGTGGACGGCCTCCTTGCCCGAGAGCGCGAAGCGGCTGCGCAACGGCAGGGTGGACCACTCGGTGACCATGTCCACGTGGTCGGGGAGGCGGATCCCGGCGGCCCGCAGCTCGGCGACGGCCCGCGTGACGTCGACGCTGCCCGGCAGACTCTTGGCGCCCTTTCCCAGCGCCTCGTACCCGATGCCGTGTTCGAGGCGGGCGCCGACGTTGTTCAGCCCGCTCGCCAGCGCGCCGGTGTCGGCACAGGGCACGATGCGGCCGTGGCCGTCCGTGTCCCGCCGTTCGTACGACAGGCCTGTCGCGGCGGCCACGCGGGCCAGGCGCTCCGCCGCGTCCGCGAGATCGGTCTCCCAGCGCGCGGCCATGACCACCGTCGCACCCCAGCGCAGCGTCCGGTCCCCGTCCCCGGACGTGAACTCGGCCAGGACCTGGCGGAGTTCGCTGTCGAGATCCGCCCAGGCCCCGACCACGTCGGCGTCGAGCGCCGTCCAGCCCAGCCAGGCGAAGTCGGACAGCACCGGCAGGATCTCCGCCGGTGTCCTGCCGGTGTTCCGCTGCACCTGGAGCACCTGCGCCGGTTCCGTCACCGGCACCAGCTTCTCCTCGTACCCGATGGTGGACTGGAGGAAGAGCATCTCGACGTCCTCCTCCGTGCACACGTAGTGCTGGTGGTGCGGGGGGACGGGCGGCAGCGACTCGCCGTGCAGCGGCGCCCAGCTCGCGTAGCGGGCGGCGACGTCGGCGAGCGGTTCGGTGAACTTCTGGGAGGCCAGGACCAGGCTGCCGCGGCCGCGGTTGACCCGGCTGTCGCCGTGCACCGGGGTGAACTGGCCGGCACCCGTCAGAACCTGGGCCAGGTTCCTGTCCCTGACGTCGGGCACCCGGTCGAGGTCGCCCTCCTGCACGGGCGGGGGAGCCTCAGTGGGGTGCGCGATCCGCAGCCGCCGCTTGCGCCGCAGGGCGTCGGTCACCGGCACGCCTTGCCGGGAGGCCTGTTCGACGACGAACCACCAGCTTCTGTTGTTGCCGTGCAGCACCGCGTCCCCAGGTTCGGGCACGGGATGGCCCGCGAGGCTCCTGGGGGACGACGCCGAGTGGCGGTTGTCCGCGAGGCACAGCGCGGCGGCCCGCCAGGGGGCGAGATTGCCCGCGTCGGGGCCGTACCTGCTGCGGGTCACGACGCTCTGGTCCGGGGGGAACCACCCCTCCGAGTCGAGCCAGTGCCGCCCGTCCCCCTCCCGCAGCGCGGTGACCCCCTTGCCCCGCCACTCCTCCCACAGCACCCGCGCCACCGGCAGGTTCCGCCGCTCCAGCTCCCACAGCCACTCCATCGAGAGCCCCGGCCACTCGGCCAGCGGCATGGCTCCCTCGCGCCAGTTGAGCTCCGCCCAGGCCCGGTCGTAGGACTGCAGCTCCTTGCGGCTGACGCTGAGCTGGCCCGCGTGCAGCCCCGTCAGATTGAGTACGTAGCCGTAGGGCAGCACGTCCGTGGCGATGCCGTCGCACAGCACACCGCCCTGCTCGCCCACCCACCACAGCACTCCGGGCACGGCCGCCACCGGTTCGAGCAGGTCGTGCGCGACCCCCACCTGCAGCACCCCCGGCTGCCACTCGTGCGCCGCCCCCGCCAGATCCCGCACCTCGAGCTCGAACTCGCTCACCCGCACCAGCGGCCGGAGCGTGCCCACGCAGGACAGGCCGTCGGCCGTGCCGTCCGCCCGCAGGTAGAGCCGGACGCGCGTGCCGCCCTCCGCGAGGCCGTCGCCCGCGCCCTCGTGCCGCTGGATGCGGAACAGGCTGCCGCTGCTCGGGATCTCGACGCTCAGGGCGTGCGCGGCCGGGATGCCGTCCGGGCTGACCTGGCGCGTCACGATCGTCATCTCGTCGGCGAGCATGAAGTAGCTGAACACGCCGATGCCGAACCGGCTGTTGGGGAACAGGCGCAGCTTCTGGTCGTGCCGCAGCCAGCGCGACTGCTCGCGCCGGAACGCCTTGGACTGCTCGAACCGGCTGCCCGCCCGCGTGAAGGTGTACTTGAGCTGTTCGGCGCTCATGCCGACGCCGTTGTCGCGGCACTCCACGTACCGGCCGCGCGCGTCCTCGCCCATGGTGATCGAGATCCGGCCGCGCCAGGGCGCGGGCTGCGGACCCGCGCTGTCCAGGTAGTCCCAGCGCATCTGCCGGTACCGGCAGGCGTCCATGGCGTTCTGGTACAGCTCCCGCAGCGCCAGCTGAGGCTCGCCGCCGTACAGCTGCTCGCCCATGAGCAGCTCGCGGACCTCGGTCTGCGCCAGATGGAAGCGCAGCAGCGGCACCTCGTACGTGGACTGGCCGCCGCGCTGGCTCGCCCTGAGGTCGCGGTCGGTGACCCGGGTGGGCACGGCGGACAGCAGGCAGGCCTCCGACCCGGGCAGCGTGCTCGCGAGGTCGGCGACCTGCGCGGCCAACTGGTCGGCCTGGTGCGCCACTTCGACGAGCGCGGCGTGCACCGCCTGGTGCGGGCAGGGCACGTCCAGGTGCAGCGAGGTGCCCTCGGGCTGCCAGCTCAGCAGGTCGGGGTGCGAGACGAGGCCGACGATCTCCTGCGGGAGCACCGGGTCGGACACGGCCAGATGCTCGGCCACGACCTCCGGGAAGGTCCGCACGTCCAGGGACAGCAGGCCCGCGAGGCGGAGGAGCGCCGCGAGGGGGCGCATCCGCAGCGCCTGGTAGCCGCCCGGCAGCAGGATCTTCGCGCGGTCGACGTCACGCGGGGCGCCGGAGGCTCCGGCCGCGCCCGAGTCGTCGAGCGGCTCGTCCAGGCCGATGCCCGCGGCGGCGGCCCGCATCAGGCCGGACAGCTCCGCGACCCGGTCGGGGGCGGGCGCGGCGCCGCCGAGGAGGGTGGTGGCGAGGGCGTCCGCGCACGGGGCGGGCACCGCCTCGTCGTCCGTCTCGAACCGGTCGGCCACCCACCGGTGCACCAGCCACATGGTGACCGCGACGGCGTCCTGGGGCCGTTCGCGGGCGTGGCACTCCGCGACCTTCCGGGCCACGCGTGCGTACTGGTCGCCGACCTGTTCGTAGTGTCTGCGGTGGGCGTCCGCGCCGGGCACGCGCTCCAGCGACTCGGGGCCGAACTCGGCCGCCTGGCTCAGCCGCTCCGCCCAGGCCGCCTCCCGCAGGAACGGCGCCGCGACCAGCGCGGTCACCTCCACCGCGGACAGCTTCGCCCCGTCCGGCAGGAGGGCCGGCAGGCGGTCGCAGAGCAGCCGTACCGGATAGGTGTCGTCGGCCCACGGGTCCTCGAACGGCAGGCGGCTCTGGGCGAGGTGCAGTGTGTGGGCGCAGCGCTCCACGAACGCGCTCAGACAGTCCTGGAAGCGCCGCACCGCGTCCTCGTCGCACGGCTCCACCCGCTCCCACAGGGGCGTGCTGCGCACCGCGTCCTGCCAGGCCTCCAGGAGCGGCCGCCCCTCGCAGATCTCGGCGGCCTTGGTCCGCGCCTCGAAATTGGTGCCGTAGTGGACGTGCGCGTTCTGCGTGTGCCCCTGCCGGTGGGCCACCGCCTTGGCCCGCGCGGCGGCCTTGGCGAACACGTCCTCGACGGAGCGGGCGGGCGCCAGCGGGCCGAGGGCCTCGGCGAGGCCGCGGGTGAAGAAGCTGCCCTCGCCGGTGTAGCCGCTGCGTTCGCCCGCCTCGCAGCCCATGAGGACGGCGAAGCCCCCGCCGGGCGGGCCGTTGTCGACGCTGTTGCCGAACGGCGCGCCGTCGCCGGGCAGTTCGGTGCGGCAGGCGTCGATGGCCCACAGCACGGTGTCCGCCCTGGACGCCTTCAGCCAGGGGCTGATGGCGGCGGGCAGCAGGGAGTCCAGGTACGGCTCCTGCCAGTCGCCGTCGGGCGGCGCCACCGCGTCGAACGGGACCAGGTAGTCGGTGTCGCCCACGCGGACGCCGTGCCCGCTGAAGTACAGCAGCAGCGTGCCGCCCTCGGGGACGGCCCGCGCGGTCTCGTGTATGCGTGCTCTGATCTGGCTGATCCCGGCGTTGTGCAGGACGGTGACGTCGTAACGCGCCGCCTGCAGCGCCGAGCTCATCAGCCGCAGGTCGGCATCGACGGCCTCGTCGAGGGGCTCCAGGAGCCCGTCCGCCGCGGGCACGTGCCCGACTCCGATCAGCAGCGCCGTGCGCGCCGGTGCCATGATGCCCCTCCCACCGGCCGTTCCGCGGGCCGGAGCACCATGATGGCACCGCGCGCACCCGCTCAGGCGAGCGTCGGCGGCAACGGCAGCGGCAGCCCCGGTAGCCCGTCGAGGCTCGTCGCCACGTGCTCCTTCTTCCTTCACGCAGTACGCGCCCAGCGACGCGTCGTCCTCGGTCGCGAACCGCTTCCCCGCGTCACCCTCAAGCTGGATTGACGAAGCATGCAGAGCAATGCATACTCATGCATGTCAGTGACTGCACTGCACTGAGCGAGCAATTGCACTGTGAGGAGAAACCCCGTGACCGAGCGCGTCGTACTCGCCTACTCGGGCGGCCTGGACACCTCCGTCGCCATCGGCTGGATCGCCGAGGAGACGGGCGCCGAGGTCATCGCCGTTGCCGTGGACGTCGGCCAGGGCGGCGAGGACCTGGACGTCATCCGCAAGCGCGCGCTCGCCTGCGGTGCCGTGGAGGCGGAGGTCGCCGACGCCAAGGACGAGTTCGCCGAGGGCTACTGCCTCCCGGCGATCAAGGCCAACGCCCTGTACATGGACCGGTATCCGCTGGTCTCGGCGCTGTCCCGGCCCACCATCGTCAAGCACCTCGTCGCCGCCGCGAACAAGCACGGCGCCGGCATCGTGGCCCACGGCTGCACCGGCAAGGGCAACGACCAGGTGCGGTTCGAGGCGGGCATCCAGGCCCTCGGCCCCGACCTGAAGTGCATCGCCCCCGTCCGGGACTACGCGATGACCCGGGACAAGGCCATCGCCTTCTGCGAGGACAAGGGCCTGCCGATCGCGACCACCAAGAAGTCGCCGTACTCCATCGACCAGAACGTCTTCGGGCGGGCCGTCGAGACGGGCTTCCTGGAGGACATCTGGAACGCCCCGATCGAGGACGTGTACGAGTACACGTCCAACCCCGCGACCCCCCGCGAGGCCGACGAGGTCGTCATCACCTTCAAGGAGGGCGTGCCGGTCGCCATCGACGGCAGGCCGGTCACGGTCCTGCAGGCGATCCAGCAGCTCAACGAGCGGGCCGGCGCCCAGGGCATCGGCCGGATCGACATGGTCGAGGACCGGCTCGTGGGCATCAAGTCCCGTGAGGTGTACGAGGCTCCGGGTGCCATCGCCCTGATCACCGCCCACCAGGAGCTGGAGAACGTCACGGTCGAGCGGGAGCTCGCCCGGTACAAGCGGCAGGTCGAGCAGCGCTGGGGCGAGCTTGTCTACGACGGCCTGTGGTTCTCCCCGCTCAAGCGGGCCCTGGACGGCTTCATCAACGAGGCCAACCAGCACGTCAGCGGCGACATCCGGCTGACCCTGCACGGCGGCCGCGCCGTCGTCACCGGCCGGAAGTCCGAGGAGTCCCTGTACGACTTCAACCTGGCGACGTACGACTCGGGCGACACGTTCGACCAGTCCAAGGCGCAGGGGTTCATCGACATCTTCGGGCTGTCGTCGAAGATCGCGGCCAAGCGGGACCTGGCCTGAGCAGCAACAGCCCCTCCGGCTTTTGAGGAGCGGGGTCCGGGGCGGAGCCCCGGTTCGGGAAGGGGCGGGGCAGGGGAGAAGAACCCCGCACCCCGCCCCCGGCACCTAGAGGAGCAACCGTGAGCAGCAACACCGGCGATGTCCGCCTCTGGGGCGGACGGTTCGCCGATGGCCCCGCAGAGGCGTTGGCGCAACTGTCGGCTTCCGTCCACTTCGACTGGCGACTCGCCCCCTACGACATCGCCGGTTCCCGCGCCCACGCGCGCGTGCTGCACCAGGCGGGCCTGCTCACCGCGGACGAGCTGACGCGCATGCTGGCCGGGCTCGACCAGCTCGAAGCGGACGTCGCCGACGGCTCGTTCGTGGGCACCGTCGCCGACGAGGACGTGCACACGGCCCTGGAGCGCGGCCTCCTGGAGCGCCTCGGCGCGGACCTCGGCGGCAAGCTGCGTGCCGGACGGTCCCGCAACGACCAGGTGGCGACGCTCTTCAAGATGTACCTGCGCGACCACGCCCGCGTCATCGGCGGCCTCATCGCCGAGCTCCAGGAGGCCCTGATCGGTCTCGCGGAGGCACACCCGGACGTCGCCATGCCGGGCCGCACCCACCTCCAGCACGCCCAGCCGGTGCTCTTCGCCCACCATGTCCTCGCCCACGTCCAGTCGCTCTCGCGGGACGCCGAGCGGCTGCGGCAGTGGGACACGCGGACGGCCGTGTCGCCGTACGGCTCCGGGGCGCTGGCGGGTTCGTCGCTGGGCCTCGACCCGCAGGCCGTGGCCGCGGACCTCGGCTTCGAGCACGGCTCCGCCGCCAACTCCATCGACGGCACGGCGTCGCGGGACTTCGTGGCCGAGTTCGCCTTCATCACGGCGATGATCGGTGTGAACCTCTCCCGGATCGCGGAGGAGGTCATCATCTGGAACACGAAGGAGTTCTCCTTCGTCACGCTCCACGACGCGTTCTCGACCGGCTCGTCGATCATGCCGCAGAAGAAGAACCCGGACATCGCGGAGCTGGCGCGCGGCAAGTCGGGCCGCCTCATCGGCAACCTGACGGGCCTGCTGGCGACCCTGAAGGCACTCCCGCTCGCGTACAACCGCGACCTCCAGGAGGACAAGGAGCCGGTCTTCGACTCCTGCGACCAGCTGGAGGTCCTGCTGCCCGCCTTCACCGGCATGATGGCGACGCTCACGGTCCACCGCGAGCGCATGGAGGAGCTGGCCCCGGCCGGTTTCTCCCTCGCCACGGACATCGCCGAATGGCTGGTCAAGCAGGGCGTACCGTTCCGGGTGGCGCACGAGGTCGCGGGCGAGTGCGTCAAGGAGTGCGAGGCGTCGGGCATCGAACTCGACGAACTGACCGACGAACAGTTCGCGAAGATCAGCCCGCACCTGACCCCCGAGGTCCGCACGGTCCTGAACGTCCAGGGCGCGCTGGCGTCCCGCGACGGCCGCGGCGGCACGGCACCGTCGGCGGTGGCGGCACAGCTGGCGGAGATCAAGGCGGACGTGGCGGCGCAGCATGAGTGGGCAACGGCCCGGAAGGGCTGATCCGTCCCGTCCTTCGGCGCCTTTCCGGCCCGCCCGGAACACTTCAGCCCGTCGTGGGGGTCCTCCCTGCTCCTCAAGAGCTTGGGGGAGTTTGAGGACGAGGCGCCAAGCGCCGACAGCGGGGGTCCAGGGGGCGGCAGCCCCCGGTTTCGGAGAAGGGGCTGGCCTGGGGCGCACCGCGAGGACCCACCTCACCCGCACCACCCGCCGGGAGTTACGTTGAAGGGGTGCACGCGACCCGCGTGCGCCCCTTCGCAGCGTGGAGCCCCGCATGTCCTTCGCCCGCCTCGCCACAGCGACCACCCCCACCGCCCACCTGGGCGTGGGCCTCGCCGCCGTCGGCAGGCCCGGCTACATCACGCTGGGCCGCGAGGAGGACCTGCCCGCACGTGGCGTGGAGGCCCTGCGCGAGCGAGCCTTCGAGCTCCTCGACGCCGCCTACGCACTCGGGGTGCGCTACCTCGACGTGGCCCGCTCCTACGGCCGCTCGGAGGAGTTCCTGGCCGACTGGCTGCGCGCCCGCCCCGACATCCGGGACGTGGTCGTGGGCAGCAAGTGGGGCTACACGTACACGGCCGACTGGCGCACCGACGCCGAGGCGCACGAGGTCAAGGACCACAGCGTCGCCGCGTACGACCGCCAGCGAGCCGAGACCGCCGACCTCCTCGGCGACCGCCTGGACCTCTACCAGATCCACTCGGTGACCCCGGAGAGCCCCGCCCTCACCGACAGGGAACTGCACGCCCGCCTCGCGGATCTGGCCGCGAGCGGCGTCACCGTCGGCCTCTCCGTGAGCGGCCCCGAGCAAGCGGCGGCGATCCGCGCCGCCGTCGAGGTCAGCGTGGGCGGCGAGCGGCTGTTCAAGACGGTCCAGGCGACGTACAACGCCCTGGAGACCTCGGCCGGACCGGCCCTCGCCGAGGCCCACGAAGCGGGCCTGACCGTCCTGGTCAAGGAGGGCATGGCCAACGGCCGCCTGGCCGGACCCCAGGCGCCCGCCGCGCTGCGCGCCGCCGCCGAGGCCACCGGCCTGGGCTGCGACGCGGTGGCCCTGGCCCTGGTCCTTCGTCAGCCCTGGGCGGGCGTCGTCCTCTCCGGCGCCGCCACCTCCGTACAGCTCGTGTCGAACCTGCACGCGACGGCCGTCGACCTGGACGCGGAACACCTGGAGCGCCTCGCGGACCTCGCGGAGGAGCCCACCGCGTACTGGCGCACGCGGGCCGCACTGCCCTGGCACTGAGCCGGACGGCCCAGCACTGACGGCCCAGCACTGAGGCGTACCCTCTCCGGCCCCCGCGCCCTTCTCCCGCTCCCCCTGCCCCCTCCCGCCCTCGTGGTGAGACCTCATTGATGCGCATGAGACGAATTTGTCTCACGTGGTCTATGGTTGTCTCATGTCAGTCGACCGTGACCAGGTGCTGCGCAGCGCCGCCGCCCAGCTCACCCGCAAGGGCTCCTCGACCCTGGACGAGGTCGCCAAGGCCTCCGGGATCAGCCGCGCCACCCTGCACCGGCACTTCGCCGGGCGCGACGCGCTCGTCCGCGCGCTGGAGGATCTGGGCCTCAAGGAGTGCGAGCTGGCGCTCGACGCCGCGCGGCTCGGCGAGGGCAGCGCGCAGGACGCGCTGCGCCGCCTGATCAAGGAGATCGAGCCCGCCGCGGGCCTGCTGGCGTTCCTCGTCACGGAGAACCAGCTGTTCGAGGGCGACGACCGGCACGAGGGCTGGTCCCGGATCGACGACCGGATGGCGGAGCTGTTCCGGCGCGGCCAGGAGAGCGGCGAGTTCCGCATCGACCTGAGCACGGCCTGGCTCACCGACGCCCTCTACGGCCTCGTCGGCGCCGCCGCCTGGGCCGTGCTCGACGGCCGCGTGGCGGCCAAGGACTTCTCATACATGATCGCCGAACTGCTGATCGGCGGCGCACAACGGAGAGTGGAATCATGACTAGCACCGAACAGCGCGTACGGTCCGCGGAGGTGGAGCGGCACCCCGGCCGCTGGCTCGCTCTCGCCGTGCTCGCGCTGGCCGTGCTGCTCGTCGCGGTGGACGCGACCGTCCTCGGTCTCGCGACGCCGTACATCAGTGAGGACCTGAAGCCGTCCGGCAACCAGCTGCTGTGGATCGGCGACGTCTACTCGTTCGTGATCGCGGGTCTGCTGGTGTCCATGGGCAGCCTCGGCGACCGCATCGGCCGCAAGAAGCTGCTGCTCACGGGCGCCGTCGCGTTCGGCGCGGTGTCCGTGCTCAACTCGTACGCCAGCACGCCCGAGTTGATGATCCTGGCCCGCGCGCTGCTCGGAGTCGCGGGTGCGACCCTGATGCCGTCGACCCTGGCCCTGATCCGGAACATCTTCCACGACCCGCGCGAGCGCAGCATCGCCGTCGGCGTGTGGGGCGCGATGGCCTCGGCGGGCGCGGCGGTCGGCCCGGTCGTCGGCGGCTTCCTGCTCGAACACTTCTGGTGGGGCTCGGTCTTCCTGATCAACCTGCCGGTGATGGCGGTCCTCGTCCTCGTCGGCATCAAGCTGCTGCCCGAGTCGAAGAATCCGGCGCCCGGCCCCTGGGACCTGATCAGCGTCGCCCTGTCGCTCATCGGCATGATCGGGATCGTGTACGCGATCAAGGAGGCGGCGGCCCACGGCCTCCGCTGGGACGTCGCTGCCTCCGGCGCCCTCGGCGTGGCGGCCCTGGTGTGGTTCGTACGCCGCCAGCTCACGCTGCCCGCGCCGCTCCTGGACATGCGCCTGTTCCGCAACCGCGGGTTCTCGGCGGCCGTGCTGGCCGACCTGCTGACCATCCTCGGCCTGGCCGGGCTGGTCTTCTTCCTCTCCCAGTTCCTCCAGCTCGTGCAGGGCAGGCCGCCGTTCGAGGCGGGCCTCGCCGAACTGCCCGCCGCGGTGGGCGCGGTGGCGGCGGGCCTGATCGCGGGCACGGTGGCGCGCCGGTACTCGGTGCGGGCGGTGGTCGCGGGCGGCCTCGCGGCGGTGGGCCTCGCGCTCGCCGCGCTGACCGTGCTGAGCCAGCAGACCGGCTATCCGCTGCTCGGTGCGGCGCTCCTGGTCGTCGGCATCGGCGCGGGCTTCTCCTTCACGGTGACCGCCGACGTGATCCTGTCCAGCGTGCCGAAGGAACAGGCGGGCGCGGCGTCCGCGGTCTCCGAGACGGCGTACGAACTCGGCGCGGCCCTCGGCATCGCCCTGCTCGGCTCCATCGTGACCGGCGTGTACCGCGACTTCACCGCCCCGGCAGGCACCCCGGCCGACGCCGCCTCGGCGGCCCACGACTCCCTGGGCGGCGCCGTCGAGGCGGGCTCCGGCCTGCCCGCGCACCAGGCCGAGCCCTTGCTCGCAGCGGCTCAGGACGCCTTCGTGGACGGCCTGAGACTGGCCGCGGGCATCGGTGCGGCGGTCCTGCTCGCGACGGCGGCAGCGGCGTGGTTCCTGCTGAAGGGCCAAAGGCTGGAAGACGGCCTGGAGCACTGAACCCCGTGGGCACCCGGCGCCGGGTGCGGAAACGGCGAACGCCCGCCCCGGTGCCGGGGAAATCACCCCGGCACCGGGGCGGGCGCACCGAACCTCTTCGCTCAGCCCCGTAGGGCTACGCGGCCTTTGCCTTGGTGGCGTACATGTCCACGTACTCCTGGCCGGACAGCAACATGACCTCCGTCATCACGGAGTCCGTCACCGCCCGCAAGACGTACCGGTCCCGGTCCATCCCGTCGTACCGCGAGAACTCCATCGCCTCACCGAAGCGGACGGTGACCTTGCCCGGGTGGGGCAGCCCCTTGCCGCCGGGCTGGAGCTTGTCCGTGCCGATCATCGCGAACGGCACGACCGGCGCCCCGGTCATCAGGGTCAGCCGCGCGATGCCGGTGCGGCCGCGGTAGAGGCGGCCGTCGGGGGAGCGGGTGCCCTCCGGGTAGATGCCGAAGATCTTGCCCTCGTCCAGGACGCGCTTGCCGGTCATCAGCGCGGCCACCCCGCCCCGGCCCCCGTCACGCGCCACCGGGATCATGCCGACGCCGGTGAAGAACCAGGCCATGAGACGGCCCTTGAAGCCCTTGCCGGTGACGTACTCGTCCTTGCCGATGAAGAAAACGGGCCGGTCGCACACCAGGGGCATGATCATCGAGTCGATGAACGTCAGGTGGTTTCCGGCCAGAATGACGGGACCGGTCCCGGGGATGTTCTCGGCGCCTTCCACCCGTGGGCGGAACATCAGGCGCAGGAACGGTCCGAGCACTGCCTTGATGAGCGCTAGACGGGACAACGAGTCCTCCGGTGTCAACGGGTCGACGACGAGTCTGTGCAGGTGAGGACCATACTCGCGGGTCCCCGTTGATTGCACATCGGGTTCATGTGCCCGATACGCAGAGTTGACCTGATTTTGCCTGCAGTTGCCCCCGCGCGAACCTCACTGTGACGACCGTAGCGCCGTGCGAACTGCGAGGCTTGTCCGAGTGGTGCTTCTCACGCGCGACGCATCTCACGGCTGAAGTCTTCCCGGCGCCCCGAGCCCGGGCGCACGCGCCGGTCGCTTCCCCCGCAAGGGCCGCGAGCCGTACTCGACACACGCCGTCAGCCACCCGTTCGGCCCCGGGTCTCCCACCCGTCACGTATCGCCACCTACGATCGGTGCCGCTTTGTCAGGTGCAAGGCGCTACACGGCGGTACACAGGGAGGGAGCGCTCAATGGCGACGCAGGAATCGGGGCGGCGGGGGACGGGGACGAGCCCGGGGCGGCGCGCGGTGCTCGGGGCCGCGGTGCTGGGGGCGGGCACGGCCGTCGTCGGGGCGCCCGGCGTGGCGAGAGCCGACGAACGCCACGGCCACGGCGGCCACGGGGGCGGCGGCTACCGCGACCTGCCCGTGCCGACGGTGGTCGCGCACCGCGGCACCAGCGGCTACCGGCCCGAGCACACGCTCGGCTCGTACCAACTCGCGCTCGACATGGGCGCGCACGTCATCGAGCAGGACGTGGTGCCCACCAAGGACGGCCATCTCGTATGCCGTCACGAGAACGACATCACCGGTACGACGGACGTCGCCGCGCACCCCGAGTTCGCGGGCCGCAAGACCACCAAGTCCGTCGACGGCGTCTCGCTCACCGGCTGGTTCACCGAGGACTTCACGCTCGCCGAGCTGAAGACGCTGCGCGCCAAGGAGCGCATCCCCGGCACCCGCCAGCGCAACACCCTCTACGACGGCCGCTGGGACATCCCCACCCTCGAAGAGGTCTTCCGCTGGGCGGAGAAGCAGGGGCGCGAGCGCGGCCGGCGCGTCTGGCTGCACATCGAGACCAAGCACCCCACGTACTTCCGCAAGCTGGGCCTCGGCCTGGAGGAGCCGCTCGCCAAGCTGCTGCGCCGCTACAACCGCCACCGCAGGAACTCCCCGACCTTCCTGCAGTCCTTCGAGCCGAGCAGCATCCAGCGCCTGCGCAAGCTCGTCGACGCGCCCGGCGTCGTCCTGCTGTCCACGGCCGCCTCCCGCCCGTGGGACTTCGTCGAGGCGGGCGACCCGCGCACCGTCGCCGACCTGATCAAGCCCGAGGGCCTGAAGTGGATCGCCTCGTACGCCAAGGGCATCGGCCCGACGCTCGACCTGGTCATCCCCAAGGGCCCCGACGGCAAGCTCCTGGAGCCGACCACCCTGGTCCGCGACGCGCACGCCGAGGGCCTGGTCCTGCACCCGTACACGATGCGCAACGAGAACACCTTCCTGCCCGCCGACTTCAAGAAGGGCACGGACCCGAACGCGTACGGCGACGCCTTCGGCGCGTTCAAGGCGTACTTCGCCACCGGCATCGACGGGATCTTCTCCGACAACCCGGACACCGCGCTGCTGGCCGCCGCGGACTTCAACGACGACTGACCGGTCCCGCCGACGGCTGACCGACCGTGTCGGCACCCGACCGGCGCCGTCAACGACGGGGCGCAAACCCCCGGTTGGGGTGAGGCGCGGCCGTTCCGGAAACCGATAACCGGAATGGTCGCGTCCCCGTCGGCATGACCCCTACGCCCCCGTCGGCCCCGCCCCGTCCCGCGCGGCCGTCGCTCTCGTACGACCTGGTCACCACCCTCCGCCCGCTGCTCGCCGCCGAGGCATCCGCCGAGGCGCACGGCTGCGCCGCCGACCCCGGCGACATCGAGCAGGCCGTCTGGCTGCGCCTGCTCGAACACGTGGACGCCGGGGGACCGCCCGCCGACCCCGCCGCCTGGCTGCGCGCCGCCGTCCGCGACGAGGCGCACCGCACCCGCACCACCGCCCGCCGGGAGCGGCCCTACGTCATCGAGCCCGCCGACCCGCGCGGCGGCCCCGAACAGCGGCTGCTGCGGGCCGACCGGCACCGCACCCTGTACGCCGCCGTCCGGAAACTGCCCGGACGCTGTCCGCGTCTCATGGCTGCGCTTCTGTCGCCGAAGGACCTGACTTACCGCGAAATCGCAGGGGAGTTGGGAATGTCACAAGGATCTTTGGGGCCGGAACGTTCCCGATGCCTGGGATGCCTGCGCAGAATGCTGGCGCAGGAGGTTGGGACTCCGGACCCGTGGGGAAAGGAGTGAGGGACAACCGGCGGAGCAGGTGAGCGGGAGGCATGCACACATGGGCATGAGCGTGACCATCTCGGAGGCGGCCGACACGGACGCCGAACAGATCCTCAAACTGCAGTACCTCTGCTACCAGAGCGAGGCCGAGCTGTACGGCGACTACTCCATCGAGCCGCTGACGCAGACCCTCGACTCCATCAAGGCCGAGCTGGCCGCGGGCAGCGTCCTGGTGGCGCGGCTCGGCGCGGAGGTCGTGGCGTCCGTGCGGGGCACGGTCGACGCGGCGGCCACGGCCCGCATCGGCAAGCTCATCGTGCACCCGCGGATGCAGCGGCACGGCCTGGGCGGCCGCCTCCTCGAGGCCATCGAGCGCCGCCTCGCCGAGGGTGGCGTGGCCCAGCGCTTCGAGTTGTTCAGCGGCCACCGCAGCGAGAGCAACCTCCAGCTCTACCGCAAGCACGGCTACGCGCCGGTGAGCACCCGGCGCGTGGACGAGCGGCTGACGGTGGTGACCCTCTCCAAGGACGCGGAGGCGGGCGCGTACGTCACGAGCGCCTAGGCGTCGGCGGGACCGCCGGCCCCGGCGGTCCCGGTCCGCGCACGCGACTTCCGCAGCCAGAACACCGCGGTCACGGGCAGCAGCACGGGAATGAACAGATAGCCCATGCCGAAGTCCGACCAGACCGTGGCGTCCGGGAACGCGGAGGGCTCCGCGAGGGTCCAGGCCCCGACGGCGAGCACCCCGGCGAGCTCGGCGGCGCAGCACACGAGCGCCGCCTTGCGGGCCCGCTCCCCGCCGCGTACGAGCGAGTACGTGATGAAGCCGTAGACGACACCGGCGATCGCCGACAGCGTGTACGCCAGCGGGGCCTTGCCGAAGTCCGTGGAGATCTGGACCGCCGAGCGCGACACGGCACCCACGACCATCACGCCGTACAGCCACACCAGCAGGATGCCGGGGCCGGTGATCAGCTTCTGCCGCTGCGGCTTGTCCGTGCGGGGCTCGTCGTCCGTCACCGCCACCTCAGCCTCCCCAGATGTCATGGAGCCGCACTTCCAGCACGGCGAGGACCACGCCGCCCGCGGCGACGGTCACCGAACCCCAGCGGGTGCGCTCGGCGAGCGACATGAAGCCCGCCGCCGGAACGCACGCGAACGAGCCGATCAGATACGCCACGAAGATCGTCGTGCCCTGCTCGGGGTCCTCGCCCCGCGCCAGCCGCACGATGCCGACGATCAGCTGGACCAGCGTCAGCAGGGTGACCACACCCATGCCGATGAAGTGCCAGTCCTTCGTCGGCTGGTCCCGGTAGGCGGCGAAGCCGCACCAGGCCGCGAGCGCGAGCGCGGCCACGGAGGTCGCGACGGTCAGGGCAACAAGCATGCCGAGACCCTATTACGGGCCAAAAGGCCCGGTGTCCTCGGCCCCGGGGGCCCAGGATCCGCCGCCGCGCCCCCACGTACGCTCGAAGGCATGAAGATCCAGGCTGACGCGCTCCTGTTCGACAACGACGGCACCCTCATCTCCTCGATGGAGTCCGTCCGCCGCTGCTGGACCCGGTGGGCCCAGGAGTACGGGATCACCGCCGCGGACTTCGCCGAGGTCGAGCTGCACGGCCGCCCCGCCGTCGAGATCGTCGCCGACCTGCTGCCCGCCGATCTGGTCGAGGAGGCCGTGGCCCGGATCGAGGAGCTGGAGGTGTCCGACGTCGCGGGCGGCGTACTCGCCCTGCCCGGCACCCTCGACCTGCTCGCCGCGCTGCCGCCCGAGCGCTGGGCCGTCGTCACCTCCGCGACCCGCCGCCTGGCCGAGGCCCGGCTCGCCGAGGTCGGCATCCGCCCCAAGACGCTGATTGCCGCCGACGACATCACCCGCGGCAAGCCCGACCCCGAGCCCTTCCTGCTCGCGGCCCGGGTGCTCGGCGTGGACCCGGCGCGCTGCGTGGTCTTCGAGGACGCCCCCGCCGGTCTCACCGCGGGCCGGGCCGCCGGGATGACCACCGTGGCGTTGACCACAACGCATGGGGTGGGGGAGCTGTCCGCCGACGTCGTCGTCAAGGACCTGTCCGCGGTGTCGGTGCAGGCCACGGCGGGTGGCGTGGAGATCGTCACCGGCGCCTGAGCGCGGTGTCGGAGCGGGCAGGCCGTCTCGCCCGTTGTCCAAAGTCTGTCCGCTATTCGGACAGCGGTGGCGGGGCGCGCCCGCACGCGTGTTTTACTGGTCCGCATGACCACGACGAGCAGCCGCACCCTTGCGACCGAGGCGATCACGACGCCCGGTGCTCGTTGTATGTGTCGAATGTGCGCCTTCTGAGGGCCCCCGCACCACTGAGAGCCTCGCGCCCCGAAGCGAAGCCGCTGTGCCGCGCCACTACGCCACGTACGCATCCGTAGGAGTCCCGTACGCACGTAGGGAGCGAGCCGCCCCGCGCACACGTCCTCCGGTTCCATCGCCACCGCGAGAACCGTGCCGCGTTCCGAACGAATGCCCCGTGCCCGGCGTCACCGCGCCGCGCACTCGACAGTGACGGAAACCCAGTGATCACCACTTCCGGCCTGACCAAGGTCTACCGCTCACGCGGTCGTGAAGTAACCGCCATCGACGGAGTCGATCTCCATGTGCGCGAAGGCGAGGTGTACGGCGTCATCGGCCAGTCCGGTGCCGGTAAATCCTCGTTGATCCGCTGCGTGAACCTCCTGGAGCGCCCCACCTCCGGCACCGTGACCGTGGACGGCCAGGACCTCACCGCGCTCGCGGGCCGCGGCCCGCGAGCCGGCCGGGAACTGCGCGCCGCCCGCAACCGCATCGGCATGGTCTTCCAGCACTTCAACCTGCTGTCCTCGCGCACGGTCCAGGCGAACATCGAGCTGCCCCTCGAAATCCTCGGCCTGTCCGGCAAGGAGCGCTCCCGCAAGGCGCTCGAACTCCTGGACCTGGTCGGCCTCGCCGACAAGGCCAAGGCCTACCCGGCGCAGCTCTCCGGCGGCCAGAAGCAGCGCGTCGGCATCGCCCGCGCGCTGGCCGGCGAGCCGAAGGTGCTGCTCTCGGACGAGGCCACCAGCGCCCTCGACCCCGAGACCACCCGCTCCATCCTCCAGCTCCTGCGCGACCTCAACCGGCAGCTCGGCCTGACCGTCCTGCTGATCACGCACGAGATGGAGGTCGTGAAGACGGTCTGCGACTCGGCCGCGCTGATGGAGCGGGGCCGGATCATCGAGTCCGGCACCGTCAACGAACTCCTCGCCACGCCGGGCTCCCAGCTCGCCGCCGCGCTCTTCCCGGTCAGCGGCGACGCCACCGGCGCCGACCGCACCGTCGTCGACGTGACGTTCCACGGCGAGGCCGCGACCCAGCCGGTCATTTCCCAGCTGTCGCGCACGTACAACATCGACATCTCGATCCTCGGCGCCGCGATGGACACCGTCGCGGGCAAGCAGGTCGGCCGGATGCGCATCGAGCTGCCGGGCCGCTTCGAGGAGAACGTCGTCCCGATCGGCTTCCTGCGCGAGCAGGGCCTGCAGGTCGACGTCGCCGACGCGCCCGCCGGGTTCCTGGCGCAGGACGTGCCCGCGACCGCCGCCCCGCTGGTGAAGGAAGGTGCCAAGTGACCTGGTCGGAGATGCAGCCCCTGCTGGAGCAGGCCTGTTGGGACACCCTCTACATGGTCGGCTGGTCGGCGCTCATCGCCGTCGCCGTCGGGCTGCCGCTCGGCATCCTGCTGGTCCTCACCGACCGCGGCGGGCTGTTGCAGAACACGTTCGTGAACAAGGTGATCGGGCAGGTCGTCAACATCGGCCGCTCGATGCCCTTCATCATCCTCATGGTCGCCCTGATGGGCTTCACACGCTCCATCGTCGGCACCTCCATCGGCCGTGACGCCGCGATCGTGCCGCTCGCGATCAGCGCCATCCCGTTCTTCGCGCGCCTGGTCGAGACGGCCGTCCGCGAGGTCGACCACGGCCTGGTCGAGGCCGTGCAGTCGATGGGCGGCAACACCTGGACCGTGGTCCGCAAGGTCCTCGTGCCCGAGTCCCTGCCGTCGCTGATCTCCAGCGCGACCACGACCGTCGTCGCCCTCATCGGCTACTCGGCGATCACCGGCACCGTCGGCGCGGGCGGCCTCGGCGACCTCGCGGTCCGCTACGGCTACCAGCGCTTCGAGACCGAACTGATGTGGATCACCGTCGGCGTGCTCGCCGTGGTCATCTCGATCATCCAGTTCATCGGCGACTACGCCGCCCGGAGCCTGCACCGCCGCGGCGGTCACTCGGGAGCCGCGCCGCGGCTGAAGTTCCTGCGCGGCAAGGCGCCCGTGGCGGCCACGACGGCGTCGGTGAAGTCCGCCGGGCCGGCCGCCGCCGCGGACACCGAGCCGGACCGGGAGCCGGTCAAGGTCTCCTGAGCCCCTCAGCCCCCTGAGGCCTCTCAGGCACCTGAGGCCTCTCAGGCACCTGAGCCCCTCGGTCCCCTGAGTTCACCCAGCACCACCCCGCACCACCATCGCGGGGTTGTACCACCCATGGAGAAAGGCACTTTTCGTGCGTAACACCACCAAGATCACCGCTGCTGTCCTCGCCGCCGGAGCCCTCACCCTCGGCCTCACCGCCTGCGGCTCCGACAAGGGGTCCGCGGGCGACAAGGACGGCCCGCTCGTCGTCGCCGCCACCCCCACCCCGCAGGGCGCGATCCTCGACTACGTCAAGAAGAACCTGGCGAAGAAGGCGGGCCTCGACCTGGAGGTGAAGGAGTTCACCGACTACGTCACGCCCAACACCGCCGTGCAGCAGGGCGAGGTCTTCGCGAACTACTTCCAGCACAAGCCGTACCTGGACGACTTCAACAAGAAGAACAAGACGGACATCGTCCCCGTCCCGGGCGCGACGGTGCACCTGGAGCCGCTCGGCGTCTACTCCAAGAAGATCAAGAAGCTCGACGACCTCAAGAAGGGCGCGACGGTCGCCGTCCCGAACGACACGACCAACGAGGCCCGCGCCCTGAAGCTCCTCGCCGACAACGGCGTCCTCAAGCTCAAGGCGGGCGTCGGCTTCGCGGCCACCCCCAAGGACGTCGTGTCGAACCCCCTGAACCTCAAGTTCAAGGAGCTGGAGGCGGCCCAGCTCCCGCGCTCCATCGACGACGTCGACGCCGCGGTGATCAACGGCAACTACGCACTCGAGGCCGACCTCAGCCCCGCCAAGGACGCCCTCGTCGCCGAGAAGGCCAAGGGCAACCCGTACGGCAACTTCCTCGCCGTCAAGAAGGGCGACGAGAACGACCCGCGCGTGAAGAAGCTCGCCAAGCTCCTCACCTCGCCCGAGGTCAAGAAGTTCATCGACGATAAGTACGACGGCTCCATCGTCGCGGCCTTCTGACATGCGCCGGCCCGTTATCGCCGCCGCGGCCGGGGCCCTGGCCCTGTCGCTCGGCCTGACCGCCTGCGGTTCGGGCTCCGGCTCCGACGGCGACAAGCTCGTCGTCGGGGCCACCCCGACCCCGGCCGGTGAGGTCCTCGCGTACATCCAGCAGAACCTGGCGAAGAAGGCGGGCCTGGACCTGGAGGTGAAGGAGTTCACGGACTACGTGACCCCCAACACCGCGCTCCAGGAGGGCTCCCTCGACGCCAACCTCTACCAGCACACCCCGTACCTCGACGACTTCAACGAGTCCAAGAAGACGGACCTGGTGCCGGTGACCGAGGTGTACCTGCCCCCGATGGGCGTGTACGCGGACGGCGGCAAGCTGAAGGACGTGACGGGGCTGCGCTCCGGCGCGACCGTCGCCGTACCCAACGACACCACCAACGAGGGCCGGGCGCTGCAACTGCTCGCCTCCAAGGGCGTGATCGAGCTCAAGAAGGGCACGGGCGCGAACGCCACCCCCGAGGACATCGCGGCCAACCCGAAGAAGCTCACCATCAAGGCCCTGGAGCCCGCGCAGCTGCCGCGCTCCCTCAAGGACGTCGACGCGGCCGTCATCAACAACAACTACGCGCTCGACGCGGGCCTGAGCCCCAAGAAGGACGCCATCCTCCTGGAGTCGGCGAAGGACAACCCGTACAACAACGTCCTCGCCGTCAAGAAGGGCGACGAGGACGACCCGAAGGTCGAGAAGCTGGCCAAGCTGCTGACTTCGCCCGAGGTCAGGAAGTTCATCGAGGACAAGTACAAGGGGTCCGTGCTGCCGGTCACGGCGGGCTGACGCACACCTCTTTCCCGTCCCCGCCCACGGGGTCCACTCCACGATCCGGAGCGGACCCCGTGGTGCGTCCGCGCGCCGCCATGCTGCATGCTGGGCACTTCGGCAGGCCTGAAGGTCCTTGAGGCCCTTGACGGTTCAATGGTTCGACGGTTCACAGAGCGGCAGGCCCATGAAGCTTACGGAGCGGCGCATGACGACAGCCTCGGGGTTCCCCGACATCTCCATCAGCACGGAGCGGTTGGTGCTGCGCCCGTTCGAGGAAGCGGACATCCCGGCGTACGCGGAGATGATGAACGACGAACTCGTCACCGCCTGGACCGCCGCGCCCCAGCCGTACACCGAGGCCGACGCCCGCGAGTACATCATCGACGTCGCCCCCGCCGAGCGCGCCGAGGGCCGCGGGATCGTCCTCGCCGTGGCCGAGTTCCTCACCCAGCGCCTGGTCGGGGCCGTACGGCTGCGCCACACCGACTGGCGGATCCGCTCCAGCGAACTCAGCTACGTCACCGCGCCCTGGGCCCGCGGCGAGGGCTACGCCTCCGAGGCCGCGCTCGCCACCGCCCAGTGGCTCTTCCACGACCAGAAGTTCGAGCGCATCGAACTGCGCACGGCCGCCGACAACACCGCCGCCCAGCAGGTGGCCCAGAAGATCGGCTGCATCAGCGAGGGCGTCCTGCGCGGCGCGTGGATAGCACGTGTCAGAAACGGCGGCGACCCCCTCGGCGGCTGGCTCGACCTCCGCACCGACCTCATCGTCTGGAGCCTCCTTCCCGAGGACCTGGAGGGCGTCTCGGACCAGTTGACGGACAGCGGCTTCACGTCCTTCTCCGACTGGAACTGATTCCGGCGGGGGCGCCTCGACCGGCGTTCACGGCCCTGCGGGCCTCGTCCTCGATCGCCGGACGGGCTTTGTTTTCCCGCCCGGAACATTCCAGCGTCGCGGGGCCACCCCATGGTGTCGGGGAAGGGGTGGGCCCGGGAGCCGCCCGGCAGGGCACCAGGTACGCTCCCCTCCTGGCCGCACGCGGCGGCCCCCGCACCGCAGACCCAAGACCCCAGGAGACAGACGACCATGGCCGACCGGGTCACGGTGATCGGCTGGGACGGCTCGCCGCGGACCACCGCGGCCCGCTCCGCCCTGAGCGCCGCAACGCTCGTGGCGGGCGCCCCCCACCACCTCGCCCTCCCCGAGGTCCCGCCGACCGCGGAGCGCATCCGCCTGGGCAGCGTCGCCCTGGCGGCCCGCCGCATCGCCGCCCACCGCGGCACGGCGGTCGTCCTCGCGGACGGCGACCCCGGCTTCTTCGGCGTCGTACGCACCCTCCGGGCCCCCGAATTCGGCCTGGAGGTCGAGGTGGTGCCCGCCGTCTCGCCCGTCGCCCAGGCCTTCGCCCGCGCCGGTATGCCCTGGGACGACGCCGCGATCGTGGTCGCCCACCGCCGCACCCTGCGCCGCGCCGTGAACGTCTGCCGCGCGCACAGCAAGGTCGCCGTCCTCACCTCGCCCGGCGCGGGCCCCGCCGAACTCGGCCTGCTCCTCGAAGGCGTCCACCGCACCTTCGTGATCTGCGAGGAACTTGGCACCGAACGCGAGCAGGTCACCGTCGTCACCTCCGACAAGGCCGCCGACCACTCCTGGCGCGACCCGAACGTCGTCATCGTCATCGGCGGCCCCGGTGCCACCGGCGGCCCCGTCGCCCGCGACACCGGCTGGATCGCGGGCCGCGAACCGGGCACGGAACCGCGCGGCTGGGCGCTGCCCGCGGCGAGCTACGGCGGCGAGCAGGAACTCGGCGAGGGCGAGAGCGACCGCATCCGCGCCGCCCAACTCGCGCGCCTCGGCCCGCGCGTGGGCGACCTCGTCTGGGACATCGGCTGCGGCACCGGCGCCTTCGCCGCGGAGGCGGCCCGCTTCGGCGCCGCCGTCATCGCCGTCGACCGGGACGCGGACTCCTGCGCCCGCACGACCGCCGTCGTACGCCGCTACGGAGTGCACGCCCAGATCGTGCACGGCATCGCGCCGCACATCCTGGAGGACCTGCCCGAGCCGGACGTCGTGCGCGTCGGCGGCGGGGGAGTGGCCGTGGTCTCGGCGGTCGCCGACCGCCGCCCCGAGCGCATCGTCACGCACGCCGCGACCCGCGACGACGCCGAACTCCTCGGCCGGGACCTGACGGAGCACGGCTACGCGGTGGAGTGCGCGTTGCTGCAGTCCGTCGAACTCGACACCCGCGCCTGGACGGAGCGGAAGCGGACCGTCGTCTTCCTGGTCTCCGCGCTCCTTCTCGACCGAACGCCGTGACCCTGGCGCCCCTGTCGCGGCGCCGTGCGCGGTAGGCTGGACGATCGTTGTACCGCACCTGGGCGCCCGGCGATTCGTAGGTCTGTGTCAGTCAAAGTCCGGAAAGCTCGCCCGTTTTGGGGGGTGCGTGTGGTACGGCGGACCGCGGGACGCGCGACGTGGCGCAGTCCACAGCGGACCGTGGCCGATCAAGCTGCCGCGGCGGCGGTGCTACCGCGACAATGCCTGTGGTCCGTACGCGGTGCGTGCCGCGCGGCACGTGCGCTCGTTGTTGATGACGGGCGGTCAAAGAAGGACTAACCGATGGGCGAGGGGTACGCATGACCGACACCGGCCAGGTCCCGGGCGAGGGACTGCCGGAGAGCGCAGGCACGGTGGAGCAGCCGGGCCTTCCCGCCCCGGCGGCGTACACCTTCGCCGACCCCTCCGAGAACCCCGCCGAGGACGACGACCTGCTGCTGATGCCGGGTGCCCAGGGCGCGTGGAGCGAGGCGCAGACGGCGCAGCCCGGCGGCGGACAGCCGGGCCCGGCCCAGGGCGCGCACGCGCCGCCCGGGGCCGACGCGGCCCCCCGCACCCAGGAGCCGGTCGCGCAGGCGGCGTTCGGGCAGGGGGCCGCGGACCAGTCGGCCACCGCCCAGCCGTACGCCGACCCGGCCGTCGCAGGTCAGCAGCAGTACGCGGGCCAGGCGGCCGTCGGCCAGGCCGTGGCCGCCGACGCGCAGAACGGCCTCGCGGGCACCGGCAGACCGGCCTTCGCCCACCAGCCGGGACCGCACGAGACGTCAGGCCGGGACAGCGGCTCCGTCGACCTCACCGGCGTCCCCCTGCACGCCTCCCACGGCGCCTCCCCGGCCGCCCAGCACAGCCCCACCCGGCGCCCGCTGCACCGCGGCCCCGCCGCACCCGCTGTGCCCGACGGCGCCGGCAGCCCCGTGCGCTCCCTGGCCGACCGGGGCCCCGCGGGCGCCACACCGCATCCGATGCCCGCCCGGCACGCGGGCCCGCCGACCAGCGGCCCCGAATACCTCGACATCCCGCGCGACGACGCGGGCGCGCTGGCCGGTCCGCAGCTCGGCGAGATCCCGCCGCAGGCCGCGGCGCCGTGGACACCGCAGCCGCAGAGCCCCCAGGGGGCAGCAGCAGAAACGGTCGTCCCAGGGGGCGCGGGGGCCTCTGGGGTCACGACAGTCTCTGGGGACACGGGGAACTCTGTGGTCGCGGTGGACTCCGTGGTCACGGCGGACTCTGGAGTCGCGACGGCCGCTGGGGTCGCAACAGGCGCAGGGGTCACAGACGTCACACCTGGCACAGCTGTCCCCGGCGGGTCCGGTTTCGCTCCGGCTCCGGCCGACGTCTCGGCGGCGGGGGTGGGGGCCGGTCCGATGGACGGGCTTGTGCCGATGGACAGTGCGGTGCCGGTGGACGGGTCGGGGCCGATAAGTGGGTCCGTTCCGGTGGACGGCGGCGGATCGGTGGGTCGCAGCGTTCCGGTGGACGGTGGCGTTGCCATGAGCGGCGGCGTTCCTGCGGGCGGCAGTGCCGCGGTGGAGGGTGCGGTTCCGGCGGACGGGTTGGTTCCGTTGGACGGCACGGTGCCCGTGGGCGGCACGGTTCCTGTGGACGGCGGCGCGCAGCCGGGCGGTGCCGTCCTGGCGGATGGCTCTGTACCGGCGGACAACGCTGTTCCGGGGGACGGCTCTGCCTCGGGTGGCTCCGCCCCGGCGATCGGTTCCGTCCCGGTTGACGGCTCGACTCCGGCGGACGTTTCTGCTGCGGTCGACGCCACCGGCCCGGTCGACGGCTCTGCCCCGGCCGGTGCAGTGGCACCCGTAGGCCCCGCGGCGACAGCCGCCCAGCTCGGCGCCGCCGACCCGGCAGCGCCCGACGGTCCGGCCCAGGCCGGTCTCCCGGCCGCCGCGGCAGGCCCCGCGGACCCCTCCACCCCCGCGCCCGCCCCGCACGCCCCCGGCGTGCTGGAGGCATCGGGTGCACTCGAAGCGGGCGGCGCCCCGCACGCGCCCGCCGGAGCACAGGCTTCCGTCGAGGCGCAGGCCGCGCAGTCGGCGCACGCCTCCGGCGCCACGCCCGCTTCCGGCACCCCGGGTACGGCGGTCGCACCGGAAACGTCGGCCGCCGCGCACACCGCAGAAGCGGACACGCACGTCTCCCAGAAGATCGCGCCCGACCCGGCCACAGCCGAGGCCCTCGCGGCCGAGGCCGTCACCGCCGACGTCACCCCGGCCGACCCCGCCGCGCCCGCCCACGCGGACTCCCCGCTCGCGGGCGACAGCGGCGCCGACGCCTCGGCGACCCCGGCCGAGCCGACCGCGTCGACCCACGCGACCTCCCCCTCCGTATCTGAGGCCGAGCCACATACCGGAGCGGACGAGTCCGGTACCGGTACCGCAGTCCAGGACGCCGTGGCGACCCCCTCCGCTCCGGAGTCCCCGACCGCGCCCGAAGGTCCCGAACTCCCGTCCGCATCCGGCCCCGAATCCGCCGCGACCCCGCTCCCGCAGGCCGCGTCCCTCGGGGGAGCCGTCGCACCCGGAGCCCACCCGGGCACGCCGACCCCCGTCGGCACCCTCGGGTCGCCGGGTGCGCCCGGCGCGCACGCCGCGGCCCACGCGGCTGTCGCCCCGCAGGCCCCCGACGCCGCCCAGCCGTGGCCGGACGCGCACGCCGGGCAGGGCCCGCACCTCGCGGGGGCCACCTGGATGCCGGACGCCGACGGGTCCGCGCAGCCCTTCGTCGAGGTCCAAGAGGCGCCGCCCATCGGCCAGTTCGTGCCGGTCGACGGCCTGGTGCCGACCACCCCCCACCTGGCGCCGACGCCGCCGCGCCCCCTCTCCGTACCGCCGGAGTACTTCGCTCCGGAGCCGGTGGACGAGACCCGTACCCCGGCGGCCGGGCCCGTCCCGGCGGACGTAGCCCCGGAGCAGGCCGACACCACCCCGGGCGCCGAGCCGGAAGCGCAGCCCGCGCCCGGCACGCACCCCGAAACCGGGCAGCAGCCCGCAGCCACCGTGCCCGCACCCCGCGACGGAGCCCGGCCGACCGCCGCGCCCGCCGGGACGGCACCCGCACCCGTCGACGCGGCGGAGGACGGCACCGCCTTCCCGTCCGCCCCGGAGACGACCGACCCCGACGAGCCGATGCACGCACCTCACCCGGCCGGTCCGACCGACCCCGCAAGCCACCCCGAGCAGCCCGCCCCGGTCGTCCTCGTCGACGCCGACGAGGCCGAGGACCTGTCCGCACCCGCCGCAGCGGCGGACGTGGACGGCTCCCCGCAGCCCCTGCTGCTCATGGAAGACCCGGAAGACCCGGAAGGCCCCGGCGGCGATCCCGGCCTCGCCGAGCCCCTCGCCCCCGCGGCCGACACCTCGGTGGAGCCGCCCGCTCCGGGCTACGCCGACGCCGAGCGCGAGGCCGTGCTGCGCGTCATGCGCGAACGCCGCGACATCCGCAACGGCTTCCGCAGCGACCCCATCCCGCACGAGGTGCTGCTGCGCGTCCTGGAGGCGGCCCACACCGCGCCGTCCGTGGGCCACTCCCAGCCCTGGGACTTCGTGGTCATCCGCTCCGCCGAGACCCGCGGCACCATGCACGAACTGGCCCGCCGCCAGCGCGAGGCGTACGCGAAGTCCCTGCCCAAGGGCCGCGCCAAGCAGTTCAAGGAACTGAAGATCGAGGCCATCCTCGACACCCCGGTGAACATCGTCGTCACCGCCGACCCCACCCGCGGCGGCCGCCACACCCTCGGCCGGCACACCCAGCCGCAGATGGCCCCGTACTCCTCGGCGCTCGCCGTCGAGAACCTGTGGCTCGCCGCCCGCGCCGAAGGCCTCGGCGTCGGCTGGGTCAGCTTCTTCGACGAGCGCGAGATGGTCCGCGCGCTCGGCCTGCCGGAGCACCTGGAGGTCGTCGCGTACCTGTGTGTCGGCTACGTCGACGAGTTCCCGGAGGAGCCGGAGCTGATGCAGGCAGGCTGGTCCAAGCGGCGCCCGCTGTCCTGGGTCGTGCACGAGGAGACGTACGGCCGCCGCGCGCTGCCCGGCGAGGACCCGCACGACCTGCTGGCCGAGACCGTGGGCAACATCCGCCCGCTGGACGCCAAGGCGCTCGGTGAGGCGTGGGAACGTCAGAAGCGCATGACGAAGCCCGCGGGCGCCCTGGGCATGCTGGAGATCATCTCCGCGCAGCTCAGCGGCCTCTCCCGGATGTGCCCGCCGCCGATCCCCGAGCCCGCCGCGGTCGCGATCTTCGCGGGCGACCACGGCGTGCACGCCCAGGGCGTCACGTCCTGGCCCCAGGAAGTGACCGCCCAGATGGTCGCCAACTTCCTCGGCGGCGGCGCCGTCTGCAACGCCTTCGCCAACCAGGTCGGCGCGGAGGTCTGCGTCATCGACGTGGGCGTCGCCGGCGAACTGCCCGCCACGCCCGGCCTGCTGCCCCGCAAGATCCGCGCCGGTACGGCCGACATGACCACCGGCCCCGCGCTCACCCGCGAGGAGGTCAAGGCCGCGATCGAGGTGGGCATCGAGACGGCCCGCGACCTGGTGGCGGCGGGCAACAAGGCGTTGCTCACCGGCGAGATGGGCATCGCGAACACCACCGCGTCCGCCGCCCTCATCTCCGTCTACACCGACACCGACCCCGCCGACGTCACCGGCCGCGGCACCGGCATCAACGACGAGATGCACGCCCGCAAGGTCGAGGTCGTCCGCCGCGCCCTGGACCTGCACCAGCCCGACCCGGCCGACCCCATCGGCGTCCTCGCGGCGATCGGCGGCCTGGAGCACGCCGCGATGGTCGGCCTCCTCCTCGGCGGCGCCTCCCTGCGCACCCCCGTCATCCTCGACGGCGTCAGCGCGGGCGCGGCGGCCCTGGTCGCCCGCGCCATCGCCCCCGAGGTCCTCGCGGCCTGCATCGCGGGCCACCGCAGCGCCGAACCGGGCCACGTGGCCGCCCTCAACAAGCTCGGCCTGCGCCCCTTGGTCGACCTGGACCTGCGCCTGGGCGAGGGAACGGGCGCCCTCCTGGCCCTCCCCGTGGTCCAGAGCGCGGCAAGGGCGATGCACGAGGTGGCGACGTTCGACTCGGCGGGCGTGACGGAGAAATAGCCACGCGACGGGCGATCCCCGTGTCAGCCCGTCCGACGCTTGAGTACGAGGCCGACCCGTTCAGCCCGTCCGGCGTTCGAGGACGAAGCCGTCCAGGCCGATACGGGGGCCCGGGGGCGGAGCCCCCGGTTTCGGGAAGGGGTGGGATGGGGGAAAGCCCCGCAGGGCCCACCCCACCCCACCCCACCCCCGCCCCACCCCACCCCGCCCCCAGGAACGGCGCACAAGGAGCCCCCATGGCCGCAGAACACCCCGCCTACCCCGTAGGCCTCCGCCTCACCGGCCGCCGCACCGTGGTCCTGGGCGGCGGCCAGGTGGCCCAACGCCGCCTCCCGGCCCTCATCGCCGCAGGCGCGGACATCACCCTGATCTCCCCCTCGGCCACCCCCTCGGTAGAGGCGATGGCGGACGCGGGCGAACTCACCTGGCACCGCCGGACGTACGCCGACGGCGACCTCGCCGAAGCCTGGTACGCGCTGATCGCCACCAGCGACCCCACCGCCAACGCCGCCGCCTCCGCCGAGGCGGAACGCCACCGCGTCTGGTGCGTGCGCTCCGACGACGCCGACGCGGCGACGGCCTGGACCCCCGCCACCGGCCACAGCGAGGGCGTCACCGTGGCTGTCCTCACCACCGAGGCCAAGGGCCGCGACCCCCGCCGCACGGCCGCCATCCGCGACGCGGTGGTGGCAGGCCTGCGCGACGGCACGCTGGTCGCCCCGCACCACCGCACCCGCACCCCGGGCGTGGCCCTGGTCGGCGGCGGCCCCGGCGACCCGGACCTGATCACGGTCCGCGGCCGCCGCCTCCTCGCCGAGGCCGACGTCGTCATCGCCGACCGCCTCGGCCCGCGCGACCTCCTCAACGAGCTCCCGCCGCACGTCGAGGTGATCGACGCGGCGAAGATCCCGTACGGCCGTTTCATGGCGCAGGAGGCCATCAACAACGCGCTGATCGAGCACGCGAAGCAAGGCAAGTCGGTCGTGCGCCTCAAGGGCGGCGACCCGTTCGTGTTCGGCCGCGGCATGGAGGAGGCCCAGGCGCTCGCCGAGGCCGGCATCCCCTGCACGGTCGTACCGGGCATCTCCAGCTCGATCTCGGTGCCGGGCGCCGCGGGCATCCCCGTGACGCACCGGGGCGTGGCCCATGAGTTCACCGTGGTCAGCGGCCATGTGGCACCCGACGACGAGCGGTCCCTGGTCGACTGGGCGGCGCTCGCCCGGCTCCGCGGCACCCTGGTGATCCTGATGGGCGTCGACAAGATCGGCCGCATCGCCGAGACCCTGACCGCCCACGGCAAGCCGGGGGACACCCCGGTGGCCCTGGTCCAGGAGGGCACGACGGCCGCCCAGCGCCGCGTCGACGCCACCCTCGCGACGGTCGCGGAGGCCGTCCGCTCGCACGAGGTGCGGCCCCCCGCGGTGATCGTGATCGGCGAGGTCGCCGGGATGAACCCCGCCCCGCCCGCCTGACCGAGGTCCCGGACGGGACCCGGGACCGCCCCGCCCACACCAACGTAACCACCGGTAACGGAACTGGTTCCCAGCCGTTGGCACCTCACCCCGGACAAGGCAGTATCACCCTGTGGCCGATCTCCTCACCATCGAAGATCCCGACGACCCGCGCCTGCGCGACTACACGGGCCTGACCGACGTCGAGCTGCGCCGCAAGCGCGAGCCCGCCGAGGGCCTGTTCATCGCCGAGGGCGAGAAGGTGATCCGGCGCGCCAAGCTCGCGGGCTACGAGATGCGCTCGATGCTGCTCTCCGCCAAGTGGGTCGACGTCATGCGCGACGTCATCGACGAGGTCCCGGCGCCCGTGTACGCGGTCAGCCCGGACCTCGCCGAGCGGGTCACCGGCTACCACGTGCACCGCGGCGCCCTCGCCTCCATGCAGCGCAAGCCGCTGCCCACGGCCGACGAACTCCTCCAGTCGCACCGCCGTGTCGTGGTGATGGAGGCGGTCAACGACCACACGAACATCGGCGCGATCTTCCGCTCCGCCGCGGCCCTCGGCATGGACGCCGTCCTGCTCTCACCGGACTGCGCCGACCCGCTCTACCGCCGCTCGGTGAAGGTCTCCATGGGCGCGGTCTTCTCCGTGCCCTACGCCCGCCTGGACTCCTGGCCGAAGGGCCTCGAAGGCGTCCGTGAGGCCGGCTTCAACCTGCTGGCCCTCACCCCGGACGAGAAGGCGAAGACCCTCGACGAGGCGGCGCCCCACCGCATGGACCGCGTCGCCCTGATGCTCGGCGCGGAGGGGGACGGCCTGTCCAGGCAGGCCTTGGTCGCGGCCGACGAATGGGTCCGCATCCCGATGGCGCACGGCGTGGACTCGCTCAACGTGGGCGCGGCGGCCGCGGTCGCGTTCTACGCGGTGGCTTCGGGACGCCCGGGCGCCTGAGGCCGGGCTTCGGGGTGCTGCGCCCGCTCCTGTACGACGCTCACGCCGCCGTGCCCGTCACGGTCGGCGCCGAGCCCGCGCGCGGGGCCCTGGCAGCCCTGCGCGGCGGCGATCCCCAGGGCGACCAGCAGCGTCACGACGACGAACACGAAGAGCCGCTGCCGCAGCAGCCGCGGGTTGGCGGGCCGCAGCCCCGTGCCCGTGTTGCGCGGACCCTGCCGCCCGGTGCCGCTGCGGGGCGCGGGCCTGCCGCCCGAACGCGAGCCGCCACGCGACGCCGAGGGCCGCGACCCGGACTGCGACCCGCCGGTGCGGGAGCCGCCCGTACGGGACCCGCCGGTGCGCGAGCCGCCGGTCCGCGAGTCCCCGGTGCGCGGGTCGCCCGTGCGGGACCCGCCCGTACGCGACCCACCTGTCCGTGAACCCCCCGTGCGCGGGGCGCCGGGACGCGAGGAACCGGTCCCGAACTCCCCGTGCTCCGTGTCGACACCGCCGTACTCGCCGTACGCGTCGATGGCCGTCGGCCGGTCCTGATCCTGGCGGGGCGCGGGCGGCCGCACATCGCTGAGGCCCTGCGCCTCGCGAGCCGCGATCTCCTTGAGCCGCAGCGACAGTTGGAGCGTGCTGGGACGTTCCTCCGGGTCCTTGGCGAGACAGGCCCGCAGCAGCGGGGCGAGCGCGTCCGGCACCCCCTGGAGCTGGGCCTCCTCGTGCACGACCCGGTACAGCATCACTTCGGAACTGCCGTGCCCGAAGGGCGAGTCGGCCATCGCCGCGTACGCGAGCGTGGCGCCGAGCGCGAACACGTCGGTGGCGGGCGTGACGGCGGCGCCGCGCACCTGCTCGGGGGCGAGGAAGCCGGGCGAGCCGACGGCCGTGCCGACATGGGTCAGGGTCGAGGCCCCCGTCGCCCAGGCGATGCCGAAGTCGATGATCCGCGGCCCCTTCGGGGACAGCAGGATGTTGGACGGCTTGAGGTCCCGGTGCACGACACCGGCCTCGTGCACGGCGACGAGCCCCTCGGACAGCGCGGAGCCGACGACGGCGACCTCGGCCGCGGCCAGCGGGCCTTCGGCGGCGACCTTGTCGTGCAGCGAGGGTCCGGGCACGTACTGCGTCGCGAACCAGGGGCGGTCGGCCTCCAGATCGGCGGCGACGAGCCGGGCGGTGCAGCCGCCGCGGATGCGCCGGGCGGCCGACACCTCACGGGCGAAGCGCGAACGGAACTCCTGGTCCTCCGCCAGATCCGGCCGGATCACCTTCAGGGCGACGCGCTGACCACGGCGGTCGGAGCCCAGATAGACCACGCCCATGCCGCCGGCACCCAGCCGCCTGTGCAGCCTGAACGAGCCGACGACACGCGGGTCCTCGCGCCTCAGGCGCATCATCGCCATGTTCATCCCCGCTGCCCGGTCCGTCTGACGAGCCACAGCTTACGTTTCCGCGGCCGGGCACGTGCAGAGGCCGCGCCCTCGTGGGCCGACCGATTGTCAGTGCCTGGTGGGAAACTTGAAAAGTGGTCAGGCGCCGCGGTGCGCAGGGCACTCACCGCCGCCCGACCGCCCAACCAGCCGTCGCTGAAGGGGGATTGATCGCGTGAAGGGTGACCGCGTGGAGATAGTGGTGGACGCCGGCGACACGACGCGTACGTACGAAGTGGTGGCGAGCCGGGCGGGCCGACGGGTGGAGACAGCCGTCCGCAGGGGAGTGGTGGAAGTGAGCGAAGTCACCCGCTGGGGGCGCCCCCACGCCGTTTGGGCAGTGGGGGAGGTTCCGTGGTGCGCACGGCACGCTTCATGGCGACCCGGGTCCTGGCCCTCGTGGAGCAGCCCGTCCCGAGGGAGGACAGCTCCGAGCGGCCCGGACGCCCCCTCGGGGAAGACCCTGAGTCCTAGGTCCTCGTCTCCACCCACGGGAGTACTTGTGTGACGACCGGTCATCCTCGGGGAGGCCCGCCAATCGGTACGAGGGCATGACGACCAGCCCTCCCGGTGGACCTAGATTTGAGGTCAAGCGGCGGGTGCAGCACTCGTCCCCCGAGGTCAGACACCCGCCGCTGCCAGCCTCACCAGAACCGACAGAACACCAACAGAACGAACAACAAGGTCAGGAAGGGAGAGAACCATGGCTGACACCGCGCCGCGGACGATGATCCGCACTCAGGGGCGGAAGCTCTCCACCTTGGGCGTGCGGCCTTCCGGAACGCGCCACCCCCTGGTGGCCACGCTCATGGTCCTCCCCCTGGCAGCCCTGCTCACGGTCGCCTTCGGCGGCTGGGACGCAGTGGTCACACAAGCGTCGTCCGTGGGCGTGATGCTGGGGCGCTGAGCGGCGCCCCAGGCCCGGAAGAGCGGTCCGGGCGGGGACATCCGGCCATGAAACCCCGTGGGGACGGGGGTGCGGCGGACGGCACAACAGCCCGCGCAGCTGGGGAGCTGCGCGGGCTGTTTCTTTTCCCGCACATCGGGCACCGACCCGTCCCGGTCATCAGGCACCGACCCGTCCCGGTCATCAGGCATCGAGCCGTCCCGGCCACCGGGCACTGATTCCGTCCCGGTCACCGGGCCCGCCGGGGTCCCGTACGCTCACGCGGTACCCACAGCCGCACCCCGGGGGACCCGTGACCGCCCTGCTGCCCGCCCTGACCGCCCAGGCCAGACTCAGGGCCCGCCACAGCGACGACTGCGCCTGCAGCGACCCGCACGGCGTCCTCGCCGACCGCCCGGACGCCACCGTCGTCCGGCACGCCCAGGTCGTGGCGAAGGCACACGCCCCCGGCACCCCCGAACCCACGCTCACCGCCCGCCTCGCCGCGGCCGCCCACCCGGACCTGGCGGACACCCTCCTCGCCCCGCTGACCGCACGGCCCGACCGCCTCCACGACCGCCTGGTCACCCTGTGGCCGCACGGCACCCCGGTGGACCGCGACGACCCGGACGCCGCCCCCTGGGAAGCGGTGGCCGCCCTCCTCGCCCGGCTGCACCGCACGCCGCCCGCCCGCTTCCAGGCCGGGCTCCCGCCGATGCGCGGCCCCGAGAAGGCGGCCCGTGCCGTGGCCCGCATGCGCGCCTCGGCCCCCCACCCCGCCGCGTCCCCGGTGGAGCGGGCGTGGTCGGTCCTGCCGCCCTGGGCCCGCGACGAGGCTCCGTACCCGGGCCCGCCGCACCTGTGCCACGGCGACCTGCATCTCGGCCAGCTCGTCCGCACGCCCGAGGACCGGTGGCTGCTCATCGACATCGACGACCTGGGCACCGGCAACCCGGCCTGGGACCTGGCCCGCCCCGCGGCCTGGTACGCCTGCGGGCTGCTGCTGCCCGAGGAGTGGACGTCGTTCCTGAACGCCTACCGCGCGGCGGGCGGCCCCGCCGTGCCCGCCGACGGCGCCGACCCCTGGCCCGCCCTCGATGTGCCGGCCCGCGCGCTGACCGTGCAGACGGCGGCACTTGCGATCACGAAGGCGGTGGCGGGGGAGCGGGCCCTGGACGAGGTCGAGGAGACGCTCGTGGACGCCTGCCGCCGGATGGCCGCCGTCCCGCCCGATTTGGCGCCGACCTGCACGAAGTAGGGTGCACTGCACCACGGCCGGGCAGACATCCGGCGAAGCAGTCACGAACGGCGAGGAGTTGAGCCGCCCATGCAGTGCCCCAAGTGCCATGCACCGATGCACACGTACAACCGCAATGGCGTCCAGATCGAGCAGTGCAGCGGTTGCCGCGGGATATTCCTCGACTACGGCGAGCTCGAGGCGCTGACCCGGCTCGAGAGCCAGTGGAACGGTCAGCCCCCGCAGGCCCCACCGGCGGCCCCGGCCTACCCCGCCGCGCCCGCGCCCGCCTGGGGCGCCCCGCAGGGGAGCCACCACGGCCACGGACATCACGGTCATCACGGCCACAAGCGGCACAAGAGCTTTGGGCACATGCTCTTCTCCTCCTGAGCGGCGCACGAACCGAGCCGCACACGACGAAGCCCCCGGCCGTGGAGACGGCCGGGGGCTTCGTGTTCCTTGTGCGCGATACTGGGATTGAACCAGTGACCTCTTCCGTGTCAGGGAAGCGCTCTCCCGCTGAGCTAATCGCGCAGGTCGCCCTGCAGATGCAGAAGCTGGTGGGGCGTACTGCGTGCGCGATACTGGGATTGAACCAGTGACCTCTTCCGTGTCAGGGAAGCGCTCTCCCGCTGAGCTAATCGCGCGGGGAAACCTCTGAATGATCAAGAACCCATGATCAGAGATTCCAGTGGACGATACTGGGATTGAACCAGTGACCTCTTCCGTGTCAGGGAAGCGCTCTCCCGCTGAGCTAATCGTCCTTGGAGGTGGAGACGGGATTTGAACCCGTGTAGACGGCTTTGCAGGCCGTTGCCTCGCCTCTCGGCCACTCCACCAGGAGTTACGGGGGTTCGGGAAGATCCCCCGCGGTTCCTGCGAGCGGACGACCAGGTTCGAACTGGCGACCTCAACCTTGGCAAGGTTGCGCTCTACCAACTGAGCTACGTCCGCTTGTCTTTCCCGGCCCGCTTCCGCGTCCCGGCGACGTGTTGAACTCTAGCGGATTCCTGGGCCAGTACAAAAACGCGTTTGCGCAGCGTGCTGCGCTGGTCACCCGCTCCCCGAGGCCCGGGGCGCGCTCGGGGCGCCGGTCATAGACTCGACGCCGTGCACGACCTGTCTCCTCTGGCGCGCTTCGGCGGCCTCGTCGCGACCGATCTCCGGGACGTGACCAGCGACCCTTCCGCCCTGGACTCGTCCGGCTTCTGGGCGGTGTCCGCGGATTTCGAGGGCCGTCTGGTGTGCGCGCGCTTCGGGCGCGTGCGCCCGGAGCCCGTGCCCACGCCGGCCCCGGGCGCCTGGCGCGGTCCGGCCGCCGGTGACTGGACGTCGTCGCTCGACCGCGCCGCGTATACGGACGGCGTGCGGGTCGTCCGCGACCGCATCGCGGCCGGGGACGTGTACCAGGCGAACCTCTGCCGTGTGCTGTCCGCACCGGTCGCCGAGGGCGCCGACGTGGACGCCCTCACGGCGCTCCTGGCGCGCGGGAACCCGGCCCCGTACGCCGGTACGGTCCGCCTGCCCGGCCACGGCGTGGAGATAGCCACCGCGTCGCCCGAACTGTTCCTGCGCCGCGCGGGCGACGTCATCGAGTCGGGGCCCATCAAGGGCACCGGGCGCACCGAGGCGGACCTCCTGGAGAAGGACTACGCCGAGAACGTCATGATCGTCGACCTGGTCCGCAACGACCTGGGCCGGGTCTGCGGCACCGGCACCGTGACCGTCCCGGACCTGTGCGTCGTCGAGAAGCACCCCGGCCTCGTGCACCTCGTCTCCACCGTCCGCGGCGAACTGCGCCCCGACGCGGGCTGGCCGGAACTGCTCGCCGCCACCTTCCCGCCCGGCTCCGTCACCGGCGCCCCGAAGTCCAGCGCCCTGCGCGTCATCGACGCCCTGGAGACGGCGCCGCGCGGCCCCTACTGCGGCGGCATCGGCTGGGTCGACGCCGACCGGCGCACCGGCGAGCTGGCCGTCGGCATCCGCACGTTCTGGATCGACCGCGGCGAAGGCGTGCTGCGCTTCGGTACGGGGGCGGGGATCACCTGGGGCTCGGACCCCGAGGGCGAGTGGCGCGAGACGGAGCTGAAGGCCGAACGGCTGCTGAAGGTAGCCTCGGGCACGTTCGCACCCAGTGAAGGATCCCCCTCGTGAAGATTTGGCTCAACGGCGGCCTGCAGGATCTCGATTCCGCGCGCGTCTCCGTGCTCGACCACGGACTGACCGTCGGCGACGGCATCTTCGAGACCGTGAAGGCGGTCGCCGGACGGCCGTTCGCGCTCACGCGCCACCTGGACCGGCTGGCCCGCTCCGCCCGCGGCCTGGGGCTGCCCGAGCCGGACCTGGACGAGGTGCGCCGCGCCTGCGCCGCCGTCATCGCCGCCAACCCGATGGCGCTCGGGCGGCTGCGCATCACGTACACCGGGGGTCTCTCGCCGCTCGGCTCCGACCGCGGCGACCAGGGCCCCACGCTCGTCGTCGCGCTCGGCGAGGCCGCGCGCCGCCCCGACTCCACCGCCGTGATTACCGTCCCCTGGACCCGCAACGAACGCGGCGCCCTGACCGGCCTGAAGACCACCTCGTACGCCGAGAACGTCGTCGCCCTCGCCCGCGCCACCGAACAGGGAGCCACCGAGGCGCTGTTCGCCAACACGGTGGGGCAGCTCTGCGAGGGCACCGGGTCCAATGTCTTCGTCGTGCTCGACGGCGAGATCCACACGCCGCCGGTGTCCTCTGGGTGCCTGGCGGGGATTACGCGCGCGCTGGCCGTGGAGTGGACCGGCGCGCACGAGACCGACCTGCCGCTGGACGTCCTCGACCGCGCCGACGAGGTCTTCCTCACCTCGACGCTGCGCGACGTGCAGGGTGTGCACCGCGTCGACGACCGCCAACTGCCGGGCGCGCCGGGACCGGTGACGGCCAAGGCGATGCGGGTCTTCGACGAGCGCGCGGGCGACGACCTCGACCCGTAGGGGGCGAGCGGTCGCGGGGCCGGGACCGGGCGCCGAGGGCGCGTGGCGCGTAAATCCGGATGACGGGGCGGCGCCCAGTGGGTACAACTCCCGTGATGACCACGACCCTGCGGCCGTCCGGGCCGCTCCACGAGAGCTCCAAGGGCGCCAAGTCGCGCGACTACGACGTCTGCGTGAACAGCCGCCCTGTCGGCCGGATCAAGCTGGCCACGCACGCCGCCTTCGGGCCGGGCGTCGCCGAGATTCTGGACCTGCGCATCGACGACCCCGACCGGGGGCGGGGCCGCGCCACGGTGGCGGCGCTCGCCGCCGAGGAGGTGGCGCGCGGCTGGGGCTGCGCCCGGATCGAGGCGATCGTCCCCGCGGGCGCCCCCGGCGCGCTCGCCCTCGCGACGGCGCTCGGCTATGTGGAACGCAACCGGCTGATGGCCAAGCCGCTGCCCCTCAGCCCGCCCGAGCTGCCGGAAGGCACGACGGCACGGGCGATGACGGAGGACGAGTACACGGCGTGGGTCGGCCACACCAGGGCGGCCTACGCGCAGGACTGGATCGACCGGGGCGTACCGGCGGCCCAGGCGCACGCCAAGGCCGAGGCGGACATGAGCAGTTCCCTGGCCGACGGCCTCGCCACCCCCGGCGCCCGGCTCAGCGTCCTGGCCCACGGCGACGAGGTCGTCGGCACCCTGTGGGTCGCGGAGCGCGGCAGTGAGATCTACGTGTACGACATCGAGGTCCGTGCCGAGCACCGCGGCCGCGGGTACGGCCGCGGCCTGATGCTCCTCGCCGAACGACAGTGCCTGGAGGCGGGCAAGGACCGCGTCGGCCTGAACGTCTTCGCGGGCAACACCCCGGCACTGCGCCTGTACGAATCCCTGGGCTACGAGGCGACGGCGTACGCGGTGTACAAGCCGTTGCTCTAGGCACGGCCGCTGCAGGCCGCGGGCGGTCGCGCACGGCCCTGGCGTCCCCCTAGGGCCGACCCATCGGCCAGGCCCTAGCCCGCGAGCAGGCGGTCGGCGATCTCCTCGACGCGCTCGCGCAGGCCGTCCTGGCTCTTGCCGCCGTCCAGGCGCTCCCCGCCCACGACGTACGTCGGCGTCCCGGTGACCCCGATCGCCTTGCCCTCGGCCTGGTCGGCGTCGACGATGAGGATGTGCCGGCCGTCCACCAGGGCGGTGTCGAACTCCTCGGCGTCCAGACCCAGTTCGCGCGCCACCTCCACCAGGAGGGGTTCGCCCTTACGGTCCAGGTCCCCGACCCGGGCCAGGACCGCCTCGACGTACTCCCAGCCCTTCCCCTGCGCCAGCGCCTCCTCGGCGGCCTGCGCGGCGGCGAAGGCGTGCTTGTGCTTCTCCAGGGGGAAGTGGCGCAGCCGCAGCTCGGCCCGGTCGCCGTAGCGGGCCCGTAGGGCGCGCACGTCGTCCAGGGCGGTGCGGCAGTCGGGGCACTGCAGTTCGCACCAGAGGTCGATGACGAGGGGGACGGCGGGGGCCGCGGGGGAGGAGTCGCTCATGCGCACAGTCTCCCAGCCCGCGGGAGCGGGCCCCAACCGGGACCTGTGGCCCGCCCACCGGCACCTGGGGAGGATTCCTGACCCGGATATCTCCCTGATGTCCTCGGTGACCATGGCTTCCGGCGCCCCACCAGGTGCAGGATGGAGGGGAGACCAGCGACACCGCACCGCGCCCGCACGCCTGGAGGACCGGGATGATTGCCGAGACCATCTGCTCCGCCGTAGCCGCGGCCGGCCTCGGCATCGCGGCCGTCACGGCCTACCGCAAGCGTTTCCTGGCCGCGGCCCGCCTGGCCGCGTACGCCCTGGTCCCGATCGGCCTGGTCATGACCGGGGCCGTGGAGTGGGCCGCCGAGACGGCCTTCAGCCCGGTCGCGTGGACGGGCTTCGGCGTCCTCGGCGCGGCCTGGCTGCTGTTCCTGGCGACCCGCGCGGTGGAGCGCCGCACCGGCGGCACCCGCAAGGAGCGCAGGGCCGCCGCGAAGGCCGCCCAGCGCGAGGCCGTCGCCCCCGCCGCGTCCGCCCCCTCCCTGGGCCAGGCCGCCCGCCCGCAGGCCGCGCCCGCCGCCAGGCAGAAGCAGCAGAAGGCCGGCGGCGGCGAGGACTTCAGCGACATCGAGGCGATCCTGAAGAAGCACGGGATCTGAGGTGCCGCAGCGGCACTGAGGAAGGGCTGGCCGAAGCACTGAAGGAGCCCTGACCGAAGCGCTGAAGGGGCACGGAACGCGGCGCGCGCACCGGGCCGCGTTCCACATTCCGGGACCTCGTTCGAGCGTATCCACGGACACCGTTCGCAGGTGCGCCGCGCCGGGCCCACCAAGGTCACGGAATGCGGCGAACTCCCCCATGATCCGCGCGTGTTGGTAAGCGGCGCCCACCGCGCTGCGTCATCATCACCGCGAGATGCTGGACACCACCACACAGAGCGATCCCGCCCCGCTCGACGAGCGGGCAACCGCCGCCGCGGAGCGCGGGACCGACGACGAACCGCGAGGCTGTCTCTTCGCGCTCTCCCAGCCACCGCTGATGATCTTCCTGGCGGTGATCGGCGGCCTGTTGCTCATGGCCTCCCTGCACGACCTGCTGCTGCTCTAGGAACTGTCCGAGCCGCGGGGCCCACGTCGCGCCCTGGGCGCCCGCGCGGGGCCCGGTGTCCCGGTGGGGCACCCGCGCGGGGCCCGGCGCTCTAGACCACCTTCTGGTGCTCCCTGACGTCCGCCGCGCGCGGATGCTGCGGGTCGCCGGTGTCCTGCGCGTCCTGTTCGAGGCCCGCGGCCTCCCGGCGGCGGGCCCGGTACGCGGCGACGTGCAGCCGGTTCCCGCAGGTGCGGCTGTCGCAGTAGCGGCGCGAACGGTTGCGGGACAGGTCGATGAAGGCCCGTCGGCAGTCCGGCGCCTCGCACCGGCGCAGCCGCTCCTGCTCGCCCGCGACGACGAAGAAGGCGAGCGCCATCCCGCAGTCGGCCGCGAGGTGGTCGGCGACGGAGGCGCCCGGCGCGAAGTAGTGCACGTGCCAGTCGTAGCCGTCGTGGTCGGTCAGGCGCGGCGTGGTGCCCGCCGCCGCGATCAGCTCGTTGATCAGGGTCGCCGCCGCATGCGGCTCGGTGGCCGCGAAGACCTCGGCGAACCGGCCCCGGATGCGGCGCACGCCCGCGAGATCCCGCTCCGTGAGCACACCGACGTCGCTGATCGCGTTGCGCTGCACGAACGCGTTGAGCGCCGCCAGGTCCGCGAGCCCGTCGGCGCTCTCAGCGCGGCCGCCGTGCCCGCTGCTCTCCCCGCTTTCGCCGCTCTCCTCGTCTGGCGCGGAGTTCACCAGATCGACCACGGCGTCGAGCGCACACCGGGTGTCGTGGGTGATCAGCACGATTCGCTCCCTGGCCTGGGGGTCGGGCCGGCGCCCGCCTGATGCTGGCCGATGCTAGCGGCTCGCGCCCAGCACGCCACGGCGCCGGTGCCGCGGAAATCCGCGGCACCGGCGCCGGTGCCTGCTGCCTGCCGATATGTCGTTGTCGTACCCGCGCCGTCGCCCCGAGTCGGACGGCGCCCTGCGGCTCCCGGATCTTGGCCGGACTAGCTTTCGGCCAAAATGTGCGAGAGCTCCGTGTCGAGATCGAAGTGGCGGTGTTCGGTGCCGGGCGGCACGGCCGCGTCGGTACGCTTCAGAAACGATTCCAGGGCCCGCGCCGGGGCCTCGAGCAGAGCCTCACCCTCGGGGGAGCTCAGGGCGATGCAGACAACGCCCTGGCCATGGCTTCGGGACGGCCAGACTCGGACGTCTCCGGTGCCGGTGGGCCGGTGCAGGCCCTCGGCGAGGAGATCACGGGCGAACACCCATTCGACAGTCTCCTCGGCTCCGGTGTGGAAGGTGGCGTGCACGGCATAGGGATCGGCCGTGTCATACCGCAGTCCTGCGGGTACAGGCAGTGAGGACTCGCTCGACACAACGAGGCGCAGGTGCAGCTCGCAGCTGACCGTGGTGTTCATAAGCGCCAGGGCCTTTCGCTCAGTGTGCGCTCGGGGATTCGCACGTCGGCGAAATCGACATGCCACCTACGGTGCCGTTGTAAACCCCTCTGGGAGTTTTGGGTGTCTTTAGGTGGCTCGTATGGCGGACTGTCCGATTGGTTCGTACGGCCATTCCGGTGACGGGTTTCTGTCCGGTAAGGTTTGGCTGCATGAATACGGGGAGTGACGAGTCGAAGGTGGTCGACACCGTCGACGACGTGGCCGGGCAGGCCAAAGCCGAGAAGCCCTTCGGATCGCGGGCGCCTGAGTTCATCAAGGCCCGCCGGTCGCTGCACCTGAGCTGGCAGGTCGGCGTGTTCATCGTGGGTCTGGCTGTGGTCGTCGCGGGCATCATCATGCTGCCCCTGCCGGGGCCGGGCTGGGTGGTGATCTTCGGCGGCATGGCGATCTGGGCGACCGAGTTCGTCTGGGCGCAGCTGGTGCTCCGCTGGACGAAGCGGAAGGTCACCGAGGCCGCGCAGCGCGCCCTCGACCCACGGGTGCGCCGCCGCAACATCATCCTCACGAGCATCGGCCTGTTGATCTTCGCGGCCCTCGGCGGGATCTATCTGTGGAAGTTCGGCATCCAGATGCCCTGGAAGATCAACGATCAGTGAGGCGGGCCCCGTCGGGGTGCGTGCCACCCCGGTCGGGGTGGTCGGAGGCACCCTCTGACATGGGGTAATGTTCTCTCTGCGCCCGGGCGATTAGCTCAGTGGGAGAGCGCTTCGTTCACACCGAAGAGGTCACTGGTTCGAACCCAGTATCGCCCACCCGGGATTGTGGCCCGGAGGCTGGAAACAGCCTCCGGGCCACAGTCGTATGCCCAGACGCATGCCGGGTCGTATACACGGCCGTATGTGACGGCCTTTCATGGAAATTCACACCCCGTGCGAGCCTTGCGGAATAACTCGTTCCTATTTCTGTGAGTTGACGATCCGTCCGCTCTGTCGCGCGGAAATCACCCCGGGCGCAGACTGGCCCCATGGACTGGTGCCATTACCGCTTCCGCAGCGTATGGAATCTGCCCGCCGCCCCCGAGACGGTGTACGCCGTCCTGGAGCAGGCCCAGGACTACCCGCGCTGGTGGCCGCAGGTGCGCGCCGTGGCCCCGCTCGACGAGCGCACCGGCACCGCACGCCTGCGCTCCCTGCTCCCGTACGACATCGTCGTCACCGCCGAGGAGCGCCGCCGCGACCCCGGCCACGGCGTCCTGGAGATCGCCATGACCGGCGACCTCGAAGGCTGGGCACGCTGGACCCTCACCGCCGCCGACGGCGGCACCCGGGCCCGCTACGACCAGGAGGTCGAGGTCCGCAAGGCCCTCATGCGGCGCCTCGCCGTACCCGGCCGGCCTCTCTTCCGCGTCAACCACGCCCTGATGATGCGGTCGGGGCGGCGGGGGCTCGTCGCGTACCTGGAAGCGGTTTGAACCAACCGCGTCCGGACCTGTATTGTTCAGTGCGTTCCCGGGCGATTAGCTCAGTGGGAGAGCGCTTCGTTCACACCGAAGAGGTCACTGGTTCGAACCCAGTATCGCCCACCCGGAGAATGCCGGTCCGTCCCCGACGGACCGGTTTTTTCATGCCCGCGCCCGACGGGCCGCGCCCCGACGGTCAAGCCGCAGCGGGCAGTTCGGGACGCAACGGCCACGCGGGATCCACCAGCTCCGGCGTACCGCTGCGCGCGAACCACGCCTGCAGCCCACGCGCCTGCGCCGCGTGCCACACCGCCTGCAACGTGTGCAACTCGGCGGGGGACAGGCGCTCCAGACGACCGGAGAAACGGCGCCCCACCGCACGCACGACATCCAGCGCCGCCTGCGCGTCGGCCGCCGCGTCGTGCGCGCCCGCCAACTCCACCTCGTAGTGCTCGCACAGGTCCGTCAGCGTGCGACGGCCCTTGCGATAGCGGTCCAGATGGCGGTCCAGGACCCGCGGATCCAGGACGCACAGCGGACGACTCTCCAGATAGCGCGAGAGCGACGAGGCCCGATGCCTGCGCAACTCCCGGTCGAACAGCGTCAGATCGAACGGCGCGTTCATCACCACCAACGGCCTGCCCGCCGCGCCCTGCTCCGCCAACTCGCGCCCTATCTCCTCCATCACCGGAGCCGGCCAACGGCCGTTGCGCTCCAGATGCTCCTGTGTCAGCCCGTGCACCGCGGTCGCGGCGGCGGGCACCGGGACGCCCGGGTTCACCAGCCATCGGGTGACACGGGGCCGGGCCCCCGCGCCGTTCTGGACGACGACGGCGGCCGACACGATCCGGTCGGTCTCGACGTCCACACCCGTGGTCTCTGTGTCGAATGCGGCCAAAGGGCCCTCGTACCAGCACGTCATCCTGACGCAACTCCTCGTTCAGCTCCGGCAGTTGACCTGCGTAACTGCCCACGCTGGTGATACCCGAGCCGTTTGCGCCGAACCCGGCCCGGAGACAACACAGGTACAGGGCACGGACATCGACCGGCCCGAGCGGGAAAACGTCTGGTTCGGAAGGCTTGTTGAACATGGCGCTCGCGCAGCCCGAACAGGGTGGGCTGCTGCCCGAGCGGATCGCACCGCCGCGCGGCACACTCGCCACCACCGCCTGCATGGAGACCCTTCAGGTGGGCTATCTGCACGCCGTCGCGGCAGCGGCCGGGTGCTCGCTCTCCCAGCCCTTTCCGGACAACGGCATCGACTGGCACGTCAGCCACAGCGCCCCGGGGCACACGGTCGACGACGAAGTCACCATCAAGGTGCAGCTCAAGTGCACCTACCAGATCCCGCCCCGACCGGCCGGGCCCGCCTTCTCCTTCACCCTGGACAACCCGCACCTGGAGAAGCTCGCCCGTACCCCCGTGTCGGTGCACAAGATCCTCGTCGTGATGATCGTGCCCCGCTCCCGCGACGACTGGCTGCGCGCCGGACACGACCGGCTCGACCTGCGGCACTGCTGCTACTGGACCAACCTCGCCGGACACCCGGTGACGGGTCGGCGAAGGACCACCGTCCGCGTCCCGACCTCGCGGATCTTCGACGACCGCGCGCTCTGCGAGATCATGACGCGGGTCGGGACGGGAGGGAGACCCTGATGCACCGCCCGATCGACGAGCCCCCGCCGCCCCGCGGCCCCCGGCCCCACCCCGTCCACACCCCCGGCCTCTGGTCCGACCCGCCCGCACCCGGCCAGGTCGACCCCGCCGTCCTCGGCGCCCTCCTCGACCGGCACGGCTGGCACCGCCGCGGCGGCGCCGCCGGACGCTACTCCCGCTGGACCCCACCAGGACCCGGCACCGGCGGCACCAGCCTGCTCGTACCGGAGAGCCGCGCCTTCCCCGACTGCGAGGACCTGATCGGCGAGGCGCTGACCGCACTCGCCCGCAGCTCCTCGCCGTCCGCCCGCGAAGTCCTCGTCTCCCTCACCGTGCCCAGCGACGAGATCCGCTGGTGGCGCGACGTGCCCAGCGGGCCCGCCGACACCGCGCCCTGGACCGTCGAGGAACGCCTGCGTGCCGCCGCCCGCCGGATGCTGCTCGCCGGAGCACTCGCCGCGCGGGCCCGCGCCGGGTACTACGGCGCACGCCACCGCCGCCCCGCGACCGCACTCCTGGAGGAGATCCTCGTCGGCCCCGCCCCCGGCGGACGCCGCCTGACCGCGTTCGTACCGGTCACCGCCGGGCGGCCGCTCGCCGTCCGGCTGCACCAGGCGCTGTACGCCGCCCGTGAGGCCGTCGACTACCGGCGGGCCACCGGCGGCATGGACGCCTTCGACGGAGCCGTCGCCGCGGGCGTCAGCCACGAACTCATCGAGGCCGTCGTCGCCCTCGTCCGCGGCACCGAGGGCGCCCGGGTCGAAGTCGCCTGGTCACCCGCGGCCGGGGTGCCCGAGGGCTGCGCCGCGGCCGTCGAGCCCGTCGAGTTCTCGCCCGGGGACCTGCCCGTGCTGCGCGAGGCCAGCGCCCGCTATCGGCACGCGGAGCCGTCGGTGCCGGTGCGGATCACCGGGGCCGTGGTGCGCATGCGGCGGTCGGGGCCGCGGGGGGCCGGGACGGTGCGGGTGCGGGTGCTCGCGGGCGCGGAGGTCCCGCACGTCCGGATGGCCCTCGACGAGGAGGACTACCGCATCGCCGGGCAGGCGCATCTGGTCGGCCTGCCGATCCGGGTGCACGGCCGTCTGGAGAGCCGGGGCGGCTTCCGCAGGCTCACGGAGGCGGCCGAGGTGGTGCCGGTGCAGGTCGACGAGGCCGAGCGGGACCGCCTGATGAAGTCGCTCCAGGAGAATCTGGACTTCTTCGAGGAGGCGTGCAGCGGGGACTGAGGAGGCGCCCGGCGGGGACTGGAGGGCGTGCGGCGGCCGGGACTGGAGGGCGGGGCGGGGGCTTGCGCGCGGGCGGTGGCGGGCGTGGTGGGCCGGGGCCGTGCTTAACCGTTTCGCGATGGGCCCCCGGGGCTCGGTACGATTCGTTGCGCGTGCAGGAGCAGATCTGCCGCGGCCCGCTTCCAGGCAGGGCAGCCCCCTTCAGGCAGGAGAAACCGGTGTCAGACGTCCGTGTGATCATCCAACGCGATTCCGAGCGGGATGAACGCGTGGTGACCACGGGCACCACGGCCGCCGACCTGTTCGACGGCGAGCGCACCGTCGTCGCGGCCCGCGTGGGCGGCGAGCTGAAGGACCTGGCCTACGCGGTCGCCGACGGCGAGGTCGTCGAGCCCGTCGAGATCTCCTCCGAGGACGGCCTGAACATCCTGCGGCACTCCGCCGCGCACGTCATGGCGCAGGCCGTGCAGAACCTCTTCCCCGACGCCAAGCTCGGCATCGGCCCGCCCATCCGGGACGGCTTCTACTACGACTTCGACGTCAAGGAGCCCTTCACCCCCGAGGACCTCAAGCGCATCGAGAAGAAGATGCAGGAGATCCAGAAGCGGGGCCAGCGCTTCGCGCGCCGCGTCACCAACGACGACGACGCCCGCGTCGAGCTCGCCGACGAGCCGTACAAGCTGGAGCTCATCGGCCTCAAGGGCAACGCCGCGAACGCCGCCGACGGCGCGGACGCGGAGGTCGGCGCCGGCGAGCTGACCATCTACGACAACGTGGACGCCAAGACCGGCGAGCTGTGCTGGAAGGACCTCTGCCGCGGTCCGCACCTGCCCACCACCCGGAACATCCCCGCGTTCAAGCTGATGCGCTCCGCCGCCGCCTACTGGCGCGGCAGCGAGAAGAACCCGCAGCTCCAGCGCATCTACGGCACCGCGTGGCCCTCCAAGGACGAGCTGAAGGCGCACCTGGAGTTCCTCGCCGAGGCCGAGAAGCGCGACCACCGCAAGCTCGGCGCGGAGCTCGACCTGTTCTCCTTCCCGGAGGAGCTCGGCCCCGGCCTCGCGGTCTTCCACCCCAAGGGCGGCGTGGTCCGCAAGGTGATGGAGGACTACTCGCGGCGCCGCCACGAGGAGACCGGCTACGAGTTCGTGAACACCCCGCACATCTCGAAGGAGCACCTCTTCGAGACCTCGGGGCACCTGCCGCACTATGCGGAGGGCATGTTCCCGCCCATCGAGTTCGACGGGCAGAACTACCGCCTCAAGGCCATGAACTGCCCGATGCACAACCTGATCTTCAAGTCGCGCGGCCGTTCCTACCGTGAACTGCCGCTGCGCCTCTTCGAGTTCGGCACGGTGTACCGCTACGAGAAGTCGGGCGTCGTGCACGGCCTGACCCGCTCGCGCGGCTTCACCCAGGACGACTCGCACATCTACTGCACCAAGGAGCAGATGGCCGAGGAGCTGGACAAGCTCCTCACCTTCGTCCTCGACCTGCTGCGCGACTACGGCCTGAACGAGTTCGAGCTGGAGCTGTCCACCCGCGACGAGTCGGACAAGTTCATCGGCACGGACGAGGACTGGGCCGAGGCCACGGAGGCGCTGCGCCAGGCCGCCGAGAAGCAGGGGCTGCCGCTGGTGCCGGACCCGGGCGGAGCCGCGTACTACGGCCCGAAGATCTCCGTGCAGGCGCGGGACGCGATCGGCCGGTCCTGGCAGATGTCGACCCTCCAGGTGGACTTCAACCAGCCCAAGCGGTTCGGTCTCGAGTACACCGCGGCGGACGGCTCCAAGCAGCAGCCCGTCATGCTGCACCGCGCGCTGTTCGGTTCGATCGAGCGGTTCTTCGGTGTGCTGCTCGAGCACTACGCGGGCGCCTTCCCGGCGTGGCTGGCGCCGGTCCAGGCGGTCGGGATTCCGGTCGGGGACGCGCACGTGCCGTACCTCCAGGAGTTCGCGGAGGAGGCCAGGAAGCACGGGCTCCGGGTCGAGGTGGACGCCTCGTCCGACCGGATGCAGAAGAAGATCAGGAACGCGCAGAAGGCCAAGGTCCCGTTCATGATCATCGTCGGTGACGACGACATGAACGCGGGCGCGGTGTCCTTCCGCTACCGGGACGGGTCGCAGGAGAACGGGATCGCCCGTGCCGAGGCGATCGCGAAGCTCGTGGACGTGGTGGAGCGCCGCGCTCAGGCGTGATGTCCGCCGCCTGAGGCGGCCAGGCACGGAGGGGCGGTCCCGTTCGGGGCCGCCCCTCGTCACGTCCTCATCGGGGAATATGCTGGCGACCATGACGATTGAGCCGGAGCAGCAGATCGGAGTGGGGACGCAGGACGCGTTCCAGCGCCTGTGGACGCCCCATCGGATGGCGTACATCCAAGGGGAGAACAAGCCCACCGGTCCCGAAGCCGACGACGGCTGTCCGTTCTGCTCGATCCCGGCGAAATCGGACGAGGACGGACTCGTCGTCAAGCGCGGCGAGCACGTGTACGCGGTGCTCAACCTGTACCCCTACAACGGTGGCCACATGATGGTCGTCCCGTACCGGCACGTCGCCGATTACACGGACCTCACCGGGCCGGAGACCGTCGAGCTCGCGGAGCTGACGAAGCAGGCGATGACCGCGCTGCGCAAGGCGTCCGGCGCCCACGGCTTCAATCTGGGCATGAACCAGGGCACCGTCGCCGGTGCCGGTATCGCCGCCCACCTGCACCAGCACATCGTGCCGCGCTGGGGTGGCGACACGAACTTCATGCCGGTCGTCGGCCACACCAAGGTGCTCCCGCAACTCCTCGCGGACACCCGCAAGATGCTCGCGGAGGCGTGGCCTGCGGCCTAGCGTACGGACGTACGCGAAGGGGGGGGCGGCGCGATCCGATCGCGCCGCCCCCCTTCGCGTGGCCGGAGCTACGTCCCGTACACGTCGGCGTTGCGCGGCATCGGGTCCTGCACCGCTCCGCTGAGGAACGTGGCGCGGCCGCTGAAGCGGTCGGTGTTCACGCCGTTCTCCTCCAGGACCTTGATGGCCGCGGAGTGCACGACGCGCAGCACCGGGGTGGCGGCGCGCAGCGCGTCGTCGGCCATGAAGCGGTGCCGCCAGGGCTTGTCGGCCCAGGCGTGGCGGAGGCCGAAGGGCTCGGGCAGGACGAGCTTGCCGCCCAGGTAGTCCAGTATCGGCGGATACCAGGTGAAGGGGGCGCGGACGGCGAGGCGCACCACCTCCTGGGCGTCGACGAGCGGCAGTTGCCGGGTCTTGGTCTCCCAGAACTTGATGGTCTTGCTGACGGTCTTGGTCTTGGGGGAGGGCTTGCTGGTGAACAGCGAGTGCACGGGGCCGAGGGCGTGGCCGGTGACCTCGATGCGCAGGGTCTCGTGCAGGACGGTCACGGTGATGAGCATGGTGATCACCAACTGGCCGTCCCAGAGGGTGAACTGAACGCCCAGGTAGTGCCGGTCGCCGCTGCCGAACTGCTGCTCGTTGCAGATGCGCTGTATTTCGTGGCCCTTGATCTGGAAGGCGTCGACGTCGGTGCCGGAAGGGCGGGAGACTGATCCGGCGTTCTCTCCGATGGGGGTGACGACCCAGTGCCTTATCGACGGCGTGGGGAAGCCGCCGGTGTGCAGCGGGCCGCGCTCCAGCATGCGGAGCTGGTCGTGCACCGCGCGTATGACGTCCCAGCTGCGGAACGGGTTGATCTCCTTGCCCTCGTCGCGTGGGGTGAGCTCCTCGGCGAGCTGCCAGCTGCCCCAGCGGGTGCCCATGCCCAGTATTCCCTTGGGCCCGGCGTAGAAGACGGAGTTGGACTGCTGCTCGGCGGAGAGGCGGGCGAGGCCCTGGCGCAGCCGCTCGGCGGCGGTCTCGCCGGGGCTGCCGGGGACGGCTTCGGGGATCTTGGCGCCGATGCCGCCGCCCGCGAGCAGGCTGTCCCAGCGGTCGCGCAGGTCCCTGGCGGTGCCTTCGGCGACGTGCTTGGCCCAGAACCAGCCGAGCACGGGCACGATGAGGCAGATCCGCAGATACCAGGCCCAGAAGCCGCCGAAGGGCAGCTTGATCAGGAGCAGCACGACGAGGACGCCGAGGGCGACGAGGAGGGCCGTGGCGATCGCCTGGGTGCGCTTGTCCTTCTGCTTGGAGATCCACCGGCGGGCGGTGAAGACCAGGAGCCAGGCCAGCAGACCGGGCAGGAAGAGCAGTCCGCACAGCACCATGACGGCCGTGAGCCAGCTGTCGCGCTGCCTGCGGATGCGGTTGGCCGCTAGACAGTGCTCGACGACCGCCTGCGGTTCGGTGCCGAAGGACTGGATGAGCGCCGGGCGGGCGCCGCCGAGCATCCGGACCTGCACGGTCCGTGAGAAGGCCTCGCCCAGGCTGGGCTTGCACAGCGACCACAGTCCGGGCTTCACCACGGATTTGTGCCAGTCGCTGTTGGCCTTCAGGATGTCGTCGACCTCGCCGTCGCGATACGCCGCCGAGGCCAGGGCATGCGTCGCCGCGGTCTGCCCGGCGGCTCCCGACAGCGGGACCTGGGCCCCCGGCCTGAAGTCGAATACGTCGTCCGCCACCTGCCGCCCCCAACGCCGCATCGCCCCTGGCGCCGCGACTCTTCCCGACTGCGTTGTTCCCGAGATTCCCGACTGCGCTGCCCGGCACACCTGTTGACCTGGCCGGTACAGCTTTTGATCAGGTCATCAGCGTATCGGTGCGCACTGACATCCGGCAGGGGGCGGTGAAATGCCGCCCGCCGAAGGGGTTCTCGGCGGGCGGCATCGTGGCCGGTCGGGTCAACTAGACGCCGTTTTCGGCCTGTTCGCGGATCTTCTGGGAGAGCTGCGGGGGCATCGGTTCGTGCCGGGCGTAGCACCGGCTGAAGCGTGCGGTGCCCTGGGAGAGGGAGCGCAGGTCCACCGCGTACCGGCCGATCTCGATCTCGGGCACCTCGGCCCGTACCAGGGTGCGTCCGCCCGGGGCCTGTTCGGTGCCGACGACGCGGCCGCGCCGTCCGGACAGGTCGCTCATGACGGAGCCCACGTGCTCGTCGCCGACGAGGACGCGCACCTCGGCGACGGGTTCGAGCAGGTGGATGGTGGCGTCCGCGGCCGCTTCCCGGAGCGCGAGCGCGCCGGCCGTCTGGAACGCGGCGTCGGAGGAGTCCACCGAGTGCGCCTTGCCGTCGAGGAGCGTGACACGTACGTCGATGAGCTGGTAGCCGGCCGCGACGCCCTTGGCCGCCTGGGCGCGGATGCCCTTCTCCACGGAGGGGATGAACTGCCGGGGCACCGCGCCGCCGACGACCTTGTCGACGAACTCGATGCCGCTGCCGCCGGGCAGCGGCTCCACCTCGATCTCGCAGATGGCGAACTGGCCATGGCCGCCGGACTGTTTGACGTGGCGGCCGCGCCCGGTGGACTTGCCGCCGAACGTCTCCCGCAGGGAGACCTTGTGGGGTACGAGGTCGACCTGCACGCCGTAGCGGTTGCGCAGCCGCTCCAGGGCGACGTCCGCGTGCGCCTCGCCCAGGCACCACAGGACCACCTGGTGGGTGTCCTGGTTCTGTTCGAGCCGCATCGTCGGGTCCTCGGCGACGAGCCGGGAGAGGCCCTGGGAGAGCTTGTCCTCGTCGGCCTTGCTGTGCGCCTCGATGGCCAGCGGGAGCAGCGGGTCGGGCATGTCCCAGGGCTCCATCAGGAGCGGGTCGTCCTTGGCCGAGAGGGTGTCGCCGGTCTCGGCGCGGCCGAGTTTGGCGACGCAGGCCAGATCGCCCGCGATGGCCTGGCTGAGCGTGCGCTGCTGCTTGCCGAACGGGGAGGACAGGGCGCCGACGCGCTCGTCGACGTCGTGGTCCTCGTGGCCCCGGTCGGCGAGGCCGTGGCCCGACACGTGCACGGTCTCGTCGGGGCGCAGCGTCCCGGAGAAGACGCGGACCAGCGAGATTCGGCCGACGTACGGGTCGGAGGCGGTCTTGACCACCTCGGCGGCGAGGGGGCCCTCGGGGTCGCAGGTGAGGGCCGGACGGGGCTTTCCCGCGGGGGTGGTGACGGCCGGGGCGGGGTGTTCCAGGGGGGTGGGGAAGCCGCCGGTGATGAGCTCCAGGAGTTCGACGGTGCCGATGCCCTGGCGGGCGCCCTCGGCGGCGGGGGCGGCGGCGAGCACGGGGTGGAAGATGCCGCGCGCGACGGCCCGTTCCAGGTCCTGGACGAGGGTGTCGTAGTCGATGTCCGCGCCGCTGAGGTAGCGGTCCATCAGGGACTCGTCCTCGCTCTCGGCGATGATCCCCTCGATGAGTTTGTTGCGGGCCTCCTCGATCAGCGGCAGTTGGTCGGCGCCGGGTTCGGACTCCTTGCGTTCGCCCGACGCGTAGTCGAAGACCCGCTGCGAGAGCAGTCCGACCAGGCCGGTGACGGGCGCGTGCCCGTCGGGTCCCTGCTCGCCGTGGAGCGGCAGGTACAGCGGGAGCACGGCGTCGGGGTCGTCGGCGCCGAAGGCCTCGGCGCAGCACCGCGTCATGTCCGTGAAGTCGGCGCGCGCCGCCTCCAGGTGCGTGACCACGATGGCCCGGGGCATGCCGACGGCCGCGCACTCCTCCCACACCATGCGGGTCGCGCCCGTGATGCCCTCGGCGCCCTCGGCCGCCGAGACGACGAAGAGGGCCGCGTCCGCGGCGCGCAGACCGGCCCTCAGTTCACCGACGAAGTCGGCGTATCCCGGGGTGTCCAGGATATTGATCTTGTAGCCGCCCCATGCGACGGGGACGAGGGACAGCTGTACGGAGCGTTGCTGGCGGTGCTCTATGTCGTCGTAGTCCGAGACCGAGGTGCCGTCCTCCACCCGGCCCGCCCGGTTCACCGCCCCCGCGGTCAGCGCGAGGGCCTCCACCAGAGTCGTCTTGCCCGATCCGCTGTGGCCGACCAGCACCACATTCCGTACGGACGCGGGATGGTCGGCCGTCGCTGCCCTGCCGGCGGCTCCGGGGTGTGCATTCGCCTTGTCGCCCATGCCTTGGCCTCCCGGTTACGCGCATGGATGAGGAGGCTCAGCCCCCTCAGGGATGCTGGCTGTGCGCGGACACGCGGGACCCGCGTGCGGGGGCGGCTCCGGCGACGCCCGCGGTGCTTCCGAGCTTTGCACTCGTGTCACGGTGCGTCCATACGTCGTACGCGATCGTGAGGGGGCGAGCCGGTGTGTCGCGGGCGTGACTACGATGGGCCAGCCGGTGGCCAACGGGGCCGCCATGGGCACCGACCCTCGGGAAGGCCATGCTGAACAAGTACGCGCGTGCATTCTTCACGCGTGTCCTCACACCGTTCGCCGCGTTTCTCATCCGCCGCGGGGTCAGTCCCGACACGGTGACGTTCATCGGCACGGCCGGTGTCGTGGCGGGAGCGCTGGTCTTCTACCCCAGGGGAGAGTTTTTCTGGGGCACGGTCGTCATCACGCTGTTCGTGTTCTCGGACCTGGTCGACGGCAACATGGCACGCCAGCTCGGCCGCTCCAGCAGGTGGGGGGCGTTCCTCGACTCCACCCTCGACCGGGTCGCGGACGGCGCGATCTTCGGTGGCTTCGCGCTCTGGTACGCCGGGTCCGGCGACGACAACATCCTGTGCGCGGTCTCCCTCTTCTGCCTGGCCAGCGGCCAGGTCGTGTCGTACACGAAGGCACGCGGCGAGGCGATCGGGCTGCCGGTCGCCGTCAACGGCCTGGTCGAGCGGGCCGAGCGCCTGGTGATCTCGCTGGTCGCGGCGGGCTTCGCGGGGCTGCACAAGTTCGGGGTTCCGGGCATCGACGTGCTGCTTCCCGTCGCCCTGTGGATCGTCGCCGTCGGCAGCCTCGTCACGCTGGTGCAGCGCGTGGTGACCGTGCGCCGCGAGGCGGAGGAGGCGGACCAGGAGGCCGCCAACGAGACGCCCCAGGAGAGCGAGACGGCCTCATGAGCCGCACTACGGAGAAGCTCACTGACGCGCTGTACGGCCTCGGCTGGAGCACCGTCAAGAAGCTTCCCGAGCGCACCGCCGTGCGCCTGGGCCGCACCATCGCCGACCTCGCCTGGAAGCGGCGCGGCAAGGGCGTCCTGCGCCTGGAGGCGAACTACGCGCGCGTGGTGCCCGACGCGTCCCCGGCGCGCCTGGCCGAGCTGTCCAAGGCGGGCATGCGCTCGTACATGCGGTACTGGATGGAGTCCTTCCGGCTGCCCGCCTGGAGCAAGGACCGGATCAGGAACGGGTTTGCCGCCGACGATCTGCACCACCTCACCGACGGCCTGGCCTCGGGCCGGGGCGTGATCCTCGCGCTGCCGCACCTGGGCAACTGGGACCTGGCCGGGGCCTGGGTCACCACGAAGCTGGAGACCCCGTTCACGACCGTGCAGGAACGGCAGAAGCCCGAGTCCCTGTACGACCGCTTCGTGGCCTACCGCAGCGGCCTCGGCATGGAGGTCCTGCCGCACACCGGCGGCTCCGCCTTCGGGACGCTGGCACGCCGCCTGCGCGCGGGCGGGCTCGTCTGCCTGGTCGCGGACCGCGACCTGTCGGCTTCCGGCGTCGAGGTGAAGTTCTTCGGCGAGAGCGCGCGGATGCCCGCAGGGCCCGCCGCGCTCGCCCAGCAGACCGGGGCCCTGCTGCTTCCGGTGACGCTCTGGTACGACGACTCGCCCATCATGCGCGGCCGCGTCCACCCGCCGGTCGACGTGCCCGAGACGGGGACGCGCGGCGAGAAGACGGCCGCCATGACGCAGGCGCTCGCCGACGCGTTCGCCACGGGGATCGCCGACCATCCGGAGGACTGGCACATGCTGCAGCGCCTGTGGATCGCGGACCTGGACCCGGCGAAGGCGCCGTCTTCGGAGTCATCGCCTTCCGAACCGTCGCCTTCCGAACCGTCGCCTTCCGCGCCGACGCCTTCCGCACCGTCGCCCACGGAGACATCGCCTTCCACATCGAGGTCTACGGAGACGCCGGGCGAGGGGTCGCCGTGAAGGTCGGCATCGTCTGCCCCTACTCCTGGGACGTGCCGGGCGGCGTCCAGTTCCACATCCGCGATCTGGCGGAGCACCTCATCCGCCTGGGACATGAGGTCTCCGTCCTCGCGCCTGCGGACGACGAGACCCCACTGCCGCCGTACGTGGTGTCGGCGGGCCGGGCCGTTCCGGTTCCCTACAACGGCTCCGTGGCACGGCTGAACTTCGGATTCCTTTCGGCCGCGCGGGTGCGGCGGTGGCTGCACGACGGCACCTTCGACGTGATCCACATCCACGAGCCGACCTCCCCGTCGCTCGGCCTGCTCACGTGCTGGGCGGCGCAGGGTCCGATCGTCGCCACGTTCCACACCTCCAACCCGCGCTCGCGAGCCATGATCGCCGCGTACCCGATCCTGCAGCCCGCCCTGGAGAAGATCAGCGCGCGCATCGCGGTCAGCGAGTACGCGCGCCGCACGCTCGTGGAGCACCTGGGCGGCGACGCGGTGGTCATCCCCAACGGCGTCGACGTCGAGTTCTTCGCCCGCGCCGAGCCCAAGCCCGAGTGGCAGGGCCAGACGATCGGCTTCATCGGGCGCATCGACGAGCCCCGCAAGGGCCTGCCGGTGCTGATGCGGGCCCTGCCCCGGATCTTCGCGGCGCGCCCCGAAGCCCGCCTCCTGGTGGCCGGCCGCGGCGACGAGGAGGAGGCCGTCGCCTCCCTGCCCGCCGAGCTGCGCTCCCGCGTGGAGTTCCTCGGCATGGTCAGCGACGAGGACAAGGCGCGCCTGCTGCGCAGCGTCGACGTGTACGTCGCCCCGAACACCGGCGGCGAGAGCTTCGGCATCATCCTCGTCGAGGCGATGTCCGCGGGCGCCCCCGTACTCGCCAGCGACCTCGACGCCTTCGCCCAGGTCCTCGACCAGGGCGCGGCGGGCGACCTGTTCGCCAACGAGGACGCCGACTCCCTGTCCGACGCGGCGATCCGCCTCCTGCGCGACCCCGGCCGCCGCGAGGAGCTGCGCGAGCGGGGCAGCAAGCACGTCCGCCGCTTCGACTGGTCGACGGTCGGAGCGGACATCCTGTCGGTCTACGAGACGGTGACGGACGGCGCGGCGGCGGTGGCCACGGACGAACGCACGGGCCTGCGGGCACGCTTCGGCTTGGCGAAGGACAAGTTGTAGCGCTGGGCGCGACGGGGTGCGGGGGCCCGTCCGGCCGACGGGGGAAGCAATCAGCCCGTCCGGCGCTTGAGGACGAAGGCGAAGGCCGATATCGGCACCCCGGCGGACGGCGCCTCCGGGACGGCCCGAGGCCGCGGCCGACCAGCCCCCGCTGTCCAGGGCGCCCCCGCCAGATACCTTTGCGGGCGTGACCTCCACGTTGATCTGGATCGCCGTCGGCCTCTTCGCGATCGGCCTCTACCTGAGCTGGACCGCCGGCCGCCTCGACCGGCTGCACGCGCGCATCGACGCGGCCCGCGCCGCCCTCGACGCGCAACTGCTGCGCCGCGCCTCGGTGACCCAGGAGGTGGCCACCTCCGGCGTGCTCGACCCGGCGGCGTCCATCGTCCTGTACGAGGCGGCGCACGCGGCCCGGCAGGCGGAGGAGGAACACCGTGAGGTCGCCGAGAGCGAGCTGAGCCAGGCGTTGCGGGCCGTCTTCGAGGACGCGGGGCAGGTCGACGCGGTGCGGGAGGCCCCGGGCGGCGAGGGGGCCGCGACCGAGCTGGCCCAGGCGGTCCGCCGGGTGCCGATGGCCCGGCGCTTCCACAACGACGCCGTACGCGCCGCCCGCGCCCTGCGCCGCCACCGCAAGGTCCGCTGGTTCCGGCTCGCCGGACACGCCCCGTTCCCCATGGCCTTCGAGATGGACGACGTGGCCCCGCCGGTGCTCGCGGACCGGCCGGGGACGTAGAACGGGCCGGGGACGTAGAGACGTAGAACGGGCCGGGACGTAGAACGGGCCGCCCGGAGCGTAATCGCGCCACCGCTCACGGCGAAAAACGATCCACGGCCTCACCATTGGCCCTTGCTGTGGCCTGGTCCCGGGACGTTTCCTCGATACCAGCGGAAACGCGACGGAAGCCGGACGGGAGCCGGATTCCGGCCGCCGTCCCCGCCCGGCGGCGCCCCCGCGGCGTGCCCGCCCCCTGTCACCGCCTTCGCACCGAGTGAGGTCAACCCGTGTCCAGCACGCTCTCCAGCAGCCCCCAGCCCGCCGAGAACACCGCGACCGGCACCGCCCGCGTGAAGCGCGGCATGGCCGAGCAGCTCAAGGGCGGCGTGATCATGGACGTGGTCGACGCCGAGCAGGCGAAGATCGCCGAGGACGCGGGCGCCGTCGCCGTCATGGCCCTGGAGCGGGTCCCGGCCGACATCCGCAAGGACGGCGGCGTGGCCCGGATGTCCGACCCGAACATGATCGAAGAGATCATCGAGGCCGTCTCCATCCCGGTCATGGCCAAGTCCCGCATCGGCCACTTCGTCGAGGCCCAGGTCCTGCAGTCCCTGGGTGTCGACTACATCGACGAGTCCGAGGTCCTGACCCCGGCCGACGAGGTCAACCACAGCGACAAGTTCGCGTTCACGACCCCCTTCGTGTGCGGTGCCACCAACCTCGGCGAGGCCCTGCGCCGCATCGCCGAGGGCGCCGCCATGATCCGCTCCAAGGGCGAGGCCGGCACCGGCAACGTCGTCGAGGCCGTCCGCCACCTGCGGCAGATCAAGAACGAGATCGCCAAGCTGCGCGGCTTCGACAACAACGAGCTGTACGCCGCGGCCAAGGAGCTGCGCGCCCCGTACGAGCTGGTCAAGGAGGTCTCCGAGCTGGGCAAGCTGCCGGTGGTCCTCTTCTCCGCCGGTGGTGTCGCGACCCCCGCCGACGCCGCGCTGATGCGCCAGCTCGGCGCCGAGGGCGTCTTCGTGGGCTCCGGCATCTTCAAGTCCGGCGACCCGGCCAAGCGCGCCGCCGCCATCGTGAAGGCCACCACCTTCTTCGATGACCCCAAGATCATCGCGGACGCGTCCCGCAACCTCGGCGAGGCCATGGTCGGCATCAACTGCGACACCCTGCCCGAGTCCGAGCGCTACGCCAACCGCGGCTGGTAACCCGTGAACGACACCCCCGTGATCGGTGTCCTGGCCCTCCAGGGCGACGTACGGGAGCACCTCGTCGCCCTGGCCACGGCCGACGCCGTGGCCAGGCCGGTGCGGCGCCCCGAAGAACTCGCCGAGGTGGACGGCCTGGTCATCCCCGGCGGCGAGTCGACCACCATCTCCAAGCTGGCGGCGCTCTTCGGCCTTCTTGAGCCCCTACGCGCGCGCGTGCGTGAAGGCATGCCGGTCTACGGCACCTGCGCGGGCATGATCATGCTCGCCGACAAGATCCTCGACCCGCGTTCGGGCCAGGAGACGCTCGGCGGCATCGACATGATCGTGCGCCGCAACGCCTTCGGGCGGCAGAACGAGTCCTTCGAAGCGGCCGTCGACATCAAGGGCGTCGCGGGGGACCCTGTGGAGGGCGTCTTCATCCGCGCGCCGTGGGTGGAGTCGGTCGGCGCCGACGTCGACGTGCTCGCCGAGCACGAGGGACACATCGTCGCCGTACGCCAGGGCGACGCGCTCGCCACGTCCTTCCACCCCGAGCTGACGGGCGACCACAGGGTGCACGCCTTGTTCGTCGAGATGGTGCGGGCGAAGCAGGCGCCGCGGTCCTTGTAGGATCTCTGGCGTTCGTACTGGTTGGTTACGCGAAGGAGACAGGCAGATGTCCGGCCACTCTAAATGGGCTACGACGAAGCACAAGAAGGCCGTGATCGACGCCAAGCGCGGCAAGCTCTTCGCGAAGATGATCAAGAACATCGAGGTCGCGGCCCGCACGGGCGGCGCCGACGTGTCCGGCAACCCGACCCTCTTCGACGCCATCCAGAAGGCCAAGAAGAGCTCGGTGCCGAACAAGAACATCGACTCCGCGGTCAAGCGCGGCGCCGGTCTCGAAGCCGGTGGCGCCGACTACGAGACGATCATGTACGAGGGCTACGGCCCCAACGGCGTCGCGGTGCTCATCGAGTGTCTGACCGACAACCGCAACCGCGCGGCGTCCGACGTGCGCGTCGCGATGACCCGCAACGGCGGCTCGATGGCCGACCCGGGCTCCGTGTCGTACCTCTTCAACCGCAAGGGCGTCGTCATCGTCGCCAAGGGTGAGCTGACCGAGGACGACGTCCTGGGCGCCGTGCTCGACGCGGGCGCCGAGGAGGTCAACGACCTGGGCGAGTCGTTCGAGGTGCTGAGCGAGGCCACCGACCTGGTCGCGGTGCGCACCGCGCTCCAGGAGGCCGGCATCGACTACGACTCGGCCGAGGCCAACTTCGTCCCGACCATGCAGATCGAGCTGGACGAGGACGGCGCCCGCAAGATCTTCAAGCTCATCGACGCCCTCGAGGACAGCGACGACGTGCAGAACGTCTTCGCCAACTTCGACGTCTCCGACGACGTCATGGCCAAGGTCGACGCCTGAGCGGCACACCACGGCAACCGGCGAACGGGCCGACGGGACACACCCCGTCGGCCCGTCGCTTTGTCAGTGGCACCCGATAGCCTGCACAAACAGGCGATCGAAGAGGGGGAGTCGAGTGCGGGTTCTGGGGGTTGACCCGGGGTTGACCCGGTGCGGCGTGGGTGTGGTCGAGGGCGTCGCCGGCCGTCCGCTGACCATGCGCGGCGTCGGCGTCGTGCGCACCCCCGCGGACGCCGAGCTCGGCCACCGCCTCGTCGCCATCGAGCAGGGCATCGAGGAGTGGCTGGACCAGTACGAGCCCGAAGTCCTCGCCGTGGAGCGGGTGTTCAGCCAGCACAACGTGCGCACGGTCATGGGCACCGCCCAGGCCAGCGCCGTCGCCATGCTGTGCGCGTCCCGCCGCGGCATCCCCGTCGCCCTGCACACCCCCAGCGAGGTCAAGGCCGCCGTCACCGGCAGCGGCCGCGCGGACAAGGCCCAGGTCGGCGCGATGGTGACCCGCCTGCTCCGCCTGGACGCGCCCCCCAAGCCCGCCGACGCGGCCGACGCCCTCGCCCTCGCCATCTGCCACATCTGGCGCGCCCCCGCGCAGCACCGCCTCCAGCAGGCAGTCGCCCAGAACCGCCTCCAGCAGGCGACAGCCCGGCACGCCCAGCAGGCCCAGCGAGGCCACCAGGCCCTGCAATCCAAGCAATCCAAGCAAGCCCAGCCAGCCCAGCCAGCACTGAAAGGCCGTACGCCATGATCGCCTTCGTCAGCGGCCCGGTCGCCGCCCTCGCCCCGGACTCCGCCGTGGTCGAAGTGGGCGGCATCGGCATGTCCGTCCAGTGCGCACCGAACACGCTGTCCGGGCTCCGCATCGGCCAGCAGACCAAGCTCGCCACGTCCCTGGTCGTGCGCGAGGACTCCCTGACGCTGTACGGCTTCGCGGACGACGACGAGCGCCAGACCTTCGAGCTGCTCCAGACCGCGAGCGGCGTCGGCCCCCGCCTGGCGCAGGCGATGCTCGCCGTGCACAGCCCGGACGCCCTGCGCCGCGCGGTCGCCACGGGCGACGAGAAGTCCCTGACCGCCGTGCCCGGCATCGGCAAGAAGGGCGCCCAGAAGCTGCTCCTGGAGCTGAAGGACCGCCTCGGCGAGCCGCTCGGCACCGGCGGCCCCGCCATCGGCGCCCCCGTCACCCAGGGCTGGCGCGACCAGCTGCACGCGGCGCTGATCGGGCTCGGGTACGCGACGCGCGAGGCGGACGAGGCGGTCACCGCCGTCGCTCCGCAGGCCGAGGCCGTCGAGGGCATCCCGCAGGTGGGCCAGCTCCTGAAGGCCGCGCTCCAGACGCTGAACCGCACGCGCTGAGCCCCCGCCGGGCGGGCGCCCCGCTGATCCGCAGCCGGACGCGGCCAGCCGCCCGACGCGGGCCGATCCACCGCTACACGCAGACCGCAGACTCACGTACGGACGCGAGGCACACCGCATGAACTGGGACGACACGAGCGACGAGACCACGGCCGACGCGGCCGAGCACCTCGTCGGCCCCGCCGAGGAGCGGCTGGTGGGCTCGGTCGCCGACGGCGAGGACCAGGCGGTCGAGGCCGCCCTGCGCCCCAAGGACCTGGGTGAGTTCATCGGCCAGGAGAAGGTCAGGGAGCAACTCGACCTCGTGCTGCGCGCCGCCCGCGCGCGCGGTGCCACCGCCGACCACGTGCTGCTCTCCGGCGCCCCCGGCCTCGGCAAGACCACCCTGTCGATGATCATCGCCGCCGAGATGGGCGCCCCGATCCGCATCACCAGCGGCCCGGCCATCCAGCACGCGGGCGACCTCGCCGCGATCCTGTCCTCCCTCCAGGAGGGCGAGGTCCTCTTCCTCGACGAGATCCACCGCATGTCGCGGCCCGCCGAGGAAATGCTGTACATGGCCATGGAGGACTTCCGCGTCGACGTGATCGTCGGCAAGGGGCCCGGCGCCACCGCCATCCCGCTCGAACTGCCGCCCTTCACGCTCGTCGGCGCCACCACGCGCGCGGGCCTGCTGCCGCCGCCGCTGCGCGACCGCTTCGGCTTCACGGCGCACATGGAGTTCTACGAGCCCGCCGAACTGGAACGGGTGGTCCACCGCTCCGCGAACCTGCTGGACGTCACCATCGACGCCGCAGGTGCCGCCGAGATCGCGGGCCGCTCCCGGGGCACCCCCCGTATCGCCAACCGCCTGCTGCGCCGCGTACGGGACTATGCGCAGGTCAAGGCCGACGGCGTGATCAACCGCGAGATCGCGGGCGCGGCCCTGAGCGTGTACGAGGTCGACGCCCGCGGCCTGGACCGCCTGGACCGCGCGGTCCTCGAAGCCCTCCTGAAGCTGTTCGGCGGCGGCCCCGTCGGCCTGTCCACCCTCGCCGTCGCGGTGGGGGAGGAGCGGGAGACCGTCGAGGAGGTGGCCGAGCCCTTCCTCGTCCGGGAGGGGCTGCTCGCCCGGACGCCCCGGGGGCGGGTGGGGACGCCCGCGGCATGGGCCCATCTGGGTCTCGTACCGCCCCGGCAGGGAGCGGGAACTGGACAACAGGACTTGTTCGGGTCGTGACCTGAAGCGCGGCGGCGCGGAGAGTCGCACCATCCGGAACTGCGGTGCCATGCTGAGCGTTGTTCGTATGGTGCGGACTCGCTTAGACTCCGCCGATGCCGCCCTTGTGGGCGGCGCCGCCCACCCCCATCCATCAGGCCGCACAAGAGCGCGGTCGTGCGAAGGAAACTCCGTCCCGTGAATATCGTGACCCTCCTCCCCTTCATCGTGCTCATCGGGGCCATGTTCCTGATGACCCGGTCCGCCAAGCGGAAGCAGCAGGCGGCCGCCCAGATGCGCAACGACATGACGCCTGGCACCGGCATCCGCACGATCGGAGGCATGTACGCCACCGTCAAGGAGGTCCACGACGACGCGGTCCTCCTCGAGGTCGCCCCCGGCGTCCACGCGGTGTACGCGAAGAACTCCATCGGCGCCGTCCTCGACGACGACGAGTACAACCGCATCGTTCACGGCACCGAGGACGACCTGAAGTCCGACGACGCCCCCGTGGTGCCCGACGACGCCTCCTCCCTCACCGAGACCGACGAGGCCGCCGACGCTTCGGACGACTCGCGCATCGACCTCGGCAAGAAGGACACGGCCGACCCGGTCGACGAGGCCCCCGAGGCCGCAGACGCAGAGCCGAAGAAGACCGACGGCGAGTCCGGCGCGAAGTAGTCACGGCCGGGGGCCGGACCTGCGCCCGCTCGCGCACCGCGGCCCCCGCCCCAGGTGATTTCGCGCCGCGTCTCGACACAACTTCATGGCCGCCCGCCCGGGGCCCCTCCCGCACAGGCCTCCGCTCAGCGCAGGTGACAGGGGAGACACCCCGCAGGCCGGACGGTTGGACAGGGAGAACGAGAAGGTGGCAGCACCCAAGAAGGGCCGTAGGCAGGCCGCCCCGGGGAAACCGGGCCGCACCCTGGTCCTGATCATGATCGCCCTGGTGGCGCTCACCGGCGGGATGTTCCTCTCCGGGCACACCACGCCCCGCCTCGGCATCGACCTCGCCGGGGGTACGAGCATCACGCTCGAGGCGAAGAACGAGCCGGGCCAGAAGAACGCGATCAACCAGACCAACCTGAACACGGCTGTTGACATCATCAACAACCGTGTCAACGGCCTGGGTGTCTCCGAAGCCGAGGTGCAGACCCAGGGCGACCGGAACATCATCGTCAACATCCCCAAGGGCACCAACGCCAAGCAGGCGCGGGAGCAGGTCGGCACGACCGCTCAGCTCTACTTCCGCCCCGTCCTCGCCCAGCAGCCCAGCACCGGCCCGGCCCAGCAGCCGAAGCCGAAGCCGACGCCGTCGTCCTCCGACAAGGGCGACAAGCCCAAGGAGAGCGACAAGCCCGAGGACAAGGCGACCACGCCGAGCGGGACGCCGACGACCCAGGGCCGTTCCGTCACCGACGGCCTGAAGGACGAGCCCACTCCGACCGGAACGCCCACGGGCGACGCCAAGGACAAGGGCGACAAGGGCAAGGACGACGGCAAGAAGGCGCCGACGCCGCCCGCCGACCCCACCGCCAACCTCCAGGAGCAGTTCACCAAGCTCGACTGCACCGACGAGAAGGCCCGCCTGAAGGTCAAGGAGGGCGTCAAGCCCACCGACACGGTCGTGGCCTGCGGCAAGAGCGGTGACGGCAAGGGCTGGGACAAGTTCATCCTCGGACCCTCCGAGGTCAACGGCAAGGAGGTCGATGACGCGAAGGCCGTCTACGACACCCAGGGTGCCGCTGGCTGGAAGGTCACGATGAAGTTCTCCGGCAAGGGGACGAAGCAGTTCGGTGACATCACCGGCAAGCTCGCCAGCAAGCAGCCGCCGCAGAACGAGTTCGGCATCGTCATGGACGGCGAGGTCGTCTCCGCTCCGTACGTGCGGCAGGCGCTGACCACCGGCGACGCCGAGATCTCCGGCAGCTTCACCCAGGACGAGGCCAAGGACCTGGCCAACATCCTGTCGTACGGCGCGCTCCCGCTGACCTTCAAGGAGCAGAGCGTCACCACGGTCAGCGCGGCCCTCGGCGGCGAGCAGCTGCACGCCGGTCTCATCGCCGGCGCCATCGGCCTCGCGCTCGTCATCATCTACCTGGTGGCGTACTACCGCGGCCTGGCCTTCATCGCCATCGCGTCCCTCGGCGTCTCCGCGGCGCTGACGTACACGATCATGACGCTGCTCGGCCCGACCATTAAGTTCGCGCTGAACCTGCCCGCGGTCTGTGGCGCCATCGTCGCCATCGGTATCACCGCCGACTCCTTCATCGTCTACTTCGAACGCATAAGGGACGAGATCCGCGAGGGCCGTACGCTGCGGCCCGCCGTGGAGCGCGCCTGGCCGCGCGCGCGGCGCACCATCCTGGTGTCCGACTTCGTGTCGTTCCTCGCCGCCGCGGTGCTGTTCGTCGTCACGGTCGGCAAGGTCCAGGGCTTCGCGTTCACGCTGGGTCTGACCACGCTGCTCGACGTCGTGGTGGTGTTCTTCTTCACCAAGCCACTGATGACGATCATGGCTCGCAAGAAGTTCTTCGCGGGCGGCGGAAAGTGGTCCGGACTCGATCCGAAGCGTCTCGGTGCCAAGCCGCCGCTGCGCCGCTCGCGCGCCGGCGCGACCGCCGCCCCCGCCGACTCGACCCCGAAGGAGGCGTGAGATGTCGAAACTCGGAGATCTCGGCGCCCGGCTCTACCGCGGCGAGGTCGGCTACGACTTCGTCGGCAAGCGCAAGATCTGGTACGGCATCTCGATCCTCATCACCATCACGGCCATCGTCGGCCTGGCGGTGCGCGGCCTGAACATGGGCATCGAGTTCGAGGGCGGCGCCGTCTTCAACACGCCGAAGACCAGCGTGTCGGTGTCCAAGGCGGAAGAGGTCGCGGAAGAGGCCTCCGGCCACGACGCGCTCGTGCAGAAGCTCGGCAACGACACCCTGCGCATCCAGATCGCCGGTGTGGACACCGGGAAGTCGGACCAGATCAAGGACGAGCTCGCCAAGAAGCTCGACATGAAGGCCGACGACATCAACGCCGACCTCGTGGGCCCCAGTTGGGGTGAACAGATCGCCAACAAGGCCTGGCAAGGCCTGGCGATCTTCATGATCCTGGTCGTGGTCTATCTGGCGATCGCCTTCGAGTGGCGCATGGCCGTGGCCGCGCTCATCGCGCTCATCCACGACATCACGATCACCGTGGGTGTGTACGCCCTCGTGGGCTTCGAGGTCACACCGGGCACGGTGATCGGTCTGCTGACCATTCTCGGTTATTCGCTGTACGACACGGTCGTGGTCTTCGACAGCCTCAAGGAACAGTCGAAGGACCTCGTCAAGCAGACCCGCTTCACCTACAGCGAGGTCGCCAACCGCTCCATCAACAGCACGCTGGTGCGTTCCATCAACACCACGGTGGTGGCGCTCCTGCCGGTCGCCGGTCTGCTGTTCATCGGCGGCGGCTTCCTCGGCGCGGGCATGCTGAACGACATCTCGCTGTCGCTGTTCGTCGGCCTCGCGGCGGGCGCGTACTCCTCGATCTTCATCGCGACCCCGCTGGTCGCGGACCTCAAGGAGACCGAGCCGCAGATGAAGGCGCTCAAGAAGCGGGTGCTCGCCAAGCGCAGGGCGGCCGCGGCCAAGGGCGAGTCCGCCGAGACCCCGGCGTCCGAGGGCGATGCTCCGCAGGACACGGAGGAGCCCGACGACGACGCGGCCCCGGCCGTGGTCGGCCCGCGCTCGGGCCCCCGGGCGCAGCCCACCCGCAACCGCGGCCGCGGCCGCCCGTCGGGGAAGCGCCGATGACCGAGCTCGTCGACGTCAACGCGCTGCTGCTCAGCCGCATCCGTGACGTGCCGGACTATCCCGAGCCCGGCGTGCTGTTCAAGGACATCACGCCGCTGCTCGCGGACCCGGCCGCGTTCACCGCTCTGACCGGCGCCCTCGCCGACCTGAGCGTGCGGCACGGGGCCACCAAGGTCGTGGGTCTGGAGGCGCGCGGGTTCATCCTGGGCGCCCCGGTCGCGCTCCGGGCCGACCTCGGCTTCATTCCCGTACGCAAGGCGGGCAAGCTCCCCGGAGCGACCCTCAGCCAGCGCTACGACCTGGAGTACGGCAGCGCCGAGATCGAGGTGCACGCCGAGGACCTCAAGCCCGACGACCGCGTCATGGTGATCGACGACGTCCTCGCCACCGGCGGCACCGCCGAGGCCTCGCTGCGGCTCATCCGCCGCGCCGGGGCCCAGGTGGCCGGGGTGGCGGTGCTGATGGAGCTGGGCTTCCTGAACGGTCGCGAGCGGCTGATTCCCGCTCTGGACGGGGCACCCCTGGAGGCGCTGCTCACGGTCTGAGGACCTGGAAGAGGGCGCCAGCGGCCCTCGGGGGAGTGCCCGGCCGCGGCGGCCGGTCCGGGAGTTCCCCGCACCACCCCAGCGATGAAAGAGGCGGGCCCGGCGGAATCCGGCGCCCGCCTCTGGTGTTTCTCCAGTACAGAGCCGTCTCACCGGCCGAGGGCGAGCCGTCGGCCCAGGATCGATACCATGGGCACTTCGGGACCTCACCGGGGGACCCGATCGCGCACAGGGAGCGCTCTTGCCAGACGAGTCCCAGCCACTTGCCGCCGCCAAGTCCGCCCAGCAGGCCGAGCGAGCCGCGGCGCCCGCCGTCGCGCCCGCGAAGAAGGCACCGAGCGCGCCCGGCGGGACGTCCGCACAGGGCGAGCAGGGTGCGTCGCGACCCGCCGAGACGCGACCTGCCGAGACGCGCCCCGCCGAGCCGCGGTCGGCCGGGCAGACCGGCCCCAAGCCGTCCGCCGAGCCGCAGTCCGCCCCGCCGGTCCGCCCGGCCCCCGGCCGGACCCCGGCCCCGAGCAAGCCCCCCGTCAGCGGCAAGGCCGAGCGCTCCGGCTCCTCCAACCGCGTGCGCGCCCGCCTCGCCCGCCTCGGCGTCCAGCGCTCCAACCCGTACAACCCGGTCCTGGAGCCGCTGCTCCGGATAGTGCGCAGCAACGACCCGAAGATCGAGACCGCGACGCTGCGCCAGATCGAGCGCGCCTACCAGGTCGCCGAGCGCTGGCACCGCGGCCAGAAGCGCAAGAGCGGCGACCCGTACATCACGCACCCGCTCGCCGTCACCACCATCCTCGCCGAGCTCGGCATGGACCCGGCGACCCTGATGGCCGGTCTCCTGCACGACACCGTCGAGGACACCGAGTACGGCCTGGACACCCTGCGCCGCGACTTCGGCGACCAGGTCGCGCTGCTCGTCGACGGCGTCACCAAGCTCGACAAGGTCAAGTTCGGCGAGGCCGCGCAGGCCGAGACCGTCCGCAAGATGGTCGTCGCCATGGCCAAGGACCCCCGCGTCCTGGTCATCAAGCTCGCCGACCGCCTGCACAACATGCGCACGATGCGCTACCTCAAGCGCGAGAAGCAGGAGAAGAAGGCCCGCGAGACGCTGGAGATCTACGCTCCGCTGGCGCACCGCCTGGGCATGAACACCATCAAGTGGGAGCTGGAGGACCTCGCCTTCGCGATCCTCTACCCCAAGATGTACGACGAGATCGTGCGTCTGGTGGCCGAGCGCGCCCCCAAGCGCGACGAGTACCTGGCCATAGTGACCGACGAGGTCCAGGCCGACCTGCGAGCCGCCCGCATCAAGGCCACGGTCACCGGCCGACCGAAGCACTACTACAGCGTCTACCAGAAGATGATCGTCCGCGGCCGTGACTTCGCGGAGATCTACGACCTGGTGGGCATCCGTGTCCTGGTCGACACGGTCAGGGACTGCTACGCCGCCCTCGGCACCGTGCACGCGCGCTGGAACCCGGTCCCCGGCCGGTTCAAGGACTACATCGCGATGCCGAAGTTCAACATGTACCAGTCGCTGCACACGACGGTCATCGGCCCCAACGGCAAGCCCGTCGAGCTGCAGATCCGCACCTTCGACATGCACCGCCGCGCCGAGTACGGCATCGCCGCGCACTGGAAGTACAAGCAAGAAGCCGTCGCCGGTGCCTCCAAGGTGCGCACCGACGTGCCGAAGAAGACCGGCAAGGACGACCACCTCAACGACATGGCGTGGCTGCGCCAGCTCCTGGACTGGCAGAAGGAGACCGAGGACCCCAGCGAGTTCCTGGAGTCCCTGCGCTTCGACCTGTCGCGCAACGAGGTCTTCGTCTTCACGCCGAAGGGCGACGTCATCGCCCTCCCGGCGGGCGCGACCCCGGTCGACTTCTCGTACGCGGTGCACACCGAGGTCGGCCACCGCACCATAGGCGCCCGGGTCAACGGACGGCTCGTACCGCTCGAATCGACCCTGGACAACGGCGACCTGGTGGAGGTCTTCACCTCCAAGGCCGCGGGCGCGGGCCCCTCCCGCGACTGGCTCGGCTTCGTCAAGTCGCCGCGGGCCCGCAACAAGATCCGCGCCTGGTTCTCCAAGGAGCGCCGCGAGGAGGCCATCGAGCAGGGCAAGGACGCCATCGCGCGCGCCATGCGCAAGCAGAACCTGCCGATCCAGCGCATCCTCACCGGCGACTCCCTGGTCACGCTCGCGCACGAGATGCGCTACCCCGACATCTCGTCGCTGTACGCGGCGATCGGTGAGGGGCACGTCACCGCGCAGAGCGTCGTGCAGAAGCTCGTCCAGGCGCTCGGCGGCGAGGAGGCCGCCAACGAGGACATCGCGGAGAGCGCGCCGCCCTCGCGCAGCCGGACCAAGCGCCGCTCCAACGCCGACCCCGGAGTCGTCGTCAAGGGCGTCGACGACGTGTGGGTCAAGCTCGCCCGCTGCTGCACACCGGTGCCGGGCGACCCCATCATCGGCTTTGTCACGCGCGGCAGTGGCGTATCGGTTCACCGCAGCGACTGCGTGAACGTGGACTCGCTCTCCCGTGAGCCCGAGCGCATCCTCGAGGTCGAGTGGGCGCCCACGCAGTCGTCGGTGTTCCTGGTGGCCATCCAGGTCGAGGCCCTGGACCGCTCCCGGCTGCTCTCGGACGTCACGCGCATCCTCTCCGACCAGCACGTCAACATCCTGTCCGCGGCCGTGCAGACCTCCCGCGACCGGGTCGCCACCTCCCGCTTCACCTTCGAGATGGGCGACCCCAAGCACCTGGGCCATGTGCTCAAGGCGGTCAGGGGAGTCGAGGGCGTGTACGACGTGTACCGCGTGACCTCGGCACGCCGACCGTAGACCGGGCCACCAACTACGGAGAGGGGCTCCCACACGTCCTGTGTGGGAGCCCCTCTCCGTAGACAGCGAAAAACTCAGCCGCCGAACTCGTGCAGACCCTTCAGCGCCTGGTCGAGCAGCGCCTGGCGGCCGTCCAGCTCCTTCTGGAGCTTGTCGGCCTTCGCGGTGTTGCCCGCCGTGCGAGCGGCCTCGATCTGGCCCTGGAGCTTGTCCACGGCGGCCTGCAGCTGACCGGTGAGACCCTCCGCGCGGGCCCGCGCCTCCGGGTTCGTCCGGCGCCACTCGGCCTCCTCGGACTCCTGCAGGGCCCGCTCGACCGCGTGCATCCGGCCCTCGACCTTCGGCCGGGCGTCGCGCGGGACGTGGCCGATGGCCTCCCAGCGCTCGTTGATGGACCGGAAGGCCGCGCGGGCCGTCTTCAGGTCCGTCACCGGGACGAGCTTCTCGGCCTCGTCGGCGAGCTCCTCCTTGAGCTTGAGGTTCTCGCCCTGCTCCGCGTCGCGCTCGGCGAACACCGAGCTGCGGGCGGCGAAGAACACGTCCTGGGCGCCGCGGAAGCGGTTCCACAGGTCGTCCTCGTGCTCGCGCTGGGCGCGGCCCGCCGCCTTCCAGTCGGCCATCAACTCGCGGTAGCGCGCGGCCGTCGGGCCCCAGTCCGTCGAGCCCGAAAGCGACTCGGCCTCCGCGACCAGCTTCTCCTTGGCCTTGCGGGCGTCCTCGCGCTGCGCGTCCAGGGACGCGAAGTGGGCCTTGCGGCGCTTGGAGAACGCCGAGCGGGCGTGCGAGAAGCGGTGCCACAGCTCGTCGTCGGACTTACGGTCGAGGCGGGGCAGCCCCTTCCAGGTGTCCACCAGGGCCCGCAGCCGCTCACCGGCCGCCCGCCACTGCTCGCTCTGGGCCAGCTCCTCGGCCTCGGCGACCAGCGCCTCCTTGGAGTGCCGCGCCTCGTCCGACTGCTTGGCCTTCTGGACCTTGCGCTCCTCGCGGCGCGCCTCGACGGTCTCGACCAGCTTGTCGAGCCGCTTGCCCAGCGCCTCCAGGTCGCCGACGGCATGCGCGTCGACCACCTGCTGGCGCAGGTGGTCGATGGCGGTCGTCGCGTCCTTGGCCGACAGGTCGGTCGTCTTCACCCGGCGCTCGAGAAGTCCGATCTCGACGACCAGACCGTCGTACTTGCGCTCGAAATAGGCCAGGGCCTCCTCGGGAGATCCTGCCTGCCACGATCCGACCACTCGCTCGCCGCCGTCGGCCGTACGCACGTACACGGTCCCCGTCTCGTCGACGCGGCCCCACGGGTCGCTGCTCACAGCGCCTCCTCCACATGATGCCTGCACAAGGCCACGGGCCCCCGGCATCGTCCACAGTTTCGTCACCGCCAACATAGGCGACCGGCGGGGCGGCTGTCCGCATCCAGCGCGAGCGAAATTCGCCCGCCGGTGGTCAGGATTTACGCACGGTGGCCTTGTCGATGACGACCGTCGCGTTCGGTGCGCCGTCGCCCTGGCCGCTGCTCTCACCGGCCGCGGCGATCTTCTTGAGGACCTTCATGCCGGAGTCGGAGACGGTTCCGAACGGTGTGTAGTCGGCCGGCAACTTGCTGTCCTGGTAGACCAGGAAGAACTGGCTGCCGCCGGTGTCGCGGCCCTTCTTGGTGTCCGGCTTGTACTTGTTCGCCATGGCGACCGTGCCCGCCGGGTACACACCGCCCCGCAGCCGCTTGTCCTTCAGATTCTCGTCCGGAATGGTGTAGCCGGGGTCGCCCTCGCCGGTGCCCTTCGGGTCGCCGCACTGCAGGACGTTGACGTTGCCCGCGGTGAGGCGGTGGCACGCCGTGTGGTCCAAGTACCCCTTGTTCACCAGGAAATTGAACGAGTTCACGGTGTGCGGGGCCTTCGCCGTGGCCATGTCGATGCCTATGTCGCCGCACGTCGTGGCCAGTTTCATCGTGTACGAGGCCGACTTGTCGACGGTGAGCGCCGGTTCCTTCTTGAAGCCGAGCGGCTTGATCTTGCCCGGGGCGGCCTTGCGGCAGGGATCCGCCGGCTTGCTGGGCGTCGGCTTCGCGGCCGCGTCGTCGTTCGTCGAGCCGCCGTCGTCGAAGGCGCCCGCCGCGTACGAGACCGCGCCGCCCGCCACCACCAAGGCGACCGCACCGGCGATCACCGCGTTGCGCATCCGCCGCCGACGTCGCGCGGCCTCCCGCCGCTGCTGCTGCCGCAAGAACTTCTCCCGCGCGAGCTGCTTGCGCCGCTGTTCCTGGCTGACCACCGGGTGCACTCCCTGTACGTCTCGGTCGGCGCGTCTGTCGTACGTCGCCTGGATCGTCGTCGCGCGCGGCGTGACCGGCCGCGTGTGCCCCGTACCGTATATGGGTTAGCTGTGGAATCGGCAGCGCCGGTAGGCTCTGAACTGCCGCAATCTCCGCTGCCACCTCCGCCGGACGACGAAACGAAGGACGATCGTGCTCATTGCCGGGTTTCCCGCCGGGGCCTGGGGGACCAACTGCTACCTGGTCGCCCCCGCCGCAGGCGAGGAATGCGTGATCATCGACCCGGGGCACCAGGCCACCGAAGGAGTCGAGGAAGCGCTCCGGAAGCATCGGCTCAAGCCCGTCGCCGTCATCCTCACCCACGGCCACATCGACCACGTCGCGTCGGTCGTCCCGGTCTGCGGCGCGCACGACGTGCCCGCGTGGATCCACCCCGAGGACCGGTACATGATGAGCGACCCGGAGAAGGCCATCGGCCGCGCCTTCGGCGCGCAGCTGCTCGGCGAGCTGACCGTGGGGGAGCCCTCCGACCTCAGGGAGCTGGCCGACGGCGCGGAGCTGAAGCTCGCCGGTCTCGACTTCTCCGTCGCGCACGCGCCGGGCCATACGAAGGGGTCGGTGACCTTCCAGCTGCCCGAGTCCGCCGAGGTCCCCTCGGTGTTCTTCTCGGGCGACCTGCTGTTCGCCGGCTCCATCGGACGCACCGACCTGCCCGGCGGATCGCACGCCGACATACTCGAGTCGCTGGCACGCGTGTGCCTGCCGCTCGACGACTCGACCGTGGTCCTGCCCGGCCACAACGAGCACACGACCATCGGCCGTGAGCGCGCCACCAACCCGTATCTGCGCCAGGTGGCCGCCGGCCTGGGAGCCGAAGCCGCTCCCCGACGAGGAATGTGACGAGAGAACACCCGTGAGTACCTTCCAGGCCCCCAAGGGCACGTACGACCTGCTGCCGCCGGACTCCGCGACCTACCTCGCCGTCCGCGAGGCCATCGCCGCCCCGCTGCGCAACTCCGGGTACGGCTATGTCGAGACGCCCGGCTTCGAGAACGTCGAGCTGTTCGCGCGCGGTGTCGGCGAGTCGACCGACATCGTCACCAAGGAGATGTACGCCTTCGAGACCAAGGGCGGCGACAAGCTGGCCCTGCGCCCCGAAGGCACCGCCTCCGTGCTGCGCGCCGCCCTGGAGGGCAACCTGCACAAGGCGGGCAACCTCCCGGTCAAGCTCTGGTACTCGGGCTCGTACTACCGCTATGAGCGCCCGCAGAAGGGGCGCTACCGCCACTTCTCGCAGGTCGGCGCCGAGGCGATCGGTGCCGAGGACCCGGCGCTCGACGCCGAGCTGATCATCCTGGCCGACCAGGCCTACCGCTCGCTCGGCCTGAAGGAGTTCCGCATCCTGCTGAACTCCCTCGGCGACAAGGAGTGCCGTCCCGTCTACCGCGCTGCCCTCCAGGACTTCCTGCGCGGCCTCGACCTGGACGAGGAGACCCGTCGACGCATCGACATCAACCCGCTCCGCGTCCTCGACGACAAGCGCGCCGACGTGCAGAAGCAGCTCGTGGGCGCGCCGCTGCTGGCCGACTACCTGTGCGACGCCTGCAAGACGTACCACGAGCAGGTGCGGGAGCTGCTGACCGCGGCGGGCGTCGCCTACGAGGACGACCCGAAGCTGGTCCGCGGGCTCGACTACTACACGCGCACCACCTTCGAGTTCGTCCACGACGGCCTCGGCTCGCAGTCCGCGGTCGGCGGCGGTGGGCGCTACGACGGCCTGTCCGAGATGATCGGCGGCCCCGCGCTGCCGTCCGTGGGCTGGGCGCTCGGCGTGGACCGCACGGTGCTCGCGCTTGAGGCGGAGGGCGTCACCCTCGACCTGCCGTCCGCCACCAGCGTGTTCGCGGTGCCGCTCGGCGACGAGGCGCGGCGGGTGCTGTTCGCCAAGGTGACGGAGTTGCGCCGGGCCGGGATCGCCGCCGACTTCTCGTACGGCGGGAAGGGGCTCAAGGGCGCCATGAAGAACGCCAACCGCTCGGGCGCCCGCTTCACCGTCGTCGCCGGTGAGCGGGATCTCGCCGAGGGCGTCGTCCAGCTCAAGGACATGGAGTCCGGCGAGCAGGAGGCGGTCGCGGTGGACGCGGTCGTGGCTGTGGTGAAGAGCAAGCTGGGCTGATGGTACGGAGTGGGCCCCGGGTGCGGAGGTGCGCCCGGGGCCCAGTCATTTCTTGGGGGCGTCTGCTCCTTGCTTGAGGCGAGGGCGCGCTGTTTTCTCCGGGAGTGCGGGCTCGGCTCTCCGGGAGTGCGGCTCAGCTCTCCGGGAACGCGGGCTCAGCTCTCCAGGAGCCCGTGCCGCATCGCGCTCGTCACCGCCGCCGTCCGGTCGGCCACCTCCAACTTGCCGAAGACGCGCAGCAGATGCGTCTTCACCGTCGACTCGCCGATGTGCAGCCGTCGGCCTATCTCGGCGTTCGTGCAGCCCTCCGCGACGAGCCGCAGGACGGCCGTCTCACGTTCCGACAGGTGCGGCCGCTCGGGTCTGGTGCGCAACTGGTCCACGAGCCGGGCCGCCACGGACGGCGCGAGGACGGTCTCCCCTCGGGCCGCCGCCCGTACCGCGTCGGCCAGTTCACCGCGGGCCAGGTCCTTCAGGAGATAGCCCGCCGCACCCGCCTCGACGGCGCGCAGGATGTCCCGGTCCGTCTCGTACGTGGTCAGGACGATGATCCGGCACGGGAGCCCCGCCGCCGTCATCCGTACGATCGCGTCCGCGCCGTCACCGCCGGGCATCCGTAGGTCCATCAGGACGATGTCGGGGCGCAGTCGCGCGGCGAGCGCCTCGGCCTGCGGTCCGTTGGCCGCTTCGGCGACGACGTCCAGGTCGGGCTCGGCGCTGAGCATGGCGCGCAGGCCTTCGCGGACGACGGGGTGGTCGTCGGCGAGCAGGACACGGATCACGGGGCGGTCCTTTCAGGGGGCTCTGAGGGCTCGGGGGACTCGTGGGGTGCGGGGGAGCGGCGAGGTACGGGGACGGCGCTGGGCCCCGACGGGGCGGGGGAGTCGGGGGGCTCCGGCCGGTCGTGGGCGTCAGGGGCTCCGTCCGGCTCGGGGAGCGGCAATCGGACCGTGACCGCGGTGCCCGCACCAGGCGCGCTGACCACCTCGGCCGTGCCGCTGACCTCGGCGGCCCGCGTCCGCAGCCCGCGCAGCCCGAAGCCTTCGTGGTGGGCGCCGGTGTCGAAACCGCACCCCGAGTCGCTGACCACCAGCGTGAGCCCGCCCGGCCGGTAGCCGAGGGCGACCCGCACCTCGGCGTCGGGGCCCGCGTGTTTCGCCGCGTTGGTCAGCGCCTCCTGGCAGGAGCGCAGGGCGACGACCTCCAGGCCGGGGGGCAGCGGCCGGGCGGTGCCGGTGACCGTGACGGCGGCGCCGTGGCGGGCGGCGACCCGGCGCAGGGCGTCCGGGAGGGAGCCGCCGCGCAGGTCGTCCGGCGCGCGGCCGGCCACGAGGGACCGGGCCTCCGCGAGGTTCTGCCGGGCTGTGGCCTGCATCAGCTCCAGATGGCGGCGGGCCGCCGCCACGTCGTGGTCCAGCTCCGCGTCGACGGCCTGGACGAGCATCAGCAGGCTGGTGAACCCCTGGGCGAGGGTGTCGTGGATCTCGCGGGACATGCGCTCGCGCTCGGCGAGGGCGCCGCGCTCGGTGGAAAGACGGGCCACTTCCTCACGGCTCGCCTCCAACTCCGCGATGAGGTCCGCGCGTTCCTGGCTCTGGGCGATGATGTGGATGATCCAGGTCCCGAGCGCCGCGCCGAACACCAAGGACACGGCGGCGCCCACCGAGTTGAGGAAGACGTTCTGCGCGTCCGGCCGCCACAGCAGCGCCCAGCCCGCCACCGGCGCGACGTTGATCACGGCGAGGGTGACCATGGCGCGGTGGATCCGCAGCGCGATGAAGCACTGCGGCACCAGGGCGAAGGTCAGCAGCCGGGTCTCGGTGATGAGGACGCCGGATGCCACGAACAGGGCCGTGGCCACCGTGAGATAGCGCACCGCCCGACGCTGATCGGCGCCCTCCGTGAGCAGCACCGGTCGGCCGCTGACCACGTACCAGACGAGGAGCAGCACGACCAGCGCGGCCGACCCCGGGCGGGCGGCGCTGCCGGGCGCCTCGACGCTGAGCGCCAGGACCAGCGTGCCGACCCACACGACGGCGAAGTAGCAGTCCCAGAGCAGGAAGCCGCGGTCCCACTGGTTGCTGTCCCGGGGACCGGGCTCCGCGCTCATCCGTCCCGGCGGCTCTTCCAACGAAAGGTCAACAGACACAGCGCCAATCCTCCGACGCACCAGGCCGTGAGCACCAGCGCGATGCGCCCGTACTCCCAACTCCCCGCCTGCTCAAGGACCTGGGCCGACTCCGGCAGGAACACCCCGCGGAAGCCCTGGCACATCCATTTGAGCGGGAACAGGGCGCCGAGCGTGAGCATCCAGTCCGGGACCGTGTCGATGGCTATATAGACACCGGAGATGAACTGCAGCACCAGGAACGGCAGGACCACCACGGACGAGGCGCTGCGGCCGGACCGAGGGACGCTGCTGACGGCGACGCCGAGCAGCGCGCAGCCCGTCAGGCCGAGCACGAAGATCCAGGCGAAGGTGAGCCACTTCTCCGGGGACGTCGGCAGCTCCAGGTCGAACATCGTCGCGCCGACGACGAGCAGCACCAGGGTCTCCAGGAGGCCGGTGACCAGGACGAGCCAGACCTTCCCGAGGAAGTACGCGGTCGGTGGCATCGGCGTGCCGCGCAGGCGCCGCAACACGTGCTCGTCGCGCTCCATCGCGATGGCGATGCCGAGCGACTGGAAGCTGATGGACATGATGCCCGCGCCGATCATCGCGGCGACGTAGAGCTGCGAGGCCGTGATGCCCGCGTCCGCCACGTCGTCCTTGAAGATCGACGCGAACAGGAAGAGCAGCACCACCGGGAACGCGAAGGTGAACACGCCCTGTTCGCGCTGGCGGAAGAACTGCTTCAGTTCCAGGGCGCCCTGGTGCAGCCCCAGCCACCAGGCTCCGGGAAGCCGCTCGGCACCGGACGCGGCCCGGGTGCGCCCAGGGAGACGCGGGGTCCGCGGAGCCCCGGGTGTGCCGCGCGAGGTCGTCGTGGTCATCGCTCGTCCTCCTCGGACTTCGGCCCGTCTTCCTGTCCGGTCAGGCGCAGATACACGTCCTCCAGGCTGGGGCGGCTGATCCGCAGGCCGGGGATCTCGCCGTCGAAGCGGCTCATCAGCTCGGCGACGGTCCGGGTCGGGGTCGTGGTGCGGAGGTCGCGGGGGCCGCCGTCGGGCTCGGTCCACTCGACGACGGCCTCGCCGCCGTACTCCCGGCGCAGGGCGGCGGGCTCGCCCTCGGCGACCACCCGGCCCCGGGCGATCACCGCGATGCGGTCGGCGAGCGCCTCGGCCTCCTGGAGATAGTGCGTGGTGAGGACGACGGTGGTGCCCTCGTCGGCCAGGGCCCGGATGACGTCCCAGAACTGGCGGCGGGCGGCCGGGTCGAAGCCCGTCGTCGGCTCGTCGAGCAGCAGCAGGTTCGGGTCGCCGATAATGCCGAGCGCCACGTCGAGCCGGCGGCGCTGGCCGCCCGAGAGCGCCTTGATGCGGCTGTCCGCCTTCTCCTGGAGGCCGACCAGATCCAGCACGTCCGCAGGAGAGCGCGGGTGCGGGTAGTACCGCGCGAAGTGGCTCACCGTCTCGCGCACCGTGAGCTCGGCGGGCGCCGACTCGTCCTGCCAGACGATGCCGACCCGGGCCCGCCAGTCACGGCCCGCCGTCGCCGGGTCGGCGCCCAGGACGGACACCTCGCCCCCGTCGCGTGTGCGGTGCCCCTGGAGGATCTCGACGGTCGTGGACTTGCCCGCGCCGTTCGGCCCGAGGATGCCGAAGACCTCGCCGTGCGGCACGGCCAGGTCGATGCCGTCCACGGCCGTCACGGGTCCGTACCGCTTGCGCAGCCCCCGGACGTCAACGGCCAGTTGCCCCGTCTCGGCCGCTCTCGCCCCCGCTGCCTTCGTCACTTGGGTCGTCCCTGTCGTCATGACTGCTTGCCTTCCGTCGTCACGACATCGAGCCTTCCGCCGGAGCGAACACGACGGGACCCCCATACGTATCTGCTTGTGTCCACCGATCGGTGGACACACAGCTACGTACGGCACAATGTCCCTGCCCGCAGGCCACCACGAGCGACGGAACGGCGTGATGAGTAAACCCATCTCGGTGAAGCAGCCAGTGAAGGACGGCGCCGCGGCCGGCCAGGACCACGAGGACGCGCCCGGGTCCGTCGGCGGCAGCAGGGCCCTCGCGCTGCTCCTGGTGATCACCGGCGCCGCCGGGCTGCTCGCCTCCTGGGTCATCACGCTCGACAAGTTCGAGCTCCTGAAGGACCCGAACTTCCAGCCGGGCTGCAGCATCAACCCGGTGGTCGCCTGCGGCAGCATCATGAAGAGCGACCAGGCGGAGGCGTTCGGCTTCCCGAACCCGATGCTGGGCCTCGCCGCGTACGCCGTCGTGATCGGCGTCGGCATGAGCCTGCTCGGCCGCGCCCGCTTCCCGCGCTGGTACTGGCTGACGTTCAACGCGGGCACGCTCTTCGGCGTCGGCTTCTGCACCTGGCTGCAGTTCCAGTCGCTGTACCGCATCAACGCGCTGTGCCTGTGGTGCTGCCTGGCCTGGGTCGCCACGATCCTGATGTTCTGGTACGTCACGGCTTTCAACGTCCGCAAGGGCTTCCTGCCCGCGCCGGGCTGGCTGAAGACCTTCTTCGAGGACTTCGCCTGGGCCCTGCCGGTCGTGCACATCGGCATCATCGCGATGCTGATCCTCACGCGCTGGGGCTCCGACCTCTGGATCTGAGGCGGCCGGGGCCGGTTGTCAGTGGGGTGACATAGGGTTTTCGACGTGGAGCCCGACCTGTTCACCGCCGCAGCCGAAGACCGCCAGGAGAAGGACCCGTCCAGCAGCCCCCTGGCCGTCCGGATGCGCCCGCGCACCCTCGACGAAGTCGTCGGCCAGCAGCATCTGCTCCGGCCCGGATCGCCGTTGCGCCGACTTGTCGAAGGCGGTGGCGGCCCCGCCGGAGCATCGTCGGTGTTCCTCTGGGGCCCGCCAGGCATCGGCAAGACCACCCTGGCGTACGTCGTCTCCAAGGCGACGAACAAGCGCTTCGTGGAGCTCTCCGCGATCACCGCGGGCGTCAAGGAAGTTCGCGCGGTCATCGACGGCGCCCGCCGCGCCCTCGGCGGCCACGGCAAGGAGACCGTCCTCTTCCTCGACGAGATCCACCGCTTCAGCAAGGCCCAGCAGGACTCCCTGCTGCCCGCCGTCGAGAACCGCTGGGTGACGCTGATCGCGGCGACGACGGAGAACCCGTACTTCTCCGTGATCTCCCCGCTCCTGTCCCGCTCCCTGCTGCTCACCCTCGAACCGCTCACGGACGACGACCTGCGCGGCCTGCTCAAGCGCGCCCTCACCGAGGAGCGCGGCCTGGGCGGCGCCGTCACCCTGCCCGCCGAGGCCGAGGACCACATCCTGCGGATCGCGGGCGGCGACGCCCGCCGCGCGCTCACCGCCCTCGAAGCGGGCGCGGGCTCGGCCCTCGCCAAGGGCGAGAAGGAGCTCACGCTCCAGACCCTGGAGGAGTCGGTCGACCGCGCGGCCGTGAAGTACGACCGCGCCGGCGACCAGCACTACGACGTCGCGAGCGCCCTCATCAAGTCCATCCGCGGCTCCGACGTGGACGCCGCCCTGCACTATCTGGCCCGCATGATCGAGGCGGGCGAGGACCCCCGCTTCATCGCCCGCCGCCTGATGATCTCGGCCAGCGAGGACATCGGCCTCGCCGACCCCACGGCCCTGCCCACCGCTGTCGCCGCCGCCCAGGCCGTCGCGATGATCGGCTTCCCGGAGGCGGCCCTGACCCTCAGCCACGCCACCATCGCCCTCGCCCTGGCCCCGAAGTCGAATGCCGCGACCACGGCCATCGGCGCCGCCCTCGAAGACGTCCGCAAGGGCCACGCGGGCCCTGTCCCGCCGCACCTGCGCGACGGCCACTACAAGGGCGCGGCCAAGCTGGGGCACGCCCAGGGCTATGTGTATCCGCACGACCTGCCCGAGGGCATCGCCGCCCAGGAGTACGCCCCGGAGGCCCTGCGGGGCCGCGAGTACTACACCCCCACCCGGCACGGCGCCGAGGCCCGGTACGCCGACGCCGTCGAGTGGACCAGGAAGCACCTCGGTCGCAAGCGGTCCTGACCGGCCTGTACAATTCCCGGAGCGCTGCGTCCCGTGTCCGGTCTCGTACCGGCACCACCAGAACGGGACATCCAGCCGGAGCCCCCGCCCCCGGGCAGGGAGTTCCAGGAGCGTCGCGCACCGTCGAAGGTGTCGCGGGCAGCCCACCACCCTCCCGGATCCCGGGAAACGGTCGGTGGGCCACTCGCGTGCTGCACATAGTGCCCAGACCAGGGAGCGGCTGCCAGGTGAGTCCGACCGGACCCATCGGGTTTCCCCGGCTGCGGATGTGACCTCCCCTAACCCTGGTGAAGCCGAATCCGTACAGAAAACAGAGGTGTTTGGTTCATGCCGAACCAGTCCCGCCCCAAGGTCAAGAAGTCGCGTGCTCTTGGCATCGCGCTGACCCCGAAGGCCGTCAAGTACTTCGAGGCCCGCCCCTACCCGCCGGGCGAGCACGGCCGTGGCCGCAAGCAGAACTCGGACTACAAGGTCCGTCTGCTCGAGAAGCAGCGGCTGCGTGCGCAGTACGACGTGTCCGAGCGTCAGCTCGTCCGCGCCTACGAGCGTGCCTCCAAGATCCAGGGCAAGACCGGTGAGGCCCTGATCATCGAGCTGGAGCGTCGTCTCGACGCCCTGGTGCTGCGTTCGGGCATCGCCCGCACCATCTACCAGGCCCGCCAGATGGTCGTGCACGGCCACATCGAGGTCAACGGCCACAAGGTCGACAAGCCGTCGTTCCGCGTCAAGCCGGACGACGTCGTCATGGTCCGCGAGCGCAGCCGTCAGAAGCCGCTGTTCGAGGTCGCCCGTGAGGGTGGCTTCGCCGCCGACGGCGAGACCCCGCGCTACCTCCAGGTGAACCTGAAGGCCCTGGCCTTCCGCCTGGACCGCGAGCCGAACCGCAAGGAGATCCCCGTGATCTGCGACGAGCAGCTCGTCGTCGAGTACTACGCCCGCTGATCCGGACGTAGCCTCACCTGCTTCAGCCCGCTGTCTCCCCGCCCCGCGTGGTCGGGGAGACAGCGGGTTCGCGCGTTTCCGGGGCCCCCGACGGCGCGGGCGGCTCACCGAGGCCCGGCCGGCACGCCCCCGTCGCCTCCGCGTGCTGGCGGCGCAGCGCCCGCGAGACCGCCACGTCGGGGCTCAGCTCGGCGCCCGCCCGCACACACGCCTCGTACCGCTCGTCGCCGAGCCGCTCCCGCGCCTGGGTCTCGCACAGCGCGTGCGGCCCGCCGAAGTGCTCCGAGCCGAACAGCGGCAGCCCCACCGACGGCCAGATCCGCGCCGCCGCCCCCTGCAGCACCGCCGCCTCCGTCGCGTCGCCCTCCGCCACCGTGAACAGCGCGAGCAACTCGACCGCCAGCACCGTGCCGAGCAGGTCGTGGAAGGCGTGGTCCAGGTCCAGACACCGGGTGACCAGGTCCCGCGCCCGCCCGTGCTCGCCGTGCGTCCAGGCCGCGTAGCCGAGGACGTACAGGGCATACGCCAGCGCCCAGCGCTCCCCGTGGTCCTCGCAGACCTGCCGCGCGTCCTCGCACAGCTCCACCGCGTCCCCGAGCGCCCCCTGGAAGGCCAGCGCCATCGCCAGCTCGACCTGACCCATCAGGACGTTGCTGTTCAGCTCCCCGATCCGCCGGTACTGATCGAGCGCCGTGCGCAGCAGCCGCTCCGCGCGCGGCATGTCGTCCGTGACCAGCGCCAGACAGCCCATGCGGTGCACCGCGTACGCGGCCGCGACCGCGCTGCCGGTGCGCTCCGCCGTGTCCTGGCACTCCTGGAGCGCGCACAGCGCGGGCACCGTGTCGCCCTGCAGGATCGCCACGTACCCGAGCACCCACAGCGCCTTCAGCCGCGACTCCTCGTGCGCGCCGTCCAGCTCGACGGCCCGCTCCAGCCAGTGCCTGCCCTCCGCGAGGCGCCCGCAGCCGACCCAGCAGAACCACAGCGTGCCCGCCAGGTACTGGCCCAGGTGCGTCTCGTCCGGCTCGGTCAGACAGAACTCCAGGGCGGTGCGCAGATTGGGCAGCTCGCACTCGACGAGCGTGGCCACCTCCGTCTGCCGGGGCGAGAACCAGTCCAGCTCGCACCACGTGGCGAGCCCCATGTACCAGTCGCGGTGCCGACGCCGCATCCGCGCCGCGTCGCCGGCCGCCTCCAGCCACTCCGAGCCGTACGCCCGGACCGTGTCGAGCATCCGGTAGCGCACCCCGGTCGGGCTCTCCTCACGGGACACCACCGACTGCGCCAGCAGCTCGTCGAGCACGTCCAGGACGTCGTCGGCGTGCAGCCCGTCCCCGCTGCACACGTACTCGACCGACTCCAGGTCGAACGGCCCGGAGAAGACGGAGAGCCGCGCCCACAGCAGCCGCTCCCGCGCCGTGCACAGCTCGTGGCTCCAGCCGATCGCCGTCCGCAGCGTCTGGTGCCGCGGCGGCACATCGCGCCGGGTACCGGCGAGCAGCCGGAACCGGTCGTCCAGGCGGGCCAGGAGCTGCCCCGGCGAAAGGACCCGCAGCCGCCCCGCCGCCAGTTCCAGGGCGAGCGGGATGCCGTCGAGGCGGCGGCACAGCTCCCGCACGTCGTCGAGGTCGCGCCCGTCCGGCGCGAAGCCCGGCAGGCAGGCCGCCGCCCGGTCGGTGAACAGCGCGGTCGCGTCCGGCTCCGGCATCGGTGCCAGCGGCAGCACCCGCTCACCGGCCGTGCCGAGCGGCCTGCGGCCCGCCGCGAGCACCCGCAGACCGGGGCAGCGCAGCAGCAGATCCTGCACCAGCGACGCCGTCGCGTCCACCAGGTGCTCGAACCCGTCGACGACGAGGAGCAGTTCACGCCCCGCGAGCCGGTCGAGCAGCACCTGCCGGGGCGAGCGCCTGGTGTGGTCCGTCAGCTCCAGCGCGCTGGCCACGGCGTGCTCCACCAGGTGCGGGTCACGCACCCCCGCCAGCTCCACCAGCCAGGCCCCGTCCCGCGGCCCGACCGCCGCCGCCACCCGCGCCGCCAGCCGCGACTTGCCCACGCCGCCGACGCCCGTCACGGTCACCAGGCGGGCCGAGGCCAAGGCCGCGGGCAGCGCCGCCAGTTCGGCGGTGCGCCCGAAGAAGGCGGTCAGCTCGGCCGGGAGGTTCCCCGCGACAGGCGGGCAGCCGCGGGCGCGGGCGGAGTCGTTCCGACGGTCGTCGGGGCGCTGAGAGCGTCGCATGGGGTACGGAGCGTACTCAGACGTAAGCATTCCGTACAATCGGTTCGCCCGGGCTTGCGCGTACTGCCGCGCCCAAGTGCCGCGTGCGGTAATGCGGTACGGAGCCGGGGCCCCGGCGCGATAGGGTCGGAGGACGACTTTTCGACGTTCGACGACCTTGGGATCCACGAGGAATCCAGGGCGATGTCTCAGGGAGCGGTGCCCAGTGTCCGGTGGAGAGGTGGCCGGGATCCTGGTGGCCGTCTTCTGGGCGATTCTGGTGTCCTTCCTGGCCGTGGCGCTGGCGAGGCTGGCGCAGACGCTCAGGGCGACCACCAAGCTCGTCGCGGACGTGACCGAACAGGCGGTCCCGCTGCTCGCGGACGCCTCGACGGCGGTGCGCTCGGCGCAGACCCAGATCGACCGGGTCGACGCCATCGCCACGGACGTCCAGGAAGTGACGTCGAACGCGTCGGCGCTGTCCACGACCGTGGCCTCCACCTTCGGTGGCCCGCTGGTCAAGGTGGCGGCGTTCGGCTACGGAGTGCGCCGGGCGCTCAGTCGTAAGGAAGTGCCCGCCAAGCCGTCCCGTCGTACGGTGATCGTGGGCCGCACCCTCCCGTCCGCACGGCGGGGCAAGCGGAAGAAGGACTGACGCAGCGATGTTCCGACGTACGTTCTGGTTCACCGCGGGCGCTGCCGCCGGTGTATGGGCCACCACCAAGGTCAACCGCAAGCTGAAGCAGCTCACGCCGGAGAGCCTCGCCGCCCGGGCCGCCGACAAGGCGCTCGAAGCGGGCCACCGGCTCAAGGACTTCGCGCTCGACGTCCGCGACGGCATGGCCGAGCGCGAGGCCGAGCTGGGCGACGCCCTCGGCGTGAACGCCCCGGTCGACCCCGAGCTGCCCGCCCAGCGTCGCATCGCGCTCGTCCAGCCCGCCACGAAGAAGCACCCCAAGTCCCTCGCGAACACGACGGACGCGACGGACACGACGTACTCGTACAACCGGAATGAGGACCACTGATGGAGTCGGCTGAAATCCGCCGCCGCTGGCTGAGCTTCTTCGAGGAGCGTGGGCACAAGGTCGTGCCGTCGGCGTCGCTGATCGCAGACGACCCGACGCTGCTCCTCGTTCCCGCGGGCATGGTCCCCTTCAAGCCCTACTTCCTCGGCGAGGCCAAGCCGCCCGCCCCCCGGGTCACCAGCGTGCAGAAGTGCGTGCGCACGCCCGACATCGAAGAGGTCGGCAAGACCACCCGGCACGGCACGTTCTTCCAGATGTGCGGCAACTTCTCCTTCGGCGACTACTTCAAGGAAGGCGCCATCAAGCTCGCCTGGGAGCTGCTCACCGCGCCCCAGGACAAGGGCGGTTACGCCCTGGACCCGGAGAAGCTCTGGATCACGGTCTACAAGGAGGACGACGAGGCCGAGCGCATCTGGCGCGACGTCATCGGCGTCCCCGCCGAGCGCATCCAGCGCCTGGGCATGGGCCCGAACTTCTGGTCCATGGGCGTCCCCGGCCCCTGCGGCCCGTGCTCGGAGATCAACTACGACCGCGGCCCCGAGTTCGGCGAGGAGGGCGGCCCGGCCGTCAACGACGAGCGCTACGTGGAGATCTGGAACCTGGTCTTCATGCAGTTCGAGCGCGGCGCGGGCACGGGCAAGGAGGACTTCCCGATCCTCGGCGACCTGCCGTCGAAGAACATCGACACGGGCCTCGGCCTGGAACGCCTCGCCATGATCCTCCAGGGCGTACAGAACATGTACGAGACCGACACCCTGCAGGTCGTCATGGACAAGGCCACCGAGCTGACCGGCGTGCGCTACGGCGCCGAGCACGGCTCGGACGTCTCGCTGCGCGTGGTCGCCGACCACATGCGCACGTCCGTGATGCTCATCGGCGACGGCGTCACGCCCGGCAACGAGGGCCGCGGCTACGTGCTGCGCCGCATCATGCGCCGCGCCATCCGCAACATGCGCCTGCTCGGCGCCTCCGGACCGGTCGTCGCCGAACTGGTCGACACGGTCATCAAGACCATGGGCGAGCAGTACCCGGAGCTCCTCACCGAGCGCAAGCGCATCGAGACCGTCGCCCTCGCTGAAGAGGCCGCCTTCCTCAAGGCCCTCAAAGGCGGCACGAACATCCTCGACACCGCCGTCACCGAGACCAAGGCCGCCGGTTCCACCGTGCTGCCCGGCGACAAGGCGTTCCTGCTCCACGACACCTGGGGCTTCCCGATCGACCTCACCCTCGAGATGGCCGCCGAGCAGGGCCTGACCGTGGACGAGGACGGTTTCCGGCGCCTGATGAAGGAGCAGCGGGAGCGCGCCAAGGCCGACGCCCAGGCCAAGAAGACCGGCCACGCCGACCTCGGCGCCTACCGCGAGATCGCCGACAACGCCGGTGCCACGGACTTCACCGGCTACACGGCCACCGAGAACGAGGCCGTGATCGTCGGCCTCCTCGTCGACGGCGTGTCCTCGCCCGCGGCCACCGAGGGCGACGAGGTCGAGATCGTCCTCGACCGCACCCCGTTCTACGCCGAGGGCGGCGGCCAGATCGGCGACACCGGCCGCATCCGCCTGGACAGCGGCGCCGTCGTCGAGATCCGCGACGTCCAGAAGCCGGTGCCGGGCGTGCACGTCCACAAGGGCGTCGTGCAGGTCGGCGAGATCACCGTCGGCGCCCCGGTGTGGGCCTCGATCGACTCCCACCGCCGCCGCGCCATCGCCCGCGCCCACTCCGCCACGCACCTCACCCACCAGGCGCTGCGCGACGCGCTCGGCCCGACGGCCGCCCAGGCCGGTTCGGAGAACCAGCCCGGCCGCTTCCGCTTCGACTTCGGCTCGCCGTCCGCCGTGCCCACGGCCGTGATGACGGACGTCGAGCAGAAGATCAACGAAGTACTCGCCCGGGAGCTGGACGTCCAGGCCGAGGTCATGTCGATCGACGACGCCAAGAAGCAGGGCGCCATCGCCGAGTTCGGCGAGAAGTACGGCGAGCGCGTGCGTGTCGTGACCATCGGCGACTTCTCCAAGGAGCTGTGCGGCGGCACCCACGTGCACAACACCGCCCAGCTCGGCCTGGTCAAGCTGCTCGGCGAGTCCTCCATCGGCTCGGGCGTGCGCCGCATCGAGGCCCTCGTCGGCGTCGACGCGTACAACTTCCTGGCCAAGGAGCACACGGTCGTCGCCCAGCTCCAGGAGCTGGTCAAGGGCCGTCCGGAGGAGCTGCCCGAGAAGATCTCCGGCATGCTCGCCAAGCTGAAGGACGCCGAGAAGGAGATCGAGAAGTTCCGCGCGGAGAAGGTCCTCCAGGCCGCCGCCGGTCTCGCCCAGGGCGCCAAGGACGTGCGCGGCGTCGCCCTGGTCACCGGCCAGGTCCCGGACGGCACCGGCGCCGATGACCTGCGCAAGTTGGTCCTCGACGTACGCGGCCGCATCCCGGGCGACCGCCCGGCCGTGGTCGCTCTGTTCACCTCGGCCAACGGCAAGCCCCTCACGGTCATCGCCACCAACGAAGCCGCCCGCGAGCGCGGCCTCAAGGCCGGTGACCTGGTCCGCACCGCCGCCAAGACCCTCGGCGGCGGAGGCGGCGGCAAGCCGGACGTCGCCCAGGGCGGCGGCCAGAACGCGGCCGCCATCGGCGACGCCATCGCCGCCGTCGAGCGCCTCGTCACCGAGACGGCCTGAGGCCCGCCCCGATGACCGAAGGCATCCGTCGCGGGCGCAGGCTCGCGATCGACGTCGGGGACGCCCGGATCGGGGTCGCCTCGTGCGACCCCGACGGGATCCTCGCCACCCCGGTGGAGACCGTGCCGGGACGTGACGTCCCGGCCGCCCACCGGCGCTTGCGGCAACTCGTCGAGGAGTACGAGCCGATCGAGGTCGTCGTCGGACTCCCTCGCTCCCTCAAGGGGGGCGAGGGCCCGGCCGCCGTGAAGGTCCGCGGCTTCGCCCAGGAGCTCGCCGCCGGGATTGCGCCCGTTCCGGTGAGACTCGTGGACGAGAGGATGACCACAGTGACGGCCAGCCAGAGCCTGCGCGCCTCCGGCGTGAAGTCCAAAAAGGGCAGGTCTGTCATCGATCAGGCGGCGGCCGTCGTGATCCTCCAGCAGGCATTGGAGTCCGAACGGGCGTCAGGCAAGGCCCCCGGCGAGGGCGTCGAAGTGGTCATCTGATCGCGATACGGTAACGTTCCGCGCGATGCGGCGGCGTTCGAACAGCTGCCGCACAGCATCAAGAGGCGGAACGGTTGCCCTGACATCCAGCCGGCGGCCCCCGCCTCGCGGCTCGTAGGGGATCGATGACTGAGTATGGCCGGGGCCCAGGCTCCGAACCGTGGCATCCCGAGGACCCGTTGTACGGGGACGGCGGATGGGGAGGACAGCAGGCCGACGCCGCGTCCCCCTACGGCGGCCAGGAGCAGTACCACCCTCAGCAGCCCCACCAGCAGCACCCCCAGCAGTCGCACCACCAGCCCCACCCGCAGCAAGGGCAGTACCAGCAGCCGCATCCCCAGCAGGCCCAGCACCCCCAGCAGCAGGCTCCGTACGGCGACTGGAACACCGGCCAGCAGCAGGCCTACGGCCACGGCCAACAGGGGTACGACCAGCAGGGCTACGCACCCGCCCAGGCGCAGTACGGCGGGGGCGGCCAGCCCGGCGACGGCGGCTGGGACACCGGGCAGCACGGACACGTCCCGTACGGCGGTGACCCGGCGGACCCCTACGGCGGGCAGCCCGGGCCCTACGCCGAGGAGCGCCCCGACTACTACGGCACGCCGGAGGCCTACCCGCCGCCCGAGCCGCCGGGACGCCGGCGCCCCGCACCCGAACCGGAACCGGAGACCGACTGGGACCCCGGACCCGACCAGGGCGAACACGCCTTCTTCGCGGACGGCGCCGACGAGGACGAGGACGACAGCGAAGCGGGGCGCGGCGGCGGTCGCGGCGACCGGCGCGGGCGCGGCGGCAAGAAACCCAAGAAACGCCGCAGCGGTTGCGCCTGCCTGGTCGTGACCCTGGTCTTCGCCGGTGGCCTCGGCGGCATCGGCTACTTCGGCTACCAGTTCTACCAGGATCGTTTCGGCACGGCGCCGGACTATTCGGGCGACGGTACGTCGTCCGGTGTCATCGTCACCATCGACAAGGGCTCCGGCGGCTACGACATCGGCAACAAGCTCAAGGCGGCCGGAGTCGTCAAGAGCGTCGACGCATTCGTCTCCGCACAGGGAAAGAACCCCGACGGACAGAAAATCCAAGCGGGCGTCTACAACCTGAAGAAACAGATGTCGGCCGCGTCCGCCGTCGAATTGATGCTCAGTCCGAAGAGCCGTAACAACCTCATCATTCCGGAAGGCAAGCGGAATGCATGGGTGTACCAGCAGATCGATGAACGACTGGAACTCGACAAGGGCACCACGAAGGCCGTCGCCCACGACGAATGGAAGAGTCTGGGCCTGCCGAAGTGGGCCTCGGCGAACATGACCAGCGAGGTCAAGGACCCCCTGGAGGGATTCCTCTACCCCTCCAGCTATCCGGTCGCCAAGGGGCAGAAGCCCAAGGAAGTACTGCGGAAGATGGTGGCCGAAGCCACCGCCAAGTACGACGCGATGGGCGTCGAGGCGCAGGCCTCGGAACTGGGCCTGAAGAACCCGCTCCAGGTCGTCACGGTGGCGAGCCTCGTGCAGGCCGAGGGCAAGTACAAGCACGACTTCGAGAAGGTCGCGACGGTCGTCTACAACCGCCTCAAGCCCGGCAACACCGAGACCTACGGCCTGCTGGACTTCGACTCGACGGTCAATTACATGAAGGGCCAGTCCAAGCTGGCCATCGGCTCCGTCGACGAGCTCCGCAAGCTGAAAGACCCGTACAACACCTACAAGATCAATGGCCTGCCGCCCGGACCGATCGGCAACCCCGGTGAGGTCGCGATCAAGTCCGCGCTCAAGCCGGCCACGGGCAACTGGTACTACTTCGTGTCCGTCAGCGCGGACGAGACGCTCTTCTCGGAGACGAACGAAGAGCACAACCGGAACCGCGAGAAGTACGAGCAGAACCTCAAGGAACAGAAGGGTCAATGAGCGCGCAGCAGCGCCGAGCGGCCGTGCTCGGCTCTCCCATCGCCCACTCTCTCTCCCCGGTGCTGCACCGCGCCGCCTACGCCGAACTCGGTCTCACCGACTGGTCGTACGACCGCTTCGAGATCGACGAGGCGGCGCTGCCCGCGTTCATCGGGAAGCTCGGTCCCGAATGGGCGGGTCTTTCGCTGACGATGCCGTTGAAGCGGGCGATCACGCCGCTGCTCGACGAGGTCAGTGAGACGGCGGCGTCCGTCGAGGCCGTGAACACCGTCGTGTGCACGCAGGACGGCAGGAAGGTCGGCGACAACACCGACATCCCCGGCATGGTCGCCGCCCTGCGGGAGCGCGGCATCGAGCAGGTCGAGTCCGCCGCGATCCTCGGCGCGGGCGCCACCGCGTCCTCCGCGCTCGCCGCGCTCGCCCGGATCTGCACCGGCGAGGTCGTCGCGTACGTACGCAGCGAGGCCCGCGCCGCCGAGATGCGGCAGTGGGGCGCGCGGCTCGACGTCGACGTGCGCACCGCCGACTGGGCGGACGCCGAGCGGGCCCTGCACGCCCCGCTGGTCATCGCCACCACCCCGGCGGGCGCCACGGACGCGCTGTCCCACGCCGTGCCGGAGCGGGCCACCACGCTCTTCGACGTGCTGTACGACCCGTGGCCCACGACGCTCGCGGCCCGCTGGTCGGCGTACGGCGGCGCCGTCGTGAGCGGCCTCGACCTGCTGGTGCACCAGGCGGTGCTTCAGGTCGAGCAGATGACGGGGCGGACGCCCGGGCCCCTGGACGCGATGCGCAAGGCGGGGGAGCGGGCGCTCGCGGAGCGCTGACGGCCGCCGCCGCGAGGAACCGCCGTCCGTTCCGGCGTCCGTCTGCTGGACCGGGCGCCGGGTCACATCCCGGACGTGGGAGGATCGGGGTGGCGGGCCAGGGCCGCGCATCCGGTCGCGCCGACAAGCAGTTTCAGGCGCGAGCATGAGGAGCACCGTTGAGCAGGTTGCGCTGGCTGACCGCGGGGGAGTCGCACGGACCCGCACTGGTGGCGACGCTGGAGGGCCTTCCGGCCGGCGTCCCGATCACCACGGACATGGTGGCGGACCATCTCGCCCGGCGGCGCCTGGGCTATGGGCGCGGCGCCCGCATGAAGTTCGAGCGCGACGAGGTCACGTTCATCGGCGGCGTCCGGCACGGCCTGACCATGGGCTCGCCCGTCGCGGTCATGGTGGGCAACACCGAGTGGCCCAAGTGGGAGCAGGTCATGTCGGCCGACCCGGTCGACCCCGCCGTGCTCGCCGAACTGGCCCGCAACGCCCCGCTGACCCGCCCCCGGCCCGGCCACGCCGATCTCGCGGGCATGCAGAAGTACGGCTTCGAGGAGGCCCGGCCGATCCTGGAGCGCGCCTCCGCCCGCGAGACCGCGGCCCGCGTGGCCCTCGGCGCGGTCGCCCGCTCCTACCTGAAGGAGACGGCCGGGATCGAGATCGTCAGCCACGTGGTGGAGCTGGCCGCGGCCAAGGCCCCCTACGGCGTCTACCCGACCCCCGCCGACGTGGAGAAGCTCGACGCCGACCCCGTGCGCTGCCTCGACGCCGACGCGTCGAAGGCGATGGTCGCGGAGATCGACCAGGCCCACAAGGACGGCGACACCCTGGGCGGTGTGGTCGAGGTGCTCGCGTACGAGGTGCCGGTGGGCCTCGGCTCGCACGTGCACTGGGACCGGCGTCTGGACGCGCGGCTCGCGGGTGCGCTCATGGGCATTCAGGCGATCAAGGGCGTCGAGGTCGGCGACGGCTTCGACCTGGCGCGGGTGCCGGGCTCGCAGGCGCACGACGAGATCATCGCCACCGCCGACGGCGTCAAGCGCGCCACCGGCCGCTCCGGCGGTACCGAGGGCGGCCTCACCACCGGTGAGCTGCTGCGGGTGCGCGCCGCGATGAAGCCCATCGCGACCGTGCCGCGCGCCCTCGCGACCATCGACGTGGCCACCGGCGAGGCGGCCAAGGCGCACCACCAGCGCTCCGACGTCTGCGCCGTGCCCGCCGCGGGGATCGTGGCCGAGGCCATGGTGGCGCTGGTGCTCGCGGACGCTGTCGCCGAGAAGTTCGGCGGCGACAGCGTGCCCGAGACCCGCCGCAACGTGCGGTCGTACCTCGACCACCTCCAGATCCGGTGACGGCCGCCGCGACCGGATCGGGGACCGGGCCGCGCGTGGTGCTCGTGGGCCCCATGGGCTCGGGCAAGTCGACCGTCGGCGCGCTCCTCGCCGACCGGCTCGGCGTGGCCTACCGGGACACCGACGCCGACATCGTGGCCGGCGAGGGCCGTGAGATCGCCGACCTCTTCCTCGACGAGGGCGAGCCGTACTTCCGCGAGCGCGAGCGCGCGGCGGTGCGGGCCGCCGTCGCCGACCACGACGGCGTCCTCGCCCTCGGCGGCGGCGCGATCCTCGACGAGGGCACCCGCGCGCTGCTGCGGGGGCTGCCCGTGGTCTACCTCGCGATGGACGTCGAGGAGGCGGTACGCCGGGTCGGCCTCAACGCCGCCCGCCCGCTGCTCCTCGTCAACCCGCGCAAGCAGTGGCGCGAGCTGATGGACGCGCGCCGCCATCTGTACGAAGAAGTCGCCCGTGCCGTCGTCGCCACGGACGACCGCACCCCCGAAGAGGTCGCGGAAGCGGTCCTCGACGCACTGGAGTTGAAGGAAGCATGAGCGAGGCAGTGACGCGGATCCACGTCGGCGGCACGGCGGGCACCGAGCCGTACGAGGTGCTCGTCGGGCGGCAGCTCCTCGGTGAACTCGGCGCCCTGATCGGCGACACCGTCAAGCGGGTCGCCGTGATCCACCCCGAGTCGCTGGCCGAGACCGGCGACGCGCTGCGCCAGGACCTGGCCGACCAGGGCTACGAGGCCGTGGCCGTGCAGGTGCCCAACGCCGAGGAGGCCAAGACCGCCGAGGTCGCCGCGTACTGCTGGAAGGCGCTCGGCCAGTCCGGCTTCACGCGCACCGACGTGATCGTGGGCGTCGGCGGCGGTGCCACCACAGACCTGGCCGGATTCGTGGCCGCGACCTGGCTGCGCGGGGTCCGGTGGGTCGCCGTGCCGACGACCGTGCTCGCCATGGTGGACGCGGCCGTCGGCGGCAAGACCGGCATCAACACCGCCGAGGGCAAGAACCTGGTGGGCGCCTTCCACCCGCCCGCGGGCGTGCTCTGCGACCTGGCGGCGCTCGACTCGCTGCCGGTGCACGACTACGTCTCCGGGCTCGCTGAGATCATCAAGGCGGGCTTCATCGCGGATCCGGCCATCCTCGACCTCATCGAGGCCGACCCGGAGGCCGCCCGTACGCCCGCCGGGCCGCACACCTCCGAGCTGATCGAGCGCTCCATCAAGGTCAAGGCCGAGGTCGTCTCCGGCGACCTCAAGGAGTCCGGCCTGCGCGAGATCCTCAACTACGGGCACACGCTGGCGCACGCCATCGAGAAGAACGAGCGCTACAAGTGGCGGCACGGTGCCGCCGTCGCCGTCGGCATGCACTTCGCGGCCGAACTCGGCCGCCTGGCGGGCCGCCTTGACGACGCGACCGCGGACCGCCACCGCACCGTCCTGGAGTCCGTGGGGCTCCCGCTGAGCTACCGCTACGACCAGTGGCCCAAGCTCCTGGAGACCATGAAGGTCGACAAGAAGTCCCGCGGTGACCTGCTGCGCTTCATTGTCCTCGACGGCCTCGCCAAGCCCACCGTCCTGGAGGGCCCGGACCCGGCGGTGCTGCTCGCCGCGTACGGGGAAGTCGCCGACTGACCGCGCGGTCCGCCCCGTTCGGGGCGGACTGAACCAGCCATGGGCACTTCTCGGCCGCCCCGGCCGTTCACACAACATCGGCCGGGGACGGTACCGTTCGGTAAGGGTGGCCCCGGCTGCCGCCCGCACCAGCAGTCGTACGAGACGGAGTGGCACCGGATGCAGCACGCAGTGGGGTCTCCGCTGCCGCCGCCCCCTCAGCCGGGGCACGGACCGGCCACCGGCTGGTCCCCGGCCGCACACCACCCGAGCGGGCCGCCGCCGGGTGCGGGTCCGGGGTCTCCGCCGCCGCATGTGCCCGGGGCGTCGGCTGCGCCGGGGGCGTCACATGTGCCGGGTGGCTCGCTCGCGCCGGGATCGCAGCAGGCACCGGGTGCCTCGCACGTGCCGGGTGCTGCACACGTGCCAGTTGCTTCTCACGCGGCGGGGGCGCCGCAGGCACCGGCGGCTCCGCACGGCCATGGACCCGCTCCGCATGCTCCGGGGAACCCACACGGAGGCGGACCGGCACCGCACGCTCCTGGACCGGCACCGCAGGGTCCCGGACCTGGCTCGCACGCCCCGGGGTCAGCGCCGCAGGCTCCAGGACCGGCCCCACATGCTCCCGGGCCGACGTCGCACGCTCCGGGACCGGCCCCGCAGGCCCCCGTACCGGCTCCACATGCCCCCGGACCAGCCCCGCACGCTCCCGGCCCGGGACCGCACGCCCCCGGGCCGACGTCGCACGCCCCGGGCCAGGCCCCGCACCCCTCGGCCCCCACGCACGCCCAGACCGGCCACCCCGGCCCCGGCCCCGCCTCGCACCATGCACCCGCGGCCGCCCCGCCCGCCCGTGACACCACCGGCCACATCCAGCTCCCGCCCGGCGGCCCCGTCGCCATGCCGAGCCCGCCGCCCGGCACAGCCCGGGCCGACACCGGCTCCACCACCCTCGCGGTGCTGCTCATCGGCCCCGCTGGCGCGGGCAAGACCAGCGTGGCGAAGTTCTGGGCCGAGCACCGGCGCGTGCCGACGTCCCACATCAGCCTCGACGACGTACGCGAGTGGGTGCGCTCGGGCTTCGCCGACCCCCAGTCGGGGTGGAACGACCACTCCGAGGCGCAGTACCGCCTGGCCCGCCGCACCTGCGGCTTCGCCGCGCGGAACTTCCTGGCCAACGGCATCTCTTGCATCCTCGACGACGCCGTTTTCCCCGACCGGCCCGTCGTCGGCCTCGGCGGCTGGAAGCGGCACGTCGGCCCCGGCCTGCTGCCCGTCGTCCTGCTCCCCGGCCTCGAGGTCGTCCTGGAGCGCAACGCCCAGCGCAGCGGGAACCGTCGTCTCACGGACGAAGAGGTGGCCCGCATCCACGGCCGCATGGCCGGGTGGTACGGCTCGGGGCTGCCGATCATCGACAACTCCCAGCTCGACGTCCCGGCCACGGCCCGCCTCCTGGACGACGTCCTGGCGCGGGCGATCGCGAGCCCGCCGCAGTGGTGAGGGCGTCGGGGCGCGCGTGACGGCAGACGGCGCGGTAGCGGTGGCCTCAGCCGCCTCAGCCGCCTCAGCCGCCTCAGCCGTGCGGTTCACGCGTCACGAGTAGGTCGCCCCCACCCCCAAAGCTCTTACGCGCCGGACGCCCCGGCGCTACGGTCGGGGCCCAGCGGTATCAGTCCTCGGGGGACGAGATGACCACTCCGCACGTCACACCACCCGGCACACCCCGCACCGCGCCCAAGTGGGCGCGAAAGCGCTTCGTGATCCCCGCTCTCGCCGTCGCGTTCCTGATCGGCATCGGAGCGGGCGCCAGCGGCAATGAGTCCGAGGGCGACAAGAAGTCCACGGAGGCCGCCGCACGGTCCACGGTCACCGCGACCGCGACGGCGACCCCCAAGGCCAGGACGGAGAAGGCCGAGCCCGAACCGGCGGACACCGTCACGGTGCGCACGACGAAGACGGTGAAGGCAACCGTCACGGTGCGGCCCCCGGACAGCGGCTCGGGCGACGACGAGCCGGGTGGTTCCGGCGACGACGGTTCCGGCGGCGGGGCCGTCTACTACGAGAACTGCGCGGCGGCCCGCGCAGCGGGCGCGGCACCCGTGCGACGCGGCGAGCCGGGCTACGGCCGCCACCTCGACCGCGACGGCGACGGCGTCGGCTGCGACACCTGAGCGCGAGGCCGACCTGTGCCCCGTAAAGGGCGCGGGGAACTGCGCGACCAGCCACAACAAAAGCCGCAGTCGCATCTGCCGGGATCTCGGCAGACGCGTCTGCGGCTTTTCGCGCGCTGAGCGCGCAGTTCCCCGCGCCCCTGACGGGGCCCGGCCCCGGCCACACGGGGCGCCCGTGCGGCGGGCAAGCCCCATCCGGACGCGCTGAACCGGCCGCGCCCCCTCCGCGCTCATAGGCTCGCCCCATGTCAGAGGTGTACGCCGCGCGCAGGGAGCGGCTCAGGGAGCGCTGTGCGGGGGGTGGGAGCGCGGCCGCGCTGGTGTCGCGGCCCGCCAATGTGCGTTATCTCGCGGGCACGGCGCCCAGCGGGGCCGTGCTGCTGCTCGGGCGGACCGAGGACGTGCTGGTGTGCGGGCGGCCGCCGGGGGAGGAGCCGGGGACGGAGCTGGCCGACGCGGGGCTGCGGACGCACGTCCTGGCGGCTCCGGGGGGCGACCCGGCCGTCGTGGGGGCGGGGCAGGCCGCGGCGCAGGGGGCCGAGACGCTGGCCGTGGAGGAGCACCACCTCACCGTCGCACGTCATCACGCGCTGGCCTCCGTCGCGCCGGGGGTGCGCCTGACGGACCTCGGGCAGGGTGTGGAGCAACTGCGGCTGGTGAAGGACGAGGAGGAGATCTCCTGCCTGCGGATCGCCGCCGAGATCGCCGACCAGGCGCTGGGGGAGCTCCTTGAGTCGATCCTGGTGGGGCGCACCGAGCGGCACCTCGCGCTGGAACTGGAGCGCCGCCTCGTGGACCACGGAGCCGACGGACCGGCGTTCCCGACCTCCGTCGCCACCGGTCCGAACTCGGGCCGCGGCGGCCACCGCCCCACCGACCGGCGGGTCGAGGAGGGCGACTTCCTCTCCGTCTGCCTGGGATCCTGCTATCGGGGCTACCGCAGCGAGATCGGCCGCACGTTCGTCATCGGCACCTCGCCCGCGGACTGGCAGATCGAGCTGTACGACCTCGTCTTCGCCGCTCAGCGGGCCGGTCGCGAGGCCCTGGTGCCGGGCGCTGCCTGCCGTGACGTGGACCGCGCGGCACGCCACGTACTCGACGCGGCGGGCTACGCGGACGGCCTTCCTCCGCTCACCGGACACGGCGTCGGACTCGAAATCGACGAGGACCCGCAGTTGGCGCCCGCAGCCATGGGTAAACTGGACGCTTGCGTGCCGGTCACCGTCGAACCGGGGGTCCACCTCCCGGGCCGGGGCGGGGTCCGGATCGATGACACGCTCGTCGTCCGCTGCGAAGCGGACGGCGGACCCGAGCTACTCACCATTACGACCAAGGAGCTGCTCGCGCTCTAGCGGTACCCACCGCGGCGCGTGCCCCGGCGTCGTCCACGTCAGTCCAGGAGATTCCGCAACCGTGGCTTCCACGAACGACCTCAAGAACGGCCTGGTGCTCAAGCTCGAAGGCGGCCAGCTCTGGTCCGTCGTCGAGTTCCAGCACGTCAAGCCCGGCAAGGGCCCGGCCTTCGTGCGCACCAAGCTCAAGAACGTGCTCTCCGGCAAGGTTGTCGACAAGACGTTCAACGCCGGCGTCAAGGTCGACACGGCCACGATCGACAAGCGCGACATGCAGTTCTCCTACATGGACGGCGACTACTTCGTCTTCATGGACATGGAGACCTACGACCAGCTGCACATCGACCGCAAGGCCGTCGGTGACGCCGCGAACTTCCTGATCGAGGGCTTCACCGCCACCGTCGCGCAGCACGAGGGCGAGGTCCTCTTCGTCGAGCTGCCCGCCGCCGTCGAGCTGACCATCGCGGAGACCGAGCCGGGCGTCCAGGGTGACCGCTCCACCGGCGGCACCAAGCCCGCCACCCTGGAGACCGGCCACCAGATCCAGGTCCCGCTCTTCATCACCACGGGCGAGAAGATCAAGGTCGACACCCGTGACAGCGGCTACCTCGGCCGGGTGAACAGCTAACCGTGGCCGCCCGTAACACGGCCCGCAAGCGCGCCTTCCAGATCCTCTTCGAGGCCGACCAGCGCGGTGCAGACGTCCTGACGGTCCTCGCGGACTGGGTGCGCCACGCGCGCTCCGACACCCGGCAGCCGCCGGTCAGCGAGTACACGATGGAGCTCGTCGAGGGATACGAGAAGCACGCTTCCCGCATCGACGAGCTGATCTCGCAGTACGCCGTCGGATGGACGCTCGACCGGATGCCCGTCGTCGACCGCAACATCCTGCGCCTCGGCACGTACGAGCTCGTCTGGGTCGACGGAACGCCCGACGCGGTCGTTCTGGACGAGGCCGTCCAGCTCGCCAAGGAATTCTCCACGGACGAGTCGCCGGCCTTCATCAATGGGCTGCTCGGCCGCTTCAAGGAGCTGAAGCCGAGTCTTCGCCGGGCAGAGTAGGCTGCTGCCGCTTTTCTCGGACCCCGTAGGGCCCGCAGCCGTTTGGCTGCGGGCCCTACGGGGTTTCTCTTTCCGGCCCGGCAGGTTTTTTCGTCCGCCGCCCGTCATTGGCGGCGCCGGCGGTTCCGGGGCAGCACACGAAAAAGCCGCCGGGGTGGCCGGAACCCAATCGGTTCCGGCCACCCCGGCGGCACGTTTCTGCTCAACTCTCCCTTGGGAGAATCAGACCTCTTCGTGGGCCACGGCGCGGCGCGCGTCGGCGTCGAGAACGCCCCAGCTGATGAGCTGCTCGGTGAGCACCGAGGGCGACTGGTCGTAGATGACGGCGAGGGTGCGCAGGTCGTCCTGGCGGATGGAGAGGACCTTGCCGTTGTAGTCGCCGCGCTGGGACTGGATCGTGGCGGCGTAACGCTGCAGGGGACCCGCCTTCTCGGCCGGGACGTGGGCCAGCCGCTCCAGGTCCAGGACCAGCTTGGGCGGGGGCTCGGCGGCACCGCCGGGCGGGGTGCCCGGGAGGAGTTCCTGCACCGGAACGCCGTAGAAGTCCGCCAGCTCGGCAAGGCGCTGCACGGTCACGGCACGGTCGCCGCGCTCGTACGACCCGACCACGACCGCCTTCCAGCGACCCTGGGACTTCTCCTCGACTCCGTGGAGGGAAAGGCCCTGCTGGGTGCGGATGGCGCGGAGCTTGGCCCCGAGCTGTTTGGCGTATTCGCTGGACATATAGCTCCCCGGACGCTGTGACAACGTGCGGCTCCGCCGCGCTGCTGGTGACTCACTGTGAGGTTACGCAGCGTTACTTGGCTGCGTCAAGCCGAATGAGTCCGAGGGCCCCTTCCGTGGGGGTGGTGACGGCCCGCGTTGCCGTTGCTGGTACCGTAGAAGACGCAGTTGGCGCAATTTAGACGTCCTTTAAGGTCCGTCCCGTGAGGCGGAGAAGGAGGTCCGTTTTACATGGACACGCATGACTCCGATGTCGCGCGGCCCGTTCTCGAAGGCCCGGACATCGCACGGGTGTTGACCCGTATCGCCCACGAAATCGTCGAGCGCGCCAAGGGCGCGGAGGACGTGGTCCTGCTCGGCATTCCCACTCGGGGTGTCTTCCTCGCCCAGCGGCTCGCCGCGAAGCTCGAGGAGATCACCGGCCGCAAGATCCCGGTCGGCTCCCTCGACATCACGATGTACCGCGACGACCTGCGGATGCACCCGCCGCGCGCCCTCGCCCGCACCGAGATCCCCGGTGACGGCATCGACGGCCGCCTCGTCGTCCTCGTCGACGACGTGCTCTTCTCCGGCCGCACCATCCGTGCCGCCCTCGACGCCCTGAACGACATCGGCCGCCCGCGCGCGGTGCAGCTCGCCGTTCTCGTCGACCGCGGCCACCGGGAACTGCCCATCCGCGCCGACTACGTCGGCAAGAACCTCCCGACGTCGCTGCGGGAGACGGTCAAGGTCCAGCTCGCCGAGGAGGACGGCCGCGACGCCGTGCTGCTCGGTGCCAAGCCGACCGCTCCGGCCGGCGAGCGCTAGCTCCTTACCGCACGGCCCGGCCCCCGTGGCCCCTGGTCCGTGCGCGAGCTGACGCGCGCCCGCATGCCCGCCGTGCCCCGCGGGGGACACCCGCACCCGGGCACCCGCACACCTGAATTCCCTTACGGAGCCCACCAGATGATGCGACACCTCATCTCGGCCGCCGACCTCACCCGCGACGACGCCGTTCTCATCCTCGACACCGCGGAGGAGATGGCCCGCGTCGCCGACCGGCCGATCAAGAAGCTGCCGACCCTGCGCGGCCGCACCGTCGTCAACCTCTTCTTCGAGGACTCGACCCGGACCCGGATCTCCTTCGAGGCCGCCGAGAAGCGCCTCTCCGCCGACGTCATCAACTTCACCGCCAAGGGGTCGAGCGTCTCCAAGGGCGAGTCCCTGAAGGACACCGCCCAGACCCTGGAGGCCATGGGCGTCGACGCGGTCGTCATCCGCCACGGCGCCTCCGGTGCCCCGTACACGCTCGCGAACTCCGGCTGGATCGACGCGGCCGTCATCAACGCGGGCGACGGCACTCACCAGCACCCCACCCAGGCCCTCCTCGACGCCTTCACCATGCGCCGCCGCCTGGTCGGCCGGGACACCGGGCTCGGCCAGGACCTGGCAGGCAAGCGCGTCACGATCGTCGGCGACATCCTGCACAGCCGCGTCGCCCGCTCGAACGTCGACCTGCTGCACACCCTCGGCGCCGACGTCACCCTGGTCGCGCCGCCCACCCTGGTCCCGGTGGGCGTCGAGCAGTGGCCGTGCGAGGTGTCGTACGACCTCGACCGGGTGCTGCCCAAGTCGGACGCCGTGATGATGCTGCGCGTACAGCGGGAGCGCATGAACGCCGCGTTCTTCCCCACCGAGCGGGAGTACTCGCGGCGCTACGGCCTCGACGGCGAGCGCATGGCGCGGATGCCCGAGCACGCCATCGTGATGCACCCCGGCCCGATGGTCCGCGGCATGGAGATCACCGCCGAGGTCGCCGACTCCGACCGCTGCACGGTCGTCGAGCAGGTCGCCAACGGCGTCTCCATCCGGATGGCCGTCCTGTACCTGCTGCTCGGCGGCAACGAGCCCGCCGTCACCCACACCCGCCCCACCACCGAGCGCCCCGCGCACACCGTTCTCTCGGACGAGGAGAAGTAAGACCATGAGCAAGATCCTGATCCGTGGTGCGCAGGTGCTCGGCGGCGAGCCGCAGGACGTACTGATCGACGGCGAGACCATCGCCGAGGTGGGCACCGGCCTCAGCGCCGAGGGCGCCACCGTCGTCGAGGCCGACGGCAAGGTCCTCCTGCCGGGCCTGGTCGACCTGCACACCCACCTGCGCGAGCCCGGCCGCGAGGACTCCGAGACCGTCCTCACCGGCACCCGCGCCGCCGCCAGCGGTGGCTACACCTCGGTCTTCGCGATGGCCAACACCTTCCCCGTGGCCGACACCGCCGGCGTCGTCGAGCAGGTCTACCGGCTCGGCAAGGAGTCGGGCTACTGCGACGTACAGCCCATCGGCGCCGTCACCGTCGGCCTGGAGGGCAAGAAGCTCGCCGAGCTGGGCGCCATGCACGAGTCGGCGGCCGGTGTCACGGTCTTCTCCGACGACGGCAAGTGCGTCGACGACGCCGTGATCATGCGGCGCGCCCTGGAGTACGTGAAGGCGTTCGGTGGCGTCGTCGCCCAGCACGCGCAGGAGCCGCGGCTCACCGAGGGCGCCCAGATGAACGAGGGCATCGTCTCCGCGGAGCTGGGGCTCGGCGGCTGGCCCGCCGTCGCCGAGGAGTCGATCATCGCCCGGGACGTGCTGCTCGCCGAGCACGTCGGTTCGCGCGTGCACATCTGCCACCTGTCGACCGCGGGCTCCGTGGAGATCGTGCGCTGGGCCAAGTCCCGCGGCATCGACGTCACGGCCGAGGTCACCCCGCACCACCTGCTCCTCACCGACGAGCTGGTGCGCTCCTACAACCCGGTCTACAAGGTCAACCCGCCGCTGCGCACCGAGCGCGACGTCATGGCGCTGCGTGAGGCCCTGGCCGACGGCACCATCGACATCGTCGCCACCGACCACGCCCCGCACCCGCACGAGGACAAGGACTGCGAGTGGGGCGCGGCCGCCATGGGCATGGTCGGCCTGGAGACCGCCCTGTCCGTGGTCCAGCACACGATGGTCGACACCGGCCTGCTCACCTGGGCGGGCGTCGCCGACCGGATGGCCCACACCCCCGCGCGGATCGGGCAGGCCGACGGCCACGGCCGCCCCGTCTCGGCAGGCGAGCCCGCGAACCTCACGCTCGTCGATCCGGCATACCGTGGACCCGTGGACCCCGCGGGATTCGCCTCCCGCAGCCGCAACACCCCCTACGAGGGCCGTGAGCTGCCGGGACGCGTCACGCACACGTGGCTGCGGGGCCGGGCCACGCTCGTCGACGGGAAGCTCCAGTGACCGCAACGCACCTTCTTGCCAACACCCACCTGACCCATCTGGCCGCCGAGGAGAAGTCGGCGGAGGTCACCGACTGGGCCGCCCGCCTCGGCTGGGTCGTCGGCCTGCTGCTCTTCATCGCCCTCGTCTACTGGCTGATGCGCGAGGGCTGGAAGTGGCGCGGCACGCTCCAGTCGGACCTGCCGGAGCTGGCCGGCGTGCCGTCCGACCTCGGCCCGGCGAAACTTGAGCTGACCGGCAGGTATCACGGCTCGACCACCGCGGGCCACTGGCTCGACCGGATCGTGGCGCACGGCCTGGGCACCCGCAGCCGGGTGGAGCTGACCCTCACGGACGCGGGTCTGGACGTCGTACGCCCCGGGGCGCGGGACTTCTTCATCCCGAAGGAGGCGCTGCGCGAGGCCCGGCTCGACAAGGGCATCGCGGGCAAGGTCCTCGCCGAGGGCGGCCTGCTGATCGTCACCTGGGCGCTCGGCGACAAGCTGCTCGACTCCGGTTTCCGCTCGGACCACGCCGCCGAGCAGGCGGAGTGGGTCGACACCATCAACAACATGATCAACAGCACCGAGACCGACGGCGCCGGCGCCGGGGTCGACAGCACGACGCAAACGGAAGGCGCACGATGACGACCTCCACTCGGGGAGCCGTGAAGACTCCCGCCGTACTCGTCCTGGAGGACGGCCGCATCTTCCGCGGACGCGCCTACGGGGCCGTGGGGGAGACCTTCGGAGAGGCCGTCTTCTCCACCGGCATGACCGGCTACCAGGAGACCCTCACCGACCCGTCGTACCACCGCCAGGTCGTCGTGATGACCGCCCCGCACGTCGGCAACACCGGCGTCAACGACGAGGACCCCGAGTCGGCCCGGATCTGGGTCTCCGGCTACGTGGTGCGCGACCCCGCGCGCGTGCCCTCCAACTGGCGCGCCGAGCGCTCCCTGGACGAGGAGCTGGAGCGCCAGGGCGTCGTCGGCATCAGCGGCATCGACACCCGCGCGCTGACCCGGCACCTGCGCGAGCGCGGCGCCATGCGCGTCGGCATCTTCTCCGGAGACGCCGTCGCCGCGGACGCCGACCTGCTCGCCAAGGTCCAGGACGCCCCGCAGATGAAGGGCGCGAACCTGTCCGCGGAGGTCGCCACCAAGGAGACGTACGTCGTCCCCGCGATCGGCGCGAAGCGCTTCACCGTCGCCGCCGTCGACCTCGGCATCAAGGGCATGACCCCGCAGCGCATGGCCGAGCGCGGCATCGAGGTGCACGTGCTGCCCGCGACCGCCACCGCCGAGGACGTGTACGCCGTCAGCCCCGACGGCGTCTTCTTCTCCAACGGCCCCGGTGACCCGGCCACCGCCGACGGCCCCGTCGCCGTCATGCAGGAGGTCCTGCGGCGCGGGACGCCGTTGTTCGGCATCTGCTTCGGCAACCAGATCCTCGGCCGCGCCCTCGGCTTCGGCACGTACAAGCTGAAGTACGGCCACCGCGGCATCAACCAGCCCGTGCAGGACCGCACCACGGGCAAGGTCGAGGTCACCGCGCACAACCACGGCTTCGCCGTCGACGCGCCCCTGGACCAGGTCTCCGACACCCCCTACGGCCGCGCCGAGGTCTCCCACGTGTGCCTCAACGACCAGGTCGTCGAGGGCCTCCAGCTCCTCGACCAGCCCGCGTTCAGCGTCCAGTACCACCCCGAGGCGGCCGCCGGCCCGCACGACGCCGCGTACCTCTTCGACCGCTTCGTATCTTTGATGGAGGGCCAGCGTGCCTAAGCGCACCGATATCCAGTCCGTCCTGGTCATCGGCTCCGGCCCGATCGTCATCGGCCAGGCCGCGGAGTTCGACTACTCCGGTACCCAGGCGTGCCGCGTCCTCAAGGCCGAGGGCCTGCGCGTCATCCTCGTCAACTCGAACCCCGCGACGATCATGACCGACCCGGAGATCGCCGACGCCACGTACGTCGAGCCGATCACCCCGGAGTTCGTCGAGAAGATCATCGCCAAGGAGCGCCCCGACGCGCTCCTGCCCACCCTGGGCGGCCAGACGGCCCTCAACACGGCCATCTCCATGCACGAGCAGGGCGTCCTGGAGAAGTACGGCGTCGAGCTGATCGGCGCGAACGTCGAGGCCATCAACAAGGGCGAGGACCGCGACCTCTTCAAGGGCGTCGTCGAGGCCGTCAACGCCAAGATCGGCCACGGCGAGTCCGCGCGCTCGGTGATCTGCCACTCCATGGACGACGTCCTGGGCGGCGTCGACGAGCTCGGCGGCTACCCGGTCGTCGTGCGGCCCTCCTTCACCATGGGCGGCGCCGGTTCCGGCTTCGCGCACAACGAGGACGAGTTGCGCCGCATCGCGGGCCAGGGCCTCACGCTCTCGCCGACCACCGAGGTGCTCCTGGAGGAGTCCATCCTCGGCTGGAAGGAGTACGAGCTGGAGCTGATGCGCGACAAGCACGACAACGTCGTGGTCGTCTGCTCCATCGAGAACTTCGACCCGATGGGCGTGCACACCGGCGACTCCATCACCGTCGCGCCCGCGATGACGCTCACCGACCGCGAGTACCAGATCCTGCGGGACGTCGGCATCGCGATCATCCGTGAGGTCGGCGTCGACACCGGCGGCTGCAACATCCAGTTCGCCGTCAACCCCGACGACGGCCGGGTCATCGTCATCGAGATGAACCCGCGCGTCTCGCGCTCCTCGGCGCTCGCTTCGAAGGCCACCGGCTTCCCGATCGCCAAGATCGCCGCGAAGCTCGCCGTCGGCTACACTCTCGACGAGATCCCCAACGACATCACCGAGAAGACCCCGGCGTCCTTCGAGCCGACCCTCGACTATGTCGTCGTCAAGGCCCCGCGCTTCGCGTTCGAGAAGTTCCCGCAGGCCGACTCCACGCTGACCACGACCATGAAGTCGGTCGGCGAGGCCATGGCCATCGGCCGCAACTTCACCGAGGCCCTGCAGAAGGCGCTGCGCTCCCTGGAGAAGAAGGGCAGCCAGTTCACCTTCACCGGCAAGCCCGGCGACAAGTACACGCTCCTGCGCGCCGCCGTGCGGCCCACCGACGGGCGCGTCAACACCGTCATGCAGGCCATCCGCGCGGGCGCCACACCCCAGGAGGTCTTCGACGCCACGAAGATCGACCCGTGGTTCGTCGACCAGCTCTTCCTCATCAAGGAGATCGCGGACGAGCTGACGGCCGCCGAGAAGCTCGGCCCCGAGCTGCTCGCCGAGGCCAAGCGGCACGGCTTCTCCGACGCCCAGATCGCCGAGATCCGCGGCCTGCGCGAGGACGTCGTCCGCGAGGTCCGGCACGCCCTCGGCGTCCGTCCCGTCTACAAGACGGTCGACACCTGCGCCGCCGAGTTCGCCGCCAAGACGCCGTACTTCTACTCCTCCTACGACGAGGAGTCCGAGGTCGCGCGGCGCGAGAAGCCCGCAGTGATCATCCTGGGCTCGGGGCCCAACCGCATCGGCCAGGGCATCGAATTCGACTACTCGTGCGTGCATGCGTCGTTCGCGCTGAGCGACGCGGGCTACGAGACCGTCATGGTCAACTGCAACCCGGAGACCGTTTCCACGGACTACGACACCTCCGACCGGCTCTACTTCGAGCCGCTCACCCTGGAGGACGTCCTGGAGATCGTCCACGCCGAGCAGCAGGCGGGCCCGGTCGCGGGCGTCATCGTCCAGCTCGGCGGCCAGACCCCGCTCGGCCTCTCCCAGGCCCTCAAGGACAACGGCGTCCCGGTCGTGGGCACCTCGCCCGAGGCCATCCACGCCGCCGAGGACCGTGGCGCCTTCGGCCGCGTGCTCGCCGAGGCGGGCCTGCCCGCGCCCAAGCACGGCACCGCGACGACGTTCGCCGAGGCCAAGGCCATCGCCGACGAGATCGGCTACCCCGTCCTCGTCCGCCCCTCCTACGTGCTCGGCGGGCGCGGCATGGAGATCGTGTACGACGAGGCCCGGCTGTCCTCGTACATCGAGGAGTCGACCGAGATCAGCTCGTCCCGGCCGGTCCTCGTCGACCGCTTCCTGGACGACGCCATCGAGATCGACGTGGACGCGCTCTACGACGGCCACGAGCTGTACCTGGGCGGCGTCATGGAGCACATCGAGGAGGCCGGCATCCACTCCGGCGACTCGGCGTGCGCGCTGCCCCCGATCACCCTCGGCGGCCATGACATCAAGCGCCTGCGCGCCTCCACGGAGGGCATCGCCAAGGGCGTCGGCGTGCGCGGCCTGATCAACATCCAGTTCGCGATGGCCGGGGACATCCTGTACGTCCTGGAGGCCAACCCGCGCGCCTCGCGCACCGTCCCCTTCACCTCGAAGGCGACCGCGGTGCCGCTGGCCAAGGCCGCCGCCCGCATCTCGCTCGGCGCGACCATCGCCGAACTGCGCGCGGAGGGGCTGCTCCCGGCGGTCGGCGACGGCGGCGAACTGCCGCTGGACGCGCCGATCTCCGTCAAGGAGGCCGTGATGCCCTGGTCGCGCTTCCGCGACATCCAGGGCCGCGGCGTCGACACCGTGCTCGGCCCGGAGATGCGCTCCACCGGTGAAGTCATGGGCATCGACTCGGTGTTCGGCACGGCGTACGCCAAGTCGCAGGCGGGCGCGTACGGTCCGCTGCCGACCAAGGGCCGCGCGTTCATCTCGGTGGCCAACCGCGACAAGCGCTCGATGATCTTCCCCGCGCGGGAACTGGTCGCCCACGGCTTCGAGCTGCTCGCTACCTCCGGCACCGCCGAGGTCCTCAAGCGCAACGGCATCAACGCCACCGTCGTGCGCAAGCAGTCCGAGGGCGAGGGCCCGAACGGCGAGAAGACCATCGTCCAGCTCATCCACGACGGCCACGTCGACCTCATCGTCAACACCCCGTACGGCACCGGCGGCCGCCTCGACGGCTACGACATCCGTACGGCCGCCGTGGCGCGCTCCGTGCCGTGCCTGACGACCGTGCAGGGCCTCGCCGCCGCCGTCCAGGGCATCGACGCGCTCAACCACGGGGACGTGGGCGTGCGCTCGCTCCAGGAACACGCGGAGCACCTGACCGCGGCCCGCGACTAGCAGCCCAGGAGGGGGACACCGGATCCGGTGTCCCCCTCCGTATGCCGTATGCCGTATGCCGTATGCCGTATGCCGTATGCCGTGCGCCACACGCCTCACGAGCACCCTGAGCACACTGAGGACACCACCCATGTACAAGCTCTTCTTCCGCCTGGTCTTCACGCGCATGGACCCCGAGCAGGCCCACCACCTGGCCTTCCGCTGGATCCGCCGCGCTGCCCGCGTCCCCGTCCTGCGCACGTTCGTCGCGGCCGCCCTCGCCCCGCGCCACAAGGAACTGCGCACCGAGGCCCTCGGCCTGCGCATGCACGGCCCCTTCGGGCTCGCCGCCGGGTTCGACAAGAACGCCGTCGCGATCGACGGCATGGCGATGCTCGGCTTCGACCACGTCGAGATCGGCACGGTCACGGGCGAGCCGCAGCCCGGCAACCCCAAGAAGCGCCTGTTCCGCCTCGTGCCGGACCGCGCGCTGATCAACCGCATGGGCTTCAACAACGACGGCTCCGCGGCCGTGGCGGCCCGCCTGGCGGCCCGTACGCCCGTCTTCAGGACCGTCGTCGGCGTCAACATCGGCAAGACCAAGGTCGTGCCCGAGGCCGACGCGGCCGCCGACTACGTGAAGTCCACGGAGCGCCTGGCCCGGCACGCCGACTACCTGGTCGTCAACGTCTCCTCGCCGAACACCCCGGGTCTGCGCAACCTCCAGGCCACCGAGTCGCTGCGCCCCCTGCTGAGCGCCGTCCGCGAGGCCGCCGACCGCAGTGTCGAGGGCCGCCGCGTCCCGCTCCTCGTGAAGATCGCGCCCGACCTCGCCGACGAGGACATCGACGCCGTCGCCGACCTCGCCGTCGAGCTCGGCCTGGACGGCATCATCGCCACGAACACCACCATCGCGCGCGAGAGCCTCGGCCTCGCCTCCGACCCGGAGCTGTACGCGGAGACCGGCGGTCTGTCCGGCGCGCCCCTCAAGGAGCGCTCCCTGGAGGTCCTGCGCCGCCTCTACGCGCGCGTGGGCGACCGGATCACCCTCGTGGGCGTCGGCGGCATCGAGAACGCCGAGGACGCCTGGCAGCGCATCCTCGCGGGCGCGACGCTGGTGCAGGGCTACAGCGCGTTCATCTACGAGGGCCCCTTCTGGGGACGCGCCATCCACAAGGGCCTCGCCGCCCGCCTCGCCACCTCGCCGTACGCCACGCTCGCCGAAGCGGTCGGCGCCGACACCCGAAAGGCCTCCGCAGCATGAGCCCCCTGGAACCCTTCGGCGCCCGGCTGCGCCACGCCATGGACACCCGCGGCCCGCTCTGCGTCGGCGTCGACCCGCACGCCTCGCTGCTCGCCGCCTGGGGCCTGAACGACGACATCCAGGGCCTGGAGAGCTTCACCCGCACCGTCGTCGAGGCCCTGGCCGACCAGGTCGCCGTCTTCAAGCCGCAGTCGGCGTTCTTCGAGCGCTTCGGCTCCCGGGGCATCGCCGTCCTGGAACGGGCGGTCGCGGACCTGCGCGCGGCGGGCGGCCTGGTCGTCATGGACGCCAAGCGCGGCGACATCGGCTCGACCATGGCCGCGTACGCGGAGACGTACCTGCGCACGGACGCCCCGCTCTTCTCCGACGCCCTGACCGTCTCGCCCTACCTGGGCTACGGCTCGCTGCGGCCCGCCGTGGACCTGGCACGGGAGAGCGGCGCGGGCCTGTTCGTGCTCGCCCTCACCTCCAACCCGGAGGGCGCCGAGGTCCAGCGGGCCGTGCGCGAGGACGGCCGGAGCATCGGGGCCACCATGCTGGGGCACCTCGCGGCCGAGAACGCGGGCGCGGCGCCCATGGGGTCGTTCGGGGCGGTCGTCGGGGCCACCCTCGGGGATCTGTCGACGTTCGAGCTGGACATCAACGGGCCGCTGCTCGCGCCGGGCATCGGGGCGCAGGGTGCGACTCCGGCGGACCTGCCCCGGGTCTTCGGCGCGGCCGTGCGCAACGTCGTGCCGAACGTCAGCCGGGGCGTCCTGAAGGCGGGGCCCGACGCGGGCGCGCTGCGGGACGCGGCGGCGCGGTTCGCGGACGAGGTGCGGGCCGCCGTGGCCGCCGCGTAGGACGCGGGACTTCTTTCGCCGAGAGCGCGCACGTCGGGGGGACAGAAAGGCTTTTCCGGGTGCGGATCCGCGTTTCCGGGAGACGCCGACGAGGGCGTGCGTGCGCAGAACTGACGCGTTGCTTACGCGACACCCGGCCAAAACGGGGGTGAAATGCCCGATATGCCAGGCTCGGCGGAGGCTGACCAGGACTTTTCGTCTGTTCTCGCTGACTCCGGCGGCCATGGCCGCTAGTCTCCGACGAGTGGGGGCACCCCCCACACCCTTGAGGTAGTGGGGGACAACGGGCAAGCGCGTTGCACGTTGCTCCCCTGGTGTGGGGCGACTAGGTTCCTCACCGGTCCGTATCCGACAGTTCGACATCCGAGGTGACGTAGGCGTGGCTCTTCCGCCCCTTACCCCTGAACAGCGCGCAGCCGCGCTCGAAAAGGCCGCCGCGGCTCGCCGGGAGCGGGCCGAGGTCAAGAATCGACTCAAGCACTCCGGCGCCTCCCTTCACGAGGTCATCAAGCAGGGCCAGGAGAACGACGTCATCGGCAAGATGAAGGTCTCCGCCCTCCTGGAGTCCCTGCCGGGCGTGGGCAAGGTCCGCGCCAAGCAGATCATGGAGCGTCTTGGCATCTCCGAGAGCCGCCGTGTGCGCGGGCTCGGCTCCAACCAGATCGCGTCGCTCGAGCGCGAGTTCGGCGGCAGCGGGGCCTGACGGGCTCAGGACTTCCTGGGGCTCCTGGTCTCAGGCAGTCCCGAGAGGCTGGATAATCGCTGCATGGCTGCAACATCCCGGGGGACGACCCCCGTACCCCCGGACGCACGTCCGCGGCTGACCGTGCTCTCCGGCCCCTCCGGGGTCGGCAAGAGCACGGTCGTCGCTCATATGCGCAAAGAACACCCCGAGGTCTGGCTCTCGGTCTCGGCGACGACCCGCAAGCCCCGTCCCGGCGAGCGTCACGGCGTGCAGTACTTCTTCGTCTCCGATGACGAGATGGACAAGCTGATCGCCAACGGCGAGCTCCTGGAGTGGGCGGAATTCGCGGGCAACCGCTACGGCACCCCCCGCAACGCGGTCCTGGAGCACCTGGAGGCGGGCGTCCCCGTCCTGCTCGAGATCGATCTGCAGGGTGCCCGCCTGGTGCGCGAGTCGATGCCCGACGGTCAGCTCGTCTTCCTGGCCCCGCCGAGCTGGGAGGAGCTGGTGCGCCGGCTCACCGGCCGGGGCACGGAGTCGCCCGAGGTGATCGAGCGCAGGCTCGAGGCCGCACGCGTCGAACTGGCCGCCGAGGCCGAGTTCGACATCACCCTGGTCAACACCTCGGTCGAGGATGTAGCACGCGAGCTGCTAGCCTTGATGAAAGTTGTTTGATCTTCACCCCTTTTCTTGACCCCCTTCGGAAGGCAGAGCGTGTCCTCTTCCATCACCGCGCCCGAGGGCATCATCAACCCTCCGATTGATGAGCTGCTCGAGGCCACCGACTCGAAGTACAGCCTCGTGATCTACGCCGCCAAGCGCGCCCGTCAGATCAACGCGTACTACTCGCAGCTCGGCGAGGGCCTCCTTGAGTACGTCGGCCCGCTGGTGGACACCCACGTCCACGAGAAGCCGCTCTCGATCGCGCTCCGCGAGATCAACGCGGGTCTGCTGACGTCCGAGGCCGTCGAGGCCCCCGCGCAGTAAGCACCCAAGTCCTTCAGCACGGGCCCGGCAGAGCACCTGCCGGGCCCGTGGTGTGTCATGGAGTCGTACGTTTTCGAGTGCGGGGAGGCACGGTGGACAAGCCGAAGGTCGTTCTGGGGGTCAGTGGTGGGATCGCCGCCTACAAGGCGTGCGAGCTGCTGCGCCGGCTCACCGAGTCCGGACACGACGTACGCGTCGTCCCCACGGAGTCCGCGCTGCACTTCGTCGGCGCCGCGACCTGGTCGGCGCTGTCCGGCCACCCCGTTTCCACGGAGGTCTGGTCGGACGTCCACGAGGTGCCGCACGTGCGCATCGGGCAGGGCGCCGACCTGGTGATCGTCGCGCCCGCCACCGCCGACATGCTCGCCAAGGCCGCCCACGGCCTGGCCGACGACCTGCTCACGAACACGCTCCTCACGGCCCGCTGTCCGGTCGTCTTCGCCCCGGCCATGCACACCGAGATGTGGGAGCACCCCGCCACCCAGGAGAACGTCGCCACGCTCCGCCGCCGCGGCGCCCTGGTGGTCGAGCCCGCCGTCGGCCGCCTCACCGGCGTCGACACCGGCAAGGGCCGCTTCCCGGAGCCCGCCGAGCTCTTCGAGGTCGTACGCCGCGTCCTCGCCCGGGGCGACCGTCCCGCCCAGGACCTCGCCGGCCGCCACGTCGTCGTCAGCGCCGGCGGCACCCGGGAGCCGCTGGACCCGGTGCGCTTCCTCGGCAACCGCTCCTCCGGCAAGCAGGGCTACGCGCTCGCCCGCAGCGCGGCGGCCCGCGGCGCCCGCGTCACCCTGCTCGCGGCGAACACCGCGCTGCCGGACCCGGCGGGCGTCGACATCGTGCCCGTCGGCACCGCCGTGCAGCTCCGCGAGGCCGTCCTGAAGGCCGCCGCCGACGCCGACGCGGTCGTGATGGCCGCCGCCGTGGCCGACTTCCGCCCCGACACGTACGCCACCGGGAAGATCAAGAAGAAGGACGGCGAGGCGCCGCCCACGATCACCCTCGTGCGCAACCCGGACATCCTGGCCGAGATCGCAGGCGAGCGGCCCCGCGCCGGTCAGGTCGTCGTCGGCTTCGCCGCCGAGACGGACGACGTCCTCGCCAACGGACGCGCCAAGCTCGCCCGCAAGGGCTGCGACCTTCTCGTAGTGAATGAAGTCGGTGAACGCAAGACATTCGGCTCTGAGCAGAATGAGGCGATCGTCCTCGGCGCCGATGGCAGTGAGACTCCTGTGCCGTATGGGCCCAAGGAAGACCTGGCGGACACGATCTGGGACCTGGTGGTTCAGCGACTGACGTGAACCGGTGCGCATCCACGCCGAAAACTGGGGCGAACGTCACTTTCGTCCAAGTGGAGGGCCCAAATCCTGTGAATTCGGACGGCAGGCCCTCTGGTGGAGACCGATCGTCGTATCGCACAATGCAGTGCCGCAGGTCACAGGGCTCCCATGTGGCGAGACAGGTGACCGCGCGGCGGAGTGCGACCGATAAACTGGTCGAGGACGACGCCGAGCGCAGCTCTCGGCACGTCCGCCAATGATCAGCCAGCAGCCGCTGCAACCACAGGGAGCGATGTGTCCCGCCGTCTTTTCACCTCGGAGTCCGTGACCGAGGGTCACCCCGACAAGATCGCCGACCAGATCAGCGACACCATCCTCGACGCCCTTCTGCGTGAGGACCCGACCTCCCGGGTCGCCGTGGAAACGCTCATCACCACCGGCCTCGTGCACGTCGCCGGTGAGGTCACCACCAAGGCGTACGCGCCGATCGCGCAGCTGGTGCGCGACAAGATCCTCGAGATCGGCTACGACTCCTCCAAGAAGGGCTTCGACGGCGCCTCCTGCGGCGTGTCGGTGTCCATCGGCGCCCAGTCGCCCGACATCGCGCAGGGCGTCGACACGGCGTACGAGAAGCGTGTCGAGGGCTCCGCCGCCGGTGCGGAAGATGACGAGCTCGACAAGCAGGGCGCGGGCGACCAAGGCCTGATGTTCGGCTACGCCTGCGACGAGACCCCCGAGCTGATGCCGCTCCCGATCCACCTCGCGCACCGCCTGTCGCGGCGCCTGTCCGAGGTGCGCAAGAACGGCACCATCCCCTACCTGCGCCCCGACGGCAAGACCCAGGTCACCATCGAGTACGACGGCGACAAGGCCGTCCGCCTCGACACCGTGGTCGTCTCCTCGCAGCACGCCTCGGACATCGACCTGGACTCGCTCCTGGCCCCCGACATCCGTGAGTTCGTGGTCGAGCCCGAGCTGAAGGCGCTCCTCGACGACGGCATCAAGCTGGAGACCGAGGGCTACCGCCTCCTGGTGAACCCCACCGGCCGCTTCGAGATCGGCGGCCCGATGGGCGACGCCGGCCTCACCGGCCGCAAGATCATCATCGACACGTACGGCGGCATGGCCCGCCACGGCGGCGGCGCCTTCTCCGGCAAGGACCCGTCCAAGGTCGACCGCTCCGCCGCCTACGCCATGCGCTGGGTCGCCAAGAACGTCGTCGCGGCCGGCCTCGCCGCCCGCTGCGAGGTCCAGGTGGCCTACGCGATCGGCAAGGCCGAGCCGGTGGGCCTGTTCATCGAGACCTTCGGCACCGCCAAGGTCGACACGGACAAGATCGAGGCCGCCATCGGCGACGTCTTCGACCTCCGCCCGGCCGCGATCATCCGCGACCTGGACCTGCTGCGCCCCATCTACTCCCAGACCGCCGCGTACGGCCACTTCGGCCGCGCCCTCCCCGACTTCACGTGGGAGCGGACGGACCGGGTCGAGGCGCTGCGCAAGGCCGTGGGCCTGTAGGCACGGCTGCTGCTTCTAGGTCACTGAGGCCCGGTGCTCCCCTCGGGGAGGCCGGGCCTCAGTGCGTCCTGGGGGCCGTCCCGCGGCCTGGTGGGACGCAGGCGGTGTCCGCCCGGGTCGGCGCTGTCACTGCCGTCTGGTAGGAATTTGGCTGTGAGCAGCGAGAACGGTCAGTCGGATGACGGGGAGGGCGGCGGGCCCGAGCAGCTCGCGCTCATTCGGGAGAGTGTGCGCAAGGCCAAGGTGCCCAAGGCGAAGCCGCGTACGTGGCGGGGGGCCGCGTTGGCCGAGGGGCTGCCGGTGGCGCGGGTGGTGGTCGACAAAGGGGTGCTGCACCTCGATCGGTACTTCGACTACGCGGTGCCGGCGGAGTTGGACGAGGCCGCGCAGCCCGGGGTGCGGGTGCGGGTGCGGTTCGGGGCCGGGGCACGGAACGTGCGGGACGGGCGGCGCGAGGGGGGCGGGCTCATCGACGGGTTCGTCGTCGAGCGGTGCGCCGAGTCGGACTACAACGGCCCGCTGGCCGCGCTCGCGCAGGTCGTGTCGCCGGAGCCCGTGCTGGACCAGGAGCTGTTGGGGCTTGCCCGGGCTGTCGCCGACCGGTACGCGGGCAGTCTGGCCGATGTGCTGCAGCTGGCCGTTCCGCCGCGGCACGCGCGTGCCGAGTCCCGGCCCTCGCCCGCCGCGGCTCCGCCGCCACCCGTGCCGGAGCCGGGGTCCTGGGGGCGGTACGGGCGCGGTGCGGAGTTCGTGGCGGCGCTCGCCTCCGGTGGTGCGCCCCGGGCCGTGTGGACGGCGTTGCCGGGGCCGCAGTGGGCCGACGAGATCGCCCGGGCCGTGCAGGCGACGCTCGCCTCGGGGCGCGGCGCCCTCGTCGTCGTACCGGCCGGGCGGCCCGCCGCGCGTGTCGACGCGGCGCTGCGGGAGCGGCTGGGGGAGGGGCAGCACGCCGTCCTCACGGCCGACGCCGGGCAGGAGCGGCGGTATCGGGAGTGGCTGGCCGTCCGGCGCGGGTCCGTGCGGGCCGTCGTCGGGACGCGGGCGGCGATGTTCGCCCCGGTGCGCGACCTCGGGCTCGTCGTCGTGTGGGACGACGGCGACGCGAGCCACAGCGACGACAACGCGCCCTTCCCGCATGTGCGGGAGGTGCTTGAGCTGCGCGCCTCGCGCGACAAGTGCGGCTTTCTGCTGGGGAGTTGGGGCTGCACGGTCGAGGCCGCACAGTTGGTGGAGAGCGGGTGGGCGCTGCCGCTGGTCGCCGGGCGCGAGCAGGTGCGGGGGGCCGCGCCGCTGGTGCGGACCGTGGGGGACGGGGACCTCGCGCGCGACGAGGCCGCGCGGGCCGCGCGGCTGCCCACGCTGGCCTGGCAGGTCGCCCGCGAAGGCCTGAAGCACGGGCCCGTCCTGGTGCAGGTGCCCCGGCGCGGGTACGTGCCGCGGCTCGCGTGCGAGCGGTGCCGGGAGCCCGCCCGCTGCCGCCACTGCGCCGGGCCGCTGGAGGCCCGCGACAACGGCTCGCTGTGCTGTGCCTGGTGCGGGCGGGACGAGGGTGCCTGGCACTGCTCCGAGTGCGGGGGTTTCTGGCTGCGGGCGCAGGTCGTGGGGGCGCGGCGGACCGCCGAGGAGCTGGGGCGTGCGTTTCCCGCGGTGCCGGTGCGGACCTCCGGGCGGGAGCAGGTCCTCGACACGGTGGGCGGCGCGCCCGCCCTGGTGGTGAGCACCCCGGGCGCGGAGCCGGTGGCCGAGGGCGGGTACGCGGCCGCGCTGCTGTTGGACGGTTGGGCCATGCTCGGCCGCCCCGATCTGCGGGCGGGCGAGGAGGCGCTGCGGCGGTGGATCGGCGCGGCCGCGCTGGTACGCGACCAGGGCGCGGGCGGCACGGTGGTGATCGTCGCCGAGCCGACGCTACGACCGGTGCAGGCGCTGGTGCGGTGGGACCCGGTGGGGCACGCGGTGCGGGAGTTGTCCGAGCGGGCCGAGCTGGGCTTTCCGCCGGTGTCGCGAATGGCGGCGGTGACCGCGGCCCCGGACGCGCTGTCCGAGTTCCTCCGCAGCGCCGAACTGCCGTCGGACGCCGAGGTGTTGGGGCCGGTGCCGGTCGCCACCGCGGAGGCCGGGCGGCCCCGGCGGCCCGGGGACGCGCCGCCCGGCGAGCGCTGGGAGCGGGCTCTCGTACGGGTGCCGCCCGGCAGCGGCGCGGCGCTCGCCCGGGCGCTGAAGACGGCGCAGGCCGCGCGGATGGCCCGGGGGGCGGGGCAGCAGGCGTTGGTGCGGGTGCGGATTGATCCCGCGGACATCGGGTGAGGCGGCTGGGGCGGGGTGAGCTGGCGGGCGTTGGGCGAGTTGGCGGGCGTTCGGTGAGTTGAGGGCGTCGGGCCGGGCGCGGGGCATCGGGTGAGCTGCCTGGAGTTGGGTGAGCCTGCGGGGGTGGGGTGAACTCGCGGGCGTGGGCGCCAGCTTGCGGGCGTTGGACGAGGCGGTGAAGGCAGGGCCAAAGGCGGCGGGCGTGGGCCAAGGTCGGCGGGCCGGGGGTGAGACGGCGGGCGTAGGGGCTAAATGCGGCGGGTGTAGGGCCAAGGTCGGTGCGTCGTGGGTGGGGCGGTGGGTGTGGGCTCGTCGGTGGGCGTGGGGTGAGTGAGCCCGTCCCCGGCGCTCGCCGGGCGGCGCGTCCCTTGGCGGGCGTAGGACCCGTCGGTTCGCGTGGCGTGCGTCGGCGGGTGGTGGCCGGTCCGGGAAACACGGCTGCCCCCTGCCCGTCGTGGGCAGGGGGCAGGCGGCTGCCGCCCGGGTCAGCCGTTGCGCGGGCCGGGGAAGGCGCCGGGTCGCATGTCGTCGCGGAGGCCGGGGCTGCCCGCTGACGGCTGGGTCGGCATGGTGCGGGCCGCGGGGACGGAGGGCAGGGGGGCGCCCACGGGGAGCGTGCGGGGCGGGGCGGGGGCCGTGGTGGCGGTCGCGGCGGTGGTCGGCTCGGGTGCGCGCTCGGGTTCGGCGGTGGTCTGGGCCGTGGTGCGGCGGGCGCCGTAGCGGCGGTGCACGGCCTGCTTGGTGACGCCGAGCGCGGAGCCCACCGCGTCCCACGAGAAGCCGAGTGAGCGGTCGAAGTCGACGGCCGCGGTCACCAGTGTCTCGACGCTGTCCCGCAGTTCCTGGGCCAGGCGGACGGTCGGAGCGGGAGCGCGTCCGTACACGACGAAGCCCGCGGAGGGGCTGGAGCGGCGCGGGCGGTAGACGTTGCCGAGCTGGGCGGTGAGGGTGCGCAGTGCGTCCACCTGCCGGCGGACCCGCTCGATGTCCCGCACCAGCAGGTGCAGGCTGGCCCGTGCCTGGGCGTCGTGGGTTGCGTGGTCGGCCATGAACAAGCCTCTCGAACCGGCGTTGAGGGATCGGGATGAAAGGAGAAGAAGGCGAGGTGAGGGGAGATGAGGGAGCGGGGGAACAAGGGGGACGGAGAGTGGATGCGGGGATGGCGTCGGGTGGGGACGGGTTGCGTGCGGGGGAGTGCGGGGACGTGCGGCGGGTGGTGAGCGGGGCGGGTCCGTGTCCGGGTCCCGCTGCGGCGGTGCGGGGTTGGCGGTGCTGTGCAATGAGGAGCGGGCCGCGTGTGCGGCCCGTCGTGGTCAACTTTCTCTTGACCCAACGCGCTACGTCGTGAGGGGTCACGGTCCAGGGGCGTATGTGCATATGCGCAGGGCGCACAGCCATGCGTACGCCCCCGGGAAACCTCTGGGCAGGGCCCATAGACTGGTGCGTCGCCGACCCCCAGAATCCGTCGCCGACCCCCAGAGAACCGAGGTATCACCCAGTGAAGCTGGTCTTCGCAGGCACCCCCGAGGTCGCCGTCCCCGCCCTGGACGCGCTGATCGCCTCCGGCAGGCACGAGGTGGCCGCCGTCGTCACCCGCCCCGACGCGCCCGCGGGCCGTGGCCGCAGGCTGGTCGCGAGTCCGGTGGCCGAGCGGGCGGAGGAGGCCGGGATCGAGGTGCTGAAGCCCGCGAAGCCGCGTGACGAGGCGTTCCAGGCGCGGCTGCGGGAGATCGCGCCGGACTGCTGCCCGGTGGTGGCCTACGGCGCGCTGCTTCCGAAGTCCGCCCTGGACATCCCGGTGCACGGCTGGGTCAATCTGCACTTCTCGCTGCTGCCCGCCTGGCGGGGTGCCGCGCCGGTGCAGCACGCGATCATGGCCGGGGACGAGATCACCGGTGCGTCCACCTTCCTGATCGAGGAGGGCCTGGACTCCGGCCCGGTGTACGGCACGGTCACCGAGGAGGTCCGGTCCACCGACACCAGCGGCGACCTCCTGACGCGCCTCGCCTTCGCGGGTTCGGGGCTGCTCGCGGCGACGATGGACGGCATCGAGGACGGCTCGCTGACGGCCGTGCCGCAGCCCGCCGACGGCATCAGCCTGGCCCCGAAGATCACCGTCGAGGACGCCCAGGTCGACTGGTCGGCGCCCGCGCTCCGCGTGGACCGGGTGGTGCGCGGGTGCACGCCCGCGCCCGGCGCGTGGACCGTGTTCCGCGGCGAGCGTCTGAAGTTGATCCAGGCCGTCCCCGTGCCCGACCGCACCGACCTCGCGCCCGGTGAGATCGCCGCGGGCAAGAAGAACCTGCACGTCGGCACGGGCTCGTACGCCGTGGAGCTGCTGTGGGTGCAGGCGCAGGGCAAGAAGCCGATGGCGGCCGCCGACTGGGCGCGCGGGGTGCGGATCGGCTCCGGGGAGCGGCTCGGCGTCTGACGGCGCCCGCCAGGGTGCGAGTGGGAGGCCGGGCGCGGGCGACGTACGCTGACATGGTTCGCCCCATCACCAGCAGCGGAGCACCTTTGAACGACCAGCCGAACCGGCGTCCCCGCACCCAGGGCAAGTCCTCAGGCCAGGGCAAGCCCGCAGGCCAGGGCCGCCCCGGGAACTCCGGCAAGTCCCACAAGCCGTACCGCCGCCCGCAGAAGGACCCCGTCCGCTTCCTCGCCTTCGAGGCGCTGCGGGCCGTGGACGAGCGGGACGCGTACGCGAACCTCGTGCTGCCGCCGCTGCTGCGCAAGGCCCGCGAGCAGGAGGGGCCGGAGAAGTTCGACGCGCGGGACGCGGCGCTCGCCACGGAGCTGGTGTACGGGACGCTGCGCCGCCAGGGGACGTACGACGCGATCGTCGCCGCCTGCATCGACCGGCCGTTGCGCGAGGTCGACCCGCCCGTGCTCGACGTGCTGAACCTGGGCGTCCACCAACTGCTCGGCACCCGCATCCCGTCGCACGCCGCCGTGTCCGCGTCGGTGGAGCTGGCGCGGGTGGTGCTCGGCGACGGGCGGGCCAAGTTCGTGAACGCCGTGCTGCGCAAGGTGGCGCGGGACGACCTCGACGGCTGGCTGGAGAAGGTCGCGCCGCCCTATGACGAGGACGCCGAGGACCACCTCGCGGTCGTGCACTCGCACCCGCGCTGGGTCGTGTCGGCGCTGTGGGACTCCCTCGGGGGCGGCCGCGCCGGGATCGAGGACCTTCTTGAGGCCGACAACGAGCGGCCCGAGGTGACGCTCGTGGCGCGGCCCGGCCGGTCCACGGCCGACGAACTCCTCGACTCGCTCGACGCGGACTCGGCGCTGCCGGGGCGCTGGTCGCCGTACGCCGTGCGGCTCAGCGAGGGTGGCGAGCCCGGTTCGCTCGAGCTGGTGCGCGAGGGGCGGGCCGGGGTCCAGGACGAGGGCAGCCAGCTGGTCGCGCTCGCACTCGCGAACGCCCCCGTCGACGGGTCGGACGCGAAGTGGCTCGACGGGTGCGCGGGCCCCGGCGGCAAGGCCGCGATGCTCGCGGGCCTCGCCGCCGAGCGCGGAGCCGTGCTCCTCGCCGCCGAGAAGCAGCCGCACCGGGCCCGCCTCGTGGGCCAGGCCCTGGCCGGGAACCCCGGCCCCTACCAGGTCGTCGCCGCCGACGGGACCCGACCGCCGTGGCGGCCCGGGAGCTTCGACCGCGTCCTCATGGACGTTCCCTGCACGGGACTCGGCGCGCTGCGACGGCGACCGGAGGCGCGGTGGCGGCGCCGCCCGGAGGACCTGGAGGGCTTCGCTCCGTTGCAACGTGCGCTGCTGCGCACGGCGTTGGAGTCGGTGCGGGTCGGGGGAGTCGTCGGGTACGCGACGTGCTCGCCGCATCTCGCCGAGACCCGGGCCGTCGTCGACGACGTGCTCAAGCAGTGGGGCGCCGCGGAGCTGGTGGACGCGCGGGAGTTGATGCCGGGGGTTCCGGCGCTCGGAGACGGGCCGGACGTGCAGCTGTGGCCGCATCTGCACGGCACCGATGCGATGTATCTGGCGGTCATTCGGCGCACGGGCTGACGGTTGCCAGGGCTGGGCAAGACGACTGCGATGCTGGCCTTCGCCCGGGACTTCCACCGCCGGGAGATCGCCGAGGGCGGTGCGTTCACGGCCGGCGGGCACGAACGGCTCCCGGTCTGCCGGGTGGGCCTGACCGGCAACACCGGGATGAAGGACTTCAACCGGGCGATGTCGGAGTTCTTCGGCCACCCCGGCCGCACCACCGGCACCACCGCGGAGTTCGCCCAGCGCGCCCTGGACCGCGTGCTCTCCTGTGCTGTGAAGCTCTTGATCGTCGACGACCTGCACTTCCTTCGGTGGAGGGCGGCCGGCGGTGTCCTTCGCCTGTCTCGACCACCATCTGCTGCTGGTCGATACCTGTCCTCGCTGCAGCCGTCCGCCGCGGCACTTCCCGGCGACGACCCGGCACCCGCTCGTTCCGGGGCGCTGCCACAGTCCGTCGCAGAAGCGGGCTCCGTCGGCTCGCTGCGGCCAGCCGTTCGAGGAGGTCGCCGCTCTCCGGCTGGACACGGAAGGCTCTGCGTCTGCGGCCCAGTGGCTCATCGACACGGCAATCTCGTCCCAGCAGGCCGACTTCGGTGTCTACCAGGCCAGGCCCCAGCCCAGTCTCGCGCTGTTCGGTGACCTTCGCGCCTTGGCGTCGATACTCCTGCGTCGTGCCCCCGATCGGCTGGTGGGCTTCGTCCCGCCGGAGATCTGGTCCCTGCACCAGCAGCCCTTCCCGGAGAAGCGACGCTCCTTTGACCCTGTTGAGGAGACCCGTCCGGGACGTCTGGCCCCGCAGCGGGCCGCGACCGCCGCCCTTGCCGTCAGCGCGGCCCTGCACATCCTCGGGCACGACAATGCGCACACGGCCGGAGCCGCCCTTCGCCACCTGATCAGCGACGCCGACGGCGCCATCCCGCTCAAGGTCGCACACAGGTGGCGCCACACCAGCCCGGTCTTCGACGCGGTCCACCTTGCGACGCTGGCCCCTCGCCTCAGTCACAGTGACCAACTGCGCTACCGCACCGCGGACCGGTTGCCTCGCAGGCCCGGCTCTGCGGCAGCCGCCCGGACCGCTCAGCGGGCTCGCAGGATCCCGACGCAGCTCTGGCCGGCGTGGTCCGCGCGGCTGAGCCCTTCGAGCGGGGCCCTGTCGCGCACCATCCGCCCGGCCCTGTCGTGCTACCCCCTGCTCATCGGCGGCACGGGAGACTTCACCACAGCGACCCGCCTCCTTCGGTCCCCGGCAGAAGACCGGCTCGGCCCTCACATGGCGCACCGGCTCACGAAGCAGAGGCACTGGAGGGCTGTCAGCCTCGGCCTGTCCGCGCCGGCGGACTACCTCGACCAGGAGGGATCACCGGTCGACTACGACCGCCGTCGCGCGGTCGACTACCGCGACCTGCTGCCCCAGGACACCTGGAGACAACTCTGCCGGGACATCGAACTCGAAGCCGGCGGCGTGCGGCGGCACCAATTCGCCCGAGCGCTGCTGTTCGAGCGGATCAGCGGTCTTCCGGCACCCCTCGCCCCGGCCGTCTACGCGCCTGCCACCCCGGAGCTGCGGACCCTGCTGCGGACCTTCGAAACGGATCTCGCCCCCGCGCCGGTGAGCCAACTCGAAGAGCACGCAGGCGAGTTTCTCGCCCGGCGGGGAATCCATGACGAGCCCCTCACCTGGCCGCCGCCGGCGGACATCATCGACGGTCTCGCGCTGCCCGGATGCGACCTCAAAGACGTCGACATCCACGCACTGCACCGCCTCGTCCGGGAGGAATCCCTGACGACGGCCGGGGCAGCCCGCCGCCTGGGCGTCAGCCACGACGCTGTCCGCTTCGTCCTGCAGGAGCAGCCGGCACCCTCCAAGTGATCCGCGATGTGGGAGAGAGGAGCGGCCATTCGCCGGGCTCGCGCCGCGCTCCCCAGGGACACGTTCGCCCGCTTCCACCTCGAGGAGTACCGCTCGCTCAAGTGGATCGCGAAGCATGTCGGCGTGAACGAGGAGGCCATCAAGGTCCTGGTCCGCGAGTACGGCATGAGCCGCGAGGGCAAAGCGACTCGCTGGCGCCAGATCGATCTCGACTGGCTCCGCGACCAACGGGCCGCTGGACGCACCTGCCGCGAGCTCGCCGAGGAGACCGGCTTCTCGCTCGGAATGATCAGCTACCTGGGCCGGCGGCATGATCTGCCCGGTCGCCGGGCAGGGGCCAATCGGGCCGACAGCAGTCGCTCCTGAAGCCTTCTGGCGGCGCCCGCGCTCCGTACGCGCCGCGCTTGTGAACAGCTCAGGTGTCTCAGCACCTCGACTGTCTCAGCGAGGCTGAGCGCCGAAGTGTCTCAGGTGTCGGCGAGAAGCGTCACCTGTCTGTGGCCTGTGTACGGTGCGGGGAGTCTTTCGGCTTGGCCCAGATGATCGGTAGGCAACGCCGCATCCCTAGACCCCCATTGAGGGCGCACCAGGAGTGGCGGACACGCGGCCGACGTCAGGAGCCATCACGGACGTGCAGGTGGAGCGTGCGAGCGAGGCCCTGGATGCTTTCGTCGACACGTTGGAGGTGCCGCAGCACCCGTCGCGTCGCGTTGATGTCCTCGGCCCGCGCCTCACCCTCGCTCACTGCTGGCGGGGTGGGAATCCCGGGGCCGCGCACGAGCGTGGTGCCGTCCTTGTCTCGGAGGGCTACCTGGCTGATCAGGGTCGTGAGGTTGCGGTCGATCCGGCGGGCTTCGTCCATGAGGCTTGGATCGGTGCCGATGTGGAGGCCGGCCGGGACCAGTTCGGCGGTGGCAGCCAGACTGCGGGCGTGGAAGGCCGCCGTTTCCAGCAGCCCCAGTACGCAGAGCGCGGTGCGCCGCCGGGACCTCAACGGACTGATCGGGGTGATCAGCGGTTGCGCAGAATGGCGCAGGCTGTCCAGGGCCGCGTCCAGCGCGCGGGCCGGATCCAGCAGGTCCCCGCCGGACTCACCGCCCAGCCGGGCCAATGACTGGGAGAGCACCGCGCGTAGTCGCTCCAGCGCGTCGTGCAGCAACTGGTCCGTGCGTTCCCGGGTGCGCACTGGCAGTACGAGCAGGGCGGCGATCAGTCCGCACGCGATGCCCAGCGCGGTTTCTTCGATCCGCACCACCAGTACGCCCGGGGTGAGGGTGTGGAGCAGCGCGTACAGCATGCCGATCATCGTGGTGACGAAGAAGGACATCAGCGTGTAGGACACCGCGAGCGTGTAGTACATCCCGAACACGCTGAGGCCCGCCAGGGCGAAGGCCAGCGTGGGGGTGTCGCCGATCAGGGCGGCGAGGGCGAGCCCGGCGACGACACCCGCCACCGTGCCGAGCAGGCGCCGGTATCCCCTGACCAGGATCTCGCCGGTGGAGGTGGTGCTGATGAACACCACCCAGCACGTGAACACCGCCCAGTACCAGCGCTGCGGCGAGATCAGTTCACCGCCGACGACGGCCAGCGCCGATCCGGTCGCGACCTGGAGCGCGGTCCTGGTGGTGGGGCGGACGCGGGGGACCGGCTGCTGCGGGACGGCCTTCTCCGCCAGGCCAGCATCCTTGGCCGGGTCGGCGTCCTTGGCAGTGGACTCCTCGCGCGACCGTGCCGTCTCGGGTGTGTCCCGGACCGCCGAGGTTGGCCCGTCGACGGCCAGGCGCAGCCCGATCAGGGCGCGGGTGAGTTCCCCGGCAGAGCGGAAGACGTCCTGCATCGCCGGGGATGCGTCGGGCAGTTGCTTGTCACCGCGGTAGCCGAGCAGCCGGTTGTGCACCGCGGCGGGATCGGTGCCCGCCGGCCGCTGCGGGCCGGTGCCGATGGCCGTGCGCAGCGCGCGCAGTTCCGAGACCAGCACGGGCAGCGTCGCCGCATCAAGGGTGCTGATGGCGGATCCGGCGAGGCGGGCCTGCGTCCGGTGCCCGCTCAGGGTATCGACGTCCGTACCGGGCCGCAGGACCCGCAGCACGAGGACGGCCAGCCGCTCCACGGCCGTCTCCGCTTCCGCCACGCGGCGCTGGATCGCGGAGGCGGTGCGTTCGTCGGGCGTGCCAGCTGCCAGCTGGTTCTGGACCATCAACGCGCCTGTGTGCAGGCGGGCTGTGGACCGGCGCAAGGTGGCGACCGCCCGCTCGCCGTGCGACGCCTGCGGTCCGCCCTCGGCCACGTCGATCAGCGCGTCCAGCACCAGCCCCAGACGCAACCCAAAGGCCCGCTGCAGCCGTGCCAGCGTCCGCCCGGGCGACGACCGCAGGACGGCGAACCTGACCAGCGCAGAGCTGGCGAAGGCCATCAGCACGGCCAGGAACAGCTGCGGCAACTGCCCCACGCGGGTGTTGACGAACTGGGTCACGAAGAAGAGCTGGAAGGCGAAGATGCCCAGCGTGGTGGCGCGCGGACCCAACCGCCGGATGTAGAGGGCGGCGAAGATCAGCAGCACGAACACCACGTCCGCCGTGACCCGGTGCGGTGCCAGCGCGCTGCCGACCGCTATGGCCGCCAGGGCGACCGGCACCCCCGTCGCGAGGGTCAGTGCCTGGTCGCGCGGCCGGGGTTCGGTGACCGCGGCCGTGCTGACCATCGCCGTGAGGGCGCCTGTCACCAGGATCGACACTGGGGCATCCAGCGCCGCGAGGGCGCCCAGCGTCAGCCCTACCGCGCAGACCGTGCTGAGCGCGGACCGCAGCCGGATCAGGCCGGGATCGGATGCCAAGAACCGGTCGTAGACGTCCGCCAACCGCGTTCGTACCCGCTGCATGCCCCAGCTGCTTTCCTCGCCGTACCGGTGGTGAAGGTGTTACGCCGTCAGCTCGTCGAGTGCGGCCAGGAAGTCGTCGACGCCGGTCACGTTGTGGGAGACCATGGTCAGGCCGCGCATCATCGCCTGGTAGGTGACCAGGCCGCCGGGGGCGGCTATGGCGTCGGTGAACGCCGTGACGTGGTAGCCGCGCTCCATCGCGGTGCGGGCCGTCGACTCCACGGCCATGATCCCGGAGACCCCGGCGATCGCCAGATAGTCGACGTTGCGCTGCCGCAGCTGGAACTCGAGGTCGGTGTGCTGCAGAACGTCGAGGCCCTTGTGCGGCGCGAGGACCACCTCACCCGGCTGGGGGGCCAGCTCCTCGTGGAACTCGGTGTTCCAGGTCTCGGCCTGGAACATCCGCTTGTCGAACATCTGCCGGTGGATCCCGGAGACGTGCCGCCAGGTCGAGTAGTCCTCATCGGTGAAGGCGGTCGTCGAGTAGAAGACGGGAACGTCCTCGTGCTGCCGCGCCCCGGCGATGAGCTTCTTCAGGCTGTCGATCGTGCCCAGGCGCTCGTATTCCGGCGCGTAGACGGGATAGCCCTTGCCGTCCTTCGAGAAGTTCTCGTTGACGAGGTCAACGAGCAGCAGTCCAACGCGACCGGGTTCGTAAACACTTGCCATGATCGTCCTCCAGCGTAGAAGTCATCAGCGGCAGGCCCGCAGGGGCCAACCGTTACAGTGAATGACTGTAACTTAATTGGTGTGTGAGTGCGAGCTGGTCAGGGCTCCCGCCCCTGAGGCGGTTGCGGGGCGACGGGCAGAACGCCGCCCCCGCAGGCCCGCCGAGTGCCCGCTGTGCCCGAGACCCTGGTCCGCAGGCACCTCCAGGATGTGTTGGACGCCTGCTGCGGACCGCACCAGGACCGGCCACCTCATGCTGGCCCGACGGTCCGGACGGCACTGCTTTCCGGCGCCGCCACCCTGGGATCGCCCGGGCGCCGGGCCGCGACCGCCGCCACGCGACGCGGACCGGCCGACACGACAAGCTTGTCGCATGCAGTACGAAGCTCCGCCGCCTGCAACCGGTAGCCGCCCCCAACTCGCCCTCGCTGCCCCGCGGGGCCCGCACCGCTGGAACCGCCGGGCCGGGCACTCGGTGCGCATCGCCGGGGCCGCGTGATGCCGGTGCCGCTTGGCTCGCGCGGCTCGGCGGGGCCTCGTCCTGGCCGAGGCCCGGATCGAGGACCCGTCCTTGTCCTTGCCGCGAGTGAGGTCCTCCTGCCGGTCGTGTGGCTCAACTGTGAAGGATCATGCAACATAGATAACGTTACAGATAATTTGCGTAACTTAACTTGGAGTGCCGTCGATCCTAGGTGGCTACTACTGTGAACCCGACAAGGAGGAACCGCTGTGAGCAGCAGGAACGAGACGGCCGCCAGCCGCAAGCGCCGCCCGCGAGGCCGTGCGCAGGCGGACGAGGCGGCGACTGAGCAGCAGGCCGCACCGCATCCCGGTGGCAGGCCCCGCGACCCCGCGATCGAGGAGGCAATCCTCAAGGCCACCCGCGCGCGCCTGGCCGCCGATGGCTACTCACGCATGACGATCGGTGACATCGTCGCGGACGCCGGCGTCACCCGCCCCACTCTCTACCGCCGCTGGCCCGGCAAGTACGAACTCACCGTGGATGCCCTCCTCTACGGCCTGCGCAAACAACGCGAGGCCTACCAGCCCCTCGCTCTGGACGCCATGACCCCGCTCGAGGCGTTCACTGAGGCGGTCCGCCGGGTCGACCCCCGCTACAGCAATCCGCGCGCCATGTCCCTGCACGGCAACTTCATGGCCGAAGCCGAACGCGAACCCGACCTGTTCGCCCTGATCCGCGAGCACGCCACCAAGCCGCGCTGCGACGAACTCCTGGAGACCCTGCGCCACCTCCAGGACATCGGGGCTGTCCGCCAGGACGCCGACCTCGACGCCGCCGTCACCCTCTGCCTCGGCAGCTACTTCGGCGACTATCTACTCACGGGCCGGGATACCCCCGGCGACCTCGCCGACCGCACCGTCGCTCTCCTGTGGCCCGTCCTGCGGGCAGACAACAGCGCACAGGCGCCACCCGCCTCGTGAAAGCAGACATGGCCGAGGGAATGTCCGACGGCCCCGGCTCAGCGTGGTCTTGGCCGTCTCCCGGACGCCCTCCCTCTGTGCAAGGCTTGGGCCGGTCGCCCGTGGGTGAGGAGGACGGCGGTCAGTAGCAGCGCCGTGCGGGTGGCGGTACCCGGCGCCGTCTTCGCGCCGCTGGGTGTGACGGGTGGTTGTGGCTCGTCGCTGATGCAGGTCAGCGCTGACTATGTGCGTGATGTGATCCATGCGTTCAACGAGCGGGCGTTCGGCGCGCTGGACCCAAACGGAGCGTGGAACGCCCCAGGACGATCAGTAGCCGGGTGCGCGAGCACATCTGCCTGATCGCGCGGACGTCCCTCTCCAACTGGGGGCTGGTCGGCCTGTTCACGTGGAGCCTGGGCGTGGACAGCGGCCCACGACATCGAGCTGGTCTTCCTGTCGACCTATGGATCCTGGCTGAACTGAATCGAGTCCGAGTTCGCGGCCCTGCGCTGCTTCGCCCTCAACGGCACCGACCACCGCAGCCACACCGCGCAGAACGCCGCCATCACCGCCTACGTCCGCCGCCGCAACGCCAGGGCCGAACCCAAGACTCGGTTCGGGCCTGGAGGGAGCCTCCGGCAGCCCAGGTCCGCCCGGGATGTCCCGGGGCCCCGTGTGCACCCGCTTACGCGGTGGCATGGCGGGCGGTGACGTCGTAGAAGATGCACCGGAGGGGAGGCAGAAAAGCGCGATGAGGCGCCGCCGCGTACCTCGGGGAAGGGGTGGCTGCCGGGGGCGGGCATGATCCAGCCGGGTCCCGGCAGCCGCTCGGCCCGACGAGCTCGGCGCCGGGGCCGACCCGGACATTCCGGCGCGGGGGCGCTGCTGCCTCGTCGCGCCGGGCGGCCGGCTTGCCGGTCAGCGGGAGCGGCTGGTGGCGATGGTCGGCCATAGGGCAGCGGCGACCCGCTGGGCGTGGTCGGCGGGGGTGGCGCGGCCGGTGCGCAGGTAGTGGGCGAAGTAGCTGCCGAAGCACAGGCGGACGACCGTTTCGAGGTCGCTGTCCGTGCGTACGGCGCCGCGCTGTTGGAGCCTGACGAGCGTCATGAGGAGCTCTTCGCGGCAGGGCTGTGCGCCGTGCTCGCGCAGCTGCTGCAGAAGGCCGGGCTCGCGTTCGGCCGCGCCCATGAAGCTGCCGTGCAGGGGCATCATGCAGCTGTCGCACTGGCGCAGGCCGAGGCGGCGCACGGCCTCGGTGAAGGCCTCGCGCGGCGGGAGGCGGTCCGCCTGCGGCGACGGATGCGCCTCGCGCCGCCTGCGCAGGGCGTGCCGGAGTGCGTCGAGGGCCAGCTCGTACTTGTTCGACCAGCGCCGGTAGAGGGTGGGGCGGGTGACACCGGCATCCGCGATGATGTCGCCGATCGTCATCGCCGAGTAGCCGTCGCTGGCCAGGCGGTTGCGGGCGGCCAGCAGGATCGCTTCCTCGATCGCCGGGTCGCGCGGACGCCCGCTGGTTCTGACGGGCGGTGCGGTGGCGGGGTTGCGGCGTCGGCTGCCCCGGTGAGGGGTGCGTTCGGCAGTCATCTCGCCCTCCTTCTGCCGCGCACCCTAGCGCCGTCCGGCTTTCGGTTACAGAGCTTGTCTGTAACTAAAAAGGAGGAGGTGCGTTACAGATAATGAGCGTAACTAAATCTGGGTCGTGGACCTCAGGGGCCTACTGCCGGAAGACGCGGGGCGCTGCTGTGAGCGCAGTCAGAGGGGCGGGGTCAGGCTCAGTTCGCCGCAGGGGTGGGCGCGTGGGCTGCGGTTGCGGCGCCGGCCCGCCAGGCCCGACGAAGGCGCCTCAGTGGGTGTGGTCCAGCCAGGGAGCCTCGGGGTGGGCCAGGAGCTGGTCCATGCGCGAGCGGCTGTCCTCATCAGCAGGAGTCCACACGGTGACGATCGTTTCGGCTACGGCGGGCAGCTCCATGCGCGTCAGGGACAGCGACAGCTCGCCGACCGCGGCGTGGTGATAGGTCATGGTCTGGGTCGGCGGTGCGCCGACGTCGTGGGTGGCCCACAGCCGCGTGAATTCCGGGCTGGCGGTGGCCAGTGCGCGGATCAGGTCGGTCCAGGCGGGGTCGTCGAGGTGGTGGGCGAAGTCGGCGCGGAACGAAGCGACCATGTGGGGCAGGCCGGCGTCGCGGTTGACGAACTGGCGGCAGCACTCGGGGGTGGTGAACATCTCCCACAAGACGTTGCGGGAGCTCTCGGGTGAGGTGAGCCGGGGCCACAGGGCGGCGGCCGCCGTGTTCCATCCCAGCAGGTCCCAGCGGGTGTTGATGGCCGCGGCGGGGAAGCCGGTGATGGCATCGAGGATCGTCTGCAGGGTGGGGGTGATCGGGTTGGCGGTGGCGGCCACCGCGGGGATGGGTACCTCGGCCAGGCGGTAGAGGTGGGCGCGTTCGGCGGCGTCCAGGCGCAGGGTGGTGGCGATGGCGTCCAGGATCTGCGGGCCGACGTTGATGGGGCGTCCCTGTTCGAGCCAGGTGTACCAGGTGATGGAGACCCCGGCCAGATGGGCGACCTCCTCGCGGCGCAGTCCTGGTGTCCGGCGGCGCAGTCCTGGTGCTATCCCGGCCGCGGCGGGGGTGAGGCGGTCGCGGCGGCTGCGCAGGAACGCGGCGAGTTCGGTGCGGCGGGGGGAGGGGGCGGAGTTCACCCGCCCATCATCAACCACGCCCCACACCGGCTGCCAGGTGCTGCTGGCACCAGCGTTAGCAGCGTCTTGGTAGGGGTGTCACCGCGGCGACAGGGTGGCTCTGCGACACCCGCTCCGACAAGAACTGGAGGTCTGCGCTGTGCGTGCCGCGCCCTTCCCGATGCGTTTCACCGCCCGCAGTGACGAGCCCGCCACCCAGGAACACGTGCTGACCCCACCGGACGGCGCCCACGCCGCCGAGGTGCACGGCGTCAGCACGCCGCTGGGCATGCGGACTTGGCGTCCGGTCGGCCCGGCGCGCAGCACCCGTCCCGCGCTGTTGGGCCCGGCGTGATCACGCACCCGGCGCCCGCCACCCAGGCCCCCAACTCGCGGAGAACGACATGAAATACCCTCTGGGACTGATCGATCACGGCTTCGTGCCGCGCAAGCTCACGGTCAGCTATGTGGCCATCTGCGCCGGTGCGGTCGATATCGCGGGGCTGCACACCGCGTTCGGGCTGCTGTGCGACAGGTATCCGATGCTGCGCGGCACGATAGAGACGAGCGGCGAGCAGTGCTGGCTGCACATACCCGATGGCGGCGCCGGCAACGCGGCCACCGAGACCGTGCAGGGCACGGTGGCCGACTGGCTCGAGCACGGCCTCACGGTCCTGGATCCCGCGCACGGCCTGGCGAAACTCACCATCGTGACCGAGGGCGAGCTGACCGCGGTCGCCCTGCAGGTGTCTCACGCGATCAACGACGCCACGCTGGGCTCGGCGCTGCTGGAGTACTTCTGGCACACGGCCGCCGCCCTGGCCCAGGGCGTGGTGCTCCCCGATCCGGCCCCGGTCCACCCGCGCAGCCTCGAACAGGCCTATCAGGCCCGCGCCATGGCCCTGCCCCGCCTCACCGCGGCGGCCGCGGGCCCGGTGCACAGCCTCCCCGCCGCCGACACCGGGGGCGGCGCGGGCTTCGCCCCCGAGCCGGCGCAGCGCATCACCCTGTCGCAGGCAGACACGGCCGCCCTGCTCGCTCACGCGCGGGCATCGGGGACGACCCTGCATGCCCTGCTGGCCGCGGCGATCATCCGCGCCGAACGCGCGATGCTCACCGAAGCGGCTGGTGCCGCCCCCGAACTGCCGATGATCATGTTCCATCTCGTGGACCTGCGTCCCCACCTGCGCCCGGTGGCGCGCCCCGACGAGGTCACCAATGCCGTGGGGTTCGCGCCCACGGTCACCGCATGCGGGCCCACTTCGGACCTGAACGCCCTGGCCAGGGAGACGAAGGCGCAGCTCGTCGCCGGGATCGAGGGCGGGAGGGCGCTCGCGGTCATGCGGGCCGCGGCGTCGGCGGCCGCCCAGGGCCGCGCGCGTACCGGCGTCGGGAACTTCGTCACCAACTGGGGCCCGGTGCCCGAGCTCGCCGTGCCGCCGGGGATGGAGGTCGTCGACTTCCGTGGCTTCGCCACCTCCGAGTCGGTGTCCTGGGTGGGCTATTTCGTCTCCACCTTCACCGGGCGGTGCAGCATCGAACTGGCCTGCTCCCCGCGCTACCACCGGCCCGCGCGGATGGCGCACCTGCGCGAGCGCATCGTCGCGGGCCTGGCCGAACTGACCCACCCCGCTGAACACCCACCCGCTGCGACTGCTGAGGCACCAAGCAGTGTGGCGCTTTCTGACAAGGCAGGCCCTTCGGCATGACGGTCACCGCACCCCCTCCTGCGGCCGCCCCCTCCCGCCCGTCCGGCCCGTCCGCGCGGGTGGTCATCACCACGCTGCTGGCGACGACGTTCCTGGTCAAAGCCTGCGGATTCGCCTACGACTTCCTCGGCTACTCCATCGGCGCGGCGCACGGCACCACCGCCGCCGGCGCCGCGCTGACGGTCTTCGGGGTCGGCTGGTGTGTCGGGCAGCTGGTCAGCGGGGCGATGACCGACCGGATCGGAGCCCGTGCCGCGTGCACGGCGGGACTGCTCCTTGCCGCAGTGATCTGCGCCGGGCTGGCCGTGGCCAGCAGCCTGCACGCCCTGCTGCTGCTCGCCTTCTGCCTGGGCTGCACCATGGACGTCCACCGGCCGGCCGTCTCCGCGCAGATCAACGACCGCCTCACCAATGAGGGAGCACGCACCCGCGCCCAGGGCTGGGTCTACTGGGTGTCGAACGTGGGCCTCTCGCTGAGCTCGGGCGTCGGCGGCTTTGTGGCCCACGCCCATGGCTACCGATTCCTGTTCGCCCTCAACGCCGTTGCCTGCGTGGCCGCAGCCCTCCTGGTGCGCGCCATGCTGAGCGGCCGGCCCAGCACGCCCCGGGGCGAACGCCGGCACGAGCACGCCACCTACGCACAGATCGTCTCCGACCCCCGGCTGCGGTGGATGGTCGCCGCGGCCGTCGCGGCGACGACCTGCGCCTACGGCCTGATCAGCGTCCTGCCCCTGGTCATGAGCGCGGACCACCTCGCCCCGTCCGCCTACGGCACCGCCATGCTCGCCAACTCCGCTGCGGTCCTGCTGCTCAGCCCGCCGCTGACCCGCCTGCTGGTCGGCGCCGACGACCGCGTCCGCTACCCCATCGGCCCGGTGTTCGCCGCCGGCAGCCTGATCCTGGGCGCCGCCATGGCACTGGCGGCCCTGCAGCACACCACCCTGGGCTACACCACCGCAGCTGTGATCATGGTGCCCGGCGAGATCTGCTACAGCGTCGCCGCCGGCGCCTTCGTCGCAACGGCCGCCCCGCCCGGCGCCATCGGCCGCTACCAGGCCGCCCTCAGCGTCGCGGGCGCGATCGCCTCGCTCACCCCGCTGGGCATCGCCGGCGCCCTCAACGCGGGCGGCCGCCCCCTGGTCGCCGGCCTCCTCATCACCAGCGCCGCCCTGGGGGCTCTGGCCTGCGTGCCGCTCGCCCGCACCCTGCGCACCTCCCCCACCTCAGCGCCGGCCTAGCACCGCCACCTGCCCAACTGCCCCTGTGACAGCCGGCATCCCTACGCCCACAGCTCTACAGCACCACGAGAGGAACAGCTCCATGAAGGTAGCGATCGTCGACGGATACTCCACCGGGGCGACACTGGCCAGGCGACTGGCCCGAGCGGGTGTCGACTGCATCCACGTGCGGAGCCAGCCGGACATCGGCGCCTTCCTCCTGCACTCGTTCAGCCGCGACGACTACGTCCTCGATCTGGGCTTCACCGCCGACTTCACCAGCCTCACGCGGGAACTCGCCCGCCTGCGCGTCTCCCGCGTGATGGCCGGCACCGAAACCGGCGTCGTGCTGGCGGAGACCCTCGCGAGCGCGCTGCATCTGCCGACGAACGACCCCGCCCTGGTCGCAGCCCGCCGCGACAAGTTCCTCATGCAGCAGGCGGTCCAGGCCGCGGGCCTTGCGACCCCGCACACCACCGTCGCCCGCTCCGCCCGCGCCGCAGCCGACTGGTACACCGTGTGGGGCCTGGAGGAGGTGGTGGTCAAGCCCCTGGCCAGCGCGGGCACCGACGGCGTGACGTTCTGCGGCTCGGCCGAGGAGGTCGGCCAGGCCGCCACCGCCGTCCTGGGCACCCCCAACCTCTTCGGCGAGCCCAACGACGCCGTGCTCGTCCAGGAACGCCTGCACGGAACCGAGTACTGCATCAACACGGTCTCCGCGGGCGGGCAGCACCACGTCGCCGAGATCTGGCGCTACACCAAACGCATCGGCCCGACCGCCGCACCCCTCTACGACTTCCAGGAGCCCGTCGATGCCGCCAGCGCCGCCGGGAAGGCGCTCATCGGCTACGTCCGGGACGTCCTGGACGCGCTCGGCATCACCGAGACGCCCGCCCACACCGAGGTCATGCTCACCGACCGGGGACCGGTCCTCATCGAGACCGGCGCCCGCCTGGGCGGAGGCACCGGGCCCGACGTGGTGGACGCCTACCTCGGCCCCTCCCAGACCGCCCTGGCGGTCACCGCCACGATCGATCCCGCATCCCTGCGCACCCGCACCACCCCCGATCCGGGCCGGCCGCCGCTGCTGCGGTGGGTCGACTTCATCAACCACCACCCCGGCCCGGCCGACCCCGACGCCCTCACCAAGATCGCGGAACTCCCCAGCGTCGTCGCGGTCTTCCCCGGCTTCGCCCCGGGCCAGTACCTCGCCCCCACCAGCAGCCTGCCGACCTCTCCCGGGTTCGCCTACCTCGCGGCCCCCACCTCCCAAGAGCTGATCGAGGACTACGACACCCTGCGCGCCTGGGAGCACGAGGGCCTCTACACAAGTCCACGCTGAGGCACGGCACGGCCGGGCCCCGCCACCCTCAGCAGCGGCTTGCGGACCCGCGATCCGCTCCCGCTCGCACGCCGCGAGGAGGAGCGCGCCGCACGACCGGTCCGCGCCCGCGAGCACCAGCCTTCGGGGCACGGTGCGGAACCTTCCCCGGCCCACCCACCCCCACCGACGTGACAGAGCACGAAGAAGGATCATGAACAAGGTCACTGCCCACGACAACTACACCGTCTCGGTGCTGCACCGGCTCTCGGCGAGAGGCGAGCGTGAGGCGATCGTCGCGGGAGCGCGGCGGATCAGCGGCACCGAGGCCGCCCGCACGGTCCTGCGCTTCGCTGCAGCGCTGCGGGGCAGGGGGGTGGCGGACGGAGACGGGGTGGCGCTGTTCGTGGAGAACTCGCCCGAGGCGCTCCTGCTGCAGCTGGCCGTCCATTTCGCCGGGGGCCGCCTGGTCTTCGTGCCGCCCGAGCCCGGCAACCGGGAACTCGAAGCGCTGGTCCGGCGCGCCGACGTCAAGGTGCTCCTGTTCGACCCGGTCTTCGAAGACCGGACCCGCCGGATCGCCGGCCAGGCGGCCATTCCGCATCTCTTCAGCATCGGCGCGTCATCGGTTGCCGCCGACTTCCTGACCGCGGCGTCCGGCCGTGCCCCGCTCTCGCTGAACGAGGCGGCCGACGGCCGCCACCTCGCGACACTTCTCTACACCGGCGGCACGACCGGCCTGCCCAAGCTGGTCGTGCACCGCAGCGGCTACTACGACGGCTACCTGCGGACCTCCCACGCCTGCGCCGACGGCGCGCCGGCCGACCCCGCGATGCTGATCGGCACGCTGGTGACGCACACCAGCGGCCACGCCGCCTTCCTGACCGGCGTCCTCAGCGGCCACACCATCGTCTTGCTGAGGACCTTCGACGCCGGCACGGCCCTGTCGGTGATGGACAGCGAACACGTCACCAGGATGATGGTCGTGACGCCGATGCTGTACGAACTGCTGGACCATCCGGACTGCCTGTCCGGCCGCTTCCCCGCGCTGACGACTCTGCTGTACGGCGGAGCGGCCGCTTCCCCCGCCCGTCTCAGGCAAGCGATGGAGCGTTTCGGTCCGGTCCTGCACCAGATCTACGCGGCATCCGAGAGCGGGCTCGTCACCGAGCTCACCCCCGCGGAGCATGACGTGCGGCGGCCCGCGTCCTTGACCAGCTGCGGACGCCCGGGGCCCGGGGTCGAAGTGGAGCTGCGGGACGCCGACGGCAAGCCCGTGCCCGTAGGGCGCATCGGCGAGCTGTACGTGCGCAGCCCTACGGTGATGGAGGGCTACTGGAACGACCCGGAACGCACCGCCGAGGTACTCGACGACGAAGGCTGGTTCCGCAGCGGCGACATCGCCCGCCGGGACGAGAGCGGCTATCTGTACCTGGTCGACCGCGCGCGGGACATCATCGTGACGGGCCGCACGGCCGACAACGTCTACTCCCGCCTCCTCGACGACTTCCTCACCGCACACCCGGCCGTCAAGGACGCCGCCGCCATCGGGCTGCCCGGTGACGACGACAAGGAGACCGTGCACGTGGTCCTGGTGCCCCGAGACCCGGCAGGCGCCCCGGACCTCGTACGGCTGACCCGCGGCATCGTCGACGCGCTCGGAGACCTCTACGCGCCGGCCTCCTACTCGATCACCGACTCCCTCCCGCGGACGGCCGTCGGCAAGACCGACAAACGAGCCCTGCGCGCAAGCCTGTTGACGGCCCGCACGTAGACCGTTCCGCAACACCACTGACACGGCGTCGCTGCTGCGCGCAGTGACGAGAGCGCGGCTGCCCGTGTGCCGCCCCTGTAAGACGAATTGAGGCCCCATGACCAGCTCGCTGCACCGCACCGAAGCGCCCCGGGAAAGTCTGTGGCCAAGGGCGGACCGGATCCGCCTGCAGGCGCAGGCCGCGGCCGCAGACACCGACCGCAGACGGCGTCTGGCGCCGGACGTGGTCGAGGCGCTCCGTGACGCGGGGCTGATGCGGTGCGCAGCGCCCGCCAGTGTCGGGGCCGCGCAGGCCCCGCCCGCCGACGCGCTCGCCGGCGCCGAGACGATTGCCCGGGGCGACGCCGCCACCGGCTGGTGCGTCTCCATCGCCATGGCCACCAGCCTGCTGGCGGCCTATCTGCCGGCCGCCGGCGCAGCCGAGATCTTCGGTGACCCGCGCTCGATCGCGGCCGGCGTGTGGGCGCCGCGGGGCACGGCCCGCCCGGTCGACGGCGGGCTGGTCGTCTCCGGGCGCTGGCCGTTCGCCAGCGGCATCACGCATGCGGACTACTTCTTCGGCGGCTGCCTCGTGGACGACGGCCGAGGCGAGCAAGGCGGCGCCCCGGCGATGCGCACCGTCGGGATCCCGGCCGCACAGCTGCGGATCCTCGACGACACCTGGCAGACGTCCGGACTGCGCGCAACGGGCAGTCACGATGTCGTGGCCGAGGACGTGTTCGTTCCCACCCACCGCACGCTGTCGCTGGCCGACGGTCCGGTGATCGACGCTCCGCTCTACCGGTTCCCCGTCTTCGGCTACTTCGCCCTGGCCATCGCCGCCACGGCCCTGGGCAACGCGCGCGGGGCCATCGACGACCTGCTCGACCTCGCGGGCCGCAAACTCTCCTACGGCGCGCGTCGCACGCTTGGCGAGAAGCCGGTGACACAGACCGCGATCGCCCAGGCAGAAGCCTCCCTGCGGGCCGCACGCGCCCTGTTCTATGCGGCCATCGAGGACGCATGGTGCGCCGCGTCCACCGGCGAGGCGATCGCGATGGACCTGCGCACCGGACTGCGCCTGGCGGCGACACACGCCGCTCGCACGTCCGCGGACGTCGTCCGGTCCATGTACGACCTCGGCGGCGGATCGGCCATCTACGACGGCTCGCCGCTGCAGCGCCGCTTCCGGGACGCGGCCACCGCCACCGCCCACATCCAGGTCAGCCCGGCCACATGGGAGACGACCGGCCGCATGCTGCTCGGCCTCCCCACGGACACGGACCGGCTGTAGGCAACCGTTCCGGCGCAGCCTTCCGGCAGCAGGTGCCATTCCGCTCGGATGCCCGCGTTCGTACTCCGGACCACCGGCCGACCGCGCTGCTGACGCAGGTTGCAGGAGAGCGCGTCCACCACCCGCTCGTGCCGGTTCGGCCCGCGCCGGTACCGGGCGGGGCGCGTTCCCCCGGCGTCCGCCACCACGGTGCCGATCGTCATCCGTGTGCGCCCGTCGGTGGCCAGATGTCCGCGCCCGGTCCGCGGGATCGCCTCGGTGACCGCCGGGTTCCGCGGCCTGCCCACCGGGGATGCGGTGTGCGCGTCTGCGTCCCGGCCCGGTGTCGCGGTCGGCGGGTACCGCCGACGCCCGCCTGGTTCTTGCTGCTCACAGCACGTTCCTTCCTGCCGGTGTGCGCACGGGCCCCGGCGCGGCGCCGGACTCCGCGAGGTTTAGTTTCGACTATTGACTGTAATCAAACTTGTGGTGCATCGTTGTCCCGCCGGACGGCGCGCCACTGGGCGGCCTGGCCGAAAGCCGCCGCCCACCGCCCCTGCTGGGAGCGCGGCATCCGCGCCCGGCGATCCATCCGCGGCCATGCCGCACCCTCACGAAGGAATCTCATGAGCACCGACAAGCACACCGGTCGCACCGCCGCGGTCGTCGGAACGGCCGCAGCCGCGGTCGTCGCCTCCCTCACCTCCCTGGCGCCCTCCGCCGACGCGCAGGACCTGGACGCCGCAAAGCCCAAGCCGACGGTGGTGCTGGTCCACGGCGCTTTCGCCGATGCCTCGGGCTGGACGGAGACCGCAGCCCGGCTGCGCCACCAGGGCTTCAAGGTCCGGGCAGTGGCCAACCCGCTGCGCGGCCTGGACTACGACACGGCGTACCTGCAGGGCCTGCTCAAGGGCATCAAGGGGCCGAAGATCCTCGTCGGCCACTCCTACGGCGGAGCCGTGATCACCAACGCGGCAACCGCCATCCCCGACGTCAAGGCGCTGGTCTACGTTGCCGCCTTCGCGCCGGACAAGGGCGAGACGCTCGGCGGTCTCCTTGAGCAGCACCCGGACCCGAGCGTCCCGCCGCTGCCGCAGCAGGCCTTCCAGTTCACCCGTCCCGACGGCACCACCGGCACCGAAGTCATGCTCGACCCGGCCAAGTTCGCCGACGCGTTCGCCGCCGACGTGCCCGCGAAGACCGCGGCCCTGATGGCCGCCTCCCAGCGGCCCATCGCGGCGGAGGCCTTCGGCCAGCCGGCCAAGCACGCCGCGTGGAAGACCATCCCGTCCTGGGCGCTGGTGGCCAAGAAGGACCACGCGATTGCCCCGAGCCTGGAGCGCTTCATGGCCAAGCGCGCCGATGCCCACATCACCGAGGTCAACAGCTCCCACGCGGTCATGGTCAGCCACCCCGACGTCGTCGGCGACGTGATCAACCGGGCCTACCGCGCCACCCGTTGACCCCCAGCTCCGCGCGGCGGCCCCCCGCAGCTGTGCGGACGGCGCCCGCCCGGCGGTATCCCCCCGAGCCACCGGGCGGGCAGCCCCCTTCTTCCACTCATCTGACGCTGCACACGTCCGCCCTGCGGCGGGCCGAGAAAGTCGAGGAACCCATGTCTTTGTTCGACCCCGCCCTCTGGTCCGGAAAGATCAACATCGACGGCTGGCGGGACGCCTCCGGCGGCAAGACGGCCGTCGTCAACCCCTCCACCGGTGACACCCTGGAGCACATCGGCTCCGCCGACGCGAGCGACATCGCCCGCGCCGCGTCCCGCGCCGCCGAGGTCCAGCGCGCCTGGGCCGCCACCCCGAACACCGAGCGCGCCGCGATACTGCGCCGGGCCGGGGAACTGTTCGCCGCCCACGCTCCTCAGATCCAGGACTGGCTGATCCGCGAGAGCGGCAGCACCCGGGCCCGGGCCGTCTTCGAGACGGACCAGGCGGAGCAGGAGTGCTACGAGGCGGCCGTGCTGTGCTCCCACCCCATCGGCCAGGTCATGCCGTCCGCCGAGCCGCGCCTGAGCATGACCCGCCGGGTGCCCGCCGGGGTCGTCGGTGTCATCTCGCCGTTCAACGTGCCGCTGATCCTGGCGATCCGGTCCGTCGCTCCGGCGCTGGCGCTCGGCAACACCGTGGTCCTCAAGCCGGACCCGCGCACCGCGGTCAGCGGTGGTGTCACCATCATGCGGATCTTCGAGGAAGCGGGCCTGCCTCAGGGCGTGCTCACCTTGGTCCCCGGCGACGGCGCGGCGGGCGCGGCGCTGGTCGATGACCCGCATGTGCGCGTCATTTCCTTCACCGGATCCACCGGGGCCGGGCGTAAGGTCGGCGAGGCGGCGGCCCGCGGCGTGAAGCGCGCCCACCTCGAACTGGGCGGCAACAACCCGATGATCGTGCTGGCCGACGCCGACCTGGACCGCGCCATCTCCACAGTCGCCTGGGGGTCCTTCTTCAACCAGGGCCAGGTCTGCATGGCCACCGGACGCATCCTGGTCCACGCCGACATCGCCGAGGAGTTCACCGCGCGCCTGGTCGCCAAGGCGGAGCAGCTCACCGTCGGTGACCCCGACACTGCCGACGTCGACCTCGGCCCCCTCATCAACGCCCACCAGCGGGACACCATCCACGCCCAGGTCACCGCCAGCATCGCCGCCGGTGCCCGGCTGCTGGCCGGCGGCACCTACGACGACCTCTTCTACCGCCCCACCGTCCTCGTCGACGTGCCCGACGACGCGCCCGCCTACGCGGAGGAGGTCTTCGGCCCCGTCGTACCCGTGCGCACGTTCACCACCCTGGACGAGGCCGCGCAACTGGCCGCCGACGACCCGTACGGCCTCTCGCTGGGCATCCTCACCCGCGACGTCATGACCGGCCTGGAACTGGCCGAGCGCATCCCCAGCGGCCTGGTGCACATCAACGACCAGACCATCAACGACGACGCCCGCATCCCCTTCGGCGGCGTCGGTTGGTCCGGCACCGGCGCCCGCTTCGGCGGCGAGGCCAACATCGACGCCTTCACCGAGACCCGCTGGATCACCGTCCGCAGCTCCCAGCCCGTCTACCCGATCTAACAACAGCCCACCTCGGCCAGCGCGGGCGCCCGCAGCCCTGCGGGCGTACGCCGCCGTGCCCGGCCGGCCCGGCACCGCCTGTGGTGCCGGGCCGGCGCCGACCGTTCTCCCGCCCCGCCCCTGCCTCCTTCGAAGGGCCCTCCGCGATGTCCGACCTGACCTTCCTCGCGATCTCCGGCAGCCTGCGCCGCTCCTCCCACAACACCGGCCTGCTGCGCGCCGTGCAGAACCTCGCGCCCAACGGTGTCACCATCGACCTCTACGAAGGGCTGGGCCGGCTTCCCTTCTTCAACGAGGACCTCGAGGACGGCCCCGAGCCCGCCGCCGTCGCCGACCTGAGCCGACGCGTGCGGGAGGCCGACGGCGTCCTCATCGCCACCCCGGAGTACAACTCGGCCATCCCCGGCGTGCTGATGAACGCCCTGGACTGGCTCTCGCGACCCGCCGGCCGGCACGCCCTGCGCCACAAGCCCGTCGCCGTCCTGGGCGCCTCACCCTCCCAGTTCGGCACCGCCCGCGGCCAGCTGGTCCTGCGGCAGATCCTGCACCGCATCCAGGCCCCGGTCGTGGCCCACCCCGAGGTCACCGTCTTCCAGTCCCACCAGCGCTTCGATGCCGACGGCACCTTCACCGGCGACGCCATCACCGAGAGCCTGCTGCGTGCCCTGCTGGCCGAACTGGCCGTCCTGGCCGACCTCCATGCCCCGGCCCACGCCCTCTGACACCGCCCGATCCCGGGCCCGCCCCAGCCGGGGCCGCACCCGGGCCGAAGAACCCATCCAGGAGGATGTGATGACCGGATCCAGCACGCACCTCACGTTCCCGGGATCCCAGGGCACACCGCTGGCGGCCATCCTTGACCTCCCGGCCCGGCCCCCGGCCGCGTATGCCGTGTTCGCGCACTGCTTCACCTGCGGCAAGGACAGCCACGCCGCCGCCCGGATCGCCAAAGCCCTGACCGCCCACCGCATCGCTGTGCTCCGCTTCGACTTCACCGGCCTGGGCCAGTCCGGCGGCGACTTCGCCAGCAGCACCTTCAGCTCCAATGTCCAAGACCTCGTGCGCGCGGCCGACCACCTGCGCGACCACTACACGGCACCGTCCCTCCTGATCGGGCACTCGCTCGGCGGCGCTGCCGTGCTCGCCGCCACCCACCGCATCCCCGGGGTCCGGGCCGTCGCGACGATCGCCGCTCCGGCCGCGCCCGATCATGTCGTGCACCAATTCGCCCACCACCGGCAGGAGATCGCCCAGCGCGGCGAGGCCGACGTCACCCTGGCGGGCCGGTCGTTCAGCATCCGGCAGCGGTTCATCGACGACCTCCTCGCCCAGCCCCAGGCGACGCGGATCCGCACCCTGGATGCGGCCCTGCTGGTCCTGCACGCCCCGACCGACCAGGTCGTCGACGTCGACAACGCGCGGCAGATCTTCGAAACCGCCCGCCACCCCAAGTCCTACGTCAGCCTGCCCGGCGCCGACCACCTGCTCAGCAACCGCGCCGACGCCCAGTACGCCGCTGCGGTCCTGGCCGCGTGGGCCAGTCGCTACACCCCCGCCCCGGCCGACGCGCCCCGGACCCGGCCCGGGCATTGACGCCTCGGCGTGCCGCCGCACCGACACCGTGCGGCACCACCGGACCGCACACCACCGCCGTATTGATCCCACCGACCTCAGGAGCACAGACATGCCCGAACAGCACACCCCCCCTTGAGCAGGCGGACGCTCCTGCGGCCGGCCCCGGAGACCTGCAGGACGCTCTCGTCACGGTCAGCGAGAACGGAACCGGCCCCTACGGGCAGCTGGTGCGGGCCGGACACCACGTGCTGGCGGCCGACGAGCCGGAGCCGGCCGGCGCGGACAGCGGACCAGGCCCCTACGACCTGCTGCTCGCCGCGCTCGGTGCCTGCACCTCCACGACGGTCCGGATGTACGCCGCCCGCAAGGGCTGGCCCCTCGAAAAGGTCACCGTCTCGCTCCGCAACCGACCACTACGTCGGCAAACCCGCGCCGAACGGCGCCCAGCAGAACCCCATCACCTACTTCAAGTCCCCGCTGGACAACCGGAAGTGCAACTGCGGCTGCGGCAAACCGATCGAACGCGGCGACTTCCTCCCCGGACACGACCAGCGGGCCATCCACGAGCGCATCGCCCGTGTCGGCACCGTGATGGACTTCATCACCTGGTTCGCCCAAACCTGGAAGGCCAAACCTGGAAGGCCGACGCGGACTAGCAGGACGATGCGGCATGAAGAAAGGCCACCGAACTGAGACGGAAACCGCGGGACATCTGATGAGACACCAGCATGAGCGGCAGGTCACCGCGGTCCGAACTGACAATGGCGGCGCGAACCTACAGACCAGTGGGCCGGGGCGTGCCCCGGCCCACTGGTGTGACGGTTGCCGGTCGGCCTGCGCGTCCGACGGTTGGCCGGTCGGTCTACTGGTGTGACAGTCGCCGGTCGGCCTCCTCGGCGGCCCCGATGCCGTCGATCAGTACATCCAGGCCGCCCTTGATGCGGTCCACGTCCCAACCCCGCTCCGTGCGCTGGAAGTCGAACAATCCCGGTGTGTACGCCATGAGGAGCAGATCCGCCAGGTAAGCGGCGTCCGCGCCGGGGGCGAGCTCCGTGACCATGCCGGCGATCTGCTCGTGGTGGCGGCGGAACGGCGCGCTGCGATAGCGCCCCGCCGGTGCGCTCGCCTCGGCCAGGAGCAGCAACTCCCGGTTGTCGTCGACGAGTTCGGCCATGCCGTGCAGAAAGGCGCGCAGCCGGTCGTGCGCCGAGGGGGCCCCGTCCGCGCAGTGCCGCGTGAACGCCTCCTGGAAGCGGGTCTCGTTGTCCTCGATGAGCGCGTAGACGAGCCCCGGCCGGTTGTGGAAGCGCCGGTAGACCGTGCCCACCCCGACCCCGGCCTCCTTGGCCACCGCGTCCAGGGACAGTTCGGTGAAGCCGTCCGCCGCGAGCAGGCGCCGGGCGGCTTCGAGGACGCGGAGGCGGTTGCGGGCGGCGTCGGCGCGCTCGGTGGGCGCGCGCCCTGCGGGGGCGGTCATGCGCAGCAGCGTAGCGGACGTAGCGGAGGCTTCTCCGGTTAACCCTTGATAACCGGAGAGGGCTCCGCTTAGGGTGGTGTCACATCAACCGGAGAACTCTCCGTTTGGTGGCCGGGACTTCACCGCGCCTTGCCCGGCACGCCCTTGCCTCAAGGAGATTCACGCCATGACCGCCGTCTCCCCTTCCGCTCCCACCACTGCTGCCGAGGCCCCTTCCGCCCCCCTCCTCAACGGCCAGATGATCGGCATCACGTACCACGCGATCGCCGCCGTCCGGGATCGGCTCCTCGCCGGTTCGGGTCTGACCTTCCACCAGTCCGTGGCGCTCAAGGCCGTGTCCGACGGGCTCGACCGCGCCGGTGCCGTCGGCTACCTGACCGCGAAGCTCAAGATCGGCGAGGCGGCGGCGCACACCCTGCTCGACGAACTCGCCGGGGCCGGGCTCGTCGACGGCGACCGGCCGTCCCTCACGGACACGGGCCACAGCACCCAGCGCGGCTTCACGGACGCCGTGGCCGAGACGGCCGAGCGGCTGTACGGCGACCTTTCCGAGGCCGACCGCGAGATCGCCGCCAGAGCGCTCGCACACGTCACCACCAGGGCGAACGCCGAACTGGCCGCCCAGGAGGCAACCGGCTCGGCCCGGTGAGTCAAAAAAGTTTCGCGGGTGCTGTCGAGAAGCCGCAACCGGCTCCGTCCCCGGGGTGAACGTGACCACAATGGGTCGCATCAGCACCGAGGAGAACACCATGGCCAAGTACCTGCTTCTGAAGCACTACCGCGGCGCTCCTGCGGCGGTCAACGACGTCCCCATGGACCAGTGGACGCAGGCGGAGATCTCGGCACACATCCAGTACATGCAGGACTTCGCCGACCGCCTGGAGAAGACCGGCGAGTTCGTCGACAGCCAGGCACTCGCCCCCGAGGGGACGTTCGTCCGGTACGACGGCGAGGGCCGCCCGCCCGTCACCGACGGCCCGTTCGCCGAGACCAAGGACCTCATCGCCGGCTGGATGGTGATCGACGTCGACAGCCACGAGCGGGCCCTTGAGCTGGCCGGAGAGCTTTCGGCCGCCCCCGGCGCGGGCGGCAAGCCGATCCACGAGTGGCTGGAGCTGCGCCCGTTCCTGGGCTCGCACCCCACCATCACGGAGTGACCTCACCCGTGCCGTCACCGATGAACGAGGCCCTGATCCGGAGCCTCACGCCGAGCGTCCTCGGCATCCTCGTCCGCCGCGGAGCCGACTTCGCGGCGGCCGAGGACGCCGTGCAGGACGCGCTGGTCGAGGCGGTCCGGATCTGGCCGACCGACGAGCCGCGGGACCCGAAGGGCTGGCTGGTCACCGCGGCCTGGCGCAAGTTCCTGGACGCGACCCGGTCGGACACCGCCCGCCGCCGACGCGAGGACCGCGTCGACGAGGAGCCCCCGCCCGGGCCCGCCGCCGCGGCGGACGACACGCTCCAGCTCTACTTCCTGTGCGCCCACCCGTCCCTGACGCCCTCGTCCGCCGTCGCGCTCACCCTGCGCGCCGTCGGCGGGCTCACCACCCGTCAGATCGCCCAGGCCTACCTGGTGCCCGAGGCGACCATGGCGCAGCGCATCAGCCGCGCCAAGCGCACCGTCTCCGGCGTGCGCCTCGACCGGCCCGGCGACGTCGCCACCGTGCTGCGCGTCCTCTACCTGGTCTTCAACGAGGGCTACTCCGGCGACGTCGACCTCGCCGCCGAGGCCATCCGGCTCACCCGGCAGCTCGCCGCCGCCATCGACCACCCCGAGGTGGCGGGTCTGCTCGCCCTGATGCTGCTCCACCACGCCCGGCGCGCCTCCCGGACCGCGCCCGACGGGAGCCTGGTGCCGCTCGCCGAGCAGGACCGCTCCCGGTGGGACACGGCGTCGATCGCCGAGGGCATCGGGATGCTGCAGGCGGCCCTCGCCCGCGACCGCCTCGGCGAGTTCCAGGCCCAGGCCGCCGTCGCCGCCCTGCACGCCGACGCGCCCGCCGCCGAGGAGACCGACTGGGTGCAGATCGTCGAGTGGTACGACGAGCTGATGCGGCTGACCGACAGCCCGGTGGTCCGCCTCAACCGGGCGGTGGCCGTCGGTGAGGCCGACGGACCGCGCGCCGGGCTCGCGGCGCTCGCGACGGTGCCGGACGCGACTCCCCGCCACGCCGCGGTGGCCGCGTACCTCCACGAGCGGGACGGCGACCTGACGGCGGCGGCCCGGTGGTACGCCGAGGCGGCCCACCGGGCGCCCAACCTCGCCGAGCGGGACTACCTGACGCGGCAGGCCGCCCGGCTCAACGCCCTCCGGTGAGGCCGGTCATGGCCGCTGGTGGGCCTCGTCGCGCGCCAGTGAGTGCGGCCACCAGACCTTCGGGCCCACGTCCAGGAACAGGGACGTGACCAGGACCGAGCGGACGATGAAGGTGTCCAGGAGGACGCCGAGCGCGACCGCGAAGCCGATCTCGACGAACGCCACCATCGGGATCGTGGCGAGGGCGGCGAAGGTGCCCGCGAGGACAAGACCCGCCGAGGTGATGACCGCCCCGGTCGCGGAGAGGCCGGTCAGCACACCGGGGCGGGTGCCCTGGCGGGCCGCCTCCTCGCGGATGCGGGTCGACAGGAAGATGTTGTAGTCGATGCCCAGCGCCACCAGGAAGACGAAGACGAACAGCGGGAAGTCCGTGGACTCGCCCGGGAAGTCGAAGACGTGGCGGAACACCAGCGCGCTGATGCCGAGGGCCGCCGAGAACGACAGGATCACCGTCGCGATCAGCAGCAGCGGGGCGATGACGGCACGCAGCAGGGCGGCGAGGATCAGCAGCACCACCAGCAGGACGAGCGGGATGACCAGCTTGTCGTCGCGGATGGTCGCCTTGTCCATGTCGAGCAGCGTCGCCGTGCCGCCGCCGACGTGCGCGTCCGCGTCCGGCACGGCGTGCACCGCGTCCCGGACCCGCTCCACGGTGTCCTTGGCCGCCTTGCCGTCGGCCGGATCGGTGAGGATCGCCTCGACGAGGACCTTGCCGTCGTACTCGGCCTTGGTGCCCGGGGGCACCGAGACGCTGCCCTGCTGCACACCGCGGGTGTCCTGGACGGCGCGGCTGACCTCGTCGGCGCGCGCCTTGTCCGCGATGACGACCATCGGGTCGCCGGTGCCCGCGGGGAAGTAGTCGGCCTTGACCTCCTGGCCCGTGACCGAGTCCGGCTTGTCGATGAAGGAGTCCTCGTTGCTGACCCCGGCCGCGCGGAGCTGGAGCAGGCCGAGGGCGAGTGCCGCGAGGGCCAGCGAAGTGACGATCCAGGTCTTCCGGGGCCGGACGGCGATCCGGCGGCCCATGCGCGCCCACAGGCCCTGCTCGGCCGGGTCGTCGCTGCCGTAGTGCGGGACCAGCGGCCAGAACAGCCAGCGGCCGCAGACCACGAGCACCGCCGGGAACAGCGACAGCATCGCGAGCACCGCGACCGCGACGCCGATCGCCGCGACGGGGCCGAGCCCGCGGGTGGAGTTCATCTCGGCGGCCAGCAGCACCAGCATGCTCAGGACGACGGTCGCACCGGACGCGAGCACGGCGGGTCCCGCCCGGTGCAGGGCGAGGGCCATCGCCTCGTGCCGGTCCTCGTGGCGGCGCAGCTCCTCTCTGTACCGGGCGACGAGCAGCAGCGCGTAGTCCGTGCCCGCGCCGAAGACGAGGACGGTGAGGATGCCCGCGCTCTGGCCGTTGACGGTCAGGTCCGCGTGCTCGGCGAGCAGATAGATCAGCGCCTGCGCCGCGTACAGCGACACGAACACCGAGAGCAGCGGGGCGAACAGCAGGATCGGGCTGCGATAGGTGATCAGCAGGGCCACCACGACGACCGCGCCCGCCGTGAGCAGCAGCGTCGAGTCGATCTCCCCGAAGGCCTCGGACAGGTCGGCGGAGACCCCGGCGGGCCCGGTGACGTACACCTCCAGGCCGTCCTCGCCGTCGCCCACCTTGCTCTTGACGTCGTCGACGGCTTCCGGCAGGTCGTTCCAGAGGTCGTTGTCCATCGTCAGCGGCACGTACACCTGCGCCGCCCGGGCCCTGGCGCCGGGTTTGTCGAAGGTCGGGCCGCGGGTCTCGTCGCCGCGGATCCAGTGCGAGCGCAACTGCTTGACCTCGCTCACACCGTCCGCGATCCGCGCCCGGTCCCGCGCCGTCAGCGGACCGTCCTCGCGGGCGAACAGGATCACCATCGGCATGGTCTCGGGCCGGAACCCCTCGGAGGTGTCCAGGACCCGGGTGGACTCCGCGGACCGCGGCACCCAGGACGACGCCGTGTTGTCCTGCTTGTCGGCGAGTTTCGAGGCCAGCGGCGCGGCGAGGACCAGGACGATCAGCCAGAACACCAGGACCAGCCACTTGGCGCGTGGCCCGCAGATCAGCCAGGCGACTCCCTGGCGTTCCTGGCGCTCGTTGTCGGACCGGGTCCCAGACCGAGACTTGGGCATGGTTGTCCCCCTGCCGTCCCACGCGCTGCCGGTGGACGGACAGCATGGCACGCGGTGCGCGGGCCGGGGGAGGTTGCTTTCACACCCGGTGCGCGCCCCTCGGTGACCTTGGCGGGACCGGCGAGGGCAACCGCCGCCCGGCATGGCAGTCTTGGGGCATGGCCGTGCAGATCAACCCCAGCATCCTCTCCGCCGACTTCGCCCGCCTCGCCGACGAGGCGCGCGCCGTTCAGGGCGCAGATTGGCTCCATGTCGACGTCATGGACAACCACTTCGTACCGAACCTCACGCTCGGGGTGCCGATCGTAGAGTCTTTGGCGCGGGCGACGGACACGCCCCTGGACTGCCATCTGATGATGACGGACCCCGATCGCTGGGCCCCGCAGTACGTCGAAGCGGGCGCCGGATCCGTCACCTTCCACGCCGAGGCGGCCGCGGCGCCCGTGCGGCTCGCGCGCGAGATCCGCGCCAAGGGCGCCCGCGCGTCCATGGCGCTGAAGCCCGCGACGCCCATCGAGCCGTACGAGGACCTGCTGCCCGAGCTGGACATGCTCCTGATCATGACCGTCGAGCCCGGCTTCGGCGGCCAGGCCTTCCTCGACATCATGCTGCCCAAGATCCGCCGCACCCGTGAGCTCATCAGCAAGCACGGACTCGAACTGTGGCTGCAGGTCGACGGCGGCGTCTCCACCGCCACCATCGAGCGCTGCGCCGAGGCCGGCGCGGACGTCTTCGTCGCGGGCTCGGCGGTGTACGGCGCCGAGGACCCGGCCGCGGCGGTACGTGCACTGCGCACCCAGGCCGAGGAGGCCACCGGGACCGCCGGGTGGGCGTGCGCCCACTGAGGCGCACGGCGGCCGCGACGGCGCCCCCGCTCGGCCGACGGCTTGGCCACGGGAACGTGAACGCGGCCCATCAGGGCTGATCAAGTACGCCGGATCTGCAAGGATGAACAGCGAATCCAGGTGTACGTATGTGGTGAACAGCAGTGAGGAGAGCGCCGTGTCGGCCATGTCGGCGGGTCGGTCAGCCATGCGGATGGGACCCGCGGAGCTGGTGCAGGCGGCGGCCATGGCCCGCCGTTTCTATCTCGAGGGCAAATCCAAGATCCAGATCGCCGAGGAGTTCGGCGTCAGCCGCTTCAAGGTGGCGCGGGTCCTGGAGACGGCTCTCGAACGAGATCTCGTACGGATCGAGATCCGCGTGCCCGCGGAGCTGGACGCCGAGCGCTCCGACGCGCTCCGCGCCCGCTACGGCCTGCGGCACGCCGTCGTCGTCGAGTCCCCGGCCGCGACCGAGGACATCGACGACTCCCCGGACCCGGAGAACCTCGGCGAGGTCGCGGCCGGACTCCTGGGCGAGCTGGTCAACGAGGGCGATGTGCTCGGCCTCGCCTGGGGACGCTCGACCATCAACATGGCAGCCGCGCTCGACGCGCTGCCGCCCTGCACGGTCGTGCAGCTGACGGGCGTGTACGACGCCGGGACCGCCGAGCGCGGCTCGGTGGAGGCGGTCCGGCGGGCCGCGCAGGTCTCCGGGGGCGACGCCCACCCGATCTACGCCCCGATGCTGCTTCCGGACGCGGCGACCGCCGCCGCGCTGCGCCACCAGACGGGGATCGCGCGGGCCTTCGAGTACTTCGACAAGGTCACCGTCGCGGCCGTGTCCATCGGCTCCTGGGAGCCCGGCATCTCCACGGTCCACGACATGCTCACCGACGAGGAGCGCGCGCACTACGCCTCGCTCGGCGTCGCCGCCGAGATGTCGGCGCACCTCTTCGACGCCGAGGGCCGCAGGGTCGGGCGCGATCTGGGCGAGCGCTGCATCACCGTCGAGGCGGACCGGCTGCGCCGCATCCCCGAGGTCGTCGCGATCGCCGGGGGCCAGCGCAAGGCCGCCGCGATCGACGCGGTGCTGCGGTCGGGGCTCGTCACGAGCCTCGTCACGGACACGGCGGCCGCGGACCAGCTCCTGATCGCCGGGTCGGCGCCGCGACCGGCGTTGGACCGGGCGGATCCGGACGGGGAGTAGCGGGTTCTGCCTGCGCGGCGCGTGGGGCGTGCGGGGCAGGAGCGGCCGGGGGCCGGGGGTCGGGAGTTTCGGGGGCAGTCGGGGGCTGATCGTGGGGGAGTGACCGCCGGGGCCGGGAGGCGTCGGCGGGGATGGTGACCGGCGCGTGGACGTCGGCGCGCGCCGGTGCGCGGAAGCTGGCAGCATCGGCCTCATGATCTTCCGGGCCTCCGGCCGTCCGCTGAGCGCGCTGCTGAGCGCGCTCCTGTTCTGCCTCGCGGTGCTGGTGGCGGGCTGCGGTACGGACGGGGCGGACACCCCCGACCGGCAGCGTGCCGCCGACCGGCGCGGCAGTCCGGACCACGCGGCCGCGACCCCCGCGTGGGCGCGCGGCATGGAGACCGTCGAGGTCGCCCGACTCCCCGCCGAGGCACGGCGGACGCTGCGCCTCATCGACGACGGCGGGCCCTTCCCGTACGAGAAGGACGGCAGCGTCTTCGGCAACTTCGAGGGCGAACTGCCCCGGCACGCACGCGGCTACTACCGCGAGTACACCGTCCCCACGCCCGGCGCCCGCAACCGCGGCGCCCGCCGCGTCGTCACCGGCCGCGAGCACGAGACGTACTACACGGACGACCACTACGCGTCGTTCAAGGCGGTGCTGCGATGAGGGAGATGGCGGCGCTACGGGGAGTGGGGGCACGTGGGGCGGGAAGGCGAGGCGGCATGGTGACGAAGTCGGCGGGAGTGGTGGACGTGGTCAGTCCGGTGGGCTTTCCGGGCTTTTCTGGCTTTTCTGGTGTACCGGGCTTTCCGGCTGTGCCGGGCTTTCCGGGCGTGCTGAGGGAGGCGAAGGCGTGACGGCGGCGGATGGTGCGGAGCGGGCCCACGCAGACGGCGCGGATGGCGTGGGTGGCGCTGACGGCGCTGGCGGCACGGACGGGCCGGGCGCGGGCGGGCCGCTCGCACCCATGCCCGCGTCCGTGCTCGACGCCGTGCGCGGCAGCGGCTGGGCCACGCTCGCACTCGATCTGGACGGCGTGCTCGACAAGGCCGCGTTCATGGACCGGTGCGCCGAGGCGCTGTCGCTGCCGGACTGGTTCGGGCGCAACTGGGACGCGCTCGCCGACTGCCTCACCGACCTGTCGTGGGCGCCCGACGCCCCGGGGCGGCTGCTCGTCGTCTCCGGGTGGCGGGAGTACGCCGAGGCGGCGCCGGGGGACTGGGCCGTCGCGCAGGAGGTGTTCGCCGACGCGGTGACGTACTGGAGCGGTCGCGAGCGGGGCCTGGAGGTCGTGCTCGTCGTGGGCCCGCTGGCGGACTGAGGGGCATGGGCTCGAAGGCCGGGCGCGCGGTTCCGGGCGCACCGCTCGGCCACGGGACCCCCATGCACCGCTCGGCCGCGGAACCCGCACGCACCGCTCGGCCACGGGACCCCCACGCACCGCTCGGCCGCGGAACCCGCACGCACCGCTCGGCCGCGGAACCCGCACGCACCGCTGGGCCACGGAACCCGCACGCACCGCTGGGCCACGGAACCCGCACGCACCGCGCGCCCACCGCAGCGGAGCGTGCCCGGCTTGGAGGATCCGCCCAGGGGCTTCGGGGGCCGTCTGGGTGATCGTCCCAGGCGGCGCAACGCCCGCGGCGTGGGACAATGAACTACGTGCTTTTCCCCCAGCTGTCCTGTTCGGGGGCCACCTCTGATCGACTGGGATGAGCAGCACGTGCGTTTCCTCAATGACATCCAGCCCGCGTACGACCTGACGTACGACGACGTCTTCATGGTGCCGAGGCGCTCCGCCGTAGGCTCCCGCCAGGGCGTCGACCTCTCGTCGCCGGACGGCACGGGCACCACGATCCCGCTGGTCGTCGCCAACATGACCGCGATCGCGGGCCGCCGGATGGCCGAGACCATGGCCCGCCGCGGCGGCCTCGTCGTCATTCCGCAGGACATCCCGATCGACGTCGTCACCGAGGTCATCTCCTGGGTGAAGACGCGCCACCTCGTCCTGGACACCCCCATCGTCCTGGCCCCCACGCAGACCGTCGCGGACGCCCTCGCGCTGCTGCCCAAGCGCGCCCACAACGCGGGCGTCGTGGTGGACGAGGACGGCAAGCCCGTCGGCGTCGTCACGGACGCCGACCTCAGCGGCGTCGACCGCTTCACCCAGCTCTTCGAGGTCATGTCCAAGGACCTCGTGCTGCTCGACGCGGACATCGACCCGCGCGACGCCTTCAACAAGCTGGACGGCGCCAACCGCCGGTACGCCCCGGCCGTCGACAAGGACGGCCGCCTCGCGGGCATCCTGACCCGCACCGGCGCCCTGCGCGCGACGCTGTACACCCCGGCCGTGGACGCGAACGGCAAGCTCCGCGTCGCCGCCGCCGTCGGCATCAACGGCGACGTGGCGGGCAAGGCCAAGCAGCTCCTCGACGCGGGCGTGGACACGCTCGTCGTGGACACCGCGCACGGCCACCAGGAGTCGATGATCGCCGCGGTCAAGGCCGTGCGCGCGCTCGACCCGCAGGTGCCGATCGTCGCGGGCAACATCGTCGCCGCCGAGGGCGTGCGGGACCTGATCGAGGCGGGCGCCGACATCATCAAGGTCGGCGTCGGCCCCGGCGCCATGTGCACCACGCGGATGATGACCGGCGTGGGCCGCCCGCAGTTCTCCGCGGTGCTCGAATGCGCCGCCGAGGCCAAGAAGTTCGGCAAGCACGTGTGGGCCGACGGCGGCGTCCGGCACCCGCGCGATGTCGCCATGGCGCTGGCCGCCGGCGCGTCGAACGTCATGATCGGCTCCTGGTTCGCGGGCACGTACGAGTCCCCGGGCGACCTCCAGCAGGACGCCAACGGCCGCCTGTACAAGGAGTCGTTCGGCATGGCGTCCGCCCGCGCCGTGCGCAACCGCACCAGCGAGGAGTCGGCCTACGACCGCGCCCGCAAGGCGCTGTTCGAGGAGGGCATCTCCACCTCCCGCATGTTCCTCGACCCGGCCCGCCCCGGCGTCGAGGACCTGATCGATTCGGTCATCGCGGGCGTCCGCTCCTCCTGCACCTACGCGGGTGCCGCGTCCCTCGCGGAGTTCGCCGAGAAGGCCACGGTCGGCATCCAGAGCGCCGCGGGCTACGCCGAGGGCAAGCCCCTGCACGCCAGCTGGAGCTGATCCTCCGGCACGCCCTGAGCCGTGCTTGGACGGCCCCCACCGGTCGGGAGACCGGTGGGGGCCGTCGTCGTCTCCGGGGTTGTTCGTCGGCCACCGGGGCTCCGGGTCGCAGGACGGTCGCGAAAAGGCCGAAACAAGCGGTCCATTTACGGCGTATAAGCCCTACCCTTTCCCGCCCCTGCCAAGAGGGGGAGATAGCGGTTCATTTACGGCGTATAACCCCCACCTCTCCGGCCCTGAACGGGCGTGGAAGATCGATTTTCCGTTTGCCTTCCCCGGGCGATTTCGTGGTGACGTAGCGGGGCACGGTATTCCTGGGTTCGTGAGCGACTTGCTGGCGCCGCAAGGCGGCTTGAAGCAAGGATGAGATCTCGTACCGCCATTCATCACCAGGCACCGTGGAGGCAATTGATGACCGCCCTTGACGAGCGATGGAACATACGGCCCGAGCATTTCTGGCTGCGCGGGGTCCGCCCGCAACAGCCGCTGGACTACGACCAGCAGCACGGGATGTGGAACGTCTACGGCTACGCGGAGGCCAGCGAGATCCTCGGCGACCCGACGACGTACACGTCCGACACCGCGCACCTGTTCCCCGTGGACATCGACCCCGCGCTCTCCGAAGGCGATGTGACGCACTTAGACCCTCCGGAGCACACCAAGCTGCGCGCGCTGATCAGCAGCGCGTTCACCCCGAAGGTCGTGGCCGACCTCGAACCGAGGATCCGCGAGATCACCGAGGAACTCCTCGACGAGGTGGCCGGCCTCGACCGGTTCGACTTCGTGGAGGCCCTCGCCTTCCCGCTGCCGGTGATCGTGATCGCCGAACTGCTCGGCCTGCCCCGCAGCGACCGCGGCATGCTCAAGCAGCTGACGTATCAGATCACCGAGAACAAGAGCCCGTTCGATCTCATCGACAACAGCGAGGTGGGGGACGGCAACCTCCAGACCCTCGACGACCAGATGCGGCAACTCCACGGCTACCTGCACGAACACGCCTCCGCGCGCCGGAAGGCGCCGCGGGAGGACCTGCTGACCCGGCTGGTCCAGGCGGAGGTCGACGGCAGGCGGCTGACCGACGGCGAGGTGGCGAACTTCGGGACCATCGTGATGTTCGCCGGGCACATCACCACGACGATGCTGCTGGGCAGCACGGTGCTGTGCCTGGACGCGTACCCGGAACACGCGGCCCGGGTCCGCGCGGACCGCACGCTGGTGCCGTCCACCATCGAGGAGTCCCTGCGCTTCCTGAGCCCCTTCCCGGCGACTTCCCGCGCCACCACCACCGAGGTGACCATCGGCGGACAGGTGGTGCCCGCCGACCAGATGCTCGTGGTGTGGCTCGCGGCGGCGAACCGGGACGACCGGCAGTTCACCGACGCGGACGTCTTCGATCCGACCCGCGACCCCAACCCGCACATCGCGTTCAGCCGCGGCAATCACTACTGCGTCGGCGCGCCCCTGGCACGCCTTGAGGGCCGCGTCGCGTTGAACATCCTCCTGGACCGCTATTCCGGCATGCACACGGACCCGGACAGCCCGCCGGTGTTCTTCCCGTCCATGGATCTGGCCGGCGCCAGGGTTCTCCCGCTCCGCGTCGCATAGCGCGCCGCCGACCAGCTCACGAACACCTCACCAGAACAACAGAATTGCCGACCGGAAGCGGCAGGGACGAGCTCTCATGTCCGGCTTCCGACGGTGTCCGGTCGGCAGGACGTATGAGAGAGGAAATTCGCACGATGGAACAGCAGATACAGCCTTCGCTGGCGAAGATGGCCCTCGGCTACATCACCGCGGAAATTCTGTACGTGGCCGCAGAACTGCGCCTCGCCGACGCGTTCGACGGCGGTCCGCGCAGTTACCAGGAGCTCGCCAAGGAGACGGGCGCGGACCCGCGTACGCTGCGCAGGCTCCTGCGGGCGCTCGTCGGAGAGGGCGTGGTCACCCAGGTCGACGCCGACCGGTTCGCACTCACCGAGCTCGGCGGGCAGCTGCGCGCCGACGCACCCGACTCGGTGCGGGACACGGTGCTGCTCACCAAGACGCCCGAGCTGCACCGCGCCTGGGGGCAGTTGCTGAGCGTCGTACGCAGGGGAGAGCCCACCCTGCACCCGGACACCGGGAAGACGCCCTTCGAATGGCTCCTGGACAACGAGGAGCTGGCGCCGAAGTTCCACCGGCTCATGGGGGAGAGCACGCGCGCGCTCGCTCCCGGGATCACCAGGGCCGGTGACTTCGGCCGGTTCGGCACGGTCGCCGACATCGGCGGCGGGGACGGCACGCTGCTCGCCGGGATCCTGGCCGAGGTACCGGGTCCGCGCGGGGTGCTCTACGACCTGGCCACGGCCATGGAGACGGCACCGGCCATCCTCAGCGAGGCCGGAGTCGCGGACCGGTGCGAGATCGTCGGGGGAGACTTCTTCTCGTCGGTGCCCTCGGGGGCCGACGCGTATCTCTTGAAGAACGTGATCCATGACTGGGACGACGAGAAGTCCGTCGCCGTGCTCCGCAACTGTCGGGCGGCCATGGGCCCCGACGCCCGGCTCCTCCTCGTCGAAACCGTCCTGCCGACGATCATGACCAAGGACAACGTGATCGCCTTCGCCGATCTCGGCATCATGGTCGGCTGCGGCGGTGCCGAGCGCAGCGAGGAGGAGTACCGGGAACTCTTCGACGCCTCGGGCTTCACGTTCACGAGCATCACCGAGGTGCTGGCCGACGGGCAGCCGACCGGGTTCCACGTCGTCGAGGGCACGCCCACGGCCTGACGTCCGGCCGCCGCGGGCCACCGCGCTCCCTCGGGAGCCGTCCGCGCGTGCCGTGTGCGCCGAAGTGCTCGCCGACCCGGTCGGCGAGCACTTCGGGCGGCCGCCTCATGCCGCGGGCTCGGCCTCCACCAGGTGGTACCCGGGCACCACCTCGGTCGTGGTGGTCAGGGAGAGCCCGGCGGCGCCGAGGAGGGCACGGAAGTCGTCCTCGGTCCGTTCCCGGCCGCCGCTCCAGACCAGCATGTTGAGGTCGCCCTGCGCCTGCGCCGAGGTGTCGGGCGTGCTCAGCGGCGGCAGGACGGTTTCGACGAGGAGGAGCCGGGCGTCGGGCCCCATGGCCGCCCGACAGTTGCGGAGCACGGCGACGGACTTCTCGTCGTCCCAGACATGGACCACGTTCTTCAACAGATACGCGTCGGCCCCCGACGGCACCGAGGTGAACACATCCCCCGCGACGATCTCGCACCGGTCCGCGACTCCGGCCTCGCTGAGGATGGCCGGTGCCGTCTCCATGGCCGTGGCCAGGTCGTAGAGCACCCCGCGCGGACCCGGTACCTCGGCCAGGATCCCGGCGAGCAGCGTGCCGTCCCCGCCGCCGATGTCGGCGACCGTGCCGAACCGGCCGAAGTCACCGGCCCGAATGATCTCCGGCGCGAGCAGGCGGCTGCCGTCCGCCAGGGCCGTGTGATAGGTCGCCGCCAACTCGGGGTCGCGCAGGGTGAATTCGGCGGCCGTCCGGCCGGTCTCCGGGTCGCGGGCGGGCGCCCCGGTCCGCACGCTGTGGCCGAGCCCGCCCCAGGACCGCCAGACCTCGGGCAGGGCGTGCAGCAGCACGTGGTCGCGGATCGAGTCGGGTGCGTCGGCGCGCAGTTGACGGCCCGTCCCGGTGAGCTCGAACCGGTCGGCGTCGACCTGGGTCACCACGCCGAGGCCGGCCAGGGCGCGCAGCAGCCTGCACAGGGTGGCCGGGTCCGTATCGGTGCGCTTGGCGAGATCCCGGTGGTCCTGTGGGCCGTCGGTGAACGCGTCGGCGAGCCTCAGCTCGACGGCGGCATGCAGGATGCGTGCCGGGATGTGGCCGAAGGCCAGCTCCAGCAGCGACATTTGATTCATGGCGCATCGTTCCTTTCCATTGAATTTCGGACATGCGCGGCGAGCGGTCTTCGCGCAAACGGCGCGTTGCGGTCGACCGGTCCGGGACCGGGCGACCGCAACGGGGTACGGCTGGACCAACGGGTGCGCTATCGCATGAGCATCGGCAGCGTTTGGACGCCGATCATGTCCGGAGTCGGAAAGAACGTCGGTGGATTGTCGGGGTCGGTACGCATGCTGGGAAAGCGGTCGAAGAGAAGGTTGAGCGCGATCCGGCCTTCCATGCGGGCCAGCGGCGCGCCGATGCAGAAGTGGATGCCTCGGCCGAACCCGAAGTGCGGGTTGGGGTCGCGGGCCGGGTCGAACGTATCCGGGTTCTTGAACTGGTTCCCGTCCCGGTTCGCCGCGCCGAGCCAGAGCAGCAGCAACTGGTCCTTGGGGATGAGCTGCCCGGCCAGTTCCACGTCCGTGGAGGTGGCGCGCGAAATTCCCGCCGACGGGCTGAGGAGCCTGAGCGCTTCTTCGATGGTGGTCGGCACCAGGGACCGGTCCGCGCGTACCCGGGCCGCCTCCTCCGGGTGGCCGTCCAGGCACAGCATGGTGTTGCCGAGCAGCATCGTGGTGGTGATGTGCCCGGTGATCAGCAGGATGTTCGCGATATTCACGACTTCGTTGTCGGTGAGGCGCTCACCGTCGACCTCGGCCTCGGTGAGATGGGTCAACAGGTCCTGCCGTGGCCGCTTTCTGCGCTCGTTCGCGTGCTCGCGCAGATACTCCAGCAGCGGCCGAATGTGGGTCATGGCGTCATTGATGTTGTTCTCACCCTCCTCGCCGTCGTTGAGGAAGGCGAAGCCGCTGAGGCTCTCGATGATCTTGTCGGCCCAGCCCTTGAACATGTGACGGTCACTGCTCGGGACGCCGAGCATCTCGGCGATCACGATGACCGGCAGCGGATAGGCCACGTCGGCGACCAGTTCCATGCTGTCCTGGTCGGACACGGCGTCGACCAGCTCCCGCGTGATCTCTTCGATGCGGGGTTCGAGTCCGGCCACGAGCTTCGGCGTGAACGCCTGGCTGACCAGATTGCGGATCTTGCGGTGGTCCGGGGGGTCCATCTGTGACATGTCGCCCTCGCTGAGCGACTCGTCGAGGGTCACGGGGAACAGGCGCGCGGTGTTGGAGGAGAAGGTTTTCGGTTCGCCGAGGATCCGCAGTGCTTCCGCGTATCCGTAGACGTTCCAGACCTTCTGTTCCTCGTCGAACTGGACGGGGTGCTCCGGGCGTTGCCCACGCAGCCACAGGTGACCCGGGTGGATGCCCCACCTGTCGACGAGTTGGGTGGTCATCTGAATTCCCCTTTCATACGGACTAGTGCTGGAGCGCATCACGGACAGGATGCCGACCGCAAGAGATGGAGCCGGTGCACCGTAGGGATCAAGTCACATATTTATTGGGTTTGATTCACGTAGCACGCTCATCGTTGCAGGCAGCATGCTCATCGCTGCAGGCGGCGTGCGTGAAATGTCCCTGATGGTGCGTCGGGCGATGACGCTGCGGTGGCTTGAACTGCCCCTGAATCGCCAGGCGGGATGTTTTTCCGGTGAAATCAATCGCGCCGTACTGTCGGCGGGACATTTTCGGTGCGGCCGGTCGATGTCATTCGCGTCGGTGCCTCGCCAAAATTCTGAATGTCTTGACCCCGCTGCGCTCCGGATGGAACGGTCGGAGAGTGTGTGCGCTATCCATACATCGAAAATTGGGGGCGGTAGTGTGCTTTCGCGGCAGCAGCGCGGACTATTGCATGAACTTGATGAGACGGCAGTACCCGTACCCGATGTGACGATTTCTGAATTGTTCGCGCGGCAGGCCGCCCGCACTCCGGACGCGGTCGCGGTGGTGGCCGGTGAGACGTCTTTGACCTATCGGGAACTCGACGACGCGGCGGATCGTCTGGCGCGGGAACTGGTCCGGCGCGGAGTGGGTCCCGGAGCGGTGGTGGGGGTGGTCATGCCCCGCTCGGCCGCACTGGCGACGGCGCTCCTAGCCGTGCTCAGGGCCGGGGGGACGTATCTGCCCCTGGACCCGGACTATCCGGCCGAGCGCGTGGAGTTCATGTTGCGCGACGTACGGCCGGTGCTGCTGCTCACCGCCTCGGCCGCCGCCGGTCTGCCTCCCGTGGCCTGCCCGAGCGTCGCGCTCGACGAGCTGGACGCCATGGCCTTGGCGGCCGAGCAAGCGGATGGAAGCACTCCGGATCCCGTCGTGGCGGTGCACCCGGATCACCTCGCGTACGTCATCTACACGTCCGGGTCGACCGGGACGCCCAAGGGCATCGGCATCACGCACCGGGACGTGGTGGGCCTCGCACTCGACCACTGCTGGCGCGGCGGCGCCCACGAGCGGGTGCTGCTCCACTCCCCGCTGGCGTTCGACGCCTCGATCTACGAACTGTGGGTGCCGCTGCTGAGCGGCGGCGCCGTCGTCGCGGACCCGTCCGGGGATCTGACCCCGGAGGTGCTGGCCGGCCTGGTGACCGACTACGGCGTCACCTCCCTCTTCCTGACCACCTCGCTGTTCAACCTCCTGGCCGAGGAGGACCCGGGCTGCATGGCCGGGCTGAAGGCCGTGTGGATCGGCGGCGAGCGCCTCACTTCGCGTGCCGTCCGACGAGCCGTCGAGGCCTGCCCGCACACGCAGTTCGTCAACGGCTACGGACCCACGGAGACCACGGTCTTCGCCGTCTGCCACGCGGTGGACCCCGCCGAGCCGGTCGGTGACGACATCCCGATCGGCCGCTCCATGGACACCATGCGTGCCTATGTGCTGGACGACCGGTTGCGGCCGGTTCCGGCGGGGACGGCCGGTGAGCTGTACCTGGCCGGTGTCGGGGTGGCGCGCGGCTACCTGAACCGGCCCGCGCTGTCCGCGGAGCGCTTCGTGGCCTGCCCGTACGGGGACCCCGGTGAGCGGATGTACCGGACCGGCGACGTGGTGCTGCGCACCCCCGGCGGCGAACTGGTGTACCAGGGGCGCGTCGACACCCAGGTGAAGGTGCGGGGCTTCCGGATCGAGCCCGGCGAGATCGAGACGGTGCTCCTCTCCCACCCCGGCGTGGCACACGCGGCGGTGATCGCCCGCGAGCCCTCCGGCGGCGCCGGGGCCAAGCAACTGGTCGCGTACGTCGTCCCGGTGGACTCCGGCGCGGCCGGCTGGGGTCCGGCCGGGGGCAGCATCGCCATCGACTCCGGCTTCCGGGTCGGGGACCTGCGCGGGTTCGTCGCGGGCCGCCTGCCCGAGTACATGGTGCCGTCGGTCTTCATGGTCCTCGACCGGCTGCCGCTGACCCCGAACGAGAAGCTGGACCGGGCGGCGCTTCCGGAGCCGGAGTTCGGCGGCGGCGACTACCGGGCGCCGCGCACGCGCGCCGAGGAGATCCTCGCGGAGCTGTTCGCCGAGGTCCTCGGCCTCGACCGGGTCGGCATCGACGACGACTTCTTCGCGCTGGGCGGGGACAGCATCCAGTCCATCCAGATCGTGTCGCGGGCGCGCGCACAGGGCACGCAGGTCAGCTCGCGGGAGATCTTCGAGCACCGGACCGTGGCCGCCCTGGCCGAGGCCGCCGCGCACCGCGGGTCCGGCACGGAGCCCGTCCTCACCGAGCTGGCCGGCGGCGGCACCGGATGGATGCCGCTGATGCCGGTGGCCCGGTGGATCCTTGAACGCGGTCCCGGCTTCGACCGGCTCGTCCAGGCCGTCGTACTCGAACTGCCGGACGGCATCGACCGGGCCGGTCTCGCCGCGACGCTCGGCGCGGTGCTCGACCGGCACGATCTGCTGCGCGCCCGCCTCGTGACCGGCGACGACAGCGCGCCCGAGCGGCCGGGCGAGGGCACGGGCCTGCACGTCTCCCCGCCGGGTTCGGCGGACGTGGCCCCGCTGATCCGGCGCGTCGAGTGCTCCGGCCACTGGGACGCGGAGTCCTGGCGCCCCCTGCTGCTGGGCGAACTCGACGCGGCTGCCGGGAGAATGGACCCGGCGGCCGGTCTGGTGGCGCAGTTCGTGTGGTTCGACCCGCGGGCCACCGAGGGCGGCGGAACCGTCGCCGACTCCGCGGCCGCCTCTTCCCCCGCGGCCACCGCTGCCGCCACGGCGTCCGCCGGTCCTGGCCGGCTCCTGGTCGCGTTCCACCACATGGTGATCGACGGAGTGTCGTGGCGGATCCTGATGCCCGACTTCGCCGCGGCGTGGGAGCAGGTGCGGGCCGGGCGCGACCCGGATCCGGCGCCGGTGACGACATCGGTGCGGCGCTGGGCGCATGCCCTGGTGGACGCGGCCGCCGCCCCGGAACGGGTGGCGGAACTACCGCTGTGGCGGTCGGTGGTGGCGGGTCCCGACCCCGTTCTCGGCACCCGGCGCCTGGACCCCGAGGTGGACGTGATGGCCACCGTGGAGAAGGTGCGGGTCCTGCTGCCGGTGCCGGTCACCGAAGCCGCCCTGACGGACCTGCCCGCGGCCGTCCGCGGCGGGGTCAACGACGGTCTGCTGGCCGCCCTGGCCCTGGCCGTCGCCCAGTGGCGCCGCCTGCGCGGCGTCGACGAGCCGTCGACCCTGATCCGGCTCGAAGGGCACGGCCGCGAGGAGGAGGTGGCACCGGGCGCGGACCTGTCCCGCACGGTGGGCTGGTTCACCAGCGTGTTCCCGGTGCGTCTGGACCTCGCGGGCGCCGACATCGACGACGCCTTCGCGGGCGGCCGGGCCGCGGGCGACGTGCTCAAGGCGGTCAAGGAGCAGCTCCTCGCCCTCCCCGACAAGGGCATGGGATACGGCCTGCTGCGGTATCTCAACCCGGAGACCGCCGAGGTGCTCCGCGACCACCCGATCGGTCAGATCGGCTTCAACTACCTCGGCCGTTTCTCCGCCGCCGACATGCCCGACGAACTGCGCGGACTCGGCTTCACCCAGACCACCGAACTCGCCGACTTCGCGGAGCTGGCCGAGCTGGACGCCGGGCATGACGCGCGGATGCCCGCGCTGTGCGAAGTGGACATCAACGCGACCGTCACCGACACCGCGGACGGCCCCCGGCTCGGTGCCGTCTTCGGCGCCCCGGCGGGCGTGCTCTCCGCCGACGAGGTGCGCGAGCTCGCCGACCTGTGGTGCGACGCCCTCACCGGCCTCGCCCGGCATGCCGAGCGTGCCGACGCGGGTGGTCTGACGCCGTCGGACGTCCCCCTGGTGACCGTGACCCAGAGCGCCATCGAGACCTGGGAACGCCGCTATCCGGGACTCACCGACATCTGGCCGCCGACCGCGCTCCAGTCGGGACTGCTGTTCCAGTCGCAGTTGAACGACTCCACGTTCGACGCGTACCAGGTGCAGTACACGCTGCACCTGTCCGGATCCGTCGACCCGGACCGGATGCGCGCGGCCGGACAGGCCCTGCTCGACCGGCACGCCGCCCTGCGGACCGCGTTCGTGTCCGACGACGACGGCGACCAGCTCCAACTGGTGGTCGACGGGGTCGCGCTGCCGTGGCACCACCACGACCTGTCCGGACTCGACGGGCCCGGCCAGGACGACGCCTTCGAGCGGTTCCTCGCCGACGACCTGGCCACCCACTTCGACGCCGCGACCCCGCCGATGCTGCGGCTGTCCCTGGTCACACTCGGCCCGGACCGCTCGGAGCTGATCCTGACCGCGCACCACGTGCTGTTCGACGGCTGGTCGCTGCCGCTCCTGACGCAGGACCTGCTGCGGCTCTACGCCACGCGTGGCGACGCGGCAGCGCTGCCGCGCGTGCGGGACTACCGGGACTTCCTCGGCTGGCTGGCGCGACAGGACCACGAGGCATCGGCCACCGCCTGGGCCAAGGAGCTCGACGGCCTGGACGAGCCCACCCTGCTCGCGCCCGCCGACGGACCCGGGACGGACCTCACGGGCATCGGCCAGGTGGAGGTGGAGCTGCCCGCCGACATCGCGCGCGCCCTGTCCCGGCGCGCGGCCGAGCTGGGCATCACCGTGAACGCCGTCGTCCAGGGCACCTGGGCGATCCTCCTCGCCCGGCTCACCGGCCGCCAGGACGTGGTGTTCGGCGCCACCGTCTCCGGCCGCCCGCCCGCGCTGACCGGCGCGGACTCCATGGTCGGCCTCTTCCTCAACACGGTGCCGGTACGGGTGCGGTGCGCCCCGGGGGACACCCTCGCCGAGCTCCTGACCGCGCTCCAGGACCGGCAGGCCGCGCTCCTCGACCACCATCACCACCCCCTCACCGACATCCAGCGGACCGCGGGCCTTGCCACGCTGTTCGACACCTACGTCGCGTTCGAGTCCTTCCCCCTGGACCGGTCCGGCATCGGTGAGGCGAGCCGGGCCGCCGGCATCGCCGTCACCGGCATCCGCCCGTTCGCCACCACGCACTTTCCGCTGACCGTGATGGCCCTCGCCGACTCCGACCGGCTGCGCCTGTCGCTGCAGTACCAGCGGAGCGTGTTCGACCGGGACGAGGTCGACCGCATCGGTGCCCGCTTCGGCCGGATCCTGCGTCAGGTGGCGGCGGACCCCGGCCACCGCGTGGGCGCCGTCGACGTGCTGGAGCCCGCCGAACGGGACCGGCTGCTCGGCCGGTTCGACGAGACGACGGCACCGGAACCCGGGCTGACCGTCCCGCAGCTGTTCGAGCGGCAGGCCGCCGCCACACCGGACTCGGTCGCGGTGGTGTGCGGCGAGGTGTCGCTGACGTACCGCGAACTCGACGAGCGGGCGAACCGCCTCGCGCGCGGCCTGGCCGGGCGCGAGGTCGGGCCGGAGAGCGTCGTGGCGGTGGCGCTGCCGCGCTCGGCGGACCTGGTCGTCGCGCTCCTGGGCGTGCTGAAGTCCGGCGCCGGCTATCTGCCGATCGACCCGCAGTACCCGAGCCGGCGCCTCGCGCACATCCTCCGCGACGCGCGCCCGGCCCTGGTGCTCACGGACCCCGCCACCGGCACGGCGGTGCTCCCCGACGACGGCACCCCCCGCGCCGGGCTCGACGAGATCACGGCCGGGGGCGGAACGGGCCACGGCCTCGGTGACGGGGACCGGGTGCGGTCCCCGGGGCCGGACCACGTGGCGTACGTGATGTACACCTCCGGGTCCACCGGGGCCCCGAAGGGCGTGGCCATCACCCACCGCAACGTGACCAGTTGTCTGCCGGGCCTCGCGGCCGCTCTCGGCGTCCCACCGGGGTACCGCATGCTGGCGGGCACCTCGGTCAACTTCGACGTGTCGGTGTTCGAGCTGTTCACCACGCTGTCCACCGGCGGCAGCGTCGAGGTGGTCCGGGACGTGCTGGTCCTGGGCGAGCGCGACGGCTGGTCCGGCGGGGTGATCAGCACGGTCCCCTCCGCGTTCACCGAACTCCTCGACCGGCTGGGCGGCAAGATCGGCGCGGACACGGTGGTGTTCGCGGGCGAGGCGCTGCCCGCTTCGCTGGTGCGCCGGGTGCGGGAGGCCCTGCCCGGCGTGCGCGTGGTCAACGCCTACGGCCAGAGCGAGACCTTCTACGCGACCACGCTCGCCGTCGACGGCACGGACGAGTGGCGGGCCACGGCGAACGCGCCGATCGGCACGCCGCTTCCGGGCAACCGGGTGTACGTCCTGGGCGACGGCCTGCTGCCGGTGCCACCGGGGGCGGTGGGCGAGCTGTACGTCGCCGGCGGGTCGGTGGGGCGCGGCTACTGGGGCCGGACCGCGCTGACCGCGGAACGTTTCGTCGCCGACCCGTACGGGCCGCCGGGAGCACGGATGTACCGCACCGGGGACCTGGCCCGCTTCAACGCGGCGGGCGAGCTGGAGTACGCCGGGCGCGGCGACGCACAGGTGAAGATCCGGGGCATCCGGGTCGAGCCCGCCGAGATCGAGGCGGTGCTGACCGCGCATCCCGGGGTCGACCGGGCGGTCGTCATCGCCCGGGACGGCCATGGCACGGGCCGGGCCGATCAGTTGGTGGCCTATGTCGTGCCGTCCGCGACGGGCGGCACCGGACCCGGCGACCTGCGCGGCTTCGCCGCCGAGCGGCTGCCCGAATTCATGGTGCCCGCGGCCGTCGTACCGCTGGACGTGATGCCGTTGATGCCGAACGGCAAGCTGGACCGGGCCGCGCTGCCCGAACCCGAGTTCACCGCCGGGCGGTACCGCGCCCCCCGGACACCGCAGGAAGAGACCCTCTGCCGCCTGTACGCCGAGGTCCTCGGCGTGGACCGGGTGGGGCTGGACGACGACTTCTTCGCCCTGGGCGGCCATTCACTCCTGGCCGCCCGCCTCCTCAGCCGGATCCGTTCCGAGCTCGGGGCCGATGTGCCCCTGCGAGCGATTTTCGACACCCCCCGCGTCACCGACCTGTCGAGCAAGGTGAAGGACGCCTCCGCGGCCCCTGCGAACGACTCCACCGCGTCGAGCCGACCTCGCCTGCGCAAGATGGATAGGAGCAAGTACTAAATGATCCCGTTGTCCTTCGCGCAGCGCCGCCTGTGGTTCATCGACCGTTTCGAAGGCCCGTCGGCGGCCTACAACCTTCCCTTCGTACTCCACCTGAGCGGTTCCCTGGACGTGGCCGCGCTGTCCTCGGCGGTGCGCGACATCGTCGTAAGGCACGAGAGTCTCCGCACGGTGTTCGGCGAGGACGAGGCGGGCGTGCCGGGGCAGCGGGTGCTGCCCGAGGACCAGATCCGACTGCCGGTGCCCGTGACCGAGGTGGCACCGGCCGACCTGGCCGGTGCGGTCGCCGAAGCGGTGTCCCACCGCTTCGACCTCGCCGCCGAGATCCCGGTGCGGGCGCGGCTGCTGCGCCGGGCCGCCGACGAGCACGTCCTCGTCCTGGTGATGCACCACATCGCCAGCGACGGCCAGTCGATGGGGCCGCTGGCCCGCGACCTGGCCGCCGCGTACACGGCCCGCCTGACGGGCGACGCCCCGCAGTGGCCGGAACTGTCCGTGCAGTACGTCGACTACACCCTGTGGCAGCGCGAACTCCTGGGCGACGAGTCCGACCCGGGCAGCGTCCTCGCCACCCAGTTGCGCTACTGGCAGGACGAACTCGCGGGCGCCCCCGAGAAGTTGCCGCTGCCGACGGACCGGCCGCGGCCGTCCGCCGCGAGCCACCGCGGCGACAGCGTGGAGTTCACGATCGAACCGGCCCTCCTCGCGGCGGTGCAGAACCTGGCCGACGACCGGGGCATACCCGGCCTGACCGCGTCGATGGTGATGCAGTCGGCCGTCGCCGTGCTGCTGCACCAGCTGGGCGCCGGCGAGGACATCACGATGGGCTCCACCATCGCGGGCCGCTCGGACTCCGAACTGGCGGACCTGGTCGGGTTCTTCGTCAACACCTGGGTGCTGCGCACCGATCTGGCCGCGAACCCGACACTGGAGCAGGTGCTCCAGCGGGTGCGGAACAAGGCGCTGAGCGCGTACGAGAACCAGGACGCCCCCTTCGAGCGCCTGGTGGAGGCGCTGAACCCGGAGCGTTCCACGGCCTACCACCCGCTGTTCCAGGTGATGTTCACCTGGCAGGGGGACTCCCGCGTCGACGTCGCCCTGCCCGAGGTGCGGGCACGTCTCGAAGCGGTTCCCACCGCGACCGCCAAGTTCGACCTGGAGTTCAACTTCGGCATCGACCCCGACGAGCGGTCCATGCGGTGCACGCTCGAGTACGCCACCGACCTCTTCGACCGGAGCACCATGGAGGCCGTCGCCGACCGCTTCATGCGGGTGGTGCGGGCGTTCGTGGCTGACCCGGGCACACGGGTCGGCTCGGTGGACGTGCTGGACGCGGCGGAGCGGGAGCTGGTGATCCACCGGTTCAACGACACGGCGGCGCCGACGCCCGACGTGACGGTCCCCGCGCTGTTCGAGCGGCAGGCGGCCGCCACCCCGGACGCGGTGGCGGTGGAGTCGGACGGCGTGACGCTGACGTACGCGGAGCTGAACGCGCGGGCGGAGCAGGTCGCCCGCGCCCTGGCGGGGCGTGGAGCGCGTCCCGAGTCGACGGTCGCGGTGGCGCTGCCGCGCTCGGCCGACCTCGTCGTGGGGCTGCTCGGCGTGCTGAAGTCCGGGGCCGCGTATCTGCCGATCGACCCGAAGTATCCGAGTACGCGTCTGGACCACATCCTGGCGGCCGCCCGGCCCGCCCTCGTCCTGACGGCCGCGGAGTCGGCCGACGTGCTGTCCGGGACCGACGTCCCGAAGCTGTTCGTCGCCGACATCGACAGCGAACCCCTTCCGGCGGACGCCGGGCAGGCGCCGCCGCGGCCGCAGAACGCGGCGTACGTGATGTACACCTCCGGTTCGACCGGCACGCCCAAGGGTGTGACCATCACGCACTACAACGTGGTCAACGACGTGCTGCGGCTCGCCGAGCGGGTGGGCATCGAACCGGGCACGCGCGTGCTCGCGGGCACCTCGGTGAACTTCGACGTGTCCGTCTTCGAGATCTTCGCCACGCTGTGCGCGGGCGGCACCGTCGAGGTGGTCCGCGACGTCCTGGTGATCGGTGAGCGGAACGGCTGGAGCGGAGGCGTGATCAGCACCGTGCCGTCCGTCTTCGCCGAGCTCCTCGACCAGATGAGCGCGAAGGTCAGCGCGGACGCGGTGGTGTTCGCGGGCGAGGCGCTGCCCGCCTCGCTGGTGCAGCGGGTGCGCGACGACATCCCGGGCGTGCGGGTCGTCAACGCGTATGGGCAGACGGAGAGTTTCTACGCGACGACGTTCTCACTGGCGTCCGGTGCGGAGTGGGACGGGTCGGGCAGTGCGCCCATCGGTTCGCCGTTGGGGAACATGCGGGCGTATGTGCTGGGTCCTGGGCTGCTTCCGGTGCCGCCGGGTGTGGTGGGGGAGTTGTACGTCGCGGGCAATGTGGCGCGGGGCTATCACGGTCGCGCGGGTCTGACGGCGGAGCGTTTCGTCGCGGACCCCTTCGGTGGGCCCGGCGCGCGGATGTATCGCACGGGTGACCTGGCCCGGTGGAACACCGACGGTCAGTTGGAGTACGCGGGGCGCGATGACGCCCAGCTGAAGGTACGCGGTTTCCGGATCGAGCCGGGTGAGGTGGAGGCGGCACTGACCGCGCATCCCGGTGTGTCCCAGGCCGTGGTCGCCACACGCACCGGCCGTGGCGTCAAGCAGTTGGTGGGCTATGTCGTGCCCGTCGGTATGGGCGAGGGCGGCATCGGCACCGTCGAGAGCCTCGGCCAGCTCGATGTCGACCTGACCGCCGGTGTGTCGGCACGGGAACTGCGGCGTTTTGTGGCGGGGCGGTTGCCGGAGTTCATGGTGCCGTCGGTGTTGGTGATGCTGGATCGGTTGCCGTTGGCGCCGAACGGGAAGCTGGACCGGTCGGCCTTGCCGGAGCCGGAGTTCGGTGGTGGTGCGTACCGGGCGCCGGGTTCGGTGGTGG
>NZ_BMVR01000017.1 GCF_014650815.1 Streptomyces flavofungini
GCGCGGTCGGCGTGGGTTCCTGGGACGGGGTGCCTCTGAACGTGTCCAGGAGGCGGAAGAACTCGTCGACCGGCGTGGAGTCGGCGGGTGTGCGGCGTTCGATCTCCGCCGCCCAGGTGAGCGAGCTGGCTGTGCCGTAGTGCTCGTGGAGCCAGTCGGTGAAGTCTGCCTCGGGCCAGAAAGGGAAGGGTTCGTCGCGGGAGTGCACGGCGAGGGCCACGCGGTAGCCGGTGAGGATGGACTGCAGGTGCTGCAGCGAGCCGGCCGGTAGCCACATGCCGGGCCGCAGGCGGATCTGCTCCAGGAAGTCGTACACGTCGGAGCAGTCCTGGAAGTGCTTGACGGCGTTCGCGGTGTTGACGGTGGTGTCGTCGGTCGGCATGGGGGCAGCCTACGGATCACGTAACCGGAGGAATCGCACCAGTCCCGCTCCGCCTCCCTCTCCCTGGAGGATGCCTCCGTAGCCTTGACCGGCCAAGACGCCATCGCCAACGGCGATGTCAGAGCCCGCTGATAGCGTTCCGCGTCCGACCTGAAGATCATGGGAGAGGACGCAAGCCGTGCAGGAAGTGACACGCCACGAGGTCAGGGAAGAGCACATCGCCCAGGCGCTCGACGACATCACCGGGCGGACCCGGGGGCGGTGGCACTGGATGCGCTACGACGATCCGTCCCCCAGGAAGATGCGGGAGATGGGGGAGGAACTCCTGGAGCACGTCGCGGCCCGCACCGTGGCGGGCGGACCACTCGACGAGACCTCGCGCACGGCGCTGCGGACCGCCGCGGAATGTGCCCTGGGGGAGTTGAGCGTCGGCTGTTTCCCCGGCGGTGACCAGGAGATCCTCTTTCCGCTCATCAATGAGGAACTGACCAGCGAGGACATCGCGTTCGGTGACGTCGTCGCGTTCAGCAAGGGGTCCGAGCAGGCCCCCTCGGCCCGTACCTGGCTCGACACCTTCGCCGTGTGTGTCGTCAGCGGGGTCGTGTGGGACTGGCAGCGGGTGATCGGCCTGCTGCTGCGGAGCGATTACGCGCCCGCGATCCGTGACGGGGTGCCGTACTCGACGCTCACCTCGACGTCGGACCGGCCGGATCTCGCCGCGATGGACGCACTGTGCGGCTACCTGACCCGGTCGCAGGGGCACCTCCCGCGCGACTGGCCCACCGTGCCCCTGTGCAAGCCGGACGCCGACGAGCGCACCGAGGCGGCCCGGCAGTTGGACGGAGCCGGCGCTCTCGCACCGGACCACCGTCTCCTTCGGGTTCTCCTCGACGATGACCAGCCCGCCTTCGAACAGGCCCTCGTGGCCCGGCTCGTCGAGCACCGGGAGAGCGTGGGGGCCGACCCCGCACCGAAGACCCTGCTGCCGCTCGGGGCTCTGGTGCTCGCCGCCCTCGCCGTGCAGGCGCACGGGTGGGAGCTGCGCGTCCGGTCCGGCTACCTGCCGGACGACCTTGTGGGTTCCCCGCAGGCCATGCGGCTCGCGGCGGACGGCCAGGCGAACAACCTGGGTGGCTGGGCCGCGAAGTAGTCCGTGCGGGTGTGTGGGCGAGTGCCCCCGCGCGCCCGTACGCGGAACGCATTCTTACCTGTTCTTGTCATTGCTTTGCCGCCCCTCTGAAGTGACCAGGCCAAGGTCGTGGTCACAGGAGAGGAGCAACGATGACCAACCAGAACACGGTGCGGCGGACGGTACTGGCGGCGAGCATGATGGCGGTGCTGGCCTCGGCGACACCCACGGCCTCGGCGACACCCACGGCGGTGGCACCCACGGCGGCGGCCGCACCCACGGCGCTGGCCGCGCCGCCCCAGCGAGGCAGCGGCCCGAAGTGGTGCCCCACCGTGGACGACCACCGCGTGGACTGCGGTGCGATCACCCGTCCGCTCGTCGCCGGGAAGCCGAAGCTCGGCACGATCGATGTGAGTTACGCGGTCGTACGACACCGGGGCCCGGGCGCGGCCAAGGGAACCGTCGCCGTGAACCCGGGCGGCCCCGGGGAGGTCGCCATCGACCGCGCCCCCGAGTTCGCCGCCGGTCTGGACGCCGTCCTCAAGGACCACGACGTCCTGCTCGTCGACCCGCGGGGCACCGGCAGGTCCGAGCGCATCCCGTGCGGGGTGACCGACGTCGAGTACCGCTTCGGGTCGAGAAAGCAGCAGCGCGACGCCGTCACCCGCTGCGCCCGCAACCTCGGCCCCAAGGCGCAGGGCTACACCACGGCGGCCACCGCGGACGACATCGACGCCGTCCGAGCCCGGCTCGGCGCGAAGAAGCTCACGCTGTACGGGCTGTCCTACGGCACGTACTTGATGCCGGTGTACGCGAGCCGGCACCCCGAGCGCGTGCGGTCCATCGTGCTGTCCGGGGCGTACCCCCTCGGCTTCGACCCGCTCGTCCGCCCCAGCGCGCAAGCCGTGTCGCTGGCTCTGCGCCGGATCTGCGACCGCTCCGTCCCGGCGGCCTGCGACGGCCAAAAGGCTGTGCGGGACCTGCGCACCACGGCGGAACGGCTGCGCGACCGGCCCCTGGACGTGCCGTTCGAGGCGGCCGGGGCCAAGCGTCGACTGCGCTTCACGGAGGGCCAACTCGCCAATCTGCTCTTCGAGGCGGCCAGTCGCGGAGCGGGCGCCGTCCCCGGCGAGCCGTCGCTGCTCGGCAGCGTGCCGCACGCCCTGCACCGCTTCGTCCAGGGCGACACCGCGCCGCTGCGGCGCCTGATCCGGGAGGAGGCCTCGTCGGCCACCACGGAGGACCAGGCACCGTACGCGGCGGTGGTCTGCAACGACTACCGCAAGGCGTGGTCGACGCAGGCGTCGACGGCCCAGCGGTGGCGCCAGTACCGTGCCGCCCTCGCGGCCACGAAGCCCGGCGAGCACGGGGCGTTCAGCGCCAAGGGGTTCACCGAGGGGCCGACGGACGGCGGTGACGTGTGCATCGGCTGGCCCCGCGCCACCACCGCGAGCCCGCAGCCCACCCGGCCCAGGATGCCGGACGTACCCGTCCTGGTGCTCTCCGGCGACCTCGACGCCAACACCCCCGACGCCAACGGCCGGGCGGCCGGGCGCCAGTTCGGCCACAGCACGTTCTTCTCGGTCCGCAACGTGGGACACGTGCCCGAGCTGGAACAGAGCGGCTGCGTCACGGGTGTCACCGCCCGCTTCATCCGGACCGGCACTCCCGGCGACACCGCCTGCCTGCAGAGCCTCCCGCCGATCGCCGTCGCCCCCGTGCGCCGCTGACGGGGCCACTGCCATGACCAGGCCCGCCACCAGCGAAGATGTCCCCATGACGAACGCTGTCGAGACCCACCGCACCGTGCTGGTCGTCGAGGACGACCCGGGAGTGCGCAGCACCCTGGAGCAGTTGCTCCGCTTCGAGGGCTACCACGTGCTCGTGGCCGCTGACGGGTTCGGCGCGCTCAGCCTGCTGGAGGAGCGGCGGCCGGATCTCGCGATGGTGGACGTGGTCATGCCGGGCCTGGACGGACTGGAACTGTGCCGGATGCTCCGCAGGCGCGGCGAGCGCCTGCCCATCCTCGTGCTCACCGCCCGCCACCAGATCGGCGACCGCGTCGCCGGTCTGGACGCCGGGGCCGACGACTACCTGGCCAAGCCCTTCGCCACCGAGGAACTCCTCGCGCGCATACGGGCGTTGCTGCGCCGCACCGACCCACCCGCGGACGCTGGCCTGCTGCGGGTCGCCGACCTCACGCTGGACCCCACCGCCCGCCGGGCCGAGCGCGGTCCGCAGCCGCTGGACCTCACCAAGACCGAGTTCGACGTACTGGAACTGCTGCTGCGGCACCAGGGAGCCGTCCTCACCCGCACCCAGATCTACGAGCGCATCTGGGGCTACGACCTCGACACCTCCTCGCGCTCCCTCGACGTGTACATCGGCTACCTGCGGCGCAAGACCGAACAGGACGGCGGCCCCCGCCTGATCCAGACCGTGCGCAACGTCGGCTACACCGTCAGGCCCGCCTGATGCTGCGCACGAAGATCACGGTGCTGGTCATCGCGGCCGCCGCCCTCGCCATCGCCGTCACGGCGTTCGCCTCCTTCCGCAACGTGAGCGACGTCGTCGCCGACGAACTCGAACGCGGCCTCGAGGACCGCGCCGACACGGCCGTCACCCTGCTCGCCGCCGACCGCACCCCGCCGCCGAGGCCCGACATGACCGAGCAGATCCTGTCCCCGCGGGGCACCGTGCGGCCGCTGGCGCCGGGGCGTGCGGCGCTGCCCGTCGCACCCGCGGACCGCCGCGTCGCCCGGACGGGGAAGGGCAGCAGCCGCCAGGACGTCGTGGTCTCCGGCACCGAGTACGGGATCCTCACCCTGCCCCTTCCCGACGGCGGCGCGGTCATGGTCGGCCAGAGCTACCGCGACGCCGTGCGCCTCGAACGCGACTTCCTGTGGCGTATCTCCTGGACCACGGCCGCCGCGACCGGCCTCTCCGCGCTGCTCGGCTGGCTCGCCGTCGGCCGGATCCTGCGCCCGGTGCGCCGCCTGGTCCGTACGACCCGGCGCATCACCAGCACCCAGGACCTCTCCACCCCGCTGCCGCCCGCGGGAAAGGACGAGATCGGCCAGCTCAGCCTCAGCTTCGACACCATGCTGAGCGCCCTGCGTCGCTCCCGCAGCAAGGAGCAGGAACTGGTCCACAACGCCAGCCACGAACTGCGCACCCCCCTCACCTCGGTGCGCGGCAGCGCCGAACTCCTGCAACGGGCCCGCGGCCGACTCGACCCCAAGGACGAGGAGAAGATCCTCGCCACCCTGGTCACCGAGGCGGTCGCCCTCGACGACCTCGTACGGGAACTGGTCGAACTGGCCACCGACCGCTACACCGAGGACGACCCCACGAGCATCGACCTGCCGACCCTGGCCGAGGACAGCGCGCGCCGCCACAGCCTGCGCACCGGACGCGCCATCTCCGTCACCACCACCCGGCCGACCCCGGTGCACGCCCGCACCCGTGCCCTGCAGCGCTGTGTCGACAACCTCCTCAACAACGCCGTCAAGTTCAGCCCGCCGGACACCCCCATCACCCTCCACGTCGATGGCTGCCAACTGTCCGTACGCGACCAGGGCCCCGGCATCCCGCCGGACGAACGGCAGGCCGTCTTCGACCGCTTCCACCGTGGCCCCGGCACCCAGGCCACGCCGGGGTCCGGGCTCGGCCTGGCGATCGTCCACGATCTCGTCGAGGCGGAGAACGGGACCGTGTTCGCGGCCGAAGCGGCGGGAGGCGGCGCGGAGGTCGGCTTCCGGCTGCCGCCGCACACCGGGCCCGACGACAACGCCGCCGCCCCCGCGCGGGAGGACGGCGGCAGGCCTGCCCCCGCGATCACGGATCGGCTCAACTGACCGTCGGCTGCCCGTCCTTCGGTGCCGCCGAGCCGCCGGGCAGTTCCCGCGGCCCGTAGGGGGCGTGCTCCGCCCCGGTGGCCAGGGCCCAGTAGCGGTCGCCGTACGACCAGTGCCACCACTCGGTCGGGTAGTTCACCAGGCCCGCGGCCGACAGCGCCGTCCCCAGGATGCGGCGGTGCTCGCGGGCCTCGGCGGTGATGCTGTCGGCGCCGGTGTAGCAGGCGCCCGCGCTCTCCTCGGGGGAGGCGTTCATCGCGGTGCCCAGGTCCAGTTCGCGTCCGTCGGTGTCGGCCAGGGTCAGGTCCACGGCGGCGCCCGCACTGTGCGGGGCGATGTCGGGCGGGGAGACGTAGCGGCTCGCCGCCGCGTGGATCCGCTCGGCTGGCCACTCCGGGTGGAGCTTCGTCAGCTCCTCGGCGTACTCCTCGAAGTACGCGCGCTGCAACGACAGCGGGCGGTACCCCTCGACGAACAGCAGCCGCAGCCCGTCGGGCAGCAGCGTCTGGGCCTCCAGGAGCCGGTTGACGACGCCTTCCCGCAGGTACACGAAGGCGTGCGCCGGGTCCCGCAGCCGGTCGTCGACCAGCAGGGCGGCTGCGCGACGCACGTCCGCCAGCGGTTCGCCGCACTCCCGCACGGGGGTCGAGGTGACCTTCGGATCGGACATCAGGATGATCTCGCTCATGGCGAGATCATCTCCTGGGCCACGGCTGCGCCGGGAGTCGGCTCCTCGGTCGGAGTCCCGGCCCGGGACAGCCGGGAGCAGCGCTTGCCTTGGAGCGCGCTCCACCTCGTAGAGTCGCCGCACTCACGGGACCACGAGGACCCGGAGGACTCAGAGGACCAACGGCCAAGGAGAGTCGCATGCGCCACCGCGTTCTGGGCGGGACCGGCATCGAGGTCAGCCCCTACTGCCTCGGCACGATGATGTTCGGTGCCGTCGGCAACACCGACCACGACGAGTGCGCCCGGATCATCCACGCCGCGCTGGACGAGGGCATCAACTTCGTCGACACCGCCGACATGTACTCGGCCGGGGAGTCGGAGACGATCGTCGGCAAGGCGCTGAAGGGCCGCCGCGACGACGTGGTGCTCGCGACCAAGGTCCACTTCCCGATGGGGGAGGGGCCCAACCGGGGCGGGAACTCGCGGCGTTGGATCGTCCGGGAGGTGGAGGACAGCCTGCGGCGCCTGGGGACGGACTGGATCGACCTGTACCAGGTGCACCGGCCGGACCACACGACCGACATCGAGGAGACGCTGTCCGCGCTGACCGACCTGGTGCGCCAGGGCAAGATCAGGGCGTTCGGCTGCTCTACGTTCCCGGCGGACGACATCGTCGAGGCGTACCACGTCGCCGACCGCCGGGGTCTCCAGCGGTTCCGCACCGAGCAGCCGCCCTACTCGCTGCTCGCCCGGGGGATCGAGAAGCAGGTCCTGCCGGTGGCGCGGCGCCTCGGCATGGGCGTGCTGACCTGGAGCCCGCTGGCCTCGGGCTTCCTCACCGGCCGCTACCGCAAGGGCCGGGCCCTCGACCTGAGCAGCGGCCGCCCCACCCTGAACCCCGACCGCTTCGATCCGTCGGCGCCGCGCACCGCCGCGAAGCTGGACGTCGTCGAGCAGTTGGTGGCGGTGGCCGACGACGTGGGCTGTTCGCTGCCGGAGCTGGCGATCGCCTTCCCGCTCGCGCACCCCGCCGTCACCTCGGTGATCATCGGCCCGCGCACGATGGAGCAGCTGCGGAACACGCTCAAGGGCGCCGCTGTGGCCCTGGACGACGCCGCGCTCGACCGGATCGACGCGATCGTGCCGCCCGGTACCGACGTCTATCCTCCGGACGGCGCGTGGACGGCGCCGTCGCTCACCACGCCGTCGCTCCGGCGCCGCGCGGCCGGGTCCAGGTCCGCGGCCTGAGGGAGCGGTGGGGCGGGCAGGGGAGAAACCAGGGGAAGAAGGTCGGGGTGCGGGACCAGGGTAGGAAGGTCGGGGTACGGGACAAGGGTAGGAAGGTCGGGGTGCGGGAGCAGGGCGAGAGGACGAGGTGAGGGACTGTGGTGACGCGTCGTACGGTGATCAAGGCCGCGGGGGCCGGGACGTTGGCGAGCGGGCTGAGCACGGCCGCGGCCGGTGCTTCCCGGGCGGAGGACGCCGACGTGCTGGCGGTCGTGGAGAAGAGCAGCCACGCGGTGAGCTTCTACGACGTCGCCTCGGGGCGGCGCCTGCGGAGCGTCCAACTTCCCGACTACCCGCATGAGATGGTCGTCGACTCCCGCAGACGCTTCGCCTACGTCGGGCACTACGGCGTACGCATGGCCGCCACTGTCGGCGAGGGCGGCGCCGCGGTCCTCGTCATCGACCTCGCCGAGCGGACCCTGGCCCGGACCATCGACACCCGGCCGTTCCACCGCATCCACGGCATGGGCATCGACCGCCACGACCGGCTGTACGCCCTGAGCGAGGAGAAGGCGGTCCTGCTCGGCTTCGACGCCCCGACCACCGACGGGGCCCCGACCCGGGCGGTACCCACGCACGGTGTGAAGACCCACCTCTTCTCGCTCAGCCGCGACGGCGAACGCGCCTACGTCACCGGCCTGCTGTCCCACACGGTGAGCCTCGTCCGCCCCCACGACGCCGCCGCCCCACCCCTCCTCGTCACCCCCGGCCAACTGCCCGAGAGCAGCTGCCTCAGCCGTGACGAGAAGACCCTGTTCGTCGGCGCCCGCAAGAGCGCGTCCCTGGTCGCCGTGGACGCCCGCACCATGAAGGTACGCCGGAGCCGCAAGGTGGGCGGAGACCCCCTGCGCGTGTACACCCTCGACGACGAACGGCTGTTGGCCACGGACATCGCCGCCAACACCCTCACCGTCTTCAGCACCGACCTGCGACCGATCCGCTCCCTCCGCCTCGACGGCACCCCGTCCGCCGTGTCGTTCCACCCCGCCAAGCCGATCGCGTACGTCTCCCAGCTCGGCAACAACCGGATCGCCGTCGTCGACCTGGACCGCCTCACCGTCATCGGCGGCTTCGCCACCCAACTGGAACCGGACTCCTCGGTGCTGCTGCCCGCCACCTCGTGAGCGGTCGGCGCGGCCCAGCGCCGCGGCCGCCCCGGCGCGGGGTGCGCGGGCCGCGCGGATGATGATGTACGGATGACACACCTTCCTCAGGAACACGTCACCAGGAGACGAGCCGAGCTGTTCGAGGCCGGTCCGGCCGCCGCCGGCGCGTCGAGTGCGGTCGGCTCCGGCGAAGACCGCTTCAGCGGGCCCGCCACCGGCGACGAGCGCGCGATGCTCGTCGGGTTCCTCGCGGCGCAGCGCGCGACGCTCGCGCTCAAGTGCGCGGGCCTCGGCGCGGAGTTGGCGCAGCGATCGGCCACACCGTCCACGCTGTCGCTGCTCGGCCTGGTGCGGCACCTCGCCGAAGTGGAGCGCCGCTGGTTCCGACGGGTGCTCGCCGCCCAGGACGTACCGGCCCTGTTCTGCTCGCCGGCCGAACCCGACGCGGACTTCACCGGCGCGCTGCCCGACCCCGCCCTCGCCGCGGCGGCGTGGGACGCGTGGCAGGCGGAAGTCGCCTTCGCCGAGCGCTTCGTGACCGACGCGCCCCACCTCGACGTGGCAGGCACGGACTCCTGGCGCGGCACCGTGTCCCTGCGCTGGGTGCTCATCCACATGGTCGAGGAGTACGCGCGCCACAACGGCCACGCCGATCTGCTGCGGGAGCGGATCGACGGGGCGATCGGCCTCTGACACGGCGCGTCACCCCAGCGGTGACGCGCGACCCCCAGCTCTCGCGGGCCACCGACCCGCGCTGTGGCGCTACCAAGGAGAACCCTCCATGACGGACCAGCCTTCGACGGACCAGCCTGCGGGAGAGCTCTCGCGCCGTTCGATACTCCGGGCGTCGGTGACGGGGGCGACGGCGGCGGTCGCCGGTGGCCTCGGAGCCGGAGCGGCCTTCGCCTCCCCGGCCGCCGCCCCAGTCCCCCTGCCCGCGGCCACCGGCCCGTACGCGGTCGGCACCCGCACCTTCCACCTCGTCGACGACCGCCGCAAGGACCCCTTCGCACCCACGGCGACGCCGCGCGAGCTGATGATCCAGGTCTGGTACGCGGCCGCCGGGACCCGCGGCCCGCAGCGCGCCCGGTACCTCACGGCCGGTCTGGAGCCGGTCGTCGAGCAGCGCTTCGAACTCCCGCAAGGCTCCTTGGGGTCGGTACGCACAGGAGCCTGGCAGGACGCGCCGGTGCACCCGCGCCTGCGCCGGGCCCCCGTGGTGTTCTTCGGCCCGGGCCGCCAGGACCCCGCGGCCACTGGCACGGCCTTCGCCCAGGACTTGGCAAGCCACGGCTACGTCGTCATCGGCGTGAACCACACCTACGACGGCCCGACCCAGTTCCCCGACGGCCGGATCGTCCCGCAGAATCCCGCCACCGGCGACCAGGCGATGCTGCGCACGTACTCCGACGTCCGCGCCGCGGACCTCAGCTTCGTGCTCGACGTCGTGACCGGGCAGCGCACGACGCGACTGCCCGCGGAGATCACGGGGGCGCTGCGGCACACCGGCGTCGGCGTGTTCGGCCACTCCCTCGGCGGCTCGGCGGCCGCCGAAGTGCTCCGCACCGACCCGCGGTTCACCGCCGGCGCCTGCTTGGACGGGGCACTCCAGACGGACGCCGCGCAGACCGGGCTCAAGCAGCCGTTCCTGCTGTTCACCGAGCCGATGGAGCTGCCGACCTGGAGCGACTTCATGGCCCACCACACGGCCTGGGGCCGCCGCATGGTCCTGAGCGGTGCGCGCCACTACAGCTTCAACGACCTCGCGGCGCTCGGCGTCGGGCTGCGGCTCGACCAGGTGTGGACCGCGGAACGGTACGCCAAGTTCTTCGGCACGGCCGAAGGGCGCCGGTCGCAGGCGGTCACGGGGGACTACGTCCGCGCGTTCTTCGACCACTGGCTGCGCGGCCGCGCCACGACCTCGCCGTCCCTGGACGTCCCGGACGCCGCCTACCCCGAGATCACGATCGGCTGGACGTCCGGGAGCTGACCCCCGGCCGTCCATCGGCGCCCGTCCGCCACCAGAGGCCTACGCCCCGGCCCCGTAGGTCCCGTACTCCGGCAGCCCCGTCGCCTCGAAGGTGTGCACCGACAGGCCACCCGGCGTCGTCTGCTGGCCGACGAGCCGCAGCCCGGCCGGTGCGCCGCCGTCCGGGAACAGGCGCCGGCCCGTGCCCACCACGACCGGGGCGATCGCGAGCCGCAACGTGTCGACAAGACCGGCGGCCAGCAGGGACTGGGCGAGGCGGGCGCTGCCGTGGATCTGCAGTTCCCGTCCGGGTTGCCGCTTGAGCTCGGCGACCTGGGCGGGGATGTCGCCGGACAGGATCGTGGTCGGGTCCCAGTCGGCCTTGGTGAGGCTGTGGGTGGCCACGTACTTCGGCAGGCCGTTCATGACGGGGGCGAAGGGGTGGTCGGTCATCGTCGGCCAGTCCCGCGCGAAGTTCTCGTACGTACGACGGCCGAACAGCATCGCGTCGGCCTCGCCCAGCCACGTACCGGCGATCCGCTCGAACTCCGCGTCCAGATGCGGCACGAACCAGCCGCCCCGCGTGAACCCGTCGCTGGTGTCCTCGTCCGGGGACCCCGGCCCCTGGGACACACCGTCGAGCGACAGGAACTCCTGCACGACCAGCTTCATGGCGTACCGCTTTCTCTTCGGCCTCGATGGGGGACGCGATCGTCCCACTCCTCAGACCCGGTGGAGCGCAGACACTCATCGGTCCGAACGCAGGCACTGTGTGAGCTTCACGTCCGGTTGGTGTACACCTGACTGGCGTCCGCGACGGGACGGCACGAGCAGGGGTGCGTGAGGGGGCGCATGGAGCAGGATCCGGTGTCGCACAACGCGTTCTCGGGCACCGCGCACACGGTCATCCAGGCCCACACCATCCACGGCGGCATCCACTTCCACGACGGCCGTCGCCCGGTCGACGGCCGCTGGCTCGCCGCCCGCCTTGTGCTCGCGGGCTGCTCGATGGTGGCGGGTGCGGTGCTGTTCGTGGTCGGCGTCGACGTCGGCAGCGGTGCACGGCTGCGGGCGTTCGATCTGATGGCCGGTGCGGTGAGCGCGGTCCTGGTGACCTTCGGGATGTGGCTGGCGCCCGCCGCGCTCGCCCGGCACCGCCGGTCCCGGGTGCTGTGGGGCGATCGCTCCGACCCGGAGCTGAACGCGGCGGCCGATCGGCTCGCGACGGCCGTGCGCGAGCAACTGCTCCGGGAGGAGCGGCTGCGCCGGTTGCAGGACCCGGCGCCGATTCCCGTGCGCTGGACGGGCGCGCCCGACGAGCTGATCGACCACTGGGAGAACATCACCGGCGACGGTCCCCTCTCGCTCTCCGGCCGTTTCGAGGAGATCGCCGACGTCTTCGACCGCGTCCCGTCCGGCCGACTCGTCGTCCTCGGCCCGGCGGGCACGGGCAAGTCGGTGCTGGTGGTCCGGCTCGCCCTCGACCTCCTGGAACGCAGACAGCCCGGAGACAAGGTCCCGGTGATCCTGCCCCTCGCCTCCTGGCGGCCGGAGACCGAGCCGGACCTGTGGGAGTGGGCCGCCGAAGCGCTCAGCCGCCGCTACGCCGCCCTGGGCACCGGCACCGCCTCCGCCCGCGACATCTGCCGCGAGCTGCTGCGCACCGGCCGACTGCTGCCGGTGCTCGACGGCTTCGACGAACTCCCCGAGACCGTACGGCCGAACGCCTTGAGCACACTCAACGGCACCCTCGACCGCGCCGCCCAGGCCGTCCTCACCAGCCGCGCGGCGGAGTACCGCGACGCCGCACGGAACACCCGCCCGCTCACCGGCGCGGCCGCCATCGGCATGCGCCCCCTCACTGTGGCCGACCTGACCGACTACCTGCGACGCACCACCCGGCCACGGCCGGGGGACAGGCAGCGCACCACCACCGTGTGGGACCGTGCGCTCACCGCCCCCGCCGGTGATCCGCGGCGCGCGGCCCGGATCCACCTGCTCACCGAGGCGCTGGCCACCCCCCTCATGGCCGCCCTCGCCCGCAAGGCCTACAGCGACACCGACAGGGACCCGGAGGAACTGCTCGACCCGCGACGTTTCCCCGCCCGCGCCGCCATCGAGGCCCATCTCCTCGACCAGTTCGTCCCCGCCGCCTATGACGCGGCCCTCGCCGCCGCGAGTCCCGGGCGCCGCTGGGACGCCGATGACGCCCACCGCTGCCTCGAGTTCCTCGCCGGGCACGCCCGGGACCAGGGCGCCCGGGAGGTGACCTGGTGGAGCCTGCCGCTCGCCGTGCCCTGGCTCGTGCGCGGCGCCGGGGCGGCCGTCGCTATGGCGTTGAGCCTGGTGGCACTGGCACCTGTCGGCTACACACGGCCCTTCGAGGCCCCGTTCGGCATCGGAACCGTGCCGCTGATCGCCTTGGTGGCGCCCTTCGCCGCCCTCGCCGTCATCGACGCCGCGGTGGACAGCGCCGCACCGTGGACCCTCACGAAACGCGGCTGGCTAATCCCCTTCCTGCGAAGAACCGCCCTGATGGTCCCCGTCACGGTCGTCTTGACCCTCACCACCCTGAGCGCGACCGGAGAGTCCCCGTGGCTGGGCCTCTACCTGGCCCTCCCGCTCGTCCTTCTCGCGGGCGGCTCGGCCTTCCAGGGCGTCGCCGACCACTCCCTGGCCCCCGGCCCCCGCGCCCTGTTGCGCACGGACCGCCGGGTCACGCTGGCACTGCCCGGCACCCGCGCCTTCACCGCACCACGCCGAGGCTTCGCCGCGGCCGTGTGCCTCCTCGCCCCGCTGGCCCTGTTCCTGAACGAACACACCACGACGTACCTCTACGCGGGAGCGGCACCACCGCCGGACGTCTACGACGTCGTCACCGCCGGGGACTGGCTGCTGACCTCCCTGAGCGCGGCGGCGGCCCTCCTGCTGTATGGGATCGCCGTGTCGGCGTGGGGGAAGTTCACCGTCGCGAGGATCTGGTTGGCTGCGACCGGCCGACTGCCCTGGCGGGTCCTGGAATTCCTGGAGGACGCCTGCGCACGCGGTGCCCTCCGCCAGTCCGGCGGTGTCCTGTCCTTCCGGCACGGCAGACTCCAGGACACCCTGGCGCCGCCCCGGCCCGTCCCCGCCCGGGCAGGCCTCGGCCGGGCCCGCAAGGCCACCACCCTGGCGCACTACGGGGTGGCTCTGACGCTGTCCCTGGTCGTGCCAGAACTGATCATCACCCTTGCCACCCCGAACGACGAGCGCTACCGCTCGCTGCCCTCCGCGTGCGCGTTGCTGAACCGGGACCTGGCCGCGCGGGTGATACCTGGGCCGCTGCTCGTGAAGTCGGCTCTGCCCGACGACGAGACGTACTCGCTCTGTACGTGGCGCACCGATCACAAGGACCAGTCACCGTCCGTCGAGCTGCTGGTCACGAGAGAGTCGGCGGCCGTGGGGGAGAGCGCGGTGGAGCGAGCCATCGTGGGCTTCCGGGCCGCGGAGACCGACAGCCGGAGTCGCGGGGAGCGCCGACAGGAGGTCGGTCTCGGTGATGAGGCGGCCTGGTGGGGGTCCGAGAGCGGTGGCCGGGTGATCGTGCGTCAGGACAACGTCTGCGTCGACCTGCGGGTGAAGGACTCCGGTGGCTCCGCGCGGGGCTCCGCCCACCACGACGTGGTGGTGATGCGTGAGATCGCGGAGGAGGTGCTCGATCGGGTGCGGGGGTCACGGTGATCGCGAGGGCTGCCCCAACCGCGGCAGGAGCACGGGGAGTCGGGCACCGCCCGCCGCCGGGATGATGTCCAGGGTGCCGTCGTGGGCCCGTGCGATGTCGCGTGCGATGGGCAGGCCCAGGCCCGAGCCGCCCGTGTCGCGGGTGCGAGGGCGGCGCCGTCGGTGGCGGTGCCGAGCGCGGTGTCGCGTCGCGTATCAAGTGACGCGTATCGAGTAGCGCGTCCCGCCGGTGAGCTGTTCGTGCTCCCGGTGCGGGTGACGCCTTGACCGGCCCTGTCCTGGCCGCCGCACGGAGCGGTCAGGACAGGGCGCTCGCCTGGGTGCGGGCTTGAGCAACACGTCGGCGGCGACCCCTCGCACACCGTGGCGCGGCGAAGAGTCCAAGTCCGGCCCCGTACTAGTCCATGTCGTCACGGACGACAGCTGAGTACAAGTGCCGTAAGGGAAGCGTCCGATGACACCTTCCGCGCTCCCCGGCACCAGTGCGCCGCCGCAGCCCGCCATCAAGGACCACGACCACGACACCACGCAGCACGTCTTCCCGTAGCGGAACGCGCCCAGAAGCGGCCATTGGCGGCCGTCTCTTCCTCGACACCCCCACTGAGAGGAACAGCCCATGCCAGTCCGTACGCTCCGCTTCTCCGCCGCGGCAGCCGCGGCCGCAGGCCTGCTTCTGCTCGCCCCCCACCCGGCCTCCGCCTCCGTCGGCGGCGGGAACGTCTCGGTGAGCTGGTCCCTCCCTGGCACCCCGAGCTCCGGCCTCACCAACATCACCTTCCCCATGACGGTGCAGCCCGCCACGGCCCACAAGGCTGGGATCTACTTCGCCCAGCAGTACGACTTCGAGAACGGCATGGGCTACACAGGCCTGCAGCCGCGCGCGAACAGCGGCGGCAACGAGCGCCTCTCCGCCCGCTTCTCGACCTTCACCAAGGGCGCGACCACCTCCGACCCGAACTGCCACGAGGGCGCCGACGGCGGGCCGGGCGTCACCTGCGCGGTGGACTTCGACGCCGTCTACGGCCACCGCTACGACATCAAGGTCCAGCGGACCGGCACCGACACCTGGACCGGCACGGCGCGGGACACCGTCACCGGCGCCTCCACCCACCTGGGCACCTACACGCTGCCGTCCGGCAGCGGCAACCTGAAGGGCTCCCAGGGCGGCTTCGTGGAGTACTACGCAGGGATCCCGAGCTGCGCCGAAATGCCCAGGTCCGACGTCATCCTCGGCGGTCCCACCAGCACCGACGCGGGCGGCCTGAGCGGCACGTCAAGGGCCAACTACGAGTACAGCGACTGCGTCGGCAAGGCCAACTACCGGGCCGAGAACGACGGAGCGGGCACACACATCACCCGCGGCTTCGTGTCGTGAGCGGGCCCTGGCGCCGCGGCGGGCCCTGACGCCCGCCTGCGGCCAATCGCCGGTCCGGGGGCGCCGCACCAGTCGAGCCGCACCGAAGCGACGTCGCCGCCGGGCCAAACCTCACCCGAACGAGTGAGTTGACGGCTCGCAAGGGCGGACCCTGGGGCACCTGGGTAGAGCCAAGCCCAGGAGTGTCACGGCCTGAGGAGGTCGGGGTGGTGCGTCTACGCGAATCCGGACGGGCACACATGCGGCGCCGTGCCGGGGCCACGGCTGCGGCGGCCGCGCTGTTCCTGGGGCTCGGCCTGTCGGGTGGCAGCCCGAGTCAGGCGGCGACCTGGGGGCAGTGGGTGAGCGAGTCCACGGGGAAGTGCCTGACCGCGTTCGAGAACGACGTGGTCAACCTCGCGCCGTGCGAGGCGGGGCGGGCGTCCCAGCTGTGGTGGCCCGAGATCATCTCCGGCAGCGACCGGCTCGCCCGCAACGCCGCGGGCGGCTGCCTCTGGGCCCGCCCCGTGGCGGGCCTCGTCGGCGCCTACCGAGGCGCCTGCGATCCGAACGACGGATCGAAGCTGTTCGTGCTGTTCGGCGCCGCCGTCGCGCCGCGTGTGCCGGGCGGCCTCATGCACGAGACGCAGGCCTGGGGAAACCAAGTCGTGGTCTTCTCCACCACGGTGCGCATCACCGATCCGAGCGCCCACTGGGACTTCCGGCCGCAGAGCCGCTGACCGCCCCGTCGTCGGAGCGCGGCGGGCCGCCCGGGCGGTGGCCGGACTGCGCGAGCAGGCGTCGCAGCCAGCGCGTGCGGGCCTCGCGTGCGTCCAAGGTGAGGGCCGCACGCGGCACCATGCCGTCGAAGCCGTGGTACGCGCCGGGCCACACATGCAGTTCGGCCTGGCCACCGGCCTGCCAGAGCGCGTTCGCGTACGCCACGTCCTCGTCCCGGAACATCTCGGCCGACCCGACGTCGATGTAGGCCGGGGGCAGACCGGAGAGGTCCGTGGCGCGGGCGGGGGCCGCGTACGGCGGCAGGTCCGCGGCGCCGTGACGGTCGCCGAGGTGTGCCTTCCACGCGGTCGCGTGGGAGGTGAGGTCCCACAGGCCGAGGCCCGACATCTGGTGACTGGAGAACGTGCTGCCGCGGTCGTCGAGCATCGGGCACAGCAGCAGTTGCCCCAGCACGCCGGGGCCGCCGCGGTCGCGGGCCAGCAGGGCGAGGGCCGCGGCGAGCCCGCCGCCCGCGCTCTTGCCTCCGACGATGATGCGGTCCGCGTCGATGCCCAGGTCGGCCGCGTGCTCGGCCGCCCAGGCGAGTCCGGCGTAGCAGTCATCCAGCGGTGCCGGGTACTGCGCGCGCGGCGCGAGGCGGTACTCGACCGAGATGACCGCCAGGTTCAACGGGAGGACCCACTCACGCAGGATCCGCGGCAGCACGGACCAGGCGTTGCCCATGACCATGGCGCCGCCGTGCATGTAGTACAGCAGCGGCAGCGGCCCGACGACCCCGGCCGGCCGCGCGCTCACCAGCGTGACGTCCGGCCCGTCCGGCGGCCCCGGCACCCGCAACTCCGCCACCTCGAACCGTCCGTCGGCGCACAGTTCCCCGACCGTCGGCCGGGGCCGGGCCGCGGCGTCCCGCTCCTGCCGGGCCCGGAGGTTGTCCGGGGTGAGCGACTCCCGTACCTCCCGGCCCAAGGCGTCGAGGACGGGGCGCAGTTCGGGGTCGAAGGGAGGCGCTGCCTGCGGCGTCGGGACGACACGGCCGGACTGCGCGGGCGGATTGCGGTCACTCATGCCCCACCCCACGGACGGCTCTGCCGCTCACGGAAGTACCCCACTACGTGCTCACGGAAGTACCCCATCACGTGCTCGCAGAAGTACCCCACTACGCCCGCCACACCGTCATGTCGGCGGTCAAGAAACTGATCCCGCTCTTCGGCAGCGCGGTCGACTTCACCTGGATGACCAGCAGCGCGATATCGCCGGAGGGGTGCTTGACGCAGACCTCGCTGCCCGCCGCTGCCGCGGCCAGGGGGAGGCGGCGGCTGTCCGCGCCGGTGAGGGCGATGCGACAGGACTCAAGGGTGGCCCCCGGCTTGCTGTAGAGCATGGTGATCACGCTCTTGTCGCTCTCCAACGAGCAGTTGGTGTCGTTGCAGACGAAGCGGAGGTCGCCCTTGCGGTCCTTGCGCTCGACCGGCTCCTTGATGTTCAGCGAGTTCTTCTCGTCCAGCCACTGGGAGGGGTACGGGATGGCACGCGGCGGCTCGGGCGCGGTCGACGAGGACCCCTTGGTTCCCGCGTCGGCCCCCGACTCCGTACGCTCCGCCGCCGACCCGCCCGGCTCCGACGCGGAGTCCGACCCCGACGCGGAGCCGCCCGACCGGGCGGACGCCCCCGCGCCGGCCGCCGACGGCCCGGCCGCCTTCCGGTCCCGGGACCCGTCCCGCGCGTCCATGACCGTCCAGGCGAGCCCTCCGGCCACCAGCGCCCCCGCCGCCACGGCCGCGACGGTGATCAGCGTGGTACGTCTCTTGCGGGCCCGTCGCTCGTCCGGCGCCGTCGGCCGGGTCTGCGCGACCAGCGGCGTCGTGTGCACCGGAGTGGGGTCGGGTACCGGCGCCGGAACCCGCACCTCCGGCCCCATGACCTCCCGCCACACCTCCGGCCCCGGGCCCGCGTCCCCGCCCAGCCGCTGCCGGCACCACTGGACGACCTCCGCCAGGGTGGCCCGCTCCGCGGGATCGGCGGCCAGACATCGGGCGATCAACGGGCGGAGCTGTACGGGCAGCAGCGACAGATCGGGCTCGGAGTGCACGATCCGGTACAGCACGCTGACCGAGGGGCCGTCCCCGTACAGCGGCTCTCCGAGCGCCGCGAACGCCGCCGTCTGCCCGAGGGCGAACACATCGGTCGCCGCCGTGACCTCACCCCCGGACGCCTGCTCGGGAGCCATGAACTGGGGCGTGCCGACGGCGGAACCCGTGGCCGTGTGCGAGGTGATGTCGGAGGCCAGCGAGATGCCGAAGTCGATGACGCGCGGACCGTCGGCGGCCAGCAGCACGTTCGACGGCTTCAGGTCCCGGTGCACGATGCCGGCGCCGTGGATGGCCTGCAGCGCCTCGGCCACCCCCGCCACCAGCCACAGCACCGCGGACACCGGCAGTGGACCGCGCCGGGTGACCGCGTCCGCCAGCGAGGGCCCGGGTACGTACAGCGTGGCCAGCCAGGGCGGGACGCCGTTCGCGTCGGCGTCGATCAACTCGGCGGTGTACGCGCCCCGGACCCGCCGGGCCGCCTCCACCTCCCGGCGGAACCGCCGCCGGAAGTCCGGGTTGTCGGCCAGCTCCGGCCGGACCACCTTGATCGCCACCGGTCGGCCGCCCTGCGTGTGCGACAGATACACCCGGCCCATGCCGCCGGCGCCGAGCCGGGCGGCGAGACGGTAACCGGCCACCAGCGGCGGATCGTCCGCCTGCAACGCCTGGAACACCTCAGCCGGATGGTTCATCGGCGCTCTTCCCCCTGTCACCATCTGGTCAGCGGATGGGCTGACCAGCGACAGAAGCTTAAACGGGCGGCAAACGGGGGTGATCGGAGGGGCGATCGGAGGGGGATCCGGGGGCGGTGCGAGCGTCCCGCGCTACGGGGCCCGGGTCGTATCGGCAGCGGGCGCCGGGGCGTCGTTGCGGTCGGCACGCCGGGCCCCGACGAGCAACAGCACGCTCGCGAGCAGGATGACCGGCGAGGGCGAGAGCCCGAGGATCACCGTGTCGCCCACGGCCCACACTCCCAGCGTCCACGCGATGAACGGCGGCGGCACGATGCCCCGGCGGTGCAGCCACAGCACCATCAGGCCGATGACGACGAGCGGCGGGCCGAAGCTGTTCCAGCTCAGCCAGTACGCGCTGTTCGCCGAGCTCATCGCGGAGAGGTCATCGCCCCACAGCTCCCCGCCGAACCAGTCCCCGGCGTGGCTCGCGGCTTCTTCCACCGTGAGGGCGAGGAGTGTGTGCGCCGCTCCGAACATCGCGATGAGCCAACCAGCCCACTTGATCATCCGAACTCTCCGTTCTCGTGGTGGAGCCACTGGATGCGGCTGCGCCTCCGATGGGTCAGACGCAGCGGGCCACGGGTTGCCTCAGGGGCGAGCGCTCGGGTCGTCCCGGATCCCGAGCCGTTCGGTGAGGAACGCGATGATCTCGTCGCGGGCCTGCCGGGTCGGATGGCCTTCCTCGTCGACGAGATGTGCGGTGACGACACTGTGGGCACACCCGACGCTGTCGCGGAAGAAGGGCGGCGGGTTCGTGTTCGCCACCTCGCCGGGCAGGACCCGGCCGTCGAACGCGTCGCCGAGCAGCGCCCGGTAGGCCGCGAAGCGCTGGCCGGTGCACCACTTGTCGTTGTCGAAGCGGTAGGCGAGCACCTTCAGGCCGTCGCGCTCCACGCGCTCGGCCACGGCGGCGGCGTCCTCGGGGCCGAGCTCCAGACCGCCGGGGTCGTCGAGCGGCAGCGACGGATGGTTGACCACCGGCGCGACGACCGCTGGTTCGAGCGCCATGGTCAGGGCGAAGTTGCCGGTGAAGCACAGCCCCACGGCGCCGACACCGGGACCGCCGCGCTCGGCGTGCGCGATGCGGGCGAGGCCGCGCAGCCAGGAGGCGACGGGGCTGGTGCCGCCACCGGCGAAGGCCCGGAACTCGGCGCTGACACAGGCGCGGCGCACGACGGCCTCGCCCGCCTCGGCGAGCGGATAGGCGCCGTCGACGCCGAAGAGGGACGGCACGTAGACGGAGCAGCCCGCGTCGCGCACCCAGCGTGCGAACCGCGCGAGGTCGGGGCTGATGCCCGGCATCTCCGGCATCAGGATGACGGCCGGCCCCGACCCGCAGACGTACACGGTCTTGCTGACGTCATCGACGGTGACGGTCCTCCGGGAGAAGTCCCCCAGGAGGTCGTCGCGTTGCCCTCGCACGGTTGTCATGACGCCCAGGATGACGAGAGGCTGCTCTTGCCGAGAAGCGGCGAGATCGCCACACTTCACGGTGATCTCGCCAAGCGCCGGGGCGCCGAAGTGCCGAGATGCCGAAGTGCCGGGGCGTCGAAGTGTCAAAGAGCCGGAGGCAGGTGTCGTGTGGTTCCGCTGCGGGTGAGTGTGCTGGCCTACCCGGGCTGCTTCGGGTCGGAGGTGTTCGGCGTCCTCGACCTCCTGACCATGGCCGGTCACGTCGCCGCCGCGCGCGGAGCGGAGGAGTCGTCCTACGAGGTGTCGGTCGTCTCGCCGCGCCGACGGGTGACCGTGTCCGGCGGTATGGGCATCGGCGTCTCGGCGATGCGCCCCGCGGACGTGCTGATCGTGCCGGGATTCGAGCTCTCACCTGCCGCCGACCTCGACACCACCCTCGCGAACCTGAAGCCGGAAGTGACGTCCATCCGCGCGCATGCCACCGCAGGGACCGCGGTCGTGTCGATCTGCGTGGGCGCCTTCCTCCTGGCGGAGGCCGGACTGCTGGCGGGACGCGAGGCGACGACTTCTTGGCTGTACGCGGACCGCTTCGCGCGGCGGTACGCCGATGTGGGTGTCCGCGCCGAGGAGTTGGTCGTGACCGACCGAGGCGTGACCACCACCGCCGCCTTCAGCGCGATGTACGACTTCGCGCTCCGCTTCATCCGCGAGCACGACGGCCCCCGCGTCGCCCGCAGCACGGCGCGCATCGCCCTGCTCGACGACGCGCGTTCCACCCAGGCCGCGTACGTGGACCTCGGACTCCTGCCCGCCGTGGGCAGCGGCTTCTCGCTCGGCGTGAAGCGGTGGCTCGACCAGCGCCTCGCGGCCCGCTACGACCTGCCCGCCCTCGCCGAGGAGTTCGGCGTCAGCACGCGAACCATGCTCCGCCGCTTCGGCGACGAAGCCGGTGAGACCCCACTCGCCTACCTCCACTCCGCCCGGGTACGCCGGGCCAGGCACCTCCTGGAGACGACCGACCGGACCGTCGCGCGCATCGCCGGCGACGTCGGCTACCGCGACGCCGGGGCCTTCGGCCAGGTCTTCACCCGCCACACGGGCCAACAGCCGAGCACGTACCGCGCGACCTTCCGCCGACACGACACCCCGGCGTCCCCCGCGCCGCGCACCGTCGTCCCGCCGTCACGCCAGAGCGCCAGCGGCACGACAACGGAGCCCGCGCCTACCTGACCCGCGCTGCGATCGCCCGCGCGCACGCCATCGACTCGGCATGCCCGGTGTCCACCTCCAGGTCGTACACCATGCCCCGGTGCACCACATCGGCCTGGGCCGCGGCCATCCCGGCAACCCGGTCGCCCCGCGCGACCTCCCGGTCCGTGGCGATGGCGCTGTCGCACCGCACACCGACCCACAGCACCCCCAACTCGCCCAGCGCCCGCCGCCACCGCTCCTGCGACTCCACGCCGCCGAGGAACACCTCATCGACGACGATCCGGGCCCCCGCGCGGGCCATCGCGGCCAGCCCCTCGATCCAGGCCGCCTCCAGCGCGTGGAACTCCGGCCCGACGGCCACCTCACCGTCCGGCCCGAACGCGATCCCGGCGTCCGACTTCCGCATCGCCGCGGGCAGCGCGTCGACAAACGTATCGACCCCGAAGGCCAGCCACGGCCCCGGCAGCACCGCCTGCAGACACCGCACGATCCCGGACTTCCCCGAGCTGGAACCACCGTTGAGAACGATCACCTGGGTCATCACCGCGCCACAGTAGAAGCACCGTGCGAACACACCAAACGAATTCCACCGGCGCCGCCACCGGCTAGGCGGCCGCAGCCTTCGGGCCGTTGCTCCGCTTCACCTGCGGGACCCCGTTCGTGTCGGCTCACCGATGGGCGTGCAGCCCGTCCGCCAGGATGCGGTGGCTGTGCCGCCAGGCGCGGCCGACCCGTACCGCGTCCGCGAGGTGCGGGTGCTCCGTGCCGATGCCGGTGTGCTCGTGCTCGACCGGTGCCGCCGCCCGCGACGGCCACAACCGCGTCGCGAGGACCCCGGAGGCCAGGGCGAGCACACCGAGCGCGGCCACGGCCGAGAGCAGGCCCGCCGTCGCGCCGAGCCAGCCGGCCAGGGGATACGTCAGCAGCCAGCAGACGTGCGAGAGAGAGAACTGCGCGGCGAACGCCTGGGTCCGCCGCTCGGGCGGCGCCGCCCGTCGCACCAGTCGGCCGGAGGGCGTGAGCACCATCGAGGACCCGCCGCCGAACAGGGCCCAGACACCGAGCAGCGTGGGCCAGCGCCACCCTCCGCCGCTCGCCGCCGTGACGGCACCGAGCGCCGCGAAGCCCAGCGTGAGCAGCAGGGCGCCGCCCAGCATCACGGCGCGGTCCGGGACCCGGTCGAGCACGCGCGGCAGCACCAGTGCGACCAGCATGGAGCCACCGCCGTACGCCCCGAGCGCCAGCGAGACCTCCGCCGCCCCGAGGCCGAACCGGTCCCGCACGTACACCACGCTGTTGACGGTCACCATGGCACCGGCCGCCGCCACGGTCAGGTTGAGCGCGAGCAGGGCGCGCAGCCGGGGCGTGGCGAAGAAGAGACGCGAACCCGCGGTGGCCTTGGCGTACACACTGCCCCCACCCGGCTCCGGCGGGGCGACCGCCTTCGGTAGGACGACGGACACCACGAGCACGGCCGATGCCAGGAACCCCGCCACGGTGCCGAGGAAGAGCCAGTTGTACGTCATCACGGCGAGCAGCGCGGCGGCGAGTGCCGGGCTGAACAGGTTCTCCAGGTCGTAGGCGAGGCGGGACAGGGACAGCGCCCGGGTGTAGTCGCGCTCGTCGGGCAGGGCATCGGGAACCACGGCTTGGAAGGTCGGTGTGAAGGCCGCCGAGGCCGACTGGAGCAGGAAGATCAGGACGTAGATCTGCCAGATCTGGTCCACGAACGGCAGCGTGAGCGCCACCCCGGCGCGGATCAGGTCCGCCCCGATCATCAGGCTCCTGCGCGGCAGCCGGTCGGCGATCGCGCCGACGGCCGGGGCGATGACCACGTACGCCGCCATCTTGATCGCGAGAGCGGTGCCGAGTACCGAACCGGCGTCGGCGCCCGCGAGGTCGTACGCCAGCAGGCCGAGCGCGACCGTGGCCAGGCCGGTGCCCGTCAGGGCGATGACCTGGGCGGCGAACAGGTGCCGATAGGTGCGATTGCGCAAGACGGAGAGCATGGCTCACATCCCTGGCCGGGTGGTTGGCGGGGCCGGCACCTCCATCATAGCTATATGTGCGCACATACGCACATGTTGATGTCGGCGGCCCGGGGGCGACTGCCGTGCCCTCCTGTCGGGGCGACTACGCTGGGTGCATGCCTGCTCGCGATCCCTTGCCACCTGCACCCGGTGTGCATCTGCGTGCTCCCGACGGCGCGCGCCTCGCGGAGGCGACCGAGGTGTTCGCGCTGCTGTCCGATGTCACGCGCCTGCACCTGCTGTGGCTCCTCGCGCAGGAGGAGTCGGACGTCGGATCGCTCGCCGAGCGATGCGCCGCCTCACGGACGGCGGTGAGCCAGCACCTGGCGAAGCTGCGGCTCGCGGGCCTGGTCGAGGCGCGCCGCGAGGGGCGGCACATGTACTACAGCCTGCGCGACGGCCATCTGCGCCGACTGGTCATCGAGGCACTCAGCCACGCCGACCATCGCGTGAGCGGCAAGGCTCCGCACGACTGAGAGCGGGCGCCCGCGCGCCGTCCCGCTGTCGGACCTCCCTGCGAGGATCCTCCGATGACCGACAGCCCGATTGCCGTTGCGCGGTTCACCTCGTCCGGTGCCGTCACGCCCGAGGTGAGGCGCGTGCTCATCGACTGCTGGGTCGACGTCACCAACGCCGGGGGAGCGGCGGGGTTCCCGTTCCCGCCGATCGACGCCACGCACGCGGCATCGCCCGCGACGAGATCCTCATGATCCTCGACCCGCTCTGAACCGGCGCTGGGCCCGGAGCACCCGCACGTGCTCCGGGCCCAGCGCGCCGTCCCCCGGTCAGGACTTGGGCAGTTCACCCCGGACCGTGCGCGCCGCGGTGACCAGGTTCTCCAGTGCGGCGCGGGTCTCGGGCCAGCCGCGGGTCTTCAGGCCGCAGTCCGGGTTGACCCAGAGGCGGTCGGCGGGGATCGCTTCAAGTCCCTTGCGGAGCAGGGCCGCGGCCTCCTCCGCGCCGGGGACACGGGGGGAGTGGATGTCGTAGACGCCCGGGCCCGCCTCGCGCGGGTAGCCGTGCTCGGCCAGTTCGCGGGCCACCTGCATGTGGGAGCGGGCGGCCTCCAGGCTGATGACGTCGGCGTCGAGGTCGTCGATGGCCTGGACGATGTCGCCGAACTCGGCGTAGCACATGTGGGTGTGGATCTGGGTGTCGGCACGGACGCCGCTGGTGGTGAGGCGGAAGGACTCGGTGGCCCAGTCGAGGTAGGCGGGGCGGTCGGCGGCGCGCAGCGGCAGCGTCTCGCGCAGGGCGGGCTCGTCGACCTGGATGACCGAAGTGCCCGCCGCCTCCAGGTCGTCCACCTCGTCGCGCAGGGCGAGGGCCACCTGACGGGCGGTGTCGCCGAGCGGCTGGTCGTCGCGGACGAAGGACCAGGCGAGCATGGTGACGGGACCGGTGAGCATACCCTTGACCGGGCGGTCGGTGAGGGAGTTGGCGTACGACGTCCAGCGCACCGTCATCGGCTCGGGCCGGGAGATGTCGCCCGCCAGGACCGGCGGGCGGACGTAGCGGGTGCCATACGACTGGACCCAGCCGTGCTGCGTGGCGAGGTAGCCGGTGAGCTGCTCGGCGAAGTACTGCACCATGTCGTTGCGTTCGGGCTCGCCGTGCACCAGGACGTCGATCCCGGTCTTCTCCTGGAAGGAGATGACCTCGCGAATCTCGTTCTCGATGCGCTGTTCGTACCCGGCGGTGTCGATGCGTCCCGCGCGCAGGTCGGCGCGGGCCGTGCGCAACTCCGTGGTCTGCGGGAACGAGCCGATGGTGGTGGTCGGGAGCAGCGGCAGGCCGAGGTGTGCGCGCTGGGCGGCGGCCCGGGCGGTGTACGGCTGGGAGCGGCGGCCGTCGGCGTCGGTGACGGCGGCGGCGCGGGCCCGGACGGCCGGATCGTGGGTGATCGCGGAACCGGCGCGGGAGGCCAGGTCGGCCCGGTTGGCGGCCAGTTCGGCGGAGATGGTGTCCGTGCCCTGCGCCAGGCCCTTGGCCAGGGTGACGATCTCGCCGGTCTTCTGCTGGGCGAAGGCGAGCCAGCGCAGGATCTGCGGGTCGATGTCCCGCTCGGCCGAGGCGTCGATCGGGACGTGCAGGAGCGAGCAGGAGGCGGCGACGTCGACCCGGTCGGCCAGGCCGAGGAGCGTCCCCAGGGCGGCCAGGGACTTCTCGAGGTCGTTGATCCAGATGTTGCGGCCGTTGACCACACCGGCGACCAGGCGCTTGCCGGGCAGTCCGCCCACCGACGCGAGCGCGTCGAGGTTGGCGGCGGCCGCGTCGGTGAAGTCCAGGGCGAGGCCGTCGACCGGGGCCTTCGCCAGCACCGGCAGGGCGTCGCCGAGCCGGTCGAAGTAGGACGCGACGAGCAGCTTCGGCCGGTCGGTGAGGGCGCCGAGATCGCGGTAGGCACGCGTTGCGGCGTTCAGGTCGGCCGGGGTGCGGTCCTGCACCAGGGCGGGCTCGTCGAGCTGCACCCACTCGGCGCCCGCCGCGCGCAGGTCCGCGAGGACCTCGGCGTACACGGGAAGCAGCCGGTCCAGGAGAGTCAGCGGCTCGAAGTCCGCGGCCACGCCCGGCGCGGGCTTGGCGAGCAGCAGATACGTGACGGGGCCGACCAGGACCGGACGGGCGGCGAGGCCGAGCGCGAGGGCTTCCTTGAGCTCGGCGACCTGCTTGCCGGAGTCGGCGGTGAAGACGGTGTCGGGGCCCAACTCCGGCACCAGGTAGTGGTAGTTGGTGTCGAACCACTTGGTCATCTCGAGCGGCGCGACGTCCTGGGTGCCGCGGGCCATGGCGAAGTAGCCGTCGAGCGCGTCGGCGTCGACGGCCGCGCGGTGCCGCCCAGGGACGGCGCCGACCATGACACTGGTGTCCAGGACGTGGTCGTAGTACGAGAAGTCACCGGTCGGCACCTCGTGGACACCGGCGTCGGCCAGGCGCTGCCAGGTGGAGCGGCGCAGCTCCGCCGCGGTGTCCCGGAGGGCGTCGGCGGTGACGCGGCCCTTCCAGTACCCCTCGATCGCCTTCTTGAGTTCACGGCCTGCGCCCTGACGGGGGTAGCCGTACACGGTGGCCCGTGCTGCCGCGGCTGCGGACTTCGCTGTCACGGAAATCTCCTTCGCGAGATGACTCCTGAGAATCCCGGGGACGGGACGCGGACGCGAAGGGATGACGAACAAGACGGACACCACACACGCCACTGGCACGGTGTTCCGTCTGGTATGTACGCCGACCCGCCCACGAGGTCACCGGGATATCCGCACGCGATCGGTCACGTACGGGCAACAGGCAGGTCTTCGGACTCGCGGGCACGTCCGCCGAGGCGGACACCTACTGACCGTCGCTTCCCGGATCCGCGGCCGGATCCAGTGCTCATGACGGTGGTCGTTCCCACTCACCGCTGCGGGGCAGTCCCGGATTCCCACCGGGTTCCCTCTTACGACGCGCCTGCCTGGCGGACAGGGCGAACCAGCTGCACGCGCCAGGTTAGAGGGTGGATGCGTTCCTGGGCAGCACTGTTCACATTCCGGAACGTGAGATGAGACACGGGTGATGTGTCGGCGGGCGGCCGGGTTTCCCGGCCCCGGCGCGTTCCGCGGGCCCCGAGCCCGGCCGCCCGACGGCGTCCTAGTGGAACTGCTCTTCCTCGGTGGACCCGGAGAGCGCCGTGGTGGAGGAGTGGGGGTTGACCGCCGTGGACACGAGGTCGAAGTACCCGGTGCCGACCTCGCGTTGGTGCCTGACGGCGGTGAAGCCGTGCTCCTGCGCGGCGAACTCCTTCTCCTGCAGGTCCACGTACGCGGTCATGCCGTGGTCGGCGTAGCCGCGGGCGAGGTCGAACATGCCGTGGTTGAGGGAGTGGAAACCGGCCAGGGTGATGAACTGGAACTTGTAGCCCATGGCGCCCAGTTCACGCTGGAACTTGGCGATCTGGTCGTCGTCGAGGGCCGCCTTCCAGTTGAAGGACGGCGAGCAGTTGTAGGCCAGCATCTGGTCGGGGTGCCGGGCGTGGATGGCCTCGGCGAACTCGCGGGCCTGGGCGAGGTCGGGGGTGCCGGTCTCGACCCAGATGAGGTCGGCGAACGGGGCGTACGCGAGCCCGCGGGCGATGACGGGCGCCATGCCGTTGCGGACGCGGTAGAAGCCCTCCGCCGTCCGCTCGCCGGTCACGAACTCGGCGTCGCGCTCGTCGACATCGCTGGTGAGGAGGTTGGCGGCGAGCGCGTCCGTGCGGGCGACGATCAGGGTCGGCACGTCGGCGATGTCGGCGGCCAGGCGGGCTGCGTTGAGCGTGCGGACGTGCTGGCCGGTGGGGATGAGGACCTTGCCGCCGAGGTGGCCGCACTTCTTCTCCGAGGCGAGCTGGTCCTCGTAGTGGATACCGGCCGCGCCCGCCGCGATCATCGCCTTGGTCAGCTCGAAGGCGTTCAGCGGACCGCCGAACCCGGCCTCGGCGTCGGCCACGACCGGCGCCAGCCAGTCGAGCGAGGCGTCGCCCTCACTGGTGGCGATCTGGTCGGCGCGCAGCAGCGCGTTGTTGATCCGACGGACCACCTGCGGCACGGAGTTGGCGGGGTAGAGCGACTGGTCGGGGTAGGTGTGCCCGGCCTGGTTGGCGTCGGCGGCCACCTGCCAGCCGGACAGGTAGATCGCCTGCAGTCCCGCCTTCACCTGCTGCACCGCCTGCCCGCCGGTCAGCGCGCCGAGGGCGTGGACGTAGTCCAGTTCGTGGAGTTGGCGCCACAGTCGCTCGGCGCCGCGCCGGGCCAGGGTGTGCTCCTCGCGGACGCTGCCGGAGAGCCGCACGACGTCCTCGGCGCTGTACGTGCGCTCGATCCCCCGCCACCGCGGGTCCGTCGCCCACCGCCGCGCCAGCTCCTCGGCCGCTGCCGTCGTCGTCCCTGCCTGTGCCATGACCGTCTCCCGGAGAGTCGTGAACTGTGCGAATGTCTGGCACTGAGTGCCTGAATGGTTCCGGACGCGGCCCGCCGATTCCGTACGCGGGCAAGGTGAGCAATGCTGCCGAGTCGGACGGAAGGGCCGGGGTCTCCGACGTCAGGGCTTGAAATCGAGCCCAGGTCCCGTTCCGCCCGACGGAGTCCGGCGGGCCGCGGTTCGACTGTGGCATCGGCACTCAGTGCCAGCAACCGGGGAAAGCTGCTAACTTCTGCGCATCTTCTCCGGCAGTTTTGCCAACTCTGAAAAGGCTTGAAGGACGGCTCGCGTGGCTACCATCGCGAGCAGAGCCGATGTGCGGGGGACGCGTGTGAGGCATGCGGAGGACGGGAGCTGCGGATGGTGCGGCGGGACGGGAGCCACGAGTGAGCAAGACGTACGCGGGCGCGCGGCTGCGACGCCTGCGCGAGGAACGCCGCATGAGTCAGGCCGACTTGGCCCGCGCCCTCGCCATCTCGCCGAGCTATCTGAACCAGATGGAGCACGACTCCCGTCCGCTCACCGTGCCGGTGCTGCTGCGCCTGACCGAGGCGTTCGGTGTGGACCCGGGCTTCTTCTCCGAGCGCGACACCAGCAGGCTGGTGGCCGACCTGCGGGACGCCCTCACCGGCGTGGTCTCCACCGGCCAGGTGACGGCGTCCGACCTGTCGGACCTGGCCTCCCGGATGCCCGCCGTGGCCACCCTCCTGGTCGAACTCGGCCGCCGGAACCAGCGGTTGACCGAGCAGCTGACCGAGGCGGCGGAGGGCCGCGGGCCGGGCCCGGTGGCACAGCCCCGCTCCGCGCACGAGGAGATCCGCGAGTTCTTCTACCGGCGCCAGAACTACCTGCACGACATCGACCTCGCCGCCGAGCAGTTCGCGACCGAGATCGGCATCCGCCGCGGCGAGGTCGTACGCGCCCTGTCCGCGCGGCTCACCGAACGGCACGGGGTGCGGCTCGCCGCGGACTCCGACCGGCTCCTGCACCACTACGACCCGGCAGCCCGCGTCCTGCACCTGTCCAGTCGCCTCCGCCCCGGCCAGCAGGCGTTCCGCATGGCCACCCAGCTCGCGCTGCTGGAGCACACGGACCAGCTCTCGGCGCTGGCCACGGAGGACTTCGCGCAGGAGTCCGCGGCCTGGCCGCTGGCCCGCATCGGCATCGCCAACTACTTCGCCGCCGCGCTGATCCTGCCCTACCGCCGCTTCCACACGGCGGCGGAAAAGTTCCGCTACGACATCGAGCGCCTCACCGACCACTTCGGACTCGGCTACGAGACGATCTGTCACCGCCTCAGCACCCTGCAACGCCCCCGGCTGCGCGGCGTCCCGTTCTCCTTCGTCCGGGTCGACCGGGCCGGGAACATGTCCAAACGGCAGTCCGCGACCGCGTTCCACTTCTCCCGCGCCGGGGGCACCTGCCCGCTGTGGAACGTGTACGAGGCGTTCGCCGCGCCCGGCCGCATCCACGTGCAGGTCGCCGCCATGCCGGACGGGCAGCGCTATCTGTGGACCGCGCGGGCACTCACCCGCCACCGCGGCGGCTGGGGCGAGCCCGGCAAGACCTTCGCCCTCGGCCTCGGCTGCGAGATCCGGCACGCCTCCCGCCTCGTCTACTCCGACGGCCTCGACCTCGACAACACCTCGGCCGCCGTCCCCATCGGCATGGGCTGCCGCCTCTGCGAACGCACCGACTGCCCCCAGCGGGCCGTACCACCACTGGACCGCAGGCTGGCGATCGACGAGAACAGCAGCACGTTCGTGCCGTACCCGGTGGTGGGGGCGGGGGCGCCGGCTGACGGGGTGAGGCGTCGCCCCACGCCTCGACCGGATACGGCGGGAGCGCTTCCTGCCGGTCGGTCCTCCTACACGGCCGTGCCGGGCTTCCCGCCGCAGGACTCCTGGTGGACGTCCGCGTAGGTGGGCGAGTCCTTGATCAGGCCGTCGCAGAAGGCGGCGACGTCCGTGCCGATGAGTTCCAGGACTCCCTTGTCGGCCGCGACGCCCTCCTCGAAGAAGTCGACGAGGCCGGGAAGCAGGGGCCCGTCGGCCAGGTCGAGCGGTCCGACCTTGAAGAAGTACTTCTGGATCTCCTTGTAGACGATCTGGTAGTCCGGTGGGAGCGCCCTGACCCGCGCTGTGTGCGCCCGCCACTGCTTCTTGCCCTGGATGATGTCCTGGATGCCCACGTCAGCCTCCTAGCCGGCCCAGCTTCTTCGCGACGTTGCTGTTCAACTGGTCGCGCCACCGGTCGAGATGGCTCCGGGCGCCCTCGCCGCCGGCCAGCGCGGCGCAGAAGCCCTTGATGTCGTCGCCGAGCACCTCGTGAACGCGCTGCCCCTCCGCCGCCGTCTCTTCGAGCAGCCCCAGGGCGCCGTCGAGGATCGGCATCAGGTTGCGACCCGTGAAGTCCGCGTAGGGGGAGAGGTGAAACTTGATCTGTCCCCACGCTTCCCGGTGATCGGCCGGCAGTTCCTCGGCGCGGGCCTCGAAAGCCTTGTATTCCCGGGTGAGATCGCTTCCGGTCATGGTCTCCCAGAAGTTCATCGCCCGCCCTCCTTGAGCTTGTCGATGCGTGATGAGAGGTACTCCCATTTCTCCCAGAACGTCGCGAGTCTTTCGCGCCCCGCGTCGTTGAGCGCATAGAACTTGCGCGGGGGCCCCACTCCGGACGGCCGTTTTGTCACCTGGACGAGTCCGTTCTTCTCCAGGCGCAGCAGGATGGTGTAAATCGTCCCCTCGACGACGTCGGTGAAGCCGAGTTCGTTGAGTCGACGCGTGATGGCGTACCCGTAGGTCTCCTCCGTGTCGATGATGTGAAGGACGCAGCCCTCGAGGGTGCCCTTCAGCATCTCCGTGAGGTCGTCCATCGCGACCCTCCTGTTCGCTCCTCCTGGTACTGCGTAGTGCCGAGTACCACTATACGGTATCACTGAGTAGTGCGGCGGGAGAGGGGCGTGGGGCCCTAGATCAGGCCTATTTGGCGCCGCCGGTACGCCTCCGGGGTGTCGGTGGCGGTCACCCGGAGAACATGAGTCGTCACAGGTCACAGGGCGTGTCCCTGTCGTCGAGGCGCCCGTGGGCGGTGATCGGCCGGTGTGTCCGGCTTCAAAGCTTGAGCACAAGTTGCACACATCCCCTCTCCAGGAGGGCGCCGATGGTCTAGATTGACGGTGCTTCACATGGTTGGACACGAGCGACAAATAGTGATCTTTAGGTTCGGCGTCACCGATAGCCAGCAATCACGTCCCCGAAGCCAGACGCGGGCGTGATCAATTCTTGGAGCCCGGGGGGGCCTTGGGTGCGGGGAGCACCCGAGATTTCGAAGGGTTCTGCGCACCTCAAGAGTTCGGCAGGACATTCAGTCCGCTGCCGCCTGCGTGGGGTGTCCAAGTAGCGCTGCATTCATTCGCCGGACGTCATGAGCGGGAGGCAATGCCTCCCAGGGGAGGAATGGCGCGGAGCGGGAGGCAGGGGTGCCTCCCGGGGGAGACACAGGTTTAGGCGAGCCGTCGAAACACTGACGACCTGGGGGGCCCGTGCAACAGGGGGAATTAGTCAACCCGTTTCCGTCGACGCGCGGGCGTTTGACGAACGGGACGAGCAGCCGGCCCGCGAGCGACTGGGAGCAGCGCTACCGCCGCGCTGTGATCACCAGCGATACGGTGGCCACCGCCTTAGTGGTGGCGGCGATCGGCGGATTCTTCGGAGTCCGGGACGCGGCCAACTGGCATGAGAATTGGGCATTTCTTGCCTTCGGAACCGAGCTGCTGATACTCGGATCGCTCGCGGTGAGCCGGTCCTGGGCTCCGGCCGTACTCGGCCAGGGCGCAGAGGAGTTCCGCCGCCTTGGACGCTCGCTGTTCACGGCGGCCGTCGTCCTCGCGCTCGGCGGAATCGCCCTCACCTCGCGCAACATCAAGCTCTGGATCTTCGTGGCGATCCCCGCGATCGCGCTCGTCACCATGACCGCGCGGTACTTGCTGCGCCTCTGGCTGCACAAACAGCGCAAGGAAGGACGGTGCCTGAGACCGGTACTCGCTGCCGGGAGCCCAGCCACCCTGCACGACCTGATCACCCGGGCCCGCAAGTTCCCGCACCTCGGCTGGCGCGTGGAAGCGGTGTGCACGACGGATGGTCTCGGGCTCGACGGCGACCACCTCGCCGGAGTGCCCGTCGTCGGCCTGCTGCCGGACGTCGCGGGCCACGTCCGCCGCGACGGCTACCGCGTCGTCGCCGTCACACCGGACCCGCACTGGTCACCGGACCGGCTGCAGCGCCTCGCCTGGAACCTCGAAGGCAGCGACGCCGAGATGGTCGTGGCCCCCGTGCTGATGGAGGTGGCGGGACCGCGGCTGCACGTCGACGCGGTGCTCGGGATCCCGCTCCTCCGGGTCAGCATGCCGACCTTCACCGGCGGCCGCCGGGTGGTCAAGGCGGTCGTCGACCGGATGAGCGCGGTGATCCTGCTCATCCTGTTCGCGCCGCTGATGGTGCTCGTCGGGCTGTTCGTCCTGGTGGACAGCCGGGGCGGGGCGTTCTACCGCCAGCGCCGAGTCGGCAAGGACGGCCGCGAGTTCACCATCTACAAGTTCCGCACCATGGTCGCCGGGGCCGACGGGGCCCGCGCCGCGCTGGCCGAACTCAACGAGGGCGCCGGACTGCTGTTCAAGCTCCGCCAGGATCCGCGGGTGACCCGGGTGGGAGCGGTGCTGCGCCGCTACTCGATCGACGAACTGCCGCAGCTCTTCAACGTACTCACCGGCTCGATGTCGCTCGTCGGCCCGCGGCCGCCGCTGCCGGAGGAGTCCGCCGCGTACGGCCCGGACATACGGCGGCGGCTCCTGGTCAAGCCCGGGCTCACCGGCCTGTGGCAGATCAGCGGGCGCAGCGACCTGCCGTGGGAAGAGGCCGTCCGGCTCGACCTGCGGTACGTGGAGGACTGGTCGCTCGCCCTGGACACAGTGATCTTGTGGAAGACGCTGCGTGCGGTGCTCCAGGGGCAGGGGGCGTACTGAACCGCGGGGGGCGCGGTGCAGCAGCGAACGGAAGGCAGGCCGCAAGGGCCTGGGGGGAGGAACGGGATATGAGAGTCAGTGTCTTAGGGCTCGGCTACGTGGGCTGTGTGTCGGCCGCGTGCCTGGCCAGCCTCGGCCACGAGGTCATCGGCGTCGACGTGAACCAGGTCAAGGTCGACATGGTCAACGACGGCAAGGCGCCGGTCGTCGAGGAGCGGATCGGCGAGCTCGTCGCCGAGGTCGTGCGGACCGGCGCGCTGCGCGCCACCACCGACGTCCGCGAGGCGATCATGGGCAGCGAGGTGTCGCTGATCTGCGTGGGCACACCGTCGGAGCCCAACGGCAGCCTGTGCACCACGTACTTGGAGCGGGTCACCGAGGAGATCGGCGCCGCGGTGGCCGAGCGGGGCGGCCGGCAGACCGTCGTGTTCCGCTCCACCATGCTGCCGGGCACCTGCCTGAACCTCCTGGTGCCGATCCTGGAGAAGTACGCCGGCGGCACGGCCGGGGTGGACTTCGGGGTCGCGGTCAACCCGGAGTTCCTGCGCGAGGGCACCAGCGTGCGGGACTTCTTCGACCCGCCCAAGACCGTCATCGGCGAACTCGACGCGGCCAGCGGCGACGTGGTGGCGGCGCTGTACGGCGGCCTGCCCGGCGAGGTGTTCCGGGTGCCGGTCCCGGCGGCCGAGGCGATCAAGTACGCGGACAACGCGTTCCACGGCCTCAAGATCGGCTTCGCGAACGAGCTGGGCGCGGTGTGCCAGGCGCTCGGCGTCGACTCGCACCAGGTGATGGACGTGTTCCTGGCCGACCGCAAGCTGAACATCAGCCCCGCCTACCTGCGGCCCGGCTTCGCCTTCGGCGGCTCCTGCCTGCCCAAGGACCTGCGCAGCCTGGTGCACGCGGCGCAGCGGGCCGACGTCTCGGTGCCCATCCTCGCCCATGTGCTGCCCTCCAACGCCGACCACCTGCAGCGCGCGGTGGACCTGGTGGAGCGCACCGGCAAGCGCAAGGTGGGCCTGTTCGGCCTGTCCTTCAAGCCCGGCACCGACGACCTCCGCGAGAGCCCGCTCGTCGAGCTGGCGGAGCGGCTCTTCGGCAAGGGCTACGACCTGCGGATCCACGACGCCAACGTGAGCCTGTCCCGGCTGCTCGGCGCGAACCGCGAGTACATCGAGACGCGCCTTCCGCACCTCGGGCAGCTCCTTGCGGACTCCGTCGACGAGGTCCTCGCACACGCCGAGGTGTGCCTCGTCGGGACCAAGGATCCGGCCGTCCTCGCGGCGCTGCCCCATGGCGAAGGCCCGGTCCTCATCGATCTCATCCGCCTTCCCGACGCCGAGGCGCGCCGGGCCGAACCGGGGTACATGGGCCTTGCTTGGTGACATTTCGCTCGACGGCACAACCAGCGGTGGCGGCCGGCCGGGCCGGCGCGCGCTGATCCTGGTGGAGAACCTGTCGGTGCCGTTCGACCGACGGGTGTGGCAGGAGTGCACGACGCTGCGCGACGCGGGCTGGACGGTGCACGTCATCTGCCCCCGGGGGGAGAAGCGGGACACGGAGCCGGAGGCGGTGATCGACGGGGTGCGGATCCACCGCTACCCGTTGCGCGCGGCCACCGGAGGTCCGGCCGGCTACCTGCGGGAGTACGGCACGGCCCTGTGGCACACGGCCCGGCTCGCCCGCAAGGTCGGCCCGGTCCACGTGGTGCACGCCTGCAACCCGCCGGACCTGTTGTTCCTGCCGGCGCGCTGGCTGACCCGGCGCGGCGCGCGGTTCGTCTTCGACCAGCACGACCTGGTGCCCGAGCTGTACCTGTCCCGCTTCGACCGCGGCAAGGACCTGCTCTACCGCGCCGTGTGCGCGCTGGAACGGCTGACCTACCGGGCCGCCGACATCGTGATCGCCACGAACGAGAGCTACCGGGACGTCGCGGTGAGCCGGGGCGGCAAGAGACCGGAGGACGTCTTCGTGGTGCGCAGCGCACCCGACACCGACCGGTTCCAACCCGTACCGCCGGAGCCGGAGTTGAAGCGCGGCAAGCCCCATCTGCTGTGCTACCTCGGCGTCATGGGCCCGCAGGACGGCGTCGACTACGCCCTGCGGTCCCTGGCGAAGCTGCGTGACGAGACCGGGCGGACCGACTGGCACGCGGTGTTCATCGGCGGCGGCGACACCTTCGACGCGATGGTGGAGCTGTCCCGGCAGCTCGGGCTCGCCGAGCAGGTCCAGTTCACCGGGCGCATCCCGGACGCCGACCTGGCGCGCTATCTGTCCACCGCGGACGTGTGCCTGTCGCCCGACCCGCGCAATCCGCTCAACGACGTGTCGACCATGAACAAGGTCCTCGAGTACATGGTCATGGGTCGGCCGATCGTCTCGTTCGACCTCAAGGAGGCGCGGGTCTCCGCCGGTGAAGCCGCCGTCTACGCGCCCGCCAACGACGAGGCCGAGTTCGCCGAGCTCATCGCGCGGCTCCTCGACGATCCGGAGCAGCGGGCCCGGATGGGCAAGATCGGTCAGGAGCGGATCAGCGGGCAGCTTTCCTGGCGGAACTCGCAGGCGTCGCTGCTAGCCGCCTACGCCGCCGCCTGCCGTGACCACACTCCGGCGTCGGCGGTCGCCCCGGTCAGCACAGGGAAGAGGCAGCACAGTTGAGTGACGACGCAATACGCCTGGTCACCATCGGGCGGATCTTCCGACGGCGTTGGCGGCTCCTCGTCACCGTCGCCGTGATCGGCGCGCTCTTCGGCTACGGCACCTCGGTGCTGTTCCCGCCGAAGTACACGGCCTCGGCCTCGGTACTGCTGCCGGGGCAGTGGGAAGAGCGCGAGCTGCTGACCCAGGCGGAGATAGCTTCCAGTTCGGCGGTGGTCGACCGCGCGGCCGCCTCGCTCAGATGGCAGGGCGTCAGCGGCGGCGAGCTGCGGGACCAAGTGAGTGCCAAGGCATCCGACGGGAACATCATCAAGATCTCAGGCACGGCGGGCACCCCGGAGCGCGCGCAACAGCTCTCCGACCGGGTGGCCAAGGAATTCGTCGGCTTCGCCGCGCGGATCGCGGGTGACAGCACCGACACCGAAGCCGACACGGCCACCGGGCCCGAGGCGCTGCGGAAGAAGGTGGCGGAGACCAACCGCCGCATCACCGCCCTGGCCAAGGCGGCCGACCCCGGGCAGACCGTGGAGAGCGTGCAGGCCCGCACCGAGCTCGAGAAGCTGCGTACCGCGCTGCAGGAGTCCATGAAGAAGCTCGACGAGGCCGACCGGGCGACGAGCAAGGCCGGCATGGTCGTCATGGGCCCGGCCGCCCGGCCGACCAGCGAGGCGCCGCCGACGAGGACGCAGCTCGTCGTCGCCGGGGCGCTGCTGTTCTTCCTGTTCGGGGTCGTCGGCCATCTCGCCGCCGCCCGGGCGAACCGCCGACTGCGCACCGAGGCGGAGATCGCCGCGGCGCTGCGCTCGGCGGTCCTCGGCGCCGTCGACGTGCCCGGTGAACGGCCAGCGCTCCGGCCCAAGGGCGCCGGTCCGCGGGCCTGGATCCGCCGGCTGCTCGGCCTCGACATCCGGTGGGACACACCGCCCCCGCGGCGGTCCGGCGACGAGGCCAGCAGACAGATCCGCTACCGGCGGGTGTGCGCCCGCCTGAAGGAGAGGCTGTCGGCGCCCCGGCGGCTGCTCGTGGTCGTACCGGATGGCGACGAGACCGCCCGCCGGGCCGCGGGACAGCTCGTCGACGAGGCCAAGGGCGATCCGCTGCTGCGGGTGGTGGAGGTGTCGGTGGACCGGCCCACGGTGCCGGACCGCAGCACCGAGTCCGGTGCCCTGATCGTGCTCAGCGCGGGCAGCTGGACCGCGGGGGAACTCGGCGCCGTCGCCGAGGCGTGTGCGGACGGCAGGCACGAGGTCGTCGGCATCGTCGTCGCCAGTACGGTCCGGGACCGCTCGCCGCGGTCCGCAGGACGACCTCCGGAGAACGCCACCCCGGCCCTCGCGGGTCGCGGCCACGCGACGGGAGGTCCTCGATGACGGCGAACACGACCGCGGAGTCGTCGACCAGCACTCCGCTCCTCGACCTGCAGGCGCTGGTGGTGTCGGTGCGCAGGCGCCGCCGCCTCTGGTGCTCCCTCGCGCTCATCGGGCTGCTCCTCGGCGCGGCCTTCGCGGTCCTGCGGCCACCGCCGCCCACCGCGGCGACCAAGGTCCTCGTCGCGCACCAGGAGGACCAGCCGAACGACACCGGAACGCTGATCCGCACCGACGTCGAACTGCTGAAGACCACCCGGATCGCGAGCAAGGCCCTGCAGTCCCTCAAGTCCCCGGACAAGCCGGAGGACTTCATGCGGGACTACCGAGGCACCGGCTTGACCAACAACCTGATGCAGATCGATGTCACCGCCGACAGCGAGGCGAAGGCGGTGGCCCGGGCCAAGGCGCTGGCCGAGGCGTTCGTCGCGGACCATGTGCGGCGGATGCGGGAGACCGCGAAGGCCGAGGCCAAGGCCCTGCTCGACCAGCGTGAGCGGATGCGGGACGAGCTCGACAAGGTCAACGAGGCGATCGGGGGCCGCTCGCCGGAGAGCGGCGATCCGAAGGAGTCGGCGAGCATCGAATCGCTCTTCTCCCGCCGGGCCGAACTGAACTCGCGGATCGCCGATTTCGCCCAGCGCGCCGAGGAGGCCCGCGTCGGCACGCCCCGGCTCATCGCCGGTACGCAGATCGTGGACGCACCGCGCGCGGTGCCGCACTCCGTGCCCAAGGCCGCCGTCACCAGCGCCGGGATCGGGCTCGTCCTCGGGTTCGTCCTCGGCATCGCGGTGGCCGCGGTCGCCACGGTGGTGGCGGACCGCCCCGTGCTGCGCCGGGACATCGCGGCGCACCTGGGTGCCTCGGTCATCGCGGAGTTGCCCCGCCTGCCCCGCCGGACGGCCCGGCTGTGGCAGCTCCGGCGGACCCGGGCGGCCCGGGCCAGACTCGCCACGAGCCTGGCCCGCACCGTGCGCGGCGCCGCGGAACCGGTGTCGCTGCTCGAACTGGGCAGTGCGCGCAGCGTGGGCGTGATCGCCCTGGACGTCGCCAGGGCACTGGCGACGGACGGTCCTGTGGTCATCGTCGACGGTCTGCCGGGACCGCAGCTCGCGCGCCTGCACACGGAGTCGGGCGACCCGGAGGTGGTCAGCGGCGAACGTGCCGAGGCCGTGCCGCAGCAGACCCGCCGGATCGGCGTCGGCTCGGTCGCGCCCGGCACGGCGTGGACCGACCTCCGGTTCCTCGGCGCCCAGACCGTGCTCGTCGTGCGTGCCGGACACGGCAGGACCGCGTGGCTGCACACGGTGGCGCGGCAGCTCGACGACCTGGACATCCCGGTGATCGGAGTGGTGCTGATCGACCCCGATCCGCGGGACCGGACCGACGGCACCCTGTGGGACGGGCTGCATTCCGCGCTGCGCGGCCCTGTCAACCGGCTGCCCCGGCAGAACGGGACGGGCCAGCTTCGCACGGAGCGGCCGCCGGTACCGGCCGCACGGGTCCCGAACAGCGACCAGGAGGCGCGCTAGAACATGTGTGGTATCGCAGGCACTTACCGATGGCCGGACGGGAAGGTCGTGACCGACCGGCTCACCGATACCCTCGCCCACCGCGGCCCGGACGGGGCGGGCCGGTACAGCCATCCCACCGGTGACGGCGAGGTGCACCTCGGGCACCGCCGCCTCGCCATCATCGACCTGTCCGAGACCGGCGCCCAGCCGATGGTCTCGGGCGGCCTCGCCCTGACGTACAACGGGGAGCTGTACAACGCTCCCGAGCTGCGCGCCGAACTGGAGTCCGCCGGAGTGCGCTTCCGGGGCACCTCCGACACCGAGGTGCTCCTTGAGGCCTGGCGGCGCTGGGGCACGGACTGCCTGCCCCGCCTTCGCGGCATGTTCGCGTTCGGGATCTTCGACGAGCGCACCGGTGAACTGGTGCTCGCCCGCGACCAGTTGGGCATCAAGCCGCTGTTCCTGCTCCGGCGTGGCGGGGGCGCGGTGTTCGCCTCCGAGCTGAAGGCGCTCGCCACCGCCACCGGCGGGACGCTGGAAGTGGACCACGCGGCGCTGGTGGCCTCGCTCCTGTACTACTGGGTGCCGGACTCGCGCTGCGCGTACCGCGAGGCGGAGAAGCTGCCGCCGGGGAGCTGGATCAGGTTCCGGCCCGACGGCGCGGAGGAGCGCGGCCGGTACTGGAACCTGAAGGACGTCGCCGCCGAAGGCCGGGAGCGGGCCCGGAGCGGCGAGCGGCCGGACCTGGCCGCCATCGTCGAGGAGTCGACCCGGCAGCACCTGCTCTCCGACGTACCCGTGGCGACCTTCCTCTCCGGCGGCCTCGACTCCAGCTACCTGACCGCCCTCGCGGCCCGCCACCGGCCCGGGATCTCCGCCTACACGATCGGCTTCCGCCCCGAGGACGCCAAGTTCGAGGCGATGCCGGACGACCTGCGCTACGCCCGCCAGGTGGCCGGGCGGTTCGGCGTCGACCTGCACGAGATCGAGATCGCGCCGAACGTGCTCGACCTGCTGCCGCAGATGACGTACAGCCTGGACGAGCCGATCGGCGACCCCGCTGCGATCAACACCTTCCTGATCTGCTCGGCCGCCCGGGAGGCCGGGGTCAAGGTGATGCTCTCGGGGATGGGCGCCGACGAGCTGTTCGCCGGGTACCGCAAGCACCTGGCCAACCTGCTCGCGCTGCGCTACCAGCGCGTCCCGCGGCCCCTGCGGCGCGGGGTGTCCGCGGCCGTGGACCGGCTGCCGGTCGCCACGGCCCGCCGCGGGTACCGGTCCGTGCGCTTCGCGAAGCGGTTCCTCTCCTTCGCCGACCTGCCGGAGGAGACCGCGTTCCGGCGCAGCTACACCATGTACGACCAGGACGAGCTGCTCGCCCTGGTCAACCCGGACCTGGCCGGGACGGTCGAGGACGTGCTGACCGAGCACGCGGACATCTACGAGGACAACGACCTCGACGACTTCGTGAACCGCATGTGCCTGGGCGACGCCCGGATGTTCCTGCCGGGCCTGAACCTCGCGTACACGGACCGCTCCAGCATGGCCGCCTCGACCGAGGTGCGGGTGCCGTACGTGGACGTCGAGGTGGTCAAGGCGGCGTTCGCCGTGCCCGGCGACCGCAAGATCGTCGGACGGCAGGGCAAGGCCGTCCTCAAGGAGGCGGCCACCTCGATCCTGCCCAAGGAGATCGTGTACCGGCCCAAGGGCCTGTTCAGCGCCCCGCTGCGGGCCTGGATGAGCCGGGACCTGGCACCGCTGGTGCGCGAGGTGGTCAATGACGGGGTGCTCGTCAACTCCGGGCTCCTGCGCCGCGACGCCCTTGCGCGCATGGTCGCCGAGGACGCCGCCGGGCAGCGGGACTTCTCCAAGCATCTGTGGCACGTACTGACTCTCGAGTACTGGTACCGCGACGCGACCTCCGGGTCCGGTCAGAACGCCCGCTTGTCGGCGTAGGAATAAGGGGACTTCGGGTGAAGCAAGTTGTGCAGAACTACAAGAGCGGCGAGCTGGCGGTGCTCGACGTGCCGGTGCCGGGATGCAAGCCGGGCGGTGTGCTGGTCCGCAGCGCCTACTCGCTGATATCCACCGGGACCGAGCTCATGAAGGTCTCCGAGGCCGGGATGTCGATGCTGGGCAAGGCCCGCTCCCGTCCCGACCAGGTGGCCAAGGTCATGCAGAGCGTGGCCACCAACGGGGTGCCCGCCACGTACCGCAAGGTGATGGGCAAGCTGGACTCCTACACGCCGCTCGGCTACTCGCTGTGCGGGGTGGTCGAGCAGGTCGGCCCCGGGATCGACGATGTGAAGGTCGGCGACCTCGTGGCCTGCGCCGGCAACGAGCACGCGTTGCACGCCGAGCTGAACTGGGTGCCGAAGAACCTCTACGCCCCGGTGCCGGAGGGCCTCGCGCCCCGGCACGCGGCCTTCGGCACCGTCGGGTCGATCGCGATGCAGGGCGTCCGCCGCGGCGAGCCCCAACTCGGCGACGTGGCCCTGGTCATCGGCCTCGGCCTGATCGGCCAGCTCGTGGTGCAGCTCCTCACCGCCTCGGGGGCCCGCGTCGTCGGGGTCGACCCCGACCCGGCGCGCTGCGAGCTCGCCGAGGGCCTGGGCGCCGCCGCCTGCGGCGACCCCGCGTCCGCGGCCGTGGCGGCCGCCGTCGCCGAACTCACCGACGGTCACGGCGTGGACCAGGTGTACCTGGCCGCGGGCGGTGGCAGCAACGAGCCCGTCGAGCTGGCCGCCAAGCTGTGCCGCGACCGGGGCCGCGTCGTCGACATCGGCAAGTGCCGCCTGGACCTGCCGTGGAACGCGTACTACGAGAAGGAGCTCGACGTACGGTTCTCGCGCTCGTACGGTCCCGGGCGCTACGACCCGGAGTACGAACTCGAAGGGCGCGACTACCCCATCGGCTACGTGCGCTGGACCGAGCGCCGCAACCTGGCGTGCTTCCTCGATCTCCTCGCCCGCGGCCGCGTCGACGTGGAGCCCCTGGTCTCCCACATCGCCGACTTCGACGACGCCGTCGAGACGTACCAGCGCCTGAAGGAAGGCGAACTGAAGGCCGTGGCCGTGCTGTTCCGGTACCCCGGACAAGCGGGCGACGCGGAAGCCCCGGCGGCGGCCCCGGCGGTGGCCGTGCCCGAGGTGAAGCGGCGCGGCGCCGGAGCGGCCCCCCTCGCCCGGCCCGCCGGGACACCGGTGCGCCTCGCGTTCGTGGGCGCCGGAAACTACGCGACGTCGATGCTCCTTCCCCACCTTGCGGAGCGCGACGCCGTCGCACTGTCGACCGTCGTCACCACGACGGCGCTGTCCGCGGCCAACGCGAAGCGCAAGTTCGGCTTCGCCGAGGCGACCACCGATCTCGACGCCGTGCTCGGCGACAAGTCCATCGACGCGGTGTTCGTCGTCACCCGGCACAGCTCGCACGCCGAACTGACCCGCAAGGCACTCCTCGCGGGCAAGGCCGTCTTCGTGGAGAAGCCCCTCGCCCTCACCGAGGACGACCTGACCGGCGTGCTCGCCACGGTCGAGGAGTCCGGCAACGACCGGCTGCAGGTCGGCTTCAACCGCCGCTTCGCGCCCCTGCTGCAGGAGGCCAAGAAGCGGTTCGGCGCCCGGACCGGACCGGCGAGCCTGCGCTACCTGGTCAACGCGGGCCGACTCCAGCACGGCAGCTGGTACCTCCAACAGGGCACCGAGGGCTCGCGGTTCGCCGGGGAGGGCGGGCACTTCATCGACACGGCGAGCTGGCTGCTCGACGCCGACCCGGTCTCGGTGTACGCGGTTGCCCCGGCCGGCAACGAGGACCTGCAGGTCGTCCTGCACTACCCGGACGGGTCCACCGCCACCATCAGCTACGTCACCATCGGCGCGCCCAGCTTCCCCAAGGAGACGCTGGACCTCGTCGCGGACGGCAAGGTGCTGCGGCTCGACGACTTCGTCCGCGCCTCGGTCCACGGCCCCAAGAAGTGGGTCAGCTCGCGCCTTCCCAAGGCCCGGGACAAGGGCCAGAACGCCGAGCTGGCCGCGTTCATCAAGGCCGTACGGACCGGCGGGCCGATGCCCGTGCCGCTGGAGTCCCTCGTCGCCACCACGGCGGCCACCCTCGCGGTGCGGACCGGCCTGGCCGGCGGCGCGCCGGTGACGTTGGCGAGGGCGCGATGACCATGAGCCCGGCCTGGTATCTGAGGCGCTTGTCCCGGATGGGACCGCAGGAGGTCGGCGGCCGGGCCCTCGACGCGGTGCGCAGGCGGCGGTGGCGGTCGGCGCGGCCGGACTGCCCGGACGTGACCGACGCCCGGTTCACCTCGGTCCTGCCCGCGGGGACGGTCGCCGCGATCCCGCCGGACGCCGCGAAACGCCTCGTCGCCGAGGCCGGCCGGCTGATGTACGGGCACGTCGAGTACTTCGGCGTGGTCCGTGACGACCTGGTCGATCCGGACTGGTGGTGCGACCCGAAGACCGGGCGCCGGGCCCCGTGGGGCTACGCCTTCGACGTGCCGTACCGGAACGAGGACGCGGTCGGGGACATCAAGCAGATCTGGGAGCTTTCCCGGCACCAGTACCTCACCGTGCTCGCCGCCGCCTACGCGATCACCGGGGACGAGCGGTACGCCGAGCGCGTGGCCGAGCACCTGCGATCGTGGTGGAAGGCCAACCCGCCGCTGCGCGGCGTGCACTGGATCAGCGGCATCGAGCTGGGCATCCGACTCCTGTCCTGGGTGTGGATCCGCCGGCTGCTCGACGGCTGGCCGGGCGCGGCCGGGCTCTTCGAGGACAACCCGGTGGCCCGCAACCAGATCTGGCACCACCAGCGCTGGCTGGCCGCCTTCCCCAGCCGGGGGTCCTCGTCGAACAACCACGTCATCGCCGAGACCGCCGGACAGTTCGCCGCGGCCTGCGCGTTCGACTGGTTCCCCGCCTCGGCGCGTTGGCGTGCCGGTGCGCTGCGGTCCCTGGAGCGGCAGCTGCGCGCCAACACCTTCCACTCCGGCCTCAACCGCGAGCTGGCCACCGAGTACCACGGACTCGTCCTCGAACTCGGCCTGGCCGCCGTGGCCGAGGCGGACGCCGCCGACGTGCCGGTCCCCGCGTCGCTGCGCCTGGTGCTGCTGCGGATGGCCGACGCGCTCGCGGCCATCGTGGACAACCGGTTGCGGCCGCCGCGCCAGGGCGACGCGGACGACGGGCACGGCCTGGTCGTGGACGGCGCGGGCACCGACCGCTGGGGCTCGCTGCTCGCCACTGGGGACGCCGTGTTCGGGCGGCTCGACTGGTGGCCGACGGTGACCGGCACCGACGTGCGCACCCCGCTGCTCGCCGCGCTCATCCGGCCGTACGCGAAGACCGCACCGGCCGTGACCCGCCCGGCACACCGCCCGGCCCACTTCGCCGACGCGGGCATGACGATCCTGCGCGGCCCGGGGGAGATCTGGTGCCGCTGCGACGGCGGCCCGCACGGGTTCCTGTCCATCGCCGCGCACGCCCACGCCGACGCGCTGTCGGTGGAGGTCCGGCAGGACGGAGTCGACGTGCTCGCCGACCCGGGCACGTACTGCTACCACGGGCAGCCCGAGTGGCGGCAGTACTTCCGGTCGACCCTCGGCCACAACACCCTGCAGCTCGACGGCGCCGACCAGTCCGGCTCCGGCGGCCCGTTCCTGTGGACCCGGCACGCCCGCAGCCGCGTCCTGGTCGCGGACACGGCCGACGCCGCCAGCGGGGGGACATCCCGCTGGTGCGCCGAACACGACGGCTACCAGGGCTCCGTGCACCGCCGCCAGGTGGAACTGACCGCGGACGAGGAGTTGCGGGTCGTCGACGAGGTCCGCGGCCAACACGGTCAGCGCCGGGCCGTGCGACTCGCGTTCCACCTCGGCCCGGCGATCGCCGCGGACCTGGTGGGGAACTGGGCGGTGCTCACCTGGACCCGGGACGGCGAGGACCGCTCCGCGGTGCTCGACCTGCCGGGGGAGCTGAGCTGGCAGGCGCATCGTGGCGAGAGCGACCCGCCGCTCGGCTGGTACTCCGCCGGGTTCGGCCGCAAGGGACCCACCACCACGCTGGTCGGCACGGGCGTCGCCGACGGCATGGAGAGGTTCACCACCGTACTCAGGTTCCGCGGTTAAGGAGGACGCGTGGGGATCAAGTGGCGGCACTGGACGCTGCCGGCGGCACCGCTGGCGGTGGTCCTGCTGGCGGCGACCGGCTGCACGAGCACGCCGGACGCGCCGACGAAGCCGACCGGCAGGCCATCCACGTCCGGGGCGCACTCCAAGGCCGTGGCCCGGATGTGCGCCAAGCCCGCGGCCGGTCCCGCCAAGGCACCGGCGGGCGCGGTGACGGTCGACCCCGCGGTGGTCGGCGACCTGGCCAAGAAGACCAGGAGCAACCCTCCGAAGACCACGTTCTGGCTGCGACCGGGCAAGCACAAGCTCGAACCCGACCGCTATTCCCAGGTCATGACCAAGAAGGGGAACCGTTACCTCGGCGCGCCGGGCGCGGTGCTCGACGGCCGGAAGACCAACAACTACGCGTTCAGCGGCACCGCCCCCGACGTCACCATCCGCTACCTGACCGTGCAGGGCTTCGTCGCGCCGCACGACGAGGGCGTGGTCAACCACGACATGGCCGACGGGTGGGTCATCGAGCACACCAAGATCCAGCACAACTCCGGCGCCGGGCTGATGGCCGGTGCCCGACAGCAGGTCCGCGCGAGCTGCCTGCGGAACAACGGGCAGTACGGAATGAACGCGTACAAGACCGATGACTCCATCAAGGGCCTGGTGGTCGAGGGCAACGAGATCGTCGGCAACAACACCGGTGACTGGGAGCGGAAGCGGCCGGGCTGCGGCTGCACCGGCGGCATCAAGTTCTGGGCCGTCAACGGCGCCGAGATCCGCGGCAACTGGGTGCACGACAACCGCGGCGCCGGGCTGTGGGCGGACAACAACAACAACGACTTCCGCATCGAGGACAACGTCATCGAGGCCAACGACGGCGTCGCGGTGATGTACGAGACCAGCTACAACGCGGTCATCCGGAACAACACGATCCGGCGGAACAACTGGGTCGAGGGCCGCAAGGCCGCGAAGAAGGGCGACAACTTCCCGTACGCGACCATCTACATCTCCGAGGCCGGCGGCGAACCACGCATCCGGGCCCGCACGGACAAGATCGAGATCTCCCGGAACGTGCTGGAGAACAACTGGAACGGGATCACCCTCTGGGAGAACGCCGACCGGTTCTGCAACAGCCCGGCCAACACCTCGACCGGCTACTGCACGCTGCTGGTGAAGAACACCAAACGCTGCGCACGGCCGGGGATCACCAAGGCACCGCTCTACGCCGACTGCCGATGGAAGACCCAGCGGGTGGACATCCACGACAACCGCTTCGTCCTCGACACGTCCGTCGTCAAGTGCAAGACGGAGTGCGGCCGCATGGCGGTCCTCTCCAACTACGGCACCTATCCCAAGTGGTCCCCGTACAAGGGCAAGCGGGTGGCCGAGGCGATCACCCACAAGCAGCGCAACCGCTGGCACGACAACGCCTACCGCGGTCCGTGGAGCTTCGTCCCCACGGACACGGACCAGAACCTCGACTCCGGCCAGTGGCAGAGCACGCCCTACCGGCAGGACGCGGGCAGCACCTTCGCCCCACAGGCCGGTGATTGAGATGGGCGGAGACCTGATACGCCGCCGACTGCCGGGCGGACCGGACACGGCGGGCACCCGGCCCGACGCCGAACCGCGCCGTGTCGTCCCACCCAAGACCGTCGGGATCGTCTGGGCGCTGCTCGCCCTCAACACGCTCGGCTCCGCCGGGGCGAAGACCGTCGTCCCGCTGCCCCGCTCCCTCATCCAGATGGCCACCATGGGCGCGCTGGTCACCGCGTTCACCCTGGCGCTCGCGGTAAATCTCCACCTGCGCATCCGACCCAGCGCCTTCGTGTTCCTGCTCACCCTGCTGCTGGTGCCGAGCGTGATCTCCAGCGCGAACCTGGAGGTCGGGTACGGCGCGCTGTTCCGCTGCGCCCGCCTCGGTCTCTTCGTCGGCACACTGTGGCTGCTCAGCCGCTGGTGGGACGGCAGCACGACGTTCGTCCGGCACCACATCCGGATGTACTTCGCGGTACTCGTGTCGGTGGCCGCGGGCCTCGTCGTCTCGCCGGGCACGGCCATGCCCGAGTACTACGGCGGACGCCTCGTCGGCGCGCTGTGGCCGCTCACCCCGCCGCAGATCGGACAGTACGCCGCGGTGATCATCGGTCTCACCGTGCTGCTCCTGCTCGGCCGCATGACCGACAAGGCCAGCGCCGCGGTGATCATCGTGCCGTCCATCGTCCTGCTCGCCCTGACCCACACCCGGACGGCCACGCTCGGCCTGCTCGTCGGGCTGGTCCTCGCGATCAGCTCGCTCGTCCTGAGCAGCGCCGCCGCCCGCCGCTTCTTCGCCTGGACGGTGCTCATCGCCGTGGTGGCCGCGGTGGCGTTCAGCTCCGCGATGCAGGCCTGGTACCTGCGCGGACAGAGCCAGGAGAACATGTCCAACCTGACCGGCCGGGCCAAGGTCTGGGACGCCCTGCTCGCCGCGCCCCGGACGACCGGGGAGAAGGTGTTCGGGGTCGGCCTGAGCGACAAGTCGTTCGGCGGGCTGCCGATCGACAACAGCTGGCTGGCCGTCTACCACGAGCAGGGTCTGCTCGGCATCACCATCGTGGCGGCGATGATCATCGCCCTCGGTGGCGTCGCGCTGCTGCGGCCGCCGTCGGTGCCGAGAGCCTGCGCGATCTTCCTGATCAGCTACTGCGCGATCTCCTCGTACACCGAGGCGGGCCTCGGCGACGCCTCGCCGTACCTGCTGCACCTGGCCCTGGCCGCCTCGCTCCTGGCGACGCCCGCCCCGGCCACGGCCCTGACGAAGGCCGAAGTCCCCAGACGACGTATCCCGCGATGGGCCCGGAGGTGAACCGACCATGCATGACTTGCACGTCCTAGTAGTGCACAACCGCTACTCCTCGGCCCAGCCGAGCGGGGAGAACAGGGTCGTCGACGAGGAGGCAGCGGTGCTGCGCTCGGCCGGCCACCGGGTCGACGTGTTCGAGCGGCGCAGCGACGACATCGCCGCCCGGTCCCTCCTCGGCAAGGTCAAGGTGCCGCTCCTGGTGCCGTGGAACCCGGCGGTCCGCTCGGAACTCGCCGCCCGGCTCCGCGCCGAGCGGCCGGACGTGGTGCACGTCCACAACGTCTTCCCGCTCCTGTCGCCCGCGGTCCTCGCCGCCTGCGCCGACGCCGACGTGCCCGTCGTCGCCACACTGCACAACTACACCCAGGTCTGCCTGCCCGGCACCCTGCACCGGGACGGCCGGGAGTGCACCGAGTGCGTCGGGTCGCGGGCGGCGCTGCCCGCCGTCCGGCACGGCTGCTACCGGAACTCCCGCCTCGCGACGGTGCCGCTCGCGGTCAGCCTGGCGGTCAACCGGCGGCGCTGGTGGTCCGGCGTGGAGCGGTTCTTCTGCATCTCCGCGGCGCAGCGCGACGTCCTGGTGCGGTCCGGCATGCCGGCCGAACTGCTCGCGGTGAAGCACAACTTCGTCCCCGACCCGGGCGTCCGACGAGCGGGAGCGGGCGAGCATCTGCTCTTCCTCGGCCGCCTCGCCGAGGCCAAGGGCATGCGGCTGCTCATGACCGCGTGGGACGAGATCGCCGCGGCGGGCGGTGTGGGCGTGCCGCTCGTGCTCGCCGGGGCGGGGCCGCTGGAGCGGGAGGTGACCGCCTGGGCGGCGGGCCGGGACGACGTGCGCTACCTCGGCCTGCGCGACCCGGAGCAGTGCCGGGAGGCCGTCGCGCGGTCGGTCGCCGTGGTGGCGCCGTCGATGGCGATGGAGACCTTCGGCCTGGTCGTGGCGGAGGCGATGGCGGCCGGGGTCCCGGCCGTCGCCGCCGGGCACGGCGCCTTCGTCGAACTCGTCGAGGACGGGGTGACCGGGCTGCTGCACCGGCCGGGCGATGCCGGCGCGCTCGCGTCCTGCATCCGCCGGATCGCGGCCGAGCCGGACCGCAACCGGGAGATGGGCCGGGCGGCCCGGCGCCGATACGAGCAGGGGTTCAGCCCGGCCGTCGGCCTGGAGCGCCTGGTGGAGGGGTACCGCACCGCGATCGCGGGTCGGTCGGGCGGCGGGCACACCGCGCCGCCGGTAAGGAACGGAAACGCTGGCTCGCGGCGGGGCACCCGCGCGGGCAGGGATGGGGGCAGTAAATGACACGATGCCGACTCTGCGGCTCGGCGGCGTTGGGGAGCGTCGTCGATCTGGGGGCGACCCCGCCGTGCGAGAGCTTTCTCGCCGTGGACCAACTGGACAAGCCGGAACCGGCGTACCCGCTGCACCTGCGGGTCTGCACCGACTGCTGGCTCGCGCAGATCCCGCCGCTGATCACGCCGGAGGAGACGTTCAGCGAGTACGCGTACTTCTCCTCTTTCTCGACCTCCTGGGTGGAGCACGCGCGCACGTTCGTCGCCGACGCCGCGGAGCGGGTGGGCCTCGGCCCCGACGCCTTCGTGGTCGAGGTCGCGAGCAACGACGGGTACCTGCTGAAGCACGTGGTGGACCGGGGGATCCGCTGCCTGGGCATCGAGCCGTCGGTGAACGTGGGCGCCGCCGCGCGCGACGCGGGCGTGCCCACGCTCACGGAGTTCCTGTCCCCGGACACCGGCTCGGCCGTCCGCGCCGAGCACGGCCCGGCCGACCTGGTCGTGGCCAACAACGTGTACGCGCACATCCCCGACGTGGTCGGGTTCACCGAGGGCCTGCGCGCCCTGGTCGCCGACGACGGCTGGGTCTCCATCGAGGTGCAGCACCTGCTGACCCTGATCGAGGAGAACCAGTACGACACGATCTACCACGAGCACTTCCAGTACTACACGGTCGCGTCCGCGATCCGGGCCCTCGCGAGCGGCGGACTCGCCCTCGTGGACGTCGAGTTGCTGCCCACGCACGGCGGCTCCATCCGGCTGTGGGCCCGCCCCGCCGAGGTGGCCGACGAGCCGTCCTCGCGCGTGGCCGACGTCCTCGCCCGCGAGAAGGCGGCCGGGCTGCAGGAGCTGTCCGGGTACACCGAGTTCTCCGCCCGGGTCGACAAGGTGCGCCGGGACCTCCTGAAGTTCCTCATCGAAGCGGCCGAGCGCGGCGAGAAGGTCGTCGGCTACGGCGCTCCCGGCAAGGGCAACACCCTGCTCAACCACTGCGGCATCCGGCCCGACCTGCTCGCGTACACGGTCGACCGCAATCCCTACAAGCACGGCAGGTACACCCCGGGCACCCGCATCCCGATCCTGCCGCCCGAGCAGATCGCCGTCGACAAGCCCGACTACGTCCTCGTCCTGCCGTGGAACCTGCGGGACGAGCTCATCGAGCAACTGTCCTTCGTCCACGACTGGGGCGGTCGTCTTGTCTTCCCCATCCCGGAACTGAGCGTGGTCGAGGCCGGCGTCGTGAAAGAGGTCACAGCATGAAGGTCGTCCTGTTCTGCGGCGGTTACGGGATGCGGATGCGCAGCGGCTCCGCCGACGACGTGCCCAAGCCGATGGCGATGGTCGGCCCCAGGCCGCTGATCTGGCACGTCATGCGCTACTACGCGCACTTCGGGCACACGGAGTTCATCCTGTGCCTCGGATACGGGGCGCACCACATCAAGAACTTCTTCCTCAACTACGAAGAGACGACGTCCAACGACTTTGTGCTGAGAGGCGGCCGGACCGAGCTCCTGTCCACCGACATAGCCGACTGGACGATCACGTTCGCGCAGACCGGCATCGAGTCACCCATCGGGGAGCGACTGCGCCGGGTGCGCCAGCACCTGGACGGCGACGAGATGTTCCTCGCCAACTACGCCGACGTGCTCACCGACGCCCCGCTGCCGGAGATGATCGACAAGTTCGCCCGGCGCGACGCCGGGGCGTCGATGATGGTGGTGCCGCCGCAGTCCTCGTTCCACTGCGTGGACCTGGCCGAGGACGGCCTGGTGGGAGGCATCACCGCGGTGAGCGACATGCCGCTGTGGGAGAACGGCGGCTACTTCGTGCTCCGTCAGGAGGTCTTCGATCACATCCCGGAGAACGGGGACCTGGTCGCCGACGGCTGCGCCCAACTGGCCAAGCAGGGACGACTGGTGGCGCACCAGCACCGAGGCTTCTGGAAGCCGACCGACACCGTGAAGGAGCGGGCCGCGCTGGACGACGCCTACGCCCGGGGCGACCGGCCGTGGGCCGTGTGGGAGCGGGACAAGTCCGGGGTGAGCGCGTGATCCGGCTCGGACCCGGGCGCCTGGACCGGATCGTCGCGGTGGGCGCGCACTGCGACGACATCGCCATCGGCGCCGGTGGCACGCTGCTGACCCTGTGCCTGGCCCGGCCGGGCCTGCGCGTCGACGCGCTGGTGCTCTCCGGCGGCGGCAGCGAGCGCGAGGACGAGGAGCGGGCCGCGCTCGCCGCCTTCTGTCCGGGCGCCGAACTCCGCCTGACCGTCCTCAAGTTGCCGGACGGCCGACTCCCCACGCGCTGGGAGGAGGCCAAGGCCGCGGTCGAGGAGCTACGCGGGCAGAGCGACCCCGACCTGGTGCTCGCGCCGCGTACCGAGGACGCGCACCAGGACCACCGCGGCCTGGCGAAGCTGATACCCACCGCGTTCCGCGACCACTTGGTCCTCGGCTACGAGATCGTCAAGTGGGACGGCGACCTCGGCCGCCCGTCGGCGTACCAGCCGCTGACACCGGAGATCGCCGAACAGAAGGTGCGGCTGCTGCAGGAGCACTACCTCTCGCAGCGGCACCGGCCCTGGTACGACCGCGAGGCCTTCCTCGGCCTCGCGCGGATCCGCGGAATCGAATGCCACGCGCGGTACGCCGAGGCGTTCGCCGCCACCAAACTCATGCTCGATCTGGGGGACTGAACCTTGCGCGTACTGCTCACCGGACACCAGGGCTACCTGGGCACCGTCATGGCCCCGGTCCTCGCCGCCGCCGGGCACGAGGTGGTCGGCCTCGACTCCGGCCTGTTCGCCGACTGCGTCCTCGGCCCGAGGCCCGCGGACCCCGCGGGCCCCCGGGTGGACCTGCGTGACGTCACAGCCGAACACGTCGCCGGGGTGGACGCCGTGATCCACCTGGCCGCGCTGTCCAATGACCCGCTGGGATCGCTCGCGCCGGAGCTCACTTACGACATCAACCACCACGCCTCCGTGAGCCTGGCCAGGCTGGCGCGCGAGGCCGGCGTGCGGCGCTTCCTGTACGCGTCCACCTGCTCGGTCTACGGCGCGGCGGGCGGCGGCGACCTGGTGGGCGAGGACGCCCCGCTGCGCCCGGTGACGCCGTACGCGGAGTCCAAGGTGCGGGTGGAGGACGACCTGCACACGCTCGCCGACGGCGACTTCAGCCCGGTCTACATGCGCAACGCCACCGCCTTCGGCTTCTCGCCCCGGCTGCGCGCCGACATCGTGCTGAACAACCTGGTGGGTCACGCGCTGCTGTCCGGGGAGGTCCTGGTGATGTCCGACGGGACCCCCTGGCGCCCGCTGGTGCACGCCGCCGACATCGCACGGGCCTTCACGGCCGCGCTGACCGCGCCGCGCGAAGCGGTGCACGACCGGGCGTTCAACATCGGCAGCGAGGTCAACAACGTCAGGGTCGCCGAGATCGCCGAGCAGGTCGCCGAGGCGGTGTCCGGCTCGAAGGTGGTGATCACGGGGGAGACCGGCGCCGATCCGCGGTCCTACCGGGTGGACTTCTCCCGGTTCCGGGCCGCGATTCCCGGCTTCGACTGCGCGTGGACGGTACGGCAGGGTGCGCTCGAACTCGCCGAGGCCTACCGGAAGTTCGGGCTGACCCAGGAGAATTTCGAGCACCGCTTCACCCGCCTCGCCGTGCTGCGCGCCGCGTCCGAGGCGGGCACCGTCGACGACACCCTGCGGCGGCGCCGATGACCGCGTCCGGCGAGCAGCCGGCGACCTCGACCGGCGAGCAGATGCACGCGCTGGTGGAGCGGCTCTACCCGCTCTGCCGGAGCATCACCGGCGACGGCGTGCGCGCCACCCTGGACATCGTCGGCGAGTACGTCCCCCTGCAGATGCACGAAGTGCCGACCGGGACGCACGTGCTCGACTGGACCGTGCCGCAGGAGTGGAACATCCGGGACGCGTACATCGCCGACGCCTCCGGCAACCGGGTCGTCGACTTCGCCGCGTCCAGCCTGCACGTGCTCGGCTACAGCGTGCCCGTGTCGCGGACCATGCCGCTGGCCGAACTCCGGGAACACCTGCACACCCTGCCGGACCACCCGGGCTGGGTGCCGTACCGCACCAGCTACTACAAGCCGGCCTGGGGCTTCTGCCTGGCCCAGGAGACCTTGGACGCACTGCCCGACGGCGACTACGAGGTGCGCGTCGACTCCACGCTCGCGGACGGCCATCTCACCTACGCCGAGCACGTCGTCCCCGGGCAGGTGGCCGACGAGGTGATCGTCTCCTGCCACACCTGCCACCCGTCGCTCGCCAACGACAACCTGGCGGGCATCGCGGTGGCGACGTTCCTGGCCCGCGCGCTGGCGCAGGAGACGCCGTACTACACCTACCGGTTCATCTACGCGCCCGGCACCATCGGGGCGATCACCTGGCTGGCCCGCAACGCGGACCGGATCGAGCGGGTCAAGCACGGGCTCGTGCTGGCCTGCGCGGGCGACTCGGGGCAGCTCACGTACAAGCAGAGCAGGCGCGGCGACGCGGAGATCGACCGGGTGCTGCGGCAGGTGCTCGCCGCCTCCGAACGGCCGCACCACGTCACCGAGTTCACCCCGTACGGCTACGACGAGCGGCAGTACTGCTCGCCCGGGTTCGACCTCGGTGTGGGCTCGCTCAGCCGGACTCCGTACGCCGGGTATCCCGAGTACCACACCTCGGCGGACAACCCGGACTTCGTCTCCCCGGAGGCGATGGCGGACACCCTCGCCGTCTGCCGCGAGGCGTTCGGCGTACTCGACCGCAACCGGCGGTACGTCAACCTCAGCCCTTACGGGGAGCCGCAGTTGGGGCGACGCGGGTTGTACGACTCGCTCGGCGGCCGCAGCGACGCGAAACAGGCCCAGATGGCCATGCTGTGGGTGCTCAGCCTCTCCGACGGCGAGCACAGTCTCCTCGACGTCGCCGAGCGGGCCGGGCTGCCGTTCGACACCGTCGCCGCCGCGGCCGGGGCCCTGCACGACGCAGGGCTGCTCAAGGCGTGACGCCGATGACCACCGGGAAGCAGAAGCAGGCGGCAGCGGCGGCCCGGCCGACCGCCAGGCGGGCCATGGCCGGCCGGCTGTCCTGGGGCCTGGCCGACCAGGCGGTCTGCAGCATGACCAACTTCGCGGTGGGGATCTACGTGGCCCGCTCGCTGGGCCTGTCGGCGTTCGGCGTGTTCAGCCTGGCCTGGGTGACCTACGGCGTGGTGCTCAGCGTCTCCCGCGGCCTTGCCACCGACCCCCTCGTGGTGCGCTTCAGCGGCGTGTCGACCGAGTCCTGGCGCGCGGCGGCGGCCCGGTCGTCGGGTACCGCGCTCGGCGTCGGCGGTGCCATCGGCGCGGTGTGCCTGGTGGTCGGGCTGAGCGTCGGCGGCCGCGTGGGGCCCGCGTTCGCCGCCCTCGGCGTGGTGCTGCCGGGGCTGCTCCTGCAGGACGCCTGGCGGTACTCGTTCTTCGCCGCGGGCACCGGGCGGAAAGCGTTCGTCAACGACCTCCTGGGCGGCGTCGCGCTCGTCCCCGCCCTGCTGGTGGCGGCCCGGGTGGGCAGCGTCGCGGCCTTCGTACTCGCCTGGGGCGCCGCCGCCGCGGTGGCCGCCGCGTACGGCTGCCTCCAGTCCGGCATCCGGCCCCAGCCGACCGGGGCGCGCGCATGGCTGCGCGAGCAGCGTGACCTCGGCTACCGGTACCTCGTCGAGAACGTCGGCGTCAGCGGCGCCTCCCAGCTGCGGGCGTACGGGCTCGGCGCGATCGTCGGCGTCAGCGCGGTGGGTGTGGTCCGGGGCGCCGAACTCCTGCTCGGCCCGTTCCTGGCCGTACTCATGGGCCTGTCACTGGTCACGGTCCCGGAGGCGGCACGGGTGCTGCGGCAGGCCCCGCACCGCCTCGGCAGGTTCTGCCTCATGCTGTCCGGCGCCCTGGCCGGCGCCGCGCTGCTGTGGGGCGCGGCGCTGCTCCTGGTGCCGGACCGGGGCGGCGAGCTCGTGCTCGGCGACGTCTGGGGTTCCGCGTCGGACCTCATCGTGCCGGCTGCGCTCGGCGTCGCGGGCAGCAGCCTCGGCATCGGCGCGGCCGCCGGACTGCGCGCCCTCGCCGCCGCCCGGCGCAGCCTGCGCGCCCAACTCTTCGCCTCCACCTGCTATGTCGGCGGCGGGCTCGGTGGTGCCGCCGTGGACGGCGCGGTCGGCTCGGCCTGGGGCGTCGCCGCCGCGACCATCATCAGCTCAGCCGTGTGGTGGCTCCAGCTGCGGATCGCCCTGCGCGAGCGCCGCCACCCATCCATTCCCGAAGTGAGGACGTCATGACCGCCCAACCCCGGCTGAGCATCGGCCTGCCCGTCTACAACGGCGAGGAGTACCTCGCCGAGGCGCTCGACGCCCTGCTCGGCCAGACCTACGCGGACTTCGAGCTGGTCATCTCCGACAACGCCTCGACCGACGGGACCCAGGACATCTGCCGCAAGTACGCCGCGCAGGACTCGCGCATCCGCTACATCCGGCTCGCCCGGAACATCGGCGCCGCGCCGAACCACAACTACGTGTTCACCCAGTGCCGCGGCGAACTGTTCAAGTGGGCCTCGCACGACGACCTGTACGCCCGTGACCTGCTGCAGCGCTGCGTAGCGGCCCTCGACGAGCGGCCGCACGTGATCCTCGCGCACGCCGACCAGGCGGTCATCGACGAGAACGGCCAGGTGAAGGTCCCCTACGAGTACACGCTCGCCACCGACTCGCCGAGCGCCCCGAAGCGCTTCCGCAGCATGCTGTTCGAGCCCGGCGGAGACGACTTCTACGGGGTGATGCGGGCCGACGTACTGCGCCGGGTGAAGCCGCACGACAGCTATCACCACGCGGACCGCACGTTCGTCGCCGAGATCGGCCTGCACGGGCCCTTCCACCAGGTGCCGGAACTCCTGTACTTCCGCCGCGACCACCCCACCCGCGCCGAGCGGGCGAACCCCTCCAAGCGCTCCCGGTGCGTCAACCTGGACCCGCGCCGGTCCGGGCCGCTGCACCCGACGCCCCGGCTGCTCGCCGAGTACGTCTGGGGCTTCGTCTCGGCGATCCGGCGGGCGCCGCTGTCCTCGGCCGACCGGCGCGCCTGCTACCGGCACCTGGCCGCGTGGATGGCCAGCCGGGTCCGGCCGGGCGCGGGCGAGCGGGTCGAGGACCGCGCCCCGGTCGACCCCGCGCGGCACACGGTCTCCGTCGACGCGCTCGTCGCCGGACGTGAAGGCCGCGGAGGCCGCGAGGGTCATGAAGGGAGCCAGGCGTGACGTCCGCGCCCGAAATCCCGGTGCGCGTCGGGGTGTTCGGCCTGCTCGGCTCCGGCAACCTCGGCAACGACGGGTCGCTGGAGGCCGTGCTCGGCTACCTCCGCGCCCAGCACCCGAAGGCGGTCGTGGACGCGCTGTGCGGCGGACCCGAGGTCGTCTCCGCCCGGTACGGCATCCCCGCGACGCGGCTGCACTGGTACCGCGGGGAGTACCGGACCGCGTCGCGGGCGGGCGCGATCGCCGGGAAGGGGCTCGGCAAGCTCGTCGACGTCGTCCGCACCGCCGCCTGGGTGCGGCGGCACGACGTGGTGATCGTGCCGGGCATGGGCGTCCTGGAGGCCACGCTGCCGCTGCGGCCCTGGGGCTTCCCGTACTCGCTGTTCCTGCTCTGCGCCTCCGGCCGACTGCTCGGCACCCGGGTCGCGCTGGTGGGCGTCGGTGCCGCGCCGATCGGCAACCGGCTGACCCGGGCCCTGGTGCGCTGGTCGGCGCGGTGCGCCAGGTACCGGTCGTACCGGGACGACCTGTCCCGCGACGCGATGCGGGGGATGGGCGTGGACACCGCGCGTGACGAGGTCTACCCGGACCTCGCCTTCGCCCTGCCGACGGTTCCGGCGAGCCCGCCCTCGGACTCGCCGGGACCGGTCTGCGTCGGCGTCATGGACTTCCACGGCGGCGACGACGACCGCGCCCGCGCCGAGGAGATCCACCGGCGCTACCTCGACGGGACCACCCGGTTCGTCCGCGCGCTGGTCGAGGACGGCAGGCCGGTCCGGCTGGTCACCGGCGACGCGTGCGATGAGCCGGTGGTCGCCGCGATCCTCGCCGCGGTGAACTCGCCGCTGGTCACCGCGGCCAAAGCGGCCTCCCTCGCCGACCTCATGAAGGAGATGGCGGCTGCCGACACCGTGGTGGCGACCCGCTACCACAACCTGATCTGCGCCCTGAAGGTCGGCACCCCGACGCTCGCGCTCAGCTACGCGGCCAAGAGCGACGCGCTGATGGCGCAGATGGGCCTCGCCGCGTACCGCCACCCGGCCCGCGAGGTCGACGCCGACCGGCTGCTCGCACAGTTCCGGGCGCTGGAGCAGCGATCGGCGGAGCTGCGGCGGACCCTCACCGAGCGGAACCAGGCGGCCACCCGGCGCCTGACGCACCAGTTCACCGCCCTGACCACGGCCGTGTTCCCGGCGACCGACCGCGCCCAGCCCCAAGCCACTGCCCTGCGGGAGACTCCATGAAAGCGACCGAAGTCCCGGCGATCGACGGCGCGTACCTCTTCGAACCGACGCCGTACGCCGACGAGCGCGGCTTCTTCTGCCGCACCTTCGACGCCGACGTGGTCCGCTCGGTGGGCCTGGACCCGGACGCCTTCATCCAGGACAGCGTGTCCCGCTCGGTCCGGGGCGTGCTGCGTGGCCTGCACCTGCGCTCCGGCGACGGCGAGGCCAAGCTGGTGCGGTGCTCGTACGGGAAGATCTTCGACGTCGTCGTGGACCTGCGGCCGGACTCGCCGACGTACCGCAACGTGGCCTCGTTCGAGCTGTCCGGCGAGACGCAGGTGACCCTGTACATCCCGGCGGGGTGCGCGCACGGCTTCCAGGCGCTGACCGAGACCGCCGACACCTCGTACCGGATCGACCGCCCGCACGACCCGGCCGAGGACGTGACGATCGCCTTCGACGACCCGGAGCTCGCCATCCCCTGGCCGCTGCCGGCCACGTCGATGTCCCAGCGGGACCGGGAGGCGCCGAGCCTCGCCGTGGCCCTGAAGCAGAAAGAGAGCTGAAGTCGGCGTGGACAACGAGGACTTCCCGCTGCCCCGGTCGCGGCGGGCGAACGAGCGACTGCACGCCATGGTCCCCGGCGGTGCGCACACCTACGCCAAGGGCGACGACCAGTACCCCGAGAACCTGGCCCCGGTCATCAGCCACGGCCAGGGTGCCCACGTGTGGGACGTCGACGGTAACCGCTACATCGAGTACGGGTCAGGGCTGCGGTCGGTCAGCCTCGGCCACGCGCACCCGCGCGTCCTTGAGGCGGTGCGGCGGGAACTCGACCGAGGCGGCAACTTCGTGCGGCCGTCCATCGTGGAGGTCGAGGCCGCGGAACGCTTCCTGGCCACGGTGCCGACCGCCGAGATGGTGAAGTTCGCGAAGAACGGCTCCGACGCCACCACCGCCGCGGTACGCCTCGCCCGCGCCGTCACCGGGCGCCCGCGGGTGGCCGTCTGCGGCGACCATCCCTTCTTCTCCGTCGACGACTGGTTCATCGGCACCACGCCGATGGCCGCCGGGATTCCGGCGGCGACCACCGAGCTGACCGTGGCCTTCCCTTACGGGGACCTGGCCGCCACGGAGGAGCTGCTGACCCGGTACGAGGGCGAGGTCGCCTGCCTGATCCTCGAACCCGCGGGCCACACCGAGCCGTCACCCGGTTACCTCACCGGCCTGCGCGAGCTGGCCGACCGGCACGGCTGCGTCCTCATCTTCGATGAGATGATCACCGGCTTCCGCTGGTCGGAGGCGGGCGCTCAGGGCCTGTACGGGGTCGTGCCCGACCTCTCCACGTTCGGCAAGGCGCTCGGCAACGGGTTCGCTGTCTCCGCGCTCGCCGGGCGCCGCGATCTGATGGAGCGGGGCGGCCTTCGCCACTCCGGTGAGCGGGTGTTCCTGCTGTCCACCACGCATGGCGCGGAAACGCACTCGCTCGCCGCCGCGATGGCTGTGCAGGCCACGTACGTCGAGGAGGGCATCAGCGCGCGGTTGCACGCCCTCGGCGAGCGGTTGGCCGCCGGTGTCCGCGCGGCGGCGTCCGGCATGGGCGTCGGCGATCACGTCGTCGTCCGGGGCCGGGCCAGCAACCTGGTCTTCGCCACCCTCGACGAGAAGGGGCAGCCGTCGCAGGAGTACCGCACCCTGTTCCTGCGCCGACTCATCGAAGGCGGAGTCCTCGCCCCGTCGTTCGTGGTGAGCAGCGCGCTCGACGACGCCGACATCGATCGCACCGTCGAGGTGGTGGCGCAGGCGTGTGCGGCCTACCGGAAGGCGCTCGACGCCGGTGACCCCACGCCGTGGCTGGGCGGGCGGCCGGTGAAGCCCGTGTTCCGCCGCTTGGCGTGACGCGGTGAAGTGATGCTACGTCAGCGAGGCTCGCGCTGACCGGCGTCGGAAGTCCGCTCGCCCGGCTGGTCGGCCGCCCGGTCGCCCAGCCGGGTGGCCGTCCGGTCGACCAGCCACGCGGTCGCCGGTGTCACCGCCAGCGCGGTGCACCAACCGCCGAGGACGTCGGTCGAGTAGTGCGCGCTCAGGGCGACCTGCGCCCAGCCCATGACGGCGCCCGCGACCAGCGCGGCGGCGAGCACGAGGGAGACGCCGGCCGTCCTTGCGAGGCCGAACCGGCTGGTCGCGAGCAGCGCCACCGAGAGGGCGAGCGCGGTGGCGAAGGCGGTGTGCCCGCTCGGGTACGACAGGTTGTCGGGGCCGTGGATGGTGCGTCCCACCAGGTGCTTGAGCAGCGTCGCCGTCACCACGGCCACGCCGGGGCCGACCACGACGAGCACCGCTGCGCGACGACGCCGAAGCAGTAGGCAACCGACCACGGCGGCCGCGACCAACAGCGCCGCTCCGGCGGGCTCCCCCCAGAAGTCCGTGGCGAGGGCGACGTTCCGCCACGGCGGCCGCACGCTGTCGGCCGTCGGCGAGACGATCCACCGGTCCACCGTGCCGGGTTCGCTGTCACCGGCATAGCGGACGCCGAGCGCGACGACCGCCAGCGCGGCGAGGGCTGCGATCAGCCCGAGCCATGCGCGCAGCGACGGGGGCAGCACCGGGGGCCCCGACCGGCCGGTCACACGCTCACCGCGCCTGGTCGGTCCACGGCAGTGACGTTCCTGTGAGCCTGCGCGGGCGACGCGGCCGGACAAAGCACCACGGCCAACCCATCAAGCCCATCAAGCCCGTCACACACGAACTGGTCTGGGCCGACGCCCAGGTCCGCTCCGGCCAGGCGATCCAACGCGAGCCCCCTCGTCGTGTCCGACCCATCCACCAACGACCAAAACCGCCCTGGCCAGGGGCATTTCGGGATCAGCCACTACTTGTCACCCTAACCAACAATCCGGATCCACACCGGGAAACGGGCACCAGAGCCCCCTGCTATCGTGCGCCGATGTCATCGATCAAGCAGTTCCAAGTCACCTTCGACTGTGCGGAGCCCGAGCGCGTGGGTCGCTTCTGGTGCGAGGTGTTGGGTTACGAGGCGCCGCCACCGACGGGGTTCGACACGTGGGCTGATTTCGATCGCTCGCGCCCGCCCGAGGAACAGGGTGCGTTCTTCGCCTGCGGCGATCCCTCCGGTGTCGGCCCGCGCCTGTTCTTCCAGCGCGTTCCCGAGGGGAAGGTCGTCAAGAACCGGGTGCATCTCGACGTACGGGTCGGCACCGGTCTCGTCGGCGAAGAGCGCCTGGCCGCACTGGAAGCCGAGTGCGCACGCCTGATCCCGCTCGGCGCGGTACGCGTGCAACTGCTGTACGACGGCACCGACTCGTGCATCGTGATGCAGGACGTCGAGGGCAACGAGTTCTGCGTCGACTGAGCAGTCTCCTAGTCGGTCCTGCCGACCTCCCGCGCGACCCGCTCCAGCCGATCCCGGTAGTCCTCCCACCACGCCGCATCACCTGGCGGCATGCTGTCCTTGTCCTTCAACCGCCCGGCGGAGCCGTCGATCAGCTCGCGCACGATGTCCGCGTGACCGGCGTGCCGATGGGTTTCGGCAATGATGCGGACGACCACGTGATGCAGTGTCACCTCTCGCCGTTCCTCGGGCCTCCACGGGACCTGGCCGATCGCGTCCAGGCCGAGCGTCTCTATCGTGGTGTCGGAGTGTTCCCACGCCTGTCGGTACAGCCCCACGATGTGTTCGCGGGACTCGTCCGCGGTGGCCCACATGTCCGCGGTGTGCTCGGGGTTCTCCGTGTACCACCAGGGCGGCGGCGCCTCGTCGAAGTACGGCCGTCCGAACGCGTCGCCGAAGTACCCGAGTTCCACCGACGCGACGTGTTTGACCAGTCCCAACAGGTTGGTGCCGGTCGGTGTGAGAGGACGGCGGACGTCGTACTCGCAGAGCCCGTCCAGCTTCCACAGCAAGGCTTCGCGGGCTTCCTGCAGGTAGCGGAGAAGGTCCGCTTTCGCGTCGTGTCGGATCATGCCCCGCAGTCTCCCACCCGGCACTGACAACCCGGCCGCAGGCCGATGCGGCGTCCGCGCAGGAAGTCTCCGAGGTGGCTGTCGTCCATGTGGTGGGGTCGGGTGGTGGCTCGGCGTGCTGCCGGGGTGTGTCCCACCCAGGCGGTACGCGGCCTGGTCGGCAGTGGCTGACCTGCCGCCCGCCGGCTTGGCTAACCTGCACGGATGAGCACCGACCTGACCTTGCTGTCGCGTGTCGCCCATCGCGGGCAGGAGGTCACCGCACCCCGGCTCCGCGGCCTCCTCGCGCTGCTCGCGGGGGACTTGGCCACGGGCTGCAGCACCGAGCGGCTCGTGGCCGGGCTGTGGCCGGACGAGCTGCCGGAGCGGCCGGGCAAAGCGGTGCAGGTCCTCGTGTCCAGGGCACGGGCGCAGCTCGGCGCCGACACCATCGCGAGCACGCCGACCGGATACCGGCTCGCCCTCACCGAGGACCAGGTCGACAGCTCCGCCCTCCTGCTGCACGCCGCCGCGAGCGCCGACCGGGCCAGGGCCGGGGACCACGCCGGATCGCTGGCCGCCGCCGAGGCCGGGCTCGCGCTGTGGCCGGGCACCCCCGACGTCCACGGCACCGACGACCCCGTGGCCGCGCTGCGCGCCGAGCGCGCCCCCGTCCTCGACACGCTCGCCCGCGCCCAGGCGCTCGCCCTCGCCCGCCTCGGACGGCACCCGGAGGCGGCAGGACCGCTGGCCGTGATCGCCGTGGAGCACCCGCGCGACGAGGAGGTCCTCGCCGAGCTGCTGCGCGCCACGGCGGCGACGGCGGGCCCATCGGCCGCACTGACCCGCTACGAGACGTACCGCCGTGAGCTGCGCGACGCACTCGGCACCGAACCGGGCGCCGGGCTCAAGGCCGTACAACAGGAGCTGCTGCGCGGCGAAGCGCTTGCAGTCCGGCACGGCGTACCGCACGAGCCGAACCAACTCCTCGGCCGGGACGAGGACATCGCGCACGTAGAGGAGCTGCTGCGCGCCTCACGGGCCGTCACCGTCGTCGGCCCCGGCGGTCTCGGCAAGACCCGGCTCGCGCACACCGTCAGCCGCCGGGCCGAGCAGCGCGTGGTGCACTTCGTGCCGCTCGCCGGTGTCACCGCGGACGACGACGTCGCGGCGGAGGTGGCCGCCGCGCTCGGCGCGGGGGAGGGGCGGCACGGCGCTGTGACCGGCCACACCCCGGTCGACCCCGTGACCGGCATCCTCGGCGTGCTCGGCACCGGACCCGCCCTGCTGGTCCTCGACAACTGCGAACACGTCATCGGCGGCGCCGCCGGCCTCGTACACGCCCTGGTCGCGTCCGCGCGGGACCTCACGGTGCTCGCCACCAGCAGGGCCCCGCTGGACCTCACGTCCGAGGCGGTGTACGCGCTGCCGGAACTCGGGCTCGACACCTCCGTCGAGCTGTTCACCCAGCGGGCCCGGGCCGCCAGGCCGGGCGTCGGGCTGCCGCCGGACGCGGTGGCCGAGCTGTGCCGTCACCTGGACGGGCTGCCGCTCGCCGTGGAGCTGGCGGCGGCGCGGGTACGGGTCCTGTCCGTGCCGGACATCGCCCGCCGCCTCGGCGACCGGTTCGCGCTGCTGCGCGGCGGGGCCCGGGACGCGCCGGAACGCCACCGCACCCTGCACGCGGTCGTCGAATGGAGCTGGAACCTGCTCACGCGGGACGCCAGGGCGGCGCTGCGCACGCTGTCCGTCTTCCCCGGCGGCTTCAGCGGCGACGCGGCGGAGCAGGTCCTCGGCGAGGACGCGCTGTCGCTCCTTGCGCAGTTGGCCGAGCAGTCGCTGCTCACCGTCGCCGACACCCCGGTCGGCGTACGGTTCCGGATGCTGGAGACCGTACGGGAGTTCAGCGCGGCCCGGCTCGCGGAAGCGGGCGACGAACCCGCCGAGGCAGGCGGGGAGTTCGGGGAGGCGAGTAGGGAACGTGCGGAAGCGGGCCGGGATGTCGCGGGGGCGGGTGGGGAAGAGGAGGCCGTCGGCCGGTTCCTCGCCTGGGCGCGGGACTTCGGCGTCGCCCACCACGACCTCCTCTTCGGCTCGGAACCCCTGTCCGCCTGGGAGCTGATCAAGGCCGAGCAGGACAACCTCGTCGCGGCCCTGCGGCACGCCCTGGCCCGCACGGACGGCCCCACCACGGCCGCCGTCACCGCCGTCCTCGCCGCCGTGTGGTCCACCGACTCCAACTACCCCCGCCTCGCCGCCCTCGCCGCCGACACCGGCCCGCCCCTGTCGCACTACCACCCCGAGCCCGCGTACGTCGAAGTGGCCCGCGCCGCAGCCGTGTTGTGCACGGCGAGTCTCTTCAACGGCTCGCACGTCGTACGTCATCTCGTCACCCTGCGACGGCTGCCCCCGGCCCCGCCGGACACCCTGCTGCGCGCCACCGCCGTGGTGCTGAGCGCGGTCCCCGAGATGCTCCCTCCCGACCACGCGGTGCTCCGCACGCTCTGCGACAGCGAGCGGCCGCTGGTCGCGGGCATCGCCGAGTGCGTCGCCACCTACGTCTGGGAGTACCAGCACGACATCGACCGCGCGCTCGCCTCGGCCCACCGGATGATCACCGCGGTGGCCGCGGTGGACTACCCGTCCCTGCAGGTCATGAGCTACTCCCGGCTGAGCGAGCTGTGCCTGAAGACAGGGCGGGGCGAGGACGCGTACCGCTATCTGCAGGCCGCCCTGGAGGCGCTGCCGAGACTCGGCGAGGAGCACGACTACATCGGCATCCGCTCCGGCCTCGCCCTCGCCTGCCTGCAACGCGGCGACCTCGACGAGTCCGAGCACTGGCTGCGGCAGGTGGAGGCCGGCGGCGCACAGCAGGACGGGTTCTACAGCCCCGACATCGGCGTACGCGCCGAGATCGCGCTCGTCCGCGGGCTGCCGGAGACCGGGCTCGGCCTGTGGCGCGGCGCGATGGAGCGGTTGGCCGAGACCGGTTCGAGGTACCACGGCGACCCCTGGATCGACCCCTGGGCACTGGAGATCCAGGCGGCGGCTGTGACGGCGCACGCGTACGCCGGCCGTCTTGAGGTCGTCGAGGAGGCTGTCGACCGGCTGCGGCAGCGGCTGCGGACGTTGCTCCGCGGGCCGTCACGGTCGCCCATGGAGCTTCCGGTGTACGGGACGGTGCTGCACGCGCTGGGGGTTTCGGGGCTCGCGTCCAGCGGTGCCGGTGTCCGTCCGGGTGCGCGTGCGGAGGGGAGCGCGGGTGCGGGCGCCGCCGCCGATGCCGTACGAATGATCGCTCTGGCCGAACGGCTGCGCGTGCTGCGCGAGTTCCAGCCGACCATGTCGGCGGCCCGCGCCCGGCACGCGGCCGAGCACGCCGACGGGGCGGCGTACGCCGACGCGGTGTCGGGGTACGCCGCCCTGGGGCTGGACGAGTTGCGGGACGCGGCCCGCGCGCTCATTCGGGATCGCGGTTGAACAGCGACGTCGCCCAGAAGTAGCCGAGCGTGCCCAGGCCCAGGCACCAGCTGACGGTGATCCAGCCGTCGTTGCCGATCTCGCTGCCGAGGAGCAGGCCGCGCAGGGTCTCGATGGCCGGGGTGAACGGCTGGTACTCGGCGATGGGTTGGAACCAGCTCGGCATCGCGTCGACCGGGACGAAGGCGCTGGAGATGAACGGCAGGATGATCAGGGGCAGCCCGTTGTTGCTGGCCGCTTCGGCGTTCGGGCTGGCCAAGCCCATTCCCACGGCGATCCAGGTGAACGCCGTGGTGACCAGCACGAGCAGCCAGAACGCCGCGAGCCACTCCAGGACCGTGGCGTCCGTGGACCGGAAACCCACGGCCACGGCGACGGCGCCCACGAGGACCACACTGATGACCGCCCGCAGGACGCTCCCGACGACGTGCCCGATGAGTACCGAGCCACGGTGGATCGCCATGGTCCGGAAGCGGGCGATGATGCCCTCGGTCATATCCATGGTGACGGACACCGCCGTCCCGGCCGGCGTGCCGCCGATGGTCATCAGCAGGATGCCCGGCACGAGGTAGGCGATGTACTCGGCGCGGTCGGCGCCGCCGCCTCCGATGCCCGCGCTCATCACGTCGCCGAAGACGTAGACGAAGAGCAGCAGCAGGACGATCGGCATCAGCAGCACGTTCAGGGTGAGCGACGGATAGCGCCGCGCGTGCAGGAGGTTGCGGCGCAGCATCGTGAACGAGTCGCGTACGGCGGGGGAGAGGGAGCTCATCGGACCGCCTCCGCGGGCTTGTCGGCGCCGCTGGTCAGGGCGAAGAACACGTCGTCGAGGTCGGGAGTGTGCACGGTGACCTGGTCCGCTTCGACGTCGGCGGAGTCAAGCCAGTCCAGGAGGGCGCGCAGCTCGCGCTGACTGCCGTCGCTGGGGAGCCGCAGCGTCAGCGACTCCTCGTCCGCGGTGACTTCGCGCAGGGCGACGGCGGCGGAGCGGTACGCGGACCGGTCGGCGAACCGCAGCCGTACGTGTCCGCCCGGGATGAGCCGCTTCAGCTCGTCGGCGCTCCCTTCGGCGGCGATCCTGCCGTCGTTCAACACCGCGATGCGGTCGGCGAGTTCGTCCGCCTCCTCTAGGTACTGGGTGGTGAGGAAGACGGTGACGCCGTCGGCGACCAACTCGCGGATGATGCCCCACATGGTGTGGCGGCTGCGCGGGTCGAGGCCGGTGGTCGGCTCGTCCAGGAAGATGATCCGCGGGTCGCCGACCAGCGTCATGGCGATGTCGAGACGGCGCCGCATGCCGCCGGAGTAGGTGGCGGCGGGCCTCTTCGCGGCCGCCACCAGGTCGAAGCGGTCCAGGAGCGCGGCGGTGGTACGACGGCCCTCGCGGCGGGAGAGGTGGTGCAGGTCCGCGACGAGAAGCATGTTCTCCTCGCCGGTGATCAGCCCGTCGACGGCGGAGAACTGCCCGGTGACGCCGATCGCGGCCCGCACCGCCTGCGGGTCGACGGCCAGGTCGTGGCCGTCGACCCGCAGTTCACCGGCGTCGGCGCCGATGAGGGTGGAGAGGATCTTGACGACGGTGGTCTTCCCGGCGCCGTTCGGGCCGAGCAGGGAGAAGACGGTGCCGCCGGGCACCGCCAGGTCGATGCCGTCGAGGACCGTCTTGTCCCCGTACGCCTTGTGCAGCCCCTTGGCCGCGATGGCGAGTGAGCGCGATGTCGTTGTGGTCATGCCGCAGAAGGTGCGGCAGGCCGCATTCAGCGCGGTTTCAGGAGGGTTTCAGCGGTCTGGAACCGGGGCCGCGCCGGGTGGTCAGGGCCCGGCGGGCAGCCCGGCACCGCCGGCGAGCAGGCCGTCGAGCTCGGCGGCGAAGAGCTGTTCGGGGTCGAAGCTCATCCCGGTGAAGTGCCCGGCGAGTTCCAGGGACAGCACGCCGTGCATCCGCGTCCAGAAGGCCAGGGCCCGGTGCAGGGCCGCGGGCGGGGCGGGGTGGTCGCCCGCCCACTGGCGGTGGTCTGCGAGGTGGGCGGCGAAGGAGGTCGCGGGGCTGACCTCGGACCGTTCCGAAGGCGAGTCGGCGAGCGCGACGCAGGCGTCGAGCAGCGTAGCCATGATCTCGGACGAGATGGCGGTGGTGTCGTCAGGCGCGTGGTAGCCGGGGACGGGCGTGCCGTAGAGGAGGAAGTACCGCTGGGGGTGGTCCAGCGCCCACCGGCGCAGGGCGTGCGCGAGCGCGGTGAGGTCGGCTCCGGGGGCGGCGGCTGCTTGGAAGGTGTCGGCGAGGCTGCGGTAGCCGTCCCGGATGAGCTCGGTGATCAGCTCGTCGCGGCTGGCGTAGTACCGGTAGAGCGCGGGCCCGCTCATCCCCATCTGCTTGGCGATCGCGTTCAGGGACAGCGCGGACGCCCCCGCCGAGGCGATCTGCCCCCATGCGTGGTCCTTGATCTCCGTCCGCACCTGAGCGCGGTACCGCTCGCGCGGGGTCGTCGTGCCCGTATCAGCCATGGCCTAGCCCACCTCTCCTGACCCACACCGTTGCTATGCACTCAAGGTTTCGTTAGAGGTTATCACTGAAGCTATTGACGATAGATCCTCACGGGCGTTAGAACTTATAACGAACGGCAAAGCCACTAATCATCCGGGCGGCGCGGCGGATCCGACTCCGCAACCTCAGGCTCCGCACGTCCGGCCACTCGCACCCGAGGAGAACGTCATGGCAGCCTCCACCGCGACACCCGCGACGACGGACCACCGCCGCATTCCGCGGGCGGTGACCATCTCCGCGTGGGCGGTCCCCCTCATGGTCCTGGGTCAGTTCGCCCTGATCTCGGGCGTGCCGGTCGTGATCGCCCTGATCGGCGCGTTCACCCGCGTCCGCGACCGGGCTGTCCGCGGCGCGGCCACGCTCCTGGCTGTCAGCTTCACGGTCCCGCTCGCGATCTGGCTGGTGCGGCCCGACGGCGCGCAGAGCCTGTCCAAGGACATCCACCCGGCGTTCGTGGGCCTGATCGTCGCCGCGGGGGCCGCGCTCATCCTCGCCCTCCGTCGCGCCCGCCGCGGGGAGAGCGCGGCGCGGTGACGCGCTACGCCAGGTCGGCCGGCCGCACCCGCAGCTTCTCGGCGATCCGGGCGAGCGCCTGCTGGTCGGCGGCGGTGAGCTGGTCGAGGACGAGCTGTCGCACCGAGCGGACGTGGGTGGGTGCGGCGGCGACGACCACGTCGTACCCGGCGTCGGTGAGGGCGGCGATCGTGAAGCGGCCGTCGTCGGGGTCGGGCCACCGCTCCATCCAGCCACGCTGCTCGAACCGCTTGACGACGTTGGACAGGCGCGACAGGGAGCCGTTGGCGAGATAGGCCAACTCACTCATCCTGAGGCGGCGTTCGGGGGCCTCCGAGACGTGACTGAGCGTCAGGTACTCGAACAGGGTCAGACCCGCCTCCTGCTGCAGCGGCGACTCCAACTGCCCCGGAAGCAGCAGCACCAGCGAGACGAGCCCGGTCCACGCCTCCTTCTCGGGTGCGCTCAGCCACAACGCGTCTGTGGCGGCGCCGTCGGGGGCGTCCTCGCCGGGGTTCGGGTGTGCGCGGGTGGCCATGACCGCACCATACCGAACGGTAGTGACTTCACGCGTGAAGCGAATGCGTGGTAGCTTTCACTTCACACGTGAAGTGAAATGGAAGGGGTCATCATGACCAAGCCGGAGTTCTTCGCCACGCCCGGATACGGCGAGACGCAGCTCGAAGCCATGCACTACAGCCAGGCGGTCCGCATCGGCGACCGCGTCGAGACCTCGGGCCAGGGCGGCTGGGACGACGACTGGAACTTCCCCGAGGTCCTAGAGGACGAGATTGTCCGGGCGTTCGAGAACGTCGAGCGCACCCTCGCGGAGGCCGGCGCGAGCTGGCGGGACGTCGTCGCCGTGAACTCGTACCACGTCCCCGAATCCGCCGAGTCCATCGGCGAGGGTCACAACCGCGTCATGGTCGAGCAGTTCCGCAGGCGCATGGGTGACCGTGCGCCGATCTGGACCGAGGTCGGCGTGCCGGCCCTCGGGGCGCCGGGGATGCGCGTCGAGATCCGCGTCACCGCTGTCATCGGCCACGACGACTGACCGGCGCACAGACGACTGCCCGACGCACCGACGACTGCGGCCGAGCCGTACCCACCCCTGCGTGATCTTCGTTGGACGACGGCAAGTAAGGTGCAAGATCGGGCAGAAGTTACTTTTAGGTATGTCGTGACTTCCTCTGTGCCCAGCAGTAGAACTCGTTCTGATTCAGCCAAGAGTGAGGAAGGTCACATGAGTGGTACACCCTTACGTGGCAAGGCATCTGACGGCCTGTCACGGAGAAGATTCATCACTGGAACAAGTTCCATTTTCGGCGCCGCCATGCTCGCCTCGCAGGCCTCCCCGGCCCGGGCGGTCGACGGCGCCGCCATCCCCGTCCTGGTGATCGGCACCGGATACGGCGGCTCCGTCGCCGCCCTGCGGCTCGCCGAGGCGGGCGTCGACGTGCACATGCTGGAGATGGGCATGGCTTGGGACACCCCGGGGTCCGACGGCAAGATTTTCGCCAACACCACGAGCCCGGACGCCCGTTCCTACTGGCTGCGCACCAAGACCAAGCAGCCCCTGAGCAACTTCCTCGGCTTCCCCATCGACCGGGCCGTCCCGCGCTACACCGGCATCCTGGACGCCGAGGAGTTCGGCGGCATCACCGTCTATCAGGGCCGCGGCGTGGGCGGCGGCTCACTGGTCAACGGCGGCATGGCGGTTACGCCGAAGCGCGAGAACTTCGCCGCGGTCCTCCCGTCGGTCAACACGGGGGAGATGTACGACACTTACTACCCGCGCGCCAACGCGGGCCTCGGCGTGAACGCCATCGACCCGGCCTGGTTCGAGACGGCCGAGTGCTACCAGTACGCCCGGGTCGGCCGCAAGCACGCGCAGCGCTCCGGGTTCCCGTTCGTCTTCGTACCCGACGTGTACGACTGGGACTACATGAAGCGGGAGGCCGCGGGCACCGTCCCCAAGTCGGCGCTCGCGGGGGAGATCCTGTACGGCAACAACTACGGCAAGAAGTCGCTGCAGCAGACGTACCTCGCCCGCGCGAAAGCGACCGGCCGCGTCACCATCTCCCCGCTGCACAAGGTGACTTCGGTGACCCCGGCGGCCGGGGGCGGCTATACGGTCACGGTCGACCAGATCAACACCAACGGCGACACCGTCGCCACCAAGACCATGACGGCCGACAAGGTGTTCTTCGCCGCGGGCAGCGTCGGCACCAGCAAACTCCTGGTGAAACTGCAGGCCACCGGTGCACTCCCGCACCTCAACGGCGAGGTCGGCAAGGGCTGGGGCGACAACGGCAACGTCATGTGCGGGCGTGCCAACCACCTCTGGGACCCGACCGGCAGCCTCCAGTCCGCCATCCCCACGGCCGGCATCGACAACTGGGCCGCGGGCGGCGCGTTCGCCGAGGTGGCACCACTGCCCACCGGCATCGAGACGTACGCCTCGTTCTACCTGTCGATCACCAAGAACCCGCACCGCGCCCAGTTCTCCTGGAACGCGTCGGCGGGCCGCGCCGAGCTCAACTGGCAGACCGCCTGGAAGCAGCCGTCGATCGACGCCGCCAAGACGATCTTCGACAAGATCAACGCCAAGGAGGGGACGATCTACCGCACCGACCTCTTCGGTGTGTACAAGATCTGGGGCGACCACCTCACCTACCACCCCCTCGGCGGCGCGGTCCTCGACAAGGCCACCGACAACTACGGCCGCCTGCACGGCCATCCGGGCCTCTACGTCATCGACGGCGCCCTGATCCCCGGCAACACCAGCGTCAACCCGTTCGTCACGATCACGGCACTCGCGGAACGCAACATCGAGAAGATCATCGCCGCTGATCTGTAGGCCGCCGCTCGCCCGGCTCTTCAGGGCGGGCAGCGCATCCCGGATGATCCGGCGGCGCACGAGCACTAGGGCTCCCGGTACAGCAGGACGGTGAGCCCTGGTGTGGCACCAGGAGAGTTCATCGCGCCCGTGGAGAAGGGCTGGCGGCCTCCCACGCCGCCTCGATCATCTCGAAGATCTCGTCCACCGCCGACCCCGGATCGGTTGCCTCGCGGGCCAGCGAATAGGCGTCGATCACGAACCTCGCGATCGTCCGGCAGGCCGTTGGGGACTGCGGCAGGCCGGGGTCGGCGGCGATGGCCGTCGCCAGCGTGTTCGCGTGGCGCAGCCGCATCGACTCCTCGTACTCCCGCAGGGCAGGGGATTCTTCGATCATGCGCCATATGGGGGCGGCGCCGTCCGCCGTGCAGTGGCGCACCAGGGCGTGGATCTCCAGGCGCAGCGCGGGCAGGAGCGGTTCCCGCGGCGGCCGGTCGGTGACCGCCCGGGTGAGGCGTTGCTCGAAGTCGTCGTCCCGCTCGAACACCAGGGCCTCTTTCGAGGCGAAGTGGGCGAAGAGCGTGGTGACGGCCACGTCGGCCTCGGCGGCCACATCGCGGATGCCCACCGCTTCGTAGCCGCGTTCCAGGAAGAGCCGCAGGGCGGTGTCGGCGATCTTCTGGCGGGTCGCGGCCTTCTTGCGCTCGCGGCGTCCGGTCGGCTCGGTCATGCCCTGACGCTATCAAATCCAAAGACGTAACCGTTCCGAAATGCTAACCGTTAGTGTTACGGTCGGAGGTATGAAGAGAGTGAGCTTCGCCGAGTTCGGCGGTCCTGACGTCCTGCACCTCATAGACGCCGAGGAGCCCCACGCGGGCCCCGGCCGGATACGCGTCGCCGTACGGGCGGCGGGCGTGAACCCCGTCGACTGGCGGATCCGTGAAGGCCAGTTCCTCAAGGCGCATCCGCTCGAGTTGCCCGCCGGGGTCGGGCTCGACGCTGCCGGGGTGGTGGACGAGGTCGGCGAGGGCGTGGAAGGGGTCGAGGTCGGCGACCATGTGTTCGGCGAAGGGCTCAGCACCTACGCCGAGTTCGCCGTGCTGACGGCCTGGGCCCGGATGCCCGAGGGGCTGTCGTTCGAAGAGGCGGCCGGGTACCCCTCCGTGGTGGAGACCGCGCTGCGCATCATCAGTCAGGTCGGTGTGCGGCCCGGGCAGACGCTGCTGGTCAGCGGCGCATCCGGGGGAGTCGGGTCGGCGGTGCTGCAGATCGCCCGCGAGCGCGGCATCGCGGTGATCGGCACGGCCGGGGCCGCGAACCAGGACTATCTGCGCGACCTCGGCGCCGTCGCCACGACGTACGGCGAGGGCTGGGTCGAGCGGGTGCGGGAGCTCGGCCGGGTCGACGCGGCCCTCGATCTCGCCGGTTCGGGCGTGATCGGCGAACTCGTCGAACTGACCGGGGACCCGCAGAAGGTGGTCTCCATCGCCGATCTCGGCGCGCCGGAATTCGGCGTCCGCTTCTCCGACACCGCCGGGAGCGTGCCGGACGCGCTCGCCGTGGCCGCCGACCTCATCAAGCGGGGCAGGCTCCACATCCCGGTCGAGAAGTCGTACACGCTCGGCGAGGCCGCGGCGGCGCACATCGACAGCCAGGCGGGGCACACGCGCGGGCGGCGGGTGATCGTCGTCTGAGTCGCGGGCGCTGGGCGCCGGCCGGGCGCCCAGCGCCGCCGCTCCGTGCGCCGCCTCGGCCCCGACGCCCGGGCCGAGTTCACCGCTTGCGCACGGGCACAAGAGGCGTGTCTGAAAGGGCACGGTACGGGGTGCCCCGGCCACTTCGGGTGCTGATCAAACCGCTAATCTCCGTATGCATGACCGATCTTCAAACGCAGGACCAACTTGTGGGTAAGGTCGAGAGACCACCGGCCCGCCGCGTCCTGTGGTTCGCCGCGGGTGCCACCGGGGCCTTACTCGTCGCAGATCTCGGCACGCGCGCCTACAACAGCTACGACTCCATACCGAGCGTCCGCAGGCTGGTGAACGTCGACGTCGAGGGAAATCTGGCCACTTGGTGGAACAGCACGCTGCTGCTGGCCGTGGCGGGCGTGGCGCTGATCGCCGCGCTGCTCAGCGGGCGCGACGCGCGTCCCGGGCGGCTGTCCTGGCTGGGCCTCGCCGCTGCGACCGCGCTGCTCAGCCTCGACGAGACGATCTCGCTGCACGAGCGCCTCGGCGAGGTCGGCAAGTCGTGGAAGGAGTGGGCCGGGGGCTCGCTGCCCACGCACGCCTGGGTGTTGCCCGGCGCGCTCCTCGCGGCGACGGGCACCGTGATCGCCGTCCTGTGGGCCCGAAAGCTCCCACGCGACCTGCGCAACGGCCTCCTCGCCGCACTGGGGGTGTACCTGGGCGGGGCGCTCCTCACCGAGGCGTTCAACGGCTGGGCGCTCGAGAACGGCCACAGCACCGTACTCATGCTGGGCACGCTCGTGGAGGAGGGGCTGGAGATGAGCGGCTGCGTCGTCGCCCTCGCCGTCCTCAGCCGGTACGTACTGCTGGAGCATGACCCGGCGTCAGGACGCGCGGTGGTACGACTGCGGGACAACTAGCGGAGGTTCGGGGGCGGGCTTTCGTCGTCGTGGAGCGCGGCACCGATGGCGCCGCGCGCGTGCGCGCGCCGGCACCCGGAACGGTCGGCGACGAGCACGCGATCTCGGACAGCGGAAGGCCCCGGCAGGTGATGGCCGGGGCCTTTCGCTTGCTCGGGCGCTGCCCGCTCGGGCGTCAGGCGCCGTCAGCGGTGCCGGACACAGTCGTGCTGACCGGCGTGCCCGCCTCGACGGTGCGGCTGACCGTGCAGAGCCGGTCGTGCGAGGTCTTCACGGCCCGGGGGAGGATCGCGCGGGCGCGGTCCCCCGACGGGCCGTCCGGGAACGTGACGGAGAAGGCGACGTCGAGGTCCGACAGCCGGTTGCCACTCTCGTCCTCGACCTTGTTGCCGGTCACGGTGACGGTGAACGTGGTCGGATCCGTGTGCCGACTCGTGGCGACCTCCACATCGGCCGCGCTGCAGCCGCCGATCGCGGCGAGGAACAGCTCGACCGGCGTGAAGTCGGTGCCCGAGCCGGTGCCGAAGGTCAGCGTGCCCCCGCGGGCATTGGTCGCGGTGAACCGGCCCGGGCCGGACCGCTCGATGGTGACGGAACGCAGTGAATTGTCAGTCATGACGACGACGGTAACGTCACGCCGTCCGAACCATCCGAAGGCCGCGCCTGCCCGGGGCTCCGCTCACAGCCGGTTGTTGTTCCGGTGTCGCACGGGAGTGACGTACGACAGGGGCGTACGAAGGCGGCGTACAAGACGTGGCGTACGAAAGGTGGCGCCGCCACGAGCCGCGCTCCCTCACCCGACGTGCAGGACCCGAAAGCGATCCGGTTCCGCCGGATCCCGATCCACCACCTGGACCGACGGCCAGACCCATTGCCACACGCCGATGCCCGGCATACGGGAGAACCGTATCTGACCGCGGGTGCCTTCGACGGCGGCGTGCGACCAGGAATCGGCGATGCGCGCCCGGTCCACCCCGTGCGAACGCAGCACCTCGGCGAGGACGGCGATCGTGTCGTAGCCCTCGAAGGCGACGAAGGACGGCGCTTCGGCCAACTGCTCTCGGAGTGCGGTCTCGACCCGGGTGCCGAGTGGGGTGAGGTGCTCGGGCAGGTAGCGCAGGAACGGGATCGCGGCGCCGTCGTCGCCCAGCAGTTCGGCCCATTCGGCGAACTCCGGTTGTCCGGCCGGGGCACCGATCAGAATCTCGCCGAGGCGCGGGTCACGGCGGACGGACTTGACGATCGGAACGGCGGGCTCCGGGTGGCCGACCAGCAGTAGGAGGGCAGTCGCGCGCTGGTCGACGAGTTCGTCGCACACCGCGTCGGGGTCGAGCGCCCGCATGTCGAGTTCGACGACGGTGCCGCCGCGCGGAGTGAGGTGGTCGCGCAGGACGCGGGTCCCGGACGCCCAGTAGACACTCGGCTGGGTTGCCACGGCGACGCGGCTGTGGCCCGCGCCGAGGAGGAAGTCCGCGTAGATCTGCCAGCCGTGGGACTGCGCCGGGGCGAGCCGCGCGACCCATTCCGTCGGCTGCTCCGTGAGCGCGTCGAGAACCGCCGACGAACAGAGGAACGGCAGGCCGAGGGCGTCGGCCCTGGCGGCAGCGGCGCGGGCGACGACGCTGTGGTACTCGCCCGCCACGGCGACCACGCCCAGCTGCGCCAACTCAGCCACGGCCGCCGCGGCCCGCTGCGGATCGGCGGCGGTGTCCCGGACGACCAGCTCAAGCGGCCTTCCGGCGACGCCGCCCGCCTCATTGACTGCCTGTACGGCCAACTCAAGCCCGGCCAGCAAGTGGTGCCCTGCCCCGACCCAGCCGGGCCGCGTCAGCGGAACGAGAGCGCCGATCCGGACGGCGGCTGCGTCGCTCTGCTTCGCCGCAAGTGGCGATGGTGGCGTGGTCATGGGTTGGCGCCTCCCCGAGCGGTGATTCGGGTTCTTTGCCCGGATCACGGTGTGAACGTCATTGGCGCCGAGAGTAGTTGAGCCGCGAACGGTCGGCCTAGGCGCCCCTTACGGGGGCGAGGTGGGCGAACACCTCGCGGGTGCGCACCCCTTCGACTGCGGTGGGAACTGCGATGACCTCGCCCCCGCCGGATGGGGGAGGAGGACAAGACCGGCGGTTGACGCAACGGGTGGTGCGGCCGACGAGGGTGGGGTTCATGGCGGGAAGCGAAGGAGACCCCTCGATGGATCGGCGGGATCGGCGGGATCGGTTGGATCGGCTGGACCGCGCCGGACGGCTGGCGGCGTATGGGGCGGCTTTCGCGATGACCCCCTACGCGTTGATCAAAATCTCCTGGGCGGTCGGCGCGATGGCCGGGCTGGTGCCGATCGGCGACGGGTTCAGCCCGGCCGGGTGGGCGGTCCTCAACACCGTGACCGTCGGCATGGCAGGCATCGGGATCGCCATGGCCCTCGCCCTCGTCCGGCCCTGGGGGATGCGGATACCGGGGCCCTTGGTCGTGTGTGTCGCGTGGGTGGGGACGGGGTTCCTCGTCCCCGTGCTGCCGTACGCCGTGCTGGACTCCATGCTCGGCCTTTCGGGCGGGGGTGAACCGCAGCACCATGAGGACGACGGTCCGGCCATGCCTGGCTGGGAGGCAGGGCTGATCCAGTTCAGCTTCGTGGGGATGGGGCTGGGCCTGGCGCTCGCCCTGCCCGCCTATCTGAGGCGGCGCTGGCCGGAAGCGTTCGCCGGTCCGGTCGGCGTCCACGCGCAGAGCGGCCACTCGCGGGGCGGTCGGCGCCACGTGCTGGGGGCCGTTGGCGCCGGGACAGTGGTCGGCGCGGTCTGGATCTACTGGGCGCTCGGCGGCACGGCCGGTATGGCACACCCGACGGAACTGCATGCCAACGGGCGCCTGCTGACGGGCATATGGGGCGGGTGGGCGCTCACCGCCTCCGCCGCCACCTGGGCGGTCGGCCGCGGTCGGCCCGCCCGACTGCCCCGCTGGATCCCCTTGACGCTCGGCTGGCTGGGAACGGGTTCGCTCTTCGCGTGGAGCAGTTGGAGGCTGCTGTTCACGTCGTACGTGGCGATGGCACGCCCCGCTGACGCGTCACTGCCGGAGGACCTCGCCGTCGCGGCCGTGGTGCACGTGGCCGCAGTGCCGGCAGGCGCGGTGATGCTCGCGGCGCTGCTCCGACCCCGCAGGCGCAGCGCGGCACCCCACCCCGTCAACGCCCCTGCGTGACCACCGCACCCGCCCCCACGCGTGAACCGGGACCACCGCCGCCACGGCTACGGCGAGGCCGTCACCGTCGCCACCCGCAAGGCAGCCGGTTTCCAGCAACGCCCCGAGGTTCGGGACCTGCGCCGGGCCGCCCAGGGCCTGTCCGGTGGACAGGCCCTGGGCCTGAAGGAATCGCCGTGAGTTCGCGGGCCCCGTCAGCGGACGACGTCGAAGACGTTCTTCTGCAAGCCGTTGGCGTACGCCTCGTGCTCGACGAGCTTCAGCTTCTGGGTGTCCTTGTCCGTGGCGCTGAACAGCCGCTTGCCCGCACCGAGGAGCAGGGGGAAGACGAGCAGGTGGTAGCGGTCGATCAGGCCGGCGTCCGAGAGGGCCTGGTTCAGGGAGGCGCTGCCGTGGATGATGATCGGGCCGCCCTCGGTCTCCTTGAGCACGGCGACGTCGTCGAGGGAGCGCAGGATCGTGGTCTCGCCCCAGTTCGACACGAGGTCGCCCTCGGTGAGGGTGGTCGAGACGACGTACTTGGGCATCAGCTTGTAGTCGGCGAAGTCCTCCATGTCGGGCCAGACCGGGCTGAACGCCTCGTAGCTGGTGCGGCCGAACAACATCGCGGTGGCCTCCTGCTGCTCCCGGCCCTTGATCTCGAACGCCTCGGGGAGGAACTCCATGTCCTTGAACGTCCACCCGGAGTTCCGGTAACCGGGCTCGCCGCCCGGAGCCTCCACGACGCCGTCGAGCGAGATGAAGGCGGTGCTGATCAAGGTACGCATCTGAAATTCCTCGGTGTCTGGGGTCCGGCTTCGGCAGTTCCGGTCGATGCGCCATCGGATCACATTCACCGCTGCGGCGCACCGACCAGTACCTATGACTGTGGACCTCGTGGAAAGTCATCGGTCGGGCCACACCGTGGTCGGCGATGTGCCGCGACGGTCACCACGGCTGCGCTCGTGGGGGGATGGGGCCTCAGTGCCGAGAGAACAGGCGGACGACGACAGCTTTCACCGGCGGACCGCTAGCGCGGAATCCGCAGCGTGAACACCGTCGACCCCGCCTGGCTGGTCAGCTCGATGGTGCCGTTGTGGGCCCGGATCAGTGACCGCGCGACCGCGAGGCCGAGCCCGCTGCCGCCCCGGTCGCGGGTGCGGGCCTTGTCCACGCGGTAGAAGCGGTCGAAGACCCGCTCCTGGTCGGCGGCCGGGATGCCCGGGCCGGAGTCGGCGACCTGGACGACGGCGGCGTCAGCGGAAACGGACAGGCTCAGCGACACCTGCGTACCGGCAGGGGTGTGCACGGCGGCGTTGGACAGCAGGTTGTCCAGGACCTGACGGATGCGGAGGGGGTCGAGGCGCAGCAGCGCCGCCGGGTCGCCGTCGACCCGCACGGACAGCGGGTGGTCCGGCCGTCCCGCGCGGAACGCGTCCGCCGCCTCGTTCACCAGCTCCGCCGGGTCCGTGTCCGCCAGGCGCAGCGGCGTCTCCACGTCGGCGGCGTCCAGGCGGGCGAGGAGCAGCAGGTCGTCGAGGAGGAGGCCCATCCGGGCGGCCTCGGCGCGCAGGCGCGCCAGGTGCTTGTCGCGTTCGGCGGGCTCGTTGGCGGCCGCGTACTGGAAGAGGTCCGCGTAGCCGCGTACCGACATCAAGGGGGTGCGGAGTTCGTGCGACGCGTCGGCGACGAAGCGGCGCAGGCGCTGTTCCGCCTCGGTGCGCACGGCGAGGGAGTCGTCGATGTGGTCGAGCATGGTGTTGAACGCGGTGCGCAGTTCACCGACCTCCGGGCCGCCGGCGTCGGAGTCGACGCGGACCGGCAGCCCGGCCGAGTCGGTGAAGTCGTGCGAGGTGATGCCGCGGGCCGTGTGGGCCATGTCGCTGAGCGGTTTGAGTCCGCGGCGCAGCAGGGAACGGCCGAGGCCCACCAGGCCCACCAGGGCGAGTGAGAACGCGACGACCTGCACCATGAGGAGCTGGTCCATGGTCTCCTCGATGTCCTCCAGGGGCGCCGCGGTGACGAGGACGACGCCGGGGCTGACCTCGCAGGCCCGCAGCCGGTACGCGCCCTGCCCCTCGATGTGCGTGGTGCGGAAGACCTCCTTCGCCCCCGACTCGCGCTGGACCTCGGCGACGGCGGACAGCTTTCCGGCGTCCGCGGGCACCTCACTGGGTCTGCGCAGCACGGCCCGGCCGCCCGCGACGTCGTACACCGCCGTGTACCAGCGGTAGTACGGCTGCCGCTCCACCGTCCCGTGCACCTTGGCGTCCTTGGCCTGGGTGCCCTGGACCAGCGCCATCTGGTCGTTGAGCTGACGCTCCAGGTAGTCCCGCATGTACGTCGAGAGCGCGGTGCCGACGACGGCGAACACGGCGAGCGCGAGCACGCCGAGACCCAGCGCGAGGCGAGTGCCGAGACGCATCCTGCGGTACGTCCGCGCGATGCGGCGGATCACTCGGCGACCTGTCGCACCACGTACCCGACACCCCGGACCGTGTGGATCAGCGCCGCACCGCCGTCGTGCGGCTCGTCGAGCTTGCGGCGCAGTCGGCTGATGACCAGCTCCACGACGTTCGAGCGGCCCCCGAAGCCGTACTCCCAGACGTGATCGAGGATCTGCGCCTTGGTGAGGACCGTCGGTGACTTGCGCATCAGGTAGCGCAGCACCTCGTACTCGGTGGGGGTGAGCGTGAGGAGCCGGGTCCCGCGCCGCACCTCACGGGTGTCCTCGTCCATCGTCAGGTCCGACACCTGGAGCACGGAGCGCTGGAAGCCAGGACCGGCACTGCGCCGCAGAACGGTCCGCAGGCGGGCCATCAGCTCCTCCACCGCGAACGGCTTGACCAGGTAGTCGTCGCCGCCCCGGGTCAGGCCCGCGACCCGGTCGGAGACGCCGTCACGCGCGGTGAGGAACACGACCGGCACCATCGTCCCGGACGACCGCAGCCGGTCGAGCACGGCGAAGCCGTCCAGGCCGGGCAGCATCAGGTCGAGCACCACGATGTCCGGCTGGAACTCGGCAGCCCGCAGCAGCGCCTCCTCGCCGGTGTGCGCGGTGATCGCCTCCCAGCCCTCGTAGCGGGCCACCGTCGCCACCAGGTCGGCGATGGGCGGGTCGTCGTCCACGACGAGAAGGCGCACTTTTTCCACCCGCCCATAGTGCGGCACGCGCCCGCCGCCGCCCTACCGGCCCACAGCGCCGCACCCACATCGACAGGCACTTGAAAGTTCAGCGACAGGGAAACGACAGCTACCGGGAGGCAGGCTCGTAAGCCCCAGGCGCCGATCTAGGAGTTGCCGCCCGTGACGACCCTCCCACGCGTCGAGCCACCCCGGACGGCGGTCCGCCCGAAAGCGGTGGCCCGCACCGGTCTCTACGCCCTGCTCGCGGCGAACGCGGCCGTGGTGACCGTGTTCTTCCTGCAGGCCGGATTCGCCTCGAACGCGCTCATCGTGATGGGGCGCCTGGCCGGGCTCTACGCGGCCCTGCTGATGGCCTTCCAGCTGCTGCTCGTCGCCCGGCTCCCGTTCTTCGACCGGCGCATCGGCATGGACCGGCTGACGTCCTGGCACCGCTGGGTCGGCTTCAGCCTGCTGTGGCTGCTCCTCGCGCACGGCGTGTTCATCGTCTTCGGCTACGCGCAGGCCTCGTCGATGGGTCCGGTCGACCAGCTCGTGGATCTCGCGGAGACCGTCGAGGGCGTGCTGCGCGCCCTCGTCGCCCTCGTCCTGATCATGGCGGTCGGCGTGGTCTCGGCCCGCTACGCCCGCCGCCGGCTCGCGTACGAGACCTGGCACTTCATCCACCTCTACACCTACCTCGCGGTGGTCCTCGCCTTCACCCACCAGGTCGCGGCGGGCTCGACGTTCACCGCGTCGGCCACCGCCACGACGTACTGGTACACACTGTGGGGCGTGGCCCTCGGCGCGGTCGTCGTGGGCCGTCTCGTCCTCCCGCTGTGGCGCAACCTGCGCCATCGACTGCGGGTGACGGCCGTCGTGCCCGAGTCCGAGCACGTCGTCTCGATCTACGTCTCGGGCCGCGACCTGGACCGGCTGCCCGCCCGCGCCGGTCAGTTCTTCCTCTGGCGGTTCCTGACCAGGGACCGCTGGTGGCAGGCCAACCCGTTCTCGCTCTCGGCGGCCCCCGACGGCACGCACCTGCGGCTCACCGCGAAGACCGCGGGCGACGGCACGGCGGCCCTGCGCCACCTCAAGGTGGGCACGCGGGTGTTCGCGGAGGGCCCGTACGGCGCCTTCACCACGATGCACCGCACCCGCCCCGACACCCTCCTCATCGCGGGCGGCGTCGGCATCACCCCCGTCCGCGCCCTCCTCGAAGAGCTGCACGGCCACGTCGTCCTCATCTACCGGGTCGCCACCGACCAGGACGCCGTCCTCTACGCCGAGCTGACCGAACTGGCCCACGCCAAGGGCGCCGAGCTGCACCTCGTCACCGGCCCGGCGAGGCCGGACAAGCTGGCCCCGCGCGACATCGCCACCCTCGTCCCCGACGTCGCCGACCGGGACGTCTACGTCTGCGGGCCGCCCGGCATGACCACCGCCGTCCTGCGCACCCTGGGCGACCTGGGCGTGCCCAAGCCGCAGATCCACGCCGAGCGCTTCAGCCTGGCCGGATAAGGGGAAACACGATGAAGCGAGCACTGCCCGTCCTGGCGCTTACCGCCGCCGCGGTGATCCCGCTGTGGCGCTACGAACCGTCCCTCGGCACGACGACCACCGAGGCGGCCCCGGCCCCCACGCCCTCCTCCCCACCGTCGTCGTCCTCCGACGGCACCGCCGCGAGGGCCGTCCGGGGCTCCACCGTCCACACGGAGAAGGGCCCCGTACAGGTCGAGGTGACCTTCGAGGGCGACCGGATCAGCTCCGTACGCATGCTCCAGCAGCCCCACCACCCGCAGACCACCGCCGCCGTGCCGAAACTGGTCGAGGAGACGCTCTCCGCGCAGAGCGCCGACGTCGACACGGTGTCCGGCGCGACCGTCACCAGCGACGGCTACAAGGAGTCGCTGCAGGCCGCGATCGACGCGAAGGGCGCCTGACGTGCTGCGCGTCGAACACGTCATGGGCTTCCCCGTCTCGGTGCGCATCGACGAGGGGGCGGCCGAGCCGGAGGCCGCCGTGGACGAGGTGTTCGCGTGGCTGCGCCAGGTCGACGCGCGGTTCAGCCCGTTCAAGCCCGACAGCGAGGTGTCCCGCCTGGACCGGGGCGAGGTGCCGACCGACGAGATCAGCCCGGAGCTCCTGGAGATCCTCACGCTGTGCGAGGACTACCGGGTCGCGACCCGCGGCGCCTTCGACGCCCGGCTGCCCGGACGCGGCCTCGACCCCTGCGCGGTGGTGAAGGGCTGGTCGGTGCAGAAGGCGGCGGACCTCCTCGCGGCGGCCGGGGCCACCCGGTTCTGCGTGAACGCCGGTGGTGACGTCGTCGCGTCCGGCGGGCCCTGGCGCGTCGGCGTACGCCACCCCGAACACGCCGACCGGCTGTGCACGGCGGTGGACCTCACCGAGGGCGCGGTCGCCACGTCCGCCCGCTACGAGCGCGGTGACCACATCCTCGACGGCCGCACCGGCCGCCCGGTCCGGGGCCTGCTCAGCCTGACCGTCGTGGCCGCGTCGCTGACCGAGGCGGACGCCACCGCGACGGCGGCGTTCGCGCTGGGCACCGAGGGCGTCGCATGGGCCGCCGCGCGGGCGGGCTGCGAGGTGTTCGCGGTGGACGAGGAGCAGCGGGTGCTGCGGACGGCGGGGTTCCCCGTCGCCGTGTGAGGGCCGGCGCGGCCGAGCCGCGGCCCGCCTGCCGGATGGGCGGAGCCGCGCCCGGCCGTGTCCGTCCCGCCGGTCGGCTCACCCGCCGGGGACGCGCCGGTCCGCCGCCTCCCAGACGCCACGGTCGGCGGAGGGCTGGTAGCGGCTCAACGGCTGTGTACGTGCGACGAGTTCCCGCATTCCGGCCAGCTCGCCGACCGCGCCGTGCGTCCGCGCCTGCACCAGGACGTTGCCCAGTGCCGCGGCCTCGGCCGGTCCCGCGACAACCGGCAATCCGCAGGCGTCGGCGGTCAGTTGGCACAGGAGCTGGTTGCGGGCGGCGCCGCCGACCAGGTGCACCACGTCGACGGGGTGGTCGGCGAGTCGCCGGGCCCGGTCGATGGCGCGGCGATGGGCGAGGGCGAGCGAGTCGAGGATGCAGCGGGTGGTCTCGGCGCGGGTCGACGGCGCGGGCTGCCCGCTCGCGCGGCAGGCCTCGGCGATCCGCTCGGGCATCCGCCCCGGCACCAGGAAGGACGAGCTGAAGAACCCCGAGTACAGGGACATGAAGCTGGTGAAGACCGCGTACGGCAACGACGACCCGCAGGCGTCCTTCCAGCAGACCCAGGGCCTGCTCCAGGAACACCCCCGGCTCGCCGGGATCATCTCCCCGACCACCGTCGGCATCAAGGCGGCCGCCCAGTACCTGTCCGGCTCCAAGTACCAGGGCAAGGTCGCGCTGACTGGCCTCGGCACCCCCAACGACATGCGCGAGTACGTCACCGACGGCACCGTCGAGGCATTCGAACGGTGGGACCCGGCCAGGCTCGGCGCACTCGCCGCGCACACGGCCGTTGCCCTGAAGTCGGGCCGGATCACCGGCAGGGTGGGCGAGACCTTCAAGGCCGGGGGCATGGGCGCGTTCACCCTCGGCAAGGACGGTGTGATCAACCTCGGGAAGCCGACGGTCTTCGACAGGAAGAACATCGACGACTTCGACTTCTAGGCGCGGGGGAGCGCCCGTTAGCCTGGCCTCTGCCTCATCGAACTACGCAGCGCTGGAGGTCCCGGCCCGATGGCCCGGCTCGTGGGTATCAAGGGCATCGCGCACGCCGCCGGAGTCTCTGTGGGCACGGTCTCCAACGTGCTCAACCGGCCCGACTCCGTCTCGCCGCACACACGCGCCCGCGTCCAGGCGGAGATCGACCGGCTCGGCTATGTGCGCAGCGAGTCCGCCCGCCAACTGCGCGTCGGACACAGCCGCATGGCCGGCCTGCTCGTCCTCGACATGGGCAACCCCTTCTTCGTGGACATCGCCCGCGGCGCGGGGCGCGTCGCCCGGGCGGCGGGCCTCGGCGTCATGCTCTGCGACAGCGAGCAGGACCCGGCCGAAGAGGCCGACTACCTCGCGCTGTTCGCCGAGCAGCGCGTACGCGGCGTCCTGCTCACTCCGGCCGATGCGACCGGCCGCACGGTGGAGGCGTTCCGACGGCACCGCATCCCCTTCGTCCTGGTCGACCGGGTGGCCGAGGGCACGTCCGAGTGCTCCGTCTCCGTCGACGACGTGACCGGGGGCGCTCTGGCCGTACGCCACCTCCTCGACGCGGGACATCGCTCCCTCGCCTATGTCAGCGGTCCGCCCGGACTCCAGCAGGTGTCCGACCGCCGCACCGGCGCGCTCCAGGCCCTCACCGAAGCCGGACTGCCCCCCGAAGCGCTGCGCGAACTGCCCACCGAACGCCTCGACGTCGCGGCCGGACGGGACGCGGGGGCCCGTCTCCCCGGCCTCGCGAACCGACCGACCGCCGTATTCTGCGCCAACGACCTGCTGGCCCTCTGCGTGCTCCAGTCCCTGTACGCCACGGGCGTACGTGTCCCCGACGACCTGGCCATCGTCGGTTACGACGACATCGAATTCGCCGCCGCGGCAGCCGTCCCCCTCACCTCGGTACGCCAGCCCGCCGTCACCATGGGCCGCATGGCCGCCGACCTTCTCCTCGACGAGATCGACTCCGATCCGGAATCCCCGACCCACGAACACCGCACGATCGTGCTCGACCCGGAGCTGGTGGTGCGCCGCTCCAGCCTCCCCACCCGCTGACTCGACGCACCTGGAGTCCCGCGCCTTCGAAGCCGGGCGATGAGCCCGTACCGGTTCAAGACCCGCAGGCGCATCCCGCCGCGACAGGCTGGCTTGTGGAGCTGCCGTCACCGGCCGCGTCGGCGTCAGCGCTCTTGCCCAGTGTGTCGGCGTCGGCCTTGACGACGTAGACCTCCCACGGCTCCTGGCCGGGGCCGTGCACCCACACCTTGTCCTGGAGCGCGTAGCAGCACGAGGTGTCGTTCTCCTCGAACGTGGCCAGGCCCGCGTCCTTGAGTCGGGTCGTCGCGGCGGTCACCTGGTCGGTGGACTCGACTTCCACTCCGAGGTGGTCGAGGCGGGTCTCCTGCCCAGGCTCGCCCTCGATCAGCACGAGCTTGAGCGGTGGCTCGGTGATGGCGAAGTTGGCGTAGCCCTCGCGGCGCTTGGCCGGTTCGGTGCCGAACAGCTTCGAGTAGAAGGCGATCGACCCTTCGAGGTCGCTGACGCGGAGGGCGAGCTGTGCGCGGGGCATGGTGGACTCCCATCGACCTGATTCGACGTCTGTCTATTCAAGATTGCGCCTTGAATTGAGACTTGTCAATATAGAACCATGTCGAATCAAGCGTTGTTCGTGCTCGGCGGGACGGGCGAGAGGGGCGTGTGCTGCCCCGGCCTACTGACCGCACCCCTCGACGAGGGGCAGGCCGTAGAGCTGGCGAAGGTGTTCAAGGCGCTGGGCGACCCCGTGCGGCTGCGCCTCCTGTCGATGATCGCCTCGCGCGCCGGCGGCGAGATCTGCGTCTGCGATCTGACCCCCGCGTTCGATCTGTCGCAGCCGACGATCTCGCATCACCTCAAGCTGCTCCGACAGGCCGGACTCATCGACTGCGAGCGGCGAGGCACGTGGGTGTACTACTGGCTGCTGCCCGACATGACCGACCGCCTCGCGGGCATCCTGACCCGCCCCGTGGGCGGGCCTGTGCCTGCCCCCGCCGAGGCGCCTTCGTAAGCCGCGCTCACCGAGGCCACCTTGACCGGGGTGGCGCTGGCGATCGCGCCGTCGGCCCCCTCGCCGAGGCCGCCCGTGCCGATCGGCCCCGCCCACGCCGCTCTGTACGCCCGCCGCCTCTTCCCCGCCCCGCCCCGTGACCGAGGAAAACGTCGCCCATGTCTGCTGCCGCCCTGCCCTCCGTCCTTCGTCTGCGTCCACAATGCCGGTCGTTCGCAGATGGCCGCCGCCTTCCTCACGCACCGTGCGGGCGACGCGTACAGGTGCGCTCCGCTGGCTCCGCCCCCGCGGACAACGTGAACCCTGCCGTGGTGGAAGCGATGGCCGAGGTGGGAATCGACGTCTCGGCCGAGATCCCGAAGATGCTCACTGCCGAGGCCGTGCAGGCAGCTGACGTGGTGATCACGATGGGCTGCGGCGACATCTGTGAAACGTTTCAATCGTGCGGTACGCCGATCCTAAGGCGGAGAGCGGGGACGCCTCAACGGGCGTGCGGGGGCTGGGAGTTCAGGGGTGCGCGGCGAGAAGGGTGAATCGCCGTCCCGGCGATGCCTCCCCGGCCGAGGCGGCGGAGATGCCCGGGACGGCCGGTGCCTCAGGTGATCAGGCGGGCACTGGTCAGCCAGATGTGTTCGCAGGTCGCGGGCGCGAAGGCCATCACTTGACCTCGTCCAACTCGCCCAATTCGGGCAGCTCGATCTCACTCAACGCCGTGTCGCTGGTGAGCACCAGGAGGGTGCCCCTGCTATTGACATGCCAGTAGACCGCCGTTTCGGCGGAGCCCGAGCCGGTTACCGAAGGGAGTGACCCATGCCGCTCGTTGTCCTTGGAGCTTCGTCGCTGCAGCTGCTGCTGGGAGTGACCTTTGTGATCGTTGCCGCCACAGGCGCAGTCTGGGGCGCCGGTGCCCAGCGTGCCGCCGAGGCTGAGATGGCCGGGCAAGGAATTCCCGCCGCTGTCCTCGCCCGGCACCGGATCAACTTCGCGGCCGGCCGCGCCAGTGTCCTGGTCGCGGTTTCCATCGGCCTGTTCCTGACGGCGCTGGCAGCGCTCAACCTGGCCGGAAGCGGGACCGGCCAGCTCCTGTCGTGGATCGTCCAGCCGATCGTCTTCGTTCTCGGCTGCCTGATCATACCCAGCGAGGTGTTCCTCACTCAGGGCATCAGGTCCGCCTTCAACAAGGCCGACGATCCGGCACTGCACAGCGTCGATGTCGATGCCCTCGTCGATGCCGCGGTGAGCACTCAGCCCGCCTGGTCCCGCTACGTGATCGCTGCGCGCTTCGGGCTGGCGACGGTGGGCTCACTGCTGGTCGTCATCTTGCTGACGGTTCCCGCCGCGAACACCTACTTCGCCTGACCTGTCCACCGACACCGGAACGCTCAGGACCCGCACCAGGCCGGCTGGACGACGCGGGCAGACTGAGCGACCGCTGCCCCGGCCGACCCGCCGCCCCACCTCAGATGTAGCCCTCGCGGAGCGCGTAGGCCACCGCGTGCGAGCGGTTGCGCAGGTGGAGGCGGGTGGTGAGGCCGTGCATGACGTTCTTGACGGTGCGTTCGGAGTACGACAGCTTCGTGGCGATCTCGGCGGTGTCGAGGCCTTCGGAGACCAGCCGCAGGACGTCCACCTCGCGCGGGGTGAGTCCCAGGGCGGAGCCGGGCTGCTCGGCGCCGCCGCGGTGCAGGCGTCCCACCTGGCCGATGAGGCGGCCCAGGAGGTCGGAGGGCAGATCGCCGCCGCCCTTGGCGGTGGTGAGCACAGCCTGCACGAGCCGCTGCGCGGTGGCCTCGCGGCGCCAGACGATGGCCCCGACGCCGCACTCGATGACGTCGAGGAGCTCGTTCTCGCGGACCGTGCCGACGACGAGCACGGCACGCGAGCCCTCGCTGCGCACGACCCGCCGCAGCCGGGCGAGGGCGGACTCGTCGAGGACGTCCTCGACGAGTAAGGCGACGGCGGCGGGACCGGAGTCCTCGGTCAGCTCGACCTCGGGGTGCCGCCGGAGCTGGCTGCGGACTCCCTCGCGGCTGATCGGATCGTGCGCGGTGACGCTGACCCGTACTCGGGTCGTCTTGGGTGCGGAGGACACGGAGGACGGGATCATCGTGGTCACGCGATTACCTCACTTCTGGGGCTGCGGCGATGCGCCGGGCGCCGCCGATGCCCGGAGGATCGGCGACGCCCGGTGGGGGTCAGGAGCAGGGCTTGTAGAAGTGCTTCCAGCCGCTGGTGGGCATGGACGGCGGCTCGGCGGGGGTGCCGACCTGGCCGTACTTCGTCTGCTCCTCGTAGACGTACTTGCCCGGGCCGCTGGTGCGCTTCGACAGGCGCACGTGCCGCTCCCACACTCCGTCGCCGGAGTTGTTGAGGATCGCGATGTCCGGGTACTTGTCGTCGTTGTAGTTGGCGACCCGGAGCTGCTTGGCCTCTCCGTGGTCGCCGATGTCGGAGTGCCGGGCGTTGGCGGAGGCCAGGTTCGTCCGCTTGAGCGGCCCGGGGCGGTACTGCGCGACGCGCGCCTTCGCGGGGTCGTCGATGCCGGACGGCTTGACGATGTTGACGACCATGTCGAGGGTGCCGTCGTTCTTGAAGTCGGCGACCGCGGCGGTCGCGACCTCGCCCGGCTTCGCGCCGAGGAGCTTGCTGACCGTCTTCTTCGCGCCGAACGAGCCGCTCGCGGTGCCCCACTGGACCGTCATCTTGGTGCCGGTGTGCCCAGGATTCGAGATCTTGTCCGGGCGGCCGTCACCGTTGAGATCGCCGACCAGCGTCGTGGCACCGGTCAGACATCCGGCGGCAGCCGCAGCGGCCTTGCCGGACCGACCCGCACCGTCCGCCGACGACCCGGTCGCACTGGCCTGGTAGCCGCAGACAGTCAGGGTCAGGGCGGCGGCCGCGATCGGCGCGGCGATCAAACGTGAGCGCTTACGAAGCATCTACGAATCTCCAATGTCATTGCGCTGAGCCGTGCTGTGCCACCGATCCCCCCCACCGCACCCCGTGCGGCGATGAAGCCGACGATGCGGGGCGAGCTCTCGGATGAGCACGGATAGAGCTTGTGGGGTGATCCGTCCCAACCGCCAGGAAAATCGGGCAGTTCGGGACACTGGAACGCTGAAATGAGCTTTGACCTGGTGAAACGTGAGTGGCCTGGAACGCGGGAATGGGACGCGAGAGTCCTTCGGGGGAGGGGAGATGGGGTGTCCGGGCGGTGGCGGACCGTCACCCGTCACCCCGCTGGAGGTTCGGTCTGGCCGTTGCACGGGGTTGGCCCACCGGCCACGGGAACTCCCTTTCACGTTCCCGTGGCCGACGAGCGCCTCCGCTGGTTCTGCTAGTGCCGCACGAAGGGCGACTCCGCGGTCGGCTCGGGCTCGGCCGTCGGCACGGCAGCGAGCTCGGGACCGCCTTCGCTGAGGCCGTACCGGTTGTGGAACGTGCGGAGGAAGCCGGGCGCGTACCAGGCCGAGCGGCCGAGCAGACGCATCGCGGCCGGGACGAGGACACCGCGCACGGCGACGGCGTCGATGAGGATGGCGAGCCCGCTGCCCAGGCCGAACATCTGCATGAAGCTGAGCTTGGCCGTACCGAAGGCGAGGAAGCTCACCGCGAGCAGGCAGGCGGCCGCGCTGACGATGCGGCCGGTGTGCCCGAGGCCGTTGGTCACGGCGGTCTCGTTGTCGGCGCCCTGGTCGTGGAGTTCCTTGATCCGGCTGGTGACGAACACCTCGTAGTCCATGGAGAGGCCGAAGGCGATGCAGAACATCAGCACGGTCATCGCCAGCTCCATGGGCTGCGCGGTGAAGCCGAGCAGACCGGAGAGGTGGCCGTCCTGGAAGATCCAGGTCATGACGCCGAGGGTGGCGCCCAGGCTCAGCATGTTCAGGACCAGGGCGCGCAACGGCTGCACGACGCTGCCGGTGAAGAGGAAGAGCAGCAGGAAGGTGGTGAGCACGACCAGGCCGATGGCGACCGGGAGCAGGCCGCTGATGGAGTCCTTGGAGTCGACGAGTTCGGCGTCGATGCCGCCCACCAGCGGGTCCGACCCGGCGGGCGGGGCGAGCGTCCGTACGTCCTTGACCAGGCTCTGGGCGGCGTCCGACTTCGGTTCCAGGTCGCTGACCACGTTGATGCGCTGCGCGTCGGCGCGGCTGAGCGCGGCATTGCCGGGACCGCCCGCCGGGTCCTTGCCGTCGGCGTACGTTCCCGCGCTGGTCTCGACGCGCGTGACGCCGTCGAGTCCGGCGAGCTTGGTCGCGTACGACGCCAGTGGGGCCTTGTCCACGGACTGGTTGATGACGATGTGCAGGGCCGCGTCGTCGTTGCCGTCGAAGTTCTCCCGCAGGGTCGCGGAGACCTGGCGGCTCTGCGCGTCATCGGGCAGCACCCGCTCGTCCGGCGTGCCGAAGGTGATGCCGAGGAGCGGGCTCGCCGCGACCAGCAGGACCGCGAGCACGGGGACCGCGGTGAGCACGGGCCTGCGCATGACGGTCCGGGCCAGCCGGCCCCACAGCGGCGTCCGGCCGTCGGCGCGTCCCGTCTTCGGCCACGGCAGCTTTCCGCTGTTGACCCGGTGCCCCAGGGCCTTCAGGAGGGCCGGCATCACGAACATGGTGCCGAGGGCCGCGATGGCGACGACACCGACCCCGGCGTAGCCGAACGAGCGCAGGAAGTACTGCGGGAACACCAGGAGCGCCGCGAGCGCGGCCGCCACGGTCGCGGCGGAGAACGCGACGGTACGGCCCGCGGTGTGCACCGTCTTGCGGACGGCGTCGTCCACGCTCGCACCCGCCGTGAGCTGTTCCCGGAAGCGGCTGATCATCAACAGGGCGTAGTCGATGGCCAGTCCGAGGCCGAGGGCGGTGGTGAGGTTGGTCGCGGTGTTGGAGACGTCGGTGATGCTGCCGAGGATGCTGAGCTGGGCGAACGAGCCCGCGATGGCGAAGATGGCGATGGCCAGCGGCAGCAGGGCGGCGACCACACTGCCGAAGACGAACAGCAGCAGTACGAGGGTCAGCGGGATGGCGATGAGCTCGGCCAGGAGGAGATCGTCGACCACCTGGGTCGACATGTCGCTGTTGACCGCGGCCCCGCCCCCGGCGCGAACGCTGAGTCCGCCCTCGTGGGGACCGCTGTAGTCGTCGATGACGCTCGTGGTGTTCTTCTCGAGCTGCGTGGCGTCGCCCTTCACATGGGCGAGCACCATGGCTTCGCGACCGTCCTCGGACCGGAGCGTGGGGCTCTTGGTGTCCCAGTACGAGACGACGTTGTCGAGGTGCTTCTCCTTCTTGAGGTCGGCCACCAGGGCCCGGCCGTCGCCCTGGGCGGCCGGGGCGTCGATACGGCCCTTGTCGGCACGGACGAGCAGGATCAGGTTCGTCTCGCCGCCGAACTTGTCCTCGATGACCTTCGTGGCCCGGGTGGACTCGGATCCGGGGTCGTCGAAGCCGCCGCCCTTGAGTTTGGTGAACGCGCCGCTGCCGACGGCACCCATGAGGGCCACAGCCACGACGGCGACGATGAGGATCAGCCGGGATCGGCGAATCGCCAGTTCGGCTAGGCGGTCAAACACGGGAGGTCTCCTTCGAGTACTTACGAATACATGCGAATACGTGCGAACAAATACGGTCAAAACCGACGAAAATCGGCGACGTCAGGTAGGCCTGCGGCAGGCGACGGAAAGTGAAGGACGGGCAAGGGGAGGGGGCGTGACGCCCTGTGGAGGCTCCCCGTCGGTGGTGGCGAATGGCTTGATGTCGAGCCCCTCGCGCCGAAGACGACGTTAGCGAGGACACAGAAAATTTGGCAGTGTTAGATTTTCCTCACACTGTCCACGATGCCGCTGACCCACCAGGGCTCACCGTCGTATGGTCACCACATGTCCGCAGAAACCCACGCAGCGCAGCAGCCCACCCTGCGCCAGCGACGTCGAGCCGCCGCCACCCAAGAGATCCTCGAAGCCGCCGAGCACCACATCGCCGAGCACGGCCCGCACGCCATGTCCCTGCGCGCGATCGCCCGCGGTCTGGGCATGACCGTGCAGGCGCTCTACCACTACTTCCCGAACCGGGACGCGCTGGTGACGGCGCTGATCGCGAAGGCGTACGACGATCTGGCCGCGGCGGTGCAGGCGGCTGTCGATGACGCGGGGGGTGGCGCGGCGGGCGGCGCGGTGGGGGGTGGCACGGCTGTGCCGCGACTCGTGGTGGCGGCCGAGGGCTATCGCCGATGGGCCATTGCCCACCCCGAGCGATTCCAACTCCTCTACGGGGCACCCCTGCGGGACTACGAGGCCCCCGTCGAGGGCCCCACCACCCAGGCGGTGCGCCGGATGAGCGGGATCTTCCAGTCCGCGATGTTCGACGGCTTCACCCCCGAGCAGCTCGCCGCAGCGGACACCCCCGCCCTGACGCCCTCATTCCAGGCGTTCGTGCGGCACCTGCCATCGGACGGCCTGGGCGACCTGTCCCCCCAAGCGGCCGCCCTTTTCCTGAGCGCCTGGGGACACCTGACCGGCCTCGTCGTCCTGGAGGTGTTCGGACACACCGGGTTCATGGCCGAGCACCAAGCGGAGGTCTTCCGCTTTTCGATGCTGAACATGCTCGACGACACCCACCGCCGGATTCGCGGGGCGGCAGGGGATGCCGAGTAGCGGCGTACGAAATGATGCGGCGAGGCGGAGTCAGCCGAACGCGGCTGCCAGCAGCTCCGCTTCTGTCTCCTCCCAGGGCAGGCAGATGCCGAACTCACCCTCCAGGAACTGCAGGAAGGCGACCTCACCCACTTCGTCACTGTCGTGCACGAAACCGAGCGCGACCTCGGCCGGAACGCCGTTCGCGAGGTGTGGCAGACCAGGCTCGAAGGACGAAACCAGCTCGCCGCGCAGGGCGAACTCGACACGGCTGAAGTTCTGGTTGCGATGCACGCACACCGCCCGTCCCCGCGTGGACAACGCCCCTATGTAGTCACCCGTATGACAGCTGATCTCCTCCAGCGCATACGCCCACCCCGCCACCGAGCCCGCTCTGACGATGCTCTCCGGCGGGACGGGCAGGAACCCCGCGCTCGCAAGCCGGGCGACCGTCGTTTCGTCCTCCCAGTCCAGGAAGTCGAGATCGCTGATGTGGTCCTCTTCATCCCTGCCCAGCAATTCGGACGCCGCGTCGCGGGAAAGCGGCACCATGTGGCGCTCCTCGGCGCCGATGGCGCGCAGCAACTCGTGCGGAGAGAGCCCTTCGCTGAGGGTGAGTGTGAAGCCGAGGTCGTAGGCATCGGCTATCCAGCTGAGCCCGTTCTCCGTGGTCTCCCGGTTCATCAAGTCCCCTCCCGCACAGTGATCCGCCGTGACGACCTTCGCGAACGGAACAGTAAGGGGCGGCACTGACATCGACGTTCAAGGTCCGCCTCTCACTCAGCCTTCACACCCACTGCGTCATGCTGGACCCGAGAGGGCGGTGGTGCTCGCGCCGTCGGCTGGTGCCGAGGCGTGCGCGAGTGCCTGGAGGGGGAGTGGCCGATGGCTGGGCCGAGGGTGTCAACGACCGCGTCGTTTCTGCGGGTTCCGGTGGGGCGTCGTGCGGTGGTGCGCGGGGCGGCGCTCGTCGTGCCCGCCCTGGTGGGTGCCACGGCGTGCGGTCCGAAGAAGGAGGAGCGCCATCGGTCCGACGGCGAACTCCACGACCAGATCCAGGACGTGGTCACCGCCGAGCTGCCGAAGGGCCCGGGCGTGACCATTCTCGCCGCCCGCGGGTCCGGTGTCGTGTACTGCGAGAGCTTCGGGTCCGCGGACCGCGCACGCGGCATCCGGTGCGGACGCGACACGGTGTACGACATCGCCTCCAACACCAAGCAGTTCACCGCGGCCGCCGTCCTGAAACTGGAGATGGACGGCCGCGTCCACGTACGCGACCGCCTCGGCGACCTACTGCCGGATCTTCCCCCGCACATACGGCCCCTGACGGTGCACCAGCTCCTCACGCACACCTCAGGCCTGCCGGAATTCCTGCCCGACCGCTACGGCGACGACTACACCCCCCTGACACGCGCGGAGATGCTGAAGGCCCTGGCCCACACCGAACCGCTCTCCCGGCCGGGCCAGGCCTTCCACTACTCCAACCTGGGATACAGCCTGCTGGCCGCCATCATCGAGGAGCGGTCAGGGACGACGTACGAACGCTTCCTCGCCGACCGCCTCTTCCACCCGGCGGGCCTCAAGAAGACCGGCTCCGTACGGCCGCGCTGGTCGGAGTCGGACATAGCCGTCGAGTACGACGAGAAGGGCAGGCCCGCAGGTCGCCCTAACGAGCAGCCCTGGGCGCCCGACGGACCGCACTGGAACCTGCGCGGCAACGGCGGCATGCTGTCCACGGCGACGGATCTGCTGCGCTGGCACGTCGCCCTGAACGGCAGCGAGGTCCTCTCCGCCGACGCGCGCCGCAAGATGTTCACGCCGCACGCGTTCGAGGACGAGGCCTCCGAGGACGGACTCGCGTACGGGTACGGATGGGCCCTGGCGCCCGGCACCGACGGACGGCGGATCGCCTGGCACACCGGGCAGAGCCAGGTCGGCGGCTCCTACTCCGAGATCGTCCGCTCCGTAGACGGGGAGGCCCTGGCAGTCGTGGCGACCAACTACAGCACCAGAAAGGGGAAATGGGCGATCGGCGACCTCGACCTCGCGCGCAAGATCGTCCGCCTGCTCCTGAAGGAGTGACTGGCCGCCGCAGGGCCGGAGTCAGGCGCAGGGCCGGAGACAGTCGCAGGGCGCCTCCGATCGATGCCGAGCGCATCAGGTACTCGCTGGTGGCGGCGCACCGCGACGCGACAACACCGGCCGGACTCCCCGGTGCCCCGGGTCATCGCGAGGCCCGGTCACGCGACCAGCCGCAGCCACGCCGCCACGAGCGCGGCACGACCGGCCGACGTCGGAGGCACGCCGACGTGCACCCTCTCGGTGGAAATCACTCGCCCCCGGCCACCCCGCCCGATACGGTCGCGCGAGTGTCCGCACCGCTGGAAGCCCTGCGACCTGCGCGCGGCCACGCCGACAGCCCCCACGCCGAGAGTAGGTTCCGTACATGGCATGCCGTATCAGTGAGCTCGTGCTCGGTTGCCGCGACGCCGAGGTGCTGGCGCGGTTCTGGTGCGAGGTCCTGGACTTCGTGGTGCTCGACCGCGAGCACGACGGAAGCATCGAGATCGGGCCGCGCGAAGGGTTCGGCGGCGCGCAGCCGACGCTGATCCTCAGTGTCCGGGACGAGCCGGAGCCCGGGAAGTCCCGGTTGCACATCGACGTCAACGCCACTGACCGCGACCAGGACGCCGAGCTGGAACGCCTCCTGAAGCTCGGCGCGCGCCCGGCCGACATCGGCCAGACCGGCGAGGAGCCCTGGCACGTCCTCGTCGACCCCGAAGGGAACGAGTTCTGCCTGCTCAAGGCCCGCATCCCTGAACTCTGACGGCCTGGTCCCGGCGCACCCGGCTTCTCATACCGCCCTGGGCCACTACCAACGCGTCAGAGAACACCTCGCCGAAGAACTCGGCGTCGCCCCCGGAACCTCCTTGCGGAACTCCACCAGCGCATCCTCACCGACGATCCCCAACTCAGCCCGCCGCGACCACCGAACACCGCATCGTCGCCTGCCGCACCAGCACCCAGACCCGCACCTGCACCCGCACCCGCACCGCGTCAACTACCCCTGTCCCCGAGAGTGTTCACGGGGCGCGGCGACGAGCTCGACCAACTCACCAAAGCCCTGGGCGAGCCGCAAGCCGCGACAGCCACGTGGCTCACCCGTAAAGCGCCGCCAACGCCGCCCCCGTCGCGGCCATCCGCTTCCGCAGCTCCGGCGGCCGCACCACCTCAACCTGCGCGCCCAGCCTCAGCAGTTCACCCTCCGCATGGGTGAGGCTCTCGATCGGGATGAGGGCGCGCCGCCAGCCGCCAGGCTGCTCCTCCTCTCCCGCGTCCACGGCGTCGACGACCGCCGGTATGCCGAGTTCCCGCAGCCGCTCGGCACCGGCGGGGGAGATGCGGATCTCCGCCCGCCCCTGCCACAGCGATTCCTGCAACTGCCCCGTGTGTTCCCGCCAGTAGGAGGCCAGGTCGAAGTCCGCGGGCGGCGTGAACTCCTCGTTGAGAGGCCGCAGCTCCAGGATCTGGCTGACCCGGTAGGTGCGGGGCGCGTCGGCATCGGCGCGCGCGACCACGTACCAGGAACCTGCCTTGAGCACGATCCCGTACGGCTCGAGCCGTCGCTCCACGACCCGCGGGGCGTACCACCGCCGGTAGCGGACCTGGACCGCCCGCCGCTGCCAGACCGCCGCCGCGACCGCGGGCAGATGCGGGACGTCGTCGGCCTCCCGGTACCAACCGGGCGCGTCGAGGTGGAACCGCTCGCGGATGCCGCGCGCCTGCCGCCGCAGCTCGACCGGCAGGGCGGCCGCGAGTTTCAGTTCGGCCGCAGCGAGGACCGAGCCGAGTCCCAGCTCGGCCGCGGGTCCGGGCAGCGCGGCCAGGAACAGCGCCTCGGCCTCACCGGCGGTGAGCCCGGTCAGGCGGGTGCGGTAGCCGTCGAGGAGCGTGTACCCGCCGTCGTGGCCCGCCTCCCCGCAGACCGGAACACCGGCCGCCACCAGCGACTCCACGTCCCGGTAGACCGTACGGACGGACACCTCAAGCTCTGCCGCGAGGGCGGCGGCGGTCATCCGGCCGCGGTTCTGCAGCAGCAGGAGGAGCGAGACAAGTCGGCTGGCGCGCATGCTCAGAAAATCTAGCCGTATCCACTGACACTGGCTGTCAGTGGATATGTCCTAGCCTCCCCGACATGGACAACAGCACTGGATTCGCCTTCCTGACCGGCACTTATGACGTCGTCAACCGTTGGCGCAAGGACTTCCTCGACCCCACCGAGGGCGAGGACCGCTGGGAGGAGTTCCCGGGCCTCACCCGCGCCTCCGTGCACTTCGACGGGCGCGCCAGTTTCGACGAGATCGACTTCCCTACCAAGGGCTTCGCCGGGCTGACCCTGCGCCTGTACGACCCCGCGGCCGACGCTTGGTCCCTGTACTGGTCGAGCAAGCGCACCGGCACGCTGTTCCCGCCGGTGACCGGCCGTTTCGAGCCGGACGGCACCGGCGTCTTCCACGGCGACGACGAGCACGACGGCCGTAAGGTGAAGGTCCGCTTCATCTGGTCGGGGATCACCGGGACGAGCGCCCACTGGGAGCAGGCGTTCTCCGCGGACGGGGGAGAGACCTGGCTCACCAACTGGCACATGCACATCACCCGTTGGGCAACCTGACCCGGCGCCCTCAGGCAGTCACCGACCTGTGGCCGTCCGTCGGGCCGCGCCACGGCTGAGAAGCCTCTCTTGAACCTGGGACGGGGGGGGAGGGGAACGCAGCGGTCGGTCGGGCGGCATGCCCACCCCCGGTCGGCACGTGGCGCGACCGGTCAGCACGTGGCGCGATAGGAGAGATCCGGCAGATACGTCCGCCAGTCCCGCCGCGACAGCCCCGACCCCGTCCGTTCGCACACAGCGGCCATCAGACGCGCGGGGTCGAGTGCGTACTTCTGCAGGGGCACATGGGAGCCACCCGCGAACAGCGTCTTGCCGTCGGCGCTGAAGGCCAGGGACGTGATCGCGTCGCCGGGCGCGGGCAGGGGCGAGCCCAACGGCTGGCTGGAGGGGACGTCCCACAGCTGGATGGCCCCGGAGTGGGTGGCGACGGCGAGCGTGGTGTTGTCGTGGGAGAAGGCGAGCGCGGTGACCCAGTCGTCGTCGGCGGCGGGCGCGGTGGCGGAGTCCGCGGCGGTCAGCACGGCGCGGCGTGCGCGTCCGGCGCCGTCCCAGATGGTCACCCGGCCGTAGGCGTCGCCCGCGGCCAGGTACTGCCCGCCAGGGCTGAACGCCAGCTCGCTGGTGAGGGTGCCGCTCAGCGAGGTGGCCACGGTCTTGCCCGAGCGGGTGTCGGAGATGGCTCTCCAGGAGGCGACCCTGGCCGAGTCCTGGCGCACCGCGAGCCCTCCGGAGATCCCCTTCAGGGTCCTGACCTTCCTGGGCCGGCCACCGGAGCGCAGGTCCCACACCGCGGTGGTGTCGCGCATCGTGCTGCGGGCCACGAACAGGCGGGAGCCGTCGGCGCTGAGCACGATGCCGTCCAGCCCGCTCCCCTCCATCGCGTCCCCGCCCACGTCGACCACCGCGTGCTCACGCCCGCCCCGGACGTCCCAGACCCTGACCCGGTCCTGTTCCGGCGCCCGGGCGGCGCCCATCGGCCGAGCCTGCCCGTAGGCGAAGTACCGGCCGTCGGCGCTGAACGTCATGAGGTCGGTGCACTCCTCCGGCTGCTCCGCATCGTCACCGAGCACGCCCGAGCCCACCACCTCCTGCGATACCGTGCCGCCGGAACTGCCGGACCCGGGGCTGTCCTCATCGGCCCTGGGGCAAGGTTCGACGGGCGGCTTGAAGACGGTCCGCCCGCTCCGGGTGTCGATCAGCCGCAGGTCCTTGCCGTCGCCCCGGTGGCGGACGACGGCCTGGGTGCGGCCGTCCGCGGCCAGCTTCCCCGGGGAGAAGTAGTCCGGGCGCCATGCCGCGTCGACCACCGGCCGCACACTCAGCGAGTGCACGACCGTCCTCGTCTCGTTGAAGTAGCGCACGGCTCCTGCGTCCAGGTCGAGCTCGAACCCCCACGTCGCGCTGCCGATGGTGGCCACGCGCAACACCGGCGCGTCCGGCGCCGCCAGCCGCCACATCTCGACCCCGTCCGCCGTGGACGCCACCGCGAACCTGCCGTCCGCGCTGAAGCGGACGTCCTCCATCCCTTTGCTCGCCACCCGCGGTGTCTGGCGGCCGCTGCGCAGGTCCCAGCGGCGGATCTCACGGCCGGTGACGCGTGCCAGGTGCTTGCCGTCCGGGGTGAAGACGAACGAGGCGCCGTCGCAGTCGAACCCCTTCTTGCCCTTGGTCAGCTTCTTGTCCTTGGTCAGCCAGGAGCGGTTGAGCCGGGTGCGCTTGGCGATGTCCCAGAGCTCCAGCGGGCCCTTCTCCCCGCACCGGGCCAGCCAGCGATTGTCCGCGCTCAGCGCCAGACTCTCCGGAACGTCCGGGTGCCGCCGTTTCATGGTCAGCAGGGCCCGGCCACTGCGTACGTCGAAGAGCTTGCTGTACGAATCATCCGCAGGGTCCGAGCCTTCTGACACGCCTGACTCGCCCGAGCTCTCCCACGTATCTGACTCGCCCGGGTCCGCCGGCGGACCGGAGCCGTCCGAACCCTCCAACGGATCCGAGCCGCCCGAGCTCTCCGCCGTGCCCGCGCCGTCGACGCTCCACACCTGGAGTGCCACCCGCCTGCCGTCGGGCGAAAAGACAACGCTCTCCGGCTCGGCCGCGGGCAAGCGGCTGATCTCTCGTCCGGCACGGACGTCCCACATCAGCGTGTAGTCCGTCCGGTCCACGGCCAGCACCCGGCCGTCCGGACTGACCTTCACGTCCGCACCGTCCGCGACCCGCTTCCCGAGCCCAGGATACGAACGCGCTCGCGGCCGCAACTTCCGCATGTCCCACGTACGCACGCGCTGCGCGCCCACCGCCACCAGCGTCCGCCCGTCGGCGGTCAACTCGGTCGCCACAGCCTCCGACGCGGCGCCCGGACGGGAGAAGGACGACACCTCGCGCTGCGCCATGGCGCCGAGCAGCGCCGAGCGCGTCTCGGTGGACTCCGCGAGCCGCCAGGCGGCGACACTCAACCGCATCGCGGTGACCGGATCATGATCACGCATGCTCGCGGCGGCCGCCGCGATACGACGGGCCTCCGCCTCTACCTGCCGACGCTCACTCGTACGACTCTCCCGCCACGCCAGCGCGCCCGCCACCACCGACAGGACCACCAGCACCGCCAGCGCACCCGACAGGACACGACGACGGCGCCGCGCCCGCGTACGAGCCCGCCGACTCGCCGTGAGAAAGGACAGCTCAAGCCCCGTCAGATCCGCACACCCGCCACCCTCGGCGGTGAAGTGCTCCACCGCCGTGGTCAGTCGCGCGCCCCGGTACAACGCGCCCCCGTCGTGCTTCAGTTCCTCCCAGGTGCGCGCCGCCTCCGTCAGATGGCGGTGGGCGCGCAGCCGGTCGCGGTGGGCGTCCACCCAGGAGCCGAGCCGGGGCCAGGAAGTGATGAGCGCCTCGTGGGCGAGGTCCACGGTGTCGTCGTCGAGGGTGATGAGCCGGGCCCGGGCCAACAGGTCCACCACGGCGTCGACCTCATCGCGCTCGCCGAAGTCGAGCTCCGCTCGCCGGATCGGACGCCGGGTGTCCTGCGCGCCCTCGCCCGGGGCGATCAGCCGGAGCAGGATCAGCCGTGCCAACTCCCTGCGGCTGTCCGAGAGCCGCGCGTGCACGTCCTCGGCGGTGCGGGCGATGGCACCGTGCACGCCGCCCGTGTCCTCGTACCCCTGCAAGGTCAGCGTCCGGCCACGCCTCCGCCGCCAGGTCTCCCGCAGCGCGTGGGAGAGCAGCGGCAGCGCCCCCGGCTCACCGTCGGCCTCTTGCACCAGCCGGGCGGTCAACTCACGCTCGACAATCAGCCCTGAGACCTGCGCGGGCTTCACCACCGCCTGCCGCAGCTCGCCCGGCGACATCGCCGTGACCAGAAGACTGGCGTCGGACAACACGTCCGCCAGGACCCGGTGTTCGGCGCAGCGACCGTAGAAGTCCGCCCGCACACCGAGTACGACCCGCAGCCGACTGTCGGGACCCCGTGCCTCCAGGAGCCGGTCGATGAAGTCGGCCCGTTCCTGCGGATCCCGGCAGAGCGTGAACACCTCCTCGAACTGATCGATGATCAGCCAGGTGTCACCGTCCCCCGTGGCGGGCGTGAACACTGCTGTGTGCGTACGCAAAGGGTGCTCGCCCGGCGTGAGAATCCGAATCGCCGCAGGCCGCGCCATGCCATCGTCCGCGCGCCGCAGCCGGGGTATGAGTCCCGCTCGCAGCAGGGACGATTTACCACCCCCGGAAGGACCGAAGACCACCGTGAAGCGGCCCTCGCGCACACGCCGGACCAGGTCCTCCGTCAGCCGCTCCCGCCCGAAGAACAACTCCTCGTCATCGGGCTCAAAGCGCGTAAGACCCCGGTACGGCGACTCCCCGGGGCTGCCCGCACCCTCGTCCAGTGGCTCCTCGGCCTGCTCCCGCTCCGCGTCACGCCAGCGCCGCTCCCACTCCTGCGGATCGGCCCCGCAGGCCTCCGCGTACGTGCGCACCACCGCCAGCGACGGCAGTTTGTCCCCCGCCGCCGCCTGCGACAGCGCCGTCACCGAGTAACCCGCCCGCTGGGCCATCACCCGATACGAAGGCGCCCCCGCCTCCTGCCGCATCTTCCGCAACTCCACCGCGAACCGGGCCACCGGCCCGTCCGTCGGATCGAGCGGCTTCTCCCGACGCCCCACCCCGCGCCCCCCATATGCCGTTGATCGATCGCGCCAAACCTACGAGGAGCCGCCCCTCCCGGCAAGGAATGCGGCGGGCCCGCGCGAGGCGCCGGGCGCGACCGGGCCGACCTCGCCGAGATTGTTCACCAGCACCGAAGCGGGGTGCTGAAAAACGCCGCACGCTGTGGACTCTCGTCATCAGCACGGCCACGGCCCGCCTCTGCGCGGGGCGTACCGCGCTGCCGATCCGCGGGTTCCATAGACCTCTCCGCAGGGGTCGGCCCGCGGCAGGGAGGGACGAGAAATGCCTACTTCGACGATTCGGCGCACCCGCTTGCGCACGGCGGTCACGAGCATCGGCGTCACCGGCGTGTTCGCGGGGCTCGCACTCAGCGGCGCGTCATCCGCCGGGGCGTCCAGCGCGGCCCCGGACGAGAAGAGTCCGCGCACCTCGATCGCCGCACCCATCGGCTTCCACGGGGTGTCCGGCAGCAGCAAGGCCAAGATCAGCGGGACGTACCAGTACTGGTACGCGGGCAAGGACACCTCCGGCCGCGCCTTCTACGACGGCAAGTTCTCGGGCGCCACGGCGCAGGACCGTGTGTCGGGTGACGGGTACGAGGCCGTCCTGGCGCTCAAGTACGACGAGTTCACCGGCGGTGGCTGGCGGACCGTCAAGAACCGCGTGGCCGTGGTCAACAGCACCAAGTCGTGGTCGTTCCGGGCCAAGGACAAGGTCGTCGCCTACGCCTGCGACCGCAAGGTCGGCACGAAGAAGCTCCTCAACTGCAGGGCCTGGCGGTTCTGACGGCCCGATACGCGTGGGTCTTTGCCGCACGGGGGGCAGCAAAGATCCATGCGTGCCCCGCGCCCCACTCCTGCCCGGCCGACCGGCGGTGGGGGTGGGGGTGGGGCGGCCGGTGGTGGCGAGCGCGAAGAGGAATGATGCCGTCCGGCGCAGGTACGCCGACACGCACGCCGACACGGTGCGTGGCCAGATCTTGTCGGGACGTGGCCATCACGCCACCACCGGAGGCGTCGCCGACCGGCGAGTCTTACGCGGTGCCCCGGACCGCCGGCCGCACTCCCTCCCGTACAAGGATCGTCTCCATGCCCCAGCCCCAGCCCGCCACCGCCCCCTTGACGATGCGTGCCGTGTCCCAGGACCGGGCCGGAGCCCCCGATGTCCTCAAGGTCGTCGAGACCGTGCGGCCGGAGCCGGGCCGGGGCGAGATCCTGGTCCGCGTACACGCGGCGGGCGTGAACCCCGCCGACTGGAAGACGCGCGCACGAGGCGTGTTCGGCACCGGAGCGACGCCTCCCTTCACCCTGGGCTTCGACGTGGCCGGAGTCGTCGAGGCGGTGGGCGCGGGCGTGACGATCTTCGGGCCCGGCGACGAGGTGTTCGGGATGCCCCGCTTCCCGCACCCGGCAGGCGCGTACGCCGAGTACGTCACGGCACCGGCCCGCCACTTCGCCCCGCGCCCACGCGGCCTCGACGCCGTCCAGGCCGCCGCGCTGCCGCTGGCCTCGCTCACCGCCTGGCAGGCCCTGGTCGACACCGCCCGGCTGCAGGCGGGGGAGCGGGTGCTGGTCCATGCCGCCGCCGGTGGTGTCGGCCACCTGGCCGTGCAGATCGCCAAGGCGCGCGGCGCGTACGTCATCGCCACCGCCAGCACCGCCAAACACGACCTGCTGCGCACGCTCGGCGCCGACGAGGTCATCGACTACCGCACGCAGGACGTCGCCGACACCGTCCGCGACGTGGACGTGGCCCTCGACAGCATCGGCGGACCCAACTGGACACACTCCCTGCGCACCTTGCGCCCGGGCGGCATCCTCGTCTCCCTGGTGCCGCCGGACGACACCTTCCCCGTCCAGCAGGCCGAGGAGGCGGGGGTGCGTGCGGCGTTCATGCTCGTCGAACCCGACCAGCAGGGGCTGCGGGAGATCGGCGCGCTGGTCGAGGACGGCCGCCTGCGGGTGATCGTCGAGGCGGTGCTCCCACTGGAACAGGCCGCGCAGGCGCACACGTTGGGGGAGACCGGCCGCACCACGGGAAAGATCGTCCTGACCGTTGCCCCTGCGCCCGGGCGGCACTGAAACCCGCCTGCTGGCCAGGCGGGTCGGGTGGCTCCTCATCCTGGGTGGGGGCGGCTCGCCGTGAGTGAGTGGCCGATTGTGCCGTGCTGAGGCGGTGCTGGTCGAAATGGACGGGCTGCGGTCAGGGGCGATGCCTAGCATGAGCGGCATGCGTGAGTTCTTCACAGTTGATCAACGTCGGTTGTCGTTTCTGGACTTCGGCGGTTCAGGAGTCCCGATCCTGGCGTTTCACGGGAGTTTCAGCGAGGCGTCGGTGTTCGCCCCGCTGGCCGAGGCGCTGGCACCGCAGTGGCGAGTGCTGGCCCTGGACCAGCGCGGGCACGGCGAATCCGACCGCACCGAGAGCTATGAACGGGCCGATTTCGTCGCTGACATCGAAGCCTTCCACCGCCATCTGGGACTCGGCCCGGTGGCGATTCTCGGCCATTCCCTGGGCGGCGTGAACGCTTATCAGTACGTCGCCCGGCACCCGGACCGGGCCACAGCCCTGATCATCGAGGACGTATGCGCCGTGATGGACGCCGACTGGACGTTCACGACGCAGCTGCCTCGCAAGGCGCCGACCCGCGAGGCGTTGACCTCGGCCATCGGCTGGACGGCGCCCTATTTCGAGTGTTCCATCCGCCAGTTCGACGACGGCTGGGACTACTCGTTCGGTATCGAGGACACGGTGTTGTCCCAGAAGGCCCTCAACGGCGACCACTGGAGCGACTGGGAGTCGGTGACGTGCCCGACCCTGCTGATCCGGGGAACGGACAGCGAGGTGCTGGCGCCGGATCATGCCCGGGAGATGGTCGCGCGCCGGGCTGGTCAGGCTCAGCTGGTCGAACTCCCGGCCGGGCACGTCGTGCATCACGACGTCCCCGACGAGTTCGCCGCCGCTGTGCGTACCTTCCTGTCTCAACTTCCCACGGTGTAGCGGACGCTGGTGGGAAGCAGGGGGGGCGGGGGAGGAGCCCTGCGGGCCGTGGCGGCGGATGACACGCTTCCCTCCAGCAGGCCGAGTGACAACAACCGCATCCCAGGGCCCCTTTATGACCGGGCGCTCACCGAGTGCTGGTCCGTCGCGACCGGACTGATCGAGGCCTGGAGGAAGGCGGTTACTGCCGAGGCGAAGAGGTGTGGAACGTCGTGGTGCACGACGTGACCGGCTGGCAGCTCGACACGGCGGATACTGCCGGACCGGCGGACGACCATGTCTTGGGCGTGACCGACCGTCAATTCGTCGCTGTGGGTTCCATGGATCAGCAGCGTGGGGCAGGTCACGGATATCCAGTCGTTCCAGTGATCACCGTTGAGCGCCTTTTGGGACGCCACCGTGTCAGCGATGTCGAAGGAGAACCCCCAGCCCTGCTCCGTCCGACGGAAGGAACACTCCACATAGGGTGCCGCCGCACCCAGGGCCGCTGCCAGCGCCTCCCGGGACGGCGTGACGCCCGGGAGGCGTGTGGTGAACGACCAGTCGCAGTCCACGACCGCACCGATGTCCTCGACGATCAGCGCGCTGACCTTGTCCGCGTGGCGGGCCGCGAACTGGTAGGCGTTCACCCCGCCCAGGGAATGGCCGAGGACCGCCACCCGGCTTAGGTCCAGATGCCGGTGAAAGGCCGCCACATCGGCTACGTACTCGTCCCGCTCGTAACGGTGAGCTCGGTCGGACTCCCCATGCCCGCGCTGATCGAGCGCGATCACTCGCCACCCCGGAGCCAGCGCCGCAGCCAACGGAGCAAACGTCAACGCTTCGTTGTAATGCCCGTGCAGCGCCAGCAGCGGCCTACCGGAACCCCCGAAGTCCAGATAGGACAGTCTCCGACCATCCACCGTGAAGAATTTGCGCATGGTGCGGATAGTAGGAGACGGCACTGACATCTCCCGGCCGACCAGCACCCGTCGCAGCCCACAGGATCGGCTGCCCGCGCTCAAGCCGAGCTGCACCCAGGTGATTGGGCGCCTCCCCGAGGCGATCGGTGCGTCCGTGTGCGGTCTCGGGGCCGTGCTGTCCCACCGGCACCATGACCTACCGGGCACCCAGCGGTGCCAGCACCGCGTCCACGACCCGCAACCGCCGCTCGGGCGTCCACTGCTCCGGCGCCTCGAAACCAGCGAGGACCAGGCCGTCGACGAGGACATCGACGACATCCGCGGCGCCGGGGCTACCGGCCAGACGCCGCACCGCCGCGTCCCACCAGCGGTTGAACTCCTCGAGCTCGGCGCGCACGATCGGCTCGGTCCGCGCCCCGAGCACGATCGCCAGCCAGATCCGCTGCGCGTCGGGGCCCGCACCGAGGACCGCCCACTCCACCAGCGCGCGCAGGGGACGGTCACTGTCGGCGAGCAGCTCGGTGATCTGGGCCTGCCGGGTCTCGATCTCGTGGCGTACGGCGATCCGGATCAGTTCGTCCCGGCCGCTGACGTAGTGCGTGACCTGAGAGGTGGAGGCGCCGACGGCCGAGGCGACGGCCCGGATCGTCGCCTCACGGAAACCGCGCTCGGCGGCGATCTTCAGGACCGCGGCGCCGATGTCGCGGCGGCGGGCTGCGTGGTCGACCTGGCGGGGCATCCGGCCACTGTTGCACGCCCCGCACGCTTCATGCAACGCTCGTTGTAAAACAACTGATGCAAAAACAGGGGTGGTTATGCCTGATGCCATCGTGGTCGGCGCCGGCTACGCGGGGCTGTGCGCCGCACGCCGACTCCGCACGGCCGGGCTCGACGTCGTCGTACTGGAAGCAGGCGACCGCGTCGGCGGCCGGACCTGCACCGCACGCCTTTCCGGAGGCTGGGCCGTCGACCTCGGCGGCCAATGGATCGCCCCCGCCCATACCCGGTTCACCGAACTCGCCCGATCCTACGACGCGGCGACCTTCACCGGCCACGCGCAGGGCGACCACCTGCTGCTGTCCACGACCTCCCGCCGCCGCTTCACCGGAGAACTCCCTCCGCTGCCCCCGCACGCGACCGCGGTCCTGGCCCTGGCGCTCTGGAAACTGGACCGCCTCGCCAGCCGCACGCTCACCACCACCCAGGCACAGCACCTCGACTCGATCACCGTCGCCACCTGGCTGCGATGTCGGCTGCCCGTGCCGCAGGCCCGCCGTCTGGCCGAAGCGGTCTTGGGCGCGGAACTGTCCGTCGACGTGGCAAGCGTGTCCATGCTCGCCCTGATCACCGCCATCCGCAGCGCCGACGGAGTCGGGGGCGGCGTGGCGGCCGAGACCACAGCCGCCCTCTTCACGCACGGAGCGGACGGCCCCGCCCAGTCCATCGCAGCCGAACTCGGCGACGCCGTACGACTGAACACACCGGTGACCTCCATCCAGGACACCGGCAACGCGGTACGCGTCGCCGACGTACAGGCCGCCCGAGTGATCGTCACGATCCCACCGCCCCTGGCGGGGCGCATCCACTACGACCCACCCATGCCCGCAGCCCGCGACCAGCTGACCCAACGCATGCCCATGGGCGCAGCGCTCAAGGCGTTCGCCGTGTACGACACCCCTTTCTGGCGGGCCCAGGGACTCTCGGGCCAAGCACTCGACCTCGACGGCCCGATGACCTTCGACGCCTCACGCCCGGGCGGCCCCGGCCTGCTGTGCACACTCGCCACCGGGCCCGCGGCCCGGCGACTGACCCGACTGGACGCGCCCGAACGCAGGGCCACGATCATCCGATCCCTCATACGCGCATACGGTCCGCGCGCGGCCCGTCCCCTCGACTGGCGGGAGAAGAACTGGGCCGACGACCCGTACTGCCGAGGCGGATACAACGCCTACTTCCCACCCGGAGTCCTCACCAGCGTCGGCTCCGCACTGCGTACCCCTGTGGGACGCATCCACTGGGCCGGCAGCGAAACCGCCACCCAGTGGGCCGGCTACATCGAGGGCGCGATCCGCTCAGGCGAACGAGCCGCCGACGAAGTCCTGCGGACCGAGGCGAAGTTCACCGAACCGGCAGTGCCGAGCTGACCCGCCGGGCCCCTCTTTTTGTTTCCCGCACAGAATCGGGCTGTAGAACAACTCCCGCCCTGCTGGAGTCGACGGCGAACCGAACGGCACGCCCCAGGTCCGGGGCCGGCCGACCACGACTCGCACCCACGGGGGCACACATGTCCATCGCTGTAGGTATCCGACGCTTCGCCGCAGCCGGCGTCGGCTCGGCACTCCTCACATCAGGGCTCCTGGCCATGAGCACCGGCCCGGCCCACGCCGCCACCCCGATCTGCACCAAGACCGTGACGAAGTCGTACGGCGGCTTCTCAGGGCCCGTTGCCGCGGCATCCAACGGCTCCCTGAACTGCCAGCTGGGCCCGGGCAACCGCGGCTCCGCGGTCAAGGCGCTCCAGAACTCCCTGTGGCGCTGCAGCACGGCGAACCCCGGCACCATCGACGGCATCTACGGCCGCGACACCAAGGCAGCTGTCGCCAAGCTCCAGCGGGCCAAGGGCGTGTCACCCGTCGACGGCCTGTACGGCCCGAAGACCCGGAAGGTCTTCTACTGGCTCATCAAGGGCCCGCAGGGCGCCGTCTGCTCCAAGTTCTGATCCCGCAGCGTCCCCATCCCGATCAGTAAGTCCCCATCCCCAATCAGTAAACGGAGGCCGGGTGGCCCGGCAGGACACTGCTCCTGCCGGGCCACCCGGCGCTGTCGTGCGCTTGACTCCACTGCCCGATGCGGCGGAGACCGCCGTCCGGCTCGACGGGCAGGGCGGGCCGCGATCGTCATCTGACTCCGCGACACCGTCCAAGAGCTGTCAGAAGGGCCCTAGTCGCGCTCGGGCCAGACGGGGCCCTGGTCGGTCCAGATGACGCCCTTGTTGCGGCAGAGACAGAAGGGGTGGCCGATGGGGTCGGTGTAGACGCGGAAGCCGTAGCCGTCGGGGTCGGTGGAGTCCCGCTGCAGGGTCGCGCCGAGGGCCAGGACGCGGCTCTGTTCGGCCTCGATGTCGTCGACTTCGAAGTCGAGGTGGAACTGCTTGGGGTGCTCGCTGTCGGGCCACTGCGGGGCGCGGTAGTCCTCCACCTGGATGAAGGCCAGCTCGATCTCACCGAACTGGATACCGGCCCAGTGCTCGTTACTGCCCGCCTTGACCGGGCGACCCGTCACCTCGGAGTAGAAGGCCGCCAGTTTCATTGTGTCCGGGCAGTCGATGATGAAGTCGGTGAGTCGCAGCATCCCGCGATCTTGCCACAAGACGAAATACGCCGGACTCCGAGGCAAGCGCTAGGGGCCTTCTGACGGATCTCCGTGAAGGGGGGAGCGGCGTTCGGCGTGTGCGATCCGCGTGTGCAGCCGGGGTACCCCCACGCCCGTTCAGGGCAGTGGGGGCAGTCATGTGGCGGCTTCGATGTCTTTGGCCTCCCAGGCCCGCTTGACGTCCTTGGCGATGTCGGCGCGCTAAGTCGACCGGGTCGTGGGGCCGTAGGAGGTGCGAATGCGGCGGCGGGCAGAGGCGGCGAACTGGCGGCAGGCGGCGGGAGTGCGGCCGACGATGTCGGCGATTTCCGCATAGGGGTACTGGAAGACGTCGTGGAGCATGAACGCGACACGTTCGGCCGGGGGCATCGATTCGAGCACGACGAGGAAGGACATGGTGATCGACTCGCTCAGGGTGACGCGGTCGGCCGGGTCGGCGCTGCGGCTCGATAACCGCCCACCGGTCCCGTCGGCGTGGCCGGGTATCGGCTCAGGGATGCATTCGTCGTAACGCTCGCGCCGAGCCTTGGCCGCGCCCGGCGCGTCGGGGCACATGAGGTCGGCGCCCTTCGTCAGCCAGGCGCCAGGGGGATCGACGGCCTGCTGTTGTGCGGGGGACATGGCGTACCAACGGGCGTACGTCTCGTGAGCCACATCCTCCGCGTCCGCCAGCGAGCTGAGGAGCCGGTACGCCAGGCCGATCAGCTGACACCGCTCACTCATGATCACGCTCAGGCCTGGATCGACTGGGCTGTTCACCGGCTCGGACCGCACGTTCATGGTTCCTCTGCCTCCCTTGCCTGAGGTGCTGTCACGAGTACGACGAGACGGCCCTGCGGAATGTGACCTTGCTCGTCGGCCTCACATTCCGCAGGCCTGTCTCGTCGGCCGTGCAGGGACGCACGCGATCCCGCGAACAGCTGCCGCCTCCCCACGGGGGAGGGGCCAAGCACGAAGGGGAGATCACTATGAACGCCCGCCTCGACTTCCACAGCAACCCGATCGGCGCCAAGCACGTGAAGTACCTCGCGTCGGCGGGCCAGGCCCTCCTGGCCACCTCGGTGCCGAAGGCCACGATGGAACTGATGGCCCTGCGCATCAGCCAGATCAACGGCTGCGGTTTCTGCGCCGACATGCACACCAAGGACGCCGCCCACGCCGGGGAGACCCCGGTGCGCATCAACCTCGTCGCGACCTGGCGAGAGGCCACCGTCTTCACCGACCCCGAGCGCGCCGCCCTGGAACTGGCCGAACAGGGCACCCGCATCGCGGACGCCGCGGGCGGCGTCAGCGACGAGGTCTGGGCGAACGCCGCCAAGCACTACGACGAGGACCAACTCGTCGCCCTGGTATCGGCCATCACGCTCCTGAACGCCCTCAACCGTTTGAACGTCATCATCCAGCAGCCCGCAGGCGACTACCAGCCCGGCCAGTTCGGGTAGCCGGGGCAGCCCCCCCCGATCACCGCTGACGGACGGGCCGCACCGGACGGGGACAACGATGGCCGGACGCCGAGTCTTCGGCGCCCGGCCATCGGACCAGGACGGAGACCGGCGACCGGCATCCGGGCTGCCGCACCGACCACGTCGAAATCCGCGCGCTGCACGGCGAGTTCACCGACACAAGGATGGCAACGCACGACGACGACCGTTTGGCGTCGCTCTTCGCACGCGAGGGCCCGTCGCGCATGCCCCCGTCGACGCCGCATACGTCGGCCGGTACGACATCCGCGTCAAGGTCGAGCGGGCGCAAGCCCGCACGAGGTCACAGCCGCCGGACGCGCAGCCCGCAGGTCAGCATCGGGAGGGTGAACACACCCTCGGCGGTCTCCGGCCGACTCGCGAGGTAGGCACGCATCCGGCCCAACGCGGCCTCGCGTTCCTGCTCCGGCATGACCAGCATCCCCGCCTTCGTCGCGAGGGTCGCGACCAGGGAATCGGCGGTACGCCTCTGCCCGTGCGGGAACTCGTCCTGTTCCGGCGATCCGAACCAGGCGGCCCCGCCCGCCTTGGGAAGGTGCATGTCGGCAGTCTCGGTACGCCAACTGGTGGGTACGTCACGCGGTCCGATGGCCGCGCTCCCGCCGACCCGCGCGAGTCCGTCCACCCAGTCGACCCGGTCGTCGAAGACGTTCCACAGCCCCGCCAGAACCCCGCCGGGCGCGAGCACCCTGGCGATCTCGGCCCCCGCGACGTCCATGTCGAACCAGTGCATGGCATTGCCCGACAGCACGGCATCAACGGAACCGTCCGGCAGCGGTATCGCCTCGGCGCTACCCGCGAGCGCACGGACATCCGGCAGCGCGCGGCGCAACTCGGCCAGCATCGCAGCGTCGGGCTCGACCGCGACGACATCGGCACCCCACGCGACAAGCGAGGCGGTGAGCTTGCCGGTCCCGGCACCCAGGTCGAGCACACGCAGCCCGGGAGCGTGCCCGAGGGCCCAACGCACCGCGTCCTGCGCGTAGTCCGGGCGATGTTCGTCGTAGGCAACCGCCGCCGCACCGAACGACGAGCTATGAAGCAGCCGCTCGTCCTGCCGCCGCTCCTGCTCGGTGACCACGCGGCCTCGTACGCAGTCCTGGTCTTGCTCCGTGCCGTCGTCCGTCCGCCCCATCGCAGCTCCTTTGGCAGCAGTCCGTGCCAGGTGCGCAACTCGCGGGCGGCCAAGGGGGGTTGGCAGGGCCCGGGTGGCGCAACCTATCGGCACGATGTATCGAACTGATACATCGGCAAGATATGTATGTGGCACGCATTGGCGCAAGGGTCCACTGTTGCTGGCCAACGATCAGACGAAGTGCGCAGGCGCCCAGGGTGTGTCCTGTCGATCTGACGGGCTGAGTAAAACCAGGTGCCGCCGGGCGCAGCGATGGTGTGAGATGCGGGACATGATGATCGTTCTGAACGAGCCCGGTGTCGACGGGCTGACCGGGGCCGTGGCTGCCCTTCGCGCATGGCAGGAGGACCGCACGCCGCTGCAACTCCATCCGGGAGACCTCGGCTGGGCCTGGGCGCTGGGCGCGGAGAGGCTGGCCGCGGACGTCCGCACCTGGAGCGCGGACGGACGGATCATTGCCGTCGGATACCTGGACGGCCCTGATGTGCTGCGCCTGACGACCGCGCCGGACCTGCGTCAGGACGGTGAGCTGGCGCGCCAGTTGCTGGCGGACCTCAATGATCCGGAGCGCGGGGTCCTGCCGCCCGGGAAGGTCGGCCTCGAAATCCCCGACGGCGCCCTGCTCCGCGAGGTCCTCCTGGCGGCGGGCTGGAATCTGGACGAGCCGTGGACGCCGCTGCGCCGCGACCTCGCCGAGCCGGTGCAGGACTCCGGCCTGCGGATCGAGGTAGCCGGTCCGGAGACGGCGGGGGTGCGGACCGCGGTGCACCGTTCGGCGTTCGGCAGCCCGAGGTTCACCGAGGAGATCTGGCACGTCCTCGCGGCCGGGCCGGTCTACGCCGACGCCCGCTGCCTGATCGGCTACGACGACCAGGACAACGCGGTGGCCGCGGCGACGGTCTGGTCGGCCGGGCCCGGCAAGCCCGGCCTGCTGGAGCCGGTCGGCGTGCACGCCGACCATCGCGGTCGCGGCCACGGGACGGCGATCAGCGTCGCCGCTGCGGCGGCGCTGCGTGAACTGGGTGCATCAAGCGCACTCGTCAGCACCCCGAGCTCGAACGCTGCCGCCGTCGCCACCTACAGGGCGGCTGGATACGAGCCTTCGTCCGAACGGCTGGACGTCAGCCGAGCCGCCTGAGACTGATCAGACGGCGGTATCGGACAGGCCGCGTCGCTGACCCCGGCTGGGGCCGAACGCCCTTTGAGGACATGGGGTAGGCCGGGGTTCGACGATGGTCGGATGGTGCGTCGTGGCGGATTGACCGATGCTGCCTGGGCGCGGGTCATGCCGCTGTTGCCGCGCTCCAACGCGCGTCGTGGCTGGTAGCGGGATCATCGCCAGGGCATCGAACGGGCTCTTGTGGAAGGTACGCACGGGTGCGCCGTGGCGGGATCTGCCGGAGCGGTATGGGCCGTGGAAGACCTGACATGAGCGGTGTCCGTTGTATGTAGTGTGCGGAAATGACAAGAAGCGAGCGAATCGCGGACCAGCTCGACTGGTACTGGCGCAAGAACCTGCGGCCGGGGCTGGACGGTCTTACCGACGAGGAGTACTTCTGGGAGCCGGTGCGTGGCTGCTGGAGCATCCGCCCACGTGGCACGTCGGCCGCACCGATGTCGGAGGGTTCGGGGGAGTGGACGATGGACTTCGCGTCCCCTGGCCCGGTGCCGGCGCCGGTGACCACGATTGCCTGGCGGCTGGCGCACATCATCGTCTCGTGCCTGGGCTATCGGGTCGGATGGTACTTCGACGGCCAGGACATCGAATCCGAGACATTCGCCTACGCGGGGACCGCTGACGAGGCGCTGAAACAGCTCGATGAGATGTATGGGAGATGGAACACGGGGGTCCGCGAACTCTCGGACGCTGACCTGGAGAATCCGCCCAAGACGGGTCCCGAGCCGTTTCCCATGGAGAACAGGGTCCTGCACGTCAACAGGGAGCTGATCCATCACGGCGCCGAGATTTCCCTGCTGCGCGACCTCTACCGCTGGCAGGACGGAGCCGTACCGCGCCCCATATGACTTTCCGGCAACCGGCAACCGGCAACCGGCAACCGGCAACCGGCAACCGGCAACCGGCGACCGGCGACCGGCGACCGGCGATCGAGCTTCGGAAACCTACGTGGACTCCGTGACTGGGATCTTCCATGAAGCGACAGAACTCCCGAACCGGATGGGGGGAGTCAGTACTTCACGAGTCAGTGCACGCGCCCGAGGTGGACGAAGCTAGCGCGGACCTGCTGGAGATGGGCGACTGCTTCGCCCCGCGTCCTGCTTCCCCGCTTCGGCACGGACATCGGCCACTGACGCGGACTGCTACGCGGCGGCCCCGGTATCGGCCGGGGCCGTCCACGCCGTCTCGCGGTCGGCGAGCCCGGAACACGCGGCTCGGGAGAACGGCTGCACAGCTGGGGTGCCAGCCTGATCAGCGCCCTACGACTGCCGCCGTCGCCACGCCATTCACCAGGTCATGGCCGTGGGGTCGTTGGCGAGGGCAGCGGCGAGGAGAGCGCGGAGGTGGTCGGCCTCCGGGAGGAGCGTGGCCTCGATCTCGTCGTCGGTGTGGCCGGCGAGGGTGAGTTCCTGGATGCGCCGGAAGAGCAGCCGGTCCGCCGCGGCGATCAGGGCGGCACCGGACAGGGGTGCGATGGGCGGGGCGGAGTCGGGGGCGGTGGCGGTCAGCGCCGCGGCGAGTGCCTCCTCGCGCTGGTCGTGCAGTTCGCGCAGCCGGGCGGTGAGGGTGGGGCTGTCGGCGATCATGCGGGCGAACGCGATGCCGGTGAAGCCGACGACGGGGCTGTGGTCGAGGAGGGCGGCGCGGAAGGTCCGGCCCACGGCGGTGAGCGGCTCCACGCCGGGCTCGCGCTCGATGACGGCCCGGGCCAGGCCCCCGGTGAACGCCTCGTGGTGGTCGAGGGCCAGGTCTTCCTTGCGGGCGAAGTAGTTGGTGACCGTCTTCTTGGCCACGCGGGCCGCGGCGGCGATCTCGGCAATGGTGGTCTGCTCGAAGCCCTGCTTGATGAAGAGCCTGGTGGCGCAGTCGGAGATCAGCTGCCTGGTCTCCTGCTTCTTGGACTCACGGAGCCCCATCTCGGTAGTCATGAGGGAATCTTACATCCAACATAAAAATATGCTTGACGAACTGAGGGGGCGGACCTAAAGTTACGTCCGTTGCAAAAATCGCCTCAGTGAACGGACCTGCCTTTGCGCCAGCTCACGTACCTCGTCGGCACCACCATCGCCACCGAGTTCGCGGACGCCCTTCCCGCGCCGGACCGCACGGCACTCGGCCTCGCGGACACGCTCAACACCACGCTCCGCCCCGGTCCTGACGGGACGGAGCACGGACGCCCCGGGCTCGGCCATGTGTCTCACCAGCCCGTACGCGCCGCTGCGACGAATCGCCCTGTCCCGCTCGCTCGCCACCAGCGCGGACCCGGCCGTCGAGGCAACCGATGACGACCGCTCACACGCCCGAGACGCCTGCCGCACCCGTACTTGCCACCCCCGACCTTCTTCCAGGAGTTGCCCTGAACGTCACCGCCTCCACCGTGTCCCTGACCGTCGCCGACGTCGCCGCCTCGCGTGAGTTCTTCCACACCCACCTCGGCTACCAGGTCGCCATGGCCGCCGACGGCTTCGCGTCCCTGACCCGCGGGGACGCCGCCGCCGACATCGTGCTGCTCCAGCGCGGCAGCGAGGTGCTCCCGCCCGAGCAGCGCGACCAGCAGGCCACGGGCCTGATCTTCGCGCTCACCGTCACCGGCATCGAGGCCGAGGAGCGGCGCCTGCGCGAGGCCGGCGCCCCGATCACGATGCCGCTGCGCGAAGAGCCCTGGGGTGAGCGGCTGTTCCAACTGACCGACCCGAACGGCGTGGTAGTCCAGTTTGTCGAGTGGGCCGCGCAGGAAGAGCCCACGCAGGGTGACGAGCCCGCCCTCGACGAAGCACCCGCGCAGCTCGAAGAGCCCGTACAGCCGGAGGGACCCATACAGACGGAGGAACAGCCCGCCATGCACGTCATCACGCCCACCGCCGAGAACGTCACCGAGTCCCCGAACGCCCGCATGACCGGCCTGGCCGCCCCCAGCCGCGGCAGCGAGCAACTCAGCACCTGGACCGTCGCGATGGAGGCGGGCCAGACCGGCCCCGAGCACGTCATCAACCGTGAGCAGGTCTGGACGGTGACCGCAGGCGCCCTCGACGTCACGTGTGACGGCCGCACCGAAAAGATCTCGGCGGGCCAGACCTTCGTTCTCCCGCCGGACGTGCTCCGCCAGGTCCACGCTCCGGAGGCGGCCGAGGCCCACGTGGCCATGCGCGCGGACGGCGTGGCGTCCGTACCCGGCACGGAGGGCACCCGAGTCCTGCCCTGGGCTCAGTAACGGCCCCGACGCAGGGCGCACCTCACCCACAGCCCCACGCAGCCCCTCCCCATTCGATCCCTCTCTGACGGAGATGACTTGCCCCTACGCATCACCGCCCTGACCGACCCCGAAGAGACCTCCGCGGCCCGCCGCCTGGCGTGGCTGGCCGCGGGCCCCGACGGCAGCCCCGCCGGGTACGCCTTCCTGCGCCTGTTCGCCAAGGAGGGCCAGCGCCACCTCGCCGAACTGGATGTCCAGGTCCACGCGGCCGAACGGCGCGCGGGGGCGGGCACCTTGCTGCTCGAAGCGGCCGTCGCAGCCGCCCGCGAGGACGGCCGGAGAGCCGTCGTGGCCCAGGCCCCGGGCGAATCACCGGGCGCCGCCTTCCTCGCCGCCGGAGGCTTCCGTGTGGCGCTGACCCTCACGTACGCCCGGTTGCCGCTGGCCGACGCGGACCTGCCCGCACTCACCGCCGTCGCCGAGAAGCCGCACCCCGGCTACCGGCTGACGGCGTGGGAGGGGAGGGTGCCCGACGAACTCGCCGATACGTACGCGGCGTCACGTCGGGCCATGGACGACATGCCCATGGGGGCCGTCGACTACGGCACGGTGGTCTGGGATGTCGACCGGATACGGGCGGCGGCGGACGCCGTCTCCGCGCGAGGTGACATCCTCCACACCGTGGCGGCCGTCGACGCTTCGGACGCCACCATCACCGGCTTCACCGAGTTGGTCGTCCCCGGCGACGGCACGGGCGACGCCCAGCACTACGGCACGGCCGTCCTGCCCGAACACCGCGGCCACGGCCTCGCCCGCTGGATGAAGGCCGCCTCGATCGTCACGGCCCGCGAACGCCACCCCCACCTCGGCGGCCTGCTGACCGACACCGCCGACAACAACCCGCACATGCGCCGCGTCAACGACGAACTCGGCTACCTCCCGACACACGCGGCCCACGAGTACCAGCTGGACCTGTAGGCGAGCCTTCCTGGCAAGGGCTTTCCCCTTGCCGGGCTCAGGCCCGTACCACTGGAGGCCCGGCCCGCCCGCAGGCGCCTGCTCGGCCACCACGATCCGCAGTCGACGCGACGAGTGGGTACGACTGGGCGTCTTTGCCCGGCTTGAGCAGCTCGCGCTGGGTTCCTACGACCGGATCGTCGGCCTCGTCCTTGACCAGATCGCCGTGGACGGACCGATCACCAAGGCACCTGCAGGCGGGGAGGCCGCCGGACGTGACCTCGCCGACACAGTCATCACCGTGCGCAGCCTGATCCGGCGGTCCTGGACACCTCACTGCTCGGATGAACGTCCGGGCCGGCGACCGTGATCCTTCGGCCCCGCGTCGGCTCACTTCGGCAGATCGGCGGCGAGGAAGGGAGCAAGGAGCGCGAACAATGCGTCGGGGCGGTCGAGGGGGATGATGTGGCCGCAGTCCTGGAGATGGTGTCCGACCAGGTCATCGGCGATGGGACGGAGTTGGCGTTCGAGTCCGGTGCCGACGGGGTGAGAGCCGACGGCCATGGTGGGCATGGTCAGCCGAGCCGTCGCGGCGGCGTCCTGGAGCTGCTGTGCGCTGGTGGGCAGGGCCCGGTAATAGGAGAACGCGCAGCGCAGGGCCTCGCTCCCGGTGTACGCGTGGACGAAGGCCGCGCGGATGTCGTCGGGTACTCCTCGCCCGAGCGTCCCCGAGTCGAGGAAGAAGTCCATGTACGGGGCCTCGTTGCCGGCCAGGACGGTCTCGGCGAGGTCGGGGACGGCATGGAATCCGAACCACCACGGGGCGCCGCCCGCGACGATGGGTTCTGCTCCGGGCAGGCGGCCGAGCAGTGCTTCCATCACGACCAGGCGCCGGACGAGGCCGGGTCGGCGCAGCGCGAGCAGGACGGCGGGGGCGGTGCCCGCGTCGATGCCGACCACTGCTGCGGAGGGCTCGTCGAGTGCGTCGAGCAGCCCTTCGGCGTCGGCGGCGAGGGTGCCTGCGTCGTAACCCTCGACGGCTCGTGTACTGGCACCGAAGCCTCGCAGGTCCGGGGCGATGACCCGGTACTGCCTGGCCAGTTGCCCCATGATGCCGCTCCAGAGTCGCCAGGTGTGCGGGAAGCCGTGCAGCAGAAGTACCGCAGGTCCGTCCCCGGCGATTGCGACGTTGAGCTGTACGCCGTTCGTCGCGATGCGGCGCAGTTGGTGTGCGGTGGTGGCGGGCATGACGGCTCCTCCAACTGGTTACTATTGGTGACCATCAAACGATAGGTAACTGTCCGGTCGCTTCCTAGACGGCACTTTCAGGGAAGGTGGTGAGCCACAGGTGACCACCCCAGGAGGCCGGGGCGCCGATCGTGGGGTACGCGGTGATCTGTTCGATCCCCGGTGCCCGACGCGGCAGTTGCTGGACCGCATCGGTACGAAGTGGACGTCCATGGCCGTCAAAGCGCTCGCCGATGCCGCACCGGACGAGGTGCGTTTCGCGGAGCTGAGACGCCGGATGCCCGGCATCTCGCAGAAGATGCTGTCCGTGACGCTGCGAAGCCTGACCCGCGACGGGCTGGTGTCGCGCCGAGTCGAACCGACCGTGCCGCCACGGGTCTTCTACCGACTCACCGGACTCGGACTGTCCCTGGAAACCGCGCTCGCTGGGCTGCGGACCTGGGCGGAGGAGCACATGGCTGAGATCGACCGCGCCAACGAAGCCAACGACGAGGAGGCCGATGAGGGATAGGCAGGCCGGTTCCGCGTCCAGTACTGGTCGCTCGGGTACTCGAGAAGAACAAGCTAACTGCCCTGGCCACGGCTCATGGGTTCTCATCGGGGTGACGGCGGCCGCCGACCACCGGCTCAGGTCAAGCGGTGTCAGTGGTGGTGGATACGGTCGCTTGCATGAGTCTTTCGTTGAGCGTGTTTCTCGTGGATGTGTCGGCGGCCCGGGGTCTGGTCGGGTCCGGTGACGAGCAGCTGCTGCAGGTGATCCGGGACGAGTTCGGTGGCGATCTGGCGCGTGACGACGACTGGTTCTCCTCCGAGATCGCGCAGGGTGTGCCGACCGCGTATGAGGCCCTGCGGGCGGTGGTGCACGGTGGCCCGTTCCCCAAGGGCGGATCACACGAGGCGTTCCAGTACGCCTACGCCTACCGGCGGCTGGTCTCGCTGACCGGGGGGCGGCTGGACAACAGCTCGTTCTCCCCGTTCCGCTGGGGTTGGCTGGGAATGGTGGACGAGGCCCTGCGCGAACTCGGGGTGAGCGCGGTGTCGGTCGAGGACTTCGGCATGAGCGACGGGCTGCCGGGGGACCTGCCGTGGCCGGCGGAGTTTCCCGGCTGCGGGGAGTGGACCCACGAGCAGTGCCGCAAGGCCCTGGAGCAGCTGCGGGAGGCCGAGCGTGCGCAGCGCGTCCCGCCCGCGGATCCCGCTGTGGCCCGCGCGGTGGAGGACTGCGCGGCCTGGATCATCTCCGCCGCCCAGCGCCCGGGCTACGGCGTGATCGGTTTCCAGTCGTGAGCACGGGTGCAGCGCTCCGCGCAGCGGCGTGATGCCCGGCTGAGCCGGGCCCCGGCCGCTCGGACCGCCTCAGGGCGACCAGTGCTGTGATCGCCGACTGCGGGCTACGCAGGACGATCTAGGTGCGCGCCCAAGCGGCGCGCGGTACCTGCTGTCCAGCATCCGGAGCATGAGCGTTGAGCAGAAAGCCGGGTCGAGAGGTCAGGTGACGGTACGGCAGCAGCCGCGGGCACGGCGTCGATCGTGCTGGGCGCTGCCGCCGTCGCGATGATGATGTGCCCCTTGCTGCCTGCCCGGTCCCGACGTAGGTCCGCTTCCTGGCGCTCGGCCGCCGAGAAGTTCCCGGCCGCGGTCACCGCCCACGCCGCACGCGACGACGTTCACGGCCGTGCGGCGTGGGCGGTGACGAGGACGCCGTGGCGGCGGCGAGTCGACGTCTTCCACTGACGGGTGCGGCCGTGGGGCGCAGTCGCCCGGTCGGCGGACCCACGGACGGGTGGGACCAGAGCCGGATTCGTGCTGGGCTGAACACTTCTGCTCAGGCTGGGTGAGCAGGGCCTACGACGTCGGTGATGCCACGGGGGACGCGGTGCTGCTGGGGGAGTTGTTCAGGTGAAGGGCCATCGTGGGCGGTTGATGGCGTCGTGTGCCCACAGGTACTGGGTGGCGCCGTCCTCGACTGTCATGCCGTAGTCGTACAGAGCGGGGCGGCCCGCGTCGTGCCGTACAGCCGCGGCCCTCATCGGCCACCGGCGCTGGCCAAGACGTAGCGCTGACGACGGCAATGATCCGGCTGGATACGCTGGCCTGTCATGACCATCTGCAAGGTGCCGCGGTGAGCCAGTACTTCGACATCGGCGACGAGACGCTGTGGAACCCATCCAATGGAGCTTCCCGCATGTTCCGACGCCAGGTGGCGGTCTTCGAAGCGGAGTTGGAGCTCCCGTCCGGCATCGGGCCGATGGAGAACGACGAGTGCCAGATCAGCCCCGATACCTTCGAGACCTTCGTCAACGCCCTCCTGGCGAAGCACCGAAGAACGAGTCACGCCATCTGGCTCGCGCTCTCCGAGGGCTTCATGGCCACCGTTCTCGTTCTTGCAGAACGCGCCGCGATCAAGGTGGACTGGGCACGGCACGGAGCTGCCCCGGAAGCCGCACTCGAAGACGTGCAGGTCTCCACCGTCGATGGGATGTCCGCCCCTGCGGAAGGCGCAGCCTGGGCTGCGGGTCTGTGCGAGAAGGCGTGGGAGCTGGGACGGCGCATGCCCCGCTGACCAGAGCAGTCGCCTGGCCGAGCCGGTCTGAGCCGGTCTGAGCCGGTCTGAGCGACACGGTAGACGGCACGCCGATCTGCGACCTCGTTCCCTCCACCACAGCGATGGGGCCTCGTGGCGAGATCCAGGAACCGCGATGGCCCACGGAGATGCTGACGCACTGCTGGGCCGCCAGCGGCGAGACGACTTCTCCCTGACGGATGAGAAAACACGTTGGCGGACCGCCGCCGAGCTGCGACGATGCAGCTGTTTCCCATACGGAGGGGCTTTTGTTCGTTTTCGTTTGTGCGCGGTGTGATGCCGAGCTGACCGTCCCCTTGTCCCAGGTCGCCCTTCCGGCCCACGCCCGTCAGACGTACGGGAACGGAGTCCAGCTTCCGGTGCTCATGGAGTCAGGGACGTTTGCCGTGGACCCGGCCCCCTGGGGAGGGCCGTGGCGGATGTGGGACGAGATCGATCCGGGCGAGGCGGAGGCGCGCGGCATCTACGCGCCGGTCCACGCCCTGTCCGACAGCACGCCCGGGGCGATTGTCATCGCGCCCGGAGATATTCGCGGAACCCGGCTGATCCCCGAGAAGCGCGGCGGTGCCTGCTGTGGCCTCGACGGGGCCGACGGGCCCAACATGGCCTGCGAGGCATGCGGCCTGCCCGTGGCCACCAGGGTCGACGACTGCTCACTCTGGCAGGCGGCGCGGCTCAGCTCAGACGCCGTGCGCCGCGTTCTCGTCGACGGTGTCCACGCCGCGCCGTTCTCCTGGGCGGAGCTGGCGGAGCTGGCGGAGAAGGGGGAGAGCACGCCCCCGCTCGAGCCGATTGCCACATGGGGAGGACGGGTTGGGTCCAGCTACTACTGGTCGTGGAGTCCGCAGTGGGAGGCGGCAGCCGGACAGGCGCTCGCCCACCTGCTAGTGGCCGCCGAAGGGCAGCCGGTCAAGGTCCCCGACGGTCTGACCACGGACGTATTCCAACGCGCGCTCGACGCCCTGCTGCCCGCAGGCCCGCCAACGCGGCGCGCCGTCCTGGCTGGACCGGGAGAACCCGCCCCCGACGCGGGCGTTGACATCCTCCTCGTACCGGTCCATCCCCAGACGGGTCAGACCTGGGCTCCCACCGGCCCGGCTGCAGCGGCATACCCGGTGCCCCTGCCGCTGGGGGTGTGGCGGTGGCTGGTCTCTCCCCAGCTGTACTTGCCGGTTCCCGCGTCGGGCGGCATACCTCAAGACGTCCTCCGCGACGACCCGCTCCCGCCGCGCCCCAACTACCTGTTCAGGGTGGACCGGAGAACGTTCCAGCACACCTTGGTCCGGCTACCGGCCGTTCGCAGCCCGTGGATGCGCACGATCCTCGAGAACCTCACGCAGGACAGATCGGCCGACATCTTCTGATCGGCCGACATCTTCTGGTCGACCGGCAGGCGAACGGCGCCGGACCCTCGTACCTCCCGAAGAGGCGAACATCTGCTGTCCATGCTCGGATCGGGCAAGATTTTCGTGAGGTGTTCACGGCCGCTGGGCGCGCGCCCTCCCGGGGGTGGTCACCCGCTGGGTCTGGGCTACTGGCCGAGTTCGACGTGCAGGTGATTGTCGTGGCCGGCGAAGTGGCGTACGCCGGTGACCTCCGCGTCATTGAACAGGATTCTGCGGACCGACCCCTGGGCGAGGAGGGCTTCGACCAGGGTGCGGGTGCCCTCCCGGCTGTAGCGGGAGTCGCCGAGGGACACGGGGCCGCGGGCATTGTCGGTCCGAAGCGGGCGCAGGTCGACGTGCCGGCCGGCGCGGTGAGTGGTGTGCGGGGGCATCTGGCCGCCCTGCTGGAAACTGATGTCGCCGGCGCCGAACTCGAGTCCCACCCTGTGCAGGGCGGCAGCCGTGGACGTCAGCAGTTGCAGCATGGTGTCGGTGCCGTACTGGCGCTCCGGGGCGGAGTACGCGTAGTGGCCGTTGCCGTGGCCCGGGAATGGGGAGAGGCGGAGGCCGTCGGCTGGTCCGGCGGCAGTCGCGGGGTCGCTGCGGGGTGACCTCTTCTGGTCGCGCACCTCGGCCGCGAGCCGCCGCAGGGTTTGGCCGCCGGGGTCCACCCGTCCGTCCGGGGTACGCAGGAAGGCCGCCTGATACGTGGTGATGGCCTGGCGCGTGTCCGGTCCGCACACACCGTCCACGGCCAGCCCCGCGTCCGCGGCGCGGTTGAGCAGGTCCTGCACGACGCGCACGTCATCGGGGGTGTTGGTCCCCCCGGCGCCGACCGTCGCGGAGAGGGAAGGGGCAGTTGTCGTCATCGGGTGCCTCGGGCGGTTCGGGGTGCGGTGCGCCGGGTCGGCCGGGGTGCGGTGAGGAGGTAGCGGCACTCGCTGCCGACCGTGCGCACCTGGACGGTGCCGTCGCCGACGAGCCCGGCCAGCACCGCCTCCGCCGCCTCGATGCTGCTGCGCGCCGTGCGGGCCAGCACGGACACGGAGGCCGCCCGGCGGCCGCGGCGCTGCAGCTCGGCGAGAACGGCCGCGCGGACCGCTTCGGTCGCGGGCAGACCGGGGCCGGTGGGGCCGACCGGAGCCGCGCGGCGTCCCGTGGGGCCGGGCGCCCTCATGGCCGGGTCGGCCGGACGGGTTCCGGGGCTGCCCGGCGCATCAGGGGCGAGCGAGGCAAGGCTCCGCATCACCTCGACGTACGGCTGGAGCATCGCGTAGATCCGCCCCGCAGTCAGCGCGATCTGCTCGAAGTCGGCCAGCGCCCGCGGGTCGAGGGGCGCATCCGTCGACCACCGCTGCGCGAGCAGCACCTCGGCCATACGCCGATAGGCGCTCCTGCCCCCGGGGAAACCGGCCGCTTCCAGCGCCCGCTCCAGATGATCGAGGGCCTGTGTCGCCGCATCCGTGCTCTCTACGACGTGGTCCTGGTGCACCGGCCCTGTCATGACCGCTCATCCTCCGCGGGCCGCGCGGCTGTGAGTTCCGTCAGATCGAGCAGTCGTTCAAGGCCGAGCGGCAGTTGTGTGCTCTCCACCGTGACCTCCACCTCGATGCCCGCTGTCTCCCGGGTCTCCCGGGTCGTCCGGGTCCGGGGGACGAAGCCCTTGAGGATCACCTGCTGCGGTGCCAGGCCGCCCAGCGGCTGCCGCACACCCCGCTCGCCGTCGGCCGGCTTCTCGACCGTCGTCTCCGTGATGTCGTAGCGGAAGGACACCTTGGAACTGCGCACGGTCAGTGTCGGGATCGCCACCAGGGCCAGCAGCGGCACCTCCAGGACGAACTCGGCGGGCTGCTGGTTCTCGTCGAGCCTGGTGTACCGGACGCTCACGGTACGGAAGCGCTCCTCGCCGTCGTCGCCGCGGAGCAGGCCTATCTGTTCGACCAGCGCCAGCGTGCTCGCCGTCGCCTCGCGCTGGCCGTTGACAACCGCCGCGAGCAGGGCGCCGAGAAGCTGGTCCAGTCCGAGGGAGGTCAGGTCGCGAATGGGCATGTCTCAGGGCTCCGTTCGAGTGGCGAGATCGACGAACTCCTCGACGTCGGCCAGCGCGACGGTCAGTTCGACCTGCTGCAGCGTCTCCGCAGCCCGCTCCTGCAGCCGGTCCGCACTCACCTCGACCTCCACACGGGAGCGCAACGCCTGCTCAGCCGCAGCCCATTGACGTACCCGCTCGGCGAACGGGCCTGCCCGCAGGGCGAGCTCACGCTGCACCTCCTCCTCCCAGCGGATTCTGGCGAGCCGTGCCCGTGCCGCGGGCGGGAGGCCGTCCACCTGCTCGGCCACCTGCACCAGCGTCGAGTCGACCAGCGGGGCGGTGTCGCCGTCCACCGCACGGTCCAGCTCGCGCTCACCGACACCGACCGGGTTCCTGCGCACCGCGTCCTGAAGCAGCCGGACCACCTCGTCCAGTCCGGCGTCCGGATGGCTGGTGCTCAGCCGCGGCAGCACCTGGTCCCGGACGATGGCGTTCCACACCCGGCTCGCCCGGACCCGGTCCGGCCGCGATGGTTCGGGCACCTCGACTCCTGTGACCAGAAACCGAAGCCGCACCGTCAGGTCCGCCACGGCCACCCGCGGCACGGAGAACGACGCCAGCACCGGGTCCTCGCGGTACGCCTCCAGAGCCTGTGCGGTGAGCGCGTCGGCGGCCAACCGCGCCCGCAGCACGTCGGTGAGCAGACCCCCGAGCACTTCTCCCAGCCTGGGCACTCCCCGCCTCCCGCAGCTACGCCGGAGCCTCGGGCTTCGGCTGCTCCTGGATGGCCTGTTCGAGGATGTCGAGCATGCGGGAGAGACCCGCAGGCATCTCGTCCTGGGTGGCCCGGACGTGGATCTGCATCGCGTACTCGCGCTGCTGCCGTTCGGTGCTGCTCGACTTCTGGTTGTACGTCGCCGACACGCGGGCTTCCATCTTGATCGGGCTCCAGAAGGAGCTGTAGCTGCCTTTGACCTGCGAGTCGAGCTTGAACGCCGAACTCGTCTTCCGCTCGACCGAGTCGGTCAGCTTGGCGTTGAAGTCGATGGTTATCTCATCGATCCTGATGTAGGGGATCGGGGTGATCGCCAGGAAGGGCACCGTCAGCGAGAACTGCTCGGGAGCCTCGTTCTCGCCCTTCTTCGTATAGCTGAAGGTCACCGACCGCAGTTCGCCGGCGTCCGCGTCCTTGTCGACGTCGGTGAAGACCAGGTCCTGATCGTCATCTCCGAAGGCCGGCTGCTTGAAACCGACTTTGTGGATGAACTCGATCGTTGACTGCGCCGCGAGCGCCTGGGCCTCGACGGCGGCCTTCAAAGGGGCGCCGATGAGCTGGGAGAAGGGAATTTGCTGGAGTTCTTCGACCGCGCGTGACATGGCAATCCCCCTGCTCTGCGGTACCGCCCGAGTGGGCACGGTCCATGCAAGGACTGGGGGCGACCGCCGTCAAGGCGGACCGAGCGCCTCCCCGGTCAAACAGAAGTACTGCGCTGGAACTGTTCGATGCATCTGGCGTAACGCGTGCGAGCAGACCCGGGCGAGCGGCTCCGCAGAGCCGGTGCCGTTGCCGCACCGTCCTCGTCACAGCCAAGATCGAGCCAGAGGGCCTGACGGAGAGCTCCCCCTACCTGACCGAGCACATGACGGGGTCGGGTGAACGCTCCATCCACGGCCCCTGGGCTCAGGACGCGCCGGCCATCACGATCAAGGTTGTTCCCCGCCCCGCACGTGCGCATACAGAGGAACGATCCGTCTTCCTGGGGGGACGCCGTCGTCTGATCACTCCCGCACACGGGTATGGGTGGCGCAAGGTCAGGCGCGGTTCCAGTTCCCGCAGTGCGTGGGCGAGGGGTTGGAGATCCGGCGGACGCAGACCATGAGTTGGTCGTGCTTGTTGTAGAGGATGCCGGTGCGTGCCGCGTAGCCGCCGTCCGCCAACGCGTCGACCTTCATCCAGTCGGCGAACCCGTACTTGTCGCTGACCAGCGCGATTTCCGTGTCCTTGCGGGAGGTGCGGACGAATCCGAAGGTCTTGATGGCCTCGCCTTCGTCCATGCGGATGCGCATGACCGCTTTGGTGTGGTTGCCGACCTTCACGGTGGTTCCGGGGACGTCGGGTCCGGCGCCGGGGTATTCGTGGTCGTCGTAGTTGGCCTTGGCCTTGAGGTGGAGGTCCGGGTAGTTGTCGATCTTTCCGCGGCCTGTGCCGTTCTGCCGGTGGCCGCCGGCGTCCTCGCGCAGCCAGGCCCCGCACTTCCGTTCATCGGGGTCCACGATGCATCCCCGGATGGAGGTGTTGCGGTTGTCCAGGACCCCTGTCTCGATCTCCTCGCCCCACTCTTCGGATTCCTTCTTGCCCCAGCACTTCTGGCCGCTCTTCTTGTCCTCGATGTAGAACCTCACATGGGGCCCACCGGCGGTCAGGACGCCGTAAGTGTCCTCCCGCATGTAGTGCCACTGCCACATCTGCAGCTTGGAGTCCACGACTTCCGGGTTGTACTTCTCCTCACCGGGATAGAGCTTGTCGCTGCCCCAGTCGAAGCCTTCGTCATCGCAGCTGTTTCGCGGCTCGGGCGCCGCAGGCTGCCCGGCAGCGGAGCCGCCGGTCGCGGTCAGTGCGCCTGCCGCCAGAAGCAGTGAGGCGAAGCCGATTGTGGCCGCGCGGTTCTTTCCCATCGAAATCCCCCTCGGTCGCTGTCGTCCCGTCCGAGCAGCGGGCGTACGCACAGCTCGGTGCTGCGGAGCCCTGCATGCTGCCCGGGGGGTGATGCTCCTCGCGCTCACGCGCCGCCGGAAGGTGTTTCGGGGCTGCCCGAAGCATGGAGACCTGTGCGCTACTGGGTGCCATCCATGCCCGGTTGGAGAGCGAGTAGGGATCGCTGATGACCATCGCCGAGTGCTGCCGCGCGCCGACGCACGTCAGCATCAGCGGCGCAACCGTCCTCCGGACAACGGGACTTGGTAAGCCGGATCGCGGATCGCTTGTCTCGAACCCGGCCTCGGGGGAGCGATCTCGCCACCGCAGGTGTCTGTCTCGCTTGACCTCTTGCGCGTCAGTCCGGCAGCCAGTGCAGCTCGTGCGCCAGGGTTTTGGCGACGGCACGGATGCGGCGGTGCAGCGGTGACTGCTCGCGTGGGAGGACCAGGTGGATCGTGAGGCTGGGCGCGCCCCGTAGCGGTCGCCAGGTGAGACCGGCCGGTTGTGCCGTGGCCGCGGCTTCTCCGGCCGGGGCGAGGGTGACCCCGTCGCGCAGGTCGCGCTGAGACATGTCGAAAGAGACTGCGGGCGTGTGGAATCGGGGGTGTGGTCGGGTGTCTCGGAACAGTGCGGACAGCTGATCGTGGATCACGGGGTTGGCCGCACGGTCCGGGAGTCGCAGCGGATACGCGGCCGCGTCGGCGATCTCGATCTCCGTCTGTTCGGCCAGCGGATGGTGCTGCGCCAGCTGGACCCCGATGCGCGCACGCCGCAGCAGGAACCGGCGCACGCCACGGCCCGGCTGTTCACCGCGGGTGATCCCGGCATCGATGCGGCCGTCGGCGACCGCGGGGGAGATCTCCGGTGTCGCCATCGGGACCGCGCCGACCTGGAGTCCGCTGTTGCCGCGAATCAGCCTGTCCACCAGGGCCGGTGCCGTCTCGGCCCCGGCGCTGAGGCTGTATCCGATGCGCAGCGTGCCCAGTTCACCGGCCGCCGCGCTCCGGGCGGTGTCCCATGCCCGGTCCAGCGCCGCCAGCGCGGGCGGCGCGGACTCCGCCAAAGCCGCACCGGCCGTGGTCAGTACGACGCTACGCGTGTTGCGGACCAGCAGGGCCGTACCGAGTTCCGTCTCCAATCGGCGCATCCGGGCGCTGAGTGCGGGCTGTGCGATACCGATCCGTGCGGCCGCGCGGGTGAAGTTCAACTCCTGCGCCAGTACCAGGAAGTACCGCAGGCTCACCGTATCCGGCGCCACGTACCCTCCCTGCCGATTGATAACGATCCGTTCTGAGTCTATCCCGTACCGGTCTTTCCCTCGGCCGCAGATCAAGCCCTAACCTGCGCATATGACGATTCAACTGACCGCAGTAGTGGTCGCCGGGACCGATCGATCTGCGTGTCAATTCGAAGTCGGACGTGTCCGGCCGAACACAGGAGGTTTTCATGGCTAAGGGCTACTGGGTCAGTGTCTACCCCGCCATTTCTGACCCTGAGGAGCTGACTGCCTACGACAAGCTGGCCGGTCCGGCTGTCCAGGCTGAGGGCGGGCGCACCCTGTCCCGGATCCCGTCCCGTGGCGGTCGAGTCGTCGCCCACGAGGCCGGAATCACGCAACGCGTCGTTCTGATCGAGTTCGACAGCTTTGAACAGGCCGTCGCGGCATACGAGAGCGAGGCATACCAGAAGGCGCTGGTGGCCCTCCCCGACGGCATCGAGCGCGACTTCCGCATCATCGACGGCATCGACTGACCGGCGGGCCCGGCCATCGCTGAGCATCCGTAAGCCGGCCGCCCAGCCACACCGCGCAGCGCACCTGCTCCCCGAACGCCGTCCTGAGATCCTTCACGAGCGCGACGACGTCTCCGCCGTCCGCCAGGTTCGTCCACGTCAGCTGCCGGCCGCCCGGCCACACTCCGCGGGGCTGCCCTCCCAAGGCGAGCGGTGCCGACTGGAGGCGGTGAAGGATCAGGTTGGGGATGCCGAGCGGCGATCCGATCGTGACCAGGGCCCGCACCTGATGACCGGGACGCGCACACAGCGCCTCATAGGCGACGACGGAGCCCAGCGAGTGGGCGACGACGACCCGGGTGTCCTCGCCGATCCGGCCGACCAGCCGTGCGAGCGCTTCGGCGCGCAGATCCGGGTCGGTGAGGTAGCTGTGCACCTGCTTCAGGTCGAACACCATCGCCCGCAGCGCAACGCCGGCGAAGAACCGTGACCCCGACAGAGCCATCAGCGCCGCCTGTACTGACCGCGGCATGGAGACCAGCGTGTCCGCCTCCGGCGGGACCACGGCCGGATCACTTGCGGCGGCTGCCTGCCACCAAGCGAGCAGCAGCTCCCGCTCGAAGCCTTCTTCGACATCGGCAGATGTGTAGGGAGGGCCACCGGCCGCCAGGAACTCTCCGTCGGGGCGGAACAGGTTGCCGTAGAACGCCACCGCTACATCCGCCTCCGCGAGGCGATCCGCGGCGCCGTCGTGCGTCAGACCGTCGTTGAGGGCTGGTAACCACTGCCGACGCAGCGTCTCCTCGCCGAGCGTCTGCTTGCCGATACCGTGCACTGCCACCACGCAAGCCATGCCCGTACCCCCGAACTCACCCCCGGATTACGGTGGTCAACACTGTAGAGCCAGGTACAGCGGTGAGCGCCGGGAGCGGAGAGCTGCTGTCGCTTTGCCGCCCTGCGCCCGGGTGCGTGCCGCCCCGGCCGCCCTGCCTGTCGCCACAACATCGACCGTGTAGGTCCACGTCGTTGATCCCGGCGAACACGAGAGGATCCCCACTATGTGTCGGTCGGCGTGACTGGCACCGTCACCGGCCGCAGGCGAACCCAACTCAAGAGGCCCGAGCCATGCGGGAATTCCGTGAACGCTCACACCACCCCGCCGACCTGGGCTATACCTGTGCCGTGACTGTGCCGAGGGACATAGACGAAGTACGCAACGAGTTGCGCGCTGTTCTCGATCGGTGCGAGGGGTGGCTGCGCGCCGCGTCAGCCGCTCCTGAGACTCCGGCGGAATGGCCGGAGGAGGTCCTCGGCGACGCGGGCACGATGACACGGCTGCGGACACGTGCGGCCTCAACCCTGATCAACGTGGCGCTGCTGGGCGCTTTCTCGTCCGGCAAGAGCTTCCTTCTCAGCGGCCTGCAGGGCGGGCTCGAGCTGGTCGAGGTACCGACCGCCGACGGTCACACGGCAGACAAGTTCGTGGGCCTCCTGCCTTCATCCCCCGTCCCCACCACTGCGTGTCCCGCCAGCGTGGTGCCGGTGGACGACCAGTCCAGCTTCGAGGCTTCGGGCACCGGTTATCTGAGGGTGCGCTTCACGGATTCCGGAGAGGACAGGTGGGAGGAGGTGGGGAACTCCCCGGCCCCCTCTGTGGTCGCGGCGTATGCGATGCAGGATGCGGATGTGACCGACCGGCTCAGGCCTCACCGCGGACGTGAGGTGGCCGAACTGGAGATCATGCTCGCCGGCGCGAAGCTTCCGGCGAAGCTCTACGACCTCCCCGGCTATGGTTCCCCGAATCCGGTCCACGACATGATCGTCCGGACGGCGATGGCCGACGCGGACTGCTTCATGTACGTGTCGCACGCCAGCCGCACGCTCTCGGAACGTGACCTTGATCTGATCCGTTTCCTGTACGACCACTATCTGTTGTCGGGGAAACAGGTGGTGTGGGTGGTCACCGCCATCGACGCGGCAGCCAATCTCGACCTCCGGAACATCCCGGAGTGGAAGGCGACGATCGCCCGCAACAACACGTACCTGCGAGACAATTTCACGCTGCCGAACGGCCAGCCGGATCTCGGCTTCATCGGTGAAGGCTTCCTGCCTGTCTCCCCGGCTTTGGAAGCACGTGCGGACAAACTCGGCGCCGAGGGAGCGGAGGCCGCAGCGCAGCGGCAGCGTGCCGAAAGCCGCATGGAGACACTGCGTCAGGCGATCGAGGACCTGATCAGTACCGGGACCGGCGCCCGGCACATCGGCGCGGTGGCGACGGAGGCCCGGATCCTCATGGCCCCGCGGCACCAGGCGCTTACCGTGCGGCTGCGCGACGAACGCCTTGAGATCGACGAGCTCAAGGAGTTGCTGAAGAGCGAGCGGCAGCGACTGGAGCTCCTCGACACCGCGTTGCCGCGTATGCGCGAGGAGCTTGAGCGTAAACTCCACAACCGCATCGCGCGGACCGTTCGCCCCTTCACCCGACTGTCCGCCCATCTCCACGCCGAGCTGGACGATGTCATCAGGGCCACGGACCTCAACAGGCCCACCAAGGCGAACCAGATTCAGGTGTCGAAGGCCCAGGCGCTCCGTACCTGGATCGAAGGGCCCACCGGTCCGGCGACGCTGTGGACCGAGGAGTTCGAAGGCTTCAAGAAGGACCTGGTCCAAGCGGTGGACCAGGTCTTCGGAGACAAGGATCTCGCAGGACGGCTTCCGGACTTCACTCTTGACGTGAACAGCCTGTCGCTTCCCCAGCAAAGCAGGCGTTCGACCACCCGCCACGACGTGGTGCAGCGGGCAGCGGCGCTGGTCGGCATCGTCACCCCCGTCGCAGCCAGCGGGGGCTGGCTGTACGGTCTGGCCGCGGCCGGCACGCTCTTCCCGCCCGCCGGCCTTGTCGCCGGGGTCGCCGCTCTGGTCTTCGTCGGTGTTCAGCGCCGGAAAGGCCGGATCAGTTCCCTGCAAGTCCTCCAGGACGAGTGGATCGGCGCGATGGACGCCGAAGTCGCCGCGATCAAGGAACAGTTCACGCTGGCAACAGGTGTTCAGGGAACCGATGTCGTCGATCATCTGATGGACAATCTGGCGCAATACCGGGAGCAGCTCGAACAGTCCCGCGATCGCATCAGCGAGCGCATCGCGAACCCTGAGAATCAGGTCCGGCAGGGACTCGTCGACCAGCTCGAACCGCTGTGTGCCGAAGCGGACGTTCTCGTCGAGTCCCTCCGGGCTTTGGAGGCGCTCTGACCGGGCGGCGGCATGCGCGTCGCGACGACCCAGACCCGGGCCGAACGCCGAGCAGGGCGTCGCGAGTGCGCCCTGGACTCCGCTCGCGGTCCGTCATCCGTGGCCACCGGCATACAGACTGTCCGTAGGGCACCGGCTCATGCCGCGGCGAGCGGCTCCGCCTCGCGGGTGGTCTTGGTCCAGCCGGTGTGGCCGCGCACCATGCGGAACAGGGCACGCCAGGCGCAGAGGAACGAGAGGTAGTTCATCACGACGAAGGAGTGGCCCAGGAGCAGGGCGCGGGCCGGGCCCACCTGCTTGTCGCGGCGCAGGTAGGCGAAGGACGTGGCGAGGGCCGGGGCGAAGGCGAGCAGGTACCAGGCGGTGACGTTGAGGGGCCACTTGAGCCAGGTGGCGTTCACGGCAACGGCCCGTCGGCCGCGTAGCACCAGGACGTTGGGACTGCGGATGAACCAGATCAGGCAGTACTGGAAGAGCAACGACCAGGGCAGGTCGAGGATCCAGGGCACCAGGAGGTAGGCGAACATCTCCAGGGCGGCCAGGTGCCGCATCCGCGGCGCCCGCCAGATCTCGCCCATCCGTCGGATCGCCGTCATATGGCCCTGGTACCAGCGGGTGCGCTGGCGGACGAGCCGGCGGAGATCGCTGACGCCCTGCTGGTCGACGGAGGCGTGCGCGGTGGTGCGGAGCCGCCAGCCTCGTACGGCCAGGCTGATGGCCAGGTCCAAGTCCTCGGTGAGCGACTGCGACCAGGGCCGCTCGCCCAGTTGGTCCAGGGCTGTGAGGCGGGTGAACTGGCCGTTGCCGCCGAGGCTCACCGTGGAGGTCCAGTTCCGGCCGAACTGGGTGACCGCGGCCATGGCCCAGAACTGGTAGTCCTGAAACCAGGTCAGGAAGTTGCCGCGGCGGTTGCGGATGCGTACCCCCAACTGCACGCCGCCCACGCGGGGATCGTCGAACAGCGGCAGGACGTGGGAGAGCGCGCGGTCGGAGAGCCTGCCGTCGGCGTCCATGACGCAGACGACCACGTCGGCGGGGTCCTGGCCGCGGGCGGCGACCTGCTCGCGGATCAACCGGATGCCATGGTTGAGCGCCTCGCCCTTGCCCTCCCGGGCGTGGGGGAGTTCACGGCGCAGCACGGCCACGTCCCCATCGCCTCCGGCCGCCCGCGCCCCGGAACCGGCCCGCCCGGCGACCTCGCCGGTGGTGTCGTCGGAACCGTCGTCGATGACCACGACGGTGGTACGGGGCCCGAGCAGCCCGGTGACCGTGGTGCCGATCACCGACTCCTCGTTGAGGCAGGGGACGAGGGCGTAGAGGTGGCGGCGGTCGCGGCGGTCCAGGTGCGGGCTGCCGTAGGCGGCGTCGCCCTGCACCCGTAACGAGGCTTTCTGGCGCCGCAGTTCAAGCAGGCCCGCGCCCATGGCCAGGGCGAGATAGCCGGCGGACATGCCGATGACGGTGTAGCCGATGGTGTCGACGGCCTTGAGGAGGGCGCGCTTCACCGGGGCACCTCCTGTTCTTGATGATCCATCAGGGAGGAGGGTGCGGGGGTCGGGTACAGGTGATGCGGTGTGGGCGCACGGGAGGGGGCGGGCGGACGCGACGGGGCGGGTGGATGCGACGGGACGGGCCGCGGCCGACCACGCCCCGGAGGCGGTGCCGCCCGCTCCCTTCCGGGCAGTCGCCGCTGTAGCTCCCGCGCCAGGAGGAAACCGGCGGGCAGCGCGGCCGCGCCGAGCGCCGCGATCAGGGTGCCGCGCCCTGTTCCCGCCCGTGCCGCTGCCATGCCGCCGAGAAGCGGCCCGGTGAATCCCATGTACATGGCGCGGGCGTACCTCCGGGCAGGGGAGAGCGCATGTGGGGCGCGGGACGAGCGCCCGTCCACTCTCACCGAGAAACCGGCCGCTGACCAGACCCCCGTGCGGAGTCAGACAGACACCCGGAGGCTTTTTCGCGTCGATGCCGAGAGAATCTGACCCCCAGCTCTGTGAGGGCACCAGGAGATTCCCGCTCTCCTCGTGAGAACGCTGCCCGGATCCGGCCAATCGTGCTGTATCCGACCCATTGCACACCGTGCATACCGGGAGTTACTTTCATCGGCGGGCTACCCCCGGGCATGAGTCGCCGGAATCCCTGACCGGTACCCCTTTCAACTTCCGCGCGATTGCGTGATCTTTCGTATCGAATCTTTCGTGCTGCTACGTGACGGGTGGTGATCCAGTGCGCCATAAATTCCTTCGCGACGCCGGAGAAACGATGGTCAAATTTCCCGCACGACGGACGGAGAAACTAGCGCGTTGAACAAGCGGAAGCGCATCGCGATAGTCGTGGGCACCCGCCCCGAAGCCATCAAGCTCGCCCCTGTCGCGCACGAGTTGTCCCGCACGCGCTGGGCGCAGCCGGTCCTCGTCACCACCGGCCAGCACGGCCCGGTCGTCCACGAGACGCTCGCCTGCTTCGGGCTGCGCGCGCAGGTCGAGCTGACCCTGCCGCCCGGCCCGCACTCGGTCAGCGATCTGACGGCCGGTCTGCTCAGCGGGCTCGGCAAGGGGCTGAGCTCACCCGCGACGCACGCGGTCGTGGTCCAGGGCGACACCTCGTCCGCCCTGGCCGGGGCCATGGCCGGGTTCTTCTCCTCGATTCCCGTGGTGCACGTGGAGGCGGGACTGCGCTCCGGGGATCTGCGCAGTCCGTTCCCCGAGGAAGCCCACCGCCGGATGATCGCCGAGGTGTGCGACCTCCATCTGGCGCCCACTCATGCCGCTCGCCGGAATCTGCTCGCCGAGCGGGTGCGGGCCGATCGGATCCTGGTGACCGGCAACACCGTGATCGACGCGGTCGTCAGCGCGAGCCGGCGCGCACCCGTCGGCGACGACCCCGTACCGCGCCGCGCGGCACGCGACGGCGCGCCGCTCGTGCTGGTGACGGCGCACCGCCGGGAGAACTGGGGCGAGCCGATCCGGCGCATCGGCCGGGCGGTGGCAATTCTCAGCCACCAATACCCGGAAGTCACCTTCGTGGTGGCAGCACACATGAATCCATTGGTCCGTACCGCGCTTGAGGAATCACTGCCCGGCCGCCCCAACGTGCAGTTGCCGGGGCCCATTCCGTACGACGCCTTCGCGCGACTTCTGGCTCGTTCCATTCTGGCGATCACGGATTCCGGCGGAATCCAGGAAGAGGCCGCCGCCTTCGGCCTGCCGGTCCTGGTGACCCGGGACAACACCGAGCGAACCGAAGGCATTGATTCCGGTATCGCGCGGCTCGTCGGTACGGACGAGTCGGAGATCGTGGCGGCGGCCGAAAAGGAATTCGCACGCGAGGGCGCGCCATGGGGCACGGGTGCCGCGAATCTGCCATTCGTGCGGCGCAATCCCTATGGCGACGGGCGGGCGGCCCGGCGATGCGCGGCCGCCTGCGGCTGGCTGCTCGGCCTGACACCCAGGCCGCCCGACATGCCCGACATCCCGATGGACCTCCCTAAGGAGTAGCGATGGCGACACCAACTGCCGTGGCCAACGGCACGATCACGACGGTGGCGGGCACCGGCGAGGCGGCGTTCGACGGGGACGGCGGGCCCGCGACCGCCGCCGCGCTCCAGAGCACCCGAGTGGCGAGCGACCGTTTCGGCGCGTTCTACATCGCCGACACGAACAACCACCGGATACGCAAGGTCGGCCCCGACGGCGTGATCCGTACCGTCGCGGGAACCGGCACATCCGGGTTGAGCGGGGACGGCGGACAGGCCACCGCGGCACAGATCGCCCAGCCGGTGTCGGTGGCGGCGGGCGGCGACGGCAGCGTGTACTTCGCGACGTGGGGCGGGAGCCGCGTACGCAAGGTGGCGCCCGACGGCATCATCACCACCGTCGCGGGCGGCGGGACGGAGACCGCGGACGGCGGAAAGGCCGTCAACGCGGCTTTCAGTAACGTCTTCGCCATCGCGCTGGACGGGGCCGGGAACCTCTATCTCACCGAACGCTTCGGCCACAAGGTGCGCAAGGTCGGCACCGACGGCGTCATCCGCACGGTCGCGGGCACCGGCCAGGCCGGTTACGACAAGGACGACGTCCCCGCCACCACCGCCAAACTGGACGGCCCCAAGGGCCTCGCGGTGGACGGGGCCGGGAACCTCTACATCGCCGACACGGGCAACCACCGCGTGCGCAAGGTGGCGACGGACGGCACCATCACCACCGTCGCGGGCACCGGGGACCCGGGATACATCGCGGACGGCGGGCCCGCGGCCAAGACCCGCCTGAACGCCCCCGAAGGTCTCACGGTGGACGGCGACGGCAACCTCTACATCGCCGACAGCGCCAATCACCGGGTGCGCCGGGTGGCCCCGAGCGGCATCATCACCACCGTCGCGGGCACCGGCACCGGCGGCTACAACGCCGACGGGAGCACGGCCGACGCGGCGCGGCTCTACTTCCCCGACACCGTGTCGCTGGACGGCGACGGCAACCTCTACATCGGCGACGGCGGCAACAACCGTGTGCGCAAGGTCGCCGGGGCGACGCGGTTCGACCCGGCCAGGTTCCCGATCGCCGACCTGTACGGCGCGGCCGTCGCCCCGCACACCGTGCAGCGCGGCCAGGAGTTCGACATCGGCGCCCGGATCAGGAACCGCGGCCCGAACACCGTCGACGGGGAGAGCGTCACCGTCGTCCTCACCCTGGCCGACGGCCTCACCGGCGGCCCGGGTACCACCGGGCGGCGACTCACCCGCACCTTCCCCGGCGTGAAGATCGTCCCCTACGCCCAGGCCCTGCCCAACGGCTGGGAGCACCTCGACGCGCTGTTCCGCGTCAGCGCGCCCGAGACCACTCCCGCGGGCACCTACGAGTGCACCCTGGAGATCCAGTACAGCGGCGAACTGAACCTGAAGGACAACACCTTCACCCTCCCCGTGACCGTCGTCGTCCCCCAGGACGTCAGCGACGAGACGGCTCTTGAGATCCACCAGGAGACCGTGCCCGAGGCGGCCCCCGGACAGCAGACCAAGTTCAACGTCCTGTTCAACTCGCCCACCGGACAGCCGGTCAACCCAGGAGCGATCACCCAGCGCTACACCGCGCCCACCGGGTTCGTCTACACCGGCCAGCCGTCGTACGGCTATTACGCGACCATCCACGGCGTCATCACCGGAAACCTGGACTACGTGATCGAGGACGACGGGCGCACCCTGATCATCACGGCCAACCCGCACGTCAACACCACCACCAGCGACACGGGCCCGCTCGTCTACACCATCGGCGTTCAGGCGCTCCCCGGCGCCCGCCCCGGCATCTCGGCGGACGGCAGCGCCAGTGTCGGCAAGCACGCCCCCGTCCAGATCGCCGCCAAGGTCACCGGATCGGCCGGGGACGAGACGTCGCTGCGGCTCGTCCAGGAGAGCGTCCCCGAGGCCGCACCGGGCGCGACGACGTCGTTCAACGTCGAGATCCGGTCCCTGAACAACGCGCCGGTCGACCCGGGCACGGTCGTCCAGACGTTCACCGCGCCCACCGGCCTCGCGTTCACCGGCGGGGCCTCGTACGGCTACTACTACGTCAAGCCCGCCGTGACCGGGAATCTGACCACCCGGGTGGAGGGCGGCGGCAAGACCCTGGTCATCGAGTCCAACCCGCACGTCAACACCGGCAGTACGGACGCCACGGCGCTGCTCTACACCCTCGCGGTGCGCGCGCTGCCCGACGCCAAGCTCGGTACGTACGACGACGGGCAGGCGGTCATCGGACGACTCACTCCCGTACCGCTGACCGGTCGCATCAGCTGAAGCCACCCACCGGAGGAGCAGGCATGACGACATCCGCAAGCGTGCCGGACGGCACCATCACCACGGTGGTCGGCAACGGCCGCGACGACTACCGCCCGGACGCGAGCCAGGCAACCTCCGCCCAGCTCAGGAAGCCCTGGGGAGTGGCGGTGGACGGGCACGGCAACGTGTACGTCGCCGACAACGAGCACCACATGGTCTACAAGGCGACGCCGGACGGAACGCTGACCGTGGTCGCGGGCAAGAACGGCTCGGCCGGTTTCAGCGGCGACGGAGGGCGGGCCACCGAAGCCCAGCTCAACGCGCCCATCGCCGTCGCGGTGGACGGCCGGGGCAGCGTCTACATCGCCGACCAGCAGAATCACCGGATCCGCAAGGTCGACTCGGACGGCAGGATCACCACCGTCGCCGGGAACGGCTTCGGGGACTTCAAGAGCGAGGGCGGGCAGGCCACATCCGCCCTGCTGAAGTACCCGACGGGCGTCGCCCTCGACAGCGCGGGGAACCTCTACTTCGGGGGAAACGACCAGCAGCGCGTCTACAAGGTCACGCCGGGCGGCGTCATCACCACCGTCGCGGGCACAGGTGCGCAGGGCTATGGCGGAGACGGCGGACCGGCCACCGCGGCCCAGTTCTCCCACCCGCGCGCCGTGGCGGTCGACAGCACCGACAACCTCTACATCGGCGACGAGTATAACCAGCGCATCCGCAAGGTGGCCCGCGACGGGCGCATCACCACGGTCGCGGGCAATCCTGACGGCGGCCCCGTCGCGGAGGGAGTCCAGGCCACCTCCGCCAAGCTCTGGAACCCCGTGGGCGTGGCGGTGGACACCGCAGGAAACCTGTTCATCGCGGGCAACGACCAGCAACGTGTCTTCAAGGTCGACCCGCACGGCAGCCTCACCACGGTCGCGGGCAACAGCAACGCGGGATACGGCGGGGACGGGCACCAGGCCACCGCCGGACAGCTCTACTACCCCCTGGGCGTGGCGGTGAGCGACCTGGGCGACCTGTACATCGCCGACTGCTGGAACAACCGCATCCGCAAGGTCACCGGGGTGGCCCGGGTCGTCCGGCCGACGCCGCCCCCGGCGGACCTCTACGGGGAGGTCGTCCGCCCGCACTCGGCCCGGCGCGGCCAGGAGTTCGACCTCGGCGCCCGGATCAGGAACCGGGGCCCGAACACGGTCGCCGGGCGGGACGTGACGGTGGTGCTGACCCTCGCGGACGGCCTGGAGCCGGGTACCGGCTCCACCGGGCGACGGCTGGCCCGCACCTTCACCGGCGCCGAACTCGCCCCGAATCAGGGCTCGTGGGACGGAACCTTCCGCGTCATCGCGCCGGACGGTACCCCTCCCGGCGTCTACACCTCCACGCTGGAGATCCAGTACGCCGCCGAGCTGAACGTCAAGGACAACGTCTTCAACCTGCCCGTCGTCATCGTGGCGCCCGAGCCCGTGGCGGACGAGACCGAGCTGGACATCCATCAGGAGACGGTGCCCGAGGCGGCTCCCGGCCAGAGCACCAAGTTCAACATGCTCTACTCCTCGACCACCGCGAAGCCGGTCAACCCGGGGGTCATCACCCAGCGCTTCACGGCCCCGTCCGGGTTCGTCTTCACCGGGGAGCCGACCTACGGCTACTACGGTCCGAACCAAGCAGTCGTCACGGGCAACCTCGACGACTTCACCGTCGAGGACGGCGGCCGGACACTGATCGTCAACGCCAACCCGCACGTCAACACCACCGGCAGCGACACCGGCCCGCTCGTCTACACCATCCCCGTCCAGGCCAGGTCCGACGCCGAGCCCGGCCTGCGGACCGACGGCAGCGCGGTCGTCGGCAAGCACGCGCCCGTCCAGATCGCCGCCAAGGTCACCGGTGCCACGCACGACGTGACGGCGCTGCAGGTCAAGCAGGAGAGCGTCCTCGAGGCCACACCGGGTGCGGCCGCGTCGCTCAACATCGAGATCCGGTCCCTGAACAACGTGGCGGTCGACCCGGGCACGACCGTCCAGACGTTCACCGCGCCCACCGGCTTCGCCTTCACCGGCGGCGCCACGTACGGCTACTACTACGTCAAGCCGACGGTCACCGACAACTTGGCCACGACCGTCCGCGACGACGGCAAGACGCTGGTCATCGAGTCGGACCCGCACGTCAACACCGGTGCCACCGACACGACCGCGCTGCTGTACACGCTCACCGTGCGTGCCCGGCCCGACGCCGTGCCCGGTACGTACCGCGACGGCAAGGCCGCCATCGGACGGCTGGCTCCCGTACCACTGACCGGGCACGTCCTCTGACTCCGACAGGAGCGGCAACATGACCACCGCAGCTAGTACTGGAACCGGCCCGCAGCCCGCAGGCCTGGCCGAGGGCGCCATCGCCACGGTCGCGGGCAACGGCGTGGCCGGGTACGTCTCCGACGGCGGGCCGGGCGCGCTGACCCGGCTCCACAACCCCGAGGGCGTGGCCGTCGACAAGAACGGCAACCTGTACATCGCCGACCGGAACAACCACCACGTCCGCAAGGTCACCCCCAACGGCATCATCACCACCGTGGCGGGCACCGGCGAGGCCGGATACATCTCCGACGGCGGACCCGCCGTCGCCACCCGGCTCAACCAGCCCGTGGACGTGGCGATCGACGGCGAGGGCAACCTCTACATCGCGGACATCTACAACAATCGCGTACGCAAGGTGTCGCCGAGCGGCATCATCACCACGGTCGCGGGCAACGGCGAGGCCGGATACGTCTCCGACGGAGGCCCGGCCATCGCCACCCGCCTCCACCACCCGCACGGGGTGGCCCTGGACCGCGAGGGCAACCTCTACATCAGCGAGTGGTCGGGGCACCGCGTCCGGAAGGTGAACCGGAGCGGCATCATCACCACGGTGGCGGGCAACGGCACCGCCGGATACGTCTCCGACGGCGGCCCGGCCATCGCCACCCGGCTCCAGCACCCGGACGGCCTTGCCTTCGACCGCGAGGGCAACCTCTACATCGCGGAGTACAGCAACCACCGGGTCCGCAAGGTCACGCCCAACGGGATCATCACCACCGTGGCGGGCAACGGCACCGCCGGGTTCGTCTCGGACGGCGGGCCCGCCATCGCCACCCGGCTCAACGGGCCCCGAAGGGTGGCGGTGGACGAAGCCGGGAACCTGTACGTCTCCGACCAGGAGAACCACCGCGTCCGCAGGGTCTCGTCCGACGGCACCATCACCACGGTCGCGGGCAACGGCACCGCCGGCTACGTGGACGACGGCGGCCCCGCCGCGACCACCCGGATCTACCAGCCCCAGGGCGTGGCCCTGGACCGCGCCGGGAACCTGTACATCGCCGACTACTCGAACCACCGTGTCCGCGGTGTCACGGGCGTGGCCCAGATGACTCCGCCGCTCCCGCCGGCCGCCGACCTGTACGGGGAGGTCGTCAGCCCGTACCGGGTGCAGCGCGGCCAGGAGTTCGACCTCGGCGCCCGGATCAGGAACCGCGGCCCGAACCCGGCCAACGGACAGTTCGTGACCGTGGTGCTCACGCTGGCCGACGGCCTGGTGGGCGGACCCGGCACCACGGGGCGCCGGCTCACCCGCACGTTCACCGGACAGCAACTGCTCCCGCATCAGAGCATCCTGGACGGGGTGTTCCGGGTCAGCGCACCGGAGAGCACCCCGCCGGGCACGTACACCTGCACGCTGGAGATCCAGTACGGCGGCGAGCTCAACCTCAAGGACAACACGTACACACTGCCCGTCACCGTCGTCGTGCCCGCGACGGTCGCCGACGAGACGGCGCTGACGATCTATCAGGACACCGTCCCCGAGGCCGCCCCGGGCCAGCGCACGTCCTTCAACCTGCGCTACGTCTCGCCCACCGGACAGCCGGTCAATCCCGGCACCGTCGTCCAGCGCTTCACCGCGCCGACCGGATTCGCCTTCACCGGCCAGCCCACCTACGCGTACTACGAGACGATCCACGGCGTCGTCTCCGGGAACCTGGCCCACCGCGTCGAGGACGACGGCAGGACCCTGGTCATCACGGCCAACCCGCACGTCAACACGACGACCAGCGACGCCGGTTCGGTGATCTACACCATTCCGGTGCAGGCACGGGCGGACGCCTTGCCGGGGCGGTACGACAACGGCTCGGCCAGCGTCGGCAGGCACACCCCGGTCCAGTTGTCCGGCCAGATCACCGGCACCGCACAGGACGAGACCGCGCTGCGGGTGGTGCAGGAGACGGTTCCCGCGGCGGCGCCGGGGCAGAGCACCACGTTCAACCTGGAGATCCGTTCGCTGGGCAACCAGCCGGTCAACCCGGGCACCATCGAGCAGCACTTCACCGCCCCCACCGGTTTCGCCTTCACCGGCGGCGCCTCGTACGGCTACTACTTCGCCCAGCCGTACGTCACCGGGAACCTCGACACCCGTCTCGAAGACGGCGGCAAGACCCTGGTCATCAGGTCGAACCCGCACCTCAACACCGGTACCACCGACAGGACCGCGCTGATCTACACCCTCGGCATCCGCGCCCTGCCCGACGCGCGGCCCGGCACCCAGTCCGACGACGGCCAGGCCGCCCTCGGCCGCCTGGCCCCGGCAGCCCTGACCGCCCGCGTCCTCTGACCCCGACGGGAGCAACAACCATGACAACCGCAGCCAGTACGGGAGCCGGACCACAGCCCGCGGGCCTGATGGAAGGCGCCATCGCGACCGTCGCGGGCAACGGCGCGGCCGGGTTCATCTCCGACGGCGGACCGGGCGCGCTGACCCGGGTCCATTACCCCTACGGCGTCGCCGTGGACAAGAACGGCAACCTCTTCATCGCCGACCGGAACAACCACCGGGTCCGCAAGGTCACGCCCAGCGGCCTCATCACCACCGTCGCGGGCGACGGCACCGCCGGGTACATCTCCGACGGCGGGCCCGCGGTCGCCACCCGGCTCCACTACCCGGGGGACGTGGCGGTGGACGACGCGGGCAACCTCTTCATCGCGGACACCTACAACCACCGGATCCGCAAGGTCACGCCCAACGGCCTCATCACCACCGTCGCGGGCACCGGCGAGGCCGGCTACGTCTCCGACGGCGGGCCCGCCATCGCCACCAAGCTCCACTACCCGCACGGGGTGGCCGTGAGCCGCAGCGGAAACGTGTACATCGCGGACCAGCACAACCACCGCGTCCGCAAGGTCACCCCGAACGGGAACATCACCACCGTCGCGGGTAACGGCACCGCCGGATACGTGTCCGACGGCGGACCGGCGATCTCCACCCGGCTGTACCACCCCATAGCGGTGGCGGTGGACGGCGAAGAGAATCTGTACATCGCCGACCGGCACAACCACCGCGTCCGCAAGGTCACCCCGAACGGGAACATCACCACCGTCGCGGGGAACGGCACCGCCGGTTACGTCTCGGACGGCGGACCCGCGCTCGGCACTTCGCTGCACTACCCCTGGGGTCTGGCCCTCGACGAGGCGGGCAGCCTCTACATCGGTGACCAGCACAACCACCGGGTCCGCAAGGTCACCCCGGACGGCATCATCACCACCGTGGCAGGTAACGGCACCGCCGGTTACGTGGACGACGGCGGCCCTGCCGCGGGCACGCGCCTCTACCACCCCTTGGGCATCGCCCTTGACCGCGCCGGCCACCTCTACATCGCCGACCACTACAACCACCGCATCCGGGGCGTCACGGCCGTGGCCCAGATGACCCCGCCGCTCCCGCCCGCCGCCGACCTGTACGGCGAAGTCGTCAGCCCCTACCGGGTGCAGCGCGGCCAGGAGTTCGACCTCGGCGCGCGCATTCGCAACCGCGGCCCTCACCCCGCCGACGGCCAGTCGGTGACCGTGGTGCTCACGCTGGCCGACGGCCTGGTCGGCGGCCCCGGCACCACCGGCCGACGGCTCACCCGCACCTTCACCGGGCAGCAACTACCGCCCAACCAGGGCACGCTGGACGGGGTGTTCCGCATCACCGCACCGGAGAGCACCCCGCCGGGCTCCTACACCTGCACCCTGGAGATCCAGTACGGCGGCGACCTCAACCTGAAGGACAACTCCTACACGCTCCCCGTCACCGTCGTCGTGCCCGCCCCCGTGGCGGACGAGACCGCGCTGACGATCTTCCAGGACACCGTCCCGGAGGTCGCCGCGGGCCAGCGCGCCGCCTTCAACGTGCGGTACACCGCACCCGCGGGGCAGCCGGTCAACCCCGGCACCATCGTCCAGCGCTACAGCGCCCCGACCGGTTTCACCTTCGTCGGCCAGCCCACGTACGCGTACTACGAGACCATCCACGGCGTCATCTCCGGCAACCTCGGCCACCGCGTCGAGGACGGCGGGCGGACCCTGGTCATCACCGCCAACCCGCACGTCAACACCACGACCAGCGACACCGGTTCGCTGATCTACACCATCCCGGTGCAGGCGCGCACGGACGCCTTGCCGGGGCAGTTCGACAACGGCTCGGCGAGCGTGGGACGGCACGTCCCCGTGCAGCTCTCCGGCAAGATCACCGGCGCCGCCCAGAACGAGACCGCGCTGCGCGTGGTGCAGGAGACGGTCCCCGGGGCGGCGCCGAACCAGAACACCACGTTCAACCTGGAGATCCGTTCGCTGGGCAACCAGCCGGTCAACCCCGGCACCATCGAGCAGCGCTTCACCGCCCCCACCGGCTTCGTGTTCACCGGCGGCGCCTCATACGGCTACTACTTCGCCCAGCCGTACGTCACCGGGAACCTGGACGCGCGCCTAGAGGACGGCGGACGCACCCTGGTCGTGTCCTCCAACCCGCACCTGAACACCGGCGCCACCGACAGGACCGCGCTGATTTACACCCTCGGCATCCGCGCCCTGCCGGACGCCAGGCCGGGCACGCAGTCGGACGACGGCCAGGCCGCCATCGGCCGCCTGACACCGGTGCCGCTGACCGCCCGGGTGCTGTGACACGGCGAGGGCTCTTGATGAGGTGAACCGCCGCCGCTCCGGCCCGAGTTCCGCTCGGACCGGAGCGGCGGCCCGTCGGGCGCCGTCGTCGAGCCTGGTCTCACCGCGGAGACCTGTACGTCAACCGAGCGGCCTGCCGGTCGTGTCCGGTTGCGGCAGCTCCTCGGGGGCGTGGGGAGCGCTGCGTATCGGGTGGGCGATCTCGTTCACGATGTCCAGGAACGGGCCGGTCAGGGGGTTCGTTCCCGCGGTGGGCCACATGAGTCCGTACTCGATGGGCGGGGCGTCGTGGAACGGTACGAAGACCATGCCGGGCCGCTGGTGGAAGTTCTCGGCCCGCAGCGAGACCGTGCTGACGCCGACGCCGTTGGCGATGTGCACGAGGACCTCGGGCCAGAAGTTGGTCGCCGGGCCCTGCGGGATCCTGCGGCCGGATGGGGTCTCGCGGGGGAAGTAGCGGTCCATCCAGTAGCGAGGTATGTGCGCGTCGTTGAGGGTGACCAGGGTGGTGTCGGCAAGGTCCTCGAGCGACACCGAGTCCCGTCGTGCGAAGGAGTGGTCCGCCGGCACCATGAGCGCCCTCGGCTCCTTGAAGAGCAGTGGTCCGGTGGTGATGTCCGGTTCGCGGATGGGGAATTCGGTGAGCTGGAGGTCGATGGTGCCCGCCCGCATCCCTCCGAGCGGGTCGCACAACTGCACTTCCACGATCTCGACGTCGCAGTGCGGGTGGCGCACGCGGAACCGGTCCGCCGCCTGGACCATGACGTTTCCGCACCACGGCCCGGACCAGCCGACCCGTACGACCCCTCTGACGGCCCCCCCCCGCGGCTCACCGCGATGGCCTGTGCGAGCCCGGCAGTGATCTGCTCGTACGCGGGCAGCAGGTCGTCCCGCAGTTGACGTCCGACCTCGGTGAGGGTCACTTTGCGGCTGTTGCGCTCGAAGAGCGGGGCACCGATGCGGCGTTCCAGCTTCTGGATGGTCTGGCTGACCCGGCCTGTCGTCACATGCAGACGCTCGGCCGTACGCCCGAAGTGCAGCTCCTCGGCCAGCGTCAGGAACGCTTCCAGCTCCAGTCGCTCCAGCATCTCCACCCCCGTGCTTGGTGCCGCCCCCCAGCGTTTAGCACCGCTCAACGGAGCATGCCACTCTCCGATCTTGTTGGCTCATCCATGGATCACGCACTCTGATGGTGCCGCGTTCAACAGGCCTTCCTCCTCGCCAGGACTGTGCCGGACGCCGGTGTCCCGTCGCCTCGATCGGAGCCCCGCACATGAGCAAAGTCGTCGTCCTGATGCACGTCCTTCTCGACGGCGTGGTCGCGAACCCGTCCTGGGCCCGGCCGTTCCGGTACGACGAGCACGAGAAGTACCAGCTCGGCCAGATCGCCGCGAGCCGGGCGCTGCTGCTGGGGCGGGTGACCTTCCAGGAGATGGCCGCGGCCTGGCCCTTACGGGACGCGGCCGAGGAGTACACCAGGCTGGTGGACGCCGCGCCGAAGTACGTGGTGTCCACGACCCTTGACCACGTGCCGTGGAACGGCGTGCTGATCCCCGGCCGACTGGCCGAGCACGTCGCGAAGCTGCGGCGCGAACCGGGCCAGGACCTGCTGGTGCTGGGCGGGGCCGAACTCGTCGGGCAGTTGGTCCGGCTCGGCCTGGTCGACGTGCTCAAGCTGTGCGTCCATCCGGGGACCGCGGGTACCGGGCGGCGCCTGTTCCCGCAGGGCGGTGCCCCGAGCACGTGGAAACTCACCGGTACGTCGATGTTCCCCTCCGGCGCTGTCGTCCTGGAGTACCAGGCACCGGCACAGGTCTGACCGCCCCCCCGTGCCGCAGCGGGGCCGGCGCCGCTGCCCACCGCGTCGGGCCCCCACCTCGCACCACTCGACCATCACACCCATGAAAGGGGCTTCGCCATGCGCAAGCGGAAGCCTCAGATCCGCACGACCGCCGACGGCCACCCTCCTCGACCGCGAACTGATCGACGAGGTCCACCTGTTGGTCAACACCTCGGCGATCGGCGCGGGCCGGCACCCGCGGCTCCCAGTACCCCGCTTCGCGGCACTCCGCACGAAGCCCACCCACAGGAAAGCGAGTCACTCATGCGTATCACCATCGGCGAGTTCATCAGCCTCGACGGCGTCGTACAGGCCCCGGGCCAGCCGGACGAGGACAGCGACGGCGGCTTCGCCCACGGCGGCTGGTCCCATCCGTTCTTCGACCCGGAGGTGATGGGCTCCGCCCTGGCCGACTGGTCCAAGAGCACCGAGGCCATGCTCTACGGGCGCCGCACCTGGCAGGTCATGGCCGCGGCCTGGCCCGGCCGGGCGGGCGACCCGTTCGCCGATCACATGAACAGCGTCGCCAAGTACGTCGTGTCCAGCACCCTCGGTGAGGACGACGTGACGGCCTGGAACAACTCCAGAATCATCCCGGGCGACCAGGCCGTCGACCGGATCAAGAAGCTGCGCGAGGCCGAAGGCGGTGACCTGGCCGTGCTGGGCAGCGCGTCGCTGTCCCGGACCCTGCTGGCCGAGGGCCTGGTCGACGAGCTCCGGCTCATGATCCTGCCGGTGCTCCTCGGCGGCGGGAAGTCGATATACCCGGTGGATGGCGTCCTGCGCTCCTTCGAGCTGGTCTCCACGGTCACCAGCGGCACCGGCGTGCACGTGTGCACCTACCGGCCCAAGGCCCCGACGGCCACCGCCGCGTAGCCGACGCGCGGCACCCACCACGGTGCCTTCGGGCCTCTTTCCGTGCGGCGGTCGGCGCAGCTACACCGACCGCCGCACACCGGCCGAGCGCCCCGGGCCGTGGTGGCCCTGAGGTTCACCGAGAACGTGAAAATGCCTCGGACTCCGATGAGTTCACCGTCGGCCGAGGGTCTGTCCTTGTGTCCGTCAAACGTTGAATGATGAAAGGAGCTCTCCTGATGATCCTGATGAGGAGACGAGGGGGGAGCGTCGTCGTGACTGCCGCACTGGTGGCGGGCTCGATGTTCGGGACCGGCACCGCGGTGGCCACCGAAGCGGCCGACACCGTCGGCGAGCGTCGGTCGTACACCGGGGAGATCGACGGGGCGAAGTACCGCGTGGAGGTCCCGAAGCGCTGGAACGGGACGCTGCTGCTGTACAGCCACGGCTACTATCCCGCGGGCTGGGGTCCGGAGAAGATCGCCCTGACCAATAGCGAAGAGGCTGAAAAGGCCCTGCTGGCAAAGGGGTTCGCCCTGGCGGCGTCCGACTACAAGGGCACGCACGGGTACGCGGTGGCGGATGCGCTGACCGACCAGCTCGCGCTGCGGGACTGGTTCGACCAGAACGTCGGTCGGCCCAGGCGCACCATCAGCACCGGCCAGTCGATGGGCGGGACCGTCGCCACCTTGCTGGGGGAGCGGCACCCGGGCCGGTTCGACGGCGTACTGGCGATGTGCGCGGAGTACGACGGCAACGGGACCTGGAACACCACGCTGGACATGACCTACGCGCTCAAGACGCTCTTGGTGCCCGCAGCGGACCAGGACATCGACCTGGTGCGGCCACGCGATCCAGAGCGCAGCGTCAAGGTTCTCGTGGCGGCGATCGACCGCGCCCTGGAGACCGAGCACGGCAGGGCGCGCCTCGCCCTCGTCGGCGCGCTGGGCAACATCCCCGGGTGGTACTCCGCGCACGAGGCGCGGCCGACGAAGACCGCGGACCGCGTGCGGGCGCAGGCGCAGTGGCTGCGCAACGCGTACGTCGCGGGCACCGGCCCGCTCGGCCGGATCGACTTGGAGCGCCGGGCAGGCGGCAACCCGTCCTCCAACACAGGCGTCGACTACCGGCGGCAGCTCGCCGGTTCGGCGCAGAAGGACCTGGTCCGCAAGGCGTACCGTGCCGCTGGGTCGCCCGGCGCCGCCCTGGCCGCCGATGTGGCCAAACTGAACACCGGTACCCGGATCACGGCGGACAGGAGGGCCGTCGACTACATGAAGCGGTACACCATCGCGCGTGGGACGACTCCGCAGCCCGTGGTGACGCTCCACAACACCCAGGACGGCGGCGCGGTCTCCGACCAGACCGGCTGGTACGCCGACCAGGTCCGCCGCAACGGCGAGCCGGGCAGCCTGCGCCAGATGTACGTGAACCGAGGCTCGCACTGCGCGTTCAGCGCGGCCGACGAGATCACCGCATTGGAGGCCCTGCTGGCCAAGGCCGACACCGACCGCTGGCCCAGCACCGACCCGCGGACACTGAACCGGTCCGTCGGCCGCTATCAGCCGGAGCTGCAGCAGGTCCTTGACTTGGCGACGTTCGAGAAGAAGACCGTGCCGCCCGCCTTCACCCGGTTCACCCCCGCCCGCTTCCCCCGTCCCTCCCGCTGACGGCACCACCCGGCCCCGGGCCGCCACCGTCCGGCAGGCGTACGTCCAGGACCGCCACCTCGGGACGGAGCGCGGGACCCCCGTACCAGCGCGGGTCGGCTGGACCGAGTCGGACGACCTCGTGGTCGTTCAGCAGGAGGACGCGGAGCGGGAGACGGTTGCGGTCACAGGGTGCTGCCGCTGCCGTACGGGGCGTACAGGTCGAGGAGTCGGGTGCGGGTCGCGTGCAGTCGGTGGGCGACGATGCCGCCCACCCACTGGGCGACGTGCCGACCGAAGGCGGGGTCCTCTTGGCACAGTGTTCGCACCGTGGAGGCGTCGAACTCGTAGGCTCGCACTGGAGCTGTCGCCTCGCCGCCCAGGTGCCAGACGTGTGGGGTGAACAGCCAGGACCAGCCGATGAGCTGGCCGTGTCCGAGGGTCTCGATGGCGGCGGCCCGGCGGCCCGGAACGGACAGGTCCAGTGCGACCGTACCGGTACGGACGATCCAGAACCGGTCGGCGTGCCCGCCTTCCTCGAAGAGCCGTGCGCCCTGGGGGAACGACACTTCACGGGCGGTGTCCATCAGCCGCCGCTGGTCGGTGGCGGGCAGTGACTTCAGCGTGCTCGGCATGGGGGAGAAGGTCATGGCGTGCCTCCAGGAGGGTGTGAGCACTCGCCACTTCCATGATGTTCCCGGGCGGCCGCGCACTCCAAGGGTCTTTCGGCTCTGCTACCGGGTCCCTTGGGCTGCCGGGCCGGTGGCGACATCGCTGGACTCACCGGCTGCTGCCCCCATGGCTCTGTAACCTGCCCAGGCAGCAGCCCATGCGACAGCAACAGTCAGTGATTGCCGCCAGGGCCGTCACCACCGTGTGGCACCCGAGCCTGGCCACCGGTGAGGTGCTGGTCAAGCGCCTCGCCGAGCGTGTGAGCGGGGCGGAAGGTGTCGGTGAGCCGAGCCAGGCGCAGCAGGCGCAGGGCCTGGGGGTGGTGGCAGATCAGTTTGAGGTCCCCGTGACGGCTGCTGACGCGGCGGTGAACGCGGCAGAGCAGGCTCAGACCGGAGCAGTCGATGAAGGTGATCTGCGTGAGGTCGAGAACGACCAGCGGCTCGGGTCGGCTGGTCGCCGCGTCCAGCGCCGGGGTGATGGCGATGGTGGCGGCGATGTCGATTTCACCGTGGAGCTCAAGGACGGTGCGTCCCTGGACGCGGTACGTGGACAGGTGCCGACGGGAGGGTTGGGTGCCCTGGAACATGTGGTGCCGCCTCGGTGCGGTCCGCCGCCTCGTGGTCGGCGGGGGGTGGAAACACAGAGCGGGGTCACCGAGGTCCGGGGCGACCGGGGGAGAGCACGTTGAGCAAAGACGCGCAGGAGTGCACGCAGACGTGGGGGAGTTGACGGGCCCAGGAGCGATGGTCTGTTGGTTTGATTCCCCCATTGGTATGAGGTCAACGTGTCCTCCCGTCGTATGTCTGTACCGGATTCACCGGACCTTCTGGCCGATTCCGAGATCCGCCACGTGGACGGCGAGCGGCGGCCTCGCGCTCACCTCGGGGAGCGGAGTAGCGTGTGCCAGGCCCCCAGCCCTCGGGCGTCCAGGTACGCGCGGGACTGCAGGGAGCGAACTTGGCCCCGCCCGCTGCAGTCCCGCCATTTCCGTGTTTCATGGGCGCTTGCGGAGACGCCAATGCCGAACACCATCAGTGCCGCGGGACTGCCTCGCACCGTGCACGGCACCACTACTGCGGACACCCAGCTCGCCGGACCGCACCTGGCGCTTTCCTATGAGACTCAGCGACTGCCCGGCAGCGAGACGGCGCTGACCCATGTCGCCGCCGCGGTCCTGCACGCCGCCCCGATCGCCAGGCAACTGGCGTGCCAGTTGCAGGAGGCGGTGCGCATCTCGGCCCAGTACGTCTACGGGCACAGTGATGCTCCGTGTTACCGGCTCCTGATCACCTCGGACGACACCGGCCTCACTGTGGCGGTCACGGACCACGCTGACCAGTTCGTCGCCGGACCTCCGGCTTGGCTGAGGATCACCCGCCCTCACAACGTTCGACAGGACGGAATCCGTCCCCACGACGACCCGTCGACGCGCCACATCCCGGACGGCGGGCTTCAGTTGCACCGCACGCTCGACGGACACATCCGGCTCGGACGACATGCCCCATGGGACACGTCCTCGACAACCTGAGCCGAGTCTGCCGATGGTCCGACAGGACCGGTACGAAAGGGTCGTGTGGCACCTCAGGGGTGACCTTCGGCATCGGGCGGGCGCCGTCCCCGGTGAACAAGAGTGAACCGTGTCAGGTACCTAGCGCACTGTTCACGAGAAGGGCATCACCATGGCCGTGCACGCCCACCCGCGCCACCGCAGCAGGGGAATCCACCCGCCGTCGTTCCGCAGGGCCCGGCGCGACTCGTCCGAGACCGCGGTGGCGGACCACGCCGACACGCACACCGCGCGGGCCTACGCCTTCGCCTCGCTGCGCCTGCTGACCGGGTTCGTCTTCCTGTGGGCGTTCCTCGACAAGGCCTTCGGCTTCGGGTACGCCACCCCGTCGGGCACGGGGTGGATCGACGGCGGTTCGCCGACCAAGGGCTTCCTCAGCGATGTGGCGGCCGGTCCGATGGAGTCCACGTTCCACTCCTGGGCCGGCGACGCCTGGGTCGACTGGTTGTTCATGCTGGGCCTGCTCGGCATAGGGGTCGCCCTGGTGAGCGGCATCGCCCTGCGGCTCGCCGCGCTGGCCGGCACCGCCATGATGGTGCTGATGTGGATGGCCGAATGGCCGCCCGCCAAGCACCTCTCCGACGGTGGCGCGAGCATGTCCACGAACCCCTTGGTGGAGTACCACGTCATCTACGCGGTGGCGCTGATAGTCCTCGCGGCGTCCTCCGCCGGTGACACCTTGGGCGCCGGTCGGCTGTGGGCCGGGCTGCCGTTCGTCCGGAAGAACGGCTGGCTGCGCTGACCCGGCGGCCGCGGGCCGGGACGGGCGTGGACGGATTCACTCCGTCCACGCCGCTTACCGGTCGGTGAGGACGAGCGTGCAGGACTCGCCGGGCTCCACGGGCACGGTCCGGTCGGCCAGCCCGATGTCGATCGGCTCCCGGTCGGACTCCGGCACGGTGACCCGCAGCTTTCCCGCGCTGAGCCGCAGCCCGACACCCCAGTGCCCCCGGTAGCGGATCGCGAAGCCGTACTCGGACAGCTCCGGCAGCGGTACGGGGTCGAGGCGCAGAGCCCCGTCGCGGGTCTCAAGGCCGGTCAGCCCGCGCTGGACCAGGTCGAGCGTGCCCGCCATGGCGCCGAGGTGGATGCCCTCCCCGGTGGTGCCGCCCTGCAGGTCGGCGATGTCCCCGGCCAGGGCCTCCTGGACGTAGGTCCAGGCGTCGGAGCGCCGGGCGCGGGCCAGGACCCAGCCGTGCACGAGGCTGCTGAGGGTGGATCCGTGGCTGGTGCGGGCCAGGTAGTGATCGACGGTCCGCTGCCATGTGGCGTCGTCGAGCGGGTATCCCAACTGCCGGAAAATACCCCTGAGTTCGGCCGGTCCGAAGAGGTAGCCGAGCATCAGGACGTCGGCCTGCTTGGACGCCTGGTAGTTGTTGACGCTGTCGTTCTCGGCCTCCAGGATCCGGTCGAGGCGCCGGATGTCGCCATAACGCGCGCGGTACGACGCCCAGTCGAGCTCGGCCAGCTCGCCGTACCCTTCGAACTGGCTGATGACACCGGAGTGGAACGGCACGTGCAGTTTCCGTGACACGTCCTCCCAGGAGTCGAGCTCGCCGGAGGCGAGGCCGATGCGCTCACCGAGGTCCCGGCGCCGTGGCGCGGGCAGACCGCGGAGCACGTCGAGCGCCCGAGCCAGCACCCAGGCGGCGGTGACGTTCGTGTACGCGTTGTCGTCCAGACCCGGCCGTGCGGATCCCGGATAGGCCTCGTGGTACTCGTCGGGGCCGACCACGCCGCGGATCCGGTAGCGGCCGAGCGTCTCGTCGTACGTGGCGAGCCCGGCCCAGAACCGGGCGATCTGCGCCAGTGTCTCGGCACCCTTGGTGTGCAGGAACTCGCTGTCGCCGCTCGCCTCGCAGTACTGCCACACGTTGTACGCGATCGCCGAACCGACATGGTGCTGCAGTCGGGAGTGATCGGGCAGCCAGCGGCCCGAGCGTGGGTTGAGGTGCAGCTCCTGGGTCTCCTCACGGCCGTCGCTGCCGCTCTGCCACGGGTACATGGCGCCGCTGTGTCCGGCGTCACGAGCGGCGAAGCAGGCTTGCTCCAGGCGCCGGTGGCGGTAGCTGAGCAGGGCCCGCGAGACCTCTGGAAAGTGCAGGTTGAGGTAGGGCAGGACGAACAGTTCGTCCCAGAAGACATGGCCCCGGTAGGCCTCGCCGTGCAGTCCCCGGGCCGGGACGCCCACGTCCAGGTCGGCCGTGTGCGGGGAGAGGGTCTGCAGCACGTGGAAGAGGTGCAGTCGCAGCACCGGCCCCGCGCTGTTGGGCACGTCCAGCTCGGCGTTGCTCCACAACTGCTGCCAGGCCGTGCGGTGGGAGGCCAGCAGGGCGGCGGCGTCGGGCGCGCGGTGTACCCGGTCGACGGCGGCGTGCAGCGGGTCGCTGATCGCCGGGTCGCGCGAGGTGTGCAGCGCGACGGTCTTGTCGACGGTCACGGTCCGCCCTTCGGTGAGGGAGAGCCGCAACCGCTGGACGGCCCGCCCGTCATCGCGCTCGACGGAGATCCTCGTCGGGGCGTCGGCCGTGGTCCGGGCGGCCAGTCCGACGCGGATGTCGGAGGTCGTGGTGCGACAGCGCAGCCACACCGTGCCGCTGTCGTCCGAGGCACCGGTATGGGCGTGGGTGAGGTGGCGTGCGGCCAGCTGTCGGTAGCGTTCTACGCCGGAGTTGGTGACGGTCCCGTCGAGCGCCGCTTCCACGTCCAGGCCGCCGGACCAGCCTTCCGCCGTGAACTCGGTGCGCAGCAGGGCCAGATGAGGGTCTGCCATGTGAACCAGGCGTAGTTGGCGCACCGCGAGGACGCGGCCGCTGTCGTCCTGGTAGCGCAGGGTGCGGGTGAGCGTGCCGGAGCGCAGATCGAGGCTCTGGTGGTGGTCGAGGACCTTGTGGATGTCGGGGGAAAGCCACTCGCCCGAGCCGGTACGGAAGCGCAGCGGCAGCCAGTTGGGCAGGTTGACCATGTCCTCGTTCTCGACTTTGCATCCGGCCACGTCGGACGTCAGCCGGTTGTAGCAGCCGGCGGCGTACGTGCCGGGGTAGTGGACGGCGTCGGCGGCGCACTCCGGGGCGGCGCCGCGTGTCGCGAAGTAGCCGTTGCCGAGAGTGCACAGCGATTCGCGGAGCCGTTCCTGCGCGGGGTCGTAGCCCTCGTACTCCCAGGTCCAGTCGGGGAGGTCAGGGAAGCCGGTCGAGTCGGTCCCGTCGGGCATGCTCAGTCCTCCGATGCGAGCAGATCGGCGAGGTCGTCGACCACGATGTCCGCGCCGTGTGCCAGGAGAGCGGCGCGCGTCTGCGGCGTGCGGGCCCGGTCCACGCCGACGACCAAGCCGAAGCCGCCGCGCCGCCCCGCCGCCACGCCCGCGAGGGCGTCCTCGATGACGGCGGTGCGAGCGGCGGGGACGCCCAGGCGGCGGGCGGCCTCCAGGAACAGGGCGGGGTCGGGCTTGCCGGGCAGGTGCAGGCGGGCGGCCTCGGTGCCGTCGACCACGGTGTCGAAGAGGTCTCGTACACCGGCGTGGTCGAGGAGCTCCGGGGCGTGCCGGGACGCGGAGGCGGCGGCCCGGGGAATCCCCGCCGACCGCAGGACGCGCAGCAGCCGGACCGTGCCGGGGTAGGCGTCGATGCCGTGCTCGCGCAGCCGCTCCGTGAACAGCCGCTCCTTGTCGGCGGCGACGGCCCGCACCTCGTCCTCGGCCGGGTCGAGCCCGCGGGATTCCAGGAAGGACCGTGCCCCGTCCAGACGTGACTTGCCGTCGACGTACCGCAGATAGTCGTCGCGCTCGTCGAAGGGGCGCTGGCGGACTTGCCGGTCGCGCAGGTGGGCGTCGAAGGCCGTCTTCCAGGCGGCGGCGTGCACCCGGGCCGAGTCGGTGATGACGCCGTCGGTGTCGAACACCGCGGCCGCCGTGCCCCGCAGCGCGCGGGGCACGGCGGCCTGGACGGGACCGGCGCTCATCGGGAGCCGCCGGAGCCAAGGCTTGCGCTCGCCGTCATGACGGGGCGCTCCTGTACGGGCCGGGGCACGTCAGGTGCTCCAGGTCCAGTCCGCGACCTCCGGGAGGTCGGTGCCGTGCTTGCGGATCCAGGCGTGGTGGCGCAGCCGGGTGTCCTCCATCTGCTGGCGTACCTCGGCGGCACGGACGGCGAGGCCCGGGACGCGGTCGATGACGTCCATGACCAGGCGGTAGCGGTCGAGGTCGTTGCGGACCAGCATGTCGAAGGGCGTCGTGGTGGTGCCGATCTCCTTGTAGCCGCGGACGTGCAGGTTGTGGTGACCGGTGCGGCGGTAGGCGAGTCGGTGGATCAGCCACGGATAGCCGTGGTACGCGAAGATGACCGGCTTGTCCTGGGTGAACAGGGCGTCGTACTGGGCGGCGGGCATGCCGTGCGGGTGCTCCTCGGCGGGCAGCAGGCGGGCCAGGTCGACGACGTTGACGACCCGCACGGCGAGCTCCGGCAGATGTTGGCGGAGCAGCTGCGCCGCGGCCAGCACTTCCTGGGTGGGTACGTCGCCCGCGCCGGCGAGCACCACGTCCGGTTCTCGTGAGCTGTTCTCGGTGCCGGCCCAGGACCAGATCCCCGCGCCGCGGGCGCAGTGAGCACGCGCCTGCTCCAGGCTGAGCCAGTCGAAACAGGGCTGCTTCCCCGCGACGATCACGTTCACGTAGTCGCGGCTGCGCAGGGTGTGGTCGGCCACGGACAGCAGGGTGTTGGTGTCCGGCGGGAGATAGACCCGTACGACCTCGGGGCTCTTGTTGAGGACGTGGTCGACGAAGCCGGGGTCCTGGTGCGAGAAGCCGTTGTGGTCCTGGCGCCACACGTGCGACGTGAGCAGGTAGTTGAGCGAGGCGATGGGCGCGCGCCAGGGCAGGCGGCGGGTGACCCGCAGCCATTTGATGTGCTGGTTGACCATCGAGTCGACAATATGGACGAACGCCTCGTAGCAGGAGAACAGGCCGTGCCGGCCGGTGAGCAGATAGCCCTCCAGCCAGCCCTGACAGGTGTGTTCGGAGAGGATCTCCATGACCCGGCCGTGCCGGTCGAGGTGCTCGTCCACCTGCAGCATCTCAGCCTGCCAGGCCTTGCCACTGGCGGCGTAGACCGCCTGGAGGCGATTGGAGGCGGTCTCGTCGGGGCCGACGATGCGGAAGTCGCGCCGCTCGCTCGTCGCCGACATGACGTTTTCGAGGAGGTCGCCCAGGACACGTGTGGGTTCGTGCAGGCTCGCGCCGGGCTTGTCCACCGCGACAGCGTACTTCTCCAGGGGCGGCACCGGCAGCTCCCGCAGCAGCAGTCCGCCGTTGGCGTGCGGGGTGGAGCCAAGGCGCCGCGCACCCTCGGGGACACAGGCGAGGACCTGCTCCCGCGGCCGCCCCCGTTCGTCGAAGAGTTCCTCGGGCCGGTACGACCGCATCCACTCCTCAAGCTGCCGCAGGTGCTCCCCGTTGTCGCGGACGGCGGCCAGCGGGACCTGGTGGGAGCGCCAGGTGCCCTCCACCGGCAGCCCGTCGACCTCGGCGGGCCCGGTCCAGCCCTTGGGGGTGCGCAGCACGATCACCGGCCACAGGGGCCGGTCGATCCCGCCCTCCCGGCGTGCCGTGCGCTGGATTTCGGTGATGCGGTCCAGGGCGGTGTCCATCGCCAGGGCCATGTCCCGGTGCACCTGGGCCGGATCGTGGCCCGTGACGTGGAGCGGGGCATGGCCGTACCCCCGCAGCAGTTCGTCGAGTTCGGTCTCCGGGATCCGGGACAGAACCGTGGGGTTGGCGATCTTGTAGCCGTTGAGGTGCAGGATCGGGAGCACCGCGCCGTCGTGCACGGGGTCGAGGAACTTGTTGGAGTGCCAGGAGGCGGCCAGTGGCCCCGTCTCCGCCTCGCCGTCGCCGATCACGCAGGCGACCAGGAGCTGAGGGTTGTCGAGCGCGGCGCCATAGGCGTGGGACAGGGCGTAGCCGAGCTCGCCGCCTTCATGGATGGAGCCCGGGGTTTCCGGGGCGACGTGGCTCGGCACCCCGCCCGGGAAGGAGAACTGGCGGAACAGCCGCTCCATGCCCACCGCGTCCCGGGTCACATCGGGGTACGTCTGGCTGTAGCTGCCCTCGAGCCAGGCGTTGGCGAGGACCGCCGGCCCACCGTGGCCGGGCCCCCAGACGCACAGGGCGTCCTGGCCGCGCTCCTTGATCACACGGTTGAGGTGCGTGTGGACCAGATTGAGTCCGGGCGAGGTGCCCCAGTGTCCGAGCAGGCGAGGCTTGACGTGCTCGGGCCGCAGCGGCTCGGCGAGCAGGGGATTGGCCAGCAGATAGATCTGGCCGACCGCCAGGTAGTTGGCGGCCCGCCAGTGGGCGTCCAGCGTGCGCAGTTCCGCGTCGGTCAACGTCGTGCTGTCCGGGTGCTCTTGCTTGGCGTTGGACATGAAGGACCTCGTGAACGTCGTTGGATGGGGCGAACGGAGGTGAGGAGAGGTCGAGGAGCGGTCGGGGGACGGTCGGGGATCAAGGAGGCGGAATGGCTGGAAAGAGGAAGCGCTCCGCGTCGCTGCCGCGTGGCACGTACGAGCCGGAGTTGCTGCGGCGGCAGACGGAGCTGGTGAAGCTGCGTGCGGAGGGCGCCCGGCTCGTCGTGGTGTTCGAGGGGCGGGACGCGGCGGGCAAGGGGGCAGCGTGAAGCGGGTCGCGGAGCATCTCACCCCCGGGTGGCTCGCATCGTGGCTCTCCCCAAGCCCACTGAGCGCGAACGAACCCAGTGGTACTTCCAGCGTTACATCGCGCTCTTGACCGCGGCAGGTGAAATCGCGCTGTTCGACCGGAGTCGGTTCGACCGTGCCGGTGTCGACCGGTTACGTTCGGCCACGGTGTGAGCTGCAGACGTACGCTCCCGACCACGCGGCCGACCTCTGAGCGGGGCAGCACCGTCACGTCCGCTGCGGGACGACGGCGACGGGGCAGACGGAGTGGTGCAGCACCGTGTGCGTGACCCGGCCGAGCTGGAGCCCGAGGTGTCCGCGCTGGCGGCGAGCGCCGACGACCAGGAGGTCGGCGGTGCCCGAGGCCTCCACCAACGCCGTGCGCGCCTCCCCCTCGACGATCCGCAGGAGCACCCGCACGGACGGATGCTCCGAGGCGGCGTCCCGCAGCGCCTCCGCCACAAGGTCCGCAGCGCCTTGCTCGTGGTCGCGGGCGGAATCCCCCGCCGTGAGAGGAGGACCGGAGGACTCCTGCGCGGGGCACCGCCACGCCCGTACGACATGCAGAGCGGCGTGGCGGTCGGCCGCCTCCTGGAACGCGAAACGCACCGCCGCCGAGTCCACCTCGTCGCCGACCCCGAGCACGATCCGCTGCGCGGCGCGGGTCCAAGCGCCCTGACCGCGACCGTCACGCAACACGACCACGGGGCAGGAGGCCCGCGCGGCTACCGCCAGACTGACCGAGCCGAGCAGCAACTCTGCGACCCCGCTGCGGCCGCGGGACGCCACGACCACCATGGAGGCGTTACGCGCCTCCCGGAGCAAGGCGCTCACCGCGTCGGCGCGCAGCACTTCGGCGGAGATCTTCAGATCCGGTGCGCGGCGCTCGGCTCGTTCGACGCCGCCGCCGACGATGAGGTCGGCCCGTACCTGCTCCGAAGGCTTGCCCAGCGCCCGCGCCAGCGCGGGCCCTTCGTAGCGCTCCCACAACGAGGCGTACACCAGCCGTAACGGCACGCCGTGCAGGGCGGCTTCGTCCGCCGCCCAGTCCACGGCGCGCAGGCTCGGAGCGGAGCCGTCGACGCCGACGACCACGGGCAGTTCCATGCCTGGCACCTCCCTCACCTGCCCTCTCCGGGTCAGTCGTGCGGGACGACGGCGACCGGGGCGGCCGCGTGGTGCAGCACCGCGTGCGTGACGGGCCCGACGCGGGCGCCGACCGGCGAGCTGCGGATCCGGCGTCCGACGACCACGAGCGAGGCGTCGTGGGAGGCCTCGACCACGTGGTCGACGGGTTTGCCGGGACGGGACTCCTCGCGGACCTCGACGGACGGGAACTTCTGCCGCCAGGAGCGGAGTGCCTCGGCCAGTATCGCCGCGTCGTCCTCGGCCAGCCGGGCGTTCAACTCGGGATCCTCGGGAAGGCCGTAGGCGAAGTAGGGCGGCAGGGGCCAGGAGTGGAGCACACGCAGGGCGGTGTCGCGGCGAGCCGCGGCCTCGAACGCGAACTCGATCACCGACCCGTCGGGCGATACGGCGTCGAGCCCCAGGACGACGGGCCGGAACGGCGTCGCGGCGGACGGGACTCCGGACGGATCGTGAGCATGCTCGTCCGCGGCCTGTTCCCCGGCGCGGACGAGGACGACCGGGCGCCGGGTGTGGGCCACCACGGCCTGGCCCACGGACCCCACCAGGAAGCCGCTCAGGCCGCTCAGCCCGCGCGACCCGAGAACCAAGAGGTCGACGTCGTCCGCCACGGCGGCCAGCACCTCACTCGGCCGGCCACTGAGCTGTTCCACGCTCACGGACACGCCGCGGTGACGCAGCCGAAGGCCGTCGGCCGCCTCGCGGGGCACCCGGACCATCTCGTGCTGCGCGCTCTCACCACCGAGGAACGGGGCGTACGCCAGGGGAACGGGCTGCCAGACACTGACGAGCTTCAGCGCCGCGCCGAGCAGCCCCGCCTCGCGGGCGGCCCACTCGGCGGCCGCCCGGCTCTCGGGCGAGCCGTCGAATCCGGCGACGACAGTACGGGACATGACGCGTACCTCCTGGTCAGGGCCGGAACCGTCGAGGGCGGCGGGTGGTGCCCGCCCTGATGCGTCACGGCTTCGATGCGCACCTGGCTTCGATTCCAGGGTCGTTTGTGGGGTGCCTGAGGTGGAAGGGCCGACTGGGTCCCGGCCCGGGCCGACCGGCCCTCACTCGAACTCCAGGACCTCCCGTACCGGGCGACGGCGGGTCGTCGGACCCTGTGGGCCGTGGCCGACGCGCAGCACCATCTGGACGAAGCCCACGGCCGAAGCCGGATCACGCACGAGCTCGCGCAGGTCGGACCACTCCAGGGCATGAGATGTGAGGGACGTGGCCAGGCCGTCCAGTGTGGCCTGCAGGAGGACCCGTTCCAGCGCCTGACCGGCGCGGAGCCAGTCGGCCGGCCGGTCGTCCGCGGTGCCGAGCAGCGCCAGGTTCGGGTGGGACTCGAAGGTGGTCGTGCCGCGGTCGGCGACGGGTCGGCGACCGGCGAAGTCGCGCACCGGAGCGCGGCCGTCCCGCTTGTGGGGGCCGAAAGCGTATTCAGGGACGCCTTCGGAGGCGGTGTCGGCCTCGGCCGCACCGAGCTGTGTCCAGCGGGCGACTTCTTCCTGGCGGGCCGGTTCGGCGCCGTCACGCCCTTCGGCGTCGTGGACGAGGTCCAGCAGCACCTCCAGATGCCAGTCCGAGGGGAACAACAGCACGGCGCCCTCGCGGTCGGCGGCCTCGGTCAACGCGGCTCGCTCAGCGTCCGAGAGACCCTGTTCGGCGAAGGGGTAGCGGCTCGTGTGCCTGCGGTGGATCGCCGGATACAGCCGGGCGAGGCCGTCGTCGGGTCCGTCCAGTGGGCTGCCGGACAGGTCGACGGTGGCGAGCAGCCCCGGATCGGCGTGATCGGGCAGCAGCCGTGCCCGGGGCAGCCGACCCGCGTGCGCCGCCGCGACCCGCAGATTGAACAGGGCGGCTCCGCAGCCGATGTGCAAGGCACGGTGCGCAGGGTCGGAAGCGGGCATGGCGCGTTTCGGGTCGGCGCGCAGTTCGAGGGTTCCGCTGGCGCGCAGGAAGCGGAACCGCCAGGGCTGCGCGTTGTGCATGGACGGTGCGGCCGTCGCATCCCTGACCAGCTGCTGGACGGTCTTGTCAGCCGGCATGGTGCCTCCCTCACGGGGCTCGCGCCGGGGCGGGGCAAAGAGGAAGCGTCGCTCCTTCCACGATAGGCCGCTGCGGAGCCTTCGGCAGACCTCACCCACAGCGCCCCGAGCGCCGGACCGGCCGGGCCTGCCGGACGACACCCGCCGCGGCGGTGCCCCGTGACTCGATGGCGTACCGGCCCGGCCCCATCAGACTGGTGCGCCGCGCCGCCGCGCACCAGGGGCCACCCGGCCCCGGCGGACGGGCCGACCTGGCACGTAAGGCGATCCCTGCGGCCCCTGTGCGCCGATCGGGCGGAGGTGTTCGATGACGGCATGGGAACACCGGCGGAAGGAGGTGAGCATCGTGGGTACGTCACTGACCCCGGAGTTCTGGAGGCTGTTCGCCGTCCTCTTCGTCATCGCCCTGGCAGTGACCTTCGCGGCCGCCACAGCGCTCGACGCACTGGTGCTGTGGGCGCGGCAGCACCGGACCCGCAGGCGGCCGTCGGCGTCTTGCGTGAACCGTGCGGCACCGGCCAAGTACAAGGCAAGCCTCTGACGGAGGGTGGGTGACGGCGGCACTCCGGAGGACGATGAGGAGTTGAGGCGGGGCAGCGCAGAGGAGGCGTCGATGATCCAGCTGGTGCGAATTCCGCTGGACACAGGGGAGTTCCTGGTCGCGGAGGTGGACCTCGCCGACATTCCCGAGGAGTCCGTTGTCCTGGCCTCTCCCGGGCCGGGACGGGCGATCGGGCAGGCGTCGCGGACCTTGGAATCCAGCTTGCTGAGCCTTCGTCCGGCCCTGACCGGACTGACGAAGACGCTGGACGAGCTCAGCCCGGACGCGGTGTCGATCGAATTCGGGGTCAAGTTGGGAGGCGAGACGGGAGTGATCCTCGCCAAGGGCACCGCGGAGGTGCACTTCACCGTGAACGTCCAGTGGGCGCCCCGGCCTGCTCCTGCCGAGCCCCCGCTTGCGTGATGGTGGCCTCTGGTGCGGCCGTCGTCCGGTTCCGCTCCGCCGGTGGCGGGGTCGTGGGGCACGGTGTCCTCGTGGACGAGGAACACGTCGTCACGTGCGCGCACGTCGTCAACGCGGCCCTCGGCCGTCCACCGCGCGATGCTGACGACGCCAGGGGGCAGGTCGTTCGGCTCGAATTCCCGCTGCTGGTCCAGCTGGGCGCGCTGGCACCGGAACGTCGCGCCCGGGTCGACGTCTGGGAGGCGCCCGGAACTGCCTGGGACGGACTGGATGTGGCCGGGCTGACACTCGTGGGCGAGGACAGGCCGATGGGCGCGGTCCCCGTGCCGTTGGCCCACGAGGACTGCATGGAGGGTGACGTCCTGTTGTTCGGGCCGGTCGAAGGCCGGCCCGGTGGCTGGGTCCCGGCCCGGCTGCGTCCCCTCGTCAAGCAGTTCAGGCAGCAGATCGACCAGCGTGCCCACGGCGCCCACGCGGCCCAGCCGCGATACAGCGGCACGCCGGTCCTCGACCCGCGCACGGAGCACGTCCTCGGCATCCTGGTGGCCGTCGCGACCAGACGCGACGACGCGGATGTCTATGCGATACCGGTGACAAACCTGGTGGCGGCATGGCCCACGGCCTTCGCCCCGCTGCCTGTCTCCCCTTACAAGGGACTTGCGGCATTCGGCCGCGAAGACACGCACCTCTTCTTCGGCCGTGACGCGATGACCGACGAGCTGGCCTCGGCCGTGGACGCCTGCGGCCTCGTGCCCGTGGTGGGCGCCTCGGGCGTGGGCAAGTCGTCCCTGGTACAGGCTGGCCTCATGCCGCGACTGGCGGCGGGGCGGACCGCATGGGGTTTCGTGCCCGTACGCCCACGCCCCCGTCTGGACACCGCATTGGCAGCGGGCTTCGCTCGTGCCGTCGGAGCTCCAGATCATGTTCCGCTGTCCGAACTGGAGTCATGGCAGGCACGTCTGGGCTCGATCGGCCTCGTCGCCGCGGGAGACCTGGTGCTGGCGGCGACGGGAGCTGACCGGCTGCTGCTCGTCATAGACCAGTTCGAGGAAGCCCTGGACGGTTCGCCGACCACGTGGGACGTGCTCGACGGACTCGCCGAGCTGGCCGGGCGCGAGCGAACCGGCATGGTGGCGGTACTCACCCTCAGGGAGGACGCGTTCGGTCGGCTCTTCGTGCGGGCGGGGCGCTTCGGCGAGGCTCTGCGGCGGACAGCCGTGGCCCTGCGAGGGATGGACACCGCAGAACTGAACCGGGCGATCGTGCAGCCCGCCCTGCTCCGGGGTGTGACCGTCCACGGCCGGCTGGTGCAGGACTTGGCCTCGCTCGTCGAAGGCCGCCCCGGCGCGCTGCCCTTGCTGGAGTTCACCCTGGACCGGATGTGGTCCACCTTGCGGCGCGGTCAGGACACCCTGTCCTACGAGGCGTACGCGGAGATCGGCGGACTCGACGGAGCATTGGCCGAATATGCCGACGGCGTCCTGGCGGCACTCGCCGCCGAGGAGCGCCCGCTCGTACGACGGCTGTTCCTCAACCATCTGACCACGCCCGACCAGCCAGGTGTCCGTCGGGTCGCCACGCGCTCCGAGCTGCGCCCCGCGGAGTGGGCCATCGCGGTCCGGCTGGCCAACGAGCGGCTGCTGACCACGAGTCGGAGCGAGGAGGGCGAGGACACCGTCGAAGTGGTGCACGAGGCACTGCTGAACGCCTGGGCCACGCTGACGTCCTGGCTCAAGGAAGAGGAGCCCTTCCGCAACTGGCGTCGCATGCTCGCCTACGCCATGCGCCGACGTGACGCCGCCGACGAGACATCGGTGCTGACCGGGCCTCTGCTCGCCGATTCCGAGCGCTGGCTGGCGGAGCGACCGTCCGACGTCACCGTCGACGAACGACGCTTCATCAGTGCGAACCGCGAGCACCAGAAGCGCGAGGAGCGCAAGTACCGCACTCTGTTCGAGGACTCCCTGGCCCGCACCCTCACTCTGGCCGCGCAGCGCGCCGAGGACGCGACAGTGGCCCTGCTCCTCGCTGTCGAGGCGCTGGACCGCTCCGCCGATCCGTCCGTGGATCTTCTCGTGCGCACCTGCCTGCGCCGCATGGGGGCGACTGAACTGGAGGAGGTGTCAGGAGCCGGATACGAGAACGAACTGAGACGTACGACCAACAGGATCCGCCTCCTTGAATGGGCGGAGGGCCCCCCGGGGCGCTGGTCGACCGCGCCCGGGGCGCCACGCCACTGGGCGCTGGGCGACGACAACACCAGCGTGCTCATCGACGCACGAGGACGTGCCCAGGTGCTCTGGGGAGTCGCGGAGGGTGGTGTGGGAGGCGGAGTCGACGTACCGCTCGCCGAGCCTGCGGTCATCGCGGCCTGCACGGACGCTGCGACGGCCTTGTGCCTGGGCACCGAGTCGGGCGAGCTGCACCTGTACCAGATCACGGACTCCGTGGAGGAGATGTGGCAGATCGCCCTGCCGGCTGCCGCGACCTGCGTGGCCGTGGACGGCCAGGGCAGCAAAGTCGCCGTGAGCTGCGACGACGGTGTCACCCGGGTGCTCTCGGCGCAGGCGGACGGCCATGAGTTCCTGGCGCTCGCCTCACCGGGCTTTGTCGAGGACCTCGACTTCGCACCGGACGGGTTGTCCTTGGCGGGACAGGTCACCGGAGGCCGTCTCACCGTCTGGGACCTCACCTCGGGGGAACGCCGCTGTGACGCCGAGGCGCCCATGGGCCACGTCGCCTTCAGCGCCGACGCCGCGTACCTGGTGTCCGCGGGGCAGCGTCCGGACCAGTTGGGCACGGTCGTTCGGCTGCCACTCCACGCCGCCCGACTCGCGGCCGTCGCGCGCAAGGTGGCGGGTCGTGACCTCACTGACAGCGAGTGGCAGCGTCACGTCGGCATCCCGCCTGTCACCGCGCGGGGCGTTGCAGGATGACGAGGCTGTGCCCGGCAAGCGGTAGCCGCCCGCCTGCCTGAGCCCGCGGTCCCGTACCCGACGGCACCCCGCCGTCCCGGGCGGTGTCGGCCACTACCCGCCATGGTGGGCCGTGCCCAACAGGGACCACGAACTCCTGTGGTGTCGACGAGGCGTTGAACATCAGCAGGAACGAGTCATCGACGACGCGCTCGCCGCGCTCGCCGGGCTCGGAGATGGCGTTGCCGTTGAGGAACACCGTCAAGGCCCGCGTCCGTACCGTGTCCAAGGGCTTGAGCTCCCTGCCTTCCGGCGTGAACCAGGAGATGTCCGACAGCTCGTCGTGCGTGCCCTCGACCGGGCGGCCGTGGAAGAACCGGCGCCTGCGGAACACCGGGTGGTCGCGACGCAGCCACACCATGGCGCGTGTGAACTCCAACAGGCCGTTCACCCCCTGCCGCCATGTCAGCCAGGTCAGTTCACTGTCCTGGCAGTAGGCGTTGTTGTTGCCGCCCTGGGTGCGGGCGAACTCGTCGCCGTGGCTGAGCATCGGCACGCCCTGGGACAGCATCAGCGTGGCGATGTGGTTGCGCATCTGGCGGGCGCGCAGCGCCAGCACGTCCGGATCGTCGGTATGGCCTTCGACGCCGCAGTTCCAGGACCGGTTGTCGTTCTCGCCGTCCTGGTTGTCCTCGCCGTTGGCGTCGTTGCGCTTGTCTTCGTACGACACGAGGTCGTGCAGCGTGAACCCGTTGTGACAGGTGACGAAGTTGATCGAGGCGAGCGGGCGTCGCCCGTCGTCCTGGTAGATGTCCGCGGACCCGGTCAGCCGGTCGGCAAGCGCGGCCGGAGGCACGCCTCTCCCGCGCCACAGGTCCCGCATGGTGTCCCGGTACTCACGGTTCCATTCAGCCCACAGCGGTGGAAAGTTGCCCACCTGGTAGCCGCCCTCGCCCACGTCCCACGGCTCGGCGATCAGCTTCACCTGGCTGACCACGGGGTCCTGCTGCACCAGGTCGAAGAACGAGGACAGCCGGTCCACCTCGTGGAACTGCCGCGCGAGCGTCGCCGCGAGGTCGAAGCGGAAGCCGTCCACGTGCATCTCGGTGACCCAGTAGCGCAGCGAGTCCATGATCAGCTGGAGGACGTGCGGGGAACGCATCAGCAGAGCGTTCCCCGCTCCAGTGGTGTCGGCGTAGTAGCGCGGGTCGTGGGTGAGGCGGTAGTACGAGGCGTTGTCCAGGCCCCGGAAGGACAGCGTCGGGCCCAGGTGGTCGCCTTCGGCCGTGTGGTTGTAGACCACGTCGAGGATGACCTCGATCCCGGCCGCGTGCAGCGCCCGCACCGCCGACTTGAACTCCGGGACCTGCTGGCCGTGGTCGCCCCGGGAGGCGTACGCGTTGTGGGGCGCGAAGAAGCCGATGGTGTTGTAGCCCCAGTAGTTGTTCAGGCCGAGGTCGACGAGCCGGTGGTCGTTCACGAACTGGTGGACCGGCATCAGCTCCAGGGCGGTGACGCCGAGCGCCGTCAGGTGCTCGATGACCGCAGGGTGCGTGAGGGCCGCGTACGTGCCGCGCAGTTCGTCGGGCAGCTCGGGGTGCAGCATCGTGAGGCCCTTGACGTGGGCTTCGTAGATGACGGTTTCGTTGTACGGGGTGCGCGGCGGGCGGTCGTCGCCCCAGTCGAAGTGCGGGTTGACCACCACGGACGTCATCGTGTGCGGCGCCGAGTCCAGGTCGTTGCGCCGGTATCGGGAGAATCCCACTTCGTGGCCGAAGAGAGCCGGGTGCCAGTCCGGAGACCCGGAGACGGCCTTGGCGTAGGGGTCGAGCAGCAGCTTCGCAGGGTTGCAGTATGTCCCTCGGAACGGGTCCCAAGGGCCGTGGACACGGAAGCCGTACCGCTGCCCCGGCCCGATCCCCGGCAGATAGGCGTGACGCACGAACGCGTCGGACTCGCGCAACTCCACGGCCGTCTCCGAACCGTCGTCGTGCAGCAGACACAGCTCCACGCGGTCCGCGGCCTCGGAGAAGACCGCGAAGTTCGTCCCGGCGCCGTCGTACGCGGCGCCGAGCGGATACGCCTGCCCGGGCCAGACCTGCATCCTCGCCCCCTCCCCGAGAACGTGGCCTCCCCGCCCCACGAGGTTAGGGCAAGGACGGCGAGCGCGGCGGCCGACGACGAAGGGCCGAACGTCCCAGCCGCTTCAGGGCACATCGGATTCGGTGAGACGCCGGGACACAGGCCGAACGGCACCACGACGACCCCTCACGGCCCCTGCCCCGGGCTTCCGACGCGCACGATCATCGAATCCGTAGGGGCCGCGGTTCCTCGAAGCCGACGAGCCCGCGGACGGCAAGGCGACCCGATGCGGAGGCAAGTGATAGTGATGACAACGGTGGCTCCGACAGACATGGCGGCACCGGGGTCCGCGTGGCGCCGCTTCGCGGGCGAGCGGTGGCGGGAGCACGTGGACGTGCGTGACTTCATCCAGGCCAACTACACGCCGTACGAAGGCGACGCGGCCTTCCTCGTGGGCCCCACGGCCCGCACTCGCGCCGTCTGGGAGAAGGTCAGCGCGCTGTTCCCGGAAGAGCGGCGCAAGGGGATCCTGGACGTCGACACGGCCACACCCTCGACGATCACCGCACACGCCCCCGGGTACATCGACCGGGACCTGGAGCTGATCGTCGGTCTGCAGACGGACGCCCCGCTGAAGCGCGCGATCATGCCGAACGGTGGTGTTCGCATGGTCGAGAGCAGCCTGCGGGCCTATGGCTACCAGCCCGACCCGTTCGTGACCAAGGTCTTCGGCGCCTACCGAAAGACCCACAACGACGGCGTCTTCGACGCCTACACCCCCGCCATGCGGGCCGCCCGCAAGGCCGGGATCATCACGGGCCTCCCGGACGCCTACGGCCGCGGCCGCATCATCGGCGACTACCGGCGCGTCGCGCTGTACGGCACGGACCGACTGATCGCCGCCAAGCGCGCCGAGCGGGCGCTGCTGGACGCCCGACCGTCCACCGAAGACATCATCCGCGACCGTGAGGAACTCGCCGAGCAGGCCAGGGCGTTGGAGGAACTGACGCGCATGGCCGCCGCCTACGGATGCGACATCACGCGCCCCGCCGCCACGGTGCACGAGGCCGTGCAGTGGCTCTATCTCGGCTACCTCGCCGCGGTGAAGGAGCAGAACGGCGCCGCGATGTCCCTGGGGCGCACGTCCACCTTCCTGGACGTCTACCTCCAGCGGGACCTGGACGAGGGGCGCATCGACGAGAGCCGGGCCCAGGAGCTCATCGACGACTTCGTGATCAAGCTGCGGATCGTACGGTTCTTGCGCACCCCCGAGTACGACGCGCTGTTCTCGGGCGACCCCACCTGGGTGACGGAGTCCATCGGCGGGATCGGCACGGACGGCCGCACTCTCGTCACCCGTACCTCCTTCCGCTTCCTCCAGACCCTCTACAACCTCGGGCCCGCCCCCGAGCCCAACCTGACCGTGCTGTGGTCACCCCGGCTGCCCTCCGGCTTCAAGGAGTTCTGCGCCGGCGTCTCCATCGACACCAGCGCGCTCCAGTACGAGTCGGACGAGCTGATGAGGCCCCTCACCGGCGACGACACAGCGATCGCCTGCTGCGTCTCCGCCATGGCGGTGGGGCAGCAGATGCAGTTCTTCGGAGCGCGCGTCAACCTCGCCAAGGCGCTCCTGTACGCGATCAACGGCGGCCGGGACGAGCTGACGGGCGAGCAGATCGGGCCCGAGGCACCCGCGTTGAGCAGCGAGTACCTGGAGTACGAGAAGCTGAGCGCGGCGTACGACCGGATGCTCGACTGGCTGGCCGAGACCTATGTCAATGCCCTCAACGTCATCCACTTCATGCACGACAAGTATGCCTACGAGCGGATCGAGATGGCGCTGCACGACCACCCCGTGCACCGCTTCATGGCCTGTGGCATCGCCGGACTCTCGGTCGCCGCCGACAGCCTTGCCGCGGTCAAGTACGCCCGGGTGAAGGTGATCCGCGACGACTCCGGTCTGGCCGTCGACTACGAGACCGAGGGCGAGTTCCCCGCCTACGGCAACAACGACGACCGCGTCGACGCGCTCGCCGTCGGCCTGGTGGAGACGTTCATGGCGAAGGTGCGCGAGCACCGCACCTACCGGAACGCCGAGCACACCCAGTCCGTGCTCACCATCACCTCCAACGTCGTCTACGGCAAGCACACCGGCAACACCCCCGACGGGCGCCGCACCGGACAGCCCTTCGCCCCAGGCGCCAACCCGATGAACGGCCGGGACCGACACGGTGTCGCCGCCTCGGCGCTGTCGGTGGCGAAGATCCCGTACGGGCAGGCGCGCGACGGCATCTCGCTGACCACCTCGATCACCCCCGAGGGCCTGGGCCACGACCCGGCCGAGCGGGCCGGGAACCTCGTCGGCGTACTGGACGCCTACATGGGCTGCGGCGGCTTCCACATGAACGTCAACGTCCTGGACCGGGCCACGCTGGAGGACGCCATGGACCACCCGGAGAAGTATCCGGAGTTGACCGTCCGGGTCTCCGGATACGCCGTCAACTTCGTCCGCCTGACGCGCGAGCAACAGCTCGACGTGATCAGCCGCACCTTCCACGGAGCGCTGTGAAGACCACGACCGGGCGGGTGACGGGGCGCGTCCACTCCTGGGATCTCTCCACCGGAGTGGACGGCCCCGGTACCCGTTTCGTGCTGTTCGTCAGTGGATGCCCGCTGCGCTGTCTCTACTGCGCGAACCCGGACACCTGGCACATGCGTGATGGGCGGTCGGCCACGGCCGACGAGGTGATGGCGGAGATCAGCAAGTACCGCGCGTTCATCACCGCCGCCGGGGGAGGAGTGACCCTCACGGGCGGTGAGCCGCTGCTCCAGCCCGACTTCACCGGTGCCGTGCTGCGCCAATGCAAGGAGGCGGGGCTGCACACCGTCCTGGACACCTCCGGGTTCCTCGGCGCCCGCGCCGACGACGCCCTGCTCGCCGACACCGACCTGGTGCTCCTGGACATCAAGTCCTTCGACGCCGCCGCCTACCGCAGGCTCACCGGAGGCGAACTCGCCCCCACACTCGCCTTCGCCACCCGCCTGGACGGGAAGGGCATCCCCGTGTGGATCCGCTACGTCCTGGTCCCGGGCCGGACCGACGACGCGTCCCACATCGACGGCCTCGGCGCCTTCCTGGCCGGCCTCGGCAACGTCGACCGAGTGGACGTCCTGCCGTTCCACAAGCTGGGCGCCCACAAGTACGACGCCCTCGGCATTCCCTTTCCGCTGCGCGACACCCCCGGCCCCGGGCCCGACCTCGTCGAGCGGGTGCGGCGGCAGTTCCGCGCGCACGGCTTGCGGGCGTTCTGAGCCGAGCCGCAGGCCGGCGCCCCTTCCTACGGCTTCGCCCGGCTGTCGATGTCAGCGATCAGCGACATGACCTGGGAGCGGATCTTGTCGCGGATGGGGCGGACGGCGTCGACGCCCTTGCCCGCGGGGTCTTCCAGGGGCCAGTCGAGGTAGGTCTTGCCGGGGAAGACCGGGCAGGCGTCGCCGCAGCCCATGCTGATGACGTAGTCGGAGGCCTGGACGGCCTCGGTGGTGAGGATTTTGGGTGCGGCGGTGGTGAGGTCGATGCCGACTTCCTTCATCGCTTCGATGGCGGCCGGGTTGACCTGGTCCGCGGGCAGGGAGCCGGCGGAGCGGACCTCGATGCGGTCGCCCGCGAGGTGGGAGAGGAATCCGGCGGCCATCTGCGAGCGTCCGGCGTTGTGCACGCAGACGAACAGGACGGACGCGGCAGGGGTGGGGGACATCGGTTCTTCCTTCGTGGCGGGGATCAACGGGCGTTGCCGGGCCCGGGAGTTCAAGTGCTGCCCGGCAGGGTGGCGAGCAGGTCGGCGACATGGGCGTCGATGGCATCGCGGATCCGGCGTACGACGGCGATCGGTGCGCCTTCGGGGTCGGGGACGGGCCAGTCCAGGTAGCGGCGGCCGGGGACGATCGGGCATGCGTCGCCGCAGCCCATGGTGATGACGATGTCGGCGGCCTGGACGACCTCGTCGGTCAGCGGTTTGGGGAAGGCGTCGGCGAGGTCGACGCCGGCTTCGGTGAGGACCTGGGCCACGAAGGGCTCGACTTCGGCGACCGGTGTGGTGCCCGCGGAGGAGACCTGCACGAGGTCTGCCGCGCGGTGGGCGAGCAGGGCGGCGGCGAGCTGGGAGCGTCCGGCGTTGTGGCTGCACACGAAGAGCACGCGAGGCAGTCCGCTGCCCGGTGCCCGATGGACGTGGGCGAGAGCATCGAGGCGGTCGGCGGCCAGGCGCTCGGCGAGCATTACGAGGTGTGTGCGCACGTGGGCGGTCTCGGCGAGCTGCGCGTAGGAGTCGGCGATCAGGGACTGGACGGTCTCGGCCGAGAAGTGGCCGGAGTGCCGGGTGGCCAGGCGGGCGGCGCCGGTGGCGAGACGGGTGTCGGGCAGGGCGGGCGGCGTGGGAGCGGTCATGAGAACCCCTTCGGCGGGCTCCACGGTTCAGCCTGGACTGGTGTCACTCTCGAATGATGTGACAGTATCAGCCCATGCTGACGTCAGTCGACACTGAACTGTTGCGGGTGCTCGCCGACCCGCTCAGGCTGAAGATCGTGACCCTGCTCGCCCACGAGACGCTGTGCACCACGCACCTGGTCGCCGAGACCGGCGCGAAGCAGACCAATCTCTCCAACCACATGAAGGTGCTGCGCGAGGCGGGCGTGGTGGACACCGAGCCGTGCGGCCGGTTCATCTACTACAAGCTCAAGCCCGAGGTCCTCGACGCCCTGGCCGCCTCCTTCGGTGAACTGGCGACGGCCGCGCGGGAGACGGTCGAGACCGGCCGGAAGCGGCCCTGCTGATGACGAGCGCCGAACCCGCTACGACCGGAGCGGCGGTGGGCCAGGAGGCGGGGGTCGTCGCGAAGCTCTCCACCCTCGACCGCTTCCTCGCCGTGTGGATCCTCGCCGCGATGGCCCTCGGCCTCGGCCTGGGCCGGCTGATCCCCGGCCTGAACGACGCCCTCGCCAAGGTGGAGATCGGCGGCATCTCCCTGCCGATCGCCCTCGGCCTGCTGGTCATGATGTACCCGGTCCTCGCGAAGGTCCGTTACGACAGGCTCGACGCCGTCACCGGAGACCGCAGGCTGATGGCCTCCTCGTTGGTCGTCAACTGGCTCATCGGCCCGGCGGTGATGTTCGCGCTGGCGTGGATCTTCCTCGCGGACCTGCCCGAGTACCGCACCGGGCTGATCGTCGTCGGGCTCGCGCGCTGCATCGCCATGGTGATCATCTGGAACGACCTGGCCTGCGGCGACCGCGAGGCCGCCGCCGTCCTGGTGGCGCTGAACTCGGTCTTCCAGGTCCTGGCGTTCGGCCTGCTCGGCTGGCTCTACCTCGACCTGCTGCCCGGCTGGCTGGGTCTGGGCGAGGGTGAGCACCTGGACATCTCGATGTGGAAGATCGCGCTGAACGTGGTCATCTTCCTCGGCGTCCCCCTGCTCGCCGGGTTTCTCACCCGCCGCCTGGGGGAGAGGAAGCTCGGCCGCGAGATGTACGAGCGGCGCTTCCTGCCGCGGATCGGGCCGTGGGCGCTGTACGGGCTGCTGTTCACGATCGTCGTCCTCTTCGCCCTGCAGGGGAAGACGATCACCTCGCAGCCGCTGGACGTGGCCCGCATCGCGCTGCCCCTGCTGGTGTACTTCGCGCTGATGTGGTTCGGCACCTTCGCCCTCGGCAAGGCCATCGGCCTGGCCTACGACCGCACCGCGACGCTGGCGTTCACCGCGGCGGGCAACAACTTCGAGCTGGCCATCGCGGTGGCCATCGCCACCTTCGGTGTCACCTCGGGCCAGGCCCTCTCCGGAGTGGTCGGCCCGCTCATCGAAGTGCCCGTCCTGGTCGCGCTCGTGTACGTCTCGCTGGGCTGGCGGCGGAAGTTCACCTCCGCCGCCTAGCGGAACGAGCGGCGAAGGCGGGGCGCCCGGGCTGATCGGGCGCCCCGCCGAGCTCGTTCAGGTCCGGGCGCGAGCGGTCAGCAACCGGCCCATGGCGGCCAGCACGCTGGGGGCGACCCGGTAGTACACCCAGGTCCCGCGCCGCTCGGAGGTGAGCAGTCCGGCCTCCTTGAGCTTCTTCAGGTGATGGGAGACGGTCGGCTGCGAGACGCCGACGTCTGAGATGTCGCACACACACGCCTCCCCGCCCTCGTGCGAGGCGACCAGGGAGAACAGCCGCAGTCGCACGGGATCGCCGAGGGCCTTGAACATCTGCGCCGCCCGCTCGGCCTCTTCCGCGTCCAGCGGCCGTTCGGTCAGCGGCGGGCAGCACGGCGCCACTGCCTCGTCCGCCAGGGGCAGCACCGTCACACTCGAATTCGACATATGTCTATGTTGACGTGCATCGAAACAAGGTGCAAGCTTTCCTGCATCGACAGACGTCGAATCAGAGGGTTCGGCGGTATCCGATGACCTGGAGTTCGCGATGACCGAGAGCACTGCCCCCCTGCCCACCGTGGTGATCGGCGCCGGTCCCGTCGGGCTGGCTGCCGCGGCCCATCTCGTCGAGCGCGGCATCGAACCGCTGGTCCTGGAATCCGGCCCCGCTGCCGGGGCCGCGGTGCGCGAGTGGGCGCACGTGCGCCTGTTCTCCACCTGGGCCGAGCTCATCGACCCCGCCGCCGAGAAGCTCCTCGCACCCACCGGCTGGAACCGCCCCGACGGCGCCACCTACCCGACCGGCGGAGACTGGACCGAGCGGTATCTGCAGCCCCTCGCCGACACCCTCGGCGACCGGGTCCGCTACGGCACCACCGTCACCGGCGCGGCTCGTGCCGGGCGGGACCGCATGGTGGACTCCGGCCGTGACGACCAGCCCTTCGCCGTCCATGTCACCACCGCCGACGGCACCGAGGAGCGCTTCCTCGCCCGCGCGGTCATCGACGCCTCCGGCACCTGGACCACCCCCGGCCCGCTGGGCGGCAACGGGCTGCCCGCCCTCGGCGAGAGGCAGGCCGCCGACCGGATCTCCTACCGCGTCCCCGACCTCAGGGAGGCGCCCGTCCGCGCCCGCTACGCGGGCAAGCGCACCGCCGTGGTCGGCTCTGGAGCCTCCGCCTTCACCGCCCTTGCCCTGCTTGGCCGACCTCGCCCAGGAGGAGCCGGGCACGCACGCGGTGTGGATCCTGCGCCGCTCCATCGGTGAGAACACCTTCGGCGGCGGTGAAGCCGACCAACTCCCTGCCCGCGGAGCCCTCGGCCTGCGCGCCAAGGCCGCCGTCGACAGCGGGCACGCATCCGTCGTGACCGGCTTCCGCACCGAGGCCGTCGAGCGCGACAGCGAGGACCGTCTGGTGCTGGTGGATCAGGACGGGCGCCGCCTGGAGCCGGTCGACGAGGCCATCGTGCTCACCGGCTTCCGCCCCGACCTGTCCTTCCTCTCCGAGGTCCGCCTCGGCCTGGACGAACGCCTCCAGGCCCCCGTCGAACTGGCACCGCTGATCGACCCCAACGTCCATTCCTGCGGCACCGTCTACCCCCACGGTGTGAAGGAACTGTCCCACCCCGAGAGGGACGTGTACCTGGTCGGCATGAAGTCCTACGGCCGCGCCCCCACTTTCCTCGCCATGACCGGGTACGAGCAGACCCGCTCCATCGCCGCCGCCTTGGCCGGAGACCAGGAAGCCGCTGAGCGCGTCGAGTTGACCCTGCCGGAGACCGGCGTGTGCGGGGGTGCCGGGCTGTTCGACGAGCTCCCGGCCGAGCTCCCCGCCGAGCGGAACGGTGAGAGCGGCGGGTGCTGCGCAGCCCCGGCCACACTCCAGACCGGCGGTACTCCTACTGCCTCCGCTGGCTGTTGACCATCGCTCATCCGTGAGCAGGCCGCCCATCCAGCCCGGTACCGGCACGACGAGCACAGTGGTGTGCCATGACCGCTCAGGCCCTCCGCATCGGGCGCCAGACGGTCGCTGGACGCTAGGCACTGTCTCTTAGATCCGCGCGTGAGATCGTCGTGCTCGTGACCGAGTCCTGGGTGATCAATGACGACAGCCCTGTCCCAGTGTCGTCCGAGGTGGTGCTGGAGGCTCTTCGATCGAGGATCGACAGCGGGCAGCTTGAGACGTGGCTGATCAGTTCGTCCGGGCGGTCGCTGGCCTTCGCGACGAACACCGAGCGCGCGATGGTGATGCTGCTCGAAGAGGAGGGCGATCCCGGCGAGCATGCTGTGGACCCCGGAGCTGAGGCGTCGAGCGACGGGTTCGTCCTGTCCAACGGGCAGCACGACGAGTACCCAAACCGGGAAACTGTGCCCATCGGTGAGGCATTCAGACTCGTGGAGCACATCGTCGGCACGGGCTCGTGGCCCGCGGACGCGTGTTGGGGCGTCGATCGCTGACAGCTTCCTATCGCCGGGCCCAGATAAGGATCGCGGCAAGGTGAAGTGCGGCCTGGTAGACGATGGCGAGCTTGTCCGTTCGCATGGCCAGGCCGCGCCATTGCTTGAGCCGGTTGATGCATCGTTCGACCGTGTTGCGCTGCTTGTACGCCTCGGCGTCGAAGGCGGGCGGGCGGCCGCCGACGCGACCTCGCCTCAGACGGTGGCCTATCTGGTCGGAGGGCTGGGGGATGACAGCGCGGATCCCGCGTCGGCGGAGGTGACTTCGGATCGCGCGGGATGAGTACGCGCGGTCCGCCAGGATGGTGTTCGGCCGGGTCCTTGGTCGTCCGGGCCGGCCTCGCGGAACGCGGATGGCAGCCATGACGGCCTCGAAGGCCGGGGCATCGCCCGCTTGGCCTGTGGTGACGCGGAGGGCCAGCGGCCGGGCATGGCTGTCGCTAGCGAGGTGGACCTTCGTGCTCAGGCCGCCTCGGGACCTCCCGAGCGCGTGATCGTCGGGCTCGGCCCGGCCTGGAGCCCTTTTTTCCTGGCTCCGGCGGAATGCTGGTGGGCCCGGCAGACCGTGGAGTCCACCGACACGGTCCAGCCGACGTCGTCACTGCCGTCCGCTGCTGACAGGACTGCGGCGAGGATTCGTTCCCAGGTGCCGTCCACGGCCCACCTGATCAGCCGTTTATGGGCGGTCTGGAATGAGCCGAGCTCGTCCGGCAGGTCACGCCAGGGAGAGCAGGTGCGGTACTTCCAGGCGATGGCCTCCAAGGTTCGGCGGTGATCGGCCCACCGCCGACCGCGGACCGGATCGGCCGGCATCAGCGGCTCGATCCGGCCCCACATCGCATCAGTGATCACTAACCGGACGGACACATCCGATCAACTGACCAACCGATCAAAGAGACACGCTCTAGTCCCGCGGCGGGACTGAGGGCACTTGTACGAGCGGACGACTACTCGGCTATACAGCACTCAGGCGTGCCGTGGAGCCGACCGCCCCAGTCCCGACGCGCCCCTTCTACGGTAAGGGGCTGGTTGCTGAGTGCGCGGCACGAGCGCTGGCTGGGTTGGAGCGGGGCGGAGAAGAGCGTGAGCACGGCCGAGGGCCGGGCCACGCGCGGGGCGCGGAGCGGGCCGCCTTGAACCAGAGTTGAGGAAGTTGCCCAGTCCTAGTGCTGCGTTCCTCAAAGGATGTACTCATAGCGACGTCTGCGTGTGCGGGTGGGAGGGGCTGGGCGCCCCTAGATCCAGGGGCGGGCACGGGCGTTGAGCTGGGCAGTGGCCAGCTCGGTGGCATAGGAGATGTCGCCGGGATTGCAGAAGGAACGACCGGACAGGGCCGCCCTGCGGAACAGCCGCCACCAGCCTTCCTGCAGGTTGAGCCAGCAGGCGCCGACCGGGATGAAGGCATGATGAATGCGCGCGTGGTTTCCAGCCAGGCTCGGGTGGACACGCTGCGGTGGGCGGAGAGGTTGTCGGTGACGATCCAGATCGCCCCGTCGGGTCGGCATGTTCCACGAGCTCCAGAAACTGTTGGTAGCAGACGCTGCTGCGGGACGGCGCGGTCATCGTGACCTCGATGCCGTCGCGGATCCACAGCCCGCCTTACTGATCGTTTCAGAATGGGTTGAGCCGTGGGTACTGCGCGTGGCGAGCTTGGTCGGCACTGTGTCCGGGTGCGTGCTGATCTTGTTTCCGACGACCTGTGGGAGCGGGTGGTTCCGTTGTTGCCGCCCGCTCCCGCACGGCGCCGCCGTCACCCCGGGCGCCCGCGTGTTCCGGACCGCGCGGCCCTGGCCGGCATCATGTACGTGCTGCGGACCGGTGTCGCCTGGCGCGACGTCACTGCCGAGAGCGTGGGCTGCGCTGGAGTCACGGCCTGGCGCCGACTGCGGGACTGGACCGAGGCAGCCGTCTGGCCTCGCCTGCACGCCGCCCTGCTGAGCGAACTGCGTCGTGCGGACCTTCTGGATCTGGACGATTGCGCTGTGGACGGGTCCCATGTCCGAGCCCTCAAAGGGGGGATCACGTCGGCCCCTCGCCCGTCGACCGCGGCCGCCCTGGCTCCAAGCATCACCTGATTGTCGACCGCCTCGGAACCCCGCTCGCCGTGACGCTCGCCGGTGGGATCCGCCACGACGTCACCCAGTTGCTGCCTCTGCTGGACGCCGTCCCGCTGATCCGGGGCCTGCGCGGACGGCCCCGCCGCAGGCCCCGACGCCTGTACGCCGACCGGGGCTACGACTTCGACAAGTACCGCCGCCTGCTGTGGAAGCGCGGCATCAAGCCGCTGATCGCCCGACGAGGCGTCGCACACGGTTCCGGACTGGGCAAGGTGCACTGGGTCGTTGAGCGCGCATTCGCCTGGCTGCACCAGTTCAAGCGACACCGTACCCGCTACGAGCGGCGCGCCGACCTCCACCAGGGCCTCCTTGAACTCGCCTGTGGCGTCATCTGCCTCCGACGGCTCCGAACGGCATCCTGAAACGCTCAGTGAGCTGGATGTCAGTGGGACCGCATAGGGTCCGGCCCATGGTTGACACTGAACTGACGACGCTGCTCAGCGTCCTGAACAGTAAGCGCAGGCACGTCCTGGACATCCTGGAGGGCCTGGACGAGGAGGCGCTGCGGCGCCCGGTTCTACCGTCCGGCTGGACATGCCTTGGGCTGGTGCACCATCTCGCACTGGACGACGAGAAGTTCTGGTTCCGGGCGGTTGCTGCGGGGGAGCAAGCGGCGATCGAGGAGATCCTCGGGGCCGGGGAGAACGCGTGGCAGCCCGCCCCGGAGAAGACAGCCGAGGAGGTCTTCGCTCTCTACCGGAGGGAAGGGGAGCTCGCCGACACCTTCCTGGCCGACGCCGACCTAAACGCGGCCCCGAGCTGGTGGCCGGACTTCTTCGGCAACTGGCGCCTCGACAACTTGCGCGAAGTCGTCCTACACGTGATCACCGAGACGGCCACCCACGCCGGCCACTTGGACGTCGTGCGCGAACTCATCGACGGCAGGCAGAGGTTGGTTCTCACTTGACGGGAGAGCCGCTCGGCTCCGCCGACCAAGATCGCCGAGCGAGGTCCAGAGTTCAACCCATTCTGAATCGATCAGTTAGACCCGCGTCTTCTCCGGGCCTCGGCCGTAGTCGAGTTCGGACTTGATCCGGTGCCCATCCGACGACCAGCCCGGCGCGGGCGGAAAGGCCCGCGGGATCACCAGCCCGAGCTCGTCCACGCAGATCACCGTCGCGTCGGGTGGCGGGGCGGTGTGCAGAACGATGATTCGCGTCCTTTTGGGACGAAGTCCGGGTCGGCTGAACGCGTCCAGGAACGAGGCCGGCACCACCGCACCCTCTCGGCCAAGAGAATCCGACGCACCTGCGAGCGGCCGACCCGGATGCCCTCGGACCGAGCCGCGACAGCCAGCGTGTCCAGCGTCCACTCCGCCGGCCCCAACTCGTCCGGCGCCGACAGCTCGTCGACAGGCTCCCAGCGCAGCCGCCCGGCGGGAGCTCTTGACCGACGCGATGATCCGCGAACGGTCCCGCTCGGTGATCCGGCGTTTGCGGCCCTGCCCGCCCAGGTCATCAAGACCCGCAACTCCTGTCCGGTTGAAGCGGTGCAGCCAGCGCCGCACTGTCTTGGGACTGCACCCCAACTCCTCGGCGATCGCCGGCACCCGCTGACCAGACCAACTCGGCTGCACCATCCGGGCCCGGACCGCCAGATCACGGGGGACCTTCCGGGCCCGGATCAGCCGATTCACGACCCTCTGCTCTTCCTCGTCGAGGCCGGGCCGCGCCCACAACACCATCGCTCAGCACCCACCCCGAGCATCCGCACCATCCCGCCACCAGCACATCTACCCGCCCACACGGGAACGCAGCACTAGGGTCTGATTCATCGGGGACACCTGTCTGCCGTTGCCCTACAGGTGCCCGGTGTCCGTCCCGTAGAAGGCCGCACGCATCATCCCCTGCATGTCGTCGAGCATCGGCATGCGGGGGTTGGCGGGCGCGCACTGGTCCTCGTAGGCGTTGAGTGCCTGTTGGGGGAGGGCGTCGAGGAAGGTGCGCTCGTCGACGCCGAGCGACTTGAACGACGGCTCGATGCCCACGGCGTCGCGCAGGCGTTCCACGGCGCGCGCCAGCGATTCCACACCCTCCCGCGGGGTGGCCGCGGGCAGGCCGAGCGTGCGGGCCACGTCCTGGAAGCGTTCGGGTGCGCGGTAGTTCTCGTACTTCGGCCAGCCCGTGAGCTTGGAGGGGACGGTGCCGTTGTAGCGGATGACGTGGGGCAGCAGGATCGCGTTGGTACGGCCGTGCGCGACATGGAAGGTGGCGCCCAGCGTGTGGGACATGGCGTGGACGATGCCGAGGAAGGCGTTGCCGAACGCCATGCCCGCGATGGTGCCGGCGTTGTGCATCTTCTCGCGGGCCTGCGGCCGGTCCGCCCGCTCGTTCACCGCCGCTTCGATGTTCTCGAAGACCATCCGGATCGCGTGCAGGGCCAGGCCGTCGGTGAAGTCGTTGGCGTACACCGACACGTATGCCTCGATCGCGTGGGTGAGAGCGTCGAAGCCGCTGTCCGCGGCCAGCGCCGGAGGCAGTTGGGCGGCGAGCAGGGGGTCGACGATGGCCACGCTGGGTGTGAGGGCGTAGTCGGCCAACGGGTACTTCTTGCCGGTGGCCGGATCGGATATCACCGCGAAAGGCGTGACCTCGGCGCCGGTGCCGGAGGTGGTGGGCACGCACACCAGACGGGCGAGGGCACCGAGGACGGGGAAGCGGAAGGCACGCTTGCGGATGTCGGAGAACTTGTGCCGCATGTCGGCGAAGTCGACCTCCGGCTGCTCGTACAGCAGCCACATCACCTTGGCGGCGTCCATGGGCGAGCCGCCGCCGAGCGCGATGATGGTGTCCGGGCGGAAGTCCCGCATGAGGCGGGCCCCGTGCTGCACGGAGTCGATGCTGGGCTCCGGCTGGACGTCGTCGATGACCTGGACGGTGACCGGCTCGCGGCGCCGCTGCAGGACGCGTGTGACACGGTCGACGAAGCCGAGGCGGGTCATGGTCGCGTCGGTGACGACGGTGACGCGGTGGACGTCCGGCATGTCCGCGAGGTAGCGGATGGCCTGCGGCTCGAAGTAGATCTTCGGCGGGACCTTGAACCACTGCATGTTGTTGCGGCGTGTAGTGAGGCGCTTGATGTTCAGCAGTTGGACGGCGGAGACGTTGTTGGACACCGACGTGCTGCCCCACGAGCCGCAGCCCAGCGTCAGCGACGGCAGCAGGTTGTTGTAGATGCCGCCGATGGCGCCCTGCGACGAGGGGGCGTTGACGATGATCCGAACGGTCTTCACGTGCCTGCCGTAGGCCTCCGCCAGTGCCGGGTCGCCGGTGTGGATGACGGCGCTGTGGCCCTGGCCGTGGAAGGCGATCATGTCCGCGGCCAGCGCGAAGCCCTGCTGCTCCGAGTCGGCACGCAGAACGGTGAGCACCGGGCAGAGCTTCTCGCGCGTGAGTGGCTCGTCCCGGCCGACGCCGTCGGCCTCGACGAGGATGAGCGAAGTGTCGTCGGGAACGGCGAAGCCGGCCTGCCGGGCGATCCATGCCGGGCCCTGGCCGACGGCCGCGGAGTTGACCTTGGGCTCGCAGCCCGAGCCCGCGGCGCCGACGGGGAAGAGGTACGCCTCCAGCTTCGCCTTCTCCTCGGCGGTGGCCAGGTGGGCGTGCAGGGTGCGGAACTCCGCCAGGGCAGCGTCGTAGATCTCGTCGTCCAGGATGACGGCCTGCTCGGAGGCGCAGATCATGCCGTTGTCGAACGCCTTGGACAGCACCAGGTCGTTGACGGCCCGGGGTAGTTGCGCGCTCTTGTGGACGTACGCGGGTACGTTGCCCGCGCCCACTCCAAGGGCGGGCTTGCCGGCCGAATAGGCGGCCTTGACCATGGAATTGCCGCCGGTGGCGAGGATCAGCGCGACGCCCGGGTGGCGCATCAGGGTGTCTGTGGCCTCGATGGACGGTGCCCCGATCCACTGGACGCAGTGTTCCGGCGCGCCCGCGGCGACCGCCGCGTCGCGTACGACCCGGGCCGCCTCGGCACTGCACCGCTGGGCGGCCGGGTGAAAGGCGAAGACGATCGGGTTGCGTGTCTTCAGGGCAAGGAGTGCCTTGAAGATGGTCGTGGAGGTGGGGTTGGTGACGGGGGTGATCGCGCACACCACGCCCACCGGCTCCGCGATCTCGACGATGTCCTCGAGGTCGTCGCGGGCGATCACACCGACGGTCTTCATCGGGCCCATGCTGTGCGCGACGTGCTCGCAGGCGAACATGTTCTTGACGGCCTTGTCCTCGAACACGCCGCGGCCGGTCTCCGTCACCGCGAGCCGGGCCAGCGCGGTGTGCTGGTCCAGGGCGGCGACCGAGGCCTTGCTCACGATGTGGTCGACCTGTTCCTGGGTCAGGGACTCGTAGTCGGCGAGTGCCTTGAGCCCGGCCGTCACCAGCCGGTCCACCGCGACAGCGGTGTCCGTGGTTGTCTCGACGGCGGGACTGGTTCCGGGACGCTCGTCGTGTGCGGTCATGAAAGGTTCCTCCGTCGTCGAGAGCTGAGGCCACGCGGTGGGTGGGGCGGGGATTCCGGCACTTCGGGTCCGGGGCCGCCACCATGAGCGTCGCGTGCGACCTGCGGGGGCCCAAGTGCCGTTGGGCACCGCGGGCGGGGCCGACAGGTAACGGCAGGCCGGGCCGGACGGCCCTCCTTCGGCACCGGCCCGCAGCCGGGTCCGTCACCTGCTGTCGGACGTCTCCGTATCGATGAGTGCGGCGCGCCCGGCCTCGAGGCGGGCCACGGGGACCCGGAACGGGGAGCAGGAGACATAGTCCAGGCCCGCGTTATGGAAGAAGTGGACCGAGGCGGGGTCGCCGCCGTGCTCACCGCAGACCCCGATCTTCAGGTCGGGCCGCGCCGCACGGCCTTCGGCGACGGCGATCCGGACGAGTCGGCCCACGCCCTCGGGGTCGATCGTCTCGAACGGGGACACCTTGAAGATGCCCTTGTCCAGGTAGGCGGAGAAGAACGCAGCCTCGACGTCGTCACGGGAGAAGCCCCAGGTGGTCTGGGTGAGGTCGTTCGTGCCGAAGGAGAAGAACGCCGCCTCCTGCGCGATCCGGCCTGCCGTCAGGGCGGCCCTGGGGAGCTCGATCATGGTGCCGACCGGGCAGTGGACGGCCATGCCCGAAGTCTCGGAGACAGCGGCGAGCGTCTCCTCCACTTCCTCGCGCACCAGGCGCAGTTCTTCCACCGCGTCGATCAGCGGGACCATGATCTCCGCCCGGGGATCACCGCCCGCGCGCTTGCGTTCCACGACCGCTTCGGCGATGGCGCGGACCTGCATGGCGACCAGGCCCGGTGCCACCAGGCCGAGGCGCACGCCGCGCAGGCCGAGCATCGGGTTCTCCTCGTGCATCCGGTTCACGGCTTCCAGGAGTTCGGTGTCGTGGGTGCTGGGAGGGGTGCCCCGGGCCTCGGCGGTGGCGATGCGGACGGCCAGTTCGGTGCGGTCGGGCAGGAACTCGTGCAACGGCGGGTCGAGGAGGCGGATGGTGACCGGCAGGCCGTCCATCGCCTCCAGAATGCCGACGAAGTCCTTGCGCTGCAGAGGCAGGAGCGCGTCGAGCGCGCGTACACGGTCGGCGTCGGTGTGGGCGAGGATCATCGCCTCGACCAGCTTCCGGCGGTCGCCGAGGAACATGTGCTCGGTGCGGCAGAGCCCGATCCCCTCGGCACCGAACCGGCGGGCACGGGCGGCGTCCTCGGGGGTGTCGGCGTTCGCCCGGACCCCCAGGCGCCGTACGCCGTCGGCCCGGTCGAGGGCACGGGCAACGGCGTCGACCAGGTCGCCGGAGCGCTCACCCGTCTCGAAGTACCGCATGACCGCGGAGTCGACCAGCGGTGCCGCCCCGGCGTACACGGTGCCCGTGGAGCCGTCGACGGAGATGACCGTGCCCTCCTCGACGGTGATGCCGCCCGCGATGCAGCGGCGCCCCTGCAGGTCGATGGCGAGGTCTTCGGCGCCGCACACACAGACCTTGCCCATGCCGCGGGCGACCACGGCCGCGTGGCTCGTCTTCCCGCCCCGGCTGGTGAGCACCGCCTGGGCCGCCACCATGCCGGGCAGATCGTCCGGCGTGGTCTCCTGCCGTACCAGGACGACCTTCTGCCCGGCGGCGGCGCGACGGACGGCCTCGGCGCAGTCGAACACCGCGGCGCCGACGGCAGCGCCCGGCGAGGCCGGGATGCCGTGCGCCAGCGCGTCTCCGACGGCAGCTGTGTCGAACCGCGGGAACATCAGCCGGGCGGCGTCGTCGCCGCTGACGCGGGCCAGTGCCTCGTCGGCGGTGATCAGACCCTCGTCGGCGAGCTCGGCGGCGAGGGTGAACGCGGCCTCGGCGGTGCGTTTGCCCACCCGGGTCTGGAGCATCCACAGGGTGCCCCGCTCGATGGTGAACTCGATGTCGCACAGGTCCCGGTAGTGGGCTTCCAACGTCCCCAGGCGGTCGCACAGTTGGGTGTACGACGTGGGGTCGAGGCGTCCGAGGTCGGTCAGCGGGACGGTGTTGCGGATGCCCGCGACGACGTCCTCGCCCTGCGCGTTCGGGAGATAGTCGCCGTAAGGACGGCGGTGTCCGGTGGCCGGATCGCGGGTGAAGGCGACCCCGCTGCCGGAGTCGGGGCCGAGGTTGCCGAAGACCATGCGCTGTACGTTGACCGCGGTGCCCAGCGTGTCGGGGATGTGTTCGCGCCGGCGGTACAGGCGTGCCCGTTGTCCGTTCCAGGACTCGAAGACGGCACGGACCGACCGGTGCAGTTGTTCGGTGGGATCCTGCGGGAAGTCCTCGCCGGTCTCGCCGCTGATGAGGTTCTTGTACGTCTCGACGAGGCGGGCGAGGTCCGACGCGTCCAGCCGCAGGTCGTCCGGGGCGTTCAGGGAGTCCTTGAGACGGGCGATGGCCGCCTCGAACAGCTCCGGGGCGACGCCCATGACAGTACTGCCGAACATCTGCACGAGGCGTCGGTAGGAGTCCCAGGCGAAGCGTTCGCTCCCGGACACCTTGGCCAGCCCTCGTACGGAGTCGTCGGTGAGCCCGATGTCGAGGATCGTCTCCATCATGCCCGGCATGGAGAAGCGTGCTCCTGACCGGACGGACAGCAGCAGCGGATCGTCCGGCTGCCCGAGCCGGCGCCCGGCCGACTGCTCCAGGGCGGTGAGGTGTGCGGCGATCTCCTCGGTCAGGCCGTCCGGCTCGGTTCCCGTGGCGAGGAAGGCGCGGCAGGCCTCAGTCGTCACGGTGAAGCCCGGCGGCACGGGCAGGCCCATCCGCGTCATCTCGGCCAGGTTGGCGCCCTTGCCGCCCAGCAGGTCGGCCATGTCGCGACCGCCCTCGGAGAACTCGTACACGTACTGGACCATGACGGTGTGCACTTCCTTCCGGCTTCCGGTGTGATGGGGGAGCGGCCGGGCTGAGGTTGCTCGCCGCGCGGTGCGACCCAGTGGGCGTACGCGGGTGCGCGGCGAGACCGGACCGGGCAGTCCTCGACGGCCACGCGTGCTGAGTCCGTGGCGGTCGTTGCGCGTGTGCCATACCGTGCCAAGGCTGCGCGTCGGATGGTGAGCGCGCCCGTGGTTCCAGTGTTGATCGAGTCTTCGTGCTGCGGCAGGTACTGAATGGGCTCGGAAGTGGGGCCGTTCGGTCCCCGGGCAGGTGGAGACCGGTCCCTGGGCGCGCTGTAGGGAGGGCGTCAGTCGTGCGGGACAACGGCGACAGGCGCGGCGGAGTGGTGCAGCACGGCATGCGCGACCGGTCCGATGCGCATGCCGAGCGTGCGGCGGTGCACCTTGCGGCCGACCACCACCAGGCCGGCCCGCGTAGTGGCTGAGAGGACGACGCCGGAAGCATGTGACAGCTCCACGGTGTGGGTCACCGGCACCTGAGGGTACGTCTCACGCCATGGCTTCAAGGAGTCTGTCAGTGCCCTCTCCGCCTGCCCCGTGATCCCGCCCTGCCGCGCGGCCAGCCGTCCGACAGCAGGGCCGTATCCGTACAGCGGCGGCAGGTCGGGTGCGTGGACCGCGTGCAGTGTGGCTCCCCGGGCGCCGGCCGTGCTGAACGCGAATTCAAGGAGTGGTGGAGGAATCTCGCTTGGATCCTGCAGGCCGACGACCACTTCGCCGGTGTCGTGCTCCGTTTCGGCGCCGCCTCGCTCTTGGGCCGGGCGCTGGTCGGTCCGCACCATGACTACCGGGTGCGTCGCCCGGGCCAGAACCTGCTGTCCGACGGAGCCCAGCAGGAATCCCGCGACGGCCCCGTGGCCACTGGATCCCAGCACGAGCAGCTCGGCTGCCTCCGCCTCGGCCAACAGGACGGCCGGGGCCGGGTCGGGGACGAGATGTGTGCTGACGTTCAGGCCCGGGTGCCGATCGCGCAGCAGATCCTTGGCTTCTTGCAGGACGGTGAGGGCCCAGCTCTTCTGCATGTCCAGGTCCTCTGTGACGGGCACGTCCTGCGGACGCCAGACCCAGGCCTGTACGAGACGCAGGGCGAGGCCGCGGCGCTGGGCTTCTCGGGCGGCCCACTCGGCGGCGGCCAGGCTTTCGGGGGAGCCGTCCAGGCCGGCGGTGACGGTACGAATCATGAAGACCTCCCTGGTCCTGAGTCGCGCGGGCCGTGCACCGGCGGGCCGGCGGTCTTCCGAGCCTCGTCGTGCCGGGCCCGGGGTTGAAGGGGCCGATGGTCCCGAACCTGGCCTTGATGCCGCAGACCTCAACGGGAAAGGGACCTTCGGCGTCGTGTGGTGGGCTGGGTGGCCTCTCTCGTCCTGTTCGCAGGGCGAGAGAATGGACGTGGGCGGAAGGCTTCCTGGCTCCTTCCAGGGCGGCAGGTGATGCACGGCAACTGTTCATTTCGGCTGCCGTGGGGTGCCCTGCCGGGGACGTCACGCGGAGGCGGCACCGTCGTGGCGACGGCCGGGAGCGTGCGGGAGCGCAACCGGCCGTGTGTCCGCACGGATGGTGACCGGGCGGACACTCCGCCGACGGCCGTCGGTGTGCGGGCTCGCGTGGGTGCTGCGTCCCCGGAGCCGAAGCCCTCCTCATCCTCCGCACCGTCATCAGCAACGAGGACCTCCCGGCGTACTGGGACTTCCACGTCCACACCGGGCAGCGAAGGCTCCACCCCGGCACGACCAGGCCAACTGCCAACTCACCGCCTGATCAGCAACCTCACCGGAGAGGAGCTGCACCCATTCCCGACCGCCATGACAGGGGGCGCGTTGCCTCGCCACGTCCGGCGACTGCCGCCCCGGAGACCGGGGCGGCCCGGCCCGCACATGCCCGCAGGGGCGGACGGACCGTGTTCGGTCCGTCCGCCCCTGCGGGTCGTTCGTTCGCTAGGGAAGGCTGTGCACCTTCGGGCCGACGGCGTTCGACCACGCGTGGCCCGCCGTCGCGTCCCAGTTCGTCGACCACGTCATGGCGCCGCGCAGCGACGGGTACGTCTTCGACGGCTTGAAGGAGCCGCAGCCGGTGCCGCGGGTCAAGCAGTCGAGGGCGTTGTTCACGACTGACGGGGCGACGTAACCGCTGCCCGCGCCGCGCGTCGACGCCGGGACGCCGATCCCGACCTGCGACGGGTCGAGGCCGCCCTCCAACTGGATGCAGGCGAGCGCGGTCAGGAAGTCCACGCTGCCCTGGCTGTAGACCTTGCCGTCACAGCCGAGCATCGAACCGCTGTTGTAGTACTGCATGTTGACGACCGTGAGGATGTCCTTCACGTTCAGCGCCGTCTGGAAGTACCCACCGGACGTGGATTGCATGTCGATGGTCTGCGGTGCCATCGTGAGAGCCAGCTTCGGGCCCGCCTTCGCCGAGAGCTGGCGCAGCGCCTTCGACATGTAGGTGGGGTTGATGCCGTTCTCCAGGTCGATGTCGACGCCGTTGAACCCGTACTCCTGCATCAGCGCGTAGGCGCTGTTGGCGAATGCCGTCGCGGAGGCGTCGCTGTTGACGGAGATGGTGCCCTTCTCGCCGCCGACCGAGAGGATCACGGACTTGCCCGCGGCCTTCTTCGCGGCGATGTCCGCCTTGAAATCGGCGGTGGAGGCGTAGCCGACGGCCGGGTCCAGATTGAAGGTGATCTGCCCCGGAGTGGTGGTGGCATCGGCGAACGACACGGCGATGATGTCGTACTGCGAGGACACGTCCCGCAGCTTCTGCACGGTCGCGCCGTTGTTGAAGTTCTGCCAGTAGCCGGTCACCGCGTGCCGGGGCACGGTGCCGTCGCCGCCACCGTCGCCCTTGGGTGTCCGTACGGACACCGCCGTCGACTTCGCCGACTCGCCCGCCCCGTTCGAGGCGCTCACCTGGAAGCTGTACGTGGTCTCCGGCGTGAGGCCGGTGACGGTCGTGGAAGCGCCACTGGCCGAGGCGACCTTCGTGCCGTCGCGGTAGACGGTGTACCCCGTCGCCGTGGACGACGGTGTCCAGGACAGGTCCACCGACGTGGGCGTCGTCGTGCCCGCCGCGAGGCCGGCCGGGACGGGCGGTATCTCGACCGGGTCGGTGCCGCCGCCCCCGTCGGGTCCGAAGACGCTCACGTCGTCCACGTAGTACGCGCTCTGCCCGTACCAGCCGTGTGTGTACACGGTGACCGAGGTGGTGTTCGCGCCGGTGGTGAAGCTGGTGGAGAGCTGCTGCCAGGACGAGGTGCCCGGCGTCCAGGTCGACACGTCGGTGGTACCGGTGCCGCGGGCGCCGAGGTAGGCGTAACTGCCCTGCACCCAACTGCTCAGCTTGTACGTCGAGTTCGGCTTCACCGCGACGATCTGGGAGCACTCGGCGGTGCCCTGGCCGGACGGGGTGGCCTTGAGCGCCTTCGCGCCGCCGTGCACGGGGGACGTGACGGCGGCACCGCTGTTCGCGGCGCACGTCCAGTTGCTCAGGTCCGCCTCGAACCCGGCGTTCTTGGCGACGTTGACGTCCGCCGCTGTGGTGCTCGCGGCCTTGGTGTCGGCCGCGTTGGTGTCCGCCGACTGTGCGGGCGCGGCGAGCGCGGTGACGGCGAGCGCGGCGGCCGCACCGACGGCCATCGCCGCGCTGATTCTCCGGCGGACGCCGGGTCTGTCCTGGCGCACACGGTCCACGGGGTGCCTCCTGGGAGAGAGGTGAAGCACGTAAGCGACGACGGTGGCCACCGCTGTTGCGCGCCAAGTTGGTCCAGACCAATCGAGTTGTCAAGACCTCTGGAGAGGCGAACCTGCAGCGGAGCACTCGACGGCCGTGGCCACCGTCATCCCCAGCACCTCGACCGCGAGGTCGGCCAGGAGGTGGGCCATGAGCGGGGCGACGCATCCGGCGATCACCACTACCGGCTGCTCGCCGAACTCGGCGCGACCGACGCGCCCGGCCGGTTTCCGCGATGCTGACCGCGCCAGGCACTACGACCTGGGGTTCACCCGGAGTGCCTCCCAGGAAGCCGCGAGCCGGGGCGTACGGAGGGTGGGCATCACCTCCCTGGGCCTCGGGTACGAGGGCGAGGTCGGGCTCCTGTCGGCCGCGCTGGCCATGGATGAGCTGATGGAGGGCAGCGGCGTGCCCTACCGGGCACTGGCTCTGCCGTTCTTCGTGGAGAACTTGCTCCGTCAGGCCCAGCCGATGGCAGAGCGAGGGGCGTTCTCCATGGCGAACGCCGCAGACCGGCCACTGCTGACCGTCGCCCCCCCGGGACGTTGCCGTCGGCGTGGCAGCACTCCTGCTGAACCTGACTCGTCGAAGTCCCCCAGTCACGGCGGTCGATGAGAGGTCCGAGTGTGTGTCGGCTCGGAGGCGGCGCCGGGTTGGTGCGCGGAGCGCGGGACGCACGAAGCGGGCCCGGACATCCCCCTTCGTGTCCGGACCCGCGCGCCTCGACGGTCAGGTCAGCACCTGCCGCCAACCCGGCCGTTGCGGACCTTCACCAGCTTTCCCGGGTAGCTCCAGGTCACCTTCTTGGACTTGTGCTTCTTCACGGTCACGCACCGGTCCGGATTGCGCTTGATCTCCAGGTGATAGGTGAACTTGCGGCCGCACGTGTTCTTGAGGGTGAGCTTGTCGGTATAGCCCCAGGTGTTCAGCTTCCCGTGCCGCGCGCAGCCGCGTACCTTCCCGCTCCCGCGCTTCTTCCACGGGATGCTCGCACGGGGTTCAGCCTGGCCCGACACCGACTGCTGGCCCGCAGGCCGCACACCGGCCCGGTCCGGACCCTGACCCGTCAGGTGGGCAGGCGAGGCGTCCGATGCGTAGCCCGCCCAGGGAGCCTTGACCTCACCCCCTGCCGGAGCCGGCGCGGAGGTCCCGACTCGATCCGAAGCCGGTGCCGCGGGAGCAGTGGGTGCCGCGCCCAGCATGACTGCCGTGCTCAGTGACGCCGCGCCGAGGGATACGGCGAGCTTGTGCCTCATACGAGGTCTCCGTCCTTGAGTGGAAACTGCGCCGGCGCCGCGTCCCCTTCCGACCGCATGCAGCGGTGCCGGCGCCGGCCGTGCCCTAGTGATTTCAGTGGCCGGATCGTTGTCTCGCAGCCCGTGTTCGTGCTGGTAGACAAAAGACGGGGTGCGGGGTCGGGGGCCGGGAGTTGGCTCGCGGGTGCCTTCTCGGGCCGTGGTTGCTGTGTTGGGCTGGGCAGCCGTACGTCGACGGGGAGGCTGAGCTGGGTGGGACGTAGAGAGAAACCGATCGATCCCGGGGCGGGGCCCGTGCAGCGATTCGCGTTCGCGTTGCGCAAGCTGCGGGGGGAGGCGGGAACTCCGACCTACCGGGCGATGGCCGATACGGCGGCGTACTCGGTCGCTGCCCTGGCACGCGCGGCGGCGGGGGAGTCACTGCCGTCCCTGCCCCTGACGCGGGCCTATGTGACGGCATGCGGCGGGGACTTGGCGGACTGGGAGCGGCGATGGCACGCAGCCCGCGACGAGGAGGAGCGGGCTGTTCAGTCCCGGGCCATGGACGAGGAATCGGCGGATTCGCCCTACCGGGGCCTGGCCCGGTTCGAACCCGGCGACCAGGCGCGGTTCTTCGGCCGTACCCGGCTGATGGACAGCCTCACCGCCCAGGTCCAGGCCCGCCGGTGCGTGGTGGTCCTCGGCCCCTCGGGCAGCGGAAAGTCCTCCCTTCTGCGCGCCGGACTCATCCCCCGACTGCAGAACACCAAGGACCCAGAGCTACGCCCGGCGGCGATCCGCATCCTCACCCCCGGCCCGCGGCCGGTGCACGATCATGAGGAACTGTTCGTCCCGGCCGGGGGAGGGGGAGACACGTGGCTGTTGGTGGACCAGTTCGAGGAGACCTTCACCCTGTGCCACGACGCCGCGCAGCGCCGGGAGTTCGTCAGGCTGCTGCTGTCGGCTCGCGAACCCGGGAGCCGGCTGCGGGTGGTGCTCGCAGTACGGGCGGACTTCTATGGGCGCTGCCTGGAGTACGAGGGTCTTGCCGGGGTACTCGGCGAGGCGAGTCTGCCCGTCGGCCCCATGACACCGGACGAGCTGCGCGACGTCATCGTCAAACCCGCGGCCGCCGAAGGGCTGATCGTGGAACGGGCCCTGACCGCCCGCCTCATCGAGGAGACGGACGGGGAACCCGGCGGACTGCCCCTGCTGTCGCACACACTCCTGGAGACCTGGCGCCGCCGCCGCGGCCGCACCTTGACCCTGGAGGGCTACGAAGCCGCAGGCGGCATCCACGGCGCCATCGCCCAGACCGCCGAAGACCTCTACGCCCGACTCTCCGCGCCCCAGGCCGAGGCGGCCCGCCGCGTCCTGCTGCGCCTGATCACCCCGGGCGAAGGCTCGCAGGACACCCGCCGCCCCGTCGACCGGGCGGAGCTCGCCACCGCCGACGGCACCGAGCCGGACCTCCAGACCGTGCTGGACCCCCTGGCCCGCGCCCGGCTGGTCACCCTCGACGACACTGCCGTCGAGATCGCCCACGAAGCCCTCATCACCGCCTGGCCGAGGCTGCGCCGGTGGATCGAGGAGGACCGCGACACCCTGCGCACGCTGCGCCGGCTCACCGAGGCCGCCCAGGTCTGGAGCGACCTCGACCATGATCCCGGTGCGCTGTACCGGGGGACCCGCCTGGCCGCGGCCGAGGAAGCCTTCGCCACCCCCGCCGCCAGCAGCGCTCTCACCCCGCGGGAACGGGACTTCCTCACCGCCAGCAGCACCGCCCGTGACCGCGAACGGCGCGCTGCGGCACGCATCACCCGGCGCCTGCGCCAGTTCACCGGCACGCTGTCGGTCCTGCTCGTCCTCGCCCTCACCGCGGGCTTGATCGCGTGGGACCAGTACCGCAGCAGCGAGCAGCAGCGACACGAGGCGGTCACGGCTCGGCAGGCGGCCCAGTCCCGGCAGTACGCCGCACAGGCGGGTGAGCTGCGCGACCAGCAGCCCGAGGCGGCGGCGCTGACCGCGCTGAAGGGCTACCAGGTGGCGCACACCGTCGAGGCCAGGGGCAGCCTGCTCAGCGCGCACGCCGCCTACCGCGCCAACCAGCTCACCGGCCACGCCGCGGAGGTGCTCGCGGTGGCCTATTCACCCGACGGCCGAGTGATCGCCACCGGCAGCGAGGACCGTACCGTCAAGTTGTGGGATGCGGCCGACCACCACCTGCTCGGCACGCTCACCGGACACGTCGACAAGGTGTACACGCTCGCCTTCAGCCCTGACGGCCGCACGCTCGCCACCGCCGGTGACGACCGCGTCGTGCGGCTGTGGGATCTGCGGACCCGCCGCACCACCGCCACCTTCACCGGGCTCAAGACCCGGGTGACGTCCATGGCGTTCTCTGCGGACGGCCGGACCCTGGCCAGCAGCAACGGGAGGAGCGCGGTGCGGCTGTGGGACGTGAAGGCCCGGCGCGCGGCCGCCGACCTCACCGGGCACACCGGGTATGTGGTGGCGGTGGCCTTCTCGCCCGACGGCCGCTTCCTGGCCAGCGCCGGGGAGGACTCCACGATCCGGCTGTGGGACATGGCGACGCGGCGGACCACCGCCGTGCTCACCGGCCACAACCGGCCGGTCATCGCCCTCGCCTTCAGCCCCGATGGCCGCACCCTCGCCAGCGGGGCCACTGACAGCACCGTGCGGCTGTGGGACGTCGCCGCCCGCCGCACCACCGCCACCCTCTCCACCGGCGCCAACGCGTTGGCTTTCGCGTCCGACGGCCGCACCCTGGCCGCCGGCAGCGCCCGTGGCTCCGTGCGGCTGTGGGACACCAAGACCCGCCAGAGCACGGCCTCCTTCGGTGCGAGCATCCTGGGCGCGAGCGCGCTCGCCTTCGCCTCGGACGGCCGTACTCTGGCCGCCCCGTCCGACGGTGACACCGCGACGGTGCGGCTGTGGGACGTGGCCGCGCGGCGGAACAAGGCCACGCTCGGCGGACGCGGGGACGCGGTGCGCTCGGTGGCCTTCGCCCCGGACGGCCGCACCTTCGCCACCGTCGAAGGACCATTGGGACGCCAGGCCGACAAAACACTGCGCCTGTGGTCCGCGCGCAGGCCACGTCCTCTGCGTACCCTCGCCACCTCCCTCGGGCTCACGTCCGGCCTGACGTTCTCCCCCGACGGACGTCTGATCGCCACCGTGCACCAGAGGGATGGCACACGGTTGTGGGACACCGCGACCGGGCGGGCCGTGGCCACGCTCAAAGGCGACACCGGAACCATCAGGCAAGCGGCCTTCTCCCCGGACGGGAAGACGCTCGCCACCGCGGCCGACGACCGCACAGTGCGGCTGTGGGACGTGGCCACCCACCGGACCAGAGCTGTGCTGTCCGGTCGGATCGGTGGGCTGGCCACCATCAACTACTCACCCGACGGCCGCACGATAGCCGTCACCTACAACGGCAGGGACCCCGGAACCCGCACTACGGTGAGGCTGTGGGACGTGGCCACCCACCGCTGGGCGGCAACCTTCTCCGCAGGCGCCCTCGCCACCTTCACAGCGGCCTTCTCGCCGGACGGCAAGACACTCGCCACCGCCGGAGCGAACTCCGTCGTCCGCCTGTGGGATGTGTCCTCCCGCCGCGAGGTCGGCACCTTCAAGGGCCACTCCAACGGCATCTCCTCGGTGGCCTTCAGCCCCGACGGGCGCACTCTGGCCAGCGGGAGCTTCGACCACACCGTCCGCTTGTGGTCCGTCGCCACGCGACGGACCACAGCCGTCCTCAGCGGCCACAAGGAATGGGTGTGGACCGTGGGATTCAGCCCCGACGGGAAACGTCTGGCCACCCTGAGCTCCGAAGGATCGGCCCGGCTGTGGGACACCGACGCGGACCGGGCGGCCACGGACATCTGCGCGTTGGCCCACAGCAACCACTGGAGGCAACGGCTCGGTGGGCAGCCGAAGGCCTCGCCCTGCGACTGAACTTGCCCTCCCCGCGGGCGGTACCCACGGCGGGTCGCCCGCCGGGCGGAGCGGTTGGTGATCGGCCAGCGGTATGGCAGGGCGGCGAGCATGCCCGGCGCGGAGGCGCTATGACTCGCCGGTGATCCTGGCCGAGCCGATCGTCGCCGCGACGATCTCCCTGGCGGCGGTCCGGGTCGACGAGCTGGAGTTCAAGCTGTTCAGCGATGCCTGGTTGAGCGCGTGGACGACGAACTCGTAGGTGTTCACCGTCGAGGGCGAGCACGGTCCCTGGTAGCCGTAGAGGCTCGCGCTGCCACGGTAGTAGACCTGCCTGGCTCCCACCGGGGTCGAGGGCCGGTACACATGGTCGACGTTCTGGGGGAGCGAGGTCGCGCTCGCCGGGATGTCGTAGATGACCCAGTGGATGAGGTGGGAGTTGTCGAGATCGCGCATGACGATCGCGTAGCTCTTGGCGGCGGTCGGAGCGCCCGCCCAGGTCAAGGGAGGAGATTCGTTCCTCTTGCCGGGATCGCTTCCGCCACCGCTGGTGCACTCGTGGACCTTGGGGATGACGCCGCCGTCGGCGAAGGCGGTGCTGGACAGGGTGAACGCGCTCCGGGCTGCCGACGGCGTCGACGAGGTCGCCGAGGCAGTGGTCGGCGCGAGGCCGACGGGCCCGGTGATGAGCAGAGCGCAAAGCGCAGTTCGTGCACTTCTCACGGGACGCTCCCGAGGATATGTGTGGTCGCTTAGGTGTCCGTGGCGCGAGCGTGGTGTTCGTGCGATGGAGTCAACGTATGCACCGTGGTTTCTGATGTCATGTCACTTATTGACCCGATCGATGTACTTCTCTCGCCTTCGGTCTGTCGTCTTGGACGGGACTGCCAATTGAGGGCGTTGGCCGCGCTCGGTCAGCAGCATGACGGCGGTGAGTACGACGAGAGCGGCCGCCGATACGTGAATGCTCAGGGCTGTGGTGTACGTGCCGCCATGGGTGAGGACCGTGAGCGCGTCGCCGAGCGGAATGATGGCGTCTATGAGGACGACCCAGCCGAGCGTCCGCCGCTGCCCGATCATGAGCAGCAGGAACACGGTGGCCGCCACCGCGATGTCGCGTACGCCCTTCACGGCGAAGTAGCCGTCGGCGTTCCCCTCCGGCCAGGGGGTGATCCCGAATCCGGCGGGTGCGCCGTCAGGGTTCAGAAGGAAGTTGAGCCCGAAGAACAGAACCGTGGCGCCGGTGAGTACGGCAAGGGCCGTGGTGAGGTGACGCCTTTTCACGGAGCCTCCCAGAGGGAGGGCAGGGGCTGCGGGGTCACGCGGGAACGGCACACGTGTGGTCATGGGGGGTCCTCCGGACCGAGGGAGTGGGTTTCTGCCGGATCAGGGTGATGCCGTACGCGACGATCCAGACGACCCACATCAGCCAGCCGACGAGACCCAGGAGGCCCAGGGTGCCGTCGGCGATGACCCAACGGGCGAGGGTGGCGGAACTGAACTGCAGTGCGGCGGCGAGTAGTCCCAGGGTGCCGTGCCACGGCCGGATCAGGCCCGTGCGCAGACCTCCGACGGACAGGCCGAGAAGGGCGAGCGCCAGGAACGTTCCGTTGAGGGTGAACACCGCATCGTGCAGCGCCCAGAGCGCCGCGGTCGCGGAGGGGTCGTGCGGGGCTGTCGAGACCAGTGCGAGGCGGGTCGCGATGACCCCGGCGAAGGTGACGTTCTGAAGGGCCAGACCGGCGAGTCCGAGCAGCGACCACGCCTCGTTGCGATCGCGCTCGGACCGCCGCAGCGCGACGAGCGCGCCGGCGCCGAACAACGTGGCCAGGATCCAGGCGGCGGGGGCCAGTGCGGAGCCGATGCCGACGGCCGTGCCCTCCGTGGCGAAGAACTCGGTGACCTTGCCGGTCTCTGCGCCGGTGAGGGGCAGTCCGGCGGGCACCATCACCACGTTGCTGAGGGTGATCATGGCGGCGAAGCCGATGGCCGCCATGCCCCCGATGCGGGAGAAGCCGACGGTGGCTAACTTGGATTGCTGTGACATATATTGATTATAAGCAGCGTAAACCCAGAGGGGGCAAGGCATGAGCGAAGAGCAGGACCGACGTCGCTACGACTCACTGCGTCGCACGACGCAGGCACGGGAGACCCGGGCCGAGATCGCCCGCGCCGCGCGCCGACTCTTCGACTCCCAGGGCTGGGCGGGAACGACCGTGCGCGAGGTGGCGCGCGAGGCGGGAGTCTCCGTGCCCACGGTCTACGCGACGTACAGGAACAAGGCCGGGCTGACCCGGGCCGTGGCCGATTCAGCGGATCTGTCCGCCGACGCGCCGCAGATGCTCGCGGAGTTGGAGGCCGCAGGGGCGAACCCCAGGGGTCAGCTCGCGGCGATGGCCGCCTACGACCGGCGGCTGTTCGAGCGCGCGGGCGACATCATCATGGCGATGCGCGAAGCGGGCCGCAGCGAACCCGAACTCGCCACGGCCTACCGCGACGGTCGCGAACGAGGCGACGCGACCCGGGTGCAGGTCTTCTCGTCCTGGCCGGCCGGAACCCTCCGACGCGGCCTCGACCAGCAGTCTGCCGTGGACATCTACGCGGCCATCTGCAACATCGACGTCTACACCACGCTCACCACCGAACGCGGCTGGCCGCCCAGTCGTATCGAGGAATGGTGGGGGCAGGCGCTGGCTCGTGAGCTGCTGAGCTAGGCACGCGAGTCCGACTCCACACTCCGCAGGCTCGCGAACGGGCACTGACATTCCAGATTCAGCAGCGGTGCCGCCAGTGCTGATGCGCCTTCGGACTCAGCCCCCCCACACGGCCCGCCGCTGCGCCGGGGTGTGCCCGATGGAAAGTCCCAGCTGCTCGGCGATCGCGGGAAGCGAGGGCCATGAAAGTTGGCTGCACGCGGGGAGTCGGGCATGGCCGAGCGCGAGCCGAACGAGAACTTGAAGCGCTTAATGGACGAGACCAGTTGGAGCGAGACACAGCTAGTGCTGTGACCGCGAACCTTGGCCGGGTTGCTTGTTGTACTGGTTGGGAGCGACGGCCCTTCCAGCCAGCGTGGGGAGGCGGGATGGCGCAACCGGTCAAGGTCCGCGGACTGTCCGAGCAGGAGGGTCAGAAGCTCCAGCACACCGTGCGGAGGGGCAGTACCGGCTCGGTGAAGTTTCGGCGGGCGATGCTGCTGGCCTCGGCCGGTGGCAGCACCGTCCCGGTCATCGCACGCCTGGTCCAGGCAGACGAGGCCATCGTCCGCGACGTGATCCACCGCTTCAACGAGACCGGGCTCTCATGCCCGGGCCCTCGCTGGGCGGGAGGCCGTCCCCGCCTGCTCAACCGTGACGACGAAGGCTTCGTCGTGGCGACGGCCACCACCCGCCCCACCGCACTGGGCAAGCCCTTCACCCGCTGGTCGATCCGCAAGCTTGCCGATCACCTGCGACGGAGCGTCACCCAGCCCGTTTGGATCGGCCGCGAGGCCCTGTGCTGCTTACTGGCCCGCCGCGGGATCTCCTTCCAGCGCACGAAGACCTGGAAGGAGTCCCCGGACCCGGACTTCGACGCCAAGCTGAACCGGATCGAGTACGCGATCAACGAGCGGCCCGCCCGCACGTTCGCCTCCGACGAGTTCGGGCCACTCGGCATCCGCCCAACCGGCGGCTCCTGCCGGGCCGAGCGCGGGCGTCCCGAGTGGCTCCCGGCCGCCGACCGTTGCACCCACGGAATCACCTGCTTCCACGGCTGCTACTCCGTCGGCGACGACAGATGTGGGGCATCAACCGGCGCCGCAAGGGCATCGGCCACACCTGGGCGGCCATGCGAACGATCCGGGCCGCCCGTCCGGACGGCGCCCCGGTCCTCGTCATCCTCGACAACCTCTCCGCCCACACAAACTGGCGGATGAAACGACGGGCGGCCAAGAACAAGGCCGAACTGTGCTTCACCCCGACCTACGCCTCCTGGGCCAACCCCATCGAGGCCCACTTCGGACCGCTACGGCAGTTCACCCTCGCCAACTCGAACCACCCCAACCACACCGTCCAGACCCGGGCCCTGCACACATACCTCCGCTGGTGCAACAAGAACGCCCGCCACCCCGACGTCCTGGCCGCCCAACGACGCGAACGCGCCCGCATCCGCAGCGAGAAGGGCATCCGCTGGGGAGGACGCCCCCTGCAGGGAGCGGCATGATCAAGGCCGGTCGCCTCGTTCGCTCGATGGCGGATGCAGTCAACTCGTCAGACGGAAGTGAACGATGGTGACGTCATCGGTCGACCTGATGTCGGGATAGTGGAACCGCAGCTTGTCTTGCAGCTCGGCGAGATCGCGAAACCCGTCGGCGACAGCGTCCGCCTCGGTCAACGTGGCAACGCCCTTGGAAGTGATCTGAGTGACCACACCGGGCAGCACTACCTCGTCGTCCAACTCGAACACCATGTTCACCGGTCCCGTCTCCACTGGGTCTCGGAACCGCACCGTGGTCGTCTTCCGCCCAGTGCGTACAGCATCGAGATAGGTGCGATGGAAATACAGAGACTGCATCGCGGCCGAGCGCAGCGCGCTGTCGGCCCCCTCGGATGTCGGCAGATGCATCGTGCTGTCCATCCAGCAGACATTACTCATACACGTCCCCAAGCCGTGCAACCCGGTGAACCTTGCCGGTCACAGCACTAGCGCGGGAAGTGAACCGCGTAGGGAGTGCCGGCGAGGTTGTGTGACTGATGGTCACGCGCGAGCAGCCGGAAGCAAGTGTGCTTGCCGATGGTTCGGAACAGGCGCGCGATGACACCCTCCCGCCCTGCCCCGAGCAGCGAGAACGCGCCCAGATAGGAGCCGTCCCGGTCCAGGGCGGCCAGGTTCTCCAACACGAGCGAGTGGTTCACGCCGTGATACGCGTCCACCCCGAAGCCGAGGCAGGCCACCAACCGGTGCGGGACCTCGTCGAGTCCGCTCACGGCGGCCAGGCTCGCCATGTCCTCCTCCGGGGTGCCGAGACCGTGCTCGTCGCCGCGCATCAGGATGTCGGTGCCGCCGTCCACCAGCACGACCGCGTCGACACCGCCGAGATGCGTGATCAGCGTCCGATAGGCAGCCCGCAGCGGACCGACCCCGATGCCCGGGAACGCGTACACGGTCGACGGCAGATCCTGCGTCACAAGCCACTGGGCGAGCGTCCGTTCAGGGAAGTAGTCACCGCGCACGGGAGTGTCAGGCCCGACGGCCGCGACGTCCTCGCCCACCCACACATCGGGGCACAGGCCGTACAAGTCGGCGAAGGACAGGTTGGCGAGGTGCACCTCCTTGCCCGCCGACCGCAGCGCGAACGCGAGCGGCAGCCCGGCGTACACATCGAAGCCGCCGCCCGCACCGGCGATGAGGACCCGTCGCGCGTCGTGCAGCCGGGTGAAGAACGCGGGTTCCCCCAGAGAGATCACCGCATGACGCTAGCAGGGAGGGCGAGCCGGCCCCGGGCCGATCGCACCTGGCCGCCTCGCAGTGGTGCGGATTCCGGATCAGCAGGTGGAACTGCGGACCTTGGCGAAGGCGTTGTTGGCGACCTTGACGTAGATGGTCTTCTTGTTCTTGCGGTTGTACTTCTTCGAGAAGTCGCGGCCCGGGGTGAGCTGGAAGTCGACCTTGAAGCAGCGTCCCTTCTTCACCTGGAAGACGTCCCAGTCCTGAGTGCCCTTGGTCCGCTCCCCGGGGCGGAGCCAGTTCCTCTTCTGGTTGTTGCAGGTCGGCTTCTTGGTGGTGTAACTGCCGGTGGTACCAGTGGACTTGCACCAGTTCTTCAGGGCATAGAAGCCCTTCCCGCTGTCGTTCCAGGTCTGAGAGCACAGGGGCGGACGGCACCTGTCGCCCGCGCTCGCAGAGGGCGCCGCGTTCGCAGAGGGCGCCGGGCCCACCAGGGTGGCGGCGGTCCCGATCGCCACCACGGTGGCCGCGGTCCTGATGTGCTTGAGTACGGGCTTTGTGGACACGGTCACGTTCTTCCTCCTTGTGCGATGGCTGGCCCTCATGGACCGGCAGGCCCGACGTTAAGGCGGTCACGGAGGCCGTCACCAGGACTTTCGGGCAGGGCCGAAACTCGGTCGGCCGTCAGGCCGAGCTCCCGGTTCGGACGTCCGAGTGCGTCCGGCAGTCGCTGGAGCGCCTCGCGCCTGTCGCCGGGCCCGGCCCCTGCCCGGTCTGCACCCAGCCTCTGCCCACAGCACCCCGCCGACCGCGGCAGTGGTGTGCCACCTGGTGCCGTGACCGGCACAGGGTTCTCCAGCGCCGTGGCCTGATGCCCGGCGGCCCGCACCCGCTGCCCCCCCGGATCCCGCAAGCAGCGTCTGGATCTCAGGTACGAGAGCGCGGCCAATACGGCTCGAACTCCAGCCGCCCGGAGGCTCCGGGCTTGGCGTGGCGGGTTTCGGCGAGGGTGCGGGCGCGGTGCTCCCGGTCGTCGTGCGGGTGGCAGCCCTGGCGCATGGCCCGGAGGTTGGCGGGGTCGCGGTTCTCGGGCGGGACCAGCATGTGGTCACCACCCCGCGCTGCCCCGTCGGCAGTTCCCCTGCCCCCGAACAGCCAGCACTGGACAGATAGTTGACGCGTCATATAGAAAGATGACGCGTCAACCAAATTGGTTTGTGCGCGCCCCGCACTCCTGAGGAGATCTCCATGAGCACGTCGTCGAAGGCCGGCCTCGAAGCCCTGCTGACCCCCGAGGAGAGCGTCCTGGTACTGATCGATCACCAGCCGTACCAGTTCGCCAACCTGCACAGCCACGAGCCGATGATGGTCACCAACAACGTTGTGGGCCTGGCCAAGGCGGCCAAGGGTTACGGTGTCCCGACGATCCTGACCACGGTCGTGGAGGACCGCGGGGGCCTGCTGATCCAGCCGCTGCAGGACGTATTTCCGGACCAGAAGCCGATCAACAGGACCTTCATCAACACCTGGCAGGACCAGGTCGTGGTGGACGCGGTGAAGGCCACCGGACGCAAGAAGCTGATCATTGCCGGCCTGTGGACGGAGATCTGCGTGGCCATGCCCGCCATCCAGGCGGCGGGCGAAGGCTTCGATGTCTACGTCGTCACCGACGCCTCCGGGGGCGTGTCGGCCGAGGCTCATGACATGGCGGTGCGGCGCATGATCCAGGCCGGGGTCACGCCGATCACCTGGCTGGCCGTGATGAGCGAGTGGCAGCGTGACTGGGCCCGGACGGAACGCATCACGCCGGAGGACCAGATGGCGGCTCTGGGGCACACGGGTGCCACCGGGATCGCGACGGTCTGGGAGCACCAGCTCCTGAACACCCCGGTCGCCGAGACGGCCGGAGCGTAACGGGGGGGCACGGGGGCGGTCCCGGTACCGGAGTGCCGCCCCCTGCCCTGGCCAGCACGCGGCCGCGCAGCAGGCCCCGCTGCGAGCCCGTCGGGGGTGAGGCGTCGCCCGGGTCGCGCTGCGAAGGTGGCACGCACACCCAGCCGGTCCGATGACGCGTCAACCAGTTCACTACACTCGACCTCGTGACTGACGGGGTGAACTGGCTGACGGCGGAGGAGCAGCACGCGTGGAGGGGTTTCGTCCGGCTGCATGAGCGGCTGATGGGCCGCCTGTCACACCTGCTGCAGACGGAATCCCATGTGGCGGCGGCGGACTACGCGGTCCTCGTCAACCTGACGGATGTGCCAGAGGGCCGTCAGCGGTATCAGGACCTCGCGCGGGCACTGGAGTGGGAGAAGAGCCGGATGTCCCACCACATCACGCGAATGATCAAGCGCGGACTGGTGGTTCGGGAGGACTGCCCGGAGGACGGGCGGGGCGCCTTCGCCGTGATCACGGAAGCAGGACGCGAGGCCATCGCGGCGGCGGCCCCACTGCACGTACAGGCCGTCCGATCCCTGTTCCTGGACCATCTCACCGCGGCGGAACTCCGCACCCTGGCAGAGATCTCCGCCCGCGTGATGGAGAGGCTGGACGATGCGCCTGAACGGTGAGCGCGGGCCCTCCCGAGGGCCTGACGGCCATTGACCGCAGAAGCTGGCAAGGATTGAGCCGACGCTGCGCCCGGACGAGCGGCTCCAGCAGCGGCAGCCTGACGGAGCTCGAGCTGCCGCCCACGGGGGCACCGCCAAGGCCGTCCTCGGCGGTGCCCACCTTGCCGGTCTCGCTCTGGTCTTCGGCCTCATGGTCGCGGTCCGCTGCATCGCCCCCACCCGCGGCGGACACCACGCCACGAAGAGCGGCGCTCGAAGCCATGAGAGGTGGCTTCGGGCGCCGGGGTGCAACGTGGGAAGGCCCCGGCCATCACCTGCCGGGGCCTTCCACTATCCGAGATCACGTGCTCGTCGCCGACCGTTCCGGTTCCCTGGGTCGGATCAGCATTCGTACGCGTAGTCGGGCAGGACGTTGCTAGTCCATTTGACCGTTCCATATTGATACCCCCCGATGTACTTGCAGGCCGGGTCCCACGACCAGTCGAGAGACACCGTGGCGTAGATCCCGGCGGGGCACTGGTTGTAGATGGTCACCCATTTCTCGCCGTACCCGTCGAGTACCGCGCAGCCGGCCGTCGCCTCGGACAGCTTTGCCGCTATGGACTTGCTTGCCTCCTTACTGTCGGATGCGGATGCGGCGGGGATTCCTGCCATGCTGACCACGGCGGTCAGCGAGGCTGCCGCGAGTACTGCACGGAACTTTCCCGTCGTTTCCCCTGATTGCGGTGCGCCGGACAGCGGGCATGACCGCAGCGTCCCGGCGTCCGGGCCGCAATGAGCGCCGACCCACAGGCCAAGCAGCGGCCGTACGTCTTCGTGCACGGCTACGACCAGCGTCTTCACGGCAACTGGTGGGACGGCAAGGCGTGGCACTGAGCCGCCCAGAACACCCCGCCCGGACGCGTCATCGAACGCCCCAGCGAGGCGCTCACCATGCAGGACAATCCGAACGCCACGCAGCGGCCGATGCCTTCGCCATCACCGATGACTCCGACCTGTGGGCCAACGGGTGGTCACCGGCCTGAGGTGGCGCCCTGGGCAGGCCGTCGGGAAAGCCCCGGCGGCCTGCCTCCGCGCCGACTTTGAACCTGGCCGGCCGAAGTCCTCGATCGTTGGGTGTCTCCAGCGTCCCCGTCGTCGCGTGCGGTGTCTGCGGCCGCCTCAGCCCCCGGGGGACCTTTCCTTTCACACCCGACCCGCCCCGAAATATGTTCGGGGCGAGTCCTGGTCATTACCTCTCCGTACTCTTGACGGTTCCATGGGCGGGCATAGTATGGCACTCACCAGTGGATTTCGCTGGACGATTTCACTGGCCGATGGGGGGACTGCTCCTGCTTTCAAGGAGCACCAGCGGGGTTCACTCCGCCAATTATCGCGCCGATATGCGGCGCCAAGTGGCATTCGACAGAGGGGGCGTTGTGACGTCTTCCGACATTGAAGTCGAACAGAAACAGAAGGTCGCTGATTCACTCCAGTTCATCGACGGTCTCGAGCTCGATCTTCCGGAAATGAGCTATTTTCCCGCAGGCGTGGCGCTGCAGGAGGAAGAAGAGTCGGCCGCGGTCGTCGCGGGATCCGTCGTCGCTTTCACCGACGGCCTGAACGGTCAGCAGAAGTCCGATGTCCTCAACTCCACGCTGCTCGCGCAGCTCGCGGCGAACAAGAAGTTCGACCGGGAGAAGGACACCGACAAGTGGTACGGCTTCTACCGGTCGGTGCTCGAGCAGGTCGGCTGGGTCGTGCCGTCCTTCTCGTTCGCCAAGCTCTCGGTGGCCGGCTCCCGGTTCACCGTGGACCGGGCCGTCATCGCGCTGCTCCAGGCCATCGCCACGGGCAGCGAACTGACGGTGGCGAAGGCCGCCATCGCGGCGCTGAAGGCCCTGCCGGACAGGGACCGTCGCGTGGTGCTCTTCGAGAGCAGCTCGCACAGCGAGAACCTGGGCAACTTCCAGATCTCCGCGTGCGGCGTCTCGGCGCGCGACACCGTCGTGATGAAGATCGGCGCGTTCCACTTCAAGACCAGCGAGCGCGTCACACGCGTGCTGTTCTTCAGCTTCCCGCGCTCCAGCACGACGATGTTCCAGTCCCGGCAGACGATGACGCTCAACGAGGACGTGTACGAGCAGGTCCGCGAGGCGATCATCAGGAAGCTCGGCGACAAGGCCGACAAGTTCATCGACGAGCTGGAGATCTAGGGCGCCGGACGGACATCCGGAACCTGACCTCGTGATGGACAAGTCCGAGCAGGAGCGCCTGGCGGCGCTGGACGCGATGACGGACTGGGACCTGGGGCCCGAACCCGTACCACCGGGCCCCTCGCTCCCGGTCCCGCGGGGCGGTGCGGGTGCCGCGGTCGACGGCGGCGCTCTGGTCGTCCTCTCGGCCGCGGTTTCCGAAGAGCACAGCCGGGATGTGCTCCATTCCGTTCTCCTGGCTCAGCTGGTGGCCAACAAGAAGTACGAACGGCACACAGAAGCGGAGAACTGGTACCGCTCGTACGGGGAAACCCTCGAACGGGTCGGCTGGGTCATCAAGGAACATGAGGGGCTCGCCCGGCACAAGCCCCGGAAATTCCCCTATCGTCTAGGGCCCGTGATCCTGAAGGCGCTCACCCGAATTTCCGACGCACCGTCGGTGGAACGGGTGACGGCGGCGCTGAAGGTTCTCACGGCGCTGCCCGATGGCGACCCGGCAGCGAAACTCTTCGAAAAGGAGAGCCATGTCGAACGCGCCGGAAATTTCCAGGTTGCCGCCGTGGACGAGATGGACGGCCTTGCGACCGTGCGGCTCGGCAGATTCCGACTCCGGATCGAGAATGAAGCCACGGAGATCGGGCGGCTGCTGCGTATGGAATTCCAAGCCGGCGCCGAAGTCTTCCGCGGATCGCAGATACTTCATCTCAACGACGAGGTGTACAGGCCGCTGCGCGACGGAGTCGCCGCGAAGCTGGGGGCCCGGGCCGATGCGCTGATCGTGCCGGTGAGCGGGCTCATCCAGTAATCGTTCCCCGGCCCCCGTTGACCGTACGCTGACCTGAACGGACAGCGTGGAACGCGGGGGCCGGGTGGGCGAGACGCGACGGCAGACGAGGATGCCACGGGCCGTGCGTGAGCAGCAGATGCTGGACACGGCGGTGAGGATCTTCGGACAGACAGCGGGGCTATCGGGCCGCGTCCATGAATGAGACCTCGGAGCCCGCCGGGGTCTCGAAGGCACTGGTGTATCTGTACCTGAACTCCAAGGAGGAGCTCTTCAGCGTGCGCATACGCCGGGAGGCCGCGGCGCTGAGGGATGCGGTGTGGGGTGGGGCGGGGGGAGCGGTGGTGAATCTGCCGCCGACCGTCAACTCTGGGACGGGCTACCAACGGCTAAGACGTTGTCCTATGTGGTGAGGCGGAGTAGTCGCTTGTAGCAGCACAGGGCGGCGGCGAGGCCGAGGAAGGCCAGGTAGTTGCGGGGGTCGCGTTCGTAGCGGGGGCTGAGGCGGTGGTAGCCGGACAGCCAGGACAGGGTGCGCTCGATCACCCAGCGGCGGCGTCCCAATCGTTCGCTGGACTCGACTCCTTTGCGGGCGATGCGCACGCCGATGTGCTTTCCCCACAGCCATTTCCGCAGATGAGGAACGTCGTATGCCTTGTCCGCGTGGAGCCGCTGTGGCTTGAAGTACCGGCCGCGGCCGGGGTCGTGTTGCGTTTGGTGGCCCTCGACCATGGGCTTCAGCCCCTCGCTGTCGTGGACGTTGCCGGCCGAGATCCCGACGATCATGGGCAGTCCGTTCGCGTCCGACAGGATGTGCATCTTGGTACCCTGCTTGCGCCGGTCCACGGGGCTCGGACCTGTGTGTTCGCCCCCCTTTTAGCACGGACGTGCGCGGTGTCGAGCACGACGCGGGTGACGTCGATCAGGCCGGCGTCATCGAGCTGGTGGAGCACGGCCTCGTGCAGCCGGCCCCAGACTCCGGCTCTGGACCAGATCAGAAACCGCCGATGAGCAGTCGACTTCGAGATCCCGAAGCAGGGCGGCAGATGCCGCCAGGCGCATCCGCTGACCAGCACATAGATGATCGCGGCGAACAGCGTCTCATCAGGCGCATCCGGTGTCCCGCCGCCCTGCGGCCGCACTCTCGACGCCGGGAGCAACGGCTTCGCGATCTCCCACAGCCCGTCCGGAACAATCCAACTCCACGTCCGCTGCCCCATGGTGCAGTACTACTCCGCCTCACCACATAGGACAACGTCTAAGAGGTGCTAACAAAGGCGTTCGACGTGGCGGTGGGTGATCAGGCAGGCGG
>NZ_BMVR01000018.1 GCF_014650815.1 Streptomyces flavofungini
CTTGCGGCTGCCCCGCGTCGCCCGGTGCTTGCGGCTGCCCCGCGTCGCCCGGTGCCTGCGGCTGCCCCGCGTCGCCCAGGGTCTCCGGCCGTCCCGATCGCCCCGACAGCCCAGAGAGCCCCAGCCGCCCCAACTCCCCCCACAACCGCACACCCCGTGTAACCGCCGTCAAAGCGGACCCCGCCGCGATCACCGCAAGCACCGGCACCCACCACCCCGACACCGCCGCCACGAGCACCAGCGCGCAGCGTTCCGTCTTGCCGACCGGGCCGCCGTTCAGGCGTTCCGCGCCCGCCGCCGCGCCCGCGAGGGACACCCAGGAGGGGAGCGTGGCCGCGAGGGCCGCCGTCGCCACCAGCCACAGGGGGGCCAGGGTGAGGAAACCGGCGAGGACCGCCAAGTCGGCGGCCCTGTCGCCGAGTTCGTTGAGGAGGGCGCCGCGGCGCGTCGTGCGGCCCGTGTCGCGGGCCAGGGCGCCGTCCAGGTTCGCGAACGCCAGCCGGGCCGCGAGGAGTACCGCCACCGGCAGGGCCGCGAGGGGGGCCGGGAGCCAGGCCAGGGCCGCCGCCGCGCCCGCCGCGCAGCCCACGCCCGCCACGGTCAGGGTGTCCGGTGACACCCCGCGGCGGGCCAGCGCGCCGCGGACACCGGACAGCTTCCGCGCGTACCAGGGCTTCAGCGCGTACAGGCCGGGACCGGGAGATCCGGGACCGGGCGATCCCGAGGAGCCAGAGGAAGCGTTCATGCAGGTGACTCTGCCGCCGCGGCGGGCGCCGGATAATCGGGGTGCGTACTCAAATGGGGTCTGAGTACGGTAGGTCCGTGATCACCCCCCATGCCGTCGGCGCCGACGCGGTGCCGCGCACCGCCCACACCGCCGACCTGCCCGCCGCCGAACTCCGCGCCGCCCGCGCCCTGATGGACCTCGCCTTCGACGGGGACTTCAGCGACGAGGACTGGGCGCACGGCCTCGGCGGCATGCACGCCGTCGTCCACGACGAGGACGGCGTGCTGCTCGCCCACGGCTGTGTCGTGCAGCGACGGATCCTGCACAACGGCCGGTCCCTGCGCGTCGGTTACGTCGAGAACGTCGCCGTGCGCCCCGACCGGCAGCGCCAGGGCCTCGGCGGGCGGGTGATGAGCGCCCTGGAGCGGATCGTCGACGGCGGCTACGACCTCGGCGTGCTCTCGCCGTCCGACGAGGGCGAGCAGCTGTACCGCGCGCACGGCTGGGTGACCTGGCCGGGGCGCGTCGGCACGCTCGGGCCCCAGGGGCCTCGGTCCATGCCGGACGAGGACCCGCCGATGCTGTGGCGCGCCGACCTCGACCCGGCCCACGAACTGCTCATCGACTGGCGGGACGGGGACGTCTTCTAGGGCCGGTCCGACGGGTCGGCGGGACGCCGCCGTCGGGGGTGCTCCGCGCTACGGCTGCGCGGTCGTCGCGCGGATGATCATCTTGCCCACGTTCGCGCCCCGCAGCATCCCCAGGAACGCCGTCACGATCTGGTCGAAGCCGTCCACGATCGTCTCGTCGAGGCCGATGCGGCCGCTCTGCAGATGCGGGACCACGAAGTCGTACAACTCGTCCTGAAGATCACGGTAGTTGCGGACGTGGAAGCCCTCCATGCGCAGGCTCTTCTCCACGATCTCGGTGAGGTTGCGGGGCGCGGACAGCGGCTGCGGGGCGTTGTACTGCGCGACGGTGCCGATGCGGACGATCCGGCCGAACTCCCGCAGGCCCTCGATCGCGGCCTCCAACTGCTCGCCGCCGACGTTGTCGACGTACAGGTCCACGCCGTCGGGCGCGGCCTTCGCGAGCAGGTCGACGGCCGGACCCGCGTGGTAGTCGAAGGCGGCGTCGTAGCCGACCTGCTCCGTCAGGTACGCCACCTTCGCGGGCGAGCCCGCGCTGCCGACGATCCGGCGCGCGCCCATGGCCCGCGCGAGCCGCCCGGTGGCCGTTCCCACACCGCCCGCCGCCGCGGAGACGAACAGGTCCTCGCCCTCCTGCAGCCGCGCGATCCGCGTCAGACCCACGTACGCGGTCAGGCCCGTGCCGCCGAGGATGCTCATGTACGCGGACAGCGGCACCCCGTCGAAGCGCGGCAGCCGACGGACCTCCTCCGGGGTCACCACCGCATGGGTGCGCCAGCCCTGCCGGTGGAAGACGATCTCGCCCTCGGCCAGCTCCGGCGTCCGGGACGCGGTCACGCGGCCGATGGTGCGGCCTTCGAGGGGGGCGTTCAGCGCGAACTCGCCGTCCATCATTTCGCGGTGGTACGGGTCGACGGACCAGTAGAGGTTCTCGACCAGGGCGGTGCCCGGCGCGGGCTCCGGCACCGCGGACTCCACGAACGCGAAGTCGTCGGGGGTGGGGAAGCCGTGCGGGCGGGCGGTCTGGTGGACGGTGCGGGCGCGGGCGCCGGAGTGCTCGTTCATGGGGCCGACGGTAGGCGGGGAATGCCGGGGAGCGGCAGAGGGTTCGGTTCATGGAACGCGTCGAAGCATGAACACTCCTCATAGGACGAGGTGGGAACCGGTGGCCGAGCACGACCTCGCCCCGCACGAACTGCGGATCATCGTCGCCGTCGAGCAGGCCCGGAGCTTCTCCGGCGCCGCCCGCGACCTCGGCCGCACACAGTCGGCGGTCTCGCACTCGGTGCGCGGCACGGAGCGGAAGCTCGGCGCGGTGCTCTTCGAACGCGGCCGCGGGGGCGCCACGCCCACCCCGGCGGGCGAGCGCGCCGCCGCCCACGCGCGCCGCGTGCTCCGGCTCCTCGACACCCTGGCCGCCGAGGCCCGCGGCGCCGCGGGCACCGGCTCGCCCACCCTCACCGGCCCCCTCCGCATCGCCGCCTTCCGCAGCGCCGCCCTGCACCTCCTGCCGCCCGCCCTGGCGAACCTGCGCGCCCGCCACCCCGGCCTGGAGCCCGAGGTCCGCGTCGTCCGTGAGCTGGGCCGGGGCACCGCGGGCGAGGTCGCCGACGGGCGCGCCGACCTCGGCATCGCGACCATCGGCACCAGCTCGCCGATCCCGCCGGGCCTGGTCGGCGGTGTACTCGTCGAGGAGCCCTACGCCTTCGTGCACCCGGCCGGCCACCCCGACCCGCGCTCCCTGCCGCTCGTGGACTGGGCCGAGAACTGCACCGCGTACACCCGCGACTGGTGGGCGGGCCAGGACTGGATCCCGAAGGCGACCACGCAGACCGAGGACGACGGGGCGGTCCTCGCGATGGTGAGCGCCGGGCACGCCATGGCGATCATGCCCGCGCTGTCCCTGACCGGAGCGCCGCCGACGGTGGCGGTCGTCGATCTGGGGGCGGCTCGCCCGACGCGCTCCGTGGGCTATGTCACTACCCCTGAGCAGGCCGGATCGCTGGCCGTGCGGGCCCTGATCCGGGAGCTGCGGGCCCTGCGGGGGCGGCTGGAAGAGGAGGCGGAGTCGGCCGACCCGGTGGGAGCCGTCTCAGATAGTAGGAAGTCCGAGTAACTGTAGAGACAAGTGGGCGAAGCTGTCCTAGCTTTGTAGGAGCCGAACGTCTCGCTCGATCAAGCGATTGGCGGCTGCGAGCCGGGCCCCGCGCAGGCGAACCCTGCGGCCCACGCTCCCCGCCTCTTCCGGCGTCTCGTAACCCCCCTTTCTCCGCGTACGACAGTGCGTACGCGGATCCGCACTCCCGGATGCGATCTAAGGAGTCGATTTCCCATGGCCGAGACGACCGCCCGCCGAGTCCGCCACGCCGTCCGCCCCAGCGAGTCCGAGCGCAAGAACGCCGCCGCCGCCCTCCAGCGGGCCCTCGACCGCAGGGACAACGGCGGCGAGACGGGGCACTGAGCCCCGCCCGCCTGCCCGCTCCCTGTTGCTGCCGCGCGCTACTTCCCGCGCCTGATCTCGAAGTGGTCGACGCGCTCGCCGCTCTCCGCGAGCGCCGAGACCGTGAGCTTCGGGCTCGCCCCGGCCGTCACCTCCACCGCGAGGAACGAGAAGCCGGTGTAGCGCACCCGTGACCACTGCACCGTGTCCGGGTCGGGCAGGCGCAGCCTGGTCCAGTGGAAGGTGAGGATCGTGCCCTCGTCCTTCTCGTGGCCCTCGTAGCTGTCCGCGACCCCGACCGGGAAGCTGTACAGGTCCTTGCCGGCGCCGCCCGCGGTGACGTACACGATGCCGTCGCGCGTCGGATCGGTCGACGCGCCGACCGGCACCGGCTTGCCGACCTCGCCGCCCTTGATGGCGTCGGTCCGCTCGTAGACGTGGTTGTGGCCGTTGATCACCAGGTCCACCTGGTGCTTGGTGAACAGCGGCAGCCACGCGTCGCGCACCCCGCCGTCGGAGCCGTGCGTCGCCGTGGAGTACGCGCAGTGGTGGAAGAACACGACGACGAAGTCGATGTCCTCGTCGGCGCGCAACTGCCCGAGGCGCTTGTCCAGCCAGGCGGTCTGCTTGCCGTCCGTGTAGCCCTTGTTGGCGGGTATCTCGTACGAGACGTCGTTCGCGTCCAGGGCGACGACGCCGACGTTGCCGTAGCGGAACGAGTAGACGCCCGGCGCGCCCCGGGGGTCGAAGCCGTTCTCGGGCAGCGACCAGCGGGCCGACTGGCCGCCGTAGCCGTTCGGCGAGTACCACGCCTCCATGTCGTGGTTGCCCGTCGTCACCATCCACGGCACGGACTTCGCCACCGACTCGGTCTGCGCGAGGAACTGGTCCCACACGCGGGCGTCGTACCTGTCGCCCTCCTTGCCGTGGCCCGTGGTGTCGGCGTAGCAGATGTCGCCCGCGTGCAGATGGAACGACGGGTTCTGGCCCAGGATCAACTGGTCGTTGGCCAGCGCCTCGTAGCTCACGCCCTGGTCGCCGAAGGCCGTGAAGACGAACTTCTCCGGCCGCGCCGGGGCCGTGCGGAACGAGCCGAGGGTGGCCATCCGCTCCGGCGACGCCGGGTCGAAGCCGTCGTGGCCGACGCCGTAGTAGTACGTGGTGCCGGGCCGCAGGCCGTCGAGCGCCACGTGCAGGTAGTACTGCTCGACCTTCGGGAGCTTCTTCGACAGGGACGGCGTGTGCAGGTCGCGCACCTCCGCCTCGATCTTCCGGCTCAGCTCCCAGGGCTTCAGGCCCACCCGCACATAAGGGGACCTGACGGCGAACGGCACCTGCCAGGAGATGCGCATCTGCGTCTTCGGGTCGGCGCCGAACGCGAGATGGCGGCCGAAGGGGGCGACGAGCCTGCCGTCCACCTCGACCGGACCGCGCGCGGCCGCGAGCGGGGCCGACGCCGAGGGGCGCTCGGCGTGCGCGCTGCCCGAGCTCCCGGCGAGCAGGCCGATCCCGCCCGCGACGCCCGCCGTGGCGAACGAACTCGCCAGCACCTTGCGCCGGGCGAGCTTGCCGCGGAGGTACTCGTGCTGCTCCGGCATGCTCATCCGCTGGGCGAGCTGCTCGGGGATGCCGACGTTCGGAGTGGGAGGTCCGGAGGGTGTCCCCCGGGAAGGAGCGGTCATGACTAGGGAACTTCCCAGTAACTTCCAACTCGGGCCAGACCGCGGGGTGAAGAGAGGGTGGCCATGTGATGGCTGCCGCGTGGAGTGACCGGCGTTGTCCGTATGGCGGACAGGCGATGTCATTGGCTGGGACGAGGAGTACGGTGCCGTCATGTCTCGCAGCATCAATCTCGCAGTGATCCCCGGAGATGGGATCGGCCAGGAAGTCGTGGCCCAGGGGCTCAAGGTCCTCAACGCCGTCCTCCCGCAGGATGTGAAGCTGGAGACCAAGGAGTACGACTTCGGGGCCCGCCGCTATCACGCCTCCGGTGAGACCCTCACCGACGCCGACCTCGCGGACCTGAAGAAGCACGAAGCGATCCTGCTCGGCGCCATCGGCGACCCCTCGGTCCCCTCCGGCGTCCTGGAGCGCGGCTTCCTGCTCAAGCTCCGCTTCGCCTTCGACCACCACGTCAACCTGCGCCCCTCGCGGCTGCTGCCCGGCGTCGCCACGCCGCTCGCGGGCCAGCCCGAGATCGACTTCGTGGTCGTGCGCGAGGGCACCGAGGGCCCCTACACCGGCAACGGCGGCACGATCCGCAAGGGCACCCCGCACGAGGTCGCCACCGAGGTCTCCGTGAACACGGCCTTCGGCGTCGAGCGCGTCGTCCGGGACGCCTTCGCCCGCGCCCAGGCCCGCCCGCGCAAGAAGCTGACCCTCGTCCACAAGAACAACGTGCTGGCCTTCGCGGGTCACCTGTGGACGAACGTCTTCAACCAGGTGGCCACGGAGTTCCCCGACGTCACCACCGACTACATCCACGTCGACGCGGCCACGATCTACCTGGTCACCGACCCGGCCCGGTTCGACGTGATCGTCACCGACAACCTCTTCGGCGACATCATCACCGACCTCGCCGCGGCCGTCTCCGGCGGCATCGGCGTCGCCGCCTCCGGCAACATCAACCCGAGCCGCGAGTTCCCCTCGATGTTCGAGCCCGTGCACGGCTCCGCGCCCGACATCGCGGGCCAGGGCAAGGCCGACCCGACCGCCACCGTGCTGTCCGTCGCCCTCCTCCTGCGCCACCTCGGGTACGACGACGAGGCGACCCGGGTCGAGGCAGCCGTCTCCGCCGACCTCGGCGAGCGCGGTGACACCACTCGTACCACCGACGAGATCGGCGACGCGCTCGCCGTACGCGTAGCGGGCTGATCCGCCGGCTACCAGCTCCGTCACAGCAAGCCGCCGGGTCGCACCAGCACCCGGCGGCTTCTCGTTTGCGGCCGCCGGGTGTCACCATCGAACCCAAGGCCGCCTCGGCCGCCGTTTCGTCCAGGTCGTCCCGCGAGCGATAATCGAACGTGGGCCGCGAAACGGCGTGTGCCCAGACGCCGCGAGGAACGCGCGCGTACGGGCCTGAGCGCGGTCCGTCACACACAAAACCGGTGAAGGACACGCAACCATGACGACGCCCACGATCGAGCTCAAGCCCTCCTCGACCCCGGTCTCCGCCGCGGAGCGCGAGGCGGTCCTGGCCAGCCCCGGGTTCGGCCGCCACTTCACCGACCACATGGTGACCATCCGCTGGACGGAAGGCCGCGGCTGGCACGACGGCCAGCTCGTGCCCTACGGCCCGCTGTCCCTCGACCCGGCGACCACCGTCCTGCACTACGCCCAGGAGATCTTCGAGGGCCTCAAGGCCTACCGGCAGCCCGACGGCTCCGTCGCCATGTTCCGGCCCGAGGCCAACGCCCGCCGCTTCCAGGCCTCCGCCCGGCGCATCGCCATGCCCGAGCTGCCCGTCGAGACCTTCATCGAAGCCTGCGACGCGCTCGTCCGCCAGGACATCGACTGGGTGCCCGCCCACGGCGGCGAGGAGTCCCTCTACCTGCGGCCCTTCATGATCGCCACGGAGGTCGGGCTCGGTGTGAAGCCCGCCAACGAATACCTCTTCGCCGTCATCGCCTCGCCCGCCGGCGCCTACTTCCCCGGCGGCGTCAAGCCCGTCTCCATCTGGCTCTCCGAAGACCGCGTGCGCGCCGTCCCCGGCGGCATGGGCGACGCCAAGACCGGTGGCAACTACGCCGCGTCGCTGCTCGCGCAGGCCGAGGCCGCCGAGAAGGGGTGCGACCAGGTCGCCTACCTCGACGCCGTCGAGCACAAGTGGGTCGAGGAACTGGGCGGCATGAACCTGTACTTCGTGTACGGCGACAAGATCGTCACCCCGGAGCTGACCGGGTCGCTCCTCGCCGGGATCACCCGTGACTCGCTGCTCTCCGTCGCCCGGGACCTCGGCTACACCTCCGAGGAGGGGCGCGTGTCCATCGACCAGTGGCAGGCCGACACCGCGAACGGGACCCTCACGGAGGTCTTCGCCTGCGGCACCGCCGCCGTCATCACCCCCGTGGGGACGGTCAAGTCCGCTCGGGGGGAGTGGGTGCAGAGCGGTGGCGCGCCGGGTGCGGTGACCATGAAGCTGCGGGACGCGTTGCTGGACGTTCAGCGGGGCGTGGCGGCCGATCCGCACGGGTGGATGCACCGGCTCGGCTGAGCCCTTCCCCGATCGTCCGGCCACGGAGGCCGGGTCCGGCAGTCACCTGCCGGACCCGGCCTCCGTGTCGTTCCGGTCCGGTCCGGGGCGCGCGGTGAGCGCCAGGCTCTCCGGCACGGCCGCGCTCGCACGCCGGAACGCGGCGGCGAGACCGGCCCGCTCGGGCGCGGGCGCACCGCCCGTCCAAGCGTCCAGGCCGCGGTGCCAGGCGGCCACGAGCAGGTCCACGGCCAGACGCACGCGCACATGGTCCGGGTCGTCCGGGACGCCGCCGAGGTCGAAGCGGCGCACCACGACGGCCACGGCGGCGCGGCCGGTGCGGTCACAGAACGCGAGGCCGTGCGCGTCCATCGACGGGTTCCGCGCGGCGAGACGGCGGCTGAGCAGCACGCGCCGCGCCCACTGTTCGTCCGGCATCCGGTCGAGCGTCGTGAGCAGGACGTCGCGCAGCAGCTCGTGCAGCGGCCCGCCCTGCGGCCGCACCCGCTCCAACTCCTCCAGGAACGCCGTCCACAGGTCGTGCAGCGGCGCGCAGGCCACGTCCTCCTTGCTGGTGAACGTACGGAAGAAGGTCCGCTTGGACACCTCCACGGTGTCGCAGAGTTCGTCGAGCGTGACCCCGTCGAAGCCGCGCTCCGTGAACAGCTCCAGGGCGGTGTCGACCAGGGCCTGCCGGGTGCGGAGCTTCTTGCGCTCGCGCAGGGGGAGCGGGGCGGTGGGGCGGGCGGAGTCCATGCGGGGAGTGTAGCTCGGTAGCCAATGCCCCTTGATGGCTTGTGCCACTGAGTGGCACTATGGCTGCGTCCCGGCTCGGGGCGGCAGCTGGGCAGCGCCCTGCCTGCTTCGTCGCGCCCTGCTTCGCCGTGCCTTGTTCTGTCGTGCCTGTGAAAGGTGACTTCGTCATGCGTGCTCTCCTCGTCGACCCCACCGCCCCCGCCGGACTCCGTCTCGGCGCCGCGCCCGACCCCGAACCCGCCCCGCACCAGGCGCTCGTCCGGGTCGCCGCGACCTCCCTCAACTACGGCGAGGTCGCGGGCGTCGTACCCGGCGCCGAGCCCGGGGCCGTACTCGGCTGGGACGCCGCCGGACACATCGAGCGGGCCGCCGCCGACGGCTCCGGCCCCCCGGTCGGCACCCCCGTGGTGACCCTCGGCGAGGCCGGCGGCTGGGCCGAACTCCGTGCCGTGGACACGGGGTTCATGGGTGTGGTGCCGGACGGGGCCGACCTCGGCGCCATCAGCACGATCCCCGTCGCCGGGGCGAGCGCGCTGCGCGCCCTGCACCGGGTGGGGCCCCTGCTCGGGCGGCGGATCCTGGTCACCGGGGCGACGGGCGGAGTCGGGCGGTACGCCGTGCAGCTCGCTCGGCGCGGTGGCGCGTACGTGGTCGCCTCGACCGGGGATCCGGGTGCGCGGGGGGAGTCCCTGCGGGCGCTCGGCGCGCACGCCGTCGTCGGGGACCCCGGGGAGGTCGACGTACCTCTGGACGGGGTCGTGGACCTCGTCGGCGGGCGGCAACTCGTCGCCGCTTACGAGAAGTTGGCGGCGGGTGGGGTGCTGGTCGCCGTGGGGCACTCGGGCGGGGACGACGAGCACTTCGCGCACGGGGTGCTGTACGGGGACCAGGGGCGGCACGATCGGGCGATCGTGAGCTTCCACCTGCTGGGGTGCCGTGGGCTCGGGCGGGACCTGGAGTGGCTGGCCGGGGAGGTCGCCGGGGGGCGGCTCGACGCGGGGGAGGCGTGGCGCGGGGCGTGGGGGGAGGCCGGGGCGGCGGTGGCGGCGCTGCGGGGGCGGCGGTTGCACGGGAAGGCCGTGCTGGAGGTGGGCTGAGGGTGCCGGGCTTGTGGTCGGTCGGTGGGCGGGTGCGGTGGGTGGGTAGGTTTCAGCCCCTCCGGCGTTTGAGGAGCGGGGTCTGGGGCGGAGCCCCAGGATCGGGAAGGGGTGCCCGCGTGCGGAGCGCGCTGCTGGGTGCGGTGGGGTACAGCGCGTAAGCGGCGCCCCCCACCACCCCCGACAGCAGGAAGCTGCAGTCCACGCCGCCCGTGAGGGGCAGCAGGGGCGCCTCCCAGGAGGGGAGGGAGACCGAGAGGAGGCCGACGCAGGCGCCCAGGGCCCAGGCGGTGGTGGCGGCGGGGTTCCAGCCGGACCGGTACCAGTAACGCCCGCCCCGGGAACGGCGGTTGAAGACCTGGAGGGCGTCGGCGTCGTACACCCCGCGGCAGCGGACGAAGCCGATGAGGGTGATCACCGCCCAGGGGGTGCCGATGGCGGTGAGGAGAAGGACGAAGGAGGTCATGGCGTCCTGCGCCGCCCAGGCGAAGTGGCCGACGAAGACGCACCCCGTGGCCACCACCGCCACGGTGTACGTGGCCCGCGCCCGCGACGCCCGCGGCACGATCGCGTCGAGGTCGAGCCCCATGGAGTACAGCATCAGCCCGGCATTGCCGACGGACCCGGCGGACGCGGCGAGGAGGAGGGGGACGAGGTACCAGCCGGGCGCCGTGGAGACCAGCGGCTCGGCGTAGTCGAGGGCCGCGCGGGCGGCGTACGCGGTGAAGGTGCCGAAGAGCTGCGGGACGAGGAGTCCGGCCGTCAGGCCGAGGCAGGTGGCGCGCAGGACGGAGCGGGGGGTGTGCCGGGCGGGGGAGACGTACCGGGTGTAGTCGCCGAGGAGGGTGATGAAGGCGATGGGCCCGGAGAGCCCCGCGGCGACGAGCGCGAGCAGCCACGTCGGCCAGAACGACCCGAGCGCGTAGCCGCCCGCGTCGGGCAGCGCGGAGGTCGTGAAGTCGGGGGCGTACGCCACCACGCCGAGGACGAGCAGGGCCGTCATGCCGACCGCGAGGATGCGGGAGAGGCGGAGCAGCACCCGGTAGCCGTACACCGCCCCGGCCACCGTCGCCGCCGCGAGCAGCGCGTACACCAGGCTGTAGGAGAGGCCGTCCGCGGGCAGGCCGGTCAGCCGGTGCAGCGTGCCGACCATGACGTCGCCGCCGATCCAGATGGTCAGCGCGGTGTAGCCGAGGGACAGCAGGAGCCCGACGACCGAGCCGACGAGGCGGCCGCGGACACCGAACTGCGCGCCCGACGACGTCGACAGGTTCGTCGCCGTCCGCAGGGACACGAGCGCGAGCGGCGCCGTCAGCGCCGTGCCGATCAGCGTGCCCGCCACCACCGCGCTCACCGACTGCCAGAAGCCGAGGCCGAACGACGCCGGCAGCCAGCCGAAGATGATCACTCCGAGGCAGAGGTTGGAGCCGAGGAGGATCGAGATCACGTCCCGGGGACCGCTGGTGCGTTCCTCTTCGGGGATGGTGTCGACTCCGCGCTGTTCTATCGGCATGGGGCTGCCCCTGACGCTCGCTCGAATCGTTCTTCGGTATTTGAGTGCCGTTCAATGTGAAGGACGCATTGCGTCCGCGTCAATGGTTTCGGTCTGGGCAGTTGCCGTTTAGAGTGATGTTCTAAGTGGTCGGCCCGGAACGTCCGGGTCCGGACCCGGTGACCCACGGATGCGAGGAGTGGCGGCGTGCGCCTGACCCCCACGGAACGCGACCGGCTGCTGCTCTTCGGCGCCGCCGAGCTCGCCAGGGCCCGCAGGGCGCGCGGCCTGCGGCTGAACGTCCCCGAGGCGACCGCCCTGATCGCCGACACGGTCTGCGAGGCCGCCCGTGACGGGGCCCGGCTCGCCGAGGCCGTCGAGCGGGCGCGGTCCGTGCTCGGCCCCGACGACGTGCTGCCCGGTGTCGCGGACGTCGTCACCGAGGTGCATGTGGAGGCCGTGTTCGACGACGGCTCGCGGCTCGCCGTGGTCGCCGATCCGATCGGTGGCGGCTCCCTCGGCCCGGACGCCCCCGGCGCGCTGCGGCCCGCCCCGGCCACACCGGAGCGCGTACCCGTCGTGACCGTGTCCGTGCACAACACGGCGACCGTGCCCGTCAGCGTGACCTCGCACTTCCACTTCTTCGAGGTCAACCCGCGCCTCGACTTCGACCGCGCCGCCGCCTACGGCATGCGGCTCGCCGTCCCGGCCGGCTCCTCCCTGCGCTTCGGGCCCGGCGAGCGCGTCGAGGCCGGGCTCGTGCCCATCGGCGGCGCGCGCGTCGCCATCGGCTTCGCCGGTCTTGTCGACGGGCCCCTCGACGCGCCGGGCGCGCGGGACGAGGCGCTGCGCAGGGCGGTGGCCTGCGGCTACCTCGGGGCGAACACCGCCGAGGCCGGTGTGAGCGCCGCTGAGGTCGCCCCGAGCACCCCTGAGGTCGCCCCGAGCACCCCTGAGGTCGCCCCGAGCACCCCTGAGGTCGACCCGAGCACCCCTGAGGTCGCCCCGAGCACCCCTGAGGAGGGCGCGTGATGGACCCCTACGAGTACGCCTCCGTGCACGGCCCGCGCGCCGGGGACCGAGTCGTCCTCGGTGACTCCGGCCTGGTCGTCCGGGTCGAGTCCGACGCGCAGCTGGCGGGGGACGAGTTCCTGGCCGGGTTCGGCAAGACGGCCCGCGACGGGCTGCACCTGAAGGCCGCCGCCGTGCGCGAGACCTGCGATGTCGTCATCAGCAACGTCCTCGTCATCGACGCCGTGCTGGGGATCCGGAAGGTGTCGATCGGCATCCGGGAGGGGCGCATCCACGCCATCGGGCGGGCCGGGAATCCGGACACCCTGGACGGGGTGGACGTCGTCGTCGGCACCGGGACCTCCATCGTGTCCGGCGAGGGGCTGATCGCCACCGCCGGTGCCGTGGACACCCACGTCCATCTCCTGTCGCCGCGCATCATGGAGGCCTCCCTCGCCTCCGGCGTCACCACCGTCATCGGCCAGGAGTTCGGGCCGGTGTGGGGTGTCGGGGTCAACTCGCCGTGGGCGCTGCGGCACGCGTTCAACGCTTTCGACGCCTGGCCGGTCAACATCGGCTTCCTCGGGCGCGGTTCGTCCTCCAACGAGGCTCCGCTGATCGAGGCGCTCGCGGAGGGCGGGGCGTCCGGCTTCAAGGTGCACGAGGACATGGGGGCCCATACCCGCGCCCTGGACACGGCGTTGCGGGTCGCCGAGGAGTACGACGTCCAAGTCGCCCTGCACAGCGACGGGTTGAACGAGTGCCTGTCGGTCGAGGACACCCTGAGCGTCCTCGACGGGCGGACCATCCACGCCTTCCACATCGAGGGGTGCGGCGGCGGGCACGTCCCCAACGTCCTGAAGATGGCGGGCGTCCCGAACGTCATCGGGTCGTCCACCAATCCCACGCTGCCCTTCGGCCGGGACGCCGTCGCCGAGCACTACGGCATGATCGTGTCCGTCCACGACCTGAAGACGGACCTGCCCGGCGACGCCGCCATGGCCCGCGACCGCATCCGCGCCGGGACCATGGGCGCCGAAGACGTCCTGCACGACCTCGGCGCCATCGGGATCACGTCCTCCGACGCGCAGGGCATGGGGCGGGCCGGTGAGACCGTCCGCCGGACCTTCGCGATGGCCGGGAAGATGAAGGCCGAGCTGGGGCCGATGGAAGGGGACGGGCCGCACGACGACAACGGGCGGGTGCTGCGGTACGTCGCAAAGCTGACCATCAACCCCGCCCTCGCCCACGGCCTCGCCCACGAGATCGGCTCCATCGAGGTCGGCAAGCTCGCCGACATCGTGCTGTGGCGACCCGAGTTCTTCGGCGCCAAGCCGCAGCTCGTGCTGAAGTCGGGCTTCCCGGCGTACGGCGTCGTCGGCGACCCCAACGCCGCCACCGACACCTGCGAACCCCTCGTCCTCGGCCCGCAGTTCGGGGCGTACGGCGCCACACCCGCCGACATCTCCGTGGCGTTCGTCGCCGGGGCCGCCGTCGAGCAGGGCAACGACCGGATGCCCACCCGGCGCCGCCGCGTCGCCGTGCGCGGCACCCGCGGCATCGGCCCCGCCGACCTGCGCCTGAACTCCCGCACCGGCGCCGTCGACGTCGACCAGCGCACCGGCCTGGTCAGCCTCGACGGCGACCCGCTGCGCTCGGCACCCGCCGACTCCGTCTCCCTCAACCGCCTGTACTTCCTGTGAGGACCGCTGCCATGACCTTCCGCATGCCCGCCGAGTGGGCCCCGCACGACCGCACGTGGATGGCCTGGCCGGGACCGAACGTGACCTTCGACGACCCCGAGGGCCTCGCGGAGTCCCGCCGCGCGTGGGCCGCGGTGGCCCGCGCCGTGCGCCGCTTCGAACCGGTCACCGTCGTCTGCGGGCCCGGGCAGTCCACGGCGGCCCGGGAACTCCTCGGCCCGGACGTCGAGTTGGTGGAGCGCGAGCTCGACGACGCCTGGATGCGGGACATCGGCCCGACCTTCGTCACCGACGGCGCCGGGCGGCTCGGCGCCGTGGACTGGACGTTCAACGGCTGGGGCGCGCAGGAGTGGGCGAGCTGGGAGCACGACGCGAAGATCGCCCGCCAGGTCGCGGACCTCGCGGGCGCCGAGACGCACTCCTCGCCGCTGGTCAACGAGGGCGGCGGCATCCACGTCGACGGTGAGGGCACCGTGCTCCTCACCGACACCGTGCAGCTCGGCCCCGAACGCAACCCCGGCTGGACCAGGGAGCAGGTCGAGGCGGAGATGCACGCCCGCATCGGCACCCGCAAGGCCCTGTGGCTGCCGCGCGGCCTCACCGCCGACTACCCGGGGCACGGCTTCGGCACCCTCGGCCACGTCGACATCGTGGCCGCGTTCGCCGCCCCCGGCGTCGTCCTCGTGCACTCCCAGGCGGACCCCGCCCACCCGGACTTCGAGGTCAGCCGCGAGGTCATCGGCGTACTGAAGGGACAGACGGACGCCCGCGGCCGCACCCTGGAGATCGTCGAGGTGCCCGCGCCGACCGGCCTCGCCGACGACGACGGCTGGGTCGACCACTCGTACATCAACCACTATCTGTGCAACGGCGGTGTCGTCCTGTGCGCCTTCGACGACCCGCACGACGAGCTGGCCGCGGGCATCTTCCGGCGGCTGTTCCCCCGGCGGACCGTCACCCTCGTGGACGCCCGTACGATCTTTGCCGGGGGTGGTGGCATCCACTGCATCACCCAGCAGCAGCCAAGGATCTAGCAGCCGGAGTACGACGTGGCCGAAGCGCGCGCCCAGCGAAGCGCACGCAAGAACGCGCCCCCGCGCGAAGACGTGCTCGCGACGGCCATGGAGATGATCGCCGCCCACGGCCTGGAGCAGCTCACCATGGCCGCGCTCGGCCGCGAGGTCGGCATGAGCAGCGGCCATCTCCTCTACTACTTCGGCTCCAAGGACGAGCTGCTCCTGCGCACCCTGGAGTGGAGCGAGGGGCGGCTCGGCGCCGAGCGCGGACGGCTGCTCGCCCGGCCGGGACCGGCCCGCGCGCGCCTCGACGCGTACGTCGAGCTGTACGTCCCCGACGGGCATCGCGACCCGCACTGGATCCTCTGGCTGGAGGTGTGGAACCGGTCGCTGGACGCGGACGAGCAGGGGCGCGACCGGCAGGCCGCCATCGAGGGCTCCTGGCACCGGGACCTGGTGGCGCTGCTCGCCGAGGGCGTCTCGCGCGGGGAGTTCCGGGCCGTCGACGCCGACCGGTACGCGGCCCGGCTCCGGGCGCTGCTCGACGGCTTCTCCATCCATGTGGCGATCGGCCTGCGCGGCACCGGACGGGACCAAGTCCTCGCGCACGCAAGGGAGTTCCTGGACGAAACGCTGGCTCCGCAGGGGTAGGTGCCGCGCCCACGGACGCCTGAAGGGGCGTCCAGGTTGTACGTACTCCTGCGGATTGCGGGGCGCGGGAGAAAGCGCTTGTATCCCGGTGGGCCCTCGGCGCCGGGCCGGGGGAGGTGCGCCCGCGGCAGCACGGGCGCGCCGAGGGGATTCCGGGGGGAATCATGCGCAGAGCCGTACGTGTCCTGTCCGCAGCCGCGCTCACCACCGCACTCGCCGCCGTCGCCTTACCGTCGGCCGCCCACGCGGCCGACCCGAGAGCCTCGTCAGGACGTCCCGGGCCCCGCGTGGAGCGCGTCAGCGTCGCCGCCGACGGCACCGAGGCCAACGGCGCGTCGGGCGCCGCCACCGTCACGACGAACGGCGGGCACGTCGCCTTCAGCAGCGGCGCCACCAACCTCACGCCCGACACCCACCCGCGCCCCCAGAGCTCCGCCCACGTCCGCGACCAGCAGTCCCGCAAGGTCAGCCGGATCCGGGACAGCCTGACCGCGCCGAGCGTCAGCGACGACGGCCGCTACGCCACGTACCTCGACTGGGGCAGCCACACCACCAACGCCTTCGTGGTGGACCTGAGCACGGGGGAGAAGCGCCGGGTCGACGCCAAGGGCTTCAAGGAGGGCTCCGGCGAGTCCGAGATCAGCGCCGACGGCCGCCACGTCGCGTACGTCCTGCGCCCGCAGCACCCCGCCGACCCGTACCGGATCGAGGTCTACGACTGGGCCACCGACACCCGCGAGGTCGTCAGCGACGGCCCGCCCGACGCCGCCCGCGACATGGTGAACCCGTCCATCAGCGACACCGGCCGCCACGTCGCCTACGAGGACTACGGCACCAAGCAGGTCTGGGTCCGCGACCGCGACACCGGGGGCCTCGAGCGCGTGGACGACGGCACCCCCTCCACCCTCGTGGAGATCAGCGGCAACGGCCGCACGGTCGCGCTGAACTCCGCGAACGGCGCCTACCTCCGCGATCTGCGCACCGGCAAGGTCAGGCACTTCTCCGGCACCAGGGCCAAGGCCGTCGGCCCCGACGGCCGCCACCTGCTCTACAGCGACGACGCGTCGACGCTGCGCCTGCGCGACCTGCGCACCGGCCGCGTGGACGTCGTCGGCACCGGCTCGGCCGTACCCGGCGCCGTCGGAGCCAAGGGCCGCACCGTCGTCTACACCTCGGCGGAGACCGATGTCGTGCCCGGCGACACCAACGGCCTGAGCGACGTGTTCAAGTGGACGCGCAAGTGAGCGTGACCCGGCGGCACGGCGGCGGACGCGCGAGAACCCTGTGCACCGCCGCCCTCGCCCTCGCCCTGAGCGGCGCCTCACTGACGGCGGCCACCACTGCGCCCGCCGCCCCCGACACCACGGCGCACGCCCGCGCCGACAGCGACCCCCCGGCCGACAGCGACCCCCCGGCCACCAGCGACCCCCCGGCCACCAGCGACCCCCCGGCCACCAGCGACACCTCGGCCGCCGCCGGGGCCCGCGTCCCCCGCACCGACCGCCTCAGCACCGCCGCCGACGGCACCCAGCTCGACGGCGGTTCCACGGACGGCGCGATCAGCGGAGACGGCCGGCACGCCGCGTTCGTGACCCGGGCGCCCGCCCTCGGCTGCGACACGTATCTGCACTGCCTGAAACTGAAGGACCTCCGCACCGGCGCCCTGACCGGCGTCGACCTCGGCAGCGGCCACCTCTACGGCAACCCGCTGCTCAGCGCCGACGGCGGCCGCGTCGCCTTCACGGCCGACAAACGCTTTGCCACGCCCTACCTGTACGACCGGGCCACCGGCACCGCGACCCGCCTCTGGCCCGCCGACCCGCCCGGCCGCAACGAACTCGGCGCCGTGCAGTCGATCAGCCCGGACGGCACCCGCGTCGCCTACACGCTCGGCAACCGCAACGGCAGTCAGAACGCCCGCCTGCTGTACGTCCGCGACACCGCCACCGGCACGGACGAGCTGATCTCCGCGCCCGAGGAGGGTGACAAGGGCGGCGCGTCCGTGGCCGACGACGGCACCCGCGTCGCGTACCAGATCGGCGGCTACAGCGAGGGCCCCGAGGACCGGGGCGACGTCTTCCTCAAGGAGCCCGGCACCGGCGCCCGCGTCCAGCTCGACACCGGCCTCGGCACCGGCGAACTGGTCCGGCTCACCAGCGACGGCCGGCGCGTCCTGTTCAACGCGCGGGGCGGCCTGTACGTCCACACCGTGCGCACCGGCACCACGGAGCGCGTCGCGGACGGCCGCGCCCGGTCCGCCACCGCCGACGGCCGCCACGCCGTCCTGTCCGACGCCGCCGGGCTGCGCCTGCTCGACCTGCGCACCGGCCGCGGCGCGGACGTCGGTCCGGCCGACGCGCGGGCCGGACTGGGCGCGGTGTCCGCCAAGGGCCGTGCCGTCGTGTTCAGTTCGGGCGCCGCCGACCTGGTGCCGGGCGACACCAACGGGGTGCCGGATGTCTTCGTACGGCACCCGCGATGGGGCGCTGGGGCGATGGAGCGATGAAGGGGGACACGCGCATGCGGTGCGCAAAGGCCTTGCTGGGTGCGGCAGTTGCGCTCGCCGTCAGCGGCGCGACTCTGTCGGCCGCCACCGCGGCGGATGTACGCCCACACAGGCCGGGCGTCGAGCGGGTGAGCACCGGGGGGCACGGGGGTCAGCTCGACGGGCGCTCCCTCGACGCGGGGATCAGCGCCGACGGCCGGTACGTCGCCTTCGCCACCAAGGCCGAGGAGCTGCGCTGCCACCAGCAGTCGTACACCTGCCTGGTTCTGAAGGACCGGGTCACGGGCAAGCTCGCCGAGATCGGCGGGAACACCACGTGGGGGACGCCGCTGCTCAGCCGTGACGGCCGGTACATCGGCTACACGGCGGGCACCAAGTCCCCTTCGCCGCTGCTGTTCGACCGCGACACGGGCCGGAGCGTCAACGTCGGGGCGCCGGGGAACGGCACCGGCCTGCTCCGCGCCGTCTCGCCCGACGGCGGCCACGTCGCGTACACCTCGGGCGACCGCTTCCGCCCCGCCCAGAACCTGTGGGTCCACGACACGGCCACCGGAGCCGACGAACTGATCGGCGGCGACGGCTGGTTCGGGGCCGCGTCCCTGAGCACCGACGGCAAGCTCCTCGCGTACGTGACCCGGAGCCCGGACAGCCCGGACAGCCCGGACAGCGCGGACCTCTTCCTGCGCGACCGCACGACCGGAGCGACGACGCAGCTCGACCAGGGCCTCGGCGAGGCCGGGTTCGTCCAGCTCGCCGAGGACGGCCGCACCGCGCTCTTCGCCGCCGACGGCAAGACGTACGCGTACGACGTGCGCGAGGGCGCGGTTCGCGAAGTCGCCGACGGGCCCGCCGCGGCCGCGAGCCCGGACGCCCGTCACGCCGTCCTGGCCGAGGGCGCGGACGGCACCGCGCTCACCCTCCTCGACGTCCGCACGGGCAGGCGCACCCCCGTCGGCCCCGGTGCCGTCGTGCCCGGCGCGGTCGCAGCCAAGGGCCGCGCGGTCGCCTTCACCTCGGCCGCCACCGACCTGGTCCCGGACGACACCAACGCGAGCACGGACATCTTCCTGCGCCACACCCACTGAACCCACCCACGGGGGACCTCCATGAGCAAGGCGAACACCGCACGTGCCGCCGCGAGAACCGCCGCCGGAACACTCCTGGCCGCCGCCCTCGCCGCGACGGCCGCCGCACCGGCCCACGCGGACCCCGCGCCCGGCGGGCCCACGACGGCGCGGGCCAGCGTGGACAGGAACGGCGCCCAGCTCCACGTGCCCTCGTACGGACAGGACTTGTCGGCCGGGTTCGCCGCCAGGCCCACCTTCACCACGGCGGGGCCGGTGTGGGAGGGCGACACGAACGGCCTGGCCGACGTGTACTTCGGCGACTCCGCCATCAGTTCCGGGTACCCGCGCGGCATGGGCAACGGCCCGTCCCACGGCGGCGCGCCGTGCACGAACGGCCGCATGACCGCGTTCGTCTCCAAGGCCACCAACATCACGTCCACCCCGGTCCCGGACGACCGCCGGACGGTCTACGTCCGCAACCGCGCCGTCGGCAAGGTCTCCCGCGCCAGCCAGTCCTTCGAGGGCACGCCCTTCGCGTGGGCGGACCGGCCCCAGGTGAGCGACGACTGCATGTGGGTGTCGTTCACGGGCGCCCTCGAAGGCCCGGACGGCACCGCGGGGCGGCCGCGCGTCTACCGCTACCGCATCTACGACGGTACGGTCCGCCTCGCCAGCGAGCCGTCGGCACCGGCCGACCACTCCTCCATCAGCGCCGACGGCCGCCATGTCGCGTACGAGTCCGGCGGGCACGTCTACGTGCGCGACCTGGACACCGGCACCCTGGAGAAGGCCTCCGTGGCCCGCGGCGGCGGCCCGGCCAACGGCCGTTCGTCCGGCGCGTCCCTGAGCGGCGACGGCCGCCACCTCGCCTTCGACTCGACCGCCTCCAACCTCACGGCGGGCGACCGGAACGGCGGCGTCAACGTCTTCGTGCGCGACCTCGACCAGGGCACGACCCGCCTGGTGCGCGGCGAGACCAAGCGCGCGACGACCTACGACGCGGCGCTCGGCGCGGACGGCACGCACCTCGCGTACGTCTCGGCCGTGCGAGGCGGGGCCGCCCGGGTGCCCGCCGTGTTCCTGCGTGAACTGGCCACCGGGAAGACGCAGTTGATCAGCGCGGACCTGGACGGCGGCCGCAACGACCTCCCGGCCCGGCACCCGTCGGTCAACGACGACGGCAGCGTCGTGGCCTTCGACACCGCTTCGCCCGATCTGGTGACGGGCGACACGAACAGGGTGTCGGACGTCTTCCTGCGGACAGTCAAGGACGGACAGTCCGCATAGCAACCAGGAGTGCCCGTACGGCACTCCCTACAGACACGGGTCCCGGGCAACAGCACTGGCGTGGGACCCGAGCAACAAGCACGCGTACCGAGCAACAAGCACGCGTACCGAGCACTCATCTCACGGGGGAACCACCCATGCGTCTCACCACCCGCGCGGCGCTCGCCGCCGCGCTCGTCGCCGCCGTCACCGGCGCGGTCCTGCCGGCCGCGGCCGCCGCGGACACCCGCGCCCCCGCTCCCCGCACCGAGCGGGTGAGCGTCGGCGCGAGCGGCGCCCAGGGCGACGGCCCGTCCGACGCCACGGACATCAGCGCCGACGGCCGCTCCGTCGTGTTCGCGTCCGAGGCCACCAACCTGGTGCCGGGCGACACCAACGGCGTGACCGACATCTACCTGCGCGACCTGAGCACCAAGAAGGTCGAGCGGATCAGCCTCCAGAACTCCGGCGCGCAGTACACCTCGCACGCCGGTGACCCGTCGATCAGCGCGGACGGGCGGTACGTCACCTACTCCGCGCAGGTGGACCGGGACGGCGGCCTGTACAGCGGTACGTTCCTGAAGGACCGCAAGACCGGCCGCACCGAGATCGTCAGCCTCTCCGACGACGACAAGCCGGTCTTCGGGGACTACGTGGTCGGCGCCCAGGTCAGCGCCGACGGCCGGTACGTCGCGTTCGTGTCCGCCCTGAAGGACCACGGCGACGGGGGCGACGACGGCATGTGGACCGGCATCTACCTGCGCGACCGCAAGGAGGGCACGACCCGCCGGGTCAGCGAGATCGTCACCGGCCAGCCCACCTGGATCATCGGCGGGATGAGCCTGAGCGCGGACGGCCGCCACGTCGGCTACACCCTCGGCCAGGTCCGTCCCGGCCTCGGCGCCCTGACGTACACGCACGACGTGAACACCGGCACCACCAAGCGCCTCGACCTGTCGGCCACCGGCAAGGACCTCAAGGTCGGACTGCCCTCGCTCAGCAAGGACGGGCGGTACGCGGCCTTCGAGACCCCCGAGCCGATGCTGTCCGGCGACACCAACGGCAAGAGCGACGTCTACCGCCTCGACACCCGCACCGGCGCCCTCAAGAAGGTCACCCGGACGGCGGGCGGCGGCCAGACCGACGCCGACTCCTACCAGGCCCGCATCAGCCCCGACGGCCGCCACGTCGGCTTCATCTCCTCGGCGTCGGGGCTCACCGCGGGCGACCCGGCGAAGGGCCCGCTGTACGTTCGGGACCTGAAGGACGGCGTGACCCGGCGCGTCAACGTGCCCAAGGGCGGCGGCGAGAGCGAGGACCAGGGCTGGCCCGCCTACGCCCTGAGCGCCGACGCCAGGACGTTCACGTTCACCTCGGACGCGACGAACATGGTCCCGGGCGACACGAACACGGCGCGTGACGTCTTCGTACGCCGCAACGTGCGCTGACGGGATCCGGCCCGGGCGCGAGGCCGACCGGATGCGGCCCCGGGCCCGGGGCCGACACGATCCGGCCACCTCGCGCACCGGCGCGAACCACGCGCCGGACCGCATGGTGAGACGGTGAGGCGGGTGCCACAGAACCTGTGGCACCCTGCCGGACATGCTCGTGTTCGCCATGATTATTGGCAGCAAGCGCGCCGGTCCGCAGTGACCGCCCGGTACCCATCACGTACTGAGCGGACACCGTCGTCCTCGACCCGCGCGCCGACCTCTCGCACCCGCGAGGGGTCTTTTCGTTTTCCGGCCCACCCGCAGTCGGCAGACGGAGCGCGAGGGATCATGGGGGGTGGTGGAGCCGGTCCATCCGGTAGACCGACATCCGACACAGGAGCCCGACAGCATGACGGAAACCAGCAGGCCCGACGATTCCTCCCCTGTGCCCGACGATTCCTTCCACGTGTTCGACACGACGCTGCGCGACGGCGCGCAGCGCGAGGGCATCAACCTGACCGTCGCGGACAAGCTGACCATCGCCCGGCACCTGGACGACTTCGGCGTGGGCTTCATCGAAGGCGGCTGGCCCGGCGCCAACCCCCGTGACACCGAGTTCTTCGCCCGCGCGCAGGCGGAGATCACGTTCAGGAACGCCCAGCTCGTCGCGTTCGGCGCCACCCGCCGCCCCGGCGCCAAGGCGGCCGACGACCCGCAGGTCAAGGCGCTGCTCGCGTCCGGCGCCCCGGTCGTGACGCTGGTCGCCAAGGCCCATGACCGGCATGTCGAGCTGGCCCTGCGCACCACCCTCGACGAGAACGTGGAGATGATCCGCGACACCGTCTCCCACCTGCGCGCCGAGGGCCGCCGCGTGTTCGTCGACTGTGAGCACTTCTTCGACGGCTACCGCGCGAACCCCGAGTACGCGAAGGCGGTCGTGCGCGCGGCGGCCGAGGCGGGCGCCGACGTCGTCGTGCTGTGCGACACCAACGGCGGCATGCTCCCCGCCCAGGTCCAGGCCGTCGTGGCCACCGTCGCCGCCGACACCGGCGCCCGGCTCGGCATCCACGCCCAGGACGACACGGGCTGCGCGGTCGCCAACACCCTCGCCGCCGTCGACGCGGGCGCCACCCACGTGCAGTGCACCGCCAACGGCTACGGCGAGCGGGTCGGCAACGCCAACCTGTTCCCGGTCGTCGCCGCCCTGGAGCTGAAGTACGGCAAGCGGGTCCTTCCCGACGGCGCGCTGCGCGAGATGACCCGGGTCTCGCATGCCATCGCCGAGGTCGTGAACCTCACCCCGTCCACGCACCAGCCCTACGTCGGCGTCTCCGCGTTCGCCCACAAGGCGGGCCTGCACGCCTCCGCGATCAAGGTCGACCCGGACCTGTACCAGCACATCGACCCCGAACTCGTCGGCAACCGCATCCGGATGCTGGTCTCCGACATGGCCGGGCGCGCCTCCATCGAGCTCAAGGGCAAGGAGCTCGGCGTCGACCTCGGCGGCGACCGCGAGCTGATCGGCCGGGTCGTGGAGCGCGTCAAGGAGCGCGAGCTGGCGGGCTACACGTACGAGGCCGCCGACGCCTCCTTCGAGCTGCTGCTCCGCGAGGAGGCCGAGGGCCGCGCCCGGCGCTACTTCCGCACCGAGTCCTGGCGCGCCATCACCGAGGACCGCCCCGACGGCACGCACGCCAACGAGGCCACGGTGAAGGTGTGGGCCAAGGGCGAGCGGATCGTCGCCACGGCGGAGGGCAACGGCCCGGTCAACGCCCTGGACCGGGCGCTGCGGGTGGGCCTGGAGCGGATCTACCCGCAGCTGGCCAAGCTGGAGCTGGTGGACTACAAGGTCCGCATCCTGGAGGGCAAGCACGGCACGACCTCCACGACCCGGGTGCTGATCGCCACGACCGACGGCGACGGCGAGTGGTCCACGGTCGGCGTCGCGGACAACGTCATCGCCGCGTCGTGGCAGGCCCTGGAGGACGCGGTCACCTACGGCCTGCTGCGGGCCGGGGTCGAGCCGACCGAGTAGTCCGGCACGGCCCGGCCCCGGCACCCCCGGCCCCCGCACGGCCGGGCGCACGCCGTCAGCTCTTCCAGGTGAACGTCGCCGAGGTCCGGCCCGGCAGCGAGTAAGTCGCGTGCTGGCCGCCCCAGTTGACGGTGACCGTCTTCGCTGACGTGGAGTCGTTGTAGGCGATCAGCGCCTTCGTGCCGTCCGTGTTCCGCCACGCCACGTTCGGCACGTCCGCACTGGCGGTGGAGGAGACGCGGGCGGCACCGGGCTGCACGAACTTCGTCAGGTGCCCCATCGTGTAGTACTCGACGGTGTAGTCGACCTGTCCGTGCCGCCCGTCGCCGTTGTGCACGGTGACGAGTCCGTCGCAGGTGCCGCAGCCGCCGTTGTGCGGGCCGCGGTTCTGGTCCACGGCGAGCGACCACTTCGTCACCGACTTCGCCCAGTTCCGGGTGTAGTCGATGATGTTCATCATGTCCTCGCGCTGCTGGTGACCGATCCAGGTCCCGCCCGAGTGCTCCGTCTGGAAGGCGTCGAGCTGCGGGTACTTGTGGTGGATCTCGGTCTGCTTGGACACGTTGCCGCCGTAGCCGTGCCAGGCGATGCCGCCGAAGTTGGGGTGCGCGCGCACGGCCGCGTCGTCGACGGTCTGGGCGGCGTACGCGTCGTAGGTGTCCCAGTTCCAGTCGTGCGCGAGGACCTTGGTGGGCAGGCCCGCGCCCGCGAGCTTGGGCAGGAGTTCGTTCTTCGTGAAGTACGCGAGTCCGTTGCCGTTCCAGCTCATCGACGGGTAACCGGCGCAGCAGGTCGGCTCGTTCTGCGCGGTGACGTAGTCGACGGGCACGCCCTGGTCGCGCCAGGCCTGCAGGTACTTCACGAAGTACTGGGCGTACGTCCCGTAGTACTCCGCCTTCAGCCAGCCGCCGTTGAGCTGGCCGTTGTCCTTCATCCAGGCCGGGGCCGTCCACGGCGAGGCGACCGTCGTCAGCTTCGGGTTGAGCTGCTCGGCCTGCTTGGTGAGGGGGAGCACGTCCTGGAGGTCGTGGGCGATGGAGAAGCGGGCGAGGCCCGGGTCGGTCTGCCCGGCGGGCACGTCGTCGTAGGTGTAGCCGAAGCGGGCGAGGTCGGAGCCGCCCATGGGGTTGCGGAGGTAGGAAAGGCCGATGCCCTCGGTCGGCGAGAACAGCTTCCGCATGGTCTCGTCGCGCTTGGCCTGGGTGAGCGCCCCGCTGCCGTCCAGCAGCCAGGCCGCGGTGTCCGTGAAGGAGGCGCCGCCGCCGGTGAAGGTCTGGTAGCGGGTGTTCTCGTCGACGGTGATGTTCGTGCCGCCGCCGCCCGTGCCGGGCTGGAAGGCGATGGGGGTCTGCGGCTGCAGGCCCCGGGTGACGTGGCGGCCGCCGCTGTCGTCGGTCGTGGTCAGCCAGATGGAGACCGGCTCGCCCGCCGCCTCGGCGGAGGACACGCCGAGGCCGGTGAGCCCGGCGGTGGTGAGGAGTCCGGCGGCCAGTAAGCGGGTGAGCCGGGTGGGCCCACAGGGGGTGGGGGTGGGTCTGCGCATGGGACGCTCGCCGCCCTTCGGGGGGTCGGGTCGGGAGCCATGGCGGGTGTCATGGCTATGTCATGCCTTAGTTCAAGGCGTGAGTTAACTGCCGCCCCAAGGGCCCGTCAAGACTTCGGGAGCCGAACGCAGCGAGCGCTTTCCGTACCGAAGGGAGGGAACGTTCCGGCCGTGGAGGAGTTAGCGTGAAGTATGAGGCCCACCAGGCAGACGGCGTCGCGGCTGACCCTGATCCTGTCCGGACTGCTCCTGGCCCTCGGCGCCACGCTCACGACGGCGCCCGGAGCCCAGGCCGCGACGGACGTCCAGGCCGTGGCCGACGCCTTGAAGAAGAACCCGGTGTACATCGACGAGGCCGCCGCCTCGCAGCTCTCCGCCGCCGACGCGGACGCCCTCGCCGACAAGATCAAGAAGGCCGACAAGCCGCTGTTCGTGGCGGTGCTCCCCGCCTCGTTCCCCGGCCGGGACGACCTCTTCCGTGACCTGCGCACCGCCACCGGCGTCACCGGCGCCTACGCCGTCCGCCTCGGCGACCGCTTCGACGCGAGGGCCGACGCCTCCGTGCTCTCCGACAACGCCGTCCGGAACCTGTCCTCGCTGGTTCAGGGCGAGGACGCGAAGTCCCAGCTCAACGACTTCGTCGACCAGGCGCTCCCGCAGCTGAGGGGCTCGGCGCCCGCCTCCTGGGGCAGCACGGGAGGCGGCGGCGACGGTGTGCCCGTCGGCGCCCTGATCGGCGTCGGCGCGGTGGTGGCCGCGGGCGGCGCGGGCGCCTACGCGATCGCCCGCCGCAAGCGCCGCCGGCGGGAGGACGAGCAGCGCGCGGCCCTGGACAAGCTGCGCGTCGTCGTCGACGAGGACATCACCGCCTTCGGCGAGGAGCTGGACCGCCTCGACTTCCATCCGGCGGAGGCGGGCGCGGACGACGCCATGCGCGCGGACTACGAACGGTCCCTCGACGCCTACGAGAAGGCCAAGTCGTTCATGGCCGCGGCGGAACGCCCCGAACAGGTGCGGGCCGTCACCCAGGCCCTGGATGACGGCCGGTTCTCGCTGGCGCTGCTCGCGGCCCGCCGGGAGGGCCGCCCGCTGCCCGAACGCCGGGCCCCCTGCTTCTTCGACCCCCGGCACGGCCCCTCCGTGAAGGACGCCGAGTGGACCCCCGCCGGCGGCGCCACCCGGGAGGTACCGGTGTGCGCGGCCGACGCGGTGCGCCTCGCCGACGGGGACGACCCGATGGCCCGCACCGTCACCACCGACTCCGGCGAACGGCGCCCCTACTGGGAGGCCGGACCCGCGTACGGCCCCTGGGCGGGCGGCTACTTCGGCGGCGGCCTGCTGCCGGGCCTCCTCGTCGGCACGATGCTCGGCTCCATGATGGCCAGCCCCGCGTACGCGGCGAGCTACGGCTCCGGATACGGGGACTTCGGCGGCGGCTACGAGGGCGGCGACGTGTCCGGCGCGGACTTCTCGTCCGGTGACTTCTCGTCCGGTGACTTCGGGGGCGGGGACTTCGGCGGGGGTGGGGACTTCGGGGGTGGGTTCTAGGCCGGGGTGGGATTCGGCTCGGGTTTCTGGGCGCTGGGGCTTCTGGGCCGGAGCGCCTTCCAACTCGGCGCCTAGGCCGGGGGGAGCGTCGGCCCGGGGCCGTGCGGCGGCTGGGTTGCCTCCCACGGGGTCGCGCCCGCCGCGACGAGGAGGGCGGCGGTCTCGGGGTGCGGGCCGTGCTGCGCCCAGCGCAGCGGGGACGAGCCCGTGCCGTGCTCCTCGCGGAGGTTCGGGTCGGCGCCGTGCGCGAGCAGGGCGCGCACGGTCTCGGTGTGCCCCCAGCAGGCGGCCGCGCACAAGGGCGTGCCGTCCGCGCCGAGCCCGCGGCTCTCGGTGTCGGGGGCGGCTCCGGCTGCCAGGAGCAGCCGGACGAGCGCGGCTCGACCGCACACGGAGGCCTCGTACAACGGGGTGGTCCCCTCGCGGTTGCGGCGCTCCGGGTCGGCTCCGGCCCGGAGCAGTGCCTGCGCGCGGGTGGGGGCGTCCATCCAGATGGCCTCGAAGAGCTGCCGGGAGAGCCTTTTCTGCTGTCGCTGTTTCATCGGTGCGGACGCTAGCCGCCGGGTACGTGGCGGGGCCACCCGTTTCCTCCGGCCCTCGGGTCCTCCGGTCCTGGCTTCCTCTGCCTCGCCGGTCCACCGGCCCTCCGCGCCACCGGGCGCCGTCAGCGCCCGGGGCTACGGTGGCCCCATGTCGAAGCTGAGTCACGGCCGCCTCGGCCACCCCCGCAACTGTGACCAGATCACCGTCCAGGCCGACCAGTTGGCCACGCATCTGAAGGACGCCGACCTGTCGACGCCCGTCCCGTCCTGCCCGGGCTGGACGGTGAACCAGCTGGTCCGCCACCTGGGCCACGGCTACCGCTGGGCGGAGACGACGATCCGCACCCGCGCCGCGGCCCCGCCCCAGGACACCGAGATGCGCGACCTCACGCCGTACGTCGACGAGGACCCGGCCGTCCTCGCCCCCTGGCTGCGCGAGGGCGCCGCGGCCCTCGCCGACACCCTGCGCGAGTCGGGCCCGGACGCCCCGGTGTGGACCCCGCTGCCGGAGGAGACGTCCGGCTTCTTCGCCCGCCGCTTCGCCCACGAGTCCCTGATCCACCGGGCCGACGCGGCCCTCGCCCTCGGCATCGACTTCACCGTCACGGACGAGGCCGTCGCTGTGGACGCCGTCGACGAGTGGATGGAGCTGGGCACACATCCGCTGCAGCTCTCATTCCACCCGGAGAAGCGGGAGTTGCTGTCCCGGGGGAGCACCCTCCGCTTCCTGGCGACGGACGCCCCGCCCGCGGCCCGCGCCGACTGGCTGGTCGACCTCCGGGGTGACGCGCTCGCCTGGCGCCGCACGGCCGACGACCCCGGCACCCCCGACGTCACCGTCACCGGCCCGCTCACCGCACTGCTCCTCACCCTCTACCGCCGCCGCCCGCCCGGCACCCCCACCACCGAGGTCACGGGCGACGCGGCCCTCCTCGCCCACTGGCTGGACCGCAACGGCTTCGGCTGAACTCCGCACCCCCGAGGCTCCGGTTGGCCGCGCCCCACGGCTCCGACCGACCCGCACCCCATGGGCGTGGCTTGACGTCAGCCCCAACTAACGAGACGATACGTATCGTCAAGAAGTGATAGACGTGGCACCCCACCGCGTCCGCCCACCCGTGCCCCGCCCCAGGAGACCCTGATGCGCCACCCCGCCACCGAGCAGTACGTCGACGCGGCCCCCGGAGTGCGCCTGTGGACCGAGCGTCGCGGCGCGCCCGATGCCACACCCCTGCTCCTGGTCATGGGCGCCACCGCCTCCGGCATCGGGTGGCCGGAAGCCATGGTGGACGCGCTGGCCGACCACCACCACGTCATCCGCTACGACCACCGCGACACGGGCCGCTCGACGACCGCGTACGACGAACAGCCGTACCGCGTCGTGGACTTGGCGCAGGACGTGATCGCCGTCCTGGACGCCCTGGAGATCCCGCGGGCGCACCTGGCCGGACTCTCCCTCGGCGGCATGCTGACGCAGTTGGTCCTCGCCGACCACCCCGACCGTGTCCTGAGCGCGACGCTCATGGGCACCTGCGCGCTGAGCGCCCACCCGTACGTCGCCCCTGACGGCACGTCCCTGCCGGTGGCCGAGCTGCCCCCGATCTTCCCGGAGGTCCTGGAGATGTGGGCGCGACCCGTCGAGGACGCGGGGACGGAGGCTGAGCTGGACCGCCGGGTCGCGCACTGGCGGGTCCTCGGGGGCGGTCAACTCCCCTTCGACGAGGCGTTCTTCCGGGATCTGGAGCGGCGCGTCATCGCGCACGCGGGCACGTACGAGGCGTCGACCGCACACGGCCGCGCGGACGACTCGGGGATGGAGCGCACGGTGGAGCTGGCGCGGAACGAGGTCCCGGTCCTGGTGACCGTGGCCCCCGCCGAGCCGGTGTTCCCGCCGCCGCACCCGCAGCACCTCGCCCAGGTCGTGGCGAACGCCCGCCTGGTGGAGATCCCGGGGATGGGGCACGCCCTGCCCCCGGCCGTGCAGGGGCCGTTGGTGACGGCGATCCTGGAGCACACGGCGACCGCGGCCGCGCGCCAGGCGAGGTGACGGTCGGCCGAGCCGCGCGCGGAGCGGCGTGCGGGGTGGCGGAGACCTACGCCGAGCCGTGTGCGGAGCGGCCGTGACATGCGCCGAGCCGCGTGCGGGTCAGCCCGCAGACGGCCTGAGTCCGGGCAGCTCCCACCGCCCGGAATGGCCGGGCGGCAGCCCCAAGTCCTCGCGTACCGCCGAGTAGTAGCCGTCGCGGGCCGTCCGCTGCCGGGCCAGGAGGCCCGCCCACGCCTGCGGGTCGTGGGCGCCCGCGCGCAGGAACCGCTCCATCTCGATCACGACGACCACCCACACCCGGGCCCGCTCCACCACCAAGGGCGAGCCGAGCAGGAGCAGGGCCTCGCCCGCCGGGTCGCGCGCGTCGGCGGCCACGGCGAGGTGCGGCTCGCCCTCGTCGGCGGACAGGGGGTGGGGGTGCGGGTCGTTGCCCTGGTGGGCGGCGATCCGGTAGGTGAGCGTCACGGTCTGCTTCAGTACGCGCGCGTACTCGGTGTAGACCGCGAGGCGCCGCTCCTCCCAGCGGGCCTCCCGCTCACGCCGGAAGCGCACCCGCTCGCCGCGCATCACGGCGACGTACGACCCCATGGCACCGATGACCACGCCGATGAGGGCGGGCAGTTGGGACAGGAACTCGGACACCGCCGAACGGTACCGTGCGCTCCCGCCCGGCGGCCGGGCGTTACGCGGCGTTCTTGATCGCCGAGATGTCGAAGTTGAGCTTGATCTTGTCGGAGACGAGCACGCCGCCGGTCTCCAGGGCCGCGTTCCAGGTCAGGCCCCACTCCGAGCGCAGGATCTCCGCCTTGCCCTCGAAGCCGACGCGCTCGTTGCCGAACGGGTCCTTCGCGGCGCCGTTGAACTCCAGGTCGATGCTCAGCGGGCGGGTGGTGCCGAGGATCGTGAGGTCGCCGGTGATGCGGTAGTCGTCGCCGCCGAGGGCCTCGGCCTTGGTGGAGCGGAAGGTCATCTGCGGGAACTCGTCGGTCTTGAAGAAGTCGGCGCTCTTCAGGTGGCCGTCGCGGTCCGCGTTGCCCGTGTCGATGCTGTCCATCGTGATGTCGAGGGCGGCCGTCGACGCGGACGGGTCGGCGCCGTCCAGGTGCAGCGTGCCGCTGAACTCCTTGAAGGAGCCCTTCACGTTGGTGACCATCGCGTGCCGGGCGACGAAGCCGATCGACGTGTGCGCCGGGTCGAGCGTGTACTCACCCGTCAGCGCGCCGAGCTCCGGGGTGGCCTCGGCGGTCGCGGGGGTGGCGCTGTCGTCCTTGCGGCTGAAGATTCCCATGGCGTGCTCCTCGGGGGACGGGCCGGGCTCCGGGCCTTCGGGGCGAGGAGTCGCGGCCGTGAGTAGTTGAGTGTTCAACGAGATTGACCGTAACGCTACTCGGTTCAATATTCAACATCAAGCGGAGCGTGTCGAGGCGATTACGCGTCGAGTGTGAAGAAGTGGGGCTGGATGGCGGAGTTCTGGCCGGGAGGGTGGCGGTTTTGAGCCGTTAAGAACTTGTCATGGCGCCATCGTGGTGCCAGAATGACGCCATGAATCTCACGCCGTATGTCGATCAGCTCCGGCAGGAGCTCGCGGTCGCCGCCGAGGCCGGTGGTGAGGACGCCCGGGCGATCGCCGAGCGTCTGATCGCGCCGCTGGAGTCGGCCACCCGACTCACCATGCTGAATGTGCTGTCCGCGGCCATGGACGAGATTACCCGAGACCTGGCGCCGGGCTCGGTCGACGTGCGTCTGCGTGGGGGCGATCCGGACTTCGTGGTCACGCCCGCCCCGGCGGGCGAGGGCTTCGACGCGGCGCCCATGGACCTGCGCGCGCCCCGGCCCGTCGTCGCCCCGGCGCCCGCGTCCGGGCCCGAGCCCGAGGAGGGCGGCACGGCCCGCATCAACCTGCGGCTGCCGATGCACCTCAAGGCCCAGGCCGAGGAGGCCGCCGCCGCCGAGAGCCTGTCGGTCAACGCCTGGCTGGTGCGCACCGTCGCCGAAGCGCTCAAGCAGGGCGATCCGGCCCAGCAGCCCGCGCCCCGCGGCCACCGGGGCGCGGGGAACAGCTTCACGGGGTGGGCGCGCTAGCGGCCCCCGGCCCCGGCCCGCACCAGCCGTCGGGTCCGGCCCCGGCCAAGCGTCGGGGCGCCGGCCAGGACACCGATCCGGACGCCGATCCGGACAACCCATCAGGATCAGGATGAGGACAGCCCCATGCCAACCTTCGACACCGCCAAGCCCGTCTACGCCTCGGTGATCCTGGAGGTCGGGACGGTGCGGATCACCGCGTCGGACCGCGCCGACACCGTCGTGGACGTGCGCCCCAGCACCGCGTCGCGCCCGGCCGACGTGCGCGCCGCCGAGCGCACGAAGGTCGAGTACGCGAACGGGCGGCTCGTGGTGAGGGGACCCAAGGAGCGCTCGCTGTTCGGCCGGGGCTCCTCCGTCGACGTGGAGATCGCGCTCCCGGAGGGCTCCCACCTCGAAGTCACCACGTCCATGGCCGACTTCAGCACGGCAGGACGCCTTGGCGAGTGCGAGGTGAAGACCTCGGCCGGGGACATCCGGGTCGACCGGGCGGGATCGGCGCGGCTGCTCACCGGGTTCGGCGAGGTCGTGGTCGACCGCACGGAGGGTCCCGTCGACGTCACCACCGCGTCCGGCGGGGTCCGGCTCGGCGAGATCGGCGGCGTCGCCGTCGTCAAGAACTCCAACGGGCCCACGGAGGTCGGCGAGGCCGCCGGTGACCTGCGCGTGAAGGCGGCCAACGGCACCGTCACCGTCGGCCGCGCGCTCTCCGACGTCAGCGTCAGGACGGCCAACGGCGCCATCCAGGTCGGCGAGGTCGTGCGCGGCAGCGTCGTACTGGAGACCGGCATGGGCCGCATCGACATCGGCGTCCGCGAGGGCACCGCGGCCTGGCTCGACGTGCGCACCAAGGTCGGGACCGTGCGCCAGGCCCTCGGCTCGTCCGAGGGTCCCGGCGACTCCGGCGAGACGGTCCAGGTGCGGGGGCGCACGGGGGCCGGGGACATCGTGATCCACCGGGCGTGAGCGGGGTGCCGCAAGGGTGCCCCCGCCTTCCTGGCCGGAACCGGCGGCCCTCCGGAACCCCCGCGAGGGGGCCCCGCCGGGCCGCCGCGCGAGCCGCCCCCGGACCCCGCGCCGCCGCCCCACCGGTTGTCGGGCCCCGCCAATTCGGCGACCCGCCGGCCCCGGCCGCTGTCCGCCGCCGAGCGCACCGGCGCCCCGCGCCCGCGCGGGCCTTCCGGTCGGCGTCCTGCGGTGACCGTCACGTCCTGTGAGCCACGACTGCGCAGCGTGCCCGGAATGGGTCGCTCCGCTATCGGGTGTGACCTGAGTCTCACCGGCACCGGTTGTGGAATCCCTACAGCCGAAAGGGCCTCTGAGCAGTCACTTCGGCTGCGCCTCGGGACGGTTCTGTTCGGGGGTGCCAGGAAAACGGTCCGGAGACTGTGCAGAGTCGACGGTCCGTTTTCCCTCGTGTCCTTCGTAAGGTCGAGAGCATGACCGTTTTGGACGAAGCTGGATCTTCCGCGGGGGAGCCCACCGACGCGCGGGGCCGAGTGGCCGAATTGGCCGAGATCCGCGCGCAGGCGCTGGCGGGACCCAGTGAGAAGGCGACCGAGGCGCAGCACGCCAAGGGCAAGCTGACGGCGCGGGAGCGGATCGCGCTCCTCCTCGACGAGGGGTCGTTCCAGGAGGTCGAGCAGCTGCGGCGGCACCGGGCCCAGGGCTTCGGCCTGGAGGCGAAGAAGCCGTACACCGACGGCGTCATCACCGGCTGGGGCACGGTCGAGGGCCGCACGGTCTTCGTGTACGCCCACGACTTCCGGATCTTCGGCGGTGCCCTCGGCGAGGCGCACGCCACCAAGATCCACAAGATCATGGACATGGCCATCGCGGCCGGTGCGCCGCTGGTCTCCCTGAACGACGGCGCGGGCGCCCGCATCCAGGAGGGCGTCTCCGCCCTCGCCGGGTACGGCGGCATCTTCCAGCGCAACACCAAGGCCTCGGGTGTCATCCCGCAGATCTCGGTGATGCTCGGCCCGTGCGCGGGCGGCGCGGCCTACAGCCCCGCCCTGACCGACTTCGTGTTCATGGTGCGCGACACCTCGCAGATGTTCATCACCGGACCCGACGTGGTCCGCGCGGTGACCGGCGAGGAGATCTCCCAGAACGGCCTGGGCGGCGCGGACGTGCACGCCGAGACCTCGGGCGTCTGCCACTTCGCGTACGACGACGAGGAGACCTGCCTCGCCGAGGTCCGCTACCTGATCGCGATGCTCCCGCAGAACAACCGCGAGAACCCGCCGGTGGCGCCCTCCGACGACCCCGTCGAGCGCCGCAGCGACGTCCTCCTCGACCTGGTCCCCGCCGACGGCAACCGGCCGTACGACATGACGAAGGTCATCGAGGAACTCGTCGACGACGGCGACTACTTGGAGGTCCACGAGCGCTGGGCGCGCAACATCATCTGCGCCCTGGCCCGCCTGGACGGCCAGGTCGTCGGCATCGTCGCCAACCAGCCGCAGTCGCTCGCGGGCGTCCTGGACATCGAGGCCTCCGAGAAGGCGGCCCGCTTCGTCCAGATGTGCGACGCCTTCAACATCCCGATCGTCACGCTCCTCGACGTCCCCGGCTTCCTGCCCGGCGTCGACCAGGAGCACGGCGGCATCATCCGCCACGGCGCCAAGCTGCTTTACGCGTACTGCAACGCGACCGTGCCCCGCATCTCCCTGATCCTGCGCAAGGCCTACGGCGGCGCGTACATCGTCATGGACAGCCAGTCCATCGGCGCCGACCTGACCTACGCCTGGCCCACCAACGAGATCGCCGTCATGGGCGCCGAGGGCGCGGCCAACGTCATCTTCCGTCGTCAGATCGCCGCCGCCGAGGACCCCGAGGCCATGCGCGCCCGCATGGTCAAGGAGTACAAGGCCGAGCTGATGCACCCGTACTACGCCGCCGAGCGCGGACTCGTCGACGACGTGATCGACCCGGCCGAGACCCGCGCCGTGCTGATCAACTCGCTCGCGATGCTCCGCAACAAGCACGCCGACCTGCCCTCGCGCAAGCACGGCAACCCGCCGCAGTAGCAGCGGCGCACCCCAGACCTCCCTCGTCCGCCTCGCAGTTCCCACAAGGAGCACACTGCAATGAGCACTCCCGACATCCGCGTCGAGAAGGGCCACGCCGAGCCCGAGGAGGTCGCGGCCCTCACCGCGATCCTGCTCGCCCGCGCCGCCGCGCAGCCCACCGACGCCCCCTCCCACCGCGGCCGCGACAAGGCCGGCTGGCGCCGCCTCGAGCGCACCCCGGGCTTCCGCGCCCCGCACAGCTGGCAGGGCTGAGCGGCACCGGCGCCACACCGACGCAACACCGACGGGCCCCGTCCTCCCGCAGCAGTTCGCTGCGGGGAGGCCGGGGCCCGTCGCGTGTCCGGGACCCTGGGCCTCGTCAGGCCTCGTCAGGCCTCGTCAGGCCTCGTCAGGCCTCGTCAGGCCTCGTCAGGCCTCGTTCAGGGGGTGCGGGTGGCCGTCCGGGGTCAGGCACCGCCAGACGCCCCCGCCCGCGAGGGGCTCCAGGTCCGACGGCAGCACGCACTCCACGACGGTCAGGGCCGGGTGCGGGGAGCCCGCCCGCAGGGGCGCCCAGTCGCTCAGGTCGTAGCCGGTCAGCTCCAGCTCCCGCAACCGTGCGAGGAGGTCGGGATCGTCCAGGCCGCACGGGCGGCCCCGGCCCGCCAGGGTGAGCCGCCGCAGCCGGTCGTATCCGGTGAGGGGGCCCACGTCGTAGTCGGCGGGGAGTTCACCCAGGCGCAGATGGCGGAGGGTCGCGGGCAGGGGCACGGTGGCGAGCGGGGGCAGGTCCTTGAAGCGCAGCGTCAGGATGCTGAGCCGGGTGAACTCCCGCAGGACGTCGAGGCGGTGCGGGCGCCCCCGTCCGGCCAGGGACAGGATGGCCAGGTCGGGGCGCCCGCCCAGCAGGGACAGATCGGCCTCGCCGTGCACGTTGGCCAGCCAGAGGGCGCGCAGCGGGGGGAGTTCGGCGATCCGGGCCAGGTCCGGGATCGGGTACTCCACGGCCACCCAGCGGACCTGGTCGAGCCGGGTCGCGCACGCCCACTGGCCGGGATGGCTCAGGTGCATGATCAGCTCGCCCAGGGGCAGCCGCGGCAGCACCGCGTGCGCGTAGGCGGCGGTGTCGAAGTACTCCCAGGAGTCCAGGAGGTGCTGCCCCACGACGGCCCTGTCGGTCGCCGCGTACCGCTCCAGTCGCGCCAGCGCCCCGTCCCCGCCGATCTGCGCCACCGTCGCGACGGTCGCCACCGCGGTCGTGTCGCTCAGCCCCGCCAGCGTCTCGGGAAGGAGCCGCAGCAGCGGCGGCCCCACCGCCGCCAGGGACGCCACCTCCGACTGCCGCCGCGGCGGCACCAGGCGCGCCACCGCCTCGTCCAGGCGCGCCGCCAGGGCGTCCGGCACCGACGCCATCGTCTCCTGGCAGGACGCCGCGACCAGCCGCAGCGCCCTGGTGTGCCGGGGCTCGCGCCCGGCCCGCTCCAGGACGCCGCCGAGCAGCTCCTCCTGCTGCGTGCGGTTGGCGTGGCCCGCCGCCATCACCACCGTCTCCCGCCACAGATCCAGGTGCGCCCGCCCCACCAGATTCCCGATCCGGTCCTCCACGGCCGCCTCGTACGCCGCCAGATACTCCTGGAACGTCCGGTGCACGAAGTCGAGACGGCCCTCGGCGGGGGAGCGCAGGACCCCCGAGCGGTGCAGCAGATGGTCCAGGACGGCCGGTCCGTCGAGGCCGTCCAGGTGCCGCATCGCGGCGAGCTTCGCGGTGACGTGCGCGGCGGCCCGCTCCGCGGTGATCTCGGTGCGGCTGTTGTCGGACAGGCGCCAGGCCAGATCGCGCAGCAGGCACAGCTTGTCGGTCAGCGTCAGGGGCACCGGCAGCTCGCTGCGCACGCCCCGGTCGTTGTCCCGCTGCTGCACCAGGACTTCGAGGGTCATGCGGTACAGCTCCATGCGGTTGCGGGGGAGTTGTCCCCGGCGGGCCAGGTGCAGCGCGCACAGGAGCGCCGCGAGCAGCGGGTTCGTCGCCAGGGACTGCAGGTGGGGGCGGTCCTGGAGGTTGGTCACCAGGGAGCGTTCGTAGCGTGGCAGGTCCTCCTCCGCGCAGCTCGCGTCGGAGCCGTCCCGCACCGCCTGGTGCCACTGGCGGATGAAGGAGGCCAGGTCCGCCGGAGTCATCCGGGCGAGGTGCAGCGCGGCGAACTCCTCGGCGCGCAGCCAGTCGCCGCGCGCCGCGGCGGGCCGGGACGTCACGACCACGCGGGAGTCCGGATACTGGTGCAGCAGCCCGCGCAGCCAGTCCCGCACCCCCCGCCGTTCCCCGGCGAGCAGCTCGTCGACCCCGTCCACCAGGAGCAGCACCCGCCCGTCCGCGAACGCCCGGTGCATCCACCCGGCGGGCATGAGCCCCGTCAGCGGCCCGGCCACCCGGTCCAGCATCGCCTCCGGCGCGGGCGGCGGACTCCCCGCGTACTGCCGCAGCTTGACCAGGACCGGGATCAGGCCGTTCCACTCGGCGAGGTCCCCGGTGAAGGCACCGCGCGCCGCCGTCACCGCGAGCCACTGCAGGAGCGTCGTCTTGCCGGACCCGGCCTCGCCGCGCAGCAGCACCCGGGGCGAGTCCCGGAGCGCCGCCTCCACCCGCATGCTGGACGACCGCTCGGCCTCGCGCGGCTCCCAGTCCTGGGCGCCGGACCGCAGCGCCGGGCGCGGCCGGTCCCGGCGCCGGGACCCGCCGTCCTCCGAGGTGCGCAGGCTGACGTACGCCACGGACAGCTTGGTGCGGGGCGCGCGGTCGGACGGGCCGAGGCCGAACAGCTCGATCTCGTCCAGGGACTTGCTCACCAGACTCAGGTACTGGTTGCGGAACGCGTCGTCCTCGCCGGTGCCCTGCGGCGCGTACAGCGAACGGGCGGGCAGGCGCTCAAGGACCTTCTGCAGCTCGTCGGCGAGGGACGTCGACCTGGCGAGGAGCTCGGTCACGGCGCGCTCGGTGAACACCGGCAGCCTGCGCAGCACCCGGACGTAGCAGTCGCAAGCCTCGGCGAGCACGATCTCGTGGAAGCGGGTCTCCACCTCGGAGAAGCCGTCCGGCACCGGTACGCGGGCGCGCACCCGCCGGGTCAGTTCCGCCGGGTCCGCGTCCGAGCCGAGCACGGCCTCGTCGGAGAGGTCAGCGCGTACGAAGGCGTCGGTGACCGCCGCGAGCACCGCATCGCGGCCGTGGTCCGTCAGCCCGCGGAACTCGTGCTCCAAGAGGGGCTGCACCCGCCCGGCGACGGCGTCCGCGATCTGCTCGAACTGCCGCTCCACACCGCGCCGCGCCCGCAGGCCCGGCACCCGGACCCGGATCAGCTCGCTCATGGCGGTGCGGGCCTGCTGCTCGCGTTCCTTGGGGGCGAGCCATAATCGCACCGCCCGCGTCGCCACCGTGCCGCCCAGTCGTACCGCTGCCGCCTCCGCGCTCATGCACAGATTGTGAGCGAACACACAGGTCGGCGGGGCCCGTTCCGGCAAGATCCGGCATCAGGCCCCGCCCGTCGAGCGTGGGTGCGGTGCTACCGCAGGCGGGCCATCAGCGCGTGCTCGACCAGCGTGATCAGCGCGCTCTTCGCGTCCGCGCGGTGGCGGGCGTCGGTGGTGATGATCGGAGTGTCCGGGCCGATCTGCAGGGCCTCGCGGACCTCGTCGGGGGTGTACGGCTGGTGGCCGTCGAAGCCGTTGAGGGCGATGACGAAGGGCAGCCCGGAGTTCTCGAAGTAGTCGACGGCGGGGAAGCAGTCGGCGAGCCGCCTCGTGTCGACCAGGACGACCGCGCCGATGGCGCCACGGACCAAGTCGTCCCACATGAACCAGAAGCGGTCCTGACCGGGCGTACCGAACAGGTACAGGATCAGGTCCTGGTCCAGGGTGATGCGACCGAAGTCCATGGCCACCGTCGTGGTGGTCTTGTCCCCGGTGTGGGTCAGGTCGTCGATGCCCGCGGACGCGGACGTCATGACGGCCTCGGTGCGCAGCGGGTTGATCTCAGAGACCGCCCCGACGAACGTGGTCTTGCCCACGCCGAAGCCGCCCGCCACCACGATTTTCGCGCTGGTGGTGGAGCGGGCTGTTGCTCCGCCGCTAGAGCTTGCGAAGTCCACTGAGCACCCTTTCGAGCAGTGTCACGTCTGGCTGGCCGCCGGCGGTGTCGTCGCCGCCGGGCTGATGGATGGCGACAAGTCCGGCCTCCGCCAGGTCGGCGACGAGGATCCGGGCAACGCCGAGGGGGATGGAGAGCAGGGCCGAGATCTCGGCCACCGATTTGATCTCGCGGCACAGGGTGCAGATGCGCTGGTGTTCCGGCAACTGGCCCTGTAGTTGATGCGGTTGTGCGGTGGTGTGCACCAGTGCCTCGATGGCGAGCTGGTACCGGGGCCTGGTGCGGCCGCCCGTCATGGCGTACGGCCGCACCAGCGGGTTGGACGCGGCCGGCGCGGGCGTCGGCTCCGAGGAGCGGCGCTGCGGCTGCACCGGCTGGATCCGGGGTGCGTACGGCTGGTCGTACGGGCTGGGACCGGGCGCCTGGGGGCCCGGCTGCCGGTACTGCGGCTGCCTGCGGTGGCTGGGCGCGGAGGGGAAGTTGTACCGGTTCTGCGAACCGTCACCCTGGCCCTGGCCGTGGCCGGAAGGCCAGTTGGCCGAAGACGAACCGTCTGGGGGTGTTGCAGCCACGTACTCCTCCTCCGAAACTGTGCTCGGCACCATCACTGTGGAGCCGCGTCCCGAAACCTTACGACCCCGGGACGCGAATACGCACCGTCTGTCTGTCAGTTGAGCAGGCTCCCCTGAAGCTCCGCGCGCAGGTCCGGAGTGAGGACGGTGCCCGCACGGTCGACGAGAAGTGCCATCTCGTACCCAATGAGACCGATGTCCGCCTCTGGGTGGGCGAGTACGGCCAGGGACGATCCGTCGGAGATGGACATGATGAAGAGAAATCCTCGCTCCATCTCCACAACGGTCTGGGTCACCGATCCGCCCTCGAAGATCCGGGAGGCCCCGGCCGTGAGGGAGGTCAGGCCCGACGCGACGGCCGCGAGCTGATCGGCTCGGTCGCGCGGGAAACCTTCGGACATCGCCAGAAGGAGTCCGTCGGCGGAGACCACCACGGTGTGGGACACCCCGGGGGTGTTGTCCACGAAGTTGGTGATCAACCAGTTCAGGTTCTGCGCCGCCTGGCTCATCGGGCTCACACTAACGCTCCTGGTTGTAGGTGCTATCAGGGCTGAAGCCCTGGCCGTTCGTGTCACTGCCCGCGCTGCGGCCCCGCTGGACGCCGCGGCGCAGGTTGCTCAGCCTGCCCCGTACTTCCTCGGGGTCGCGGGAGACCTGGGGGCCGCCCTGCGGGGTCTGCTCCGCGGTGCCCTCGACCAGGTTGGCCTTGGGCACCCGCCGCGGAAGACCGGACGAGGTGACCCCGCCCGCCTTGGGCTCCCGCAGCTGCTCGGCGCGCTGCCAGCGGTCGTCGTTGGACGAACGCCAGCCGGAGCTCTGCTGCTCGTCCTGCTGGGCGTCGCCCCGCAGGTCGCCGTCGTGGCTTTCGCCGGTCTGGCTCTCCTGGCGCTGCGCGGCGGGGGAGGTGCCGTTGCCGTTCGCCGCCGTGCTGCCGCGGCGCGGAAGACCCGCGTCGGTCAGCTGGTGAGGGGCGGACGGAGCCGGCGGCGCCGACGCGGCAGGTCCCGGACGGTCGAAGCCTACGCGCTCCCCGTCACCCGTGTCAGTCGCCGACGTGGGTTCCGCTTCGGGAGCGTACTCGTCCTGGTACCCGTCCTGGTAACCGTCCCGCAAGGGCCAGTCGTCCTGGTGGGACCGCTCCGGGTAGGTGGCGAACGCCTCCTGGACACCGCCCGTACGAGCGTCGTGACCGTCCTGGCCGGACTCCGTATAGGGGGCGTCCTGGTAGCCGTCCTGCGTCGTGTAGTACGACTCGTCGTACGCCTGCGCGCCCTGGTCGTAGCTCTGCTGGGCGTCGTAGCCGGACTGGTCCTGGTCGTATCCGGGCGTCTGCTGTCCGTCGTACCCGGTTTGCGCGGTGTCGTACGCGGCGTGCCGGTCGTCGTACGCCGGGTGCTGGACCGCCCCGTCCTCGTATCCGGTCTGCTGCTCCGGGTAGCCGTAGCCGGACGGCTGCTCGTACGTCTCCTGGCCGCCCTGGACCTCGTCGCGGAACAGCGGGCGCTCGGCGGCGGGCTGGCCGGAGGCCTGGGCCTCCAGCGCGGCGCGGCGCTCCTCGCGCATCAACGAGCGGCCCACGGGGTCGAGTTGACCGCCCGCGCCGGCCGCGTCGGCGCCGTCGCCGGGGTAGCGGCTGTCGTCGAAGCCCAGCTCGGCGGCCGTGCGCAGCGGTTCGACCTCGGGGAGCTGCTGCTCGGGGATGATCGAGGAGACGGTGAACTCGGAGTCGGGCCCCTGCAGTTCGCCACCGCCACCGTGGGTGATGTTGTCCGGGAGCATGACCAGCGAGGTGGTGCCCGCCTGCTCGCCCGAGGGGCGCAGCTGGACCCGGATGCCGTGCCGGTCGGAGAGGCGGCCGACCACGAACAGGCCCATGCGCTGGGAGATCGCGGCGTCCACGGTCGGCGGGTTGGCGAGGCGGTGGTTGATGTCCGCGAAGTCCTCGGCGGTCAGGCCGATGCCCTTGTCGTGGATCTCGACCATCACGCGGCCGTCCGGGAGCCGGGTCGCGGTGACCCTGACCTTGGTCTGCGGCGAGGAGAACGCGGTGGCGTTCTCAAGGAGCTCGGCGAGCAGGTGCACGAGGTCGGTCACGGCCAGGCCGTGGATCTCGGCCTCCGGGACGCCCGACAGCTCGATGCGCTCGTACTGCTCCACCTCGGAGGAGGCGGCGCGCAGCACGTCGACGAGCGGCACCGGCTGGTCCCAGCGGCGGCCGGGCTCCTCGCCGGAGAGGACCAGGAGGTTCTCGCCGTTGCGGCGCATGCGGGTCGCGAGGTGGTCCAGGCGGAAGAGGGACTCCAGCTGGTCCGGGTCGGCCTCATTGTTCTCCAGGTCGGTGATGAGGGTCAGCTGGCCCTCGATCAGCGACTGGTTGCGGCGCGAGAGGTTGGTGAAGATCGCGTTGATGTTGCCGCGCAGCAGGGCCTGCTCGGAGGCGAGCCGGACGGCTTCGCGGTGCACCTGGTCGAAGGCGCGGGCGACCTCGCCGATCTCGTCGGTGGACGTGATCGGGATGGGCTGCACGCGGGTGTCGACGCGGCCCGGGTCGGTGCGCGAGAGCTGGTCGACGAGCATCGGCAGGCGCTGCTCGGCGATGCCGAAGGCGGCGGTGCGCAGGCTGCGCATCGAGCGGCTCATCTGGCGGGCCATGAGACCGGCCAGGATGAAGGCGGCGAGCAGCGCGACCACGACGACGGCGCCGGTGATGAAGGCGTCGGTCTTGGCGTTGTCGGCGATGTCGGACGCCTCGCTCACGGCCTTGTCCGCGAGGTCCGCCTCGATGGTGCGGTACGCGTCGAACTTGGCGGTGTTGGTGGTCCACAGGGCGGAGGCGGTGATGCCCTTGCCCGCCAGCTCCACGCGGGCGCTCGGCTGGGTGGAGGGCAGGCTCGCGATGAGGGCGATGACCTTCTCACCGGGGAGCGGGACGTACTTCTCGCCCTTGGCGCGTGCGGCGGCCGCGGCCTCCGCGGCCCGCTTCTCGCCCTGGGCGGTGAGCTTCTTCCGCGCGTCCTCGAGCCTGCGGACGTCCTGAGGCGTGCCGCCGCCCGTGTACTCCTGGATGGCGATGCCTTCGAGGTACGCGTACGAGGAGAAGGCGACGCGCTGCTTGGACAGGTCGGACTGGGTCGGACCCGGCTTCGTCAGGAGGTGGGTGCCGATGGAGCGCTGCAGCGAGAGCGCGGCCTTGGCGAGCGACACCGCGTAGACGGTGCGGCCGTAGGAGGTGATGTTTCCGGTGCCGAGGCCGAGCTCGTTGGCGAACTCCATCAGCGGGTGCTGGATGCCGACGAAGGCCTCTTCGGTCTGGACGCCGGGAAGCTTGCTGGTGTACGCGGCCTCGCGCAGACCCGCCAGCTTGGGCTCGACCTTGCGGAAGCCGTCGAGGCGGCGCTTGAGGCCTTCCTTCTGCGGCATGTCCTTGGCGGCGTCGTCGAACGCGGCGGCGGCGGCGTCGGTGGCCTTGCGGGCCTTGACGACGGCCGGGTCGTCCTTCTTGCCCTTGAGTAGCGGCGCGGCGGAGATGTCGCGCTCGTCGATGAGGCGGTTGCCGTAGTCGAGGGAGGCGCGCACCAGGCGGGCGGTGGCCTCGGCGTCGCGGGCCTCGTCCCAGGTGTCGATGGCGCCCTTCACCTGGAAGCCGCCCATGACCAGGCCGACGAGCACGGGTATGAGGAGGATCGCGTTCAGACGGGTCGGCACGCGCCAGTTCCTGGGCGACATCCGACCGCCGGAGGCGGCCTGGGGCTCGCTGCCGGGCACGTCCGCGGCGGGTGCCGCGGCGCGCGGCGGCGGGGTGAAGTTGCCCCGCGTGTCCCGGTCCGGGGATGCGGGGCTCGTCTTGCTTCGCCTCACTCGACCAACAACCTCTCGGCGGCGGCTCCCGCGCTGGTGCCGCTGTCGTCTCCAAAGGCCCGTGCTACTGGGCAGTTCAGCGCATTCCAGCACGTCAGGCAGTGCTCTTCCAAACAGTAGGAAAGAACAGTTCCGAGTGGTGTAAGCCTCAGATAAATCGGTCATAAAGAGCGAGCCCCGCCAAAAGGCGGGGCTCTTGTGAGCACAGCGAGACGACCCGACCGCGATGTGTGGCGGGGTCGGTGCAATTCTCTGTCGAAACGTTATGAACACGGCAGTCGTCCGTGTCAAAGGACACAGATCGTTCCGTGTGCTCTACGGCAACTTCCGTATGGCCCCGCCTACTTGAGACGTGCCATAAGTGCGTGCTCAACCAGTGTGATCAGGCCACTCTTTGCGTCCGCACGGTGCCGGGCGTCGGTGGTGATGATGGGCGTGCCCGGTCCGATCTGCAGCGCTTCGCGGACCTCGTCGGGGGTGTACGGCTGGTGGCCGTCGAAGCCGTTGAGGGCGATGACGAACGGCAGGCCCGAGTTCTCGAAGTAGTCCACCGCCGGGAAACAGTCCGCCAGGCGCCGGGTGTCGACCAGGACGACGGCGCCGATCGCACCCCGCACCAGGTCGTCCCACATGAACCAGAAGCGGTCCTGTCCTGGCGTGCCGAACAGGTACAGGATCAGGTCCTGGTCGAGCGTGATGCGGCCGAAATCCATCGCCACCGTCGTGGTGGTCTTGTCACCGGTGTGCGTGAGGTCGTCGATGCCCGCGGACGCGGACGTCATCACGGCCTCGGTGCGCAGCGGGTTGATCTCCGAGACCGCGCCCACGAACGTGGTCTTGCCCACGCCGAAGCCGCCCGCCACCACGATCTTGGCGGACGTGGTGGACCGGCCGGCACCGGCGTCGGAGCCCGCGAAGCCGCCCCCGTTAGAGCTTGCGAAGTCCACTGAGCACCCTTTCGAGCAGTGTCACGTCGGGCTGGCCGCCGGCGTTCTCGTCGCCGCCGGGCTGGTGGATGGCGACGAGCCCGGCCTCGGCCAGGTCGGCGACGAGGATGCGGGCCACACCGAGCGGCATCGAGAGCAGCGCGGAGACCTCGGCCACCGACTTGACCTCACGGCACAGGTGGCAGATCCGCTGGTGCTCCGGGAGCAGCCCCATCAGCTGGGCCGGGTCGGCCGTGGTGCTGACCAGCGCCTCTATCGCGAGCTGGTAGCGGGGCCGGGTCCGGCCGCCGGTCATCGCGTACGGACGCACCAGCGGCTGGTCGCCCTCGCCGTACCCGGCATGGGCTGCGCCGTACGGGTCGTGAGAGGCGGTGGGCGGGTTCATGGATCCTCCGGGCGGGACAGCAGTTGTCTGCGTTCCGTCTGACAGAGCCGGGTGGGGGCATGACTGGCGGCCGGACGGTGAGTCGGTACGTACGGTCGGCTCGCTCGGACGGTGGGGCGGCCGAGCGAGGGCGGGCGGGCCGTGGGGGAGGCCTAGTGGAGCAGGCTGCCCTGGAGTTCGGCGCGCAGGTCCGGGGTGAGGACGGTGCCCGCACGGTCGACGAGGAGGGCCATCTCGTAGCCGACGAGGCCGATGTCGCACTCGGGGTGCGCGAGCACGGCGAGCGACGAGCCGTCGGAGACGGACATGATGAACAGGAAGCCACGCTCCATCTCCACCACGGTCTGGGTGACCGCGCCGCCCTCGAAGATCCGGGAGGCCCCGGCGGTGAGGGAGGTCAGGCCGGAGGCGACGGCCGCGAGCTGGTCGGCGCGGTCGCGCGGAAAGCCCTCGGACATCGCGAGAAGCAGGCCGTCGGCGGAGACCACGACCGTGTGGGACACCCCGGGGGTGTTGTCCACGAAGTTGGTGATCAACCAGTTCAGGTTCTGTGCCGCCTGGCTCATCGGACTCAACTAACGCTCCTGCTGGTGAGTGGGGAAACTGCCGGTCTGGCCGGTACCGGCCTGGCGACCCTGCTGGATGCCCCGACGGAGATTGGTCAGCCGGCCACGCACGTCGTCGGGCGCGCGGGAGACCTGCGGGCCCGCGCCCTCCTGCGCCTGCTGTGCGGTGCCCGCCACGAGGTTCGCCCGTGGCACCCGGCGCGGCAGCCCGGAGGTGGTGACGCCGCCCGCGGACGGCTGCCGGACGCGCTCGGCCTGGCGGCCCAGCTCGTCGTTCGGCGATGTGCGCCAAGCGCTGTTGTTGGTGTTGCCGGTGGTGCTGCTCGTGTTGCCGTTGCCCGCGCTCGGCGCCCCGGCCGGGGCGCCGCCCGGACGCTGGGGCAGCGGGGGAGTGCCGAGACCGCCCGCGCGGCCCTGGTCGGGGGCGGAGCGCTGCTGCTGGTCGCGCTGCGGGAGCGGCTGCTGGGCCCCGGTGTCGGGACGGCGGCCGGGCTCCGGACGACGGCCCGGCTCGGGGGAGCCGTTGCCGCGCTGCGGGGCCTGGGGCTGCTGCGGCTGCTGGGACCGGCGCGGCTGGGGGCGCTGCGGCAGCCCCGGGTGGCGCTGCTCGGCCTTCCGGTTCTGCTCGGCCTGGCGGCTCTGCTCGGCCTGCTGCTGCGCCTGCGCCTGCTGGGCCTGTGCCTGCCGCTCCTCCTGCGCCTGCCGCTCCTGCTCGGCCTGCTGCTGCGCCTGCTGGGAGAACCAGTTGGTCTCCAACGTGTCGTACAGCGGCGTACGGCCGTCCAGCGGACCGGACGCGGGCGGCAGGGCCTCGGGCTCGGACGGCTGCTGCGGGGCTTCGGGCAACTGGGCCTGCGGGTGCTGCGGGGCGGGCGGCTGCTGGCCCTGGGGCTGCTGCGGGGCGCCCTGGCCGCGGTCGCCGCGCTGGCCCTCGCCCTGGCCGCGGCGCGGCGCGGGCGGACGCGGCACGGAGAACTCGCCGGTGCCGTGCGGGGTCTGGCCGCCCTGGCCGCCCTGCGGGGCACCCTGGGCGGGGCCGCCGAAGACGTCGGAGCGCATGTACTCGCCGGTGCCCGACCCGCCGGGGGTCTGGGTGGCGCCGTTCTGGCCGGACGAGCCCGGGGGCGGGCCGTCGAAGTCGGGGCGGTCGAACTGCGCGGTGGAGCCGGGGCCCTGCCGGTCGTCGAGGCCGGCGGGGGCCGCGAACTGGCCGGTGGACTCGGGCTCCTCGTGACCGCGGGGGGCGTCGAACGGCTCGCGGGAGACCTGCGGATGCGCGTTCTCGTCGCTCCAACTGGGCGTACGGGGCTGCGGGTTGCCGCCCGGCAGCTCGGCGCGCGGGGCGTTGCCGCGCTGACCGGTGCCCGGGCGCGGGGGCAGCTGCGGCCGGCGGCCCTGCTCGCCACCGGCACCCTGGCCCGCGTCGTTCGTACGCTGCTGGGGCACCGGAGGCTGTGCCATACCGGCACCGGGGCGGCCGCCCTGGGAGAAGCCGTCACGGCCGCCCTGCGGGCCCCCCGGGCTCTGCGGAAGCTGGGGCGCCTGCGGACGCTGGCCGGGGCCGTTCGGTGCCGGGGGCCCGGAGAGCCCCGCGGGACCACCCGCGCCCGCGCCCCCACCGGGCCCGGACGCACCGGCTCCCGCGAGACCGCCCGGCGCCACCGGGGACCCGGCCGACGGACCCTGGTTGCCGCCGCGTGCGGGCAGTGCCGCCCGCGGGCCGGGACCGGAGGCCACCTGGCCGCGCTGCGCGCTGGCACCGGGGCCGACCTGACCGCCACGGGCACGGGCGGCGCCGCCGAGACCGGCCGCCACGCCACCGCCACGCCGGGCGGCCGCGGCACCGGCGGCCGCCTGGGCCGCGGCCGGACCGCCGGTCGGGGCGGGCGCGCCCGCCTTGCTCGGGACCTTCTTGCCGCCCTGGGCGACGTCGACGGGCAGCATGACCAGCGCGGTCGTACCACCGGAGTCGGACGGGCGGAGCTGGATGCGGATGCCGTGGCGCTGCGAGAGGCGGCCGACCACGAACAGGCCCATGCGGCGGGAGACGGAGACGTCCACGGTGGGCGGCGAGGCGAGCCGCTCGTTGATCGCGGCGAGGTCCTCGGGGGAGAGGCCGATGCCGGTGTCGTGGATCTCGATGAGCACGCGGCCGTCGGGCAGCGCGTGACCGGTCACCTTGACCTTGGTCTGCGGCGAGGAGAACGAGGTCGCGTTCTCGAGCAGCTCGGCGAGCAGGTGCACGAGGTCGTTGACGACGCGTCCGGCGACCTCGGTCGAGGGCACGGCGGACAGCTCGATGCGCTCGTACTGCTCCACCTCGGACGCGGCGGCGCGCAGCACGTCGACGAGGGGGACCGGGCGGGTCCAGCGGCGGCCGGGCTCTTCACCGGCGAGCACGAGGAGGTTCTCGCCGTTACGGCGCATGCGGGTCGCGAGGTGGTCGAGCTTGAACAGCGAGGAGAGCTGGTCGGGGTCGGCCTCGCGGGACTCCAGCTCGGAGATGAGCGAGAGCTGGCGCTGGATGAGGCCCTGGGAGCGGCGCGAGAGGTTGGTGAACATCGCGTTGACGTTGCCCCGCAGGAGGGCCTGCTCGGCGGCGAGGCGGACGGCCTCGCGGTGCGCGTCGTCGAAGGCCGCGGCCACCTGGCCGATCTCGTCCCGGGAGTGCACACCGACCGACTCCACGGACGTGTCGACGTCCTGCGGGTCGGACTCGGAGAGCTGCTTGACCAGCTCGGGCAGGCGGTCCTGGGCGACCTTGGTGGCGGTGTCCTGCAGCCGGCGCAGCGAGCGGATCATGGACCGGGCCACGACGAAGGCGCCGACGAGGGACACGCCGAGCACGATCAGGATGAGCGCACCGTTGAGGATCGCCTGCTGCTCGGACTCGTTCCGCAGCGAACGGGCCTTCTGCTCCATCTCGTCGAGCAGCGTCAGCTCGATCTTCGACATCTCCTGGATCTTGGTGGAGTCGGAGTCCACCCAGTCCTTGTAGGAGCGCTTGCCGCGGAGCTTGATGCCGCCTTCCTGCTCGAGGACGCGCTTGGCGTAGGAGTTGGCGTCCTCGATCGCGGCGTTGCCGTCGCTGATGGGCTTCAGGAGCTTCTCGGAGTCGCCGGAGTAGATCCGGTTGAACGACTGGAGCTCCGAGCCCTCCTTGTCGAGGGCCGAGAAGGCGTAGCGGCGGTCGGTCTCGGAGAGCTTGCCGAACTCGCGGTTGTTCGCGGGCAGCGCGGCGGCGATGACGGCCCGCTGCACGGACGCGTACTCCTTGGCGGAGGAGAACGCGGACAGCGCACGGGTGCGCTGGATCATGTCCGGGTTGCTGGTCGCCTGCGCCATGTCCTCGGAGAGCGCGAGGAGCTGCTCGATGAGCTGGCTGTAGGCGTCGACCGTCTGCGAGACCGACTTCTCGTCGGCGTACGCGTTGCGGCGCACGTCGTTGATCTTCTGCAGCTGCTGGGTGATCTGGATGGTGCTCTGGCGGACGCCGAGCAGACCCTTGTCGTTGTCGCTGTCGTCCAGCTGCTGGGTGCCGCGCAGGAAGTTGCGGTAGGCGCGGTCCGTCTTGACCCGCGAGCCCTTGACGACGAAGTCCGAGTCCTTCGCGCCGTGCGCGAGGGGGCCCGCCGACTGGTCGCGCTCCTCCTGGAGCGCCGCGGCCAGCTCGGTGGCCTGCTTGGTCATGTCGGTGAGCAGCTTCATGTTGTCGAGCTGCTCGATCTCGTCCAGGGACGAGTTGATGCGCAGTGCGCCGAGGGAGGTCGCGGCGATGACGGGGAGCGCCAGGAGCGAGACCAGACGGGTGGAGATGCGCCAGTTGCGCAGGGCTATTCGCGGGCCGGGACCCGGGGGTGTCTTGGACCCCTTGGGCAGTGCTCCGACCGCGGCCGGGCCGGAGCCCGATGCGCCCGCGCGGCCGGCACCCGTGCCGCCGTCACCGGACTGAACCGGTCCCGGGTTCTGGGCGTGCTGGGCCGAGGAGCCGCGGTCACTTCCGCCGCGCTCCGGCTCCGCCGCAGCGCTGCCATCCCTCTTGAAACGTCCCTGCACTAGCGTCGCAACCTCTGGACCAGGCGTCCTGCCGCGTGGACGGCGGGACGGTGTCGGCGTCTCGGGGCGCGAGGCACCCCTTGGTGGTCGTGAGACCGGCGCTGCTCCCCCTTCCCGCCGCCACTCGGCGCTGCGTTGCGCCCCTGTGCGCCGGTTCGATCCCGCGGCGGTCCCGGGAATTCCAGCACAGTGCAGGATCTCCAACAAGGCCCGTGGGTCAGGCCGTGAACTCCGTGACACCACGTGATTGCCGCGTTACGAGACGTAGAAAGTGAAGTCGCCCATAACGGACTTTCCCGTACGAGAGTGCCGGGTGCGGGGGGTGTCCCAGTCTTCATGATCAGGAGCGGAATGAGGGCTTCAGGCGGGCAATGTCCGTTTTCAATGGTCGGACCGTCAGCCGGAATTGACCCTTTTGCCCACTCCTAAGTGAGCAAACTCACATGAAGATCATGGCCTCTTCTGGACTTTGGTTGGGAATTGCATGTTTAGCCTGACGCTTTACAGGGATGGCGAAACCGACAACCGGCGTCCACCGCGCGACGCCCCAACCGACAGGGTCGAAACGGCAGATGAAGTCCACGTTGATGTTCCGCAACATAGCCAACCCGCGCCGCACCACCCTCGCGCACCTCAAGGACGCCGACGAGGTCCAGCCCGCGACGCAGACCCCGGAACACACCACGCAACTGCCGGCCCAGACGGCCAACCCCAAGCGCACGACCCTGATGGACGTCCCCGTAGCGGGATGACCCGTCGTGGCGGGACAACCCGTCCGGCGCGGGAGGGCGAGCCGCGCAGCGGTGACAAAGGGGGACAGGGGCAACGCCCCATAGACTCGACGAGTCACAGTCCACCCAAACGCAAGGGGCCCCGTTGCGCATCGCCAGATTCTCCATCGACGGCAATGTCGCCTTCGGCGCGGTCGAGGGCGAAGCTCCCCCCGGATCCACCGAGGGGCTCGTCCTCAACATCATCAAGGGCATCCCGTTCGCGGACTTCGAGCTTTCCGGCACGAAGGTCCCGCTGAACAAGGTCCGCCTGCTCCCGCCGGTACTCCCGAACAAGGTCGTGGCCATCGGCCGCAACTACGCGGAGCACGTCCGTGAACTCGGCAACGAGGTCCCCGACGCGCCGGTCGCCTTCTTCAAGCCGTCCACCTCCGTGTGCGGCCCCGGCGACCCCATCGAGTACCCCTCGTTCTCGCAGGAGCTGCACCACGAGGCCGAGCTGGCCGTGGTCATCGGCCGGATGTGCCGCGAGGTGCCGCGCGAGCGCGTCGCCGACGTCATCCTCGGCTACACCTGCGCCAACGACGTCACCGCGCGGGACGTGCAGAAGCGCGAGAACCAGTGGGCGCGCGCCAAGGGCTTCGACACCTCGTGCCCGCTCGGCCCCTGGGTGGAGACCGACATCGACCTGGCCCGCGCCGCCGACCTGACCGTCCAGTGCACGGTCAACGGCGAGCAGCGCCAGCTCGGTCGCACCGCGGACATGATCCGTCCCATCGAGGACCTCATCGTCCACATCACCGAGGCCATGACGCTGCTCCCCGGCGACGTGGTCCTCACGGGCACCCCGGCAGGGGTCAGCCCCCTCAACGTCGGCGACGAGGTCGCCGTCACCATCGAAGGCATCGGCACTCTCACCAACAAGGTGATCAAGCGTGGCTAACGCGACCCCCGTACGCGTACGGTTCTGTCCCTCGCCGACCGGCAACCCCCACGTGGGCCTGGTCCGCACCGCCCTCTTCAACTGGGCCTACGCCCGGCACAACGAGGGCACCCTGGTCTTCCGCATCGAGGACACCGACGCGGCTCGCGACTCCGAGGAGTCCTACGAGCAGCTGCTCGACTCGATGCGCTGGCTGGGCTTCGACTGGGACGAGGGCCCCGAGGTCGGCGGCCCGCACGCGCCGTACCGGCAGTCGCAGCGCATGGACATCTACCAGGACGTCGCCGAGAAGCTCATCGCCGCGGGCCACGCCTACCCCTGCTACTGCACCACCGAGGAGCTGGACGCCCGCCGCGAGGCGGCCCGCGCCGCGGGCAAGCCGTCCGGTTACGACGGCCACTGCCGCGACCTCACCGCCGAGCAGAAGCAGGCGTACGAGGCCGAGGGCCGCAGCCACATCGTGCGCTTCCGGATGCCCGGCGAGGCCACCACCTTCACCGACCTGGTGCGCGGCGAGATCACCGTCCAGGCCGAGAACGTCACCGACTACGGCATCGTGCGTGCCAACGGCGCCCCGCTGTACACGCTGGTCAACCCGGTCGACGACGCCCTGATGGAGATCACCCACGTGCTGCGTGGCGAGGACCTGCTCTCCTCCACGCCCCGCCAGATCGCCCTCTACAAGGCACTGATCGAGCTCGGCATCGCGAAGGCGATCCCCGAGTTCGGCCACCTTCCGTACGTCATGGGCGAGGGCAACAAGAAGCTGTCCAAGCGCGACCCGCAGGCGTCCCTGAACCTGTACCGCGAGCGCGGCTTCCTGCCCGAGGGCCTGCTGAACTACCTGTCCCTCCTGGGCTGGTCGTTCTCCGCCGACCAGGACGTCTTCTCGATCCCCGACATGGTCGCCAAGTTCGACCTCGCGGACGTGAACGCCAACCCGGCCCGCTTCGACCTGAAGAAGGCCGAGGCGATCAACGCCGACCACATCCGCATGCTGGACGTGAAGGCGTTCGCCGAGGCCTGCGCCCCCTGGCTCAAGGCCCCCTTCGCCCCCTGGGCGCCGGACGCCTTCGACCAGGAGAAGTGGGACGCGATCGCCCCGCACGCCCAGACCCGCATCAAGGTCCTCTCCGAGATCACGGACAACGTCGACTTCCTGTTCCTGCCGGAGCCGGCCTTCGACGAGGCGTCCTGGACGAAGGCGATGAAGGAGGGCAGCGACGCCCTCCTCCGGACGGCCCGCGAGCAGCTGGAGGCCGCCGACTGGACCTCCGCCGAGTCCCTGAAGGAAGCCGTCCTGGCCGCCGGTGAGGCGCACGGCCTGAAGCTCGGCAAGGCCCAGGCCCCGGTCCGCGTCGCCGTCACCGGCCGCACGGTCGGCCTGCCGCTCTTCGAGTCCCTGGAGATCCTGGGCAAGGACGCGGCGCTGGCCCGCGTCGACGCGGCCCTGGCGAAGCTCACCGCGTAACCGCGCAGGTACGCCACGTACGAAGGGCCCGGAAGCCGTCACGGCTTCCGGGCCCTTCGCGTTGTCGCTGTGCCGACTCCGACTGCTAGGCCTCGTCGACGAGATAGTGGCTCTCGTCGAAGATCTCAAGGACGACGATCACCATGATTGCGCCCGCCACCATGTACTCCAGCACGACTCCGGGAGCCACGTATGCCTTGCGCAGGTGTTCGTCAGGGCCGAGCTGGGCGGTCGCCGTCTTGTGGTACGGGTCACGGGCCAGCACGCGCAATGCCTTGTCCAACTGAGCCTGGCGCTCATCGGGCAGGCCGTCGTACACCGCGCGGGCCTCAACGGTGAACTGGACGCGGTACTCGCTCATGGGTGGGGCTCGATCTCTCGCTCGTCGGTCCACCCACGCTACGGCACAGGCGCCGTACGGGCGCCGGCTTCCGGGAACATCCAGGGCGCCGGCCCCTGGCGTGCGCGACCGCTTCCCGTAGGTTCACAGCATGACGATCACGCGGGGCACGACCATCAAGGCCGTCGTCTGGGACATCGACGACACGATCTTCGACTACGCACACGCCGACACCGAGGGCATACGCGCCCACCTCGTCGCCGAAGGCATCCTGTCCCGGTACGGGACCGCCGAGGACGCGCTCGCGCTGTGGAAGCAGACCACCGACCGGCACTGGGCCCGCTTCGGCTCCGGTGAGGTCGACTTCGAGGGTCAGCGCCGCGACCGCGTCCGCGACTTCCTGGGCGCCGCCCTCGACGACACCGAGGCCGACACCTGGTTCGCCCGCTACCGCGCCCACTACGAAGCCGCCTGGGCCCTCTTCCCGGACACCCTGCCGACCCTGGACGCCCTCGCCGACCGCTACCGGCACGCGGTCCTGTCCAACTCGGCCCTGTCCGTGCAGGACCACAAGCTCCGCACCCTCGGCGTCCGCGACCGCTTCGAGGCCCTGCTGTGCGCCGCCGACCTCGGCGTCGCCAAGCCCGAGGCCGAGGCGTTCCACGCCGTCTGTGCGGAGCTGGACCTCGCGCCCGCGGAGATCGCCTACGTCGGCGACCAGCCGGAGATCGACGCGCGCGGCGCCCGGGACGCGGGCCTGGTCGGGATCTGGCTCGACCGCAACAACTCGGCCCTGGAAGGCCCGTCGGGCGTCCACCGCATCAGCGGTCTGGCCGAGCTGCCCGCGCTGTTGCTGGCCGATACCCGTTTTGGAGCGCCGTCCACCTTCGGGTAATGTTCTTCCTGCGCCGCCCGAGAGGGCCGAGAGGTCCGGCCGGGAAGCGCAAGTCAAACAAAGCCCCCGCAGGGGGTTGCGCTTTGATGGCCTATGGTGTAATTGGCAGCACGACGGTTTCTGGTTCCGTTAGTCTAGGTTCGAGTCCTGGTAGGCCAGCTCGCAGAGCTCATCTGCACCGCGGATCCAGATCCGCAAAGCCCCCGTTGTGTAGCGGCCTAGCACGCTGCCCTCTCAAGGCAGTAGCGCCGGTTCGAATCCGGTCGGGGGTACAGATCCTTCCCGTGAGGACAGTTCGGGTCGCACCCACTGACCTCAATGCAGGATCGCTAGGGCCCCCGTTGTGTAGCGGCCTAGCACGCCGCCCTCTCAAGGCGGTAGCGCCGGTTCGAATCCGGTCGGGGGTACTGTGGTCTGGTCTAGACCACCAGTGGGCTATGGTGTAATTGGCAACACGAAGGTTTCTGGTTCCTTTGTTCTAGGTTCGAGTCCTGGTAGCCCAGCGCAGTAACAGCAGTACGAGCAAGCCCCCGTTGTGTAGCGGCCTAGCACGCCGCCCTCTCAAGGCGGTAGCGCCGGTTCGAATCCGGTCGGGGGTACGCGAACAGGAAGCCCTCCCCGGTCGGGGAGGGCTTCTTCGTGTACGGGGGTGCCCCCCAACTCCCGCCCGCCGCTGCGGCGTTGAAGCCGCGGGCCCGGAGGTGAGGGGTGGCTGCGTCAGCTGGTGCGGCGCAGCGCTTCGGAGAGGCGGCCGGCCGCGTCGATCACGGCTTGGGCATGCATCCGGCCCGGGTGCCGCGTCAGGCGCTCGATCGGTCCGGAGACCGAGACGGCAGCCACCACCCGGTTCGACGGACCGCGCACCGGCGCCGACACCGACGCCACCCCCGGCTCCCGCTCACCGATCGACTGGGCCCAGCCCCGGCGGCGTACACCCGACAAGGCCGTCGCCGTGAAACGTGCGCCCTGCAAGCCCCGGTGCAGCCGCTCCGGCTCCTCCCAGGCCATCAGGATCTGCGCCGACGAACCCGCCTTCATCGTGAGCGTCGAACCCACCGGCACCGTGTCCCGGAGGCCCGAGAGCCGCTCCGCGGCCGCCACGCAGATGCGCATGTCGCCCTGGCGGCGATACAACTGCGCGCTCTCGCCCGTCACGTCCCGCAGATGCGTCAGTACCGGACCGGCCGTCGCGAGCAGGCGGTCCTCGCCCGCCGCCGCGGCCAGCTCGGCCAGGCGCGGGCCCAGGATGAAACGGCCCTGCATGTCGCGCGCCACCATCCGGTGGTGTTCCAAGGCCACGGCCAGACGATGAGCCGTGGGTCGTGCAAGACCGGTGGCCGCGACCAACCCGGCAAGGGTGGCGGGACCGGACTCCAGGGCGCTCAAGACAAGGGCTGCCTTGTCGAGAACGCCGACGCCGCTAGAGTTGTCCATGCAACGATACTCGCGTCTCACTCTGTGAAACGCAAGTTCAAAATTCCTGGGAACCCGCCACTCTGTAGGAGCGGTCCGCAGACCAACGGACTCGCGGCCGGCGTCCGGCGCGGAGTTCACGAGGGGACGGCGTCGGCGAACTGATTCTCTAGTTGGGCCGGCGCACGACGCCGGTCGGAGGGAAAGCGATGGGTAGGACTCTCGCGGAGAAGGTCTGGGACGACCACGTCGTCCGGCGCGCCGAAGGCGAGCCCGACCTCCTCTTCATCGATCTGCACCTGCTGCACGAGGTGACCAGCCCGCAGGCGTTCGACGGCCTCCGGCAGGCCGGGCGTCAGGTGCGGCGCCTCGATCTCACCATCGCCACCGAGGATCACAACACCCCGACCCTCGACATCGACAAGCCCATCGCCGACCCCGTCTCCCGCGCCCAGCTGGAGACGCTGCGCAAGAACTGCGCCGAGTTCGGCGTCCGGCTGCACCCGCTCGGCGACGTCGAGCAGGGCGTTGTCCACGTGGTGGGACCGCAGCTGGGACTGACCCAGCCCGGCACCACGGTGGTCTGCGGCGACTCCCACACCTCCACCCACGGCGCCTTCGGCGCGCTGGCCTTCGGCATCGGCACCTCGCAGGTCGAGCACGTGCTCGCGACCCAGACGCTGCCGCTGGCCCGCCCGAAGACCATGGCCATCACCATCGACGGCGAACTGCCCGACGGCGTCACCGCCAAGGACCTGATCCTCGCCATCATCGCCCGGATCGGCACCGGCGGCGGCCAGGGCTACATCCTGGAGTACCGCGGCCCGGCCATCGAGAAGCTCTCGATGGAGGCCCGCATGACCATCTGCAACATGTCCATCGAGGCCGGTGCCCGCGCGGGCATGATCGCCCCCGACGAGACGACCTTCGCGTACATCAAGGACCGCGCCCACGCCCCGCAGGGCGCCGACTGGGACGAGGCCGTCGCGTACTGGCGGACGCTGCGCACCGACGACGACGCGGTCTTCGACGCCGAGGTCTACATCGACGCCGCCGAGCTGTCGCCGTTCGTCACCTGGGGCACCAACCCGGGCCAGGGCCTGCCGCTGTCGGCGGACGTCCCCGACCCGGCTTCGTACGAAGACGCTTCGGAGCGGCTCGCCGCCGAAAAGGCCCTGGAATACATGGGGTTGACCGCCGGACAGCGGCTGCGGGACATCAAGGTGGACACCGTCTTCGTAGGCTCCTGCACCAACGGCCGTATCGAAGACCTCCGCTCGGCCGCCGCCGTCCTGGACGGCCGCAAAGTCGCCGACGGCGTACGGATGCTGGTGGTCCCCGGCTCGGTGCGGGTCGCCCTGCAGGCCGTCGAGGAGGGCCTGGACAAGGTGTTCACCGCGGCCGGCGCCGAATGGCGGCACGCGGGCTGCTCGATGTGCCTGGGCATGAACCCCGACCAACTCGCCCCCGGCGAGCGCTCCGCGTCCACCTCCAACCGCAACTTCGAGGGCCGCCAGGGCAAGGGCGGGCGCACCCACCTGGTGTCGCCGCAGGTCGCCGCCGCCACCGCCGTGACCGGCCGGCTCTCCTCGCCCGCCGACCTCGCCGACGCCCCCACGACCGCCGGAGTCTGATCAGCCATGGAAGCCTTCACCACCCACACCGGCCGGGCCGTACCGCTGCGCCGCAGCAACGTCGACACCGACCAGATCATCCCCGCCCACTGGCTGAAGAAGGTCACCAGGGACGGGTTCGAGGACGGGCTCTTCGAGGCCTGGCGCAAGGACTCCGAGTTCGTGCTCAACAAGCCCGAGCGCGCGGGTGCCACGGTCCTGGTCGCCGGGCCCGACTTCGGCACCGGATCCTCCCGCGAGCACGCCGTCTGGGCGCTGCAGAACTACGGCTTCAAGGCCGTCATCTCGGCCCGCTTCGCCGACATCTTCCGCGGGAACTCGCTCAAGAACGGCCTGCTCACGGTGGTTCTGGAGCAGTCGACCGTGGACGAGCTGTGGGCGCTCACGGAGGCCGACCCGACCGTCGAGATCACCGTCGACCTGCACGAACGCCAAGTTCGCGCCCCCGGCGTCACCGCCTCCTTCGAGCTGGACGAGAACGCCCGCTGGCGACTCCTGAACGGCCTGGACGACATCAGCATCACCCTCCAGAACGAGCAGGACATCGCGGTCTACGAGTCCCGGCGCCCCGCCCACAAGCCGCGCACCGTGCAGGCCGCCTGACGCACGTCCCCCGGGCGGCCCAGCGCCCCTTCGCGAGTTGCCCGAGGGCGCTCCGGCACCCGATGTACCCCCAATCGTGGACGGTTGGGGGTACATCTGTGTCCGGCCCTCGTATGTCCCCGATGACCTGAACGGGTGGTCTCAACTGCCTTGATCTGAAGGGCAGAAGAGGCCGGAAATCCACTTGCACCCCGGGGATGCGGTTATCCTCAGATGGGCGCCGGAGGAGGGTAGTTACCCCCTGCGGAGGCGACAACTCGCCCCAGATGGCACAATCGGTGCATGGGACGCGACGACCAACTCGAGCTCTACGGACTCGTGGCGGACCAGTTGAAGGAAGCGCACTCCCGAGTGCGCGCACTGCAAGTCCCGGAGGGCGTACGGATGGCGCTGACCCGGAAGCTGCTGGTCATTACGGCCGCGGCCAAACACGATCTCGCCGATGCGGCAAGGCGTCTGGAGCGGTTGATGGCGTACCTCGACGAAGGCGACGAGGGCCGAATCCCTGAAGACGGCTGAGTGGCGGGCCCCAACGGGCCTGCTGTGTCCCAACGGGCCTCAACGGGCCTTCGAGGAACTCCTCGAGAGCTCAGGTCGTTGCGGCACAAGGGTGATTAGCCCGTTTCGTGTTTGATTTGCGGTATATATCTGCCTAACGTGCGAAAAAGCCTGGCGCATTCGCTTCAGGCAATGTCTCCGAAGGGGAAGACGTGAACAAGGCGCAGCTCGTAGAAGCGATTGCCGACAAGGTCGGTGGCCGTCAGCAGGCCGCCGACGCCGTGGACGCGGTCCTGGACGCCATCGTCCGTGCCGTCGTCAGTGGCGACCGGGTTTCGGTCACCGGCTTCGGCTCGTTCGAGAAGGTCGACCGCCCGGCCCGGTACGCCCGCAACCCGCAGACCGGGGAGCGCGTCCGGGTCAAGAAGACCTCGGTGCCCCGCTTCCGCGCGGGCCAGGGCTTCAAGGACCTGGTGAGCGGCTCGAAGAAGCTCCCGAAGAACGACGTGGCGGTCAAGAAGGCGCCCAAGGGCAGCCTTTCGGGCGGCACCAAGACCACCGCCAAGGCCGCCACCAAGAAGGCCACCGCCAAGAAGGTCACGGCGAAGAAGGCCACGGCGAAGAAGACCGCCACCGCCAAGAAGACGGCGAAGACGGCCACGGCCAAGAAGGCGACGACGGCCAAGAAGGCCACCGCCAAGAAGACGGCGAAGACGGCCACGGCCAAGAAGGCGACGACGGCCAAGAAGACGGCCAAGGCCGCCACGGCGAAGAAGACCACCGCCAAGAAGGCTGCCGCCAAGAAGGCTCCGGCCAAGAAGGCCACGGCCAAGAAGGCGCCCGCCAAGAAGTCCACGGCGCGCAAGACCACCGCCAAGAAGGCCACCGCCCGCAAGAAGTAAGGGCTGAGGGCACTCACGCACCGGGCCGGGCTCCCCTGGGGGAGCCCGGCCCGCGGCGTGTCCGGGGGAGGGGGGCGAGGGGCGCTTCGCGGCTGCGGGGCGTCGTCCGGCCCGCGGTCGGCGGTCCGTTCGGCGGCTCGTTCGGCGGCCCGGTCAGAGGGGCCGCGGCAGTACCGGTCAGAAGGTCTGCAGCGTCACCAGCGTGATGCGGCGCGCCTCGCCCTCGCCGGTCACCTCGATGCGGACCCGCTGGCCGGGCCTGAGCAGGCGCAGGCCGCCGGCGTCGAACGCCGGGGTGTCGAAGGGCACCGGGGTGCCGTCGTCGAGGAGCACGCTGCCCGTGCGGGTGTCGGAGTCGTACGTGTACGCGGTGGCCTGCATGGGGGAAGCGTACTCAGTCCGGGATCAGCAGCCCGGCGGCCGCCGCGGCCGTGTGCGGACCCACGCCCAGGGCGAGCGCGGCCCGCAGGTCGTCGCCGGTGTCCACGTCCTGGCGCACGGAACCGGCGCGGCCGATGTCGGTGGTGGCTCCAGCGGCCCCAGCAGCCCCGGTGACCCCAGCGGCCCCGGCCTGCCCGCTGCCGAGTTCCACCGCTCCCGAGTCCCGGTGGCGCGCCCGGGACGGCCCGCCGAATTGGGGCCGCAATTCCGTGCCGGGGGCCGCGGTGAGCAGCGTCGTGCCGATTCCCGCGGCGTCCGCGAGAAAAGCGCGGGGGAATGGGGCGGCGGCATCGAGGACGCGGGCCAATTCGCGGGGGCGCAGCGCGGGCAGATCGGCGTTGAGGGCCGCCACGGGTGCCTCGGGGTGCCAGGAACGCACCTGGTGCGCCGCGTGCGCCAGGGCGGCGTTGAGGCCGTCTCCCGGGGTGTCGGGGACGACGCGGGCGCCGAGCGCGGCCAGTTCGCGGCTCGCGCGGACGTCGTCCGTGACGACCACCACATCCCGCACCGCCGGGCAGGCCACCGCCGCGGCCACCGTGTCCTGCGCGAACGCGAGGGCCAGCGCGGGCCGCAGGCCGTCTCCGGCGGCGGGCGCGAGGCGGCTCTTGGCCCGCTCCAGGGGCTTGAGCGGTATCACCACGGTCCACTGCACGCCCGGCTCCGTCCTTCGCGTGAGCCCATTGTGACCTGCGGGAAGGGGGCGGACGGGAGGTGGGGTGCGGGGGCGGCGGCCGGTGCGCCGGGCCGTTCCCCGGCGCGAACGGGCCGCAAGGGGCGTGACGGGGGGAGGGCGGACGGGTGGGCGTACGGTGTTCTCGACAGGACGGCAGCCCGGGGCGACACTTGTGCGGCCGACCAGGCTCATGGAGGAAGGTGTCCGAGTGTCCCGCCGCAGAATCGGCTTCTGGTACCGCTTGGCGGCGGTCATCGCTAAACCGCCGCTGTTGGTTCTGATCAAGCGGGACTGGCGGGGAATGGAGAACATTCCGGCCGACGGCGGTTTTATCACCGCCGTGAACCACAATTCGCATCTCGACCCGTTCGCGTACGCCCACTTTCAGTACAACACCGGGCGGGTCCCGCGTTTCCTCGCCAAGCACGGGCTCTTCAAGAAGGGCTTCATCGGGGCGTTCATGCGGGGCACCGGGCAGATCCCCGTCTACCGCGAGACCACCAACGCGCTGAGCGCCTTCCGGGCCGCCATCGAGGCCGTCGAGCGCGGCGAATGCGTGGCGTTCTACCCCGAGGGCACCCTCACCCGCGACCCCGACCTGTGGCCCATGACGGCCAAGACGGGTGTCGCGCGCGTGGCCCTGCAGACCAAGTGCCCGGTCATTCCGGTGGCCCAGTGGGGCGCCAACGAGGTGCTGCCGCCGTACGCGAAGAAGCCCGACGTGCTGCCCCGCAAGACGCACCACGTGCTCGCCGGCGAGCCGGTCGACCTGGCGCGCTTCTACGACAAGGAGATGACCCCGGACCTCCTGAAGGAGGCCACCGAGGCCATCATGGCGGCCATCACCGAGCTCCTGGAGGAGCTGCGCGGCGAGAAGGCCCCGCAGAAGCGTTACGACCCGCGTGAGGTTCGTCTCGCGCAGCGCCGCAAGGCCAAGGCGACCGGGACGTCCGGGGCCTCGGCCGAGGCCGAGGGGGACGCGCCCGCCGGGGGCGCCAGCAGCCGTACAGAGCAAGGCAGTTCGGAGGAGAGCAAGTGACCAAGCCCCTGAAGGCTGCCGTCTTCGGAACCGGCTCGTGGGGGACGGCCTTCGGGATGGTCCTGGCCGACGCCGGCTGCGACGTCACCCTGTGGGCCCGCCGCGCCGAACTCGCCGCCGCGGTCAACTCCACGCACACCAACCCGGACTACCTGCCGGGCGTCGAGCTGCCGCGGAACCTGACCGCCACCACCGACCCGGCCGCCGCCGCGGCCGACGCCGACTTCACCGTGCTCGCCGTGCCCTCGCAGACGCTGCGCGGCAACCTCGCCGCCTGGGCCCCGCTGCTCGCCCCCGACACGGTGCTCGTGTCGCTGATGAAGGGCGTCGAGCTGGGCTCCGCCATGCGCATGAGCGAGGTCGTCGAGGACGTCACCAAGGCCCCCGCCGAGCGGATCGCCGTCGTCACCGGGCCCAACCTGGCCCGCGAGATCGCCGCCCGCCAGCCCGCCGCGTCCGTGGTCGCGTGCACGGACGAATCGGTCGCCCAGCGCCTCCAGGCCGCCTGCCACACCCCGTACTTCCGGCCGTACACCAACACCGACGTCGTCGGCTGCGAACTCGGCGGCGCGGTCAAGAACGTCATCGGGCTCGCCGTCGGCATCGCGGACGGCATGGGCCTCGGCGACAACACCAAGGGCTCGCTCATCACGCGCGGCCTCGCCGAGACCACCCGGCTCGGCCTCGCCATGGGCGCCGACCCGCTGACGTTCGCCGGGCTCGCGGGCCTCGGCGACCTGGTGGCGACCTGCTCCTCGCCGCTCTCGCGCAACCACACCTTCGGCACCAACCTCGGCAAGGGCATGACCCTGCAGGAGACCATCGCGGTCACCAAGCAGACCGCGGAGGGCGTCAAGTCCTGCGAGTCCGTGCTCGATCTGGCCCGCAGGCACGGCGTCGACATGCCGATCACCGAGACGGTCGTGGGCATCGTGCACGAGGGCACGCCGCCGCTGGTCGCCCTCAAGGAGCTGATGTCGCGCAGCGCCAAGCCCGAGCGCCGCTGACGCCCGCGAGGGTTCGGGCCGTGCTCCCGCTGACCCGCCGGTCACCGGCGGCGCACTGACTCCGCTGAGGCCACCGGGTACGCTCGAAGCGATATGAGCAGCGAGAACCTCCCCCAGAGCCCCCGCAAGCCGCGTGTGGCCGTCGTGTTCGGCGGCCGCAGCTCGGAGCACGGCATCTCCGTCGTCACCGCCGGTGCCGTACTGCGTGCCATCGACCGGACCAAGTACGACGTGCTGCCGATCGGCATCACGACGGACGGGCGCTGGGCGCTGACCGCGGACGACCCCGACCGGATGGCCATCGCCGACCGCAAGGTGCCCAGCGTCACCGAGCTCGCCGAGTCCACCGAGGGCGGCGTCGTCCTGCCCGTCGATCCCGGCAACCGCGAGGTCGTCTACAGCGAGCCCGGCGCCGTGCCCAAGGTGCTCGGCGAGGTCGACGTGGTCTTCCCGATGCTGCACGGCCCGTACGGCGAGGACGGCACCCTCCAGGGGCTCCTGGAGCTGTCCGGCGTGCCGTACGTGGGCGCGGGCGTGCTCGCCTCGGCCGTCGGCCAGGACAAGGAGTACATGAAGCGGGTCTTCACCTCCTTCGGGCTGCCCGTCGGCCCGTACCTGGTGATCCGGCCCCGCGAGTGGCAGCGCGAGGAGAAGAACGCCCGGCAGCGCGTCGCGGACTTCGCGGGCGAGCACGGCTGGCCGCTGTTCATCAAGCCCGCGCGCGCGGGCTCCTCGATCGGCATCACCAAGGTCGACTCCTTCGAAGGCCTCGACGAGGCCATCGCGGAGGCGCAGCGCCACGACCCGAAGATCATCGTGGAGGCGCTGCTCCGCGGCCGCGAGATCGAGTGCGGCGTCCTGGAGTTCGAGGACGGCCCCCGCGCGAGCGTGCCCGCCGAGATCCCGCCGGTGCAGGCGCACGACTACTACGACTTCGAGGCGAAGTACATCGACTCGACGCCCGGTCTGGTGCCCGCCCCGCTGACCGCCGAGGAGACCGCCGAGGTGCAGCGGCTCGCGGTCGCGGCCTTCGAGGCGACGTCCTGTGAGGGCCTGGTGCGCGCGGACTTCTTCCTCACCGAGGACGGGCAGTTCGTCATCAACGAGATCAACACGATGCCGGGCTTCACGCCGATCTCCATGTACCCGCAGATGTGGGAGAAGAGCGGCGTCGGCTACGCGGAGCTGGTGGACCGCCTCATCCAGGCGGCGCTGGACCGGTCCACGGGGCTGCGCTAGCCGTTCGTCCCGTACGGGTGTCGCCTGGGCCGGACCCGGTCAGGCGACACCCTGGGGGATGGTCTTCTTGATCGGCGCGGCGAAGTCCGTGAGCGGGCTGAGGCCGCCCCCCGCCCGCTCCTTGGGCAAACGCACTTCTACGTAGGCCTGGCGCAGCGCGGTGGTGAAGACGTACGAGCCGTCGTCGCGCTTCTGAAGCAGCCAGGCGACGCCGTTCACCTTCACGCCGTCCGACTTGGCCACCTCGGGGTCGGACATCTCGGGGGGCCGCTCCACACCGCAGCGCAGTATGATCGCCGGGTCTCCCCACCCGGCGGTCAACTCCGACTTCGGTCCGGGGTCGGTGCGCTCCAGACCGTCGACCTTCTTCGGGAGCTGAGCACGCAGATCCCGGCAGAGCCCCGCGGCCTTCGCGGCCGGGGACGGAACCACCACCGACGCTGTGTCGTCCGTTGATGAGCAGGCCGTTGACGCGATCAGCGTTGCGCAAGCGGCCGCACCTATGAGACAGCGGCGCCGGAGACGGGGGAAGTTCACCGGGCCAGGGTAGACGGGGGCTACAAGTGCACGACCGGGCAGGTCAGGGTTCTGGTGATGCCGTCCACCTGCTGGACCTTGGCGACCACCATGCGGCCGAGTTCGTCGACCGTGTCCGCCTGCGCGCGCACGATGACATCGTAGGGACCGGTCACGTCCTCGGCCTGGATCACTCCCGGGATCTTGCCGATCAGCTCGGCGACGGTCGACGCCTTGCCGACCTCGGTCTGGATCAGGATGTACGCCTGTACCACGGAACCTCCAGGGCGGCCACGAGGATCATGTGGGGAGAAGGGACGCCACGGTACCGCGTCGTCGCACGCCACGGGGAGACCCGGGTGAGCTGTGGCGCGCACATCGCGGCGGACGGACAACACAGGTTGACGGTCACGTCGACCGTACCGACGACAGGGACGGCTCGCGACCGCAAGCGGACCGCGGCGACCGTGGCAGAAGGAGCAGCACGCGCATGAAGGGCACCGTCGGCGAGTTGGGCGAGTTCGGGCTCATCAAGGAGCTCACCTCGCGGCTCACCTCCACTCCGGCCGTACGTCTCGGCCCCGGCGACGACGCCGCGGTCGTGGCCGCCCCGGACCGCAGGGTCGTGGCCAGCACCGACATCCTCCTGGAGGGCCGGCACTTCCGCCGCGACTGGTCCACGGCCTACGACGTCGGCCGCAAGGCCGCCGCCCAGAACCTCGCCGACATCGCGGCCATGGGCGCCGTGCCCACCGCGATCCTGCTCGGCCTCGTGGTGCCCGCCGAACTCCCCGCGAGCTGGCCCATCGAGCTCATGGACGGACTGCGCGACGAGTGCCAGGTCGCGGGCGCGGCCGTCGTCGGCGGCGACGTCGTCCGCGGCGACACCATCACCGTGTCGATCACCGCCCTCGGCGACCTGCGCAACCACGAACCGGTCACGCGCGCGGGCGCCCAGCCCGGCGACGCCGTCGCCGTCACCGGCTGGCTCGGCTGGTCCGCCGCCGGGCACGCCGTGCTCTCCCGCGGCTTCCGCTCGCCGCGCGCCTTCGTGGAGGCCCACCGCAGGCCCGAGCCGCCGTACCACGCGGGCCCCGCCGCCGCCGGGCTCGGCGCGACCGCCATGACGGACGTCAGCGACGGCCTGATCGCCGACCTCGGCCACATCGCCGAGGCCAGCAAGGTGCGCATCGACATCCGCTCCGGCGACGTGGACGTGCCCTCGCAGATGAACGACATCGGTCAGGCCGTCGGCGTCGACCCGCTCCAGTGGGTGCTCAACGGCGGCGAGGACCACGCGATCGTGGCGACCTTCCCCTCCGACGTGAAGCTGCCCGCGCGCTGGAAGGTCATCGGCGAGGTCCTCAACCCCTCGGCGCAGCCCCAGGTCACCGTCGACGGCGCGCCCTGGACCAGCCAGGGCTGGGACCACTTCGGGGAGAACGGCGGCGGCGAGTGACCGCGCCGCCGCGGGTGCTCACCGTCGCGGGCTCCGACTCCGGGGGCGGGGCCGGGATCCAGGCCGACCTGAAGACGATGCTCGCGCTCGGCACGCACGGCATGAGCGTCGTCACGGCTGTCACCGCGCAGAACTCGCTGGGTGTGCAGGGCGCTTGGGAGCTGCCCGTGGCGGCCGTGCGGGCGCAGTACCGCAGCGTCGTCGACGACATCGGCGTCCAGGCCGTCAAGACGGGGATGCTGGCCTCCGCGGAACTGGTCGAGGCGGTCGCGGAGTTGATCGCCGCCACCGACGCCCCCGCCGTCGTCGACCCGGTCGGCGTCTCCAAGCACGGGGACGCGCTGCTCGCCGCCTCCGCGCTCGACTCCGTCCGCACCAAGCTCCTCCCCGCCGCCACGGTCGCCACCCCCAACCTCGACGAGGTCGCCCAACTGACCGGCGTGCACGTCGAGTCCGAGGCCGACATGCGCCGCGCCGCGACGGCTGTCCTCGGCTACGGGCCCACGTGGGTCGTCATCAAGGGCGGCCACCTCTCCGGAGACGCCGTCGACCTCCTGACCGACGGGTCCGAAGAGCACTGGCTGCGCTCCCCGCGCCACGACAACCGCCACACCCACGGCACCGGCTGCACCCTCGCCAGCGCGATCGCCTCGCAGCTGGCGAAGGGGCAGAGCGTCCCGCAGGCCGTCAGCGCCGCCAAGGAGTACGTCACCGGGGCGATCGCCGCCGGGTTCGCACTCGGCGGCGGGATCGGGCCGGTGGATCACGGCTGGCGGTTCAGGGAGGCGTAGTCCGCGGCGGGCTGCCGGGCGTAGTCCTTGAGCGTGAGGTCGCTCGCGGCCTTCTCTGTGAGCTTCTTGAAGAAGCCCGCCAGGAAGCGGGAGCTGAGCATCCGGTACATCCGGTCGCGACTGCGGATCTTCTTCTCGGTCGCCGGTGCGAGGAAGGGACCCGCGTTGCCGGAGGTCTTCTGGCAGCCCTTCGCGTAGGCGCGGATCTCCGCCTCGTACGCGGCGAAGCCGACCCGGTGGTCGCCCCGCGCGGCCGCGAGCTCACCGGCCAGGACGTACGCGCAGACCAGCGCGGTGCCGGTCCCGATGCCGCCCATCGTGGCGCCGTACCCGGCGTCGCCGAGAAGGACCACACGGCCCTGGGAGAGCCGGTCGACGTGGATCTGCGCGATGGCGTCGAAGTACAGGTCCCCGGCGCTCTCCAGGCCCTCCAGGGCCGTTGCCGCGTGCGTCCAGCCCAGGCCCGCGAACCGGTCGGCGAGGATCTCCTTCTGCTGTCCGAGGTCGTGCCGGTCGTAGTCGAGCCGCTCGGACGCGAAGACCAGGCCCACCCCGGCCCGCGCCGGGTCGCCGTCGTAGTTGCTGACCATGAGGCTGCGGCCGGGTTCGCTGTAGATCCGTGCGGTGCGGTCCAGGCCGAGGTGGTTGGGGACGCCGAACCCCGCCACGTAGTAGCCGAGGAAGCGCAGGTACTGAGACTCGTCGCCGAAGACCAGACGGCGCGTGTGGGAGTGCAGCCCGTCGGCGCCGACGACGAGGTCGAAGCGGCGGGGGGCGCCGTGGTCGAAGGTCACGTCGATGCCTTCGGAGTCCTCGGTCAGCGAGGCGACGGAGTCTCCGAAGACGTACTCCACGCGGTCCTTGGTCCGCTCGTACAGGATCTTGGAGAGCTCCCCGCGGAAGATCTCCACGTCGCCGCTCATCAGGAACGCGGGCAGGTCCACCCGCTCCTGGTCGTCGGCCTCGACGATGGTCTGCCGGCCCATGTGCGTCTGCCTGCGGTGGACCTCGTCCCAGATGCCCATGCGGCGCAGCACGGTGCGGTGCACCTCGCCCCTGAAGTCGACGGCGAAGCCGCCCTCGCGGAGGGCGGGCGCCTTCTCCAGAACGGTGACGCGGGCTCCGTAGCGGGCGAGCCAGAGGGCGAGCGCGGGGCCCGCGACGCTGGCGCCGGAGATGAGGACGTTCAGGTGGGCGAGGCTGTGGGTGGCGGTCTGCGAGGTGTTCGTCGAGGTCGTCATGGGGGCAGCCTCGGCGCGGCCGCTGACCGTGCGCCTACCGTTCCCTGACCGCCGCTGACCGCAGGCTGCGGCCCTGCTCGAATGCCTTCTCGTACGCCTCCGGAGAGAGCCGCGCGCGGGTCGCTGCCTCAACGCGTACGACATCGGGGTCACCGGCGATCAAGGTGCCGCGCAGGCCGTGCGCGGCTCCCAGGAGCCGGGCGGCCTCCTCGGGGTCCGTGGCGACGGCCGCCAGCGCCTCGGCGACCTCGGCCAGCTCCCCGGTGTCCGAGGCCAGGACGCGGGCCTGCTCCACCCAGTCGGCGGCCTCCTCCGGGCGGGACTCGGCGAGCGCGGTACGGCCCAGGCCCACGAGGGTCCGCACGCTCTGTCCGAGGCTGAACCAGTTGGCGGCGTACGTCTCCAGAGCCGCTTCGTAGTGCGCACGCGCGCGTGCCGTGTCTCCGGAGAGGCGGGCCGCGTCGCCCAGGCCGCGCCGTGCGGTCGCCACCTTGTCGGGGACACCGGCGGTGCGGGCCAGGTCGGTGGCGCGCGTGTAGTGCGCGGCGGCCTCCTCGAAGTCGCCCCGGTGCAGCAGGACCGTGGCGCGCTGGTGCAGCAGGTCGGCGGTCTCTTCGGGGGCCGCGAGGTCGCGTACGTGCACCAGGCCCTCGTCGAGCAGGGCGAGCGCCCGGTCCCGCTCGCCCCGCCAGTCGGCGAACATCCCCAGCGGATCGAGACAGTTGGCCATGCCCCAGCGGTCCCCGGTCTCCCTGAAGCCCGCAAGGGCGCCGGCGAACGCCGCCTCGGCCGCGTCGGGGCGGCCCGCGAACTGCTCCTGGAAGCCAAGGCCGAGATCCAGCAGCGCCACCCCCCAGGGGTGGGCGCCGACCTGGGCGCGCACCAGCTCCGTCATGCTGTGGTCGGGCCCGCCCGCCACCGACCACTGCACGACCAGGTGCGGCAGCCTGAGCGGGCCCTTCAGCGCGGCGACGAGACGGTCGGCACGGGCGAGGCGCTCCGGCTCCGCGGGGTCGTCGCCGTCGCCCGCGATCGTGTTGATCACGCACAGGACGTACTCCTCGAAGAGGCCCTCCGGCGGCTCCGCACCGACGGCGTCGAGGAGTTCGAGGGCCCGAGCCCTGCGCTCCCCGTACAGCCCCCGCAGCCGCCAGAACCAGGAGAGGGCGGCCAGCAGCCGCAGCCCGCCGTGCGGATCGGTGCGGGTCAGGTGGCGCAGGGCGCCGTCCAGGTTGCCGCTCTCGGCGGCGAGTCCGGCCAGCCACGGCAGTTGGTCGCCGCCGCGCAGCATCGGCTCGGCGTGCTCGGCCAGGCGCAGGAAGTACGCGGCGTGTGCGTCCCGCAGCCGCTCCTCCTCGCCCGCGGCGGCGAGCTGCCGGGCGCAGAACGCGTGGATGGTCCTGAGCATGCCGTAGCGCCCGTCGGTCACATCGAGGAACGACTTCTCCACGAGCGAGGCGAGCAGGTCCTCCGGGTACGGGATCCCGCAGACCGCCTCCACCGCGTCCAGCGTCGCCCCCGAGGGGAACACCGTCAGACGGCGGGCGAGGTCGCGCTCCTCGTCGTCGAGCAGCTCCCAGCTCCACTCGACGACCGCGTGCAGGGTGCGGTGCCGGGGCGCCTTCGTGCGGTCGCCGCGCGAGAGCAGCCGGAAGCGGTCGCCGAGCCGCGCGGCGAGTTCGTCCAGGGTGAGGGTGCGCAGCCGGGCCGCGGCCAGCTCGATGGCGAGCGGAAGTCCGTCGAGGGCCGCGCAGATCTCGTCGGTCAGGCGTCGTGCGCGCGCGGCGCGGAGGCCTGCCGCGTCGGGGCGCACGGCGGCCGCCCGGTCGGCGAAGAGCCGGGCTGCGGGCTCGGCGGCCAGCGGCGGAACCGGCCACAGGGCCTCGCCGGTGATCCCCAGCCCCTCCCGGCTCGTGGCGAGGACCCGCACCCCGGGGCAGTCGCCGAGCAGCAGCCCGGTCACCGCGGCCGCCGCGTCGACGAGGTGCTCGCAGTTGTCCAGGACGAGCAGCAGCTCACGCCCGTGCAGCGCGGACAGCAGCCGCTCGGTGGCGTCACCGCCCGGCGCGTGCAGGCCGTCCCGCACCCCGAGCGCGGTCAGGATCGCGTACGGCACCTGGGCTCCGTCGGCGAGCGGCGCGAGCTCCACGAAGCAGACGTCCGGCAGCCCGCGGGCGGCCTCCACGGCGAGCCGCGTCTTGCCCGCGCCGCCGGGCCCGGTGAGCGTCACCAGGCGGGCGTCGGCGAGGAGCGCACCGATCCGGGCGAGCTCGTCGGCCCGCCCGATGAACCGCGTCACCTGCGCCGGGACGCCTCGCTGCCTGGCCGGTTCCTGCCCCCGCAGCAGCTCCAGGTGGAGCGCGGACAGCTCGGCCGAGGGGTCGGCGCCCAGCGCGTCGGAGAGGGCCCGCCGCGCCTCTTCGTAGACCGTGAGCGCCTCCGCGGGCCGCCCGCCCGCGTGCAGCGCCCGCATCAGCTGCCCGTACAGCCGTTCGCTCAGCGGCTGCCCGGAGATCAGTTCCCGCAGTTCCGGTACGAGGTCGGGGCCGCCGCCCATCGCGAGGTCCGCGTCGACACGGTCCTGAACGGCGGCCAGGCGCAGCTCTTCGAGCCGGGCGACGAGGGGAGCGGCGTCCGGCAGTTCGGCGAGGGCCGGGCCCCGCCACAGGCCGAGCGCCTCCCGCAGGAGCGCGGCGGCCCGGGCGTGATCGCCGGAGCCGAGCAGCCGCCGCCCTTCGCGGGCCAGGCGCTCGAAGCGGTGGAGGTCGACGTCCTCGGGGGAGACCGTGAGGCAGTAGCCGGTGGGGACGGCCCCGATGTCCAGACCCAGGCGCTTGCGCAGCCGGGAGACCTGGGACTGCAGGGCGTTCGCGGCGCCCGCGGGCGGCTCGTCGCCGTACAGCCCGTCGGTCAGCCGCGCCACGGGGACCGTGCGGCCCGCGTCCAGGAGCAGCAGCGTGAGCAGTGCGCGGGGGCGCGGTCCGCCGGGGTCCAAGGGGGTGCCGTCGGGGGTGCGGACGTCGAGCGGGCCGAGGATGCCGAAGCGCATCCGTCAGATTCTGGCAGGCACCACGCACGCGTGCGGCCCGGCGGTGGCCCCGAGCAGGGCAGACGAAAAAGCCGGCCCCCCGAAGGGAACCGGCTGATTCAGCAACCAGCTAGGTGGCCGCGCTGGCGTCAGCGCGAGACCTTGCCGGCCTTGATGCACGAGGTGCAGGCGTTGAGGCGCTTCGGCGTCCCGCCGACCACGGCACGCACACGCTGGATGTTCGGGTTCCAGCGACGAGGCGTACGGCGGTGCGAGTGCGAGATGTTGTTGCCGAAGCCCGGCCCCTTGCCGCAGACGTCGCAGTTGGCAGCCACGGGTCACTCCAAAGACTTCAGATGCACTTACGGTTAAACCCGGCATGCCGGGATCAGTGCAATGATCGGAGTGGCGTTGCCAGGAGGAATGGCCCGATGTGTATCGGGCAACCGGAGCAGCATACAACGACTGCTTCGGTACAACGAAACTACCATGTCTCGCCCCCGGCCCCACCCCCAGGACCCCCTCCGGCCCAGGTCTACGCTGCGTCCCACCATCCCGTGAGGCACGACGGAGGCGTCCCGCGACGCTCCTAGGAGGCGACCGTTGCCGCAGAACCTCGACGCTGTCGCAGTCCGCGCGTGGAGCGTGCTCGCTCTGGACGCGCTGGGACAGGCCCGCGAGGAGATCGACGCGATCAACGTCTATCCGGTCGCGGACGCGGACACCGGGACCAACCTCTACTTGACGATGGAGTCGGCCTCCCAGGCGGTCGACGCGGTCTTCACCGGCCTCGAACCGGCCCGCCCCGAGCTCACCGACGTGGTCCGCGCGCTGGCCCACGGCGCGCTGATCGGGGCCCGGGGCAACTCCGGGACGATCCTGGCCCAACTGCTGCGGGGGATGGCGCAGGTTCTCTCGGGGGAGGCGGGCGGAGGCTCGGAGGGGGCGCGTGGGGGTGCGGGCTCTGCCCAGGGTCGGCGTGACAGCCGTGCGGCCGGAGGTGACCGTGGTGCCCGTGACAGCAGCGAGGCCCACGAGCCCCGTGAGCCCCGTGAGTCCCGTGAGCCCCGTGAGTCCCGTGACGAGGACAGGCGAGGTGGCCGTGAGCTTCGGCGTGACGCTCATCACGCCGATGCGGCGCGCCTCGCCCTCGCGCTGGAGCGGGCGGCCCAGTCCGCGTACCAGGCGGTGGCTCATCCCGTGGAGGGCACGGTCCTGACGGTCGCGGGGGCGGCGGCGGAGGCCGCCGCCGAGGCCGTGCGGTCGGCGGGCGACTGCGCGGTGGTGGCCCGCGCGGCGTACGACGGCGCCTGCGCGGCGCTGGACGCGACGCCGGGGCAGCTCGCGGTACTCGGCCGTGCGGGGGTCGTGGACGCCGGTGGGCGGGGGTTGGTGGCGGTCCTGGGTGCGTTGGTGGGGGCGTTGTCGGGGGAGACGGTGCGGCCTTGGGTGGCGGGGGGCGGGCTTCCCGCCGGGGTTGGGGCGGAGGCCGGTGGGGCTGTTGTGGGCGGCAGTACGGAGGCCTCCCGGGGGACCGCAGACGCGGCCGGAGGGCTCGCCGACGTCTCCGGAGGCACCGCTGACGCCCACGAAGGACCCACCGCCCTGCCCGAAGGCTCCGTAGACGCCTCCGGAGGGACCGTCCCGGCACTCACCGAGTGCGCCGACCCCGCTCCCGATGGCCCCGGCCCCGCCTTCGAAGTGATCTACCTCCTGGAAGCCGAGGACGCCGCCGTGGCCCGGCTGCGGACCCGGCTCGACGTCCTCGGCGACTCCCTCGTGGTCGTCGGCGGCGACGGCCTGTGGAACGTCCACGTCCATGTGGACGACGCGGGCGCGGCCGTCGAGGCGGGCGTCGAGGCGGGCCGTCCGTACCGCATCCGCATCACGCACTTCGGAGTCGGCGACGCCCACACCGCAGGCACGCAACAGCCGCCCAGGGAGCGCGTCCAGCGCGGCATCGTCGCCGTCGTACCGGGGGACGGCCTGGCCGCCCTGTACGCCGAGGCCGGGGCGACCACGGTGCCCGCGCGCGCGGGGGAGCCGCCCGCCAGCGGTGAACTAGTGGAGGCGATCCGGCGCGCCCACGCGCGCGAGGTGGTGCTGCTGCCCAATGACGCCGGACTGCGCCACACCGCTGCGGCGGCCGCCGAGCAGGCCCGCTCCGAAGGCGTACGCGTCGCCCTGATCCCCACCCGCTCCGCCGTCCAGGGCATCGCGGCGCTCGCCGTGCACGAGCCGGACCGCCGGTTCGACGAGGACGTCGTCGCGATGACCTCGGCCGCCGGGGCGACCCGGTACGCCGAACTGGCCGTCGCCGAACGGCAGTCCTGGACGACGGCGGGCATCTGCCAGGCCGGGGACGTCCTCGGCCTCATCGACGGCGACGTGGCGGTGATCGGCCCGGAGGTCGCGCGCACCGCGGCGGCCGTGCTCGACCGGATGCTGGCGGCGGGCGGGGAGATGGTGACGCTCGTGCTCGGGGACGGGGTGTCGGACGGGGTGGCCGAGCACCTGGAGAAGCACGTACGCGACGGCCACTTGGCCGTGGACACGGTGTTGTACCGGGGTGGGCCCCAGGCACCCCTGCTCCTCATCGGCGTTGAGTGACCGACGCGCCGCCGAGCGGGCTGCCTGCCCGAGGCAGCCCGCCTGATCGGTGAGATGTGCGGCCCGTCCGGCGTTCGAGGGCGAGGTCGAAGGCCGATCGGCGGGGTCCAGGGGCGGCGGCCCATGGTTTCGGTGAAGGGGTGGGACGGGGGCGCCCCGCGAGGCCCCCACCCCCACTTTCCGGCCCCTGCCACGCAATGTCAGTGCCGTGGTGTGCAATGGATCTCGTGCTCGCGCTCCAAGAACCATTGAAGAACGCGCTCGGCCAGGCCACCGCGAAGGTGATGGCCGAGCACCTCGGCCTGCACACGGTCGGCGACCTCCTGCACCACTACCCACGGAGGTACGCGGAGCGGGGCGAGCTGACCCGCCTCGCCGACCTCCCGCTGGACGAGCACGTCACGGTCGTGGCCCAGGTGGCCACGGCCCGCGTGCTGCGGTTCAACGGCGGCAGCGGCCAGCGCCTGGAGGTGACCATCACGGACGGCAGCGGCCAGCTCCAGCTCGTCTTCTTCGGCCGCGGCATCCACAAGCCGCACAAGGACCTGCTGCCGGGCACGCGCGCGATGTTCGCGGGCAAGGTGTCCGTGTTCAACCGCAAGATGCAGCTGGCCCACCCGGCGTACGAACTGCTGCGGGGCGAAGGCGACTCGGCGGTGGACGCGGCGGACGCGGTGGACTCATGGGCAGGGGCGCTGATCCCGATCTACCCGGCCACCGCCAAGCTGGAGTCCTGGAAGATCGCCAAGTCCGTCGACGCGGTGCTGCCGAGCGCCCAGGAGGCCCTGGACCCGCTGCCGCCCACCCTGCGCGAGGGCCGGGGCCTGATCCCGCTCCCCGAAGCCCTGTTGAAGATCCACCGCCCGCATGCGAAGGCGGACATCGCCACGGCCAGGGACCGGCTGAAGTGGGACGAGGCGTTCGTGCTCCAGGTCGCCCTGGCCCGCCGCCGGTTCGCGGACGCCCAGCTCCCGGCGGTGGCCCGCAGGCCACGCCCGGACGGCCTCCTCGACGCCTTCGACGCCAAGCTGCCCTTCACCCTCACCGACGGCCAGCGCACGGTCTCCAAGGAGATCTTTGACGACCTCGCCACCGAGCACCCGATGCACCGCCTCCTCCAGGGGGAGGTCGGCTCCGGGAAGACGATGGTGGCCCTCCGCGCCATGCTCGCCGTCGTCGACGCGGGCGGGCAGGCCGCCATGCTGGCGCCCACCGAAGTGCTCGCCCAGCAGCACCACCGCTCGATCACCGAGATGATGGGCGAGCTGGCGGAGGGCGGCATGCTCGGGGGAGCCGAGCATGCCACGAAGGTCACGCTGCTCACCGGTTCCATGGGTACGGCCGCCCGCCGTCAGGCCCTGCTCGACCTGGTCACGGGCGACGCGGGGATCGTCATCGGGACGCACGCGCTGATCGAGGACAAGGTGCAGTTCCACGACCTGGGCCTGGTCGTGGTGGACGAGCAGCACCGCTTCGGTGTGGAGCAGCGCGACGCCCTGCGCGGCAAGGGCAAGCAGCCGCCGCACCTCCTCGTCATGACGGCCACCCCCATTCCGAGGACCGTCGCGATGACGGTCTTCGGCGACCTGGAGACCTCCGTCCTGGACCAGCTGCCCGCGGGCCGCTCGCCGATCTCCACCCACGTCGTCCCGTCCCAGGACAAGCCGCACTTCCTCGCCCGCGCGTGGGAGCGCGTGCGCGAGGAGGTGGAGAACGGCCACCAGGCGTACGTGGTCTGCCCCCGCATCGGCGACCTGGACGACGAGGGCGCGGACGAGGCAAAGAAGGGTGGCAAGAAGGGCACCAAGAAGGGCAAGGCGGAGCCCCCGGAGGACGAGGCCGAGAAGCGCCCCCCGCTCGCCGTCCTCGACGTCGCCGAGGAGCTGGCCCACGGCCCCCTCCAGGGACTCAAGGTCGAGGTCCTGCACGGCCGCATGCAGCCCGACGACAAGGACGCCGTGATGCGCCGCTTCGCCGCGGGCGAGACGCACGTCCTGGTCGCCACGACGGTGATCGAGGTCGGGGTGAACGTCCCGAATGCCACCGCCATGGTGATCATGGACGCCGACCGCTTCGGCGTCTCCCAGCTCCACCAGCTCCGCGGCCGCGTCGGCCGAGGCTCCGCGCCCGGCCTGTGCCTCCTGGTCACCGACATGCCGGAGGCCAGCCCCGCCCGCACCCGGCTGAACGCCGTCGCCGCCACCCTCGACGGCTTCGAGCTGTCCCGCATCGACCTGGAGCAGCGCCGCGAGGGCGATGTGCTCGGCCAGGCCCAGTCCGGCGTCCGCTCCTCGCTGCGCATGCTCGCCGTCATCGACGACGAGGAGATCATCGCCGCGGCCCGCGAGGAGGCGACCGCCGTGGTCTCCCGCGACCCCGACCTGGAGCACCTGCCCGAGCTGCGCACGGCCCTGGACGCGCTCCTGGACGAGGAACGCGAGCAGTATTTGGAGAAGGGGTGAGTGGGGTGAAGGGGCGAGTGGGGTGAGACGGGTCGACCACGGGCTGGGCCAGGAGCGGCTGGGAAACCCGGCGCGGGCCGGCAGGACCGGCAGGACCGGCAGGACCGGCAGGACCGGCAGGACCGAGCGGGCCTGAGAAGAGCCGATGCCGGTGCACGCCATATCGTGAGGGGAAGCCACCCCTCAGCCAAAGGACCCAGATGACCCGCGTGATCGCCGGCGTGGCCGGCGGACGCCGCCTCGCCGTTCCGCCGGGGAACGGCACCCGGCCCACCTCGGACCGCGCCCGCGAGGGCCTGTTCTCCACCTGGCAGGCCTTCCAGGGCACGCTCGACGGCGCCCGCGTCCTCGACCTGTACGCGGGCTCCGGAGCCGTCGGCCTGGAGGCGCTGTCCCGGGGAGCGGCGCACGCCCTGCTCGTCGAGGCCGACGCCCGCGCGGCGCGCACCATCCGCGAGAACATCAAGGCGCTCGGCCTGCCAGGAGCGGAGGCCAGGGCAGGCAAGGCCGCCCAGATCATCCGGGAGTCAACCCCTGACACCCCCTATGACCTGGTGTTTCTCGACCCCCCCTACGCCGTCGAGGACGGCGATCTTCGGGAGATCCTGCTCACACTCCGCTCGGGAGGCTGGCTCACGGACGATGCGCTCGTCACCGTTGAACGCAGTACCAGAGGCGGAGAATTCGGCTGGCCGACCGGATTCGAGGCACTGAGGTCCCGTCGCTACGGCGAAGGCACGTTTTGGTACGGTCGCGCCGCCTCTACGTGCGACGAACAAGAAATCGCGCCATGACCCGACCGGAGAGCGAGGGACTTCCGTTGCGCCGCGCCGTCTGTCCGGGGTCGTTCGACCCCATCACCAATGGACACCTCGACATCATCGCCCGCGCCTCCAAGCTGTACGACGTCGTGCACGTCGCGGTGATGATCAACAAGTCGAAGAAGGGCCTGTTCGAGATCGAGGAGCGGATCGAGCTGATCCGCCAGGTCACCGCCGAGTTCGGCAACGTGGAAGTCGAGTCGTTCCAGGGACTGTTGGTCGACTTCTGCAAGGAACGCGACATTCCGGCCATCGTCAAGGGTCTGCGCGCGGTCAGCGACTTCGACTACGAACTGCAGATGGCCCAGATGAACAACGGCCTCACGGGCGTGGAGACGCTGTTCGTGCCCACCAACCCCGCCTACAGCTTCCTCTCCTCCTCCCTGGTCAAGGAGGTCGCGTCCTGGGGTGGCGACATCGCGCACCTGGTTCCCCCGGTGGTGCTCGAAGGGCTCAACAAGCGCCTCGCGAAGGGCTGATCACGGGCTACAGTCGTCCCGTCCGTCTCCCAACCAGCTGTAGAGAGTGGCGAGCCCGCGGTGGACGTGCAGAAGAAGATCGACCAGATCGTCGAGACGGTCGGCAGCGCCAAGTCCATGCCCATGTCCGCCTCGTGCGTGGTCAACCGCGCCGATCTGCTGGCGCTGCTCGAAGAGGTGCGCCAGGCCCTGCCCGGCTCGCTCGCCCAGGCCCAGGAGCTGATCGGCGGCCGTGCGCAGCTCGTCGAGCAGGCCCGCCAGGAGGCCGAGCGGATCATCGAGGGCGCGCACGCCGAGCGCGGCTCGCTGATCTCCGACACGGAGGTCGCGCGCCGCTCCCAGGCGGAGGCCGACCGCATCCTCGCCGAGGCCCGGCAGGAGGCCACGGAGGTCCGCCAGGAGGCGGACGACTACGTGGACAGCAAGCTCGCCAACTTCGAGGTCGTCCTCACCAAGACCCTCGGCTCCGTCGGCCGAGGCCGCGAGAAGCTCCTCGGCACCGGCCCGGGAGTCGACGAGCAGGGGTACGAGGACGAGGACGCCCCCGAGCGCAGCCACGACCCGGAGACCCTGCGCCGCAACGCCGACGTCTACGTGGACGTGAAGCTCGGCGCCTTCGAGGCGGTCCTCGCCAAGACCCTGGAGGCCGTCGGCCGCGGCCGCCAGACCCTGCACGGCCGCGCCCCCGCCGACGAGCTCAGCGAGCTGGACGACGCCGCCACCAAGGCGCACAGCTCCGACGCGGACTACCTGGCGGACCTCGCCGAGACTCCCGACCGCGCCGAGCGCCCCGGACGGCAGGCGGCCCCGCAGGCCGCCCCCCAGAGCCCGCCGATCCCGGCCCAGCAGCCCTACGCGCCCCCGCCGCCCCAGCACGAGCCGGACCCGTACGCGTACCAGGGGCAGGACCAGTACGGCCAGGGCGCCCAGGACCAGTACGCGCAGGCCGCCCAGGACCCCTACGCCCAGGGCGGCGACCAGTACGGCGGCCAGGCCCCGTACGCCGGACAGGATCCGTACGCGTACCAGCAGGGGTACGGCCAGCCGGATCCGTACGCGTACCAGCAGGACCCGTACGCGTACCAGCAGCAGGGCTACGACCCCGGCCAGCAGCAGGCCGCGCAGCAGTCGCAGCAGCAGGGCTACGGCCAGCAGAACCCCGCGCCCGCCGTGCTCGACGAGACCAGCCTCTTCGACACCACCATGATCAGCGCGGAGCAGCTGCGCCAGTACGAGCAGGGGCGCTAGGGCCGGTCCGACGGGTCGGTGGCCCGGAGCACTCGGCCGATTGGGCCGAGAGCGAAAGGTCCAGTATCCTGGCTCTTCGGTCGCGCGTATGTCCGCGATCCGGGCTGCCCGCTCACACCGCTCCTCGCGGCCTCGGCGCGGTGGCCTCCTTGCCAAGCTCCCAGGATTCGAAAGCAGGAAAAGCCCTGAGCACGCGCCTCGACCACCGAAACCCGCTTGTGTTCGACACACACGAGCTGGGTCGGCGTCCCGGTGCCATGCAGAGGGTCACCCGCAGCATCGACGCCCCCGGTTCGCCGGTGCCGTTCGGTGTCGAAGGGGTCATCGGAGTGCCGGAAGGCGCCCCGGTCGAGCTGGACATCCGCCTGGAGTCGGTCATGGAAGGGGTGCTTGTCACAGGCACCGCCCGTGCATCGGCCAAGGGGGAGTGCGTAAGGTGTCTGGAGCCGCTGGAGCTCGCGCTCGAAGCGGACTTCCAGGAGATGTTCTCGTACCCTGACGCCGACGACCGGGGCCGCACCGCGGAACCGGCCGACGACGCCGAGGACGACGAGGACAGGCTTCTTCTCGAGGACGGCATGTTCGACCTCGAGCCCGTGCTGCGGGACGCGGTGGTGCTCGCACTGCCCATGCAGCCGGTGTGCCAGGACGACTGTCAGGGCCTGTGCTCCGAATGCGGAGTGCGGCTCACGGACGACCCGGACCACCACCACGACGCCGTCGACATCCGTTGGGCGGCTTTGCAGGGACTCGCTGGCACCATCCAGGACGGCGAGAAGGACGAGATGAGCGGCGACGCGCCTCGAACGGCGCACGTCGACGAGAAGCAGGAGAAGTAGCCGTGGCTGTTCCGAAGCGGAAGATGTCGCGCAGCAACACGCGCCACCGCCGGTCGCAGTGGAAGGCTGCGGTCCCCACCCTGGTTTCGTGTGAGCGTTGCCAGGAGCCCAAGCTGCAGCACATCGCGTGCCCCGCTTGCGGCACCTACAACAAGCGCCAGGTCCTCGAGGTCTGAGCGGCTGGTGAGAGGCGCTGTGTCTAGCCCAAAGAAGGCGGATGACGCCAAGATGCAGGCAGACAGCAACAACGCAGCCTCGTCCCACACGCTTCTGGAAGGGCGGCTCGGGTATCAGCTCGAGTCCGCCCTTCTGGTGCGTGCGCTCACCCACCGTTCGTACGCGTACGAGAACGGCGGTCTGCCCACCAACGAGCGGCTTGAGTTCCTCGGGGACTCGGTGCTCGGCCTGGTGGTCACGGACACGCTGTATCGCACCCACCCCGACCTGCCCGAAGGCCAACTGGCCAAGTTGCGGGCCGCGGTGGTCAATTCGCGTGCGCTGGCAGAGGTGGGCCGCGGGCTCGAACTCGGCTCCTTCATCCGGCTCGGCCGGGGCGAAGAGGGCACGGGCGGCCGGGACAAGGCGTCCATCCTCGCCGACACCCTGGAAGCGGTGATCGGCGCGGTCTATCTGGACCGGGGTCTGGAAGCGGCGAGCGAGCTGGTGCACCGGCTCTTCGACCCGCTGATCGAGAAGTCCTCGAACCTCGGCGCGGGCCTGGACTGGAAGACCAGCCTCCAGGAGCTCACCGCGACGGAGAGCCTCGGCGTGCCCGAGTACCTCGTCTCGGAGAGCGGCCCGGACCACGAGAAGACCTTTACTGCTGCCGCCCGCGTCGGAGGCGTCTCGTACGGCACCGGCACCGGCCGCAGCAAAAAGGAAGCGGAGCAGCAGGCAGCCGAGTCCGCTTGGCGCGCCATCCGCTCCGCTGCGGACGCACGGGAAGCGGCCGCGGCCGCCGGTGCGGCCGCCGCCGAAGCGGCTGCTGAGGATGAGGGCGCCGACGCGGCGTCGTCGGCCTCCGCACCGGATGTTGCTTCTGCCTGACGGCACGATCGATTGCCTGTCGGCATGATCGCTGGGCGCCCGCCCGGGTCGGTTCTCGACCTGGGCGGGCGCTTCGCGTTGTCCGGGGCGGGCGCGCGGTGCCGGGGTGGGCCCCGGGTGCTGTCAGTGGCTCGCGGTACGCTGCCCGCGCCAGCACCCCGTACCCGCTCCGGAGGACCCCCGTGCCCGAACTGCCCGAGGTCGAGGTCGTGCGGCGCGGGCTCGAGCGCTGGGTCGGCGGCCGGACCGTCGCCGACGTGGAGGTCCTGCACCCGCGCGCCATCCGGCGGCACCTGGCGGGCGCCGAGGACTTCGCGCTCGGTCTCAAGGGCCACCGCTTCGGCGCCCCCATGCGGCGCGGCAAGTACCTGTGGCTGCCGCTCGCCGACAGCGACACCTCCGTCCTCGCCCACCTGGGCATGAGCGGCCAGCTCCTGGTCAAGACCCAACAGACCCCGGACGAGAAGCACTTGCGGATCAGGGTGCGCTTCACGGACGAGCTCGGCGGTGCCGCCCCGGACGCGGCCGGCACCGAGCTGCGCTTCGTCGACCAGCGGACCTTCGGCGGGCTCTCCCTGCACGAGAACACCCCGGACGGCCTGCCGGACGTCATCGCGCACATCGCCCGCGACCCGCTCGACCCGCTCTTCGACGACGAGGCCTTCCATCAGGCCCTGCGCCGCAGCCGCAGCACCATCAAGCGCGCGCTGCTCAACCAGTCCCTCATCAGCGGCGTCGGCAACATCTACGCCGACGAGGCGCTGTGGCGCGCCCGGCTGCACTACGAACGCCCGACGGCGACCTTCACCCGGCCCCGCACCGCCGAACTCCTCGGCCACGCACGGGACGTGATGAACGAGGCCCTCGCCGTCGGCGGCACCAGCTTCGACAGCCTCTACGTCAACGTGAACGGCGAGTCGGGCTACTTCGACCGCTCCCTGGACGCGTACGGCCGCGAGGACGAGCCCTGCCGACGCTGCGGTACGCCGATGCGGCGGCGGCCCTGGATGAACCGGTCGAGCTACTTCTGCCCGCGCTGCCAGCGCCCGCCGAGGCTGTCGTAGCGCTCAGCGCCCGCCGAGGGCGGCGTGGTGTCCGCGTCCGCCGGGGCTGACGTAGCGCCTCAGCGCTGGCTCTGGCCGTCGTAGCGCCTCAGCGCTCGCTCTGGCCGTCGTAGCGCCGCTGGGCCGCCGACACGTCGTCCTGGCTGCCCTCCACGAAGTGGATGAGGGCCAGCAGGCGCTCGGCGATCTGCTCGCCCAGCGGGGTGAGGCGGTAGTCCACGCGCGGCGGGTTCGTCGGCTGTGCGTCGCGGTGCACCAGGCCGTCGCGCTCCAGCGCGTGCAGCGTCTGCGACAGCATCTTCTCGCTCACGCCGTCGACCCGGCGGCGCAGCTCATTGAAGCGGAACGTCCCGTCGTGCAGCGCGCCCAGCGTGAGCGCGCCCCAGCGACCCGTGACGTGCTCCAGCGTGGTCCGCGACGGGCAGGCGCGGGCGAACACGTTGTAGGCCAGCTCCGCGTCGGCGTCGGCGGCGCTCTCGGGGCGTGCGAGGGAGTCCATACCCACAGCGTACTCTCCCGCAGCGCTCACTGACAGGTTGCGCTAACTAGAAGTTAGTGCTTTCCTTTCGTTTGTCGGCAGGTCCACGCACCGCCGCCTCCCCACCCCCGTCCCCATCGAGGAGTACGTCCACCATGTCCAGCCCCGTTGTCGCCATCGCCTACCACTCCGGATTCGGCCACACCACCGTCGTCGCGGAGGCCGTCCGCGCCGGTGCCGAGGGCGCCGGTGCCAGCACGCACCTGATCAAGGTCGACGAGATCACCGAGGCCGAGTGGGAGCTCCTGGACGCGGCGGACGCCATCGTCTTCGGCTCGCCCACCTACATGGGCACCGCCTCCGGCGCCTTCCACGTCTTCGCGGAGGCCTCGTCGAAGCGCTGGTTCAGCCGCGCCTGGCAGGACAAGCTCGCCGCGGGCTTCACCAACTCCGCCTCCAAGAGCGGCGACAAGCTGCACACCCTGCAGTACTTCCAGACCCTCGCCGCCCAGCAGGGCATGCACTGGGTGAGCCTCGGCCTGCTCCCCGGCTGGAACTCCACCGAGGGCTCCGAGAACGACCTGAACCGCCTCGGCTTCTTCTCCGGCGCCGCCGCCCAGACCAACTCCGACGAGGGCCCGGAGGCCGTGCACAAGGCGGACATCGCCACGGCCGAGCACCTGGGCCGCCGGGTCACCGAGACCGCGCGGATCGTGGTCGCGGGCCGGGCGGCCGTGGCTGCTTGAGGCCGGGCGTGCCGGGCGGCCGTGGCTGCCTGAGACCGGGCGTGCCGGGCACGCTCTGGGCGCCGGGGCGCTGACGAGGCTGTGGACTTCGGGGGCTACGGAGACTGACGACGCAGACTTCGGAGCCGTCCCTCAGAAGCCGAAGTCCTGCGTCCACCACGGGCCGCCCGGCGCGAAGTGCGCGCCGACGCCCAGCGTCTTGTAGTCGCAGTTGAGGATGTTGGCGCGGTGGCCGGGGCTGTTCATCCAGGCGTCCATGACGGACTGGGCGTTGGCCTGGCCCCGGGCGATGTTCTCGCCGCCCAGGTCCTGGATGCCGACCTTCTCGGCGCGGTCCCACGGGGTCGCGCCGTCCGGGTCGGTGTGCGCGAAGAAGTCCCGCTCGGCCATGTCGGCGCTGAAGTCCCCGGCGAGGGTGGCGAGCCCGGGGTCGGCGGCGACCGGTCGGCAGCCCACGTTGGCCCGCTCCTGGTTGACCAGTGCGAGCACCTCGGCCTCGGCCGTGGTCTCGTCGGCCGACGGGTTCGCGGGCGTGGGCGGGACCTTCGGCTTCTCGGGGGCCGGGCGGCTCGGGGCCGGTGACTTGTCCGGCCGGCCCGTGCCCGAACCCTTGCCGGTGTCCTTGCCGTTCTTGCCCGGCCCCTCGCCCTTCTCGGCCTCGTCGCGCTTGCCGTCCCTGTCGTTCTTGCCGCCGGTCTCGCCGGTGCCGTTCCCCGGCTTGGACGGGGTGGTCGAGGGCTTCCCGGACGGCTTCTGCGACGGCTTGGTGTTCGACTCCGACGGGGTCGGGGCCGGGGTGTCGGAGCCGCGGCCGGGGGTGGCCCGGCCGCCGTCGGCGCTGCCGTTGGCGCCGCCCTGGGGGTCGAGTCCGGACGGGGAGCCCGCGGTCCGGACCGCGCCGGGGGTGTCGCCACCGCCCAGCGTGTAGTTGTCGCCGCCGGGTACCAGGCCGGAGGCAACCGCGACGGCGCCCATCGCGACGGCGGCGGAGACGCCGAGCAGCCCGGTGCGCACGGGCGCGGAGGCGCGACGCCTGCGCCGGTGCGAGCTCCCGCGCCTACGGCCCGCAGCGCCGGTCGCCGCATTCGCGGAGGTCTCCGCGGTCGAGGTCCCGAAGAGATAGGCGTCGGACGAGGCCGCGTCGTATCCCTCGAATCCCCCGTATTCCGCGCGCCCCCGGTAAAAGCCGTACGCGCCGGAGTTGTTCTCGTACGCGCCGGATCCCGCGGGACCCGAAAAGCCTGCGGAAGCCGAAGGGTCCGCAGCATCCGTGAGGCCGTCGGAATGATCACGGAGTTCGGAGTGCTCGGGGTGATCCAGGTGATCGGAATACCCGGAATGATCGGCGCGGCCGGTGGCGGCGCGGCCGGCGGCGGAGCGTCGGTGGCGTCCCATCTCCTGGCCTTTCGTCCTGACGCCCGGCATCGGCTCTGGGCGTCGTTCTGACCGTCGACATCACTCACCCATACGGGTGAGGCTCGTCGAGTCGCGACTGTACGCGATGGCGCAAGGGGGCGAAGTGCTCCCTGAGCAATTGGCCGGTTAGCGTGCACCTTATGAACGAAGAAGTCCGGCTCACCGCCTGGGTGCGCGGCCGTGTACAGGGAGTGGGTTTCCGCTGGTTCACGCGGGCCAAGGCGCTGGAGATCGGAGACGTGAGTGGCTTTGCTCTCAATCTCGACGACGGCCGGGTGCAAGTCGTCGCCGAGGGTTCACGTGAGCGCTGCCAGCGGCTCCTCGACTGGCTGCGTACGGGCGACACACCCGGCCGCGTCGACGGTGTGACTGAGATCTGGGACACGCCCCGGGGTGGCTACGACGCGTTCGCCATTCGCTGACGCGGGGGCGGTCGACGGGGCTCCGGCGGGTGTGGCCCAGGCACCTGCCCGGGGCAGGAAAGACCTGGTGATTGCCAAGAAGGGCTTGCCGTGGCAGGCTCCGCGGGTAAGGATGATCTCGACGCCCCCAGGGCCCCGCCGCAGAGGCAGCGCCGCAGTTCCACGGCCGCGCGCCCCCGGGTTGCCCGTCAATACGGGGCGTGATCGTGTTGACCGTCAAACTTTTTGGTGAGACTCTGGAAGCCCCGCGCACCTTAGCTGTTTGGCATGTGAGAACGGCCAAGTAACACCCAGCAAGAACAGAAGAGTGCCAGGCACCGCGGGTGCGATTCCCTCACGACCCACACCGATTCGGTCGGTCACTCAGTGTGGAGGACCACTCATCATGGCAAAGGCGCTTCTCGGTTACGTCGGCGGCAGCGACCCGCGACTCCTCGCCGAGATGCGACGGCTCCAGCAGCGCGTCCAGGACCTGGAATCCGAGCTCGTCAGGATCCAGGCGGAGAACGACACGCTGGCGGCTGCCGCTTCTCACGACGCGCTCCTCGAGAGTCTCGACGTACCCCAGGCGGAGCCTGCGCTCACCTGACCCACGCCACCTCGAGCCCACGGCAACGGACTTTCCTGCCACGCGTGGTCAGGCTGCCCGTCATAAGCCGCTGAACCAGAGAGATCTGTTTGATCGAATAGATCCGAGAGATCCGCGATAGATCCGAGAGATCTGCAAGGGACGCTTCGGCGTCCCTTCTTTCTTTCCCTGCTCCCGTGCCCGGGCCTTGCCCGCCACCGTGCCCATGCGGGGCCTTACACCTGATGTGCCCTGCACCTTCCGCCGTGAAACTGGTCGCACGTTCCTCGGTGAACTCACCGAGAAAGGTAGAGTCACGCGGCGTGCACCTCAAGGCCATGACACTGCGCGGTTTCAAGTCCTTCGCGTCGGCCACGACGCTGAAATTCGAACCGGGCATCACCTGCGTCGTCGGACCCAACGGATCCGGCAAGTCCAACGTGGTGGACGCGCTGAGCTGGGTCATGGGCGAACAGGGCGCCAAATCGCTGCGCGGCGGCAAGATGGAGGACGTCATCTTCGCCGGGACCACCGGCAGGCCCCCGCTCGGCCGCGCCGAGGTCTCCCTCACCATCGACAACTCCGACGGCGCCCTGCCCATCGAGTACGCCGAGGTCACCATCACGCGGATCATGTTCCGCAACGGCGGCAGCGAGTACCAGATCAACGGCGACACCTGCCGCCTGCTCGACATCCAGGAACTGCTCTCCGACTCCGGCATCGGCCGCGAGATGCACGTCATCGTCGGCCAGGGCCAGCTCGACTCCGTCCTGCACGCCGACCCCATGGGCCGCCGCGCCTTCATCGAGGAGGCCGCCGGCGTCCTCAAGCACCGCAAGCGCAAGGAGAAGGCGCTGCGGAAGCTGGACGCGATGCAGGCCAACCTCGCGCGCGTGCAGGACCTCACCGACGAACTGCGCCGCCAGCTCAAACCCCTGGGACGGCAGGCCGCCGTCGCCCGGCGTGCCGCCGTCATCCAGGCCGACCTGCGCGACGCCCGCCTGCGACTGCTCGCCGACGACCTCGTGGGCATGCGCCGCGCCCTGAACGCCGAGGTCGCCGACGAGGCCGCGCTCAAGGCCCGCAAGGACACCGCCGAGGCCGAGCTGAAGACGGCACTCCAGCGCGAGGCCGTCCTGGAGGACGAGGTGCGGCGGCTCAGCCCGCGGCTCCAGCGGGCCCAGCAGACCTGGTACAAGCTGTCGCAGCTCGCCGAGCGGGTGCGCGGCACGATCTCGCTCGCCGACGCCCGGATCAAGAGCGCCCGCTCGGCGCCCGTCGAGGAGCGGCGCGGCCGCGAGCCCGAGGACATGGAGCGCGAGGCCGCCCGCGTCCGCGAACAGGAGGCGGAGCTCGAAGCCGCCCTGGAGGCCGCGCAGTACGCCCTCGACGACACCGTCACCCACCGCGCCGACCTGGAACGCGAACTGGCCGCCGAGGAACGGCGCCTGAAGGACGTGGCGCGGGCCATCGCCGACCGGCGTGAAGGCCTCGCGCGGCTCGGCGGGCAGGTCAACGCGGCCCGGTCGCGGGTGGCGTCCGCGCAGGCCGAGATCGACCGGCTCGCGCTCGCCCGCGACGAGGCACGCGAGCGCGCGGTCGCCGCGCAGGAGGAGTACGAACAGCTCAAGGCGGAGGTCGACGGCCTGGACGCGGGCGACGCCGAGCTGGGGGAGCGGCACGAGGAGGCCCGCCGCGCCCTCGCCGAAGCCGACGCCGAGGCGACCGCGGCGCGCGAGGCGGTCACCGCGGCCGAGCGGAAGCGGGCCGCCGTCGCCGCCCGGCACGACGCCCTCGCCCTCGGCCTGCGCCGCAAGGACGGCTCGGGCGCGCTGCTCGCCGCCCGCGACCGGCTGACCGGGCTGCTCGGTCCCGCCGCCGAACTCCTCAGCGTGGCACCGGGCTTCGAGGTGCCGGTGGCGGCGGCGTTCGGCGCCGCGGCGGACGCCATCGCCGTGTCGACGCCCGCATCGGCTGCAGAAGCGATCCGCCTGCTGCGCAAGCAGGACGCGGGGCGGGCGGCACTGCTGCTCGCGGGCGACCAGAGCGGAGCGGCCGGGGGCGCCCCCGGCGACGTACCGCAGGAGGCGCGCGGCGAGGGACCCCCGTATGCCGCCGAACTCGTGCGCGGTCCCGCCGAGTTGCTGCCCGCCGTGCGCAGGCTGCTGCGCGGCGTGGTCGTCGTCGGGTCGCTGGAGGATGCCGAGGACCTGGTGTACGCGCACCCGGAGCTGACGGCGGTCACCGCCGAGGGCGATCTGCTCGGGGCGCACTTCGCGCAGGGCGGGTCCACGGGTGCGCCGAGCCTCCTGGAGGTGCAGGCCGCCGTCGACGAGGCGGCGGCCGAGCTGACGGAACTGGACGTTCAGTGCGAGGAGTTGGCCGAGGCGCAGGAGCGCGCGGGGGAGCGGCGCAGGGAGTGTGCCGCGCTCGTCGAGGAGCTGGGGGAGCGGCGGCGCGCCGCCGACCGGGAGAAGTCGGCCGTCGCGCAGCGGCTCGGGTCGCTCGCCGGACAGGCGCGCGGCGCCGCCGGTGAGGCGGAGCGGTCGGCCGCCGCGGCCGCCAAGGCCCAGGAGGCCCTGGAACGGGCCCACGTGGAGGTCGAGGAGCTGGCCGAGCGGCTCGCCGTCGCCGAGGAGGCGCCCGCCGACGAGGAGCCCGACACCGCCGTGCGCGACCGGCTGGCCGCCGACGGTGCCAACGCCCGCCAGACGGAGATGGAGGCGCGGCTCCAGGTGCGTACGCACGAGGAGCGCGTAAAGGGCCTCGCCGGGCGCGCCGACTCCCTCGACCGCGCCGCCCGCGCCGAACGCGAGGCACGCGCGCGTGCCGAGCAGCGCCGGTCCCGGCTGCGGCACGAGGCCGCCGTGGCCGAGGCCGTCGCCTCCGGCGCCCGCCAGCTGCTCGCCCACGTCGAGGTCTCCCTGGTCCGCGCGGAGCAGGAGCGGGCCGCCGCCGAGCGCGCCAAGGAGGTGCGGGAGCGGGAGCTCGTCGCCGAGCGGAACCAGGGGCGGGAGCTGAAGGAGGAGCTGGACAAGCTGACGGACTCGGTGCACCGGGGCGAGGTGCTCGGCGCGGAGAAGCGGCTGCGGATCGAGCAGCTGGAGACCAAGGCGCTGGAGGAACTCGGGGTGGAACCCGCGGGGCTCGTCTCCGAGTACGGGCCCGACCAGCTCGTGCCGCCCTCGCCCCCCGCCGAGGGCGAGGAGCTGCCCGAGGACCCGGAGCACCCGCGCAACAAGCCGGTGCGCTACGTCCGCGCCGAGCAGGAGAAGCGCCTGAAGTCAGCCGAACGGGCGTACCAGCAGCTCGGAAAGGTCAATCCGCTGGCCCTTGAGGAGTTCGCGGCCCTGGAGGAACGCCACAAGTTCCTCAGTGAGCAGCTGGAGGACCTCAAGAAGACCCGCGCCGACCTGCTGCAGGTGGTGAAGGAGGTCGACGAGCGCGTCGAGCAGGTCTTCACCGAGGCCTACCGGGACACCGCGCGGGAGTTCGAGGGGGTCTTCAGCAGGCTCTTCCCGGGTGGTGAGGGGCGGCTGATCCTGACCGATCCCGACAACATGCTCACCACCGGTGTCGACGTCGAGGCCCGGCCGCCCGGCAAGAAGGTCAAGCGGCTCTCGCTGCTCTCCGGCGGCGAGCGGTCCCTGACGGCCGTGGCGCTGCTCGTGTCGATCTTCAAGGCGCGGCCCAGTCCGTTCTACGTGATGGACGAGGTCGAGGCGGCGCTCGACGACACCAACCTGCAGCGGCTCATCCGCATCATGCAGGAGCTGCAGGAGGCCTCGCAGCTCATCGTGATCACGCACCAGAAGCGGACGATGGAGGTCGCGGACGCGCTGTACGGCGTGTCCATGCAGGGCGACGGCGTCTCCAAGGTGATCAGCCAGCGGCTGCGCTAGCCGCGTTCCTCCCGGGTCGCCGTCCCCCTCAGGCCGGCGCCGGGGCAGCTCCAGGCCTGCTCCACGTCCGGTTCACTCATCCGGCTCACCCTGTGTTCACATCTTGAACACAGGGCAACTTTCCGCTGCCTCAAACTCACAGTTAACGAACTATTGACTTCGTAACTTGAAGACATAGTCTCTGCAACGTTGCTTTTACCTTCAGGTGGTGGGCGGCGTGAAGTTGTGCGCCACTTGAAGAGCTCTCACCCCCACCCCGGCAACGCAGCCGGTGGCCCGAGGAGTACACGTGACCAGCACAGCGCAGCCGCCGCAGCCCGGGGCCAGGGAGGCCCACCCGGACCATCTCGGCCATGTCATCTTCATCACGGCCGCCGCCGCGATGGGTGGCTTCCTCTTCGGCTACGACAGTTCCGTGATCAACGGCGCGACCGTCGCCATCCAGGACCGGTTCGACGTCAACGCGGACATGCTGGGCTGGATCATCGCCACCGCCCTGCTCGGCTGCGCCGTGGGTGCCGCCATCGCGGGCCGCGTCGCCGACCGGATCGGCCGCATCCGCTGTATGCAGATCGCCTCGGTCCTCTTCGCGGCCAGCGCCATCGGCTCCGCGCTGCCGTTCGCCGCGTGGGACCTGACGGTGTGGCGCTTCATCGGCGGCATCGGCATCGGCATGGCCTCGGTGATCGGCCCGGCCTACATCGCCGAGGTCGCGCCGCCCGCCTACCGGGGCCGGCTCGCCTCCTTCCAGCAGGCCGCCATCGTCGTCGGCATCGCCGTCTCCCAGCTCGTCAACTGGGGCATCCTGAACATGGCGGACGGCGACCAGCGCGGTGAGATCGGCGGCCTCGAGGCCTGGCAGTGGATGCTCGGTGTCATGGTGGTCCCGGCCGTCCTCTACGGCCTGCTGTCCTTCGCGATCCCCGAGTCCCCGCGCTTCCTGCTCTCCGTCGGCCGTGCGGCCGAGGCGAAGAAGGTGCTCGCCGAGGTCGAGGGCACCACCGTGGACGTGGACGCGCGCGCTGCCGAGATCGAGCGGGCCATGCACCGCGAGGACAAGTCGACGTTCAAGGACCTGCTCGGCGGCAAGTTCGGCTTCCTGCCGATCGTCTGGATCGGCATCTTCCTGTCGATCTTCCAGCAGCTCGTCGGCATCAACGTGATCTTCTACTACTCGAACCAGCTGTGGCAGTCGATCGGGCACGACCCGAGCAGCTCGTTCCTGTACTCCTTCGAGACCTCGATCGTGAACATCGTCGGCACGGTCATCGCGATGATCTTCGTCGACCGGATCGGCCGCAAGCCGCTCGCCCTGATCGGCTCGGCCGGCATGGCGGTCGCCCTGTTCACCATGGCCTGGGCGTTCTCCTACCGGACCGGCTCCGGTGACGACGTCTCGCTGCCGCACGGCCAGGGCCTGGTCGCGATCATCGCCGCCAACGCCTTCGTGCTCTTCTTCGCGCTGTCCTGGGGCGTGGTGGTCTGGGTCCTGCTCGGCGAGATCTTCCCGAACCGGATCCGCGCCGCGGCGCTCGGCGTGGCCGCCTCCGCCCAGTGGCTCGCCAACTTCGCGATCACCAAGACCTTCCCGAGCATGTCGGAGTGGAGCCTGACCGGCTCGTACATCATCTACGGCGCGTTCGCCGCGCTCTCGATCCCCTTCGTCGCCAAGTTCGTCAAGGAGACGAAGGGCAAGACCCTGGAGGAGATGGGCTAAACCCCGCTGCCCCGCTCCTCTTGAGGAAGCTGCCCCGGCCCGAGGACCGCAAGGTCAGTCCTTGAGCCGGGGCAGTACGTTTGCGCCGAACAACTGCAGGCTCCGCCACCCCTCGTCCACCGGCATCCCGCCGACGAGGGGATGCAGGACCAGGTTCGCGCCGCCCTCCGCGAGGGCCACGCACGCGTCGGGTGTGAGGACCCGGTACACGCCCTCGGCGCGCAGCTCCGTGACCGTCGTCGCCGCTGAACGCACCGCCGAGCGGATGTCGTTGGACTGCCAGGAGGCGTAGGTGCGGGCCTCGTGCAGGAAGTGTTCGCCGTAGGTGGCCCAGGTGCGGTCGGGGTCCTCGCTGAGGTGCAGGAGCGGGGTCTCGGGGGCGGGCATCATCGTCCAGCCCTCGGTGCCGTACTCGGCGCGCCGCTCGTCGTAGTACGCCGCCAGCTCCGGCAGATGCGCGCTCGGGAAGAAGGGCAGGCCGAAGCGGGCGGCGCGGCGGGCCGCCGCCCGTGACGAGCCGCCGACCAGGAGCAGGGGATGCGGGCGGGTGTGCGGGCGCGGGGTGACGCGCACGGTGCGGCCGCGGTGGCTGAACTCCTCGCCGGTCCACGCCTTGAGCAGGGTGTCCAGGAGCTCGTCCTGGAGCTTGCCGCGCCGGGTCCACTCCACGCCGAAGGCCGCGTACTCCTCGGGCCGGTAGCCGATCCCCGCGACCGTGACGAGCCGGCCGCCGCTCAGCAGGTCGAGTACGGCGATGTCCTCGGCGAGGCGCAGCGGGTCGTGCAGCGGCCCGATGATCGCCGAGACGGTGACCGCGATGCGCCGCGTCGCCCCGAACACGGCGCCCGCGAAGGCGAACGGCGAGGGCAGCCAGTTGTTGGTGGCGCCGTGGTGCTCCTCGGTCTGGATGGTGCTCACGCCGTGGTCGTCGGCGTACGCGGCCATCTCCAGGGCGGCCCGGTAGCGGGTGCTGAGGGTGTCGGGTGTGGCCGAGGGGTCGACGAGGTTGAAGCGTACGACTGTGACGGGCATGCGGAACGTCCCCCTTCACCGGGACGGCGAGCCGCGGGCAGCGGGCCGGGTGCGGCGAAGGGGGACGTTAGCTGACGCAGTGTCAGATCACCAGTGGTGTACGGCGGTCGGGGCTCACGCCTTGGCGGTCGCCAGCTCCGGCTCGGCCGCGGCGTCCGTCTCGGGGAGCGGCTGCCGCGGCAGCAGGGCGTACAGCGCGCCCGCGACCACGATGGTGACGAGCCAGCCGAGGCCGTTGCGCCCGATCCAGGACGTGGCGAGCGGGCCGCTGAACCAGTCGACCTTCGTGAACAGCAGGCCCACGACCAGCGCGACGGCCCAGGACGTGAGGGCCTGCCAGGCGAAGCCCGCCTTGTACCAGTAGGCGCTGGTGCGCGTGGTGTCCATCAGCGCGGCGCCGTCGTAGGTCTTCCGGCGCAGCATGTCGATGCCGAACACGCCGATCCAGGCGGAGAAGGCGACCGCGAGCAGCGTCAGGAAGGAGATGAACGAGCCCATGAAGCTGGTGGCGACGTTCATCAGGAGGTAGCCGAAGATCAGGCTGATGACGGCGTTCACGCTGACCGCCCACGCGCGCGGGACCTTGATGCCGAGCGTCATGGCGGTGAAGCCCGCCGAGTACATCGACATCGAGTTGATCAGGAGCATGCCGATCAGGGCCATGATCAGGTACGGCACCGCGATCCACGTCGGCAGCAGGTCGCCGAGGAAGGCGACCGGGTCCTTCGCCGAGGAGAGCCCCGGCTGCGAGACGGCCATGACCGCGCCCATCAGGACCATCGGGACGACGACGATGGCGGCACCGCCGACGGCGTGCCCGACCAGCGGCCTGTTCGAGGCCGTGCGCGGCAGGTAGCGGGTGAAGTCCGGGCCCGTGGGCACCCAGCTGATGCCGCCCGCCGCGATCGTGCCGATGCCCGCGATCATCATCGCCGTGGAGCCCGCGGGCTTGTCGAAGACCTGGCCCCAGTCGGTGTCGGTGAGGAGATAGACGAGCACCAGGACGCTGAACGCGCCGAAGAGGTACGTCGACCAGGTGCTGCACACGTGCAGGACCTTGCGGCCGAGGCCCGAGATCAGGAACGTGGCGGCGACGAAGCCGAGCAGCGTGATGACCTTCAGCGCGGTGTTCTGCTTCACCCCGAAGCAGATGTCGAGCACCGTGAGGATCGCGTACGCGCCCGTGACCGCGTTGATCGTCTCCCAGCCCCAGCGCGCGACCCAGATCAGCGAGCCGGGGAAGAGGTTGCCGCGCTGGCCGAAGACCGCGCGCGAGAGTGTCATGCCCGGGGAACCGCCGCGCTTGCCCGCGATGGACACGAGGCCCACCAGGCCGTAGCTCAGGACGGGGGAGACCAGGGCGACGACCAGGACCTGCCAGAAGTTCAGGCCGTTCGAGACGATCAGGCCCGCGCCCATCGTCAGGAGCAGAACGCTGATGTTGGCGGCGACCCACGTGGGGAACAGCTCTCGGGTCCTGCCGTGGCGCTCGGAGTCCGGGACGGGCTCAAGGCCGCGGGTCTCCAGGGCGCCTTCGTGTTCGGCCGTTTCGGCGGTGGTGCTCATGAGGGGTGGTTCCGTGCCTCTCGCTCGGCTTGCGTCGACATCGTCGCCGGCCGGTGGGGGTGAGCTGGGTGAATCAGCAGATGGGACTCTACGCGCGTTGACGCGGCCTCTTCCATCGTACTTTAGTCCGAGTAATGGCGGCTAGTGGCCTATGTCCTTTGGAGGAAGGCACAAGGGGGCTGCCCGAAGAGCCCATGACTGATACTGGGTGAGTTATGGAAATCGTCATCCTTGCTGTAGTCATCGCCGTGGTCGTGGTCGGTGCCATCGGCGGGCTCGTCGTCGGCAGCCGCAAGAAGAAGCAGCTGCCCGCGGCGAAGGCCCCCTCCGCGACGCCCACCCCCACCGCCCCTCCGGCCGAACCGCACGTCGGCGACGAGGCCGAGACGCCGCGCGACGAAGCGCGCCGCACGATCGAGGAGGTGGACCTGCCGGGCGCCGACGCCCCGGCGTCCGCACCCGTCGCGACCGAGGAGCCCGCGGCCCCGCCGGCCCCCGAGATCGAGACCCCCGAGCCCACCGCGGGCCGCCTGGTGCGCCTGCGCACGCGCCTCTCGCGCTCGCAGAACGCACTCGGCAAGGGCCTGCTCACGCTCCTCTCGCGCGAGCACCTGGACGAGGACACCTGGGAGGAGATCGAGGACACCCTCCTGACCGCCGACGTCGGCGTCGCCCCCACCCAGGAGCTGGTCGAGCGGCTGCGCGAGCGCGTGCGGGTGCTCGGCACGCGCACCCCCGAGGACCTGCGGGCCCTGCTCCGCGAGGAACTCCTCACCCTGCTCGGCACGGACCTCGACCGCGCCGTGAAGACCGAGTCCGGCCTGGAGACCCCGGCCATCGTGATGGTCGTCGGCGTCAACGGCACCGGCAAGACCACCACCACCGGCAAGCTCGCCCGGGTCCTGGTCGCCGACGGCCGCTCCGTCGTCCTCGGCGCCGCCGACACCTTCCGCGCCGCCGCCGCCGACCAGCTGCAGACCTGGGGCGAGCGCGTCGGCGCCCGCACGGTCCGCGGGCCCGAGGGCGGCGACCCGGCGTCGATCGCCTTCGACGCGGTCAAGGAGGGCATCGCCGAGGGCGCCGACGTCGTCCTCATCGACACCGCGGGCCGCCTGCACACCAAGACCGGCCTGATGGACGAGCTGGGCAAGGTCAAGCGCGTCGTCGAGAAGCACGCCCCGCTGGACGAGGTCCTGCTCGTCCTCGACGCCACCACCGGTCAGAACGGCCTGGTGCAGGCCCGCGTCTTCGCCGAGGTCGTCGACATCACCGGCATCGTCCTCACCAAGCTCGACGGCACCGCCAAGGGCGGCATCGTGGTCGCGGTCCAGCGCGAGCTGGGGGTGCCCGTCAAGCTCATCGGCCTCGGCGAGGGGGCGGACGACCTGGCGCCCTTCGAGCCGGAGGCGTTCGTCGACGCGCTGATCGGGGACTGAGCCGGGGCGTCGTGGTGCGCGTGTGCGGGGCGCGTGCGCGTGTGCCGCGCCGGTGCTTCGTGTCTGCGGCGCCGGTACGTGGCGCTCGTTCAGCGAAGAAGTGCCTCACTGCCCGGGTGCGTCCGGGAGCGGCGAAGAAGTGCCTCACTGCCCGGGTGCGTCCGGGAGCGGCGAAGAAGTGCCCCACCCCCGGGTGCAGCCGGGAGCGGGGCACTTCGTCATGTGGTCGCCGTGCGCGGGCGCGCGATCCCCGCGTGGGGCGCGCGTTACGCGGGCGACCGGTGGGCCACGTATGCCAGCGTGCCGAGCAGGAGCCGGGCGTGCGGCGGGCCCGTGACGGACTCGGGGTCGGGGGAGCGCAGCCAGCGGACCGGGCCGAGGCCCGCGCGGTCGGAGGGCGGGGCGGTGATGTGCGCGCCGGGGCCCAGGCCGTGCAGGTCGAGCCCGGCGTCGTCCCAGCCCATGCGGTAGAGCAACTGGGGGAGTTCGGCGGCGGCGCCGGGGGCCACGAAGAAGTGCGTGCGGCCGTCCGGCGTGGCCGTCACCGGGCCGAGCGGCAGGCCCATCCGTTCCAGGCGCACCAGCGCGCGGCGCCCCGCGGCCTCGGCCACCTCGAGCACGTCGAAGGCGCGGCCGACGGGCAGCATCACCGCGGCGCCGGGGAACTGCGACCAGGCCTCGGTCACCTCGTCGAGGGTGGCGCCGGCCGCGACCTCCGGGGCGAAGTCCAGCGGGTGGGCGCCGGGGGCGGCGCAGTCGGCCCGGCCGCAGGAGCAGCGGCCGTCCTGGGCGCGCGCGCCGGGCACCACGGCCCAGCCCCACAGGCCCGTGTACTCGGCGACGGCTGTGCACTCCTCGGCGGCCGAACGGCAGCGCCGCCGGGACGCGGAGCGCGGCTCCTTCGTCTCCTTGGCCGCACGCGGCTCTTTGGTGGCGCGGGTCTCTTTGGTGGCGCGTGACTCCTTGGCCGCGCGCGGCACCCGCGCCCTCGCGCCGGTCTCGCCCGGCGCACCCGAAGCGCGCGACTCACCGGACGCGCTCGTCGCGCGCGTCTCACCCGCTGCGCGCGCCTCGCCCGTCGCGCCTGCTGCTCCTGCTTCTTGAGTCCCCCGGACGTCCTTCGTCCCCCGGACACCGAACCGGGGCTCTTTGGTCCCCCGGATGCCGCCGATCGTGAAGCCCATGCCCCCTCCAACGGGTCGAGTGTGCGGTGGTTACGTGCGTGACGGTGACGTACCGGATTCGGATCGTGACTTGCCGCGCCTGGATGCGTTGTGCACGTCTCAAGCCGACTCTCGCCGACGTTCGTCGCGTTCCGCCGTCAACTGGTGCCCGCGCTCGGAGGCATTACAGGTGGTGCACTCCGTCGCCCGCGCCCCTGCGTGCTTCGCTCCGCCCACTTTTGGTTGTCCCGTGTCAAGTGAATCGTGTGCGGCGGGCAGGGAGTTCATTCGAAGGGGTGGCGAATGGTGGCGTTTCCGCGTTCGCCCTCGCCGGAGCGGTGATCGTAGGATTACTTTCGGTACATGGCTCGGGAACTTGCGCACTCGTGGGTATGCCGGAGGCAAGTCGGTTCCCCGTTCGAAGGGTGACATTCTCCGGACGGACCGCCGCAACAGGCGGCATTCTGTTAGGGCTTGACGTGGACCTCGGACAAGTGGCTTGAGGGATGGGGGCGTTCCAGTGGGCGGCAATGGCGGTAGCGGTGCGAACGCTGAGAAGCGCCCCAACGAGATGCTCGGTTCCTGGTTCGTGCGCAGCGGCTGGTCGAAGGGCGAGCTGGCGCGCCAAGTGAACCGCAGAGCACGCCAGTTGGGCGCGCACCACATCTCCACGGACACCTCACGCGTGCGCCGCTGGCTGGACGGCGAGAACCCGCGCGAGCCCATCCCGCGCATCCTCTCCGAGCTGTTCTCCGAGCGCTTCGGCTGCGTCGTCGCCGTCGAGGACCTGGGCCTGCGCGCCGCCCACCAGGCCCCGTCCGTGTCCGGCATCGACCTGCCCTGGACCGGCCCCCAGACCGTCGCGCTGATCAGCGAGTTCAGCCGCAGCGACCTGATGCTGGCGCGGCGCGGCTTCCTCGGCACCTCGCTCGCCCTGTCCGCCGGACCCGCCCTGATCGAGCCCATGCAGCGCTGGCTCGTGCCCGGACCCTCCGCCCCGGTGGTCGCGCCCGAGCCGCAGCAGCTCACCCCGCGCCGCCCCGGCCGCCTCTCCCGCCCCGAGCTGGACCTGCTTGAGTCCACCACGGTGATGTTCCGCCAGTGGGACGCCCAGTGCGGCGGCGGCCTGCGCCGCAAAGCCGTCGTCGGCCAGCTCCACGAAGTGACCGACCTGCTCCAGGAGCCCCAGCCCGAGGACACCGCCAGGCGCCTCTTCAAGGTCGCCGGTGAACTGGCCGAACTGGCGGGCTGGATGAGCTACGACGTAGGCCTGCAGCCCACCGCCCAGAAGTACTTCGTGCTCGCCCTGCACGCCGCCAAGGAAGCCGGCGAGAAGTCCCTCGGGTCGTACATCCTCTCCAGCATGAGCCGCCAGATGATCCACCTCGGCCGGCCCGACGACGCCCTCGAACTGATCCACCTCGCGCAGTACGGCAGCCGCGACTGCGCCAGCCCCCGCACCCAGTCGATGCTGTATGCGATGGAGGCCCGCGCCTACGCCGGGATGGGCCAGCCGGGCCGCTGCAAACGGGCGGTCCGGATGGCCGAGGACACCTTCAGCGACGCGGACGACTGGAACGATCCCGAGCCCGACTGGATCCGCTTCTTCTCCGAGGCGGAGCTGAACGGTGAGAACGCCCACTCCTTCCGCGACCTGGCCTACGTGGCCGGACGCAGCCCCACGTACGCCTCGCTGGCCGAGCCCGTCATGGCGCGCGCCGTCGAACTCTTCGGCAGCGACCCAGAGCACCAGCGGTCGTACGCACTGAACCTGATCGGCATGGCCACCGTCCACCTGCTCCAGAAGGAGCCCGAGCAGAGCGCGGTGCTCGCGGGCGAGGCCCTGGGCATCGCCAAGAAGGTGCGCTCCGAGCGGGTCAACACCCGGCTGCGCAAGACCGTCGACAACGCCCTGCGGGACTTCGGGGACGTGCCGGACGTGGTCCGGCTCACCGACCAGCTAGCCGTGGACATGCCGGAAACCGCGGAGGCCGTCTGACATGCCCGCGCACCCGGCCGCCTGACCGGCGCGCCCCGCACACTCCGGCCGCGGCCGGCCCATCCCGACAGCCCGACTCGGCTCCCCCATGCCAGGTCATCCGGATAGGCCGCCGCGGCCGGTCTCGTGAGGGTAGGACCGCCCCGCTCCGCGCGCCCCGCTGTTCATCCATGCGTAACACGCACGACCTCTTCGTCACTGGCGCGAAACATCGAGCGGCACTGACCGAAACCGCGCTGCGCCAACCTCATGCGGCATAACCGGCCCACCGTCCTCGCACCGCAGAGGGTGAAGCCCGCACGGGCCGTATCCGACGACGAGGAGACGCCGATGCCCCCAGGCATCACGCTTGCCGCAGACGCCCCGCAGCTGTCTGCCGCCAACACCGGGTTCATGCTGATCTGTTCCGCCCTGGTGATGCTCATGACGCCGGGTCTCGCCTTCTTCTACGGAGGCATGGTCCGCGTCAAGAGCACCCTGAACATGCTGATGATGAGCTTCATCAGCCTCGGGATCGTCACCATCCTCTGGGTGCTCTACGGCTTCTCCGTCGCCTTCGGCACCGACCACGGCAGCCTCTTCGGCTGGAACGGCGACTACGTAGGCCTCGGTGGTATCGGCCTCAACGAACTGTGGGACGGGTACACCATCCCGGTCTACGTCTTCGCCGTGTTCCAGCTGATGTTCGCCGTCATCACGCCCGCCCTGATCAGCGGCGCGCTCGCGGACCGCGTGAAGTTCACCGCGTGGGCGCTGTTCGTGGCCCTGTGGGCGACGATCGTGTACTTCCCGGTCGCGCACTGGGTGTGGGGCACCGGCGGCTGGGCCTTCGAGCTCGGCGTCATCGACTTCGCCGGCGGCACGGCCGTGCACATCAACGCCGGTGCCGCCGCCCTCGGCGTGATCCTGGTCATCGGCAAGCGCGTCGGCTTCAAGAAGGACCCGATGCGCCCGCACAGCCTGCCCCTGGTCATGCTCGGCGCCGGTCTCCTCTGGTTCGGCTGGTTCGGCTTCAACGCCGGATCCTGGCTCGGCAACGACGACGGCGTCGGCGCGCTGATGTTCATCAACACGCAGATCGCCACCGCCGCCGCCATGCTCGCCTGGCTCGCCTACGAGAAGATCCGCCACGGCGCCTTCACCACCCTCGGCGCCGCCTCCGGCGCGGTCGCGGGCCTCGTCGCCATCACCCCGTCCGGCGGCTCCTGCTCGCCGCTCGGCGCGATCGCCATCGGCGCCATCGCCGGTCTGCTGTGCGCCCTGGCCGTCGGCCTGAAGTTCAAGTTCGGCTACGACGACTCCCTCGACGTGGTCGGCGTCCACCTGGTCGGCGGCGTCGCCGGTTCGCTCCTCGTCGGCCTCTTCGCCACGGGTGGCGGGCAGTCCGAGGCGCAGGGCCTCTTCTACGGTGGTGGCCTGGAGCAGCTGGGCAAGCAGGCCGCCGGTGTCGGAGCCGTCTTCGGCTACTCCCTCGTCGCCTCCGCCGTCCTCGCCTTCCTGATCGACAAGACGATCGGGATGCGGGTCGACGAGGACGAGGAGGTTGGCGGCATCGACCAGGTCCAGCACGCCGAGACCGCGTACGACTTCAGCGGCGCGGGCGGCGGCTCCGCACCGCGCACCGCGACCGCCGTGCCGGGCCCGGTCCAGGGGGCCGGCCAGTCGGCGGCCCAGAAGAACAAGAAGGTGGACGCATGAAGCTCATCACCGCGGTCGTCAAGCCGCACCGCCTCGACGAGATCAAGGAGGCCCTGCAGGCCTTCGGGGTCCAGGGCCTGACCGTCACCGAGGCCAGCGGCTACGGACGGCAGCGCGGCCACACCGAGGTCTACCGCGGCGCCGAGTACACCGTCGACCTCGTACCGAAGATCCGCATCGAGGTGCTCGTCGAGGACGAGGACGCCGAACAGCTCGTCGAGGTCGTCGTCAAGGCGGCCCGCACCGGCAAGATCGGCGACGGCAAGGTGTGGAGCGTCCCCGTCGACACGGCGGTCCGGGTGCGGACCGGCGAGCGCGGGCCCGACGCGCTGTGACGAGCGTGCTGTGACGCGCGTGCGGTACGTGGCGTACGCGCTGTAGTCCCACAGAGAACAGGAGCCGCTGGGTGACGAGCGTGGAAGTACCGACGGAATCAGCAGACTCGGAAAACTCCGGACCCAGCGGCTACGCGGCGGCCCGGCTGCGCCTCCTGCAGGAGGAGGCGCGGTCCGGGCCGCCGCGCCGTTCCGCGCTCGCCGAGCTCACCGACGACTGGCTGAACGGGCTCTTCGGCGCGGGCGTCGCCGACGCCGGACCCGGCGAGCTGCGCGGCGTCGCCCTGATCGCCGTCGGCGGCTACGGCCGCGGCGAACTGTCCCCCCGCAGCGACCTCGACCTGCTGCTCCTCCACGACGGCGGCGCCGACCCGGGCGCGCTCGCCGCGCTCGCCGACCGCATCTGGTACCCCGTCTGGGACCTCGGCCTCGCCCTCGACCACTCCGTCCGCACCCCCGGCGAGGCCCGCAAGACCGCCGCCGACGACCTGAAGGTCCACCTCGGCCTGCTCGACGCCCGCCACCTCGCCGGTGATCTGGGGCTCACCACCGGGCTGCGCAGCGCCGTACTCGCCGACTGGCGCAACCAGGCGCCCAAACGGCTCCCGGAGCTGCGCGAGCTGTGCGAGGAACGCGCCGCGCGCCACGGCGAGCTGAGCCACCTCCTCGAACCCGACCTCAAGGAGGCCCGCGGTGGACTCCGCGACGCCACCGCGCTGCGCGCCGTCGCCGCCTCCTGGCTCGCCGACGCACCCCGCGAGGGCCTCGCCGAGGCCCGCCGCGCCCTGCTCGACGTACGCGACGCCCTGCACCTGACGACCGGCCGCGCCACCGACCGGCTCGCCCTCCAGGAACAGGACCAGGTCGCCGCCGAACTCGGCCTGCTCGACGCCGACACGCTGCTGCGGCAGGTCTATGAGGCCGCGCGCACCGTCGCCTACGCCAGCGACGTGACCTGGCGCGAGGTCGGGCGCGTACTGCGCTCCCGGAAGGCCCGGCCGCGGCTGCGGGGCCTGCTGGGCGGCGGCAAGACGGCCGTGGCCGAGCGGTCGCCGCTGGCCGAGGGCGTCGTCGAGCAGGAGGGCGAGGTCGTCCTCGCGCGCGCCGCCCGGCCCGAACGGGATCCCGTGCTTCCGCTGCGCGCCGCCGCTGCCGCCGCGCAGGCGGGCCTGCCGCTCTCCCTGCACGCCGTACGCCGGATCGCGGCCGCCGCCCGGCCGCTGCCGACCCCGTGGCCCGCCGAGGCCCGCGAGCAACTCGTGACGCTGCTCGGCGCCGGGCGGCCGACCGTCCAGGTGTGGGAGGCCCTTGAGGCCGAGGGCCTGATCACGCGGCTGCTGCCCGACTGGGAGCGGGTCTGGTGCCGCCCCCAGCGCAACGCCGTCCACACCTGGACCGTCGACCGGCACCTCGTCGAGACGGCCGTGCGCGCCGCCGACCTCACCCGCCGCGTAGGCCGGCCCGACCTGCTGCTCGTCGCCGCCCTGCTGCACGACATCGGCAAGGGCTGGCCCGGCGACCACTCCGTCGCCGGGGAGATCATCGCCCGCGACGTGGCCGCCCGGATCGGCTTCGACCGCGCCGACGTCGCCGTACTCGCCTGTCTCGTACGCCACCACCTCCTCCTCATCGAGACCGCCACCCGGCGCGACCTCGACGACCCCGCGACCGTGCAGTCCGTCGCCGAGGCCGTCGGCTCGCCCGGCACCCTGGAGCTGCTGCACGCCCTCACGGAGGCGGACGCCCTCGCCACCGGACCCGCGGCCTGGTCGTCGTGGCGCGGATCGCTGGTCGCGGACCTGGTCAAACGGGTCGCGGCGGTGCTCGCCGGGGACGAGGTCGAGGACCCGTACGCGACGGGCGAGAGCACGCCCGCCTCGGCCGAGGAGGAACGGCTCGCGGTGGAGGCAGTGCGGACGGGCGCGCCGGTGGTGGCTCTGCGGGCGGAGGCCGGCGGGGGAGCCTCGGGGGACTCGGGAGACTCGGGGGCTTCGGAGGCGGGCGGTGGGTCCGGTTCCGCTTCGGGCGCGCGGTCCGACGCGGGGCCTGGCGGGTCCGAGGGTGCCGCGGGGGCGCGGTCCGAGCCGCTGGGCGTGGAGCTGCTGATCGCCGTGCCCGAGCAGGGCGGGGTGCTGCCCGCCGTCGCCGGGGTGCTCGCCATGCACCGCCTGACGGTGCGCACCGCGGAGCTGCGGGCGGTCGGGCTGCCCGCGGAGATGCCCGGCTCGGCGCTGATGCTGCAGTGGCGGGTGGCCGCCGAGTACGGCTCGATGCCCCAGGCCGCGCGGCTGCGGGCCGACCTGGTGCGGGCGCTCGACGGGTCCCTGGACATCGCGGCCCGGCTCGCCGAGCGGGATGCCGCCTACCCGCGGCGGCGCGGCACGGTGGCGCCGCCGCCCCGGGTCACGGTGGCGTCGGCGGGATCGCGGCGGGCGACAGTGATCGAGGTGCGGGCGCAGGACGCCCCGGGGTTGCTGCACCGGATCGGGCGGGCGTTGGAGGCGACCGAGGTGCGGGTGCGCTCCGCGCATGTGTCGACGTTGGGGGCGAACGCGGTGGACGCGTTCTATGTGACGGGGCCGGACGGGGCGCCGTTGCCGGGGGAGCGGGCGGCGGGAGTGGCTCGGGGGGTGGAGGAGGCGTTGCGGGGATAAGGGGTGCGGGTGTCCGCGGAGGGCGCCGTCGTCCAGGGTGCGCGGGTGCCGTCGAACCGGGCGTGCGCGCACCCTCATACCGGCCCCGTGGGCCCCGGCCGAGGCCAGGTGGGGACGGAGGGCACCCGCCCCGGCGAGAGACAGATACCCTGGAGGGCGACCCGCCCGCCCCCGATCCCGAGGATTCGCGACCGCCGTGTTCGACACTCTTTCCGATCGCCTCGCAGCGACATTCAAGAACCTCCGCGGCAAAGGCAGGCTCTCCGAGGCGGACATCGACGCCACGGCGCGCGAGATCCGTATCGCCCTGCTGGAAGCGGACGTCGCTCTGCCGGTGGTCCGTGCCTTCATCAAGCAGGTCAAGGAGCGGGCGACCGGCGTCGAGGTCTCCGCGGCGCTCAACCCCGCCCAGCAGGTCATCAAGATCGTCAACGAGGAGCTCATCGGCATCCTCGGCGGCGAGACGCGGCGCCTGCGCTTCGCCAAGCAGCCGCCCACCGTCATCATGCTCGCGGGCCTCCAGGGCGCCGGTAAGACCACGCTGGCCGGAAAGCTCGGCCGCTGGCTGAAGGCCCAGGGACACTCCCCGTTGCTCGTGGCCTGCGACCTCCAGCGTCCCAACGCCGTGAACCAGCTCTCGGTGGTCGCCGAGCGCGCGGGCGTCGGGGTCTACGCCCCGCAGCCGGGCAACGGCGTCGGCGACCCGGTGCAGGTCGCCAAGGACTCGATCGAGTTCGCGCGTACGAAGCAGTACGACGTGGTCGTCGTCGACACCGCCGGACGCCTCGGCATCGACCAGGAGCTGATGCAGCAGGCCGCGGACATCCGCGACGCCGTCAGCCCGGACGAGGTCCTGTTCGTCGTCGACGCGATGATCGGTCAGGACGCCGTGAACACGGCGGAGGCCTTCCGCGACGGCGTCGGCTTCGACGGCGTCGTGCTCTCGAAGCTCGACGGCGACGCCCGCGGTGGTGCCGCGCTGTCCATCGCGCACGTCACCGGCCGCCAGATCATGTTCGCCTCCAACGGCGAGAAGCTGGACGACTTCGACGCGTTCCACCCGGACCGGATGGCGTCCCGCATCCTCGGCATGGGCGACATGCTCACGCTCATCGAGAAGGCCGAGCAGACCTTCTCGCAGCAAGAGGCCGAGAAGATGGCCTCCAAGCTGGCGAGCAGCAAGGGCGGCAAGGACTTCACGCTCGACGACTTCCTGGCTCAGATGGAGCAGGTCAGGAAGATGGGCAGCATCAGCAAGCTGCTCGGGATGCTGCCGGGCATGGGGCAGATCAAGGACCAGATCAACAACCTCGACGAGCGCGACGTCGACCGCACCGCGGCCATCATCAAGTCGATGACCCCGGCGGAGCGGCAGGAGCCGACGCTCATCAACGGCTCGCGGCGGGCCCGTATCGCCAAGGGTTCCGGTGTCGAGGTCAGCGCCGTGAAGAACCTGGTCGAGCGGTTCTTCGAGGCCCGCAAGATGATGTCCCGCATGGCGCAGGGCGGCGGCATGCCGGGGATGCCCGGGATGCCGGGCATGGGCGGTGGCCCGGGTCGGCAGAAGAAGAAGCAGAAGCAGGCCAAGGGCAAGCAGCGCTCCGGCAACCCGATGAAGCGCAAGCAGCAGGAGGACGAGGCGGCCGCACGGCGCGCCGCGGCCGAGGAGGCCGCCGCGGGAGGCGCGTTCGGGCTTCCGGGCGCGGCTCCGGGCGGCAAGGACTTCGAGCTGCCGGACGAGTTCAAGAAGTTCATGGGCTGAGCGAGGTCTGTTCGGTACGTCGTCCGGGGCGCCCCGTCATGTGAGGGGGCGCCCTTGGCGTATCCGGGGGCGCGTGCTCGGGCGGGCGCGGAGCGGGTGCCGGTGCCCTTTTCCTGTCGTAGCGTCCGGATATGAGCAACCCCGTGCCGCCGCGCCAGAAGCCCGAGCAGCCCTGGCGCTCCGAGGGCGCTCCGGAGCCCGCGCCCACGCCGCCGCCCAAACGGCGGCTGCCCGGTGGCTGGGGCGGGCTGATCCTCACCGCCCTGATCGTCTATCTCATCGCCAACCTCGTCCTCTCCTTCTTCAACGACGGCGACGAGCCGACGATCTCGTACACGGAGTTCAACAAGCAGGTCGACTCCGGGAACGTCTCGAAGATCTACTCCAAGGGCGACGCGATCCAGGGGCAGCTCAAGAAGGAGCAGAAGGACCCGGATGGGGGTGACGAGTACACCAAGTTCAAGACGCAGCGGCCCGAGTTCGCCGACGACAAGCTGTGGAGCGATCTGACGAAGAACAAGGTCACGGTCACCGCCGAGCCGGTCGTGCAGCAGCGCAGCTTCCTGTCCAACCTGCTGATCTCGCTGGCCCCGATGCTGCTGCTCGTGGTGCTGTGGATCTTCATCGCGCGGCGGATGGCGTCCGGGATGGGCGGCGCGGGCGGCATGCTCGGGCGCAAGCAGCCGCCGAAGCCGGTCGAGCTGGAGCCGGGCAAGCAGCGGACCACGTTCGAGGACGTCGCGGGCATCGACGAGGTCGAGGGCGAGCTGAACGACGTCGTCGACTTCCTGAAGAACCCCGACGCCTACCGGAGGATGGGCGCGCGGATGCCCGGCGGTGTGCTGCTCGCCGGGCCGCCCGGGACCGGCAAGACCCTGCTGGCGCGGGCCGTCGCCGGTGAGGCGGGGGTGCCGTTCTTCTCGGCCTCCGCGTCGGAGTTCATCGAGATGATCGTGGGGGTGGGGGCCTCTCGGGTACGTGAGCTGTTCGCCGAGGCCCGCAAGGTCGCGCCGGCCATCATCTTCATCGACGAGATCGACACCATCGGGCGGGCCCGCGGCGGCGGCAGCGGCATGGGCGGGCACGACGAGCGCGAGCAGACGCTGAACCAGATCCTCACCGAGATGGATGGTTTCTCCGGCTCCGAGGGCGTCATCGTCATCGCGGCCACCAACCGCGCGGACATCCTCGACCCGGCCCTGACCCGTCCCGGCCGCTTCGACCGGGTGGTCAACGTGTCGCCGCCCGACCGCGGCGGCCGCGAGGCCATCCTCGGGATCCACACCCGGGCCATCCCCCTCGCCGACGACGTGGACCTGACCCAGATCGCCCGCACGACCCCCGGTATGACCGGCGCGGACCTGGCCAACCTCGCGAACGAGGCGGCCTTGCTCGCCGTGAAGCGCAAGCAGGAGCTGGTCACGCAGTCCGACCTCTCCGAAGCCCTGGAGAAGGTGCAACTGGGCGCCGAGCGGCCGCTGGTGATGCCCGACGAGGAGCGCCGCCGCACCGCGTACCACGAGAGCGGCCACGCCCTCCTCGGCATGCTGCGACCCGGCGCCGACCCCGTCCGCAAGATCACCATCGTGCCGCGCGGACGCGCCCTCGGCGTCACCCTGTCGACCCCGGACGCCGACAAGTACGCGTACACGGAGGAGTATCTGCGCGGCCGCATCATCGGTGCCCTCGGCGGCATGGCAGCCGAACACGTCGTCTACGGAGTCATCACGACCGGCGCCGAGAACGACCTGGAACAGGTCACCAACATCGCCCGCGGCATGGTCGCCCGCTGGGGCATGAGCGAGCGCGTGGGCCGCCTCTCGGCCCTCCCGAGCGACGCCCAGCAGGCCTACGGCCTGGCCGCCGCCCCCGGCACCCTCGACACCATCGACAACGAGATGCGCCGCATCGTCGACGAGTGCTACGAGGACGCCTGCCGCCAACTCCGCGACCACCGCCCCCAACTGGACGCCCTGGCCGCGTCCCTCCTGGAAAACGAAACCCTGGAGGAGGCCGACGCCTACAGGGTGGCCGGCATCACGCGCCTCACCAAGGAATCGTGAGGCGCCCACGGGGCCCGCAGGCAGGATGGGGTGCGGGGTCTACGTAGAGGGCGATTTTGGTGGGCGCGGTCTACGTAGGTGGGTATGCCTCAGAGGGAGGAACGTTTCCGTGCCTCCGTTCTACGGAGTGCGTGCGATCAAGTAGCGGAATACGTTCGGCATCCACACCGTGCCGTCGTGGCGCTGATGCGGATGCAGTGCCTCGGTCAGTTCCTTGTCGACCTGGACCTGGTCCGTCGCACCGACCGCCGCGTCGAACAGGCCTGTGGACAGCAGGCCGCGGACGGCGCTGTCCATGTCCGCGTAGCCGAAGGGGCATGCCACGCGGCCCGAGCCGTCCGGTTTGAGGCCCGCGCGGTGCGCGACCTCCTCCAGGTCGTCCCGGCGCGCCGGGCGCCAACTGTGCGCGCTGCGCAGCGGATCGGCGAGCTTCGTGGCCACCCGGAGCACGGAGGACGTGGTGCAGCGCTCGGGGGGACCCCACCCGGCCAGGACCACGGCCGCGCGGTGCTCGGCGAGCGGGGACGCCGCCTCCAGGAGCGCCGACAGGCCCTCGGAGTCGCCGGCCACACAGCCGATCGGCTGGAACGCGGTCACCAGGGTGTACGGCGGGATGTCCGGGGACACGGCGTCTTCGGGGGAGCCCTGCACGAGCCGGGTGCCGGCCCGTGGGCGTGCGCCCGCGGACGCGTCCGGCGCGAGGCGTTCGCGGGCGAGCGCCAGGCGTTCGGGCGCCGCCGGTTCCACGCCGGTCACCGAGGCGCCCCGCGAGGCCGCCATCAGCAGGGCTAGCCCGGAGCCGCAGCCCAGGTCGAGAAGGCGGGTGCCACGGCCCACTTCGAGTCGTTCGTACACCGCTTCATAGAGCGGGACCAGCATCCTCTCCTGGATCTCCGCCCAGTCACGCGCGCGTGCGCACCGGTCCGCACGTGGGGTCGCACCCGCGCGCGGGCGGTGAGAGTGCACGAGCGTAGGTGTCATCGAAAGCGCCCCAATCCGCCGAGAGTTGTCGTGCCGATTTCAACGGTTCGTCCGCCCCCACGACGTGCGTTCACGCTCCCCCCGTATGCCAGAGAACTCCGCATCCGTCGTGGCGTCCAGGGGTTGTGGGGCAATGCTTGTGTGCCACCGTCGTGCGCCCCCTGGAACCGTAAATTTCCGGCCCTTCAGACGGCTCGGACGTACCATGCGCGCCATGGCAAAGGCACCCGTACTCACGCCCCGCGCGGACGACTTCCCCCGCTGGTACCAGGACCTGATCACCAAGGCCGAGCTGGCCGACAACGGCCCGGTGCGCGGCACCATGGTGATCCGCCCATACGGCTACGGGCTGTGGGAGCGGATGCAGCACGACATGGACGTACGCATCAAGGAGACGGGTACCCAGAACGCGTACTTCCCGCTCCTGATCCCGCAGTCGTACCTCACGCGCGAGGCGGAGCACGTCGAGGGCTTCACCCCGGAGCTGGCCGTCGTCACCCACGGCGGCGGCAAGGAGCTGGAGGAGCCGGTCGTCATCCGGCCCACTTCGGAGACCATCGTCAACGAGTACTTCTCCAAGTGGGTGCAGAGCTACCGCGACCTGCCTCTGCTCATCAACCAGTGGGCCAACGTGGTCCGTTGGGAACTGCGGCCCCGCCTGTTCCTGCGCACCTCGGAGTTCCTGTGGCAGGAGGGCCACACGGCGCACGCCACGTACGAGGAGGCCCGCGACTTCGCCGCCCGCATCCACCGGCACGTCTACGGATCCTTCCTGCGGGATCTGCTCGCCATGGACTTCGTCCTCGGCCGCAAGACGGCCGGCGAGCGCTTCGCGGGCGCCATCAACACCCTCACGCTCGAAGGCATGATGGGCGACGGCAAGGCCCTCCAGCTCGGCACCAGCCACGAACTCGGCCAGAACTTCGCCGAGGCCTTCGGCACCCGCTACCTGTCGAGGGACGGCGAGCAGGAACTGGTCTGGCAGACCTCCTGGGGCTCCACGACCCGCATGATCGGCGCCCTGGTGATGATGCACGGCGACGACAACGGCCTGCGCCTGCCGCCGCGCCTCGCCCCCGTCCAGGCCGTCGTACTCGCCGTCAAGGACGACGAGGCGGTGCTCGCCAAGGCGCGTGAGATCGGCGAGCGGCTCACGGCGGCGGGCGTGCGCGTCCAGGTCGACGACCGCACGGAGACCCCCTTCGGGCGCCGCGCCGTGGACTGGGAGCTCAAGGGCGTGCCGGTCCGCGTCGAGATCGGCCCGCGCGACCTGGAGAACGGCACCGCGATGCTCGTGCGCCGCATCGCGGGCGGCAAGCAGCCCGTGGCCCTCGACGCCCTCACGGCCCTGCTGCCCGCCGTCCTCGAAGAGGACCAGGAGCTGCTGCTCACCCAGGCCCGCGCCCGCCGGGAGTCCCGTACGAGTGACGTGGCCGACGTCGGCGAGGCCGTAGAGGCGGCCGTGGCGGGCGGCTGGGCGCGCCTCCCGTGGGCCGTCCTCGGCGCGGCGGGCGAGGCGCGGCTGGCCGAGCACGGGGTGACCGTACGGTGTCTGGTCGCGGAGGACGGGGCGGTGCCGGACGCCGATGACGCACCCGGTAACGTCGCCGTCGTGGCACGCGCGTACTGAGACCCCGGATTCCGGCTGGGGTGCCTTCATGAGGCGTCGGCCGGTCCTCTTCGCAACAGGGGCCCCGGCGCACGGAGTTGACCTACGCGCCGGGGCGTACGCGCCACTACGTACCGGCTTGATGCGAGCTGCGAGGCTTCTCCGCAGATCAGCGCACCCGCCCTCGTCCGGACGCATCAACGGCAACTGACGGGTAAGTGCAAATTATTTGAGATGCCCCGGAATGGAACCCGGAGGCACCCCGGCTCGTTGTCACGACGTGAGCACGACACCACCTGTTCTCGCCGCAGAGCTGGCACAGGCGTGGGCCGACATTCAGCGGCACCACTCCGAGCTGCCGGACCTAGCCGCGCCCGAATCCCTGATCGGAGAGTCGTCGTCCGCCTGTGGCGCCGAGCTCTCCTTCGAACGACTGCTGCACGAGGCAGTCCACGGCATCGCCGCGGCCCGCGGCGTACGCGACACCTCACGCGCGGGTCGCTACCACAACCGCAGATTCCTCTCGATCGCCGAGGAGCTGGGCCTCGACCACCCGGAGGAGCCACATCCGAGCAGTGGGTTCTCCCTGGTCACGCTCAACCCCGAGGCCAAGAAGCGCTATCGCCCGACCATGGAGCGGCTGCAGCGCGCTCTGCGGGCGCACACGGCCGCCACCACGGCGGACACGTCACGCACCTTCCGCGGCCCGGCCGCCCGGCACGGCTCCTCCGGAGGCGGCGTGCGCGTGAAGGCCGTCTGCGACTGCGGGCGCAACGTCCGCGTCGTGCCGTCGGTGCTCGCCCAGGCGCCCATCATGTGCGGCGGCTGCGGCAAGCCCTTCCGGATCCCGGAGGTGGTGGGCGTCGGCGCGGCGGCCGGGTGAGACGGGCCCACCCGCGATGAGCTGGTGCGGGGCGGTCGGCCGGATTCGGCCGCCCCGGTGGCTTGTGGCACAATGGCTAGCTGTACTCGACAGTCGCATAGGACCCCTCTCTCCTCCGGCTGACGCGTCCATCGGGCATCTCGAGTACCGCAACCCCACGCGGCATCCCGCTGTGCCCAACCACGTCAATCCAGGAGAACCCACTCCCGTGGCAGTCAAGATCAAGCTGAAGCGTCTGGGCAAGATCCGTTCGCCTCACTACCGCATCGTCGTCGCCGACTCCCGTACCCGCCGTGACGGCCGGGCCATCGAGGAGATCGGCCTGTACCACCCGGTGCAGAACCCCTCGCGCATCGAGGTCAACTCGGAGCGTGCCCAGTACTGGCTGTCCGTCGGCGCCCAGCCGACCGAGCCGGTCATGGCCATCCTGAAGCTCACCGGCGACTGGCAGAAGCACAAGGGCCTGCCGGCCCCCGCTCCGCTGCTGCAGCCGGAGCCCAAGGCCGACCACCGCGCCCTCTTCGAGGCCGTGGCCAAGGACGCCGACGGCGAGCCCAAGGGTGACGCCATCACCCAGAAGAAGAAGGCCGAGAAGAAGGACGAGGCCCCGGCCGAGTCCGCGGCCGAGTCGACCGAGGCCTGAGCATGCTCGAGGAGGCTCTCGAGCACCTCGTAAAGGGCATCGTCGACAACCCCGACGACGTGCAGGTCGCCTCGCGCAACCTGCGCCGCGGGCGCGTCCTCGAAGTCCGGGTCCACCCGGACGACCTGGGCAAGGTGATCGGCCGCAACGGCCGCACCGCACGCGCTCTGCGCACCGTCGTGGGCGCCATCGGCGGCCGCGGTGTCCGTGTCGACCTCGTCGACGTGGACCAGGTTCACTGAACCACACGTAGCACCGGCTCGGGCCGGGGAGGGCTCCAGGGCCGTCCCCGGCCCGCAGTCGTATTCACAGAGGGAGAGACAGCACAGTGCAGCTCGTAGTCGCGCGGATCGGCCGCGCCCACGGCATCAAGGGCGAGGTCACCGTCGAGGTGCGCACCGACGAGCCGGAGCTGCGGCTCGGCCCCGGCGCGGTGCTCGCCACCGACCCCGCCGGCGTGGGGCCGCTGACCATCGAGACCGGCCGGGTGCACAGCGGCAGGCTGCTGCTGCGCTTCGCGGGCGTACGCGACCGCTCCGGCGCCGAGGCGCTGCGCAACACCCTGCTGATCGCCGAGGTCGACCCGGAGGAGCTTCCGGAGGACCCGGAGGAGTTCTACGACCACCAGCTGATGGACCTCGACGTGGTCACCAAGGACGGCGTCGAGATCGGCCGGATCACCGAGATCTCGCACCTGCCCTCGCAGGACCTGTTCATCGTGGAGCGGCCCGACGGCAGCGAGGTGATGATCCCGTTCGTCGAGAAGATCGTCACCGAGATCGACCTGGAGGAGCAGCGGGCCGTCATCGACCCGCCGCCCGGGCTGATCGACGACCGCGCGGAGATCGCGTCCACCCGGGAGGCCGAGGCGGCCGCGGAGGGCCGGCCGGCGTCGGAGATCCAGGCGGCCCCGGAGGACCAGGCGTAATGCGGCTCGACGTCGTCACGATCTTCCCCGAGTACCTGGAACCCCTGAACGTCTCCCTCGTCGGCAAGGCACGCGCGCGTGGGCAGCTCGACGTCAACGTGCACGACCTCAGGGAGTGGACGTACGACCGGCACAACACGGTCGACGACACCCCTTACGGCGGCGGCCCGGGCATGGTCATGAAGACCGATCCCTGGGGTGCCGCCCTTGACGACGTGCTCGCCGAGGGGTACGAGGCAGGGGCGCACGGGCCCGTCCTCGTCGTCCCCACGCCCAGCGGGCGCCCCTTCACCCAGGAACTCGCCGTCGAGCTCTCCGAGCGCCCCTGGCTGGTCTTCACGCCCGCCCGCTACGAAGGCATCGACCGCCGCGTCATCGACGAGTACGCGACCCGGATGCCCGTCTACGAGGTCTCCATCGGCGACTACGTCCTCGCGGGCGGCGAGGCCGCCGTCCTGGTCGTCACGGAGGCCGTGGCCCGGCTCCTGCCCGGTGTCCTGGGCAACGCCGAGTCCCACCGCGACGACTCCTTCGCGCCCGGAGCCATGGCCAACCTCCTCGAAGGACCCGTCTACACCAAGCCCCCGGAGTGGCGCGGTCACGGCATTCCGGACGTCCTGCTCAGCGGCCACCACGGCAAGATCGCCCGCTGGCGCCGGGACGAGGCGCTGCGTCGTACGACCGCCAACCGGCCCGACCTGATCGAGCGCTGCGACCCCGCGGCCTTCGACAAGAAGGACCGCGAGATGCTCTCGATCCTGGGGTGGCGCCCGGGGCCCGACGGCCGATTTGGGCGAGACCCCGAGGCCGTGGAAGAATAGGCCGCTGCTGTACGTCCAGCCTGCGCCCCTGCCACAGGGGGAACGACGCCGGCCCGACGCGATCAGCTACCGAAACCTCATCACCACGTACCGCTGATGACCTGTGGCATCAGCGAAGAAAGCAGACGATCATGTCTCACCTGCTCGACTCCGTCGACTCCGCGTCGCTGCGCAGCGACATCCCGGCCTTCCGCCCGGGTGACACCGTCAACGTCCACGTCCGCGTCATCGAGGGCAACCGCTCCCGTGTGCAGCAGTTCAAGGGCGTAGTCATCCGCCGCCAGGGCGCCGGTGTCCGCGAGACCTTCACGGTCCGCAAGGTCTCGTTCTCCGTCGGCGTCGAGCGCACCTTCCCGGTGCACACCCCGATCGTCGAGAAGATCGAGCTGGTCACCAAGGGCGACGTCCGTCGCGCCAAGCTGTACTACCTGCGTGACCTGCGCGGCAAGGCCGCGAAGATCAAGGAGAAGCGCGAGAACTGATCTCGCGCCCGGCCCTCGGGCCGAGCTCCCACGCGGGTCCACAGTGAGGCCGGATAGCATCTGGCCTCGATGGACACCGATGCACAGCACACGGAGCGCGACCGCTCCTCCCCCTCTTCCGAGTCCGACGCCGCACCTGCGGACGCACCGGACACAGAGGGCACGGAGGAGCGGTCGCGCTCCGTTTTCGCGTCCGTCATGGACTGGCTGCCCGGCGGCCGCCTCACCCTGACCGCCCTCCTGACCCTGGTCGTCCTGCTCGTGCTCAGCACCTTCGTGGTGCAGCCGTTCGCGATCCCCAGCGGCTCCATGCAGCCCGCGTTCCAGCCCGGAGACCGCGTACTCGTCAACAAGTTGGCGTACCGTTTCGGTTCCGGCCCCCAGCGCGGAGACGCCGTCGTCTTCGACGGCAGCGGGTACTTCGGAGACTCGGACTACGTCAAGCGGGTCGCGGGAGTCGGCGGGGACCGCGTGGTCTGCTGCGACAACCGGGGGAGGATCAAGGTGAACGGCGAACCCGTCAACGAGCCCTACCTCTTCCCCGGGGACGCCCCCTCCAAGGTGCCCTTCGACGTCGTCGTGCCCGACGGCACCCTCTTCCTGCTCGGCGACCACCGCGGCGACTCCAGCGACTCCCGCGACCACCTGGGCTCTCCCGGCGGCGGCATGATCCCCGTCGACGCGGTCATCGGCAGGGCCGACTGGATCGTCTGGCCGCTCAGCCGCTGGGCCTCCCTGAAGCGTCCCGACGCCTACGCGCGCGTGCCGGCACCAGGCGGCGCGCATGGGTAACCGCGGCCGCGCGAAGGCCACCCACGCGGCCGACACACGGCTGCCCACCGGCACCCGCCCGACCAGCGGCCCGGTGCTGCCCGGCCGAGCCGAGCGGCGCAAGCTCGCGAAGAAGGTCAAGCGCCGCAGGCGCCGCTCCGCGATCAAGGAGATACCGCTCCTCATAGTCGTCGCCCTGCTGATAGCCCTCGTCCTGAAGACCTTCCTGGTGCAGGCCTTCGTGATCCCCTCGGGCTCCATGGAGCAGACGATCCGCATCGGTGACCGCGTCCTGGTCGACAAGCTCACTCCGTGGTTCGGCAGCAAGCCCTCGCGCGGGGACGTCGTCGTCTTCAAGGACCCCGGCAACTGGCTGGAGGAGGAGCGCGGCAAGAAGAAGGACGACCCCGTCGTCATCAAGCAGATCAAACAGGGCCTGACCTTCATCGGACTGCTCCCGTCCGACGGCGAGCGCGACCTGATCAAGCGAGTCGTCGGCGTCGGCGGCGACACCGTGCAGTGCTGTGACAAGAACGACAAGGTCACCGTCAACGGCGTCGCGATCAACGAGCCGTACCTCTTCCCCGGGGACAAGCCCTCCCTCTTCGAGTTCAAGGTGAAGGTCCCCGAAGGACGGCTGTTCATGATGGGCGACCACCGGTCGGACTCGGCCGACTCCCGCTTCCACCGGAACGAAAAGTTCAGCGGCACCGTCTCCGAGGACGAGGTCGTGGGCCGCGCACTCGTCATCGCCTGGCCGTTCGGTCACTGGCGCCAACTGGAGGAACCCGATACCTACGCGTCCGTGCCCGACGCGCCCTCCGGGTCGGACACGGCCACAGGAGCGTCGCATAGGGTGGCCCCCGGCGATCGCAACGGAATTACCGGCCTCCCGACCCCTGCGGAACTCCCGCTCGTTATGGGAGTGGTGGGCCTGCATCGCGTACGGGGCAGGCGGCGGTACGGACTGAGGAGTGGATGTGGGGGATGTGGCGGTCGGCGCACGATCCGGACACGAGGGGCCCGAGGAGCAGCCTGGGCACTCCGCAGGGCCGGTACCCGCACCCGCGGGGGACGGGATGAGCACCGGCCCTGACGTCGCGGCCCCCGGCTCCGCGGCTCCCGGCGAGACCGGCGTCCCCGGCCCCGAGGGCGCCGAGCCGCCCAAGCCGGCGAAGGCCAAGAAGCCGAAGTCCTTCTGGAAGGAACTGCCGCTCCTCATCGGCATCGCGCTGATCCTCGCCCTGGTCATCAAGACCTTCCTGGTCCAGGCGTTCTCGATCCCCTCGGACTCCATGCAGAACACGCTGCAGCAGGGCGACCGGGTGCTGGTCGACAAGCTCACCCCGTGGTTCGGCTCCGAGCCCGAGCGCGGCGAGGTCGTGGTCTTCAAGGACCCGGGCCACTGGCTGGACGGCGAGCCCACGCCCGACCCGAACGCGGTGCAGAAGGTCCTCGGCTGGATCGGCCTGATGCCGTCCGCCGACGAGAAGGACCTCATCAAGCGCGTCATCGCGGTCGGCGGCGACACCGTCGAGTGCAAGGGCACCGGCCCGGTGAAGGTCAACGGCAAGGCGCTGAACGAGAAGAACTACGTCTTCGAGGGCAACACCCCCTGCACGGTCGACGACCAGGGCGGCCAGTTCAAGGTCACGGTTCCCAAGGGCAAAATCTGGGTCATGGGCGACCACCGACAGAACTCGCTGGACTCCCGCTACCACCAGAACCAGCCCGGCGGCGGCGCCGTCCCCGTCGACAACGTCGTGGGCCGCGCCTTCGTGATCGCCTGGCCCCCCACCCGCTGGGGAACGCTGCCGGTCCCGGACACCTTCGACCAGCCCGGCATCAGCCAGGCGCTGAGCGCGGCCCCGGCCGCCCTCGGCCTCGCGGGCGCCGTGCCGATCGTGCTCTGGCGCCGTCGGCGGGCGGCCGCCGGCCCGGATTCCGGGCGCGCCACCAGGGTTTCTGGCGGGGGTACCGCCGGGTAGTCTGCCGTCCCAGATCACCGATCTTCCACGGCCCTCGTCCGACGGAGCGCGTCGTTCTCGTACGTCGCTCGCATACTCGGTACGTAGGGCCGCGGGGTCGTCTCCGAGCCGGGGGAGCACTGGGATGAGCGCGACACGACGTACGGACGAGGGCCACGGACGGCTCGGCAGCACGCTGTCGGGAGTCGCCGTGGCCCTCGGCTGTGTCCTCTTCCTCGGCGGCTTCGTCTGGGGCGCCTTCGTCTATCAGCCCTACACGGTCCCCACCGGCTCGATGACCCCGACCATCGGTGCGGGCGACCGGGTCCTCGCGCAGCGCATCGACGGCGACGACGTGCGCCGCGGGGACGTCGTCGTCTTCCGGCAGCAGGCGTGGGGCGACCTGCCCATGGTCAAGCGGGTCGTGGGCGTCGGCGGCGACCGGATCGCCTGCTGCACGGACGGCAAGCTGACGGTCAACGGCAAGCAGATTGACGAACCGTATCTCCCCAAGGGAATGGGCGCCGCGGCGACCGGAATCCCCGCGACCACCGTGCCCAAGGGCCATCTGTTCCTGCTCGGCGACGAGCGCAGCGGCTCGATGGACTCCAGCGTGCACCTGGAGGACGCCGACAAGGGCTCCGTGCCGCGCAGCGCGGTGAAGGCCCGTGTCGACGCCGTGGCCTGGCCCCTGGACGGCATGCTCGACCGCGCCACGAGCTTCGACGACCTGCCGGGCGGCGGCATGTCCGAGCCGGGGCCGCTGCGGCTGATCCTCGCCTCGGTGGTGGCGGGCGCGGCGCTGGTCCTCGGCGGGGCGGCGTACGGGCCGATCGCCAAGCGGGCACGGCGGGGTGGCCGTGAGCGGGGTGGGGCGGGTGGAGCCGGTGGTTCGGGTGGGGCCGGTGGCTCGGGTGGGCCTGGTAGGTCTGGTGGGGCTGCGGAGGCCGCTGGTGTCGGCTGAGGACGTGGCCGGGACGCTCGGCGCCGAGGCGGTGGGCGGGCGGCCGCTGCGCAAGGTGGCGCGGGTCGTGCTCCTTGACCCCAGGGACCGGATCCTGCTGCTGCACGGGCACGAGCCGGAGGACCGGGCGGACGACTGGTGGTTCACGCCGGGCGGCGGCGTGGAGGGCGACGAGACGCGCGAGGAGGCCGCGCTGCGCGAGCTCGCCGAGGAGACCGGAATCACAGACGTCGAACTCGGCCCGGTGCTGTGGCGGCGGGTGTGCTCCTTCCCCTTCGCCGGACGGCGTTGGGACCAGGACGAGTGGTACTACCTGGCGCGAACCGCGCAGACGGTGACGCGCGCGGAGGGCCTGACCGAGCTGGAGCGTCGCAGTGTCGCCGGAGCGCGCTGGTGGACGTGCCAGGAACTGGCCCGGGCCCATGAGACGGTGTATCCGACCAGGCTCGCCGAGTTGCTGCGCAAGCTGCTCGACGAGGGTCCTCCGAGCACGCCCGAGACCTTGGACACGGAAATCGTGTAGGGCCTCCCGGGGCTGGCGCACAATAGGGGGACGCACGGCTGAAGGGGAACATGCCATGAGCGCCGAGGACCTCGAGAAGTACGAGACCGAGATGGAGCTGAAGCTCTACCGGGAGTACCGAGACGTCGTCGGACTGTTCAAATACGTGATCGAGACCGAGCGGCGCTTCTACCTCACCAACGACTACGAGATGCAGGTGCACTCGGTCCAGGGCGAGGTGTTCTTCGAGGTGTCGATGGCGGACGCCTGGGTGTGGGACATGTATCGGCCGGCGCGGTTCGTCAAACAGGTCCGGGTTCTCACGTTCAAGGACGTGAATATCGAGGAGCTCAACAAGAGCGACCTCGAGCTGCCGGGCGGCTGACCGGCTCCGTTCGGCGCGTTCGACACGTTCGGGTGGCGGCGTTGTCCACAACCCGTCAGTAACGCACCAAGATCCAATAGTGCGGGCCCGCCACGTGACCGTGGGTGTCGGAGGTGGTGCCGACATGAACGCACAAGGCGCACTCGGCAAGTACGGCGAAGAGCTGGCCGCGCGGTGGCTGGCCGAGGCCGGGATGACGGTCCTGGACCGCAATTGGCGCGGCGGCAGGACGGGCGAGATCGACATCGTCGCCCGCGACGGTGACGCCCTGGTCGTCTGCGAGGTGAAGACCCGCAGGGAGGCGTCCTTCCAGCACCCGATGGCAGCGGTCACGGCCGCCAAGGCCCTGCGATTGCGCGGCCTGGCCGAGCGCTGGCTCCAGGAACACGGCGGGGCGCCACCGGGCGGCGTGCGCATCGATCTGGTGGGTGTCGTCGTGCCCGAGCGCGGTGCGCCCGTGGTCGAGCACGCGCGGGGGGTGGCCTGATGGGATTCGCACGCACATGCTCGGTGGCCCTGGTCGGCGTCGAGGGCGTCGTCGTCGAGGTGCAGGCCGACCTGGAGCCGGGCGTCGCGGCCTTCACGCTGGTGGGGCTGCCCGACAAGAGCCTCACGGAGAGCAGGGACCGGGTCAGGGCGGCGGTGGTGAACTCCGGCGACGAGTGGCCGCAGAAGAAGCTCACGGTCGGCCTGAGCCCCGCGTCCGTGCCGAAGGGCGGCAGCGGCTTCGACCTGGCCGTCGCCTGCGCCGTCCTCGGTGCCGCGGAGCGGATCGACCCCCGCGTCCTCGCCGACATCGTGATGATCGGCGAACTGGGGCTCGACGGCCGGGTGCGGCCGGTACGCGGAGTGCTGCCCGCCGTCCTCGCGGCGGCCGAGGCGGGGTACGAACAAGTGGTCGTGCCCGAGTGCACGGCGGCGGAGGCCGCACTGGTGCCCGGGGTGTCCGTCCTCGGGGTGCGCAGCCTGCGGCAACTGGTCGCGGTCCTCACCGACGAGCCCGTCCCGGAGGAGGACCCCGCCGAGGTGGGGCGCCCGGACCCGCTGATGGCGGGCCTGAGCCTGCCCGGCGCGGGGCTGGGCACCGGGGTGAGCGGCATCGGCTCCTCGGAGCACGACCGGCGGCACGATCTCGCGGACGTGGTCGGCCAGATGTCGGCGCGGACGGCGATCGAGGTGGCCGCGGCCGGTGGGCATCACACGTTCCTGCAGGGCCCGCCGGGCGCGGGCAAGACCATGCTCGCCGAGCGGATGCCGGCGATCATGCCCCGGCTGTCCAGGGCCGAGTCCCTGGAGGTGACGGCCGTCCACTCGATCGCGGGCATGCTGCCGCCCGGCAAGCCGCTGGTGGACATCCCGCCGTTCTGCGCGCCCCACCACTCCGCGACCATGCAGTCGCTGGTGGGCGGCGGCAAGGGGCTCGCCCGACCCGGAGCGGTCTCGCTCGCCCACCGCGGCGTGCTGTTCCTGGACGAGGCACCCGAGTTCAGCGGCCACGCCTTGGACGCCCTCCGCCAACCCCTTGAGTCCGGGTACGTCGTGATCGCCCGCAGCGCCGGAGTCGTCCGGCTGCCCTCACGGTTCCTCATGCTCCTCGCCGCGAACCCCTGCCCGTGCGGCCGCTTCAGCCTGACGGGCGACAGTTGCGACTGCACGTCGAACAGCATCCGGCGCTACCAAGCCAGGCTCTCCGGCCCACTCCTCGACCGGGTCGACCTGCGCGTCGACGTGGAACCCGTCACCCGCTCCGAACTGACCGCACAGGGCGCGCGAGGCGAGTCCACTCAGATCGTGGCCGACCGCGTACGCGCCGCCCGCGAGCGCGCCACCGCCCGCCTCACCGGCACGCCTTGGCGCACCAACGCCGACGTACCCGGCCATGAACTGCGCAGCCGTTGGCACGCGGTCCCCGGGGCCATGGCCGAGGCGGAGCGAAGCCTGGAGCGAGGCTTCCTCACCGCCCGCGGCCTCGACCGGGTCCTACGGGTGGCGTGGACGGTGGCCGACTTGGCGGGCCATGACCGTCCTGACGCGGGGGATGTGGCGTTGGCGCTGCAATTGCGGACGGGGGTGCCACGGGGGGTGCCGATGGCGGTGGGGGCTCGGTCGTGAGGGGGGAGACGGGGCCGGGGGATGGACGGGGGCCGGTGGTCGGTCAGGACCACGTGGGACCGGACTGGCCGGACCTGGAATCTCCGGCGCCTGCGGCTGCGACACCCCTGGGTTCCCCGAGAGGGAGGCCCTCGGCCTGTCTGGACGAGGCTCATCCGGGCTCGCCCAGCAAGGCGCCCCCGCCCCACCCCGACGAGGAACGCCTGGCCCGGGTCGCCCTCACCCGGGTGCTGGAGCCCGGGGACGCCGTGGGCGGGCGATGGCTGCGGGAGTGGGGAGCCGTCGCCGTGCTGCGGTGCCTGGTGGAAGGGGTAGAGGTCGTCGACGGCATGGGTGGCATCGGCGGCATCGAGGGTGGCGACGGGATCGGGGGCCGGGAGGGGCTCGTGGATGGGGAAGGAGCGGGCGGGAAGGCGCGGCTGCCAGGGGTTACCGCCAAGCGGTGGGCGGGGTTGCGGGCTCGGGCCGGGCGGGTGCGGGCGGTGCGGGATGTGGAGACGGCCGCGGCGGCGGGGGCGCGGTTCGTGATGCCGGGGGACGCCGAGTGGCCCGCTCAGTTGGACGACCTGGGGGACGCGCGGCCCGTTGGGCTGTGGGTGCGGGGGCGGCCGTCCCTGCGGATCTGGGCGCTGCGTTCGGTGGCGGTCGTGGGGGCGCGGGCCTGCACGGAGTACGGGGCGCACGTGGCGGCGGGCCTGGGGGCGGGGCTGGCCGAGCGCGGGTGGGTTGTGGTGTCCGGTGGTGCGTACGGGGTGGATGGCGCCGCGCACAGGGGTGCTCTCGGCGCGGGTGGTGCCACCGTGGCGGTGCTCGCGTGCGGGGTCGACCGGCCCTATCCCCGGGGGCACGCGCAGTTGATCGGGCGGATCGCGGAACAGGGGCTTGTCGTGGGGGAGTTGCCGCCCGGCGACCATCCGACGCCGAGCAGGTTCATCCAGCGGAACAGGGTGATCGCGGCGCTGACCCGGGGCACCGTCGTCGTGGAGGCCGCGTACCGCAGCGGCGCGCTGGTCACGGCGCGCTGTGCGCGGGACCTGGGGAGACACACGATGGGGGTGCCGGGTCCTGTCACCAGCGGCCTCTCCGCGGGGGTGCACGAACTGCTGCGCGGGGACGCGGTGCTGGTCGGGGACGCCGCCGAAGTCGTGGAGCTGGTCGGGGACATGGGGGACCTCGCGCCCCGGCGGCGCGGCCCCGTCGTGCCGCGCGATCTGCTCGCCCCCGGGGCGGCCCGGGTGCTGGCCGCGCTGCCGGCCCGGGGGAGCGCCGGCGCCCGGGACATCGCGCGAGAAGCGGGCACCTGTGCGGACGATGCGGTCGTCCGGCTGTACGAACTTCGCTCGCTCGGGTTTGTCGAACGACACGGCGATGGCTGGCAGTTGACACGCCAGGCGTTTCTGTCGGTCTTTCCGGAGGGAGGTGATGTGTGACGGTGCGTGTTGCGCCGGACGGATGAACCCCCGACGACCTTGGGAAATCGTGCAGTTGGCGGGCCCGGTCGGTCACGGAGCGCGACGAAAGTGATCCCATAGGGAGTCAAGCGGAACGTATCTGCGTACGTGCGATCCCATACTCTTCGCTCACTGCGACACTTCAGTCACGCTACGCTCACGACGAATCCGGTGCAGACAGGCAATCAGACGGACAACCTCATTCACTTCACGCAAAACCGCAACCGCACAAATTCCGGCAACTTTTCCAGTTCACGGCAGAACGGCTCAAGGCGACGCATGCCCCAGCACACGTCAGGGTCCGACCGGGCGGCAGTTCCCCCAGCCGCCCGAAGCGGCGAGCGGGAGCGGCCACCCGCTCCCACGTCGCTGGACGAGCTGTGGCGGTCGTACAAGACGACGGGTGACGGGCGGCTGCGCGAGCAGCTGATCCTGCACTACTCGCCACTCGTGAAGTACGTCGCGGGCCGCGTGAGCGTCGGCCTGCCGCCCAACGTCGAGCAGGCGGACTTCGTGTCGTCCGGGGTCTTCGGGCTCATCGACGCGATCGAGAAGTTCGACATCGACCGGTCGATCAAGTTCGAGACGTACGCGATCACGCGGATCCGGGGCGCGATGATCGACGAGCTGCGGGCGCTCGACTGGATCCCCCGGTCCGTACGGCAGAAGGCGCGCAACGTGGAGCGGGCCTACGCCACGCTGGAGGCGCGACTGCGGCGCACCCCGTCCGAGGGCGAGGTCGCCGCCGAGATGGGCATCCAGGTGGAGGAACTGCACGCGGTCTTCAGTCAGTTGTCGCTGGCGAACGTCGTCGCCCTGGAGGAGCTGCTGCACGTCGGCGGCGAGGGCGACCGGCTGAGCCTGATGGACACGCTGGAGGACACCGCCGCCGACAACCCCGTCGAGGTCGCCGAGGGCCGTGAGCTGCGGCGGCTGCTGGCGCGGGCGATCAACACGCTGCCCGAGCGCGAGAAGACCGTCGTGACGCTGTACTACTACGAAGGGCTCACGCTCGCCGAGATCGGCAATGTGCTCGGGGTGACAGAGAGCAGGGTCAGCCAGATCCACACCAAGTCGGTGCTGCAGCTGCGGGCGAAGCTGGCCAGTTTCGGTCGGTGAGGGCGTCGGCGGGGGAGCTGAATCGTCCCTGCCCGTGCCGCGCCCGGCCCCCGCGCCGTCGCTGCCAGGCGGAATGGCTGCCTGGCGGACTCCCGTGGCGGGCGCCACGTCCGTAAAGTGGGAACGTGCCAAGGATTCGAGCGGCCTCTGTGGCCGAGCACCGGTCGATGCAGCGAGGCGCCCTGCTGGACGCCGCGCGATCCCTGCTGTCCGAAGGCGGTACGGAGGCGTTGACGTTCCCGGCGCTCGCCGAGCGCACGGGTCTCGCGCGCTCGTCCGTCTACGAGTACTTCCGCTCGCGGGCCGCCGTCGTCGAAGAGCTCTGCGAGGTCGACTTCCCCGTCTGGGCGGCGGAGGTCTCGGCGGCCATGGAGGCGGCGGAGACGCCTGAGGCGCAGGTCGAGGCGTATGTGCGGCGGCAGCTTGCGCTGGTCGGGGACCGGCGGCACCGGGCCGTTGTGGCGATTTCGGCCAGTGAGCTCGATGCGAGGGCGCGGGAGAAGATCCGGGCCGCGCACGGTGGGCTTGTGGCCATGATCGTGGAGGCGTTGGCTGCGTTGGGGCATCGCGAGCCGCGGATGGCTGCGATGTTGCTTCAGGGGATTGTGGATGCCGCGGTGCGGCGTATTGAGCTTGGGGTGGCCGAGGAGCCCGGCGCCATTACGGAGGCGGCCGTGGCCATGGCTCTGCGGGGCGTCCAGGGCTGAGGCCTCTGGCCGGGGGCCTTGGGCGGGGCGGAGCCCGAGGGTGACAGTGGTCAGAGTGGGCGTTCAGGGCGCCCGACACCGGGGGCTGTGCCCACCCGTGCCGCCCTGCGGCACGATTGCCCACAGCGGTCACCGGGAGGGGGGTCTCACCGGTGCTCCCGTCAGTGGCAATAGTCGCGACGGTGCGTGGCCCAAGAGCCACGGCGGCAGCAGGCTCAGAGGGTTCACGTAGGTGTCCGCTTTGAGCAGGCCCCAGTGGATGCAGGCCGTGGGGCAGTGGAAGCGGGCGGCGGACTCGACCGTGCCGAGGGTGGTGCCTGTGGTCACCCTCGCGCCCTTCTTCAGGGTGGGCCGTACTGGCTCGTAGGTCGTGCGCAGGGGTGGGGCGCCCGTGCCCGACAGTTCCACGGAGACCACCCCGCGGCCGCCGACCCGGCCCGCGAAGGACACCCGGCCCGGCGCCACCGCGCGGACGGGGGAGCCCGGCGCCGTCGCCAGGTCCACGCCCCGGTGCCCCGCCCCGTACTCCGTCGCCGGCGGCTCCCACCCCCGTACCACCGACGGACGCACCCCCACCGGCCAAGCGCGGCCCACGACCGGAACCCGACCCTCACCCGCCCCCGGCGGCGGCTCCGGCCCCGACGGAAGGGCCGCGGCCCGGCGCTCCGGCCCCACCCGCCCCGCCCCCGCCACCCCCACGGACGAGCAGGCCAGCACAAGCAGCACCGTCACCCGCACCACCACACACGTCACGCCCCGCAGCCGGGGCAGTCGCTCATACGTCATACGAGAACGGTCCCGTCCCGAGCGCATCCGCAGGGATCATGGCCGGGAACTGTGGACTACCAGCCGGTTGTGGACAGCGGCGTCACCCGCCGCCCCGCGGGTCCCGTACACTTCATGTGGCGATCCGGGTCACCGGGTCGACTTCGCACGCCCCGACATCAGGCTCTCGTAGAGCCGACGGTGTCAGCGCCTTTCGGTCCCGTACGCGAGTACGTGGCACGGCGCGAGCCGGGCGTCAGGACATAACCGAGAACACCAAGGAGTACGGCCATGGCCGTCGTCACGATGCGGGAGCTGCTGGAAAGCGGCGTCCACTTCGGTCACCAGACCCGCCGTTGGAACCCGAAGATGAAGCGCTTCATCTTCACGGAGCGCAACGGCATCTACATCATCGACCTTCTCCAGTCGCTGTCGTACATCGACCGCGCCTACGAGTTCGTCAAGGAGACCGTCGCCCACGGCGGCACGGTCATGTTCGTCGGCACGAAGAAGCAGGCGCAGGAGGCCATCGCCGAGCAGGCCACCCGCGTCGGCATGCCCTTCGTCAACCAGCGCTGGCTGGGCGGCATGCTCACCAACTTCTCGACCGTCTACAAGCGTCTGCAGCGCCTCAAGGAGCTCGAGCAGATCGACTTCGAGGACGTCGCCGCGTCGGGTCTCACCAAGAAGGAGCTTCTCGTGCTCTCGCGCGAGAAGGCCAAGCTGGAGAAGACCCTCGGTGGTATCCGCGAGATGTCCAAGGTGCCCAGCGCCGTCTGGATCGTGGACACCAAGAAGGAGCACATCGCGGTCGGTGAGGCCCGGAAGCTCAACATCCCGGTCGTCGCCATCCTCGACACCAACTGTGACCCCGACGAGGTCGACTACAAGATCCCGGGCAACGACGACGCGATCCGCTCCGTCACCCTGCTCACCCGCGTGATCGCCGACGCCGTCGCCGAGGGCCTCATCGCCCGTTCCGGCGTCGCCACCGGTGACTCGAAGCCGGGCGAGAAGGCCGCTGGCGAGCCGCTCGCCGAGTGGGAGCGCGACCTGCTCGAGGGCGAGAAGAAGGCCGACGACGCCGAGGCCCCCAAGGCCGACGAGGCGCCCAAGGCCGACGCCGCCGAGGCCGTCGAGGCCCCGAAGGCCGACGAGGCGCCGGCCGAGGCCGTCGCCGAGACCGTCGAGGCCCCCGCCGCGGAGGCCGAGCAGGCCTGACTTCGGCGCCGGCCGCTCGAGCGCGCGGCCACAACGGCCGCGAGCAGCGGCGGCTGCTGAAGCATCGGCTGCTGACGGCGGGGGTCCGTGCCACGAGCGCGGCCCCCGCCGTTCACCCGTAGATCTTCGACTTCGAGAAAGATTTCCGAGAATCATGGCGAACTACACCGCCGCTGACGTCAAGAAGCTCCGTGAGCTCACGGGCGCCGGCATGATGGACTGCAAGAAGGCGCTGGACGAGGCCGACGGCGATGTCGACAAGGCCGTCGAGGCCCTGCGCATCAAGGGCCAGAAGGGCGTCGCCAAGCGCGAGGGCCGCTCCGCCGAGAACGGCGCCGTGGTCTCCCTCATCGCCGACGACAACACCTCCGGTGTCATCGTCGAGCTCAAGTGCGAGACGGACTTCGTCGCCAAGGGCGAGAAGTTCCAGGCCGTGGCGAACAACCTCGCCGCCCACGTCGCCAAGACCTCCCCGGCCGACATCGAGGCGCTGCTCGCCTCCGAGATCGAGGCCGGCAAGACGGTCCAGGCGTACGTCGACGAGGCCAACGCCAACCTCGGCGAGAAGATCGTCCTGGACCGCTTCGCGCAGTTCAGCGACGGCTTCGTCTTCGCGTACATGCACCGCACCATGCCCGACCTGCCCCCGCAGATCGGTGTTCTGGTCGAGCTGGACAAGGCCGACGCCGACACCGCCAAGGGCATCGCGCAGCACATCGCCGCCTTCGCGCCGAAGTACCTCACCCGTGAGGACGTTCCGGCCGAGGTCGTCGAGACCGAGCGTCGCGTCGCCGAGGAGACCACCCGCGCCGAGGGCAAGCCGGAGGCCGCGCTCCCGAAGATCGTCGAGGGTCGCGTCAACGGCTTCTTCAAGGAGGCCACCCTTCTTGGCCAGCCCTACGCGCTGGACAACAAGAAGTCGGTCGAGAAGGTCCTGGCCGAGGCCGGTGTCACCCTGAAGCGCTTCTCGCGCATCAAGGTCGGCATCTGAGTCCGGACCACGATCAGCGGTGGACCCCGCTAGGGTCTACCGCGGTCGCCCGCGTGCGCGGCGGCGTACGCGACGGGAGTGACGCCGTACGCGAAGGCACGGGAAACGGGCCTTCGCACGCGACGGACGACCGCAAGATCTGACGAGGAGGCCATTGCCGAGCATGGGATGAACACCACCCCACCGGCAATGGCCTCTTCGTATGTGCACCACAAGGAGAACTCCATGACCAAGGCCGACACCAAGAGTGACGACGGCAAAGTAGCCGGGCGCTTCCTGCTGAAGCTGTCCGGCGAGGCGTTCGCCGGAGGCGGCGGACTCGGCGTCGACCCCGATGTGGTGCACAACATCGCCCGCGAGATCGCGGCCGTCGTGCGGGACGGCGCGCAGATCGCCGTCGTCATCGGCGGCGGCAACTTCTTCCGCGGCGCCGAGCTGCAGCAGCGCGGCATGGACCGGGCCCGCTCCGACTACATGGGCATGCTCGGCACGGTCATGAACTGCCTCGCCCTGCAGGACTTCCTGGAGAAGGAAGGCATCGACTCCCGCGTGCAGACCGCCATCACCATGGGGCAGGTCGCCGAGCCGTACATCCCGCTGCGCGCGGTGCGGCACCTGGAGAAGGGCCGCGTCGTCATCTTCGGCGCCGGCATGGGCATGCCGTACTTCTCCACCGACACCACGGCCGCCCAGCGGGCCCTGGAGATCGACGCCGAGGCCCTGCTCATGGGCAAGAACGGGGTCGACGGCGTCTACGACTCCGACCCCAAGACCAACCCGGACGCGGTGAAGTTCGACGCCCTCGGGTACGGCGAGGTCATCACCCGCGACCTGAAGGTCGCCGACGCCACCGCGGTCACGCTGTGCCGGGACAACAAGCTGCCCATCCTGGTCTTCGAACTCCTCGCCGAGGGCAATATCGCGCGGGCCGTCAAGGGTGAGAAGATCGGCACTCTCGTGGGCGACCAGGGCTCCCGGGCCTGAGCCGAGTACGTCCCCCAAGGGGATGGACGACCCCCTCGAGGGGATGGACAAAGCCCTGCCGGTCGGACACCGTGCAGGAAAGAGACGCGACGCAGCCGGCCGATCCTTGGAAGCCGGGCCTACTCAAGACACGCAGGAGCAAGTGGTGATCGAAGAGACCCTCCTCGAGGCCGAGGAGAAGATGGAGAAGGCCGTCGTGGTCGCCAAGGAGGACTTCGCCGCGATCCGTACGGGCCGTGCCCACCCGGCGATGTTCAACAAGATCGTGGCCGACTACTACGGCGCGCTGACGCCGATCAACCAGCTGGCCTCGTTCTCGGTGCCCGAGCCGCGCATGGCCGTGGTGACCCCGTTCGACAAGACCGCGCTGCGCAACATCGAGCAGGCGATCCGCGACTCGGACCTGGGCGTCAACCCGAGCAACGACGGCAACATCATCCGAGTGACGTTCCCCGAGCTCACCGAGGAGCGCCGCCGCGACTACATCAAGGTCGCCAAGACCAAGGGCGAGGACTCCAAGATCTCGATCCGGTCGATCCGTCGCAAGGCCAAGGAAACCATCGACAAGGCCATCAAGGACGGCGACGTCGGTGAGGACGAGGGCCGTCGCGCCGAGAAGGAGCTCGACGACACCACCGCCAAGTACGTTGCCCAGGTGGACGAGCTGCTCAAGCACAAGGAAGCCGAGCTGCTCGAGGTCTGATCGAGTCTGACTCGACGTCCGATCTAGGTCTGAGGAATCCGAATTCCGTGAACGACACTTCCTGGGGGGCGCCGTCCAGAGCCGGGTACTGGGGGGCGCCCGACCAGGGACCGGTCCAGGGTGCTGCCCCGGCGGGTCCCGCATACGATGCGCAGGATGCACTGACTCCTTCGGAGACTCAGCCCATGCCCATCGTTCCCGACGTAGCCGCGAGCGGCGGACACCAGGACGACGACCGGGGGGCTGCTCAGCCGAGCGGCCCCCTGTTCGGTGACGGGGTGCCGCCCGCGCCCTCAGCCCACCCCGCGCAGAAGCCGCAGGAGCCCATGACCGGCGCAGCACAGCCCGCCCCAGCCCCGCCGAAGAAGAAGAGCGCGGGCCGTGACCTCGGGGCGGCCATAGGTGTCGGCGTGGGTCTCGGCGCGGTCATCGTCGCCTCGCTGTTCATCGAGAAGGCCGTCTTCGTCGGCGTCATAGCGGTCGCCGTGGTGGTCGGCCTCTGGGAGCTGACGTCACGCCTTGAAGAGCGCAAGGGCATCAAGGCGCCGCTCGTACCGCTCGCGGTGGGCGGCGCCGCGATGGTCGTCGCCGGGTACGTCCGCGGGGCCGAGGGCGCCTGGGTGGCGATGGCGCTGACCGCCCTCGCGGTACTCGTCTGGCGTATGACCGAGCCGCCCGAGGGCTATCTGAAGGACGTCACGGCCGGTGTCTTCGCCGCGTTCTACGTCCCCTTCCTCGCGACCTTCGTCGCGCTGATGCTCACCGCGGACGACGGCCCGCAGCGGGTGCTCACCTTCCTGGTCCTCACGGTGGTCAGCGACACCGGCGCGTACGCCATCGGCTGGCGCTTCGGCAAGCACAAGCTCGCCCCCCGCATCAGCCCCGGAAAGACCCGCGAGGGCCTGCTCGGCGCGGTCGCCTTCGCGATGGCGGCGGGCGCGCTGTGCATGCACTTCCTGATCGACGACGGCACCTGGTGGCAGGGCCTGCTCATCGGCCTCGCGGTGGCGGCGAGCGCGACGCTCGGCGACCTCGGCGAGTCGATGATCAAGCGGGACCTCGGCATCAAGGACATGGGCACGCTGCTGCCGGGCCACGGCGGCATCATGGACCGCCTGGACTCCCTGCTGCCGACGGCACCGGTGGTGTGGCTCCTGCTCGTGGTGTTCGTCGGCTCCGGCTGAGCGGCACCGTGCACACCTTTTGACCTGCTGTTTCGCGCGAAGGGGCTCGTTATCCACAGGGTGCGGGCCCCTCTTCGTATCTCTGGGACAATGGGTTCACCATGCCTAAGCCCGGAGAACTCACTTTCGTTGCCCCCCGTGGAGCCAAGAAGCCGCCGCGGCACCTCGCCGACCTGACGCCCGCCGAGCGGAAGGAAGCCGTCGCCGCCATCGGTGAGAAGCCGTTCCGCGCCAAGCAGCTCTCGCAGCACTACTTCGCCCGGTACGCCCACGACCCCGAGCAGTGGACGGACATCCCGGCCGGTGCGCGCGGCAAGCTGCAGGAGGCGCTGCTGCCGGAGCTGATGTCGGTGGTGCGGCACATCAGCTGTGACGACGACACCACCCGCAAGACGCTGTGGCGGCTGTTCGACGGGACGCTCGTCGAGTCGGTGCTGATGCGCTACCCCGACCGGGTCACCATGTGCATCAGCTCCCAGGCGGGCTGCGGCATGAACTGCCCGTTCTGCGCCACCGGCCAGGCCGGTCTGGACCGGAACCTGTCGACCGCCGAGATCGTGCACCAGATCGTCGACGGCATGCGGGCCCTGCGCGACGGCGAGATCCCGGGCGGACCGGCCCGGCTCTCGAACATCGTCTTCATGGGCATGGGCGAGCCGCTGGCGAACTACAACCGCGTGACCGGCGCCATCCGCCGCCTCACCGACCCCGAGCCGGACGGCGTGGGCCTCTCGCAGCGCGGCATCACCGTGTCCACGGTCGGCCTGGTGCCCGCCATCCACCGGTTCGCGGACGAGGGCTTCAAGTGCCGTCTCGCCATCTCGCTGCACGCGCCCGACGACGAGCTGCGCGACACCCTGGTTCCGGTCAACACGCGCTGGAAGGTGCGTGAGGTCCTGGACGCGGGCTGGGAGTACGCGGCCAAGTCGGGCCGCCGCCTGTCCATCGAGTACGCGCTGATCCGGGACATCAACGACCAGGCATGGCGTGGTGACCGGCTCGGACGGCTGCTCAAGGGCAAGCCGGTGCACGTCAACCTCATTCCGCTGAACCCCACGCCGGGCTCGAAGTGGACCGCCTCGCGGCCCGAGGACGAGAAGGCCTTCGTCGAGGCCATCGCGGCCCACGGGGTGCCGGTCACCGTCCGCGACACCCGGGGCCAGGAGATCGACGGGGCGTGCGGGCAGCTCGCGGCGGCCGAGAGGTAGTCTTGCGGGCGTAACCACATCTGCATATTCCGACAGGGGAGCGCCACAGCGCTGAGAGTGCGGTATCGGCCGCAGACCCTCTGAACCTCGCCCAGGTCATTCTGGGTAGGAAGTTCGGTCGCTACTCAAGCTGTTGCGCCCTGCCCGGGACGCCGATCGACGATTCGACTCGACGGTCCCGGGCGGGGCCGCGTCTCTTCCTGGTCACTCCAGGAGGAATGTTTCCGTGAGCACCATCAAGAAGGCTTCGGTCACGGCGGTCGCCGTGGGCCTCGGGCTCGTCGCGGTCACCGCGTGCGGCTCGGACAGCGGCTCGGGGGGTTCGGACGCGAAGTCCGTGACCCTGGTGACGCACGACTCCTTCAACGTCTCCAAGAGCGTCCTGAAGGACTTCGAGAAGACCTCCGGCTACCGGGTCAAGGTCCTGGAGGACGGCGACGCCGGGCAGGCCGTGAACAAGGCGATCCTGTCCAAGGGCAACCCGCAGGGCGACGTCTTCTTCGGCGTCGACAACACCCTGCTCTCCCGCGCGCTCGACAACGACGTCTTCGAGCCGTACGAGGCCAAGGGCGCGGACCTGATCCTGCCGCAGTACCGGCTCGCCGGGGGCGAGAAGGGCGTCACGCCCATCGACTCCGGCGACATCTGCGTGAACTACGACAAGAAGTACTTCGCCGACAAGAAGCTGGCGCCGCCGAAGTCCTTCGACGACCTGATCAAGCCCCGGTACAAGAACCTCCTCGTCACCGAGAACGCCTCGACCTCCTCGCCCGGCCTCGGCTTCGTGCTCGGCACGGCCGCGAAGTACGGCGACGACGGCTGGGAGGCGTACTGGAAGAAGCTGAAGGCCAACGGCGTCAAGGTCGTCGACGGCTGGGAGCAGGCGTACAACGAGGAGTTCTCCGGCTCGGCCGGCGGCAAGAAGGCCAAGGGCGACCGGCCGCTCGTGGTGTCGTACGCGTCGTCGCCGCCCGTCGAGGTGCTGTACGCCAAGCCGCAGCCCAAGGAGGCGCCGACCGGCGTCGCGACCGACACCTGCTTCCGGCAGATCGAGTACGCGGGCCTGCTGAAGGGTGCGCAGAACGAGAAGGGCGGCAAGGCGCTCCTCGACTTCATGATCAGCAAGAAGTTCCAGGACGACATGCCGCTCCAGATGTTCGTGAACCCGGTGCGGGAGGCCGCGCAGACGCCCGAGCTGTTCCGGAAGTTCGGCGTGACGGTCGACAAGCCGGAGACCATGGCGCCGAAGAAGATCGCCGACAAGCGTGAGCAGTGGGTCAAGTCATGGACCTCGCTCGTTCTGAAGTAGCCGAAGCGGCTGCGGAGGCCCCGCCGGGGAAGACCGGCGGGGCCCCTCCCGGCCGCGCGGGCCGCGTCCCCGGGCGGCCGCGCGATCGACGGGGGAGCGCGGTGCGGCTCGGCCTCATGGCCCTGCCCGTCGCGTTCTTCGGCGTCTTCTTCGCCTATCCGGTCGCCGCGATCGTCGCGCGCGGCCTGAAGGCGGACGGGAACTGGCAGTTCGGGCGGATTACCGACGTGCTCGGGCAGTCCGACATCCAGCAGGTGCTGTGGTTCACCACCTGGCAGGCGCTCGCGTCGACTGCGCTCACGCTCCTCATCGCGCTCCCCGGCGCGTACGTCTTCGCGCGCTTCGACTTCCCCGGCAAGCAGGTGCTCCGGGCCGTCGTGACCGTGCCGTTCGTGCTGCCGACGGTCGTCGTCGGCACGGCGTTCCTCGCGCTGATCGGGCGCGGCGGGCTCTTCGACGAGCTGTGGGGCGTACGCCTGGACACGACGGTGTGGGCGATCCTGCTCGCGCACGTCTTCTTCAACTACGCCGTCGTCGTCCGCACCGTCGGCGGGCTCTGGTCGCAGCTCGACCCGCGGCAGGAGGAGGCCGCGCGGATGCTCGGGGCCTCGCGCGCGCGGGCCTGGCGGACGGTGACGCTGCCCGCGCTCGCGCCCGCCGTCGCGGCGGCCGCGCTGATGGTCTTCCTGTTCACGTTCACGTCGTTCGGTGTCGTCCAGATCCTCGGCGGTCCGGCGTACTCGACCCTCGAAGTCGAGATCTACCGGCAGACGGCGCAGCTCCTCGACCTGCCGACGGCCGCGGTCCTCACGCTCGTGCAGTTCGCGGCGGTCGGCGGGGTCCTCGCCGTGCACGCCTGGACGGTGCGGCGGCGCGAGAGCGCGCTGAAGCTGGTGGACGCCGCGGCGACGGTGCGGCGGCCGCGCGGCGCCGGGCAGTGGAGCCTGCTCGGCTTCGTGCTCCTGACCATCGTGCTGCTGATCCTGCTGCCGCTCGGCGTCCTGGTGCAGCGGTCGTTCGACGGTCCCGACGGCTTCGGCTTCCTGTACTACGAGACGCTGCGGTCGGCCGACGGCGGGGCATTCCTCGTCCCGGCCATCGACGCGATCGGAAACTCGCTGCGGTACGCGGTCGTGGCCACGGCCATCGCGGTGGTCATCGGCGGGCTCGCGGCGGCCGCGCTGACTCGGCGTGCGGGGCGGCTCGTGCGCGGGTTCGACGCGCTCCTGATGCTGCCGCTCGGCGTGTCCGCGGTGACCGTCGGCTTCGGCTTCCTGATCACGCTGGACGAGCCGCCGCTCGACCTGCGGGCGTCCTGGTTCCTGGTGCCGCTGGCGCAAGCCCTGGTGGGCGTGCCGTTCGTCGTCCGCACCATGCTGCCGGTGCTGCGCGCGGTGGACGGGCGGCTGCGCGAGGCGGCGGCGGTGCTCGGGGCGTCGCCGCTGCGGGCCTGGCGGGAGGTCGACTTCCCGCTGGTGCGGCGGGCGCTGCTGATCGCGGCGGGCTTCGCCTTCGCGGTGTCGCTCGGCGAGTTCGGCGCCACGGTGTTCATCGCCCGGCCGGACAACCCGACGCTGCCGGTCGCGGTGGCGCGGCTGCTCGGGCGGGCCGGGGACCTCAACTACGGGCAGGCGATGGCTCTGTCGACGATCCTGATGGTGGTGTGCGCGGTGTCGCTGTTGCTCCTGGAGCGGTTGCGTACGGAACGTACGACGGGAGAGTTCTGATGACGGCCACACAGGCGAAGCCCGAGGTGGCCGGTGCCACCGGCGAGGCGCTGCTGCGGCTTGCGGACGTGACGGTACGGTTCGGGGCGCGCGCCGCCCTCGACCGGGTCGCCCTCGACGTCGCCGAGCACGAGATCGTGTGCGTGCTCGGGCCGAGCGGCAGCGGCAAGTCGACGCTGCTGCGGGTCGTCGCCGGGCTGCAGGGCCTCGACGGCGGGCGGGTCGTGCTCGGCGGGCGCGACCAGGGCGGGGTGCCCGCGCACAAGCGGGGCGTCGGCCTGATGTTCCAGGACCATCAGCTCTTCCCGCAGCGGGACGTGGCGGGCAACGTCGGCTTCGGGCTGCGCATGCACGGCGCCTCGCGCTCCGAACAGGCCCTGCGGGTCGCCGAGTTGCTCGACCTGGTGGGGCTTCCGGGCGCGCAGAAGCGGGCCGTGTCGGCGCTGTCGGGCGGCGAGCAGCAGCGCGTCGCGCTCGCCCGCGCGCTCGCGCCGCGCCCCCGGCTGCTGATGCTCGACGAGCCCCTCGGCCAGCTCGACCGCTCGCTGCGTGAGCGCCTCGTCGTCGAACTGCGGGAACTCTTCGACGAGTTGGGCACCACCGTGCTCGCCGTCACGCACGACCAGGGCGAGGCGTTCGCGCTCGCCGACCGGGTCGTGGTCATGCGGGACGGGCGGATCGCCCAGTCCGGCACGCCCCTTGAGGTGTGGCGGAACCCGGCCGACGAGTTCGTGGCGCGCTTCCTCGGCTTCGACAACGTGGTCGACGCGACCGTCACCGGCGAGGCCGCGGACACGGTGTGGGGCAAGATCCCGGTGCCCGCCGGGACCCGGCAGGGGGCGTGCCGACTGCTCGTACGGCCCGCCGGGGTGCGGCTCGTGGGGGCGCGGGACGGGCTCGCGTGTGTGGTCGCGGCGCGTACGTTCCGGGGCACGCACGTCGCCGTCCAGTTGGAGCCCCCGGGCGGGCCGAGGCTCGAAGCGGCGTGCGCGCTGCGGGACGCGCCCGCTGTGGGGGAGGCGGTGGGGGTCGCCTTCGACTCGGGTGACGTGGTGGTGCTCGGCTGAGGAGTGGGTGGGGACGGCCTGGTGGGGGGCGCCGGGGTGGTCCGGCGGAGTGCTCGGGGCGTGCCGGAAATGGGGCTGCCGTCGGCTGAGACGCCGATCTATGGTTCGGCCATGACGAGACTGGGTTACGACCGCTACCGCGAAGAAGTCGGCCGCCAGCTGGCGCTGTTCCGGGAGACGCTGGTGGGGGCCGACCTGACGGTCACCGTGCCGACCTGCCCCGAGTGGACCCTCGGGGAGCTCGCCCGGCACACCGGTGGTGCCGTGCGGTGGGTCGAGGCGCACGTCCGTACGCGGGCGGAGAAGCACATCCCCGAGTCGGACGTCCCCGGGGTCCCCGGGCCCGGCGACGACGATCCCGCCGGGCTCGACGCGTGGCTCGCCGAGACGGCGGAGCTGATCGACGCGGCCTTCGCGGGGGCCACGGGGGAGACTGCCGTGTGGACGTGGGCGGGGGAGCACACCGCCGAGTTCTGGGCGCGGCGGATGACGCACGAGGTTGCCGTGCATCGGGCCGACGCCGCCATCGCCGCGGGGGTCGAGTACGTCGTCGCGCCCGAGGTCGCCGCCGACGCGGTCGACGAGTGGCTGGAGATCGTGCAGTACGTCCAGCGGACCAACTTGGCCGACAACGCCCGTGAGCTGCGTGGGAGTGGGCGGACCATTCATCTGCACGCGGTGGACGCGGAGGCTTCGCTCGACGCGGAGTGGGTGGTCGAGTTGGCCGAGGAAGGGGTGGTGTGGCGGCGGGCTCATGAGAAGTCCGACGTTGCGCTGCGGGGGCCGCTTACCGAGGTGCTGCTCGCGTTCTACCGGCGGCGGGGGTTGGACTCCGGGCGGGTTGAGGTGCTGGGGGATCGGGAGTTGCTGGAGTTCTGGCTGGAGCGGGCGTCGTTCGGGTGAGCGTTGCCGTGACGGCTCTGTCGGCTCCGGGGCTGTGCCCGCCCGTGCCGCCCCTGGCGGCCCAGTCGCCCCCAGCGGGTGTGGGACACGACACCTGCTGGGACTGACTGAGCTACCCAGAACTCCCCAGGTCGGCCAGCGTCGCCGCCGCCTCCCCCACATCCCCCACCAACGCGATCCGCGACGCCATCTCCCGGCCCGCCGCCAATGACTGGAGCAGGGGCCAGGCCGGCAGGTGGTGGGTCCAGTGGTGGGTGTCGACGAGGACCATGGGGGTGGGGCCGCCGCGGGACTCGTAGTAGTTGGGGGTCGCGTTGTCGAAGATCTCCTGGACGGTGCCCGCGGCGCCCGGGAGGAAGACGACGCCTGCGTTGGAGCGGGCGAGGAGCCCGTCCTCGCGGGTGGCGTTGGCGAAGTACTTGGCCAGGTGCGAGGCGAAGGCGTTCGGCGGCTCGTGGCCGTAGAACCACGTCGGGATACCGACGGAAGGGCCGCCGGACGGCCACTGCTCGCGCACCGTGAAGGCGGCCCGTGCCCAGTGCGTGATCGACGGGGTGAACGACGGCTCCTTGGCGAGGATCGCAAGCGCCTCGTCGAGCATCGCGTCGTCGTGCGGCGCCGCGTACGCCCCGAGGTTCGCCGCCTCCATGGCCCCGGGCCCGCCCCCGGTGGCCACCGTGAACCCGTCCCGCGCGAGCTGCCGCCCGAGCCGCGCGGCGCCCGCGTACTCCAGCGTGCCCCGGGCCATCGCGTGTCCGCCCATGACGCCCACCACCCGCTGCCCGTGCAGGAGTTCGTCGAGGGCGTCGGAGATGGAGTCGTCGTGCACGGCGCGCAGCATCGAGGCGAAGACGTCCCCGTCGGCCTTGGTCGCCTGGAACCAGGCGTACGCGCGGGCGTCCGGCGTGGCCTCGTACCCGCCGTCGGCGAGCCCCGCGAACAGCTCGTCCGGCGTGTGGAGCAGCCCCCGATAGGGGTCGAACGGCAGCCCCGGGACGGGCGGGAAGACCAGGGCCCCGGAGGCCCGGACGTGCGCGGCGGCGTCCTCCGCCATGGGGCAGCCGAGGAAGACGGCACCCGTGGTGTCCGCGGTGAGCAGCGCGGCCGTACGACCGGTCAGGTCGACGGCCTGGACGCGGTGTCCGGCGAGCGAACCGCCCGCCGTGACGACCTCGTCGAACTCGGTGAGCGTCTCGATCTCACGGTCGCCGGGGTGCGGGGCGGATGCTTCGGAGGGCAGCATCCGCCCATGCTATGCACCCCTGGGACGCGGCTCGGGCTCAGCCCTCGACCTGCGCCGGGTCCATCCAGATGACCTCCCAGGTGTGGCCGTCCAGGTCGTCGAACGCCCGGCCGTACATGAAGCCGTAGTCCTGGGTCTTGCCGTCCGTGGCGCCCGCCGCGACCGCTTTGTCGACGAGCGTGTCCACGGCCTCGCGGCTCTCCGCGCTCAGCCCCACGAGGACCTCGCTGGTCTTCGTGGCGTCGGCGATCTCCTTGGTCGTGAACTGCGCGTAGTGCGACTTGCTGAGCATCATCGCGACGATCGTGTCGCTGATCTGGACGCAGGCGGTGTCGTCCGTCGAGAACTGGGCGTTGAGCGAGTAGCCGAGTCCGGTGAAGAACTTCTTGGACGCCTCGACGTCGTTCACGGCCAGGTTCACGAAGATCATCTGCTGGTACATGTGCGTCTCCCGTGGGGTACGTGCCTCGCGTAAGCGCCTGTGTGCGTCCTACGCAGGATTAGACGGCCCTCCGGCGCGGAACTCATCGCCCGTCGCGCATCTTCTTGTACGAGTTTTCGAGGACGTCGGCGTCAGGGGCACCCGGGGCGGCCGAGCGGCGCGGCGCAGCGGAGAAGGCGGTGCGGCTCAGCGGACGAGCGGCATCGCCGACAGCTCCGCCACCAGCCACGTCACCGGCCCGAACACCGCGAGCAGCGCCCCGGCCCGCAGCGCCGCGCAGCCCCGCAGGAGCGCCGCGGGCGCCCCGAGCCGCAGCAGCGCAGCCGTGGTGTCGGCGCGGGCGTGCCTGGCCTCGACGGCGGCCGTGGCCAGCGTCAGGAGGGCGCAGCCCGCGACGACGACGGCGCCGAGCGTGGTGAGCGGGCCGATGCCCGAGCCGCCGCCCGCCGCGTCGGCGTACAGGGTCCGGGCCGCGTACGCGCCCGACGCCACCGCGCACACCACGCCGAGCGGACGCCCGATCCGCCGCGCCTCCTGCTGGAGCACGCGCCCCGCGAGCAGCCGCAGCGCCCCGGGCCGTACGGCCTGGAGGATCCGCCCGCACAGATGGGTGAGGGCGGGCCCGGCGAGGGCGAGGCCGAGGGCGGTGAGCCCCCACCCGGCAAGCGCGCCGACGGGGCTTCCGGCAAGACCGCCGGGCAGTCGCGGGCCCGAGCCGTCGTCGGCGCTGCTCGCGTACGTCTCGGCGGCGAGCCCGGCGGCGAACAGTGCGACACCCCAGGGCAGACCGCCGGGGGCGGCGGCCGGGGGTGCGAGGTCGGTGGGGTCGGCGTCGGGCACGGGGTCGGCGCCGGGTTCCTCGGCGGCGCCGGTCCCGGCTCGGCGCGGGCGCAGGGCGACGGCACCGGCCACGGACGCGGTCAGCGGCACGAGCGCGAGCAGGGTCAGGGCGGCCGCCAGCGGCAACGGCCGGTCGGCGGCGAGGAGTTCGGCCGCGGCGCCGTCGAACGGCAGGCCCGTCAGATCGCCGCGCAGATGCAGGAAGAACAGCAGCGCCACCATGGAGCCGAGCGTGCAGGCCACGGCCGTGGTCATGGCGGAGATGACCATGAGCCGACCGGGGCCGAGCCCGATGGCCGCGAGCCCGGGGCGCGGTCTGGTGCCGGGGTCGGTGCGGGCCACGGCGACGGCGAAGTACACGGTGGCGGCGAGCGGGGCGGCGCACCAGGCGAGCCGGAGCACGGAGCCGGCGGACCCGGCGTGGCCCATCGCGTACCCGAGGGCGCACAGGAGCAGGAAGCCGGTGCCGGCCGACGCGGCGGCGACGAGGAGCCGGCGCAGCTGGACCAGGGGGTGGGAGCCGCGGGCTAGGCGGAGAGCGAGCACGCGGCCCGGCCTTCCGTGTCGGAGTCGGTGGGGGTGGCCGGGCCGGTGGGGCTGACCGAACTGGTGGTGCTGGTGGGGTTGTTGGGGCCAGTGGGTCTGGTGGGGCTGCTGGTGCCAGTGGTGCTGGCCGGGCCCGTGGGCGTACCGGAGCCGCGGACGCCCTTCGCGCCCCCCGGCCCCCCGCCGCGCCGCACCTCGTCCCCCGGCAGGTGCACCGTGTGCACCCGCCGTCCGTCGAGCAGGGTCACCGCCCGGTCGGCGAGGGCGGCGACCTCCGCGTCATGGGTGGCGAGGACGACGGTGATGCCGTGCGAGCGGGCCGCCGTCGTCAGGGTGCGCAGGACGTGCGCGCGGTCGGCGCGGTGCAGCGGCGCGGTGGGCTCGTCGGCGAAGAGGACGGACGGCGCGCAGGCCAGGGCGCGGGCCACGGAGACGCGTTGGCGCTCGGCCTGGGTGAGGGCGTGCGGGCGTTTGCGGGCGCAGTCGCCGATGTCGAGGCGTTCGAGCCACTCGTGGGCGGCGGTGCGGGCGCCGCGCCGGGCGCCGCCGCGCAGCATCAGGCCGAGGGCGGCGTTCTCCCAGGCGTTGAGTTCGGGGACGAGCCGGGGTTCGGGGTCGATCCAGCCGAACTTGTCGCGGCGCAGGCGTTCGCGGGCCAGTGGGCCCAGGGTGTGCACGGGCGCGGAGTTGAACCACACCTCGCCCTGGGCGGCCAGGAGTTGGCCGGACAGGCAGCGCAGGAGCGTGGTCTTGCCGCTGCCGCGCGGGCCGCCGACGGCCAGGATCTCGCCCTCGCGGACACCGAGCGAGACACCGGTGAGGGCGGGGGATCCGTTGAGTGTGACGTGCAGGGCGCGTGCCCACAGCACGTCGTTGTCCGGCGGGGCCACCATGGCGTACACCTCGGTTCAGATCAGATTGCCTCCCCCGTACGGGGGAACGAAGGCTGGGCCGATCGGTCACTGGGCACGCTAAGGATTCGGCGCCGGGGGCCGGACAAGGACGCGGCCCGGGTGCGCCCATCTCACTCGGATGGGCGCACCCGGGCCGGTCACGGCGCGCGGGGCGGGGCGGACCCCGAAAGGTCCGCGGCGGATCGGATCCGCGATCCGGTCACGGTCAGATCTTGGTCCAGGCCTCCGTCAGGACCTGCCGCACGATGCCCTCGATCTCGTCGAACGTCGACTGGTCGGCGATCAGCGGCGGCGAGAGCTGGATGACCGGGTCACCGCGGTCGTCGGCGCGGCAGTACAGGCCGTACTCGAAGAGCTTCTTGGAGACGAAGCCGTAGAGCACGCGCTCCGACTCCTCGTCCGTGAAGGACTCCTTGGTGGCCTTGTCCTTGACCAGTTCGATGCCGTAGAAGAAGCCGTTGCCGCGGACGTCGCCGACGATCGGCAGGTCGTGCAGCTTCTGCAGCGTCTGCAGGAAGTTGGCCTCGTTGTCGAGCACGTGCTGGTTGAGGCCCTCGCGCTCGAACAGGTCGAGGTTGGCGAGGCCGACGGCGGCGGAGACCGGGTGGCCGCCGAAGGTGTAGCCGTGCAGGAAGGTGTTGTCGCCCTTGTAGAACGGCTCGGCGATGCGGTCCGAGACGATCGCGGCGCCGATCGGGGAGTAGCCCGAGGTCATGCCCTTGGCGCAGGTGATGATGTCGGGGACGTAGCCGAACTTGTCGCAGGCGAACATCGTGCCGAGGCGGCCGAAGGCGCAGATGACCTCGTCGGAGACGAGCAGCACGCCGTACTTGTCGCAGATCTCGCGGACCCGCTGGAAGTACCCGGGCGGCGGCGGGAAGCAGCCGCCGGCGTTCTGCACCGGCTCCAGGAAGACCGCGGCGACGGTCTCGGGGCCCTCGAAGAGGATCTCCTGCTCGATCTGGTCGGCGGCCCAGCGGCCGAAGGCCACAGGATCATCGGCGTGAGCGTGGCTCGGGGCGCGGTAGATGTTGGTGTTCGGGACCTTGTGGGCGCCGGGCACGAGGGGCTCGAAGGGGGCCTTCAGGGCGGGCAGGCCGGTGATGGACAGGGCGCCCTGCGGGGTGCCGTGGTAAGCGACCGCGCGCGAGATGACCTTGTACTTCGTGTGGTTGCCGGTGAGCTTGTGGTACTGCTTCGCCAGCTTCCAGGCGGTCTCGACGGCCTCGCCGCCGCCGGTGGTGAAGAAGACCTTGTTCAGATCGCCCGGGGCGTAGTGGGCGAGACGCTCCGCCAGCTCCACGGCCTTGGGGTGGGCGTACGACCAGATGGGGAAGAAGGCGAGGTCGGCGGCCTGCTTGGCGGCGACCTCGGCCAGCTCGCGGCGGCCGTGCCCGGCCTGGACCACGAACAGGCCCGCGAGGCCGTCGAGGTACTTCTTGCCCTTGTCGTCGTAGATGTAGGTCCCTTCGCCACGCACGATGGTGGGAACGGGCGCGTTCTCGTACGACGACATGCGGGTGAAGTGCATCCACAGGTGGTCGTACGCGGTCCGGCTGAGGTCCTTGGTGCTCACGGCTATCGGGTTCCCCACATGTAGGTCTGCTTCTTGAGCTTGAGGTAGACGAAGCTCTCGGTGGAGCGCACGCCGGGGAGCGCGCGGATCCGCTTGTTGATGACTTCGAGCAGGTGGTCGTCGTCCTCGCAGACGATCTCGACCAGGAGGTCGTGCGAGCCCGCGGTCATCACCACGTACTCCGCCTCCGGCATCGCGGCCAGGGCGTCCGCGACCGGGTCCACATCGCCTTCCACGTTGATCCCGACCATCGCCTGGCGACGGAAGCCCACGGTGAGCGGGTCCGTCACGGCCACGATCTGCATCACACCCTGGTCGAGCAACTTCTGCACCCGCTGGCGCACGGCCGCCTCGGAGAGGCCGACGGCCTTGCCGATGGCGGCGTACGGACGGCGGCCGTCCTCCTGGAGCTGCTCGATGATCGCCAGCGATACGGCGTCGATCGTCGGGCTGCTCCCGCCGCGGGAGCTGCTGGGGTCTGCGCTTCGACTTGCCACGACTTCACTGTGCACGACGTCTCGTCTGTTCCGCAAGCCCAGAGCGATGAAATTCGTTGTACAACAACTCCATGAGCACGGATTTCGCAGATATGGGCGGCTGGGTATGTTGAAAGCGTCGGTGTAGCGACTAGGGTGGGTGTCTCATCCATCGGACAGCCGGGTGATCGACGAGGCGATCCGATGGAGACCAGGCAGTGACTCTTTGAACCACATGGGCTTCTGACAGGAGGGCTGGCAGTGACCACCGAGCTGCGCCGTCTGCGCAACTACATCAACGGCGAATTCCGGGACGCGGCCGACGGACGGACCACCGAGGTGATCAACCCGGCGACCGGCGAGGCGTACGCGGTGGCACCGCTCTCGGGCGAGGCCGACGTCGACGCCGCCATGAAGGCCGCCGCCGACGCATTCCCGGCCTGGCGCGACCTCGTGCCCGCCGAGCGACAGAAGGCACTGCTCAAGATCGCCGACGCGTTCGAGGAGCGCGCCGAGGAGCTGATCGCGGCCGAGGTCGAGAACACGGGCAAGCCGATCGGACTCACGCGGTCCGAGGAGATCCCGCCCATGGTGGACCAGATCCGCTTCTTCGCGGGCGCGGCCCGGATGCTCGAAGGGCGCGCCGCCGGTGAGTACATGGAGGGTCTGACCTCCATCATCCGGCGCGAGCCCATCGGCGTCTGCGCGCAGGTCGCGCCGTGGAACTACCCCATGATGATGGGCGTGTGGAAGTTCGCCCCGGCGCTCGCCGCGGGCAACACGGTCGTCCTCAAGCCGTCCGACACGACCCCCGCGTCCACGGTCCTGATGGCCGAGATCATCGGCTCGATCGTGCCGCCCGGCGTCTTCAACGTCATCTGCGGCGACCGTGACACCGGCCGCGCCATGGTCGAGCACCGCACCCCGGCGATGGCCTCCATCACCGGCTCCGTGCGCGCCGGCATGCAGGTCGCCGAGTCCGCCTCCAAGGACCTCAAGCGGGTCCACCTGGAGCTCGGTGGCAAGGCGCCGGTCGTGGTCTTCGAGGACACCGACATCGCCAAGGCCGTCGAGGACATCTCGGTCGCGGGCTTCTTCAACGCGGGCCAGGACTGTACGGCGGCGACGCGTGTCCTCGTCCACGAGTCCATCCACGACGAGTTCGTGACCGCCCTCGCCAAGGCCGCCGCCGACACGAAGACCGGGCAGCCGGACGACGAGGACGTGCTGTACGGGCCGCTGAACAACGCCAACCAGCTGAAGCAGGTCACCGGTTTCATCGACCGGCTGCCCGCGCACGCCAAGGTGGAGGCGGGCGGCCAGCGCGTCGGCGAGAAGGGCTACTTCTTCGCGCCGACCGTCGTCTCCGGCCTCAAGCAGGACGACGAGATCATCCAGAACGAGGTCTTCGGCCCGGTCATCACCGTCCAGTCCTTCACGGACGAGGCCCAGGCCATCGAGTACGCGAACGGCGTCGACTACGCCCTCGCCTCCTCGGTGTGGACCAAGGACCACGCCCGCGCGATGCGCCTGTCCAAGGCCCTCGACTTCGGCTGCGTGTGGATCAACACCCACATCCCGCTGGTCGCGGAGATGCCGCACGGCGGCTTCAAGAAGTCCGGCTACGGCAAGGACCTGTCGGCGTACGGCTTCGACGACTACACGCGCATCAAGCACGTGATGACGTCGATCGAGGGCTGAGTTCCCCCGGCGGGGCGCCCTGGCGTGGGGTGCCTGACGTAGGGCGCCTAAATCGGATGCTCTGATCGCCGCCCCCGCGTACCGTTGCGTACGCGGGGGCGGCTCCGCTGTGTGCTTCCTTCTCCCTTCTTATGCAAAAAGATCCGTAGCGCACACACTCTCCGCCCCCGCTTTTCTGCTCCCTGGGGGATGGGGACCCACTGATGACCGCCGATGACCTGGCCGCGCTGCTGCTGCGCCGCCGACAGAGTGTGCACGTGCCCGGGGCGTCTGGGGGCGCCGAAGCCGGGGGCGCCACCGAGGGCTCCGCGCCCGCCGACGTGCGGGCCGCCGTCATCGTCCTCGAAGCCGAACTCGCCGACCGCGGCCACCTGTTGACCACCCCGCTGCGCCGCGCGCTCACCGCGCTGCCCGTCCGCGACCTCGTCGCCACCGGCACCCGGCTGCTCCAGGACGTCGACGCGCTCCTCGGCTCCGACCGCACGCACACCCCGCTGTTCGCGGGCTTCCCGCACACGGCGCCGTACCGGCACGCCCGCGACCGCTACACCAGCGTCATCATCGACCACCTCGCCGCCCAGCCCCACCAGCCCTGCATGGCCTGCGGCCTGACGGGCTGCCGGGTGCGCGCGCTCACGCCCTGCGCGCATCTGGTCTGCGAGTGCTGCGTGGAGACGATCGAGGGCTGCTGCGAGCTGTGCTGCGAGTGGTACGCGTGCCCGGTCTGCGACAGCCGGTACGACACCCAGGGCCCCACCGACCCGTGGATCACCCCGGCGACCGGCCCCGACGCCCCGCGCGGCGACGGCGGCCCCGTCCTGCGCGCCCTGCGCCTGGGCGCGCCCGACGACACCGCCGCCGAACTCGCCGCGCTGCTCGCCCGCCGCACCCCGCTGAACCCGCAGGACCACGACGACCTGGTCCTGCTGCTCGGCCGGGTGCACCCGCGGGACGCCGCCGACCGGCTGCCCCCGGAGATCCCGCTGCGCGAGAGCAAGGCCCTGGTCCTCGCCCCGCTCCTGGACGACCCGGCCACGCGCCCGATCGTCGCCCGCTATGCCGACACGGCCACGGACGTCCTCCGGCTCCTCGTCGTGCGCTCCGGCGGCGACCCCGACCTGCTCGAACTGCCGCGCCTGCGCGGGCTCCCGCGACCGGTGCGGCGCGAACTCCTCGCCCTGCTCGGCACGTTCGGGCTCGGGAACCTCTGCGAGGACTTCGCCCGGTACCCCGGTGCCTGGAAGCGCGTCGGCGAGGTCCTGCACCCCTTTGAGGGGGGCGCGCGGGTCGAGCGGCACGCCCGGGCCGCGCTCGCCTTCGCCGTCCTGCGCGGCACCCGCCTCGACGACCCGGTGCTCGCCGACGTACTCCTCACCGAGGCCGCGCACCACGACGACATCCGTCTGGACGGCGACCGCCTGCACCACACCGGCTGGCAGGGCCGCGTCGAGGCGGCGCTCGCCCGCTGGGACACCACGGCCGCGACCGCCCTGCTGCGCGCCCGCCCCGGTGAGCTGCTGCGCCGAATCGACGTGCTCCTGGCCCGCTCCGGCGAGACGATGCTGCCCGAGGCGATCGGCGAGGCCCTGGCCCACGCCCTGCCGCGGGCGGGCGCGGGGCCGCTGCTCGGGGCGTACGGCCGGATGAAGGTCCGCGCGGAGCCCGGCGGGCGCCGGGTGTTCTTCCCTCGCGGCCGCGTCACGCAGGCGTTCGCGGTCGAGGACCACCGCCCGCCGCTGCCGCCGCGGGTGGCCTCCCGGGCGGCGGAGCTCATCGAGGCCGAGGCTGTGCGGCGGCTCGCGGCGGGGGTGGGGGGCCTCGCCGGGGGCGGTGTGCGGGACGACCGTGTCGAGGCCGGTGGGCAGGGCGATCGTGTCGAGGCCGGTGGGCGGAAGGGCCGCCTCGGGGCCGATGGCCGGACCGTCCCGGCCGCCGCCGTCGCCACCGCCGTTCCGCCCTACGACATCGCGGTGCTCGACGCCGCCCTCGGCGACCTGCCCGTCCCCTTCGCGGAGCGTGCCTCGGCCGTGTCGCTGGTGTCCGTGCCGCGCGGCAGCTCGCTGCCCCTGCCCGGTGACAGCGAGCGGCTGCGGCTCTTCCTGCACTGGCTCCAGCCCAAGGGCGTACGGGTCGACCTCGATCTGTCCGTCGCGCTGTACGACGACGCGTGGCGGTTCGTCGGGCTCTGCGACTACACCCAGCTCGAGTACGGGGGCGGCGCCGCGCGGCACTCGGGGGACCTGACCTCGGCGCCCGCGCCGCACGGCGCCACCGAGTACCTGGACCTGGACCTGCCTCGGCTCGCCAAGGCCGGGATCCGGTACGTCGTGCCCGCGGTGCTCTCCTACAACAACGTGCCCTTCGACGAACTCCCCGACGCCTTCGCCGGGTTCATGGCCGTGGACCCGGCCGAGCAGGGCCGCGTCCGCTACGACCCGCGCACCGTGCGCCAGCGGTTCGACCTCGCGGGCGAGGCGGCGCTGCGCGTACCGATGGTCGTCGACCTGCGCTCCCGCCGAGCCTGGTGGGCCGACCTCACGCTCGCCACGGGCGACGGCAACCACGACGTCTGGCGCTACCGCGCGGTGCTCGGCCGCGCCGGGCACGACCTGGTCGACACCTTCGAGACCGGCGGCCGCGCCACCCTCTGGGACCTGGCCTGCTGGACGGCGGCGGCCCGCACCGACGGCGACGTCCTGGTACGCGGCCGCGGCCACGTCCTGTGGGGCTACCGCCGTGAACCGGACGAGCCGCGCGCCGACTTCGCCGTCCGGATCCGCGACGGGTGGGAGCCCGATGTCCTGTGCGCCGAGCCCGAGCTGACGGACCGTCGGGCGTTCGTCGCCCTGGTCCACGGCGACCTGGCCGGTACGGAACGCGCCGCGTCCGGCACGGCGTACCGGCTGTTCCCCGGGCCGCTCGACGAGGGGCCGCTGACGCGGGTGACGGCGTCGGACCTGGCGGGGTGGCTGGGGCCGGCCGCACGCTGACGGTTCCGCGTCGTACGCGCGCCGTTCCGTCGCGCGGCCCGACGACCTGTCGGGCCGCGCCGCCCACTGCCTGGACCTCGTCGCCCTGGTGCACCGCCCCGGCCGCCTGGACCCCCTGGACCAGGCGACCCCCTGGACAGGGTGTCGGCCCCGAGACCACCCACTCGACGCCTCGTCCATTGTTCGCGCCGGGCCGCCGGGGCATCCTGCGGGGGTGCCAGCCAACCGAGCCACCTGCCGCCCCACTCGCCGGACCCTCCTTCGCGCCCTGGGCGGAGCCGCCGCGCTCGGCGGCCTCGCGGGGTGCGGGGTGCCCGCCGCCTATGTGAAGCCCGGTGACCGGGCGGCGGCGGACCGTTCCGCCCGTGAGCGGCGGCTCGTCTTCGCCAACTGGCCGCTGTACATCGACACCGACGACGAGGACAAGTCGAAGCGGCCGACGCTGGCCGCCTTCGAGAAGCGCACCGGGATCGACGTGCGCTACACGGAGGAGATCAACGACAACGACGAGTTCTTCGGCAAGATCAGCCCGTCCCTGATGAACCACCAGGCGACCGGCCGCGACCTCATCGTCATCAGCGACTGGATGTGCGCCCGGTTCGTGCGCCTCGGCTGGGTGCAGGAGATGGACCGGGCCCGGCAGCCGAACGTCACCCGGCACCTCGACCCGCTGCTGCGCTCGCCCAGCTTCGACCGGGGCCGCAAGTTCACGGTGCCGTGGCAGTCGGGGATCACCGGCATCGCGTACAACAAGAGGCGGCTCGGGCGGGAGATCCGGCACGTGTCGGACCTGTGGGCGGGTGATCTGAAGGGGCGCGTCACGCTGCTCTCCGGGCTCGACGAGGCGTTCGCGCTGCTCATGCAGGGGGACGGTGTCGACGTCACGAAGTGGACGGCCGACGACTTCCACCGGATGTGCGACCGGGTCGAGAAGCTGGTCGACAGCCACCACATCCGCCGCTTCACCGGCAACGACTACATCAAGGACCTCGCCAGCGGCGACGTCCTCGCCTGCCAGGCCTACAGCGGAGACGTCATCCAGCTCCGCGCCGACGACCCGGACATCGAGTTCGTCGTCCCCGAGGAGGGCGCGGAACTCTGGGCCGAGTCCCTGATGATCCCCAACCTCGCCCGCCACAAGGCCAACGCGGAACGCCTCATCGACCACTACTACGAACCCGAGGTCGCCGCCGAACTCGCCGCCTGGGTCAACTACGTCTGCCCCGTGCCCGCCGCCCGCGACGTCCTCGCCGCCAGCAAGGACAAGGAGCTGGCGGCGCTCGCCGAGGACCCGCTGATCTTCCCGGACGACGGCATGCGCAAGCGGCTCGCGATCGCGCGGGACATCACGTCCGGGGAGCGCACGGAGTTCGCTAAGCGGTGGAACTCGCTGGCCGGGTTGTAGCGGGCGCCGACCGGTCGTCGGCGGGCTTCGACCGGTCGTCGGCGGGCTCCGGCCGGGCTGCGGCAGCTGTCGGCCGGGCCGTCGCGGGCATCGCCACCACCTCCCACGCCGCCATCGCCCGGTCCACCGTCCGGTCCAGGTCCGCGCCGGTCGCCCCGTCGCGGGCCTGGACCGACATGCCCTGGATGACCGTGGTGTAGAAGGCGGCCATGGCCTCGGTGTCCGTGTCCGCGGGGAGTTCGCCCTCCTGGACGGCCCGGTCAAGACGGCGGGCCGTCAGCCGCGCGCCCGCCTTCCGCCAGGTCGCCAGGTGGTCGCGCACGGGGGCGTTCGCCGGTGAGCAGTTGGTGGCGGCGAGCACGATCATGCAGCCGCTGGGGCTGCCCTCGGCGGTGTACGCGCGCGCGTTCCAGCGCAGTACGGCCTCCACCGCGTCCCGTGCGGAGGGGAGTTCGGTCAGCGCCTGGGCCATGGGCGCGCCCTCGGTGGCGTCGTACAGCGTGACCGCCTCCCGGAACAGCGCCTCCTTGGAGCCGAACGCGGCGTACAGGCTGGGCGACGCGATGCCCATCGCCGAGGTGAGGTCCGTCATCGACGTGGCCTCGTACCCCTGCGTCCAGAACACCTCCATGGCCCGGCGCAGCGCCGTGTCCCGGTCGAACGCCCGGGGTCGTCCGCGTCCCGCCATGGCTCCCGCCTCCCTCGCGCGCATTTCTGTAGTGAGTGACAAATATAGGCCTTGACGTGAGGGTACGCCCGTGTGAATGTTTCTGTGTCGACCGGCACAGAATTATGGGCCGGGGTCGGCGGCACACGCATACGCAGGGCACTCACAGAGATTTGGGGTCGGGGATGACTGAGCTGGTGGGCAAGGCCGCGCTGGTGACGGGCGGCAGCCGGGGGATCGGTGCGGCGATCGTGCGGCGGCTCGCGCGGGACGGGGCCGATGTGGCGTTCACCTATGTGAGCCCGGCCGGGAAGGCGAAGGCCGAGGCCGTCGTCGCCGATGTGGCGGCGGCGGGGCGGCGGGCCGTCGCCATCCAGGCCGACGCGGCGGACGCGGACGCGGTGCGGGCGGCCGTGGCGCGGGCGGCCCGGGAGCTGGGCCGCCTGGACATCCTGGTCAACAACGCGGGCGTGTACCCGTACGGGCCGTTCGAGGACGTCACGCCGGAGGAGCTGGACCGCACCCTCGCGATCCACGCCCGCGCCGCCTTCGTCGCCGGGCAGGCCGCCCTCGCCCATCTGCCGCGGGGCGGGCGCATCGTGAGCATCGGCAGCAACCTCGTGCACCGGGTGCCGTTCGGCGGCATCGTCCTGTACTCCATGAGCAAGTCCGCCCTGAGCGGCTTCACCAAGGCCCTCGCCCGCGAACTCGGCCCCCGCGGCATCACCGTCAACGCCGTGCACCCCGGCTCCACGGACACCGACATGAACCCGGCCGACGGCGAGAGCTCCGACTTCCAGCGCGGCATCTCCGCCCTCGGCCACTACTCGGACGCCGACGACATCGCGGCGACGGTAGCCCACCTCGTCGGTCCCGGCGGGCGCACCATCACCGGCACGGAGGTCACGGTCGACGGCGGCACGAACGCGTAGGTCCGGCCCGCGGGCGGGGTCAGCGGCGGGCGGGCTTGAGCGCCGCCTCGATGATGCGCTGGGCGACCGGGTTCATGTCCTGGCCCTTGGCGTCGGTGGAGTTGACCGAGTAGACGAGGACGGTGTCCAGGTTCCGGGTGGCGGCGACGATCGAGTTGTAGCCGTGCCGCCCGCCGGTCTTCAGCCAGACGACCCGCCCGTCGGGTGCCTCGTACCGCATCAGGCCCGCGCTCATCGTGGCGCCCTCGATGTCCGACGGCACCGTGAACATCTCCTCCAGCTGCGGCTTCGGCACGATCCTGCCCTGGAACAGGGCGACGGTCAGCCGCTCCAGGTCGGCCGTCGTGGAGATCATGTCGCCGCCCGCCATCCGGTCCCGCTGGTTCCACTCCGTCACGTCGACCAGGCGCGTCCCGCCGTCCGGCGTCCGCACGGCCTGGTAGCCGCGGTTGTGCGGACCGTGGATGCGTGGGTCGGTGCCGGGGAAGGAGGAGTGCCGCATGCCCGCGCGCTTGAGGACGCGCCGGGTGGCCTCATGCTCGTACGAGTGCCCCGTGACCTTCTCGATCAGCAGCCCGAGCAGCGTGTAGTTGACGCCCAGGTACTCCTGCCTGGTCCCCGGGTCGTACGCGGGTCCCTTCGCGAGGGACGAGGCGGCGACCTCCTGCGGGGTGAGCGTCTCGAAGCGGCGCGCGTACAGTTCCTCGAAGGTCGTGCCCAGTGCGCGCCCCGGCCGCAACCCGCTGCTGTGGTTGAGGAGTCGGCGTACGGAGATGGGCCTGCGGAAGGCGTCGGCGTGCGGGGCGAAGACGTCCGGCAGATAGCGCTGGACGGGCGCGTCGAGGTCGACCTCGCCCTCGGCGGCGAGCTGCAGGACCACGGCCGCCGTCACCACCTTCGTGGTGGACCCGGCCCGGAACCGCCCCTCCGGGTTCGCGTCGCGCCCCGACGTGAGGTCCCGCACTCCTGAACTCCCGTGCCACGACGCCTTCTTCCCCCGCACCCGCACCAGCGCGGCCGTCGCGTCGGCATCGGGAAGACCGGCGATGGCTTCACGCAGCGCCTTGCCGTCGGGCCCCGAGCGGATGTCCGCGGCGACGGCGGCGGGCGCCGGGGTACCGCTGCTCGCGAGGGCGGGCGCGGCGGCGGCCGTGAGACCGAGGACGACGGCGCCGGCGAGCGCGGCGACGAGACCGGCGTGTACGCGCATGAGCTGCTCCAGGTGAGTGACTGGGTGGGTCGGTCTCATCCTGTGCGGTGGGTGGGGGCGGGGGATCGTCACTGGGGAGGGGTGGGGGCCCTGAGGCGGTCCGGGGTCAACTGGCGGGATAGTAAGGGTAGTTGGAGGGGCTAACCCTTAGGGGATGGCTTCTCTGAAGGGTGGCTGCGCCTACGAGGTGGCCGCCTCGCCCCGCTCGGCCCTCTCGCCCCTGTCCTGTGCCGCCATCACCTCGTCCCCGTGCGTGTGTGCCCACACCCCGAACGTCTCGATCGGGGTGAGCAGGGTGCGGCCGAGGTCGGTGAGGGCGTATTCGACGCGGGGTGGGGACTCGGCGTACGCGTGGCGGGTCACCAGGCCGTTGTACTCCAGGCGGCGCAGTGTCGCCGTGAGGATCTTGGGGCTGATGCCGCCGATGCGGGTGCGCAGTTCGCGCGGGCGCAGCGGGCCGTGCCGCAGGGCCCAGAGCGCCACCGCGTTCCAGGTGTTGGCGAGCAGGTCGAAGGCGAGGCGGGCGCGGCAGTCGGCGAGGAGGTCGGTGGGTTCGTGGGGTGGTTCGGTGGTGGGTTCGTGGGGCGGTTCGGCGGTCGGGTCGTGGGGCGTCACGCTTCGCATGGTGCCTGAGGTGCCGCGACCTGGCGAAGGCGGGCCGAGACTTACCGATCGGTGCCCGAGGGGCTTTCTAGTGTCGTCCTCGTATCGGTCATCGGGCCGGAACACCGGGATGTACGAGGGAGAGCGACGCGTATGCGGATAGGGATTCTCGGGGCCGGGAACATGGCCGACGCGCTGGGCACGCAGTGGGTGCGCGCCGGACACGAGGTGTACGTCGGGGCGCGCGACGAGGGCCGGGCGGCCGCCCTCGCCGGGCGGATCGGCGCGGCGGGCCACGGCTCGCTGCGGGCGGCCGCCGAGTTCGGGGACGGCGCGGTGCTGCACGCGCTGCCGTACGCGGCCGGGGCCGAGGTCGCCGCAGGGCTCGCCGACGCCCTGCACGGCCGGGTCCTGGTGGACTGCGGCAACCCCGTCGGCGCGGGCTTCGCGCTGCTCACACGGGGCACCGAAGCCGCCGCCGAACAACTGGCCGCCGCCGCGCCCGGAGCCCGGGTGGTGAAGGCGTTCAACCTCTGCCACGACAGCGTGTGGCGGCTCACGCCGCCCGAGTTCGACGGGCGGCGCCTCGCGGTGCCGGTGTGCGGTGACGACGAGGACGCGCTGCGCGTCGTACGCGAACTGGTGCGGGACATCGGCTGCGTGCCCTACGCCGCGGGCGGCCTCGGGCGGGCCGCCCTTGTGGAGGCGACGGCCGCGCTCTTCATCGGCCTCTGGGTGGGCGAGGGCGTGGACGCGCAGGCCGTCGTGCCGCCGGTCGGCCAGGTGGCGGGCGAGCCCGGTTAGCCCCGGGCTACGGCTTGCGGCCCACCGCGCCGAACTGCGGCACCGGCTCCGCCGCCGGGAACCGCCAGCGCGCGCACGATTCGACGCCCGGGTCGAGGAGGTCGAGGCCCGCCATGAACGACAGGAACTCCGCGCGGGTGCGGCCGGTGATCGGCGGTGTCGCGTTGGCGTTCCAGAAGTCCATGGCGGGCTGGTTGTCCGCGCCGCCGACGTCGGCGTCCAGGGTCGGGTGGGTCATGACCAGGTAACTGCCGGACGGCACCGCGTCCATGAGGGTCCGCACGATGCCGCGGGCCACGTCGGTCTCGGGGATGAAGTTGAGGATGCCCAGCAGCATCACGGCCACCGGCTGCTCGAAGTCGAGGGTCTCGGCGGCGGCCCGCAGGATGCGCTCCGTGTCCCGGGCGTCCGCGTCGATGTACGCGGTCGAGCCCTCGGGGGAGCTGGTGAGCAGGGCGTTGGCGTGGGTGAGGACGATGGGGTCGTTGTCGACGTACACGATGCGCGCGTCGGGCGCGAGGCGCTGCGCGACCTCATGGGTGTTGTCGCCCGTGGGCAGGCCCGTACCGATGTCCAGTAACTGGCGGATGCCCGCGTCGCCCACCAGATGTGCCACCGCGCGGCCGAGGAACGCCCGGTCCGCGCGGGCGACTTGGCCGATGCCGGGGAACATCTCGACGACCTGCTCGCCGACCGCGCGGTCCACCGAGTAGTTGTCCTTGCCGCCCAGCCAGTAGTTCCAGACGCGGGCGTTGTGCGCCATGTCGGTGCGTATCCGCCCGGCGCCGTCGGTGCTGTCGGCGCTGTCGGTGTTCTCCGCGTGCCGTGTGTTCGTGGCGTTCGCCGTGTTCGCTGTGTTCGCCGTGCTCCTTGCGTGCTCTGCGCTCAATCGTGAGGTTCCTTCCCCGTCTCCTGGCGAGGCCGCCGGGGCCCTCGGGACAGCTCGGCGGCGAGTGCGTCCACGCGGTTGGTGGTGATCGAGTCCACCCCGTGGGAGATGAGCTTACGCATGGAGCGTCGGGTGTCGGGAGTCCACGCCGAGACCAGCAGACCGCTCGCGTGCACATGGTCGACCAGGCCCCGACTCACCAGGCCGAAACGGTAGTTGAGCCAGCGCGGGCCGATCGCGGCGAGCAGCGCGGGCCGGGGCGGGGCGAGCGACTTCCAGGTGAGGGCGATCTCCGCGGCCGGGTCCGCGGCCCGCACGGCGAGCATCGCGTCGGGGCCCGCGCAGTAGTACGCCCGGTCGGCGGCACCGCAGTCGCCGATGACGCCGACGATTCCGCGCACCGCCTCGGGGGTCGCGCCCGGGAGGTCCACGAGGACGCGGTGGCCGTCCGTCTCCTTCAGGGCCTCTTCGAGGGTGGGCACGCCGCCGCCGGTCAGACCGCGCACTTCGTCGGCGGACAGCGCGGACAGGGGGCGATCGTGCTCCCAGAGGCGGGTGAGGCTCGCGTCGTGCAGCAGGACGGGGACGCCGTCGCGGGTCGGGCGGACGTCGATCTCCACGGCGTCCGCGCCCCGTTCGAGCGCCGAGCGCAGGGAGGGGAGGGTGTTCTCGCAGACGCGGTAGGGGTCGCCTCGGTGGGCGACGGCAGTCACGGTGCGCATGGCACCCATTGTGGCGGGGGACGGGCCCCGGGGCTGGTCGGCCCGGGGCCCGTCCGCGCGCTCCCGAGTTGTGTCAGGAGGCCAGCCAGTTCTCCGTGTACGCGTCGATCTCGGCGGTGATCCTGTCCTTGCCCGCCCGGTCCAGGAACGACGCCTCGACGCCGTTCTTCGCGAGGGCGGCGATGCCGCGCTCGTCGAGGCCGAGGAGGCGGGCGGCGACGGCGAACTCGTTGTTGAGGTCCGTGCCGAACATGGGCGGGTCGTCGGAGTTGATGGTGACGGTGACGCCCGCGTCCACGAACTGCTTGAGCGGGTGCTCGTCGAGGGTGGCGACGGCACGGGTCGCGATGTTCGAGGTCGGGCAGACCTCCAGCGGGATGCGGTGCTCGGCCAGGTGCGCGAGGAGCTCGGGGTCCTTGGCGGAGCTGGTGCCGTGCCCGATGCGCTCGGCGCGCAGGTGGGTGAGCGCGTCCCAGACGGTCTCCGGGCCGGTGGTCTCGCCCGCGTGCGGCACCGAGTGCAGGCCGGCGGCGATGGCGCGGTCGAAGTACGGCTTGAACTGCGGGCGCGGTACGCCGATCTCGGGGCCGCCGAGGCCGAAGGAGACCAGGCCCTCGGGGCGGATGCCGTCGGTGGTGGCCAGCCGCACCGTCTCCGCCGCCGACTCCAGGCCCGCCTCGCCGGGGATGTCGAAGCACCAGCGCAGGACGACGCCGAGCTCGGCCTCGGCGGTCTTGCGGGCGTCCTCGATGGCGGCCATGAAGGCGTGCTCGTCGATGCCGCGGCGGGTGGAGGAGAAGGGGGTGATGGTCAGCTCGGCGTACCGCACGTTCTGCCGGGACAGCTCGCGGGCCACCTCGAAGGTGAGGAGCTGGACGTCGTCGGGGGTGCGGATCAGGTCCACGACGGACAGGTACACCTGGACGAAGTGCGCGAAGTCCGTGAACGTGAAGTAGTCCGCGAGGGCCTCGATGTCCGTGGGCACCTTCGAGTCGGGGTGCCGGGCGGCGAGGGCGGAGACGATCCGGGGAGAGGCGGAGCCGACGTGGTGGACGTGGAGTTCGGCCTTGGGCAGTCCGGCGATGAACGCTTGTGTCTGCGCGGCGGGCTGAGTCTGGTGGTCGGACATGGGTTCCTCCCCGGAACACGGTGTGATCGGCTGATCGGTCGACCCGTGGGTCGGGGATCATCGTAGGACGCGGATCCCGGCCGGAACCGGGCGGCCACCCGCCCCGCCCCCGGCCGCGACGGCGACTCCTCCCGGGCGGACCGGGCGGACCGGGTGGCTGCCGCAGCCGCTCCCCGGGGCGCGACAAGGCCGCAGCCGCCCCGCCCCCCGCCATGACAGGCCGCTCCCGCAGCCGCCCCGCCCCCCCCGCCATGACAGGCCGCTCCCGCAGCCGCCCCGATACCCCCCGCCATGACAGGCCGCTCCCGCAGCCGCCCCGATACCCCCGCCACGACAGGCCCGCTACCGCAGCCGCTCCCGCGCCTCCATCAGCGCCGACCCCAGCAGGTTCAGCCCCCGCCACCCCGCGGGATCCGCGATCCGCGGATCGTCGGCGGCCAGGCCGACGCCCCACACCCGGTCCACGGGGCTCGCCTCGACCAGCACCCGGTCGCCCGTACCGACGAGATACGCCCGCAGCGCCCCGTCCGACGAGAACTTCCGCACCGACCCCTCGACCACGATCCCGAAGCGCTCCCGCTCCCAGACCTGATCGTCGAAGTCCCGCACGTGCCGCCCCGCCCGCTTCGCCTCGGCGGGCGTACGCGCCGCGAGCGCCGCCCGCTCGGCCTCCGCGTCACCGAAGAGGCGGGCCTTCCGGGCCATCATCCAGTGCTCCGCCGTCGCGTACGCCACGCCGTCGGCCGTGAACGGCGAGGGCCACCACTGGCTGAAACAGCTCGCCCCCAGCGCACCGTCCCGGCGCGGGGCGTGCCCCCAGAAGTACAGGTACTCGGCCCCGCCCTTCCCCGTGTCCTCCCCTGTGAAATCCCTCATGCACGCCACCCTGGCAGGCACCACTGACATTCCGTCCCTCCTTTTCCAAGCCGACTCGACACCTGGTCGACAGATTCCGTCGCGTAACCAAAAGGCAACAACGGAATCACTTGTTGGGCTATCGGCCCTCTGTCAGGATCGGCACTCAAATCGATCTGGAACTACGCCGACCCTCTCGGGACGGGGCGGCCGGCGGAGGAGAGCGTCATGCACACATTCCAGGCGCGGGACCGTTTCGCGGACGGCGCCCAGTACATCGCGGGACGCCTCACCCAGGGCACCTCGGGCCGCACCCACGCGGTCGTCGATCCGGCCACGGGCGAGGAGGTCCTGACGTACGAGCTCGCGGGCCCCAAGGATGTCGACACCGCCGTCGCCGCGGCCGCGGCCGCGTACGACGGCTGGGCGGCCGCCGGCCCCGGTGAGCGCTCCGACGCCATGCACCGCTTCGCCGGGGAGCTGTCCGCGCGCGCCGAGGAGCTGGCGCAGGCCGAGTCCCTGCAGTGCGGCAAGCCGATCAAGCTGAGCCGCGAGTTCGACGTGCCGGGGACCATCGACAACACCTCCTTCTTCGCGGGCGCGGCCCGCCACCTGCAGGGCCAGTCGGCGGGGGAGTACGACGGCGGCGACCACACCTCGTACGTACGCCGCGAGCCGATCGGTGTCGTCGGCTCCATCGCGCCCTGGAACTATCCCCTCCAGATGGCCGCCTGGAAGGTCCTGCCGGCCATCGCCGCGGGCAACACCATCGTCCTGAAGCCCGCCGAGCTCACCCCCTTCACGTCCCTGCTCTTCGCCGAGGCCGCCACCGCCGCCGGGATCCCCGACGGCGTCGTCAACATCGTCACCGGCGCGGGCAAGGAGGCGGGCGAGCACCTGGTCGGCCACCCCGACGTCGTCATGACGTCCTTCACCGGGTCGACCGGCGTCGGCAAGCGCGTCGCGGAGGTCGCCACCGCCACCGTCAAGCGGCTGCACCTGGAGCTCGGCGGCAAGGCGCCCTTCGTGGTCTTCGACGACGCCGACCTGGAGGCCGCCGTGCACGGGGCCGTCGCGGGCGCCCTCATCAACAGCGGCCAGGACTGCACGGCCGCCACGCGCGCGTACGTGCAGCGGCCGCTGTACGACGCCTTCGTGGCGGGCGTCGCCGACCTGATGGCGACCGTGCGGCTCGGCGACCCCTTCGACCCGGCCACCGACCTCGGCCCGCTCATCTCGCACGCGCACCGCGACCGCGTCGCCGCCTTCGTCGACCGGGCCCGCTCCTCCGCGCGCGTGGTGACGGGCGGCGCGGCCCTCGACCACCCGGGCGCGTACTACCGGCCGACCCTCATCGCGGACGCCGCGCAGGACAGCGAGGTGGTGCAGGCGGAGATCTTCGGCCCGGTGCTCGTCGTGCTGCCCTTCGACGCGGACGCCGACGGCATCCGCCTCGCCAACGACACCCCCTACGGGCTCGCCGCCTCCGCCTGGACCCGGGACGTCTTCCGCGCCAACCGCGCCACCCGCGAGATCAAGGCGGGCTGCGTCTGGGTCAACGACCACATCCCGATCCTCAGCGAGATGCCGCACGGCGGCTACAAGGCGTCCGGCTACGGCAAGGACATGTCCGCCTACTCCTTCGAGGAGTACACGCAGATCAAGCACGTCATGTTCGACAACACCGCGGTGGCCAGGAAGGACTGGCACCGCACGATCTTCGGGGACCGCTAGCCGCACGCGGGGACGGGCGCCGCGCGACCGGGCGGCGCCCGCCCGCTCACCTCCCGAAAGGGCAGAAAGCGCATGGAGCAGTACGAGCCCGACACTGTGTCCCCGGCCCAGCTCGCCGCCATGCGGCGCAGCCTGCGCGGCGTCCCCGCCGCCATCGGCCGCCGTTCGGTGCTGCGCGCCTCCGCCGGCGGTGTGCTCGCCGCGGGCGGGCTCGGGGCGCTGAGCGCCTGCGGGATCCCCGCCGCCGGAAAGGGCGAGGGCGGCATCGCCGCGGACGACCGCTCGGACAAGGAGAAGCGGGTCAACTTCTCCAACTGGACCGAGTACATGGACGTCGACGAGGACGAGCGGCGCCCCACCCTCGACGCGTTCACCGAGCGCACCGGGATCAAGGTCAAGTACACCGAGGACATCAACGACAACAACGAGTTCTTCGGCAAGGTCAAACCGCAGCTCGCCGCCGGTCAGGACACCGGCCGGGACCTGATCTGCGTCACGGACTGGCTCGCCGCCCGCCTCATCCGCTTCGGCTGGGTGCAGAAGCTCGACCCGGCCCAGCTTCCGCACGCCTACGCCAACCTGTCCGCCCAGTTCCGCTCGCCCGACTGGGACCCCGGGCGCGCGTACTCGTACCCCTGGACCGGCATCTCCACCGTCATCGCGTACAACAAGAAGGCGACCGACGGGGAGAAGATCACCTCGGTGTCGCAGCTCCTGGACGAGCCGAAGCTCAAGGGGCGCGTGGGCTTCCTGTCCGAGATGCGCGACACCATGGGGATGGTCCTGCTCGACCTCGGCAAGGACCCCGCGAAGTTCACCGACGACGACTTCGACGCGGCCGTGGCCCGGCTCCAGAAGGCCGTCGACAAGAGGCAGATCCGTCGCTTCACCGGCAACGACTACACCGCCGACCTCGACAAGGGCGACCTCGCCGCGTGCGTCGCCTGGGCCGGTGACGTCGTCCAGCTCAAACTCGCCAACCCCGACATCGAGTTCGTCATCCCCGACAGCGGCTACCTCACCTCGACCGACAACCTTCTGATCCCCAACAAGGCGCGCCACAAGCGCAACGCCGAACGGCTCATCGACTACTACTACGAGCCCGGGCCCGCGGCCCGTCTCGCCGCCTACATCAACTACGTGTGCCCCGTGGACGGCGTCCGCGACGCACTCGCGAAGATCGACCCCAAGGCCGCCGCGAACCCGCTGATCCTCCCCGACAAGGAGATGGCGGCGAAGTCGCACGCCTTCCGCTCCCTCACCCCGAAGGAAGAGACCGCCTACGAGGGCAAGTTCGCGAAGCTGACCGGTTCCTGACATCGACCGGTCCCCGACACCGGCCTTCCGGCTCCCCGCCCCCAGCGGTAAACACCTCGACCTCCTCTGGACGCCAACATGACGACTGCTCAAGAACACGGCGGCGACGTCCGCCTGACCGGGATCAGCAAGACCTACGGTTCCTTCACCGCCGTGCACCCGCTCGATCTCACCGTGCCCCAGGGCTCCTTCTTCGCGCTGCTCGGCGCCTCCGGCTGCGGCAAGACCACCACCCTGCGCATGATCGCGGGCCTGGAGGAGCCCAGCAGCGGCACCGTCCGCCTCGGCGAGCAGGACGTCACCGCGCTGCCGCCCTACAAGCGGCCCGTGAACACGGTCTTCCAGTCGTACGCGCTCTTCCCGCACCTCGACATCTTCGAGAACGTCGCCTTCGGCCTGCGCCGCCGCGGCATCAAGTCGGTGAAGAAGCAGGTCGGCGAGATGCTCGACCTGGTCCAGCTCGGCGAGCAGGCCCGCAAGAAGCCGCACCAGCTCTCCGGCGGCCAGCAGCAGCGCGTCGCCGTCGCCCGCGCCCTCATCAACCACCCCAAGGTGCTGCTCCTCGACGAGCCGCTCGGCGCCCTCGACCTGAAGCTGCGCCGCCAGATGCAGCTCGAACTCAAGCGCATCCAGACCGAGGTCGGCATCACCTTCGTGCACGTCACGCACGACCAGGAGGAGGCCATGACGATGGCCGACACCGTCGCCGTGATGAACGGCGGCCGCGTCGAGCAGCAGGGCGCCCCCGCCGACCTGTACGAGAACCCGGGCACCACCTTCGTCGCCAACTTCCTCGGCACGTCCAACTTCATCGAGGCCGAGGTGGCGGAGGTCAGCGGCGAGGACGTGTTCCTCAAGGCGGGCGGCGGGAAGCTGACGCTGCCCAAGGCGCGATGTACGGCGTCGGTCAGCGCCGGCGGCACGGTCCTGGTGGGCGTACGCCCGGAGAAGATCTCGCTCACGCACGCCGACGACGCGGGCGCGATCCCGGACGGCCGCAACCGCATCACCGGCCGCATCGCCGACTCCAGCTTCATCGGCGTCTCCACGCAGTACGTCGTCGACAGCCCCGTCTGCGACGCCTTCGAGGTGTACGCGCAGAACATCGAGCGCGACACCCGGCTCGCCCCGGGCGCGGAGGTCGTCCTGCACTGGAACCCCGCGCACACCTTCGGCCTGGACGCGGACCAGGACGTCGAGGCGGGCGTGGAGAAGGTCGAGGAGGACGCGTGAGCACCCTCACCGAGGCCGCGCCCCCCGAGGCCGACGAGCCCCCGGCGCGCCCGCCCCGCAAGCGCGGCCGCCTCGTCCCCTACTGGCTCCTGCTGCCCGGCATCCTCTGGCTGCTCGTCTTCTTCGCGCTGCCGCTCGTCTACCAGGCGTCGACCTCGGTGCAGACCGGCTCCCTCGAAGAGGGCTACAAGGTCACCTGGCACTTCGCCACCTACTGGGACGCGCTCGGCGACTACTGGCCGCAGTTCCTGCGCTCGGTCCTCTACGCGGGCGCCGCCACCATCCTGTGCCTGCTCCTCGGCTATCCGCTGGCCTACCTGATCGCGTTCCGCGCGGGCCGCTGGCGCAACCTGATCCTCGTCCTGGTGATAGCGCCGTTCTTCACCAGCTTCCTCATCCGCACGCTGGCCTGGAAGACGATCCTCGCCGACGGCGGCCCGGTCGTCGGCGCCCTGAACAACCTGCATCTGCTCGACGTCACCAACTGGCTCGGCGCCACCGACGGCGACCGCGTCCTCGCCACCCCGCTCGCGGTGGTCTGCGGCCTCACGTACAACTTCCTGCCGTTCATGATCCTGCCGCTCTACACCTCCCTGGAGCGCATCGACGGCCGCCTGCACGAGGCGGCGGGCGACCTCTACGCCCGGCCGTCCACCACCTTCCGCAAGGTGACGTTCCCGCTGTCGATGCCCGGCGTCGTCTCCGGCACCCTGCTCACCTTCATCCCGGCGGCGGGCGACTACGTCAACGCCGATCTGCTCGGCTCCACCGACACCCGCATGGTCGGCAACGTCATCCAGACGCAGTTCCTGCGGATCCTGGACTACCCGACGGCCGCGGCGCTCTCGTTCATCCTGATGGCCGCGATCCTGCTCATGGTCACGTTCTACATCCGCAAGGCGGGGACGGAGGATCTCGTCTGATGGCCGTTCTCTCGGCATTCTTCCGCTGGCTGCGCCGGAATCTCGTCGTCATCGCCGGACTCGTCACGCTCGCCTATCTGCTGCTGCCCAACGTCGTCGTCACGGTCTTCTCCTTCAACAAGCCGAAGGGCCGCTTCAATTACTCCTGGCAGGAGTTCTCCCTGGACGCCTGGAAGGACCCGTGCGGCGTCGCCGACATGTGCGGCTCGCTCTCGCTGAGCCTGCAGATCGCGTTCTGGGCGACGCTCGGCGCGACCGCGCTCGGCACGATGATCGCCTTCGCGCTCGTGCGCTACCGCTTCCGCGCGCGCGGCGCCGTGAACTCGCTGATCTTCCTGCCGATGGCCATGCCCGAGGTCGTCATGGCCGCCTCGCTGCTCACGCTGTTCCTCAACATGGGCGCCCAACTCGGCTTCTGGACCGTCCTGATCGCGCACATCATGTTCTGCCTGAGCTTCGTCGTGACGGCCGTGAAGGCGCGCGTGATGTCCATGGACCCGAGGCTGGAACAGGCCGCCCAGGACCTCTACGCCGGGCCCGTGCAGACGTTCCTGCGCGTCACGCTGCCGATCGCGGCGCCCGGGATCGCCGCGGGCGCGCTGCTCGCCTTCGCGCTCTCCTTCGACGATTTCATCATCACGAACTTCAACGCCGGATCCACCGTGACGTTCCCCATGTTCGTCTGGGGATCCGCGCAGCGGGGCACGCCCGTTCAGATCAATGTGATCGGTACGGCGATGTTCCTGATTGCCGTCCTTCTCGTGGTGGCAGGAATGCTCGTCGGAATGCGCCGCAAGAAGAAGTCGCTCTGAGCGACGACACGTCGTCTCCCTGAACTCCGAAGGAGTGGAAATCATGGCCCCAAGCGCCATGACCCGCTGGACCAAGTCCCTCGCCGAGGCCAAGCCGGTCTCGTTCTGGCTGGACGACCCCGAGAAGCCCGACCCCGAACCCGCCCTGGTCGGCGACGAGCGCTGCGACCTGCTCGTCGTCGGCGGCGGCTACAGCGGCCTGTGGACGGCCTTGATCGCCAAGGAGCGCGACCCCGGCCGCGATGTCGTCCTCGTCGAGGGCCGCGAGATCGGCTGGGCCGCCTCCGGCCGCAACGGCGGCTTCTGCGCCGCCTCCCTCACCCACGGCCTCCCCAACGGCCTGGCCCGCTGGCCCGGCGAGATCGCCCGCCTGGAGGAGCTGGGCGCCCGCAACCTCGACGAGATCGAGGCCGCCGTCGCCCGCTACGGCATCGCCTGCGACTTCGAGCGCACCGGCGAGATCGACGTGGCGACCCAGCCGCATCAGCTCGCCGAGCTGCACGAGATGTACGAGGAGATGGACGCGCTCGGCCTCGCGGGGGGCGCCGAGATGCTGGACGCGGACGCGCTCCGCGAGCAGGTGGACTCGCCCACGTTCCTCGGCGGGTTCTGGGACCGCGACGGCGTCGCCATGCTGCACCCGGCGAAGCTCGCCTGGGGCCTCAAGCGCGCCTGCGTCGACCTCGGCGTGCGCGTCTACGAACACACCCCGGCCCTCCGACTCGCCTCGCCCGGCGCGGGCATGGCCGTCCGCACGCCCTACGGCAGGGTCTACGCCCGCCAGGTCGCGCTCGGCACGAACGTCTTCCCGTCCCTGGTCAAGCGCGTGCGCGCGTACACGGTCCCGGTGTACGACTACGCCCTGATGACCGAGCCCCTGACCCCCGACCAGCTCGCCGCCATCGGCTGGCAGAACCGGCAGGGCCTCGGCGACGCCGCCAACCAGTTCCACTACTTCCGGCTCACCGCCGACAACCGCATCCTGTGGGGCGGGTACGACGCCATCTACCCGTACGGCGGCAAGGTGCGCGCCGAGTACGACCACCGCCCCGCGACGTACGCGAAGCTCGCCGGGCACTTCTTCACCTGCTTCCCGCAGCTGGAGGGGGTGAGCTTCACGCACGCGTGGGGCGGCGCGATCGACACCTGCTCGCGCTTCTCGGCGTTCTTCGGCACGGCGTACGGGGACCGGGTCGCGTACGCCGCCGGGTACACCGGACTCGGCGTCGGGGCCACGCGGTTCGGCGCCGACGTGATGCTCGACCTGCTCGCGGGCGAGCGCACGGAACGCACGGAGCTGGAGATGGTCCGCTCCAAGCCGCTGCCGTTCCCGCCCGAGCCGTTCGCCTGGACCGGGGTGGCGCTGACCAAGTGGTCCCTGGCCCGGGCCGACGAGAACGCCGGGCGCCGCAACGTATGGCTCCGCACGATGGACAAGATGGGACTCGGCTTCGACAGCTGACCCGGAGATCCACCGGCGTACGCCGCTCCGCTCCGTGACGCGCTTCACTACCACTCAGTAGTGGAACCTGCGTAATGCTCTGCCCCGAGGCGGCTCTCCCTCGTGACACGCGTACGCGTGCCGGACGAGAGGAAGGTTCGCCATGACGGGCTCAGGGACGAAATCGGCGGTCGAGTGGCTGGTGTCGGTGGCATCGGATCCGGACGCCTGCCGCTGGGAATGGGAACGCAACCCCCTAGGGGTCGTCCTGCTCCCGGCCGGCAGGCTCTGGGACGTACTCATCCTGCCGGGCGAACTCGGCTATCCCACGCTGGACGTGCTGGCACGGGTCGTGGACCAGCCCGGTCCGGTCCTCGCCGACTTCGGCGACGCCCGGATGGGCTTCTTCGTACCCGCGGGCACGGTCGCGCGCTGGGTGGGCACGGGGGTGCGCGGCGCGGGCCGCGGCACCTGGATCGTCGTGCCCTACCCCGGCCGGTCCACCGGTGGCGTGCGCTGGCTGATCCCACCGGACGGCTCGGGCACGCTGGTCGATCCGGCGCTCCTCGAACTGGCGATGCACGAGGCAGCGGCGTCGCTGGTGCGGGCGGAGCGGGGCGGGGAGGGAGCCGGGCCGGAAGTGGGCGCTGAGGGCGGCGGGGACGGCGGGGAAGACAGGGACGCCGAGGAGTGAGCGGCCCACCGCTCCGGTAGCCGCCGGACACTCGCTCAGCACCGCGGGACACCCCCTGCGCATGGCGGGGGCGGTGCTGCCCGAAGTCTTGACAACAGCATTGGTCTGGACCATCTTGAGCGCGTCCTGCTCTCCATCCCCCCACCCCCCGGAGGCAGTTGTGGACCGCTCACGCTTCCGCACACCCCTGCGCAGGCCCAGACTCCTCACCGCGGCCGCCGCACTCGCGCTCGCGGCTTCCGGCCTGCTCGCCGCACCGAGCACGGCGGATTCGGCGTCCCCGGCGGACACCGTGTCCCCGAAGGCCCCGGCGGCCCCGGCGACTTCGGCGCGCGCCGACGCCAAGGCGCTGCCCGCGCACGCCCTCGTCGGCTATCTGCACGCCAGCTTCGCCAACGGCTCCGGCTACACGCGCCTCGCGGACGTACCCGAGAGCTGGGACATCATCGACCTGGCCTTCGGCGAGCCCACCTCGGCCACGTCCGGCGACATCCGGTTCGGCCTCTGCCCGAAGACCGAGTGCCCGAACGTCGAGACCAAGGACGAGTTCAAGGCGGCCATCAAGGCCAAGCAGGCCCAGGGCAAGAAGGTCCAGATCTCCATAGGCGGCCAGAACGGCCAGGTGCAACTGACCACCACCCAGGCCCGCGACAAGTTCGTCTCCTCGGTCTCGGCCATCATCGACGAGTACGGCCTGGACGGCCTGGACATCGACTTCGAGGGCCACTCGCTGTCGCTGAACGCCAACGACACCGACTTCAGGAACCCCACGACCCCGGTGATCGTGAACCTGATCTCCGCGGTGAAGACCCTCAAGGCCAAGTACGGCTCCGGCTTCACCCTCACCATGGCCCCGGAGACGTTCTTCGTGCAGCTCGGCTACCAGCACTACGGCCCCGGCCAGTGGGGCGCCGACCCGCGCGCGGGCGCCTACCTGCCGGTCATCCACGCCCTGCGCGACGACCTCACCCTGCTGCACGTCCAGGACTACAACTCGGGCCCGATCATGGGCCTCGACAACCAGTACCACCAGATGGGCGGCGCGGACTTCCACATCGCCATGACCGACATGCTCCTCACCGGCTTCCCGGTCAAGGGCAACACCGCCCACGTGTTCCCGCCGCTGCCTCCTGAGAAGCTCGCCATCGGCATGCCCGCCTCGGTGAACGCGGGCAACGGCCACGTCTCCACCGGCGAGGTCAACAAGGCCCTGGACTGCCTGACGAAGAACACCAACTGCGGCTCCTACAAGCCCCACGGCACCTGGCCCGCCCTGCGCGGCCTGATGACCTGGTCCATCAACTGGGACCGCTTCAACAACTGGGAGTTCTCGAAGAACTTCGACCGCTACTTCGGCTGATTCGACAGCTACTTGGGCTGACCGGACACGCGAGGCGCGGCCGCACGCGTGGACCCCGGTGCGGTGGACCGCGGTGAGTGCTGGTCCGCGGTCGGCTCTCGACCGTACCGTGCCGTGCTCGCCGCCATGACGAGGAGCAGGATGCCGCCCAGGCACCAGCTGGCGAGGACGTCGATCGGCCAGTGGTAGCCCCTGCGGACCAGGCCGTAGCCGACGCCGAGGTTCAGCAGGGCGCAGGTGAGGGTCAGGGCGCGGCGGGTGTTCGGGCGGGGGAGGTGGGGGAGCAGGAGGAGGGTGGCCGCGCCGTAGGCGACGGTGGCGGTGGCGGTGTGACCCGAGGGGTAGTAGCCGGTGCCGTCCATGCCGGGTGGGCCGGTGCGGTCGACGGCCAGTTTCAGGGGGATCACGAGGAGCGGGACCGCCGTCATCACGAGGACGGCGGTGAGGGGCGGTGGCCACCAGAGGGCGGTGCCGACCCGGTGGGTCCGCCAGGCGGTGTACGCGGCGACGACGGCGAGGACCGGCACGGCGACCGTCATGTTCCCCAGGTCCGCGAGGAGTTCGGCGGCGCCGGTGGGCAGCGGGCCGTCGGCGAGGGCGCGGCCGACGCGTTCGTCGAGGCGGCGCAGCGGGCCGTCGGCGGCCACCTGCCAGGTGAGCAGCGCGAAGGCGAAGGCGAGGCCGATTCCCAGGAGGAGGGGGAGACAAGTGGTCGGCCGCCTCGGAACAGGGGGGGTAGTTCCGAGGCGGCCGAGCTGACCGGGCTGCCGCACGCCCCGGGGGGTTTGGGGCGGGCGGCCATCCGATCGGTGAGGAGTTCCGGAGCCGTAGGCTCCAGGTGTGCGCGCGAAGGCACGCCCAGGGCGGGGCTGGGGAGGCTCCGACCCGGTGTCGCCCCCGGTTTCCCGAGGGCGGGGTGTTTCTCTCATCTGCAGAAACCGTACGTCAGGGGGAAGGGGGCCGACAGACAGAACGGTATCCCGACATGGGGCTCCCACACGTTCTTCACAGGCCCTGCCCGTCACCCCTGGTCACAGCTTCCACACGGCGTGAGGTCGGTACATGTCAGGGGTGGTTCCGCGCCATGGGGAGCGCGGTTCTGGAGTGGTGTTCGGCCGGGTACGTCGGTGACGTACCCGGCCGAAACGGATCATGCGGAGGCCCGGAGCCAGGACCGGATTCCGGGCTCGGAGCCCGGACCGGACCCGCGCTCCGATCAGACCTCGGCGAACGCGGCCTCGATGATGTCCATGCCCTCGTTCAGGAGCTCGTCGCCGATCACCAGCGGCGGCAGGAAGCGCAGCACGTTGCCGTACGTGCCGCAGGTCAGGACGAGGAGGCCCTGGGCGTGACAGGCCTTGGCGAGCGCGCCGGCCGCCGCCGGGTGCGGCTCCTTGGTCGTGCGGTCCTTGACCAGCTCGATCGCGATCATCGCGCCGCGGCCGCGGATGTCGCCGACGATGTCGTACTTCTCGGCGATCGCGGCGAGCCGCGCCTTCATCGTCGACTCGATCTTCTTCGCCTTGGCGTTGAGGTCGAGCTCCTTCATCGTCTCGATGGCGCCGAGCGCGGCGGCGCAGGCCACCGGGTTGCCGCCGTAGGTGCCGCCGAGGCCGCCCGCGTGCGCGGCGTCCATGATCTCGGCGCGGCCGGTGACGGCGGCGAGCGGCAGGCCGCCCGCGATGCCCTTGGCCGTCGTGATCAGGTCCGGTACGACGCCCTCGTGCTCGCAGGCGAACCACTGGCCGGTGCGGCAGAAGCCGGACTGGATCTCGTCCGCGACGAACACGATGCCGTTGTCGGTGGCGAACTTGCTGATCGCGGGCAGGAAGCCGGTCGCGGGCTCGATGAAGCCGCCCTCGCCGAGCACCGGCTCGATGATGATCGCGGCGACGTTCTCCGCGCCGACCTGCTTGGAGATCTGGTCGATGGCCTGGGCGGCGGCCTCAGGGCCGGCGTTCTCGGCGCCGGTCGGCCAGCGGTAGCCGTACGCCACCGGGACGCGGTAGACCTCGGGCGCGAACGGGCCGAAGCCGTTCTTGTACGGCATGTTCTTCGCCGTCAGCGCCATCGTGAGGTTGGTGCGGCCGTGGTAGCCGTGGTCGAAGACGACGACGGCCTGGCGCTTGGTGTACGCGCGGGCGATCTTGACGGCGTTCTCGACGGCCTCGGCGCCCGAGTTGAACAGCGCGGACTTCTTGGCGTGGTCGCCCGGCGTCAGCTCGGCCAGGGCCTCGGCCACCGCCACGTAGCTCTCGTACGGCGTGACCATGAAACAGGTGTGGGTGAAGTCCTGCAGCTGGGCGGAGGCGCGGCGCACCACGGCCTCGGCGGACGCGCCGACGCTCGTCACGGCGATGCCGGAACCGAAGTCGATCAGGCGGTTGCCGTCGACGTCCTCGATGATGCCGCCGCCGGCGCGGGCCGCGAAGACAGGCAGCACGGAGCCCACGCCGCCCGCGACCGCGGCGGTACGGCGGGCCTGCAGCTCCTGGGACTTCGGCCCGGGGATGGCGGTGACGACGCGGCGCTCCTGCGGAAGGTCGGTCATGAGGGCTCCTGGGGGTGGGTCGTGCGGACGCGTGCGACGCGCGCCTTCTCCGACGCTCGTCTTTCGGACGCTTCTGGCTTTTCTCCGCAGGTTAGGGGCGGGGAAGGGGGTCGGGCATGCTCCACGGGGGAGATGTTGGGCGTGGCGGTTGTCCGTGGTGGACATACCGGTGAACAGAGGTGTGTCGCCGCCGGTGACACCGATCTGTCCGCCGCCGGGTTCCGTACGGGTCCGCTGCCGGGTTTCGTGCGGGTCCGCCACTGGGCTCCGTGCGGGTCCGGTACCGGGGCCACCGCGGTGTCCGCCGCTTTGTCCGGTACGGACACCGCGGACCCACGGGCCGGGTGGCGTGTTCGGCGCGCACGCCGCCTAACTGCGGGGCGTGGGCACTAGATTGAGCCGCGAACCACCGTGAACCACTGGACAGGGCAGGTCAGGGGGCAAGGGCCATGACTTCCGACGGCACGCACGACGCTCGCGGTACGCACGCCACGCCGGTGCCGCGTCCGGCGCCGCGCCCCGTGTCGCCGCAAGGCGGCAGGAGCGACGCCGAGCACGCCATCGGCGACGCCCGGCGTGACCCCGGACGCGCCGGGAACGGCGTGGCGCGGGCGGGGGACGGGGGTGCGCGTGCCGGGAGCGGTGGCGCGCGTGCCGGGCAGACCGGGCAGACCGCGAAGACCGGGCAGACCGGGAAAAGCGGCGCCCCGCACGCCCTTCCGCCCCGGCCCACCCGCGCACCGGGCGCCGCCGTCCTCACCGAGGGCGAGGAGTTCCTCGCCTGGCTGCGCGCGCCCCGCCCCGCGACGGTCCCCGGAGTCTGGCGGTTCGGGCACCGGCCGCGGCCCGAGCAGGAGCCGGAGGTCGTCCCGACCCGGCAGCTCCTGAGCGGCGCGGTGATCGCCTTCCTGGTGGGCTGGCTCGTCTGGTCGCTGCTGTGGAACGGCTATCTGGGCGGCTGGTGGGTCGTACCGCTCGAACTGTTCCTGCCGGACGCGTGGATCTACACCGGCGACAGCGTCGGCAACGCCATCGTCTGGAACACGTACTACACCGCCATCGCCCTCGGCATCATGGTCGCCGTCGGCCGGATCGGCCGCTGGGGCGAGGTGTGGCGCCGCTTCATCGCGCCCCGCTTCCAGCGCCCCGCGCCCGCCGCCCCGCCGCCCCCGCCCGGCGAGGACCCCGCCGAGTGGCCCAAGCTCCGCGCGGGCGGTGCCGGAGCCGCCGCCGACCGGCTTGCCGCCGATGCCCGCGCGGGCCTCATGCGGGACATCGACGTCGCCCGTATCGCCCGCGCCTGGCGGTCCGTGCGCTCCGGCAACAGCCCCCTGGAGACGTTCACCGACGCCGTCGTCCGCGAGGGCGCCGCCGCCTGCCCGCATCCCTCCGGCGTCCGCGACCTGCCCGCGCGGGCCGCGCGCCACGACCTCGCCACCGCGCAGGTGCGCATCGGCACGACGGTGGACGACCCGCGCAACCCGTACGCCTACCGGGCCACCGGCCTCGCCCTCGGCCCCGAGCTGATCGGCACCTCGCTGCTCGCCGTCGGGCCCGCCGGGTCCGGCAAGACCGGCACGGTCGTGTGGCCGCTCGCCGAGGCGCTGTGCCTGCAGGCCCTCGCCGGGCGCGCCGCGGTCGTCGTCGTGGGCGCGGCGGGCGCGGGGCTCGGACCCGGTGACGCGTACGACGTGGTGGTGCGGATCGGGCACCCGGACTCCGTGTACGACCTCGACCTGTACGGCGGTACGGCCGACCCCGACGAGGCCGCCGCGGTGCTCGCCGAGGCACTGGTCGGCGACCTCGTCGACCCGCACCCCGGGGCCGACAGCCGCCGCTCCACGACCGTCCTCGCCCAACTCCTCGGCCCGTTCCACGCGGTCCACGGCCGCTTCCCCGGCGTACCGGAGCTGCGCGCCCTGCTCGACGGCGTGCCCGGCCCGCTCGCGGCGCTCCGCAAGGCCCTGGAGGACTCCGGGCAGGAGGTCATGCTGCGGGAACTCGACGCCCGCGAGCGGCAGCTCGGGCACCCCGGCGACCCCGGCGCGATCCTCGCCGACCGCCTCGCGCTGCTCGACCGGCCCGCGTTCGGCGCGTTCTTCGACACCTCCGGCCAGACGACGCCGTTCTCGCTGCGGGCCCTCGACCATCCGGTACGCGTCCGCATCGACCTGCCCGAGCGCGGGCACGCGGACGCCTCGCGGATCCTGGCGCGGCTCGTGCTCGCCCAGTTCACCGCGTCCGCCGCCGTACGCGAGGACCGCTCCCTGTTCGCCTGCCTGGTCCTCGACGACGCCACCGGCACCGTGACGCCCGAGGCGGTGCGCCGCATCCAGCGCCTGCGGTCCGCGAACGCGGGGGTCGTCATGACGCTGCGTACGTTGGACGACGCGCCGCGGCCGCTGCGCACGCCCCTGCTCGGTGCCGTCGGCTGCCGCATGGCCCTCTCCGGGCTCACCCCGTGGGACGGCCAGGACTTCGCTGAGGTCTGGGGCAAGGAGTGGACCGAGGCACGGGACGTCACCGACCGCCAGATCATCGCCGAGACCCCGGCGGGCAAGGCCGTCCACATCCTCCGCCGCGTCATCACCGGCCAGGCCCCCACCGCCCGCGCCATCACCGTCCGCCAGGTCGAACGCGAACGCTGGTCCGCCTCGGAACTGGCCCACGCGGTGCCACCGGGGCACGCCGTGCTGTCGCTGACGGATGTCCGGGGGGAGCACGCGCCGCCGTTGTTGGTGGATCTGCGGGGGTGAGGTGGGGGCGACGGGCGGGCCGGTGGGCTTGACCTCGGCTGACGTGCGTCGCCCGCCCGGGCGGGCTCGTCGAGCTGATTCCGGTGAACCCGTGCCGCTGCTCCCGGCGGGCTCGCCGCGCTGATTCCGGCCTGCCCGCGTCGCTGTCTCTCGTGGATCCGCGCCGCTGTTCCTGGCTGCTTCTCGTGGACCCGCGTCGCCGCTTCCGGCGGATCTGTGCGTGTGGGGGAGGCCGGCCTCGGCAGACGTGTGCCGTCGGGGCCGGTTGCCGTGGCGTTGCATCCGGCGGGACCCCGGGCGTCGTTCCGCGTGGGCCCGCCTGGCTGACTCCGGCGGGCGTGTGCTGCCGCTTTTGGCGGAGCTGCGGGGGTGGGTTCGGTGGGACCCGCGGAGCCGCTTCCGGCGGGTCCCGGCGGGCGGATTCCGGCGGACCTGCGCTGCCGCCCGGACCGGCGTAACCCCGGCGCGGGCAGAGGGCGCGCGAAAGCGCGAGTGCGCCTGCGGCGTGCGGAAAAGGGCGACGGCTATACCTCGCAAGCCGCCCGGGGCGACCATACGGTGAGGCAGAATCGACAGCAGCCGTCATACGCGACGGCCAAAAGATCAACTGGTGATCCCTCGGCGGCCCGGCCCGGCGGACGGCTCACCGGCACCCGCCCGCACAGCACCCGCGCCACCCTCCACGCCAGCACCGCACCCGCCCGCAGCACCGCGCCTGCCTCCGACCGCAGCACCGCACCCGCACCCGCCCGCGGTCCCGCAGACCGGACTCCGCCGTACGACCTGAAGGTCCCATGCCGCCCACGCTCGCCTCGCTCGTCCACCACTCCGCGCTCAAACTCACCGTGCGCGCGGGCGAGGACCGCCTGGACACCCCCGTGCGCTGGGCCCACGTCAGCGAACTCGCCGACCCCGTGCCGTACATGGAAGGCGGCGAGCTGCTCCTGATCACCGCGCTCCAACTGGACGCGGAGGACCCGGAGACCATGCGGCGCTACGTGAAGCGGCTCGTCGGCGCGGGCGTCGTCGGCCTCGGCTTCGCGGTCGGCGTGAACTACCCCGACATCCCCGACGCGCTCGTCGAGGCCGCCCGGGCGGAGGAGCTGCCGCTCATCGAGGTGCCCCGCCGCACCCCCTTCCTCGCCATCAGCAAGGCCGTCTCCGCCGCGATCGCCGCCGACCAGTACCGCGCGGTCACCGCCGGTTTCGCCGCCCAGCGGGAGCTGACCAAGCAGGCCCTCGGCGACGGCGCGCAGGGGCTGCTGGGCGCGCTCGCCGGGCAGGTCGACGGCTGGGCCGCGCTGTACGACGCGTCGGGCGCCGTCGTCGCCACCGCGCCCGAGTGGGCCGCCCGGCGCGCCGCCCGCCTCACGCCCGACGTCGAGCGGCTGCGGGAGCGGCCCGCGCCCGCCAGCCTCGTCGTGGCCGGGGCCGACGACCGGGTCGAGCTGCACACCCTCGGCACCGGACGGCGGCCGCGCGCGGCACTAGCCGTCGGCACGGCCTCGACCCTCGGGACCGCCGAGCGGTACGCCGTGCACTCCGCGATCGCCCTCCTCACCCTCACCACCGAGCGGTCCCGCTCCCTCCAGGCCGCGGAGGCCAGGATCGGCTCCGCCGTGCTGCGGATGCTGCTCGCCGGGGAGCCCGATCACGCCCGGGCCGTCGCCGGTGATCTGTACGGCGGGCTGCTCGACGCGCCGTTCCGGCTGGTCGTCGCCGAGGCGGCCGGGCCCGTGGAGGCGGCGGGCGAGGCGGCCGGGGCCGCCGCGGGGGCCTGGACGACGGAGCTGGTCGACGCCGTCGAGTCCGCCGCGGCGCGCTTCGGCGAGGCGCTGCTCGTCGTGCCCTACGGGGAGCGGCTCGTGCTGCTGGTCGCCGACGGTGGGGCCGCGCAGCTCGCCACCGTCGAGTACGCGGCGCTGCTTGATTCCCGGCGGGCCGAGGGGCGGGAGCAGCCCGACGAGCCCGGGCCGCTCATGGGGCTCTCGGCGCCCGCCGGGCCCATCGCCGCCGCGCCCGCCTACAAGCAGGCCGAGCAGGCGTTGTCCGTCGCGCGGCGGCGGGGGCGGTGTCTCGTGGAGCACGAGGAGCTGGCAGCGGGGTCGGTGCTGCCGTTGCTCGCGGATGACGCCGTGCGGGCGTTCGCGGACGGGCTGCTGCGGGCGCTGCGGGAGCATGACGCCACCGGGCGGGGGGACCTGGTCGCCTCGCTGCGGGCGTGGCTGTCGCGGCACGGGCAGTGGGATGCCGCTGCCGCTGATCTCGGGGTGCATCGGCATACGTTGCGGTACCGCATGCGCAGGGTCGAGGAGATCCTCGGGCGCTCGCTGGACGATCCGGATGTCCGGATGGAGCTTTGGCTGTCGCTGAAGGCGACTTCGGCGGCGGGGGAGTAGGGCTGGTCCCTCGCGGGTGCGCCCCAGTCCCGCCCCTTTCCCGTAACCAGGAGCGCTGCGCCCCTGGACCCCAGCCCCGCGTCGACGTCCCGTGCGGGTGGGACGGCCGCCGCCGATCGGCGCTCCGCGCCTCGTCCTCGAATCCCCCCCCCGGGCGGGCCGGAGAGGTCCCGCGGGGCAGCTGGTGCCGAGCACGTGCAGATGGGGGCGGGTGGGTGGGAGAAAGCCTGTCCGGCGCTTGAGGACGAGGCGCGCAGCGCCGATCGGGGGCGACCCTTTCGGGGCTGAAGGTGCCGGGCTGTCCGCCAGGCCGGAGGAGGTTCGGGCGGGTGGGTGGGAGATAGCCCGTCCGGCGTTCGAGGACGAGGTGCGGAGCGGTGATCGGCGTGGGGGCATCCGGGCCCGCCCTGACATTCCGGTGCGCCAGGGCTCCCCACTACGCCGAGTCGGACAACCCCCGGGAGAATGCCGCGCCCCTAACGTGGGAGCCGTACCCCCGAAGACGAACGAACCTCCGCGGAAGGGCCGGGATTCTCATGACTTCCATCCACGCCTTCTGGCTCGCCGGTCGCCAGACCACCGGTGAGACCACGCTCGACGTCACCTCGCCCTGGGACGGGCGCCTCGTCGGCAAGGCGGCCGTGCCCACCGACGCGCAGGTGGAGGAGGCCGTCGCGGCCGCCTACGCCGTGCGTGACGAGTTCGCCGCGACCCCGGCGCACGTCCGCGCCGCCGCGCTCGACCACGTGAGCCGCCGCCTCGTCGAGCGCACCGAGGAGATCGCGCAGCTGATCTCGGCGGAGAACGGCAAGCCGATCAAGTGGGCGCGCGGCGAGGTCGGCCGTGCCGTCTCCGTGTTCCGGTTCGCCGCCGAGGAGGCCCGCCGCTTCAACGGCGGCGAGGCCCAGCGCCTGGACACGGACGCCGGCGGCCAGGGCCGTCTCGCCTTCACGCGCCGCTTCTCCAAGGGCGTCGTCCTCGGCATCGCGCCGTTCAACTTCCCGCTGAACCTGTGCGCCCACAAGATCGCCCCGGCCATCGCCGTCGGCACGCCGATCATCCTGAAGCCCGCCCCGGCGACCCCGCTGTCCGGGCTGCTCATCGGCGAGCTGCTGGCCGAGACCGAGCTGCCCGCGGGCTCCTGGTCGGTGCTGCCGGTCGCCAACGAGAAGATGCCCGCCCTCGTCCAGGACGAGCGGCTTCCGGTCATCTCCTTCACCGGCTCCGACAAGGTCGGCTACGCGATCATGGACTCGGTGCCGCGCAAGCACTGCACCCTGGAGCTGGGCGGCAACGGCGCCGCCGTCGTCCTCGGCGACTTCTCCACCGAGGCCGACCTCGACTGGGTCGCCGCCCGCGTCGCGACCTTCTCGAACTACCAGGGCGGTCAGTCCTGCATCTCCGTGCAGCGGGTCATCGCTGACGCGTCGGTGTACGACCGGCTCCTGCCGAAGATCGTCGAGGCGGTCGGCGGCCAGGTCACGGGCGACCCGTCCGACCCGAAGACCGACGTCGGCCCGCTCGTCAACGAGGACGCCGCCAAGCGGGTGGAGTCCTGGGTCGACGAGGCCGTCCAGGCCGGCGCCCAGCTCCTGACCGGCGGCAAGCGCGACGGCGCCACCTACGCGCCGACCGTCCTCGCCGACGTACCGGCCGACGTCACGATCGCCTGCGAGGAGGTCTTCGGCCCCGTCATGACGGTGACGAAGGTCGACGGCGAGCAGGCCGCGTACGACGCCGTCAACGACTCCAAGTACGGCCTGCAGGCGGGCGTGTTCACCCACGACCTGCAGACCGCCTTCCGCGCCCACCGCGCCCTGGAGGTCGGCGGTGTCGTCATCGGCGACGCGCCCTCCTACCGCGCGGACCAGATGCCGTACGGCGGCGTGAAGCAGTCCGGCGTCGGCCGCGAGGGCGTCCGCTTCGCCATGGACGACTACACGTACGAGCGCGTGATGGTCCTGACGGGCATCGAGCTCTAGTCGCACCGGGGACAGAACGGCCGGAGCCCGCTGTGCGGGGGCTCCGGCCGTTTCCGTTGCCGGCGGGTGGCGTTCGCTGCGCGAAGGCTGGTGACAATGCCCGGAATCGGGTACCAACGATCCAGTAGCACCGGTGAGTAACCATCCGATCCCCTGATCCCGACTCGCGGCGAGGTGAGCCTCTTGTCCGCACCACACTCCACAGAGCCCAAAGTCACCGAACGCGAGGCCCGGCAGGTCGCCGAGGCCGCCCGTGAACAGGACTGGCGCAAGCCCAGCTTCGCCAAGGAGCTGTTCCTGGGGCGTTTCCGGCTGGACCTGATCCACCCGCATCCGCTGCCCGCCGACGAGGCGGTCCAGCGGGGCGAGGAGTTCCTGGCCAAGCTGCGCGACTTCTGTGAGACGAAGATCGACTCGGCGCGCATCGAGCGGGAGGCCCTGATCCCGGACGAGGTGATCAACGGCCTCAAGGAACTCGGCGCGCTCGGCATGAAGATCGACACCAAGTACGGCGGCCTCGGCCTCACGCAGGTGTACTACAACAAGGCCCTCGCCCTCGTCGGCTCCGCCAACCCCGCGATCGGCGCGCTCCTGTCGGCCCATCAGTCGATCGGCGTACCCCAGCCCCTGAAGCTGTTCGGCACCCAGGAGCAGCGGGACGAGTTCCTGCCGCGCTGCGCCCGCACGGACATTTCCGCGTTTTTGCTGACCGAGCCGGACGTGGGCTCCGACCCGGCCCGCCTCGCCACCGCCGCCGTCCCCGACGGCGACGACTACGTCCTGGACGGCGTGAAGCTGTGGACCACCAACGGCGTGGTCGCCGATCTGCTCGTGGTGATGGCGCGGGTGCCGAAGTCCGAGGGGCACAAGGGCGGGATCACGGCCTTCGTCGTCGAGGCCGCCTCCCCGGGCGTCACCGTCGAGAACCGCAACGCCTTCATGGGGCTGCGCGGCCTGGAGAACGGCGTCACCCGCTTCCACCAGGTGCGCGTCCCCGCCGCCCACCGCATCGGCCCCGAGGGCGCGGGCCTCAAGATCGCCCTCACCACCCTCAACACCGGCCGCCTCTCCCTGCCCGCGATGTGCGTCGGCGCGGGCAAGTGGTGCCTGAAGATCGCTCGCGAGTGGACGGCCGCGCGCGAGCAGTGGGGCAAGCCCGTCGCGTACCACGAGGCCGTCGGCTCGAAGATCTCCTTCATCGCCGCGACGACCTTCGCCCTGGAGGCCGTGCTCGACCTGTCCTCGCAGATGGCCGACGAGGACCGCAACGACATCCGCATCGAGGCCGCCCTCGCCAAGCTGTACGGCTCCGAGATGGCCTGCCTGATGGCCGACGAGCTGGTGCAGATCCGCGGCGGCCGCGGCTTCGAGACCGCGGAGTCCCTCGCCGCGCGCGGCGAGCGGGCCGTCCCCGCCGAGCAGGTCCTGCGCGACCTGCGCATCAACCGCATCTTCGAGGGCTCCACGGAAATCATGCACCTGTTGATCGCCCGCGAGGCCGTCGACGCCCACCTGAAGGTCGCGGGGGACCTGATCGATCCCGAGAAGACCCTCTCCGACAAGGCCCGCGCCGGGGCGGCCGCCGGTGTCTTCTACGCCCGCTGGCTGCCCAAGCTCGTCGCCGGTCCGGGTCAACTCCCGCGTACGTACGCCGACTTCCACCCGGCGGGGCACGCGGACCTGGCGGGCCATCTGCGGTTCGTCGAGCGCTCGGCCCGCAAGCTGGCGCGGTCCACGTTCTACGCCATGTCGCGCTGGCAGGGCCGGATGGAGACCAAGCAGGGCTTCCTCGGCCGGATCGTCGACATCGGCGCGGAGCTGTTCGCGATGAGCGCGGCCTGCGTACGCGCCGAACTCCTGCGCACCACCGAGGACCACGGCCGCGAGGCCTACCAGCTCGCCGACACCTTCTGCCGCCAGTCCCGCATCCGCGTCGACGAACTCTTCGGCCGCCTGTGGACCAACACCGACGACCAGGACCGCCGGGTCGTCAAGGGCGTCCTGTCGGGTACGTACACGTGGCTGGAGCAGGGCGTCATCGACACCAGCGGCGACGGGCCGTGGATCGCCGACGCGACGCCGGGACCGGCGCGCCGCGAGAACGTCCACCGGCCGATCCGCTGACGTCCTTCGCGGGGCGCCCGGTCCCAAGCGCCGGACGGGCTGGATGATGTGCGGCTGTATGTCAGCCCCTCCGGCGTTTGAGGAGCGGGGTCCGGTTTCGGGAAGGGGTGGGACTGGGGAGCCCCCGCGAGGGCCCGCGCCCGCACCACCCCGGCGCGAGCCGAGAGGCGCTGTCGGATCCGGGGGCCGGTGCGGCCACAATGGGGGCATGAGCGAAAGCCCTGCCCCCCTCGCCGATCCGCACCTCGTCTTCGACCCCGTCGTGACCGATGGACCGCGGAACATCGTCATCCTCGGCTCCACGGGTTCGATCGGCACCCAGGCCATCGACCTGGTGCTGCGCAACCCCGGCCGGTTCCGCGTCACGGCCCTGTCGGCCGCGGGCGGCCGCGTCGCGCTCCTCGCCGAGCAGGCCAGGAAGCTGCGGGTGCGGACCGTCGCCGTCGCCCGCGAGGACGTCGTACCGGCGCTGCGCGAGGCGCTGCGGGAGCAGTACGGCGCCGGGGAGCCGCTGCCGGAGATCGTCGCGGGCCCGGACGCGGCCACGCAAGTCGCCGCGTCCGACTCCGCCCACTGCCACACGGTCCTCAACGGCATCACCGGCTCCATCGGCCTCGCCCCCACCCTCGCCGCCCTGCAGGCGGGCCACACGCTCGCGCTCGCCAACAAGGAGTCGCTGATCGTCGGCGGCCCGTTGGTCAAGGCGCTCGCCAAGCCGGGCCAGATCATTCCCGTCGACTCCGAGCACGCCGCGCTGTTCCAGGGGCTCGCCGCGGGCACCCGCGCCGACGTCCGCAAGCTCCTCGTGACCGCGTCCGGCGGGCCCTTCCGGGGCCGGACCAAGGCCGATCTGGCGCACGTCACCCCCGAGGACGCGCTCGCGCACCCCACCTGGGCCATGGGCCCGGTCATCACGATCAACTCCGCGACCCTCGTCAACAAGGGCCTGGAGGTCATCGAGGCCCACCTGCTGTACGACATCCCCTTCGACCGCATCGAGGTCGTCGTGCACCCCCAGTCGTACGTGCACTCCATGGTCGAGTACGTCGACGGCTCCACGATCGTGCAGGCGACGCCGCCCGACATGAGCGGCCCCATCGCGATCGGGCTCGGCTGGCCCGAGCGGGTCCCGGACGCGGCCCCCGCTTTCGACTGGTCCAAGGCCTCGACCTGGGAGTTCTTCCCCCTCGACACCGAGGCGTTCCCGTCGGTCGGGCTCGCCCGGCACGTCGGGGAGCTCGCGGGCACGGCTCCGGCGGTGTTCAATGCCGCCAACGAGGAATGCGTGGACGCCTTCCTGGCGGGCGCGCTGCCCTTCAACGGCATCATGGAGACCGTGACCCAGGTCGTCGCCGAACACGGCACACCTCGGGTGGGAACCTCACTGACGGTGGCGGACGTCCTCGAAGCGGAGACCTGGGCGCGCGCCCGGGCCCGTGAACTGACGGCCACGACCACCTCGCCGGCGACGGCGGGGAACCAGACGACCGCGGAGGCTCGTGCATGACGACCTTGATGATGATCCTCGGCATAGTCGTCTTCGTGATCGGGCTGCTGTTCTCGATCGCCTGGCACGAGCTGGGCCACCTGTCGACCGCGAAGATGTTCGGCATCCGGGTGCCCCAGTACATGGTCGGCTTCGGCCCGACCCTGTTCTCGCGCAAGAAGGGCGACACCGAGTACGGCATCAAGGCGATCCCGCTCGGCGGCTACATCCGCATGATCGGCATGTTCCCGCCCGGTCCGGACGGCCGGATAGAGGCACGCTCCACGTCGCCCTGGCGCGGCATGATCGAGGACGCGCGCTCCGCCGCCTTCGAGGAGCTGAAGCCCGGCGACGAGAGCCGACTGTTCTACACGCGCAAGCCCTGGAAGCGCGTGATCGTGATGTTCGCCGGGCCTTTCATGAACCTGATCCTGGCCGTCGTGATCTTCCTCGGCGTGATGATGACCTTCGGCATCAGTACGCAGACGACGTCGGTCGGCAAGGTCTCCGACTGTGTCATCGAGGCCAGCCAGAACCGCAACTCCTGCGCCAAGGGCGACAAGCCCGCCCCCGCCAAGGCCGCGGGCCTGAAGGCGGGCGACAAGATCGTCGCCTTCCAGGGCAAGGACGTCGGCGACTGGTCGGCGCTGCAGTCGAAGATCCGCGAGACCGTCGGCCCCGCGACGCTCACCGTCGAGCGCGACGGCAAGCGCGTCGACCTGCACGCCAACCTGATCAAGAACCAGGTCAGCAAGACCGACGGCGACGGCGGCTACGTCGAGGGCAAGTACGTCTACGCCGGGTTCCTCGGCTTCACGCCCGCCTCCGGCATCGTCCAGCAGTCCTTCGGCCAGTCCGTCGACCGCATGGGCAACATGATGGAGAACGGCGTCGAGTCCATCGTGGCGCTGCCCTCGAAGATCCCCGACCTGTGGGACGCGGCCTTCGGCGACGGCGACCGCAAGCAGGACTCGCCCATGGGCGTCGTCGGCGCGGCCCGCGTCGGCGGTGAGGTGTTCACCCTGGACATCCCGCCGGAGAACCAGATCGCGATGATGCTGTTCCTGCTCGCCGGGTTCAACCTGTCGCTGTTCCTGTTCAACATGCTGCCGCTGCTGCCGCTGGACGGCGGGCACATCGCGGGTGCACTGTGGGAATCGCTGCGCCGCAACGTGGCGAAGGTGTTCCGGCGGCCGGACCCCGGCCCCTTCGACGTCGCGAAGCTGATGCCCGTCGCCTACGTCGTCGCCGGAATCTTCATCTGCTTCACCATTCTGGTGCTCATCGCGGATGTGGTTAACCCGGTGAGGATTTCCTAGACACGCGATGTTTGCGGCGGTCGGGCACCATGTGTGGCCGACCGCCCGCGTATGTGCGAGCCCGCCCACGCGTGGGTGGACACCGGGGCGGGATGTGCTTGAGCCCGGTGGGGTGCCGTAACCTCGAACCCGCGAATGAGCGATGTAGTAGCGAAGCCGCGATTCCGTGGCCGAGCCGCGAAGCCCGGTGCCCGCCGAACTCGGGACCTTGATCCACACCTTGGGGATGCACGCCAGATGACTGCCGTTTCTCTCGGAATCCCGTCCGTACCGACCAAGCTCGCCGACCGCCGGGTCAGCCGCAAGATCCAGGTCGGTTCGGTGGCTGTCGGCGGAGACGCGCCCGTGTCGGTGCAGTCGATGACGACGACGCGTACGTCGGACATCGGGGCGACGCTGCAGCAGATCGCGGAGCTCACGGCGTCCGGATGCCAGATCGTCCGGGTGGCGTGCCCCACGCAGGACGACGCCGACGCGCTCTCCACCATCGCCCGCAAGTCCCAGATCCCCGTGATCGCCGACATCCACTTCCAGCCGAAGTACGTGTTCGCGGCCATCGACGCCGGGTGCGCGGCGGTGCGCGTGAACCCCGGCAACATCAAGCAGTTCGACGACAAGGTCAAGGAGATCGCGCGGGCCGCGAACGACGCGGGTACGCCGATCCGCATCGGCGTCAACGCGGGCTCTCTGGACGCGCGCCTCCTGAAGAAGTACGGCAAGGCGACGCCCGAGGCGCTGGTCGAGTCGGCCCTCTGGGAGGCGTCCCTCTTCGAGGAGCACGGCTTCCGGGACATCAAGATCTCGGTGAAGCACAACGACCCGGTGGTGATGGTCAACGCCTACCGGCAGTTGGCCGCCGCCTGTGACTATCCGCTGCACCTGGGTGTGACGGAGGCCGGTCCGGCATTCCAGGGGACGATCAAGTCGGCCGTCGCGTTCGGCGCGCTGCTCTCCGAGGGCATCGGCGACACGATCCGCGTCTCCCTCTCCGCGCCCCCCGCGGAGGAGGTCAAGGTCGGCATGCAGATCCTGGAGTCCCTGAACCTCAAGCAGCGCCGCCTGGAGATCGTCTCCTGCCCCTCCTGCGGCCGCGCCCAGGTCGACGTCTACAAGCTCGCCGAAGAGGTCACCGCCGGCCTCGACGGCATGGAGGTCCCGCTCCGCGTCGCCGTCATGGGCTGCGTCGTCAACGGCCCCGGCGAGGCCCGCGAGGCCGACCTCGGCGTCGCCTCCGGCAACGGCAAGGGCCAGATCTTCGTCAAGGGCGAGGTCATCAAGACCGTCCCCGAATCCAAGATCGTCGAGACCCTCATCGAAGAGGCCCTGAAGATCGCCGAACAGATGGAGAAGGACGGCGTGATGTCGGGGGAGCCCGAGGTCTCGGTCAGCTAGTTCTGGCCCCTGGGCCTTGTATCTGTCTCGGGCCCCTGGGCCTTGTGCCTGTCTCTGGCCCCTGGGCCTTGTGCGGGGTGCCCTCCGGGCGGGTGGGGGCTTGGGCCTCGTCGGCGACTGCCCCGCCGTGCGCGGTCTCGCCGCTGGCGCGGCGGATTTCCCCACCCGCCCACCCGCCCACCCGTGACTGTGGGGCGTTGGGTGGGCCGGGGGTGGGTGCGGTGCCCCCGGGGCTGGCGGCTCGGGTGGATGCGTGGCCCGGGCGGGCTGCGGTTGGTTGGCGGCCGTCCCGCCGCGGGGGACCACCATGACTGCCCCGCCGTGCGCGGTCCCGCCGCTGGCGCGGCGGGGTTTCCCCCACCCGCTTTTCCCCCACCCGCTCACCTGCGGCTGTCGGGCGTGCTGTGGGCCGGGGGCTTACGGGTGATGTGGCGGCTGCCTGGTTGCCCGGCTTGGTGGTGCCGCTGGCGGGCCGGTTTCCCCGCTCACCCGTTCCGTCTGCCCCGGGTCTGACGGCTCCCTGGCCGGGGGCTGCATCGGCTGTCGTGAAGTTCCCCTCGGGGCCACGGTTTCCTGGCTGGGGCCGCACCGGCCTCCGTGCGGTCCCCCACCGGGTCCTGCAACTCCCTGGTGGGCGGCTGCCCCGGCTTTCCTGGTTCCCCCGCCCCGCAGCTCCCTGGCCGCGGAGGCTGCACCGGCTTCTCTGAGGTTCCCTGGGCCCCGCAGTTCCCTGGCCGGAGGCTGCACTGGTTTCTCTGAGGTTCCCCGGGTCCCGCAGTTCCCTGGCCGGGGCAGTCGTGGGGCTTCGTTGGGTTCCCGGCCCCGCGGCTCTCAGGCCGTAGGCTGCACTGGTTTCTCTGAGGTTCCCCGGGT
>NZ_BMVR01000019.1 GCF_014650815.1 Streptomyces flavofungini
AGGTGGTGTCGCGGGCGCGGGTGCTGGGTGTGGAGGTGACGCCGCGGCAGATCTTCGAGTGCCGGACGGTGGCCGAGCTGGCGCAGGTGGCGGTGGCGGACGGCTCGGATGCGGGTGTGGTGTTGGAGGAGTTCGAGGGGGGTGGTGTGGGTCGGCTGCCGGTGTTGCCGGTGAGCCGGTATCTGCGGGAGTTGGGTGGCGGGTTCGGTCGGTTCTCGATGTCGGCGGTGCTGGATTTGCCGGTGGGGATCGATGCGGTGGGCCTGGCGGTGACGTTGGGTGCGGTGTTCGACCGGCATGACATTCTTCGCTCGCGGCTGGTGGCTGGTGATGAGTGGAGTCTGGAGGTTGCAGAGCGGGGTTCGGTGGACGTGGCGGGCCTGGTCCATCGGGTGGCATGTGATGGTGAGTGGGGTGCGCCGGGCTGGCGGGAGCTGGCGGAGGCGGAGCTGGATGAGGCCACCGGGCGGTTGGATCCCGAGGGTGGGGTGATGGGCCGGTTCGTGTGGTTCGATCCGGGTGCGGACGTTCCTGGTCGGCTGCTGGTGGTGTTGCATCACCTGGTGGTGGACGGGGTGTCGTGGCGGATCCTGCTGCCCGATTTCGCCGCAGCCTGGGAGCAGGTGCGCTCCGGCGAGGACCCGGTGCTGACTGACGTGGGTACGTCGGTGCGGCGCTGGACGCACGCCCTTCAGGATGAGGCCGTCAGCGAGGACCGGATCGCCGAACTCCCCCTGTGGCGAGGCATCCTGGAGACAGCGGATCCCGTCATCGGCTCGCGCCCCCTCGACCCCGCCGTGGACGTGGCATCCACAGCGGAGTACCTGTCCGTGCGCCTTCCGGCGCGGGTGACGGAGGCGTTGCTGACGTCGGTGCCGACGGCGTTCCGTGGCCAGGTGAACGACGGTCTGCTGGCCGGGCTCGCCCTCGCGGTGGCCAAGTGGCGGCAGAAGCGCGGCATCTCGGAGTCCTCGGCGCTGATCCGGCTCGAAGGGCACGGGCGTGAGGAAGGTGTCGTGCCGGGTGCGGATCTGTCCCGCACGGTGGGCTGGTTCACCAGCATGTTCCCCGTCCGCCTCGACACCAACGGTGCCGCTCTCGATGAGGCGTTCGCCGGTGGACCCGCGGCAGGGAAGGTGGTGAAGGCGGTCAAGGAGCAGCTCCTCGCCATCCCCGACAAGGGCGTCGGCTACGGCCTGCTGCGCTACCTCAATCCGGAAACGGCCGCTGTTCTACAGGGGCACTCGGCCGGGCAGATCGCCTTCAACTACCTGGGTCGGTTCTCCGCCGCCGACATGCCGGAGAACCTGCGCGGCCTCGGCTGGAGCGAGGCCCCCGGCGTCGACGACCTGGTCGCCGCGCCGGACGCGGACATGCCGCTGATGTCAACGCTGGAGATCAATGCCCACGTCAGTGACACCGAGCAGGGCCCGTGCCTGAACGCCCGCCTGGGCTTCCCCACCGGCGTGCTCTCCCGCGAGGACGTGCAGGAGCTGGCCGATCTCTGGTGCGCGGCGCTGGAAGGCCTCACCCGGCACGTGGCGCGGCCCGGCGCCGGTGGTCTGACGCCGTCGGATGTGCCGCTGGTGTCGGTGGACCAGCGCAAGCTGGAGGTCTGGGAGAAGAAGTACCCCGGCCTGGCCGACGTGTGGCCGCTGACCGCACTGCAGTCCGGGCTGCTCTTCCACGCCCTGTTCGCGGACGCTGCGTACGACGCGTACCACATGCAGTTGGTGTTCCACCTCTCCGGACCGGTGGAACCCGAGCGGATGCGCGTGGCGGGGCAATCCGTCCTGGACCGCTACGCCAATCTGCGGACCGCGTTCGTCAGCGACACCGCCGGTGAACACGTGCAGCTCGTCGTAGACGACGTCCAACTGCCCTGGCACCACACCGACCTGAGCGACCTGTCGGAGGAGGAGCGGGAGGCGGCGTACGAGCGGATCCTCGCCGAGGACGACCGCCTCCACTTCGACCTGGAAAAGCCGCCGTTGGTGCGGATGACGCTGGTGACCATGGGCCCGGACCGGGCCGAACTGGTCTTCACCGCCCACCACGTCCTCCTGGACGGCTGGTCGCTGCCGCTGCTGATGCAGGATCTGCTGCGGCTGTACGGCTCCGACGGTGACGCTTCGGTGCTGCCGCGTACGCGCGGCTACCGGGACTTCCTGACCTGGCTGGCCCAGCAGGACCACGACGCGGCCGCCCGCGCCTGGGCCGAGGAACTCGACGGGCTCGACGAACCCACCCTGCTGTGCCCGGACACCACGGCCGAGCAGGCGGACGGAGAGGAGAGCGAGGGCGCCGAGGGGCTCGGACAGCTCGAAGTGCCGCTGTCCGTGGAGACGTCCCGCGAACTGGAGCGGCAGGCCGCCGAGTTGGGCGTCACCCTGAGCACCGTCGTGCAGGCGGCCTGGGCCGTGCTGCTCGGTCGGCTCACCGGGCGCCGGGACGTGGTGTTCGGCACCACGGTGTCCGGCCGCCCGCCCGCCGTCCCGGACATCGACACCATGGTCGGCCTGTTCATCAACACCCTTCCCGTCCGCGTGACCTGCTCCCCCCAGGACACCTTCGCCCAGATCCTGACGCGGCTCCGGGACCGCCAGGCCGTCCTGCTCGACCACCACCACCACGGCCTCGCGCGGATCCAGCAGGACACCGGCCTGAGCACCCTCTTCGACACCATGGTCGGATTCCAGTCCTATCCGATCGACCGGGTGGGCCTCACCGAGGCGAACACGACCGCCGGGATCGCGTTCACCGGCATCACCTCGCTCAGCGGCACCCACTACCCGCTCGGCGTGATCGGCAGCTCCGAACCCCGGCTGCGCGTGGCCATGCAGTACCAGCGCCACACCTTCGACCACGCCGCCGTGGAGACCATCGCCGACCGGCTCGCGCACATCCTGCGCAGCCTCGCGGCCGACCCGGACGTGGTCGTCGGGACGATCGAGGTGCTCACACCGGGCGAACGCGAGCGGCTCATCGGCGAGTTCAACGACACGGCGGCACCGCTGGCCGAAGCCACCATTCCGGAGCTCTTCGCACAACGGGTGTCGACGGGTCCGGATGCCGTCGCGGTCGTCGACGACGACGAGACGCTGACCTACCGGGAGCTCGACGTCCGGTCGAACCGGCTGGCGCGCGAGCTGTTGCGGCGCGGAGTGGGACCGGAGTCCGTGGTGGCGGCGGCGCTGCCGCGCTCGGCGGCGATGGTGGTGGCATGGCTGGCCGTGCTCAAGGCGGGCGGCGCGCATCTGCCCGTCGACCCGGGCTACCCGGACGAGCGGATCACGTACATGCTCACGGACTCCGGGGCCTGCCTGGTCCTCGCGGACGCGACGACGGCCGAGGGCCTTCCCGAGCCGAACGTCCCCGTGTTCCGCCTGGACGATCCCCAGGTCGCCGAGGCCCTGACCGGCTCCGACGGTACGGCGCTCAAGGACGCGGAGCGAGGCCGGCCGCTGTCGGTCGCGGGAACCGCGTACGTCATCTACACCTCGGGTTCGACGGGACGGCCCAAGGGAGTCGCGGTCACCCACTCCGGGGTGGCCAGCATGGTCGACGCGCACGTCGACGGCCTCGCGATCACCCCGGACAGCCGGGTGCTGCAGCTCGCCTCGCCGAGCTTCGACGTGTCGGTCTGCGAACTGTGCATGTCCCTGCTCTCGGGCGCCGCCGTGGTCCTCACCGACGTCGAACGCCTGGCCCCCGGGATCCCCCTGGCCAAGACGATCGACGAGCGGCGGGTGACCCACGCGATGATCCCGCCGCACGTGCTCGCGGCACTCCCGCCCGGCTCGCTGTCCACCGTGACGTCCCTGGCCACCGGCGGCGAGACGATCCCGCCCGAAACCGTGGCCGAATGGTCGAGCGGGCGGCGGATGGTGACCCTCTACGGGCTGACGGAAACCACCGTGTGCGTCACCATGAGCACGCCGTTGACAGCCGACGGCAAGGTCGCCCCGATCGGGCGGCCGACCACGAACTCCCGGGCGTACGTCCTGGACACGGCGCTGCGGCCGGTGCAGGTGGGGGTGCCCGGAGAGCTGTATGTGGCCGGTCCCGGCCTCGCGCGCGGCTACGTCGGCCGTCCGGACGTGACGGCCGACCGATTCGTGGCCTGCCCCTTCGGCGGCCCCGGCGAACGGATGTACCGGACCGGGGACGTGGTGGTGTGGACGCCGGACGGCGACCTGGTGTTCCAGGGGCGTGCGGACCACCAAGTCAAGATCCGCGGATTCCGGATCGAACTCGGTGAGGTCGAGGCGGCGCTCCTGACGCACCCCGGCGTCGCGCAGGCCGTGGTGGTCACCGACGGTCCGCCGAGCGCCCGGCGCCTGGTGGCGTACGTGGTGCCGACCGAGGACGGAGCCGAGGAATCCGTCGGCGCGCACCCGGGGAACCCCAGTGACGTTCCGGACGGCCGGACGCCCCGGACCCTCGCCGCCGGGCTGCGCGAGCATCTGCGCGAACGGCTGCCGGAACACATGGTGCCGTCCGCGGTGGTGACCATCGACGAGGTGCCCCTGACACCCAACAGCAAACTGGACCGGCGCGCCCTCCCGGCGCCGGACCACACCGGGCAGCTGACCGGACGGGCCCCGCGGAACTCGCGCGAGGAGCTCCTGTGCGGCCTGTTCGCCGAGGTGCTCGGCCTGGACCGGGTCGGAGCCGACGACGACTTCTTCGGCCTCGGCGGACACTCGCTCCTCGCCACCCAACTGGTCAGCCGCATCCGCACGGTGCTCGGCGTCGAGACCTCGATCCGGCGGGTGTTCCAGTCGCCGACCGTCGCCGAACTGGCCGTCGAGCTGGCGGCGGACAGCGGTGCCGCCGAGTCCGGTGACCCGTTCGCGGCCGTACTGCCGATCAAGACGAGCGGGGACAAGGAGCCGCTGTGGTGGATCCACCCCGGCAGCGGGCTCTGCTGGATCTACCTCGGATTCGCCGGACGGCTGCCCGCGGACCGACCCGTCTACGGCATCCAGGCGAAGGGCTTCGACGGGGTGACACAGCCGCCCGAGTCGATCGACGCCATGGTCGCCGACTACGTCGAGGAGATCCTCGCGGTACAGCCCGAGGGCCCCTTCCATCTCCTCGGGCTCTCCATCGGCGGCACCCTCGCGCACGCCATGGCCGCCGAGTTCCAGCGGCGAGGGCACGAGGTGGGGCTCCTCGGCCTCCTCGACAGCGTTCCCAGCACCTTCTTCGAACGCTACGAGCCGCCCCACGCCACCGACATCCGCGCCTACTTCGGCGAGCACCTGATCAGCGCCGGCAACGCCGGTGACCACGAGGCGTTCGTGGACAACGCGGTCTCCGTCATCGTCGGCCACACCAGCATGATGGACGGCTTCACGTCACCGACGTACCGCGGCGACGCGCTGTTCTTCAACGCGACGGCCGAAGGAGACGGCTCGTACGCGGACCTGTGGCGCAGTCACATCACCGGTGCCCTACGGGAGTACGACATCGACAGCACGCACCAGGACATGTACCTGCCCGCACCCGCCGACGAGATCTGCCGAGCGGTCGTCCGCGCGCTCGACAGCGACGCGGAAGGGGGCTTCGGCAGGGAGAGCTGACCCGGCGTAGGCGGCGTGGTGCGGGTCACTCCGCACCACGCCGCACGCAACGGACGAAACGGACGGCGCAACAAACACACGCTCATCCCCGTCGCACGCAACGATCTTGTGCCGATGCGCAACGTTGCTGCATTACGGTTGGGAACCAGCGCCTCGTAGAGTCGGGCGCTGTACGTGGCGTGGCGGGGACTGCCTGCTCGGTGGTTCCCGTTTTTGCGTGTGGACTGCCGCGGCTCCCTGCCACCTCTACCGGCAGCGATGAAGGAGCCAGCGCGTGCTCGACCAGGGCGCACCCCCGCAGACCCGAAGCCCCCAGGGCCCGGTGGGTCTCGGCACTCGACTGATGCGGCGCAAGCCGGTGGAACGCCTGGTCGCGGAGGGCGGCCAGGGCGAGGGTGGCTCGCTGCGGCGCACCCTCGGCATGTGGCAGCTGACGATGATCAGCATCGGTGCGACCCTCGGCACCGGCATCTTCGTGGTGCTGGGCGAGAGCGTCCCCAAGGCCGGTCCCGCCGTGACCGTGTCCTTCGTGATCGCCGGCCTCACCGCCCTCTTCTCGGCGCTCTCCTACGCCGAGCTGGCCGGCACCATCCCGGTCGCCGGATCCTCGTACTCCTACGCATACGCAACCATGGGCGAACTCGTCGCCTGGGTGTGCGGCTGGTGCCTGGTCCTGGAGTACGGCGTGTCGGTCGCGGCCGTCGCCGTCGGCTGGGGCGAGTACCTGAACGAGCTGCTCGACGGCACCATCGGCGTCACCATCCCGGACGCGCTGTCCGCGGCTCCCGGTGAGGTCGACGGGGCCATCATCAACCTGCCCGGCCTGATCGTGGTGCTGCTCGCCATGGTCTTCCTGCTGGGCGGCGCCAAGGAGTCCGCGCGCGCCAACACGATCATGGTCATCGTGAAGATCGCGGCCCTCGTGCTGTTCTGCGCCGTCGGCTTCACCGGCTTCAAGTCCGGCAACTACGCCGACTTCATGCCGCTCGGCGTCGCCGGGGTCAGCGCCGCCGGAGCGAGCCTTTTCTTCTCCTACATCGGCTTCGACGCCGCCTCCACCGCCGGCGAGGAGGCCAAGAACCCGCAGCGCGACCTGCCGCGCGCGATCATGCTCTCGCTGATCATCGTCACCGCGCTGTACGTCCTGGTCGCCGCCGTCGCCGTCGGCGCCTGGAACTGGAAGGACTTCGAGGGCTCCGAGGCGTCGCTCACCGCGATCATGAACGACGTGACCGGCCAGAACGTCTGGGGCACGCTGCTCGCCGCGGGCGCCGTCATCTCCATCGCCAGCGTCGTCCTGACCGTCCTCTACGGCCAGACCCGCGTGCTCTTCGCGATGTCCCGCGACGGCCTCGTGCCCAAGAAGTTCGCCAAGGTCAGCGGCAAGACCGGCACGCCCCGCGTGAACACCGTCATCGTGTCGCTGTTCTGCGGCGCGCTCGCCTCCGTGATCCCGCTCGGCAAGCTCGTCGACGCCACCAGCATCGGCACGCTCTTCGCCTTCGGCCTGGTCAACATCGCCGTGGTCGTGCTTCGCCGCACCCGGCCCGACATGAACCGCACGTTCCGGGTTCCCTTCGGCTGGCTCTTCCCGGTGCTCGGCTTCGGCTTCTGCGCGTACAACATGTTCAACCTCGACTCGGTCACCTGGGTCGTCTTCGGTGTCTGGATGGCCGTCGGCCTCGTGTTCTACTTCCTGTACGGGATGCGCCGCTCCCGTCTGGAGACCGCCGAGACCCCTGAGGTCCCCGCGGTGAAGTGACACGCAGAGAAGTGAACGACCCCCTGTGCGACTGAACGATCTCGACGAACGCATCGTGCACGCCCTCGCCGAGGACGCCCGCCGTTCCTACGCCGACATCGGCCAGCTCGTCGGACTGTCCGCGCCCGCCGTCAAACGGCGCGTGGACCGGCTGCGGGCCACCGGAGCGATCACCGGCTTCACCGTCCGGGTGGACCCGGCCGCGCTCGGCTGGGAGACCGAGGGGTTCATCGAGATCTACTGTCGCCGGAACACCTCGCCGGAGGCGATTCAACGGGGGCTCGAGCGGTACCCGGAGATCGCGTCCGCCTCCACCGTCACCGGGGAGGCGGACGCGATCGTTCAGGTTTTCGCGGCGGACATGCGGCACTTCGAGCGGGTTCTCGAACGGATCGCGGGGGAGCCGTTCGTGGAGCGCACCAAGTCGGTGCTCGTCCTCTCGCCCCTGATGCGCCGCTTCTCCTCGGGCTCGCCCGCCTAGCCAGGGCCCCGCACGGGGCACGGGGCTGAACGAGGCCGACCCCCCGCCCGGTCCGTGGCCGGGCGGGAGGCCGGGGTACACAGCGAGGCACGGACCGCCCGACCCCCGTACGGACGGCCCGCGCCCCTGATCACCGCGGGTCGGGGTACGGAAGCTTCCACGGCTGCACGTGGAAGTCGCCCGTACCCTTCTTGACCTGCTCGAACGGTGCGGCGCTGTTGCACTTCGTCAGCTTCTTCGTGCCGTCGGGGCCGCCCACCGCGGCCCAGCTGTAGCCGAGCCGGTCCTTCTTGCCCTGGTCGTGGACGCTGAAGCCGACGCGGCTGCCGTTCATCTCCTTGATGTTGGTCTTCGTGATGATGCCGGTCGCCGACGCCACCTTCCCGCCGGTCAGCAGGCAGTCGATACGGCCCGTGGCCCAGCCGCCCTTGCCACCTGGCTTCTCCAGGTGCACGAACTTGAACGTGCCGGTCGCCTTGCTCGGGTCGGCGTTGTGCCGGGCGGCCAGATGCGCGTCGAACGTGAAGGTGATGTCCTCCGTGGTCTTGCGGAACAGCTTCGCCGAGCCGGTGAGCGCGGCCGCCTCCCGCGGCTTCGCCTTGGCCGCGGCCGCGTCCTTCGCGGCGGGGGCGGGGTGGGCGGCGTCCTGCGTGCCGATCCGCTTGCCGGGGTGCGTCACGTCCTCGCCGGACGCCACGGCGACGCCCGCCGCGCCCGCGGTGAGCAGGACCGCGGCGCCAAGGACGGCGACACGGGTGGGGGTGAAGGCGATGCGGCTCACGGGGAGCCCTCCGTTCGGTCAGGCCGTTCGCCCGGCGTTTCCGGGTGAGATCACGATCCCGTGGCAGGGGGGTCGGCCGCGTCCGGCCGTGGGCTGCACTGCGCTTCCGCCGCACGGGGGAGGAGCCGCGGCGGGGCATGCGCCCGCAGGCGGACACCTCGCCCGCCCGGCACGCAACGAATCGCCGCCGCCCCCGTCCCACGCGCAACAAATCGCTCAGAGGGGTGCAACGGTCGCACCTTGCCCGGCCACGGCCGCGGAACGTACCGTCTTTGCGAACCCCTGACGCCCGCCCGTCTCCCTACGCACGCCTCGAGGTCAGCCATGTCGCCGCTGCGCACAGCCCTGCTCCAGAGCTCGGGTCGCCCCGGCTCCGTCGCCGCCAACCTCAAGGTGCTCGACGAGGCCGCGGAGCGGGCCGCCGCCGCCGGTGCCCGGCTGCTCGTGACGCCGGAGATGTTCCTGACCGGGTACGCGATCGGCGACGACGTGCCCCGCCTCGCCGAGCCCGCCGACGGCGACGCGGCGGACGCGGTGGCCGACATCGCCGTACGCCACGGCCTCTCCGTCGCCTACGGCTACCCGGAGCGCGCCGACGCCGACGTCTTCAACGCCGTCCAGCTCATCGGCGCGGACGGCACCCGGCTCGCGAACTACCGCAAGACCCACCTCTTCGGCTGCTTCGAGCGCGACCACTTCACGCCCGGCGACCGGGCCGTCGTCCAGGCCGACCTCGACGGCCTCCGCATCGGCCTGATGATCTGCTACGACGTGGAGTTCCCGGAGAACGTCCGCGCGCACGCCCTCGCGGGCACCGACCTCCTGCTCGTCCCGACCGCGCAGATGCACCCGTTCCAGTTCGTCGCCGAGTCCGTCGTGCCGGTGCGCGCCTTCGAGAACCAGATGTACGTCGCGTACGTCAACCGCGTCGGCCCCGAGGGCGAGTTCGAGTTCGTCGGCCTGTCCACGCTCGCCGGTCCCGACGGGATCGCGCGGGCGCGCGCCGGACGCGGCGACGAGCTGGTGTTCGCCGACGCCGACCCCGCCTTCCTCGCCGCGTCCCGCGAGGCCAACCCCTACCTGAGCGACCGCCGCCCCGGCCTGTACGGACCCCTCGTCCAGGCCTGACCGCACCGGCCCCGACCGGCCGCCGAGGGCGACGCCTCGCCCGCACCACCTTTCCGTACCGTGCAAGGAGTCCGTACCCCATGACGTCAACGGTGCCCACCGCTGTCCAGCACACCGACGCGCAGCCGCCCATCACCATGTTCGGGCCGGACTTCCCCTACGCGTACGACGACTTCCTCGCGCACCCCGCGGGCCTCGGCCAGATACCCGCGACCGAGCACGGCACCGAAGTCGCCGTCATCGGCGGCGGCCTGTCCGGCATCGTGGCCGCGTACGAGCTGATGAAGATGGGCCTCAAGCCCGTCGTGTACGAGGCCGACCAGATCGGCGGGCGGCTGCGCACCGTCGGCTTCGAGGGCTGCGACGCCGACCTCACCGCCGAGATGGGCGCGATGCGGTTCCCGCCGTCCTCCACGGCGCTCCAGCACTACATCGACCTGGTGGGCCTGGAGACCAAGGCGTTCCCCAACCCCCTCGCCGAGTCGACCCCCTCCACGGTCGTGGACCTCAAGGGCGAGTCGCACTACGCCACCACCGTCGACGACCTGCCGCAGGTCTACCGCGACGTGATGCACGCCTGGAACGCCTGTCTGGAGGAGGGTGCCGACTTCTCCGACATGAACCGCGCCCTGCGCGAGCGCGACGTGCCGCGCATCCGGGAGATCTGGGCGAAGCTCGTCGAGAAGCTCGACAACCAGACCTTCTACGGCTTCCTCTGCGAGTCCGAGGCCTTCAAGTCCTTCCGGCACCGCGAGATCTTCGGTCAGGTCGGCTTCGGCACCGGCGGCTGGGACACCGACTTCCCGAACTCCATCCTGGAGATCCTGCGCGTCGTCTACACCGAGGCCGACGACCACCACCGCGGCATCGTCGGCGGCAGCCAGCAGCTTCCGCTGCGCCTGTGGGACCGCGAGCCGCAGAAGATCGTGCACTGGGCGCCCGGTACGTCGCTGAGCTCGCTGCACGAGGGCGGCGAGCCGAAGCCCGCCGTGACGCGCCTGCACCGCACCGCCGGAAACCGCGTCACCGTCACGGACGCGTCGGGCGACATCCGCACCTACCAGGCGGCCATCTTCACCGCGCAGTCCTGGCTGCTGCTCTCGAAGATCGAGTGCGACGACTCGCTCTTCCCCATCGACCACTGGACGGCGATGGAGCGCACCCACTACATGGAGTCCTCCAAGCTCTTCGTGCCCGTGGACCGGCCGTTCTGGCTGGACAAGGACGAGACCACCGGTCGTGACGTCATGTCGATGACGCTCACCGACCGCATGACGCGCGGCACGTACCTGCTCGACGACGGGCCGGACAAGCCCGCCGTCATCTGCCTCTCCTACACCTGGTGTGACGACAGCCTGAAGTGGCTGCCGCTCTCGGCGAACGAGCGCATGGAGGTCATGCTCAAGTCGCTCGGCGAGATCTACCCGAAGGTCGACATCAGGAAGCACATCATCGGCAACCCGGTGACCGTGTCCTGGGAGAACGAGCCCTACTTCATGGGCGCCTTCAAGGCCAACCTGCCCGGCCACTACCGCTACCAGCGGCGCCTGTTCACCCACTTCATGCAGGAGCACCTGCCCGCGGACAAGCGCGGCATCTTCCTCGCGGGCGACGACATCTCCTGGACGGCCGGCTGGGCCGAGGGCGCCGTCCAGACCGCGCTCAACGCCGTGTGGGGCGTCATGCACCAGTTCGGCGGTGCCACCGACGCGACCAACCCCGGTCCCGGCGACCTCTACGACGAGATCGCGCCGGTGGAACTGCCGGAGGACTGAGGGCCCTCAGAGACCGGCCGCACGGGCCGCCGCGTGCACCGCGGCGGCCACGTCCGTCAGCTCCCGCGCGTCCCGCACGCCCGACTGGAGGTCGATGAGGATCTCCTCCACGCCGACCTCGGCGTGCGCCACCAGGTCCTCGGCGATCTGCTCGGCGCTGCCCCGGAAGGGGGCGCGGGTGGGGCCGTCGTACGGCTTCGGGGTGTAGCGCGCGTTGGCGCGCAGGACGCTCTGGATCGGAGCCGTGCGGCCGCGCTCGGCCGCCAGGTCCGTGAGCCGCCGCCACTCCTCGGCCAGGCGCGCGGCCCCCGCCGCGCCCGGCATCCAGCCGTCCGCGCGGTCCACGAGCCTGCGGGCGGCGCGCGGGCTGTTGGCGGGCAGCAGGACCGGGATCGGGCGGGCCGGTTTCGGCCCCACCTCGGACGGGGCGATCTTCGTCCACGTCCCCTCGTACGCCACCGGGTCCGGGCCCCACACCGCCCGGCACACGTCGAGCGTCTCGTCGAGGAACCTGCCGCGCTGCTCGTACGGCGCCGACGCCGCCGCCGCGTACTCGTCGAGGGACCAGCCCGTGCCGAGGCCCGCGACCACGCGGCCGCCGCTCGCGGCGTCCAACGAGGCCAGGGCGCGCGCCAGTTGGAACGGTCCGTGCAGCGGGGCGACCAGGACGCTGGTGCCGAGGCGCACCCGCTCGGTGACGGCGGCGGCGAGCGTCAGCGTGATCAGGGGGTCGGCGACCGAGCGGTAGTTCCCCGGCCAGGGCCGACCCGGGATGCCCCACAGGCCCTGGGTCGGAGGATCGGGGAACAGGACGCGTTCGAAGACCCAGAGGCTGTCGAACCCGGTCTCCTCGGCGAAGCGCGCCACGTGCGGGACGTCGCGGCCGACGGTGAAGTGCTTCATCTGCGGGAGGCCTAGGCCGAGTCGGCAAGAGGGCACGACAGCTCCTGTGGGTCCGGCACGGGTCCCGAAGGGCTCCGGGACGGGTCCCGGTCACGCTAGCCCGGTTCGGGATCAGTCCGGCAGAGGCGTGAGCAGCATCCGTCCGACGAGCCCCACCGTGTCGTCCAGGCGGGCCCGCATCTCCTCCGCCACGCCCGGGAAGTCACGCAGCGCCCACAGGGCGCGCGCCGCCGACCACGCGCCGTCGCGGGCGCGGTCCAGGCTCCAGGAGCCCAGGAGGTGGGTGATCGGGTCGGCGACCTGGAAGAGGTCGGGGCCCGGCATCAGGTCCTCGCGGATGCGTTCCTCCAGCGAGACCAGGATGTCGCCGACGCGGTCGAACTCGTCCTCCAGATCGGTCGGCGCGCAGCCGAGGGCGTGGCTGGTGTCCACGACGGCGAGGGCCAGGTCGTGGCCGATGTGGGCGTTGATGCCCGCGAGCGCGAACTGCAGGCCGCGCACGCCGGGATGGCGGCGGAGCTGGAACAGGGGCCGCCAGCACGCGGGCGGGTGCCGGTCGGCCGCCACCGCGTCCACGGCCCGCAGATAGCGCTCGGCGAAGCGGACGTCGAGGGTCACCGCCGCCGTGACGTCCGGGAACCCGCCCGCCGCGACGCTCCGGCTGACCTCCTGAGTGACCGCCAGATACACGCGGTTGAAGACGGCGACGCCGTCGCGGCGCGGCCAGGAGGCGTCGAGGGCGCGCATCCGCGCCACCACGCCGTCGAGGCCGCCACCGGTGCGGCGGCCGTTTCCGCTGTCCTCGCGCACGGGGTGGGCGCGCTCGGCGATCCGCTCGGACTGGGCCATGGGGGCAGGTTCCCAGCCCCGGCGCGGCACGCGGGCACGCCGGGCGCGGGCTTACCCAGAACGAGGGAACGCGTCCGAGTCCTTGTGCGTGTCGTCCCCGTCGTCGTACGTCGACGTGCCCGAATCCAGCAGCGGTTCCTGGGTCTTGAGGTGCGCGGGGGCGAACGCCCGCAGCACGTGGTAGCCGGTGATGACCACGACCGTGCCGAGCGCGATGCCGCTGAGCTGGAAGTTGTCGGTGAACTTCAGCGACACGTTGCCGACGCCGATGATGATGCCCGCGGCGGCCGGGACCAGGTTCAGCGGATTGCGCAGATCCACCTTGGCGTTGATCCAGATCTGCGCGCCGAGCAGCCCGATCATGCCGTACAGGATGACGGTGATGCCGCCGAGCACGCCGCCGGGGATCGCCGCGACGACCGCGCCGAACTTGGGGCACAGGCCGAAGAGCAGGGCGAAGGCGGCCGCCGCCCAGTACGCGGCGGTGGAGTAGACGCGGGTCGCGGCCATCACGCCGATGTTCTCGGAGTACGTCGTGTTGGGCGGGCCGCCGACGGCGGTGGAGAGCATGGACGCGGCGCCGTCCGCGGAGATCGCGGTGCCCAGCTTGTCGTCCAGGTCGTCGCCGGTCATCTCGCCGACGGCCTTGACGTGCCCGGCGTTCTCCGCGACCAGCGCGATCACGACGGGCAGGGCGACGAGGATCGCCGACCACTCGAAGCTCGGCGCGTGGAAGGACGGCAGGCCGATCCAGTCGGCGTGCCCGACCGCCGACAGGTCCAGGCGCCAGTGGTCGGTGATCTGGCCGGAGCCGCTCTGCGAGTGGATCTTGCCGAAGACGGAGTCGAGCACCCACGAGAGCGCGTACCCGAAGATCAGGCCCAGGAAGATCGCCACGCGGGACCAGAACCCGCGCAGGCACACCACGGCGAGCCCGGTGAACAGCATCACGAACAGCGCCGTCCACTGGTCCTGCGGCCAGTAGGTGGAGGCCGTCACCGGCGCCAGGTTGAAGCCGATCAGCATCACCACCGCGCCCGTGACGATCGGCGGCATCGCCGCGTGGATGATCCGCGCGCCGAACTTCTGCACCGCGAGCCCCACCAGGAACAGCGCCGCGCCGACCACGAACACCGCGCCCGTGACCGTCGCGCTCGACCCGCCCTGCGCCCGGATCACCGCGGCCACGCCCACGAACGACAGGGAGCAGCCGAGGTAGCTGGGCACCCGGCCGCGCGTGGCGAGCAGGAAGATGACCGTCGCGACGCCCGACATCATGATCGCGAGGTTCGGGTCCAGGCCCATCAGGACCGGCGCGACGAACGACGCCCCGAACATCGCCACCACGTGCTGGGCGCCGAGCCCGAAGGTCCGGGGCCAGGAGAGCCGTTCATCGGGGCGGACGACGGCTCCGGGCGCGGGGGTGCGCCCGTCGCCGTGCAGTCTCCAGCGCACGCCGAGATCCATGGTGAGTTCGCTTTCTGTGCGCGGGGGACGAGCCGTGTCGTCGCAGGGACGAGCCGTGTCGTCATGTCGACGATCAGCGTCGACATGTTAGTGCGACGTAAGGGTGGCTCCTTTCCGGCGCGCTTCCGCTACGTTGGCATGGCCAAGTCACTGAACAGCGTTCACGTATCTGATGGGAGAGTGATGAGCGCCCGTACCCGCATAGGCGCCCTGTTCACCGCCACGGCCGCCGTCGCCGCCGTACTGGTGACGGCCCTTCCGGCGACCCCGGCCCCGGCTTCGGGACCGCCTCCGGCCGCCGTGCCCGCCGCGAAGCCCGAGATCCCCGACACCGCCGTCCTCGACGGCACGCGCCTGGCCGACGCCAAGCGGCGGCTCGACCGGGGCGACCCCGAACTCCGCCGGGCCCTCGGCCAGTTGACGACCCGCGCGGACAAGTGGCTCGGCAAGGGCCCCTGGACGGTCACCGACAAGCCGAAGCCCGCGCCGAGCGGCGACCCCCACGACTACCTGAGCCAGGCCCCCTACTGGTGGCCGACCAAGCCGAAGACCCCCGACAACCCCTGGGGCTGCCCGTACGAGCAGCGCGACGGCGAACGCAACCCCGAGGTCGACACGGGCACCGACCGCCGCGACGTGGAGAGCGTCTTCGACTCGACCTACGAGCTGTCCCTCGCCTGGTACTACACGGGCGACAGGAAGTACGCCGAGCACGCCGCGAAGATCCTGCGCACCTGGTTCCTCGACCCGGCGACGCGGATGAACCCGCACCTGAACCACGGGCAGTTCATCCCCTGCAAGTACGACGGCCGTGCCATCGGCATCATCGACTTCTCGCAGTCGTACACCTCCGTCGTCGACGCCCTCGCGATACTCGGCACCGGCGCGCCGGGCTGGACGACGGCCGACCGCACGAAGATGCGGTCCTGGACCAAGAGCTTCCAGAAGTGGCTGACGGACAGCGAGTTCGGCAAGCAGGAGGCAGCCGCGAAGAACAACCACGGCACCTTCTACGACATGCAGCTCGCCGCCCTCGCGTACGCCAACGGCGACAAGGCGCTGGCCCGCAAGACCGTCCTGAACGCGCGCGCCCAGCGCATCGACCCCCAGATCGCCGCCGACGGCAGCCAGCCGCAGGAGCTGACCCGCACCCGCAGCTGGCACTACTCGACCTTCGACCTGGTGGCGTACACCCGCCTCGCCGACATCGGCCGGCACGTGGGCGTGGACCTGTGGAAGTACCGCGGGCCCGACGGCCAGAGCCTGTTCAGGGCGGTCGACTACCTCCTGCCCGCCGCGACGGGCGCAGCGAAGTGGCCGCACCCCGAGCTGGAGTTCCTGCGGTACGCGGCGAGCGACGTCGTGCGCGCCGCCGCCGACGCGGGCTCGGCCGCAGCGAAGGCCGCGGTGCCGAAGCTGGAGCGGCCGCCGGGCGGGGATCTGTGGGGGCTGCGTCCGGCGGCCGATCAGCTGGACTCGATCGCGGGCTGAGGTGGGCGGCCCGGACCGCGTTCCCGGGCGGGGGTCGCGACTCCCGCCCGGGGGCTGGCTGTCGAGTGTGCCGGGGGCCGCGGGTCTCGCCGGGTGTGCGGGGCCCGCGGGCCCGCCAGGAGGCGCGGGGCCCGCGCGCCCGTCAGGACTTGCGGTCCGCCGGTGCCGACTCCGCCGAACCGGCCTGCACCGACGCGCGTCCGGCCGTCCGCAGCACCCCCGCGAACGCCACGAGCCCGCACGCCAGTGCCGTGACCAGGCAGAAGGAGGCCACCAGGCTGGTCGCGTCGGCGAGAGCGCCGATCGCCGACGGTGCGACCAGGCTGGAGGTGTACGTGATGGTGGCGACGCCCGCGATGGCCTGGCTCGGGTTGGGGCCGCTGCGCCCGGCCGCGGCGAACGCCAGTGGGACGACGACCGCGATGCCGAGACCCATGAGCGCGAACCCGGTCATGGCCATCGCCGCGTGCTGCGCCGTCACCACGAGCAGTCCGCCGAGCGCGGCGCACACCCCGCCCGCGCGCACCGTGCGGACCGCTCCGAACCGGTCGACCACTTTGTCGCCCGCGAACCGCGCGACGGCCATCGTGAGCGTGAAGCCGGTGGTGCACGCGGCGGCCAGGCCCGCGGAGGAGTCGAGCACGTCCTTGAGGTACACCGCCGACCAGTCCAGGCTCGCGCCCTCCGCGAACACCGCGCAGAAGCCGACCGCGCCGATGAGCAGCGCCGACTTCGGCGGCAGCGCGAAGCGCGGCGGTGCCTCCTCCTCCGGCGCGCTGCGCAGGTCGAGCACGCCCTGACAGGCGATCAGGCCGAGCACGGTGAGCACGGTGGCGGCGAGGAAGTGGTGCACGCGGGCGTCGACGTGCAGATGGGCCGCGATCGTGCCGCCCGCCGAGCCGATCAGGGCGCCCGCGCTCCACATGCCGTGCAGGCCGGACATGATGGACTTGTCCATGCGGTGCTCGATCTCGACGCCGAGCGCGTTCATGGCGACGTCCGCCATGCCCGACGTCGCGCCGTACACGAACAGCGCCGCGCAGAGCGTCACGAGGTTCGGCGCGAGCGACGGCAGCGTGAGCGCGAGCGTCCACAGGGCGAGCAGGCCGCGCAGCGCCGTCCGGGCGCCGAAGCGGTGGCTCACCCAGCCCGCCAGCGGCATCGCCACGGAGGCGCCGATCGCCGGGAAGGCGAGGGCCAGGCCGAGCAGGCCCGCGCTGAGGTCCGCGTGGTCCTGGATCCACGGCACCCGGGTGGCGAACGACCCGGCGACCGCCCCGTGCACGCAGAAGATGACGGCGACGGCCAGCCGTGCCCGGCTCAACTGCCGTTTGTCATAGACCCCGTGGCCCTGCTCCGCACTCATCCGCTCCACCCCTCCACGCTCCCGTTCGGAACCGCCGCAGTAAACTATCAGGAACCCTGCCTGATAGAAGAGGGTCAGGGAACCGAATATCTCGCGCGTCCGGAAAGCGGCCTCTCCTCCGTGGAGGGTGGCTTCTCCGCGGCGGAGGGCGGCCTCAGCGGAGGGCGCCTCTCCTCGGCGGAGGGTGCCCTCGGCGGAGGGGGTGGTCTCTCCTTCGTGGAGGCGGACCGGCGTGAGCGCTGTGGAAGGATCCCGCCATGCCCGCATCACCGAGCACCGCTCGGGCCATCAACGACCGGCTCGCGCTGCGCCTGCTGCAGCACGAGGGGCCCTTGACGGCGGGACAGTTGAAGCAGCTCACCGGCCTGTCCCGGCCCTCCGTCGCCGACCTCGTCGAGCGTCTGCAGGGCTCCGGTCTGATCACGGTCGTGGGCGAGACGGGGGAGCGCCGCCGGGGCCCGAACGCCCGCTTGTACGGCATCGTGGCCGACCGGGCCCACCTGGCCGCCCTGGACGTGCGCACCGAGAGTGTGTCCGTGGTCGTGGCCGACCTGCTCGGCGCGCAGCTCGCCGAGGCCACCGTGCCGATCGGCGGCGGCACCGGGACCGGCGACGCCGTCGAGCGGGCCGTGGCCCTCGTCGAGCGCACGGCCCGTGCGGGCGGCGCGGGCCGGCTGCACACGGTGGGTGTCGGCGCGCCCGGCCTCATCGACCCGGCCACCGGCGACCTGCGCGACTCGGCGGGCCTGCCCACCTGGCACCGCCGCCTGGTCGCGGCCCTCACCGAACGGCTGCCCGCGCGTGTCCTGGTGGAGAACGAGACCAACCTCGCCGCCCGCGCCGAGCAGCGCGACGGCGCCGCCCACGACCGCGACACGTTCGTGCTGCTCTGGCTCGGTGCGGGCACCGGCGCGGCCGTGGTCCTCGACGGCACCCTGCGTCGCGGTGCCTCCGGCGGTACCGGCGAGATCGGCTTCCTGCCCGTCCCCGGCACCGCGGGGCTGCCGTCCGCGACGGCCTGCGACGGCGGCTTCCACTCGCTGGCCGGTTCGGCGGCGGTCGAGGAACTGGCCGCCGACCACGGCCTGAAGGCGACGCCCGAGCCGTCCGAACTCCCCGCCGCCGCACTGGTCCGGCACGCCGTCGAGTCCTGCCATACCCCGTTCCTGGACGCCCTCGCCGACCGCGTGGCCATCGGCGCGGCGTCCGTCACGGCCGTCCTCGACCCCGGGTGCGTGGTGCTCGGGGGCGAGTTGGGGCGCGCGGGCGGCGAGGTGCTCGCGGGGCGGGTGGGGGAGCGGGTGGCCGCCATGTCGCCGCTCCGGACGGAGGTCAGGGCCAGTGTGCTGGGCGGTGCGGCGGTGCTGCGGGGGGCGCTGCTGACGGCGAGGGACGCGGCGCAGGAGGAGTTGTTCGCGCCTGGGGGGTGAGGGGGCGGGGTCGGGTTGGGGGGAGCCGTTCTCGTCGGGTCGGGCCGAGCGTGCCTCGGATGCCGTCGTCCGGCGGGACGTGTCGGGCCGCCGCCCCCACCCGCAGACGGCGCTCCCGCCGGGCCGGACAGTGCCCCCGCCCGCCCGGACGGCGCCCCCGCCCGCCCTGTCAAGCAGCCGACAACTGCCGCTCCACGTACCCCAGCTTGTCCGGATTGACCACGGCTCGTACCCCCGCGACCCGCCCGCCCGCGAACTCGAACGTCGCCACCCCGGTCAGCGCCCCGTCCACCCGCGACACCAGCGCGGGCGCGCCGTTGACCTCGGCGAACGAGAACTCCATCCCGGCGCCGAAGGTCTCGATGCCGCCGATCAGGAACCGTGCCACCTTGTCGCGGCCGACGATCGGCCGCCGGGCCGCGGTGGCCTTGCCGCCGCCGTCGCCCCACCAGGTGACGTCCTCCGAGAGCAGCCGTTCCAGGCCCGCGAGGTCGCCGTCGCGGGCCGCCGCGATGAACGACCCCACGAGCTCCTCGTGCCGCGCGGGCGCCGACTCGAAGCGCGCGCGGTCCTCGGCGACGGCCCGCGCGGCCCGGCGGTGGAGCTGGCGCGAGTAAGCCTCGCTCACGTCGAGGACACCGGCGATCTCCCGGTGGCTGTACGAGAACGCCTCCCGCAGCACGTACACCGCGCGCTCCACCGGCGTGAGCCGCTCCAGGAGCACGAGGAAGGCCATCGACACCGAGTCGCGCTGCTCGGCCGACTCCAGCGGGCCGAGCGCGCCGCCCGAGGTGACGACGGGCTCCGGCAGCCAGGCGCCCACATAGGTCTCGCGGCGGGCGCGCGCCGAGGTGAGGCGGTTGAGGCAGAGGTTGGTGACGACCTTGGCCAGCCAGGCGCCGAGGCGTTCGATGGCGGCGCGGTCCGCGCCGCTGAGGCGCAGGAAGGCGTCCTGCACGGCGTCCTCGGCCTCCTGCGCCGAGCCCAGCAGGCGGTAGGCGAGGCCGAACAGACGCGACCGGTGGGACTCGAACTCGTCGGCGAGCGGCGCGGGCATCACCCCTCCAGGCTGCCAGAACGCCGACCGGCCCGGCCGCTGGGGGTGGACCGGGCCGGACCTGATGGGAGCCCGGCGGCGAGGCAAGGGCACGTCAACCCGCCGCCGGGCGCTTGTGGGGGGAGCCCGCCGGGGCACCGCAGGCCGCAGCCGAGCGGTCGCCGTCCGACGGTCAGCAGGCGCCGAGGTCCTGCCACACGCCCCAGTCACCGGTGGTCCCGGGCTCCTCGCCCTTCGTCCACCACTTGGACTTCCAGTGGTGCGACTTGTGGGACACGGTCGTCCCGGAGCCGTACTCGGACGACGTGCTCCACGTGGGCGCGGTGCACTTGCCGGGCGGGTCGGTCGGGTCGGGCGGGTCGGTGGGCCCGGGGCCGGTGCCGGGCTCGACCACGGTCGTGCCGCGCGCCAGGTCACCGGCGAGCCCGTACGTCGTACCGCCGATGTTCACCGTCCAGTTCGACGGGGTCGACACCGGCAGGTAGTAGTTGAACGACAGGTCCACCGACGCGCCGGGGGCCAGCGTCTGCCAGGCGGGCAGCTTCAGCGAGACGCGGTGGAAGTCGCCCTTGAGTCCGCCGACGTTGTTTCCGGTGTGGCCGGTGCTGATCACCTTCGTGCCGAAGCCGGACTGGTCGGACGCGTTGGCGGGTGCGGAGGTCGAGTAGTCAAACTGGAACTCTGTGCCGCCCGGGAGGGTCGTTTTCGTGTTGTTGGTGATCTTCAGCTTGGGCGTGATCGGGTAGTTGGAGTCGCCGAGCTTGAAGTCGCCGAACTCCACGCCGATGTCGACGGCCTTGGCGGGCAGGTCCTTGCCCGCGACCTTCGCGCCGTACGGGGACGCCGACTTGAACTTGTCGTACATCGCCGTGGTGAGCGTGTCGCCGATCTCGTACTGCCCCTTGGCGGAGTTGTACTTGTAGTCACCGGCGAGCTCCCAGACCATGGTGCCGCCGATGCCCTTGTCGACCACGTAGTCGGCCTTGGCCCGCACCGACTGCTCGTCCTCGGTGGACAGGAAGACCTTCTTCTCGGCGTTCCACAGCCAGGGCGCGACGAGCGTCGAGTCGTACTTGCGCGCGTAGGTCCCGCTGAGCTTGGTGTCGGCGGGGAAGCCGTACTTGGTGACGTAGTCCCCGACGACACCCTTCTCCAGGTTCTTGGCGTGCCACATCGGGTTCGACCCCGCGGGCGACTCCTTGCCCTTGTCGTCCTTGTCGTGCCACAGGTTGTCGATGCCGACGGCGCCGTCACCGCACTTGGTGAGCCCCGACCCGGCCGGACAGTCGGTCGAGGCCGCCTTGCCCCACAGCCCGTCCGTGCCGCCCTGCACGTTCTTGAAGCCGCGGGTGTAGTACGGCAGGCCGATGTTGATGCGGCCCGCGGGCATCGAACCGCGGAAGTAGTGATAGGCCCAGTCGGTGTTCAAATACCCGACGCCGCCGTACTGCTGGCTGCCGTACACGCCGGCCGCCGCGAGTTCGGCGTCCTTCCCGTCGTCGTACAGGGAGGCGTTCGGGCCGACGTATTCGTTCCAGGCGCCATGGAGGTCGTACGACATGATGTTGACGTAGTCCAGGTACTTCTGGACCTGGAAGGTCTCCATGCCGCGCAGGAGATAGCCGGACGACGGCGCGGCCACGGTCAGGAGATAGTGCTTGCCGTCGGCGGCACCGGCCCGGTCCAGCTTCTCGCGCAGCGTCTTCATCAGGACGGCATAGCCCTTGACCAGGCCCGCGCGGCGGCCGTTGGCGAGCTGCCAGTCCAGCGGATTGCCCGCGTCCTTCATCGTCGTCGGGTATTCGTAGTCGATGTCGACGCCGTTGAAGCCGTACTTCTTGATGAACGCGACGGTGGAGTCCGCGAAGGTCTCGATGCCCGCCTGGTTCACCGAACCGTCCGCGTTGGTGGCCATCGAGTAGAACCCGCCGGAATTCACGCGCTTGCCGTCGTCGCCGAAGTATCCGCCGGTCTCGGCCCAACCGCCCACCGAGACCATGGTCTTGACGTTCGGGTGCTTCTTCTTGAACTTATTCAGCAGATTGAAATGACCCTTGTAGGAGTACGCGGGGTCCATCTCCGCGCCCGCGACGCCCGGCCAGGTCATGCCGGTGGCGGCGTTCTTCTCGCCGTCACCGCCCACGGAGATCTTGTTGTCGCTCCCGATGTGCGCGAAGGCGTAGTTGAGGTGAGTGACCTTGTCCCAGGGGATGTCGGACGCCAGATAGGCGGGCTCGCCGTTCTTGCCGGTGCGCCAGCCGGTGAAGTAGCCGATCACGCGGCGCTGGTGGTCGGCGCCCATCTTCTCGCGGCCGTCGGCGTCGTAGACGGAGCAGTAGGGGACGTCGACGCCGGGGGTCTTGTAGAGGCCGTCAGGACGGCAGGACTCGTTGTCGGCGGCGTGCGAGGTGGTCGCGGCGAGGGTGCTCATGAGTAGTCCGGCGACCGCTGCGCCGGCTGCCAGGAGCGTGGCTCTCGCTCGGGTGGGGGTGGGCACGTCGGTTCCTCCTGGGGAGGCTCGGTGTCGCACAACGAACGGGGACGGCGGCCCACGGCGTGCGCACGCCGGGCGGGCCTCTCCTCGGAGTGACGCAGACGTTAAGAGGACTAGACCAGTGCGTCAATAGGTACGGACCAATCCTCTTCGGGGTTCCTGCCAGGTGGGTCGTGGTGTGAAGGGGGGTGGGAGGCGCAGTGGAAGGGGGCGGTGAGGGCGGGGAAGAGGGGGCGGCGGGGCGGGCGGGCCCGCCCGGGCGCCTGTGAGCCAGCCCACAGGATCTCCCCTGCGCGGCCCTGACCAGGCGTGGCACACTGGTCTGGTACCAGAAGCAGCGCACTCCGGGGTCGGTGTAATTCCGAACCGGCGGTTACAGTCCGCGACCCGGCCGCCTCCAGCGGTCGGTTGACCAGGTGAAACTCCTGGACCGACGGTGAAAGTCCGGATGGGAGGCAGTGCGCGGCGAGCGGACACATGTGTCATGTGTGTCGCCTCGTCGTCATGGCTCGGTTCCGTCTTGCGGGACCGGTCCCTTTCGACGTCCGGCGACCCCGGCGACGATCCATGCCGGTTGTTCCGCTCGTTGAGTGTCGTCGTCATCGACAGCCCCGGAGTCCGTGCCCGAAGAGGCAGGAGGACCCGGTGGCCACCGCAGCCGAAGCAGTCGCCATGCGACGCGCCGTCGCGCTCGCCGCGCGCGGACTCGGGTTCACGAGCCCCAACCCCGTCGTCGGCTGCGTCATCCTCGACGCCACCGGCGAGAGCGTCGGCGAGGGCTACCACCAGCGCGCGGGCGGACCCCACGCCGAAGTCCACGCCCTGCGCGCGGCCGCCGACAAGGCCCGCGGCGGCACCGCCGTCGTCACCCTCGAACCCTGCAACCACACCGGCCGCACCGGCCCTTGCGCCCAGGCCCTCCTCGACGCCGGGATCGCCCGCGTCGTGTACGCCGTCGGCGACCCCACCCCCGCCGCGACCGGCGGCGCCACCACCCTCCGCGCGGCGGGCGTCGACGTCGAGTCCGGCCTGCTCGCCGAGGAGGCCGAGACGGTCAACGCCGCCTGGCTCACCTCGGTCCGCACCGGCCGCCCCCACGTCACCTGGAAGTACGCGGCCACGCTCGACGGCCGCATCGCCGCCGCCGACGGCACCAGCCGCTGGATCAGCTCCGCCGCGTCCCGCGCCGACGTGCACCGGCTGCGCGCCGAGTGCGACGCCGTCGTCGTCGGCTCCGGCACCCAGCGCGCCGACGACCCGCACCTCGCGGTGCGCGGCATCGACGGCGTCGTACAGCCGCTGCGGGTCGTCGTCGACACCCACGGCACCGCCGTGCGGCCGGACGCCCGGGTCCTGGACGACGCGGCACCCACGCTGGTGGCCGTCGCGGAGGGCGTGGAGCCGCTGCCCGGCGTGGAGACGGTGCACCTGCCGTACGCGGACGAGCACGCGGACGCCGAGAACCTGCCGTACGTCGAGCGCGCCCCCCTCGCACCGCGCGCGGCCAGCGCGTCATCGCCGTCCGGGCGGCCGGGCGCCGGTGATGACGAGGACCGCCTCGAACACCGCTTTACCGCCAGCGGCGGCGCCTACCGCGCACAGCGCCCGGCCGCCCCCGCCGCGCCGACCGAGCCGTCGACCGCCGCGCGCGGCCTCGACGTCGACGCGCTGCTCGCCGAACTGCACGCCCGCGGCGTGCGGTCCGTACTCCTCGAAGGCGGGCCGACGCTCGCCGGGGCCTTCGTGGCCGCCGGTGCCGTCGACCGCGTCATCGGCTATCTCGCGCCGACGCTGCTCGGCGCGGGCCCCACCGCCCTCACCGGCGGCGGAATCACCACCCTCACCGAGGCGTTGCGCCTCGACGTGCGCGAGTGCGTCGCGCTCGGACCCGATCTGCGTATCACCGCGACCGTCGCGGGCCCCGGAACGAAGGAGCACTGAGTGTTCACCGGAATCGTCGAAGAGCTGGGCGAAGTCACCGCCGTGGAGGACCTGGGCGACGCGTCCCGCTTCCGGCTGCGCGGCCCCGTCGTCACCGACGGCGCGAAGCACGGCGACTCCATCGCCGTCAACGGGGTGTGTCTGACGGTCGTCGAGCACGAGGGCGACGAGTTCACCGCCGACGTGATGGCCGAGACCCTCGACCGCTCCAGCCTCGGCGCCCTCGCCCCCGGCGCGAAGGTCAACCTGGAGCGCCCGACCGCCGTCGGCGCCCGCCTCGGCGGACACATCGTGCAGGGCCACGTCGACGGCACCGGCGCCATCGTCGACCGCAAGCCGTCCGACAACTGGGAGATCGTCAAGATCTCCCTGCCCGACGGGCTCGCCCGCTACGTGGTCGAGAAGGGCTCCATCACCGTCGACGGCGTCAGCCTGACCGTCGTCGACGCCGGGCCCGACTACTTCACCATCAGCCTGATCCCCACGACGCTCGCCCTGACCACGCTCGGCGTCAAGCAGCCCGGCGACCCGGTCAACCTCGAGGTCGACGTCATCGCCAAGTACGTGGAGAGGCTGCTCGGCACCGGCGCCGTGACGCCCGCACAGGCCGCGGCCGGTGCGGCCGGGGCACCCGCCCAGGAGGCAGCGAAGTGAGCACGTTCGACTGGCTGAACTCCGAGGCGTTCACCGCCTTCGACCAGCACATCATGTGGTCCGACATGGTCGGCAACAGCATCGGCCTGATCGCCCTCGCGCTCGGCTGGCGCCGCTCCATCTGGACCTGGCCCGCCCAGTTCCTGTCCGGCGTCGTCCTCGTCGCCGCGTACGCCTCCGCGCAGCTCTCCGGCGGCGTCGGCAAGCAGCTCCTCGTCATCGGCGTCGCCGCGTGGGGCTGGCGGCAGTGGACGCGGGGCAGCCGCAACGCGCAGGACGGCACCATCGCCGTGCGCTTCGCCACCTGGAAGGAGCGCGGCTTCCTGCTCGCGGGCACCGCCGTCGGCACCCTCGCCGTCGGGACGCTCTTCACCGCCCTGCCCGAGCTGTCCTGGAACCCCTGGCCGGACGCCTACATCTTCGTCGGCACGCTCGCCGCGATGGTGGCCCAGGCGCGCGGTCTGGTCGAGTTCTGGTTCGCCTGGCTGCTCGTCGACATCGTCGGCGTCCCCCTCGCCTTCTCCAGCGGACTCGCCTTCTCCGGGTTCGTGTACGTCGTCTACCTCGCCCTCGTCCTGTGGGGCCTGCGCGACTGGTGGCTGCGCTCCCGGCAGCCCGCCGGCCAGCAGCGGCCCGCTCTGGAAGGAGCCCCGGCATGACCGCTCAGCCCACTCCCACCCCCGTGGACCAGGAGCCGTCGCCCGCGGCCCCCGCTCCGGCCGACCGCACCGAGGACCTCTCCCTCGACCCGGTGGAGATGGCCATCCGCGACATCGCCGCGGGCCGCCCCGTCGTGGTCGTCGACGACGAGGACCGCGAGAACGAGGGCGACCTCGTCATCGCCGCCGAGAAGGCCACCCCCGAGATCGTCGCCTTCATGATGAGCGAGTGCCGCGGCCTGATCTGCGCGCCCATGGAGAGCGACGAACTGGAGCGGCTGCACCTGCCGCAGATGGTCGAGAACAACACCGAGTCGATGAGCACGGCCTTCACCGTCTCCGTCGACGCCAGCGGCGCGCACGGCGTCACCACCGGCATCTCCGCCGCCGACCGCGCCACCACCCTCCGGCTCCTGGCCGGCGGCAAGGCCGCCGCGGGCGACTTCGTCCGCCCCGGGCACATCTTCCCGCTGCGCGCCAAGGCGGGCGGCGTCCTCGTGCGCGACGGCCACACCGAGGCCGCCGTCGACCTCGCCCGGCTCGCGGGACTGCGGCCCGCCGGGGCCATCGTCGAGATCGCGGGTGAGGACGGCCGGATGCTGCGGCTGCCCGAACTGGTGCCGTTCGCCCGCAGGCACGGCCTGACGATCATCTCCATCGAGGACCTGATCGCCTACCGCCGCACCGCCGAGCCCACCGTCCGTCGCGAGGCCGAGGTCCGGCTGCCCACGTCCTACGGCGACTTCACCGCGTACGGCTACCGCTCCACCGTCGACGGCGTCGAGCACGTCGCGCTCGTCCACGGCGACGTCGGCACCGGCGAGGACGTCCTCGTCCGCATCCACTCCGAGTGCCTGACCGGCGACGTCTTCCACTCCCTGCGCTGCGACTGCGGGCCCCAGCTGGAGGAGTCCATGCGGCGCATCACCGACACCGGGCGCGGCGTCGTGGTCTACCTGCGCGGCCACGAGGGACGTGGCATCGGACTGCTGTCCAAGCTGCGCGCCTACGAACTCCAGGAGCGCGGCAGCGACACCCTGGACGCCAACCTCGAACTGGGCCTGCCCGCCGACGCCCGCGACTACGGCGCCGGTGCCCAGATCCTGGAGGACCTCGGCGTGCGCAGCCTGCGCCTCCTCACCAACAACCCCGACAAGACCGAGGCCCTCGCCCGGCACGGCCTGAAGGTCACCGCGCGCGAGCCCATGCCGGTCACCGTCGGCGAGCACAATCTGCGCTACCTGCGCACCAAGCGGGACCGCATGGGCCACGACCTGCCCTGGCTGGACACCCCGGAGATGTCCGCCTGCGGCAACCAGTAGCCGACAGCGGGCCGGACGGACCCCCGAAACACCCCTGGTCACACCCCGAGAAACATCCCGAGACAGCCCGAGAGACATTCCGAGGAGAAGCGCGTGAGCGGCAAGGGTGCCCCCGAACTGAGCGTGAAGAACTGTGGCGATCTGCGCGTCGCCGTCGTCGCCGCCCTGTGGCACGAGAAGGTCATGGACGGTCTCGTCGACGGCGCGCTGCGCGCCCTGCACGAGCTCGGCATCGACGAGCCGACGCTCCTGCGCGTGCCCGGCAGCTTCGAGCTGCCGGTCGTCGCCAAGGTCCTCGCGGGCCGCGGCTACGACGCGATCGTCGCGCTCGGCGTCGTCATCCGCGGCGGTACCCCGCACTTCGAGTACGTGTGTCAGGGCGTCGCCCAGGGCCTCACCCAGGTGTCCGTCGACACCGGCGTGCCCATCGGCTTCGGCGTCCTGACGTGCGACACCGAGGAACAGGCCCTGGACCGCGCGGGCATCGAAGGGTCCACCGAGGACAAGGGCCACGAAGCGGTCACCGCCGCGGTGGCCACCGCGGCCACGCTCCGTACGATCGCCGAACCCTGGCGGCAGGGGCGGGGCGCGGGCGCGTAGAGTGAACGGCATCATGTCCAAGAAGACTTTCGAGGAGCTCTTCACCGAGCTCCAACACAAGGCCGCCAACGGCGACCCCGCCACCTCCCGCACCGCGGAACTGGTGGACAAGGGCGTCCATGCCATCGGCAAGAAGGTCGTCGAGGAGGCCGCCGAGGTGTGGATGGCCGCCGAGTACGAGGGCAAGGAAGCCGCCGCCGAGGAGATCTCCCAGCTCCTGTACCACGTACAGGTGATGATGGTCGCCCGCGGCATCTCCCTCAGCGACGTGTACGCCCACCTCTAGAGCGCGCTCTCCGGAGCGTGCGCCTCGCGCGCCGCTCCGGAGCACACGTCCCGCTCACCGACACCCCCGCCTGACTTCCTCACGCAAAGGAATCCGACCTCATGCTGCGCATCGCCGTCCCCAACAAGGGTTCACTGTCCGGACCTGCGTCGGCGATGCTCCATGAGGCCGGCTACCAGCAGCGCAAGGAGTCCAAGGAACTCGTCCTCGTCGACCCCGAGAACGAGGTCGAGTTCTTCTACCTGCGCCCGCGCGACATCGCCATCTACGTCTCGTCCGGCAAGCTCGACATCGGCATCACCGGCCGCGACCTGCTGATCGACTCCGGCGCCAACGCCGAGGAGATCCTGCCGCTCGGCTTCGCCCGCTCCACCTTCCGCTTCGCCGCCAAGCCCGGCACCGCGCAGGGCATCGACGACCTGGCGGGCCGCACCGTCGCCACCTCCTACGAGGGCATCGTCGCCAAGCACCTCGCCGACAGCGGCATCGACGCCTCCGTCATCCACCTCGACGGCGCCGTCGAGACCGCCATCGAGCTGGGTGTCGCCCAGGTCATCGCAGACGTCGTCGAGACCGGCACCAGCCTGCGCAACGCGGGCCTGGAGGTCTTCGGCGAGCCGATCATGAAGTCCGAGGCGGTCGTCATCCGGCGCACCGGAGCCGGCGCCGACGACCCCAAGGTGCAGCAGTTCCTGCGCCGCCTCCAGGGCGTCCTGGTCGCCCGGACGTACGTGATGATGGACTACGACTGCCGCGCCGAGCACCTGGAGCAGGCCGTCGCCCTCACCCCGGGCCTGGAGTCGCCGACCATCTCCCCGCTGCACAACGAAGGCTGGGTCGCGGTGCGTTCCATGGTCCCCACCAAGGACGCGCAGCGGGTCATGGACGACCTGTACGCCATCGGGGCGCGCGCCATCCTGACCACGGCCATCCACGCCTGCCGCCTCTGACCGTGCCGGAACCCACCAACAGGTCCCCCATGACTGCCATGTCCGCCCAGCCCGCCGGGCCCTCGGCACCGGCCCTGCCCGTCACGTTCCGGCCCGCCCGCACCCGGGCGGTGCTGCTCACCGCCGGGGTCGCGGTCTTCGTGGCCCTCGCCGTGATCTCCGTGCTGCTGCCCAACCTCAGCCCCGGGGAGCGGACCAGCTTCGTCTTCACCGGCGCGCTGCTGCTCGGCGTGCTCGTCCTGCTCAGCAGGCCCAAGGTGGTCGCCGACGAGACCGGCGTGACCGTCGTCAATATCGCCACGAGCCGCCGCCTGGAGTGGGCCGAGATCGTCCGGGTCAATCTGCGCCCCGGCGACCCCTGGGTGTTCCTCGACCTCACCGACGGCACCAGCCTGCCCGCGCTCGGCATCCAGCCGGGCATCGCCAAGCAGCGCGCCATCAGCGACGCCCGCGCACTCAGGGCCCTGGTCGAGGCGCGCTCCGGCAGCGACACCGACTGACGGCCCCTAAGGGCACCCCGGCGCGGACCGGGGGATTCCCTCCGGGCCGGAATCCGGGAGGACTCGGGGGATCCCGAACTGACGCGTGGGCGCCTGTCTTGATTAATCTGGATGCGGGGCGGACACCACGTGCCGCCCCGCCCCGGACGGCCGGCGCGGTCGGTACGGGGCTCCTGCTAACCGAGGAGTGACCCTCTCCGGCGATGGACGGATCGTCCTGTAGTACCTGCGCCGCCCCCTCCCGACATACGGGGACCCGAGCACCGGGCGAGGCGGCGGCATCATGAGCATCCCCCTGCTGCTCCTCGGAGCGGCCTTCCTGCTGATCCTCGCCAACGGCTTCTTCGTGGCGGCCGAGTTCGGCCTCGTCACCGTCGAGCGGCCCGACGCCGAGAAGGCCGCCGCCGACGGCGACCGCCGGGCGCGCACGGTCGTCGGCGCCCTCAAGGAGCTGTCCTTCCAACTGTCGGGCACCCAGCTCGGCATCACCATCACCTCACTCGTCATCGGCATGCTCGCCGAGCCCGCCCTCGCGCACCTCCTCGCGGGCCCGCTCACCTCGACGGGCATACCGAAGGGCGCGGTTTCGGGGGTCGCGGTGGCCGTCGGCATGCTCCTGGCCTCCGCGGTGCAGATGGTGATCGGCGAGCTGGTGCCCAAGAACTGGGCAGTGTCCCGGCCGCTGCAGGTCGCGCGGTTCGTCGCGGGCCCGCAGCAGGCCTTCTCGCGGCTGTTCCGGCCGGTGATCGCCGGGCTCAACTCCGTCGCCAACCGCCTGGTGCGGTCCCTCGGGGTCGAGCCCGCCGAGGAGCTGGCCTCCGCCCGCACCCCCGGTGAACTGGTCTCCCTCGCCCGGCACTCGGCCCGCGCCGGCGCCCTGGAGCAGGACACCGCCGACCTGTTCGTGCGCACGCTCTCCCTCGGCGAACTCACCGCGCAGCACGTGATGACGCCCCGCGTGAAGGTCAGCGCCCTGCAGTCCTCCGCCACCGCCGAGGACGTGGTCAACCTGACCCGCGCCACCGGCCTGTCCCGCTTCCCGGTCTACCGGGAGCGGATCGACGAGGTCGTCGGCATGGTCCACCTCAAGGACGCCCTCGCGGTCCCCGCACACGAACGGCTGCGCGCCCCCGTCGGCCGGATCGCCAAGTCCCCGCTGCTCGTCCCGGAGACCCTGCCCGTGCAGCCCCTCCTGGAGCGGCTGCGCAGCGAGCAGCCGATAGCGGTCGTCGTCGACGAGTACGGCGGCACGGCCGGGGTGGTCACCCTGGAGGACATCGTCGAGGAACTGGTCGGCGAGGTCCGCGACGAGCACGACCACCACGACGGCCTGCCCGACCTCGCCGCCGCCCCGCCCGAGGACGGCAACCCCGCCTGGGACGCCGACGGCGGCTGCCGCGTCGACACCCTGCGCCGGATAGGACTCGACGTGCCCGAGGGGCCGTACGAGACCGTGGCCGGGCTGGTCGCCGATCTCCTCGGTCGCATCCCGGCACCCGGCGACCGCGCCGAACTCCCGGGCTGGCGGCTCGCTGTCCGCCAGGTCGGGCACTACCGCGCGGAGCGGGTGCGGCTGGTGCGGACCGGAGGCCCGGCAGGGGCGCACGGCGAGGCGGCCGACGGGGCCGCGGACCGGGTCGGCGCCGGTGTCGCGGAGGCCGCCCGATGAGCGCCCTCCAACTCCTGTTCGCCGTTCTGCTCGTGCTCGCCAACGGCTTCTTCGTGGGGGCCGAGTTCGCGCTCGTGTCCGTGCGCCGCAGCCAGATCGAGCCGCTCGGCTCCAAGCGGGCCCGCCAGGTCCTGTACGGCCTGGAGCATCTGCCGCAGATGATGGCCGCCGCCCAGTTCGGCATCACCGTGTGCTCGCTGACGCTCGGAGCCGTCGCGGAACCGACCGTGGCGCGGCTGCTCGAACCGCTCTTCCACGCGGCGCACCTGCCCGAGGGCGTGATCCACCCCCTCGGCTTCGTGATCGCGCTCGCCGTCGTCGTCTTCCTGCACCTCGTCATCGGCGAGATGCTGCCGAAGAACCTCGCGATGGCGGCGCCCGAGCGGACCGCGCTGTGGCTCAGCCCTGGCCTGGTCGCGTTCGCGCGCCTGTGCCGCCCGGTCACGGTCGCGCTGGGTGCCTGTGCCCGGCTGATCCTGCGGCTCTTCAAGGTCGAGCCCAAGGACGAGGTGGAGGCGGTCTTCACCAGCGTGCAGCTGGGCCGTCTCGTGGAGGACGCGGGGCAGGCGGGCCTCCTCGACCCGCGGGCGCAGGAGCGCCTGGAGGACGCCCTGGAGCTGGGGTCGCGGCCGGTCACGGACGTCCTGCTCGACCGTGCCTCGCTGGTCACGGTGGGGCCTTCGGTCACCCCGGAGCAGGTCGTCGAACTCACCGGCCGCACGGGCTACTCCCGGTTCCCGGTCCGCGCGGAGAACGGCGCCTTCATGGGCTATCTGCACGTGAAGGACGTCCTGGACCTGGAGGACACCGACCGCGCGGTGCCCCAGCACGTCTGGCACCAGATGACAGTCCTGCGCGCCGAACTCCCCCTGGACGACGCCCTGACCGTGATGCGCCACGCCGCGACGCACCTCGCGCAGGTCGCCGACGCGAGCGGCAAGGTGCTCGGCCTCGTCGCCCTGGAGGACGTCCTGGAACTCCTGGTCGGCGAGGTCCGCGACCCGGCGCACCGGGTGGCCGTGCCGCCGGCGACGCGTGCGGTGGGGAACCGTGGCGCGGAGGACGTACGAGGCAAGGAGCTGGTCGGCTGAGGCGGGGGTGACCCCGCCCTGGCGGGTGGGGCTGAGGCGGTGCCGGGGCGGACCCGCGCCGCCTCGGCCTCGGGCCGACCCAGGCACCGGAAGGGCTGCCTCAGGAACCGCGGCAGGCTGTCTCAGGAACCGGCAGGCTGCCTCAGGAACCGAAGGGCTGTCTCAGGCGCCGGACGGGTCGGCCGGACCGCGTCCCGAGAGGACCTCCCCGTACGCCTGCATGAGGTCGGGCAGCCGCAGTGTCGACAGGTCCGCGCGGGTCGGCGCCCCGGGATAGCCGGAGAGCCGCAGGTCGCGGTAGGCGCAGCTCTTCTCGTACAGCGTGCGCAGGAACCGTCCGTTGCCCAGCTCGTCGATCCAGGTCTGGTCGACGACGTGTCCGCTGATGGACCGCAGCTCGTCCAGGGCCTCCTCGTCCCAGACGTCGCCGTTGTCGGCGGCGAGGACCTGCCCGATGGCGGTGAGTTCCAGCGGCCGGTACGAGGGGAAGTCGACGCGCGTCGTGAAGCGTGAGGAGAGCCCGGGGTTGGCGGCGAGCAGCCGGTCCATGCCCTCCGGATAGCCCGCGAGGATCACCACGAGGTGGTCGCGGTTGTCCTCGGCCCGCTTGAGGAGCACCTGCAGCGCCTCGTCGCCGTACGCGTCGCCCTTGCCGTAGCCGGAGTTGGACAAGGAGTACGCCTCGTCTACGAAGAGGACGCCGCCGATCGCCGAGTCGATCAGCTCGTTGGCCTTCACGGCGGTCTGGCCCAGGTACTCGCCGACCAGATCGGCGCGCTGGGCCTCCACCAGGTGGTCGCCGCTGAGCAGCCCGAGGGCGTAGAAGACCCGGCCGAGGATGCGGGCCACGGTGGTCTTGCCGGTGCCGGAGGGGCCGGAGAAGACGAAGTGTCGTTTCGGCGGCTGCACCGGCAGGCCCTGGGCGGCGCGGAAGCGGGCCATGTTGAGCTGCGCGGAGAGCGCCTTGACCTGGCGTTTGACGGGTTCGAGGCCGACCATGCGCTCCAGTTCGGCGAGCGCCTGCTCCAGCAGGACCGGGTCGGTCGGCCCGGGCGGTGGCTGCCGGGGCGCGGGCTTGATGGGGATCACGGCCTTCTCGCGCACCGTGTCGGCGTCGGGCGGGCCGCCGCCGGGCGGCAGTTCGGGCTCGGTCACCTTCAGGTCGCGGCCCTCGGCGCCGAACAGCGCGTCCACGCCGTCGGGTCCGTCGAGGGCGTCCTGGCCGACGCCGGTGAGGGAGATCGCGGCCAGGTCGGCCGCGTCGTCGTAGCCGTCGCCCTCGGCGATGGCGGCGAGCCGCGCGGAGGTGTCCATGAAGGCGGGGTCGACGCGGTGCACCGCGCGGTACAGCGGCAGCGCGGCGGCGGACCGGCCGGTGCCCTCGTGCGCCCGGGCCAGCCAGTAGCGCAGCTCCTTGCGCTGCGGCTGTTCGCTGCGGCAGCGCATCAGCGCGGCCGAGAGCAGGGGCTCCGCCTGCCCGTACATCTCCAGGCGGACCCGCGCCATGCCGCCGAAGAGGCCCGCCTCGATGCCGAGCATGGCGTCGTCGACCAGTGGGTCGGTGTGCCGCACCAACTGCTCCCAGTCCTTGACCAGGTAGGCGCGGCAGGCGTGCAGAAAACGTACCTGCACGTCGGCGTCGACGGGCGGCAGTCCGGCCAGCGCCCGGTCCAGCTCCGGCACATGGCGTCCGTCCAGCCAGTGCGAGGCGTGCGCGAGCAGCAGGTCGCGGGTGGACTCCAGGACGGGCTGCACCCACCAGCCCAGCCAGTACCAGGAGTTGAGGGTGCGCACGTGCCGTGCGCGCTGTTCGCCGAAGCGGTCCCGGTGCTGGAACATCCGAAGCAGCGCGGTCGTCGTGTCGATGCGCAGCGCGTGCAGCCCGAGCCAGCCGTCGGCCATGCCCGGGTCCATGCGCACCGCGGCCCTGAACTCCTCCTCGGCCTGCGGATAGGCGCCCATGGTGTAGGCGTCGACGCCCCGCAGCCAGGCGAGGTCGGCCGGGGCGGTAGAGCCCTGCGTGCCGAAGTCCATCACGTCCCCCACAAACCGTGCCCCCGTTTGTGTACCACCGGGCCGGTGCCCGCCGGCAACTGAACTGAACCGCCGTGCTGCGGACGGGAGTTGACGCCACGCGTGGCAAAGCCGTCCGAAGTCGCACCACGATGCATCGTACCTGCGTGGCAGTGCTCGGCCGTAGAGTGCCGCAGCGTTGGATCTCCGGCGGGGGCTCCTGGGGGCGTCCGGCGAGGAGAGGCCCGATGGTGACCCAGGGTGAGCGAACGGCGGCTCATGGCGCTGGGGATGAGGGCGCGCGGGGCAGAACGAAGCCCCCGATCACGGGGGAACAACCGGGGGCTTCGCGTGTGTGGGCGACCCGAAAGGCCGCACATTGAGAACGTAAGTCCTGTAAGCCCCCTGGGTCAAGCCGAGTTGGGGCACTCTCGGAAACTGGCCACGCGGTCCTGAAGTCGCCTTCGCCAGGTTCAGCGCGCTGCCGACGGACCTTCACCCTGAGTGACAATTTGGGTCAGTGCTGCCGTCTCGTCGGACCCCGGCAGCACCTCGTACCCCACGGGCAACTCGTGTACGAGCAGCTGGGCGAAGGGCCGCGACGGGTCGGCGGCGAAATGACGTCGTTCGGCGGCTTCCCAGCCGTCCCAGAAGCCACTCAGGGCCGGTCCGTCCCGTCGGCGCCCGCGCGCCCAGGACGTGTCGCGGGGCAGATCCATCCACAGCAGGCCCGCCAGGAACGGCCGTAGCACCCGGCGGCCCGCGCCGACACCCTCCATCAGGACGGCGGGGGCGGCGGGCAGCGGGCGGTCGGCAGGACCGAAGCGGCGCGCGTGCCAGTCGTACGCCGCGTAGTGCGCCGTTTCGCCTCGGGACAGTGGCTCGACGACCTGCCGAAGCAGCCGGTCCGTCCAGTCGAAGAGGTCGGCGTGGCTCGCGATGTCGTCGAGCCGGAGCACCGGGGCGCCGCCGAGCGCCTCGGCGAGCCGCGCGGTGAACGTCGACTTGCCGGAGCCCGCGTGCCCGTCGACGGCGACCAGCCGGACCGGCCCGCAGGACGGCAGCAGGTGGCGCACGGCGCGGGCGAGGCGGGGGAGGCCGGGGTGGCCGGGGAGGGGTGCGGGGCGGTGCGTATCGGTCATCGGGGGCCAGCCTACGGGCCGGGGCGCGCGGGGCGCGGATCGTGGGGCGTGTGCGCGGTTCAGCGCGCTGTCGCAGGTCATACCAGTGGTAGAGGCCAATATTGGTGGGCGCTGCGGGCTCGGATGCCTGGCAGAACCCGTCCACGTACAGCCATAGTTGGCGCACTGTCGTGTACCTGACCATCACTCTCCGGCCGCGGCCGGAACCCATCGACTGGGGGTCCCCGTCCATGGACCAAGCTGAAGGCATGTCCCGCAGAAGAATCCTCACCACGGCGGCGGGCGCCGCCGTTCTCGCGGCCGTCGCGGCCTCCGTGGCCCCCGCGGGAGCCGCCCCCGCGTCCCGGCGCCGCCCGCCCCGCGCGGAGCGGCTCGTGGACAACCGTTTCTGGACCTCCCGCAAGGACTGGGGCGCCGGCACGGCGAACGGCACCCGCGTCGTCGCCAAGGGCCGCGCCGGCGTCGAGATAGCCGAGCCGGTCGGGACGACGCGCTACCCCGACCCGCACACCGGCAAGGCCACCACCTGGGAGTACGCCCAGTGGACCGGCCCCGCGCACCGCCCCGCCGCCCCCGCCACGGAGGCCATCGCCTCCTGGAACGCCCGCACCCCCACCGGCACCTGGATCCAGGTCGAGATGGAGGCGACGTACGCGGACGGCACCGCGTCCCCCTGGTACGTCCTCGGTCGCTGGAACTCGGGCGACGACCGCGAGGACGCCGACGCCGCCGTCATCCGGCGCACCTCGGTGGACGACCAGAGCGACGGCAAGACGTCCGTCTGGACGGACACCCTGTCCGTGGACGACACGGCGAGCGGCCTGCGCGTGGTGGCGTACCGGCTGCGGCTGACGCTGTACCGGACGCCGGGCAGCGCGCTCACGCCCACGGTGTGGCGGCTCGGCGCGATGGCCTCCGCGGTGCCCGACCGCTTCACGGTGCCCGCGTCCGCGCCCGGGCTCGCCAAGGAACTGAAGGTGCCGCGCTATTCGCAGGAGATCCACAAGGGCCAGTACCCCGAGTACGACAACGGCGGCGAGGCCTGGTGCAGCCCCACGTCGTCGCAGATGATCCTGGAGTACTGGGGGCGCAGGCCGACGGCCGCCGACCTGGACTGGGTCGACCCCGCCTTCGCCGACCCGCAGGTGTGCCACGCGGCCCGGTTCACGTACGACTACCAGTACGGCGGCTGCGGGAACTGGCCGTTCAACGCGGCCTACGCGGCGACGTACCAGGACATGCAGGGCGTCGTCACCCGGCTGGCCTCGCTCACCGATCTGGAGACGCTGATCCGGGCGGGCATCCCGGCCATCACCTCGCAGTCCTTCCTCAAGGAGGAGCTGACCGGCGCCGGGTACGGCACCGCGGGGCATCTGATGACCGTCATCGGCTTCACCAAGAGCGGCGACGTGATCGCCAACGACCCGGCGTCGCCGAGCAACCCGGCGGTGCGGCGCGTCTACAAGAGGCGCGAGTGGGAGAACATCTGGCTCCGCACCCAGCGCAAGAACTCCCAGGGGACGGTGGTCTCCGGGACCGGCGGGGTCTGTTATCTGTACTTCCCCGCGCGTCCCACCAAGGAGCAGACGCGCGCGCTCGCCGCTGTCGGCGTGCGCTGAGGACAGGGCCCCGTCCGGCGGGACGGGGCCCTGCGCCCGGCTTGCCCGGACCGCTCAGGTGACCGGATCCACCACCCAGTCCGGGTGGCCCGGCATCGGCGGGGTCTTGGAGCCGTACAGCCACGGCTTCAGGAAGCCCTCCAGGTCCTGGCCCGAGACCTTCGACGCGAGGTCGATGTAGTCCTGGGTGCTCGCCGTCCTGCCGGTGTACTTGGTGATCCAGGCGCGCTCGATCTGCTGGAACGTGGCGTCCCCGACCTTCTCGCGCAGCGCGTACAGGACGAGCGCCGAGCCGTCGTAGCGCATGCGCTTGAAGAGGTTCGGCTCGGTGGGCTCCGCGGGCGCGCCGAAGTCGCGGCGCCACTGGTCGTGTGCCTTGTACGCGGCCTTCATCGCGGCCTCGAAGCTGTCGCCGCCGTGCTCCTCGGAGTACATGCGCTCGTAGAAGCGGGCGTGGCCCTCGCTGACCCACAGGTCGGACCAGCCCGCGAGGGCGACGCTGTCGCCGAACCACTGGTGGGCCAGCTCGTGCACCAGGTTCCGCTCGGCGTCGACCTGAGTGCCGAGCAGGTCGGCCTTGGGGACGAGGGAGAGTGTCTGGGTCTCCAGGGCGACGGCGAGGTCGGTGTCGCCGACGAGGATGCCGTACCGGTTGAAGGGGTACTTGCCGAGCTTCTTCTCCAGCCACGTCAGATGGGCCGGGGTGAGCTTGCGGTATTTCGCCGTCGGCTCGACCAGCGCGTCCGGGACGATGTCGCGCAGGGGCAGGCCGCCGGGTCCGGTGCTGTCGACCATCGTGAACTTGCCGACGGCGAGCTGCACGAGCTGCGTGGACAGCGGCTGCTCGGAGTCGTACGTCCAGCGCACCCGGTCGCCGGACACGTTCTTCCTGCTCGTCAGCTTGCCGTTCGCGACGGCTGTGCGGTCCTTCGGCGTGGTGATCCGGAAGGTGATCGGGGCGCGCTGGCTCGGGTGGTCGTTGGCCGGGAAGATCAGGCGGGCGCCGTTGGGCTGGGGGTACACCACCGTGCCGTCGGGCGTGGGGATCCAGCCGTAGTCCTCGATGGCGTCGTCGCGGTGCCGGGTCTGGGTCGGGTCGGCGGTGTAGGTGACCTTGACCGTGAAGGCGCGGCCCTTGGCGATCGGCGACTTCGGCGTGACGGTCAGCTCGTCGCCGTCGCGGGCGGTGCCGGCCGCCTTGCCGTCGACCGTGACCGCGCGCAGCGTGTTGCCGCCGAAGTCCAGGTTGAAGCGGGACAGGGACTGGGTGGCCGTCGCCTTGATGGTGGCCGACGCCTCGAACGGGGTCTTCGGGGCCTGCCAGTCGAAGTCCAGGAGGTAGCGGTCGACGGTGTATCCGCCGTTGCCGTCGAGGGGGAACATCGGGTCGCCGAGCCCCGGGGCGCCGGGCGACGGCTTCTCCGCTGCCGCGGGAGTCGCGTACGAGACCGGTCCGGTGAGGGCGGCCGCCGCCGTCACGGCCGCCGCGACGGCGATCCCCGTTCTGCGGCGGGGCGTCCTGATCGTGCTCATCGGAAACCTTTCGGTCGGATGCTGCGCGGACGTACGCCGTCTTAGACGCACGGCGATCCGCCGCAGTTGTGGTGACGCGTGACCAACGTCTCTCCCACAATTCCGGGCACGGCTGGCAAGGTGGAAGACGCCAGTGGGGGGAATGTCCACTGCCAGCGCGGCCGGGGAGGCCGCCGTCGGCCGGAAAACGTCAGCGAGAAGCCCTATGACCGCGACCTCTGCCACCGCAGTCCGCCCCAAGACCCGCACCGGCGGCCCCAAGGACGGCCCGAACGTCCTGGAGCACCTCGCGGGCTGGACCCTCGTCGTCGTGCTGGCGATGCTCGTCAGCCAGGCCGGCCTTCTGTGAGCTGAGTCTCACCGCCGGGGCCGGGCTCGTCGCCGGAGTCGCGTGGGTTGCCGGGGCCGGGATCGGGTGCGCTGTCCGTGCCGGGCCGCGCGGTCAGGTCCAGGTCCGCCCGCCAGTGCCGACGAGGCACCCCCACCAGTTCGTACAACCGCCGCACCGGCGACCGCCCCGGCAGCAGCACGACCCCCGCGAGCACCGCGAACAGCGGCAGCCCCAGCCAGCCCCCGAGCAGCCGCACCAGCACGCTCGCGGTGACCGCGCCGAGGAACGGCAGGCCGTACACCCCGGCGGCCGCGATGGCGATCGCCAGCACGCGGTGCACCTTGCGGTCCGCGTCGGCGCCGGGCAGCGACCAGCCCTCCAGGAGCCAGCCGATCTCCGTCATGAGCATTGTGCCGATGACGGTCGCGCCGAAGACGAGCAGCGCGAGGAACGTGCCGGACGTGAGGAAGTCCAGGGCGTTGTTGACGACGCTGTCCTGCGGCCAGTCCGCCCAGTCGCGCGCGCCGGGGGACAGGAACCGCTCGTAGCCGCTGCCGTCCCAGCCGTGCACGAGCGTGCCGAAGAGCAGGAAGTAGCCGCCCACGCACTGCAGGTACGCCCAGTAGCCCGCGCCCACGAGCACCAGCATCTGTGCGGCGAGGAACCCGAGGACCGCGGCGACGGGGATGCCGCCCGCGTACCAGAGGACGAAGCCCGCCCATACGCCCTGGTGGCCGTCGGCGACGTGCATGGTCGCCCAGGACGGGTTCTGCCAGAGCAGGAACAGGCCGGTCGGGACCATCAGGACGGCCGCGAAGAGGACCGTCAGGGCCAGATACGGGTTCGCGGCGCGGCTGCGGGTGCGCGGACCCTCGCCCGCGTTGATCCGCTCCCACAACTGGAGCTGGCGGCCCGCGGCGAGCGCGAAGGTCGCGCCCACCGCGTACGCCCAGAACAGCGCGGCCTGGACCTGGATCACGGCGGCGCTCCCTTCCGGGTCAGGGCAGTCCCCGTGGACCGGATCACGCCCGCGCCCCCAGCTTCAGCCCGCCCGCGACGATCGAGTCGGAGGTGACGAGGGCCTGCTCGGCGCTCACCTGCGTCATGAAGACGAACGGCGGGACGAGGGGCGGCACCGGCAGCTTGTCCGGCGTGAAGGTCAGACAGAGGATGCCCTCGATGCAGCCCTTGAACTTGGTCAGATAGAGCGTGACCGCGCCGCTGAGGTCCAACGTGTCGGCGCCGAGGGTGAGTTCGCGGCTGCCGTCGCGGGTCGTGAGGCGGTAGTCGGTGAGCGAGGCCGCGTTCATGCGCAGCACCATCACCTTCAACGGGCCGTCGGCGGTGGGGACTTCGCGTACGCCCGCGACGATGAAGCCCTGCGGCGCGAACAGGGTCGTCGTGATCGTCGGCGGTGTCCGCGCCGCCACGATCGCCTCGTCGCCGGGCGCCGCCCTCGCCGGGACGGCGCCCCACAACACCGTCCCGGCGAGCACCACCGGCAGGAGTACGGCCAGCGTCCGTGTGTCCTGTCCGTCGCGCACCTTCGGCCGCCCGGCCCGCTCCTGGTCGTCGTCCGGGACCGGCGTCCAGCCGAAGCCCATCGCGCTGCCCGCGATGCCCAGCAACATGCCGATCAGGAACCCGCCGAGATTCGTCGCCGCGAACGAGAGCACCGACAGGATCAGGGCGTTGACGGACACGTAGTGGTGCGCGTGCGGCAGCAGCCACAGGAACAACCCGGCGGCCATCAGTGCGATCCCGATGCCGATCGCGGCGATCCCGCCGAGCCCGAGGCTCACCAGGACCGTCAGCGGCGACAGCGGCACGAACAGGAGTTCCGCCCCGCCCAGGAGCAGCAGCAGGCCGCCCCAGAAGGGCCGGGTGCGCCGCCACTTGCGCAAGCCGCGCCGCAGGTCCCGCAGCGGCAGGCGTTCGTCGAGCCAGTCCCCGGCGCGCGGGGCGCCCGGCCCGCTCAGAAGCACTTCTTGCCGCCGAGGCTGACGTCGACCCGCATGCCCTTGAGGCGGAAGTTCCCGCCGGTGGCCGACCAGGCGTGCGAGCGCACCTTGGCCACCTCGATGTCCCCGGCCTGGAGGCCGAACTTGCCCCGCTCGCCCTTGACGCCCGGCACCGCGTCGAGCGTCGAGGCGTCGCGGCCGATCTGCGCCGTGCCGAAGCGGGCGTCGCCCACCAGGTCCTCGCCGTCGATGATCAGGTTGCTCGCGGTGACGTTGCCCGCGTCGCCGCCCGCCGTCAGCTTGAACACCACCGTGCCGACGGGCGTCTTGACCTCCGCCGCCTGGCAGATGTCCGACAGCGTCGCGTCGCCGATGCCGAGCAGCGCCACGGGGTGGCCCTTGCCGTCGACGTCCCGGTCGACCTGGACATAGCTCGACAGGCCCTGGCTGGTCAGCTTGCCCGAGGAGACCTGGAAGCTGGTGCCGCTGACCGCGAAGGACGCGGCCAGCGCGCCCTCGGCCATCACGGACGCCATCGCACCGACCGCGAGGACCGCGGGCAGCGCGACGACAGCCGTCTTCTTCCAGTTGGTTCTGCCCTCGCGTACTGCTCTCTTCGCCGTGCTCACTTGGTCCTCCCGTACGTCGTCCGGTGCGTAAGGGGAGTGCGTGGCAGCGCGCCGTCGGGGGCCGCGCCCGTCCGGGCAGGCGACGTGGGTCTGCCATACTGCGGCTGATCCCGAGGCAGTTGGAGACTAGGGCCGAAATTGAATAATAGTCAACAGCGCGGTACCGATCGTTCCCGTGGCGCGGACCGCCCCCAGGCGCGCGGCACCGACCGATCCCTGGCGCGCCGCGCCGAACTCATCGTCATCGGCCGGAAGTTGTTCGCCGACACGTCCTACGACGCGCTGTCGATGGACGACATCGCCAGACACGCCCGCGTGGCCAAGGGGCTGATCTACTACTACTTCAAGTCCAAGCGCGGCTACTACCTCGCGATCATCGAGGACTCCGTCGCCGACCTGGTCGAACGCGCGGGCAGCGACACCGAACTCCCGCCCACGGAGCGGGTGCACCGCACGATCGACGGCTATCTGCGGTACGCCGAGCACCATCAGGCGGCCTACCGCACGATCGTCAGCGGCGGCGTCGGCTTCGACGCCGAGGTGCACGCCATACGCGACGGCGTGCGCGAGGCGATGATCGGCACCATCGCCGACGGGGCGTACAGGCGGCGCGACGTACCGCCCCTGGTGCGGATGGCGCTGCTCGGCTGGCTGTGCAGCGTCGAGGGCGTCACGCTCGACTGGATCGGCGCCGCCGAGGCCCTGGCGCGTGACACCGTGCGCGACCTCCTGGTGCGCACGCTGCGCGAGACGCTGACCGTCATCGAGGAGTTCGAGCCGTCCTGCCCCGCCCCGCCGCGCCCATGACGGACTCCACGCAGGCATGACGAGGGGGCGGGAGCCCGCCGGCTCCCGCCCCCACGACTTCTCCGCGCTACCGCTGGTGGACCGCCTTGGGCAGCTAGTTGATGGCCTTGATCAGCTCGCCGCCGCTGGTGTCACCGCTCAGCTCCCAGAAGAACGTGCCCCCCAGGCCCTGCTGGTTCTTGTAGTTCATCTTTCCGGCGATGGTGGCCGGGGTGTCGTAGCTCCACCAGTTGTTGCCGCAGTGCGCGTACGCGGTCCCGCCGACCGTGCCGTTGGCGGGGCACTTGGTCTTCAGTTCCTTGTAGTCGTCGATGCCCTGCTCGTACTTGCCCGCGGCGGGGCCGGTCGCGGTGCCGCCCGGCTCCTTCTGCGTGACGCCCGTCCAGCCGCGGCCGTAGAAGCCGATGCCGAGGAGCAGCTTGTCGGAGGGGATCCCGAGCCCCTTGAGCTTGGCGATCGTCGCCTGCGAGTTCCAGTCGGCCTTCGGGATGCCGGTGTAGGAGCTCAGTGGCGAGTGGGGTGCCGTCGGCCCCTTGGCGTCCCAGGCTCCGAAGAAGTCGTACGTCATCGGGTTGTACCAGTCGACGGACTGGGCGGCACCCGCGTAGTCCGCGGCGTCGATCTTGCCGCCGGAGGAGGCGTCGGCCGGGATGGCCGCGGTCACCAGGTTGTTGGAGCCGAACTTCGCCCGCACCGCGGACATCAGGTTCTTGTACGCGGCGCGCCCGCTGGTGTCGCAGGTCAGACCGCAGGCGTTGGGGTACTCCCAGTCGATGTCGATGCCGTCGAAGACATCCGCCCACTTGGAGTTCTCGACCAGGTCGTAGCAGGACTGGGCGAACGCCGCCGGGTTCTGCGCGGCCTGCGTGAAGCCGCCCGACCAGGTCCAGCCGCCGAAGGACCACAGGACCTTCAGGTTCGGGTGCTTCTTCTTCAGCTTGCGCAGCTGGTTGAAGTTGCCGCGCAGGGGCTGGTCCCAGGTGTCGGCGACGCCGTCGACGCTCTGGTCGGCGGTGTACGCCTTGTCCGTCGCGGCGTAGGCGTCGCCCATCGTGCACTTGCCGCCCTGGACGTTGCCGAAGGCGTAGTTGATGTGCGTGAGCTTGTTGGCGGAGCCGGACGTCTCGATGTTCTTGACGTGGTAGTTCCGGTCGTAGACGCCCCATTCGGTGAAGTAGCCGACCACGCGGGAGCCCGCCTTGGCGTCGGCCTTGGCGGGGGCGCCCGTGTTCTGGTCGGCGGCCGCGGTGCCCGCGCCGGCGAGCAGACCCGCGCCGAGGACGGCGCAACAAGCGGTGGCCAGGAGCGCCCGGAAGCGGGCGCGAGGACGGTTCGGTCGTGGCATCGCTGTCTCCTCGTGGGGGGGAGAGGGGAGCATGTGGGGGTGGTGCTGACCTTCTGACCTGCGGACCTTCGCGTCCCCCTGCGAGCAGGGCCACGCGGCCGCGTACGGGACGCGTCAACGCCCCCTACGTAGTCGCGTGTTGAATTGGCATGAACGCGAAGACGTCTTGTGCCGCTGGACTCTAGGAGGACTAGACCATTGCGTCAATGGTTCGGACCAATTCCCGGGCCCCGGACGCCCCGTACTGCCCGATCGGACAGCTACCGACGAAGATCAGCCGCAGGGCCCGTGAACCCGTGACGCCATGCCGCCGATCGGGCATACTCAACCCGCCACAGTCGCTGGTCAGCCGCTTCCGCGACCCGGAAGGGCAGCATCGGCTTGGCAGTGTCCCCGGCGGCGGCGCCACACCCTGTGCGCGAGCCCGTCGAAGCGCCCGAACAGGGAGAGGAGAGCGCCATGCCCGAGGGAGCCGCACCGCCGGTCGAGCGTCAGCTGCCCACCGAAGAGGCCCGGGATCTGTTCGCGCTCGTGCGTGAACTGGTCCAGCGCGAGATCGCGCCACACGCGGCCGCCGAGGAGGAAGCGGGCCACTTCCCGCGCGAACTCTTCACCCTGCTCTCCGAATCGGGCCTTCTCGGCCTCGCCTACGACTCCGAGTTCGGCGGTGGCGACCAGCCGTACGAGGTGTACCTCCAGGTCCTCGAAGAGCTCGCCGCCGCGCGGCTCACCGTCGGCCTCGGTGTCAGCGTGCACTCGCTCGCCTGCCACGGGCTCGCCGGATACGGCACCAAGGAGCAGCAGAGCGAGCATCTGCCCGACATGCTCGGCGGCGGCCTGCTCGGCGCCTACTGCCTGTCCGAGCCGTCCTCCGGCTCCGACGCCGCGTCGCTGCGCACCAAAGCCGTGCGCGATGGCGACGACTGGGTCATCACGGGTACGAAGGCGTGGATCACCCACGGCGGCATCGCCGACTTCTACACCGTCCTGGCCCGCACCGGCGGCGAGGGCGCCCACGGCGTGACGGCCTTCCTGGTGCCGGGTGACGCCGAGGGGCTCACGGCCGCGGTGCCGGAGAAGAAGATGGGCATGAAGGGCTCGCCGACGGCGCAGCTCCACTTCGACGGCGTCCGGGTGCCCGACGCCCGGCGCGTCGGGGACGTGGGCCAGGGCTTCGCGATCGCCCTCTCGGCGCTCGACTCGGGACGGCTCGGCATCGCGGCCTGCGCGATCGGCGTGGCCCAGGCGGCGCTCGACGAGGCGGTGGCGTACGCGACCGAGCGCAAGCAGTTCGGCCGCCCCATCGCCGACTTCCAGGGCCTGCGCTTCATGCTCGCGGACATGGCGACGCAGATCGAGGCGGGCCGGGCGCTGTACCTGGCGGCGGCCCGGCTGCGGGACGCGGGCCGCCCGTTCTCCAAGCAGGCGGCGATGGCCAAGCTGCTGTGCACGGACACCGCGATGAAGGTCACGACGGACGCCGTGCAGGTGCTCGGCGGCTACGGCTACACCCTCGACTTCCCGGTCGAGCGCTTCATGCGCGAGGCCAAGGTGCTGCAGATCGTCGAGGGCACGAATCAGATCCAGCGCATGGTCATCGCCCGCCATCTCGCGGGTCCCGACTCGCGCTGAGCCGCGGGTCGGGGGGAGCGCCGGGGACGGGACCGAACTGATTGCCCCGGTCCGTCCCGAAATGCCCGTCCCGGTCGGCCCCGAAACGGGTGTCCCGGTCCGTGCCGAAGCGGTTGTCCGGGCCCGTGCCGAAGCGGTTGTCCGGACCCGTGCCGAAGCGTGCCTCCGAGCCCGTGCCGAACCGCGTGTCCCGGCCCGAGCCGAACGCCCCCTCCGAGCCGAACCCCCCGCCCGTCCCGAACGGCCCCTCCGTCCCGTACTGCCCGCCGAACTGCCCGCTGCGCACGGTCGGCGCCGCGAGCCGCACCCACTCCGGGTCGTGGCGCCCCGGCAGCGTCCGGCCGCGCTCGGCCCACAGGCGCACCAGGGCACGGTAGATCGGCGGGTCCTGCACCGGGACGGGCTGCGGCGGGGGCGGGACCGTCGGGGTCTGCTGCGGGTACTGGGTCTGCTGCGGATACGGCTGCTGCTGGGGGTACTGGAACGGCTGTGCGTACGGGTTCGGCTGGGGGTAGTGGGCGTACTGGGGCCGGTGAGGAACCGATTCTGCGGTGGTGGCGGGCGCGGTCGCGAGGGGGCGCCTGCGGTGGTCGGCCGGAGCATGGGTGGGGGTGGTCATGCCGGGCCAACGGTCGGCGCGGAGGCCAGGTCACCCCCGGGTCGAATCGTGCGTGCGTTCATGCCCCGTCCGGGCGCGGCGCACGCGGCGCACGGCGCCCGCGCCACCGGGTGAACGCGGCCCGGCACGGATCTGGCCCCGGCACGCCATCTGACGTACCGTCACCTCCACGCCGGGGTCCACCGCACACCGGGCGACGCCAACTCCCCGGCGCCCAGGGAGATGTGCCGTGTCGGACGACCGCCCCGTACCGCTCGACGAGTACCCCGTCCACCAGGTGCCGCTGTCGATGAAGCACGTGGCGACCGGCGACCGGAACGCCTACGACCGCTGCATTTTCCACCTCTTCGACCACCACGGCCGCGCCCTGCTCATCCTCGGCCTCGGCGTCTACCCGAACACCGGTGTCATCGACGCCTACGCGACCCTGCGCACCGGCGACACCCTGCACGCCGTCCGCGCCTCCGACGCCCTCGGCGACGACCGCTCGAACCTGTCCGTCGGCCCGCTCCGCATCACCGTCGAGGAGCCCCTGCGCAGGCTGCGCCTGACCTGCGCGGCGGACCCGGACGACGCGGACTCGCTCGCGTACGACATCGAGTGGAGCGCCGACTTCCCGGCCCTGTGGGAGCCGCACCACACCCAGCGGCGCGGCGGTCGGCTCACCCTCGAAGGGCGGCGCTTCGTGCAGGCGGGCGGCTGTTCCGGGGTGATCCGCGCGGGCGGTGCGGAGATCGCGGTGACGGCGGGGGAGTGGACGGCGACCCGCGACCGGAGCTGGGGGGTGCGGCCCATCCCGGGCGAGGAGGCGGGCCGTCTCGGCGAGGACTTCCCCACCGAGGGCTTCCACTGGATCTGGTGCCCGGTGCGCTTCGACGACCGCTTCCTGATGGTCATCGTCCAGGAGGACGCTGACGGCTACCGCACTCTCAACGACGCCACCCTCGTTCGTCCCGGCCACCCCGACCGCCAACTCGGCTGGCCCCGGGCCGACATCAGCTACCGCTCCGGCACCCGCCACCCCGAACGGGCCGTCGTCCACCTCACCGACCCCGAGACCCGCAAGCCCCTGGAGCTGGGCGTGGAGACGCTCACCTCGCTGCCCCTCGCCGTCGGTGCCGGGTACCCGCCCGCCGACGACTGGCAGCACGGCACCTGGCGCGGCCGCGACTGGGTCGACCGGCGCACCTACGACCTCGCCGACCAGGCCGCGCACCCGCTGGCCGCGTACGGCGTCATCGATCACGCGGCCCGCTTCACCCTGGACGGCCGCGTCGGCCACGGCATCTTCGAGCACGGCACGTTCGGCCGCCACGACCCGAGCGGCTTCGCGGACTTCGGCTCCGTGGCGCCCTGAGCGTCCGGCGCCCCGAGGGAGGAGTACGGACATGGCAACGGAACCCGACCGGCCCCGGCTTCGCACCACGACCCGTGAACCCGACGCACTGGCCCGCCGCCTCACGGCCTGGCTCGGCGGGCACCTGCCGGGCGCCAGGGCCGCCAACGTGTCCGTGCCGGAATCCAACGGCATGTCCAGCGAGACGCTCCTCTTCGACATCGAGCACCCCGAACCACCGCTCGCCCAGTGCGCGTTGCGGCTCGCGGCGGACCCGGCCGCGTACACGATCTTCCCCGTGTACGACATGGAGCGCCAGCACCGCACCATGCGCCTGGTCGCCGAGCGCACCGACGTACCCGTGCCGCGCGTGCTGTGGCTGGAGCCGGACCCGGGGCCGCTCGGCGCGCCGTTCTTCGTCATGGAGCGGGTCGCGGGGCGGGTGCCGCCCGACGTCATGCCCTATACGTACGAGGGGAACTGGCTGCACGCCGCGAGCGACGCGGAGCGCGCGCGGCTGGAGGACGCGACGGTCTCCGTCGTCGCGCGGCTGCACGACCAAGTCCCGGCCGCCGAGGCCGCGTTCCTCGCACTGCCGGGCGAGGGCGGCGCGCTGCGGCGCCACGTCGCCTCCCAACGCGCCTACTACGACTGGGTGGTGGCCGGCCTGCCGCGCTCCCCGCTCATCGAAAGCGCTTTCGCGAAACTGGCGGAGCTGTGGCCCGGCGTGGAGGGCGCGCCGGTGCTCAACTGGGGCGACGCGCGCATCGGCAACATCATCTACGACGGCTTCGAACCCGCCGCCGTGCTCGACTGGGAAATGGCCTGCCTGGTGCCCCGCGAGGTCGACCTGGGCTGGACCGTCTATCTGCACCGGTTCTTCCAGGACCTCACGGAGACCTTCGACCAGCCCGGCCTGCCCGGCTTCCTGCGCCGCGACCGGATCGAGGAGCGCTACGCCGAACTCACCGGCCACCGGCCCCGCGACATGGACTTCTACACGCTGTACGCGGCGCTGCGGCACGCCATCGTCATGCTGCGGGTCGGCTACCGGCAGGTGCACTTCGGGGAGGCGACGGTGCCTGCGGACCCGGACACGCTGATCCTGCACCACGCCAGCCTCGCGGCGATGGTGCAGGGCAGCTATTGGTGACGGTGGGCCGGGGCTCGCCCCGGCGGATGCGGCGTCGCCGGGAGCCCGGGGACCTCCGGCGGTGTCTGCCGGGGCCTCAGGCGGCCGCGCGGTGGCTGGCCTGGCGGGGCACCCGGATCGGGCGCGAGCCGGGGCCGCCCACGTGCGAGAACGGCTGCGTGCGCCAGTCCAGGCCCTGAGGGAGCGTCAGGAGCAGGGCGGTGTCCTGCTCCTGGGCCTCCAGGGTCTCGTCGGCGGCACCGGCCTCGGTGGCGGCACGGCCCGTGCCCGCGCAGACGGTGAGGCCGAACGGGTTCCACGGAGTGGGGCACAGCGCGTGCTCGGGCAGGGCGTCCTCGTCCGCGAGCAGCGCGATGGGCTGCCGGCAGTCCGGGCAGATCACGCGGTACATCTCGAAGGTGTCGTACGCGTCCAGCTCATCCGCCGTGCCGTCGTCGGTGACGGTCTGTTCGACGCCCTCCGGAGCGGGCTCGAGCTCGACGGGCTGCTGCTTGCGGCGCGTGGAACGACCGGGGCGCTTCAGGTTCTGCATGGGAATCTCCCCCTTGGGTGGGCCGACAAGGCGCTGCGGCCTCGACCACAGCAAGCACTTCCCGTCCGGTCGTGGGGGTAATCGCGCCTGCCCGAAGGACACGGCCATATGTCTGTGGTGTTCGTCACATGCCAGAGGGAGATGCCGCTTCGCGCGGGGTGGCCGCCGGGGCACTGGGGCGGGGTGCGCCGTCCCGGTCCCGCCTCATCCCTTGTGCCGGTCAGGTATCCGTGAGGATCAAGAGGCCTGTAGGTTCGGCGCATGGAGGAGCTGGACCGACAAATCGTGCAGCTGCTCGTCAAGGACGGGCGGATGAGCTACACCGACCTGGGCAAGGCCACGGGCCTGTCCACGTCAGCGGTGCACCAGCGGGTGCGCAGGCTGGAGCAGCGAGGAGTGATCCGCGGGTATGCCGCGGTGGTGGACCCCGAAGCGGTCGGCCTGCCGCTCACGGCCTTCATCGCGGTGAAGCCGTTCGACCCCAGCGCCCCCGACGACATCGCCGAGCGGCTCGCCGGAGTGCCCGAGATCGAGGCCTGCCACAGTGTCGCCGGCGCCGAGAACTACCTGCTCAAGGTGCGCGTGTCGACCCCGCACGAGCTGGAGAACCTGCTGGCCCGGCTGCGCACGCTCGCCGGGGTCTCGACGCACACCACGGTGGTCCTCTCGACGCCGTACGAGTCGCGGCCGCCCCGGATCTGACGGCCGTCCCGGCGCCGGCACGGAACGGCGGGGACGGGCGCGGGGGCGGGGGCGAGGAGCGCGGGCCGGGCCCCGAGTGCGGTGGCGACCCCGCGAACCGGAGTCCCGCGCGCAGGCGCGAGACTGTTCCCCATGAGCGAGCGCATCACCCCCGAAACCGGGCATCGCACCGTCCTGCTGCGCGGCGGCGAAGTCCACAGCCCCGCCGACCCCTTCGCGACCGCGATGGTCGTCGAACGCGGGCATATCGCCTGGGTCGGCTCCGAGGGCGCCGCCGACGGCTTCGCCGACGGTGTCGACGAGATCGTCGACCTCGAAGGCGACCTGGTCACCCCGGCGTTCACCGACGCCCATGTGCACACCACGTCCACCGGGCTCGCGCTCACGGGACTCGATCTGTCCGGCGCCCGGAGCCTCGACGACGCGCTCGTTCTCGTACGCGAACACGCTGCCGGGCGCCCGCACGACCGCGTGCTGCTCGGCCACGGCTGGGACGCCGCCCGCTGGCCCGGCGGCCGTCCGCCCACCCGCGCGGAGCTCGACGAGGCCACCGGGGGCCGCCCGCTCTACCTCTCGCGCATCGACGTGCACTCCGCCGTCGCCAGCACCGCGCTCCTCGACCTCGTCCCCGGGGTCACCGACGCCGCCGGGTTCCACGCCGACGCGCCGCTGACCGCCGACGCCCACCACGCCGTGCGCACCGCCGCCCACGCCGCCGTGACGCCCCAGCAGCGGGCCGACGCCCAGCGCGCCGCGCTCCGGCACGCCGCGTCGCTCGGCATCGGCTCGGTCCACGAGTGCGCGGGCCCCGTGATCTCCGGAGAGGACGACTTCACCTCGCTCCTGCGCCTGGCCGAGGCGGAGGCCGGGCCCCGGGTCGTCGGGTACTGGGCCGAGCAGGGCGCCGAAGGGGTCGCCCGCGCGCGCGAGTTGGGCGCGGCCGGTGCTGCCGGGGACCACTTCGTGGACGGCGCGCTCGGCTCGCACACGGCGTGGCTGTGCGAGCCGTACGCCGACGAGGCCCCCGCCACCGGCAACTCCTACCTGACCGCCGCCGACGTCGCCGCGCACGTGGTGGCCTGCGCCGAGGCGGGCATGCAGGCCGGGTTCCACGCCATCGGGGACGCCGCCGTCGGAGCCGTCGTGGACGGCGTGCGCGCCGCCGCCGATAAGGTCGGCCTGGCCCGGGTGCGCGCCGCGCGGCACCGCGTCGAGCACGTCGAGATGCTCACCCCCGAGACGGTCGCCGCGTTCGCCGAGTTCGGCCTCACCGCGTCCGTGCAGCCCGCCTTCGATGCCCTTTGGGGCGGCGAGAACGGCATGTACGCGCAGCGCCTGGGCGCCGAACGGGCCCGCACCCTCAACCCGTACGCGGCCCTCCTGCGCGCCGGTGTCCCGCTGGCCTTCGGCTCCGACAGCCCCGTGACCCCCCTCGATCCCTGGGGCACCGTCCGGGCCGCCGCCTTCCACCGCACCCCCGAGCACCGGGTGTCCGTCCGCGCCGCCTTCACCGCCCACACCCGCGGCGGCTGGCGGGCCATCGGCCGCGACGACGCGGGCGTCCTGGTGCCGGGCGCCCCCGCCGACTACGCCGTGTGGCGGGCCGACGAGCTCGTCGTCCAGGCCCCCGACGACCGGGTCGCCCGCTGGTCCACCGACCCGCGCTCCGGCACCCCCGGCCTGCCCGACCTCAGTCCCGGCGCCGAGCTGCCCCGCTGCCTGCGGACCGTCGTGGGCGGCGAGTCCGTATTCGTACGGCCTAACGAGTGATGTCACCGGTGCGGCGCGGCTCCGAACGGGGCCACACGGCGCGTCGCGCGACCTGCGGCGCCTCGCCACTGACCTGCTGATCTGCATAAACATCGCAGGTCAGAGGGCTATTGACAGACGGCGGCCGTCGGCGGGTAGTTTCGGCGCGTCCACCACAGGACGTCCGACCGGCGAACCCGCACGCAGCCGTCGACCGCCGCTGGATCATGGTCGGTGCGCCACCCCGGCGCACCGCCACCGGGAGCCAGGTCCAGCGCCCACGACGCTCAGGCGCGGGAACGCATCCGCCGGAAGGGGGCCGTCCCTCCAGCTCCCCGGAGCTCGGGGGAGGTGCGACCCGGGTAGGGCCCGGCCGCTCAGTAGACAACGGCTCTCGGTCGATCCGCAGCCAGCGGGTCCCAGGCCGGCCCGAAGGGCGCCGGGCCCGATCCGCAGGATCGCTCCTGCGCGATGCGGTGGCATCGCTCCGGTGCGGCGGGGACGCCTGCTCGCGCGCTCCTCGCGACAAGGGCCGCCCGTTCGCGCCGTCCTCAGGGGGACGAAAGCCGCGCGCCGGACACAGTCGGCGCGCCCGGCGTGTCCCTGCCGGGCCGAGGGTCCGTGGCGTCGCAACACCCCAGGCCCGGGCCACTATGGTGGTTCCCTGCGTACGAACGAAGGGGCAGTAGTGAGCAACGGCGGCGGGATCAGCGAAGCAGCGGACGCGGAGCGGCAGTTCGGTCCGCTCGGCGAGGCCTTGGTGATCATCCCGACCTACAACGAGGCGGAGAACATCCAGGCGATCGTCGGCCGGGTGCGCGCCGCCGTGCCGCAGGCGCACGTCCTCGTCGCCGACGACAACAGCCCCGACGGCACCGGGAAGATCGCCGACGAACTCGCGGCCGAGGACGACCACGTCCACGTACTGCACCGCAAGGGCAAGGAAGGCCTCGGCGCCGCCTACCTCGCGGGCTTCTCCTGGGGGCTGGAGCACGACTACGGAGTCCTCGTCGAGATGGACGCCGACGGCTCCCACCAGCCCGAGGAACTGCCGCGCCTGCTCACCGCCCTCAAGGGCGCCGACCTCGTGCTCGGCTCCCGCTGGGTGCCCGGCGGGCGCGTCGTCAACTGGCCCCGCTCCCGCGAGTTCCTCTCCCGCGGCGGCAGCACGTACTCGCGGCTGCTCCTCGACGTGCCCATCCGCGACGTCACCGGCGGCTTCCGCGCCTTCCGCAGCGAGACCCTCCAAGGCCTCGGCCTCAGCGATGTCGCCTCCCAGGGCTACTGCTTCCAGGTCGACCTGGCCCGCCGCGCCATCAAGGCCGGATACCACGTGGTGGAGGTGCCCATCACCTTCGTCGAGCGGGAGCTGGGCGACAGCAAGATGAGCCGCGACATCGTGGCTGAGGCGCTGTGGCGGGTCACGGCCTGGGGCGTGGGCGAGCGGGTCGGCAAGGTCATCGGCCGCAAGCCTTCTTCCTGACCTCGGCGGTCGACTGACCGGCCCCGGGGTGACCCTCTGCTCCGTCGGGGACGGCCCGGAGGCCGAGTGCCGGGTCGTTGTTGATCACCCCCTTATGCCGGTCTGAGCCGTGCCCAGGCACACTGGGAGCATGACGACTGGCGCACCGCCTCCCACCCAGCCCGCCCGGCCCCGGCGCTCGCGCGTCCTCAGGTTCCTGCCGCTCGCACTCGTGGCCTGGCTGGTCCTGGAGATCTGGCTGCTGACCGTCGTGGCGGGGGCCACCAGTGGGCTGACCGTCTTCCTGCTCCTCGTGGGCGGGCTTGTGCTCGGATCCTTCGTCATCAAGCGGGCTGGGCGACGCGCCTTCAAGAACCTCAGCGAAGCCGTGCAACAGCAGCAGCGAGGGGTTGCGCCCGCGCCGGACTCCGGGGGCGGGAGCGCCCTCACGATGCTCGGCGGTCTGTTCCTGATCCTGCCCGGGCTGATCTCCGACGTCGTCGGCCTGCTGCTGCTGGTGCCGCCGCTGCAGAAGGCCCTCAGCCGGCGGGCCGAGCGGGCCTTCGAGCGGAAGGTCCGTGAGGCTGCCGCGGCTGCGCCCGGGGGGCTGGGGGACGCTTTCCAGCAGGCTCGGATGCAGCACCCTGGCGGGAAGGTGGTCCAGGGCGAGGTGATCCGTGAGGACGGGCCGTCGGGGGCGCCGGGAGCGCCGGGGGCGGCGCGGGGGCCGGAGGGGCCGGAGCTTCCGCGCTGAGGTGGGGCCTTCGCGAGGGCGCCCCGGTCCCGCCCCTTCTCCGAAGCCGGGGGCCGCCGCCCCCTGGGCCCCCGCTGTCGGCGCTTCGCGCCTCGTCCTCAATCTCCCCCAAGCTCTTAAGGAGCAGGGGGACCCCCACGAGGGGCTGAGAATGTGCGGGTGAGTTTCAGCCCCTCCGGCGTTTGAGGAGCGGGGTCTGGGGCCGGAGCCCCAGTTCCGGGAAAGGGGCGGGTCTGGGGCGCCCCAGCGCAGGCCCCGTCCACGCACGCACCACGAGGGCGGGCCCGCTGCCGAAGCAGCGGGCCCGCCCTCGTGGTTACTCCGCTCCGCGGTCCGCGCGCTTACGCGGACTTGCGGCTGTCACGCGGATGCACCGCAATATTCATCGCACCGGACCTGAGAACCGCCAGGCGCTCCTCAAGAACCTCCTCGAGTTCTTCTCGAGTACGGCGCTCCATGAGCATGTCCCAGTGCGTACGCGCGGGCTTGCCCTTCTTCTCCTCAGGTCCGTCGCCGTCCACGAGGAGTGCCTGGGTCCCGCAGACCTTGCACTCCCACTCGGGCGGGATCTCCGCCTCCACCGAGAACGGCATCTCGAAACGATGTCCGTTCTGGCATGCGTACTCCACGGCCTGGCGCGGAGCCAGGTCGATGCCGCGGTCGGTCTCGTAGCTGGTCACCACGAGGCGCGTGCCGCGAAGAGCTCGCTCACTCATGAATCGTGCCTCCCGGGCTTGTCGCCCACAGGGCAGGTGTCGCTGTCGTCGTCATCCGGTCAACGTCCGGTCGGCGGTAAAGATTCCCGTTCAGGGTCATGCGTCGCCGTCGTATGCCGCCCCTTGTTGTACCCACCAGCGCCCGGTTTGTCACATCTGGCAGCAGATGTCACCCAGCGCTTCTGAATCCTCAGCGCGCAGTAACGGTCCGCCTGGCAGGCCAAACGCGTACACTACCGGCCTTCGCCGCTGGTTGCTAAATCCACGCCGTACCGGAACCCGTGCGTGCAGCCCGCAACTGGGCACGTGGAGCGCCACGAGCGACAGGATCGCGTCCCGGCGCGACCCTGTGAGCTGGTACGTCAGGCCGAAGAGCGGTGGCCCGAGCCGGGCCGGGCCGCGGTCGCCGATCTCGTAAGCGGAAAAGTGCTCGGCGTACGAGCCCGCGCGGACACGGAGGCCGGGCGGGTGGACGCAGTCGTCCGGATGGGCTGCGGACTCGGTGATCTCCGACGCGCGGCCCGGTCCGTCAGACCCAGGTGCCCCGGTCCTCGAGCACGTCGCGGAGCGTCTCGATGTGGTCCGTCATGATGCCGTCGACGCCCAGGTCGAGGAGGGCGTGCATGCGGTCGGCGTCGTTGATCGTCCACACGTGGACCTGGAGCCCGCGCGCGTGGGCGGTGCGTACGAAACGGTGGTCGACCACGCGGACGCCGGACTGCGACTCCGGCACCTGGGCGCACACCGCCGACACCCGCGGCGTCGTCGGCACCCCCAGGGAGCGCAGCCGCAGCCCCAGCACGCCGCGCGTGCCGAACGACGTGGCCAGGCGGGGCCCCGCCAGGCGCTGGGCCCGCGAGACCCGGCCCTCCGAGAAGGAGCCGACGCACACCCGGTCCCAGGTGCGGGTGCGCTCGATCAGCTCCAGGAGCGGCAGGAGGGCGGACTCCGCCTTCACGTCCACGTTCCAGCGGACGGCAGGGAAGGCGGCCAGCATCTCTTCGAAGAGGGGGACCGGTTCGCTGCCTGCCACGCGCGCGTGGCTCACCTCGCTCCAGGGAAGGTCCGCGATCCGGCCCGTCGCGTCCGTGACCCGGTCCAGCGTCGCGTCGTGGAACGCGGCGAGCTTGCCGTCCGACGTGGCGTGCACATCGGTCTCGATGTAGCGGTAGCCCGCGTCCACGGCCCGCCGGAACGCGGCCGCCGTGTTCTCCAGGCCGTCGGCCGCCCCGCCGCGGTGGGCGAAGGCGAGAGGGCCGGGGTGGTCGAGGTAGGGGTGGCGTACGCGCGTGGTCACCGTTGCAGTATCGCCTGCTCCGATGGCTCTCCGGAGGCCACGACGCGGCCTGCGGTGGACGCGGGAACGGCGAAGAAGCGGAGGAAGAACTGGGCGAGCGGCCCGATGCACAGGGCGTACAGGACCGTTCCGACGCCCACGGTGCCGCCGAGGGCGAAGCCGGTGACGACGACCGCCACCTCCACCAGGGTCCGCATCAGCCGGATCGAGCGGCCGGTGCGGATGTTCAGGCCCGTCATCAGGCCGTCGCGCGGTCCCGGGCCGAACTTGGCCGCGATGTAGAGGCCCGTCGCCACGCCGTTGAGGACGATGCCCGCGACCAGAAGGGGAATGCGTATGCCGAGCGCGTGCGCATCCGGTACGAGGGCGAGGGTGCCGTCCATCGCGAGGCCGACGACGAAGACGTTCGACACCGTGCCGAGGCCCGGGCGCTGGCGCAGCGGGATCCACAGGAGCAGTACGGCGGCGCCCACGAAGATCGACACGACGCCGATCGAGAGGCCGGTGCGCTCGGCCAGGCCCTGGTGCAGCACGTTCCACGGCTCCAGGCCGAGGCCCGAGCGCACCAGGAGCGCGGAGCTGGCGCCGTACAGGGCCAGGCCTACGTAGAGCTGGCAGAGGCGGCGCGTGAGGTGACGCTCGCCGCGCGGGTCCCCGGTGGGCCCGTCGTGCGCCTCCGTAGTGGGCCGGTCGTCGCGTGATCCCGTAGTGGGCCGACCTGATTTCGCCCTGAACAAGAGAAGCCCCCGTGGTGGTAGTGGCCTGACCCATGACACTCTGTGGCTTGGTGACGGATGCCAACCATGGCCAATTCGACGAAGGTGGACTGGGATCATGCCTCAGTGGACATCAGCGGTGGGCTCGACCCAGCTCGCCCGGCTGCTCACCTCCCAGCAGGCACGCCCCGCGGGCGCGGGCACCCGCCGCCCGCCCGCCTACCGCGCTCTCGCCGACGGTATCCGCCTGCTCGTCCTGGAGGGGCGCATTCCCGTGGCCGCCCGCCTGCCCGCCGAACGCGAACTGGCCGTCGCGCTCGCCGTGAGCCGTACGACGGTCGCCGCCGCCTACGAGGCGCTGCGCACCGAGGGGTTCCTGGAGTCCCGCAGGGGAGCGGGCAGTTGGACGGCGGTCCCGGCCGGGAACCCGCTGCCCGCGCGCGGACTCGAACCGCTGCCCCCCGAAGCGCTCGGCTCCATGATCGACCTCGGCTGCGCAGCCCTGCCCGCACCCGAGCCCTGGCTCACCCGCTCCGTACAGGGCGCCCTCGAAGAACTCCCGCCCTACGCCCACACCCACGGCGACTACCCGGCCGGACTGCCCGCCCTGCGCGCCATGCTCGCCGAGCGCTACACCGCGCGCGGCATACCGACCATGCCGGAACAGATCATGGTCACCACCGGCGCCATGGGCGCCATCGACGCGATCTGTCACCTCTTCGCGGGCCGCGGTGAGCGCATCGCCGTGGAGTCCCCCTCGTACGCCAACATTCTTCAGCTCATGCGCGAGGCGGGCGCCCGCCTGGTGCCTGTGGCGATGGCCGAGGGCCTCGGCGGCTGGGACATGGACCGCTGGCGCCAGGTCCTGCGCGACGCCGCGCCCCGGCTCGCGTACGTCGTCGCCGACTTCCACAACCCGACCGGCGCCCTCGCCGACGAGGACCAGCGCCGCCGCCTCGTCGACGCCGCCCGGCACGCGGGCACCGTCCTCGTCGTCGACGAGACCATGAGCGAACTCCGCCTCGACGATGTCGACGGACAGGACGCCATGCCGCGCCCCGTGTGCGGATTCGACCCCTCGGGCTCCACCGTCATCACCGTCGGCTCCGCGAGCAAGGCCTTCTGGGCGGGCATGCGCATCGGCTGGGTGCGGGCCGCGCCCGATGTGATCCGCAGCCTGGTCGCCGCGCGCGCGTACGCCGACCTCGGCACCCCCGTCCTGGAGCAGCTCGCCCTGAACTGGCTGCTCAGCACCGGTGGCTGGCAGCAGGCCGTGGACGTGCGCAGGGACCAGGCCCGCGACAACCGCGACGCGCTGGTCACCGCCGTGCGCCGCGAGTTGCCCGGCTGGGAGTTCGAAGTGCCGCACGGCGGGCTGACGCTGTGGGTGCGCACCGGCGGACTCTCCGGCTCCCGCATCGCCGAGGTCGGCGAACGCGTGGGCGTACGCGTGCCGTCGGGCCCCCGCTTCGGTGTGGACGGCGCCTTCGAGGGCTACGTACGACTGCCGTTCACCGTGGGCGGCGCGGTTGCCGAGGAGGCGGCGGTGCGGCTCGCGGCGGCGGCCCGGCTGGTGGAGTCGGGGACGGGCGCGGGGTCGGGGGCGGAGGGGCCGCACACGTTCGTGGCGTGAGGAGTGGGGTGTTCGCGGGGCGCGGGGCAGGGCGTTCGCGGGGTGCCGCCGGGGCCCGGGTGGTCCTGCCGCCGCGTGCGAGGGGTGCGCCTGCCGCCGCGTGCGACCCCGGCTTTGGGACGCCCTGACGCCGTGCTCAGCCCTCCGCGACCGCCGGGGCCAGCGCCGCGTCCGCCGGGGTCGTGCGGACCGGGAGCAGGTTCAGGACGGCCCGCCGGTCCGCGTCGCTGGTGGCGTCGTCGTACGGGTCGGGGGTCGCCGGGACCTGGAGGCGGTGCACAGGGCCGGTGCCGAGGCGGGCGTAGCCGCGGCCGGGGGGCATGTCCGCCGTGGGGGTGGTGTGCGGCCGGGCGCCCAGGACCTCCTCGACCTGGTCGGGCGTGGCCGGGCCGAGCACCACGCGCGCGCGGGTGTGCTGGCACACGGCGTCCGTGAGGGCGTCCGCGCTGTCGAGCTGGTCGGCCACGACGACGGTGACGCCCGCGGCGCGCCCGTGCCGCAGCGGCACCTGGAGGAGCGTCTGCGGATCGCGGTGGCCGTCGGCGGCGGCCAGGTGGCCGAGGGTGCTGGGGCGGTCGAGGAGGATCCACAGGGGCCGCTTGATGTCGTCGGGCGGGGGATGGCCCGCCTGCCGCGCCCGGTTGGCCGCGATGAGCCGCCGTTCCGTCTCGTGCGCCGCCCACTCCAGGCTGGCGAGCGCCCCGGCGAGGCCGCACTCGACGGCGAGGACGCCGTCGCGCCCCGTCAGGCAGGCGAAGTCGCCGGTGCCGCTGCCCTCGATGATGACGACGTCGCCGTACTGGAGCGCCTGCAGGGCCACCGAGCGCAGCAGCGTGGTGGTGCCGCTGCCGGGGTGACCGAGGACCAGCAGATGGGGTTCGGTGGAGCGGCCGCCGGTGCGCCACACGACGGGCGGTACGTCGCGCTGCTCGTCGCCGTCCGCCACGGGCAGGGTGCGCTGCACGGCGGACGGGTCGGTGAAGCCCAGCACGGTCTCGCCGGGGGCGGTGACGAAGCGCTGGGCGGAGATGTCGGTGGGCAACGGCGGCAGCACGGTCACGGTGAGCGTGTTGCCCTCCTCGTCCCACGCGAAGTGGTACTCCCGGCCGCGCCCCGACTTGGCGTGCAGCAACTGCTCGATGCGCGCGCGGGATTCGGCCTCGCCGTCGGTGAAGTACGCGGGATAACGCAGCACCAGATGCGAGACGCGGCCGTTGTCGTCGAACGCGTAGTCGGTGAACGCCTTGTCCCACTCGCCGCCGTGCGCGAACAGCGGGCTCGGGTCCTCCGGGACGGAGAAGTACGGGACGAGTGCTTCGTAGAGCGACTGCAACCGCTGGACCTGGGCGTCGTCCGGGCCGGAGGGGGCCGGCGCGGTGCGCTCACGGCCGGTCCAGGCGGCGGCCGCCATCAGGCTGATGGCGGCGAGCAGCGGACCGTAGGGAATGAGCGCCACGACGAGGACCACGGAGGCCACCAGGAACAGCAGGGGGCCCCGCCGGTCCTTGGGGGTCTCGGACCACTTGCGCCGCCCGGCTCCGGCGAGGCGGCGCAACCCGCGCGTGATCGTGATCAGCGGGTGGAGGACGTCGGTGGCACTGTCGGCGGCCGACCGGGCGAGTTCGCGACTGCGCGCGATGTGCTCCCGGCTCCGGGCGATCTGGGCGCTGCCGTTGCTCAGGATGCGGGGGAGAGGGCGCCGAGCCACGTCGTTCTCCTGGGGGTGGTGGTGAGCGGTGAACCGTCGGAAACCGTCAGAACTTGATGCCGCCGAGCAGGCTCGCGAGGCTCGCGCCGCCGGCCTTGATGCTCGGGGCGATGGCGGTGCCCGCGAGGTAGAAGCCGAACAGCGCGCACACGAGGGCGTGGGAGGCCTTCAGCCCGTCTTTGCGGAAGAAGAGGAAGACGATGACTCCGAGCAGCACGACGCCTGAGATGGACAGGATCATGAGGTTTCTCCTGGTCGATGGGGACAGTCACCATGAGTTCTTCCAGGCTCACAGCATGTATCCATACGATAAAGGGTGCAAATGGGGTAAATTTCCGATATTTACCCCGAACGGCGGCGGCCTGATGGGCCGACTGTGCACGTCGGAGGGGGTTTCGGGGCGGGGGTCGTCACCCGACGTGATCTTTGCCGTCGACGCGGTCGGTCATGTGCCGTGACGGGCAGTACTCTGTCGATTCACTCGTACGGCTGCACGGCCGGGCCACCGGGAACCATCCGGGTCCGCCGCGCATCCGGTTCGGCCCTGTCCACGTGGTCCTGTCCGCGCGGAACACGAAAGGCGGTCATCACTGTGAGCGATGAACTCCCCGACACCGGGGGCGCCGCGGCCCTCGACCCGGAGGTCGTGGCGCTCGCGGGCAAGATCTTCGATCTGGCGCGGGCCGGTGACACCGACGCGCTCGCCGCGTACGTCGACGCGGGCGTGTCCGCGGACCTCACCAACGACAGCGGCGACTCGCTCGTCATGCTCGCCGCCTACCACGGCCACGCGGCGGCCGTGCGGGCCCTGATCGAGCGCGGCGCGGACGCCGGACGCGTCAACGACAAGGGCCAGACGCCGCTCGCGGGTGCCGTCTTCAAGGGCTCCGACGACGTGGTCCGGGCGCTGCTCGACGGGGGCGCCGATCCGGCCGCGGGCACGCCCTCGGCGATCGACACCGCGCGCATGTTCGACAAGACCGAACTGCTCACGCTGTTCGGCGCCGCCTGAGCGGGTAGGCGGTCCGGCAGCACGGGGGCGCCGGAAATGTGGTCGCGGCGGGCAGAACCGCTGGGTCATCATGACGACGTGATTCACGGACGCGACGTCGGGGCAGGTGTTGCCGCAGCGCGCGGACCGTGAGCGGCCCGACCCCGGACATGGCGTCCGGGAACCTCCGGGTCACCGACGAGAGGCAGAGGAAGATGGTCTTCAGCAAGCAAGAGACGTGGGGCGGCCCGACGTGTTGGCGCGCGGCCAGGTAGTGCGGATTCCCGGTTGCGTCGACGCTTGATGTGAGGCTGTTTCCCATGTTCGAACCGGTCATAGCGCCCAGCGGTACGCTGCTCGGCCTGCTGCAGCGGGGCCGCGGCGACGGCACCCTGCACGCCCTCACCGCGCCTCGGTCCGAGGCGCTCTCCGCCCTCGACCACTGTGTGCTGCACGACCCGCGGCACGACTGGCAGGTGGAGAACCGCTCGCTGTACTACGCGCGGCTCTACCTCGATCTGAACGGCGGGCTCGGCGCGATCCAGCGCCACCTCTTCGACCCCGACGACACGCACGACCCGGACGACTCCCGCACCGGGCTCGCGCTGTCCGTCCTCGGCCACCTCGCCTCGTACGACAGGCTGGACGCCCTGCGCCTGCTGCGCAGCTACGCCGAGTACGGGGCGAACTGGGCCTGGGCCCTGGACGAGCTGGCCCTGCGCGACGACGACGCGGGCCTGCGCGCCCTCGCCGGTCCCGTCCTCGCCCGCTTCGGCACCGACGCGGAGGGCGAGGCCGCGCTGACCGCGGCCGTGCGGGACGCCTTCGAGCCGCGGCCCTGGCGGCTGTGGGCGGAGGATCCGCGCCCCGAGATCGGCGGCCGGGTGCGTGCCGCCGCCGAGCGGGGCTCCTTCGACCGCTGGCAGCGCCAGCTCGCGCCCGCCGGACCCCGTCCCGGCTGGAGCGTGCGGGCCGTGCTCGCCTGGGCCCAGGAAGGGCTGGAGCGCGGCGCCGCCCTGCATGTGCCGGCCGCCCGCTGCCTGACCGCCGTCGCCGGGCCCGAGGACCGCGCCGAGATCGTCGCGGCCGCCCGCCACGGCGCGGACGCCGAACGCGGCGCGGCCTTGTGCTACCTGGCCGACGCCAACGATCCCGGCATCCTTGACCTCCTGGAGGAAGCGGCGCAGAGCCCGTCGCGCGTCGTCGTCGACATCGCGGCCGAGACGTTCGAGCGGATGCGCTCCGTCGCCGCCGTCGACCGGGCCCGGCAGTGGGCCGGACGCCCTGACGTGCTCGGTGCGGCCGCCGGCCGCCTGCTCGCCTGCAGAGGCGGCGCCCAGGACAGCCAGCTCGTGCTCGCCGCACTGCGCGAGGCGGTGCGCGGCGAAGGCCCGGACGCGCCGACCCTGTGGCCGCTCGTCGACGGCGCGGGCCGCCTCGGTATCGGCTGCGCGGCGCCCGTCCTGCGCCATGTCTACCGCGAGACCGCCTCCTCCCACCTCAGGGGCCGCGCCGCCCGCGCCCTCGCCGCCACCGACCCCTCCTTCGCCGCGGGCTTCGCCGTCGAGTGCCTGTGGGACTGCGAGGAGTCCACCCGCGAAGTGGCCGCCCGCCACGCCGAGACCGGCGACGCCCGCGTGGTCAACCGCCTCCGCAGGCTCGCCGCGGATCCCGCCGAGGAGGACGACGTGCAGTCGGCGGTACGGAGCCGGATCGGGCCGGACGCGCCTGCTGTGTGAGTGTGGGGCGGCGGGGGTGGGGGCGCTCCTCCCTCGCCGCTGCGTCTTGAGTCGGCCTTTCCGCGTCGCCGCCGTGTCTTGAGTCGGCCGTCCTGCGCTGCCACGCGGCCTTGAAGCAGCCCTCCCGCGCTGCCGCACCCTCTCGTAGTCCCCGCGCGCGAGGGCGCCCCGCCTCCACGTACACCCAGAAAACCGGGCCGTCCGCCGCACCCTCCACGCGCAGCAGCGCACCTTCCCCCGAGGCGCGGCCGCACCCTCGTGGTACGGAACGCCCCGCCTGGGGCGCAATGGCGGCATCCCGCGGAGCGCAACGCTCATGGGACGTTCCTCGTCAGGAAAGATCCACGTTGACGTGGGCACGCCCCGTCTGACGACAACACGGGTATGCGTGTCGTCATCGTCACCGAATCCTTCCCGCCCGACATCAACGGCGTGTCGCACTGCGCCCTGCAGACCGCGCGGCAGCTGGTCGCGCGCGGTCACGAGCCCCTCGTCGTCGCCCCCGCCACCGCGGCCGGTGTCGACGCCGCCGCCGACCCTCTGTCCCCGTGCCCCGTCGTGCGCGTACCCTCCCTGCCCCTGCCCGGATATCCGCAGGTCAGGGTCGCGTTGCCGAGTCGACGGCTGGCGGCTGCGCTGAGCGCGCACCAAGCCGACCTGGTCCACCTGGCCAGCCCGTTCGTGCTCGGCGCCCGCGGCATGGCCGCGGCGACCCGCAAGCACCTGCCCACCGTCGCCGTCTACCAGACCGACATCGGCGGCTACGCGCGGACGTACATGGGCCGGGGCGAGGCCACCGCCTGGCGCCGCATCCGCGCGGTGCACGCCGCCGCCGACCGCACCCTCGCGCCCTCCACCGCGGCCCTGACCGACCTGGTCGCGCACGGCGTGCCACGGGTGCGGATGTGGCCGCGCGGCGTCGACACCGACCGCTTCCGGCCGACGCTCCGCGACCCCGCCCTGCGCCGCGAACTCGCCCCCGACGGCGAACTGATCATCGGCTACGTAGGGCGGCTCGCCCCCGAGAAGCACGTCGAACTCCTGGCGCAGGCGTGCGGCCTCGACGGCGTCCGTGTCGTCGTCGTGGGCGACGGGCCGAGCGCGGGCGCCCTGCGCACGGCGCTGCCCGGGGCCACGCTGCTTGGCCGCCGCACCGGCGACGAACTCGCCCGGATCTTCGCCTCCTTGGACGTCTTCGTGCACACCGGCCCCCTGGAGACCTTCTGCCAGACCGTGCAGGAGGCCATGGCCAGCGGCGTTCCCGTGATCGCGCCCGCCGTGGGCGGACCGCTCGACCTGGTGGTCCCCGGGCGCACCGGCATCCTCGTGCCGCCCGGCGACGCCGCCGCCGTGCGGGACGCGGTGTGGGTGATGGCCGCCGACCCGGAGCTGCGGGCCGCGTACGGGGCCGCCGGACGCGCCGCCGTCCGGGGGCGGACCTGGGACGCCATCGGGGACCAGCTCATCGCGCACTACGAAGAGGTGCTCGCCGAGCGCACGGCGGTGGCGGCATGACCGCGACCCTGGGCATGAGCCCGCTCGCCACCGCACGCACCGCGCGGACAACCGGGCCGCTGCGCATCGTGCGACTCGCCAACTTCGTCACGCCGTCCTCGGGCGGACTGCGCACCGCCCTGCGGGAACTGGGCCGCGGCTACCTGGCCGCCGGTCACGACCCCGTACTGATCGTCCCCGGAGAGCGCGCCGACGCCGTCCGCACGGAACAGGGACTCGTCATCACCGTGCCCGGACCCGTGCTGCCCGGCACCGGCGGCTACCGCGTCCTCGCCGACCGGCGGCGCGTCACCCGCCTCCTGGAACGCCTCGCCCCCGACCGCCTCGAAGTCTCCGACCGCACCTCCCTGCGCTGGACCGGCGAGTGGGCGCGCCGTGCCCGGGTCCCGGCCGTGATGGTGTCCCACGAGGCCGCGGACGCCGTGATGCGCACCTGGGGGCTGCCGCCGGGCCTGGCGCGCCGGGCGGCCGACGCGCTCAACACCCGTACCGCGCACGCCTACGCGCGCGTGGTGTGCACCACGGCCTGGGCGGAGCGTGAGTTCGTACGGATCGGGGCGGGCAATGTCGTACGCGCGCCCCTGGGCGTCGATGTGGCGGACCGGCACCCCGGGTTGTGGGACCGACGGATACGCGACCGCTACGCGCGCGGGGACGACGATGTGCTCCTGGTGCTCTGTTCCCGCCTCTCCGTGGAGAAGCGGCCCGGCATGGCGCTCGACACGCTGGAGACGTTGCGCGGGCGTGGCGTACCGGCCGTGCTCGTCGTCGCGGGCGACGGGCCGCTGCGTTCCCGGCTCGAACAGCGGGCACGGGAGCGGCGCCTTCCGGTGACGTTCCTCGGCCACGTCGCGGACCGCGCCGCGCTCGGCGCCCTCCAGGCCACCGCCGACGTGTGCCTGGCCCCGGGCCCCTGCGAGACCTTCGGCCTGGCCGCACTCGAAGCCCTCGCCTGTGGCACCCCGGTGGTGGCCAGCGCCTCGTCCGCGCTGCCGGAGATCGTGGGCGGCGCGGGGGCGGCGGCCGCGGATACGCCCCGCATGTTCGCGCACGCGGTGCGGGCTGTCCTTGAACGCCCGGAGCATGTCCGACGGGGGGCGGCACGGGCGCGGGCGGAGTGCTTTGGGTGGGATGTGGCTGTGGGGGCGTTTTTGGCCGCGCATGGGGTGGATCGGATCGCTAGGGGGAGTGGCCCGGGTTCCGGCGGGCAGGTGGCACCCTCCGTAGCGTCCCCTTCGGCGGGGGACCCGGCGTCGGCGGCGGACGGCCTACGGGGTTTGCGCCTCGTGGTGGGGCCCGGCGCGGCGCCGGACGGGGGCGGTGGCCGATGAGGCCGGTGACGTTCGTGGCGCTCGGGGACTCGCTCACGCAGGGCGTGGGGGACCCTGTGGACGGCGCGTGGCGGGGCTGGGCGGCGCTGCTCGCGGCGGGCCTGGGGACGCCCCGACGGCCCGTGGAATTCCACAACCTGGCCGTCAGCGGCGCGCAGACCTGTGACGTGCACGGCCACCAGACGCCCCGGGCCGTGGCCCTGCGGCCCGACATCGTGTCCGTCGTCGTCGGCGTCAACGACACCCTGCGCTGCACGTTCGACATCCGTGCCGTCGCCCTGCGCCTCGACGAGGTGTACGGCGCCGTCACGGCGGACGGCGCGGCTCTGCTCACCGCCTGCATGCCCGACCCCGGCGCGATGCTGGGCCTGCCCGGCGCGCTCGGCCGCCCGCTGGCCCGACGGCAGCGCGCGGTCAACGCCGTCGTGCACGCGCTGTCCGCACGCCATGGCGCCGTCCACCTGCACGCCGCCGACGAGGAGTGGGTCGCCGATCGCACCCTGTGGAGCGCGGACCGGCTGCACCCCGGAGAGCGCGGCCACCGGGTGTTCGCCGCCCGCTTCCACGCGCTGCTGGCCACGGCGGGCCTCGCAACCGGTCCCGCTCCCGACACCGAGCCCGAACGGCCGCCGCCCGCCCCGTCGGCGATCCTGCTGTGGCTGGCCACGGCCGGTACCGGCTGGGTCGCCCGGCGCTGCACCGATCTGCTGCCGCAGTTGCTCGGCCTCGCCGTGGCGGAGGTACGGCACCAGGTGCGGGGTACGAGCGGCGGGCTGGACGTCCGGGACGCCCACGCCGCGGCGGCGGCACTCGCGGGGCTCGGGGCCGATGAGCGGCGGGTGGAGGCGGCGTGAGCCGGGCAGCCCGCCCGCGTCACCGTGAGGGTTGGCCAGCCCGCCGACCTCACCATGGGGGTCGGCCAGCCCGCCGACCTCACCGTGAGGGCCAGCCCGCCCGCCTCACCCCCGCTCCGACCCGAGCCCCGGCCAACCCCCCACCCCCACGAACCGCACCACCGTCCCCGGCACCGCCTGCGCCGCCGCCGCGAGGTCGCGTTCCCTGACGACACCCACGACCGGATAGCCGCCCGTAGTCGGGTGGTCGGCCAGGAACACCACGGGCCTGCCGTCCGGCGGCACCTGGATCGCGCCCAGGACCATCCCCTCGCTGGGCAGTTCACCGCCCACCGCACGCTCCAGGGGCGGCCCGTCGGTGCGCAGGCCGATGCGGTTGCTCGCTGAGGACACGCGGTACGCGCGCGTGGTGAGCGTCCGCAGGGCCGGGGCCGTGAACCAGTCGGCGCGGGGTCCCGGTGTCACCCGGAGGATCAGCTCGCGTGGCGGCCCGGGCTGCGGAACGGTGTCCACGCGCGCGTGGGCGACGGGCGCGGCACCCAGGGGCAGCACCGCGCCGTCCGTCAACGGCGGCGGGCCGAGCCCGGACAGCAGGTCCGTGGAGCGGCTGCCGAGGACCGGCTCGACGGCCACGCCGCCGCCGAGGGCGACGTAGCCGCGTACGCCGGAGACAGCGGGACCCACCTCCAGGAGCGCATCGGCGGGTACCCGCACCGGTGCGCCCCAGGCCACCGCGCGCCCGTCCACCGTCACCCGGCAGGGCGCGCCGCCGACGGCTACGGTGACAGCGCAACGCGGGCGCAGCGCACAGCCGTTGAGGGTGGTCTCCAGGACGGCCGCGTCGGCCGGATTGCCGACGAGGCGGTTCACCAGGGCGGCGGCGGTCCGGTCGAGCGCTCCGGAGCGCGGCACCCCGAGGTGCGCGTGCCCGGGACGGCCCTCGTCCTGCACCGTGGTGAGCGCCCCGGCCCGTACGACCGCGAAGGCCCGGTCGGTCATCGCCCCTCCGGCACGAAGCGCACCCGCGTACCCGGGGCCAGGAGCGCGGCCGGTACGCGCGCGTGGTCCCACAGCAGGGCGTCCGTCGACCCGATCAACTGCCAACCCCCGGGCGAGGAGCGCGGGTACACGCCCGTGTACGGCCCGGCGAGGCCGACGGAACCCGCGGGCACCGCCGTGCGCGGCGTCGCCCTGCGCGGCACCTCGGGCACCCCGCCGAGACCCGTCAGATAGCCGAACCCCGGCGCGAATCCGCAGAACGCGACGCGGAACTCGGCCGCCGAATGGACGCGTGCCACCTCCCGCACCGGCACGTCCCACAGCGCCGCCACGTCGGCCAGGTCCGGACCGTCGTAGCGCACCGGGATCTCCAGGACGTCGTCCGCGCGCGCGGGCAGCGGCGGGATCTCCCACGTGGGCAGGCGCGCGGCGAGCCGGAGCGGGGTGTCGGGGCCGTCGGGCCCGCCGAGGCCGTCCAGGAGCACCGTGCGGGCCGCGGGCACGATCTCGCGTACGACGAGGTCTCCGGCCGCGCGGCGGCGCAGCAGCTCGGCGTGCAGGGCCGCGGCGGCCGTGCCGTCGGCGAGTTCGACGAGCAGCGCGCGCTCGCCCATGGGCAGGACCCTCATGGGCGGCGTCGAAGGCGTGTCCCCTGACATCGGCGGGGACGCTGCCGCACGGACGCTCATGCGAACGCCTCCACCCGTACGCCCGCCGTTTCGAGGCGCGCCCTGACCTGCCGTGCGAGCCCCACCGCTCCGGGAGTGTCGCCGTGCAGGCACAGCGAACGCGCCCGGACGTCGATGCTCCGCCCGCCGTGCGAGGTGACGGCGGCGAACCGGGCGATGCCGAGGGACCGCTCGACGACGGCGTCCGCCTCCGTGATGACCGCGCCGTCGGTGCCGCGCGGCACCAGCGTGCCCTCGTCGGTGTACGCCCGGTCGGCGAACGCCTCCGTGACGATCGGCAGTCCGGCCTTCTCCGCGGCCTCCAGGAGACGCGACCCGGGCAGGCCGAGGACGGGCAGCCCGGCGTCGGCCAGGAGCACGCCGTCGACGACGGCGGCCGCCTGCTCCCCGTCGTGCACCACGCGGTTGTACAGCGCGCCGTGCGGCTTCACGTACGCCACGCCCGCGCCCGCCGCGCGCGCGAACACCTCCAGGGCGCCGATCTGGTACGCCACTTCGGCGGCGAGCTCGGCGGACGGCACGTCCATCGCGCGCCGCCCGAACCCCGCCAGGTCGCGGTACGACACCTGGGCGCCGATGCGCACTCCGCGCTCGGCCGCGCGCTCGCACACGCGCCGCATCGTGGCCGCGTCGCCCGCGTGGAAGCCGCAGGCCACGTTGGCGCTGGTGACGACGGACAGCAGCTCCTCGTCATCGGTGAGCCGCCACCGCCCGAAGCCCTCGCCGAGGTCGGCGTTGAGGTCGATCGAGGCCCAGGTCATGTGCGTATCGCTCCTGTGGATTCGGGTGCCCCGCGCGCGTGGCGGTCCGTAGTCCCGCGCGGTGGGGTTCTTGGCCTCGCGCGCGGGGGACGTGGTCCATGGCGCGGTGCCGTCGGTCAGGCGACGCGGTACTGCTCGTCGCGGGCGTCGGTGATGAACATCCGGCCCGGGGCGTGCGTGATCGCGAACGGCGGCCGCGACGCCATCACGGCCGCCTGCGGTGTCACCCCGCACGCCCAGAACACCGGGATGTCGTCGGGCTCGGCGTCCACCGGATCGCCGAAGTCGGGCTCGGCCAGGTCGGCGATGCCGAGGCCGCCCGGGTCGCCGCAGTGCACCGGCGCGCCGTGCACCGCGGGCAGCACGGCGGTCTCCCGGATCGCCGTGGCGAGGTCGCGGGGCGGCACCGGGCGCATGGACACCACCAGGGGGCCGCGCAGCCGCCCCGCCGCCCGGCACTGGCGGTCGGTGACGTACATGGCGACGTTGCGGCCCTGCTCGACGTGGCGCAGCGGCACACCGGCCGCCGCGAGCGACCACTCGAAGGTGAAGCTGCAGCCGATGAGGAACGACACCAGGTCGCCGCGCCAGTGCCCGAGCACGTCGGTGGGCTCGTCGACCAGCTCGCCGTCCTCCCACACGCGGTAGCTCGGCAGATCCGTGCGCAGATCGGCCCCCGGGGCGAGCGGCGTGGACCAGGAGCCCGCGTCGGTCACGTCGAGGACCGGGCAGGGCTTCGGGTTCCGCTGGCAGAACAGGAGCATGTCGTACGCCCAGTCGGCGGGGACGGACACCAGGTTCGCCTGGGCGTGGCCGGGCGCCCAGCCGGCGGTCGGCGCGCTGTGGCCCGAACGGAACGCCGCGCGTGCCTCTTCGGGGCTCACAGGAGCTCCCTTCCGCGCGTCTCGGGCAGCCCGAAGAGGGCGATCACGGCGAGCGCGTAACCGAACGCTCCGAAGATGAGCGCACCGCCCACGCCCCAGCTGTCCGCGAGGAAACCGACGGTCGTGGGGAACACGGCGCCCACCGCGCGGCCGGTGTTGTACGTGAAGCCCTGCCCCGTGCCGCGCACGGCGGCCGGGTACAGCTCGCTCAGGAAGGAGCCGAAGCCGCTGAAGATCGCCGACATGCAGAAGCCCAGCGGGAAACCGAGCACCAGGAGAAGGCCGTTGGCGTCGTCCGGGATGTTCGTGTACGCCGCGATGCTGGCCGCGGACAGGAACGCGAACAGCGCGATGTTGCGCTTGCGGCCCAGCTTGTCGGTGAGATAGCCGCCCGTCAGATAGCCGATGAAGGCACCGGAGATCAGGAACGTCAGATACCCGCCCGTGCCGACGACCGTAAGGCCGCGGTCCTCCTTGAGGTACGTGGGCACCCAGGTGGCGAGCGTGTAGTAGCCGCCCTGGACACCAGTGGACAGCAGTACCGCGAACAGGGTGACGCGCAGCAGCCCCGGCTTGAAGATCGCCGTGAACGAGCCCTTCTCCGTGCTCCGTTCGCGTTCGGCCGCCGCTTCCGGGGCGTCCTGCACATTGCGGCGTACGTAGATCACGAGCAGGGCGGGCAGCGCCCCGGTGAAGAACATGACGCGCCAGGCGATGTCGTCGTCCATGAACTGGAAGACCAGGGTGTAGACGATCGCGGCGAGGCCCCAGCCGACGGCCCAGGAGCTCTGGATCGCGCCGAGCGTGCGGCCGCGGTTCTTGGCGGTCGCGTACTCGGCGACCAGGATCGCGCCGACCGCCCACTCGCCGCCGAAACCGAGGCCCTGGAGGGCGCGGAAGACCAGCAGGGTCTCGTAGTTGGGCGCGAAGCCGCAGGCCACGGTGAACACCGCGTACGTGACCACGGTGATCATCAGGGCCTTCACCCGGCCGATGCGGTCCGCGACGACGCCCGCGACGGCGCCGCCCACCGCGGAGACGACCAGCGTGACGGTCGTGAACAGCCCCGTCTGGCCGCTGTTCAGGCCGAAGTAGGCCGACAGCGCGACCATGCTGAGCGGCAGCGTGAAGTAGTCGTACGAGTCGAGTGCGTACCCGCCGAAGGCACCGGCGAACGCGCGGCGGCCGCGCGGGCCGAGCGCGCGCAGCCAGCCGAACGCGCCGTCGTCGTCGGGTGGTTGATCCCCGCGTGGCTGGTCGGCCAGCTCTATCGCGGAAGGCGGGGGAGTCGTGCTCATGGGCACCTCACAGAGGGAGTGGGCGGGGCTGGAGGGTGCTTCTGAGGAGCGGGGGTGTGCTGAGCGGCGCGTGGCCGATGCCTCTGGGGACGGGGGCGGGGTGACGCCTGCCGGACAACGTAGAGGATTGTTCAACGATCCCTCAATACCCATGTTGTCTCGTTCTTGTATCTGCGGTTGAATCCGGGCATGGCTGAGGGGATGGCTGATCATGGCTGAACTGACCGGTCTCGCCGACGACCGCGCGCTCCTGGGGCGCACCAGCACGGCGGAGCGGGTCGCGGACATCCTCCGGAGCCGCATCGCCGAGGGGTACTTCCCACCCGGCACCCGGCTGTCGGAGGACAGCATCGGCGGCGCGCTCGGCGTCTCCCGCAACACCCTGCGCGAGGCCTTCCGGCTGCTCACCCACGAGCGGCTGCTCGTCCACGAACTCAACCGCGGCGTCTTCGTGCGGGTCCTGACCGTCGAGGACGTCGAGGACATCTACCGCACCCGGCGCCTGGTGGAGTGCGCCGTCGTGCACGGCCTCGGCCGCCCGCCGTACGCCGTGGACGCGCTCGCCGGAGCCGTCGCCGAGGGCAGGTCCGCCGCGAGCCGCCGGGACTGGAACGGCGTCTCCACGGCCAACATCCACTTCCACCGGGAGCTCGTCGCGCTCGCCGGGAGCGCCCGCACCGACGAGCTGATGCGCAGCGTCTTCGCCGAACTGCGGCTCGCCTTCCACGTGGTGGACGACCCGCGCCGCCTCCACGAGCCCTACCTGGTGCGCAACCAGGAGATCCTCGACGCTCTCCGGTCCGGTCTGGGCCCGAAGGCCGAGCGGCTGCTCGGGATCTACCTGGACGACTCGCTCCAGGGTCTTGTCGACACGTACGCGCGCCGGGTGGCGGCGGGCGGGGCCGGGGCGGGCTGACGCACGCGAGTCAGGCTGACGTACGCCGGAGGGCTGACGCGCGCGGGGAGGGGCTCGTCCGAGGGGCGGGCCGGGGTTCCGAGGCAGGTCGGGGCGGCGGGGCATCTGCGTCGTTTCGACCGTTGTCAGACCGAGGACCTAGTCTGTGCACCGTGACTTCGCCTGCCGTACCGGACTCCGTTCCGTCCCAGCTCAGCGCGGGGCCGCGGCCCGCGCCGGGCCCGGCCGCCGACGAGGGCCTGGCACGGCGCCTGCGCGCGCTCGCGTGCACCGCGCCGCTGCACGACCTGGACGCCCGCAAGGCGAACCTCGCGGGGGAGTATTCGGTGTACGCGATGGCGGAGGTGGCCCTGTCCGCCATCGACCTCGTCACGCTGAACATGGACTTCGACACCGGCGCCGACCACGACCAGGTCGTCGCCCGGCTGCTGCCCCGCGTCGCCGCCCAGGCCCCGCGCCGCCCCGTCGCCGAGCACGAGCGCGTCGCCCGCTGGGTCCTGGAGAACCTGATCAACGTGGGCAGCGTCGACCGCGGCTTCCGCGCGGTGTACGGCACTTTCGACCCGGATGGGACCTATGTCCGGCGGGACTACGACTTCAAGCTGATCGAGGAGGTTCCCGGGTACGGCGGCGGTGTCTGCCTGCGCACCACCGACGAGGCCGTGAACGTCCTCGTGGGCGCCCTCGACACCGACGTGACCAGCGCCCAGATCGCCGCCGAGGTGAAGCTGGAGGTCCTGATCAGCCGGGGCCGCCTCGCCGACGCCCAGCTCGCCGCCGAACAGGCGCGGTACCGCACCGTGCAGTACTCGGAGACCCTCCGCAGGGCCCTCGACGCGACCCGGCGCAACGTCCGCGCGGTGGACTGGCTGCAGTCCGTGCCGGACATGATCGCCGAGGCCCTGGACCACGTGGCCGACCGGTACCGCCACGAGAACGCGATCCTGACGAACATCCGCAAGGCCCGCGACGAGTCCGAGGACCCCGAGCACAAGCGTCGCGCCGCCGAGCTCGTCGACATCGTCAAGGACTGCATCCGCCGCCACACCCAGCTCCAGTCCCGGCTCCTCGAAGCGGGCCCCCTGTTCCGCGCCGAGCAGGACCGGCAGGCCTTCGCCACGCCCACCGCCCGCGCGGGCCTCGACCTGTACGGCCAGTTGGTCGCCCCGATCCTGCCGCTCCCCGCCGAGCAGGCGATCCGCGTGACCGACGCCTTCTTCGCGCGCGGGACCGGCCTGCGCACGCCCGTGTCGGTGCGGGTCGGCGACCTCGTCGACATACTGCTCACGCCCCCGCAGGAGCGCGAGCACCTGGGCGCGGAGATGCCCGAACCCGACCTCATCGCCACGCCCGACGACAGCCGCTTCAGCGAGGAGCAGCTGGCCAGTGCCATGGAACTGCTCGCGCTGCCGCCCGACGCGCCCCGCCGGCTCTCCGGGCTCCTTGCCGAAGCCCGCCGCCGCGACCCCGAACTGCCCTACCTGGTGGCCCTGCTGGCCGTCCACGCCGCGAGCCCGCCGGTCGGCACCGCCTACCGCCAGGGCGAGCAGCAACTGCTGTTCGCCGTGGACGACGGCACCGACCTCGACGACCCGGAGTTCGGCGGCGCCGACCTCATCGTCGGCACGGCACTGCTCGACGCGGTGGGGATGGCGGCGGACCGGACGGAGGCGGCCTGATGACCGAGCCGACCCCGCACCCCGGACGGACGGCCACGCGCACGACGTCGCGTCGGCCGCGGGCGACCCCGCACCACGTACCAGCGACCCCGCACCACGGACCAGCGACCCCGCCCCACGCCGATCCGACCACCACTCCGCCCCCGCACCACGTACGACCGACCGACCGCACCAAGGAGCCCCAGCCGTGACCGATCACCCCGCAGAGCACGCCGCGTGGGGCGAGCCGGACGCCGCCGCGGCCCCGGCGGCGGCACCCGCGGGCGCCGCCGTCACCCCGGCCGACGCCGCCGACGCGGCCCGCCTCGTCGCGTTCGGACTCCAGCCCAAACTCCAGCCCGCCCGCGACCAGGAGTACGGCGAACTGCTCCGTCGGTACCGCGAGGACCCGCCGTTCGCCCGCCTCGCCGACGCCGTCGCGGCCGGGCTCGGACTCGTCGTCCTGGAGGTGTCCCCGCGCGCGGGGATGGCGGTGACCGCCGCCGAGGACTCCGTGTTCGCCGTCCGCATGGGCGACTACGCACGCCGCGCCGCCGCCGACTCCACCGACCGCTTCCTGCACGGCCTCGCCCACCTCGCCGTCGCCGCCATGGCCTTCCCGCGCCCTGAGGACCTGGCCGACGACGGATACATCGGCCGCGTCACCGTCAACGGAGTGGACGCCTTCGTCCGGCAGGCCTGCCGCCGCCTGGAGGAGCGCGCCGAGGAGCAGGGCGAGAACACCGACCCGGCGTCGGACGCCCCGGGCCTGGAGTCCGCCTGGCGGATCTGGGCGCGCCGCAGCTCCACCGGCGCCACCAAGGACGCGCGCAGGCTCGCGGGATCGACCACCGGCATCGTCGGCAAGGCCGCCGCGTTCCTCACCGACTCCGGGTTCCTGCAGCGCACCGGCGACGACTCCGGAGGGACCTACCGCACCACCGCGCGCTACCAGCTCCAGGTCCGCGACATGGCGGGCACCGCCGCCATGGCCGAACTCCTGGAACTCGGCGTCGTGCCCGTCACCGACGGCTCCGCGACGCTGCTGCCCCCCGACGACACCGACGACCTGGAGCTGGCGGCCGACGCGGGCCTGCCGTTCCACTCCTGACGCACGCGGGACGGCAACCGGCCGCCCCGCCCGAAGCCCCCCCCAAGTACCACTGCCCTTCAACGTTTCACCACGTTTCGTCCCGCACGACTTACGACGAGAGTCCGCCGCCATGTACGAGCTGTCCCGGGTCCGCCTCTACTCCATCGGCCCTGCCGGTGCGCGCTACGCCGACACCGTGCTGGACCTGCGCGGTGTCGGCGACGTGGTGCCCGACCCCGCGCCCGCGCAGGCGGAGTTCTTCGAGGAGGAGCCCGTCGGGCCGCCGCGCCGCCCGGCGCCCGCCGGCGTGCTCTTCCTGGAGAACGGCGGCGGCAAGTCCGTGCTGCTCAAGCTGATCTTCTCGGTGATGTTGCCGGGCCACCGGAACACGCTGGGCGGCGCCAGTTCCGGCGTGCTGCGCAAGTTCCTCCTGGCCGACGACTGCGGACACGTCGCCCTGGAGTGGCAGCACACCCTCACCGGTGAGAGCCTCGTCGTCGGCAAGGTGAGCGAGTGGCGCGGACGGCAGGTCTCCAACGACCCGCGGAAGTTCGCGGAGGCCTGGTACTCCTTCCGGCCCGGTCCCGGGCTCAGCCTGGACTCGCTGCCGGTCGCCGAGGCCACCGCCGTACGCCCCTCCGTGGAGGGCGCGTCCGGCGCACAGGGGCGGCGGCGCACCATGAAGGGCTTCCGGGACGCCGTCATGGAGGCCACGAAGGCATACCCGCACCTCGAAGTGCACTGGGAGGAGATCCACGACCGCTGGAACGAACACCTCGGGGACCTCGGCCTGGACCCCGAACTGTTCCGCTACCAGCGCGAGATGAACGCCGACGAGGGAGAGGCCGCCGGCCTCTTCGCCGTCAAGAAGGACTCCGACTTCACCGACCTGCTGCTGCGCGCCGTCACCGACACCCGGGACACCGACGGCCTCGCCGACCTCGTGCACGGCTTCGGCAACAAGCTCGGCCGTCGCGCCGAGCTGATCGCCGAACGCGACTTCACCGCGGGCTCCGTGGACCTGCTCGGCCGCATCGTCGACGCCGCGGACACCCGGGCACGCGCGCGTGACGTGCACGCGGGCGCGGAACGCCGCACCCGCACCCTCGCCCGGCGCCTCTCCGCCCGCGCCGTCGAGGAGCGCGGCCGTGCCGCCGAACTGGCCGAGCAGGTCACCGCCGCCGCGCACACCGTCACCGCCGCCGAGCAGGCCCGCGGCCGCTCCGCGCTGATCGCCGCCGAACTCGCCTACCGGCACGCCTCGCTGGCCCTCACCGTCGCCGAGAAGGCCGCCGCCGCCCAGCGTCGCGAGCTCGCCGACGCGCGCACTCTGCACTCCGCGTGGCAGGCCGCCGAGGCCGTCCTGCGCCACCGTGCCGCCGCCGACCGCTCCGCGCGCGTGGCCGTCGCGATCCGCGAGGCCGAGCGGGACGCCGCCCCCGCGCTCGCCGCCCGCGCGAAGGCCGCCGCCGACCTCGTCCGCGCCCTGCACACCGCGGCCGAGGGCGCGGAATCCCTCGCCAACGAAGAGGAGGAGCGCTCCGCCGCCCTCCAGGAGACCGGCGAGGTCTCGCACCGCGACGCCACCACCGCCGCGACCGAGGCGCAGCGCGCCCGCAGCGAGGCCGGACACCTGCGCCAGCGCCTCAGCGAGGTCGAGCAGGAGACCGCCGAGGCGGTCCGCGCGGGCTGGCTCGACGACAGCACGCCCGACGCCGACCCGGCCCGCGCCGCACTCGCCGCCAGCGACGCCGAGAAGACAGCAGTCACCGCCTGGGACGAGGCCCGCGAGTCCGCCCGCCGGGCCGCCGACCAGGCCAAGGAGGCCGCCGCGGCCGAGGCCCGCGCCGAGCTGACCGCGGCCCGCGCGGAGGACGCGGCGACGGCCGCCGAGCAGGCGCACGACGCGGAGAGCCGCACCGCCGACTCCCTCGCGCAGGACGAGCGCCTCGCCGAACTCCTGGGGCTGCCGGGCGGGTCCGACGCGAGCGGGCGCGGTGGGGTGCCACAGCCGCGGCACGCCGGGGCCGGGACAGGAGCGGACGGGGGCGCCGTTGACGGGGCGGGGGAGCCTTCGGGAGCCGCCGCCGGGGGTGCGCGCGGCGCCCAGGGGGCGCACGGCGACCACGTCGCCCAGGGCGGAGGCACGGGCCCCGAGGCCCACCACGGCACCACCCCGGGCGACGCCGCCACGACCACCTCCGCGCAGGCCCTCGCTGCCCCCGTCGCCCCCGGCCTCACCTCCGCCGAGCTGGACCGCAGCGCCGACGACCTGAAGACCCTCCTCGACGACGGAGTGGCCGCCGCCGAACGGCAGTTGTTCGAGCTGCGGACCGCCGCCGCCGACGACTCCCGCATCCTCGGCGCGCTCGGCGACGGGGGCCTTCTGCCGCCAGGGCCGGACGTCCTCGCCACCGTCGAGTTCCTCGGCGAGCACGGCATTCCGGCCCTCCCGGGATGGCGTTATCTGGCCCAGGCCGTCGACCCGGCGGACCACGCGCGCGTGCTCGCCGCCCGCCCTGAACTGGTCGACGGCGTCGTCATCACCGACCCGGACACGCACGCCCGCGCGCGCGAAGCGCTCACCGGCGCCGCGCTGCTGCCGCGCTCCACGGTCGCCGTCGGCACCGCCGCAGCCCTCCTCGCCCCGGTGCCACACGCCGACGGCGCCGCCGAGGACTCCGGTGCCGTCTTCCTCGTACCGCCGAACCCCGCCATGCACGACGAGCACGCCGCCGATGAGGAGCGGCAGGCCCTGCGGGCGCGCACCAACCGGCGTGACGACGAGATCCGTACGCTCGCCCTGCGCCTGGCCAAGGACCGGGAGCTGGCCGCGCGGCTCGCCTCCTGGCGCTCCGGCTGCCCCGCGGGACGCCTCGCCGAGCTGGCCACCGCCGCCCGGGACGCGCGCGCGTTCGCGGAGGAGGCGGAGGCCGAGCTGGCCGAGGCTCGCACCGCACGCGCCGAGGCCGACGAGGCCGCGGCCGACGCCGCACGCGTGCGTGACGAACGCCAGGAGGGCGCCCAGCGCGCCCGCCGCGCCGCCGACGCGCTCGCCGGGCTCGCGTTCCGGCTGCGCGAGCGCGCGGGCTGGCAGACCAAGCTGCGCGAACTGGCCGACGACGCCGTGGAGTCGGAGGCCCGCGCCCAGTCCTGCCTGGACCGCGCCCGCGCCGCCGACGAGGACCGCCGCGCCGCCCAGCGCGCCGCCGACGACGCCCGCCGCACCGGGCGTGCCCTGCGTGCCGAGCGCGCCGAGATCGCGGGCGCCCCCGAGGACGTACCGCTGGACCAGGGCGCCCCCAAGACCTCGCTGCCCGCCCTCCGCGAGGCGTACCGCGCGGCCTCGCAGCTCTACGAGAAGGTCGGCGTCGGCGCCGACCTGCGCGCCGAACAGGCCCGCGCGGAGAGCGACGAGAGCGCCGCGCTCGCCGAGCTGGACCGGCTCAGCAACAAGGTGCGCACCCGCGCGGCCCAGCTCCTCGAAGGCACCGACGGCGCGGACGGGCCCTCCCGGCAGGCCGCCGCCGCCCGCGCGGAGGCCCAGGTCCAGCTCATCGAGTCGCGCGCCTCCACCGCAAGCGAACAGCTCGGCCGACTGCGCGGTGAGGCCGAGCGGCACGCCCCCGAGGACGGCGATGCGCACACCGAGCTCCCCGAAGAGCTCGTGCCCGCCGACGCCGAGCAGGCCCAGACGCTGCTGCGCACGGCCACGACCGAACTGGCCACCCACACGGAGGCCTTGGGCCGGGCCAAGGAGGCGCACGCCGCGCTCCTGCACACCCACCGCGCCACGGAGGACGCGGCCGGCGGGTTCGACGAGACGTCGGCGCTCCTGCGCGACCTGCTGCGCGAGCACCACGACACCGAGGACGAAGAGCGGCCCGCGCCCTACCCCGGCACCCTGGAGGAGGCCCGCCAGGCCGCCGCCGAGGCCCGCCGCTCGCTGCGCGGCTGCGCCGCCGACCTGTCCGCCGCCGAGTCGGCCGTCCGCGAGGCCAGCGACGTGCTGGTCCGGCACGCCAACTCCACCCGGTACGAGCAGGTCCGCACCCCCGCCCGCCAGCAGATCCGCGAACTGCCCGCCTCCGCCCTGCCCGAGCACGCCAAGAAGTGGGCCGACGCCTTCGCGCCCCGCCTGCGCGTGCTCACCGACGAGCTGGAACAGCTGGAGCGCAACCGCGACAGCATCGTCGACCGCCTGCGCGGCCTGGTCGAGTCGGCGCTCGCCACGCTCCGCTCCGCCCAGCGCCTCTCCCGGCTGCCCGAGGGCCTGGGGGAGTGGTCCGGCCAGGAGTTCCTGCGCGTCCGTTTCGACGAGCCCGACCAGGCGACGCTCACCGAGCGCCTCGGCGAGGTCATCGACGAGGCCACGCGCGCGGCCGTGAAGAAGAACTCCGACCTGCGCAGGGACGGCATGTCGCTGCTGCTCAGGGGAGTTCAGGCCGCCCTCGAACCGCGCGGCATCGCCGTGGAGATCCTCAAGCCGGACGCCGTCCTGCGCGCCGAGCGAGTCCCGGTCGGGCAGATGGGCGACGTGTTCTCCGGAGGCCAGCTTCTGACGGCCGCCATCGCCCTGTACTGCACGATGGCGGCCCTGCGCTCGAACGACCGGGGCCGCGACAAGCACCGGCACGCGGGCACGCTGTTCCTCGACAACCCGATCGGCCGCGCCAACGCCACGTACCTCCTGGAGCTCCAGCGCGCCGTGTCGGACGCCCTCGGCGTCCAGCTGCTGTACACCACCGGCTTGTTCGACACGACGGCACTCGCGGAGTTCCCGCTGGTCATCCGGTTGCGCAACGACGCGGACCTGCGCGCGGGCCTGAAGTACATCAGCGTCGAGGAGCACCTGCGGCCGGGCCTGCCTCAGGAGCAGCAGGCCCCGGCCGGGGAGACGGTGCACGGGGAGATCACGGCGACACGGATGTTCAAGAAGCCAGCCGCTGGATGAGCCAGTCGTGGAACGCGCCGATGTGATGCTCGGTCGGCACCAGGACACCGCCCTGCCGGTACGCGCGTGAGCCCATCGCGGGCTGCGTGCGCTCGCATGCTGCGAAGTCCTGCTCGTTGACCCGGTGGAACAGCTCGACGGACTTCGACAGGTCCGCTCCGGCGGCGACGACGTCGGGTGCGTACAGCCAGTCGCACTCGACCACCGTGCGGTCCACGGCCAGCGGGAACATGCGGTGCAGGATCACGTGGTCCGGGACGAGGTTGACGAACACGGCCGGTTTGACGGTGATCGCGTAATAGCGGCGGTCCTGGTCCTCGGAGACATCCGGCAGCCGCCCGAAACCCGGTGAACCGTCCACTGTGAATCCGCTGACGTCATCCCCGAAGGCGGCACCGTGTCCTACGTAGTACTGCGCCGCGAAGCCGTCGGCGAACTCCGGCAGGACATCCGTCAGCTCGGGATGGATGGTCGCGCAGTGGTAGCACTCCATGAAGTTCTCGACGATCAACTTCCAGTTGGCGCGCACCTCGTAGCGGACACGGTGGCCGAGCGCCAGGTCCTGGGTGCGGTACCGCTCGATGGACGCCGGGTCACCCAGGCGTTCCCTGGCCTCGCCGATGACCGTGTCCTCGAAGGACGGCGGCGAATCGGCCAGGCACACCCAGGCGTAGCCAAGCCACTCCCGCAGCGCGACCTCGACCAGGCCGTACGCGGTGCGGTCGACGTCGGGCATCCGCGTCAGGTTCGGCGCCGCGATCAGACGACCGTCCAGGTCGTACGTCCAGGCGTGGTACGGGCACTGGAGGCTGCGCCGGACCTGGCCCGCCTCGTCCGCGCACAGGCGGGCGCCACGGTGGCGGCACACGTTCAGGAAGGCGCGCAGGCCGCCGTCGCGGGCACGGGTGATCAGGACGCTCTCACGGCCGACCTGGACGGTGCGGTACGCGCCCGGGCGGTCGAGGTCGGCGGCGCGCACGGCACAGCACCACAGGGCCTCGAACAGGCGCTCCTGTTCCTGGAGGAAGACGTCGGGGTCGGTGTAGTAGTGGCCGGGCAGCGTCGCGATGAGGCTCGCGGAGACCTCTGTCGTCACGTCCGTACTCCTCAGACGGGCGCCGCGGCGGGCGCGGTTCGCTCTGACGGGCGCCCCAGGGGCGCGGGCCGGGTCAGACCGGCGCCGTGGCGGGCGCCGGATCCAGCGGGCCGGTGATCCGGCGGGGGTCGAACAGCTCGATGGGGTGCTGCGTGGTGCCGTCGAGCGCCAGGTCGGCGACGATCTCGCCGACCACCGGCACGAACTTGAAGCCGTGCCCGGAGAAGCCACAGGCCACCGTCACCGACTCCGGGTGAGCCGGATGCCGCGTGATGACGAAGTGCTCGTCGGGCGTCGTCGTGTACATGCAGGTGGCGGCCTTCAGGAGGCGCCCGGGGAGCAGCGGGATGTGCCGCGCCATGTGGCCGGCCATCGCCGCGACCTCGTGCGGATGGACCGTGCGGTCGATGGTCTCCGGAGTGCACACACTGCCGTTCCGGAAGTACGCGACCTTCACCCCGAGGTCGGGGCCGTCGATCGACGGGAACCCGTAGGCCTGGACACCCGCCTGGTCCTCCCAGACGTAGATCGGATGGTGCTCCGGCAGAAACGGGCCGACGCCGCCCGTCGGTTGGAACCAGTACATGATCTGCCGCTCGATGGTGAACGGCACCCCCAGGTCCGCGAGCAGCCCCGGCGCCCACGCGCCCGGACAGATCACCAACTGGCCCGCGGTGTACGTGTCGTCGGGGGTGTGTACGCGCACCCCGTCCCGGTACGGCTCCCAGCGCGTCACCGGCTCCTCGAAGTGCAGGTCGGCGCCCTGGCGGGTGGCGAGCTGCAGATGCGCGGCGACCGTGTGCTCCGGCCGGACGAGACCCGCGCGCTCCTCGTACAGCGCCACCTCGTCGTCGCGCGGCGTGAGCGTCGGGAAGCGGCGGCGGATCTCCTGGGCGTCCAGCATCTCGTGCGGAAGCCCCCAGGTCTCGGCGGAAAGGCGCGCTCCGGAGACCACCTTCCCGTCCGGACGGCCGACCATCACACCGCCGCACAGGGTGGCGATCTCACGGCCGGTGTCCTGTTCGAGCTTTTCGTAGAGCTCGTACGCGCGCAGCAGCAGCGGTACGTACGCGGGGTCCTCGAAGTACGACTGCCGCGTGACCCGGGAGCCGCCGTGGCTGGAGCCCCGCTGGTGCACGGGGCCGAACTTCTCCAGGCCGAGGACGCGGGCACCGCGCGCGGACAGGTGGTGGGCGGCGGCGCTGCCCATGCCGCCCAGGCCGATCACGATCACGTCGTAGCTGGGAGTGGTCGGGGACACGTCGGTCACCTCCGGATCCGGGTCATCTCGGGGTCGAAGAGCGGTTCGTCGGTGACGGTCGCGGAGACCTTCTCGCCGAAGTACTCGATGTGCGTGCTCGTACCGGCGGCCAGCGGCGGCAGCCAGGCGTACGCGACGCAGCGGCCCAGCGTGTAGCCGTACGCGGCGCTGGTGACGTATCCGGCGGGCGCGGTGTCGCCCGGGGCCGCGAACACCGGTTCCTTGCCGAGGACGACGACCGCGGGATCGTCCAGGAGGAGCGCGGTGAGCTTGCGGGTGAGGGGGCCGCGCCGCTCCAGGGCCGCGCGGCCCACGAAGTCGCCCTTGTCCATGCGGACGGCGAAGCCGACGCCCGCCTCGTAAGGGTCGTGTTCGGCGGTCATGTCCTGGCCCCAGGCGCGGTAGCCCTTCTCCAGGCGCAGGCTGTTGAAAGCGCTGCGCCCGGCGGCGACGACACCCAGCTCCCGCCCCGCCTCCCACAGCGTGTCCCAAAGGCGAAGTCCCAGGTCGGCGCTGGTGTACAGCTCCCAACCCAACTCGCCCACGTAGCTCAGGCGCAGCGCCGCCACCGGCACCTGGCCGAGGTGGGTCTCGCGTGCCTTGAAGTAGCCGAAGGCCTCGTGCGAGAAGTCGTCGCGGGTCAGCGGCTGGACCAGGGCGCGGGCCAGCGGCCCCCAGACGCCGACGCAGCACGTCCCCTGGGTGATCTCCCTGATGTGGACGTCGTCGGGCGCGTGCGACTGTAGCCACGTGAGATCGGCAGGGGAGTTGGCGCCGACCTGGAAGCGGCCGGGGGCGAGCCGTGCCACGGTCAGGTCGGAGCGGATGCCGCCCGCCTCGTCGAGAAGGAGGGTGTAGGTGACCGAACCAGGCTTCTTGCGAACGTTGTTGGTGGTCATGCGCTGAAGGAAGCCGAGGGCTCCGGGGCCGGTGACCTCCAGACGGCGCAGCGGCGTCATGTCGTACAGGGCGACCCGCTCGCGGGTGGCGCGCGCCTCCGCGGCGGCGACCGGCGACCAGTACCGGCCGGACCAGGCGTCCCGCTCGGGCACGTCCACCTCGGCGGCGAGCGCGGCGTTGGCCTCGTACCAGTGGGGCCGCTCCCAGCCGCCGCCCTCCAGGAACACCGCGCCCAACTCCTGCTGCCGGGCGTGGAACGGGCTGACCCGCAGGGGGCGCGGCTCGTCCAGGGGCTGCAGCGGATGGATGACGTCGTAGACCTCGACGAACTGCCGGGCGCCGCGCTCGGCGACGTACGCGGGGGAGCGCTGGGCGTCCTCGAAGCGGGTCAGGTCGCAGTCGTGCACGTCGGTGGCGGGCCTGCCGTCGACCATCCACTCGGCGACGGCCTTCGCCACGCCCGCGGAGTGCGTGACCCACACGGCCTCGGCGAGCCAGAAGCCGCGCAGCGCCGGGGCCTCACCGAGCAGCGGCATACCGTCCGGAGTGAAGGAGAAGACACCGTTGAAGCCCTCATCGACAGCCGACTCCTTGAGCGCGGGCAGCAGCCCGCAGCAGTCCTGCCAGCTCGGCGCGAAGTCCTCTTCGGTGAACGGGTACGAGGACGGCATGACCAGACCGCGGGCCGTCGCGTCGTCGTACGCGGGCACGGCGAACGGGTCGACGGGCAGCGGGCGATGGGCGTACGAGCCGATGCCGATGCGGTCCGTGTGCTCGCGGAAGTACAGGTCGCGGTCCTGGAAACGGAGGATGGGACGGGACGCCTCGGTCCGTGGGTCGTTGAGGCCTGCGAGTTCCGGCAGGGGGAGGGTCCGCGCGTACTGGTGGGCGAGCGGCTGCAGCGGTACGTCGACGCCCGCCATCCGGCCGATCACCGGCCCCCAGAAGCCCGCAGCCGAAACGACGTGGTCGGCCGGGAAGGTGCCGCGGTCGGTGACTACGCCGGTGACACGGCCCTCCGCACGCTCGATACCGGTGACGGTGTGCCGCTCCAGGAAGCGGGCGCCGCGGCCGGTCGCCCGGCCGAGCTGTGCACGGCAGGCGAGGACGGCGTGGGCCAGGCCGTCATCGGGTGTGTGCAGGCCACCGAGCACCTGGCCGATGTCGAGCAGTGGCCACAACTCCTTGCAGCGCGCGGCGTCGACCAGTTCGGCGCGGATGCCCCAGGATGCGGCGAGGCCCGCCTTGCGGTGCAGGTCCGCCCAGCGCTCCGGCGTGGTGGCCAGCTCCAGGCCGCCGACCGGGTTGAAGCAGGAGAGCCCGTCCACGGTGAGCTCGCCGAACTTCCGCACGGTGTAGGCGGCGAACTCGCTGAGTGTCTTGGACGGGCTGGTCTGGAAGACGAGCCCGGGTGCGTGCGAGGTGGAACCGCCCGGGGCGGGGAGCGGGCCCTGCTCGAGAACGGTGACGTCGGTCCAGCCGCGGGCGGTCAACTCGTCGGCGAGGGAGCAGCCGACGATTCCGGCGCCGATGATGACGACTCGGGGGGTGGGCGTTTCGCTTTCGCTGGGTGCGGGTGCGGGTGCGGGTGCGGGTGCGGGTGCGGGTGCGGGCGTCGTGGCTGGCGCTTGCGCTGGAGCTGGCGCGTGGGTGGGGAGGGCGCCTCGCCTCGGGGTGTCACCGCGCACTTCGGGGGAGTGCGGGTCGTGTCGTACGCCGGTCACAGGACCACCACCGATCGCAGCACCTCGCCGCGCTGCATCCTGGCGAACGCCTCCTCGACCTCGTCGAGGGCGATCTTCTCCGTCACGAAGGCGCCGAGGTCGAGCCTGCGGCTGAGGTACTGGTCGACGAGCAGAGGGAAGTCCCGCGTGGGCAGACAGTCGCCGTACCACGAGGACTTGAGGGCGCCGCCACGCGAGAACAGGTCGATCAGCGGCAGCTCGACGGCCATCGCCGGGTCGGGCACTCCGACCTGGACGAGCACGCCCGCGTGGTCGCGCATGTAGAAGGCCTGCTGGTACGTCTCGGGGACCCCGACCGCGTCGATGGCGACGTCGACGCCGAAGCCGCCGGTCAGCCCGCGCACCGCCTCGACGGGGTCGGTGCCCCGGGAGTTGACGGTGTGGGTGGCCCCGAAGCGGGTGGCTCCGTCGAGCTTGGCGTCGTCGACGTCGACGGCGATCACGCGCCGCGCCCCGGCGAGCGAGGCCCCGGCGATCGCGGCGCAGCCGACACCGCCGCAGCCGATGACGGCGACCGTGTCGCCGCGGCCGACGTTCCCCGTGTTCACGGCGGCCCCGTACCCGGCCATCACGCCGCAGCCGATCAGGCCCGCCGCCTCCGGCCGGGCCGCCGGGTCGACCTTCACGGCCTGGCCCGCTGCGACGAGCGTCTTCTCGGCGAAGGCGCCGATGCCGAGCGCGGCGCTGAGGGGAGTGCCGTCGAGCAGCGTCATGGGCTGTGCCGCGTTGCGCGAGCCGAAGCAGTACCAGGGGCGTCCGCGCAGGCAGGAGCGGCACGTTCCGCAGGGCGCGCGCCAGGCGATGACCACGTAGTCGCCGGGCACCAGGCCCCCGGCGTCGGCGCCGACCGCCTCGACGGTACCGGCGGCCTCGTGGCCGAGCAGAAACGGGAAGTCGTCGGAGATCGCGCCTTCCCGGTAGTGCAGATCGGTGTGGCAGACCCCGCAGGCCTGCACGGAGACAAGTGCCTCTCCCGGTCCGGGATCCGGCACGACGATCGTCTGCACCTCGACGGGTGCGCCCTTCTTCGCGGCGACGACGCCACGGACCTCGTGTGGCACGGCCAGGCTCCTCGACTCGGGTCGTCTTGTTGCGTACTCCACGATCGGTTGCGCTATGAGAGACATCGTGAGAGCGACATCAAGGAGCCGTCAAGAGGCCGGAGGCAACCCTCGGCAAAACGCTTTGGGTGTCGCGAAACGGGGTCGGCGGGCAAGGGGGCGCGGGCCGGGAAGGTTTGATTCCGCGCGCTGGGGGCGTGCCTGGGTGCCGCCTGGGGTGCGGGGTTCGGTGGGCTCCGTGGAGCGTCGAAAAGGCAGCTCGGCGAGGCACCGGGCAGGCCGCCCGGCGAGGAGGGGCGGTGAGGTGTGTGGCGCCCGGTCTACGGGCGCGGGGACGCCGGGGCGCCTTGAGGCGGGGCGCCAAGGAGGGCGGCCGGGGCGCGCGCCGGACCGCGGGCCGGCCGGGGGCGGGCCGCGCCCCTACGCGGCCCCCGTCCCCGCGGCTCTCAGAAGCCGTACCCCATCCGCCGCGACAGCTCCACCGCCGCCGCGACCGTGCGCTTGGCCAGCTCGGTGAGCCGGTCCTCCGTCAGCCGATACACCGGCCCGGAGGCACTCAGCGCCCCGATGACCTTGCCGTCGTGCGCCCGCACCGGGGCCGCCACGGCTGCCAGCCCCACCTCGAGCTCCTCCACCGCGATCGCGAATCCCTGCTGGACGACGGCCTCCAGGTCGCGGCGCAGCGCCACGGTCCCGGTCACCGTGTGCTCGGTGATGCGGGGCAGCGTGCGGGCGATCTGGCCCTCGCGCAGGGTCGTCGGGAGGTGCGCGAGCAGGACCTTCCCGCTGGAGGTGGCGTGCAGCGGGGTGCGCCGGCCGAGCCAGTTCTGGGCGGTCACGGACGCGGGGCCGCGGGCCTGCATGATGTTGACCGCGGCGTCGTCGTCGAGGACGGCGATGTTGACCGTCTCGCCCAGTTCGTCCGCCAGCTCACGGCAGACCGGGCCGCCCTCCTGCGAGATGTCCATCCGCACGGCCGCCGCTCCGGCGAGACGAAGGACGCCCGCGCCCAGGAAGTACTTGCCGCGGTCCTTCGCCTGCCCGACGAGCCCTCGGTTCTCCAGCACGCCGAGCAGCCGGAACGCCGTCGACTTGTGCACCCCCAGCTCGTCGGCGATCTCCGTGACCCCGACCTCGCCGTGTCGGGCGAGGATCTCCAGGACGCTCACCGCGCGGTCCACGGACTGCACGGAACCGGCGGGCGCCTTGGACTGCGGCTCGCGCGCCTCGCGTGGCTTCTCGGGTTCTTTCGCGCGCCCTTCCCGGCGCTCCTTCGGGGCTGCTTCCTGGTGCGGCTCCTCGTTCTGGCCAGGCTGTTTCCGCGTGCGGGTCATATCTCAACTCTCACCACTCGGCGGCCGCTCGGAGCCGCGTCCCAGGGAGCCCCTTGACGCGATGGGCATCCCACCGGATTCTGTTGCGCATAGCGCTCTCTGGTGCGCCATATGAAACTTCATGCTACCGAAGAGTCCTTGGCCCGAACGGTCCCGGACCGGGCCGACAGATCCAGAGGAGGGCCCGTGATTCCCGTCTGCCGCCTTGAAGACCTCCCTGCGGGCGAGTCCGTCCGTCTCGACACCACACCCCCTGTCGCGGTGTTCAACGCCGATGGCGCGCTGTACGCCGTCGACGACACCTGCAGTCATCAGGACGCCTCCCTCTCCGAGGGTTGGCTGGAGGGCTGTCTGGTCGAATGCCCGCTGCACGCCGCCTCATTCGATCTCCGTACCGGAGAGCCGACGTGTCTTCCGGCCCGCCGCCCGGTGCGCACCCACCGCGTGAGCGTGGTCGACGGAACCATCCATGTCCACCTTGCCGACCCGACGGCAACCCCCGTCCCGGCCTCAGCTCCCCTCACAGCCGCCGCCTCCCTGTCCGCCCCCGCCGCACTCGCCGCCTCCGGCCCCGGGCGAGGCTCGTTGACCGGTGAGGGATCCGCCGCATGAACACCGTCACCGTCGTGGGCGCCTCCCTCGCCGGGCTCTACGCGGCACGCGAACTGCGCGCCCAGGGCTTCGACGGCCGCCTCGTACTCGTCGGCGCCGAGCCCCACCTGCCGTACGACCGCCCACCCCTCTCCAAGGCCTTCCTCACGGACACGGACAGGGCCGCGTCCACGCCCACAGTCACGGACAGCGCCGGGGCCAGCGCCACGGGCACCGGCGCGAGCCCAGACAGGGAGCACAGCCCCGCCACCAGGACCTCACCCACCACTGGTACCGCTCCCGGCACCGGAATCCACGCGCCGTACGAGTCCGCCCCCGAGAGTCAGCTGGCCCTCACCGACCCCGAGCTCGCCCTCACCGACCCCGAGGAAATCACCGACCTGGCCGCCGAATGGCTCCTCGGCGTCCACGCGACCGGCCTCGATCAACACGGCCGCGCCGTCCTCCTCGACGACGGCCGCACCGTCGTCACCGACGGCGTCGTCATCGCGACCGGCGCGTCGGCCCGCCGCCTGCCGGGCCCACAGCCCGCAGGCGTCCACACCCTACGCACGCTCGCCGACGCCCGCGCCCTGCGCGCCGACCTGACCCGCGGCCCCCGCCGAGTCGTCGTGATCGGCGGCGGCTTCATCGGCGCGGAAACCGCGTCGTCGTGCGTCGCTCTGGGCCACGACGTCACCGTCGTCGAGGCCGCCCCGCTGCCCCTGATCCCCCAACTCGGCCCGGACATGGCCATGTTCTGCGCCGACCTGCACCGACAGGGCGGCGCCCGCCTGCTCACCGGAACGGGCGTGGCGGGCCTGCACCGCATGGCCCCCGCATACCCGTCCGGCGACGCATACTCGTCCGGCGACGCGGCCCAGCCCGGCGGCACGGATCCATCGGGTGCCACCGACCGGCCCGGCGCCACCGCCCTGGGGAGTTCCCGGACCCGAAGCTCCAGGACCGAGAGTCGCGGCCCCGCAAACCCCGGCCACGTCACCGCCGTAGAGCTGTCCGACGGCCGCATCCTGCCCGCCGACGTGGTCGTCGTCGGCATCGGCGCCACCCCCAACACCGGCTGGCTCTCCGGCACTTCGCTCGCCGTGGGCGACGGCGTCCTGTGTGACGCCGGCTGCGTCGCCTCTCTCCCGCAGGTCGTCGCCGTGGGAGACGTCGCCCGCGTGGGCGGAGTCCGCGCCGAGCACTGGACGAGCGCGACGGAGCAACCCCGCGTCGCCGTACGCAACCTGCTCGCCGCCCAGACCGTGGAGACCGTCACCGCGCTGCCGTACTTCTGGTCCGACCAGTACGGCTCCCGCATCCAGTTCGCCGGACACCGCCCCGCCGACGCCACCGTGCGGATCACGGAGGGCAGCCCGGACGACGGCGGTTTCCTGGCGCTGTACGAACACGCGGGCCGGGTGGCAGCCGCGCTGGCGGTCAACTGCCCGCGCCCGTTCATGAGGACGCGACGCGAACTGCGGGCCCAGCGGACAGCCACGGTCTGAGCATCACCGCCGACCACCGCCGACCATCCCCGATCGTTGCCGCCGACCCGCCGACCCGCCGACCCGCCGACCCGCCGACCCGCCGACCCGCCGACCCGCCGACCCGCCGACCCGCCGACCCGCCGACCCGCCGACCCGCCGAGATCAGGAGTGCGACAACTGCCCCTGCCCGGCCTGGCTCCGTATGCCCTCCTTGGTGCGGGCGGTCACGCGCGCCTGCCTGCGCGCGCGACGCCGCTCACGCCGCAGCCTGCGTGCCGTGCTGCTGGGCATCGAGACCACGCCATTGCGCTGGTTCCACACCTGGCGGGTCACCCAGACGTCGCACACGGCCCACGTCGCCACGACCGTGCTGGCGACGCTGCTCAACACCATGGGGAAGGCCAACCAGGATTCGGCCATCGCGCAGAAGAACGCCGTCATCGCCTGGATGAGGGTCAAGGACACGATGAGCACGGCCCGCACGGCCGCCTTGCGGACGGGGTCGGGCAGTCGCGGCCGACGCGCGGGCTCGTCGACCCACAAGGGCCGCCGCTCCGCGTACTCCTCGTCGAGCAGTGTCTCGCTGGGAGGCCGCCGCTCCGCCGCCTCGGAAGACTCGCGGCCGTCCGAAGTCCCGGACGCCGCACGCCGCCCCAGAGTCCGCGCGCCCCCGCCCCGCTCAGCCGACTGCTCGCGTTCGACTCGTTCCTTGGCCGCTCTAGCCCCACCGCTCCGGGCGCTGCCACCCTTTCTCCCCGAGAGCCGCGTGGCAGATGTCGCCCCGCCTGTGCGCTTCCCCGTCAACTCCGTGCCCGTGCCCGCCTCGCTGGCGCTCGCGGACTTCTCCGACTTCTCGGACGTCTCGTTCCCGGACGCCCGTTGGCGTTGTGTCGTGCCCATCAACTCGTCCCTCCCCCCGCTGCCTTGCCCCTGCCGCTGTACTGCCCGTGCCTCGCGGCCGGCCGATCGAGAGTTCCCATGTTCGACTCTCCGCCTTGCTGCCCGTTTTACGCTGCTTTACGTCATGCCGCCAGGGCTCCGACGTGCAACCGTCCGCCGCCCCGCTCCCGCCTGCCCCTGCGCCCCCGTGCCGCCCGGCACCCACACCACCCGGTCCTCGCGTGCACCCGCTCTCGTACTGATCGACGAATGAACGACGCGGAAGATTCCCGCCTCCGCCGTTCGGATCCCCCCGGATAGGAGATCCCCATCCGGTGCCAACGGTTCCACGCAGCGAACAGTTCAGGCCAACTGGGCCTACTGGTACGGGTGATGGGGTCGTCTGGCAGGTGCCACATGCGGGAGGCAATCTCCCCCAATGGGCGGACAACTATGGATGCCCCTTTCGCGTCACGGCTGAAAAGCATGCGGACGTGCCTTCGAGTTGCGCGTGTGTCGGTAGTAGGCTCGCGCCGTTTGTTGACGCACATGCGTGCCCCCGGCCAACGCGCGGCTTTGAGGGGCCCGAACTGGGGGAGGCCATGCGCTTTCGCGGGAAGTCAATCCGCCGGAAGATCGTGGCATTGCTGCTCGTGCCGCTCGTGTCCCTCACGGCGATCTGGGGCTTTGCCACCTTCCTCACGGGTCGCGAGGCGAACAAGCTCATCGACACGGCCTACATCCTCGACGACCTGGCCAGACCCCTCCAGGACACCGCGGAAGTGGTGCAGGAGGAGCGGCGCCAGACCCTCGTCTACCTGGCCGACCCCCGTGCGTCGGACGCGCTCGCCGCGCTGCGCCGCAGCCGAGGAGCCACCGACAAGCTGGTCGCCAAGATCGAGTCCAAGGCACGGAATTCCGACGCCCGTGAGGCGCTCGACGGCCAGTCGGAGGAGCGCCTGAACGTCGCGCTGGACGCCTTCAAGGGACTCGACGCGCTGCGCCGCACGGTCGAGGAAGGCACGATCAGCCGGGACAAGGCGTTGGAGATGTACACGCGCCTGACCGACCCCTGCTTCGGCTTCCTGATGACTCTCAACGCCCTCGACGACGTGGGCGTCACTGCGGAAGGCCGTGCGCTCGTCGGTGTCGGCCAGGCCCGTGAAATGCTGTCCCGCGAGGACGCGTTGATCGGCTCCGCCCTGGTCGCGGGCACTGTCACCAAGGGAGAGACCCGTCAGGTCTCCGACCTCGTGGCGCAGCGCGGCGTGCTCCTCGACAACAGCCTCACTCAGCTCCCCGACAACGAGCGGGCCCGCTTCGAGCGGTACTTGAACGGCGCCGAGACGAGCCGTCTGCGCGACGTCGAGCAGTCCCTGCTGGACGCCGACGCCGGCACCCTCCGCGGGATCACGTCCAGCGACTGGGACCGCGAGTCGGACAAGGTCCTCACCGGCCTCGCCGACCGCACCGAGGACGCCGTCGACCGCCTGCGCGACCGCGCCCGCCCGCAAGCCATCAGCGTCATCGTGCAACTCGCCGTCGCCGGTGTGCTCGGCCTCATCGCCGTGCTCCTGTCCATCTTCCTTTCCGTACGCATCGGCCGCAGCCTCATCCGCGACCTGCGCCGCCTGCGCCTGGAGGCCCACGAGGCGTCCGGTGTCCGCCTGCCCGGCCTGCTGCGCCGTCTCGCGGCGGGCGAACAGGTCGACGTGGAGACCGAGGCACCACGCCTGACGTACGACAAGGACGAGATCGGGCAGGTCGGCCAGGCGCTCAACACCCTGCAGCGCGCCGCCGTCGAGGCCACCGTCAAGCAGGCCGACCTGCGCCGCGGTGTCTCCGAAGTGTTCGTCAACCTTGCCCGCCGCAGCCAGGTCCTGCTGCACAAGCAGCTCACGCTTCTCGACACCATGGAGCGCCGGACCGAGGACACGGACGAACTCGCCGACCTCTTCCGGCTGGACCACCTCACCACCCGCATGCGGCGGCACGCCGAAGGCCTCGTGATCCTCTCCGGCGCCGCCCCGTCGCGGCAGTGGCGCAAGCCCGTCCAGCTCATGGACGTCGTCCGCGCCGCCGTCGCCGAGGTCGAGGACTACGAACGCATCGAGGTGCGCCGCCTGCCGCGCATCGCCGTCACCGGCCCCGCGGTCGCCGACCTCACCCACCTGCTGGCCGAGCTCCTGGAGAACGCCACGGTGTTCTCGCCCCCGCACACCGCGGTGCAGGTCCTCGGGGAGCACGTCGCCAACGGCTTCACCCTGGAGATCCACGACCGCGGCCTCGGCATGGCCTCCGATGCGCTCCTGGACGCCAACCTCCGCCTCGCCGAGACCCCCGAGTTCGAGCTGTCCGACACCGACCGTCTCGGCCTCTTCGTGGTCAGCCGCCTGGCCCAGCGCCAGCGCGTCCGCGTCTCGCTGCAGCCCTCCCCGTACGGCGGCACCACCGCCGTCGTGTTCATACCGGAGTCGCTGCTCACCGACGACGTGCCCGACACCGGAGGCGTCGGCTTCCGCCTCGACCGGCCGCAGCCGCAGAAGTCCGTGGGCGCCGACACCGCGAATGACCGCAGCGCCGCGCTCGCCCAGGTGCCCGTCGAACTGCCCGGCCTGCCCGCGTCCCTCCTGGACGGGCCGGTCGAACTGGAGGCGCCCGTCGGCATGGCCGGCCTGGACGGCTTCCCGGGGGCCCTGGAGGACGAGGACAGCGAGCGCGGCGGCCTGTTCCGCCCGCGCCGCCGCGTCGGCGAAACCGCCGGAGAGCAGCACCAGCTGGCCCGCGACGCGCGCGAGCCCGCCCTCGACGAGCCCGCCCGCGCAGCCGACTCCGCCGGTCACGACGCCGTGCACCTCGAAGAGCCCCTGGACGACGAGCCGGTCGCAGGCGGCACCGTGCCCCTGGCACGCCGCCGCACGCCGAAGCTGGTCTCCTCGCACGGCCGCCGCGTGGGCCCCGGCCGCCCCCGAGACACGGACGTGGGCCCCGCCCGCACTCGCGACACCGACCCCGCCGACCCGGACAACGACGACGACCCCGCCCGCCGCGACACCGGCGCCGCGTGGCCCGGCCGCGGCCCCGCCCGGGACTCCCGGCCCCTGGGCCAGGCACCCACCGACACCCGGTCCGGCGCAGGCCCCGCGCGCGGGGGACTCGACAAGCGCGTACGCGACGGACTCGGCATCCCGGCGCGCGCCCCCTTCGACACCTCTGACCCCTCCGGCGGCGCGGGCGTCGACCTGCCGCGCCGCCCCAGGCCGGACGCGGGCTGGCCCGACCTCACGCCGCCGCGCCCCCTGGGCCCGGACACCCCGGCCGACCCGCAGCCCCTCCTGCCCCGGCGCCGCCCGATCACGGACGCGCCGCGCGCCACCACCCGCACCGAGACAGCACCCGGTGCGGACCGGGCGGCAAGGACGGACAGAGGACCCATGGACCGGGCCGCAGGCAGCACGGACACGCCGCCCCGGACGGCGGGCAAGGACCAGGGCGCGCCGACCCCCGGCGGGCTGCCCCGCAGGGTCCGGCAGGCGAATCTCGCCCCCCAGCTGAAGGACAGCCCCGACCGCCGCACAGAGCTGGACACGACCCCGGCGAGGGCCGGAGCGGAGGAGCGCGACGCCGACGAGGTACGCAGCCGAATGGCTTCGCTCCAGCGCGGCTGGCAGCGCGGCCGCGAAGAGAACGCCGTGGGCGATGACGTCCCGGACGGCGCAGCACCAGGAACGACATCTGAGGGGGACGGTCGATGACCGCACCGAAGGCCGACGCACGCACCACCGCGACCGGGGGATCGGGAGAGCTGAACTGGCTCCTCGACGACTTGGTGGAGCGCGTCGCCAGCATCCGCAAAGCACTCGTGCTCTCCGGGGACGGCCTGCCCACGGGCGTGTCGAAGAACCTGACCCGCGAGGACAGCGAGCACCTTGCCGCCGTCGCGTCGGGATTCCACAGCCTGGCCAAGGGCGTGGGGCGCCACTTCAACGCGGGCAAGGTCCGCCAGACGGTGGTCGAGCTGGACGACGCCTTCCTCTTCGTCACGGCGGCGGGTGACGGCAGTTGTCTGGCCGTCCTCGCGGACGCCGACTCCGACGTCGGTCTGGTGGCGTACGAGATGACGCTGCTGGTCAAGAGGGTGGGTGTGCACTTGGGTTCGGCGCCACGCACCGACCTGCCCACGGGAGGGTAGTGGGAGGGCATGAGCGACGACGACGGTCAGGCCGCTATGCCTCACTGGTTCGACGACGACGCCGGTCCGGTGGTGCGCCCGTATGCCATGACACGGGGCCGCACCACCAGCCCCGCCCAGCACCGCCTCGACCTGATCGCGGTCGTGATCGCGGAGTCGCACGCCGAGGAGACGGAGGCCGACCAGACGCTGTCCCCGGAGCACGTGGACATCGTCGGCCTGTGCCGCGACACCCCGCAGTCCGTCGCGGAACTCGCGGCGGAACTGGACCTTCCGATCGGTGTGATCCGCGTGCTGATCGGTGATCTGGTCGACGACCAACTGGTGCACGTGACCCGCCCCGTACCCCCCGCCGAGCTGCCGGACGAGAGTATTCTGCGCGACGTGATCAACGGCCTCCGGGCGCTCTGAACAGCGCGAAAGCGGGGATTGAGACGTGACAGGCTGGCAGTTCTGGGTCGACAGGGGCGGCACGTTCACGGATGTCGTCGCGCGCCGTCCGGACGGCGGACTGCTCACCCACAAACTCCTGTCGGACAACCCCGAGCGGTATGCCGACGCGGCGGTCGAGGGCATCAGGGAACTCCTTGTCGAGGCGGGCGCGCTGGACGCCGACGCGGCCCGCGGAGTCGCCGACGTACCGATCGACGCCGTCCGCATGGGCACCACCGTCGCCACCAACGCCCTCCTGGAACGCAAGGGCGAGCCCACCGCCCTCGTCATCACCCGTGGCTTCCGCGACGCCCTGCGCATCGCCTTCCAGAACCGCCCCCAGATCTTCGCCCGTGACATCGTTCTCCCCGAAGAGCTCTACGACCGCGTCATCGAGTACGACGAACGGGTCGGCGCCGACGGCGAGGTGCTGCGCGCACCCGACCTCGACGCCCTCGCCGGTGCCCTGCGAGGGGCCCACGACGACGGGATCCGCGCCGTCGCCGTCGTGTGCCTGCACAGCCACCTGTACCCGGCCCACGAGCAGGCGGCCGGTGACCTCGCCCGCCGTACCGGCTTCCCGCAGATCTCGCTGTCCAGCGAGGTCAGCCCGCTGATGAAGCTCGTCCCGCGCGGTGACACCGCCGTCGTCGACGCCTATCTGTCGCCCGTCCTGCGGCGCTACGTCCAGCACGTCGCCGATGAACTCCAGGGCGTGCGGCTGATGTTCATGCAGTCCAACGGGGGACTCGCGGACGCCGGCCAGTTCCGCGGCAAGGACGCCATCCTGTCCGGGCCCGCCGGTGGCATCGTCGGGATGGCCCGCATGTCGAGGCTCGCCGGGTTCGACCGGGTCATCGGCTTCGACATGGGCGGTACGTCGACGGACGTGTCGCACTACGCCGGCGAGTACGAGCGGGTCTTCACGACGCAGATCGCGGGCGTACGCCTGCGGGCCCCGATGCTCGACATCCACACCGTCGCCGCGGGCGGCGGCTCCGTGCTGCACTTCGACGGCAGCCGCTACCGCGTGGGCCCCGACTCGGCGGGCGCGGACCCCGGCCCCGCGAGCTACCGCGGCGGCGGCCCCCTGACCGTCACCGACGCCAATGTGGCACTCGGCCGCATCCAGGCGGCCCACTTCCCCCGCGTGTTCGGCCCCGACGGCGACCAGCCCCTCGACGACGCGCTCGTCCGCCGCCGCTTCGCCGAACTGGCACGGGAGATCACCGAGCGGACCGGGGACGACCGCACCCCGGAGCAGGTCGCCGAGGGCTACCTCCAGATCGCCGTCGCCAACATCGCCGCCGCCGTCAAGCGCATCTCGGTCCAGAAGGGCCACGACGTCACGCGCTACGCCCTGACGACGTTCGGCGGCGCGGGCGGCCAGCACGCCTGCATGGTCGCCGACTCGCTCGGCATCCGCACCGTCCTCGTGCCGCCCATGGCCGGTGTCCTGTCCGCGCTCGGAATCGGCCTCGCCGACACGACTGCCATGCGCGAACAGTCCGTGGAAGTGCCCCTGGACGCCGCCGCGATGCCCCAGGTCCACAAGACGGCCGACGACCTGGAGACCGCGGCCCGCGCCCAACTCGCCGCCGAGGACGTGCCGACCGACCGCGTGCACGTCACCCGCCGGGCCCACCTGCGCTACGACGGCACCGACACCACCCTCACCGTGGAACTGACCGAGCCCGCGGCCATGACCCGCGCCTTCGAAGAACACCACCGCGCCACCTACTCCTTCACCCTGGACCGCCCTGTCGTCGTCGAAGCCCTCTCCGTGGAGGCCACCGGCCGTACCGAGCCCCCCGACCTGTCGGTGCTCGGCGGCGCCAGCGCGCGCGGCGCCGCGCGGACCGTGCGGCTGCACACGGGCGGCTCCTGGCGTGAGGTGCCGCTGCACCGCCGCGAGGAACTCCCGCACGGCGAGCGGGTCATGGGCCCGGCGATCATTACGGAGGCCAGTGCCACCACGGTCGTCGACGAGGGCTGGGGCGCGGCCATGTCCGACGACGGGCACCTGGTCATGGAACGGGTGGCGGCGCCCGTGAGTTCCGACGCCGGAACTCAGGCCGACCCGGTCCTCCTCGAGGTCTTCAACAACCTCTTCATGTCCATCGCCGAGCAGATGGGCGCCCGCCTGGAATCCACCGCCCAGTCGGTCAACATCAAGGAGCGGCTCGACTTCTCCTGCGCCCTTTTCGACCCGGACGGCAACCTCGTCGCCAACGCCCCCCACATCCCCGTCCACCTGGGCTCCATGGGCACCAGCGTCAAGGAGGTCATCCGCCGCCGCACCACCATGCGGCCGGGCGACGCCTACGCGGTCAACGACCCGTACCACGGAGGCACGCACCTCCCGGACGTCACCGTCATCACCCCCGTCTTCGACGTCCCCGGAGAGCGGATCCTCTTCTACGTGGCCTCGCGCGGACACCACGCTGAGATCGGCGGCATCGCACCCGGATCCATGCCCGCGCACAGCCGCACCATCGACGAGGAGGGCATCCTCTTCGACAACTGGCTGCTGGTGGAGGCAGGCCGCTTCCGCGAGGCCGAGACCCTGCGCCTGCTGACGGAGACCCGCTACCCCTCCCGCAACCCCACCACCAACCTCGCCGACCTGCGCGCCCAGATCGCCGCCAACCAGAAGGGCGTCGACGAAGTCGCCCGCATGATCGGCGACTTCGGCCTCGACGTCGTCCAGGCCTACATGCGGCACGTCCAGGACAACGCCGAGGACTCCGTACGCCGCGTCATCGACACCCTGGAGGAAGGCGAGTTCTCCTACGAGACCGACTCCGGTGCCGTCATCCGCGTACGCGTCTCCGTAGACCGCGAACAACGCGCGGCGACCGTCGACTTCACTGGCACGTCGGCCCAGCTCGCCACCAACTTCAACGCGCCCTTCGCCGTGGTCAACGCCGCCGTCCTGTACGTCTTCCGCACCCTGGTCGCCGACGACATCCCCCTCAACGACGGCTGCCTGCGGCCGCTGCGCATCATCGTGCCGACGGGCACCTTCCTGTCGCCGCAGCCGCCCGCGGCCGTCGTCGCGGGCAACGTAGAGACCTCACAGGCAATCACCGGCGCCCTCTACGGAGCGCTGCGCGTCCAGGCTGAAGGCTCCGGCACGATGAACAACGTCACCTTCGGAAACGACCGGTACCAGTACTACGAGACCGTGGCCTCCGGATCCGGCGCTGGCGACGGCTTCCACGGCGCGTCCGTCGTACAGACCCACATGACCAACTCGCGGCTCACCGACCCCGAAGTCCTCGAATGGCGGCTGCCCGTCGTCCTGGAGGAGTTCGCGGTGCGCGCCGACAGCGGCGGCAACGGCCGTTGGCGGGGCGGGAACGGTGCCGTGCGCCGCATCCGCTTCCGCGAGCCCATGACGGTCTCCACGCTCTCCCAGCACCGCGTGGTGCCGCCCTACGGGATGGCGGGCGGCGAACCGGGCGCGCTCGGCTCGGGACGCGTGGAGCGCGCCGACGGCAGCGTCGTACGGCTCGACGGCAGCGACTCCGCCGACGCGGGCCCCGGTGACGTACTCGTGATCGAAACACCCGGAGGCGGCGGGTACGGACCGCCACCCCACGCGACCCACGGCCCACCGGCCGCCCCCGCGACACCCCACCCCAACTGACGCACGCGACACCACTGATGACTGATGCAGGAGAAGAGAGCAATGATCTTCAAGCGTTCTGAGCGCGGTACGGCCCCAGTCGAGCCGGTCACGCTGAAGATCCTCGTCGCCGGCGGCTTCGGCGTCGGCAAGACGACCCTCGTCGGCGCGGTCAGCGAGATCAAGCCCCTGCGCACGGAGGAGACCCTCAGCGAGGCCGGCCGGCCCGTCGACGACGTCGACGGCGTCCCCGGCAAGCACACCACCACCGTCGCCATGGACTTCGGCCGGATCACGCTGCGCGAGGACCTGGTCCTGTACCTCTTCGGCACCCCAGGACAGGACCGCTTCTGGTTCCTGTGGGACGAGCTGGCGACCGGCGCGCTCGGAGCCGTCGTACTCGCCGACACCCGCCGCCTGGAGGACTGCTTCGCCGCCGTCGACTATTTCGAGCGGCGATCCATACCCTTCGTGGTCGGCGTCAACTGCTTCGAAGGCGCGACGCGTTACCCGTCCGACGCGGTACGCCACGCCCTGGACCTCGACGAGAGCACCCCCGTCGTACTGTGCGACGCACGCGGCAAGGAGTCCGTCAAGGAGGTCCTGATCGACGTGGTCGAGCACGCGATGGCGGTCGGGGCGGCGGCCAGGCAGCCGGTCACGACCTGACCTCGACCCGGACGGCCCGTACCCCCGCCGACCGGGGTACGGGCCGAGCACCGGCCACGCGCGCGTGGCCGGCCGGGCGGCGATCCACGCGCGCGTGCCTGCCGCGCGTACCTCGGCCGGGGCGAGGGCCTCGGCCGCGCGGCAAGCGCCTCAGCTCTCGTCGTCGTGCCACCCGAAGCTGCGCTCGACCGCCTTGCGCCAGTTGCGGTACTCGCGCTCGCGCTCCGTCTCCGCCATCTGCGGCGTCCACTCGGCGTCGCGCTGCCAGTGGGCCTTCAGCTCGTCCAGGTCGTTCCACACGCCCGTGGCGAGCCCGGCGGCGTACGCGGCCCCCAGGCACGTCGTCTCGGACACCCGCGGCCGGATGACGGGCACACCGAGCACGTCGGCCTGGTGCTGCATCAGCAGGTTGTTCTTGGTCATGCCGCCGTCCACCTTCAAGGTGGTGATGCGCACCCCGGAGTCCTGGTACATCGCGTCGACGACCTCACGGGTCTGCCAGCTCGTCGCCTCCAGGACCGCACGCGCCAGATGGGCCTTGGTGACGTAGCGCGTGAGGCCGGTGACGACACCGCGCGCGTCGGAGCGCCAGTACGGCGCGAACAGGCCGGAGAACGCGGGCACGATGTACGCGCCGCCGTTGTCGTCCACACTCGCGGCCAGGGTCTCGATCTCGTCGGCGCTGCGGATGATGCCGAGCTGGTCGCGGAACCACTGCACCAGGGCCCCGGTGATCGCGATGGCCCCCTCCAAGCAGTACACGGGAGCCTCGGAGCCGATCTTGTAGCCCATGGTCGTGAGCAGGCCGTTCTTGGACGGCACGGGCCGGTTGCCGGTGTTGAGCAACAGGAAGCTGCCCGTCCCGTAGGTGTTCTTGGCCGTCCCGGTGTCGTAGCAGGCCTGTCCGAAGATCGCCGCCTGCTGGTCGCCGAGCGCGGAGGCGACGGGCACGCCCGCGAGCTGCCCGACAGCTGTCCCGTAGACCTCGGCCGACGACCTGATCTCCGGAAGCACCGCTTCGGGGACGTTCATCGCCGACAGGATCGAGGAGTCCCACTGCAAGGTCCCCAGGTTCATCAGCATCGTGCGCCCGGCGTTGGTGACGTCGGTGACGTGCACGCCGCCGTCCGTGCCGCCGGTGAGGTTCCAGATGAGCCAGGAGTCGATGGTGCCGAAGGCGATGTCGCCGCGCTCGGCGCGGGCCCGAAGGCCGGGGACGTTGTCGAGCAGCCAGGCCGCCTTCGGACCGGAGAAGTAGCTCGCCAGCGGCAGACCCGTCTGCTCGCGGAAGCGGTCCTGGCCGTCGACGCCCCCCAGGTCGTTGCAGAGCGCCGATGTCCGGGTGTCCTGCCAGACGATCGCGTTGTGCACCGGCTTGCCCGTGGAGCGGTCCCACAGGACCGTCGTCTCGCGCTGGTTGGTGATGCCGAGCGCGCTCAGCTGGTCCGCGCGCAGCCCGGCCTTGGCGATGGCGCCCGCGACCACCGCCTGCACCTTGGACCAGATCTCGGTGGCGTCGTGCTCCACCCAGCCGGGTTTGGGAAAGATCTGGCGGTGCTCACGCTGGTCCACGGCGACGATCGCGCCGTTCCGGTCGAAGATGATGCAGCGGCTCGAGGTGGTGCCCTGGTCGATTGCGGCGACGAATTTCTCGGAGCTGTCCGTCATGGCTACCCCTTGGAGGAAGGCTGCTCAGAAGGCTGCGTTGTAGATGAGTCCCGCGAGGAGCCCGCCGATCAGCGGCCCGGCCACCGGCACCCAGGCGTAACTCCAGTCGGACGTCCCCTTGTTGGGGATCGGCAGGAAGTGGTGCACGATGCGCGGGCCGAGGTCGCGCGCGGGGTTGATGGCGTAGCCGGTGGGCCCGCCGAGCGAGAGGCCGATGCCGACGACGAGGAACGCGACGATCAGGACCTGGGTGCCGGACTCGCCGAGCCCCTTGGTGAGGCCGAAGGAGAGGAGGGGCAGCACCAGGGCGACCGTCCCGATGACCTCGGTCAGCAGGTTGGCGACCGGGCTCCTGATCTCCGGGATGGTGGAGAAGATGCCGAGCGTCGGCGTGGGACTGTCCGTCCCGGGCTCGCCCTTGGTGCCACGCGTCACGTTGGCGTTGAACTGCGCCAGATACACGAGGTACGCGAGGGCGGCGCCCAGCATGGCGCCGATCATCTGCCCCGCCAGATAGATCCAGACCTTGTCCCACTTGTCGGTGTCGACGGCGATGCCGAGGGTGACGGCCGGGTTGAGGTGGCCGCCGGACAGCGGCGCGGCGGTGTACGCGCCCGCCATCACGCCGAAGCCCCAGCCGAACGCGATGACGATCCACCCGGAGGCCTTGGCCTTGGAGTGGTTGAGAGTGACGGCGGCGCACACGCCGGCGCCGAAGAGAATCAGAATCGCGGTGCCGATGATCTCACCGACGAAGATGTCCCCATTCGAGTACATGGCGGCTCCTAGGCCTTTGCCCGGGGTGGTGGGCCCCGGTACTCCGTGCAGGGTTCGTTTCCCACGACTACTGCCCGGCCAGCGCCAGCCGCGTCAGCCGAAGGCAGGGGAGTCCCGCGCCCCGCCCGGCCCCGGTGACGAGCGTGCCGTCACAGTCGAATCGCCCATGGGGGATGACCCGTTGAACTGGCTCTTTGCGCGGAGCCATGGAGCACACGGGCCCTGAGCGGCGGAGTGCCGAAGAGCGGCGATGCCGACTGACACCGGGAAGTGTTCACCGGCGCTGATGGAGCGTCAAGGTCGCGGACGCCACGGGTTAACCGGGGCGACGTCTTCCGTGGGGGAGGCTCCAGGAAGCCGCCCCAGGGCCTGTCCCGGGGGCCCGCGCGAGGTCCCGCCCAGGCGTTTGCCTCGGAGTCAGCGCACCGCCACCACCGACGAGCCGTGCCCGAACAGCCCCTGGTTCGCGGTGATCCCCACCCGTGCCCCCTCGACCTGACGCGCGCCCGCCTCGCCTCTCAACTGCCGGGTCAGCTCGCAGACCTGGGCGATGGCCTGGGCCGGGACGGCCTCTCCGAAGGAGGCGAGGCCGCCACTGGTGTTCACGGGTATGCGCCCGCCGAGCGCCGTCGTGCCGTCCCGCAGGAGCTTGGCCCCCTCGCCCGCGCCGCACAGCCCCAGGTCCTCGTACCACTGGAGCTCCAGGGCCGTCGACAGGTCGTACACCTCCGCCAGGGAGAGGTCGTCCGGGCCGATCCCCGCTTCCTCGTACGCGGCGTACGCGACGGACGCGCGGAACGGGCGCTCGGCGGGGTCCACGGCCGCCGCCGAGTCCGTGGCGATGTCCGGCAGGTCCAGGACCGTGTTCGGATACGTCGGTGTGACGGTGGACACCGCGCGGATGCGCACCGGCGCGGCCGCGCCGTGTCGACGCGCGAACTCCAGGGTGGAGAGTACGAGGGCCGCCGCGCCGTCCGACGTCGCGCAGATGTCGAGCAGCCGCAGCGGATCGGCGACGACGGCGGATGCGGCGACCTCGTCGGCGGTGACGGTCTTGCGGTAGCGCGCGTGCGGGTTGAGTGCTCCCAGGGCCGCGTTCTTCACCTTGACCTGGGCGAAGTCCTCCAGGGTGTCGCCGTGCACAGCCATGCGGCGGCGGGCGTACAGCGCGAAGTACGCCGGGTTCGTGGCGCCGAGGACGCGGAAGCGCAGCCAGTCGGGGTCGTCGGGCCGGTCGCCCCCGGCGGGCCGGAAGAACCCCTTCGGCGCGGCGTCGGCGCCGACCACGAGGACCGCGTCGGCGAGGCCCGCGAGCAGCTGGGCGCGCGCCGTGCCGATCGCCTGGGCCCCGGAGGCACACGCCGCGTACACGCTCGCCACACGCGCGCCCTGCCAGCCGAGGGCCTTCGCGAACGTCGCCCCCGCCACGTACCCCGGATAGCCGCCCCGCACGGTGTCCGCGCCGACGACGGACGTGATGTCTCGCCAGTCGACCCTGGCGTCGGCGAGTGCCGCGCGCGCCGCGGCCGTCCCGTACTCGACGAAGCCGCGTCCCCACTTGCCCCAGGGGTGCATGCCCACGCCGAGCACCGCCACATCGCCCGTCATGCCGTCACCCCCACCGGTCGCCAGTTCCACGTCGTCCACGTCGTCGACGGGTTCTCGGGGTCCGCGCCGAGCACACCGGGGACGACCTCCACCTCCATGCCGACCTCCAGGTCGGCGACAGTCACTCCGGGAGCCCCCTGCCCGAGCACCACCATGCGCTCCTCGGCCAGCTCCACAGCGATCAACGTGTAGGGATCCCACGGAAGTTCCGGGTCCGAGAGGTACGGCGAGGGCGGGCGGTAGCGCCCATCGGTGAACGACCACACCCGCCCGCGCCGCGACAGCGCCACCTCGGCCAGCTCGCCCCTACCGCAGCCCGGATTGCGGCAGAAGCCGTCCTCGCGCGGGAAGAAGACGGCCGCACACTCGGCGCACCGCGTGCCGAGCAGCCGGAAGCCCTCCCCCTCGCCGTCGAACCACCGCGCCACCACGGGCGTACGCACTCGCGACATGGCCCCTCCCGGACACCGGATCTGACGGAACGTCAGAAGTGTGCCACGGGCAGCGCCCGGCGCGACACCGGGAAGTCGAAGTAGGTGTCGGGGAACGGCTCGGGCTTGTACGTGAAGTGCCACCACTCCTCCGGCAGGTTGACGAAGCCCCTCTTCGCAAGGGCGCCGCGGAGCCGGTCCCGGTTCGCGCGCTGCTTGGCGGTCACCCGGGGATCGTCGGTGTGCGACAGCGTGTCCATGCAGTCGTACCCGGTGCCCATGTCCACGGAGTTGTCGGGGAACCGCTCACTACGGGGCGCGTAACAGGGCTTCAGCGGCTCTCCGGGGATGTACGGCCGCGTCGGCTTCGCCGGGAGCCGCACGATCGTCAGGTCGACCGTGGAGCCCCTGCTGTGCCCCGACTTCTTGGCGATGTAGCCGTCTTCGAAGAGCCTCGACTTGGCAACCCGGGGGTAGAACTCGGCCTTCATGCGTTCGTCGCTCAGATCCTCGCCCCACCGCACGAACTGATCGACCGCCCGCTGCGGCCGGTAGCAGTCGTACACCTTCAAGGAGTAGCCCTCGCGCAGCAGGACGCGCTGCGCCTTGCGCAGGGCCTTGGCGGCGGGTTCGGTGAGGATGCACATCGGCTTGCGGTAGCCGTCGATGGGGTCGCCCACGAAGTTGTGGGGGGTGAGGTAGCGCATCTCCTGGATGATCGTCGGGTCCACGTCGCTCAGGGCCACGAAGCCCTTCGGGGCCTGCGGTTCGGTGGCTGCCTGGGCGGGCGAGGGGGCTGTGGCCGCGGCGAGCAGAGCGGTGGCGGCAACGGCGAGTTTCCGCAGTGATGGGGCGAATGCTGTCATGTACCCGCATCTATCAGGAGGTTGGCACTCCGCGGAAGACCGCCGCGTCGAGATCGGATACAGTCCGCCGCGTGTCCCCATCCCTGCACCCCACCAACCCTGCCCCGGACTCCCACTGCTCGAGCTGTGGCGCCCTCTACGGAGACCACATCACCGGCTGGCCCCGCACCTGCCCGGACTGCGAGACAGTGGCCTACCGGAACCCGCTGCCCGTCGCCATCGCCCTCCAGCCGGTGTACGACACGAAGGGCACCGGCCTCGTCGTCGTGACCCGCTCCATCGCCCCCGCGCGCGGGGACACCGCCCTGCCCGGCGGCTATGTGGACCACCGTGAGGACTGGCGGCACGCCGTCGCCCGGGAGCTCAAGGAAGAGACCGGCATCAGCGTGGCGAGCCACGACGTGCGCATTGTCGAGGTGCTCAGCTCGCCCGACGGACACGTGCTCCTCTTCGGGCTCCTGCCGGAACGCCCCGCGGCCGACCTGCCGCAGTCGTCCCCCACGGACGAGACCGAAGGCTGGGAACTGCTGCACCGACCCGCCGAACTCGCCTTCCCCCTGCACACATCGGTCGTGCGGGCCTGGTTCGACGGGCGCTACATCTGAGACCGGAGGGCACCCGGCCACGGCCGAAGAGCGCCCCGTCGCAACCGACGGCCGTCCGGCCCACGGCGGCGTGACACGAGCTCCTGCCTCACACCCCACGCACCCGCACCGCGTACTCCACGCCATGCCCCGGCTCGTCGCCCTCCTTCTCGACCAGAAGCCGGTCACCGCTCCAGCGCACACCGAAGCGCTGGAGCTCCGGCTCCTCCCACCCGTCACCCGCGTCCGCGATCACCAGACCGCCGCCGGAACGCCCCTTCGCGGGCGCCCACACCTCCAACGCGAGCTGCCCGTCCTCACCCCGGACAGGTAGCACCGCGCCCGCACGCGCGAGCACCGGTATGCGGGACAGCGGAGCGTCGAGAAGCGCCTTTCCAGGGCCCTCGTACACCTTCTCCGTGACGGTGTCGTACCACCGGCCCGGCGGCAGCCGCACGGCCCTCTGGACGGCCCCTTCCCACAGCACGGGCGCGACCAACAGGCAATCCCCGAGCAGGAACGCGTCCTCGCAGTTCCGCAGGTCCCTGTCCTCCGGAGATCCCCACCACAAGGGCCGCGCGTACGGCGCACCGGTGAGCCGCGCCAAGTGTGCGAGCGTCACGAAGTACGGCAACAGCCGACCGCGCTCGCCGAGAGCCACACGCGCGTGCTCCAGCACCTCCGGGCCGAACTCCCAGGGCTCCCTCCGGCCGGCGTGCAGCGCCGCATGCGTACGGAACAGTGGGAGATACGCCCCGAGTTGGAACCAGCGCAGATACAGCTCGGGTGATGGACTGCCGTCGAAGCCGCCGACATCGGGCCCCGAGTACGGCACACCGCACAGACCGAGCCCCAGCACAAGCGTGAGTGAGGCCCGCAGCCCCGGCCAGGTGCTGGCCACATCGCCCGACCACGTCCCTCCGTAGCGCTGCATTCCCGCCCAGCCGGAGCGGGAGAAGAGGAACGGCCGCTCTCCGGGCCGTAGTTCGCGTATGCCTTCGTAGCCCGCGCGGGCCATGCCCAGGGCGTACACGTTGTGCGCCTCCTGATGGTCGCCTCCGCGGCCCTCCAGGGCATGCCGGGCGGAACGGGGGAGTGTGGTCTCCCCGAAGGACGCGAACGACACCGGCTCGTTCATGTCGTGCCAGAACCCCGAGAAGCCCTGCGCGAGGCGCTCGTCGTAGAGACCGCCCCACCACTTGCGCACCCGCCCGGCAGTGAAGTCCGGGAACACCGCCTCTCCGGGCCACACCAGGCCCCGTACGGTCCGCCCGGCAGCGTCCCGCACGAACGCGTCCGCGGCCGCCCCGCCGTCGTACACGGCGTTGCCAGGGCTGGCCTTCACCGCGGGATCCACGATCGACACCAGCCGGATCCCCGCCCCGCGCAGCTCACTCGCCAGCTTCGGCAGTGTGGGGAAGCGCCCCTCGTCCACCGTGAACACCTGGTGCGCGTCGAAGTGGTCGATGTCCAAGTGCACGGCGTCCAGGGGCAGTCCGCGCTCCTGATAGCCCGCGACGATCCGCCGCACCTCCAGCTCGCTGCCGAAGCCCCACCGCGCGTGATGGTGACCGAGCGCCCACGCAGGGGGCACCACGGGCGCACCGGTGAGCGCCGCCCAGGAGTGCAGTACGCGCGCGGGGGTGCCCACCATGACCCAGCAGCGCAGCGGCCCGCCGTCCATGCGGACCTCGCACGACCCTGCTCTGTCGTGCCCGGAACCGGCGCCCTCCTCGCCCTCGCACACGGTCACCGAGCCGTCCCAGGCGTTGTCGTGGAAGACCAGATGGGTCCCCACGTCGGCGACCACCCACTGCACCGGCATCGTGATGTACAGCGGATCGTCCCCGGGCTCGAAGGAGCCCCCGGGATCGGTGTTCCACAACCGGTACGTCCCATTCCGAAGCCGTGGGCCAGCCGCCCGGCCACCAAGACCGAAGAACCGCGCGTCCGGGGCCACCTCCGACCGCTGCACCCAGCGCGCCGCCCCACCGCCCACCGGCTCCCACCAGCGCGGCGGCAGATCGCGCCGCAGCATCACCCCGCCCGGGGTGTGCAGCTCGACCGCACCGTGCCGCGAGACGACCACGGTGGCCCGCTCCGACACCACCCGCCAGCCACCGGCCTTGTCGGGCTCCAGAACAGCCCGCGGGTCCGCCTCCGGGCTGCCGCCCGCCAAGGCGTACGACGGGTCGGGCTCGGCTCCGTCCCAGCCCCAGAACACCGCCCCGCCCAACGTGACCCGCACCCGCAGCTCGGACCGCGCGAACCGCACCACGCCACCGCCTGGACCGGGCTCCACCAGGGTCACGGGGCCGGGCGTCCGGGCCCGCTCGGCACCCCTCGGCGGCAGACCCATCGCGTCGGTCCGCCGCCGACGCCACGCCGAGCGCACCATGCGCAACCTCTGGGCCGTGTCGGACAGACCGACCGCCTTCACCGAACGCACCAGGTCACGACCGTTCATGCTGCTCACCCTGCCATCGAAGGCGCAGCGGGAGTACCGCGTTCAACTGCCGTTCATCCCGAGCGCCGACTAGCGTTACCAACCCTCTCCGTAGACACACAGCACGGCCCCTCCGCGGACAACCCACAACGCGGCCCCAGAGGCGCCCCACCACACCTCTCTGGCGACGACATGGTGTGCCCCTCCACATGGACACCGGCGCCCCTGTGCAAGGACACCCTGGTGCGGAAGTCGATCACGTGGCATCGTCCGTGTCAGCCGTGTCACGCGCACACCCAGCCCGTGCGCACGACAGCCGCCCACGAAGCGCACAGCCCAGGAGCAGCCCCATGTCCTCAGCGAACCCCTCGCCGCTCTGGCAGCCGGACCAGCAGCGGATCGCCGGCGCGCAGGTCACGCGCTTCCAGGCATGGGCGGCCGAGCACCACGGAGCGCCCGCCGCAGGGGGATACGAGGCCCTGCACCGCTGGTCCGTCGATGAACTCGACACCTTCTGGAAAGCCGTCACCGAATGGTTCGACGTGCGCTTCACGACGCCCTACACGCGCGTGCTCGGCGACCGCTCCATGCCCGGCGCCGAGTGGTTCCCGGGCGCCACCCTCAACTACGCCGAGCACGCCCTGCGCGCAGGCGAGGACCCCGCGCGCGCCGACACCCCGGCCATCCTGCACGTCGACGAGTCGCACGACCCGACACCGCTCACCTGGTCCGAGCTGCGCCGCCAAGTGGGCTCCCTGGCCGCCGAGCTGCGTGGCCTCGGCGTGCGCCCCGGAGACCGCGTCAGCGGCTACCTGCCGAACATCCCCGAGGCCGTCGTCGCCCTCCTCGCCACCGCCGCCGTCGGCGCCGTCTGGACGTCCTGCGCGCCCGACTTCGGCGCCCGCAGCGTCCTCGACCGCTTCCAGCAGGTAGAGCCGGTCGTGCTCTTCGCCGTGGACGGATACCGCTACGGCGGCAAGGAGCACGACCGCCGCGACACCGTCGCCGAACTGCGCCGCGAACTGCCCACCGTGCGTGCGGTCGTCCACATCCCCCAGCTCGGCACCCCGGCCCCCGAGGGCGCCCTGGAATGGTCCGCGCTCACCTCGGCCGACACGGCCCCCGTCTTCGAAGCCGTGTCGTTCGACCACCCCTTGTGGGTGCTCTACTCCTCCGGCACGACCGGTCTGCCCAAGGCGATCGTCCAGTCCCAGGGCGGCATCCTCGTCGAGCACCTGAAGCAGGTCGGCCTGCACTGCGACCTCGGCCCCGACGACCGGTTCTTCTGGTACACGTCCACCGGCTGGATGATGTGGAACTTCCTCGTCTCCGGCCTGCTCACGGGCACCACGATCGTCCTGTACGACGGCAGCCCCGGCTATCCCGACACGGCCGCCCAGTGGCGCATTGCCGAGCGCACCGGAGCGACGCTCTTCGGGACGTCGGCCGCGTACGTCATGGCCTGCCGCAAGGCGGACGTGCACCCCGCGCGTGACTTCGACCTGTCCCGCGTGCAGTGCGTCGCCACCACCGGCTCACCGCTGCCGCCCGACGGATTCCGCTGGCTGCACGACGAGTTCGCCAACGCCACCGGAGAGGTGTGGATCGCCTCCGTCAGCGGCGGCACCGACGTCTGCTCCTGCTTCGCCGGAGCCGTGCCGACGCTGCCCGTCCACATCGGCGAACTCCAGGCCCCCTGCCTCGGCACCGACCTGCAGGCCTGGGACGCCCAGGGCAAGCCGCTCGTCGACGAGGTCGGCGAACTCGTCGTCACCAACCCCATGCCGTCCATGCCGATCCACTTCTGGAACGACCCCGACGGCAGCCGCTACCACGACAGCTACTTCGACACCTACCCCGGCGTCTGGCGCCACGGCGACTGGATCACCCTCACCTCGCGGGGCTCTGTCGTCATCCACGGCCGCTCCGACTCGACGCTCAACCGCCAGGGCGTACGCATGGGTTCGGCCGACATCTACGAAGCAGTCGAACGCCTCCCGGAAATCCGCGAGTCCCTGGTCATCGGCGTCGAACTGCCCGACGGCGGCTACTGGATGCCCTTGTTCATCCACCTCGCCCCCGGCGCCGCCCTCGACGACGACCTGCGCGCCCGCATCAAGCAGACGATCCGTGCGGAACTCTCGCCCCGCCACGTCCCGGACGAGGTCATCGAAGTACCCGGCATCCCGCACACCCTCACGGGCAAGCGCATCGAGGTCCCGGTCAAACGCCTCCTCCAGGGCACCCCGCTCGACAATGCGGTCAACGCGGGCTCCGTCGACAACATCGAACTGCTGCGCTTCTACGAGCAGCTGGCCCGCGATCGAGGCTGAGCCCCTCACGCTCCGCGGTCATTGTCAGTGCCTCCCGTTACGGTGAGTGATCACTGATCGACTGACCGCAGGGGGAATCATGGGGCACACCCAGCACGACACGATGCGACGCGTCCTGCGCCGCGAAGTCGCCGGCACCATCGGCCTGCTGGCCGACGCCGAGGACTTCGCGGCGATGCGCCGCTACCGCACCTTCACCTTCGACGACCACGTGACGTATCTGCAGCAGGTGGAGTCCCTGCTCAAGGCCCTGTCCGCGCAGGGCAGGCTCACCAGCGTCGCCCTCTTCGACCCCGAGGCGTACGACGAGTTCTGCGCGGAAACCGGCCTCGACCCGGACACCTCCGCGAGCCGCACCCGCTTCACCGCGGAGCTGGCGACGATCGGCCCGACGATGCCGTACGAGGGCCAGGCCCTGGCCGACATCGTCCCCGAACTCGTCGACGAGACCGTCCGGCAGAGCACGTGGGAGTACGCGACCATGCTCCTGGCCCGCATCGGCGCGTGCGCGGACTGCGGTGTCGACATCGGACGCACGGCCTTCGCCAGGGCCTCCGACCTGCTCATGCGCGCGATCAGCACCAGCGGCCCGGTCACCCGTCACCTCGTATGCAGCATCCCGTGCGAGGGCCAGACCCTCCTCGCCGCACTGCACGTCGAGAGCGACGCCGACGGCAATCCCCAACTGGACGAGACAGAAGCCCTGGAGTTCACCACGGTCCTGGCTGTGGGCATCGCCACCGTGAGCGCCGGCGGCCTGGTGATGCGGACCAGCGACGGCACCCGTGACCGTGTCCACGGCTGGCGTCTGGAGGGCGAGCGGCTGCTCGCGCTCACGGCCGCCGAGGTCTTCGACGCCTACTGCACCGACGCGCTCTCCGGCGACCTCATCGCCCCCGAGTCCGGCGTCGACTACTGCGCCGCACCCGACCTGGGCGACGACGAGCCGTATGAGGGGGGACACCACCACTGAATACGGAAGGGGCGCCCCACCCACAAGGGTGGAGCGCCCCTTCGAAGAGCCGGAACGATGCGGAACGGCCGCCGAACGGCAACCCCCACAACCGACCGAAGCCCGACTATTCGCCGGAGAGCACCGCCTGCGCCGCCTTGCGAGCCTCTTCGGCGCTGTCCGCGGCACGGGCCGCGGCCGCGGCCCGCTCGCACTGGGCCAGCGTGTACTTGCCCAGCGTCGCCCGGACGTAAGGAATCGACGCCGAGCCCATAGAGAGGGAGGTGACACCCAGACCGGTCAGGACACAGGCCAGCAGCGGGTCGGACGCGGCCTCGCCGCACACGCCGCAGCTCTTGCCCTCGGCCTTGGCCGACTCGGCGGACATCGCGACCAGGTCGAGCAACGCCGGCTGCCAAGGGTCCTGCAGCCGGGACACGGCACCGACCTGCCGGTCGGCGGCGAAGGTGTACTGCGCGAGGTCATTGGTGCCGAGCGAAAGGAACTCGACCTCCTGCAGGATCGAACGCGCCCGCAGCGCGGCCGACGGAATCTCCACCATCGCACCGAACTTGGCCTGCAGCCCCGCCTCACGGCACGCGTCGGCGAACGCCTTGGCATCAGCACGGTCCGCGACCATCGGAGCCATGACCTCGAGGTAGACCGGGAGCCCCTCCACGGCCTTGGCCAGCGCGGTGAGCTGCGTCCGCAGCACCTCGGGGTGGTCGAGGAGCGAACGCAGGCCGCGCACACCGAGGGCCGGGTTCGGCTCGTCGGTCGGCGTCAGGAAGTCGAGCGGCTTGTCCGCACCGGCATCGAGCACGCGGACGACCACACGGCCCTCGGGGAAGGCTTCGAGGACCTGGCGGTACGCCTCGACCTGCTTCTCCTCGGTCGGCGCCTTGGTGCTGTCGTCGAGGAACAGGAACTCCGTACGGAACAGGCCGACGCCCTCGGCGCCCGCCTCGACCGCGGCGGGCACGTCGGCGGGACCGCCGACGTTCGCGAGCAGCGGCACCTTGTGCCCGTCCGACGTGGCGCCGGGTCCGGTCGACGCGGCGAGCGCGGCCTTGCGCGCGGCAGCGGCGGCCTCCAGCTCGGCACGCTTCTCCGCGCTGGGGTCGACGAAGATCTCACCGGTGCTGCCGTCGACGGCCACGACTGTGCCCTCGGCGAGCTCACCGGCACCGGGCAGCGCGACGATGGCGGGTACGCCGAGCGCCCGCGCCAGGATCGCGCTGTGGCTGGTCGGCCCACCCTCTTCGGTGACGAAGCCGAGCACGAGCGCCGGGTCGAGGAGCGCGGTGTCCGCGGGCGCGAGGTCACGGGCGATCAGCACGTACGGCTCGTCGCTGTCCGGTACGCCCGGCATGGGGACGCCGAGCAGCCGCGCGACGATGCGGTTCCGCACGTCGTCGAGGTCTGCGACGCGACCGGCCATGTACTCACCCGCGCCCGCGAGGAGCTCGCGATAGTGGGAGAACGCGTCGTAGATGCCGCGCTCGGCCGTGCTGCCGACGGCGACGCGTCGGTCCACGTCGGCCATGAGCTCCGGGTCCTGAGCGATCATCGCCTGGGCTTCGAGCACCGCCTGGGCCTCGCCGCCCGCCAGGTTGCCGCGCGCCATCAGGTCGGCGGCCACAGCCTCGACGGCCTTGCGGGCGCGCCCCTGTTCGCGCTCCGCGTCCTCCGCCGGGATCTGCTTGGCCGGCGGTTCGAGGACTGCCGTGCCCATGTGCCGAACCTCGCCGATCGCCACCCCGTGGCTCACACCGACGCCTCGCAGCGTTGTCTCCATTACACCGTCTCCGCTAGTGCGACGGGCCCAGCCGCCGCGGTGGTTGTCCTACCTGCCGTCGGCCACCGACGGCGCCGACGTCACTTCCAGCTGAAGAGAGCGTCGCCGGCCTTCACTTCGCCGTCCTCGACGAGGTCGGACAGGGACTCGCCCGTCGCCTCGAGCGCCACGATGGGGCACACGGGGGACTTGCCGGCGGCCTCGACGGCGGCCGGGTCCCAGCGCACCACGGTCTGACCGCGCTGCACCGTGTCCCCCTTGTTGACGAGGAGCTCGAAGCCCTCGCCATTGAGCTGAACGGTGTCGATGCCCAGGTGCGTCAGAACGCCGTGGCCTTGGTCGTCCACGACGACGAAGGCGTGCGGGTGAAGAGATACGACGATGCCGTCGACGGGAGCGACGGCATCGGAGGGCTCGCGAACCGGGTCGATGGCCGTACCGGGGCCGACCATCGCGCCCGAGAAGACGGGGTCGGGTACCGCAGCGAGTCCGATGGCGCGTCCAGCAAGCGGGGACGTAACGCTGGTCATGGCAAGCTCCCAGGGGGGTGGAGAATCGTTACCGCCGTCACTACCTGTCCTTGACGACGCACTGTTCAGAAGGGTAAGTCATAGGAAGTCCCGGTTCCGCATGAGAGGTCCCGGTTGGCAGGAGTAGCAGCACTGCACAAACGATTTGCGCCGACCCGAACGCCGTTGTAGAGTCGGACTCCTGCCCAGCGCCGAACGACGCACTCAGCGTCCAGGCCAGGTAGCAACTATCGAGTCGGATCCTATCTCGGGGTCTGGTTCTGCATGTCCACAGATGATCGTGGTCAGAGAGCCGAAAACGACCTGATAGAGTTTGGAAACACCGAAGGGAAGCGCCCGGAGGAAAGCCTCAGTGAGTATCACTGCGGGTGAGTACGAAGGAAGCGTCCGTTCCTTGAGAACTCAACAGCGTGCCAAAAGTCAACGCCAGATATGTTGATACCCCGTCTACCGGAACATTTTTCTGGTGGCGAGGTTCCTTTGAAAAAGTCCTTCTACGGAAGGCACACAGCGAGG
>NZ_BMVR01000020.1 GCF_014650815.1 Streptomyces flavofungini
CCTACGTGCAGACAGGCCGACAGTCTCATGATCAGCAGCTTTTGTTAGAGCCAGTTAGCCGGGCAGCCGCCGGAAGACCGGCCGGGCCCAGCTCGGCGGCTCCGGCGGCGTCCCCGGATCCGCCGGGGCGGCCACGACCTGGAGGTCCACCTGCGTGGGCGGGTGCCCCTGCGCGCTGCCCGTGACCGCGGCGCGCAGCGCGGCCACGAACTCCAGGCAGGAGCCGTACCGGTCGTCGGGGCTCTTGGCCAGCGCCTTCGCGAGGACTCCGTCGAGGGCGCCGGGGCTGTCGGGGCGCTGCTCGGTCAGGCGGGGCGGCTGGTCGTACTGGTGGGCCCAGAGCAGCGCCATGTCGTCGTCGCGCTGGAAGGGCGGCCCGCCGGCCAGGCTCTCGTGGACGACGCAGGCGAGGCTGTAGACGTCGCACCTGCCGTCCACCGGGCGGCCCGAGATCTGCTCCGGCGCCACGTAGTCGAGCGTCCCGACGAACTGGCCCACGGAGGTGAACCCGGTCAGCGAGAGCGACTTCTTGGTCAGGCCGAAGTCCGTGAGGTAGACGTGCTCCGGGTGGTCGCTGTCGGTGCCCTTGGCCACGAGGATGTTGCCGGGTTTGACGTCGCGGTGGACGAGTCCGTGGTCGTGGGCCGCGTCGAGCGCGGACGCGACCTGCGCGGCGATGCGCAGGGCCGTGCCGACGGGAAGGGGGCCCGAGCGGTCGAGGAGGTGGCGCAGGTCGAGCCCGGGGACGTAGCGCATGGCGATGTAGAGCACGCCGTCGGTCTCGCCCGCCTCGAAGACCGGCACGATGTGCGGGTGCTCGATCGCTGCGGCCACCCGCGACTCGTGCGTGAAGCGCTGCCGGAACGTGTCGTTGCGGGCGAGTTCGGGGGCGAGCAGCTTCAGGGCGACGGTCCGGTCCAGGCGCAGGTCCTTGGCGCGGTAGACGACGGCCATGCCGCCGCGCCCGATCTCGCTCTCGACCCGGTAGCCCGCGATCTGCTTCCCGACCAGGTCGGACGGGCGCCCGGAGTGCGGACTGCCGCTCGACGGCGCCGCGCGCGGCGCGGTCCCCATCAGGCGTCACCGGGCCGGTGCGGCGGGCCGGGGTCGACCGTGACGGGTGGGATGCGCCGGGTGGGGTCCTCGCCGTAGGGGTCGGGGGCGGGATCCGGCACGGCCTCGACCACCTGTGTCGGCTCCGGCCCCGCGACCGGCGCCCCACCCGCCCCCTCGCCGTGCGCGCTCGGCCCCTCCCCCGTCGCGTACGTACTGAGCCGCGCCCCGTCGCAGTACACCCACCGCTCGTGTTCCGCGTCGTAGAGCCACATCGACTCGCCGTCCACGATCATGCCCACGCGCAGGCCGCGGGTCCGGCGGCGGAAGGACTCGCCGTCCGTCCCGCCGTCCGCGAGTTCCTCCGCCGCGCGCCGGTAGCGGGCCAGGGCGTCCTCGGACCGTGCCAGGAGGGGGCGCGGGTCCGCCGTGCGGGCCGGCGGGTGGCCCGCGGCCGGTGGATCGTGCGGCACGGCGACCAGGAGGCGGCCGTCGACCCAGGCCGACCAGCCGTTGGCGCAGACGATCCGGCCCCAGTCGCCGAGCCGGTCGACCAGTTGCACGGGCAGCAGCGCGTCGAGCGGCGTCGTGGGCCGGTTCGCGTCCGGCGCCTCCCAGGCGGGCAGCCCGTCCTGGGGGACGACGTGGGTGGGGCGGAAGTCCGCAGTGGTCATCGCGTCTGCTCCTGCTCGCCGCTCGCTACTTCCGCATGACCGCGGGTTCGTGCCGCCGCAGCAGCCTGGCGACCACGTATCCGAAGCCGACCGAGAGGGCCACCAGCATGCCCATGTTGAGCAGCCAGACCCCCGTGGAGTGCCGGAACAGCGGGTCGGCCGTCAGCTCGCCCGGGACGATCCTGCCGAGGTCGATGGTCCCCGCCATCGCGCCCAGCGCCCACCGCGAGGGCACGAGCCACGCCAGCTGCTCGACGCCGGGCACCCCGTGGAGCTTCAGGAGCGCGCCGCAGAACACCACTTGGACGATGGCGAGGAGCACGAGCAGCGGCATCGTCACCTCTTCCTTGCGGACCAGGGCCGAGACGAGCAGGCCGAGCATCATGGCCGTGAAGGCCAGCAGGGCCACCGCCACGGTGATCTCGGCCAGTGGCGGCAGCAGCACTCCCTCGCCCCGGGGCGCGTTGAGGTCGACGCCCAGCAGGGCCACCAGGGTCAGCACGACGGCCTGCAGCACGGTGATCGTTCCGAGCACGACGACCTTGGACATCAGGTACGCCGATCTGGACAGCCCCACGGCCCGTTCGCGCTGGTAGATGACCCGTTCCTTGACGAGTTCCCGCACGGCGTTGGCGGCACCGGTCAGGACTCCGCCCACACAGAGGATGAGCAGCGCGTTCATCGCCGTCTCCTGGGTCAGCCTGCTCCCGGCCAGGGCGCGGGCCATGGCGCCCATCACGAACGGCAGCGCGATCATGATCGCGAGGAAGGTCCGGTCGGCGCCGAGGGCGGCCGCGTACCGCCGCACCAGGGTGCGCAGTTGGGACCCCCAGCTCTGCGCCTTCGGCGGCGGCGCGAAGGCGGTACCCCGCCCCGGGCCGCCTGCCGCGGCGACCGCGCCGCCCTGCGGCAGGAGGTACGGCTGCGCGGAGGAGTTGACGATGTACCGCTGGTGGAACGGCGACTGCCGGTAGCCCGCCGCCCAGTCCCGGTCGCGGTCCCCCTCGAAGGCCTCGAACGCCTCGGGCCACTGGTCGAAGCCGAAGAACGGGAGCGCGTCCTGCGGCGGCCCGTAGTAGGCGATCCTGCCGCCCGCCGCGAGCACCAGGAGCCGGTCGCACACGTCGAGGCTGAGCACGCTGTGCGTGACGACGATGACGGTGCGGCCGTCGTCGGCGAGGCCGCGCAGCATGTGCATCACCGAGCGGTCCATGCCGGGGTCGAGCCCGGACGTCGGCTCGTCGAGGAAGAGCAGCGACGGCTTCGTCAGGAGTTCGAGGGCGACGCTCACGCGCTTGCGCTGGCCGCCGGAGAGGCTGTGGATGGGCTGGTCGACGCGCTGCTCCAGGCCGAGTTCGCGGATGACCTCGTCGACCCTGGCCCGGCGTTCCGCCTTCTCGGTGTCCTGGGGGAAGCGCAGTTCGGCGGCGTATCCGAGGGCCCTGCGCACGGTGAGCTGGGCGTGCAGGATGTCGTCCTGCGGGACGAGCCCGATGCGCTGGCGGAGCTCGGCGTAGTCGCGGTAGAGGTCTCGGCCGTCGTAGAGCACGGTGCCGCCGTCGGCGGGGCGCAGGCCGGTGAGGGCGTTGAGGAGGGTGGACTTCCCCGCGCCGCTGGGGCCGACGACGGCGAGCAGGCACTTCTCGCCGACGGGGAAGGAGATCCGGTCGAGGAGCGTCTTGCGGCCCCGGTCGACGGCGACCGTCAGCTCCTGCACGTCGAGCGACACCTCGCCCGTGTCGACGTACTCCTGCAGCTGGTCCCCGACGAGGCAGTACGCGCGGTGGCCGACGCCGACGATGTCCCCGGGCATGACCTGGGCGCGGGCGACCGACTGGCCGTTCAGATAGGTGCCGTTGTGGCTGCCGAGGTCCACGATCTCGTACCTGCCGTCGGCGAGGAAGCGCAGCTCGGCGTGGCGGCGCGAGACCACCAGGTCGTCGATGACCAGGTCGTTGTCGGCGGCACGGCCGATGCGGACGGTGCGGGTGGGCAGCGGGCGCACGGTCGTCGGCTGCCGGAAGGTGCCGGTGGCCGAGGGCGTGCGGACGCCGGAGGGGCGTTCGGGGGCGGCGGGCGCGGGCGGCTCCCGGCCGACGAGCACCGCGCGCGGGCCGTCGGTGACGTTGCCGAAGCGGATGACGCTGCCGGGTCCGACGCCGCACTCGTGGACGCGCGTCCCGTCGGCGTAGGTGCCGTTCGTGCTGTGCTCGTCCGCGATCGTCCAGTGGTCCAGCTCGGCGTGCAGGACGGCGTGGTGCCAGGAGACGCGGGCGTCGTCGATGACGACGTCGCTCAGCGGGTCACGGCCGACGTGATAGTCCCGGCTCGGACTCATCACCGTGGAGCCGGTGTCGGTCTCGAGGACGAGTTCGGGCGCAGTCGGCGTCACGGGCCGCTTCCCCATGCCCGAATTCTACCTATTCGCACAGATTCACGCCTGCCGTCAGGCGTCCCCGTACGCCTCTCCCCCGAGCTCGAACCCCGCGCTGCCCGCCGTGGCATCCGCGAGCCACGCCCTGAAGGCCGCGACGTCGGCGTCGGGCAGGCCGATCTCGATGGTCACCGCGTCCCCGTAGCGCACGTCCCGCACGTCGCGCCCCGCCGACCGCAGGTCGTTCTGAATCTTGCCCGCGCGCTGGTGGTCGACGGTGACGGTGGCCAGGCGGAAGCGGCGGCGGGTGTGGGTGCCGAGCGTGTCCAGGGCCTCGCCGACGGCGCCTCCGTAGGCGCGGATCAGACCGCCCGCGCCGAGCTTGACGCCTCCGTAGTAGCGGGTCACGACAGCGACGACGTAACGCATGTCGCGCCGCAGGAGCATCTGGAGCATGGGGACACCGGCAGTACCGCCCGGTTCGCCGTCGTCGCTCGCCTTCTGCACGGAGGCGTCGGCGCCGATGACGTACGCGAAGCAGTTGTGGGAGGCCGTCGGATGTTCCTTGCGGACGCGGGCGACGAAGTCCTGGGCCTCCTGCTCGGTGGCGGCGGGTGCGAGCGCGCACAGGAAGCGCGAGCGGTTGATCTCGGTCTCGTGCACGCCCTCGCGGGCCACGGTGCGGTACTCGTCCTGCATCAGGCCACCCTATGCGCTCGTTCTGCGGGGCCCCGCGCGGCGGCCACCAGGGCCTGATCGGGGCTCCGGGACCACACCGCGCGGGCCGCCGGTACAGTGATCGATCGTGACGTCACCCTCGAAGTCCACCGGCGAAGTATCCGACGAGACCGGCATATTGAGCACTCTCCTGGCCGGAGAGCCCGTCTTCGTGGTCGAGACCCGCGAGGATCCGGCCGACGCCGTCCTCTTCCCCGAAGAGGTCGCGTACGTGGCGAAGGCCGTGCCGAAGCGGCAGCGCGAGTTCACCACGGCGCGCCACTGCGCCCGCACCGCGCTCGCCCGCATCGACGTGCCGCCCGGGCCCATCCTGCGCGGCGACAAGGGCGCGCCGGTGTGGCCCGCCGGCGTCGTCGGCAGCATGACGCACTGCCTGGGCTACCGCGCCGCGGTCGTCGCCCGCGCGGGCGACGTCACCTCGGTCGGCGTCGACGCCGAACCGGCCGAGCCGCTGTCCGACCCGGGCGTCCTCGACCTGGTCAGCGACAAGAAGGAGCGCGCCGCACTGGCCGCGCTCGCCGTCACGGAACCGTCCGTCCCGTGGGACCGGCTGCTCTTCAGCGCCAAGGAGTCCGTCTACAAGGCGTGGTTCCCGCTCGCCAAGCGCTGGCTCGGCTTCGAGGACGCGCACCTGGAGATCAGCGCGGACGGCACGTTCACCGCCGAGCTCCTGGTGGCGGGTCCGGTGGTCGCGGGCTCGGAGCTGACCGGGTTCTCCGGTACCTGGCTGGTACGGGACGGGGTCGTCGTGACGGCCATCGTGATGCGGGCGGAGCAGGCGGGGTAACACCCCGCGCATGGCCGTGAACCCCGGGCGCGCGTGCGCGCCCGGGGTTCACGGCCATGCGCACCCGGGGCCACGCGTACGCGCGTGGCCCTGCCCCTAGGCGAGCCCCGCCAGCGTCCCCCAGAACATCTCCTCGTAGTCCTGCAGCAGCCGCCCCTGCCGCCCCTGCCGCAGCGCCGTGGTGGGCGTGAGGCGTTCCAGGTCGATGCCCTCCTGGAGCGCGGCGAGGGTCGCGCGGTCGAGGTCCGGCGCGGGCCCGGCGAAGAAGTCGAAGAAGCCGCAGGCCTCGTCGGAGAAGCCGTAGCGTCCGCGCAGCGCCTCCGCGAGCGCGCCGCAGTAGCCGCCCCACGCCGCGAAGTTGGCGGTCAGAGCGAGCACCGCGTCGGCCGGTTCGGCGTTCAGGGCGAGCCACGCCACGTATGCGGGATAGGTCTGGCAGCCCGCCGTCGGGACGTACACCGCCGCCTGCTCCGCGTCCACCCCGCACGCGGCAAGCAGCGGGCCGAGCCGGTCGAGGGCCACCGCCTCCCCCTCGGCGAGGGAGGCGAAGAAGGCCGCACAGGCGAGCAGGCCCGCGTCGGCGGAGCGGGCGGCCAGATGCAGGAAGGACCGGCGGTCGGCCGGGATGACCCGGCACTGCTCCAGGGCGAGGGCGGCGAGCGCGCGCCGGTCGGCGCCGCCGTCCGTGACGAGGGGGACCAGGGGATTCGCGTGCGGCTTAGGGGCGAGCTCCGCCGTCGCGCTCTCCAGGAGTTCGCGTGCCGTGCGGTGCGAGCGCTCGGGGGGCGTCGATGTCATCGGTCGGCCTTTCCGTGCGGGCGGAACTTACGTGACCTACGGGACTTTTCGGCATAGCTGCCGCGGATGCTAACTTCTACAGTGCTGTAGAAATTGGTCGGCAGCAACTGCCGGCACCAACTGATGGAGTTTTTCCATGGCCCTGTGGGACCGCTTGAAGGAATCCGCGTCGACGATGCAGGCGCAGCTGACGGCGAAGAAGAACGACCTCACGAGCGGGGCCTTCCGCGACTCCAGCATGGCGATGTGCGCGCTCGTCGCCGCCGCCGACGGCACCGTGGACGCCGCCGAGCGACAGCGCGTCGCGCAGCTCATCGCCACCAACGAGGTGCTCCAGAACTTCGCCGCGGACGACCTGCGGCGCCGCTTCGACGCGTACGTGGACAAGCTGACGGCCGACTTCGCGTTCGGCAAGGTGAGCGTGTTGCAGGAGGTCGCGAAGGCCAAGAAGAAGCCCGCCGAGGCGCGCGCCGTCATCCAGATCGGCATCGTCATCGGCGGCGCCGACGGCGACTTCGACAAGGACGAGCAGGCCGTGGTGCGCGAGGCGTGCTTCGCCCTCGACCTGCCGCCGCACGAGTTCGACCTCTGACGGTCCGTCACAGCGGCGTGGCCGCCCGCAGCACGAGCACCATCGTCACCGTCGCGTTCGCCGAGGACATCGCGGACACGGCGGTGCCGCACGCGGCGCCCCAGAGCGCCAGGCCCATCGCCGTGAACAGCGAGGGCCTGGTGCGGGCGGCGGGCGCCGGGCCGAGGAGGGCGGCGACGCGGCGCGGCACCGGACCCACCGCGGCAAGACCCGCAAGACCCGCCGGCGCGGCCGTGCGCGGGCGCGCGAGCGCCGCCTTGCCGATGGCCCGCGCGACCACACGCCGGTCCCGTACGACCGCCGCGGCCTCCTCGTCGGCCCATCGCTCGGCGGTGTACGCGGTGGCCGTGCGCAGCGGCCGCAGGAACGGGTTGGCGCGCGCGGCCAACTGCGTGACCAGCAGGAACCGGTGGTGGCGCGCGGCGAGATGGGCTCGCTCGTGGGCGAACAGGGCGCGGCGTTCGGCGGGTTGGAGCCGGTCGAGCAGGGCGCGGCTGACGACGACACGCCCGTGCGGCGCGCGGCGCCCGCGCCGGGTCCGGCCCCCGGCCCGGCGCTCCTTCCCGGGCAGCGCGTAGGCGTACGCCTCCGTCGCGTCCGGCAGCACGGCCACCGACGTACCGGGCAACCCCGCGAGCGCCCGCCACCCCCGGCGGCGTACCGTCGCATGCCGCCACAGCGTGCGCGCCAGCGCCCCGCAGACGATCGTCAGCGCCGGGATCGCGGCCCGGCCCGCGACCTCGTCGTACGGCAGCGCGGCGCGGACCTCCGGGTCCGACCAGCCGTCGGGCAGCGGGTTGCCGGGGAGTTGGGCGGTGCCGACGACCATGAGCAGGGCCAGGCAGAGCGTGCTGCACAGCGCCATCACGGCGGCCAGAGCGGTCAGCAGGCGGGTCGCGGTGCGCGGGTGCAGATGCTGGGCGGCGAGCCGGGCGACCGGCCAGGCGGTCAGCGGCAGCACGAGCGGCAGGAAGACGAAGAGCCCCATGCGTCCGGTCAGTCCTCCGCGGTGGCGGCGCCGCCCGCGTCGCCGAGCAGATCGCGCAGCAGCCGCTCGTCGTCGGCGGACAGGGTGGTGACGAAGCTGGCGAGCACCGCCGAGCGGTCGCTCTCGCCGTCGAGGACCTTGCGCATGCGCAGCGCGGCGAGCCCGGCCTCGTCGGCGGTGGAGCGCCAGACGAAGGAGCGGCCCGCGCGTTCACGTGTCACCACGTTCTTGGCGAGCAGCCGCGTGAGGATCGTCATGACCGTCGTGTACGCGAGATCGCCGCCGAGGCGTTCCTGCACCCAGGCCGCGCTCACCGGCCCGCGCGCGCCGTGCAGCGCCGCGAGCACCTGGGCCTCCAGCTCGCCCTGCCCGCGCCTGCGCGGACGCGGCCCCTCCGGCCCGTCTCCGTGCTGCGTCATGCCGTGTCCTCGCCTCCCGTCGCGGTGTGCCGCGCCTGCCGCTGCCGCCCGCACTCCGTCGCCTCGCACTCCCCCCGCATCACATACATCACGTATGTCGCGTACGTCTCACAGGGAGCGCCACATCGTAACGGCCGGAAGGGGCCATGCCCCGTCGCACGCTTCTACACTCATGTAGATTCTAAGTCCCGGTCCTGACCACGGCCGGGAGCGAATCTCGGTAGCGGACCACAGGAGGACACGTGGGAGTTTCCCTCTCCAAGGGCGGCAATGTCTCGCTGAGCAAGGAGGCGCCCGGCCTCACCGCCGTGCTGATCGGCCTGGGCTGGGACGTGCGGACGACCACCGGCACGGATTACGACCTCGACGCCAGCGCGCTGCTCTGCGACGACTCCGGAAAGGTCGTCTCCGACCAGCACTTCGTCTTCTACAACAACCTCACGAGCCCCGACGGCTCCGTGGAGCACACGGGCGACAACCTCACCGGTGAGGGCGAGGGCGACGACGAGGCGGTCAAGGTCAACCTCGCCGGGGTGCCCCCGCAGATCACGAAGATCGTGTTCCCGGTGTCGATCCACGACGCGGAGAACCGCGGCCAGAGCTTCGGCCAGGTCCGCAACGCGTTCATCCGCGTGGTGAACCAGGCGGACAACCAGGAGATCGCCCGCTACGACCTCTCCGAGGACGCCTCCACGGAGACCGCGATGGTCTTCGGCGAGCTGTACCGCCACGGCGCCGAGTGGAAGTTCCGCGCCGTCGGCCAGGGCTACGCCAGCGGCCTGCGCGGCATCGCGTCGGACTTCGGCGTCAACGTCTGACGCCTGCCCGGCGGGGCCGCGGGCACGACGGCCGACCGCCCGGACGCGACGGCGGCGCGGGCCCGGGAATCCCCGGGCCCGCGCCGCCGTTGGCGTAGGGAGAGCGACGACACCTCTGGAGGCCCGACATGTACGGCGACCCCGCCACCGTCCGCAAGATCCTCACCGGACTCGGTGACACCTGGGCCGTCGTCGGCCTGTCGAACAACGAACGGCGCGCCGCGCACGGCGTCGCCGACGTCCTGCAGCGGTACGGCAAGCGGATCGTGCCCGTCCACCCGAAGGCGGAGACGGTGCACGGCGAGCAGGGGTACGCCTCGCTCGCCGACATCCCCTTCGAAGTCGACGTCGTGGACGTGTTCGTGAACAGCGACCTCGCGGGCGCCGTCGCCGACGAGGCCGTCGCCATCGGCGCGCAGGCCGTGTGGTTCCAGCTCGGCGTCGTCGACGAGGCGGCGTACGAACGCACGCGCGCGGCGGGCCTCGACGTGGTCATGGACCGGTGCCCCGCGATCGAGATACCGCGGCTCGGGCCGTCGGCGTAGGGCGTCAGAACGGGCGCTCCGGCCAGTCGAGGAGGCGTGCCCCGATCACCGCCGTCTGGAGGGTGTAGCGGTGCAGGGGGTCGGCGGGGTTGGTGCCGGTGAGGCGGTGGATGCGATCCAGGCGGTACGTCAGGGCGCGCACGCTGAGGTTCAGGCGGCGGGCAGCCTGGGCCGCGACGCAGCCGGTGTCGAAGTAGGCCGACAGGGTCTCGACGAGGGGTTCGGCGCCGCCCCGGGTCGCCCGCAGCGGGCCGAGGGTGTTCAGGACCAGGTCGGCCATGGCCTGCCGGTCGCGGCTGAGGACCGGGTAGACGAGGAGGTCGGCGGCGCGCAGGACGGGCGCGGTCAGGTCCAGGCGCTCGGCGAGGTCCAGCGCGCCGAGGGCTTCCTCGTACGACTGGACGACACCGCCGGGACCGGGCTGCGAGCGGCCGATGGCGACGCGGCCGCCCTCGGTGGCGGCGTGCGCCTGCGCGGCGAAGAAGTCGAGGACCTCGTCCTGGTCGCCGGGCGCCACGCACACCAGTCGGCCGTCCTTGGTGGTGACCAGGACGCTGCGGTCGCCGAAGCGGCCCGCGAGCGCGTGCTCGACGGCGCGCGGCGCCCGGTCGCCCTCCTCGTAGGCGGCCTCGCCCTGGGCGACGGCGACGGCGTGGGCCAAGGACAGGCGTAACCCGAAGCGTTCGGCGCGCTCGGCGAGCAGGCCCAGGTCGCTGCGGCCGTGCAACAGGTCGTCGATGAACTCCCGGCGCGCGGTCTCCTCCTGACGGATCGCCAGGCGCTGGGCGCGTTCGTATCCTTCGGCGAAGGCGTCGACGGCCTGCTCGACGGCGGCCAGCAAGGACTCGGCGGGCACCGGCCCGCCGGGGCCCGACCCGTACGCCCGCGTCGCCGCGAGGTGCGCGCCGACCAGCGCGCGCAGGCCGTACCCGGCGTCGGCCGCGCGCTCGCCGAGGGCGCGGCGCGACTCCAACTCCTCGCGGGTCAGGCCGCGGCCGGTGGCGGAGGCGTCGGCGAGTATCCCGGCGTAGCCGTCCAGGTAGTCGCCCGGTATGTCATGACTCGCCACCCGTACCCCCGACAGCCTGATCGTTCCCTGACGCCTTTCTCACGCATGGGGTGCGGGCGGAAGGGGTGGGGGGTCGGTGGGTAGAGGGGTGGCCGGCACCGCCGGTCCGTCGACGCGTGCTGTCACCGTCCGGCCTGCACGGACCGCGCGCGGGCCGGCCCTCATGCGCAGTCGGCGTGGGGCCAGGCGTCGCCCGAGGGCTCGGCGTCCGCAGGTCCGCCCGGCCGGTCCACAGCGCCACGCCCAGCGTCGGACCGGCTCCGCCCCGGCGCAAGCGCCACCGTGCACGGCGCGGCCCAGAAGAACGCCCCGGCGTCGTCGTACGCGTGCAACAGCGCACTGCTCCCCACCGCCAGCGCCTGCCCCGGCCCGGCCGGGTCCTGCCGGACCTCGACGACGACCACGGACCCGTCCGGCGCGGCCACTTCGGCCCGGCCGGACTCCGCATCGACCCACTCCGTGCGGACCGTGCACACCGAGCCGACGAAGTCGCGCGGCGCCGGACCGGTCCCGCCGTCCGGGCCCCGCGTCGACGAACGGGCCCGCTCACCCACCCCCCGCGCCAACAGCCGGACCAGCACGCGCGTCACGCCGTACGCGACGAGCGCCGCCACCACGAGCAGCCCCAGGTCCCCCGCCGCGTGCGCAAGCCCCGACCACCGCGTCCGCGCGAGCGCGACGGAGCCCGCCAGGCTCACCACCCAGCCGGTCCCCACCAGCAGCGACACGGCCACCGACACCGGCACCCCGCCGAGCCCGAAGGCGCCCAGATCGGCGTCCTCGTCGAAGCTGCCGGGCCGCCCGATGCCCACCGCGACGAGCAGCCAGAAGCACAGCACCACCACCATCGCCGAGGTGAAGGCCACGCCTGGGAACCCCACCGCCGCGTCGATCAACTCCCCCATGCCCCCGCCCCCTTGACCGGTCACGCACGGGGGCACGCACGTACCCGGGTGCCGGATCACGTTTCCGTGATCCGGCACCCGGGCCCTCGCCCCCCGTCCCTGCCGTCCCATCCTGACGCGACCGGGCCCTTCGACGCACTGCCATTTTCCGGCAATCTTTACGCGTTCTTGATGCCGCACCGGCGCACGGCCGTCGGCTGCGCCCCAACAGGGCAGGTGGGACGGGTGCGGTGGCAGCAGAGAGGGGCGGCCGTCAGCAGCCGGAGGGCGCGCGAAGAAGGCAGCGGGCGCGGGTGGCACGGGATGCCCCGAGTGGGGGGTTTGGCGCCCCTGACGTGCGGGGCGCCGAGCCGGGGCATCCCGTGCCGGTCTCGTATCGCGCGCCACGCGCGGCCCTGCACGGCCCGCGGCGTCGCCGGAAGACGGAACGTGCCGTGGACGCGGAAATCGTTGTCAGGCAGACTGCCGCTTCCGGCACGCGACTTCGGCGTTCATGACAACCGCATCCATGACAGGCACGACCGTACCGGGGTCCGTGCCCGCGGGAGCGTCGGAGTTCCGCCAGTGTCGGCATTCCGACGCCCACGAAAGGGAAGACGGTGGCATGGACGCGACGCCGGAGCAGACTCCGCCACCCCCGCACGCGCCGGTGCTCGCCGGGCTCGGCGTCGGCCCCGACGACGAGCGCGTGTACCGCGCGCTCCTGGCGGCACCGGGTTCGACGCTCGACGCGCTCGCGGCGGCCACCGGCCGCACCGAGGAGCGCGTGCGGGGGCATGTGCGCTCGCTGGCCGAGCTGGGCCTCCTGACGGGAGCCGCGGACGGCACCGGGCGGCTCACCCCGGCCCCGCCCGACGTGGCGCTCGAAGTCCTCGCACTGCGCCGCCAGGAGGAGATCGCGCACGCGCGCCTCGCCGCGGCCGGGCTCGCCGAGGAGTTCCGGGCCGGGCGGCTGCGCGGCGAGGGCTCGCCGGTACAGGTGCTGCGCGGCCGCGAGGCGATCGCCCAGCAGTTCTTCCAGACCCAGCAGATGGCCAAGAGCGAGATGCTGATCCTGGACAAGCCGCCCTACGTGGTGGAGCCGTTGCGGCGTCAGGACACCGTGCAGCGCGAACGCCTCGACAAGGGCCTGCGCTATCGGGCGATCTACGACCAGGCGGGCCTCGACGGCCCCGGCCGCGTCGAGGCGACCCGGGACCTCGCCGAGCGCGGCGAGGAGAGCCGGGTCCTCGCGGACGTACCGCTGAAGCTGGTCGTCGCCGACCGCAAGGTGGCACTCGTGCCGTTCGTGCTGCCCAGCGAGGAGGAGATCCTGGTCCTCCAGCAGTCCGCGCTCCTCGACGGCCTGATCGCCCTCTTCGAGCTCCTCTGGCAGCGCGCCACCCCCCTGTGGCCCGCCGCCCCGGCCGCCCACGCCGGCCTCTCCCCCGACGACGAGCTGCTGCTCGCCCATCTCCGCGCCGGGCTCACCGACAGCGCCATCGCCCGCCGCCTGGGGGTCGCCCAGCGCACGGTCGAGCGCCGCATGAGCCGGATCATGGCGGTGCTCGGGGTGCGGACGCGGTTCCAGGCGGGGGTCCGGACGACCGCGCTGTACGGCCACGGTGACGACGGCCGCGCGGGTCAGGGTCTTACGGAACGGTGACGCGGGGCCGCGGCACGCGCCGACCGGGCCCTTCGCTGCCTAGCGTGGCGGCATGCGGGTACTGATCACCGGCGGAGCCGGGTTCATCGGAACACACATCGTCGACACGCTCCTGGCGCGCGGCCACGAAGTCGTCTCCTACGACGCCGTCCTCGCGTCGGCGCACAGCCGGCCGCCGCGCGCGGCCCGCCCGGGCGAGCGTCTCCTCGTCGGGGACGTGCGCGACCCCGAGGGCGTGGCGGCGGCCCTGGCCGGGGTCGACGCGGTGTGCCACCAGGCGGCGATGGTGGGCCTCGGCAAGGACTTCGCGGACGCGCCCTCGTACGTCGGCTGCAACGACCTGGGCACGGCGGTGCTGCTCGCCGCGATGGCGCGGGCGGGGGTGCGGGACCTGGTGCTCGCCGGGTCGATGGTCGTCTACGGAGAGGGCCGGTACGTGTGCGCGCGGCACGGGGTCGTACGGCCGGGGCCGCGCGCCGAGACGGATCTGGCGGCGGGGCGGTTCGAGCCCCGCTGCCCGTCCTGCGGCGCGGAGTTGGCGCCGGGCCTGGTGGCCGAGGACGCGCCCGTCGACCCGCGCAACGTGTACGCCACGACGAAGCTCGCGCAGGAGCACCTGAGCGCGGCGTGGGCCCGCTCGACCGGCGGCCGCGCGGTGTCGCTGCGCTACCACAACGTGTACGGCCCCGGCATGCCCCGCGACACGCCCTACGCCGGGGTGGCCGCCCTGTTCCGCTCGGCGCTCGCCCGCGGTGCGGCGCCGCGCGTCTTCGAGGACGGGGGCCAGCGGCGGGACTTCGTGCACGTACGGGACGTGGCGGCGGCCGGGGCGACGGCCCTGGAGTCCGTACGGGACGCGGGGGCCGGGTCGTTCACCGCGTACAACACGGGCAGCGGCGACCCGCACACCGTCGGCGAGATGGCGCGCGCCCTCGCCGAGGCCCACGGCGGGCCCGCGCCGGTGGTCACCGGGGAGTACCGGCTCGGCGATGTGCGGCATGTGACGGCGGACTCGGCGCGGCTGCGAGCGGCACTGGGGTGGCGGCCCGAGGTCGGATTCGCCGAGGGGATGCGGGAGTTCGCGGGGGTGGCGCTGCGGTGAGACACGCCGGGGCCGCGGTGCCGCTGCGGTGGTCCTACGCCGGTCCCGCCGGAGGCAGGACCACCTCGAAGCGGCAGCCTCCGGAGACGTTGCGTACCGCCGCGCGGCCCTCGTGGGCCTCGACGATGCCGCGCACGATGGCGAGGCCGAGGCCCGCGCCCGCCGGGGGCGTACGGGCGTGGGTGCCGCGCCAGCCGGTGTCGAAGACCCGGCCCAGGTCCTCCTCCGGGATGCCTCCGCAGCCGTCCGTCACGGACAGCACCACCCCGTCGTCCGAGCACTCCGCCGCGATCGCGACCGTGCCGTCGGCCGGAGTCCGCCGGATCGCGTTGACCAGCAGGTTCCCCAGGACCCGGCTCATCTCCTTGCTGTCGACCTCGATCGGCACCGCGTCGATGCGCCGCCCCACGAGCCGCACACCGTGCTCCCGCGCCAGCGGGTCCGCCCCGGCGAGCGCGTCGCCCACGAGGTCGTACGCGGAGATCCGCGCGGTCGACAGGGCGAGCGCGCCCGCGTGGATGCGGGAGAGTTCGAAGAGGTCGCCGACCATGCCGTTCAGGCGCTCCACTTCCGTGCGGATCTGACGCAGATAGCGGTCGGGGTCCGCGGCGACGCCGTCCTCCAGGGCCTCCGCCATGGCCCGCAGACCCGCGAGCGGTGTCCGCAGGTCGTGCGAGATCCAGGCGACCAGCTCACGGCGGGAGCTCTCCAGGGCCCGCTCGCGCTCCCGGGACTCGGCGAGCCGCGCGCTGGTCGACTCCAGCTCCCGGGTGAGGGCCGCGAGTTCGGCGGTCGCGGGCTCGTCGGGCGCGGCGAAGCTGCCGCCCGTACCGAAGGAACGGGCCGCCAGCGTCAGCGCCTTGCTGCGGGCCACCACCCACCGGCCGAGGATCAGCGCGGTCGCGAGGGACACCACGGCCGCCATGGCGACCACCACGGTGACGACCGTCAGGTCGTGCCGGGACAGGAACATCTGCCAGGCCACGGCCAGCGTCCCGGCGAGCATCGCCGTCACGGCCACGGCGGCGACGACGGTCAGCGAGACGACCAGCGAGCGGTGGCGCAGGAGGCGCAGGACGAGGGCGCCGAGGAGTCCGGCGGCGGCCGCGCCGAGGAAGGCGTAGAGGGCGATGAGGAGGATGTCGGTCATGGTCGGGGGGTGCCCTCTCCGGGCGGGGTGTGCGGGGGCTTGGGCGGGGCGGGAGTTGCGGCGGTGGCGGTGGGGGCCGTGCCCGGGGCGGTGGCCGCGCCCGGGTCTGCGGGAGCCCCGCCCGGAGCCTCGACCGCGTCCGCCGGAACCGGGCCCGGGGTGTCGACCGAGCGTGCCGGAACCGGGCTCGCGGCAACCTCGTCCACGGCTCCCGCATCCGCCACGTCCGCGCCCGCCCCCGAGTCCGCCCCGTCGAGCCGGTACCCGACCCCCCACACCGTCTGGATCAGCCGCGGCGCCGCCGGATCGTCCTCCACCTTCCCGCGCAGCCTGCGCACATGGACCGTGACCGTGGACAGGTCGCCGAAGTCCCAGCCCCACACCTGCCGCATCAACTCCTCCCGGCCGAAGGCCCGGCCGGGGTAGCGCAGGAAGAACGCGAGGAGGTCGAACTCCCGCACCGTCAGAGCGAGTTCGGTGCCGTTCTTGGTGGCGCGGCGGGCCGCCGGGTCGAGGGCGAGGCCCGCCGCGCACAGGAGCGAGCCGCCGGGGCGGGGGCGGGGCGCGGACGCCCGGCTGCGGCGCAGCACCGACTCCACGCGCAGCACCAGCTCGCGCGGGCTGAACGGCTTGGTGACGTAGTCGTCGGCCCCTATCTCCAGGCCCAGGATCCGGTCGTCCTCGTCGCCCCGCGCGGTCAGCATGATCACGGGCACGGGCCCCCGCTCCCGGAGCCGACGGCAGACCTCCAGGCCGTCCATGCCGGGCAGCATCAGGTCGAGCACGACGAGGTCGGGCCTGCGGGCGGCGGCGCGTTCGAGGGCGGCGGGGCCGTCCTCCGCCTGCTCGACCTCGTACCCGGCGCGGTCCAGATAGCCGGTGACGACCTCCGCGACGGTGCGGTCGTCGTCGACGACGAGCACACGGGCGGCGGGGCCGGTGCCGGGCGGTGCGGGCTCGCGGGTGCCGGGGCCGGTACCAGTGCCGGGGGGTGGTGTCTCCATGCGACAAGCGTCGCACCACGTGCTCGCGCGCGCGGACCCCGAGGGGCTCCGGCCTGCGGTTGTCCTCGTTTCGTAAGGACTGGACGCAGGACTGGACGCAGGGGCGGTCGTCAGGGCTGGCAGCGGGGGCCGACGGCCAAGTCCGGGAAGGCCCGGCGCCCCCGACCCACCCCGGTTCGACGTCCGCGTTTCGTAAGGAGACGGCGCCCGTTTTGCCCCTTTTCGCTTCGTAGGGTGAATGCCGTGAACCACTCCTCCCCCGACGCCCACGGTCTCCTCGGCGCCTCCGGCTCCCCGGCCTCGGCCGCCGCCCCGGACCCCGCCGCCGCGCCTCCGCCGGCCGACATCGTCCTGCCCTGCCTCAACGAGGTCGACGCGCTGCCCTGGGTGCTGGCGCGGATCCCGGCGGGCTGGCGCGCCATCGTCGTGGACAACGGTTCCACGGACGGCTCCGCGGACCTGGCGCGCTCGCTCGGCGCGACCGTCGTGCACGAGCCGCGGCGCGGTTTCGGCGCCGCCTGCCACACGGGGCTCACCGCGGCCGACGCGGACGTGGTCTGCTTCTGCGACTGCGACGCGTCCCTGGATCCGGGCCTGCTCGAACCTTTCGTACGCGACGTGGCGGCGGGCCGCGCCGACCTCGTCCTCGGCCGTCGGCGCCCGCGGGCACGCGGCGCCTGGCCGCCCCACGCACGCGCGGGCAACCTCGCCCTGGCCCGGATGCTGCGCCGCCGCACCGGCCTGCGCCTGCACGACCTGGGCCCCCTGCGGGCGGCCCGCCGCACGGACCTGCTCGCCCTGGCCCTGACCGACCGGCGCAGCGGCTACCCGCTGCAGATGGTGGTCCGGGCCGCCGACTCGGGCTGGCGGATCGAGGAGCGGGACGTGCCCTACCTGCCGCGCGCCGGCAAGTCGAAGGTCACCGGTACGTGGCGGGGCACGTGGCAGGCGGTAGGGGACATGCGCGCGGTCCTCGCGGAGCCACCGGGCCCGGGCGCGGGGCCGACGCGGCCGACCCGCCCGACGCGGGAGGACTCGACGCGATGACACCCGACCTCACCCTCCTGATCATCGCCAAGGCCCCCCTCCCCGGCCGCGTGAAGACCCGCCTCACCCCGCCCTACACCCCCGACGAGGCCGCCCGGCTCGCCGAGGCCGCGCTCGTCGACACGCTGCGTGCCGTGCTCGCCGCGCCCGCGCGGCGGCGTGTGCTCGTGCTCGACGGGGTGCCGGGGCCTTGGCTCCCGGACGGCATCGAGGTGGTGCCGCAGGGCACGGGCGGACTGGACGAGCGGCTCGCCGGGGCGTTCGGCGCCTGTGCGGGGCCCGCGTTGCTGGTCGGCATGGACACCCCGCAGGTCTCGCCCGCACTCCTTGCGCCCGCGCTCGCGGCGGACGCCTGGCGGGCCGCCGACGCGTGGTTCGGGCCGGCGGCGGACGGCGGGTTCTGGGCGCTGGGGCTCGCCGCGCCCGATCCGGGGCTGCTGCGCGGGGTGCCGATGTCCACGCCGACGACGGGTGCCGTGCAGCGCGCCCGCCTCACCGCCGCGGGCCTGCGCGTGCGCGATCTGCCGGTGCTGCGGGACGTGGACACGGCGGCGGACGCGGCCGCGGTCGCGGCGGACGCCCCGCACACCCGGTTCGCCGCGGAACTGGCCCGCCTGGCCGGGGCCGGGCGCCGATGAGCACGGTCGTGCCGCGCCCGGACGCGGCTCCCTCGTGGTGCGCGGGACCGTACGCCGACGCGCTGCGCACCGGGCGCGGCCCGCTGTTCCTGCGGCGCCCGGACGGCTGGCTGCTGCCGCTCGACGTGGAGCGCTGGTGCGCGGCCCCGGACCCGGCCGACCTGTCGGCGCTGCGCCGCTGCGCGGGACCGGTCCTCGACATCGGCTGCGGCCCGGGCCGCCTCGTGGCCGCGCTCGCCGCCCTCGGCCGCCGCACGCTCGGCATCGACGTGAGCGAGGCGGCGGTCCGGCACACGCTGGAGCTCGGCGGCACGGCACTGCGCCGCTCGGTGTTCGAGACCCTGCCGGGCGAGGGGCGCTGGGGCACCGCGCTGCTCATGGACGGCAACATCGGCATCGGCGGCGACCCCGCCGCGCTGCTCGCCCGGGTGGCCGAACTCCTCGCCCCGCGCGGGCTGTTGATCGCCGAGACCGCGCCGGTCGACATCGACGAGCGGGTGCGCGTGCACCTCGACGACGGCCGCGGGCGGGCCGACCCCGACGAGGTGTTCCCGTGGGCCAGGATCGGCACGCCCGCGCTGCTCGGGTACGCCCGCGCGGCCGGTTGGCAGGTCGCCGACCAGTGGTCGGCGGACGGCCGCAGCTTCGTGGCGCTGCGCCGCCGGGACCCGCGCGAGGGAGCCGCCGGACGCGCCGCGCGGGGCGTACCGGACCCGCACCGGGCACACCCCGCGCAGCACCCCGCCGCACGTCAGCCCCGCCCTGTACCCGCCTCCCGCCCCGACCGCGACACCGACCACGTACGCACCGCGCACCACAGCGCCGACCCCGCGAACAGTGCCGCCGTCACCAGCAGCCACCGCGTCAGGAACACGCCGGCGGGCAGGGTCGTCGACCGTTCGTAGCGCGGGACCTGACGTGTGATCAGCGGATACCAGACCAGCAGGAGCAGCAGCGAGAGGGCCGCCGGGACGCGGACGTACATCGTCCGCTCCCGGTGCCCGCCGCCGCGCCCGCCGACGAGCGCCGTCACCGCCCGGTCGGCCGCCGCGTACACCGGCACCAGGACCAGGTCGTGCAGCAGCGCCGCGCCCACGAACCACACCACGACCATGACCCAGTCGTCGGCGAGCAGCCGCACGCCCGCGTAGAGCGCGAGCGCGAACGAGGCGAGCAGCAGCAGGAGGTGGAGCGGGCCTTCGCCGTACCAGCGCCGCAGCGGGGCGGACAGCCGTCTCGTCCGAGTCATCACAGTTCTCCGAAGGTGAGCCGGGACACCCATTTGGTGTTCAGTACGCCGGGGGCGGCGGGCACGATGACGCGGGCCGGGTAGCCGTGGTCCGGCGTCAGGTCGGCGCCGTTGACGCGCAGCGCGAGCAGGGAGCGGGCGTCGCGCACCTGGTTGTCGCGCAGGGCGGCCCGGCGGAAGGAGCCGCGCAGTTGGAGGGATTCCACGAGGACGCCGGGTGCGTCGGCGGCGTTCCCGTCGTATCCGGCGAGCGCGGCGAGGTCCCGCAGCCGTACGCCACTCCACGCCTGGTCGGACGTCGACCAGCCCTCGACGCAGGCGATGGGCAGGTCGGCGCTGTGCTGGGCGAGGTCGAGCAGGTCGGCGCGGGTCAGGCGCAGGGTGCGGCCGGGGCCGACGACGACGAGCCGCCAGGACTCGCCGGTGCGGTCGGCGCCGACGCCGACGGAGCGGGCGGTCTTGTTGATCTGGAAGGCGCCGGGGCCCCGGCCCGGTTCGTCGCCGCCGTGCGGGGCGAACAGCGCGGTGGCGCGCGGCCACCCGTCGAAGCTCTGCCCCGCGGTCGTCGCGAAGAGCAGCAGCGAGCCACCGCCGACGAGGCCGAGCGCGCCGCGCCGGGACACGGTGGGACCGGCGGGCCGGGGCGCGACGAGCCCGTCCGCCGCGTCGGGGCCGCGCCCCGAATCGCCGCCGCGCCCGGAGTCCTCTTCCGGCTCCCGCCCCTCGTGCGTACCCAGCCGCTCGCGCAGCCCGCCCGCCCGCAGCACCCGCACCGTCTGCGGCAGCTTCAGCGCCGCGTGGGCGACGAAGGCGCCGAAGAACACCCAGGCGCCGTAGAAGTGCAGCGGGTAGAAGGACCCCGGGAAGACGTACTCCAGTTGGACGTTGAGGACGCCGGTCACGAACACGAAGAGCGCGCCGCCCACGAGCAGGAGCAGCGAGAGCCGCTCCAGGGCGTGGCCGAGGGACCGCGCGGGCGGCAGCGCGAAGAGCTTCGGGAGCACCGACCACAGCTTGGCGAGGAGCACCGGGATCAGCGTGATCCCGACGGTGACGTGCAGGCCCTGGGTGAGCCGGTACAGCCAGTGCGGGTCGGTGGGCCAGGCGAAGAGGTAGAAGCCGAGCAGGCCCTTGTCGGGCGTCTTGTCGTTGACCGCCGCGAGGTCCGGGTTGTACGCGGCGTACGACAGCAGGCCGGTGACGAACAGGAGGGTCGTGCCGAACAGGAGCACCGTGCCGAGCACAGCGGTGAACCACGGCCCGCGCAGCGGGCTGCGCCAGAAGCCGGGCGCCGACGGCGAGTGCTCCTCGATCTTCCTCGGCGCTGCCCGGAGCAGCGTCCGAAGAGCGGTCCTGCGGGCGGGTGGGGGTGCGTCGCGCATGCTGCGTCCTCGACGGTCCGCGCGACGTGGGTCCGTCGCCTTGCCCCGACCGTAAGCCGGGCGACCTGCGGTTCGGCGGGTGCGACTCATGACGAAACGCTGACGTCGCGGCGCGCGGAGGAGAGCGTTCCGGCATCGGGGCGGGTCGACGGCCACAAGATCTGACGGTTCGGTGACGCGGGCCCGCACAGGCGCCTTCCGACGCCTCGGGCGGCCTACCGTGCCAAGGGTGAACCACCCCGAACCACGCCCGTCCGGCTCCCGCCGGGACCTCGTCGCCGTCGCCCTCGCCGCGCTCCTCGTCACCGCGGCCGTCGCCGTCGGCCGCCACCTGGAGGACCACGACGGCAGCCTGCACGTCAACTGGCCACCCCTGTACGCCAAGTGGGATCCGCACCTGGGCCCGGGCACCCCGGCCGCGCTCGCCGTGGCCGCCCTCGTGGTCGCGTACGGGCCCGCGCTCGCCGCGCGCCTGCCCTGGCGGGCGCTGCTCGTCGGCGCGTGGGCGGCGGCCACGGCGTGGATCTGGTCGCTCGCCCTCGTCGACGGCTGGCACCGCGGGGTCGCCGAGCGCCTCACCACGAAGTACGAGTACCTGCGGGTGATCGACCGGTTCGACGACATCCCGGCGACGCTGCGGGACTTCACGCAGCACATCGTGCAGGTGCCCGGCGAGTACCACTGGCCCGCGCACACCGCGGGCCACCCGCCCGCCGCCCCGCTGACCTTCGTCCTCCTGGACCGGCTCGGCCTCGGCGGCGGTGGCTGGGCGGGCGCGTTCGTCATCACGGCGGGCAGCACGGCGGTCCTCGCCGTGCTCATCACGCTGCGGACCCTCGCGGACGAGGCGACGGCCCGCCGTGCGGCGCCGTTCCTGGTGCTCGTGCCCGCCGCCGTATGGATGGGGGTGTCGGCCGACGGCTACTTCGCAGCCGTCGCGGCCTGGATGGTCGCGCTGCTCGCCCTGGCGGCGACGCGCACGGTCCGCTCCCCCGCCCTCGCGGCCGCCGGCGCCGGTCTGCTGTTCGGCCTGACCTGCTACCTGTCGTACGGCCTGACGCTCTTCGCCGTGATCGCCGCCGGTGTCCTGCTCATCGCCCGCTCGCCGCGCCCGCTGCCGTACTTCGTGGCGGGCGCGGCGGTGGTGCCGCTGGTGTTCACGGTGCTCGGCTTCAACTGGTGGGAGGCGTACCGCCTGTTGGTGGAGCGCTACTACCAAGGGGCGGCGGGCGTCCGCCCGTACTGGTACTGGGTGTGGGCCAATCCGGCCTGCACGGTCCTGGTCGTGGGGCTCGCGACGGTGGCGGGGCTGCGGCGGGCGGTCGCGAAGTCCCCCGGTGCGGTACGCCGTTGGCGCATGGGTGCGGCCACGGCGACCGACCGTCTGGTGGGCCTGGTCCTGGCGGCCCTGCTCGCGGTGGCCGCCGCGGACCTGTCCGGCATGAGCAAGGCGGAGACGGAACGCATCTGGCTGCCGTTCGCCCTCTTCCTGCTGCCTGCCGCCGCGCTGCTGCCGCGCCGGACCGCCGGGGCGTGGCTGACGGCGCAGGCGGTGCTCGCCCTCACCGTCAACCACCTGCTGTTCACGGGCTGGTGAGCCCGGCCGGGCTTGACCGGCGGCCGCGATCAGGATCAGACGCGGCCGGTGATCCGCTCCAGAGGTACGTACTTGAAGTTCTGGTTGCCGCTGGACCCGGGTGCGCCGTTGGAGCCGTCCTGGCAGATGAACACGCCCTGGGGGAAGGCGGCGCCGAGGGCCGTGGCGGTGGCGTCGATGCCGTCGGTGTCCTCGCAGTCGTCGGCGGCGGTGCCGGAGGCGACGCCGAAGCGGCCGAGGTAGGCGCCGCTGCGCCGGTCGTAGACGGTGAAGTCGTTGCTGCCCTGGGAGGAGACGAACAGCCGGTTCCCGGCGGCGGCGATGCCCTCGGTGTCGGCGGTGAGGTGGCCGCCGGAGCCGGTGGAGTCGAGCTTGGTGCGGGTGGTCCCGGCGCCCGGCTCGGCGCCGTACACCCACACGCCGACGTCCTCCTCGCCGAGGTACAGCTTGCCGGTGCTCTCGTCCGCGTAGCAGCCCTCGACGGCCGACCCGGCGTCGAAGAGCCGCACGGAGGTCGCCGTCACCGTGTCGCCGCTGACGGCGAGTTCCCACTGCTCGACGCGGCCCGAGGTGGAGTTCGGGTAGGCGTAGAGCTTCCCGGACCGCGGCGACGTGTACAGGCAGACGCCGTGCGCGGTGACCTCGGTCGGCACGTCCTTGAGGTGCTTGAGCTGCCGTGTGGCCGGGTCGACACGGTACACGTGCAGCGCGCCGTCGCCGCCCGCGGCCTCGTCGTCCGCGGACACGACGACGTTCCCGCGTACGTCGACGTTGTTGCCGTGGTCCCCGTCGATCCGCTGGATCCGGGCGCCCTTGAGGTCGTACACCTCCAGCGCGCCCTTCTTGTCCGTGCCCACCACGACGGACTTCGCCGGGTCGCCGGGGTGCACCCAGATCGCCGGGTCGTCGGCGGCGTCCCCGCTGTGCGACACCGGCGCGGTCTCCACCGTCGCGGTCACGTCGAAGTCCGCGGCGGCCCGCGCGGGCAGCGCGGCCTGGAGGACGAGCGCGGCGGCACCGGCGAGGGCACTCGCGCAGAGGAGGGAAGTACGGAGCTTTCGGGTGGCGGGCACCGGTGATCCTCTTTCGTAGGGGGTGGGGTGGGCGGGACGAGCGTGCCAGCGGTGCGCGAGCGTGCCGTGAACACGAGTTGAACGTACGCGGTCACACACCGTGGCCGCAGGAGGGCGACCCGGCCGCGCGCCTGGGACCCATCCGTGCACCCACCTCGACCGCGTACCCCCGGTCCACCCACGCCTCGGCCACCTCAGCCATGCCCCCGCACCCAGCGGTCCGGGCCGCCTCAGCCGTGCGCCCCCGCCGTCGCCGCCTCCTCCCCGGCACACACCGCCGCCCACGCCTGCGCCGCGAGCATCTTGCGGTCATCTCCGCGCAGCGGCGCGTGCGCGGTGACCCGCACCGTGAGCCCCCGGGCGACCGCCACCCGCCGCAGCGACCCCCCGAACCCCTCGTCCGCGAGGAACGCCGCCGCCGTACTGGCCGCACCGCCCTGCCGGTACGCCACCGTCACCGGCCGCACCGGCACGCCCGCGTCCACCGCGGCCTGGAACGCGGCCCGCCGGAACCTCCCGGAGCCGACCGAGCACCACGTGGTGGCCTGCGGGAACACGAGCACCGACCGCCCGGATGCCAGCGTCTTCGCCAACTCGCCTACCATCAGCGGCAGTTCACGCCGACCGCCCTCGCGGTCGATGAACTGCGTGCCCAGCCGGCGGGCGAGCGTGCCGACCACCGGCCACCGGCCGATCTCCTTCTTGGCCAGGAACGACACCGGCTCGACCGCGAGCAGCGCGACGACGTCCAGCCACGAGATGTGGTTGGCGACGATCAGGGTGCCGGTGTCGGTGCCCGGCACGCTCAGCGGCGCGAGGGCCGCCTCCAGATCGACGCCGAGCGCCCGTAGGACCCGGCGGGCCTGGACGCGCGGCGCCGTCTCCCCGGCGAGGCGTTCACCCAGGAGCAGGCCGCGCCCCAGCTCGCGGGCGACGGCCGCGTACCGCAGCGCTTCCGCGGCGGGTCCGACCCGGGTCGCGGGCCGTACCGCGCAGGTCCGCGGACAGCCCGCGTCCACGGCCCAGGGGTTCACGCGCTCCTCCCGGGCACGGCGGGGCCGCGCTCGGCGTCACCGAGGAAGAAGCGGCGGTGCCGGTCGCTGAGCCGCTCGGTGTCGAGCAGGACGAAGAAGTCGGCGGAGTCGAACTGCGGGTCGTGGGCGGGCGCCCCGCACATCCAGGCGCCGAGGCGCAGGTAACCGCGCAGGAGCGGCGGCAGGTCGGCGTAGGTCGGCCGGTGTCCGGCGGGGCCGCCGGGCGTCCACGGGCGGTGCGGGTGGACGCGCAGCTCGGGCGGCGAGACGTGCTTGGCCGTGCCGAGCAGCCAGGCGCTGGCGGCGGCGGTGCCGCCGTCGGCGAGCGGCACGGAGGCGCAGCCCGCCAGATAGCGGTGGCCGGAGAGCAGGACGTAGCGGGCGAGCGCCGACCACATCAGGTTGATCACGGCGCCGGAGCGGTGGTCGGGGTGCACGCAGGAGCGCCCGGCCTCGACGGTGGCGGAGCGCAGCGGGCGCAGCGCCGAGAGGTCGAACTCGCCGTCGGAGTAGGCGCGTTCGGTGCGTCCCGGCGGGATCAGGCGGTAGGTGCCGACGATGTCGCCGCTGGTGGTGTCGGTGATGATCAGGTGGTCCGCGAGCGCGTCGAAGGCGTCGATGTCGTGGCCGGGCACGGGGGTGTCGAGCCTGGCGCCCATCTCCTCGCCGAACACCTGGAAGCGCAGGCGCTGGGCGGCCCGGATCTGGTCTTCGGAGTCGGCGATGGACGGGACGTAAACAGGGGCGTCGGGGGTGGCCGGGACGGCGGTGCCGGGAGCGACGGCCGGGGAGCTGGGCGTGGCCGGGGAGCTGGGCGTGGCCGGAGCGGCGGCGCGGGCGGGAGTGACGGGTGTCGCGGTCATGACACGTTCTCCGTTCGACGGGGACGGACGGGGAGTCCGCTGAAACCGACGGGCAGGGGCGACAGGAGCGAGGAGGGGAAAGCGGGGCCGCACGGGAGAAGCAGGGGGACCGAGGGGAGTGCGGCGAGCGGGTGAGGTCTGGACCGTGCGGCCGACTGCGGGAAGGGCGCCTGTTCAGCACGGTGACCGCCCTGGCTGAACTGCGCACAAGGTGCGCGAGACCGATCGTGCCGACCCTCGTGAGCATCAGGTGAACGGCGGTGGTCGCCCCCCGCCCCGCGCCCCCGGGTACCGTCGTCCCACGCCGGCCGCCGATCCCGTCCGGCGCGGCCACGGGAGGGGCGCATCACATGATGGGCAGCAAGCAGCTCAAGATCGGCCTGCGGGTCGAGGACCTCAAGGCCTCCGGCGACCTCTACCTGAAGCTCGGCTTCCGCGAGCTGCCGAACGACGGGCAGCCGCACCTGCGCTATCTCACGTTCGGCCACACCTGGCTGATCCTGACGGCCCGCGACGCGCACGGGTACTACGACGAGGAGCGCGGCGCGGCGGCCCGCCGGGGCCCGCTCGGCCTCGGCTGCACGCTGGCCGTGCCGACGCCCGACCTCGACGCCGTCTACGCCCTCTGGCGCGCCGAGGGCCTCACCGTGCTCACGGAGCCCGAGGACACGGACTGGGCGCGGATCTTCGTGGGCCTGGACCCGGACGGCTATGAGGTGTCGTTCGAGCAGTTCCACGAGGAGTACCGAGGGACGAGGGGCTGACCGGCCGTGCCGCACCCGCCGCCGCTGACCGGCATCACCGTCCTCAGCCTGGAGCAGGCCGTCGCCGCACCCTTCGCCACCCGCCAGCTCGCGGACCTCGGCGCCCGGGTCATCAAGGTGGAGCGCCCCGGCGGGGGCGACTTCGCGCGCCGCTACGACACCACCGTGCACGGCCAGGCCAGCTATTTCGTGTGGCTGAACCGCTCCAAGGAATCGCTCACGCTGGATGTGAAGTCAGCGGCGGGCCAGCAGGTCCTGAGCGAACTCCTCGCGGGCGCCGACGTGTTCGTGCAGAACCTCGCGCCGGGCGCGGCCGACCGGCTCGGGCTCGCGGCGGCGGACCTCCAGGCCCGGCACCCGTCCCTGATCACCTGCACGGTCAGCGGCTACGGCACCAGCGGCTCGTGGGCGGACCGCAAGGCGTACGACATGCTCCTGCAGTGCCAGACCGGGCTGCTCTCGCTCACCGGCACCCCCGAGGAGGCCGTGCGGGTCGGGATCTCGGTGGCCGACATCGCGGCGGGGATGTACGCGTACAGCGGCATCCTGTCGGCGCTGTTCACGCGCGCGACGACGGGCCGCGCTCCCGCCGTGGAGGTGTCGCTCTTCGACGCGCTGGCGGAGTGGATGAGTCAGCCCGCGTACTACACGCGGTACGGCGGCACGCAGCCCCCGCGCGTCGGCGCCCGGCACGCGACGGTGGCGCCCTACGGCGTGTTCACCGCGGCCGACGGCAAGGAAGTGCTGCTCTCCGTGCAGAACGAGCCGGAGTGGGCGGCGCTCTGCGAGCGGTTCCTGGGCCGCCCCGAGCTGGTGGCCGACCCGCGCTTCGCCGACGGTTCCGCGCGGGTCGCGCACCGCGAGGAGCTGGACGCGGTGATCCAGGCACGCTTCGCGGAGCTGGGCGGCGAGGAGGCGACGGCGCTGCTCGACGCCGCCAACATCGCCAACGCGGGCGTCAACACCGTCCCGGACTTCCTCCAGCACCCGGCGCTCACCGAACGCGGCCGCTGGCGCGACGTGGGCCTGCCGGGCGCGGCGCCCGCCATGCAGGCCCTGGTGCCGCCCGCCGACCTGTCCGGGGTGAGTCCGCGCATGGATCCGGTGCCGGGCGTGGGCGAGCACACGGAGAAGATCCTGGCGGAGCTGGGCCGGGGGGCGGCGGACATCGAGCGGCTGCGGGGCGCGGGCGTCATCTCCTAGCGCCGGAAGGGGCGTTGCCACCCGCGCGCGGCGGCTCGTCAGGCGCCGAGCCCCTCGATCACCACCGCGTTCGGCAGCCCCGCGAACACCTTGCCCGGCACGATCAGCTTGCCGCGGCGGCTGCCGCTGCCGACCAGGACGTACGGCAGGTCGGCCACCGCCGCGTCGACGAGGAGCGGCCAGGTGCCGGGCAGGCCGATGGGGGTGATGCCGCCGTACTCCATGCCGGTCTCGCCGACGGCGGTGTCCATCGGCGCGAACGACGCCTTGCGGGCGCCGAGTTGGCGGCGTACGACGCCGTTGACGTCGACGCGCGCCGCCGACAGGACCAGACACGCGGCCAGCGTCGTCTCGCCCGCGCGCTTACCGGCGACGACGACGCAATTCGCGGACTGGGCGAGCAGTTCGGGGCCGTAGTGCTCCACGAACGTGGCGGTGTCGGCCCACCGCGGGTCGGTGTCGACGTGGATCAGCTCGGCGGCGGGGACGGCCCCGCTCCAGCCGCGCACGGCAGCGGCGACGGGGGCGACCAGCAGGTCCAGGGCTTCGGGGGCGGGGCGGACTACGTCGAAGTCACCGAGAGGAGCGCGCATGGCGGCACGGTAGCTCAGTACGCTCCCGCGTGAGCGGGCGGTACCGACACCGCCATCGTCATCTCGACAGGATCCGCACCCTTGTTGTGATACCCGTGCGCCACATTGGCCTCGAACGACGCCGCCGACCCGGCCGCCACGAGGTGCTCCTCGCCGTCCACGACCAGCGTCAGCTCGCCGGTCCGCACGTGCAGCAGCTCCATCGTCCCCGGCGGGTGCGCGTCGGAGTCGCTGCCGTCGCCCGGCATCAACTGCCACGACCACAGCTCGAAGGGCCCCCGCGACTCGGTCCCGACCAGGAGCGTCGTGCTGCTGCCCGCCTCCGTGGACCACATCCGCACGGCCTGCTCGGGCGGCACGAGCCGCACGTGCGGCCCCTGTTCGTAGTCGAGCAGGGTGGTGATGCTGACGCCGAGCGCGTCCGCGAGCTTGACCGTGATGCCCACGCTGGGGTTCGTACGGGCCTGCTCGATCTGGATGATCATGCCCCGGCTGACGCCCGCGCGGGCCGCGAGCGCGTCGAGCGTGAAGTTCCGTTCGGTGCGCCAGCGCTTGAGGTTGCGCGCGAGCGACTGAGTCAGCTGGTCGAGGTCCGACACATTCCGTCCAATATTTTGGATGACAGAGTTCACTGTACTGAACTACGGTGTGGTGCACCTGAGGGTTCCCGAAGGTTCACCACACTGTACTGCGAGGCTTCCCATGACGGGACTGACAGCACTGTTCGCCCTGGCCACCAGCTTGATGTGGGGCCTCGCCGACTTCGGCGGCGGACTGCTGACCCGACGCATCCCGGCGCTCACCGTGGTCGTCGCCTCGCAGTGCGTCGCGGTCGTCGTGCTCGGCGCGGTGGTGATCGCCACCGGCGGCTGGAGCGCGTGGGGGCCGCAGCTGTGGTTCGCGGTCGGCGCGGGACTCGTCGGCCCGGTCGCGATGCTCGCCTTCTACCAGGCCCTCGCGCTCGGCCCCATGGGCGTCGTCTCGCCGCTCGGCTCGCTCGGCGTCGCCGTGCCGGTGGGCGTCGGGCTCATGCTCGGCGAGCGGCCGGGCCTCGGGCAGTTCGCGGGCATCGCGGTGGCCGTCGTCGGCATCGTCCTCGCGGGCGGACCGGAGCTGCGCGGGGCCCCGGTGCAGCGGCAGGCCGTGCTCCTGACCCTGCTCGCGGCCTTCGGCTTCGGCGCGGTCATGGCGCTCATCGCGGAGGCGTCGAGCAGCGTCACCGGCCTGTTCCTGGCGCTGTTCGTGCAGCGCGTGACGAACGTGGTCGCGGGCGGCACGGCGCTGTACGTGTCCGTGCGGCGCGGCGCCGTGGCGCTCCCCGAAGGCCAGGGAATGGGCGTGATCTGGTCCGCGCTGCCCGCGCTCGCCTTCGTGGGTCTCGCGGACGTCGCCGCCAACGGCACGTACGCGCTGGCGGCCCAGCGCGGCCCCGTCACCGTCGCCGCCGTACTCGCCTCGCTCTACCCGATCGTGACGGCGCTCGCGGCGCGCGGCGTCCTCAAAGAACGGCTGCGCGGGGTGCAGGCGGCGGGGGCGGGACTGGCCCTGGTGGGCACGCTGCTGCTGGCGACGGGCTGAGCCGCGGCAGCGCGCCGCTGGATGCGCCGCACCAGGCCGTCGTGCGCCTGCGGGTCCATCGCGGCCGGTCGCGCCCACGCGGCGGAGCCGCCGCGCCCCTTCAGGGCGCCACCGGGACCGCTCAGACGTTCCCCTCGACCTCGGCCAGCCGCGCCGCTTCCAGGTCGGTCAACTCGCCCAGCGCGAGGAGTTGTTCCGGTGTGACGCCTTCCGGGATCGGCACCGGCGCGGGCGTACGCAGCGGCGGCTCCCACCCCCGCTCCGCGCACCACGTCCGCACCACCCGGGCGGGCGCCCCGGCCACCACCGCGTGGTCGGGCACCTCGCCCCGCACCACCGCACCGGCGGCGACGACCACGTTGCGGCCGATCCGGGCCCCGGGCAGGATCACCGCGCCCGTGCCGACCCAGCAGCCGGGCCCGATCTCCACCGGCTCCATCCGCGGCCACTGCTTGCCGATCGGCGTGTGCGGGTCGTCGTAGGAGTGGTTCGTCGAGGTCACGTACACGTACGGGCCGAAGTAGCAGTCGTCGCCGATGGTCACCGTCGTGTCCGCGATGACGTGGCTGCCGCGGCCGAGCACGACGCCGTCGCCGATGCGCAGGATCGGGTCGGGGCCGAGGTCGAGGTCGGGCATCAACCCGGCGGTGAGGGTGACCTGTTCGCCGACGATGCAGTGCGCGCCGAGCCGGATCCAGGGCGCCCCGAAGACCGTGCCCTGCGGGAACGCGAGCCGCGTGCCCTCGCCGATCGCCCCGAACCGCAGCCGTCCCGGCCGCCGCGCGGTGACGGCGCCGGTGCGCTGCACCCAGTCCCATCCGGCGTGGACGGCGCGCTGCGCCACGCCGCGCCGCCAGGCGGCCAGCGATGAGAACACGTTCTTGTTTCGGGGCACCCGCTCACGTTACTCAGCCGGGCGCGCGCCGAGCACGCCAACCCCCTGTGATCTTCACCCCACACGGCGGTGACCGGCGCACCGTCCCGTACGGTTCGCTCAGGCGCGACACGGGACGACGACGCGACGACCGCCACGGCGGCACGGGGTCGTACGGGAGAGAGGGAGCGAGCCGATGAGCCAGCAGGCACTCGTCATGGGCTTGGCCGGCAAGGAGCCGAAGGTCGACCAGGAGGCCTTCACCGCACCCACGTCGGTGGTGATCGGCGAGGTGACGCTGAGCGCGGGCGCGAGCACCTGGTACGGCGCGGTCCTGCGCGCCGACTGCGGGCCGATCGAGATCGGGGCCGACAGCAACATCCAGGACAACTGCACCCTGCACGTCGACCCGGGCTTCCCGATGGCCATCGGCGAGCGCGTCTCGGTCGGCCACAACGCGGTCCTGCACGGCTGCACCGTCGAGGACGACTGCCTGATCGGCATGGGCGCCACCGTCCTCAACGGCGCGGTGATCGGCGCCGGTTCCCTCGTCGCCGCGCAGGCCCTGGTGCCGCAGGGAATGCGGGTACCGCCGGGCTCGCTGGTCGCGGGCGTCCCCGCGAAGGTCAAGCGCGAGCTCACCGAGGAGGAGCGCGCGGGCATTTCCCTCAACGGCACGCTGTACGTGGAGCTGGCCAAGGCCCACCGCGAGGCGAACGCGAGCCGGGAGGCCTAGAACCGACGAGCCGCCTGCCCGGGGCCGACGGTGGTGCCGTCGGACCGGGCAGGCGGTGTCCGTCAGGCGTTCTTCTTCTTGACGCAGGTCACGTCCTTGCCCGGCAGCTTGCCGGTGTCCAGGTAGGCGTTGACCTTCGCGTCCACGCAGGCGTTGCCGTAGTAGCCGTAGACCCCGTGCCGGTTGGCGCCCTTCAGGGTGATCAGCCGGGAGCTGGGCAGCATGCCGTGCAGCGCCACGGTGCCCTGGTAGTCGCTGCGCGGGTCACCGGTCGCGCCCACGAGCAGCGCCGGGGCGTCGTCCCGGACCTGGGTGGGTGCCTCGCGGGGGCGGTCCCAGAAGGCGCACGCGTTGAGGTTGTTGGTCAGCGGTCCGGTGACCGGGTGGGCGGCACGGCTGCGCTGGACGTCGCGCCAGTACCGCTCCGGGTCGCGCGGGGCCGCCACGTCGCCGCACAGAATGGCCGTCTGCACGCTGCCGTAGTGCGAGTCCGTGCCGGTGATGTACGACCGCAGGACCTCGGTGAACTCCGGGGAGAGCCGCGTCGGTTGCCCCTTCGCCGCCTTGGCCAGCACGGACGTCTGCTCACCGAGGGCCGCCCTGGCCGTGTCGGTGTCGTCGGAGATGCCCATGAAGAGCAGCGTCGGCACCGTGGTGTCGTCGAGCCGGAAGCTGTCGGGGGCGGTGCCGACGGTGAAGCCGCGCGCGGACGCCTCGATGGTGCGGTCGACGGTGGCGAGCACCTGGGCACGGGTGCGGCCGAGGCCGTACGTGCCGTGCCGCTTCGCCGCCCAGGCCGCCCAGTCGGACAGCGCGCGGTCGTTCTCGGGCTCGGCACCGCGCAGCAGCCGGGGGCCGTAGCGGCGCGGGTCGATCGCCCCGTCGAGGACGACGCGGTCGTAGCGGCCGGGGAACATCTGGGTGTAGACGGTGCCGAGGTAGGTGCCGTACGAGTAGCCCAGGTAGGAGATCTTCCGCTCGTCGAGGGCGCCACGGATGACGTCCATGTCGCGGGCGGTGTTGCGCGTGCTGACGAACGGCAGCACGAAGGCGTTGGTCGCGCGGCACTTGGCGGCCAGGTCCTTGTGCAGGGCGACCTGCCGGTCGAAGCCCGCGCGGCCGAGCCCGGCGGAGAAGATGGCGCTGGAGACGGGCCACTCGCAGTCCAGCGGGTTGCTGCGGCCGACGAAGCGCGGGTCGACGCCGATGATGTCGTAGCGCGCGCCGACGTCCTTCATGGCCTTGCGGGTGTCCGGGGCGTCGCCGAGCGAGGGGCCGCCGGGGCCGCCGCCGTTCAGGAGCAGCGGGCCGACGCGGTGGCGGGTGTCGGTGGCCTTGATGCGGGATATCGCGACGGTCATGGTGCGCCCGCCGGGGTCGGCGTAGTCGAGCGGCACGGTCACGTCGGCGCAGCGGGCTCCGGCCTTCGCCAGGGCGTGGCCCGTCTCGTCGTCCGGCCCCAGGACACAGCTGCGCCAGTCCAGGCGCTGGTCGTAGAAGCGGCCGAGGCCGGGGGCGGTCCCGCCGGGTTCCGCCGTGGCGGGTGCGGTCGCCGAGGCCATGGTGGGGACGGCGGTGCAGCAGGCGGCGAGGGCGAGGCCCACGGCCGCGGTGCGGCGCACGGCGGCGCTGGGGCTCGTCACGGGTTCTCCTTGGGGTGCGAGGTGCGGTCGGGGGGACACAGGGCGCTGTCGACGACCGCCCGGAAGTCCCGTTGGGCGTGTTCGGTGGCGGGCAGCTGGTTGACGGCGACGGAGACGGTGCGGCCGCCGGGGCCGACCGCGCCGACTGCGCGGTGCCCCCCGGGAACCGTGCCGGCGTGCCCCCACCAGCGGCCGCCGCACTCCAACGGCGTCGAGATCAGGCCGAGGCCGTACCGGGCGCCGGGCCAGAGGCGGTCCGGGTCGGCCGGGACGGTGCGCTTCATCTCGGCCAGCCAGCGCGCGGGCAGCAGCTTCCCGCCGAACAGCGCGCCGAAGAACCGGTTGACGTCGGCGGGCGTCGAGACGAGGGCCCCGCCCGCGCCGGCGAAGGTCATGTTCCACTCGGTGCCGTCGGCCCAGGACGGCGGCGTACCGCCCCGCTCGCCGTCGGCAGCGGAGAAGTAGCTGCGGGAGTGCGGGCCCCGGATGCGGGTGGCGTCGCCCGGCCAGTAGGTGTCGCGCAGGCCGAGCTTCTGGATGACCCGGCGGTTCACCTCCGCCTCGACGCGGTGCCCGGTGACCTTCTCGACGATGAGCCCGGCGACGACGGTGTTGGTCGTCGCGTAGTGCCACTTCTTGTCCGGGTGCGGCATCGTGAGGGCGGCGGCGATCTGTTCGCGGGGCTCGAAGTGCCGGAAGCGCCACTCCTTCACGGGCCGCTCGGCGAGGGCTTCCACATAGTCGGGCAGTCCGCTGGTGTGCTGGAGCAGCTGCCGCACGGTGATCTTGCGGCCGTCGTAGCCGTTGCCCCGGATCAGGCCCGGCAGATAGCGCTCGACGGGAGCGTCCAGGCCGATCTTGCGCTCGGCGGCAAGCTGGACGACGACGGCGACGGTGAAGGTCTTGGTGGTGCTGCCGATCCGCAGCCGGTCCTCGGCGTCCATCCGGCGGCCGGTGTCCAGGTCGGCGACGCCCCGCGCGACGGACCAGGGCCCACAGCGGCGGTCGACCACGTCGGCGGCGGCGCCGGGGACGCCGTGGTGGTCGACGAGGGTGCCGAGGGAGCCCCGCACCGCACCGCGCGCCGCGTCGCAGTCGGGAGGCGGGGATGCCGGGCGGGGCTCGGTGCCGGGGCGGGCCGCCGCGTTCGCCACGGGGGCTAGCAGCGCCAACGCCGCTGTCACCACGGCCAACGCGGTCGCGCGCCCGGCTCGGCGGCCGGGTAAGGGAGTTCTCTTCTCGGTGCGCCATACACATGTCATGTCGACCGACGCTAGGGGCCCAACAGCCCGCGCTCACTAGGGCCTGCCCCCGGATGCGGGCGGGGGCAGGCCCCCTGGGACCAAGGAAGAGCAGGCTGCACCCCGTTGAGGGGCCCGTGGGCGGACCTGGACGGCGGCGGGCGCGCGGAAGCACGGGCGGCGCCCGCTGCGGGCGTGCGCGCCGGGCACACAGGAACGTACCCGCTCGCGCGCGAGGCACGAGCGGGTACGAAAGGGCACGAAAGGATATGAGAGGGATACCAGAGGCCGACCTGAAGCCGGACTCGGCGCGGCTCAGCCGCCGGTGGCACTCCGGGTCGCCGCAAGCGCCGCCTCACCCTCGGCCACAGCGGCCCCCTGCCCGGGCACCTCCGCACCGCCCTGCGCCGCATGCTCCGCCGCCGCCTTCTTGGCCCGCCGCTTCACCAGCAGCATCGAGCCGATGCCGATGAGGACGGCGATGCCGAGGCCGACGTACGAGAAGCGCTTGAGCCAGTCCTCCGCGACCACGCCGATGTAGTAGATGACGGCGGTGGTGCCGCCCGCCCACACGATGCCGCCGAGAACGTTGGCGATGGCGAACTTCCAGTACGGCATGCGCAGCACACCCGCCAGCGGACCGGCGAAGATCCGCAGGAGCGCCACGAAGCGGCCGAAGAAGACCGCCCACATGCCCCACTTCTGGAACGACCGCTCGGCGCTGCCGACGTTCGCCGCGCTGAAGTGCTTGGGGAACTTCCGTTCCAGCCAGGCCAGGAGTGGTCGACCGCCCTTGCGCCCGATCGCGTAGCCGATGGAATCGCCGATCACCGCGCCCGCGACGGCACAGGCGCCGAGGATCACCGGGTTCACCTCGCCGTGCTGGGACGACAGCAGCGCGGCGGAGACGAGGACGATCTCGCCGGGGAGCGGGATGCCCAGTGACTCCAGGCCGATGACCAGTCCCACGAGCAGGTAGACGCTGACGGCCGGTACGTTCTCCAGCCACTCCTGGACGTGCAACCCCGGTTCCTTCCGCTGAGCTGTGACTCCCCCGGCGTGCGCGTCCTTGTCGATCACGCACGACGGGGAAGCCTACCTGTTCAGCGGGGTACGGCCGCGTCCCACAGGGAGCATTGGTGCGCGCGTGCCACGGCCGGGTCGACCGTGGTCCCGCCGGCGGACGCGGTGCGCAGCGAGAGGACGTCGCCGGGGCGAGTGCGCTGGTCGGGAGCTGTCGGAGCGCCGTCCGCGCGGGGCACTCCGGAGTGGATGAAGGAGCCCCAGTACGCGGTCATCTGCCGGGCCAGGGCGCGCTGTTCGGCGTTCAGGGGCGTGGGGAGGCCGAAGTGTTTGAAGAGATATTGCACTTCGTTTACGTGGGTCGCACCGAACGCGAAGTCCGTGCCGCGGTTGCGGAGGCTGGCGAAGGGCGGCGAGGTGCGGTCCGCGAATTCGTACGCGTAGACGGGGCCGCGCCCGGCCAGCGAGCGGTTGAGGCGCAGCGCCGAGCAGGCGAAGAGCTGGTCGCCGATGGTCGCGGCGAGGGCGTGCGAGGGCGAGGGGTAGCGCGCGAGCGGGTAGCGCCGCGCGACCCGCTCCGCGAGCCCGACGCCGTACGTCTCGTCGAGAACGCCCGGGTACCGCTCGGCGGTGAGCGGTTCACCCCGCCCGTCGAACCGCGCGAACGCGAAGAGCGTGCCCTCGTCGGTGTTGGCGCCGTTCAGCACCGGCACCTTCGCCGCACCGCCCCGCGCGAACGCCTCCGCGGGCTGTACGGGCAGGAAGCGCCCGCCGACGACCGGCCCCCAGTCGAACTCCGCCTGCGCGGCCAGGATGTCCTTCGCGGGCTTTCGCCGCAGACACGCGAGGGCGGTCGCCGGGTCCGGACAGCCCGCCTTCTTCGCGAACGCGGTGCCGTCCCCGGCCGCCTGCCGCCGCTCGCGGCCCGCGCAGTCGTCGTACGCCCCGCTCTCGATGACGGCCCCGCGGAACAGGCCGCGGCCGGTCGGCGAGGCGAGGTGCGTGCAGACGGACCGGCCGCCCGCGGACTCGCCCGCGACGGTCACCCGGCGCGGGTCGCCGCCGAACCGCCCGATGTTGGCGCGCACCCAGCGCAGCGCGGCCTGCTGGTCGAGCAGCCCGTAGTTGCCGGACACCCCGTCGGACGCCTCGCCGTCGAGTGCCCGTGAGGCGAGGAAACCCATGGCGCCGAGGCGGTAGTTCACCGTGACGACGACGGTGCCGGTGGTACGGGCGAAGCGGTCCGGCACGATGTCCTCACCGGCGCCCGCGGTGAGCCCGCCGCCGTGCAGCCAGACCATGACGGGCCGCCGCCCGTCGGCGCGGGCCCGCGCCTGCCCGGCCCCGCCGTCCCGCGAGGCTCCCGCGTCCCCCGCGTCCCCTTCGGGTGCGTACACATTGAGCGCCAGGCAGTCCTCCGTATGACTGGGCTTCTCGTACCCGGGGTCCCAACTCGGCGTCTGCACACAGCGGTTGCCGTAGCCCGTGGCCGCGCGCACCCCGTGCCAGGGCGCGACCGGCCGCGGCTCCTTCCAGCGCAGCGCGCCGACGGGCTGGCGCGCGTACGGAATGCCGAGGAACTGCCGCCCCTCGTCCGTGACCCGCCCCCGCACCCGGCCCGAGTCGGTGCGCACCACCACCCAGCCACCGCCGCCCCCGGACTCGGCCCGCACGGCCTGCCCCGTCCGGGCCTCCTGTCCCGCCCGCGCCGCCTCCGGCGCGAGCCCCACCACCCCGGCCACGGCCAGCACCCCGGCCGCCGCCACGACACACCCCACGCTCCGGCCACTCCTCACACCCGCACCGCCTTCACATCGATGACTCCGGAAAGGACCAACTCCCGAGCGGACACGCCCACCTGCACCTCCCTCCTCCCTGTACCGAGTACCCACTCGCCCCGCCGCTCGTCCCACAGGGACAGCGTTCGCGCCGCGATCCGCACGGTCACCCGCCGCTCCTCCCCCGCCCGCAGCGCGATCCGCCGATACCCGCCGAGCAGACGCACGGCCTGCTCAAGCCGCACGTCCGGCGACGCACCCACGTACACCTGGGCCACCGTGATCCCGTCACGCACCCCGGTGTTCTTCGCCCGGAAACTCACCTCGATCCCGCCGCCAGGCGCCGGAAGAACCGTCAATTCGGCGTAGCGGAAGGTGGTGTACGACAGTCCGTGGCCGAAGGGGAACAGCGGCCGGACGCCGCGCGCGTCGTACCAGCGGTGGCCGATGTGGATGCCCTCCGTGTACTCCTCGATGCCGTCGACGCCCGGATAGCGGCGCGGGTCACCGGCCGTCGGATGGTGGTCGTCGTCGACGGGGAAGGACTGCGTGAGCCGACCCCCCGGGTCGCAGTCGCCGAAGAGGACGGCGGCGGTGGCGGCCGCGCCCTCCTGGCCCGGGTAGTACATCTGGAGCACGGCGGCGGTGCGCTCCAGCCAGGGCATCGAGGTGGCCGACGACGTGTTGAGGACGACGGTCGTACGGGGGTTGGCGGCCGTCACCGCCTCGATCAGGGCCTCCTGGTGGCCGGGCAGGGCGAGGGTCGTGCGGTCCTGGCCCTCGGTGGCGTCCTCGTACGCGAAGAGCACGACGCTGTGTGCGTCCCTCGCGGCGCGGACCGCCTCGGCGACGTCCCGGGCGCGGGTCGCCCCGGTGACCCGGCGGATCCGGAACGTCTGCCCTCGCTTGCCGCCCTGCGCGGAGATCTCCAGACGGTGCCCGCCGGCCCCCAGCGGCAGCGTCCTCCGGCGTACGGACAGCCCGTCGGGGGCGGTCGACACGAGCCCGCCCGTGAAGTACTCGCCGAAGCCCGGCGCGGGCGGGAACAGTTCGACGCCGTCGAGCCGCACCGTCGGCCGGGCGCCGGAGTAGTGGATGACGAACGTCCACTCGTCGTTCTCGTCGACGCCCAGCGTCCCCGCGTACGCCCAGTCCTCGCCCGGCCCGACCCGCTGCCCCTCCGGATCGAAGCCGCCGGGAGCGAGCGTCGGCAGCGCCGTGCCGAACAGATCCTCGCCGACGGCGTAACGGACCCGCGCGTCCCGCCCCGCACGGGACTTGATGGCGTCCAAGGGTCTACCGGCCCGGTCCGGGACGACGTGCGCGCTGCCGCCGCCGCTGACGAACGGCACCGCGCCGGTGGGGCCGATCACGGCGAGGGAGCGGGCTGCGGGCCCGGTCAGCGGCAGCGCTCCGCGCTCGTTGCGCAGCAGGGTGGCACCCGCCTTGGCGACCTCCAGGGCGACGGCCGCGCCCGCTTCGGCATCGCGGCGCGGGCGCGGCGGCGCGCTCCCGTCGAGCAGCCCGAACCGGTCGAGCACGCCGAGCAGCCGCCGCACGGACCGGTCCACCCACGCCTGGGGCACGCTCCCGGCCGCCACCGCCTGCTTGAGGGCCGCGCCGAAGTGCCTGCCGTCCGGCATCTCCATGTCCAGGCCCGCCGCGATCGCGGCGACCGTCGAGTGGGCCGCGAACCAGTCCGTCAGCACCCACCCGTCGAACCCCCACCGCCCGCGCAGCACCTCGCCGAGCAGCCCCGCGTTCTCGCAGGCGTAGACACCGTCGACCTTGTTGTACGCCCCCATGACCGCGCCCACCCCGGCGGCGACGGCAGCCTCGAAGCCGCGCAACTCCGTCTCGTACGCGGTCCGTTCGTCGACCCGCACGTCGACGGACACGCGGTCCTGCTCCTGGTTGTTCAGCGCGAAGTGCTTGACCGTCGCGATCAGCCCTTCCTCCTGGATGCCCGTGATCTCGTGGGCGACCAGGTCGGCGGCGAGCAGCGGGTCCTCGCCGAACGTCTCGAAGTTCCGGCCCGCGTACGGGGTGCGGACGAGGTTGACCATCGGCGACAGGAGCACGTCCTGGCCGAGCGCCCGCCCCTCACGGCCGATCACCCGCCCGTAGCGGCGGGCCAGTTCGGGGTCGAAGGCGGCCGCCAGGAGCACCGGCGCGGGCAGCGCGGTGGCGGGCGCGTCGACCCGGACCCCGGCGGGCCCGTCCGCGAGCCGCAGCTCGGGGATGCCGAACCGGGGCACCCCGGGCAGATAGCCCGCCTGCCCGAGCCGTTCGGGGTCGGCGGCGCCGTGCAGCAGGGAGATCTTCTCGTCGAGGGTGAGCGCGCGGACCAGGTACTCCACGCGGGACATGGTGTCGGACACGGGCGCCGCCTCTACCGTCTGACGCACCGTCGGATTCCATCGGTGCGGCGGAAAAGCTACGACCGGAGGTGACTCGTGTCAACGACCCGGGCGGGGTCGGGTGTCAGCGCCCGGTGGTGGCGCACTCGTCGCTGTCGCCACCACTGCGGCAGGCCACTTGCCCCTGCCACGTGGACGCGGGCGCGGGCTGCTTCCGGTCCTGCCGCACCTCGTGCTTCCGGTCCGGGCACCCCGGGCCCCAGCACACCGCGGCAGCGATCAGCACCACCATGAGCCCCTGGCTCCACGCGGTCACCACGGCCCGCCCGCGGATCGCGACGACGACGGCGAGAACGGCGAGGAGCCCGACCGTCCCGGCGGCGACTAGATAGCCGCCGGGACGGTCGGGCTCAAGGGCGAGCGTGCCCGTGGACGACAAGGAGACCCCGGTCAGGAGCCACGCCCCCAACACCGCGAAGAGGACGGCCCCTTCGAGCAGGAAGAGGCCGACGGCGGTGGCGACGTCGGCGCGCCGGTCGGCACCGGTGTCGCCGGAGGCGTCGAAGGCGGGCGGCGCGCTCGGCAGGCTCATCCCACCCATGCTCACCGCCGGGCCCCGCCCGCACCTGAGTACGGATACTCAGTCACGCAGCCGCACGAGGCACCGGCACCACGCCCGACATCCCGGGCCGCTCCCGCCTCCCGGAGCCGCCGCCTCGGACGTCCGCTACTTCGGGTCGTTGGGGCGCAGCGTCCACACGACCGTCATCTCGCCGGTCACGGCACCGTCCGCGCGCGTGATGGCGATGGCCACCGGGAACTCCGGGCGCTGTCCCGCGTCCAGCTCGGCGACCACGTCGGCGACCGGACGACCGAGCGTGGCGGTGGCCGTGACCGCGCCCATCGCGAGCTTCCTGTACGCGATGTCGGCACGCACGGCGAGCGGCACGGCCCGCGTGAGGTGGGCCCCGAAGGCGGCGAGCACGATGGCGCCGCTCGCGGACTCGCCCAGCGTGAACATGGCGCCGGCGTGCGGTCCGCCCACGTGGTTGTGGTACTCGCTCTGGTCCGGCAGTTCGACCACGGCCCGCTCGGGCGTGGTCTCGACGAACGTGAGGTTCAGGGTCTTGGCCATCGGCACGGTGGCGGCGAGCATCTCGCCGATCGACATCTGGTCTGCGCTCATGCGGCAGATGTTACCCACCGGTAGCCTCCCTTGGCCAGGGGTTCACCCCCGGCCGCACACCGGGACGACTCCGGCGGCCCACCCGTCCCCGAGTCACCGTGCCGCCGCTCACCACCGCGCCCAATCCCCCCACATCCGGGGCACTCTCGGCAACGGCCAGGGCTCACGAGGGCGCCACCACCCCGCACCCGTATCGTGATCCGCCATGAACCCGCAGGACCAGAACCCGTACCAGCAGCCCGGGCACCAGCAGCCGAACCCCTACCAGCAGCCGGGGTATCAGCAACCTGGCCCCCAGCAGCCGCAGCAGCCGGGTTACCAGCAGCCCAACCCGTACCAGCAGCCGGTCGCCGGACAGCAGGGACAGTGGGGCGGCGCCCCGACGTACCCGGGCGCGCCACAGCCGCCGGGCCCGGGCGGCGGCGGGAGCGGGAGCGGGAACGGTGGTGGCGGAAACCGGACCAAGGTCGTCGCGATCGTCGCGGCGGCCGCCGTGGTCGTGGCCGCGGGCGTCACCGGCTTCCTGATACTCGGCGACGACGACACGTCGGATAAAGCCGACAAGGCCGACTCCTCGGAGCAGGCGACCGACAAGCCGTCCCCGACGTCGGACGGCGACGACAGCGACCGGGGCACGGGCGGCGGACCGAAGGCGACCGTGCCGGGCTGGAGCGTCGTCGTGAACCCCAAGTGGGGCACCGCCTTCGACGTACCGCCCGAGTGGCAGGTGCAGGGGCCGGGCCGGGCCATCAACATCGAGGACCACAAGACGGGCGAGCCGGTGGCGACGATGGGCTCGCCCGCCGTGCTCAAGCCCAAGTGGTGCACGTCCGACGACGACAAGGACGGCCGCTTCGACGACATCGAGCTGGCCGCGGCGGGCACCAAGGGCGGGCGCGGCGGCAAGAACACCGACGAGGTCGCGGTCAACACCGTCGGCTGGTGGATCTACGGCGGATACACACAGCCGGACAAGAAGACCATGACGTACGACGAGAAGGCGAAGCCCTACACCACCAAGTCCGGGATCAAGGGCAGCATCGCGTGGGGCAAGTCGACGAACACGCCGCAGCGCGGCAAGTGCGCGTCCGACGGCAAGGCGATCACCTTCGGCTTCAAGAACTCCGAGGGCGAGTTCGTGTCCTGGAGCCTGTACGGCGCCCGGGGCGTCAAGGAGGAGATCCCGGACGCGACGATCATGAAGATCCTCGCCACGGTGCGGCTGTACGGCAAGCCGACGGGCTGACGAGCGGCGCGTTCTCGCGCCCGTCAGTACTACTTCTTCACCACTTCGTCACCGCTTCGTCAGCCCCCTGCCCCGGTGCCGGTCCGGCTGGTGACCGGGCGTGGCACCTGAGGCCCCGGCCCATCTATGGTTACTGGCCATGTGGCCAGAACAGCAGCCGCCCGGGGGCGAGCAGAACCCGCAGGACCAGAATCCCAACCCGTACCAGCAGCCCGGGTACCAGCAGCCCAATCCGTATCAGCAGCCCGGGTACCAGCAGCAGCCCGGGCCCCAGCAGCCCAATCCCTACCAGCAGCCGCCCGCCGGGCAGCCCCCCGTGGGCCAGCCCGGTCAGCCCGGGCAGCCGCAGTGGGGCGCGCCGACGTTCCCGATGGGGACGCCCCAGGCGGGCGGGCCCGACCCGAGCGGCGGTGGGACCGGCGGCGGCAACAGGACGAAGGTCACGGCCATCGTCGCGGCGATCGCCGTGGTCGCGGCCGCGGGTGTCACCGGTTTCCTGGTCCTCGGCGGTGACGGCGACGACGACAAGTCGGACAAGGCGGCTCCGAAGCCGTCCAAGTCGGTCACCAAGAAGCCGAGCCCGACCGCGTCGGACGACGACAACCCGCGCGGCACGGACGGCGACCCCAAGCCGACCATCCCCGGCTGGCAGGTCGTGGTGAACCCCAAGTGGGGCACCGCCTTCGACGTACCGGCGGACTGGACGATCAAGTCGCCGGACACCTTCATCGGTTTCGAGGACCGCAAGAAGGGCGACGGCAGCGCGCTGATCATCATGTCCGCGCCCGCGATCTACAAAGAGAAGTGGTGCTCGTCCGACGACGACAAGGACGGGAAGAAGGACGACACCTCGCTCGCGGTCGTCGGCACCAAGGGCCAGAACGGCGCCAAGAACACCAAGGACGTGTCCCGCAACGACTCGGCGTGGTGGGTCTTCGGCGGCTACACCGAGCAGAAGAAGTCCGACAAGAAGAAGATCAAGATCGGCAAGGTCAAGTCGTACACCACGAAGTCCGGCATCACGGGCAGCGTGACGACGTCCACGACCTCCGGCGCCGACAAGTCGGACAAGTGCGACTCGGACGGCAAGGCGACGACCTTCGCGTTCAAGAACGCGGCGGGCGACTACGTGGCGTGGTCCATGTACGGCGCCAAGGGCGTGAAGGAGGAGGTCTCCGACGCCCAGGTGCAGAAGATCCTCTCGACGGTGCGGCTGGCGGGCGAGTCCGAGGACGCCTCCTGAACCCCACGTGTCCGCCGGGCTGTGCCGACTCCTGAGTCCTGAGTTCCGAACCGATTCTCCGGTCGCCCGCGCGGCGGCCGGAGAATCGGTTTGTCAGGGGGGTGGCCCGCCGGGGATAGTCCCGTGGTGACCTCACCCACCGCCTCCCGCCGCCCCTCGTGGGCCGGTCGCAACTACACGCTGCTCACTGCCGCCGCGATCATCACGAATCTCGGTGGTCACGGCGCGCTCATCGCGGCGGCGTTCGCGGTGCTCGACGCCGGGGGCGACGGCGGTGACGTGGGTCTGGTCGCGGCGGCGCGCACACTGCCGCTGGTGCTGTTCCTGCTCATCGGCGGCGCGGTGGCCGACCGGCTGCCGCGGCACCACGTCATGGTCGCCGCCAACGCCCTCAACTTCGTCTCGCAGGCCGTGTTCGCCGCCGTCGTGCTCGCCGGTGACCCGCAGCTGTGGCAGATGATGCTGCTCACCGCGCTCGGCGGCACCGGCCAGGCGTTCTTCGGGCCCGCGTCCGAGGGCATGCTCCTGTCGTCCGTCAGTGGCGAACAGGCCGGGCGGGCCTTCGCGCTGTACCGGATGGCCATGCAGGGCGCGGGCCTCGGCGGCGCGGCGCTCGGCGGTCTGATGGTCGCGGTGATCGGGCCCGGCTGGGTGCTCGCCGTGGACGCGGTCGCCTTCGCCGCGGCGGGCGCGCTGCGCGCCTTCCTCGACGTCGGCCACATACCGCGGCGCGCCCCCGGCGGCGGGCTCGTCGCCGATCTGCGGGACGGCTGGCAGGAGTTCATCGGGCGGCCCTGGCTGTGGTCGATCGTGGCGCAGTTCTCCGTGGTGGTCGCGGTCGTCGGCGCGGCCGAGTCCGTGTTCGGGCCGCTGGTCGCCGAGGACGAGCTGGGCGGCGCGGGGCCCTGGGGGCTCGCGCTCGGGGCGTTCGGCGCGGGCACCGTGGGCGGGGCGCTGCTGATGATGCGCTGGAAGCCGCGGCGCCTGCTGCTCGCCGGTACGTTGTGCGTCTTCCCCCTGGCCGCGCCGTCCGCCGCGCTCGCGGTGCCGCTGCCGGTGGCCGGGCTCGCCGCGGTGATGTTCGTGAGCGGTGTCGCCATCGAGGTGTTCGGCGTCTCCTGGATGACAGCCATGCACCAGGAGATCCCGGAGGAGAAGCTGTCCCGCGTCGCGGCCTACGACTGGTTCGGCTCCGTGGCGATGGTGCCGCTGGCCACGGCGCTCGCGGGCCCCGCCGAGCAGACCTTCGGCCGGTCCACCTCGCTGTGGGGGTGCGCGGTCCTCGTGCTCGTGGTGACGGCGGCGGTGCTGCTTGTTCCGGACGTACGGAATCTGACGCGGCGTACGAAGGGGGTGGTGGCCGCGCACGCGAACGGGGCGGCGGATGCGGCCGAGGATCCTGAGGGGGCGGCTCCGGACGGGGTGTCCCTGGAGAAGCCGTCCGCCTGAGCCCGGGGCCGGGTCGGGGCCGAGGGGCCGCTCAGCCGATGCTGAACGCCCCGTCCGGCGGCTGCGGCGAGGCCTCCGCGTCCGCGTCCCGTACGACACGCGCGTCCCCGATGAAGCCCCGCAGCGCCTCCCCGTGCACCACCCGCGCGGGGAACGCGTCCGCCGCTGTGCGCCGGACGAGGGCGTCGATGTCGACGGGCTCGCGCGAGGCGAGCAGCACGGCGTTGCCGAAGCGGCGGCCGCGCAGCACGGCGGGCTCGACGATCAGCGCCAGCTCCTCGAAGACCGCGGCGAAGGTGGCGAGTTGGGAGCGGAGGAAGGCGAAGGGCGCGCCGTCGGCGAGGTTCGCGGCGTAGCAGCCGTCCGCGCGCAGCACGCGGCGCACCGCGCGGGCGTACGTGTCCGACGTGAGGTGCGCGGGCACGCGGGAGCCGCCGAACACATCGCCCACGAGCACGTCGGCGCTGGCCGCGGGTGCGGCCTCCACCCAGGCGCGGGCGTCCGCGCCGTGCACGGTGATCCCGGAGCCCACGGGCAGCGGCAGCGCCTCGGCGACGAGCCGGAGCAGCCCCCGGTCCGCCTCGACCACGTCCTGCCCGGCCCCCGGTCGGGTCGCGGCGACATAACGCGGCAGGGTGAGCGCGCCCCCACCGAGGTGCACGACGTCGAGCGGGCGGCCCGGCGCGGCGACGGTGTCCAGGACGTGCCCGAGCCTGCGGGCGTACTCGAACTCCAGGTGCGTCGGCTCGTCCAGGTCGACGTACGACTGCGGCGCCCCGTCGACAGTCAGGAGCCAGGCCCGCGCCCGGTCCACGTCGGGGAGCAGCTTGGCGATGCCGTGGTCGACGGGGCGGGTGACGGGGACGGGGTCCGGTGCGGGTGCGGGGTCCGGGTGCGCCGCCTCGGGGGTCGGCGCCGGGTGCGCCTCGGGTGAGGGTCCCGGGTGCGCCTCGGGGGTCGCGTCGGCCGACGCGTCGGCGGGCGGTTCGGGTATCGCCTCGGGTCCGGATCGCTCGACGGGCTCGTTCACGGCTCCATTGTGCCCGTATCCGTACCGCTGTCCGTGCCGGTTCAGGTGCTCCCCGGCCATGCCCCGCCAGGGACACAGCCGGGGGCGGGCCCGCCCCCGCCACGGCGCCCGGACGCCAGCAAGCGTCCGGGCGCCGTCCGGAACAGGAGGGCGTCAGCCGACCTCCGTGACCGTCCCCGCGCCCACGGTCCGCCCGCCCTCGCGGATGGCGAAGCCGAGCCCGGGCTCCAGGGGGATGTCGCGGCCCAGCTCGACGGTCATGGTGACCGTGTCGCCGGGGCGGGCGACGGCCGCGTCGCCGAGGTCGATGTCGCCGACCACGTCCGCGGTGCGGATGTAGAACTGCGGTCGGTAGCCGGTGGACACCGGGGTGCTGCGGCCGCCCTCGCGGGTGGACAGGACGTACACCTGCGCGGTGAAGCGGCGGCTCGGACTGAGGCTGCCGGGGGCCGCGACCACGTGGCCGCGGCGGACCGCGTCGCGTGGCATGCCGCGCAGGAGCAGCGCGACGTTGTCCCCGGCCTGCGCGGAGTCCATCGGCTTGCCGAAGGTCTCCAGGCCGGTGACGACCGTCTCCTGGTCGCCGTCGCCGCCGAGCACCTGCACCCGGTCGCCGACGCGGACGGTCCCGCGCTCGACGGCGCCGGTGACGACGGTGCCCCGGCCGGTGATCGTGAGGACGTTCTCGACCGGGAGCAGGAAGGGCGCGTCGACGTACCGCTCCGGCATCGGGACGTACGTGTCCACCGCGTCGAGCAGCGCCTCGATCGACGCCGTCCAACGTGGCTCCCCCGCGAGCGCCTTGAGCCCGGAGACCCGGACCACGGGCACCGCGTCCCCGCCGTACCCGTGCGCGGACAGCAGCTCGCGCACCTCGAGCTCGACGAGGTCGGCCAGCTCCGGGTCGCCCGCGTCGGCCTTGTTCAGGGCCACGACGATGTGGTCGACGCCGACTTGCCGGGCCAGGAGCACGTGCTCGGCGGTCTGCGGCATGATCCCGTCGAGCGCGGACACGACGAGGATCGCGCCGTCGAGCTGCGCGGCGCCGGTGACCATGTTCTTCACGTAGTCGGCGTGGCCGGGCATGTCGACGTGGGCGTAGTGCCGGGTGTCGGTCTCGTACTCGACGTGCGCGATGTTGATGGTGATGCCGCGCTGCGCCTCCTCCGGCGCCCGGTCGATCCGGTCGAAGGGCACGAAGGTGCCGGTGCCGCGCTCGCTGAGGACCTTGGTGATGGCGGCGGTCAGGGTGGTCTTGCCGTGGTCGACGTGGCCCATCGTGCCGATGTTCAGGTGGGGCTTGGTGCGGACGTAAGCCGTCTTGGACATGGTGGTTCCTTCTCCGGAACTCGAAAGGTGTGGCCCGCGGCACGGACGGCCTGCGGACGGGGACCCCCGGGGGCCTGGCCGACCCTCCCCCTGCGGGGTCCGCCGGAATGTCCGGGGAGGGTCAGCTTCGGGCGCCGTCGGAAGGAAGGGCGGCGAGGGCGGCCGGCGGTGCGGCGACCGCGAGGGCGAGCGGAGGGACGGCAGCCTCGACCGCGTCCGCGACTGCGGACGTGAGCGGGAAGGAGGCGTGCCGGAACATGTCGACGATCATCGCCGACGCCCTGGTCCGCGTCGAATCAATTTCCCTGGCACAGGGGCCTCATACGGCAGTTGCGGCACACCAGTCACAGGAGCCCCAGGCGCACCACGGGCGGGCCCCGCCGCCGCGCCCCTCCCGGTTGTCCCGGCCGTCCCTGCTCCCCTGTTGTCCCGTCGGGGTCAGCTACGAACGTCCCCGATGTTCTTCAGCGCCTCACGCACGGACAGCGGCGCGAGGACGTCCCGGTGCCGCCCGACGAAGTCGCGTACGGCGTCGGGATCCGTCTTCGCGTACTCCCGCAGGCACCAGCCGATGGCCTTGCGGATGAAGAAGTCCGGGTGCCGTGCCTGGCGTTCGCAGTACGCGAAGAGGCGGTCGGTGTCCGTGGCGTCCTTGTAGCGGAGCTGGTGGAGCAGCGCGGTCCTGGCCGCCCAGAGGTCCTCGTCCCCGATCCAGGCGTCCATGTCGGCTTTGAGCACGGGGTCGGCGGCGACGAGGCCGCCGACGACGTGCGCGGCGAGCGCGTCGACGGTGTCCCACCAGGAGCGGGTCGTCACGAGGTGCCGGGCGACCGGCAGGAAGCCGGAGGAGCAGCGCCGCACGTTGCGCCGCAGATAGTCGACGGCGAAGTACTGGTACTCGCGCTCCGGGAGCTCCCAGCAGCGCAGGGCGATGGCGACGCAGTCCGGCTCGTCGGGACGCGGGGTCCCGGCGAGGACGGCCCGGTGCAGTTCGCGCCGCACCGGCGAGGTGAGGCCGAAGAACGGTGCGATGTCCTTCATGTACGCCCGCGTGTCCGCGGCCCGGACCGGATCGGCCGCCTCCGCGTAGCGCCCGGCGAGCCGCGCCACGACGGTGTCGGCCAGCGGACTCGACGGCACTGTGACGCTCATGAGACGCACCATACGGCGATCAGATACTTCCGTCGGTTAGTCTCCCCGGATGCTCGACACCGCCGCCGCCCCGACGCCGGGCCTCGCCGTGCGCTGCACCCGGGTGCTCCTGTCACCGTGGGCTCGGCTGTCCCTGCTCGTGCTGATGCTGGTCGCGGCCGGTACGGGCGTGCTGCTCTTCGAGCCGCAGCGGCTCCTGTCGGAGGGCTGGCCGCCGCAGCTCAACGGCGCCGCCGCGGTGTGCGCGTTCGCGGTGGCGTACGGCATGTGCACGGTGGCGTTCGTGCCGCGGCCGCTGCTGAACCTGGCGGCGGGCGCGCTGTTCGGCTCGCAGGCCGGGATTCCCGCGGCGATCGCGGGCACGGTCCTGGGGGCCGGGGTGTCCTTCGGGCTCGGCCGGGTGCTCGGGCAGGACGCGCTGCGGCCGCTGCTGCGGGGGCGCTGGCTGAGGGCGGCCGACGGTCAGCTCAGCAAGCACGGGTTCCGCTCGATGCTGGCGGTGCGGCTCTTCCCCGGCGTGCCCTTCGCCGCCGCCAACTACTGCGCCGCCGTGTCCCGCATGGGCTGGCTGCCGTTCCTGCTCGCCACCGCCCTCGGCTCGATCCCGAACACGGCGGCGTACGTCATAGCGGGCGCCCGCGCCTCGACGCCGACGTCGCCCGCGTTCCTGATCGCGATGGGGTTCATCGCGGTGACGGGGCTCGGGGGCGCGGTGGTGGCGTGGTGCAAGCGGCACCGGCTGCGGGGCGGACACTGAGGCAGGGCGTCCCCGCGACACCCCGCACGGCCCTGTCGATCACCACCCCGACGCCCCCGGCGACCGCCCTCGCACGAGCGCTTCATCTTGTGGCGCTACGCTGCCCCCGGCGAGGCACGTGATCACCCCTCCCGGCCCCCGCACGACCCCGCGCACGCCCGCACCACGCCTCGCCGCTCCTGGTCCCCCGCCAACGCTTCTGACCGCCACCTCACGGGTCAGCACACGATCAGTTACTGGACGGCGCAGTTTTCATGTCTTGGCTCGAATCGTTCATCCTCGGACTCGTCCAGGGACTGACCGAGTTCCTTCCGATCTCATCCAGCGCTCACCTGCGACTGACCGCGGCGTTCGCGGGCTGGCACGACCCGGGGGCCGCCTTCACCGCGATCACCCAGATCGGCACGGAGACGGCTGTCCTGATCTACTTCCGCAAGGACATCGGGCGGATCATCAGCGCCTGGTTCGGCTCGCTGATCGGCAAGGTGCCGCGCTCGGACCACGACGCGCAGATGGGCTGGCTGGTGATCGTCGGCTCGATCCCGATCGGTGTCCTCGGCATCACGCTCAAGGACCAGATCGAGGGTCCGTTCCGCGATCTGCGCCTCATCGCGACGACGCTGATCGTCATGGGCATCGTCCTCGGCATCGCCGACCGCCTCGCGGCCCGCGACGAGACGGGCGGCAAGCACCGCGCCGTCCGCGAACGGAAGGGCCTCAAGGAACTCGGCGTCAAGGACGGCCTGATCTTCGGCGTCTGCCAGGCCATGGCCCTCATCCCCGGCGTCTCCCGCTCCGGCGCCACGATCAGCGGCGGCCTCCTCATGGGTTACACCCGCGAGAGCGCCGCCCGCTACTCGTTCCTCCTCGCCATCCCCGCCGTCCTCGCCTCGGGCGCCTACGAACTCAAGGACGCGGGCGAGGGCCACGTCTCCTGGGGCCCCACGATCTTCGCCACGATCATCGCCTTCGTGGTCGGCTACGCGGTCATCGCATGGTTCATGAAGTTCATCACCACCAAGAGCTTCATGCCCTTCGTCTACTACCGCGTCCTGCTCGGCATCATCCTGTTCATCCTGGTGGGAGCCGGTACGTTGAGCCCGCACGCGGGCGAGTCGGCGGGCTAGCACGAGCACGCCACCGCAAGCACGAAGCCCCCGCAGGCCTGACGGCCACGGGGGCTTCCTCATGCCGGGAGACATCAGGAGGCATTGCGTGGCGGAGCCCCCGCAGAGCAGGGCCGCGAGGGCGCGATCACGTGCGGCTGGACGTTCGGGTGGGCTGGACGGCCGGATCCGGAAGCCGGGATTCGCGCGCCGGACAAGCGCCCCGCTCAGCGCTCTGCGCCCCTCGGACGAGTGATGGACGGGGCTGGTGGCTTGACGGGAGTATGGCCGTCGTATGCGGATCTGGTGTGCCGTATGCCGAACCGGTGCCTTGTGTGGTGCCAAATCATGATGGAGAGGGGTATGCGGTGATGTACCGCAAAGCTGCCTTACGTCTCGCGCTCGCGTTCGGTCTCGCGATCACGGTGTCCGGTGTCGCGCATGCGGGGGCGCCCGCGGGTGCGGCCGCTCCGACCTGCAACCCGGGCACGGCCTGTTACGTCCAGTGGACCGAGCGGTCGGGAGTGACGCGCACGGAGAGCAATCCCGACACGTACTACTGCTACCAGCTCTACTACGACGGAGCCATCGCCGGATTCAACGGCACCGACAAGAGGATCTACCTCTACAAGGACCGGGACTGCCAGGGCGGGGCCAGGGCCTACGTCGACCCCCGCGTCGGCTGGCAGGACAGCACCAACGTGTACTACTCCTTCGACTTCGTGCCGTAACCCTCAACTGGTCACCGTGCGTAGCCACTTTGACCCCATGCGCCCCTCTGCTACCTAAAACGGCCGTCTGGGCACGTTGTGTAGGCAAGAGGGGCGCTTTTTCTTTCCGATGGGTGCACGCTGGTCCTACGGGCGTATCCCCGGGCGGCCGCCGCCGGCTCGTCGGCGGGGGCGGCGGCCGCGAGGTGCGAGGACGTGGCGGCTCCCCCTCCGCCGGGCGTCCTCGCACCGCTGTCCTCTCCTCGGGGGCGGGCGGGAGCCTCCCCCCGAGGAGAGGAGGAGCCGGGGCCGCGGTGTCCGCTGCCTGGAGCGCGGCCCCGGCTGCCTTACCCCCTCCTTCGTGCGGCGTCCGTCACGAACAGCCGCCCGTCAAGGACCGTCGGCCCGCGAGGGCAGCCGGTCTGGAGGTCACCGCGCCCGGCCGGCCCCCCGCCGGCGCGGGGGAAGGCAGGTGCGGCCGCATGGCGAGTCCGGGGAAGTCCGTGACGAGCCCTGGGAAGTCCGTGAGCAGCCCGTGGGACCTCGTCGAGCGTCCTGGGACCTCGCGGGGAGTCCATGGGAGGCCCGTGGGAAATCCAAGAGGCCGTTCCTGGGCGATGCCCATGCCTCGGCGGCCGCGTCCTGACCATGCCTGTACCCACAGTAGTCAAACCAGTCCACGCAGTGAAGACCGCTGTCGCAAACGGGAGGCAATTCCTCCGCGCGCGGCCACCCCGCCCTGAACGCGGCCGCCTCCCGCGGGCTCAACTCCCCCAGGAGCCGCCCCGGTCACGTCGTCCACGGGAACCGCCGGCCCGCCGGGCCCGCACCGCAGCACATAGTGCTCGCCGCTCAGCACCGGTCCGGTCAGCGTCAGGAACCGAACGTCCACCGTGACGTCCAGCCCCCGCGCGCCCGCGGCATGGCGGCACGCGCCCACTTCGTCCGCCGCGACCACCCAGCGGGGCCGCCCCAGCGCCGTGACCGCCCGGACCGCCCAGCGGACACCGCCACTGCCGTCGGCGCCGTCCGCGTCGTCCGTGTCCTCGGCCTCCAGGACGACAAGTTGACGGGGCGCCACCACGGGCGGCAGCGCCCGCGCCACCGGCCCCGCGTCCGACACCAGCGCCACCGGCGCCCCGTCGCGCACCACCAGGCCGACCAGTTCCACGTACGGGCGCCCGCGCCGGGCCACCGCGAGGCGGCCGGTCCAGGCCCGGGCCAGCACCTCACGGCACTCGGCCTCCGTCATGCGGTGCACGGTCCCCACAGTCGACCTCCTCTTGCCGCCGTGGCCCGAAGGGGGCACGGACGGACAGGCATGACACCCCCGTGAGGGGGCGGAGCCGGGGTCCGGGGCACTGTGCGCCGTCGCCCTGCCTGGCGGGCGGGCGGGGCACGACGCGATGGTTCCTGGTTCGCTTGGTTCCTCACTTCTCTTATACGCGGTCCGACTTCGCTTATGCCCCCGCCGGGAGGAGAACGGCGGGCGGGATGCCAGAACTGGCCGAGACAACTCCGCGCCGGTGTGCGGCCGTTGCGGTCCGCGTGACGGGGGGCGTCCGCAGATGCGTACGGGCCCGCCGCCCGAAGGCAGCGGGCCCGTGCCGGGCGTTCGAGGCGATCAGCAGCTCATGGCCCACGTGTGGGAGTCGCCGTTGTCGTTGGCGGCGCCGTTGTAGTTGACCTCCTGCCCCGGGGTGAGGCAGATGGTCATGTGGCCGCCCTGGTGGGCGCGCGAGTACACCTTGACGTGGTCCTTGATGCCCGGTCCCGAGATGCCGTGGTTCGCCCACGAGGAGTCCTCGTCCGCGATGTAGCTCTCCCACCAGCCGTCGTCGCCGGACCAGTTGGCACGCTGGCCCTTGTAGTCGGAGTGCTCCCAGGCACAGAACTCGCCGCTGGGACAGTCGGCCGCCCCGGCCGGGGCGGCGACGGCGAGGCTTCCGGTCACCAGCAGCGCCGCGGCGACGCCGAAGAGGGCCCGCTTGGCGGTCCTTCCCCTCGACGCGGGGGCGGCGTTCGGGGCCGACTCGGGAGCGGAGGCGGGCTTCATCGTCATATCGGGCTGTGGCCTTTCTGTTGGGCGCAGTCGGGTGCGGTGGGGTGGGTCGGGGTCTGCCGAACGGTGGTCGTCAGGCGCTCTGGCAGCCCTCTGTCCTGTCGGAGACGCCGTCGATCCGGGAGCCCCAGGACCAGTTGTCACTGAAGTCGTACGGGCGGATGAGGCGGTAGTAGCAGGTGTCCCGCACCCAGTCGATCGCGTACAGGTTCCGGTTCACGTCGGAACGGAAGGACGCGGTCTTGTCGTGGTGGGACGCGGGGACTTCGGCGTAGCCCGGGGGCCGGTAGCACCAGCCCGTGCCGTGCTGCCCGGCCTGGGTCCAGAAGCACACCTCCCCGGGAGCGCGCTCGACGGCGCCGTGTGCGGGCGCGGACGCCGACGCGGGGGCGGTCGAGACGATCGCGGGGGCCAGGGCGGCGAGCAGGGTCGCGGACAGGACGATTCTGCGGAGCATGGCCACCTTCGGGTCGCTCTTCGGGTCGCTGGGGCACCCCTGCCCGGAGACCGGGACGTGGGCACGGCGAGGCTGCCCCTGCACGGAGTCAGACATTCCGCCCCTCGCCCGAAGGTGTGAGACCCGGCGTTCAGGCTGACGTGAAGCGGCCTCTCGCAGCGGGGACGTGGGCCGCCGCGGAAAGGACCGGACGTCCTACGCCACCCGCGGCGACCGCCCGTGGACCTGGCTCCCCCACCGCCTGCCCCGCGCCGGATGGCGGCCCCGGTGGCTCCCCGTCGCCTGGGCGAGCGCGTCGAGGTGGGCCTGGACGTACGGGATCGCCACGTGCTCCAACTCGCCCTCGATGAAGGCGGGCTGGACGTTGACCTCGAAGACGACGCCGCCGTTCTCGATCGCCAGGTCGACCCCGGCGAAGGGCAGTCCGACCGACGCGGTGGCGGCGACGGCGAGTTCGGTGAGGCGGCGCGGCAGGTCGCGCGGGGCGATGAAGGTGGCGGTCGCCCCCTGGCAGGTGTTGCAGGGGGTGTCCGTCGCGGGCTGGATGTGCTCCCGGGCGTGGATGACGCGGCCGCCGAGGACGAACACACGGAACTGGTGCCGGTCGCCGTCGGCGGTGACGTTCCCGGCGTCGCGCGAGAGCAGCCAGGCGCTGCGCCGACGCGCGTAGTACTCGGTGGCCTCGGCCAGTTGGGCCGCGGACGTGACGTGGAAGGTGTCGCTGCCGCCGGTGCCGACGACCGGCCGCGCCCAGGTGTCACGGCCGAGCTCGTCGAAGGCGACGGTCGCCTCGTGCGCGCTCGGCCGGGTGAGGACGACCGTGTCCATCTGCGCGATGCCGTCCCGCTGGAAGCGGTCGACCGTGCGGTCCTTCTCCGTGGCCGTCCGCCACGCCGTCACCCCGGCGCCCAGGGTCACCGCGCGGTGGTGGGCGAGGAGCCGCTGGAACGCGGCGAGGGCGCGGCGGCGGTGCGGCGGTATCTCGTACAGCACGACCACTTCGGGCACCACCTCCAGTCCCTGGTCGGGCACGTCGAGGCGTAAACGGATCCCGTCGCGGTCACGGACGCGGCCGGTGCCGCAGGGGGCGAAGTGGCGGGAGTCGATGCGACGCGGTGGCGCGCCGGTGAGGAGTTCGACGGCGCGGGCCAGGTAGTCCCGGCAGCCCTCGGGGGACGTGGGATCGGTGATCAGGGCGACGCACGGTCCGGACACGGCTGCCTCCAGCGGCTCTGGGCGCGCACTCGGTCCGCGCGCACGTCGTGGCGCGGGCCCGGGCGGCGGTCACGGCGGGACGCGTCCGCTCCGCGGCAGGAGGTCGCCGGGTCCCGTCCGGCGCCGCGTCCGCGCCCGCCGGCCGTCCCGGCGGTGGCGGGCCGGGGCGGCGCCCGGCCGGGGGTCCTTGTGACCACGGGCCGGGGCAGCGCCCGCGCCCGACACGTGCCGCGGGGCGGTGGCCCCGTGTTCCGTTTCCGTACTCGGTTCCGTATCCCTGCTCAGTGCCGTACGCGGATTCCGTGCTCGGTACCGCAGCGCCATGGGCCCCACACTGTAGGCGCGGGCCGGACCCCCGGCCAGTGCGCAGGCGCGCCGGTCTCCCGCGCCCGGTCTGCGCCTCGTGCGCCCGGTACGCGCCCCTCCCGCACGCCGCCCGCGCCGCGTGGGACACCCGCCCGCTAGCGAGGCACCCGCCGCGGACACCCCCTCGACCGGACCACGCACCACCGCGCACCCGCCACCCCGGATCGCACCGGGCGCCACCGCCCAGATCACGCTGGGCCGACCTCGCCGCTCACATCGGGAACGACAGCAGCCGCACGTCGCCCGTCGGCCACTGGGCCGCCTCGGGTCCCGTTCCCAACGGCGTCCACATCGTCCGCAGCGGCATGACCACCGGCCCGTCGGGCTGCTGCACGTGGACATCGCCCTCCAGAGCCCGCCAGCCGAGCCGTTCGTAGAGGGCGACCAGGGGCGGGCGGCAGAAGAGCAGGGCGTGCCGGGGCCCCAGCGTGCGGGCGTGGTCGAGCGCCGCCGTGAGGACGGTGCGGGCCAGGCCGCGGCCGCGCACGTCGGGTGCGACGGCCACGCCGCCGACACCCATCACCTCGGTGGGGGTGCCGCCGATCGCCATCGGCAGTCGCAACAGGCCCGCGTGGGCCACGAGTCGGCCCGCCGCCGACCTGACCCCGAAGTGCTCCTCCTTGGGCAGCCACGTCAGGCCGGTCTCCGCGACGCCGAACGGGTCGGCGCCGTCGCCGAGGATCTCGTTCTGCTCGGCCCGGGAGTACGCGGCGAGCCGGACGGCGGTCAGGGCCCCGAAATCATGATCAACCATGTCCGCATGATGCGTGGCGGACGCCGCGTGGACAAGTGCCGAGCGACACCCGTGGCACGTGCCGAACGACACACGTGGACAAGTGAAGGGTGATGCACGAGGCAACCCCGGTACGCCCGTTGTCATCCTCCAGGCCCGGGGGCCCTGTGATCTCTCCAGGGATCCGGGGGGCTGATGAACAGGATGGAACCGGAGGAATGTCTTGATCCATGTCCCGCGCTCGGTGACCGCCGCCGCGGCGGTCATCGCGCTGGCGGTGGGGGTGCCGGGCCTCGCGCACGCGCAGCCGTCCGCCGACCGAATACCGCCCGCGTCACCAAGAACCGCCGCGCCGCAAGGCACCCCCGCGGCACCGGGAGACCCCACCCCACCGGGGGCGGCCGAGGACCAACTGCCCAAGGGGTGGCGGGTCGACGGGTCCGGCGCCCGCAAGCACCTGGTGTGGCAGGCCCCCGAGGCGGTGCCGATGGGCGACGCCCGGGTCGAGTTCTACTCCGGCGACCGGCTCCTCGGCGTCCCCGTGCCCGCCGCCGACCAGCGGACCTTCCGCCTGCGGCTGGACGACACGCACCTCGGAGCGGCCGGGGACCTGCGGGCGGAGGCCGGTGGCCGCCGTCTGGACGCGGGCGCGAAGGACACCGCCGCGCCCCCGCGGATCTCACCGCCCGCCGATGCCGCCGAGCAGTCGGCCCCCCTGCCCACGAACCGCGTCGACCCGGGCGTGCCCGGCAAGTACCGCACGGTCAGCGGTGAGTACACCCAGAAGTCGGTGCGCCTGCCCGGCTTCCCCGCGCCGGTGGAGATGCGCGGCACCGTGGTCGGGCCGGTCGACGCCCCGGGCAAGCGGCCGCTCGCGCTGTTCCTGCACGGCCGCCACTACACCTGCTACAACGCCGGCGGCGCCGAGGACGGCGGCTGGCCCTGCAAGCGCGGCACGAAGCCGGTGCCGAGCCACCGCGGCTACCTGCACGACCAGAAGCTCCTGGCGTCGCAGGGCTATGTGACGGTGTCGATCGCCGCCAACGGCATCAACGGCCAGGACGACGTGGCCGAGGACGGCGGCGCCGAGGCCCGTTCGTCGCTGGTACGTCAGCACCTCGCCCGCTGGGCGGACTGGGCCGCGGGCCGCGGCGACGCCCCGAAGGCCGTGCGCGACACCGCTCCGGCCGACCTGTCCCGCGTGCTGCTCGTGGGCCACTCCCGGGGCGGCGAGGGCGTCAACCGCGCCGCGCTCGACAGCCTGACCCCGCCGCCCGCCGCCGAGGACGGGGCGCCGGGACCGGCGCGCTGGAACATCCGCGGCACCGTCCTGATCGGCCCCACGATCTTCGGCCAGAACCCGGCCCCCGACGTGCCGTCGGCGGCGATCCTGCCCGGCTGCGACGGCGACGTGTCCGACCTCCAGGGCCAGATCTACGCCGACGGAACGCGCGGCGTCAGCCGCGGCACCGCCCTGCACAGCGCGGTCTACGTGGTCGGCGCCAACCACAACTTCTTCAACACCGAATGGACGCCGGGGCAGGCCGAGGCGCCCGCGTCCGACGACTTCAGCTCCGGCAGCAGGCCCGACGCGGTGTGTGCCAAGGGCAAGCCCACGCGCCTGACCGCCAAGCAGCAGCAGAAGGCGGGCTCCACGTACATCGCGGCGGCGGCCCGCCTGTTCGTCGAGGGTGACGACCGGGTGCGTCCGCTGCTCGACGGCTCCGGCCGCCGGGCCCCGTCGGCGAAGCCCGCGCGCGTGCTCACGCACGCCGTCGGCGGCAACCGCACGCCCGCGTTCGTACCGGGTTCCTCGGTCGCGGTGTCCGGCGGACGGCTGTGCGCGCAGGTGGACAGCAGGGAGTCCCGCTCCTGCCTCGCCCCCGATGTGCACGGCGCCTCACCGCACTTCGCGGCCTGGGGCCCCTCGCCGGAGCCGGGCCGGAGCGCGGTCGCGATGCGCTGGTCGCAGCCGGGCACGCCGACGAAGGTCACCCCGAAGAAGCCCGTGTCCCTCGACGGCTCCACGTCGCTCGCGCTGCGGGTGATCGTGCCGCCGAACAGCACCGGCACCCGCCTCGACGTCGCGGTCACGGACGCCTCGGGCAAGCGGGCGAAGCTCGGCGCGGTCCGCGTGAACGGGCTGCCCGGCACCGACATGACCGCCTCCTACTGGGGGCGCGAGGTCCGCGTACCGCTGTCCGCCGCCGCCCGCGCCGGGGTCGACCTCAAGCAGGTCGCCTCGCTGGAGCTGACCCCGCAGAGCCGCTCCGGGCGCGCCTGGCTGATGGACGGGTGGGGCTGGCGCCCGGGCACTCCGGACGCCGGGACCGCCGACCTCGCGCGGGTCGACGTCGGCCGCCTGAAGGTCGACGAGGGTGACTCGGGTGTGCGCAAGTACCGGGTGCCGGTGCGGGTTTCCGGGAAGGGCACCGGCAAGGTCCGGCTGTTCGTGACCGATCCGCGTACGCGCAGGACCACGAGCAAGATCGTGACGGTCCGCCCGGGCGGCGACCCCGTCGAGGTGCCCGTCACGGTGCGCGGCAACAAGCGCTACGGCGCCGACACGTCCCACGAGGTCATGGTCAAGGCGGTCAGCGGCGCGGTCGTCGGTTCCCACCAGGGCGGGGTGCTCGTGCGCAACGACGACCCGATGCCCAAGGTCACCGTCAAGCCCGTCGCGAACCGGGTCACCGAGGGCAAGGCCCTCAAGTGGCGCGTCACGCTGTCCGAGGCGGCCGACACCGACATCGAGGCCGGATTCGAGATCCGCCGGGTCGCCGGCGGCACCGAACTGTCCACCAAGGACGTCGACAAGCGCTGGCTGAAGAAGACCTTCGACCGGTCGCCGAACCCGGCGCGACGGCTGTCCAAGGTGTCGGAGGCGCCGTACGTCCCGGCGGGCATCGCCGCGGGGAAGCGGAGCGTCGAGGTGAGCGTGCCCACCGTCAAGGACCGGGTGCGGGAGTCCAAGGAGACCGTTCGGCTGCGCCTGGTCACCTACGACCAGGCGTGGGAGCCGCACGTCGGCCCGACGGTCACCGGGACGGTGCGCGACCGGGCGTAGCCCGGCCGCGCGCCTCGTCCCAGGCGGCGGCGTCCGCGCCGCCGAGGAAGTGCACGTCGTACCGGTCCTGTTCGGGCAGGAGGCTGTCGAACGTGTCCAGGCCGTGCTGAACGCGGCCCAGGGCACGGAAGTAGCCGAACCGGTCGACCCCCGGTGTCAGGACCGCCAGCAGTGCGGCGGTCGCACCGGCCGCCGCGCCGAACGCGTGCGGCATCCCGGGCGGGATGACGACGAGTCCACCCCGTGTGACCGTCGTCATCCCGCCGTCCAGGAAGAACTCCACGGCTCCGTCGAGCACGTGGAACAGTTCCGTCGACCGCGCGTGGAAGTGCGGCCTGGCGCCGTCCGCGCCCGCGCCGAGGGTCAGCCCGTTCGCCCCCAGAGCGCCGCCCGTGTCCGCGCCGTCGGCCAGCAGGTCGAAGCCGCCGCCGTGCGGCAGGGGGACGTGTTCGGCGGAACCGGCCCGCACGATGAGGGCACCTGTTCTGGCCGGGGCGCCCAGGGCTTCTTGCTCGGTCATGGCCCGTGCTCTCTTTCTGTCGCCTTGTTCGTGGCTCCCATTCGATCCGGGGAAGAAGTCGCGCACCAGAAGCAGTTGTTCCCTGCAGAAATCACCGATCGTGATGAATCGCCGATCACGACGCGGCGACGGCCGTGGGCCGTGCCGCATCGGCGCCGCAGGAGGAACCCGTGGAACTGCGCCAGCTCCAGTACTTCGCCGCCGTGGCCGACGAGGGCGGCTTCAGCCGGGCCGCCGAGCGCCTCGGCGTCGTGCAGTCGGCGGTCAGCCAGCAGGTCCGCCGCCTGGAACGCGAGCTGGGCGTCGCGCTGTTCGACCGGTCCACGCGGCACGTCCACCTGTCCGCCGCGGGTGAGCGGCTCCTGCCCGAGGCCCGGGCCGTGCTCGCGGCGGCCGACCGCATCCGGCGGGTCGCCGCCGACGTCGCGTCCGGCGACGAGGGGCTGCTGCGCCTGGGCACCGTCCAGGGGCCGGGCGACCGGACGTACCGCCTCCTGGACGCACTGCGGCGCACGGCCCCTCGGCTCCGGGTACGGCTGCGCCGACTGCCCCTCACCGAGCGGCTCGCGGCGGTGCGCTCCGGCGAGCTGGACGCGGCGCTGGTGCGGGCGGTGCCGCGAGCGCCGGGGCTCGAACTGCTGCCGGTGTGGCGGGATCCGCTGTACGTGGCGCTGCCCGCGGACCATCCGGCGGCGGCCCGGTCCGACGGCGGGCCGGAGCCCGCGTCCGGCCCGGCCCCGGCGAGCGCCCCGCCCCTGCGGCTAGAGCAGGTGGCGGACCTCCCGCTGCGCCTGGCCCCGCGCGAGCACAACCCGCCCTTCCACGACCTCGTGACCGGAGCGCTGCGGGCCGTCGGAGCGGAACCCCTGCTCGGGCCGCCGTTCACCACCCTCCAGGAGACCCTGACCGGCCTGGCCGAGCAGAGCGCCGACTCGCCCTCCTGGACGGTCTTCTACGAGGTGACGGGGCTGCCGCCGGTACCCCGCGTGGCCGTACGACGCCTGGCCGCCCCCGAACTCACCACGTCGCTGGCCGCGTTGCCGGGCCCGCCCGGCCCACCCCTGCGCCACCTGCTCCAGGCCCTGCGCGCCTGACCGCTCGGCTCAGCCCGTCCGCACGGCCGGTCCGCCCGCGCGCGGGTCGTCCTGGTGCTGCTGCCGGTAGTGGCCGCGCCAACGCGGGGTCGCCGCACCCTCCATGAGCACCATCACGACGTCGTGAGCCAGCGAGTCCGTCACCGGCAGGTGCCCGAAGAGCACCCGGTGGTACGTGGTGGCGCCGAGCATGTCCAGGAGCAGGTCGATGTCGGCGTCGGGCCGGATGTCACCGCGCTCGACGCCCCGGCGCAGCGCCGCCTCGGTGGTGGCCCTGCGGGGGCGGAAGATCGTCTCGTTGAAGACGCGGTCGAGATCCGGGTCGTCGGCCAGTTCGGCCACGAGCGCGGGCAGCGTACGTCGCCCCAGTGTGCCGCCGAACGCCTGGCTCAGGGTCTCGATGCCGAGGATCAGGTCGCAGTGCGTGCAGCCGGTGTCGGGGGTGGGCGCGGTGCCCATGCTCTCCGCGAGGGCGGAGATGACCAGGTGCTGCCGGGACGGCCAGCGGCGGCGGATGGCCGGCTTGGTCGTACCGGCGCGGCGCGCGACGCCCTCCATCGTCAGGTTCGGGTAGCCGGACTCCTCCAGGAGCGCCAGCGTCGCTTCCAGGATGGCTTCGTCGAGCCGTACGTCGCGGGGGCGTCCCGTCCGGCCGGTCGCGGGGGCGGGACGGGCGGCGGGGGCCGCGGACTCGGGGGTTGCCATGGCGGCAAGTATAGGTAGCATCTACTTTCGTTCCATTCCGGATCGAAACGAAAGATGGGGGGTCGACCTTGCCGTCCGAGCAAGAAGCGACCACGCGGAAAGCACCCGAGCCGGGGCCAGCCGCGCAGGAGTCACCCGGGCAGGAAGTACCCGCGCAGGGGTCAGCCGCGCAGGAATCGCCCGAGCCGGGGCCGACCGCGCACGGATCACCCGCACAGGAGTCACGTACGCAGTCGTCCACGCGATCGCGGGCGCAACCGGCGGCCGCGGCGACCGCCCGCCCCGAGAGCGTCTTCCGCGCCCCGTACTCCGCCCTCACCTGGGGCATCGTGCTGTCCGTCGGGCTCGTCGCCTTCGAGTCGATGGGTGTCGCCACCGTGCTGCCGGAGATCGCGGGCCGCCTCGGTGGACTCAACGCGTACGGCTGGGGCCTGTCCGCGCTGATGCTGGCCAACCTGATCGGCACCGTCGCCGCGGGCGTCGCCGCCGACCGCCACGGCCCGGCCCGCCCGCTCACCCTCGGCCTCGCGGTGTTCGCCGTCGGCTGCGCGCTCGCCGGGGCCGCGCCCAACTGGCCCGCCTTCCTCGCCGGTCGGTTCCTCCAGGGGCTCGGGGTCGGGGCCGTGATGGCGCTGGCGTACACCGCCATCGCGCTGGCCTATCCGCAGCGCCTGCGTGCCCGCATGTTCGCCCTGGTCTCCGGCGGCTGGACCGTGCCGTCCCTGGTGGGGCCGAGCATCGCGGCCGTGATCGCCGACCATGTCTCCTGGCGCGGGGTGTTCGTGCTGCTGCTGCCCCTGATCGCGGTGGCGGCGACGCTCGCGCTGCCGCAGTTGCGCCGTCTCGGGCGCCCGGGGAACGCCGGAGACCCTGGAAGTCCGGCCCCGGACCCGGTCTCAGCCCCGGCCCCGGCCCCGGCCACCGAAGCCACCCCATGGTGGTCCACCCCCGTAGCCCGCAGCGTCCTCCTCGCCGCCGGCACCGGCCTCCTCCTGGCAGGCCTGCAACTGCGCCAACTCGCCCTCCTGATCCCCCTGTCCGCCGTGGGCGCCGCCATCGCCGTGCTCGCGCTGCGGCGCGTCACCCCGGCGGGCACGCTGACCGTGCGCCGCGGCGTGCCCACCGGCGTCGTCCTGCGCTTCCTGCTCTGCGGCGCCTACTTCGGCAGCGAGGCGTTCCTGCCCCTCGGCCTGGTCCGGCTGCGCGAACTGAGCGCCACGGAGGCCGGGTTGGGGCTCTCGGCGGGCGCCATCACCTGGGTGCTCGGGGCGACCTGGCAGGGCCGGGCCGACAGTCGCTGGAGCGGGCGTTCGCGGGCCGCGCCGATCGCCGCCGGTTTCGCGGTCCTGCTCGTGGGCATCGCCGTGATGGCGCTGGGCGTCCTCGTCGACGCCGTGCCCGCCCTGACGGCCGTGGCGGGCTGGGCCATCGGCGGCGCGGGCATGGGCGTCGCCTTCAACGCGGCGACCACCGACGCCATGGAGCAGGCGGCGGCCGACAAGCAGGGCGAGGCCAGCGGCTCGATGCAGCTCGCGCAGACCCTCGCGGTCGCCGTCCTCAGCGGCCTCGGCGGCGCCGCCGTCACCCTGTCCGCGGCCCACGGCGGCTCGGTGACCCTCGCCCTGACGGTGACCTTCGCCCTCACCGCCGCGCTCGCGGCCGCCGGAATCCTCGCCGCCCGGCGCATCAGGCCCACCACGACCTGACGCACGACGGCAGCGGTCCAGTGCCGGTGATGCCGCTGTCCGACGGCGGCATCACCGAACGCGGGCCCCCTGCGCGCCAAGTGACGTACCGCATGGTGCCGTCCGTCACTGCGCGAGCCCGTTACACCGCGCCCCGGCGGACCTCAACCACCCTCCCGAGCCCCGCCGACCAGCGCACCTACTCCAACTCGCGCCGGACGCGCGCGCCTTGCGGCGCCCCGGCGCGATCACCTGCCGCAGGTGTGCGGTAGCTGACAGTTCCGATTGTCAGGGCTATCCCCTAGGCTTGACCTCATGCCCCTCACCCCTCAACCCCATGGTTCCGTGCGGTCGTCGGCCGAGTTGAACGAGCGGATACGCGGCCTGTGGCTGCGTGCGGGCGGCCGCCTCTCCGTAGAACAGCGGCGGGAGTACGAGCAGTTGGTGACCGAGTGGGCCGAGGCGGTACGCGCGGAGATCGTGCAGGCCGCATAAGCGGCGCACAACGGGGGCAGTACGCACGCATTCTTCCGCGCGTGAGCCGTCAGTCGGCCGCACCGCGTCTGAGGTCCGCCCGCCACCGAGGAAATCCCCGACCGCGCGCGAGCGATCACCACCAGCTCGCGCGCACCCTCCCCACCAGTCCGGACGGACCCATCAAGCCACTTGAGGCCCCGGCGGCACAACCACTCGCGCCCGGCCTCTTGGCTCCGCACCCCCGGTGCCCAAGACTGATCCGATGACGCAGCGCGTGGAACTCGCCGCAGTCCTTGACCGGTTGGCCATCGACACCCTCATCACCGACTACGCCATCACCGTCGACGACGGCGACTGGGACGGCTACCGTCGGCTGTTCGCACCCGACGGACGCGCCGACTACCGCTCGGCCGGCGGCATCGAAGGACCCATGTCCGAGGTCGCCGACTGGCTCACGGAGTCCCTGCGGATCTTCGCGGTACGCCAGCACCTCATCGTCAACCGCAGGATCCGCTTCGACGTCCGCGACCAGGACATCGGCGACTCCGCCCGCATCCAGGCCGACTACGCCAACCCCATGCGGCTGGCAGGCAAGGCGGACACGGCTGACAGCGCCGACCGCACGGCCGAGCCAGGTGGCCCGGGCGCCGCCGACCGGCCGGGGAGCACCGCGCCCGACTTCGAATGCGGCGGCCGCTACGAATTCACCGCCGTCCGCACCCACAACGGCTGGCGGCTGCGCCAGGTCGTCGTCCACGAGAAGTGGCGCAGACAGCACTGGTCCGACCCGGTTACCTGAACCATGCGCCCCCTGTCCTAGATCGTCAGGGGCGCGCACACTGAACGTACGACTGCGGACGCACCAGCCGCGTCGGACGGATCGGGGCAGAAAGGCGCGCTGCATGGACGTTCTCGGCAGCAGGCAACGGCACCGATGGGTGCCGACCTGGGCGGACGCCACGGCGTGGCGGCGCACGCCCGACGCCGCGCCGTGGCGGCGCGGCGATCTCACCTCGCCCTGGCAGCGCGGCGCCCTCGCCGCCCTGTGCGGCGCCCTGCCCGCCCTGGCGTTCCCCGCGCCGTCCTGGTGGTGGTTCGCGTACGTCGCGCTCGTGCCGTGGATCCTCCTCGCCCGCTCGGCGCCGACGCCCCGCCGCGCGGCGCTCGACGGGTGGCTCGGCGGGCTCGGCTTCATGGTCGCCGTGCACCACTGGCTGCTGCCGAGCCTGCACGTCTTCACGCTGGTCATCGCCGCGCTGCTGGGCCTGCTGTGGGCGCCGTGGGGCTGGCTCGTACGTCGCCTCCTCGGCGGTACGCCCGCCCCGGGGCGGGCCGCCGCGGCGCTGCTCGTCCTGCCGTCCGGCTGGCTGATGGTGGAGCTGGTGCGGTCCTGGGAGGGGCTCGGCGGGCCCTGGGGGCTGCTCGGCTCCAGCCAGTGGGAGGTGGAACCCGCGCTGCGGCTCGCGTCGGTCGGCGGGGTGTGGCTGGTCAGCGCGCTGGTCGTGGCCGTGAACACGGGTGTCGCCGTGCTCGCCACCAACCGGGGCGCCCGCGTCCCCGCCGTCGCCGGTCTCGTCGCCGTCGGCGCGGCCACCACGGCGGCCTGGACCTGGTCCCCGCGCCCCGAACCCGCGGGCCACATCCGCGTCGCCGTCGTCCAGCCGGGCGTCATGAACGGCGTGGACAGCGCCGACCAGCGGTTCAACCGCGAGGAACAGCTCACCCGCTCCCTGGCGGGCCGCGACCTGGACCTCGTGGTGTGGGGCGAGAGCAGCGTGGGCCACGACCTGGCCGACCGGCCCGACCTGGCCGGGCGCCTCACCGCGCTGTCCCGGCAGCTCGACGCCGACATCCTGGTGAACGTCGACGCCCGCCGCTCGGACCGTCCCGGCATCTTCAAGAGCTCGGTGCTCGTCGGCCCCGACGGACCGACGGGCGACCGCTACGACAAGATGCGCCTGGTCCCCTTCGGCGAGTACGTGCCCGCGCGCTCCCTGCTCGGCTGGGCGACCTCGGTGGGCAAGGCCGCGGGCGAGGACCGCAGGCGCGGCGACCGGCCCGTCGTGATGACCGTGGGGCAGGGGCTGCGGGTCGGTCCGCTGGTGTGCTTCGAGTCGGCGTTCCCCGACATGAGCCGCCACCTCACCCGCGAGGGCGCGCAGGTGCTGCTCGCCCAGTCCGCCACGTCGACGTTCCAGCACAGCTGGGCGCCCGAGCAGCACGCCTCGCTCGCGGCCGTGCGGGCCGCCGAGACCGGCCGCCCCATGGTGCACGCCACGCTCACCGGCGTCTCGGCCGTCTACGGCCCGAGCGGCGAACGCGTCGGCGCGCCGCTCGGCACGTCGGCGTCGAGCACCGCGGCGTACGACGTCCCGCTGGCCACCGGCACCACCTTGTACGTGCGGTTCGGCGACTGGCCGGTGCACGCGGCGCTGGTCGTCCTCGCGCTGCTGTGCGCGGCGGAGGGCGCGCGGGCGTTCAGGAGGCCTGCTCCTGAACGGCCCGCACCACCCGCTCACACAGCTCATGGCTAGCCAGCGCGTCCCGCGCGCTGAGCACCTTGCCCGCGCGCACGGAGTCGAGGAAGGCGAGCACGACCTGCTCGATGCCGCGCTGCCGCGCCACCGGCACCCAGTCGCCGCGCCGCCGCACGGTGGGCTGGCCCTTGTGGTCGATGACGTCGGCGAGGTTCAGGACCTGCCGCTTGGTGTCCTGGCCGGAGACTTCGAGGATCTCCTCGGTGGACCCGCTGAGGCGGTTCATCACGCCGATCGCGGTGAACCCGTCGCCCGCGAGCTGCAGCACGACGTGTTCGAGCAGTCCGTTCTCGACCCGGCCGCGCACCCCCACGTGGTCGATCTGGCCGGGCACGAGGAAGCGCAGGGTGTCGACGACGTGGATGAAGTCGTCCAGGACCATGGTGCGCGGGTCCTCCGGCAGGCCCACGCGGTTCTTCTGCATCAGGATCAGCTCGCGCGGGTGCTCGACGCACTGGGCGTAGCCGGGGGCGTAGCGGCGGTTGAAGCCGACGGTGAGGCTGACACCGCGCTCCTCGGCCAGCTCCACGAGCCGCTCGGATTCGGCGTACTCGTACGCGATCGGCTTGTCCACGTACGTCGCCACCCCGGCCTCCAGGAGGCGGCCGACGATCTCGGGGTGGACGGTGGTGGGCGCGTGCACGAAGGCCGCGTCGAGGCCCTGGGCGAGCAGCGCGTCCAGGTCGGTGTGGCGGCGGGGCTCCGCCACGTGGTGGACGGCGGCGACGCGCTCCAGGGTGGCGGGGGTGCGGGTCTGGAGGTGCAGTTCGACGCCGGGCCGGGTGGCGAGCACCGGGAGGTACGCCTTCTGCGCGATGTCGCCGAGTCCGATGCAGCCGACCTTCACCACTGTCTCCCTACCGTCGTGCCGGTTCACGCTCCTGCGCCCCCGAGCCTGTTCCCGCAGCATACGGGGGCTGGGGCGGGCGCCAGTCGGCGATGGAGGTGAAGCCCCGCAGGATCAGGTTCGGGCCGAGCCGCGATGCCGTCCTGAGCAGGGTGTCGCGCACGGCCCGTACGGGGCTGCCGGTGAGGTGGTTGAGGCGGGCGGCGCGGGCGGCCTTCCGTACGATCGCCGTGGTCCGCGGGACGCGGGCGGCGCTGTACGCGGCCAGGCCCGCGAAGAGGTCGGCGCGCGGTGCCGCGTGGTGGGCGAGCACGACGGCGTCCTCGATGGCCTGGTTGCCGCCCTGGGCGAGGGTGGGCGCCATGGCGTGCGCGGCGTCGCCGATGAGGGCCACGCGGCCACGGTGGTGGGCGGGCAGCGGCTCGATGAGGTGGCGCACGTCGTTGCGCAGGACGTCCTCGGGGCGGGCCGCGGCGATGATCGCGGGGATCGGGTCGTGCCAGCGGGCGAAGCGGCGCTCCAGTTCGGCCTTCTCGCTGTCGGGCGCGCGCCCGCCCTCGGGGACGAGCGCGGTGGCGTACGCGTACACACGGCCGTCCTTGAGTGGGTGGGTGCCCCAGACGCCGCCGCGGCCCCAGGTCTCGTGCGGCGCGAAGGGGCGCTCGGGCGCGGGCACGATGAGCCGCCAGGCGGTGAAGCCGGTGTACGCGGGCGCGGGGTGCGCGGGGAACAGGGCCGTCCGGACTGCGGAGTTGATGCCGTCGGCGCCGACGACGAGGTCGGCCTCGATGTCACCGTCACCGGTCGTGACGACGGCTCGGCGGCCGGGGCCGCCGGGGTCGGTGAGGCGGGCGTCAACGCCGGTGCGCAGGCAGTCGGCGGGCAGCTCGGCGACGAGCAGGTCGACGAGCGTCGCGCGGTGCAGCAGCACCAGCGTGCCGCCGAACGCCCGCTCCGTCGCGGCCGCGCTGGTCCGCACCAGCCAGCGCCCGTCCTGCGCCCGCACCCCGCCCGCACCCTCCCACGCGGCGAGCTCGCGCACCCGGTCGCCGAGGCCGAGCACGTCCAGGGCGCGCTGGGCGTTGGGGGCGAGGCCGATGCCGGAGCCGATGGGCTCCAGGGACCCGGCGCGCTCCAGCACGGTGACCCGCCAGCCCGCATTCCGCAGGCCGATGGCGGCGGTGAGCCCACCGATGCCGCCGCCGATGACAACGGCGTGGGGCTCGGGAGAATTCGCTGTTCCGGGCATGATCTCTCCTTGTCGCGCGCATACTTGACCAAGGCACCGGCGGAAACTACAGATGTAGTGCCGACAGCGAGACGCTACTACATCTGTAGTACAGACGGTAGGCTGGGCCACATGCCTGTACGTGCCACGGGGACAGCCCGCACCGAACTCATCGCCGACACCGCCCTGTCACTGCTCACCGAGCGCGGCATGCGCGGCCTCACCCACCGGGCCGTCGACGAGGCGGCGGGGCTCCCCCCGGGGTCGACGTCGAACCACGCCCGCACCCGGCTGGCCCTCCTGGAGGCCGCGGTCCGCCGCCAGGCCGAGCGCGAGAACGACGTCCTCACGCCGAGCGAACTGCCGGACCCGGCAGGTGACCGCGACACCCTGATCTCCGGACTCGCCGTCGCCCTGCACCGCTTCCTCACCGGCGACGACCACCGCGGCCTGCTCCTGTCCCGCTACGAACTGGCCCTGGAGGCCACCCGCCGCCCCGAACTGCGGTCGTACTACGACTCGGCGGGCGCCCAGTTCCGCGAGCCGCTGCGCGAACTGATGGTCGCCGCGGGCTCCAAGGACCCGGAGCGGCACACGTTGTCGCTGGTGGCGTGGTGCGACGGCATGATGTTCTCGTGCGTCGCGGGTTCGTACCACGCGGCCGCGCCGACGGTGGACGAACTGCGGGAGGGGTTCGGGGAGTTGCTGCGGGGGATGCTCGACGGGGGCGCGGGCGGGGCGGCTTAGCCCACGGAGCGGGGCCGCCTAGCCGACGACACGGGGTGGCTTGGCTCGCCAAGCGGGGCGGCCTGGCTCACGACGCAGGGCGCCCTGGCTCACGACGCAGGGCGGCTTAGCTGCTCACGAAGCGGGCGATGGCGTGCGCCGGTGTCACCCGTGCGGGGCATGCGGGTTCGTTCGTCGCCCCGGGGCACGCCGGGGGCAGCAGAGTGGCGCGGGTGCAGCGATCGACGACCACCTCGGTGCTTCTCGTGTCCGCGGCCGTGGCCGTGCTGGCTCTCTCCGGGTGCACGGGGGTGGAGCGGACGGCCGGTCGGGGCTCGGTGTCGGCGGGCCCGTCGACGCCCGCCCGGACGCCCTCGGCCCGGCCGCCGCGGGCGGTGCAGGCCCCGGCCCGCGACTCGCTGGAGCGCGGCGGCCCGGCGGCCACCCCGTCCCGTACCGCCTCCCCGCGGGCGAAGGCCACCCCGTCGGACCGGCCCTCGACCACCTCGCCCTCGCCCACCGGTGACGACGACGCCCGCAGTCGCGACAAGCGCCGAGGGCGCTCGGACCCGCCCCCGCACCGCCACGACGGACGGCACCAGGACCACCCCCGCCACGACGAGAAGTCACCCCGCTCCGACCCGCCGCCGCGCGCCCGCGTCGAGGTCGACCTGTGCGCGCTCGGCCGGACGCACGGGGGCTGGGAGCCGGACAGCCCGGAGGCGGCCATCTGCCGGGCGGCGTACGGGCGTTGAGGCCGGGTGGGGCAGGGTGAGCCCACGGACCCCCGGCTCGACCGCTACTCCTCCACCGCCCCCTCCCCCACCTGCGCCTCCAACCGGTCGAGCGCCGCCCTGATGCCGTCCCCGTAGCCGTCGTCGCCGAGTGCGCCCACCGCGCCGCGCGCGAGGCGCAGGTGGCTGCGGGCCGCGGCCGGGCGGGCGAGCTTCACATAGTCCGCGGCCAGGTTGAGGTGCAGCGAGGGGTAGAAGCCACGCACCGCGAGGGACTGGTGGTGGGCGCCGACGCGTTCGTCCGTCAGCTCGTGCGCCGCCGACAACGCCCTGAGGTCCCAGGCGAGTTCGTCCGCCGGGTCGTCCTGGGTGTCGGCCATGTAGTGCGCGAGGGTGCAGCGGTGCAGGGCGTCGCCCTCCTCGCCGATCTCCGACCAGAGCACGAGGAATCGGGTCCGCGCCTCCTCGCGGTCGCCCGCGTGCTGGAGCATGACCGCCTGCCCGATGCGGGTCATCACGGCGTCTTCGTCGTCCGTTGTCTGTTCCTGCCGCTCCGCCACCGCGTCGCCCTCCGCGTCCGCCGGACGTGCCGCGAGCCGGGCGGGGCCCCGCGGCAGGTCCGTCGTGTCAGTCGATCCGTCGGTCGTTCGTCAGCCGTGGGGCCGTCGGCCGGTGTCCGGCCACCGGCCCCACGAGTCGGTTCCGACGCTAGCGGCCACCACTGACAATCGCGGTCAGGCGCGGTGCGACGCGGGGCGCTCCCGCCTGCTCAGCCCAGGTCGGGGATGCGCCAGTCGATGGACTCGTGCCCCTGGGCCGCCACCGCCTCGTCGATCTGGGTGAAGGGCCGGGAGCCGAAGAACTTCTTCGCGGACAGCGGCGAGGGGTGCGCGCCCTTGACCACGACGTGCCGCTCCGTGTCGATGAGGGGCAGCTTCTTCTGGGCGTAGTTGCCCCACAGGACGAACACCGCCGGATCCGGGCGCTCGGCCACCGCGCGGATCACCGCGTCGGTGAACTTCTCCCAGCCCTTGCCCTTGTGGGAGTTGGCCTCGCCGGAGCGGACCGTCAGGACCGCGTTCAGGAGCAGCACGCCCTGCTGGGCCCACGGCATCAGATAGCCGTTGTCCGGCACCGGGTGGCCGAGCTCCTCCTTCAGCTCCTTGTAGATGTTCCGCAGCGAGGGCGGGGTCTTCACTCCGGGGCGGACCGAGAAGCACAGGCCGTGGCCCTGGCCCTCACCGTGGTAAGGGTCCTGGCCGAGGACGAGGACCTTCACCCGGTCGAAGGGTGTCGCCTCCAGCGCGGCGAACACCTCGTCGCGCGGCGGGAAGACCGGCCCCTTCGCACGCTCCTCCTCGACGAACTCGGTGAGCTCCTTGAAGTAGGGCTTCTGCAGTTCCTCGCCGAGGACTCCGCGCCAGGACGCGGGCAGCATGGCGATGTCGGTCACGTCAACAACCTCCGGGGTGCGTTCAGTTCTGCACCACAGAACCTACCGGCGGCCACTGACAATCCATCGCCCCCGGGCCCCGCCCCGCGCCCCGGGGCCGTCGCCTACCAGCTCGTCTTGCGCCCCAGCTCCCACATCATCATGATCGCCGAGGGGTCGAGGGCCCGCTCGGCACCCGAGATCTCCTCGCTCGCCATGACGTACTGCTTGCCCTGCCACAGCGGCAGCAGCCGCACGTCGTCGACGAGGATCCGCTGGGCGCGCTCGAACTGGTCCACGACGTTGCTCCGGTCGGCCTCGCGGCGCGAGCGCGGCAGCAGCTCGTCGGTGACCTCCGGCGACAGGTAGGGGATGTTGTGGACGTTGCGCGCGCCCACGAAGGGCGCGATGAAGTTGTCCGCGTCCGGGAAGTCCGGGAACCAGCCGCGCCCGAAGACCGGGTACTCGCCCCGCTTGTAGGCCGCGTCGAACTCCTTCCACGGCTTGCCCTTGATCGTGACCTTGAACAGGCCCGAGGCCTCCAGCTGCCGCTTGATCTCGGCGAACTCCGGAGCGGTGGCCGAGCCGTAGCGGTCGGTGGTGTACCAGAGGTTCAGCGGGACGCGCTCGGTGATGCCCGCCGCCGTCAGGATCCGCCGCGCCTTGGTCACGCTCGGGTTGCCGTAGGCGTCGAAGAAGCCCGTGCCGTGCCCGGTGACACCGCGCGGGACCATCGAGTACAGCGGCTCCACGGTGTCCTTGTAGATCTTGTGGGCGAGCGCGCCGCGGTCGATCACCTGGGCGAACGCCTTGCGCACGGCGGGCTTGCGGGCCCACGGGTCCTTGGGGTTGAAGACCAGGTAGCGGATCTCGGTCCCGGCGCCCTCGACGAGCCGGATGTCGCTCGCCTTGTCCGGGCCCTGCTGCGCCACGACGTCCCGGGCCGCGAGGCCGCGGAAGGTGACGTCGAGGTCCTTGTCGCGCAGCGCCTCGACCATGGCGTCGGAGTCGCGGAAGTAGCGGATGGTCACGGCGTCGTTCTTGCGGTCGGCCGCGCCTTCGTAGTGGCTGTTCTTGGTGAGTTCGGCCCGGTCACCGGGCTGGTAGCTCTTGAGGGAGTACGGCCCGGAGCCGTTGATCTCGTCGCCCTCGCGTATTTTGTCGGCCGGGTACTCGCGGGGGTCGACGATCGACATGGCGGGGGTGGCGAGGACGAACGGGAATGTGGCGTCGGGCTTGCGCAGCCGGAAGACGACAGTCCGGTCCCCCTTGGTCTGCACGGTCCGCAGCGCGCCCAGAAGTCCGGCCGGACCGCCCTTGACGTCGATGCGCCGCATCCGGTCGAAGGAGTACTTCACGGCCCGCGCGTCCAGCTCGTGGCCGTCGGAGAACTTCAGCCCGGCGCGCAACGTACACGTGTAGACCATGCTGCTGTCGTCCGTGAACCGACAGCGCTCGGCCGCGTCAGGCTGGGGCTCGGTGGCGCCGGACGGGAAGCTCAGGAGCGTCTGGAAGATGTTCCGGTACAGCTCCCAGGAGCCGTCGTACGCCGCCGCGGGATCGAGGGTGCTCGGCGCGCTCGTCGTACCGACCGTGATGGCGTCCCCGCCGTCCGAACCCTCGGAGGACAGCACGCCGCAGCCGGCGACGAGGGAAAGGGACGCGAGCAGCGTGACCGGCCGCAGACAACGCGGGTGAACTCTTCTGAACACGTGCACGCTCCTCGGTCTGCCGTGCCATGGATCGGCAGACCATACCGCAGTGCCCCGCCGTACCAACCCGGCTCACCGGCGGGGCACTTCATGCGTGAGAACGTCACGTACGTACGTCAATCCGGGCTTTCCCGGGGGTTCCTCCGGTTCTGTCGGGGAACGCCCGATCGCGTCAGCCGACGCCCGCGTTGAGGAACATGCCGCCGTCGACCTGAAGCGTCTGACCGGTGATCCAGTCGGACTGCTCAGAGGTCAGGAACGCGGCCGCGCCGCCGATGTCGGACGGCACGCCGAGACGGCCGAGCGGGTAGGCCGCGGCGGCCTCCTCCTCGCGGCCCTCGTAGAGCGCCTGCGCGAACTTGGTCTTCACCACGGCCGGAGCGATGGCGTTGACCCGCACCTTCGGCGCGAACTCGTGCGCGAGCTGCAGGGTCAGATTGACCATGGCGGCCTTGCTCATGCCGTACGCCCCGATGAACGGGGAGGGCGCGACGCCCGCGATGGAGGCGATGTTGACGATCGCGCCGCCGTGCTCGCTCTGCCATGCCTTCCAGGTGAGCTGGGCGAAGCCGAGCGCGGAGATCACGTTCGTCTCGAAGACCTTGCGGGCCACGTTCAGGTCCATGTCGGCCATCGGCCCGAACACCGGGTTCGTACCGGCGTTGTTGATGAGGAAGTCGACGCGGCCGAACGCCTCCATGGCGCGCTCCACGGCGACCGCCTGGTGGGCCTCGTCGTGGGCCTTGCCCGCGACGCCGATGACGCGGTCGGCGCCGAGCTTCTCCACGGCCTCCTTGAGCGCGTCCTCGTTGCGTCCGGTGATGCACACGCGGTCGCCGCGGGCGACCAGCGCCTCCGCGATGCCGTACCCGATGCCGCGGCTCGCCCCGGTGATGAGCGCCGCCTTGCCGCTGTCCTGCACTGCCATCTGTCCTGGTCCTTTGCGCTAGGTCTTGTGCTTGTCGGGCGGGGCGCTAGTTCAGCGGGCCGCCGGCCACGTACATGACCTGCCCGGACACAAAACCGGCCGCGTCGCCGGTGAAGAAGGCGATGGCGTTGGCGATGTCCTCCGGCCTGCCGACGCGCTGCACCGGGATCTGGGTGGCGGCCGCGGCCTGGAAGTCCTCGAAGCCCATGCCGACGCGCTCGGCGGTGGACTTGGTCATCTCGGTGACGATGAAGCCGGGCGCCACGGAGTTGGCGGTGATGCCGAACTTGCCGAGCTCCTTGGCGAGCGTCTTGGTGAAGCCCTGCATGCCCGCCTTGGCCGCCGCGTAGTTCACCTGGCCGCGGTTGCCCAGCGCGGAGGAGCTGGAGAGGTTGACGATGCGGCCGAAGCCCGCGTCCACCATGTGCGCCTGACAGGCGCGGGACATCAGGAAGGCGCCGCGCAGGTGCACGTTCATGACCGTGTCCCAGTCGGTGGCGCTCATCTTGAAGAGCAGGTTGTCGCGCAGCACGCCCGCGTTGTTGACCAGGATCGTGGGCGCGCCGAGCTCCGCCGCGATCCGGGTGACGGCGGCCTCGACCTGGGCCTCGTCGGCCACGTCGCAGCCCACGGCGATCGCCTTGCCACCGGCGGCGGTGATCTGCGCGACGGTGTCCTTGCAGGCGGCCTCGTCGAGGTCGATCACGGCGACGGCGCGGCCCTCGGCGGCGAGCCGGACGGCGGTCGCCGCGCCGATGCCTCGCGCTGCTCCGGTCACGACCGCGACGCGCTGCTCAGTGGTGGACATGCTGGCTCTCCTCGCCCTTGGGGTGCGGCTCTCATGCCGTGCGGATCTTCTGGAGGTGGGTGCCGCGGCGCACTCCCAGGTGAGCGACCGCTTAGTACCTTCAGCAGACGAGACGCTAGAAGCCCTGGCACCCGGTGTCAACGGCCCTCAGGCCACTGTGACTCATTACGTCTCCCCCAGGCCCGGAACCGCTAGCGCACCAGCAGCTCCACGAGGCGCTCCACCTCGGCCTCGGGGTCCGCGGTGAGGCCCGTGTGCACCGGTCCCGGCTGGACGACGGTGGAGCGCGGCGCGATCAGCCAGCGGAACCGCCGCCCCGCGTCGTCGCCCGCCGCCTGCCCGGCCGCGGCACCGCCCCGGCAGACGCCCTCGACGGCCCGCAGCGCCGTGCGCACGCCCGCCGCGTCGGCCTCCGGGTCCAGGGCGCGCAGCTTCGCCTCGTCCAGGTGCGTGCGGGCGGCCACGTAGGACTTGGCGCGGCAGTAGAGCACCACGCCCGCGTTGAACTGCTCACCGCGCTCCACGCGCGGCACGACACGCAGCAGCGCGTACTCGAAGACGTCCCGCGCGGGGGCGCCGTTCGGCTCGGTCGTCTCGCTCACTTCGCGGCGCCTTCCAGGGTGATGCGTTCGTGGATGCTCTCCGCGCGCGGGAGCAGCGTTTCGGCGTACGCGTGCCGCACCTCGTCGGGGGTGTCGAAGCCTGCCTCGTCGGCCAGCCAGACGTCGGGCACGTCGGCGGTCACCTCGGCGAGGAGGTCCGCGGTGACCCGGGGGGCGAGGTCGGCGGCGGCCGCGGCGACGTCGGGGGCGTAGCGGGCGAGGACGTGGTCCGAGGCGTCGTACGGCTTGGTGGCGGCGGCCCGGGCCGTCGGCCAGTTGTGGTGCCAGATCATGCTCGCGCCGTGGTCGATGAGCCAGACGTCGCCGTGCCACACCAGGAGGTTCGGGTTGCGCCAGGAGCGGTCCACGTTGTTGATCAGCGCGTCGAACCAGATGACGCGCCCGGCCTCCAGCGGGTCCACCTCGAAGGCCAGCGGGTCGAAGCCGAGGGCGCCCGGCAGATAGTCCATGCCCAGGTTGAGCCCGCCGCTGGACTTCAGGAGCTGCTGCACCTCCTGGTCCGGCTCGCCGAGGCCGAGGACCGGGTCGAGCCGGATGCCCGCGAGCCCCGGCACGCGCAGCCCGAGGCGGTGCGCGAGCCGCCCGCAGATCACCTCGGCGACGAGCGTCTTGCGGCCCTGGCCCGCGCCCGTGAACTTCATGACGTACGTCTCGTAGGCGCCGCGGCCGTCGTCGGTCTCGACGAGTCCGGGCAGCGATCCGCCCTCACGCAGCGGCGTGACGTACCGGACGGCGGTGACTTCGGTGAGCATTGCCCCAGGTTACTGCCGGGGTCCGGCACTCCGGCCGCTCCCCCGGGCCCTCGCCCGCCCCCCGCCTCCCCGCCTCGGTGGTGTCTACAGTCACTCCATGAACTCCTCTGAACTCCCGGCCCAGTTCGCCTCTGAACTCCCGGCCCAGTTCGCCCGCACGCACCGCTACGCCTTCGGGGTGCCGCGCGGCTTCACCGTGTCGCGGGACGGCACCCGTGTGCTCTTCGTGCGCTCGACGGCGGGCGACGATCCGGTCAGCAGGTTGTGGCTGTACGAGGTCGGGGGCGGGGTGGGGGATGGCAGCGGGGGCGAGCGCGGCGTCGAGCGGATGCTCGCGGATCCGCTCGCCCTTGGCGCCGCCGGGCCGGTGCCCGAGGCCGAGCGGGTCCGCAGGGAACGCGCGCGGGAGGCGTCCCAAGGAGTCGTGTCGTTCGCCACCGACGACCACGCGCGCGTGGTCGCCTTCGCGGTGTCCGGTGCCCTGTGGACGGTCCGCACGGACTGCGGCGCGCCGCGCCGGATCGGCACCCCGGGCCCCGTGGTCGACCCCCGCCCCTCGCCCGACGGCTCGCTCATCGCGTACGTCACCGGGGGCGCCCTGCGCGTGGTGGGCGCCGACGGCACGGGCGACCGGGCGCTCGCCGAGCCCGAGGGCGACGAGGTGACGTACGGGCTCGCCGACCATGTCGCCGCCGAATCCATGGACCGGCACCGGGCGTTCTGGTGGTCGCCGGACGGCGACGCCCTTCTCGTCGCGCGCGTGGACACCGCGCGCGTGCAGCGCTGGTGGCTCTCCGACCCGGCCCGTCCGGAGCAGCCGCCGCGCTCGGTGCCCTACCCGGCGGCGGGCACCGACAACGCGGAGACGAGCCTGCACATCCTGCGTACGGACAGCTCGCGCGTTGCTGTCCGTACGCCGTCGAAGGCATCGGAGCACCCGTCGGCGCACGCGGTGTCCTCGAACTGCTCGAAACACTCAGACCACTCGGCGCGCTCAGGGAATCGCGACGCGGCCGCGTGGACAGACGCCGCGTTCGACTACGTCCTGCGGGCGTCCTGGGACGCGCACAGCCCCCTGGTCACGCTCCAGACCCGTGATCAGCGCTCCGTGTCCGTCCTGGCGCTGGACCCGGGGAGCGGCGAGTGCCGCCTGGTCGACCAGCAGCACGAGAGCCCGTGGCTCGGCCTCGTACCGGGCACCCCGGCCCGGCTTGCGAACGGCACGCCCGTGCTGCACCGACTCGTCGACGCCGACACGGCGGGTGTGCGCGTGGGGGACACGGAGACGCCGCCGGGGCTGCATGTACGCGCGGTGCTCGCTGTCGGGGGCGGGCGGGTCTGGTTCACCGCGTCGGACGAGCCTACGGAGGTGCACGTCTGGTCGTTGACCGTGGACGGTGAGTCCAGCAAGTCCGCCCCGGTGCGCCTCAGCCAGGGCCCCGGCGTGCACACTGCCGCCATCGGCGGCGACACCGTGGTCCTCGACAGCCGGACGCCGGACGGCCACACGGTGACAGTGCTGCGCACCGGGCAGCCCGTGGGACAGATAGCGGTGCTCTCCGAAGAGCCCGTCCTGACCCCGAAGCCCCGTCATCTCACCCTCGGGGAACGCGAGTTGCGCGGCGCGCTGTTCCTGCCGTCGTGGCACGAGCAGGGCTCCGGGAAGCTGCCGGTGCTGCTGTGCCCGTACTCGGGGCCCTCGCTGCAACTCGTGGTGCACGCGCGCGCGTGGTGGACGGTCGTCGCCCAGTGGTTCGCCGAGCAGGGCTTCGCGGTGCTGATCGCAGACGGGCGGGGCACGCCGGGGCGCGGGCCGGCCTGGGAACACGCGGTGCACGGCGATCAGTTGACGCCCGTCCTCGACGACCAGGTGGCCGCGGTGCGCGCCGCGGCCGAGCTGTTTCCGGACCTTGACCTGGAGCGGGTGGGCATCCGTGGCTGGTCCTTCGGCGGCTATCTCGCGGCGGGCGCGGTGCTGCACCGGCCGGATGTCTTCCACGCGGCGGTGGCCGGGGCGGCACCCTCGGACCTGCGGCTGTACGACACGTACTGGAAGGAGCGTTTCCTCGGGCACCCGGACGTCCAGCCCGAGCACTACGAACGCTGCTCCCTGCTGGCGCACGCGCACCGTCTGTCGCGTCCGTTGCTGCTGGCCCACGGCCTGTCCGACGACAACGTCCTGCCGGTGCACACGCTCCGCCTGTCGTCGGCGCTGCTCGCGGCGGGGCGACCGCACACGGTCCTGCCGCTGCCCGGGGCGAGCCATCTGGTGGCCCAGGAGGACGTTGCGGCCAATCTGCTGAATCTGGAGCTCGACTTCCTGAAAAGGTCCTTGAACGGCTGAACAACTCCGCGCCGCCGTCCGTACCATCCGGCATGACTGCTTCCAGGGAAGACAGGGCCGAAACCGCCGAGCAGCACCTGCCGACGGCGGACAGCCCCACCACAGCCCTCGCCGCACGCTCCTCGGGCCTCTGCCTGAGCACCTCCCCGAACCCCACCCGCTCCCCCAGCCCCACCCGTCGCACCGTCGTCACCGCGGTGGGCGCCGTGGGCCTGGTCACCGCGCTCGTCGCCTGCGGCTCGGAGGACGACAAGGGGTCGTCGGAACCGGCCGGGGAGGCCGGTGACGCCTCGGAGAACGAGGAGGACGGCGGCGCCGGCGGCGCCGTGCTGGCCAAGACGGCGGACATCCCGGTGGGCGGCGGCAAGATCTTCAAGGACGAGGAAGTGGTGGTCACCCAGCCGAAGAAGGGCGAGTTCAAGGCCTTCTCGAACCGCTGCACGCACAAGGGGTGCGCCGTGACGAGCGTCGAGGGCGGCACCATCAACTGCCCCTGTCACGGCAGCAAGTTCGACATCACCGACGGCAGCGTGCAGCAGGACCCGGCGCCGAAGCCGCTGCCCGCGGCGAAGATCACCGTCGAGGGCGACTCCATCAAGCTGGCCTGACGCGGGACCTCGAACCGGCCCGACGCGGGAGACGGGTCGGCGCGCACGGCGGCCCGCCCCGCCGTGCGCGACCAGCGCCCGCCACGCCGTCGGGCCACGGGCCGCACCGAGCCGGGACTACCCGGAGCGGCGCGGCCCTTGCCACGCGCCCAGGACCTCCTCCGTCGAGGTGACCGTGGCGACCAGGGCGAGGGTGTTGCTGACCAGCGCGGGCGTGTAGTCGGCAGGGACGCCCGCGATGGCGTCGGCGGGCACGACAGCGGTGTAGCCGAGGTTCACCGCGTCGAAGACGGCGTTCGGTATCGCCACGTTGGCCGAGACACCGGTCACGACGAGCGTGCGGCAGCCCAGATTGCGCAGCAGCGCGTCGACGTCGGTGCCCGCGATCGGCGACAGGCCGTGCAGGCGGCGTACGACGAAGTCCTCCTCGGCGACCTCGATCGGCGCCGCGATCCGCACGGCCGTGGTGCCGGAGAGCTGCTGCACAGGCAGCCGTTCGGCGGCGCGGAAGAGCCGTGCGTTGCGGTTGGCGCCGCGTCCGTCGGGGCGGCGTTCGGCGACGGCGTGCAGCACCTGGACGCCGCCGAGGTGGGCGGCCTTCACCAGCCGGGCGACGTTGGTGAGCGCGCCGGACGAGCGTGCCTCCTTGGCGAGTTCGGGCAGCGCGCTGTCGGTCCCGACGACGCCCTGTTGGCACTCGACGGTCATCAGGACGGTGCTTGCGGGGTCGACGATCTCCCTGAGCTGTGCGTACGACGGCATGCTTCCCCCTGTCGCGGGCCACGGGCCGGTCGGTGCCGCGCGCCTGCCGGGCATCGGCTCCCCGCAGGCGGGTGATCGCGGTGCGCGGGAGGTTAACCGGCATTGCGTCACGGCGGAAGACGCCTCATGCTTCTCTGACGGTCAGTCAGTTCTGTGCCGGGCCCGTGGGCCGACTGGGCGCAGCGGCAAGGGGAGGACGACGCATGGCCACCACACAGCGGCGCGGTCGCCGGATCATGATGACGCCGGGCGAGCTGGACGCTTTCCTCGCCGCCGAACGCACCTGCCGGGTGGCGACGGTGTCCGCCGACGGCGCCCCGCACGTCAGCGCGTTGTGGTTCGCGTGGGACGGCACGTCCCTGTGGCTGTACTCGATCACGCGCAGCAAGCGCTGGGCGGAGCTGCGCCGCGACCCGCGGCTCGCCGTGGTCGTCGACGCCGGTGAGCAGTACGGGGAGTTGCGCGGCGTGGAGCTGACGGGCACCGCGGAGTTCGTCGGCGAGTCGCCGCGCACCGGGGAGCCGTGCCCCGAACTCGACGTGCCGGAGCGCCTGTTCGCCCGCAAGAACTTCGGCCTGGAGGAGATGGTGCACGACGGCAGGCACGCGTGGCTGCGGCTGACGCCGGACGCGATCGCGTCCTGGGACTTCCGGAAGCTGGCGCAGCCTTAGGGCGTGTCCGATGGGTCGGCGCGGCGTCGCGTGGGTCGGCGCGGCGTCGCGACGCCTGGCACGCACGCTCGCCGCGGCGCCGAAGCGCCCCAGCCGTCGCCGCGGTTGCCGTCGCCCTGGCCGACCGCACGTCGGCGCCCGCTTGCGCCGACCGCACGCCAGCCCCGGGCCGCGGGCCGACCTCAAGCCACCCCGACCGGCCCCGCCCACCACACCGACTCCCCCATCACCCCAACCCGGCCCCCGCCACCCGCAACGCCTCCACCGCCGCCCGGATCGACGGCCGCCGGTCGGCGTCCGCGCGCCACACCACATACACATGCCGCCGCACCCGGTGCCGCACCGGCACCGTGCGCACGCCCGGCGGCATCGGGTCACGGCCGAGCCGCGGCGCCACGCAGACCCCGAGCCCGGCGGCGACCAGCGCGAGCTGCGTGTGGTGCTCCTCCGCGCGGTGCCCGATGCGCGGCTCGAAGCCCTTCGCACGCAGCGTGAACATCAGCCACTCGTGGCAGAACTCGCCGTCCGCCCACGTGATCCACTCGTCGTCGGCGAAGTCCTCCAGGTCCACCTCCGCGCAGTCGGCCATCGGGTGGGCGACCGGCATCGCGACGTCCGCCGGGTCGTCGATGAGCGGCGCCTTCATCAGGCCGTCGGGCACCGGCAGCGGCTTGTTGTACCAGTCCAGGACCACCGCCAGGTCGAGGTCGCCGCGCACCACGCCGTTGACCCCCTGCTGGGGCTCCAGCTCCTGGGCGCCGACGCGCAGGCCGGGGTGGCGCACGCGCAGGGACGACAGAGCGGCCGGAAGCAGCCCGCGCATCGCCGTCGGGAAGGCGGAGATCCGCAGCTCCCCGACCGCCTGGCCGCGCTGCCGCTCCAGGTCCGACTGGGCCAGCTCGACCTGGGACAGGATGCGCGCCGCGTGCTCGGCGAGCAGCCGTCCGGCGTCGGTGAGGCGCACACCCCGGCCGTTCTTCGCGAGCAGCTGCTGACCCACCTCCCGCTCCAGCTTGGTCATCTGCTGGGAGACGGCGGACGTGGTGACATGCAGACCCGCCGCGGCGCCGCTCACCGAGCCGTGCCGCGCGAGGGCGTCGAGGGTCCGCAGGCGCTCCAGGTTCAACATGTAAGCAATGCTACGCGATATCGGGCAATAAATCTCGCTTGTACTAAGACGTTGAATGCCCCAGGGTGGCTTGCATGAGCACCTCCGCGGCCCCTTCCGCGCCGACCTCCGCCTCCGAGCCGACCGCACCGTCGGACCCCCGCACCACACCCGGCACGCGCACCGGGTCCACGAAGCCCGTCAGGTCCGCGACCTCCGCCGCGGACTCCGCCACACGGGCGGGCGGGCGCCGCGCCTTCGACTGGCGCGTGCGCTTCGCCGTCCTGTCCCTGATCTGGGGCTTCAGCTTTCTCCTGATCAAGGTCGGCACGGAGGGGTACGCACCGTTCCAGGTCACCTTCGGGCGGCTCTTCTTCGGCACGGCGGTGGTCGCGGCCGTCCTGATCGTCAAGCGCGAGCGGCTGCCCCGCTCGCCGCGCACCTGGGCGCATCTGGCGGTGGCGGCGCTGCTGCTCAACGCCCTGCCGTTCTCCCTCTTCGCCTACGCCGAGCTGACGATCCCGTCGACGCTGGCGGGGATCTGCAACGCGACGTCGCCGCTGTGGGGCATGGTCCTTTCGCTCGCCGCGCTCTCCGAGGACCGCCCGACGCGGCGCCGGGTCGCTGGGCTCGCGCTCGGCTTCGTCGGGGTGCTCACGGTGCTCGGCGCCTGGCAGGGCTTCAGCGACCTGGAGCCGCGCGGCACGGCCATGGCGCTGCTCGCCTCGCTGAGCTATCCGATCGGCTGGATCTACGTACGCCGCACGCTGGCGGGCTCCGGCCACTCGAACCTCGCCCTGACGGGCACGCAACTGCTCCTGGCCACCCTTGAACTCGCCGTCGTGACGCCCCTGTTCACGTCCATGCCGACCCACCTCCCGGTGGTGCCGCTGCTCGCGATCGTCGCCCTGGGCGCGCTCGGCACGGGCATCGCGTTGCTCATCCAGTACGGCATCGTCGCCGAGGTCGGCCCGACGATGGCCCAGATGGTCACGTACTTCATCCCCGTCATCGCGACGGCGGCGGGCGTCGCGGTGCTCGGCGAGTCGCTGACCTGGACGACACCGGTCGGGGCCGTCGTCATCCTGGCGGGCGCGGCACTCACCCAGTCCAGGGCACGGGGCCGCGCACCCCGGAGTTCGTAGCGCGCCCGGGGGTTCGCAGCAGGCCCCGGGTCCGCGGCGCGCACCCGGCAACACAGCGCACCCCTGGGAAGCAGCCGCACCCGAGGCGACGCCCCCGCCCTCAGCCCACCTCCCCCTCAGCCATACCTCCGCGCGGGCACCGGCCCGACCGCCGCCGCGACCGCGTCGGCCACCGCCTCGATGTCCTCACCCGACAAGGTGGAGACGGTGATCCGCACCCCCGGGGGCGAATCGAGCCGGTACCGAGCCCCCGGCGACACCGCCCAGCCCGCGTGCAGCAGGCTCGCGACCACGCCGGTCTCGTCGGGCACCGGCACCCACACGTTCATCCCGCTGCGGCCGTGGGCCGTGACGCCGCGCGCGGCGAGCGCGTCGATCAGCGCGTCCCGTCTGCGGCCGTACGCCGCCGCCACCTCGCGTGCGTCCACCGCCCCGCCCTCCCACAGGCGCGCGACGGCCCGCTGGAGCACCTTGCTGACCCAGCCGGGGCCGAACCGGATCCGCCCCTGCACCCGGTCGACCGTCTCCGGGTCCCCGGTGAGCACGGCGAGCCGCAGGTCCGGGCCGTAAGCCTTGGCGGTGGAGCGGACGAAGGCCCACGCGTGCGTGACGCCCGTCAGGGTGTGCAGCGGCAGGTCGACGATGCCGTGGCCGTGATCGTCCTCGACGACCAGCGTCTCCTGGTGCGCGGCCAGGACGTCGCGCACGGCACGCGCGCGTGCGGCGCTGATGGCAGCGCCGGTCGGGTTCTGGGCACGACCCGTGACGACCAGTGCCCGCGCGCCGGAGCGCAGCGCCCGCTCCACGCCGTCGGGCAGCGGTCCGTCGTCGTCCACCGGCACCGGCACCGGCCGGAACCCGAGCCCGGACACGAGGTCGAGCACGCTCCCCCAGCCCGGGTCCTCGACGGCCACGGCGTCGCCCATCTTGAGGCGCACGGTGAGCACCCGCTCGATGGCGTCGAGCGCCCCGGACGTGAGCGCGATCGGCCCGTCCGGCACCCCGTCCGCGTCCAGCGCCGCGCGCGCGAGCCGCCCGAACTCCGGCACCACCGGCGCCTCCCCGTACAGAGCGGGAGCCCGGTCCGCCTGCTTCGCGGCCGCCGCGAAGGCCTCGGCGAGGGGCGGCAGCAGGGCCGTGTCCGGATTGCCGCTCGCCACGTCGCGCACACCGGGTGGCACGTCGAGGCGGCTGTAGTCGCGGGCCGTCGTGGCGGGCTTGCTGCGGACGCGACTGCCACGCCGCCCCGCCGTCTCGATGACCCCGCGCTCACGCAGCGTGCGATACGCGGCCGCGACCGTATTGGGATTGACGCCCAACTGAACCGCCAACTCCCGCATCGGAGGCAGCGATTGGCCCGGCTCCAGCGCACCGCCGCTCACCGCGCGCTCGACGCTCGACGCGATCTCGGCTGCGCCGCGCCCTTCGATCGGATAGTCTCCTAGCACAAAGTTCATTATGCACTAGTGCAATGACCCTGGCAACCAGTAGAGTCAGCAGGGTTCGGCACGACGCAGCCAGACCCGCAGGACCCCGCGAAGCGATGGAGAAGGCCATGGAGACGACGACGCAGCCGGCCACACCGGACAGCGCCCCCTACACCCCGACCGACCGCACCGTCCCCACGCGGTCCCGCGAGCGCGCGGCGTACGACCGCGCCTTGGTGCACGCGATACTCGACGAGACCTACGTCTGCCACCTCGGCTTCGTGCGCGACGGCGCCCCCATCGTGCTGCCGACGCTGTACGGCCGCGTCGGCGAGCGGCTCTACGTGCACGGCTCGACGGGGTCGCGGCCCCTGCGGATGGCGGGTGCCGCTCCGGAGGCCGAGGCGGATCCGGGCCTTCCGGTGTGCCTGACGGTCACCCATGTCGACGGTCTCGTACTGGCCCGCTCGGCCTTCCACCACTCCATCAACTACCGCTCCGTGGTGGTGCACGGCATCGCCCGGCAGGTCACGGACCCCGAGGAGAAGCGCACCGCGCTGGACGCCCTCGTCGACCACGTCGTGCCGGGCCGCGCCGCCGACTCCCGCCCCGCCAACACCAAGGAGCTGGCCGCGACCGCCGTGCTGTACCTCGACCTCGACGAGGTGTCGGCGAAGATGCGCACGGGCGCGCCGAACGACGAGCCGGAGGACATGGACCTCCCCTACTGGTCCGGTGTCGTCCCGCTGCGCAAGGGCTACGACCCCGTCATCCCGTCCGACGACCTCGCCCCGGGCATCGACGTGCCCGACTACCTGCTCGAGGTCTGACATGGTGCTGCTGGTCCACCCCTGGGACGCACCGGCCTCCGACGCCGAGTGGCAACGGTGGCTGGCCCAGCACGACTTCGGACAGCTCGCCGTGAACGGCCTGCGCGGCGAGCCGCCCCACATCCAGCCGACGCACTTCGTGTACGACGCCGACTCCGGCCCGCGCGGCCGCGTCCTGCTCCACCTGGCGCGCCCGAACCCGCTGTGGGCGGCGCTCGAGGCGAACCCGGACGTCGTCCTGAGCGTGGTCGACGACTACGTCTTCGTGCCGGGACCGTGGGGCTCCGCCCCGGACGTCCCGCCCGAGCACGGCGTGCCGACCAGCTTCTACGCCGCCGTCCAGCTCCACTGCACCGCCCGGATCGTGGACGACCCCGCCGAGAAGGCCGAGCTCCTGAACCGCCAGGTCGGCCACTTCCAGCCGGACGGTGGCTCGGCGCCGACGGCCGTGGGCGAGGAGCCGTTCGGCAGGCTCCTCACCGGCATCCGAGGGGTGTCCCTCGACGTCGTCGACGTACAGGCGAAGTTCAAGTACGCCCACCACAAGCCGCTGGAGGTGCAGGACCGCATAGCGGCGGGCCTCAAGGAGCGGGGCGGCCCGCACGACGCGGCCGCGCTGGCCCACCAGTTGGACGGTCGCGCGGCGAAGTAGCCGGAGCCGGACGGGACACGGCGGCGCCGGACGGGCCGAAGGCGGACGGCAAGGCCGAGGCCGAGGCCGGACAGGACGGCCGAGGTCCGACGGGAAGCCCGATGTCCGCCGGAAGAGCCGAAGTCGGCCGGGAAAGCCGGAGCCGCACGCCCCGCCGCCACCGGGCGCCGCCCGCAACTCAGGCGGCGCCCGGCCCACTCACCCCGTCACAGCTCCTCCCCGCGCGGCCCCCCGCGCCTCCGTCCACGCGAGCCCCGTGACCGCCGCGAGCATCAGGAGCGTGCCCGCCACGGTCGCCGTGTTCAGCTCCTCGCCGAGCAGGGCGACGGCGATGACGGCCGCGCTCACCGGCTCCAGAAGCATGATCACGGAGACGGTCGCGGAACGGACGACGGCCGCCCCGGCGAAGTACAGCGCGTACGCGAGGGCCGTCGGCACGGCGGCGATGTAGAGCAAGCAGCCCAGTACGCGCGCGGGTTCGGCCGTGTGCGGCACGAGGCCCTCGGCCACGGCGAGCGGCAGCAGGCACACCGACACGACGGCGAAGGCCCCCATGGTGTCGCCGGCGGAGTCCGTCCCGCCGTCGCGCCCCCACCACCGGGTCAGCAGCGTCATGACGGCGTACCCGGCGGCCGACACCAGCGCGCAGGCGACGCCCCAGGGACGCACGGCGGCGTCCCCGCCGCCGACGAACAGCACGCCGAGTCCGGCGAGCGCGCCGCCCACCGCGCAGCTCCCGCCGACCCCGAGCCGCTCCCCCAGGGTGAGGCGGGCGCCGAGCGCGATGAGGACGGGCCCCGCGCCGAGCGTGACGACGGTGCCGACCGCGAGCCCGGTCGCCTCCACGGCCGCGAAGTAGGCGGTCTGGAAGACGGCGAGGGCCACGCCGACGACGGTGACGCGCAGCGCCCGGCGGCGGCGCGGCAAGCCGACCCCGGAGCGCGCGGCCCGGCGCGGCCGCGCGAGCCGTGCGCCGAGCAGCAGCAGAAAACCTCCGGCGCAGCGCCAGAAGGAGAGGGCGACGGGCCCCATGTCGCTGTCCGAGAAGACCAGCGACGCGGCGGCACCGGCGGTGCCCCAGGCGGCACCGGCGATGCCCAGATACAGGAGGCCGCGCCCGACGGACAGTCCGGACACAGCAGGTGAATCGGTCGACGCGGTGGCCGCGTTCGACATGCTTGACACGCTCGACACGTGAAATCTCCGCAGAAGTTCAGGAGGAAGACCGCGTCACGGGCGCACCGGCGCGCGGGCACCCGTACAGAACTGCGGGTGCGCGATCACGCGCGGGCGTTGAGGCCCGGTGACGCAGGTCCTGGACCGGCGTCTGCGGGCAGCACCGTCCACCCGGCCGATGGCCGGGCGTGATCCGTGAGAGGCCCGCGCGTTAAGCGGCGGGAGGCGGAAGGACGAGCGCTCGTGCGTGCATGATCGCCACCCTAGGCGGCGCTGCCGCTCGGCGACAACTCCTCTTCGGAGTCTGAGACGCGGACCACGGAGCCCTCCGGCTTCGCGGGTGCCGACGACTGGGCGATGAACGCGCCCACCAGGACGATGGCGCCCCCGAGGAGCTGCGGCGGCGAGAGCCGTTCGCCGAGCATGACCCAGGCGAGCACGGTCGCTATGACCGCTTCGAGGCACGCCACGACGCCCGCCACCTGCGGCGAGAGCCTGCGCACCGACACCACCCCGGTGACGTACGCGACGACGGTGGCGACGAGCACGATCCAGCCGATGAGGGCCCAGGCGGGCACCGCCGAGCCGTCCATGTCGGCGCTCCCGGCGAGCACCTGCCAGTCCATGCCCCAGGGGCGCGCGATCACGGTGAGCACGGCTGTGCCGACGAGCAGGCCGTACGCGATGACGCCGAGCGGGTCCGGGGCCTCGGCGCCCGCGTCGCTGCCCTGGTCGGACAGGACGAAGTAGCCGACCTGACAGCAGGCGGCGCCGAGCGCGAGCAGCAGTCCGACGGTGTCGAAGCTCAGACCCGACCACACCTCGACGACACAGGCGAGTCCGCCGACGGCGAGGATCACGCCGAACGCGGCGGCCTTGGTGACGGGCCTGCGCTGCACGAACCGCACCCAGCCGAGGACGAGGGCGGGCGCCAGGTACTCGATGAGCAGGGCCACGCCGACGGGGATGCGGGAGATCGAGGCGAAGTAGCAGGCCTGCACACCGGCGACGGCGAGCAGTCCGAAGCCCGCGAGCAGCGCGGGCCGTTGCCGCACCAGCGCGCGTCGGCGCCAGGCGATCGGCAGCATCACCAGAGCGGCGCCCGCCACCCGCAGCCACACCACGTGCAGCGGGTCGAGGCCCGCCTCGATCAGCGGCTTGGCCGCGACACCGGAGCCGCCGAACGCGAACGCCGAAAGGAGCGCGAGGCCGAGACCGAGCCCTCGCCCGTGCTCCGCCCGCGCCTGCGGGTTCCCCTGTGACTTCTTCTCAGACCCGAGCACCGGCACATGATGACAGGCGACGTCATGACCGTCACCCTCTTTGACCACTGTCTCAACGGGCGGACGCCGAGGGTCCGGTCGTCACCGGACATCGACCTGAGCGGACGTCGGCCTCACTGGCCATCGGCCTCACTGGCCATCGGCTTCACCGGGCGGCGGCCTCACCAGGGCCGTCGACCTCACCAGCCGGACTCGCACCCCGTCTCGGCCCCGTTCTCGATCCGCACCAGCAGCGCGTCCACGTCGACGCCCGCGCGCCGCAGCACCTCGACGGCCCGGCACTCGGTGTCGGCGGCCAGGGCCGCGAGCAGATCGACGCCCTCGGCCTGCGGTTCGCCGCGCAGCGTGGCGCGGTCGGAGGCCGCCTCCATGGCACCGGCGGCCGCGGGCGAAAGAACCGTTTCTTTGGCCGCCGCCACCAGCGGCACCGCTCCGGAGTCCTCGACGGTGCCCTGCCACTGCAGGCCGTAGCCGATGCTGCGCTGGACGAGATAGCCGAGCAGCCGCGCGACCTGCGGGCCGCCGTCGAACACGGCCCGTACCCGCGGCTCCTGCTCCAGGAGCGAGTGCAGCAGATGCGCGGTGTCGACCTGCCGGTCCCCGTCACGCACGGCCCGGCGGCGCGCACCGGCCATCACCGAGGCCAGCGCCGCGCTCAGGCTGGATTCGATGTCTGCTCGGTTCGGGCCGGGTTCGACGCCCTGGGGGGTACGGCTTTGCACATCCCCCACCCCATCAGTCTCCGCGGACCACGGCATCGGCGGCGGGAAGCATTTCCGTGTCCGACACAGGTTGGGCATGGCCGAATAGGTTGTCCTCCTTACGGATGACTTCTGGCTATTTTCGCAGATGGGGCGCGCGCCGCCTTGCTTCACGCCGGGTGCGCAACCACCACGCACCGGCGCTCGTCTGTCAGAGGCATGGAGAGCAGGTGCTGGATGGTCGCCCTCCTGGCCATCGACGGCAGGCAGTACGTGTACCGCGTGTACGCCCCCGCGGACGCGCTGCCCGCCGACTTGTTCTGGGAAGCCTGGCACTGCCACGACGAGGGCCCCTTCCCGCGGGCCTTGGACCTCTTCGACGCGGCGGTGATACAGCACGTGGGCTGAGCGGGGAAGCGTTCCGGGGACCAGGCCGTACGGGCCGAGGGCACCCACGCCCTTCCGGCCACGCCTACACCCCCGCCCGCTCCCCCACCACCACGGTCGCGTACAACTCCTCATCCGTGACCACGCTCGCCACAAGCCCCGCGCCCCCGACCACCTTCACCGCCGCTGGCACCTGCCGCTCACTCGTCTCGAACAGCAGCCGCCCGCCCGGCGCCAGCCACCGTGCCGCGTCCGCGGTCACCCGCCGCAGCACATCCAGCCCGTCCGCACCCCCGTCGAGCGCCACCCGCGCCTCGTGCTCGCGCGCCTCGACGGGCAGCAGGGCGACTTCCTCCGTGGGCACGTACGGAACGTTGGCGAGCAGCACGTCGACGCGCCCCCGCAGCCCCTCAGGCAACGCTTCGTAGAGGTCGCCCTCGTGGACGTGCCCTCCGGCGACCCCGACGTTGCGGCGCGCGCAGGCCACGGCGACCGGATCGATGTCGGCCGCGTGCAGCTCGACGCGGCCGAGGGCGGCGGCGAGCGCGGCGCCCAGCGCGCCCGACCCGCAGCACAGGTCGACGACCACGGCGCCGGGACCGGCGAGCGAGGCCGCCTCGCGGACCAGGAACTCGGTGCGGCGGCGCGGCACGAACACGCCCGGGTCGACGGCGACGCGGAGCCCCGCGAACTCGGCCCACCCGACGACGTGTTCCAGCGGAAGGCCGCTCACCCGCCGCGCCACCATGGCGTCCAACTCGTCCGGGCCGTCGGCCGCGGCGAGCAACAGATCGGCCTCGTCCTCGGCGAACACACAGCCCGCGGCACGCAGCCGTTCGACAACGGTGGAGTGGGCTGACCAGGGCATCAAGGGCCTTCCTGCGGTCCGGGCAAAGAAGCCAACCCTACCCGGGCAGCCAGATCTGACGACCCATCAGTATTGAATGTTCCGGGGCCTGGGGATACGTTCCGCGACACCGTGGCTGCGCCCGGCGCAGCACCCGACGAGAAGGGGTGGCCGCATGGCCGAAGTCAGCGCGGAGGCACGTATCGAGGCACCGGCGGAGAAGGTCTGGGCGCAGCTCACCGACTTCTCCGCGTACGCGCAGTGGAGTTCCACGCACACCAGCTTCCCGAAGGGCGGCCCCGACACCCTGGAGACGGGCGGCACCTTCACGGAGAACATGAAGCTCATGGGCTTTCCGGCCGAGGTCGCCTGGACGATCGTGGAGCTGGAGCCGGCCCGCGTCTTCGCGATCAAGGGCAAGGGCCCGATGGGCGTCGACGTCAGCACCCGCTACACGCTCGAACCGGACGGCGAGGCGACGACGATCCGCGCGAACGGCGAGTTCACCGGCGCCGCGGTGAGCCTCATGGCGGGCAAGCTCAAGGACTCGGCGACGGCGGCCATGAACGAGTCGCTCCGCAAGCTGGGCGCCCTGGTGACCTGACCGTTCGCGCGCGCCGGGGGCACCACGACAGCAAGGCGCCCCGCGCAGCACGCGCGGGGCGCCTCACCAGCGGTGCGGGCGGCGAGCCCGCTCCGCGTCAGTCCTCATCGGCGAGGATCAGGTACAGCTTCTTGCGGGCGTCGTTGATGACCGCGAGCGCCTTCTCCCGCTGCTCCTTGGAGCCGGTCTTCCAGACCTGGCCGAACGCCTCCATCAGGCCGAACCCGGCCTGCCGGATCTCGGTAAGGGCCTCGAAGTCGACCCCGCGCCCGGCCTCTTCCCAGGGGGCGTCCGGGCCCTCGTCCGCCGCTTCGCGGCCGGCGTCGGTGAGCGCGAAGAGCTTCTTGCCGCCCTCGCTCTCGCTGGCGATCAGACCCTCGTCCTCCAGGAGCTGGAGGGTCGGGTAGACCGAGCCGGGGCTGGGCTTCCACGCCCCGCCGCTGCGCTCGGCGATCTCCTGGATCATCTCGTAGCCGTGCATCGGCCGGTCCTTCAAGAGGGCCAGGATCGATGCGCGTACGTCACCGCGCCGCGCCCTGCCCCTGGGCCCGCCCCGGCCACCGCGACCGCCGCCCCAAGGGCCGCCGCCGCCGAATCCGGGACCGAAGGGCCCGAACGCGCCGCGCCGCCCCTCGAAGCCGCCCCGGTCCTCGCGGCCGGGTCCGAACGGGCCGCGCCCGCGTCCATGACCGTGCTTGTGCTCGTGTTCAAAACCGTGGGAACGCATGTTGTTCAGTCCTTCCGTCGTTCCATTCGTTGTTCCGTGCGGAACCTTCCGCGACATCGTTGATCAGTCGCGATGCTTCAACGATATATCGGAACTGTTCGGTCGGCAACCCTCAGCCGCAACAGACGTCCACATCCAGGCCCAGGAGGCACAAGTAGGTCCAGCCGAAGCGAATTGGCCTTGGTGGCAGCTGCGGGTGGCTTTCTAACGTCGACCCATGACCACACCACCGCGGACGCGGATCCGCATCGTCGACGCCTTCGCCGACCGCCCGTTCACCGGCAACCCGGCCGGGGTCGTACTCCTCGACGCGTTCAGGGACGACGCCTGGCACCAGCACGTGGCCATGGAGGTCAATCACGCCGAGACGGCCTTCGCCCACCCCCTGCCCGAAGGCGGCGACGCGGACTGGGCGCTGCGCTGGTTCACGCCCGCCACCGAGGTCGACCTGTGCGGCCACGCCACACTGGCCACGGCGCACGTCCTGCACGCCACGGGCGCCGCCACCGGCCCCGTGCGCTTCGCCACCCGCGCGGGCGTGCTCCGCGCCACCGCCCACGCCGACGGCACCCTCACCCTCGACTTCCCGACGGCCCCGCTCACCCCGGCCGACCTGCCGGAGGCGGCGGTCGAGGCCTTGGGCGCCCGGCCGCTCTCCGCGTACGACACAGGCCCGCACCTGGGCGACCTGCTGGTCGAGCTGGCGGACGAAAAGACGGTCCGCGCGCTCACGCCGGACCACCGGGCCCTCGCCCAGCACTCCGAGCGCGGCGTCATCGCGACCGCGCCCGCCGAGGATCCCGGCCGGGGGTACGACTACGTCTCGCGCGGCTTCTTCCCGCGCGTCGGGATCGACGAGGACCCCGTGACGGGCAGCGCGCACACCGCGCTCGCCCCGTTCTGGAGCGGGCGCCTGGGCCGCACCGACCTGACCGGACTGCAGGCCTCCGCCCGCTCCGGCCGCGTCCGGACCGCCGTCCGCGGCGACCGCACCCTCCTGACCGGCCGCGCGGTGACGGTCATCGAGGGCGACCTGCTGGCGTGAGAGGGGCACGCATCCCTACGGCGTGACGAAGGCGGCGTGACGGCGGCGCGCACCCCCACCGCGCGCAACCTCACCGCACACCGCGGGCCACGCCCCGCCCCCGCTCGTCACGCCGTCGGCAGCCACCCCACCTTCCCCGCGAGCAGCCCGTACCCCACGAACGCCCCGATATCGAGCAGCGAGTGGGCGACGACGAGCGGTCCGACCCGGCCCCACCGCCGGTACAGGTACACGAACACCACCCCCATCGCCATGTTCCCGATGAACCCGCCGATGCCCTGATACAGGTGGTACGACCCCCGCAGCACCGAACTCCCGATCAGCGCCTTCGTCGGTGACCACCCCAACTGGTCCAGCCTGCGCAGCAGATAACCGACGACGATCACCTCCTCGAGGATGGAGTTCTGCAGCGCCGAAAGGACCAGGACGGGGTACTTCCACCAGACGTCGGGCAGGTCCTCCGGCACCACCGTGAGGTTGAAGCCGAGCCCTCGGGCGGCCAGATAGAACGCGATGCCGGTGGAGCCGATGACGGCGGCCACCGCCGTGCCCCGCCCGAGGTCCGGCCAGGGGCGGCTCCGGTCGAAGCCGATCCCGCGCAGGCCCGATCCCTCGCGCAGCAGGAAGTGCGCAACCAGGGCCACCGGCACGAGCGCCGTCGTGATGCCGAACAGCTGCCAGGCGAGATCGAGCCACGGCCGCCCCGGCGCGGCCGACGAGTTGAGGGTTGCCGCCTGGTCCTTCAGACCGCCCGGCCTGGTGACCGAGCCGATAAAGCTGATCAGCGCGGACACTCCGCTGGCGCCCAGCGACAGCGCCAGGACGAGCAGCGTCTCGTCCCGCAGGAACCGCCGCGAGGGCCCTGCCTCAGGAATAGAACCGGCCATTGGCCCCGGCTCCGCTTGCACTCCTGCCTCCAGTTGAGTAATCCCGCCTCATCCCCGTCCCCGTGCCGCTAGGGTCTCGAAAGAACTTACGAACCACGTGCGCGACAGGCCGAGGGGGACGGACGCCGACCGTGGCGTGCCGTCCCCCTCGTCCTTTTCATCCTTGTTTGTTGCTTTTCATTGCTTCGTCGCAGCTTCATCGCACGGGGAGGGGCAGCACCGCCATGGGACGTCACAGCTTGCCCGATGGGCGCAGGACGGCGGCAGCCGACCCACGCCCACGGGCTCGTAGGCGCACGGTCGCCCTGGTCACGACCCTCGTCCTGGCCGTCGCGGCGGGCGCGGCGGTGGCGGTCCGCGGCGGATTCCTGCCGTTCGGCGACTCCTGCCGCGACGACGCGGTACGCCTCGACGTCGTCGCCGCACCCGCCGTGACCCCCGCCCTCAAGGACGCCGCCGACCACGTGCGCGAGCGGGACATCACCTCGGACGGCCACTGCATGGACATCCGTGTCACCGCCCGCGAGCCGTACAAGGTCGCCGACGAGCTCCGCCGCGACGGCTCGAAGGCCAGGTACGACGTGTGGGTGCCGGACTCCAAGGTGTGGGTGCAGCGCGCCGGGATCGGCGGCGGCCAGGCGCGGGTGTCCCCGGCGGGGAACATCGCCTCCTCGCCGATCGGTGTCGGCATGCTGGAGTCCGCCGCGGAGAAGCTGGGGTGGCCCCGGAAGACGTACACCTGGAGCCAGTTGGCGGGCGCGTCGCCGCGCGCGGACGCGCCGCGGCTCGGCGCGGCGGACCCGGCGCGCAGCGCGAGCGGGCTGCTCGCCCTGACCAAGCTGGGCGCCTCCGCGCGCGCGTCCGACGCCAAGGACGCCGACACCCGGGCCGCCGCGACGGCCAAGTCTCTGTCGTCCCGTACGTCCGACAGCGACGGCAGGCTCCTGGACACCCTGGCCCGCGACTCCTCGAGCGCCGAGCGCGGCAACCCCCGCCGCAACGAGGCGCTGATCCTCTCCGAGCAGGCGTCGTTCGCGCACAACGCGGCGGCCGACGAGCAGCAGGCCCTCGACCTCTTCTACCCCGAGGACGGGTCACCGGTCCTCGACTACCCGTACACGCTGATCCGCGAGAACGAGCTCTCCACCGACCAGAGCCGGGCGGCGCTGCGCTTCATGACGCTGTTCGGCGAGAAGCCGGGCCGGCGCATCCTCGCGGAGCACGGGTTCCGGACGGACGGGGAGCGGCCCTCGGCCGGCCTGGTCACGGCGGCGGGCGGGCGCACCCCGCAGCCGTACGCGCAGGAGCCGGGCGAGGCGCCCTCCGACAAGGCGGTGCAGGAGACCCTGGGTCTGTGGACCATCACGGTGCAGAGCGCACGGTTCATCACGGTCGTCGACGCCTCGGACTCGATGCGCCAGCTCGTGCCGGGGCGCGGCGAGTCCCGCATGGACGTCACGAAGGCCGCCCTGCTCCAGGCCCTCGCGGGCTTCACGGACGACGACGAGATCGGCCTGTGGGAGTTCGCCACCCGCCTCGACGGCCCGCGCGACTACCGCGAGCTGGTCCCCACCGGCCGCCTCGGCGACCGCAAGGGCGACGGCACCCAGCGCGACCGCCTCACCAAGGCGTTCGGCGCGCTGCGGCCCGTCCCCGGCGGGGCCACCGGCCTGTACGACACGACGCTGGCCGCGTACGAGAAGGCCCACAAGGGCTACTCGCGCGGCAAGTTCAACACGCTCGTCCTGCTCACCGACGGCGTCAACCAGGACCCGGGCAGCATCTCGCGCGCCGAACTGATCTCCCGTCTGCGCGCCCTCGCCGACCCCGAGAAGCCGCTGCCGATCATCGCCATCGCGGTCGGCCCGGACGCCGACGAGCGGGAGGCCGACCAGATCGCCCGGGCCACGGGCGGCTCCGGCCACGAGGTCGACGACCCCGCCCAGATCCACTCGGTGATCCTGAAGGCGATCGTGCAGGCGGGCACACAGCAGTGAGACGCGGCCCCTGCCGACCCGCCCCCTAGCCCAGCGGCAACGCCGGTGCCGGCAGCCCCACCGGCCAGGTGTGCACCGGCTCGCCCGTGTGCATCAGCTCGCAGTAGCGCCGCGTGGTGGCCGCGAGCGCCGCGTCGCGCTCCAGGCCGCGCTCCAGGGCCCGGTGGTAGGTCGCCGACTGCCAGGAGGCTCCGTTGACCCGCCTGCGACATCGCTCCTCGATCACGCCGAGGTACAGGTCCCGGTCGGCCGCCTCCACCCCCCACGCGTCGAGCCCGGCCGCGGCCAGCGGGAGCAACTCGTCGCGTACGAGGTCGACGGCGGCCACGCGAGTCGTCCCCCCGTACCGGCCCCGGCGCGGCCACTCCAGCTGTGCCTCGATGCCGTAGCGACAGGCGGTGTCGAAGTTGCGGGCCGCCGCCTCGAACGGCAGCCGCGACCACACCGGCCGCGCCTCCTCGGCGAGCGCCCGCACCACGCCGTAGTAGAAGGCGGCGTTGGCGATCACGTCGGTCACCGTGGGCCCCGCGGGCAGCACCCGGTTCTCCACGCGCAGATGCGGTACGCCGTCGGCGATGCCGTACACCGGCCGGTTCCAGCGGTACACCGTGCCGTTGTGGAGGGCGAGTTCGGCGAGCTGCGGCACGCCTCCGGCGTCGAGCACGCCCAGTGGGTCCTCGTCCTCGCACAGCGGTATCAGGGCCGGGAAATAGCGCAGGTTCTCCTCGAAGAGCTCGTACGCGTTGCTGATCCAGCGCTCGCCGAACCAGGTGCGCGGCCGCACCCCCTGCGCCTGGAGCTCGGGCGGCCGGGTGTCGGTGGACTGCAGGAACAGCGGCGGCCTGGACTCGCTCCACAGCTCGCGGCCGAACAGGAACGGCGCGTTGGCGCCCACCGCGACCTGCACGGCAGCGACGGACTGGGCCGCGTTCCACACGTCGGCGAACTTGCCCGGCGTGACCTGGAGGTGCAGCTGCACCGACGTGCAGGCCGCCTCCGGCGCGATCGACGCGGACGTACACGTGAGGCGCTCCACGCCCTCGATGTCGAGCACGAAGCTCTCGCCGCGCGCCGCCACGATCTGATCGTTGAGCAGCACGTAGCGGTCCACGGCGGAGAGGTTCGCGGAGACCAGGTCCTGGCGCGAGAGCGTCGGCAGAATACCGATCATCACGATGCCCGCGTCCACCTCGTTCGCTTTCCGGTGCGCATAGGCGAGACCCGTGCGCAGCTCTTCGGCGAGCCGGTCGAGAACGCGGCCGCCCAACCGGTGCGGCGCAATATTCACTTCCAGATTGAACATTCCGAGCTCGGTCTGGAAATCGCGACTCGCGATGCGTTCGAGAACTTCCGCATTCATCATTCTCGGCATGCCGTCGGGCCCCGCCAGATTCAGCTCTATCTCCAGGCCCATCAGATTCTTGGGCCGGTCGAACCGCCCCTCCTCGAGGAGCCGGGACAGCGCCGCGAGGCACGTCCGGAGCTTGCTGCGGTACAGGTGTCGATCGGACAGGTCAAACGTTCCTGCCACGACCTTCTCGCCCATCGAAGCGTCCCTCCTCGGAGCGGCCGCCGGCGGCCCGGCCACTGTGTACGGGGGATGATGCCCAGCCGATGTGATCCATAACGCCCCGCCCGGGACCATGGACCAGTACCCTGGGGGAAGTTGTCGCGCGGCACATTCACCAGGCATGACGGAGTGCGCGGTTTTTGATCCGCACGTTGTGGTGGAGAAAACCAACGAGAATCAGCCGACCGCGGCCGCGGGGAATGCCGAGGTCACCGCTCGGGAAGTGATCCGGAATCGGGAGAAAACCCCCAACAGGGTGACCGGATAGCGACTTGACCGCGATATTCGGGGCGGTTAGGCGAAACACTCTCTGAACACCCGTCGTATAAACTCCGCGGTTGAGGCAGAGAGTTGGCGCTCGCGGTCCCCCTGCCCCCGCCCCTCTGGCCCAGAGCTGACAGCGCCGTCCGCACCTGCCCCCGCTCAACTGTGCCTGTCGAATGAGAGAGGCGACCCACCATGCCCCTGTCTGTCCCCCCGGCTCCCGCGCCCGCCCTGCGCAGCGTCCTCGCGGCCCTCGGTTCCCCGACCGCCGTCCGCGGGGCCCGTACCCCGGCCCTGCGCGCCGCCCAGGGCCCCACGAGCGCGGAACTGCCGCTGCCGGTCCACGAGCTGGACCACGTCACGGCGACGGGCACGTCCCCGACCAGGCTCACCGGCTGGCGCTTCCTGATCCGCTGCGGCGAGCACGCGGTCGCCGCCGCCGACACGATGCTCACGCCGGACGGCTGGGCCTTCTCGCACTTCTGCGAAGGTCCGTACATCGCCTCCGCCGAGCTGGCCCTGCGGCACGCCGAGTCGATGCCGAAGCCCTACCAGCCCCGGCTGCTCTCCGTGCCCGAGCTGTACATGCTCACGCTGTGGCTGCACGCCGACTGCACGGACGACGGCGCGAGCGGCCCGCTCGCCCCCACGGACCTCCTGGTGCCCCTCGCCCCCGCACCCCCCGGCATCGCGGCCCACCGCCCGCACCGCGCCGCCGACCTGCTCCCGGTGCTCACCCACCGCCTGACCCCGGCCCCGCTCCTGGGCTCGCCCGCCTGACGTCACCACCCCTGGGCTCTGCCGTGCCCCGCCGCCCGCCCGGGCCGCGGGGCACGGCTGCGTACGGCCCCGTCGCTGCGGGTCAGAGCCCTGTCACCCGCTGTCCGCCCCGCCCAACCGGACTAGCCCACTTCGGCTACCACGAACCACCCGAAGAGACAGGGGAGTTGGGCTGAACCGTCCGGGCGGGTGATACGTCATTAAGCAGTAGGAACCGCTGCAGCAAAATCCCTGCGGAATGACGCCCGTAGGGCAACACTGGACCGGACCGACAAATTAACGGGGGGCGGCGATGAACACCGCATCGAGCCGCAAGACGGACGTCACGACCATCACCACGCAGCGAAAGAACCCTTCCATGTGCCAGCACCAGCCACCGTGTCCGACAGCCGAATCCGCCGACCGGGAAGCCGCGTTCCTCGTGGCACACCACCCGGAGCAGGGATGGAGTCTGCTGTGCAACGGCGTCCTGCTCTTCGAGGACACCGGTGAGCTGCTGCCGAACGGGGAGATCATTGCCCCGCACCGGCCACTGGCCACCAGCCAGGTGATGACGGCCGCCTGAGCCGTCCACCACGCACACAAGGGCCGGCCCGGACATCCTGTCCGAACCGGCCCTGACTCATGTGCGGCCACGCGCGGGTCGCTCGACACCGCGCGCACGGCGCCGGGGTATTCAGTCCTCGTACGCATCCAGCGGCGGGCAGGAGCAGACCAGGTTCCGGTCGCCGTACGCCTGGTCGATGCGGCGCACCGGCGGCCAGTACTTGTCAGCCGCCACCACACCGGCCGGGAACACGGCCTCGTCGCGGCTGTAGGCGTGCTCCCAGTCGCCGCCGAGCGCGGCGGCGGTGTGCGGGGCGTTGCGCAGTGGGTTGTCGTCGGCGCTCCACTCGCCGCTCGCGACCTTCTCGATCTCGCCGCGAATGGCGATCATCGCCGCGCAGAACCGGTCGAGCTCGTCCAGGTCCTCGCTCTCCGTCGGCTCGATCATCAGCGTGCCGGCGACCGGGAACGACATGGTCGGCGCGTGGAATCCGTAGTCGATGAGCCGCTTGGCGATGTCGTCGACGCTCACGCCCGTGGACTTGCTCAGCGGCCGCAGGTCGATGATGCACTCGTGCGCGACGAGCCCGCCGGGGCCGGTGTAGAGCACCGGGAAGTGCGGCTCCAGGCGCTTGGCGATGTAGTTCGCCGACAGCACGGCGACCTGCGTGGCGCGCTTGAGTCCTTCGCCGCCCATGAGGCGTACGTACGCCCAGGAGATCGGCAGGATGCCGGCGGAGCCCCACGGCGCGGCCGAGACGGGCCCGACGCCCGTCTCGGGGCCGGCGGCGGGCTGCAGCGGGTGGTTGGGCAGGTACGGGGCGAGGTGCCCGCGCACGGCCACCGGGCCGACGCCGGGGCCGCCGCCGCCGTGCGGGATGCAGAACGTCTTGTGCAGGTTCAGGTGCGAGACGTCGCCGCCGAAGTGGCCGGGCTTGGCGAGGCCCACCAGGGCGTTGAGGTTGGCGCCGTCCACGTAGACCTGGCCGCCGGCCTCGTGCACCTGCGCGCAGATGTCGGCGACGTGCTCCTCGAAGACGCCGTGCGTCGACGGGTACGTGATCATCAGGACGGCGAGCTGCTCGCGGTACTGCTCGATCTTGGCCCGCAGGTCCTCGACGTCGATCTCGCCGTCGTCGGCGGTCTTCACCACGACGACCTTCATCCCGGCCATCACGGCGCTGGCGGCGTTGGTGCCGTGCGCGGAGGACGGGATCAGGCAGACGGTGCGCTGGTCGTCGCCGTTGGCACGGTGGTAGCCGCGGACCGCGAGCAGTCCGGCGAGCTCGCCCTGCGAACCGGCGTTGGGCTGCAGCGACACCTTGTCGTACCCGGTGACCTCGGCGAGCCGCTCCTCCAGCTCGCGGATCAGCGTCAGATAGCCCTGCGCCTGCTGGGCGGGCGCGAAGGGGTGGAGCTGGCCGAACTCCGGCCAGGTGACCGGCTCCATCTCCGTGGTGGCGTTGAGCTTCATGGTGCAGGAGCCCAGCGGGATCATGCCGCGGTCGAGGGCGTAGTCCCGGTCGGCGAGGCGGCGCAGGTAGCGCAGCATCGCGGTCTCGGAGCGGTACTGGTGGAACACCGGGTGCGCCATGAACTCGTCGGAGCGCCGCAGCCCGGCGGGCAGCGTGTCGGTGACGGAGGCGTCCAGCGCCTCGACGTCGGCCTCGACGCCGAACGCCGTCCAGATCGCGGCGAGCTGCGTCCGCGTCGTGGTCTCGTCGCACGCGAACGACACCTGGTCGGCGTCCACGAGGTGGATGTTCACGCCGCCTTCGCGGGCCGCGGTCACGACGTCGGCGGCCTTGCCCGGTACACGGACGGTCAGCGTGTCGAAGTACGCCTCGTGCACGACCTCGACGCCCCCGGCCTTGAGGCCCGCGGCGAGGATCGTCGCGTACCGGTGGGTGCGCCGCGCGATCGCCTTGAGGCCCTCGGGGCCGTGGTAGACGGCGTACATACCGGCCATGACGGCGAGCAGCACCTGCGCGGTACAGATGTTGCTGGTCGCCTTCTCACGGCGGATGTGCTGCTCACGGGTCTGCAGCGCGAGCCGGTAGGCCTTGTTGCCGTCGGCGTCGACGGAGACGCCCACGAGGCGGCCGGGCAGGCTGCGCGCGAACTTCTCGCGGACCGCCATGTAGCCGGCGTGCGGGCCGCCGAAGCCCATCGGCACGCCGAAGCGCTGGGTGGTGCCGACGGCGATGTCCGCGCCGAGCTCACCGGGCGAGGTGAGCAGCGTGAGCGCCAGCAGGTCGGCGGCCACAGAAACGATTGCGCCGAGGTCATGAGCCTGGTCGATGAGCGCCTTGATGTCCCGTACGGCACCGGAGGCGCCCGGGTACTGGAGCAGCACGCCGACCACGCCGCGCTCGGCGACGTCCGCCGGGATGCCGTCCGAGAGGTCCGCGACGACGACCTCGACACCGGTCGGCTCGGCCCGGGTCTGGATCACGGCGACGGTCTGCGGCAGCACGTCGGCGTCGATGAGGAAGACGCCGTTCTTGACCTTGCCCAGGCGCCGGGAGAGCGCCATGGCCTCGGCGGCGGCGGTGCCCTCGTCGAGCAGGGAGGCGCCGGAGGTGGGCAGTCCGGTCAGGTCGGCGACGACGGTCTGGAAGTTCAGGAGCGCTTCGAGGCGGCCCTGCGAGATCTCCGGCTGGTAGGGCGTGTACGCCGTGTACCAGGCCGGGTTCTCCATCACGTTCCGCAGGATCACCGGCGGCGTGAACGTGCCGTAGTAGCCGAGCCCGATCATCGAGTCGAGCACCTGGTTGCGGTCGGCCAGGGAGCGCAGCTCGGCCAGGACCTCGGCCTCGCTCCGCGCGCCGGGCAGCTCCAGGGCATCGGCGTTCTTGATCACATCCGGCACCGCGGCGGCCGTCAGCTCGTCGAGCGAGCCGTACCCGACCTGGGCGAGCATCTTGGCGCGGGCTTCTGCATCGGGTCCGATGTGCCGCTGTTCGAAGGGGATTCCCTGCTCCAGCTGCGCGAGCGGAGTACGAGGAGTGGCGGTCATTGCGGAGGCCTCCTGGTCTGACACGACCTGCGAGGGGCACCACGGCGCGGGTACCCGGACGGCCTCCCCCTCTGTCATCTCAACCTGAGAGCTTCACAGCTCCGCCCTAGGGCAGCGCTGCTTTCACCGTCGGTGAGGAAGGGTTCCGAACGTGCCCGCCCGACGCCCGCCCTGCTTTCCAGAGTGACCTCGTCCGTGCGGTACATGGGCCTGAGAGATTCCGGGGAGGAGTTGCTCCTTCGGCGCCTCCGGTGCTGCCACCGAAGAGCTCTCCCGCACGGGGTCAATAGTCACTGGCCAGCCTACCAGCGAGGACCGCGGCCGATCCCTCGAGTGGCCGCCCGCCCCGATGTGCTCTTTCGTAGTGATGACAAGCAAAATCCCGAACGAGTGAGCACGAGCACGCACAACCAGGCACAAGCAGCCACAAGCACCTGTAAGAACCCATAAGCAGGCACGAGCACGAACGACTCGCGACCAGTTGGAGGGCCCGTGCAGACCGACATCGATCCGCGCAACCTGATCGGCCGCAAGGCGTTCGACCGCAACGGGGCCAAGATCGGCACCGTCGACGAGGTCTATCTCGACGATGCCACCGGTGCGCCGGAGTGGGCGGCCATACGAACAGGGCTGTTCAGCCGGGATGCCTTCGTCCCCCTGGAACCCAGCGAGCTGATCAACGACGGCACCCTCCGGGTCCCCTTCGAGCGCGCCCTCATCAAGGACGCCCCGGACTTCGGCGTAGGCCGCCACCTCTCCCCCGAACAGGAACTCCAGCTCTACCGCCACTACGGCCTCGACCTGGCCCCACCCCCGCCTCCGCCGGACACCGACTTCGGCCACACGGCAACGTAGCCAAGGGCCCGAAGCTTCCGTTTCCCTCCCACTCCGGCTCATTCATACCTATTCCCGCCCACCCTGGCTCGCTCCGGCCCACCGCGGCTCACTCCGGCCCATCCCGGCCCACCCCGGCCTTGCCCCGCCTACGGGCGCCCTCAGGCTGACCGGGCGGCTACTCCTGCTTGGGCATTCGCGACGTACTCGTACGCGCAGGTCGCGATGCTCGCGCAGGTCGAGGAGTCCGCAGAGTCTCCGGTGCTCGCTCGCGGCCGCTCAGGTGTGGTAGGCGACTTCAGGGTTCCTGGTGCTCCTGGCTGCTCGGCCAGCCCGACCTGTCCTCCATGGCCCCGGATTCCCCGGCCTGCCCGGCGCCCCCAACGGTTCGGCCTTCTCCGGCACTCTCCGCGACCTCGGGCTACTCAGCAGCCCCAGCACCTCCGGCCTGCCCGACAGCCGCCACACCCTCGTCCTCCACGACACCTGCCACCCCCACGTCCGCCGCCACCAACGGCACCGGATCCGACAGCTCCAGCTCCGGATCGTCCGTCCGAAACGTCCGCACCCGCCCTGGCACCGACCCCGGCGTCTCGAACCGGACCGTCACCCGCCCCAGCCCACTCCCCTGTACCCACCCCGCCCCGTGCACCGCGTGCCGCACGTCATGCCCGGCCGACCACCTGCGCTCAGCCAAAGCCACAGACTCCCCACCACCGGCATCACCACCCCCAGACGCCTCACTGCCGGGCGCCCCACCACCAAACCCGCCACCAGGCACCACACCACCGCTCCCCGCACCACAAGCCGCGCCCCCGACCGCGCCCTCACCCCGCATGCCACCGTCCGCCATCTCACGCCCGCCCCATTCCCCCACCTCAGGCCCCGCCTCCGTCTGAGTCCCCAAACCGGCGACCACGCCCACCCCAGCCCCCGCCTGAGCCATCACACCCTCCCCACCAGCACCAGCACCCGCACCCGCACCCGCACCCGCACCCGCACCCGCCGCAGCGTCGGCCTGCGCCGCCGCGTCAACCTGCGCCTGCGCCTGCGCGAACAAATCCTCCTGCGTGTAGTCGGCCAGCCCGCTCACCCCGACCCCCAGCAACCGCACCCCACCCGTGGTGTCCACGGACTCGAGGAGCCGCGCGGCCGCCTCGCGCACCACACCGGGGTCGTCCGTGGGCCCGCGCAGCGTCTCGGACCGGGTCAGCGTGGAGAAGTCGAAGCGGCGGACCTTCAGCACGATGGTCCGCCCGGAGTGCCCCGCGTCCCGCAGCCGCTGCACGCACCGGTCGGCCAGCCGGGCCACCTCCATGCGGACCCGCACCCGGTCGTGGATGTCCACGTCGTACGTGTCCTCCACGCTGACCGACTTGGTGTCCCGCTCGGCCACCACGGGCCGCTCGTCCTGCGCCAGCGCCATCGCGTACAGCGACCCGCCGTGAGCCTTTCCCAGGAGCCGTACGAGCTCGTCCTCCCCGGCTTCGGCCAGCTCCCCGACGGTGGTGATCCCGGCCCGCCGGAGATGGTCGCCGGTGGCGGGCCCCACCCCGGGCAGCGTCCGCACGGTCATGGGCGCGAGCAGTTCCCGCTCCGTACCCGGCGATATCAGCACGAGCCCGTCCGGCTTGGCCTCCTCGGAGGCGATCTTCGCCAGCATCTTGGACGCGGCGAGCCCCACGGACCCGGTCAGCCCCGTGACCCGCAGGATGTCCGCCCGCAGCCGCTCCCCCACGGCCCGCGCCGCCGCCTCGTCCGCCGCGACGCCACCCGCTTCCAGGTCCACGAAGGCCTCGTCCAGGCTCAGCGGCTCCACCAGCGGCGACAACTCCCGCAGGAGCCGCATCACCTGCTCGCTGATCGACCGGTAGAACGAGAACCGGGGCACGAGATACGCGGCGTTCGGCGCGAGCCGCCGCGCCTGCCCCATGGGCATCGCCGAATGCACCCCGAACCGCCGTGCCTCGTAGGAGGCGGTGGCGACCACACCGCGCGGACCGAGCCCGCCCACGACGACAGCCTTGCCCCGCAGGCTCGGCTTGGCAGCCTGCTCGGCGGACGCGTAGAAGGCGTCCATGTCGAGATGCAGAATCGTCGGCGCGGTCCTCACATCTCCGATGCTGCCCTACGCCACTGACAATGCCCCTGAGCCACCAGGCGCAGGGGCCCCGCCAGGACCACCGAGGAACGCCGCCGACCGCCTCACACGGCCCGGTTGCGCCGCCTCGCGAGCTCGTCCCCGGGATGGTTCCCCACCAGTGTCTCCCCGGTGTCGATGCGCTCCCCGTGGAGCTGCGACAGAGCCGCCTCCACATCGCGCCACACGACGCCCACGGCGATCCCGAAGACGCCCTGTCCGCCCTGGAGCAGATCGTGCACCTCGGCGGGCGAGGTGCACTCGTAGACCGTCGCCCCGTCGCTCATCAGCGTGGTGCGCTCCAGGTCCCGGAATCCGCTGTCGCGCAGATGCTGGACCGTGGTGCGGATGTTCTGCAGCGAGACCCCGGTGTCGAGGAACCGCTTCACGATCTTCAGAACGACCACGTCACGGAAGCTATAGAGCCGCTGGGTCCCGGAGCCACCGGCCGCGCGCACACTGGGCTCGACGAGCCCGGTCCGCGCCCAGTAGTCCAACTGGCGGTACGTAATGCCCGCGGCGGCGCACGCCGTGGGCCCCCGATATCCGACCCGGTCCTGCTCGGGGCTCTCCTGACCTTCCGGTCCGGAGGTACCGCCGGGCACTGCCACCGGGCGTTTCGGAGAGTGATCGGCCGAGCTGCTGTGATGCGGGTACGGACCGCCCACCGCTGTGCCGTCGCCGCTGCTTCTCACGCCGACCTCCGTCCTTGACCTGCCTCCTCGACGGTAGGCAGTCACCAGGGGCTCGTCAACGAACGCCACACTCGGCACGCCGGGTGATAATCACCCTGCGAGTGGTTTCCCCTCCCACACTGCGGGGAAAGGCTAGCCGAATGATCCGGAGACGGCCTCCCGGAGAGGTCCTACCGGCTGATGTACGACGCCGATCCACCGGCTGTCGACGGCCGACCGAGGCGCCCGATCCGCCGCCGCCGACGGCTCACTGGCTGTTGGTGCCGAAGTCCTCGGGCGAGATCTGGTCGAGGAACTCGCGGAACTTCTCCACCTCGTCCTCCTGCTCGTCCGGAATGGCGATCCCGGCGTCGTCGAGCACCCCGTCACTGCCGAAGATCGGCGTCCCGGTGCGCAGCGCCAGCGCTATGGCGTCGGAGGGCCGCGCGCTCACCTCGACTCCGCTGGCGAAGACCAGCTCGGCGTAGAACACGCCTTCACGCAGGTCGGTGATGCGTACTTCGGTGAGCTCCTGGCCGACAGCCTCCAGCACGTCCTTGAACAGGTCGTGCGTCAGCGGCCGTGCGGGCGCCATGCCCTGCTGTGCGAAGGCGATGGCGGTCGCCTCCCCTGGTCCGATCCAGATGGGGAGGTACCGGTCGCCTCCCACTTCACGCAGGAGCACGATCGGCTGGTTGGAGGGCATTTCGACCCGGACACCTACGACGTCGAGCTCGTTCACACAGCAACCCTAGGACGTGCCCGGCAGGTTTGGGTAGTCGGGCACCGATCGGGTCAGCGCACCCGGACGCCGAGGGCACTGTGCACGAGCGCCGCGTGCAGCCTGCCCGTGAGCCCCGCGAGCTCCTTCGTACGGGCTTCCGCATGGGCCCTGGTCTGCGGATTGCGGTGCCTGCGCAGCGGCGCGACGACTTGGTCGACGAGGCCCGCCTCCCGGTCGGCGGCCGCTTTCATGGCCCGCAGATGGCGGGGTTCGATACCGAATCGACCGAGTTCGACGACCAGCGCGGCCACCGTCACGGCGTCCGCGTCGTAGCTCCCGTCGGGCAGGGGCGCGATCAGGCCGTACGTCTCCCACTCGGCGAGCTGCCGCTCGTCGGCCTCGGCGGCGGCCAGCAGGGTGTCCCGCCCCAGCCGCGCCGCGGTGCGCTCCTCGTCGGCCTCCGGGAATTCGCTGTCAGCAGACTCGGGCGACTGCCCAGGAGCGGGTACGGCGGGTACCCCACCGGGCTCCGTGGCGTCGAGCTGCTCACGGATCACTTTGAGCGGCAGGTAGTGGTCGCGCTGCATCCGCAGGACGTAACCGAGCCGCTCGACGTCGTCCGGGCTGAACTTGCGGTAGCCGGACGGTGTGCGCTGCGGCTCGATAAGCCCTTCGGACTCCAAGAACCTGATCTTGGAGATGGTGACCTCGGGAAATTCGTCACGCAGCACGTTCAGCACGGTGCCGATGCTCATCAGCCGTTGGTCCGCGGCGGCGGTGCCGCTTCCGGCACCGCCCCTCGTTGTGTGCAGCATGGACCTTCCCTGGGGTCCCCCCAGACGGAGTCTGGGGGAGGGTCAGATGCCCCGCTGGCTCGCGTAGAAGACCAGCCGGTACTTGCCGATCTGCACCTCGTCGCCGTTGGACAGCGCGACGGAGTCGATCCGCTCCCGGTTCACGTACGTGCCGTTGAGGCTGCCCACGTCGGCGACGGTGAAGGAGCCGTCCGCGAGGCGACGGAACTCCACGTGGCGGCGCGACACGGTCACGTCGTCCAGGAAGATGTCGCTCTGCGGGTGGCGCCCCGCCGTCGTCAGCTCGCCGTCCAGGAGGAAGCGGCTGCCCGAGTTCGGGCCGCGCCGCACCACGAGGAGCGCCGAGCCGAGCGGCAGCGCGTCCACGGCCGCCTGCGCCTCGGGCGAGAGCGCCGGGGACAGCGTCTGTCCGGTGACCTCGGCGTCGTAGGCCTCGAGTCCGGAGATGGAGATCGTCGAAGTGGTCTCGGACGGACGCTCGGCGACCGCTCCGGCCCGCAGCGGCGCACCGCAGTTGGAACAGAACCGGCTCGCCTGCGCGTTGCGGTTCCCGCACCTCGTACACACCAGGGCCGACATGGACGGATCCTCCTGCCGCGGCTGCCCCGCAGGGGCATTGGACGCGTACGGGTCGGGGGTAAACCCTCCACCCGTACTTGAGGTTGACGGTTCCCCGAAACCTATGCGGCCGGAACTGGCAGGGTCAACAGACGACGCGCCCTGTCCGCCCGAAATGTCTCCGCCGACCTGGTCCCGGAACAGCGGGCGCTCGCCCACCTGTGTCTCCGGCACGTCTCCAGCGCGCGGCGCACGATGACGGGCGTCTTCACGTGCGCTCTTGCCGAACAACTTCGCAAACAACTTCACGGGCGATTCCCCTTGACCGAAACAGACCCGCCCGTGGGGCAGGACGAACCCTGATTGCACACACCGTCATACCGCGGTACTACCGACATCCTCACAACGTCCGTAGCCGCCAAACAGTTTCCACCACGCACCCCGTCTGCGGTGCGCCGACCCCCCGCAACCTCATGCCCTGGACCAACGGCCCCCATGCGCTCCCGGCTCACTGGGAGGACGACCGAGCGTAGTCAGGCCGCTTCGCCGGTCGCAAGGCATCCACGACGATCTTCTCCGTACGTGCGACAGTGACCGTGGCCTGCTCCTTCTCCAGAGTCTGCACCACCCCTCCGGGGATGTTCAGTGCCGGCTCCAGGTCCTGCGGCTTGCCGATGACCTTGAAGCGGTAGGGCGCGGAGACCTTCCGGCCGTCCACGCGCACACCGCCGCCCGTCGCATCCGACAGATGGGTGCTGGCCACCACCCTGACGTCATTGACCTGGATGGCCTCCGCACCGGCGGCGCGCAACTCCTGGATGGCGTCGAGCAGCATGTCAGCCTCAACCGTCCCCTTCTTGTCGTCGATGGTCAGCGTGATGCCGGGGCCCTGCGCCGCCACGGTGCCCGCCAGAATGCCGAGCTGTCGTTCTCTCTCGACCGTCTGCTTGCGGGCCTCCTCGGCCTGGTCCGAGCTGTTCTCGAGACCGGTGCGCTGTTCCTCCAGTCTCCGCTTCTCATCTTCCAGACGCTGAGTTCGGTCATCCAGTTCATCGAGAATACGGACAAGATCTTCCTGCCGTGCTCCGCGCAGCGCGCTGCTGTCGTTGGTGGACCGCACCTGGATGGCGAGCCCCAGGCCGAGAACGAACAACAGCAGGGCGACGATGAGTTGCGCCCGCGTCAGGCGCGGCGGCCAGATCCCCTGTACGAGCCTCTGACGGCCGGTCAGGGTGGTGTCCCCGCTCGGCTTCCCCGGCGCCCCGTCAGCGGCCGTGCCGGGCGTCACCGGGACCTCGGCGGGCAGTTCCCTGCGCCTGCCGTCCTCGGGCGGGTTCTCCCTGTTCATGGGGTTCATGGGACTCATCGCCGTCACGCCCTGAAGACGTGCCGGCGGATCGCCGCGGCGTTGGAGAAGATCCGGATGCCGAGGACCACGACGACACCGGTGGACAGCTGGGCGCCGACGCCCAGCTTGTCGCCCAGGAAGACGATCAGCGCGGCCACCACCACGTTCGACAGGAACGACACCACGAAGACCTTGTCGTCGAAGATGCCGTCGAGCATCGCGCGCAGACCGCCGAACACCGCGTCGAGCGCGGCCACCACGGCGATCGGAAGATACGGCTCGACCACCGCCGGAACCTCGGGCCGGACCAACAATCCGGCCACGACTCCCACGACGAGGCCCAGTACGGCGATCACGATGTGCCCTTTCCTGCTTTCGGCTCTGCTGTTCGTACGGTCACACTGGGCGCGGCCGGGAGCCGGACGTCGTCCATCGCGGAAATGCTGGTCCGGACGCCGAAGTTCTCCTGCAGACCGTGCAGATACTGGCCGTCCACGCTGTTCTGGAACCTCGTGCTCAGCTTCTGCCCGTCGCCCACCGCGAGCACCGTATACGGCGGCACCAGCGGCCTGTTGTCGACCAGTATCGCGTCACCGGCCGCCCTGATCGCCGACAGCGCGGTCAGCCGCTGATCGTTGATCGCGATGGCTTCCGCGCCCGACTCCCACAGGCCGTTGACGACGCGCTGCATGTCGCGGTCCCGCACCCGGCCGTTGTCGGAGAACCCCGAGCTCTCCCGGGGCCCGCCACCGCCCTGGTCGGCTTCCTTCTTGTCGTCGATCACGAGCTTCACACCCGGCCCGTGCACTTCCGTCGCGCCGGACAGCAGCGACACCAACTCGGCCCGGCCGCCGCCGTGTTTCTCCAGGGCGGCCCGCTGACGCGCACTCACATCGCCGCGCAGATCGTCGACCTCGTCCTCGAGCTTGTCCGCGTCCGCGGTCGCCGACTCGACTCGTTCGATCAGCTCGGAGCGCTCCTTGGCCAGCTCCGGCGCCGCTATCCGCGCCTGCGCCGCACCCACGGTCACCACGAGCGCGGCGAGCACCAGACCGACCGCGAGCCCCAGCTTGGCCCGCAGCGTCTTGGGGACTCCACCTGTGCCGGTTTCCCTCTTGCGGGCGGCGGCTTCCGCGTACCCCTCGTCCAGGCTGTGGTCCATGACGGTGGTGAGCAGCGACATGGAGGCGTCCGGGCGCCGGGGGCGCGAGACGGTGCTCCGAACGGGGGGCTGCTGCGGCATGCCGCACATCGTCGCACGTCGCGGGCACTACCTCCGAACGGCCCCACCGGCGTGCCGGACAGCACCACTTACGGGTGCTGTCCGGCACATTTGCGCCATCAGTGTCCGGCGCTGTCCACCACCGCGGCCCACTCGTCGAGCAGCGCCTGGGCGGACGCGTCGTCGGGCCCCTCGGCCCACAGGTGTGTGACGGCCTCCGCGGGGTCGGGCAGTACGAGAACCCAACGTCCGTCGGCCTCCACGACCCGTACCCCGTCCGTCGTGTCCACGGACCGCTCGCCCGCGGCCTCGACGACATGCCGCATCACGAGACCCTTGACGGCCCACGGAGTAGCCAGATCGCGCCGCAGGACGTGCGCACGCGGAATCCTGGCGTCGATCTGGCTGAGCGTGAGCTGCGTGCGCGCCACGAGCCCGATGAGCCGTACGAAGGCCGCCGTGCCGTCGAAGACGCTGCTGAACTCGGGCACGATGAACCCACCACGCCCGTCGCCGCCGAAGACGGTGGAATCACCGCGTCCGACGCGGGTCAGATCGTCCGGTGACGTCGTCGTCCACTCCACCTGGGTGCCGTGGTAAGCGGCGACCTGCTCGGCGATACGTGTCGTGGTCACCGGCAGCGCCACCCGGCCGCTGCGCCGCTCAGCGGCCACCAGGTCCAGCATCACCAGCAGGGCCCGGTCGTCCTCGACGATCCGCCCCTTCTCGTCGACGAGCGAAAGCCGCTCGCCCACGGGGTCGAACCGCACCCCGAAGGCCGCGCGCGCCGACGCCACGATCTCACCGAGCCGCATCAGACCGGACCGGCGTGCGTCGGCGGACTCGGTGGGCCGCGACTCGTCGAGCCCGGGGTTGATCGTCAGGGCGTCGACGCCGAGCTTCCCGAGGAGGCTGGGCAGGACGAGCCCGGCGCTGCCGTTGGACGCGTCCACGACGACCTTGAGCTCCGACTCGGCGATCCCCGTCGTATCGACGTTGCGCAGCAGCGACCCGGTGTAGGAGTCGAAGACGCTGGCCGGGAAGTGCAGGTCCCCGATCTCGCCGGGGAACGCGCGCCGGTACTCCTGGCGCGCGTACACCCGGTCGAGCTTCCGCTGGCTCGCCTGCGAAAGGTCCGCCCCGCGCCCGTCGAAGAACATGATGTCGACGGAGTCCGGCACCCCCGTCGTCGTACGGATCATGATCCCACCGGCACTGCCACGCGCCGTCTGCTGCCGCGCGACCGGCAGCGGCACGTTCTCCAGGTCGCGTACGTCGATGGCACTGGCCTGGAGGGCGGAGATCACCGCCCGCTTCAGTGCCCGCGCACCACGGGAGTGGTCACGTGCCGTGGTGACGGTGGAGCCCTTCTTGAGCGTCGTCGCGTACGCTCCGGCGAGCCGTACGGCGAGTTCCGGTGTGATCTCCACGTTCAGGATGCCGGAGACGCCGCGCGCGCCGAAGAGGTGCGCCTGTCCGCGGGACTCCCAGATGACCGAGGTATTGACGAACGCGCCGGCCTCGATCGTCTTGAACGGGTAGACCCGCACGTTGCCCTGAATGATCGATTCTTCACCGACGAGGCATTCGTCGCCGATGACGGCGCCGTCCTCGATGCGGGCGGCCCGCATGATGTCGGTGTTCTTGCCGACGACGCAGCCTCTCAGATTGCTGTGCTGCCCGATGTAGACGTTGTCGTGCACGACCGCCTTGTGCAGGAAGGCTCCGCTCTTCACGACGACGTTCGAGCCGACGACGGTGTGCTCACGGATTTCGGCGTCCGCTTCGATCTTCGCGTAGTCCCCGACGTACAGCGGGCCGCGGAGCACGGCATCGGGATGCACTTCGGCGCCTTCGGCGACCCATACGCCGGGCGAGATCTCGAAGCCGTCGAGTTCGACGTCGACCTTGCCCTCCAGCACGTCCGCCTGAGCCTTCACGTAGCTCTCGTGGGTGCCGACGTCCTCCCAGTAGCCCTCGGCGATGTAGCCGTAGATGGGCTTGCCTTCCTTCATGAGCTGCGGGAAGACGTCACCCGACCAGTCGACCGGCACATCGGCCTCGACATAGTCGAAGACCTCGGGCTCCATGACGTAGATGCCGGTGTTCACGGTGTCGGAGAAGACCTGCCCCCAGGTCGGCTTCTCCAGGAAACGTTCGACCTTGCCTTCTTCGTCGACGATGGTGATGCCGAATTCCAGCGGATTGGGAACGCGTGTCAGACAGACGGTGACAAGCGCGCCTTTCTCCTTGTGGAAGCGGATCAGATCGGTGAGGTCGAAGTCGGTCAGAGCGTCGCCGGAGATGACGACAAAAGCATCATCCTTCAGGGCCTCCTCAGCGTTCTTCACGCTGCCGGCGGTGCCGAGTGGCTTCTCCTCATTGGCATAGGTCAGCTCCATCCCGAGCTCTTCACCGTCGCCGAAGTAATTCTTGACGAGCGACGCCAGGAACTGGACTGTCACTACGGTCTCGGTGAGCCCATGCTTCTTCAGCAGGCGCAGCACATGCTCCATGATCGGCCGGTTGGCCACCGGCAGGAGCGGCTTGGGCATGCTCGAGGTCATGGGGCGCAGGCGCGTGCCTTCGCCCCCAGCCATCACGACGGCCTTCATGTCGGAAACGTCCTCCTTGATAGACGACGATCTAGCCGACTCAGCCTGCCAGGATTAGCCCGTTCACTCAGGTACGAGCCTTCCGGCCGCCCCACCCGTCATTTTGACGGGCTCAATCGGCCATGGCATCCGTCTTGACAAGTCGGCGGACCTGAACCACGTAGAGGATCCCTGCCCACCAGTACAGCGTTGTACCCCATCCGGCGAACGCCCATCCGAAAATAGCAGCGAGTGTATGGATCCAGCCAGTTCCGTCACTGAGCAGCAGTAGTGGAAAGGCGTACATCAGGTTGAAGGTGGCGGCCTTGCCGAGGAAGTTCACCTGCGGCGGCGGATAGCCGTGCCGCCGGAGGATCCAGACCATCACCAGCAGAACCAGTTCGCGCAGCAGTAGCAGCGAAGTCAGCCACAGCGGAAGAATCCCCCGCCAGGTGAGGCCCACCAGCGTCGACAGGATATAGAGCCGATCGGCTGCCGGGTCGAGGAGCCGGCCCAGGTTGCTGATCTGGTTCCATCGTCGCGCCAGTTTGCCGTCGAGATAGTCACTGACGCCGCTCAGCGCGAGTACGAGCAGCGCCCAGCCGTCGCTGTTCGGCCCGCCGAACTCCGGCCTGAGGATCAGCCACAGGAAGACGGGTACGCCGACGAGACGCGCCATGCTGAGGATGTTCGGGATGGTGAGGACCCGGTCCGTCTGGACGCGAGTCTCCTGGACCTCCACCCGGGGGCCTCCTGTGGGGAACGAGCCAATGATGCCCCCTGACCTTACCGTCAGTTGTCAGATGGCTGTGCAGAGGGGGTGGCGCGGCACCGGAAAAGGTCCAGGAAACAAAAAAGAGCTGGTCCCTGAACCGAAGTTCAGGGACCAGCTCTCTATCAAAT
>NZ_BMVR01000021.1 GCF_014650815.1 Streptomyces flavofungini
CCCGCGCCAGCCGATTCGACCGCTCATCCAGATCCGCGTACGACAACTCCTCCTCGCCGCACACCAGAGCGGTCGCGGCCGGCGCGGCCACCACGTGGCGCCCGAACAGGTCCGGAACGGTCACGTCGGGAGTCGCGGCGGCCGTGTCGTTGAATCCGTACAGCACGAGCTCCCGCTCGTCCGGTTCGACGAGCTCCACGTCGCCGACGCGCTGCCGGGAGTCGGCGACGAACCGCCGGACCAGCCGCGTGAACCGGTCGGCGAGCCGCTGGACGGTGGCGCGGTCGAACAGGTCCGTCGCGTACTCCAGGTGGCCGACCACTCCCTCGCCGGGCTCCTCGACCAGGTTGAAGAACAGGTCGAACTTCGCCGACCGGCTGTGCAGCCACTCCAGCTCCACCTCCACGCCGGGCAGCGCGAAGTCCTGGCGGCTGTTGTTCTGCCAGGCGAACATCACCTGGAACAGCGGCGCGTAGGCCGTGGAACGCTCCGGGTTGAGTACTTCCACGAGCCGTTCGAAGGGCACGTCCTGGTGGTCGTAGGCCGCCAGGGACTTGGCCCGGACCTGGTCGAGCACGTCCGTGAACGTCGGATTGCCGTCCAGGCGGGTGCGCAGGACCCAGGTGTTGACGAAGAAGCCGACCAGGTCGGTGAGGTTCTCGTCGGTGCGGTTGGCGATCGGCGAGCCGATCGTGATGTCGTCACCGCCGCCGAGACCGTGCAGGAGGACGGCCAGGGCCGACTCCAGGACCATCGAGGAGGTCGCTCCATGTGCGCGGGCGAGCTCGTCGACCGTGGCCATCAGCTGCGCGTCGAGGGTGAACTCCAGGGAGTCGCCCCGATAGCTGGCCTCGGCCGGACGCGGACGGTCGGTGGGCAGGTGGAGCGGCTGCGGAATCTCCGCCAGCTCCTCGCGCCAGTACGCGACCTGAGCGGACTGGAAGCTGTCCGGGTCGTTCTCGTCGCCGAGCAGGTCACGCTGCCACAGCGTGTAGTCGACGTACTGGGCGGGCAGTTCGGTCCAGCGCGGAGCCTGGCCCGCGAGCCGAGCGGTGTAGGCGGTGGTGAGGTCGCGGGCCATCGGGGCCATCGAGGCGCCGTCGCACGCGATGTGATGCACCAGCCACACCAGCACGTGCTCGTGTGCGCTCAGGCGCAGCAGGACGACCCTGATCGGTATCTCGGCGGACAGGTCGAAGCGGTGTGCGGCGACCCCGGCGATGGCCGAGGCGACGCCCTCGGACTCCACGTCCACGACCGGCATGTCCAACTGGGCCTGGTCGAGGGGCAGTACCGCCTGGAAGGGCACGCCGTCCTCGTCCTCGGCGAACACGGTCCGCAGGCTCTCGTGCCGCGCCACCACGTCCCGCATGGCATCGGCGAGCGCCACCGCGTCCAGTTCACCGCGCAGATGCAGGGGGAACGGCGCGTTGTAGGTGGCCGAGGGCCCTTCGAACAGGTCGATGAACCACAGGCGGCGCTGCGCGAAGGACAGCGGCACGCGTTCGGGGCGCGGGGTGACGCGGGTCAGCGGCGGGCGTACCCGGTCGCCTCGTCCCAGGTGTTCCGCCAGCTCCACGACGGTCGGAGCGCTGAAGACGACACGGATGGGCAGCTCGACGCCCAGTACCGCCCGCACCCGGCTGACCAGGCGCGTCGCGAGCAGGGAGTGGCCGCCCAGGTCGAAGAAGTTGTCGTCGATGCCGACCCGGTCCAGGCCGAGGACCTCGGCGAAGAGGCCACACAGCAGCTCTTCCTGCGGCGTGCGCGGAGCCCGGCCCGTCGCCACCGCCGCGAAGTCCGGCGCGGGCAGCGCCTTGCGGTCCAGCTTGCCGCTCGCGTTCAACGGCACCTCGGCGATGGCCACCACGGAGGCGGGCACCAGGTGTGCGGGCAGCCGCTCGGCGAGGTACTCGCGCAAGGAGCCGACCAGCGCCCCGATGCGGCCTGCGGCGGCGGGGTCGCTGGTCAGCGTCCGGTCGGCCCGGCCGGATGCGGTGTACCCGCCTGGCACCAGGTGACCGGCCACCGGCCGGCCGTCGGGGAAGACGACCGCGTCGAAGCACTCGGCGGCCGTGGACGACCAGGTCAGCAGCAGGCCGTAGCCCTGCTCGGCGGCCCAGTCGGTCAGCTCCTGCGGGTCCATGGCGACGCCCGCCGCGGGAGCGTCCGTCACGGCCATCGCGGCGGCTGCCTCGGCCTCGCCGGTGAGCCGGGCGTTGGGGATGCCCGCCACCCGCACCGGCGTGTCCCCGTGGGCGCGGCAGCGTTCGCGCAGGGCGGTGAGGTCGCCGACCTGGCGGCCCCAGCGCAGGGTGGGTGTCCCGTCGGCCACGACCGGCTCGACCGGCGCCTTGTGGAGGGTGACCTCGTAGCGGTGGCGGGTCAGTTCGTTGTGCGCGCGGCCCGGCTTCAGCCGGATGTCGGCCCCGGCGGCGCCGTGCCGCTCGGCCCAGTGCGTGAACCAGTCCGGGTCCAGGACCAGTTCGGGCTCCATCAGCATCGAGCGGGCCACCGCCGCGCGCGCCACCGACGGCGCCGCGTCCGGGTGCTGGGCCCGCTGCACGCCGACGCGGAACAGCCCGAGGGTGGCCGCGTTGCGCACGTCACCGACCACGATGCGCCCGCCCGGCGCAAGGAGGTCGAAGGCCTGCGCGAGGACCCGGTCCAGGTAGTCGGCGTCGGGGAAGTACTGCACCACCGAGTTCAGGACCACGGTGTCGAAGTGCCCGCGCGGCAGCCCCGACACGTCGTCCGCGAGCTGGTGGCGCAGCGTGACCTTGTCCGCGTGTCCGGCCTGCGCGACCTCCTGCCCGAGCCGCTCGATGACCTGCGAGGACAGATCCGTCGCCCAGTACTCCGCCACGTCGGACAGGAGGTGTGCCATCAGCAGGCCGGAGCCGACGCCGAGCTCCAGGACCCGGCGCGGGCCCCAGCAGGCGATCTGCTCGACCGCGGCGTCGCGCCACTCCCGCATCTCGGGCAGCGGCAGCGGGCGCCCCGTGTAGCTGGAGTCCCAGCCGGTGAAGTCCTCGCCCCACACCGTGTTCGCGGCCGAGTAGACCTGGTCGTAGATCTCCTCCCACTGGCCGACCTGCCGCGAGGCGTCCGCGGCGTGATCGGCGCCGTCCGGGTGCGGCACCACGTAGCCGACCAGACGCCGCTCGCCCGTCTGGTCCTCGCCGAACGTCACCACCGCGTGCGCGACCCCGGGGTGGTCCGCGAGCACCGCCTCGACCTCACCGGGCTCGACCCGGAAGCCGCGGATCTTGACCTGGGTGTCCACCCGGCCCTGGAAGACGAGACTGCCCTGCGGAGTCCAGGTGGCCACGTCCCCGGTGCGGTACATGCGCTCGCCCGGCGCGCCGAACGGGCAGGCGACGAAGCGTTCGGCGGTCAGACCGAAGCGGCCGAGGTAGCCGCGGGCGAGGCGGTCTCCGGCGATGTACAGCTCCCCGGGCACGCCCGGCAGGACCGGGCGGAGCGCGGCGTCCAGGACGTACAGGCGGGTGCCGTCCATCGGCGGGCCGACCTCCCCCGTCACGCCGATCTCCGCGGGCACGGTGACGGGGTGGATGTTGGTGGCCATGGTCGCCTCGGTCGGCCCGTACCCGTTGATCACGCGGGTGTCCGGGCAGGCGGCGAGGATGCGCTCGTAGGCGGTACGGGGCACGACGTCGCCGCCCGACCACGCCTCGCGCAGTCCGGCGAAGGCTTCCGGCATCTCCTCGGCGACCACCCGGAACATGCCCGCGGACGAGATCATCGCGGTCAGCCGGTACTCGGTGACCATCCGCGCCAGGGTCGCGGCGTCCAGCCGTCCGGGCGGGGCGATGACGAGCGTGCCGCCCTTGAGGAGCGGGAACCACAGCTCGTACGTGTTGGCGTCGAAGGCCTGCGGGCAGTGCGTCAGGACCCGCTCGTGCGCGCCTTCGCGGTGGCCGCTGTCGGAGATCAGCCGTACGACGCCACGCTGGGTGACGCCGACACCCTTGGGCCGGCCGGTGGAGCCGGAGGTGTACATCACGTAGGCGAGCTGGTCGAGGTGGGTCGGGACGGCGGTTTCCACGGGTCCGGCCGGGACGTCGGCCAGGGCGGCTCGGGTGTCGGCCTCGTCGAGGACCAGATAGGGGCAGGCGTTCTCCGGCAGGTCCGCCGCGATCCGGGCCTGGGTCACGACCAGGGCCGGAGCGGAGTCGCTGATCATGAACGCGAGGCGCTCGGCGGGGTATTCGGGGTCCAGGGGCAGATAGCAGCCGCCCGCCTTGAGGATGGCGAGCACGGTGACGATCTGCTCCGTCGACCGGGGCAGGGCCAGGCCCACGACCGAGTCCCGCGCCACGCCGTGCGCGAGGAGCACGCGGGCGAGCCGGTTCGCGCGTGCGTCCAACTCCCGGTACGTCAGCTCCTGTTCACCGCAGATCACTGCGATCCGGTCGGGGCCCGCCACGACCTGCTCGGCGAAGGCCTCCGCCATGGTGTGCGCCACGACGGGCGCGGCGGTGTCGTTGAAGTCCGCCAGGAGCTGGCGGCGTTCGGCGGGCGCGAGGATGTCGACGTGGCCGACCTGGGCCCGCGGGTCCTCGGCGATCCGGGTCAGGATGCGGGCGAAGCGGGTGGCGTAGTCGTCGGCGGTGGCCTGCTCGAAGGCGTGCCGCTGGAACTGGATGTGCAGGCGGGGGTGCGGGCCGTCGGGGTAGACGAAGACGACCAGCGGATAGTGGCTGGGCGTGAACGCGCGAATGCCGGTGACGGAGATCCCGGCCGCCGCGCTCGCCTCGGCGATGGCCGCGCGGTCCATCGGGAACGACTCGAAGCCGATGACGGTGTCGAACAGGGCCTTGTGGCCGGTCAGGTGGTGCAGCTCGCTGAGCGCGTGATGGTGGTGCTCCTGCAGCGCGCCCTGCCGGTCCTGCAGGCCGGTGAGGAGGTCGGCGAGCGTGTCCGAGGGCGCGCACCGCACCCGTACCGGAAGGGTGTTGAGGAACATGCCGACGATCGAGTCCACACCGGGCAGCTCGGGCGGCCGCCCGGCGACGCCCGAGCCGAGCACCACGTCCTGACGGCCCGTCACCTGCGCGAGGAGCAGCGCCCAGGCGCCCTGGACGAGGGTGTTGAGGGTCAGGCCCAGCTCGGCGGCGGTGCGCGTGAGGTCACGGGCCTGCTCGGTGGACAGGGGTACGTCGACCTGGCCGATGCCGAGACTGCCGCCGGAGCCCGTGACGGGGGCGAGCAGCGTCGGCTCCTCCAGGCCGCCGAGCTCCTGGCGCCAGGCGCGTGCCGACGCGTCGGTGTCCCGCTCGGCGAGCCAGGCCAGGAAGTCACCGAAGCCGCGGGCGCCCGGCTGTCCGCCCGCGTGCCCGTCGTCGGCGTAGCAGCGCAGCAGGTCGCCCACGAGGGGCGGTACCGACCAGCCGTCGAACAGGACGTGGTGCGAGGACAGGACCAGCTCGAAGCGCTCGTCGCCGAGGCGCACCAGGTGCAGGCGCAGCATGGGCGGGTCCGCCGGGTCGAAGTGCGCGGTCAGGTCGGCGGCGAGGAGGTCCTCGAAGGCTTCGTCCTGGGCCGCCTCGGTGAGGTGGCCGAGGTCGGTGTACGCGTACGGCAGCCGGGCGCCGTCGACGACGAGCTGGACGAGGTGGCCGTCGGCGTCCGGGACGAAGGCGGTGCGCAGCGCCGGGTGCCGGTCGAGGAGCGCCTGTCCGGCCGCCCGCATCCGCTCGGTGTCGACCGGTCCGTACAGGTGGAGCGTGTACTGCTCCTGGTAGGTGTCGAAGGAGTCGCTGTCGTCGGCCCCGGACGGGTCTTCCGCGGCGTGCAGCTGGCTGTGGAAGAGGATGCCGGACTGGACGGGAGAGGTGGGCCAGATGTCGGACAGGCCGGGGTAGCGCCCCTCCCAGCGGTCGATGTCGGTCTGGGTGACGGAGACCAGCGGGACGTCGGAGGGCGTCAGGCCGCCCGTGCCGCCGTGGGCGACGTGGCGGGCGAGGGCCCCCAGGGCCTGGCACCACAGGTCGGCGAGTTCGCGTACGGACTCGGGGGCGATCACACCCTCAGGGGCGGCGAACACGGCGCTCAGGCAGGGGCCCTGGGCGGTGTCGGTGACAGCGGCGTTGATGTCGAGTTCGGCCAGGGCGGGCATGCGGGGGTCGTGGGCGGCGTCGAGGACCGCCAGGTCGGCCACGTCGTGGGCCTGGGTGAAGCCCAGGCCCCGCAGCTCGGCGGGCATGTCGCCGGCGGCGGAGAAGCGGCCGAGGTAGTTGAAGGAGACCTGGCCGCCGGGGTGGGGGGCCAGGGACAGCGCGGTGTCGGGGTTGAGATGGCGCAGGAGGCCGTAGCCGATGCCCTTGTCCGGGATCGCGCGGAGCTGCTCCTTGACCGCCTTCACCGCACGCCCGGCCGCCGCGCCCCCCGTGAAGGCGTCGCCCAGGTCGGTGTCCGCCAGGTCGAGGCGTACGGGGTAGACGCTGGTGAACCAGCCCACCGTACGGGCCAGATCGGCGCCCGGCGCCGCGGCCTCCTCGCGACCGTGGCCCTCCAGCCGGATCAGGGCCGACGAGTCCCGCACGCCGCGCGTCTGCCGCCACTTGGCCAGCGCCAGGGCGAGGGCGGCGAGGAGCCCGTCGTTGACCTCGCCGTGGAAGGCGGCGGGCAGCCCGGTCAGGACGGCCTCGGTCACCTCCACGGGCAGTTCGACGCGTGTCTCCCGCACGGTGGCGCGGACGTCCACCGCCGGGTCCACCAGGCGGGTGCCGAGCAGCGGGTCGGGGGCGTCCACGATGGACCGCCACAGGCCGAGTTCGGCCACCCGGCCGGGGCTCATCGCCTCCTCGGCGAGGGCGTGCGCCCAGCGCCGCACCGACGTGCCGACAGCGGGCAGCCGCGGGGTGCCGCCCTCGCGGACCTGGCTCCAGGCGGCCGCGAGGTCCGGCAGCAGGACGCGCCAGGACACGCCGTCGACGACCAGGTGGTGCAGGACGACGAGAAGCCGCCCGGCCGTCCGCGGCCCGGCGTCGAACCACACGCACTGCACGACCACGCCCGCGTGCGGGTCCAACCGGCCTGCGGCCGCGTCCAGTTCGCCGAGGACGAGGGTCCGCCACGCGTCGGCCCGCTCCGCCCAGTCGCCGTCACACGCGACGCGGCGCACCAGCGACGCGGCGTCCACCGTGCCGGGTCCGGCGACCACCAGACCGCCGTCGCCCTCGTCCGTCAGGCGGCACCGCAGCAGGTCGTGCCGGTCGATCACCGCGGCGAGCGTCCTGCTCAGGCCCTGCTCGTCGATGCCCGGGGGCAGATCGAGGACCATCGTCTGCAGGAACCGCTCGAAGCCCGGGCCCCGGTCCTTGAGCCAGCTCGCCACCGGAAGCAGCGGCATCCAGCCCGTGCCGCCGCCGTCCAGCTCCTCTAGGACCGGTGCCGCGTCCCCCTCGGCGGTGGCCGCCTCCGCGAGGCGGGCCACCGTCCGGCACGCGAAGACCTGCCGGGAGGTGATCTCCACGCCCTGGGCGCGCGCCCGCGAGACCAGCTGGAGGGACTGGATGCTGTCGCCGCCCAGTGAGAAGAAGTCGTCGTCGACACCGACCCGGTCGACCGCGAGGACCTCGGAGAACAGGAGCGCCAGCGCCTCCTCGGCCCCCGACTGCGGCGCCCGGTACGCGCTCCCCTGGAACACCGGCTCGGGGAGCGCCGCCTTGTCCACCTTCCCGTTCGTCGTCAGCGGCAGCCGGTCGAGTACGAGGACCCGCGCCGGAACCATGAACTCCGGCAGCCGCGCGGCGGCGAACGCCCGCAGCTCACCCGGCCCGAACCCGGCGTCGAGAGCCAGATGCCCGGTGCCGCGTCCGGCCTGCTCCTGCGCGTCCGCCTCGGCGGGCACCACGTACCCGATGAGCTGCGTTCCCCGGCTGCCCTGCTCCTCCCCCGCGTCGCGCCCGTCGTGCGTGGTGACGACGGCGTGCGCCACCCGGGGGTGGGCCGCGAGGGCCGCCTCGATCTCCCCGGTCTCGATCCGCAGACCACGGACCTTCACCTGGTCGTCGCTGCGGCCCAGGTACTCCAACTGGCCGTCGTCGCCCCACCGCACCACGTCCCCGGTGCGGTACATCAGCTCGCCCGCGGCGCCGAACGGGGCGGCGAGGAACCGCTCCGCGGTCAGCGCGGACCGGTTCAGATAGCCGCGGGCCAGGCTCGGGCCCGTCACGTACAGCTCCCCCGCCGTGCCCGGCCCCACCGGTTCGAGGCGGTCGTCGAGCACATGGACGCGGGAACCGGCGACGGCAGTGCCGATCGGGGCCCGGTCGGAGGTCAGGGGCTCGCTGAGGGTGGCGCAGACGGTGGTCTCGGTGGGGCCGTAGGCGTTGATGAAGAGACGGCCGGGGGCCCACTGGGCCGCCAGGTGGGGCGGGCATGCCTCACCGGCGACGATGAGGACCTTGAGGTCGGTGAGGTTCCGGGGGGCGTCGGCGGGGAGGGTGGCGACGACCGCCGGCGGGAGCGTGGCGTGCGTGACGCGGCTCCCGGCGAGCATGCGGGCGAGGTCGTCGCCGACGAGGCGGGTCTGCTCCGGTACGACGAGCGTGGCGCCGTTGGTCAGGGCCATGAGCGCGTCCCAGACCGCCGCGTCGAAGCTCGGTGAGGCGAGCTGCAGGATCCGTGAATCGGGCGTGACGGCGAAGCGTTCGCGGTGCGTCGCGCGCAGGGCGGCCAGGCCGGTGTGGGTGACGGCGACGCCCTTGGGGCGGCCCGTGGAGCCCGAGGTGTAGATGACGTACGCGGTGTTGGCGGCCGTGGGGCGGGGGCGGTCCGCGTCGGTCAGCGGGGAGGCGTCCGCGTCGGTGAGGGCCGTGTCGAGGTCCCCGTCGAGGCACAGGACGGGCGCGGTGAGCCGGGGAAGCCGCCCGGCGGTCGCGGTGTCCGTCAGCACGAGCCCCGTCCCGGAGTCCGCCACCATGAAGGCGAGCCGCTCCTCGGGATACTCCGGGTCCAGCGGCAGGTACGCCCCGCCCGCCTTGAGCACCGCGAGCGCCGAGGCCCAGAAGCGCGACGAGCGCCGTAGCGCGACACCGACGATCGACTCGCGCCCCACACCGCGCGCGACGAGCAGCCGCGCCAGCCGGTTCGCCCGGGCGTCCAGTTCCCGATACGTGAGTCGTTCCGCGCCGAATGCCACGGCGACCGCGTCCGGTGACGCGGCCGCTTGCCGGTCGAACAGCTCGCAGAACGTCGTCATCGGCATTTTCTCGACCACTGCGGAATCTGACATTCCGGAAGCTCCGTCTCTCTGGATTGCCGGCCGGCCCCGAGAGCGGGCGACCTTCGTACTCCCTACTCGATATCCCAACTCCCCCACAGGACCAAGGATTTTGTCCGGGCAACGGGACACAGCCATTTACCGCAGCCGTGAATCAACCGGCAAGGAATCAGCCAGAGTTAACCGGAATCAGAAACCGGGCCCGACAGACGGCGCACGGGGCGCGAAGTCGGAAGCGTTGGAGCGCAGCGAGCAATTATTAAGCGCGATTCATCTTGATTACCCTCACCGGGGCGGCGGCGGACCCCCGGCGCCAGCATTGAGAACGCGCCAAGATCATCCGCGACGAGCGCACCGAAGGCCGACAATGGCCCGTCACCTGGGCATGCCCGGTCCACCGAAGCGAAGGAGGAGGAGCGGAGAGAGGGCTACCGGTTCTGCCGCCCGCTCGGCCTCATGGCAGTCACCGGACAGCCGGGAACCACCGCGTGCACCCGCCAGCTACCGCCGCCGCACGCGAAATTCCAGCGGTCCGCGCTCTCGACGGCGGCACGATTCACCGAGGCCGCCTCAGCCGCAAACCTGACAGCCTGTATGGGCACGCATACAGACAGCCTCAAGTCCGAACAGATTGAGGATGCCGCCCGTCCGAACTTTCTCAGCAGGTGGTGAAGGATCCGAAAGCGATCGGGTTCAGCGCATCCCGATCGGCGACTTGGATTGGTGTGCCCATGCCCATTGACACGTGCTGATGCCCGACGCGCGGGAGAACGGGAACCGCCCGTGCGACGCGGGGGACCGGAGAAGCCGGGACCGAACTGACGCGGTGACCGCTCACTACGCGCCATGGGTAACCCGCCCGTGGGATACCGGGGTTGAGGGCGCGGGCCGTGGGGCACGGGTGTGCTCGACCGGGATCGGGAGTGGAAGGAGCCGCGGCGATGGGCGACACGGGCCCTGCTGGGGAACCGGCGGTCGACGGCGCGCACGGCGGAGACGGGGGCGGTGCCGCGCTCATCGAGGCGTCGCTCGGCTTCGTGTTCCCGGCCGCACTCAGGGCGGCCGCGCTCGCGCGCGTGGCGGACCACCTGTCCGAAGGGCCCCGCGCACCCGCCGAGTTGGCCGCCGCCACCGAGACGGATCCGGCGGCCCTGACCCGGGTGCTGCGGCTGCTCGCCACGCGGGGTCTGTTCGGCGAGGACGAACAGGGGCGGTTCCGGCTGGAAGCCACGGGCCGAGCGCTGCGGTCCGATGCCCCGGGTTCCGTACGGGACGCGATCCTCATGATCACTGACCGTACGTTCTGGCTCCCGGCGGGCCGGATGGACCACTGCCTGACCACCGGCGGATCCGTCTTCGAGGACATCTTCACCCAGCCGTTCTTCGACCACTTCGCCCAGGACGCCGAGACCGCCGCGGTGTTCCACGTCGGCATGGCCGCCATGTCCGGCGTGGAGAACGGGCCGATCGCGCGCGCCTACGACTTCCCGAAGACCGGCACCGTCGTGGACGTCGGCGGCGGCCAGGGCGGGTTCCTCGCCGCGGTCCTGCGCGCGGGACCGGGTCTCAGCGGTGTGCTGTACGACCGGGCCCACGTCCTGGCCGGGCAGCAACTGGGCGCCGACGCGGCGCTCGCCGGGCGGTGGTCCACGGCGGCGGGCGACTTCTTCGCCGACGTGCCCCAGGGCGACATCCTCGTCCTCAAGCGCATCCTGCACGACTGGCAGGACGACCAGTGCGTCCGCCTGCTGCGGGCCTGCCGCCGCGCGCTCGCTCCGGGCGGCCGGATCCTCGTGGTGGACGCGGTCATCGCCCCGGACAACCGCCCGCATCAAGCCAAGGACCTGGACCTCCTGATGATGGCCTCGCTGGTCGGCCGCGAGCGGACGCACGAGGACTTCCGTGCCCTGCTGACCGACGCGGGCCTGCGCCTGACCCGCGTCGTTCGCACGCCCACCGTCCTGAGCATCGTCGAGGCCGAGGCCATGGACGACGGGTCGGGCGAACCGCGAGCCTCCGGACGCTGACCAGCTCCGGCACCCCGACCCGACATCGCCGCCTACGGCGTGCCCATGGCTCCGCTCGTCCACGCGGCACGCAGCGCCTTCTTGTCCACCTTGCCGACCTTGGTCGTCGGCAGCTCGTCGAGGAGGACCGTCTTCCGGGGCCGGTACAGCTCCCCCAACTCGGCCGTCACCGCCGCGCCGACGGCCTCCGGGACGACGTCGGCGCCCTCGGCCGTGGCCAGGAAGATCTGTACGGCCTCCCCGTACTCCTCGTCCGGCACGCCCAGCGCCGCCGCGTTGCGCACGCCGGGCAGCGTGAGCAGGAAGTCCTCCAGGACCCTGGAGTAGACGTTGTCGCTGGTGCTGCCGGTGACGATGATGTCCTTGGCCCGGTCGACGAGGTAGAGGTAGCCCTCGGCGTCGAGGTAGCCCAGGTCGCCGGTGCGCAGCCAGCCGTCGTCGTGCAGGGCTTCCGCGGTGCGCTCCGGGTCCTCGTAGTAGCCGAGCATCACCGGCTTGCCCCGGACGCACACCTCGCCGACCTGCCGGACGGGCAGCGCCGCCGTGCCGTCCTCGGCGCGGATCTCGATCTCGGTGCCGGATATGGCGCGCCCGCAGCTGCGCCAGAGCTCGGGGCGCCGGGCCCCCTCCGAGGCGAGCTCCTCCGCGCCGAACGCGGCGATGCCGAGCGCCTCCGACTGTCCGTAGCCCTGGCTGATCACGGGACCGAAGACCTCGGCCGTCTGCCGCAGCCTGCTGGGCGACGAGGCCGCGCCGCCGACGACGATCCGCCGCAGCGCGGGGAGGGCGCCCGGTACGCACTCCGGGTGGTCGAGCAGCGCGTACAGCATGGGCGGTACGAACATAGTGGTGGTGATCCGCTCCGCGCGCAGCGCCGCCAGCGCCGCGCCCGCTTCGAACTCGGGCAGCACCACGAGGACGGACCCCGTCACCAGCGCCTGGAGCGAGGTGAGGTGGCCGCTGCCGTGGGTGAGGAGCGTGGCGACGAGCACCCGGTCCGTGGCCGGGTCCATGGCCGGGAAGAACGCGGAGCCGGAGTCCTGCTGAGCCTCGTCGAACAGGCCCACCAGCGTGTCGTAGAGCCGGTGGCTGTGCGCGGCGAGCTTGGGGCGGCCCAGGGTGCCGCCGGTGTACAGGACCGTGACGGCCTCGTCCGCCGCCGGGGCGGGCACCCCCTCGGGGCGCTCCGCCGGGCAGTCGGCCGCCAGGGCCAGCAGGTCCGCGGACGGCTCCTCGCAGGGGCCGAGGCTGAGCAGCACGGGCGCGTGGACGCTGCTGCCGGCCGCGTCGGCGGCCCGCCGCGCGAAGAGCGGGTCGGTGACCACGGCACGCGCCCGGGACTGCTCGACCAGCGCGGCGAGTTCACCCGGCCCCGGCTCGGGCGGCAGGAACACGACGCGGCAGCCGATGAGATGGACCGCGAGCTGCACCAGGACGGAGTCCACGCGGTTGGCCAGGAACAGGCCCACTCCGTCGCCGGGAGCGAGCCCCTGCCCGCGCAGCGCGTGCCCCAGCCTGAACAGCCGCCGCCGGGCCTCTCCCCTGGTCAGCCGTTGCGCACCCTGGACGAGCGCCTCGGCGCTCTCGTCCTCGTACCAGTGCTCCAGGATGCGGTCCACGTATGTCCGCGGCGCGCTTGCGCCCTGCGCGTTAACGATCATCAGCACATGCAAACACGTTGCCCGGAGGCCGCTGTCCCACAGGGGCCACCTTCGGCCATCATCTGACGGCGCCTCCTGCCCGCACCTTGCCGGGGATCGGGCATGCGCAGATCAGCAGACCACCCGAGAGAGCACCCCGAACGTCCCCGCAGCATGGCGAGGAATCGTTCCTTCCGATGTGACCCGCACAACAGTGACGCGGCCTCAGAGCGTGGGCTCAGGACGTGGGCTCACGACCGGCTCAGCACGCGCGCCGAGTGCTCCGATCACCTTCGGGGAGCGGCGGAACGCCGGTCGCGTGGGCTTCGCGGATGCGAGGCGCGGCCGCCTTTTCGGCCACCGCCTCGAGTACGTCGTCACCCGTCTCGCCGTGCACCAGGCCGTCTTGCGGAAACCGCAAGATTCCGTGCCGGGTCGTGAGGTGCCTGCCAAGACTGGGCGCACCCCGGCACAAGGAGCCGGAACGAAGTCACCGACCGGCAAGCAACGTTGCGTGCCGCATCGGCGGACAGCGTGGCCGATGCCGTCACCCACCTACCGAGGCGCGGGCCGCACGAACATCCTCCGCGCACTCGTCGACGGCACGACCGGCCATCGATCCACCTTCTCCAGAACGGCAACAGATGATCACAGCACCAGGGCCGCCGCCGCGCCGCTTCCTCAGATCCGCGCACACGGTGGCAACCGTCCTGCTCACCGCCCTCCTCACGATCGCCACCGCGGCCTGCTCCACACCGGCATCGGAGGACAGCGGTGGCGACGTTCCCGCCTACGCCGCCGCCACCCACGACGATCCCCGGTTCGCGAAGACCTTCCGGCACAGGTTCGCCGACGTCGACGGCGTCCGCATGCACTACGTGACCGGGGGCAGCGGCCCGCCCGTCGTGCTGCTGCACGGTTGGCCGCAGACCTGGTACGGCTGGTGGCCGGTCATGCCGGAACTCGCCGAGCACCACACGGTCTACGCCGTCGACCTTCCCGGCCTCGGCGACAGCACCGGCACACCGACCGGCTACGACAAGGCCACGCTGGCGCGGTACGTGCACAAGCTGGTCGCCGATCGGCTCAAGGTGGGCGACGCCCGTGTCATCGGGCACGACCTCGGCGCGGCGGTGGCCTTCCAGTACGCCAGCCAGTTCCCCGACGACACCGACCGCCTCGGCTACCTCGACCTGCCGCTGCCCGGTCCCGCGATCAACGCCCGTACGTACCGCTCACTGAGCTGGCACATCGCCTTTCACTCCCAGCGACGGGTCCCCGAGGCGGTCGTGGGCAACGATGTCCGCGCGTACCTGGCCCTGTTCTATCCCCAAGTCTCTTTCGGTGGAACGGCGTTCGGCGGCACCTCCCAACGGTCCCCGTTCACCCGCGCCGAGATCGACGAGTACGCGCGAACGTACAGTCGACCCAAGGTCCTGTCGGGCGGCTTCGAGCTCTACCGCGCCCTCGACGAAGACGTCCGCGACACCGTGGCAGCGGCACCGACACGGGTCCCGACTCTCCTCATGACCGCCCAAGGGCAACTCAAGGCGATCCGGAACACGGTGGCCCCGCGCCTGGCCAACATCAAGCGGGCGGTGGACGTGCCGAAGGCCGGGCACTGGCTCGTCGAGGAGAACCCCCGATTCGTCACCGCCGAACTACTGCGTTTCCTCGACGGCTGACCACACCGCCGAGGCGACCCGGTACACCGCCCGCATCCACTCAAGGAGCCTTCGACCATGCACGAGTACGACGTCACCGTGACCACCGGCGCCTCCCCGGAAACCGTCTGGAAGCTACTGGTCGACGCCACGACCTGGCCGCTGTGGTCCAAGGTGGACAGCCTGGACACGGCACGGTCGGTCGACCTCGATCCCGGCGGCGACGACGGCGTCGGTGCCGTCCGGGCGTTCCGGACGGGACGCACCGTGACCGGAGAGCGGATCACGGAGAAGGTCGAGCAACGCCTCCTCGCGTACGAAGACGCGTTCAACACGCCGATCCACCACCTTCACGCCCGCATCGAGCTGGAGCCGACAGCGAGCGCGGGCACCGTCATCCACTGGCACGGCACGTACGAAACGAGCTGGCTCATGGGCCTGATCATGCCGCGCTACCTCCAGAAGTTCATGCGGGGCATGGCGGACGGCCTTGCCCGCTACGCCGAGGAGCGCGAGTCGGCGCGGTGAGGGTCGGGGCCGACGCCGGACCGGCATGCCCGGTCACCCTCCGATGAAGCGCACTGTTTCTGTCATGTCAGCCCGCGCGGTGCGCAGTTGTGGCGCACCCTCCTTCTCGAATCCCACCGAGACACCGCAGAACAGCACGAGCCCGTCGTCGGCTCCGACGATCTGGCTGACCGTCCTGCGATACATCGTCCACATCACCTGAGGGCAGCTGTGCAGCCCCTCCGCCCTCAGCAGCAGCATGACCGTCTGCAAGTGCATGCCCGCGTCCCCCCACTGCCCGGGCCCCATCGTCCGGTCGAGGTAGCAGAACAGCACGACCGGCGCCCCGAACGCCTCCGAGTTCAGGGCAGCGATCTTCATGGGCCTGTCGGGGTCGTCGCGGTCGATCCCGAGCGCCGCGTACCGCTGGGCAGCCGCGGCGGCGAACCGGTCCGTGTACGGCGAGGTCAGCTCGGCCGGGTACATCGGATACTCCCGCTCGTCCCCCGGGTCTCCGGCCAGTGCCCTGGCAGTCGCGCGCCTCTTCAGCTCGGCCAAGGGCTCGCCGGTCACGACGTACACCTGCCACGGCTGGAGGTTCCCGCTCGACGGAGCCCGCGTCGCCGCGGCCAGCACGCGTTCGAGTGTCTCTTTGGACACCGGCTCATCGCTGAACGCCCGCACGGCCCGGCGACTGTTCACAGCTTCATACACGTCCACGTCCGCGAGACACCCCGTCTACTGGACCTCAAGGGGAACTCAATCGGCCGAGGTCTGTGCCGCACCGTGATCCAGCAGTGGATGCGTGGCGAGCCCGTCGAGCAGGTCCCGCAGCCGGTCCGCCTCCACGTCGGGCAACGGCAGCAGCGGCGCACGCGGCGGGCCGACTGGTTTGCCCTGGAGCTCAAGGCCTGCCTTGATCGCCCGGGGCAGGCCCTGGGCGACGATGAACTGGAGGAACGGGAGCTGGGCCGCGAGGAGGTCCTTGGCCTGCCCCTGCGCGCCGCGCCGCACGGCGGCGTAGAGCTCCAGGCACCACTGGGGCAGCAGGCAGGGTGCCGCGGTGCACCAGCCGGCCGCTCCTGCCTGGAAGGCGTCGAGGGCCACGGGGTTGCTGCCGTTGTAGACCGACAGGGCGTTCCCGGACAGCTCCCGGATGGCGCGGAAACGCTCGACCCTGCCCGAACTCTCCTTGACCATGGTGAGGTTGGGGATCTTCTCGGCGAGGGCGACGATCGTCTCGGGAGGGAGGTCGACTCCGCTGGTGCCGGGGTTGTTGTACAGCATCACCGGCAGGTCGGTTGCCGCCGCGACCGTCGCGAAGTGCCGTTCGAGCTCCGCTTCGGTCAGTTTCCAGTACGTCACGGGCAGCACCATGACGGCGGTGGCTCCGGCGCGTGCCGCCGCGCGGGCGCGCCGCACGGTGGTGGCGGTGCTCCAATGCGAGACGCCGACCAGGGTCGGCACCCGGCCCGCCACGGTCTGCAGCGTGGTGTCGCAGACGGCGTCCCACTCGGCCTCGTCGAGATAGGCGCTCTCGCCCGTGCTGCCGAGGGGGGCGACGGCGTGGCTGCCCGCGTCGACCAGATCGTCGGTCAGGCGGCGCAGCGCGGGCAGGTCCAGTTCGCCGGTGGCCGCGGAGAACGGCGTGACGGGGTAGGAGATGATGCCCTTGAGCAGCGGCTGGTCCATCAGATCTGCACCTCGTTCGTGACGCAGTCGGGGTGGTTGCGGAGGGCGCGCCGTGCGTAGTAGGCGAAGTTGGCCTGGTTGCGCCGCTCGGTGGACGTCCAGTCATGGGCTTCGCGGGCGAGGGCTTCGGGCAGCGGCTGGATGGTTCCCGCGGCCATCGCCAGGAGCTGCAACCGGGCGGCGCGCTCGATGAGGACAGCCAGGTTGCACGCCTCTTCGACCGTCGCCCCGGTCACCAGTTGCCCGTGGTGGGCGAGGAGGATGGCCCGCTTGTCCCCCAGCGCCGCGGAGATGATCTCGCCCTCCTCGTTGCCGACGGGCACGCCCGGCCAGTCCTTGAGGAAGGCGCAGTCGTCGTAGAGCGGCGTTGTGTCCATGTGGGAGATCTGGAGGGGGACTTCCAGCATGGCGAGCGCCGCGGTGTGCAGGGAGTGCGTGTGCACAATGCAGTTGACGTCCTGGCGCGCGCGGTAGATCCAGGAGTGGAACCGGTTCGCCGGGTTGGGGATGCCCTCTCCCGCAAGGAGGTTGAGGTCCTCGTCGACCAGCAGGAGGTTCGTTTCGGCGATCTCGTCGAAGCCGAGGCCGAGCCGCTGGGTGTAGTAGGTGCCGGGCTCCTGGCCGCGGGCGGTGATCTGTCCGGCGAGCCCCGAGTCGTGGCCGCCGTCGAACAGGATGCGGCACGTCAGGGCCAGCTTCTGCCTGGTCGTCAGCTTCGAGTCGCCGAAGTGTGCGCGCATCTGCTGCTCAGCACGGCCGACCAGTACGTCTCTCGTCTCGCGCAGCGCATCTGCCATTTCTGCTCCCTTTCCGGGTGCCGACGCTTCGGCACCTCGTCGACGGATACCGGGCACCCCGACAGGCCTGGGACACACAGACAACTATATGACACCCTGTGTCATACGAGAAGACCCCCGGCTCCAGCCCGGTCCGGGGACGGCGCCAGAGCGCGGCGCATACGATTCCGGCTGGTGAGGGCGACGGCTCCTCGGGTCGCGAAGGGAACGAACGGTGATCAATCGGGTACGACAGCTGCGTAAGGAACGGCTGATGACCCTGGAGGCGCTCGCCGAGCGGGCCGGAGTCACCAAGAGCTACCTGTCCAAAGTCGAACGCGGCCAGAGCGTCCCCTCCATCGCCGTCGGCGCGGCGCTCGCACGGGCACTGGACGTGCACCTCGACCGGCTCTTCACGGACTCCGAACAGCTCGGCGACGACATCACCGTCACCCTGGCCGGGGAACGCCAGCTGCTCACCCCCGGCCAGGAGAACGGCACCCGCTACGAGGGCATCGCGCTCCAGGCCAACGGAAAGAGCATGACGCCCTTCATGCTGCACCCGGACCACGATGCGGACCACGCCCCCTTCCGGGACCATCCGGGCGAGGAGTTCCTCTTCGTCCACGCAGGCCGCGCCGAACTCCTCTTCCCGCACCGGGCCATCGAACTGGCCCCGGGGGACTCGGTGTATTTCAAGGCCACCACGCCCCACAAGATTCGCTCGCTGAGCGAGGACCGGGCATCGGTTCTGCTGCTGGTCTGTGCCGATCAGGAGAGCTCCGAAGGCCTCTACTCACACCTGCCCTGACCCGGTCCCAGGACCTGGAATCCCGGGACTGATCGCCCTGGAGAGCGGGGCACCGGCGCCCGGTGCGGTCAGCGTGGTCGAGGTCATGCGGCAGCCCTCTCCCGGTTCGGCCGATGTCAGGTACGCAGGTGGGAGGCGCCGTTGAGGTCGAGGATCGTCCCCGAGGCCCATGTCGCCTCCGGCGCGGCGAGGTAGCGCACGGCGGCGGCGACCTCCTCGGGGGTGCCGACCCGGCCGAAGGGGCTCTCGCCGCGCAGTCCGTCCCCCTGGGAACCGGCCAGTTTGGAGCTCTGGCGTTCGGTGGCGACGAAGCCGGGCGCCACGGCGGTGACGCTGATCCCGTGCGGGGCCAGGGCGACGGCCATCGACTGTCCGAACGCATGGAGCGCGGCCTTGCTCGCTCCGTAGGCGGGGTACTCCGGTTCGCCTCGGAAGGCTCCGCGCGAGCCGATGTTCACCACGTGACCGGCGCTCCCGCGGTCGATCAGGTGCCGGGCCACGGCCCAGGTCAGATCCGCGGCGGCCAGCAGGTTGACGTCGATCATCTGACGCCACACCGTGCGCCAGGCATCGAGAGAGACCGTGGCGACAGGGTGGTGGGTGGCGGGCGACGGCGCCACGGCGGCGTTGTTCACCAGGACGTCCACCTGCCCCAGTCCCGCCACCGCCTCGTCCACCACCCGCTCGGCCGATCCCGCCTCACTCAGGTCGCTGCGAATCAGCGCATGGCCGCTGCCGGGAAGCAGGCGCAGCGTCTCCTCCGCGTCCTCGCGGCGGCTGGCGTACTGCACGGCCACACGATCGCCCGCCGCGGCGAACGCCGCTGCCACGGCGCGGCCGATGCCCCGCGAGGCACCGGTCACCAGGACGCCCCTCACCGCGCGAACACCGCCGACTCGTGGGTGAACGCCTTGAATTCCAGGGCGTTGCCCGCGTGGTCACGGAGAAACATCGTCCACTGCTCCGCCGGTTCTCCGGCGTAGCGCAGACAGGGCTCGATGTCGAAGGGGACCTCGGCAGCGCGCAGCCGGTCGGCGAGGTCACAGAATCGGTCATGGGTCAGCAGCAGGCCAAAGTGGGGCACGGGCACCACGTGCCGTTCCACCGAGCTGAGCCCGGCCGGGACCGACGGCTGCGCGACCAGGTGTGTCACGAGCTGATGGCCGTCGAAGTCCCAGTCGATCCAGTGGTCGGTCGAACGGCCCTCGGACAGGCCAAGGATCTGCCCGTAGAAGCCGCGGGCGGCGGCGAGGTCGTCGACGGGAATGGCGAGATGTACGGCAGGACGATCGGGCACGGCGGGGATTCCCTTCTCGCGGAGTAGTCACTGGTTGCGGACTCGGGCATGGCGGGGCCGCACGCCACGGACCAGACGGCCCGGCGCCTCTCCTCACAGCGCCGCAGTCCCTCAAGCGTGGAACGCCGACCATCGAATGTCAACATTCGACATTGAGGCGGGCGAGGTGGGCGCGGACAGGCCGGGGCAGCCCGGCGCGAGGCTTGCCGCAAGCGATCCGCAAATGTCAACATTGGGACATGAGTGCCTCCATGCTGCCCAAGGCCACGCGCCGGGGACTTGCCGACGAAGCAGCCGACCTGGTGCGCGACGCCATCTTCGCGGGCCGCATCGCTCCGGGTGCGCGGCTGCGGGAGGTCAACCTGGCCGAGGAGCTCGGCGTCAGCCGCGGTTCCGTCCGCGACGGCCTCGCCCAGTTGGAGAAGGAAGGCTTGGTCCGCAGCGGCTGGCACCGCAGCACCACGGTCATCGACGTCACCCCTCGCGACGTACAAGAGGTCTATGAACTACGCGCCGCACTCGATCGCCTCGCAGCGACCACCGCGCGGCGGGCGGCCACCGAAGCCGGACTCGACGCGCTGGACGGCCTGATCGCGGGCATGGAGGAAAGGGCCCGCGACGGCGCGAGCGACAGCGAGCTGGCGGCAGCGGACCTCGCCTTTCACGACCAGATCTACCACCTGGCCGACAACGACCGTCTCACGGCCGCATGGCACACCATCCGGTCCCAGATCCGCCTCTTCCACCTCTGCCGCATCGCCGACGCCGCCGCCGACTACCGCGCGCGCGTCGTCGAGGAGCACCGGAAGATCGTCGACCTCCTGCGCGGCGACGACGAGCCGGCCCTGGCCCGATACGCCCAGGAGCACGTCGACATCGCGCGCCGTGTGCTCCTGGCCACCATGGAGGAGGCGCCCTCGTAGCGGGACCCGGTCGACCACCGGGAGAAGGCCGTCCTGGTCAACGTCCGGGACGAGCCGGTCGCCCAGCTCCGCCCCGACGGCATGGAGCTCTCAGCCGGGCGACGCGAGTGAACGAAGTGTCTGTTGTTGCGTGTGCGACAGTATGCCGATGTCGCTGACCTCTGCCCCGCCGGAGCCGATATCAGCCGATCCGGCGCGCACCGTCGCGAGCACGCTGCTCACCCAGTCCTGGCTCGACCTGTCGTTCCTCCACTGGGCCGTCGATCCCGCGGACGTGGCACCGCTGTTGCCGGCCGGGACGGTGCCGGACACCCATGAAGGGCTTACCTACGTCGGCCTCGTGGCGTTCCGGATGCACCGGGTGGGCTGGTTCAGGGCTCCGGGAATCCCCTACTTCGGCTCCTTCCCGGAGATCAACGTGCGCCTCTACTCGGTGGACCGGCACGGTCGGCGTGGTGTGGTGTTCCGCTCGCTGGAGGCCGCCCGGCTGCTCCCGGCGGCCATCGGCCGCGCCGCCTTCCGGCTGCGCTACACCTGGGCGAGGATGACGATCGACCGTGACGGCGACACGATCACCTACTCCAGCAGCCGACGCTGGCCGGGGCCGCGCGGGTTGCGCTGCCGGCTCATGGTGCGGGTCGGCGAGCGGATCGAGGAACCGACCGCTCTGGAGCACTTCCTGACCGCCCGTTGGGGAATCCACAACGCGCTCGCCAGCCGGTCGGTGTACCTGCCCAACGCCCACCCGCGCTGGCCGCTGCACCGGGCCGAACTCCTGCGCTGCGAAGACGACTTGGTGTCCGCCGCTGGGCTACCGGCACCGGGCGGACCACCGATGAGCGTGCTGTACTCCCCCGGCGTGCCGGTCCGCATCGGCCGTCCCGCCCGGTCGGGCACAAGGCCGTGACGTCCTGGTGAAAGTGCGCACCGGTGACGGCGGCTGCGCGGCCGGGCTTGTTGGCCGTCTGCTCGCCCGCGGTGTGCAGGCGAGCAGCTCCGACTCGACGGCGCCGGCTGTCGTATCCGGTTTCGTCCCTGGGCTATCGCCGGGTGACGGAACGGATCCAGGCGCGCTGCTTGGAGATCTTTCCGGCTTGGGCGACCTGCTCCCGGTCAGAGCCGTTGAACACGCCGAGGAGGGTTTCGGTGCCGCGTGGGCCGATGCTCATCACCGGGCCCCCGGAGTCGCCACCCGCAGGAATCCCGGACACCTTCTTCATGCAGAAGTCCGGGCCGCCCGCCGTGACATAGCCCTTGCACCGGGGAGTTTCCGCCGACACGACCCGCAGGGTCGACTGCTTGAGCACGCGGGACTGGCAGGCGCTCTCGTCCCCGGCACAGGTGGCGCCCCACCCGTACTGCCGTACGGTCTGGCCGAGGCGAACCGGGGCCGTGGCCAGGCGCGCCGGGCGGACGTCCATGCGTCCCACCTTGATGAGCATCATGTCGGCGTGCGCGCTGCCCACGCGCTTGCCGGGCACCGGGCGGACCTTGGTGCCCTTGCGCACGTCGAGGTCGCCGACCCGGAACGAGATCCGCTTGTCGGCGACCGGCCGCGCCTGCTCGTAGAAGCAGTGCGAGGCGGTGAGGATCCATCGGGTGGTGATCGCCGTTCCGGTGCACGCGGGCTTGCCGTCGACGAACATGCGCACCGCCCACGGACCATAGGCGCTCTTCGACCCACCGATGACAGCAGCGGCCGGCGCACTCGACATCACCGAGCCCGACACCGACAGCAGGGCGGCCAACAGCAGCACCCGGACTCGACGCACCATGCGGAACAGCTCCTCTCATCGGGGGCCACGCGCCCTCCAGGTCATGAGATACCTGGCCGGGCAAGAAGGTTCCGTCGGAAGGCGACGGGTTATGAGGTCATGGACCTGCGGGGAGTACCTGGCGCCGTAGCGGCATCACAAACCCCCTCAAGTCACCCCATCCACCACCTATCCCCAGGGCGCGGCGACATCGGCGTTCTTGGCTCGCATGTCCTTGCTGTCGAGCAGCTTCCTGCACACCGCCTTCCCCAGGCCGGGCGCGCGCATCAGGCGACTGATCCCCGCGCGCACGATCAGCTCCTTGCGGTCGAGCGGGGTGAACATCCGCCGCCCGGAGACCAGCGCGCTCTCCTGCTGGGTGCGGATGAAGGGCCGCATGCGCGCCTCCCAGGCCCGCAGTGCGCCGGGCACATCACCGTCGTGGCGCTGGAGCATGGTGCCCAGGAGTTCCCCACCGGCCAGACCGCTGGAGACCCCCATGCCCGAGTACAGCGTCATGCACCAGGCGGCGTCGCCGACGAGAACGACCCGGCCGCGGTGCCAGTGGGGCATGCGCACCTGCTGCACCGAGTCGAACAGGGCGTCCGGAGCCCGCTCGTAGCGGTCCAGGAGGCATTCCAGGAGCGGGCCGGTCGGCTCGGGGCCGAACGCGGCGCGGACGGACTGGATCGGTGGACGGCGGAACTCCGCGTCCACGTCATGGGTGCGGTACGAGAACAGCAGGCTCGGCGCCCGGTCGGCGAAGGGGAAGGCCCAGGCCGAGCGGCCCGGTTCGGCCAGGACGAGACCCTCGGACAGGGCGAATCCGTCGACCGGCCCGTCCAGGAGGGTGGCGCCGATCATGTAGTTCATCGGGTGCAGATACCGCCGGGGGCCGAAGGCCAGGCCTCGCACCGTGGAGCGCATGCCGTCCGCGCCCACGACCAGGGCGAAGCGTTCGTCGACGGTGGTGTCGGCCGCCGTGTCGTGCAGGGCGACCCGTACGCCGGACCCGTCCTGGTCGATGCGGGTGGGCACGGTGGCGTAGCGGATCTCCACGTCGTCCGGCAGCGCCGTGAAGAGGCCGTGTTCCACGTCGCCGCGCAGCAGCGGGCGGGGGCCTCCCGCCAGGGCTCCCAGGTTCACTCTGGGACGGCGGTTGCCGCTGCGGTCGACGTCGTACAGAGTGATCCGCGGGCCGCCCCGGTCACCGATCCGCTCCAGCACGCCGAGCCGTCGCGCCGAGGCGACTCCGGAGCCGAACAGGGCGATGTAGTACCCGCCCGAGCGCCGGGCGGGAGCCCGCTCGACCAGCACCGGATCCCAGCCGATCTGCCGCAGCCGTACGGCGGTGGCGATGCCGGCGATCCCGAGCCCGACCACGAGTGCCCGGCCCCCTTCGCGTGGGTGCGGCAGGCGTGCTGGCGGCATGACGGTCCCTTTCCTGGTTCACGTTCCTGGTTCACGGGCTTGAGCGGACATCCGTGCCGCGTCACATCGGCGTGCTGGAGCGTCACTTGGGCCCGCGCAACCAGGGGACGGTGGCGGTACGGGAGCCGTACTCGGCTCCCAAGGTCGCGCCTTCCTCGACGACGACCGCCGGACGGCCCGCGAGGTACTGCCGTCGCGCGCTGTCGGAGCAGGCGGCCGCGAGCCGGTTCCCCACCAGCCGCACGCCCAGGTCGGGCCGCCCGTCGGCGATCTCAGCGGCCGTCTCCGCCCCCGGCACCTTCTTGGCCACCCGGTTCGCCGCCGGCGTCCCCGCGTACCCGGCCCCTGCCACGACCATCTTCATGAGCACCTCCTGCATCGAACGCGGCCGCTACGGCCTGCTGGCCGCGGCCTCATGCAGTACGACGACGCACCCCCACGATTCGTGAGGCGGCACCCCTGTCACAGCCGCCCCGGGTGCGCCACCCGGGGCCGCACGTCAGTTTCCGGTTGGCGGCGTACGCCGTGTGTGTCGAGGAGGGGCGGGTGCTGCTCGCCCGTCACGTACCGCCGGAGGGCGGGAGCACCTGGACTCTGCCGACGACCTCGGAGCGGATCCCCGTCGTAGTCCTTCACCTCACCGAAGCAGGCACCGGTCAGCCAGTCCTGGCGGGCTCCCGCTCGGGTCGGGATGGGCCGCCGTCGGCGGACGGTGCCGGAGCGTCGGTCGTGGTCGTGGTCGTGTCGTGACGTTCGGCCCACGCCGAGAGGGCCATCCCGCACGCGTGGTCCAGATGCCGCAGGCCCGTCAGGTCGAGGCGCGTCCCGCGGTCTCGCGGCAGCGCCTCCAACTGGTCGAGGATCTTGGGCAGCCGCAGGAACGTGGCATTGCCGACCACCCGGACATGGATCGTGCCGGTGCCGTCGAGGCCCTCGATCTCCAGGTGCACATGGGAGGTGTCCCACGCCGTCTTGGCCACGGCGAGTGCCAGGCCGATGAGGACGCCCTCGAACATGTTGGTCACCACGATCGTGAGCGCGGTCACGGCGAGGACCAGCGCCTCACCGCGGTGCTCGCGCCACAGCGGCCCGAACTCCTTGACCGGCATGAGCTTCCAGCCCGCGTGTACGAGCACTCCGGCGAGCGCCGCCACCGGTATGACGCCGAGCGCTGCCGGGAACGCCGCGGCGAACGCGAGCAGCCACACCCCGTGCAGCACCCGCGACGCCTTGGTCCTGGCCCCGGCCTGCACATTGGCGGCGCTGCGCACGATCACGGCGGTCATCGGCAGCGCGCCGAGCACCCCGCACACCGTGTTGCCCGCGCCCTGCGCCATCAGCTCCTTGTCGTAGTCGGTGCGCGGACCGTCGTGCAGGCGGTCCACGGCCGCCGCGCTGAACAGCGACTCCGCCGACGCGATGAGCGTGAAGGCGAGGACGGTGCCGAGCGCGCCGAGCAGCGCGCCGCCCTCCACCAGCGCCGAGAACGCGTCGCCGCCCGGTGGCTGCACCGCATCCGCCAAGCCCCGCACCTCGACCTTGGCCACCGGCAGGTCGAGGGCGAAGACGGCAAGCGTGGCCAGGGCGACCGCCGCGAGCGGCGCCGGAAGCACCTGGGCGGCCTTCCGCCACTTCGGCCACAGCACCAGGACGGCGATGGTGCCGGTGCCGACGGCGAACGCGGCCAGGGCGTCGCCCGAACCGGCGGTGTCGGCCGCGAGCCGGGGCAGCTCGGCCAGCTTGCCGAGGCCGGACGCGGGCGCTTCGGCGTCCACGAGCGTGTACAGCTGCCCGGCGATCAGGACCAGGCCGATGCCCGCGAGCATGCCGTGCACCACCGCGACCGAGATCGCCCGGAACCAGCGGCCCAACTTCAGGGCACCCATCGCCATTTGGAGGAGCCCGGCGACCAGCACCAGGGCGCCGAGTGCCGTGAGGCCGTACTCCTGCACGGCCTCGTACACGAGGACGGTCAATCCGGCTGCGGGACCGCTGACTTGGAGGCTGCTGCCGGGCAGCAGGCCGGTCAGGAGACCGCCGACGATGCCGGTGACCAGGCCGAGCTCGGCCGGTACACCGGATGCCACGGCCACCCCCACGCACAGGGGGACGGCGACGAGGAAGACCACGATCGACGCGGTGAAGTCCGCGCGCCAGGTGGACAGGTCACGTACTGAGGGCCTTTTCATGGTTGGTACGTCAGCTTTCGCAGAGTTCACGGAAGGGCTTTCGCAGAGGGCTTCACAGCTTTGGCACTGCCAGAACTGTCAGAGGGGAAGGAACAGGTCGGTCTCCGGGTGGTGTGCCGCGACCAGGCCGGTGTGGACCTCGTAGTACCAGCCGTGCAGGCGCACCTCGCCGGCCTCCAGGCGCTCGCGGACACAGGGGTGACCACGCAGACGCGCCAGCTGCTCGCGCACATGGCGCTGAACGGCGGCGCCGAACGTGGGCCCGTCGTCGGCGGGCAGCTCGCTGGACAGCTGGCGGTCCAGCCAGTCGCGTACGGCGGGCAGCTCGGCGAGGTCCTCGCCGCGCGCCTTCGCGCCGACCGCGCCACAGTGCGAGTGGCCGCAGACCACGATGTCGGCGACGCCCAGCACGCGCATCGCGTATTCGATGGTGGCGGCCTCCGAGCCGGCGGGCCGGTCAGCTTCGTAAGAGGGCACGGCGTTGCCCGCGGTGCGCAGCTCGAAGAGGTCACCCGGGCGGGCGCCGGTGATCAGGGACGGCACGACCCGGGAGTCGGAGCAGGTGATGAACAGGGCGAGCGGCGACTGTCCGGCCGCCAGGCGCCCGAACGTCTCCTGGTCCTCGCGCCGTTCGGCGATGCGGGCGGTCAGCCCGCGGGCATGCGTGATGAAGGTCTCCATGGCGAAGACGCCTCCTGGGTTGTCGATGTGGGGGGTCCGGTCAGCGATCGAATGTCGATGGTGTGTTGGCGTCACCAACACCGCTGTTCCCAGGTGGTGTTCATGCTCTCGGCGCGGGCGCGCACTCGCAGAGGTGAGGGTTCCCTCCCGGGCGGCCGGCCTTGATCGTTCCGGTGCGGAGCACACTGCCTGATCGTTCCTGAAGCTTTCCTGAAGGAACCTGAAGACTTCTTCAGCTTCCTTCCGGCCTCCCCTGCGTGCTCCGCGGCGTGAACACCAACAGCCGCGTCGACGGGCGGGCTCCGACCGGAGAGGGCGGGACGGTCCTCACGGGTGAGCCCAGTCCGTGGAGGGACCAGTGCCACCAGGAGCCGGTGGCGAGTTCCGCGGCCAACGCGCGCAACTGCCGCCCGACCAAGATCAATCGCAGGTCGGCCCATTAGTGTCGGGGGCATGACGACATCCCTTGCCAGCAGCGCATTCGACTCGCTCCGCCTCGACGCCGTGCCCGACCAGGAGACGCTGCGCCAGGCCTACGAACTCCCCGGCGCCGCGGCCGTGCGCAAGCAGATGACCGAACTCACCGAGCAGACCCGACGGTTGATCGGCTGCTCGTCGCTGGTCCTGGTCGCCAGCGCGGACGCCGAGGGCAACTGTGACGTCTCCCCGCGCGGCGGCCCCGCAGGGTTCGTCGCCGTCCTGGACGCACGGACGGTGGCGATCCCGGACGCGACCGGCAACAAGCGTCTGGACACCCTGCAGAACGTCATCGCCACCGGACGGGCCGGGCTGCTGTTCGTCATCCCGGGGCGCACCACGACGCTCAGGGTGAACGGCCGGGCCTGCGTCTCCACCCGCCCGGAGCTGCTTTCGCAGTTGACCGCCGTGGGCAAGCCACCGGCCAGTGCGCTGGTCCTTGGGATCGAGGAGGTCTACCCGCACTGCCCCAAGTCGCTCCTGCGCAGCGGGGCCTGGAAGCCGGAGCAGTGGCTCCCGGCGGACGCCCAGCCCGCCTCGGCCGAGGTGACGCTGGCCCAGTTGCGCATGCCGGATCTGACGATCGCCGACATCGAGCAGGCGGAGGCGGACTCGCTGAAGTACCGGTACGAGTAGGTACCGGTACGAGTAACGGGCCGACCCGCGATCGCTGAACCACCAGCCCACCGGACCCCCGGATCAGCATCATCCAAGGTCGATCGCGGGGCAGTCCGCGAGTCTCACTTCACACGGCACCTCATGGCTTCGTCCCCGGGGTGGGACGGGTGCTCTCCACTGGTGTCCGGACCGTGCGCGGCGGGGGTGAGGGCGAGCGTCGCCTGGGCCCCGCCGTCAGCCGGGTTTTCGAGCCGGAGGTCGGCTCCCAGGACCCGCACCTGGCCGACGGCGATGGTGAGGCCGAGCCCCAAGCCTCTGGTTGATGCTGTGGTGTGGAAGCGCTGCGGTCCGTGGTTCAGCAGGGTGGCGGGAAAGCCCGGCCCGTGTTCGCGCACGCGCATCCTCGGTCCGTCGACTTCCACCGTGACGGGCGGGGCCGCGTGCCGGTAGGCGTTCGTGATCAGGTTGACCAGGACGCGCTCGGCACGGCGGGGGTCGGCGCGCACCGTAGCGTCCCGGCACACGCGCAGCTCTGCGTCGCGGCCGCCGCACGCGATGGCACGGCACGCCAGTGCGCTGATGGACACGTTCTGCAGGTGGGCCTGCTCCACACCCGGTGTGTCCAGGCGGGCGACTTCGAGGACGTCCTCGACGAGGTCGCGCAGGGCCGCGGCGGAGGTAGTGACCAGTTCCGTGGGTCTGCCGGCATGAACCATCACACTGGCCTTCACCCCCTTGCTGAAGGCAGCGCCGTAATCATCCGTTGGCCACCGTGGAATCAGACGAGCGGGCCGGCGGGTTCTTCGATCGACATGGTTCTGTCTCCTGTGAGGAATGATGAACGTGGCAAAGATTCTGATGGTTGGGCTCCACCCGAATGCGATCGACTACAGCCCGTATCCGGACCTGGATGAGGCCACCTTGAGCGCACGGATCGAGCAGGGCCTAGCGGCGGTACGGGCGGCGGGCTTCGACGCCGAGCACTGCCTGGTCGGCGTGGATCCGGACGAGGCGGAGAAGACGGTGCGCGCAGTGGTCGGCGAGGATTCCGTGGCCCTGGCCATGTTCGGTGCCGGTGTTCGCATGGCGGCCGAGCACACCGTCCTGTTCGAACGGTTGATCAACCTGCTCGTCGCGCAGGCCCCGGGGATCCGCTTCTGTTTCAACACCTCACCGGAAACAACGATCGATGCTCTGCGTCGCTGGGCGCCGCAGGTCTCCTGATCCGTAGCGGCGTCAGGACGCCTGGAGGGTGGGCCGTCACCTGCTCCGTGAGGCCTGCTTGATGGCTTCGCGGATGCGGCAGTAGGTGCCGCAGCGGCACACGTTCTCGATCCGGTCGATGTCGGCGTCGCTCGGCCGGGGGGTCCTCTTCAGGAGGGCCACCGCGGCCATGATCTGGCCGGGCTGGCAGAAGCCGCACTGCGCGACATCCCGGTCGAGCCAGGCCTGCTGCACGGGGTGCAGTCTGTCGCCGTCGGCCAGGCCTTCGATCGTGGTGATCTCGCGGCCCGTGCAGTCGGCTATCGGCACGACGCAGGGCTGGATCTCGTCGCCGTCCAGGTGGCTCGTGCAGGCACGGCAGACGCCCACGCCGCAGCCGTACTTGGGGCCGGTGACGTTCAGCAGGTCGCGCAGCACCCAGAGCAGCGGCATGTCGGCCGGGGCCTCGACCGTGACCGGTTTCCCATTGAGGACGAAGGAGTACGACGGCATCGGCACCTTCTCAGAAGTTGAGGGGGAAGCGACGGGGCTGGGAACCGGTCGCCCGGGCGTAGGCGTTGGCGACGGCCCCTGCCGCGGCCGGAACGCCGAGCTCGCCCGCCCCGCCCGGCTGTCTTCGGGACGGCATGATGTGTGCCTCGAAGCGCGGTGGGGCGTGCCGCTGCCGGGCGTAGTGGAAGTCGGCGTAGCTGCCCTCGCGGACGGCGCCCCGGTCGATGTGCAGTCCGGCCTGCAGGATGGTGGAGATGCCGTCCATCGCGGTGCCCATGAGCTGGGCCTCGAGTCCGCGTGGATTGACGGCGGTTCCGACGTCGGCGGCCATCACCACACGGGTCACCCGGGGGCTCTTCGGGTCGGTGGCGTCGATCTCGACCAAGCAGGCCACGCACGAGCCGTACTCCTCGTGGACGGCGACCCCCTGCGCCTGCCCGGGGGGCATGGCGCGGCCCCACTTCCCGGCGTTGGCGACCTTGGCGAGCACGGCTTTGACGGCCTTGCTCCTGAGAGTCGTACGCCGGAACGCGACCGGGTCCTTGCCCAAAGCCTTGGCCACCTCGTCGACGACGATCTCTTCGGCGGTCCGTACCGTCCCGGAGTCCACCGACCGCCACGCGCCCAGCGGCATCGCCAGCTCCACCGAACCTGATCTCTCGGAGACACGCCCGAAGTCGTACAGGCCGCGGTCACTGGGCAGCGGGCCCGCGGCAGGCGCGACGGCCGGGCCCGCACCACCTTGAGCAGAGGCCCCCGACTGCTTGTCGGCCTCGCTCACCGACGCCGTCGAGTGGGCGAAGGCCACCACCTTGCCCCGCACGCGGCTGGCCCGGATCCGGTGGTGGCTGGCCGGGCGCATCCGGCCGTGCCGGATGTCGTCGCCGCGACTCCACATCAGCTTGACCGGCCGCCGTGCCGCCTTTGAGATCAGGGCCGCCTCGATGGCGGCGTCGTAGTTCAGCCGGCGTCCGAACGAGCCGCCGCCGCGCAGGACATGGACGGCGACCTTCGCCTTGGGCAGCCCGAGCGCCGAGGCGATGCTCACCCGCGCGTCCATCGGCGTCTGGGAGGAGAACCAGATTTCGGCACGATGGGCGCGTACGTCCGCCACCGCGGTCAGGACCTCCATCGGCGCATGACTGACGAAGGCGAACTCGAACTCCTCCTGCGTCTGCGCCGACCCGCGCGGCGGACTGCCGAGGCGCGGCACGGCCGCCCGCAGCCGCGAGCGGATCGCGGCGTCCGACAAGGACACCAGCGGGCCAGGAGCCCACTTGATCCGCAAGGCATCCTTGGCCTTGAAGGCATGGTGGAAGGACTCCGCCACCACGGCGACCCCACCGGGGATCCTGACGACCGCGTGGACGCCGGGCATCGCTCGCGCCGCCCGGTCATCGACCGAGACGACCTTCCCGCCGAGTGTCGGCGGCCGCGCGACCACGGTCGGCTTCGCCCCGGCCACCGCCAGGTCGCCGGCGTACTTGGCCTTGCCGGTGACGATGTCCCGCGCGTCGATCCGGGTCGTCGGCCGCCCGATCACCCGGTGCCGGGACGCCGGCTTGGGTTTGCTCGACACGTCCGGCCGCTGGATCCCGGCGGCGCTCGCGCTCAGCGAGCCGAAGGTGGCAGACCGCCCGTCCGGAGCGAACACCCTGGTGTCCTTGGTACGCAGGCTGCGCGCGGGCAGGTGCCAGCGCCGGGCGGCCGCGGTCACCAGCTTGGCGCGCGCCAGGGCGGCCAGCTCACGGGCCGGACCGTACAGCGAACTGACCGAACTCGAACCGCCGGTGTACTGGTTGCCCTTGGCGCGGGCACCGGCAAGCGGGATGTCGACGTCGACGAGCCGGGCGTCCAGTTCCTCGGCGACCAGCATGGCGGCCGCGGTCGTGACGCCCTGGCCGACCTCGACGCGCGGCAGCCGCACGACGACCTTGTTGGCGGCGGTGACCTCCAGGACCAGCATCTCCTCGTCGGCGCCCCTCGCCAGCACGTCCAAGGGACGACGGCTCGCCGACGAGGCGGGTTCGTCGGCATCCGCCCTCGCACCGTCACAGCCGAGCGGTGCGGCGAGGGTCAGCGTGGACGCCGCGAGCGAGTAGACGACGAACTTCCGGCGGGACAGCTGACCGGCCAACGGACGTTCCTTCCCGAGCACTTCGGATGGTCCGACCGGTATGAGGCGCCATGGCCCCGCGCGGTTCACTGGGGAGGCGAAGTTTCAGGGGGCGGCTCCTGAGCGGCCCGTAGCGGGGAGCTCCCGTACCCAGGAGGCCTACGGCCACTGACTGAGCGTTTGATTCCGTAGTTCCTGTTCGGCTCCGAGGTGGTTGGGTGCGGGCCGGTCCGAGTGTCGGTCTGAGGGCACCTGGGCATGATCACGGACCCGCAGACAGAGGAACTACGGCTCGCGCTGGGGCAGTACAAGGAGACAACGGAGCTGCTGCTGCGTCTGTAGCGCCTGCCGGGCAGTGCGGCGGCCCTCGTAGGAAAGACAGCCGCCGAGAGGCCCTCGGCCAGCTCACCAAGTGACGCGCCCCCGCCCGCTGCCTCAGGTGCCCACTCGCCTTCACGTTCATACCGGCTTTTGGATCAGAGCGCGGTGTCGAGGGCACCGACCTGTCGTGGGCGGACTCTGCCGCTCGTATCCTCCGGTCAGCGGTGGGGGTTGCCCTGTTCAGGGTCATCGTCGGGGGCCTGCCAGGTGTCACCGCGCTGGGCCTCGCCGCTGGCGGGCCCGGCCCCGTGAGCAGGTGTGCTGCTTCGGGTGCGGCGGGCGGCGCGGCGCCGTCCGGCAATGAACATGGCGATGAGGCCGAGGACGACGACGACGCCCACGAGGATAAGGGCCAGCGAGGCGCCACTGGACGCGGCCAGGACAATATTGCTGTGAGTGTGCATTCCGGTCGTGTACCCGATCGGTGGCAGAAATCGCAGGGCCGGACGGGTGGTGGTCACGGGCCCGATGCGGCTGCCCAGCGGCGAGTGCGGGCTCTCGCGACGGGTTCGCAAGGTGCCCTGCCCGTGGGGAGCACTCCGCAGTTCAGTCCGGCGGACCGGCGAGGGCCGAGAAGGAAACCGTGGACAAGGACCAGCCCCGGAGAGGGCGCGACGAGACGGCCGAACAGCGGGCAGACCGACAATGGACGGACCTCATACAGGAGATGCGGGTCGCGCTCACCGGCGTGCAGATCCTCTTCGGGTTCCTGCTCACCGTGGTGTTCACACCGCGCTTCCCCGACCTCGCCGCGCCACCGACCGGACGATCTACATCGTGACCGTGTTCCTCAGGTCGGCGTCGACGGGCGCCCTCATCGGACCGGTCGTCTTCCATCGCATGGTCAGCGGCCGACGCATCAAACCCCAGGCAGTGATCTGGGCATCCCGGCTCACCGTGGTCGGCCTGATCCTGCTGCTGTGCACCCTGGCCTCGGCTCTCTTGCTGATCCTGCGCGTCGCGACGCACGACTGGGCTGCCCCGGCCCTCGTGGCAGTCATCCTCGTCTGGTACCTGCGGTGCTGGTTCGGCCTGCCCTTGTGGGCAAAGAGGCGCTACACGGACTCCGACGCGGACTCCGAGGCGCCCGCAGCCGTCGACAACGGGCAATGACACCCAGTGCGGGCACCGGGCTCCTCTCTCCACTCCCCTGCCGCACCGCCCTCAGGGGCTCATCCGTTCGGCGGCTTCCTGCTCGCAGACCGAACAGCCTGATCGTCACATGAGATCAGGGCCCCGCTCGCCTGGTGCGCTGCGCCGACGAGGAGTAGCCGAAGGGCGGCGATGAGGGGTGCCCGAGTCCTTTCGTGCGATGAAGAAGGGAAGTTCCGTGCCCCGAGGGTCCAACGCCAAGCGCGAACGTCAGTACGAGCACATCAAGGAGAGCGCCGAGAAGCGCGGCATGTCGAAGGGGCGGGCGAAGGAGATAGCCGCGCGCACCGTCAACAAGGAACGGGCTCGGTCAGGGGAATCCTCGACAGCGAGCAAGACGTCCACACGTGACAAGAAGTCGGCGTCGCAGCGCGACGGTGAACGCTCCCACAGTGGCTCTCAGGGCCCGACGAAGGACCAGTTGTACGCGGAGGCGAAGAAGCAGGGGATCGAAGGCCGCTCGTCGATGAACAAGAAGGAGCTGGCCAGGGCCCTCGGGCGCTGAGGAGGCAGGCCACGGACGGGCCTGCTCCGGACGCTGTCCGGGCGGGAGCGTGGCGCGGCCCGCGCCCCCCCGTTATCGGGCGTCCAGCCTCGGCAGGACGTCGCTGCGGCAGAAGTCGAAGAAGCCCTGCTGGTCGGGCCCGATCTGGCCGACGTACACCTCGTCGAATCCCGCATCGACATACGCAGCCACGGCGCGGACGTGTTCGTCGGCGTCGGCGCCGCAGACCATGCCGTCGGCGACGGCCTCCTCGGTCACGAGCGTCGCTGCCTGCTCGAAGTGGGCGGGGTCGGGCAGTACCTGCCCGAGTTCCCCGGGCAGGAACTGTGTCGGCCATAGCCGGTGGGCCGTCGTGACCGCCTGGTCGCGGTCGGTGCCCCAGCACACCTTCACGCCGCCGAGTACGGGCTTCTGGCCGCCTCCGGCGCGCCGGAACTGCCCCACCAGGTCGGCGTCCGGCGTCATCGTGACAAACCCGTCCCCGATCCGCCCGGCCAGCGCGGCGGCCTTGGGCCCGAACCCGGATACGTAGATCGGCACGGGCTCGTCGGGCACCGTGTACAGGCGGGCGTTCTCCACGGTGTAGTGCTTGCCGCGGTGAGTGATCTCGTCGCCGCTCTGCAGCCTCCGGATGACGTGGACGGCCTCCTCCAGCATCTCCAGACGTACGTCGACGGCCGGCCAGGCGTCGCCGAGGATGTGCTCGTTGAGGGCCTCACCGCTGCCCACACCGAACCGGAAGCGGTTGCCGGTGAGCACGCCCGAGGTGGCGACGGCCTGGGCATTGACGGCCGGGTGCATACGAACGGTGGGGCAGGTGACGAACGTCGTCACCGGAAGGGACGTCACCTGGGCGAGCGCACCGATCATCGACCACACGAAGGGGCTCTGCCCCTGCTCCCCCGTCCACGGGTGGTAGTGGTCGGAGATGGCCAGATGGGTGAATCCCGCCTGTTCTGCGGCACGCGCCTGCTCCAACAGCTCGGCGGGGGTGAACTCCTCGCTTGCCAGGAAGTATCCGAAACTGGTCATGACCTGCACTTTTTCCTCTCTGCATCGTCGCGCGCCACACCGATGCCTCCGCCTCGCCAGCTCTTCGCGCGGCCTCACACGGTTCCCGGCTCGGCCCGGCGCGGGGCCCAGCGTGTGCTCTTCGCCGCCCTCGCCAGCCTGCGCGCTCCCGGAAGGGGGCACCACACGAGCGGTTTCGATCGGCCCGTGTACCCCATGGCTGCCATGCAAGTCATGGAGCTCTCGACGAAGACGAGGGGCACAAGGCGACCGGGCCTGCGCCCTCGGCCGGCTATAGGGCCCCGCATGACGGCGGCGCCCCACGCTGCGCCCAGATCGAGCAGGGCCGTGCCGGACGCGGCGCACCGCGGCTGGCGAAGGAGATTGCCCTCGGCCTCTACGGGAACCTGCCCAGGGTGCGCCCCGAGCACATGGTCCACCGGCCCCGTCCGGCCCCTCCCTCGCGGGACACCTGGCGGTGACCGCGGAGACCGTAGCACTCGCCGTCGGCGCCGCTCTCGCAGGCGCACGGCTCCAGACTCTCCGCCTGAAAGGACAGTTCACATGGCAACGAAGGTCTCCGACCACATCCTCGAACGCCTGCGGGTCTGGGAGGTCGAGCACGTCTTCGCCTACCCGGGCGACGGCATCAACGGCTTGCTCGCCGCCTGGGGCCGGGCGGACAACAGGCCCGAGTTCGTCCAGGCCCGGCACGAGGAGATGGCCGCCTTCGAAGCGGTCGGCTACGCGAAATTCTCCGGGCGCGTCGGCGTGTGCGCCGCCACCTCGGGGCCCGGAGCCATCCACCTGCTCAATGGGCTGTACGACGCCAAGCTGGACCACGTCCCGGTCGTCGCAATCGTCGGGCAGACCAACCGCAGTGCGATGGGCGGCTCCTACCAGCAGGAGGTCGACCTGCTGAGCCTCTACAAGGACGTCGCATCCGACTTCTGCGAAATGGTCACGGTCCCCGAGCAGTTGCCCAACGTCCTCGACCGGGCGATCCGCACCGCCTACGCGCGCCGCTCGGTGACGGCCGTCATCGTCCCCGCCGACGTACAGGAACTCGACTACTCGGCCCCCGAACACGCCTTCAAGATGGTGCCCTCCAGCCTCGGCCTCTCCTCCTACGCCCCCGTGCCCGCCCCCGACGACATCGAGCGCGCGGCACGGCTGCTCAACGAGGGCGAGAAGGTCGCCGTCCTCATCGGCCAGGGCGCGCGCGGCGCCCGCCAGGAAGTCATGGAAATCGCCGACCGGCTCGGTGCCGGGGTGGCCAAGGCACTGCTCGGCAAGGATGTTCTCGACGACGAGCTGCCCTATGTCACCGGCTCCATCGGCCTGCTGGGCACACGCCCCTCGTACGAGCTGATGCGGGACTGCGACACCCTCCTGGTCATCGGATCCAGCTTCCCCTACACGCAGTTCCTGCCCGAGTTCGGCCAGGCACGCGCCGTGCAGATCGACATCGACCCGCACATGGTGGGCCTGCGCTATCCCTTCGAGATCAATCTCGTCGGGGACTCGCGCGCGACGCTTCGAGCGCTGCTTCCGCATATCGAACCGAACAAGAACACCGGCTGGCGCAAGAAGATCGAGAAGAACACGGCACGCTGGTGGGAGGTGATGGAGCGGCGGGCGGCCGTGGACGCGGATCCGATCAATCCCGAGTACGTCGCCCACTCCTTGAACGGGCTGCTGCCCGACAACGTCGTGCTGGCCGCCGACTCCGGTTCCGCCGCCAACTGGTACGCCCGGCACCTGCGGCTGCGCGAGGGCATGCGCGGCTCTCTGTCCGGCACGCTCGCCACGATGGGGTCCGGCGTCCCGTACGTGATCGGAGCGAAGTTCGCCCACGGCGACCGCCCGGCCATCGCACTCGTCGGTGACGGCGCGATGCAGATGAACGGCCTTGCCGAGCTGATCACCATCGCCAAGTACTGGGAGCAGTGGGCCGATCCGCGCCTGGTGGTCGCCGTCCTGAACAACCACGACCTCAACCAGGTCACCTGGGAGATGCGCGCGATGTCCGGCGCCCCGCAGTTCCTGCCCTCGCAGGCACTGCCCGACGTCGCCTACGCCGGCTTCGCCCGCTCGCTGGGCCTGGGCGGACTGCGCGTGGCAAAGCCGCAGGACGTGCAGGGCGCATGGGAGGCGGCCCTCGCCGCCGACCGACCCTACGTCCTCGACTTCCGCACCGACCCCGCCGTCCCGCCGATCCCGCCGCACGCGACCCTCGACCAGATCGAGGCCGCCGCCTCCGTCCTCAAGGGCGACAGCGACCGTGCCGCCATGGTCCGCCAGGGCTTCAAGGCCAAGGTCCAGGAGATGCTGCCGGGCAGCCACCACCGAGGGGTCAAGGGCGGCACCGAAGACGGCAAGTAGCTGACGAACCGACGGTGGGCACCGTACACACGGCCGTGTACCGCGTGCCCACCAACGCCCCGGAGGCGGACGGCACCCTGACCTGGAACACCACGATGATCCTGGTCAGCGTGGAGTGCGGGCCGGTCACGGGGCTCGACTACACCTACGCGCCCGCCACCCCGCGGCAGGCATCGCAAACGAGTTGCTCGCGGGCGTCGTCGCCGGAGCGCACGCCTTCGACATGCCGCGAATGAACGAGGCGAAGTATCGCACCGTACGCAACGCGGGCCACTCCATCATCTCCTCGTGAGTGATGGCGGTTTGTGCACCTCGCGTGCGAGGTTGTTGCTCACCTGACCACGCGCACGGTACGGAAGTCGGGATCGGCAGCATCGGGCAGATTCATGCCGGCGCGTACGCCTGTCCGCAGATAGGTGAGGACCGGCTCCGTCAGACGTTCACCGGGCAGGATCACCGGGATTCCCGGCGGATAAGGGGTCACCGTTTCAGCGGCAACTCGGCCTGCGGCCTCGCTGATCGGCACGTCGTCGGTGGCAGCGAAGAAGGCATCGCGCGGCAGGCACGCCTGCTCCATCCTCAACTCGGCGGGCGGCGGTACCGCGACCACCGAGGCCTCGTCCCAGCTCTGTGCCGTGCGGACGAGGTCACGCAGCGCGTCCAACAGCGGCGCCGTCGTGGCCGAGCTGTCGGCGTGGGTGATCTGGACATTGATGCGGCGATGGTCGGCGAGGTGCACGTTGATGGAGCGCTGCTCACGCAGCCAGTCAGCAACCCGATACCCCGACAGTCTGGGGCCCGCGAGGTCGATGACGACGGGCAGCGGGTCGAGCGAATCGGCCAGGCCGGGTCCGCAGAAGTCCGCCGCGCCGTTGACGTGCAATCCGTCGATCTTCTCGATTCCGACGCGCAGTTCAGCAGCGGTCTCGAGAGCGTGACTGACGAGTTCGTGGCCGTGCAGGGCCATCTGGCGGCGCCAGCCGTCCAGGGCTGCGTAGACGAGCACGGAGGGACTGGTGGTCCCCAGCAGGTCCGCACGGTTCTGCAGCACTTCAGGTTCGACGAGGTCGCCTTGCAGGTGGAAGACGGATCCTTGTTCGAGGCCGGTACCCATCTTGTGGATGCTGGTCACGCAGACGTCGGCGCCCGCGTCCATCGCCCACGAGGGCAGGTCCCGGTGGAAGGGCAGATGCGCGCCCCATGCCTCGTCCACGATCAGGGGGCGGCCGTGCTGATGACAGATGTCCGCGGTGCCGCGCAGATCGGCGGCACTGCCGTACGGGGTGGGGCTGGTCACCAGGGCGCCCCGTGCGTTCGGGTGGGCGGCAAACGCGTCGGCGAAGTCCTGTGCGGAAGGCGGGTGGGCCAGATGCCGCTCCGGGTCCCATCGCGGCTCGACCCACACGGGCTCGATACCGGAAAGAATCAGTGCGGACACCACCGACTTATGGGCGTCGCGTCCCAGCAGCAGCTGCTCCTCGGGACCCGCCACCGACAGCATCGCCGCTTTGACCGACAGGGAACTGCCACACGTCGTGAAGAACGTGTGATCCGCGTGGACGGCGTCCGCCATGAGGCGTTCGGCTTCCTGCAGATACTGACCGCGCATGCGCCGGTCGTCCAGACCGCCCGAGGCCAGGAGATCATGCTCAAAGACCGATGCCCCGAGGATGCGCCGCACCTCGGGGTCCACGCCCAGGCCCTGCTTGTGGCCGGGCGGCGAGAAGGACAGCATGCCCTGGCGCCGGAAAGCATCGACAGCTTCCAGCACCGGCGCCCGCGAATGATCCAGTGACATGCCGTCCACCCTTCCCCGCACGAAGGCTGCTGTCACGCGTCGCCGACCCTTCCTAGACGAGCCGGGACGAACTCATCAACGCGCTCGGCCACGTCCAGCCCCGCACCGAGAGCGCTGCCTGAAACACCGGCTGAGCAGGAGCAGGTCCGCGTCGGGGTGCTCGTAGTCATTGATCATGTCGATGACGAGGAGTGCGGGGCGGGAATGTGGGCGACGAGCGTGAGCGCGATCGTCCGTCATTTCGCACCACCGCCGCTCTTTGCCAGTCCTCGCAGGCGCCGGCTCGCCGCGGCCACGACGCGGCCACGACGCGCGAGCCCCTCCCAAGGGTCCTTCTCGAGCCGGTCGCCAAGGTCGGTCACCGACCAACGACGGGCGGTCAGCGCCGGGTCGTCCAGTTCCTCCCAGCCCAAGGGCACGGCCACGGGCGCGCCCGGCCTGGACCGGACGGCAAACGGTGCGACCACGGTCTGGGCGTAGCCGTTACGCGCGACATCCAGATACAGCCGCCCCTTGCGGGCCTCCTTGCGGGGCTCGGCCGTCAGCTCCTTCGCGTGCCGCGCCGCCAGCGTCTCCGCGGCGGCGCGGGCGAACGCGAGCACGTCATCCACGTCATCACGCCGGTTCAGCGGAACGACCACGTGCAGACCACGTGAGCCCGTGGTCATCAGACCCGACGGCAGTTCCAGCTCATCGAGCAGTTCACGCAGACGATGCGCGGCACGGCGCACGGGCTCGAAATCCTGGGCGGGCGGGTCGAGGTCGAAGACCAGGCGGTCGGGGCGACGCGGCCGGTCGCCTCGGCTGAGCCAGCGATGGGGAGTGATGCATGCCTGGCCCGCGAGATAGACCAAGGTCGCCGTGTCGTCACAGACCACGTGCGTCACCTCGCCGCCCTCCTTGGGCACCGTCGTGCGATGGATCCAGTCGGGGAAGTAGTCGGAGATCTCCTTCTGGTAGAAGCGGTCTCCGTCGATGCCGTCCGGCATGCGCTCGAGCATCAGGGGCCTGTCGCGCAACTCGGGCAGCATGCGCGGCGCCACGCGCCGGTAGTACTCGGCGAGATCGGCCTTGGTGATGCCGTCCTGCGGGAAGAGCTTCTTGTCGGGCCGCTTCATGTGAACGTTGCGTCGTCCTACCCGTAGCTCGACGTCAGAGCTCACGTCACTGCCTCCTTCGCACCTGTGCTGTCGAGAGCCTCCTTCGCTCCCCTGGCCGGATCACGGCAGCGGCGTACCCCCAGTGGCGTTCATGATCTCCGCGGTGATGAAGCTCGCGTGCTCCGAAGCCAGGAACACGTACGCGGGAGCCATCTCGGCGGGCTGCGCCGGCCGGCCCATCGGAGCCTGCTTGCCGAACTCCTTGGTGTCCGGCAGCGTGGCCGGGATCAACGGCGTCCACACCGGCCCCGGCGCAACGGCGTTGACCCGGATTCCGTCCTCGACCAGCATCTTCGCGAGGCCCTGGGTGAACGTGACGATGGCGCCCTTGGTCATCGCGTAGTCGAGCAGATGAGGGCTCGGCTTGTACGCCTGCACCGACGTGGTGTTGATGATCGACCCGCCTGACGGGATGTGCGGCACGGCCATCTTGCACAGCCAGAACATGCCGTACAGGTTCGTGCGCACGACGCGATCGAACTGCTCCGTGGAAATCTCCGCGATGCCCTCGGGCTGCGACATTTGGTACGCCGCGTTGTTCACCAGCACATTGATGCGTCCGAACTCGGCCACGGCCCTCCCGACGAGCCGACGGCACTGCTCCTCCTCTCGGACGTCGCACGGCACAGCCACTCCGCGGCGCCCTGCCTTCTCGACGAGGTGCACCGTCTCCTGGGCGTCCTCCGCCTCCGAGGGCAAGTAGGTGAACAGCACATCCGCGCCCTCCCGGGCGTAGGCCAGAGCGACGGCCCGTCCGATACCGGAGTCGCCGCCGGTGACGACTGCCGAACGATGCTGCAGCAGCCCACTCCCCCGGTAGGAGTCCTCGCCGTGGTCGGGTGGCGGGTCCATCGGGCCGCTCCAGCCCGGCGGCTCCTGGTCCTGCTGAGCGAATTCCGGCTGCGGGTGCTTCGCCGTCGGATCCTGCGGGGTCTCACCCATCGGTACGGTTCCTTTCTGGGTCGCTTTCTCCAGCTTGGCCCGGACCTCCGGGGCGCGCGAACGACCACGGCTCGCGGCGGACCGCCCAAGGCTGTGCAGTTCATCGGAATGCCGGGTGTCCTGCGATCTGCGATCCCACACATGGGGAGCGAGGTATGCCGGCACCTCCCTGACAGTCGCGGGGGCATGCGGTGGGCCAGCCGACGGATTACCTCGTCGAAGACATCGGCCGCGCTGCAGATGCCGCGCACGGTGACCTGGCGTAGGCCGGTGGCTGCCTGGGAGCAAGAGGTGCCGTCGTCGACGAACGCGAGGTAGCCGGTGAACAGTTGCGGGTGGGCGTGGTGTCTTTCCATCCGAAGGGTGCCATTCTCGGCGAGCTGGATGTTGCGGCGGGCCCCAGGGCGCGCTCATCCCGATGCCGCAGCTACCTGGCGATGACAGCTGGCAGGCTGTAGCAGGCCGCACACATGCGACTGCGCCCCGGTGTACTCGAACCCACCGGGCCACAGCGAGCCCGGGCCGTACACGGCGACTACGCGACTGAAGACACACTTGACGCCTGGGCGCGCGCCTGTGACCCCCATGCTGCGGCAATCGGTGATCCGGGCTGGCGCCTTCCTCAGCTAAGGACATCTGCTTACGTCGGTGGCGAGATGCCCCCAGGCACGCCAGATGCGTCATGCCCTCTTCGGCTGCGCTCTTCGGGCTGATCAGTCCGTGGCGAGTGCTTCGATCAGCCGTCCCGCTTCAGGATCTTTCCGAGCACGGGCGGCGTCTGCGAGGGCGACCATGCCGACGGGGTCGATGACGGGCAGGCACCGCACCTTGTGCAGGGTCAGGGTTGCGAAGATCTCGTCCGCGTCATCGTCAGCGCCGATCGTCACGGCCTCGCCCTGTGCGAGGGTGCCGACTTCCCCCCCCTCGCTGGGGTCGAGACCTGTGCCGAGTACCTTGACGACGATGTCGCGGTCCGTGATCACGCCGATGGGACGGTTGTCGTCTCCGCACATGGACAGCGCGCCGACCTGGAGGTCTCTTATTGGTTTGCGGGCTGCCGCCAGCACGGTCTCGTGTGCCCCGATGCGCTGCGCGCCACCGGCCATGATTTCTGGAACCGTAGTCATGGTGAACGTCATCCCTTCTTCCCTGGGAGTTCCCGCCGGGCATGTCCGATTGCCCGGCGCAGCCGCAGGGGAGATGGGGCGCCGTTTCAGGTTCGAGTCCCTGAGGCCGTAGCCGTCGCACGCGCCGCCCCGCTCATGCGCGAACCGTCGGCCGCGTCGGGTGCCGGTGGGCGGCCACGGCGTCGGTGAACTTCCGCACGAATTCCGACTGCGCGACACCGGTCCTCGCGTCGGTCACCACACCGTGATGGGTGACGACCTGACCGGACTGGGTCGTACGACGCACCTCGTCCGGCACGATCCGCTCCAGCATGCCCACCCCCGAGCCGAGAGCCGCCAGGGGCTTGCCGTGCCGGTAGGCGTCCCGTACGAAGCGCACTGCGTCCGGGTCGGAGGCCAGTCCCGGCGTGCCGACCGGCCCGCCGGGCACGAGCACGGCGTCGTACAGCACGGAGGCGACCGTAGGCAGCGCCCGGTCGACCTGGTAAGCCTCGCCGTCCGACGCGGTGACCGTGCCGTCCGTCGGTGCGATCGCCTCCACGATCGCGCCCTCGACGGTGAGCGCCTCGCGCACAGAGGTCACCTGTGCGGCATCCACCCCGTCGGCGACGAGCACCGCGATCTGCCGGGTCCGCACGGAGCTGCCGCCGCGGAGCGCCTCCAGGCTCAGAGCCGGCGAAGAACTTTTGTATCGGCCTGGCTCCACGCCGTCCTGCGGCTCGGGCACCCCGATGCCCCGCGCCACGGAACGCGCCAGCTCAAGGTCCACATGGGCAAGTTCGTCGACCGTCCGGGACCGGACCTTCAGCGCCCCCACCTTGCCGAGCTCGAAGCGGAACGCCTGGACTATGTGCTCCTTCTCCCAGTCCGCCATGCTGTTCCAGAACATCGCCGTCTGGCTGTAGTGGTCCTGGAAGCTGGGGCTGCGGCGCCGTATCGTCGCGCCGTCGACCCGCTGCGCGTAGTGCGTGTAGGCGGACCCGTCGGCGCCTGACACGGCCGGGCAGCCCGCGCCCAAAGAGTTCGGCGAGTAGTTCGTCCCGGTGTGCAGGGCGTCCTGGTGGTAGCCGTCGCGCTGGTTCGTGCGCACCGGTGCCACCGGCCGGTTCACCGGGATCTGCGTGAAGTTGGGACCGCCGAGGCGGATCAACTGCGTGTCCAGATAGGAGAAGTTGCGGGCCTGGAGCAGCGGGTCGTTGGTGAAGTCGACGCCGGGGACCACATTGGCGGTGTGGAAGGCGACCTGCTCCGTCTCCGCGAAGAAGTTGTCCGGGTTGCGGTCGAGGACCATCCGGCCGATCGGCCGGACCGGCACCTGCTCCTCCGGAATGATCTTCGTGGCGTCCAGCAGATCGAAGTCGAATGCGAACTCGTCCTCCTCCGGGACGAGTTGGACGCCCAGTTCCCACTCCGGGTACTCGCCAGCCGCGATGCTGTCCCACAGATCGCGCCGGTTGAAGTCCGGATCGCGGCCCTGGCACTCCTGGGCCTCGTCCCACACCAGGGAGTGCACACCCTGCTTCGGGTTCCAGTGGAATTTCACGAAGGTGCCACGCCCGGCCGTGTCCACGAAGCGGAACGTGTGCACGCCGAAGCCCTGCATCATCCGGTAACTGCGCGGGATCGCCCGGTCCGACATCAACCACATGATCGCGTGCAGTGTCTCCGGCTGAAGCGACACGAAGTCCCAGAGCGTGTCATGGGCCGAGGCCCCGGTCGGGATGTCCGTGTCCGGCTCGGGCTTCACCGCGTGCACGAAGTCGGGGAACTTGATGCCGTCCTGGATGAAGAACACCGGGAAGTTGTTCCCCACCAGGTCGTAATTGCCTTCCGAGGTGTAGAACTTCGTCGCGAAACCGCGCACGTCACGCACCGTGTCGGCCGAGCCCTTGGGGCCTTGCACGGTCGAGAACCGTACGAACACCGGGGTGCGCACGGCCGGGTCCTGGAGGAAGGCGGCCCGAGTGAACTCCGCGCACGACTCGTACGGTTCGAAGTAGCCGTAGGCGCCGGCGCCGCGTGCGTGCACCACGCGCTCGGGGATGCGCTCGTGGTCGAAGCGGGTGAGCTTCTCCCGGAAGTGGAAGTCCTCCATCAGCGTCGGGCCGCGTTCGCCCGCGGCCAGCGCGTCGTCGGTGTGGTCGACCGCCACGCCCTGATCGGTCGTGAGCGGCCCTGTGGTGGGGCCCTCGGCGCGTGCCGCGTCGCGTTGGTCCTGCTTGTGGTCGGTCACCTGTCGCTCCTTACGGGTCGGTACGGAGCCCTGCTCCGGATCGGGCGGGCCCTGTCGATCTCGGCGAGCGCTGAGTCGGGATCGTTCCGCTCGGGCAACCCGCCGATGCTGACCACGCCGACGGGGCCCCTCCGCTCAGCGCGTCCGCCGGCCGCACCGCATGGGAACCAACGTCGACCACGATCATCTGCATGCCGCCGGAGTACCCATCGATGGTCGGGCCATGCCAGGGAGGCAGGCTCCGCGCCCCGGATCGGGGGCCGCCATCACGAAACTGCGGCGACGCCGACCGAGGCCACAGCAGGGTTCTCTCCGGGCACTGCGCGTGTGGTCAGGCGCGCCGACCGCACGGGACGGAGCTTCCTGCTTGCGTGCGATGCCCATGGTGACCGCCCCGGCCGCCGCAGTGGGCGCCGTGGTCGCTGCCCAGGGTCTCGTCGGCGGGTGCCAGGCGGTTGGCCCAGGTACCGGCGCCCACGACGTACTGCTTGCGTCCAGGACGGCCGACGGCGTGCAGCACGGCGCAGGCCGCCACCTCCGGCTGGTAGATCGGGGGCTGGGGTGGCACGGCAGGGCGGATCGGACCCAAGAGCACTGGGGCGTGTTCACGGCCGACAGCTGGACGACGGTGACGCGAACCCGGCTGTGTCGGTGCATCAGCTCAAGGCGCAGCGCGGAGGTGAAGCCGGGCTGTCCGCGTCGACCATGGGTGGCTCCCGTGTACGTGCCTGTACGGGTTTCGGCAGTCCCGGCATCTCTGCGCTCAGGGCGAGACGGTTCCCTGACCCGGGCTGGGTTCGGCCCTGCTGATGTCCGCGAGTGCGGATCCGGGGTCGCGCTCCCTGGCGAGGTCGCCGATGCTCACCACGCCGACCGGTCGACCGTCGCTGACGACGGGAGGCGGCGCACCGCATGCCGTCGCATCCGGCCCACCGCGTGGTCCGCCTCCTCGTCCGGTCCCACGCACACGGGGTCCGGCGTGCATACCGTGCCGGCGTCGATGATGCTCGGGTCGGCCCCGTCGGTGACCACGCCCAAGGCGATGTCCCTGTCGGTGACCACGCCGAGGAGGTGGCCGTCGTCGCAGACCAGTACGTTGCCGATGTTCTTGTCACGCATCAATTGCGCGGTCTGCGCCAAGGGAGTCCCGGGGGTGACTGAAGTGACGTTCGGTGTCATCAAGTCCCGTACCAGGTGCGGCATGAGTGGTGCCTCGTCCTTCGGCTCGAAGTCAGTGCGGTCGTCGTGCGGCCCTGCGGTCAGGAGCTCCGCCTGGCGGGCCTGTGAGTACGCCGCGCACCTGGGGCCCGCAGGTGTGCCGCAGCGAGGGAATGGCTCCCGGGCAACCGCTCCGCGCCCTTCAATTCGGACGGTTTTCGGCGGGCCGGAACGGCGTCGGCCGTGAGTGTCATGCGGCGGGGGCTGGGCACCCGGCGCGAGCACGGCGGCACACCACCTCCGTGCTCATCGAGGGCGGCGTGGAGAAGCCTCATTTGGTCGACCGTGGTGGGCGGCGTAATGGCCGTCGCCAGGTTATGCAATCTGGGCGATATCTGCTGCCCCAAAGGTTCCATCCCAAACGCGCGCCTGTGGAACTATCCGTCGCATGCGTGGGCTTCGACCGTATTCGTTGACCGCACCGTGGCTGCACTCTCCACCAGAGCGTTGGACGGAGCATGGATCCTGTGGATGCCGCGTCTCCTGTACACGCCTGCCTCGTCGATGCGTACTGGCTCGATTCCCCATACTTCCCCAAGCCCTCACTGCAGTGCAGTACTCCACCTCGGCCCGCCCCGTCACACCCTGCTGCGGGGCACTCCCTGGTGATGCTCCGCGCCTGTCTAGTCACGTTACTCACGGGGACTGTGGTGCTCAGGTAGAGACCGGCAGGTGCCGCGGTAGCAAACTGTCAAGAGCTAGCCGAGCCTATTCCCCATATGGGGTAAGGCAGACCTGGGTAAGCCTTAGTGAGCGTATGTTTTCCGCCAGGCCACCGTGGGCCTCGCGCGCTTGCGGTCTACTGCGGAAATTGCAGAGCACAGCGTCTCCGAAGGGCCGCACGCGTATGCCGTCACCGAAGTCGTTCACAGTTGATGTCATCGATGTCCTTGACACCGTTCTCGTCCGCGTCTGCGGTGAGGCAGACCTAGCCACTGCTCCCCAGCTGGCCACTGCCTTGGAACGTGTGGAACACCGGCGCTGCGAACTCGACCTCTCACAGGTCACGTTCGCCGACTCCACCATACTGGGACTGCTCGTAGGCCACCACCGCCGTGCCGGGGCCCAAGGTGGCACAGTCCGCCTGGTCGGCGCCTCCCGGCCAGTCTGCACCATCCTCAACATCACAGGGGTCGCTCATCTCTTCTGGCCTGACACCGGCCCACCGAAGCATCCACGTCCCTCTTGAACTAGGGCGTGTCCGCCGGGGTGTGGCGCCTTGTCTGCTCTGGCACACAGGCCAAACGTTGTCGAGTAGACACAACGCGGCGGCATCGCGATGAGGCGTGCCCAGATCCCTCGCCCCAGCAGAGTCAGCACGGGTCGCACCGCTGCCCTCCCAGCACGTTCCCCACACACCCGCCATCAGCCGCAACGCGCTCCAGACAGCACATGACACCCCGTCAGCAAAGTCGGCGTTGGGTCAGCATGAGGCCTACCAAAACCTCCTGCACGTACCTACGGACTGGAATCACGAACGACGCGAACAACGGTGCCGCAGAGTAAGCAGAGGCACTGTCGCCGAAGGACGACGACGGTTCGGCCCATCACCTGGCACCCACCGCTCCGAGAGTCTGTCGCCGCAAGTCACCCCGACTCAGCGCACCCTCCCCCGCGGCTTCAACGGCACCGCAGGCAGCGTAGGCGCGGGCAGCGGGGCGCCGTCGTAGCCCTTGACCTCGCCGAACCGCGAGCCCGTCATCCAATCCGCACGCGCCTGCTCGATGTCCTCCTGGGTGCGCCCGATGAAGTTCCACCACATGATCAGCTCCTCCTCGAACGGCTCGCCGCCGAGGAGCATGAGGCTGGCGTCGGAGTCGGCGCGCAGGGGGAGTTCGGTGCGGCCGCAGCCGAGGTACAGCATGGAGCCGGGGAGGACGGGGACTCCGTCCACGTGGGCCTCGCCCGCCATGGACAGGACGGCGTACTCGAAGTCGGGCTCCAGCGGAAGGCGTACGTCCGTTCCCTGCGTGAGGGTCAGGTCCGCACCGACGATCGGCGTGTACGTCGTACCGGGGGACTCGGCGCCGTCGAGCGCGCCCAGGAGCAGCTTCGCGCTGACGCCCGGCGCGGTCACCACCGGCAGGTCGGCGTGGTGCTCGAAGCGCGCCTCGGTGTGCCGGTGGGCGTCCGGCAACGCGACCCACAGCTGTGCGCCGTGCAGCAGGCGGGCGTGCGACTTGGGGCTCTCCTCGGAGTGGGAGATCGCCTTGCCGGACGTCATGAGGCCCAGTTCGCGGGGGCGGATCGTCTGCAGGCTGCCGGCGCTGTCCCGGTGCAGCACCTCGCCCTCGTGCAGCCAGCTCACGGTCTGCAGGCCCATGTGCGGGTGCGGCGGCACCTGCATGCCGGGCTCGTCGGCGATGTCGTCGGGGCCGTAGTGATCGACGAAGCACCAGGCGCCGACCATCCGGCGGCCGAGGTTCGGAAGGAGTCGCCGCACCTCGGTCGTCGCACCGAGCCGCACGCGCCGTGGGCTGAGGAGTTCCCGCACCGGTTCCGCGACGACGAACCCGCGGCCGCCGCACAGCGCGGGCACCGCCTCGCGATCAAGATTGCTCATAGGGCACAACTTAGCCCCGAGCACCCGGAGCGGACAGGGCAACTCCCCGACCCGGGCCCGACCGGCGCCGCCACCGCGTGGCGGCGCCGGAGTCAGCGCTCGGAGCCGGTGTCCAGCGTGGCGTAGTACGCGCCCACCTCGTTGAGATACGCGGGATCCGTGGTCTGGCTGTCGGTGGTGAACTGCGGCGCCTCCTTCACCTGGTCCTTGGAGTGCCCGACCGTCACCGTCCCGGCCTCGCGGTCGATCCGCGTGACGGCCCCGGCCGGAATCAGCACGCTCTTGCCGAACACCCACACTCCGGTGTCCACGACCAGATGCTGGCGGCCCGGCTGGTCCACGTGCCGGTCCACCTGGCCGATGACGCCGTCGGTCGCCTCGACCGTGAATCCCGTCATGGACTCCTGCCGCGCGCCGTGATGGCCGCTGTCGGGCGGATAGGCCCAGATGTCCTTCACCGCATGTGCTCCCTCTACTCGGGCCGTCGGCAGCCGCTTCCACTTCGCCCGCTGCCTCGTCCGCCGCTGTCGCTGGTACCGCTACTGCCGCTACGTCCGTGCTTCTCGCTGTACGACTGGGTGCTGAGAGTCGCCCATTGTCCACCCCGCAAGCTCCTCCCGCGCCGATGTTCGACCAGACATCCGAGCTCCCGCGCATCCGGGCTCCCCCCATCCGGTATCCCGTCCTGGGCCGCGCACGTCAGTAGTGGAATATTCAACCTTCTAGTGGGGTTGTGAGCGGTCAAGGAGGCACACAGTGGAGTCCACCTACTTCGACCACGGCACCGCCGCCGAGCGCTGGGAGCGCGCGGGCCAGTTCTTCGACGCCAAGGAGTACGCGACGGCGGCGCGCATCCTCGCCCCGCTCGCCGACGAGGTCCCCGCGCAGGTCGCCCCGCGACTGCTGCTGGCGCGCGCCTACTACCACTCGGCCCAGCTCCGCCGCGCCGAGGCCGCACTGCGCACGGTCCTGGAGCTCGACCCCGCCGAGGGGTACGCCCGCCTGATGCTGGGCCGGACCCTGGAGCGGCAGGGCCGGGACGCCGAGGCCGCGCCGCAGTTGCGGATGGCGGCGGCGCTGGCGGGCGAGTTCGCGGCCTAGTCCGGCCGAACACGGACCGCCGAACGCGGAGCGCGGCGGCAACTAAAGCGCATTAGTTCCCGCCGCGCTCTAGCCTGCGCTCTCCTCCCTGGCCACAATTGCCGCACCCGGAACTGCATTGTCCGGGTAATTCGACGAACCTGGAGGAGAGTTCAGGATGAAGAGACGGAGCGTCCTTCTCGGCGCCCTCGCTCTGACGGTGGCGTCGGGTGCGGCGGCCACGGCCGCGCCCCGGGCCGCGGCGGGCAAGCGTGTCGTCGTCTACTACCAGACGCAGTACACGAGCGGCAGATACGTCTCGCCCCTGGACCTGACCAGGAACAAGACCGGTGTGACCGATGTGCTGGTCGCCGCCGTGCATCTGAACGACCTCCATGGTCCGTACGCGCCGGTGCACCTGAACGACGATCCGCCGAGCGCCGCGAAGTACGACCAGATGTGGCGTGATCTGAAGGAGATGCAGGGGCAGGGCGTGCACGTCCTGGCGATGGTGGGTGGCGCGGCGCCGGGCAGTTTCACTCGGCTCGACACCGAATTCGACACGTATTACCCGCTGTTGCGCGACTTCATTCGGCAGTACGGGCTCGACGGTGTCGACCTGGACGTGGAGGAGCGGATGTCCCTCGCGGGCATCGAGCGCGTCATCGACGCGCTGCGCGTCGACTTCGGTCCCGGGTTCCTCATCACGCTCTCCCCGGTGGGGTCCGCGCTCAGCGGGGGCGGGAACCTCTCGGGCTTCGACTACGAGCGGCTGTACCGCGACCGGGGCGGCGACATCGCCTGGTTCAACGCGCAGTTCTACAACGGCTGGGGCAGCATGACCTCCACGTCGAGCTACGACGCCGTGATGCGGCGCAAGCTGATACCGGCGTCCAAGGTGGTCGCGGGCACGCTGACCGACCCGTCCAACGGCGGCAGCGGCTACGTCGACCCGGCCCGGCTGAAGACGACGATCCGCAGCCTGGTCGCCAAGTACCCGGACATGGGCGGCGTCATGGGCTGGGAGTACTTCAACGCGCAGCCGGGCGGGACCGCGCAGCCGTGGCGGTGGGCCGCGGAGGTGTCGTCGGCGCTGGCGCGGGTGCGCTAGGCGGGTGGGTCCCGGTGCCGTGCCTCCCCAGGGGTGCGGCACCCTCATCCCCACAGCGCCTCCCCGCCCGCCACGCCCAGGAAGGCCGCCCCGAGGCCCGCCACGACGCTGCCGACGACGTTCGCCGCCGCCGCGAGCGGCATCCGGCCCTCGGCCAGCTGCCACGTCTCGTACCCGAAGGTCGAGTACGTCGTCAGCGCACCGCACAGGCCCGTGCCGAGGAACAGCTGGGTGTGCGGGGACGCGGCGCCCGCGCTCGCCGCGCCGGCGACGAGGCCCAGCACGAGGCAGCCCAGCACGTTGACGGTGAAGGTCCCCCAGGGGAAGGCGGGGCCGTACCGGGCGCGCAGCGTCCGGTCGGTCAGGTAGCGCAGCGGCGCGCCGATCGCCGCCCCCGCCACCACGCACAGCCAGTTCACCGTTCGCCCGCCTCCCGCCGCAGTGCCAGCACCCGGCGCGTCGCCACCGTCGCCGCGCCCACCGCCGCGAGCGCGGTCAGCGGCGTCAGCGCCAGATGGACCAGGCCGGTCCCCAGGTGGCCGCCGTCCAGCAGGCGCTCGGTGTCCACCGCGTACGTGGAGAAGGTGGTGAAGCCGCCGAGCACCCCGGTGCCGAGGAACGGCCGGACCAGGTGGTGGACGCGCCTCCGGGCCGCGGTGACCAGCACCATCAGTACGCCGATGAGCGCGCACCCGACGGCGTTGACGGCGAACGTCGTCCACGGGAAGCCGCCCTCCGCGACCGGCCACAGCAGGGCCGCGCCGTAGCGGGCGGACGCCCCGGCCGCGCCGCCCGTGGCCACCGCGGCGAGGACCGGCCACCCGGCGCGCGGCGCCGCCACCGTCCCGCTCATACCTCTCCCGCTCTCCCGGCCCTGCCGTCACCCGCGCGCCGTCCGTACTCCCGGCCACAGCCACATTGTGGCGCGCGCCGAGGCCCGTGAGCGCCTCGGGACGCCTGTGGCGTGCGGAAACTCGGTGGACAACGGATCGTCCGGTGGGTGGGATGAGGTCTTTGCGGATCCGGCGGCCACGGCCGCCGGGCCCGGTTCGGTCGAGTCGCGTCGAGGAGAGTCCGTGTCAACAGGTGGTGCCGGCAAGCCGTTCGCGTACGAGGAGTACGAGGATCACGACGACTTCGAAGACCACGAGGATGACGAAGATCACGGAGACAGCGGGGACGGCGACGACGGCGATGTCCGCATCGACGAACCGCTGGTGCGGCGGCTGCTGACCGCGCAGTTCCCCGAGTGGGCGCGGCTGCCGATCCGGCCCGTGCCGCGCTCGGGCATGGACAACGTCACGTACCGCCTGGGCGACGACCTGACCTTGCGGCTGCCGCGCTACGAACGCTGGGTCGGGCAGGTCGAGCGCGAGCAGCGCTGGCTGCCGTGGCTGGCGCCGCAGTTGCCGCTCGCCGTGTCCCGGCCCGTGGCACAGGGGAAGCCGGGCGAGGGCTATCCGTTCCCGTGGTCGGTCTGCCGGTGGCTCGACGGCGAGCCCGCGACGACGGACGGCCTGGCCGATCCCCGGCGTACGGCCGTGGAGCTCGCCGAGTTCGTGACGGCGCTGCGGTCCATCGATGCCACGGGCGGGCCTGAACCGCAGTGGAGCAACGCCTTCCGCGGTGCTCGGGTCGGCGCCGAGTGCGACGCGCTGACCGCCGACTCCCTCGTCCGCGCCAAGATCGCGAAACTGCGGGGCATGGTCGACACGGACGCGGTCACCGCCGTGTGGGAGGAGTCCCTGGCCGCCCCCGCGTGGGACCGGCCGCCGGTGTGGCTGCACGGGGACCTCGCGACCGGCAACCTCCTGGCCGTCGACGGCCGCCTCACCGCGGTGATCGACTTCGGCACGCTGGCCGTGGGCGACCCCGCGTGCGACCTGATACCGGCCTGGATGTTCCTGCCTCCGACGGCCCGCGCCACCTTCCGCGAGGCGGTCGGCGCCGACGACGCGATGTGGGCACGGGGCCGCGGGATCGCCCTGGCCGGATCGCTGCCGGTGCCGGACGACCCGTTCTTCCAGCAGGATCCGGCCCGGGTGACGACGGCGCTGCGGCATCTGGAGGGGATTCTCGCGGGGTGAGGGGTGCGCGGGGCGAGGTCCGGGGGCCGATGTCGGCCGTCCGCGCGCCCGCCCCGCGGCTCAGCGGCCGACGGCCCGTGCCAACTGCGCCTTCGTCATCGACGAACGGCCCTTCACCCCGCGCCGCTTGGCCTCCTCGTAGAGCTGGTCGCGGGTCGGACCCTGCGCGCCGGTGTGCGAGCGCAGGCCGCCCCTGCGTCCGGACGAGATGTCCCGCGTCGACGTACGGGACGCGGTCTTCGCCTCGCCGCTGCGTGCCCGCTCCTTGTTCACGGTGCGGGCGGCGATCTCCCGCGCCCGTTCCGGCTTCTCACCGCGCCGCTCGGCGCTCTCCTTGATGTGTTCGTACTGACGCTCACGCTTGGCGTTCGACCCTCGTGGCACGGCCGGATCTCCCTTCTCGGCGGGCCCCGGCCGCGGCGTGGTCCGGGCCCGGGGCAGGAACTCCACGTGTAACCCCTCGGCGGAATCGGCAAACCGGGGTTGTTTGTCCACGCCCGCCCCGGGCACCCGCCGCCGCATGGATGAGGTACCGCTGCGACAGGAGTGGATCCATCGGGCCGCGTGTGCGGACGCCGATCCCGAGCTGTTCTTCCCGGTGGGGACGACCGGCCCGGCCGAACGGGACCAGGAGGAGGCCAAACGGGTGTGCGAGCGCTGTCCCGTGGCGCACCAGTGCCTCGCGTACGCGCTGGGGTCCGGCCAGACCTCGGGCGTGTGGGGCGGCAAGGACGAGGGGGAACTGGCGGCACTGCGGCGGAAGCGGCGGGCGGCGGAGCGGTGGGAGGCACGGCGCGCGGGATGACGGCGGGGCACGGGGTCCTGGCGGAGGGCCTGTACGTCCCGTTCGCACGGGCCTCGGGCGCGGCTATCGTTGCGGGCTGGCGGGTGCGCTGCGTACCCGCGGGGCGCACGGAGTCGCGAGGGGGAAGCGGGGCCCATGGGGCGGGTGGAGTGGAATCGACAGCGCCCGGGACCGGCTCCCCCGACGAGCCTCAGCTCGACGAGCCGGTCGAGCCCGGCGCTCGCGGCCGCTTCCGTGGTCTCCGCCGCGGCGGCCAGCGGCCCGGCGGTGACGGTGGGCCAGGGCCACAGCGCCCCGCGCCGGTAGAGCCGGGCGAGGTCGGGGTCGAGGGTGCGGTAGACGTCGTCGAGCAGGGGGTCGTCGCCGCTCACCGGGCTCCCGTCCGTCGCGTCGGCACGCCCGGCCGCGCCATCGGGATCCGCCGCGCCCCGCCTCTGTTCCCACTGCGCCGCGACCATCCACAGGGCGTACGGCGAGCCTGCGCACCGCGCGAGGGTCCGGTCCAGCGCCGGGCCGATCCGCGCCACCGCGTCCTTGCCCGCCGCCTCCTGGAGGAGTTGCAGGGAGTGCCGCCGGGACAGCGGGTCGACCTCGATCGGCTCGGCGTCGAGGGCGGGGAGCCGGCGGCGGGCCACGACGACGGTGAACACCTCGGGGCAGGACGCGAGCAGCGGGCCGACCTGTGCGGCCGAGTGGGCGTGGTCGAGGATGACGAGCATCCGGCGTCCGTCGACGAGCCGCTGGAACAGGGCCGCCCGGTCCCCGGGCCCGGGCGGGATGTCCGGGTCCGGCACGCCGAGGCCGCGTAACGCCGACCGCAGGGCCGTCTCGGAGTCGAGTCCCGTGCCCGGGTGGCCGTCGGCGAGGTCGACGTACAGCCGCCCGTCGGGAAAGGCGGTCCGCTCGCTCGCCGCGAACTGCACGGCGAGCCCGGTGGTGCCCATGCCCTCGGGCCCGTGCAGCAGGGCCCGGCGGGGCCGGCCGTCGTCCTTGCGCCGGGCCTCGCGCCGCAGTCGGCGCAGGGGCTGCTGCCGGTCGACGAACGTCCGGACGGCGCCGGGCGGCGGTGCCACGGACAGCGCCGACGGCTGCTGGAAGGTGCGCAGGGCCAGCCCCCGCACCTCCAGGAGCCGTGCGGCCACGACCGGGTCGCGCTGGGCCACCGCCAGCAACTGGGGTGCGAGGGCCGCCAGTTCGGCCGAGCGGTCGGGCGCCTGGGTCTGGCCGCCGAACAGCCCGCCGACGAGGGCGTACAGCTGTTTCCCGGCCTCGTTGGCCATGCCGGACCCCACCGCCCCCAGCGTCGCCGTGATCATCCCCAGCGATATGGGATCCGCCCTGCCCCCGCTCTCCCCGAGTCCGCGCACCGTCACGCCCCGCTACTGGCAGGCAACAGTATCGGCGCCCGCCGACACGGTCAGCACCGAGCGGCGCGCGAGGCCTGGCAAGGTCAACTTCCGGCCGCCTCCTGGCCAGTTCGCGCCGCGGCGCCAGGCCGTCAGCCCCGGTACGTCTCAAGCAGCCGCAGCCACACCTCGCTGATCGTCGGATACGCGGGGACCGCGTGCCACAGGCGCTCGATGGGGACCTCGGCGGCGATGGCGATCGTGGCGGAGTGGAGGAGTTCACTGACGCCGGGGCCGACGAAGGTCACACCGAGGAGGATGTCGCGGTCGAGGTCGACGATCATGCGGGCCCGGCCCCGGTAGCCGTCGGCGTACAGGCCCGAGCCGGCCACCGACGCGAGGTCGTGGTCGACGGCGCGGACGCGGTGGCCCGCGGCCTCGGCGGCGGCGAGGGTGAGGCCCGCGGAGGCGGCCTCGGGGTCGGTGAAGACGACCTGCGGGACCGCGTCGTGGTCGGCGGTGGCGCTGTGGGCGCCCCAGCGGTCGGTCTCCAGGAGGGGCAGCTGCTGGGCGCGGGCGGCGATGGCGGCGCCCGCGATCCGGGCCTGGTACTTGCCCTGGTGGGTGAGGAGCGCGCGGTGGTTCACATCGCCGACGGCGTACAGCCAGTCACTGCCCGGCACCTTGCAGCTGTCGTCGACGGTCAGCCAGGAGCCGGGTTCCAGGCCGACCGTCTCCAGGCCGAGGTCGTCGGTGCGCGGGGCGCGGCCGGTGGCGAAGAGGATCTCGTCGGCCTCGACGGTGGTGCCGTCGCCGAGGGTGACGGTGACCGTGGCGCCCGCTCGGCGCACCTCGCGCACCGAGGTGTCCGTGCGCACGTCGGCGCCCGCCTCGCGCAGCGCGTCGGCGACCAGCTCCCCGGCGAACGGCTCCATCTTGGGCAGCAGACCCTCACCGCGTACGAGGAGCGTCACCTGCGACCCGAGGGCCTGCCAGGCCGTGGCCATCTCCACGCCGACCACGCCGCCGCCGACCACGACGAGGCGTCCGGGCACGTGGTCGGAGCTGGTCGCCTCGCGGCTGGTCCAGGGCTTGGCATCGGCGACGCCCGGCAGGTCGGGGACGACGGCGCGGCTGCCGGTGCACACGGCCACGGCATGCCGGGCGGTGAGCCTGCGGAGCGTGCCGTCCCCGGCGGTGACGGTGACCTGGCGGGCGCCCGCGAGGCGGCCGTGCCCGCGGTAGAGGTCCACGCCGATGGAGTCCAGCCAGCCCACCTGGCCGTCGTCCTTCCAGTTCGACGTGTAGTAGTCGCGGTGCGCGAGGACCGCGGCCGCGTCGAGGGGGCCCTCGACGAGGTGGCGCAGGCCCGGTACACGGCGGGCGTCGGCGCGGGCCACGGCCGGGCGCAGCAGGGCCTTGCTGGGCATGCAGGCCCAGTACGAGCACTCGCCGCCGACTAGCTCGCTCTCCACGATCGCCGTGCTCAGGCCGTTCGCGCGGGCCCGGTCGGCGACGTTCTCGCCGACCGGTCCGGCGCCGAGGACCACGACGTCGTAGGTGAGGTTTTCGCTGGCTTCCGTGGCATCCGTCATGGGGACAGTCTGGTCCCAGGTGTGCGGCGTGGCCACACGGGTACGCGCGCGGAATACGGCCGTCGCCCCGGCCGTTGTGCACGACGGCTTCGCCCTCATCAGGAAGAGAGACAGACCATGAGCAGCACGACAGTGGAGCTCACGAAGGAAAACTTCGACCAGACCATGACGGACAACGGGTTCGTCCTGATCGACTTCTGGGCGTCCTGGTGCGGGCCCTGCCGCCAGTTCGCCCCGGTGTACGAGAAGGCCGCGGAGGCCAATCCGGACCTGGTCTTCGGCAAGGTCGACACGGAGGCCCAGCCGGAGCTGGCGGCCGCGTTCGGCATCCAGTCGATCCCGACGCTGATGATCGTCCGCGATCAGGTGGCGGTGTTCGCGCAGCCCGGCGCGCTGCCCGCGGAGGCCTTGGAGGACGTCATCGGCCAGGCCCGCAAGCTGGACATGGACGAGGTCCGCAAGTCCGTGGCGGAGCAGCAGGCCAAGGAGCAGGGGGCGTAACCGGGGGCATTGTCAGGGAGTACGAACGCGGCTCCGGGCGCGGGCGGCAGGGGTGCACGACCCCTGCCGCCCGCGCCCTCGGCGTTTCGGAGCGGCCCGCCTCAGCTCGACTCCCGGTGCACCACGCCCGCACCGAGTACGTCGTGCACCTCAGGCGGCCCGCCCGGTTCCCGCACCACCCGGTCGACGAGTTCCGCGAGGCTCCGGCCCGACGGCAGCTCGATGCGCACGCTGCTCAGGCGGGGGCGCAGCAGCCGGGCCAGCATCAGGTCGTCCGCGCCGACGACGGCGATGTCGTCGGGGACGGTGATTCCCTCGTCCTGGAGGGCGCGCGTCAGGAGCATGGCGTACTCGTCGTTGTACGCGAAGACCGCGTCGAGGCCCAGCGAGCGCCAGCCGTCGACGAGGCGGGCCGCGGAGTCCTCGGTGTAGGCCAGCGGCAGCTCGGTCACCGCGGCGCCCTCGACGGTGCGGGCGGCCGCGCGGACGCCGTCCAGGCGTGGCCGGGAGAAGGCTTCGAGGCCGGGTTCCTCGGGGACGACGACGCCGATGCGGCGGCGGCCGCGCGCCAGCAGGTGGGCCGCGGCTGCGCGGCCGACCAGGCGCTGGTCCATGAGCAGGGCGTGCGCGCCGTCCGCCCGCTGCGGGCCGAGGGTGAAGACGGCCTTGGCGCCGGAGCGTTTGAGCACGGCCACGCCGCGGGCGCCGAGCGCGATCGCGTCGGGCGCGAGGACGGCCACGGGGCGCAGCTCCGCCCAGGCGCGGGCGGCCTCCTCGCCGGTCAGGCCGAGGCTGCCGTACTGCACCACGGTGTAGTCGAACCGGCTGAGCGCCCACTGGAGTTCGTTGATGAACTCGCTGAACAGGGGGCCCACGGCGATCTGCGGGGTGGGCATGAGGACCATGCGGCTGCGCCCGGCGCGCAGGCTGCGGGCGGCGGCGTGCGGGACGTACCCCAGTTCCTTGGCGGCCGCGTGGACGCGGCGGCGGGTGGGCTCGCTGATCCGGACGGCGCTGGTGTTGTTCAGGACGTAGGAGACGGTGGCGCGGGAGACGCCCGCGAGGCGGGCGACGTCGGCGCTCGTCGGGACGGATTGCGGGGTGCCCTGGGGCACGGAGTCGGGCGGGGAGTTCGGCGCGTCCGGCGCCGGAACCGGCGCGGGCTGCTGCTTCGGTATCTGCACCATGACGCTCGCAATCCTTCCAGACGGCACCGGGGCGCACCCAGGCGGGCGCGGGGGCGCTGCCGGGCAGGCGGCGGGGCACGGCCGCGCACGCCGTCGTGCCTGGTCGCGCGGCTCGGCACGCACGCCCGCGACGGCGCACGCACGTCCCCGAGGGGGCGTTGCACGCCTCCCCCGCGCGCCGCCACGGTGCCGGGGCACACCCGGTGAGCGGCGTGAACTCCCCCGGCCGGATACCGCGTTGGGCCGCCGGAGGCTACCGTTCGGCCACATGCCCGACCGGGCCGCCGCCGACGGGTCGGCCCGCTCCCTCCCACTGCCCCGCCGCAAGGCCGCGCCCGCCGACCGATGGAAGGTGCCCCCCACATGACCGCCGACCGTTCCGCGGGTCTCGCGGAGACCGCCCGTGCCCTCGCCGAGGGCGAGGTGTCCGCACGGGAGTTGGCCGAGCGGACGCTCGCCCGGATCGAGACGGCCCAGCCCCGGCTCAACGCGTTCCGGTTGGTGCGCGCCGAGGCCGCGACGGCCGAAGCGGACGCGGCCGACCGGGAGTTGGCGGCGGGGAAGCGGCTGCCGCTGCTCGGGGTGCCGGTGGCGGTGAAGGACGACACCGACGTGGCGGGCGAGCCCACCGCGTTCGGCTGCCCCGGGGACTTCCCGGCGAAGACCGAGGACGCCGAGGCGGTCCGCAGACTGCGGGCCGCAGGAGCGGTGATCGTCGGCAAGACCAACACCTGCGAGCTGGGGCAGTGGCCGTTCACCGAGGGCCCGGCCTTCGGCGACACCCGCAACCCGTGGCACACCGGGCACACGCCGGGCGGCTCGTCGGGCGGGTCGGCGGCGGCCGTCGCCGCGGGTCTGGTGCCGGCGGCGCTCGGGTCGGACGGCGCGGGCTCGGTGCGGATCCCGGCGGCGTGGACGCACCTGGTCGGCATCAAGCCGCAGCGCGGGCGGATCTCGACGTGGCCGTGGCCGGAGGCCTTCAACGGCATCACCGTCAACGGCCCACTGGCCCGCACCGTCGCCGACGCCGCCCTGCTCCTGGACATGACCAGCGGCAACCACGCCGACGACCTGCACCAGCCGCCCGCGATCCGCGCCGCCGAGGCGGCCACGCGCGAGCCGGGGCGGCTGCGGATCGCCCTCTCCCTCGGCATGCCGTTCACGGCGACGCCGAAGCGGCTGCATCCGCTGGTGCGCGGCAAGGTCGTGGCGCTCGCGGAGCGGCTGGCCGCGCTGGGCCACGACGTGTCCGAGGCCGATCCGCGCTACGGCCAGATCGGTCTCGCCTTCGTACCGCGGGCCACGGCCGGGGTGGCGGACTGGGTGCGGCGGGTGCCCGATCCGTCGCTGCTCGACCCGCGCACCCGGGAGGCCGCGCGCCTGGGACGGCTGCTCGGCGGCGCGCCGCTGCGGCTCTCGCGCCGCGCGGAGGCGACGCTGCACCGCAGGGTCGGCGCGGTCTTCGACACGTACGACGTGGTGCTCGCGCCCACGACGGCGACCCCGCCCCCGGCCGTCGGCACCATGGCCGCGCTCAGCGGCTGGCGCACCGACCAGGCGATGATCGCGGCCTGCCCGTACGCGTGGCCGTGGAACGTGCTCGGCTGGCCGGGCGTGAACGTGCCCGCGGGCCGGGTCGGGAGCGGCCTGCCGGTCGGCGCGCAACTGCTCGGCCCGGCGGGCAGCGAGCCGCTGCTGATCTCGCTGGCGGCGCAGCTGGAGGACGACCTGCGCTGGCACGAGGACTGGCCGTCGCCGCTGGCCGACGCGCAGGCGGCGCCGTGAGGGTGCACGCGCCCTGACACCGTACGTGGCCTGCGCCCGGCAGGCGCGGAGGTCCTGGCACGCTCGGCGGGCCCCAACGGCCCGGCGTGTGCGGAGGTCCTGGCACGCTCGGCGGGCCCCACCGGCCGGGCACGTGCGGCAGGGCTGAGACGCCGTCCGCCGAAAACCCCGTGCGGCCGTCGCCCCGCCCGCCTACCGTCCCACACGTGCAGATCTACGAGATCCGAATCCACGGTTTCGCCGGGACCGACGCCGCGCTCGCCCTCCAGGAGCCGCTCGCCCGGCTCCTGTGTCCCGTCGAGGACCACGACGGGCCCTGTGAGGTGCCGTGGGGCTTCACGCTGGGCGACGCGCGGGCCGCGGACGCCCCGGGGAGTGTCCTGGTCCTCGGCGTCTTCGCGAGCGCGGAGAAGGCGGCGGAGGTCAGGGACCGGGTGCGGGCGTTCGTGGGCGGGGCACATCCGACGGTCCTCGGCGAGGCCGCCACGGACACGTTCGACGAGCTGGCGGAGCAGTACCGCCTTGAGCAGGGCCAGGACTGAGGCGGGCGCCCACCCGTTCGCCGGACCCGCGCGCCGTCAGACCGGCCTCGTCCGCCCCACCGCCCCGAGGACCCGCTCGAATGCCCGGCGCGTCGTCTCCCCCCGGCTCCGGTCGAGCACCCCGAACACCACGTGCTCGAAGTACCCCGCGAACCGGCCGCCCTCCGCAAGCGGCGCCCGGAACGCCTCCGCCACCTGCGCCGGATCGTTCTGGAACACCCCGCAGCCCCACGCGCCGAGCACCAGCCGCCGGTAGCCGCAGGCCGCAGCGGTCTCCAGGACGCGGGCGGCGCGGGCGGCGAGGGCGGCGGGGAGCGCGTCGGCCCGCCCGGGCGCCGTGCGCCGCACCACTCCGGCGTTGGGCGCGGGCGAGGTGAGGAACCCGGCCTCGTACGCGGCACCGAGGAGGCCGCCGCGGTCGTCGCGGAAGACGGGGACGGCGGGCGCGTGGATGACGCGGTCGCTGTAGAACGGGTCGCGGTGGGCGCGGTGGTGGTCGTAGAAGTCGCGCCGCTCCAGGAGGCAGGCGTACAGCGCGGAGGAGCGGCACAGCGCCTCTTCCTGCGCCTGTGCGCCGTTCAGGAAGCCGCCGCCCGGATTGCGGGCGGAGGCGAAGTTCAGGACGGCGACGGGACCGCCGCCCGCCGCGTGCAGCCGGTGGGCGGCCGCCAGGCTGGACTCCCCGGTGACCTCGACGGTCGTCGGGCCGGGCGCGCGCGGCGGCACCTCCACGGGGTCGGGGCCGTACAGCCGGGTCCCGGCCCGCGCGGCGGCCACCGCGTCCGCGAGCTCGACGCGCCGCCCGTCCGGCGCGGTGTACGCCCCGAGGGCGACGATGTCCACCGTGTCCTGCGCGATGCCGCGCAGCCGCGCGCTCACCGGCGCCCCGCGGCGGGCGCCGCCGTGCTCCGCGTGCCGGGTGCGGCACCGTCCCCCATGCTGGACATGGCCCCGTTTCGGATGTCCCCGATGCCGTGCCCGCGTACGTACCCCGTGTCGAACATGAACAGATGGTGTGCCGTGCCTGTCGGCCATCGCAACGGTATTTCCCGGCCATGAGTGCAGTCTTGTGCGAAATAGGTTGAAGGTCTTGGGTGTTACGAGCGCTGCGCGGGCAGTCCGCCCGCGCAGGCCGAACAGGAGGACCCGCGACATGCCAGAGGGAGACTGTACGAAACGCCGAGCCCGCCTCGGCGAGGCCGTGACCGAGGCCGAGATAGAGGCCCTGGTGCGCGGCATCTGCTTCAAGACGGGCCCGCCCGCCGTCACCGGTGTGGAGCTGGAATGGCTCCTGCACACCCCGGACGCGCCCCGTACGCCCGTGTCGTCCGCCCGTGTCGAAGCAGCTCGCGCGGCACTGCGGACCAAGCCACTGCACTCGACGGTCACCGTCGAACCCGGCGGCCAGCTGGAGCTCAGCTCGCTTCCCGCCGCGTCCCTCATGGAGTGCGTGTCAGCCGTAGCGGCCGATCTGGCCGTCGTCCGCGACACGCTCGGCTCCTTGGATCTGACCCTCACCGGCCTCGGCGCCGACCCCTGGCGCGCGCCCGCCCGGATCCTGAACGAGCCGCGCTACGACGCGATGGAGTCGTGGTTCGACCGTACGGGCGAGGCCGGCCGGCGCATGATGTGCTCCACCGCGTCCGTGCAGATCTGCCTGGACGCCGGGTACGAGGAGCCCGGGCCGCTGGGTTACGCGCGCCGCTGGCGCCTGGCCCATCTGCTCGGCCCCGTACTGGTCGCCGCGTTCGCTAACTCCCCGCTGCAGGAGGGCCGTCGCACCGGCTGGCGCTCCACGCGCCAGGCCGTGTGGGCGGGCATCGACCCGGGCCGGTCGGGGGCGCCCGCCCTCGACGAGGAGCCACGGGCCGCGTGGACCCGGCACGCCCTGGACGCGCCGGTGATGTGCGTGCGCGGCGAACCCGCCGACGAGACGCCGTGGCTGGTTCCGGACGGCCTGAGCTTCCGGGCCTGGGCCCGCTCCTGCGCGCCGCGCCCGCCCACCCGGGCGGACCTCGACTACCACCTCACCACGCTGTTCCCGCCGGTCAGGCCGCGCGGCCACCTGGAGTTGCGGATGGTCGACGCGCAGCCGGGCGAGGACGGCTGGATCGTGCCGCTCGCGGTGACGAGCGCGCTGTTCGACGACGCGGGCGCCGCCGAGACGGCCTACCGCACCGTCAAGCCGCTGGCCGAGCGCGCGGGTGCCACTCCGGCGCCGCACAGCCCGCTGTGGCTGGACGCGGCCCGCCACGGTCTCGCCGACCCGGAGCTGCACGAGGCCGCCACGGCCTGTTTCGCCGCCGCGCTCGACGCGCTGCCGAGGCTCGGCGCCGACAGTCACGTCCTGTCGGTCGTCGCGGCGCACGCCGACCGCTATGTGGCCCGCGGCCGCTGCCCCGCCGACGACCTGCTCGACGGGACACATCCGGACGGCGCAGGCCTGGACGGCACGCACCCGGACGGCGTGCCCCCGGACGGGACGCACGCGGACGGGACCCCTCTCTTCGGGAAGGACGCACACCGATGACCGGTTCCACGACGGGACCCAAGGACGGCTCCCCGACCGACCCCGAGGTGCTGCGGACCCGCGCGCAGAGCGCGCTGCTCGCCGCGCGCGAGCGCACCGCGCTGCTCACCTCCTGCGTCGAGGACGACGAACTCACCGCGCAGCACTCGCCGTTGATGTCCCCGCTGGTGTGGGACCTCGCCCACATCGGCAACCAGGAGGAGCAGTGGCTGCTGCGCGCCGTCGGCGGTCGTGCGGCCCTGCGGCCCGAGATCGACTCGCTGTACGACGCGTTCGAGCACCCCCGGGCCGCCCGGCCCTCGCTGCCGCTGCTCGCACCCGACGAGGCCCGCCGGTACGCCTCCGACGTGCGGGGCCGCGCGCTCGACCTGCTGGAGAGCGCGCCGTTCCACGGCTCGCCGCTCACCGACGCGGGCTTCGCCTTCGGGATGATCGCGCAGCACGAACAGCAGCACGACGAGACGATGCTGATCACCCATCAGCTCCGGGCGGGCGCCCCCGCGCTCACCGCACCGGACCCGGAACCGGCGCCGCCGTTCCCGGGCCCGTCCGAAGTCCTCGTGCCCGGCGGCCCGTTCATGATGGGCACGTCGGCCGAGCCGTGGGCGCTCGACAACGAACGCCCCGCGCACCGGCGCCTGGTACCGCCGTACTTCATCGACACCACGCCGGTCACCAACGCCGCGTACCAGCGGTTCATCGACGACGGCGGGTACGACGAGCCGCGCTGGTGGCACGAGCGCGGCTGGGAGGCGGTGCGCCGGGGCAAGCTGACGGCGCCGCTGTTCTGGCGGCGCGAGGCGGGCCAGTGGCTGCGGCGCCGGTTCGGCGCACTCGAACCGGTACCGGCCGACGAGCCGGTGCTGCACGTCAGTTGGTACGAGGCGGACGCGTACGCGCGCTGGGCCGGGCGGCGCCTGCCGACCGAGGCCGAGTGGGAGAAGGCCGCGCGGCACCACCCGGGCGAGGACCGGTCGCTGCGCTACCCCTGGGGCGACGCGGACCCGACCCCGGAGCGGGCGAACCTGGGCCAGCGGCATCTGCGCCCGGCGCCCGCGGGCAGCTACCCGCTGGGCGCGTCACCGCTCGGCGTAAGGCAGTTGATCGGCGACGTGTGGGAGTGGACGGCGAGCGACTTCCTGCCCTACCCGGGCTTCGTCGCGTTCCCCTACCGCGAGTACTCGGAGGTGTTCTTCGGCGGCGACTACAAGGTGCTGCGCGGCGGCGCCTTCTCCGTCGACGCGGTGGCGTGCCGGGGCACGTTCCGCAACTGGGACCACCCGGTGCGGCGGCAGATCTTCTCCGGTTTCCGCACGGCGCGCGACGTCACGGCCGCCGAGACCGCCGAAGGAGCGCTCTGATGTGCCGTCATCTCGCCTTTCTTGGCGAGCCCGAGGCCCTCGGCGCCCTTCTCGTGGAGCCCGCACACAGCCTGTTCCGGCAGTCGTGGGCGCCGCGCAGACAGCGGCACGGCACGGTCAACGCGGACGGTTTCGGCGTGGGCTGGTACGCCCAGGGCGATCCGGTGCCGGCGCGCTACCGCAGGTCCGTGCCGATCTGGGGCGACCAGTCCTTCGCCGACCTGGCCCGGGTGGTGCGCTCGGGCGCGGTGCTCGCCGCGGTGCGGGACGCCACCGAGGCGGGCGCGGACGGGGAGGCCGCGGCGGCGCCGTTCACCGCGGGGCCCTGGCTGTTCAGCCACAACGGCGCGGTGTCCGGCTGGCCGGATTCGCTCGCCGCGGTCGCGACCACGCTGCCGCCCGCCGACCTGCTGTCCCTGGAGGCGCGCTGCGACTCGGCGCTGGTGTGGGCGCTGGTCCTGGAACGCCTGCGGCGCGGCGACGAGGCCGCGCAGGCGCTCGGCGACATCACCGTGGAGGTCGCCCGCGCGGCGCCCGCCTCGCGCCTGAACCTGCTCCTGACCGACGGCGAGACGATCGCCGCGACGGCCTGGGGCGACACCCTCTGGTACCTCACGGAGCCCGGCCGCCGCACCGTGGTGGCCTCCGAGCCGTACGACGACGACCCGGCCTGGCGCGAGGTGCCCGACCGCACCCTGCTCGCCGCCACGAGCACCGACATCCTGCTGACCCCGCTCAAGGAGCCCACCGCGTGAGCCCGTTCCTGCTGACCCGCACCCTGCCCGAGGACGCCGCGGGCGCGGCCCTGCGCGCCGACGTCCTGCACGGCCTCACCCGGACCCCCAAGTCGCTGCCGCCCAAGTGGTTCTACGACGCCCGCGGCAGCGCCCTGTTCGACGAGATCACCACCCTGCCCGAGTACTACCCCACGCGCGCCGAGCGGGAGATCCTGGTCGACCGGGCCGCCGAGATCGCCGCGGCGACGGGCGCGCGCACCCTGGTCGAACTGGGCTCGGGCTCCTCCGACAAGACCCGGCACCTGATCGACGCGATGCCCGAGCTGCACACCTACGTGCCGGTCGACGTCAGTGAGTCCGCCCTCACCGGCGCGGCGAACACACTGATCGCCGAGCGGCCCGCCCTCGACGTGCACGCCCTCATCGCCGACTTCACCCGCGGCCTCGCCCTGCCCGGCACGCCGGGCCCGCGCCTGGTCGCGTTCCTCGGCGGCACCATCGGCAACCTCCTGCCCGCCGAGCGCGCCGCGTTCCTGACGTCGGTACGCGGCCTCCTCTCCCCCGGCGACGCGCTGCTCCTCGGCACGGACCTGGTCAAGGACGAGGGGGTCCTCGTAGCGGCGTACGACGACACGACGGGCGTGACCGCCGCCTTCAACAAGAACGTCCTGCACGTCATCAACCGCGAACTGGGCGCCGACTTCGACCCCGACGCGTACGCCCACGTCGCCGTCTGGGACCGCGCCCGGGAGTGGATCGAAATGCGCCTGCGTTCCCGCGCCGCCCAGACGGTCAAGGTCCCGGCCCTCGACCTGGCAGTCCACTTCGAGGAGGGCGAGGACCTCCGCACGGAGATCTCAGCGAAGTTCCGCGAGGAGGTGGTGAAGTCGGAACTGGCGGCTGCGGACTTGTCGCTGACGCACTGGTGGACGGACGAACGCGCGCGCTTCGCGCTGTCGCTGAGCACACCGGCGTAGCTCTGCCGCCGACCGTGGTGGGCAGTCGTGCCGCAGAGCGGCACGGGTGGGCACAGCCGCCGGTGCCGGGCGCGGCACGTGCCACGCCCGGCTGACCGGCCTCACGACCCGGTCGTGTCCAACGCCTTGGTGATCCGGCCGGAGGCCAGCTTGGCCTCGCGGGCCGGATCACCCCCGCCCAGCACCTTGGACATATAAGCCTTGATCGGATTGTCCGCCTCCACGGCCGCCCACGCGGGCGACTTGGGCGTGGCCCGCCCCCGGGCCGCCCCCGCGGCCATCGCCGCAACCCCGGCCTCCCCGGAGACGACGGACGCCAACGTCGTCTTGTTCGGCACGTAGTCCATCGTCCGGGCCAGATCCGTCTGCCACTTCTCCCCCGCGAGGGCCTTGACGACCTCCACCGCCCCCTTCCGCTCATCGGTCCCGTCACGCACGACGAGATCGGACCCTCCGGTGAAGACGGCACCGGGCTTGCCGGCGGTCTTGCCGGGGATGGGGAAGTACCCGAGCTTCCCCTTGAGCTCGGGGTTCTTGGCCTCGATGGCACGCGCGGTGCCGGGCACGGCGATGATCTGGGCGACGTCCCCCTTGGCGAACACCCCGGACTGCGGCGGATGCTCCTCGTCGGCGTCGGGCGGCCCGTCGCCGAGCGCCTGGAGCTGCCGGTAGAACTCCATCCCGCGCAGCGCGGCGGGCGTGTCGAGGGTGCCCTGCCAGGAGCCGGACTTCTCCCCCTTGGCGAGGTCACCGCCCTCGTCCCAGATGAATCCGGCGAGCGTGTACCAGTCCTGACCGGCCAGGTAGAGCCCCTGGGTGCCGCCGGAGTCGAGCCGCCGGGTGTCGGCGAGCCACTGCTGGCGCGTCTTCGGGGGCTGCTTGATCCCGGCCTGTGCGAACAGGTCCTTGTGGTAGATGACGACGCGGTTGGCGGCGTACCAGGGGATGCCGTACTGGCCGCCGTCGTAGCGGCCCGGCTCGGCGAGGCCGGGCAGCCAGTCCTCCATGCCGAGGTCGCGGGCGGACTCCAGGGTGAGGTCCTCCAGGCCGCCCTGGTCGACGTACTGGGCGACCTGGGTGTTGCCGACCTCGATGACGTCCGGCCCGTCGTCGTCCTTCAGGGCGGCCTTGACCTTCTCGCCGATGCCGGTCCACTCCTGGACGCGGACGTCGAGGTCGAGGCTGCCGTGCCGCTTCTCGAAGTCCGCCGTGAACCGCTTCACGAAGGCGTCCGACGCGCTGCCCCGCATGAGCCACACCTGCACGGTGCTGCGGTCGTCCCCGCCGCCGGGCAGATGGCCGCAGCCGGGCAGCAGGGCGGTGGCGGCGAGGGCCAGGGTCAGGGACAGGGAGATGCGGAGGCGGCGGCGGTTCACGTCGGTCACTTTCTGCCTGCGGACAGGGCGGGGGAAGCCCGACGTGGGGAAGAGCAGAAGCTCGAACGGGTGTGCAGGATTTTGGTATGGACCAACCCCTCGGTCAAGGGGTGTGCACCGATCCGTGACACTTCGGTGGACAGGCGCACACAGATTCCCGGCAGTTCCGTCGTGAGTCCCCCACACACATCCGGCCCGTCCGCCGACAGGCCCCCACCCGCCCCCGGCACTACCGTGGAGGGCACCGCAACGCCGCGGAGAGGAGAAGCCCGCTCATGTCCGACCACACCTACCGGGTCACCGAGATCGTCGGCACCTCGCACGAAGGCGTCGACCAGGCCATCCGCAACGGCATCGAACGCGCCTCACAGACCCTGCGCGGCCTGGACTGGTTCGAGGTCACCCAGGTGCGCGGCCACATCGAGGACGGTCAGATCAAGCACTACCAGGTCGGCCTGAAGGTCGGTTTCCGCCTGGAGGACTCGGCCTGAGCCACCGGGCCCCGGCACGACCCGCCCCGCACCCGCACCCGCGGCCTGCACATCACGTACAGCCCGGGCGTCACGTACAGCCCGCCCGTCACGTACGGCCGTCGCGCTCCTGTGCGTCCCGCAGTTCCGCGGACGCGCTGCCCCACCGCGCCCGCACCACCGCGAACCCGGCCCGCTCGGCATCGACGCACACCAACTCGTCGTCGTCCACGAGCATCCGGATCTCGCGGTCGCGGGCGAGCCGGCGCAGCGCCTCCAGCTTGGTGCGGCGCGCGGGCCGCCGGTCGTGGTCGGGCCGCATCCGGATCGGCCCGGCGGGCAGCCCCTGCGCGGCCAGCCACGCCTCGGTGTCGACGCGGCAGCGCTCGGGCCGCCCGGTGAGGTAGACGAGGTCGCACTCCTCGGCGCTGTCCAGGGCGAGCCGCACGCCGCGCGGCAGCGGCGGGTCGTGCGGGGCCGCGGCGAAGAACGCCGCCCAGTCACGCGGCCGACGCTCCAGGAAGTGCTGGCGGTGCGCGGTGTCCGCGAGGGTGCCGTCGAGGTCGAACACGGCCAGGGGCCGCTCGGCCGCGGTGCCGTCGGGCTTCGGGCTCTTGTCGTGCGTCACGGCGTCAGCGTACGGAACGAAACGCAGCTGGTGGCCCCGGAGCGTGGGGACGACTGAACCGTGCTCCGGCAGGCGCGGCGGGAGCGGGACGGAGGACGAGGTGCGCGGGATCGCCATTGTGGGGGCGGGGCAGGCGGGGCTGCAGTTGGGGCTCGGGCTGCTGGCGGCCGGACATCGGGTCACGCTGGTCGCCGAGCGACACCCGGAGGAGGTGCGGGGCGGGCGGGTCACCTCGACCCAGCTCATGTTCGGCCCGGCCCTGCGCATCGAACGGGCGGCAGGGCTCGCGCTCTGGGACGACGCCGCGCCCGTGATGCCGGGGTTCGAGCTCAGCCACTGGGAGCCGGACGGGCAACCGGAGGCGCCGGTGCACCGGTTCACCGCGCCGTTCGACGACGAGGTGCGCTCCGTGGATCAGCGGGTCAAGCCGGCCGCCTGGCTCGAACTGTTCGAAGAGCGGGGCGGGCGCGCGGAGTACCGGTCCGTCGGCCCCGCCGACGTGGCCGCCCTCGCCGCCGCCCACGACCTGACCGTGCTCGCCACCGGGCGCGGGCAGCTCTCCGCGCTCTTCGGCCAGGACCCGTCCTGGCCGGTCCAACGACCGCCCGCCGCGCACCCTCGCCTGCTTCTACGTGCGCGGCGTCGCACACGACGCATCGGACCCGGCCGCGGGCCGCGTCCGGACCACCGGCGTGCCGCCCGCGGGCGACATCATCATCATGCGGGCGCTCACGGTCAGCGGGCCCTGCGACATCGTGCTGTTCGAGGGACGGTGGGACGGGGCCTACGACTGCTGGAGCGACCGCCCCGGCGCCGCCGAGGGCCGGCGCCGCGCCCTCGACCTGCTGCGTACGTACGCGCCGTGGGAGTGCGAGCGCTTCCGCCGCACCGAACCCACCGACCCCGGCGCCGCCCTGTACGGCGCGATCACCCCGACGGTCCGCCGCCCCGTGGCCCACGTGGACGGCGGCCGCCCGGTCCTCGGCATGGCGGACGCCCTCGCCGTCCACGACCCGATCACCGGCCAGGGCGCGAACAACGCCGCGCGGGCGGCGGCCTGTTACCTCACCGCCATCCTCGATCGCGGGGACCGCCCCTTCGACGAGCCGTGGATGCGGGCGGCCTTCGCCACCTACTGGGCGGACGCCCGGCACACGCACGCCTTCACCGAGTTCATGCTGCGCGAGCCGCCGCCCGAGCAGGTGCGGCGCGCCATCGAGACCGCCTTCGACCACCCGGAGGTCGCCCACCGGTTCGCCAACGGCTACGCCGATCCGTCGACGTACCGCGAGTGGCTGCTGGATCCGGACGGCGCCGCCGCCTATCCGGGCCGGTTCGACACGTAGCCGCCCTACCTGGTGGACCCACGTTTCGGGGTGGGTTCGGATACGGGAACGACGTTGCCCGCCGCGTTGCAGCGGACGGTCCAGGGCGCGTCATAGCCCTCCTCGTAGACCCGTACGTCCACGTCGGGGGGTTGTCTGCCGTCGGCGACCCGGGCGTTGGCCGCGGTGCAGATGATCTGGCTGAGGCCGAGACCGCCGCCACCGGTCGTCTGTGCCACCGGCACCGGCAGCCGCAGATCCACGGCACCGTCGGCGACCCGCGCGAGCAACCGCCCGTGGATCGGGGGTACTTCGGTGATCAGGCCGCGGGCGCGTTCGGCGGCGTCGGGGCCTTTGAGGAGCAGGTCGAGTGCCTGTTGCGGGGTCGCGGAGGTGTCGGTCTCGCGGGTGACGGCCTGGATGCCGTACGGGCTGACGAAGTAGAGCTGGACGAAGTGGCCCGCGGATCCCGGTTCGCGCAGGCCGGATGCCGGGGCCCCGGCCCGGACCGGACCGGTGGAACCGACACCGCAGCCCGCCGAAAGGACACCCAACACCACGGCAACACAGGCAAGTTGACACCTCACTACTGATCCTCCTGCCGGAGCGCGCGCGGGATGGTGAGGGTGAACACCGCGCCGCCGCCCGGGCGGTTGGCGGCGACGAGGGTGCCGTGGTGAAGTCGTACGTTCTCCCTCGCGATGGCGAGGCCGAGACCGCTGCCCTCGGATCGGACGCGCGCGGCGTCCGCCTTGTAGAAGCGGTCGAAGACGTGCGGCAGCACCTCGTCGGGGATGCCGGGTCCTTCGTCGGCGACGTCGATCACCAGGAACTCCCGCGTGGCGGTCGCCCGGACGGTGACGGGAGCGGCGCCGTGGCGCAGCGCGTTGCCGATCAGGTTGGCGAGGACGACGTCGATGCGCCGCGCGTCCACCCGGATCCGCGGGTCCTCGTCGGGCAGCTCCGTGACCACCTCGTCCGGCTCGCGCCAGCCGCGCAGTTGGAGCGTCTTGTGGACGACGGTGCCGAGCCGCACGTCGTCCAGGCGCAGCACGGCCGCGCCCGCGTCGAAGCGGGAGATCTCCATCAGGTCCTCGACCATGGCGGTCAGCTTGCGGGTCTCGCCGCTGACGAGCAGCACCGCCTCCGCGGTGTCCGGGGGCAGCGTGTCGGAGCGGGCGTCCTCGTCGAGGGCGTCCGTGACGGCCGCCATCGCGGCGAGCGGGGTCCGCAGTTCGTGCGACACGTCGGCGGCGAACCGGCGGGCGTTGGCCTCCATCCGCCGCAGCTCGGCGTCGTCCCGCTCCAGCGTGGCCGCCATGGTGTTGAACGTGCCGGTCAGCGAGGCGAGTTCGTCCTTGCCGACGACGTCGAGGCGCGTGCCCAGGGCGCCCGAGGTGATCTTCTCGGCGGCCGTACGCAACCGGCGTACCGGACGCAGCACCCGGCGGGCCGCGAACAGGGCGGGTACGACGGCGACGGCGAGGGCCGGGACGGCACCCGCCCAGGCGGCGGTGATCAGGGCGGAGATGTCGGCTCGTTCGCCCTTCAGGGAGAGCACGGCGTAGGCGACGAGGCCCGACGGCTTCTCCGCGGCTTCGCCCTGGCCGGTGCTCTTGCCCTTGCCCTGGTCGGTCCCCTTGCCCTGGTCGGTTTCCTTGCCGACGCCGGTGTAGCTCACCGGCATGCCGATCAGCAGGCGCGGGCCGTCGTCGTGCTCCACGCGCTCGTAGAAGGTGGCATCGCCGCTCCTGGTCGCGTCGCGCAGGGAGCCGCTGATGCCGCCCGCGGTGCCGATGAGCGGCCCGCCGTCGCGGGAGACAGCCGTGTGCCAGGCGCGCGAGCCCGAGGCCCGGTCGAGCTGGCGCGCGAAGGTGCGCAGGTCCGTGTCGGTGGGGTCGGGCGGCAGGTTCGGGGCGAGCGAGTCGATCTGGAGGCGCAGATCGTGGACGGCGCTGTTCTGGGTGCGGTCCAGGATCGCGCTGCGGGCCTGCCGGAAGGTGAGCGCGGCGGTGATCAGCGCGCTGAGCGCGGCGACGAGGACGAAGGCGACGACCAGGCGCGGGCGCAGGCCGCGGGGCAGGGCGAGCTTCATGCGGGCAGCGGCCCGAAGCGGTAGCCGAAGCCGCGCACCGTCTGGACGTACACCGGACTGCGCGGGTCCTCCTCGACCTTGGCGCGCAGGCGCATCACACAGGCGTCGACCAGGCGGGCGTCCCCGTAGTAGCTGTGCTCCCAGATGTCCTCCAGCAACTGCTGGCGGCTGAAGGTCCGCTCCGGGGCGGCACTGAGGAAGAGCAGCAGCTTCAACTCGGAGGGGGCGAGCGGGAGTTCCTCGCCCCGCTTGCGGACGATCAGTGCGTCGCGGTCGATTTCGAGTTCGCCCACTCGGGTGGGTCCGGCGCCGGGTGCGGTGGCGGGCTGGGCGGGGGCGACGCGGCGCAGCACCGCGCGCATCCGGGCCTCGATGACCGCGGCCCCGGCGGGCTTGACCACGTAGTCGTCGGCGCCCGCCTCCAGGCCGATCACGACGTCCATGTCGTCGCCGCGTGCGGAGAGGATGACGAGGGGGACCCGGCTGGTCTCGCGGATGCGGTGGCACACGTCCAGGCCGCTCATGCCGGGGAGCATCAGGTCGAGGAGCACGAGGTCCGGCTTGAAGGCCGCCAGTGCCTCCAGGCCGTCCTCGCCGGTGCCGACCGCCTCGGTCTCGTGCCCGTTGCGGGACAGGCCCAGGACGACACCGCGGCGCACGGCCGGATCGTCCTCGATCAGCAGGACACGGGTCATACAGGGGTCCTTCCACGGTGGGCGGGTTTCCCGGCCTCGGGTGGGCCATCCGGTGGATCGCCCAATGTACGGGCGGGTGGGAGGCGGGGCGTGCGCGGCTTGGCGCGGGCGGCGCGGCTCGGCGCGAGCCGCACGGCTCGGCGCTGCTTGCCGACGCGTACCGCTGGGCTCTTCCTAGGCGTGGGCTTCCTGGGCGTCACCGCAACTGATCGACGTCGACCGTCCCCGCCCCCGTCACCGGCTCCGGCACCGCCGCCCACAGCACGACTCCCGCCACGGCAGGCGCGACCACCGCGATCCATCCCCGCCCGCCCCGGGCCCACCCCGCCCGCGCCCGCACCGGATCCTCGACGAACCGCGTCGTCACCGCGGCGGCCACCAGCGAAACCCCGATGGCGACGGCGGTCCCGCCCGGGCCCCCCAGCGCCGAAAGCCTCGGCAACAGCAGCAGGTACACCGGCCAGTGCCACAGATACAGGCTGTACGAGAGCTTGCCCAGGCCGCGTGGCAGGCGGCTGCCCGCGATCCGGGCCGCCCAGGTGCCCGGCACCCGGGCCATCAGGACGATCAACACGGCCGCGGCCAGCGAGTGGACGAAGAGCCCGCCCTCAAAGAGCAGGGGCGCCTTCTCGCCCTCGGTCACCGCCCACGCCACGGCGAGGCCGCAGGCCAGGGCCAGGCACACCAGGTCGGCCGCACGGCGCGGCACCCGGCGCGCGAGGTCGCGTACCGGCGCGGTGGCCACGAGCGCGCCGAGCAGCAGGGCCGCGGCGCGGGTGTCGGTGCCCTCGTAGGCGCGGGTGGTGTCCACCGCGGCGCCGAGCGACACGGTCAGGGCGAGGGAGACCAGGGCGCCCGCCCCGGCGAGCGAGGCCACGATCCGCTCGCCGAACCGGCCCCGGGCGGCCACCGCCACCACCAGCGGCCAGGCCAGATAGAACTGCCACTCCACACCGATGCTCCACAGGTGGGCGAAGACGCGGGTGTCGGAGGCGTTCCAGTAGCCGACCTGCTCGGCGATGTAGTGCCAGTTCACCGCCTGGGCCCCGACCCAGGGCAGGTCGTCGAGCGCGAAGCGGAGCTGCGCCGTGCTCCCCCACGCCCACGTGGCCAGCACGGTCACGACCACCACGCAGCAGAGGGCGGGCAGCAGCCGCCGGGCCCGGCGGACCCAGAACGCGGCCAGGGGGATCCGGCCGCGCCCCGTCGCCTCGCCGAGCAGCAGCCCGGTGATCAGGAATCCGGAGAGCACGAAGAACAGGTCGACGCCGAGGAACCCGCCGTTCAGGTACCCGGCGTGGAAGAGCAGGACGGCGACGACCGCGAAGCCGCGCAGCCCGTCGAGGGCGGCGATATGGGCACGGCCCACGCCACTGGGGCGCGCCGCACGGTGCCGACCCGGCACCGTGCGGTCCTGCGCGGTCGTGGGCGTGGGCGCTGGCAACGGACGACGCGCGGGCATGGGGTCGGTGGCCGTTCCGTCACGCGGCACAGCGAAGGTTGCCGTAGCGCTTGTCGCCGGTCCAGGACTTCTGCGCCCAGGAGTCCACGGACGCCGGCGTGAACTTCTCCTGCTTGCCCAGCGTCCCGGTGAACCACCTGGCGAAGGCGGCCGCGCCCTGCTGGCAGTTGTGGATCCCGTCCGGGGCACGCAGCGCCTCCTGCGCCGCGTGGTCGGTGCCCCACACCTGCGAGGCGTCGAAGAACGCCGCCGCGCCACCGCTCTTCCCGGCGACTTCCGCGGCCACCTTGGGGGCGGTGCGCATCTGGGCCTCGTGCGGCTTGTAGAACCCGTCGATCTTGATGGGCGGGGGCGCCACGAACACCAGCTTGGCCCCGGCGTCCTCGACCGTGCCGACGGCCTTCTCGTAGGCGGCCCGCTGCCGCGCCGGGCTGCCCCAGTCGTACGTCGTGACCTGGTAGGCGACCACGGTGGGGCGGAACGACTTGATGTCCTTGGCCAGTTGCTTCCAGGTGTCGCCGGAGATCATCTGCGTGATCTTCTCGCCGCTGTCGACGATCGTGCCCCCGCCGTCCGAGGAGGAGTCCTTGAACTCCACCCCACTGGCCTTCAGGGCCGCACCCAGGGCGGGGGCCTCGGCACCCGCGATGGAGTCGCCCAGCCACAGCACCTTCGTGTCGGTGCTCGCCGTCGCCCTGCTCTTCCCCTCGTCCCTGGTGCCGGAGTCCTTCCCCCCGCATCCGACCAGGGCGAGGCCGAGCGCGGCGACGGCGGCGACCCCGCTCAAGGCGTGGCGGGCCGAGCGGCGGGAGGAACGGGTACGGAACGTGCGCTTGCTGTTCATGCCTCCCAGCACAACAGCCCCCGAGTGCCCGACCGTCCGCCGTCATCGTTTGCTCATACTCCGGGCAAGGAGCGCTCATAAAGGCCGCCGCCCGCCCCGGGGCACGTGCGGTCGGCACCCGCTCGGAAGAAATAACACGCGCCCCCTGTTACCCCAGTGGTCGACGGGTCGACGAAGGCAAGCCCTAGCAGGAGCCGAAGGCAAGCGACGACGAAGGGACCACGATGCCTGTTGAGAGCGAGTACGAGCCGAGTCCGGTGCACTGGGTGCGCGAGCAGGTCGAGCTGTACGAGAGTTCGGACGGTGCGCAGGGCGGAACGCTGCGGGACACCGGTCTGCCCATCGTGGTCGCCACGACGCGCGGCGTGCGCAGCGGCAAGATCCGCAAGATCCCGCTGATGCGCGTGGAGCACGAGGGGCGGTACGCGGCCGTCGCCTCGAACGGCGGCGTCCCGACCCACCCGGTGTGGTACTACAACATCAAGGCCGACCCGCACGTGAAGCTCCAGGACGGGGCCGTACGCCAGGACATGACGGCCCGTGAGGTCACCGGGGACGAGAAGGCCGCGTGGTGGGAACGCGCGGTCGCCGCGTATCCGCCGTACGCCGAGTACCAGGAGAAGGCCGACCGTGAGATCCCCGTCTTCGTACTGGAGCCCGTGCCCGCCGAAGGGCCGGACGGCCCCGCCTGACCTCCCGCCACCGCGCGAGCTCAGCCCGCCAGTCGGCGGGCGTGGTCGGCGAGCCAGGCGGGGGCGATGACCTCGGCGTTGCCGTCGAGTGCGGCAGCCCCTCGCGTCAGGGACTCGGCGGCGGACCGTGGGTCGTCGGGGCAGGCGCGGGCGGCCGCGGCCAGGGAACGGGCCGCGGCGGCTTGGGTCGCTCCGGCGATCTCCAGAGCGGTCGAGGCGCGGTCGGCGGTCGTGGCGCACTCCTCCAGACGGTCGTCGCACCAGAACGCCCAGGCGAGGTTGAACAGGCAGACGCCTTCGGCCCGGGGGTTCTCCATGCACGAAGCCTCGTGCCGGGCCTCTTCGAGGACCGAGGCTGCCTGAGCCGCGTCGTCGAGAGCCAGCAGAGCGATGCCCCTGGCGTTCAACGCGTAGGCGATCGCCTCCTGGCTGCCCGCGGCACGGTAGGCGCGGGCCGTCTCGGCGCCCGCGTCGGCGGTCTCCCGCCAGCGGCCCAGCGTGAGCAGGGCGATGGTGCGCGCGTTGCCCGCGCGGGCGGTCGTGAGCGGGTCGCCGCTCGCCTCGGCCCTCGCGCCCAGTTGGTCGGCGCAGGTCAGCGCACGCTCGCCGTCGCCGAGGTAACTGTGCGCGAGGCTGGCGGAGAGCAGCGCGTGCACTTCGCGCTCGGTGTCGCCGAGTTCACGGGCCAGCTCGGTGGCACGGGCCAGCGAGGCGACGGTGGCCGCCAGATCGCCGAGCTGCCGGTGGGCGTCCCCGAGGCCGAACAGCGCGTTCTGGAGCGCGGGCCGGTCGCCGAGACTCTCGGCGAGGGTCACCGCTTCGGCGAACAGCTCGGCCGCCTGCCTCATCGGTCCCGCGCTGAGCCGGGCATGTCCATACGCGACGGTGTGCGCGAGACGTACCCGCTCGTCACCGATGTGGCCGTCGACGTCATGGTGCATCTTGACCGCGGCGAGCACCGAGCCGTGCCAGACGAGCCATTCGCTGATGTCGCACAGCACGCGTGCGGCGGCGTCGTGGTCACCGGCCCGCACGAGGTGGTCGAACCGGCGCCGGTGCGGCTCGATGTCCTCCAGTGTCCGCCAGGTGCCCTGGGGCCGGGCCTGGCGCGCGTACCAGGATGCGATCTCTCGTTCCACTGCTTGCCTCCCGAGGGGTCCGTGCCAGGGCATCCGTGCGCAGGCTATGTCGGCGTCCAGAGGGTGCAGGGCGACCGTGCGGCTCGCCCGGTCCAGGGAGACGAGATGCGCGCGCACCAGGGACGTGAGGACAGGGGACGCGGGCAGATCCGGGTCGAGGCCGTGCAGGATCTCTTCGACCGCGCTCGGCGCAGCGGGGGCGCGCAGCGCGGCCAGGACGCCGAGGACGGCACGCGCCGGTTCGTCGAGCTGCTTGTAGCGATCCTGGGCGAGGTCCGCGACGACGTTCTCGCGGCGGGTGAAGTCCTCGAGTACGTCCCGCAGGCTGGGCAGCAGCTCCGTTTCGTCGGCGAGCACACCGACGAGGAGTTCCAGCGCGCGGGGGACGCCGTGCACGCGGACCGCGGCGTGCAGCAGTTCGTCGTCGGACAGGCCGGCGATGCCGAGGCTTCCGTCGCGGTCGAGTTCGCGCAGCAGCGCCGCTGCCTCAGCGGGCATCAGGCCCTCGGAGAGTTCCACGTGGGCGGCGAAGCGACGCAGTTCGGGCGCGAGGCGCACCGGTTCCTGGCTGGTGACCAGGAGGCGCAGCGGGGCTCGGGGAGCCCGGAACAGCCAGTCGAGGAAGACGGCCAGCTCCTCGTCGGCGATGGTGCAGTCGTCATGGAGCAGGTCCTCCAGGTTGTCCATGAGGATGACGATCAGCCGGTCGCCCATGGCCGCGAGCAGTGCGTCGAGCCGGTCCTGTGTCGTCCCGTCGGCGGCCCAGACCGTGCGCAGGTGTGCTTCCCGCTCGGAGCCGAGCAGCTGGGCGCAGCCGAAGTAGAGGCGTTCCAGGGAGATCCCGGACGTACGGGTGGAGAGGTTCACCAGGCCGGACGGCTGCGGACCCGGGGTGGGGCCGGGCCATTCACCTCGGTCGAGGAGATCCATGACCTTCGCGGCGAGCGCGCTCTTGCCGATACCGCGCCGTCCGATGACGGTCACCATCCGGATGGTGGGATCGCTCAAGTGGCGGGCGATCTCGTCGCGTTCGCGGGTGCGGTTCTTGAACAGCTCGATGCCGTACGCGACGGGGACTCCGACCACTCGGACGGCAGCGGGCTCCTCGTCGCCCGAGTCCCCGGGCAGGGCGAGGGGCAGGTCCTCGGGGTCGGCGAGCCCCAACAGCCGGGCGAGCTCTGCGCGGACTGCGGCGCCGAGCCTGCGCAACGCGTAGTCGAGGCGGACAGCGGTGAGCCGACGCGGGCCTTCCGGGCGGTGGTGTTCGGCGACCACGCCGATGATGGTGCCGCCTGCCCACACCGCGGCGCCGGACATGCCCGCCCACGGCGATGTGGCGGGGTCGGGATCGGCATCGGCCGGTTTCACGGTCATTTCCAGCGTGCCGGTACGGAGATTGGACAAGGCCGCCACGGTCCCGTCCGCCTGGTGCAGCTCACGGAAGTACGCACCGTCACGGTGGCGCCGCTTCCACAGCGGGAATCCGACGGCGTGCACGCCGACCACGCCGTGCCGGTCGTCGGCGATGCGCCCGAAACGAGCCGGGTCGGTGACCGGGAGACCTCCCGCAGGTGGCACAACGGTCAGCACGGCGAGGTCGGTGTCCTCATGCGCCCAGGTCACGGCCGCCGGCGCCGACCATTCGCCAGGGCGGTCGGCGCAGCACCGCACGACCGTCCTGGTCGCGTCGGCGACCACATGGGCGGCGGTCAGTACGCTGCCGGAGGAGATCAGATAGCCGGAACCGCGCCGCCCGCCGCTTCCGGTTTCGACGATGATCTCGGCGATCCGCCGCGGGTCGATCCCGGGCCCGGGGTCCGCGGCCTCAGCGCTCATCGGGCAGCTCGGCGTCCGAGATCAGCGCGGGCCGGTCGGGTGCGTCGGCACGCACCGGCTGGAGGGTGAGCGTGATCCGCTGGGTGGCGGTGTGCGCGGAGCGCGCGGAGTGGTGGACGTCGAACACCCAGAACCGCACCTTGGCGCCGGGCTCCTTGCTGCGTTCCACGCCCACGGTGAGTTCGAGTTCGAGCTTCTCGGCCTGGAACCGAATTCCTTCGCCGTCCCCGTCGGCCATGGCCCGGCCCAACGCGGCGCGCAACTGGGCGATCATGACCTCCAGTTCCACCGCGTCGTCCACGCTCAGCTCCCCGTCTCGTAGGCACCGACCGGCGACCGGCCCCACCGGCCACACGCTCGCTGAGCATACCTACGGACCGTCAACTGCGCGCCGAGCAGCCTGGCTTGCCAGCGACGGGGAGGAGCTCCCGCGATCCTAGGCGAGCGAGTCGTGGGCTCTGGGAGGGAGGGGGCGTGGGCCGGTCCTCGGCGAGCGTTACTGCGTCGTACGCAGGAGTTGGGATCGGGACGTCACGCCGAGCTTGGGGAAGGCCTTGTAGAGGTGGTAGCCGACGGTGCGGGGGCTGAGGAAGAGGCGGGCGCCGATCTCTCCGTTGCTCAGGCCCTGGGCCGCCAGGCGTACGACCTGTTGTTCGCGGACGGTGAGGGCGGCGTGGTCGGAGGTCCTGGCGGGGGCGGCGGCCTGGGCGGACCGGTCGCCCGCCGCGGCCAGTTCCATGCGGGCCAGCTGGGCCCAGGGCCTCGCGCCGATCCGGTGCAACTGGATCTCGGCCAGGCGCAGTTGCTCGCGGGCGAGTTTGATGCGACGGTCGCGCCGCAGCCGTTCGCCGTACAGGAGACGGGTGCGGCCCGCCTCGAAGGGTGAGGTGTCGGCCTTTTCGAGGGCGGTGGTGAAGAGCTCCTCGGCCCGGTCTCCCTGGGCGAGCAGGGCCTGGCAGCGCAGCCGGGCGGCGAGCAGGTGCGGTCCGTCGTGTGCCTGTGGACCGCCCAGGCGGCGCAACGCCTCCTCGGCACGCTGGTGCTGGCCCGCCCGGGTGGCGGCCTCCACGTAGTCGGGGAGGACCAGTCGGCGCAGCATGAAGTGTGGGGCCGCGCCGCCCGGGCTGCAGACTTCGCCGAGGGCTTGAGCGGCGTGTCCGGGGCGGCGTTCGGCCAGGCCGTTCAGGCCGAGGGCCCAGTGGGCGAGCGTCACCGCGCTGGCGATGCGGCGCGGCACGGCGACGTCGAGGCACTCCCGGGCCAGGATCTGGCAGCGGGCGCTGTCGCCCTGGGCGGCGGCCATCCAGGCGAGCATGGCGCGCAGATGGCTCGCGGCGCCGAGCTGGCCGGTCTCCTGGGCGAGGGCGAGCGCCTCGCTGCCCTGGGCGGTGGCCTCGAGCCAGGGTCCGGTGACCAGTTGGAGGGCGACGAGGGGGGCCAGGGACATGGGCAGGGCGCCGACCGCGCCGTGGCGGCGCAGGGTGCCCACGGCCCGCTCCAGGTCGTCGCGCCAGGACAGGGTGGCGTTCAGGAGGTGGGGCAGGAAGGTCGGGGGCCACACCCAGGGGTGCGGGTCGTCGGGGTCGAGCCAGGTCTCGGGGATACGGGCGCCGCGCACGTCGGCGGCGCCCTCCGGGCTAGCGGGCCCGAGCTCCGTGGTGGAGTCGGTGGCGAGGCCGCTGAGGTAGCGCAGGTGGGAGACGAAGGCGTCGTGGGGGGCGCTCGCGGCGAGGGCGGCCTCTGCGGGGGCGCCCGGTGCGGCGGCGCCCGGCGCGGTGCCATCCAGTCGAGCGGCGCCGGGTGCGATGCCGTCCAGTCCAGCGGCGCCCGCACCGGTGCCGTCCACACCGGTGCCGTCCACTCCAGCGGCGTCCACACCGGCGGCGTCCGCCGCCGCCAGGTCGTCCAGGACCCCGGCGATCTGCGCCAGCCGTCCGGGGTCGTCGGCGACCCACGCGGCGCGGGCTGCCATGGCCAGGGACTCGCGGGCGAGGTGCGGGTCGGTGTCCTGGACGAGGGCGGCGCCTTCGAGGAGGGTCGCGCAGGCCCTGGCCGGGTCGCTGGAGGCGTGCGCGATGGCGCCGCGCACCCGCATGAGGCGGGCCCGCAGGGTGGGGTGGTCGGCCAGCGGCTCGGCCTCGGTGAGCAGGGCGTGGGCCTGGGTGGTTTCGGCGGCGGTCCAGGCGCAGTCGGCGGCATCGATGAGCAGGTGGGCGCGCAGGCGGCTGGACGGCGCGAGGTCGGCGGCGCGGCGCAGCGCCCTGGTGGCGGTGGCGACGCCGCCCGTGTCCCGGACCCGGTCGGCGAGGTCGGCCAGGAGGTGGCAGACCTGGCCGTCGGGGGCCATCGCGGCGGCGGCCCGGTGCCAGACGTGGCGGTCGTCGCCGGGGTCGAGGGCCTCGGCCAGGGCGATGTGGGCGGCGCGGCGGTGGTTGAGGGGGGTGCCCTGGTAGAAGGCGGAGCGGACCAGGGGGTGGCGGAAGTGCAGGCGGTGCTGGTCGAGGTCGAGCAGTCCGGCGCTCTCCGCGGCGCCGAGTTCGTCCATGGCCCGGTCGGTGTCCTCGGCGGCGCGCAGGATGACGGCCAGGTCGCCGTCGCCCTCGGTCGCGGCGAGGACGAGGGCGTTGCCGGGCCGGGCGAGCAGGCCGTGGACGCGGTGCCGGTAGAGGCGCTGCAGGCGTTCGGTGAGCGGGAGTTCCTCGGGCAGGACCGCGGCGCCGTCGAGCTGGGGGCGGCTGAGGGCGCGCGGGAGTTCGGCCAGGGCGAGGGGGTTGCCGTGGGCCTCGCGCAGCAGCCGGTCGCGGGTGACGGGGGCGGCCGCCGGGAGGTGGTGGGTGAGCAGGGTGCGGGCGGCGGACGTGTCCAGCGGGCCCACGCGCAGTTCGGGCAGGCCCGGTGCGGCGAAGGGGCGGATGCCGTCCCGGGCGGCGAAGACGATGCCGACGGCTTCCGCGCCCAGGCGGCGGGCGACGAACCGCAGGGCGTCCGCGGAGGGGGTGTCGAGCCATTGCGCGTCGTCGATCAGGACGAGCAGCGGGTTGCCGCGGGAGGCCTCGGACAGGAGGGTCAGCGCGCCGAGGGCGACCAGAAACCGGTCGGCGGGGGCGCTCTGCAGGCCGAAGGCCGAACGCAGGGCGGCGCTCTGGGGCGGCGGCAGCCGGTCCGCGTCGGGGAGCAGGGGCAGCAGCAACTGGTGCAGGGCGGCGAAGGAGAGCTCGGTCTCGCTCTCGACGCCGACCGCGGTCAGTACCTGCACCTCCGGGTTCAGGGTGTTCCGCAGGTGCTGCAGCAGCGCGCTCTTGCCGATCCCGGCCACCCCTCGGACGACGAGGGACCCGCTGCTCCCCTCGTTCAACGCGGCGGCGATGCGCCCGAGTTTGTGCTGTTCCCGCTCCCGACCGACGAACATGCCAGATTGCCCTCCGCTGTGACCGCCCCCATCGACTGATGCATTGACTGATGCTCCGCGATCTATCCCGTCCGTATGACGGATGGCCGAAGGTATATGCCACCAACTGGGGGAATTTTTATCCCTTTTGTCGCTTGCGGGAAGCTCGTCGCCCGACAGATGCCCGGACACCCGCACCCGGCGGAGACTGACCGCCGAGGCCGACCGCAACTGCTGCGCACAGCGCAACGGCGGGGCCGCGTGAGGCTGTTCTCACAAGGAATGCACGCCTGGCATGGGTGGACATATGTCGCTATCTGAAGTGGGTTTGAATCACGTTCAACACGAGGAGGAGGTGTCGCAGTGCGGGCCGTCCGGCCCGTTCGAAGTGGTGGACGGCTGTCTCGATCCCGACGCCGTCCTGACGGCGGTGCGTACGGTCATCGCCGGGCAGACCTGGCCCAGGGAACCGGCCCGCCTGCACGAGGAGGGGCCCGGCCGGTGCACGGTGCGCGTCGAGGGCGTCGTCCTGACGGTGCGCAGCGCCCCCTTGCCCGCGGGACCACCGGGAACGCTCGACGCCGTGACGTCCGCAGGGCCCGCGGGGTCCGTGGCGTCCGTGGGGCACACGGGATCCGTGGCGTCCGCGGGGCACACAGGATCCGTGGCATCCGCCGCGTACGCGCACCGGGTGCTGGTGTCGGCGTCCGGACCGCTGCCGCCGCGCGCACAGTCGGTGTTCGCCGCGCTCGTCGCGGAGCTGGGGCGGCGCGCGCAGTGCTACACCCAGGCCGAGGCCGACACGATCGTGGCGGCGATGCCGCTGCTCGGCCGCTACGACGCTCCCGAACCGGCCTTCGCCGACTGGGCGTTGATCTTCCGCGACCACTACGTGGAGAACAGCGTGGGCCTGCTGCTCGCCATGGAGCGGGCCGGAATCGCACCCGAGTGGATCTACGCCCTCTCCAAGGGCGACCGCACGCTGCACCGGGACCGGGTGCACACCTGGTTCCTGCACCGCGGCTACGCCAGCGACGTGCTGGACAACTCGGTGATCAACGGGACGGCGGACGAGGCCGCCCGGGCCGAGGCGCTGGCCGTCGACGCCCGCGTGGAGGACTTCATCCGCCGGGCGCACGCCGTCGGCCGCAAGGTCCTCGTCATCGACGACGGCGGGCTGCTCGCCCAGGGGCGCGGCAGCGACAACGGTCTGGTCGAGCCGGTGGACGCGGCCATCGAGCTGACCGTCAGCGGTCTCAAGCGCATCCACGACGCGCCGGGCCGACTGGCCGTGCCCGTCCTGAACCTGGCCCGCTCGCAGCTCAAGTCGCGCCTGGGCTACAACGAGATCGCCGACTCGTGCGTGCGCCGGCTGCGCGCCATCGTGCCCGGCGAGAAGTTCATCGGCCGCCATGTGCTGGTCCTCGGCTACGGCACGCTCGGCAACCGCGTGGCCCACGCCCTGCGCGCGCTCGGCTGTCGCGTGCACGTCGTGGACACCGACATCCTGGCGCTCATCACGGCCGCCGAGGACGGCTTCGAGACGCACCGCACCATCGCCGAGGCGCTCACCGACCACCGCCCCTTCCTCGTCATCGGCAGCAGCGGCGGCACGGCCGTCACCGAGCGGGACGTCCCGCTGCTCGCCGACGGCACGCTCCTGGCCGGTTTCGCGACCAAGGACTTCAGCGTGCTCAGCGAGGGCCGCTGCGGCGCGACCTCGACGCCCGTGCCCTACGTGGGCGTGCGCCACCACCTGCCGCACGGCGCGACGGTCACGCTCCTCGGCGACGGCCGCTCGCTCAACCTGTACGAGTACGAGGGCATCGCCAACCGCGGGTACGACGCCTACCGGGCCGGAACCCTGCTCGCGGCCAAGCGCCTGTGCCGGGACGTGGACTCCCTCACCCCGGGAGTGCACCTCGACGTCGTCGACGAACTCATCGACGAGGCCGGTCTCTTCCCCGCGTACTACGACTGCTACCTGCGCGAAGGGCGGCCAGCGGGCACCGGCCCGTACGACACCACGACACCCGTGGGGGACGCCTATGTCCGCTAGGACGCATGTGTGCATCGTCGGCTACGGCGTCGCGGGACAACTGCACCACCGGCTGCTCGGCGGGCTCGGCGTGCGCGTCTCGGTCGTCGACCCGGCGGCCGCCCGGCTCGCGCCGTCCCTGCCCGCGTATGCCCGGATCGAGGACGTGCCACGCCATCCTCCGGTCGACGTGTGGTCGGTGTGCACGCCCACCGCCGCACACGTGGAGACGGCCGCCGCCGTCCTGGACCGGGACCCGTCGGCCCGTCTCCTCGTCGAGAAGCCGGTGTGCCGCTCCTGGGAGGCCCCCGACCTGTCCGCGCTGCTCGCCAAGTACGACGAGAGCCGCCTGGTGGTCATGGACCAGTACGCGCACGCCACGGCGCCCGACATCCTCAGGGCCGCGCGCGAGGAGTGGGCGCCGGGCCACCCGATCGACGCGGTGCGGGTCGCCTTCGGCAAGGACCGGCGCGCGGACATCGCCTCGGGCCGCTTCGTCGACCGCGACTACGGCGTGTTCGGCTATGAGTGGCTGCACATGCTCGCCCTGCTCGGCACGGTCCTGCCGCCCGCCGTGCACGACCGCTACCTGGCCACCGACCCCGGCTGCCACGACCTCGGGGTCGCCCACGAGCCGGAGCTGACGAGCGTCGCGGCCCACGACCGGACCCGCCCGCCGGGCGGGCCCGCGGTGGAGCTGTACTCGACGATCGTCGGCCCGCACGCGGGGCCCGGCTGCCCGGCCCCCGCCTGGTACCCGCGGACGGCCACCGGCGCGGAGAGCAGGCAGCGCCTCGTCCGGGTCGACGCCGGTCCGGTCTCCTTCCGCCTCGACCTCGACCCGGTCGGCCTGCCCGGCGGCACTCCCCTGCCGCGCAACACGCACCGCCTGACCATGCGCCGGGCCGAGGGCGCCCGCGAGTGGCTCATCCACGACTCGCCCATGGAGAACGCCCTGCGCTGGGCCCTGTCCACGCTCTTCGCCCCGGGCCCGCGCTCCGCACCGGACCTGCGCGGCATCGCCCGCATCAGCCGGCTCGCGGACCGGGCCCGCGCCCAGGAGCAGCTGCCCGTCGGCGCGCCGTCACCGGTGCTCCGAACCCCGACCGTGGAAGTGAACCCGTCATGAGCAGCGTCTGCCTCGTCATCCCCAGCAATCCCTTCGACCGGTACTTCATCCAACTGCCCCTGGACGCGGTGACCGCCGCCGGGCAACTGCGGGCCGCGGGCCACTCCGTGACCATCTGGGACCAGCGCCTGCAGGACGCTCCGGCCGCCGCGGAACCGTTCGACGTCCTCGTCGTCTACAGCGCCATCGCGGACCGGGCCCAGTGCTACCCCCTGGACCTCGGCCCGGTGCGGGCGGCCGTGGAGCGGGCCGTCGCCCGCTTCCCGCACGCCCGTACGGTCGCGGTCGGCCCGCACGGCACCCAACTGCCCGAATCCACCCGCGCCGACCTCGCCGTGGACCACGTGGCCGTCGGCGAGACCGACTCGGCGACCGTCGGCGCCGTCACCGACCTGCTGGCGGGAGTCACGGAGCCGGTCCTGTGCGACCGGAGCGCGCCGCACAACCTGCTCGACTCCCCCGCGCCGCGCCCGAAGCCCTACCCCGCCGTGCCCCTGGACTCCTTCGCCTTCCCCGCCTTCGACCTGGTGCCCACCGCCGACTACACCGCCGAGGTCATCTCCGGCGGCCTGCCGCTGCCGGGCCCGTGCGGCATGGTCCTGGCCGCCCGCGGCTGCACGTACGGCTGCACCTACTGCCACCTGCCGTTCGGCACCCGCATGCGCACCCAGCCCCTGGACCGGGTGGTCGCGGAGATCGACGCCCAGCAGAACGCGGGCCTGGAGTTCGTGTTCTTCCTGGACTACGTCTTCGGCATCAACCGCGGCTTCTACAGCGGGCTGTGCGAGCGCCTCGACGGTCGCGGTCTGGGCTGGGTGGGGCAGACCCGGGCGGAGATCGTGCTCAAGAGCGATGTGACGCAGTGGGCGCGGGCGGGCTGCCAGGGCATGTGGCTGGGTGCCGAGTCACCCGCGATCGCCGACACCGGCGTGCACAAGCGGGTCACCGAGGAGCAGATCAAGCAGGCGGTCCTGAAGCTGCGGGACGCGGGCATCGTGCCGTTCGCGTTCGTCCTGATCGGCCTGCCGGGCGACGAGGCGTGCATCTCCGGCCGACTCGTCGACTGGGCCGCCGAGATGCCCGCCTGGTTCGGCATCAACCAGCTCTACCTGCGCCCCGGCACCACGCTGTACGACCAGCTCGCGCCCGAGCACAACGGCGGCCGGATGCCGACCACCTGGCATGAGGTGGAAGAGGTCACCCGGCACTACCGCGCCACCTACCCGATCGACCTGGACGCCCAGCAGCAGCGCCTGACGGAGCTGCCGAACTTCCTGGGCAACTCCATCGTCCCGACGGCGGGGTGAGGCACGTGCTGCGCTTCGGCATCATCGGCTGCGGTGTGCTCGGCTCGTTCCTGGGGCGTCTCCTCACCCACGAGCAGGAGGGCCTGCCCGGCGTGGCCCGCCTGGTCGCGGTGGCCGGTCGCGATCCGCGGCGCACCAAGGACACAGCCGCGGCCCTGGGCTGCGATCCGCTGACCGTCACCGACCTGCTCGCCAGGACCGACGTCGACGCCGTGGTGGTCTGCACGCCGAGCGGCACGCACGCCGACCTGGGCGTGCGGGCGCTGCGGGCGGGCAAGCACGTGCTGGTGGAGAAGCCGGTCGAGGTCACGCTCGACGCCGCCGACCGGCTGCTCACCGCCGCGCAGGGCAGCGGCCTGACCTTGGGGGTCGTCTCCCAGCACCGCTTCGACCCGGCCGTCCGCCTCGTCAGGTCCGCCGTGGCCGAGGGCCGGTTCGGGAGGCTGACCTCCCTGGTCGTGGAGCTGCCGTGGTGGCGCGAGCAGTCGTACTACGCGTCCGGCTCCTGGCGCGGCACGCCGGACCTGGACGGCGGCGGCGCGCTGATCAACCAGGCGGTGCATCTGGTGGACCTGGCCCAGCACCTGGCCGGTCCGGTCGCGGAGGTGGCCGCGCACACCGGCCTGCTCGCCCACCACGACATCGATGTCGAGGACGTGGCCAGCGCCAGCCTGCGCTTCGCCGGGGGCGCCCTGGGGGTGCTGCTCGCCACCACGGCCGCCTACCCGGGGCGCACCGCCCGCCTCGCGGTGCACGGGGACCGCGGCAGCGCGGTGCTCGACAACGACGAGCTGGTGTACTTCCACGCGGCGCGCGAGGGTGAACGGGCCGCCGCCTACGGCGCGTTCGGTGCGGGCAACCAGGTCGCCGACGTGCTGCCGCCGCAGCGGGCCGAGCCGCGGCGCGACCAGGGCGGACTGCTCTACCAGCCGCACCGTGACCAGCTCTCCGACTTCTGCGCCGCCGTGCGCGCGGGCCGCCCGCCGCTGGCCGACGGGGACAGCGCCCGCCGCGCCCTGGAGGTGGTGACCGCCGTCTACGCCTCGGCCCGCACCGGCACGCCCGTCCGCACCGGTGCCCCCGTCCACGCCGGCACACCCCCACGCACCAGTACGCCCGTGCCCGCCAACCGTGCCGCTCCGCCCAGCGGTTCGCCCGCCCCCGAAGGGACCTCGCCGTGACCGAGACCGCCGCCTCTCCCCCGCCCGCCACCCGCTCCGCCCGGACCGTCGCGCGGCCCGCCACCGCCGACGAGCGCAAGGCCGCGCTCGCCGGTCTCTTCGACCGCAGCGCGCCCACGTACGAGCGGGTGGGTGTCAACCACTTCGCCGACCTCGGGCAGCGTCTGATCGGCCACGCCGACGTGCTGCCCGGCGACCGGATCCTCGACATCGGGTGCGGCACCGGCGCCGTGCTCGTCCCCGCGGCCCGGGCCACCGGCACCACCGGCAGCGCGGTCGGTGTCGACCTGTCGGCCGGTATGGTCGCGCGCTCCCGTGCGGCGCTGCGCGAGGCAGGTCTCACCCACGCCCACGCCGTGGTCGCGGACGCCGAGACGATCGACTGGGACGCCCAGGGCGGCGTGCACCCGCCCGCGGACGGCACGCTGGACGTCGTGTGCGCGGGCATCTCGCTGTTCTTCCTCCCCCACCCGCGCCAAGCCGTGTCCCGCTACCGGGAGTTGCTCGGCCCCGGCGGCCGCCTGGCCGTGTCCTGGTGGGGACGGCCCGACCCCCGCTGGGACCCGGTCTTCGCGGCCAGCGCCCCCTACGGGCGCGGAGGCTCCTCGCACGCGCTGCCCGAGGACAGCCCCTTCCGTTCCGTGGCGGCGCTGCACGCGATGCTGGAGGAGGCCGGTTACGCCTCGGTGGAGACCGTGGAGGAGCCGTGCGTGACCCGTTTCCGGGGACCGCACCAGTGGTGGGACTGGGTCTGGTCCACCGCGGGGCGGATGTTCTGGGAGGGCGTGCCCGCCGAGTCGCGCGAGCGGGCCGAGGCGGCGGTCAACGCCGAACTCGACCGGCTCCGGGCCCCCGACGGCAGCCTGACCAGCACCTCCGCGGTGCGCTTCACCGTCGCACGGGCGCAGCGGTCGCCGGGCTCCGGGGCGATGCGGTGAGCGGGGTCGGTGACGTGGTGCGGGCCGACGCCGCGCCGCGGGCCGACAGGGGGACGGGGGTGGACGTGCCCGCGCCCAGCCCGCTCTTCTCCGCGCGGTGGCTGCGGTGCGCCGCCGACGTGACGGCCGCCGAGCCGCCGGACGGGGACTCGGCGGTGCGCCTCGGCCTGTGTCTGACCGACGCTCCCGCCGGGACCGCGGAGCGGGTCCTCGTGCGGGCCGACCTGCCCACCGGGCGGCTGCGGTTCAGCGACGGGGACTGGGGCGAGCGGCCCGCCCTGGTGCTCACGCTGAGCGTCGCGGACGCCGCCGTGTTCCTCTTCGGCGACGGGGTGCGGCGGGTGCGGCTCTTCGAACGTGCCGGGGTCCGCCTCGAGGGCGTGTTCCTGTTCGTCTTCTTCCTGGACCGGATGCTCCAACAGGACCGGTCCGGTGTCCTGGCGCGGCTGCGCGCGGTGACCGCGGGCCTGCCCCCGGCCGGGGACGCCGCGCCGCACGGCCGCCGCCCGCACCCGGCGCCGGGCCGGGCCGACGCCACCCAGGAGGAGTACGAGGAGAAGGAGCACGAGGAGGAGGCCCGCCGCCAGGCCGAGCGGATCCTGCCGGGCACGCTGGCCGTCCTGCGCGCGGAACTCGGCCGCAGCACCCCGGGCGCCCAGCTCGCCGTCGTCCACCGCGCGTCGGGCACCCGCCTGTCCGTGGCGCTCGGCGACTGCCGCCCCGGTGTCCCCTTCACCCGCGCCGCCCTGCCCATCTGGTACTGCTGCTCCAAGTCGGTGGGCGCCGTGGCCGTGGGCCAGCTGTGGGAGCGGGGCCTGCTCGATCCGCTGGCGCCCGTCTGCGCGTATCTGCCGTGGTTCACCGGCGACGGCCGGGAGACCGTCACGCTGTACCAGCTCCTCACCCACACCTCGGCCGTGCCCATGGGCCTCGATCCGCTGCACGGCACCATGGCCGCTCCCCTCGCCCTGCGCCGGGAGCGGCTGCGCACGATGACGGTGCCGCCCGACGCGCGGCCGGGCACCCGGATCGCGTACGCGCCGTGGTGGGCGTGGTTCCTGATCGCCGAGGTGGTCCGGGCCCTCGACGGGCGCGACTACGAGCGCTATCTCACCGAGGAGGTCCTCGCGCCCTGCGGCATGGACGCCACCCGGGTCGTGCTCAGCCCGCGGGAGTACCGCGACACGGCCGACCGGCTGCCGCTCATCCACCTCGCCGGCGGCGGCGCCCCCGTCCAGGCCACGCACTGGTACGCCACCGAGGCGTCCTGCACCCGCCCCATCCCGGGACTCAACATCCGCGGCCCGATGTCCGATCTGGCGCTGTTCTTCGAGGCCCTGATGAACGGCGGGCAGGGCCGGAAGGGCCGCGTGCTTCGCCCCCAGACGGTGCTGGCGCTCACCGCGCGCCACCGGGTGGGCCTGGTCGACGCCTTCGGCAACGCGGACTGGGGGCTCGGCTTCCGCAACGAGTCCCACCACCTGGGCGAGATCTGCACGGCCTTCAGCCGCCACGCCTCACTGCGCACCTTCGGCCACTACGGCCTGTGGACCTCGTCGGCCTTCGCGGACCCCGACGCCGGGCTCGTCGTGGCACTGCACCTCAACGGCAAGACCTGGCAGGAGGAGCACCAGACACGCATGATCGCGATCGGCGACGCCCTCTACAAGGATCTGGGCCTGACGTAGACCACCAATTCAGCCGCCCCCCAATACCCCCAACACCCCTCCCCCTGAATGGAGTTCCGCATGACCGACCCCGCCGCACCCGGGCCCGGCGCGCCCGACTCGCCGCACGCCATCATCGATCTCGCCGTCGCCTTCTGGAAGTCCAAGGTCCTGCTGAGTGCCGTGGAGCTGAAGGTCTTCGCCGCCCTGGCCGAACGGCCCGCGACGGGCACGGAGTTGCGCGCCCGCCTCGGCATCACCGGGCGCGGCGGCGCCGACTTCCTCGACGCCCTGGTCTCGATGGGCCTCCTGGAGCGGCGGGACGGCGTGTACCAGAACGCCCCGCTCGCCGACCGGCACCTGGACCCGGCCAAGCCCGCCACCGACATCTCGGGCTACCTGGAGTTCCTCAACGCGGGCTTCCCCTGCTGGGCCGGTCTCACGGAGGGGCTGCGCACGGGCGGGCGGCTCGACTTCACCCGCGCCCTCGCCGCGTCCGGCAACACCGACGGCTCCGGCGAAGCGCCGACCGAGCCCGCCCTGGTCGAGGCCGACGCCGACAGCGACACCTTCGGCGAGGCCTTCGCCGCGCCGGACCAGGTGAGCGGATTCCTGCGGGCCATGACCGGCTACAGCATGGGCGCCAACCACGCGCTCGCCGAGACGCACGACTGGCGGAACGTGCGCACGGTGGCGGACGTGGGCTGCGCCGAGGGTTCCCTCCTCGCCCAGATCCTCACCCGCCACGAGCACGTGGAGGGCATCGGCTTCGACCTGCCCGTGGTCGAGGAGGGATTCACGGCGCACACCAAGCAGTTGGGCATCGCCGACCGGGCGCGCTTCGAGGGCGGCGACTTCTTCACCGGCCCGCTGCCCACGGCCGACGTCCTCGTCATGGGACACGTCCTGCACGACTGGGACCTGGACATCAAGAAGATGCTGATCCGCAAGGCGTACGAGGCCCTGCCCGCGGGCGGTTCGCTGCTCATCTACGAGTCCCTGATCGACGACGACCGCAGGGACCGCACCACCGGCCTGCTGATCAGTCTGAACGTGTCCCTGGTCTCCGCCGGGGGCCTCGGCTACACGGGCGCCGACTGCCGGTCGTGGCTGGCGGAATCCGGTTTCGCCGAGACGTCCGTACGTCATCTCGACGGCCCGGAGTACCTCGTCGTCGGCACCAAGAGGGCCGACTAGCGCGCACCTGGCCGCCAGTTGACGAAGCACCGGAGGGGCGGCGGGTGCCGGGCCGGGCGAACTCCCGTACCGCACCGGCCGCCCTCCCTTGAGCGGGAGCACACACGGACTGATGAATCCTCCGCACCTGCCGAGCGGGACGGCCCACCAGCACGGGCCGCTTCCCGACTTCCTGCCCACCGCGGACGGCGCGGCCGAGGTCGTGCCCGTCGTCGCGCCCACCGGTGACCGCATCTGGTTGGTCACCGCCTTCGACCTGGGCCGCTCGGTCCTCACCGACGAGCGGTTCAGCCGCGCCGCGGCCGCCGCACCCGAGGCCCCGGCCAGCCACCCGATGCGCCCGGACCCGGCGGCCCTGACCAGTCTCGACCCGCCCCAGCACACCCGGCTGCGGCGCCTGGTGAACCATCCGTTCACGCCCCGGGCCGTGGCCGGTCTGGAGGAGGGCATCCGGCGCCAGGCCCGCCGACTCCTGGCCGGGCGGGACCGGATCGACCTCGTCTCGCAGTACGCGATGCCGCTGTCCGCCGCCACCATCTGCCGCGTCCTCGGCGTACCCAAGGCCGAGCACACGCACTTCGCCGACCTCGCGGACCGCGCGCTCGGCGTCACCACCGGCGACTTCGCGGAGCAGGGCCCGGCCCGCGACGCGCTGCGCGCCTACATCGGCGAGTTGATCAGCCGGGCCCGCCGCGCCCCCGGCGAGCACGTCCTCGGCGCCCTCGCCACGGCGTACGACGAAGACGGCACGCTGAGCCACGACGAGCTGACGGCGCTGGTCGAGCTGCTGCTCAACGCGGGCTACGAGACGTCCATCGGCCAACTGGGCCTGGCTGTCGTCACCTTGCTCGAACACCCCGAACAGTGGCACCGCTTGGCGGCGGCGCCGCACCGCGAGGCGGCCGCGGCGGTGGAGGAGCTCCTTCGCCACACGCCGGTCGTGCCGATGAGCTTCACACGCGTCGCCCGGCAGGACGTACGGCTCGGCACGGTCGTGGTGCGGGCCGGGGAGGCGCTCGTGGTGTCGCTGCTGCACGCGAACTTCGACGCGCGCGCCCATCGCGACCCCACCCGCCTCGACATCACCCGCCGCCCCGCCCGCCACTTGACGTTCGGCCACGGCGCGCACATCTGCCTGGGAGCCCAGCTGGCCCGTACCCAGCTGCGCGTGGCCCTGGCGGAACTGGCCGCGGCGGCCCCCGGCCTCACGCCCCGCACCCCTCTGTCCGCCCTGCGCTGGCGGCAGCCCGAGGCGGTCGTGCGCGGCCCGCTCGCCCTGCCCGTACACCTGACCGCCACCCGGGCGGGGGCCGTTCCCGGGTGACGGTGCCCCAGGAGGATTCCGCACCACGGAGAGCAGAATCACTTTGCCCGCCCCGGGGACCTGACGGATCATGGAAACAGCAGAGGAGATCATCCGGGTCACCGCCGGAAACGACTCACCCGGAGCAGCCGTGGAAGACCAGCAGCGACAAGACGCGTCAGAGGCTCCGAGAGCGGACGTGGGGGCGACGCGGTTCTCCGTACTCGATCGCTCCCGCACCCGCGAGGGGCACGACCCCACGCAGCCCCTGCGGGACACCGTCGCGCTCGCCCAGGAGCTGGAGGCGCTCGGCTATCACCGCTTCTGGGTGTCCGAGCACCACGGCGTGCCCGGAGTCGCGGGTTCCGCGCCGACGGTGCTCGCGGCGGCGGTCGCCGGGGCCACCAGGACGATCCGGGTGGGCACGGGCGGGGTGATGCTGCCCAACCACCAACCGCTGGTGGTGGCCGAGCAGTTCGGGGTACTGGAGGCGCTGTTCCCGGGGCGGATCGACATGGGGCTCGGCCGTTCGGTCGGGTTCACGGACGGGGTGCGCAAGGCGCTCGGCCGCGACAAGCACGACGCGGACGACTTCGCGGCGCACCTGCACGAACTGCTCGGCTGGTTCCGGGGCACCTCGGACACGGGCGTGCACGCGCGTCCGGCCGAGGGGCTGAGCGTCCCGCCGTACGTCCTCGCCATCGGTGAGGGCGCCCGGATCGCGGCGGAGGCGGGGCTTCCGATGGTCGTCGGCGACATCCGGAGCCGCGCGAAGATGCTCGCCGCCATCGAGCGCTATCGCGCCGCGTTCCGGCCCTCCGCCTGGTCCGACGAGCCGTACGTGGTCATCTCGGGCTCCATCGCCGTCGCCGGCTCCGAGGAGGCGGCGCGCCGACTGCTCATACCGGAGGCCTGGTCCCTGGCGTACTCGCGCACGCACGGCACGTTCCCGCCGCTGCCGTCCGCCGAGAGCGTCGAGGAGCGCGCCGCGACGGGGGCGATGACGGACAAGGAGCGGGGCTTCTACGAGTCGGGGCTGCGCGGACACCTCCACGGCACCGAGGACCGGGTCGCCGCCGAGCTGGAGACGCTGATCAAGGAGAGCGGCGCGCAGGAGGTCCTGGTGACCACGAGCACGTACGACCGCGAGGGCCTCAGCGACTCCTTCCGGCGGCTCGCGCGGATCACCGGACTGCGGGGCCCCGGGGCCCCGTGACGCCACGGACCGATCCGCCCCGGGGTGCGGAACGGGCTCCGGCCTAGAATCGTGGGGTTTGCCCCCGACCTCGTACGGAGCCCGCCCATGCACAGCCGCCCGGCCCACGAGCACGACCCCTTCGTACGGGTCCGGGGTGCCCGCGAGCACAATCTGCGCGGGGTCGACGTGGACGTCCCGCGTGACGTGCTCGCCGTCTTCACCGGGGTGTCCGGCTCCGGGAAGTCCTCGCTGGCCTTCGGGACGATCTACGCGGAGGCCCAGCGGCGCTACTTCGAGTCGGTCGCCCCGTACGCGCGCCGTCTGATCCACCAGGTGGGCGCGCCGAAGGTCGGGGAGATCACCGGGCTGCCGCCCGCGGTGTCGCTCCAGCAGCGCCGCGCCGCGCCGACCTCCCGCTCGTCGGTGGGCACGGTCACGACGCTCTCCAACTCGCTGCGAATGCTGTTCTCACGCGCGGGCGACTATCCGGCGGGCGCCGAGCGGCTGGACTCCGACGCGTTCTCGTCGAACACGGCGGCCGGGGCCTGCCCCGAGTGCCACGGCCTGGGCCGGGTCCACCGCACCACCGAGGAGCTGCTGGTCCCCGACCCCTCGCTGTCCGTCCGCGAGGGTGCGATCGCCGCCTGGCCCGGCGCCTGGCAGGGCAAGAACCTGCGGGACGTGCTCGACACCCTCGGCCACGACGTGGACCGGCCGTGGCGGGAGCTGCCGCAGGCCGACCGGGACTGGATCCTGTTCACCGACGAGCAGCCAGTCGTGACCGTGCACCCGGTGCGCGAGGCGGGCCGCATCCAACGCCCCTATCAGGGCACGTACATGAGCGCCCGGCGCTACGTCATGAAGACGTTCTCCGACTCCAAGAGCCAGACGCTGCGCACGAAGGCCGAGCGCTTCCTGGCCAGTGAGCCGTGCCCGGCGTGCGGCGGCAGCAGGCTGCGCCCGGAGGCGCTCGCGGTCACGTTCGCGGGCCGCACCATCGCGGATCTTTCGGCGCTGCCGCTCGCCGAGCTGACCAAGCACCTCGAAGCGGCGGCCGGTTCGGGCGCGGGAGCGGCCGGGGCGGAGACGGCCGAGGTGCTGACCGGCGACCTCCTGGCGCGGATCGGCACCATCACCGAACTGGGCCTCGGCTACCTCTCCCCCGACCGCCCGACCCCCACCCTCTCCTCCGGTGAGCTGCAACGCCTGCGCCTGGCCACGCAGTTGCGCTCCGGCCTGTTCGGCGTCGTGTACGTCCTGGACGAGCCGTCGGCCGGCCTGCACCCCGCCGACACGGAGTCGCTGCTCACCGTCCTGGACCGGCTGAAGGCCGCGGGCAACTCGGTGTTCGTGGTCGAGCACCACCTGGACGTGATGCGGCACGCGGACTGGCTCGTCGACGTGGGCCCGCACGCGGGCGAGCACGGCGGGCAGGTGCTGCACAGCGGCCCGGTGGCGGACCTGGAGGCGGTGGCGGAGTCCGCGACGGCCCGCTTCCTCTTCGACCGGACTCCGATGACGGTACGTCAGGTACGGGAGCCGCACGGCTGGTTGAAGGTGGGGCCGGTGACGCGGCACAACCTGCGGGGCGTGACAGCGGAGTTCCCGCTCGGCGCGTTCACCGCCGTCACGGGGGTCTCGGGCTCGGGCAAGTCCACGCTGATCGGGGCGCTCGCCGAGGATCCGGCGGACCTCGCGGGCGTGGACCGCCTGGTGTGCGTGGACCAGAAGCCGATCGGCCGCACCCCACGCTCCAACCTCGCCACGTACACCGGCCTGTTCGACGTCGTCCGCAAGGTCTTCGCGGAGACGGACGAGGCGCGGGCGCGCGGCTACGGCGTGGGCCGCTTCTCGTTCAACGTGACGGGCGGGCGCTGCGAGACGTGCCAGGGCGAGGGCTTCGTGAGCGTGGAACTGCTGTTCCTGCCCAGCACGTACGCCCCCTGCCCCGACTGCGGCGGCGCCCGCTACAACCCTGAGACCCTGCAGGTCACGCATGCCGGGCTGACCGTCGCGGACGTCCTCGACCTCACCGTCGAGGCCGCCGCCGACTTCTTCGCCGACACCCCCGCCGCACTGCGCAGCCTGCGCACGCTCCTCGACGTCGGCCTCGGCTACCTGCGCCTCGGGCAGCCCGCGACGGAGCTGTCCGGCGGCGAGGCCCAGCGCATCAAGCTGGCCAGCGAGCTGCAGCGGGTGCGGCGCGGCCACACCCTGTACCTCCTGGACGAGCCCACCGCCGGGCTGCACCCGGCGGACGTGGAGGTCCTGGTGGGGCGGCTGCACGAGCTGGTCGACGGCGGCAATTCCGTGGTGGTCGTCGAGCACGACATGGCTGTCGTGGCCGGAGCGGACTGGGTGGTGGATCTCGGGCCGGAGGGCGGCGCCGATGGGGGGCGGGTGGTCGCCACGGGGACACCCGCCGACGCGGCCCGGGCCACCGGGAGCCGGACGGGGCCGTATCTGGCGCGGGCGTTGGGGCGCTAGCCCAGCACCCCGTACCGGCACCGGCACCCGCGCCCGCACCGGGAATCGCGTGGCGATGCCAGTGTTTCGAAATCCGCATCACCAGGGGCCGAGGGCTCCAGGAGCGGGAGGGGCGCGGTGTCCACACCGACACCGGGGCGGCCGGTGCGCGGCTCGGCCACCGGAAGCCCGCACATGGCCGCGCTCGATCTGTTCGGGCGGCGTGGGAGTCTGCGCGTGGTGTGGGAACTGCGCGAAGGCGCCTCGGGGTTCCGTGCCCTGCGCCGACATGTCCTCCAGCGTGCTGCGGCAACGCCTCGTCGAGCTGATCGAGGCACGCCTGGTGCACCAGACGCCCGACGGCCACTACGTCCTCACCGCACTGGGCCGACAAGCCCACACGGCGCTCACCCCTCTCGTGGACTGGTCCGTCACCTGGGCCGCCGAACTGACCGAGCCCTCCGCCGAATCCGGCACCGCCGCCACGGACGCACCGGAGATTCCCTAGGGCCACGGGCCGTAGGCCGCGCCTCGCGAACCCGTCCGGCCTGCGGCGATATCTCAACTCATATCGATCCGCGCCTTCTTCACTCTTGGACATGATGGTGTGTCACCTGCTTCGCTGCCGCCGTGAACACCAACGGGAGATCCATCCGACCCGGCCGCCGGGTCCTGCTGCGCGGCGCCGCCCTCGGCGCGGCCGCGCCCTTGACACCCGCCGCCGCCTCCGCCGACAGCCCGGCACCGGCCGCGCGCTCGGGCGGGGGCAGCTCCGAGGTCACGTACCGGTGGCTCGGCACGTCCGGCTGGCGCGTCGACCTGGGCGCGGCGGGCAAGAGGGCCGGGCGGCACCGGACGGTGCTCGTCGATCCGTACGTCACGCGCTTCCCCACCGGCCTGTTCAGCGGCGCCTTCGACCCCGCCACCCGGCTGCGCACCGACAAGCCGCTGGTCCGCAGGCACGCGGGGACACCGGAGGTCATCTGCGTGACGCACACCCACTGGGACCACCTCAATGACGTGCCCTTCCTGGCGCGGGCCACGGGTGCCCGGGTCATCGGGACCGAGACGACGTACCACGTGCTGCGGTCCTTCGGCGTGGACGCGGCGCAGCTCTGCGTCGTCAAGGGCGGTGAGGTACTCGACTTCGACGGGTACGTGGTGGAGGTCGCGAGTTCGCGGCACAGCCGCAACGCCGCGTACTCCTACTTCGCGCCCGGCACCCTGAACGCGCCGCCCGCGACCGCGCCCCGGACGGTCGCGGACCTGCCGGAGGGCGACACGCTGGCCTTCAAGGTGACGCCGGACGGCGCGCCGTCGGCGCTGTTCATGGGGGCGAGCGACTTCGACGAGCGGTCCTTCGCGGGGCTCGCGCCGGACCTGGCGATGATCGCGGTGGCGTCGGCCGAGTCGACGTACCGCTATGTGCCGCGCCTGCTCGCAGCGCTCGGCCGTCCCGGCGTGGTCGTGCCGGTGCACTGGGACGACTTCGAGCGGCCGCTGAGCGAGCCGCCGCGCGCGGACGGCACGGCGCTGGACGACTTCGTCGCGCGGGTGCGGGCGGCGAGTCCCGCGTCGCGGCTCGTGGTGCCGGACTACGAGACGGCGTACGGGGCGGACCTGCGACCGCGCAGGCCCACCCCCTGACGTACCGTCAGCACGCCGTCCCCGAAGCCGGGTCAGCGCACCTTGCGCGTGGCCCGCAGCCACTCCTTGTTCATGGCCGCGATCGACGGCAGCGGGATGCCCTTCGGGCAGGCCGTCGCGCACTCGCCGGTGAGGGTGCAGCCGCCGAAGCCCTCGGAGTCCATCTGGGCGACCATGTCGAGGACGCGGGTCTCGCGCTCGGGGGCGCCCTGCGGAAGGACGTTGAGGTGGTTGACCTTGGCGGACGTGAAGAGCATCGCCGAGCCGTTGGGGCAGGCCGCGACGCAGGCGCCGCAGCCGATGCACTCGGCGTGCTCGAAGGCGAAGTCCGCGTCCGGCTTCGGCACCGGCGTCGCGTGGGCCTCCGGGGCGGCGCCGGTGGGGGCGCTGACGTAGCCGCCGGACTGGATGATGCGGTCGAAGGCGGAGCGGTCGACTACCAGGTCCTTGATGACCGGGAAGGCGGCCGCCCGCCACGGCTCGATGTCGATGGTGTCGCCGTCCTTGAAGGACCGCATGTGCAACTGGCAGGTGGTGGTGCGCTCGGGGCCGTGCGCGTCGCCGTTGATGACGAGCGAGCAGGCGCCGCAGATGCCCTCGCGGCAGTCGTGGTCGAAGGCGACCGGCTCCTCGCCCTTGACGATGAGCTCTTCGTTGAGGGTGTCGAGCATCTCCAGGAAGGACATGTCCGAGGAGATGTCGTCCACCTCGTACGTGGACATCGCGCCGTCGGCGTCGGGGTTCTGCTGGCGCCAGACGCGCAGGGTGAGCTTCATGCGTAGCTCCGCTGAGTGGGGTGGACGTACTCGAAGACGAGGTCTTCCTTGTGCAGGACGGGGGCGTCGCCGGTCGCGGTGAACTCCCAGGCGGCGGCGTACGAGAACGCCTCGTCGACGCGGGCGGCCTCGCCGTCCGGGGTCTGCGACTCCTCGCGGAAGTGGCCGCCGCAGGACTCGGCGCGGTGCAGCGCGTCGAGACACATCAGCTCGGCCAGTTCCAGGTAGTCGACGATGCGGTTCGCCTTCTCCAGGGACTGGTTGAACTCCTCGCCGGTGCCGGGCACCTTGATGCGGCGCCAGAACTCCTCGCGGATCTGCGGGATGCGCTCCAGGGCCTTGCGCAGCCCCGAGTCGGTGCGGGCCATGCCGCAGAACTCCCACATCAGCTCGCCGAGTTCGCGGTGGAAGGAGTCGGGGGTGCGGTCGCCGTCGACGGCCAGGAGGAGGTTCAGGCGGTCCTCGGTCTCCGCCACCACCTCGCGGACGGCCGGGTGGTCGGCGCCGACCTCGTCCTTGTGCGGGTTCCGCGCGAGGTAGTCGTTGATGGTGGACGGCAGGACGAAGTAGCCGTCGGCGAGGCCCTGCATGAGGGCGGAGGCGCCGAGGCGGTTCGCGCCGTGGTCGGAGAAGTTGGCCTCGCCGATCGCGAACAGGCCCGGGACGGTGGTCTGGAGGTCGTAGTCGACCCACAGGCCGCCCATCGTGTAGTGCACGGCGGGGTAGATCCGCATTGGCACCTCGTAGGGGTTCTCCGCGGTGATCCGCTCGTACATGTCGAAGAGGTTGCCGTACTTCTCCTCGACCTTGGCGCGGCCCATGCGCTGGATGGCGTCGGCGAAGTCCAGGTACACGCCCTGGCCGCCGGGGCCCACTCCCCTGCCCTCGTCGCAGACGTTCTTGGCGGCGCGGGAGGCGATGTCGCGGGGCACGAGGTTGCCGAAGGACGGGTAGACGCGCTCCAGGTAGTAGTCGCGCTCGTCCTCGGGGATCTCGTTCGCCGGGCGGGTGTCGCCCTTGGCCTTGGGCACCCAGATGCGGCCGTCGTTGCGCAGCGACTCGCTCATCAGGGTGAGCTTGGACTGGTGGTCGCCGGTGCGCGGGATGCAGGTGGGGTGGATCTGTGTGAAGCAGGGGTTGGCGAAGTACGCGCCGCGCCGGTGGGCCCGCCACACGGCCGTGGCGTTGGAGTTCATGGCGTTCGTCGACAGGTAGAAGACGTTGCCGTAGCCGCCGGACGCGAGGACGACGGCGTCGGCGAAGTAGGTGTCGATCTTCCCGGTGACGAGGTCGCGGGCGACGATGCCGCGGGCCCGGCCGTCGACGACAATCACGTCCAGCATCTCCGTACGGGAATGCATCTCGACGTTGCCCGCCGCGATCTGCCGCGACAGCGCCTGGTACGCGCCGAGCAGCAGTTGCTGGCCCGTCTGGCCGCGGGCGTAGAAGGTCCGGGAGACCTGGACGCCGCCGAAGGAACGCGTGTCGAGCAGACCGCCGTACTCGCGGGCGAAGGGCACGCCCTGCGCCACGCACTGGTCGATGATCTCGACGGAGATCTGCGCCAGGCGGTGCACGTTGGACTCGCGGGCGCGGAAGTCGCCGCCCTTGACGGTGTCGTAGAACAGCCGGTGCACGGAGTCGCCGTCGTTGCGGTAGTTCTTCGCGGCGTTGATGCCGCCCTGCGCGGCGATGGAGTGGGCGCGGCGCGGCGAGTCCGAGTAGCAGAACTGCACGACGTGGTAGCCCTGTTCGGCGAGCGTGGCGCCCGCGGAGCCGCCCGCGAGGCCGGTGCCGACGACGATCACGGTGTGCTTGCGGCGGTTGGCGGGGTTGACCAGCTTGGCCTCGAAGCGGCGGGTGTCCCAGCGGTCGGCGACGGGCCCTTGCGGCGCCTTGGTGTCGGCGACGGGCGCACCGGTGGTGTATTCGGCGAAGTCGTTCATCGGTCAGCTCACCACTCCGGTCATGACACCGACGGGTACGGAGACGAAGCCCGCGGTCAGCAGCAGCGCGAGGCCATTGGCGCAGGTCTTCAGGAAGCGGTCACGGGCCGCGGTGCCCACGCCGAGGGTCTGGGCGGCACTCCAGAAACCGTGCCGGACATGGAAGCCGAGGGCGACGACGGCCGTGATGTAGATCACGTTGCCGTACCAGGTGGAGAAGGTGTCGATCACGTTCTGGTACGGGTGCAGGTGCTCGTAGCCGCCCGGGTGCACGGTGCCCGTGGTCAGGTCGAGGATGTGCCACACGATGAACAGGGCCAGGATGATCCCGCCCCAGCGCATGGTGCGGGTCGCGTAGCTGGAGCGCGGCTTCTTGTGCACGTACTTGCTCGGGCGCGCCTTGATGTCGCGGCGGCTGAGCTGGTACGCGGACACGGCGTGCGCGACGACGGCGGCGACGAGGCCGACGCGGACGACCCACAGGGTCCACTCCCAGCGCATCACGGGCTCGCCGAGGGTGCGCAGCCAGTGCGCGTAGTGGTTGAAGTCCCCGGGGCCGAAGAAGATCTTCAGGTTCCCGACCATGTGGGCGACCAGGTAGAGCAGCATGATCAGGCCGCTCACCGCCATCACGGTCTTCTTGCCGACGGTGGAGTCCCACACCGTGCGCGGTAGTGACGGCCGTCGGTCCGTCCGCGTTGCCAGAGCCATGCCAGGAACGCTACGGCCGAAGGTCCCGATCAGTCCAAGAGATGGTGGCGCTCATCTCCATAGGCTTGGCCTATCGGTGCCGTATCGTGGCCCGTATGCAGTTCCAGCAGCTCCTGTACTTCGTCGCGGTCGCCGAGACCCGCCACTTCACGCGCGCCGCCGAGCAGGTGCACGTCTCCCAGCCGTCGCTCTCGCAGCAGGTGCGGGCCCTGGAGAAGGAGCTGGGCGCCGAACTGTTCAGCAGGGCGCGCGGGAACATCGCGCTCACCGACGCGGGCGAGGCGCTGCTCCCGCTGGCCCGCCGCATCCTCGCCGACGCCGACACGGCCCGCATCGAGGTGCAGGAGCTGGCGCAGCTCCGCCGGGGCCGGGTGCGGCTCGGGGCGACCCCGAGCGTCTGCACGGGACTGCTTCCGCAGGTCCTGCGCGACTTCCACGACCGGCACCCCGGCATCCAGCTCCTGATCGAGGAGGGCGGCAGCCACGACCTCGTCCGGCAGCTCGCGCGCGGGGCCCTCGACCTGGCCCTGGTGGTGCTGCCGCTGCCGACGCCGTCGCCCGCTCTGACCACGGTGGAGCTGCTGCGCGAGGACCTGGTGGTGGTGTCCTCGCCGGACGCGCCGGGCCTCGGCGCGTCCGCGCGCGTCGCCGACCTCCAGGGCGAGCGCCTCGTGATGTTCCGGCACGGCTACGACCTGCGGGAGCTGACGGTCGCCGCGTGCCGCGCGGAGGGCTTCGAGCCCGAATTCGCGGTCGAGGGGGGCGAGATGGACGCCGTGCTGGGCTTCGTCCGGGCAGGCCTCGGCGTCGCCGTCGTCCCCCGCATGGTCGCGGAGCGCGCGGGCAGTGGCCTGCGCATGACCCCGCTGTCCCGGCCGCGCCTGCGCCGCACCATCGCGCTGGCCCACCGCAGCGACGTGGCGCCGCCGCGAGCGGCGCGGGAGCTGCAACGGATGTTGCTGGCGAGGTAGCCGAGCCTCGGTCCCTCCGCGAGAGGGGCGCCCGCAGGGGCGCGAGCGCGAGTACGCGCCCCCAACCTGCCCTGTGCGCCGGGTATTTCAGGCCACCCGACGGGTCCCCCAAGGTGTGCGCCCGGCTCTAACCTGGCCGTCCGTGAGCGGGAGGGGGCGCCCATGGCAACAGCTGCGGGCGGGGGCACGACGACGGGGCAGAAGGCGGTCGCCGCGCGCCGGACAGCGGCGGTGGTGCTGCTGTGCGCGGTGGTCGTGGGGTGTGCCGTGTGGGCGTCGGACGAGTGGGGCGACACCACTCGTCGCCAGGTGGTCGCGCAGCTGCGCGAACGCGCGCAGCCGCAGCCAGGTGCGACCGCGCCCCCGGGCAACGCCGGCGTGCCCGTGGCAGCGGCGGAATACCTGCCGGGCAAGGGCAGCAGCGGCGAGATCGCCGTCCGCGTCAGCCGGGCGAAGGGGGACGACTGGCAGGTCACCGCGCGCTACCGGCTCCGCCTTCGCGAATCGGACCCGCTCGCCGGACGACTCCGGGCCACACCGAGCCTCTTCAGCCGGGTGTCCGTCCTCATCCCGGGCGGATACGGCACCCTCTTGGCGATGCAGCCCGCCGCCAAAGGCGCCGCCTACCCCGTGCGCTGCACGGTCAGCCAGGCGTCCGCGCGCGGCAATGTGACGGTCACCGCCGCATACAGCGTCACGCTCGCCGATGTCGTGCCCGGCCGTCAGCTCTCCTTCCAGCTCAGCTCCCGGGCCCCCGACAGCAAAGGGCGCCCGGTGCCCAACCCCCCGGGCCCATGGCGCTGGAGCCTGGACGCACCGCCCGGCTGGGGATTCAGCGCCTTCGGCCAGCCCTCCCTCCAGACGGCCCGCACCGTCGAGTTCGCCCTTCCCCAGCCGCGCAAGAAGCAGGCGGTCGTCGGTGCCCAGTTCGTGCGCCCCGCGCCCCCGAAGAAGGACACGAGCCCGCCGGTCTGGCAGGTCCGCCCCGGCAGCAGCCCCGAGGCCCTGCTGTCCCTGCTCGCCCTCGGCGCCGTCACCGGCGGGGCGCTCACGGCCTTCCTCACCGCGCCGGGCGGCTCCGCGGCGAGCCCCCGGCGGACCCGCGCCGCCATCGCGGTCACCGTCACCGCGCTTCTCCTCGCCGTCGGGGCGCTGCTCCTGCACGCCTACTCCGCCAAGTGGCGGGTCCTGTTCTGGCTGTGGGGGTCCGTCAGCTACCCGCACAACGCGCTGATCCCCAACACCCTGCCGCTGGAGTCCCGCACCCAGGGCACGCTCCTCGGCACCGTCCTGTTCGTCCTGCCGGTACTCGCGGTCACCGTCACCCTGCACCTGCGCGCCGGACGCTTCCCGCGCCCCGGGGAGCTGTGCATGCTCGCCGCCCCCGCCGTGGCCCTCGTCCTGATGGCCTGGCTCATGGGCGCCGACGGCTGGACCCGGGCGGTGCTGACCTGTCTGGCCACCGCGTCCCTCGCGGCCGGCGCCGTGTACGCGGCACTGCGGCTCGGCCTGTGCGGGAGCGGCGCGCGCCCCTGGGCCACGCCGCTCGCCGTGGCGGCCTGGACGGCCGTGGCCACCTCCGTCGTCCTGCAGGTCCTGCCCTGGGACTTCCAGTGGTCGCCCACCGACAACGCCTGGACGATCGACGACCGCACCGTCGGCGTCTCCTGGCCCCTGGCCTTCCTGCTGCCCGTGCCCTGGGTGACCGCCCTGCTCCTGCTGACCTGCCCGCTGCTGCCGCCGCTGATCCGGCCCGGCTGGCGGGGCCGCCTCGCCCTGGGCGCGGTCTTCGTCACCGCCCTGCTCCCGTGGTGGACGACCCTGCACAAGCCGCAGCGCCCGCCCACCAGCGACCTCTTCGCCCAACTCGCGGGCCAGTGGCCCGGCGACGACTTCATCTACGGGGTGCGCACCATCGCGCCCGGCGCCCAGATCATGTGGTGCGCGGCCGTGGTCGTGCTCGTCGCGCACCTCTACGCCACCGGCACCGAGCCGCGCCGCCTCGGCCCCGGCGCCCGCCGCGACTGCGTCACCCTGCTCCTGTTCGCCGCGGCCTCGACCGTGATCGGCGCCCCGGACAGCTGGCTGCCCTACTGGACCACCGCCGCCGCGCTGTTCATGGCCTGGGCGGGCGCCCATCTGATACTGCCGCCCGCCCGCGCGGAGCACGCGAAGAGGTTGCACCGCCTGACCGGCGCCGCGCACGCCCGGCTGCTCAACTCCCTGGCCCGCGCCCTGCTGTTCGCCGAGGGCCGCCACCGCTTCCTGACGTCGTCCCGCGGCACCCTCGCCGACACGTCCCTGCCCGCCGACGACTGGGAGGACAAGTGGCAGAGCCTGCGCAGACCCACCGCGGGGGACGCGGCGGACGAGACCGCGCGGCTCAAGGGAGTCGCGCTCGGCGGCTCCGGGGGCCGCACCGCCTGGAACAACGGCCTGACCGCGGCGGCCGCCACCGCGCTGCTCACCCTGCCGTGGACGGCGTGGACAGCATGGCAGGCCCAGGGCTACAGCGGGGTGCCGGAGGCGGTGACCGTCGCGGGCGCGCCGACCTGCGTGTGGCTCGCGCACGGCTTCGTGTACGGATACCTGTATCCGTGGCTGCGGGGCAACACCCCCGTGGGCAAGGCGGGTTGGCTGTGGCTGGTGATGTCCTCGGTGCAGGTGCTGCTGCTCGTGCCGCGGCTGCGGGTGCCGCAGGGGCCGGTCGCGCTCTCGGTGTTCCTGCTGCTCGCGCAGAGCACCGTCCTCGCCCTCGCGCTCGCCCTGTACTGGGAGATACGCCTGGTGCGCCGCGCGGACCTGCTGTGGGGCCACATCCGCAACTTCCGCCGTCTGTCGTCGCTCGCCACGCCGCTGAGCGCCGTCCTGGTCGCGACCATGGCGGCCGTGGCCACCGTGCTCGCGACCACCTGGGCGAACAACGTCACGTCCCCCGTCGAGAACCCCAGCCCGTCACCATCGGCGACATCGTCGGCACCCGAACATCCGTGACAGCGGGAAGGCCCCGAAGGGGCGGGGCTGCGCCCACAACCCACGCGTCACCCGCGACGGCGGGCAACCTCCGAAGGGGCGCGGGGAACTGCGCGCACAACCACAGACCGCCCGCAGCCGCGCTCACAGGACCAAGCGGCAGCCCCCAGCGCCAGGGCCACGCAACGTCAGCGCCGGGGCGGAGCCGCCCCCGGCACCGGGGAAACGCCCCACACCCCCAAGGCGCCCCGCCGGCTCAGGTGGCGTCCGCGAGCGCCAGCTCGTGCAGCCGGTCCGGCGGGCCCGGCCGGGCGTAGTACCAGCCCTGGGCCGTGTCGCAGCCCAGTTCGCGCAGCTGGTCGGCCTGGGCGCCGGTCTCGACGCCCTCGACCGTGACGGCCAGGTCCAGGCTGTGCGCGAGGGACACGATGCCCTCGATGATCTTCAGGTCGACGGGGTCGGCGGGGAAGTGCTGCATGCCCTGCGTGAAGGCGCGGTCGAGCTTGAGGACGCTGACGGGCAGGCGGCGCAGGTTCGCGAGGTTGGAGTAGCCGGTGCCGAAGTCGTCCAGCGCGATGTCCACGCCCATCTCGGCGAGCCTGCGCAGCGGCTTGAGCAGGTCGTCGTCGGCGCCGATCAGCGCGGACTCGGTGACCTCCAGGCACAGCGAGCCGGGCGCGAGGCCCGCGCGCTCCAGGATCTCGACGGTGTCGGAGACCAGGCCGGGGTGGGTGAGCTGGCACGGCGACAGGTTCACGTTGACGCGCAGCGGACCCGCGGCCGGATCGGCCCCGGCCCCCGCCTCCCAGGCGCGCGCCTGGCGTACCGACTGCTCCAGGACCCAGCGTCCGAGCGGCACGATGAGACCGGTGTGCTCGGCGAGCGGAATGAAGCGGTCCGGGCTGATGACGCCGTGCTGCGGGTGCAGCCACCGCACCAGCGCCTCGGCGCCGCGCACGCTGCCGTCGCCGAGGTGCACGAGCGGCTGGTACTCGATGAAGAACTCGCCGCGCTCCAGGGCCACCGGCAGGGCCGTGGTCAGGCCGTGCCGGGTGATGGCGCGGGCGTCGGCCTCCGGGTCGGCCAGCTCGTAGCGGTTGCCGCCCGCGTGCTTGGCGCGGTACATCGTGATGTCGGCGCTGCGCAGCACCTCGGCCGCGCCGCGCTCGGCGGCGGGTCCCTCGACGATGCCGATGGAGCCGCGCACCGTCAGTTCGCGCCCCTCCACGCGGATGGGGGTGGCGAGCGCGTGCATGATACGCCCGGCCAGCTCGTCGACCTCGTGCTCGGTGTCCGGGCCGGTGGTCAGCGCGACGAACTCGTCGCCGCCGAGCCGCGCCACCATCTCGCCGGGCGCGGTCGCGCAGGACTGCAGGCGGTCGGCGACCTCGACCAGGAGGCGGTCGCCCGCCGCGTGCCCGAGGCTGTCGTTGACGGTCTTGAAGCCGTCGAGGTCCAGGTAGCAGAGCCCGAACCGGGCGCCCTCGCCCGCCGACAGGGCCTTCTCCAGGCGCTCGAAGAACAGCGTCCGGTTGGGCAGTCCGGTGAGCGCGTCGTGCGTGGCCTCGTAGCGCAGGCGCAGGTTGAGCAGGCGGCGCTCGGTGGTGTCCTCCATCAGCGCGAGCTGGTACTGCGGCACGCCGTCGGCGTCGCGCAGCAGGGACACCGTCAGATTGGTCCACAGGACGGTGCCGTCGGGGCGGTAGAAGGCCTTCTCGACGCGGTAGTGCTCGCGGTCGCCGCGCACCAGCTCCTCGTAGAGGCGCCATACGTGCGGCGAGTCGTCGGGGTGCGTCCACTCGGCCACGTTGCGCCCGCGCAGCTGGTGCTCCAGGCCGCCGAACATGCGGATCAGGGCGTCGTTGACCTCCAGGACGGTGCCGCGGAGGTCGGCGATGCCGATGCCGATGGCGGCGCCGTGGAAGACCGCGCGGAACCGCGCCTCGCTGGCGTGCAGGGCCTCGGCGACGGTGCCGCGCGCGTCGAGGGCCGCCCGGGATATGGCCTCCTGCTCGGTGCGGGTGCGCTCGCGCAGCGCCCGGGCGAACCCGGCGGCGACGGCGTGCTGGATCCGGGAGCAGCGCGCCCGCAGCTCCTCGCGCCCACCGGCACCGGCTTCCGCCGCGGCTGTCCCGTCGGCGGCGGAGGCGCCGCAGTACAGCACCAGATAGGCGTCCACGACGTCGAGCGTGCGGCTGAGCGCCTCCGGCTCGGTGCAGTGCGTCGCGACCAGGGCCGCGCCCACGGCCTCGCTGTCGGCGGCGCGGAACACCCGCTCGCCCAGGGCCGCCCGCAACTGCTGGGCGAGCGGCGTCAATTGGCTTTCGAACTCGGGGCGGGTGAGCGAGGTGGCGGTCACCGGGAACAGCGCGCGGCTCCAGATCGTGGCGAACCTGCGCAGTCTGTCCTCCGGCCCGTCCTGGTCCGCGCTCAACGCTTGCGCCCCACGCCGGCGAACCCGGAGAAGGACCAGGGGTCCTCCTCCGCGAGCTCCGTGTCGGCCCGCCAGTGCGGCATCGGCACGAGGCCGGGTTCCACCATGTCGTATCCCTCGAAGAACCGCGCGATCTCTGCACGCGATCGCATGATCAATGGATTGCGGATGTCCTTGTACACGCCGACGGTCCCGTCGGCCTGCTCCTGCGGGACCGGTATCCCTTCGTACGAGGCGTGCGTCACGGCGATCAGGCTGCCGGGCGGCAGCGCGTCCCGCAGCTCGGCGACCGCCGCGTAGGGATCGTACGCGTCCTCGACGAAGTGGAGTATGGCCACCAGCAAAAGCGCCACCGGCCGCTCGAGGTCCAACTGGGCCGCGACCTCGGAACTGCCCAGGATTTCGCGGGGTTTCCGCAGATCCGCGTAGGCCGCCGCGGCCTGGTCATTGCCTTCGAGTACCGCACGCCCGTGCGCCACGGCGACCGGGTCGTGGTCGACGTACACGACGCGTGCGGCGCTGTCGGCCCGCTGCGCGACCTCGTGCACATTGCCGAACGTGGGGATCCCTGAGCCGATGTCGAGGAACTGCGAGACGCCCTCGTCGACACAGAAACGCACTGCTCGGCGCATGAAGGCACGATTCGCCTGCATGATCTTGGGGAGCCCCGGCATGAACTCCATCGCCCTGCGGGCGGCCTCCCGGTCCACCTCGAAGTTGTGCGAGCCGCCCAGATAGTGGTCGTACATCCGGGCCACGCTCGGCATCGTGATGTCGATGCCCGGCGGGGCCCAGTCGGGACGCTCCATCAACACTCCAAGGCTTAGGCGTAGTCAAGGCGAGCCGGTGTTCGAAGGTGAGGCTACTGATCGTCAGCCAACGGAGCGAGTCAAAACGGAAATTGGCCGTCCGTTCTCGGTCACTGCCGTTGGCAAGTGCCGCACACAGCCCAAAGAACCGGTCCATTCCTTCCCTTTGGTACGGAAGGAACGGACCGGTCGGCGCGGGGGGCGGCTGCCGCTGCGGGATTGGCTACTTCGTGGCGCCCACCGCCTTGCCGGTGGGGGCGGCGGCGTACCAGGTGCCGCCGACGCCCTGACCGTTGGTGTCGCCGGGCTTCTTGTCACCGGCGAAGGTGTACAGCGGCCAGCAGTCGATCGTCTGCTGCTTGAGGCCGTCCGGACGGTTGAAGGTGACGAATCCCTTCTTCAGGATGCCCTTGGTGTCGTTCTTCGCCACCGGCTTGACCACGGGCCACTTCTCCAGGCAGGGGCCGGTGCAGGCGGACTTCATGGGCCAGGCGGAGTCCTTGGTGAAGCGGTAGACGGTCATGCCGTTCTTGTCGACGACGATCTCGCCGAGCTTCGGGTCGTTGCGGGTGGAGAGTCCGGCCAGGTCGGCGGGTTGGGCGGCGTCGCCGCCGGTGTCCGCGCCCGAGTCGGCGGCGGGCGCGGCCTTCTTCCCGTCGGGCGCGGCGGCGTACCAGGTGCCGCCCACGCCCTGGCCCTTGGCGTCGCCGGGCTTGGCGTCCTTGGCGAACCGGTACATCGGCCAGCCGTCGATGGTGAGCTGCTTGGTGCCGTCGGACCGGGTGACCTCGCCGAGCAGGGACTTGTCGACGCCGGGGGCGGCCTCGGCGCCCTTGGCGGCCACCACGGGCCAGGCCTTCTCGCAGGCGCCGTCGCAGGTGGACTTGGGGGGCTGTGCGGTGTCCTTGTCGAAGCGGTAGAGCGTGAAGCCCGCGCTGTCGGTGACGACCTTGCCGAGTTTCTTGCTGTCCCACACGGCCAGCTGCCCGGCGGACTTCGCCTTGCCCGCGCCGCTGCCGGAGTCCGAGCCGTAGTCACCGCCCGAGCCGTAGCCGTCGCCCGCGCCCGCCCCGTCCTTGACCGGGGCCTCGTTGCCCACGTTCTGGCCCTTGGGGGTCTGCTCCCCCTTCTCCTGACCGCACGCCGTCGTCAGCGCCAGCATGGCCGCAGCTGTCGCTACGAGCGAGGCGCTCCGCCAGGTCTTCATTGTGAACTCCCGTGATCTGCTTGGCTGTTGCGACGCCTGCTGCGTCACCCATGGCCCTAGGTACGGGTGGGACCGGGCGCAGCGTTCAACGCGGCCTCAAAAATCTTTCCGGCGGTACGGAAACGGGTGCGGCGCCGCCCTCGCGCGACCGGGGGCGCGCGAACCCGCGTACGGCCGCTCCCACGTTCGGACGATTGGCCGCCCGCTCGCGCCCGCGCGAGGGGGCGCGCGGGCCATGATCTCCATCGTGCCCGGATCCTCCAGGGGCCGTACGGCCCCCGTCACGCGCGCCCTCGCGACCCTCACTCTGGCCTGGCTCCTCGGCGCACCGGCGGGTGCCGCGGCGGCGCCCGCCGACGCGTGCGCGTCCGCGTCGACCGGCCCGGGCGGGACCGCGACGGCCATCGCGGGCAGCGGCTCGTGGTGCACGCCGCCGCCCACACTCCCGCCGAAGCCGAAACCCACCACGAAACCCCCCAAGCCGACGCATCCCCCCAAACCCACGCCCACCCCCAAGCCGACACCCCCGAAGCCGACCCCCTCACCCACCCCGACCCCGCCCCCCGCACCCACGCCGCCACCCGAGCCGTCAC
>NZ_BMVR01000022.1 GCF_014650815.1 Streptomyces flavofungini
GACGGCGTACCCGGTCCCGCGCCCGACGGCGTACCCGGTCCCGCGCCCGACGGCGCACTCGGTCCCGCGCCCGACGGCGTACCCGGTCCCGCGCCCGACGGCGTACCCGGTCCCGCGCCCGACGGCGCACTCGGTCCCGCGCCCGACGGCGTACCCGATCCCGCACCCGACGACGCACTCGATCCCGCACCCGACGACGTACCCGACTGCCCGTCAGCCCGCCCCGGCGGTACGGCATCCCAAGAGAACTCCACCCCCGCCTCGACGGCGGCACCCCGCAGCGCCACACCGTCGGCCTCCACCGAGCCACGGTCGGCCCCTGCGGCCCCGGACGCCGCACCCTCGCCCCCCAACACCCTCCGCAACAGCTCCCCGACCCCCCGAGCCTGCTCCCGAGGACTCCCCACAGCCCGCCCGGCCCCACGCTCTCCCCCCGCCCGCCAAGCCCGCAGCCACACGTGCTGGAGGTCCTCCGCGACGTCGAGCGCCCGGCGCCGGGCCTCGTCGAGCACGTCCCCGCTGCCGGAACCGGCCGCAGCCGCGAGGAGGTCGCGTATGTCCTCCTCGTGCCGTTCCACGTCGTCGCCGAGAGCACGCACCGCGGTGCCGAGCGCGTCCAGCCGGGCGATCACCTCCAGCAGGCCGATGTCCGCGTACCCACCGCCAGTGGGCGCGCCCCCGCGCTCCCCGCGCTCACCGTCCTCAGCACGCTTGTCCCTCCGCGAGAACATCCTGGATCGCCTCCCCATCACCGCAGTTCGGGCCGTTCGGAATTCAGGTCGGCTTCGGTCCCGGATCCGGATCAGAATTCGGGATCGAGGTCGAGGGTGGCGTCGACCGCCTGGCCGTCGTGCCGGTTGACCGCGCGCACGGTGATCTCCGCCCGGCCGAACGACAGGTGGACGTCGACCTCGCGGGACTCGCGCGGCAGGTGCATGCAGGAGCTGAGGTCGACGGTGATGTCGCCGATGCGCTTGGCGGGGGCCGAGTCGTAGTAGCGGGGGTCGGGGGCGTGGGTGGCGTAGAAGTCGACGGTCATGTGGGTCCGGTCGGCCCGGATGGGGACCAGGTTCCGGTGGGCGACCTCGTGGCCGACGCCGACGCGCCGGCCGATGGTGACGAACCGCAGGAAGCGGTCGGGGCAGAAGGGCCGCCCCTCGTCGTTGTGCTCCAGGGCCCGGTCCTGGGCGCCGTCGGCGTCCTCGTACGGCACGGAGACTCGGGCGCCGTACGTGTAGAGCGCGCAGCGTTCCGTGATGTCCGGCCCCGAGCGGCGCGCGCCGATCCCACCGCCGGTTCCGGCGGCCACGTCGTCGCCCTCGCGGACAGCGGACGCGTAGCACCGGTGCACGGCCCCGTGCAGCACCGCCCGCTCGGGCCGGTCCGGCATGAAGACCCGGGCCCGCTTCCCGACATGGGCCCGGACCCGCTCCCGCAGATAGGGCGACTTCGAGAACCCGCCCACCAGGTACACGTCCGGGCGGGCCGCGCCGCCGCCCTCGGCCGCCGTCTCCACGTGCGCGTCGATCAGCGGCAGGATCCCGCCGACCGCGGCCTCCAGGAGGTCGGCCATCTCCTTGGGCCGGACGACGAGCCGGTCGCCCTTGCCGCCCTGGACCTCGCCGAGGTGCCGGAGGTCGTCCGGCGAGAGCAGCCCGTGCAGACCGTCCACGCGCAGCGCGACGCTCTCGCGGGAGCCGACCGTGAACCTGTTGCGGTGCGTCTCCCAGTCGCTCAACAGCTCCTGGAACTCGGTCCAGTGATACCTGGTCAGGCGCTCCAGGTTCGTCTGGTCCAGGAACCGGCTGCCGAGCACGTCCTTGATGAAGCCGTTCGTCGTGTACGTGGCACCGAACGCGCCCCCGGAGGGACGGCGGAGCTGCGCGAGCGAGCCGTCCCCGAGCACCTCGTACGCCACCACGTCGACCGTGCCGCCGCCGCAGTCCGCCACCACGAACCGCTGCCCCGACCTGCGGAACGCGCCGAGCAGCGAGCGCACTGGGCCGGTCGGCGCGAGCTCCTTGACGGCGCAGTACAACGCGGCCATGTCCGGCTCGGGTTCGAGCAGCAGCGTGTCGTGCCCGGCCGGGAACCCGGCGGTCTCCGCGGCCTCGCGCATGGCGCCGAGGGCGGCCTGGGACCAGATGGCGGGCACGGTGAGGCACCACCGTATGTCCGACTCCCGGTAGCCGCCCGCGGCGGTGATCTCGGCCACGGCGGCCGCCCGCAGCCGTTCGAGGTACGTGGCGATCAGCGGCACCGGGCGGGACAGGTCGTCGTCGAGCGCGCGCGGCACGCGGTTCCCGGGGGCCGGGCGTGAGGGGTCGTCGGCCGGGCGCAGCGACATCTTCATGCCGGTGACCAGGCGGGAGCCCGGCGGGCGGGCGGCGCGCACGGCCGGGTGCCCCCAGGCGAGCACGGCGCCGGAGCTGTCCAGGAGCAGGGCCGAGCGGGTCTTCGGATAGCGCTTCTCGGTGGTTTCCGGCCAGTTCTCCCGGTCGACGATGTCGCGCCGTCGGGGGTCCGCGTGGTCCCGGCTGACGGCGGTCCAGGCGTACCCGCTGGCGTGCGTACCGAAGTCGATGGCAGCCGCCACCCGGAACCGCGCCCCCATGCGTCAGCCGTCCTCTCCGGCACCCGCTCGGCCACCGGCGCCCGCCGGACCGGCCGGACCCGCGCCACCGCCACCCGCACCGGCCCCGCCGTCCTCCGCGCCGTCCTCGTCGTCGTCCTCCCCGAGGAGCCGACGGCGGTTCTCCGCGCCCGCGATCTCCTCGGCGGACGCCCGCAGTTCCGCCGCCTCGCCGCCGAGCTTCAGCGAGTCGAGGACGGGCAGCAGCCCGCGCACCCGGTCCAGATAGGTCTGGCGTTCCGTGCGCGTGCCGGGCGTGGGCAGGCGCAGCGCGCGGCGGGCGGTGAACAGGGCGGGTTCCTCGAAACCGGCCTCCTGGTAGGTGGCCGCCTGCTGGATGAGCGCGTCGGTCTCCGCCTTGAGGCCCCGGTCCACCGACACGTCCAGCATCGCGGCGGTGCCGAGGGCGGCGGCGCGGGGCAGCGGGTCCAGGGAGCCGTCGAGCCGGGAGTGCAGCTGCGGGTCGTGGCCCGCCGCCACGTGGAACCACTCGGCGATCACGGCGGCGACGCCCGCGGCCAGCGCCGCGATCTGCGCCTCCACCGCGTGCCGCTCCTTGCCCGCGTCCGCCGGCAGCGCCGGGAACGGCAGCGAGAGCCGCACCGCGGCGGGCACGAGGGGCGAGAGCGCGTCGAAGGTGCCGAGCCGCCGGGGGACTTCGGGCGGCGCGGCCGCGGCGGCGGCCTCGCCGTAGAGGTTCCAGGCGACGATGTCGACGCGGGTGCGCCAGCCCTCGGTGATCTCTCCGTGGACGAGCACCACCGGGTGCGCGGCGAGGACCTGCCGGACGAGGTACAGGTCGGTCTCGTGCCGGTTGAGCGGGCGGCGGAACAGGCCCGGCACCCCCGCCATCAGCTTCGGCCCCGGCAGCTCCCGGAGCGCCTCGCGCAGGTGGAAGTCGAACTCGGCGTTGACCGGGTCGATGAGCGCGTGCGGGTCGCTGGCGCGGAAGAAGGGGGCGGTGATGAGGGCGGGCAGGGTGCCGTTGCGGGTCTCGGCGGTGATCTGCGCGCTCACCTCGTGCGGATAGACCAGTGCGAAGGGCGTGTGCTCGCGGTGGTGGGCGGCGTCGGCGAGGGCCTGGTTCAGTTCGTAGTCCACCTGTGCGCCGTGCGACCGCTCGTCCTTGCGCTGCCGGTGCTTCCGGTCGGACCGCTCGCGCCGGAACCGGTCGTCCAACGTGAGCCGTTCCGCGGCGAGTTCGTGGGTCAGCCGGGCGTGCCGCTCGGCGAGCCTGGCCCCCTCCTGCTGGAGCTGTCGCTCGTGCTCGCGCTGCTCCTCGGACCACTGGTTCGGGGGCACGGTGACGGTCGAATGCGGGAGCAGTACGTCCACTTGGGACGACGGTGAGCCGCCGCCCCCGCCCGGGCCGAGGGCGGCGGGGGCGTGCTTGCGCTCGTCCTTGGCGAAGTCCCGCAGCCTGCGGTCGTGGATCTCCAGCCGCTTGGTCTCCTGCCGGGCGCAGTAGATGTCGACGGCGGCCTTGGGCAGATCGCCGATGGCGTCCGCCACGCCCCGGGCGACTTCCTTGGCCGTGTCACCGAGGCTGCGGAAGAAGTTGATGATGCGCATGGCTGTCCGTCCGTCCGGTGCGGGTCGGCTGACCGTGTGGGCGCCTTACCCGTGACCGTGCGGCGGAATGCCTGATTCTCCCGGCCCGTCACATAAAACAAAGAAATGGTTGCTTGTGGCGGTGTTCGATCGCTCGTGCGCACTTAGTGCGAAGCGCTCCGCTTCGCTGGACGCCGGGCTTCGCTGGATGCTTCGTCAGGTGCCGGGGCGGGGGCCGAACGCGAAACACCCCGCCGGTCCAGTTTCCTGGACCGGCGGGGTGTCTATGGCGGTAGCGGAGGGATTTGAACCCTCGGTGACTTGCGCCACACTCGCTTTCGAGGCGAGCTCCTTCGGCCGCTCGGACACGCTACCGAGAGAGATCCTAGCCCAAGGTGGGCCGTGGGCCGAAATCCGTTGGGACTACCCCTCGGCGGGCGGGGTGCCGCGGTCCCGGGAGCGGGCGAAGAAGTCGGTGAGCAGCCGCGCGCCCTCCTCGGCGAGGACCCCTTCGATCACTTCGGGCCGGTGGTTGAGCCGCCGGTCGCGCAGCAGGTCCCACAGGGAGCCCGCGGCGCCGGCCTTGGCGTCGCGGGCGCCGTAGACGACGCGGTCCACGCGGGACTGCTGGAGGGCGCCCGCACACATCACGCACGGCTCCAGGGTGACGACGAGCGTGCAGCCGGGCAGCCGCCAGGTGCCGAGCCTGGCGGCGGCCCGGCGCAGCGCGAGGATCTCGGCGTGCGCGGTGGGGTCGCCCCCGGCCTCGCGTTCGTTGTGGCCGGTGGCGAGCACCGTCTCGCCGTCCGCGGACAGCACGACGGCGCCGACGGGCACGTCACCGCCCTGGACGGCCCGTTCGGCCTGGTCCAGGGCGATCCGCATCGGCGCCCGCCAGCGGTCTCGTACCGGATCTGGGAGTTGTGTCACGCGGTGAAACTAACGGACGGCTTCGAGGACCTCCGTGACTCCGAGCATGTCGGCGATCTCACCGAGCGCGTCGCCGCTCTCCAGTGCCTTGAGGTCCTTGTCCGACACTCCGAGGTCGCCGAGGACCTGCGGGTCCCCGAGCGGCCCCGCGGGCACGGCCTCGCCGGTGCTGTCCGGCCCGTCCGTGTCGTCGTCGGAGGTGTCGGGCTCGCCGTCCTCCGTGCCGTCGAGGTCCAGGGACTCCAGGGCGTCCGCCTCGTCGTCCGGGTCGCGGCCCAGCATCTCGTCGGTGAGAAGGATCTCGCCGTAGGCGCTGCGAGCGGCGGCCGCGGCGTCGGAGACGTAGATCCGCGGGTCCTCCTCGCCGTCCACGCGGACGACGCCGAACCAGGCGTCCTCCTGTTCGATGAAGACGAGGACCGTGTCGTCGTCGACAGCGGCCTCACGGGCCAGATCGGCCAGATCCGACAGGCTCTCCACATTGTCGAGCTCCGTGTCGCTCGCTTCCCACCCGTCTTCGGTGCGCGCGAGCAGTGCGGCGAAGTACACCGTGACTCTCCCACTGTTCATAGGCGCCGGTTGGGGGTCCCCCCGGCGGACGTCGGCGGCGGGAGTGCTGTTCCAAGCCCCGCCCACTCGGAATCGTGGCAGAAACAACGGCTTCAGGAGAGGTCTTCGGACCGCTGTGTCCGCGTCGCGTTGTGAATCACAGGCCGCTTTGCCGCGGCGGCCTCCTTCGCGGCTACCAGCGGAACGTACGCATACGCATCGCCTGTCGCAGTCGGGCCGCCCGGGCGCGGCGCGGTGTCACCCGGGCCCGCAGCTCGCGGGCCTCGGTCAACTCGTGCAGGAACTGGGCGCGGCGCCTGCGCCGCTCGGCTTCCGTCTCGCGTCGCCTGCGTCGCTCGGCGTCGCTCTCGCGCGCTTCCCGGTCGGGCATAGGCCACACCACCCCAGTGTTCGTACGTCCACCTTCCCTCCGTGGCCGGGGTTGATGCCAGCGCGGAGGGATCAGGGGGCCGCTTCGCCCGGTTACTGTTGAACAATGCGGATCCACGTCGTCGACCACCCGCTGGTGGCGCACAAACTCACCACGCTGCGCGACAAGCGCACCGACTCCCCGACCTTCCGGCGCCTGGCCGACGAGCTGGTCACCCTGCTCGCGTACGAGGCCACCCGGGACGTGCGCACCGAGCAGGTCGACATCGAGACCCCCGTGGTCGGGACGACCGGCGTCAAGCTGTCGTATCCGCGGCCGCTGGTCGTGCCGATCCTGCGCGCCGGTCTCGGCATGCTCGACGGCATGGTCCGCCTGCTCCCGACCGCCGAGGTCGGCTTCCTCGGCATGATCCGCAACGAGGAGACGCTGCAGGCGTCCACGTACGCGACCCGGATGCCGGAGGACCTCTCCGGCCGCCAGGTCTACGTCCTGGACCCGATGCTGGCCACCGGCGGCACGCTGGTCGCGGCGATCCAGGAGCTCATCAAGCGCGGCGCGGACGACGTGACCGCCGTGGTCCTGCTGGCCGCCCCGGAGGGCGTCGAGGTCATGGAGCGCGAGCTGGCGGGCACGCCGGTGACGGTCGTGACGGCCGCGGTGGACGAGCGCCTCAACGAGAACGGGTACATCGTGCCGGGGCTCGGTGACGCGGGGGACCGCATGTACGGGACGGCGGAGTAGCCGTCAGGCAGTACGGCAGTACCGGCGGCCGAGTGGTCGTCGGGCCGTACGGGGCGGTCGAGTGGCCGCCCGGGTGGGTGACTGCTGAGCGGCCCGTCGCTGCGCTCAGCAGTTCTTGCCGTCGGACGACTCCGGCTTCGAGGGCGTCGGCGCGGGCCTGGTGAGTGCCGCCAGGGCCTTGTCGGCGTCCTTCTTCGTCGCCAGGTCCTTGAACTTGCTGCCGAGGATCAGGTCGACCTCGCCGCCCTTGCGGGCGTCCGTCTGCCGGGCGGCGCCCTGGAGCTGGGTGGCGAGCACCGGCAGCGCCGTGTCGGCGGCGGACTTCGCGCCGAGCACTATCCCCGGGCCCTCGACCTTCTTGTCGAACGCCTTCGTCGCGTTGCCCACGTCGCCGATGGCGAAGCCGCGCTTCTTCAGCTCGGCGGCGGTCTCCTTGGCGAGGCCGCCGCGCGGGGTGGCGTTGAAGACGTTGACGGTGATCTTCCGGGGCTGGGGGAAAGCTTTCGGCTCGGCCTTGCGGGCCGCGTCGGCCGACGCCGGTCTCGTCGGGCAGTCCTTCGCCCCGCCCGCCGCGGACGCCTCGTCGTCGCCGGAGAACACGTCGACGAGCTGCAGGCCGCCCCAGCCGAGCAGCCCGGCCACGGCGAGGGACGCGACGGCTCCGAGCACGATCCGGCGACGGCCGCTGGGGCGACGCATACGCGGGTATTTGTCCCCCGTGATGCGGTATTTGCCGCCCATGCCGGGGGGAGTGAGCATGCTCATGGGCGCAGCGTAGTGCTGCGCGGCGGCGATTCCTACTAAATGATCATTGCCCGGCGCCAAGGCCAACCCAAAAGGGCCAACGCGGGCCCCCGCGGGGCTCAGCCCAGTTCGAGAACGCGGGCGTGCAGCACCTGGCGCTGCTGGAGCGCGGCGCGGACGGCGCGGTGCAGCCCGTCCTCCAGGTACAGATCGCCCTGCCACTTCACGACGTGCGCGAAGAGGTCGCCGTAGAACGTGGAGTCCTCGGCGAGCAGCGTCTCCAGGTCCAGCTGGCCCTTGGTCGTGACGAGCTGATCGAGGCGGACCGGGCGCGGCGCGACGTCCGCCCACTGCCGGGTGCTTTCCCGGCCGTGGTCGGGGTACGGCCGGCCGTTTCCGATGCGCTTGAAGATCACACGGAAAGCCTACCGGTCAAGGCTCTCCGGGCGCAGCCATGGCGGCCGAGTGCGACCCTGGGAAATGACGTCGGAAACCGGGGCAAACCCGGAACTCTCAAGCCGGGAGCAGGGGCCGAAGTGAGCGACAGCCAGCCGATGCCGTCCACACCCGATGGCGGAAATCCCCCGAACGGGTCCGTGTCCGACGTCGGGGTGACGCCGTCCGCGTCACCTCCGGAGGTCGCCGAGATCGCCGCCGGGTACGCCTTCGACGGCCCCGCACTCGACCTCGGCGCGCTCCTGTGGGACGGCCGGTGCCACCCCGAGGCGCAGGTGCGCATCCCGTTGCCGATGCTCAACCGGCACGGCCTCGTCGCGGGCGCCACCGGCACCGGCAAGACCAAGACCCTCCAGCTCATCGCCGAGCAGCTCTCCGCCCAGGGCGTGCCCGTGTTCCTCGCCGACATCAAGGGCGACGTCTCGGGGATCTCGGCGCCCGGCGAGGCGGGCGACCGGGTCACCGGCCGGGCCCGGGACGTCGGGCAGGAGTGGGCGCCGCGCGGGTACCCGTGCGAGTTCTACGCCCTCGGCGGGATCGGGACGGGCATTCCGGTACGGGCGACGATCACCAGCTTCGGACCCGTCCTGCTGTCGAAGGTGCTCCAGCTCAACCAGACGCAGGAGCAGTCGCTCGGCCTGATCTTCCACTACGCCGACCAGAAGGGCCTCGAACTCGTCGACCTGAAGGACCTGCGCGCTGTCGTCGCCTTCCTCACCTCGGACGAGGGCAAGCCGGAGCTGAAGACGGTCGGCGGTCTGTCCACGGCGACCGCCGGGGTGATCCTGCGGGCGCTGACGGCGTTCGAGGCGCAGGGGATGGGGGACTTCTTCGGGGAACCGGAGTTCGACACGCGTGAGCTGCTGGGGGCGGCGGGGGCCGGGGGCGCGGCGGGTGCCGAGGCGGGATCGGGCTCGGCGGGTTCGGGTGCGCCGGGGCTCGTCTCCGTGCTCGAACTGCCCTCCGTGCAGGACAAGCCCGCCCTCTTCTCCACCTTCCTGATGTGGCTGCTCGCCGACCTGTACCACGACCTCCCCGAGGTCGGGGATGTGGACAAGCCCAAGCTCGTCTTCTTCTTCGACGAGGCGCACCTGCTGTTCAGCGGCGCCTCCAAGGCCTTCCTGGAGTCGATCACGCAGACCGTGCGGCTGATCCGGTCCAAGGGCGTCGGCGTCTTCTTCGTCACCCAGACTCCGAAGGACGTGCCCGCCGACGTCCTCGCGCAGCTCGGCAACCGGGTGCAGCACGCGCTGCGCGCCTTCACGCCCGAGGACGAGAAGGCCCTCAAGGCGACCGTCCGTACGTTCCCGAACTCCGCGTACGACCTGGCGGAGACCCTCACCGGCATCGGCACCGGCGAGGCCGTCGTCACCGTGCTCAGCGAGAAGGGCGCGCCCACGCCGGTCGCGGTTACGCGGCTGCGGGCGCCGCAGTCGCTGATGGGCCCGGTCGCGGCGGCGGACCTGGAGCGGGCCGTCCGGGAATCGCCGCTGTACGGGCGGTACGCGGAGGCGGTGGACCGGGAGTCGGCGTACGAGCGGCTGAGCGCCCGGGAGGCCGAGCGGGCCGCCGCACCCGCTGCGGCTCCGGTCCCGGCGCAGGCGAAGGGGAAGGCGGCGCCGAAGCCGCAGGAGGGCGCGGGCGGGTCCGGCGGTGGGTCCGTCGTCGAGCAGGTGATGGGCAGCGGGATGTTCAAGTCGCTGCTGCGGTCGATGGGGACACAGATCGGCCGGGAGATCTCACGGTCGGTCTTCGGCACGGCGAAGCGGCGGCGGTAGCCCCGGGTCGGCTAGGGCGTTTCTGATGGCTCTTGGTCGGCCGCCAGGGAGATCGTCGGCGCAACGGGAGCTGCCCCCCGAGGTGCTGCTCGCCCCGGCGCCCACACCCGTGACAGCCATCTGACGGTTTCAAGAGCCGTCAGAAACGCCCTAGCCCTTCGCGGCCTTGGCCGCCTTCGCCGCCGCCTTCATCTCCTGCTTGTGGGCGCGGACCTGCTGCAGGGACTCGGGCCCCTTGATGTCCGCGACGGACCGGAACGCCTTCGGCTCGCCGTACGCCCCGGCCGCCTCCTGCCAGCCCTCGGGCCGCACGCCGAGCTGCTTGCCGAGCAGGGCCAGGAAGATCTGGGCCTTCTGCTTGCCGAAGCCGGGCAGCTCGTTGAGGCGCCGCAGCAGTTCCTTGCCGTCGGCCGCGTCCCGCCAGACGGCCTCCGCGTCGCCCTCGTAGTGCTCCACCAGGTACTGGCAGAGCTTCTGTACGCGCCCGGCCATCGCGCCCGGGTAGCGGTGCACGGCGGGTTTGGCGGAAAGGAGCTCTACGAAGGCGTCGGGGTCGTACGCCGCGATGTCATGGGCGTCGAGGTCGTCCGCCCCCATCCGCTGGGCGATCGTGTACGGACCCGCGAACGCCCACTCCATGGGGACCTGTTGGTCCAGGAGCATCCCTACGAGCGCGGCCAGCGGGCTGCGGCTCAGCAGCGCGTCGGCGTCTTCTTGCTGTGCGAGGTGCAGCGTGGCGTCCATGGGGCGATCATCTCGCGGGTGCGGGGGGTTCGCAGGGCGGCGCGGGCGGCCGGGTACGCGGACGGGGCGGGCGGCGGCGGACGTACGCGCGGGCGATGGCGCCGGAGGGGGCCGGCGGGAGCACCGGCGGCGGCGCCCGGAAAAGCGGGTGCGGGCGCGGTGGGCCGCCGCCTAGCCTGGAGGCATGTCTACGCCCCGCATCTCCTAGCCAGGACACACGCCTTCACGTCACCCGTGTGTCCTTTCGCTGTTGCGGAGCGTTTCCCCATGCTTTCTGTACGTGATGTCGACCTGTGCGTCGGCGCCCGGACCCTGCTGTCCGGCATCTCCTTCCACGTCGGCCCCGGCGACCGCGTCGGCCTCGTCGGTCGTAACGGAGCGGGCAAGTCCACCCTCCTGAAGACCCTCGCCGGTCCGGCCCCGAGCGCCACCGGCACCATCACCCGCACCGGCTCCCTCGGCCACCTCGCCCAGGACCCGGCCGCCGCGGACCCGGCGGCCACCGTCACCGACCGGATCCTGTCCGCGCGCGGCCTCGACGAGGCGGTGCGCGCGCTCCGGGCCGCCGAGGCGGCCCTGGAGCGCGGCGCCGACGAACGGTCCGCCCTCGCCGCGTACGCCCGCGCCGACGACGCCTTCCAGGCCCGCGGCGGCTACGCGGCCGAGGCCGAGGCCGCCCGGGTCGCGGCCGGGCTCGGGCTGCCCGAGCGGGTCCTCGGGCAGGCCGTGGGCGAACTGTCGGGCGGGCAGCGGCGGCGCGTCGAACTCGCCCGGATGCTGTTCTCGCGCCACGACACGCTGCTCCTCGACGAGCCCACCAACCACCTCGACCGGGACTCGGTGGAGTGGCTGCGCGGATTCCTGCGCACGTACCCGGGCGGCGTCGTCCTCGTCAGCCACGACGTGGACCTGCTCGGCGACGTCGTGAACCGCGTCTTCCACCTCGACCCCGCCCGCGCCGCCCTCGACGTCCACAACACCACCTGGCCCGCCTACCTCGCCCAGCGCGCCGCCGACGAGCGCCGCCGCACCCGGGAGCGCGCCAACGCCGAGCGCAAGGCCACCGCCCTGCGCACCCAGGCCGACCGGATGCGCGCCCACGTCGCCACCGCCACCGCCGCGAAGAACATGGCGCGCCGCGCCGACCGGCTGCTCGCGGGCACCGAGCCCACGCGGCGCGGCGAGAAGGTGGCCCGCATCCGGCTCCCCGAACCGGCCCCGTGCGGCCGCATGCCCCTCGGCGCGGTCAGCCTGGCGAAGTCCTACGGGACGCTGCGCGTGCTGCACGGCGTGGACCTCGCCGTGGACCGGGGCAGCCGCCTGGTCGTGCTCGGCTTCAACGGGGCCGGGAAGACGACGCTGCTTCGCCTCCTCGCCGGGCGCGAGACGCCGGACGCGGGGCGGGTCGTGCGTGGCCACGGCCTGCGCATCGGGTACTTCGGGCAGGAACACGACACCCTGGACGGGGAGTCGACCGTACGGGAGAACCTCGCGGCGGCCGCCCCCGGCCTCACCGACGGCGAGGTGCGGCGGGTGCTCGGGTCGTTCCTGTTCAGCGGCGACGACGCGGACAAGCCCGCCAAGGTGCTCTCCGGCGGCGAGAAGACCCGCCTCGCCCTGGCCGGACTCGTGCACTCCGGCGCCAACGTCCTGCTCCTGGACGAGCCCACCAACAACCTCGACCCCGCGTCCCGCGACGAGGTCCTGGCCGCCCTGGGCACGTACCCCGGGGCGATCGTGATGGTCACCCACGACGAGGGCGCGCTCGACGCCCTGCGCCCCGACCGGGTCCTCGTTCTGCCCGACGGGACCGAGGACCTGTGGAGCACGGAGTACCGGGAGCTGGTCTCCCTCGCGTGAGAGCGCTCGGGGCGGCGCGGGCGGAAACACGCGCGCGGGGCGTGTGAGCCGTGTGCTTGCATGCCCGGATGAGCGACCGACGCAAGGGTGCCGTGGACCTTCTCGTACGACGGCGGGTCCCCGCCGACCTCGACGCCTGCGTGCGCGTCCTCGCCGACGTGCACGACAGCGACGGCTACCCCACCAACTGGCCCGCCGACCCGGCCGGTTGGCTGACGCCGTCCGGGTTGCTCGGGGCGTGGACGGCCGCGGCCGACGGGGACGTCGTGGGGCACATCGCGCTCTGTGCTCCCGGGGCGGACGACGTGGCGCCGAGGATGTGGGGCGCGCGGGACGGCTCGCCCGTCCGACGGACGGCCGTGGTCAGCCGGTTGTTCGTCGGTCCGGGGGCGCGCGGGCGGGGGATCGGCGCGGTGCTCCTCGACCGGGTGGCGGGGGCGGCGCGGGAGCGGGGGCTGTGGCCGGTGCTCGATGTGGTGGCCTCGGACGCGGGGGCGGTGGCGCTGTACGAGCGGGCGGGCTGGGAGCTGCTCGGGGTCGGCGAGCAGCGGTGGAGCGCGCGGCAGACGGTACGGGTGCGGTGTTACGCGGCGCCGGGGGCGGTGCCGAGGGTGGGGTCGGCGGGGTCGGGGTCGGAGTAGGCGGTCCCGCCCGCCCCGGTCGTCCTGCCCGCCTCGGCCGTCACGCCGGTCTCTGCCGCCGCGTCCCGCAGAGCGCCCAAGAACGCCCGCAGCACCGGCCCCTGCGGCGCCGTCGCCCGTACCGCCGCCCAGATCGACCGCACCGGCTCCGGATCGCGGACCTCGCGCACGACCCACTCCGGGCGGCCGGCCTCGGCCCCCGGCGCCGTGACGAGACCCATCTCCGGCACGAGCGCGACGCCGACCCCGGCGGCCACGAAGCCCTGCGCGGTGGCGTAGTCCCCGCTCTCCACCACGAAGTCCGGCGTGAACCCGGCCGACCCGCACGCGTCGAGGACCGCCTCCAGACAAGGGCCCGGCAACTCGCTGCCGACGAAGGGCTCTTCGGCGAGGTCGGTGAGGCGCAGGCCGGTGCGGGCGGCGAGGGGGTGGGCCGGGGGCAGCACCGCGCGGTAGCGGTCGTCCAGGAGGTGGACGAAGCGGATGCCGTCGACCGGGGGAGCGTCGTGGCGGCGGACCACGAGGGCCACGTCGGTGCGGCCCGCCTTCACCTCGGGCAGCGGGTCGTCCGGGTCGGTGAGGCGCAACTCGGCCTGTACTCCGGGGTGTTCGCGGCGCAGCCGGGCGAGGGCGGGCGCGGCGAGGCGGGCGCCCGCGGTGGCGAAGTACCGTACCGAGATCCGGCCCGTGCGCCCGGCGCGCAGATCGGCGAGCGCCGTCTCCGCGCGGGCGACGTGGGTGCCGATGGCCGTCGCGCAGTCGGCCAGGAGCAGCCCGGCGTCCGTGGGCCGCACCCCGCGGCCGGTGCGCTCCAGGAGCGGGGTGCCCGCCTCCTTCTCCAGGGCCGCCATCTGCTGGCTGACCGCGGACGGGGTGTAGCCGAGGTTCCGGGCCGCAGCGGTCACCGAACCGCTGGTGACGACCGCCCGCAGGATCTGCATGCGCCGCATGTCGAGCATGCGGCCAGCGTACGCCACGAATGAAGCTCAGCTTCATTCTGCCTTCGAATCTTTTCGCTTGTCTTACGAATAGGGCCGGGGCACCGTCGAGACATGCGAATCGCCGTCCTCGCCCTGCTCTGGGGTTCGAGTTTCCTGTGGATCAAGCTGGCCCTGGCGGGCGGCCTCGCGCCGCTGCACGTGACGATCGTGCGCTGCGCGCTCGGCGCCGCCGTCCTCCTCGTCCTCGCCCGCTCGGCCCGCCAGCGGCTGCCGCGCGAGCGCCGCATCTGGGGCCATCTCGTCGTGGCGGCCCTGTTCTGCAACGCGCTGCCGTTCCTGCTCTTCAGCATCGGCGAGCAGACGGTCGACTCGGGTGTCGCGGGCGTCATGAACGCCACGACCCCGCTGTGGTCGCTCGGGCTCGGCCTGCTGCTCGGTACGGAGCGGGGGCTCGGCCCGAAGCGGCTCGCCGGACTCGTCCTCGGCTTCGGCGGCACGCTGCTGATCTTCGCGCCGTGGCAGCAGTCGGGGCTCGCGAGCTGGGGCGCGCTCGCGCTGCTCGCCGCCGCCGTCAGCTACGCCGTCGCCTTCGCGTACATGGCCCGGCACCTCATCGGCCGCGGCACGCCGCCGCTGGCCCTGTCCGCCGCCCAACTCCTCGCCGCCACCGGCCTGACCACGCTCGGCCTGCCCGCGAGCCCGCACACGGAGTCGGCGCCGACCCTCACCGGCGTCCTCGCCGTCGTCGTCCTCGGCGTCTTCGGCACCGGCCTCACCTTCCACCTCAACTCCCGCCTCATCGCCGACGAGGGGCCGACCGCGGCGGCCACGGTCGGCTATCTGCTCCCGGTCGTCTCGGTCGCCCTCGGCGCGCTGGTCCTCGGGGAGGAGATCGGCGTGCGGGTGGTGGCCGGGATGGTCGTGGTGCTCGCGGGGGTGGGGCTCTCACGGGCGGGGCTCTCACGGGCGGGGCTCTCACGGACAGGGCTCTCGCGGACAGGGCGGTGCCGGGCGGGCGGGGCCCGCCCGGCACCTCGCCCGGAGCTTCACCCGGCGCCTCGCCCGGCGCCTCACCGGCCGAGCAGCGCCCGCACCGCGGCCCGGTCCACGCCGGTGAGCGCCCGCACGATCAGCGGCGTGAGCAGCACGAGCAGCCAGCCGACGGCGGCGACCCCGGCGACCTGCAGGGGCGACTCGATGTAGTACGCGTGGTGCTCGCCGCCGGACGTGTAGTCGAAGACGCGGTAGCCCGGCCAGTCGGTGTAGCGCGCGAACACCCAGGAGTACGCGGGGAACAGCGCGACCACCCAGCCGGTCACCCACAGGGTCAGCGCCACCACGAAGCTCGTCACCCGCCACGGGAACATGACGACCTGGAACACCAGGGCCTTCCACCCGGCCGCGTCCCCGATCCGGGCCCGCACCCCCGCCCAGGCACCGCCCTCGCCCACGCGCACCGCCGCGGGCTCCGCCACCTCGACCCCGAGCTGCTCCCGCGCCCGCCGCCGCTCGACCGCGCCGAGGCCGCGGGCCCCCGCCAGCAGCACCGCGAACACGGGCAGCCCGAGCAGCGTGACGGCGAGCCCCGCGCCCAGCGAGAACAGCGTGACGGCGAACACGAACCCGGCGATGGCGATCGGCAGCGAGACGAGCGTGTACCCGAACTCGCGGAAGGTGGTGGCGGCGAAGGGGGCCCGCCAGAAGCCGGGGCGGGAGGTGGGAACGCGCTCCCGGGTCGGGGTCGGGGTCGGGGGCGCGGACCGGGTCGGCGTCGTGGCGGGGGCGTGGGGGAGCGTGTCGATGGTCATGAGCGGGGCCTCGTATTCGTCCGTTCGCCCGGCAGGGGACGTACCGTGCTGACATCCCCAACTCTGCTGCGCCCGCGCTCACCAGGGCATAGGGGAAAACGGTGTCCTGGGGGTGTACCCAACCCCCCTCTTCGCCCCGGCCTCCGGCGCGCGAACCCGAGCGGACGGCGCGGACGGCGCGGACGACGCGGATAGCGCCGACAACGCCGACAACGCCGACAACACCGAGAACACCGAGAACGCCGAGAACACTGACAACGCCGACAACGTCGAAGGGCCCCACCGCGAACGGTGGGGCCCTTCAACGTTAGTGCCCGGTGAGGCACTGGCGGAGGATACGAGATTCGAACTCGTGAGGGGTTGCCCCCAACACGCTTTCCAAGCGTGCGCCCTAGGCCACTAGGCGAATCCTCCGCCGCAAACAATACAAGACGCGGAGGTGTGCTCGCGAACGCGTTCCGGTCGCGGGGACCTGGTGCGTTCACGTCCGGGGAGCGGACTCGATCCCACCCCCCGGGATCGGCTAGGGTGGGGGCCAGCCCCTCACGTGGCGCTATCTGACTGAACTCCCCCAGGGCCGGAAGGCAGCAAGGGTAGGTCGGCTCTGGCGGGTGCGTGGGGGGCCCTTTGCGTTCCGGGGCGGGCGCGCGGCGGGGTGGCCCGCGGCGCCGGTGGGGCGGGGTGTTCGTCCGGGGCGGTCCGGGTTGTCAGTGGGCGCCTATAACCTCGTATACGTGTCGTCTCTCGCGCTGTACCGCCGTTATCGCCCGGAGTCGTTCGCCGAGGTCATCGGGCAGGAGCATGTAACCGACCCGCTGCAGCAGGCGCTGCGCAACAACCGGGTCAATCACGCGTACCTGTTCAGTGGCCCGCGCGGCTGCGGCAAGACGACGAGCGCGCGCATCCTCGCCCGCTGCCTGAACTGTGAGCAAGGTCCCACTCCCACCCCGTGCGGAGAGTGCCAGTCCTGCCAGGACCTCGCGCGCAACGGCCCCGGGTCCATCGACGTCATCGAGATCGACGCCGCGTCCCACGGTGGTGTGGACGACGCGCGTGACCTGCGCGAGAAGGCCTTCTTCGGCCCGGCCTCCAGCCGGTACAAGATCTACATCATCGACGAGGCCCACATGGTCACGTCGGCGGGCTTCAACGCCCTCCTGAAGGTCGTCGAAGAGCCGCCGGAGCACCTCAAGTTCATCTTCGCGACGACGGAGCCCGAGAAGGTCATCGGCACCATCCGGTCGCGCACGCACCACTATCCGTTCCGGCTCGTGCCCCCCGGCACCCTGCGCGACTACCTCGCCGAGGTCTGCGGGCGCGAGGGCATGGCCATCGAGGACGGCGTCCTGCCGCTCGTCGTGCGCGCCGGGGCCGGGTCCGTGCGTGACTCCATGTCCGTCATGGACCAGCTCCTCGCGGGCGCCCGCGAGGACGGTGTGACGTATGCCATGGCGACGGGCCTGCTCGGGTACACGGACGGCTCGCTCCTCGACTCCGTCGTCGAGGCCTTCGCCGCCGGTGACGGCGCCGCCGCCTTCGAGGTCGTGGACCGCGTCATCGAGGGCGGCAACGACCCCCGGCGCTTCGTCGCCGACCTCCTGGAGCGGCTGCGGGACCTGGTGATCCTCGCCGCCGTGCCCGACGCCGCCGAGAAGGGCCTCATCGACGCCCCCGCCGACGTGGTCGAGCGCATGCAGGCCCAGGCCGGAGTCTTCGGCGGCGCCGAGCTGAGCCGCGCCGCCGACCTCGTCAACGAAGGCCTCACCGAGATGCGCGGGGCCACCTCCCCGCGGCTTCAGCTCGAACTCATCTGCGCGCGCGTGCTGCTGCCCGCCGCCTTCGACGACGAGCGCTCGGTGATGGCCCGGCTCGACCGGCTCGAGCGCGGGGGCCAGTTCATGGCCGGGGGGCCCGCGGGCGCTCCCGCCATGGCCTACGTTCCCGGGCCCGAGGCGCACGCCGGGGTGCGGCAGCCGGGGGTCGCGGTGCCGCCGCCGGGGCCGGAGGTTCCGCCCGGAGGCGGGGCCGCGGCCGCGCGAGCCGCTGTACGGGGCGGGGGGCCCGGTGGTCCGGGGGGTGCTTCCGACTCGGGCCCGGGTGCGGGCTTCGTAGCCGGTGCTGAGGACGGGGGGCAGCCCGCCGCCGCCCAGCCCGCCGCCGCCCAGTACGCCCCCGCGCCCGCCCCCGAGGCCCCGGCGGCGCCCCAGGCGCCCGCCCCGGCCGCGCCCACGGCCCCTGCCGAGCCCACCGCCGCCCCCGCGGGCAACCGCCCCGGCGGCTGGCCCACGACCTCGGCCCCGGGCGGCGGAGCCGCGGCGCCGAACGGAGGCGCGCCCGGCGGCTCGGCTGGCGGCCCGGCCGGCGGCCCCGCGCCCACCGCCCCCGCGGCGAACCGCCCGGGCGGCTGGCCCACGGCGACCCCCGCGGGCGGCGGCCCCGCGCAGCCGCCCGCCGCACCCCCGGCCCACGCCCCGGCTCCGGCCCCGGAGCCCGCGGGCCAGGCGGCCCCGGCCGCCCCCGCCGCCGCGTACACGGGCGGTGGCCCCGACCCCCGCTCCCTCTGGCCGAACATCCTCGACGCGGTCAAGAACCGCCGCCGCTTCACCTGGATCCTGCTCAGCCAGAACGCCCAGGTGGCCGGGTTCGACGGCACCACGCTCCAACTCGGCTTCGTGAACGCCGGTGCGCGGGACAACTTCGCGTCCAGCGGCAGCGAGGACGTGCTGCGGCAGGCGCTGCAGGAGCAGTTCGGGGTGCAGTGGAAGGTCGAGGCGATCGTCGACCCGTCGGGCGGCTCGGCACCGCCGCCCGCCGCGAGCGGCTTCGGCGGCGGCGCCCCGGCGGCCCCCCGCCCGGCCCCGCAGCAGCCCGCGGCACCGCAGGCCCCGGCCCCGTCCCCGGCCCCGCAGCAGCCGGGCCCGGTCCAGTCCGCGCCCGCCGCCCCGCGGCAGCAGCGCCCCTCGGCCCCGGCGCCCACCCAGGCCCCCCCGCCCCCGGAGCACGTCGCCCCCGAGGACGACATCCCGGAGGACGACGACCCGGACCTGGTCGACTCGGCCCTCTCCGGCCACGAACTGATCGTCCGGGAGCTGGGGGCGACGGTGGTCGAGGAGTACACCAACGAGTAGGCGGGGGTACGGGTCTGCGGGGAGCCCCGGGCGGCCGGAGCCGTCACCGTGCTCCGGTCCTGCGGGAGCCGTCACCGTGCTCCGGTCCTGCGGGAGCCGTCACCGCACCCCTGTCCTGCGGGAGCCGTCACCGCACCCCTGTCCGACGGAAGCCCGAGTCGTACCCCGGTCCCCGGACTCCGTACCCCCCGAAACCCCAGCTCCGCGCCCCCCACCTGGAGAAACCCACAACCTCCCGCCGTCCCTCGCCTCGGACGCCCGAACAAAGGCACCCCCTTCGCCGGGCTAGGCTGATCCCCGTGAAGGTCCTCGTCATCGGCAGCGGTGCCCGCGAACACGCCCTGTGCCGCTCCCTGTCCCTCGACCCCGCGGTCACCGCCCTGTACTGCGCCCCCGGCAACGCCGGGATCGCGGACGTGGCCGAGCTGCACCCGGTCGACGCCCTCGACGGCGCCGCCGTGGCCGGGCTCGCCACGAAGCTCGGCGCCGGTCTGGTCGTCGTGGGGCCGGAGGCGCCCCTGGTCGCCGGGGTCGCCGACGCCGTGCGCGAAGCGGGCGTCCCGTGCTTCGGGCCGTCCAAGGAGGCCGCCGAGCTGGAGGGCTCCAAGGCCTTCGCCAAGGACGTGATGGCGGGCGCGGGTGTCCCCACCGCCCGCAGCTACGTCTGCACCACGCCCGCGGAAGTCGACGTCGCGCTCGACGCCTTCGGTGCCCCCTACGTCGTCAAGGACGACGGCCTCGCCGCCGGCAAGGGCGTCGTCGTCACCGGTGACGTCCAGGAGGCCAGGGCACACGCCCTCGCCTGCGGGCGCGTCGTCATCGAGGAGTTCCTCGACGGCCCCGAGGTCTCCCTCTTCGCCGTCACCGACGGCAAGACCGTCGTCCCGCTGCGCCCCGCCCAGGACTTCAAGCGCGCCCTCGACGGCGACGAAGGCCCCAACACCGGCGGCATGGGCGCCTACTCGCCGCTGCCGTGGGCCGACCCGAAGCTCGTCGACGAGGTCCTTGAGACCGTCCTCCAGCCGACCGTCGACGAACTGCGGCGCCGTGGCACCCCGTTCTCCGGTCTGCTGTACGCCGGACTCGCGATCACCAGCCGCGGCGTCCGCGTCATCGAGTTCAACGCCCGCTTCGGCGACCCCGAGACCCAGGTCGTCCTCGCCCGCCTCAAGACCCCGCTGTCGGGTCTGCTCCTCGCGGCGGCGAACGGCACGCTCGCCGACCTGCCGCCGCTGCGCTGGAGCGACGACGCGGCCGTCACCGTCGTCATCGCCTCGCACAACTACCCCGGTACGCCGCGCACCGGCGACCCCATCGAAGGCCTCGCCGACGTCGTGGACCAGGACGCCCCCGACGCGTACGTCCTGCACGCCGGGACCAGGCGCGACGGCGACGCGGTCGTCAGCGCGGGCGGGCGCGTGCTCTCCGTGACGGCGACCGGTGCCGACCTCACGCAGGCGCGCAAGCGGGCGTACGCGGCGGTCGCGCGCGTCCGCCTCGACGGCTCCCAGCACCGCACGGACATCGCGGAGCAGGCGGCCCGGGGCGGAGCGGCGTAGGCCCTGCGGGGCGGGCAGGGGTGGCCGGGGCGGGGTGCGCTAGGCCGCGCAGCCCCGCAGACACCACCCGCCCGGCCACGTAACCCCGCGGGCCCCCGGGCCCCGCGCCGCGTAGCCCGCATGGTCCGAGTCGTCCCCCGCCACCCCCACCCTCTTGCCCCACGGGTCTACGGTCCGCCGTAGACCCGTCCGGCGTTACGGAGGGTGTGTGCTGAGCCCGCCGTATGACGGGCGCCGAGTTGCCGCTCCTTCGGGGCCGGTCGGCGTGGTGGATGTCGGCCCCGGGCCCTGTGCGGAGGGGCTCGCGGCCCGTCCCCCGGCCCCGCGCGGAGCGGGCCAGCTTTACCCAAAGCCATTCCATCGGGTGACCGCTCGGCCATCCGGCTGACGGTGACCGGCACCCCAACTAGGGTGCGGCGCAGGCATTCCGGCACTCACAGCCAAACAGCCCACCGGCATTGCGATGTCGGTGGCGGGTGCCACAGTGGGGGAGTGAACAACGCCAACGACGTGCGCCGTCGGCTCCGGTCGCCGGCCGAGCTGTAGGCAGCAGGGGGTGACTTCGGTCGTGTCAGGGATGGGTGTGGAGGTGGGCGCGCAGGCCGCGCGTTCCCGGGCCCTCGCCGTGCTGCGCATCCGCAGCCGGGCGCTGGCCGTCGCCCTGTTGCCCGCGGCCGTCGCCGTCGTGCTGCTCGCCGCCACGGCCATGGGGCACATAGGCGGCGGCAGTTGGGCCGTGGCGCGCTGGGCCGTGACGGTGTTCGCGGTGCTCGTGCTGCTCGGCGCCGCGGCCGTCGCCCTCGTCGTCGCGCGGGCCAGACCCGCCATGAGCCCGACGGTCCCGATCACGGAGGCCTCGGCCCCTGATCTGTACCGCCTGGTGCGGGACCTCGCCGACCGCCTGGAGGTCCCCGCACCCTCGGCCATAGCGCTCACCCCGGACTGCGACAGCTGGCTGGAGGACCGCACCCACCGGGCGCACGGGACCCCGGCGGACGCCGCCGAACCCGGCGCGGGCACCGGCCCGGACGGCACCCGCACGGACCTGGCCACCCCGCCCGAGGGGACGGCCATCCAGGGCGCCAGACCGCCCCGCCGCCGTACGCCCGCCGCCCCGGTCCTCGTCATCGGCTCGCCCTTCCTGTGGTGGATGCGCGTCGGCGAGCTGCGGGCGGTGCTCGCGCCGGTCGTCGCGGGTACGGGTCCCTCGGCGCACCCCGACATAGCGGCCGCCCGCCGTTTCGTACGCGGCCTCGACGCCGCCGTCGCCGTCGCCTCCGCGCCCGGGCGCGGCCCGCTCACGCGCACCGTCCTCGGCGGCATCGGGAAGGTGGCGCGGCTGCTGCTGCGCAGTTGCCGGGTGCACGCCGCGGAGATGGAGCGCGGCGTCGCCGCCGCCGCGGCCGAGCGGGCGCAGAACGTGGACTACGGCGTGCGGATCGTCGCCCAGGAGCAGGTCGGTCTCGCGTACGCCGGGTGGGACCGGCTCCTGACCCGGGTCGCCCTGCCCGCCTGGCGGATGGGGCGGTGGCCCTCGCGGCTCGACGCGGGCGTCGTCTCCGCCCTCACCGAACTCTCCCGCCGCGACCGCCTCGCCGAAGGCTTCGCCTCCCGGCTCGGCGAACGCCCCGCCTGCGACCTCCTGGAGGAGCCCGGCGCGGTGGACGAGGCGGCCTCCCTCCTCGCCGCCCGCCTCTTCCACGGCGGCCCCGCCGAGCCCGGGCCCGGCTGGGCTCCGGTGGCCTGGCAGGAATATCCGGACGAGGTCGTCGACCGGAAGTGGCGGATGGACGCCGCCCGCCTCCACCGCGTCCTCGACTCCCTCGGCGTCAGCCGCTCCAGCGACCCCACGTCCCCCGACCCCAAGGGGCCGACGCTCGGCCGCGTCCTGGACCACCTGACGGATCCGGAGGCGATGGCGCGCCGGGCCGTGCTGGAGGCGCGGGCGGAGGCTGCTGCGGCGATGCGGGCCGGGACCGGCGCGGGGGTCCGGCCCGACGCCGGGTCCGGGGCCGGGCCGGATGCCGGTCGCCCCGAAACCGGGCGGGCCGACGCGGATGTGGCTGAAGCGGGCTCGGCCGAGGCCGAGTCGGCCGACGCCGGTCCCGCCGGGACTGACCTCGCGAACGCCGAGGTGGCCGGGGCGGACGAACGCGCCGCGGCCGACCCCACGAACGCCGGGCTCACGGATGCCGAGTCGGCCGACGCGGGTTTCGCCGAGGCCGACCTCACCGATGCCGAGCTGGCCGAAGCCGGTTTCGCCGTGGCCGCCGACCCGGCCGACGGTGCCGACGCCGTCGAAGGACGGGGCGGGGAGCTGGTCGCGCGGCTCAGCGCGGAGTTGGCCCGGGAGGAGGCCGTGGCGCCGCCTCGGCCCGAGCCGGCCGGGCAGGGGCCGGACGAGGCGTTGTGGGACGACGGGGTGCTGCCGCTCTTCCCGCTGCAACCGCCGCGTTCCGGCAGGGAGTTGCTGGCCGACCACGTCACGGCGATGGTGTGCTGCGCGGCTGTCGACACGGCCGGGGCGGCGCCCGGCCTCGACTGGCTGGACGGCCCGTCGCTCCTCATGCACGGGGAGCGCGCGGCCGACCTCACGCCGAGGGTCCTCACCCTGGTCGAGGACGGCGATCCCGAGCCCCTCCGCCGCTGGCTCGCCCGACTCGGCGTTCGCCCGGAGAAGCCGGTACGCCTGGTCTGACCCGGGCACCGCCCCGCGCGGGCAGACCGGTTCTCCGCCGATCGGGGGCGGACCGGCCTGCCTGAAGGCGACACCCAGCCATCTCGGCCCATCTCAGCCTGTCCGGCGCTTGAGGACGAGGCGCGGAGCGCCGATCGGCGGTGGACCGGCCCGGATGGGGAAGGCCCCGCAGGGCACCCTCCCCACGCCCGGAGGGATTCGTTCCGCTCATGTCAATTCGCGACGAACGGTGACGACGCACGTGCGTAATGTGATGTGCTGGGGTCGGCGCCCCCCGCAACCCCGTGGGACAGAGCACGGCAAAAAGCGCAGAGCCCACGGCGCACGGGACAAGGCGCAGAGCAGAGCCGCATCGACCCTCCGAGCGAGCCGTGTCGACCAGGCCCGGGGGAGCGAGGGAAGCGAGGGAGGGGACAACGCATGGGACCGGAGCCGATCCGCCGCTGGGAGTCGGGCGCCCTCGCCCACGCCGTGACCGACCCGTTCGGCCAGGGCCCGCTGCCCTGGCTCCGCGGCGCCGAGCACTACTTCGACGACACCGGCCAGGTGGTCCCCTGGTACGTCGACCACGTCCCGGGCGCCACCGGCCCGGTCCCGGTCCCGTCCCCCCGTACGGGCAGCCCCCGCACCGCCGACGACATACATCGCCAGATCAAGGGCTTCACCGGCACCGGAGCGGCCGCCCCTGGCGAGGCGCTGGACTTCCACATCACCGTGGACCCGCCCCAGCAGTTCAGCGTGGACATCTACCGCATCGGCCACTACAGCGGCGACGGCGCCCGCAAGATCACCACCAGCCCCCGCCTCTCCGGCATCGTGCAGCCCGCCCCGCTCGCCGCCGACCGCACGGTCTCCTGCCACCACTGGTGGCTCTCCTGGCGCCTGCAGATCCCGTCGTACTGGAACGTCGGGGCGTACGTGGCCGTCCTCACCACCACCGACGGCTACCGCTCGCACGTCCCCTTCACCGTCCGCGACAGCGTCCCCCCGGGCCCCGGCGAGCCGGTCGCGCCCTGCGCCGACCTGCTGGTCCTGCTGCCCGACATCACCTGGCAGGCGTACAACCTCTATCCGGAGGACGGCCACACCGGCGCCAGCCTCTACCACGCCTGGGACGACTACGGCCGGCTCCTCGGCGAGAGCGAGGCCGCGACCACGGTCTCCTTCGACCGGCCGTACGCGGGCGCGGGCCTCCCCCTGCACGTCGGCCACGCCTACGACTTCATCCGCTGGGCCGAGCGCTACGGCTACGACCTCGCGTACGCCGACACCCGCGACCTGCACGCGGGCCGCATCGACCCCACCCGCTACCGGGGGCTGGTCTTCCCCGGCCACGACGAGTACTGGTCGGCGGCCATGCGCCGCACCACCGAGCTGGCCCGCGAGTCCGGCACGTCCCTCGTCTTCCTCTCCGCCAACACCATGTACTGGCAGGTGGAGTTGGGCCCCTCGCCCTCCGGCGTCCCGGACCGCCTGCTCACCTGCCGAAAACGCCGCGGCCCCGGCAGGGCCGCCCTGTGGCGCGAAGTCGACGTCCCCGAGCAGCAGTTGATGGGCATCCAGTACGCGGGCCGGGTCCCCGAACCGCATCCGCTCATCGTCCGCAACGCCGACCACTGGCTGTGGGAGGCGACCGGCGCGCACGAGAGCGACGAGATCGACGGCCTGGTCGCGGGCGAGGCCGACCGCTACTTCCCGCGCACCGCGCTCCCCGAGCACCAGGACCGCATCCTGCTCGCCCACTCCCCGTACGCGGACAGCGAGGGCAGCACGCGCCACCAGGAGACCTCGCTGTACCGCGCCCCGTCCGGCGCCCTCGTCTTCGCGTCCGGCACCTTCGCCTGGTCCCCGGCCCTGGACCGCCCCGGACACGTCGACCCCCGCGTCCAGCGCGCCACGGCCAACCTCCTGGACCGCATCTGCAAACGTGACTGAGCCCGTCCGGCTCGGCGGCCCGACCCCTGGCCAAAACCGTCCTCCGCATACGGGAGAATCGGAGTCATTGGACAGAACCACGGGGAGGAACCGTGTCCGGATTCGTCGAAAAGCCCGAGCCGATCCAGGTTCCGGGTCTGGTGCATCTGCACACCGGCAAGGTGCGCGAGCTGTACCAGAACGAGGCGGGCGAGCTCGTGATGGTCGCCAGCGACCGCATGTCCGCCTACGACTGGGTGCTGCCCAGCGAGATCCCCGACAAGGGGCGGGTGCTGACCCAGCTCTCGCTGTGGTGGTTCGACCAGCTCGCCGACCTGGCCCCCAACCACGTCATCTCGACCGACGTGCCGCCCGGCGCCCCCGCCGACTGGGAGGGCCGCACGCTCATCTGCAAGTCCCTGGCGATGGTCCCGGTCGAGTGCGTCGCCCGCGGCTATCTGGCGGGTTCGGGGCTCCTTGAGTACAAGGAGTCCCGCACCGTCTGCGGCCTCGCGCTGCCCGAGGGCCTGGAGAACGGCTCCGAGCTGCCCGCGCCGATCTTCACGCCCGCCACGAAGGCGGCGGTCGGCGAGCACGACGAGAACGTGTCGTACGAGGAGGTGGCCCGCCAGGTCGGCGCCGACACCGCCGCCCGGCTCCGGCAGGCGACCCTCGCCGTCTACGGCCGGGCCCGTGACGTCGCCCGCGAGCGCGGCCTGATCCTCGCGGACACCAAGTTCGAGTTCGGCTTCGAGACCCGCGACGGCGAGCCCGGCACCCTCGTCCTCGCCGACGAGGTCCTCACCCCCGACTCGTCCCGGTTCTGGCCCGCGGCCGAGTGGCAGCCGGGCCGCGCCCAGCCGTCCTTCGACAAGCAGTACGTCCGCGACTGGCTGACCTCGGCCGCGTCCGGCTGGGACCGTGCGAGCGAGCAGCCTCCCCCGCCGCTGCCCGCGGAGGTGGTGGCCGCCACCCGCGCCAAGTACATCGAGGCGTACGAGCGGCTCACGGGAACTCCCTGGGCGTAAGCACGACAAAGCCCCCCGGTTCCGAGAACCGGGGGGCTTTCGCTGAGCGGACGACCAGGTTCGAACTGGCGACCTCAACCTTGGCAAGGTTGCGCTCTACCAACTGAGCTACGTCCGCGCTGCGCCGAAGCGCGAGAGCCACTATACCCAACCTCGCTCCCGCGCGAGCCGCACCGCCGCATGCCGGTTCTCCGCACCGATCTTGGTGACCGCCGAGGAGAGGTAGTTGCGGACCGTCCCCTGGGAGAGCGCGGCGCGCTCCGCGATCTCCGACACGGGTGCGCCGTCGGCGGCGAGTTCGAGCACCTCGGCCTCGCGGGCGGTCAGCGGGGAGTCCCCGGCGGAGATCGCGTCGGCGGCCAACTCCTGGTCCACGTAGCGGTTTCCGGCGTGGACGGAACGGATGATCTCCGCGAGGCGCTGCGCGCTGACCGTCTTCGGGACAAACCCCCGCACACCCGCTTCGAGTGCCCGCTTGAGGTGTCCGGGCCGGCCGTGACTGGTGACGATCATGGTGCGGCAGGCGGGGAGTTCGTCCCGCAGGAGTGTGGCGACACTCACACCGTCGGCGCCCGGCATCTGCAGATCGAGCACGGCGACGTCCGGCCGGTGGGCCCGCGCCATGGCCAGCGCCTCGGGTCCGGACGCGGCCTGGGCGACGACGGCCAGGTCGTCCTCCAGGGCGAGCAGGGCGGCGAGCGCGCCGCGGATCAGGTGCTCGTCGTCGGCGAGCAGCACGCGTACGGCGGTCATGAGGCCTTGGTCTCCGGGGTGCGGGGGACGGCGTCTGTCGGGGCCGATGTCCGGTCCGGGCGGCCGGTCTCCGGCAGCGGCACCAGCGCCGTGAGCCGGAAGCGCCCCTGTGCCGAGGTGTGCTCCAGCGTGCCGCCCACGGTGGCGAGCCGTTCCCTGAGGCCCCTGAGCCCGGACCCGCCGCTGCCGACGGGAGCCTCGGGCGCCCCGTCGTTCTCGATGGTCAACTCCGTACGTCCTTCCGTCACCGAAACCGTGATGGCGCAGGTCTCCGCGTCCCCGTGCCGCAGCACGTTGGTCGTGCCCTCGCGCACGACCCACCCGAGCGCCGCCTGCACGGCCGGGGGCAGGCGGCGCTCGGACGGGTCGTTCGCCCCCGTCACCCGGCAGCGGATCCCGGCGGCCTCCAGGACGCCCTGCGCGCCCGCGAGTTCGGCGCCCAGCTCGGCCTCGCGGTAGCCGCGGACGACGTCCCGTATCTCCCGCTGGGTCTCCTGCGCGATCCGCTGCACCTCGACCATCTGGTCCACCGCCTCGGGCCGGCCGCGGCGGGCGAGCTGCACGGCGAGCTCGCTCTTGAGGGCGATGACGGCGAGGTTGCGGCCCATGACGTCGTGCAGGTCGCGGCCGAAGCGCAGGCGTTCCTCGGCGACGGCGAGCCTGCTCTCGGTCTCGCGGGCCCGCTCGGCCTCCCACATCACGGACAGCGTCCAGGCCCCGCAGCGCGAGGTCAGCAGCGAGAGCATGCCGCCCGCGGCGACGAGCGCGCCGACGCCGACCAGCTCGCCGCCGCGCGCGCCGACGGCGGCGAAGGCGGCCACGAGGACCACGACGAGCACGGCGAGGTGGCGGAAGAAGTTCCGGATGGACAGGGCGAAGCCGAGCGCCTCCGCGTACGGGGTGATCAGGAAGAGCACGCCGAGGACGAGCACGCCGTCCTCGATGCCGTCGACGCGCCGCAGGGCGAGGGCGAGGCCGAAGCCGAGGAGGCAGAGGCAGAGCATCAGGGCCAGGTCGCGGCGCGGGAACTCGGCGTGGCCCAGGTAGTGGTCGAGGGCGCGGCGCAGCGAGCGGTTGATCTGTACGCACTGGAGCGCGGCCACCGCGATCATCGACCAGCCCAGGACCTGCGCCGCGGGCTCGTGCCGCAGGCCCAGGCCCACCGGCAGCGCGCACCAGCTGAGGAAGAAGATCCAGGGCACGGTGTGCCACATGACCACGCTCTGGAGCTGGACCTGTTCGATCTTCCTCAGGTCGCGCCAGCGTCGCTGCATCCGCCGAATCCGGCCCACCGCTCCCTGTCCTTTCGCCCCGCCCGGCTTTCCCCCGGCTAGCGCCGCGGCTCCCAGCGGAACCACCTTCGTACAGCAAACACGCCGACTCCGATCCAGGCCACCGCGATCACGACGGCGCCGAGCGCGTCGGACGCGGACATGTCGCCGGTCCAGCCGCCGCGGATCAGCTCGATCGTCGGGGTGAGGGGCAGCAGTTCGCAGACGGCGGCGAGCTTGTCCGGCATGACTTCGAGGGGCACGAGTGTGCCGGAGCCGATGAACGAGACGAGCAGCAGCGGCATGGCCGCGACCTGGGCGCTCTCCACGCTGCGGCTGAAGGTCGCCGTGACCGCGGCGAGCACGGGCCAGAGCGCGAAGGCGAGGAGCAGGCCCAGGACGGCGTGGAGGGGCGCGTCGGGCGCGCCCACGTCGAGCAGCGCCACGCAGGCGCCGGTCAGGATCAGGCACTGCGCGAACCCGACGGCCACGGACGGCACGGCGGAGCCCGCGAGGATCTCGATGTCCCGCACCTCACCGGTGCGCAGCCGCTTCAGTACGAGTTCCTCGCGCCGGGCCGCGTAGACGCTGACCAGGGCCGAGTACACCGCGAAGAGCAGGGAGAAGCCGATCGCGGACGGCAGCACGACCGAGCCGATCGACAGGCCGGTGCCGTCCAGGTCCATCCCGTCGGCGGCCTGGCGCACGCTGAACGGCATCACGAGCGGCACGAACATCGCCGCGAACATCGTGCCCTTGCTGCGGCCGAGCAGCGTCAGCTCGGCGCGGGCGAGGGACCGCAGGCGTCCGGCGGCGGTGGTGCGGGTCGCGGCCCTGCCGGGCCGGGAGACCGTTGCCGCGGTCGTGCTCGGGGTCGTGGAGCTCATGCCACCTTCTCCTCGTCGTACGTGTTCCGGCCGGGCCGGGCAGCGGTCGCGCCGGAGCCCGGCCGTTCCTCGTGGCCCCGCGTCGCCTCCTGGGCGATGCGCAGGAAGGCCTCCTCCAGGGACGCGGCCCGGACGTCGAGTCCGCGCAGTTCGACGCCGGTCTCCCGGGCCCAGACGAGCAGCCCGGTGGCGGCGTGCTGGAGCGCGTCGGTGCGCAGCCGTACGGTGCGGCCGCGCAGTTCGTGTCCGGTGACGCCGAGCGCGGGGAGCGGCGGCAGGTCGCCGAGGTGGTAGCCGTCGGGCAGGTCGAAGGAGATGTGGGAGGGCTGGGAGGCGACGACGTCGGTGACGGTGCCCGCGGCGGCGATGCGGCCCTCGTGCAGGATCGCGAGGCGGTCGGCGAGGTTCTCGGCCTCTTCCAGGTAGTGCGTGGTGAGCAGCACGGTGGTGCCCCGGTCGCGCAGGCCGCGTACCAAGTCCCAGGTCTCGCGGCGGCCTTCGGCGTCGAGTCCGGTCGTGGGCTCGTCGAGGAACAGGACCTCGGGGTCGCCGAGGAGCGCCATCGCGAGGTCGAGGCGGCGCTTCTCGCCGCCGGAGAGCTGTTTCACGCGGACGCCGCCGCGGGCGGCGAGCCCGACGGCTTCGAGGGTCTCGCCGACGGGGCGGGCCCCGCTGGTGCACCCGGCCCACATGCGCGCGGTCTCGTGGACGGTCAGCTCGGAGGGGAAGCCGCCTTCCTGGAGCATCACGCCGATCCGGGGCCGGACCGCGTCGCGCTCGCGGTACGGGTCGTGCCCGAGCACCCGCACGGTGCCGGCGGCGGGTTCGGCGAGGCCTTCGAGGATTTCGACGGTGGAGGTCTTGCCCGCGCCGTTGGTGCCGAGCAGAGCGAACAGCTCGCCGCGACCGGCGGTGAACGAGATCCCCCGGACCGCTTCGAAGCCTCCCGTGTAGCGGCGCCGCAGGTCCGTCACTTCGATCACTTGGTCTGTCATGAATCAAGGCTCGCCCGCGGTCGAAGGCGCAGGCAGTGCGCGTTGTCATCGACTCGCATGACAAATGTCAGACGCGCGGGCCGCCGCCTTCGGGGCGTACCGGAACACGACGAAGGCCCGGTGTCTGGGACACCGGGCCTTCGTGACTGGAGCGAACGACGAGGTTCGAACTCGCGACCTCAACCTTGGCAAGGTTGCGCTCTACCAACTGAGCTACGTTCGCATTGCCTCCGACCAGCTCTCACTGATCGGCGCGAGCACCAGCTTACCGCACCCGAATGGGTGGTCGGTGAGCGGTGCGGAGCGGGTGACAGGAATTGCACACTGCGCCTTCCCCCTGGAAGGGGGATGTTCTACTACTGAACTACACCCGCACGACTCCTCGGGGTTCGGCCTTTTCGGCCTTGCCCTTCGGCGTGCTCCAGACTCTAGCTGACCAGCGGGGGTGCTGCGCAAGTCGGTTGCGCGAGCACCCCCGTCCCGGGGTTCCCGCGGGCCCCCGGGGCCACCGCCCGGAGTCAGTTGGCGGCCTCGAACGCCTCGTACACCTTCTTCGGGATCCGGCCGCGCGGCGGTACGTCCAGGCGGTGCGAGCGGGCCCAGGCGCGTACGGCCGCCGGGTCGGGGGTCACCGCGGTGTGCCGGTAGACCTTGCCGGACTTCGACTGCTTGCGGGCCGCCTGGAGGTAGGGGCCGAGGACCTTGCGGAGTTTCTCGGCATTGGTTTGGTTGAGGTCGATCTCGTACGACTTCCCGTCCAGACCGAAGGCGATCGTTTCCGCCGCTTCTGAGCCGTCGATGTCGTCAAAGAGAGTGACCACGACACGCTGCGCCACGAATATCGGTCCTTTCGTGCGGCGCCACCGCATTGACGTGCAACGATGTGCGGTGATGCCGACTGTCCGGCAGTTTTGGGACAAAGTATCGGCTATTGCCAATTCCTTTGTACAGTGCCTGGCATTGAATAGTGAAGCCATGGAAAACCAACCGCGTGTTCCGGCGGCGTGTCCGGGAGAATGCGGGCAGGCCGGGCGCTTCCCCTGCAGGGTGGGTGCGGTGGGGTGGCGGGCGCAATGGCGAACTGTGATCTTTTCCAGGATTTTTCGCGCACGTGTCCTGGTCGACGCCGTGCCGAACCCTTCGAAGTGACTGCGGTCACGTATGTTGCTACGAATCTACGCGGGTAGAAATTTTGTACGGGTAGTCTGAAGGAACCTGCTCGGCGGCCCGCTCGGCGCCAGGTGAGCAGTCCGCAAGCAGCACACGCAAGCACCACACACCGGGAGTGCCAGTGGCACGCGTCGTAGTCGACGTCATGCTCAAGCCGGAGATCCTCGACCCCCAGGGACAGGCGGTGCAGCGTGCACTGCCGCGCCTCGGATTCCAGGGCATCTCCGACGTACGTCAGGGAAAGCGCTTCGAACTCGAGGTGGACGGGCCCGTCGACGACGCCGCCCTCGCCCGTATCCACGAGATGGCGGAAACCTTCCTCGCCAACACCGTGATCGAGGACTTCGTCGTAAAGGTCGAAGAGCCGGCGGTGGAGGCGAAGTGACCGCTCGAATCGGAGTCGTCACTTTTCCGGGAACGCTCGACGACCGGGACACGCAGCGCGCCGTCCGCGTCGCCGGTGCCGAGGCCGTGCCGCTGTGGCACCGCGACAAGGACCTGAAGCAGGTCGACGCCGTGGTCCTGCCGGGCGGTTTCTCCTACGGCGACTATCTGCGCGCCGGTGCCATCTCGCGTTTCTCGCCGGTGATGGAGTCGGTCATCGAGCAGGCGAAGGCCGGAATGCCGGTCCTCGGGATCTGCAACGGCTTCCAGGTCCTCACCGAGACCCACCTGCTGCCCGGCGCGATGCTGCGGAACAACCACCTGCACTTCATCTGCCGCGACCAGAAGCTGCGCGTGGAGACCAACTCGACTGCCTGGACGGCCGATTACGAGACCGGCCAGGAGATCTCGATCCCGCTGAAGAACATCGACGGGCGGTACGTCGCGGACGAGCGCACCCTCGACATGCTGGAGGCGGAGGGCCGCGTCGCCTTCCGCTACCTGGACATGAACCCGAACGGCTCGCTGCGCGACATCGCGGGCATCACGAACGCGGCGGGGAACGTGGTCGGCCTGATGCCGCACCCCGAGCACGCCGTGGAGCCGCTGGTCGGGACGGGCCGCACGGACGGCCTGGGCTTCTTCACCTCGATCCTGAAGAACCTGGTGGGTGCACGATGACCCTGGACACCGTCAAGCACGCCGAGCAGACCGCCGGGGCCGAGCAGCCCTGGAAGGAACTCGGCCTGAAGGAAGACGAGTACGCGCGCATCCGGGAGATCCTCGGCCGCCGCCCGACCGGCGCCGAGCTCGCCATGTACTCCGTCATGTGGTCCGAGCACTGCTCGTACAAGAGCAGCAAGGTGCACCTGAAGCAGTTCGGCGAGAAGGTCCCCGAGAACGACGCCATGCTCGTCGGGATCGGGGAGAACGCGGGCGTCGTCGACGTCGGCCAGGGCTACGCGGTCACCTTCAAGGTCGAGTCGCACAACCACCCCTCGTACATCGAGCCCTACCAGGGCGCGGCCACCGGCGTCGGCGGCATCGTGCGCGACATCCTCGCGATGGGCGCGCGCCCGGTCGCCGTCGTGGACCCGCTGCGCTTCGGCGCCGCCGACCACCCCGACACCAAGCGGGTGCTGCCCGGCGTGGTCGCGGGCATCGGCGGCTACGGCAACTGCCTGGGCCTGCCCAACATCGGCGGCGAGGTCGTCTTCGACTCCTGCTACCAGGGCAACCCGCTGGTCAACGCGGGCTGCATCGGCGTCATGAAGCACGAGGACATCCACCTCGCGAAGGCGTCCGGCACCGGCAACAAGGTCATCCTGTACGGCGCCCGCACGGGCGGCGACGGCATCGGCGGCGTGTCCGTCCTGGCGTCGGAGACCTTCGAGTCGACCGGTCCGGCCAAGCGTCCCGCCGTCCAGGTCGGCGACCCCTTCCAGGAGAAGCTCCTCATCGAGTGCACCCTGGAGATCTTCGGCGAGAAGCTGGTCGCGGGCATCCAGGACCTCGGCGGCGCCGGGCTGTCCTGCGCCACCAGCGAGCTGGCGTCGGCCGGTTCGGGCGGCATGCGCGTGGACCTGGACACGGTCCCGCTGCGCGATTCCTCGCTCTCGCCCGAGGAGATCCTCATGAGCGAGTCGCAGGAACGCATGTGCGCGGTCGTCGAGCCGGGCAAGGTCGACCGCTTCATGGAGATCTGCGAGAAGTGGGACGTCATCGCCACCGTCATCGGTGAGGTGACGGAGGGCGAGCGCCTGGAGATCTTCTGGCACGGCGAGCAGATCGTCGACGTGCCGCCGCGCACGGTCGCCCACGAGGGCCCCGTCTACCACCGGCCGTACGCCCGCCCGTCCTGGCAGGACGCCCTCCAGGCGGACGACGCGAACAAGCTGGCGCGCCCGGCGAACTCCGCGGAGCTGCGCGAGCAGGTCCTCAAGCTGGTCGCGTCCCCGAACCAGGCCTCCAAGTCCTGGATCACGGACCAGTACGACCGCTTCGTCCAGGGCAACACGATCCTCGCGCAGCCCGAGGACGCGGGCATGGTCCGCGTCGACGAGGAGTCCAACCTGGGCGTCGCGATGGCGACGGACGGCAACGGCCGGTACGCGAAGCTCGACCCGTACGCGGGCGCGCAGCTCGCGCTCGCCGAGTCGTACCGCAACGTCGCCGCCTCCGGCGCCAAGCCGCTCGCCATCTCCAACTGCCTGAACTTCGGCTCCCCCGAGGACCCGGACGTGATGTGGCAGTTCGCAGAGGCCACCCGCGGTCTCGCCGACGGCTGCCTGCAGTTGGGCACCCCGGTCACCGGCGGCAACGTCTCCCTCTACAACCAGACCGGCGAGACGGCGATCCACCCGACGCCCGTCGTGGCCGTGCTCGGCGTCATCGACGACGTCACGCGCCGCACGCCGATCGCCTTCAAGGAAGAGGGCCAGCTCCTCTACCTGCTCGGCGAGACCCACGAGGAGTTCGGCGGCTCGGCCTGGTCGCAGGTCGTGCACGACCACCTCGGCGGCCTGCCGCCCAAGGTCGACCTGGAGCGGGAGCGGCTGCTCGGCGAGATCCTGATCTCCGCGTCCCGCGACGGCATGGTCGACGCCGCGCACGACCTCTCCGACGGCGGCCTGATCCAGGCGGTCGTGGAGTCCTGCCTGCGCGGCGGGGTCGGCGCGCGGCTGGTCGTGCCGGACGGGCTCGACGCGTTCACGTTCCTGCTCAGCGAGTCCGCGGGGCGTGCCGTGGTGTCCGTGCCGCGCAGCGAGGAGCTGCGGTTCACCGACATGTGCGGGGCGCGGGGTCTGCCCGTCACGCGCATCGGTGTGGTCGACGGTGACACCGTCGACGTGCAGGGCGAGTTCGCGCTGTCGCTGAGCGAGCTGCGCACGGCGCACGAGGAGACGGTGCCGGGGCTCTTCGCCTGACCCGTTCCTCCCTGACGTCCCGCTGAAGCCCCCGTTCGGACCTGGTCCGGGCGGGGGCTTCGGCGTTTTCAGGGTTGCACGTAATTACGTAGTTACGTAATCTCGGATCATGGATCTGGAGGAGCGCGTCGCCGAGCTCGAACGGCGCCTGGCGGCCCTGGAGAGCGCGGGCCCGCCCGCGCCTCCCGTCGGCGAGGGGGACTTCTGGGCGCTCGACGCGCTGAAGGCGCGGTATCCGGTGACCGACGACGCGGACGGCGCCGTCCTGTTCACCGGGGCGGTGCGGGTGCCGACGGGGCATCGGTACGAGTGGCAGTACGGCCTGCTCACCGAGACGGTGTTCGAGGGCGACTGGTCCGAGGCGGCCGAGTCGTTCGCCGCGCTCGGCCATCCCGTGCGGCTGCGGCTGCTGCGGGAGATCGTCGGCGGCAGGCGCACCGCCGCCGACCTCGCCGCCCTCGACGACATCGGCACGACCGGCCAGATCTACCACCACCTGCGCCAACTGACCGGCGCGGGCTGGCTGCACACCACCGAACGCGGCCGCTACGAGGTCCCGGCGGGGCGGGTGGTGCCGCTGCTCGTGGTGCTCACCGCCGCGCGTCCCGTGACCTGACCGCTTTCTGTCTGACCGATTCCTGTACGAACCTGACCGCTTTCTGTGCGAGGGGGACTCGTGTCCGTACGTCAACGCAAGCTCGCCGCGCTGGTCAAGCGCCTGCTGTGGCTGCTCTTCTTCGCCCAGGTGGTCGCCGGGACCTTCGTGGACCTGCCGTACAACTACTGGGTGGGCTGGCTGCCCGCGCTCGGCGCGATCGCCATCAGCGTGGTGACCTACCGCTCCGCCAGGCGGCGGATCGCGGCGGAGCCCCCGGCCCCGGTCGAGGTCGAGGCCCCGGTCACCGGCCGCTGGTCCGCGCTCAACAGCCCGGCCGACAAGGTGCCGAGCCACGGCACGCACGGCCTCGGCCAGACGTACGCCATCGACATCACGGCCGAGCCGCAGGACCCGGCGCGGGCCCGCCCCGCCCCTGTCTGGTTCTGGCCCGTCGCCCGGCGCGGTCGGGCCTACCCCGCCTTCGGGGCGCCGCTCCTCGCGGTGGCCGACGCGACCGTCGTGCACGCCGAGGACGGCCAGCGCGACCACCTCAGCCGCAGCTCCCTCGCGGGGGTGCTGTACTTCTGGCTGGTCGAGGGCATCGGCAGGTCCCTGGGCGGCGCCCGCCGGATCGTCGGCAACCACATCGTCCTCGACCTCGGTGAGGGGACGTACGCCCTGTACGCGCACGTCCAGCAGGGCTCGCTCGCGGTCCGGGCGGGGGACGAGGTCGTCGCCGGGCAGCGGCTCGGCGGCTGCGGGAACTCGGGCAACTCCACCGAGCCGCATGTGCACTTCCAGCTGATGGACGGGCCGGACCTGGACACGGCCAGGGGGGTGCCCTTCCGGTGGCGGGGGGTCGGGGTGCCCGCCAACCGGGAGGTGTTCACGGTCGGGGGCGGCGAGCGGGTCGCCGACCCCGCTGGTCAGCCCGTCGGCGAAAAAGTGCACTAAGTCAATATTTAAGCCGGGATAAAAATTCATCCTGGTATAGTCCGCCGCATGGCCGCACGAGAAGCCGCACCCGCTGACCAGCCCGGGGCCCGGGCGCCGGGCCCCCGCGCGCCGGGCCTGCGGGAGCGCAAGAAGCAGCAGACCGCCGCGCGGATCTGGCAAGCCGCCGTGGAGCTGTTCGCCGAGCGCGGCTTCGACAAGGTCTCCGTCGCCGAGATAGCGGCCGCCGCCGACGTCTCGAAGATGACCGTCTTCAACTACTTCGGTACGAAGGAGGACGTGCTCCTCGGCCCCATGGAGGAGCACGTCGCCGACGCCGCCGACGCCGTGCGCGCCCGCGCCCCGGGCGAGTCCGCCGCCGAGGCCCTGCGCCGCCAGCTGCTCGACCAGATCGAGGCCAGGGACCCGTCCGTCGGCCTGAGCGACAGCGCCCGCACGCTCCAGGTCCTGCGCCTGATCACCGAGACCCCCGTCCTGCTGCACCGCGCGCACGCCTTCCACCTGCGCCGCCAGCAGCTCCTCGCCGCCGTCCTCGCCGAGGAGACCGGCGACGCGGTCCTCGCGGAGGTCGCCGCGGCCCAACTCATCGGCGTGCGCAACGCCGTGTTCGCCGAGGTGCACCGCCGCCGCATGGCCGACGCGCCCCTCGACCAGGTCGCCGCCGACGCCGCGCGGCTCGCCCGGGACGCCTTCGGCCTGGTGGAGAAGGGCCTCAGCGGGTACGCGGTCAAGGCTTAGGCTCCCCCCATGCCACCGGCCAAGAAGCGCACCCGCAACTACGACCCGACCAAGATCCGCGCCGCCGTGCTCGCCCAGTTCACCACGGTGCGCGCGGCCGTCGCGGGCCTGACCCCGGAGCAACTGGCCGCGCCCACCCGGCTCGGCGACTGGACCGTGCGCGAACTGGCCGCCCACCTCACGATGGTGCTCGGCTCCGTCGCCCGCTATCTGGACGCGCCCGAGCCGGACAAGATCGAAGTGCCGCTCCAGGACTGGCCGTTCCGGATGTCGTCGGCGGCGGGCCGGGGCGACGAGGACGTGCACGCCATCGTCGACGCGGGCACCGGTCTTGACGGACTGTTCGCGCACGCCCTCGACCGGCTCGCGGAGACCCTCCCCGGCGCCGCCGACACCCGCCTCGTGCCGTCCCGGTTCGGCGGCATGACCCTGGCCGACTTCATGGTCACCCGCACCGTCGAACTGGTCGTCCACACCGACGACTTGAACGACGCCCTGCCCGGTCTCGACGTCCCGTACGACCGCCAGGCCCTCGCCGCCTGCACCCGGCTGCTCGCCGACGCGCTCGCCACGAAGGCGCCCGGCGGCTCGGTGGAGGTCCGTGTTCCGCCGTACGCCGTGGTCCAGTGCGTCCAGGGCCCCCGGCACACCCGCGGCACCCCGCCGAACGTCGTCGAGACCGACCCGCTGACCTGGATCAGGCTGGCCACGGGCCGGACGACCTGGGCGGCGGCCCGGGCGGCGGCGCAGGTCAGCGCGAGCGGTGAACGGGCGGACCTGGGCGGGCTGCTGCCGATCATGTCGTGACCGGTGGGGCGCGTGTGCCGTGACCACCGGCGGGACCCGGGCGTCGTGCGCCGGTGCGCGCGAAGGGAACCGGACCCGGAGCCGCCCCGTCACAATGACATGTACAAGCAGCGTGTGACCCAGACCCTCACCGTCCTCGCCGCCGCCGGGCTGCTCGCGGCCTGCGGCTCTGAGTCCGGCTCCGGCGACGGCGGCTCCGACAAGGCAGGCGCGGGCAACGCCGGTTCCGGCAAGGGCGGCTCGGCATCGTCCCTCACCGGTGTCCGCTGGAACGTCGACAGCCTCACGGTCGACGGCAAGAAGAAGTCGGCCCCGAACGGCGCCTATGTGAAGTTCGGCGGCAAGGGCTCCGCCGGCGGCAACTTCGGCTGCAACGGCTACGGCGCCAAGGTGTCCGTCAAGGGCGACACCGTCGACTTCGAGCCCGGCCCGCACACCGAGATCGCCTGCGACGCGCTCGACTTCGAGAAGAGCCTGGCCCGCGCCATGGACGGCAAGCTCAAGGCCGACGTGGACGACGAACGCCTGACGCTCACCACGGCCGGGGGCGACCGCATCGCGCTCAGCGCCGAGGCCGGGGCGCCGCTGAAGGGCACCGAGTGGACGGTGACCTCCGTCGGGACCGGATCCACGTCGACGTCCCTGCCCAAGGCCCTGAACGACAAGATCAAGCTGACCTTCACCAAGGACGGCAAGGTCCGCGGCAACCTCGGCTGCAACGACGTCTCCGCCGCCGCGACCGCCGCCGACGGCAAGATCGCCCTCGGCCAGCCGCGCGCCACCCGCAAGATGTGCCCCGGCGACGTCATGCCCACCGAACGCGCCCTCATGAAGCTCTTCGGCGGCAAGGCCGGGTACGAACTGGACCACCGCACCCTCACCCTGACCGCCCCCGACGGCAAGACGACGGCAAAGGCCCAGGCCCCGGCGGCCTGACCGGGCGGGACGGCCGCGCAGCCGCCGATGCCCCCGGCAAACGGGATGATTCGGGCTCGTAGGAAGACACGAAGCGCCTCTGGACGCGGCGCGGCGAAGAAGAGCGGGAAGGGGGAACTCAGGCCGCGCGCGGACAGAGGGCGCTTGCTGTGCGGAGCAGATCGAGGCCTTCGTAGGATCGCAGCAAGGGCCGCTTTGCGCGGGGTCCGCGACAGGAGCGCGCTTACGTTCCGTACCGGCTCCGTATCCCCAATTCGGACCAGTGGTCGATCTCGCCTACACTCGGTGGCGTGCCACGTGGTGACGGTCGACTCAATCACGATCTGCTCCCCGGCGAGAAAGGCCCCCAGGACGCTTGTGGCGTCTTCGGTGTCTGGGCTCCGGGTGAAGAGGTCGCAAAGCTCACGTACTTCGGGCTCTACGCCCTCCAGCATCGGGGCCAGGAATCCGCGGGAATCGCGGTCAGCAACGGCTCCCAGATCCTCGTCTTCAAGGACATGGGACTCGTGTCCCAGGTCTTCGACGAGACCTCGCTCAGTTCTCTCCAGGGACACATCGCGGTCGGTCACGCCCGCTACTCCACCACCGGAGCGTCCGTCTGGGAGAACGCCCAGCCCACCTTCCGCGCCACGGCCCACGGCTCCATCGCCCTCGGCCACAACGGCAACCTCGTCAACACGGCCCAGCTCGCCGAGATGGTCGCCGACCTCCCCAAGCAGGAGGGCCGCACCACCCGGGTGGCGGCCACCAACGACACGGACCTGCTGACCGCCCTGCTCGCCGCGCAGACCGACGCGGACGGCAAGCCGATGACCATAGAGGAAGCCGCCGCCGCGGTGCTTCCCCAGGTCCAGGGCGCCTTCAGCCTCGTCTTCATGGACGAGCACACGCTGTACGCGGCCCGCGACCCGCAGGGCATCCGCCCGCTGGTCCTCGGCCGCCTGGAGCGCGGCTGGGTCGTCGCGTCGGAGAGCGCCGCGCTCGACATCTGCGGCGCCGCCTACGTCCGCGAGATCGAGCCGGGCGAGTTCGTCGCCATCGACGAGAACGGCCTGCGCACCTCCCGATTCGCGGAAGCGAAGCCCAAGGGCTGTGTCTTCGAGTACGTCTATCTGGCGCGCCCCGACACCGACATCGCGGGCCGCAACGTCTATCTCTCGCGCGTCGAGATGGGCCGCAAGCTCGCCAAGGAAGCCCCGGTCGAAGCCGACCTGGTGATAGCGACGCCGGAGTCCGGCACCCCCGCCGCCATCGGCTACGCGGAAGCCTCGGGCATCCCGTTCGGCGCCGGCCTGGTCAAGAACGCCTACGTCGGCCGGACCTTCATCCAGCCCTCGCAGACCATCCGCCAGCTCGGCATCCGGCTCAAGCTGAACCCCCTCAAGGAAGTCATCAAGGGCAAGAAGCTGGTGGTCGTCGACGACTCGATCGTCCGCGGCAACACCCAGCGCGCCCTGGTCAAGATGCTCCGCGAGGCCGGTGCCGCCGAGGTCCACATCCGGATCTCGTCGCCGCCCGTGAAGTGGCCGTGCTTCTTCGGCATCGACTTCGCCACCCGCGCCGAGCTCATCGCCAACGGCATGAGCATCGAGGAGATCGGCACGTCGCTCGGCGCCGACTCGCTCTCCTACATCTCCATCGACGGCATGATCGAGGCCACCACCATCGACAAGCCGAACCTCTGCCGCGCCTGCTTCGACGGCGAGTACCCGATGGACCTGCCCGACCCCGAGCTGCTCGGCAAGCAGCTCCTGGAGACGGAGCTGGCGGCAGGCCCTGCCGCCACGGCCGCGGCCGACGCGATCCGTCGCCCGTAAGCCCACGTAGTAACGACACGAAAGCTCTCACCCACATGTCTGCTGAGTCTTTTGAGGGTGCTCCGCACGCGGGCACTGGTGCCAGCTACGCAGCGGCAGGCGTAGACATCGAGGCGGGCGACCGAGCCGTCGAGCTCATGAAGGAGTGGGTCAAGAAGACCCAGCGCCCCGAGGTCGCGGGCCTCGGTGGCCTCGGCGGCTTCGCCGGGCTCTTCGACGCCTCCGCCCTCAAGCGCTTCGACCGCCCGCTGCTCGCCTCCGCCACGGACGGCGTCGGCACGAAGGTCGACCTCGCGCGCAAGCTCGGCGTGTACGACACGATCGGCCACGACCTCGTCGGCATGGTCGTCGACGACATCGTCGTGTGCGGTGCCGAGCCGCTGTTCATGACCGACTACATCTGCGTCGGCAAGGTCCACCCGGAGCGCGTCGCCGCGATCGTGAAGGGCATCGCCGAGGGCTGTGTCCTCGCGGGCTGCTCCCTCGTCGGCGGCGAGACCGCCGAACACCCGGGCCTGCTCGGCCCGGACGACTTCGACGTGGCGGGCGCGGGCACCGGCGTCGTGGAGGCCGACCGGGTCCTCGGCGCCGATCGCATCCGTAAGGGTGACGCGGTCATCGCCATGGCGTCGTCGGGTCTTCACTCCAACGGGTACTCGCTGGTGCGGCACGTGGTCTTCGACCGCGCCGGGATGTCCCTGGAGCAGGAGGTCGAGGAGTTCGGCCGCACGCTCGGCGAGGAGCTCCTGGAGCCCACGAAGATCTACTCCCTGGACTGTCTGGCGCTGATCCGCACGGCCGAGGTGCACGCCTTCAGCCACGTCACCGGCGGCGGCCTCGCGGCGAACCTCGCCCGGGTCGTCCCCGAGGGCCTGCACGCCACCGTGGACCGCTCCACGTGGACGCCGGGCGCCGTCTTCGACCTGGTCGGCCGCGCCGGCCAGGTGGAGCGCCTGGAGCTGGAGAAGACCCTGAACATGGGCGTCGGCATGATCGCCGTCGTGCCCCAGGAGTCGGCCGACGTGGCCCTCGCGACGCTCGCCGACCGCGGCGTGGACGCCTGGGTCGCGGGCGAGATCACCGACCGGGGCGAGCGCGCGAGCGGCGCCGAACTCACCGGCGACTACGCGAAGTAGCCGCCGCGGGCCCATGATCCACGCAGCTCTCGGGAGCGTGGGCCCGCGCGGTTTGCCGCGGACAGCACAAAACCCGGTCCGGCGGTGTTACCACCCCGGCCCGGGTGAAGTGCGGTCGCTGTCAGAACGGCGCGAGTGGCGCGAACTCAGCGATGTGCGGCTGCCGCGAGGTCAAGCGCCGCGGCGCTGCGACGAGGGACCGGACTGGTCGTCCTCGTCGTCCTCGTCGTCGTTGTACAGATCCGCGTACTGCGCGTACGGGTCGTCTTCCTCGTCCTCGTCCTCGAACGGCTCGCCATTCGGCGGCTGCTGCGAAGTCGAAGCGCCCAGCTCATTGGCCAGACGCGACAGGTCAGTCCCGCCGCTGTTGTACTTCAGCTGGCGGGCGACCTTTGTCTGCTTGGCCTTGGCCCGGCCGCGCCCCATGGCTCGACCCCCTCGGTATCGGGGCTTCATGGCCCCAGAGTCTTGACACGCGTTCATGATCTAGAACGGACTCTCCTTGGAGAGACCGGTCCGTAGGGCTTCCACGGTACCTGCTCCTGCGGCCATACGGTACGTCGCCCGCAGGACGCGCCTAGGCGCACGACTGGCAAGGTGCCCTTTCCTCGCTGGTCAGCTGCGATTTTAACCTCTTCTTGGCAGGCGACCCGCCGACGGGGGTGAGTCTTGTCTCCCGAGGGCGTCGGCGGGCCGTGATCCGGCGTCGAATCGGCTGCTGTGCGTAGGCGTTCCGGTTGCGTTCCGTCAGGGACGCGTCACGGGCGACGGGCCTCCGAGATCCGCTGCTCGGCGATCCGGTCGGCCGCCGCGGCCGGCGGAATCCCGTCCTGCTTCGCACGTGCGAATATGGCGAGCGTGGTGTCGAAGATCTTCGAGGCCTTCGCCTTGCACCGGTCGAAGTCGAAGCCGTGCAGCTCGTCGGCGACCTGGATGACACCGCCCGCGTTGACCACGTAGTCGGGCGCGTAGAGGATCCCGCGGTCGGCGAGGTCCTTCTCGACGCCGGGGTGTTCGAGCTGGTTGTTGGCGGCGCCGCACACCACCTTCGCGGTGAGCCGCGGCACGGTCGTGTCGTTCAGGGCGCCGCCGAGCGCGCACGGGGCGTACACGTCCAGGCCCTCGGTGCGGATCAGGGTCTCGGTGTCGGCGACCGTGGTGACCTCGGGGTGCTTGCTGGTGATGCGGAGCAGCGAGTCCTCGCGCACATCCGTGATCACGACCTCGGCGCCGTCCGCGAGCAGGTGCTCCACGAGGATGTGGCCGACCTTGCCGACGCCCGCGACGCCGACCTTGCGGCCGCGCAGCGACGGGTCGCCCCAGGCGTGCTGGGCGGAGGCCCGCATGCCCTGGAAGACGCCGAAGGCGGTCAGGACCGAGGAGTCCCCGGCACCGCCGTGCTCCGGGGAGCGCCCGGTGGTCCAGCGGCACTCGCGCGCCACCACGTCCATGTCGGCGACGTACGTACCGACGTCGCAGGCCGTCACGTAGCGGCCGCCGAGGGAGGCCACGAAGCGGCCGTAGGCGAGCAGCAGCTCGTCGCTCTTGATCCGGTCCGGGTCACCGATGATGACCGCCTTGCCGCCGCCGTGGTCGAGCCCGGCCATGGCGTTCTTGTACGACATCCCGCGCGCGAGGTTCAGGGCGTCGGCGACGGCCGCTTCCTCGGTGGCGTACGGGTAGAAGCGCGTGCCGCCCAGGGCGGGGCCCAGGGCGGTGGAGTGGATGGCGATGACGGCCTTGAGACCACTGGCGCGGTCCTGGCAGAGCACGACCTGCTCGTGGCCCCCCTGTTCCGAGTGGAACAGGGTGTGCAGGACGCCGTCGGTTACATCGGTCACGGTGGTGACTCCCGGTTGCGTAGCGGCGGTTGGGCGGGGTTCCCGTGCGGGTGGCGGGCCCCGTTTGCCATGAGGGTAGAGCCTCGTGGTGCCCGGGCGCCGCACGGTGGTCGGCATCACTATGTCCGGCCCCCGCGGGGGTCACTCTCCCGGGCTGCAGGACGGAGTACGGCACTGTTCGGCCATGGCACGATTTGCAGTGTTTTCCAGTCGCTGCGCGGGGGAGGGGAGGAGCCGTGCCCAAGGTGTCCTCGGTGATCGTCCCGTACGCGTCGTACTTGCGTGTGTATGAGCCCCTGGCGGCCTTCCCGGAGCCCGAGCGCACCCACTGGGCGCGCTACGCCCGCCGCCGGGAGCGCCCCTCGTACCAGGACGAACTCCGTCGTTCCCTGGCCGACTTGGTGCCCACGCCGCCCGTCCCGGTGCCGGTGCACGAGAGCGGCGAGGCGTTCGTGGTGGAGACGGACGGCGTGGTGTGCGTGTGCCCCTGGCGCACCCGGCTGCGCGGCTGGCAGGCCCTCGGCGAGCTGAGCGGCCAGCTGCCCGCCCCGGTCCTGGACGCGGTCCTGCCGCCGGTGGTGCGCCGCCAGGCCACCGCCGACTACGAGCAGTGGCTGGCCCGCAACCCCGACGCCCGCCCCTGGATCCGCACGGCGACCTGGCACGTGCCGCTGAACTGGTTCGTCCTGGTCACGGACGAGGAGCGGCTGTACGAGCCCGCGTACGGCGAGGGCGACGCGGACGACGCGGCCGGTACGGGCGAGGAGCCGCCCGCCGGGGCCGGGGCGCCCGTCCTGCGGTACCGCACGCCCATGGTGCAGGCGCGGCGCCGGGTGGCACGCGGCCTGAAGGCGCTGCGGGACGCGATGGACGAGGGGCCGCTCATCGACGGCCTGGTGGACGTCGGGCGGTGGCTGGAGGAGTTCCACCCGCGCTCCCTGGTGGAGCTCGACTACGGCGGCCTGGTGCACGCGCTGCCGGACGAGCTGCTCGACGAGGACCACTCGGCGGCCGACGTGGCGGCCGGGATCGAGGCGCTGCGGGCCGGCGACGGGGTGGGGGCCGGCGAGGCGTATGCGAGGCTCGTGGAGCGATGGCGCGCGGTCCGGGAGCGGCAGTTCTCGAACTGAGGGCCGCGCGGACCTCCTGGCATGGAGAGCGCTTGTCCCGGTGACGGGACGTAGGTCCCGATCCGGGCCTTTGCCTCAAGCGTGATGGACCGCACTTAACTGACCCTTGCGCCGATCGGCCTTCCTCATGCCAAAATAGGACAAGGAGTCCGGACAGGACTCCTTCCGTTCAACTATGGGCGGAATACTCGGCATTGCGCGCTATGGGGGGTCTGTTGACTCCTGATCGCTCTGTGACTGATCGTCACTGTGGCGTGACTGTCCGCTATGGCATGGTCCATCGGCTTCCGTCGCTGATGGACACCTGGGAGGGCAATTCCATCGGTTTGGCCGACGCGGCTGGACGGATGGTGTAGTTGTAGTGCCGAGGACAAGCCGTTCGTCCTATAACCGACTCGACTCGCGTCCGCCATTTCGGGCAACGCGGGTCAAGGTGCAGAATTTAGAGGAATGAACCGAGAAGGTTCGGTTCTCCCGAGGAGGCCGCTCATGACCGCTCGCACCCCTGATGCCGAGCCGCTGCTGACCCCGGCTGAGGTCGCCACGATGTTCCGCGTCGACCCCAAGACGGTCACGCGCTGGGCCAAGGCTGGCAAGCTCACGTCGATTCGCACGCTCGGCGGACACCGCCGATACCGCGAGGCTGAGGTCCGCGCTCTGCTGGCGGGTATCCCCCAGCAGTGCAGCGAGGCCTGAGCACGGCGTTTGTGAACTAAGCAGCAATAAGCAGTACACATCGGACGATGAGTACGACCACTGCCAGGTCCCCCAACCTGGCCGTAACGTCCGACATATAGCTACACACGACACGGGACCCGCCCCAACGGGCCCCACGCCTGATCATTCTGGGTGCGTCGTAGATCGCGCTGGACTCCGCCGGGTCCAGCGCGATTTTTCATGTCCGGGTGGTCCGGGTGTCCGGGTGCCCGTCGGAAATGCCCGTCGGCCGCCCGGGTCCGCCCGCCGTTCGCCCGGTGTCCCTCGGGTGGCTGCGCGCTGTTGGGGGCCTCTGTGAGCCCTCCTGTTGATCCCTGAGGGACCGTGTCGGGCGGGTCGTGCGGGCACGAGGTGTGTGCCGTCAAGGCGGCGCGTCAGGTGGTGCAATTGCACATATTAGATTGACCTGTTGTAGGGCAGGTGTAAGTTCCGGGGTTTCTAAAACTCGTTCGGTGACTACCGTCACACGAACCGCGGCTTGTTGCCCTTGCCGCCCGTGCGCTAGAGGAGGCGAAGCGCACCGGCACCCGGGACGAACCTTCGGAGAACACTCCCGCTCTCCGCTCAGCTTCCCACTCGGCGGGTGTCGCGCGCCTCGGCTTTGGTCATGCCTTGGGAGGACTTTCGTCCTCGCATTGCTCAGGGGTCTCGGCGCTCTCGGGGGTCCCAGGAGCCTCGTGGGCCTCGTGGGCTTCCGGGGCGGTGTCGCGGCTCTCCGCGGCGTCGCGCGGGTCGCCGGTGGGCTCCATGGCGAGGCGCAGGAGCCGGTGGCAGATGGGGCAGTGCCGGGTCAGGTGGCGGTAGCTGGTGGCGGCGGCGAGATGGGCGCGCAGCAGCGCGCGGGTCTCGTGCCGTGCGGACGCGGGGTATGCGGGCATGCGCCACCTCCTCGGGAGCGTGCGGCTCACTCCCTGTGTCTGGGGTACCGGTGGAATGTGACGCCGTCAACCCTGCTGCGCACGGCCACAACGCAGTGCGGCCCGCACCCTCGCGGGTACGGGCCGCACACTTGCTGCGGTCCTGACGGGATGTGCTGTATCGATTGCGGCTGCGCCGCGGGCGCGGCCTCCGTCTAGACGGGGCGGCAGGTCGGCGGGGCGGAGTTGAACGCGGAAGCGGGCCGCACCCTCATGGGATGCGGCCCGCCTTCCTTCACTGCGGTCCTGACGGGATTTGAACCCGCGGCCTCCACCTTGACAGGGTGGCGAGCACTCCAAACTGCTCCACAGGACCAGGTTTCGCAGCTCCGATTGTTGCTCTGGGCTGCGAAAAAAGACTGTACAGGAGGCAGGCCTCCTGGTCGAACTCGCTCTGAGTGAGCGGGTGGTCACAGGCGTACGGCTAGGGGGCCGCGGCGTCGATGGCCTTCACGATGCGCTTGTCCGAGACGGGGTACGCCGTGCCGAGCGCGTGCGCGAAGTAGCTGACGCGCAGCTCCTCGATCATCCAGCGGATGTCCAGGACCTCACGCGGCACGGGCCGCCCCTGCGGCAACTGCTCCAGGAGCCACGCGTACTCGTCGCGCATCTCGCGGACCTTCTCCATGCGCGTGGTGTCCCGCTGGACGCTCGTCGGCATCTGCTGGAGCCGACGGTCGGCGGCGACCATGTAGCGCATCAGGTCGGGCAGTCGGCGCAGCCCCGTCTCCGTGACGAAGCCGGGCTTGACGAGGGCGTCGAGCTGCTCCCGTACGTCCGCGAGGTTCGCGAGCAGTGCCGGGCTCCTGGTGGACTTCAGGCGCCGCTCGCAGGCCTGCCAGGCGGCGAGGACCTGCTGGACCTGGGCGACGGCGTGCACGGTGGTGTCGACGATCTCGGCGCGCACCTTCTCGTACAGCTTGCGGTACGACTCCTCGTCCCAGGCGGGCCCGCCGAAGTCCGCGATGAGCTTGTCCGCGGCGGCCCGCGCGCAGTCGTCGAAGAGGGCCTGCATGGAGCCGTGCGGGTTGGCCGACAGGGCGAGCTTCTGGGCGTTGGTGAGCTTGTCCTGGGCGAACTTGGCCGGGTTGACCGGGATGTTGCGCAGGATCAGGCGGCGGGTGCCGCGCCACATCGCGCCCGTCTGCTCCGCCTCGGTGTCGTAGAGGCGCACGGAGACGGTGTCGCCGTCGTCGACGAGGGCCGGGTAGGCCTTCACGGGCTGGCCCGCACGGCGGGCCTCGAAGACGCGGGAGAGCGAGCCGATCGTCCAGTCGGTGAGTCCGGCGCGCTCCACGGACTCCCCGCCGGAGCGCTCGGCCGTCGCGGCGGCGGCCTGCGACAGGGCCTTGCGGGCCTTCGGCTTCAGCCGCAGCTTCAGGGCCTCCAGGTCCTTGTCCTCGGCCAGCTTGCGGCGCCGCTCGTCGGTCACGCGGAACGTGATCTTCAAGTGGTCCGGTACGCGGGTCAGGTCGAAGTCGTCGCCGTGCACGGGCACGCCGACCATCTTCTGCAGCTCGCGCCCGAGGGTGACGTGCAGCGGCTCCTGGAGGGGCGTGGCCCGCTTCAGGAACTCCTTGGCGTAGTTGGGCGCGGGCACGTAGTGGCGGCGGATCGGCTTCGGCAGGGAGCGGATCAGCTCGGTGACGACCTCTTCGCGCAGACCCGGGATCTGCCAGTCGAAGCCGTCGGGCGCGACCTGGTTGAGCACCTGGAGCGGGATGTGGACGGTCACGCCGTCCGCGTCCGCGCCCGGCTCGAACTGGTACGTCACCTTGAACTTCAGCGGGCCCTGCCGCCACGAGTCGGGGTAGTCGTTCTTCGACACGTCGCCCGCGCGCTCGTTGATGAGCATCGACCGCTCGAAGTCGAGCAGCTCCGGCTCCTCATGGCGCTTCTTCTTCCACCACGAGTCGAAGTGCGCGCCCGACACGACGTCTTCGGGCACCCGCTGGTCGTAGAAGTCGAACAGCGTCTCGTCGTCGACGAGGATGTCGCGGCGCCGGGCGCGGTGCTCCAGCTCCTCGACCTCGGTGAGCAGGCGGCGGTTGTCGGCGAAGAACTTGTGGTGCGTCCGCCAGTCACCCTCGACCAAGGCGTTGCGAATGAAAAGGTCCCGGGAGACCTCGGGGTCGATGCGGCCGTAGTTCACCTTGCGGTCGGTGACGATCGGGACGCCGTACAGCGTGACCTTCTCGTACGCCATCACGGCCGCCTGGTCCTTCTCCCAGTGCGGCTCGCTGTACGTGCGCTTCAGCAGGTGCTGGGCCAGCGGCTCGACCCACTCCGGCTCGATCTTCGCGTTGACGCGGGCCCACAGCCGGGACGTCTCGACGAGCTCGGCGGACATGATGAAGCGCGGCGGCTTCTTGAAGAGGGCGGAGCCCGGGAACACCGCGAACTTGGCGCTGCGGGCGCCCAGATACTCGTTCTTCGCGCCCTCCTTCACGTCCTTCATGCCGACGTGGGAGAGGAGCCCCGCGAGGAGTGAGACATGGACGTGCTGTTCGGCCGCGTCGTCCTCGTTGAGGTGGATGTCCATCTGCTTCGCGACCGTGCGCAGCTGGGTGTAGATGTCCTGCCACTCGCGGATGCGCAGGAAGTTCAGATACTCGCGTTTGCACATGCGGCGGAACGCGGAGGAGCCGAGCTCCTTCTGCTGCTCGCGCACGTACCGCCACATGTTGAGGTAGGCGAGGAAGTCGGACGTCTCGTCCTTGAAGCGGGCGTGCTGCTGGTCCGCCTGCGTCTGCTTGTCGGCGGGGCGCTCGCGCGGGTCCTGGATGGACAGCGCGGCCGCGATCACCATGACCTCGCGCACGCAGCCGTTCTTGTCGGCCTCCAGGACCATCCGGGCGAGGCGCGGGTCCACGGGGAGCTGGGCGAGCTTGCGGCCCTGCTGCGTGAGGCGCTTCTTCGGGTCCTTCTGGCCGGGGTCGAGCGCGCCCAGCTCCTGGAGGAGCTGCACGCCGTCGCGGATGTTGCGGTGGTCCGGCGGATCGATGAAGGGGAACTTCTCGATGTCGCCGAGCCCGGCCGCGGTCATCTGGAGGATGACGGAGGCGAGGTTCGTACGGAGGATCTCCGCGTCCGTGAACTCGGGGCGGGCGAGGAAGTCGTCCTCCGAGTACAGCCGGATGCAGATGCCGTCCGACGTACGGCCGCAGCGGCCCTTGCGCTGGTTGGCGCTGGCCTGGCTGACCGCCTCGATGGGCAGGCGCTGCACCTTGGTGCGGTGGCTGTAGCGGGAGATGCGGGCGGTGCCCGGGTCGATGACGTACTTGATGCCCGGGACGGTCAGGGAGGTCTCGGCGACGTTGGTCGCGAGGACGATTCTTCGGCCCGTGTGCTGCTGGAAGACGCGGTGCTGTTCCGCGTGCGAGAGGCGCGCGTACAGGGGGAGCACTTCCGTGAACCGGTAGTTCTTCTTGTTCAGCGCGTCCGCCGTGTCGCGGATCTCGCGCTCGCCGGACAGGAAGACCAGGATGTCGCCCTTGCCCTCGCCCTGCAGCTCCTCGACGGCGTCCGTGATCGCGGTGATCTGGTCGCGGTCCGGGTCGTCGTTGTCCTCTTCGAGGAGCGGGCGGTACCGCACCTCCACCGGATACGTGCGCCCGCTGACCTCGACGATCGGCGCGTCCCCGAAGTGCCGCGAGAAGCGCTCCGGGTCGATGGTCGCGGAGGTGATCACGACCTTCAGGTCCGGGCGCTTGGGCAGCAGCTGGGCGAGATACCCCAGCAGGAAGTCGATGTTCAGGGACCGCTCGTGGGCCTCGTCGATGATGATCGTGTCGTACGCGCGCAGCTCGCGGTCCGTCTGGATCTCGGCGAGCAGGATGCCGTCCGTCATCAGCTTCACGTACGTGCTGTTCGGGTTCACCTGGTCGGTGAAGCGGACCTTCCAGCCGACCGCCTCGCCGAGCGGCGTGTTCAGCTCCTCCGCCACCCGCTCCGCCACCGTGCGCGCCGCGATCCGGCGCGGCTGCGTGTGGCCGATCAGGCCGCGCACGCCCCGGCCCAGCTCCAGACAGATCTTCGGGATCTGGGTCGTCTTGCCCGAGCCCGTCTCACCCGCGACGATCACGACCTGGTGGTCGCGGATCGCCGCCAGGATGTCGTCCTTCTTCTGGCTGACCGGCAGTTGCTCCGGGTACGTGATCGCGGGCACGCCCGTGGCGCGGCCCGCCATGCGGGCCGCGGCCTTCTCGACGTCCTCCGCGATCTCCGTGAGGACGGCCGCGCGGGCCTCGGGCTTGCGGATCCGGCGCGCACCTTCGAGCCGCCGGCCGATCCGGTGCTCATCGCGCAGCGAGAGCTCCGTCAGGCGGGGGGCGAGGGCGTCGAGGGTGAGGGCGGGCTGCGTAGACATACGCGGTCCAGGATCTCACCCGGTGCTCGGGAACGGCCAACCGATTTCCCGTGGGGCACGGGGGAACACGTACGATTCCGGGCATGTGGTCCCGGGCCCGGCTTGCGTGGTGCCCCCTGGTGGGGGTGCTGGTCGTCGTGCTCGGGCTCGGGGTGCTCTGCGGCTCCGCCGGGGCTGCGGGGTCCGGCGCGGGCGCCAGGGCCGGGGCTTTCGGGTACGCCGTCGACGCCCGGGCCGGGGCCGCGGATGCTCTGGCCGGGGCCCCCGAGGGGCAGGTGGCCGCCGCCGCGGGCCAGGTCTTCGCCGCCGGGGTTCAGGCCCTGGCCGAGGAAGGCCACGGTGTGCCCGGGTGCGGCCGGGGTGGCGAGAAGGGCGACGGGCAGCGGCCCGCCGCGCCGCCGCGGTCCCCCTCCTCGTACGAGCTGCTTCCCGCTCTCTACGACACCCGCGCCGCCGCCGTCGCCTGGATCTGCGACCCGGCCGTTCTGACCGTCTCGCCCGGCCGCGCGCCGCCCGCGCTGGTGCCGCCCTCGCCGATGGACCTCTCCGTTCTGCGCGTGTAGGAGGCCCCTGTCCCAGGGGCCCCTCAGCTACGTACGCACCACACGCAACAGGAGAAGTGCATCACCATGTCGTCAGCCACGGGCAAGACGCCCGGATCCACCAGCAAGGCGTCCGCCCGCGCCCAGCAGGCCGCCCGCGAGAAGGCCGCCGCCCGCAAGAAGAAGAACATCGCCGTCGTCGCGGGTGTGGTCGTCGTCGCCGCGATCCTCGGTGTCGCCTCGTACACCGCCGGCAAGCCCGAGAAGCCGTCCACCGCCACCGCCGAGAAGTCCTCCGGCTCCGGCGACTCCGGCGCCGCCCCGCGCGAAGGCGTCTACCCCGAGCTCGCCGCGCTCGCCCGCCGCGAAGCCAAGGACCCGCTCGCCCAGGGCAAGGCCGACGCGCCCGTCGTCATGATCGAGTACGCCGACTTCAAGTGCGGCTTCTGCGGGAAGTTCGCCCGCGACACCGAGCCGGACCTCGTCAAGAAGTACGTCGACGACGGCACCCTGCGCATCGAGTGGCGGAACTTCCCCATCTTCGGCGAGGACTCCGAGCGGGCCGCCCGTGGCGCCTGGGCCGCGGGGCGGCAGGGCAAGTTCTGGGAGTTCCACGAGGCCGCCTACGCCGACGGGGCCAAGGAGAAGGGCTTCGGGGACGGGCGGCTGAAGGAGTTGGCCCGGGAGGCCGGGGTCGGGGACGTCGAGCGGTTCGCCCGGGACGCGGACGGCGCGGGGGCTCGGGCCGCCGTGAAGAAGGACCAGGAGGAGGGGTACAAGCTGGGCGCCACCTCCACGCCTTCGTTCATCGTCAACGGGCAGCCGATTGCCGGGGCGCAGCCTGACGCCGTGTTCGAGCAGGCCATCGAGGCTGCGAAGGCCGACGCTGCCAAGGGTGGCGCGTCGGGTAAGGGTGGTGCGGCGGGCAAGGGTGGCGGCAAGTGAGCCCCGATGTGGGGTACTTCGCCGCTTTTCTGGCGGGGTTGCTGGCGTTGGTCAGTCCGTGCAGTGCGCTGTTGCTGCCCGCCTTCTTCGCCTACTCCATCGACTCGACTTCACGGCTTCTCGCTCGTACCGGCATCTTCTACGCCGGGCTCGCCACGACGCTCGTGCCGTTGGGCGCCGCCGGGTCCGTGGCCGGGCGGTTCTTCTTCGGGCATCGGGAGCAGTTGGTCTTCTGGGCCGGGTGGCTGATCATCGCGCTCGGTGTCGCGCAGGTGGTGGGCCTCGGCTTCGCCTCGCGGCGCATGGCCGAGCTGTCCGGGCGGATCCGGCCCACCACGGCTGTGTCCGTGTACGCGCTCGGGGCCGTGTACGGACTCGCCGGGTTCTGCGCCGGGCCGATCCTCGGGAGCGTGCTCACCGTGGCGGCCGTGAGCGGCAGTCCCGTGTACGGGGGCGCGCTGCTTGCCGTGTACGCCCTGGGGATGGCGGTGCCGTTGTTCGTTCTCGCCGTGCTGTGGGAGCGGTTCGAGCTGGGGCGGCGGCGGTGGCTGCGGGGGCGGGTGTTCCGGGTGGGGCGCTTTGAGCTGCATACGACGTCGGTGCTGTCCGGGCTGTTCTTCGTGCTGCTCGGGGGGCTGTTCCTGGCCTACGACGGGGCTGCCGCGTTGCCGGGGCTGCTGGATGTGGACGACTCGTTCGCGGTGCAGGAGTGGGCCGGGCGGCTCGGGGACGCCGTGCCGGACTGGGTGATGCTGGTGGGCGTCGTCGTGGTGGTGGGCGCCGTGGTGCTGCTGCGGCGGCGCCGGTCCGCCGCGGCGGAGGCCGACGCGTCCGGCTAGCCGGGTCCGTCGGGGGTGCGGTCTCTTCGCCCTCCGTCCGGTTCGGGGGCGGGGCCGCGCCGGTATGTCCGTGCTCGCGTGTGTGGCATCGCAGGCAGCTTCTGTACGTCCATCGCGGTCGTCCGAGCTGCGCGCGGACATACCGGCACGTTCCCTGCGGTCCGGTTCGCGGGGATCGGTCCGGTGGGGGGTTTCCCGTCCGGCTTGCGGTCCGGTGGGCGGCGGTGCCTGCCGTCCTGCCCTGTGGGCAGCTGGGCCGCCAGGGGCGGCACGGGTGGGCACAGGCCCGGCCGACGGCGCCCGTGGTGTGGGTGAGGGGGAGAGAGGGGGGAACGACGAAGGCCCCGTCCTGGACGGGGCCTTCGGTGAAGTGGCTGGGGCCGGGATCGAACCGGCGACCTATCGCTTTTCAGGCGATCGCTCGTACCAACTGAGCTACCCAGCCACGCGACCCCGCGAGCGGGGTCGCAAGCGGTCCTGACGGGATTTGAACCCGCGGCCTCCACCTTGACAGGGTGGCGAGCACTCCAAACTGCTCCACAGGACCAAGCTTTGTGCGAGCACAAGTCTCGCACAGGTGTTGCGTGCCCCCAACGGGATTCGAACCCGTGCTACCGCCTTGAAAGGGCGGCGTCCTGGGCCACTAGACGATGAGGGCTAAGAGGCCCGCCGTGGGCGCTTTGCAGCGCGTCGGGGACGTGAGAAGCATATGGGATGGGGGGAGGGATCGCCAAAACGGTTTACGAGGGCGGCACCGGGGGCGGTGTCGAGGGGTCGGCGCCGGGCTGGTTCTCCTTGGGCAGATGGCGGCTGACCTCCGCCTTCGTGAGGCCGAGCCCGCCGAGTTTGATCTCGTCCCAGGCCTGCAGGCGCTTGGTCGCGCGGTCCAGGTAGAGGACGGACGTCTCGACCGGGTCGGGGTGCTCGCCCTCGACCGCGCGCAGTCCGCTCCCGCCCGTCGACCCCTCGATGCGCAGCCGCGTCCCCTCGTCCATGACCTCCATCTCCTGGTGGTGCACGTGCCCCGCGAGCACCAGCGGCACCGTGCCGTCCGTCTTCCGCGCGGCCGTCGGGTTGTGCGTGACCGCGATGTCGACGGGGGTGCCCTCGGCCGCCTGGTCGCGCAGCGACGTGGCGAGGTTGAGGCCCGCCATCTCCTCGACCGGGTTGCCCTCCTGCGGGACCGAGCGGTCCGGGGTGAACTCGGGGTCCCCGATGCCCGCGAAGCGCAGTCCGGCTACGTCCGCGGGCTTCCCGCCGTCCAGGACGTGCGTGTTCTTGAGCTTCTTCAGATAGCGCTGCGTCGCCGTCGAGTCGTGGTTGCCGCGCACCCACACGTAGGGCGCGCCCAGGTCCTCGATCGGGTCCAGGAAGGCGTTCTCGGCGGCGGTGCCGTGGTCCATGGTGTCGCCGGAGTCGACGATGACGTCGATCTCGTACTGCTCGACCAGTGAGGAGATGATCTTCCAGCTCGCCGGGTTCAGGTGGATGTCCGACACGTGGAGCAGGCGGATGGTGGAGGGGTCGGGTTCGTACGCGGGGAGGGTCGACGTGACGTCGTACAGCTTCGTCACGTTCGTGACCAGGCGTGCCAACTCCCTTTGGTAGACGTCGAATTCGCTCACGATGTTGCGTGCGTTGCCGACGACCGAAGGGGCGCTGCTGAGCAGGCCGGAGAACTTCGGCTCCAGGACCGATTTGGGGTTCCAGGTCGCGTACGCCGCCGTGCCCGACGCCGCCAGGAGCGCGAGGGCCAGGCCGCCCGCCGCCAGCGCCCTGCGCGGTCTGCGGTACACCGCCAGGCCCAGTGCCGTCGCGCCCGCGACCACGGCCGCGCAGGAACGCACCGCCAGATTGAGCGTGCCGGTGACGACGTCCCCCGCCACCTCCTCCTGCATCCCCGAGATCCGCTCCGGATGGTCGACCAACGCCTCCGAACGCACCGGATCCAGGCGGTCCACCTCGACGTCCAGGCGGATCGGCGCCACGTGCGAGTTCAGCTCCAGGGCGCCGAGCGGGGACACGTCGATCTTCGTGCCGCCGGTGAGGGACGGGCGCAGCTGCATGCGCGTGTCCATGGGCCCCACGGACGTACGTACGCTGCCGACGACCAGCAGCCCGAGCCAGGCCCCCAGCAGCACCACCGCCACCAGGCCCAGCGCACGCCCGAACGGGTGCGGGGTGCTGGTGAGGTTCGTGGTGGGGGGCGTGTGGGCCGCGCGGTAGCGGCGTACGAGAGCGGTCGTCGCCCCGCGCAGGCCGCGCAGGTTCCGCAGAACGACCGTGACGTCGCGCCCCATTGGGCCCGTATGCCCATACGGGGTGGTAGCTATGCCCGTGCCGGGCGGGCGCACGGCTCGTCGGGGGCACGGTCGCCGCTCCCGCGCGCGGCTGATTCCGGCCGGGGCGGCGGCGATGGTGGGGCGTGGCGGACAATGGGCGGGTGCTGGAGATGACGCGCGAGGAGTTCGAGGAACTGGTGGCCGAGGCGCTCGACCGGATTCCTCCCGAGCTGACGCGGCTCATGGACAACGTCGCGGTGTTCGTCGAGGACGAACCGCCGAGCGACGATCCCGAGCTGCTTGGGCTGTACGAGGGAACTCCGCTCACCGATCGCGGGGAGTGGTACGCCGGGGTGCTGCCCGATCGCATCACCATCTACCGGGGGCCCACCCTGCGGATGTGCGAGTCGCGCGAGGACGTCGTCGCCGAGACCGAGATCACTGTGGTGCACGAGGTGGCGCATCACTTCGGGATCGATGATGAGCGGTTGCACGCGCTGGGGTACGGCTAGCGGTCGCAGGCGCTGGGGTACGGCTGACGGTCGCAGGCGTGGGGGTACGGCTGAGGTCCCGCGGCACGGCTGAGGCCGGGGGTTCTGACGCTTCGGGTGCGGTGCGGCCGGGGCTTCGGTCACAGGTCGGGTGCGGGTGCCACCGGTCCGTGTCCTCTTGCGGGGCGCGGGAGTTGGGCAGGGCGTCCCTTCCCCCCAGCGCCTTCGGAGGTGCTCGGCCGTGCGCCATGTGTACGTTTCCGTTCGGTTGGCCGCGGCCGTGGTGGCCGTCGCGGCGACCGCGGGCTGTATGAGCATCGGCGACGACGGGAGCGGCGGTCCCGCCCCCGCGCGGTCCGCCGGTGAGCGGAGCGGCGCCGCCGTCCCCGACGGGGGGACCGTCGCCCCCGGCGGCGCGCGCGGCGCCGGGCCCGAGGGCGGCCGCGAGGGCGGCGAGAAGGACGGCAAGGGCAAGGACGCCAAGGGCGGCGAGAAGGGCCGGGGCAAGGACGGCAAGAGCCCGGACGCCGGACGCGGGAAGGACGCCGCGCCCGACGACAAGCCCTCGCAGGGCGGGTCCGGCGGCGGCTCGACCGTCAAGCCCACCAGCGACGGCGGCAAGCCCACGCCGACCCGTACACGGCCGGGGCCCCGGCCGACCCGGAGCACGCCCGCCCCCGACCCGACGACCGCCACCCCCACGCCCACGCAGGAGCCGACGTCCCCGGAGCCGTCGTCGTCCGCGCACGGCGGGGTGGGGGAGCCCGCGGGGCGGGGGGAGCCTTCGCCTCAGGCCGGGCCTGCGTAGGGCTGGGCGGGCGCGGGCGCGGGCGCGGGCGTCGGGGAGAGGCGTGGAGGTGTGGTCGGCGGGTCCGGGGAGGGACGCGGAGGAGGGGGCGGGGCCCTGGGAAAGCCCCGATATGGTGGGCGTTTGCCAATTGGGGTGGGGGGTGCGTATGGTGGTAGATCGTTTGATCCCATTTGCCCGGCGCCGACACAGAAGAGCGCCGCGTGGCGCGTACTCTCCCTTGCCGTGGCTGACCGCATAGAGGCGGTCCATTGCGAAATCACGGAGTTATGGGCGCGTGCCGAGACTCCGGAAGGTTTCGCATTTCGCATGTCCATTTTCAGTTCTGACCACGCCGTCCTGCCCGAGAACGAGGCTGTCGCGACCGTCGAGAGCGACGCCGTAGCGGCCGTCGCCGAGACCGTCGCGGTCGCCGAGACCGTCGCCGACGCCGCCGAGACCGCCGAGGCCGAGGGCGTCACCGAGGTCACCGCCGACGCCGTCGCCGAAGCCGTGGAGGCCGACGCCGACGCCGAGCCCGAGATCACCTTCGGTGACCTGGGCCTGCCCGACGGCGTCGTCCGCAAGCTCGCCCGCAACGGCGTGCACACCCCGTTCCCGATCCAGGCCGCGACCATCCCGGACGCCCTGGCCGGCAAGGACATCCTGGGCCGTGGCCGCACCGGCTCCGGCAAGACCCTCTCCTTCGGCCTGCCGACCCTGGCGCGCCTCGCCGACGGGTACACGGAGAAGAAGAAGCCCCGCGCGGTCATCCTGACCCCGACCCGCGAGCTGGCGATGCAGGTCGCCGACGCCCTCCAGCCCTACGGCGACGTCCTCGGCCTGAAGATGAAGGTCGTCTGCGGCGGTACGTCCATGGGCAACCAGATCTACGCCCTGGAGCGCGGCGTCGACGTCCTCGTCGCCACCCCGGGCCGCCTGCGCGACATCATCAACCGCGGCGCCTGCTCCCTGGAGAACGTCGAGGTCGCCGTCCTCGACGAGGCCGACCAGATGTCCGACCTGGGCTTCCTGCCCGAGGTCACCGAGCTGCTCGACCAGGTCCCGGCCGGCGGCCAGCGCATGCTGTTCTCGGCCACGATGGAGAACGAGATCTCCACGCTGGTCAAGCGCTACCTGAACAACCCAGTGACGCACGAGGTCGACGCCGCCCAGGGCGCCGTCACGACCATGACGCACCACATCCTGATCGTGAAGCCCCGCGACAAGGCGCCGGTCACCGCCGCGATCGCCGCGCGCAAGGGCCGCACCATCATCTTCGTCCGCACCCAGCTGGGCGCCGACCGCATCGCCGAGCAGCTCCGTGACGCCGGGGTGAAGGCCGACGCGCTGCACGGCGGCATGACGCAGGGCGCCCGTACGCGGACCCTCGCCGACTTCAAGGACGGCTACGTCAACGCGCTCGTCGCCACCGACGTCGCCGCCCGCGGCATCCACGTCGACGGCATCGACCTGGTCCTGAACGTGGACCCGGCCGGTGACCACAAGGACTACCTGCACCGCTCCGGCCGTACCGCCCGCGCGGGCCGCTCCGGCACGGTCGTCTCCCTGTCCCTGCCGCACCAGCGCCGCCAGATCTTCCGCCTGATGGAGGACGCGGGCGTCGACGCCTCGCGCCACATCATCAACGGCGGCGGCGCCTTCGAGCCCGAGGTCGCCGAGATCACCGGCGCCCGCTCCATGACCGAGGTCCAGGCCGAGTCCGCGGGCAACGCGGCCACCCAGGCCGAGCGTGAGGTCCGCGACCTCACCAAGGACCTGGAGCGCGCCCAGCGCCGCGCCGCCGAGCTGCGCGACGAGGCCGACCGCCTCACCGCCCGCGCGGCCCGCGAGCGCGGCGAGGACCCGGCAGCCGCGGTCGCCGAAGCCGCCGAGGCCGCTGCCGAGGCGCCCGCCGCCGAGGCCACCGAGGTGTCGGTGCCCGAGCAGCCGGTCGCCGAGCGCCCGGTCCGCGACGACCGTCCCTCGTACGAGCAGCGTCGTCCGGCCCGTGACGAGCGCGGCAACTACGAGAAGGAGCGCCGCTCCTTCGACCGCCGTGACGACCGCGGTGGTGACCGTGGCGGCTTCAACCGCGACCGTCGCGACGACCGCGGCGGCTTCAACCGCGACCGCCGTGACGACCGCGGCAACGGTGGCGGCTTCAACCGTGACCGCCGTGACGACCGTGGCGGCTTCAACCGCGACGACCGCGGTGGTGACCGTGGCGGCTTCCGCCGCGACTTCAACCGTGACGACCGTGGCGGCCGCTCCTTCGAGCGCCGTGACGACCGTGGCGGCGACCGCGGTGGCAACGGTGGCGGCTTTAACCGTGACCGTCGTGACGACCGTGGTGGCCGTCCCTTCGAGCGCCGTGACGACCGTGGTAACGGTGGCGGCTTTAACCGCGACCGTCGTGACGACCGTGGTGGCCGCTCCTTCGAGCGCCGTGACGAGCGGGGCGGCGGCTTCCGCCGCGACGACCGCCCGTCCGGCCACCGGGGCAGCGACCGCCCGTTCAACCGTGACCGCCGCGACGACCGCCCCGCCGGCGGCCACCGCGCCGGCGGCCACGACCGTCCGTCGTACAACCGCGGCTCCGGCACCGGCACCGGCACTGGCTCCTTCGGCCGCCGCGACGACAAGCCGCGCTGGAAGCGCAACGGCTGACGCCGTCTGAGCAGTAACTGAAGGCCCGTACGACGTACTCGTCGTACGGGCCTTCGCCAGACCACGGGCACACGGACGGGATACCCGATCGGATGCCGGGCCCCGTCCGGCTATGCTCATGGGTGCGCCGACACTGTGTCGGCGAGGACCGTTAGCTCAATTGGCAGAGCAGTGGACTTTTAATCCATTGGTTGTGGGTTCGAGTCCCACACGGTCTACCAAGAGCGGGAGCGAGAAACCCCCTCTGAACTGCTACGCAGCGTCCGGGTCCACTTCGGTGGGCTCGGGCGCTTCTTCGTTCTCCGGCTCGTGCGTGAGCGATGCGTGAGCGGACGGGGCATCAGCAGGGCGCCCAGGCCCTGCCCGGTGAGGGAGCGGGCCAGGTGGGGCCGTAGGCCGGCCGCATCGGTCTCCAGGTCTGCTCGTTCGCCCGGGGGCGGAGGCTGACCGGGCTGCTGTTGCGGTGCGCCGGGCGGGGTCATGGGGGTGTGAGGGTGTCGAGCCGGGCAGCGAGGCCGGGGCGGGCGGCGGCCAGGTAGGGGCGGGTGGCAGCCAAGGGGGCGATGAGATCGGCGGGGTCGTCGTGGGCGAGGGCCGCGTGGAGCTCGCCGAGCGGGCGGCGGGCGGCGGGGGGAAGGTCGGTGAGTGCGGTGATCTGGCCGGCGAGGCGGCGCAGGTCTGCCGCGTTGCGGCGGGCCCAGGTGGCGGTGCTCCGTTCGGCGGCCCGGGCCTGGCGGGTGGCCGTCACACGCTCTTCGCCGGTGGTCCCGGCGGGGCCGGGACGGCCGCGCAGGTAGCGGCGCTCGGCGGCCTGGCGGCTGGCGACGCCGAGGGGGTGGGCGAGGTCGGCCCAGCTGGCTCCCGCGTCGCGGGCCGTTTCGATCAGGCCGGTCTCCCATCCGGCGAGCCGCTCGCGTACCTGCCTCAGCAGCATCAGGGAGGCCAGCGCCTGCTCCGGCCCGGGACCGGGGGTGTCGGGGATGTCCTTGGCCCCTTGCTGGGCGTCGCGCAGGGCGTTGTCTATGGCATCAAGGGCCGCCGCGGCGGCGAGGAACGACGCCGGGCTGTGGGCGTCGGTGCGGGACGGGGACGGCTGGTCGGCCGGGGTCACGGGCACCTCCCTCGGGCTTGTCATCAGGAAGACGACACCGTGTTTGTCATCCATTGGATGACATGTTACAACGGTGTCAGTGAAGCGCATTGGCAGCAACTGCCTGAACCTGCTGGAGGTGTTTTCACGATGTTGATGCGCACTGACCCCTTCCGTGAGCTGGACCGGCTGGCGCAGCAGCTGATGGGCCCGGGCACCTGGTCGAAGCCGTCCGCGATGCCGATGGACGCCTACCGCGCGGGCGACGAGTACGTGGTGGCCTTCGACCTGCCCGGCGTCAGCGCGGACGCGATCGACATCGACGTCGAGCGGAACATGCTGACGGTCAGGGCCGAGCGCCGACCGGTGGCGAAGGCCGACGACGTGCAGATGGAACTCTCCGAGCGGCCGCTGGGCGTCTTCTCCCGCCAGATCGTGCTCGCCGACACCCTCGACACCGAGCACATCAAGGCCGACTACGACGCGGGCGTGCTCACCCTGCGCATCCCGATCGCCGAGCGCGCCAAGCCCCGCAAGATCTCCATCGGCGTTGGGACCGGCGGCAAGGAGATCTCCGGCTGACACCGGCCGGACTGGTGCGGAGGACGGGCACCTGATCTCCCCGACGCCCCGCCCTCCGCACCCGTGGGCAGTCCGAAGGACAAGAAGGGGCGGCGGCCGAGATGACTCTGCGACGCGAAGCGTTCCTCGACCACGTCAAGGAGCGCGGCGAGTACGGCACTGTTCGGGAAGCCGAGCGCGCGGCCCGTGTGGTGCTCGCCCTGCTCGGCGCGCACCTGGTCGGCGAGGTCCGCGCTCAGCTCGCGGCACGCCTGCCGGAGGAATTCGCCCTGATCCTGCTCAACCCGCTGCAGAGCGCCGAACCGCTGCCGACGGAGCGGTTCGTCAGGGCGGCCGCGGCCTGGATCGAGGGCGCCACCGAGCAGACCGCGACCTGGGACGTCAGCGCCGTGCTGTCCACGGTCGCCGACACCGCCGGCGACGACCTGATGGGGCAGATCCTGCTCCAGCTCCCCGCCGGCTACGACCTCCTCTTCGGCCGGCCTCAGCCCACCTGACCCCTACCTCGGTGCCACACATCCGCACCGCTCCACGAAAGGCATGCACCGCAGTGATCACCGACGTGCGCGTACCGTCTGAGCACCAGAAGCCGTATGGGGCGGCGTACGAGCAGATGCTGGAGAAGGTCCGCTACGAAGGCGCCTACGCCACCCTCGAGAGAGCCGACGAAGCCGTCCGCCTGGTCCTATCGGGGCTGGGACGCCAGCTGACCGGCGATGAACGCGTCGGCCTGGCCGCCTGTCTGCCCCGGGAGGCCGCGCGTGTCCTGACCGCGCAGATCCCCGACACCCAGCTGCTGACCGGATGGGCCTTCGTCAAGGACCTCGCCGCCCGCTCCGGGGCATCCCTGGCCACCACCCGCTGGGACACCGGCTCCGTCTTCGCCGCCCTCGCCGCCCACGCCGGCCCCGACCTCATCACCCGCATCCTGCACCAGCTCCCCACCGGCTACGCGCTGCTGTTCGGCCAAGCCGAACTCAACTCCGCCGCGTAAACGGGCACCTGGCGCCCGGCGGGCCGCAACAGAGGACCTCCGGCCGGGCTTGGTGAAGTCCCCGATCGCGCAGATCGGGGACTTCTGCTTTCCACCCGACCGACATGTAGCTGTGCGTGATGACCGGCGTGGACTGTGATTCTCAACTGGAAATCACCTGCGACCACGCCCTGATCCGGCTGCGCGGCCACGCCTTCAGCCACAGCCAACCGCTCCTGGATGTCGCCCGTGACGTGCTGGCCGGCCGACTGCACCTGGAAGACAACGGAGACAGCACGCCCTGACGGCCTGATGCAATGTCATGCTGGGGAGCGCCCTCTCCAAGGTGTCCAGTCCCGCCGCCGCGCAGCAGTAACGCCCTAACGCCCGCAGCTCGTTGGTGCAACCCCTCGGCAGGCCAACCCCTGCCCACTATTCTGGAGTGCCGACCCAGATCCCGTTGGTGACCGGTCCTGATGGACATCCACCTTCGGAGAAGAGGGTCGCCATGACCCCACCCCCTGCCCCCGCTGTGGTCTGCGTCCAGGACGTCCGCCCCCACGGGGACTGCACCCTGGTGGTCCTGTGCGGCGAAATCGACATCCACACCGCTCCTGCCATCAGCTGGCAGCTCGACGATCTCACGCCCAACGGCGGCGCCGACTTGCTGGTCGACCTGCGTGCGGTCGAGTTCATGGACTGTGCTGGTGTACGGCTCTTCGACCGCGCCCGCACCCGAGCCCGAATGGGCGGACCACACGGACGCCTGCGCCTGATCTGCACGCGGCCCGCGTCCCTGCACCTGCTCAAGCATCCACGACTACGGCTGGGCTTCGACATCCTGGACCAGCTACCCGCACCCGTACCACCGCAGGCCGTGTCTTGACCGGCGCGAAATCACCCTGGGCGTGCTCCCCAGGCGCAGCTACGCTCACCAAGCGGCCCCGGACCTTGGTCGACTGTGCGCCTCCCGTCGCCGGGCCCGCCCGCGCCCAGCGCTCGGTCGAGGCAACCCGGCCGCGGCCCCATGGGGAGTGGGTCCGCAGGCCGGGCCCACGGCAGTCCGCACACAGCCCGATCTTCGACGCCGGTTCGTCATCGGTCCGGCCTGCATCGTGGCCGAGCAGGCCCACGCCCAGCACGTTGTATGCGGCGGTGAGCCGTGACCACCGTGTGACGGCGCAGGTCAGCATGTCGTCATCGATGGCCTTCGGGCGCCCGCCCTTGCTGCCGCAGCGTGCATAGCCGGGAGCCACGGCGAAGTTTCAGGGGAAGTTGCGACTCTCAGCCCTCTCAGCTCTCTCAGGCCCCTCAGCTCGCGGTCGTCGGGTTCTCTGATTCGGCGGCGCGGCGGTATTCGGCGTTGATGCGCTGGGCTTCTTCGAGCTGGTCTTCGAGGATGATGATCCGACAGGCGGCCTCGACGGGGGTGCCCTGGTCGACGAGTTCCCGGGCGCGGGCGGCGATGCGCAGCTGGTAGCGGGAGTAGCGGCGGTGGCCGCCCGCGGAGCGCAGCGGGGTGATGAGGCGGGCTTCACCGATGGCACGGAGGAAGCCCTGGGTGGTGCCGAGCATTTCGGCGGCCCGGCCCATCGTGTAGGCGGGGTAGTCGTCGTCATCGAGACGGCCGAACGAGTCGTCTGCTGTCACTTGCACCTCTCTGTGGAACGCGTCGAGGGGCCCTGGTGCCGTACGGCACCAGGGCCCCGAAGGAACTGCTACACCATCTGCCGACCCTAGTACTGCGTCGACTTCCTGTTTCCGCGTGCCCGACCGAGATGCTGTCGTGGACGCGGGGATCGCGGTTGCTTGACCGGAGACCACCTCACTATCGATGTCCTGCGGTACCCGGGCTCAGCCTTCTGCCCGGGCGATCCTGATGGCGCTCGGCTCCTCCGTCTCTTCCCTCTGGGATCAATCACTTACCTAGCGGGCACTACTTGTACTGCTCTCCTGCGTACTGCTGGTGATGCGAACTGCTCAGCGGCCTGTGACAGCGCCACTCTTCGGCAGCCAGCCCCGTCGCCCGTCCTGCGTTTGCTCTGGCTTAGAACCCCACTGCCGAACCTCCCGGTGCGCGCGTCCGCAGCCGACGCCTTCACCGAGGTGCTGCTCACTGACTCCACTGCTGGGTACTGCGAACTGCACTTACCGAACTGCTACTGCGTGAACTGCGGTCCTGCTCACGGCGGCCCCTGATCACTGCGGGCCGCCCGGTCCGGTCGTCAGTCCCGTCGCCGTCCTGCGACAACCCTGGCTTCGGAACTCCACCACCGCACCGTCCTGCGCACTGCAACTGCGGGTACTGCTGCCCGGCAGTTCGTCTCTGCCGGGCCTTGCTCGATCTCGGCTACGAGAGAAACCATAACCACGCCACAGCCCAATGTCTACTCCGGCCAACATAGATTTCCGCGTGTTCGAAGGTGAGGTAATCGACCTCGAACAGTCGTGGCGGGTGGGCGCAAGGCCGTCACCGCCGGGATTACGGGCCGCAGGCCGGGGCACGCGACATCCGGCGCTGGAGCACGCGGCGGCGCCGGGGGAATTCCTCGAAGGACTCGAACAGCCGGCGATCGCAGCCGAGGCTGCCGACACAGTGGTCCGGGTGGTCTCGGAGGACCTCAACCCCGGCCGCCGGGGTGGTCCCCGATCCGGGGTGGGCCAAGACGGACACGGTCGTCGCAGACGATGTCATGACGTGATCACCGGTGGCCCGGCCCTTGCCAGGCGCGGGGCGCCCGGGACGTACTCCGCTGGTGGCTCTCGGGGCCGTCACGATCGCGGTGCAGGCGCAGAGGGCAGCCCAGGGGCCCCAGCCGATGCGTGAGCGATGTGTGAGCGGGCGGTGCCCCACGCCCCGGTACAGCGTGGCTCACGTGCCACCGTGTATGTGTCCTGACCAGGGAAGTCCGGATGGAGGAGGGCCGCCCGGACTCATCGATGGGCGCTGGACATGTCCGCGTGGGGTATCGACCCTTTGCCCCGGTGCGTTACAGCGAGGGCGCGAGCGGTCCCGGCGTGACCCTGTACGCCTGTCCCGGCCGCGCACCCCACCTGGCCCCCGGCCCGCTTCCTGTGGGGGCGATCCCGCGGTTCGGAGCTGAACCCGAGGGCGGGTGTTCACAGGGTTGGGTGGCGTATGGATGAGGTGTGGTGGGAGGAGTGCGGTCCTGGAGGGTTCGGGCGAGTTGACGCCTGAGCCGGTAGATCTCCTCATGGAGCAGCTGGCTCGTCTCCATCAGGGCACGAGCAGTCCTCTGTAGCTCGTCGGCGAGCTCACGAGCGTCCTTCAGTCGCTTCCGCAATGGGCTCCGCTGCAATTTCATCGCCATGAGGTTGGCCTGCCCGATTCCGGCCCTGCCATGTCGGGAGTGGTCAGAGACGCGATTCGACGGTCTGCCGCAGAGGGTTTCGCGTAGTGCGGGGTTCGGTCTCGGCGATGGCGATGGCGATGGCGATGGCGATGGCGATGGCGAAGGCGATGGCGAAGGTGAGGCGCAGTGCGGCCTGGGGCGGGTAGCGCAGCGCCTCGTCTGGTCAAGTTCGCGAGGGGGTACGGGGGTTGGTGCTCGTCGAGGTCAAGGGGTGTCGGGTTACGGGTCTGTCCCAGGCGGGGGGTGGGGGCGAACAGGTGCGCGAGGGCGTGGGGGATCGGTGTCCCGGCCGGTGTGGCGTGGGGTTGTGTTCGGGGGTGGTGGGTGTTGTTCGGGGTTGTGCGTGTAACAGGGGTGTATTAGCGGGGGGTTGGGAGGAACGCGGGTTCGAGGCGGGGCGCTCTTGGGGGGGCAGAAACGCTCGGTCGTATCCGCTCGCGCCGAGCCGCCGGGACCCCCAACCGATGCTGAGGAAGAAACGATGCGCGTTCGCAAGCTCACCTTCGTTGCTCTGGCCGTTGCCGCAGGTCTCTCGCTCACGGCCTGCGACAAGGGTGACGACAAGGGACAGGGTGACCCGAAGCCCGAGTCCGCCTCGTCCTCCGGCGGTTCGGGTTCGGAGGGTTCGGGCCAGGGTGAGGAGAAGGGGTCCGGCGGGCAGGGGTCCGGTGCGGAGGACTCCGCCAGTAAGGACTCCGGGGGGCAGGGCACCGCCGGGTCCGGGTCCGGCGTGGACGGCAAGGTCGCCAAGTGCCGTACCGACGACCTGGACATCTCGGCTTCGGACAGCAGCATCAGCGACGAGCCCGAGGGCACCGTCACCGTGGAGATGAAGAACGGCAGCGGTCAGGACTGCTCGATGTCGGGGTACGCGGGCGTCGACCTGAAGACCAGCGAGGGCGCGCTGTCCGCGAAGCGCAGCGGTCAGCCGGCCGGGCCCGACATCCTCAAGGACGGGGACTCGACGTTCTTCCCCGTCAACTACCCGCTCAACGACTCGGGCGGCTCCGGCGTCAGCGTCAGCGCCCTTGTCGTGACCCCGCCGGACGAGACGAAGTCCGTCTCCATCGAATGGCCGGGCTCCGCCACGCTGCCCGTCACGGACGGCGCCGGCTCCCCGGTGACGGTCGGTCCGATCGGCAGCGCCGGTCAGGGCGGGGCCAACTGACCCGTACGACTCCCCCGGAAGAGCAGCGTCCGGTCCACTTCGGTGGGCTCGGGCGCTGCTCTGTTCGTGGGGTGGCCTGCGGTGTTACGGGGCTCGGGGCGTCGCCGGACGCGCGTGGCAAACTCAGCGCGTGCAGATCGGGATGTTGGGGCCATTCGAAGTGCGTACGGACGACGGCGGGTTGGCCGACGTGCCGGGGGCGCGGTTGCGTGCGCTGCTGGTCGCGCTCGCGCTCAAGCCGGGGCAGGCCGTTCCGAAGGCTGCGCTCGTGGACTGGATCTGGGGGGAGCGTCCGCCCGCTGACGCTACGAACGCCTTGCAGCGGTTGGTCTCGCGGCTGCGGAAGGCACTGCCTGGTGGGGTCGTCGAGGGGCGGACGGACGGGTATCGGCTGGCGGTCGAGCCCGGTGATGTCGATGCTGTGCGGTTCGAGCGGTCGGTTGCGGCGGGGCAGGGCCGTGGTGAGGACCGGGCCCGGCGGGTGCGGGTGCTGCGGGAGGGGCTTGCGTTGTGGCGTGGGGCCGCCATGCAGGACGTGGGGTTGCAGGGCAGTGCCGCCTTCGATGCCGCTGTCGTTCGGCTTGAAGGGTTGCGGCTGGGCGCCACGGAGGAGCGGGTCGAGGCTGAGGTCGCTCTCGGGGGCGGGGCCGAGCTGGTCACCGAGCTGAGCGATCTGGTCGCCGCGCATCCGCTGCGGGAGCGGCTCGTCGCCGCGTTGATGCGTGCGCTGGTCGCGGCCGGTCGTGACAGTGAGGCGTTGGTGGCGTACGAGCGTACGCGGGAAGCCCTTGCCGATGCGCTCGGCGTCGACCCTTCGGCGGAGCTGGCCGCGTTGCATGTCGCGCTGTTGCGGGGTGAGTTGGGGCGGTCGGTGGGGTCGGTGGGGTCGGTGGGGTCGGTGGGATCGATGGGGGCGGGGCGCTCGGGGTGGGTGGGTCCGTCAGGGGTATCGGGGTCAGCAGGGTCATCTGGGTCGTCAGGGCTGTCGGCGACAGTGGGGGCTGCGGTGGCATCGGTGGCACCGGGGGCGTCAGAGGCATTGGGTGCATCAGGTGCATCGAGGCCAGCCGGGCCAGGCGAGGCCCCGTCGGACCAGCCCCGCCGGACCAACCTGCGCGCCGAGCTCACCAGCTTCGTGGGCAAGGGCGCCGACATCGCGGCCGTACGCGAACTCGTCGCCGAGCACCGGCTCACCACCCTCATCGGGCCCGGCGGCTCGGGCAAGACCCGGCTGGCCACCGAGACCGCGCGCACCCTGCTCGACGACCTGCCGGACGGGGCCTGGCTGGTGGAGCTCGCCGCCATCGGGCCGGACGGCGACGTGGCGCAGGCGACGCTCGCCGGGCTCGGCCTGCGGGACGCCCTGTTCGGCGGGGCCCCGAACGCCGAGCCGACGGACCGGCTCATCGCCGCGATCCGGGAGCGGGACGCGCTGCTGGTCCTGGACAACTGCGAGCACGTGATCGAGTCCGCCGCGGTGTTCGCCCACCGGCTGCTCGGGGAGTGCCGTCGGCTGCGGATCCTGGCGACCAGCCGGGAACCCCTCGGCATCACCGGCGAGGCCCTGTGGCAGGTCGAGCCGCTGGCCCTGCCGGACGGGGGCGTGGGCCGGGACGAGATCGCGTCGTCCCCCGCCGTCCAACTGCTGCGCGACCGGGCCGGGGCCGTACGCCGGGGTCTCACGGTCGACGGCCACACCCTGGCGACGATGGTGCGCGTGTGCCGGGCCCTGGACGGGATGCCGCTGGCCATCGAGCTGGCCGCGGCCCGCCTGCGCACGATGTCCTTCGACCAGCTCGCCCACCGGCTCGACGACCGGTTCCGCCTGCTGACCAGCGGCAGCCGGACCGCCCTTCCCCGGCACAGGACGCTGCGCGCGATGGTCGACTGGAGCTGGGAGCTGCTCAGCGAAGCCGAGCGGATGGTGCTGCGCAGGCTGTCGGTGTTCTCCGGCGGGGCGAGCCTGGAGGGAGCGGAACAGGTCTGTGCGGGGTACGTGGGCGACGTAGCCGACGCACGCGAGGTGCGCGGCACCGGCGGCGCGGGCCGCACCGATGACCCGGACGCCCCGCCCGGCGCACCTGCCCTGGTCCACCCCGACCAGGTCCTCGAACTCCTCACCACCCTCACCGAGAAGTCCCTCCTCCGCGCCGAAGGCGACGACGCCCCCCGCTACCGGATGATCGGCACGATCAAGGAGTACGCGGGCCAGCGCCTCGCCGAGGCGGGGGAGGCGGACCTCGCCCGGCACGCGCACCTGGCCCACTTCGCCGAGCTCGCCGAGACCGCGGAACCGCACCTGCGCCGCGCCGAGCAACTGGAGTGGCTCGCCGCGCTGGACGCCGAGCACGACAACATCGGTGCGGCGATGCGCGGCGCGCTCGCGGCGGGCGAGGCGCAGGCGGCGATGCGGCTGGCGGCGGGCGCGGGCTGGTACTGGTGGCTGAGCGGGCACCGGACCGAGGGCTTCGAGCTGATCACCGCGGCCACCGAGACGCCCGGCGAGGTGACCGACGACGTACGGGCCACGGTGTACGCCCTGGTCGTGCTGTTCGTGACCTCCGGTCCGGGGGACGAGCACCGGGCCGCGGAGTGGATCCACAAGGCGTACGAGTTCAGTCGGCGCGGCAGGCACCACCACCCGCTGATCAACTTCGTCGCCCCGCTGGAACACATGCTGCGGGAGCCGGACGAGGTCGTGTCGGCGTTCGAACCGCTGCTCGGTGACGAGGACCCGTGGGCGCGGGCGCTCGCCCGGCTGCACCTGGGCAAGATGCGGATCATGCTCGGCCGGGACGGGGCGGACGGGCAGGAGGCGGACGCGTGTCTGGTGCGGGCGGTCGCCGAGTTCCGGGCGCTCGGTGAGCGGTTCGGGATCTCGTTCGCCGAGACGGAGCTGGCGGCCCGGATCGCCGTACGCGGCGAGTTGGCGGAGGCGTGCGAGCACTACGAGCGGGCGATCGAGGCGATCACCGAGGTCGGCGCGACCGAGGACGTCATCCCGATGCGGTCGGCGCAGGCGCAGCTGTACTGGCTCCTCGGCGACGCGGAAGCCGCCGCGGCGGCCCTCGCCGAGGCGGAGCGCTGGGCGGAGCGGGTCACCTGGCCGGGCGCGCTGGCCGTACTGGCCTTCTCCAAGGCCGAACTCGCCCGCTGGGGCGGCGACTCCGAGGAGGCGCGCAAGCAACTCGGCGTCGCGTGGGACCTGCTGGGCGACGAAGCGGAGCGGGCCAACATCCGCGCGATGAAGTACGACCTCCTCGGGTATCTCACCGACGACCTCGCCGAGGCCCGGGAGCACCGCGCCGCCGCCTGCGCGGCGGCCGCCGAGGCGGGGCACGCGCCGGTGATCGCGCGGGTGCTCGTCGGGGTCGCGGACCTGGCGCTGCGCCGTGACGAGACCGAGCAGGCCGTACGGCTGCTCGCGGCCGGTGAGGGCGTGCTCGGGATCAAGGACCGCTCGCACCCGGACGCGGTCCGGATCGAGCGGACGGCGCGGAGCCGCCTCGGCGACACGCGGTTCGCCGAGGCGGCTCGGGAGGGGACGCGGACCGGCTGGTCCGAGCTGGCCGGGGTCACGCTCGCTTCTTGAACGAGGAGACCGCCCAGGCGTACCCGAGGACGGCGATGCCGACGCTCCAGGCGAGGGCCGCGAACGTGTCGCCGCTCGACGGGTTGCCCGCGAGCAGCCCGCGCAGCGACTCGATGATCGGGGTGAAGGGCTGGTACTCCACGAACTGCCGCACGCCGGTGCCCATCGTGTCCGAGGGGACGAACGCGCTGCTCAGGAACGGCAGCATGATCAGCGGCACGGTGGCCATGCCCGCCGCCTCCGGGGACTTCGCCGCCAGGCCGAGTGCGACAGTGAGCCAGGCGGCCGCGAAGCTGACCAGCGCGATGACACCGGCCACGCCGAGCCATTCGACGGCGCTCGCGCCCGGGTCGAAGCCCATCGCGAAGGCCACCCCGATGATGGCCGCGCAGGCCACCAGGCAGCGCACCGTGGTCACGACGACGTGTCCGGTCAGCATCGCGCCGCGGGAGACGTCCATCGTCTTGAACCGGTTGATGATGCCCTTGGTCATGTCGTCGTTCACGGCCGTGGAGGTGGCCCCGAGGCCGTAGCTGATCGTCATCACGAGCAGGCCCGGCGTCGCGTAGTCGATGTAGGGGACGTCGACGTCGAAGCCGCCGCCGAGGACCTTGACGAACAGCAGCATCATCACGATCGGGAAGAGGATCGCGTTGAACACCGTGATCGGGTTCCGCAGGGTGTGCTTGATGTTGCGGCGCAGCATGATCGCCGAGTCGGCCAACGCTGTCGATGCGGTACTCACTTTGCGATCGCCTCCTGGCTGTTGCTGTGGCTGACAGTGGTGCCGGTGGTGCCGGTGGTGCGCTCGGTCAGAGAGAGGAAGACGTCGTCGAGGTCGGGGGTGTGCACGGTCAGCTCGTCCGCCTCGATGTCGACCGAGTCCAGCCAGTCGAGGATGGAGCGCAGCTCGCGCTGGGTGCCGTCGCTCGGGATGCGCAGCGACAGCGTCTCGTCGTCCTTGGCGGCCTCCTCGCGCAGGGCGGAGGCGGCGTGCCGGTACGCGGCCGGGTCGGTGAACCGCAGGCGCACGTGCCCGCCGGGGATGAGCCGCTTCAGCTCGTCGGAGGTCCCCTCGGCGGCGATCCTGCCGTCGCTCAGGACCGCGATGCGGTCGGCGAGTTCGTCGGCCTCGTCCAGGTACTGGGTGGTGAGGAAGATGGTGGTGCCGTCGGCCACCAGGTCGCGGACGATCTGCCACATCGTGCGCCTGCTGCGCGGGTCGAGGCCCGTCGTCGGCTCGTCCAGGAAGATGATCTCCGGGTTGCCGACCAGCGTCATCGCCAGGTCCAGCTTGCGGCGCATGCCTCCGGAGTACGTCGACACCAGCTTCTGCGCCGACTCCACCAGGTCGAACCGCTCCAGGAGACCCGAGATCACCTTGTCCCCGGAGCGCACGCGCTTCAGGTCCGCCATCATCTGCAGGTTCTCCCGGCCTGACAGCAACTCGTCCACGGCGGCGAACTGACCGGTCACCCCGATCGCCGACCGCACCCCCTTCGTCCCGGTCACCACGTCGTGCCCGGCGACCTGCACCAGGCCCGCGTCCGCCGTCATCAGCGTCGCCAGAATGTTCACCGTCGTCGTCTTGCCCGCCCCGTTGGGACCGAGCAGCGAGTACACCGACCCCGCCGGAACATCGAAGTCGATGCCGTCGAGCACGACCTTGTCGCCGTATGCCTTGCGCAGTCCCGAGACCGCGATTGCCGAAGTGTTCATGTCCGCCAAGGTGCCCGGGGGGCCTGTCATGCGGCTGTCACGGGCCTGACACGGCCCCTGACACCGGCGGTCGCTGACGTCGTCCCTGGTCGGACGCGGCGATCCGGCCCTGGGCAGTTGTGGCGATCCGGTCCCGGTCAGTCGTGGCGATCCGGTCCCCTCAGCCGCGGCCGTCGTGGATGCGCCAGCCGACGCCGGGGAGCTCCTCGAAGAGTTCGGCCGCGACGAGTTCCTCGGCGTGCCGGCGCGGCGCCCGTGCGTCGACCACGCATCTGAGCTCCGCGGCGGTGATGACACCGTTGCCGAGGTTCCCCTCCGACCAGCAGATCGCGCAGACGTAGAGGCGGAACGCCCCGTCGGAAAGGAACCGCACCCTCCAGTTCCACGGGAACCGCGCATCGAACTGTGCCCACGGCATCGGCGCCTCTTTTCGTCGGCGTTGACTGCTCCCCAGGTGAGTACTTCTCGTATACAGGATGTCTATGTAAACGCACACGGCTTTGGGGATTCGCCCCCTGGCCCGCGGGGGCCGGCGTAGCCGCGGTTCGCCGCGCAGGCATGGGCGGGCCGACAAGCAGGCAGGATGAGCTCCATGGGTGAGCAGGGCCGGACGGACTTCAACGACCTCGTGCGCGAGCGCCGGGCCGAGCTGGGCATCAGCCTGCGCGAGCTGGAGGCGCGGTCCGTCGATCCGGAGGCCGGTGAGCAGGCCCGCTTCGGCTGGATCGCCAAGGTGGAGAAGGGGCGGCCGACCGATGCCCCGCCCCCGGCGCTGCTGCGCGCCCTGGCCGTGGGCCTCGAACTGCCGCTGCGGGTGCTGCAGGAGGCCGCGGCGGCGCAGTTCCTCGGCATGACCTCGTACGTGTGGAGCGAGGACCGCACGACGCGGGTGCTCGCCGCGCAGATCGAGGAGATGTCCGACGCCGAGCGGCGGCAACTGGCCGACATCGCGGAGACGTTCGCGCGCAGGCGTGCGCGGAGCGAGGGCCCGCCGGGCTAGCGCCGTGCGCCGGTGCGTGGCGAGTCACTCTGGCCGCCGGGTAGCCGGTGTGGCACAGTCGGTGATCCGCCGCCTGGGGGGCGCAGTCGGAACCCACCGTGAAGAGCGTGGCCATGAGGGGCTGGAATGGCAGACGACGACACGCAGCGATGTGATCCGGGCGAGTCGAGTGAGCCGCAGGCGGTCTTCGACATGGAGTTCGTGGACTGGCTGCCGGGCGGCAGGGTCGCGATCCCGGTGGAGAGCCAGGGGCGATTCACCTGGCTCGTGGTGCGTGGCCATGTCTCGGAGCAGGCACGCCGGGAGTTCGTGCGGGAGATCCAGCACATCGTGGGCCGCGGGCTCTGGCGCCAGGACTGGCCGCCGGAGACGGAGTCGGCCTCGCCGTCATCGCCCGGAACGTGAACTCCCACCACCCGCTCTTGGCCGCGAGGCACTGCTCACCGAAGTAGCCGCCGCCGGAGACCTGATACCCAGGGCAGGGTCCGCCGCGTCGGGGGAGATCGGGGGGCCAGTCGTGGCGCTCGCCGCGGCCGTCCAGTGCAGTCGAGGACCCTCACCCGGCCGGGGCACGCCCACAGGGCCGATCGGGGGACGCGTGCCCCGCGTGGCCCATCAGCCCCTGCGCTCCCGCCCGCCCCACGGCACGCTGCCAGGGGCGCGACCCGATACGGAGGTGCGGGATGGCGGCAGCGGATCGCAGGGGCCGTGGCGTGCGGGTACTGCTCGCGGCGGCGCTGGCCCTCACCCTGGGCCTCGCCACCGCCGCCTGCGGCGGGAGCGACGACAAGGACGACGGCGTACGCCGAGCCCGCGCCGCCGACCTGCCGTTCTCCCACCCCGGCGTCCTCGTCAGCAAGAAGCAGCTCGACCGCGTCCGCGCCCACGTCGCCGCGCGGCAGGAGCCCTGGTTCACGGCGTACGAGCAGATGCGGGCCAGCAAGTACGCGGCGAACGGCTACACGGCCAAGCCGTACCCCGTCGTCGCCTGTCCACCCGACCTCCGCCCCGGGCAGGGGTGCGTCGAGGAGCGGGAGGACGCGCTCGCCGCGTACACGCACGCGCTGCTCTACAACATCACCGGCGACCGCGCCCACGCCGCGAAGGCCGTGCAGATCATGGACGCCTGGTCGCGCGTGCTGACCAGGCACACGGAGGCCAACGCCGGACTCCAGACCGCCTGGGCCGCCACCTCGTGGGCCCGTGCCGCCGAGGCCGTGCGCTACACCTACGACGGGTGGACCGACGGCGAGCTGCTGCGCTTCGAGCGGATGCTCCGCAACGCCTATCTGCCCCAAGTCCGCGACGGCTCCGCCGACTTCAACGGAAACTGGGACCTCGTCATGGCCGACGCCACCATCGGCATGGCCGTCTTCCTCGACGACCACGAGGCGTTCGAGCGCGCCGTGCACCACTTCCGCACCCGCGTCCCCGCCTACTTCTACCTGAAGTCCGACGGACCGCTCCCCGTGTCGCCGGAAGGCAGCGGCATCACCACCGAGCCGCAGCTGGAGAAGTACTGGTTCGGGCAGAAGACCTTCGCCGACGGCCTCTCCCAGGAGACCTGCCGCAACTTCAAGCACGCCAGCTACTCCCTCGCCGCCACCGCGCACATCGCCGAGACCGCCTGGCACCAGGGCGTCGACCTGTACGGCGAGGCCAAGGACCGGCTCAGGGCCGCCCTGGAGTTTCACTCCCGCTACCAGCTCGGCGCCGCCGTGCCCGGCTGGCTCTGCGGCGGCAGGGTCCAGCGCGACATGGGGCCCGACACCGAGGTCGCCCTCAACCATCTGCACGGACGCCTCGGCCTCGACCTGCCCGAGACGCGGCGCCTCACCGCGCGGCAGCGGCCCGAGGGGACGGACGACCTGTTCGTGGCCTGGGAGACGCTGACGCACGCCGAGAACACGTGAGGGCGGGGGCCGCCCGGGACGCCCGCGGGGCTCCGCCGAGGGGGGCATTCGTCACCGGTTCGCTTTCCGCACGTCGCATGGCGTACTGTTGGGTTCACCGACGCGGGGTGGAGCAGCTCGGTAGCTCGCTGGGCTCATAACCCAGAGGTCGCAGGTTCAAATCCTGTCCCCGCTACTGAAACCGAAGGCCCGGAATCGTTCATCGATTCCGGGCCTTCGGTGTTTTCGGTGTGCGTCGGTGTGCGTCAGTGTTCCTCGGCGTTCTCCGGCGTTCTCCGGCGTTCCCGGCTCCCCGCCCCGGCGACTGCATTTCGGCTGTACGTGGCGTTGTTTCACGCCGTTGTCGGCGTCGGCCTTTGCGTTGACTCATGTGCCGTGCGTAGCTTTGTGGTCACTATGAGTCGGGTGCGGTATGTGCTCTCGGTGGTGCTGCTGACCACCTGTGCGCTGTTCGCCGGTGTGTGCCACGGGCCGCACGGGCTCGCCGCCGCGACCGCGGTCACCGCCGCCCCGCCCGTCCACCACGTCTGCCCGGGCCCCGACCACAGCGAGCACGCCGGTACGGGGCACCCCGCGGCGCTCGCCGCGCAGCCCGCCGACCGGGAGCGGCCGGACGGGGCGGGCGGCAAGGGCGAGAAGACCGGCAAGGGCGCCCTGGGCGGTGACCCCGCGGCGGACTCCGCGTCCGGCGTCACCCGGTGCGCGCCGCCCCGCGCCGGGCCCTGCTGTCCGCCATCGGGCCAGCGGCTCCTCCTCGCCATCGGAGTGGACCGGAACTGAGGGTGCTCCGGAGTTCCCGCGTGGAACTCCCACGCCACCCCCCATCCACGTACCGAAGCACCGAAGGACACCCCCGCATGATCGGCAACCTTCTGCCCGCGGCCGCCGCCGTGGGCAACACGCCCGTGCTCTGGATCGACGAACCCACGCCCGAGGGCGGCCGCGGCTACTGGGCCAAGCTCGAAGGCTTCAACTTCGGCGGCATCAAGGACCGGGCCGCCCTCCACATGGTCGAACGCGCCCGCGCCCGCGGTGAGTTGCGGCCCGGCGCGCCCATCGTCGAGTCGACGTCCGGCACCCTCGGCCTCGGTCTCGCTCTCGCGGGCGTGCACTACGGCCACCCCGTGCACATCGTCACCGACCCCGGCCTCGAACCCATCGTCGAGCGGATGCTGACGGCGCACGGCGCCCGCGTCCACCTCGTCCGCGAACCCGGACCCGTGGGCGGCTGGCAGCAGGCCCGGGTCGAGCGGGTCGCCACGCTGATGGAGCGCCCTGAGTTCGCGGGCGCCTGGTGCCCGAACCAGTACCACAACCCCGAGAACCAGGCCGCGTACCGGCCGCTCGCCGACGAACTCGTCCGGCAGATCGGGCAGTTCGACGTGCTGGTGTGCGCCGTCGGGACCGGTGGACACTCCGCCGGGATCGCCCGGACCCTGCGCGCGCACGCCCTGCCAGGCCTCGAACTCGTCGGCGTGGACAGCGTCGCCTCCACCATCTTCGGGCTCGCCGCCGGGCCCCGCCTGATGCGCGGACTCGGCTCGTCCATCCACCCCGGCAACGTCGACCACGCCGCCTTCGACGAGGTCCACTGGGTCGGTCCCGCCGAGGCCGTGCGCAGCGCCCGGCGGCTCGCCGGGCGGCAGTTCGCCTCGGGCGGCTGGAGCGTGGGCGCGGTCGCGCTGGTCTCCGCGTGGCTCGCCCGTACGCGGCCGCGCGGGACGCGGATCGCGGCGGTCTTCCCGGACGGGCCGCAGCGGTACTTCGACACGGTGTTCAACGACGAGTACTGCGACGCGCACGGGCTCCTCGGCCGCCCCGACGCCATCCCGGACGAGCCCCGGGAGGTGCCGGGCCCCGGGGACGGGGTGGTGGCGTGGAGCAGGTGGCGGGCCGGGCGGCGCGCGACGGCTCCGCGGCGGGACGTACGGGGTGAGGCACGGGACGCGGGCCGATCCGCCCCCGCGCGACCGGACGTACGCGAACCCGTGCCCGCCCACGGCGAAGGCGCCGTCCAGTGACCCAGGTCTGGGCCCGCGCACGCACCTTCGAGCCCGCCGTGCAGCTCCTCTTCGTCAACCAGTTCAGCATCAACCTCGGCTTCTACATGCTGATGCCGTACCTCGCGGCCCACCTCTCCGGCCAACTCGGGCTCGCCGCCTGGGCAGTGGGCCTGGTGCTCGGCGTGCGGAACCTCTCCCAGCAGGGGATGTTCCTGGTCGGCGGCGCGCTCGCCGACCGGCTCGGGTACAAGCCGATGATCGTCGCCGGGTGCGCCCTGCGCACGGGCGGCTTCGCCGCGCTCGCCTTCGCGCAGACCCTGCCGGTGCTCATCGCCGCGTCGGCGGCGACCGGGCTCGCGGGGGCGCTGTTCAATCCGGCGGTACGCGCGTACGTCGCCGCCGAGGCGGGCCCGCCGGAGCGCCGCGTGGAGGCGTTCGCGCTGTTCAACGTCTTCTACCAGACCGGCATCCTGGTCGGCCCGCTCGTCGGACTCGCCCTGACCGGCGTGGACTTCAAGCTCACCTGCGCGGTGGCGGCGGTGCTCTTCGCCCTCCTCTCGGTGGTGCAGGTGCTGCGCCTGCCGGGGCGGCGGGGGGAGACGGCGACCGGGGCCGAAGGCGCGGCCCAGGGGCAGTGGCGGGCCGTGTTCGGCAACCGGCCGTTCTGGCTGTTCTCGCTCGCCATGACCGGCTCGTACGTCCTGTCGTTCCAGGTGTACCTCGCGCTGCCCCTTGAGATGGAGCGGCTGCTCGGCGGGGGCACGGCGACCACGGTCGCGACCGGCGCGCTGTTCGTGGTGTCGGGGCTCGTCGCGCTCGTCGGGCAGTTGCGGATCACCGACTGGTGCAAGCGCACCTGGACGCGGGAGCAGTGTCTGGTGGCGGGGCTCGCCCTGATGGGGGCCGCGTTCCTGCCGCCCGCGCTCGGCGGGCCCGGCTACGCGGGCGTCGCGGCGCTGCTGCTGTGCGCGGCGGCGCTGGCCGCCGCGAACGCCGTGCTCTACCCGTTCGAGATGGACACCGTCGTCTCGCTCGCGCGGGAGCGGTGGGTGGCCACGCACTACGGCCTCTACAACACGGTCTGCGGCATCGGCATCACCGCGGGGAACCTCGCGATGGGCGCGCTGCTCGACGTGGGGGAGAGCCGGGGGCTGCCCGCGGTGCCGTGGCTGGTCCTCGCGGCGCTCGGCGTCGGCTGCGCGTGGGCGCTGCGCTCGCTGGGCCGGTCGGGTCGGCTCGCGGCCCCGGTGCCGGTGCTCGGGGGTGACGCCGCCTGACGTGTGCGCGCCCGGGGCGTGCGGCGGCCGGCCCGCTCGGCCCCGCACGTCCGGGCGCGGCCCCGCCCCACCGCACGGCTCACCCACTCGGCCCACATCAGGTCGCCCCGGCGCCCCGCTGCGGGAAGCCTGGACAGGCCGACGCGGCGCGGATCGCGGTGGAGTGGAGTGGTGGTGGTCGCTGTGCGTGGTGGGGGGCGGGACGGTGCGCCCGGCGGCCGCGAGTCCGGTGCCCGGCGCCCCGGCCGCGCGGGCCGCCCCCGTGCGACCGTCGCCCCCGGCGGCACCACCCGCACCCTCCCCCACGAGCGCGCCCTCGTCCGGGTCCTGCCCCCGCTCCTCCTCGTCGCCGGGATCTGCTTCGACATGCTCACGCCGCCCGAGTTCAGCGCGTCCCCGCTGTTCGCCGCCGCTCCCCTGATCACCGCCCCGTTCTTCCGGCTGCGCACCACCGTCGCGACCGCCGCCGTGTCCTGCGCCGCCGTACTCGCCCTGCGCCTGAACCAACAGGGCAACCGCGCCGACGTGCAGGTCATCACCGAGTTCCTGACCATGCTGACCGTCGGCGTCCTGGCCGTCGTCATCAACCGGGTCGTCCGCCGCGGCGACGCCCGCCTCGCCTCCGCCCGGTCCATCGCCGAGGCCGCCCAGCGGGCGGTCCTCCCGCAGCCCGACCCGCGCATCGGCGGCCTGGACATCGCCGCGCGGTACGAGGCGGCGGAGGCCGACGCGTTCATCGGCGGGGACCTGTACGCGGTGCAGGACACCCCGCACGGGGTGCGGCTCGTCGTCGGTGACGTGCGGGGGAAGGGGATGGGCGCGGTGGCCGCCGTGGCCGTCGTCATCGGGGCGTTCCGGGAGGCCGCCGAGCAGGAGGCGACGCTGGAGGCGGTGGCGCAGCGCCTGGAGCGTGCCCTCGCGCGGGAGGGGACGCGGCGCGACGGGCTCGACGCCTTCGAGGGGTTCACCACGGCGGTCCTGGTGGAGATCCCGCGCGGCGACGAGGGCACCGTACGGATCATCAACCGCGGGCACCCCGAACCGCTGCTGCTGCGGCCCGACGGGCGGCTGTGCGTGCTGGCGCCGACCGAGCCCGCGCTGCCGCTCGGCATGGGGGAGCTCGGGACCTGGCCGGACCGCGCGGACCAGAGCCCGTTCCCGCCGGGGTCGACGCTGCTGCTCTACACCGACGGGCTCTCGGAGGCCCGGGACGAGGACGGCGAGTTCTACGTCCCCGCCACCCGGCTCGGCGGCCGGATCTTCCCCGGGCCCGCCGGACCCGACGCGCTCCTCGCCACCCTCGTCGACGAGGTGCGGCGGCACACCGGGGGCGGCGCCACGGACGACCTGGCGATGCTCGCCGTACGCCGCCCGGTGACGGTCGGTGACTGACGGACACCCCTCCGCAGCGCAACTGACGTGATGTCAGCAGGCGGTGGAGATCCAGAACGCTGCGGTGCGTCATGGTGCTCGCTCAACTCGCCCTACTCCAGCCGCTGATGTCCCTTGTGTTCGTGGCGTAAGCGTTAACGATCAGTCGGAACGGCTTGGAATACGGCACCGCTGTCTATTAACGTTCGATAACGCAGCGCGGTCGTCCCAGCCGGCACTCAAGTCGGCTCCGTGCGCACGCGCCTAATCCCGCAAGGGAGCCGGGGAACCACCACATTGGGGTGAATCGGGCACGTTCCACGCCCGTAGGAGACCTTCCTGCTCCGAACCCGTCAGCTAACCCGGTAGGCGAGAAGGAAGGAAAGGAGTGCGCCCCAGTGGCGTCCAACCGGCCTGCCCCCGAAGCGCTCTACGTACCGAACGACGACTCCGAAGAGGGACCGCAAGGTCCCTCCGGTTCCACGGGGTTCGGCGGGTACGCCCCCGAGGAGCCGTGGGAGGAGTGGAACCCCACCGCGGAGTCCATCCGCCCCGTGCGCGGCCGGCACCGGGTCCACAAGAAGGGCGGCGGCGGGCTCGCGCGCAGCTCCACCGTCCTCGGCGTCGGCGTCATCGCGGCCGTGGGCGCGGGCGGCATCGCCACCGCGCAGGGCGGCAAGCCGCCGGTCTCCATCGCCATGCCGGACATGTCGGCGGTCACCGACCAGCTCCCGGAGGCCAAGTCCCTGCCGGGCGTGGGCTCCCTGATATCCGACGGCTCCGACGACGGTGCCGAGACGACCACCGCCGCGGCCGCCGCGCCCCTCAGCTCCGCGGGCGTCACCGGCGCCGACGCGGAGCGGGGCACCACCGGCGCGGGCGAGGCCCTGCGCGCCCGCATCATGCAGCAGGCCGAGAACCAGCAGCACCAGGCCGAGGACGCCCAGCGCAGCGCGGCCGAGGACGCCGCCGTGCGGAAGGCCGCCGAGCAGGCCAAGGCCCAGCAGGACAAGGCGAAGGCAGCCGCGAAGGCCAAGGCCGCCGAGGAGAAGCGCAAGAAGGAAGCGGCCGCGCGCAAGAAGGCCGAGGCGGAGCGCCTCGCCAAGCTCGCCAAGGCGTTCTCGCTGCCCACCTCCTCGTACACCCTCACCTCGCACTTCGGTGACTCCGGCTCCATGTGGTCCTCCGGCCAGCACACCGGCCTGGACTTCGCCGCCCCCACCGGCACGCCGCTCAAGGCCGTGCACACCGGCACCATCAAGTCGGCCGGCTGGTCGGGGTCGTACGGCTACCGCACGGTCCTGGAGCTGGAGGACGGCACCGAGATCTGGTACTGCCACCAGTCCTCGATGAGCGTCAGCGTCGGCCAGAAGGTCACCACGGGCGACGTCATCGGCCGCGTCGGCGCCACCGGCAACGTCACCGGGCCGCACCTCCACATGGAGGTCCACACCAGCGGCGGCGCCAACATCGACCCGCTGGCCTGGCTGCAGGGCAAGGGCCTCAACCCGTAACACCCCACCGGCTCCGGCGGTCCTGGCGACGACCCCCCGACGCCAGGGCTGCCGGTTGAAGTCCATGACTTCGCAGACCGGAGCCACGGAGTCTTCGGAGACCGGAGCCACAGAGTTCCGTGGGCCACACACGGAATTCCTTTTCCGACGCGGACGTTGAGCCCCTTATGACCACTCTCCGCCCGCTGGGCTCCTCCGACCTCGAAGTCTTCCCCCTCGCCCTCGGCGGCAACGTCTTCGGCTGGACCGCCGACGAGACACAGTCCTTCGCCGTTCTCGACGCCTACACGGCTGCCGGCGGCAACTTCGTGGACACCGCCGACGTGTACTCGGCGTGGGCTCCCGGCAACAAGGGCGGCGAGTCCGAGACCGTCCTCGGCCGCTGGCTCGCCGCGCGCGGCAACCGCTCCGACGTCGTCATCGCCTCCAAGGTCGGCGCCCACCCCGACTACAAGGGCCTCGCGGCGAACACCATCAAGTCCGGAGTCGAGGAGTCGCTGCGCCGCCTCGGCACCGACTACATCGACCTGTACTACACGCACTACGACGACCCGTCCGTGCCGGTCGAGGAGTTCGTCACCGCCCTCGACGAGCTGGTGCGCTCCGGCAAGGTCCGCGCGATCGCCGCGTCCAACATCAGCGCCGATCGCCTCCAGGAGTCCCTGGACTTCTCCGACCGGGAGGGCCTGGTGCGGTACGTCGCGCTGCAGCCGCACTACAACCTGGTCTCCCGCGACACCTACGAGGGCCCGCTCCAGGAGGTCGCGTCGCGCTCCGGCCTCGCGGCCATCCCGTACTACTCGCTCGCGTCCGGCTTCCTGACCGGCAAGTACCGCCCGGGAACCCAGGTCGACAGCGCGCGGGCGGGCAACGCGGGCGCGCACCTGGAGACCGAGCGCGGGCAGCGCGTCCTCGCCGCCCTCGACGCGATAGCCGAGGAGCGCGGCGCCGAGCACGCGACGGTCGCCCTCGCCTGGCTCGCCGCCCAGCCGACGGTGGCGGCCCCGCTCGCCTCCGCGCGCACGGTCGAGCAGCTCTCGGCGCTGCTCGCGGTGGCCGACCTGGACCTGACCGAGGGCGAGGTGGCCCGCCTCACCGCCGCCTCGGCGTGAGTCAGGTGCGGTAGGGGTTGTACGAGGGGTAGGCGGGGCCGTACGCGGTCTGCGGTGCGCCGTGCGCGGTGCGGGGCGGGGCGTACGCGGTGTGCGGCGGGGCGCAGGTGCCGTGCGGCGGGCCGTACGCGGTGTACGGCAGCGGCACCACGACCGGTGCGGTCACCCGCGCCGCGTACGCGAGCGCCGGGCGTGCCACCTCGCGGCGCTCCCACAGCGCGTCGAGCAGTTCCCGCTCCCGGACGGCGAAGTCGGCGCGGGCCCGGCCCCGGCCCGCCCGGTGCCGCAGCAGCGCGAGCGACGTCGCGTACGTCTCGTACGCGGCGACGGTCCGCCCGCCCGGTCGGCCCAGGTGGTGCGTGGCGTAGTCGCGGGCGAGGTTCCGGGCGGGCATCGAGCCGAGCGCGAACGGCTCGGCCGCGGTGAGCCAGCCCGCCGCCACATAGGCGGGCAGCTCGGCGCGCACCAGCCGCAGTTCGCGCTGGCGCAGCCAGACGGCGAGCCAGCAGAGCAGCCCGAACAGGGGCAGCATGAAGGTCGCGTACACGACGAAGAAGCCGTACTCGCCGAAGCTCGCCGAGCCGTTCCAGAAGGCGTGCAGGCCCATCGCGAGCAGCAGCCCGGCGATCGGCAGGAGCACCCGGCGCACCGTATGGCGTTCGCCGCTGAGGGCGGCGATGCCGAAGCCGATGCCGGTGAGCACGGTGAACAGCGGATGCGCGAACGGGGACATCACCACCCGGACGAAGAACGTCGCCGCGGTCACCGACGCGAGGCCGGTCTCGCCGCTGAGCTGGTCGGTGCCGAAGGCGTTGCCGAGATAGAGGATGTTCTCGGTGAAGGCGAAGCCGGTCGCGGTGACGCCCGCTATGACGAAGCCGTCGACGACACCGGTGAAGTCGGTTCTGCGGAAGAGGAAGACGAGCAGCACGGCCGCCGCCTTCGCGGTCTCCTCGACGATCGGGGCGATGACGGTCGCGCCGAGCGTGTCGGCGCTCGTCGGGTCGGCCGTCGCCGTGGCTATCCAGCGGGTCGCGAAGCTGTTCGCCACGATCGCTATCAGCGCGGCCGCGCAGGCGCCCCAGGCGAAGGCGAACAACAGGTTCCGCCAGGGCCCGGGCGCCACCCGGTCCAGCCACCGGAACGCCGCGATCAGCAACGGCACCGGCAGCGTCGCCAGGCCCAGGCCCACCAGGAACCCCTCGGTGCCGGTCTGCTGGCGCACCAGAGCGAGGATCACCAGACCGGACAGCGCGAGCAGCGTGACCAGGGCCGCCGCCCGGATCGCCCGCCGCTGCCACCAGTGCGCATGCCGGGCCCCGGGTGCACCGGCCGACCCGGCGGGTGCCGGGCATGTCGGGTACGCGGGACTGGTGGCCACGGCTTTGACAGTAACGAGGGTTGCGGCGGACCGCGATGGTGCCTCGGGGTCCGGGGGTCTCAGGAGCGGGGCGGGGCCTTGGGGGCGGTCGGGGCTGCTGTTGTGTCTGCCGGGGGCGCGGGAGGTGCTTCCGCCGGGGGCGCGGGGGGCGTTTCCGCCGGGGTCGGCTGCGGCTGCTCCGTGAGGGTGGCGGCGCGGCGGAACAGGAGGTCGTGGACGACGTGGCCCTTCCGCAGGCCCTGGCCCTCGAAGCGGGTCTGCGGCCGGAAGTCCGGCCGGGGCGCGTACCCGCCGTCCTCCCGCACGTTCTCGAAGTCCGGATGCGCGGTGAGCACCTCCAGCATGTGCTCCGCGTACGGCTCCCAGTCGGTCGCGCAGTGCAGCACGGCTCCCGGCTTCAGCCGGGGCGCGAGCAGGCTCAGGAACTCCGGCTGGATCAGCCGCCGCTTGTTGTGCCGGGCCTTCGGCCACGGGTCCGGGAAGTACACACGGACCCCGTCCAGGGCCTCCGGCGCGAGCATCTCCGTCAACAGGATCACGGCGTCGCCGTTCGCCACCCGCACATTGGACAGCCCGTTCCGCTCCGCGAGACCCAGCAGGTTGCCCTGGCCGGGGGTGTGGACGTCCACGGCGAGGATGCGGGTGCCGGGGTCGGCGGCGGCCATCTTGGCGGTGGCCTCGCCCATGCCGAAGCCGATCTCCAGGACGACGGGCGTCGGCCGACCGTCCGGCTGCTCGTCCGCTGCGAACAGTTCGTCCAGGTCCAGGACTTCCTTGCCGTCGATGTCCAGCCCCCACTGGGGCCAGAGCCTGACCAGGGCGTCGCCCTGGGCGGTGGTGACGCGGCTGCGGCGCGGCGTGAAGCTGCGGATCCGCCGCTCGAACCTCGACCCGGTCGGGTCGGGGGCGGGTCCGTCGGGGAAGCGGGGGGTGCCCTTCGGGCGGGGATTCTCAGACACAGTGGGGCGATTTTACCGGGGGTGGACCCTGCGGGGCGTTCCCCGGTCCCGCCCCTTCCCGATCCTGGGGCTCCGCCCCAGACCCCGCTCCTCAAACGCCGGAGGGGCTGGAACCTACCGGCACATTCTCAGCCCCCCGGTTCCGGAGAAGGGGCTGGACCGGGGTGCCCCGCGAGGGCACCGCTCACAGCGCGGCCAGGACCCGCCGCGCCACCTCCCGCCCGATCGGCAGCGATGCCGTCGCGGCAGGCGAGGGTGCGTTGAGGATGTGGACGGCCCGAGCCCCCTCCCGGATGAGGAAGTCGTCGACGAGCGTCCCGTCCCGCAGCACGGCCTGCGCCCGCACCCCCGCCGAAGCGGGAAGGAGATCCTCGGCCCGCACGGCGGGCAGCAGCCGCCGCACGGCGTCGGTGAAGGCCCCCTTGGACAGCGACCGCCGCAGCTCCCCGGCCCCGTACCGCCAGTGCTCCCGGGCCATCCGCCAGGCTCCCGGCCAGGCGAAGGTCCCGGCGAGCTCACGGGGATGGACGACGGACCACCCGTACCCCTCGCGGGCGAGCGCGGGCACGGCGTTGGGCCCGACGTGCACACCCCCGTCGACGCCGCGCGTGAGGTGCACGCCGAGGAAGGGAAAGGCGGGATCCGGCACGGGATAGACGAGCCCCCGCACGAGCCCGGGCCGCGCCAGCGTGAAGTACTCCCCTCGGAAGGGCACGATCCGCATCCCGGGGTCGTCCCCGGTGAGCCGGGCGACCCGGTCGCAGTGGAGCCCGGCACAGTTCACCAGGACCTTGCCGCGCACGACGTCGCCGGAGGCGGTGCGCACGGCGACCCCGAGGTCGGCGCGCCGGTCGACCCGCACGACCTCCGCCCCGTAGCGCACCTCGACCCCGGAGGCCCGGGCGAGCTGCGCGGCGACGGCTCCGTAGTCGCATATCCCGGTGGTGCCGACGTGGATGGCGGCGAGGCCCTCCACGCAGGGTTCGTACTCGGCGATCTGGGCGGGTCCCAGCTCGCGGACGGGAATGCCGTTCTCCCGGCCCCGCTGGACGAGGGCGTGCAGCCGGGGCAGCTCGGCGCGGTCGGTGGCGACGATGAGCTTGCCGGTGACCTCGTGCGGGATGCCGTACTCGGCGCAGAACTTGACCATCTCGGCGGCCCCGCGCACGGCGTACCGCGCTTTGAGGGAGCCGGGGCGGTAGTAGATCCCGCTGTGGATGACGCCGCTGTTGCGCCCCGTCTGGTGGCGGGCGGGGCCGCGCTCCTTCTCCAGGACGGTGACCCGGGTGCCGGGCGCGGCCCGCGTCAGGGCATACGCCGTCGCAAGGCCGACGATCCCGCCCCCGACCACGAGCACGTCACAGTCGTACGCCACAGCACCTCGCCCCATCGCCCTTCACCTCCCACCCCCGATACTGCCTTGCGCCACTGACAACCCCGCCAAACCTGCGATCGGGGAGCGCCGGAGCGCGCCCGTGCCCGCGGTGGACGACCGTGCCGCGGGGCCGGGCCTACGCGGGCGCGACCAGCAGCGGCCGCGCCCGTTCCCGCAGCTCCACCACCCGGGGCTCGTCGCCGTACGGCTCCAGGCGGTGCAGCAGGTCCTTCACGTACTCCGTGGTCCGGGCGGAGGAGATCCGTCCGGCGACCTCCACGGCCCGCACCCCCTGCTCGCAGGCGGCGTCGAGGTTCCCCGACTCCAGCTCGGCGACGGCCGACACCACGAGCCGTAACCCGTGCGAGCGCACGAACTCCTCGGTGGGCCGCGACAGCGCCTGCTCGGTGAAGCGGCGCACCTGGCGGGGCGCCTTCAGGTCGCGGTAGCACTCGGCGGCGTCCGCGGCGAAGCGGTCGTAGCCGTAGAAGCCGAGCCAGGAGGGGTCGTTGTCGCCGTCCCTGGCCCGCTCCAGCCAGCCCTCGGCGGCCCGCAGCGCGGCCCCGGCGGCGGGCGCGTCGCTGGCGCGCGCGTGCGCGCGTGCCTCCACGAGCCGGAAGAAGCTCATGGTGCGCGCGGTGGCGAGCCCCCTGTTGCGTTCGAGCGCGGCCTGCGCCAGGTCCACGCCCTCGTCCCCGAAGCCGCGGTACGTCGCCTGGAGGGACATGGACGCGAGGACGTACCCCCCGAGGGGCACGTCGGCGGCCGCGCGGGCGAGCCGCAGGGCCTGGATGTAGTACCGCTGCGCGGCCTCCTGCTGGCCGGTGTCGAAGGCCATCCACCCGGCGAGCCGGGTGAGTTCGGCGCTGGCTCCGAAGAGGGCGCGGCCCACTTCGTCGGAGTACGAACCGAGCAGCAGCGGCGCCGCCTCGACGCGCAGGCACTCGGGGACCATGGAGGAACGCCAGTCCCCGCCGCCGTACTTGGAGTCCCAGCGGCGCGCGTCCTCGGCCGCCTCGCGCAGTTTCAGGACGTCGCTGTGGCCGACCTTCATCGGCGGTCCGCCGTCGTCCTGGTGGGCCGCGTCGGGCCCCCCGTCGAGAGAGGCGTGCGAGGCGTGCGAAGCGTCACGCGCGACGGAGCTGTCGGCCGGGGTTATCAGCCAGCGGGACGCGGGCGTGGCGTACGCGCTGACCGCGAAGGAGCCGGCCAGGGACTGCCAGATGCCGCCGCCGGTCCTGCGTCCGGCCAGGTCCAGGCGGTACAGCTCGGTGGCCGACTTCACGGCGGCGCCCACGTCGCGCGGGAAGGCGAGACCCACTTCGGGGGCCGGATCCGCGTCGGCGAGGCCGATTTCGTGCAGCGGCACGGGGCGGCCGAGCTTCTGCCCGATGGCAGCGGCGATGAGGTGCGGGGCGGCGCCCTGCGGCACCATGCCCTTGGACACCCAGCGGGCCACCGAGGTCTTGTCGTAGCGAAGCGTCAACCCGCGTTGGGCACCGAGGTCGTTGACCCGGCGCGCGAGTCCCGCGTTGCTGATTCCCGCGAGGGCGAGAACGGTGCCGAGCTTTTCGTTCGGCCCGCGTTGCTCCCTGGACATGGCCACCCCTCGACACAGACGGCTGCCGGGCAGTGGCTTGACCGCGCGGCATTCGTGCTGCGTTCCCCGGGGACAGCGATGGGCGCCCGGCCCGTCGGCGTGTCGCGCGCCGCGGCCCCGTATCCCCGGCCGCAAGAGCACTTGGCCGAGCCCCCAGGTATATGCCTCCGCGAAAACATCAGCACACCCAGCGTAGTTCCACGGATCCCAAGCGTTAAGAGGCGCAGTTCCGTATGGCGAGATTGTTGTCTGTACGGGAGTGCGGGGCCGCCGCTGCGCGCTCCGGGTGTGTGGCCGTGCGCCTGTGTGTGCGCTCTTCTCCGGCCATGTGGGGAGCGCTTCCATGGTGATGCGTGGGTCGGCCCGCTGCGCTGGAGTCAGTGGGCTGGGGGACACCGCCGCCTCCATCCCCGCGGGCGGCGGACCGGTCCGGGAGGCGAGCACCGCCTCCCGGGCTGTGCGTGGGTGTCGCGGCACGGTGGGGCGTGTTCGGCCATGGCTGAATTGGCCGAAAATCGACCCCACGAAAGTGTGCCCAAGCCGTCCCACGTCCCCTTGTCGGTGCCGTTGCGGCCTCAACGACCGATCGCCCAGGGCGCGTTCGCGCCGGTGTGAGCGCCTCCGTAGGCACTCCCGCGCGCCTCCTTCGTGGCAGCATGGGACCTCGGTCCCTCGGTTCCCGGGCGCACTGGTGCCGCTTCTGGCCCCCGCTCCCCGGTTTCCGTACTCGGGCGGACCAGTCGCGGATCAGTCCCGGACGACCTCCGGGGCGGTTCCTGGGCGCACTGGTCGCCCACAGCCTGTGGAGGCGGCGATGCGGTGGTTGGTGGGGTGGAGCAGTACCACCACGGGGCCTACGCCCGCCGTAGGCACGGCGGGTGCCACCGGTGCCGACGGCGAGACGCTGCACCCCGTGGGGTCCCAGCTCCTGTGGGGTGACCCGGACCCGCTGTGGGCGGTCGGCGACTGGCGCGCCGACGAAGTGCGCACCGTGAAGGCCGACGACCGCACCCGCATCGCCGTGCTCGGCACCTGCGGCGCCAGCGACGAGGAGCTGCGGGTCAGCCTGTTCGCCGCGCGCGGCGGCGCCCTGCGGCACCTCACGGCCTGGCCCGGCAGCTACACCGCGGTCGTCCAGGTCGGCCGCCGCGTGATGATCGCCGGTGACCTGGCGGGCGCGCGGCCCGTGTTCTTCACCTCCTGGGCGGGCGGCACGGCGTACGCGACGGCCGCGCTGCCGCTCGCCGACCTCATCGAGGCCAACCTGGACATCGGGCACCTCGCGGCGCTGCTCGCGGCCCCCGACGTCCCGGAGGCGCTGCAGGACTCGACCCCGTACCAGGACGTGCGCCGTGTGCCTCCGGGGCATGCGCTCATCCTCCGCGCGGGCGCACGGGAGATCGCCGGGTACGAACCCGTCGCCTCGCTCGCCGTCGCGGCGCCCGCGGCCGACGAGGCCGGTGCGCTCGGTGGGGTGCGGGACGCCCTCGTGGAGGCGGTCCGCGCACGACTGCGGGCGCCACGGCACGTACCCGGCACGGACATCGACCCCGGGCCCGTGCCCGGCATGGGGCCCGCCGAGCGGCGGGCCGCGCGGGGCATGCCCGTGCCCGGCATCGGAGCCGACCTCTCCGGAGGGCCCGCCTCGGGAACCCTCGCCCTCCTGGCCGCCGGTCTGCCCGGGATGCCCGGCACGGTCCTCGGGCACGGCACCGGCGCGGGGGAGCGGCTCCTCGCCGTCACCTTCAACGACCTCGTGTCCGGCGGCCGCGAGGCCGAACTGGAGCGCGCGGGCGCCATCGCCGCCAACCCCCGGCTGCACCACGTCGTCGTCGCGGCGGGCGAGGAGGCGCTGCCGTACGCCGATCTGGACGGGCCGCTCACCGACGAACCCAGCGCCGTCATCGTCACCGCCCAGCGGCACCGCGCGCGGCTCGCGTCGGGCAGCGCCGATCACTTCACCGGCTACGGCGCGCGGCAGGTCCTCGACGCCCATCCGGCGCGCCTGGCCGACCTGTTGATGGACCGCAAGCGGCGGCACCTGGTGCGGCCCGTGACGGCCCTCGCCAAGGCCGAGGGCTCCGTCATGGTCCCCGCGCGCGTGTACGGCGCCGCGCGCAAGCTCGCCCGTACGACGCACCGCGCGGGCGTCCAGTCGCTCGCCGACCGCCTCCTCCACCGCCAGTTCGAGGAGCCCGGCGGGGCCGTGGGCGCCTCCCTCGCCGCCCTGGCCTGGTCCAGACCGGGGCCGGCGGCGCGCTGGCTGACCGGTGAGGCCCTCGCAGAAGTATCGGTTCGCCTCCAGGAGACGGCGACGCGGCCGGGCCCCGGGCCCGGCCAGCGGCCCGGCGAGTTCCGCGCGCGTGCGGCGCTGTTCCGGCACGCGGCGGATCTGCGCGTCCTGGAGCAGGCCGCCGAGGTGCGTTTCCAGCGGCTGCACGCGCCGTTCCTCGACAACCAGGTCGTACGCGCCTGCCGGGCGCTGCCGGAGTCCCTGCGGGTACGGCCCGGGGCGCGCGCCGCGATCCTGCGCAGCGTCCTCGAAGGCGCCGGGGTCACCGAGCTCCCGCCCGGCTGGGGGGCGCCCTCGCACGCCTCCGCGGCCGCCGCCGCCCGCACCGGGCTGCGGGTCGCCGTGCACGACCTCGTCGACCTCTTCGACACCCCCCTGCTCGCCCAGGCGGGGCTCGTCGAGGCCCGCGTCGTCCGCAAGGCCCTGCGGGCCGCTGCCGACGGCGAACCCCTCCCGCTGGACGGCCTCGCCGACCTCGTCTCCACCGAGATCTGGCTCCGCCGCCTCCTCTCCCGCCGCGGCACCTGCTGGACCGGCACCCCGGCCCGCCAACGCGCGGTCCCCACCGGCACGGTCGTCCCGGAACGGGGCGCACTGGGCGCGGGCCGCTGACCGCTGCGCGGGGCTCAGCGGGACGGCGTGCGCCAGCCTCGGCGCGGGGTGCAGCGGACGGTGGCGCCAGCCCCGGCCGGGGGTTCGCCGGAACGCTCCACCAACTCCGGCCCGGGGTTCGCCGGAACGCTCCACCAACCCCGGCGGCCCCGCAACCACCCCGCCGCTCCGCGGCGGTTTTCTCCCACCCGCCCACCCGTTTACTGGAACATCAGCTCCGGGCGGCAGCCTGCGGCTACGGGAACATCAGGCTTCGGGCGGCAGCCCGCGGCACTGCCCACCGCCTGCTCGGGCGAGCCGTGCGCACCGGTGCCACAACGGCCCGTCCGGCGTCGCCGAGCTGAGTGGGCAGCCGTCTGCTGCCGTTCCTCCCAGGTGGGGGCTGCTGGGCCGCCCAGAGGGCGATGGGGTCCCCCTGCTCAAGCGAAGCCGAGAGCTTGGGGATGGGCACGGCCCGGTTCACGGCCCAGCGACGGCAACGGCACACCCACTCCCCAGCGCCCCCGCCAGCAATAGACGCGACGCATCCCACGCCACCGGCCAGAATGGCCCCGTGCGGTACCAGATCCTGGGCGCCACGCAGGCGCACGACGACCAAGGGACACCCCTGCCGGTGGGAGGCCCCCGGCTGCGCTCCCTGCTCGCGGCCCTGGCCCTGAGAGCGGACCGCACGACCCCCGTCGACACCCTCATCGACGACATCTGGGCGGACACCCCACCGGCGGACGCCCCGGCGGCACTCCAGGCCCTCGTGGGCCGACTGCGAAGGGCCCTGGGCCGGGGCACCATCGCCTCCGAGCCCGGCGGCTACCGCCTCACCGCCCCGCCCGACGCAGTCGACCTGCACCGCTTCGAACGCCTGACCCGCGAGGGCACCGCCGCCCTGGACCGCCAGGACCCGGCGACCGCGGCCCGCCTCCTGCGCGAGGCCCTCTCCCTGTGGCACGGACCCGCCCTCGCCGACCTCCCCGACCGCACCGCGGCCACCCGCCCCGAGGCCCGCCGCCAGGAGGCCACCCGCGCCCGGGCCGAGGCGGAACTGCTGCTCGGCCGCGCCCCGGACGTCGTACCGGAGCTGAAGGAGCTGACCACCGACCAGCCGTACGACGAGGCGCTGCGCGCCCTCCTCATCCGCGCCCTGCGCGACGCGGGCCGAGGCGCGGACGCCCTCGCCGCGTACGAGGAGGCCCGCCGCACCCTCGCCGAGGAACTCGGCACGGACCCGGGCCCGGAACTGCGCGCCCTGCACGCGGAGTTGCTGGCCGGGCCGACGAGGCCGCAGGCGGCCAGGGGGCATGCGGCCAGGGGGCAGGCGGCCAGGGTGCGGGCTCAGGCCCAGGCCGCGGGGCAGGCCCAGGCCCAGGCCCAAGCCCCGGCCGAAGCCGCGCCCGACGCCCGGCGTCCCACGGGAACCATGGGCATCACACCGCCCCCGAGCCCCCGTCCTCCCACAGAGCGCCAGGGCAATCTCCGGCCCCGGCTGACTTCTTTCGTGGGGCGGGAACCCGAACTCGGGGCCATCCGTTCGGATATGCGGAGGGCACGTCTGGTCACGCTCACGGGACCGGGCGGCTCCGGGAAGACCCGCCTCGCAGAGGAAGCCGCCGCCGGGCAGCCGAGCGCGTGGCTGGCCGAGCTCGCCCCGCTCGACCGGCCGGAGGCGGTCCCCGGAGCGGTCGTGAGCGCGCTCGGCCTGCGCGAGACGGTGCTGATGACCAGTGAGCTGACGATCCCGCACGGCGACCCACTGGCCCTGCTGGTCGAGTACTGCGCCCCGCGCAGCCTGCTCCTGATCCTTGACAACTGCGAGCATGTCATCGGCGCCGCCGCCGAGTTGGCGGAGACGCTGCTCACCCGGTGTCCGGACCTCACGATCGTCGCGACCAGCCGCGAACCCCTGGGCGTGCCGGGCGAGTGCGTGCGCCCCGTCGAGCCGCTCCCGCCCACCCCGGCGCACCGCCTGTTCGCCGAGCGGGCGGAGGCCGTTCGCCCCGGCTTCGACCCGGCCGGGGACGCGGAGTCGGTGGCGGAGATCTGCCGCCGCCTCGACGGCCTGCCGCTGGCGATCGAGCTGGCCGCCGCCCGCCTGCGGATGCTCACGCCCCGCCAGATCGCCGACCGTCTGGACGACCGCTTCCGCCTGCTCACGAGCGGTTCCCGCACCGTCCTGCCCCGCCAGCAGACCCTGCGGGCGGTCGTCGACTGGTCCTGGGACCTGCTCGACGCCGCCGAGCGCACGGTCCTGCGCGAGGTGTCCGTCTTCGCGGGCGGCTGGGACCTGGAGGCCGCGGAGGCGGTCTGCTCCGGATCGGCCGCGGACCTCATCGGCGCGCTCGTCGACAAGTCCCTGGTCGTCGCGCAGCCGTACGACCCGGCAGCGAGCGTCGAGGGCCCGGACGGCGTGGGTCTCGGCGGCGGGGGTTCGGACGGCGTGGGCCCCGCGATGCGCTATCGCCTCCTGGAGACCATCCACGAGTACGCGGCGGAGCGCGCCGCCGAGCCCCCCCAGACGCGCGCCGAGGCCGAGCGGCGGCACAGCGCGTACTTCCGCGCGTTGGTCGAGACGGCCGAGCCGCTGCTCCGCTCCGCCGGGCAACTGCCGTGGATCCACCGCCTGGAGACCGACCTGGACAACCTCCGCGCGGCGTTCCAGCGCTCCGTGGCGGCGCGCGACGAGGAGCTGGCCACGGCGTTCGCCCTGGGCCTCGGCTGGTTCTGGTGGCTGCGGAACTACCGCACGGAGGGCTCCGAGTGGGTCGGCAGTGTGCTCGGCCTGACGCTGCCGCCGGGCGCTCCCGAGGAGTCCGGGCAAGGCGCGTCGTCGCTCACCACGGGCGCCGCGGGACTGGACGCGGACCTCGCGAACGAGGACACCCCGGTGTTCTGGCCCCGCATGAGCCTGCGGATGCTGCACCTGTTCCTGACGGTGGAGTCCAGGCCTTCGGAGATGCTCGACGGCGGTCTGGAGCCGGACTACATCCGGCGGGTGCGGAACGTGTTCATCCGTCCGGTGCCCGAGGGCGGCCGATTCCCCGGCCTGGTGTGGCCGTTCACGCTCTACTTCGGCGACTCACTGGGCTGGGACGCCGACGTCCTGCCGTACCTGGACCTGGCGGTCTCCAACTGCCGTCGTTTCGGCGGCGACTGGGAGGTCGCGATCACGCTGATGTTCCGGGTGCACACCAGCGTCGACCGACAGGGCAACCTGGACGGTGTCGACGAGGACCTGCGGGAGCTGCGGGAGCTGAGCAAGCGGGTGGGCGACCGGTGGCTGCGCGCGCAGGTGTGCAGCGCCGTGGGCGAGGCGGCGATGGCCCGCAGCCACTACGAGGAGGCCCGCGGGGAGTACGACGAGGCACTGCGGCTCGCCTACGAGGTCGGCGCGTACGCCGAGGCCCCCTTCCTGATCGCCCGCCTCGCGGAGATCGCGTACCGCTCGGGCGACCGCGAACTCGCCGTGAAGGGCCTGGAGGAGGCCAACATCGCGGGCGATCGGTACGGGGTGATGGACTCCCGTGCCTTCGTCCGCCTGATGAGCGCCGACATGGCCCTGGGTGACGGCGACGTGGCGCGGGCCCGCGCCCTGTGCGACGAGGCCCGCGAGGCGTCCGAGCGCGGGACGCTGCCGCCCCAGTTCGCCGCGGGCCTCGGCGGCGTGGAGGCACGCATCACGGCCGCCGAGTCCACGCCGGGCGCGGGGCTCGCCGTCCTCGCCGAGGTGCTGCCGGAGGCCCTGCACGCCCACTGCTCGGAGTTGGTCGTCGCGGGCCTGGTGGACACCGCCGCCGTCCTCGTCTCCCGGACCGGCGACCACGCCCGCGCGACCCGCCTCCTCACCTTCGCCACCCACTGGCGAGCCGGCTACGAACGCCCCATGCCGGACCGCGCCGAGGCCGAGCACACAGCCAGAAGGGCCCGCGCGGCCCTCGGCGACGCGACCTACGAGCAGGAGTGCGCCGCGGGCGAGGCCATGTCCATGGACACGGCCCTGGAAGAACTGACGGCGATGGCCGACTGACCGGCACCACGGCCTCGGCGCTGCCGCGCTGACCGGGGTCGCCGCCCGGTCGGCGCTCCGCCGCCCCGACGGCTCACACGCACGAGACCCGCGACTGCGCCCAGTCCGCCAGGGCCGTCGAGGAGAACGGGGTGTGGGGCTCCACGACCAGGCGGATCGTCTTGCGGCCGGTCAGGCGGACCCGCACGGGTACCGCCGCGTCGCCGCCCTTCATCAGGGGGGACTGCCACAGCCGTACTCCGTCGGCGTAGACGGAGAAGCGCATCTTGCCGAGGCCCATCGTCATGTCGTCGACGCCGACGAGTGCCTCGTAGGAGGAGCACGTGCGGTTCAGGTCGATGGTGACCGAGGAGCGGCCGTGGACGGTGACGCCGTGGCCGTAGCGCTTGTCGGCGATGGACATGCCCCAGCGCTGCCAGACCCAACTGCTCTCGCCGAGCCGCATTTCGGGTTTGGTGCCGTCGCCGTTGAGGCCGTACTCCAGCTGGTTCCACTGGAAGACGCGCGGCGCGGGCGGCGGTGGGGGTGGCGGCTTCGGGGTCGGCTTGGGCGGGGTCGGCCTCGGCTTCGGTGGTGGGGGCGGCTTGGGCTTGGGCTTCGCCGGTGGGGGCTTCGGTTTCGGGCTCGGCTTGGGCGTCGGCTTGGGGGTGGGTTTCGGCGACGGCTTCGGTGGTGGGGGCGGCTTGGGCTTGGGAGCGGGTGGCTCCGGCTTCGGCTCGGGCTTGGCGGGCGGCGGCTTGCGCGGGACGACGGGGGCGGAGTCCGACGCCTTCGCCTGCGGCGGGTCCTCCTTGGGCTTGGGGTCACCGGCGAGCGCGATCGCCACGGCGACCCCGGCCGCGACGACGACGCCCGCCGCGATCGCGGCCTTCGCGGGCGCGCCGAGCCCTTCGGACGCGGCCGCGCCCCCGGCCCCGGCTGCCGCGCCGCCACCGCCCGCCGCGGCCCCGGCAGCCCCTGCCGCACCCGCGCCGACGGCACCGCCGCCGACGAGCGCGAGCACCTTCGCGTACCCGGCGGCACCGAACCAGCCGATGACGGCGACCGGCACGACCGCGGGGATGCTGCTGGCGACTTCCTTGATCTGACCGGCGGCGACCCGGCAGTCGGCGCACTCCTCCAGGTGCTTGCGCAGGCCGCGTTCGGCACGGGTGCGCAGGCCGCCGCGGGCGTAGGCGCCGAGTCGGTCGGCGTAGCGCGCGCACTCCTCGCTCTCGGTGCGGGTGGCGCTCACATGGGCCTGGAGGTAGGCCTGCTTGAGGCCTTCGCGGGCGCGGCTGGCGAGCACGCGGGTGCCGTTGGCGTCCAGGCCGAAGAGCGTGGCGACGTCGCTCGGGGACTCGTCCTCGACCTCCGTGTGCCACAGCACGGCCTGCCAGCGCTCGGGCAGGCTGCGGAATGCCTGCATGGCCAGGGACTGCTCGGCCTCGTGCATGGCGCGCACGTCCGCGCCCAAGTCGAGTGTGTCGTCGTCGGAGACTTCGGAGCCCCGGGCGGCCTGCGCGGCGAAGAGCGCGAAGTCGTCGACCAGTTGCTCCCGCTTCGCGGACTTCGTCCACCCGGCGGCGACACGTCGCACCGTGGTCAGCAGATAGGCGCGCACCGCGTGCTCGGGACCGGACCCGGACCGCACGGCTCCCAGCATCCGCGCGAAGACCTCGGCGGTGAGGTCGTCGGCGGTGTGGGCGTCGCGACAGCAGGTGCGGGCGTAGCGGCGTACCGATTCGGCATGCCTGCGGTACAGCTCTTCGTACGCGGAGTCGTCGCCCGCGCGCATGCGCTCGATGAGGTCGGCGTCGGACGGCGGGACGTCGGGACCGGTGCGGGCACCGGGCACCGCGGCCTCCGTGCCCCCGGCGGCACCGGGACCGGCAGGACCAGCGGGTCCACCGGACGGGGGACCGCCTCCCGGAACTCCCTCCGATCCGCGCTCCCGCTGCGTCGGCACACTGGGATCGGGACCGGCCGCCCCGGCCCCGCCGGAGCCACCGCCCGCAGGACCACCCGCGGCGCCGGAGCCCTGGGTCCCGCCGCTGCCACCGGGACCGCCTTGGTTCGGCACCTGCCGGGGAGGAAGCCCGCTCGACTCACCCCCGCCGGGGGTGGGCTCGTCCCGCCCGTCAACACTCATCGCGGAAAGCCTCCGCATGCACACTCGGACCCGAACACCGGGCAAGAGTGCCACACGGTCGCTCCGCATCGAATAGCGAAGACGAGCAACCACCCGTCCGGGGCGAGTTCCCGCAATGGAGCACTAGCGTTCACTCGTTCGGGGAATGCTCAACTCCCGTGCGAAGAACGGGAGTTGAGCATCACGGGCTTGAAAGTCCCACGTGAACGGCTACGCGGGCCGCGACCGCAGCCCCTCGAGCAGGATGTCGAGCAGCCGCGACGAAGCCGCCGCCTGCTGCGCGGCGTCCGGCAGCGAGGGCGCCGCCGTGGCTATCACGAGCAGCACGTCCGACACGGTCACGTCCGCGCGCAGCTCACCGGCCGCCCGCGCCCGCTCCACGAGCCGGCCGACGACCTCGAGCAGCGCCGCCGCTCCGGCGTCGTCGCTCTCCTCCGCCGGTGCCGGCCGCTGCTCCACGAGCCGCAGATCGGGCGCGGACAGCGAAGTCACCTGCCGCTGCTGCGGCACCCGGGCCTCCGCCGACCCGACCGTCCCGGCGATGCCCGCGGCGGTCGTGCCCGCGGCGCCGGCCGCGCCGGCCGCGTCCTCTTCGGATTGCACCCGCAGCACCTGCGGCGGCAACAGCCGCCCCGCGCCCGAGGCCACCGACGTCCGCAGGAAGCGCGAGAGCGCCGACCACGGCTCGTCCTCCTGGCCGAGCGCCGCCCGGGCCTGTTCCGTCAGCCGGGAGGTCTCCTCCTCGGCTATCCGTCGCACCAGTACGTCCTTGCTGGGGAAGCGGCGATAGACCGTGCCCACACCGACGCGGGCGCGGCGAGCCACGTCCTCCATCGGTGCGCCGTACCCCAGCTCTCCGAATACCTCACGCGCCGCGCGCAGCACGTGTTCGAGATTCCGCTGCGCGTCCACGCGCAGCGGTGTCGAACGCGGTCCGTCCGCCATGTCACGGCCGTTTCCGCCCGTGGCGACGGCTGCTGCCGACGCGGTCGCGGAAGTCCAGTGAGAGTCCTGAATGTGCATATACGTTCCCCCGGTAATGACGTCTCCCCCCGGAGACACTCCCCGCCATCGATGACCGGCGTGTGGGCGACAGCTCCTCTACGAGTCCGGCAAACCGGACCCGACGAGCGCATCCCCCGACACCCCGACGTCACACGAACATAGTTGAGCCAGAGTCAATTCAGAAGAGGTGGGTTCCGCACAGAGCGCCCCCCGATCGGAGTACGCACCGTTTCCCACCCGATTGCCCCCCGCACCACCACCCTGCCACCACCCTCTGACCTGCGCACATTCCATCAGCTCCGAGGGCCGGGCGGCGCGGCGCCGCCAGCGACTTCCTGTCATACAAATTGTCGAGCCTGTGGACAAACACGAAGTGCGGGTGCGTCATGGGATGGTGACGGAACCTGTGCGCATTCTCGTTGTCGGTGGTGGCTACGTCGGGATGTACACCGCGCTGCACCTCCAGCGGAAACTGAAGCCGGAGCTGAAGCAGGGCGCGGTGGAGATCGTCGTGATCTCGCCAGATCCTTATATGACGTATCAGCCGTTCCTGCCCGAGGCGGCGGCCGGTTCGATCTCACCGCGCCACGTGGTCGTGCCGCTGCGCCGGGTCCTCGACAAATGCCGGGTGATCGTCGGCGAGGTGCGGTCCGTCGACCACGCCAAGCGCACCGCGTCGTTCACCACCCTCGCCACCGTGGAGGAGGGCGCGGGCCCCCTCGACATCACGTACGACGAACTGGTCCTGGCCCCCGGCTCGATCTCCCGCACCCTGCCGGTCCCCGGTCTCGCCGACTACGGCATCGGCTTCAAGACCGTCGAGGAGGCCATCGGGCTGCGCAACCACGTCATCGAGCAGATGGACATCGCCTCCTCCACCCGCGACCCGGCCGTCCGCGACGCCGCCCTGACCTTCGTCTTCGTAGGAGGCGGATACGCGGGCGTGGAGGCGCTCGGCGAACTGGAGGACATGGCCCGCTACGCCGCGCGGTACTACCACAACGTCAAGGCCGAGGACATGAAGTGGATCCTCGTCGAGGCGTCCGGGCGGATCCTGCCCGAGGTCGGCGCGGAGATGGGCAAGTACACGGTCAGCCAGCTGCGTAAACGCAACATCGACGTACGCCTGGAGACCCGCATCGAGTCCTGTGAGGACCGCGTCGCCGTGCTCGACGACGGCGCCCGCTTCCCCACCCGCACCGTCGTGTGGACCGCGGGCGTCAAACCGCACCCCCTGCTCGCCGCCACCGACCTGCCCCTGAACGAACGCGGCCGCCTGAAGTGCACCGCCGAGCTGGCCGTCGAAGGCGCGCCGCACGCGTGGGGCGCGGGTGACGCCGCCGCCGTCCCCGACGTCACCGCCGCCGAACCCGGCACCGAGTGCGCCCCCAACGCCCAGCACGCCGTGCGCCAGGCCAAGGTCCTCGGCGACAACATCGCCGCGACCCTGCGCCAACGGCCCCTCCAGGAGTACGCGCACAAATACGTCGGCTCCGTGGCGTCCCTCGGACTGCACAAAGGTGTCGCACATGTCTACGGACGCAAGCTGAAGGGCTACCCTGCCTGGTTCATGCACCGCGTCTACCACCTCAGCCGGGTGCCCACCGTCAACCGCAAGTCCCGTGTACTCGCCGAATGGATCCTGTCCGGCCTGTTCAAACGCGAAATCGTCTCCCTCGGGTCGCTCGAACACCCGCGTGCGGAGTTCGAACTCGCAGCCGGGGGCGAGCGCCCGAAGGGGTCCCGATGACCTCCGACAGGAACTCCCCGGACGGGTCCGGCGTCTGACGGATGTCAGTCCCGTCGGCCAGACTGGACGTGTGACCATGATGGGCGGGCACACCCAAGACGGGCACACCCAAGAGAAATCGTCCGCTCCACGCCATGCTGTGTCTTCCCTGGAGGCGGCGCCCACAGCCGCCGCGCCACCGGCCGGACCCCCGGCCGCACACCCCCGCCCGATCCAGAAGCGACACCACGAGGCCTACCGCAGTGAACTTCACGCGCTGGAGCGCCCGGCTCCCCGGAACACAGCGCCGCGCCGCGGCGCGCACCAAAGCCGGCGGTTCCCCGGCACAGCTGGGCGAGAGCTCCGTCCCCGCGGCCCGCGCCGAGCGCCTCGCGGACACGCAGAGCCTCGCGGACACGCCCGCCGGCGGCGTGGACGAACTCCCGGCCCGCGAGGTCCTCGACCGCATCCCGGCCCTCGTGGCCCTGGTGCACGGCTCCGACCACCGCATCGCGTACGTCAACGACGCGTACACCACGGCGTTCGGCGCCCGCCCCGTCGGCGCGCCCGCGCGCGAGGCGCTGCCGGAGCTGGACGAGGTCGGCCTGCTGCCGCTCCTGGACCAGGTCCTGCGCAGCGCCAAGCCGCGCACGGTCAAGTCCCGCAAGGCGCCCGGCGGCCGGTCCTACACCTTCACGTGCACGCCGGTGTCGCTGTCGCTGAGCGGGCCCGCGGGCGACGGCTCGGGCGGCGTGCTCGTCTTCGCCGCCGACGTCACCGACCACGCCGAGGCCGCCGAGCGCCTGCGCGCCAGCGAGCGCACCCAGCGCGAGACGGCCGTCACGCTGCAACGCTCACTGCTGCCCCAGGAGTTGGAGCAGCCCGACGACTTGCGCATCGCCGCCACGTACCAACCGGGCGGCACGGACGCCGCGGTCGGCGGCGACTGGTACGACGTGATCACCCTCGGCGGCGGCCGCACCGCCCTGGTCATCGGCGACGTCATGGGCCGCGGGGTGCGCGCGGCGGCCGTCATGGGCCAGCTCCGCACGGCCGTGCGCGCGTACGCCCGCCTCGACCTGCCCCCGCACGAGGTCCTGCAGCTCCTGGACGGTCTCGCCTCGGAGATCGACGCCAGCCAGATCGCGACCTGCGTCTACGCGGTGCACGACCCGAACGAGGGCAGCCTCGCGTACTCCTCCGCGGGCCACCTGCCGATCCTCGTGCGGGACGAGAACGGCACGATCCACCGCGCGGACGAGCCCACGGGTCCGCCGCTCGGCACCGGCGGCTGGCTGCACGCCTCCGGCTCCCTGCCGCTCGGCCCCGGCTCCACCGCCGTGCTCTACACCGACGGCCTGGTGGAGCGGCGCAGCGAGGACATCGACGAGGGCGTCGCCGCCCTGGAGCGCGCCCTGGCGGGGGCCACCGGCACGCCCCAGGTGGTCTGCGACCGCCTCATCCGCGCCCTCGGGGTGACCGCCGACCACGACGACGACGTGGCGGTCCTCGTCCTGCAGCAGCCCGCCCGCACGGGCGTGCACGCCGACCTGTTCCGCAACGCCGCCCTGGAACTCCTCGGCGGTGTGGAGGCCGCGCCCCGCGCGCGGGCCTTCGCCACCGGTGTCCTCGCGAGCTGGCGCTTTCCGCCCGACCTGCACGACCTGGGCGTCCTCGCCGCCAGCGAACTCGTCGCCAACTCCCTGCAGCACGGCACCCCGCCGATGCGCCTCCGGCTGCGCCGCACCGACCGCCGCCTGATCATCGAGGTCACCGACGGCGACGACCACCTGCCGCGCCGCCGCCGCGCCGAGCCCGCCGACGAGGCGGGCCGGGGCATCGCCATCGTCGCCACGATCGCCTCGAACTGGGGCTCACGGCGCACGCCCGGGGGCGGCAAGGCGGTCTGGTGCGAGTTCGCGCTCCCGCGCGCGTGAGGCACCCATGACTACGCGCGCGCAGGCAGTGCCCACGCGCGCCTAGTCCCGTGTAGTCGGGGAGTGCGCGAACCGCGCTCCTAGGAGTGCGCGGCCACGGTCTCCGGGGAGTCCGGTGCGCCCTGCGCCACCACACGGCTCTTCTGCAGGTGCGGGTGGTTCTGCGCCGGGCTGAGGTTCCGGCCCATGCGCAGCGCGAGCACCGTGATGCCCAGGGAGAAGAGCAGGAACGTCACGATGTACGGAGCGTGCAGCGTGGCGCCCATCGGCCCGCCCACGGCCGGACCGACCGCGAGCGCGAGCTGCTTGACCAGCGCGAAGGCGGAGTTGTACCGCCCGACCATGGACTCCGGCGCCAGGTCGGCGACCAGCGGCGCGACGGTCGGCGCGAGCATCGTCTCGCCGAGCCCGAACAGGGCGTACGTCGAGATGAAGGCGGCGGTCGCCATGGCCTGGCTGCCGTGCCCCAGCCCCGCGTACCCCGCGGCTATCCAGGCCACGGCCCAGATGAGGCCGACGGCCGCGATCACCTGCGAGCGCTTGCGGCGCTCGACGAACCGCAGGACGGCGAACTGCGCGATCACGATGGCGCCGGTGTTGGCGGCCAGGGCGATGCCGAGCGTGGACGGGGATATCCCGGCGGCCTCGACGCCGTACGCCGAAAGGCCGGACTCGAACTGGCCGTAGCAGGCGAAGAACAGCACGAAGCCGAGGACGCAGAGCTGCAGCATCACGCGGTTGCGGAATACGTCCCTGATGCTGCCGCCGGACTGCGGCGTGGCGTCGGCGATGCGCGCCGAGCGGGGTATCCGGGCCGTCAGCATGATGCCGATGAGCACCAGGAAGATCACGGTCTCGATGGTGAAGAGGAGCGTGAAGTCACCCGGCCGCTCGTGCTTCACGATCTGGCCGCCGATGAGGCCGCCGATGCCGAGGCCCAGGTTCTGCAGGAAGAACTGGGTGGCGAAGGCGCGCGTGCGGGTCGCGGGCGTGGAGCACTCCACGATCATCGTGGCGAGCGCCGGCTGCATCACGGCCTGACCGGCGCCGAGCGCACCGGCCGAGAGCAGCACGAACGGCGCGCTGGCGGAGAGGCCCAGGCTGAGCGCGCCGACGGCGGCGGTGGACAGCGCGGCGATGAGCACGGGCATCGGCCCGCGCCGGTCGATCGCGCGGCCCGAGAAGGGCAGCACGATCAGCGCGGCCACGGCGAACGCGGCGAGCACGAGGCCCGCGGTCACCGCGCCCAGGTCCCGGACCTGCGCCACGTACACGTACAAGAAGGGGACGGTAAACCCCAGACCGAACGCACTCAGCGCGTTGCCCACGTGGATCCGGCCCATCGCAGCGCCCATCGCCTTGTTCACTTTCACCTGCCTTAGGACTGAAGACTTCGAAGCTAAAGTTAGGATCTAAACAATACACACCGAAGGACTTCGACGGCAAGCGGCCCCGTGCCATACTGCGGCCATGGGCGATACCCCCGGCCCCACGGAGCCGACACTCGAAGAGCAGATCGCCGCCTACCAGCGGGAGTTCCAGGGCCTCGACCCCCAGGTCGAGAAGATCGTCTCGGCCCTCGGCCGCCTCAACCGCCGCATGAACGTCGCCTACGGCCGCCAGACCGCGACGCTCGGCATCAGCAACGCCGAGTGGGAGGTCCTCAAGGCCCTGGTCCTGTCCGGCGCCCCGTACCAACTGGGCCCCGGGGATCTGGCCAAGCGCCTCGGCCTCACGCCCGCCGCCATGACCCACCGGATCGACCGCATGGTCAGCGAGGGCCTCGTCACGCGCGAGCGCGACGAGAACAACCGGGTACGCGTCATCGTCGAGCTGACCGCGGAGGGCAGGGAGAAGTGGCTGGAGGCGATGCGCCTCGCCACGGTCTTCGAGGACGACCTCCTCCAGGACCTCACCCCCGTGGAGCGCGGTGTCCTCGGCGAGGTCCTCACGCGGCTGCTGCGCCGGGTCGAGCACGCCCAGCCGGACGCGGGCGGCCGCCTCACCGACCTGGACTGACGCTCCACTCCCTCTTGTACTGAGGGGTGCGGCGCTCCGGACGGCGCAGGTTGACAGTCACCTGCCCGATCCGTAAGGTTCTTCGGGTTGCCGCCGAGCCGTAACGGTTCTGCGACAGCAACTCCCGCCGCTCACGCGGCCACTCAAACCACCTGCACGATCTCCCCTCGGGGATGATTTCGGCACGCCCGAATTCATTTCCCTGATCTTGTCGCGACCGGAAACGGCCCGATTAGGAACTGCCGGGAGAATCCGCTAAAGTTTGAGACGTCGGAACGGCCCAACAGCCGGGAAGACAACCCCGGTTGACTGGGAATCAGGCC
>NZ_BMVR01000023.1 GCF_014650815.1 Streptomyces flavofungini
GTCAATCGCCAAGGCCATCCTCACCCTTGAGCGGCAACGCTGAAGAAGCTCATTGTGAGAAAAGCGCTGCTGTGCTGTGCGTGGCGACGCAGAGTTTCATACGGAATTTCCATAGTTGATCTCCGGCAGTCACGTAGGCGTCATCTGCGAGCAGGGAAGCGATTTCAGAGGAATGCATCCCATTGAAGATCTGTAAGTAGTGGGCAGGGCAATGCGCGTGACCCGATAGGGTGTAGCGTCCCTTTTTCGCACTTCTTACTGGCTGTACTCATTAACCCGCGCGGGGTGTGGTCAGGCAAGGTCGGAGAGCGTGCTCCGTGCGTGCCTCCGGGCGTCGCTTTCACCCTTGCGCTTCTTGTAATGTCCGATTGTTGGGCTTTTGGGGGTTTTGGGCGCTCCCCGGCGGGAGCGGACCAAGGTCAGGATGCCAAGCGCAGCCGTATTAGGTTCCCCCGAGGTGCGGAGGAAGCTGACGGTGGGTCAGGCGGGTCTCATGAGTGGGTGGTTCGTGAGTCTGTGAGCTCTTTCAGCGTGGCCACTGATCGAGTGACGGGTTTGTGCTCCGCAATGGACGAGGATCCTGTGCCGTTGAGGGAGGTGTTCGAAGTCTCAACTCACCGGCACAGGAGCCTCGTTGGTTCGCTGTCCTGCCGCACTCGACCTGCCTCATGCGCTGGTCGAGTGGGTCACCATGCTCATCGTCGCCCGCGAGGGTGGCCGTCGCTGCAAGCTCCCGCCGCACCAACGTGCCCTGGTCGGCCTGGTGTACCTACGTCGGCACGACACACTTGCCCAGATCGCTGCCGACTTCGGCATTGCCGTCGGCACCGCCCACGCCTACACCGCCGCCGTGATCGACCTGCTCGCTGACCGTGCCCCCGGCCTGCTGCGGGTGCTGCGCGAAGCCGATCCCGACCACGTCCTGCTCGACGGCACCCTGGCCGAGTGTGACCGTGTCGGCGATGGCCGGGCCGACTACTCCCACAAGCACCGTCGACACGGGGTGAATGTGCAGGTAGTGACCGATCCGGCCGGCCGCACGCTGTGGATCTCGCCTGCGCTCCCCGGCCGCGGCCCGCACCCATCGGATCATCCGGATCTGTGAGCGCCAGGGCATCCCGGTCCTGGCCGACCGCGCCTACCTGGGCACCGGGCCGTGGGTGACGACACCACTCAGGCGCCCGCCCGGTCGCGGGCTGACGCCGACTCAGCAGACCGCCAACCGGGCGCTCTCGGCGGCGCGAGCACCCGTCGAGCGCGGCATGGCCCGGCTCAAGTCATGGCGCATCTTCCGTAGATCACGGTGCAGCCCGAATCGAATGACGTCAGTCGCCAAGGCCCGTCCTCACCCTGGAGCGGCAACTCTGAAAGAGCTCTATGAGTGGTTCTGGTGTCGCCTGATGGTGTGGGTGGAGTCGGAACGTGCCGATCCGGTGCCGGTGGCCTGCTGGGATCGGTGGGATGAGTGAACGCGAGCCGTACCAGAGCGACGTGACGGACGGGCGGCGGGCGTTGATCGAGCCGGTGCTCACGGCCTGGAAGAACCGGCACCGTTCCGTCAGCGGGCTCCAGGGCCGCTATCCGGTGCGGGAGATCGTGAACTCGATCCTCTATCGGTCCCGGACGGGGATGTTCTTGAGTTCGCGCAGGTTCGTTTCCCGGGACCCCGTCCGATCTAGCGCGATCAGGCGGGATCTTGCAGTTTCCGGGGGTGTTTTGAGGTCCGGCCGGGGCTGAACGGCAGTTTCCGGGGCTTTTGAGCTGACCCGAGTTTCGGAGAGTCCGATCTTGGTGGTTCAGGCGGACTGCGGGACTTGCTCCTGGCTCCGCCAGAAGGCTTGCTCGTACTCGGCGGGCGGTACGTAGCGGTACGTAGTCGAGTGCGGGGTGGAGGGGTTCTTCGCTGTGCCAGGTGATCCAATGGAAGATCGCCCGCTCGGCCTGGTCGCCGTCCTTCCAGGGGCCCTGCATCTCGGTCAGCTCGGCCTTGAAGGTGCCGTTCAGCGCCTCGGCCATCGCGTTGTCATGCGAGTCCGCGACCGAGCCGACCGAGGCGCAGGCGCCGATGTCGGCGAGCCGGTCGGTGTACCGAATTGACACGTATTGCGACCCGCGGTCGCTGTGGTGAATGAGGCCGGGATCCTTCTTGAACCTCCGTTGCCACAGCGCCATCTCCAGGGCGTCCAGCGGGAGTTCGGTCCGCATGGGGTTCGCGACCTGCCAGTCGGCGTTCATCCGGGAATGCACGTCCAGGACGAACGCCACGTATGCCCAGCCGGGCCAGGTGCGGACATACGTCATGTCCGCCACCCACAGCCGATCGGGGCGGTTCGCGGTGAAGTCGCGGTCGACCAGGTCCGGCGGGCGGGGCGCCGACGGCTCCGGGACCGTGGTGCGGCGCCGCCAGCCGCGGATGACGTCCTCCAAGCCAAGCTCGACCATCAGGCGCTCGACGGTGCAGCGGGCCACGTCCACGTCCTTGGGCCGAAGCGCGCGGGTGATCCGGCGGGTGCCGCAGGCGCCGCCCGACTCCGCGTGGATCTCCTCGACCAGCGGCATCAGCGTCCCGTCGCGGAGGCGGCGGGCCGACTTCGGCCGCTTCTTGCGGGCGAAGTACGTCGACGGCGACAGGTCCAGCGCCCGACAGACGGCATCGACCCCGAGACCTCTGTCACGCAGGTGGTCTATCACCTGCTCGGCCTCGTCCGGGGACGGTCGATCTCCTGGGCAAAGAACACCGACGCGGCTTTGAGGATCTCGTTCGCCCGCCTCAACTCGTCCTGCTCGGCGGTGGCCAGCCGGTCGTCGCGGTCGGCCTCGGCCTGGCGGACCCCGCCGCGCAGGGCCTCCTTGTGGATGCCCAGGTCCTTCGCGACGTGGGCGATGGGGCGGCCTGTGGCGTGGACCTCACGGATCGCGCGCTCGCGGAGCTCGTCGGGGTAATTACGGGGTGCTGCCATGGTGGTGGTTCTCTTTCGCCAGGACGGTAACCCTGGCATCAGGGACTCCACAAATCTCGGTACAGCTCACCAACCGGATCACCGACATCGTGAAGGCTGTCCTCGTCCTTCACCACGCCTCAAGCTGAGGTTGGAAAACGCTCAGTGAGGTTTTCTCAATGATGTCGATCGAGGTGGTGTTCGCAGTGGGGGGGCGGTCCGGTGCGGGGCCTGAACAGCATGTGAACCCCTGATAGGACGTGTTGTGTCCGCAACTCGTGCCTGTTGTAAGGGGCTTCACATGGTGCACTACTCCGCCATGCTCGATGTTCCGCGTCCCGTCGTCCAGTATCTGGCCCGGCTTCTGTGCGCCCGTCGACGAGAGATCGGCACGCCGAGGGGCTCGCGAGCCCTGAGCCCCTTCCGCCAGGCGGTCCTCGTGCCGCGCTGGTTCCGCGATCACGCCTGTGTGCACTGCCTGGCTCGCGATACGGGCATCTCCCGGGCCACCGCCTGCCGTTACCTTGGCGAAGCCATCGGTGTTCTGGCCGCCGAGGCGCCCGAACTTGCCGACGTCCTTGAGCGATGCCGGGACGAAGGGCTGCCGTTCGTCGTCCTGGACGGCACCCTCGTCCGCTGTGACCGTGTAGCCGGCGAGACCGAGCGCGGCACCGACCTTGTGGTACGCGATCCGGATCAAGCACTGCGCCGGCAACGTGCAGTTCCTCGCCACCCCCGACGGCATCCCGTTGTGGGTGTCCGGCGTCGAGCCGGGCAGCGTGCACGACCTGGCCGCCGCCCGCGTCCATGCTCTGCCGGACCTCTATCCGGCCATCCGGGACGGCCTGCCCGCCCTGGCGGACATTGGCTACCTCGGCGCCGGCGGCGGACTGCAGGTTCCCTTCCGGAAACACCCCGACCTGCCCGGCGACCTCGGCCTGGACAACGAGACCTACAACAAGCTCCACCGCGGGCTCCGCCTCCCCGCCGAGCGAGCCATGGCCGAGCTCAAGCAACGCTGGCGCACCCTCCAGCACGTCACCCTCAGCCCGAACCGGATCGGCGCCATCGCCCAGGCCGCCCTTGCCCTCAACAACGCCTGGCGACCTTGAACGTTGCGAAAACCTCAGTACCCCGATCGGCGAGTCCGTGCTCTGTGCGTCGCTGGTCTGCGGAAAGTACTGCTTCGCACAACTGGAGAGGTTCGGCGTAGCGCGCAGTCCGGTGCGTGGGACGGCTCAACCACGCGGCAGGGTAGGCCCCGCACGCTCCGCGCGGGACCAAGAGGAACGATCCGGCAGTGAGACCGCGGACACCCGGGACGCTGTAGTCGAGAACGCTGGAGACAGTGCCCGTATCCACGAGAAGGATGAGCTCGCTGCGCAGGTGGTCGGCGATCACGGGATGGCCGCCGTCGAGGGGAAGCGCAAGAGCGTCGAGTGTGTGAAGGCCACGCTCCAGCGGTGCAATGATGACGGCTTCCCATCCGGCGTCGACTCTGTCCCACGCCGTACCTACTTCAATGAGCTGTGTAGCGCCGCCACCTCCATACCGAAGTAGTCGAAACGTCTCTTCACTCGGATTGACGAATGACGCCCACCCAGGGGCAGTGTGCTTGGACTTGGCCACATCGGGACGTTAGCGGGCGTACAACTGGAAGTGGGCACGCACGGTGCGTGCTTCGTTATCCGGATCGGAGCTGGGCGGTGCGGAATCAGAGCGTCGGCCGCCGCGTAGCGTACTGGCGCGAGCAGCGACACATCACGCAGTCCGATTTCGGCGCTCTCATGAGGAAGTCCCGTCGGTGGGTTCAAGACCTTGAGGGCGGACTACGCCAGAGTGATCCCCGTCTCTCCGTGCTCGAACAGGCTGCGGCCGTCCTTCAGGTCCCGTTGGAGACACTCCTCCGCGATGTCCCACGCGCCCAGTGCAGAGACCGCGTTGAGCTCAACGCTGTCCGCGCTGCCCTGCAAAGACACGATGTACTCACCGGTACGACCGCCGATGAAACCGTCCTTCTGCCGGCAGACGTCCTTGAGCGCCGTCTGGCCCACGCAAGATCGGCCTTCCAGTCCGGCCACTTCGCCAGCCTCGGCCGCTTGATCCCCAAGCTCCTGATCGACACCAACCATGCTGTCGCCCACCGCCGCAACGCCGGGTGCCCCAGCGGTTTTCGCCTTCTGTCACTGGTCCTGGAACTCGCACAAGCAGTCGCGATCAAGTACGGCGACAGCAATCTCGCCCTGACCGGCAGCCACCGCGCTGTAGTCGCCGCCGAGCGTTCACAAGATCCGGTCGTCATCGCCTCAGCCGCACGGCACCTTGCCGACGCCATGATCATGCACGGGCAGGCTCACGCCGCTGTATCGTTTGCCCTCACCGCCGCCCAACGCCTCGAATCGGCGCTTCGCACCCGTCGTGCCGACGGTGTAAGTGTGCTCGGAATGCTCTACCTCAAAGCCGCCATGGCTCAGGCCGCAATCGGCGCCTCGGACGACCGGGCCGCCGCCGCAGCAGCCCGCACCGTCGCCTGCTTGCTCAAACAAGCCGACAAGCACGCCAAGGAACTCGGCACCGACGGCCTGAACGCGATGTGGACCGCGTTCGGCACCACGAATGTCCGCCTCCACCAGGTGGCCGCACATGTCCATCTCTCCCAGGCAGCAGAGGCCATCGCCGTCGCCAACGCCATCCCCGACACTGCCCTCAAGGCCCTGCCCAAGGAACGTCGCGCGCACTTCCTGGCCGACCTCGCCCACGGATTCACCCAAGTCGGCAACCACACCATGGCCGTCAACGCCCTCCTCGATGCCGAGAACCAAGCCAAAGAAGAGGTACGACGCCGACCACGCACCCGTCAACTCGTGGAGAAACTACGACTCCTCGGCACGGGATCCGCTGACAGACGCTTGCAAGCCCTGGCGATGCGCTGCGGACTACCCGGGTGATACGAACAAGCACACACCCCTGCCGCAACGACGCACGGAGAGCGCAGACTCATTGAGCCTCTTTCATCCTGTCCTGCAGGGCTGAAAGTGCCTGTTCAGTGCGGGTGTGCATGATGTGGCAGAGCCCCTTGTCGTTGGGGTTTTGGCCTCACTCGAACCGGCGCCAAGGGGCTCTGTGGTTCCGATCCTTCCATGCTCGATGTCCCGTACGAGCACGTCTTCTGGCTCCTCTACGACCGGCGACGAGAGTTCCAGTGTCTGGTGAAGGTCGTTAGATCGACAGCCCCGACCTGTCCTGGGGGGCGGGGTGTGGGGGAAGGGCGAGGGCGAGCAGGGCGATGACTGCCAGCAGGGCTGTGGTGAAGATCAGGGTGTGGCGGAAGGCGGTGATGAAGGCTTCGGGGTTGTGAGGCTGGGAAGAAGGGGCGAGCGCGACGACGGTGAGCAGGGCCGCGCCGAGCGCGTTGCTGAGCTGGGCTGTGGTGTTGAGGACGCCGGAGGCTGAGCCGGAGTCTTCTGCGGGGGTGGGGCGGAGGGTGACCTCGGGGATGGGCGTGATGGTCAGGCCCATGCCGATGCCGGTGAGGAGAAGAGTCGGGATCATGCGGGCGGTGGTGAGGTCGATGCCGTGGCGGGTGGCAGCCAGGAGGTAGAGGAGCATGCCGCTGGCCATGACGAGGGCGCCGAGGGTGATGACGTGGCGGTCGAGGCGGGGCAGGAGCCTGGGGACGAGGCCGCCCGCGGCGAGGGCGACGCCCAGGGACAGCGGTAGTGCGGTGAGGCCAGCACGGAGCGGGGAGAAGCCGAGCCCGTACTGGAGGTAGAGCATCCAGGTGAGGAAGAACAGGCCGATCGCGCACTGGAAGACGGCCTGGATGAGCAGGCCACAACTGAAGGGGCCCGCACGGAAGAGCGCGAGCGGGACCAGTGGTGTGCCCGCGCGGTCTGCGACTCGGTGCTCGTGCCAGACGAAGCTGGCCAGGACGACCGGGCTGGCGAGGAGGGAGACGAAGGTCCAGGCGGGCCAGCCGAGTTCGGGGCCTTGGATCAGCGGAAGCGTAAGCAGGAGCAGGCCGAGGGTGGCCAGGGCGACTCCGGGCAGGTCGAGGGTGGGGCGGCCGGGAGCCCGGGTCTCGGGGATCATCCTGGCGGCGGCGATCATGCCGACGATTCCGATGGGGATGTTGAGGAGGAAGATCGGTCGCCAGGAGAGGCCGAAGATGTCGGCGTTGACGATGAGGGCGCCGAGGAGAGGGCCGGAGACGGCGGCGAGGCCGAAGACCGCACCGTACAGGCCGAATGCCTTGGGGCGTTCGGCGGCGGGGAAGACGGCGTGGAGGGTGGCGAGGACCTGGGGGACCATCACGGCGGCGGCTGCGCCCTGGGCGAGGCGGGCGGTGACCAGGAACTCGGGGGTGGGGGCGAGTCCGCAGGCCAGCGAGGTGAGGATGAAGGCGCCCATGCCGATGAGGAAGAGGCATTTGCGGCCGGCGATGTCGCCGAGGCGGCCGCCGGTGATAAGGAGCAGGCCGAAGGCCAGGGCGTAGCCGGCGGCGGTCCACTGGAGCTGGGCGTTGGTGGCACCGGTGGTGGCCTGGATGCCGGGGAGGGCGACGTTGACGATGGTCGCGTCCAGGAGGTCCATGAACGTGGCAATCAGGACCACAGCGAGCACGGCCCAGCGGCGTGGGTACGGCGACGCGGGGACGGCTGACGCAGGTGCGGAGCTGGTGGCCATGGAGTGGTGGTCTCCCGGTGCGGTGGGCCTCCGGCGGGCGGAGGGGCGCGGTGGGCGGGCGCGGTCCGGTGGATCGCGCCCGCCCGTGTGGTTCGGTGCTCAGGCGGCAGCGAGGGTGACGAGTTTGGCGACGGAGTCGGGGATGTCGGCGGTGACCTTGGGTCCCATCTCGGGGCCGACGTGGTCAGCGGCGGGGCCGTCGATCTCGACGCGGTGGGTGACCTTGGTGATGTTGCCGCTTGGTTCCAAGGTGTGGATGAACCGGAGGGTGAGCTCGCCGAGCTGGGTCTCGTCGGTGAAGGAGCGGTGTGGCGTGGCCTCGGAGACGGTGAAGGGCAGCGTGCCCTGGCCCTTGGGGACGAGGGTGCCGGTGGTGCCGGCGGCGAGAGGGCCGTCGAGCTGCATGGATTCCAGGCCGCTGTCCCACTTGGGCCAGCTGGTGGTGTCGGCATAGAGGGCCCAGACGGCCTCGGGGGAGGCGGTGGTCTCCAGGCTGTATTCGTAGTCCCACATGGTGCTGTCGTCCTTTGCTGAGGTGGTAGGGGCCGGTTGGGAATGGTGTCCGCGGTGTGGCGGGGCACGGTCGGAGCAGGAGGAGGTGGTCATACGGGCTCCAGGTCCAGGGCGGCCGGGTGGGGCTGGAATCCGGAGCAGTGCAGTGCGGCGAGGGTGTGGAACAGTCCGTCGAGGTCGGCGCCGGTGCTGTCGGTGCTCACCACCGGGGTGGTAGTGAACCGGCCGAGGAGTTTGGACAGGGCGCGGCCGGGGCCGACCTCGATCCACAGATCGACGGAGTTGTCAGCGGCGCGGACCGCGGAGGTGAAGCGCACCGGGGCGGTGATCTGCTCGCTCAGGAGCCGTTTCAAGTCGGTGCCCGAGCCGAGCCGGTCGCCGGTGACGGTGGAGTACACCGGCTGGGTCGACTCGCTGAGGTGCAACGCGGCCAGGTCGTGGGCGAAGGCTTCGGCGGCTTCGGCGACCAGCGGGGTGTGAAAGGCACGCGACACCGGGAGGGGCGTCATCTCGATGCCGGTGGCTCCCGCCTGGTGACAGATCTCGGTCATGCCGGTCGTGGTGCCCGCGACGACGGTGTGGTCCGGGGAGTTCTCGCAAGCGACCCACGCCTGCTGGCCATCGGTGAAGTCGCGGGCAGTTTCCGGCGGACAACTGAGATTGGCCATGACACCGGGCACCCCGAGTTGCTGCATGCGTTGTCCGCGTACTGCGGCCGTTCGCAGCAGGGTCTGCTCGGTCATGGCTCCGGCCCAGTGCAGGGCACCCAGTTCACCGAGGCTGTGTCCCACTGCGGCCACGGCTTGGATTCCGAGCTGCTCCAGGAGATTCAGACCGGTGAGTGAGGCGGTGATGATGGCGGGCTGATCGACGCTGGTGTCACGACCCGGTCCGGTTGTGGCAGACGGGGCATCCGGGTAGCGGGCGGCGGCGAAGGGAAGCTGCCGGGCCCAGGCGCCGCCGTCCGGTTCGTACGGGACGGCCTGGCCGGGGAAGAGCAGTCCGATCCGGGGGGCGGTGCCTGCGTGGGTGTGGAGGAAGGTGCCGCTGCGGACGTCGAACCGGACCGCGTGGCCTTCGTCGAGCCACCTGCTGATCTTCTGGGCTGCCCGGACCAGCTGGCTGTGGTCTTGGACGACACAGGCCGCACGGACCCTGTCCGGAGCCGCGGTATCAATGCTGTGGTGCCGGGGGCCGGGGAGCAGCGTCGTGTGCGCCCAGGTCTCGACGAGATGCTGTCGCAGGGTGTTGGTGTCTGGTGCTGTGAACAGCACCAGGCGGGCGCCGTCGGGGCCGAGCGGGGCCTGGATCCGGGTTGTGCCGTCCGGGGAGTGCGTGTCGCTCATGAGGTGCTTCCTTGCGGGGCTGAGGCAACTGTGATGACGGAGTGCTGGTCGCGGTGCGCGGTGACGACCGACCAGGGGGCGGTGGGGTGTCCAGGGTGGTGGAGTTCCCAGGAGCTGTAGCGGTTGGTGGCGGGCCCCGGGCCGGGCGTCAGGGAGAAGGAGGGGAAGGGGAGGGCGAAGCCGAGGCCGAGGGCTTTGGCGTATGCCTCCTTGGCTGTCCAGATCAGCTGGAAGCAGGTGGGCTGCCGGTCGGTCGGCTGACTGCGCAGGTAGCGTCGCTCGACGGGGGTGAAGAAGCCGTCTGCGATGTCGTTCATGGCGGGCTGCGGGCGATTCGGCTCGATGTCGACGCCGACGGCACGGTCCCGGGCTATCGCGACGGCGAGGGTGTCACCGGCGTGGGAGAGACTGACGTCCCACGTCTCCCCGGCGACGGCCGCGAGGTAGGGCTTTCCGTGCGGTGAGAGCCGGAGCGGAACCCTGGCAGGGGGAAGACCGAGCCTGTGGGAGAGCAGGCACCGCAGGAAGATGCGGCTGGCGACGAACCGCTGTCCTGGACGGGCGGCCATGCGCACAGCGCGATTCCGCTCGTCCGGGGTGAGTACGGCCGCCGCGCTGGAGGACAGCGGACCGCTCAGATCGGCGCACCACAGCTCCACGCCAGGAGCTATCGCGGCTGTCCAGGCACGTGCTGCACGAGTGATCACGACCCGGCTCGCAGGTAGTGACCCCAGTAGCCCTGCTGGTCCCCGTAGTGCGCGGCGAGTTCGGTGAACTCGGCCTCGGACAACGATCTGCCGTAGACCTTAGCGGCGGCCTTGAGCCCGGCCGGGTCGGCGGGCATCTTCTCCATCCGCCCCAGGCCGCGGATGAGGACGAAGGAAGCCGACCAGGGGCCGATACCCGGCAATGAGAGCAGAAAGTCCTTGACCTCGTCGTACGGGCCGCAACGCAGGAACGCCTCGTCCGTACGTGCGTAAGTGTGGATAGTGCCGTGCAGGTAGCGGGCCTTGCGCTCGTTGCCGACGAGCGTGGCGAGGGCGCTCTCGCTCAGGGTGAGGAACTGGCCGAGGTCGGGGAAGGCCCACAGAGGGCCGGCGTCGGTCTCGACGCGGTTGCCGAAGTGGTCGACCAGGGCCTGTTTGGCCTTGCGGGCGGCGGGCATCGGGGTGCGCTGGGCCAGGATTGCCCAGCACAGGTGCTCCAGCGGGGTGGGGAACTTGACCTGGTGGTAGCCGTGCATGCGGCGGGCGACGGCGGCGAACGGCGGGTCGGCGCGTGCGGCGCGGTAGAAGCTGGTCAGGTCGTCGTCCAGGCTCAGGAAGAACGACAGCCGATCACGCGTCGCCGCGACCACAGGCTCGGTAAGGGGTTCGGCCGCGGTGAGGCGGCAGGCGACGGCGGGCTCGTCCTTGCTGCCGCCGTCGCTGAGCATGGCGGCGACGGTGACGCCCTCGGCGCGGAACGCCTTGGTGAGGGAGGTGCCGGTGGTGATCTGCTCGCCGCCGGTTGCGGGGAAGGAGCAGACGAAGTCAAGGGAGGCTGCGAACCGGTAGGGCGGTGCGGCGTCCAGCCGGATCTCCTGGGTGCTCACGCCGGACCTCCGGTCGCGGCCAGCAGCAGGCTCATCGCCTGGCCGTGGTTGTCGGTGCCATTGACCATGAGGCGCGCGGCATCCGGCAGCCGCTCGACGGCGGTGGGAAAGCGTCCGGCCGGCGGAGCCAGCACGTCTTCCAGCGCGCTCGGCGGGATCTCTGCGCGTCTCAGGGCCAGGCAGGCGGTCACCAGGCTGGTGGCCAGGGCAGCACCGAGCAGGTCGCCGTAGACGGCGGCCGGGGCGGCGAGCACGGCCTCGGGGCTGTCGGACAGCACGCAGGCCAGCGCCTCGTACTCGGCCGCATCGGCCGCACGGGTGCCACGGGCATCAAGGACGACACCGTCCACGGGGCCGGGCGCGGCGTCAAGGGCGTCGCACATCGCCTGGGTGAGGGAGTCCGCGATGCCGCAGTACTGCAGCTCGGCGTACGGGACGGCACCGCGGCCACGGGCCGTGACCGAGCTCTCCAGGACCAGGGCCGAGGCACCCTCCCCGAGTACCGCGCCATCAGCGCTCTGTGTGAACGGCGCGTAGCGTCCCGACGGCGACAGCTCGCCCTCGTCGCTGCGGGCGCGGTGCACCAGCGGGGTGAGCGGGGCTTCCACGCCGATGACGACCACCGCGTCCAGACGTCCGTCCAGGAGAGTGTGGCGGGCCATCTGCAGGGCGTGCCCGGCGCTGATCCGTTCGGCCGACAGTGTCTTGGACAGGCCCTCGATGCCCAGGGCGATGGAGATCTCGCCCTGCGGTGCGGTGGGGAACCAGGCGGTGGCCACGTACGGGTTGATCGCGTCGAGGTCAGGTCCCTGGTACAGCGGGGACATCTGCGGTTCGACATATCCCCAGCCGCCGGTGCAGTTGCCGACCAGGATGCCGATCCGGTCCCGGTTGGTGTCGTCGACCTCGATGCCGGCGTCGGTCAGGGCCTGGCGGGCGGCTGCGTCGGCCATCAGGACGAAGCGGTCCACGCGCTTGAGGTGGCGCTTGGTGAAGCCGTGCGGCAGCCGGGTGTCGTCGACGCGGCCCACAGTGACGGCCGGGTGGTCCTCGCCGTACAGCGGGGTCTGCTCGGTGACCGGGCGGCCGGTGAGCAGGGTGGCCCAGTAGGTGTCGAGGTCGCAGCCGGCCGGGGTGGCGACGCCGAGGCCGGTGACGACGGGGGCCGGGTGCTGTTCGGTGGTGTTCACGCGGCGCTCTCCTCGCAGGCGCGGATGATCAGGCTGGAGTGGATTCCGGAGAAGCCGCTGCTGGACTTCAGCACGGATGTCACCGGGCTCTGGCGGGCAGTGTTCGCGACCACGTCCAGAGCACAGGCGGGGTCCTTCTCGGTGAGGTTGATGGTCGGCGGGATGACGCCCTCGCGGATCGACATCACCGAGGAGACGATCTCGATGGCGTTGGCGGCCGACAGGCTGTGCCCGGTTTGAGACTTGATGGAGGTGACCGGGATGTGCGAGGCACGCGGGCCGAACAACTGGTGGAAGGCGTTGTTCTCGGCGACGTCGTTCAACGGGGTGGACGAACCGTGCGTGTTGATGAAGTCGACCTGGTCGGGAGTGAGACCGGCATCGGCGAGTGCTCCGGCCGAGGCACGGACGATCGGGGCGCCGTCCTGCGGCATGCTCGTCATGTGGTAGCGGCTGTTCACGCTGTCGAAGCCTGCTATCTCCGCGTAGATCCGGGCGCCACGGGCCAGGGCGGATTCCAGGGACTCCAGGACGACGATGCCGCAGCCCTCGGCGAGGACGAAGCCGTCACGGTCCCGGTTGAAGGGGCGGCTGGCCTGCTGCGGCGCGTCGTTACGCGTGGACGTCGCGTTGATCTGCGCGAACGCGGACACCACCAGCGGAGTGATCGGAGCGTCGGTGGCACCGGCGATCACCAGGTCGAGGCCGTCGTGCCGGATCGCACTGAGTGCCCAGCCCATGGCGTCCACACCGCCGGTACAGCCGGTCGCCATGATCCCGTGACGCCCGCGCAGACCGAAACGCTTGGCTACCTCGGCGCTGGTCGCGTTGAAGAGGAAGGGGTTGGTCAGGCCGGTGGTGTTCTCGCCGGGCGGCACGGGCTCAGCGCCAGAGCGGGACTGGCGGGCGTAGAGGGCTTCCATCCGGTTGATGTGGGAGATCGCGCTGGCGATGTGCACGCCGGTGCGTCGCCCGTCGTACCGAGCCAGTTCCTCGGGTCCCAGGCCGGCGTCCGCCAGTGCCTCGGCGGTGGCCTGCATCGCGAAGCGCAGGCTCCGGTCATCGCCGTCCGCGTCGGCCAGAGACTGGGCCAGGGTGGGCCCGTCGTCCCAGTGGTCGGCGACGCCAGCGATCTGGCTCATGTGGGCGGGGATGGCGAACTCGTCGATCCGCCGGACCCCGGAGGTGCCGTCCAGGCTGCGCTTCCAGAAGTCGTTCACACAGGCGCCGAGGGAGTTGACCGTTCCCAGGCCTGTCACGACCACACGCCGCTTGTCCATGTCGCGTACCTGTCTTTCGGAATCTGATTCAGCGCCGGGCGGGCTGGGGCTCGAGGAGCTGGCGCAGGGTGCCCAGCTCGCTGTGCATCCGTGCGGTCTGCTGGCGGGCCGCCGTGTCGTCCGCGTGGTCGGGGAGCGAGACGGTGAACTCCACCTCGGTGCCTGTGCCGGCTGGGTGCAGCAGCAGGGATGCCTGTTCTTCGCGCCCGTGGATGAGCGAGCAGATCGCTATCTCCTGGGCGCAGTCCGGCAGTTGGTTGTGTTCGGCCCAGGTCTGGATCGGACCCATCGCGGACTCGGCGGGGTAGCGCTCGTCCTCGGGCTCGCCCACAGATCGGAAGAAGCCGGTCCACTCCGGGAGGTGGGGGACATGGGCGAGGTAGTCCCCGGTGCGGTCGATGCCGGCCGGGACGATGACGCTGGCGGTGCAGACGGGCATGGTGGTCACTCCTCGACCATGGCGACGACGCGGCTCCAGCCGGCGCCGGCGTCCTTGAGCTTGATGGGGAAGCAGGCCACCGTGAATCCGGTGGGACGGCTGATGGCCGTCAGGTTGGAGAGCCGTTCGATGTGGCAGTACTCGCGCTCGCGGCCGTAGACGTGGGCGGGCCACAGCTCGGCCTGATCGCCGCTGGCCTGGTAGGCGGCGAGCATCCGGCTGAAGGGCGCGTCGAATCCGAAGCTGTCGACGCCCATGACCTTCACGCCGTGCTCGACGAGGTAGGCGGTGGCCTCCCGGGTCACGCCGCGGAAGTCGGTGAAGTACTCCGCTGAGCCCCACAGCCGGTCAGCACCGGTGTTGATCAGCACGATGTCGCCGGGGGCGAGGGTGTGCCCGATGCGCTTGAGCTCGGTCTCCACCTCCTGGGCGGAGACCGGCTCTTTTGCCCCGGTGTCGCAGTGGAGCAGGACGCCGGGGCCGTAGAACCACTCCAGGGGCAGCTCGTCGATCGTCCTGGCCCGCTTGCCCTCGGAGAACGGGCCGTAGTGCGCGGGCGCGTCCACGTGGGTGCCGGAGTGGCTGGTGAGCTTCACGTGCTCCAGGGAGATGCCGAGCCTGTCGGGGAACTCCTCCCGGCCGATGCCGCCGGCCCTGCCGAGGATGTCCGCGCCTTCGGCGTGGGAGACGAACTCGATCTCCACCGGAACGGGTTCGCTCGCGGTCGGCTCGACCATGACGCTCAGATCGACGAATCGCATGACAGCAGACCTCTTCTATAGGTGCTGGAAGGAGTTACGAAGGGACCTGACCGCATCCTGGGGGCGGCCGCACTCCTGTGGCCGGGACAGCAGGGACAGCAGCGGGACCAGGGCGGGGAGGTGGGGGTCGGCCAGCACCGGACGCAGCGGGGCCAGCACATTCCAGTGGCCGTCGTACGACCCGGAGCGCGCGGTCTCCTGCTGGGACTCCACGAACCGGCGATGGGCACCCGCCGCTTCCTCCCGCGCTCCGGCCGAGGTGGCGCTCAGGACACGGTGGGCGGTTTCGGCGGCGTGCACGCCGGTGGCGAGCGCCAGATCGACGCCGGTGGAGAAGAACGGGTCGAGGAATCCGGCCGCGTCACCGGCCACGGCGAACCAGTCGCCGGCCGTACGGGAGCAGAGGAACTCCTGGTTCAGCGCGGGAATGAACGGCAGCACCTGGCGTGCCCCGGCCAGCATCTGGGCAAGCGCCGGATCCTGCGCGACGCTCTCGTGGAACAGCCTCTCCAGCTCCCTGCCGTACGGAGCGGAGCGCTCGGCGCCGGCCACCACCCCGACACTGACCCGTTGCTCCCCGACCGGGATGACGAACGCGTAGCCGCCGTCCAGAGCGATCAGCGTCATGCCTTTCGGATCCACCAGACGGTGCGGCCCGTCGAGGACAAAGTGGGAGAAGACCGCCTGCCGGGGATCCAGCGACTGCCCGCCCTCCCAGGTTCCCTGCGTGTGGGCGATGACAGCGCTCTTACCGGAACCATCTATGGCAAATCGCCCCGTGAGTGTGCTGACGCCCGAGGCCGACGTGCAGGTGACGGTCGTTTCACCGGCGACACCCGTCACGCTCTCCACGCTGACCCCGGGCCGGTACTCCGCCCCGGCGGTGACCGCGGCGTCCAGCATCAGCTGGTCGAAGGCGTTGCGGTCCAGCCGCACCGAGGCGGGCGCGGTCGGGCCCTTGAGGGAGTACAGCGTCAGCCGAAGGCCGAAGCCAGAACAGCTGTCGACCAGCTCGACGCGCGTGCTGCCGTGCAGCGCGGAACCGAGACCGGTTACCCCGAGCCACGTCAGGAGGGCGGCTGAGCGGCCGCTCCAGGACTCCGGAAGATGGGTGCCCGGGAACCCGCTCTGGTCCAGCATGATCACGCTCAGTCCGCTCCGGGCGGCCTGCAGCGCCGCGGCGCTCGCGGCGGGACCGGCCCCGAAGACGATGACGTCACTGTCCGGCATGGGCCTGCTCCTTCCTGCTGAAGTGATCGGCGAAACGATCGAGGATCGCGCCGACGCGGATCTCGAAGGACTGCCCAAACCGCGCCCGCCGGGCGCCGAACGCCGCGGCGGACTCTCCCGGCTCGTCGCGCAGGCGGTAGTCGCGCGTTGCCCGCACCGTGCACCCTCCGCCGGGCGCGTCCTGGATCAGCCAGGCTCCCCGGTGCCACGACATCATCGGCGGCGGTTGCGGGGTGAAGAACTCCATGTCGTGCCCGGTGGTGCGGAACCGGACGGTACGGATGCGCTCGATCCGGCCGTTGCGTTCCACCGCCATGGTGAACTCCTGATGCACGGGATCCTCGTAGAGGACGGCGACCTCGGAGATCGGCTCCCACACCCGGTGCCAGGCGGTGATGTCCCAGAACAGGGGGCCCACGCGGGACGCCGGGGCCGCCATGGGGCGGCTGACGTCAACGCGGTCCATCGGCCTCGACTGCCTTGCGGAACAACTCCAGGTTGGTTGAAAGGAACCCGCGCAGTCGGTTGCCGAACTCCGCCTCGGTGACCCCGAGCGGGTTTCCGTCGGCGAGCGCGAAATCGCGGCTGGCGACGACGGTGGTGCGTCCGCCTGTCTCCTCGAAGGCCCAGCGGCCGTTCATCCGGGCCAGTCCCGGCGGAGTGGTGCTCTGGAAAAGCTCCAGCTCCGCCGGAGGACGGCAGTAGCGCACGCCCTTGACGGTCTCCGGTCCGGCCGGGCGGTCCACCGTCATGGTGAACTCCTGGTGGTAGCCGTCGAAGTAGATGACGTTGACCGCGACGACGTCGGGAAGGATCTGCGGCCAGCGGTCCAGATCGGCGAACGCCTGGTACACGGCCTGGACCGGGGCGTCGACGGTGACGGATTCCGAGACGATCACGGGAGGCTCACTTTCCGCTGCCGGTCAGAACGGACTGCCAGGTTTGCAAGGCCAGCCGGGAGTGACTGGCCAGCACGTCGCAGACCTGCTGGGCGGAGCTCTTGCCACCGCCGGGCGGGTAGACCTCGGCGGCCTCGGCATCCCTGAGGTTCCACACATGGGTGACGGTCACCCGGCAGCGCTGCGGCCCCTCCGCCTCGAAGCGCCAGACACCTCCGTGGTGCACCAGATAGGGAGGGGGCTCGGGCTGAAAGAACTCGATCTTCCTGTCCTGGCAGTTGCGGATGGAGCGGACCTTCAGCACCATCCCCTCGGAGTCCACGGTCATGTAGAACTCCTGGTACTGGCCGTCGTTGTACTGCACGTCGATCGCCGTGACGTGCGGAAGATACTCGGGCCAGGCGCCCATCCGGTGCAGAGCGGCGTAGACGGTGTCCACGTCACGTTCGATGACGATGCTCTCGGTGCAGCGGTGAGCGAAGCCCTCGGCGGAGTCGATGGTCAGCACGGCGGCGGTGGCAGTGGTCATCGGGAAGCACCCGCCGGCTGTCCCAGCAGCGCCGCGACGTCGCCGAGCGAAACCAGCCGGCGCAGCACCTGCGGCCGGTCGGCCATGGCCTCGCCGCGCAGTTTCTCCACGGCGGTCACCATCTGCGCGATCTCCTGGGAATCCATGTCGATGTCGTCCCGCAGACGGGACTCCAGGGTCACGTCGTCGGCGTCGATGTCCATGGCGGTGAGGATCTCGACGAGCACAACAGGCAGCACAAATACTCCTTAGGGCGTGTTCATGGGGTGAAGAGAGAGGAGAACGTGGCAGGAGACGGGTTAGCCGATCCAGTCCTCTCGGCGGCCGGAGAACAGGTCCACCATCGGGGTGTTCATCGACCAGTGCGGCGTCTCGGGAGCCGAGGTGTCACCCCAGAACCGCGGATTGGTGAACTCGATCATGACGTTCATGTGCCAGTCCCGGCCCAGCTCGGTCAGCACGAGTCGGTCTTCGCGGAGCTCGGCGAGCCCACGCTCCAGGAGACGGTGCACGGTCGGCGCGAAGTCGTCCTCGAAGCGGGTGCCGAAGCGCGCGAAGTAGCCGTCGAACTCGACCTGGAGGTACTGGAGCACGTTGATCACATAGCGCTCACGCCGGGTCTCCGCGTCCAGCTTGGCGGAGGCCGCGGTGATCGGATGACGGCCGGTGTCCACCGCCTCGATGTACCCCTCGACGTTCTTCGCCGAGCCGATCCGCTGGCCGTTCACGAAGCCGTAGGCGCCGGGCCCGACGCCGAGCACCTCGACGTCCTGCTTGAAGGTCCACTCGTTGTAGACGTTCTCCCAGCCGGGACGGGCGAAGTGATCGAACATGTACATGTTGAAGCCCATGCCCTCGGCCGCGTCGATCAGGTCGAGGTACATGTTCTTGACGTACGACGACTCCTTGTCGACCGGCGGCGGGACCTTGCCGCCCTGGATGAACCTGTCCTGCGGCGTCCCCTCATGGATCCGGTACAGATACGTCGTCAGATGCTTGATGTCCAGGTCACGGAGCTGCTCCAAATCGCTCTGCCAGGTCTTGCGGGAGTGACCGGGCAGGTTGTACATCATGTCCATCTGGATATTGGTGAACCCGCGCTCGTTGAGCGCCCGGATGACCTCGATGCTCTCCTGCGCGCCGTGCGGCGAACCGATCACCTTCAGCAGAGCCGGGTCGAAGGACTGCACACCGAGGCTGACCCTGGTGATCTGAGAGGAGGCGACGAAGTCGAGCTTTTCCTCGTCGTAGTCGCGGGCGTTGCCCTCCAGCGTGACTTCGCAGTCCTGCACCACCGGGAAGCACTCGAAGATCGTGTCCACGATCTTCTTGAGGTGCTTGGTCTCCAGGATGGTCCCGGTGCCGCCGCCGATGTACACCGACCGCAGCTTGCCCGTGCTCCACCTCCGATAGCCGGCCCAGCGTCGTAGGTCGGCGACCAGAGCGTCGACGTAGCGTTCCTCCTTGTTGCGTGAGTCGTGGATTGACAGCAGCTCGATGAAGTACGGACACGAGTGGCACCGCACGCGGCAAAACGGCACCGAGAGATACAGGACGTAGTCCTCGCCCTGCTCGTCCATGCCGAGGTGCTCGGTGACGAGCTCGTCTCCGAGGGTGTTCTCCCACAACGTGGGCGGGTAGAGCAGGAAGGGCGTCGTGTACTTGACGGGATACGGCGTGGCCGTGGCGGCAACCGTGGTCATGAACGAATCTCCAGGAATGCGGCGATGACGAGGGAGCCGACGGGAGGCGGGCCTCGGAGAGGAGGCACAAGGCAGCCGCTACCTGTCAGGGCCAAGAAAGGACTGGCGAAGGGGAATTGCCTGCGGGAGGCCGCCACCCGGGCCGGTCACTTTCGGGCATATCCATGGTTACCGGCCGAGAACGGGGGATGCTACCCGCGAAGCCGTACAGGGCCCAGAAGGTGGGAATCACGTCTAGCCATGAGAGTGGCGAGAGCCGGATGTGCCGCGACGGTGCGCGGCTGGAAACCGGGGCTGCAGGCCGGGACCTCTCCCGGCGGTTCCCGCATAACGGGCCGGACAGGGCAACTGCCCCGGTCTGAAAGGGCGCCGACGCGGGCCGGGCGAGCCTGTGAAGGCCGATGGACAACGGCACCGGAACCGGGGGGGGGCAAGCCGGACGCCACGACGACGCAGACGAGTGGGGCGGTGCAGACCGTCACAGGCCGCTGTCGCTGGGTGAGCGGACCCGAGGGCAGCGTCACCGGCCGGGCCGGGCCGGGCGGGGATCGACTGGCGACAGGCCGGGGACGGCGTACGCCGTTCTACGGCAGGCGATCTGCACGGAGCCGCAGGCAGGGGACCTGGAGAAGGCCCGTAACCCGCAGAAGCTGATGCTCCGTTCCCGGGCGAACGCTTTGATGAGCGTGCGGCGGGTCACGGAGCTCAACGCTGGCCGCGCGACGGCCGGGATCGCGTCACACCGCGGCCACACGTCCCCCAAGCATAATGAAGCGGCGTAAAAGGTGGGAATCCTGTCATTGCGGCCAGGCGTATTGATGCGCACACTGAGGTGTGTGAGAACCCGAAGTGTGCTGTTTGTGCTCTGTGACGGTGTGGCCTTGTTGGACGTAGCCGGCCCCATGGACGTTTTCACCGGGGCCAATGCCTGGGCGGCCCACCGGTCAGCGGGGCCGGCGCCCTATGCGGTGACCACGGCGAGCTGCGGTGGCGCGCCGGTGCGCACGTCCTGCGGCATGACCGCGGTGCCGGACGCGGACCTCGATGCCGTCGGCGCTCCGCACACGCTCTTCGTGCCCGGCCTTGAGGCCGGGCCTCAGGGCGAATTCGTCCGGCCGGACGTCGTGGCCTGGCTCAGGAGACAGGCCACGCAATCGGACCGGATCGTCTCCGTCTGCACCGGAGCTTTCCAGCTGGCGGGAGCCGGGCTGTTGAGCGGTCACAGGGTGACGACACACTGGAGCGCGGCTCAGAAGCTGGCCCGGGAGTATCCCCAAGTGGAGGTCGACCCCGACCCCATCTTCATCAGGGACGGCAAGGTGTCCACGTCCGGAGGCGTCACCAGCGGCATCGACCTGGCCCTGGCCCTCATCGAGGAAGACCTGGGGCGCGAGGCGTCTTTGGTTGTCGCCCGTCATCTGGTGGTCTTCCTCCGCCGTCCCGGCGATCAGCGGCAGTTCAGCACGCAGCTGCGAGCCCAAGTCGCACACCGGTCGTCCCTGCGCGATGTGCAGCAGTGGATCGCCGACCACCCCGACGCCGACCTCTCCGTCACAGCGCTGGCGCAGCGGGCCAGTCTCTCGCCCCGGCAGTTCAACCGGGCCTTCACCGCCGAAACCGGAATGCCGCCAGGACGCTACGTGGAACAGGCCCGCCTCGAGACCGCACGCCGCCTCCTTGAGGACGACCGCGACAGCATCGACCAGGTCGCCCAGAGCAGTGGGTTCACCCCCGAGGCCCTACGTCGTGCCTTTCACCGCAACCTGGGTCTCTCACCCACCAAATACCGTGACCGCTTCTGACCGGGGTCCGCACGGCGGCCTACCGGTAGTTCGTCAAACCGGTAGCTCGTCAAACCGAGCGGTGGGGATCGAAGGAACATCCCCCATGGGGGTGTTCGGGCATACGTTCAGCGTGCTGGTGAGGGCTGCGGCTTCGGCCGGGCCGGTGCTGAGCTTCCACCGGGTCTTGATGGTGACCCAGGTGGTCGCATGCCCGCAGGCGGCAGCCCGACCGCGACGCGGGTTCTGTCCGTAGCGGTGGCTCCGTCCCATTCGGCGGCCCCGTTGTACCGGGTGGTCCTAGCGGTTCTCCATTGCTCTCAACTGGAGCCGGTCACGCCTGCCCGCGCGGCGGTCGAGAGGCCGTGGTTCGTGGACGGCACGCTGATCCCAGTACGCGACCGGGTGAGGAGAAGCGTGCCGTCTACCGCACGTGCGGGTCGACATCGTGCAATACGTTCACCGCGATCAAGAACTGCAGGTGTTCCACATCTGAGCGAAAGTAACGTCTCCATGCCGTGAGCGTGAAAATAGTTCATGCCCATCGTTGTATGTCGTGAGTCCGTGATGGTCTCGGTGAAATCTGATGTGAATGCTGTGATGAAATACGAGGCGTTATGCACCCATCCGTCGCCTTCTTGTCAGCGAAGTCCGCTCTCCTCCGGGGAGGCGGAGGAGATCCGCTGTCTGCCGAGGTCCCGGGTGCGCGCTGGCGGCTCTCCAAGGGGGACGTCGCATTGTGCCTCGGTGCCGCGATCCTTGAAGTGCAGGACCTGATTCTGCGCGGCAGTCACGACTGGCTTTGGGGGGAACCGTGCTTCGCTTACGCGGCGATCTGGGCGGGCATGAGTGTTCTGCTTTTGATGCGGCGTCGCTGGCCGGTGGCCGTCACGGTCGTGGCGACGGTGTCGGACCTCGTGGCTTTCTACCCCGCGGCCGAAGCCGTGGCCATGTTCACGCTGGGCGCCTACGCACGTTCCTGGGCCTGGAGATGGACGGTCCTGGGCTCGTCTGCTGTCCTGCATTCGATCGCGATGGCGGCCGGTCACGGCGTGAGCGTGGAACAGCTGGGCGTGCACTACGCGGCTTGGGTGATCGCCCCCGTAGTGCTGGGGCTGTACACGGCGACGCGGCAGCGTTTGATCGCAAGTCTCGAAGAGCGGGAACGCCAGCGCGAGAGGGAGCGGGCGCTTCTCCAGGAACAGGCCCGGGCCGGGGAGCGCCGGCGCATCGGGCGCGAGATGCACGATGTGATCGCTCACGCGGTGAGCCACATGGCCTTCAGAGCAGGGACATTGGAGATGATGGCGCAGAGCCGCGATGCCGCCTGGGCGGCAGCCGAAGCGGAGACCATCCAGGCGCTGGGCCGTAAAGCACTCGAAGAACTCAGGAGCACGCTGGGACTTCTGGGGCCCTCCGGTGCGGATCGCTCCACGCGCGCTCCCTTGCCCCGCCTGGCTGACCTCGCAGGGCTCGTACAGCGGACGCGCGAGGCGGAGGTGCCGGCGGAACTCCACCAGGAGGGTGACTTCTCCTGGCTGGAACCACGGCACGAGCGGGCGGTCTACCGGGTGGTCCAGGAGGCTTTGACCAATGTTGTCAAGCATGCTCCGCAAGCGTCCACCCGCATCGACTTGATCGGTCTTGCCACCTCACTGACCGTGCGCGTCCACAATGCCCCTCCTGCCGCACCCACGCAGTCCCTGCCCGCCGGCGGCCACGGACTGCAGGGCATGCAGGAACGCATCGGCCTGCTGGGCGGGACCGTGGACGCCGGGCCCGACGGACAAGGCGGCTTCCTGGTCACTGCCGTCATCCCCCTGCCCACCGCAGCCCTCACCTCTTCAACCACGGAGTCTCACCCTTGATACGCGTACTGATCGCCGATGACGAAGCCCTGATGCGCAGCGGCCTGCAGATGATCCTGGACCTCCAGGACGACATCGAGGTGGTGGCCGTCGTCGAGAACGGCAGAGAGGCGATGGAAGCCGCTCGCCGCAAAAACCCCGATGTCGCCCTGCTCGACATCCGCATGCCCGACATGGACGGCCTGACCGCCACCAGCGCCATGACGAAGCTTCCCTCGCCCCCCGCAGTTCTCGTGCTGACGACCTTCGCCCTCGATGGCAACATCGAACAGGCGCTGCTGGCAGGAGCCGCCGGATTCCTGCTCAAGGACACGCCCCCCAGAGAATTGGTCGAGGCCATTCGCGTCGTCATGCGCGGGGACGCAGTCCTGTCTCCGGCCGTGACGCGCCGTGTCATCGAACTCCAGCGGCGTCAGCTGTCAGCACACAGCGGGCACTCGGACCACTCGAAACTCCTTGGCCGCCTCACCGACCGGGAACGAGAAGTCCTTCCCCAGCTCGCGCGCGGCCTGTCGAACGCCGACATCGCCCGCACTCTTTTCATGAGCGAAGGCACCGTCAAGGGCCATGTAAGCCGCATGATGGACAAACTCGGGGTCACGAACCGAGTCCAGGCCGCCCTCATCGCCTTCGAGGCCGGAGTGAACGACGAACAGCTCGGCCAAGGGCCCGTCCTGCGCGACGATCCGGCAGACGTCGCGGAACCGGGCGAGCGTTAGCGAGCTCGTTACTGACTTTGTAGGTGTGATGTCGTAACCGCTGACATTTGGTGATCGTCGCGGTAGGCCCGAAGCGTGAGATATCCGCAAGGCGGAGGCCTGACCGCCGAACGGCAGGCATTTCGCGAGCGCATCCGCATAGAGGCAGCGGAGATGCTTGCCGTCGGACAGGAAAACGTCGTGGTGGCGAAGCAACTACGGGTCAGTGCGCGGCCGGTGCAGCGGTGGCGCCGTGCCTGGCGCGACGGCAGCCAGCAGGCCCTGCAACCCAGCGGCTCGCCGGGGCAGCCCCGGCTGAGCGAGACCTTGTTCGCCGTGCTGGAACAGGAGTTGGACAAAGGGCCGGTCGCACACGGCTGGCCGGACCAGACCTGGACCCTGGCTCGGAGCAAGACGCTGATCGGACGCCGGTTCCACAAGAGCATCACGCTCTCGGCCATCGCACAGATGCCGCACCGGCACGGGTGGAGTCACCAGGTCCCGGCCCGGCGCGCGCTCGAGCGCGACGAGGAAGCGATCACGGGATGGGTGAAGGAGACCTGGCCCTGTGCTGCTATCGGCCCGGCGAACCGTCCCGGCTGAGCTACCGGCCCATGCTTCACAAGGACCACAAAACCAAAGAGCGCCGCAGTTTCGCCTGGACCGGCTTCCGCGACCTGCTCGTCGCAGCCCACCAGCAGCTCGGTGCGCCACTCGTTCTCGTGTGGGACAACGTGAACACCCAGCGCGCCGCCGGGATACGCGATTTCATCGCCGAGCACGACTGGACCACCTCCTTCCTCCCACCGGTCGCCCTACGCACCCGGCCTCAACCCAGTCGAGGGCGTCTGGTCCCTGCTGCGGCGCAGCTCCCAAGCCAACACCGCCTTCATCGACCCCGACCAGTTCGTCCGCCACCTCCGGCACGGCCTCCGCGAAATCCAGTACCGCAGTGCACTCATCGACGGATGCCCCGCCGCCACCGGACTCCCACAGACCAGATCACCCTGCCGGCATCACGCCTGCAAGGTCAGCAGCTGAAAGCCCGGCCTCCCGCACGAAGGTTCGTCACCAAAGTCTCAACCACAAAGGACGTTCGGCAGTGGTGAGAGCCGACTGCTGTGGATCAGAGTGTGACTCGACAAACCTGATGCAGCGTCAAGTGCTGTGCATTGCAGCCAGAATCAGGCACGGAGGAGAACGCGGCGTGCTGCCGGACAAGTCGAGGGAACTCAAAGCACCAGAAGACGGCGCAGTGGCACGCCGGTCAACAACAACGCCATCCGGCTTCGGCGGCTCTGGCTCGGTGCGCGAACCTCCCGCTAGGGAACGCGTGTTCCACGGGAACGCTCTGACGAAACAGACGAAACCCTCGCCGCCAGGACGTGCCGCAGGCAGACAGCAGACCGCGGTCCCTCCACGGCGGGAGCCAGAACCCGCCCCTCACAAGCCCCCGCCCCGCCTGAGCCAGGAACTGATGGAACGTCGCGGTGCCGCCTGCTCCGGCTGGTGGGCGGTCCTGGTGATGCTGCCATCGATGGCCGGCAACGTCTGGCTCACGCCCCTCGGCCCCCCCGCCGTTGAATGGCCCGCGCTGGAGCGGTGGGGCGCCACCGTGGGCTGCGGCGCGGTCACGCTGCTCTCGCTGAGCGGGCTCACTCGGGGAAAGACCGGCCACGCGTGGGTCCTGACCCTCTTCGGCCGCTACCGCGGCAGCGTACGGCGGACCGGCCTGCTCTGGATCAACCCCCTGGCGCTCCGGCACCGCGTCGACGTACGGCTGCGGCACTGGCGAAGCGAACCAATGCAGGTGGTGGACGCACAAGGAACGGAACTGCGCGTGGTCGCACTCGTGGTGTGGCGCGTGAAAGACACGGCAAGAGCGCTGTTCGCGGTGGATGACTACGTCCCGTACCTGCAGGAGCAGGTCGAAGCCGTCACCGCGCGGACCGTCTCACAGCTGCCCGCCGACTCCTTCGGCGAACCCTCGGCGGACACCCGTACCTTGCGCGACACCGAAGCCGTCGGAAACCTCCTGAGCCAGCTGCTCAGCGCGGAATGCCGCGCGGTGGGCCTCGAGATCTTCTCAGTACGCCCCACGCACCTCGCATACGCGCCGGAACTGGCCACGGCTATGCGGCGCCGACAGCTCGCGGCGATCGACGCCCAACACCGCGACCAGGTACTGACCTCCGCCCTCGACGCCGTCGACCACGCCGTGCGGCGCCTCACCGAGCGAGAGCTGGTCACCCTCGACGACTACGAACGCAACGCACTGGTCAAGGACTTGACCATCGCCTTCTACGCGGCACGCGGCAGCGCAACCGAGCCGGCCCCGTAAGCCGAAGCCAGCCGCTGCGCCAATCACACATGCGACCACCCGGGAACAAACACACCAGAAAGGGCCCTCCCATGCAGGCACCCGCTTTCAGAGAAGAGACACCCGCCGACTGCGACTGCGGCCACTGCTCCAGCAGACGGGTCACGGCGCTCCAAAGCAGCAGCGTGCTCCGGAGGAGCTCCGTGCGCGGGGCCATCGCAGCCGCGGTGGGGGCGACTGTGCTGGTGGGAGCGGGCGCAGGCATAGCCACCGCGGAACCGGCCCCGAGTCATGCCGGATGGGACGGCTCGAAGTACTGGTACAAGGACGCGACCGGCTGGTGGCGGTGGACGAGTCATCGCGACAAATACGAGCGGCATGCGGGAGGCGCCCCGACTCGCACTCATCCCGGCCCTTCGGCTGGACACCACTCCGTGAATCCGACGTTCCGCGGCCGTTCCGGCTGGGACCGCACGGACGGCGTCTACTGGTACCACAGGAACGAAAACTGGTGGTGGACCAGCCACAAGGACAAGTACGAGCGATACGCCGAAAGCTCAGGAACTGCAACAAAGCAGCACCCCGCCCGGCGCTCCACGCCCCCCGCACCAGGCAGGTCCTCCGGCACCCCGTCCCGCTACGGCACCGAAACCGCCATCACCTTCGCAATGTCGCACCTCGGCGACCCCTACAGGTGGGGCGGCAACGGACCGCACGCCTGGGACTGCTCAGGACTGGTCCAGGCGGCCTACCGCCGGGCAGGCATCGCCCTGCCCCGCGTCGCAGACGCGCAATACCGTGCCACCTCGCCGATCTCCCGCGCCCAGCTGCGCCGCGGGGACCTGGTCTTCTGGAGCAGCGACGGCACAACGCGAGGGATCCACCACGTCGCGATCTACCTGGGAAACAGCCAGTACGTGGAAGCACCACGCCCCGGAAAGAACGTACGCACCTCATCTTTCGCCTGGTATAACCCCAACCTGTATGGGCGGGTCCGCTGAGGTTCCCGGGCGGGTGTAGGTTCCGATGAGCGATGTCACCGTCCCAGGGACCTGTCGTCAACTTGTCAGTCGACACCCTCTCTTCGGCCCCTGCGAGACCGGGAGCGTTCGCCGCGCCCTACCGCGCGGGTCCGCTCTTCCGTTGACTTTCCCGGCTTCTCACCCACGTTACTCGTGGCGGAGGCCAGTGCCTTGGCGTCGATGGCACCGGTCACGAAGGGGTGGCCATGGCGGTTGATGTGGGCGAGACGGGCACGACAGAAGGCCAGACGGTTCGGGCCGTGTACCGGCAGGCTGGTGATCAGCTGGTCGAGGTGGGCTTGGACCAATTGCCCGTGGAGGAGCGGCAGCCGGACTGCCGGTCCGCGAGCTCCGCTGGTGCCGGGCCGCAAACACTCTTCGGGCTGGTACCACGCGGCGGCGACGGGCCAGTTGGTTGCCTGTGAGAGCCAGCTGGAGCTGGCCCGGATTCTGCTCGCCGACTTCGACCGGGACGTCGTGGAGATCGCGGCTCGGCCGTCCCAGCTGATCGGTCTGGACGGTGACCGCCTTCGGCGACACGTCCCCGATCTGTTCCTTGTCCACTCCGACGGTCTGGTGACCGTCGGAGTGGACGTCAAAACACCCTCACGCATATAAGGATTCCAAGGTGATCGCGCCGTTCGAATCGAGATGCTCGCCCCAAGCTGACCGCCAGGGTTGTGCCGGACAGGCCAGTCAACGCCGGTGAAGCGGCGTCGTTCGATGACGACCTCCAACGACAGGCTCGCGAGCCCGGCGACACCCTGACCGCCACCCACGCCTTCCCCGACGGCCTCACCCCGGCCGCGGCCGACGGCCGCGCTGCAAGTGTGTGATCGACGGCCAGAAGGCCACCTGCACCTGGTCGGGCTGCAGGGCGTCGGCCCCGCCCCCGCAGCCGGCCAGGGCTCCGCCAGTGACGGTGAACACCAGGCCGATCCCGGCGCCCAGAGCGACAAGACCATCACGTCCGCCACCGAGCCCAACTTCGGCGCCCCGGTCTCCCGCTTCGAAGCGCTGAGGCCCGCCGCCTGACGGCGGCGGGCCTCAAGAGGAGCACACTTCCCAACAGTGTCGGGTGACGGCCCGGCGCTTTCGGCCGGCGGTTGGTCAGACGCGGTCGGCCGCGATCAGGACGTATTGGAAGGAGCCATCCTTGTAGGAGTTGATGAACGCCTCTTCGATGCCGGTGACCAGGGAAGACGTGGCCCGCAGCTCCCAGTAGGGCAGGGTCGCGGGAGTCAGGTCGATGACGGCCTGCGGTACGAGACGGTTGTCGGCCATGGCGCGCAGGTACTCCCGGCGGGAGTGGATGTTGCACTCGAAGTGCGCGTTGATTTGGGAGACCCCCTTCGAGGGCTGGCCGTACCGCGGGTTCCAGCAGCCGGTGATGGTCACATAGCGGCCGCCGACCTCGAGAATCCGGGAGTGCTCGGCGAAGAGGTCCTGCAGATCGACGTACATGCTCGACTCGTTGTTCCACGAGCCCGCGGCCTGCCCGGTCTCGAAGGGTGTGTCGAGCATGTTGTGAACCCGGGCGCGGACGTGGTCTTCGATGCCGAGTTCCTGGGCGCGCTGGTTGGCGAAGTCGGCCTGCTTGGCCGACAGGGTGACGCCCTCGACCTTGCATCCGAATCGCTGGTGAGCCATGACCATCGAGCCTCCCCGCCCGCAGCCGGCGTCCACGAGCGTGTCGTCGCGCCCGATGGAGCCGAGGTGGTTCAGGAGGACTTCGGTCTGCGCCGACTCCAGGCGGTGGAGCTCGGCGATCAGCTTCTTCTCGCCCTCACTGCCGTCGGCGTCCTCCAGGGCGCCGTGGTCGACGTCGCCGATGCCGTAGTGGTGGTGGTAGAGCCCGTCGACGTCGCCGAGGCGCAGGTTCACGGGCCGGGCCTCGGCGTTCCAGTAGCGCGCGATGTCGCCCTGGTAGGGCGTCGCCGGGGCGGGGACGAACGCGGACGTGTGGTTGGCGGTGGCGAACTCGGTGCTGATCACAGATGATTCCGTCCTTACCAGAAATCGGGCAGGCTGTATCGATAGGTGTTGGTCTGGTGCCAGTAGTGGTTGCCGTCGACCCACACGGCCACTCCCCGCAGGAAGCGCAGCACGCTCGGGACGGGACAGGCGGCGGCCAGGGCGGCGGCTTCGGCTTCGAAATCGCGCATGAGGTCGTTGTGGACCTCTACTGCCTTCAGGTAGGCATCCCGGTCGGAGACGCCCTCGCGCCCGGCGATCACCACGGGCAGGTTCAGGTGCCGACCGGGGCCAGCGAGTTCCTTGGTGTACGAATACAGGTCGTTGACGATGGTGCTGGCGTTCCCGGCGAGCGCGAGGACCCGCTGCATGGCGGGCCGGGCGTGAAGGTCCGCCGGCAGTTCGTAGCCGCCGACGGTGTCGGTGATGGTGGGGCATGGCCGGAAGTTGTTGAACTGCCGCATCACCAGGTACTCCCACACCTCGGGCGTGTGGTCCGTCTGGGCCCAGGCGGCCTCCGCGAGGTACCCCAGGTGCAGACGGGCCATGTCGTGCCGCAAACGGTCGGCCTGGGAGGCGGTGGCCTGCTGGACGAAGTACTCCATCGCGGAGCGGTAGGCGCGCCGCGGGGCGTCCGCATGGAGCGACTGAGCCCACTGCGGCTGGTATTCCTTCGTCGTGTGAAGGGGGTCGAGGGCGGTGTGTGCCAAAAGAAGGCGTCCGCCGAGGCCGATGGGTGAACCTCCGTGGTCCTCGCAGTAGCAGTCGTCGACCGCGTTCTCGGCGACCATCAGCCGGGTGGCGAGCATCAGGTGGTCGATGGTCGGAGCGTCCGGATGGCAGGCGACCATGTAACGCCCGACCGAGAAGCCGTCGAACTGGCCCTCCCACTCCTTGGGGTACAGCTCGACCTCGTCCACCGCCCAGTCCTTGATCCGGCGACTGACCTCTTCCACCCGGGCCGGGTCGGGCTCCGGCACCGGGTGGTAGTAGAGGCCCGGGATCGGACGGCCCTCCGTCGGCGCCTCGGCCGCCGCAGGCACCGGCGCCCCCTCGCGCCGGGCCAGGCGCAGGCTCGCCGTGCCCAGACCGCTGGGGCCGCACAGGATCCGCTCCAGGGCAGGCCTCGGCTGCCCCCTCACCGCAGCAGCGCCCACCCCCACGTGCTGAGCGATCAGTTCGCCATCCGGGCCGCTGCCGGGTACGGGCACGGCCCCTGCGGCAGGGACGGGGGGCAGGCCGGGCAGGACGTCGGCGGCGCGGACGTGGGTGGGGGCATGGGCCGCGAGGCGAGGGGCGGCAGCGGCAGGCAGGCTCGACTGCCGAGGGGGAAGCCCGGGATCGGGCATCCGCAGCTCCTTGGTGAGATGGGTGGCCTTTCCCGGATCCGGGCATGCTCGCCCGGCCCGGGAAAGGCCGGGCTGTCGTGACTGCCGTGGCTGCCGAACGGATCCTCTAGTCGCGCCAGCGGGCAATCTGCACGTTCTCCAGCACGCCGAGCGCGTTGGGCACCAGGATGGCGGCGGAGTAGTAGGTGGTGACCAGATACGAGATGATCGCCCGCTCGCTGACGCCCATGAAGCGCACCGACAGGCCCGGCTCGTACTCCTCCGGCAGGCCGGTCTGGCGCAGACCGATGACGCCCTGGTTGTCCTCACCGGTTCGCATGGCGAGGATCGAGCTGGTCTGCTCCTTGGTGATGGGGATCTTGTTGCAGGGCAGGATCGGAACTCCGCGCCAGGCCAGCACCTGCTGCCCGCCGAGGTCGACGTGATCCGGGTAGATCCCGCGGGCGTTGAGCTCGCGCCCGATCGCCGCGATCGTCCTGGGGTGAGCGAGGAAGAGCTTCGTACTGCGGCGGCGGCAGAGCAGCTCGTCGAGGTCGTCCGGGGTGGGCGGGCCGGAGTGGGGCTGGATGCGCTGCTTGAAGTCGGCGTTGCGGAGCAGACCGAACTCCCGGTTGTTGATCAGCTCGTGCTCCTGGCGCTCGCGCAGCGCCTCGATGGTGAGCCTGAGCTGCTCCTCGGTCTGGTTCATCGGCCCGTTGTAGAGGTCGGCCACCCTCGTGTGGACCCGCAGAACAGTCTGCGCGACGGAGAGTTCGTACTCACGCGGCTTGAGCTCATAGTCGACGAAGGCACCGGGCAGCGCGACTTCGCCGACATGGCCCGCCGACATCGCGATCTCGGCCTCGCCGTGCCGGTTCTGGCGCTGCCGGGGGAGTGAGCTGAACTCGTGCATGTGGGCCTGGAGGCCCGGCGCTGCGGACAGCACGGCACCGAAGTCGGCGCGGGACAGGGTGAGCAGGGTACCGGCGGTCTCGGCGGTCGCGGTGTAGTCCCATCTGGCGTCGGCGTCCAGAAGAGCGCTCTCCCCGAACCGGTCGCCGTCGCCGAGTACGGCGACGCTGACCTCGTCGCCGTACTTGCCGAGGGAACTCTGGCTGATCCGGCCGTGGGCGATCAGGTGGAGCTGCCCGGCGGGGGTGTCGCGCGCGACCAGCACCTCGCCGGCACGAAAGTCGCGCTGGACGCACCGGTCAGCGATCGCGGTCAGCACCTCTACGTCTTCGAATCCGCGCAGCAGGGCCAGTTCACCGAGTTCTCGGGGGATCACCCGGACGTCGGCACCGTCTTGGACGAACTCGATGCGCCCGTCGCCGACGGTGTAGCTCAGCCGACGGTTCACCCGGTAGGTGCCGCCCTTGGTCTCCACCCAGGGGAGCATCCGCAGCAGCCAGCGAGAGGTGATCTCCTGCATCTGCGGGACGGACTTGGTCGTGGTGGCAAGGTTGCGGGCAGCCGCGGTGCTCAGACTGGACTGCGGGGGCGGCGCCGACTGCGCTTCCGGGCTGGTCTCAACGGTCATCGGGCGAGCACTCCTTCACAAGGGTGGTAATCGGCGTAGGCGCGCCAACCGGGGACAGCGGAAGTGGAGCGTCCGGATACCGGGAACAGTAGGGGCTGCTACGCGCGACTCGCCCGATGAGGCTGTTGGCGGTACTCGAAGCAGTGACCTTTCTTCGTGCGGGGTTTATCTGGACGACCGCAGCTCTTCCGCACCACCCGCCCACTCATGGGCGTGACGCATCGGAACCGATCCCCGGCCTCGACCTGCCCAGCTGTGCGCTTGCCGATCCTGGAACACAAAGAATCCCGCGTCCTTTCCCAGGTGAAGATCGTGGGACAGGGTGAAATGCGGGACTGAGGGTCCTCGCGGTTTTGGAAAGGAATCTGGTGATGGTTCCATGCCGTGATGCGCAACTTCCGACACTCAGCGTGGAATTCACGCAGAGGACGGTAACCAACCGCCGAGTGTAGAAGTTTGCGAGTGAGCCCGCAACGCGCTTACCCAGCGCTATCTGGATCTGAAAAACGAGTTCTACGAGCGCGTCAAAGAACGTGGGGCCACGCCCGACGTCGAGATCCGCCTCCGCAAAACCATCGTCAAGCTCAAAGGAACCATCGCGAACAAGAACACAGAACTCGACCAGCCCCGCACCGACGTTCCCAGCCTCGCCCGCGCCGTCAAACAACTCGAATTAGAGAACCAGGAACTCCGCAGAATGCTCGCACTACCGGAGCCGAACGTCATTCCGCTCCCCAACAGGCAACCGCCCACCAGCAGGACCTGACATCTGGCAGGGTCGTACCGCGGGCTCCAACGGAGGCTCCTGCAGCACGACACCGCCGCTGCCCCAGGGCCTTCATAGCCCCCTGAGGTTTTTACACGCTGACTTGGCAGGGAAGCGCATCGACTCGCGGACCCTGCAGCGCTGCAGGGTCCGCGACTTCGTGCGCACTGGTTCCTATGGAAACGCCGGAATGCGGGCTCGATGCGCACTCGTCCGGTCGGTCGGGAGCGTGCACTCCCTCCGTCCCACCGTGGATCAGAGCAGGATCGGCTTGCGTGTCACCGCAGGTCGCGTGATCCATTGCGCACTCAGTCCCGGATTTGCGCATCGAGTGCGCAGCCCTCAGCCGACATCGCGCATCGAGACACGGATCCTACGAGCGCCTCAGCTGGCGCTGGAGTCGAACAGGTCCCGGATCAGGGTCTCGGTCTCGATCTCCAGGGGAAGGTCCAGGGACCGGTTGATCTGTTCCAGTCGGGCGATGGCGGCATTGAGTCCGCGGCGGTTGCCGGCCGCTGCCTCGATGCGGAACCAGTCACGGAACAGCAGTTCGGAGAACTCGTCCGCTTCCAGTCCCGTGGTGATGGCGCGCCGGGCGAGGGTGAGGTTGTGGTGCGTGCCGGGCTGAAGGCGGTAGGTGGCGACGGTGTGCGCGACGCCGATGATGCGCATGGCCATCTCCTGCTGCAGCGGCTCGCTCCAGGGCAGCGGCTGGGCGCCGAACGGGCGGCCGCGTACCTGGTTGAGGGCGCGCTCGAGGTCGCCGAGGCCGGCAGTGCCGCGGGGGAGGGCTGTCTCGACGGTCTGCTGGAAGGTGTGCCAGTCGCAGCAGATCGCCTCCGAGAGCAGGAACGGGTCGGCCTTGACGGCGCGCCGGGGGACGTAGGGGTTGCCGTCGGCGTCGTTGCCCAGGCTACGGCGCAGGCCCCCGAGCCGGGCGTTGAGGGTGTCGGGTGACCAGGGATGGGAAGGGTCCATATCTGTGCACAGGGCGTCCGCGTCACGACCGGGCCGCAGATGCAGCAGGGCCGCGAGCTGCGCCTCGCGGGTGCCGTGCTTGGACGCGGCCGCGCCGGTGAGTGTGACCGGGCCGAGCACCCGGATGTGCGGGGAGGGCGGTCCAGGATTCGCCTCGGGCTTCTGCGCACCAGGTGCGGGGGCCGGGACGTGGGGGGTGCCCGTCGGAGCCGGAGCGGCGGTTGCTGGCTGCTCTCGGCGTGGTGGTGCCGAGGGCGCGGTCGGTGTGTGCGGCGTGCCGGGCGCGGTGTCGCCCTCGTTGTCCTCATGGACGGACGTCGCGCCGGGCGGATGCGGCGCCGCGGTGGCGATCCGGGGGATGGCGGAGGGCCCGGTCGAGGCGGCCAACAGCGCGGGGAACACCTCCAGTCCGCCCGCGGCCGCATCGTCGGTCGTACCGGGCCCGAAGGTGACGGGGATGGCGGCCTCGTCCAAGTCGAGGGCCCGGTCGGGCCCTTCGGCCTCGCCCGGTGCGGCCGGGGGCGAACTGCCGTACCCGGTCGCACGGTGAGCGGCGGGCGCCGGATGCACGGAGCTGGCTTCGCGTGCGGCGTGCGCGGTCTGCGCTTCGGAGGGTACGTGCCGCCAGGCGCCCTCGGCGGGGTCCGGATCCTGGCCGGACACGGCCAGCGCCGCGGTGATCTCCTCATATGCCTGGCGGGTCAGGCGTTGCAGCCTGACGTCGGCGGCCAGGGCTTGGAGGCGCTGCGGCTGCCGGTCGGCGGCGTCGAGGAGCTCGCCCTCGTCGAAGAGCAGCGCGTGGCGCGGAGCGGGTGCGATGACCGCGACCTGCATCAGGTCGCCGGTGCGGCTGAGGGCCTCCGCGATGGTCCAGGCGCTGTCGGCGTCGAGGTCGGCAGCGCACAGGATCAGGTAGGGGGCACGCTTGAGGCCCGCGTCCTGTTCCTGGTGGGCTTCCAGCAGCCGCTCGGCGAAGTCCTGGGCAGCGTGATCGGCGCTGGGCATGTGCGCGATCCGCGCGGTGGGCAGCAGTTGGTTGAGCCCGTCACCGAAGCCGCTCACCACCACTTCGACGTCGCCGGCCCAGGGGCTCATCCCCAGTTCCAGGGCGAGCGAGGTGAGGATCTCCTCGCGCGCCTCGCGGTCTCCGTTGAGGAGGATGACCCCGCTGTAGGGCAAGTTGAGCAGGAGAAGGCTGCCGGAGGCGTCGGCGCCGATGGTGGCCAGTCCCGGGTAGGGGGCGTGGGTCTGGGCTGCCTCGGCGGGCAGTTCGGCGTCGTGGCCGAGCGTCCACCAGCTTCCCTCCCCGTTGGTGAACGGCGCCGGGGGCGCGGCGGTGAGGTCGACGGGCAGGACATCGACGCATGTCCGGGTGATCCGTGCGCCGCGTACCGCGGGTACCTCGCGGTCCTGGTGGGCGGCGTGGTGGGCGAGTGTGCGCAGGGCGAGGTCCAGGCGCTGCACCCCGTCGGCTTCGGGGGCCTGGGCGGCTTGGGCGAGTTGGGCTTCGGCGGGGGAGGGCTGTGTGAGCATGGCGATGAGTTGTCCGGGCCGGGCGCGGCGGCGCTGCAGGATGCGGCGGATGGTCAGGGCCAGCGTGACCGCGGCGGCCAGTGAGACGAGTACCCCCGCCACGCGCGTGACGGCGAACGCCGGGGACTGGGAGTTCTCGGCGGGCCTTGCGGTGGCGGAGGGGGCCGGGGCCGTGGGCGCCGGTGAGGTCGGTTTCTGCTCGGGGCTGGCCGAGGGACCGGGCTGCTTGTCCTGGTGCGAGGGGGCCGGGTCCGGCTTGTCGGCGGGCGCCGTCGCGTCGTCCTTGTCCCGCTCCTTGCCGGGCGTTTCCGACGGCTCGTGCCGGTCGTGTTCCCGGGGCGGGACGGGCGGTGCGGCGTCGGCGGCCGGAATGGTGACCTTCTGCCCGGGGAAGATCACGTCGGGGTCCTTCAGCGGGGGAGTGCCCTCGGGCTGCGGCCGGTGCCTGCTCGCCTCGAACAGGCGTGGCCAGTCCCCGGCGTCACCGGTCTCCTGCTGCGCGATGAGGGACAGCGATTCACCCGCGCTGACGGTATGCGTGCGGTCCTTGTCCTTGCCGCGCGCGGCTGGTTCGTCCGCGTCGGTGAGCGGGTGCTCGGCGGCGGCGAGCTGGACTTCGGCGCCGTCCGGCTGCGACGGGAGCTTCAAGGGAGCGGGCTCCGGGAGCGGCGCGGGGCGGGCATCGGACGGCAGGCGCACTTCAAGGCCGGGAGGCAGCAGCGCGGTCTGCGGCAGGCCGGGGTTGAGGGCGCGGATCTCCTCGGCCCGCGGCCCCGAGCCGAGGTAGTCCACGGCCAGATCCCACACCGTCTCGCCGGTCTCACCCACCACATGCACCGGCCCGGACTCCGCCGCGGGCTCGGGTGCGGCCGCGGCCACAGAGGTCTCGGCCACGGCATCGGGCGCGGCGGGAGCGCCGGTGGCGGCGGGCTGCAGCGGAGCGGTCGCGGCCACGGCCGGTGCCGGGGCGGCCACCGCGGTACCGGCCGGCAGCAACAGCAGTCCGCCCAGCAGGAACCCGGCCAGGCGCTGCGGCGCGCCCAGCGGACGACGGCGCCGCGCGTGGCGGCGGGGACGCAGGCGCCGCGGGATCTCCGCGGCCAGCCCCAGCACGAACCACGCCCACCCCGCCCAGGCCAGCACCGTGAGCACGGTGAACAGCACGCGCCCGCCGTCGTCGCGTGAGGTCAGCGTGTCGGCGATGGCGGAGCCGCTGGGCATGGAGGTGGGCAGGGTGCCCGCGCTGGACAGGATCCACGGCACCCCGGCCAGCAGCACGAGCAGGGCGGCGAGACTCGCCCCGGCACGCAGCACCCGCAGGGCCAGGGCCGGTCGGCGGCTGGGGAAGGAGTGGGGCATGGTCTCAGGCTCCGGGATCGGTGCGTACGAGGGTGACGTCGGCCTGGGCTGCCACCTGCATGCGGGAGTAGCCGAACCCGCCCAGCAGCAAGGGGTTGTAGGTGTCGTGGACGGTGATGGTGATGCTCTGGCCGTCCCCGGCGACCCACACCGAGCCCTTCGCGCCCGCGTCAGCGAGGAAGGCCTGGGCGGCCGCGACGGCCTTCTGCGGGTCGGCGCGGGTGCCCTCCCCGGTGATCGCGTCCGGGCCGTTGACCTCCTGGCCCGCGGCGCGGGCCGCTTCGGCCGCGATGTCGTCGGCGTCGGCGTCGGCCATCATCAGCCGCCCGCCGTCCACGAGCACGGCCAGCAGCAACAGCATGACGACCGCGAAGCCGATGAAGTACAGCGTCACCGACCCCTCATCGCCGCCGCGTGCACCCCGGCGCGGCGGCCGCCCGCGGATGCGGCCGAGCGGGGAGCTGCAGGGTTCCATCAGCGGCCACCACCTTTTTCGACGTAGCGGTCCACGGGGCTGTGCCGGGTCGCGCTGAGGGTCTTGGAACCGGGCAGGCCGGGGACCGCCAACTGCGCGAGCGGGATTGTGCAGTCCACGCGCACCGAGACGCTGCCCCCCTGACCGGGCGCGCGGGGAAAGCGGCTGGTGTCGACCTGGATATCCGCGCTGTGGCAGGTGCGCTGCGCCTGCCACAGCGAGGCGAGGGCCGCCTGTCGGGCGCGGCTGGCCGCGGTATCGGGATCGGCGGATTCACTCGCGGCCCGCGCGGCCGCCGTCGCGGCGTTCGCCGCGGTGCTGTCGCCCAGACCGGCCAGCCCGTACGCGGCCAGGATGCCCAGGAACGGCACCAGCACCACCAGACACAGCAGAGCCTCCAACGTGTAGGAGCCCTGGTCCGTGAACTCCCGCCCCGAGCACGCCGCGCGGCGCCGCAGCCGCGCGGCTGCAGACCGCGGGGAGCGGGCCCTCGCCGTCGGCGGCGTCACTGGTTCTGCTCCACGGTGTCCTCCGCGCTGCGCTCGACGCGCAGGTCCCACGGCAGGAAACTCATCACGCTCCCGGTCACCGTCACCCGCACCCGCTCGCCGCTGGAACCGGCCGTACTTACCTGGGCGTTGCGGACGACTCCGACCTGGCCGAGCCAGTCCCGGGCGCGCGTCGCCCCCTGGCCGGGCCCGGCCAGGTAGGCGGCTCCGGCCTGGGCACCCTTGCGGGCCGCGGTGTGGGCGGCGGTACTGGCCAGGAAGAACACCCCCAGCTGCAGCACGATGCACGAGATGATCAGCAGGGCGGGCGCGATGAGGAGGAACTCCAGGGTGGAGATCCCCGCGTCCCGGCGCGGCCCCCGGACGGCGTGTCTGCGTGTACGCCACCAGCGGCGCAGGTGCGGTCTCACAGTCCGACGGCGGACTTGAAGCGGTCCATCAGCGTGCCCGAGGTGGACTTGAAGACGGTGCCGAACGTGACCGCGACCCCCAGCACCACCGCGCCCAGGATGAGTTTCTCCAGGGTTTCCATGCCCATGTCCCGGCGCGGGCCCGTCATCCGCTCCCAGTGCACCAGCGCGGAGGTACGCACCCGGATGTACGCCCGGTCGAACCTGTTGAACGTCATGATCTCTTCCCCCTTGGTGAACCGCCGTACGACGGGTGAGCAGAGTGAATGGGTCAGATCGAGGTGAGCGCGCTGAACGCGGGATAGGCGAACATGGCCAGGACGACGGTGAACAGCACCGTGCCCGGCACGACCAGGCGCTCGGAGGCCGAGTTCGCCTCCGCCTCCCGGTCGGTGAGGAGGCGCTGACGCAGCAGCAGCGCCTGGGTGGCCAGGGTCTTCTGGATCGAGGCGCCCTCACCGGCCAGCGAGAACGACTCGGCCGGTGCGGCCAGTTCGGGGATGTCGAGCTGGTCCCCGAGCTGTTTGAGGGCCTCCCACTGCGGGATCCCGGCGAGCTCGGCGCGTTTGAGCGCGGCCGTGATCCGGGTGAGGATCCAGTGGTCGCCGACCTCGGCGGTGCGCTGCACCGCCGCCTCCGGCCCCACGTTCGCGCCCCGCTCCAGCTGCGCGCGCTCCAGGAACGAGGCGATGGCGTACCGCACTTCCAGGCGGGCCGTCCTGGCCTGGCGCCGCACCCCGGCGTCGGCGTCGATCCAGATGTAGGCGGCGAAGGCGAGGGAGCCCAGCAGCGGCAGCGCGAACGACATCCCGAGCCCCGCCAGGGTCATCAGCAGCCCGGCGAGCTGCACCATCACCAGTGCCAGCACGGAGCCCACGACCTTGGTGCCCACGTGCTGCGCGGCCGACCTGCCCAGCAGCTCCAGATCCGCGCGCGGCACGCTCAGCCGGTGGCCGTGCGCGGCCAGGATCTGCTCCCCGGCCCGTTCCCACAGCGACCCGTCCTTGGGCCCGGAGTGGCGGGCGCCGGTGGGGCGGGCGCGCGCGGGCGCCGGACTCACGTTCTCCAGCCGGTCTAGGACCGCGTTCATGTCCGGGCGGGAGGGCAGGAATTCCCGCACGACCAGGAACAGGCCGCCGCCGAACAGCGCCCCGCACACGAGTACTCCGGGTGAGATCACAGCATCGCTCCCTTCCGCCGGGCGGCCCGCGTCGCCTCGCCGCCCGGCGCCTGCGCGGCGCGCCGTGGGTCCGCTGCGGGTGCGGGCAGCGGGTCCAGCAGTCGGGGCGCGGGGTGGGACTGGGCGAGCTTGCGCATCCACGCCAGCGCCGCGGCGAACACCGTGGCGAGCACGAACATGACGCCCTGGCCGGTCGCGGTGCGGTAGATCTCGCCCCAGGAGGGGTTGGCGAAGATGTACGCGGCGATCAGCAGGGTGATGACCGAGATCCAGCGGGTGCCGGTGCGGACCTGGCTGCGCTTGGCGTCCACCGTGCGCAGCTGGATCGCTTCCTGCTCGGTGAGCGAGGCCATGGACTGCAGGGCCCGGCTCAGGCCGGGCCCGTGCTCCTGGGCGTGGGTGAGGAAGAGCATCACCGCGTTGTCGACCGCGCCGTCGGCGAATTCATCGGCGAACTGCCGGTAGGCGACCGAGGGGGTGGCCCCCACCCGCAGCCGCGCCGCCAGGAGCCGTACCTGCGGCCGGATCACCGTCGGCGCCCGGGGCGCGGACGTGGTGATCGAGCTGTCCAGGGTGCCGCCGGCTTCGTGCACCCCGGCGAGCTGCTGCATCCACTCCGCCATCGCCTCAAGACGCACGATCTGCCGCTCGCTGGTGCCCGCGGGGTTCCAGATCCAGGGGATGCCCAGCACCGCAACCCCCGCCAGCAGCCCGTGCACCGGACGCTGCCAGTACAGCCACCCGCCGACAGTGGCCGCACCGGCTGCCCAGGCGATGAGACGGTAGCGGGCCGCCCACGCCTCCGGCAGCGAGGCCTGCGCCCGCTGCCAGCGCACCACCCACCGCGACGGCCGTCGCCCGGCCGCGACCGGTGCGAGTGCGAAGCCCTGTGCCGCCACCAGCAGCCCGCCGACGATGAGCGCGCCGCACAGCGCGGCCAGCAGATTCCACTGATCACTGCTCATGCCGCGCCCGCCGCCTTCCCGATCAGGTCCATCGGGGCAGGCCAGGCCCCGTGCTGCGGCACGGTCAGCCAGCGCCGGTCGAAGCCCGCGTGCTCCTCCAACTCGCCGATGAACGACGGCACCAGCTTCGGCACCGCCCGGGGATCGGACCCCGCCGGGCCGAAGATCTCCTGAATGGCGGGGCGGCCGCCCTCGCCCGGCTGGACCTCCAGGACCTGGTGCACGAAACGGTGCCGCCGCCCGCCCTGCCGGGTCTGGTTGATCTGCTTGAGATAGACGATGACGTTGATGGCGGTGCCCACGAGTTCGTGGACGTCGTCGCGGTGCATGCCCCGGCACAAGGTGACCAGACGGGGCAGGACGAGATTGGGGTAGGCGGCGTGCAGCGTGCACATGGAGCCGGCACCGCCGGCACTCATGGCCTGGAGCATCGCGATGGCCTCGCGGTCACGGACCTCCCCGACCAGCACCCGCGTAGACAGCATCCGCAGCGCGTGCGGGAACATGTCCTCCACCGTCACCTGCCCGGCGGGCCGGCCGTCGACGAGCTCGCCGTTGGACTCGCGGGCCTCCAGTTCGATGAACTGCGCGCCGTCCTTGAACCGAGTCAGATACAGCTCGCGGTCCGACTCCAGGACCACCACCCGCTCCTCCGCCGGGATCTTCTTGGCCAGCGCGCGCAGCAGCGACGTCTTGCCGGTGCCCATGTCCCCGCCGAACAGCACGTTCTTACGGGCCAGGACCAGCGCGTGCAGGAACGCCGACAGCGAAGGTGACAGCGTGCCCCACTCCTGCAGCTGCTCGAGACTGGAGTCCACCACCCCGTGGCGGCGCACGCCCAGGAACGGCTGCGGGCTCAGGATGGTGGCCTCGGCACGCGATCCGTCGGGAAGCCGGAAGGACACCATCGGCGTCGTCGGCGACAGCCGCCGCTCGCGGTGGCCGGAGTTCGACGCCAGCCGGTTGATCAGAGCGATGAGCTCCTCGTCGCTCTCGGCAACCCGCGGGACCCGCACGGTGGCTTTGTTGACGTAGTCGACCTGCACGTCGTCACCCAGCACCACGACGTTCTCCACCAGCGGGTCGTTCAAGTACCTCTGCAGCGGCCCCGCGTGGAACAGCGCGTCGTACACCGCCTGCGAGAGGGTGTCGACCTGCGTCTGGGTCAGGGCCGCGTGATGTCGCGCCCGCTCGACCGCCCACCGTGAGACGCGTTGCGCGACCAGCGAGCGGGCCCGTTCCCGGCGGGCGCTCTCGTTGGGCAGCGGGTCCTGGTCGTCGGCGGCGACAATGTCATCGCTGACCTCGTCGCGCAGCAGCGCGATGTCCTGCGGTGTCGCCGGCAGTGCCCCCGACCGGTCGGTGATCTCCACCGCCGACGGCGAGGCCAACGCCACCGGCCCACGGCCCGCTCCGAAGCCGCCGCCCGGACCGCCCGGCGCGGGCAGCTGTTGGGACAGCGACGCCCGCAGCACGTCCTGCAGCCGCGAACCCCGGTTCTCCCCGTGCTGGTCAGCCACGCGCCATCACCTGCCGCGGATCCTGCACGGGCACCGGAGCGGGTAGACGGCTTGCCGCCAGGCGCTGCAGCACCCCGGCCTCGGCCGGGGAGATGCCAGGAGCCGCGGGCATGTCCAGGGCCCGCCGCCGGGTGTTGACCTCCACGCCGATGGCCTGGACCGTCTTGCGGGCCTGCTTGACCAAGGCCATCTTCGCCAGCCGGGGCGGCCGGTGCGCGCCGTGCGTGAGCAGGGTCCCGGCGGCCGGATCCCACGGCAGCAGATCCACCACCGGGGTCCGGAAGCGACGCGCGATCTCATCCGAGCGCAGTCCGCCCGAGGACGCGGACAGTTCCTGCACGACCAGCAGCCGCAGTGCGTCCGCGCCGGTACCGTGCTGCTCCAACTCGCCCTGCAGCAGCCGCGCCACCGGCAGTGTCTGGGCCACCGACGTCAGGGTGTTGCGCAGCACCAGCAGCACCAGATCGGCCCGCTGGGCCAGCGGCGCCGGATACAGGGTGCGGTGCAGGCCGCCGCCCTCGACGACGACTTGACCGGCATCAACCACCACGTCGAAGCCCGCCTGCTGGTCCATTGCCCGCAGCAGCAGGGACAGCGGCTCCCACGTGGCCGCGAGCGCTCCGGCCTGCGCGGGATCGGTCAGCCCTGGCAGGAGCAGCCGGTTGCCGTCCTCATCGAGGCGCCGCAGGTGTGCCTCGAAGGCCTCGGCGAGCTGGTTTTGCAGCTGGGCCTGCGCGAGGTGGAACAGGCCGACTTCGCCGCCCCATGCTCCCTGGCGGTAGCCGGTGCGGATCGAGGCCTGCCGGGCGGCGGCTTCCACCAGCAGCGTCGGTCGCGGGGCGGACAGCGCCAGGGCGAGCGAGGACACCGTGACCCCGCAGCCGTGCCCGCCGGTGAGCAGCATCACGGACATGATCAGCCCCTGCTCTTCAGGACGATCGCCACCCGGCCCGCGCTCGCGTCGGCCGCCACCGCCGCGCTGTCGGTGTCCTCGACCGCGGTCTGGACGACGACGTCGCCGCTGGTGGCCGGGGCCCCGACCTTGACGACCCGGCCCGCCACCTCGACCAGTTCGGTCTCTTTGCCGGTGACCTCGCCGTCCTGGGGGCGCGTCACCAACTGCACGGCGTCGCCGGGCCGCAGTGCGTCCACCGGTGCCATGGACCGCTTGACCTCCACGGCGACCAGCGCCTCGCCGGGCCGTAGCCCGCCGCGCCCGGTCAGCTGCTTGTCGGTCAGCAGTGAGCCCTGCGCCAGGGCGGCCGCGGCCCGGCGCCCCAGGACCGTGTCCTTCTTCGACGCCGACACCGGCTTCAGGCCCGGGTCATCGGGCAGGGAGACCACCCGCAGATCCGCGGCCGTGAGCTTCTTGCCCGACGGCACGTCCCGGGCCAGCGCCAGCACGTCGGAGCGGTCGCTGGAGGCGTTCATCAGCCCGGCGAAACCGATCGCGCCCGCCAGCACCATGACCGCGCCGAGGACCATGAAGGAGCGGCGCCAACGGCGCGGCTGCTCGGGGTCGACGATGTCGATGTCCGGGCGCATCACGTCCCCGCCGGGCGGCGCGGGAACCGTGGGCCTGTTCTTGGCCATGCTTTTCAACACGTGCTCGCCATCCCGCCTGTCTAGTCGAGGACTCTCATCTCGCCCACGGACACCGCGAGGTCGCTCTCGCGGGTCTCCGTGAATTCGCCCGTCTCGCCGCCGCCGGTGACGTGCCACTGCACCGCCCACGTCGCGACCGCGGTGCCCTTGAACCGGCCACCGGCGCGGTCCTTGGACGAGGAGCGGTAGAAGTGCCCACAGGTCGGCGACTTGGCCATGCCGTACGACGCCTTGTACGCGGTGCCCGCGCCATCGCAGGTCACGGTCCTGCCGTCGCCCATCGACCAGCGGATGGAGGAGACCTTCGCCGTCGCCGACACCGTCAGCCCGGCCAGCGACGCCGAGGCGGTGTTCGGCCCGAACGTGGTGGGGGAGGGGGTCACCCACATCCACATCGGCACTCCGACCGTGTACTTCCCCGCGGTCCGCGGGCTCGCGATGTCCGGCCCGGTCAGCAGCATGCTGTCCACGGCCTGACGCGCCAGCTGCTCGGGGTCGACGTTCACTTCCGGGGCTTGCGCAGCCCAGAACATCTGCGGTGCTCCGCCCGCGACACCGCCAGCCGCGATGCCCAGCACGTCGTCCAGGCAGACCCGCGCGTAGATGGCGCCGTCGCCCGGCTTGTGGCCCTTCCACAGCGGATCGCTCGCCGGCGGCTGCGGATCCAGCCGCTCCACGGCGCAGACCGCCGGCCCGGCCTTGCCTTTGCCCTTGCCCGCTCCCTTGCCCTGCCCGGCGGGCTTGCCGCCGGAGGTGCTGCCCCCGCCGCCCCGGCTCGGCTCCTTCGCACAGACGGTGACATAGGACGTCTTGCCCTTGCAGATCCCGCCGCCCTTGACCGGCACCCCGACGCCCGCCTCGGCGAGGGCCGGTAACGCGACCGCCACGAGCGCCCCGGCCAGCAGGCCGGGTAAGCCGCGCCTCAGCAGGTTTGGTCGCCGTGAGAATTGATTCTGGTGATCATCCACCGCTTCCCCCACTTCTCCGCATCGATCGTGGTGACGTAGCGCAGAGGCTGATTGGACGGATACGGCTGGGGCTCACCCGTCTTCTTCTTGACCGTCTGCCACTTGCTGATGTCCAGGCAGTCCCGCAGCCGTGCCTTGGGGATCTTCGGCGCGGGGGCGAGCGAGACCACCTTGGTGTTGTGGGAGGGCGCGCCCTTGGTGGCCGTGCCTGCCTGCTTCATGGCCAGGAGGTCGCCCATCGCGCGGCCCAGCGCCTCCTTGGTGGCGTACTGCTTCAGCTTCGTGCCCTTGATGTCGGTCTTCTCGTACGCCTTGGCCTGCTCCTCCCACATCCGCTCGTAGACCTTCAGGACGGCCCTTTTGTCCTTGGCGAGCGGGTCGGCGCTCTTGCTGGTCTCGGGCGCCGTGGGGGACTTGATGGGGGAGGGAGAGGTCTTGCCAGCGTTGCCGGTGTCGTTATCGCTGCAGGCAGTGAGCACAGCTGCGGCGCAGAGAGCGAGGGCGACGGCAGACGCGCTGCTTGATTTCCTCGTGCGAATTCCGGTATATGCCTGCTGGCTAGGTGCTCGTGTCACTGGGCCTCCGAGGGCGGCGTGATGCTGTGCCGTCGTCTCCCGGACCTGGAGAAATGTGCCGCGGGGGATCGTACGGCTGGTTCGAGCTGCGATGATGCGTTTATGTGACGGTCAGGCTACGACGCATGACGCCCGTAGCCCACACCTTTCACGCGCGTGCCGTCCAATAATTGGTCCGCATCTGGTCGCAACGAGTCACTGTTGTCGACAAGTTGTCGCACTCTGTGCCCAATAGGTCGTGCTTGAAGGAAGGCTGGGGCTGCAATGGCGAACGATCACGCCTGTACTTGCGACCGCGTCTGACGTCGCCGTGAAACGCAGATGAGCATCTGGCCACGGTGCGTGATCTGACATGAGGGCTCGCTGCTGAGCTGGCTTCAGGCCCTCTAGAGCTGTGCTTTGGGAGGTTCTCCACGGTAGGCCCGCGCTTCGGGGTATTTGCCGTGGCAGGCCAGAGGACAGCGTGATCGCTGGTGTGACCCAAACGGGTGCGGGCGCTCGCCAAGCGGTGCTGGAGGCTGGCCGGCAGTGGACGTCCTCAGCCCGTGGCGGGGTCGGGCTGGGTGAGCCGGTCTACGCGAGCCGCGCAGACCGCCGAGGCGCGCCAGGTGATGCGGAGGGGGGCATGGGTGATCTCCCTGGGCGAGTCAGTGGATTGGTACAGCCAATTCACTGGCCCCGACCGGTCCGTCGACCAGTGGACCCCGACCACGGCGACGGATTGGTCACGAACCCGCGATCCGGGCAGTGGTAGCAGCTACCACCGCATCGACCATGACCGGATCCGACCACCGACTTGCTGGCCACCAGACCGCAGGGCCTCAGGTCGTCGTAGGCCTGGCTCTACACGCGTGGTCGCGGCACGTTCTTAAGCCTGAGTGACACGGTCGGTGCATTCACTGCTGAGAGTCGGCAACTCGTGGCGCGCGTCGGCCCTCCCTGCTGCGTCAGGGAGGGCCGATCTCCGAGTATGCCGCTCATGCACCTGCAGGAAGCCGGGCGTACTTGGGGCAGAGCAGCGTCTGTCAACGGTGGCCTCCTGCTTGCGGGCAGGGTGCGACGTCAATCGCGACCGCTCTGCGTTGTACAGCTCGCCTTGTTTACGTGGCTGCAGCATCCGCCGCAATGCACGCAACGGCCAGAGTGAGTATCAATCCGTGTGTCTACCTGGCCACGCCTCGCGCCCGCAGGCACTCCCTGTCCGAGACGGCGAGAGCCGAGCACTGGCAGCATTCGCCTCCCGTCGTGACGGGGCTGTCCAGTCAGTAGGCGCCGGGTAGTTCGGCTCCTGCGTGCGGAGCCTGATCGTGATCCTCGCCGGTCTCCATACGCGGTCGACGACACGCTGATGGAGCCCGTACGCGCTTCGCAGCTCCGTTGCAGGGTGTTCACCGCTGCATGATCACCCACATCAGGATCCCGGGCACTTGGTGAGCCAGGGTGGCTGCCGGAGGTTCCGCTGGAGCCGCTCCCGTCGTCAAAGCATCAGCCACCCGGGCTGACCAGATCGGGGACGCTTCCTCTTCGCGGTCGTGGCGCTCTCGGCCTGCTGCACGTGGGTACTGTGCGATGCCCGCTGGGCGGTCACCGCGTGGCTGTTCACCTGACGTGGTGCGGCAGCCGACCAGCGCGCCCACTTTCCGGCCCCGACGTCGACGGCGAACAGCGCGGGCCAGGAGGAGAAAGCATGCTGCAGTTCCTCCCGCCGGTCAGCCGACTTCAGCTTGACTGCGCCGGCGGTGCTGGGGGGCGCTTAGTGGGAGTTGCCACCCTGGACCAGCGTCGCGTCAGATGACGGTCAGCTCGGCGAGGGTGCGCCGGGTCTGCTCGATCTGCTCGGTCGTCATGCGCTTGACTCCGACCTCTTGCTTGGATTCCGTGGCGGCGCCGTGCTGCCACCAGGATTCGCCGGTGGTGCGGTCGGCGACGAGGAAACGCTGCTTCATCGCGGGGCCGCGGACGATGAGGGTGACAGTGTGGGGTTCAGCGACGGCGGCGTGGATCATGCCGTGGTGCAGCGTGTAGCTGTCTCCGGCCTTCTCGGTTCGGACCATGTACGGCTGGAGCGCGCTGACGTCGATGCTCTCGTCGAGGTTGTTGTCCAGCCCGTACAGCGTGTGCTGGTAGCTGCCGCGCAGGATGCGCGAGGAGTAGGACCAGCGGTGGTTGTGGGGGCGGTCGAAGTAGCCGGGGAGGAAGATGTGCAGCCGCAGCCGCCAGCCGGACGGGTCGTCGTGCAGCACGAGCTTGTCGAGGATGTCGTAGTGCTCGGAGAGTTCGCACAGCCGCTCGTTGCCCGGCACCTGCTCGACCAGGTGGTGCAGGAGCGCGCGGTCGGTGGCGAGGGCGTCCAGCAGTTTGCTGGACGTGGCGTTCACGGTGTCGGTGTCGTTCCAGTCGAGGCCGTTCAGTGGTTCGGTCAGTTCGGTGATCATTGGACGAGTCCCTTCTGGGGTGTGACTTCCGGGCTGAAGTCGCATGGCAGGGTGCAGTGCTCGGTGCCGGTGTGGCAGGCCAGGCGGAGTGCGTCGGGAAGGCCGAGGCCGTCGAGGTAGGCGAGGGCGAGCCCGGCGGAGAACGCGGCTCCGGCGCCGTGGGTGCTGCGGGTCGGCACTGTCTCGGCGCGGACGAGGTGGGTGCCGTGTGCGGAGCGGGCTCTTGCGCCTTTGTCGCCGAGGGTGATGATGGCGGCGTCTGGTCGGAACATGGACATCAGGCTGTCCGCGAGGGTGTCGACGTGGTCGGTCTGGCTCTGGGGCAGTCCGGTCTGGACGGCGTAGACGGTGGCCGTGCGCGCGGCCGCGATGATCGCGGGGTCCGGTTGGTCGTTGCCGAGGTTGAGCAGGACCGGTACGTCGTGAGCGGCGGCCGTCTGGATGGCGCGGGCGGCTGTGGGGGCCAGGATGCTGTAGCCGTCGATGTAGGCGAGACGGGCGTTGCTGATGGGGGTGAGGTCGAGTCCGTCCAGTTCGTGCAGTGCGGGGCCGGGTTCGGCGTACCAGGTGCGGGTGCCGCGCCGGTCGGCGATCACAGTGAGGTGAGCGGTCTCGGCTGCGGGGTGCATGGGGACCTGGTGGACGCCCGCGACGCGGAGCGCCTTGAGTACGTCCCTGCCGGGTCCGTCGTCGCTCACTGGGTTGGACAGCAGGATGGTGGTGGCCCCCCGGCCGGCGGCCACGGATGCGGTGATCGGTCCGTCGGCGGCCAGCGACATCTCGCTGTGGCGCACGACGGCGCCGGTGTCAGCCTGAGGGTAGCGGTCGACGTGGAGGACCCTGGCGTACGCGAGATAGCTCACGCACGCCAGGTCCCACCCGCGGTGGGGTATGCCGGTCACCGCGTCTGCGCCCAGCCGCGTTCGGAGTACAGGACGCCCTTGGCGATGTGGGCCAGGGCCTCGGCGGCGTAGGGGATCATGTTCTCGGGCAGGGCGTCGGGGGCGAACTTCTGCCATCCGGCGCACTTGTCGGGCTCGCGGTTCTCCACGGTGCCCTGCCAGTGGATGGCCTCGAACAAGAGTGCCACGCGGCCTTCGTCGGTGTGGTGGTGCATGACGTGCACGAGGGCCAAGTCCTCGGGCCGGAGGGTAATGCCGAGTTCCTCGGCCGCCTCGCGGATAAGGCCGGCGGTGGCCGACTCGCCCTCGTCCAGGTGCCCGGAGGGCAGGTGGAAGTGGCCGTCCATGTAGCCGGTGTTTTGACGCTCGCCGAGCCAGAGTTGGCCGTCATCGCGCAGGAGGAGATGCAGGTCGGTACAGGTCTTGTGGCGGTTGCCGGACACGGTTCTGCCCTTCGGTGGGGTGGTGGGTCGTTGGGTACAACGACGCGGTGGTACGGGTTAGTTGGCGGGAATGGACTTCCACAGGCGGCACACGGGCACGATGTCCGGGTAGGTCTCGCACGAGGAGCGGCCGTCGACGACCAACTCGGCGGGGCAGCCGCCCATGCATGAGGCGGGGGCTTTGCAGCCGCCGCAGCCCGGCTTGGTCAGGGCTCCGGTGAACAGGTCGAACTCGTTGTCGCCCTTGCTCAGCTCGATGCGGCCGTCGGGGGTCGTGGTCGCGAAGTGCAGGTCGGTGTCGAACAGGAAGCTGCACACATACGCGCGGCCGTCGGGGAAGAGGCTGATGCGGTCCAGGGTGCGGCCGATGCAGCCCCGGTAGCCCTCGGCCTCGAAGCGGGGCATCTCCGAGCGGCGGGCGAACGTCGGCTGATACCAGCAGCGCGTCGTGTAGCCCGTGGCGGAGTCGCGGAGCCGGTCGGTGAAGTCCAACCACTCGCGAGGCTCCATGCCGTCCTCGGGGCTACCGTGGCCGCGCCCGATTATCGACATGACGTGGTACTTCACCAGGCTCACGCCGAGCTGGTCGGCGATGTCGAGCAGGCGCAGGCAGTCGGCCTCGTTGCGCTTGGAGACCGTGCAGATGATGCGGGTGTCGAAGCCGCGCTCGCACAGCTCGCGCAGCGTCACCAGGGTCTCGTTGAACTTCCCCGCGCCGCGCACGGCATCGTGGGTGGTGGCCGAGCCGCCGTCCACACTGATCTGCACGTACGCGAAGTCGGAGGGCTCCAGGCGGCGGAACTTGCGCCGCGCGGGGGCCAGGCCGTTGCTGGTGGTGATGACGTGCTCGTAGCCGATGCGGCCCGCAAGGCGGATGACGTCCTCGTAGCGGGGGTGCAGCGTAGGCTCTCCGCCCAGGATGGTCAGCTTGGAGCCGCCCATCTGCCGCCACGCGGAGAGCGTGTGGCCGATCTGCTCGTAGGGCATCTTCAGCGCCCGCTCCAGGCGGTCGCCCATGTAACAGCCCGAGCAGCGGAGCTGGCAAGCCTCGGTGATGTACAGGTACACGTTGCGGAAGCGCCCGTACTCGACACGGTCGATCTTCTGGGGCGCCGTGGCGTCGGCGGGGACCGGCATCCGTGCGTGCCCGTATTCGTCCTTGCGGAAGGTTGGTGTGGGCAGAGGTGTAGGGGTCAACGTGGGGCTCCCTCTTCGTTGGGTGGTGTGGCGGGAGAGGGCGGCCAGGGCGGCCGCTACGACGCTGGCCGTGTCCTGCTCGGCGTCGACGGTGTGCCACGCGGCCCCGGCCGACCGCAGGGCGGCACGCAGGCCGGTGGCGTTGGCCCGGTAGCGGATCTGGCGAAGTGAGGCGGAGGTTCCGTGGTCGCTCCGGCGCTGCTCCAGCGGTTCCCCGCACTCCTGGCACCGGCCTAGTGGGGTGGATCTCGCCGGACGCCGCCGGTGGGGGTCACAGACAGGGCAGACCCGCCGCTGTTGGACGCGCCCCGCGCAGACGTCCGAGGAGGCGTTCAGCTCGATCGCCGTCAGCCGCCATCGCTCCCGGGCACTGTCGTGCGCCAGGGCGCGGGCCTGGACTTCGTTGCCGGGGTATCCCTCCAGCAGTACTGCCGCAGCGCACAGGGTCTTCAGGGCCCGGCGCACCAGCAAGGTCGCCGTCGCGTCCGGTAACCAGCCCAGGGGGTCACGGGTCTGCGTGAGTTCCTGGGCGAGCTGGTGGTCGGTGACGGCCTGGGCGCGGGCCATCTCGCGCAAACGGAAAACGTGGAGGCCGGGCCCGCTGGAGCACAGGTGCGCCGAGACGGTGCTCTTCCCGGAACCCGGGGGGCCGAACAGAGCGATGACATCCATGGCAGCCACCTTCTGCGGAGTCGTAGGGGGACGTGCCCGGCCCATCGCACCGGCTGCACGGCACTCGGCGTGATCAACTTTCGTCCTGTGCAGGCTTGTTGCAGATGCCGCACGCGGTGTTGACGGTCGCGGCGAGGAAGGGGCGCCGCTCGGCACCGTGCCGTACATCACGGCGCCGGGCAACGGCCTGGGGTCCCAGGGGCGGGCGGGGAGCCGGGGCCGTGGCAGGGCCGGGGCGGCGGCACTCATCTGCGTGCCAGGCCGAGCGAAGTGTGCGCGCTGCCCCGGCGGGCGCGCAGGAACATCTGGCGCAGCATGCGGCGCTCGTCTTCGCGTATGGTCGCCTGGTCCGGGCCGAGCCGTTCGCGGCCGTGAGCGCACATGCGCTGGTTGATGACGATGAGGTCGCCGCGCGCCAGGAGGAACCTCCGCTGCCCGGCAATAACCTCGCGCTCCAGGGCCCGTGCCGCGCTCGTGTGCGCGTCGCGTGAGTCCATGCCAGGGAGCCCTCGCGTCGAAGCGGACGAATCCGTCCCGGTGCTCACGGCCGTCCAGGATAGGGAAGGGCATGTACTCATCGCCGACGCCCGTCAGGTTGTCGAAGTCCCCGTACATGAAGGCACGCTCGGCCAGAAGACGGCGTTCCTCGTCGCCCAGGCGCAGCGCGGCCCGGCGGAGATGGGAGACCAGGCTGTGGCCGCCGCCGCTCGGGTCCGGGCGCAGGCATCACTGGGCGACGTAGTCCGGTGGTCGTGTGGCGTTTGACGATGTCGATCTGGAAAGGGTGGTACCCGGTGCTGGTGACGTGCGCCGGCTCGCTGGCCGGATCGGTGCCGAGGGGCTGCCACAGCGGTAAGGCGTCGACGATGTTGAGCGGGGTGGCGATCCATGTCAGCAGAGCTATGGCCGCCCTCGGGCCGTGCTCGGGGCCCAGGTCCAGCAGCGGCGCGGCTTCAATGATCACGAAGCCGTCCAGGTAGACGCCGTCGAGCGTGGTCTTGCAGTGGGCCAGCAGGTCCTCGGCGCCGACGGCGTTCGCGCGCAGGGCCTGGTAGGCCCGGTTGACGTCGGGGTGGAGCAGTTCGCCGTTGGCTTCGGCGTCCGGCAGGTGGGGCGCTTGATTGGCGAGGGCGTCGACGAGCCGCGCAGCGAGGGGTACGCGGTAGGGGGTCATGACGGTTGTCTCCTTTTCGGAGCTCTGGCTGGTCGGGGTCGGGGCCGCTTGGTGGCGCTCGACGTCCCGGGCCGTCCACCGGGGCGCCGAGCGGCGCTCAGGGGGCCGCGTGCGGCGGAGGGAGCTGCATCGTGTTCTGCAGGCGGTCGAGGTAGAGCACGAGCTGCTGAGGCCGGTGGCCGGAGAGGGTTTCCAGGTGTTGGTCGGTGTCGGGGTCCGGGTCGCCCACGGTGTATGCCTTGATCGAGGCGCCGAGTTCCACGCTGAGCACGGTGCGGTCGATGCGCTGCGGGCCCGCCTGTCTCGTCCCGGCCTGTCCGTAGCCGGCCGTCGCGCGCTGCGCGGAGTGCTGGCCGAGCTCATGGGCGACATGGCGGGCGGCGTCAATGAAGCCCGCCGCGGTGAGGATGCGGTCGGCGCGGTCGTCGGTCCGGCGGGTGCCGTCCTCGGCGATGTAGGTCCGGTTGACCATGAACGCCTTGTCTTTGACGTTGCGCCAGTCGATCAGCCGGGCTTCGGTGGGCATGCCGTTCCAGTCGCCCATGCCAATGAGGAGGTATCCGGGCGCGGCGAAGGTGGTGTACCAGTCGGCCTCGATGGAGCGCACGGTGGCGGACCAGGAGCAGTCGTGCTTGGAGACCAGCGACAGCACCCGTTCGCTCAACTCGCCGCCCGCACCACGCAGCCGCACCGCGATGTTGGCCGGGGCGTGCCATGGTGCCCAGCCATGCTCGTACTCGTCCTCGACCGCGAAAAGGCCGTCATCGTGCACGAAGATCGCGTTGCTGTGGGGGGAGCCAGGCAGCGGGATAGCGGGGTAGCCGTGCATGTGCAGCAGCTTTTGCACCCTCAGCAGGTCGTCGGGGTGCAGCCCTTGCCACAGCACCGCATCCGGATGCTGCTGCGCGATCCATGCGCAGGCCTCCACGATGTGACTGTCCGTGCTGACGTTCCAGGAAAGGAGGCGGATCTCGTTGCCCGGATGGCTGTCGAGGGTGTTCACACCAAGCCTCCCTCGTATTCGAACGTGGCGATGACCGGCAGGTGATCGGAGAGTTCGCGAAAGCGGGAGTCATCCAGCACGTGGCAGGCCTTCAGGGGCCAGCGCAGATGGCGCGAGGGCAGGATGTAGTCCGAGCGGTGATCGCGGAGCTGCTGCCTGTCCGCGTAGCCGCAGCTGCGGGCGAACGGCAGCTTCAACTGGACCTGGGGGTCGACGAAACCGGCGGCCAGCAGCGCGTGCATGGCGCGTTTGTCCAGGCCTCCGTAGCTGCCGTCCGGGTTGAGGATGCGGTGTCGGGAGTAGTGCGAGGCAGGAAGCCAGTCCCACGAGTCCGGCTCGGGATCGCCAGGCGCCTCGCAGTTGAGGTCCCCGACCAGCAGGGTGTCGTGCCGCGTCCCGTACTCCGTTAGCCACTTCACTTCCGCGGCCCGGGCCTCGGGGTCGAACGGAGCCAGGTGGGTGTTGAGCACCCGAAGCGCGCCCGGCACGTTCTTCACGATCACATCGGCGCGCGACACGGCATGGTGGAACGTGCCACCGCCGACGTCCTTGAAGAAGCGGGCCATGCGGACCTTGGGGCCGCGCACGAACGTGAGCAGATGACAGCCGTGATGCGCCGACGGCGCGAGACGGACCTCCGCACCCAGCGCCGCGGCGCTCGCGAGGACGCGTTCCTCGCCGCCCTCGTCGTAGTACTTGCCCTCCTGCACGCACCACACGTCGACATCGGCATGCCTCATCAGAGTCATCTGCTGCTGCCACCGGTCCCAGCGGAAGCGCCCGGCCTCGTGGTCGCGGCCGCCGTTGAGCAAGTTGTAGGTGGCGACCTGCAGGTACTGCTTCACGTGGTTCCTCTCAGCGGAGCTGGCCGCCCCAGACGGGCAGGCGGGATTCGTGCCGGGTTCAGACGGCGGTGTATTCGGCGGTGACAGGGCGATGCGGGGCAACGAGGTCACCGTTCGGCAGCAGCTCGCCGGTGTCGTCGAAGAGCAGGACGCCGTTGCACAGCAGGCTCCAACCCTGTTCCGGGTGGTGTGCCACCACGGCCGCGGCCTCCCGGTCAGAGGCCTCGGCCACCGGACAGGGCTGCTTGTGCGGACACCCGTACATGTGGTTCCTCCACGCTGATTGATTGGGAGTTGCGGGTGGCGGTCGCCGCTCGCCCCGCCGGTGCTGAGCGGCGACCGGGGCGCCTGCTGCGCGCGCCTTGTGAGCGCGTCGTCCCCATGCAGCAGCGCCGCGCCCTCGCGAGTCGACCTTCCGCTGCCGCGCCAACTCGGGGGAGAACGCGGAACGGAAGCGGGAGGGCCCATCGAGGGCCGTCCCAGGTGCGGCTAGGGCCGCAGGCAGGGACGACCGGCTTCAGAAGAGTCTTCTCAACGGCAAGGCGGAGAGACAGGCGACACCGGCGAGCACGCAGACGATGCCCACCACCAGCACGATCCGAGGCCCGTCCTCCTGCTTGCCCTTGGCCTCACCCGATGCAGCAGCGTCGCCGCCCGCGGCGGGTCCGACGGACTGCTGGCCGGGAGCCTCAGCCGAGTGTCGCCCTCGGCACTTCGGGCCGAACGTCACGAGAAGCCCGATCGCTGCCACGACGGCTAAGCCCACGATCATGACGTCGCGCCTCCGCCCATCGCGAGGAACACCTCGGAGAGAACCCCAGCGACCGGGAGCCCGTCCAGATGGATGCCCGCGACTCCGTTTCCGCGCGAGCTACTGCCACCGTGTCCCGGAGGGGCGTCAGCCTGCCTGGGCTCCGCTCGGGGTTTCGCGGGCCGGTCCCTGTCAGTGGGCTGGGACATCGTGATCCTCCAGGTAGTCGTGACGTGCGAGGGAGGGGCGGTTGCAAGGCCGACGCCCCGAGCGGTCTCTCGGTCTGGGAGGTGTTTGTCAGGGGCCATCGGTGTCCACGAGCTCAAGGAGGTCCTGGACGGCGAGACCGAGGCGTCGAAGGTGCCCGCGCGCCGACGAGGGATCACCAGGCACGCCCTCGCCCATGACGAGCTCAGCGCGCCCGGCCAAGGCACTTGCGGAGGCCGTCGGCTGCCCGTCAGCCCGCTTCCTCACGATGGTCACGAGCTGAGGCAGGACTCTGCGCAGCCGAGACGTGAACTCGACAACCTCGCTTGGTACCGGCGGAAACGGGCCGAGCACCACATCGAGGTCGCCATAGACCGCGTCGAGGGCATGGTCGTCCCTCAGCGCTTCCAAGACCCGTCCGAGCATTGCCCGGACGTCATCGGGATGTACGTAGGCAGGTGCCTCGGCTTCAGAGGGCACCGGGGTGTTCGCCAGCGTGTCCTGCTGCATCACGCGTTCTCCTTCGCCGACGAGATCGCAAGGGAGCACGAGAGCCAGTCGTCAGCCACTTGCAAGCCCGTCGTAAACGCGTCCACGAGAGGCAGGCCACGGCCGTTCTCGTCGAGCGCGAGCGGGTCCGGCTCGTGGATACGGACGCCGTGAAGGTGGCCGCTGCGTACGGCGAACCGCACGCTGCCAGTGAAGAGGGCGAGGCGAACGTCGATGCTGCGACCGGTGCCGTGAAGGAGGGCGTTGGTGAGTAGTTCGGACAGCACCACATGTGCCACATCGAGCTCGGCCGCCGACCTCACACCCCAGGCGAGCAACGTAGAGACGCCCTCACGCCGGACCTCTCCCACCCACCGCAGGTCGCCCTCCGCCGGCATTGCACCCAGAGATACGGGCGTGCGCCTGCGGGTGAACTCAGCGCCGGCAAGGTACCGCGGTGGGGTGAGGGCGCCGGGCGCCGTCGCGTACTTGGCCTCCGCGCCATGTCCAGCCGCCAGCATCTCCACACCTTCTCTCGCGTGTCCATCAGGCCCGCTCCGAGGCCTTGTTGGCCTGCGCCAGTGTTGTGGCGCAGGAGCTCGGCGGCTTCGGACGGAACACCAGAAGTGATCGCGACATCAGCCGGGTTCGTGGTGACGGGACCGGCATGTCCGCGCTGCAAGATCAGAGGGTCCTCGCGAGGGGTGTCGCCAACAACCGTAAAAGTTCGCGGTTCACGGGAACCGGAAGTCTGGTTTCACGGTTCACCTGCAAAGCCGTGAAGAATCACGGTTCTTGGCGCAGTGTGTTGGCCTGCTTACTACGCTCTGTTGTGCGGTTGGGTTGGGAGGACGAGCGGGATATGGAACAGAGTTCGGCACCACACGGCCCGTCCTGTGCCCGGCGTATCCGGGAGAGCGGGACCGAGGCGGGGCACGGCGTAGAGCAGGTCGTCGCGGACATCCATCGGTGCTGCCAGGTCAGCCTGCTCCGCGCTCAACGGCTCGCACGCGGATGGAGGCTGGCGGAAGCCGTCCTTCATCTGTGTGCTCTCGCGGAAGATCTCGGTATCGCCGCGCCCCGCACAGACGTTGAGCAGCTACGGCTCTGGGAGGTGGGGAGGCATCAACCACGGCTGGGCGCCGTCAACTTGCTGTGCCGCCTCTACCACTGCACGGTGCATGACCTCGGGTTGGCGAGCCCACATGGATCCTTGGCGCTCCCAGAGACCGGCGAACTGCGGGGGCCCGCGGCCCCATGTGTCGGCTTAGTCACCGCCGATCCACTCACCGACCGGGTTGATGCCGCCCGGCGCTCAGTGGACCGCATGCTCGCGCTGTCCAGCGTTAGTACGACCCAGATGGACCTGCTCGATGGGCGTATCTTGGACGCGCGACGGCAGTACCTCTACACCCCGCCCTCGCAGATGCTGCACGCGCTCCTTAACGAACTTGACGAGGTCAAGAGCCTGGCCATCGACCGGCAGCCCGCCGCTGTGCAAGGTCGGCTGTCAGAGATGACGGCGGTGCTGGCGACGCTGGTCGCAGACTCGCTGATGAAGCTGGGCAACCTCGCCTCGTCCCGCGCCTGGTACGACACGGCACAAAGCGCAGCAGATGACAGCGGCAACGTGATGTTACGCGCCCGGGTGAGGGCGCAGCGCGCCATGCTGCCGTACTACTACGGGCCCCTGGAAGGGGCCGTCACCCTCGGCCGCGAGGCCCGGTTACTCTCGCGCGGCCGACCGACTTCAACGGCTTCCTTTGCCGCTGCGGCGGAGGCACGAGCACTCGCCCGACAGGGCAATACCGCCGAGGCAGAATCCACCATCATCGTTGCTCAGCGGCTGTATGAGCAGTGTGAGCCTGGGGATCAGGACGACGCCTTCGCTTTCCCTGAACGACGGATGCTCCTGTACATGAGCGGCGTGTACACGGCGATGGGGCGCAGCAGCCAGGCCAGGAAGGTGCAGGAACAGGCACTGGCCCTCTATCCGGCGCGTACGGGCATCGACCCGGCCCTCCTCCAGCTTGAGGCGGCGATCTGCTTGGCACTCGACCGCAGCCCATCCGAAGCATGCCAGCTTGCCGGAGCTGCCTTCTTGAAGGTTCCAGCCGGGCACCGGACGCACATTCTGGAGGAGCGCGCACGAGATGTGTTGGACGTCCTTCCACCAGGGATAAAGAGTGGGCGGGCCGCGAGGGAGCTCACGGAGATCCTTGCCTTGCCTACGGGACCGAGGTGACAGGACCGCAACTTGTCGGCCAGCCTGAGCCCTATGACAGCTCCAACGCCGGCAGCCCCCGGTGGTTTCGACGAGGCCGAACTCCATCACGTCCTGACACGCGCATGCGAGGCCGCAGGCCTCGGCAGCTCAAACGCCCATCTCCTTCGTGGACACACCAACGCCGTTGTCCTGCTGCACGATGAATCAGTCGTCGTGAAAGTCGCTCGCCGCGGTACACCAACTAGCAACGTCAGGCGGACTGTCGAGTTTGTGCAGTGGCTCATGGAATGCGGCTTTCCTACGGCGCCCCTGCACCCGGTACCGGACCAGCCCATTCTCGTGGACGGTCACGCTGTCACTTTCTGGACCTACCTTCCGCAGCCCGACGGACTTCCTGTAGCCGCATCGCAGATTGCAAAGCCTCTCCTCACCCTGCACACCCTGCCTGCCCCTCCCGTCGACCTTCCGCACCACGACAACCTCCGTGCGATTCGTGCCTCCCTATCGGCTATCACGGCGTTGCCCATCTCGACGCTGAAATTTCTTCGCAGCCGCGCCGACCAGCTCGAAGGAGAACTAGGGCGGGTGCGGTTCGCTTTGCCCGAAGGTGTCCTTCAGGGGGACCCGCAGCACCGGAATGCCCTCCGCCATGGGGGAGAAGCAGTGCTCTGCGACTGGGACACCGTGGCCCAAGGCCATCCGGAGTGGGACCTCGTCACCATCGAGGTGCACTGCCGCCGCTTTGGGTACAGCGAATCCCACTACCAAGAATTCGCCGCAGCCTACGGGTTCGACGTCACGACGTGGCCGGGTTACACGACCTTGCGGGACATCCGGGAGCTGCGCATGATCACCACCAACGCTCGCAAGGTCTGTCATGCTCCGGACAGCTTCTCCGAAGTGGAGCGCCGCGTTGAAGGGCTGCGGTCCGAAGACAGTGCGCTGCCTTGGCGCATCCTGTGAGCTACTTCCGTCCGCCGGTCAGGGCCGTGCGGATGCGCTGCTCGTAGGCCGGGCAAGAAAAGGCGCCTGATTTCTGACGTCGTCAACGACCTTCCAGTCCTCAAGGACGAGGAGTGAACTGGCGCTCTACAATCAGTGGTTGATTAGTTGTCAGCGGCGGGGAGGCCGATGTGGAGACACCGCGCACGGACCCTGAGGCCATCAAGCCGCGCCCCGACTACCCACCCAAGACGCCCCCGCCGCCTAAGAAGCCGCCGTCTCCGCCGCCGCCACAAACACAGGGAGCCGCGGACGTACCGGTGCGACTGCAAGCCTTCCGGGGTCGGAGGGTGATGGCGAACCGGCAAGGCGCAGCCTGGTCTTTGGAATGCCAACCCTGGGCGGGTAAGAAGGCCGTCGCCGTGGTGACTGAACGGCTCACCCAGTGGGGCCTGCGTGGCCCCAAGACCTTGGACGAAGTGGTGCGCTTTCTCGTCGCCACCGTGGTGCAGGATGGCGGTCGCAACGTGAGCCTCCACCTCGCTGAGCAGAATCGGCAAGCCCTGATCATGGCCCTCAGCCACCGGCCACGACCCGCCGAACGCGGCGGCACCGTCCTGCCCCGGCTGCACGAGCTGGGGGCCGTGAGCTGCGGCACCGAGGTAACCGACGATGGCCGCCAAGTCTGGGCCGTCCTCGACCTAGTCTTCTGAAGCAGGATCCCGAGGCCAGATGACTGGCTGTAGTGTGGCCCGCGGCGGCTCTGCTCCGGCTCACCAAGAGCGCCTTCGGAGCCACACTCCAGCTGCATGATCACACCCACGACGGGCGAAGGCCGGGACCGCGACGGCCGTGCTCACTGACACATCGATGACAAATCATGCGGACAGTGCCACTTCTAATCGGAACCTACACGAGCCTCATCACAGAAGCCTTGCGCCTCCCGCGTAGCCAGGCATGGCGTCCACGGCGTCCAGGCGGACCACGGTCCCGGGCCGGGCGGCGTTGATCATCTGGCCGTTCCCGGCGTATATCCCGACGTGGTAGATGGTGGCGTCACGTCTGGGGGCGTAGCCGAAGAACACCAAGTCGCCCGGCCGCAGCGCCCTTTTCCCGCGGCTCACCGGGATGCGCTGGCCCCGGCTCGCCTGGGCCGAAGCGATCCGCGGCAGCGTGATGCCGACGCGGGCGAACGCGTACGTCGTCAGGCCCGAGCAGTCAAAACCCCGGATTCGGGCGCCGGATTTCCCGCTGGGTGAGCAGCAGTGGCCCAGGCTGCGCCCGCGCGGGCCTCCGCCGCCCCAGGAGTAGGGCGCGCCGCGCTGCGAGAGCGCCGCAGAGAGCACCTTTCTGGCTTTGCCGGACAGGCCCGACAGATCGACGCTCGTGGTGGAGCGCTTCGCCGCAGACCGGTACTGCGAGATCCAGTTGCTGACATGGCTCACGTAGGACCCGGAGCGGTTGTACTGGAAGATCGCTGAGCGCAGTTGGGAGGTCTGGGTCAGGTCGCGGCCGCGGCCGCACAGATACACCGCCGCCCCCAGCGCGGCGTCGAAGGCGTTGTGCGGGTCGCGTTCCTTGTCGCCGTTGCCGTCCCGGCCCTGCGACGTCCAGGTGGAGGGCAGGAACTGGAAGGGGCCCACGGCGCGCTCGCTGTCCGCGGTGCCGTCCCATTTCCCGCCGTCGGTGTCGGGGAAGACGGTGGTGCTGCCGCCCTGTCCGGAGCCGTTGAGCACCACGCCCAGGATCTTCGGACGGATGTCGCCGTCGTTGGCGATGGTGCGGCCGGCGGCATGGTTGGACTCGACTTTCGCGATCCCGGCGAGCACGGGCCAGGCCATGCCGCGGCACTTGGGCACATGCCGGCCGATCAGCCGGGAGGCGTTCTTGTAGGCGGCGAGCATGGTCGGCGGGATGTCGGCCGCGCTGCCGCCCTCGGCCCATCCGGTGTCCGGCTCGTCGTCGTAACCGGTGGTGAGGAGGGCGCCGGCGGACAGGATCCCGGAGATCGGGGCGGCGCAGCCAGCGACGATGGCAAGCAGCAGCACCAGCAGGCACCCCCGCTTCGTTCGGCGCCTGCGCGGCCGCGCGGCACGGCGAGTTGCTCTCATGCGCCGCCGTCACCGCCCGGGTCCTGGGCGTCGCCGTAGCGGCGCCGGAGCTCTTCGACCACCTGCCGGCGTTCCTCGCCGGACACTCCGCCCATCCGGTCCACGAAGCGGCGGCGCGCATCGGAGCCGGAGTCGGTGCTGGCGAAGCGATAGCGCATCGGTCCGGCCGGCCCCAGATCGAGGTCGGACGGATCTGGTTGGGGCCGCGCCGGTGATGGCCTGCCGGCGTTCCGGTTGCCTCCGGGGCCCGGTTGCCTCCGTGCTCCGGCCGGGCGCGGCGGGTGAGGCGGGTTGAGGGGCGGCGGAGGTGGGGCGGGCCTGGGCGGGGTGCGCAGCACCCGTGTGGCCGGGGCAGGTGATCCCCCGACGCCGCCCGCGCCGGGACCGCCGCCTCCTGGACCGCCGCCGATTCCGCCGAAGGGGCCAACCCCGCCCGGCCCGCCCCCGCCGCCCGGGCCTGCGGCAGGGGGTGCGTTGCGTCGCCAGGCCCGGCGGTCTTCGCGCACGGTGTTGCGCCACACCCGCAGTTGCTGGCGTGCGTCGGCCGAGTACCGGGTGGCGCCGGTGCGGGCCCGCCGGGTGGTGGTGGCCAGTCCCCACGTCGAGCCGTAGGCGATGCGGCCGCCGCGGTGCAGCAGGCGATAGCCCCGCAGCCGCACCAGGCGGTTGTGCGCGCGGGTGGACAGCAGCGTGCGGTCACGGTTCTGGTCGTGCAGCACTTCACCGGAGTCCTGGTCGGCGATGGTCCCGTCGTCCTCGCGGTAGCGGTCGCCAGGCCCGAAGCGACGCGAACCCCGCCCGTTTCCACCGGAGTTGCCGGAGCTGTCGTCGGGTCCGCTGCCCGGCGCGTCACCGTCGGCCGTGGGCTTGCGCATCCGCTCCAGGCTCTGGTCGGAGGGCCGTCTGCCGACCAGGAGGGCCCATGCTCCGCGTGCGCCCGGCCGGGCGCCGGTGGCGGCCATGGACAGGGGAGCCAGGCTGCGGGAGGCCTCGGCGCCCGCTTCGGACAGCATGGTCTGGGGATCGAAGGGCATCCCGGTTCCATCCGCCATCGCCGACAGCGAGCGCATCAGGCGCTGACGGGTACCGAGGCGGCCCATCCCGCCACCCATCGCACGTAGCCCGAACCCTCCGAAGCCGCCTTGGTGATGGACCCCCAGGGCCGCGCCGATCTCGGAGGAATCGCCCGGCAGGTGGGTACCGCCGACCTTGACGTAGCGCATCCGCAGGGCAAAGCGCTGCCCGGCCGTGGAGATGCCGCGCAGCAGCCGCCGGTGGAAGAACAGACCGGCGACCCCCAGGACGTTGAGGGCCAGCAGCCGCTCGGCGGGCACGTCGGGGCCGTTGGTCAGGACGGTGTCGACGCCGATCACGTACGAGGGCAGGAACATGCAGATCACGAACATGCCCGCGACGGAGACGGCCATCAGCCCGAGCCATTTCCACACCGCCTGGCGGGACGGGCCCGGCAGCATCGCCCAGATCAGCGTCACCCCGCCGACCGCGGCGGCGGCCGCGTCCGCGGCCTGCACGCCGAGCAGGACGAACGCCGACGACAGCGGGATCGCGGAGATCAGCAGGGTGGAGACGAACAGCAGCAGCGCGCCCGCCGTGCGCCAGCCGGTCGCTTCCTTGGCGTACGTCGCGCACGCCTTGCCCACCGGCCCGGCCTTCTCCAGATCCTTGAGGAACAGTGCGAACTGCGCGTCCTGGTCGGTGAGTACGGGGGTGGCGGCATCGAGGAGCTGTCCGCCCGGGGTGAGCTCGGGCAGCTTCTCGGACTGCTTCTTGCCCGCCTCGCCCTGTTCGCAGTACTTGCGTGCCGGTCCCCGGATGTGGCGGCAGGGGTTGTCCTTCTGCTCCTTGGGGCTGGCTTTGTAGCCGCCGGAGACCCACTTCAGGTGCAGGGCGTAGGCCTGGCGGTCGGACGTCTTGGCCGGGTCGAGGATCCGCCCGTACTGCACGAGCATGTAGCCCTTGACGACCAGGACGTTGGTGAGGGAGTCCTGAATGGGCCGGGCCACCTCGGCGGCCGAGTAGGGCCGGTCTTTCTCGATCTTGTAGCACTTTTCCAGGGCAGGGCCGGAGAGCCCGGCGTCGCACGGGCCCGCGTTCCCGCTGGCGATCTTGCCGCCCCAGTCGTAGGAGGCGACGGTGGCCTGAGCGGTCTCGGCAGCCGCCTGCTGGGTTTCCGCGAGCGGGCCGTTCTGGCCGAGGAGGTAGTCCGGGCGTACGAACATCGACGAGGCGAACGCCGCGATGAGGAGGGTGAGCGCGATCTCGCCGAGTCCGCGTGCGGCTCTGCCGCGCACGAAGAGGATCAGCCCGAAGACGAAAGCCCAGGTGAGCATGAGCCCCTTGAAGCCCAGGGTGTTGACGGCGATGTCGGTGTACGTCTCGGACAGCTCCTGTGCCGGATCGGCCAGCATCCTGATCAGCGGGAAGTGCAGGGCGTACTCGATCGCCCAGCAGGACACGCCGACCCACATCCGGGAGAGCGTGAACAGGCCCGACATGATCCACCCGTAGGCGTTGGTCTTGAAGGCGAAGACGCTCCCGCTCTGGGAGGACAGCTCGTAGCCGTCGATCGCCACCCCTTCGGAGCTGTCCACGTTCAGGGGGCTCATCAGGTCCCCGCCGCCGTCTGCCGCGCTGGCGACCTGCGCGTTGACCACGAGGAACACGATGGTGAGGAGCCCCACCGTCGCCAGGCTGCGCATCCGGCCGCGGTCGCAACGCCACAGGATCATGTCGGTCAGGCCCTTTCCACGCGGAGGAGGGCGACCAGCGCGAGGACCGCGGCGACGGGCGGCACCAGCAGCCAGGCGTCCAAGCCCCGCGACCGCGAGGCCGCCGGAGCGCCGTGGCTGGGTCCGCAGTACTTCCGGGCCGGACCGGTGACCATCGCGCACTTCCCGTCCGGGCGGGTTGTCAGCGCCGGGGCGGCGGCGGTTGCCGTCCTGTCCGCGGATGCGGCCGCAGCGGTCGTGGGCAGGGCACTCACCGAGCAGAATCCGGCGGCGAGCAGCAGGCAGGCGGTCACGGCGATGGCGGCGCGCTGGAGCGTCCAGCGGCGGGGCGCCCTGGTGCGGCTGTCCCTCACGGCGTGCCTTCCTTCTGGACGGACACCGGCGCGGCCTCGGCACCGGTGAGGGGCTGCGGGCGGGCACGGGCACGCAGTTGGTGGCCGGGGGTGGTGAAGATTCGGTCGGCGATGCGCCGGACCGAGGGGACGATGACCTTGACGCGGCCGGTGTTCTGCCGTGGGGCGGTCAGCAGGAATTCCCCGGCGCGGTCCTTGCGCCCCACGGGGGAGAGGCCGGTGGTGACCATCCGCACCAGCTCCGGGTCGTCGGGGTCCAGGCCGATGAACTGAAGTCCGGCGCGGGCGCGTTCGCGGTCAGTGGTGCGTCCCAGGGCCCGGTAGGCCATCAGGCCGCGGTCGGGCCCGAGCTCCTCGGCCGCGTGCGCGGCGGCGATGAGTCCGGCGCCGTGCTTGCGGCCGTCGTGGAGGACTTCGTGGACCAGGGCGGTGCCCTCGGCCGAGGAAGTGAGCCAGTACAGCTCGTCGGTGACGATGGCGCAGAACCGGGCCGGGTCGGTGAACGCCGCCTGGCGGGCCATCGCCGCGATCAGATACAGCACCGCCCTGCCGATCAGCGCTTCCAGGGGCTGCTGGTGGAGGATCTCGGGGTTGGCGAAGGCCTGCTTGGGCGGCAGTTTCAGCCCGGCCGTGGTGATCACGATGAGGTCGGAGGTGCCGGTGCCGTCCAGACGCACCGGCGCCAGCGCCGGGTCGAACACCATCGCCGCGAGGCGGTTACCTGCCACCACGCGCAGCAGCCCGGCCAGGGTGGCGGCGGTGTCCTGGCGCTTGCCGCTCTCCCCGGCCGCCATGTCGGCCAGGACCGCAAGCACGCGAGCCATAGACGCATCGGGCCCGGCGGCGGCCTGCTCGATGGCGTGGTGCAGCACCTCACCGTTGGTGGTCATCGGCCCGATGCCCAGTTGCAGGGTGAGGTAACTCAGCGCGTAGTGGCGCCCCTCGGGCCCGGGGAACAGACGCAGCGGGTCGATGGACAGGCCGGCCTGCGCGGCGTCGATGATCTGGCAGCGGCCGGGGGCGGCCGCCTCGGCGAACGTCGCCCACTCGCGTACCGGGGTGCGGTCGATGCAGATCGCCCGCCCGCCGCGGTCCACCACGCAGGAGCTGACGATCTTCTCCAGGACCGACTTGCCGCCCCCGAGATCCGAGACCGCACCGAAGGACGCGGATGCGTCGTGTTTCGGCGCGTCCGCGACGTTGATCATCACGGGGCGGGTGGTGCCGCAGTCCAGGTCCCGTCCCAGCAGGATGCCGTTCGGGTCGCCGACCTCGCTGTGGGTGAAGGCCCCGGACATCGCCCAGTCCTCGCTGAGCTGATACTGCGCGAACTCCCGCAGCCGTGGCGAGCGCACCGCCCCGGGCAGCCCCAGGGTGAACAGGTCGGTCTGCAGACCGGACGGGCGCACCGCCCGGTAGTCCGCGCCCGCCAGGAGCTTCTCCAGCGCCCGGGCCCGCGCGTCGCACAGCGCCGCACTCGGCCCCCACACATGCAGGGCGGTGACGGACTGGACCTCGACCTCCACCGAGGAACGGGACAGCCGCCCGTCCAGCTCGCCCAGATCACCGGCGGCGTCGGGAATCGAGGCTGGCATCCCCGTGGGCCGCGCATCGTACTGGTCGGCCTGGTCGACGAGTTCGTTCTTCTTGCGCTGCACCTGCTGGCGCGCCTTCTCCGCGCTCACCAGCGTCAGATCGACGGTGAAGTCGACGGGGAAGTCCAGCACTTCCAGCTGCGCGAAGAGATCCGCGGCCTCCACCGACACCGCCCGCGGACATTCCGCCAGCGCGAGGTGCGCCTGGTAGCCGGTGCCGGAATCGGTTTCGACCTCCAGCCACCGGCGCCGCAGCGGCGAGCCGACCGCCTTGTGCTGCCACCACTTAGCCCGGCCCCCGCTCCGGGCCGTGCGGCCGCCGGACAGGGCGCGGTCGGTGCCGCCTTCCTCCAGCCGCACCTGGCCGAGGTCGGCATAGCTCGGTGAGCGCAGCACGCCGCCGGTGATCTGACCGCCGTAGGCCTGACTGCCGGTGGCCTGGCTCAGCAGCGGCTCGGCAAGCCCCCGGTGCAGCGCGTGCTGGATCATCCACACGATCTCCGCAGGCTCCGCCGGCCGGTAGGGGACACCGCTCGACAGGTGCGCCTCCACCTGGGAGGCCTTCTCCCGGCAGGCGTTGACCTGGGCGAGCGTCACCGGCGCGGCCCGCAGCCCGAAGGCGTCGGAGACATCCGCCCACAGCGCGGCCGCCGACTCCAGCCCCTTGCTCTCGCTCTGCAGCGGCACGGCCAGCCACCACGTGCGCTGGTGCATCTCCTGCCCGTCCAGCAGATCGAGCGCCGCCTCGAGATGCTCCACCCACCCCGAGGCCTCGGTCAGCAGGTGGCCGTCCTCGTCCTCCAGGCCCTCGGTCATCCGCCACATCACCTCGGCGGCATCGACCTGGGCGCACAGCCCGAACAGCCGCGGCGTGCCGGACAGTGAGCGCACCATCGTCGTCACCTTGTCCAGCAGCTCGGTGCGTACTGGAGCGGGGATGTAGGTGCCGGGCACGGTCTCTTGTGTCTGGCCGTGTGCACCGGGGCCGGGATGGATCCGGTAGACCGCCCAGGCGTGGCCGTGGGTCGACCACAGCAGATGACCGGCGATGTGCCGGACGGGAACCCGCATCACCGTGCTCCTTGATCGGGGGAGAACTGGGCCCGGGCGAGCAGCGCTTGGACCGGCGAGACCGGGCCCGCCACGGGATCGGTCACCGCTCCGGCTCGCGCGCGCCGCGAGCGGGCGCTGGTCCGGGCGGGCCTCGGACGGGAGACGGGACGCCGCCGCGAAGGGGGTGGCGGCGCGCCCGCGGCGGGCTGGGGGAGGGCCTCAAGGACGAAGCCGCCGCCGAGGAGGCGGGCGGGACGGTCCCGGGCCGCGCGCTGGCCGATCCGGCCGCCCGCGGGCTGACCGGCCAGGGACACCAGGCCCAGGACGGCCGAGAGCGGGCTGCGCCCGCCGATCCGGGGCCGGCGCAGCACCCAGATCCCCACGATCCAGGTGCTCAGCACGAGAACACCCCCCATGGGCCCGAGCGCCGTCCACACCGACAGCGTCTTGACCAGCACGAAGCCGCCGATCACAGCGAGCGCGATCTGCGCCGCGTTGTAGGGGCCGAACGGGATGCGCCAGTCCGCCCACTTGCCGAGCACCCAGGGGTGGCGGCGCGCGGCGGTGTAGAAGCGAGCCAGCCGCGGCCCCGAGGCCGCGCTCACGTCCGCCCTCCGAACTGCCCGGCCCGCACCGGATCCTGGCGCGTGGAGGAGCCCTCGACGGCGGGCGCGCTCTGGGCGGGGTTTTCCACCTCGTCCTTGAAGATGTCCGCCAGGTCGTAGCGCGAGCTATAGAGGCCCAGCGCGATCACCATCAGAATCAGCGCGCCGATCCCCGCCTTGAGACTCAGCCGCTGCACCATCACTACGACCACGATCACGACCAGGCCCGCCTGCAGCCCCTTCGTCCCCCAGTCCAGAGCGGTCCCGATCCAGGAGTCGCCGAGGTCGGCCAACTTGCCCGCGAGGACCACCTGGTGCGCGGGGAGCGTGTCCATCACCGCTCACCGCCCGCGCTGCCCGCAGCCATGGCGGCGATCTCCCACCGGCCCCCGCGGGCGGCCAGGGTGAGCTCGTAGGCCAGCGGCCACCTGCCCTTGCCGTCCCGGGCCTCGATGTGGACCAGGACATGGGCCTGTGTGCCCGCCCGCGGCACCGAGTTGTCGGCGGCCGCCTCCTCGCGCGCGGCCACCTCCCGGACCGCGACCGACGTCGCGGCCGCCGGCGAGACCGCGGTGAGCTTCACTCCCGGCGCCACGTACCGGCCGACCTCGCCCTGCCCGGCCAGATACGCGGACAAGAACCCCCGGGCGGTGGCGGTCAGGGGACCGTTCTCGACCGTGACCCCGTACGGGGAATCCGGCACCGGCAGCCGTGCGGGCGCACCCACCAGAGCCGGAGCGGCCGTCACCGTGACCGCGCCCCCGTCGGAGGACACCGCCACGGGCACGGCGAAGTAGCGCACCGCATCGGCGTACTGCGCGGCCACCGTCACCGACCACACCGCGCCGCCCCGCGGCACGCTGCGCACCGGTGTCACCTGGCGCGGCGCGGGCGCGCCGTCCCGCCGGGTGGGGAGAGCCACGTCCGGGCCCATCGCCTGAGCGTGCTCCGCGGCCGGACCGGAGAGGTCGGTGGTGCTGCGCAGCCAGGCGTCCACGAACTCGGCGGCGTACCCGGCCGGGTCGGCCACCGAAGCGATCTGCGCGGTGCGCTGGGGCGTCGGCGCCGGAGCGGCCGCACTGGGATGGGAGGGCTGAACGGCGAACACCAGCAACGCGAGCGGGCCGGCGGCGAGCGCCGCCCACACCGCGAGGCGGCCCAGCCGCACCCGGCGGTGCATCTGGCTGAGCGCCGCACCGGCGGCCACCGGCGGCCCCGCCGGGTCCGGTGATGCGTGGGAAGAAGGCATGAGGTGGTCTCCCGGAGAGAGCGTGGAGGCTGATACCGAGAGACAACCCAGCGGCCCCGACCGGCTGACCGACCAGCGCGCCCCGACCACAGCGACGAATCGGTCACGAAGAAGCGGTCACGGCAGCGGTCGCGCTACCACCGCCTCGACCACCGGCGCGGCGACGATGACCGGTGCGAGGCCAGCACCGCGCGAGCACCGACCGCCGCCTCGTGACCGATGGCGCGCGGCTCTCTCCTCGCTGCGCGGGCGGGGTTCGTCAGGCAGCCCACAACTGCGCCCGCCTGACGCGGGGCGGAGCGGGTACGCGTCGACGGCCCCGGCAGGCGGGCTCGGCAACTCCTGCCCCAGTGGCAGTGACCTGCGTGGTCGGGGCACCGTCAGCCGGTGGTGGTCGGGTTCTACCACCACACCGGTCCGCGCCCGCAGCGTGATCCCGAAGGTCTCCCACGCCCTGGGGAATCGGTGACCGGAACGGCCACGCGCCCACGCGGGAACCGGGCGCGGGCATCGGTCACCACTCACACCCCGAGGGGATGACCGGCAGGACACAGCGGTCGTGACCGGTGACCGATACTGCGGAATCAGTCACCGGTCACCCACCCGCACGGCCATCGGTCACGGCCACCCCTCACCCCGTGCACGGTGCGCCGCGCGTCCGGGCGACGGCAGAGGACGGCGACCACCGTGCCCGCCGCAGCTTGTGATTCCTTCGTAATCCTGGTCGGGGGCCGGTGGTCGCCAGGGTGGTCGGGGCCGGCGGGTTGCCTGACATGCATGAACCACGCTCCTCGTGCCGCGGCCGCCCCGCCCCGAGTCCGCGTCGCCCCGATGCCCTGCGCGGCACCCGCAGCTCGCGCTGCCCGCGCGCCGGAACCCACCGGCAGCAGCCGCACGCCCGGGCGTGCTCGGGTGGCGCGGGGCGGGACGCCACGGTGAGCGGCTACGGATCGGGGATCCGCCGCGGGCAGATGGCGGGTGACCACTTCACCCAGATCGCCAACGCCCTCTTCCGCGACCGGCGGATCAGCTTCCGCGCCAAGGGGATCTTCGGACTGATCTCCACCCACCGGGACGGCTGGAAGGTCAGCGTCGCCGAGCTCGCGCGCGCCGGTCCCGAGGGCCGCGACGCGGTCACCAGCGGCCTCGAGGAACTGGAGAAGTACGGCTACCTGACCCGCGGCCGCGAACGGCGCGCCGACGGCACGCTGGGCGCCGCCGTCTACTCCATCACCGACATGCCCGCACACCTCTACGACCTGCTCGGCGACCAGGCACCCACACCCCTCACCGAGGACGGGAAAGTCCGCAGGTCATCACCAGAGTCGGAAAAGCCTGCGCTGGCTCAACCTGCGCAGGCCCGACGCCCCACAAAGAACACCACAGTCAAGAAGACCACCCAGCAGAACACCACCCCCGTCCATCCCTCCGCCCCCGACGCGGCCGTGAACGCGCGCGACGACCGCCCCTCCACCGGGCCCGCCCCGCAGCCGCCGCAGCCCGGCCCTCGCATCAAGGCTACCCCCGGCGTACGGCTGCTCCTGGCCATCGGAGCCGAGCACCCCCATCTCCTGCTGACCGGCCCCGCCCTCCAGGAGCAAGGAGCGGTGGCCACCCAGCTCCTCACCGAAGGATGGACGCCCGAACTCCTGCGCCACGTCATCGCCGACCGCCCGCTGCCCACCCCGCTGCGCTCGACGGTCGGCGCCATCATCGCCACGGCACCACCCGGCCGCACCACCCGGCGACCGGCTGAGTGTCCACTCACCGACCGAGGGAGACCATGCCCCCCTACCCACACCGCAGCAGCCTTCTCCTGCTCCCCTTCGCCGACGACCCGGGCCGCCTGGAGCGCGCGGAGCACCGCGCCCGCCGCCAGCCCTTCCGTACCCAGATCCACACCGACGAGCGCACCGTCTGGGGATGGCTGCGGTGGGCACTTCCCAGTGACTCCCGCTCGGGCGAGGACACGTGCCCACTGCTGGAGATCGGCATCAGGCCGCCCGAGCCCTCGCTACGCGACCGGTGCGCACACCGGTGGCTCACACGACGCCCCGCGGCACGCGTCGCACTCGACCGCGGCGGCACCGTCACCCTCGCCATCGCCCTCGTCTCCCTCATCGGCCTGGTCCTCGCCCTCGGCAGGGACGCCCCCGGCGCCGTCGCCATCCCGCTGACGCTGCTGCTGCCGCTCCTCGTCGACCACCTGCCCGCACGCCTCGATGCCCGTGCCCGGCGCCGCGTGCGCACCGTCACGGACCCCGCCTCCGTCACCTACCTGCGACCCCTCGTCGCCTGGCACGCACAGATCGACCACACGGCCCGGCACCACCCCACACCCGAACAGCTCGACGCCGCCCGCCTCAGCCACCGAGCCCTGTGGGACCTCGCCGGACTGCTCAGCCAGCCCACCAGCCCACCCCACGATCACCGGGACCTGCTCATCCGCGCTCACCTGCTCGCCGACCTCGCCTACCAGTCCGTCGAACACGCCACCGCCCACCACCAGCTCGAGGACGCCATCACCTGCCCGCCCAAACCCCACGGCGACCGACAGGGCAGCGGCGTCGAGGGCCCTCCGGCCGGAAACGAGCCGACGGCGCCCACCGCCGAACTCGCCCTCGGCGCTGAAGCCCTGCACGACGCCGCGGCCGCCGCACGCTACGCCACCGGATGCCTGCACCGTCTCGACAAGTCCCGCACTTGACCCACGAACGCGACGCGAAAGGACCGACCGCCATGCACACCTACCAGCCGCCCACGCCCACAACGCCCCGCCTGTACCTGCTCTTCGTCCACGAGCCGTACTGGCCGCCGCAGGGCACTACCGAGGTCAACGCCACCATCGTCGCGGCCGCCACGCTCCTGCACCCCCGCGTCCTGCAGCCCGACGGACTGCGCATCCACGACCTCCTCTCGAGCGGACAGCGCAAACGCGGCGAGATCGTGCCGATGGCCACGCTCACCGCCGAACTCGGCGACACCGGATGGAGGAACGTCGCAGCCTGGGAGCGGGTCGCCGTAGACCTGCTCACCCTGTCGCGCTTCGGAGACTGCCACGCGCTCTCCGTCGCCCTGCCCGCCGTGGACCGCGCCCTGCTGTGCAACGGCCCCGACGTCACGATCAACAGCTTCGACTCGGCCTCCGGCAACTGCGAGGTTCATGGACCCGCCGACCGTGAATCCTTACTGCGCACCCTCACCGAATGGCTGCGCCAGGCCGAGGCGGAGCGGCCGCTGTGGCCCGGCGACACGCTCCTGCCCAAGCCTCACCCCGGCACCCAGGACGAGGCATAGCCTGCTGAAGTATCCGACCGCATCGACGGGTTGGCGCTTCGAGCGGCTCTTTCCGAGAATCGCCGGGGCGCCCCCCGCAAGGGGTTCGTCGAAAGCGCCGTCGGGCTCTGACTGAGGCCGCCCGTGCGGGAACTTGCGAAAGCTTCGGCGCCATCTCACGGCGCGAGCCCGGCCGCGCTACGCGGGGCGTGTGACGTCGCGGATCATCACGTCTTATCGGACTGTGGGAGTCCGAGGAGATGAGCGTTGACGGCGTGGGCGGCGTCGGCCCAATCCGGGAGCTCATCGACGATGACGCCGTCGGCGCGGAGCGTCTCCACACCGACGCAGTCGGCGACGAGCAGGCTGGGCTCGCGCCAGGCGATGATGACGCGGCTGATCTGTGTGCGAAGGATGTGCTCGGTACAGGTGACCGGTCTCGACTTGCGCTGGGAACAGGGTTCCAACGTGGTGTAGAGGGCGGAGCCGGTGAGCCTGGCGTCGGCCGGGTTGAGCTTGCCGAGGGCGCTCTCCTCGGCATGGACGTGCGGGTCGTCTTCCCGCGAGTAGCCGCATGCCAGCTTCTGGCCGCTGGCGTCCACGAGCACGGCGCCTACAGAGAAGGCGCCGTCGGAGGGTGGGCAGCGGCCTGCGAGGTCGATGGCCTGCCGCATCCACATGCGGTCCATGGCAGTGATAGTGCCGCCGTGTCCCCGCACGCGCAGCCGGGCGGCCATCGCCTCCCGGCGCACCTGGGCCATCATGGCATCGCCGCTGGCTCTGACGGTGGATCGGACCACCTCCTCCATCGTCATGCCCGACGCGAAGGCGAGGTGCTCCCTGCCCAGGTCGTCTTCCTGCTCATCCATCGTGCCCCTCCCACGGCGCCAGGTGCCCCAGGGCGCACGCTACGGGGCCCACCCCGTCCGTGGCAGCCCGGAGTGAAAGCGCTCCCGACCACAGGGCGACAGCTACCTCAAGGCCAGAGGTTCCCGCACAGGCCCGCCTGACTGGAGATAGCTTCCAGTGCCGTGCCGATGCCTCTCGCAATGAGTTGGTGTTCGAGCAGCTGCGCAAGGCAGAGTGGCGTGGTCAGTGAGCTGTGGGTAGAAGCCCTGAACTGGGTGGATGTGAATCCGCTCCAGCACCACGGCCGAGCGCCGCCTGATCTCACGGGGCAGTCATGAACGAACGCGACTTCCGACTCAATGAACTCGTTCAGGGCCTGCGCCCGATGCCCGAGGGGGTCGAATGGTTCGACGGCCTCGACTCGGCAGAACAGTCCGAGGTCCTGCTGTTCCTGCGCCATCATTGCGTCCAGGCGCGCGCTGTCGCCGAGGATGCCGAGGAGAGTATCCGCCGTGCCGGGCTGCGCCCAACGCACACGCCGGCAGTTCTGATCTCACAGGGCCGGATCGACCAGCAGCTGGGAAAGATCGCTGGTCTCACACCTCTCGACGAGCGCCGGAAGGCGTTCAGGCTACTGATCGCGGTGCTCACGGTCGCCGACAAACGGCGCCGCGAGCGCTTCTGTTCCGGTGGCTGCGGTCACTGGTGGCACAGCCTGTCCGCCGCTGGTTAGGACCGTCGACTGCCTCGCCGCGGCGCTGCCGTTGAAGGTGTCCAACTACGGGTGGGCCCTCGATGAGGTCCGCCTGGAGTGGACGTACGGGACCGGGCTGACCAGCGGGCGCAAGGTCGAGGTGCCGGTCAGCGTCGTGCGCCGCCAGGCACAGCCCACCTTGTGGGAGCCGGACCTGTTCCGGGTGACCAGCACCGGCCTGGCCTGTGGCAACACCCGCGACGAGGCACGTCTGCACGCCATGTACGAAGTCGTCGAACGAGACGCCTTGTTCGCCGATGAGACCGTGCACGGCACCTACCGCACGCTCATCGATCCGGCCACGGTCGACGACCTGTACTGCCTGCGCCTGCTCGGCCAGCTGCGGGAGGCGGGTGTGAGCGTCGAGCTCGCGGTCGTCGACAACTCCTTCGCCCTGCCGGTCTGTCTCGCCTGCCTGTGGTCGCCCGACTATCCCGCCACGTTCGCCGGAGCCGGCTGCCACCTGCAGCCGTGCATCGCGCTTGCACGCGCGATCACCGAGGCAGCGCAGTCCCGCCTGACCTGCATCGCCCGGACCCGCGACGACCTGCCCTCCCACAACGGCCTCTTCGACACCGCCCCGCCCCGCCCGGACGGCACATCGCAGAGACCGTACGCCCTGTGGAACCTGTGGCCCACCCGCCGGGGCCTTCCCGCAGACCTCGCGGGCCAGGCCAGGCACGTCGCCCGCCGCATCACCCACATCACCGGGCACGAACCAGTGGCCCTCGACCTCTCCGAACCCGCTGACCCGGTCGCGGCTGTCAAGGTCATCTGCCCGGGACGCGCTCACGACGACGCCGGGCGGTACTCCGGTGATCACCAACCAGTACGACGACATCCGTCACCTGCAGGACGCTTTCGACGCCGTGCACACCGCACGGGCCGCCTCCCGACTCGTCGACGGCCTCTACGCCCAGGCGATGGGCGACGCCTATCCGGTCGAGGTCGCGCCCACCAGCTCCTGCGACTGGCCCCTGCTCGGCACCCTCACCACCAACCTCCGGCTCGGCCCGGGCGACGTACTCGCCGACGTCGGCTGCGGCACCGGTGGTGTCGGACTCTGGCTCGCGCGAGCCCTGGCCGTTCGCCTGGTCGGCGTCGACATCTCACCGGTCGCCGTCCGCCTCGCTGCCACGCGGGCAGCCACCTTCGTCCCACAAGGCCAAGCCCAGTTCCATACGGGCACACTCACCGCGACAGGCCTGTCCGACCGGCACGTCAACGCCGTCATCTGCGTCGACGCGCTATCCCGCGCCGACGACCGCCAAGGCGCCCTGCGTGAGCTGTACCGCATCCTGCGCCCCGGCGGTCGCGCCGTCATCACCCGCGCCACACGCCACGGCGCCCGCGGTCCGCTCACCGTCCACGAGGAGGCTGCGGGGTTCGCCGTCGAACGCGTGGACGTACGCGCGGCCGAGCCGCACATGTGGGGCCGCCTGTACGGGCTGTGGCTCTCCCGCGAGAACGAGCTACGGCGCGAACTCGGCAACCGGGAAGCCGAGCGCATGCTCGCCGAGGCACGCCGCCAACTGCCCCGCCTCCCCGACCGCACCGCCCGCGTGATCACCCTGCAACGACCAGCAGACGGCCGACCCGCGTCGGCCGGTACCCTCCCCGAAACCGCTGTGTACAGGGAGGAATCAGGGTGAGGACTGCAGTCCTGTCGGCCGGATCATGGGGCACCACCTACGCCATGGTGCTCGCGGACGCCGGGAACGACGTCCTCATCCACGCCCGCCGGAAGGAGATCGCGGACGCGATCAACACCCGCCACGAGAACCCCGCGACTATCTGCCCGGCACCACCCTGCTACTCACGGTACGGGCGACAACCGACCCGGCCGTCGCGCTCGCCGAGGCCGACATCGCAGTCCTGTCCATCCTCGCGCAGACACTGCGCGCGAACCTCGCCGCGTGGGCGCCGTTCATCGGCGCCGACACCGTGGTCGTGAGTCTCATGAAGGGCATCGAGACCGACACCGGGCTGCGCATGAGCGAGGTCGTCGCACAGGTCGCCGATCTACCCACGGACCGCGTCGCGGTGCTCTCCGGGCCCAACCTGGCCCGCGAGATCGCCGCCCGCCAGCCCGCGGCTTCGGTCATCGCCTGCGTGGACGAGAAGGTCGCCGAGCGACTCCAGAAGGCCTCCCCGACCTCGTACTTCCGGCCCTACACCAACCCTGACGTCGTGGGCTGCGAGCTCGGCGGCGCGGTGAAAAACGTCATCGCACTCGCTGTCGGACTTTCCAGCGGGCTGGGACTGGGCGACAACGCCACCGCCCTCCTCATGACCCGAGGACTGGCGGAGACCGCACGCCTGGGACAGGCGCTCGGTGCAGACCCGATCACCGTCTCCGGCCTGGCCGGCATCGGCGACCTGGTCGCTACCTGCTCTTCCCCGCTCTCCCGCAACCGTACCTTCGGCGAACACCTGGGCAAGGGCATGACCGTCCGTGAGGCAGCCATCGCCACGTCACAGACTGCCGAGGGTGTGAAGTCAGCCGCAGCCCTTCTCGCGGTGACCCGCCGGCACGGCGTGGAAATGCCGATCACTGAGATCGTGGTCGATGTCATCGACGGCCGGTTGACCGCGCGTGAGGCAGCCGATGTGCTGATGGCCCGCACCCCCAAGGGCGAGCGATACGGAAACTGATCACCGATTGAGCCTGTCGGGTTGTCGACCTCAGCCTTCTTCGACCTGGCGTAGCCGTGTACGGATAGCGCGTCCGCGCACCGGGCTTCATTCGTATCTCATCGACGCGGTCCCGGTGTTGGTCTGGACGCGCTGGGCGAGGAAGGCGCTGACGCGTTCGAGCTGGGCGTCCGCCCGTTCGGTGAGCTGGTCAAGGGGCAGCGCTCCGGCCGTGGCGTGGGCGGCCCGCTCGACGTCGGGGATCTGACGAGGGCGGGCCTGGGCGGCGAAGACGCCATCGAGGTGAGGGCCGCGCAGGGGCACCGGTCCGACACGGCGCCCACGGACGGTCAGTGAGGCGTAGTGCTCGAACCTGTCGAGGGTGGCGACCTGGTCCGCGCTGGGGTTGTCCCCCCACTCCGCGGTAACGGGGGCTATCGCCGTCTTCGAGCCTGCGGCGGTGGCCAGTGTGGAGGCGTTCTGGACCAGGGAATGCCGAACGGGTGCGGGCAGGCGTCCCAGGAGCTGGGTCATGCCGTGGACCTGGACCCGGTACTTGCGGAAGTCCTCGAACATGGCGGCGATCGTCTCGGGGGCCGAGCCGGTCAGCGTGATCAGCTCGTCGAAGTAGGCACGGAAGGCAACCCGCTGGTCCTCGGGGGTGTCGACCCGGGAACGCCCTGCCCGCAACAGGTCGTGGGCGAGAAGGGCGGTGAGCAGACGGTCGGTGGGCCCGTTGCCGGACGTGCACACCCACACGATCATCCGGTGGTCCATCGCCGCGCGGATGTTGTAGCGGCCGACCGGCTGGCCGAGGAACGCTCTGGTCACCGGGTTCATGGCCAGGCGGCCGAGCCCGTTGAGAACGACGGCGAAGGCGTCGGAGGGCAGCGTCGGGAACGTGGTGCGCCACCACGCGAGCGTCTCCTCATCGAGCTCACGAGCCAGGGCCGTGAGCGCCGAGCTGCGAAAGACACCGTCGGTGATGAGTGGCCTGACGTGGAGGAGCGTGGCCTGGTCCTCGGGCCGCCCGGCCCGACAGGCCGCCCGGTTCAGGGCCACCAGCACCGCCAGTGAGGCGGTCAGGATGGTGATCGCGCGAGGGGCGTTCAGGTTGTCCCAGCCCATCGCGGAGGCGTAGGCGTCGGTGGCCGTCTCCACGACCTCGTGAGCGACCTGACCCTGGTGCATGCCCAGCGGATTCCACGACCCCAGCCGGGACGCCGAACCTGTGGTGGTGAGATCAATCAGCGCGAGCCGCCGCATCACGTGGTCGTGGCCGAGGAAGGTCATGGCGCGCGGCCAGGAGTCGCGGTGCGGGTCGATGAACATCAACCCGCCGCCCGCGTGCGCCCAGCCGATCGCCTGGGCGAGCGCCCGCTCCGTCTTGCCGCCGCCGGCCTTGCCCACACCGACCTCGAACAGGGTCTCCTCGGCGTAGGTGGCCACCAGGCGCTCGCGGCCGTCAGCACCCCGGTAGATCCCCTGGAGCAGCAAGTCCGGGTCGCCGAAGGAGAAGGTCGGCAGGTCACCGCCGAGCAGCGGCACACGGCAGTGCACGGTCGGAGGCTTGAGCAATCCGGCAATTTCCTCCAGGCGCACCCAGTTCGGCCGCGGAGGAGCGCAGTGGCCCAACTCCCATCTGCGGTCGAAATGGCCGCGGCTGGGCCAGTGATCGGCTCCCAGCCGCCACGGACCGATCCGCCACCCGAGCATCGACCACCGTGCGCGGCCGCCGAACACGTCCAGCGCCGCCTGTAGCTGAGCCAGCCGCGCCTCGGCGCGCCCCTGGACGTTCGAAGCACACAGCACCAGCAGCTGCACCCGCACCAGGTGGTCGTCCTCGGCGAGCTTGCCCAACGCCTCCGACCGGTCCACCCTGCGCGGCACCGGCGGCATGACCAGCCGCCGCCCGCCACCCCCCGTCTTGCTGCCGCTGACCAACTGCTGCAGATGCCAGGAGAAGGAGTCCTCGATCCGGGTGGCGTCCTTTCGGACCAGCCGGGCCGCGCGCTGTGTCTCCCGGTGCTCCGAGCGCCGTGCGGCTCCCATCAGGTGGATACGGCGGAGCCGCAGCGCCCACTTGGGCGCCCGCTGAACGTCGAGACGGACCTCGGCGAGGTCGCCGAGCTCGGCACGCAGGTCAGACACCGCGTCGGCCAAGGGCTGCAGCGGATCAGGGTCCAAGGGAACCTCCCGCAGCGGCGATACCGGGCTGCCCCGCAGGATGAACTCCGCTCTGACCGTGTGCCTGCGCGGCTCGTCCGTGATCGGCCGCGCCCGGGTGACCGTTACGTTCGGCCCGAAGGGCGTGATGGACAGCAGCCGCTGTGCCCCGGCGGGCCCTTCGATCCGGTAGCACAGCGGGGTGGAGCCATCCGAGCGCAGGCGCACCTGCACGGTCCTCGTACAGCGCGGAGCCCACCAGGGCATGCTCGTCGAGGCGCGCGCGAGCTGAACACCGCGGCGGAAGATCTCCTCCAGGCTCGGATCGAAGTGCCGGGAGGGCACGAGCTCGAGCGCCATCCGCTCAGCCGAAGCCCGCCGCGCGAGCCGACGGCCCACCGACACACCAGCCCCCCAGACCCCGCAGACGGCCAGGGCGAGCACCCACCAGTGCGTGACTAGCCACAACAGGGCCTTGACCAGCCCGGTCAGGGCGCCGGCCACCTGCTCGTCCTGGCTGGTCAGGAGCGACACCGCGGAGGTCAAGCCAGCACCCCGATCGTGAACGGATGTTCCGGACGCTGGGGCGTCACCAGGCCTCTGCGCAGAGGCCGCACAAGCGCGGTCACAGGACGGTCCACGGCCGGGGTTCGCCCCCGGTCAAAGGGACCCACACGGCCAGATTCCCGCCGTTGTGCTCGATCTCCTCCAACACCGCAGCCCCGAGCGGGACGCTGCGTGCGAGGGCCGCGACGAGGGGGTGCTGAGCCACCATGGCCTGAAGATCGCTGATCCGGTTCGCCAGTCTGGTCGGAGAGGCAGCTGTGAGCACGAACAGCACCCGAGGGAAGACCGGATACCAGCGCAGCCATGCAGGGCCCATGGAGGAAGTGCGTCGACGCCCGCCCGGCGGAGCCTCGTACAGGTACAGCCGGGCGTACTCGATCAGCTTCACGGCCAGCCGCTCGCTGGACATGGTGGTGCGGTCGACTTCCACGAACGCGCGCAGCTTCCGCCGCTGCTGCACGTCGGCGACGGTGTAGCGCATGAGGGCGTCGGCCACGAGCCGTTCGCCCTCGCCGATGGAGTGGGCTACCTCCGGGGTCCAGTCCCAGGGGCCGTGCTCGTGTCCGAGACGGCGGGCGTCGGCGGCGAACTGCAGGTGCGTGCGTACGACGGTGAGGGTGTGCGGCGTTTTCAGCGACGCTGCTGTCGTCGACGTGATGGGGTAGGGCGGCCGTCCGCGCAGGGCGGGCAGACCACGGGTCAGCTGGACCCCTGCGGAGGTGAGGTACCAGGCGTTGGTCCGAGACCGGCGGGGCCCCTGCAGCACCGTGCAGTCGACGAACTCGTCGGTGCGCAGCTTGTTCAGGGCCCGTGAGAGCAGCTGTCTGCTGCCGTCCGGCCGCAGCATGCAGCGCAGCTGACTGGTCGTCGTGATGCGGTGCTGGGCGATCGCGGCCAGGATCTGGTGGCTCAGAGGCTCTGCCGGGCTCGGAGCAAGGTCGGAGGTCCGGCGGCCGCGTGTGGTGCTGGTCATCGGCGTTCCTTCGATGCGCGCCTGCCGTGAGGCAGCTGCCGGTTTGATCGACGGCGTCACTCGCACAGGGCGAAGCACACGCCGATGGGCAGGCCGCGCGTCAGGTCGGGAGAACTTCGGGTGCTGATGAGGGAACCTGTCGCCCCCGACCGGATCCCCGACCACAGAGCCCCGACCACGGTTACAAAAAGGGAACAAGCCCATGGTCGGGGTCCTCATTAACTCCCCACGATCCCTGCGTGGGCGGCGGCGCACCGTCTGAAGACGGCCTCCGAGGGCGCTGACGATGGCCGGTCCGCAGCAGCCAGCAGGCTGCTGCGGAACGTGGTGGCGAGCCACGTCATACCGGCCACCGTGCGGCACCCGGCCCGCAAGGGACCAACACCCCGTAACCGGATGCCGCGCTCAAGGGCCTACGATCTGCGGTCGCGCTGATCCTTCTGCTCAAGAATCCGCCGGCGTGTCCAGCGGCGGCGTCCGTCCACCTTGAGTGGCTCGGGTGTTTTGAGCAAGGGCAGGTTGCCCTGGGAGAGGCTGCTGGAGAAGGAGTTGAGGCTCTTGAACCCCAGCAGTGCGGCCGCTTGTGTCGGGCTCAGGAGCTCATCAAGGTCTCCGTCGACGGGGACGTCAGGGAGGGGCGGTGCCGCGCGCTTGACCCCCGAGCGCTGTCCGCTGCCGGGCCGGGTGGCCATCCAGTCCAGCAAGGTCTGCACCCTCCACTGCAACCGCCGGTAGGGCCGCTCGGGCGTACCCAGCTCTTCGACGACGTCCGGCTTGGGGAAGTAGTCGGGGTGGTCGCGGACGTAGGTGGTGACCTGGTTGTCGTTCTTGTAGCCGAGGAACCTGGAGGCCTCCGCCGCGTTGAGCAGTTCCTGCGGATCGCGGGTGGGCGGCGTGTGCTCGCGCAGCCGCGATCCAGGGCGTTTGCTGAACCATTTAGTGACCTTGGCGTGGTCCCACAGGCGGGCGCGGCCGCGGTGGTCGGCTGTTTCGGGGAAGCCGTTCTCGTCGCGGTGGTTGTAGAGATCGCTGACCCGGGCCGACGACATGTTGTGTTCGGCCGCGATGCCGGCAGCGTCGATGAGGCGTGCTGCGGGTCGCGAGGTCATGGTGGAAGGGCCCATCCTGCCGCGGTGGAGCCAGCCTGCCCGACTCACAAACTGCATAATGGCAGGAGTTTGGGGGTGGGGTCCAGAACGCGGCTCAGGAAACTTCCGAACGCCGGCCCTGCACCCGGACTCACGCCTCGGGAATCAGGCAGACTCCGCGGCGCGCAGCGTCTTCGGCCATCTGCGCGTACGCCATAGCGGAAGGGGTCATCTCCCATTCGAGGAGAGCCAGCAGAACGAGCAGTTCGTCGCGTTCCTGCGACGAGTCGTAGGGCAGTCCCGCGCTCACCACCGCTGCGGCCACCTTGCTGTCGACCAGGCCTTCGAAGCGAGTGGTCATACGCCGACGCAGTTCTTCAAAGCCCTGCTGGTAAAGCTCACTGGTCTCTTGCAGCAACCTCAGCAGGTCCTCGTCGTCAGCCCGCGCGGCGGCGGAGACAAGGTCGAGTATGCGCTCCGTGGTCGTCGTCATCATGAGCAGTATGCCTCCGGGCAGGGGAAGGAAATCGGAGGGAAGGACGCGGTGCTCAGCTGCAGCCGTCGCAGGCGGAGTGGGCACCGGCGGCGAGTTCCACCTCCTTGCGCGGCGGGCGGCGCAGTGCCGTGCGTACCTGCTGCCCGAGCAGCTCCATGTCGGGCCCCGTATCGGGGCAGACCACACTGGGAACAGGGGCGGTGGGCTCTCTGCTGGCCTTGGTCAGGTCGGCGATGCGCCAGTCGGCTCTGAAGGTGTCGCCGTGGGCGCCGGGAAACAGCCAGAAGAGGGTCACGCTTGGAGGCGAACACGCACAGCGAACACGAGCACGGCTCGTCCCTCCCCAGTCGCCCGTGCCCGGGGCGGAGTCGTACGTCCAGTGGTGGGTGACCGGTGCGTCCTGGCGCCACTCGCGCACCGAGGCGGTGGACCAGTTCTTGACCGGCAGCCACTCATCGACAATTCGTGCACCGTTGGTGAGGACTGGCTGTGACGTCGTCATTTGGGACCACCATGTTGGCCGGGATTCGACGCGTCCTGTAGTTCGATGACACCCTGAAGCGGCCTCACCACGCTGGCTATTGCAGGCGGCGGGCGGGGCCAGGTCAGGACGTCGTTCAGTTGGCGAAGCAGTTCCGGCCGTCATCCTGGTCCCAAATAACAACGTCACAGCCAGTGAGGACGTTGCGGTAGGCGGAGCAGGAGGCACGGTCGCGGCTCTCATCGGCCCTCAGCACCATCACCTTGAGGATGCGTACGGGTCGGCCGCGTTCTCGGCGCAGCTGCCGCACCGTCGGCGTCCAGGCGCTGGCGATGATGGATTCCTTCGCGTACTTGCGGCAGTACGGGCTGCCCATCCGGGGAAAGCGGCCGTAGGTGGCGATCTCGGCGAGCAGGGAGACGGGCCGCGCGACCTCGATGTGCCGGTGGGCGGGGTCGCCGAGGGCGGCGCTGTGGGAGGCGGCCAGTTCCGACATCGACGGGTAGACGGAACCGTTGAAGGCGACGGCGGGCCATTCCAGCGCTCCGAGCGAGGCGTGGAAGGTGGTGACCCGCTCGCTGACGCCTGCAGCCTGGGCGCTTGTCATGAACTACCACAGCATCACGCTGCTGTCTTTTCCGCCCGTTCTTCCGCCAGTGGCCCGTCAACCGCTCGAGACGAGACCACCTGGGTTCTGCCTGGTGAGGCCTCATGCAGCCCAGAGCTAGAGAAGCAACAGTGCTGTTGCTGAGGATCTCGCTGTTGTCAGAGGTCCAGGGTGAGCATCCAGAGCCCGAGTCGCTCCGCCGGGGTCCCCGGGACCACTTCCTCAAAACCCTGGCGTCGGAGCATCCTTTGGCTAGGAACGTTTCTCCTGTCGACATGCCCCAGGATGACGATGGACTTGCGCGCGGATTCACGCTGAGCCATGTCGTAAAGAGCGTCATCGAACACCTGGTCCGCAACCTTGCCACCCTGATGACGGTGCCGCGTAGCAACCCCAAGCATCAGGAGACCGCGACATGCTTGATCTGGTGCGAGGCGCAAGTCGGGATGAAGGCTCTCGGGTCTTGCGTGTGTGTATGCGCCGACTATCCCTGAGGCGTCCTCAGCGATGCGGAAGCGCTGTCCGAGATGGGCTGATCGGTTGGTGTCGGCCAGGGCGTCTTGGCGGAAGTACTTCTGAACCTCGTTCTCCCAGAACGGGAGACGGCCGTCCGGAGGCCTGCCTTCAGCGCAGGTGAATGTCTGCAGCAGCCTGCGGTCTTGCTTGCCTGGGGTTCTCCAAGTGAAGGAACTCACGGACGAGGCGGCAACTTTCGACGCGGTCCGTCGGCTGCCTCAAGGCGCTCGTTAATCGCCTGCGCCTGCTCCGCAGACATGGGTGATTTGATCTGCTCAATCAGCGGCTTCCCCACGTTCCTGGAGGGACGACGAATTGTGACTGGTGTGATGCGGGGTCGCAGGGGACGAGGAGGGTTGGCGAGGAGGTCATACGACTTCTGGAGCTCGGTGAGTCGTTTGCGTAGCTCCTTGATGCTTTCCTCGTTCTGGAACGTAGCGCCGACCACTGCGCCGATGTCATATCGAGTGATCGCCTGGACCGCGGTTGAGTGGCTAATGCTCCCCAGTTTGTAACGCTGCAAAGCACGAGCCACCCGGACCAATTCTTTGGGGCCAGCAAGGTCCTGCCCCTTCTTGGCGGAGCTGGTGTGCTTGATCAGGTGTGCGCTCTGTGTCCGCCCGCGATCCGCAGCAGCGGGACTGTCCGCTGCGTTGTGGTCCTGCTTCGGGCGTGAGGTCATGTCCTCACGATACTGGTGTGGGCCCTCGGAAGGCAGGCTCGATCTGTCGTCGCCTCACCATGCCGAGCCCAGAGCCCCTTCCTCTTGTTTCGCGGTTTGTCGCTGCTCAGGGCAAGGAGGCCGCCTTCGTGGGAGCGTCGGGTGCGGGGTCGTGGCCTTGCGCCGGTGCGCTGCCGTGCCCACCAGACGGGTGGTGCGCCTGGGGCGGATGCCGGAACGGGCGGGCCGGAGTCGGGCGCGCGGGTCGGGGCTGCGGCGGCGGGGCTGGGCAGGCTCGCCTCGGTGTAGGCGATGCGCTGGCGCAGGCTCAGGCCGAGGTCGTCGACGCTGAGGAAGATGAAGCCGTCCTTGACGTCGGTGAGGCGCCCGGTGACGAGGACGCGGATCCCGTCGATGAGGGATTCGGCGGCGTGGCGCGCCAGATTCCGCCAGGCGGTGCAGACGTACATGATCGGGGCCCCGTCGCGCCACTCCTGTGCAGAGGCGTCCCACCGGGTGGGTACGTCGGTCAGGCGGAACCGGCACACGGTGATGCCGGATTCGGTGAAGCGGCATTCCACGTCTCCGGTGACGGTGCCGGCCGTGTGCGTGACGGACAGGGTCATAAGAACACCTCAAAATCTAGTAATAGTGTGAGTGATGGTGGGGTCAAGCCCTTCTGCGTTGCCTGTACCGCGCAGCCGCGTCATGGACCTCCCGGGCAAGCCGACCCAGGCGAGCCACCAACCGGGAGGCGGGGGACGACGGCTGGTCCACGTCGCTGAACACCACGGTGTCGCCGACTTCCACGGTCAGCGGGACCGCGCCGTCCCGGCGGAGCAGGTGCTCGTCCGTGGTGTCGAGGCGGACCGATACACGCACGCACTCCATGGCCGGGTCCAGGTAGGTGAAAGCCAGGACGCCCGCGACCTCGACGAAGGGCAGCCCGTCGTCGTCGGGATCGGCCATCGGATGAAAGACGGCCGAGCTGTTCGCCTCCGCACAGGTCTCAGCGTCCGGAAAGAAGTCGAAGCGGTCCAGCCACACGTCGAGGATGTCGACGACATCGGCGCCGGGCCACTCGCCGGTGCGCGCCTCAAGATGCCGCAAGTGCGAGTGGAGGTCGATGACGGCCTTGCCTTCGAGCGTGGCGGGGTTGGGTTTGGTCACGGCAGTTCCCTTCAAGAGGTGGTGGGCAGGGGATAGTTCACGGTTCGCAGATCCCGAGGGCGCGCAGGGCCTCCATTAGGTGTTCCTGCCCGGGTGGGATCCAGGCGGTGCGCAGCACCCACTGGCGCAGGATGGGCGCGTCGAGGCTGATGCCGCAGGGCACGGAGGCACGGCCGCCGAGGACGAGGCGGTAATGCTTCGTGCTGATCATCCATGCCTCGAAACGGTCGGCGGGGCTGCCGGTGCGGGAGGCGTGGGCTTCGTCGGGGGACTGCGACGGGCAGGGACAGAGTGGATCGGAACAAGACCGACCAGCCGGGTGGCCGGTCAGGGCGGGCCTGCTCCGGTAGTGCGTGGCGGTGCCGTTGAGCATGGGGCAGTGAGCCACCGTGTACGGGAGGCATTCAGGGTGAAGAGCGGGCTCGGGGGAGTAGCCCCGGGCCACGTCGGCGGGGCTGACGATGAGGAAACAGCGCGTGTCGAGTGGCTGCCCGCAGATTTGGCACAGGCCCCGCAGGAAGGCGGTGCGCGTCAGGTCGGCGTTCAGTGTGCCGAACACGACGTGTCCACTGTGGACGAGGGAGACGTACGGCACCACCAGGCCACCGGCCAGTGGGCGTTGCGCACACCGCTGGGGTATCGAGCACATGGGTCTCCTCCTTCAGGTCAAGGGACTTGAAGGGCGCTGACGTGTAGGCCCGCGTTGTCCTCCGGGTGTCAGCCGACGGCGGTGGGCGGGTCCGGGCGGTCTTCGAGCAGGAGTCCCCAGTCGACGTACCGGCACTCGGTCGCCTCATGCAGACGAAGGAGAAGCCAGCTGGGCGCTTGTTCCGCGGTGAGCACGGCTTCGGCGCCGATGCCTGCGGCGCGGTGGTAGACCGTGGCGTCGTCCAGGGCGGCCCGGATGACGATGAGTCCGCAGCGGCGCGGCGGGTGCCGGGTGGTGAAGGCCCGGAAGCTGCGGTCGTCGAGCAGGACGAGTGGCGCGCTGAGGTATTCCTCGGTGGTGAAGCTCGCGGTCGGCGAGAGGCGCACCGGCACCATGCACGACTGGAGACCGGCCGGGTCGGGGTCGGAACGGTCAGTGATGAGCAGAACGTCAGACATGAGTGGGCGTTCCTCTCTGGGCGAGGGCGAGGGCGAGGGCGAGGGCGAGGGCGAGGGCGAGGGCGAGGGCGAGGGCGAGGGCGAGGGCGAGGGCGAGGGCGAGGGCGAGGGCGAGGGCGAGGGCGAGGGGCTGGGGCACCGTCCGGGGCGGGGGCGGCTGCCTGCCCCGGACGGGAGAGGACATCAGCCGAGTGGGACCAGCACCAGCGCCAGCCGGGCGGTGGGCGGGATGCCCTCCGGGTAGAGCGCGCGCAACTCCTGGTCGTTCGCCAGTTCATGCGCCATCGGGTAGACCTCACCCTTCTGGCTGTCCGGCGAATCCGGTGCGTAGTGGCCGAGGGTGAAGCCGTCGAGCGGGGAGTGCCGGTTGCATTCGCGGTCTTTGGCGAGGACGACGAGCATGTCCCCGGGCAGGCGACGCCAGCCGTCGACCAGGCGGCGCAGTTCGCTCAGGGTGACGGGATCACCGGAAGGGGTGGGCTGAGGGGCGTGGGGCATGACGGCCTTTCATGTCGGGGCCGGGCACGGGGGCGGTTGGTGAGTGCTGGGCAAGCGTCGCGCTGACGTGTGGGTGGGCCAGCGCGGCGCTCTCTGGTCAGCCCTCGATCAACTCCAGACAGGAGATGGGAATGCTGCTGAGCCGGTAGCGCGTGGTGGTCTGGGGAACGCGGTACCTCCTGTGCGACAGGGCGCGCGGCCGGTCCGTGGAGGCCTCGTCGAGCAGGAAGCCCGCTCGGGTGCCGGTGCGGTTGCGTTCCTGGACGGTGCCGGTGAGGCCGCGCAGTACCGCCGGGCTCAGAGTGTCGGTGGTGCGGGCCCGGCGACCGGGAATGACGCCGTCGTACGCGGCCTTGTCGAGCTCGCGAAGGCGCTGGGCGGCGGCTTCCTGGACCTGTGCGACGGAGACCGCGTCGGGCAGTTGCGCGATGAAGCCCGACACGTCCTCGAAGGTGATCGACATGGTGGTTCGCCTCTCGTTGACAGGGGATGGGTGGACCGGCCGGGGCATGGGGCGGTCAGCTTTCAGACGCGGGGCGGTGGCCGATCACCGACTGCTGCTCGACCTCCGATAGCTGGTAACTGCCGTCAGCGGCCTGGCCAAGCGACTCCAGGAGCAGCAGGTAGGACGCGTAGACGGGGCCCGGGGACTCCCACAGGAACCCCGGCTCCATCCGGGCGGCGTCGAAGTGGCGGGGATCGCGGATGGAGTCCTCGAACGCGGCGGCGACCTGGGCGAACAGCGCGTTGGCGAGCCGGTTCTTGGGGAAGGCGGCCGCGACGTCGGCGGCCGACTCCTCTTCGGGGGCCTTGGCGCCCAGCAGCAGGCTCACGGTCTGCGTCTCCTGCTTGGAGGACCACTTTCCGTAGAAGCGCGGAAGCTTCATCAGGATGTGCTGCGCGAACTGCCGGGCCTCCTCGGGCAGCCTGCGGCCGCGCACGAGGCGCTTGACGAACTCCTGCCTCGGCCCGGCGGCGGCCTTCCACGCACGGTTGCACGCCACCGTCCGGGCCCGTTCCGCGGCCTTCTTCTCGTCCGCCTCGGTCTTGGGCTTCTTCGGCTGCGGACGGACCTTGTGGCCGTATGCGGCCGGGTCGGCGCAGTACCAGAGGGGCCGGTGCTCCTCGTCCAGCCGGGCGCGGTGACCGGGGCAGTTGCTGTGGTTGTCCTCGGAGAGCGGGTTGCCGAGGCCGGTGGTGAGGCTGGGCAGCGGCTGTGCGGAATCCTTGTCCCAGGACGGCACCGGCCCCAGCATCGTCACGCCCGCGTCGGCGAGTTCGGCCACGGCCTTCTCTCGGGCCTCGGCGTCGGCCTTCTCGGCGAGCAGCAGCGCCACCTCCTGATCCCAGAAGCCGCGTCCGCCGCCGCCCTCCTCCTGGTCGCGGGCGTGCGCGCTCATGAGTCGGCCCTCAGCACCGCGCACGTCCGTGAACTCGGCGAGCTGCGCGGTCTGTTCCAGGTCCATTCCTCCGGCCGCCGCCCGGCGCAGTGCGGCGTCGTCGAGCTGCTGCGCCGCCTTGGCGTGTTTGGCCGCGTTGGGGCTCACGCCGAGGGCCTTGGTAGCCCGGCGCCGCTCGACGTCGCTCATGGCGATCAGGGCGAGTTCTTCGGAGCGCAGGGTGTCCCGCTCGCTCATGCTCGCGCGCTGCTTGTTCTCGATCACGGACAGCAAGCGGGTCCAGGCGTCATTGCCGACGAGGTCCGCGCGCACCCATGCCTTGACCGTGCGTACCGGGCGGCCGTCTGCCTCGGCGGTGTAGTTGGCGATCTGCGCCGCCTGGGCGCGCCGCCAGCCCTTGAACGCCGCGAATGTGCCGTCGGGCCGGGGCCGGACGCTGATGGCGTCCTCGACTCCGATTTCCTTGACGGAGTTGATCAGTTCCTCGTCCGGCTCGGGGTCCTCCTCGCGGGCGTTGCACGGATCGCGCACGATCATCGCCGGGTCCAGCTCGGCGAATTGCGACGAGGCTTCCTCCTGCGTGACGGGCTGGTCTGCCGTCGTTGAGGGGGCGGTGGGCATGGGGCGCTCCTTTCTGCGTGCCTGAACGGTGAGTTGAAGGGCGGGGCCCTCACTCCTATATCTCATAATAGTGTGAGTCCATGTGGTGGCTAGGTGCCTCTGAACTGCGGAAATGCGATGTCAGGCAAGGGAGCTGCGCCCCGGAGGGCCGGGTAAGGGGCGAGCGGGCAGTGTCCCAGGCTCCGCAGAACGTCGGCGATGTGGTGCACGTCGCCGGGGCCGCTGCCCGGCGGGCGCGTGGAGGTCTCGATCTCCTCCCCCTCGTTCCAGGTGGCCCCCTTACCGGCGAGGAACTGGTCAACCGGCGGCGTGCGGTCAAGGCGACCGCAGGGCGGCAGCGAGCCCGTGCAGGGATCGGGTGTGACCAGGAACGCCGGGGACTCCTCTCTTGCGAACCGCCCGGACGGGAGCGGCCCACTGGGGCGGTCAGGGCTGGACACTGATGGCGGGATCGGCTTCGAGGACGGCGATCGCGGCACGGATAGCGGCCCGCGTCTCCGAGCTCGGCACCGAGTAGGGGAAGTCCAGGGCGCGGACGGCGTCGTCGAGGTGGTCGTCCGGCATCGGGAGCCTGTGGCCGCAGCGGTACAGGGCGATCCCGGTCGCGGCCGCGACCCGGCCCCGGTTGTAGGCGATGGCCTCTGCCGCAGTGGCGTTGGTGCCGAGCGCTTCCAGGGCGGTGGGCGGCAGTGCCGCGATTCCGGCGGTGAACGGGCGGGTGGCAAGGTGGAGGCGGGCGGTGCGGCGCAGGGCGCGGCTCAGCAGGCGCAACAAGGCTTCTCCAGCGGGGTTCGGGGTGGGTGCGACGAGGGGCATCGGCCGTCTTTGCACGGCGGGCGCGTTGCGCGGTCGCCCGCCGTCAGGGCTGGTCAGGCGTAGTGCTGGCGGGAGTCGAACCCGCGACCTCAGGACTTATAAGATCCGCGCTCTTCCGGCTGAGCTACAGCGCCGTGGCGTTTCGGTAGGGCGGACCGCGCCCTCCGGCAGGACCCGGTCTGCGGGCAGCGGTTGCGTATGCCTCGCGGGCGGTGGGGCGCCCGCGCCGCGCCCTGTCGCGGAGGGAAAACAGGGCGCGGCGGCCGTGCCCGGCGGGCTTCGGCGGCATGCGATCCGCCTCGGCTATGCCGTGACGCTGGCTTCCGTGGGCGTCCCCACCGTGGCGGCACCTGTTGTGGCTTCCTGGATCAGGGCGTCTAGGGCGGCATCCAGGCGCCACTTGGAGTCCGACGTCAGGTGACAGCAGCCCTCCTGATCGAGCAGTTCGAAGACTGCGCGCCGGGCCGGGCTCTGGGGCTTGCGGTGTGGGATGACTCCGGCTTCGGCTGCCTCCCACCTGTAGTCCTCCCAGGCCCCGCAGAAGTCGTGTTCGTCCGCCAGGCGGTCGAGTTCGCCGATCGTGGCAGGGAGCGCGGTGAGGACTTGCCGGGCTTCCCTGGCGTATCGGGTGCAGTTCTCGGCGATCCACTTCACGAGCGGATCACTGGAGGCCGCAAGGGTGCTCCATGCCGCCCTCTCGCCCTTGGCCTCTGCCACGTCAGCCTTCGCCATCTCCTCAGCGAAGGCGTCGAGCTGGCGGCGGCACTCGGCGGCGCCGTGCGTGCCCGTGGGGTCGCCGAACCTCTGGGGGTACTTTTCGGCCGCTGCCTGGCCTGCCGCTTTCCGGACCGCCCTGAGAGCGTCGAGCGTCTCGCAGAACGTCCGTACGTCCGGCAGCATCTTCCGGGCTTCCTGCTCTGTCATGATCCTGCCTTTCCGTGGGTCACGGCTGACGGCGCTCCGCTGGCGGCCCGTGCGCAACCAGGTCCGCACGCCCGCGCAAGCGGAACGGTGCCGGATGTGGGGACGCGGGCTCACGGGAGCCTGAAGGCGAACCCGCACGTCTGGAGAAGGGGGGTGCCCTCTCGGCGAGTTGGGGCCGGGTGAGGGAGGGGCTGGATGGCCACCCCTTCACAACTCTCATAATAGTGTGTCCATGGTGAGTGTGAACCCGCCTCTGACCTGCATGTTTCCGCCTTCCGAGGGCCGTTCGGCGGGTGTCCGTCGAACCGCGATGAGGCCCCGCGCATGCGGGTCACGGTGAGCGCGGCGCGTAGTCGGCCAAGGACTTGGGCACGCGGTCCACTTGGGTGTAAATGCCCTCAAGGCCGCAAGGGGCCACGATTCCCCAGGTGAAGGTGAGCGCGTCAGCATGAAACCGTCCGTGCCGGGGATGCGGGCGCAGGAGGCCGACGCCGTAGAAGTCCAGCGTCCCGTCCAGAAAATGATCCTGGAGCTCGCGGGGAACGGTCGGCCCGTATTTCTCCCGCCGCTCGTCGAGCACCACGCCGAACACCGGACTGCGGTCTTCCTGCTCGCGACGGTAGAACGTCCGCCACCCGGCGATGTCCGCCATGGCCTCGGAGCGACTGGAGCGGGTGTTCAGGTAGCGGACGCCGTCCCGATGGGCGGGGATGTCGTCGGCGTCGAACAGCCACGCCTCGGTGAGCAGCTGCGCGCCGGCACCGACCCCCGCGTGCCGACTGCGCAGAAAGCCGAAGGGCTCACCGTCCACGGGGGCAAGGTGGCGCTCGGTGCAGGGCCCGCAGGCCACACCCGCGTGCGGCAGGAGCCGCTGGAGCCGCGGCCAGCGGGCGAAGCCCGATCCGCAGGTGCAGCAGGTGTACACCTTCCACTTCGAAGGCTCGTCCACGGCAACGGCGTGACAGCGGGGGCAGCGGTGCGCTTTGTCGGAGTTCCACTTGATGATCACCTGTTCTCCTTTCGGGCGCTGGGCATAGGCGATCGCCGGACGGGATGCGGGATCGGTCGATCGGCTCAGCCCGCATCCGGGTCCTCCACGTCCCTGCTGTAGGCGCCCAGCACGGCGATCGCAGTTTCGGGACGGCAACCCAGCTCGAGGCGGACCCAGTCCCCGGACGGCCCCACCAGCGCGTTCAGGACGAGGTGGGAGATGTCGCCCCAGGTGATGGCGGTGAACTGTCCGTCGTCCTCGGTGGTGCGCGCGTGGGGGAGCATGGCGGCGACGGCATCGGCCACGGTGCGACGGTCACTCTCCTCGCGTCGAGCCTGCGCGGCACGCTCGGCGACTTCCGCCATGGCCGCGTCGTGCAGCGGGTAGAGGCGTCGCTTGATCTCACGTGCCACATGTACGGCGCTGCGGGCCGTGATGCTGATCGTGGGAGCCGCCCGCCCGGAGCCTTCCGGGAGCAGAGCGCAGATCGCCAGGCGCTCGGGGCGGCGGGGGTCCGGCATCCACAGGCGCAGTCCCCGGCCGTTGTCGTCGACGATGAGGCGCCGCAGGTCGCCCCCGGAGCAAGGGAGATGATCCGTCCGGCAGTGCGTGCCCAGCTTGCGTGCCACCGAGTCGGCGAGCGCGTCCAGTTGCTCTTGGGGTGTCAACTCCTGCTGCATAGCGGCCTCTTCACTCGTGCGATGGGATGGTGTGACGGAGCATGCGGCTACGGATGCCGTACGCGGCGTGGCTGCGGATACCGCCCCCGCGGAGTGCAACCGGTGGCGCCGGGAGAGGGCGCCGATGCACACCACGACGGCGATGGGGCTCTCACTTGGGGGAGGAGCGGATGAGATCCGCGAGTCCTCCGGCGGTCATGACCCGGTCGGTGCGGTGGTAGGTCTCCGCGCACGCGGCCTGCCAGAGGTGCAACGGCTTCGACGGGACGATCTGGTTGCTGGTGGCCGGACTGATGGACCACTCGCGTCCGTGGGGACCGGTGACGGTGTACGTGAGGAACTCGGGCGCGTCCTGACGGCCGTTGTCCTTCCAGTCCAGCCCGGCGCCGTCCAGAGCGTAGGTCAGGTAGGCGCAGCGCTCGGGCGTGATGTGGTGGAACGCGGCCATGGTCGAATCCCTTCGTCAGCTCCTGGTCCGAACGGAAGCGGCCCCTGAGGGAGGAGGAGGGCAGAACTTCCGGCACATCAAATAATAGTGTGTTTTATTCTTCTGTGAACCCTCCCCTGGCCTGCCCATTCCCGCCACATGTACGGGAACCTCGAACCACCGAAACCACGAAGGGCAACAGCAGGGGCGCGGCCCTCGCTACGAGCGCGAATCCGGGCCGACAGCCCACAACCAGGTGGCGAACTCGACAGCCACACAACCGCCCGACTCCACGACATCCCAGCAACCGACGGTGCGCCACCCTGAGGCACGCAGGAGCGCTTCCGCCTCGGCCTGGGCGCCACTCGTATCGTTGTCAGCGTGGCGGGTGCCCGTGAGAGCGTGGAACACCTGCCGGTCGGTTGAGACCCACACCGTGCTCCCCGCGCCGTCGTCGACCCGTTCGTCCCTGAGAACGGTGAGGTCGCAGAATTCGCCATCGAGGAACAGAGGGCCGGTGGTCAACCAGGCCGTAAAGTGGCCATCCATTGCCGCCCCTTCGACTGAACCGAGCGCGAGAGGAGCCCAACCGGCATCCGGGAGCGAGCACTCATCAGGCATCGCGCTCCGCCCCGGCACACGCTCGTCTCCCGTGCCGCTGGGCGCGCAGAGAGACCACCTCGGCCGCGAAACGGCGAACCCGTTCACGCTCCTTGCCCGCCTGGTCCCGAAAGTACGCGACTTCCCACTCCAGTACACCCACCCTGCGAGCCAGCGAACCAGGGACATCGGCCAGCATGAGCAGCACCACCACGTGAGGGCGCGCAGTGAACCACCGAGCGGCCGCCCACCAGTCCGCTACGGCAGCCGGTCGCTGCCGCTCTGCCGAGCGCAACGTCGCCTCGTAGCGCGCGGCCTCGTTCCGTGAGGAACCGACCGACCAAGTCAGGAAGCGCAGGAGGACGGGTGTATCCCGCTTCCGCGAGAGACCCAGGATGACCGGCAGGTCCTCGCGCTGCGCCCCGCTGTCGGCACACGCTCGCAGAACGGACGTGAGGCTCGCTGCTGTCTTGGCCGAAGGAGGCTGTTCGTTCGCCGACGTCAGCGGGCTGGCCCACACGAACTGACGGTGGGCGGTGAGGGTCACGCTGCCGCGATATCTGACGCGGCCGCGGGTGAGCTGCGGCAGGGCGTGATCAACAGGGGCATGGTGGAAGGAGTTGACGGGCCCCAGGCATGCACGGATGGCGGTGAACTGATGGCGGTGAACTGATCCCAGTGGCAGGGGTCGTGCGTGCCCGTGAGGTGCACGCTGCCGCGCAAAGCCCCGGTCAGGGTGAACACGACAGCATCGCCCACCCGGGGCTCGACGCTCGCGTGCACAGCGCCCGAAGGCGTCTCGATGATCAGGGGATGACCGGTCACAGGTGAGGCTCCTCGCGGACTTGAGCATGGCGGAGGTAGATGCCGCCCGGCTCTGCCCCCAGGGAAAAGGGGGACACCGGGCGGCACGTGCAGCCAGGAGCTGAGGGATGCTCAGAAGAGGCTGAGATCCGGAACGTCCGGCGCTCCGGCTGCCTGCTCCGGCGGCTCCGGGGCGAAGGAACGCAGTGCATCCTCCTGCTGCATGGCATCCAGCCATCCGTCCACGACACGCCACCCGCGCACGACCGGACGCCCCTCGTCCTCAGTGCGCACCATGAGGACGGCGTGATCGGTGGAACTGCCCTCAAAGGCCGCGACCAGTACCGTCTGCACGGCCAGGAAGTCGTAAGGGTCAGCGTCCACGTGGAGGTCGGGCACCGTGGTGAGGGAGACGGCCACGCTGGCCACAGCCCGGCAGCCGTCAAAGAGCTGGGTCGCGACGCCGAGCCGGTGGCATCCGGCACCCAGCACGCTGAAGAGGCCTGCGAGCGCATCGAGGACGCGGTGACGGGCTGCCCTGATCGCATCATCCCCGGGATAGAGCATGACGGGTCGGCTGTTGTCCAAGGGCTGACTGTCCGTGGGGTTCGGCATGACGACCTCCTCAGAGGGCGGTGAGTCCAGGGGCGGTGAGCTGGTGCCGGAAGGCGTGAGGCGCGAACGCGCCTGACGACGACTGGTGAGTGAAGACACAGGTGGTCTCGGAATCGGCTGTCTGTCCTGCGGCTGCTGACCGAGCGGCGGGCAGGCCGGCCCGCCCGGCCGCACGCGGCGACGGGCACAACGTCCTGTTCGGGGCCGGGGGACCCGTGCGGGCCGGGCTCGGGGAAGTTCCCGGCCCGCACGGGGGCTTGATCAGCCGTGCTGGGCGGCGACCGTAAGCGCGGGCAGCGCGTGCGCTTCGAGGGCGGCGGCCTGATCGGCATCGGAGAGCGTCTGAGCGGCAGACGTCACCGCCTGCATGACACCCCCGGCGGTCATCTGCCCACCACGCACGAAGTGGGAAAGGATGAGATCCTTCGTCTCCGCGCTGATGCTAAGGGCCTTGGTGACGTCCTCGATGGCCTTCGTCGGCTCGGCGAGTTCCTTCCCGGCGGCTGTCTCGATCTCCGCGACCTTCGTCCGCACATAGTCTTCGGACAGGAAGGTGCGCACAGCATCGGTCACCTTCGACGTGATCAGGGCCAGCGTCCGGGTCTGTGTCTCGTCAGACCACGAGATCACTCCCTCATCCTGCTTGCCCCCCAGGTGCACGGCCCGCATGACGTCCTTGGCCACAGTCAGGCCGTTGGTGCAGACCTGGAAGACGGCTCGCGGGGTGATGGTGCACGCGCCTGCACCCACCTCACTGTTGCTGATGACAAACCCCGCCGAGACGAGCGGCAGTTCATCACCGCTGGCGCCGTTGAAAGGCGAGCGGTAGCCGCGCAACAGCTCTCGGGCCTGCACCGCCACTAGCTCGGATTCCACCCGCACGTACATGCGGCGGTTGGTGAGGTCGCATCCGGTGATCTGGACGGGGTGCCCGGAGTTCTGCACCCCTTCCAGGGCGGCGAACAGAAGATCGGCGTTGTCGATTCGCTTATAGCTGTCCGACAGCAGTGCGCGGGCGACCCCCTCGCCGGGAGCTGCTTCGGGCGGCTGCTCTCCCCGGAACGCCCGCAGCATGAAACGGCGCTCCGGCTCCTGCCTGAGCCACTCGTTGATGTTGCTGTCCAGGAGCGGGACGTTCTCGGTGCGCATGCGCCGCAGGTAGGCGATCGGGATGCGCAGCTTGTCGGCGATTCCCTCGTCCGCGACGGCGGTGGGGCGGTAGATGCCATCCGCCCTCGTGACTCCGGTGTCCGTGATCATGGCCTCGACACCCTGCACGACGATCTGACCCTGCTGGGCCCGCATCGCGGACGCGGGGAGTACGACGTCGAGCTTTCGGGCCTGCTGGCTCTCAAGGAGCGCGTAGAGGTCGTTGAGGTTGGCGTTTCGGGCGCTGTCCGGCTCAGTGCTCATGGCGCGCTCGGCGAACTGCTGAGTCATGGCGTCCCCTCGTCGTTGGATTCTGCGGGCCCGGGGGTGGGGCCACCACCCCCGGGCAACTTCCATAATAGTGTGTCTTGGTGGGGCGTGAACCCACCCCTGACCTGCACACCTACAGAGCCAAGTACTCCGCCAACGGCGTCAGACTCCGACGTCGCACGTGTGTGAGGACCGGCGCACCCAGAGGCGAACCGATCGACCGCAGTTCATACCGAACCACCCGGGCCGATCCCTCCTGCTCCCACGATCCGTCGAAGCGGAAGCCGCCGACCCAGTACTCACCATGACGGGTAGTCAGGCTGCCGTGGTACCTGACCTTCTGCCCGAGTACCAGATCCGGAATGGCCGATTCCGTGTCCCGAAGCTGACTCAGCAGGCCCAGCGCGGTGATGATGTCCGCACGGCTAACCGGGACGCCAGCCACTGCCAATCCGGTGTGCCCGGACCGCACTGCCATCGCAAAGCACACTTCCACGAGCGGCCCCACCATCGCCAGTACCCCCGCCGAAGCCCTTCGGTCTTCGGCGGCACCCTCGACCCGCGTAAGAGCACGCAGGACGCCACGCGCCTGCTCCTGCTCGTCCTGAGTCACCGGCGCCTCGGCGCTAATGACTTGCGTCTCGTCCATGACCTTCCCTCTCGCCTCGAACTGCCGGAGAACGGAGCGTCCCCGAATCGGGACGCCCCGTAGGAGCTATCCCAGGTATCCGCGCGTGCTGAGGAATTCAGCAGTCATGTGTGCGATGCCCTGGGGTTTGTAGAGCTGAGGGAACCGCAGCATTTCCACACTCGTACGCCCCGCCCTGTCCGGCTCGACGAGTTCTCGAACCAGCCGGTACGGGCCGTCACCAAAAGGAACCTCAAGGACGACCGCCCCGTGCTTCGTGTCGAACCGAATTCCGGTGTAGTTCGCGTCGATGTTGTGCACGATCTTTGCGTCTGCCCTCTGGCACAGAAGGGGCAGAAAGTTTGCGATCGACCGTGCCTGGATAGCACGATGGTTCATAAGTGCCTTGTCGCCCGGAATGCGGTGCACAATCCCGTCAGAGATCTGGATTTCCACGACTTCCCCTCTGCTGGTTGCTGCGGTTCCCGGGGTCGCCCCCCAAGATGTCAAATAATAGTGTGAGTGGCGTCAGCAGGGAACCCCCGTGCACGGAATGTTGCGAGTGATGTTGCGTTAGCAAGTTGCGCTAGAAGTTGCGCTAGAGGTTGCGGAGCATGCCTCTAGCGAACCCAGAACGGCCTGCTCAGTAGCTATTCCTGGATGTGGTAGGGGTGGCGACTTCCCCTCTGCTGCCACTGCTTCCGCGCTAGTTGGGGGTGGGTGGGTGCGGGCGTGTTCAGGTGGCGTGTCGGGGTGCGGGATGGACCCTAGGGGTGTTGCGCGTCGGCTGGGCCGTCGCGCTGGGGGTGGTGTGGGGGCTGGGCGGCCGGAGGCTGCGTCTGGGTTGGGCCCGGAGGGCTCAACCAGCATGGTTTCCCGGGGGTTCTGATTTCCCGGGAAACCTCGTAGGCTGTTGTCCTACGGAATGGAATTCCGTAGGACAACAGCGGGGCATGGAATGCCCTCCCGGAACACTAGCTAAACAGCTAGACCACGATGCGGAACCAGAATTGACGGGACGTCAATTCCCGGAATTCTAAACCCTGTTGGAAATTTGAGAGAATTCTTAAGCTCGCCCAAGAAATAACCCCTTATTCTCCTTTCGGCCGGAGGCCGAACAGGTTATGGGGAATGGCCGGAGGCGAATTCCCATAACTTCCGCCGGAGGCGGGCAGTTTCGCGCGGGGACGCGCGAAACGAAGCGTCCGGAGGACGCGGAGTATTCGGCTGCCGGAGGCAGAGCGAAGCGG
>NZ_BMVR01000024.1 GCF_014650815.1 Streptomyces flavofungini
TTCGCCATGATCAAGCCCCGCCAGCGTTAACAACGCTCGTGATCAATACACCTAGCTCCGGTACCGGCTCGGCACCGTGAGCCGGTACCCCGCGTCCAGCAGCTCCGGCAGATACGCCCGCAGCGCGTGCACGCTCTGCGAGCGGTCGCCGCCCGCGTCGTGCGAGAGCACCACGACACCGGGGCCCGCGCCGCCGAGGACGCGGCGCACGATGGTGCCGGTGCCGGGGGTGCGCCAGTCGAGGGTGTCGACGGTCCAGGCGAGGGGTTCCATGCCGAGTTCCGCGCCGAGTTCGAAGGCCGCCCGGTTCCAGGCGCCGTAGGGGGCGCGGAACCATTCCGGCGGCCGCCCCACCGTGGCGTCGACGATGTCGCAGGTGCGCTCCATCTGACGGCGGATCGAGGCGCGCGAGAGCCGTGGCAGCAGCGGGTGGCTCCAGGTGTGGTTGCCGATCACGTGCCCGTCGTCGACCATCTCGCGCAGCAGGTCCGGGTGGGCGGCCGCCATCTCGCCGCACACGAAGAACATCGCGCGGGCGTCGTGCCGCCGCAGGGTGCGCAGGATGTCCGTGGTGTAGCGCGGGTCGGGCCCGTCGTCGAAGCTCAGGACCATGGAGCGGACGCGGCCCGGAAGGCGCAGGATCGGCGCGCGCCGCACCGGCGGGCGCGCGGGGGCGCCGCGCTGCGGCCCGTACCCGGTCATGGGCCGCAGCCGGTACGCGGAGGCCCGCACCGGGGACGTGGCCGGGCGGCCGGTCTGGGGCCCGGCGGCGGGTCCGGCCGCCGCCGTCCGGGCGGCGGTCCGGCCGGGGGTCCCGGCGGTGTCCGCGGTCAGGAGCCGGGCCGTGGTGGCCACGCCGAGCACGGCGGCACAGCGGAGCAGCGCCCGCCGCCCCGGAGGCATCTGATCGGTTTTCATCATTAATCCGTCGCATGGCCGAAGGCCGCGACGCCTCCGCGACACTGTCGCGGCGCGTGAATGCACCCGATGGGACCAGCCGTGCCGCGCCCGGGCGCGGCGGCCGGTCAGCGGCGGCGGACCAGGGGGAACGGCAACGTCTCGCGGATGGTCAGGCCGGTGAGGAACATGACGAGCCGGTCGACGCCGATGCCGAGGCCGCCGGTGGGCGGCATGGCGTACTCCAGGGCGTCGAGGAAGTCCTCGTCGAGCTCCATCGCCTCGGGGTCGCCTCCGGCGGCGAGCAGCGACTGCGCGGTGAGGCGGCGGCGCTGTTCGACGGGGTCGGTCAACTCCGAGTAAGCGGTGCCCAGTTCGGTGCCGAAGGCGACGAGGTCCCAGCGTTCGGCGAGGCGCGGGTCGGCGCGGTTCTGGCGGGTGAGCGGGGAGACGTCGGTGGGGAAGTCCTTGTAGAAGGTGGGCAGCGTCGTCGGCTCCTCGACGAGGCGTTCGTACATTTCGAGGACGACGTCGCCGCGCCCGTCGTCGATCGTGTACGGGACGTGCGCACGGTCGCAGAGCCGGTGCAGGCCGGGCAGCGGGGTGTCCGCGTCGACCTCCTCGCCGAGCGCCTCGGAGAGCGCCCCGTACACGGTCTTGACCGGCCAGGCCCCGGAGATGTCGTACTCGGTGACGGTGCCGTCGGCGTCGGTCTTGCGGGCGATCGGGGTGCCGAAGGCGGCGGTCGCGGCGCCCTGGATGAGCTCGCGGGTCAGGTCGAGCATCACGTCGTAGTCGGCGAAGGCCTGGTAGGCCTCCAGCATCGTGAACTCGGGGTTGTGCTTGTAGGAGATGCCTTCGTTGCGGAAGGTGCGGCCCATCTCGAAGACCTTCTCCATGCCGCCGACGCAGAGCCGCTTCAGATACAGCTCGGGGGCGATGCGCAGATAGAGGTCGAGGTCGTAGGCGTTGATGTGGGTGGTGAAGGGGCGGGCGTTGGCGCCGCCGTGGATCTGCTGGAGCATCGGCGTCTCGACCTCCAGGTAGCCGCGGTCGAGCAGGCCCTGGCGCAGCGCCTGGACGGCGGTGGAGCGGGCGCGCACGGCGTCGCGGGCGGCGGGGCTCGCGACCAGGTCGAGGTAGCGGCGGCGGACCTTGGCCTCGGGGTCGGCGAGGCCGCGGCGCTTGTCGGGCAGCGGGCGCAGGCACTTGCCGGTGAGCTGCCAGGAGGTGGCGAAGACGGTCAGCTCGCCGCGGTCGCTGCGGCCGACCTCGCCGGTGGCGGTGATGTGGTCGCCGATGTCGGTGCCCGCGGTGAAGGCGTCCAGGACGTCCGGCTCCGACCGGTCGCGGGTGAAGGCCAGTTGGAGGTCGCCCGACCAGTCCCGCAGCACGGCGAAGACGACGCCGCCGAAGTCGCGTACGAGCATGACACGGCCCGCGACCGTCACCTGATCGCCCGTCATCTCCGGGCGGATAGCGGCGAGTTCGTGGGTACGGGGCGGCGTGCCGACCGGGTAGGGGTCGATGCCGTCGGCGCGCAGCCGGTCGAGTTTGCGGTGCCGGATGCGGATCTGTTCGGGCAGGGACTCGACGGGGTCCCGGGTGGTGTCGTCGCCGGTGGCGCCGAGGCCGAGCGCGGTGAGGGACGGCAGGCCCTCGGTGGTGGCGGGCTTGGTGACGCCGCGCGGCTTGGTGTGGCCCTTGCCCCAGAGCTGGCGCAGCGACGGGACGGAGACAAAGCCCTCGGCGATGCCGGACGCGAGGCTGATGCGGGCGAGGGAGCCGGTGTCGCCGTAACAGATGAAGCGCGGGTACCACTCGGGGTGGTACTTGGCGTTGGACCGGTACAGGGCCTCCAACTGCCACCACTTGGAGAAGAAGAGCAGCAGCCTGCGCCAGAGCCTGAGCACCGGGCCCGCGCCGATCCGGCCGCCCTCCTCGAAGACCGACCGGAACACGGCGAAGTTCAGCGAGATCCGCTTCACCCCGAACTTCGGTGCCACCGCGCACAGTTCGGCGACCATGAACTCCATGACGCCGTTGGGCGCGCTGCGGTCGCGGCGCATCAGGTCCAGGGAGATGCCGTCCCGGCCCCAGGGCACCAGCGAGAGCAGGGCCAGCAGGCGCCCGTCGGCGTCCAGGGCCTCGACGAGCAGGCAGTCGCCGTCCTCGGGGTCGCCGAGCCGGTCCAGGGCCATGGAGAAGCCGCGCTCGGTCTCGGTGTCCCGCCAGGCGTCGGCCTTGTCGATGATCTCCTCCATCTCCTCGTCGGTGAGGGTGGAGTGGCGGCGCACGCGGGCGGTGGCGCCGCTGCGGCGGACCCGGTTCACGGCCTGGCGCGTGACCCGCATGTCGCGGCCGTCCAGGTCGAAGCCGGACACGTGCAGGATCGCCTCGTCACCCAGTTGCAGTGCGCCGAGCCCAGCGCGGGCGAAGGCCTTGGCGCCCTCCTCGGACGCGCCCATCACGGCCGGCGCCCAGGCGTAGCGCCGGGCCACGTCCAGCCAGGCGCCGATCGCGCGCGGCCAGGCCTCCCGGTCGCCGACGGGGTCGCCGCTGGCCAGGCAGACGCCCGCCTCGACGCGGTAGGTCACGGCCGCCTTGCCGCTGGGTGAGAAGACGACGGCCTTGTCGCGCCGGGTCGCGAAGTAGCCGAGGGAGTCCTGGTCGCCGTAGCGGCCGAGCAGGGCGCGGATGCGGGGCTCCTCGTCGCCGTGCAGCGCCGCCTCCATGCGCTGCGAGCGGAACAGCGTCGCGGCGGCGTTCAACAGCGCGAGCGCGCCGAACAGGCCGAGGAAGAAGAACAGCGGGCGCGGCGGCGAGCCGTCGAAGTAGTCGTGGCCGTGGATGAGCCCGCCGCAGACCCGGTTGGCCGCCCACAGCAGCCGCTCCCCGCGCGGCAGCGTCCCCGGGAACAGCTCGACGAGCCCCCAGCCGAGGAGCACCGCGACGCCGAGCCCCGCCGCGAGCACGCCGACGGCCCGCCGCACGGCCCCGCGCCGCGAGTCGGCGTAGAACTCGCCGCGCCCCAGGATCAGCAGGACCAGCGCCACCCCGCACACCACCAGGGACGGCACCGACTCGCTCCAGTAGCCGAGGGCGATCCCGAGGACGTCGAAGGCGAGCAGCAGGCCCAGGTAGATGACGACGAGCCACCACGCGACCTTCTTGCGGGCGGCGATGGCGGCGGCGAGCAGGAAGAGGAAGACGGCGTACGCGAGATTGGCGCTGACGGGGACGGTGATCAGGTCGAGGAAGCGGATCACCGGCCGCATCAGCTGCCGCAGCGGCGCGATGACGGCGAGGACGGCGCAGAACAGGCCGAGGGTGCCGAAGAAGACCGCGAAGCCCTCCGGGACCCTGCCGAGTACGCGCCGCCGCCCGGCGCCGGGGGTGCCGGGTGCCCCGGCCTCCCGCTCGCGCGGCGCCACGGCGTCCCGCTCCCGTGCGCTGCCGGAGCCGCGCGTGGCGCCGCCCGGCTCGTCCGCGGACTCACTCATGCTCCCGACTCTAAGAACCCGCGGCCCGCCGCGCCCGTCGGCCACCCCGCCCGGGGCCGGGATCGCACCCCGCACGGGGCGCCGCACCCACCACCCCAGGACCCGGGCCCCCGGGACCTGGGCTAGCCTCGGGGAGTGACGGAAGACGCCCCTGAGCAGTCCCACCAGTTCGAACGCGGCACCGACGGGCCGAAGGTGATCGTCGTCGGCGTCGACGGATCGGACTCCTCCCTGCGCGCTGCGGCATATGCCGGAGGCCTGGCCAGACGGCAGCGGGCGCTGCTCGCCGTCGTCTACGTCCAGCCGGTCATGGCCGCGGGCGCCGCGCTCGGCGCGCCGGTCGCGGACACCACCGAGGCCATCGCGGAGAACCTGATCGCCGAGATCCGCGACGCCACGGAGCGCGTGAAGGGGATATTCGACGTGCGCTGGGAGTTCCACACCTTCCGCGGCGACCCCTACAACGGCCTGGTCACCGCCGCCGACGAGCTCACGGCGGACGCCGTCGTCGTCGGCGCGTCCGAGCAGGCCGGGCACCGCATCGTCGGCTCGGTCGCGGTGCGCCTGGTGAAGTCGGGGCGCTGGCCGGTCACCGTGGTGCCGTAGGCCGACCGGGCGAACCTCGCCCCCGGCGCGCGCCCGCCCGTGCGGCGGGTGCGTGGCGTCTTCCCCGCCCCGGACCGCTGGGCCATCATGATCGGCCATCAGCCGACCGCCGCCAGCGAAGAGGTGAGGCTCATGGCCGGACTACGACCGGGGCAGGGCGTCCTGCGCCGCAAGCCCATCGACCGCATCGACGACACCGAGACGGGCGGTGCGGGCGGCCAGCTCACCCGCACTCTCGGCCTGTGGCAGCTCACCGCGATCGGCGTGGGCGGCATCATCGGGGCGGGCATCTTCACGCTCGCGGGCACCGTCGCCAACGAGAAGGCGGGCCCCGCGGTCCTCATCTCGTTCCTGATCGCGGGCGTGGCGAGCGCCGCGGCCGCGTTCTCCTACGCGGAGTTCGCGGGACTCATCCCGAAGGCGGGCTCGGCCTACACCTACGGGTACGCGGTCCTCGGCGAGCTGGTCGGCTGGTTCATCGGCTGGGACCTGATCCTGGAGTACACGGCGATCGTCGCGGTGGTCGCGATCGGCATCTCCGGTTACTTCAACTTCCTGCTCAACGACATGGGCGCGGAGCTGCCGACGTGGATGCTGGGCGCGCCCGGCACCGGTGACGGCCACAAGGTCGACCTGTTCGCCGCCGTCCTGTGTCTGTTCATCGCGTACATGCTCACCCTTGGCATCAAGAACGCGGCGCGCTTCGAGATGATCGTCGTCGTCCTGAAGGTCCTCGTCGTCCTGCTCGTCATCGGCGTGGGCTTCTTCCACGTCGAGACCGGCAACTACTCGCCGTTCTTCCCGTTCGGCGTCAGCGGCGCCTTCACGGGTGCGGCCACGGTGTTCTTCGCGGTCTTCGGGTACGACGCGATGAGCACGGCCGCCGAGGAGTCCAAGGACGCGCAGCGCCACATGCCGAAGGCGATCCTGTACTCGCTCGCCGTCTCGATGGTCCTGTACGTCCTCGCCTGCCTGGTCCTCACCGGCATGCAGGACTACAAGGACATCGACCCGGAGAGCGGCTTCTCCTCGGCCTTCAAGGCGGCGGGCCTCGGCGGGCTCGCGGACGTCATCGCCGTCGGCGCGATCATCGGCATCCTCACCGTGATGTTCACGTTCATGCTGGGCTGCACGCGCGTGTGGTTCTCGATGAGCCGCGACGGGCTGCTGCCCAAGTGGTTCGCGAAGACCAGCGAGACCCGGCACGTGCCGACGCGCGTCACCTGGATCGTGGGCGTCGCCTCCGCCGCCATCGCCGGGTTCCTGCCGATCGGCGAGGCGGCCGAACTCACCAACATCGGCATCCTGCTGGCGTTCGTCGTCGTGTGCGTCGCCGTCATCGTGCTCCGCTACAAGCAGCCCGACCTGCCGCGGACGTTCCGCTGCCCCGGCATGCCGGTGGTGCCCGCGATCGGCGTCGTCTTCTCCATCTGGCTCATCACCTTCCTGGAGTGGCAGACCTGGGTGCGGTTCGCCGTGTGGTTCGCGCTGGGTCTGGTCGTGTACTTCGCGTACTCCTACCGCAGGTCGGAGCTGGCGAAGACGGACACGGGGACGGGGGCCGGGACCGGGACGACGGACAAGAAGGCACCGTAGCCCCGCCGTCCCCGCGGCCCCGCCGTCCCCATCGCCCGCCGCCCCTCCCCTAGCGGCCCATCACCAGGCCGTCCTTGGCCGCCCCGCGGCTGAGGGTGATGCGGCGGATGCGGTCGCGGACGTCGGCCACGTCCGCGCCGCGGTCGAGGGCCGCGTTGAGATTGACGACGCGGCCCGCGTCCGTGTCGAACCAGAACGGCACGAACTCGGCCCTGCGCACCTGCCAGCGCTCCCCCGGCCGTTCGGGGGCGGCGAAGGTGAAGCGGCCCGCGGTGCCCTGATTGCCGCGCGGGTCCTGGGCGCCCGCGTGGTTGATCATGTCACCGGCGATCTGGTCGCCCATGCCGTAGACGATCCAGGTCCCGTTGACCTTCTCGTAGGCCTGCGGGACGTGCGCGTGGGTGCCGATGATCAGGTCGACGTCCGGCCGTCCGGCCGTGCGCGCGGACGTCAGCCGCCGCCCGAGGCTCAGCTGCCGGCGGTCCGGGGCGTCCTGCCACTCACTGCCCCAGTGCAGCGAGACGACCACCACGTCCGCGCCCGCCTGCCGGGCCGCGCGGGCGTCGGCCAGGATGCGGTCCTTGTCGATGAGGTTGACCGACCAGGGCTTTCCCTTGGGCAGCGGGATGCCGTTGGTGCCGTACGTGTACGCGAGCTGGGCGACCTTCGCGGCGCCCGCGCGCAGCCACGCCGGGGAGCGGCCCTCGGTGGCCGTGCGGCCGGAGCCCGCGTGCCTGACGCCCGCCCGGTCGAGGGCGGTCAGGGTGCGGTGGATGCCTTCCGCGCCGTCGTCGAGGGTGTGGTTGGACGCGGTGGAGCAGGCGTCGTAGCCGGTGGCGCGGAGCGCGGTGGCCACCTGCGGGGGCGACTTGAAGGACGGATAGCCCGTGTAGTCGCCGTTCGCGCCGTACACCGTCTCCATGTGACAGATCGCCAGGTCCGCCTTGGCGACCACGGAGCGGGCGCCCGCGAGCATCGGCGTGAAGTCGTAGCCGTCGCCGCCCGCGTCGGCGTTCGCCTTGCGGATGATCGAGGAGTGCGGCAGCACGTCGCCGGAGGCGACGAGGGTGAAGGACCGCGCGGCGCCCGCGCCGCCCCCCGCCGCGGACGGCGCGGGCGCGGGGTGCCGGGGCGCGGGCGCGCGCTTCTGCTCCCGCTCGTTCCCGGCGGTCGGCTGCTGCGCGGCGCAGGCCGCCGTGGCCCCGACGAGGGCGGCCGTGAGGACGGCCAGGGCCTGGCGGGTGCGGCGGGCGTGCCGGGTGCGTCCGTTGCTCAGAGTGAGGCGGCCGGGCCGGGCGGGGCGTGTGCGCTGTGTCATCGACCGGGCTTCCGTATGAGGAGTTTTCGGTAAAACCGATCCACATACGAATACAAGGGTGAGTCAAGGAGCAATGCCGTGCAATTCACCGAAACGGACTTAAACCCAGAGTGATGTGACCCGAAGAACACAACCGGCCCGACCTGCGATGAAACCGGGCCTAAGGTCAAGGCTCCGTAAAGCGCCTTGCTCAGCACCCCCGTTGGGTAATCGGCTGTCCTCATCCGTGTTCCGGGTCGGGGGGCCAGAAGCCGGTGACGCGTACACGGAGCACAGGAAGGCGGAGCGTGATGCTGCACGAGAGCACGGACGGCACCCAGGGCCCCGGCGGCGACGAGCTGACGGTCCCGATGGCCTGGCTGTACGCCGAGTACATCGCGGACGAGTTGCTGCGCACCGGCGACCTGATGCCGCCCACGTCCTTCGAGTACCGGGCCGGTCGGGACGCGCTCGCCCTCACCATCTTCCTGTCGGACACCCGCGGCGAGCTGTCCTGCATCCGCGTGGTCTCGCAGCTGGAGACCTGGCTCTCCCTGACCGCGCACGACGAGCCCTGGCAGGAGTGGGTCCGCGAGCGCATGGACGGCGTCACCGCCGACGCGCTGGCCGCCCGCGGCCCGGCGCCCGACCTCGTGCTCGCCGAGGCGGCCTGGCGCTGGCTGGAGGAGACCGAACTCCTCGCGCCGGACCTGGACGCGGTGCCCGGCGGCGGGTCGGCCTTCGGCGAGGACGACGGGCCCAAGGTGTGGACCCCGGCGTGGCGGCTCGGCCTGCCGCTCGGGCATCTGGCCATCCAGCTCTTCTGACAGCTCCCCCTCGGCATCCGGCTCGGCCTCCCCGCAATCTTCCGGGGCGGCACTCGATCTCGTCGGCGCTTGAGTGATTCGGTGGCCGATTGCGTACGGGAGGGCAAGAAGCACCCTCACCGACAAGGAACACCATGAGGCCCCTGGAGCGGCATCGTGACGCCGGCGCCTACGCGCTCGGCGTCCTGGACGAGGCGGACGCGTTCCGCTTCGAGGATCACCTCATGGAGTGCGTCCCCTGCCGGGACCGGGTGTCCGAACTCGCCGCGCCCGCGCGGCTGTTGAAGGCCCACGGCAGGTCCGTCGCGTACGTCTTCGACCCGGCGGCGGCGCCCGGACCCCGGCTGCTCGGCCGTCTCGTCGACGAGACCGGACGCGTCCGCCGGACCCGCCGCCGACGGTGGCTCGGCGCCGTCGCCGCGGGCGTGGTGCTCGCCGTCGTCGGGCCCGCGGCGGCGGTCATGAGCGCGGGCGGGGACGACGGGGCGGTACGGGTCGCGGCGCACGACGGACGCAGCGGGATGGCGGCCGTGCTCACCGCGCGGGAGCGGGCGTGGGGCACGGAGGTCGGGATCCAGGTGCGGGACGGGGGCGGGGGCCGCCGGGTGTGCGAGCTGGTCGCCGTCGGGGACGACGGGTCCCGGGAGGTCGTGACGACCTGGCGGGGGCCGGGGCGGGTGCAGCCCGGGCAGGCGGCGGAGCGGGAGTGGGAGACCCGGGGCGGGACCGCGCTCGCGCCGGAGCGGATCGACCGGTTCGAGGTCCGGGACGCCGGCGGGGAGCGGCTGCTCACGTTGCGGCCGCGCTAGCCGTGGGCAACCCCGGCACAGGGGAGCGGGGTTGCTCACTCGTGCACCGGCGGCGGACCGCGCGGCCGGTGCACCGAGTCACGAACGGCGGGCCACGTGCGCAGGCGTGTTACGCGACCTGGCGTGCCCGTTCAGGAAGCGTGCCCCTTGGCTCCGCGTACCCCTTGAGCGGGCGCGTCACTTGAGCAGGCGCGACATCCGGCGGTCCGCCAGCGGCTTGCCGCCGGTCTGGCAGGTGGGGCAGTACTGGAGGGACGAGTCCGCGAAGGACACCTCGCGGATCGTGTCGCCGCAGACCGGGCACGGCAACCCCGCCCGCCCGTGCACGCGCAGGCCGGACTTCTTCTCCGACTTCAGCCGCGCCGCCGCGAGGCCGTGCGAGCGCGTCACCGCCTCGTCCAGCGTCGACCGCAGTGCCCCGTACAACTGCTCCGTCTCCTCCTCGGAGAGGCTGCCCGCGAGCTTGTACGGCGACATGCGGGCGGCGTGCAGGATCTCGTCGCTGTAGGCGTTGCCGATGCCCGCGATGAGGCTCTGGTCGCGCAACGCGCCCTTGATGCGGCGCCGTTCACCGTCCAGGAGGCCGGCGAACCGCTCCAGGGTGAAGTCCGCCGCCAGCGGGTCGGGGCCGAGGCGAGCGATGCCGGGCAGCGCGGCGGGGGCGTCGGTGACGTACACGGCGAGGCGCTTTTGCGTACCGGCCTCCGTGAGGTCGAAGCCCGCGCCGGTCGCGAGCGCCACGCGCAGGGCCAGCGGCCCCTTGCCGGGCTTCGGCGGGCCGCTCGGCAGCGGGTCCTGCCACCGCAGCCAGCCCGCGCGGGCGAGGTGCGTGACGAGGTGCAGGCCGCCCGCGTCGACGGCGAGGAACTTGCCGTACCGGGCCACACCCGTCACCTCGCGCCCTTCGAGGGCGGTCACCGGCGGGTCGTACGTCTTCAGGACGCTGATGGCCACCGGCAGCACCCGGACGATCTCACGCCCTGTCAGCTCCGTGGCGAGGAAGTCCCGCAGGGCCTCGACCTCCGGCAGTTCCGGCATGGCAGCCTCACCCTTCGCCCGTCCCGTCGCGCGCGGGCACGATGAACTCGCACCACACGCACTTCCCGCCGCCGCGTGAGTCGACACCCCACACGTCCGCGAGCCGGTCCACGAGCAGCAGCCCGCGCCCGGACACCCCGTCGTCCGAGGCCGCCCGCAGCCGGGGCAGCGCGCTGGAGGAGTCCTCGACGTCCACGCGCAGCCGCCGGTCGGCGCCGGAGACGACCCGCAGCGTCACGATGGCGGTGCCCTCGGTGTGCATCAGGGCGTTGGTGATCAGCTCGTCGGCGGCCAGCTCGATCTCGTCGGCCCGGTCCCGGGCGCCCCACGCGCGCACGGCTGCCCGGATCATGTGCCGTGCCTCCGCTAGGGCCTCCGGGTCGTTCGGCGCGACGTGCTGCTGGAGGCGGCCGCCGGAGCGCGGCGCGTCCATCACGCGGCGGCGCAGCAACAGCAGCGCGGCGTCGTCGTCGCCCCGCCCGTCGTCCAGGCGCCCGCACAGCAGGTCGGCCAGCGCCTCCAGGTCGTCGGGGCCGACGGAGACCATCTCGGCGAGCGCCTGGGTGCCGTCGTCGAGGTCCGCGCCGGGCTCCTCGACGAGGCCGTCGGTGTAGAGCAGCAGCATCTGGCCGGGGTCGAGTTCGAGAGTGGTGACGGGGTAGTCGAGGCGTCCGAACTCGGCGGAGAGGCCGAGCGGGAGGCCGCCCTCGACGGGCACGCGGCGGCAGGTGCCGTCGGTGAGGCGGAGCAGCGGGTCGATGTGCCCGGCGCGCACGAGCTGCACCACGCCGGTGCTGAGGTCGGTCTCCGCGTACAGGCAGGTGGCGAAGCGCTCGGTGTCGAGTTCGTGCAGGAAGCCGGAGGCGCGGGCCATGACGGTGGCGGGGGTGTGGCCCTCGGCGGCGTACGCGCGCAGCACGATGCGCAGTTGGCCCATGACGGCGGCGGCGTGCGTGTCGTGGCCCTGGACGTCGCCGATGACGGCGCCGACGCGGCCGCCGGGCAGCGGGATCACGTCGTACCAGTCGCCGCCGATGTCCCGGCCGACCGCCGCGCTGCGGTAGCGCACGGCGATGTCGGCGCCGGGCACGCCGGGGATGGAGCGGGGCAGCATCGCCTGCTGGAGGCCCTGGGCGAGGTCCTTCTCCTGCTCGTAGAACATCGCCCGCTGCAGGCTCTGCGCGATGCTGCTGCCGAGCGCGACCAGGACGGTGCGCTCCTCCTGGGTGAAGCCGGTGCGGTCCTGGTAGAGCAGGCCGAGCACGCCGAGCGGCCTGGCCTGGGCGATCAGCGGCAGGTACGCGGCCGAGGCGATGCCCAGGTGCTCGATGTGCGGCCAGAGCAGCGGGTACGAGGCGGCGAACTCCTCCGGCGTCTCGATGTAGCGCGGCGAGAGCGTGCGCACGGCCTCACTCATGGGGTACGCCTCGTCGACGCGCGTGAGGCGGGTGCCGGGCACGTAGCCCTCCGGCGGGCCCTCCGCGACGAGCCGGATCCGGCCGGCCTCGACCAGGCCCATCACGAGGTGCGAGGCGCCGAGGTGCGCGAGGCCCTGGGCGTCGCTCAGGACGTCGATGACGTCGGCGACGGTCCGGGCGTGCGCGAGTGCGGCCGTGGTGCCCTGGACGACGCTGGTGCGGCGGCGCCGGTCCGCCTCCGCCTCCACGCGCTCGCGGTGCGCGGTGCCGTCGCTCAGTTCCCTGGTGGCGTCGCGCAGGATGCCCACGATGCGCTGCGGGCGCTCGGAGCCGTCGCTCAGGACGTGGCCCTGGGTGTGCCGCCAGTGCAGGCTGCCGTCGCGCAGCCGGACCCGGAAGTACGCGCCGTAGCCGGTGTCGCCGCTCTTGAGGGCCTGCGACACCTGGACGTCGAGGCGGTGGGCCTCCCCCGGCGGCACCCGGACGGCGAGGCTCTGCGGGCGGTTGTCGAACTCGTCGCGCCGCAGGTCGAACAGGGCGAGGCCCTCGTCGTCCAGGAGCAGCACGCCGCTCCTGAGGTCCCACTCGAAGCTGCCCATCCCGAGCCCGGAACCGTAGGTGTCGAGGAAGCAGCAGGCGGGAGCGGATGCGGAGCTGCCGCCGCAGCGCCGCATCGCTGCCTCGACACCGCCCGTGCCCGCGTCCATGGGCCAACGCTAGGCCGACCCTCGGACGGCCGCATGTGGACGGCGGCCGAGCTGCGGCGCGGCCGTCGTCAGCCGTCGAGGGCGCCGCCCCCGGGCGGCGGCTCGGCGTGCGGGCCGCTGCCCGGCGTGCCGGGGTCGAGGCCGTCGCCGGTGCCGGGTGAGGGGCAGCCGGGCGGGATCGGGACGCTGGGGACGTCAGCCGGGCCCGTGGGCGGCTTGAGGGTGGGGCAGGCGAGGGACGTGCCGTCGTCCTCGTCGGGGCTGCTGGGGCCTGGGTCGCGGTCGGACGGACCGGAGGGGTCCGTGGGGTCCGACGGGTCGAGGAGGCCGGAGGGATCCGAGGGATCTGAGGGGTCTGACGGGTCCGTGCCGTCGGACGGGTCCTGCAGTTCGTCGGGGTCGCGGGTCCCGTCCGGGTCGCCGGAGTCGCTGGGGTCCGTGGAGTCCGACGGGTCGGTGGAATCCGAGGGGTCGGTGGAATCCGAGGGGTCGGTGGAGTCCGACGGGTCCGTGGGCGACGGTTCCGGGGGCGGCACGGGGTGGTCGTCCTCGCCGTGCTCGTCGCCGGTCCGCCGCTCGATCCAGGTGTTGTTGACGATGTTCACGATGACGATGACATTGATCGGCCGGGGCGCGGGCGTCACCACGATGACCTTGGTGGGCCGGTAGCCCTGCCACTGCTGACCGCTGTGGGTCGGGGTCTGCCGGAAGGCGACCGGTGGCTGCAGCGGGTTGCCGCAGGCGCAGCGCACCCGGGGCAGGCCGCGATCGTCGACGAGGACGGCGGTACCGGCCTGGAGGACGGACTGGAAGGCGGTGGCGCGCCCGGCGCGGTAGCCGTGGTTGGTGACGCGGGTGTCCGCGCGCAGCACGACGGGGGTCAGGCCCCGCAGGTAGGCGGGGATGCCGTCCTGCGCGACGCCGGCCGCCCCGGCGAAGGCGCGGGCCCGCGCCGGTTCGGCGGTCAGGAAGCGGATCTGCTGCCCGACGTCGCAGCTCCCGATCCGGTGGGTGCCGCCGTACAGGCCGGGGGTACCGCCCGCGAGGGCGCGCAGGCCCTGGTCGGCGGGCGAGGAGGAGCCGCTGGGGGACGGTTGCGGCGAACGGGTGACGGGTGGCGGGGTCGCGGTGGTCCGTGCCGTGGAGTCCGTGAAGGGGTCCGGGCCCTGGGCGGCCACGGGTTCCAGGAACAGCTCACGGCCGCTGTCGGCCTGCTTCTTCTCCTGGCCGCCGCTGTCCGACCCGGAGCATCCCGCGACGGTCAGCGCCGCGGATATCCCGAGGGCCGTGGCCCACGTTCTGGTGGCTGCGCGCACGGGGGGTCTCCCGCCTGTTGCCGGGGCATTCGTCCCTCATTGTCTGGCGGGCGGAGCGGTGCCCCGCAAACGGAGACGGGACGGACCCTGGGAAGAGCTGTCGTCCGGCCACCGCCAGCTCATGCCGTAGATGCCCTGTCGGCACTGCGCGGCGTACAGATGAGCCGTGCCCGAGGTGTCCACGGCCAGGGGGCGCACCTTGCGCTGCGGTGCGGAGGAGTTCTCGCGGTAGTACGACTGGCAGAGCGCCGGGCGGCGGTCGTGCGGGAAGTACACGTGCAGGAGGTAGCAGTCCTGGTTGCCGCGTATGCCGCGCTCGTGGAATCCCGTCGGGCGGTCGTAGGGGTCGGCACGGATCTCGTACTCGACGGCCATGGTCTCGCCCAGCGTCAGCGGACGGCCGAAGCCGATCTGAAGCATCACTCCGCCCGAGGCCGCGTCCTGCCGCAGCGACTCCAGCCGCCCGCAGTGCACGGTCGCCTCGGGCAGCCCGCCGTCGGGGTCGTCCAGAAAGTGCAGATTCATCATCTGCTCCGGTCCGTCGGCGACGGCGCGGACCAGGTGATTCACGATCAGGTGGCGGACGCAGCCGCGCCGGTCCAGGTGCAGGACCTCGCGGGTGAGGAGCACGACGATGTCCCGGTTGAAGTCCGCGAAGGCGTCCCCGAGCGCCTGCTCCTGCCAGGACTCCTGGCCGTACAAACGGCGGGTCGCGTGCTCGTCGGTGCGGGCGGCACGCCGTCCGCGCGGGCGCTGGGGCGGCAGCAGCGCGGAGAGCCCGCCGGGCGGCAGGTCGAGGATGCTCTCCAGGGCGACCACCGCGCGCAGTGAGTCGGAGCGCTCGGGCCGGGTGCGGTCGCGCTGCCAGTAGCTGAGGGTCGCGGGGGTCAGCCGGATGCCGCGGGCGGACAATCGCTCGCAGATACGGTCCAGGGGGAGCCCGCGCAGACGTACCGCCTCGCGCAGAGCGGCGGCGAACGGAGCGGGGCGTGCCACCGACAAGGCCGGTGAAAGGACCGATTCCGTATCGGTTTCCCCGTTGTTCGGCTTGCTCGGCGTCAGCCCGGATGTATCCGTCACGAATTCCGCCTCCCGGCATGACAGATGACGACCCACGGCTCCGCTACCAAACCCCGCCGAGGCCGCTTACGTCAATATCCGGAACGCCGCTTCCGCATCACTTTCTGCCCGCGCCAACCCCTGGACGAGCACCGATCGTTGCGCCCGCGTCGCTCTCCGGTGCCTTCGCTTTCCCCGAGTTCGCGCATTAAGTGTTTACGTCTTTCGCCTTAAGACCCCGTGCCCCGCGATGCCTTGTGTGACCGCCCGGACCAACGGGAGGGTTTCGCCCACGGCCCGGTCCGGGAAATCCCGCGTTCCGCGCCGATGGCGGTTCGGTGCACCGAATGACCCCACCCCGGTGCACCGAACCGCCATGAGCCCCCACTCAGTTGAAAGGCATTCAGATGGCGCATGCTCGGCATTACCTCCTCGCCGCCGCCGCGGCCGGAGCCCTGGTGGCCACCACCGGCGCCACCGGCGCCCAAGCCGACGCTCCCCCCGCACCGCGCTACGAACCGCAGATGATCGAGGCCCTGGCGGACACCCTCGGCGTGAGCGACTCCGCCGCCGTGAGACACCTCGACGAACAGGCCGACCAGCAGCGGAGACTGAACCGGCTGCGCCAGGACGGCGTGCGGACGGACGGCGCGTTCTTCGACGCGAAGGGCACGCTGACGGTGAACGTCGGTGCCGCCCGCGAGGCGAAGAAGGTGAAGGCCACCGGCCTGACCGCCCGCATACCCGGCCGCGGCGAGGCCGAACTGACACGCATCACCGCCGCCCTCGACACCGCGGCGGCCAAGCGCGTCCCGAGCGGCGTCGCCTCCTGGGAAGCCGACCTGGCCTCCGACACGGTCAAGGTGACCGTGACCGACTCCGCGACCCCGGCCGCGCGTGCCTTCCTGAAGAAGGCCCGTGGATACGGGGACGCCGTCCGAATAGTCAAGAGCGACCGCGAGCTCCAGGCGAAGGCGGCCGTCGCTCCGGGCAGCCGGATGAACATCAACAACAATCCCGGCTCGTGGTGCTCGGTCGGCTTCGGGGCAAAGAACTCCGCGGGTCGGCAGTACCTCGTCACCGCCGGCCACTGCGTGACCGGCAACCCGGGCCTCTACTTCGACGGCTCCAAGTTCGCCTCCGGCTCGACGACCCGCTTCGTACTCGGCCGCGACAGCGTGGACATGGGCCTGGCGACGGTCGACGCGGGCTCCTCCATCACGACATCGGTCGGTACCTGGGGCAACGGCGCCTCGGTCGCGGTGCGCGGCAGCCAGCGCGCGGCGGTCGGCGCGAGCCTCTGCAAGTCCGGCTCGACGACGGGCTGGACCTGCGGCAAGGTCAACGCGTACGACGTCACCGTCACCTACACCGACCGCAACGGCGGCCCGGACACCGTGGTCACCGGTCTCGGCCGGTCCACGGTCTGCGTCGAGGGCGGCGACAGCGGCGGCGCGTACATCGCGGGCAACCAGGCCCAGGGCATGACCTCGGGCGGCCCGACGGACCAGTCCTGCGGCGGGGTGAACGACCAGGGCTCGTCCTACTTCCAGCCGCTGGACGACACGCTGCGGCACTACGGCCTGACGCTCAACACGAACTGAGCCGATCCTCGGTCCCCCTCACTGGTCCCTTCGGTCCACGCTGAACACGGTGACCGCCACGGCGGCCAGCGCCCACAGCGCGTACACGGTCCAGGCGCCCCCCGTCGACCAGGGGTACGCCTCGAAGTGCGCGCCGGGCTCGGTCAGCCGCCGCCAGGCGGGGAACGGCAGGGCGTGGGCGATGAGGGCCGACCAGTAGCGGTCCGGGCTGACGACCATGGGCAGCACCAGAAGCGTCGCGACGGTGACGATCATGGTGCTGCCCATGTGGCGCAGGAGCGTGCCGATCGCCATGCCCACCAGCGCGGCGACGGGCGTGAGCAGCGCGGACGCCGCGACGACGCGCAGCGCGCCGGGGTGGTCCAGAAAGACGCCGATGTCCCGGGCGGACAGGATCGCCTGCGTCGAGAAGAAGGACACGAAGGCGACGAGGGCGCCGAACGCGGTGGTCACCACCGCGACCACGGCGGCCTTGGCCGCCATCACCGCGCGGCGGGCGGGGACGGCCGCGAACGTCGTCCGGATGAGCCCGGTGCCGTACTCCCCCACGACCGTCACGGCGCCGATGGCCCCGGCCGCGAGGAGGTGGATCACGACGGCGTTGGACGTGAAGGCCTCGGCGAGGGGGATGCCGTCGCGGATGAACTTGTCCGCGTCACCCGCGTTCTCGTCCGTCCAGTAGCGGTACGTGTCGTACGCCTGGCCCACGTTGAAGCCGATCACGGCGAGCGCGGTGATCAGGTACGCCCACGGCGTCGACCGCAGCGACCAGAGCTTCAGCCACTCCGCGGCGAGGAGGTCGCGGAAGCGGGCGGCAGGATCGCCGGTCGTCCCGGCCTCGTAGGGGGCGGTACCGGTGGCAGTCCCTGTGGTCATCGTGCTTCTCCCGCGAGGTAGTCGGCGCTTTGGGCGGTGAGTTCCATGAAGGCCTCCTCCAAGGACGCCGAGCGTGGGGCCAGTTCGTGCAGCGGCAGGGCGTGGCGGCAGGCGAGGTCGCCGACGCGGGCCGCGTCCAGGCCGGTGACGGTGAGCAGCGGCCCGTCCTGGTGGACCACGGCGCCCGCGGCGGTCAGGACGTCCGCCAGGTCGGCGGCGCGCGGGGTGCGCACGGTGACGTTCGCCCCGGTGCCCCGGGCCGCGAACCGGGTGAGGCTCTCGGCGGCGATCAGCTCGCCGCGCCCGATGACGATCAGCTCGTCGGCCGTGTTCTCCATCTCGGACATCAGATGGCTGGACACGAAGACGGTGCGGCCCTCGGCGGCCAGGCGCCGGAACAGGCCGCGCACCCACAGCACGCCTTCCGGGTCGAGCCCGTTGAGCGGCTCGTCGAAGAGGAGCACCGGCGGATCGCCGAGCAGCGCGGCGGCGATACCGAGGCGCTGCCGCATGCCGAGCGAGAACCCCCCGATGCGGCGCCGTCCCGCCGCCCCGGCGAGCCCGACCTCCGCGAGGACCTCGTCCACGCGGCGGCGCGGGATGCGGTTGCTGCGGGCGAGCACGGCGAGGTGCGCGGCGGCGCTGCGGCCGCCGTGCATGTCGCCCGCGTCGAGCAGCGCGCCCACATGGCGCAGGCCGCGCGGTCGGTCGCGGAAGGAGCGCCCGCCGACGGTGACGGTGCCGCCCGTCGGCTGGTTCAGGCCGAGGATCATGCGCAGGGTGGTGGACTTGCCCGCGCCGTTCGGCCCGAGGAAGCCCGTGACGTATCCGGGCCGCACCGTGAACGTGAGGTCCTTGACGGCCGTCGTCGCGCCGTAGCGCTTGGTCAGGTCCTTGACTTCGATCATGCGTCAACGGTGCCGGGAGCGGGGGCCGTCGGGCATCGGCCCGCCGCCGACAATCCGGGCCGCCCGGTGTCGACCCTGGTTGTACACCCGTGGGCCGATCCCCGCCGTTGATCACGCGCTTACGATGTCGACATGTCCGTGACACCACCGCAGCCCCCGTTCAAGCGCGTGCCGCCGCATACGTGGACGGCGCTGGCCTGGCTGGTGGGGTCGGCCCTGACGTTCCTCTTCCGGTTCCGGCTCCCGGGTGAGGCCCAGCCCGCGCAGCAGGGAGTCATCTTCTTCCGCTGGGACGGCATGGTGATGCTGGCCGTGACGACCGCGCTGGCCTTCGAGGGCAGCCGCCGCCTGCACCGGAGCCCGCTCGCCGGGCTCGTCCTGATCCTGCTCGCCGCTGCGGGCGCCTCGACGCCGCTGAGCGTGGCCGAGATCCCACTGCTGCAGTTCGTGGCGGCCGACGTCGCGGTGTACGTCATCGCCGCGACACGGCCGCGCCGGACCGGGATCGCCGCCCTTGCCATGGCGCTCGGCACGCTCACCGGATATCTGCTCACGCGCCTCGCGTTCGGCTGGGTCGTCGGGACCTCGGCGGAGCTGACGGTCGCGCTGACGGCCGTCGTCGCCTGGCTTCTCGGCGACGCGTCCCACCAGTCCCGGCTCCACGCCGAGCAGCTGCGCGAGCAGGCCGCCGCCCGGGCCGTCACCGCCGAACGGCTCCGCATCGCACGCGAGTTGCACGACATGGTCGCGCACAGCATCGGCATCATCGCCCTCCAGTCCGGCGCGGCGCGCCGCGTCATCGGCACGCAGCCCGAGCGGGCCCGCGGCGCCCTCGGCGAGATCGAGACGGCGAGCCGCGAGACGCTCTCCGGCCTGCGCCGCATGCTCGGCGCGCTGCGCACCCCGGAACCGGGCAGGGCGCGGGAGACGGCCCCGCTCGACCCGGGCCTCGGCCTCGCCGACGTGGACCGGCTCGCGCAGACCACCACGGCCGCGGGTGTGCGCGTCGACGTGCGCTGGCTCGGCGAACTCCGGCCGGTGCCGCCGGAGATCGACGTGTCGGCGTACCGCATCATCCAGGAGGCGGTCACCAATGTGGTGCGGCACGCGGGCACCCGCTCCTGCCGGGTGACCGTCGACCGCCGTGACGACGAGCTGACGATCGAGGTCCTCGACGGCGGACCCGGCAACGAGGCGGCGGCCGACGGCGGGGCGGGGGCGGTCCGGAGCACGGCCGTGGACGCCCCCGGCTACGGCCTGCTCGGCATGCGTGAGCGGGTCGGCCTGCTGCACGGGGAGTTCAGCGCGCGGCCGCGTCCCGAGGGCGGCTTCCGCGTGGCGGCACGGCTGCCCGTTCCCGCGGATGTGCGATGACGGCGCCCACCGCCCCGGCCGACGACCGGCGGCCCGTCAGCGTCGTCCTGGCCGACGACCAGCCGCTGGTGCGTACGGCGCTGCAGATGGTCATCTCCGAGGCCGACGACCTCGAAGTCGTCGGCGAGGCCGGGAACGGCGCCGAGGCGGTTCGCCTGACCGCGGAGCTCGGCCCCGACGTCGTGGTCATGGACATCCGGATGCCCGGTATGGACGGCATCGAGGCCACCCGCCTGATCACGGGGGCGACGGACGCCACCCGCATCGTCGTCCTGACGACGTTCGACGACGACGATTACGTGTACGGGGCGCTGCGCGCCGGAGCCTCCGGGTTCCTGGTCAAGGACATGGCGATCGACGAGATCCTCGCCGCCGTCCGCGTCGTCGCGGCCGGGGACGGACTGATCGCGCCGAGCGTCACCGGCCGCCTGATCAAGGAGTTCGCCGACCGCCCCGCCGCCGCCCCGCCACCCCGGGACGTCGCGGGCATCACCGACCGCGAGCGCGAGGTCCTGACCCTCGTCGGCGGCGGCCTGTCCAACCCCGAGATCGCCGAGCGGCTGCACATCAGCGTCGCCACGGCCAAGACGTATGTGACGCGGCTGCTGTCCAAGCTGGGGGCCCGCGACCGGGTGCAGCTCGTGATCATCGCGTACGAGACGGGTCTGGTGGGGCCACCCCGCTGAACCGGGCGGCGGGGCACCCTCGGCCCACGGGAGCCGCCGAGCGGCGCCCGGCATCGCTCCCCGTCACAATGAAGGGGTGGAGTGGTTCACGGCGGACTCCTACTGGCTGAGCCGTCTGGTGTTCCAGCGGGTCCTGGCCGCGGTCTATCTCGTCGCCTTCCTGGGCGCCGCGCTGCAGTTCCGCGCGCTCATCGGCGCGCGCGGCATGCTGCCCGTGCCCCGGTTCGTCGCGGCGGTGCCGTTCCGGCGGGCGCCGAGCGTCTTCCACTTCCACTACTCGGACCGGTTCTTCGCGCTGTGGGCCTGGACGGGCTGCGCGGTGGCCGTGGCGCTGCTCGCGGGCGTCGACGGGCTGCTGCCGCTGTGGGGCGCGATGCTGCTGTGGCTGGTGCCGTGGGCGCTGTACCTGTCCATCGTGAACGTGGGGCAGACCTGGTACGGCTTCGGCTGGGAGTCGCTGCTGCTGGAGGTCGGCTTCCTCGCCGTGTTCCTCGCGGGGGACGACGTCGGGCCGCCGGTCCTTGTGCTGTTCCTGCTGCGCTGGGTGCTCTTCCGGGTCGAGTTCGGCGCGGGCCTGATCAAGATGCGCGGCGACCCGTGCTGGCGCTCCCTGACCTGTCTGTACTTCCACCACGAGACGCAGCCGCTGCCGGGGCCGCTGAGCTGGTTCTTCCACCGCCTCCCCCGGCGCCTGCACCGCGTCGAGGCGGCGGCCAACCACGTCACCCAACTCGCCGTGCCCTTCCTCCTCTTCACCCCGCAGCCGGTCGCGACGGGCGCGGCCCTCCTGATGGCCGCCACCCAGCTCTGGCTGGTCCTGTCCGGCAACTTCTCCTGGCTCAACTGGCTGACGATCGCGCTCGCCCTCAGCGCCGTCGACTGCCACCGCCTGCTCGGCGACGCGGCGGCCCCGCCCGCGGCTCTCGGCGCTCCCCCGCTCTGGTACGAGGTCCTGGTCATCGCCGTCACGGCGGGGCTCCTCGCCCTGAGCTGCCGCCCGGCCCGCAATCTGTTCTCCCGGCGGCAGGTCATGAACCACTCCTTCGACCCGCTGCATCTGGTCAACGCCTACGGCGCGTTCGGCAGCGTCAGCCGGGTGCGGCACGAGGTCGTGATCGAGGGGACGTCGGACACGGACCCTCGGCCGGATGCGGAGTGGCGGGAGTACGAGTTCAAGGGCAAGCCCGGGGACGTACGGCGCTGGCCGCGTCAGTTCGCGCCGTACCATCTGCGGCTCGACTGGATGATGTGGTTCGCGGGGCTCTCGCCCGCCTACGCGCGATCGTGGTTCGGGCCGCTGGTGGAACGGCTGCTGGCCGGGGACCGGGACACGCTGCGGCTGCTGCGCCGCTGCCCCTTCCCCGACCAGCCACCGCGCTACGTACGGGCCCGCCTGTACCGCTACCGCTGCACGACCTGGCGGGAGCTGCGCGCGACGGGCGCATGCTGGGAACGCCGCTACGTACGCGAGTTCTTTCCGCCGACGCGACTCGACACGAACCCGTCACCGGACGTCTGACCTCGCCGGGCGGCCGCGGCGTGCTTCGTGAGGTTCACAGGCCCCGCCCCTGATCCGACAGCCCGTAGACGCGCCGCGCCGTGCCGGCGAAGACCTCCGTACGCTCGGCGTCACTCAGCTCGGCCGTCATCTCATGTGCCGCGTCGACCACGTGACCGTACGGGGCCGCGAGGCCCGACACCGGCCAGTCCGAGCCGAACATCAGCCGGCCGGGACCCAACGCCTCCAGGGCGGTGTCCGTGTACGGGCGCAGGTCCGAGGGCGTCCAGGTCGCCCAGTCGGCCTCCGTCACGAGCCCGGACAGCTTGGCGGTGGTGTTCGGCAGGGACGCGAGCACGCGCAGGGACGTCGCCCAGGGTTCGAGGGCGCCGGACGCGATGGGCGGCTTGCCCAGGTGGTCGAGCACGAAGGAGACGTGCGGCAGGCGCGCGGCGGCCTCGGCGCACAGCGGCAGTTGGTCGGGGCGCACCACGAGGTCGTACACGAGGCCCGCGTCCGCCACGGCGGCGAGGCCGCGCCGCACGTCCGCGCGCAGCAGCCACTGCGGGTCGGGGTCGGACTGCACCTGGTGCCGGATGCCCACCAGGTGCTTGCCGCCAGGCAGTTCGACGAGGGCGGCCAGGGCTTCGGCGACGTCGGGCCGGGTCAGGTCGGTCCAGCCGACGACCCCGGCGATCAGGTCGCTGTCCGCCGCGAGCGCCAGGAACTCGGGGGTCTCCTCGGCCACGGTGACGGTCTGCACGAGGACGGTGGCGACGACCCCGGCGGCGCGGGCGTGCGGCGCGAGGTCGTCGACGGTGAAGGTCCGCCGGATCGGGGCCAGTTCGGGCCCGGTGATCCAGTCCTGGTCGCGCACGGCGAGGTCCCACACGTGGTGGTGGGCGTCAACGATCGCCGGTGTCACGGCAGTTCCCATACGACGGGCAGGCCCGCGCCCGCGCCGTCGTCGGAGTAGTCGTGGACCACGTCGAGCAGCTCCGCCATGCGCGCCTGCCAGGCCACGTTCACGGGCAGCTTCTCCAGCTCGGCGAGGAGGCGGGCGTAGTCCGCGCACTCCAGGACGTGGAACAGGTCGGTGCCGCTGCGCCAGATCGTCCAGGACGTGGCGCCCGCGGCGCGGATCGCCGTGGTCAGTTCGGCGGGGACCTCGCGGTGCGCGGCGTCGTACTCCTCGACGCGGTCGGCGCGGACCTTGGTGTGCAGGGCGACTCTCATCGGGCGTCAGCCTCTCCGGGGAAGCCCTCTCCGGGCACGGGCACCTCGGGCGGCAGCAGGCCCTCCGCCCGCGCCTCCTGCCAGAAGCCGGCGGGCACGTCGGCCGTGAACTGCGCGGCGGCATCGGCGACTTGGCCGGGCGCGTGGATGCCGACCAGGACGCTCGCCACCGCCGGGTGGCCGAAGGGGAAGGCGAGGGCGGCGGCCCGCAGGGTGGTGCCGTGCCGGACGGCGAGGGCCGCCAACGAGCGGGCCCGGTCGAGGAGTTCGCCGGGCGCCTCGGTGTAGTCGAAGCGCGCTCCCTCCTTCGGGTCGGCGAGGAGCCCGGAGTTGAAGACGCCGCCGATGACGATCGACGCGCCGCGTGCGCTCGCGGCGGGCAGCAGCTCGGCGAGGGCCTGGTGGTCGAGGAGCGTGTAGCGGCCCGCGCACAGCACGGCGTCGACGTCGGTGTCCCGGACGAAGCGGGTCAGCATCTCGGCCTGGTTCATGCCCGCCCCGATGGCGCCCACGACGCCCTCGGAGCGCAGCCGTTCCAGGGCGGGATAGCCCTCGCGGAAGGCCTCTTCGCCGTGGTCGTCCGGGTCGTGGAGGTAGACGATGTCGACCCGGTCGAGGCCGAGCCGCTCCAGGCTGGCCTCGATCGAGCGGCGCACGCCGTCCGCGCTGAAGTCCCAGCGGCGCCGGTGCGCGGCGGGCACGGCGAAGCCGCCGTCGGCCAGGTCGTCGCCGGTCACCGGCCCGCTGACCGGCTCCAGGATCCGCCCCACCTTCGTGGAGATCGTGTACGCGTCCCGGGGGCGCCCGCGCAGGGCCGCGCCGATCCTGCGCTCGGACAGGCCGAGGCCGTAGTGCGGCGCGGTGTCGAAGTAGCGCAGGCCCGCGTCCCAGGCGGAGTCGAGCGCGACGGCCGCGTCCTCGTCGGTGACGGGCGAGTAGAGGTTGCCGATGCCCGCGCCGCCGTACGACAGCTCGCTGACGCGGACGGCGCTGCGGCCGAGGGGCCGCTGGCCTATGCCGCTCACTGGGCCACCGGCCGCAGCCGCAGGCCCTGCATGCCGCCGTCCACGGCGAGCGCGGTGCCGGTGGTGGCGCCGGACAGGGGGCTCGCCAGATAGGCGATGGCCCCGGCGACCTCGTCGGCGGAGACGAGGCGGCCGGTGGGCTGGCGGGCCTCCAGGGCGGCGCGCTCGGCCGCCGGGTCGTCGGCGGCGTCGAGGAGGCGGCCGACCCACGGGGTGTCCACGGTGCCGGGGTTGACGCAGTTCACGCGCACTCCTTCCCGTACGTGGTCGGCGGCCATGGCGAGGGTGAGGGAGAGTACGGCACCCTTGGACGCGGAGTACAGGGCGCGCTGCGGCAGGCCCGCGGTCGCGGCGATGGAGCAGGTGTTGACGATCGCCGCGTGCGCGGACGACCGCAGGTGCGGGAGGGCGGCGCGGGTGGTGCGGACCAGGCCGAGGACGTTCACGTCGAGGACGGTGTGCCACCGGTCGTCGTCGTTGTCCTCGACGGTGCCCTGGGCGCCGATGCCCGCGTTGTTGACCAGGACGTCAAGTCCGCCGAGGTCGGCCACCGCGGCCGCGACGGCGCCCCGCACCGCCGTGTCGTCGGTGACGTCGGCCGCGTATCCGCGCAGCGGTTTCCGCACGCCGCTCGGGTCGAGGTCGAGCACCGCCACCTGGGCGCCCCGGGCGGCGAGGAGTTCCGCCGTGGCCCGGCCGATGCCGGAAGCGCCGCCGGTGACCAGAGCCCTGAGGCCGGTGAAGTCCGTCATGCCGCTGCCCCCTTCTTTGCCGCGGTTGCCGAGTCGGCCGTGGTGGCCGTGGTGGCGGTCTTGGCCGCGAGTTCGGCCTGATGAGCGAGGTCGGCGGCCCAGAAGCCGCCGCCGGGGTAGGTGAATTCCGCGAGGGACTCGGGACGCATCGTCGCCGAGAAGCCGGGCGCGGTGGGTGCGGTGTAGTGGCCGTCGCGGATCACGACGGGGTCCACGAAGTGTTCGTGGAGGTGGTCGACGTACTCGATGACGCGGTTCTCCGTGGTGCCGGACAGCGCGACGAAGTCGAACATCGACAGGTGCTGGACCAGCTCGCACAGGCCGACGCCGCCCGCGTGCGGGCACACCGGCACCCCGAACCGGGCGGCGAGCAGCAGGATCGCGAGGTTCTCGTTGACGCCGCCGACGCGGGCCGCGTCGAGCTGGAGGACGTCGATGGCGCCCGCCTGCAGGAGCTGTTTGAACACGATGCGGTTCTGCACGTGCTCGCCGGTGGCCACCTTCACCGGGGCGACGGCCGCGCGGATCGTGGCGTGCCCGAGGACGTCGTCGGGGCTGGTGGGCTCCTCCACCCAGTACGGGTCGAACTCGGCGAGGGCGCGGGTCCAGCGCACGGCCTCGTCGACGTTCCAGCGCTGGTTGGCGTCGATGGCCATGCGGATGTCGGGGCCGATGGCCGCGCGGGCGGTGCGGCAGCGGCGGATGTCGTCGTCGAGGTCCGCGCCGACCTTCAGCTTGATCTGGGCGAAGCCGTCGGCGACGGCCTGCCGGGCCAGGCGGGTGAGCTTGTCGTCGCTGTAGCCGAGCCAGCCGGGCGAGGTGGTGTAGCCGGGGAAGCCTCGGTCGCGCAGCTCGGCCTCGCGGGCATCCGCGCCGGTGCGGCCCGCCCGCAGCAGCTCCAGGGCCTCGGCCGGGCTGAGCGCGTCGGCGATGTAGCGGAAGTCGATCTGGGAGACCAGCCACTCGGGGTCGGCGTCGGCGAGGAGCTTCCACAGCGGGGTGCGGGCGCGCTTGGCGGCCAGGTCCCAGACGGCGTTGACGACGGCGCCGATCGCCATGTGCATCACGCCCTTCTCGGGCCCGAGCCAGCGCAGTTGGCTGTCGCCGACGAGGTCGCGGTTGAGCGTGCCCGGGTCCCCGCACAGCTCGTCGAGGGAGCGGCCGACGACGTGGTGGCGCAGCGCGTCGATGGCGGCGACCTGTACGTCGTTGCCGCGCCCGATGGTGAAGGTGAAGCCGTGGCCTTCGAGTCCGTCCCCGGCGTCGGTGCGCAGCACCACATAGGCCGCCGAGTAGTCCGGGTCCGGGTTCATGGCGTCGGACCCGTCCAGTTCCCGGGAGGTCGGGAAGCGGATGTCGTAGGTGTCGACCGCCGTGACGCGGCCGGGAGTTGGGGACACAGGAGGCCTTTCCGGAAAGGAACAGGGAGCCAGGGGCGGGCGGGGACGTCAGTCCTGGGCGCGGCCCGTGGTGACGCGCGCGATCATCAGGGCGACCAGGATGATTCCGCCGTAGATGGCCTGGATCCAGAAGGACGGCACCTGGGCGAGCGTGAGCAGGTTCTGTACGACGCCGAGCAGCAGGACGCCGGTCAGCGCGCCGAACATGGTGCCCTTGCCGCCGTCGAGGCTGATGCCGCCGATGACCGCCGCCGCGAACACCGTGAAGATCATGTTGGTGCCCTGGTTGGCGTTGATCGCGCCGACGTAGCCGGTCTGCATGAGCCCGCCGACGGCGGCGAGGCTCCCGGCGACCACGAACACGCCGAGCATGACCCGGTCGACCCGGATGCCGGCGGCCCGCGCGGCCTCGGGGTTGCCGCCGATGGCGTACAGGGCGCGGCCCACCCGGTGGTACTTGAGCACGAGGCCCGCGATGCCGAAGGCGGCCGCCGCGATCCACACCGAGAGCGGCACGCTCAGGAACGTGGAGGTGGCGAGCGTGAAGAACGGCTCGGGCATGCCGAACAGCGTCTTGCCCTCGGTGGCGCCGACGAGGACGCCGCGCAGCACGATCAGCATGGCGAGCGTGACGATGAACGCGTTGAGCTTGAGCTTGACGACGAGGACGCCGTTGAACGCGCCGATCACCGCGCCCACCAGGACGATCGCGATCAGGCCTACGGCCGTGGGCAGGTCGGTGCCGAACCCGGCCTGGGCGGCGGGCAGCACCAGCAGCGCGCCGATCGCGGGCGCGATGCCGACGACCGACTCCAGGGACAGGTCGAACTTGCCGGTGATCAGTACCAGCGACTCGGCGAGGACCACCATCGCGAGGGCCGCGGACGCGCCCAGGATGGAGATGAGGTTCCGCTCGGTGAGGAACGAGTCGTTGACGAAGGCGCCCAGCACGATGAGCAGCAGCAGGGCGGGGACGAGGGCGAGTTCCCTGGCCCGGTTCAGCAGCATGGCGCGGGCCTGTGGGCGGGCCTTGGCGACGCTTTCGGCGATCTCCGCGGTGGGCGAGGCCGACGGGGCCTTGGTGTCAGCCACGACGTTCCACTCCTTCAGTTCGTGCTGTTCCAGGTGCTTGTGGGGGGACTTGGCTGCCGTCTCCCGGCCGGTCCGCGGCCCCGCTGTGGGCGCCGGGGACCGTGACGCCCTCGATGGACGCGATCAGCTCGTGGTCGTGCCAGCCCGCCGCGTGCTCCGCGACCACGCGGCCGTGGAACAGGACCAGGACCCGGTCGCAGCGGCGCAGGTCGTCGAGTTCGTCGGAGACGACGAGCACGGCGGTGCCGTCGTCGCGGGCGTGGTCGACGCGGGCGAGCAGGGACTGCTTGGACTTCACGTCGACGCCCGCGGTGGGGTTGATGAGGACGAGCAGCCGCGGGTCGGAGGCGAGGGCGCGTGCCATGACGACCTTCTGCGCGTTGCCGCCGGAGAGGTCGGACACGGGCTGGTCGGGGCCCTCGGCGTGGATGTCGAGCCGCTTGATGAGCCCGCCCGCGAAGGTGCGCTTGCGGTCGGAGCCGACGAAGCCGTACCGGCCGAGCCTGCCGAGGACGGTCATGGTGGCGTTGTCGCCGATGGACATGCCGTACACGAGGCCCTCGCCGTGCCGGTCGCGCGGTACACAGCCGACTCCGGCGCGCAGCGCGGCGGGCACGTCTCCGAACGTGAGGGGTTCACCGTCCAGGAGGGCGGTGCCCGCGGTCGGGGTGTGCAGGCCCGCGAAGGACTCCGCGAGGTTGATCTTGCCGCTGCCGCTGGATCCGGCGAGCCCGACGACCTCGCCCCGGCGCACGGTGAGATCGACGTTCTCGTACGAGGGGCTGGTGAGCCCGCGCACGTCGAGCAGGACGGGGGCCTCGGCGGGGACCTCGGGCCGGGCGCTGTCCTTGCTCTCCGCGACGGCCTCGCCCGCCATGGCCTCCACCAGGGCGGCGCGCGGAAGTTCGGCGACGGGGGCGGTGGTGATCCAGCGGGCGTCGCGCAGCACGGTGACGGTCTGGCACACCTCGTACACCTCTTGCAGGTGGTGCGAGATGAACAGGAAGGTCACGCCGGATTCCTGGAGCGCCCGCATGCGCGTGAACAGCCGCTCGATCTCGCGGTTGTCGAGCTGCGCGGTGGGCTCGTCGAGGACGATGAAGCGCGCGCCGAAGCTGAGCGCCCGGGCGATCTCGACCATCTGGCGGTCCTCGACCTTGAGGTCGGCGGTGCGCGCGTCGGGGTCGACGTGGACGTCCCAGGTGCGCAGGACCTCGGCGGCCTCGGCCTTGAGGCGCCGCCAGCTGATGAGGCCGCCGCGGCCCTGGGGCTGGCGGTTGATGAACAGGTTCTCGGCGACCGTCAGTTCCGGTACGACGGTGGGCCGCTGGTAGACGCAGGCGACCTTGCGGCGCCAGGCGTCACGGTCGGCGAGCGGCGGTGCGGGCTCGCCGTCGAAGGTGACGGTGCCGGCGTCCGGTGCCTGCAGGCCGGTGAGGATGGTGACGAGGGTGGACTTGCCCGCGCCGTTGCGGCCGACGAGGGCGTGGGACTCGCCGGGCCGGACGGTGAGGCGGCCGTCCTGGAGGGCCACGGTGGGTCCGTACCGCTTGGCTATGCCGGTCGCCTCGACGAGGGGGACGCCCCCGTGCGCGGCGACCGGCTCTATCGCTGACTTCGTCATTTGGCGGCGTTGCCCCAGAGCTTGGCGTCGTCCACGTTCTCCTTGGTGACGAGCGGCGCGGGCAGCTGGTCCTCCAGGATGCCGCTGGGCAGCTTCACGATGGTGGAGTCGTGGTCGGTGGGGCCGGGCTTGAACTTCTTCCCGTTCATGGCGGCCTTGATGTAGTACATGCCGTACTTGGCGTACGCGTCGGCGGGCTGCGAGACGGTCGCGTCGATCTGGCCCTTGCGGATCGCGTCGAACTCCTGCGAGATGCCGTCGTTGGACACGATCGAGATGTGCCCCTTCGTGCCCGCCTTCTTCAGCATCCCCTTGGACTTGAGGGTCTGCAGGGTGGGCGCGAGGTAGACGCCGCCCGCCTGCATGTAGATGCCCTTGATGTCCGGGTTGGAGTTCAGGAGGGTGTCGAGCTTGGACGCGGCGGTGTCCGACTCCCACTTGGCCGGAATCTCCAGGACCTTCAGCTTCGGGTACTTGTCCTTGACGCAGTCACGGAAGGCCTTGGAGCGCTCACGCCCGTTGACGGACGCCAGGTCGCCCATGATCTGGACGACCTTCCCGGTCTTGACCTGCTTGCCCAGGTAGTCACAGGCCTTCTGTCCGTACGCGACGTTGTTCGCGCGCACGACCATCGCGACCTTGCCCTTCTCGGGCGCCACGTCGACGGCCACCACGGGCACGCCCTTGCGCTCGGCCTGGTCGAGGCCCGCGGAGATCGCGGCGCTGTCGAGCGGGGCGACCACGAGGCCCTTGACGCCCTGGTTGAGCTGGTTGTTGATGTCGGTGATCTGCTGCGAGGGGTCGCTGTTGGAGTTGACGGTCTTGAGCGCGTCGACGTCCTCGGACTTCGCCATCTTCGGCACGTAGTCGTTGTACGACTGCCAGAACGGCGAGGTGAGCAGCGGCAGGATCACACCGACCTTGCCCTCGCCGCCCGCCTTGTCACCGGATCCCCCGGTGTCCTTCGTACTGCCGCAGGCGGTGAGCGCGAGCGCGGCGCAGGCCGCCGCGGCTCCCACGCGGACGCCCTGCGCACGCCGCTTCCTCCGGGGGCTGTTCCGCACTGTACTGCCGACCATCTGACGGCTCCTCATCGAGCGAATCAAGCGGGACTGATCACGGACTGGAAAGTGGGTCGAGTGACCGTTGGGCGAATATTTATCAGACCACTTGCTCGCCACAACACCCCTAGAGGCCAAATTTTCCCGAATTCCAGCCATAGTGGTCCGACCACATCTGTGGCTAGACTGCGCGGCACCCCGCAAGTGAAGGAGCGGCCCGTGGACCAGAGCGCCCAGAGCGACCCGCCCGTGCGCAAGGGCACCGCGCCCGCCCAGGAGGGCACCGCGCAGGCCGTGCCCCCCACGCAGAAAGGCACCGTGACACAGCGGGCCATCGAGCAGATCAAGGCCATGATCGGCGAGGGCCGCCTCGAGCCCGGCCAGCGGCTGCCCACGGAACGGGACTTGGCCACCCGGCTCGGGATCTCGCGCAGCTCCATGCGGGAGGCCATCCGCGCCCTGACGGTGCTCGGCGTCCTGGAGGCACGGCACGGCTCGGGCATCTACGTGACCCAGCTCGAGGCCGGAGACCTCCTGGAGACCTTCGGCGTGGTCGCCGACCTGTCCCGCGGCCCGCGCCTGGTCGAGCTGCTCGAAGTGCGCCGGGTCCTGGAGTCCACCGCGACCGCGCTCGCCGCCGCCCGCATCTCCCCCGACCGGCTGGCCGACGTGGAGAAACACCTCGCCGCCATGAACGCCACCGACGACCCCGAGGAGATCCTCTCCCACGACCTCGCCTTCCACCGGACGATCGCGCTCGCCGCGGGCAACGACACGATGGCCGCGATCCTCGAAGGCCTCTCGTCGCGCACGTTCCGGGCCCGCGTGTGGCGCGGCTACCAGGAGGAGGGCGCCTTCGAGCGGACCCGCCGGGAGCACGCCCGCATCCACCGGGCACTGGTCGCCCGGGACCCGGAGGCCGCGCGGGCCGCGGCGGCGGCGCATGTGGGAGAGGTCGAGGAGTGGCTTCGGGGACATGTACATGCAGACGGAGGGGCAGGAGAGGTAGGCAGGGCAGGTGCGGCGGGTGGGACCGGGGACGCGGCCGGGGACGCGGAAGAAACGGGGTAAACGGGGCGGAGGCAAGGCCTCCGATGCAGGTGGGGCGGTTGAGCCGAGCGCGACAGGGGGCAGGCGCCCGGCGCTGTGGCAAGGTGGGCCTGTGAACCTGGAGGACCTCGTCCGGCTGCGCCGCGCCCGCGACCGGATGGACCGTGAGTACGCACAGCCGCTCGACGTACCGGAGCTGGCGCGCTTCGCGCTGATGTCGCCGGGCCACTTCTCCCGCAGCTTCCGCGCCGCCTTCGGCGAGACGCCGTACAGCTACCTCATGACGCGCCGGATCGAGCGGGCCAAGGCCCTGCTGCGGCTCGGCGACCTGTCGGTGACGGAGGTCTGCTTCGAGGTGGGCTGTACGTCGCTGGGGTCGTTCAGCTCGCGGTTCACGGAGCTGGTCGGCGAGAGCCCGTCCGCGTACCGGGCCCGCGCCCATGACGAGGGCGCCGCCGTCCCCGCCTGCATCGCCAAGATCCACACGCGCCCGATCAGGGCGGGTCGGACCAGCGGCGGCCGGGCCGGGACCGGTCAGGAATCGAGAAGCGAAACACCGCCCCCGCCCGTAGCGTGACCGGCATGGACATCGACGCCGTCCGCGCCTGCGCCCTCCGCGAACCCTGCTGCCACCCGCCGCGCCCCGACCGGCCCGGCAAGCGGTAGTCCCCACCGGCCCAGCACGGCACAGCACGGCACAGCACGGCACAGCAGATGGAGACATGAGCAGCATGGCCACCAAGACGGACCGGCGGTCGCCCGCGCCGCACGAAGCCGACAGCCACGACATGATCCGCGTGCACGGCGCCCGCGTGAACAACCTCAAAGACGTCACGATCGAGATCCCCAAGCGCAGGCTGACGGTGTTCACCGGCGTCTCGGGCTCGGGCAAGAGCTCGCTGGTGTTCGGCACCATCGCCGCGGAGTCCCAGCGGCTGATCAACGAGACGTACAGCGCCTTCGTGCAGGGCTTCATGCCGACCCTCGCGCGGCCCGAGGTCGACGTGCTCGACGGGCTCACCACCGTGATCACCGTCGACCAGCAGCGGATGGGCTCCGACCCGCGCTCCACGGTCGGCACCGCCACCGACGCCAACGCGATGCTGCGCATCCTCTTCAGCCGCCTGGGCAAGCCGCACATCGGCCCGCCCAGCGCGTACTCCTTCAACACCGCGACGGTGAAGGCGAGCGGCGCGATCACCGTCGAGCGCGGCGACAAGACCAAGGCGCAGAAGGCGACCTTCCAGCGCACGGGCGGCATGTGCACGCGCTGCGAGGGCCGCGGCGCGGTCTCCGACATCGACCTCACCCAGCTCTACGACGACTCGAAGTCGCTCGCCGAGGGCGCGTTCACCATTCCCGGCTGGAAGTCGGACAGTCAGTGGACCGTACAGGTCTACGCCCAGTCCGGCTTCGTGGACCCGGACAAGCCGATCCGCCGCTTCACCAAGAAGGAAATGCAGGCCTTCCTCTACGGAGAGCCGACCAAGGTGAAGGTCAACGGCGTCAACCTCACCTACGAGGGCCTGATCCCCAAGATCCACAAGTCGTTCCTGTCCAAGGACAAGGAAGCGATGCAGCCGCACATCCGGGCGTTCGTGGAGCGGGCGGTCACCTTCACCGTCTGCCCCGAGTGCGACGGCACGCGGCTCAGTGAGGGCGCCAGGTCGTCGAAGATCAAGCGGATCAGCATCGCCGACGCCTGCACGATGGAGATCAGGGACCTGGCCACATGGGTCCGCGGTCTCACGGAGCCGTCGGTGGCGCCGCTGCTCACGGCGCTGCAGCAGACGCTCGACTCGTTCGTGGAACTCGGGCTCGGCTACCTCTCGCTGGACCGGCCTGCGGGCACGCTGTCCGGCGGTGAGGCGCAGCGCGTCAAGATGATCCGCCACCTCGGCTCCTCGCTCACCGACGTCACCTACGTCTTCGACGAGCCCACCATCGGCCTGCACCCGCACGACATCCAGCGGATGAACGAACTGCTGCTGCGGCTGCGGAACAAGGGCAACACGGTGCTCGTCGTGGAGCACAAGCCGGAGGTCATCGCCATCGCCGACCATGTCGTCGACCTCGGCCCCGGCGCGGGCACGGGCGGCGGCACGGTCTGCTTCGAGGGCACCGTCGCGGGACTGCGGGCGAGCGACACCGTCACCGGCCGCCACTTCGACGACCGGGCCGCCGTCAAGGACGCGGTGCGCGAGCCGACCGGCACGCTGGAGATCCGCGGCGCGACGGCGCACAACCTGAAGGACGTCGACGTCGACGTGCCGCTCGGGGTGCTCGTCGCCGTCACCGGCGTCGCGGGCTCCGGCAAGAGCTCCCTCGTGCACGGCTCGATCCCGGCCGACGCCGACGTGGTGTCGATCGACCAGACCCCGATCCGCGGCTCGCGGCGCAGCAACCCGGCGACGTACACCGGTCTGCTCGAACCGATCCGCAAGGCGTACGCGAAGGCCAACGGCGTGAAGCCCGCGCTGTTCAGCGCCAACTCGGAGGGCGCCTGCCCCACGTGCAACGGCGCGGGCGTCGTCTACACCGACCTGGGGATGATGGCCGGGGTCGCCACCCCGTGCGAGGAGTGCGAGGGGAAGCGGTACCAGGCATCGGTGCTCGACTACCACCTCGGCGGCCGGGACATCAGCGAGGTGCTCGCGATGTCGGTGACCGAGGCCGAGGAGTTCTTCGGCTCCGGCGAGGCGCACACCCCCGCCGCGCACAAGATCCTCGCCCGCCTCGCCGACGTCGGGCTCGGCTACCTCACCCTCGGCCAGCCGCTGACCACCCTGTCGGGCGGCGAGCGGCAGCGCCTGAAGCTGGCGGCCCACATGGCCGAAAAGGGCGGCGACCGGCTCGTGTACGTCCTCGACGAGCCGACCGCCGGCCTGCACCTCGCCGACGTCGAGCAGTTGCTCGGCCTGCTCGACCGGCTCGTCGACGCCGGCAAGTCGGTCATCGTGGTCGAGCACCACCAGGCGGTCATGGCGCACGCCGACTGGATCATCGACCTGGGCCCGGGCGCGGGCCACGACGGCGGCGAGATCGTCTTCGAGGGCACCCCCGCCGATCTCGTCGCCGCCCGCTCCACGCTGACCGGCGAGCACCTCGCCGCCTATGTGGGCGCCTGACCCGCTCAGCCGCGCGTGAACCTCAGCGTGACCAGCTCGAACGCCCGCAGTGACACGGCCACTTCGCCGTCCGCGAGCTCCGGGGCGGCCGCCCCGGCCAGCGGCCGCTCCAGGAGGTCCGTCACCGCGACCGAGCCGACGGGGAAGCCCACGGCCAGGGTCGCCTTGGCGCGCCCGCCCCTGGACTCGTGGAAGCGGACGACCACGTCGCCGCTGCCGTCGTCGGCGAGCTTGACCGCGGTGACCACGACGGCGTCGTTGTCGACGCCGACCAGCGGGGCGACGGGCGCGCCGCCGGTGAGGGTCCGCTCGGGCAGGTTGATCCGGTAGCCCTCGCGCACGGCGTCGCCGACGGTGGCGCCGGGCGCGAGCGCGTGCCGGAAGCGGTGCACGCCCTGGTCGGTCTCGGGGTCGGGGAACCGGGGCGCCCGCAGCAGCGAAACCCGCACCGTCGTGGTCGTCCCGGCGTCGGTGTCCCGCACGGCGCGGGTGACGTCGTGGCCGTACGTCGAGTCGTTGACGAGCGCCACGCCCCAGCCCGGCTCGTCGACGTGCACGAAGCGGTGGTTGCAGGCCTCGAACTTGGCGGCCTCCCAGCTGGTGTTGGTGTGGGTGGGCCGGTAGAAGTGCCCGAACTGGGTCTCCGAGGAGTACCGCTCGGCGTGCACGTCGAGCGGGAAGGCCAGCTTGAGGAACTTCTCCGTCTCGTGCCAGTCGACCTCGGTGTCGATGTCCAGGCGCCGCTCACCGGGCGCGAGGGTCAGGACCTGCGTCATGCGGGACGAGCCGAAGACACGCACGACACGGACCGAGGCACCCTCGCCGGGCACCACCTCCTGAGCATCCGTCAGATCGCTCACGGAGTTCCGATAGAACTCGTCGACATCCCAGGCGTCCCACATGTTCGGGAAGTCGGCGTGCAGTTGCGGCAGGTTGGCGGCCTGGCCCGGGGCGACGGTCTCACGTTCCGCCTCGATGTCGTACGCGGACACGACGAGCCCCCGGGCGTCGATCTCGACGCGCAGCAGGCCGTTGTCGAGGACGTACCCGCCATCCGCGCGGGCGGCGATGGCGGACTGGCCCGCGGCCACGGGCAGGGCGGCGCCGCCCGCGGGGACCCCGTCGCGGGTGTGCGGCGCGGAGTTGAACACGAGGGCGCTGTCGCCCTCGCCCGCGAGGGCGCGCTGGGCCGCGGCGATGATGCCGTTCAGGTCGGCCGCCACCGCCGCGTACGTCGCGCGGGCCTCGCGGTGCACCCAGGCGATCGACGAACCGGGCAGGATGTCGTGGAACTGGTGCAGCAGCACCGTCTTCCAGATCCGGTCCAACTCCTCGTACGGGTACGGGAATCCGGCACGCACCGCGGCCGTCGCCGCCCACAGCTCGGCCTCCCGGAGCAGGTGCTCGCTGCGGCGGTTGCCCTGCTTGGTGCCCGCCTGGCTGGTGAGGGTGGCGCGGTGCAGCTCCAGGTACAGCTCGCCGACCCAGACCGGCGCGTTCGGGTACTCGGCCTCGGCCTTCTCGAAGAACGCGGCCGGGGTCTCCCACTGGACGGTGGCCGAACCCTCCAGGTTCCGCAGCCGCCCCGCCTTGGCGATCATCTCGCGGGTGGTGCCACCGCCGCCGTCGCCCCAGCCGGTCGGCGCGAGCGAGTGCCGGGCGACGCCCTTGTCCTTGAAGTTCCGTGCCGCGTGGGCGATCTCACTGCCCTTCATGGAGCAGTTGTACGTGTCGACGGGCGGGAAGTGCGTGAAGATCCGCGTCCCGTCGATGCCCTCCCACTGGAAGGTGTGGTGCGGGAACTTGTTGGTCTGCGACCACGAGATCTTCTGCGTCAGCAGCCACTTGGCGCCCGCCGCCTTGATGATCTGCGGCAGGCCCGCCGCGAACCCGAAGGTGTCCGGCAGCCACGCCTCGTCGTTCTCGACGCCGAACTCCTCCAGGAAGAAGCGCTTGCCGTGCACGAACTGCCGGGCCATCGCCTCCGAGCCCGGCATGTTCGTGTCCGACTCCACCCACATGCCACCGGTGGGCACGAACCGCCCCTCGTCGACGGCCTTCTTCACCTTCGCCCACACCTCGGGCCGGTGCTCCTTGATCCACGCCCACTGCTGGGCCTGCGACATGGCGAACACGAAGTCCGGCTCGTCCTCGAGGAGCGCCGTCATGTTCGACGTCGTCCGCGCGACCTTCCGCACCGTCTCCCGCAGCGGCCACAGCCACGCCGAGTCGATGTGCGCGTGGCCGACCGCGCTGATGCGGTGCGCGGAGTCGTTCGCCGGTGCGGCCAGGACGTCCGCCAGCTCGGCGCGCGCCGCCGCCGCCGAGCCGTTCACGTCCTGCAGGTCCACCGCGTCCAGGGCCCGGTCCACCGCCCGCAGGATCTCGAAGCGGCGGCCCGAGTCCTCCGGCAGCTCCTGCATCAGCTCGCCCAGGACCTCCAGGTCGATGACGAGCTGCCACACCGTCTCGTCGAACACCGCGAGGTCCATGCGCTCCAGGCGGTACTGGAGCTCACTGCCCGCCGTCTCCTTGTCGCCCAGCTGCGTCGGCAGGAAGGGGTGGTAGTCGAGGATCACCGGGTTGGAGGCGGCCTCTATGTGCAGGTGGACCTTCTCGCCGCCCTCGGCGGGGGTCGCGACGCGGACCCACTGGTTGCGCGGGTTGAGGCCCTTCACGGGGGTGCCGTCGGGGCGGTACACCAGGCCCTCGCACTGGAAGCCCGGCATGTTCTCGTCGAAGCCGAGGTCCAGTACGGCCTCGACCGTCTTCCCCGCCCACTCCTGCGGGACCGTGCCCGTCACCCGGAACCAGCTCGTGCCCCACGGCTTGCCCCAGCGGGCGCCCGCCCGCGTCGGCTCGGGGGTGGCTGCCAGGCCTTCGGCCACGGGGACCGGTTCGTCCGGGGCGTTCCAGACGGCGATGTCCAGCGGGACGGAGTGGGGGTAGACGGCGGGGCGGATGCGCTCGTCGAGGACGCGCTTGAGGCGGCCCTCGACGAGACGACGGTCGTCGTGCATGTGGGGTTCTCCGTGTTGTTCGGGGTGGCTGGTGTGGGTGGTGGGGTGGGTGGGGCCTGCTGGGAGCTCCCCAGTCCCGCCCCTTTCCCGAAACTGGGGCTCCGCCCCGGACCCCGCTCCTCAAACGCCGGAGGGGCTGACTTCAGCCCGTCGTGGGGTCCCCCCTGCTCCTTAAGAGTTTGGGGGAGTTTGAGGACGAGGCGCGGAGCGCCGATCAGCGGGGGTCCGGGGGCGCAGCCCCCGGTTCGGGAAGGGGCGGGACCGGGGCGCCCCGCAGGGCCCGCCTCAGCCCAGGACCTCGGACGGCCGCACCACCTCCCCGATCCCCCGCGCGGCGAGATGCGCCGCCTCCTCCGCCCGCTCCGCGAGGACGAACGTGGGCCGCACCCCGTCCGCGGCAAGCCGGGCGAAGGCCTCGAACACGGCGCCGCCGGGCGCGCACGCGGACCGCCGCGAGAAGTCGGGGCCGACGTCGACGACGAGCGCGGTGGTCCGGGGGGCGGGTGCCGGACGCCCGTCGCGCCACTCCTTGGCGAGCCGCGCGAGGGACTCCCCCGCGGGCTTGACCCGCCCGTCGTTGGTGAGAAGACCGAGGCTGTACTCGAGTTCGGGGAAGTCGGCGAGGGAGCGGGAGACGTCGTGGGAGCACCACCACGTCACCCCCCACACATCGGCGCAGTCGAGCGCGGCGGTCACCGTGGCCTCGGTGAAGGCGGCGGCGTCCGCCGCCGGGATGAGCGGCGCGGGCGCGCCGACCTCCTGGAGCCACACCGGCCGCCCCGGCGCGAGGGCCCACGCCTTGGACAGCTCGATCATGTACGCGGCATGCTGCCCGGTGGCGACGCCGTCGCGCCCGTGCCGCTGGGCGGTGCCGTTGAAGACCCAGGAGTGGACGGCGGTGACGGCGCCGCGGCGCGCGGCCTGGGCGGGCGTGAAGGGCTGGTCGTCCTGGTACCAGGCGGCGTCGTACTCGGCGTGCAGGTGCAGCCGCCCGGGGGCGCCCTCCTCGCAGGCGGCGAGGACCTGGGCGAGCCAGGCGTCGGCCTGTTCCTGGGTGATGCGGTCGGGGTCGGGGTGCGGCCCGGCGGCGAACTGGTTGATCTCGTTGCCGATGGTCATGCCGATGAAGTTGGGCCGGTCGGCGAGCGCGGCGGCGAGGGTGCGCAGGTAGTCGCGCTGGCCGGAGAGCACGTCCGGGTCGGTGAAGAGGTTGCGCCGGTGCCAGGTCTGCGTCCAGGCGGGCAGGAAGTCGAAGCTCGACAGATGACCCTGCAGCCCGTCGACGTTGACGTCGAGCCCCCGCTCGGCGGCGGCGTCGGCGAGGGCGACGAGCTGCTCGACGGCGCGCGGCCGGATGAGGGTGCGGTTGGGCTGGAAGTACGGCCAGATCGGGAACACCCGGACGTGGTCGAGCCCGAGGGCGGCGACGGCGTCGAGGTCGCGGCGTACGGCGTCGAGGTCGAAGTCGAGCCAGTGGTGGAACCACCCTTGGCTGGGGGTGTAGTTGGCGCCGAAGCGGGGCGCGGCGGCGGGTGCCGCGCCGGGCAGGTCGTCAGAGCTCAATGCGGATCCTGGTTCTGGGAGCGGGGGCGGTGCGGGCGGCACTGCGGCGGGGCGGGGCGGCGGGCGGGGCTGCGCGGGTCAGCCCTTGACCGCGCCCTCTCCGACGCCGCGGAAGAAGTACCGCTGGAGGCAGGCGAAGAGCACGATCAACGGCAGCACGGCGATCACGGTGCCCGCGGCGACGAGGCGTTCGTCGTTGGCGAAGGTGCCGTGCAGGTAGTTGAGGCCGATGGTGAGCGTGAACTTGTCGGGGTCGCTGAGCACGATGAGGGGCCACAGGAAGTCGTCCCAGGCGCCCATGAAGGCGAAGATGGCGACGACCGCGAGGGTGCCCTTCACGGCGGGCAGGGCGATGCGGAAGAACCGCTGCCAGACGTTCGCGCCGTCGACGAAGGCGGCCTCCTCGACCTCGTAGGGCAGGTTGAGGAAGGCGTTGCGCATCAGCAGGACGTTGAGCGCGGAGATGCAGCCGGGCAGCAGGACGCCGATGAGGGTGTTGTTGAGTTCGAGGTCCCGCATGGTCGTGAACTGGGCGATGATGATGCCTTCGACGGGCACCAGCATCGCGAGGATGAACACGAGGGTCGCGGCCTTGCGGCCGCGGTAGCGCAGCCGGGCCAGGGCGTAGCCGGCGAGGGCGGCGCCCACGCAGTTGGTGAAGACGTTGGCCGCGGCGACCTTCAGGGAGTTGAGGGCGTAGTCCCAGACGGGGATGGTGTCGGCGACGCGTTCGTAGTTGTGCAGGGTCGGGTCGGAGGGCAGGAAGCTCGGCGGGGAGCTGAAGATGTTCTCGTGCGGGCCCTTCAGGGAGGTCGAGAGCTGCCAGAGGAACGGCCCGATCATCAGGGCGAGCATGACGAGGAGCAGGGTGTAGCGCAGGGCCAGCTCCCACAGCGGCATGCGGCGGCCGTTCTCGTCGGCGACCCGGCCGCGGCGCGAGCGCGCGGCGGGCTTCGTCCGGCTCTTGCGGGGCGTCTCTTCCCGCGCCGCGACCGCGGCGGATGCGGCATCGTCCGTCGGCTGCGTACGCATCACGCGTCCTCCTTCCGGTCCGCGCGCAGCACGAGCAGCATCAGCGCGACGGTGACGACGAAGATGACCACGGAGATCGCGGAGGCGTAGCCGACGCGGCCGGTGAGGCCGGTGCCGGTGCGCTGGACCAGCATGACGAGGGTGGTGTCCTCACCCGCGGGGCCGCCGGTCGGTCCCGCCATCAGATAGACCTCGGAGAACACCTTGAAGGCGGCCACGGAGGACAGGGCGGCGACCAGGACCATGGTGGAGCGGACGGCCGGGACGGTGACGGAGAGGAAGCGGCGCACCGGTCCGGCCCCGTCCACGGCGGCGGCCTCGTGCAGTTCGCGGGGCACGTTGGCGAGCGCCGCTAGATAAATGATCATGTAGTAGCCGAGGCCCTTCCAGACCGTGACGCCCATGGCGGAGAACAGCAGCAGCCACTGGTCGCTGAGGAAGCCGACCTTCCCCGCTCCGACGGCCTCCAGGACGGCGTTCACCAGGCCGCGTTCGTCGAGCATCCACACCCAGATCAGGCCGACCACGACGATGGAGGCGACCACCGGGGTGTAGAAGGCCGACCGGAAGAACGTGATGCCGGGGATCTGCTTCTGCACGAGCAGGGCGAGCAGCAGCGGAAGCACGACGAGCGCGGGCACCACCACCAGGACGTACAGCGTGCTGTTGCGCAGGCCGATCCAGAACATGTCGTCGTGCAGCAGCTCGCGGAAGTTCGCGAGCCCGACGTACTTGCCCTCGACCAACTGCCGTTTGTCCGTGAAGGAGTTGATGATGGTGCTGACGAACGGATAGAGGATGAAGACGCCGACGATCACGAGGCCGGGGGCGGCGAACAGCCAGGGGCTGGTGACGAGTTGGCGGCGGATGCGGCGGGCGGGGCGCCGCCCGGCGGCCGCCCGCGGGCCGGTCCCGGACTTCTGCGGCGCCGGGCCCTCGGCGGCCCGCCCCGCGGTGCGCGCCGCGGCTGCTGCTGGACTCTTCATGGCGTACGTTCCCTGGTGATGGGGTGGCTCGGCACCGGACTCAGCTCTGCTTCAGCAGCCGGTCACAGGCCTTGACAGCGTTGTCAAGCGCTTCCTTGGGGCTCTGCTTGCCCTGCAGCGCGCGGGCGACGGCGTTGCGCAGCTCGATCTTCATCTGCTCGCTGAACAGCACGGGCGTGTAGTTCACGGCCGTCTTCAGGGACTTGGCGGCGGCGATCCGCACCCGGGCCACGTCGGAGCCGTCCGCCTTGGTGAAGTACGGGTCGTCCAGGGAGCCCTTGGTGCTGGGGAAGATGGCGACCTTCTTGGCGAAGGACATCTGGCGCTGCGCGTCGGTGACGAAGTGCGCGAAGGCGACGGCGGCGGGCGTCCGCTTGGTGCGGGTGTTCACCATCACGCCCATCACGTACATGTTGTCCTTGCCGGTGCTGCTGATCTGCGGCGTGATCCCGATGTTCTGGTAGAGCCGGGGCGCGTCCTTCTTGAACTTCTCCAGGTCCAGGGCGCTGCCCGGGTTCATGGCGACGGCCTCGGTGAGGAACTTCTTGCCGGTCGACTCCGGCGTGGCCGTGAGCGCCTGCCCGTCCAGAGCCTTGACGTCGTACAACTTCTTGTACTTGGTGAGGAGTTCGACGCCCTTCTTGTCGTTGAAGGTGAAGCCGGTGCCCTCCTTGTTCATCAGGGGCACGCCGTAGCGGCCGAAGTCCTCGACCGTGGGCACGTTGGCGAGGGTGGCGACCTTGCCCTTGCTCTTGTCGGCCAGCTCCTCGGCGTCGGCGAACAGCTCGTCGTAGGTCTTCGGCGGCTTGTCCGCGTCCAGGCCCGCGTCCTTGAACAGGCGCTTGTTGTAGAACAGCGGCCCGGTGTTCAGGTACCAGGGGAAGGCGTACGTCCCCTCGAGGCCCGGCACCTGGTGGCTCTTCCAGGCGCCCGGCAGGTACTCCTTCTCGTACTTGCCCGCCGACTTGTCCAGGTCCAGGGCGATACCGGCCTTCGCGAGCGGGGCCACCAGGTCGGGCGAGACGTTCACGACGTCGGGCAGGGTGCCACCGGCGGCGTCGGCGCTGATCTTGTCGGCGTAGCCCTCGCCGGGCTGGTCGACCCACTTCACCTTCGCGTCCGGGTACTTCTTCTCGAAGTCGTCGATCAGACCCTCGAAGTACGACTTGAAGTTGGCCTTCAGGTTCCAGGTCTGGAAGGTGATCTCGCCCTCGACCTTGCCGGAGGCGTCGGACGAGCCGCCCTCGTCACCGCCGCCGCACGCGCTCAGCGGCAGCATGACGGCGGCGAGCGCGGCGGCGGCGACCGCCCTGCGGGGGCTTCTGGATATCCGGGAATGACGCACGGTGAACGGCTCCTTTGCTCGGCCCGGCGTGGGCGGACACGACCTCGTCCCGCGGCGCCGGCCGCGGCGAATCGTGCCGAGGCAGACCCTGCATGGCGCGGAAGTAAAAAGTCAATGGATTGGTGCCGATTTGCTTCTTCGGATCCTGTTCGCGGGTACGAACTCCCTGTTCAGAGGCGTTTGTTGAATCCCTTGCCAGGAATAGCTAATGCGCTTTAGGCTGACCCGGCTCAAGCGCATTAGTACGTACGAGGTCGAGCCGCCGTGCGTACCCGGCAAGACCTGCGCGTACCGCGGCCGGGACCCTGCGCGGCGCCGCAGGCGGAAAGGGGCAACGCGTGCAAGGCAAGCGGTCACCGGCACGCCGGCCGACCATGAAGGACATCGCACGGCGCGCCGGGGTCTCCGAGAGCGCCGTCTCCTTCGCGCTCAACGACCGTCCCGGAGTCTCCGACATCACCCGCGACCGGGTGCGCAGGGTCGCCGAGCAACTGGGCTGGCGCCCGAGCACCGCGGCGCGCGCCCTGTCGGGCGAGGGCGCGGCGACGGTCGGCCTGGTGGTGGCGCGGCCCGCGGCCACGCTCGGCGTCGACTCGTTCTTCCTGCAGTTGATCTCCGGCGTCCAGGAGGTCCTGGCCGAGCGCCAGCTCGGCCTGCTGTTCCAGGTCGTGGAGGACGTCGACGCGGAGTGCGCGGTGTACCGGCGGTGGTGGGCCGAGCACCGCGTCGACGGCGTCCTCGTCGTGGACCCGCGCACCGACGACCCCCGGCCGGGGCTGCTCTCGGAACTGGGCATTCCGGCGGTCGTCACCGGCGGAGTGCCCGATCCCGAGAGCGGGCCGCCCCCGGGTCTTTCCACCGTCTGGGCCGACGACGCGGGCGCGATGGCGTCCGTCGTCGGCCATCTGCACACCCTCGGCCACCGCCGCGTCGTGCACATCGCCGGGCTGCCCGGCCTCGCGCACACCGAGCGCCGCATCCGCACCCTGCGGGCGGAGGCCGACCGCCGCGGCCTGACCGAGGTGCGGTCGGTGACCACGGACTACTCGGACTCCGAGGGTGCGGCGGTCACCCGCCGCGTCCTGAGCTCGGAGACACCGCCGACGGCTCTCGTGTACGACAACGACGTGATGGCCGTCGCCGGGGTGGCCGCGGCGGCCTCCCTCGGCTTCGGCGTACCGGACGACGTGTCCGTGGTGGCCTGGGAGGACTCGGCGCTGTGCCGGATGGTGCACCCGTGGCTCACCGCCCTGTCCCGCGACACGGTGTCCTTCGGGCGGACGGCGGCACGGGAACTCCTCGGGCTCCTGGACGACGGGCCTTCGGAGACGGTGCAGGTGCCGCTGCCCCGGCTGATCGAGCGGGAGAGCACGGGGGCGGTGCGGGACATGTGAGGCTCACGGTGGCCGCCGTCGGCGGGGTTGTCGGTGGTGTCGGTGGTGTCGGTGGGGTCGGCCAGACTGGGGCCATGGAGCAGCGTGAGACGGAGCGGATCGGTGCGGCGCTGGGGCGCCCCGTGCTCGGGGCCCGGCCCCTCGCGGGCGGGTTCTCCCACGAGACGGCGCTGCTCACGCTCGCCGACGGCCCCGTGGTGGCCCGGCTCGGCGGGCCCGCCCCCGCCGTGGAGGCCGCGGTCATGGCGGCGGCCCGCCCGCAGGTCCCGGTGCCCGAGGTGCTGTTCGTGCTGCCCGCCGTGGTGGAGCCGGACGAGGCCCGCGCCGCGATGGTCCTGGAGTACGTACCGGGCACACCGCTCAGTCACGTCCTCGGCGGCGGCGGGGTCGACCGGAACTCCCTCATCGCACTCGGCACCGAGGTCGGCCGTGTCGCCGCCCGCGTCGGGACCGTGACGTTCGACAGGACCGGCTTCTTCACGGACGGCCGGCTCGCCGTCGGACAGGACGAGCAGCCGTGGTCCCGGCAGTTGCCGGAGGTCGCCGAGGCGTGCGTGGCCGCCGCGCCCGCGGGCCGGCTCGACCCGGCCGTGCGGCGGGCCTGGGTGAAGCTGTGCGAGACCCACGCGCCCGCCCTGGAGCGCGTGGACCACCTGGCGTGCCTCGTGCACGCCGACTTCAACCCCAAGAACATCCTGGTGTCCCGCGCGGGTCCCGGCTGGCGCGTCGACGCCGTCCTGGACTGGGAGTTCGCCTACTCCGGCTGTCCGTACGGGGACGCGGCGAACATGCTGCGCTTCGGGGACGCCTACCCCGACGGGTTCCTCGACGGCTTCCGCGAAGGGTTTCGTACGGGAGAGCGCGTCCATCCCCTCGACGCGGACTGGGAGTACCTGGGCCGGGTCCTCGACCTGTTCGCCCTCAGCGACCTGGTGACACGGCCGGAGGGGCACGAGGTCGCGGACGCGGCGGCCGAGGTGGTCCGGCGGTGGGTGGTGCGGCCGTTCACGTGAGGGCCCGGTTCAGGTGCGGGGCCCGGTTCCAGGCGAGGGCCCGGTTCCAGGCGAGGGCCCGATTTCTGGACGGGCGCGGGCGGCCTGGCTCATGTCGCGGGCCTGCGCGCGAGGAACACGAACTCCCGGCCCGGCCGGTCGGGTGCGTCCCGTACGTCCACCACCACGTAGCCCTCGGCGACCAGGTCCGCCTCGACCTCCTCCCGCTCGCGGAACCGCAGCGTCGAGTCCGCCGTCAGGACCTGCCCGTCGGCGAGCACACAGCTCCCCCGGAACGTCACGAGCGGCCCGTCGACCTCGATCAGGTCGAACCAGCTCTCGACCGCGCCGACGCCGGGCACGTCCGTCACGCTGTACGAGGCCTCGCGGTGCCACTCCGCCCAGGCGCGCCGCGCCGGAACGCGGGTCTCGAACACGAGGTGCCCGCCCGGACGCAGCGCCGCGCGGGCTCCCTTCAGGGTCGCCCGCCACTCCCCCGGATCGGCGATCGCCTGGGCGACGTTCGCCGTCATCGTCGCGAGGTCGGCCCGCAGCGGCGGCAGCGCCGTCGCGTCGCCGTGGATCCACCGCACCCGCTCGCCGCCCGCCTTGGCCCTGGCCACGTCGAGGGAGGCCCCGGCCGGATCGACGCCGACGACGTCGATGCCCCGCTCGGCGAGGAGCAGCGCGAACACGCCGGTGCCGCAGCCGATGTCCAGGACCTGCCGCGCCCCGAACTCCGCCGCGAGGCGCAGGTACGGGCCGAGGTCGCCGCGGTCGGGGTCGAGCGGGTCGTAGAGCGCGGCCAGGCGGGGGTCCTGGAAGTGGTCGGCTGTCATGCGGGAGAAGGTATCCGGGGGTGACGGGCGCGGCCGAAGGGTTTTCCGGCGGCTCCCGTCCGGGGTAGGTCGCCCGCCGGCGATCCCGGTTCAGGGGCGCGGCTCCGTGGCGGGCCCGTCATGGCCGGGCGCAGCCGCTTCGAGAACTGCTGGTACGGGGACTTCCGGTACGGGAGCGTCCTGCTCGGGAGCGGCCGGTACGGGAACTCCCGGCTCGGGAACTCCCGGTACGAGCAGCCACGCCCGCCGCAGCCCAGGCACGCACACCGCCACCAGCACCGCCGCCCCAGCGCACACCGCGCCGTTGACCACCGCCGCGCCCGCCGGGCTGAACCACCGTGCCACCACGGCGACTTCCGCGTCGCCGACCACATCGCCCGTGGTGCCCTGGGTGGTGATGACGCCGACGACACGCCCGCGCAGCCGGTCGGGGGTGCTGTGCTGGACGAGGGCGTACTCCAGGATCTCGTAGACCGTGCCCGCCGCGCCGCCGATCGCGAGCATCACGACGGCGACTGCCACCTGGCCGCTGAGCCCGAACCCGATGGTCGCGAGGCCGCCGGTGAACGCGGCGGCAAGGAGCAGGCAGCCCGGGCGGGCAGCCCGTGTGCCCCAGCCGCTTGTCGCCGAGACGAGGACCGCGCACGCAACAAGGCGAGCCTTACCCAATGATGGATTCGCGTCCGGAGTCAAGTCGGGCCGTGGGCACCCGAATCGACACAAACGGCACCCCTGAATCGCCGCGCAAGGCGCCCCCGAATCACCGCGGAGGCCATCCCGGGGTCACCCCTGAGCGCTCCCCCGGGCAGCCATGGAAGCTCCGGTTCCGGTGCCGACCCCGGCAGCCCGCGCCCGCGCGTACGCACCCGGCGTACGCCCGAAGTGCTTGCGGAACGCGAGGATGTAGCCGTTCGTGCTGACGAAGCCCACCCGCGCCGCGACCGTGCCCACCTGCTGCCCCTGCGCGAGGAGCGTCAGCGACTGGTTGAGGCGCAGCCTGGTGCGCCACTCGGAGAAGGCGAGGCCCGTCTCCGTGCGGAAGGCGCGGCGCAGGCTCGTCGAGCTGGTGAACAGCCGCTCCGCCCACTCCGACGCGGTCCGCGGGTCGTCGGGCCGCCGCAGCAGCGCCCCGGCCACCGCCCGGGCGGCCTGGCTCATGGGCTGCGGCAGCGGCAGGCAGTCCGCCTGGCCGTCCGTCAGGGCGGCGAACAGCGCGTCGTCGTCCGGTGCGCCCCCGGGGCCGCCGGAGTCCCGCATGCGCCCGAGGAGCAGGCGCTGCTGTGCCGCGCTGACGTTCACGAGCGTCGCGCCCCGGTACGGAAGCGGGTGCCGTGCGGGGTCGAACGTCTCGCTGAGCACCAGCACGCCGGGGTCGAAGCGGGCGCTGTGCGGCAGGCCGGCGGGCAGCCACAGGGCGACGGACGGGGACAGTTCGTAGTCGACGCCGAGGGCCGTGACAACGATGCGCCCCAGCGGCACGTAGCGGAACTGGTGGGTGTCGCGGACGTGCGTCGGGTGGCCCTGCGGCGTGACGAAGTCGTCGTCCGGCCACACCGTTTCGTACCGCGCGTTCACCCTCACCGATTCTCCCTGCCCTCGGGGCCCGTGGACTGGCCCCTGAGTGTGAGCTGTGCGCCTCCGGCTTGGATCGCCGAAAGCAAGGTAAGGGTAACCTAACTTCTTGTGCGACCTGTGAGGAGCACACCCCCCATGCCCCCTACGTCCCCGCCGGTGACACCACCGTGGCCACTGGCCGGAGGGCGTCGCGCGGGGCCCCGCCGCACCCGGGCCTCCCTCATCGCGACGCTCGCCATGGCCGCCCTCGTGGCCACCGTGCACCCTGCTCCTGGTCGAGCAGGTCACCGCGGCCGACCCGGACGACGCCGACGCTCCCCTCGACCACCTGCGCCTGAAGTGCGCGTTCGGCTCCGGCGTGCGGGACGTGGCCGGGCTGACCGCCCTGGTGGAGCGGGCCGGGCTCACCGTGGGGGCCCGCCACGACCTCGGCCGGGACCATCGGCTCCGGGTCCGGACGGCGCCCGACCGCACCGGGCGGACATGCGGCGTCAGCGCGCGGCGAGGTGGCGGGTGTCCCCGACGCTGACGACCTGCCGGTTGTGGAAGAAGTCGTCCTCGCGCAGGACCGTGATGCTGCCGGACGGCGCCCGGAAGCTGACGGAGCCGAGGGACCCGTAGGGCATCTTGATCCAGGCCGCCACGACGAAGGTCAGGGCGAAGCCGTGCGTGACGACGATCTGGTGCGCGCGCGGGCGCCGCAGGAGTTCGTCCATGGCGTCGTAGACGCGGCGCGCGCACGCGCCCCTGGTCTCGGCGCCCGGTACGCCCTCGTGGTGCCCCATCCGGTCCCCGTCGGCCGGGGGCGGCACGAACCGCCGGTCCAGCCACTCCTGCGGTCCGCCCTCCGCCTCGCCGTACGACTTCTCCCGCAGCCTGCGGTCCAGGACCGGCCGTACGCCCAGCAGTTCACCCACCGCGTCGGCCGTCCGCGCGGCGCGGCGCAGGTCCGAGGAGATCAGCTCGACGTCGGCGCCGTCGGGGATGTCGGCGCGCAGCGCCCGCGCGATGGCGTCCGCCGCGTGCCGCCCGGCGGGCGTGAGGTCGGAGTCGTGCCAGCCGCCGACCACCTTCTCGACGTGGTGCGTCGCCTCGGGGTGGGCGATGACGTGGATGGTGCGCATCGGGGCGTGCCTTTCTCGTCCGTACGGAGGGGTGCGCGGGTCTTCGCCGTGCTCAAGGACGCGAGGCTGCTGCGCCACGCACGGTGGCCTCGGTGGCCTCGGTGGCCTCGGTGGCCTCGGTGGCCTCGGTGGCCTCGGTGGCCTCGGTGGCCTCGGTGGCCTCGGTGGCCTCCGGCACCGTACGACGGCGTACCCATAGGAGGGCGCCCGCGAGCAGGACGGCGCCGCCGAGCAGCCAGCGCGGGGAGCCCTCCGGGAGGTGTCCGATCACCAATCCGGCCCCGGCGCCCACCAGTTGGAGGGAAAGCGACTGGACGGACAGGGCGGTGGCGCGGCCCGCGCTGTCGACACGCCGGTGCAGGAGGTCGTTCTCGCTGGGGCCCGCGGCGCCGAGGCCCACGTACACGAGGGCGTACCCGAGCACCGCGAGGGCGAGCGGGGCCGGGCCCGAGGCGACCGCGGTGAGGCCGAGCAGCAGCAGGCCGCCCGCCGCGCCGCCGAGGCCGACGAGGACCGCGCGTTCGCTGCCGCCCGCGAGCCGGGCGAGGGGCGGGGCGAGCTGACTGCCCGCCATCGAGCAGAGGTATCCGCCGCAGGCGAGCCCCGCGAACAGCACCGCCCCCGACTCCGGCGCGCCGGTCAGGTCGACGGCCCGGCCGGGGGTCAGGATCTCCACGGTGATCAGTGCGCTGCCCGCGGCTCCGGCGCTGAGGACGATCCGCCGCACCAGGGCGTCCCGGCTGCCGAGGCGCACTCCGGCGAGGACGGTGGCGGGGACGTCGCGCAGCACCCCGCGCAGGGTGGCGCGCGGCCGGGGCGGCTCGGGCAGCCGGGTCAGGACGTACGCGAGGAAGCCGATCTCGACGACCGCGCCGAGCAGGGCCGGTACGGACAGCGGAATGACCAGGCCGGACGTGGCATCGCTGAGGCGGGCGCCGAGGTCGGGGCCGAGGCCGAGGAGCCAGGGCAGGGCGCCGCCGATCAGGACTCCGGCGGCGAGCGCGGCGGAGCTGGCGGCGGCGCCGCGGGCCAGGCCGGTGCGCAGGTCGGCGTCGGGGCCCGCGCTCGCGTGCACCGTGTCGACGTACCAGGCCTCGGCGGGTCCGCTCGACAGGGCCCGGCCCGCGCCCTTGAGCGCCATGCCGAGGGCGAGCACCGAGGCGGTGGTGCCGAGCCCGCCGAGGACCAGCGCGACGAGGTCGAAGAGGCCCGCCGCGGCCAGGACGGCACGGCGCCCGAGCACGTCGGACAGCCCGCCGGTGGGGAGTTCGAGGGCGGCGGCGGTGAGGGAGTGCGCGGCGACGCATCCGGCGACGGCCGCGAGGCCGAGACCGCGCTCGGTCATGAGCGCCACCATCGGCGCGATGGCCAGGCCGAGCGGCAGCCAGAACAGCGCGCTGACGGTGACGTAGCGGCGGCGCGCGGTACGCGGGTCGAGGAACCCGGCGCCCGGTGGGCGGGGGTCGGCCATGGGCGCGCGGGAATCAGTCATGGGTGTAACCCCGCACGCGTCTCGGAGCGGGGGCGCCCGCCTCGGAGGGGTCGCCCGCCTCGGAAGGGCCGCCCGCCTCGGCGGGGTTGCGCCCGGCGGCCGTGCTGCCTGCCTGGTCCGCGCCGGGCCCGTCGCCGGGACGGCCTGCCCCAGCTGAGCTGTCCGCCCCCGTCCGGCCCGCCCCCTCGCGCGGACTGCCCGCCTCGCCTGGGCCTTCCGCCGCCGCCGGACCCGCCGGACCACCCGCCGCCGGACCACCCGCGCCCGCCGACCCGTCCGACCCTCCGGCCCCTTCCTCCCCCGCCCGCCGACCGGCGACCGGCAGCCCCATGAAGGCGACCACGACCTTCCCGGCCCGCGGGTCCCCCGCGTCGCGTGCCGCCAGCTCCTCCAGCTTGGCCTCGAACGCCTGCTTGAGCTCGGCCAGGGACTCGGGGGTCAGGTCCGGCAGCAGGTCCGTGATGCCGGACGGCTCGAGCCATTCCCGGTCGGTCCGTCCGGCGGCCAGGTCGGCCTCGTACCACTCCAGCGACTCCCGCAGGTGCTCGAGCTGGCGCCGGGCCATCTTGCCCGTGAACTCCCGGCCGACCGGCGAGGCCTCCATCGCCGCGTGGTCCCAGGTGGTCACCGCGTGCACCGCGCGCCACCGGCGCTCGCGACTGTCGCGGTTCTCCGCCTCGGCGACGAACGCGTACTTCGCGAGGACGCGCAGGTGGTAGCTGGTGGCGGCGGACGACTCCCCGGTCCGCGCCGCGAGTTCGCTCGCGGTGGCGGGTCCGTCCATGCGCAGCAGTCCCAGCAGCCGGACCCGCAGCGGGTGCGTCAGCGCCTTGATGGCGGCGGGCTCCCGCTCCGGGTCGAGGACCCGCAGGTGGTCCTTCCTGGCCGGGGGCCGGGCCCCGCCTGCCACGTGCTCGTCCGCTGCCGCGCGTGCGCCGTCCGCCGGGCGCTCTTCGTCCGCCATACGACGAGCCTAGGACGCCTCGACCACTTTCCAAAAGTAGTTTTGCAGAATTTCTTTTGGAACTTCGGACGGCCGCCGCTCCCACCGGGCACCCCGGGGCGGACCCCGCCCCCGGACATGCCGCGCCCCCCGCCGCGAGTCGCGACGGGGGGCGTGGGGCGCGCATGCGCAGGGTTCAGTCGATACCGGGGAGGATGTGCGGCTCCGCGAGGTCGTCCTCGTATCCGGCGAGCCGGATAGGAGCCGCATGGGCCCACACCTCCAGGTTGCGGAGCTGCTGGGGGCGTCCGCCCAGCTCACCGCCGCGATCGGCCGGTCGCTGCTCCTGCTTGGTCGGATCTGGTGTCACCGCGCACTCCTCTGTGTCGCGTAACGGAAGAACGATGGCTGCGCTTACTGCGCTGTCTTCTCGGTCGCGGTGGCGCCGTGTCCGGGCGGGATCGCGGCAGCGGGTCGCAGCCTGTCCCGGGGCGGCGTAGGGACGCTGGTGTGCGCCTCGTGGCCGTCCGTTCGCCCTAGGTTAACCAAATGAGCGCGAGTCTGCTCGATAGCGCCAAAACAAAGGGAGGATTCCGGACATGCCTTATTCGCGCGGCATCCCGGCGGCGGAGATCCCGGCTGCCGCTACCACTTGCCGGGCCTGTAGTCCTTGAGGAACACCCCGTACAGGTCCTCGCCCGCCTCGCCCCGCACCACCGGGTCGTACACCCGGGCCGCGCCGTCGACCAGGTCGAGCGGGGCGTGGAAGCCCTCCTCGGCGAGGCGCAGCTTGTCCGGGTGGGGGCGCTCGTCGGTGATCCAGCCGGTGTCGACGGAGGTCATGAGAATGCCGTCGGCCTCGAACATCTCCTGGCCGCTGGTCCGCGTCACCATGTTCATCGCGGCCTTCGCGGCGTTGGTGTTCGGGTGCCCGGCACCCTTGTAGCCGCGGCCGAAGACGCCTTCCATGGCGGAGACGTTGACGACGTAGGCGCGCCCGCTCGCGGCCTTCTTGGCGGCGTCGGCCATCATCGGCCGCAGGTGGCTGATCAGCATGAACGGCGCCGTGTAGTTGCAGAGCTGGGTTTCGAGCAGCTCCACCGGGGAGATCTGCTCGATGGTCTGCACCCAGGTGTTGGTGTCGACGACGTCCGGCACCAGGCCGCCCGCGTCGATGGCGGTGCCGTCCAGGTGCCGCTCGACGCTGGCGTTGCCCGCGACCAGGGCGAGGTCGGCGACCTGCTGCGCGTCCAGGCCGCTGACGCCGGCGGGCAGCGCGGCGGAGGCGCCGAGTTCGCCGACGGCGCCGGAGTTGAAGGCGCCGATCACCTGGTGGGCGGGCAGTTCCCCGGCGGGCAGCGGCGCGCTCTCGCCCTCGACGAGGGCGGCGTACGCGGAGGGCAGGCGGCGTACGGTCTGCGTCGCGTTGTTGATGAGGATGTCGAGCGGGCCCTGCCCGGCGACCTGCTCGGCGAGGCCGACCACCTGCCCGGGGTCGCGCAGGTCGATGCCGACGACCTCCAGGCGGTGCAGCCAGTCCGCGGAGTCATCCATGGCCTTGAAGCGGCGGATGGCGTCCTTGGGGAAGCGGGTCGTGATGGTGGTGTGCGCGCCGTCGCGAAGGAGCCGCAGGGCGATGTACATGCCGATCTTGGCGCGGCCGCCGGTGAGCAGGGCGCGCTTGCCGGTGAGGTCGGCGCGGGCGTCGCGCCTGCCTCGGTTCAGGGCGGCGCACTCCTGGCAGAGCTGGTGGTAGAAGTAGTCGACTTCCACGTACCGCGTCTTGCAGGTGTAGCAGGAGCGGGGGCGCTGGAGTATCCCCGCGATCTGGCCGGCCTCGGTGACGGAGGACGGCAGGATGCCTTCGGTCTCGTCGTCGATGCGCTGCGCGGAGCCGGTGGCGGTGGCCTCGGTGACGGCCTTGTCGTGGGCGGTCTTGGCGGCCCTGCGCTCCTGGCGGCGGCGCTGCTTCACGGTACGGTAGATCCCGGCGGTCGCGCGGCGCACGGTGATCGCGTCGGGGTGGTCGACGTCCAGCTCGTCCAGCTCGTCGAGGACGCTGAGGCAGACGGCGAGCCGCTCGGGGTCGATGCCCGGGCCGTACGAGTCACTGTCCCCGGCGGCGCCGGCGCCCTGCTGCTGGCTGTCCTCTGTCACCGTCATGACCGCTGTCGTTCCTCACCGCACTCGTGCCGCGGCTCGTCTGAGGTGACCGCGGAAGCTCCCAAAAGCGGAACTTTACGTAGCCCGGGCGCCCGGTACCAAACCCGAACGGTCGCCCGCCACCCCCCGTGTGCTCTCGCACGCGCCCACGAGCACGGCCAGCTCCGCGCGCACGCACCGCGCGAGGAGGTCCAGGTCGGGCACCGCGGCGGCGTCGGCGACCAGCCCGTAGTGGACCCGGCCGCGGTACGTCGAGACGGCGACGGCGAGCGCCTGCCCGCGGGCCAGCGGGGCGAAGGGGTAGACCTCGGTGAGCGGGCAGCCACCGAGGCGCAGGCCGAGGCTGGGCAGCGGCACGCTGGTGACGAGGATGTCGAAGAGCAGTCGGGCCGCGTGGGCGACGGCGGGGCCGCCGACGCGGTGGCCGAGCGACGGCACGTGGTCGGCGAGCAGCGCGACGGCGCCCGCGCCGCGGGTGGGTCCCGCGTCCTTGTTGCGGTCCATGGCGGTGCGCACGGCGCGGAGGCGGGCCAGCGGGTCCGGGTCGTCGACGGGCAGCCGGACCAGATAGCCGGAGAGGCGGTTGCCCTGCGGGTGGGCGGTGCGGGGGCGGCGGCGCGAGACCGGGACGAGGGCGCGCGGCGCGACGCCTTCGCTGCCGTCGCCCCGCTCGTCGAGCCAGCGCCGCAGCGCCCCGGCGACCACGGCGATCAGGACGTCGTTGACGGTGCCGCCGACCGTCTTGCGCACGCGGTGCACGTCGTCCAGGTCCAGTTCGACCCCGGTGGTGCTGCGGGTGCCGGTGGCCCGGGAGGTGAGGGCGTCGCAGGACCGTACTCCCCAGGTCGCGCGCGCCACGGACGCGCCGATGTCGAGGGCCCGGCCGACGTCGGCGGCGGCGGTGCGGGCCCCGGAGAGGGCGGTGCCGACGGTGCCGGGCAGCCGCCGCGGGTCGAGGGCGTGCCACCACGGTGTCGCGGGGACGGGGCGGGGCTCGCGCACGGGCGGGAGTTCCACGGGGTCCATGACCCCGGCGGCCAGGGTGAGGGCGCGCAGGCCGTCGGCGAGGGCGTGGTGGAACTTGAACAGGACGGCGAACGACGCCCCGTCGGCGGCGGGCAGGACGTGCGCCTCCCACGGCGGCCGGTCCCGGTCGAGCGGCCGCTCCATGAGCGCGCCCGCCACCGCGTGGAAGTCCGCGGCGGGCGGGGCGAGGTGGACGTGGTCCAGCGGGTCGAAGCCGGGCGCGGGCCGGCGTTCGGCGCCGCCCGGGGGCAGCAGGACGGGCCGTATCCGCATGCGCAGGCCCGGGACGGCGGGGGCGCGGGCGGCGAGCAGGTCGGCGGCGTGCGCGGCGGCGGACGGCGAGTCCGCGGTGAAGACGCCGAGGGCCCCGAGGTGCATGGGGTGCGCGGCGGACTCGATGCTCCAGAAGGCGAGATCGAGGGGGGCGAGCAGGTCCGAGCTCTCTGAGGTCATGGCTCGCTCTCGCGTCGATGGCCGGAGCCAGCAGCCAATCACCCACCGACAATTACGGTCAAGTACGATCTAGCTACGTACAGTTAACAACAGATTAAGGCCCGTCCTTCCCGGAAACGGCCGGGAAGGACGGGCCTCGCGGGACACCAGTGGCCCCCTCGTCACCGCGAGCGCGCGGTCACCCCACCATGGACGTGGCTCACGTCACCACGGATGCGGCTCGCGCCACCACGGGCGCAGCTCACCTCACCACGGGCGGCGCCGCCTCGGGTGCCGTACCCCACTCCGACGGCTTGTCCCCGACGGTGAACGACAGCTCCCGCAGCTCACGGATGTCACCGGTGCGCAGATACGTCCGGCCGTAGTCCGCCCCGTCGGCGCTCACCGACTGCACGTACCGCCGCTCCGGCGACGTGCCGGGCGCCGTCACCGTGAACCGCCCGCGCGGGTAGTAGCGCCGGTCCAGGCTGAGGTCGACCCGCTCGAAGACCGGCGTCGACAGGCCCCAGGTGTCGGTACCCGGCTGCACCGGGAAGATCCCGATGGACGAGAGCACGTTCCACGCGGACATGGTGCCGAGGTCGTCGTTGCCGGTCATGCCGGTCGGGGTGTCCGTGAAGAGCGTCAGCGCGGCGTGCACCACGTCGGTCGTCTTCCACGGCTGCCCCGTGGACAGGTACGTGTACGGGGCGATCAGGTCGGGCTCGTTCTGCGGGTTGTACTTGTCCGCGTTGTAGTAGTCGTAGGGGCCGTTGACCCACACCTCGCGGGCGGTCTTCGCCGGGTCCTTCAGGAGCTGGTCGTAGGCGAAGAACGAGTCCAGGCGGCCGTTCGCGGCCTGCTTGCCGCCGATGAGGTCCACCATGCCGGGCAGGTCCTGCGGCACCAGCCACTGGTACTGCCACGACGTGCCCTCGTGGAAGCCCTCGCTCTTGGCCGGATCGGCGGGCCCGGTGAACGCCCCGGCCTTGTCCCGGGCCCGGAAGAAGCCGGTCGAGGGGTCGAAGATCTTCCGGTAGTTCTGGGCGCGCGCGGCATAGCGCTCCGCGTCCTTCTTGTGCCCCAGCTCGCGCGCCATCTGCGCGAGCATCGCGTCCGACAGGGCGTACTCCAGCGTGGCCGACGCGCCGTGGTCGTAGTCGGAGTCACCGGGCTTGGCGTGCGGGCGGCCCTTGACGTACGGGGCGAAGCCGTCGGCGATGTACTCCTTGTTGGCCTCGCGGCCCACCGGCGCCGAGTCGGCGGGCGGCACCCCGTCTGCGTTCTTCTTCAGCGCCCGGTACGCCTCCTCCGCCAGCCCGGGGGTCCCCTTGAACAGGCCCTGCTGGTACGCGTTGGTGAGGAACGGCGTGACCGGGTCGCCGGTCATGATGTTCGTCTCGACGGTGCCGTAGCCCCACTTGGGCAGCCAGCCGCTCTCCTTGTCGATCCGGAGCACGGAGAGGGCCATGTCGCGGGACTCGCGCGGGGCGAGCAGCGCGAGGAGCTGGGCCTGGGTGCGGTAGGTGTCCCACAGGGACCAGTTCTGGTAGTACGTGAACCCGCGTGCACGGTGGGTCCGCTGGTCCCAGCCGGTGTAGCGGCCGTCGACGTCGCTGCCGATGTTCGGCGCGAGGAACGAGCGGTACAGGGACGAGTAGAAGGTGCGCCGCAGCGTCTTGTCGCCGCCCTGGGCCCGTACGTCGTCGAGCCGGTCCTCCCACTTCCCGCGCGCCGCGTGCTCGACGTGGCCGAACGAACGCCCGCCCTCCGCACGGAGGTTGAGCGCGGCGCCCTTCGCGTCGACGTAGGACAGCGCGGTCGTCGCCTCGACGGTGCGGTCCTTGGAGGTGTCGAAGCGGACGTACGCGCCGTTGCGCTCGGCGTCGGCCGAGGACGTCCGCGAGCCCGCGCTGACCGTGCCGCCCTTCCACGTGCCCGCCGACGTGAAGGGCCGGTCGAAGCGGGTGATGGTGTAGAGCGTGTACGGCTTGGTGTCCTGGCAGAAGCCGCTGCCGGTGATCTTCGTGCGGACGGTGCGGCGGTCCAGGATCTCGACGTCGGTGCCGACGGTCTTGTGCAGTGACTGTCCCGCGTTGATGAGGACGTTGGCCTTGTCGGTGGCCGGGAAGGTGTAACGCTGCACGCCGGTGCGCTCGGTCGCGGTCAGCTCGGCGCCGATGCCGGACTTCAGGCCGACCCGGTAGTAGCCGGGGCGCGCCGTCTCCGTGTCGTGGCTGAACTCGGCGGCGTACTTGGCGTAGTCGGTCTCCGTCACGTCCCCGGTCGTCGGGAGCACCGGCAGATCCCCGCCGAGGCCGCAGCCGACGCCGGACAGGTGCACGGCGGAGAAGCCCCGGATGTGCGTGTCGGAGTGGTCGTACCCGGTGTTGTGGCCGGTGTCGGGCGAGAGCTGCACCATGCCGAAGGGCACCGCGGCGCCCGGGTAGGTGTTGCCCTCGTTCTCGGTGCCGATGAACGGGTTGACCAGGTCGGTCAGCCGGTCCCTGGACGGTGCCGCGCCGGCGGACGGGACGGCGAGGGCGCCGCCGAGGAGCGCGGCCGCCACGGCCGCCGTCCCCGCGCCGCGCAGCCGGTGGGTCCATCTCATGGGTGGGAACGTCTCCTTGGACAACGTTGTCACTGCATCGGGCGCGCTCATTCTTCGGGCGCGTGCGTGTACTCGTCAAGGGTGGTGCGGGTGTGGCGTCCGGGCAGTCGGACACGGCTCCGGGGACGGCTCCGCGCACGCTGCTGTGCTCCGGTCCGCCCACACCGGGGCGGACCGGAGCACATCGGTCCGTCAGGCGCAGCCCCGCACGGGCGCCTGCGAGGCGTCCTTGATCAGGGCCTCGTGCGCGGCGCGCAGGCGCGGCACATCGGGCTTGACGACCTTGCGGTCATAGGTGAGCAGGCCGTTCAACTCCCCCTCCACGTCGGAGATCTGGGTGTAGACGGCGCCGTTGCCGCCCTTGCAGGCGAGAGCGCGCACCTCGCCGAGCTTGGTGAGGTACTCCTCCGTGTACCTGGCGGGGTCGACGTCGACGTAGCTCTGCTGCACGGACCAGGCATGTCCCGGCACCGCGAGGCCGAGGCCGCCGTACTCGCCGTTGATCAGGGCCCGCCTGCCGTCCGGTCTGGGCGGCAGGGCCGGGCTCGGGTAGCCGTGCTCGTCCATCAGGTCGCCCTTGCCGCCGTCGGCGCCCAGGTTGAGGCCCGACATGCCGTTGACCAGGCGCGTCGGGTCCCAGGCCTTGGCCTGTTCGGCGATGCGGCCCTGGTCGTACTGGCCCCAGCCCTCGTTGAAGGTGACCCACATGACGATGGACGGGCTGTTCCCGTGCTCGTCGATCATCTGCTTCATCTCGTGCTCGTACTGGGCGCGGGCGGCGGCGTCCGGATTCCGCTCGGCCCGCATGGACGGCATGTCCTGCCACACCATCAGGCCCAGCTTGTCGGCCCAGTAGAACCACCGGTCCGGCTCCACCTTGATGTGCTTGCGGACGGAGTTGAAGCCCATCTCCTTGTGCATCCTCAGGTCGTACGCGAGGGCTTCGTCGGTGGGTGCGGTGTGCAGGCCGTCGGGCCAGAAGCCCTGGTCGAGGGTGGCCATGAGGAAGATCGGCTTGCCGTTCAGGACCGTGCGCGGGGTGCCGTCGATCTTCTCGACGGCGATGGAGCGCATCCCGAAGTAGCTCCGCAGCCGGTCGGTGCGCTTGTCGCCGCCGACGGTGACCTTGAGGTCGTACAGGAACGGGTCGTCGGGCGACCACAGGTGCGGCTTCCTCAGGGTGAGCTTCAGCGGCTTGCCGGTGCGGCCGCTCGCCTCGGCGACCTTCTTCTTGCCCTCGTACGCCACCGCCTTGACCGGCACGCCGTCGCGGACGCCCTTGGCCTCGACCGCGACCTGCTTGCTCTGGACGTCGGGGGTGATCTTCAGGGACTCGGCGTGGTCGCGGGCGACCGGCTCCATCCACACCGTCTGCCAGATGCCGGACGACGGCGTGTACCAGATGCCCGACGGGTCCAGGCGCTGCTTGCCGACCGGCGGGTTCGGGCCGCCGGGCGCGTCCGTCGGGTCGTGCACGCCGACGATCAGCTCCTGGGTCCGGCCGGGCTTCAGGGCGTCGGTGACGTCGGCGCTGAACTTGTCGTAGCCGCCCTTGTGCTCGGCGACCTCGGTGCCGTTGACGTACACCTTGGCGTGCCAGTCGACGGCGCCGAAGTTCAGCTTGAGCCGCTGGTCGTTGCGGTGGTCGCCGACCTTCCAGCCGGCCGGGACGGTGAACGTGCGGCGGTACCACATGCGGTCCTCGTGCCGCTGGAGGCCGGAGAGCTGGGACTCGACCGGGTACGGGACGAGGATCTTCTCCTTGAGCTGCTTCCCGACCGGCGGCCGCTCCCCCGCCTCGGCGGCGGCGAACTGCCACCTGCCGTTCAGATTCCGCCAGTCGGCGCGCTTGAGCTGCGGGCGCGGGTACTCGGGCAGCGCGTTGCCGGGGCCGACCTCGTCCGCCCACTTCGAGCGCAGTTCGTACGTCGACTTGTTGCCGCCGCTGCTCCAGAACGCCCCGACCTGCTTGCCGTCGGCGCCGGTCAGGCCGCCCTTGCCGTCGTAGCGCAGGTCGGCGGTGCCGCGGGCGGTGCCGGTCTTGTTGCCGACGACGGGCTGCTTGAGGGTGACGAGCAGGGTGCGCGGGTCGGCCGGATCCCGCTCGACCGATTCCAGGGGCCACCTGGCGCCGCCGATGACGGCTTCGAGGTGGCCGAGGAGACCGGCGGGGGGTGCGCCGAGTTCCTGGCCGAACCGCAGCTTCAGGACGCGGCCGTCCTTCTGCACGGTGGCGTCGGTCGCGCCGTCGTAGTCCCAGCCGTCGGGGAGGCGGAAGGCGGACTGCGGCACGGCCTCCTTGGTCCCGCCGGGCTCGGTCCAGCGCAGGTGGAGGTTGGAGCCGCCGTAGTGCTCGAAGTACTCGACCTTGACGTCGTAGGCCTTCCCCGCACTCAACTCGACGGGCTCGGAGGTCTGTTCGCGGTCCCAGTCATCGACCCAGTGGTCGATGGCGATCTTGCCGTCGACCCACAGCCGGAAGCCGTTGTCGCCGGTCATGGCGAAGGTGTGGGCTCCGGACCTCTCCGGGACGAGCTTGCCGGTCCAGCGGACGGTGGCGTCGTCGGACTTGCCGGTGGCGAGGTTCAGCCGGGGTTCGAGGGTGTCGAAGTCGATGTTCCGGTCGAAGCCGGTGGCCTTGAGCTCGTGGAAGTCGAAGGCACCGGGGGCGGACTGGGTGTAGTACTCGCCCTTCAGGCCGTGGACCTCGGGTGCCTCGTCGCCCGCCGCGTTCGCGGTGGCCTGGGCGATGAGCCCCGAGAACACCAGGGCGGCGGTGAGCAGCAGGGCGAGTGGGTGCCGGAGCTTTCCGGATCGTCTAGGGCGCACGGATCCTCCTTGTCGAGGAAGGGTGGCGGCTCGTCGCTCCAGTCGGTACAACGAGTCTGTACAACGTTGGAAGGAACGGCAGTTGGCATGACAGCACGGCTCCGGGCGCGCTGTCCAGGGCCGCGGCGGATGCTGCCGGACGCCCCGGGGGCCGGGGCGCACATCGACGCGAGGAGTGGCACGTGCGGGTGAGCCTCAAGGATGTCGCGGAACGCGCGGGGGTCTCGATCAAGACCGTTTCGAACGTGGTGAACAAGTATCAGCACGTCACCCCGGCGATGCGGGCCCGGGTGCAGCAGGCGATCGACGAGCTGGGCTACCGCCCGAACCTGACGGCACGGCACCTCCGCAAGGGCCGCACCGGCATCATCGCGCTCGCCGTCCCCGAGCTCGGCAACCCCTACTTCGCCGAGCTGGCCGGAGCCGTCATCGACGCCGCCGCCGCGCACGACTTCACCGTCCTGCTCGACCACACCCGCGGCGACCGCGAGCAGGAGGTCCTGGTCAGCCAGGGTTTCCGGGCCCGCGTCATCGACGGCCTGATCCTCAGCCCGCTGGAGCTGGAGGCCGAGGACCTGCGGGGCCGCGAGGACGACGTGCCGCTTGTCCTGCTCGGCGAGCGCGAGTACGACCTGCCGCACGACCACATCGCCATCGACAACGTCGCCGCCGCGCGCGCCGCCGTCGGCCATCTCATCGGCCGCGGCCGGCGCACCGTCGCCTACCTCGGCGCCCGCACGGACTCCGCGAACCGCCCCGCCCACCTGCGACTTCAGGGCTGGCGCGCCGAGTTGGGGGCGGCCGGGATCCCGGCGCCGGAGTCGCTGGTGGGGGCGGTAGGCGGCTGGAACCGCGACGACGGGGCGAAGGCGATGGCGCGGATGCTGGACTCCGGGGTGCGGCCCGACGCGGTGTTCGCGTACAACGACCTGGTCGCGATCGGGGCGATGCGGGTGCTGCACGAGCGGGGCCTCAGGGTGCCGTGGGACGTGGCGGTGGTCGGCTTCGACGACATCGCGGAGGGGCAGTTCGGCGCGGTCACGCTGACCACGATCTCGCCGGACAAACAGGCCATCGCCCGGCTCGCGGTGGCCTCGCTGCTGCGCAGTCTCGCCGGTGCCGGGGAGCCCCGCGGGCGGACGCTCACGGCCGAATTCCGGCTGGTGGAGCGGGAAAGCACGCTCGGACGGCGGTGAGTCACGCAGGGCCGGCGGGCGGGCCCGGCGCGGGGGGCGTGCGTGCGCGAAGGGTTTACAGCCTCCTTTCAACGATGTAAAAAGCTCCCCGTACCGCTGAGTTGACCGCAAACCCGTTCTTCCCGTGAGCGCTCTCAGTGTGCGCCGGGGCCGTGCCGTTTGGGGACTCCCATGAAGCCGAACATCTTCCTTCGCCGTACCTCGGGCCGTTCGGGCCGCGCGTCGGCCAGCACCCTGCTCGCCGTCGGCCTCGCCGCGAGCCTCGCGCTCACCGCCACGGGATGCGCCAAGTCGGAGGACGACGACGCCGACTCCGGCGACTCCACGTCCGCGTCCGAGGGCGACGCGGGCCAGGTCGTCTCCTCCCCCGGCGCGGGCGCCGAGACCTGTGTGATCGGCGACTACGGCGCCGAGAAGCTGGACCTGAAGACCGCGACGGTCGGCTTCTCCCAGTCAGAGAAGGAGGCCAACCCCTTCCGGATCGCCGAGACCGCCTCCATCAAGGCCGAGGCCGGCAAGCGCGGCGTGAAACTCCTGACGGCCAACGCCCAGTCGCAGTTCTCCAAGCAGATCAGCGACGTCCAGGACCTCATCGCCAAGGGCGCCGACCTGCTGGTCATCGCCCCGCTGAACTCCGACGGCTGGGAGCCGGTGCTCCGCCAGGCCAAGGCCAAGCACATCCCCATCGTCACCATCGACCGCAAGATCAACGCGGCCGCCTGCAAGGACTATGTGAGCTTCATCGGCTCGGACTTCGTCGAGCAGGGCAGGCGCGCCGCCGACCGCATGATCGAGGCGACGGGCGGCAAGGGCGAGCTCGCGATCCTGCTGGGCGCGGCGGGCAACAACGTCACCACCGACCGCACCAAGGGCTTCCAGGAGCAGCTCAAGAAGAAGGCCCCGGACCTGAAGGTCGTCTTCAAACAGACCGGTGAGTTCGCCCGCGAGAAGGGCCAGCAGGTCACGGAGCAGCTCATCCAGTCCAAGCCCGGCATCGACGGGATCTACGCCGAGAACGACGAGATGGGCCTCGGCGCGGTCGGCGCCCTCAAGGGCGCGGGCAAGAAGGCCGGCGACGTGAAGATCGTGACGATCGACGGCACGAAGAACGCCGTGCGCGGGATCGTCGACGGCTGGATCGACGGCGTCATCGAGTCCAACCCGCGCTTCGGACCGCTGGCCTTCCAGACCCTGGACACCTTCACCAAGGGCGGCAAGGTCGCTCAGGACATCGTTATCAAGGACAGCGCCTACACCAAGGACAACGCGAAGTCGGACCTCGGCAAGGCGTACTGACGTGCCGTCGACCACGGGGCACGACACACGGCCGGTGATGGGGGCCGCCGTGCTGTCGGTGCGGGGCCTCAGCAAGACGTTCCCGGGCGTACACGCCCTGGACGGCGTCGACTTCACGGCCCACGCCGGTGAGGTGCACGCGCTGATCGGCGAGAACGGCGCGGGCAAGTCCACGCTCATCAAGGTCCTCACCGGCGTGTACCGGCCCGACCCGGCCGCGACGCCGGGCACGGGCGTCATCACGTACGACGGCAGCGAGGTGGAGTTCACCACGCCCCTGGCCGCCCAGCACGCGGGCATCTCCACCATCTACCAAGAGGTCAATCTGGTCCCGCTGATGAGCGTGGCCCGCAATCTCTTCCTCGGCCGTGAGCCGCGCGGCCGCCTCGGCCTGATCGACTTCCGCCGGATGCACCGCGAGGCCGAACAGGCCCTGCGCGACCTCGGCGTCCGCGTCGACGTGCGCCGCCCGCTGCGTGAACTCGGCGTCGGCGCACAGCAGATGGTGGCGCTCGCCCGCGCGGTCGCGGTCGACGCGCGCGTCGTCATCATGGACGAGCCGACGTCGTCCCTGGAGCCGCGCGAGGTGGCGACGCTGTTCGGCGTGATCCGGATGCTGCGCGCACGCGGCGTCGCCGTGATCTATGTGAGCCATCGCCTGGACGAGCTGTACGAGGTGTGCGACACCGTGACCGTGCTGCGGGACGGCACGTCGGTGCACAGCGGGCCGATCGCCGAGCTCGACCGGCTGCGGCTCGTCTCGCTGATGCTCGGCCGAGAGGTCGGCGACGTACGCGACGAGGGCCTGACGAATTTCAGCGGGAACCACGACACCGAGGCCCAACCCATCCTGGAGGCACAGGAGCTGACGGTCCACCACCAACTGCGGGGGGTGTCCCTGGCGATCCGGCCCGGGGAGGTCGTCGGGCTCGGCGGGCTGCTCGGGTCCGGGCGCAGCGAGACCGCGAAGGCCATCGCGGGGGCGCTGCCGCCGGACTCGGGCCGGGTGGTCGTCGCCGGGGCGGCCGTGCGCACCGGCTCCACGCCCGCCGCGATCCGGGCGGGGGTGAGCCTGCTGCCCGAGGACCGCAAGGCCGAGGGCATCGTGCCGGGCCTGTCGGTGCGCGAGAACATCGCGCTCGCCGCGCTGCCGGGCCTGTCCCGCTTCGGCCTGGTCGACGAGGCCCGCATCGACCGGGTCGTGGACACCTTCATGAAGCGCCTGCGCATCAAGGCGTCCGGGCCGCACCAGCGGGTCGGTGAACTCTCCGGCGGCAACCAGCAGAAGGTCCTCCTCGCCCGCTGGCTCGCCATGAACCCCAAGGTGCTGCTCCTGGACGAGCCGACGCGCGGCATCGACGTCGGCGCCAAGGCCGAGGTGCAGAAGCTCATCGACGAGTTGGCCGACGACGGGCTCGGCGTGCTGCTCATCTCCTCGGACGTGGAGGAGCTGATCGAGGGCAGCGACCGCGTGGTGGTCCTCAAGGACGGCGCGGTCGTCGAGGAACTCACCGGCGACGCCGTCACGGAGGACCGCCTGCTGCGCGCCATCGCCGCCGCGCCCGCCACGACCGCCGATCCCCGCACCCGCGGAGGTGACGATGACTGACCTGAGCCTCGGCGGCCGCACCCGCGTGGACCGCGACCGCCTCCTGCACCTCCTCCAGAACTACGGCGTCCACCTGGGCGTCGCCGTGCTCCTCCTGGTGAACATCGCCATCACCCCGCACTTCCTGTCCGCCGAGAACTTCCGCACCCAAGCCGTGCAGGTCGCCCCGGTCCTCGTCGTGGCGCTCGGCATGGCCCTCGCCATCGGCAGCGAGGGCGTGGACCTGTCGGTCGGCTCGGTGATGGCCCTGTCGACGTCCCTGCTCTCGCTGTACCTCGGCTACGGCATGTGGATCGCGCTGCTCATCGCCGTGCTCGGCGGGGTCGCCGTCGGCGTCACGAACGGGGCGCTCGTCGCCTTCATCGGGGTCCAGCCCATCGTCGCCACGCTCGCCCTGATGGTCGCGGGCCGCGGTCTCGCCCAGGTCCTGCTCCCCCAGCTCAAGGACGTCCGCGACCCGACCATGGCGTCGCTCGGCTCCGGCGACCTCCTCGGCGTCCCCTATCTCGTCCTGATCGCCGTGGCGCTCGCGCTGCTCGTCGCGTTCGTCGTGCGCCGCACGACCTTCGGCCGTCAGCTCCTCGCCATCGGCGACAGCCGCCCGGCGGCCAAGCTCGCCGGTCTTCCCGTACGGCGCGTGCTGATCCTCGTGTACGTGTGCTCCGGCGCCCTCGCCGCGATCGCGGGCGTCCTCGCGACGGCGCGCCTGACCGCGAGCGACCCCACCTCGCTCGGCAACCTGATGGAGCTGTCCGCGATCACCGCGGTCGTCGTCGGCGGCACCCCGCTCAGCGGCGGCCGGGTCCGGGTCGGCGGCACCGTCGCGGGCGCCGTCCTGATCCAGCTGCTCACGGCCACGCTCATCAAGCACGACCTGCCGCCGTCGTGGACGCAGATCGCGCAGGCCGTGGTGATCATCCTGGCCGTGTACGCGGCCCGCGAAAGGGGCAGGCGATGACGATCGACACACCCAGCCCGGTGCGGCCCGTGGACAAGGTCACCGAGGGCGAGCCCCTGGGAGCGTCGCGTTCCGAGCGCCTGAGCGCGTTCGCGCAGCAGCACGGCGCCCTGGTCACGCTGGTGCTCGCGGTGCTCGCGGCCTGGCTGAGCTTCGACACGTTCATGACGGTCGACAACACCCAGAACATGGCGGTGTCCTCGGCGTTCCTCGCCGTGGTCGCGCTCGGCATGACGTTCGTGATCATCACGGGCGGCATCGACCTGTCGGTGGGCTCGCTGTTCGCGCTCGGCGGCGTGCTCGCGGCGTGGGGCTCGCAGTACGGCACGGCCGTGGCCCTGCTCCTGCCGCTCGCGGTGTGCGGCCTCATCGGCTTCGTCAACGGCCTGCTGATCGCCCGCTCCCGGCTCGCCCCGTTCATCGTGACGCTGGCCGCGATGCTCGGCGCGCGCGGCATCCTGCTCGCCGTCACCGACGAGGGCTCCAAGACGTACCTCGTCGACAAGGACTCGTTCTTCGCGACGCTCGGGCAGGGCAAGGTGCTCGGCATCGGCGCGCCGGTGTGGATCACGGTGGGACTGTTCGTGGCGGGCGCCGTCGTGCTGCGGCGCAGCCGCTTCGGGCAGTACGTGTACGCGGTCGGCGGCAACGAGGACGCGGCGGCACTCATGGGCGCCCCCGTGGCGCGTACGAAGACGGCCGTCTACACCCTGTCCGGCCTGTGCGCGGGCCTCGCGGGCGCGCTCAACGCGGCCTGGCTGGTGTCGGGCGTGACGATCCTCGGCTCCGGCATGGAGCTGGAGGCGATCTCCGCGGTCGTCATCGGCGGCACCCTGCTGTCCGGCGGCTTCGGCTTCATCAGCGGCTCGCTCGTCGGCGTACTCCTGTTGAAGGTCATCCAGAACGTCATCAACCAGATCGGCTCCCTGGACTCCGCCTACCAGCAGGTCGTCAGCGGCGGCTTCCTGGCCGTGGTCGTCATCGCGCAGACGTGGCTGGGACGCAGGAGGCGGGTGCTCTAGGGCCTGCGGGTCCGGACTCACGCGCGCCTAGGGGTACGTGGGTGACGTGCCCTCGATCAGCACCCGCTGCCCCTTGCCCAGGGCGATCACCCCGCCCTCCGACACCGTGTACAGCTCCTCGTCCCGCTCCGGGTTCACGCCGATGGTGGCGCCGGGCGGGACGTCGACGTTCTTGTCGAGGACGGCGCCGCGCACCACCGCGCCCCGGCCGACGCGGACGTTGTCGTGCAGCACCGAGCCCTGCACCACGGCGCCCTCGCCGATGCTCACACCGGGCGACAGGACGGAGCGGGTGACCTGGCCGCGGATGACGCAGCCGGGGCTGACGACGGACTCGCTCGCGATGCCGCCCGCGCAGAACTTGGCGGGCGGGAGCTGGCCGGAGTGGGTGTAGATGGGCCAGCGGCGGTTGTCGAGGTTGAAGGCGGGGCGGTCGGAGATCAGGTCCATGTGGGCTTCGTAGTACGCGTCCAGGGTGCCGACGTCGCGCCAGTAGCCGTGGTCGCGGGGGGTCTCGCCGGGGACGTGGTTGTCGCCGAAGTCGTAGACCTGCGCCACGCCGCGCTCGGTGAGGGACGGCAGGATCGAGCCGCCCATGTCGTGCACGGAGTCCGGGTTCTCGGCGTCCCGTTGCAACGCGTCGACCAGGGCCTTGGTCGTGAAGATGTAGTTGCCCATGGAGGCGAGCACCTGGTGCGGCGAGCCCGGCAGCCCTGGCGGGCTGGTCGGCTTCTCCAGGAAGCCCTCCACGCGGGTGCCGTCCCCGGCGGGGGTGATGATCCCGAACTGCGAGGCGTCCGCGCGCAGCACCCGGATCCCGGCGACCGTGACGCCCGCGCCGGACTCGATGTGCCGGTTCAGCATGTGGCGCGGGTCCATGCGGTAGACGTGGTCGGCGCCGAACACCGCGATGTAGTCGGGCTGTTCGTCGTGGACCAGGTTCAGGGACTGCAGGATGGCGTCGGCGCTGCCCAGGTACCAGCGGGGGCCCAGGCGCTGCTGGGCCGGGACGGGGGTGACGTAGTTGCCGAGCAGGCTCGACATCCGCCAGGTGGTGGAGACGTGCCGGTCCAGGGAGTGCGACTTGTACTGGGTCAGGACGCAGATGCGCAGGATGTCGCCGTTGACGAGGTTGGAGAGCACGAAGTCGACGAGGCGGTACGTCCCGCCGAAGGTCACCGCCGGTTTCGCCCGGTCGGCCGTGAGCGGCATCAACCGCTTGCCCTCACCGCCCGCGAGCACGATCCCCAGCACCGAAGGTCCACCGCGCATGGCCGCCCCCTGCCGCTATTCCGACTTGAGTAACCCCGTGACTCCCTCGTACACATCGAGCGTGCGCCGCGCCACCGTGCCCCAGCCGAACTCGCGCTCCGCGCGGTGGCGTCCGGCCGCGCCCATCGCTCCGGCCCGGCGCGGGTCGGCGGCGAGGTGGTTCAGAAGCACGGCCAGGTCGTGCTCGAAACGTTCCGGCTCGCGCGCGTCGTAGGGCGCGAGGAGTCCCGTCGTACCGTCCGAGACGACCTCCGGGATGCCGCCGACGCGCGAGGCCACGACGGCGGTGCCGCACGCCATCGCCTCCAGGTTCACGATGCCGAGCGGCTCGTACACCGACGGGCACACGAACACCGCCGCGTGGGTGAGGAGTTGGACGATCTCGGGCCGCGGCAGCATGCGCGGGATCCAGGTGACGCCGTCGCGGGTGCGGCCGAGCTCCTCGAAGAGGACCCGGAACTCCCGGTCGATCTCCGGGGTGTCGGGGGCGCCCGCGCACAGCACGACCTGGACGCCGGCGTCCAGGTGCCGGGCAGCCCGCAGCAGGTGGGGCACGCCCTTCTGACGGGTGATGCGGCCGACGAACAGCACATAGGGGCGGGCGGAGTCGATGCCGTGCCGGTGCAGGGCGCTGGTGCCCGGGTCGGGCCGGTACACGTCGGTGTCGATGCCGTTGTGGACGACGTGGACCTTCGCCGGATCGACGGCCGGGTAGCAGCCGAGGATGTCCTCGCGCATGCCCCGGGAGACCGCGATGACGGCGTCGGCGCCCTCGATGGCGGTGCGCTCGGCCCAGCTGGAGAGGGCGTAGCCGCCGCCGAGCTGCTCGGCCTTCCAGGGGCGCTGGGGCTCCAGGGAGTGCGTGGTCACGACGTGCGGGATGCCGTGCAGGAGCTTGCCGACGTGCCCGGCGAGGTTGGCGTACCAGGTGTGGGAGTGGACGAGGTCGCGGCCCGCGAGCGCGGCCGCCATCGACAAGTCCACGGAGAGGGTGCGCAGCGCGTCGTTGGCGGTGTCGAGGTCCCCCCAGGCGCGGTGGCGTACGACGCCGTCGCCCGAGCCCTCGCCCCAGCAGTGCACGTCCAGGTCGGTGAGGTTCCGTAACTCCCGCGCCAGGAACTCGACATGGACACCCGCGCCGCCGTAGACGTCCGGCGGGTACTCCCGGGTGAGCAGTCCCACTTTCACGAGCGGAGCCCCCCTCGTCGGCCGGCTCCCTCATCGTCACCCAGACGCCGCGTCGTGGGAAGACCGCTGCGGGGGCCGGTCGAAGCAGCAGTCGCCGCACAGGCCGCCGTTCGGACAACGGTAGTAGAGGCAGCAGCTCCGGCGCCGGAAAGCGGTCCCGTCGAGGGTTCCGGTTGCCGACAGGGAGGGGTGGGCGAAGAGTTCGGCGGCGAGGGTCAGGGCCCGCTCCCCCACCTCCGGTCGGCCCGCGCGGGCGGCCCAGGCGTGCAGTTCGCGGGCCGCTCCGGCGAGGGCCGAACCGGCGTTGCCGCGCAGCAGGGCCGGGGAGATCCGGAAGCGGGCGCGCAGGGCGCGGGCGAGCGGTGCGAGGTGCCCGTCGTGGACGACCTCGACGATGCGGGCGGCGCCGGCCGGAAACGTGCGGCCCCCGGTGAGCCACAGGTCGTCCGGCGAGCTGCCGTCGGCGTCCCACAGCAGCCGCGCCGGGTCCAGGTCGGGCACGCGCCCGTACAGCGCGGCCGGGCCGAGCGCGAGGGACCACAGCCGGGCGGCGAGGCCGAGCTGCGCCACGGAGGCGGCGACGCGGTCCTCGGGGGCGGCGAGGCGGGCGGCGACCTTGGTGACCCGGAAGGTCAGCGGGTCGCCCTCCGTGACCGTCCCGTCACCCTCGTAGCAACGGGCCAGCGCCACATGGCGCCCGCCGGGGCGCTCCGCCATCCTGAGAGAGAAGAAACCCCCGACGGAACCGACGACGGCCCAGTCGATCCCGCGCTCCCGATACTCCTGAGTAGTCACCCGAGCAGTACAGCAGGCCACCGATTCCCCCCGGTAACCAGACCTGGGGAGGACATGGAGGGGGTCGTACTCCATCGGTAGTAGGACACATTGACTGCTCAGGGACGACGACTTGGCGCGCTGCGCGCGACATTGTGGTGAACATGGAAGCCGACCGCTCGCCGCACCGGGCACACCGGATGCACAGGGACCCCGCCGACCGTGACGCCCGGTCGTGCCGCGCGCCGCGGAGCACGTCATGAGCGCCCTCGCGCTGTCCATCGTGCTCTCCCTGATCTCCGCCGTGGCCTATGCGGGCGGCGCGATCATCCAGGAGCAGGTGGCGGCGAAGTCCGCGGCGCAGCAGTACGCTCCGCTGCGCAACGGCGCCTGGTGGATCGCCGTCGTCCTCAACGGCCTCGGCGGCCTGCTGCACGTGGTGGCGCTCGCCTACGGTCCGCTGAGCCTGGTGCAGCCGCTCGGCGCCCTGACGATCGTGTTCGCGCTGCCGATGGCGGCGCTGTTCGTGCGCCGCAAGGCCGGGTCCACGGCGTGGCGCGGCGCCATCATGGCGACCGTGGGCCTCGTGGGCCTGCTCTCGCTGACGCAGGCCACCGCCTCGCAGTCGCTCGCCGACACCGAGCGGATCGGCCTTGCGCTCGGCACCGCCGGCGCGGTCGTGACGCTGATGCTCCTCGCGCACGCCGTCCACCGGCACCCGGCGGTGCGCGGCATGCTGCTCGCCACGGCGGCGGGCATCGCGTTCGGCATCTCCTCGGTGTTCACCAAGACGGTCGCGGTGGACTGGGACGCGCACGAGCCGCTGACGCGACAGGTGCCGAGCCTCGCGGTCATCGCGGTCCTCGCGGTGAGCGGACTGCTGCTCTCGCAGGCCTCCTACCGGGGTGCGGGCCTCGCGGCGCCGCTGTCGGCGGTGACCGTCGTGAACCCGGTGATCGCGGCCGGGGTCGGCCTCACCCTGTTCGGAGAATCCTTCCGCTACGGCACGGCGGGCACGGCTGTCGCCCTGGCCTGCGGTGTGGTCGCGGCGGGCGGCCTGATCCTGCTGACGACGGAACGTATCGGCGCCCCGCACCAGAGCGAGACCCCCGCCGCGGCGAGCGAGCGCCCCCTGGGCACCGGCACGGGCACGCAACTCCTCGACCGCCCCCTGGACAGCACGAACGGCGCGGACAGCGCGGACAGCACCGACAACACCTCGTCGCCGTCGCCCGCCGCCGCCCGCACGGCCGACGACACCCAGGTCACCGAGCAGCGCAGACCCGGCCACGACGAACGCCCCCTGACCGAGCCGGGCCGCCGCCCGCTGACCGGCGAACAGCCCGCTCCGGAACAGCACCTGGTGCCCGAGCCCCTGACCGCGATGCCGCTCCAACCCGCGTCGATGACGACGACGTTCCCGCGGACGTCGCTGCCGCGGCCCGCGCGGGAGCAGCACAGCGTGTCCTGAGGCTGCGCGGCGGGGCCCCAGGACTCCGCGTGGTCCGGGGCCGGGGCCTCAGCCGCTGTCGTTCGTCAGATCCGCACCCCGCGCGCCCGCAGATACGCCAGCGGATCCACGTCCGCGCCGAAGCCGGGACCGGTCCTGATCTCGAAGTGCAGGTGCGGCCCCGTGACGTTGCCGGTCGCGCCGGAGCGGCCGATGCGCTGGCCGGGGCCGACCTTCTGCCCGGCCTTCACCGTGAGCGCCGACAGATGGGCGTACTGCGAGTACTTGCCGTCGGTGTGCCGGATGACGACCTGGTAGCCGTAACTGCCGCCCCAGCCGGACGAGACGACCGTGCCCGAGGCGACGGCCTTCACGGACGTGCCGGTGGGCACGGGGAAGTCGACGCCCGTGTGGTAGCCCTTCGACCAGGAGCTGCCCGAGGCGTGGTACGGCGTGCCGATGGAACCGGCGACGGGTGCGATCGCGCCGGACGAGGACGTGGCGGCCTCGGGCTTCTGCCGTCCCGCGGGCGCGGTGTCGCGCTTCCGCTCGGGCGCGGGCTTGTGCTCCTTGACCGGCGGGCGCGCCCGCTCGGGCCTGCGCTCCTGCTTCCGCTCGGGCTTCGTCTCCTGCTTCCGCTCGGGCTTCTTCTCCGGCTTCTTCTCCTCGTGCTGCACGGGCCGCTTCTCCGGGCGCTGCTGGCGCTCGGGCGGGGTGCGGCGCTCCGGCGGGCGCGCGGGTTCCTTGCCCCGCTCCGCGCCGCGCAGCGAGAGCCGCTGGCCGGGCGTGATGAGGTCCGGGTCGGCGCCGATGGCACGGCGGTTGGTCTCGTACAGCTGCGGCCAGCCGCCCCGGACCCGGCGCTCCTCGGCGATGCCGGAGAGGGTGTCGCCGCGGACGACCGTGTACATCCGGGCGGTGCCCGCGGTGGACTGCGGCGTCACCTCGGGCTTGACGTCGCGGACCGTGCGCTCGGGGGTCCTGGGGGCGCCGTCGGTCTTCGCCGCGCCGGTCGCCTTCTGCTGCTGCGGGGCCGAGGCGGGCCGGAGGCCGGGGCTGTCGCCGCCGCGGGTGAGGCCCGCGCGCTGGGAGCACACCGGCCAGGCGCCGGGGCCCTGCCCGTCGAGGACCTTCTCGGCGACGGCGATCTGCTGGCTCTTGTCGGCCAGGTCGGCGCGCGAGGCGTAGGCCGTGCCCCCGTAGGCCTCCCAGGTGGACTGGGTGAACTGGAGGCCGCCGTAGAAGCCGTTGCCGGTGTTGATGCTCCAGTTGTTGGTGGACTCGCAGGCCGCGACCTTGTTCCAGGTGTCCACGTCCGCGGCGTGGCCCGTGCCCGCGGACATCAGCGGCAGGGCGATGCCGGCCCCGCCCGCCGTGACCGTGAGCGAGGCACGGTTGATCCGGCTCGGCTGGTACCGGCGATGCCGGCCTCGTAAGGCCATGGAAGCCCCCTCAGACACACGTCGGACTACGGGACACACGTCAGCCACAGGACAGGCCGCAAGTTAGCCGGTCGGCCGTGGGCGTGACAAGAGTATGGCGCCGAGGGGGCGTTGAAGCGGGTGGTTCCGAGTCACTTTCCCCATTGCCCCGGAAGCCACCTGAGTTGCACGTCCTCCTGATGGATTCCGCCGCCCTCGTGGTCGTTGAAGGAGTACACCTCGATCGAACGCTCAACTCCCGCATAGGAGTTGAAAGCGGCGAAAACAGTGGATGGCGGGCAGGTCTCGTCCTCCAGGGCGGCGGAGAAAAGCGCCGGCGCACGACCACGGGCCGCGAAGTGCACGCCGTCGAAGTACGAAAGGGTCCGGAACACCCGCTCGTCCCGGCCGATCCGGGTCCGCAGATACTGGGCGATCTCCTGGTACGGCAGCCGCCCCGACAGCGTCACGGCGCGGGGGAAATCGCACAGGAACGGCACGTCCGGGGCGATCGCCGCGAGGTCGCCGACCAGCGCGCCGACGGCGATCGAGATGCCGCCGCCCTGGCTGCCGCCGATCGCGGCGACGCGTCCGGCGTCCACCAGCGGATGGGAGCGGGCGGCCTCGACGGCGCGCACGGCGTCGGTGAACACGCGCCGGTAGTAGTAGTCGTGCGGGTCGTCGATGCCGCGGGTCAGGTAGCCGGGGTGCGCGGGGCCGCTGCCCACCGGGTCCGGGGTCTCCCCCACCGAGCCGTCGCCGGCCTGTCCCCGGGTGTCCATCACGAAGTGCGCGTACCCGGCCGCCGACCACAGCAGCCGCTGGTGCGGCAGCCCCCGCCCGCCCCCGTACCCGATGTACTCGACGACCGTGGGCAGCGGCCCGTCCGCTCCCGCCGGGACCAGGAGCCAGCCCTTGACCGGCTGGCCCCCGAAGCCCGCGTACGTCACGTCGAACACGTCGACCGTCGCGAGCGGCGTCGCGACGCGCTCGAACCGGGCGTTCAGCTCGTGTGCGCGCGCGGCCGAAAGGGTCTTCTCCCAGAACGCGTCGAAGTCGTCCGGCTCGGGCAATTCCGGGCGGTATCGGCGGAGTTCCTGCAAAGGCAGGTCGAAATGAGGCACGGGCGGCTCCTCCTTCGGACACGGTGTCGGGAAGTCACGCTACGCCGCCGGGTGATACTGGCGCCCGGATGCGATACCACGGATTACCCAGGAACTCAGGAGCCAGAGCATGAGTGCTGCAGCGCAGATCGGTGTCACGGGACTCGCGGTGATGGGGCGCAACCTCGCCCGCAATTTCGCCCGCAACGGCTACACGGTCGCGGTGCACAACCGCACGGCCGCCAGGACCCGTGCCCTTGTGGAGGAGTTCGGCCACGAGGGCGAGTTCGTCGGCACCGAGTCCGCCGAGGATTTCGTCGCGGCCCTGGAGCGCCCGCGCCGCCTTGTCGTCATGGTCAAGGCCGGCGAGCCGACGGACGCGGTCATCAGGGAGTTCGCGCCGCTCCTGGAGCCGGGCGACATGATCGTGGACGGCGGCAACGCGCACTTCGCGGACACCCGGCGGCGCGAGCGTGAACTGCGCGAGCAGGGCATCCACTTCGTCGGCACGGGTGTGTCCGGCGGCGAGGAGGGCGCCCTGAACGGCCCGAGCATCATGCCGGGCGGTTCCAAGGAGTCCTATGAAGCACTCGGCCCGATGCTGGAGAAGATCTCCGCGAAGGCCGCGGACGGCAGCCCCTGCACGGCGCACATCGGCCCGGACGGCGCGGGTCACTTCGTGAAGATGGTGCACAACGGCATCGAGTACGCGGACATGCAGCTGATCGCCGAGGCGTACCAGCTGCTGCGCGACGTCGCCGGATACTCCCCTGCCGAGATCGCGGACATCTTCCGCACCTGGAACACCGGCCGCCTCGACTCGTATCTGATCGACATCACGGCCGAGGTCCTCGCCCATGTCGACGCCGCGACCGGCGAGCCGTTCGTGGACGTCGTCCAGGACCAGGCGGAGCAGAAGGGCACCGGCCGCTGGACCGTGCAGATCGCCCTCGACCTGGGCGTGCCGGTGTCGGGCATCGCGGAGGCCGTGTTCGCCCGTTCGCTCTCCGGCCACCAGGACCTGCGGGACGCCTCGCGGGGTCTCGCGGGCCCGAAGGCGGAGCCCCTCGGGAAGGCCGAGGCGGCCGCGTTCGCCGACCAGGTCGAGCAGGCGCTGTACGCGTCCAAGATCGTGTCGTACACGCAGGGCTTCCACGAGATCGCGGCGGGCAGCGACGCGTACGACTGGGACATCGACCTGGGCCGGGTCGCCTCGATCTGGCGCGGCGGCTGCATCATCCGGGCCGCGTTCCTCGACCGCATCCGCGCCGCCTACGACGCGCGCGCCGAACTGCCGAGCCTGCTCGCCGACGAGAGCTTCGCCCGGGAGATCGGCGAGGCCCAGGACGACTGGCGGGCCGTCCTCGTCGCCGCCACGCGGCAGGGCGTGCCCGCGCCGGGCTTCGCAGCGGCCCTCGCCTACTACGACGCGCTGCGCGCCGACCGGCTGCCCGCCGCGCTCACGCAGGGCCAGCGGGACTACTTCGGCGCGCACACCTACCGGCGCACGGACCGGGAGGGGTCGTTCCACACGCTGTGGGGCGGGGACCGCTCCGAGGTGTCCGCGTAGCGCTCGGTCACACGGGTGACGGCTCGGGCTCCGGCGGTACGGGGTCCGGGCCGGGGCCCGGGGGCCTGGGCACCGGGGACGGCGACGGCTCCGGCAGCGGCACGGGGTCAGGGACGGGGCGCGGGGGCTCGCCCGGGTCGGGTGCGGGGCCCGGTCCCGGCGTCGGCTCCGGGTAGGGGCCGGGGGTGGGTCCGGGCGGTACGGGGTCGGGGAACGGGTGGGTCATGGTTCCTCCAGCGGATCGGAGGCGGGTCGCGCCCGGGGCCGGAGTCGGCCTGGCGGGCCGGGCTGCGGGCGCTTCCACTCTCTCCCGCCTCGCGTGCCCACGCCCGGTGAGTCCACGCGTCCCCGCCCCCGGTGATCCGGGCCACGCGGATCCCCGCGGACCCGGCTCACCCGATCGCCGTACGACGGCCTCGGGTCAGTCCCGCACGCGGCTGAGCCGTACGACGGGGATGTCCCGCTCGGTCTTGCGCCGGTAGTCGGCGTACAGGGCGAAGACGTCGACGAGGTGCGGCCAGACGCGTTCCTTGTCCTCGGCCGAGAGGGTCTCCGCACGGGCGTCGAACCGCTCGGTGCCCACGCGCAGACGGACGTCGGGCTCGGCCCGCAGGTTCAGGTACCACAGCGGGTGCTCGTCGGCGCCGCCGTTGGACGCCACGATCAGATAGTCGTCGCCGTCGCGGCCGTAGATGAGGACGGTGCGCCGCCACTGCCCGGTGCGACGACCCCGGTAGTCGAGGAGCAGACAGGGAGCGCCCTGCACGACGGCGCCCTTCGTTCCGCCCGACTCCTCGTACAGGCGGGCCTGTTGGGCCACCCAGCCCGTCGGACTGATCACGGCTTCTTCAGGTGAGGTCATGGTCGAACCCTAGGCGGGGGTTCCTGGCGGACGCCTCCTGCTCGGGGGTGATCCGCCGATCACGGCGCCGGGTCGGCGGGCGGTGCCGTCGCCGGTGCCTCCATGGGGTGCCCGGACAGGCGGGCGGCGGCGCTCAGGCCCGTGCGGGGGCTGCTGAGCACGGGCGTTCCCGCGGGCGCGCGGTCGGCCGCGTCGGCCATGGACGCCTGCGCGAGGACGACCGCGCCGACCGTCCCCGCGACGCGCTCGACGACACCGGCGACGAGCCGCAGATGCCCCTCCCGGTCCCCCGCCGCGAACCGCTCCCAGGCGCCGTCCACCAGGACGGTACGGATGTCGACGGGCCGACCCGCGCGAGCGGCCTCCTCCCGGACGAGGGCGGCCGTCGGCTCCAGGGTCGAGGCGACCGTGGCGACGACGGCGACGACCGGGCCCGCGCGCACCGCGGCGGCCGCCATCGGGCGGTCGACGCGCAGCACGGGCACGCCCGCGGCGACTGCGTGGGACTCGGCGACGCCGCCGATGGTCGAGCAGGTGCACAGCACGGCGTCGGCGCCCTCGGCGGCCTCGACGAGCGCGGCCCGGACGTCGTCGGCGACCGCGTCCGGCCCCTCGGCGCGGGCCCGCGCGAGCAGGTCCTCGTGGACGAGGTGGCGCAGCGCGAGGCCCGGGTGGTCGGCGTCGCGCAGCGCGTCGAAGACCGGGATGTGCGCGGTCGAGGTGTGCAGGAGCGCCAGGGTCACCACGCCGACGGGTCCTCCTTGGCCTTGGCCAGGGCCGCCTCGACGAGTGCGACGGGCGGGACCGGCGCCTCGCCGGGATGGCGCTCGGCCCACTTGGCGACGTACGGGCACAGCGGTACGACGGCGCGGCCCTCGCGGGCGGCGATCGCGTACAGCTCCCGGGCGAGGGCGCCCGCGATGCCCCGGCCCGCGTGGGCGGACGGCACTTCCGTGTGCACGGGCACGAGGGCCGGCTCGGGCTCGGGCAGCGTGAAGTAGGCGATCTCGCCGACGACTTGGCCGTCCTCGCGGGCCCGCAGGGCTCCGTCGGCCCGGTCGTCGTGGATGCGGATGGCTCCGCCGGTGTCACTCATCGCCGCTCCTCACCATGTCCGCCCCACGGGGGCCTGTCCGCCCCACGGGGGCCTGTCCGCCCCACGGGGGCCTGTCCGCCCCACGGGGGCCGTGTCCGCCCCACGGGGGCCGTGTCCGCCCCACGGGGGCCGTGTCCGTCCCACGGGAACCGTGTCCGCCCGCCCTGCGGACGGGAACCGTGTTTCGACCCACGGTGCCCGCGTCCGTCCTACGGCGCGACCCAGCCCCGTGCCTCTGCGATGTCGACGACGCAGGCGCGGACCTGCTTGATCTGGTCGCCCGTGAGCGAGCCCACCGAGTCGAGCAGGGCCTCGGTGAGTTCCTGGCTGAAGTCGTCGGCCGGGGAGACGCTCCGCTCGCCGTCGACAGCGGCAGCCGCCACCGCGGGCCTGGCCGCGAGGCCGCCCCGGGGCACCTGGTGCGAGCTGGATTGGTGGACCAGGCGGATGTTCGACGCCTTGGGCCCCTTCTCCCCCATCTCCAGGAAGAACTCGACCTGACTTCCCTCCTGGTACAGGTACTTCTCGTCCACCAGGTCGTTCGCGTGCATGAACACGTCCTCGTCGCCCACCTCGGGAGCGATGAACCCGTATCCGCGGACCTCGTCGAACCGCAGGACCTTCCCCGCTGTCAGCACAGCCATGCCAGCACACCTCACCACACGCCACACGGTGGGCATCACCCTGTGTGAGCCCCCACAACCGAATGAATCTGTATCCCGAACCTACCTTGTCGGCCTACGCAGGCGACGGCCGCCCGTGCCCCAGGTGCTCCCGCAGCACCGCTTCCGCGCTGGCGACGGTCCCCTCGATCGAGCCGGGGTCGGGCGTCCAGCAGTCACTGACGATGTGCACCGCCTCGCCGGGCAGGGGCCGGCGGACGCGGCGCTCGACCTCGTCGGGGTCGTGCCCGGGCCGCCATACGTGCCAGGCCCCGTCGTGCGGCGGCCGGTTCCAGTCCTGCCAGTGCCCGGCCAGGGGGGCTTCGAGGTGGGGCAGGCCGTGCATGCGCTCCAGGAGGCGGTGGGCCCGCTCGATCATGGCGGGGCCCGGGTCGGCGGGAACGTCCGGGTCGAGGGGAGCGGGGCCGGGGTCGGTGGGAGCGCCGCCGGGTTCGCGCAGCGCGTCCCACGTCTTCGTGGCGGGACCGCTCGGGTAGGCGGCGAGCAGCAACCCGGGGCCGTCGGCACGGGGAGCGGCGGGCGGCGGGCAGGTGCCGCCGTACCAGAGCTGCCGCAGGGGCAGGTCCGTCGTGGCGCGTCCCCGGGTCATGCCGAGGCCGTGCCACCACGCCGTCCGGTACCGCAGGAAGAGCTTCTGCGCGGGCACGGCCTCGACCGCCGCCAGGTCGGCGCGCAGCCGGGGTGTGAACGGCAGCCCGTCCCCGTCGAGCCGGAGCAGCGGGCCTTGGGGCAGGGCGAGGACGACGGTGCGCGCGTGGACGTGGAGGTGCTCGCCGGTGGGGCGGCCCGCGGGGTCCTCCAGGGCGAACGTCAGCCGGTAGCGGGGGCTTCGGGGTGCGGCGGCGTCGGTCGCGGCGCGGTCGACGCGCAGGAGCCGGTGCCCGAGGCGCAGCGTGCCGCCCGCCGCCGTGAAGCGGTCGCGCAGGGCGAGGGGCAGGCTCTGCATGCCACGGCGCAGCGTCAGATACGCGGCGTGGGGCGGGGTGCGGAACAGGATGCCGAGTTGTTCGGCGGCGTTCTCGCGGCTGCAGGCCACGTCGTAGCCGCCGGTGTCGTGGAGGAGCGCGACGGCCTCCGCGCCGAGCACGGCCCGCAGGGCGTCGGCGTACGTGGTCCAGCGCAGGGGCCGCCCCCCGACGGTCGCGCGGGCGCGGCGGGTCCGGAACGCGGTGGCGCACCGGGCGGCGCGCTCCGTGTCGCCTTTCTCCAGGGCCTCGTGGTGGGTCCGGCGCAGTGCGGTGAAGCCTGGGACGAGCGCGTCGGCCGCGTGCGGGACCAGGTCGTCGGGGCTCAGGCCGCGTTGGCCGCCCGTCAGGTGGTACGGGATCCGCGCGGGGTCGGCCAGGTGACGCTGACGGAGCGTCACGCCGCGTACGTGGGTGGGGTTCTCGGGGCGGCCGAAGTCGAAGGGCACGAGGTCGTCGGCGAGGCCCGCCTCGTGGACGAGGTCGAGGACCTGCCGCAGTCCGCTGTGCAGGCGCATCGCGCCGAGGTCGGCGTGCAGGCCGTCGCCCATGGGGACCGACCACAGGCGTCCGCCCACCCGGTGGGCGCGCTCGAAGAGCGCCACTTGGCCGGGGTGGAATTCACCGGCGCGTTCCCGGTGCCGGGCCAGTCGGGCGGCGAGGAGACAGCCGCCGATTCCGGCTCCGACTATCGCCGTGTCGAGTGGCGGAACGGCCGGTAATGGCTGGCGAGTTCGCGCCGTCGACGGCGTGGTCGTGTTTGCCACTGCATGGTTTACCGCACTCTCGTGTTGATCTACAGTCGCGCTCACGTACCCGTCTTAGCACATTCCAGTTCCGGCCTCCCTTTCGGCCGGGACCGCACACCTGAGCACGCCTGATAACGCTGGAGAAACCGCATGATCTTCCGCAAAGATGTCGTCGCCGAAACCGCTGGCGCCTACGACTCGTTGGCCGCCTACTTCCAGGACGTACGGTCGTTCTTCGAGGTTCTCAGCGTGCGTTTCAGTCTGCCCGAGTACGGTGTGCGGCTGCGCCCCATAGCCGGGAACGAACTGTTCTCGAATGCCAACAGCTATCTGCTGTCCGACGACAGTTCGTACCCCTACTACCTGTGGCTGCCGAGCTGGCTCGGCCGGTTCTACATCGACGCCGACCGGATCCCGGACGGCCGCGGGGCCGACGACGTGCGCACCGCCGACGCCCGCCACATCGCGTTCGTGTGGCCCTGGCTCGGCTTCAACGACGCCTACGTCAAGGACGCCGGGGAGCCGGAGTGTTGGTTCGGCGTCGCGGAACCCCGGCCGCAGGACCCGCGGGAGACCGTACGCACCACCGCGCAGAGCCTGTTCAACCACTTCCGCCTTGAACACACCCTCGACGGCGAGGACCAGGGCTGGCTGACCGGGCACTTCACGCCCGACCCGGAGATCGGCTGCAACCTGACGGGCCGCTGGCACCTGCGCCGGGTGCCGCTGTCGGCGCTCACCAGCTACTACGAGGTGGAGCGGAACGTCATCCAGCCGCTCGGCGAGAAGTTCAGCGCGCTCGCGTCCGCCCCGGCCGTGTGCGCGCCGGACGGGCAGCAGCCGCAGGGGCACCCCGAGCCGGTGCCGGTCGCTGTGCGGTCGTGAACTTCCACGGAGTGAGACGCCAGCGCGATAGGGGTTATTGAGGGGTACTGCGGGGCTATCCGAACAGCGCGGGGTCGCAGAACAATCTCACAGGTCAGAGGTGCCAAGACGAGAGGTGACCCATGCGAGGAATCGACAACACCATCTCCGCCATCACGTTGAACTCCGTCCACCTCGAAGGCGGTCCGAGCACGCTTTCGGGGAATGTCGTCCTCGCCGAGTTGAACGAAGTGATCTGCTCCGCCGAGAAGATCAAGATTCGGCACGGGAACGGCTATGAGCACTACGAGTTCATTGACGCTCCGGTCCGGCTGGAGGCGGCTTCGCTCGACGATGTGTCGGGGCCGCCGAAGCTGCGCTGGGTCGGCCGTACGAAAATCGCCGAGTAGCGGTCCGCGGGAATCCGGGGAAAGTCCAGGGACAACTCGCCGCCAGGGTCACGCACTTCGAGAACCCCCACGAGGAAGGGCTCCCCACCGCATGCGCGGTGGGGAGCCCTTCCTCGTGGGGTCCGGTCAGTGGCCGCGGCCCTGCGGCGGATAGGAAGCGTACGGGCTGCCGCTCTGCGCGGGCACCGGCTGCTGGTGTCCGGCGCCCGGCTGCGTGCCCCGGCTCGGCGGCTCCTGCCGGATGCGGCGCGGCCACCAGGCGGCCCGGCCGAGCAGGGCGGTGAGCGCGGGCGTGAAGAACATCGCCATCACGAAGGCACCGATGACGATGCCGAAGGCGACCGCGAACCCGATCTGGGCGAGCGAGACATCGCTGGCGAGCATCATCGACGCGAACGAACCCGCGAGGATCACACCGGCCGCGGCCACCGTCGGGCCCGCGTGCTGGATGCTCTTGGCGGTGGCCTCACGCGGGCCGAGCCCTTCCTTGGCCTCTTCCCGCAGGCGCGCCACCATCAGGATGTTGTAGTCGGTGCCGATGGCTACGACGAACAAATACATGATGACGGGCAGGAAGAAGGTCAGGCCCGACTGGTTCTGGACCTGCTGGAAGAGGAGCACGCTCGCGCCGAGCGTGGCGCCGAAGCCGAGCGCGACCGACACCATCAGATAGATCGGCGCGACGATGCTGCGCAGCAGCAGGCCGAGGATGAGCATGATGAGTGCGGCCGCCGTCGGGAAGACCACGGAGAAGTCCCGGTTGACGGCCTTGTTGATGTCGACGAACACCGACGTGACGCCGCCGACCTTCGTCTCGGTGCCCGGCGGGGCCTCCTCGTGGGCCGCGGTGCGCAGCGGTCCTCGTACGACATCCATCGCCTCGCGGCCGTTGGGGTCCATCGTCAGGACGGCGTTGAACTCGGCAGTCGTGCCGTCCTTGCTGAGCTGGGTGCGCGAGGCGCTGCCCACGCCCTTGACCTGCTTGAGGTCGGTGACGAAGGCCTTCATGTCGGCGTCGCTGAGCTTCTGGCCGTTGGTGGAGCGCATCAGGACGGTGCTCGGGTTGGTGCTGCCCGCCGGCAGGTCCTTGCTCATGGCGTGCAGCGCGACCTGGGACTCCTTCTTGGAGTTCTCGTCCTCCTGGCTCGCGAACGTCGGCTTGTAGCCGAACGAGCCGAGGGCGAGCACGATCATGAGCAGCCCGGAGCCGATGACGAACAGGCCGGGGCGGCGGGCCACCGACTTGCCCACGGCCTCGAAGCGGGCCGCGCGCGGCTCCCGCTGCCACGACTTGGACGGCCAGAACACCTTGGTGCCCATCAGCGAGATGATCGCCGGGATCAGGGTGAGACTGGCGAGCAGGGTCACGCCGATGGCGATGGCCAGGGCCGGGCCCATGGAGACGAGGAAGCTGAGCGAGGAGAGCAGCAGCGCCAGGAAGCAGACGATGACGGCTCCGGCGGCCGAGGCGATGGCCTCGCCGACCCGGGCGACGGCGGAGATCATCGCGGTCTTCGGGTCCTCACCCAGCCGCAGCCGCTCCCGGTAGCGGAACATCAGGAACAGGATGTAGTCGGTGCCGACGCCGAAGAGCACCACGATCAGCAGGGACGACACCGAACTGTCGGCCTTGAGGTGGAACTCCTTGGCGGAGATCGCGATCAGGCCGTTGGCGATCTGGGAGACGAGCGTGATGCCGACGATGGTGAGGACGGTGATCGTGGGACTGCGGAAGATGATCGTCATCAGGACGACGATGAGGACGATGGTGCCGATGAAGATCAGCCCGTCGGCCTTCTTGGAGGCTTCCTCGTTGTCGAGCTGAGTGGCGGCGTCACCCGTGACGCCCACCTTCAGTCCCGAGTCGGCGACCAGCGGCTTGAGGTCGTCCCGCATGTCCTCGACCGCGTGCTGCTGGCTCTTGTCGCCCGCCTTCACGTCGGCCATCGACACCATCACCGTCTGCACCTTCTTGTGCGGTGACGGCGGCGCGGTGACGACCTGCTCGACCTTCTCGTACTTCTTGGCCTGAAGGGCCTTGCCGATCTTGGTGACCTCGGCCGAGTCGGCCTTGTCCAGGGCCTTGCCGTCCTCGCGCGTGAACACCACGATCGCCGAGGGGCTGAAGCCCTTGGGGAACGCCTTCTCCTGGATCTTCTGCGCCTGGATCGACTCGTAGTGCTTGGGAAGGAACTCGGCCTGATCGGTGGTGGTGGTCAGCGACGGGGCGTAGCCGATCACGGCCGCCCCGGCGATGAGCCAGCCGATGATCACCAGCCAGCGGTGGCCGACGACGAAACGTCCTAGTGCTTTGAACACGGTTCCTTCCTCCACTCCGGATCACACCGGAGTACTTGGTCTTCCAGGGGCGGGTGGTGCGGCTTGTGGGGGGGCTAGTCGCGGTCGGCCGACGTGCCGCAGAAGGGGGCGACGAGGCCGGGCAGCGCCGCCTCCGCGAAGCGCAGGCCTTCGGCGACGCCGATGTCGCGTATGCGGACGGCGCCCTTCCCGGCAGCGGTGGTGGCGGTCAGCGTGAAGATTCCGGCGCGGCGCTGCGTGTACGTCTGTCTGCCGGTCCAGCCGACGACGCGGTCGCGCCGCAGCGCCACGGTCCGCCGGACGAACGTGCCCTGGCGTACGACGAGGTAGTCGCCGCACAGCGCGTGGCCGAGGCCGCGGTAGGCGTCGCGCGCAAGCGCCGCCCCGCAGACGGCGGTGAGGGGCGCGGCCACGAGGGCGGCCCACCAGGGCAGTACTCCGGCGGCCGTGCCGGCCCCGGCCAGGGCGATGGCCCCGGCCGGGGCCCACAGGCAACCGCGCACCAGACGGCGGCGCAGCGCGGGCCGGGGGTGACCGTGCAGCACCGCCTCAGTGATCGGCGACGACGCCTCGTTGAGGACGGCGGCCGTGATCTGGTGCGCGGCGTTCAGGGGGGCGGCTGGAATGAGCTGCCCGGGGTGGGAGAACTGGGCGCTGCTGCCACCGAGGCCGGTGGCCAGGAGGTTCAGGCGACCGGCGGCGAGCAGTCGCAGGGGCAGGGGGCGGCTCAGTTCCACGCCGCAGATCCGGCGCTCGGCCACGGACACCGACCGGGACGTGAGCAGGCCGCGGCTGATGTGCAGGGAGCCTTCCGGCTCGCGTTCGAGGCGGTGTCCGTACCAGGCCTCGGCGAACGCGACGAGGGAGCCCGCGACGCCGATGGCGCCGAGGACCAGCGTCACGACGGCGACGGCCACGGCGAGCGGCACGGCGGACAGCCAGTCCCAGACGCCCCGCGCGGTGCCGCTGCTGGTGAGGTCGAGCCCGAGGGTGTCCAACAGCTTGGAGATGCCGGTGACCACGGCCAGGACCCCGGCGAAGGTGGTGACGGTCAGCGGCGCGTACCGGGCCCACGACCAGCGCATCCGGGCGAGCGGCACCGGCAGCGCGGGGGCCTCGCCGCCGGTGTCGCTGCCCTCGCCGCGGCTCAGGAGCAGCGCCCGGAACTGGACGGCCTGCGCGCGCGAGATCCCGTCGAGCACGAGCTCCTCGTCCTCGCTGCGGGCGGTGTGCTGCCCGGTGCCGACCTTCACGGCCTCGAGCCCGAACAGCCGGTGCACGGGGTTCGCGGTCAGATCGGCGCTGCGGACGCGGTCGCGGGGGATCGACTTGTCGGTACGGAAGAAGAGGCCGGAGTGCAGCTCGACCTGGCTGTCGGTGATGCGGAAGCGGGTGGTGCGGTAGCGCACCCACTCGTGTCCCGCCTGCACGCCCGCCACCACGACGTAGGAGCCGAGCACGATCAGACCGTGGGAGTTGAGCAGGTCCCGGGCCACGAGGATGGTGCCGAGCAGGGGCACGGCCGGGCCCACGAGCCAGCTGACGCTGACCACGATCATGCGGGGGTGCAGGCGCTGCCACGGCTGGTCCGTGGTCGGCCGCTGCGGATTCGGTACGTCCAGTACCGGTGTACGCACGGTCACGTGCCGTCCTCACGCAGGGCGCGGACGCGCTCGGTGAGGTCCTGGACCATCGCGGCGGCGAGCCGCTGGTCGAGGCCGACGATGGTGACCGGGCCCGCCGCCGACGCGGTCGTCACGGTCACCGCGGACAGCCCGAAGAGCTGCATCAGCGGGCCGCGCTTGGTGTCCAGGGTCTGGATGCGGGTGAACGGCACGACCCGCCATTCCCGGGTGAGCCAGCCCGACGTGGCGCACACCGCGTCGCCGCCCGCCTCCCAGCGGTGCACGCGGTAGCGGTACCAGGGGGTGAGCAGCGCGTAGCCCACGCCGAGGGGGCACAGCACCGCGAACACGGGCCACAGCCAGGACGGGGCGTCGGGGATCAGCGCCACGGCCGCGAGGGCGGCCAGCACCGGCACCACGACCAGGAGGTTCTGCGTCAGCCACCAGTGGACGGCACGCCGGTCCAGGCGGCGGGCGGGCCGCGGCGCACCGAGCGAGAACGGAGCATCGACGTCCGTTTGTGACGCCTCCACCCCGTCCCACGATGACTGCCGCGTCTGCTGTGGCACTGCTCCTCCGCCCCCTTGACTGTCGCTGTCCCACCAGCCAAACAAGCCGGGCGGGGAACGAGGCAGAGCGGTTCGTGTGGAGTGGAAGCGACCAAGGTTGCAACTTCGGGAGCGCGCTACCCACTTTCGTACGCTCCGCTGTTTCGTATGGACCAGGTCCGCTTCGGGGGCGCGGGGGCGACAGTAGGGTGACCGCGTGACAGGGCCGATTCGATGGTTGGGCCGCAGCGCCTTTCAGGACACCATCCTCGTCGCCACTCTCATCGCACTCAACGTCTTCGTTGCCTTCTGGAGCGCCTTTCCCCGGGAAGAACATCCGCGGTTTGGTCCGTGGGCGGGGTTGGGGTTGCAGGTGGTTGTGGTGGTGGTGTTGG
>NZ_BMVR01000025.1 GCF_014650815.1 Streptomyces flavofungini
CCCGCAGTTCCCTGGCCGGGGCAGTCGTGGGGCTTCGTTGGGTTCCCGGCCCCGCAGCTCTCAGGCCGTAGGCTGCACTGGTTTCTCTGAGGTTCCCCGGGTCCCGCAGTTCCCTGGCCGGGGCAGCCGTGGGGCTTCGTTGGGTTCCCGGCCCCGCAGCTCTCAGGCCGTAGGCTGCACTGGTTTCCCTGAGGTCCCTGGGCCCCGCAGCCTTCTGGCCGGAGGCAGCCGCAGGTTTCCAAGGGATCGCCCGGGTCCAACCTTCACGGGTGGGCGGGTGGGAGGAAGTCGCCGCGCAGCGGCGGCAGGGTTGCCGCACGGTGCCCGAGTAAGCACGCGCCCGCGGGGAAGGACTCCCCGGGCCGGGGAAGCGGTTCCCCGGTGGGGGCGTGCGGGGAGGCGGGCGATGGCGAAGGGGCGGGGGAAGCGCGTCACGATCGGGGACGTGGCCCGGGAGGCGGACGCGTCCGTGACGACCGTGTCGCGGGTGCTCAACGACGTGAGCACGGTGGACGAGACCCTCGCCGACCGCGTCCGCCAGGCCATCGCCGACCTCGGCTACCGCCCGAGCGCCACCGCCCAGGGCCTGGCCCGCGGCCGCTCGGGCACCCTCGGCGTACTCGTGCCGGACCTGGCGAACCCGCACTTCAGCGACCTGGTGAAGGCGTTCTCCGCGACGGTGCGCGACAGTGGCGCCCGGGTCCTGGTGATGGACTCGGACGAGGACCCGACCGTCGAGCGGGAGCTCGCGGAGGACCTGCTCCGGTACGCCGACGGCCTCCTCCTGTGCGCACCCCGCATGCCCCGCGCGGACCTCGCCGCCCTGGCGGCCCGCGGCGCCCCGCTCCTCGTCGCCAACCGCAGGGCCCCCGGCCTGGCCCTGCACACCGTCGGCGTCGACTTCCACCAGGGCGTCCTCGCCGTCTGCGGACACCTCGCCCAGCTCGGCCACCGCCGCGTCGTCTACCTCGCCGGACCCGAGGGCTCCTGGGCGAACCGGGAGCGGCTGCGCGCCCTGGCGGGCGCCGAGGCGTTCGGCCTGCACGTCACCGTGCTGCCCTGCGGCTCCACCACGGACGAGGGCCACGCCGTCGCCGAGACGGCCCTCGCGGCCGGCGGCACCGCCCTGGTCGCGTACAACGACTTCGTCGCGCTCGGCCTGCTGTCCCGCTTCGCCGAACTGGGCGTACGCGTCCCCGACGACATCTCGCTGACCGGCTTCGACGAGATCGACCTGGCCCGGTTCTCCTCGCCACCGCTCACGACGGTAGCGGTACCCCGCAGTGGCCTCGGGCGGGCGGCCGCCACCGCGCTCATCCGGCTGCTGCGCGGCGGGACGGGCGGCGCGCCGGACGGCGGGACGGACGCCGACGACCCGGAGAACGCCGAGGCCGAAGCCCTCCCCGTTGAGCTGCACGTTCGCGGTTCCACCAGCGCACCGTCTTGACAGCTCCGATGTATGGCAGGACCTTGTTCGGGCACCTGGACCGAGGAAGCGCTACCTGACGGCGGCCTCGTCCGCGCCGATGCCCGAGGGAGCCGCCGTGTTCCGTACGACGTGCAGGGCTCATGTGCCCAGAAGCCGCAGCCTGCGGCCGACCGGCGCCGTCTGCGGCAGTGGCGCCCCCGAGGATGATTCATCGGATGACCAGGGCGCTGCCTGGCGTACCGCGTGAAGGAGCAGCATCCCCCGACTCAGGAGCGTGATGTCCCGTGCGTGCCCACCCCACCCGCCGTGCGGCGCTGACGGCGGCCGCCCTCGCGGCGGCGTCCCCGCTGTTGCCCGCGCACACCGCCGAAGCGAGACCGAGCGCCCCGGCCGACGCCCCGGCCCTCAGCCCGGCCCCCACCGACCCCTGGTCCCGAGTCCCCGCCATCCTCGCCCGCATCAGACCACCCCGCTTCCCCCGACGCCGCTTCGACGTACGGGACTTCGGCGCCGTGGGGGACGGGGTCACCAAGAACACGGGAGCCTTCCGCCGCGCCATCGCCGCCTGCCACCGCGCAGGCGGCGGCCACGTCCACGTACCCGCCGGAGGCCGTTTCCTGACCGGCGCCATCCGCCTCCGCAGCCGGGTGAACCTGCGTGTCGACGGCACCGTCCTGTTCTCCACCGACCCGGCCGACTACCTCCCCATGGTGCTGACCCGCTGGGAGGGCACCGAGTGCTGGAACTACTCGCCGTTCGTGTACGCCCACGGCGAGCGCGACATCGCCGTCACCGGCCACGGCACCCTCGACGGCCAGGGCATGGACGGACCCTGGAAGAGCTGGCGCGACCCCGGCGGTGGTCAGCCCGCCGATCAGGCGGAGCTGCGGCGGATGGGGGAGCAGGGCGTCCCCGTCGAGGAGCGGCTCTTCGGGGCGGGGCACTACCTCCGCCCGAACATGGTCCAGTTCTACCGCTGCCGGAACATCCTCATCCAGGACGTCACCGTCCTTGAGCCCGCCATGTGGACCCTGCACCCCGTCCTGTGCGCCAACGTCCTCATCAAGGACGTCGACGTCATCGGCCGCATCAACAACAGCGACGGCGTGGATCCCGAGTGCTGCGCCGACGTCCTCATCACCGGCTGCCGGTTTCACACCGAGGACGACTCCATCGCCGTCAAGTCCGGGCGGGACGAGGACGGCCACCGCGTCGGCGTGCCCAGCCGCAACATCGTCGTACGCGACTGTGTGTTCTCCGGACGCTGGGGCGGCATCGCCGTCGGCAGCGAGATGTCCGGCGGCGCGTACGACATCTTCGCCGAGAACTGCCGCGTCAACCCCCTGGACTTCCCCGGCCGGTTCAACCCCCGCCACCCCGTCTTCCTGAAGACCAACACCAAGCGGGGCGGGGCCATCGACGGCGTTCACATCCGCGACTTCACCGGCCGCGGCATCGACCGCGACTGCGTCCACCTCACCACCCGCTACTCCGGGCAGACCGGCCCGTACCCCGCCGTCATCCGCAACGTCAGCGTCGAGCGCATGGTCCACGACGGCGCCCGCCGCGCCCTGCACCTCGAAGGCCTCGCCGCCGACCCCTTCGGCCCCGTCCGCATCGCCCACTGCGACTTCACCGGCATCGCCGAGCCGAACCTCATCGAGGCCGCCCCGCACCTCACGCTCCACCAGGTCTACGTCAACGGAAGCGAGGCCCACGCATGACCCCCGTACGCCGCCGCGGACCCTGGCCCCTGTGGGTCGCGGTCCTGTCCCTGCTCGGCGGGCTGCTCCTGGCGGGCACCGGCAGCGGAGCCGCCTCGACGCGCCCGCAGCCGCCCCCGCCCGCCGACCCGCCCCGCCAGTCCGCGCTCCGCGACGCCACCGCCGGGCTCTTCCTGCACTGGGGCATGTTCACCAACCCCCGGCACTACGAGTGCGATGCCTGGGAGAAGGCCGTCACCGACGGTGGGTGGACGCCCGACTACTGGGTCGACGAGGCCAAGAAGCTGGACGCCGGCTACATCGTCCTCGCCACCTTCCACTCCCGGCTCGGCTACGCCCGCCCCTGGCCCTCGAAGATCCCCGGCTCCTGCGCCACCCGAAGGGACTTCCTCGGCGAGCTGATCAAGGCGGGCGAGGCCAAGGGCGTCAAGACGATCCTCTACATGACCGACGACCCCAAGTGGCACGACGAACAGGGGCGGGAGACCCTCGACTCGGCCGCGTACTCCGCCCACAAGGGCCGCGACATCGACCTCACCACCCGGCCCGGCTTCGGCGAGTTCTCGTACGACAACTTCTTCGAAGTCATGGACGCCTACCCGAAGTTGTCGGGCTTCTGGATCGACAACGACAACGAGTACTGGGAGCAGCACCAGCTCTACGAGCAGATCCGCGAGCGGCGCCCCGACATGACGCTGAGCAACAACAACGAGGACACCGCGGCCATGGACATGGTGTCCCACGAGCAGAAGACCGGCATGACCCCGCCCTACGACCAGCCCTCGGCGATCTGGACGCCGATGCCGCGCCTGACCGAGTCCTGCTACAAGGTGCCGAGCACCGGCGCCTGGTGGTACGACGGCCAGGACCGTCCGGTCGATACCGGCCTCAACGTCCGCCGCTACGTGGCCAATTCGGGCACGTCCATCAAGTCCCTCATGGACCTCCAGGCCATGGTCGACGGGCGGTTCCCGCCCCAGCAGCAGAAGTTCACGAACTTCATGAAGGACTACCTGCCGCCCATCAGGGAGTCCCTGCACGGCGTCGACGGCGGCGGCTACATGTACGGCGGCATGCAGCCGGGCGCGTGGAACGACGGCGCGTACGGCTACCTCACCATCAGCCGCGCCAAGCCCACCACGCAGTACGTCCACGTCACCACCCGCCCCACCACCGGCGACCGGATCCGCCTGCGCGACAACGGCTACCGGATCAAGCGCGTCACCGATCTGCGCACCGGCACGCGCCTGCCGTTCTCCCAGGGCGACGGCCGTCTCACCATCCGGTCGATCGAGGACTGGGACGCGTACGACACCGTCTTCAAGGTCGAGACCGAGCGCGAGCGCGAGGGCGTCTACCCGAAGGGCTCCGTCAAGGCCGGCGACCCCGCCCTCACCGACGGCGACTTCACCACGTACACGGACAACAAGGGCACGCTCCCCGTCTCCGTCACCCTCGACCTCGGGACACGGAAGAAGGCCGCCTTCCTCGGCATCAACCAGCGCGAGTGGTCACCCACCCACAACCGCTCCACCTTCGGCAGGCCCGAGGACTCCGCCCGCATCAAGGACTACACCGTGTCCGTCAGCGACGACGGAAAGCGCTGGCGGCAGATCAAGGCGGGCGTCCTGGAGAGCGCCCGCGGCATCCGCTTCATCGACCTCGGCGACGGCGTCCGCACCCGGCACCTCAAGCTCGACGTGACCACCACCTGGGCCGCGGCCACCGCCCCCACCTTCCACCGGCAGCTCAAGATCGACGAGATCCAGGTCGGCCACGGCCACGTACAGCGCCGCTGATCACGCCGGTCGCCCGCCCGGCCGCCGCACGGCGACCGGGCGGCGTCGCGGAACCTCGCCAGGTACAGTGCGGAGATCAGCAGACCGTATGGTGAGGCCCCCGCACGTGTTGACCCAGACCACCACCAGGGTCCTCGATCCGAGTGACCTGGACGCCGCGCTCGCCGTGCTCGACCGCGAGCCGGTCGCGAACGCCTTCGTCACGGCCAGGGTGCGCGTCGCGGGCCTCGACCCCTGGCGGCTCGGCGGCGAGATGTGGGGCTGGTACGAGGACGGCATGCTGGAGTCCCTGTGCTACGCGGGCGCCAACCTCGTCCCGATCTGCGCCACCCCGCGCGCCGTCCGCGGCTTCGCCGACCGCGCCCGCAGGGCCGGCCGCCGCTGCTCCTCCATCGTCGGCCCCGCCGAGCCCACCGCCCTGCTGTGGCGGCTGCTCGAACCGTCCTGGGGCCCCGCGCGCGAGGTCCGCTCCCAGCAGCCCCTGATGGTCACCGACCGGCTGCCCGACGACATCACGCCCGATCCGTACGTCCGCCGCGTCCGCAAGGACGAAATGGAGACGATCATGCCGGCCTGCGTGGCGATGTTCACCGAGGAGGTCGGCATCTCCCCGATGGCCGGCGACGGCGGGCTCCTCTACCAGGCCCGGGTCGCCGAACTCGTCGGTTCCGGGCGCTCCTTCGCCCGCATCGACGCCGACGGCCGCGTCGTCTTCAAGGCCGAGATCGGCGCGGCGACGGACCGCGCCTGTCAGGTCCAGGGCGTCTGGGTGGCGCCCGAGTACCGGGGGCAGGGGCTTGCCGCGCCCGGCATGGCGGCCGTCCTGAAGTACGCCCTCGCGGACGTCTCCCCGGTCGTCAGCCTGTACGTCAACGACTTCAACACGGCCGCACGGGCGACGTACCAGCGGGTGGGGTTCAAGGAAGTCGGGGCGTTCATGAGCGTGCTGTTCTGACCGCCCCGTCGGGGGCGCGCACACCCCTGTGCCCCTGACGGGGCCGTTTCCGGCCGCGGCCGGTCCTCGCCGCCGCCCGTCGGCGACGTGCCGCGAAGTAGGGTTCGCGCATGACTGACGACGTCGTGATCGGGCCGGTCGACCTGGCCGCGCGGGTGGACGACGCGCTGCGCGTACAGGCCCTCGCCTTCGGGCTCAGCGACGACGAGATCGCGGTACGCCGCCAGATCGTCCTGCGGCACCTCACCCACCCCGGCGCCCGGGCGCTCGGCGCGACCACCCGCGACGGACGGCTCGTCGGCTTCGTCTACGGCATGCCCAACGACCGCGCGCACTGGTGGTCCACGGTCGTCGAGCCGTATCTGCGCGGCTGGGGCCTGGAGGGCTGGCTGGAGGACTCCTTCGTGATCACCGAGCTGCACGTCCGGCCCGGCTACCAGAACCGCGGCCTCGGCCGCGCCCTCATCACCACCATCACGGACGCCGCCGCCGAGCCCCGCTCGATCCTCTCCGCCATCGACACCGAGAGCCCCGCCCGCGCCCTGTACCGCTCCCTCGGCTACACCGACCTGGCCCGCAACGTGCTCTTCCCGAGCGCCCCCAAGCCGTACGCCGTGATGGGCGCGCCACTGCCGCTGCGGCGCCCCGGCGGCTGAATCGATTTCCACGTGCGCGCGTGCCCCGGCTAACCTGCGGCCATCACCCTTACGCAGCAGGAGATCACCATGGCCCAGGTCCAGCGCATGTCCCGTTTGATGGTCAAGACACTGCGCGACGACCCGGCGGACGCGGAGACGCTCAACCACAAGCTGCTCGTCCGCGCCGGATACGTCCGCCGGACCGCCGCGGGCATCTGGACCTGGCTGCCCCTCGGCAAGAAGGTCTACGAGAACGTCGCCCGCGTCGTCCGCGAGGAGATGGACGCCATCGGCGGCCAGGAGGTCCTGCTCCCGGCCCTGCTGCCCAAGGAGCCCTACGAGGCCAGCGGGCGCTACGAGGAGTACGGCGACCTGCTGTTCCGCCTCAAGGACCGCAAGGGCTCCGAGTACCTCCTCGGCCCCACCCACGAGGAGATCTTCACCCAGGTCGTCAAGGACCAGTGCTCGTCCTACAAGGACCTGCCGGTGATCCTCTACCAGATCCAGACGAAGTACCGCGACGAGGCCCGCCCCCGCGCGGGCGTCCTGCGGGGCCGCGAGTTCCAGATGAAGGACTCGTACTCCTTCGACACCACCGACGAGGGCCTCGCCGAGGCGTACGCCCTGCACCGCGCCGCCTACCAGCGCATCTTCGAGCGCCTCGGCCTGGACTACCGCATCGTCTCCGCCGTGTCCGGCGCGATGGGCGGCTCCGCCTCCGAGGAGTTCCTGGCCCCGGCCCCCGCCGGTGAGGACACCTTCGTCGACTGCCCCGAGTGCGACTACGCGGCCAACACCGAGGCCGTCACCTTCGCCCTCAAGCCGGTGTCCACCGACGGCCACCCGGCCGTCGAGGAGCTCGACACCCCCGACACCCCGACCATCGAGACCCTTGCCGAGCACCTGGGCGTCCCGGCCTCCGCCACCCTCAAGAACCTCCTCGTCAAGGTCGACGGCGAGATCGTCGCCGTCGGAGTGCCCGGCGACCGCGAGGTCGACCTCGGCAAGCTCGGCGAGCACCTCGCGCCCGCCACGGTCGAGCTCGTCACCGCCGAGGACTTCGAGGGCCGCGACGACCTCGTCCGCGGCTACGTCGGCCCCCAGGGCCTGGAGAAGGTCCGCTACCTCGCCGACCCGCGCGTCGCCCCCGGCACCTCCTGGATCACCGGCGCCAACAAGGCCGACACCCACGCCCGCAACGTCGTCTGCGGCCGCGACTTCGAGGTCGACGACTACCTCGACGTCGTCGTCGTCGAGGCCGGGGACCCTTGCCCCGCCTGCGGCGCCGGTCTGAAGCTGGACCGGGCCATCGAGATCGGCCACATCTTCCAGCTCGGCCGCAAGTACGCCGACACCTTCCAGCTCGACGTCCTCGGCCAGCAGGGCAAGCCCGTCCGCGTCACCATGGGCTCCTACGGCATCGGCGTCTCCCGCGCCGTCGCCGCCCTCGTCGAGCAGACCGCCGACGAGCAGGGCCTGTGCTGGTCCAAGGAGATCGCCCCCGCCGACGTCCACATCGTCGCCGCCGGCAAGGCCGTCCAGACCGAGCTGGCCCTCTCCGTCGCCGAGCAGCTCAACGCCGCGGGCGTACGCGTCCTCGTCGACGACCGCGCCGGCGTCTCCCCCGGCGTGAAGTTCACCGACGCCGAGCTCATCGGCGTCCCCACGATCCTCGTCGCGGGCCGCCGGTCCGCCGACGGCGTCGTGGAAGTGAAGGACCGGCGCACGGGGGAGCGGGAGGAACTCACGGTCTCCGAAGCGGTGGCTCGCCTCACGGCGTAAACGGGACGGGCCGGGGGCAGAGCACCCCCCGGCCTGCCCCGTGCGGCTGGCCCGGGACAGACGCCGGTCGCGCTCCGCGCTCGTCCTCAGACTCCCCCGAGCTCTTGAGGAGCAGGGGGGACCTCCACGACGGGCTGGAAACCCCGCCCATCCGCCCCTTCCCGCTCTTGCCGCACCGGCAACCACTCAGCCCGTCCGGCGTGTGAGGACGAGGCCGCAGGCCGCTTCGGCGGGGGCCTGTCCCGCCCGCCCGGGGCCCCACGCGCACCCCTTCAGCCCCTCCGGCGATTGAGGACGAGGCGCGGAGCGCCGATAGCGGGGGTCCGGGGGCGCAGCCCCCGGTTTCGGAGAAGGGGCGGGACTGGGGAAAGCCCCGCCAGGGCTACACCCAGCCCGCGAACTCCAACAGCAGCTCCGCGTCCTGCTCCCGCCCCACGCGCAGTGCCCGCACACCGGACTCCACAGCCCGGAACAACGCCCACCCCCGCAGCCGCTCAGGATCAACGTCCAACGACTCGGCAAGCCGCTTGACGCGCCGCCGCGCAATCGCTGCCCCCGACGGCGAAGCAATCAGATCCTCCACCCGGTCCCGCACCAGCCGCGCCAGATCGAACGCAGCCTCCCCGACCACCGGATCGGGCCCCACGGCCAGCCACGGCACCCGCTCGCCGGCGAGCACCTTGCTCTGCCGGAAGGTCCCGTGCAGCAGCAGCGCACCCCCCTCGGAGGGCACGGAGCCGAGCAGTTCGTCGCGCGCGGCGAGCGCGGCAGCGACGAGCGGCCGTGCGTCCGCGTCACCGCACGAGGCCATCGCCTCGGCCTGCCGCCCCGTCCGCTCGGCGACGGTCTCGAACCGGTGCCCGGCGGGCGGCGCCACCCACAGCCGCCGCAACGTCCCGGCCGCCTCCAGCATCGACTTGGCCTCGGGCAACGACCGCACGGACACATCCCGCTGCAGCCGCTCGATGAGCAACGCCCCGTCCCCGGCGTCCAGGAGCTTCGCGGCCCCCATCCCGCCCCAGTGGGCGAGCGCGGCCCGCTCGCTGTCGGGCCGCGACCGGGGCGGCACCAGCTTGAGCACGGCGGGCGTACCCTCGCGCGTCCGGACGAGTACGACGAGGCTGCTGCGCCCACCGGGCACCTGCACCCGCTCCACGGTCAGCTCGTGCCGCGCGACGGCCTCCTCGGCCAGTTCGGGCAGGCGGTGCAGCCAGTCGTCGGTGGCGGCGTCGCGCGTCGCCTCGCCGAGCGCACGGACGAGGCGCTGCGGCGGTTCGAAAGCCATGCGCGAGGTGTTCCCTTCCCATTCGCCCGAAGGCGCTCACATTCCGACTGCCGTGCGCGGTGCCCCGCTCACGCCAACAACACTCACAGCCCCGAGCCGCACCCATCGCCCAGAGCAGCTCGCACAGCTCGCACCCAAGGCGTACTCATGCCCGAACCGGCTCACGCCCGAGACGCGCCCAGGCCCCGAACCCGCTCACCCCAACGGCGCTCACAGCCCCAAGGCGCGCTCACGCCGAAGAGCCAGCTCAGGCCCGAGGCGCATGCACGCCCAAGCCCCGCTCACCCCGACAGCGCACCCACGCCCCGGACCCGCGCGTGCCCGAAGCGCCCTCACGCGCCCGGTGAAGTGGCCCCGGCCTCGTCTCCCGACGTCCGGGACCGCTCGGTGAGCCCTGGGAAGGCTACGCTCCCGCCGCGCCACCGCGCCGCCCGCACCGCCGCCTCCCGCAGGGACTCGGCCGCGGTGCCGCGGCGCGCACCCTCGGTCGCGCGGACGAGATCCGAGTACACCCCGGCGACCCGGTCCTCCAGTTCGGCCGCGAGCCGTACGGCCGCCGCCGAGTCCGGCACCGGGAACGGCAGGGCGTACGCGGCCGCCGACGGCTCCGGCTCGGCGCCGAGGGTGCGTACCGTCCGCCGAAGCGCGTCCCGGCGTGCGCGATGGGCGTCGTACGCCGTGCGCGCCTCCGCCCGCCGCTCGTCGCCGATCCGGCCGCCGACGACGCCGTAGCCGTACACGGCCGCGTGCTCGGCCCGCAGGGCCGCCTGCAGGGCCTTCAGCTCGGTCTTTCGGTCCATGCCCGCAAGGCCCTCGCGGCTCATCTCTCGTCCTCCGTCAGCAGGTACGCGTGCGCGGCGCCCGCCGCCGCGACCGACGCGAGCAGCCGGGCCAGTTCGGCGGGCGCGTCGAGGAGTTGCTTGTCGCGCCGGTCGGCCAGTTCCCGCTCCGCCGCGGCCAGGAACCGCAGGGCGTCCTTCTCGCCGTCCGGGACGGACACCGGGGCGGGGGAGGGCGAGCGCGACGCGGAGGGCTCGGGGGCGGGGGCGAACGCCTTCTCGTGGCGTACCACCTCCGCCCGCAGCGGCCGCAGCCGCGCGGCCAGGGGCGCGTGCGCCGCGAGGACGGCGTCGTACTGCCGCAGCAGCCCTGCGCTGTCCCGGGCGGCACGCGTGCGCAGCCGGTCGTCGGCGGACGGGCGGCCGTCGCCGTCGGAGCCGCCGGCGCCGGAGCATCCGGCGAGCAGCGTGGTGCCGGCCGCGGCGGCGGCCCCGGTCAGCAGGCTCCTTCGGCGCGGGCCCGGGCGGGTCCACGAAGGGGTGAGATACGACGGCACGGCAGGCGTCCTCGGGGAGGTGGGCCGCTAGGGCACGGAGGGCGGGGGCGAGGGTGGCGCAGGGTGGTGAAGGAGAGGCGTGTGTGGTGAGTGGGAGGGCTGAGCCCTCGGGTTGCGGGAGGGGCGGGTGTTGGCCCGGTGATCACCGTACCTGCGCCCTGTCCTCGTACGCGCGATCGGCTCGTCCCGGGGGGTGCGGAGCCCCGGCGGTGGACGGCAACACCCTCCGCGACCGGATACCCTTTGACCTGACACGCGACGATCCCACAACAGCACACGCGGCCGAGGAGTCACCCGGATGAGCACCACCCAGAGCGAGAGGCTGCGAGAACTGCTGGAACCGCTCGTCAGCTCGAAGGACCTGGATCTCGAAGAGATCGAAGTGGCCTCGGTCGGACGCAAGCGGGTGCTGCGTGTCGTCGTCGATTCCGACGACGGCGTGGATCTGGACCGCATCGCCGAGCTGAGCCGCGAGTTCTCCGCGAAGCTCGACGAGTCCGACGCGATGGGCGACGGCGAGTACACGCTCGAGGTGGGCTCCCCGGGTGCCGAACGCCCGCTGAACGAACAGCGCCACTACGTACGCGCCATCGGACGCCTCGCGAAGTTCCAGCTCGCCGAGGGCGGCGAGCTGACCGCGCGGATCCTGAAGGTCGACGACGAGGGCGTGGACCTCGAAGTGCCCGGGGTCAAGGGCCGCAAGCCCACCGCCCGCAGGCTCGCCTTCGCGGAGATCGCCAAGGCGCGCGTCGAGGTGGAGTTCAACCGCAAGTCCGCAGACGGTGCCGACAGTGCCGACGGCGGTAGCGACAACGACGACGAGAAGAACGTGAAGGAAGAGGAGGAGGCGTAGCCGTGGACATCGACATGAGTGCCCTGCGAGGTCTGGTGCGGGAGAAGGAGATCTCCTTCGACCTGCTGGTCGAGGCGATCGAGTCGGCCCTCCTCATCGCCTACCACCGCACCGAGGGAAGCCGCCGCCACGCGCGCGTGCGGCTCGACCGCGAGAGCGGTCACGTGACGGTCTGGGCGAAGGAGGACCCCGAAGACCTCGAGGAGGGCCAGGAGCCCCGCGAGTTCGACGACACCCCGTCCGACTTCGGCCGGATCGCCGCGACCACCGCCAAGCAGGTCATCCTGCAGCGCCTGCGGGACGCCGAGGACGACGCGACCCTCGGCGAGTACGCGGGCCGCGAGGGCGACATCGTCACCGGTGTCGTCCAGCAGGGCCGCGACCCGAAGAACGTGCTGGTCGACATCGGCAAGCTGGAGGCCATCCTGCCGGTGCAGGAGCAGGTGCCGGGCGAGGAGTACCCGCACGGCATGCGCCTGCGCAGCTACGTGGTGCGGGTCGCCAAGGGCGTGCGCGGCCCGTCCGTGACGCTCTCGCGCACCCACCCGAACCTGGTCAAGAAGCTGTTCGCGCTGGAGGTCCCGGAGATCGCCGACGGGTCCGTGGAGATCGCCGCCATCGCGCGCGAGGCCGGGCACCGCACCAAGATCGCGGTCCGCTCGACCCGCTCGGGCCTGAACGCCAAGGGCGCCTGCATCGGCCCCATGGGCAGCCGGGTGCGCAATGTCATGGGCGAGCTCAACGGCGAAAAGATCGACATCGTGGACTGGTCGGACGACCCGGGCGACATGGTGGCGCACGCGCTGTCCCCGGCGCGCGTCAGCAAGGTCGAGATCGTCGACCTGGCCGCCCGCTCCGCCCGCGTGACCGTGCCGGACTACCAGCTCTCGCTGGCGATCGGCAAGGAGGGCCAGAACGCCCGCCTCGCCGCCCGCCTCACCGGCTGGCGCATCGACATCCGGCCGGACACCGAACTGCCCGAGAACGCGGCGCGGGACTCCGAGGGCTGATCGGACCGATCGCTCCGGGTTCCCGGGTCTCCCTGGGGCCCCGGGGCTCCCGGGTTGCTGAACTGATCAAGACAACATCCGTTCGATTCTTGCCCCAAAGGGGTGAGGTCGGTGCGGGGAGGTAGACTTAAGCGTGTCTGGCCGGACGCATGCCCGAGCATGCCCTGAGCGCACCTGTGTGGGGTGCCGGGAGCGAGCGGCCAAGAGTGAGCTGCTGCGCATCGTGGCGGTCGAGGGCGTTTGCGTCCCCGATCCAAGCGGTACGCTGCCCGGCCGGGGTGCGTATGTTCACCCCGCCCTGGTCTGTTTCGATCTTGCGCTCCGCCGCCGGGCGTTCCCGCGGGCCCTCCGGGCCCAGGGACCGCTCGACACCGCGGAACTGCGCCGGAATGTCGAGGCAGCCGAGACCGTTGCCCCGCAGGCAACACCGTAGGACGTGCCGCCCGGAACCCCGTGCGGCCCTGGTACCCCGCGAGTTGGAAGTAGGTCGAGATTGCGATGAGCACTCGATGAGCACGCGATGAGTACGCCCATGAAGTAGCGACGGTCCGGCGTAACCCGGACCTAAAAGGAGCGAAGTGGCTAAGGTCCGGGTATACGAACTCGCCAAGGAGTTCGGCGTAGAGAGCAAGGTCGTCATGGCCAAGCTCCAAGAACTCGGTGAATTCGTACGTTCGGCGTCCTCGACGATCGAGGCGCCGGTAGTACGCAAACTGACTGACGCATTGCAGCAGGGCGGCGGCAACGGCAAGTCCGCCGCCAAGCCCGGGGCGCCCCGCAAGGCGGCCGCCCCCAAGCCGGCGACCCCGTCGGCACCCTCTCCCGCGCAGGCCGCCAAGCCGGCCGCGCCCAAGCCGCCGGCGCCCAAGCCGGCCGCTGCCGACAAGCCCGCCGCGGCGCCCGCTCCGGGCCCCCGCCCGGGTCCGGCCGCGCCCAAGCCCGTGACGCCGAAGCCCGCTCCGGCGGCTCCGGCTCCGGCCGCGCCCGAGTTCACCGCGCCGCCGGCCGCCCCGGCGACCCCGGCGCAGGCTCCGGCAGCGTCCTCGGGGGCCTCGGCGTCCTCGGCCCCGGCGGGCCCGCGCCCCGGTGCCCGTCCCGGTGCCCCCAAGCCCGGTGGCCGTCCGGCCCCCGGCCAGGGCTCCGGCCAGGGTCAGCGCGGCGGCGACCGCGGCGACCGTCAGGGCGCCCCGCGCCCCGGCGGCCAGGGTGGCGCCCCGCGTCCGGGCGGCCGTCCGGCCGGTCCGCGTCCGGGCAACAACCCCTTCACCTCTGGTGGCTCCACCGGCATGGCGCGCCCGCAGGCGCCCCGTCCGGGCGGCGCCCCGCGCCCCGGTGGCCAGGGTGCCCCCGGCGGCCCGCGCCCGCAGGGCCAGGGCCAGGGCGGCGGCCAGGGTGGTCCCCGTCCGCAGGGTCAGGGCGGCGCCCGTCCGTCCCCGGCCGGAATGCCGCGCCCGCAGGCGCCGCGTCCGGGCGGTGCCCCCGGCGGTAACCGTCCGAACCCGGGCATGATGCCGCAGCGTCCCGCCGCGGGCCCGCGTCCCGGTGGTGGCCCCGGCGGTGGCCGTGGCCCCGGTGGCGGCGGTCGTCCCGGTGGCGGTGGCGGCGGTGGCCGTCCCGGCTTCGCCGGTCGTCCCGGTGGTCCGGGCGGTGGCGGCGGCGGCTTCGCCGGTCGTCCGGGTGGTCCCGGTGGCGGCGGCGGTGCCGGTCGTCCCGGTGGTGGCGGCGGCTTCGGCGGTCGTCCCGGCTTCGGTGGCCGTCCGGGTGGTCCCGGTGGCCGTGGTGGCACGCAGGGCGCCTTCGGTCGTCCCGGCGGTCCCGCGCGTCGCGGTCGCAAGTCGAAGCGGCAGAGGCGCCAGGAGTACGAGGCCATGCAGGCCCCGTCGGTCGGCGGCGTGATGCTGCCTCGCGGCAACGGCGAGACCGTTCGCCTGTCGCGCGGTGCCTCCCTCACCGACTTCGCCGAGAAGATCAACGCCAACCCGGCGTCGCTCGTCGCGGTGATGATGAACCTCGGCGAGATGGTCACGGCCACGCAGTCCGTCTCCGACGAGACGCTGCAGCTCCTCGGCGACGAGATGAACTACACGGTTCAGATCGTCAGCCCCGAGGAGGAGGACCGTGAGCTGCTCGAGTCGTTCTCCATCGAGTTCGGCGAGGACGAGGGCGGCGAGGAGTACCTCGCGCCGCGTCCGCCGGTCGTGACCGTCATGGGTCACGTCGACCACGGTAAGACCCGACTGCTCGACGCCATCCGCAAGACGAACGTCATCGCGGGTGAAGCGGGCGGCATCACGCAGCACATCGGTGCGTACCAGGTCGCCACCGAGGTCAACGGCGAAGAGCGCCCGATCACCTTCATCGACACCCCCGGTCACGAGGCGTTCACCGCCATGCGTGCCCGTGGTGCGAAGTCCACCGACATCGCGATCCTCGTGGTCGCGGCCAACGACGGTGTGATGCCGCAGACGATCGAAGCGTTGAACCACGCCAAGGCGGCCGAGGTGCCGATCGTGGTCGCGGTCAACAAGATCGACGTCGAGGGTGCCGACCCGACCAAGGTGCGCGGTCAGCTCACCGAGTTCGGTCTGGTGGCCGAGGAGTACGGCGGCGACACGATGTTCGTCGACATCTCCGCCAAGCAGGGCCTCAACATCGAGAGCCTGCTGGAGGCCGTGGTCCTGACCGCGGACGCCTCGCTCGACCTGCGGGCCAACCCGGAGCAGGACGCGCAGGGTATTGCGATCGAGGCCCACCTGGACAAGGGCCGCGGCGCCGTCGCGACCGTCCTCGTCCAGCGCGGTACGCTCCGCGTCGGCGACACGATGGTCGCCGGTGACGCCTACGGCCGCGTCCGCGCGATGCTCGACGACAAGGGCGAGAACGTGGAAGAGGCGGGTCCCTCGACCCCGGTCCTCGTCCTCGGTCTCACCAACGTCCCGGGCGCCGGCGACAACTTCCTGGTCGTCGACGAGGACCGTACGGCCCGTCAGATCGCCGAGAAGCGCGCCGCCCGCGAGCGCAACGCCGCGTTCGCCAAGCGCGTCCGCCGCGTCTCGCTCGAGGACCTCGACAAGGTGCTCAAGGCCGGCGAGATCCAGCAGCTCAACCTCATCATCAAGGGCGACGCGTCCGGTGCGGTCGAGGCTCTCGAGTCCTCGCTGCTCCAGCTCGACGTCGGTGAAGAGGTCGACATCCGCGTCCTGCACCGCGGTGTGGGTGCGGTCACGGAGTCGGACATCGACCTGGCCATGGGCTCCGACGCCATCGTCATCGGCTACAACGTCCGCGCGGCCGGCCGTGCCGCGCAGATGGCCGAGCGCGAGGGCGTCGACGTCCGGTACTACTCGGTGATCTACCAGGCCATCGAGGAGATCGAGGCGGCCCTCAAGGGCATGCTCAAGCCGGAGTACGAAGAGGTCGAGCTCGGCACGGCGGAGATCCGCGAGGTCTTCCGCTCGTCCAAGCTGGGCAACATCGCGGGTGTTCTCATCCGCTCCGGCGAGGTCAAGCGCAACACCAAGGCCCGACTGCTGCGCGATGGCAAGGTCATCGCGGAGAGCCTCAACATCGAGGGCCTGCGTCGCTTCAAGGACGACGTCACCGAGATCCGCGAAGGGTTCGAGGGCGGTATCAACCTCGGCAACTTCAACGACATCAAGATCGACGACGTCATCGCTACGTACGAGATGCGCGAGAAGCCGCGGGCCTAGCGTTCGCGGACGGGGGTTGCCCGGGGTGTTCCCCTGGGCAACCCCCGCTTCTTATGGGGGCTGCGCCCCTTTCCCCCGCTCTTTCGGCGCTTCGCGCCTCGTCCTCAGACGCCGGACGGGCTAGAACCTTGCCGCACCGGCGAGACCTATAGCCCCTCCGGCGTTTGAGGAGCGGGGTCTGGGGCGGAGCCCCAGGTACGGGACGGGTAGGGGCGGCGGGGGCGAATATCCGTCGAGCCGACCCGGCCCCGCGTTGTACGGTTCTGGTGACCCTGCCAACCGTGCGCAGGGCGCGATCCCGCACCGGCGGGTTATCCGGGACACATATGTATGTGGGGACTCTGTCCTTCGACCTGCTCCTCGGCGACGTACATTCGCTGAAGGAGAAGCGCTCCCTCGTCCGCCCGATCGTGGCGGAACTCCAGCGGAAGTACGCGGTGAGCGTGGCGGAGGTCGGCCACCAGGAACTGCACCGCAGGAGCGAGATCGGCCTGGCGCTGGTCTCCGGGGACGCGGGGCACATCACGGACGTACTGGACCGGTGCGAACGGCTCGTCGCCGCCCGGCCCGAAGTGGAGCTGCTGTCCGTACGGCGGCGCTTCCACGGTGACGATGATGACTGAACGACCTGAACGACCTGAACGACTTGATCGACCTGAACGATCAGCGACGAGCACAGCACAGAAGGAGACGGAGCAGTGGCCGACAACGCGCGGGCGAAGAGGCTGGCGGACCTCATCCGAGAGGTGGTGGCCCAGAAGCTGCAGCGCGGGATCAAGGACCCGCGGCTCGGCTCGCATGTCACCATCACGGACACCCGGGTCACGGGTGACCTGCGGGAGGCGACCGTCTTCTACACGGTCTACGGGGACGACGAGGAGCGCGCGGCCGCGGCCGCGGGCCTGGAGAGCGCCAAGGGTGTCCTCCGCTCCGAGGTCGGCCGGGCGGCGGGCGTGAAGTTCACGCCGACGCTGGCCTTCGTGGCCGATGCCCTGCCGGACAACGCCCGGGCCATCGAGGACCTCCTCGACCGGGCGCGCGCCTCGGACGAGAAGGTCCGTGAGGCCTCCGCGGGCGCCGAGTTCGCGGGCGGCGCGGACCCGTACCGCAAGCCGGAGACCGACGACGAGGAAGCCGAGGCCGCCGAGGCCGCGGACGGCACCGCCGCCGACAAGGACGGCGACGCCTCGTAATGACCAAGCGCAGCACCACGCCGGACGGCCTTGTCATCGTCGACAAGCCGTCCGGCTTCACTTCGCACGACGTGGTCGCCAAGATGCGGGGCATCGCGAAGACCCGCCGCGTCGGGCACGCCGGCACCCTCGACCCGATGGCGACGGGCGTCCTCGTGCTCGGCGTCGAGCGCGCCACGAAGCTGCTCGGCCACCTGGCGCTCACCGAGAAGGAGTATCTCGGCACGATCCGTCTCGGCCAGTCCACCGTCACGGACGACGCGGAGGGCGAGATCACCTCGGCCGCGGACGCCTCCGGCGTCAAGCGCGACGCCGTCGACGCGGGCATCGCCAAGCTGTCCGGCGCCATCATGCAGGTGCCGTCGAAGGTCAGCGCCATCAAGATCGACGGCAAGCGGTCGTACGCGCGCGCCCGCCAGGGCGAGGACTTCGAGATCCCGGCCCGGCCGGTCACGGTCTCCTCCTTCCAGGTGTACGACATCCGGGACGCGGTCGCCGAGGACGGCACCCCCGTCCTCGACCTGGTCGTGTCCGTGGTCTGCTCCTCCGGTACGTACATCCGTGCCCTCGCCCGCGACCTGGGCGCCGACCTGGGCGTAGGCGGCCACCTCACGGCGCTGCGCCGCACCCGCGTCGGGCCGTACAAGCTGGACTCGGCCAAGACCCTCGACCAGCTCCAGGAGGAGCTGACGGTGATGCCGGTCGCCGACGCGGCCACGGCGGCGTTCCCCCGCTGGGACGTCGACGAGAAGCGGGCGCGGCTGCTCGCCAACGGCGTGCGGATCGACATGCCGGACGAGTACACGGGCGCCGGGCCGGTCGCGGTCTTCGGGCCTGAAGGGCGCTTTCTGGTGCTCGCGGAGGAGTCGAAGGGCAAGGCGAAGAGCCTCGCCGTCTTCTCCTGAGGCGGCGGTGGGCGTGGCCGCGGGGCTGCGCCGACGCGCCTGACGCGGCGGTGGGCATCCCCCGCCGACGGCCCTGACCGGCGCTCAGTTCGCTTGCTTGCCGCCGGAGTTGGCGCCCGTACAGCTCGGGACTCTGTCGTGGAGCGACGGACGGTGGTCCGCCGCTCCACAGTCCCCCCCACCAGAAGGTGTATCCACGCCCACCCGCCGATTCACTCCTACGGGCAGGCGCTCGGAGTGAACCGAGGGAGCGGAAGGGGGCGCGTTCGGCTCGCGTTCTGTCCGGCTGATCATCTCCGACCTACGGTCGAAGGTACGGGGTGCGGCTGGGAGGTTCGAGCATGGCGGGACGGGGCCCGCGGGCCCGGGGCGGCGGGGACCGGGGCCGGAGCGAGTGGGCGGTGGGGCGCGACGCGTGGCGCGAGCCCGAGGGGTCCCTGGTGCGGATCTGCGACCTGGCCGGGCGCCCGCGCGGCCACGGCTTCGCCGCCGACGAGCACGGCACCGTCATCACCAGCCACGAGGCGGTCGACGGCCTCGCCCGGATAGTCCTGCACGCGCCCGGCGAACGCACCTGCGTCGTGACCGCCGACGCCGTCACCGCGCTCCCCGGGAGCGACCTCGCCCTCGTCCGCACCGACGGCCTCGGCCTGCGCCCGCTGCCCGTCACCGCGCGCGACTCCGTCGAGGTCGGCTCGTACGTACGGATCGCCACCGGCGGCTGGCGGCAGGCCCGGGTCCTCGACTCGGCCGCCGTGACGTACACCGCGACGGACCGCTTCCACCTCCTCGACGCCGCCATGGAGTTGGCCATCGGCACCGACGGGGCCGACGCGCTGCGGCTCGGCGGCGGCGCCGCGGGCGGGCCCGTCGTCGACGCCGCGTCCGGCGCCGTGCTCGCCGTCCTGGCCACCGCACTGCAGGCTCCGCACCGGGCCGCCGGGTTCGCCGTGCCGCTGCGGACCGCGGCCGCCACCGACCCGGGCGGGCCGCTCGCCGCCCTGCTCGCGCGCAACGCGGCGACCGTGCCCGGCTTCGGCCGCGACCTGAACCTCGCGGGCGCGCTGCACCTCACGGCCACGTCACTCGGCTCCGACGGCCCGCGCGACCCCGCCCCCGAGCCGGTCGAACAACCCTGTACGGAACGGGAGTTCGCCGCCTTCGCCACCGGTTCCGCGCGCGTGCTCGGCCTCGTCGGCGACCCCGGCACCGGCCGCACCACGGAACTCGCCGCCCTCGCCCGCCGCCGCGCCCGGGGTGCCGCACCCGCCCCCACCCTGTGGCTGCGCGGCGCCGACCTGCGGGACGCGGACACGTCCGTGGCCGACGCGGTGGCCCGCGCCCTGGAGCGGGCCGGGCGCATCCTCACCGCGTCCGACGGGGCCGTCGGCGGGGACGAGGGGCTCGGGGACATCTCCGCGGGCCGCGTGGCCCGGCTGGTAAGGGACGCCGGGCGCCCGCTGCTGCTGCTCCTCGACGGACCCGAGGAGATGCCGCCCGTGCTCGCGCACCGCCTCGCCGGGTGGAGCGCGGGGACCGCCGGGTGGCTGCGGGACACGGGCACGCGGCTGGTGGTGGCGTGCCGTGCGGAGTACTGGGAGCAGGCCGGGGCGCACTTCCCTCCGGGACTGCTGCACGTCCCGGACAGCGACGCGCTGTCGTACCGCTCCCGGGCGTGGCTGCCCGACTGCGTACGCCTCGGCGACCTGCCGGAGCCGCAGGCGCGCACGGCCCGCGAGCGGTACGGCATCGCGGACGAGGCGCTCGCCGACGCCGACGCCGGCCACCCCCTGACCCTGCGTCTCCTCTCCGAAGTCACCGCGGCGCTGCCGGACACGGCCCCCTCGGGGCGCCCCGGCCGCGAGGAGGTGTTCGCCGCCCACCTCGACCTTCTCTGCCTGCGCGTCGCCGTCCGCCTCGCCGCCGACAGCGGGCTCCGGGGCACGGCCGTGCGACGTCTCGCGGCGAAGGTGTCCGGCCAGCTCCATGAGGCGGCCCGCCGCTGCCTGGGCCCTGGCCAGGGCCAGCTGGACCGCGCCGCCTTCGAGACGGTGTTCCCGTGGGGGGCGCTCCCTGGCAAGGGCGCCGACGCCTGCACGGGCTGGGCGTCGGCCGTCCTCACCGAGGGGCTCCTCACCCCTGCCGGGTCCGGCTACCGCTTCGCCCACGAGGAGGTGGGCGACTGGATCCAGGGGCTCCACCTGGACGTGGACGCGGCGTTGAGGTCACTGGTCCTCCGGTACGCGGAGGAGCGGGTGCGGGGCACTGCGCCGGTGGCCCGTTCCTTGCCGGTGCCGCGCCACCGGGCCGGTCCGGTGCTGCAGGCGCTGCTGGGGCTGGAGCGGCAGCGGGGGGTTGAGGAACTCGCCCGGAGACTGGGGGAGCTGGTGGGGGCGCTTGAGGTGCTTGGGGCGAGGGGGGAGACCGGGGAGGCGCTGGGGGCGGCGGAGGCTTGCGCGGCACGCGGGGCTGGCACGGAGGCTGCTGCGGCGCCGGGTGGGGCGGGGGCTTCCGGGGTGCGAGGGGCCGGTGGGGAAGTCGGGGTGACGGTGAGTGGCACGGGGGCTGCGTGGGTTGATGGGCAGGCGGGGGCGGGGGCGGAGGCGGGGGTGGTGGGCTGTGAGGTGGGGGCTGGGGGTGCTTCTGGGGCTCGTGGGGAGGGTGGCGTGACGGCGGGTGTTTCCGGGGGGCTCGGGGCTGCTGGGCAGGTCGGAGGGGTGTCGGGCGAGGGGGGTGCTGCTTGGGCTTGTGGGGAGGCTGCGGGGGCGGGAGGGGGCGTTGGCGGGGACGCCGAGGTCCCCGGCGTCCGTGAGGGTCCCGGTGCCCTCGGCGTCTGTGGGGTTCCCGAGGTCCCTGGTGTCCGCGAGGTTCCAGACGACCCCAGTGTTCGTAAGGTTTCACAGGCCCCCGGTGTCCGTGAGGTCCCCGCGGCCCCCGGCGGCGCGGCCGCGGCGGTGGGGCTTCCCCGGGGCGGCGTGGGGCGGGATTCGGAGGAGGACGAGGGGAACGCGTGGTGGTGGGCGCGGCATCTGGTGCGGGAGACGTTGCTGCGGGTGGGCGATGCGACTCCGTACGGCGGGGTGCTGCAGCGGCTCGCGGCCCAGCGGGAGTTCGGGCCGGACTTCTGGCTGGCGCTGCCCCTGTCGGAGGCGGCCAGGTTCGAGCTGCTGCGGGCCGTCGTGGTGCACGACGGCCCACCGGGCACCGGCCGCCGCTGCCTGGACGCCGTAGCGGAGCGCCTCGCCGCCGACCCCGCCGCCGTACAGCACCACCTGACCCGCTGGTTCGCCGACGAGCGCCCCCTGCGTGCCGCCCCCGAGGCGACCGTCGCCTCCGCCGCCCAGGCCCTGCTCCACACCCACCGGCACCGCGCCGTCGACGACCTCACCGAGGCCCTGGTCGACTGCGCCCACCCCCGCGCCGACGAACTCCTCGGCGCCCTCGCCGAGGACGAGCCGTCCGCGCTCTGCCGCGCCGTCGACCGCTGGGCCCACGACGCCCGCCCCGCCCGCCGTGTCGCCGCCGCCACCCATGCCCCGCGCGCCGCCCGGCACAGCACCGGCGAGGCCGACCGCCGCCTCCTGCGGTACGCGGCCCAGACGCTCCTCGACCGCCCCGGCGACGAGGCCCTGCACGGCGCCGCCCTCAGCCTCCTCGTCCGGGACCCGCACACCCGCGCCCGCCACCTCCCGCACGCCCTGCGTCGCTTCGCCACCGGCGACCCGACCCTGCCCGCGGGCGCCCTCGCCGCCGCCCTCGCCACCCACCCGGAGCCGGTCCTCGCCGCCTTCCGGGACCGCCTTCGCGCCCGCGACACCGGCACCGGCGAGGTCCTGCGCGGCCTGGCCGACGTACCCTCGCCCGCCCTCGCCCGGCGCGTGGCGGACCTCGTACGGGAGCAAGTGGAGCGGTGCCCGCGCGCCGCGGCGGACGCGGCGGCCTACGTGGACCTGCGCCTCGAACAGGGCCCCGAGGCGCGGGCCGAGCTGTTCCCGCTGGCCGTCGCCCTGCTGAAGGGGCGAGGCGTCGACATACGCATCGCCCTCGCCCCCGTGCTCGCCGCCCCCGGCACCCCGGTCTCGCGCCCCCTGCGCGCCGAACTGCTCGACCTCCTCCTCGCCGCCGAGCGCGAACCCGTCGTCTTCGAGGCCGTCCTGCGCGCCGTCGGCGGCCGGGGCGGCGGCGCCGAACGCGACCGCGAGCTGGTGCGCCGCACCGCCCTCCTCGCCGGGCGCACCCCGGAGGGCGCCACCGGCTTCGACCGCGCCCTGGTCGACCTGGCCCGGCGCGTCCCCGGCTTCGCCAACCGGCTGACGGGCTGGCTCACCGCCGCCCCGCAGGACTGGGCCGCGCTCGTCGGGCCGAGCGCCCGGCGCACCATCGAGCACCTGTCCGGTGAGGTGGCCGTGTCGGCGTGAGCTCCGCCACCCCGGCCGATGCGGGCGACAAACTGTCGGCATGGCAGTCTTAGACCTGCGCAATCGGCAAGGGACCGTACAGACGTACGGGCGTACGGATACATACACGGGTTCGGCGAGGAGCGAAGACAGTGCAGCGCTGGCGTGGCTTGGAGGACATTCCCCAGGACTGGGGGCGCAGCGTCGTCACCATTGGTTCCTACGACGGCGTGCACCGCGGTCACCAGCTCATCATCGGCCGCGCGGTGGCCCGCGCCCGTGACCTCGGCGTGCCCGCCGTGGTCGTCACCTTCGACCCGCACCCGAGCGAGGTCGTGCGCCCCGGCAGCCACCCGCCGCTGCTCGCCCCGCACCACCGGCGCGCCGAGCTGATGGCCGACCTGGGCGTGGACGCCGTCCTCATCCTCCCCTTCACCACCGAGTTCTCGAAGCTGTCGCCCGCCGAGTTCGTGGCGAAGGTCCTCGTCGACAAGCTGCACGCCAAGGCCGTCGTCGAGGGCCCCAACTTCCGCTTCGGGCACCGCGCGTCGGGCAACGTCGAGGTCCTCGCCGAGCTCGGCCGGACGTACGACTACGAAGTCGAGGTCATCGACCTGTACGTGAGCGGCACGGCGGGCGGCGGCCAGCCCTTCTCGTCCACGCTCACCCGCCGCCTCATCGCCGAGGGCGACGTCGCGGGCGCCCACGAGATTCTGGGCCGTCCGCACCGCGTCGAGGGCGTCGTCGTCCGCGGCGCCCAGCGCGGCCGCGAACTGGGCTTCCCCACGGCCAACGTGGAGACCCTGCCGCACACCGCCATCCCCGCCGACGGCGTGTACGCCGGGTGGCTGCACGCCCAGGGCGAGGCGATGCCCGCGGCGATCTCCGTCGGCACCAACCCCACGTTCGACGGCACCGCGCGCACCGTCGAGGCCTACGCCATCGACCGCGTCGGCCTCGACCTGTACGGCCTGCACGTCGCCGTCGACTTCCTCGCCTACGTCCGCGGCATGGCGAAGTTCGACTCGATCGACGAGCTGCTGGTCGCGATGGCGGACGACGTGAAGCAGTCGCGGGCCCTCGTGGAGAAGTACGACCCCGCCGGGGGCTGACGCGGATCGTCCTTCGGGCTCGTCCTCAAGCGCCGGACGGGCTGTTGGCGCCCGCCGACGCCCAGTGGCACGCGACCTGCGTCCCCCCGGCGCCGGACAGCACCGGCAGGTCCTTCGTGCGGCAGTCGCCCGCCACCCCGGCCCGCTCGGCCTCCCCGCCGGCAAGGATCTGGCAGCGCGCGTGGAACCGGCATCCGGCCGGCACCCGCGACGGATCCGGCGGCTCACCCGTGAGCACCACGGGTTCCCCCTCCGCCTCGGGGAGCACGGACAGCAGAGCCTGGGTGTAGGGATGCTGAGGCGCCGTCAGGACGTCCTCGACGGCGCCGGTCTCCACGATCCGCCCCAGGTACATCACGGCCACCCGGTCGGCGATGTTCCAGGCCAGACCCAGGTCATGGGTCACCACGAGCGCGGACAGACCCAGGTCCTCCCGCAGCCGGAGCAGCAGCGCCAGGATCTCGCCGCGCACGGACGCGTCCAGGGAGGCCACCGGCTCGTCCGCGACGATCAGTTCCGGCTCCAGGACCAGCGCGCCCGCGATGACGACGCGCTGGCGCTGGCCGCCGGACAGCTCGTGCGGGTACCGCAGGAAGAACCGCTCCGGCGGCCGCAGCCCCGCCCGGGACAGCGCCGCGCCGACGGCCGCCCGCTCGTCGCCCCCGTACCCGTGGATGCGCAGCCCCTCGGCCACGGCCTCGTACACCGTGTGCCGGGGGTTGAGCGAGCCGCTGGGGTCCTGCAGGACGAGCTGGACGCGCTTGCGGTACGCCTTCAGGGCGCGGCCGCGGTAGCTCAGCGGCTTGCCGTCGAACGTGACCCCGCCGGACGTGGGCGGGACCAGCCCCAGCAGGGAGCGGGCGAGCGTGGTCTTGCCGCAGCCGGACTCGCCGACGAGCGCGACGATCTCGCCGCGCCGGATGTCGAGGTCCACGCCGTCCACCGCGCGCGCCGGGTCGGCGCCCCGGCGCCCGGGGAAGGCGATGCGCAGGTCGGAGGCGGTGAGGAGGGGCGCGGCACCCTCCGCACGCGCCGCCGGTTCGCGGGTCGTCTCGGTGGTCATGCGCTTCTCCTCGTGGCCGGGGGACCGGGTCGGCGGATCACGGTGTACGCCGGGTGGTGCGCGGCGCGGGCCGGGCGCGGGGCGGCGTACGCGGGGCACGTCTTGCGGCGCGGAGCCGTCCGCGTCGTCCGGGGCGTCCTGCGGCGCGAGGCCGTCCGGCGCGAACTGCGGCACGGAGCCGTGCCCGTCACGGCGCCCCCTCCACCCCAGGAGCCGACGGTTCCGGCACCCCCACGTGCACGCAGGCCGCCCGATGCACCGGCCCCGCCACCCGCAGCGTCTGGTCGTCCGTCGTGCAGGCGTCGATCGCCTCCGGGCAGCGCGGGTGGAACGTGCAGCCGGAGGGCAGCGCCGAGGGGTCCGGCGGGTCGCCGGGCAGGCCCCGGGGCGCGAACCGCGAGGACAGGTCCCCGATGCGTGGGAACGCCGCCGACAGGGCCTTGCCGTACGGGTGCCGCGCCCGCTCGTACACCTCCTGCGCCGGACCCTCCTCCACCACCCGCCCCGCGTACATCACCGCGAGCCGGTCGCAGGTGTCGGACAGGACCGCCAGGTCATGGCTGATCATGATCAGGCCCAGGTCCTGCTCGGCCACGAGCTGTTCGATGAGCCGCAGGATCTGCGCCTGGATCATGACGTCGAGCGCGGTCGTCGGCTCGTCGGCGATGATCAGGCGCGGGTCGCAGGCGAGGGCCATCGCGATCATCACGCGCTGGCGCTGGCCGCCGGACAGCTCGTGCGGGTAGGCGTCCGCGCGGGCGCCCGGCAGGCCCACGTGTTCGAGCAGTTCGCGGGCCTTCTTCTTCGCGCCCGCCGGAGTCGCCTTCTTGTGCAGCAGGATGGGCTCGGCGATCTGGTCGCCGATGCGGTGCACCGCGTTCAGGGAGTGCATCGCCCCCTGGAACACGACGGACGCGCCCGCCCAGCGGACCGCGCGCACCCGCCCCCACTTCATGGTGAGCACGTCCTCGCCGTCCAGCAGGACCTCGCCGGTCACCTTCGTCCCCGCGGGCAGCAGCCGCAGCAGCGCGAGCGCCAGCGTGGACTTGCCGCAGCCCGACTCCCCGGCGACGCCCAGCTTCTGCCCGGCGGCCACGGACAGGTCGACGCCGCGGACGGCGGCGGCCCCGGACGCGTACGTCACGGTCAGGTCCCGTACGTCGAGCAGGGGCCGCCCGGCGGCCGCGTCCGCCGTCGTGGTCTCGGTCGTCTCGATGGTCAACGGGACACTCCCAGCCTGGGGTTGAGCACGGACTCCACGGCCCGCCCGCACAGCGTGAACGCGAGCGCGACGGCGGCGATCGCGATGCCGGGCGGCGCCAGGTACCACCAGTCGCCCGCGCTGACCGCGCCCGCCTCGCGCGCGTCCTGGAGCAGGCCGCCCCAGGAGACGACCGTCGGGTCGCCGAGCCCGAGGAACGCGAGGGTCGCCTCGGTGAGGATCGCGCTGGAGATGACGAGCGTGGTCTGCGCGAGGACCAGCGGCATGACGTTGGGCAGCACGTGCCGGGCCATGATGTGGCCGTGGCCGCCGCCGAGCGCCTGGGCCCGCTCGATGTAGGGCCGGGACTCCACGGCGAGGGTCTGCGCGCGCACCAGACGGGCCGTGGTCGGCCAGGTCGTCACGCCGATCGCCAGAATGACCGTCCAGACGGAGCGGTCCAGCACGGACGCCAGCGCGATGGCGAGGACGAGCGTCGGCATCACCAGGAACCAGTCCGTGACCCGCATGATGACGGTCGCGTACCAGCCCCGGAAGTGGCCCGCGGTGATCCCCACGACCGTACCGATCGCCACCGAGAGGAACGCCGCGAGCAGCCCCACCGTCAGCGAGATCCGCGCGCCCCACACGAGCAGCGCGAGCAGATCGCGGCCGAACTGGTCGGTGCCGAGCGGGAATTCACCGGACGGCGACTCCATGGCCTCGCCCGGCGCCGCCGTCACGCTCTGCGCGTCCGCGCCGACCAGCAGCGGCGCGCACACCGCGGCCAGGGCGATGAGGACGAGCGCGACGAGCCCGAAGACCCCGGCCCGGTGGGTGCGGTACTCCCGCCAGAAGCGGGCCGCGGAGTGCCGCCTGCGCGTCCAGGCCAGGGCGCGCGGGCTCTTCGCCTCCCGCGGGGCGCCCGTCTTCTCCGGCTCCTGCGGCGCGGGGACGGAGGAGGCTGTCTCGGTCGTCATCGGCCCACCCTGGGATCGAGCAGCGGATAGATCACGTCGGCCACCGTGTTCATCAGGATGACCGCCGTCGCGAAGACGAAGAAGAGCCCCTGCACCAGCGGCAGGTCCGGCACGCTCAGCGCTTGGTAGAACAACCCGCCGAGCCCCGGCCAGGAGAACACCGTCTCGACCAGGATCGCCCCCGCCACCACCGTGCCCAGGTTCACGAACATCAGGGTGACGGTGGGGAGCAGCGCGTTCGGCACGGCGTGCCGCCGCCGCACCAGGTCGTCCCGCAGCCCCTTGGCCCGCGCCGTCGTCAGATAGTCGCTGCCCATCTCGTCGAGCAGCGACGAGCGCATCACGAGCAGCGTCTGCGCGTACCCGACGGCGACCAGCGTGACCACCGGCAGGACCATGTGGTGCGCGACGTCCACGACGTACCCGAACCCGCTCTCGTCACCGCTCTCCATGCCGCCCGTCGGGAACATCCCGGGCAGCGGCCCGACCCCCACGGAGAACGTGATGATCAGCAGCAGCCCGAGCCAGAACGACGGCACCGAGTACAGCGTCAGCGCGAGACCGGTGTGGAAGCGGTCGCCGAAGCGGCCGTTGCGCCAGGCCGTGCGCGTCCCCAGCCAGATGCCGATGACCGTGTAGAGGACGTACGCCGTGCCGGTGAGCCACAGCGTCGGCCCGAGCGCCGCCGTGATCTTGTCCATGACGGGCGTGTGGAACTGGTACGACGTGCCGAAGTCCCCGGTGAGGACGTTGCCGCAGTAGTCCGTGAACTGCTTCCACACCGGCTGGTCGAGCCCGAACTCCGTCCGCATCGCGTCGAGTTGCTCGCTGGAGACCCGCCGCCCGCCCGTCATCTGCTTCACCGGGTCGCCCGGGATCAGCCGGAACAGGAAGAAGCTGGTGACGAGGACGGCGAACATCGAGACGAGGGCGCCGCCGAGCTTGCCCGCGACGTACTGGAGATAGGCGGTGGTGTCGCGCGCCCGGGGGCCGCGGCCCCGGGGACCGGCCGGTCCGGCCGGTCCGCCGGAAGCCGCGTCCTTGGCTTCGGCCTCGGCGGCGAGGATCGCCGCCGGATTCCGTTCACTTGCGGTCATACGTCACTCGCGGTCTTCGGGGACGTCCGCTTGGCTGTCATCCGCTGGCGTTTCATGCGTTACTCGCGGTCCTCTGCGGTCGAGCGGCGGCGCAGGGCGATCAGGACTCCGCCGCCCGCGAGCACCACCGCGGCGACGGCGATACCGATGATGACACCGGTCGAGCTGCCACCATCGGAAGAACTCTTCCCACTCGCCGGGACCGCCGACCACCAACTCCAATAGCCGTCCTGGCCGTAGATGTTCCCTGCCGCCGTCGGCATGGTGGTGATGGACTTGATCTGGTCCGTGCGGTAGGCCTCCACGGCGTTCGGGTACGCGATGACGTTCATGTAGCCCGAGTCGTACAGCCGCGACTGCATCTGCTTGACGAGGTCGACCCGTTTGGCCGGGTCGTACTCGGCGAGCTGCTTGTCGTACAGCGCGTCGAACTTCTTGTCGCAGATGAAGTTGTCCGTCGCGGCGCTCTCCTTGGCCTTCTCCGGCAGCGCGGCGCAGGTGTGGATGCCGAGCACGAAGTCGGGGTCGGGGTTCACCGACCAGCCATCGAAGGCGAGGTCGTACTCGCCCGCGTACCAGGGCACGGACACGTCGTCGAGGCAGTTCACCTTCAGGCCGATGCCGAGGTCGCCCCACCACTCCTTGAGGTACTTGCCGATCGCCTTGTCGTTCGGGTCGGTGGCGTGGCACAGGATCCGGAAGTCGAGCGGCTTGCCGTCCTTGCCGACGCGCTTGCCGCCCTTCTTCTTGTACCCGGCCTCGTCGAGGAGCGCCGCCGCCCGCTTCGGGTCGTAGCGCAGCTCCTGGTCGGCGGAGGGCTTCCAGGCGTAGTCGGAGAAGCGCGGCGGGATGTACCCGGCGCCCTCGACGGCGTTCCCCTGGAACACCTTGTCGACGATCGCCTTGCGGTCCACCGAGAGGAACAGCGCCTGCCGGACCCGCTTGTCGAGCAGCGCGGGGTGGCCGTCGCCGAACTTCTTGCCGTCGAGCGTGCGCGCGCCCGGGTTCGTGGCCAGCGCGAAGAAGCGGCGGCCCGGGCCGTTGTTCACCTTGATGTCCGACTCGCCCTTGAGGCCGTTCGCCTGAGCGGGCGTCAGCGCCGGCTGCCCGGCGACGAACGACACCTCACCCTTCTTGAGCGCGGCCACCGCGGCGTCCTGGTCCTTGTACGTCTTGAAGACCAGCTCGTCGAACTTCGGCGCGCCGCGCCAGAAGTCCTTGTTGGCCTTCAGCTTCACGTACTGGTCGACCTTGAAGTCCGTGAGGATGAAAGGACCGTTCCCGACGACCGGGAAATCCTTGTCGTTGTTGAACTTCGAGATGTCGTCGACTTTCTCCCAGACGTGCTTCGGCACGATCGGGACGTCGAGCGCCGCCATGGTCGACTGCGGCTTCTTGAGCTCGATGACGAGTTTCGTCGGACTCGGCGCCGTCACCTTCTTGAAATTGGTGACGAAGTTCGAGTTGGCGGTCGCCGTCCCTTCCTTGGACATGATTTTGTTGAACGTCCAGGCGGCGTCCTCGGCCGTGGCCTTCTTCCCGTCCGACCACTTGGAATTCGACCGGATGGTGTACGTCCAGGTGAGCTTGTCCGCCGACGGCTCCCACTTCTCGGCGAAGGCCGGGATCGCGTGGTTGTCCTTGGCGTCGTAGTTCGTGAGGTACTCGTACGTCAGCCGGTGGATGCTCGTGCTGAGCAGGCGCTGCGCGAGGAACGGGCTGAGCGAGTCGACGCTCTGCGCCACCGCGACGGTCAGCGTCTTCTTGCCGTCGGCCTTCGCCTCGGCCTGCTGCGGCGCCGGGTTCAGCGGGGTCGCGAGGCCTGCCGTGAGGGTGAAGGCGGCGGCCGCGCCGGCGGCGAGGAGGAGACGGGGGCGGACGCGTCGGCGGCTCCGGGCGCCCCGGGTGCGGCGTGCCGCTCCCGCGGATTCTCCGGCCGGGGCCGTCGCGGGCGCCGCTGCTGATGACCGTGTTCTGCCGTGCTGATCTTTTGTGTCCATGGATCGGTGACCTCGCGTCATCGCTTGCGCAGAGATGGCTGGTTACGGCTACGTGATCAAGGAACGTCAGGTGGTTGATGTGTGTGTATCAGCGCCGGTCATCGCGCGTCAACGGCCGGTGAACCCCATGTGGCCTGCGGAAATAACGAGTTGACCGGGAATTCATCCGCATTGGTCAAGACCTCTGATGCTGTGCTGGCCAGAGGGTGGCATGGGAAAGCGCGCTGTCTTTCCGCTGGCGGGGCGGGTGGGGTGCCGGGTGGGGTGCCGGGTGGGAAAACGCGAGGGCCCGCGCCGGGGGTGGCGCGGGCCCTGGGGGTGAGGGGGCTGGCTACTGCTGCTGGGGTGGCTGGGGCTGGGCCTGCGGCGGCTGGGCCTGGGGCTGGGCCTGCGGCGGCTGGGGCTGGGCCTGGGGCGGCTGCCAGCCCTGCGGGCCACCGGACGGCTGCCAGCCCTGCGGGCCACCGGCCGGGGGCTGGGGCTGCTGGTGCGGCGGCTGGGGCTGATGCGCGGGCTGGTGGTGCGGCGGCTGGTGCTGCGGCTGGTGCTGGGGGGTCACCCCGCCCTGCGGCGGCTGCGCACCTTCCTGCGGAATGGTTGCGTACGGCTGCTGCGCGCCCCCTGGATACCCCCCCTGCCCCGGCAGCGGCGGAGCCACCCGCGGCGGCGGGTTGCCGTCCGACGTCCACAGCCCCTGTGCCTGCTGCGCCCGTACGAAGTCCTCGGCCACCATCGCCGACAGGTTGAAGTACGCCTCCCGCACCTTCGGCCGCATCATGTCCAGATTGACCTCGGCCCCGGCGGACAGGTGCTCGTCGAAGGGCACCACGACAACCCCCCGGCACCGCGTCTCGAAGTGGGACACGATGTCCTCCACCTTGATCATCTTGCCGGTCTCGCGGACCCCGGAGATGACGGTGATGGACCGCGAGACGAGGTCGGCGTACCCGTGCGCGGACAGCCAGTCCAGCGTCGTCGACGCGCTGCTCGCCCCGTCCACGGACGGCGTGGAGATGATGATGAGCTGGTCGGCGAGGTCGAGCACCCCGCGCATCGCGCTGTAGAGCAGCCCGGTGCCGGAGTCCGTCAGGATGATCGGGTACTGCTTGCCGAGCACGTCGATCGCGCGCCGGTAGTCCTCGTCGTTGAAGGTCGTGGACACGGCCGGGTCGACGTCGTTGGCGATGATCTCCAGGCCGGACGGCGCCTGCGAGGTGAAGCGCCGGATGTCCATGTACGAGTTGAGGTACGGGATCGCCTGGACCAGGTCGCGGATGGTCGCGCCGGTCTCACGCCGCACGCGCCGCCCGAGCGTACCGGCGTCCGGGTTGGCGTCGATGGCGAGGATCTTGTCCTGCCGCTCGCTGGCCAGCGTCGAGCCGAGCGCGGTCGTCGTGGTGGTCTTGCCGACGCCGCCCTTGAGGGAGATGACCGCGATGCGGTAGCAGGACAGGACGGGGGTGCGGATCAGCTCCAGCTTGCGCTGGCGCTCGGCCTCCTCCTTCTTCCCGCCGAACTTGAACCGCGACCCACCACCCGCGGGCCGACTGCTCTTCGCCTTCTGCTTCTTGTTGTTGAGCAGCCGGTCGGAGGACAGCTCGACGGCGGCGGTGTACCCGAGGGGCGCACCGGGATTCGTCCGCTCCCGCTGATCGTGCTGCACCGGCTGCGGCCAGGCGGCACCGGCGCGGGGGTCGGCGGGGGGCTGGGGCAGCTGCGAGGCGTAGGGTGCTTGAGCTGTCTGGGGTGCTTGGGCTGCCTGGGGCGCTTGGGACTGCTCAGGCTGGGGCTGCGCGGGCGGCTGGGCCTGGGGCTGAGCTTGGGGCTGAGCCTGGGGCTGGGGTGCCTGGGCCTGCGGGGGCTGGGCGTGGGGGGCTTGCGGCTGTGGTGCTTGTGCCTGGGGTGCCTGCGGCTGCTGGGGGGCGGCGGGCTCCTGGTGCGGCTGCTCCGGCTGCTGCTGCGCGGGCGGGATGGGCTGGTGGGCCTGAGCCTGGGGCTGCGGCTGCTGGCCGAACGGGTTCGGGAACTGCCCCTGCGGGAACTGCCCCTGCTGGAAGGGGGGTTGGCCCTGGCTCTGGGGCTGCGCGGGCTGCTGCTGGTAGGGGCCCGGGAGCTGCCCCGGCACGTACGGCTGCTGGCCCTGACCGGGCTGGGCGTCCTGCGGAGGCTGGGCTTGCGGCTGCGCCTGGGGCTGCGCCGTCTGCTGCGGGGGTACGGGGGCCGGGGGTGCGGCTTGGGGCTGCGGCTCGGGCTGGGGAGCCGAGGGCAGGGGCTGCGGGGTCTGCGGGGTCTGCGGGGCTTGAGGCTGGGGTGCGAAAGGCGTCTGGGGTGCCTGAGGCGTCTCAGGTGCCTGGGGCGCTTGCTGTGTGTGCGGGAAGCCGTAACTGCCCTGAAGGGCGGGGGAGTTGGCTTCGGCCGTCGGGGCCGGGTTGGGTGCCGGGAAGCCGTAGCCGCTCTGCGGAGGCGCGGGGGTCTCGGCGGGCGGCGTGGGGGCCGGGAAGCCGTAACCGCTCTGCGGGGGAGCGGGGGTTTCGGCGGCCGGGGCGGGCGCGGGTGCCTGCGCGGTGGGGACGGCCGGGGTGGTGGGCGCGGGCCACTGCGGGGCGGAGGTCGGCGCTGCGGGCTGGAAGGCGGGCGGCAGCGGCGGAAGTCCGGCCTCGGGCGCGGGCGGCGGGGTCCAGGCGGGCGGGGTGGTGTCCTGTACGTCGTCGAGGTCGGCGGTGGGCTCGACGGTGGGCTCGGGCTCGACGGTGGGCTCGACTACGGGGTCGGCCTCGGGCTCGATCGCAGGGGCTGACGTCGCATCGGCCGCGGCGTCGGTGCCTGGAGCGGACTCGGCCTTGGGGTCGGCGTCGTTGTCCTCGCTGCCGCTGGACCGAGGGTCGGCGCCGAAGGAACCGGCGACGAGCGCGGCAGCGAGGGAATCGATGCCGGAGCCGAACCCGGAATCCGAGTCGGAGCCGGTATCCGAGGCAGAGCCGGAGCCGGTATCCGAGGTAGAGCCGGAGTCGGTGTCCGAGGTAGAGCCGGAGTCGGTGTCCGAGGTAGAGCCGGAGTCGGTGTCCGAGGTAGAGCCGGAGTCGGTATCCGAGGCAGAGCCGGAAGCAGCGGCGGAGCCTGAAGCGGCGTCGGCGTCGGCGTCGGCGTCGGAGACGGCCTCGGCGGACTCACTCGCAGCCTCGCGCCCCTCCTCGCCCGCTGCTGCCCCGTCGACTACGAGAGAGCCCTCGCCCTCAACCGAACCATCGACAACCGAACCATCGACAACAGAGCCGTCGACAACAGAGCCGTCGACAACCGAACCATCGACACCCACACCATCGGCAGTCGAACTCTCGCCGACCACAACCGAGTCGGCCGCCCCAACACTCCCGGCGGCCTTCTCCTCGTCCTTAGCGCCCTCATCCTCATCGCCCCGAGCGTCGTCCGCCCCGCGAGCCGCATTCTTCTGGGCCATCTCGCGCCGCAGCGCGGCAGGGGAGAACCGCATGGTGGCGCCGCTCTCCAGGTCACCACCGCCCAGATCCTCACCCCCGAGACTCTCGGCGACAGGGGCGACAGGGGCGACAGGGGCGACAGGGGCGACAGGGGTGACAGGGGTGACAGGGGCGACGGGCGCGACAGGCGCGACAGGCGCGGCGGCCTGGTCCGTGCCGGAGGCCCCGTTCCCCGAAGCCTCACCGCCACCAGCACCCACGCCACGTACCGGAACGGACGAAGAGACCCCCGCCACGGCGCCACCCCAGTCCGCCACGCCCCCGGACGCCGGAGGGATCACGGGCGGCGCGGGCGGAACCGCGGGAGCCGCGGGCGGCGCGGCCGGAGCAGGCGGGGTGATCGGCTGCCCCGTGGGCGGCGCGAGCTGGAACCCACCGCCGACCGGAAGCTTCGGCACGGCGTTGGCCGGAACGCCGGAAGGCGCACCGGAACCCCCGGAACCCGAGCCCCAAGATCCAGCCGAACCCTCGGACCCCCCGGACCCCCCGGAATCACCGGACACGGCAGCCGCATCGCCATCCGCAGCCGGAACGGAACCGACCGACGGCGCACCGGACGCAGCGGACGTGTCACCAGAATTGGAGTCAGCGGCGGAGACGGGGGCAGCGGCGGACGTGGCCGTAGAAGAAAACGCGGGCGACGCGGACGGTGTCTCCCCGGCGCTGCCGGACGCGTTCTGCGTGTACCAGGCGGGCGGCGCGTAGTCGATGGTGAACTCGCCCGTTGTCTCGGCAGCGGACTCCGCGTCGGACTGATCGTCGACGGGTGTGTCCCAGCCGCCGCGGATCTTGTCCCGATCGCTGTTCACAATGCCTCCTGGTGTGGTCGAGCACGTTCGTGCCGTGGTGGGGGGCGACCGTTCCTGTCGTCCGATCCGCCTGGCTCTCCCCGTGAGAGGGACGCGCGCACCCCGCGTACGGGTTCTGGCGTCGCCCTTGTCCCAGCCTAATCACCAAAAGCACCAGCACGGCAGGCCAGTCCGCCCCCCGGTCGGCGACCGTTACGCCACGCCTCACTCAAGTCCGGTCAACTCGCGCCAAACCACACGGACAAAACCCTCAACCACCCCCGAACCCCGCAAACCTCACCACCCACAACTGACCACAGCCCTCACGATCCTCAGCCCGCCCCTGCCCTCAGCCCGCCCCTGCCCCCGCCCGGCCGAACGCCGACCTCGACCACCCCCAACCCAACCGCCCACCCCATCCACCGAGCCCACCGCCGAGCCCATCCGCTCAACTCAATCCATCCGTCGAGCCGCCCCCAGCAGCCCGATCTCCGCGTCGGTGCCCTGAGTCACCACGTACTGCCGATCCCGCTCGGCGCACCACAACGTCACCCCGTCGGCGAGCGTCGGCAGCGACTGCACGTCCCCGCGCGGCAGTGCGAGAGAGCGCCCGATCTGCGTGGCCTCGTCGGGCGAGACGCGCTGCACTCCCACGAGCCGTGCCTGCCGGATCAGCCGGGGCGCCACGGGGCTGAGATAGGGCAGCAGCGTCAGTACGGACTGCCAGGGCCCGGACACGACCCGCCCCCGAGGCGGCCGCATCCCGCAGTCGCGCACCACAAGCACCGGACTCCCGGCCGACGCCCCCTGCGGCGGCACCCGCCCCACGTCGTGCACGGACATCCCGGCCTGCCCGACCCCGAGCGCCCGCACCAACTGTGCCCAGGCCTGCGCCCGCCCGGTCTCGACCGCCACCCGCGCGCCCGTGGCGGCGGCCCGCAGGGCGATCACCTGGGCGGTCCAGAGGCCACCGATGAGCAGCACGTCGTACGGAGTGGGGCGGTTCACGCCCAGCACGGCGGGCTGCCCGGCGGCGTCCGCGCCTATGACCACGCCGTCGTCCCCGATGGGCAGCGCGAGCAGGTCCACGTCCGCCGCGGAGAGCGCGTGCCGCCGGTGCCGGGGCCCGAGCAGCCCGAACCCGGTCCGCAGGGCCGCGCGGAGACCGTCCGGAGCCGGGACCGGAGCCGCCGGGGCCGGAGTCGGGGCCGTCGGCGGCGGTGACATCGGTCCCGGCATCGGCGTCGGAGCCGGGGGAGACGACGGAATGCTCATCAGCGCGTACCTCCGAGCGGCAACGTGGCCAGCATGGCGGGCAGTTGCTCCCGGTCGAGCCGCAGCAGGCCCGTACCTGAGTGGCGTGCCGCACCCTCCAACGCGCGCCGCGCCGCGACCAGTTCGGCGTCGCTCCGGCCCGTCACCCGCATATGGCCGCGCACCGACACCGCCTGCTGCTCGTCGCGCGCCAGGGTGAGGCTGAACGTGGTGGCCAGCGTCGGCACCGCCGTGAGCAGGGACACCAACTGCGGCAGCGACGGCCCGCCGCCCGGACCGCTGAGCTGCGGCCAGCGTCGTACCCAGTACGTCGTGTGCCGCCGGTTGTCGCAGCGCCAGGACCGCTGGGACTCCTCGGTCCTGCGCTCGGGCGAACCTGTTTGACCGGCTTGACCGGCTTGACCGGCTTGCGCCATCGCCAGCGGATTGGCGCACGCGGACGTGGCGACGGCGGCCGTCAGCTCGTCCTCCGTGAGCAGCGTCGCCCGGAAGCCCGCCCCCGTCAGACGGCTCGCCAGGTGGTCCGCCGACCGCACCGCGCACTTCTGCGCGCCGACGAGCCCGCCGCCGCGGGCGGCCACGGCCTCCGGGCAGCGCTCCGGGTCGAGCTTCAGGGCTATCCATGTGATGCGCACGGCGGGGGCACCGGTCTGCGCCTGCAGCGGTGCGTAGTTGCTGACGGCGACCGACTGCTGCGGCAGGTGCAGCGCGGGTGCGGGCTGCGTGTGCAGCACGACCTGCGCCGACTCCAGGTGGATCCCATCGACTTCGAGGGTGTCCCGCACCAGGCCGACGGGCAGCGGCTGTCGCGTCCGCTCCGCGCGCAGCGCCGTCGCGTCCGACTCCACCTGCAGGACGACCGTCAGGAAGCTGCCGTCGCCGATCATTCCGATGGGCCGCCGGTCCTGGTCCTTGCCGCGGCTGTACGTGTACGTCCGCAGCGACGGGTCGCACTCCACGGCCGGCGCGAGCCCCGGCTCCGTACCCGTCGGCACCGGTGTGGCAGCGGCGCGACGTCTGCGCGCCCGCAAGGCCCAGGCGGCCGCGAGCAGTTCGGGCAGGGAGCGGCCACGCAGCCGTACCGCCGCGAGCAGGACGAGCACAGCGGCGACCGCGCCCGCGGGGACGAGGGCCACCGGTGAGATCACCCAGGCGGCGAGCAGCAGGGCCGCCGCGATCTCCACCAGTGCCAATTGTCGCAGCCGCAATGAACCGGAGCGCCCGGAACGGAACTTCAGGTGGTGCACCACCGTCCCTCGGCCAGGCGCCTGGCCGGATGTCGCCGGTGGCCGCGCCCGCGTAGCGGAAGCCGTCATTCCAAACCCCCCGAATCTCCCGAAAAACGGTGCAGGGCAAGCCTCTTGAGCCTCCCGAACCTTACCCGGCTCACACGCGTGATTACTCAACAGGCATAGTAGGAGCTCGGTCTGACAACGGCCGAGGGGGGACGTCGACCCCCGGCGCTGCACAAGGGGGACCCGGACGCTCATGGCATCACGGCGCGACGAACTCAACGCCTACACGTTTGCGAAGCGTCGTACGCTCGCTGCCTTCATCCAGCCCACGCCGTCGGGTTCGGAGGAAAGCGCGCCGCGACCGCTGCGCGGGGTGGTGCCCGGCATCGTCGTCGGGGTGATCGTGCTGGCCGTGTTCGGCGCGTGGGGGATGCTCAAGCCGGCGGCCAAGCCCGGCTGGGACAAGCCGAAGGAACACGTGATCGTCGCGAGCAAGTCGACGACCCGGTACGTGGTCCTCATGACCGACGGCAAGCGCCAGCTGCATCCCGTACTCAACATGGCGTCGGCGAAGCTCCTCCTGGACGCCGACAAGGGCGAGGTCATCAAGGTCTCCGAGTCCGTCCTCGACAAGGGCAGGATCCCGCGGGGCGCCACCATCGGCATCCCGTACGCTCCCGACCGGCTGCCTGCCCCCGCCGAGGCCGGTTCCGCGAAGCGCTGGGCGGTGTGCGAGCGCCCCGCGGACGGCGAACGCGCCATCCAGAAGGCCGCGTTCGTGTTCGCGGCCCGCGACCAGGACCGGACCGAGGGCGGCGAACGGCTGCGCGGCGGCGAGCTGTTGTACGTCGTCGGTCCCGACAAGGTGCGCTACGTGGTCGACGCGGAGGGCACCGCGTACCGCGTCCCGTCCAAGAACGAGAAGCTGCTGCGTACCCTCGTGCGCGCCGAACGGGAACCGCAGCGGGTGTCCCGGCAGTGGCTGGAGACCCTGCACCGCGGCCACCTGATCTACTTCCCGAAGGTGCCGGGCACCCCCGGAGCGGACGCCGAGGTGGCCGATCTCCAGGAGCCGGGGGCGAACAAGGTCGGCATGGTGCTCAGGGCCCCCAACGGCGACGAGACGCAGTACTACGTAGTGCTGCCCGGACGCGTCGCCCCGGTCTCCGACTTCACCGCGCACCTTCTGCTCGCGAGCCCCGACCTGGTCCGCCTGAGGCAGGGGGGCAAGGCCAGGGACGTCAGCCCCGGAGCGATCAGCCCCGTCAAGGAGGAGTTCGGCGCACAGCGCGTGTGGCCGCGCCACACGCCGTCCCCCGCCAATGAGGCCTCCTCCGCGCGCGGCAGCCGCAACACCGTCTGCAACGTCCTGCGCCACGTCGACGGCGACAAGGGCAGGACCACGCTGAACACCTGGGCGGGCACGGACTTCCCGGCCCCCCTTCCCGCCGGTTCGTCGAGCGCGTACGTCACGCCCGGCTCGGGCCAGCTCTACCGCCAGTTCCTCGGCAGGGACACGAAGACGGGCGGTGACTTCCTGGTCACCGACACCGGCCTGCGCTACGCGATGCAGTCCAACAGCGACAGCGCGACCGACGACGCGGGCATCGGCACCAGCCCCGAGCAGCGCAAGGAGCAGCAGCAACAGGAGCAGGAGTCGGAACAGGCCCGCACCCGCCTCGGCTACGCGGACGTGGACGTGGCCCCCGTGCCCGTGGCCTGGTCCAAGTTCCTGCCGACGGGGCCGCGCCTGTCGACGGCGTCGGCGCGGCAACCGCAGGGTTCTTAGGGGGAGTAGGCCCATGTCCGCAATCTCTGGCGTTCGTAAGGCCGGAATCTCTGGCGTTCGTCAGGCCGGGGTGGCCGTCGCCGCGGCCCTGACCGTCACCGCGACGACGGGCGTCCCGGCGGCCGCGGCACCGGCGGACTCGGACCGCTGCGAGTACCCCAACAAGCCGTATGCGGGCCGCCCGTGGGCGCTCCAGCGGGTCCTCCTCGACGAACTGTGGCGCCAGTCCACGGGCAAGGGGGTGCGCGTGGCGGTGATCGACACCGGGGTGGACGTCAAGAACGGCCAGCTCAAGCCCGCAGTCGATGTGTCCAGGGGCCGCAACTACCTCCCGAAGAACCTCAAGGACGAGGACGGCAACAAGATCAAACGGGGCAAGGAGAACGGCACCTCGGACCTGGTCGGCCACGGCACCCGCGTGGCCGGGATCATCGCGGCCCGCCCGGCGAAGGGCACGGGCTTCGTGGGGCTCGCGCCCGACGCGACGATCATCCCGATCCAGCAGAACGACGCGGAGGGCCACGGCGACACGCGGACTCTCGCCGACTCCATCGACTACGCGGTGGACGCGGGCGCGGGTGTCATCAACATCTCCCAGGACACGGCGAACGCGGTGGAGCCGGCACCGGAGCTCAAACGGGCGGTGGACCGGGCCCTCGACGCGCAGCGGGTGATCGTCGCATCAGCGGGCAACGACGGCTTGGGCGGCAACGTCAAGAAGACGTATCCGGCGTCCTACGAGGGGGTGCTCGCGGTGGCATCGTCGGACCGCAACAACGAACGCGCCCCCTTCTCCCAGTCGGGCGACTTCGTGGACGTCGCGGCGCCGGGCGTGGACATGATCTCCACGGTCCCGCGGGGCGGCCACTGCGCCGACAACGGAACAAGCTTCTCCGCCCCGTACGTCGCGGGCGTAGCGGCCCTCATCAAGTCCAAGCACAAGAACTGGACCCCCCGTCAGATCACGGCCCAGATCCAGCAGACAGCCGAACGCTCAACGTCCGGCCACGACCGCCTGGTCGGCTGGGGCGTGGTCGACCCGGTCCGCGCCCTCACCGAGGACGACCACCCGATCGAACGCCCCGTCGCCCACGAGGGCGTGGAACGCGGCAAGGCCCCGACCGCGGCGAAACTCCACCTCGGCGAGACCCCCGAGGAACGCACGGCCCGCATCGCCACGTACGTCGCCGTGGGGGCCGTGGTCGTGGTGGTGGGTCTTGGCGGGGCGGGGGTGGCTTTGCGGGATGCGCGGAGGCGGAGTGGCCGACGGTGATCGGATCACCGCCGGGACCCTCGATTTACTCTGGGGCGTCAGTGGACCAGAAGTCGGATCGGACGTTGGGCTCGGGGATCGGTCCCCCCGCGAAGTTGGGGCCGACAGTCTTGGCCTTCGGGGGTGCTACTGAAGACTTGTCGACGCAGGGTGTCGCCACCTCAAAGTGGGCTTGCCCATCTCCGCCGATGCGGAGTCGCACGCGAAAACCGTCGGGAGTCTCAAAATACGTCGCAGGGCTCTTGGGGTTTCGACTGACATCGATCCTTGAATACCCCTCCTTCTGCCAGTGACGCTCGACCACTCCGAAGAAACTGCCCCTGCGCTCCTCCGAAATGATGGTCATCACTGCTCTGCGTCGGGAAACCCCGCAGTCGCCCTCAGTTGATTCCCCATGAGTCCAATGCACTGCGGGCTTGATGGCGGAAAATGTTCCATCGAGGATCGCATCTGCGTGTTCGGCGGCTTCTTGCATGTTCATCTTCGGCTTCCCTTCGCCTGAGTCCGAAGAGCTTGTACAGCCTGTCAGCGCTAGCATCAGGATCAGGAGGGCGGCGGAGACGTGCTTCATCGAGGCCGCTCCAAGTCGATCTCGTCGGACTTACCGACCACGATCTTGGCGATATTGTCAGCGGACATCTGATCCTTGCTGGGGTTGAAGTAATTCGAGTGCGCCTCGACTCCGCCCTCGACCAGCGTCGGGCCGTCGTCCACCTTGAAGCGCGTGGCGCCGAAATCCTTGTGGGCAGGGTCGGTGCCGAACCAGATCTGACTCGGGTCGGTCTGGGCGTCTTGCGCCATGTACCCGGCTATACCACCGACAACAGCACCGGTAGTACCACCAATGACTCCTCCCACAGGGCCGCCCATGCCGGTGCCGAGAACGAAGCCCGCAGAGCCGCCACCTGCGGCACCTGTCGCAATCCCCTTCGCTTCGTCATGGCTTGGGAGCTTGGTCACGATGTCATTGTCGGCAGCACCGACGAAGACGTGCCCCTTGTCGACATTGAGCTCTCGAGCGGAGTCGGCGCCTGTCCCTGGGCTGCCCACGAGAATGATGTCGTCAGCCCCTGGGACGCCGCCATGCTGTTGCGCGGCCTGGCCGACAGTCAGCGATCCGTAGGAGTGGCCGATCGCGGTGACATGCGGGTTGGAGTTCTCATTGGTGGCCGAGATGCCCGCCATGAACTCGTTGTATGCGGGTGCGCCGGCCTCGGCCTGGTCGCGGACCATGACATCCGTATTGTCGAGAAGCTGGGAGACGGGTAGCTGAGGTGCATCGTAACCAAGCCATACGATTGATGCGGTAGTACTGGACTTATCGGCCTCCATGGCGCCAAGGGCGGTGTCCTGTGCCCGCTGCAATGTTCCGCCGGCGAATTTTTCGTCCAGCTTCGTGCCGAGTCCGGGCACATAAGCACCTACGTTCCTCGCGGTGTCGGGGTTGCCGTATGACACGATTGCCCGACCGTTCCCCTCGTCGCCGATGCCCAACAAGTACATCGGTGGGTGACTGTCCGCGGCCAGCTTGGTGTCGATCCCTCGCAAGCCGGTCAAAATCGTTCGGGACTTTTCGTCGTCTTGCCCTTCCAGCTTTCCCATGAGGAGTTGGAGATTCTCACGATTGGCCTCGTCGCGAACCTCGGCCGGGATGCCGTCCAGATTACCGATCACATCCGGGTAGACAGCGAGGTATTCATCGCGTTGCTCCCCGGTCAAGGCGTCCCACCATTCCTTGCGCTCCGCAGGGGACTTGTCCCGTGGGATGTCCCTCCCGAGGTGGTTGTAAGCCGCCTCTCGTACTGCTTCTGCGTCCTTGGCTGCGTCTGTCCACGTACCGGAGCTGACTTCCAGTCCTGGCCCTGCCTTGAGCTTGTTCAACGCCTGGCTGTAGCGCTCGTCGATCTCGCGGGCTTCTCGCAGGGCGTGAGCGATGCTGTCGGCGATGCCCTGGGCTTTCGCTCGATGGGGGTTGGGGCTCTTCAACAGAGGTGAACCCGGCCCCATGCCGGAGTCGTACTTCCCGGTTCCGTCGCGATGGAGGCCGGGGTTGCCTGAGCCGATGAGTCCGTTGTTGCCCAGGACGGTGCCACCGGGAATCTTGTCACCGGTCATGGGGCTTTCGCCGTCGGCCGGATACTCGATGCTTCCATTCGAGTTGACGGTGTACCCGCAGGATGCGGCCTCGTCCAGCGCATTGTGCAGTCTTCGTCTAGGCGACGCGAGTTCGGCTGCCAGGCCGTCCAGCGTGCCGCGGATCGGACCGGTCTCGGTGTGAATGTAGTGGTAGTTCTCACTGAGGCGCTTGAGGCGTTTCACTGCTGACTTCGCGGAATCGCCCTCCTGCGTCTTGGAGATTGTTCCTCCCATCTCGGCCTCGACGGACTCACGTGCGGAGTCAGCGTGCCGGGAGACAGCGGCCCAGCCGTCGGCAGCGTCAGTCAGCGCGGTCAGTTTGAGATCCCTGAGCAGCTGCCAGGTCAGCGAAGACGTTGCGGCCATGGATCGCTATTCACCTCTCCTGGTGCCGGGGACCTGCACCGCGTCAGTCTCCGCTCCCACTTTGACGTCGATCTCGCCCAACTCCCGGGCCGCACTGCGGAGACTGGGCTGAAGAGACACGCACTCGTCACGCACTGCACTGAGCCGCCGCTTCCAGGACGTGAGCACGGTATTCAAGGTGCCCAGACTGGCCAGTCCTTCCGCCCCACTCACGACCCCCTCGTGGGCTGCGCGCAAGTCGGTCCTGGCCACTCTCGTGGCGGTACTGAGATCGTCCGCCACCCCAGCGGCGTGCATCCACGGTTTGCGTGTGTGTCTGAGGGAAACGGCCTCACGGCCAGTCCCGTCAGCGGAGCCTGCGCCACCAGCCGACGCCTCGTTGAGCTGCAACTGCGCCGACTGCCGCGCGACGGCTTCGGCCTTCAGGTGTTCCCACTCGTCCCATGCCATGCGGGTCTCACTTCCTTGGGTGCCACGGCAAGACGCTGTGCTCCAGCGCATGGCGATCTGCGCTGAACCGGGCTGAGGATAGCGACAGTCGACACCGCAGCAACTGAGTATGCGTACTCAGATGATGGAGTGGCGGACGTGTGAGCCCGGCCTCGACTGGTGCGGCAGGGTGTGACGCATCAACAAGTGACTCGGGCGGCGTCGATGCGTCGTCCGGGAGTCAGGCGCGTGAGTGCAGGATCCACCCTGAAGGTGCGAGAGTTGGCCAATTCTCGACACTCGGCCGGGGTGAGTTCTGGACGTACGAGCAGTGGACACAACCTTCGTGCGGGTGTGGACGTCAGCCGGGGTCGATCGGTGGCTCGTTTGCAACTGCTGTGACGCAAAGCCTAGTTGGATGTCACTCACGGTGTGGCTAGAGTGACGATGGTGTGACGTGCATTCAGACCGCCGTCGGTGTCTGCCGCAGTCGCACGTTGAGACCAACGGGGATTCGGGGATGGGGACATCGTGCTCGAGGACGGGTACCGGGGGGCACCACCGCCGGGTGGTGCTGACATCAAGCGTGGCCTGGAGGCGTTAAAGAAGTTCCGGCGGCGTATCGACACGCTGCTCACGGAATTCGAGGGGTCGGACGGCGGTTCGTCCAAAGTCGGGCACCAGAAGGTCGCCCGCGCCTCCTTCAGCGGCCAGGCGGCGCCTTTCCCCGAGGCGGACGGTCTCTACGCACAGTACGACCGGGTGCACGAGCGGCTGACCTCGCTGTCGAAGATGCTAGGCCAGCAGATCGAGGGCATGGGGATCGCCGTGCACGGCGCGGACGTCGGCTTCGACAACCTTGAGGACGACCTGCGGCAGCGCTTCTGGTCGATCCAGACGTCGGTCCAGCGCGACCAGGTGCCGACCGGGCGCGAGCGGGACGGCAAGCCCGACGAGCAAGGCGGCCACGGCAGCGACAAGTCCGACTCGGGGTGGAAGCTGTGAGCTTCGAAGGTCACAAACTCAACGACATGATCGACCTCGTCGAGCACGCGAATCCGGCCGACCTGGAGAGCGCGGGCGAAGCCCTCCAGAAGGCGCGTGACGCGATCGCCGCGGCGGCCCGGGAACTCGGCGACCACATCGACCGCGTCGACTGGGAGGGCGAGGCGGGGCAGGCCTTCCGCAAGTGGGGCAAGAACCTCGTCAAGGAGACGCATCTGCTCTCCGACTTCGCCGACACGGCGAGCGTCCAGATCACGTCGGCTGGCGCAGGGCTGGCTTCCGTACGCAGTTCCATGCCGCCGCGAGACATGCGTACCGATCCGAAGGCCGTGGACGACATCCCCTCTCCGAAGAGGGTGGACGGCAACACGGCCTACGAGGCCGCGGTCAAGTCGGAGAAGGATCGCCAAGAGGCGATCAACCAGATGAATCGGTTGGCGTCGTTCTACAGGGTCTCGCAGCATGAGATGGCGGGGCAGGAGCCGCCTACGTTTTCGGTTATGCCGGATGTGGGGGTGCCGCGACCTGCAGCGGATGAGAGGGACCCCCGCGAGGTGCCGGGGCCTGTGGTGCCCTCTGGCACGGCTTCTGGTGATGGCGCCCCGTCGACGCCTCGGCCTTCAACCGATCCCGTGTCGCCGGAGCCTTCCGGTTCGAGTAACTCCTTGCCGTCAGGCAACGATGTACGCGGCCCGCTCGCCCTCCCGGACCGGCCTGCTGGTTCGGGACCCGTGGGCACGGAGATCGACAGCGTCGACACGCTGCCTCCTCAGAGGACCGTCGGCCCTCCGCCTGCTTCACCACCCCCGGCACCTGGCCCGACGGGCATCGACAGTGGACCGTATCCCCTGCCTGGTGGCGGCCCGGTAAAGCGGCCGCAAGACGGCCCCGACACCAGGGCGTCCCGTCGCGGAGGCGGTGGGAAGTCGCTGTTGCCTGAGCAAGGCCGAACAGGCGTTGGACGTCCCAAAGAGCCGCTTGGTCTTCCTGGTCGCGGTCCTTCCGGCCCAGGCCCGACAGGGCGCACCGGGCCGGTGCCTCCGACGCGGGGCCCCAATGGCCCGACGACGTCGGTGCCTTCGCCGATGGGGCGAGGCATCTCGGGGGGCACACCGCAGCCACGCGGCCTGTCGGGGCCGCGTCCCGCAATGCCGGGCATCACTGGCACACCACGCTCCGACGGTGTCGTGGGCGGTCGGCGGGCTCCTGCTCCTCTGGCAGGAGGCCCGGCTGCGTCGAGGACGCCTCCGGGGGTCGGCCATGCCGGGCAGCGCGGCGTTGTGGGAGCTGCGCCGCAGGCTCCAAGCAGCAGGGGCCAGATGTCACGCCGTGCCGTCAGCAACCCTGACGGTGTGGTCGGCACACCCAAGGGGCGTACGCCTGCTGGCGGAGGCCGAGGGAACGGATTCACCGCCGGTGGCACGGGCCTGGTGCGTGGCCCAGCGGGCAGTGGCCGACGCTCTGAATCTAGCGAGGACGAGGCCGCACAGCGGCCCGACTACGTGGTCGAGGAAGAAGAGACACATCTGCCCGGTGGGCGGCGGCACGTGCCGCCTGTAATCGGTTAGGACGAGTGAGGGCGTGCGGGGCGTGGAGTCAGGAATGGGCCGACACGGCAGCGGGACTGAGGTGTTCGCGGGGCGCGCGGGGCGCTGGATCGTCTCGGCGGGCTCGGCGGTGAGCGTGCTCGCTCTGCTGTCTGTGGGGCTGGCACCGAGTGCTGTCGCCGATGACGTTCAGTCGAAGCAGTGGTACTTGGACGCGATGGGCGCCGAGGAGCTGTGGGATGTCAGTACCGGCGAGGGCATCAAAGTCGCAGTTGTCGACAGCGGTGTTTCAGAGACACCTTCTCTCAAGGGCCGTGTGCTCGAAGGCAAGGACGTAACTGGCCTGAAGGGCGGAGCGCTGGACGACTTCCTCAGCCACGGAACCACGATGGCAGAGTTGATTGTCGGGTCTGGGCGAGGAGGGGGCCTTAAGGGGTTGGCGCCTGGTGCCAAGGTCATCTCCTTTCGCATCAGTCTGAAAGGCGCCATGGGAAAGGGAGAGAAGGCCGAGAGCGACACCGCTGAAGCCATTCGAGCCGCTGCGGACAGTGATGCGAAGATCATCAGCATGTCCTTCGGCGGCGATCTCCTGTACTCGGCTGAGGCAGAGGCGGTGAAGTATGCCGCTTCCAAGGGAAAGCTGATGTTTGCCAGCGTCGGAAACGATGCGCGGAAGAAGAACCTCATCGACTATCCGGCGGCTTACCCCAATGTCACGGGTGTCTCCGCTGCCGATAGGTCAGGCAAGGTCGCCAAGTTCTCGGAGTTCGGCGAGTACGTGGATCTGGCGGCGCCGGGCCTGAACCTTCCCCATTGGTGCGATGCGACGTTCCGTTCGTACTGCGACGGCGGAGGCGGCACCAGTGCTGGCACCGCCATCGCCTCCGCCTCCGCCGCCCTCATCTGGTCCAAGCACCCCAACTGGACCGCGAACCAGGTCCTCCGCGTCCTCATCGACACCGCGGGCCGCAGTTGGCCGAAGGACAAGCCGAGTGACTATCTCGGCTACGGGCTGGTGCGCCCCGCGCCGAACCTCCTGAAGAACAGGGGGAACCCGGGCCCGCCGGACATCGACCCCCTCACCAACAAGAAGACCCCAGGCGCGCAGGCATCGCCCTCCGCACCTCAGGAGGAGTCCTCGAAGTCCGCGTCGGGGCCCTCGAAGGACGCTGCCGCCGACAAGCCCGCAGAGTCGGTAGCAAGCTCGAAGTCCGATGACAACGACCAGCTGTGGATGGTCGGCGGAGGGGTTGCCGCCGCAGCGGTCATCGGTGGTGGGGCGTTGGCCGCGGCTCGAAAGCGGCGCAATGCCTGAGTGGTTCAGGCACCAGCAGCTCAGGCACCAGCAGCTCAGGCACCAGCGGCTCAGGCTCAATGATTGCCCGACAGCTCATGTAAGGAGATCCCGTTCATGGCCGATGGCCGGAAGCTAAATGACCAGGAAGTCGTACTCCTCGAGAAGGAGATCGTCGACAAGTACGACTCGGTGCAGAGGCAACTCAGGCGCCTGCAGGGGACCCTCGACACGATGGAGGGCAACTGGCGCGGTATCGGCGCACACGCCTTCGACGCGAAGCAGACCGAAATCAACCAGCACATGCAGGCGATCGGCCGCATCCTGGTGGACTTCCTGGAAGGCATCAACGCCAACCGCAAGGACAAGGACAGGCTCGAGGACGAGGTCCGCTCGACCATCAACAGCATTGACGTGCAGTACGGCGGACAGCAGTCGGCGATCAGCAGCTACTGAGCCGAGCTGTTTCCCGGGCCGCCGTCGCCGCCCGGCCAAAACCACCACGAGATGAGGCACACCCATGGCCAGCGTCAACAGGGACGAACTCGCAGTCAAGTATGGCGGACTTGACGCCATCACGACCGAACTCGGCATTCAGGCGAAGCAGTTGGAGTCCGACCTCGGCGATATCAAGCGGGCCGTGGCCAGGGTCGCCGAAGGGTGGGAGGGCGAGGCCCACACCGCGTACACCCTGAAGCAGAAGGAGTGGGACAAGCACGCGTCGGCGATCCACACCGCCCTCATGCAGATCGGCCAGAAGGTCAGCCAGGCGGGCGGTGACTACCGGGGTGGCGACCTGAAGGGCGCCAGCTACTTCCAGTGAGTCGCCGTCGCTGAGCAGTACGGAACGCGGGGTGGGCATGCGCGGGAGATGCCCACCCCGTTGTCATGCTCGGCGGAGCCTGCCGACCGTCGTGCGTCATGAGCGGACCTTCACCTGCCCCTACACCGCCCGCGCCCCCCGCCCGCGCCCCCCGCCCGAGCAGCGCGCTACTCCGCCCCCACCCCACCATTGTGCGGCGCGGGCTCCAAGTCGAACTCCCCGTCCCGTGCCCCCAGCACGAACGCCTGCCACTCCGCCTCGGTGTAGCGCAGCACGGTCTCCGGGTCGAGGGAGGACCGCATGGCCACCGCGCCCTCGGGGAGGTAGGCGATCTCGACGCGCTCCTCGTGGGTCTCGGTGCCCGGGGCGCTGTGCCATTCGACGCCGGAGATGTCGAGGGCGTAGAGCTCGTTCTTCTCCCGCTCCTTGCGCGCCTTGATCTCCTGCTCCGACTCCTCGCCCCGCGTCCGGCCCGCTGCCTGCTCCTGTGCCTCGGCCATGTGAAGCGACCCCTTCCCGACTTCCCGACGTACGGACGAACTGTGTGCTCAGACTACTTGTCACCGCGTGTGTGCCGGGGGCACACAGCAAGCAACAACCCGGCAGGTCCGGGACGTTCGCCCCGGCCGACCCGGCCCGGAGGACCAACCCCACCAGCCCCTTAGTACTCCCCCTCCACCAACCCCGTCTGCACCAACGGCTTCCCCCGCTTCCGCGAGACGAAGATCCCCCGCCCCGCGGGCATCGGCCGCGGCCGTACCCCGCCCAGGAGGTCACCCTCGGACGGGTCGCCGGCGAGGAGGATTCCCTGGGCGCCGAGTTCCTTCATCCGCTGGAGGAACGGCTCGTACGAGGCGCGCCCGGCGCCCGCCGTGGAGCGGGCGAGGACGAAGCGGACGCCCACGTCGCGGGCGAAGGGGAGGAGTTCGGTGAGGGGGGCGAGCGGGTTGCCACTGGACGTGGACACCAGGTCGTAGTCGTCGACGATGACGTACACCGTGGGGCCCTGCCACCAGCTGCGGTCGCGGAGCTGCTGGGCGGTGACGTCGGTGGCGGGGCTGCGGCGCTTCATGAGGTCGGCGAGCGCGTTGATGTGGTGGTCCATGGCGTTGGACATGGGGATGTACTCGGCCAGGTGCGAGGCCGGGGTGACGTCGAGCAGGGAGCGGCGGTTGTCGACGACGAAGAGCTTGCAGGCGTCGCCGCTGTAGCGCTCCGAGAGGCGCTTGATGAGCAGGCGCAGCAGGTTGGACTTGCCGGACTCGCTCTCGCCGAGGATGAGGAAGAACGGGTCCTGCTCGAAGTCCACGAAGACCGGTTCGAGGTTGTCCTCGTCGAGGGCGAAGGACACGCCCCGGTCCGGGAAGAGGTGTCCGGGCGGAAGCTGCGCGGCGGGCAGTTCGCGCGGCAGCAGCCGTACGGCGGGCGCGGCCGGTTCGGTCCAGTGCCGGGTGACCTCGGTGGCGAGCGCCGCCGTCGCCTCGGCGAGGTCCGTGTCGGAGGAGAGGCCGTCGACGCGCGGCACGGCCGCCATGAAGTGCTGCTTCTGCGGGGTCTGACCGCGGCCGGGCACACCGGCCGGGACGTTGGCGGCGACCTTGCGGTCGAGCTCGGAGTCCATGGTGTCGCCGAGGCGCAGTTCGAGGCGGTTCATCAGGTGGTCCTTGAGGTTCGCCCGGACCTCCATCGATCGGGACGCGGTCAGGATCAGGTGGATGCCGTAGCCGAGGCCGCGGGCGGCGATGTCGAGGACGGCGGGCTCCAGGCCCTCGTAGTCCGTACGGAAGTTGCCCCAGCCGTCGATGACGAGGAAGACGTCACCCCACGGCTGGTCCGTGACGGAGATGTCGCCGCGCGCCCGGCGCGCCCGGAAGTCGGCGATCGAGGCGATGCCGGCCGACCTGAAGTACTCCTCGCGGCGCGTCATGACCGAGAAGGCCTCGGCGAGCGTGCGCCGCACCCGCTCCGGGTCGAGCCGCGACGCGACCCCGCCCACATGCGGCAGCCCGGCGACCGCCGCAAGCCCGCCACCGCCGAAGTCGAGCCCGTAGAACTGCACTTCCTGCGGGGTGTGGGTGAGTGCGAACGACGCGATCAGTGAGCGCAGCAGTGTCGACTTGCCCGACTGCGGACCGCCCAGGATCTGCATATGGCCCGCCGCGCCCGAGAAGTCGCACCACAGCGGGTCGCGGCGCTGCTCGTACGGCTTGTCGACCAGGCCGAGCGGTACGACGAGGCGGCCCGCCCCCTCGTACCCCGGCTGGGTGAGACCCCGCCCCGGCACGGCGGTGAGTCCGGGAAGCAGCGAGTCAAGGGACGGCGGGCTGTCCAGCGGCGGCAGCCACACCTGGTGGGCGGCCGGGCCCTGCGCCTCCAGGCGGCGCACGATGACGTCGAGGACGGTGTCGGCGAGCGCGTCGTCCGCGTCGGGGCGCGGCCGCGGCCCCGGCGGGGACGTGGCGGCATACCGCACCGGCACCTCGGCGGCCGTGAACAGCACGGGCCGCCGGTCGACCGGCAGCGGCCCGCCGAGCGCCGCGGCCTGCGCGGAACCCGTGCGGTACACCCCGGAGACGTACGCGGCCTTGAAGCGCACCATCTCGTCCGTGCCGAACTTCAGATAGCCGGAACCGGGCACGTTCGGCAGTTGGTACGCGTCGGGCACGCCGAGGGCGGCGCGGGACTCGGCGGCGGAGAACGTGCGCAGGCCCACGCGGTACGAGAGGTAGGTCTCCAGGCCGCGCAGGCGGCCCTCCTCCAGGCGCTGCGAGGCGAGCAGCAGATGCACGCCGAGGGAGCGGCCGATGCGGCCGATCTGCACGAACATGTCGATGAAGTCGGGCTTCGCGGTGAGCAGTTCGCTGAACTCGTCGATGACGAGGACCAGGGAGGGGATGGGCTGCAGCGCGGCTCCGGCGGCGCGGACCTTCTCGTAGTCGTGGATGTTCGCGTAGTTGCCCGCGTCGCGCAGGAGTTCCTGGCGGCGGTTGAGCTCGCCGCGGATGGAGTCGCCCATGCGGTCGACCAGCGTCAGATCGTCCGCGAGGTTGGTGATCACGGCGGCGACGTGCGGCAGCTGCGCCATGCCCGCGAAGGTGGCGCCGCCCTTGAAGTCGGCGAGGACGAAGTTCAGGCTCTGCGAGGAGTGGGTGACGGCGAGGCCGAGGACCAGGGTGCGCAGCAGCTCCGACTTGCCGGAACCGGTGGCTCCCACGCACAGGCCGTGCGGCCCCATGCCTTCCTGCGCGGCCTCCTTGAGGTCCAGCATCACGGGTCGGCCGTCCTCACCGACGCCGATCGGGACGCGCAGCCGCTCCGCCTGCGCGCGCGGGCGCCAGGTCCGGTTCGTGTCCACCGAGTCGGCGTCGCCGAGCCCGAGCAGCTCCGTGAAGTCCAGGTTGGCGAGCAGCGGCTGGCCGTCGTCGCCGCCCGACGCCATCCGCAGCGGCGCCAACTGCCGGGCGAGCGCCTCGGCGGCCTCGTACGACAGGAGGTCGGGCGTGCCGTCGTACACCAGGCCGTGCCCCGACTCCAGGCGCAGCGACTTCTGCTGTACGACGACGGAGAGCCCCCCGCGCCCGCTGCCGAGCTCGCCCGGCACCACCTCCACGATGGTGACGCCCTGCAGCCCCTCGACGGACGCCAGGACCGACGTCGGGGCCAGGGAGAGGCCGTCGAGCACGACGACGATGTGCGGCTCCTCCGGCAGCGGCGTCCCGCCGGGGTGGAACCGGGGGCGGCCCTGGAGCCGGGCGGACAGCATCGCCTCCAGCTCCACCGGGTCGCCGGTGATCAGGCGGCGGCTGCCCGCCCCGTCCGCGGCACCCGGCGCCTGGCAGTGCGGGAGCCACTTGGCCCACTCCCAGTCCGGCGCGGACGCACGGCCCGCGGCGACCGCGATGAGCAGGTCGTCGGGGGAGTGCAGGCAGGCCAGCGAGGCGGTCAGCGCGCGGGCGGTGCCCCGCACCGCGTCCGGCTCGCCGCTGACCGTCACGTGGTAGAAGGCCCGCAGGGACACCGCCATCGGCAGGGACTCCACGGTGCCGTGCGTCGCGAGGAAACGCTGCATCGCGCCCGCGGTCAACGGTTCGAGCTCGTCCACCGGCGCGGTCTCGGGAGCGACGAGCGGCGCGGCCAGCGCCTGCGAGCCGAGGCCGACGCGCACCTGCCCGAAGTCCTCGTCGCCCGTGCGCCGCTCCCACACCCGGCTGCCCTCGGCCACCAGGGCCCAGAGCTGCTCGGGGGAGGGGTGGAGGTAGTACTGGGCGTCGCGCTGCGCCCTCGCGGTGTTCAGGGCGGAGCGGCGGGTCTGCTTCAGGTACCGGAGGTAGTCGCGGCGCATGTCCGCGAGTTGGCCCTGGGCGCCGCGGCGGTGCCGGACCACCATCGCGATGGTCATCGCCAGCGTCGCGGTGACCATCACCATGCCCATGATCTTCATAAACGGATGCGAATTCGGCATGAAGAAGAACACCACCGAGCCGCCCATGCCCAGCATCGGCAGGAGCTGCATCATCGCGCCCTCCTGCTGGCCGCGCGGCAGCTCCGGCGGGGGTTGCAGGACGATCTCCGCGGTGGGCACCTCGGACGGCAGAACCCGAGGCGGGCGCCTCACGATGATGTGGCTCACTACGCACCAATCCCCTTGCCAGGCCTAGGCGTTCCGTCCGCCGTCCCCGTCTTCGGGCGGCCGAAGACCAGCGGCCGATCCTACTGACATCGGGCCTCACGAGGAGCGGTAAGGTGCCGATCGTGCGTGTGAACACACGCGAATCAAGCCGAAGCGCAGCTCGGGCAACAGCCCGAAGAATCAGGGCATTTCGTGCCACAGGGGCCTACCGGGAGCTACGGGGGAGAGGTGCGGGCGCAAGAACCAGCCAGGTGAGCCGAATTGCGCCGTGGCGCGTCGCGCGATGCGGCACAGTCGGCGAGGGCGTCGTCACGCAGGGCTCGGCGGGGGAGTCGCCCACCCGCGAGGCGGTACTGCCGATGACGCAGCAGCGGTACCGGCAGTCAAGCGGCACCGGCGCCGGCACTCAAGAGGCAGCGGCACCGGCGCTCAAGCGGCAGCGGCAGCAGCACCGGCGTTGACGCAGCAGTCGCACCGGAATTGACGCACCATCAGCACCACAGTTGACGCACCATCAGCACTGAGGGGGGAACAGCAGGTGAGCACCACGGCCTCCGCGGCGGCCGCCACCACCGGTCGTCCCGGCCACGTGGCCACGACCGGGACCGGCGCCGGACTCGGCTTCTGCCGTGTCACGATCGTCGCGCCCGACAGCCGGATCGACGTGGCGCTGCCCGACGACATCCCGGTCGCCGACATCTACCCGGAGGTCCTGCGGCTGTCCCGGCAGAGCCCCGCCGAAGGCGCCCCCGTGGGCTACCACCTCGTCCGCAGGGACGGCGCCGTCCTCGACAGCGCCCGCTCCTTCGCGGCCCAGCGCATCCTCGACGGCGAGCTGCTGACCCTGCGCCCCTTCTCGGCATCGCTGCCGCCCGCCGTCTACGACGACGTGTCCGACGCCGTCGCCTCCGCCGTCACGAGCGACCGCACGCTGTGGAACGGCGACCTCACCCGCGCCGCGGGCCTGATCGGCGGCGCCGTCCTGCCGGTCCTCCTGGCCTTCGTGACCTGGACGGCCGAGCCCCGCCACGACATGCACAGCTTCCCCGGCGTCCTGGCCGCCGTCGCGGGCCTGCTGCTGCTCACCTTCGCCTGCGTACGGGCCCGGGTGTACGACGACCGGGCCGCCGCCGTCGCGCTCGGCCTCGGTGCGCTGCCGAACCTGGCGGTGGCGGGCTCCGGGCTGCTGCCGCTCACCGACGGTCACGGCATCGGCAGGCTCCAGTTCCTGCTGGCCTGCGCGGCCGTGCTGGTCGCCTCGGTGGTCCTGACGCTGGTGTCGCCGCGGGGGGACGGCCCGTTCGTCGCGTTCGTCTGCGCGTCCGCCATCGGCCTCCTCGCGGTGTTCGCGGCGGCCCTCTGGCGCATGGAGGCGGTCGAGACCGCCGCCCTGTGCGCCCCGCTGGCCGTAGGGGCCCTCGCCTTCCTGCCGGGCCTCGCCATGCGCTTCGCGCGACTCCCCATCGGCTTCGCGTCCCCGCACGCCGCGCGCCCCACCTACGGTGCCGACCTCGACCCCGACGCGGACCGCGCCCCCCAGGACCCCGTCGACGCCGACCGCATCGCCGCCCAGGCCCGCCGCGGCCACGAGCTGCTCATCGGCCTCGTCGGCGGCTGCGCCCTGGTCTCCGTGGGCGCGGCGGCCGTCCTCGGCTTCTCCGACAACGGCTGGGGGCAGCTCCTGGCCCTCGCCACCGGCGTCGCGATGCTGATGCGCGCCCAGCTCTTCCGCTACACCGCGCAGGTCGCCGCCACCCTGGCCGCGGGCCTGGCCTGCCTGGTCCTGCTCGGCGTCGGCCGCTGCCTGAACCCGTCGGACAACCTGATGCGCGACGCCCTCAACGGCGACACCGCGGCGCTGGACCTGCGCACCATCTGGCTCGTCGCCGCGATCGCGGCCGCCGCCGTGCTGTGCACCGCCATCGGCCTGATCACCGCCCGCAGCGGCGTGACCCCCTTCTGGGGCCGCTTCGTGGAGATCGCCGAGGTCTTCGTCCTCCTGACCCTCGTACCCTTGACCCTCGCGGTCTTCGACGTCTACGCGTCCGCCCGCGCGATGACGAGCTGAGCCAACGATCAGCGGACGGCCCGGGCCGGGGCCCGCGGCGAACCCGTCACCCCCACCCTGGTACTCTGTGTAACGCCCGCATGTCTACGCACGCCCCAGGCCCCCGGCCAGAGGCCCGCGCCCTGCGGACCCGCCTCCCAAGGCGACCCCACCTCATCGAGGTGAACCCCACCCTCCAAGGTGGACCCACCCGCCTTCCGAGGCGGACCCAGCCTTCAGAGTTCCGAAAGCTCCCCTGAGACGAAGACCAGGGGCACTCGAGGGCGAAACGAAGACATCACAAGGAGTACGCGTGTCGCTCGACGCCGCTACGAAGAAGCAGATCATGACCGACTTCGGCCAGAAGGAGGGCGACACCGGCTCCCCCGAGGTCCAGGTCGCCCTGCTTTCGCGCCGCATCTCGGACCTGACCGAGCACCTGAAGACGCACAAGCACGACCACCACTCCCGTCGTGGTCTGCTGATCCTCGTCGGCCAGCGCCGCCGTCTGCTGCAGTACCTGGCCAAGAAGGACATCCAGCGCTTCCGTGCCCTGGTTGACCGGCTCGGCATCCGCCGCGGTGCGGCGGGCGCCAAGTAAGACGCCGTGAAGGGAGCGGTTCCCACTCGAAGCACTCGAAGGGGGCCGCTCCCTTTGCTGTACGTGCGCGATGTCACCGGCCGTTTGTAGTCTGGTGACGTCCGGCACAGTGCGGACGCCGGGCACGAGCCCGGACAGCACAGATCCATAGGAGAGGCGCACCCAGCCGCCGCCGGTCCTCGGTAGTGGCCCCCGGGATACGAAGAGAACGAACCCCGGGTGCTTCGATCGAAGACCGGCCCGCACCCAGGGCGCGTTTCTCCGCCCCACCCCGGCCACACGGGCCGCGGTGGACTCCCTGGCCACACGGGCCAGGGGGCGAAGACGAAACGTAGGAGAACCGCTAGTGGAGAACGAGACCCACTACGCCGAGGCCGTCATCGACAACGGCACCTTCGGCACCCGCACCATCCGCTTCGAGACGGGCCGCCTGGCCAAGCAGGCCGCCGGCTCCGCCGTGGCGTACCTGGACGACGACACCATGGTGCTGTCGGCCACCACCGCTTCCAAGCGGCCCAAGGACCAGCTCGACTTCTTCCCGCTGACGGTGGACGTCGAGGAGCGGCAGTACGCCGCCGGCAAGATCCCCGGCTCGTTCTTCCGCCGTGAGGGCCGCCCCTCCGAGGACGCGGTCCTGACCTGCCGCCTGATCGACCGCCCGCTGCGTCCTTCCTTCAAGAAGGGCCTGCGCAACGAGATCCAGATCGTCGAGACGATCATGGCGCTCAACCCCGACCACCTGTACGACGTGGTCGCGATCAACGCCGCCTCCTGCTCCACGCAGCTGGCCGGCCTGCCCTTCTCCGGCCCGATCGGCGGCACCCGGGTCGCGCTGATCAAGGGCCAGTGGGTCGCCTTCCCGACGCACACCGAGCTCGAGGACGCCGTCTTCGACATGGTGGTCGCCGGTCGCGTCCTGGAGGACGGCGACGTCGCGATCATGATGGTCGAGGCCGAGGCCACCGAGAAGACCATCGAGCTCGTCAAGGGCGGCGCCGAGGCGCCGACCGAAGAGGTCGTGGCCGCCGGTCTCGAGGCCGCGAAGCCCTTCATCAAGGTCCTCTGCAAGGCCCAGGCGGACCTCGCCGCGAAGGCTGCCAAGCCCACCGGCGACTTCCCGGTCTTCCTGGACTACCAGGACGACGTGCTCGAGGCCCTGACCGCCGCGGTCAAGACCGAGCTCGCCCAGGCGCTCACCATCGCCGGCAAGCAGGAGCGCGAGGCCGAGCTGGACCGCGTCAAGGAGATCGCCGGCGAGAAGCTGCTCCCGCAGTTCGAGGGCCGCGAGAAGGAGATCTCCGGTGCGTACCGCGCGCTGACCAAGAAGCTGGTCCGCGAGCGCATCATCAAGGACAAGGTCCGCATCGACGGCCGCGGCGTCACGGACATCCGTACGCTCGCCGCCGAGGTCGAGGCCATTCCGCGCGTGCACGGTTCGGCGCTGTTCGAGCGTGGCGAGACCCAGATCCTGGGCGTCACCACCCTGAACATGCTCCGGATGGAGCAGCAGCTCGACACCCTCTCCCCGGTGACGCGCAAGCGCTACATGCACAACTACAACTTCCCGCCGTACTCCGTCGGTGAGACCGGCCGCGTCGGTTCGCCGAAGCGCCGCGAGATCGGCCATGGCGCGCTCGCCGAGCGCGCCATCGTGCCGGTCCTTCCGACGCGCGAGGAGTTCCCGTACGCGATCCGTCAGGTGTCCGAGGCCCTCGGCTCCAACGGCTCGACGTCCATGGGCTCGGTCTGCGCCTCCACCATGTCGCTGCTGAACGCCGGTGTGCCGCTGAAGGCCGCCGTCGCCGGCATCGCCATGGGTCTGATCTCCCAGGAGATCGACGGCGACACGCACTACGTCGCCCTCACCGACATCCTCGGTGCGGAGGACGCGTTCGGTGACATGGACTTCAAGGTCGCCGGTACGAAGCAGTTCGTGACCGCGCTGCAGCTCGACACCAAGCTCGACGGCATCCCCGCCTCGGTCCTGGCCGCCGCGCTGAAGCAGGCCCGCGACGCGCGCCTGCACATCCTCGACGTGATGAACGAGGCCATCGACGTTCCGGACGAGATGTCCCCGAACGCGCCGCGCATCATCACCGTCAAGATCCCGGTGGACAAGATCGGTGAGGTCATCGGCCCGAAGGGCAAGATGATCAACCAGATCCAGGAGGACACCGGCGCCGACATCACGATCGAGGACGACGGCACCATCTACATCGGTGCCGCCGACGGCCCGGCCGCCGAGGCCGCCCGCGCCACGATCAACGGCATCGCCAACCCGACCATGCCGGAGGTCGGCGAGCGCTACCTGGGCACGGTCGTGAAGACGACCACCTTCGGCGCGTTCGTGTCGCTGCTCCCGGGCAAGGACGGTCTGCTGCACATCTCGCAGATCCGCAAGCTCGCCGGTGGCAAGCGCGTGGAGAACGTCGAGGACGTCCTCGGCGTGGGCCAGAAGGTCCAGGTCGAGATCGCCGAGATCGACTCCCGCGGCAAGCTCTCCCTCATCCCCGTCATCGAGGGTGAAGAGGGCGACGAGGCCGAGTCCGACAGCGGCTCCGCCGCGGGCTCCGACAAGTAAGGACGACACCGACAAGTGACGTCGCGTAGCACCACGACGACGGCCCGCACCTCCTCGGAGGCGCGGGCCGTCGCCCGTACCCAAACCTTGATCAAGGGCACGAACGGCATCGGCACGGTCCGCAAGACCACCCTCCCCGGGGGCCTGCGCATCGTCACCGAGACCCTGCCGTCCGTCCGCTCCGCCACCTTCGGCATCTGGGCCCACGTCGGGTCGCGGGACGAGACGCCGTCACTGAACGGCGCCACGCACTACTTGGAGCACCTGCTCTTCAAGGGCACCAAGAAGCGCAGCGCCCTGGACATCTCCTCGGCGATCGACGCGGTCGGCGGCGAGATGAACGCCTTCACGGCCAAGGAGTACACGTGCTACTACGCGCGCGTGCTCGACACCGACCTGCCGCTTGCCATCGACGTCGTCTGCGACATGCTGACCGGCTCGCTCATCGAGCAGGAGGACGTCGACGCCGAGCGCGGCGTCATCCTCGAAGAGATCGCCATGACGGAGGACGACCCGGGCGACTGCGTGCACGACCTGTTCGCGCACACGATGCTCGGCGACACCCCCCTCGGCCGCCCGGTCCTCGGCACCGTCGACACGATCAACGCCCTGACGGCCGACCGCATCCGCCGCTTCTACAAGAAGCACTACGACCCCACGCACCTGGTCGTGGCCGCCGCGGGGAACGTCGACCACCAGCAGGTCGTCCGCCAGGTCCGCGCCGCCTTCGAGAAGTCCGGCGCGCTGCACCGCACGGACGTGACCCCGGTGGCCCCGCGCTCCGGCTCGCGCCGCCTGACCACGTCCGGCCGGATGGAGATCGTCGACCGCAAGACCGAGCAGGCCCACGTCATCCTCGGCATGCCGGGCCTGGCCCGCACCGACGAGCGCCGCTGGGCCCTCGGCGTCCTGAACACGGCGCTCGGCGGCGGCATGTCCTCGCGCCTGTTCCAGGAGGTCCGCGAGAAGCGCGGCCTGGCCTACAGCGTGTACTCGTACACCTCGGGCTTCGCCGACACCGGACTCTTCGGCGTGTACGCGGGCTGCCGCCCGAGCCAGGTGCACGACGTGCTGAAGATCTGCCGCGACGAGCTGGACCAGGTCGCGCAGCACGGCCTCACGGACGACGAGATCGCCCGTGCCATCGGCCAGCTCGCGGGCTCCACCGTCCTCGGCCTGGAGGACACCGGCGCGCTGATGAACCGTATCGGCAAGAGCGAGCTGTGCTGGGGCGAGCAGATGTCGGTCGACGACATGCTCGCGAAGATCCACGCGGTCACGCCGGACGAGGTGCGCGAGGTGGCCCGGGACGTGCTGGGCCGGCGCCCCTCGCTGTCGGCGATAGGCCCGCTGCAGGGCAAGCAGGCGGCGCGCCTGCACGAAGCGGTCGCGTAGGTTCGTGCGTACGGGGCCGCGGGGTGCTCGCGGCCCCGGTGCGTACGTCTCGTAACTCCCGTAAGGAATGAAGGACATGAGCAAGCTGCGCGTGGCGGTCATCGGCGCCAAGGGCCGGATCGGCTCCGAGGCCGTGCGGGCCGTCGAGGCCGCCGAGGACATGGATCTGGTCGCCGCCCTCGGGCGCGGCGACCGCCTGGAGACGCTGGTCGAGACCGGCGCCCAGGTGGCGGTGGAGCTGACCACCCCGGCGTCGGTGATGGGCAACCTCGACTTCTGCGTACGGCACGGCATCCACGCCGTCGTCGGTACGACGGGCTGGACCGACGAGCGCCTCGCGCAGCTGCGGACGTCGCTGGACGCGTCCCCGGAGACGGGCGTCCTCATCGCTCCGAACTTCTCCATCGGCGCGGTCCTGACCATGAAGTTCGCGCAGATCGCCGCGCCGTACTTCGAGTCCGTCGAGGTCGTCGAGCTGCACCACCCGAACAAGGTCGACGCCCCCAGCGGCACCGCGACGCGCACCGCCCAGCTCATCGCCGCCGCCCGCGAGCAGGCGGGCAGCGCCCCGCAGCCGGACGCGACGGCGACGGCGCTCGACGGGGCCCGCGGCGCGAACGTCGACGGCGTGCCCGTGCACGCGGTGCGCCTGCGCGGCCTCCTGGCCCACCAGGAGGTGCTGCTCGGCGCCGAGGGCGAGACCCTCACTGTGCGCCACGACTCGCTGCACCACAGCAGCTTCATGCCGGGCATCCTGCTGGGCGTCCGCAAGGTCGTGACCACGCCGGGCCTGACCTTCGGCCTGGAACACTTCCTGGACCTGGGCTGACCGGCATGCGCGCAAAGATCACCTACGCCGTCACGGCCGCCGTCCTGGTCGTCTACTTCGTCCTGGTCGGCAGCCGCGGCGTGCTCCTGATAAAGCACGGCACTGTCCTCACCGTCACCTTCGGTGTCGCGGTGCTCATCCTGCCGGTCATCGGCGTCTGGTTCCTGTGGCAGAACACGCGGTTCGTGCAGCGTGCGAACCGTCTCGCCGCCGAGCTGGAGGCCGAAGGCGGCCTGCCCGTCGACGAGTTGAAGCGCACGCCCGGCGGCCGCATCGACCGGGACTCCGCCGACGAGGTCTTCGCCCAGCGCAAGGCCGAGACGGAGGACACCCCCGACGACTGGCGCTGCTGGTTCCGCCTCGCCGTCGCCTACCACGACGCCCGCGACACCCCGCGCGCCCGCAAGGCCATGCAGCGGGCGATCGCCCTGCGCGAGGGCAGGCCACTCAGCGTCTAACGGGTGGCGGGGCGGCGGGCTGGCCGAGAGCGCGAGGGTCGGGCCGAGCTTGCCGCCGACCCCCGAAACGCCCAGGTCATGCGACTAGGTCAGGCGTCTAGGCCGTACGCCGATACTCGTCGGCCCACACCTCGACCGTGTCGGCCGCCCGGTCGAACGCCGCGCGCCGCGCCAGGAAGTCCGCGTTCCGGTCGGTCAGGAGCAGCCGCCGCTCCGCCGTCTGGTCCCGCCGTACGAGCACGAGGGCCTGCCCCTGCACGGTGCGGGGCAGCCCCAGCCACCGCACCGGCTGCTGTGCCGTACGCACCGAGTCCACCTGGGCCCACAGCACCGTCTGCGTGCTGAGAAAGCCGATCCGGCGCAGCCCCTGCGCGCTCACCCAGGTGCCCATGCGGAGCAGCCGCAGGGCGGCCGTGATGATGAGGACGGCCACGCCCACACAGATCGCGGCACCCGACAGGGCCCCGGCGGCAGCGATGATCACGGCGGCCACGAGGACGAACGAGGCGAGGAGCAGCAGCACGGCGGCGGCGCCCACCCGCCAGGGGCCCGGGCGGTACGGCCGGCGCCAGCGGTCGCGGTCGTCGAAGGGGAGCGCGGGGTCGTGCGCGGCCTCGTCGAAAGCGCGGTCCGCGGTCAGGAAGGGCAGGGGCACGGCTGATCCTCACTCACGCATGGGCTGTGCCCGGTGAGGTTATCGAGCCGTGCTCCCTGCTACCACCCTTGGGGGGCCAAGGGGGTACCTCCCGCGCCACGAGGACGGCGGGGTACGGGATTTCTCCCGCTACTGCCGGGACCGCGCTGGTCAGCGGCTGCCGGCGTGGGTCAGCGCCCGTCCGAGGCCTCGGACTGCTGGGTCTTGGCGGGCGACTGGTCGGCCGACATCGCGGGCATGCCGAAGAGCACGGAGCCCACCAGACCGGCGACCACGGTGAGACCTATGAGCGTGCGGCCGACGATCTGACCGGCTGAGGCGCGCTCACGGGGAGGGGGAGTGACGTTGCTGCGGAACTTGTCGGCTTCGGCGATGAAGGCGAAGGGTACGGGCTCTCGCCGGCGGAACATGGGGCGCGCGTCTCCTCACGGGACTCGAACTGAACTCTGTCAACAAGACAGACGCTCGAAACGCCCAAAAGGTGCCCTGTTTCGGCAAATTCGCCAAAGATTGCCGGGACGGGCGCCTGGTGACTGATTGTCAGCGTCCCGACTGTCAGCCCCTCGACTGTCAGTGCCTCGCCCTGGAGCGGGCGCCGCCCGAAGACGCACCCCGGCTGCCCGAAGACGCAGACGGTCCGCCCGGGCGCGTGCGTCACGTCGCTCCCGGACCCGGGGCGTGCGACCGCGCACAGCGCCGGTCACCGGCGCCATGAGGCGCGGACGCATGGCGCCTTGAGGCACTGATGTGCGGATGGGCCGAGCGAAGTGTCCGTATTGCGGCATTTCTAGAAGTTCATCTAGCCTGATCAAACGGACCCGGCACTGCTTGAACCCCCGAGCAGGCAGTGCCGGGCTCCTCCCGTGTCAGGCCCTGTGCGTCACCCGAGGGGCGACCCCGTGCTGAGCAGCGAGTAGCGTGTTACCCATGGCTCCGACCTCCACTCCGCAGACCCCCTTCGGGAGGGTCCTCACCGCCATGGTCACGCCCTTCACGGCGGACGGCGCACTCGACCTCGACGGCGCGCGCCAGCTCGCCGCCCACTTGGTGGACGCAGGCAACGACGGCCTGATCGTCAACGGCACCACGGGCGAGTCCCCGACCACCAGCGACGCGGAGAAAGCAGAGCTGGTACGAGCGGTGGTGGACGCCGTCGGAGACCGCGCCCACGTGGTCGCCGGAGTCGGCACGAACGACACCCGCCACAGCATCGACCTCGCCCGCGCGGCCGCGAGCGCCGGCGCACACGGCCTGCTCACCGTCACGCCGTACTACAACAAGCCCCCGCAGGAGGGCCTCTTCCGGCACTTCACCGCGATCGCCGACGCCACCGACCTGCCGGTGATGCTGTACGACATCCCGGGCCGCAGCGGTGTGCCGATCAACACCGAAACGATCGTGCGCCTCGCCGAGCACCCGCGTATCGTCGCCAACAAGGACGCCAAGGGCGACCTCGGCCGGGCCAGCTGGGCCATCGCCCGCTCCGGTCTCGCCTGGTACTCCGGCGACGACATGCTGAACCTGCCGCTGCTCTCGGTCGGCGCCTGCGGTTTCGTCTCCGTCGTCAGCCACGTCGTCACGCCGGAGCTGCGCGCGATGATCGACGCCCACACCAGCGGCGACGTCCAGAAGGCGACCGAGATCCACCAGAAGCTGCTCCCAGTCTTCACGGGCATGTTTCGTACGCAGGGTGTGATTACCACCAAGGCGGCGCTCGCCCTGCAGGGCCGCCCCGGCGGCCCGCTGCGCCTGCCGCTGGTCGAGCTCTCCCCCGAGGAGACGGCACAGCTCAAGATCGATCTTGCCGCCGGTGGGGTACAGCTCTAACCACAGACTTCACAACTGAATAGGCAACACCGCAGGCCACATGCCTGCACCCAGACAACTGCTACTGCACGAACGTCATGCGCGCCACGTGCCCCGGAGGTACGTGGCGTGTGTGGTTGAGGAGAGTCTTTTGAGTCATCCGCATCCTGAACTCGGCGCCCCGCCGAAGCTCCCGAAGGGCGGCCTGCGGGTCACCCCGCTGGGCGGCCTCGGTGAGATCGGCCGCAACATGACCGTCTTCGAGTACGACGGGCGTCTCCTGATCGTCGACTGCGGAGTGCTCTTCCCCGAGGAGGAGCAGCCCGGAATCGACCTGATCCTGCCGGACTTCACGTCCATCCGGGACCGTCTCGACGACATCGAGGGCATCGTCCTCACGCACGGCCACGAGGACCACATCGGCGGTGTCCCCTATCTCCTGCGCGAGAAGCCGGACATTCCGCTGATCGGCTCCAAGCTGACCCTCGCCCTGATCGAGGCCAAGCTCCAGGAGCACCGCATCCGGCCCTACACGCTCGAGGTCGCCGAGGGCCACCGCGAGCGCGTCGGCCCCTTCGACTGTGAGTTCGTCGCGGTCAACCACTCCATCCCGGACGCGCTCGCGGTCGCCATCCGCACGCCCGCGGGCATGGTCGTGCACACCGGCGACTTCAAGATGGACCAGCTCCCGCTTGACCGTCGCCTAACGGACCTGCACGCCTTCGCGCGCCTGAGCGAGGAGGGCATCGACCTTCTTCTCTCCGACTCGACGAACGCCGAGGTCCCGGGCTTCGTCCCGCCGGAGCGCGACATCTCGAACGTGCTCCGCCAGGTCTTCGCGGGCGCCCGCAAGCGGATCATCGTGGCCAGCTTCGCCAGCCATGTGCACCGCATCCAGCAGATCCTCGACGCGGCCCACGAGTACGGCCGCCGGGTCGCCTTCGTCGGCCGCTCCATGGTCCGCAACATGGGCATCGCCCGTGACCTCGGCTATCTGAAGGTCCCGCCGGGCCTGGTCGTCGACGTCAAGACCCTCGACGACCTGCCGGACCACGAGGTCGTCCTGGTCTGCACGGGCTCCCAGGGCGAGCCGATGGCCGCGCTCTCCCGCATGGCCAACCGGGACCACCAGATCCGCATCGTCTCGGGCGACACGGTGATCCTGGCGTCGTCGCTCATCCCGGGCAACGAGAACGCGGTCTACCGCGTCATCAACGGCCTGACCCGTTGGGGCGCCCACGTCGTCCACAAGGGCAACGCCAAGGTGCACGTCTCTGGCCACGCCTCGGCCGGCGAGCTGCTGTACTTCTACAACATCTGCAAGCCGAAGAACCTGATGCCGGTCCACGGCGAATGGCGCCATCTGCGTGCCAACGCCGAGCTCGGCGCCCTCACCGGCGTCCCGCACGACCGCATCGTCATCGCCGAGGACGGCGTCGTCGTCGACCTCGTCGCGGGCAAGGCCAAGATCGTCGGCAAGGTCCAGGCGGGGTACGTGTACGTCGACGGCCTCTCCGTCGGCGATGTGGGTGAGCCCGCCCTGAAGGACCGCAAGATCCTCGGGGACGAGGGCATCATCTCGGTCTTCGTGGTGGTGGACTCCTCTACCGGCAAGATCACCGGTGGCCCGCACGTCCAGGCCCGGGGCTCCGGCATCGAGGACTCGGCGTTCAACGCCGTCATCCCGAAGGTCCAGGAAGTCCTGGAGAAGTCGGCCCAGGACGGCGTCGTCGAACCCCACCAGCTGCAGCAGCTCATCCGCCGCACGCTGGGCAAGTGGGTGTCGGACAACTACCGCCGCCGCCCGATGATCCTGCCCGTCGTCGTCGAGGTCTGACGGTGACCTGACCGGTTTGACCACCTGCCCGCTGGAGCGGGGCGCCTCGATTTGCATCGGGGCGCCCCGCTCCAGTACGTTTACGGCTCCGCCAGAGGGGGAAGCGCCGCGCACGGTTGTGCCGGAGGCCGACTCGGACGGGGCGGAAATTCCGACTCAGAATCTCTGATAAAGTCGGATCCGCCGGAAAGGGAAACGCGAAAGCGAATACCTGGAAGGTGCCGAGGGAATCGGGTCGGAACGGGAAGCCGGAAAGATCTGATAGAGTCGGAAACGCAAGAAC
>NZ_BMVR01000026.1 GCF_014650815.1 Streptomyces flavofungini
CCTGCCTGATCACCCACCGCCACGTCGAACGCCTTTGTTAGCACCTCTTAGAGCTGAGACCCCATGGAAGGTTGCTCCGGCAAGGCGCGCTGTTGAGCATCGGGGTCTGTCCGGCTAGCGTACGGGCTCTTTTTCGCTCAGCTAATGTGCCTGGTCAGTTCCTGTGGTCCCCGCACCCGCGGGGGTGGCCCCAAGATGACTATCTTTGCCATCGACCCCAACGCGTGGTCCCTGCGCCTGCAGGGGGTCCCGAGGCCGCTCTCAACGGCGACCGAGCCGCGCCGTGGTCCCCGCGCACGGGGGTGTCCCCCCGACTGAGGTCGGACTCGACGTCTGCCTATCGGTGGTCCCTGCACGCGCGGGGTGTTCTTACGTCCGTCTGGTGCCAACTTCGCCCGCCGGGCCTCGGAGGTAAGCACCGACGGGCAGGGGATGGGTGGGTGGTGGGATGGATACTGCTCAGGCGTATGGCGGCACGCGGTGTCGGGGGTGGTCGAGCCATAGGACTTGGTCCTCGGGAGTGACCGTGATGCCGAACCGGGTGCGTGCGGGTTGTCCCCAGGACACCCATTGCAGGTACGCGTCAGACACCTGCGCCCACAGGTTGTGGTCGCCCCACCAGGTGACTGTGTAGGCGTCGAGTCCGGCGGAGTAGTCGACTGCGGCCCATGCGCCTTCGGGGGTGTCGGCCTGGGACAGCAGCAGTGACACGTCGCCGCCGGGTTCGGTGATCACTGTCTGTGTGACGCCGGGTGCGAGCGCGGCGATAGCGAGTGCCGCTCCTTCGGGGGCGTTGATGATGGTGCGCGGGTCGAGGGTTGTCAGCTCAGCGGTGGCGTCCTCTGCGTCGTGCGGTGTCCAGCCGATCGCCCGCTGTTGTGTGCGCAGCATCATGAACGATGCCGTGCGTTCGAAGCGGCCGATGGCCTGGCCGTTGTTGTTGACGACGAGGCGGGCGAGTAGTCCGTGGCCGTAGGTGGGGCGCCAGGGGAGGACGATGACGCCGCCGGGGCGCGTGTCTCGTACCCATGCGTAGGGCACTCGTTCGACTGCGCAGGTGGCGTGCACACGGTCGTACGGGGCGTTCGGCGTGTAGCCGTCTGCTCCGTCGGCGGTGATCAGCTGGGGTGTGTATCCGGCTCGCGCCATGGCCTCGGCGGCGCGTGCGGCGACGTCTTCGTCGACCTCGATGGACGTCACGCGGTGGGAGCCGAGGCGTGCGGACAGCAGGGCTGCTGTCCAGCCGCTGCCCGTACCGATCTCCAAGACCTTGTGGCCGTCGAGCAGGTCGAGTGCGCGGAGCATCGGGAAGACGATTCCGGGGGCCGAGCAGCTCGACGTCGGGGTGCCCTTGCCGGTGCGCAGGTCGCCGGTTCCGGCGTCGAGTTGGATGACGATCGATGCGTCGGAGTAGACGGCCTGGAACCACCGGGGCGTGTCCTGGTTGCGGTCGATGGCGTACGGCTCGGCGCCGGTTTCGTCGGGGACCACCCATGCCACGTCGGGGATGAAGTGGTGTCGGGGTACGACGGTGTAGTGCTCGTGCCAGGGGGCGGTGAGGTTGCCGGATGCGGCGAGGTGGGCGGCGAGTGCGGAGGCGAGGTGTTCGCTCATGCGGGGGCCTTTGCGGTGAGCACGTCGGCGAGGGCTTCGGCCACGGGGATGCCCGTTTCGGAGATGAGCCAGTCCCATTCGCCGGACTGGTTCGTCTCCAGGAACACCCATTGCCCGTCGGGTCGGCGGATGAGGTCGACGGCGCCGAAGACGAGGCCGAGGTCGCGGTGCAGTGCGACGAGCTTGTCCGCGACGTCTTCGGGGAGGGTGATGACGCGGTAGGACAGGTGGTCGTAGTCGGAGCGCCAGTCGCCTAGTCCGCGTGCGGTCGCGGCGTCGATGGCGACGGCGAAGACCCGCTGCCCGACCACGATGGCCCGTGCCTCGTGGTCCTTGGGTACCTGTTGCTGGAACAGGTGGGCGGTGTAGCCGAGGGACGGGGCGAGCAGGGAGCCGAGGTCGTCGACTGCGTTGGTGTAGATGACGCGCACCTTGTCGTCGTCGGCGTGCCAGATACCCGAGAGCGGCTTGTAGATGATCGGGCCGTCTTGCTGCTTGGCCCACTGGTAGGCGCGATCGGGCTCGGACGTGATCAGAGTGTGGGGGATCGTGAGACCGAGGCGGGATGCGGTCGCGAGTTGCAGGGGCTTGTACTCGGCGCGGGCGGCGGCGACGCGGTCGTTGACCCACCGGGCTGAGTCGAGGGCGCCGAGGACTCCGCCGAAGCCGCGCCGGGCCTCGCCGTAGGCGAATGCCTGCTCGGCGCGGTTCATGCCGTCGGGTAACCGGAACTGTGTCGGACGCCGGTAGTAGACGGCGCCGACGGCGGCCAGGTCGATGGCCGTTCGGCCTTCGGCAAGGTCGGTGAGCGCGCCTGACCACGTCGCGCCGGTGGCGATCTGGGCGGACATGCTCAGGCGTGTGGGGAAGTCGGCCGGGTCCACTCTTACGAGCGGTACGCCACGGACGGCGAGTTCGGCGGCGACGCGACCGGCGGTGATGTCGGTTTCGTCGGTGAGGATGAGAACGCTGCTCGTCATCGTCGGCGGCCCCTAGTCGTCCTGCGTCTCTTCGCCGTGCGGCGCGTTGCCGTCGGGCGTGTCGCCGGTCGTGGTCTTGCTGCCGCCTTCGTGCTTGCCGCAGGACGGGCGGGCGATCTCGGCGAAACGCAGCCCCCACGGGCGGACGGGGGATGGGGCATCGGTGATCGCGGTCAGGATGTGGCCCATGGGGTTGAGCGGGAACAGGCTGCCCGTGCGCTCGAACACGCCGCGGGACTCTCCGTCGGGGGAGTGCGTGACGAGGTCGAGTTCGGTTGCCGGGGTGTCGGTCGTCGGTATGGACACTGCTGTCTCCTCGTTCCGTGTCGGTAGCCGGGCGCCCCTTCGGGGTCTGGGAAGGGACGTCCGGTGCTGAGGGTGCCGTGCGTTGCGGAACTGCGGCGGGGGGTGTGCCTCGTGCCCGATTGCTCCTTTCAACGAGAGCACAGGCGGCGTGCAGTTGGTGCTTGTCGTACGAGGTTGGCGGCCGTACGGCGCTGACCTGCGTCTGCCGGTGGTCGCTAGGCGGGGCGTCTGCGTGTGGCGAGGGTGGGGGAGCCGGAGGCGCGGTTCGCGCGCTGGTGTTCGGGGTGGTCTGCGGGCGCTCCGCGGGGCGGGTAAATGCCAGTGACCGCAGGTTTCGCGCTGTCCTCGCTGGATGCCGTGGTGATGCTCCAGATCAGGCCGGAACTGTCCTGCACGAAGTGGTGGCCGGGGGTGGTCTCCCAGCGTCCGTAGACGGTCAGGGCTTCGTCAGCCATGGCGTGGAAGGTGTGGGCGAAGGTCGCGGCGCCGACGTCCTGGTGTCCGAAGTGGTACCGGCCGTAGAAGGCGACTGCGGGAGGCAGGAAGGCGAGAGGGAGGGAGGCCGCCCGGCGGAGGATGCCGCGCCATCCGTGCGGCGTGCCGGACGGGGGGAGGGGCGGGCGGTTGTCGAAGTGCGGGAGCCACGCGCTGGTTTCACGCGGAGGATCAGTGAGCTTGGGGCACTGGTCGTCGGCGTGGCCTGCCTTGTAGTGCTCGACGATGGCGCCGGTGTTGTTCCATTCGAAGGTGTGGCACTGGCCGTCGGTGAGCCGGTAGTAGCCGTGCGTCGTGTGGCGCTCCCACAGGCCCGTGCTGGCGAGGTCGTAGAGCATGGGGCGTAAAAGGCGTGGAGCGACAGCGAGTTGTATGTCGTGGTGGTGGTTGAGTTCGTGGGTGACACGGCCGCGGATGGGGCTGTTGAACGCCTGCTGCGGACTCATGGGCGCGCCGGTCAGTTCCCAGCGGGGGTACCAGGCGTTGCCCTTGGAGCGCTTCAACGGAGAGTTCCCTTCCGGGGAGGTGTGGGCCTGTTGGGGCCCGTGCGACGGGGTGGGAGGTCTGCGGCCAGGGGACCCGAGGCGATGTGGGGTGCGCAGTCCGGGCACGCATAAAGGGTCAGGGCCTGGCCGCTGGGGCTGACGATGTCGCGCACGGGCACCGCGGCGGCAGTGATGCGTCCGCATCTGCAGCAGGTGGCGCTCATATCGCGACGGCGGTGATGTCGTAGTCGATGCCCATGCTGGCCAGGGCCGCCGCCGTGCGGCGCTCCCGCTGGAGGTGTCGGTGCATGCAGTGTTCGTGAGCGAGCAGGTAGGGCCGGACGAGGACGACCTCCTCGCCGGTGAGGTGGCCGTGCCGCTCCTGCACATGCCGAGGCAGAGACAACTTGGCGGGGGCCGCTGTGGGCGGGAGGCGAGCTGCCGTATGCGCCGGGGCGCGGCGCCTGGGGGTACGGGGCCTGATCAGGGCTCTTAACGTACAGTAGAGCAGGGCGATAAGATCGCGCATTGTGTCGTCAGTTCCTGTGTAGCTGGTGGCCTTGCCTCGGCGGCCGGTCCTACGCGGTCGCCGAGGCTCTTTCTGGTGGACCCGCACCCCTACCGCGGGCTATCCGGCCGCGTGGGGAGAGCTGAGACAGGGCGTCCGCGGCAGGGGGCGGGGGCATAGCGCGCGCAGCCGTGGGCTTCGGCGCGAGTCAGGAGCGGGCGGGCCGAGAGGCTGTAGCAGCCATGCCGGTCCATGACCGTGAGGCGGAAGACAGCTCCCTCGCAGAGAGCAGCGAGGGCCTGGTCGTGCAACTCAACGTCGGACGGCCACGCGCGCAGCGGAGTGGCAGGGTCGCACCGTTCGTGCTCGACCACACGTATGGCGCCGATCTTGTGGGGGCCTTCGAACCATGCGATGTCGAGGGGCGGGTCGATGTGGTTGGCCAGGCGCGGCGCCCACACGTCGAACCACCTCATCGCCAGGCGCGGGGAAGGAGCGGTGTAGCCGTCGAGAACCCATTCCCGAGCCGCGGTGTTGTCGCGTGCCGCGCCGATCGTGCACTCGCACCACACCGCTACGGGCCGCACCATGGGCGCGGGAGGCGGTAGCAGGCTGGCGCGGTTCATAGCCACGGCCCGGGGAGGACGAGGTAAGGCAGCGTGACGTGCTCCCGGTAGTCGAGGTGCGCGGGAAACTCGCGGACGTGCCCCAAAGTCCAGTCCTGGGGTTCGACGTGGTCTTCGCTGACCGGGCTCGTCTCACCACACACCGTGCACTCCATGGACCGGGTAATCGGCTCGGCGTCCGGCTCCCGGTTCGGTGCGATGGTGTGCTCGCGCGGGCGGTAGACAGTGCCCATCACTTCCGCTCCTCGCCACGCAGAACCGCCTCGTGCTCAGCAAGCCGACGCTGCAACTCGGCTGAGCGGGATAAGAGTTCGTCGGTGGTGGCGGAAGTAGCCGCGGTGGGAGGGCTGGCCCTCGGGGTGTCATCGGGAGGCGTGGTCGTGGGAGCCTTGACGTGCGCCTGAGACACGCTTCTGTGGCGACTGTTGCTCATGGTTCTAACTCCGCGACTCATACGGTTAGTTCGTCCATCAAGGCAACAGCGCTGGCAGACCTGGGGGTACCGTCGGTAGGGGTGTCGAAGGGTGTTACTTCCACTACCGTCCGTGGGCTAGAGGTAGGGCAGACATGAAACCAGCCAACACGCGACTCGCTCATTGGTTGATGCGGAGCGGACTCAGCAACAAGGAACTTGCACGCAGGGCGACACGCGCAGCTCAGACCTGGGGGCAGCCGCACATCACCCCGAACGCAAGCGCCGTACGACGCTGGCTGGCAGGCGACGAACCGCGCCAACCGACACCCGAAATCATCGCCGATGTGATCTCGGCAGAGGTTGGATATCGGGTGACAACCTACGATCTCGGCTTCGGTGAGAGCCGCACGGCCGAGCGCTCCCTCGTCTACAACCGCTCATTCACGGCTACCGTGGAAGCAGTTGCCGACCTGGGGAGAGCCGACGTGGAACGTCGTAAGTTCATGGCAGCAGCACCCTTCGCCGCAGTGGCGGCGGTAGGCCCTTCACGTGACTGGCTGCTCAGCACCCTGGATCAGGAGCCCAACACAGGGGGCCGCGTCCGGCTGGAAGACGTCACAGCCGTGCGGAACATGTTCGGCGAGTTCCAGAAAATGGATGTTCTACAGGGAGGCGGCTCCGGGCGCCTCATTCTCGCCGAGTACATGAACCAGCACGTGTTCCCGCTGCTCCGACGTGCGAACACCGAATCCGTTCGCCGAGCCCTGTGCGAGGCCGCCGCCGAGCAGACGTACTTGCTCGGGTGGATGGCGTACGACAGTGGTGAACACGGGACTGCGCAGCGCTACTTGATTCAGTCGTTGCGGCTGGCGGAGGAGTCGAAGAATTCCGCACTGGGCGCGCACGTGCTCGCTGGGATGGCAGATCAGTCAACCCTACTGGGCAACCCGGAGGAGGGGCGGCGCCTAGCTCAGGCTGGCCGCGCCGGTTTGGGCAAGAGGACGTCCCCGGCTTGCCTCGCTGATCTGTGGGCTTTGGAGGCGCGCGCCCTGAGCAAGTTGGGCGATAGGACCGGTGCCGAGCGCGCAGTCGTTCAGTCCGAGACAGCAGCAGAGCGTGTTCGGCCGGAGGAAGAACAGGAGTGGGCGGCGTTCATCGATGTCGCCTACCTGCACGGCGAACATGCCAACACCTTCCGGGATATGGGTGAGGGCAAGGCGGCGGAGCAGCACGCCCGACGGTCGATCGACCATGCTCGTAGGCAGAAGAGGGCGCGACGTGGCGCCATGTCACAGGCCGCCCTCGCAGCGTCGTTCTTGCAGCGAAAGGACTTGGACGCCGCGTACTCGGCGGGTCTGCGCACCTTGACCCTGTCGAAGCAGGTGAAGAGCACGAGGTGTGTAGAGGCCGTACAGGACTTGCAGCGACGCATGGAGCCGTTCGGCAACAACCGACTTGTGGCCGACTTCAACGAACGGGCGCGGGAACTCGTCGCTGCGTAGCGGCGCAAGGAAACGCGTGCCCCTGTCCGGCCCGAATGGGCCGGACAGGGGCCACTATTCGACTAGAGCGTGTCTCTTTGATCGGTTGGTCACTTGATCGGATGTGTCCGTCCGGTTAGTGATCACTGATGCGATGTGGGGCCGGATCGAGCCGCTGATGCCGACTGAGCCGGTCCATGGTCGGCGGTGGGCAGATCACCGCCGGACTTTGGAGGCCATCGCATGGAAGTACCGAACCTGCTCGCCTTGGCGGGACCTGCCCGACGAGTTCGGCTCGTTCCAGACCGCCCGCAAACGGCTGATCAGGCGGGCCGTGGACGGCACCTGGGAACGCATCCTTGGCGCGGTCCTGGAAGCGGCCGAGGGTGCTGACGACATCAGCTGGACCGTGTCGGTGGACTCCACCCGTCTGCCGGGCTCACCAGCACGCCGCCGGAGCCAGGAAAAGGGGGCTCCAGGCCGGGCCGAACCCGACAACCACGCGCTCGGACGCTCCCGCGGCGGCCTGAGCACGAAGGTCCACCTCTCCAGCGACGGCCCTGCACGACCCCCTAGCACTCCGCATCACCGCAGGCCAGGCGGGCGACGCCCCAGTCTTCGAGACGGTCATGGCCGGTGTCCGTGTTCCGCGAAGCGGCCCCGGAAGACCGAGGACCCGACCGGATGCCGTGCTGGCGGACCGTGCGTACTCATCCCGCGCGATCCGAAACCACCTCCGCCGACGCGGAATCCGCGCTGTCATCCCCAGCCGTCCGACCAGATCGGCCACCGTCTGCGGCGAGGCCGCGCCGGCGGTCGCCCACCGGCTTTCGGCACCGAGGCGTACAAAGCAGTGCAACGCGGGCGAGCGATGCATCAACCGGCTCATACAGTGGCGCGGCCTGGCCATGCGAACGGACAAGCTCGCCATCGCCTACCAGGCCGCACTCCACCTCGCCGCCATCCTTATCTGGGCACGGCGATAGCCCGCTCAGCGATCGACCACCCAGCGCGCGTCCATCGGCTAGGATCCCGTGTCAACGATCTGCCTCACGAGCCTGAACGCCTCACGGATGGGGACGGTGTCCTCATTCGGGTACTTGTCGTCCTGCCCGTTGGAGAGGATGAACCCGTCGCTCGACCCCTGAGCCCCGGGGTCCACGGCATGCTTGCCAGGAACATCCTCGCCTTCGAGCAGCATCACCATCGCGCGCTCGGTATTCGTCACGAAGGCCAGCGATCGTCCGGACGAACTGGTCAGCCACGTCTCAAGCTGCCCGCTGTCGAACCTCGACTGAAGGGCCTCCAGCACCATCTCGGACGACACAGGGACAGCGCTGTTGTCGTTGACCACCCAAGACTCGATCACAAGCACGACGATCTCGCGGACGGATCTAAGAGACAGTCCCTAGTGCTGGATTCCTCAAACGATGTACACATATCGGCGCCGTAGCGAGCGGGGTGGTGGTGCGGGTCTGCCCCAGACCCAGGGGCTGGCACGGGAGTTGAGCTGGTTGGTCGCAGGGGTGGTGGCGTGTTCGATGTCGTCGCGGTTGGCGAATGACCGGCCGGCGAGGGCGGCTTTGCGGAAGATGCGCCACCAGCCTTCCCGCAGGTTGAGCCAGCACGCACCGACGGGGATGAAGGCGTGGTGGATACGGGGATGGTCCTCGAGCCAGGTCCGGGTGGACAGGCTGTTGTGACTGGACAGGTTGTCGGTGACGATCCAGATCTCCCCGTCCGGGTTGGCCTCCTCGACCAGTTGCAGGAACTGCTGGTAGAAGACGCTGTTGCGGGAGGACGCGGTCATGGCGATCTGCTGGCCGTCCCGGACGAGTAAGGCCCCGTAGACCCAGGTCTTCTCCGGCCCGCGGCTGTAGTCGATCTCGGACTTGATCCGGTGCCCGTCGGGTGACCAGGCGGGTGCGGGCGGGAAGGTCCGTGGGATCACCGGCCCCAGCTCGTCGGCGCAGATCACCGTCGCACCGTCGGGTGGCTGTGTGTAGAGGCCGACGATCCGCGTCCTTTTGGGACGAAGTCCGGGTCCTTCGAACGCGTCCAGGACCGAGTGCGGCGCCAGCGCACGCCTTCGGCAAGCAGGATGCGCCGCACCTGTGAGCGCCCCACCTCGATCCCCTCGGCCCGCGCTGCCGCGGCCAGGGAATCCAAGGTCCACTCGGCCGGCCCGGACTCGTCGAAGGCCCACAGCTCCCCGACGGGCTCCCACCTCAACCGCCCCGGCGGCACGGTCTTGACCAGGGCGATGATCCTGGAGCGTTCCTCCTCAGTGATCTGCCGCTTACGGCCCTGCCCACCCAGATCATCCAGCCCTTGCACGCCCGAGCGGTTGAAACGGTGCAGCCAGCAGCGGACCGTTTTCTGGCTGCAGCCCAGCTCCTCGGCTATCGCCGGCACCCGCGGCCCCGACCAGCTCAACTCGATCATCCGGGCCCGCATCACCACATCCCGCGGAGCCTTCCGTGCCCGCGACAGCCGACGAACGAGGGCCCGTTCGTCCTCATCACGCCCCGGCCGTGCCCATAACACCATTGCCCAGCACCCGCCCCCGAACACCACCAACTAACCCGCCACCAGCACATATACCCAACGAAAGCGGAATCCAGCACTAGGGCAGCACCTTAGATTCTGCACAGAGTCCAACTGCCGCTCTGGATAACGTCGTCGCGGTTATAGCTCACCCACCTACCGCGCATTTCGCTCCCGGTTCTGGTCAGGAGAAATTGGAATACGCCGTGGTACTGACGCCCCGCTAGAGACGTCTCCTCCCACTCGCCTGAGAGGGCACCAGTAGCTGAGACAGCCCCCTGAAGGCGAAATCGCGACGGCGTAGCACTATCGGGATCTTTGGCCGTCACGCGCCTGCCCCGTTGCGATACGCGGAGCGTCCGCTCCTCGACGATCACGCTTCCGTCGTCGTCGGAGATGTACTCAAAGGCGCTGCGCCACTGGCCCCTGAGGTTGACAGCAGCAGTACGACGGCGGATCAGTAGCGAGTAAACGATCGTTTCGATGGACTCACCGAAGACGACATCGCAGATTCGCTGCACGGTGGCGCCGGCGATGGCGAGCAAGAGCCAGATGAGCACTTGATCGAGCATCGTCCCCTCCCCGCGCCCCGAGCTAGTCGCTACGGTGTTCCACTTCCCCCTCGGTGAGAGGCTGTTCGTCAGAGCGACCTATAGGCCCCCGTCGACTGGCGTACAGCTACGCTCTCAGCGTCCTACCGCAGGAGGACGCGATGGAGGGGCAAAGACTAGGGAAACTCGTATGGGCGAGACGCATGGTGGGGCGGTCTCCCGTGGCCGTTCGGCCGCAGTGTGGCCATCCGAGGTGAGATTCGGCCACGGGATCTGAGATCCCACAGATGTCTGTGGGATCTCAGTGGGCGTTGTGTGAGTCGCCGGTGGTGTTGTCCGGTTTGAGGGCTTGCGGTCGGCCGGGTCTGCGGTCTGCTGGTAGGCATGGGCGGGCGGCAGCCGTACCCGAGTGATCTGTCGGACGAGGCGTGGTAGCTGATCCGGCCGGTCATCACGTCCTGGAAGGGGCAGCACTGCTCGGTCAGCGGTCATGAGGGCCGGTACGAGATGCGGGAGATCGTCGACGCGATCCTGTACCAGGCCCGGGTGGGCTGCCAATGGCGCCACCTGCCGCATGACTTCCCGCCGTACACCGCGGTGTACTACTACTTCGGCAAGTGGCGCGACGACGGCACCGACCAGGTGATCCACGACCTGCTGCGCTGGCAGGTGCGCGAGAGCCGCGGCCGCCGTGAGGACCCGTCCGCGATCGTGATGGACACCCAGACCGTGCACGCCTCCGTCAACGCGCCCAAGGCCACGACGGGGCTGGATCCCGGCAAGAAGAGCCGGGGCCGCAAGCGGGGCATCGCCACCGACATCCCCGGCCTGCTCATCGCGGTGATCGTGGTTGCGGCGGGCGTGCACGACAATGCCATCGGCATCACGCTGCTGGACCAGGTCGCCGCGGACAACCCGTCCGTGACCAAGGGCTGGGTGGACGCCGGGTTCAAGAACGCGGTCATCGACCACGGCGCCGCCCTGGGCATCGACATCGAGGTGGTGCGGCGCGATGCGGGCGCGAAGGGCTTCGCGCCGGCACCGAAGCGGTGGATCGTCGAGCAGGCCTTCGGCACGCTGCTGCTGCACCGCCGTCTCGCCCGTGACTACGAGACCCTCCCGGCCAGTGCGGCCTCGTGGATCCGCTGGTCGATGACCGACGTGATGACCCGCCGACTCACCGGCCACGCCGCGCTGACCTGGCGCGATCCGCCGCCGACCGGCGAGGCGGCGCATGCGTGAACTCCTGGCCCAGATCGACGAACGACAGGCCGCCGGCCGCGAGGAAGCAGCCCGCCTGCGCGAGCAGATCACCCAGCTCGGCGAGCAACTCGCCGCCTTGGAGCACCGGCTGGAGCGCCTCGAAATCACCCGGGAGACCGTCCTGGAGATCGCCGAGGACAGCGATCCCGGCGGCTTGGAGCCGCTGCCGTCCACATACCGCCAGATCCTCGCCCTGTTCGAGGACGACGAACACGGCCTACGGGCCAAGGACATCTGCGAAGCCTTGGGAACCGGCACCGAGAACCGCCACGTCGAAGGCGCCCAGGCCAAGCTCAAACGCCTTGTGAGTCGCGGCATCCTCCCGAAACCGAACCCGGCCTGTTCACCATGCCCCGACCGACAAGGTGAACCCGCGCGAAGGCTCACACAACGCCCACTCAGGAGTAGATTTGCCCTCAGGCGGATCCGTCTCGCCGGAGAAGTTCAGGATCAGGAGACTGAACTGAGGGGTCTCCTAATCGATCTGCGAAATGCACTCCTCGTTGGACCGGCTTGATCTCGCTGTTCAGCTCGCTGAGCAGCCCTTGGTCGTGGGTCAGGGGGGGCGCACCCGACCTCGTCGAGCGAACGGCTCGGACCGCCGGATCCGGGCGCATAGCGGCGTCTCCGTGTGCGGGTCGACGGGGGCCAAGTACCCGACGACTGATCACCGTGCGGAGGGGCAGACTTGACCATGTCTTCGGGGCGACCATGGGGCATGACGTACTGGCGGCGGGTGTGTTGGTGGGGGCTTGCTCTGCTGGGAAGCGGTGCGGCGGTGGGGTTGCTGGTGTGGGTGACAGCCACGCACCCGGAAGGGTCCAGTCAGACCTGGGGCGTCGCCGGAGCGGTGGCCGGGGTCGCCGCTCTGGGGGTGTCGCTGCGCCAGCTGCGCGCGCCAGCCCCCGGCCCCGCCCCGGCGGGCGCCCCCCCTGAGGCACCATCCGTCCTCCCTTCGTCGCCCGCATTGGTGGAGCCGGCAACCGGAGAGCGGGGGGCGATCGTGGCACGGGGGAACGTGACCTGCTCCTCGACCCAGTACACCGGACTGGCACCCACCGCCGCCGCGACGCCGCCGCCCGGTGGGCCACCGGGGCTGACGGGCAGCGGCGGAGCCATCGTCGCGGGCGAGGACGTCAACGACTCCCACACCGAGTACCGGCCATGACCGGGGAACCCGTGCCGAGGCGGCCGGTAGCACCCGACGGGCTCCACGGGAGCGAAGGCGCGATCGTGGCTGGCGGCGACGTGACCGCCTCGTCGGTGCAGTACATCAGGGCGGAGCAGGCCTTTACGGTCCCGCCTGAGGCGTATGCGCCGATCCCTGACGACGCTGCGGAGCTCGGAGTGTCGAACATCGGGACCGGGATGTTCGTCGGCCGCAGCAACGAACTCCTAGTGCTGGACGAGGCGTTCGCCCGCCACGACGAAGCCGTCGTGCACGCGGTGCACGGGCTGGGCGGGGTCGGCAAGTCGGCACTCGCCGCGCATTGGGCGGCCCGACGACACGAGAAGGTGCGGTGGTGGGTCACCGCCGACAATGCGACCGCGGTCGACGCGAGGTTGGCCTCCCTGGCGCAGGCCCTGCAGCCCGGATTGGCCGCACTGCCCGCCGAATTGCAGACTGAACGCGCGGTGGCTTGGCTCGCCAGCCATGATGGATGGCTGCTCGTGCTGGACAACGTCGAGGACCCCCGGCACATCCGCCTGCTCCTGGACCGTGTGCCGGGCGGCCGATTCTTGATCACCACCCGCCGCGCGACCGGCTGGCACCACGACGCCACCGCTATCCGCCTCGGCGTGTTCGACCCCGCCGAAGCGGTCGACCTCTTCACCCGCATCCTCACCCACCACGGCCCCCGCAGCACCGACGGCAGCGATGCCGTTTGCGAGGAACTCGGGCACCTGGCCCTGGCGGTGGAACAGGCCGCCGCGTACTGCGCCGAAACTGGCACAGACCCTCTCGACTACCTGGACATGCTGGCCCAGTGGCCCGCCACGATGTTCGCTGCCAGCGCCACGGGGGGCGACTCCGAGCGCACCATCGCCCGGATCTGGCACCTCACCCTGAACCGCCTGGACGACACCCCCCTGGCTGGAGACCTCCTGCGGATCCTGGCCTGGTACGCCCCCGACAACATTCCCCGCGACCTGCTTCATAGTCTCGCCCAGCCACCCCACCTCGCCACGGCGATCGGCCGGCTCACCGCCTACAACATGATCACCGACAACCACGACGCCACACTGACCGTCCACCGCCTCGTCCAGGCCCTCGCCCGCACCCCCGACCCAAACGACCCCCACCGCCAGCCCGGAGCCGTCGATCACGCCCGAGACCAGGCCACCGCATGCCTGTCAGATGCCTTCCCCACCGGCGGCATCGATCAACCCGAGACCTGGCCCCGGTGCGCGGCACTCCTCCCGCACGCCGACGCCCTTACTCACCACCACATTCCTGACCACGACACCATCCAAACTGCCCGTGTCCTCTACCGCGCCGCCGCCTACCGAACGGGGCAGGGCTCACTCACCCCCGCCATCCAGGCCCTTCAACGCGCCCTTATTACCGAGACGCGGCTGCTAGGCGGGGACCACCCCGACACGCTGGCCTCGCGCGGCAACCTGGCCTATGCGTATGGGGCGGCAGGGGATCTGGGGCGGGCGATCTCGCTGCACGAACGCACCCTGCAAGAGACGGAACGGGTGCTGGGCGAGGACCACCCCGACACACTGACCTCGCGCAACAATCTCGCCAGCGCGTATGGGGCGGCAGGGGATCTGGGGCGGGCGATCTCGCTGCACGAACGCACCCTGCAAGAGCGGGAACGGGTGCTGGGCGAGGACCACCCTTCCACGCTGACCTCGCGCAACAATCTCGCCAGCGCGTACGAGGCGGCGAGGGACTTAGGCCGGGCGATCCCAATGTTCGAACGCACGCTGCAGGACTACGAGCGGGTGTTGGGCGGAAGCCACCCCGACACACTGACCTTGCGCAACAATCTCGCCGGTGCGTATGAGGCGGCAGGGGATCTGGGGCGGGCGATCCCGCTGCACGAACGCACCCTGCAAGAGGCGGAACGGGTGCTGGGCGAGGACCACCCCAACACGCTGACCTCGCGCAACAACCTCGCCACCGCGTTTGCTGCGACGGGAGACCTGGGGCGGGCCATCCCCCTGCTCGAACGCATCCTGCAGGACCGCGAGCGGGTGCTGGGCGGAAGCCACCCCGACACACTGACCTCGCGCAACAATCTCGCCGGTACGTATGAGGCGGCAGGGGATCTGGGGCGCGCGATCCCGCTCCACAAGCACACCCTGCAAGAGCGGGAAGAGGTGCTGGGCGGAAGCCACCCCGACACGCTGATCTCGCGCAACAATCTCGCCTATGCGTATGAGGCGGCGGGGGATTTGGGCCGGGCGATCCCTCTGTACGAGCAGAACCTCCAAGATCGGCAACGGGTGTTGGGCGGAAGCCACCCCGACACACTGGCCTCGGGCTACAATCTCGCCTGCGCGTATGAGGCGGCAGGGGATCTGGGGCGCGCGATCCCGCTCCACAAGCACACCCTGCAAGAGCGGGAAGAGGTGCTGGGCGGAAGCCACCCCCACACTGTGGCCTCGCGCAACAATCTCGCCTATGCGTATGAGGCGGCGGGGGATTTGGGCCGGGCGATCCCTCTGTACGAGCAGAACCTCCAAGATCGGCAACGGGTGTTGGGCGGAAGCCACCCCGACACACTGGCCTCGGGCTACAATCTCGCCGGTGCGTATGAGGCGGCAGGGGATCTGGGGCGCGCGATCCCGCTCCGCGAGTACACCCTGCAAGAGCGGGAAGAGGTGTTGGGCGGAAGCCACCCCGACACACTGCTCTCGGGCAACGCCCTAGCCGTCGCGTACGCAACGGCGGGAGACCTAGGTCGGGCGATCCTGCTACTCGAACGCATCCTGCAGGACTGCGAGCGGGTACTGAGCCCGGGCCATCCGACCATCGGGCTGGTACGTGCGAACCTCGAACAGGTGCGATGCATGTGACGGCCTAGCAACGCCCGCGTACAGCGCGGGTGTTGGCGGCGATCCAGGGTTAGTTTGGGTCGCCCTGGGTGCTGACGATGACGGTCACGTCCCGCGAGAAGCCCGAGGCGGGGAGCTCGGTGTCGGCCCGGCGAGCCACTTCGGCTGGAAGCGCTCGCGTCGAAGATCGCCTTCGCTGGCATGCTGACTGGGCCGAGCATCAGACGGAACCCCAGGGGGACTGCGTGATCGTGAACCGGTACTGCGGCAGCAAGCAGCCTGATGAGTACGATGAGTTGGAACAGCACCTCGTTCAGAACCTCAACACCCCGCTCGACTGGCCCGAGGACGGCGGTCTCACCGTCAGCCACGTCGCCAACATCGCCTCTGCCGCAACCTGCGACTCCGCTTACAGCCGAGCGGCCAATGGCCACTTGATCGACCTGTTCGCAGCTCTCCCGTTGCCGGGCACCCCGGAGGGGAGCACCTTCTGGAGGCGCATCCTCGACGCCGCAGGCGAGGCCGCATGGAACATCGTCCCGGCTAGAGGGTGTCTGAGAAGCCCCGTTCAGGGCAGGGCTCTTGCGGAACGGTGCAGCAGGAGCATGATCGTGGCCAGGTAAATCGCGTTCTCCTGGCTGGCGGCCAAGTACTCGTAGTCCCTGGAGAGCCGTCGGTAGCGGCCTAGCCAAGCAAAACTCCGCTCGATCACCCAGCGGCGTGGAACCACCGCGAACATCGGAACCTCGCGCGGGGGCGCGTCGACCTTGGCCCAAGTGCCGCGGAAACCGCCGTCCTTGCGCTGCACGATCTCGATGGTGATCCCGATCTCCTCGCGTACCCAGTCCAGGAAGTCCCGGCCGCGATAGCCCTGGTCAGCCCACACCTGCCGCAGCCGGGGGAACTTCCCGGCACACCGGGCCAGCAACACCGAGGCGCCATCTCGGTCGCTGACGTTCGCCGGACTGACGCAGACCGCCAGGACCAGGCCGAGCGTGTCGACCAGGAGGTGGCGCTTGATGCCCAGCACCTTCTTGCCGCCGTCGTACCCGTGCCAGCCGCCGCGCTCGGTGGCCCTGACACTCTGGCTGTCCACCACGCCGGCGCTCGGGGTGGGTTCACGGCCCTGGCCAGTACGCTCCCTGGCCCGCAACGCCGCGAGGATTTCCTCCCACTGCCCCTCGATCCGCCACTTCCTCCAGTAGTGGTAGACGGTCTGGTACGGCGGGAAGTCGTGCGGGAGCAGCCGCCAGGCGCAGCCGGCCCGCACCCAATACGCCAGGGCGTCGATGATCTCCCTGTGAGGGTGCTTCGGCGGCCGCCCGCCCGGTTTCGGCGGCGGCACAAGCGGCGCCAGCACCGCCCACTCCACGTCGGACAGATCAGTCGGATACGCGCGCCGTTCCCCGGCCATCTCGGCCTCCATCAGCGCATGGACTATCAACTCGCCTGCCCTGAACGGGGCTTCTCAGACACCCTCTAACCGGCCTACAGACGTGCCGTCGCGTCTTCGGTGCCTTCCACCGAGCCGCAGTTCCCGGCGTGCGCACGGTATGTCCGAAGGGTGGGTCGCACAGGAAGAATGCCGACTATGGACGCCTGGGTGACGTTGCTCGCGACGGTTGTCGGTGCTGCCATCGCGTTGATGGGGCAACACTTCATGAAGCGCGCTGAAGACAGATCACGCCTATCGGAGTTGCTCTTGGAACAGTGCGCCTTGGTCGCCGCCTCTGCGGCGGACTTCGAGGGTCGCATCTGGGAGGAGCGGGTCCTCGGCCTAGAGGGCCGCGTCAGTGGCTTTGATCTCTCGGCTAACCAGTTGGCGTTTGTTCGGCTACGAATCCTTTCTCGGGACCGGGCTTTGTCCTCGGCCCTTGAGGAGCTGAACGAGGCCGGCGAAAAACTGGGAAGCTACTGGAGGCGTGGCGGCGGGGACGACGCCGAGGTCACCAGGCGCTGGACCCGGCACCACAGCGCCCTGGTCGAGTTCATCGCGGTGAGCGGTGAGGTGGTACCCCGCCGTCTTGCCTCGGCCTAGAGGTTGTCCCGCATGGGGTGTGAGTTATCGGGTGAGGGCCAGGTTGTGTAGCCGGGCGATGCCGAGCATGGCCTGGTGAACGCCGTTGCCCTTGAGGCGGCAGTCGCGCTGGATCTTCCAGTTCTTCAGCCTGGACAGGGCGTGTTCCACGCGGGCTCGCGCCCGGCGATGGACGGTGTTCTCCGCCTCCTGCTGCGGGCTGAGGTGCGTCTGGCCACGTCGTCTGCGGTGCGGGATGAGAAGGCCGGTGCCCTGGTAGCCGCCGTCGGCGATGACCGGGGCACCGCGGCAGGCCCGGTCCACGCCGGACTCGGTGAATGCCCGGCAGTCGTTGCGGCTGCCGGGCAGCGGGAGGCCGATCGCCACTACCAGGCGGCTGTTGGCGTCGATGACGACCTGCATGTTCGTCGAGTAGCGGTAGTTCTTGCTGGAGGCGGCGACGTTCCGGTCTCGGGTGGGCACGAGGGTGCCGTCGACGATGTAGACGGTGTCCTTGCGCGGCCGGCGAGCCGGCGAGATGGCCAGCAGCGGTGCGAGGTGATCGAGGATGCGGTCGGCCGCAGACTTCGAGACCCCGAACAACGGCGCTACCTGCCGCAACGTCAGGTTCGTGCGCCAGTACGTGGCCACCAGCAACACCCGGTCCTCCAGGGGCAGCCGCCAGGGACGGCCGCGCTGAATGTCACCACCGCGACGTCGTACCAACGCGACCAGCCTGGTGAACTGCGACTCGGTCAGCCCGGAGAACGGCTCGATCCACTTCGGATCATCCGCTGAGATCACCCCACCCATGCCCAGCTAACGCACCAACCGCCCCACCGGTTGCGGGACAACCTCTAGTCCCGCGCACTCTCGCGTCCGAGGCCAAGCCCGGCCGTCCCTCAGCAGCTCAACTTCGAGGAAGCCGCGCAACCAACGTCATGAGATACCACATCTAGGCTCCCTGCATGCAAGGAGTCCGGAGCATTCACACCTTGTCATTCGGCGCCCTGCTGACAGGTTCCAACGGTCAGTGCGTGTTTGAGAACAGAGCAGAATTCGAGAACTGGCGCTGTCAGTGGGCAATGCCAGGGTGTGCGTCGTGGACGAACTGGTGGAGCGTGTCGATGATCGGGATCGTGTCCTGGGTGTGGTGAGCCGCCGGCAGGCGGTTCGGGAGGCTTGGCTGCACCGGGTCGCCGTGACGGTGTGTCGTGATGAGGGTGGGCGGATCATCGTCACCCGGCGGTCGGAGCAACTGTCGCGTTTCCCCGGGCTCTATGAGGTCGTGGTCGGTGGCGCTGTTGGTGTCGGTGAGTCTTATGAGCAGGCCGCCGCGCGGGAGCTGGCCGAAGAGCTGGGCGTTCGCGTGCAGCCCCGCTTGCTGTTCACATTCCTCAACCGCAGCGGTTTGAGCCCTCACTGGCTCGGCGTTCACGAGGCCGTGATGCCGAACGCCGTGGCCTCCGATCCTGATGAGATCGCTTGGCATGGCTGGCTGACCGAGCCGGAGCTGCGGTCGGCCCTGGTGGAGTGGCGCTTCGCCCCCGACAGCCACGAAGCCTTCAACCGGTATCTCGCGTTCCGACTCCGTCCCAGAAATGCAAGGTCGTAAGCCAGGAGGTAGGCAGGACAACCGTTGTAGAAACAAGACTGCCGGGCATCGAGGAGCCCATGGGGGACCGGGCCTGTCGGGCTCTCGAAGTACAGGGCGCTGCCGGAGAACTTCGCGCAGGGCCCGGCCGACCGGTGCGCTACGTCAGGTTCGGGGTCGAGCATCCCGCGCACTTCCAGGTCATGTTCGACCCGGACTTGCTGCGCGGCGACGACTCGGCCCTGCTCGCCGCCCGCGCCCGGGCCGGGGCCGAACTGCGGGCCGGGGTCGCCGGGGTACCGGCAAGCGGGCGCGGTGAGGACGCCCGACTCGCGGGGATCGCCGCGTGGTCGCTCGCCCATGGGTTCGCCACGCTGCTGCTGAGTGAGAACCTGCGGGATCCTGTGGGCGAGCGGGATCCTGAGGATGTGTTCCGGGCGCTGGCCGAACTGCTGTTCAACGGCGATCAGTAGCTGGGCCGGGTGATTGCAGGAATGGGCCGAGCAGCAGATACGGCTCCCCGGCACCGATCAGCGCAAGGAGGTGGGAGCCAGGCGAATTGTCTGTGGCTGCTTCCGGATTCGGATCGGTGTGGGCTTGCCGGGCGTTTTAGCGGACCGCGCCGTCCCCGACGACCTGCATCACGCGATCAGTCAGGCGAGCCGCGTCGGCCGCCACACGGAGGCCGCGTCCATCGCGGCCGCGTGGGAGCAGACTGCCCTGCGCCAGCACGGCACGTGGCTGCCCGAGCATCGCGGCCTTTGTCGCCGTGGTGTTGGCCTTCGTTTCTCGACGCGTTCTCCCTCACCGGCGCACGCACACAGCGCCTCGTGCGCGGCCTACACCCGCGCGCCCGCCTGGGGCTGCGGCCCCTCCGATTAGGAGGTGTCCTCGAACAGCGGCGCCCGATGCTCGAGCGCCGGCTTTCTCTGTTGGCGACGCGCGAGCGGGGCACCTGCCGGAGCTGCCTCTCCGGCCCCGGGCGCACGTCGCACCGAGCCGCTACGCTGTCCGCCGTGCGCGAGCGTACTTGCGGACCTTCCTGGCATCCATTTCCCGGCCCGAACGCCGCCGCGCACCGGCGTAGAACACGGCCGTCACCGTGATCGCGAACATACCTCCCGTGGCCGACAGGCTGACGGTGTCGAGACCCCGGTCCCTCGTGGCCTCGGCCCACGGATCGAGTCCGCCGTGCGGGTCCTTGAACAGCGTGATGTGCTGTTTGGACTTGAACTGTCCGTAGCAGTTCTGCCGCTCGCCGAGATCCGTCACCGCGCCCGAGGTGTCGACCACGCGGCAGATGTCCCGCTCATGGCCCTTGGCGTTGTACCGCTTCGCGGTGTCGACCACCAGGGCGTCCGTCCTCTCGCCGAACTGCTTGAGGTAGGTCTCATGCAAGGTCGGCCCCGAGAAGAAGCCGGTCCCCATGACGGCCGCGACCGCCAGGAGGGCGGCGCCCGCCCGGTTCCAGAGGCCGCCGACCAGGATGCCCGCGACGGCGGCTGCGGCCAGGACAGTGACGACGCTGGCCCAGATCCCGAGATACAGGCCGATCACCGTGCCCGCGACGGTCCCCAGCGGAATCAGCACAGCCCACAGCAACGAGTTCAACGTGCGTGGGCGCGTGTACGCGGGCACCGAAGCGGGCGCTGCCGGTACTGCCTGAGTTGTCTCGTCCGTCCCGGCAGCCCCGGTCGAGCCCACAGTTCCCCCTGTCACAGCCAGCTGACGAATTCGCCTCAGCAACCCTACGGGGTAGCTGAACCTGGCACCTGAACGGCCGTCTCATCGTGCGCCCGCTCGCCTCGGAATGGGTGAGGGTGCCGTCGCGTCCTGGTCCTGTCCGGCGATCGTGGGTCGCAGGGTGCTGTGCGCAGCCGGCCTGCGCTGGCTCGGGCGGTCGGTTGGGCACACGGACAGCGCCTGGGGGATCCAGGTGGGCGGGGTGGGGTCAGAGATGTCCCAGCCACACCATCGTTCGTCGAAGAGTTCACCGGTGTCAGGGGCGACGACGCCTGCCGGGACGAGGACGGGACGCGGCCTGACGGGGCGGAACCCCTTTGGCACGTTCAGTGAGCCAGCGCTGGTAGTTGGCGCGTTCGAGGGCGTGCCGCGCGCCTGTGCTCTCCTATGCCGGTGGCGCCCTGCTGTTCGACGGCTTCGTCGAGGACCTGGTCGTCGGGGTGCAGGCGGACCTCGCTGGCGAGGTAGGAGCCAGGTAGTACCGGCCCTCGCACTCGAGGGCGAGGCCGTGGGCGAGGAGCCTCTCCAAGCGGCGGGTGACGGTGGTGCGGTGCAAGGTGGTGGCCTGCTGCAGGACCGCCAACGGCGACCTCGACGCCTACTGGAAAGTTCATCTCGCCAGAGAGCATCAACGCCTCTACCCAACCAGTGACCAGGACAGATACGTCCTCACGGCCTGACGGCTGCTGTTCCTTCCGGAGATCGGACCCACCGGGAATTCCCCAGGCTGGCCCACCCGGCTCACCCCCGCCCTGGCATGCCATGATCCCGAGATGACTGACAACGACCTTCTCCTTCAGCAGTTCACAGCACCGCACCAGGTCACGCCTCAACTGAGGCAGGCGCTCGTCGAATGCTGGGTCGAGGTCACCAACTCCGGAGGAGCAGCAGGGTTTCCGTTCCCTCCGATCGACGAGAAGCAAGCAGCACCGGCGGTGGACCGGATCGTCGGCTCTCTCGCACCGCAGACCAGCCGCTTGCTCACCGCAACTGTTGAGGGGGAACTGGTCGGCTGGCTCAACGTCCGCCGGGATACCTTCGAGCTCATCGCGCACTGGGGCACGCTCCACCACGTCCAGACGCGACCCGCACGGCGGGGACGAGGCTTCGGCGTCGCTCTCATGAGCGAACTCCGCAAGATCGCCCGCGACGAGATGGGCCTGGAGCAGCTCCATCTCGCCGCCCGGGGCGGCGTGGGCCTCGAAGAGTTCTACGGACGCCTCGGCTGGAAGGAGGTAGGCCGATGGCCCGCCGCACTCCGCCTTGCCCCAAGCGACGACCGTGACGAGATCCTCATGCTCCTCGCCCCGCTCTGACACCTCACAAACTGATCGACACGGTCACTCAGGAGGAGCCGCACCCGTTGCTGCAGCAGCCCGCCCTCGCTCGTGAGCTGCAGGCCCTCAGACCGGTCCCGGTCCACGAGCATCCCGATGAGCTGGTCGTCGACCGCAGCTGCGGCCTCAACCTCGGGTATCTCAGAGCCCTTTGTCATCACGTCAGTCACTTGGTGGCTCCACTTCTCCAAGCCAGCGATCAACCCAACCTGACATAGGTAGGCGATCCGCCGTTAATCAGACACTCCCTCGCTGGTCGGAGTGGGCGCCGAAGTTCGGCTCTCAGGCAGCGGCTGCAAAGGTGGCCGGCAGCACCTCGATCTGGCGGCGGGTCGGGCCAGGCGACCGGTCATGAGGGTGATGAACGCCTACTGGCGAAGGCGCGGCCGCGCCCCACGGACCGTCGTCTCTGAATGCCTTGGCGAGCCGTACGTCGCCTTCGACGACGCGGGCGAGGAAGCCCAGCTGGTTGCCGGTCTCGCGCACGATCGCCGCGGTGGACCGCAGAGAGTCGATGACGTCCGCGAGCTCCGCCGCCCAGCGGGCAGGCACCTGCCACCTCGCTTCGCTGTGAGTGGTGGCAGCGACAATCCAGGCATGACTTCACCCGAGCGCCTTGACGCTTTCCTCACCGGATTCGGACTTGAGCAGGCGGCCACGTTCACGGCCGTGCGCGGCGGCGACGAGGACGCCGTGATCCGGCTCTTCGGCGGTGACCCCGGAAGGGCCCGCCCCATGAACCTGGAGGAACTGCGCGACCACTACGACAGGGACTACATCCTGGTCTCCCGTTCGGGACCGGCGGTCGTCGTCGTGGAGAACAACGCCTATCAGGGGTCCCGCGAGGAGGTGCTGCGCCCGCTCTCCCGCCTGGGCCGCACTGCTAGTGCGTACTGGAACGTCAACGCGGTGTCCCGGCTGAGTCTGGCCGAGGACGGACTCGTGCTGTCGGGGCTTGACATGGTCGTGCCCGAGGACCCGTACGGGGCTCGCCCCGAGGCCTGGGAACCCCTGCTGGAGGGCCTGACCCTGGGGGTCGGCGGCAGCTGGGGCTCGGGCCTCGCGGCTGTCGAGCGCGCGACGGGTGCGCGGTTCGACGACGCGTGGATATCCGGTCCGCACCGTGTCGTGGAGATCACGCCGGTACCCGAGTACCTGCTGGGTCAGGGGCTCGTCGATTCACCCCTGCTCCAGCGGGAGCCCTTCGTCGGCTACCTGGCGGACCTGGGACCCGCGCTGCTGGGTCGGATGCGCCGCCATGCCCTGGAACTGGCCCTGGCTCACGCCGGCTTACGCGATCACCCCTTGGCCGTCGCGGCCCTCACGGCGGACGAAATCCCGGCCACCGCGAGAGAGCGGCTGCGGGACGCACTCACCGCCGCGGACGACACGGCTCTCTCCCAGTCCCACGCACTGAGGGCCGAGGAGGCTACGGACTTCGAACCCGAGTGGGAGCGCCCCTCCCACCTCGCCTTTCGGCAGGCCATCGTCTTCGGCGTCCTCGCGTGGTGCGTCGAGGCGCACTTGCCCACCCCGACGGACTGCCTCCCGGACATCACGAGCTCCCTGGTCATGGCGATGACAGGGGACAGCGAACGGGTCGTGGAGTTCTGGATGGTCGACCATCTGCACGACGCGGTACGACGTGAAGCCTGACTGGTTCCAACGGTCAGTCAGAGGCTGATCCCGGAGAGCCGAGTGAGTCGCAGCAGCTGGGGGTTTGAGCGTCGGTTTCTCGCGGATCTGGGACAGGGAGGTGGCCCCGCCGTGGCGTCGGCAGTATCGACGCCGGACGGGGCGGCTGGACTGTCGCCTGGTGCGGTACGCCGACGACTTTGTCGTGCTCGTGCACGGCACCAAGTCCGAGGCGGAAACCAGGGCCGCGGCATCCGGGAGATCGCCCGGGAACTCCACATGGGTGGCAACACGGTCCGCCGGGCCGCCCGCGCCGAAACGCCTGAGCAGATGTTCAACGGCCGTCACCAGCCCCGCCCCAGTCAGCTGGACCCCTTCAAAGCACACCTGGACCGGCGCTGGGCGGAGGGCCACACCAACGCCATTCATCTCCATGCTGACCTCAAGGAACGCGGCTATCAGGGCAGTTACCAGACCATCAGCGACTACCTGCGGCCCCGCCGCCGACGGCGCATCCTCATCGTCGGTCCGGCACCACCGGGCGTCCGCCAGGTCACCGGCTGGATGATGCGGCACCCCGACCATCTGAGGGAGGAGGATCGGGAGCAGCTCGCCGACATCCTCGCCCGCTGCCCCGGGCTGGCCGCCGGCGAACAACTCGTCCGGTCCTTCGCCGGAATCCTCACCACCCGCTCCGGCCAGCACCTCAAGGACTGGGTCATCGCCGCCCAGGCCGAAGACCTCCCCGGACTCCACACCTTCGCGCACGGCCTGGAGAAGGACTGGGACGCAGTGCTCCAAGGACTGACCACCCGCTGGAACTCCGGCCCCGTCGAGGGCCGGGTCAACCACAACAAAATGATCAAGCGTCAGATGTTCGGCCGAGCCAAGCTCCCCCTGCTCCGCAAGCGGGTCCTGCTGACCGCCATCCGGCATCCGGCACGAGCGGTCACCGACTCGGGCACCCGGTGATCGTCCTCACGGAATGTGTGCCTGATCTCGTTTGCAGTGAACGACGCCACCCTGGGCATCCCCCGCACCACGCTCAACGCCCGGCTGAAGATGCTGGAGACGGCCGCCGGATTCGCCGTCTTCCAACACCGCACCCGCCCCGTCACCGCGACACCGCGCGGACAGGCGCTCCTCGACGAGGCGCGCCTGCTGTTCGACCGGATCGACGGCGCCGCCCGGTAGCCGCTGCGTCGGCTGGAGATCCCCGAGGACCGGCTCCACCAGGAACGCTGCACCGCCATCCAGGCGCTGGCTGGCGCGGTGAGGCAGCCGCAGGAGATGACCGTCTCGGACGAGGGACAGCCGCCGGTCACCACCACGGTCCAGACGCTGCTGGAGGCAGGTCTGGCTACGGGCGTGGCCATGGAGCACTCCTGCACGGTGGGCACCTGCGGCGAGTGCATGGTGCGCCTGCGCGCTGGCCAGGTCACCCAGGCCGAACCCCACTGCCTGACCGACCGGCAGAAGGCGGACGGGTACGTCCTGGCCTGCACCAGCTGCCCGCTCTCCACCATGGTCGTCGACATCGCTCCGGAGCAGCACGGCACCTGAGACGGCTCGCCTCCCGGCCGCCGGGCCGGACCGCTCACTCCACGGCCGCTTGGCACGCGCCCGCCAAGGCGCGTGCCGAGCAGCCGTTCGCCGTTCCCGCGCCGGCATGCGGCGCGGCGCGCTACGGTGCCGGGCCGGTGCGCGGGCGGGCGGGGGGCGGCTGTGGCACGCGGGCGAAGCCGGTCCGGTAGGCGAGGGCGACGAGCTGCCCGCGGTGATGGGCGCCGAGCTTGTGCATGATGCGCTGGACGAAGGTGCGGACGGTGAGCGGGCTGACGCACAGGCGCTCGGCGATCTCGTCGTTGGTCAGGCCCTCGGCCGCGCACAGCAGGACCTCCTGCTCGCGGGGGGTGAGGTGGTCCATCTCGCGCGGGGTGGCCTGGGGGCGGTCAGGGCTGGATGCGGCGAGGTAGCGGGTGACCACCGTGTGGGTGGCGAGGGGGGAGAGCACCATGTCGCCGGCGGCGACGGTACGGATGGCGGCGAGGAACTCGGCGGGTCCGACGCCCTTGCCGAGGAACCCGCTCACCCCCGCGCGCAGGGCGCGGGTGATGTAGTCGTCGGTCTCAAAGGTGGTCAGGATCAGCACGCGGGTGCCGTTGAGCTGCGGGTCGGTGGTGATCTGCTCGGCGGCGGACAGGCCGTCCTGGCGGGGCATGCGAATGTCCATGACCACGACGTCGGGCGTGGTGCTGCGGGCCAGGCGCACGGCCTGTTCGCCGTCGCCCGCGGTGGCGACGACTTCGAGGCCGTCGGCGGCGTCGATGAGGACCTGGAAGGTCCCGGCGAGGAGCGCCTGGTCGTCGGCGAGCAGCACGCGGGTGGTCACGGGGCGTCCCTGGGTGTGGTCGGCGGCGGGCCGTGAGCAGTGAGGGTGGGCAGGTCGGCCCGCACTTCAAAGCCGGCCCCGCCGCGGGGGTGGGCGTGCAGGTGTCCGCCGACGGCGTGGGCCCGCTCGCGCATGCCGATCAGCCCGTACCCGGATACGCCCCGCGACCGGGGGGATGTGGGGGCGGGGCCGTCGTCGGTGACGGTCAGGGTCAGCCGGTCGGCGGTGTAGTGGAGGTGGACGGCGGCGGCGGTGGTCAGGGCGTGCTTGGAGACGTTGGTGAGTGCCTCCTGGGTGATGCGGTAGGCGGTGAGACCGACGCCGGGCGACAGCGGCCGGGCCGCGCCCTCGCGGGTGAGGGTGACGGCCAGGCCGACGCTCTCGAAGGACGCGAGCAGGTCGGGCAGCTGCGCCAGCCCCGGCGCGGGATCGGTCGACCCGGTGGGGTCGTCGTGTTCGCGCAGCAGGCCCACGGTCGCCTTCAGTTCGCCCAGAGCGGCGGTGAGGGTGGCGGTGAGGTTGCCGGTGACCTCGGCCGCCGCATCGGGGCGGGTGGCGAGGAGATAGTCGGCGGTGGCGGCCTGGGCGTGGGCGAGGGTGATGTGGTGGGCGACGACGTCGTGCAGCTCGCGGGCAATGCGCATCCGCTCGGCGCCCACCCGGCGGCGGGCCTCCTCCTCGCGGGTGTGCTCGGCCATCTCCGCGCGGGCCTCGACAGCCGTGACGTAGTCGCGGCGGCTGCGCAGTGCGTCAGCCACGGCCGCCGGCAAGAGGGTGAAGGCGGCCAGGCCCACCTGCTCCGGCCGCAGCTGCGCTTGGCCCGGCGGCCACAGGACGGACGCGGCCAGCAGCACCGCCACTGCGGCGGCGGTGCCACGGGCTGCGGTACGGCCGTCGGTGCGCCAGGCCAGCGAGGCGAGCGCCGCCATCACGGGGCCCGTGAGGGTGGAGCCGAACTCGTAACCGTGAGAAGGGCCGAGCACGCCGAGGACCGCGGTGCACCCGGTCGTGATGATCACGGTCAGGCGCGGGTGGGTACGGCCCAGCAGCAGCGCGGTGCACGCCAGGACAGCGACCGCGGCGGGGGCCGGCGGAGGCCAGCGCACGATGCGGGGCGGCTGCGCCATGGTGGTGGTCAGCACCGCCAGCACGCACAGGGCCGCCGCGACGGCCATGTCGAAGGCGCGCGGGTGGCACCGGGCCCACGACCGGATCTCAGCGATCATCCGCTCCTCCTTTCTCAACAGGTCCTCGACGGTTGGCGGCGGGCACCGGCCCCCGGGCACCCGCAGGGTCCGCGGGCGCCCGGGGGCCGGTGCGGCTGGTCAGACGTTCACTGACTCCTCCCGGGCCGAGGCGGCCCGGGCGGTGGTGGGTTCTGCGGCGAGGGTGCGGGTGAGCTTCTCGCCCTCGATGTCGAGGTCGGGCAGGATCCGGTCCAGCCACCTCGGCAGCCGCCACGCGGCCTTGCCCAGCAGGGCGAGCGCGGCGGGGACGATGGTCATGCGGACGACGAACGCGTCGAAGAGGACAGCGGCGGCCAGGCCCAGACCGAGCATTTTGATCATGGAGTCGGTCATGCCGATGAATCCGGCGAAGACGGCGATCATGATGACGGCTGCGGCCACGACGACGCGGGCGCTGTGACGGAAGCCGGTGACGATGGCCTGGGCAGGCGATGCGCCGTGGACGTACGCCTCGCGGATGCGGGTCACGAGGAACACCTCGTAGTCCATGGCCAGGCCGAAGACCACACCGATCAGGAAGATCGGCATCATGCTCATCACCGGGCCGGTCTGGGCGACGCCGAGCAGGTCGGCGAGCCAGCCCCACTGGAAGACCGCGACGATCACGCCGAAGGACGCGACGACCGAGAGCAGGAAGCCGAGTGCGGCCTTGAGCGGGACGAGGACGGAGCGGAAGACGACCATCAGCAGCAGGACTGCCAGGCCCACCACGACCGCGAGGTAGGGGATGAGGGCGGCGGTGACCTTGTTCGAGACGTCGATGTTCATCGCGGTCTGCCCGGTCACCCACATGGACGCGCCAGCATCGGCCTTCAGACCGGGGGCCTGGGCGCGGATGGTTTTCACCAGGTCCTTGGTCGCGCTGGCGGCCGGCCCGGTGCTGGGCACGGCGGCGATGATCGCGGTGTCGCCGACCTTGTTGAACGTGGCCGGGGACACCTCCACGATCCCCTTGGTGGCGGACAGGGCGGTGCGGGCCCTGGCGGCGGCGTCCTTGGCGTCGTCGGCGTCCTTGGCGTCGACGACGACGGTCAGGGGGCCGTTGAAGCCGGGGCCGAAGCCGTCGGCGAGCGCGTCGTAGGCGCGGCGCTGGGTGGTCGAGGTGGGCTGCGCCTCATCGCCGGGCAGGCTGAGCTGCAGGTCCAGGGCCGGGACCGCGACGATGCCCAGGCCCGCCACGCTCAGCAGGAGCGTCGCCAGCGGGCGGCGGATGACCAGGCGGGCCCATCGGCTTCCCGCGGGCTCCTTCCCCCGCCCCGGCGCGAGCACGGTCGTGGGTGTGGTGGGGGTACGGCGCTGGGCGCGGGGCAGGACGGCCTGCGGGAAGAAGCCGAGCAGGGCGGGCAGCAGCGTCAGGGCGACGAGCACGGCGATGACGACGGTCCCGGCGGCGGCCAGCCCCATGTCGGTCAGCATCGGCACCCCGGCCACCGACAGGCCGACCAGCGCGATGACGACGGTGGCGCCGGCGAAGACGACGGCAGATCCGGCCGTGCCCACCGCCCGGCCCGCGGCCTCCTCCGGGCCCTGCCCCTCGGCCCGCTCCGCGCGGTAGCGGGAGACGATGAACAGGGCGTAGTCGATGCCCACGGCCAGGCCCAGCATCAGCGCCAGAGTGATCGTCGTGGTGGACATGCCGACGGCAACGATGGCGCACACCCCGGCGCCCAGCCCGATCAGCGCGGTGACCAGGGGAAGCCCGGCGGCGACCATCGCACGGAAGGTGATGAACAGCACCAGCGCGGCGACCGCGATGCCGATCAGCTCGGTGATCCCGCCAAGTTCGGGTCCGCCGTCGACGGCGGACCCGCCGACCTCCACGGTCAGCCCCGCCGCCCGTCCGTCCTCGACCGCGTCCATCAGACCGTTGGTCGTCGCCTCGCTCAGGTCGTCGCTGGAGGCGCTGTAGGTGACGGTCGCGAATGCGGTGCTGGCGTCCTTGCTGACGGCCTCCGGCGCGAACGGGCTCGAGGCGTCCTTCACCTGCGTGCCGCGCGCCACGGTGTCGACGACCTTCTCGACGGCCGCCCGGTTCGCACGGGCGGTCACCTTCTGCCCGTCGGGCGCGGCGAACACGATCCGTGCGTCCGCGCCCTCCGCGTTGTCACCGGGGAAGCGCTCGTCGAGCAGGTCGAACGCCTTCTGCGACTCGGTGCCCGGGATGGAGAACCCGTCCTCCTCCGCGGCCGGAGCGCTGAGTGCGGCGAACGAGCAGGCTGCCAGGATCGCCACCCACAGCAGAGCGAAGTAGCGGCGTTGCCGGAAGGACAACCGGCCGAACCGATAGAGCAGGGAAGCCATGAAGGCACTCCAGTCGATGAGGAAGAAGAGGTCGCCGCGGCCAGCCGGTGCGCGCCGAGCGCGCAGGGGGCCGAGGCTCGCCCTCCATCGTTCGCGGCGAGCACCCCCGCGTCGTCCCGCGCCTGCCGACACCCGCCCGTACTGCAGCCGCAGTACGGCAGCCCCGCGACGAGACCCCGGCAGGACCGGCCGGGATCACTTCCGCCCCGGGCGGGCCGTACCCCTCAGCCGCAGTGCCGGCTCAGGCGGCGTCGGTGTAGGCGGGGAGCTGCCAGTCGCCGCCGCGGTCCTCCTTGGACATGCGCGCGACCAGGTCGGGGATGCGCAGGAAGCAGGCCAGCGCGGTGACGTTCTGGAACGCGGCGATCGCGTGCTTGTTCAAGGGCATGCCCACCCGCAGGATTCGCGGGTTGACCTCGCCCTGGATCTCGTCGACGAACGGGCGCAGGACGCGCTCGTAGTCGGCCAGCGCAGCCGGCAGGTCACCCGGGCTGCGGTTGATCTCCCCGGCCAGGACGTAGGCGCCGACCAGGCCGCCGGAGATCCCCATGCCGCTGTAGGGGGAGGCGCAGTGCGCGGCGTCCCCGGCCAGGGCCACCCGGCCCTTGGACCAGCTGTCGATGCGCACCTGGGCGATCTCCTGGGAGTAGAAGAACGGGCTGTCCTTCATACCCTCGACGAACCGCTCGGTCTGCCAGCCCGCGTCACTGAACCGCTCGGCCCAGAACTTCTGCTGCTCCTCGATCGGAGCGCGGTGGATCGCGGAGGCTTCCGCCGACTCCTCGCGCATCACGAAGTACACCTGCGTCTCAGTCGCGTTGTGGCTGCGCCGCATGATCTGCCGCCCGCCCGGAACCATGTAGGTGTCGCGGATGTTGGTGTCGGAGGCGATGCGCGGGACGAACCAGTACGCCATGTGGATGCCCACGCGCCAGTACGGGTCGAAGCCCTCGGGCAGCAGTGCCCGGCGGGTGCGCGACCCCTGCCCGTCGGCGCCGATCAGCAGGTCGTACTCGCCCGAAGTCCCGTCCGAGAAGTGCGCGGTGACCCTGTCGGAGTGCTGGTCGAAGCCGTCAACGCTCTTGCCGAAGACGTACTCGGCGTCGTCCTTCGTCGCCTCATGCAGGATGCGCACCAGGTCACCGCGCATGATCTCGTACTCCGAGGTCAGGGTCTGACGCCCCGTGCCGGAGGTATTGGCCATGATCGTCGCCTTCGGACTCCCGCGGGAGTCGACGAACGCCACGCCCGCCTCGTCCACCAGCTGACTGCGCACCTCCTCCAGCAGCCCCATCCGCGCCACCGCGTCGATGCCCTGCCCGCGCAGGTCCACCTGCGCCCCCGCGGCGCGCAGCGCCGGGAACCGCTCGACGACCGTCACCGCATGACCACCGCGGGTGAGCCAGAAGGCCAGCGCCTGCCCCGCGACACCGCCGCCGGCCAGCAGGATCCGCAGGGAACGCTTCGCGATCTTGTTCGTCATGACCCCACCCCAAAATCTATCGGTGATTGAATCCTCTCCAGATTCTTCTATCACCGATAGATTGTCAATGTGACCAAGATGAACCGCGAGACCGTCGTCACCGAGGCGCTGGACCTGCTCGACGACGTGGGCCTGGAAACCGTCAGCACCCGGCGGCTCGCCAAGCGCCTCGGCGTAGAGCAACCGTCGCTCTACTACCACTTCAAGACCAAAAAGGACCTGCTGGCCGCCATGGCCAAGGCGGCCATGGCCCCGCACGCCCACGCCCCCCTGCCGAAAGACGAGGACGACTGGCGCACCTGGTTCCTGGACAACTCCCGCAGCTTCCGCCGCACCCTGCTGATGCGCCGCGACGGCGCCCGCCTGCACGCCGGCAGCACGCCGACCGGCGACCTGGACCGGATCCTCCACAAAATGGCCTTTCTCGTCGCCTCCGGCGTACCCGAGCGGCAGGCACAGATGGCGATGCTGGCCGCCAGCCGCTACACCGTCGGCTGCGTGCTGGAGGAGCAGGCCGACGCCGACGCGCCGGACCCAGCGGACCTGCCGGACGACGTCCCCGCACTCGATCACGAGACGGCGTTCGAGGCGGGCCTCGCGCTCATCCTCGGCGGCCTCGAACAGCACACCGCCGCCCCCGACGCCGCCCACTGACCGCCGGCGGGCGAGGCCAGGACACGGCGCCTCGGGGGCCCCTCTCGTCGCAGGTGAGGCGCCCCAGGTAATCGCGCAGCCCCCACACGGCCGCCGCGACGAGCAGCCACACCACGGTCCCCGCCGGAAGCCGCCCGCCGAACGCACCGGTGAACAGGGCCACCGCCGACGGCGGCAGCGAGTGCGTCAGCAGGGCGCCCCAGCGCAGCCCCGCACCGGCCGCGGTCTGCGCGGCCACCGCTCCGGCCAGGCCGACGAGCACGTACACCGCGAAGCACGCGCACAGCAGCCAGCGCACGCTCGCCGGAAGCTCGTCGTGCCGGTGCTCCGCCAGCGCGCCCAGCCCCGCCGCCAGGGCGCCGAGCGCGCCGTTGGTCACGCTGTGCAGGAGCAGCACGATCCGCGGCGGCAGCGCCGACGCACGCAGGTTGGGCACCCCAAACGACCACCGCAAGACGGGCTCCGTTCGCGAGAGCCCACCGTCGCCCGCGGGATAGCCGGAACGGGCAGGGCGCAGCCGCCCGGAGCAGCATGCCGCCTGGATCGGGGACGGTCGAGCATTTCCCCGATCCAGGCGGCAACCGTGCCCGCACCGGCCAGTACGGGATCTGGGCCTTCAACTGCACAGAACCGCAGGTGGTCCTCGACCGCCCGCCCGTACGCGTCGATCGTGTGGGAAGCTCGACCGGTGCTCGCCATGAACTGCAGCCCCTGTCAGCCCAGTTGATGTTCAGCGAGAATGTTGATGTTCAGCGAGAGTGCGGAACTTGCCCCATGGGACGGGGGCGATGACAGCAGGCTAGTAGTTGCGACCGTGCCTACTTGCGCACGCGGAAGCGCAGCATGGTGACCCTGCCCGACTGGACGTTGCTGAACGGTTCCAGGTCGATCCGGTCGAGGCCCGGCGGCGCGAACCGGACGCCGTCGCTGAGCACCACCGGCAGCACGTACACCAGGATCTCGTCGACGAGGCCGCGCTGCAGGCACTGGGCGGCCACGTCGGCGCCGAGGATCTCCAGGTTCTTGTCGCCGGCGGCTCGACGTGCCGTGGCCACGGCTTCCTCGATGTCACAGGTGAGGAAGGTGACGCTGGGATCCGGCTCATCGGGCGGACGATGGGTGAGGACGAACTGCGCCCCACCGTCGTAGTCGGGGTTCTCGTCGGACATGCGCTTGCCGACCTCGTACGTGCCCCGGCCGATGAGCATGGCGCCCGTGGCCTCCATGACCTCCGGGAATGTCGCTGACGTCATGTGCTCGAAGATCCAGTCCATCGTGTGGCCGGGACCGGCGATGAACCCGTCGAGGGACATCGCCCTGTTCACGACCACTTTGCCGGTGCTCGCATCCGTCATGCGTCTTCTCCAAGCAGGTGGACGGCCGGGATCGCATCATAGGTCGGTGAGCAACATCTTCTCCGGCGGTAGCCACGACCTGGACCTGTCCAATGGCGCCACCGCGGTGTTCATCGACGTGCTGATGCTGGCCGTGTCCGATCTCGCCTCCGGGGGCGAGAGGAACCTCATCCCCCCGACCTGGACCGGGCATCCTGGTGTTGGCCGTTCGTCCCCTGTCAGGTCTTGCTCCGCGCCCGTCGGCGCCAGTCTGGTGGCCCTCCGGACCGGGGGGCGATGTCACGCAGGGGCGCCGAGCGGCGGGTGCTCGAGCACGCGGGGCTTGTACTCGACCAGCTGGATGCGGCCGTCGAATGTGCGGTGCTCGATCATCTCGAGGGCGACGTCCGGATAGCCGTCGTAAATGCGCTCCTCGCCCGTAGCCCCGGTGATCACCGGGAACATCACGACCCGGAAACGGTCGACGAGTCCGGCTCGCAGCAGGGACCGGCACAGGCTGAGGCTGCCGAGCGTACTGAGGAGCCCCGAGCCGCTCGCCTTCATGGCGCGGACCGCCTCAACGGCGTCGTCGGGGACGAGCGTGGAGTTGGCCCACGTCAGTGGCGCCTCCAGCGAGGAGGAGAACACCACCTTGGACGCTCGCGTGAGTTCGTCGACGGACGCCTCTTCTTCGGGCCTGAACTCGTCTTGGCCATCCGGGACCTCGCCTGCGGCGAAGCCCGACATCAGGCGGTAGGTGTTCGCTCCCATCAGGTAGGTGGCCGCGGGCTGCTCGCCGAGCCAGGCAAGGTACTCCGGGCCCTCGAGGCCCCAGAACCCGGGCCATCCCTCTCCCGATGCGTAGCCATCAAGGGAGGTGATGAAGTCGACGAGAAGTTCCGACATGGCGGCGTCCTTTCCTGGGGTGTCACGAGCTTGGACCGGCCGGGAGCCACAAACTCATCGCCGCGCCGTGTCAGAGCCCCACCGCAGCCCGTTCGTCACGTCCGCCCTCCCCGCAGCCGGCACGCCACGTCGCAACGCAGCCGAGCAGCCCCACCCGGGGAACGATCACTTCACAAAGGGGAAAAGATCTTCAAGGCCCCAGGAAACTGCAGGTCATCCCTCTTCGAGAACGCCCCCGCCGTCGGCGTCCGGCCAAGCTCCATGCCGACAAGGGCTACGACTACGATCACCTGCGCAAGAGGCTTCGTGAGCGTCGCATCCGCCCGGATCACATCTTTTACCTGGACGAACTGACCATGGAACTGGCTATCGCCTGGATCGCCGAGCGATATCGGGGCGGCTTGGCAAGGTCATTGACGTTGGCGTGTCCGCGCACGCCAGCTGACCGCAGCGGCCATCACGGCAAGGACAGGGACGGCAACAAGGGCCGTTCTGCTTCCTTTCGAATCGGCGAGCTGGGCGAACACTGCCGCCCCTGCAGCACCGCCAGCCATGTCGAAGGTGCTGAGCCAGGACATGGTCTCGGTGACACGCCCCTTCGGCGCCAGATCACCTCCTCTGGTGCGGAGAACGGCGAAGAGTGAGCCGATGAGCAGGCCGGCAACAGGGCAGGCCGTAAGCACGGCCACGGGCGAGAACTGTGTGGCCACAGCCAGGGCGGCAGCGCCGATCGCGAACACGCCCAACAGGACGGGAAGCTCGAGGCTGCGCGACGGCAGCTGCGGGACCGCGCCCAGAGCGAAGCTCCCCAGGACGCTGCCGACTGCGAGGCTACCCAGATACAGGCCAGTGAGCTCGACCGCGTGCTCCTCCCGCGCGTAGATCGGCAGTACTACGTCCACGGCGGTCACAGCCATGACGAAGAGAGCATCAGCGACCAACAGGCGGCGCAGCGACGGTGATGCCAGAGGCCCCAGCCAGTGACCGGTCCGTCCCGAACGCGCGGGCACGGCAGGGGATTTGATCACCAGAGTGACGGTAGTGGCCGTCATCGCCGTGATGGCTGCGTAGGACATGACAGGTGAGAGCGACAGGCTGAGCCAGCTGGCGAGCACCGGGCCGACGATCAAAGCGGCGCCCATCATGGAGGCGTCGAGAGCCATCGCCGTACTCAGTGTGGTACCGGTCGTGGCGCTGTGCCAGAGCGAGCGCATCATGACCGCGACGGGAGGAGCAGTCGAGCCCATGGCCGCGGCGAGTGCGCACACCACGGTGGTGTTCCCGCCGCCTCTTGCCGACACGATCAGGGCTGCGGTGACGGTGAGATGAGCGAAGAGACAACCCAACAAGACCGGGCCGACTGGGTAGCGGTCGATCAGCCGTCCGCGCAGCGGGGCGGTCAAGCCCTGGCCAAGGGTGGAGCAGCTCACCGCCACCCCGGCGGTTCCATACGAGTACGTGCTGCTGACCAGGAGCAGCAGGCTCAGGCCAGCCATGCTCGATGCCAGCTTCGATGTCATGCCGATGGTGGCCATGCGCCAGAAGCCGGGTACATGAAACAGGGCCCGATAGTCGGCAAGGAAGCTTGGCGAGGCGAGGGGAGACGAGTCGGTGGGGGCGCGCACGGTGCGCGGTCGGCTCACCGCTGCGGCACCCGGGTGCGCAGTGCCGCGGCGGACCAGACCAGCGTGGGTGCCAGACTCTCCGGCGCCGGCCAGCCGTTGATGACAGCCAGCAAGGAGAGGTACTGGTCCCGGCGTGGATCGTTCATCTGGTCCAGCCGGGCAGCAAGACGCAGATAGAGATCGCAGGGGCCGGACGGGGGCGGGCTGCCGACGATGTGCGCATAGTGTGCAGCGAGCGCCGTGACGATCGGCTCTGCTTCGGGTGAGTCCGGCTCGACACCGGCTTCGATTGCCGGAGTCACCTGGGCTCGGACGGCTTCGGCGAGGATCCGGGGCAGGCCCGTGGTGTCGCTCGGGGCCCTGTCGTCCGCCAGGTCCTTGGCCATGCCGTGCAACGTGGTGCGGAAGCCGTCGTCCTGGAACAGCTCGGCCAACTCCACCCACGCCTCGATCTGTTCAGGTACTGGGTCGTCGGGCAGTTCGGGAGTCAGCGAGCGTGTGACCGCCGCGAACGCGGGGTGATCATGCAGACCGTCGAACACGGCGTCGAGGAAGTCGTCGATCAGGCACTGCCGTTCGGTCTCGGACAGTCGTGCCAGCTTGTGCATGAGATCCATCTCCTGGGGAGTCGAGCCGCGCCTGGCCACCGCCGTCAGCACGGCGCGACGCTGTCGCAAGACCCGGATCTGCACATCCAGCGCCTCGGCATGCATCGCTGCGACGTCCGCCAGCGAGACCTCCCGCTCCATGACCTTGCGGATCGTGGCCAGGTCAATTCCCAGCTCGCGCAGGGTGCGTACGAGGTCGATGCGGGCGATGGCATCGCAGTCGTAGCGGCGGTAGCCGGCCGGGGTGCGGTCGGTCGGCGGCACGATCCCGGTATCGGCGTAGAACCGGATGGCTTTCACCGTCAGGCCTGTCCGCTGCGCCAGATCGCCGATCGAGTAAAGCGTCTTGCCGTTCATGCCCCTCACTCTCACGTCTCCCCTTACAGGAGACTCAAGCACCATCGAACATCGAGGTGGCGCTCGGCGGGCGTGCGATAGGTTGCCCGCCATGGCTGAACTCGGACCCATCGCCTGGCCACCCGCCCCGATATGGACCGAACGGCTCGTGCTCCGTGAGTCCGAGGCCCGGGACCGTGCGGCGTTCATCGAGCTGATGGCGTCGCCAGAGGTGCACACCTACCTCGGTGGCCCCCGGCCGCGTGACGAGCTTGAGCGTGAGATGCCCGGGGTGCCCGAGCGGTGGCCCGGGAGTTTCGTCGTTGATCTCGACGGGGCGATGATCGGTCAGATCCTGCTCAGGAGAGCACCGGGCCATCATCGTCCGGCTGCCGCGGGGAAGGCCGATCTCGGCTACCTGTTCCTGCCGTGGGCGTGGGGATGCGGGTACGCCGCCGAGGCGTGCGCGGCGGCACTCGACTGGTTCGACGGCGTCCTTCCCGGCGAGCCGGTGGTGCTTGCCACCCAGACCGCCAACGTCGGCTCGATGCGCCTCGCGGCGAAGCTGGGGTTCATAGAGGTAGAGCGGTTTCATGCCTGGGACGCCGAGCAGTGGCTCGGCCTGCGGTCCCCGGTCACGCCGTCCGGTTGAGCCTGGGCAATCCGTCGAACGTATTTGTTGTTGGGTGTTCCGTCGCGTGTCCCGTCCATTCGGTCGGTGGGCATGGAGGGCACGTTCCACTCGAGTGACGGCTGGCAGTCATGGGCGCTGCCAGCGAAGCCGGTGATCAGAGTCCAGGACCGCGACCGTGGTGCGCACGGTCGCGGCGGGGAGACCGCTCGAGTCGGCAGGGGGGGGGCAACAGCACGGTGTGCAACGCCCGCCGCCCCGACGGGACTACGGCGCTGTCAACGTCGAACGCCCAGGCCCGCGCATGGGGCGGATCTATCCCGGGGAGCTGTTCGGCGCCGGTGGCTCCTGGGCGGGGCGGCCGTCGGGGCCCTGCGCGAGGGGGGCTCGACGCGGCTGCACGCGCCTGGCGATCAGCATGCCCGCCGCCAGCGCGTGCGGCGCCAACCACGGCTCCGCGATGCCCCGCTCGTTGAAGGACCGGGTGATGTGCTCCTTCAACGTGAAGAAGGTGAGCGCCCGTTGAGGGTTGCACAGCGCGTGGGAGGTCTCTTCGTCCACGCCCCAGCGCCGCAGCGCGGACGCCGGTTCCCCGGCGGCGGCCAGCCGCGCTCCCTCGCCCAGCCAGGCGGTGTCGGCCGTGGCGTGCCGTTCCAGCCAGGCGACGTGGAAGTCCTCCGTTTCGCACTGCAGCGCGTCGAGATCGCCGACCGCTTCCAGGTACGAGCGGGGCATAGGGCTGAACACCAGGTCCGGGTCCAACGCCTGCCAGGAGAAGGGCCGGGCATGCTCTGACAGATCGGTGGCGGCCTCCGTGGCTTTCATCGGTACGCGCAGGAGACGGCGTGTGGACCGCTGTTTGCCTGGCTTGAGCTGCTCCAGCAGCCAGCCCGTCCGGACCGCGGCCGGGGGATGCGTGCAACCGCGGTGGACGAACAGCGTCCGCTCCGCCACGTGCAGGGCCATCATGGCCATCAGCGCGGCCATGGTGGCCCGTTCCAGCATGACCATCGTTTCCCACCGGCTGTGGCTTTGCCTGTCACTGGCTCGTCTGGTGGCCTGGAAGGCGAGCCGGTCCGCGTCCCGTTCCCTGCGGTCGTCCGCGGAGCAGGCCGGGAGGTGCTCGCCCGGCGCGAACGCGCTCGGGCCGTGGGAGTGCCCGAGAACGTGGTGGGCCATCTCATGGCCGACGACGAAGCGATAGGCGAGGTGACCGAGCTGCGCGGCGTACCGCTCGCCCTCCGGGCTGAGCCGCACCCCCAACTGCATCGACACGGCCAAGGCCCGCTGATGGGCGGTGTGGTAGCGCAGCAGGGCGGTGAGCACGTCCTCGTACCCGAAGACCTCCCCCTTGCCGAGGTCGCGCAGCAGCCGCCAGAAGGCCGTGGGCCGCGACGTGGCGTGGGACCTCTTGTCGGCGCAGAGAGCGAGGTACTGGCAGTAGCTGGAGCACATGCCGAAGATCCCGTCGGCCACGATGACCAGGCCCGAGCCGTCGTCGAAGGGGGTCATCTGGGCCGACACGGCTTGGTCGAGCGTGGTGACGACGCGTACCGAGTCGAGCCGGGCGGCGCTCGCCCCGAGGTCGGCCATCGCGGCCCTCAACTCCTCGCCCACCATGTCCACGAAGACGCCGGACGGGTCGGCGCCCGGCTTGTACCAAGGGCTTTGTCGCCAACTGGTGGAGTCGTCGTCGAGCTGTCGTACCAGGTCATGGGCCCCGAGCTCCCGCAGTTGCCGCCTCTTTTCCGCCAGCGCCGCCTCGCGGTCCGCCTGGAGGAGCGCGCGCTTGCGGTCCGCCAGGGTCTTCATGGGCGCGCGGGCGCGTTGCGGCAGAAGGTGCCGAGTCCCACCCTGGCGACGAGGACGGCAATGAGGGCGGCCGTCGTGGGGTCGCCGATGGACTGCTGGAGCAGTTCCTGGAGGGCGTAGGCGTCGAGGAGCCGGTCCGAACCGGTGGTGCCCATGAGCGCCTGGGCCCGTTCGTGATGACAGATCTTGCTCTGCAGCTCCCGGTGCTTGTTGGCGAACCACTGCTGCCCGAACCGGCGTTTGTCCTCGTCGTCAGCGGGGGAGAGCGGCACGCCCTCACCCAGGAGCTCCGCCCCCAGCAAGGCGTACAGCTCGTCGTCGCTCCTGTGCCAGTACTCCTCGACGGTCATGTGGTCCCGTTCCCCCCGCCGCCCCCGAGCGGTCACTCGCCGTGACCCGCTGTCATCTGCTCCGGGAGCATAAGGCCCGCCGCTTCCGTGCGGTGCGCGGGAACGACGAACTGTGCACGGGTGCGGCCGGAGCGACAGCAGAGGTGCGTGTGGGGGACGCCGCGCTCAGCCGTCGGGGGCGTCGTGGCGGCGGAACGTGGCGCGGTACACGCTCGGCTGCGGCCCCGTGTGCCGGGCGAAGAGGGCGCCGAACGTCCCGGCGTCGCGTTACCCGACGTCGGCGGAGATGCTCGCGATGGTCCTCTCGGTTGTTTCCAGCAGGTGCCTGGCCCGGCGCACCAGGACGGTATGCAGATACTCAGCGGTGTGCAGATACTCAAGGGGCGTCTGGCTCGCCTCGTCGCGGAAACGGCGCAGCATGGTCTTGATGCTGACCTGGAACGCCAGGGCGAGGCCGGGCAGGTCTGAGCGCTCCGTGAGGTTCTGGTCAAGCCACCGATTGACGCCGAGCGAGAAGCCGCTGCCCACGGCGGACAGGCGTTCCAGGTCGACGCAGGCGGACTGCGCGGAGCGCGCGTCGTCGAGGAGCGTGTCGCGCGCGGTGGCGCGGGCCACGCGGGGGCCGTCATGCTCGCGGACGAGGCGCAGCGCGAAGTCGTACATCGCGCTGGAGGCCGCCGTGGTCGTCACGCCGCCGTCGGTGACGACGAGTTGCTCGGAGCGGATGCGCACGTCGGGTACCGGCGGGCGAGCCGGTCCGCGTACAGCCAGGACGTCGTCTCCTCGCGCCTGCGCAGCAGACCCGCCTCCGCCAGCAGGAACGCGCCGACACAGACGGCGACGACCGCCGTGCCCGCCGTGCCCCGCGCGCGGATTACGGCCGCCGCCGGTTCGAGGCGCACCAGGGCCGCGCCGACGTCGAGCGCGGGCGGCACCTCGAAGCCCGGCAGGACGAGCAGGTCCGCCTCGGCTGCCGCCCATACCCGAAGCGTCCGGATCCCGCGCCCGCCCTGTCTTGAGCTCCGGACGCAGCACCGTCTACGAACGAGCAGCTCCCTTCCCACGCTGGCCTCGGCGGCGAGACGATGCCCCTGGTGGTGTCGTTCGCGATGGCACGATGGAGGGAGCCGTCTGGTGTCCAGCCCTCATGGCCAGGGTCCGGCGCCGCAGGACCTGGAGGAGATCCCGCAGCCTGCCCAATCTCAGCCCCCATCCGCCAACGGACACGAGGACGACGATCAGCCACCGCCCTCCGAGCCCGGCACGGACGAGCAGACGTGAGTCCCGAGCCCGGCTTCCTTTCACTGCGTGCCGAGTGCGCCCGAGCGCTCGCCGCGCAGGGGTACTTCGTCGGCGGTGATTGGCTGTGCGAGCTGTTTGAGGCGGTGCCGCGCGAGGCGTTCGTACCGGACGGGGTGTGGCTGGACGATGCGGATGATCAGCAGCGCTGGCTGTTCCTCGACCGCCACCGCGAGCTGCGGCCTTGGGCCGACGCGGTCTATGACCTCCACACGCCGCTGGTCACCCAACTCGACGACGGAAGCGTCCCCGCGACCGGCCCGGCCAAGGGGACGTTCACCTCGTCGCTGTCCGCACCGTCGGTGGTTGTGCGCATGCTGCGTGAACTGAGCCCGGAGCCTGGGGCGCGAATCCTTGAGGTCGCCACCGGCAGCGGATACAACGCGGCCCTGCTGAGCGCCCGCTGCGGGGAGGAGAACGTCACCACCGTGGACATCGACGCGCACCTCGCAGCCAGGGCAGCGAAACGGCTGGCCGATGCCGGATTCCACCCCACCGTGGTGACCGGCGACGGCGAAAAGGGCTACCTCCCCGGGGCCCCTACGACGTGGTCATCTCCACTGCCTCCACCTACCGCCTCCCTCCCGCCTGGGTCACCCAGATCCGGGCTGGCGGCGCCGTTCTCACCCCGCTCGCCACGCCGATGGGCACCGACGCCCTGCTCAAGCTGACCGTGGACGGCCGCGGAGGCGGGAAAGGCGGCTTGGTCTGCGCCCTGCGGTTCATGCGCATGCGGGGCCAGCGTCAGCCTGGCCCATGGAGCGCGTACGGATGGCCGCGCCTGCCCGACTTCGCCGTGGCAGTCGAGGGCGGGGGACAGTCCATCACCCTGAATCCGGGTGAGCCGCGCCCCCGGGGCTGAGTGGTTGTCTCTCTTCCTAGTCGTCCTCCCGTGGACAGTGACCGCTGGTCATGGGCGGTAAAGAGGGCTGGCAGAGCTTGGACGTGGACGTCGGCCTGCGCTGGGTGGCGGACGCTCCTGTCGAGGTGAAGGGTGAAGGGTGAAGGGTGAAGGGTGAAGGGTGAAGGGTGAAGTGCGTGCGTCGTCCGAGGCGTTCCCCGCTGAGGTAGCCGACCTGGTCGAGGCTGGCGATGACGGGCGGTCCGGCGAACCCTCAACTTCACCGGGACTCCCCGGGGCAGGTACCAGGTGACCGGCGCCGAGTAGCTGGTGACGAGGCCCAGCTACTCGGCGCCGCCGACGTCACCTCAGCCCTGGCAGGCTCCGCAGCTCACTGATCTTGAGGACACGGGCAAGAAGCAGGAACAGAAGTGCCATCGTGGCGCCGCCTGCGGCCAGGGCCAGGCCGGGAGTCCAGGTGGCCGACACCAGGTTCGTGGAACAGGTGCGGGCGACGAGCCAGCCGAGGGCACCGGCGGTGAGGGCGGAGGCCGTCAGTTTGCCGTAGGTACGGCACAGCCGCTTGCCGTCCAGTCGGCCTTCGAGGCGTCGTCGCAGCCGCAGGGCCGTGAGCAGCAGGCCGAAGGCGTAGGAGGCGGTGTACGCGGCGGCCATCCCGGTGACTGCCCAGCGTGCGGGCAGCAGCAGATGGCAGCCGGTGGCCAGGGAGATGTTGACGGCACTGATCCATACCGCCATCCAGAACGGCGTGCGGGTGTCCTCGAAGGCGTAGAAGCCGCGCAGCAGCAGGTACTGAGCAGAGAAGGGGATCAGGCCGAGCCCGAACGCCTGGAGCATATGGCCCAGTGGCTGGGCGGATGCGGCGTCGGCGGCGCCGTGGGCGAACAGCAGTTGCGCTATCTGCGGGCCGAAGGCGAGGAAGAAGAAGGAGGCGGGGACGATCACGACGCCGCTGATCCGCAGTGCGCGGGACAGGTCGCCTCGTACGTCGTCCAGACGCCGCTCGGCGACGGCCCGGCTCACCCGGGGCAGCAGGGCTGTAACCAGCGAGACCGTGATGATCGCCTGGGGCAGCATCCAGATCGTCTGCGCGTTGGAGTAGGCGGTGAAGCCCACACCGTCCTCCGGCAGGCTTTGGTCGGCCACCGAGGCGTAACGGGTCACCACGGTGCTGGCAACCAGGTTGGCCAGCACGAACAGCAGGGTCCAGCGGGCCGCACTGATGCTCTTCCGCAGGCCGGTGTGGCGCCAGTCGAAGCGGGGGCGGAAGCGGAAGCCCGCGGCGCGGACGAAGGGGATCAGGGCGAGTGCCTGGATGGCCAGGGCGAGTGTCGTGCCGACGCCCAGGAGCGTCACCTGGGTCTGGGCGATGTCCTGCACGCGGTCCGGGACCGTCATGAGCCCGACGTAGACACCGAACACCGCGATCAGGACGAGGTTGTTGAGGACGGGAGTCCACATCATCGCCCCGAACCGGTTCCGGGCGTTGAGGACTTGGCCCAGGATGCTGAACAGGCCGTAGAAGAAGATCTGTGGCAGCAGGAACCGGGCGAACGTCACCGTCAGCTCGAACGCCGCGTGGTTGTCGGGCGTATCACTCTGGTAAAGGCTGATGATCTGCGGTGCCGCCCACACCGCCAGCGCCGTGCCGACTCCGAGCACGCACAGCACGAGGGTGACCAGGCGCTGCTCGAATGCCCTGCCGCCGTCCGGCTGCTCGGTCCGGGCCCGTACCAGCTGCGGCACCAACACTGAGTTCAGCGCCCCGCCGATGAACAGGAAGTACAGGCTGGTCGGCACCGTGTTGGCCTGGTTGTAGGTGGTGGCCAGCAGCCCGGTACCCAGTGCGGCCGCCTGCAAGACCTGTCTGATCAGACCCGTCGCCCGGGACACCACCGTCCCCGCCGCCATCAGCAGGGACGAGCGCAGCAGCCCGCCCCTGACCGCCCCCGATTTCGGGGCAGCGTGCCGCCCCCGCTTCTGTCGTCTCCGTGACCGTACTGTCGCCTCGCTCGGCGTCCCCTCCGTCATGAGCCCAATCTACGACTCGAAGATCATCACAGGGTCGGCTGCCCCAGCAGACCGGGCCGCCTGTGCATCCGCTGGGAAACCCGCGACGACATCCACGAAGCATTCCGCAAACTCGCCTGCTCACTGATCTGCTGGCGACGCCTGCGAACCACGTTGCCCTAGGAGCTCTAAGAGGTGCTAACAAAGGCGTTCGACGTGGCGGTGGGTGATCAGGCAGG
>NZ_BMVR01000027.1 GCF_014650815.1 Streptomyces flavofungini
GCGGCTATCGGCAGCGCCCCCCTCCGGCGCTGCCGATAGCCGCGGTCCTGGGACGGGGTATCCCCTGCTCGGGCGGGGTCGAGAGCTTGGGGAGGGCCGCCTGCCAGGACACGGTCCTGGATCGCGATGGCCCGCAGGTCGCACGGCCGGACTCCGAGGAACGCGTACGTGTGCGGCTCGGGCGGGGTCTCGGTGAACGTCGGAACGCCGTCCGGTCCGCGCCGGGCGCTCCAGAGCTGTTCGCGCTGCGGGTGCAGGAAGGACTTCCACGACTGCGGTCCGGCGCTGTGCGCGAACGCGGCTCCGTCCTCGCGGGGCGTCAGCCGGTAACGTCCGGCGTCGAGTTCGACGCCCCAGCCGAAGGGGAGGTCGTCGGCGGACGTCAGCTCGGCGAGGACGACGGCGCCGTCGCGGACCGTGGGGCCCACGACCGTGCGGCCGTCCGCCACCAGCGCGGCCACCAGGGCGGCGAGCCCTTGCCGGTCGAGCACTGCTGTGGCTTCGGTGGCGGCCATGGAATCCTCCTCGCCGCGTGTGGTGCGCGGGGCCGGTCGTCATGCGCCGGGCAGTTCGTCCACGACCAGAGTCGGGGGAGCGGGCCCGGCCGGGCAGGGGCCGTTCGGGCAGGGCGGAGGGCCGGTGGGGTGGATACCGGAGCCGGACGGGCCCTCGGACGGACCCACGGACGGACCCGTGGGGCTGTGCCGAGATGGTCGGCGGGGACGTGACCCGGCCTGACCGATGTCGTGCGCATCGCTCAAGTCGGGCGTGACGCGTCAACCCGGGCCGTGGGGTCAGCTCTTGTGGCTTCCCCACTCCGGTCCGGTCTTCTGCCACTCGTCGTCCCACGCGGCCATGCGGCGTTTGCCGAGGATGGCGCGCACAGCCCACAGCGTGATGAGTGCCGCCAGCGCGGTGCCCGCCGCAGCGGCCGTGGACGCGCCGAAGACGCGCAGAGCCACGTCGTCGGCGTCGAGCGGATCGTCGGTGACCTGGCCGTGTCGGTCCAGCCACACCGCGACACGTTCACCGCGCCGGCTGCCGGCGGGTGCTTGTGCGTCGCCGGTGCGCGCCGCGCCGTCGGGTGCCGTCCAGCGGGCCGGCACTTGGTGCAGGGGCACTGAGCCGTCGACGTCGGGCACCAAAGGCGGGGCGTTCGCGGTGAGCACGGCAGTGACCCGGTGCCGGTCCGCCCGCTCGGCTCGGGCGGCCGCGACGCCGTCGACGTGCGCGATCGCACCGACGACGATCCCCGCGGCGGGAACGCCCACGAACAGCACGACGGCGACGACGAGCATCGTCCACGCCTCGATCACGTCCGAGCGGCGCCGCAGCGGACTGCGGCGCAGCCGCCACCACAGAATCCCGGAGCCCACGACGTCAGGCCTCCGTGTCCACGGGGGAGCTGAGCTCGCGCGCGATCCCGCCCGCCCACGCCGACACGGCCTCGAAGTCACGGAAGTCACCCCCCTTGCCGGACCGCACGATCATCCGGGCGACCCGGCCACGGGCCCGCTCGTCGAGACACCCCCCGAAGGTGACATGCCCCTGGGCGCCGAGCCTCCGCGCGGCGCGTTGCACGGAGGGCGGCGGCGGAAGGTCGCGTCGCGAGGCCGAGGAGTCCAGCGGGCCGCTGCTGAACAGCCACAGCGGTCGCCGGGACAGGCCACGCCGGTGCCGCCGCGCGAAGCGTCGGGCGTCGCGCTGCCAGCGCCCGGCGTACAGCGCGCCGCCGAGCACCACGGCGTCGTACAGGGAGAGATCCTTTACCTCCCCGGCCGCCCGTACCTCCGCCGTCAGCCCGGCCTCACCGAGCACGGCACCGACGGTCCGGGCCAGCTCGGCGGTGGATCCGTAGGTCGACCCGTAGGCGACCAGGACTGTGCGTGCCATGGCCGTACCCCTCTCACAGCTTGCGCAGCCAGTCGTCGGTGACGCCGTGCAGGGCCTCGTCCGAGGGCCGCAGGTGGGAGTCGTCCAGGCGGTAGTGGAGCTTGTCGACGACCGCGACGACGCCGTCGATCTGCCGGGTCATCCGGACGGCTATGGGTACGTCGCTGCGTCGCTCCAGCTGTCCGCTCAGCGTCACCACGCCGTCAAGGACTTCGACGGCGATGGTCTGCGGCGCGAGCCACAGCGTCTGTACGAGAACCTCTTCGAGGACGTCGCGGCGGATCTCGTCGTCGGGGCGCAGGAACACCTGCAGCAGGTCCCGGCGCGTGACGATGCCGACGAGCCGATCTTCCTCGTCCACGACAGGCAGCCGTTCCACGCGGTGCTTGGCCATGGCGCGGGCGGCCTCGGCGATGGAGTCCTCGGCGTGCACGGTGACGGCGGGCTGGGACATCAGCTGTCCGGCGGTACAGGCGTGGGCCTTGACCGCCCGCTTGCGTGTGCCGGGGAGCAGTTTGCGCCAGCGGCTGTCCTTTGCGGGCTCGTAGGGGTCCTCGGCCTCCGCCTGACGGACCATGAGGTCCGTTTCGGAGAGCACCCCGATGACGTACTGCTCGTCGTCCACCACCGGCAGTCCGCTGATGCGGTGCTGGTCCAGGAGCCGGGCCACCTCCTTGAAGGGGGTGTCGTGCGTGGCCTGGACGACGTCGGTCGCCATGACGGTGCCGACCTTGCGATGCTTCATGTCCTTCGCCTCCTAGGCGGGTTCGGCGGCTTCAGGGCCTTCCACGGAGTCGCCGCAGTTGTCGCAGATAGGGGTCCTGGGCCCGGCGCGGCAGTATGCGGACACGCACGTCGAGTGCGGTGATCCGCTCCGGCCGGGCGAGGACGGGGTTGAGGTCGGCCTCGGCGAGCTGCGGGAGGTCGCTCGCCAGTTGTGAGAGCCGCAGCAGCAGTTGCTCGATGCCCTCCAGATCGACCGGTCCGCCGCCCCCGCCCCCGCCGCTGCCGAAGAGCAGCGGCGCGCACCGGGGAGAGGTGATGAGTGCGTGGACGTCGTGGTCGGTGAGCGGTGCGAGACGTGCCGCGTGGTCGGCGAGCACCTCGGTGGCGGTGCCGCCGTGCCCGAACAGCACCAGCGGCCCGAAGATCTCGTCCTGGACGACACCGGCGAACAGTTCGACGCCGCGCGGAGCGAGCGGCTGCACCACCACTCCGGTCATCAGGTGGCCGAAGCGCACCTCGAAGTCCCGGTAGGCGGCGCGCACCTGGGCGTCGCCGCGCAGGTCGAGGTGGAGCGCGTGCTCCTGGCTCTTGTGCAGCAGGCCGGGCCAGTGGGCCTTGAGCACGACGAGCCCGTCGGGGCCCTTGAGGCGTTCGGCGGCGAGCACCGCGTCGTCCTCCGTCTCTGCCCACGCCCAGGGAAGCTGGCGGATGCCGTAGGCGTCGAGGAGTTCGGCGCACTCGCGCGGGCCGAGCCAGCCGCCCTCCGGGTGCCGGTCCAAGTAGGCCTCGACGGCCGCGTGCGCGCGGGCCGGGTCGACGCCGTCGAGGTCGGGCACGGTGCCGGTCGGCTGCGCGAGCCAGCGGGCGCGGGCGGCGGCGTGGGCGAGCGCGCGGGCGGCCGCCTGCGGGTCGGCGTAGGCGGGGACCGTGCCTTCCTCGGCGGGCAGCAGCCGCACCGGCAGGTCCTGGTCGAGGAGGACCGCGGCGACCGGTCGGCCACGATGCCGGTCCGGGAGGGGGGTCCCCCCGCTCGAGCGGGGCCGGGGGTGGGGGCGGGTGAGGGACCGGACCAGGGCGTCGCCGGTCGCGGCGGCGACCGCGGTGGGCACGAGCGCCACCAGGACCGCGTCGACGCGGCTGCTCGCGGCGAGGAGACGTACACAGGCGCGCAGTTGCTCCTCGCTGACGGCCGCGGTGGCGTCGACGGGGTTGGTGGCAGTGGCTCCTTGGGGCAGGACGGCGAGGACCTCGTCGATGAGGTCGGTGCCGAGCGGCGGCAGGCTGAGCCCTGCCTCCGCGCAGGCGTCGGCGGTGAGGACCCCGGCGCCGCCCGCGTTGGTCACCACGGCGACGCGGGTGCCGGCGGGCAGCGGCTGGCTGTGCAGCAGGGCCGCGGCCTCCAGGAGTTCGCCGGCCGAGCGGGTGGCGGTGATGCCGGCCTGCCGGAACAGGGCCTGGCGCGTCATGGTCGCAGTGGCGGCGGCCGACGTGTGCGAGGCGGCCGCCGCGCGCCCGGCCTCGGTGCGGCCCGCGTCGACCGTCAGGATGGGCATCCGGCGGGTAACGCGCCGTGCGGTGCGCGCGAAGGCGCGGGGGTTGCCGAACGACTCCAGGTGCAGCAGCGCCAGGTCGGTACGCCCGTCGCACTCCCACCACTGGAGCAGGTCGTTGCCGCTGACGTCGTACTTGTCGCCGAGCGAGACGAAGCTGGACACGCCCACGCCAAGGCGGGCGAGTCCGCTGAGCAGCGCGATGCCGACGCCGCCGGACTGCACGGCGACCCCGGCCGTGCCGGGGGCGGGGTGCGCGGCGGCGAACGTCGCGTCCAGGCGCACATCCGGTTCGGTGTTGGCGAGGCCGAGGCAGTTGGGACCGACCAGACGCATCCCGTGGGTCCGGCAGGTGTCGAGCAGCGCCCGTGCCTGGGCGGCGTCGAGCCCGGCGGAGACGGTGAGCAGGGCGGCCACACCGAGCTTGCCGCATTCCTCAGCGACCACCGGCACCTGGGCCGCGGGCACGGCGAGCACCGCGAGTTCCGGCACTTGGGGCAAGGAGGTGAGGTCGGGATGGGCGTGGACGCCGAGGACGGCGGCGGCGTTCGGGTTGACGGCGAACAGGCGGCCGGTGAAGCTGCCGGTGCACAGGTTGCGCAGGACGGCCCGGCCGACCGAGCCCGGCTTGCGACCGGCTCCGATGACGACGACCGACTCGGGGCGCAGCAGCGGGCGCAGGCTCGCCACGTCGGCGGTGCGGCCGCGGAGCTCCACGGATGCCAAGTAGGAGTCGGACGGGGCGAGTTGGACGACGCACTGCACTACGGCGCCGTCGAAGCGGCGTGCCGTGCTCAGGCCGAGGTCCGCGAACACCTTCAGGACCTCGTGGTTCTCGGCGAGCGCGTCCGCCGTGAACGCGGTGACTCCGGCGGCGCGCGCGGCGGACACCAGATGCTCCAGGAGCAGGGTGCCGACGCCGCGGTGGTGCCAGTGGTCGTTGACGGCCAGGGAGATCTCGGCCGTGACGGTGCCCGTATCGGGGGAGTCGGGGTTCGCGGTCTCGTACTCGGCGATCCCGACGAGGTGTCCGCCGTGCTCGGCGAGCAGCGCGCGGTACCCGGCACCGCCCGGCCGTACGCTCCGCGAACTGCCCGGCACGGCACGGCCGGACACGCGGGCCGCCGCCTGCTCGGCCGACCGGTGGCTCGCCACGAAGAACCGCAGGCGCAGGTGTTCCGGCGACATGCCTTCGTACAGGCGAAGCACCGCGTCGTGATCAGCGGGCCCGCCGGGGCGGATGCGGACGGTGGTGCCGTCGGCGAGCAGGGCATGGGCGGTCTCGGGCACCGTGGTGGGTGCGTGCTCGGGTACGGGTACGGGTGCGGAAGAGCGGGAAGCTGCGCTGCCGGTCATCGTGTACCTCGCGCTTGTGTTCAGTCGGTTGACGCCTTCAGAGTCGTGCCGGACACCCGCGCCGGGCAGTGGCCGACCGGGCACGAGCCCGGGGGCCGACCGGCGCCGGAAACCGGGCCGAACGGCCCTCAGGGCAGGGGCTCCCCGAGCTCACCCGCGACCGCGTCGGCCATCGCCCGCAACACGTCGAGAGTGCGGTGGGCCTCGGCCTCGTCGACCTCGGCGATCGCGAAGCCGACGTGGACGATCACGTACGTGCCGACGGTGGCGTCCGGCGTGCAGCTCAGGCAGGCCTCCCGCCGTACGCCGCCGAAGTCGACGGTCGCCATGCGCAGTCCGGCGTCGTCGTAGATGTCGAGCACCTGTCCGGGGATCCCCAGGCACACCGCCGTCACCTCTCCTTCTTCGCCTTGCCCTGCTGTGCCTCGGTGAGCCGGGCCGCGGCGACGGCCGCCTGCCCGTAGCTGATGCCGCCGTCGCCGACGGGAACCGCACGGCCGACCAGGACCCGCAGGCCCTGGGCCCGCAGCCGGCGGCGCACCTGCGTGAGCAATGGGACGTTGACGAAGCAGCCGCCCCCCAGACACACCGTGCGCGGCGCGCCGTCCTCGACCGCGCGGGCGACGAGTTCGGCCGTGACGGCGGCCAGCGCGCTGTGGAATGCCGCGGCCAGGCGCGGCACGGGCTCGCCGTCCGCCTGCCGCTCCAGCAGATCTCCGAGGGTGGCCGCCGAGTCGTACACCCACAGGCTCCCCACGCGCACGACGCGGTGCCTCAGTGGTACGGGGTGGTCCCGGCCCGCACGTCCTACGGCGGCCTCCAGGGCGACAGCGGCCTCGCCCTCGTAGCTGACGGTGTCGACGAGGCCGAGCAGGCTCGCGACGGTGTCGAACAGCCGCCCCGCGCTGGACGCGCGGGGACAGTTGACCTCGCGCTCCACCATGGATCGCACCACCTCGACGAGGCGTGCATCAAGCCGCCCCAGGAACCCGCGGGCGACCCTCTCCAGCGATGGTGAGCCGAGCGGTTCCGCCCCGAAGACATGCCCGAGCGCCATCCTGCTCGGGTGCCGAACCGCCGCCTCGCCCCCGGGCAGCGGCGCGGTGGCGAAGCGCCCCACCCGCCGATATCGGGTCAGGTCGGCGACGAACACCTCCCCGCCCCACAGCGTGCCGTCGTCCCCCAGCCCGAGCCCGTCGCAGGCGACTCCGAGGAACGGCCCGCGCACCCCGTGCTCGGCGGCGCAGGCGGCCACGTGGGCGTGATGGTGCTGCACGGCGACGTGTGGCACGGGCTGCTCCAGCGCCCACCGCGTCGACAGATACCCGGGGTGCAGATCGTGCGCGACGGCGCGCGGGGTGATGCCGGTGAGCCGGCACATGTCCGCGTACGCCTGTGTGAATGCCTCGTACGTGGCCGCATCCGCCAAGTCCCCCTCGTGCGGGCCGACATGGGCCACGCCCGCGTCGGCGAGAGTGAAGGTGTGCTTCAACTGGGCGCCCGCACCCGCGAGCGGCACGGACGCGGGCGGGTCGAGGGGCAGCGGTGCGGGGGCGAGGCCGCGGGCACGGCGCACGGTGAGCGGGAGTCGGCCGACGGCGGCGACCACGGAGTCGTCGTAGCGGGCGCGGATCGGCCGGTCATGAGTGAGGAAGCCGTCGGCGACGCCTTTCAGGGCGCGACAGGCATCGGTGTCGTCGATGGCGATGGGCTCGTCGGCGAGGTTGCCGCTGGTGACGACGAGCGGCCGGTCGAGCTCGTGCAGGAGCAGGTGGTGCAGTCCGGTGGTGGGCAGGAACAGGCCGAGACGGTCGGCGACCGGAGCCGGCGCGGGGGAGCGGGTGGGCAGCCCCGGCTCAGGTGCGGGCGTCGGCTGACCCGGGTGCGCGGCGGGCACCGGCTGTCGAGAGTGCACGGCCGGTGCGACCTGCGGCACGGCTCCACCCTGCCCCCGCCGGGCACGCAGCAGCACCACGGGACGCGCGGACGACGTCAGCAGCGCCAGCTCCGTGCTGTTGAGGCGCGCGAGCCGGCCCGCCGCCGGTACGTCGCGCACCATCACGGCGAACGGCTTGGTCGGCCTCCGCTTGCGCCGCCGCAACTCGGCCACGGCCGCGGGGTCGGTCGCGTCGCACACCAACTGGTAGCCGCCGAGCCCCTTGACCGCGATGATGCCGCCCGCGGCGACGGCTCCGACCGCCGCCTTGAGCGCCCGCTCGCCCCGCAGGCTCTCCCAGGCGAGCGTGGGCCCGCACGCGGGACAGGCCACGGGCTCGGCGTGGAAGCGCCGGTCACGGGCGTTGGTGTACTCCACCGCGCAGTCGGCGCACAGGGGGAACCGGCGCATGGTGGTCCGGACGCGGTCGTAGGGCAGGTCCTCGATGATGGTGGCCCGCGGCCCGCAGTCGGTGCAGTTGACGAACGGATAGCGGTAGCGACGGTCCCCGGGCGTGAACAGCTCGCGCAGGCAGGCGTCGCAGATGGCGGCGTCGGCGGGGATCTCGCGGCGCGCCGTCGCGGAGCGGGGTCCGGGCCCGCTGCGACGAATGTCGAATGCCGCTCCACCGCGCGGCTGCGCGGTGGAGGGTGCTGTCTCCCCGCCCGAACCGGACACAGCGCCCTGCCCCGCAGCCGCGGGGCCGGGCGGCGCGCCGCGGCCCCGGCCCTGGAACGGCGCCGCGCCGGTCACATCGTTCCACCTGACCTCACGCACGCACGCGAGCACCGGCGCGTCCGTGCGCAGCCGTCGGCGGAACTCGGCGACCGCGTCGGCCGGTCCTGCCACTTCGCCCTCGACGTGCCCGTCCACGTTCGCCACCCAGCCGCTCAGGCCGAGCCCGCCCGCCAAGCGGTGCACGAACGGCCGGAACCCCACGCCCTGCACGGTCCCGTGAACCGTGAAACCCCGCGTCACACGCATCCCCGCCTCACCCCCGTGCCGCGGCGTCACGGTGCCGCACGATGTCGAGCTCGACGGACTCGACGAGCGGACCGACGGCTTCCGCGACGGCGTGCGACAGGCCGGTACCCAAGGAGCAGTCGGCGCCCTCGACGGCGTATACGACCAACCGGCCGGGCAACCGGTCGAGGACGCGGGCGAGTTCGACTGCTTCGCCGAGGCCCAGGCCGTGGGAACTGGTCGTCGGGGGCTGTGCGAGCCGCGCGCTGTCCAGCTCGATGCGGTGGACGCGGCCCGGGCTGCCTGGATGCGTGTGCGCGGCGTCCACGATCAGCGCCAACTCGGCGTGCTCCCACAGGGAGATGAGTCGACCTGGATCGCCGTCGCAGGTGGCGAGCGCCGTCCCGGGCGGCAGCGGACGAGCCGCGGCGCGCTCCCGCAGTCGCCCGACCACTGCCCAGCCCACTCCGTCGTCATGCCGGTAGTCGTTGCCCACACCGACGACAGCGATGCGTGTGCGCTCCTTCATGGAAGCCACCGTGCCCACCCCCGACGTGCGCCGCGCAGGGGCCGAACGGCCCCTTCCGGGGGCCGCTGCGCCTCTGCCTCGCTGGAGTACGTCACCCCGGTTTCCGGTGGGGAACACGCAACGGGGCCCGACAACGAGAAGGGGATGAGGGCCGTGGAGCAAGCGCTGATCGTCGGTGCGGACGGTTCCGAGGAGAGTCTGGAGGCGGTGGACTGGGCCGTGGGTGAGGCGGGCCGCCGTGGTGTGCCGCTGCGGATCGTGTACGCCTCGGCCTGGCAACGGTACGAGGGCCACAAGCCGTCGTTCGGAGTACATCGCAGTCCGGCACACGTGTTCGCCGATCACATCGTGGCCCAAGCCGTCGAACGCGCCCACCGCCGTGCCCCGGCGGTGAAGGTCTCCAGCGATGTCGTGGCGGAGGATCCCGTGACCGTACTGGTCCGGGAGAGCGCGACGGGGTCCACGGTGGTGGTGGGCAGCCGGGGCAGGGGCGGGCTGGCATCGCTCCTGCTGGGCTCCGTGAGTCTGTCGGTGGCCGCGCACGCCCCGTCACCTGTGATCGTTGTGCGCGGTGGGGAGGAGAATCGCGACGGCGGGTTCCGGGAGGTCGTCGTCGGGATCGACGAGGCGCGCGCGGCAGGGGCGGCGGTGGCCTTCGCCGTCCGGGCCGCCGAGGCGCGCGGCGCCGTGCTGCGCGCTGTGCACGCCTGGCGGTGCCCCGCCCACGAGGTGCCGGACGTGCCGCGTGCCGGGGACGCGAAGGACTCTCACCAGATGCGGGCCGAGGCCGAGTTGGATGAAGCGCTGCGTGCTGCGGTGCGAGACGGCACGGCCGCGGTGAGCGCCCCGAGCGTGCACAAGCACGCCGTCGAGGGCCATGCCCGGGCCGCACTGCTGGCTGCCTCGGCCACCGCCGATCTGCTCGTGGTGGGCGCCCGTCGGCGCAAGGGACACGTCGGCATGCAACTGGGTGCGGTCAACCACGCGGTTCTGCACCACGCTGCTTGTCCGGTCGCGGTGGTGGCGCACACATGACCCGCTGGGTGGGCCCCTGGCTCCACACGCCTCGCCAGGGTCATGCGGCCAGGGTCATGCGGTGGGCCGCAGACCGGTGCCGCAGGTCAGTACGTCCGACACAGGCCGACGTGACGTGCGCAGCCGGTCATCGCCGTACCCGACGCGCGGGATCATCTGAGGGTGCTGTCCCGACGGAGCCATGGCGCGCACCCTCGGTCCGTAGGTCCGCACGGCTGTCGTGCGGCGTCGTCACCGTGCCCGAGCTGCGTTCACACGCCGAGGAACGTCGGACGGGACGGGCAGGCCCGGCAAGGACACCCCGGAAGGCCCCGCTCCAGGGCCACACGGCCCCTGCACACCCGGCCCCCGGCAGGCCGATGCTGGCGGGACAACAGGGGGTGACGACGATGGTCCGACCGATCGCGGTGGGCCTTGACGGCTCACATGAGAGCGTTTCCGCGCTGGACTGGGCGGCCAGGGAGGCGGCACGCCGGGGGCTCCCGCTGCGCCTGGTGCATGCCTGGGAAGGCATGCCGAACGAAGCGGAACCGGTGAGCCTGCCGGAGCTGAAGGTGCCTCAGAGCCGTGCACGAACGGTCCTGCGCACTGCCGTGGACCGAGTGCGTGCCCAGTACCCGCAGGTGTTCCTGACCGCTGAGCCGATTCGGCGGCTGCCTGTTCCCGCGCTCGTGACCGAGGCGGAGTCCGCGGAGCTGCTGGTACTCGGCAGTCAGGGATTCGGCGGACTGGGCGGGCTGCTCGCGGGGTCGGTCGCCACGGCCGTGGTGGGCCGCGCGCGAACGCCCGTCGTGCTGGTGCGCGCGGGGTTCGACGCCGTCGACGAGCATGTGCCGAACGGCGCCGGGCAGACCTCGGCCGGTACGCCGTACCGCCCGGTGGCACTGGCCCTCGACTTGGCGCACGAGTGCGACTCGCTGCTTGATTTCGCTTTCGAGGCCGCCCGGCACCGCGCCGCTCCTCTGTACGCGGTGTATGCCTGGCGGCTGCCCCACACCCACGCGGACACGGGCGAACAAGGGCCCGCGCCGGGTCAGGGGGATGCCGAGTGGGCACTGGGCAGCGTGCTCGACCCATGGCGCGACAAGTACCCGGAAGTCACCGTCCACGCGGAGGCGGAGCACACCCGCCCCGTCCACGCCGTGCTGCGGGCCGCGGAGCACGCGGGCCTGCTCGTCCTCGGCCGGGAGATGCGCAGGGGCACGGTGGGCGCCCAGACGGGCCACGTCACGCGCATGGCCATCCAGCACGTCAGTTGCCCCATCGCCGTTGTCGCCCATGGCTGACCCACCACGGCTGATCAGTGGAACACGGTTCACCCGACCACAAGACGTGCCCCATACCACCAACACGACTACAAGGAGCCGCACATGACCGTCCGCGTAGGCATCAACGGATTCGGCCGCATCGGCCGCGCCTACCTGCGCTGCGCCCTGGAGCGCGGCCCGGACGTGGAGGTCGTCGCCGTCAACGACATAGCCCCGGTGGGCACGATGGCGCATCTGTTGGAGTACGACTCGACGTACGGCAGGCTCCTTGCAGACATCGTGCACGACGATACGTCGATCACCGTGGACGGGCGCCGGGTCGCGGTCACGGCGGAACGCGATCCGGCCGCCCTGGACTGGCGCAAGGAGCGTGTGGACGTGGTCGTCGAGTCGACCGGCCGCTTCCGCGACCGCGACGCGGCGGCCCTGCACCTGAAGGGCGGCGCCCGCAAGGTGCTGCTCTCCGCCCCCGGCAAGGGAGTTGACGCGACCGTCGTCATGGGCGTCAACCACGACACGTACGACCCCGCGCGGCACCAGATCCTCTCCGCCGCGTCCTGCACCACCAACTGCGTCGTGCCGATGGTGACGGTCCTGCATGAGTACTTCGGCATCACCCGTGGCCTGATGACCACCGTGCACGGCTACACCAACGACCAGGCGCTGCTCGACGGCCCGCACAAGGACCTCCGCCGGGCCCGCTCCGCTGCGCTCAGCATCATCCCGACCAGCACGGGCGCGGCCCGCGCCGTCGGCTCCATCGTGCCCGACCTGGACGGCGCCCTGAACGGCCTCGCGCTGCGCGTGCCCGTGGAGGACGGCTCACTGACCGACCTCACCGTCGTGCTGCGGCGCGAGACGACCGCGGAGGAGATCAACGCGGCGTTCGACGAGGCGGCCGCGGATGAACTGTCCGGCGTCCTGCGGGTGTCACGGGCCCCGATCGTCTCCCGCGACGTCATCGGCGATCCCGCCTCATGTGTGTTCGACCCGGCCCTCACGCAGGCCCACGGCGACTTGGTGAAGGTCTTCGGCTGGTACGACAACGAATGGGGCTACACCAGCCGACTGCTGGACCTGACCGAGTACGTGGCCGAACGGCTGTAGACAGCACAAGGGAGGCGCATGCCATGGAACGGATGCTGTGCAGCGGGGTGGACGGGTCGCCCGAGAGCCTCGCTGCGGCCCGGTGGGCGGCGGAGGAAGCCGTCCTCCGCGACGTCCGGCTGCACCTGGTCCATGCCGGGGGCCGGGGCCCCAAGGTGCCGGGGCCGGAAGGCGCTGTCGTGCGGCGCCGTGCCCGACAGGTTCTGGATGAGGCCGAGGAGCAGGTGAGGTCGGTCTGCCCGTCGGTGCGGCTGACCGATGAGCACGCTGAAGGGCCCGCGGCGGCCGCTCTGCTGCGGGCGGGCGACGGCGCCGTCATGACCGTGCTCGGATCGCGTGGTCGGAGCGCGGTCACGGGACTGCTCGTCGGTTCGGTCGCCCAGGGAGTCGTCGCGCGGGCCTCTCACCCGGCCGTGCTCGTACGGGCCGCCGAGCGGCAGCCGGATGGCGCTGTCGTCCTGGGCATCGACGTGACGGAACCGTGCGACGAGGTGATCGAGTTCGCCTTCACCTCCGCCCTCCTGCACCGGGTGCCTTTGCACGTGGTGCATGCCTGGAGCGAACCGTCCCCTTCGAGCATCGGTTCGGGCGAGGTGGCCCTGGTGGCGGATTCGAAGCAGATGAAGGAGTGGCAGGGGTTCGTCGACGCCGTCCTGCAGCCGTGGCGTCTGAAACATCCGGATGCCGACGTCACGGAAACCGTGGAGAAGGGGCGCCCCGCGGCGCTGCTTCTGGGCGCCGCCGCGGGTGCGGGGTTACTCGTGGTCGGCAGGCGGATACGGGACCGCCCTCGTATCGGCCCGCACACCGGGCCCGTGACCCACAACGTGATCCACCACGCGACCTGCCCGGTTGCGGTCGTGCCGCACTGTTGATCCATTGGTTGTGGGTGACGGTCCCACGGCCGTTGGAGCGGCCGCGAGGATGCCGACGAGAGCTACGACGCCAGCCTCCACCTCCGAGCCTCCATGAGCTGGATCAACGCCCCCCGACGACAGGCAGGCCGGGCCTGCACCCGGCGGCGCGCGCTGTGGTACTCGACTACTTGCGCCTGCTGGATCGCATGGACCAGAGCGTGACTGCGATGCCTACGAGCGCCAAGAGAAAAAGGATCTTCATGATGTGCGAGTGCCCTCCATGACCCTCGATTACACCGAGGTCCCGTTCGAAGGCCTCGGCAGGTGGTCTCGGCACGTCACGTCGCCCCACGTGAAGGGCGACTGCCGCCCTCACTCAGGACGCGGCGTCGGTGAGGAACGCGAGCCCCGCCAGTAGTCCCACGTAGGCCAGGACCAAGAGCAGACTGAAGAGGATCAACAGCCAGCCGGTCACGATGCCCAGGAGCGCGGCGCCGCGGTCGGCGCCGCCCAGGCGCTTGCCACGGCGGCGGCCGAGGTGCCCGGCGGGCACCGCGACAAGACCGAGCACGAACACGAAGAACGTGTAGAACCCGCCGTACATCAACCAGAACACCGGTGTCAGAAAGATGCCCGCAATCAGGCCGACACCCAGAACGGCAGCCCAGATACTCACCCGAGCCGGGGTGTTCCGAGGAGCAGTACTGGCCGCACCTATGCCGGGAGCTCCCTCAGCCACTTCTACCTCTCCTCGCTTCGTGCCGACGGGCCACTCTACGAGAGGGAACCCTCACCACAGGCTAAGCGGCCTGCCGGCCGTCACCGCCTCGCTGACCCGACGGTTGATCTCGGCCCGGTTCTCCGTCGGCGTCCCTAGCCGCAAGTGCTTCGGTCGCTGACACGAGTGGTTGTCGCAGGCGTGGCAGACGGTCGGCCTGTCGGTGCCCCAGCGGAGACGGGGGATCACGCTGCCTGCCTCTGAAGGAGGTACGGGGCCGTCACGTCTCGTTGCTGTAGTGCACGACCCGGTCCAGGCCGAGGGTGTGCAGGGTGGCCCGTGGCTGCGTGGGGGCGTTGCTGATCACGACGGGGATGCCGGTGGCGTGGGCGGTGCGTACGGCGTCGAAGAAGACCCGGGCGCCGTCGCGGGTGAGGAGGGTGACGCGGCCGAGGCCGATCTCCAGGACCGGCGGGCCGGCGGCGAGTACGGCGCTGAGCCGGCGCCCGGTCCGGCCGACGGTGACGGCGGTGATCTCTCCGCGCAGGCGCACCACTGCTTGCTGCCCCTGGCCGGGCCCGGCGGACCGGCTCCCCGGGCGGGCGGAGCGGGCACTGTGCCAGATGGTGCGCAGGGCGATCCGCAGGGCGGTGGCGGCGGCGATCAGGAAAAGCAGTCGGCCCCAGGACGGCTCGACACGGGCTCCGGCCCCAAGCGCCGCGGCGGCGGCCAGGAGCCACGCCGCTGCCACCAGCAGGGTGCGGCCCCGGGCGCTCATGCCGCGCTGCCGGGGGTGCGCTGGTAGATGTCGGGGATGCCGTCGCCGTCCTGGTCGAGGTTTTCGGCCTCGTACAGCCTGCGGTAGATCCGGTCACGCCGATTCAGGAGCACCGCGGCCAGGGCGGCGGCGGTCAGGGAGCCGGTCAGCACCGCGGCTTTGACGTGCTCGGCGTCGACAGGTGCGGGGAAGGCCAGTTCCCCGATCAGGAGGGAGACAGTGAACCCGATGCCGGCCAGGACGGCGAGGGCGAAGACGTCGGCCCAGGCCAGGTTCGGGTTGAGCTGGGCGCGGGTGAACCGCGCGGCCAGATATGTCCCGGCGAAGATGCCGAGCGTTTTGCCCAGGACCAGGCCGAGCGTCACGCCGAGCGGTTCGGGCCGGGTGAGGACCTCGCCGAGTACGGGCAGGGAGATGCTGACTCCGGCGGAGAACAGGGCGAACAGCGGGACGGCGATCCCGGCGGATACGGGCCGCATCAGGTGTTCGGTGCGCTCGCCGGGTGAGGCGGTCTCGGCAGCCCGCCCCTTGGTGGCTGGGTCGCGGGTGGTGCGAAGGATCAGGCCCATCGCGACGCCGGCGACGGTGGCGTGGACGCCGCCGTTGTACATCAGCGCCCAGATCACGGTGCCCAGCGGCACGTACCACCACCAGCCGCGCACCCTCAACCGCTGGAGCAGGTAGAACACGACGAGCCCGGCAACCGCCCCGCCGAGGGCGAGGAGGTTCAGGTCGGCGGTGAAGAAGACCGCGATGACCAGGATCGCTCCGAGGTCGTCGACGACGGCCAGGGTCAGCAGGAAGGCCCGCAGGGCCGAGGGGAGGTGGGTGCTCAGGACTGCCAGGACGGCCAGGGCGAAGGCGATGTCGGTGGCCATCGGCACCGCCCACCCTTTCAGGGAACCGCCGCCGGCCGCGGCGGTGGCGGCGTAGAGCGCGGCGGGTACCGCCATCCCACACACCGCGGCGACCACCGGCAGCGCGGCGGCTGCCGGGGTGCGCAGCTCGCCCACCACCAGTTCGCGTTTCAGCTCGATCCCGGCGACCAGGAAGAAGACGGTGAGCAGACCGTCGGAGGTCCAGTGCCCCAACGACAGGTCCAGCCCCAGCGTGGGTACCCCGAAGTGCACGTCGCGCACGGTGTCGTAGGCGGCGGTCCAGGGGGAGTTCGCCCAGACCAGCGCCAGGACGGCGGCGGCCAGCAGGACCAGCCCGCCGACGGTTTCGGTGCGCAGGGCCCGGGAGACCGTGCTGCGTTCGGGCCAGGGCAGCAGGCCCAGGAAGACGGAACGGTCACGGGGGGCGCCGCACATGACAAGCCTCCGGGCGGTCGGGGCCACGGACACAGCTGTCCCTGCCGCCGACCAGACTTCCCGGCACACCCCGCTCGTCTTGACGCGTTCTTTACACCCTATCGGCGCCCGGCCCCAGGCGCCCTTAACGGGCCCGCGCGCCCGGCCGGGATGCTTCGCGGATGTCCGTGCCCGGGGTGCGGCGACGCCTCTACCGTTCAGCCCGAATGCCGGTCACCGGGGTGGCCCGAATACCGGTCACCGGGGCGGGCAGAAGGGGCTGGGCAGTGGGGTGGGAACTGGGTCCGGACGGGGTGGCGGACCACTTCACCCTGTCCGGCGACGATGCGGGCTGGCTACGGAACAGGGCCGGGCTAGGAGGCCGGGCTCCGCCGTCCGGCTCAAGTTCCTGACCTGGGGCGGCCGCGCACGGTGAGCGGGTCTCCGACGAGCTGGATGCCCAGGCGGCCGAGCAGTTCGAGGCCAGGCGCTCGCCAGCTTGGTGTTCGCGATCGGTGAGGCCAACTTCTTCATCGGTGTGGTGCTCATGGCCAAGCCGGTGCCCGGCCGGTCGTTCAACGACCCGTGGAAGTGAGACCACCGGACACGGCGCGTGAGGGCTCAGGGCGGCCTCGGTGCAGGCATGTTCCGAGCCGGTGAGGGCAGTCGCGTCCGTCGCCCATCACGCCCCTGGTACGGCTATGAGGTGTGTATGTGCGGGCACTTCGTGGCGTTCGCGGGGAAGGCCACGTCGGTTTCCTCTTCCATGGCGGTGAAGAAGTGGCGGCCGTCGGAGGTCTGTCGGGTCGTGGACCAGGTGTAGTGGGCGCGTAGTTCCTGGGCCAGCGCGTGGTGCAGCGCCTCGCGGGCGATGCCCCGGTCCTGCCAGTGGACGGCGACGGCGATGTTGCGGATGAAGCCCCGTCGGCAGGTATGGCAGATCTGGAAGTCGAGTCGGCCGACGGGGCGGTCGTGGGGGTCCAGAGCGGTCAGGGTCTGGCGTCCTGCGCCGGACTTCATGCCTGGTGCGGTGCGGGCGAAATGGACCGTGGGGAGCCGCGCCGGGCCGCTCATGTCGTACTCCCCGTCCTTCTCGTTCTTCTCGGGCCGCCCGCGTGCCTGCCGCCTCTCGACCTTCGGCTGTCTTTGAAGGCCCACTCCATCTTCGGTTCCATCGCGAAGCGGAAGAGGCGTTGGACGGGCGGGGTACACAGGAGGGTGATGACCGTGGCGGCGGCAAGGGTCACCGTGATCTCGCCGAGGGGCTGATGGATCCAGTCGTGGTCGTACCAGTCCCAGAAGCGGGAGCCCTTGGCGAGGAAGCCGTGCAGGAGGTAGCCGTACAAGGTGCCCGCGCCGAGGGCGGTGAACCACAGCCTCCGTCCCGGGACCCAGGCGAAGAAGCAGGCCACCAGGACCATCGAGCAGCCGAACATCGCCAGGGTCATCAGCGGACCCGTCCAGCCGGGGGCGGCCAGTTCCTGGGCGCTGTCGCGACGGTAGAACCAGGCAGCGTTCATGCGCGGGGCCGCCCAGTAGGCGAACGTGAGGGCCAGGGCCGCGATGGGCAGGGCCAGCACGCGGGCCTCGCGTCGGCGCACGATGCGGAAGTGCTCCGGCTTCATACACAGGCCGAGGACGAAGAAGGGCAGGAACTGCAGGACGCGCTGGAGGTCGAGGTCGTCGCCGATGTCGGGGGACATGGAGGCCAGGGCGGCGATGGCGAGTGCGATCGGCAGCGGCCAGCGCAGGACTTTCCACAGAGGGGTGGTCAGTCGCCAGATGAACAGGGCTGCCAGGAACCAGGTGAGGTACCAGGGGTCGAGGAGGCTGACGGGGTACGTCGGGTCGTCGTCGGCCCACCGTTTGAACAGGGTGTAGGCGACTTCGAAGAGGACGTAGGGCACGGCGATGCCGGTGACAAGGCGTCGCAGTCGTCCGGGGCCGGCGTCGAAGCTCTTGGAGAAGTAGCCGGAGATGACGATGAAGGCCGGCATGTGGAAGGTGTACACGGCGACGTAGAGGGCGGCCGCGGCCCGGCTGTCGTCGCGCAGTGGCTCCCAGGCGTGGCCCATCGCGACCAGGACGATGGCCAGGTACTTGGCGTTGTCGAAGAAGGAGTCCCGCTTCGGCGCGGCCGGTCGGACCGGTTGAGGCTGCGGTGTGTGCCGGTCCGGCGCGCGTGCCCCGACGCGGGGCAGACGCAGTGTGTCAGTCACAGGCCCTCCAGAAGGAACCCGGGACCCAGTTCTTGCGTCTTACTTGATTCGTGGGTGTGGGGAGGGTGTTGGACATTCCCAGCACCCTCCCATTCCCCTTACGGCGCGTTCAACCCTCGTGCGTGTGACCCACCGCTCACATGTTGGCCAGGGCGGGGCCCGGGCCGACGAGTTCGGACAGGACGTCCTCCATCGTGACGAAGCCGATGACGGTGCCCTTGTCGCCGGTGACGGCGGCCAGGTGGCTGTCCATGGCCCGCAGCGCGGTGAGGGTGTCGTCGAGCGGGGCGTCGATGCTCACCCGGGTGAGCGGATGCAGCGCTGTGCGCGGGAACGGCTTGTCCCGCTCGGTGACGCCGAGAGTGTCCTTGATGTGCAGGTAGCCGAGCAGGGCTCCGCCCGTGCCGGTGACCGGGAAGCGGGAGAAGCCGGCCTGTGCGGCGACCTGCTGGAGGAGGGCCGGGGTGACGGTGTCGTCGACGGTGCGCATGCGCGCGGCCGGGACGAGGATCTCGCCGACCGGGCGGGTGCCCAGTTCCAGGGCGTCGCGCAGCCGTTCACCGTCGGCTGCCGACAGCAGTCCGGCCTGGCTGGAGTCCATCACCATGCGGGCGAGTTGGTCGTCGGTGAAGACGGCCTCGACCTCGTCCTTCGGCTCGACCTTCAGCAGTTTCAGCAGGGTGTTGGCGAAGGCGTTGATGCCGAAGACCACAGGCTTGAGTGCCCGGGTCAGGGCGACCAGGGGCGGCCCGAGGAACAGTGCGGTCGGCACGGGGGCGGCCAGTGCGATGTTCTTGGGGACCATCTCACCGATCAGCATGTGCAGATACGTGGCCACCGTGAGCGCGATGGCGAAGGCGATCGGGTGCACCAGGGCGTCAGGGACGTGGGTGGCCTCGAAGGCGGGCTCCAGCAGACGGGCGATGGCCGGTTCCGCGACCGCGCCGAGGACCAGCGAGGAGACGGTGATGCCGAGCTGGGCGGTGGCCATCACCGCGGAGATGTGCTCGATGCCCCACAGCGTGCTCCGGGCACGGCGGTTGCCCGCCTGGGCCCTGGGCTCGACCTGGCTGCGGCGCACCGAGATCAGGGCGAACTCGGCGCCGACGAAGAAGGCATTGGTCAACAGCGTCAGAGCGCCGATGAGAAGCTGGATCGTGGTCATCGGGCCTCCTCCAAAGCTGCATCGCCGTGGTGGACCGGTGCGGTGATGCGGACGCGGTCGGCGCGGTGGTGCTCGACCGCCTCGACGGCCAGGCGCCAGCTGTCCAGGTCGACGGTGTCGCCGACGGCCGGGATGCGGGCCAGGCGCGTGGCGATGAGCCCGGCCACCGTCTCGTACGGGCCTTCCGGCGCCGCCAGCCCTATGGCTCCGAGCTGGTCGACGCGGACGCCGCCGTCCGCCTCCCACACCGCGCGGCCGTCCTCGCCGGGGGTGGCGGGCACCAGGTCAGGAACCTCGACGGGGTCGTGCTCGTCACGGACCTCGCCGACGACTTCCTCCACGATGTCCTCGACCGTGGCCACGCCCGCCGTGCCGCCGTACTCATCGATGATCACCGCCATCGTGCGGGTGGCACGCAGCCGCTCCAGCAGACGGTCGGCGGGCAGGCTGTCGGGCACGAGCAGCGGCTCACTCGCCAGGTCGGTGACCGGGGTGAGCTGCTGCTTGTCCGGGTCCAGGGCGAGGACGTCGCGGATGTGGACGGTGCCGATGACCTCGTCCAGGCCGTCGCGGTAGACCGGGAAGCGGGACAGACCGGTGGCGTGGGTGAGGTTCGCCGCGTCCGCGGCTGTGGCGTGCGCCTCCAGTGCGCGCACGTCGACGCGCGGCGTCATCACGTTCTCGGCGGTCAGCTCGCTCAAGTGCAGGGTGCGGACGAACAGTTCCGCGGAGTCGGCCTCAAGGGCTCCCTCGGCGGCAGAGTGCCGGGCGAGGGCGACCAGTTCGTCCGGGGTACGGGCGAAAGTCAGCTCCTCGGCGGGTTCCAGGCCGAAGCGCCGCACGAACCGGTTGGCGGTGTTGTTGAGATGGTGGATGAACGGGCCGAAGGCGGCGGTGAAGCCGCGCTGCGGAGTGGCCACCACCTTGGCGACTGCCAGCGGGCGCGAGATCGCCCAGTTCTTCGGCACCAATTCGCCGACGACCATCAGGACCACGGTGGAGACCGTGACGCCCAGGACGGTGGCCGCAGGTGAGGCCGTGACACCGAGGCCGGCCGCCTGGAGCGGCCCGCGCAGCAGCGCCGCCAGCGACGGCTCGGCGAGCATGCCGATCACCAGCGAGGTGACCGTGATGCCGAGCTGGGCGCCGGAGAGCTGGAAGGTCAGGCGGCGTACCGCCTGCAGCGCGCTGTGCGCGCCCCGCTCGCCCGCCTCGGCGGCCCGCTGCAGGTCACCGCGCTCGACGGTGGTCAGGGAGAACTCGGCGGCGACGAAGACGGCGCAGGCCAGGGTGAGCAGCAGGGCCAGGAGCAGCAGCAGGACCTCGGTCACCGTGCCACCCCCGTTCCCTCAACCTCTGGCTGCGGGCAGGGAATGGCACGGCTGGTACTGGGAGGCTCACCCATTGCGGGTCCGTGGCTCCTTCTCGGGTCTCGGACGTCGTTCAAGAGCAGTGGGTGCCGGCGCGGCACCCGCTTCTCCACTCACTGTAAAGGAATGGCAAACCCTTGCGACAGGGGCTATGGCCTCCGTCACGCGTCGCGGCGGCGCAGCCGCTGGGTGGCGAGGGCCAGCAGCACCACGGTGTACGCGGCGACCAGTGCGAGCGAGGGCCAGGCTCCGAGGGAGCCGACTGCCTCCGGGCTCGCGTCGGCGGTCTGCGTCAGCTTCTCCAGGGCGGCGGTCGGGGTGGCGCCCGCGACCCACCGCTGCATGTCGCCGAAGAGCGGGCCGAACAGGGAGGGCAGCAGCATCACGGCGATCACCGCGGTCACGGCGCCGGCCGAGTGCCGCACCAGGACCCCGATGGCGAGGCCGAGGACGCCCACGACCGCGAAGAGCCCGGCGATCCCGAGCAGTGCGGGCATCGGCTCGCCCTGAGCGTAGGTGCCGTCCTCCAGTATCGCGCCGCCCAGCAGGTATGCGGCTGTGCAGGCGACCAGGGAGAGCCCGTACAGCAGCCCGGCGAGCAGGACGGCCTTGGCGAGGAGTACCCGGCCGCGGCGGGGAACGGCGGCGAGTGTGGAGGTGAGGGTGCCGCTGGCGTACTCACCGCAGATCGTCAGCGCGCCCACCACACCGGCGATCATCAGCGACACGACGCTGAGGGTGAGGCTGCCGCCAAGGACCGTGTCATCGGGCTGCAGGCTGCCACTGAGCCCCACGAAGACGGCGCCCACCACGGTGACCAGGCCGATCGTCACCGTCGTCCAGCGGGTCGAGCGCAGGCTCGCGAACTTGGCCCACTCGAAGGCCAGGGCCTCGCGGAAGCCCGGGTGCCGTGCGGTGAGGGTGCTCATGGGATCAGTTCCTCCATGTCCTGTGTGCTGCCCCGGTACTCCACCGAGGTCCGCGTCATCGTCGTGTAGATCTCCTCCAGGGAGGAGAAGAGCGGAGTCAACTCGTGGACTGCCAGGCGGTGTTCGCGGGCCAGCTCACCGATCGCGGCGGGTGCGAGTCCCGCGACCCGCCAACCGCCGCGCGCGTCGAGCCGCACCGTGGCTCCCGCCCGCTCCAGCAGCCGGCGCATGCGTTCGGCCTCGCCTTCGGCGGTGCGAACGAGCGTGGCGCCCTGCGAGTGGGTCTCGATGAACTCCCGCATGTCGGTGTCGGCCAGCAGCCGACCCCTGCCGATCACGATCAGACGGTCCGCGGTCAGCTCCATCTCGCTCATCAGGTGGCTGGAGAGGAAGACCGTCCGCCCCTGCGCGGCAAGGGACTTGAGGAGAGCGCGGATCCAGCGGATGCCCTCGGTGTCAAGGCCGTTCACCGGCTCGTCCAGGATCACCACCTCGGGGTCGCCGAGCAGGGCGGCCGCGATGCCGAGCCGCTGGCCCATGCCCAGCGAAAGCCCCTTGGCCCGATGGTCCGCCACGTCGCCGAGCCCGACCTGGTCCAGGACGGCGTCCACCTGGCGTCGCGGGATCGCGTTGGACCGGGCCAGGCCCAGCAGGTGTCGGCGCACGCTGCGCCCGCCGTGCACGGATTTGGCATCCAGCAGCGAGCCGACCTCGCGCAGGGGTGCGGCCAGGCGGTCGTAGCGGCGTCCGTTGACGGTGACCGTGCCCGCGCTGGGGGCGTCCAGGCCGAGGATCATGCGCATGGTGGTCGACTTGCCCGCGCCGTTGGGGCCGAGGAAGCCGGTCACCAGGCCCGGCCGCACCGTGAAGGTCAGTCGATCGACGGCGGCTTTGCCGCCGTATCGCTTGGTCAATTCCCGTGCTTCGATCATGCGGCCGACGCTACGGACGCCGGGCCTGCCCGGACATCTGCCGCCGGGAGTCGGCTGCTACTCCCCTGGGAGTACATCCCGCCCGAGTGCCTCAGCTCTCGCCGGGCCGCACCAGGCCGGTCTCGTACGCGAGCACCACCAGCTGCGCCCGGTCCCGCGCGCCCAGTTTGGCCATGCTCCGGCTCACATGGGTCTTCGCGGTGAGCGGCGACATGAGCAGGCGCTGCCCGATCTCCCCGTTCGACAGGCCCCGCCCGACCAGGGCCAGCACCTCGCGCTCCCGGTCGGTCAGCGCCTCAAGGCGCGTGCCTGCCTCGGCCTGCGGCGCCTTGAGGCGCGCGAACTCCTCGATGACGTGCCGTGTCACCGCGGGGGCCAGCAGCGACTGCCCGGCCGCGACCGTACGGATGGCGTCCCGCAGGTCATCCGGTTCGACGTCCTTGAGCAGGAAGCCCGCAGCCCCGACGCGCAGTGCTTCGAAGACGTACTCGTCGGCTTCGAAGGTCGTCAGGACGAGGACGCGCACCTCGTCCAGGTCCCGGTCGGCGACAATGCGGTGCGTGGCCTGCAGTCCGTCGGCCCGGGGCATGCGGATGTCCATGAGCACCACGTCGGGCCGCGTGGTGCGGGTCAACTCGACGGCCTCGACGCCGTCGGCGGCTTCGGCGACCACGACCAGGTCGTCGGTGAGGTCGAGCAGAGCGCGGAAACCCGCCCTCACGACGGTCTGGTCATCGGCGAGCAGTACCCGGATCACACCGCCCCCAGAGGCAGGACCGCCCGCACTCGCCAGCCCTCGCCCGGCACGGGCCCCGCCTCGACGCTCCCGCCCACGGACGCGGCCCGCTCCCTCATGCCGATCAGGCCGTAGCCGTTTGTGATCGCGCCGTCCCCGGGCGGCCCGTCATCGGTCACCTCCACCACCAGGACATCCCCCACCACTGCGACCGATACGGCCGCGTGCTGTGCCCGCGCGTGCTTGATCACGTTGGTCAGCGCCTCCTGGATGATCCTGTACGCGGCCAACTCCACCACCTGCGGCAGTGCCCGGCCACCCGTGTCCCGGTGCAGTGACACCTCCGCCCCCGTCCCCCGCACGCGCTGGGCCAGTTCTCCCAGCTGTTCCAGACGCGGTGCCGGCTCCTTCCCCGCCTCGCCCTGCCCTTCCCGCAGCATCCCCACGGTCGCGCGCAGCTCGCGCACCGCCTCCTTCCCCGAGGCCCGCACCTGCCGCATCGCCGTCCGCGCCACCTCCGGCCGCTTGTCCAGCGCGTCGAGCGCGAGCCCGGCCTGCACGGTCATCGCCGACACGGTGTGCGCCACGACGTCGTGCAGTTCCCGCGCGATCCGCACCCGCTCCTGCTGCACCTTGCGCTGCGCCTCGCGTTCCCGTTCGGACTCGGCGCGGGTCGCGCGATCCGCGTATTCCTGCATCAACTCCCGTCGCCCGCGCACCACTTCACCGAGGAGTAGTGGTACGAGCGGCCAGAGCATCTCCAGCAGCGGGGCGCCCTGAGGCTGCGCCACGTCGATGCCCGCCACCACCGACACCACGCCCGAGGCGAGCGCGGCGATGACTGCGGCACGCAAGGTCCGCCGCCGGTCGCCGAGCACGGCGAGGGCGTACAGCGCCACCATCACCGGCAGGTTCAGCAGCTCCCCGATGTGCCCGTACAGCGCCCAGCCCGCGCACGCCACCCCCGTGACCACGCTGACGGCCACCGGCCACCGGCTGCGCACCAGCAGCGCCGCGACAGAGACGCCGAACAGGAGCCAAGTCAGCCAGTCGGCCTGACGGTAGGAGGGATCGTTGACCGCCGCGTCGGCACCGGTGAACACCGCGACCACCGCCGCCACCACAAGGTCCGCCATGGGCGGGGACAGGGGCCACACGATGCGACGCGGGGGAGGGGAAGCAGGACTGGGAGGGGGCACGTTCCGAACGATAGGCGGCCGATCAGCGCCCCGCGTACGCCATCAGGAGTACACCTTCCCGTCCCGTGCCCACGACCGGGCTCGCCCGTCCTATTCTCCTTCTACAGCCCTGTAGATGAGGGTTCCCGACTGATCGTCGATTGACTGTAAGGAATGAACGCCGCGCTGGCGTTCAAGCGACTGCTCGGATCGCTCGGGGTGGGCGGCCCCTCGGTGGACACGGTCCTCAAGCCCGGCGCCGTCCGGCCCGGCGGGACGCTGCGCGGGCAGGTGAACCTCCAGGGCGGCAGGGCCGACGTCAACGTCGAGCGCATCACCCTGGAGCTGGTGGCGCGCGTGGAGCGCGACGGCGGTGAGCGCGAGGGATGTGTGGCCTTCGACCGGTTCATCGTGGGTGGCGGTTTCTGGCTAGGCGAGGGCCAGCGGCACAGCGAGCCGTTCGCGATCACCCTGCCGTGGGAAACGCCGATCACGGAGTTGTACGGGCAGGGCCTGGGCATCGTCCTGGGCGTGCGCACCGAGCTGGCGGTGGCGGGCGCCAGGGACAAGGGTGACCTGGACGCGCTGGCCGTCACCCCGCTGCCCGTCCAGGAGGCGATCCTGGAAGCCTTCGGACAGCTCGGCTTCGGCTTCAAGACCGCCGACCTGGAGCTGGGTCACATCGGCGGCACCGGCCAGCAACTGCCCTTCTACCAGGAGATCGAGCTGGCAGCTTCCCCCGAATACGCGCACGCGATCACCGAGCTCGAGGTGACCTTCCTCGCCCACCGCGACGAGATGGAGGTCGTCCTGGAGGCCGACAAACGCGGCGGCCTCTTCTCCTCCGGCCACGACGCGGTCACCCGCTTCAGGGTCCCCTGCGACGGAGCCGAGCACCAGGACTGGAACACGGTCGTCGACGGCTGGGTGCGCCAGATGGTCGAGTACCGGGCGTCGTACGGGCACGGAGACGAGTACGGGCACGACTTCCATGGCCACGGCCATGACGGCCACGGGCACGGGCATGGTTCCGGCAGTCACGGGCACGGCGGGCACCACCGTTCGGGGCCGGGCGTGGGCACCGCTGTGGCCGCGGGCGCGGCCGGGCTCGCCGTCGCCCAGCTCCGTGCCGAGGGCCACGAGATCCGCGCCGAGGACATCGCCCGGCTCTCCCCGCTCAAGCACCGCAACCTGAACCCGCTCGGGCGCTACAGCTTCCGTGCCCCCACCCCGGCCGGTGGCACGCTGCGGCCCCCGCGCGATCCGACGCGCCCGACCTGGACGAGGGCGACGATGGTAGCGAGGAGTAAGCAACACGACGGTGATCAGGGCGCGGGTCACTTTTCCGCCTTCGGGGCGGTGTCGGGGGCCCAGAGGAAGGAGAAGCGCTCCATGACGTTGCTGCGCTCAGTGTTGTGGAAGGCTGCGATCCGCCAGGTGTCGTCGGTGTCGCGGACCAGGGTGAAGGTCGTCACCTTCGAGAGTTCGTCCGCGCCGGGCTTGTCACCGGTGTAGTCGGCGCCGCGGCTGGTGAGGACGGCGACGTCCTTGGTCAGGAAGCGCATGTCGAGGTACCTGGCGGCGAGCTTGCTGTCCTTGAGGAAGCCCTTGAAGAGCGCGCGGTGGCTCGCGGTGATGTCGGCGCGGCCCTCGTAGTGGCTGCCCATGTAGGTGGTGTACGTGCCGTTCTCGGTGAACTGGCGGCCGTACGCCTCCGCGTCGCCGCGCTCCCAGGCGTCGGCGAGGGCGTCGAGGGTGGCGCAGACGGCCTTGCCGTCGCGGCGGTCGACGTCGGCCGGGATCACGTCGCCGCAGTTTTCGGCGCCGGTGCGCTGCACGTCGGAGGTGGCGTCGAGATAGAGATACGTGCCGGTCGCGCAGAGGGTGAGGACGAGCGTGGAGACGAGGGCGGCGCGCTTGACGAGCTTTCGGTTCATGGTGAGGACTCTCCGTTCGGTGGTGGCGGACCGGTGGCGACAGGGCCTCCACGCGTCCGAGTGGTACGCGCTCAGTCGCATCAGGCTGGCGGGCGGGCTCACTTCGGGTGAACTCTCGGCCGGTACGGGCCTCACAACTGGCGCGACGACCCGCCTGATCGACTGCCTTGAGCGTGCGGGACACGTGCGCCGCACCACGGACCCCGCCGACCGGCCCAAGGTCCTGGTGGAGGCGATCCTCGACGCGCTGGGAGAGGTCGAGGCAGCCGTGGCGGCGGCGCGCCCCCCCCGCATCGGGGAGGTGCTCGCCGACTGCACCCCGGAGCAACAGGACCTGCTGTTCGACTACTTCGCCCGCTCCGCTCCGGCGTTCCTATCCGCGACGGAGGAGATCAGGACGGCGACACGGGAGCACAGAGAAGCTGACCTGCCCAGCCGGTCCGGCGGTGCGACGGACCGGCTTCCCGACGGCGTCTTCACGGCGCACCACAGTTCTCAAGCGAGACCGGAGGGCTCGTACCCCAGGCGGCCGTCTTCGGGGTCGCGGCGGTGCCGCAGGCCGCCGTGGTGAGACACAGCGCCCCGGCTGGCATGGTGGCCGCGGCTCGTTCCTGGCGCATCAGAACTCCTCACTCGGGCTTGTTGCCGACGGGGCCGCCGATCTCGTACGGCGTGGTGACGTTGTCGTATGCGAGGTGCATGACCATGCCGAGCTTGCTGTGCCAGAAGTTGTGGCAGTGGTCCATCCAGATGCCGGGGTTGTCGGCCTTGAAGGCGACCTGGACCTCCTCGCCCGGCCGGACGAGCACGGTGTCCTGCCAGATCGGGCTGCCGGAGGCGCGCTTGCCGTTCTTGCTCAGCACCAGCATGTGGTGGCCGTGCAGATGCATCGGATGGTCCTCGCTCCCGCGGTTGATGAAGGTGGTGCGAGCCAGGTCGCCCTCCTTGATCATCAGCATCGGGGTGTCCGGGAAGACATGGCCGTTGATGGTCTGCTTCAGCCCGAAGCTGCCGTCGTAGAAGCCCAGCCACTCGTCGAAGACAAGCCGGTAGTCGCGGTCGAAGTCGCTGTCCGGGCCGAATTCCGTCCTCTTCGGGCTGCCGTAGCTGTACGGATCGAATTCGGGGCCGCCCACATCCGCCTTCAACTTCCCCTTGCCGTCCGGCGAGTACACGATGCCCGCGTCCGGCGCGCTGCCGTCGGTCACCCGCACCGGCCCGTCGGGCATGGTGAACTCGACGTCCATCCGGTTGCCGCCGCCGAGCACCAGCTTCTTGCCCTTGAGCGCGGTCGGCTTGTTCACGTCCGTGCCGTCCAGGGCGGTGACCTTGTACGGGACGCCGTCGACGGTGAACTCGCGGGTGCCGCCACTGGTGTTGGTGAGCCGTATCCGCACCTTCTCGCCCGGCTCGGCGCGGCGCCGCTCCAGCTCGTCCAAGGCGCCGATCGCGGGCACCGTGCCCTTGTCGGTCTGCCAGTCGTGGGCGAGGACGCTGACGTCCTTGTCCACCGGTCGGGTCTGCTTCTTCGGCTCGATGATCAGGGCGCCGAAGAGTCCGCGGTCGACCTGCTCGGAGGCCGCCTGGTGGGAGTGGTACCAGCGGGTGCCGGACTCCTCCACGCGGAAGCGGTAGGTGAAGGACTTGCCGGGCAGCACCGCGTCCTGGGTGGCGCCGGCCACGCCGTCCTCGCCGTTGGGGACGTCGACGCCGTGCCAGTGGATGGTGACGGGGGTCTTGCCGGGCAGCTCGTTGCGCAGCTTGATCTCGACCAGGTCGCCCTCGGTGACCCGCAGTCGGGGCCCGGGGACCTGGCCGTTGTACGTCCAGGCGTCGACCGTCCTGCCGGAGGTCAGCTTCACCTTCTTGGCCTGCGCGGTGAGGGAGAAGCGCCGGTCGGGCGTCCCACTTGTGGGACCGCGCAGTGTGTCGACGGAGACCTCGTCGGCGCCGCCGGACCCGGGGGGCACGTGGTGGCCGCCGGCCATGTCGTGGTGCTGCCCGGCGGCACCGCCGCCCCAGTCGGCCTCGCCCTTCATCATCGAGAAGGTGTGCGGAAGTCGGCTGTCGGCGATCCCGTGGTTGACCAGTCCCACCATGGTGCCGAGCACCACCACGGCCGTACCCAGCCGGACCGCCAGTGACCGTCGCCGGGGGAACTCACGGCCGGTGAGCAGGCGTTGCCGCCGCGCGTTGGCGCGCCAGACCAGTAGCCCGGCGACTGCGGCGGTGATCAACCCGTACACGCCGAGGCTGATCCAGAACGACCGGTCCGGCGGCAGGAACATCTGCGCGAAGCAGCCGAGGCCGCCGAAGGCCGCGAGCCGGGGCGGCACGACATGGCGCGGGGACCGGGCGCGCGACTGCTCCTCCAGCGGCACCGGCGCAGCCGGGTCGGGCAGCCGCATCCGGGCGGCGGAGGCCAGCCACGGCACTGTCCAGACGACGGTGGCGATCACGGCTGGGAGCAGCATGACGAAGGTGGTGAACAGCCGCCGGTCGGCGACGAACACCCACCCATGGCGGGCAAGCAGCCCGTACACGACGAGCCGGGCCGCGGTGAGCAGCAGGGCGACGGTCACCAGCACCAGCGCGATACGGGACATCCGCCGCATGCGGCCGACAGTCCGGCGGCCCGGCTGCAGGCCCGTCGTGACGGCGGCGATCAGCCAGGCGGGGAGCAGGAAGATGCCCAGCCCGAGCTCGAGTCCGGATGCGGCGACGTACACGGCCGTCACCCCCGGCCCTGCGACCGGAGGGCTGCGGCCGTCGGCGGCTGTGGTGGGCGTCTGCGCGGCCGGCGGAGGTCGCGGGCGATCTGGTCGCCGAGGACCCGGAGGCGGCGGCGCCCTGCTGTGGTGGATTCGGTGATCTCAGGCATGCCGTCAGCGTGGCGATCACCGCACCGGCCGGGCATCCGCCGATCCTCGCTCTCTTCCTCGGCGGAAAGTTGCAGGCCGGGCAATGCTGCGTACAACTATCGATCGACGCCTGCCCTCCCGCACCGCGGCTAGCCTGCAGCCATGACATGGGACAGCCTTCCCCGAGCTCTCGGCTTCGCTCGAGCAGGGGACACCCCATCCACGGACCACCTCCCGGAACGCCTGCGGCCGGTGGCGGGTGCCCTCGTGCCGCTGGCCCTCGCCGCGACCACGACCGCCAGTGACGGCATTTCCGCGAGGTTCGACTACCTTCCCGCGCACCCGCCGCTCTTCGTGGCGATCCCGGTCGGGCTGCTCGTCGGCCTCGCGGCCTGGTTCCGCCACCGCCGTCCCGTGCTGCTTCTGCTGGCCGCGCTCGCCGCCTATGTGGTGCTGTCGGCCTGGTTCGCCGTGGTGTTCGCGCAGTACGCCCTGGCCGACCGCGCCGCCTCCTGGCGCCGTGTCGCCGTCGCCTCCACGGTCGCCGTCGCGGTGGTCGCTCCGCCGATCTGGCGGGGCGGCGGCCTTGACGCAGCGATCATGAGCGTGGGCATCTGCGTCTTCCCGGCCCTGCTCGGCCTGTACACGGGCGCCCGCCGCCGCCTCATGGCCGAGCTCCGGGAGCGCGCCGAGCGGGCCGAGCGCGAACAGCAGCAGCGGGTGCTGCAGGCCCGCAGCGACGAACGCGCCCAGATCGCCCGGGACATGCACGACGTCGTCACCCACCGGGTAGCCCTGATGGTGCTGCACGCGACCGCGCTCGAGGCGACCAAGGGTGCATCCGCCGTCGACATCGGCAAGCAGATCGGCGCCATCGGCCGCGAGGCGCTGACCGAGCTCCGCTCGCTGGTGGAGGTCCTGCACACCGAATCCGAGGCCCCGCTCGCCCCGCAGCCCGGCCTGGCCGAGCTGGAGACGCTGATCGCCGACTCCCGCAGCCTGGGGACGCCGGCCACCCTGGAGCTGACCGGAGAGCACGGCGCCACCCGCCCACCCGAGCTGCCGGCCCTGATCGAGCACGCCGTCTACCGGGTGGTGCAGGAGGCTCTGACCAACGTCCACAAGCACGCCGCCGACGCCGAGACCCGCGTCCGAGTCCACTGCACGTGCCGCCTGCTGTACCTCACGGTGATCAACCAGCACGGTGTCGGCGGCAACCCCTCCGGTCTGCCCAGCGGCGGCCACGGCCTGCTCGGCATCGCCGAACGGATACGGCTCGTCGGCGGCGAACTCACCGCAGGCCCGACCCCGGACGGCGGCTTCGAGATCGCCGCCGAGATCCCGCTGGACGACGTACCCCAGAAGCAGCCCACCCACATGGAAGCCACGCGATGACCGAGACGATGACCCGGGTCCTGATCGTGGACGACGAATGGATGGTGCGCTCCATGCTCAGCACCATCATGTCGTCCGCCCCCGACATCGAAGTGGTGGGCGAGGCAGCGGACGGCAGTACGGCGGTGTCGATGGCCGCCGCCCTGGAGCCGGACGTCGTCCTGATGGACATCCGGATGCCCCGCAGCGACGGCCTGACCGCCACAGAGCGCCTCACCTGCTCGCCCCGCCCGCCGCGCGTCGTCGTGCTGACCACCTTCGACCTGGACGAATACGTCCAGACAGCGCTGCGTCACGGGGCCGTCGGTTTCCTGCTGAAGGACGCCACCGCGGATGACATGATCGCTGCGGTGCGCAGCGCGGCCCGCGGCGACGCGATGCTCTCCCCGAAGGTGACTCGCCGCCTCATCCGCCGCTTCACGGAGGAAGACGGCCCCTCCGCCGAGCGGCAGCGCCGCCGCTCCGAGGCCCGCAGCCGCCTGGAGGCCCTGACGGAGAAGGAGCGCGAGGTCCTGATCGCTCTGAGCAGCGGCCTCTCCAATACCGACATCGCCGCGGCCCTGCACGTGAGCGAGGCCACCGCAAAGACCCACATCAGCCGGATCCTGTCGAAGCTCTCCCTCACCAACCGCGTCCAGGCGGCGATCCTGGCCCACCATGCGGGGCTCGTGGACTAGGGACTTCTTCGCCATCCATCGATAGCGGTGTCCCCGGCGGGCTCTTTGGATTTCTCACACAATCCCAACAGCCGCCGGAGGTACCTCAGTTACGCCCGGCCGCTGTACGGCCTGGTGACAGATGGGCGGTGAACTTCCCGTCGGGCCGTTCACGCAGCCAGCCGCGGTCGGCCAACTTCGTGGGCTTTCCGCGCATGGATGATCTCACGCCTAGAGAGCGCGCCGCGGTCGCCCGTTTCGCCGGTCTCGTGGACCAACGCCAGGTGAAGGCGACCGCGACATTCGATGCGGAGCAGACCATCGAGACCGGACATCTCCCCGCCGCCCACGAGCCCGGGAGTCGGAGCGCTGCTGCCCGCCCTCGCGCTCCTGTTGGTCAAGTGAGCGCTCCTTGAGCGGGTGTGGGGGCGGGATCGGTTGCGGGCCGCTTCGTTATGGGCGTCTGCTGCCCGCCGAGGGGCTCTGTTCCGCGTCCCGTGGTGGCGGAGGAAGCGCCTGCTTGAGGTTGTCGAGTGCGCGACGCGCCGTGGCGATGCGTTCGCGGAGCAGATCTGGGTCGACGGGCACCGCTGCACCGGAGGGAGTCACGGCATCGCGCTCGGGGTCGCGCTCCCTCTCCATGTCGCGCGCCTCCTCCAGCGAGGTGATGACCACGCGGATGAGGACGTTGACCAGGACGAAGGAGGCCAGCAGGACGTACGAGGCGTAGTAGACGAAGCTCCAGCGAGAGATCTCCAGACCCGCACGGACCGCGTCACCCAGGCCGTCCAAGGTCATCAACAGGAACAGAGCGAGGACGGCACGGCCGATGGAGCCGAAGTGCTCGGGGTCGTGGTCGGCGAAGAAGACCCAGCCCACCATCGCGTACAGATACAGCAGCAGGGCGCCGACGAGCAGGAAGCTGACGGTACCCGGCAGGCTGCGCCCCACGGCGACCATCACCACACGCAGCTGTGGCAGAAAGCGGGCCGCCCGCAGGATGCGGGCCAGACGCAACAGCCGCAGGACGGTGCCGTTCTCACGGATGACGGGCAGGAACGCGGACAGGAGCACGGCCAGGTCGAAGAGGTTCCACGGGTCGCGGAGGAAGTCCTTGGGGCGATCCGCATGCGCTGCGACGCGTAGGAGTATCTCGATGGTGAAGGCGGCCACACAGCAGTGCTCGGCGAGGCTCAACCACCGGTGCCAGTCCGCCACCAGACCCGCATACGTCTCCACGCCCAGCAGAGCCGCGTTGGCGAGGATCAGTGCGAAGACGGTGACCGCGAACCAGCGTGCTTCGGTGACGGCCCGGCAGCGCGTCGCGAGAACCTCGCGCGCGCATAAGGCCCTGGCCGTGGGGTCCGACATCCTGCTTCCTCACATCTCGTCGGTGCGGCACCCACCACCGGCCAACAGATCGGAAAGGCGGGGTTGTTGAGACATCCCGCGATGGGGGACACTTCTACAGGCTTGTAGATGCAGGCGCGTCGAGCGCCGAACCGCCACGCATACCCGGGAGTGAGTGGACCTGATGTTCGGCTTGAGCGAGCTGGCCCTGATCCTCCTCGTCGTCGTGGTCATCCTCGCGGTGAGGAAGCTGCCCGGGCTGACACGGTCGGCAGGCATGGCGGCCCGCGTCCTCAGGAGCGAGAAGCGCACGCTCAAGAACGACCCCGAGGGCCCGGACCCCGCCCAGCACCCCTGAACACCCCTGTGCGGGCGACTGCGCGCCGTGAACTGTTCGCAGCGTGGGCCGGTAGGCTCCGCTCACTTCACCCACCTGCGCAACGGTCAGCCCTACGCCCACCTGATCCTGGACGGGGCGCTTCTGCCCCTGTGCGTCGGCATGCCGCCTTCGTGCCGCGTCGCCTTGCCCCGCCCGCACCGGGTCTTGATGACTTGCTGACGTCTTCTTAGCGACATCCTGGCACGAACGCCCGTACCAACATTGCCGGGAACCGGCAATGCGGCAGACGGTGATCCTGGGCATGATGGACGTGAGGGAAGCACTGCGGATGGCCTTGATGCCGGACACCGGCACATTCGGAGCCGTGCCGGGATCAGGGCCCCTCGACTGTCGTGCACGGACCGGCGTATACCGCGGAACGAGATGAATCGGGGGAGGGACCGGGCATGAGTGCGTTCGTCGAAGCCAGCATGGGGTTTCCCACGGCCGTGTTCACGGCTGCCCTCGTCGTGGTCGTGGTCTTCTGGCTCCTCGTCGCCGCGGGCGTCACCGAATCCGACGGGTTCGACGCGGACACGAGCTTGTCTGCGTGGGGCCTGGGCGGTGCGCCCGCCACGGTCGCCGTCTCGTTCATGACGGTGCTGTCCTGGTTCCTGAGCCTGTCCGCGAGCGTGCTCTCGTCGGCGGTCGCCCTCTCGGGCACGGTGCGATTCGTCGCCGGTGCCGTCGCTCTCATCGCCGTACCGCTGCTCGCCTGGCGGGTGACGCGGGTGGCCGTGCGCCCCTTCGCGAGATTCTTCCCCGACGAACCCGGGCCGTCCCGGCAGGACTTCATCGGGTCGGTCTGCTCCATCCGCACGGGGCGGGTGGACGCGGACTTCGGCCAGGCCGAGGTCGCCGCCAGGGACGGCTCAACCGCCGTCGTCCAGGTCCGGCAGTACGGCACCGACTCCCTGAGCCGGGGCAGCACCGGGCTGCTGTACGCCTACGACGACACCGGCGAGTTCTTCTGGGTCGCGCCCTACGACGCGGCGCTCGATCCGCAGCCGCACCCCCACCGCGACTGAACCGCCGCCCACCACCTCTTCTCACCTCACCGGGGCCCGGCCACGTCCACGCCCCAGGAATCACTAGGACGTCACCACATGGATGCCATCACCGTGGGCATAGGCGTGTCTGTCGCCGTTGTCCTGCTCATCGTCATCGTGCTGCTGCTGGTCCTCACCCGACTGTTCCGCAAGGTGGAGCAGGGCAAGGCGCTCATCGTCTCCAAGATGCGGAAGGTCGACGTGACCTTCACCGGGCAGGTCGTCCTGCCCGTGCTGCACAAGGCCGAGACCATGGACATCTCGGTGAAGACCATCGACATCACCCGCACCGGCCGTGACGGCCTGATCTGCCGGGACAACATCCGCGCCGACATCCGGATCTCGTTCTTCGTCCGCGTGAACAAGACCGTCGAGGACGTCATCCGGGTCGCCCAGGCCATCGGCACGGCGCGCGCCAGCGATCAGAACACACTGCAGGAACTGTTCAACGCCAAGTTCTCCGAGGCGCTGAAGACCGTCGGCAAGCAGATGGACTTCTCCGACCTGTACACCAAGCGCGACGAGCTGCGCGACCGCATCATCCAGGTCGTCGGCACCGATCTGAACGGCTACAGCCTGGAGGACGCGGCGATCGACTACCTG
>NZ_BMVR01000028.1 GCF_014650815.1 Streptomyces flavofungini
GCCTCGTCCAGACCGGCCAGCCGCTGCGCGAGCGCCGACGTGCCCTGCTCGGCCGGAGCGGTGGCGAACGCGGCCTGGACGTCGGGGAGTTCACTGAGGAGGGGGCTGGGGCGCTGGGCCATGAAGGTGCCCGCGAACCGCTCCCAGTCCATGTCGGCGACGACGATGTTCCCGTCGCCGCGCTCCAGCACGGTGGCCAGTCCGGCGATCGCCACGACGGGAGCCATCGAGTTCAGACCCCGGCGGCGCAGCTGTGCCGCGGAGTCCGGACCGGAGTTGGCGACCATGCCGCCGTCGGCCCACGGCCCCCACGCGACCGCGGTGGCGGGCAGGCCCGCGGCCCTGCGGTGCTCGGCCAGGGAATCCAGGTAGGCGTTGGCGGCCGCGTACGCGCCCTGCGCACCGCTCCCCCACACACCGGCGATCGACGAGAACAGCACGAAGGCGTCCAGCGGCGTGTCGCCCAGGAGCTCGTGCAGGTTCCGCGCGCCGTCGACCTTCGCCGCGAGCACACCGGCCAGGTCGTCCTCGTCCAGCTCCGCGAGCGGAGCCGTGCGCTCGATGCCGGCCGCGTGCACGACCGCGGTGAGCGGGAACTCGGCGGGCACGGAGGCGAGTACGTCGGCCAGCGCGTCCCGGTCGGCGGCGTCGCAGGCCGCGATGGTGACGCGCGCGCCGAGCGTGGTCAGCTCCGCACGCAGTTCCTCGGCGCCTTCGGCCGCGGCACCGCGCCTGCTGGTGAGGAGCAGGTGCTCGGCGCCCTTCGCCACCAGCCACCGGGCGACGTGCGCGCCGAGCGCGCCGGTGCCGCCGGTCACCAGGACCGTTCCGCGCGGCGACCAGCCCTCGGACGCGGCACCGCCCAGCGGCGCGGGCACCAGCCTGCGGCCGAGGATCCCGTTGCCGCGCAGCGCGACCTGGTCCTCGCCGCCCGTACCGGCGAGCACCGCGGCCAGCAGGTCACCGGTCGTCTCGTCGGGCGCCGCGGGCAGGTCCACCAGACCGCCCCAGCGGCCCGGCTGCTCCAGCGCGGCCACCCGGCCCAGACCCCACACCAACGACTGCTCGAACCCGGCGACCGCGTCGCCGTCGGCCGCCGCCACCGCACCGGACGTCAGGCACCACAACGGCGCCTCGACACCCGCGTCGCCGAGCGCCCGCAGCAGACCGATCGTGGCCGTGACCCCTGCGGGCACCGCCGACTCGCCCGCGTCGGCGAGCCCCAGCAGCGAGACCACTCCGCCGAGAGCGGGCAGCTCGCTCAGCCGCTCCGCCCACTCGACCGTCGCCGGGTCCACGTCCAGGACGTGGACGTCCGCACCGTTGCGGGCCAGCGCCGCACGCACCCACTCGCCGCGCGGCTCTCCGCTCGGCGCCACGACCAGCCAGGCGCCGTCCAGTTGACGGCTCGCGGCGGCTATCGGGCTCCAGTCGATCCGGTAGCGCCAGCCGTCCACGGTGGCCCGGCCCTGCTGCTCCGTGCGCCAGGCGGACAGCATGGGCAGCACGTCGCTCAGCGGGTCGTCCGACGACACGTTCAGCATGCGGGCCAGGTCGGCGAGGTCGCCCTCCGCGATGGCCTCCCAGAACCGCGCCTCCACCGGCGACATCCGCTCGGCGCGCGCGTCGGCGGGCACGTCCAGCCAGAAGCGCTCGCGCTGGAACGCGTACGTCGGCAGGTCGACCTGCCGGGCGCCGCTGCCGTCGAAGCGGGCGGTCCAGTCGACCGGCACGCCCTGCGTGTACAGCGCGGCCACCGTCGTGACGAGCGCGATCTCCTCGGGCCTGTCCGTCCGCAGCGCGGGCAGGAACACCGCGTCGGGCGCGCTGCCGACGCCGAGAGCGGACAGCGTCCCGCCCGGGCCGACCTCCACGAACACGTCGACTTCCTGCTCGCGCAGGGCCACGACGGCATCGGCGAAGCGCACGGACTCGCGCACGTGCCGCACCCAGTACTCCGGGGAGGCCAGCTCCTCGGCGGACGCCTGCGCGCCGGTCAGCGTCGACACGATCGGAATCTGCGGCGCCTCGAAGGACACGCCCTCAAGGACCGTGCGGAAGTCGTCCAGCATCGGGTCCATCAACGGCGAGTGGAACGCGTGGCTGACCTTCAGCCGCGTGACCTTGCGGCCCGCCTCACGCCAACGCTCCGCGACCGCCTCGACATCAGCGGCCACACCCGAAACGACAACGGATGACGGGCCGTTGACCGCAGCGATGCCCACGGTCTCCGGCAGGTCGTCGGAGGCGACCTCTTCCTCGGACGCCTGGATCGCGACCATCGCGCCGCCCTTGGGCAGCGCCTGCATCAGCGCGCCCCGCGCGGCCACGATCTTGGCGGCATCCGGCAGCGACCACACACCCGAGACGTGGGCCGCCGCCAGCTCGCCGATGGAGTGCCCGGCCAGCATGTCGGGGCGCACACCCCAGGACTCAAGGAGGCGGAACAGCGCGACCTCGACCGCGAACAGCGCGGGCTGCGTCACTCCCGTCTCGTTCAGGGCGTCCGCGTCCCCACCGAACAGCACCTCACGTACCGACGGGTCGAACTCCGCAAGGACCTCGTCCAGCGCCTCGGCGAACACCGGGAAGCGCTCGGACAGTTCACGCCCCATGCCGAGGCGCTGCGAGCCCTGGCCCGAGAACAGGAAGCCCAGCAGGCCGCTGCCGGTGGAGCCCGTCACCAGGCCCGGGGTCTGCCTGGCCTCGGCCAGTGCCGTGAGGGCGGTCAGGCGGGACCCGTGGTCGTCCGCGATGACGACGGCACGGTGTTCCAGCGCCGCCCGGGTGGTGGCGAGCGAGAAGCCGACGTCCTGGGGGTCGAGGTCGGCGACGTGGGAGCGGAGCCGCTCGGCCTGGACGCGCAGCGCCTCGGGGCTCCGGGCCGAGAGGACCCAGGGCACCAGGCCGTCGCGTACCGGCTCCGCGGCCTCCTCCTGCTCGACGGCGGGGGCCTGCTCGATGATGGCGTGCGCGTTGGTGCCGCTCACGCCGAACGACGACACACCGGCGCGGCGCAAGTGGCCGGTCTCCGGCCACGGCCGGGCCTCCGTGAGGAGTTCGACGGCGCCCGCCGACCAGTCGACGTGCGTCGAGGGCTGGTCCACGTGCAGCGTCTGCGGCAGCACGCCGTGGCGCATCGCCATGACCATCTTGATCACGCCCGCGACACCGGCGGCGGCCTGGGTGTGACCGACGTTGGACTTCACGGAGCCGAGCCACAGGGGCTCGCCGCTGCGGCCCTGGCCGTAGGTGGCGAGGAGGGCCTGCGCCTCGATCGGGTCACCGAGGGTGGTGCCGGTGCCGTGCGCCTCGACGGCGTCGACGTCGGTCGGGGCGAGGCCCGAACTCGCCAGGGCCTGCCGGATGACGCGCTGCTGCGACGGGCCGTTCGGGGCGGTGAGGCCGTTGGACGCGCCGTCCTGGTTCACCGCCGAGCCGCGCACGACCGCGAGAATCTTGTGGCCGTTGCGCTGGGCGTCCGAGAGGCGCTCCACGAGGAGCATGCCCGCGCCCTCGCCCCAGCCGGTGCCGTCGGCGGCCTCGGCGAACGCCTTGCAGCGGCCGTCCACCGAGAGGCCGCGCTGGCGGCTGAACTCCACGAAGGAGCCGGGTGTCGACATCACCGTGACGCCGCCGACGAGGGCCATGTCGCACTCGCCCTTGTGCAGGGCCTGCGCCGCGAGGTGCAGGGCGACCAGCGACGACGAGCAGGCCGTGTCCACGGTGACGGCCGGGCCTTCGAGGCCGAACGTGTACGAGAGGCGGCCGGAGATGACGCTCGCCGAGATGCCGGTGCCCGCGTAGCCCTCGACGGTCTCCATCGCGGCCATCAACAGGGCCGCGTAGTCCTGGCCGTTGGTGCCGACGAACACGCCGGACCGGCTGCCGCGCAGGGTGTGCGGGTCGATGCCCGCCCGCTCGAACGCCTCCCACGACGTCTCGAGCAGCAGCCGCTGCTGCGGGTCCATCGCTAAGGCCTCGCGCGGCGAGATCCCGAAGAAGCCGGAGTCGAACTCCGCGGCGCGGTCCAGGAAGGCGCCCTTGCGGCTGTAGGTGGTGCCGGAGCGGTCGGGATCCGGGTCGTAGAGCGACTCCACGTCCCAGCCGCGGTCGGTCGGGAAGTCCGACACCGCGTCCGTACCGGACTCGACCAGACGCCACAGGTCCTCGGGCGACTCGACGCCGCCGGGGAACCGGCAGCTCATGCCGACGATCGCGATCGGCTCGGCGGCCTTCTCCTCGACCTCGCGCAGCCGTTGCTTGGTCTGCCGCAGGTCCGCGGTGACGCGCTTCAGGTAGTCGAGGACCTTGTCGTCGTTCGACATGTGCTTTGTTACCCCTTTTGGTGAGAGTCCGGACCTGCGGTTCAGGACTCAAGTTCCTCGTCGATGATGTTGAACACGTCGTCGAGCGTTGCCGAGTCGAGGTCGCCCGCCGCGCTCTCCGGCTCCTTGTCGTCCCAGGTGGACAGGAGTGACCGGAGCCGCAGCCGGATGTCTCCGACCAGCGCGTCGTTCGGGTCGAGCTTGGAGATGGTGACCGTCAGCTTGTTCAGTTCGCCGAGCACCTCGGCGGCGGGCGTGCGGTCGTCGGCGAGCACCGTCGTCCGCAGGTGGGCCGCGAGTGCCGCCGGGGTCGGGTGGTCGAAGACCAGGGTGGCGGGCAGTCGCGTGCCGACCTCGGCGTCGAGCCTGTTGCGCAGTTCCACGCCGGTGAGCGAGTCGAATCCGAGTTCCTTGAAGGCCCGTTCCGCCTCGACGGCCTCCGGCCCGGCGAAGCCGAGCACGGCCGCGGTGTGGCTGCGGACGAGGTGGACGAGGGTGCGGTCCCGCTCCGCCTCGGTGAGGCCCGCGAGCCGCTGGGCGAGCGAGACCGTGCCGGGACCGTCGCCGGACCGCGCGGCCCTGCGGGCGGGCGTGGGCACCAGGCCGCGCAGCAGCGGCCGTACCTGCTCCGGGTGGGCCCGCAGCGCCGCCAGGTCGATCGCGGCGGGCACCGCCGTCGCGACGCCGGTCGCGCGCGCCGCGTCGAAGAGTGCCATGCCGTCGGCGGAGGACAGCGGGGCCATGCCGCCGCGCGCCATCCGCTGTACGTCGGCGTCGTCGAGGTGCCCGGTGATGCCGCTGGCCTCGGCCCACAGGCCCCAGGCGAGTGACGTCGCGGGCAGTCCGGCGGCCCGGCGGTGCTGGGCGAGCGCGTCCAGGAAGCTGTTCGCCGCCGCGTAGTTGCCCTGGCCCGGGCTGCCGAAGACACCGGCGACGGCGGAGAACAGGACGAACGCCGACAGGTCCAGGTCGCGGGTCAGCTCGTGCAGGTGCAGCGCGGCGTCGCCCTTGGGGCCGAACACCGCGTCGACGTGCTCCGGGGTCAGGGACTCGACCACGCTGTCGTCCAGGACACCGGCGGTGTGCACGACGGCGGTCACGGGGTGCTCGGCCAAGAGCGCCGCCACCGCGTCGCGGTCGCTCACGTCGCACGCGGCGATCGTGACCTGTGCCCCCGACTCCTCCAGTTCCCGGCACAGTTCCTCCGCACCCGGCGTGGCCGGGCCGCGGCGGCCGGTGAGGACCAGCTTGCCCACGCCGTGGCGGGTGACGAGGTGGCGTGCGGTGAGGCCGCCGAGTACGCCGAGACCGCCGGTGATCAGGACGGTGCTGTCGGCGGTGAACGCCCCGGGCTCGGGTGCGTGGTCGGCCTCGGGCGCGTCGGCCGGAGCCGCGAGCCGCGCCAGCCTGGCCACCGAGGCGGCGCCGTTCCTGATCGCGAGCTGCGGCTCCCCGGTGGCCACCGCGGCGGGCAGGCCGCGCAGCGACTTCTCGTGGGCGTCGACGTCGACGAGGACGAACCGCTCCGGGTGTTCCGACTGCGCCGACCGCACCAGGCCCCACGCGGGGGCGCGGACCAGGTCCGGGACGTCCTCGTCGGGCCCTGCCGCCACCGCGCCGCTCGTGAGGAGCACGAGCTGCGCGTCGGCGAACCTGTCGTCGGCGAGCCACTGCTGGAGCAGGTCGAGGGTGTCGCGGGTCGCCGCGCGCGGGGTCGTCGCGCCCTCGCCGGGCGTCACAGCCACGCGCCGGGGCACGGGCGCACCCCCGTCGACGGCGGCGCGGAGCGCGGCCAGGTCGCCGTGCTCGTCGACCGGCTCGCCCGCCGCGGTGAGCGCATGGGCGAGGCGGGCGGTGTCGCCGCCGAGCACCGCCCAGGTGCCGGTGTCGGGAGCGGCGTCCCGTACGGGGACCCACTTCACCTCGAACAGCGAGTCGCGGTGCGCGGACCGGGCGAGGTTGAGCTGGTCGGCCGAGAGGGGCCGCAGGCTCAACTGGTCGACGGCGGCGACCGGTGCGCCGGAGCCGTCGGCGACGAGCACCGCCACGGCGTCCACGCCGACGGGCGTCAGCCGCACCCGCAGCACCGTCGCGCCGGTGGCGAGCAGCCGCACCCCGGCCCACGAGAACGGGAGCCCGTCCGAGCTCACCCCGAGCCCGGCCGTGTGCAGCGCGGCGTCCAGGAGGGCCGGGTGCAGGCCGAAGCCCTCGTCCGTGAGGCCGTCCGGCAGCACCACTTCGGCGAACACCTCGTCGCCCTTGCGCCAGGCGGCGCGCAGGCCCTGGAAGGCGGGGCCGTGGTCGAGGCCGGAGGCGGCGATGGTGGCGTAGTGCTCGTCGATCCCGACCGGTTCGGCCTCGGTCGGCGGCCAGGCGACGAGGTCGTCGGTGACGGGTTCGGCGTCGGCCGCCAGGGTGCCGGTGGCGTGGCGGGTCCAGGCGCCGCCCGCGTCCCCTCGGGAGTCCACGGTGAACGCCCGCCGGCCCGCCGCGTCCGGCCCGTCGAGGCTGAGCCGCACCTGCACGCCGTCCCGCTCGGGCAGCACCAGGGGCGCCTCCAGGACGAGGTCGTCCAGGGACACGCAGCCGACGTGGTCACCGGCGCGCAGCGCGAGGTCCACGTAGGCCGCGCCGGGGAGCACGGCGGTGCCGAGGACGCGGTAGTCGGTGAGCCACGGGTGGGTGCGCAGGGACAGTCGGCCGCTGAACACGAGGCCTTCGGAGTCGGCGAGTTCGGTGACGGCGACGAGGACGGGGTGGTCCACCCGGCCGAGGCCGGCCGAGGTCACGTCGCCGGACGCGGTGTGTGCCGCCGTGGGCCAGAAGCGCTCGTGCTGGAAGGGGTACGTCGGCAGGTCGACGCGCTGCGCTGCCGGGAGCGGCCACTCCACCCGGCCGCCGCGCGTGAACAGCGTGGCCGCCGAGGTCATGAGCCGGGCCGGGCTGCTGTCCCCGCGCCGCAGCGAGCCGACGACCACGCCGTCGGTGCCGACGAGTTCGCCAAGACCGGCCACGAGGACCGGGTGCGGGCTGACCTCGACGAAGGTGCTGAAGCCCGCCGCCACCAGTGCGGAGACGGAGTCGGCGAACTGCACGGTCTGGCGCAGGCTGCGGTACCAGTACGCGGCGTCCAGCTCGCGGGTGTCCAGCCAGCCGCCGGTCAGCGGCGAGAAGTACGGCACGTCTCCGGAGCGCGGCGTCACCTCCGCGATGCCCGCCAGGAGTTCCGCCTCGATCCGCTCGACGTGGTGGGAGTGCGGGGCGTAGTCCGCCTGGACCCGCCGCGCCCACACGCCCTGCTCGACGCAGAGGTCCACCAGTTCGTCGAGCGCGGCGGCGTCGCCGGACACGACGACCGAGGCGGGGCCGTTCACCACGCCGATGTCGAGCTGTCCGTCCCAGGGCGCGATGAGGTCCCGTACGGCGTCGACGTCGAGCGCGACGGACACCATGCCGCCCTGTCCCGCGAGCGCGGTCAGCGCCTTGCTGCGCAGGACGACGAGGCGCGCCGCGTCCTTCAGGGGCAGGGCGCCCGCGACGCAGGCCGCCGCGATCTCGCCCTGCGAGTGCCCCAGGACGGCGCTCGGCTCGACGCCCCACGACTGCCAGGTGGCGGCCAGCGAGACCATCACGGCGAAGAGGGCGGGCTGGACGACGTCCAGGCGCTCCATCAGGGCGGGGTCCTGGACGGCGTCGAGGAGCGACCAGTCGACGTACTCGCCGAGCGCCTGCGCGCACTCCTGCATCCGCGCGCGGAACACCGGCGAGGACTCCAGGAGTTCGAGGGCCATGCCGACCCACTGCGTGCCGTGGCCGGGGAACACGAACACCGTGCCGGTGCCGCGGTCGCCGGCCGCGCCGGTGACGACGTTCGGGGCCTCGCGGCCGTCGGCCAGGGCGGTGAGGCCGCTGAGGAAGTCCTCGCGGTCGAGGCCCACCAGCACGGCGCGGTGGTCGAAGGCCGGCCGGGACCGCAGCGTGTGGGCGACGTCGGCGACCGGCACGTCCGCCTTGTGGTCGAGCTCGTCCCGGAGCCGGGCGGCCTGTTGCCGCAGCGCCTCGCCGGACCGGGCCGAGAGGACCCACGGCAGGACGCCGGGCTCCGTCGGCTCTGCCGCCTCGGCGGGCGTCGCCGCGGGGGCTTGCTCGATGATGGCGTGCGCGTTGGTGCCGCTGAACCCGAACGACGACACACCGGCACGCCACGGCCGGTCCACGGCGGGCCACGCACGCTGATGGGTGAGCAGTTCCACCGCGCCCGCGGACCAGTCGACGTGCGGCGACGGCTCGTCCACGTGCAGGGTGCGCGGCAGCACGCCCGCCCGCATCGCCATGACCATCTTGATCACGCCCGCCACACCGGCGGCGGCCTGGGTGTGCCCGATGTTGGACTTGACCGACCCGAGCCACAGGGGCTGGTCGGCGGGGCGGTCCTGGCCGTAGGTGGCGAGGAGCGCCTGGGCCTCGATCGGGTCGCCGAGCTTCGTGCCGGTGCCGTGCGCCTCGACGGCGTCGACGTCGGCCGCGGCCAGGCCCGCGCTGGCCAGGGCCTGGCGGATGACGCGCTGTTGTGAGGGGCCGTTCGGGGCGGTGAGGCCGTTGGAGGCGCCGTCCTGGTTCACCGCGGAGCCGCGGATCACCGCGAGGACGGGGTGCCCGTTGCGCTGGGCGTCCGAGAGGCGCTCGACGAAGAGCATGCCGACGCCCTCGCCCCAGCTGGTGCCGTCGGCGGCGGCGGCGAAGGCCTTGCACCGGCCGTCGAGGGACAGGCCGCGCTGGCGGCTGAACTCGATGAACGCGCCGGGCGTGGACATCACCGTCACGCCGCCCGCGAGCGCCAGTTCGCACTCGCCGGACCGCAGCGCCTGCACCGCCAGGTGCAGCGCGACCAGCGACGAGGAGCACGCCGTGTCGACGGTGACGGCGGGGCCCTCGAAGCCGAACGTGTACGACAGGCGGCCGGACGAGACGCTGGCCGCGTTGCCGGTCGCCATGTAACCGCCGACGTCCTCGGCAGCATCGCCGAGCACGAGGCCGTAGTCCTGCGCGTTCGAGCCCACGAACACGCCGACGCTCTCACCGCGCAGCGACGCCGGGTCGACCCCGGCCTGCTCAAGGAGTTCCCAGGAGGTCTCCAGGAGGAGTCGCTGCTGCGGGTCCATGGCGAGGGCCTCGCGCGGGGAGATCCCGAAGAAGCCCGCGTCGAAGCCGCTCACGTCCGACAGGAACGCGCCCGAGCGGAGATACGTGGTGCCGACCGCGTCCGGGTCGGGGTTGTAGAGCGCCTCCACGTCCCAGCCGCGATCGGCCGGGAACTCCGTCACCGCGTCGCCGCCGGACAGGAGGACGTTCCACAGGTCCTCCGGGCTGGACACACCCCCGGGGTACCGGCACGACATCGCCACGATCGCGATCGGCTCGTCGCTCACACCGGAGACCGCGACCGGAGCCGAGGCCGTGGGTGCCCCACTGGCACCGCACAGTTCGCTGCGCAGGTAGGCGGCCAGGACGGCGGCCGTCGGGTAGTCGAAGACCAGGGTCGCGGGCAGTGCGAGACCGGTGGCGTCGCTGAGGCGGGCGCGCAGTTCGACGGCCGTCAGGGAGTCGAAGCCGAGGTCACGGAAGGCACGGGTCGCGGAGAACGCGTCACCGGAGACGTGGCCCAGGACAGCGGCCGCCTCGTACCGGACCAGCTCGGTGAGCTGCCGCTCCTGCTCCGCCTCGTCCAGACCGGCCAGCCGCTGCGCGAGCGCCGACGTGCCCTGCTCGGCCGCAGAGGTCCCGAACGCGGCCTGCACCTCGGGCAGTTCACCGAGGAGCGGGCTGGGGCGCTGCGCCATGAAGGTGCCCGCGAACCGGGACCAGTCGACATCGGCGACGACGACGTTCCCGTCGCCGCGCTCCAAGGCCGTGGCCAGACCGGCGATCGCCACCGCCGGAACCAGCGTCGTCAGGCCCCAGCGCTGCAGCAGCGCGGTCTGCTCGGCGGTGGCGACCATGCCGCCGCCGCCCCACGGCCCCCACGCGACCGCGGTGGCGGGCAGGCCCGCGGCCCTGCGGTGCTCGGCCAGGGAATCCAGGTAGGCGTTGGCGGCCGCGTACGCGCCCTGCCCGCTGCTGCCCCAGACTCCCGCGATGGACGAGAACAGCACGAAGGCGTCCAGCGGGGTGTCGCCCAGGAGTTCGTGCAGGTTCCGCGCGCCGTCGACCTTCGCCGCGAGCACACCGGCCAGGTCGTCCCGGTCCAGCTCGGCGAGGGTGGCCGAGCGCTCGATGCCCGCCGTGTGGACGACGGCGGTGAGCGCGGGGACGCTCTCCAGGAGCGCCCGGACCGATTCCTTGTCCGTCACGTCGCAGGCGGCGATGGTGACGCGCGCGCCCCGCTCGACGAGTTCCGCCTCCAGTTCCTCGGCACCCTTGGCGGCCGGGCCGCGACGCCCCGCCAGTACGACGTGCTCGGCACCGCTCGCCGCCAGCCAGCGCGCCACATGACCGCCCAGGGCGCCGGTGCCACCGGTCACCAGGACCGTGCCGCGCGGCGTCCAGCCGGAGCCGGAGCCGGTCGCGCTGAGCGGCGCGGGCGCCAGCCTGCGGCCGAGGATCCCGTCGCCGCGCAGCGCGACCTGGTCCTCGCCACTCGTCCCGGCAAGGACGGCGGCCAGCTGATCGCCGGTCGTCTCGTCCGGCGCCGCGGGTACGTCGACCAGACCGCCCCAACGACCGGCCTGCTCCAGGGCGGCCACCCGGCCCAGACCCCACAGCATCGACTGCTCGAACCCGGCGACGACGTCGCCCTCGGCCGCCGCCACCGCGCCCGACGTGAGACACCACAACGGCGCCTCCACACTCGCGTCACCGAGCGCCCGCAGCAGGTCGACCGTGCCCGCGACACCCGTCGGCACAGCCGAGTCGCCCGCGTCGGCGAGCCCCAGCAGCGAGACGACTCCGTCGAGCGCGGGCAGTTCACTCAACTGCTCCGCCCAGTCGACCGTCTCCGGGTCCACGTCCAGGACGCGGACGTCAGCTCCGTTGCGGGCCAGCGCCGCACGCACCCACTCGGTGCGGTCCTCGCCCGTCGAAGCGACGACCAGCCAGGCGCCGTTCAGCTGTCGGGCTCCGGCGGACACCGGCCGCCACTCCACTCCGTACCGCCAGCCATCGGCGACAGACCGGTCCCGCTGCTTCCGGCGCCACGCGGACAGCCGAGGCAGCACCGCGCTCAGCGGATCGTCCGACGACACGCCCAGCGTGCGGGCGAGGTCGGCGGGGTCGCCTTCCTCCACGGCCTCCCAGAACCGCGCCTCGACCGGCGACATGCGCTCGGCGCCGTCATCGACGGACGCGGCGTCCAGCCAGTAGCGCTCGCGCTGGAAGGCATAGGTCGGCAGGTCGACGGGGCGGGCGCCGCCGCCCGCGAAGTACGCGGCCCAGTCGACCGGCACGCCCTGCGTGTGCAGCGCGGCGACCGTGCCGAGGAGCGCGTTCTCCTCGGGCCTGTCCGCGCGCAGCGCGGGCAGGAACGCCGCGTCGGGCGCGCTGCCCAGGCCGAGAGCGGACAGCGTGCCGCCCGGGCCGACCTCGACGAACACATCGGTGCCCTGCTCGCGCAGCGCCACGACGGCGTCGTGGAAGCGCACGGACGCGCGCACGTGCCGCACCCAGTACTCCGGGGAGGCCAACTCCTCGACCGTGGCGAGCTGTCCGGTCAGCGTCGACACGATCGGGATCTCGGGTTCGCCGCACTCGATGCCCTCGACCACCGCACGGAACTCGTCGAGCATCGGGTCCATCAGCGGCGAGTGGAACGCGTGGCTGACCTTGAGGCGGGACACCTTCCGGCCCGCCGCACGCCAGCGCTCGGCGACCGCCTCGACATCGGCGGCAACACCCGAAACGACCACGGACGAGGGCCCGTTGACGGCAGCGATGCCCACGGTCTCCGGCAGGCCCTCGGACGCGACCTCTTCCTCCGTGGCCTGGATCGCCACCATCGCGCCACCGGACGGCAGCGCCTGCATGAGCGCACCCCGCGCGGCCACGACCTTGGCGGCGTCCGCCAGCGACCACACCCCGGCCACATGCGCGGCGGCCAGCTCACCGATCGAGTGGCCGGCGAGCACGTCGGCCCGGACACCCAAGGACTCAAGGAGGCGGAACAGCGCCACCTCGACCGCGAACAGCGCGGGCTGCGTCACGCCGGTCTCGTTCAGCGCGTCGGCGTCCGCGCCGAACAGGACCGCACGCACCGACGGGTCGAACTCCGCAAGCACCTCGTGCAGGGCCTCGGCGAACACCGGGAAACGGGCCTCCAGTTCACGGCCCATCCCCAGCCGCTGCGACCCCTGTCCCGAGAACAGGAAGCCCAACCGGTGCGGTGCCGCCTCACCCACCGCGACACCCGAACCGCCACGCCCTTCGGCGAGCGCGGCCAGGCCCGACTGGAAGCCGGCGGCGTCGGCGGCGACGACCACGGCTCGGTGTTCGAGCACCGCCCGCGAGAACACCAGCGCACGGCCCACGTCCGGCACGGACAGCTCACGCGTCGCGTCCACATAGGACGTGAGACGCCGGGCCTGCTCCCGCAGCGCCTCGGGGGTCTTGGCCGAAAGGAGCCACGGGACGACCGCGCCGACCGGCAGCGGCTCCGGGACGTCCTCCCGTACGACCACGGGGGCCTGCTCGATGATGGCGTGCGCGTTGGTGCCGCTGAACCCGAACGACGACACACCGGCACGCCAGGGCCGGTCCGCGGCAGGCCACGGCCGGGCCTCCGACAGCACCTCGACCGCACCGGCGGACCAGTCCACGTGCGGCGACGGCTCGTCCGCGTGCAGCGTCCGCGGCAGTACGCCGTGGCGCATCGCCATGACCATCTTGATCACACCGGCGACACCGGCGGCAGCCTGGGTGTGGCCGATGTTCGACTTGATCGAGCCGAGCCACAGCGGCTCACCGGCACGTTCCTGGCCGTAGGTGGCGAGGAGCGCCTGGGCCTCGATCGGGTCGCCCAGCTTCGTACCCGTGCCGTGTGCCTCGACCGCGTCCACATCGGACGGCGCCAGGCCCGCGGTCGCCAGCGCGGCGCGGATGACCCGCTGCTGCGAGGGGCCGTTGGGCGCGGTGAGGCCGTTGGACGCGCCGTCCTGGTTCACCGCCGAGCCGCGCACGACGGCGAGCACCTGGTGGCCGTTGCGCTGGGCGTCGGAAAGACGCTCGACGAGGAGCATGCCGACGCCTTCGCCCCAGCCGGTGCCGTCGGCGTCCGCGCCGAACGCCTTGCACCGGCCGTCCACCGAGAGCCCGCGCTGGCGGCTGAACTCCACGAACGCGGCGGGCGTCGACATCACCGTCACACCGCCCGCGAGCGCCAGCTCGCACTCGCCCTTCTGCAGGGCCTGCACGGCCAGGTGCAGGGCGACGAGCGACGACGAGCACGCCGTGTCCACGGTGACGGCCGGGCCTTCGAGGCCGAACGTGTACGAGAGGCGGCCGGAGATGACGCTCGCCGCGCTGCCGGTGCCGAAGTAGCCGTCGACGGTGTCCTGAGCGGCCATCATCAGCCGGGTGTAGTCCTGGCCGTTGGTGCCGACGAACACACCCGACCGGCTGCCGCGCAGCGACTGCGGGTCGATGCCCGCCCGCTCGAACGCCTCCCACGACGTCTCCAGGAGCAGCCGCTGCTGCGGGTCCATGGCGAGGGCCTCGCGCGGCGAGATCCCGAAGAGCGCGGGGTCGAAGTCCGCCACGCGATCGAGGAAGGCACCCATGCGGGAGTACGACGTGCCGACGCCCGCGCCCTCCGGGTCGTACAGCGCCTCGACGTCCCAGCCCCGGTCGGTCGGGAAGTCGGTCACCGCGTCCACGCCCGACCGCAGCACCTGCCACAGGTCCTCCGGGCTGGACACGCCGCCGGGGAACCGGCACGACATCGCCACGATCGCGATCGGCTCGTCGGTCGCACCCGCCACGGCCGCCGCGGCAGTGGGGGTGGCGGCGGCAGCTCCGGACAGTTCGGTCCGCAGATAGGTGGCCAGCGCCGCGGCCGTCGGGTAGTCGAAGACCACGGCGGCGGGCAGGGCCACGCCGGTCGCCTCGCTGAGGCGGGCGCGCAGTTCGACGGCCGTCAAGGAGTCGAAGCCGAGGTCACGGAAGGCGCGGGTGGCCGAGAAGGCGTCGCCGGACGCATGGCCGAGCACCGCGGCCGCCTCGTACCGGACCAGCTCGGTGAGCTGCCGCTCCTGCTCGGCCTCGTCCAGAGGGGCCAGGCGCTGGGCGAGGGCCGAGGTGGCCTGCTCGGCCGGAGCGGTGGCGAACGCGGCCCGGACGTCGGGGAGTTCACCGAGGAGCGGGCTGGGGCGCTGCGCCATGAAGGTGCCCGCGAACCGGGACCAGTCGACGTCGGCGATGGTGATCTGTCCGTCGCCGTGGTCGATGGCCGCGCCGAGCCCGGCGAGCGCCGCTTCGGGGGCCATCGTGGTCAGGCCCCTGCGGTGCAGTTGCGCGGCCACGTCCGCACCGGCGTCCGCGACCATGCCGCCGTCGGCCCACGGGCCCCAGGCGATGGCGGTGGCGGGCAGGCCCGCGGCCCTGCGGTGGTCGGCGAGGGCGTCGAGATAGGCGTTGGCGGCGCCGTAGGCGGCCTGGCCGCCGCTGCCCCAGACCCCGGCGATGGACGAGAACAGCACGAAGGCGTCCAGCGGGGTGTCGCCCAGGAGTTCGTGCAGGTTCCGCGCGCCGTCGACCTTGGCCGCCAGCACGTCGCCGAATCCGGCGAGGTCGCCCGGGTCGAGGTCGGCGAGGGCGGCGGAGCGCTCGATGCCCGCCGTGTGGACGACGGCGGTGAGCGAGGGGACGCTCTCCAGGAGCGCCGCGACAGCGTCCCGGTCCGCCATGTCGCAGGCGGCGAACGTGGCCCGCGCGCCGAGCTCGACGAGCTCGGCCTCCAGCGCGGCCGCGCCTTCGGCCGAGGCACCGCGACGGCTCACCAGGACGACGTGCTCGGCGCCGTGTGCCGCGACCCAGCGCGCCACATGGCCGCCCAGGGCGCCGGTGCCACCGGTCACCAGGACCGTCCCGCGCGGCGACCAGCCCTCTCCGGCGGCACCGCCCAGCGGCGCGGGCGCCAGCCTGCGGCCGCGTATCCCGTCGCCCCGCAGGGCGAGTTGGTCCTCGCCGCTCGTACCGGCGAGCACCGTGGCCAGCAGGTCACCGGTCGTCTCGTCCGGCGCCGCCGGTACGTCGACCAGTCCGCCCCAGCGGTCAGGGTGCTCCAGGGCGGCCACCCGGCCGAGGCCCCAGAGCATCGACTGCTCGATTCCGGGGACCGCGTCGCCCTCGGCCGCCGCCACCGCGCCCGACGTGAGGCACCACAGCGGCGCGGACACGTCCGCGTCACCCAGGGCGCGTAACAGACCGATCGTGGCCGCCACACCCGTGGGCACCGCCGACTCGCCGCTGTCCGCCAGCCCCAGCAGCGAGACGACTCCGTCGAGCGCGGGCAGTTCACTCAACTGCTCCGCCCAGTCGACCGTCTCCGGGTCCACGTCCAGGACGTGGACGTCAGCTCCGTCGCGGGCCAGCGCCGCACGCACCCACTCGGCGCGGTCCTCGCCCGTCGAAGCGACGACCAGCCAGGCGCCGTCCAACTGTCGGGCTCCGGCGGACACCGGCCGCCACTCGACCCCGTACCGCCAGCCATCGGCGACAGACCGGTCCCGCTGCTTCCGGCGCCACGCGGACAGCCGAGGCAGCACCGCGCTCAGCGGATCGTCCGACGACACGCCCAGCGTGCGGGCGAGGTCGGCGGGGTCGCCTTCCTCCACGGCCTCCCAGAACCGGGCCTCGACCGGCGACATGCGCTCGACGCCCGCCTCGACGGGGTCGGCGTCGAGCCAGTAGTGCTCGCGCTGGAACGCGTACGTCGGCAGGTCCACGCGCTGAGCGCCGCTGCCGTCGAAGCAGGCGGCCAGGTTCACCGCGACACCGCGCACGTGCAGGTGGCCGACGGCGATGGTCAGCGCGACGAGCTCGGGGCGATCACCGCGCAGGGCGGGTACGAAGGCGGCCTCCGGGGCCGTGAGCTGCCCGAGACCGGACAGCACTCCGCCGGGGCCGACCTCCACGAACACGTCGGCGCCCTGCTCGCGCAGGGCCACGACGGCGTCGGCGAAGCGCACGGACTCGCGCACGTGCCGCACCCAGTACTCCGGGGAGGCCAGCTCCTCGGCCGTGGCCCGCGTACCGGTCAGCGTCGACACGATGGGGATCTGGGGCGCCTCGTACGACACGCCCTCCAGGACCCGGCGGAAGTCGCCGAGCATGGGGTCCATGAGCGGCGAGTGGAACGCGTGACTGACCTTGAGCCGGGTCGCCTTGCGACCCGCCTCACGCCAACGCTCGGCGACCGCGTCGACATCGGCGGCGACACCGGAGACGACCACGGAGTTCGGGCCGTTCACGGCCGCGATGCCCACGGTCTCCGGCAGGTCCGACGCGACCTCGGCCTCGCTGGCCTGGATCGCGACCATCGCGCCACCGGACGGCAGCGCCTGCATCAGCGCACCCCGCGCCGACACCACCTTGACGGCGTCCGCCAGCGACCAGACACCGGCCACGTGCGCCGCCGCCAGCTCACCGATCGAGTGGCCCGCCAGCATGTCGGGGCGCACGCCCCACGACTCAAGGAGGCGGAACAGCGCCACCTCGACCGCGAACAACGCGGGCTGCGTCACCCCGGTCTCATTCAGCGCGTCCGCGTCCTCACCGAACAACACCTCACGCACCGACGGATCGAACTCCGCAAGGACCTCGTCCAGCGCCGCCGCGAACACCGGGAAGCGAGCCGCGAGTTCACGACCCATCCCGAGGCGCTGCGAACCCTGACCCGAGAACAGGAAGCCCAGCCGGTGCGACGCGGCTTCGCCCACGACGACGCCCGGGCCGCCACGCCCCTCGGCGACAGCGGTGAGCCGGTCGAGGGTGGTGGCGCGGTCCTCCGCCACCAGCACGGCGCGGTGCTCGAACAGGGAGCGGGTCGTGGCCAGGGAGAAGCCGGTGCCCGCCGGGTCGAAGTCGGCGGCGGCCGCCACGGCGGACCGGAGTCGGTCGGCCTGTGCGCGCAGCGCGTCGGGGGTGCGGGCGGACAGCGCCCAGGGCGTGACGGGGGCGGCCGACGCGTCGGTGTCCGTCGTGGGCCGCGGGTCGGCGGCGGGCGTCTCCTCCGGGGCGGCGGGTGCCTGCTCCAGGATGACGTGGGTGTTCGTGCCGCTGACGCCGAACGAGGACACACCGGCGCGGCGCGGTTCGCCGGTCTCCGGCCACGGCTGTGCCTCGGTGAGCAGCGCCACGGTGCCGGCCGACCAGTCGACGTGGCTGCTCGGCTCGTCGACGTGCAGGGTCCTGGGCAGCGTGCCGTGCCGCATCGCCATGACCATCTTGATGATGCCGCCGACCCCGGCCGCCGCCTGGGCGTGGCCGATGTTCGACTTCAGCGAACCCAGCCACAGCGGGCGCTCCGGGGTGCGCTCGGCGCCGTAGGTCGCGATGAGGGCGTGCGCCTCGATGGGGTCGCCGAGGGTGGTGCCGGTGCCGTGCGCCTCGACGGCGTCGACCTGGGCCGGGGTGAGTCGCGCGCTCGCCAGGGCCTGGTTGATGACGGTCTGCTGGGAGGGGCCGTTGGGCGCGGTCAGGCCGTGGGACGCGCCGTCCTGGTTGACCGCGGAGCCGCGGACCACCGCGAGGATCGGGTGGCCGTTGCGGCGGGCGTCGGAGAGGCGCTCCACGAGGAGCATGCCGACGCCCTCGCCCCAGCCGGTGCCGTCGGCGCTGTCGGAGAACGCCTTGCAGCGGCCGTCCACGGACAGGGCGCGCTGCCTGCTGTACTCGACGAACGTGCGCGGTGTGGCCATGAACGTGGCGCCGCCCGCCAGGGCGAGGGAGCACTCCTCACGGCGCAGCGCCACCATCGCGAGGTGCAGGGCGACGAGCGACGAGGAGCACGCCGTGTCCACCGTCACCGCGGGCCCGACGAGGCCGAGGGTGTAGGCGATGCGGCCGGACGCGATGCTGCCCGCGCTGCCGTTGGCGAGGAAGCCCTCGAACCCTTCGGGCGCCTGCGGCAGCCGCGTCGCGTAGTCGTTGTACATGACGCCCGCGAAGACACCGGTCCTGGTGTCCTTGGCCTGCACGGGGTCGATGCCCGCGCGCTCGAACGCCTCCCACGACGTCTCGAGGAGCAGTCGCTGCTGCGGGTCCATCGCCGCGGCCTCGCGCGGGCTGACCCCGAAGAACGCCGGGTCGAAGCCCGCGGCGTCCTGCAGGAAACCGCCGTGCCGGGTGATGGACGTGCCCGCGTGGTCCGGGTCGGGGTCGTAGAGCGTGTCGGCGTCCCAGCCGCGGTCGGCCGGGAACTCCACCACGGCGTCCCCGCCGTCGGCGACGAGCTGCCACAGGTCCTCGGGCGAGGCCACGCCGCCGGGGTAGCGGCAGCTCATCCCGATGATCGCGATGGGCTCGTGCTCCCGGTCCTCGACCTCGCGCAGGCGTCGGCGCGTGTTGCGCAGATCGGTGGTGGCCCGCTTGAGGTAATCGCGGAGCTTGTCCTCGTTCTCCATCTGGCCTGTACTCCTTACGGCGGTGCGGACGTGTTCGCCTCGGTCCGACCGGTTCACGAGGTCTCAAGTTCGTTGTCGAGGTAGCCGAAGAGTTCGTCGTCGGTGGCCGCGTCGAAGCCGGCCTCCGCGTCGTCCTCCGCGTCATCGGCCCGGGCGTCGCTCCAGTTGGCGAGCAGGGCGCGCAGCCGCAGGTCCACCTTGGTGGCGGTGCCGTCGTCGGTGAGCGCGAGCAGCGCGCTCTCCAGTTGGTCGAGCTGGTCGAGGACGCCGGTCCCCGGGTCGGGCTCGTCGCTCGGGAGCAGCGTGAGCAGGTACCGGGTGATCGCGGCGGCCGACGGGTGGTCGAAGACGAAGGTCGAGGCGAGCCGCAGGCCGGTGGCCGCGGTGAGCCGGTTGCGCAGTTCCACCGAGGTCAAAGAGTCGAACCCGAGGTCGCCGAGCGCACGGCCGGGGTCGACCTCGGTATCGGCCGCGTAGCCGAGCACCGCCCCCACCTGTGTGCAGACCAGGTCGAGGACCGTCTGCTCGCGTTCCTCGGCAGGCCGGCCCGCGAGGGTGTCGGCGAACGTCGTGGCCGCGACGGGGGCCACCGCCGTGGCGCGGCGGGCGGGGGCGCGGACCAGGCCCCGCAGCAGCGGGGGCAGGGTGCCGTCGGCCGCCTGACCGCGCAGTGCGGCGGTGTCGAGGAGGACCGGCACGAGGACCGCGCGGTCGTCGCGCGTCGCGGCGTCGAACAGCGCGAGCGCGTCGTCGGTGGGCAGTTCGAGGACGCCGGAGCGGCCGAGCCGCGCCCGGTCGCCCTCGTCGAGCCCCGCCGTCATGCCGCTCGCGGCGGCCCACAGGCCCCACGCCACGGACACGCCGGGCAGGCCGAGCGCGTGGCGGCGCCGCACGAGCGCGTCGAGCGCCGCGTTGGCGGCCGCGTAGCTGCCCTGGCCCGCGCTGCCGAGGACTCCGGCCGCCGAGGAGAACACGACGAACGCGGACAGGTCGGCGTCCCTGGTCAGCTCGTCCAGGTGCAGCAGGCCGTCGACCTTCGGGCCGAAGACGCGGTCGACGCGGTCGGGCGTCAGCGACTCCAGTACGCCGTCGTCGACGACGCCCGCGGTGTGCACGACCGCGCCGAGCGGCCGGTCCAGCGAGGCGAAGAGCGCCACGACCGAGTCCCGGTCGGCCACGTCGCAGGCCGCCACGGACACCTCGGCGCCCAGCGCGGCCAGTTCGTCGCGCAGTTCCTCGGCGCCCTCGGTCGCCAGGCCCTTGCGGCCCGCGAGGACGAGGTTACGGACGCCTCGTTCGGCGACGAGGTGCCGGGCCACGATCGCGCCGAGCGTGCCGAGGCCGCCGGTCACCAGGACCGGGCGGTCCGGGTCGATCGGTGCGGGCACGGTCAGCACGGCCTTGCCGGTGAACCGGGCCGCGCCGACGTGCCGGAACGCCTCGGGTGCGCGGCGGACGTCCCAGGCGCGCACCGGCAGGGAGTTCAGCACGCCCGCCTCGCAGAGCGCGAGGACGTCGGCGAGCATCTCCTGGCAGCGGTCGGGGCCCGGCTGCGGCTGGTCGAACGCGGCGTACTTGACGCCGGGCGGCAGGGCGTCGGGCTCGTGTCCTTCGGCCTTGCCCGGCTCGATGAACCGTCCGCCGTCGGGCAGCAGTTCCAGGGAGGCGTCGGTGAACTCCCGTGCTTCCGGGGCGGTTTCCGCGTACCCCCGCGCTTGGGGGGAGGCCGCCGCGAACTCCCGCACCAGCGGGTTCAGCACCACGTGCACGCCGCGCCCGCCGGTCTCCACGGCGAACTTCGCCGCGAAGTCCGTGTCGTCCGACGACGCCAGGTGCGCATCGGGCACACCCGCCGCCCGTACGACGTCCCACTCCTCGGGACGCGCGGTCGCGAACACCTCCGCGCCCCAGTGCCGGGCGAGTTGCACGGCCGCCAGGCCGACGTCGCCCGCCGCCCCGTGGACGAGGACGGACTCGCCGCGGCGCAGGTCCGCCAGGTCGCGCAGGGCGTAGTACGCGGTGAGGAAGGCCAGCGGCACCGATGCGGCGTCCGCGAAGGACCAGCCCGCGGGCACCGGGGCGAGGAGCCTGTGGTCGGTGACCGCGAGCGGTCCGAAGCCCTTGGTGACCAGGCCGAGCACGTGGTCGCCCTCGGTCAGGCCGGGCACCGCCGAGCCGACCTCGGTGACCACGCCCGCGACCTCGCTGCCCGGTTCGGCGGCGTCGGGGTGGGCGTCGAGGGCGATCAGCGCGTCGCGGAGGTTCAGTCCTGCCGCGCGGACGGCGACGCGTACCTCGCCGGGTGCGAGGGGCGCGGTGGCGTCCGGGTGCGGCACCAGGGCGAGGCCATCCAGGGAGCCGCGCGGCTGGACGTCGAGGCGCCACGGGCCGTCGGCGGGCGGGGTGAGCAGCCTGTCGGCGGTGGTGCGGGCGAGCCTGGGCACGGTCACCCGGCCCGCCCGTACGGCCAGTTGGGGCTCGTCGGAGGCCAGCGCGGCGGGCACGGCGAGGGCGGACTCGGCGGCGGCGTCGAGGTCGACGAGCACGAACCGGCCGGGGTTCTCGGTCTGTGCCGACCGGACCAGGCCCCACACAGCGGCCTGCGCCGGGTCGGGCACGTCGGTGTCGACGGCGCCGCGGGTCACGAACACCAGGCGCGTGTTCGTAGTCCGCTCGTCGGCGAGCCAGGCCTGGGCCAGTGCGAGCGCCCAGGTCACCGTGTCCCGCGCCGCCTTCCCGTCCGCGTCGGACGCTCGGGGGCAGCGGGCGAGCAGGTCGGTCACGCCGTCGAGGGCGGCGAAGTCGGAGACGGTGGGGGCGTCGAGGCCGAAGTCGGCCGCGTCCAGGCCGAGGCCGTCCGCGCCGAGGCCGTCCGCGCCAAGGCCGTCCGCGCCGAGCACCGCGAGCCCGACCGGCCGCTGCCCGGTCGCGGCAAGCGGCGCCCACTCCACTTCGAGCAGTGCGTCGGACGTCGGGGAGGCGGTCCCGCGGAGGTCCGCCGGTCGCATCACCAGTGACTCGACGGTCGCCACCGGCCGCCCGGCCGGGTCCGCGACGGACAGCGACATCTCGTTCTGCCCCTGCCCCGTGGGCGACCAGCGCACCCGCAGCGCCGAGGCGCCGACGGCGTGCAGCCGCACTCCCCTGAAGCTGAACGGCAGCCGGGGGCCCGCGCCGACCTCGTCGAGGGCGCGCAGCACGGGCGCGTGCAGCGCGGCGTCGAGCAGGGCGGGGTGGACGCTGAAGCCGTCGCCGACGGTCCCGTCCGGCAGGGCCACCTCGACGTACACGTCACGGTCGAGGCTCCAGGCCGCGCGCAGCGCGCGGAACACGGGCCCGTAGCCGTAGCCGAGTTCGTCGAGGCGGTCGTAGATGCCGTCGACGTCCATCGGTGTCGCGCCCCGCGGCGGCCACGCCGCGAGGTCGGTCTCCTGCACGTCGCCCGTGGTGAGCAGGCCGGTGGCGTGCTCGGTCCACGGCGCGTCCCGGTCGGCGTCGTCCGCCCGTGAGTGCACCCGGATGCTCCGCGTGCCGTCGTTCTCCGCGCCCACCGTGACGCGCAGGGCGAGGCCGCCGCGCTCGGGCAGGGCCATCGGGGCCTGCAGGGTCAGTTCGTCGACGGTGTCGAGGCCGCAGTGGCTCGCGGCGTGCAGGGCGAGGTCGAGGAAGCCGGTGCCGGGGAACAGCACCCGGCCGCCGACGCCGTGGTCGGCGAGCCACGGATGGGTCCGGGTGGAGAGCCTGCCGGTGAAGACGACGCCGTCGGAGTCGGGCAGCGCGACCGCGGCGCGCAGCAGCGGGTGGTCGCCCGCGGCGACGCCGAGGGCCGCTGTCGCCCCGTCGCCCGCGGGGGCGACGGCGGCGGTCAGCCAGTAGCGGTCGTGCTGGAAGGCGTACGTGGGCAGGTCGACCCGGCGGCCCGGGCCGGCAAGGGCGACCGCGGCGTCCAGCTTCGCGCCGCGGACGTACAGGTGCGCGGCGGCGAGGGTGAGCGCGTCCGGTTCGGGCCGGTCGGAGCGCAGCGTCGGCACGAACACCGTGTCGGGGGCGCTGTCCTGGCCCATCGCGGCGAGCACGGTGCCGGGCCCGACCTCCACCATCGTCGTCACGCCCTGCGCGACGAGTGCCGTGACGCCGTCGGCGAACCGCACCGGCTGGCGCACGTGCCGCACCCAGTGGTCCGGCGCGGCCAGTTCCTCGGCGCTGACCGGCGCGCCGGTCAGCGTGGACACGATGGGCAGGGTCGGCGGATGGGCGGTGGCGCCTGCCACGACACGGCGGAACGCGGCCAGCATCGGCTCCATGAGCGGCGAGTGGAACGCGTGGCTGACGCGCAGCCTGGTCACCTTGCGGCCCTGTGCCTTGAGGCGGTCGGCGAGGTCGAGCACCTCGGGTTCGCTGCCGGACAGGACCAGGGAGTTCGGGCCGTTGATGGCGGCGATGCCGACGTGCTCGGAGAGCTCCGGCGCGATCTCGTCCTCGGCGGCCTGCACGGCGACCATGACGCCACCGGCGGGCAGTTCCTGCATGAGTGCGCCGCGGGCGGCGACGATCGCGCAGGCGTCGGCCAGCGAGAAGACCCCGGCGACGTGTGCGGCGGTGAGTTCGCCGATGGAGTGGCCCGCGAGCGCGTCGGGCTTGAGACCCCAGGACTCCCACAGCCGGTAGAGGGCGACCTCGACGGCGAACAGCGCGGGCTGGGCGTACTCGGTGCGGTCCAGCAGGGCCTGGTCGTCGCCGAAGACGACGTCGCGCAGCGGCACGGCGAGGTGCGGGTCGAGGTGGGCGAACGCCTCGTCGAGGGCGTCGGCGAACACGGGGTGCGCCGCGTACAGGCCGCGGCCCATGCCGATGCGCTGGGAGCCCTGGCCGGAGAACAGCACGGCGAGCCCGCCGCCGTCGGGGGTGCCGCGCACCACGGCCGGGTCGTCGCCGCCGACGATCAGCGCGTCGAGTCCGACGCGCAGTTCGGAGGTGTCGGTGCCGAGGACGACGGCGCGGTGGTCGAGCGCGGCGCGCCCGGTGGCGAGCGTCGTGGCGACGTCCAGCGGGGACAGGCCGGGCCGCTCGTCGACGGTGGCGGCCAGGCGGGCGGCCTGGTCGCGCAGCGCGGCGGTGTCGCGGGCGGACAGCGCCCACGTCAGCGTCCGGCCGTCGGGCTCGGCGGCCGGGTCCGCGGGGACGGACTCGGCCTGGACGTCGGCCTGTTCGAGGATGACGTGGCCGTTGGTACCGCTGACGCCGAACGCGGACACGGCGGCCCGCCGGGGCCGGTCGGCCTCGGGCCACGGCCGGTCGTCGGCGAGGAGTTCCACGGCGCCGGTCGTCCAGTCCACGTGCTGGGACGGGCGGTCCAGGTGCAGGGTGCGCGGCAGTACGCCGTGGCGCAGTGCCTGCACCATCTTGATGACGCCCGCGATGCCCGAGGCCGCCTGCGTGTGGCCGATGTTCGACTTCAGCGCGCCGAGCAGCAGCGGCTGGTCGGCGGGGCGTTCCTGGCCGTAGGTGGCAAGGAGTGCCTGGGCCTCGATGGGGTCGCCGAGCTTTGTGCCGGTGCCGTGGCCCTCGACGGCGTCCACGTCCGCGGCGGACAGGCCCGCGTTGGCGAGCGCCGCGCGGATGACCTGCTGCTGTGCGGGCCCGTTGGGCGCGGAGAGGCCGTTGGAGGCGCCGTCCTGGTTGATGGCGGAGCCGCGGACGACGGCGAGCACTTCGTGGCCGTTGGCCTGGGCGTCGGAGAGGCGTTCCAGCAGGATCAGGCCCGCGCCCTCGCCCCAGCCGACGCCGTCGGCGGCGTCGGCGAAGGGCTTGCACCGGCCGTCGGGGGCCAGGCCGCCCTGCAGGCTGAACTCGGCGAAGGGCAGCGGCGTCACCATGATCGCGGTGCCGCCCGCCAGGGCCATCGAGCACTCCCCCGACCGCAGTGCCTGCACGGCGAGGTGCAGGGCGACCAGCGAGGACGAGCAGGCGGTGTCGACGGTGACGGCGGGGCCGCGCAGGCCCAGCGAGTAGGCGACGCGGCCGGACACGACGCTCAGGGCGTCGCCGGTCAGGCGGTAGCCGTCCATCTCGGGCGTCGCCTGCTCCATGGTGCCCGAGTAGCTCTGCGGCGAGGCGCCGACGAACACGCCGGTGAGGCTGTCGCGCACGGAGGACGGGTCGATGCCCGCCCGTTCGAAGGCCTCCCAGGCCAGTTCGAGCACCTGCCGCTGCTGCGGGTCCATCGCGAGGGCCTCACGCGGGGCGATGCCGAAGAAGCCCGCGTCGAAGCCGCCCGCGTCGTCGAGGAAGGCGCCCTCCAGGGTGCGGCTGCGGCCCAGGGCCGCCGCGTCGGCCGGGTACAGCCGGTCGGTGTCCCAGCCCCGGTCGTCGGGGAACGCACCGATGGCGTCGTGTCCGGCCATGACGAGCGACCACAGGTCCTCGGGGCCGCGGACGCCGCCGGGGTAGCGGCAGCTCATCGCCACCACGGCGATCGGTTCGTCGGCGGCCCGGGTCGTGGTGGCCAGGGTCGGCGTGGCGGTCTGCTGTTCGCCGAGCACGACGGTGTGCAGTTCGGCGGCGAGGGCCGTGGGGGTCGGGTGGTCGAACACGACGGTCGCGGGCAGTCGTACGCCGGTCGCGGTGTTGAGGCGCTTGCGGAGTTCGATGGCGGTCAGGGAGTCGAAGCCCAGCTCGCGGAACGCGCGGTCGGGCGTGACGGTGTCGGGTCCTTCGTGGCCGAGCACCGCGGCGGCGTGGCCGCGGACCAGGTCGAGCAGGAGCCGGCGCCGGTCGGCGTCGGTGAGCCCGGCGAGGCGGTCGGCGAGCGCGCCACCGGCGGCGGGCTGGTCCACCGCGTCCTGTGCGGCGAGCGCGACGACGTCGGGTATCTCGCTGATCAGGGGGCGGGAGCGGGCGGCCGTGAAGCCGGGGGCGAAGCGGGCCCAGTCGAAGTCCGCGACGGTGAGGGTGGTCTCGCCCGCCGCGAGGGCGGTGGCGAGCGCGCCGACCGCGAGCTCCGGCCGCATGGGGCGCAGGCCCCGGCGGCGCAGCTGGTCGTCCAGGTCGCCGGTGACCATGCCGCCGCCCGCCCACATGCCCCAGGAGACCGAGGTGGCGGGCAGTCCGTCGGCGTGGCGGCGCTGCGCGAGGCCGTCGAGGAAGGCGTTGGCGGCGCCGTACGCCCCCAGCTCGCCGCTGCCCCACACCGCGGAGCCGGAGGAGAACAGCACGAACGCGTCCAACTCGCGTCCGGCGCACAGCTCGTCGAGGTGGACCGCGCCGACGGCCTTCGCGCCGACGGCGTAGGCGAGGTCCGAGGTGGCGGTGTCGGCGAGGAGCAGGGACGGGACGGTGCCCGCCGCGTGGAAGACGGAGCGGACGGGGGTGCCGTCGGCGTCGAGCCGGGCGAACAGGTCGGCGAGCGCGGTGCGGTCGGCGGCGTCGCAGGCGGCGACGGTGGTCCGGGCGCCGAGCGCGGTCAGTTCGGCGACCAGTTCCTGGGCGCCGGGGGCGTCCGGGCCGCTGCGGCTGGTCAGCACGATGTGTTCGGCGCCGCTGGCCGCCAGCCAGCGGGCGACGTGCCCGCCGATGGCGCCGGTGCCGCCGGTGATCAGCGCGGTGCCGCTGGTACGCCAGGCGGGTGCCGCCGCCGGTGCGGGGGCCGGGACGAGCCGGCGCACCGTCACGCCGGAGGCACGGATGGCCAGTTGGTCCTCGTCCGTCTGCCCGGCGAGGACGGCGGCGAGCCGGGTGCCGGTCCTGGCGTCGGGGGTCACGGGGAGGTCGACGAGGCCGCCCCAGCGCTCCGGGTGCTCCAGGCCGACGGTGAGGCCGAGGCCCCACACCTGGCTCTGCGCCGGGTGGGTCAGCGGGTCGGAGCGTCCGACGGACACCGCGCCCGTCGTGGCCAGCCACAGCGGCGCGCCGATCCCGGCGTCGCCGAGCGCCCGCACCAGTGCCAGCGTGCCGGAGAGGCCGCAGGGGACGGTCGGCGCCCCGGGGTCGGGCTGTTCGTCGAGGGCCAGCAGGGACAGCACGCCACTGGGTACGACGTCCAGGGCGCTCAGCGACTCGGCCGATCCTTCGACGTGCAGGACGTCGGCGCCGTGGGCACGCAGCGCGTCGGCGGCCGCCGTCTGCCACGGGTGCTCCGCCTCGGCCGGCGGACCGACCAGGAGCCAGGTGCCGGTCAGGGTGGGGGTGGTGGCGGTGCCGAGCGGACGCCAGGTGATCCGGTGGCGCCACGAGTCGACGGCGGTCCGCTCCTGGCTGCGGCGCCGCCAGTCGGCGAGGCTGGGCAGGACGTCGGTCAGGGGCGCGTCGGCGGGCACGTCGAGCGTGGTGGCGAGGTCGCCGCGCTCCACCGCGGCCCAGAACTCCGCGAACGCGGGGTCGTCGCCGCCCGCCGCGGGGCGGGATGTCTCGTCGAGCCAGAACCGCCTGCGCTGGAACGGGTACGTCGGCAGGTCCACGTGCCGCCCGGCGGGCACGACGGCATGCCAGTCGAAGGACAGGCCCTCCACGTACGCCTCGGCGGCGGAGAGCAGGAACCGGTCGAGGTCGCCGTCGGTGCGGCGCAGGGTGCCGACGACGATGGCGTCGCCTCCGGTCGCGTCCACGGTCTCGCGCACGCCGATGGTGAGCACGGGGTGGGGGCTGCATTCGACGAAGGCGCCGATGCCGTGGTCGAGGAGACCGCGCGTGGCCTCCTCGAAACGCACGGTGTGCCGCAGATTCTGATACCAGTAATCGGCACCCACCTCGGTACCGGTCAGCCACTCCCCCGTGACGGTCGACAGCATCGGCACACTCGCTACCCGGGGCTCCACCCCGGCCAGCACACTCGCCAACTCGCCCTCGATGCGCTCGACATGCGGCGAGTGCGACGCGTAGTCGACGGGGATCCGGCGGGCCCGCCGGCCATCAGCGGCACACGCCTCCACCAACTCGTCCAGCGCGTCCGCGTCACCCGCCACCACCACCGAACCAGGCCCGTTGACCGCGGCAACCGAGACCCGCTCGCCCCACGGCGCGATCCACTCACGAGCGTCGTCGACCGTCGCCGCGAGCGACACCATGCCGCCCTGACCCGACAGCGCGAGGATGGCCTTGCTCCGCTGCGCCACGATCTTGGCAGCGTCCGCAAGCGACAGCGCACCCGCGACATACGCCGCAGCGATCTCACCCTGACTGTGCCCCACCACCGCATCCGGCTCGACACCGTACGAGCGCCACAACGCCGCAAGCGACACCATCACGGAGAACAGCGCGGGCTGCACCACATCGACCCGCTCCAGCTCGGCCGCGTCAGCCAGCAC
>NZ_BMVR01000029.1 GCF_014650815.1 Streptomyces flavofungini
ACACCCCGATGGACGCGGGCTATTGGTACCGCAACCTCCGCCAGACCGTCCTCTTCGAGCACGCCACCCGCGGCCTCCTCGACGAAGGCCACGGCCTGTTCCTGGAGATGAGTCCCCACCCCGTCCTCACCGTCCCCGTCCAGGCCACCATCGAGGCCGCGGGGCGCGAGGAGGCCGCCGCGGCACTCGGCTCCCTGCGCCGCGACGACGGCGGCGCCGACCGCCTCGCCGCCTCCCTCGCCGAAGCGCACACGCACGGCGCCGAGTTGGACTGGAAGGCCCTCCTCCCCGGCGCCCACGCCACCGTCGACCTCCCCACGTACCCCTTCCAGCGTGAGCGCTACTGGCCGAAGGCCGCGCCCGCCGGGGCCGGGGACGTGGTGTTCGCGGGCCTTCGGGCCGCCGGGCATCCGCTGCTCGGGGCCGCCGTGGCGCTCGCGGACGCGGACGGCTACCTGTTCACCGGGCGCCTTTCGACACAGACGCACCCGTGGCTCGCGGAGCACGCGGTCGGCGGCACGATCCTGCTGCCCGGCACGGCCTACGTGGAACTCGCCCTGCGCGCGGGCGACGAGGTCGGCTGCGGCCACCTCGAAGAGCTGACCCTGGAAGCACCCCTCGTCGTCCCCGAGCAGGGCGGCATCCAGCTCCAGATCTCGGTGGGCGGCCCGGACGACACCGGGCGTCGCGAGCTGAGCCTGTTCGCGCGCCCGCAGGACGACACCGACGACACCCCCTGGACACGCCACTTCACCGGCAGCCTGCTGCCGACCGCCCCCACCCCCGCGGCCGGGGCCGCCGACCTGTCCGTGTGGCCGCCCGCCGGGGCCGAGCCCGTCGACGTGTCCGACCTGTACGAGCGCCTGACCGCCAACGGGCACGGCTACGGCCCGCTCTTCCAGGGCCTGCGCGCCGCCTGGCGACAGGGCGCCGACGTCTACGCGGAGATCGACCTGTCGCAGGAGGCGCACGCCGACACGGAGTCCTTCGGGCTGCACCCGGCGCTCTTCGACGCCGCGCTGCACGCCATCGGCCTCGGTGACTTCATCGCCCGCACCGACCGCGCGCACCTGCCGTTCGTCTGGTCCGGCGTCACCCTGCACGCCACCGGGGCCACCACGCTCCGCGTGCGCGTCGCCGCCGCCGGGGCGGACACCGTCACGCTGCTGGCCGCCGACGCCACCGGACAGCCCGTCGTCTCCGTCGGGTCGCTCGCGCTGCGCGCCCTGTCGGAGGAGCAGCTCGCCGGTTCGGCACGGCGCGACGCGCTGTTCCAGGTGGAGTGGACGACCGTCGACACCTCGGCGGACACGGCCGGGCAGCTCGCCTCGGCGGCACTCCTCGACGACAGCACCCCGGGCGCGGGCGACGCCCTGCCCTTCGTACGGCGGACCTACGCGGACCTGGAGTCCCTGACCGCCGCGCTCGACGACGGCGCCGAGGCGCCCGCGACGGTGTTCCTGCCGCTCCTGACGACCGACGACGCGGACCGCACAGCCGAACTCGGCTCTGTGCGGCCTCAGGTGGAGCGGGCGCTCGCACACGTGCAGGGCTGGCTCGGCGACGAGCGGTTCGAGGAGTCCCGGCTCGTCGTGGTGACGCGCGGCGCGGTCGCCGCCACCGCCCCGGACCCCGTGGCCGCCGCCGTGTGGGGCCTGCTGCGCTCGGCGCAGTCCGAGCACCCGGGCCGCTTCGTCCTCCTGGATCTCGACCCGGCCAACGGCGCCGACGACGCCGTGGAGGCGCTGGCCGCCGCCGCCCTCGTGATGGACGAGCCCGAGGTGGCGCTCCGCGACGGCACCCTGCGCGCACCGCGCCTGACCCGCGTACCCCTCACCGAGGCCACTGCCGAAGCCGACGCCACCACCGGCACCACCGACGCCTGGGGCGAGGGCACCGTCCTCATCACCGGCGGCACCGGCACCCTCGGCAGCCTCATGGCCCGCCACCTGGCGACCCGGCACGGCGTCCGCGACCTGCTCCTCGTCTCCCGCCGGGGCGACGCCGCCCCCGGCGCCGCCGAACTCCGCACCGAACTGGAGGAGTCGGGCGCCCGCGTGCGCCTCGCGGCCTGCGACACCGCCGACCGCGGCGCCCTCGCCGTCCTCCTGGACGAGGTCGGCGCCGAGCTGTCCGCCGTGGTGCACGTCGCCGGAGCCCTCGACGACGGTGTCGTCACCGCCCTGACGCCCGAGCGCCTGGACACGGTCCTGCGCCCGAAGGCCGACGCGGCCCTGCACCTGCACGAGCTGACGGCCGGCCTGGACCTGTCCGCGTTCGTCCTGTTCTCCTCCGCCGCCGGCGTCTTCGGCACCCCCGGCCAGGCCAACTACGCCGCAGCCAACGCCTACCTGGACGCGCTCGCCCAGCACCGCCGTGCCCATGGACTCCCCGCGACCTCCCTCGCCTGGGGCCTGTGGGCCGAGGCCAGCGAAATGACCGCCCACCTCGGCGCGGGCGAACTGGACCGCAGGACGCGCGCCGGAGCGGCCCCCCTCACCTCCGCGGAGGGCCTGGACCTCTTCGACGCCGCGCACGCCGCCGGGCAGCCCCTGACCGTGCCCGTCCGCCTCGACCTCGCGGGCCTGCGCACCCAGGCCGCCGCCGGCGGCGAAGTACCGCCGCTGCTGCGCACCCTGGTCCGCGCCCCCCAGCGACGCACCGCCGCCGGTGCGGACCGGCAGGAGGGCTCCGCCCTCGCCCAGCGCCTGGCCGCCCTGCCGGAGGCGGACCGCGAGCAGGAAGTCCTCACCCTCGTACGCGGCCACGCCGCCGCCGTCCTCGGCTACCCGTCGGCCGACGCCATCGCGCCCGACCGCGCCTTCCGCGAGGTCGGCTTCGACTCGCTCACCGCCGTCGAACTGCGCAACCGCCTCACCGCGGCGACCGGTCTGCGCCTGCCCGCCACCCTCGCCTTCGACTACCCGGCCGCCACCGTCCTGGCCCGCCACATCCTCGAAGAGGTCCTGGGCACGGACGAGCGGGCACTCGCCCCGGGTGCGGCACGCCCGACGGCGGCCGTGGCCCCCGCCGACGACGACCCGATCGTGATCGTGTCGATGAGCTGCCGCTACCCCGGCGGCGTCGCGAGCCCCGAGGACCTGTGGCGCCTCACCGCCGACGGCGTGGACGCCATCGGCGACCTGCCCGGCGACCGGGGCTGGGACGTCGACGCGCTCTACGACCCCGACCCGGACCGCGCCGGTTCCTTCTACACCCGCGAAGGCGGCTTCCTCTACGACGCCGCCGACTTCGACCCGGCCTTCTTCGGCATCTCGCCGCGCGAGGGCCTGTCCATCGACCCGCAGCAGCGGCTCCTCCTGGAGACCACCTGGGAGGTGTTCGAGCGGGCGGGCATCGACCCGGCGACGGCCCGCGGCAGCTCGACCGGCGTCTTCGTCGGCGTCATGTACAACGACTACGCCACCCACCTCCTGAGCGCCCCCGGCGGCCTCGACGACCTGGAGGGCTACGTCGGCAACGGCAGCGCCGCGAGCGTCGCCTCCGGCCGCATCTCGTACTCCTTCGGCCTCGAAGGCCCCGCCGTCACGGTCGACACGGCCTGCTCGTCGTCCCTCGTGGCGCTGCACCTCGCCGCCCAGGCACTGCGGCAGGGCGAGTGCGACATGGCCCTCGCGGGCGGTGTCGCCGTCATGTCGACGCCCGGCACGTTCATCGAGTTCAGCCGCCAGCGCGGCCTCGCCGCCGACGGCCGCTGCAAGTCCTTCGCGGCCGCCGCGGACGGCACCGGCTGGGGCGAGGGCGTCGGCGTGCTCCTCCTGGAGCGCCTGTCCGACGCCCGCCGCAAGGGCCACCGCGTCCTCGCGGTCGTCCGCGGCTCGGCCGTGAACCAGGACGGCGCCAGCAACGGACTGACCGCCCCCAACGGCCCGGCCCAGCAGCGCGTCATCCGCGCCGCCCTCGCCAACGCGGGCCTCGCCCCCGACGACGTGGACGCGGTCGAGGCGCACGGCACGGGTACGACGCTGGGCGATCCGATCGAGGCACAGGCGCTGCTCGCCACGTACGGCAAGGAGCGCGCGGCCGACCGACCCCTGTGGCTCGGTTCGCTGAAGTCCAACATCGGCCACACCCAGGCCGCCGCCGGTGTCGCCGGTGTCATCAAGATGGTCATGGCGATGCGCGAAGGCGTGCTGCCCCAGACCCTGCACGTCGACGCGCCGACCCCCGAGGTGGACTGGACGGCGGGCGCCGTCGAGCTCCTCACCGAGGCCCGTGAGTGGGTCGAGCGGGACGGCGGCGCGCCGCGCCGCGCCGGTGTCTCCTCCTTCGGCGTGAGCGGCACCAACGCCCACGTCATCGTCGAGCAGGCGCCGACCGCCACCGAGCCGGTGCGGCCGGACGAGCCGTCGGACGGCGCCGAGCCGCTGCTGTCCGTGGTGCCGCTCGCCCTGTCGGCGAAGACCCCGGAGGCGCTGCGGGCGCAGGCCGGACGGCTGCGGGAGCGGCTGCTCGCGGACACCGGGCTTCCACTGGGCGATGTCGCCTGGTCGTTGGCGGTGGCGCGGTCGCGGTTCGAACACCGGGGTGTCGTCGTCGGGCGTGACCGGCAGGAGGTTCTCGCGGGGCTGGCGCAGCTGGCCGAGGGTGACCTCACGGCTGCCGGTGTGGTCGCCGGGCGGGCAGTGGGTGCCGGGCGCGCGGTGTTCGTGTTCCCGGGGCAGGGGTCGCAGTGGGCCGGGATGGCGCGTGAGCTGCTCGACTCCAGTCCGGTGTTCGCCGAGCGGATGCGGGAGTGCGCCGCCGCTCTGTCCGAGTTCGTGGAGTGGGACCTGCTTGAGGAGCTGAGCGGGGACAACTTCGACCGGGTGGATGTGGTGCAGCCGGTTCTCTTCGCGGTGATGGTGTCGCTGGCCGAGGTGTGGCAGGCGGCCGGGGTGAAGCCCGCCGCCGTTGTCGGTCACAGCCAGGGTGAGATCGCGGCGGCCTGTGTCGCGGGCGCACTCGGTCTGCGGGACGCGGCCCGCGTGGTGGCGCTGCGCAGCCTGGCGATCCGGGAGCTGTCGGGCAAGGGCGGCATGGTCTCCGTACCCCTGCCTGAGCAGGACGTCCGGGAGCTGATCACCGCGTGGGACGACCGGATCTCCGTGGCGGCCGTGAACGGCCCCGCCCAGGTGGTCGTCTCGGGTGAGCCCGACGCGCTGGAGGAGCTGGTCGCGCAGTGTGTGGCCCGCGATGTCCGGGCGCGGACGATCCCGGTGGACTACGCCTCGCACTCCTCGTACGTGGAGCAGATCGAGGAGCAGATCGCTGAGGCGCTGGCCGGGGTGGACCCGCAGGCGGCCGAGGTGCCCCTGTTCTCAACGCTGACGGGGGAGTGGCTGGACGTCAACACCCCGATGGATGCCGGGTATTGGTACCGCAACCTCCGCCAGACCGTCCTCTTCGAGCACGCCACCCGCGGCCTCCTGGCCGAGGGCCACGGGCTGTTCCTGGAGATGAGCCCGCACCCGGTGCTCACCGTTCCGGTGCAGGCGACGATCGACGCGACCGACAGCCAGGCCGTCACCCTCGGCTCCCTCCGCCGTGACGACGGGGGCGCGGCCCGGCTGCTCGCCTCGATCGCCGAAGCGCACGTGCACGGCGCCGAGTTGGACTGGAAGGCGCTCTTCCCGGGCGCCCGCGCCACCGTCGACCTGCCCACGTACGCCTTCCAGCGCCAGCACTACTGGCCCGACTTCGCGGTCCCCGAGGACGCGACGCCGACGGCCGTGGACGAGGTGGAGGCACGCTTCTGGGACGCCGTGGAGCGGGAGGACCTGGCGGGTCTGACCGCCGAGCTGGAGGTGGCGGACGGCACCGCCGCCGGGCTCGGCGAGATGCTGCCCGTCCTGTCGTCCTGGCGGCGGCAGCGCCGTGAGCGCTCCACCGTCGACGGCTGGCGCTACCAGGTCGCCTGGAAGCCCCTGACCGGCGGCGCCCTGCCGACGTCCGGGCTCTCCGGGCGGTGGCTGGTCGTCCTGCCCGAGGGCGCGGCGGAGCAGCCGTGGGCGGCAGGCGCCGTCGAGGCCCTGGAGCGCGCCGGTGCGGAAGCCGTCGAACTGCGCGTGACGGACGCCGAGCTGACGCGTGAGGCGCTGGCCGCGCGGCTCACTGCGGCCGTCGCCGGTGACCTGTCCGGTGTGGTGTCCCTGCTCGGCCTCGACGAGGCCGCGCACACGGAGCACTCCGGTGTGCCGGTCGGCCTGGCCGGGACCCTGGCGCTGGTGCAGACCCTCGGCGACGCCGGAATCGGCGCGCGGCTCTGGGCGGTCACCCGGGGCGCGGTGTCGACCGGTCGCAGCGACCGCCTGGAAGCCCCGACGCAGGCGCAACTGTGGGGTCTGGGCCGGGTCGTGGCCCTGGAGCACCCGGACCGCTGGGGTGGTCTGATCGACGTTCCGTCGGCGTACGACACCCGCGCGGGCGCCCGCTTCACGGCGGCCCTCGCCGGAGTCGCGGACGAGGACCAGCTCGCCGTGCGCGGCTCCGGAGTCCTCGTGCGCCGCCTGGTACGGGCCGAGTCGGCCGAGACGTCGAAGAAGTGGACGGCGCGCGGCACGGCGCTGGTCACCGGTGGTACGGGTGCGATCGGCGGGCATGTGGCGCGCTGGCTGGCCCGCGCGGGCGTCGAGCACCTGGTCCTGACGAGCCGTCGTGGCCCGGACGCGCCCGGTGCTGCTGAACTCCGTGCGGAACTGGAGGAGTTGGGCGCCGAGGTCACTCTCGCCGCCTGCGACATCGCCGACCGTGACGCGGTCGCCGCACTCCTGGACGGCTTGGCCGCCGACGGCCGCACCCTGCGCTCCGTCTTCCACGCGGCGGGCGTCGGCCAGACGCAGCCCCTGGACGGCATGACCGCGACGGACATCGCCGCCGTCTTCGGCGCGAAGACGGCCGGGGCCACGCACCTGGACGAGCTGCTCGACACCGACGAGCTGGACGCGTTCGTGCTGTTCTCGTCCAACTCCGGTGTGTGGGGCGGCGGTGGCCAGGGCGCGTACGCGGCGGCCAACGCCTACCTGGACGCCCTCGCCGAGGCCCGTCGCGCGCGCGGCCTCACCGCCACCTCCGTCGCCTGGGGCCTGTGGGCCGGTGGCGGCATGGCCGGCGACGAAGGCACGGAGCACCTGCGGCGTCGCGGCCTGGCCGCGATGGCGCCGGAGCGTGCCGTGGCCGCGCTGGCGCAGGCGGTCGCGTACGACGAGACGTTCCTGGCCGTCGCCGACCTGGACTGGGAGCGGTTCGCGCCGTCGTTCACGTCCGTGCGGACGAGCCCCCTCATCGGGGACCTGCCGGAGGTCCGGCGCGCGCTCGCCGAGCCCGACGCCACCTCGGCCACGGACAAGAAGGGCGCCACCGGCTCCGAGTGGGCCGACCGCCTCGCCGACCTGTCGACGGCGGAGCAGGAGCGGCTGCTGCTCGACCTGGTGCGCGGGCAGGCGGCCTCGGTGCTCGGCTACGCGGGCGCGGAAGCGGTCGAACCCAGCCGGGCCTTCCGCGAGTTGGGCTTCGACTCGCTCACGGCCGTCGAGGTGCGCAACCGCCTCGCCACCGCCACCGGCCTGAAGCTGCCCACCACTCTCGTCTTCGACTACCCCACGTCGGCCGTCCTCGCGGGCCACCTGCGCACGCAGCTCGTGGGCGAGCAGGGCGCCGGGCGCACCGCCACAGGCGCGACCGTGACCCCGGCCGGAGCGGCGGGCGCCGACGACGACCCGATCGTCATCGTGTCCATGAGCTGCCGCTACCCCGGCGGCGCCACCAGCCCGGACGCCCTCTGGGACCTCCTCGCCGAGGGCACGGACGCCATGTCCGCGTTCCCCGGCGGCCGCGGCTGGGACCTGGACGCCCTCTACGACGCCGACCCCGAGCAGCGCGGCACCAGCTACGCCCGCCAGGGCGGCTTCCTCTACGAGGCCGACCAGTTCGACCCCGTCTTCTTCGGGATCTCCCCGCGCGAGGCCCTGGCCATGGACCCGCAGCAGCGGCTCCTCCTGGAGACCTCCTGGGAACTCTTCGAGCGCGCGGGCATCAACCCGGCGACGCTGCACGGCAGCCAGGCCGGTGTGTTCGTCGGCGCGTCCTCGCAGGGCTACGGCTCGGGCCTGCAGGAGACCCCCGAAGGCGTTGAGGGCTACCTCCTCGCGGGCGGCGCGACCAGCGTCATCTCCGGCCGCCTCGCCTACTCCTTCGGCCTCGAAGGCCCGGCCGTCACGGTCGACACGGCCTGCTCGTCGTCCCTCGTCGCCCTGCACCTGGCGGCCCAGTCCCTGCGGCAGGGCGAGTGCGACCTCGCCCTCGCGGGCGGCGTCACCGTCATGTCCAACCCCGGCGCCTTCATCGAGTTCAGCCGTCAGCGCGGGCTCGCGGCCGACGGCCGCTGCAAGGCCTTCGCGGAGGCGGCGGACGGTACGGGCTGGGGCGAGGGCGTCGGCCTGCTGCTCCTGGAGCGGCTTTCGGACGCCCGGCGCCAGGGTCATCAGGTGCTGGCTGTCGTCCGCGGGTCCGCTGTGAACCAGGACGGCGCGAGCAACGGCCTGACCGCCCCCAACGGTCCGTCGCAGCAGCGCGTCATCCGCGCCGCACTCGCCAACGCGGGCCTGTCCGCCAGTGACGTGGACGCCGTCGAGGCCCACGGCACCGGCACCACGCTCGGCGACCCGATCGAGGCGCAGGCCCTCCTCGCCACCTACGGCCAGGAGCGCTCCGACCAGCCGCTGTGGCTCGGCTCGGTGAAGTCCAACATCGGCCACACCCAGTCCGCCGCCGGAGTCGCGGGCATCATCAAGATGGTCATGGCCATGCGCCACGGCGTACTGCCGCAGACCCTCCACGTGGACGAGCCGAGCACCCATGTGGACTGGGAGGCCGGGGCGGTCGAGCTGCTTACGGAGGCCCGGGAATGGGCCGCGCGCGAGGGCGGTGCGCCGCGTCGTGCGGGCGTGTCGTCGTTCGGTGTCAGCGGAACGAACGCCCACGTGATCGTGGAGCAGGCGTCGGTGGCGGAGCTGCCCGCCGAGGTGGCCGAGCCCGTCGGTGCGGCGCCGGTCACGGCGGTCGTGCCGTGGGTGGTGTCGGCGCGCAGCGCGGACGCCCTGCGGGCGCAGGCCGAGCGTCTTCGGGAGCACGTCGCCGGGCGCGCGGAGCTCGATCCGGTCGCCGTGGGCTGGTCGCTGCTTTCGGGCCGTGCGGTCCACGAACACCGGGCGGTCGTGCTCGGCGAGGGACGGGAGGAGTTCCTGACCGGCCTGGAGGTGGTGGCCTCCGGCGAGCAGGGGGTGGTGACCGGTTCCGTGGCCGAGGGGCGTCTCGGGGTCGTGTTCACGGGCCAGGGCAGTCAGCGGGTCGGTATGGGCCGGGAGTTGTACGAGACGTTCCCGGTGTTCGCCTCGGCGCTGGACGAGGTGTGTGCGCATCTGGATGGGCAGCTAGAACGTTCGCTCCAGGACGTCATGTTTGGTACGGATGTCGAGCTGTTGGAGCGGACGGAGTACGCGCAGCCCGCGCTGTTCGCGGTGGAAGTCGCTCTTTACCGCCTGGCTGAGTCCTTCGGCGTACGCCCCGAGATCGTCGGCGGGCACTCGATCGGTGAGCTGGCCGCCGCGTATGTGGCCGGGCTGTGGTCCTTGGAGGATGCGGCCCAACTGGTCGCTGCGCGTGGTCGGTTGATGCAGTCGCTGCCCGAGGGCGGGGCGATGCTCGCGGTGCAGGCGGCCGAGGCGGAGGTACTGCCGCTGCTGGCGGGCCTGGAGGACCGGGCCGGTGTGGCGGCCGTGAACGGCCCGTCGCAGGTGGTCCTCTCCGGCGACCGCACGGTCCTGGAGGACGTGGAGGAGAAGCTGCGCGCCGAGGGCCGCAAGGTCCGCTGGCTCAAGGTCTCCCACGCCTTCCACTCGCCCCTGATGGACCCGATCCTTGCGGACTTCCGCAAGGTCGCCGCGAACCTGACCTACCAGGACACCGTCCTGCCGGTCGTCTCGAACCTGACCGGGCAGCTCGCCACCCCGGACGAGCTGACGGACCCCGACTACTGGGTCCGCCACATCCGCGAGGCCGTCCGCTTCCACGACGGCCTGGGCACCTTCACCGCGCAGGGCACGGCGACCCTGCTGGAGCTGGGCCCCGACTCCGTCCTCACGGCGATGGCGCACGACACGATCACCGACCCGACGGCGCAGGCCGGTCTCGTCGCGGCCCTGCGCAAGGACCGCCCGGAGCCGGACGCGTTCCTGACTGCCCTCGCCAAGGCGCACGTACGCGGAGTCGACGTCGACTGGTCCCCGCTCTACGCGTCGCCGCAGTCGCGTCGCCGCGTCGACCTCCCCACGTACGCCTTCCAGCACCAGGGCTACTGGCTCCGGCAGACCGCAGCCGCAGCCGACGTCGAGTCGGCGGGGCTCGTCTCCGCGGAGCACCCGCTCCTCGGCGCCGGGATGCCGCTGGCCGACACCGACGGCTATGTCTTCACCGGACGGCTTTCCCTGGCCACGCACCCGTGGCTGGCGGATCACGCCGTGGCCGGGCGGGTGCTGCTGCCCGGCACCGCGTTCGTCGAGCTGGCCGGGTACGCGGGCCGGCAGGTCGGGTGCGGCACGCTCGACGAGCTGACGCTCGGCGCGCCGCTGGTGCTGCCCGAACAGGGCTCCATCCAGGTGCAGTTGAAGGTCGAGGCGCCCGACGCCACCGGCCGCAGGCCCCTCAGCCTGCACTCCCGCCCGGAGCCGGGTGCCGCCGCCGAGGGACTCTCGGCCGACAGCTGGACCAAGAACGCCACCGGCACCCTGACCGAGTCCGCACCGGACGCCGCCGCTGCCGCGTCCGTCGCGTCCGCCGACCTGACCTCGTGGCCGCCGCGCGACGCGGAGCCGCTGGCGGTCGACGGGCTGTACGGAGAGCTGGCCGAGGCGGGCTTCGACTACGGGCCCGTGTTCCAGGGCCTGCGCGGAGCCTGGCGGCGCGGCGACGAGGTGTTCGCCGAGGTCGCGCTGCCGGCGGACGAACACACGTCGGCCGGTTCCTTCGGCCTCCACCCGGCGATCCTCGACGCCGCCCTGCACGCCCGCGCCGCCGGCGCGGTCACGCAGAGCGAAGCCGACCTGAAGCCCACGGCGGGCGGGCTGCCCTTCACCTGGACCGGTGTCACGCTGCACGCCGCCGGAGCCGCCACCGTCCGCGTCCGCCTCGTGCCGAACGGCACGGACGGCGTCGCCCTGGAGGTCGCGGACACCACCGGCATCCCGGTCGCCTCGGTGGCCGCCCTCGTCTTCCGCCCCATGTCCAAGGAGCTCATCGAGCAGATGAGCGGGGCCGACCCGCATACGGACTCGGTCTTCCGCGTCGAGTGGAAGCGACAGCCCGTCGCCGCCGAGCCGGTGTCCCTGGCGGTGCTCGGTGCCGCGGGTGCGGTGCCGACGGCGACGTCGTACGCCGATCTCGCGGCGTTGGGCGTGGCCGTGGCCGCGGGCGGGGAACTGCCGGAGGCCGTGGTGTGGTCGCCCGGTGGGTCGCGGGCCGCTGGTCGCGACGGCCTGGCCCGCCCCGAGGATGTCGCCGGGACACTGGTCGAGGCGCTGGGTGTGGTGCAGGCGTGGCTGGCCGATGAGAGGTTCGAGGCGTCGCGGCTCGTGGTGCTGACGCGGGGTGCGGTCGTGGCCGACGGGGCCGGTGCCGCCGGTGCCGCGCCGGATCCGGTCGCCGCCGCGGTGTCGGGCCTGGTGCGCTCGGCGCAGTCGGAGCACCCGGGCCGGTTCGTCCTGGCCGACGCGGGCGCGGACGTGGACACGTACGCAGACGTAGACGTAGACGCGAAGGCTGACGGGCCCGCCGCCCCGGCCGCCGACCCCGCCACCGGCCCGGTCAGCGAGTCCCTGCTGGCCGCCGCCCTCGCCTCCGGCGAGCCGGAAGTCGCCCTCCGCGACGGCGAGGTGTGGGTCCCGCGCCTCACCCGGGCCGCCCTCACCCCGGCCGGAGAGGCCCCCGCCTCCTGGTCCACCGGCACGGTCCTGGTCACCGGCGCCTTCGGTGGCCTGGGACGGGTCGTCGTCCGGCACCTCGCCGAGCGGCACGGCGTCCAGGACCTGCTCCTGGTGTCGCGCCGCGGCCTCGGCGCCGCCGGAGCCGCGGAGCTCCAGGCCGAGTTGAGCGATCTTGGCACCGCCACCACCGTCGCGGCGTGCGATGTCGCCGACCGCGACGCCCTGGCCGCGCTCCTCGCGGAGCGGGGCGCGGGCCTGACGGCGGTGGTGCACGTCGCCGGAGTCCTGGACGACGGCGTCGTGACGTCCCTGACCCCCGAGCGTCTGGCGACGGTCCTGCGCCCGAAGGTGGACGCGGCCCTGAACCTGCACGAGCTGACGGCCGACCTGGACCTGTCCGCGTTCGTCCTGTTCTCCTCGGCCTCCGGCGTCTTCGGCGGCCCCGGGCAGGCCAACTACGCGGCGGCCAACGCCTACTTGGACGCGCTCGCCCAGCACCGCGGCGCCCACGGCCTCCCGGCCACGTCGCTCGCCTGGGGCCTGTGGGCCCAGGACAGCGACATGACCGGCACCCTGGCCGACGCGGACCTCAAGCGGATGGCGCGGGGCGGCGTCCTCGCACTCGACACCGACCAGGCCCTCACCGTGCTCGACCTCGCCCCGGCGAGCGAGCACCCGGCCCTCGTACCGATGCGCATCGACACCGCCGCGCTCCGCACCCAGCCGCCGGAGGCCGTGCCCGCACTGCTCAGCGGACTGGTCCGGCCCACGGTCCGGCGCGCGCGGACCGGCACGGACACGGCGGCCTCGGCCGTCCGCACCGAGTCCCTCGCGGACCGGCTCGCGGGCCGTCCGGGCGCCGAGCGTGACCGGATCCTGCTCGACCTCGTCCGCACCCATGTGGCGGGCGTGCTCGGCTACGCGTCACCGAACGCCGTCGAGCTGAGCCGCGGCTTCCTGGAGCTCGGCTTCGACTCCCTCACGGCCGTCGAACTGCGCAACCGCCTCACCGCGGAGACCGAACTCCGGCTGCCCAGCACGCTGATCTTCGACTACCCGAACCCGGCGGCCCTCGCCGAGCACCTGTCGGAGGAACTGCCCACCACGGCCGGCGCGCTCCCCGGCGGCCCCGTCGACCCAGGCGACCTGGACGGCGAGCTGGACCGCCTGGAGAGCGTCCTGAAGGCCGCGGGCGACAGCGCGGGCGGCACCGAGAGGGACCGCGTCGCCGACCGGCTCCGCTCCCTCCTCACGGCCTGGGACACCTCCCGCCCCACCGACCGCGGCACCGCCGCGGACGACGACCGGGAGCGCGAAGAACTCGAAGGCGCCACCGCCGACGAACTCTTCGACCTGCTCGACAACGAACTTCAGACCCCTTCGGAATCACATCCGAACAGCTCAGACACCGGCTCGGACACCGACCGTCCCGGCCGCTTCGAGGAGGCGCTGTAAATGGCGGACGAGGAGAAGTACCTCGATTACCTGAAGCGGGCGACGGCTGATCTGCGCGACGCCCGCCGCCGGGTGCGCGAACTGGAGGACAACCGCCAGGAGCCCGTGGCCATCGTCGGCATGAGCTGCCGCTACCCGGGCGGCGTCAACACGCCGGAAGACCTGTGGCGCCTCGTCGCCGACGGCACCGACGCCATCTCCCCGTTCCCCACCGACCGCGGCTGGGACACGGACGAACTGTTCGACCCGGACCCCGACAACCAGGGCACCAGCACCACCGCTGAGGGCGGCTTCCTCTACGACGCCCCCAAGTTCGACGCCTCCTTCTTCGGCGTCTCGCCCCGCGAGGCCCTCGCGATGGACCCGCAGCAGCGCCTCCTCCTGGAGACCGCCTGGGAGGCCATCGAACGCGCGGGCATCGACCCGGTCGCGCTGCGCCGCAGCCGCACCGGTGTCTTCGCCGGTGTCATGTACTACGACTACGCGACACGCCTGCACGCCCTGCCGGAAGGCGTCGAGGGCTACATCGGCACCGGCAACGCGGGCTCCGTCGTCTCCGGCCGCGTCGCCTACACCCTCGGCCTCGAGGGCCCGGCGGTGACGGTCGACACGGCCTGCTCGTCGTCCCTGGTCGCCCTGCACCTCGCCGCGCAGGCGTTGCGCCAGGGCGAGTGCACCCTCGCGCTCGCGGGCGGCGTCACCGTCATGCCCACGGCGGGCACCTTCGTCGACTTCAGCCGCCAGCGCGGCCTGTCGACGGACGGCCGCTGCAAGTCCTTCGCCGCGTCGGCGGACGGCACCGGCTGGGGCGAGGGCGCGGGCCTCCTGCTCCTCGAACGCCTCTCGGACGCACGCCGCAACGGCCACAAGATCCTCGCCGTCGTCCGCGGCTCCGCCGTCAACCAGGACGGCGCGAGCAGCGGCCTGACCGCCCCCAACGGCCCCTCCCAGCAGCGCGTCATCCGCGACGCCCTCACCAGCGCCGGCCTGAAGCCGGACGACGTGGACGCCGTCGAGGCCCACGGCACCGGCACCACGCTCGGCGACCCGATCGAGGCGCAGGCCCTCCTCGCCACGTACGGCAAGGAGCGTTCCGCGGAACGGCCGTTGTGGCTGGGCTCGTTGAAGTCCAACATCGGGCACACGCAGGCCGCCGCCGGTGTCGGCGGTGTCATCAAGATGGTCATGGCGATGCGCGAGGGCGTCCTGCCCAAGACCCTGCACGTGGACGAGCCGACACCCCAGGTGGACTGGGACGCCGGAGCCGTCGAACTCCTCACCGAGTCCCGCGAGTGGCCGGGCCGCGAGGGCAGCGGGCCGCGTCGCGCGGGCGTCTCGTCCTTCGGCGTGAGCGGTACGAACGCGCATGTGATCGTGGAGCAGGCGCCGGGGGAGGAGTCGGCGTCCGGCGAGGCCGTGTCGCCTTCCGCTGTTTCTTCGGTGGTGGCGGGTGTGGTGCCGGTGGCGTTGTCGGCGAAGTCGCCGGAGGCGCTGCGGGCGCAGGCTGTGCGGGTGCGTGAGCTGCTGTCGGCGCGGGGTGGCCTGGAACTGGGCGATGTGGCGTGGTCGTTGGCGGTGTCGCGGTCGCGGTTCGAGCACCGGGGCGTCGTCCTCGGCCGGGACCGGGACGAGGTCCTTGCCGGGCTGGCCGAGCTGGCGCAGGGTGACCCGACCGTGCAGAACGTCGTCATGGGCCGGGCGCTGGGTGGCTCGGCCCGGCCGGTGTTCGTGTTCCCGGGACAGGGGTCGCAGTGGGCCGGGATGGCCCGTGAACTCCTGGACTCCAGCCCGGTGTTCGCCGCCCGCATGCGGAAGTGCGCGGACGCCCTGTCCGAGTTCGTGGACTGGGACCTGATCGAAGAGCTGAACGGCGAGCGGTTCGACCACGTCGACGTGGTCCAGCCGGTCCTCTTCGCGGTGATGGTGTCCCTGTCCGCTGTCTGGCAGGCGGCGGGCGTCGAGCCCGCCGCTGTGGTCGGTCACAGTCAGGGTGAGATCGCGGCCGCGTGTGTCGCGGGTGCCCTGTCGCTCCAGGACGCAGCCCGCGTGGTGGCCTTGCGGAGTCTGGCCATTCGTGAGCTGTCCGGCAAGGGCGGCATGGTCTCCGTGCCCCTGCCTGAGCAGGAAGTTCGCGAGCTGATCGCCGCCTGGGACGGCCGCATCGAGCTTGCCGCCGTCAACGGGCCCGCCCAGGTCGTCGTCTCCGGTGAGCCGGACGCGCTGCAGGAGCTGGTCGCCCAGTGCACCGCGCAGGACATCCGCGCACGCACCATCCCCGTGGACTACGCCTCGCACTCCTCGTACGTCGAGCAGATCGAGGCCCAGATAGCCCAGACGCTGGCTCCGGTGACCCCGCAGTCGGCCGAGGTCCCGCTGTACTCGACCCTCACCGGCGCCTGGCTGGACGCCAACACGCCGATGGACGCGGGGTATTGGTACCGCAACCTCCGTCAGACGGTCCTCTTCGAGCACGCCACCCGCGGCCTCCTGGCCGAGGGGCACGGCCTGTTCCTGGAGATGAGCCCGCACCCGGTCCTGACAGTCCCGGTGCAGGCGACGATCGACGCCACCGAGAGCCCCGCGGCCACCCTCGGCTCCCTGCGCCGCGACGACGGCGGTGCCGACCGCCTCGCCGCCTCCCTCGCCGAAGCACACGCGCACGGCGCCGAGTTGGACTGGGCGGCCCTCTACCCGGGCGCCCGCACCGCCGTCGACCTCCCCACCTACCCCTTCCAGCGTGACCACTACTGGATGGTGGCCCCGGACGACGACGCGGACGACGAGAGCGCGCCGCGCGTGGACGAGGTCGAGTCGCGGTTCTGGGAGGCCGTGGAGCGCGAGGACCTGGAGCAGTTGACGGCCACGCTCGTCGATGTGGACGAGCGTTCGCTGAGCGAGGTCCTGCCGGGGCTCGCGTCCTGGCGGCGGCAGCGGCGCGAGCGGTCCACGCTCGACGGCTGGCGCTACCGGGTCACCTGGAAGCCGCTGCCGAGCGGACTTTCCGCCGCCGCGCTCCCGGGCCGCTGGCTCGTCGTCGTACCGGAGAGCGCCGCGCGGCAGGAGTGGGCGACCGGTGTCGTCGACGCGCTGACGCAAGCCGGTGCGGATGTCACGGAACTGGCCGTGGCCGCGCAGGAGTTGACGCGTGAGGCCCTGGCCGAGCGCCTGCGGCAGGCAGTGGCGGAGAACGGCGCGGAACCGGCCGGTGTCGTGTCCCTCCTCGGGCTCGACGCTTCCCCGCACGCGGAGCACCCGGGCGTTCCCGTCGGACTCGCGGGCACCGTCGCGCTGGTGCAGGCCCTCGGCGACGCCGGGATCGCGGCACGCGTGTGGGCGGTGACCTCCGGCGCGGTGTCCACGGGGCGCAGTGATCGCCTGGAGGCCCCGACGCAGGCGCAACTGTGGGGTCTGGGCCGGGTCGTGGCCCTGGAGCACCCGGACCGCTGGGGTGGTCTCATCGACCTGCCGCAGTCGTTCGGCGAGCGTGCCGCTGCGCGGTTCGCGGCGGCCGTGGCGGGCGCCGGTGACGAGGACCAGCTCGCGGTGCGGGACACGGGTGTGTTCGTACGCCGCTTCGTGCGGGCGCCCCTTGAGGTGAGCGCGGGCGCGGGTGTGGACCCGGAGTGGACGGGGCGCGGCACGGCGCTGGTCACCGGTGGTACGGGTGCGATCGGCGGGCATGTGGCGCGCTGGCTGGCCCGCGCGGGCGTCGAGCACCTGGTCTTGACGAGCCGTCGTGGCCCGGACGCGCCTGGCGCTGCTGAACTCCGTGCGGACCTGGCGGAGTTGGGCGCCGAGGTCACCCTCGCCGCCTGCGACATCGCCGACCGCGACGCGGTCGCCGCACTCCTGGACGGCTTGGCCGCCGACGGCCGCACCCTGCGCTCCGTCTTCCACGCGGCGGGCGTCAGCCCGGCGCACACCGTCGAGGACATGGCTCCCGCCGACATCGCGGACGTTTTCGGCGCGAAGACGGCCGGGGCCACGCACCTGGACGAGCTGGTGGACGGCGAGTCCCTCGACGCGTTCGTGCTGTTCTCGTCCAACTCCGGTGTGTGGGGCGGCGGTGGCCAGGGCGCGTACGCGGCGGCCAACGCCTACCTGGACGCCCTCGCCGAGGCCCGCCGCGCACGCGGCCTCACCGCCACCTCCGTCGCCTGGGGCGCCTGGGGCGGCAGTGGCATGGCCGCGGCCGAGGAGGCCGAGGAGCACCTGCGGCGCCGGGGCGTGACGGCGATGGCGCCCGAGCGCGCCGTGGCCGCGCTGGCTCAGGCGATCGCGTACGACGAGACGTTCCTGGCCGTGGCGGACCTGGACTGGGATCGGTTCGTGCCCTCGTTCACGTCGGTGCGTCCGAGCCCGTTCCTCGGGGACCTGCCGGAGGTGCGGCGGGCGCTCGCCGAGCCCGGGACGGCTGCCGCGGCGGGCACTCGGGACGCGGGCACGGGCCCGGAGTGGGCCGAGCGGCTCGCGGGGCTCGCGGAGCGGGAACAGGAGCGGCTGCTCCTGGACCTGGTGCGCGGGCAGGCGGCCTCGGTGCTCGGCTATGCGGGCGCGGAGGCGGTCGAACCGGGCCGGGCCTTCCGCGAGTTGGGCTTCGACTCGCTGACGGCCGTCGAGGTGCGCAACCGCCTCGCGTCCGCGACCGGCCTGAAGCTCCCCACGACCCTCGTCTTCGACTACCCGACGTCGGCCGTCCTCGCGGGCCATCTGCGGGCGCAGCTGACGGGCGACGACAATCCGGGCGCGGCCCCGGTCGGCACGCTCGTCCCGGCCGGGCCGGGCGCCGGAGTCGAGGACGACCCGATCGTCATCGTGTCCATGAGCTGCCGCTACCCCGGCGGCGCCACCACCCCGGACGCCCTCTGGAACCTGGTCTCCGAAGGCACCGACGCCATCTCCGTCTTCCCCGCCGACCGAGGCTGGGGCCCCGACGGACTCTTCCAGCCCGAAGAGGGCCGCACCGCCGAGACGAGCTTCGCCGCGCAGGGCGGATTCCTGTACGACGTCGCCGAGTTCGACGCCGGACTGTTCGGCATCTCCCCGCGCGAGGCCCTGGCCATGGACCCGCAGCAGCGGCTCCTCCTGGAGACCTCCTGGGAACTCTTCGAGCGCGCGGGCATCGCCCCGTCGGCCCTGCACGGCAGCCGCACCGGCGTCTTCGTCGGAGCCTGCGCCCAGGGCTGGGCCGCGGGCCTCGCCAACGCGCCCGAAGGCGTCGAGGGCTACCTCATGACGGGCGACGCCACCAGCGTCATCTCCGGCCGCCTCTCGTACTCCTTCGGTCTCGAAGGCCCGGCCGTCACGGTCGACACGGCCTGCTCGTCGTCCCTGGTGGCCCTGCACCTGGCCGCGCAGGCGCTGCGCCAGGGCGAGTGCGACATGGCCCTCGCGGGCGGCGTGACCGTCATGGTCAGCCCCGCCGCCTTCCACGAGTTCAGCCGCCAGCGCGGCCTCGCCGCCGACGGCCGCTGCAAGCCCTTCGCGGAAGCGGCCGACGGTACCGGCTGGGGCGAGGGCGTCGGCCTGCTCCTCCTGGAGCGCCTGTCCGACGCGCGCCGCAACGGCCACGACGTCCTGGCCGTCGTCCGTGGCTCCGCCGTGAACCAGGACGGCGCCAGCAACGGCCTGACCGCCCCCAACGGCCCCTCCCAGCAGCGCGTCATCCGCGCCGCACTCGCCGGGGCCGGACTTACCGGCGCCGACGTCGACGCCGTCGAAGCCCACGGCACGGGCACCACGCTCGGCGACCCCATCGAGGCGCAGGCCCTCCTCGCCACCTACGGCCAGGATCGGCCGGAGGACCAGCCGCTGTGGCTGGGCTCCATCAAGTCCAACATCGGGCACACCCAGTCCGCGGCCGGTGTCGCGGGCATCATCAAGATGGTCATGGCGCTGCGGCACGGCGTACTGCCGCAGTCTCTGCACGTGGACGAGCCCAGCACGCACGTCGACTGGTCGGCGGGCGCCGTGGCGCTGCTCTCCGAGGCCCGCGCCTGGCCCGAGGCCGGGCGCCCCCGCCGCGCGGGCGTCTCCTCCTTCGGCGTGAGCGGCACCAACGCCCACGTCATCGTCGAGCAGGCCCCCGCCGAAGAGCCCGCCGCCGTGACCACGCCGGTCACCGGCTCCCCTGCGACCGCCCTGCCCTGGCTGGTGTCGGCACGCAACGCCGACGCCCTGCACGCCCAGGCCGACCGCCTCCGCGAGCACGCGGTGACACACGCCGACGCCGACCCGGTCGCCGTCGGCTGGTCGCTGCTCTCGGGCCGCTCGGCCCTGGAACACCGTGCCGTCGTCCTCGGCCGGGGACCCGGACAGTACTTGACCGGATTGGAGGCACTGGCCTCCGGCGCCGGCGGTCCGGGCGTGGTGTCGGGTGCGGTGGTCGAGGGCCGCCTGGGTGTCGTGTTCACGGGGCAGGGCAGTCAGCGGGTCGGTATGGGACGTGAGTTGTACGAGGCGTTTCCGGTGTTCGCGGATGCGTTGGATGAGGTGTGTGCGTACCTGGATGGGCAGCTAGAACGTTCGCTCCAGGACGTGATGTTTGGTGCGGATGCCGAGCTGTTGGAGCAGACGGGGTACGCGCAGCCCGCGTTGTTCGCGGTCGAGGTGGCCCTGTTCCGGCTGGCCGAGTCCTTCGGTGTACGGCCCGAGGTCGTCGGCGGCCACTCGATCGGTGAGCTGACCGCTGCGTACGTAGCGGGGTTGTGGTCCCTGGAGGACGCGGCTCAACTCGTTGCCGCGCGCGGTCGGTTGATGCAGTCGCTGCCCGAGGGCGGCGCGATGCTCGCGGTCCAGGCTGCCGAGAGCGATGTCCTGCCGCTCCTTGAGGGCGTCGCCGATCGTGCGGGCGTCGCGGCGGTGAACGGGCCGTCGCAGGTGGTGCTCTCCGGTGACCGCACGGTCCTGGAGGGCCTGGAGGAGAAGCTGCGCGGCGAGGGTCGCAAGGTCCGCTGGCTGAAGGTCTCCCACGCCTTCCACTCGCCGCTCATGGATCCGGTCCTGGAGGACTTCCGCCAGGTCGCCGAGAAGCTGACGTACCAGGACACCGTCCTGCCGGTCGTCTCGAACCTGACCGGTCAGCTCGCCACCCCGGACGAGCTGAAGGACCCCGGCTACTGGGTGCGGCACGTCCGCGAGGCCGTCCGGTTCCACGACGGCCTGGGCACCTTCTCCGCGCAGGGCGTGTCCAGCTTCTTCGAGCTGGGCCCCGACTCGGTCCTGACGGCGATGGCGCACGACACGATCACCGACCCGGCCGCGCAGTCCGGTCTGGTCGCGGCCGTGCGCAAGGACCGGCCCGAGCCGGACACGTTCCTGGCGGCGCTGGCTCAGCTCTACGTGCGCGGTGTCGAGGTCGACTGGGCACCGCTGTACGCCCCGGCCGGGGTCCGCGAGCGCGTGGACCTGCCGACGTACGCCTTCCAGCGGCGCCGGTACTGGCCGAGTGCGGCCGTCGGCGCGGTCGGCGATGTGTCGGGTACGGGGCTCGCCTCGGCCGAGCACCCGCTGCTCGGGGCGGCCGTGCCGCTGGCGGGCACGGACGGATACCTGTTCACGGGGCGTCTGTCGGTGGCCACGCACCCGTGGCTCGCCGATCACGCGGTCGCCGGGCGGGTGTTGCTGCCCGGGACGGCGTTCGTGGAGCTGGCTGTGCGGGCCGGTGACGAGGTCGGTTGCGGGGTGCTTGAGGAGCTGACGTTGGCGGCTCCGCTGGTGCTGGCCGAGCGGGGTGCCGTGCAGGTGCAGGTCAGCGTGGGCGCTGCCGACGACGACGGGCGGCGGAGCGTCGCCCTGCACTCCCGCGAGGAGCGGGACGAGTACCCCAACAACGCTGCCGACGGCGGCTGGACCGCCCACGCGAGCGGTGTGCTCTCCGGCGGCCAGCCGCAGGCCGAGTTCCGGCTCGCCGAGTGGCCGCCGCGTGACGCCGCCGAAGTCGACGTCGAGGACCTGTACCGGCACCTGACGGAACTCGGCTTCGCCTACGGAGACGCCTTCCAGGGGCTGCGTGCCGCCTGGCGACGCGGCGACGAGGTCTTCGCCGAGGTCGCCCTGCCGGAGGAGCAGCACCAGAACGCCGAGTCCTTCCGCCTGCACCCGGCCCTCCTGGACGCGGCCCTGCACGTGCTCGGCCTCGGCGTACTCCGCGACGACACGGAGGCCGACGGCGGCGAAAGCGGCGGCGCGCGGCTGCCGTTCGCCTGGACCGGCGTCTCCCTGCACGCCACCGGCGCCTCCGCCCTGCGCGTCCGGCTGACCCCGGCGGGCGACGGCGGCGTGTCCCTGGCCGTCGCCGACGGCCTCGGCGAGCCGGTCGCCACCGTGGGCTCCCTGGTGTTCCGGCCGGTCGAGGTGGACCGGCTCGGGGGCGGGGCGGCCGACGACTCGATGTTCCACGTCGCGTGGCAGCGGCAGGCCGTGGCGCCCGCCGAGCAGGTGCCGGTGGCGCTGCTCGGTGCGGGCGGTGCGGGCGGAGCGGTGTCCGGGGTGGCGCGGTCGTTCACGGACCTCGCGGCGCTGGGTGCCGCTGTGGACGCGGGGGAGGAGGTTCCGGCGGCGGTGGTGTGGCCGGCCGGTCTCCTGGAGGCCGGTGCGGTGCGGGCCGACGCCTCGCGGGTCCCCGCCGTCGACGGCCGCGATGGCCTCGTGCGGCCGGAGTCCGTCTCGGCGGCGCTCGCCGAAGCCCTCGCCGTCGTGCGGGCCTGGCTCGCCGACGAGCGGTTCGCCGACGCGCGGCTCGCCGTGGTGACGCGGGGCGCGGTGGCGGCCGGTGACGTGGTGGCCGATCCGCTGGGCGCCGCGCTGTGGGGTCTGGTGCGGTCGGCGCAGTCCGAGCATCCGGGACGGTTCGTCCTCGTGGACACATACGTCAACGCGGCCGCAGAGGTGGACGGGGGCGTGGTCACCGACTCGACACTGGCCTCCGTGCTGGCCTCGGGCGAACCCGAAGTGGCGCTGCGGGACGGCGAGGTGTGGGTGCCGCGACTGGCTCGCGTCACCGCCGCCCCGGCCGCCGACGTCGCCGCTCCGTTCGGCACGGGCACCGTCCTCGTGACGGGCGCCTTCGGCGGTCTCGGCCGCGTCGTGACGCGGCACCTGGCCGAGCAGCACGGCGTACGCGACCTCCTCCTGGTCTCCCGCCGAGGCAACGACGCGGCGGGAGCGGCCGAACTCGCGGCAGAACTCGCCGAGTTGAACGCCAGCGCGACGGTGGCCGCGTGCGACGTCGCCGACCGTGACGCGCTGGCCGCTCTGCTGGAGAAGGCGGGCGGTGAGCTGTCGGCGGTCGTGCACGTGGCGGGCGTACTCGACGACGGTGTGATTACGTCGCTGACGCCGGAGCGCCTGGACACGGTGCTGCGTCCGAAGGTGGACGCGGCCCTGAACCTGCACGAGCTGACGGCCGGCCTGGACCTGTCCGCGTTCGTCCTGTTCTCCTCCGCCGCAGGAGTCTTCGGCGGCGCCGGACAGGCGAACTACGCGGCGGCCAACGCCTTCCTGGACGCGCTCGCGGCCGCCCGCCGGGCCCAGGAACTGCCCGCGACCTCCCTCGCGTGGGGCCTGTGGGCGCAGGGCAGCGACATGACCGACGGCCTGGCCGGGGCGGACCTGGAGCGCATGGCGCGCGGCGGCGTCGCCGCGCTGTCCACCGAGGAGGGCCTGACCCTCCTGGACACCGCCGTGACCCTGACCTCCCCGCTGAACCCGACGGCCCCGGAGGTCCCCGCCGCCCTCGTTCCTCTCCGCCTGGACACCGCGTCCCTGCGGGCCGCGGACACCGAGGCGGTACCGGCGCTGCTGCGCGGCCTGGTCCGCGCCCCCCGCAGGCGGTCCGCCGCCGGTACGGCGTCGAGCGCGCCCGCCGGGGAGGCCCCCCTGCTCGCCCAGCTCACCGGGCTCGACGCGGCGGAGCGCGACAAGGTGCTCACCGAACTGGTCTGCACCCACGTGGCGGCGGTCCTCGGCTACGAGTCCGCGGCCGCCGTGGAGGCCCACCGCGCCTTCCGGGAACTCGGCTTCGACTCCCTCACCGCCGTCGAACTGCGCAACGCCGTGAACGGGGCCACCGGCCTGCGCCTGCCCGCCACCCTGATCTTCGACTATCCGACCCCGGCCGCCCTCGCGACCCACCTGGCCACCGCCCTCCCCTTGGGCGAAGGCCCGGGCGGCGGCGGACCCTCGGTGCTCGACGAACTGGACCGCCTGGAGTCGTCGTTGCTGGCGATGGAGACGGACAGCATCGCCCACTCGAAGATCACCATCCGGCTGCAGACCCTGCTGTCGCGCTGGAGCGCCCCGCAGGCCCAGCGAGCCAAGGGCACCGGCCCGGCGGACGACGACCTGGACCTGGCCGCCGTCTCGGACGAGGACCTGTTCAGCGCGCTCGACGACGAACTCGGACTCGACTGACGTGCCCGGGACCGCGGCGACCCCCGAAACCCCCGCAGCGCCCGAAGCGCTCGGTGAACCACCCGAAGTACCGCTCGAAGAACTGCCCGAAGTGCACCGCACGACCAGCGCCACCAGCGCGGCCTTTATCAACACCACGAGGAGCTGACGTCAGATGTCGAACGAGGAGAAGCTTCGGGATTACCTCAAGCGGACGACATCCGACTTGCGTCAAGCTCGTCGCCGTCTGCGTGAGGTGGAGGAGCGGGACCAGGAGCCCATCGCCATCGTCGCGATGAGCTGCCGCTACCCCGGCGGCGTCCGCACCCCGGAAGAGCTGTGGCAGCTCGTCTCCGAGGGCACCGACGCCCTGACCCCGTTCCCCACCGACCGCGGCTGGAACGCGGACGCGCTGCACGACCCGGAACCGGGCGGCGACGACACCCCCTACGCCCGCGTGGGCGGATTCCTGCACGACGCCGACCGGTTCGACGCCCCGTTCTTCGGCATCTCGCCGCGCGAGGCGCTGGCCACCGACCCGCAGCAGCGCCTGCTCCTGGAGACCTCCTGGGAGCTGTTCGAGCGCGCGGGCATCGACCCGGCCACGCTGCGCGGCAGCCACACCGGTGTCTTCGCCGGTGTCATGTACCACGACTACGCGTCCCGGCTGCACTCCGTGCCGGAGGACGTCGAGGGCTACCTCGGCACCGGCGCGTCCAGCAGCATCGTGTCCGGCCGGGTCGCCTACACCTTCGGTCTCGAAGGCCCCGCCGTCACCATCGACACGGCCTGCTCCTCCTCGCTCGTCGCCCTGCACCTCGCCATCCAGGCGCTGCGCCAGGGCGAGTGCTCGCTGGCGCTCGCGGGCGGCGTCACCGTGATGTTCACGCCCGGTACGTTCGTCGACTTCAGCAAGCAGCGCGGCCTCGCCTCCGACGGCCGCTGCAAGCCGTACGCCGACGCGGCGGACGGCACCGGCTGGGGCGAGGGCGCGGGCCTGCTGCTCCTGGAGCGGCTGTCCGACGCCCGCCGCAACGGGCACCAGGTCCTCGCCGTCGTCCGTGGCTCCGCCGTGAACCAGGACGGCGCCAGCAACGGCCTGACCGCCCCCAACGGCCCCTCCCAGCAGCGCGTCATCCTCCAGGCGCTCGCCAACGCCCACCTGGCCCCCGAGCAGATCGACGCCGTCGAGGGCCACGGCACCGGCACCACCCTGGGCGACCCGATCGAGGCCCAGGCCCTGATCGCCACGTACGGCCAGGACCGCCCCGCCGACCGCCCGCTGTGGCTCGGCTCCGTGAAGTCCAACCTCGGCCACACGCAGGCCGCCGCCGGTGTCGCGGGCATCATGAAGATGGTCCTGGCGATGCGGGCGGGCGTCCTGCCGCAGACCCTGCACGTCGATGAGCCGAGCACGCACGTCGACTGGTCCGTCGGCGCCGTGGAGCTCCTGACCGAGGCACGCGAGTGGTCGGAGCGCGAGGACGGCGTGCCGCGCCGCGCCGGTGTCTCCTCCTTCGGTGTCAGCGGTACGAACGCCCACGTGATCGTGGAACAGGCTCCCGCGGAGGAGCCCGAGGCAGCCGTCGAGGGTCCCGAAGGCCCCGTGGCCACCGCCCCGGTCACCCCGGCGACCGCCCTCCCGTGGCTCGTGTCCGCCCGCAGTGCCGACGCCCTGGGCGCCCAGGCCGCCAGGCTCCGCGAGCACGTCGCCGCCCGCACCGACCTCGACCACGCCGACGTCGGCTGGACCCTCCTGTCGGCCCGCGCCCTGCACGAGCACCGCGCGATCGTCTTCGGCCAGAACCGGGAGCAGTTCCTCACCGGCCTGGAGTCACTGGAGGCGCCGAAGTCCGACGCCCCCGCGGTCGTCTCCGGAGCCGTCGCCGAGGGGCGCCTCGGCGTCGTCTTCACCGGCCAGGGCAGTCAGCGGGTCGGTATGGGCCGGGAGTTGTATGAGGCGTTTCCGGTGTTCGCGGATGCGTTGGATGAGGTGTGTGCGCATCTGGATGGGGAGCTAGAACGTTCGCTCCAGGACGTGATGTTTGGTGCGGATGCTGAGCTGTTGGAGCAGACGGAGTATGCGCAGCCCGCGCTGTTCGCGGTCGAGGTGGCCCTGTTCCGCCTGGCCGAGTCCTTCGGTGTACGGCCCGAGGTCGTCGGCGGGCACTCGATCGGTGAGCTGACGGCTGCGTATGTGGCGGGGTTGTGGTCGCTGGAGGACGCGGCTCAACTGGTCGCTGCGCGTGGTCGGTTGATGCAGTCGCTGCCCGAGGGCGGGGCCATGCTGGCCGTCCAGGCCGCGGAGGCCGACGTCCTGCCGCTCCTTGAGGGCGTGGCCGACCGTGTCGGTCTGGCCGCCGTCAACGGCCCCGCCCAGGTGGTGCTCTCCGGTGACCGCACGGTCCTGGAGGGGCTGGAGGAGAAGCTTCGCGCCGAGGGCCGTAAGGTCCGCTGGCTGAAGGTCTCCCACGCTTTCCACTCGCCCCTGATGGACCCGGTCCTGGACGACTTCCGCGCGGTCGCGCAGGGTCTGACGTACCAGGACCCGAAGCTGCCCGTCGTCTCCAACGTCACCGGCGAACTGGCGGCGCCCGCCCAGCTCAAGGACCCCGACTACTGGGTCCGCCACATCCGCGAGGCGGTCCGCTTC
>NZ_BMVR01000030.1 GCF_014650815.1 Streptomyces flavofungini
TGGGCGGTGTCGAGCACGACGCGGGTGACGTCGATGAGGCCGGCGTCATCGAGTTCGTGGAGCACGGCCTCGTGCAGCCGGCCCCAGACGCCGGCTCTGGACCAGATCAGGAACCGCCGATGAGCAGTCGACTTCGAGATCCCGAAGCAGGGCGGCAGATGCCGCCAGGCGCATCCGCTGACCAGCACATAGATGATCGCGGCGAACAGCGTCTCATCAGGCGTATCCGGTGTCCCGCCGCCCTGCGGACGCACTCTCGACGGCGGGATCAACGGCTTCGCGATCTCCCACAATCCGTCCGGAACAATCCAACTCCACGTCCCCTGACCCATGCTGAAGTACTACTCCGCCTCACCACATAGGACAACGTCCAATACTCCAGTGGGACTTCACCATTCGCGCTGGTCAGAGGCGTTCTTTCGAGCCTAGCGGGCTGATGGTGCCTCAGGGGGCCGGTTCGGTGAAGCGGCTTTCGGCGCGGGTGCGTCTGCGGTAGTGGCAGGCGCGGGCAATGGCCTGATGGCGTCTGCGCCAACGCGACCAGGTCAATGCGCCGACACCGCGGTGCGCGGGCCGGGGCCGACAACTCCCAGCAGGCGCCGGACCTCAGCCACGGTGAGCGGGGCCAGGTCGGCTGTGTCGTTTCTGTCGCCCCCTTTCGATCGCGGCACTGGCCATCGCGGCCAGGAAGGCATGCGCGAGCATGGCCAGGGTGATGTGCCGGTACCAGCCCGGATAGCGCCGCACTTCGTACTCGTCGAGGCCGCACTGGCCCTTGGCGGCCTGGAAGCATTCCTCGATCGCCCAGCGGGAGCCGGCGACGCTGACCAGCTTCTCGACGGTGGTGCCGACGGGCGCGTAGGCCAGGTAGTAGGCGATCTCGCCGGGACGCTTGAGGCTGCGGCGGGCCAGCACCCACCGCTCGTGGGTGGGGGGATCGGGGTCGAAGACGATATTGACGGGCAGCTTCGCATGGCCCGGGACGACCCTCCATCAGTCAGAAGGCGGTGCCCGTCTGAGAGCTGCCAGGCGCCGCCAGTCGGTCGCGCGCGGATCGTCGTTCGAGCCCGTTCAGCCACCGCTCGTAAGCAGAAGCACGATGAGCACAAACAGCAGAACGCCGCTTCCCCCGACCGCCATGGCAGCGGGAGCGCCCATTCGACGACGATGCGGGCGGACGTAGGTGCCGTCGCCGCGGCGGTAGCCACGTACGTGCGTCGTCGAGCCGGCGGGAATGGTGGCGCGGGGGCGGGAGGGTGAGGTACTGCGGGTCGATCGCCGTGAGCGGCGGTAATGCGGGCGGACGTAGGTGCCATCTTTGCGGTGATGCCCACGAACATGTGCCATCTGGGATTCCTCGGGTCAGTCGGGTCAGGAGTGGAGAGCAGGCCCAAACCGGGCATTCAAATGACGGTACAGCCGCCGACTGACACTCAATTCCGTTGGTCTGCACGGTCTTTGAGGGATCACGCCCTTCGTGTGCGTGAGGGGGCCGACTTCTCGTCGGCCTTCTCGCGTGCGCTCAGGCTCCCGCACCGCTGTCCCGTCCAGCAGTTGCGCCTTGAGCGGGTCCCGGCCGCGCTTGTCCGCGAACTGCCCGGCATGCTGGACCAACTGCAGCAACAGGACTGCTGGGTCGTGGTGGGCCTGCCTGGACCCGGCAGATCTGTGCTGGACGTCGCACGCAGCACGAGAACCCGAGCCGGTGATCGCCAGCGGGGAGCAGCCCGAGGGAACACGCGTGGCAGTCCGGTGCCCCTGACTGCGCGACGGCTGCTAGGACCGACCCAGGCTCTGCGTCACGCGGCCGTCACGCGTGCCCGCCAACGTCCCGTGTAGACAGCGGCCCTGGACCTGCGACCGCCCTGAGGGAAGTCCTCTTGCCTGCCAGGGATCGGCCGGTGGCGACGGTCGGCGAGGAACGGAGCCGAGGTTCCGGGCGCTCCCGGTGCGCCGCACGTGCTTCTTTCACGCCTGCGTGCGCCCCAACTCCCTCTGTCTGATGGTGCTGTGGGCTCCGTACGTTGGCCTGTTCGCCTCCAGCAAGGCGGGCCCCGGTGCGAGGCGGGCCGGGTTCGCCAGCCGAATCAGAAGAGGGGACACACGTGGAAGCCATCGTGCGGCACGCTCACCGGGAGAAAGTGGCCGCTGAGGCACAACAGTGGGCTGATGCTCTGATCGACCTCGGGCCCTACAACACGCTGTTGCACTTCAAGGACACCAAAACCGCGTCCCTGGATGTGACCGACGCTCATCCGCAGACCCTGACCTCACTCCTGGCCGGCCGCAAAACCCGCCTGGCCGGCCTCTTTCCCGATACCGCCGACCACGGTCCTGCCTGCACCCGGGCACGAAGCCTGCGCCGCAGGATGGTGGAGCTGGATGAGGAACAGGGCATCGAAGCCGGGCGCCTGGCCCTAGGCCTGTTGCGAGTTGACCCGCCGCCCACTCGAGGGAGCACTCCTGTGCCGACACTGCGCGCCCCGCTGCTGCTTCAGCCTCTGAACATCCAGCCGCGCACCGCATCCGAGAACGACTTCGTCCTCGAGGCGGCCGGCGAGGCGGAGATCAACCCGGTGCTGCTGTACGCGCTCAGCCGTCAGTACGGCATGGACGGCGACATGGAGGCTCTCGCCGACAAGGTGGCCACCGCTCTGGAAGAGCGTGTGGATCCGGCTGGCCGCATCCGCGCCGCGTACGGGATCCTCGAGGCCGACCTCATACGCAGCAACCTGACGGTCGAGCTGGAAGAACGCATCGTGGCGGGCATCTTCAGCTTCGACCGGCTCCCCATGGCCCAGGACCTACGCAGCGCCACCGAGCTGCTGGCCGACCACCCGGTCATCGCCGCTCTGGCCGGTGACCAGGAAGCAAACCGTGCCCTGGCCGAGGACACCGGCCCTCGGCCTGCATCTGGCGCCGACGACATCCCGCCCCCGTCGGAGTACCTGGTACTCGACGCGGACGCCTCCCAGCAGACGGTCATCAGCGCCGCTCTGACCGGCTCCCACCTAGTGATCGAAGGGCCGCCGGGAACGGGCAAGAGCCAGACCATCGCCAACCTGATCGCCACCTTCTCGGCCCATGGCAAACGCGTCCTGTGCGTTGCCGAGAAACGCGCCGCGATCGAAGCCGTCACCGACAGCCTTGCCACCGTGGACCTGGACGGCCTGGTCTTCGACCTCCACGGCAACAAACTCAGCCGCCGCCAGATCGCCCAGCAACTGCACGACGCCCTGGAACAGGCCAGCCAACAGGCGCCGCCCCGCCCGGCCGACCTGCACACCAGCCTGGCCCACTACCGCGAAGAGACCCTCCGGCACATACAGGAGTTCCACCAGCTGCTCGATCCCTGGCGGCTGAGCCCACACCAGACGATCACCCACCTGATGGGCTGCCCGCCGGCCCACCACACGCACCTCCGTCTGCGCGGCCCCGCACTGCGACACCTCCACGGCGAGCACTACCGCCAAACCGAGCAGGACCTGCGGACCTTCGTCGCCAAGAAAGGACTGACAGTCCGCCGCGGCGAGTCCCCCTGGTCCCACACGCAGGCCCGCACCGAGGACGAACTGCGCACTGTGGTGGCCGGCCTCGACCAGCTCACCGGCACGGCACTGAACGACACCCGCCGAGCCCTGGAGAACCTGGTGGACACCGCAGGACTGCGCCGCGCCGACGACCTCCAGGGATGGCAGGCCCTGCTCACCCTGCTGCACGACGTCACCGCGACCCTGACCCGCTTCGAAGCGGCCGTCTTCGCCCCCGGCCTGGACGATCTCATCACCGCCACCGCCACCGCCACCGCCACCGCCACCGCCACCGCACCTGGCGCAAAGAACACGACCGGCGCATCGGCTGGTGGCATCGCCGAAAACTGATCAAACGGGCGCGTGGCCTGTCCAAGGACGGCCTACGCCAAAGCCCTGCGCTGCACGCCGCCCTCCTCCAAGCCGCTGACCAGCACACCCGCTGGCAGTCGCTGTCCGAGACCAGCGACGCGAACCCCTGGACCGTCCCCGGACTCTCCCGCGCCCTGGCCGCCTTCACCGACCTGCACAATCAGCTGGCCGCGATAGCCCTGTGCGTGTGCTGGGACGGCTGGCAGACCGCACCCGCGGACGAAGTAGACAAAACCATTCAGCGCCTCGACGGTGACCGCGACACCTTGCTGCGCATGCCCGAACTCAACCAGCTCACCGACCGGCTCGAAGACGCCGGACTGGGCGGCTTCCTTGATGAGCTGGCACACGCGGACACAGACCCTGACACGGCGGTGGCCACCTTCCGCTATCTGTGGTGGTCGTCGGTGCTGGAGGAGGCGCGCATGCGCTCCGCCTACCTACGGTCCTTCAACCATCTCGAACACGACCACGTTGTCGAACAGTTCCGCCGCCACGACCTCGACCACCGGGACAGCAACCCCGCCCGCGTCCGCTACGAGGTCGCCACCCGGCTACGCAAGGTCCGCGACGCCCACGCCGACCAGAACACCTTGGTGCGCACCCAGGCCCGCCGCAAGTCCCGGCACCTTCCGTTGCGCAGGCTCGTCGACAAGGCCCCCGACGTGCTGCTGGCCGCCAAGCCGTGCTGGGCCATGTCGCCCCTCATCGTCAGCCGCGTCCTGCCAGCCACGTGCCTGTTCGATGTTGTCATCTTCGACGAGGCCAGCCAGGTCATGCCACACGACGCGATCACCTCCATCATGCGTGCACGGCAGGTCATCGTTGCCGGTGACCCTCACCAATTGCCGCCCACCACCTTCTTCCAGCGTGTCCTGAGCGGCACCCAAGAACGCACCAACGACGAACTCGACGACGATGCGACACCGGCCGTCTACGAGTCGCTACTGGACATGCTCTGCAGCCGGCTGCCCCATATCCACACCCTGAAATGGCACTACCGCAGCCACGACGAACGCCTGATCGCCTTCTCTAACCACGCCATCTACAACGACCGGCTCGTCACCTTTCCCGGCACCACCCTCACCAGCCCCATCCGCCTTGAGGCCGTTGACGGCCACGCCCGACCCGGCCAGAGCGGTTCCGTCCCCGAGGAAGTCGAACGTGTCGTCGAGCTGGCTCTCGACCACGCCACCCACACCCCCCACCTCAGCCTCGGCGTCATCACCATGGGCCAGCACCACGCCGACCGCATCAGCCTCGCCCTGCAACACGCCCTCCAAGACCGCCCCGAACTCCAGGAGTTCTTCAGCCCCGACGCCGGACCCCGACGGCGCTTCTTCACCAAGAACCTCGAGCAAGTCCAGGGCGACGAACGCGACGCCATCATCCTCAGCATCGGCTACGGCAAAGGCGCCAACGGCCGACTGTCCATGGCCTTCGGCCCGCTCAACAACGACGGGGGAGAGCGTCGACTGAACGTCGCCATCACCCGCGCCCGCCAAACGATGACGGTCGTCAGCTCCTTCACCCACCACGACTTCGACCCCGGCAAACTCAAGAACACCCGCAATCGCGGGCCCGAACTGCTGCGTGCCTTCCTCGAGTACTGCTCCCACGGAGGAGACCTCCAACGCACCGGAACCGCGCGCACTGACTGGAATCTCAACCCGTTCGAACACCAAGTCCTTGCCACCCTCGAAGCCGCACACGTCCCCGTCACACCGCAATGGGGCGTATCCGGCTACCGCATCGACTTCGCCCTCGGCCACCCCGAACGCCCCGGCCAGATGATCCTCGCCGTCGAAACCGACGGCGAGCGCTACCACAGCGCTCCCAGCGCCCGCGACCGCGACCGCCTGCGCCAGGCACACCTGGAACGACTCGGTTGGCGCTTCCACCGCATCTGGGCCGCCGACTGGTTCACCAACCCGCACACCGAACTCGACCGCCTCCTCGCCACCTGGCGCGACGCCGTACGGCAGGCCGACGAAACTCCAGCTGACCCCTCCGGCCTGCTCCGCCCGGCAGCGCCCCCGCCTTCTGCAGCAGTCAAACGCCGCCCTCGTCCGGCTCTGCCTGCAGCGGATCGCATCGGCGACTACTCCGACGCCGACCTGCTGGCTTTGGCGTCCTGGCTGCTGAGCGACGGATTCCAACGCGACCGCGACACTCGCATCACCCAGGCCGTCACCGAACTGGGCTTCAAGAAACGCGGCCGCGTCATCGTCGAACGCCTCACCCGCGCCTTCGAACAGGCCCAGCACGCGGCAGACAAGGAGACCCAGCGATGAAACCCCTCGACCCCCTCACCCTCGAACGCGTCGCCCGCCTCATCATCGACATTGACGGCCCCTTTGAACGCCGCGGCTACCAACTCACCCAACTCCTGCAACGCACCGCCTGGCCCCAGCCCCCCGAGTACGACGGCTCACCTCGCATCCCCTGGCTCACCGACATCCTGATCAGCACCGATGATCCAGCCGCTGTCAGCCGTCTGCTGTGCCGCATCTGCGACCCACTCGAATACGACGACGGCCTCGCCTCCGCCGACATCATCCGCCAGGAACTCAACTCCCAGCTCGCCGCCGAACAGCTAACCGTCACCTACGTCTCTGGGCGCCCCGTCCTGGGCCAGCCCAGCACCGACGGCCACACCACCGTCTTCACCGCCCCTGACGACCTCGAAGCCCGCATACGCCCCCTCGTCAGCAGCGAGGAATTCCTCCAGCAGCTCATGGAACGCGTCACCGAAACGCAGATCTGCGAGCAGTACGGCGCCTACGGCCTCACCATCATCGGCATCGGCAGCTTCGCCGAAGCACTGCTCCTGGACGTCCTCACCCACCGTGACCCCACCTTGCTGCAGGGCTTCCTTCTGCCGAACGGCAAGCGGATCGCTCCCGAACGAGCAAGCTTCTCCCTCCTGCTCGACACCGCTCGAACCCACGGCTGGATTCAGATGGACGCCCACGACTTCATGAAGATCGTCCGCGACTACCGAAACTTCGTCCACCTGCGCAATCAGCAAGAACGAGGCGTCACACCTGACTGCGACACCGTCGGCATGTGCTGGGGCCCTGTCCTCGCCGTCCTCAACGACCTTGAGACCAGCCGCTAGAGGGTTCGGCTTCGCCCTTTGCTCCGTCGCGTGTCGAACGACTGAGACGAATCCGGCGAACCGTCACTTGGCGTGTTCGGGCTGGGGCTTTTCCTCGGGGGCGGTTGTCTGGCCGGGTGCTTCGGGGGCGGTGTAGAAGACGGACGCGCCTTGCTTGGTGCGCTGGGCCCGGTTCTTGGCCACCAGATTCTCGAGTGTGGTGCGCACGACGGTGGTCTTGATGCCGCGGTCGGAGTGTGCCTGGCCGAGGTCGGCGGTGATTTCCGCTGCGGAGCGCGGTTCGCTCTGCGCGGCGAGATGACGGGAGATGAGCTCGACCAGTGTGGGCTCGGCGGTCTTTGCGGCCGCCGTCTTGCGGGCCTGCTTCCCGCCCGCCGTGCGGCGTTGCGGTGTACCGGCCTTCTTGGCGGTCGGCTGCTTGCTGTTGCCCGCGGCGGCTGAGGCTTTGCCCCGGGGAGCGGGCACCGCGCCGGCCTCCTCCGGCACTTCAGCGGTTGCCGCGAGCGGGGCCGCAACCTCCAGGGCCTGGCGGATGTTGTTCAGTACGGTGTGGTCATGGTGCAGGGTGGCCAGTTGCTCCTGCAGGGTGTCGATCTCTGTGCGGATACGTTCCTGCTCCTTGACGTTGCGTTCCAGATCGCCGCTGACCTGGGCGGCGTACTGCGATGCCAGTGCCGTGGCTGCGCTCGTGGTCTCGGTCATGGGTGTCGGCCCTTTCTCTGTGCTTCGGCCGTGGCCGCGGTCGCAGGACGGTGTCACAGTGACGCCCACGCGCCTTTCGGGCAGGTGGGCCGTGTGGCGGTGACAATAGCCCCTGTTCAGGGCTTTGGCGTACCGACCACCCGGACGAGGTGAGCCCGGCTGCGCCAAGGACAACGGCCCGCGCGCTCCTGGAAGCTCGCAGCACCAGGCTGCCGTCCGGCACATGGGGCTGCGGAGGAGCGGCCAGAAAACTTCGCCGGACTCACGGCTGCGGGGCCAGGACGCGAGCATGCCGTACGGAGGTGGCGCCCCACTCCCGCGGGCCCCAGCCCACGCTGAAGGCGGCAGTGCCACGGGGGAGTTCAGCACCGAAACGGCCCTCGACGACTGCCGCTGCCGCCCGCTTCCTGCGGCGCGACGGCCTTCACGCCTGACCAACTGCCCCTATCCGGCTGGTGACCGCCTCCCGTGGCCCTCGGCGCCCTCCCGCGACCAGGGAAGGGTGCCGGGCTCCGAACCGGATAGGCACGGTTCGGAGCCCGGCGTGACCACGGCCTGCTTGAGGATCAGGCTGCCATCCTGGAAGGGTGTAGCTCCTTTGGAGGGACGGCTTCACCAGCGCAGACCTGCGGATTCTCAAGCGATACATGAACCTTCCGGCCGCTCCGCACCCTCCAGTAACGGGCGTCCAGCCGATCTTGGTTGCGGCTGGTGGAGCCACCTGCGGCATTCGACCGACGGGCAGCCGCACCTGGCGTGATCGTTCTGCCAAAGCCCCAGCTCAGCCAGTCCCTCCAAGAGAGCCACACCCATCCTGGAATCACCTCCCATCACCCGTGCCGGCGAACCGCGCTGCTGCTGCCCGTCGACGGCCACGAGACTGAGCTCCTCCCCATCAGGCACGTTCCGCGCCTTGACGAGCCACTCGTCAAAGAGCTGCTCGCTGTGCAGCGCCTGCAGGGTGTGCAGGCCTGGGCGCTCTGCACGCCCTTGCCGTCCTCCGCCAAGGTCTGAACACTTCGCTGCCTGATCATGGCGGCGTTGTCAGTGGCGCGTGGTACATCTGGCCTGAAGCGAACGTGTCTGCTTTTGCCGCTAGTTGATCAACATTGAGTGAAGAGGTACGACATGGCGGAGACGGAACTTCCCGGGCAGGGGGTGGTGTTCCGGCCGGTGGGCACGGGGGACTCCACCACGGTCGTGGTCGGCGACAACCTGGTCATGCAGGTGGACCTGCGGGACATGAAGGCCGCTGACGAGGACGACGCGGTGGTCGCCGCCGTTATCGACCGACTGGAGGAGACCCTGCCGCGGCCCGACGGTAAGACTCCCTACCTGGCGGTGTTCGCCCTGACCCACGCCGACGCGGACCACTGCTGCGGTTTCGGTGACCTTCGGGAGAGCTCCATCCTGATCGGGGAGATCTGGGCGACGCCCCGGCTGTGGCGCGAACTGTCCGAGGACAAGCCGATGTGCGAGGACGCACAGCGTTTCCAGGACGAGGTCGAGCGACGTGTGGACGCCACCCTCAAGGCCATCAAAGACGGCAAGGAGCCGGCCAGCGGAGACCGGGTGCGCATCATCGGCTACGACGAGGACCGTGAACTGCACTCCTATGCTGAACTGCCCGACGAGTACTTCACCTTCCCCGGCGATGTGATCACCAAGGTCGACGGTCAGGACGTCACGGACCGCTTCGAGGCGTTCGTCCACGCACCGTTCAAGGACCACTGCGCCGGCGACCGCAACGACACGTCCTTGGCCCTGCAGGTACAGCTGAAGGCCAGTGACGGCACCGTCGGCCGACTGCTGTTCCTGGGCGACATCGCCTACCCCATCATCAAGATGATCTTCGAGAACAGTGAGGCCGCAGGCAACTCGGACCGGGTGGAATGGGACGTGTTGCTCTCCCCGCACCACTGCTCCAAGAAGGCCATGTACGCCGACGGCGAGGACGGCGAGGAGGAGCTCAAGCAGGACCTTCTCGACCTGCTCCAGGCACAGGCCAGTCCGGACGCCCGGGTGATCGCCAGCTCGTTGCCCTTCCGGAAGAAGGACGAGAAGGGCAACAACCCGCCGCACCTGCTGGCCCGGGACGCCTACGAGTCGATCACCGACTACGCGGTGCTGTGCACGGGGGAGTACCCCTCCAAGGAGGAACCCCGTCCGGTGGTGTTCGCCCTGGAGCCGGGCCTGGGTCTCGAACTTGTGGACGTCGCCGATCTGGAGAACAAGGCCCGGGCGCTGGAGGCCGCAGGCGGGGGATGCCGGCTGCTGGCCGCGCTGGGTACCTCCCGCTTCCCGGCCGCGGCCTTCGCTGCCAGTGTCGGCCTGCCGCACCCGCGGGGCACGGACGCCGCGCGCGCCGGTGTGCAGCAGGCCAGGGGTGAAAAGGCCGAGCCGGCGGTGCAGATCGGATTCGGTGCCGCGTGAAGGACAGCACCACCCTGGAACTCACCGAGGGCCAGCAGCTCGCCCTCGACCAGCTGCACCGGATCGTCCAGGCATCTCGAGGATCGGTGGCGGCCACGCACGTGGCCTCCGCTGCCGACGGGTACGTCGAGGCCCGCGTCAGCGTCGGCTGCGCCAACCTGTTGCGCACCCAGGGCGGCCTGCGGCTGCGCAGCGTGGAGGGGATCACCCTGCGGATCCCTCCGAACTTCCCCTTCACTGCCCCCAACGTGCAAACTCGGCACACCCGCTTCGCTGGCGCCCCGCACGTCAACTGGGGCCGCCACCTGTGCCTGTACCGCTCGACGGCGACCGAGTGGGATCCGGCCGACGGCATGTACGGGTTCATCACCCGCCTCCTGGACTGGTTCGAGGCGGCCGCTGCGGGACAACTGGACCGGCCCGGTGAACCCTTGCACCCTCCGAACGCCTTGACCGACCGCACGGCGGGACTCCTCGTGATCCGCCGCGACGCGCCCGTCGCACGACCGGACGGGCCGTGGCTGGGCGCCGTCGTACTGCACCAGGTCAACGACATCAGATGCGACGCCGTGGGCTGGCTTGCTGTCGAGGACTCCTGGCCCGACAGCCTGGAACAGTTGCGGGAGAGCGCCGCGCTGCCGTCCGGCGCCCGCGCCTTCCTCGCCCCCGTCGTCGTCACCACGAAGCACCTGACGTTCGAATACCCGCTCGCCGCGCGGGAACTGGTGGAGTCCCTGACCCGCGACCACATCACGCCGCGCCTGCTGCTGGGGCTGACGGGATGCGTCGCGGGCCACAACCGCACCCTGCTCTGCCCCGATGCCGACGCGTCAACCGGGGACGACGAGGACACTCCGGCCGCGCCGGTGCACCTGCTGCTGGGCACCCCCTCGCGGGGTATCGCCGGCGACGGGCCGCGCCGGACGCACCTGGTGGCCTGGCACCTGCCCGACTTCGCCGATCAGGTCGGGCGCTTGGCCGTCCGCACCGCCTTCAGCGGACGTGCGCACCTGGCCGAACTCGGCGACGAGGTCGTCCGGTTCGGCACCGACTGGCTCGACCGCCAGAGCATCCGGTGGATGCGCGTCTACGAAGCCCGGCCCGAGACCACGGTCCGACGCGACCACACCACCCCCGCGGCCTGGCTACGCGGCAAACGCATCCTCGTCCTGGGCGCGGGCGCCCTGGGAGCCCCCGTCGCCGACATGTGCGCCCGCGCGGGCGCCGCGCACCTCACTGTGGCCGACCACGGACTCGTCCACCCGGGAATCCTGGCCCGCCAGCCCTACGCAGACGCCGACACCGGCTATTCCAAGGCGAGAGTTCTGGCCGACCGCCTCAACCGGATCGATCCCCACGCCACCTGTGTCGAAGCCCTCGTCGACAACGTCACCACCCGGCTGTCCGCCCTCGATCTGCACTCCTTCGACCTGATCTGGGACTGCACCGCCAACCGCATCGTCCGCGCCCACCTCGAACGTGCCCGCCGCACCGACACTGCCAGCTGGCCCCATCTGGCCACACTGATGATCGGCCACCACGCCACCCGCGGCATCGCCGCCCTCTCACCCCGCGGTGCCACCGGCGGTGGCACGGACGTCCTGCGCCGCACCGCGCTGACCGCGCGCGCCGACGCCACGCGCGCCTTTGACGACCTGATCGACGACTTCTTCCCCACCGAGCCCCGCACCGACCTCTTCCAGCCCGAACCCGGCTGCTCAGACGCCACCTTCACTGGATCGGCCGCCGACGTTACCGCACTGGCCGGACAGCTGGCGATCGGCATCCTCCACGCGCTAGCCGAACCCGTCGACCGGCACACCATGGCCGCCCTCATCGTCCGGGTGCCCGCCGGCCCCACCAGCACCCAGCCCGCCGGGCCGCGCTGGCTGACCTGGCCCAACGACATCCTCGCCACGGACGAGGCCACGGGCTACGACGTGCGCATCACCCCCGCCGCACTGGCCGAGATGCGCACGGAAGCCCGCCGTGGCGCCCGCCTACGGGGCCCGCGCGTGGAAACCGGCGGCCCCCTGCTCGGCGCCGTCGACGACGCCACCGGCGTGATCTTCATCGACGAGGCCACCGGCCCGCCCCCCGACTCCCTGCTGACCGAGGCCTACTTCCAGCACGGCCTGGACGGCGTCAGCGGCCACCTCGCCGCCCGCCGGAGGGCGACCGGCAACATCAGCCGCTTCCTGGGCATGTGGCACATCCACCCGCACACCGCCGCCCAGCCCAGCGCCACCGACCGCGCCGCCATGACTAGCCTCACCCTCCCGCTGGACGACGCCCCCGCCCGCGCCCTCGTCCTCATCGCCGGAGGACCGGCCCCCGTCTGGCACAAGTGGCTCGCCACCGGTGACAGCCCCGACCTCTACGTCCACCTCGCCGCCCGCACCGCCTCGGTCACGGCCGAGCCGCCCCCGCCGCAACCGCCCGCTCACCTCGGCCCAGCGCAGTGGTGGCCTGGCGGCTACTCCACCCGCCCCCACAGCCCCGTCCCTGTCCCACGCAAGGGCTCCCGCTCATGACCCGCACCATCGGCCTCGCCCTGTCCGGCGGCGGCTTCCGCGCCGCCGCCTTCCACCTCGGTTGCCTGCGCGCCCTGCACGACCGCGACCTCCTCGACCGCATCCGCGTCGTCTCCGGCATCTCCGGCGGCTCTCTCCTCGCCGCCCTGTGGGCCTACGGCCCGCCAGACTTCGCCGACTTCGACGCTCGCGCTACCGACCTGCTGCGCTCCGGCCTTCAACTGGACATCGCACGGCAGGCGTTCAAGCCCTCTGCGGCCGTACGCAACCTCACTGCGGCCGCCCGCGCAGGCGCCCGCGGACTGTTCTCCAGCTACAGCGGCGTCAGCGTCGCCCGCCCCGCCAACCGCACCGACGCCCTGGCCGCTGTCCTCACCCACAAGGCGTTCGGCACCACCACCATGGCCGACGTCACCCGCCCCGGCCTCGACGTCGTCCTCACCGCCACCGACTTGGCCACTACCAACGCCGTCCGCTTCGGCAGCACCCACAGCGGCTGCTCCCGCTACGGCACCATCACGAAGCCCATCCACGTTGCCGTTGCCGTCGCTGCCTCCGCCGCGTACCCCGCGCTCCTGCCAGCCCTGGAACGCACCTTCATCTTCGAGCGCCGCGATGGGCACCGGCAGCAGCACACCGTGCTGCTCACCGACGGCGGCGTCTACGACAACCTCGGCCTGTCCGTCCTTGAGCCCGGACGCTCACCGCACCACACCCAGCACGTCTACGACGTGCCCTTCATCATCTCCTGCGACGCCGGCCTGGGCGAACTGGACCTGAAGGCGCCGCACTTCATGCTTGGACGCCTTAGTCGCTCCTTCGCCACTGTCCACCGCAAAGCACAGGACTCCGCCCGCTCCCGCCTGTATGAATGGGCCGAGAGCGGACGCATCGACGGCTTCGCCCTCGCGTACCTCGGCATGAAGGACGACCGGCTGCCCGCACCGCCCGCCGACCTCGTTCCGCGCAGCGCGGTCGCCGCCTACCCGACCAACTTCGCCGCTATGGCCAGCAGTGACTTCGAGGCCATCACGACCCGCGGCGAACAGCTCATGCGTACCGTCCTGCCGATGTACCTGCGCCCCGCAGCCTGCTGAGGCAGCAGCGGAAACCGTCCGCTGCACTGACAACGAGGACCGCGACAGGCGGTCGCGGATGGCGGGACGGCAGGTCAGCAGCAGGATGGCGCTCAGGCTGGAGCAAGGCCAGGGAGTCCCCGGCTCTTCGGCCTCGTCCCGACCACTCCCGGCCCTGGGGGCAGCCTGTGGCGGCTGACCCCCTAGAACTGGTGGTTTCCGGGATGACCGGCAGGGAGCAGGCACAGGCCGTCGTCGTTGTCTGCGGCTGCGGTGGCGGGGCATTCGTCTATCACGGTGAGGGTGTAGGGGTGGCCGGTGTGGGGTGCGGGCCAGCACACCCACCAGGTGGTGCTGGTGTTGTCGGGTCGGTCCTGGCTCTGGGCGAGACGGACATGCGGACCGTCGTGGCCGGCCGTGTACTGGCAGCGGTGGTGTGTCTCGGCTTCGTGCACGGCATCTTCCAGGTCTTCCAGCATGGCCCGGTCGCTGTCGGTGATGCCGGCTGCTGCGGCGCACTGGCCGGCGTATGTGCTGCAGCCTGAGCTGACCGGATGCCCTTGCGGCAGGTGGCAGTCGGAGCAGGAGGAGGCATGGGTCAGGGTGTGGCCGCCGGCGTCCCACCACAGCCAGTACGTGACGACCGGGGGATCCTCGTCCCAGGCGAGGTGGTCGATGAGGGCGACATGGCGGCCAGGATGGGCCCCGCGTAGCTGGCAGCCGTAGGAGGGGCCGTCTTCCCACAGGTCTGAGACGTCGGCCTTGGCGTCCAGAGTGAGCTGATCCTGCGGGCTGAGCGTCACAAGGTCACGGCATGTCATGCCGAGAGCATGGCAGCGGCCACTGACAACGTCGGGGCATGCCGTCGGCGTCAGCGAACAGGAACCAAGCCGCCATGTTCTGCCCCAGCTCGTCGGGACGGGCAAGCACCTTTGCGTTGACCTGGAGCTTGGGGCACCGGAGAAGCATGCGTGCTCGTGCTGACACGGTGTGCCGCAGAGACGAGCACGGTCGCCGGGCTCAGACCTTCCCGGGTGATACTTTGCAACAAGTTGAAGAGTCTGCAGGGGGTGTGAGGGTGCTTCAGATCCAGATCGGGCCGGAGCGTGAGGCGGGCCCGGGTGACAGTCTGGGGCGGTCCGTGATCGGCTGGCGTCCGGGGATGCGTGAGGATGATGCCTGGCAGGCGGGCCGGGGCGTGTGGAAGTTCCGGACGGGCCGGGCGCTCGCCGAGGACGAGGTGCAGATCGTCAACACCGAAGGACTGGTCCTGGCCGTCGCAAGGATCACCGGCATTTCCAAGCACGGTGATCGTTATGCCTTGGAGGGGCAGCTCCTGCGGGGTGACCCCCGTGTCGGCCGGCTCACAGCCTGTCCGCACCCGTCCCGTAATCCCGTGGCCTACGTCTGACGGCCTGTCACCGGCCGCAGCTGTGCTGCGGTCCATGGAGTGGAGAGGAAGCGCTCGTGCAGGAGTCCACACCCGCCGGGCCCACCGGGCCTGCCGGTGACCGTCCGTCTGCCGGGGGCGGGGGAGTGCCGCGGGGGCTGACCTCGCTGGGGGACGCTATTGGCGCCGTACTCACCTCCGGTCCGGCAGCCGGTGGCCTCACGTTCGGGCTGCCCGGTCTGGACGCTGCGACGGGTGGTCTGCAGCCGGGCCGGCTGACGGTCGTGGCGGCGGCCCCGAGCGTGGGCGGAAGCCTGCTGGGCCTGGCCGCCGCCCGGCAGGCGGCGCTCGTCGGCAACCGCCGTGTCCTGTATGCGGCGTCGGGGCCGAACCGGTCCGACATCACGCGCCGGATCATCTCCGCGGTGACCGGCGGCGACTACCCGCGCCTGAAGCAGGGGCGCCTGACCGAACACGAGCAGCACCTCGCCCAGCAGCTGGTGCACGCACCGCTGATGATCGACGACGGCAGTGACCTGACCGCTGGGGCCATCGCGGAGACCGCCCCGCACGTCCCCGGCCTGGCCCTTATCGTCGTGGACCGGCTCCAGGCCGTCCACAACCCCCTCCTTCCCCTGTCCGGCGACCGTCTCCCGCAGGCCTCCCAGGCCCTGGCCGCTCTCGCCCGCACCCTGCACGTTCCGGTCCTGGCCGTCGTGGACAGCGACAGCCCTGCGCTCCTGGCGCTCCTGGACGCCGACATCCTGCTGACGCTCACTCCTGCCGCGGACCCCTCCCAGGTCCAGGTGACGGTCGCGGAGCGCGACTTCGGCGCGATCAGCTCGGCGTACCTGATCCCCGACCTGTTGCACGCCCGCTTCCTTGATGCCGCTGCCGCCCCCGACGGCGGTACGGACAGCGTGGGAAGTCCGCCGAGACTGGGCAGCGTGGAGCGGGAGCTGGCCGAAGCAGCGCTTCCCTACACCTCCGGTGCCCGGCAGGGCCTGCCGGCTTCCGTCACGCATGTTCTGGCCGCGCTGCGCACCGCGTTGACCAACGGTGACCAGGAAGCCCTTGGCTACCTCGCACCGTCCCTGGCCGAGGCTGCTGCGACGCCGCGGCAGCTGCCGGACACCGACGAGGGACGCCGTCTCGCCGCCGCACTGAACGCCTACGCCACCGCCGGGTCCGCCGACACCATCGGGGAGCCCGCTGCCGTTGCCGAGCCCGCCGCGGGCGCCGTCCACGGCCCGGACGGCGCCGACGAGGACGACGAGGACGACGACCGGGAGGTGCTGGCGCCGGGCGACGAACAGGACGAGCCCGAGGGCGCGGTGTTCCCTGCTCTGCGGATCCTCAAGGACGCGGTCGGCCGCTCGAAGATGCACCCGATCGCGGTGATCCGCACCCAGGACCGCGACAGCGGTCCGTGGCCGCTGATCAGTGAGGACATGGACGGCGAGCCCCGCTGGGTCCACCCCGATGTCACCAGCGAGCGTGTCGCCCACACGAGGGCGAACGGCAAGCGCGTCAGGCGCGACAGGCTTCAGCTGCCCGACGCCTTCGGCGAGGGCGTGCTGTGCCTGATCGACCGCAACGGCAGCTACCCTTCGGCCTGCTCGGCCGTCCCCCTGGCCCCGAACAAGCTCCTGCACACAGGTCCTCTCGAAGCGTTCGACAAGACCCAGGCCGGCATCTACCTCATCGACATCCCGCCGTGGAACCACACCGACATGCCGCACCCGCTGGGCCGCATCATCGAGCGCCCCGACGACCAGGGCCGCGTCTGGGTCACCACCCCCCACATCAAGCAGCTGGAGAAACTCGTCCGCGAAGGCCACCTCGATACGGCACCGACCATCCACGACTCGTGGACGGGAAAGGCGAACGAGTCCCTCTTCAAGCCCTTCTACGCCGCCGCCCGCCAGGCACGCGCCGAACTCATCGAAACGGGCGGGGAACCCTACAAGACCTACAAGACGCGGCTGTCGATCGCCCTGCGCCTGCTGTGGCCCAAACGCCCCGAACAGCGCTCCCCGTTCTGGCGGCCCGACTGGCGCATGAGCATGGTCGCCGAGGCATCGGTGCGCCACTGGACCACCGCCTTCAAAGCCGTGAGGGAAGGCCACACCCTCATCGCCCTGCGCAACGTCGACGCCGCCGTCTTCTTCACCCCCAACGGCACACCCCCCGCGACCTACCGGACCGGCACCGGCTTCGGCGAAGTGAAAGCCGCGTTCATCCAGCCCGGCGAGATCATTCCCGAAGGTGACGACTGATGGCCGGCCCCACCGGCCACGGCACCTCCCTGGGCGGCTCCCTGGGCGACCTGCTGCGTGCCCAGGTCACCCCCCGCCACCGGCTCTCGACCTACAACGCCCGGCACTGGCACGCCCAGCTCCGCCAGCTCACCGGGACCCACCGCGGATACCAGGCCCTTCACGACGCAGGCCTCCACGTGACCACCCAGACCCTCATCAACTGGCTGTCCGACCCCGAATACAACATCCGCCGCGGCTACCGCGACCTCATCCACACCGCCTACGAGAACATCGCCCTCGTCCCCGCCGACCCGATCCCCGACCACGTCAGGAACGGGCAGTTCGAGATCAGCGGCACCGTCAAAACCGGCCAGGACGAACGCGAGCGCGGCACACGACGCGCAGCGCCGCTGCGCATCGACGGCCGTCGGGGCGACTGGAGCGCGATCGAGGAACTCTGGGCAGCGGGAGAGCTCACCGACGACGCGTTCGAGGACCACTTCATCGACGACGTCATCGTGGCCGACATCGGCGAAGGAACCGACGGATGGGACTTCCCCGGAAGCTCCTACTCCGTCGAGCTCAGGTGACTCCCCTTCGAGAACGGCCAGTTTGAGACCAGCGGCATTCGGGGCGCTCCCCGTTCACGGTGCCTTCTCAACTGTGTACCGAAGTGCCGGTGCACTTCGTCCAGTTGACCGGCGCGGGCGGCCGCTGTGGTCCGGGCTTGACGGTTTGCAGCGAGTTTCATGAACTCGTCCCCGGCCATCTTCCAGTCGAACTTGAGGGAGTACGAGCCGAGGAAGCGGTGGGCGTACCAGAGCAGGCCCATGCCGCCGGCAGTGGCGATCGTGCCGTCGTGCTTCAGGACGCAGGAGCCGGGGCCGGCCTGCTGCCACTTGGCGAGGGAGGCAGCGGTGCCCGTCGAAGAGCGGGACGCAGCCCTGTTCGGGGCGGCCGTCGGCCCTGGGCTGCGCAGATGGCGTAGCGGATGCCGCCGAGCAGGTGCTGGCGGAAGACGGGTTCGGCGTACGCTGTCGGGTGTGGCCGCCACCGGTGTAGACAGAGCCCGCCTTCGTACTGCTGGCACCAGGTGATGGGATGGTCCCCGCCCATGGAGCCGCCGCTGTATGACGACTCGTCGAGGGAGGCGAAGCCCTGGGCCCGCTGCCGGGGGTTGGAGCGGCAGTTGCACCACTCGTCGGCGCGCTTCCACCCGGCGCCGAGTCGGCGGTCGCCGGGTGGACGTGGTCCTCGACCTTGATCCTTGCGGGCTGGGTGGCCGTGTTCAGTGATCGTCTCGGAATGCAGTTATCGGCGTGGGATTTCCTTTGTGACTGCGGGACGGGGCGGATTGTGCCGCCCGGGAGGGAAAGCCCCGTCTGGCGCGCAGCAGTCCGCGGCGGGCAGGGCGGCTGGCGAACGTTCGCTCGGTAGGCGTGCACCGGGTGCACGGCCGCGTACCGCGGATCCAGGCCATGCGGTGTGTTCGTGATCGGTGCACACAGCGACCGCAGAGTGCCGCCCGCCGTAGAGGAAGGGCGCGGCCGTAGAGGACGGACATCCGAGCCCTCCAACCCGTCGGCGGCCGGGCAGCCTGCCGAGGGTCGGACGCTGTCCGAAGCACAAGGGGGCCTGACCCTGCGTCCTGGACACCGTAGGCACTGGATCTTGAGGATCTGGGAGAACGGAGTCCCTGTGGGGATGAAGCAATACCCCGCCGAGTTCAAGGCGGACGCGGTCGCGCTGTACCGCTCGGGGCCGGGAGCGACGATCAAGGCGGTCGCGGCCGATCTGGGAGTCGACACCGAGACGCTCAGGAACTGGATACGGGCCGCCGACGGGCGGCGCCCGGGCTCGCACTTCGCAGCCCAGCCGGACGCGTCGGCACCGGACTCGACGGAGGTGGCCGCCTTGCGCAAGCGGGTTCGTGAACTCGAGGAAGAGCGGGACATCCTGCGCAAGGCGGCCCGGTATTTCGCGACGGAGACGCGCTGGTGAACCGCTTCCAGTTCGTTGAGGACCACCAGCGCCGGCACGGCGTGAAGCGGCTGTGCATCGTCTTGGTCATTGCCCGCTCGAGCTTCTACTACTGGCGCAAGACCACCGCCGGCCGAGCCGCCCGTCAGGCGGCCGATGCGAAGCTCGCCGCGAAAGTACGCGCCGTCCACCGGGCCTCAGACGGCACCTACGGCGTCCCGAGGATCACCGCCGAGCTCCGCGAGGACGGCGAGCATGTCAACCACAAGCGCATCGCGCGCGTCATGCGCACGATCGGCCTGGCCGGCGTCCGTCTGCGCCGGCACCGCACCACCGTCCCGGACCCGGCCGCCGCGAAGGCCCCAGACCTCATCGGCCGGGACTTCACTGCCCAGGCAGTGAACACCAAGTACGTCGGTGACATCACGTACTTGAGCGCCGGAGGCGGGAAGTTCTGCTATCTCACGACCGTCATCGATCTTGCATCACGGTGCCTGGCGGGCTGGGCGCTGGCTGACCACATGCGCACCGAGCTCGTCATCGACGCCCTGACCGCTGCCGAGCGGACCCGGGGCAGCCTCAAAGGCGCCATCATGCACACCGACCACGGAGCCCAATACACGAGTAGGGCCTTCGCCGACGCCTGCCGCCGGGCGGGCGTCCTGCAGAGCATGAGCGCCGTGGGCAGCTCGACGGACAACGCCGCCGCGGAGAGCTTCAACGCGACCTTCAAAAGGGAGACATTGAAAGACCGAAAGGGCTGGTCAAGCGAGCGCGAGGCCCGCCTCGACGCGTTCCGCTGGCTCCACCGAGACAACACCCGACGCCGACACTCCCACCTCGGACACCGCAGTCCCATCGCCTATGAGACAGCCTCCGCAACAACAACTACGCTGACCGAAGCCGCATAAGCCCGTGTCCAGGACGCAGGGTCAAGGCCCGTGCCAGCGGTCGGGACTCTGATTGGACAGGGAGGCTAGCGTGTCGGTGCACTGGATGTGAGTGTGCGTGCCGTCGATGTGAGTGCAGTGGCCTTCCCCGGTCGGGATGGTTTCGTGGGGAAGGAGAGGGAGGAGACGGTGGAACTGGGTGGTGAAGGACTCGCTGTCTGCGATCCGGTGGGAGAAGGCGAGAACGGATCGTAGCCGGTGTTCGCGGGCGGCTTTGAGCAGGGTGATCTGGGCGGCCGCGAGGGTCACTGCGGGGCAGCCCGCCCTGACGTGTCCTTCCACCATGTGCGGCTCACCGCGTGGTCTGATGCGGTGTGACCAATCGGCCGTCGCAGCGCGATGCTCGCAGCAGCCCTGATCTCGTCGGCGCGAGAGTCAGTGACCAGGACAACCACGACCGGTCTCGCTCCGCTGTGGTGGGCAGTCTGGGGCAGACACTGCGCAGCGCGCTACCGGCCCTTGCTGGCTATGTGCTGGTGCGGGCGGTCAGTCTGGGCGTGCTCGCCGTGTGGGCCCATGTAAAGCACCGGCCCCTGATGCGTGTGCTCGTGACCTGGGACTCGGGTTGGTACCTCATGATTGCCCGCGAGGGCTATGACCGGCACCTGAGCGTCCATCATGTGGGTGGACCGGGCTGGCAGTACAACAACCTGGCGTTCTTCCCTCTCTACCCCTACGCGATGAGGGCCCTGCATACCCTGTCTCCATGGACGCTGGAACAGGCCGGTTTGGTGATTTCCTGGACCAGCGCGCTCGCCGCCGCCTGGGGAATTTACGCCGTCGCTGAACACCTTTACAGCCAACGAGTCGGTATCCTCGCCGCTGCCCTGTGGGGAACGGTTCCGGCCGCTGTGGTGACGAACATGGCGTACACGGAGGCACTGTTCACCGCCCTGTGCGCATGGAGTCTGTACGCGGCACTCACCGGCCACTGGATCTGGGCCGGTGCACTCAGTTTTCCTGCGGGTCTTACCCGGGCCGCAGGTGCCGCGGTCGTCGTTGCCGTGATGGCAGCGGGGCTGATCGAGCTCTGGAACCGGCGCCAGACCTTCGGAGCCGGTCTGAACACCAGCCCGGTTGATGCATCACTGTGGCGGCTGCTGGCCGGTGTGCTTCTGGCACCACTGGGGCTGGCCAGCTACCTGGGGTGGGTCGCCGTCCGGCTCGGCACGTACGACGGATACTTCCAAGTCCAGAAGGACTGGGGGGCCACTTTTGACGTCGGCGCGGGAACCGCACACCAGATTTGGAAGATCCTCGCCAGTGCGACCAACATCCCATTGTGGTATGCAGTCGTCACGGTCGGCCTGTGCATTGCCGTTGTCCTGCTCGTAGTCTCCGCAGCCGGGCGCCAGCCGGCGCCCCTCCTCATCTACAGTGCGCTGAACCTGACCATCGCGGTGGGGGTTAACGGTTCCTACATGTCGCGGCTGCGGTTCCTGCTTCCTGCCTTCCCTCTCCTGTTCCCCCTGGCCATGGCCCTGGCCCGAGTTCGTACCCCAGTCCCCCTCTGGACCCTGCTCACCGCCGCCACCGCGACCGGAGCCGTCCTGGGGGGCCATCTCCTGCTCGTCTACCCCCTGTGGCCATGAGCTTGACCTTCTCACCCCATACAAGAAGCCCCTCCACCGCCCACTCACCGGGGTGGGAAAGGATTGCAACCACACCCACTCCTCCATCGGCTCCGGCGTCGGGCCGGTCGAGGTCAAGGTTGCGCGTGACACCTCGGGCACGTTCGAGCCGCAGAGCGTCAGGAAGCGGCAGCGGCGGCTGACCGGGGTGGACGAGATGGCGCTGCCGCTGTCCGCGAAGGGGCTCACGCACGGCGAGATCGCCACTGCCCACCTGGCCGAGGTCTATGGGGCCGAGGTCTCCAAGCAGACCATCTCCTCCATCACCGGCACAGTGACGGAGTCATGGCCGAGTGGCAGAACCGGCCCCTCGACCGCGTCTATCCGGTTCTGTTCGTGGACGCCATCAACGTCAAGACCAGGGACGGGCAGGTCGCGAACCGTCCCATCTGCGTGGTGATGGCGGTGACCGTGCCCGCTTGCCCAGCGCCCCGCAGTACTGCGGAGCCACAACGACCGACATCCGACCATCCTTGGGCACCGACACGTCGTCGATTACCCAGGCCGTCGGGTCAATCAACGGCAGCATGCGTTCGGTGATCCTCCGTTGCACCGGCACCGGATCCCACGTGGACTGGTTCACGAACTGCTGCAGGTTCTGCTCGTTGCCGTCCGGCAGCCGACAAGCCATGGCCTGGATGGACTTGCGGCGGCCGTCCAGTATCAGTCCGCGCAGATAGCAGTCGCCCTTGGCCCGCGGGTCCTTCTGCGGCACCGAGGCGAAACACGTCCGCCACGAACAACGCCAACTTCGCCCGAACACGGTTCACTTCATGTGCGTCCACACACAACGTGCTCCCGAACAGGACTGACAGGAAGACCTACTGACCTTCTCGGGATGTTGTCGGATGGTGGGTCAGCTTAGTACTGCAACGGTGTTTGTGGTGACTGCTGGGCAGGTCAGTCGTTGGTGTGGTTATGGGTGGGGGTATTGCTGATGTCAGGTTGTGGGCCGGTGAACTGAGCATGGTGCACGAGCGGTTCGTGCACCGGTTCAATCGGCAGGAGCCGCGTCAGACTGCGCTGGTCTACATGCGAGGGCTGATCGCCTCGCTGGAGCGGAAGAACGGCTGGACGCTCGCGGAGGAGGCCGGGCACGCGGGGCCTGATCGCATCCACCGGTTGCTGAACCGGATCGAGTGGGACGCGGACGAGGTCCTGGACGATGTCCGCGGCTACGTCGTGGAACATCTTGGAGACCCGCAGGCTGTCCTGATCGTGGATGACACCGGATTCCTCAAGAAGGGCATTCGCTCGGCCGGCGTGCAACGGCAGTACTCCGGCACCGCGGGACGCACCGAGAACAGCCAGATCGGCGTGTTCCTCGCCTACGCCACGCCCCGCGGACGCACACTGATCGATCGCCGCTTGTATCTGCCCACGTCATGGACCGATGACCGGGAAAGGTGCCGAGGCGCCGGCATCGACGACAATGTCGCCTTCGCAACGAAGGTGGTCATGGCCAAGGCAATGGTTCGCCGGGCGGTCCGGGACAAGATTCCCTTCGGCTGGGTGACGGCGGATGCCGCCTACGGCTTCAGCAAGGGCTGGCGCTTTGAGCTGGAACAGGCCGATGTCTTCCACGTCATGGCCACCACCCGGCACGACACCGTCGTCACCCGCTGGTCCATAGACCACCCCGTCCACGATCTGTTTCCCGGCCTGCCACGGCAGAAGTGGAAACGTCGTTCGTGCGGTGCGGGAGCACACGGCCCGCGGCTCTATGACTGGGCTCGCGTCGAGGTCCGGCCCTGGCATCGCGAAGACCGCCGACACTGGGTCATCGCCCGCCGCAGCGTCAGCCGGCCCGAGGAGATCTCCTACTACATTGCCTACTGTCCCGCCCAGACCACCCTGGACCAGCTGGTCTCAGTTGCGGGCAGCCGGTGGGCTGTTGAGGAGTGCTTCCAGACCGCGAAGCAGGAGTGCGGCCTGGACGACTACCAAGTCCGCCGCTACCCCGGCTGGCACCGCCACATGACCCTGGCCATCGCCGCTCACGCCTGCCTGACCGTCCTGCGGGCCCGCGAACTCGACACAGAGAAAGCAGAAACGGATCCTCCCAGCTCATCCACCTCAGCCTCGCGGAGATCAGACGCCTGATCACCCGCCTCACCCACCGCCAGCCCCCGCCCATCGACCACATCTGGCACTGGTCGACATGGCGCCGCAGACGACAACACCAAGCCCGCGTCAGCCACCACAAACGACGCGGACACAGCCCATGACAACTGCCCAGCAGTCACCACAAACACCGTTGCAGTATTAGACGTTGTCCTATGTGGTGAGGCGGAGTAGTCGCTTGTAGCAGCACAGGGCGGCTGCGAGGCCGAGGAAGGCCAGGTAGTTGGAGGGGTGGCGTTCGTAGCGGGGGCTGAGTCTGCGGTAGCCGGTCAGCCAGGACAAGGTCCGCTCGATCACCCACCTGCGATGCCCCAGTCGTTGGCGGGATTCGATGCCCTTGCGCGCGACACGGACGCCGATGTGTTTGCCCCAGAGCCATCGCCGCAGGGTGGGGATGT
>NZ_BMVR01000031.1 GCF_014650815.1 Streptomyces flavofungini
ACGTGCAGACAGGCCGACAGTCTCATGATCAGCAGCTTTTGTTAGAGCCAGTAAGGGCTTCGCCGGTGCCCGGGTGTCGGAGATCGCCCGCCGCGCCGGGGTGAACCAGCAGCTCATCTCCTACTACTTCGGCGGCAAGCAGGGCCTGTACGAGCAGCTCGGCCACCGCTGGAGGGCCCACGAGGCCGAAGCTATCCCCGCCGACACGCCCCTCGACGAAATGATCAAGAGGTACGTGCAGGCGGCCGCCGACCCCCGCCTCGGCGGCCGCCTCCTCGCCTGGGCGGGCCTCGCCGACACCGGCGAGGACGGCTCGGAGGCACACGAGCGCAACGCGTCACTGCGCCAGGAAGTCGAACGACTCCGGGAACGGCAGCAGAGCGGCGAACTCGACGAGCGGCTCGATCCCGCCGCGCTCCTGCTCATCCTGATGAGCGCGGCCAACGCCCTGGCGGTCTATCCGCAGTTGGCGCGCGGCCTGTTCGAAGCGGACGCCACCGCACCCGAGGTCGTGGAGCGCTATGCCGCCCAACTCGCCCAGCTGATCCAGCACCCCGCGACGCAAGGCCATGTGGACGGCGGCGAGACCTGATACGACGAAAGGGACGCAGCCTCCAGCTCCCGTGTATGAGTGGGTGGTGCTGTGGCAGTGGGTTGGTCGGCAGCGGGTTCTGATGTGGGGGATGGTCTGTTGACCAGCAGGGTCGTCGGTGGTGACTGCTGGATCTTGGCTGTCATGGGGTGACCATCTGGCTGCTATGGCTTGGGAGTTCGGCTGTCCGTGTCCCGCACAGACCGCACGGACTATCTGCACCAGACCCAGGAACTGGTGCCTGAGGGGGCAGAACAGGATCACATGAGCAGCGCATTCACTGACTTCGAACGAGAAATCGGTGAGTGCACGCGCCTTGGTCCCGGCCGCTGGCCACGCGTCACGGACCGATCTTGTTCTGCCCGTCTCAGGGCGTCACTGCGACGTGGTGAGTCATAGTCAGAGCCGGTGGATCGGGCCGCGTCGAGGCGGCCCGATGCATCCTGATCTTGTTGTTGTTCTCGTGTGCCGGGCGACATCACGCAGGCTTACTGGGGCCCGCTGGTTGACCGTCGACGCCTCCTGCACCGGTGATGGGCACCTGCGGGAAAGGGTCACTCGGCTTGGCTGGACCGAGGCTGTTCTTCAGGGGCGGCTGGCTGGGCGGGAGCATCGGGGGCGGTGTAGAACACCGACGTACCCTGCTTGCTGCGCTGGGCCCGGTTCTTGGCCACCAGATTCTCGAGTGTGGTGCGCACGACGGTGGTCTTGATACCGCGGTCGGGGTGAGCCTGACCGAGGTCGGTGGCGATTTCCGCTGCGGAGCGCGGTTCGCTCTGCACGGCGAGATGACGGGAGATGAGCTCGACCAATGTGGGCTCGGCGGCCTTGACAGCCGCGGGCTTGCGGGCCTGCTTTCCCCCCGTCGCGCGGCGCTGCGGTGAACCGGCCTGCCTGGTTGCCGACTGCTTGCTTCTGCTGGCGGCGGCTGAGGCCTTGCCTCGGGGAGCGGGCACCACGCTGGCCCCGTCCGGTGCTTCATCGGTTGCGGCGGGCGGGGTCGCAAGCTCCAGGGCCTGACGGATATTGGTCAGCACGGTGTGGTCATGGTGCAGGGCAGCCAGCTGCTCCTGCAGGGAGTCGATCTCCGCACGGATACGTTCCTGTTCCTTGACGTTGCGTTCCAGATCGCTGCTCACTTGGGTGGCGTACTGGGATGCCAGCGCCGTGGGAGTGCTCACGGTCTCGGTCATGGTGTCGGCCCCTCTTCTGCTTTTCGGCCGTGGCAGCGGTCGGCGGACGGTGCCACGGCGACGCCCACACACCTTTCGGGCAGGTGGTCCGTGTGGCGGTGACAATAGCCCCTGTTCAGGGATTTGGTGTACCGGTCGCAGGGGCGAGGTGAGGCCAGTTGTGCGGTTGGCAACGGCTGGTGCGCGCCTGGAAGTTCGCAGACTGGGCTGCAGTCCGACCCATGAGGGTTGCGGCCAGAGCACTCTGCAGAACTCACGGTTGCGGTGCCCGGATGTGAGGCGGCTGCAGGCTGAGGATCCTGCCTGCAGCCGCCACCCCGGCAGTGTCGTGTGCCCTTGTGGGGAGACCGTCAGTCAGCCGCCTCGATCACTTCGATGTCGACTCCGTACCGTTCCCGCACATCGTCCACAAACTCCTGCTGTCCTCGTGCCGGAAGCGAGCGTCGCCACCAATGACTCTCGTCGGGCTGTACCACCGGGCCGTTCGTCAGGACTGTTCGGAACCCGTCGTCGATACGGGAGAGTTCGGCTGAGAACCACGAGCACTCGGGCAGTGACTTCACCACCGGATCATCGACAGCGTCCTGCAACAGCTCGCGGATGGACAGGTCGTTGAGGTATTCGGAGACGTCGAAGTCGTAGCCCTCCGCGCACAGCTTCACCACTTCTTCCCAGCCTCGCAGGGCAGCCCCGGGGAGCGGGGGATTGGCCCGCCCCGTTGCCCGGGCCACCCGTTGGAATTGCGAGGCCAGATCACCTTCACGTGGTGTCACTTGAACTGCTCCCAGAAGTACTGCATCGGGTCCTTGTGCGGGCGGAAGAAGTGGAGATGCTTCCGCCGGAGTTCATGTAGCCAAAGTAGCCCGTGCCGGGATCCACCCGGAGGAAGGAGCCAGGCGTCTTGCCCGGCATGTGCTCGCCGGGGGAGTTCCCCGTCCAACTGGGCGCCTGCCGGTGGGCGAGGGCGCTGAGGAGGTTCGCGAGCGGGCCGGGGAGACAGATGGGGGGCAATCAAGGATGAGGGCGGGGTGGTCGTCCATCGCGGACAGCGCGTTGATGGGGAGCGCTGCGATGCGGGTGAGGTGCTGGCCGGCCGCGCCGTGGCGCCGGATCGTCGTACGGCTCACACCGTAGGCGTCGGCCGCCTCGTTCTGGTCAGCACCGGGCGTCTCGTGCTCATCCCCATATCCTCCCCGCCCGCCGCCGCGCCCGGCAGAGGCCCACCGCCTCCCGCACAGGCGACAGCGGACCGACCTGCTGTGGTCGGCTCTCGAACGGCCCCGCCCACCGAGATGGGCGGCCCGGTACGCCGCTTGGAACCGCAGTGGCAGGCGAGCTATCCCCGCTCGCCACGGTGAGAGCAAGCCCCGCTTACCGCAGCACCGGACGTGTGTCACACCCCGGCGTCACGCAGGACGTCGTCGCTGTGTGGAGGCTTGCGCACACTCAGACGAGCAGTCGGCCTGTGGTGAGGCGGCGCAGGTTGCCTGCAAAGACCGCGGTGCGTTCGTGGGGGGCGAGGTCCATGCGGTGCACGTCCGCGATGGAGGACCGGATGTACCCGGGTCCCTTTTCGGGGTCGTAGGGGCTGTCGGAGGCAAAGAGGACTCGCTCGGGGCCGAAGAAGTCGAGGGCGCAGCGCAGGGCGTGCGGGGCGCCGAAGAGGGCGGTGTCGGCGTAGAACATCCGGAAGTAGTCGAGTGGCCGCTTGGAGAGCGGTGGTCCTTCGATGTCGGCTTGCTGCTCGGGCGGGGTACGGGAGCCGAGCTGGTCCCAGCCGGGGCCGACGCGTCCGGAGAAGTGCGGGATCATGCTGCCGCCGTGGTGGATGAGCAGCTTCAGCGACGGGTGGTGTTCGAGGATGCCGCCGAAGACGATGCGTGCCATGAAGGCGGAGAGGTCGTACTCCCAGCCGAGGGTCCACCAGATCTCGTAGCGGGAGCGTTGCTCGGCGGGATAGTCGGGCCAGGTGGCGTTGCGGCAGGGGTGGACCTGCACGAGGACGTCCAGCTCGGCGGCGCGGGCCCAGAACGGTGCGAAGCGGTGCTCGTCCAGGGGGTGGCCCCGCACGTGGGTGTAGATCTGTACGCCGACGGCACCCAACTCGCCCACAGCTCGGTCGAGTTCGGCGACGGCGGCGTCCACGTCGGTGAGGGCGACCGCGGCGCTGAAGCCCGCGAACCGGTCCGGGTGCCTGGCGGTCAGGTCCGCCAGGGCGTCGTTGGCCATCCGGACGTACTGGACGGCGGAGCGGGGCGTGCCGAAGTCTTCGGGGGGCGGCGCGGCCAGGTTGATCAGCTGGCGGTAGCCGGGGAACTCGTCCATCTGGCGGAAGCGCACGTCGAGGTCGACAAGGGCGGGGATGTCCATCACCCGGCGGCGGAGATTGGCCAGGGCGGGAACGTGGTCGAGGGCGAAGAGCTGGTCGGCACAGGTTCTGGGGAGGATGTGACAGAAGGCGTCGATCTTCTCGTCCGTCGGCTGTGGGTCGGCAGCGGCCGCGGGGCGGGGTGCGGTGGACGTGCTGGTGTGGTCGGTCACGGGCTTCCTCTCGCGGTGGTGGAGGGGGTGCGCGGGGAGTTGTGGGTCACGGGGCGGGGGCCGTGGATTCGCGCGGTATGAGGGTGGGGGCGTGCACGAGCGAGCGGACGGGACGCTCCTGCCTGATCCGCAGCAGCATGTCGACCGCGCCCCGTCCGATCTCCCGCAGCGGTACGCGCACGCTGGTGAGGGGGATCGGGAGCCGGGCGGCCAGCGGAGTGTCGTTGTAGCCGACGACGGACAGGTCCCGGGGGACGGCAAGGCCGTGGCGGCGAGCGGCGGCGAGCGCGCCCACCGCGGTGTTGTCGTTCACCGCCACCAGTGCGGTGGGGCGTTGCCCGTCCGGCAGTGCCAGTAGTTCGGCCGCGGTGCTCTCGCCGCTCTCCATCGAGAAGTCCGAGTGGCGTACCAGACGATCGTCCACGTCGACGACCGCTTCGGAGAGTGCCTCGCGCAGGCCGGTGACGCGGCCCAGGGCGTTGGAGGCGTAGGGCGGCCCTGCGATCATCCCGATCCGCCGGTGTCCCAGGTCCAGGAGGTGGCGAGCCGCCAGGTAGCCGCCGAGCCGGTCGTCGCCCAGGACCGCGGGGCTGTGGCCGTCGGTGCGCAGCGCCAGCACGAAGGGAGTGCCGTCCGCGGCCAGTTCGGACAGGAAGCCGCCGGGGCTGTCGAGCCGCGCGGTGGCGAGGATCAGCCCGTCCACCCGGCGACTGAGCAGCAGTCGGCCGATGGCCGTCTCTGCTTCGAGGTCGTCGTGAGTGGTGGCGAGGAGCGCGTCGAGGCCGTGGTCGCGGCAGGCCTCGGCGATCTCTTCGTAGAGCATGGCCATCACCGTGCCGGTGATGCTGGACATGACGACGCCGATCGTGCGGGTGCTCTGCCGACGCAGGTTGGCCGCGGCCGGGTTGGGGGTGTAACCGAGCTGTGCGGCGATCTGTTTGATCCGGGCCGCGGTGTCGCTGCGGGAGAAGGGGTGCCGGTCGTCCAGCGCCCGGGAGACGGTGGACGGGTTCACTCCTGCCGCGCGCGCCACGTCGGTCATGGTCGGGCGACGGCCCGTGCCTCGACGGGGCGGGGGCGGGGTGTCGGTCGTTTCGGGCATCAGCCAACTCCCTTGCGTGCAGGGGACGTTCGTACGTGTACGGGTTGACGGGTTCACGTCGGTGACCCCACTATACATACGAACGCGCAAACGAATGCACAACTGGCGGGCCTGAAAGGGGAATTGAGAGTCCGGTCGCCGGTCGAGCCCGTCCCTGAACACATGGAGGTGTCCAGCATTGCCCCCTTCATTTCTGTCGCGTCCCAGAAGTCCCGACACAGTCCGACCACCGCGAACCGGGGCGGTGCGCAGGTCCCGCTCCGTGGCGGCGGCCCTGGCTTCGGTGGTGCTGGCGGGCCTGCTCACCGCCTGTGGGAGCGGGGACGGCGGCTCCGAGCGTTCCTTCACCGTCGCGTTGACCGAACCCGACATCACCTCGGTACCGCTGATGGAAGCCGTGGACCAGGTCCGTGCCGCCGGTTATGACGTGACGATCGAGGAGACAGCGGAGCCGGAACTTGCCGTCGAGGGCCTCATCCGCGGCGACTACCAGTTCTCGGCCGAGGCCACCGGGCCGGCCCTGATGGCCATCTCGCGGGGTGCTCCGGTGCGCATCGTCGCCGACATGGTGGGCAATCAGTGGGCCGTCTACGGCGATGCCCGCGCCGACGACTGCGGCGACCTCGACGGCCGAGCCTTCGGCATCTTCAGCGAGGGCGCCATGGCCACCGCCATGGTGCGCCAGTGGATCGAGGAGACCTGCCCCAAGGGCGCCCGCCCCCAGTACCTGACCATCGGCGACTCGGAGACCAGGGCACAGGCACTGCTGGCCGGGGAGATCACCGCCACCGCCCTGGAGCAGAGCGACGTCGCCCACCTGGCCAAGAGCGCCAAGGGCAGGTCACTGAAGCGCCTGGCCGACTTCCGCCAGGTCTTCCCGGGGCTGCACCCGCAGACCGTGTACGCCGACGCGGACTACCTGGAGCAACACCCGAAGCCCGCCCAGGCACTGATCGACGCACTCATCGACGTACAGCGGAAGATCAACCAGCGACCGGGCCATCTCGCCGGGCTCATCCGCGAGCACCTGCCCGACACGTACTCCGAGGACACCGTCGAAGACATCGCCGCCCCCTACGTCGAAGCGAAGCTGTTCAACGCCGGCGCACTCACCCCGGAAGGCGTGCAGGACACCATCGACTTCTTCGTGGACACGGGGGCCATCAAGCCGATGGACGTCGCCGACGTGGCCGATCTCAGCTTCGTGGACCGCAACCGGCGGAAGAAAGGCGGCACCTCATGACCACCGCCGGTCCCGCGCCCCGCTCCCGCCCGCCCGGCCGGATACGGCGGCTGCTCGGCACCGACCTGCCGTACCAGATGCTGACGCTGCTGGTCGTCGCCGCCCTGTGGGAGGGCTACGCCCGCACGCACGAGAGCATCCTGCTGCCCACCTTCACCGAAACCGCTGCAGCCACCGTCACGTTGCTCGGCGAGGGCGAGCTGTGGCGGGCTGCCTGGCTCAGCAATCAGGCCCTCGTCCTCGGATTCCTCATCGCTGTCGCCCTGGGCGTTCCCGCCGGACTCCTGCTCGGGCGATTCAGCGCAATCGAGCGCTACACGGACGTCTACCTCAGCATCCTGCTGGTGACTCCCATGGCCGGGATCATTCCGCTCCTTGTGATGTCCGTGGGATTCGGCCTGGCCTCCCGCGTCATCCTGGTGGCGCTGTTCTCCGTGGTCATGGCCGTCACCAACGCCCGCGCCGGCATCCGCCAGATCGACGCCTCGCTGATCGAGATGAGCCGCACCTTCGGCGCGAGCGAGGCTCAGATCTGGCGCCGCGTCCTCATCCCCGGCGCCATGCCCGCCATCATGACGGGCGTCCGGCTCGCCCTCGGACGCGCCGTCACCGGAATGGTCATCGTGGAACTCCTCATGGTCTCCGTCGGCTACGGCGGCCTGATCCTCACCTACCGCAGCCACTTCGACGCGCCCGCACTCTACGCGGTGGTCGTCATCGTCCTGTCCGAAGCCGTCCTGCTGATCTCGGCGGCCCGCTGGATCGAACGGAAGATGACCCCCTGGGCCACGTCCCACCACTCACCCAGGAGCACTGCATGATCGAGATCACGAACCTCACCAAGCGGTTCACCGGCAACCGGGGCGGGACGGTCCACGCACTGAGCGAGGTCGACCTCACCATCGCCGACAACGAGTTCGTGACCGTGCTCGGGCCGAGCGGCTGCGGCAAGACGACCCTGCTGCGCGCCCTCGCCGGTCTGACCGGCTGGGACGAGGGCGACATCCTGGTGGACGGCGAGCCCGTGCGCTCGCCCGGGCCCGAGCGGGCCATGGTCTTCCAGAACTTCGCCCTGCTGCCGTGGGCCAGCGTCCTGGACAATGTGGCCTTCGGCCTCGAACTGCGCGGGGAGGCGCGGGGCCGGCGCCACGCCACGGCCCGCGAACTGATCGGGCTCGTCGGACTCGACGGCTTCGAGGACCGGCTGCCGGGCGAACTCTCCGGCGGCATGCAGCAGCGCGTCGGACTCGCCCGCGCCCTGGCCGTCCAGCCCCGCGTCCTGCTCATGGACGAGCCCTTCGGCGCCCTGGACGAGCAGACCCGCCGCATCCTCCAGCAGGAACTCCTCACGATCTGGGAGCGCCGACGCCTCACCGTCGTCTTCATCACCCACAGCATCGAAGAAGCGGTCCTGCTCGGCGACCGCGTTGTCCTGATGAGCCCGCGGCCCGGCCGCATCGCCGAGACCGTCCCCGTGGACATTCCTCGGCCACGCTCCTTCGACCTCCACGGCCTGGGCCGTACCGAGGAGTTCACCACGCTCACCACCCACCTGTGGGAGCGCCTGCGCAGCATGCACCCCGACACGCATCCCGACACGCACCCTGACCGCGCCGGAGCCCGCCGATGACCCCCCGCCGCGGCCCGTCGGCCCTCCTGCCCCCGCTGAGCGGACTCCTCTGCGGCGCGGTGCTGTGGGAGGCCGCCTCCCGCATGGCCGACGCCGCCTTCCTTCCACCTCTCACCAAGGTGCTCGCCCGGCTCGCCGAACTGACCGCCGCCGGGAAGATTCTGCCCAGCCTGCTCTCCAGCGTGATCAACCTCGTGCTGGGCCTTGCCATTTCGCTGGCCGTCGGCCTCACCCTGGGCACCCTCATGGGCCGCTACCGCGCAGCGGAGGCCGCACTCGGTATCTACATGTACGCGCTGCTGACGGCACCCTCTCTAGTCTTCGCCCCGGTGTTCTTCTCCCTTTTCGGGCCGGGCCGCACCTCCATCGTGGCTGTGGTGGTGATGTACTCCCTGTTCGTCATCGTCATCACCACCGCCTCCGCCGTGCGTGGCGTTCCCGCTCAACTCCTCGAGATGGGACGGGTCTACGGCGCCGGCGAGCGGCAACTCTTGTTCAAGGTCGTGCTGCCCGCGGCGCTGCCCATGGCCATGGCCGGTATCCGGCTCGGCGTCGGCCGAGCCGTCGCCGGAATGATCAACGGTGAGATGTTCATCGCCGTCGTCGGTCTCGGCCAGATCCTCACCGAAGCCGGCGGCAGTTTCGACAGCACCACCGTGCTCGCCATCCTCCTGGTCGTCGTCACCGTCGCCCTCGTCGCCATCGGCATCACCCACTGGGTCGACCGTCGTCTCAACGGCTGGCTCCCCGAAACATCCCGCACCTGAGACCCGCGCACCGTGCTGGCCGCACCGCATTTCTTCCGGGAGACCAGCGCGGTCAGTTGGACGCAGCTCTTTCGAAGGGGTGGCCCCACCGGCGCAGGCCTGCCGGCGGGCCGGGGCAGGGCGGCGAGCCGGTGGAAGGCTGCGGTGAGTTCGTGTTTCTAGGGCCAGGTGGCGGAGATCCGCAGGTGGAGGCGGCGACCGCCGCCTGAGCGCCGCGCCTCTGCCCGACCACGACCTGAAAGACCTCGGAGACCCCGGCCACGGCGTCGGGACCCTGTCATGCCCACGGAACGAAACCGCCCTACCCACCACCCAGTTGACGACCAAAGTCGTCATCACGGGCCAAGTGAAAGCGGGAGGTTAACGCCCTCTCAAGGACCCACCAGGACCTCCACCCGATCTGAGGCCGGCGCCGAAGCCCCGCCGGGTCGTCCGCTGGATCATGACGACCCCCGAGCACCTCGCCGAGACCGACGCAGCTGGGCTCAAGGAGATCCGGACCGCCTGCCCCGAACTCGATGTCGCCGTACGTCAGGGTCCGCGACTTCGCCACGATGATGCGCGATCACCACAGTGACCTCTTGCCCGCCTGGCTGGACCGGGTCGTCGCGGACGGTCTGCCCACCCTGCACTCCCTCGTCAACGGCCTGCGACGCGATATCGATGCCGTCTCCGCGGCCTTTTCCGCCTCCTGGAGTTCAGGCCAGGTCGAAGGCCACGTGACACGCGTCAAGCTCTTCAATCGCTTGGGATTTGGCCGGGCCAACCTCGATCTCCTCCGCAGACGCGTACTCCACAGCCCTTGATCTTTCCAATGCCGCAAGATCGCTGACAGAGCCGAAATGCGAAGGGTGCGGATCCTCTGAAGTGACGGTCGGGGGGTGGTCTGAGCTGGGAAGACGCTGATTGCGGTGTGGTCGGTTCTGTCGTGCTCTTACCGTGGCGTAGTGGAGGTGGGGCGCCATGGTGTCGTTGCCGGAAGAGCTTCAGGCACGTGAGGCCGCGGCTCGGGCGCGGGTGGAGGAACTCCATTCTGAGGCAGCGGAGTTGGCCGTCCGGCTGGAGGAGGCGCGGGAAGATCTGTTGCGGCTGGAGATCACTAGGGAGACCGTCGCGAAGGTGCTGGCGGAGTTGTCGGCGGCGGATAGTGAGACTGAGCCGGACGGGCCGACGGAGCGTGTGCCGGATCCTGAAGGAGCGTCGACGCCGCACGGAGTCGGGGTGATGATGGTCCCGCCATGGCGTCAGGGCCTGGTCACGGAGGTGTTGCCGGATGTCTACCGGGACATCGTTGCTGACGCTCCGGGCCCGCTGCAGGCCAAGCAGATCGTGCCGCGGATCGGCCTGCCGACGACGACCGGGAAGATCGAGGGGACGAGGGGGCAGCTGAAGCGGCTGGTGGAGCGGGGCTGGCTGGACGAGGACGCGCCGGGACAGTTCACGCTCGCCCGCCACGGTCCGGGCCGCGAGGGTGCCAACTCCCGGTGACCAAGGGGCTCTTCTCCGTAGATTCAGAGGTGTCAACCAAACCGAATCGAAGGGCAGAAGAAGAGCCCCAGATGGAACCGTACGACGCCTTACCCGAGCCTGATCCGTACTCTGCCTCCCGTGATGCCTTCGAACGCCTCGTCTCGACGCTGGCCGACGCTCCGGCGCCACGGGCCTGGCCCACGACGAACTGGAGCTGCTGCTCGAGCATCAGGGGCGGGAACTGCTGCGGCAGTTGATGCAGGATCACCTTGATCAACGGGCCGACAACGAAGAAGAGTCAGCACGCGCTGACGCGGGACGCAGGGTGGTGCGTGGGCCGGAAGGACTGGCGCGGCCCTGGCGGGAGAGCGGCCACGGCCGCTGGTTGACCTGCGTGTTCGGGTCGGTGCGGGTGACTTGCCTGGCCTGGCGCGGTCGGGGTGTGGCCAACGTGCACCCGGCGGACGCGCAACTGTCACTGCCCGCCGGACGGCACTCGCGAGGACTTGCCCGCCTCGCGGTCCTCGAGGCGGTCCGCGGCTCGTTCGACCAGGCCGCCACCGCGATCGAGCGGCGGTGCGGGAAGGTGCTGGGCAAGCGTCGTCTCAAGGAGCTGGTCACCGAGGCGGCCGTCGAGATCGCCGTCTACTATGCGGTGAAGATCCCCACCCCGTCCACCCGCGAGATGCCGCTGGTCATCCAAGTCGACCAGAAGGGCGTGGTGATGCGGCCCGAAGCCCTGCGCGAGGCCACCCGCCGAGCCGCTGCCAAGGCCGCTGCGGCCGGTCGACGCGGGCGTCTGGCCCCGGGCGAGAAGCCCAACCGCAAGCGCATGGCGACCGTCGCTGTGGTGTTCGACGCCGCTCCCGCCCCGCGCCGACCGCACGACATCGTCCATCCGCCCGGCGGCCGCAGCAAAGACCGGCCGCCGCGGCCGGGCCTGAAAGCCGAGCGGAAATGGTGCACCGCCTCACTCATCCGCCCGCCCGAGCAGGTCATTGCCGACGCCTTTGCCCAGGCCGAGGCCCGTGACCCGCAGCACCTGCGCGAATGGATCATGCTCGTCGACGGCGCCCGACACCAACTCGACCTGATCCACGACGAAGCCGCCCGCCGTGGCGTCCGCCTGAACCTTCTGCTCGACTTCGTGCACGTCGCCGAGCACTGCTGGACGGCCGCACATGCATGTCATCCGGTCGGTAGCCGCGAGGCCGAAACCTGGGCCGCAGACAAACTCACCGAGATCCTCGCCGGGCACGCCGAGCGCGCCGCCAACGAGATGACCACGCAGGCCGCAGCCGAACAGCTTCCCGCCGCCCGTCGTGACGCCGTCACCACCTGCCATCGCTACCTCACCGGCCACCTCGACCAACTTCACTACGACACCGCTCTCGCGGCCGGTTGGCCCATCGCCACCGGCGCCGTCGATGGCGCCTGTCGGCATCTGATCGCCGACCGCCTCGACATCACCGGTGCCCGCTGGGGACTCGAAGGGGCCGAAGCCGTCCTCCAACTCCGCACGTTGATCGATAACGGAGATTTCGACTCCTACTGGCACCTGCATACCGATTGCGAGCACCGACGCCTCTAGCCTGTATCCGGCCTGCAGGAATACGAACTCACCGCGTGATCAGGTACCTTCCGCCGGACGAACCGCGGCCACTTTCGGTAGGGCATGTCCGTACGGGAACCTGTCAACTTTGCTGCCAGACCAGGGTGTATCGCCAGAACAGACGGCGTCGCAGCCGAGCGCCGGGCAGAACTTGGCGAGCCTCGCCGACGATCTCGCTGAAGCTCATGACCGCGGGGCGGGTCGGGGCTGTCATGGAGACTGGCCGTGATGCCTTGCGCCCCTTGTTCTTGATCCAGGCCATGGCGGCATTCATCGGAATCGCGGCGGCCCCGAGAAGATGATCGCCGGGTGACTGCGCACGGGAAACTCCAACGACCACCAGGGTTCCGCCGGGTGCCAGGTGCTCGCGGAAACGGGCAAGAGCATCGGAGAACGGCACATGGTGGACGGCGGCAACGCAGGTGATGACGTCATAAAGGCCAGGCGGTATATCGGTCAGCGCGTCTCCGACCGTGAAGGTTATCGGGGCAGTCGGCGCGGTGAGTTCCCGCGCTCGAGTAACGATCGTGGGGTCGACATCGAGAGCCTGGACTGATCTGGCACGGGCAGCCAACAGTCGAGCCAGGTCACCACTACCGGACCCGACGTCGAGGGCCTCACCGAAGCGCCCAGGAAGCTGACGCAGGATCCACCGGTGGTAATGGGCGTTGTGGTCCCACGGGTATACAGCGTGAAAGCGGTCAAGTGCTCGTATTACACGGGACAGCAGCGTCGTCATGGCGCAAGTCCACCATCCCCGGTCGCCAAGCGCCGTTCCTCGGCCACCACGGCAGAGACGAGCTGGACCGCGCACGCCCAGTCAGCGTCCAGGCTTCACTTCAGAGGAACCGCACCCTTCTAGTAATCGACCTTCGAGCCTCGTCGGGCGATGCAGGGGGTGTTCTTGTCATGGCAGTCCGTTGCCTGAGTGATGAGGGCCGGGGCCGGGATGGCAAGGTCGCGAAGTGCGTCAGGCAGGTGCCAGGAGGAGCTCGGCCCCACCCCGCTCAACCCGACCTTCACCGTGGAGGCCATGCTGTGGGCGAAGCCGTGACATCCGGTCTCCCCGTCGGCCGCTGCCGGAGTGATCGGTCCCTTTTCCCCGCCGGAAGGATCCCCCGTGCATCAAGAACGCCATCGAAGGACACAGCGACGAGACGGCCAGCCGACCTTCGTCCTTGTCCACGGCATGCACAGCAACTCCTACTCCTGGTCGCCGGTCCTCCAGCAGCTCGCTCTGCTCGGCCACCGGGCGCTGGCCGTTGATCTGCCGGGCCATGGCATGGGCGCTCCCTTCCCTCTCTCCTACCAGGCACCTCAGGGTCTGGAGGCGTTCTCGGCACAGCCCTCGCCGCTGGCCGACGTGACCTTGGAGGACAACGTCGCCCACGTCGTAGAGGCGGTCCGCCAGGTCGCGGAGTACGGGCCGGTGGTCCTGGTGGGGACCAGCGGAGGCGGGGCAACCATCACTGGCGTGGGCAACGCAGTGCCCGATCTGGTCAGCCGGATCGTGTACGCCTCGGCGTGGTGCTGCGTCGAGTTGCCGAGCGTTGCCGACTACCTGGAGACCCTGGGGATCAAGGATGTTGCCTCGTCCCTGGTCAACTGGCGGTCGGCCGACCCTCAGTTCCTGCTCGCTGCCAAGGAGAGCCTGATGGCCGACGCGACGGACGAGCAGTTCCGGGCTGCTCTGAACCTCCTCGAACCCGCCGACTCCGCACAGGTCCTCACCGCCGACGCCCGCGGCCGGGCAGACGCCTGGGGACGGATCCCCCGCACCTACATCCGCTTCTCCCGGGACCGGGCGATCCCGCTCGCCATGCAGGACCGGATGATCGCCGAAGCGGACGCGCTGGTGCCGGAGAACCCTTTCCAGGTCCACACTGTGAACACCTGCCACATGGGCATCCAGCTACGCCCCGGTGAGGTGGCCGGGATCCTCGACACTATCGCGTGACACAGTCATGGGCCTCATCCCACGACCGACGACGTCGGGCCCCAGGGCCGCGCGACGCAGAGCGCAGCGAGCGCCCAGAGGGAGCGATGCGCCCACGGCGTCGCCACCGGCAGTGGCTGAGCCGGATGGTCGGGCGCTGGGCTTCGTCACTGACAGTGAGAGTTCCCGGCGGCCAGATGACTCCCCGCCACGGGACCGTGGGTGGGGAAATCCAACTGGCCGCCGACAGCCTCAGCGCCACACCCGACGGGTCCAGACCTCAAGCCTCACCCCGAGGGCCTCCCCATGCTCATCACCCGAGGAACTCCAACCAACCAGACGAAGACAGTCAGTCGGCCAGCCGAGACGGCCGACCGGAACCCCCGCCGACCGCCCGCTCTCCCACTCCCAGAGCCGACCAGCACCGGCCGACGCACCCGACCGGACACCACAGCTTCTCCCAGGAACCCGTCCGTCCTCCGGCCGCTCCTCCTCGCCGCCGTGTGCGCTCTCGTCGGCCGCACCCTGCTCCTGCGCCCGAACGCCGACCCGGTACCCCGGAGCGGCTCCACACCGCCCACCCCGGCGCCGCGCGACACACCCTTGGAGCTCACCGAACCCTCCCGCCCGAAAGCGGGCCCTCACACACATCCAGCGCCCGCGCCCTGGCCGACTGATCCGGCCGAGGTCCCCGTCCCCGGCGACGGACCGGCCGGAGACCACGCCGTCCAACGGCTCCTGGACCACGCCGCACCAGCCGACCTGCCCCACGCAACGGAGAAGCACCTCGTCGCCCTCGCTTCCCGCGTCCTGCGCGCCGAAGCCACCGGCACCGGACGCGAGCACTGGCCCCGCTACTTCCCCCAGCAGCAGCTCCGCGCCCCCTACCAGGACGTCCGCATTCAGGCTGGGACCGCCCGCCGCGTCGATGGGCATCGCGACCGAGTCCGCGTCCGTCTGGTCTGGGCCGGCACCGATCCCGCTGGCCAGGCTCAGGACGGACGAACCGCCCAGGTGCTCCTTGCACGCGGGCCAGCTGGTTGGCGACCCACACGGTGATAGCCGTCAATGTCCGAGATGCGGGTAATAGGGGAGGGGACGCGCACTGGTGGCGTGGAGGAACTCGCAGTCCATCCCGCTGGCCGGGCCTGCGGCAGAAGCGCCATCCAGGCGACCTTCGTGCCTCGACCTCGCTATCAATCCAACCTTCGGAAGGGCCCTCCCCGAAGACGCCGTCCTGCGCCCGGGGAGTCCGTGTTGCCGGGCGGCGGTTCGCCCTGGCTCGGATCCGCAGGCGGCTTCTCGTGCTTATCCATGTCCAGGTCTCCCTTCCGCGGGACAGCCAACGAGCCCACGAGGTCGTGCGCAGTGGCGCGGGCGACCCGACGCCGTTCACGAAGCCTCCCGGGAACCCGGGGGTCGGCTTGATCGTTCTCCGGGTGCGCGGCGTACGCCGGAGTGCGCCTCGCCGGCACACACGAGGAACGTGAAGGAGAGCGTGCATGGCCCCCACCCCCGTAGTACGACCCGCCACGGAACGGGACGTGCCCGGTGCCGTCCGGACACTCGCCCATGCCTTCGCCGACTATCCGTTCACCCGGCACGTCGTCGCGGCCGACGGGCACGACGAGCGGGTGCGCCGCTTCCAGGAGCTGTTCCTGACCCGGGTCGGCCTTCGGTACGGGCGGACGTGGGTCACCGACGACGCGCGCGCCGTGGCGGTGTGGACCACTCCCGAGTGGGACCCGGCGCCCGGATTCGCCCAAGTGGGGTCGTTGATCGACGAGTTGGCGGGGGACCGCGCGCCGGCCTTCGCCGCAGCGCAGCGCGCCCTCGATCCGCACCGGCCCAGCGAGCCGGTGTGGTTCCTCGCGACCGTCGGCGTGGCCCCGGACGCACAGGGCCAAGGGCTCGGCGGCGCGGTGGTCGCGGCCGGGCTCGAAGCGGCGGACCGCGCCGGGCACCCGGCATTCCTGGAGACCTCGAGCGAGCGGAACGTGAGGTTCTATGAACGCCTGGGCTTCACCGTGACCGCGGAGGTCGAGCTGCCCGACGACGGTCCCCGTACGTGGTGCATGCGCCGCGAGCCTAGGACGCAGGGCTGACCGTCTCCCGCGTCAGGCATCCTGAAGCGTCGCTACGCCGCCTCGATTCCGCTGCCTGCCCATTGACGTGAGCCGTACGCTGGCGAGACCGGCACCGCCAGACGAGGGGGCAGCATGGACATCCCAGACGACCTCAGCATCGGCGAACGGATCCGTGTCCTACGCGAGTCGCGCGGCATGTCGCGCCCCGGCCTCGCGCAGCTGTGCGGGCGGGGCCCTGACTGGCTGAAGAAGATCGAGACCGGTGAACGCGAACTCGACTCCCACACCCTCCTTATGCGGCTGGCCGCCGCGCTTCAGCTCTCGGACCTCTCCGTCCTCACCGGGCGCAGTGACGGCCCCGCACAGCCCGTCCCACTGGGCCGTCTCTCCCATCCCGGCCTGCCTGCCATCTGGTCCGCCGTGATGAACAGGCCGCTCAGTTCCCCCGCCGCACCCGTGCCGCCTGTCGACCCTGCCGTGCTGCAGGGCAGGGCCGATCAGTCGTGGCGTCTGTGGCACAGCAGCAGGCGCAATCGCACGGAAGTCGGCGCCCTCCTACCGGACTTGATCCGCGACGGCGAGGCCGCGGTGCGCGCCCTCGATGGCAGCGCGCGGCGTGCCGCGCTCGTGGCGCTCTCTGACATCTACCGCCTGACCGGGCAGGCCACCGCCTACATTGCCCCCGCGGAACTGGCCTGGGTCGTCGCCGACCGAGCGCTCGCCGCCGCCCAGGATGCCGACCAGCCCGCCGCCGTGGCGGCCGCGGCCTGGAACATGGGCAACATCCTGCGCGAGACGAGCTACCCCGAAGAGGCCCTGCGCGTCGTCACCGAAGCCGCCGGCCTGCTCCGCCCCCACCTCGACGATGCCCCCGAGGACTGGCGCGGCCTGTACGGCGCGCTCCAACTGCACGCCGCGGTCACGGCCGCACGCGAGGCCCGCGAGGGAGACGCCTGGCGCTTCTGGGACAAGGGCGACCAGGTCGCCAAGAGCCTCCCCGCCACCTACGTACATCCCTCGACGGTCTTCGGCCGGGCCAACGTCGACTTCCACGCCGTCTCGGTCGCGACCGACCTGAAGCTGTCCGCGCGCGCCATCGGGCTCGCGGATGACCTCGACCCCGACACCATGCCGAGCACCGAACGGCGGGCCCGCCTGTGGGCCGAGGTCGCGCGCGGCCATCTTCAGCGCGGCGACCGCACCGCCGCCCTGCACGTCATGCAGATGGCCGTCGAGATCAGCCAGGAGACCGTGGCCTACACCCCGACCGCCCGCGGCGTCGCCGCCGACCTCTGGCGCTTCGCGCCACGCGCGATGCGCAAAGACGCCGGCCGACTCGCAGAATCCGTAGGCGTGATGACCGCAAGCTGAAGAGGGACAGTCAGGGACAGGGGGACAATCTGTCCCCCTTCTCTCGTCCCCTGGCCCCTACGGTGACCCCCTCACCGATACAAGCCAGGGGGATCACCATGCCGCTACCCGCCCGACTGCACGCATCACCCCGCCGAGACGCCCCGGTCGATGTCGACGCGGGGACCGGCGAGGTGCGTGTGCCGCTCTCCTTGTACTCGCTCGATGAGCACCAGGGGGACATCGAGCTCGTGCTGTCCAGGGGAGAGGGAGCGGCGCTCCTGGATCGCCTTGCCGCGTACCTGCACCCACGACCGCAGGCGGTGGGGTGATGAACGCACTCGACCGCGGCTCCATCGTCGAGTGGCTCACCATGGCCCACCCGGTCCCGCGTCAGGCCGCATCGGAATGGGCCAACCACGGGATCGCGCTCTTGCCACTCGGTGAGCGCTTCGACGCCATCCGCGTCCCGGGCCGACTCCTCCACGCCGCGCTCGGCAGCGACCAGGCGGACGTGGTGGAGCAGGCCCTCGACGACTGGCTGCACGGCCCCGTCATCTGCGATACCCGCACCGGGAGCGGCTGCTATTACGTGCTGGTGGCACCGGACGCCGCGTGCGAAGGCTGCGGCGACCGGCTCAGCACAGGCACGTACCTGGCCGTGCCACGCATCGGAACACAGGTCTCACCGGTCACGTACTGGGCCGTGCCGCCCCAGCGACGCGGGCACTTGTGTAATCCCGCGCACCTCGAGGCGTTGCTGTCCACGGCCGAGACGCTGAAGGCGATCGAGCCGTGACCACCACCGACCACGCCGCGTCGCGCGCAGATGAGCTGTACGGGCTCCTCCTCCGTCACATCGATGTCTGCCAGGCCTGCAACGCCATGGAGGACTGCGTACAGGGCACCCGCCTGCGCCGCGCCCTGCGCCGAGCCCGGAAGGGGACGCCGCGCTCATGACGCTGCGACACGTTCACTCTGACTCCAGATGGTTGGGCGCGGCGCGCGCCGTACACGAGCGGCCTCCGGCACCACGTGACGCGATGCCGGACGTGCCCGCGGTGAGAGAGCCCGGCGACTCCATCCGGTGCGTCCGGTATGGGGGACGGGAGGGGAACTGCGACTGCGTCTTTCCGCAGGTCTCTGCCAAGAGCTCGCCCTGAGACTTGGCCTGCGCCTCGCTCGATGCCATGGCGTGGAGGTGCCGTCGGCCTGTGTCCCGCGAATTTCGGTGGCTGCGATGGCAAATGCACTGGTAGAACCGGTGGATGGGAGTGTGGACCGATGCCTTCATCGCACCCGCCGAGCCGAGCCTGCTGCCCTTGGAGGCCTTCGGCCGACTCGTAGTCGATCTGGGGCGCGAGCGTGTGGTGCACACGCCGTGGGCGCTGCTCGCCGGCACGCTGTGTGCCAATGCCAGTCTCAACTGGGGGAGTGTGAGTGGACAGGCACGCTGGGACCAGCCACCAGTTGGCACCGTGCTGCGTTCCGAGAAACTCCCCGAACCGTTCCGGCGCGCGAAACCGCCGCCGTGGGGCGACTCCCATGAGGACGCCCAGCTTTTGGCGCGCGGCGAGGCGATCCTCGACGTTCTCCCGGCCCTCAAGAATGCCCCTTACGCGGAGCAGGACGTCGCCGTGATCTTCGACCGGCTCGACTTCGGCAACAAGTCGATCGCCGACCACGTCTACTTCGAAGACCACCGCACCATGCTGGCCTGCTACGCCCTGGCACGACCGCAGCACCGGCCTTTCGACGCACACGATGGCTCGGAGCCGGGCGGCCCGGTCCACCCGGTGCAGACCTGCATCGTGCACACGTTCAAACACGCGATGGAGGAAGGCCCCGCGCCGGCGCTCGCTGCTCTGGCTGCTCGCCACTTCGGCCCCGGTGTGGTCACTGGTCAGACTTGGGGTTGAGCTACGGGCATCTCCGTTCAGAGGTCGTTTTCTCCCGGGATGAAACACCGGGAGAAGACGACCTCTCAGTGGCTTTGTTCATGAGTTCCGACAGCAGATGTTCACCAGTTTGGATGGCGCTATCGGCCGTCACTGTTCGATTTGGCCGATGGCTGATGGCCCTCGCGGGAGGCCACGTTGGGTTGTGCCGGTACGCGTGTCGGCCGAGGCAAGTAGCTCGTTACGATCATGGCTCTCGCTTCGCTGATCAGGGGGCCTTGTGACGACGAAAGGCCCCACGCCACCATGGCTCACCGCTTGCATGACCCTGCCTCGTCCCGGTTCGGCGATTCCTGCCTGTCCCCGGAGCCGCCCGCGGTCCATGCGAAGGTGCTGCGGGACGAACTCGTATCGGCGGCCGAGTGGGTCGCCCAGTACCTGAACGAACTGCCCCAGGGCCCGGTGAGCCGTCCCCTGCCTCCGCAAGAGCGGTCCCTGCTGCGTGAGGGACGGCTCCGGCAGCGGGGCGGGGAGTTCGACAGCGTGCTGGACTTCGTGCGCAACGAGATCGCACCGTACCCGACCGGGAACGGGCACCCCGCGTTCTTCGCCTGGATCAACTCGCCGCCCGCACCGGCCGGGATCATCGCTGAACTGCTGGCCTGCGCCATCAACGCGACCTGCGGGATGGGCGAGAGCGCCCTGATGGACCTGGAACGTGGCACCGTGCGCATGCTCGCCGACCTGGCGGGCCTGCCCGACGGCGCGGGCGGGGTGCTGACCAGTGGCGGCTCCATGGCCAACCTGCTCGCCCTGGCCACGGCCCGAACCTGGTTCCTCACCCGGCGCGGCTCCGGCACCGGACCCGACTTCGACCGCGACCACGCCCGCCTCACCCTCTACTACAGCGCCCAGGCACACATGTCAGTCGCCAAGGCGGCCGCCTGCATCGGTCTGCCCGCCCACCGGCTGCGCCCCGTCGCCACCGACACACACGACCGGCTGGACCCGGCCGCGCTGCGCGCCGCGGTCACCGCCGACCTGGACGAGGGCCTACTGCCCTTTTGCACCGTCACCACACTGGGCACCACCGCCACGGGCGCCGTCGATCCGCTCGAACCGGCAACGGACCTGTGCCGGAGCGTGGGGATGTGGCACCACGCGGACGGGGCCTGGGGCGGACTCGGCGCCGGCGTGCCGGCCCTGGCACCCCGATACGCGGGCGTCGGCGGCGTCGATTCACTGACCGTGGACCCTCACAAAACCCTGAGCGTGCCGGTGGGGTGCGGGGCACTGCTCGTCCCGAACCCCGAGCACCTGCACACGGCCTTCGCCCACCAGGCTTCCTACCTCACCGCCGGTGAACCGGATGCGCTGCAGTGGCTGTCCCATGCCACGATCGAGCTGACCCGCCCCGGCACCCGGGCCCTTGGCCTGTGGGCCACCCTGCACCACCTGGGCCGCGACGGCGTCACCGGCCTGATCGAGCACTACCTGGCCCTCGCTGACCGGCTGCGCGAGCGGATCACCGCCGAACCCCGGCTTCAACTGCTGGCAGGCGGCCCGTGGCCGGTAGCCTGCTTCCGGATCACCGATCCGGACGGGGGCGACCCGGATGCCCTGCATACCCGCATCGCCCGCCGCGTCCAGGACAACAGACGCGCCTACCTCGCCACCGTCGCCGTCCACGACCGCACCGTCCTGCGCGCCGCTCTGTGCAACTACCGCACCACCACCGACGACCTCGAACTGCTCATTCGTGAAGTCCTCCACGCCGCCGACGCCGAACAGTCCGCCGCCGGGACTGATCAACCACCGCAGCATCGGTGACCGTCGGCCGGCAGCCGTCGACGCCGAACCACCGCCCGCCCCGCCTGTTCGAATCCGTCGGCCACATGGCGCTGTCCGAGCTGGTGAACATCTGCTGTCGAAACTCGTGAGCAGAACCATCTCAGCGCACCGTGCGTGACCAGTCCTGCATTCGGCACCGGGAAGCTACCGGCCGATCGGGAACATGAGGTCCAGAGACAGCGAAGGCCGGTCCGGTCGCGGAGAGGGATGGGCAGGAGTCAGTGCGTGAAACGCATCATGGCCGCGAATACGGGGGAGTCGGGGAAGGGCTGCTGTTCGCTGATCTTCTCGTATCCCCACCGCTCGTAGAGGGTCTGGACCTTCCCGTCGCCCGCTCGTGGATTGACCAGCAGGGTCACCCGCTGTTCGCCGCGGCCTTTCTGCAGTTCTTCGTGGAGCTGGTGGGCGATGCCGGTTCCGCGTCATTTGCGGCGTACGACGATTTCGTTCAGGGCGAGGGTGCGGGTGCCGTCCTCGTCGGTGTATCCCTCGGGGCAGGGGTGTGGTCATCGCTGTCCACCAGCGGGTGCTGGGGCCCGGCGGCGTGCAGTAGGCGAAGCCGATGGGTTCGCCGGCCGCGTAGCCGACGATGGCTTCCCAGCCCGGTGCTGAGCTGTGGCCGGACAGCCGCTGGTTGAACCGGGCTGCGCTGTAGAAGTCACCGACGAGTCCGAAGTCGCGCTGGCGCACTTCGACATGGATGTCCACGAGGGTCTGCCGGATCTCTTCGACATCGCGGTAGTGGCGCAGCTCGACGGTCACGTGGGAATGCCTTTCTGTCGGACGTGGTCGGCCCATGCTCGGGCCGCGGGTTCGGCAGGCGCAAGATCGGCAAGGCGTGTGGTGAAGACCCGCACGAGTCCTCCGGTGCGCCCGCGCCAGGCATCTGGGGGGATGCGCCATGCGGAGTCGACGGCTGCTTCGAGCGCTTGTTGTTCGAGAGGTCTGGCCGGAGCAGTGCGAGGTTGTGGTGGGCGTGGGCTTCGGAGGCGGCCCAGCCGCCGAGGGCTGCGTGGGCGATGAGTGCCAGGAGCTCCAGTTCCGCTTGGTCGTAGAACCGCATCCACGGCGGCTGCGGGGCCCGTGGGTCGGCGCGGGTGAGGGCGTCTTGGGCGTGTCCGAGGCTGCGCTTGACGGAGTTGTGGTCGCGCAGGTCTCCGTGGTGGACGGCGGTGCGGGCGTGGGCGAGTGAGGCGTAGAGCGGGTCGCGGCGAAAGATGCTGGTGGAGCGGGCGGCGTCGTCGGCGGCCAAGGCGTCGGTGTAGCGGCCGAGGTGGCGGTAGAGGGCTCCTGCGTGGCCCCATACGCGGAACTGGATCGCGGGGTCGGCGGAGAGGCCTGCGAGGGTGACGGCCTGTTGCATGTGCTGTTGGGCGGCGTCCAGGCGGTGGCCGTCGATGGCGGCCCACATGGCGGAGGAGGCGAACGCGGCGGCCAGGGAGTACAGATGTTCGCGCACGCGGGAGGTGGCGGTGCCGCGCTGCTGCAGGGCAAGGGTCTGACGTGCGAGCTGACTCGCGCGAGTCTCGACGGTCTCGGTGCCTCCGTGCCGGTCGTCGGATGCCACGACGGCGCCGAGCTTCGCGGTGAGCCGCTGCACATCGCTCATACCCACACGGGAGCGCGACGCTCCGGCGACGGCGGGGGTGGCCGCGGAGAGTGCCCCTCCGGCGGCGGCGGTGACGAAACGGCGTCGGTGCACGGACGGGTCCTCCTTGCTACGGCCGGTGTGCCGTTCAGGGACGACGAAACCTAATGCCGCGGGGGTTCGTCCGGTGACGGCCTGGAGCGCGGTCCGCTGGACGGACTGCGGCCATCTGGTCTCGCCCGATCGCCACTTGTGCACGGTCCGCTCGGTGACGAGTCCCTGGCGGCCGGTCAGTTCCCGGAGGAAGTCGTTGAGGGCATCCACCAGCTCACGGGTGCCGTTCTTACTGGCTCTAACAAAAGCTGCTGATCATGAGACTGTCGGCCTGTCTGCACGT
>NZ_BMVR01000032.1 GCF_014650815.1 Streptomyces flavofungini
AGCGGGTCGGCGTCGACGACAACTTCTTCACCGTCGGTGGCCACTCCCTGCTCGCCACCCGGCTCGTCAGCCGGATCCGTACGGTGCTCGGCGTCGAGATCCCGATGCGCGTCGTGTTCCAGTACGCCACCGTCGCGGAGATGGCCGACTGCCTCACCTCGGGCAAGGAGTCGTTCAGCCTCACCGACCCGTTCGGCGTGGTCCTGCCGATGAAGACCGACGGCGACGCGGGACCCCTGTGGTTCGTCCACCCCGGTGTGGGCCTCTCCTGGGTCTACCTCGGCTTCGCCACGCAGCTCGGCGACCGGCCGGTGTACGGCATCCAGGCGCGCGGCTTCGACGGCTCCGAACTGCCGGGCTCCATCGACGAGATGGTGGCCGACTACCTGGAGCAGATCCTCGCCGTGCAGCCGCAGGGCCCCTTCCGGCTGGTCGGCCTGTCCATCGGCGGCACCCTGGCGCACGCCCTCGCGGGCGAACTGCAGGCGCGCGGCCACGAGGTGGCACTGCTCGGCCTCCTCGACTGCGTGCCCGCGGAGTGGTTCGCGCGGAACCACACGTCCCTGGAGACGGCCGAGGTGGCGGACGTGCTCGCCGGATACATCCCGCACACGGCACCGAAGGGCGGCGACCCCGCCGACGGGGCCGAGGACGGTGAGCGGAACTCGCTCGTGCGGAACGCGTCCGCCATCGCCGTCCGGCACACCGACATGATGAGGGCGTACACGCAGCCGACGTACCGAGGCGACGCGGTGTTCTTCAACGCGACGCTGAACCCCGACGAGACGTACGCACCGCAGTGGGCGGCGTACATCGAGGGAACGGTGGCGGAGCACGACGTCCACGCCACGCACCTGGGGATGTGCCGGCCGCGTCCCGCGGCGGAGATCTGCCGGGTCCTCAGCCGTCACCTCGACAGCGAGTAGGGAGCGGGCCGTACGACACCACGGAGGGGCGAGGCCGTCCGGCCCCGCCCCTCCGGGACAACACACCTAGGGCGCGAGCGGCCCCGACGGGACCACCAGGTCCCGGGTGATGTCCGCGACGCTCCGGCTCCCGGTGAGGGCCAGCGCCAGGTCCAGGTCGGCGAGCAGGCACCGCAGGACGTGCTCCACCCCCGCCTGCCCGGCCAGCGCGAGACCGTACAGGTACGGCCTGCCGAGCAGGATCGCGTCCGCGCCGAGCGCGAGCGCCTTGACCACGTCCGTGCCCGTGCGCACGCCCGAGTCCATCAGGACCGGGACGTCGGGCCCGAGGGCCGCGCGCACCGCGGGCAGCACGTCGAGCGCGGCCACACCGCCGTCCAACTGGCGGCCGCCGTGGTTGGAGACCACGACACCGTTGGCGCCGGACGCGAGCGCCTTGCGGGCGTCGTCCGGGTGCTGGATGCCCTTGATGAGGATCGGCAGCGTCGTCCACGACCGCAGGCGCGGCAGATCGTCCCAGGTGAGCGCCGGGTTGGACGAGATCTTCGCCCAGTGCCCGGCGGCCGCCAGCGGCCCGCCGTCCTCCGGCAGCCCGGCTCGGAAGGCCGGGTCGCTGGTGAAGTTGGCGATGCCGTGGCCGTGCACGAACGGGATGTACGCGGTGTCCATGTCGCAGGGCCGGTAGCCGAAGGCGGGGTTGTCCACCGTGACCACGATCGCCGCGTACCCGGCCGATTCGACCCGACGGACCAGGGACTCGGCCACCGCCGGGTCGTTCGGCCAGTACAACTGGTACCAGCGCGGCTCGCTCCCGGCCGCCTTCGCCACGTCCTCCATGGAGTGCGAGGAGACCGACGACAGGACGAACGGCAGACCGACGTCGGCGGCGGCGCGGACCGAGGCCAGCTCGCCCTCGGGGTGCGCCACCGTCTGCGCGGCCACCGGCGCGAGCAGCACCGGCGCGTCCAGGCGCTGCCCGAACAGGGTCACCGACAGGTCCCGCTCGCTGACCCCCGTCCACATCCGCGGCAGCAGCCGCCACCGCTCGAACGCCTCGCGGTTGGCGCGGCCGGTCGTGCCGGTGCCCGCGTTGCCCGCGATGTAGGCGTACGCGTGCGGTTCGAGGACCGCGCGCGCCGCCTCCTCCAGTGATGTCAGGTCCGTGGACAGCTCCGGCTTGTGCCCGGAGATACCGGCCAGGTAGATCTGCCGGACCAGCTCGGCACGGGCCGCCCCCGGCGCCCCCGTCTGCTCGCTCATGCGCCGACCACCTGTCCGGTCGTGCCGGTGGCCGCGGCCCGCCGCAGGTCCTCGCGGATGACGCGGGTGAGCAGCGGGACGACCGTCGGGCCGGGCTCGGTCAGGGCGAAGTGGCCGCCGGGCAGCAGCTCCAGGCCGTACTCGCCCGTGGTGTGCCGCTCCCAGTCGGCCAGCTGCCCGGCCGTGTTCTTCGGGTCGTCCCGCGCGAGCAGGACCGTCAGCGGGGCCGTCACGGCGGCGCCGTCCGCGGCCTGGTAGCGGCCGAGGACCTCCTGGTCGCCGCGCAGGAGGCGCGTCATCTCGGCGACCGTCTCCGGGTCGTCGAGAAGGGCGTCCGGTACGCCGCCGAGCCACCGGACGTGGCCGAGGAGCTCCTCGTCGGAGTGCACGCCGCCGGCGTGCGCCCGCCAGTCCGCCGACGGCGGCCACGCCGCCGAGGCGAAGAGCCGGGCCAGACCGGCCCGCTCCTCGAGGAGACGGGCCGACTCGAAGGCCACGAGCGCGCCGAAGCTGTGCCCGAGCAGGAACAGCGGACGGTCGTCGAACGCGGCGAGCGCGTCCACGACACCCGCCGCGAGCGTCGTCACGTCCTCGGCGAACGGCTCGGCCCTGCGGTCCTGCCGCCCCGGGTACTGCACGGCCAGCAGCTCGACGTCAGCGGGCAGCGCCGCCGACAGCGCGGTGAACGCGAGCGCGGGGCCCCCGGCGTGCGGGAAGCACACCAGGCGGGCCCGGGCGTCGGGCTTCGCATGGAACGTACGAATCCATTTCTTGCGACTCATGTGATGGGGTTCTCTTCCTCAAGAGCCGAGCTTGGTCAGCAGGGCGGTCAGACGGTCGGTCACGGTGTCGCGCACCGCGTCACCGAGCTGAGCCCCGGTGACCTCGGCGAACACCGACTCCAGCTGGGTGATCCCGTCGAGCAGGGCCTGCGGGCCCCGGTCGGGATCCGCCGGGCGCGCGGCGGCGCCGTCGGCCCCCGCGGCGCCTGTGACGCGTCCCTGCTCCGCCTTCAGGTGCGCCACCAGCTCGGTCGTGGTCGGCCAGTCGTAGATGAAGGTGGCGGGCAGTTTCACACCGGTGGCGGCGCCGAGCCGGTTGCGCAGCTCCACCGCCGTCAGCGAGTCGAACCCGATCTGGTCGAAGGCGCCGTGCGGGTCGACGACCGCGCCGGAGGCGTGGCCGAGGACGGCCGCGACCTCCTGCAGGACCGTGTCCAGGAGCCGGTCGCCGGTGCCCGCGCTCGCCGCCGGGGCGTCGGCCGTGGCGGCCTCGGCCCCGCGGGCGGGGGCCGGGACCAGGTTCTCGAGCAGCGCGGGGACGGTGCCGCCGGTCGCGAGCCGGTCGCGCAGCCCCGCCAGGTGCCACGCGGCGGCCACGGCCACGGGGGCGTCCCTGCGGACCGCCGCGTCGAGCAGTTCGAGGCCCCGCTCCGGCGTCAGCGGCGCCACCCCGATACGGCTCAGGCGGGTGAGGTCGGTGTCGGTCAGCCCGGCGCCCATGCCGCCGACGCCCTCCCACAGACCCCACGCGATCGACACGCCGGGCCTGCCGATCGACCGCCGGTACTCGACGAGGCCGTCGAGGAAGGAGTTGCCCGCCGCGTAACCGCCCTGCGCGGGCGAGCCCATGGTGCCCGCGAGCGAGGAGAACAGCACGAACGCGTCCAGGCCCAGGTGCTCCGTCAGCTCGTGCAGGTGGAGCGCCGCGTCCACCTTCGGGCGCAGCGACCGGTCCAGGCTCTCCGGGGTCAGGTCGGCGAGGATGCCGTCGTCCAGGACACCGGCCGCGTGCAGGACGCTGCCGACGCGCACGCCGTCCGCCGCGAGACCGGCCAGGGCCGCGGCCAGCGCGTCCCGGTCCGCCGCGTCGCACGCCACCACCCGCACGTCCACGCCCCGCGCACGCAGCTCGTCGATGTCGCGCCGCGCGTCCTGCGTCGGCGCGCCCCGGCCCATCAGGACCACGCTGCGCACGCCGTGCTCGGCCACGAGGTGCCGGGCGACGAGACGGCCGAGCCAGCCCAGACCGCCGGTGACGAGGGCGGCGCGGGTGGTGTCGTACGGCTCGTCCGGGTCGGACAGGGCAAGGACGACCTTGCCGATGTGCCGGGCCTCGCTCAGGTAGCGGAACGCGTCGGGGGCGCGCCGGATGTCCCACACCGAGATCGGCGGGGCCTGCAGGGCGCCCTGCAGGAACAGCTCCAGGAGTTCCTGGAGCATGCCCTGGATGCGGTCCGGGCCGGGCTCGCGCACGTCGTACGCGCGGTAGTCGACGCCCGGGTGCCGGGCGCCGACCTCGGCCGGGTCGCGCCGGTCCGTCTTGCCCATCTCCAGGAACCGGCCGCCGCGCGGGAGAAGGCGCAGCGACGCGTCGGCGAACTCGCCCGCGAGGGAGTTCAGGACGACGTCGACGCCCTGGCCGCCGGAGACGCCGAGGAAGGACTGCTCGAAGTCGAGCGTGCGGGAGGAGGCGATGCGCTCCTCGGCGACGCCCGCGGCGCGCAGCGCGTCCCACTTGCCCCGGCTCGCCGTCGCGTAGACGGTCGCGCCCAGGTGCTCGGCGATCTGGACGGCCGCGGTGCCGACGCCGCCGGCGCCCGCGTGGACGAGGACCGACTCGCCCGCACCGAGGCGGGCCAGGTCCACCAGGCCGTAGTACGCGGTCAGGTAGGTCACCGGGACCGCGGCGGCCTGCCGGAACGACCAGCCGTCGGGGATCCGGCACACCAGGCGGTGGTCGGTCACCGTGTTCGGGCCGATGCCGTTGATGAGGCCCATGACGCGGTCGCCGGGCTTGAGGTCCGTGACGCCGGGGCCGACCTCGACGACGACTCCCGCGCCCTCGCCGCCACCGCCGTTGTCGGACGCGTCCGCGTCGACGGAGGCGTGGATGACGCCGAGCGCGAGCAGCGCCTCACGGAAGTTCAGACCGGCGGCGCGCAGGCGCAGCCGGATCTGGCCCTCCTTGAGCGGTTCGGCGATCTCCGGCCACGGCTCGAAGGACAGGTTCGCGAACGACGACTTGGCGACGTAGTCCAGGTACCAGTTCGGCTCGTTCGGCGGCGGGCGCAGCGTGCTGCCCGGGGCCGTGGTGCTCAGGGCCGGGCGGTAGGCGGTGCCGCCGCGCAGCGCGAGCTGCGGCTCGGCGGCGGCGACGGCGCCCGCGAGCGCCGCGCGGGAACCGGCCGTGCCGTCCTCGTCCAGGAGCGCGAAGCGGCCCGGGTGCTCGGCGATCGCCGACCGCAGCAGGCCCCACACGGACCGCGGGCCGAGCCGTCCGGTCGGCTGCTCGGCGTCCACCGCGACCGCGCCGCGCGTGACGGCCACCAGGCGCGTCGCCGACAGGCGGTCGTCGGCGAGGACGAGTTGAGCGGTCGTCAGGACGTGCCGCAGGGAGTCCCGGACGGCCGCCGGGTCCGGTATCCCGTCGGCGCGGCCCGCCGCGACGGGCAGCAGGATGACCTCGGGAGCCTCCTCGCCCTCGTCCAGGGCCTCGGACAAGGACGCCTGATCGGCGAAGCGGCGCGTGACGACGCCGTGCGGCGCCTCGTCCGCGAAGTCGCCGAGGACGGCCCACAGTTCCGTGTCGCCGGCGGCGGGCAGCTCCGAAAGGGCCTCCCACGACGGCACGTACAGCCCGTCGCGGTCGCTCGCCGAGGCCGTGGCGGCCGGGCGCAGCGCCAGCGAGCCGATGGCGGCCACGGGCTTGCCCGCGGCGTCGGCCACGTCCACGGAGATCGCGTTTCGGCCCGCCGGGGCCAGCCGCACGCGCAGCGCGGCGTCGGCGGTGCCCAGGGTGCGGGCGTTGCTCCAGGCGTACGGCAGCAGCGTCCTGCCGCCCGGACTGTCGGTCAGGCCACCGGCCGCCGACGGGTGCAGGGCCGCGTCGAGCAGCGCCGGGTGCAGGCCGTAGCCGCCCGCGCCGGGCTGCTTGCCGTCCGGCAGCGCCACCTCGGCGAACACCTCGTCGCCGCGCTGGTACACCGCCTTGACGCCACGGAACACCGGGCCGTACGACAGGCCCTTCGCGGCCAGGTCGGCGTACAGGTCGTCGGGGGCGACCGCCAGCTCCTCGGCGCCCTGCGGCGGCCACACCGTGAGGTCGGCCGGGGCCGCCTCGGCGGTGGCCCCGGCGACGGAGCCGCTGGCGTTGCGCAGCCAGCCGCCGAGGTCGGTGTCGTCCTCGCGGCGCGAGTGGACCGTCACCGCACGGCTGCCGGTGGCGTCCGGGGCCGAGAGGAACACCCGCAGCTGCACCTCGGTGTCCTCGGCGACGATCAGCGGCGCCTCCAGGAGCAGCTCTTCCACGACGTCGCAGCCCGCCGCACGTGCGGAGCGCGCGGCCAGGTCGAGCAGGGCCGTGCCCGGCACCAGGACCTGGTCGCCGACCTTGTGGTCGGCCAGCCACGCGTGCGTGGCCAGGGAGAGGCGGCCGGTGAGCAACAGGCCGTCCGGCTCGGGGAGTTCGGCGACGGCCGTCAGCGTCGGATGGTCGAGCGCGACCAGACCGGCCGAGCGCACGTCACCGGGGACGACGCGCTTGTCGAGCCAGTACGGGCGGCGCTGGAAGGCGTACGTCGGCAGCTCGACGCGGTGCGCGCCGTGGCCCGCGAACACCGCGGCCCAGTCGACGTCGCCGCCGCTGGTGTGGGTGCGGCCGAGCGCGGTGAGCAGCGTCCCGGTCTCCGGGTGGCGGCGGCGCAGCGAGGGGATCAGCTCGTGCGCGGTGCGCTGCCCGGCGAGGCAGTCCGCGGCCATCGCGGTGAGGTCGCCGGACGGGCCCAGCTCCAGGAACCGGACGCAGCCGTCGGCGGCGAGGCCGCGCACACCGTCCTGGAAGCGGACGGTGCTCAGCAGGTGCCGCGCCCAGTAGTCGGGGTCGGCGAGTTCGTCGGGCTCCACGGCACGCCCGGTGAGGTCCGAGACGACCGTCAGCTCCGGGGAGCGGAACTCCAGGCTCGCGGCGAGCGCGCGGAACTCGGCGAGGGCCGGCTCCATCAGCGGGGAGTGGAAGGCATGGCTGACGTTCAGCCTGGTCGCCTTGCCACCGGCCTCCTCGAACGGCCTGACGGCGGCGGCCAGCGCCTCCTTGTCGCCGGACAGCACGGTCGCGGCGGGGCCGTTGACGGCGGCGAGGGACACCTTGCCCGCATACCCGGCGAGGAGCCCGACCGCCTCCTCCTCGGAGGTGCGCAGCGCCACCATGGCGCCGCCCGCGGGCAGTCGCTGCATGATCCGGCCGCGGGCGACGGCCAGCTGTGCGGCGTCCGCCAGCGAGAGCACCCCGGCCGCGTGCACGGCCGCGAACGCGCCGACCGAGTGGCCGAGCACCGCGTCCGGGCGGATGCCCCACGACTCGAAGAGCCGGAACAGCGCCACCTCGACGGCGAACAGCGCGGGCTGGGTGTACTCGGTGCGGTTCAGGAGGTCGGCCGTGGGCGTGCCCTCGGCGGCGAGGACCACCTCGGCCAGCGGCTCGGCCAGCTGCGGGTCGACCACCGCGCACACCGCGTCGAAGGCCGCGGCGTACGCGGGGAACGCCTCGTACAAGTCCTTGCCCATGCCCGGACGCTGAGAGCCCTGACCGGCGAACAGGAACGCGGTGCGGCCCTCGGCCGCCTTGCCGCGCACGACCTCGGGGTCCGCCGCGTCGTCGGCGAGGGCGCGCAACCGCGTCAGCAGGGACGCGCGGTCGGCGGCCGTCAGGACCGCGCGGTGCGCCAGGTGGGCGCGCGTGGTGGCAAGGGACAGGCCGAGCGGCGCGAGGCCGTCGGCGGTCACCGACGGCTCGGCCGTCAGGTGCTGGTGCAGCCGGTCGGCCTGGGCGCGCAGGGCGGCCTCGGTGGCGGCCGACAGGACGTGCGGCACGGCGGGCAGCGACTTGCCGGCCCGCTCCTCGGCGGGCCGTTCGACGGGCTCGGGGGCCTGCTCCAGGATGACGTGCGCGTTGGTGCCGCCGATGCCGAAGGAGGACACGGCCGCGCGCCGGGGGCGGTCGACCCGCGGCCACGCCTTGGCCTCCGTCAGCAGCTCCAGGGTGCCCGTGGACCAGTCGACGTTCGGGCTGGGCTCGTCCACGTGCAGCGTCTTGGGCAGCACGCCGTGCCGCAGCGCCATCGTCAGCTTGATGAGGCCACCGACTCCGGCGGCCGCCTGGGCGTGCCCGATGTTCGACTTCAGCGAGCCGAGGTACAGCGGGTTGGCCGAGGTGCGGGCCGCGCCGTACGTGGCGAGCAGCGCGTTCGCCTCCAGCGGGTCCCCGAGCGGGGTGCCGGTGCCGTGCGCCTCCAGGAGGTCCACGTCGGCGCCGCTCAGACCGGCACCGGCCAGGGCCTGCTTGATCAGGGCTTCCTGGGCGGGGCCGTTGGGCGCCGTCAGGCCGTTGCTCGCGCCGTCCTGGTTGACGGCCGAGCCGCGCACCACCGCGAGGACGGGGTGGCCGAGGCGGCGGGCGTCGGAGAGGCGCTCGACGAGCAGCAGGCCCGCGCCCTCCGCCCAGGCGGTGCCGTCGGCGGCCGCCGCGAAGGACTTGCAGCGGCCGTCCTTGGACAGGCCGCGCTGGCGGCTGAACTCCACGAAGGAGTTGGGGGTCGCCATCAGCGTCGCGCCGCCCGCGAGGGCGAGCGAGCACTCGCCGCGGCGCAGCGAGTCGACGGCCAGGTGCAGCGCCACGAGCGACGACGAGCAGGCCGTGTCGACGGTGATCGCCGGACCCTGCAGACCGAAGGTGTACGAGATCCGGCCGGAGGCCACACTGCCGGTGCTGCCGATGGTCAGGTACGCCTCGTACTCCTCCGGGGCGGGGGAGAGGCGCGCCGCGTAGTCGTCGTACATGGTGCCGACGAACACGCCGGTGCGGCTGCCGCGCAGCGTCGTGGGGTCGATGCCCGCGTGCTCGAAGGCCTCCCAGGCGGTCTCCAGGAGGAGCCGCTGCTGGGGGTCGATCGCGTGCGCCTCGCGCGGCGAGATGCCGAAGAACTCGGGGTCGAACCGCGCGGCGTCGTAGAGGAATCCGCCCTGCTCGACGTAGGAGGTGCCGGCGTGGTCGGGGTCCGGGTCGAACAGGTGGGACAGGTCCCAGCCGCGGTCGGTGGGGAACGCGCCGACCGCGTCGACCTCGTCGGCGACCAGCTGCCACAGGTCCTGCGGTGAGCTGACGCCGCCGGGGAAGCGGCAGCCCATGCCGACGATCGCCATCGGTTCCCCGGCGCGCTCCTCGGCGCGGGCGTTCGCGGCCTTCAGCCGCTCGTTCTCCTTCAGCGCGGCCCGCAGCGCGGCGACGACCTGCTGGGGCGATGTGGACGCCATCGTGTCCCTCCGTCCGTGTCTTTCTCCACAGCTCGCTGCTGGGGCCGTGTCAGGTCTCACTGTCGCCCAGAGCCAGGCGGATCAAGTCGTCGGTGTCCATGTCGTCCAGGAGGCTTTCGCTCGTGGACGGGCCGCCGCCGACCGGGGCGTGCCGCAGGCCGTGCGGACCGGCCCCGTCCGTCGTGACGGACGCCCCGGCGGGCTCGGGAGTGAGCGCGCCGAGCAGCCACTGCGCCAGGGAACCGGGGGTCGGATGGTCGAAGACCAGGGTCGGCGGCAGCGTGACACCGGTCGCGGCGAGCAGCCGGTTGCGGAGCTCCACCGCGCTCAGCGAGGTGAGGCCGAGGTCCTGGAAGCGGCGGCCCGCCGGCACCTGCCCCGGCTCCTGGCCGAGGACCGCGGCGACCTCCGCCCGGACGAGCTGGAGCACGAGGTGCCGGTGCTCGCGCTCGGGCGCCCGGCCCAGCTTCCCGCGCAGTTCCGCCGCCGAGTCCCGCGGGGGCGCCACGGCCGCCGACCGGTGCGGGGCGAGGTGCTTGAGGACCGCGGGGGCGGTCGTCCGGTCCAGGGCGCGCGGGTCGAGCACGAGGGCCGTGAGGACCGGCGCGCCGTCACCGAGCGCCGCGTCGAACAGGGCGAGCCCGTCCTCGGCGGACAGCGTCCCGATGCCCGACCGCCGCAGCCGCAGCAGGTCGGCCTCGCCGAGGTGTCCGGTCAGCGCCGACTCGTCCGCCCACAGGCCCCACGCCACGGACAGCGCGGGCCGCCCCTCGGCGCGGCGCCGCTGTGCGAGGCCGTCCAAGTAGGCGTTGGCCGCCGCGTAGTTGGCCTGGCCCGGGGTGCCGAGCGTGCCCGCGAACGACGAGAACAGCACGAACGCCGTCAGGTCGAGACCGCGCGTCAGCTCGTCCAGATGCGCGGCACCCGCGGCCTTGGGCCGCAGGACCGCGTCCAGGCGCTCCGGGGTGAGCGAGCCGAGGACGGCGTCGTCGAGGACACCGGCAGCGTGCACCACACCCGTCAGCGGGTGCTCCGCCGGGATCGCGCCGAGGACCCCGGCGAGCGCGGCCCGGTCGGCCGTGTCGCAGGCCGCGACCCGTACCTCGGCGCCGGCGGCCCGCAGGGAGGCCACGAACTCCTCGGCGCCCGGGGTGCTCATGCCGCGGCGGCCGGTCAGCAGGAGCCGTCGTACGCCGTGCTCCATGACGAGGTGCCGGGCCAGGAGGCGGCCCAGGGTGCCGAGGCCACCGGTGATCAGGACGTGGCTGGTGGCGTCGAAGGCCGGGGCGGCGCCGGTGCGCGGCTCGTGCCTGCGCAGCAGCGGTGTCGTCACCCGCCCGGCACGCAGCGCCAGTTGGGGGTCGGCACCGGCGGCGGCGCGGACCACGCCGGGCCCGGACTCGGGGCGCCCGTCGGTGTCGACGAGGGTGAAGCGGCCGGGGTGCTCCGTCTGCGCGGAGCGCAGCAGGCCCCACACCGGGGCCGCGGCCAGGTCGACGCGCTCGTCGGCGGTGACCGCGACGGCCCGCTCGGTCACCACGGCGAGCCGGGAGCCGGTGAGGCGGGGGTCGGCGAGGAAGGCCTGGGCCAGGGCGAGGGCCGCGCGGGTGGCGGCGGCCGGCCCCGCGGTGGGCCCACCGGGTTCGGTGGGCCCACCGGTCGTGGCGGGCCCGCTGGTGACGGGCTCGCTGGTGGGGCAACCGCTGGGTGCGGCGGATCCCCCGGGTCCGGTGGCGACGACGACGGTCGGCACCGCTGCCCCGTCGTCGAGCGCCCGGCGCAGTCCGGCCAGGTCGGGGTAGGCGTCCACGGACACCCCCGTGGCCCGGACCGCGTCCGTCAGGTGGGAGCGGTCGTGTCCCACGACCGCCCAGGTGCCCACCGGGGTCGCCCCCGGCGTCCGCGGCTCGGCCCAGTCCAGGGCGAACAGGGCCGCCCCGTCGGCCGACGCGGCCGATGCGAGAGCCGCTGCCGGAAGCTCGCGCACCACGAGGGTCTCGGCGTCGAGAACCGGCGTACCGGTCTCGTCGGCGATGTGCACGGAGCAGGAGTCCTCTCCGTGCCGCCGGATCCGGACGCGCAGCGCGGTCGCGCCGGGCGAGTGCAGGGTCAGGCCGCTCCAGGCGAACGGCACGACAAGTCGGGTGCCCGCGTCGCCGACCAGGGCCTGCAGCGCGGAGTCGAGCGCGGCCGGTTGCAGTTGGAAGCCGCGTGCGTGCGCCGCGGCGGGCAGCTCGACCTCGGCGTACACCTCGGCGCCCCGGCGCCACATGGCCCGCAGCCCCTGGAAGGCGGGCCCGTACTCGTACCCGCGCTCGGCGAGTTCGGCGTAGCGGCCGTCGACGGGCACCGGCGCCGCGTCCAGCGGCGGCCACAGGGCCAGGGCCGCGGAGCCCTCCGGGGCGGCGGTGGGCCCGGCGACCTCCAGGACACCGGCGGCGTGCCGCTTCCAGTCGTCCTTCACCGCGGCCCGGGGCCGGGCGTAGAGCGTGAAGGCGCGCGATCCGTCCGCGTCGGCCGGGCCCACCATCAACTGCAGGCCCATCGGCTCGGACAGCGGCAGCGGCCGCTCCAGGGCGATGTCGCCGACGCGCTCCGCACCGGACTTGCGCCCCGCGTACAGGGCGAGTTCGGCGACGGCCGCGCCCGGCAGGAGGGGCTGGCCGAGGAGCGTGTGGTCGGCCAGCCACCGGTGCGCGTCCGGGTCGATGTCGCCGGTGAACAACCAGCCCTGGCCACCGGCAAGTTCGACGGCCTGACCGAGCAGCGGGTGCCCGGTGGAGTGCTGCGCGGGCGCGTTGCCCGCCGCGGTCAGCCAGTAGCGCTCGCGCTGGAACGCGTACGTGGGCAGGTCGGTCCGCACGGCGCCGGGGAAGAGGCGCGCGGTGTCGAGCGCGGCGCCGCGCAGCGCGGCGTGGCCGAGCGCGGCGGCGACGGTCAGGGACTCGGACCTGCCCGTGCGCAGCACCGCGACGGGCGCCGCGGCCTCGGCCCGCTCTTCGCCCAGACAGTTGCGGACCATGGCGGCGAGCACCGCGTCCGGGCCCAGCTCCACGTACGCGGTGACGCCCGCCTCGTGCAGCACCCGCACGCCGTCCTGGAAGCGGACGGCGCCGCGCAGGTGGCTCGTCCAGTAGTCGGGCGAGGCCAGCTCCTCGGGGGTGGCGAGGGCGCCGGTGAGGTTGGAGACGACGGGGATGCGCGGGGCGGCGTACGTCAGGCCCGCGGCGACCGCGCGGAACTCGTCGAGGACGCCGTCCATGTGGTGCGAGTGGAAGGCGTGGCTGACCTTCAGGCGCGAGGTGCGGCGGCCCTGCTCCTCGAAGGCGGCGGCCAGCGCGAGCGCGGCGCCCTCGTCGCCGGCCACGACCGCGGCGAGGGGGCCGTTGAGCGCGGCGACGTCCAGGCGCCCGGCGTACCTGGGCAGGGCCGCGCGGACCTCCTCCTCCGTGGCCTCGACGGCGACCATCGCGCCGCCGTCCGGCGCGGCCTGCATCAGCCGGCCGCGGGCCGCGACCAGCGCGCAGGCGTCCGCGAGGCCCAGCACGCCCGCGGCGTGGGCGGCGGCCAGCTCGCCGACGGAGTGCCCGATGAGGTAGTCGGCGCGGAGGCCGCTGAGCTCCATGAGGCGGAACAGCGCGACCTCGACGGCGAACAGAGCCGCCTGTGTGTACAGCGTCTGGTCGAGCAGGGCCGCCTCGTCGCTGCCCTCGGCCGCGAACACCACGTCCCGCACCGCGTGCGGCAGATGCGGGTCGAGGTGCGCGCACACCGTGTCGAGGGCGGCGGCGAACGCCGGGCTGTGCTCGTACAGTTCACGCCCCATGCCGAGGCGCTGACTGCCCTGACCGGTGAACAGGAACGCCGTCCCGCCCTTGCCGGCGCGGCCGGTGACCGCCTTGGTGGGAACGGCGGGCGGGCCGTGCAGCACCCCGGCGGCGGACTCGCCCGCGGCGAGCGCGGCCAGGCCCCGCAGGAAGCCCTCGCGGTCCTCGGCGACGACGGCCGCGGTGTGCGCGAACCGGGTGCGCGCGGACATCAACGACAGGCCGATGTCAGCGGGGTCGCGCTCGGGGTGCGCGGCGACGAAGTCCCGCAGCCGGGCCGCCCCGGCGCGCAGCGCGCCCCCGGTGCGGCCCGAGAGCAGCCACGGCGCGGCCGGGACCGGCGCGGGCCCGGCGGCGCGCGGCGCGGGCTCCACGGCGGGCGCCTGCTCCACGATGACGTGGGCGTTGGTGCCGCTGATGCCGAACGAGGAGATGCCCGCGCGCCGGGCCCGGCCGGTCTCGGGCCAGGGGCGCGCCTCGGTCAGGAGCGCGACGGCGCCCGACGTCCAGTCGACGTGGCTGCTGGGCGCGTCGATGTGCAGGGTGCGCGGCAGCACGCCGTGCCGCATCGCGAGGACCATCTTGATCAGACCGCCGACGCCCGCCGCGGCCTGTGCGTGGCCGACGTTGGACTTCAGCGAGCCCAGGTACAGCGGCTCGACGGCGCCCGCGCGCCGCCCGTACGTGGCGAGCAGCGCCTGGGCCTCGATCGGGTCGCCCAGGGTGGTGCCGGTGCCGTGCGCCTCGACGACGTCCACATCGGCGACGGTCAGGTCCGCGCCCGCGAGCGCGTCGAGGATGACGCGCTCCTGGGAGAGGCCGTTGGGGGCGGTGAGACCGTTGCTGGCGCCGTCCTGACTGAGCGCGGAGCCGCGCACGACCGCGAGGACCTCGTGACCGCGGCGGCGCGCGTCGGACAGGCGCTCCAGCATCAGCATGCCCGCGCCCTCGGCCCAGCCGGTGCCGTCGGCGGAGTCGGCGAACGCCTTGCAGCGCCCGTCGGGGGACAGGCCGCGCTGGCGGCTGAACTCCGTGAACATTCCGGGGCTCGACATCACGGTGACGCCGCCCGCGAACGCGAGGTCGCACTCGCCGTCGCGCAGCGCCCGCGCGGCCATGTGCACGGCCACGAGCGAGGAGGAGCACGCGGTGTCGACGGTGACGGCGGGACCCTGGAGGCCGAAGGTGTACGCGGCGCGGCCGGAGACCAGGCTGGTGAAGCTGCCGGTGAGCAGATAGCCGCTCGCGGTGTCGTCGTCGGCGTCCAGGCGGGGGCCGTAGTCCTGCTTCATGGCGCCGACGTACACGCCGGTGTCGCTGCCGCGTAGCTCGGCGGGGTCGATTCCGCTTCGCTCGACGGTCTCCCACACCGTCTCCAGGACCAGCCGCTGCTGCGGGTCCAGGCCGGTGGCCTCGCGCGGGCTGATGCCGAAGAACTCCGCGTCGAACAGGTCGGCGTCGTGCAGGAACCCGCCCTCGCGGGCGTAGGAGCGGCCCGCGCGGTCCGGGTCGTCGTCGAACAGGGCGCCCAGCGGCCAGCCGCGGTTCTCCGGGAACGGCGAGATGGCGTCGCGCCCGTCGAGGACGAGCTGCCACAGGTCCTCCGGCGAGGCCACGCCGCCGGGGAAGCGGCAGGCCATGGAGACGATCACGATCGGGTCATCCTCGGCACCGCCCCGCACGGCCGCCCTGCGCCCGCTCGCCTTCGGGGCGGACGTGGTGCCGAGGATCTCCCCGGCGACGCGGGCGGCGAGGTGCCGCGGCGTCGGGTGGTTGAACAGGAGCGTGGCCGGGAGCTTCAGGCCGGTCGCCGCGACCAGGCGGTCGCGCATCTCCACGGCGGTCACGGACTCGAAGCCGAGGTCGGTGAACGCGCTCTCGGGGTCGACGTCGTCGCCGCCGTCGTGGCCGAGCACCAGGGCCGCCTCGGCGCGCACCAGGTCCAGGACCCGCGCCAAGGTCTCCTCCGGGCCCAGCCCGCGCAGCCCCGGCCCGTCGTCGGCCCTGGCGGCGTCGGACTCCCGGCACGCCGCGGCCGTCGCCGCCGGTACGAGGTCCGCGCGCGGCCCGTTGTCGGCGGGGGCCGACGCCGTGGCGGGCGCGGCCTCCCCCGCCGGGGCCGCGGTGGTGCCCGCGACGCCCTCCAGCCAGTAGCCGCGCCGCTGGAACGCGTACGTCGGCAGCTCCACGACGGACGCGTCCGCGGGGAACGCCGGACGCCAATCCACCTCCGCGCCACTGGCGTTGAGCTGTGCCAGCGAGGTCAGGAAGCGGCGCTGCCCGTCCTCGCCGCGGCGCAGCGTGCCGACGACGGCCGCGTCCGAGCCGACGTCCTCCGTGATCTGCCGCAGCGCCATGCCGAGCACCGGGTGCGGGGCGATCTCGACGAACGCGCCGGTCTCGGGGGCGAGTTCCCGGACGGTGCGCTCGAAGTCCACGGTGCTGGTGAGGTTGCTCATCCAGTACGCGCCGTCGAGCACCGGCCCGTCCACGAGCGCGCCGGTGATGGTCGAGTACATCGGCAGCGTCGGCGTACGCGGCCGGATCGGCGCCAGCAGGCCGAGGATCTCCTCGCGGAGCACCTCCATCCACGCGCAGTGCGGCGCCAGGCCGATCGGGACGCGCCGGGCCTGTACGCCCTCGGCGACCAGCTCGGCCCGCAGCGCCTCGATCGCCTCGACGTCACCGGACAGCGTGAATAGGCGGGGCCCGTTGATCGCGGAGACGAACAGGCGGCCCTCCCAGGCGGACAGGCGCGGCGTGACCTCGGCGACCGGCAGCGGCACCGAGAGCATCGTGCCCCGGCCGACGACGGCCAGCATCGCCCTGCTCCACCGCGCCACCACCCGCGCGCCGTCCTCCAGGGACAGTGCCCCGGCGACCACGGCGGCGCTGATCTCGCCGTTGCTGTGCCCGACGACGGCGGCCGGCCGCACACCGAACGACTGCCACAGGGCGGCGAGGGACACCATCACGGCGAACAGCGCGGGCTGGGCCACGTCCTCGCGCTCCAGGGAGGCCGCGCCGGGCGCGTCCCGGAGCACGGCCTCCAGGTCCCAGTCGATGTGCGGCGCGAGCGCGGCCGCGCACTCGTCGAACCGGGCCCGGAACACCTCGGAGGCGTCGAGCAGGTCGCCAGCCATGCCGGTCCACTGCGGGCCCTGGCCGGGGAACACGAACACGACCCGCTCGCGCGCCGTGGCGGTCCCGCTGATCCGCGTGGCCGAACGGCGGCCCTCGGCGAGCGCGGCCAGCTCGGCGGTCAGCTCGTCGCGGTCGGCACCGAGGAGGACGGCGCGGTGCTTGAAGGCGGTACGCGTGGTGGCGAGCGAGAGCCCGATGTCACCGGCGCTCTCCGTGCCGCTCTCCAGGTGGGCGAGCAGCCGCTCGGCCTGGGCGCGCACGGCGGCGGAGGTGCGGCCGGAGAGGAGCCAGGGGAGGGTGGCGCCGCGCAGGGAGGCGGAGACGGCGGGCGCCGCGTCCTGACCATCCGTCACATCGGCGGTGGCGGCGACGGCACCCTCGGAGTCCGCATCCGCAGCGCCCTCCGCCCTCGCAGCGCCCTCGGCACCCTCCGGCGCCGAGGACACCACCACATGGCAGTTGGTCCCGCCGACGCTGAACGACGAGACACCGGCGAGCCGTTGTGCGCCCGCGCCGGGCCAGTCGCCCACCGCGTCCTGCACCCGCAGGTTCAACTCGGCCATCGGGATGCGGGGGTTGGGCGAGCGGTAGTGCAGGCTCGGCGGCAGCCGGCCGTGGGTGAGGGAGAGGACGACCTTCAGGAGCCCGGCCATACCGGCCGCGGCGCCCAGGTGTCCGATGTTGGTCTTCACGGAGCCGACGAGCAGCGGCTCGCCGTCGGGGCGGGCGGCGCCGAGCACGGCGCCGAGTGCGGCGGCCTCGACCGGGTCGCCCACGGGGGTGCCGGTGCCGTGCAGTTCGACGTAGCCGACGTCGGCGGGCGCGGTCCCGGCCCGCTCGTGGGCGCGGCGCAGCAGGTCGCGCTGGGCGTCCTCGTGCGGGACGGTGAGGCCCGCGCCGCCGCCGTCGTTGTTCACGGCGCTGCCGCGCAGCACGGCGTGCACGCGGTCGCCGTCGGCGAGGGCCCGCCGCAGCGTCTTCAGGACGACGACGGCGCCGCCCTCACCGCGTACGTAGCCGTTGGCGCGGGCGTCGAAGGTGTAGCACCGGCCGTCGGGGGAGAGGCCGCCGAACTTCTGGGCCAGGGCGGTCTTCTCGGGCGCCAGGTGCAGCTCGACGCCGCCCGCGAGGGCGACCTCGGACTCGCCGTTGCGCAGCGACTGGCAGGCCATGTGCACGGCGACCAGGGAGGAGGCCTGGCCCGCGTCGACGGTCAGGCTCGGGCCGCGCAGGCCGAGCACGTACGAGACGCGGTTGGCGATGAGGCTGCGGTCCAGGCCGGTGAAGGAGTGGTGCGTGACGTTGCTGCCGTCACCGGCGGAGCGGTGCACGAGGTCGGCGTAGTCGCCGGTGGTGGCGCCGAGGAAGATGCCGGTGTCGCCGCCCTGGAGGCCGGCGGGGACCACCCCGGCCTGCTCCAGGGCCTCCCAGCCCAGTTCGAGGACGAGCCGCTGCTGCGGGTCCATCATCGCCGCCTCGCGCGGCGGGATGGCGAAGAAGCCCGGGTCGAAGCGGTCGATCCCGTCGAGGAAGGCACCCTTGCCGGCCGGTCCGTGCTCGATGCCGAGGCCGAGCTCCGCGCGCTCGGCGGGCGTGTCGGTGACGGCGTCCCGCCCGGTCACGAGCAGCCGCCAGTACGCCTCGGGGTCGGGGGCGCCGGGGAAGCGGCAGGACATCCCGACGACGGCTATGGGTTCCCCGGCAAGCCCTGCATCGCTGCGGGTGTTGTCAACAGACATGCCATTCCTCACTGAAGGTCAAGCGGTGTTCTTGGGAGAGCCGCCATCAGGGGGCGGGCGGCGCGCGACCGATGGGCTGACGGGCTACCGGGCCACTACGCGGCGGCTACCAGGCGACGAGCAGGCGCGAGAGACCGCGGGTGCCCATGCCGTCCTTCCACACCACCGGCTCGGGGACGTCGGCGAAGCGCAGTCCGGGGAACCGTTCGACGAGTCGGCGGAAGACGACCTGGAGCTGGATCCGGCCGAGCGGTGCGCCGAGGCAGCGGTGCAGTCCGTGGCCGAACGTGAGGTGCACCGAGTCGCGGCCCTCGGGTTCCAGGCGGTCGGGCTCGGGGTAGACCTCGGCGTCGCGGTTGCCGTTCAGGAGCGACACCATCAGGGCCTCGCCCGCCTGCACCTGGACGCTGCCGAGCCGCACCGGCTCGGTGGCGACGCGGGAGAAGCTCAGGGGGGTGGCGGGGGTGAGGCGCATCAGCTCCTCGACCGCCGCGTCCACGCGCTCGGGGTGCTCGACCAGGTCGCGGTAACCGGCCGGGTCGGAGAGCAGCACGTGCGCGGAGAGGGCGATCTGGCCGACCGTCGTCTCGTAGCCGGCCATCAGCAGGGTCAGGCCGAGGGTGATCAGCTCGCCCGGGGTCAGCTCGCCCCGGTCCTGCGCCTGGATCAGCGAGGAGAGCAGGTCGTCCGCGGGCGCGCGGCGCTTGGTGGCGAGCAGGTCGGCCATGTAGCCGCTGAGTTCGAGGCGCTTGCGGGCCTTCTCCTGCGGGGAGCTGGCCGAGATGTCGAAGAGCACCTCGACCCAGTCGCGGAACTTCGCGCCGTCGTCCAGCGGGATGCCGAGGAGCTGGCACAGCACGTCCAGCGGCAGCGGGTCGGCGAGGCCCGCCACGAGGTCGGCGCCGGGACCGCGCTCCTCCAGGGCGTCCAGGCAGCGGTCCGTCACCGCCGTGATGCCCGGGGCCATCGCGGCCATCTTCCGGGCGGTGAACGCGCCGATGACGGTCCTGCGGAGGCGGGCGTGCTCGGCGCCGTCCATGCTCACCATCGACTCGGCCACGGGCTGCGCGTCGTTGAACATCGGGGCGCCCGGCGCCACGGCGGCGGCTCTGCTGAACCGCTTGTCCGCGAGGACGAGACGGCTGAGCGCGTAGTCGCGCACGAGCCACATCTTGTCGCCCGCCGACGTGACGATCTGCTTCACGTCCTCCTCGCCCGGCTCGAAGAAGTCCGGCAGCGGACCCATCCGGTGATAGGGGCACTGCGTCATGGTGGTCTCTCCTCCCCCTGGTGGGTGGCTGCCAGGTATCCGGAATTCAGCGATCCGTTTATCGCGGTGTCGCGACGCCTTATCGCGGTGTCGCGACGCCGGGGTGCCGCGGTGTCACGGCCGCCGGACAGGCGCCCCGCGCACCGGTCCGGACGCGAAGAGGCCCGCAGCGGGGGCAGGCCGGTTACGCGTGCGCCGAAAGAGCCGGAAAGCCGGAAGGGGAAGCATGACGCGATTGCGCGGTGGCGGCCACGGCCCTATCCCCCTTCACCTCGAATTCACTGTGCGCAAGCCTCGGTCGGCCCCGTGAATCCCGCTCCATTCCGTACCGGGAAAAGAGGGCCGCTGCCGCGCCCGTTCGCGGATTTCCAGCTTTCTGGCCGAGCTCGAACATACCTCCCGGCCGGGAAACGGTGAACCGGGAACGGGAGACAGCGGGGGTAGTCGGCGAGGTGCTGTCGCGGGTGCGCTCGCGGCTGTCCTGTCAACGGGACGGGCTGCGCTGTCGGTCCTCGGGTACGGGGTCCACGGGGTCCGCGCCGAGAGGCGCGTGGGGCCGGGCCTGACGCGCGCGGCACTCGTTCAGTTGCTCTCCGGCTGGTTGCTCTCGGGCGAATCGCGAATTCCGTATGAGCGAGTGCCGGGAAGCCTTTGACGCATTCATGAGAACCGGCTTCGGATGTTCTCCGCTGCGAACTCCGGCATATTCATTCAGCGGTTCGTGGTGGACGGCGGAGGGGGTCGCCGCCGCGGGTGCGGCGGCGACCCCCTCCGGATGGTGCCGACAGCTCAGCTGTCTCCGTCAGGCCGCGGCGAGCGCCTCGATGAGCGTGGCGCGGGCCCGGGCGACGCGGGAGCGGACCGTGCCGATGGGACAGCCGATGGCGGCGGCCGCCTCCGCGTACGGCTGCTGGAGCAGTTGGGTGAGGACGAACGCCTCGCGCCGCTCGGCCGGTATGCCGTCGAGGAGTTCGGCGAGCGCGATGCCGTCGTCGAACCCGGGAAGACCGCGCGGCTGAGCCTGCTCGGCGGCGGCCTGCCAGTCGTCGCGGTCCGAAAGGCGGGGCCGCGCGGCCGCGTGCCGCAGGCTGTCGACGACGGTGCGCCGCGCGATCGAGAGCAGCCAGGTACGCGCCGACGACCGCCCCTCGAACCGGTGCAGGCTGCCGAGCGCCCGCAGGAACGTGTCCTGCGCGAGGTCGTCGGCGGCCTGCGGGTCGGCGCTGAGGTGCGCGACGTAGCGCAGGACGTCCCGGTGCAGAGCCCGCACGAAACGCTCGACGGCCTCGGGGTCGCCGTCACGCGCGGCGAGAGCGAGCCGCGTGACGGGTTCGTCGGCGGCGTCGGTGCGGCGGGTGCGGGGGCGGGTGGGGGCGGGGGTGGGTGCGGTTTCCGGTGCGGGTGTCTTGGTCAGGGCCGGTGTCTGGACCTGGACCTGGACCGGTGTCAGGGGCTGGGTCGGTGTCTGGGTCTGGACAGGGGGTGCCGTCAGGGCAGGAGTCATCGCCTGAAGTCCTTATGGAGTCCGGGAGTTCGGGATCCGGCCGCCGGGGGCGGGACCGGTGAGGTGTCGTACGGCCCGGCGGCGCTGAGGGCGGCGCGGGCCGGTGCCCGACGCGCTCAGGGCGTGCGTGCGGCGACGTGACGCGGTGGGGCGTGACGTGGCGGGACGCGCGCGGGCGGTACGCGGCTCGACGGCGGGGTACGACGGCACGGGGCGCGGAGCCGTGGGGCGCCGAGCCGTGCGTGCGAGAGGAAGCCGTACCGTGCCGTGCGGATGCCGGGCGAGCGCCGTGCGTTGCCGTGGCGGGTCGGGGGAAACCGGCTGTCAGACGACAGCGATCCCGAGGGGCGGACCCCTGGACGTGATGGCGTGGACGAGGAGCAGGCGCCGCGCGTTGCGGGCGCCGAAGTCGCGCCGCGGGCGCAGCCGCGGCCGGTGCGGGGGCCGCGGCAGGCGCAGGACGAGCCGCAGCGGGGCGACGAGCCAGCCCGCGAAGGCCCGGCCGACGCGGAACGCGGCGCGCTCGCCGTACGCGAGCCAGAGCCCGCACAGAAGGGCGGCCAGGAGGTGCGCGGCGAGCATGCCGAGAGGTGACATGCCGCCCATGTCGTGACCGGAGTGCATGCCGCCCATGCCGGTCATATCGGGCATGCCGGAGTCCGTCCCCGGCGCGGCACTTGAGGCGTCGTGCATGCCGGACATGCCGTGCCCCATGGAGGCATGGGCACCGCCCGCCCCGGATGCCCCGGAGGTCCCGGCACCGACGGTCTCCTGCATGCCCATGGAGTGCTGGGTGTGCCCCGGCGGAGGTCCGTGCAGCCGGTCGGCGAGGCCCGCGTCGGTGACGGCGCGTACCGCGTCCGCCTCCGGCAGCATCCCCGTACCGCCCGCCCCGCACAGCAGGTGCCGCGCCCACTGCTGGGCGAGCGACGCGCCGCCGCTCGCCGAGGACTGGGTCATCGCCTGCACCAGCGAGAACCAGGTGTGCAGCGCGGCCTGCGCCACGACGGACGCCGTGGTGACGGCGAGGACGCCGCGCTCGCGCCCGGTGAGGAGCCAGGCACCCGCGAACGTCACGCCGCCCGCGCCGGGCAGCGCCCACCAGGGCAGCGGCGCCGACGACATCAGGGCGTGCCCCGTGGCCGCGAGCAGCACACAGGCGGCCGCGAACACCGCAGCCCGTACCGCGCGACAGCTTCGGCCCCCAGTCATGGCGGCCTCATCCTTGCATCCGCCTCACGGCGGCAACGGGCGGGTCCGGAATGTTCCGTCGGGGGCGGGGTGAGGCCAGGTGCGGCAGGGGCGGGTGCGCGTTGCGCCCAGGGGTGTGGCCGGGGTCACGAAGACGCCCGGGAACCCGGGAGGGCGCGGATCCGACTCCTGCGGGAGCGCGTTGGGCGACGACCCTCGGCGACGCGGGAGCGGGCACCGCCGTGCGCGCGGACTGATCAGCACATACGAGACTTCCTGGGGGCGGCCGAGTGGGGACGGAGCACGCGGGGCGCGGGTCGGAGCGGATAGGACACGGGGCGGCGGAGCCGCATCCGGAGCCGAAACCACACCCGCATCCGCATCCGCATCCGCATCCGCATCCGGAGCCGCACCCGCATCCGGAACTGCAGTCGCAGCCGGAGAGCACCGAGCCGCAGCCCCTGCCGGAGGCACAGCCGCACCTGGACGGTGCTGGGTCGCACCTGGACGGTGCTGGGTCGCACCTGGACGG
>NZ_BMVR01000033.1 GCF_014650815.1 Streptomyces flavofungini
CTAATTTTAGAGAAAACCCCCGCACCTTTGGTGCGGGGGTTTTCTGCGTTTAGGGTCGAGCCATGCGATACGACTTGATCATCTTCGACAATGACGGTGTCCTGGTGGACAGCGAGCCGATCTCCAACACGATGCTCGCCGCGTACCTGACGGAGCTCGGGCACCCCACCTCGTACGAAGAATCCCTGCGGGACTACATGGGCGGCGCCATGCACCGCGTACACGACCTGATCCTGGAACGGTCCGGGCGGCGGCTGCCGGATGACTTCGACGAGATCTTTCACGAGCGGGTTTTTGCCGCGTTCAAGCGGGAGCTGGAGCCCATGGCCGGGGCCGTGGAGGTGCTGGAGAAGCTGACCGCTGAAGCGGTGCCCTTCTGTCTCGCGTCCTCCGGCAGCCATGAGCGGATTCGGGTCGGGCACCGGAAGACCGGGCTCGACAAGTGGTTCGACGACGAGCGGATCTTCAGCTCGCAGGACGTGGGACGTGGAAAGCCGGCGCCGGATCTCTTCCTGCACGCGGCAGAGCGGATAGGAGTCGCACCCGACAAGTGCGTCGTGGTCGAGGACAGCCCGCTGGGTGTGCAGGCGGCGCTCGCGGCCGGGATGGACGTCTGCGGCTTCACCGCCATGACCCCGGTCGAGCGGCTCCGCGATGCCACTCAACTCTTCAGTGACCTGCGCGCGTTGCCTGACCTGCTCGTATGACGCCGATAGCCGCTGGGATCTGACATTTGTCATCGGCAGACGTGGACGTTTGCTTCTGCCGACAGGCGGCCCGTGGTGGCGAAGCTGAGTACATCGAAACGACCGGACAAGACGATGTACGAAGCGACTTGGGGGAACGGGCATGAGCCAGCTGGTTGCCGTTACTAGGGAGAGCGTGAGCACCGGCGCGGAGCGGGCGGCTGTTGAAGGCGGCTCCGGTGTGGACGGTGACGGTGGCATGGCCGGGGTCCGGCGCGGTGGGATCGTGCCGCTCGTCGTGGACGGTATCGTCCCCGTGGCCTCGTACTACCTGCTCAGCAAGGGTTTTGGCATGAGCACCATGGCGGCGTTGGCCTGGAGCAGCGTCTTCCCGGCCCTGCGGACCGCGTGGAGCATTGCCAAGGAGAGGCGGGTCAATGGGCTCGCCCTGCTGATCCTGAGCGCCAACGTCGGCGGGTTGCTGCTGAGCCTCATCGCGGGTGATCCGCGGCTGATGCTCGCCAAGGACAGTGGGATCACCGGAGTGATCGGGCTTGCTGTCCTGGTGTCCGTCGTCGTCGGGCAGCCGCTGATGAGTGCCGGCCTCAAGGTGTGGGTGACCAAGGGGAACGCGGCGCGGACAGCCGCGTGGGAGAAGCTGGCTGAGGGGGCCGGTCGGTCCGAGGAGGACCTCGAGTCCGACCAGGGCGCACGGTTCGTGCGGCTGGAGCGCAGGTTTTCGGTCGTGTGGGGGAGTGTGCTGTTCGGTGAGGCCGTGCTGCGGATCGTGGGGGCGTACACCGTGCCGATCGACACCATGGTGTGGCTGAGCTCCGTGCTCGGTGCGAGCGGGATCGTCCTGGCCATCGTGATCAGTGGTGGGCGTGCCGTGGGACCGATGGAGGAGATGGTCGGGCGGGCCATCGAGGCCGCCGAGGTCAGGTCGCGGCTGGGGAAAGTCGTGCGGTGATCTATCTACCCACGGGTAGACCGGGGATCTACGCTTCGCAGCCATGACGGAAACGCTGCGGCGTGGCAGAGCCTCCCTCGCGTTCGGCTTCCTGGTGCAGGGCGTCACGTTCGCGCTGCTGGTGACCCGGATCCCCGCGCTGCAGGACCAGTACGGGATCTCCGACGGGCTGTTGCCCGTGTTCCTGGCGGCCGTGCCGATCCTGGCGGGGGTCGGGAGCGTGTGCACCGAGCGGCTGGTGCGGAGGGTGCCGCCCAGCCGGGTGCTGCGGTGGTCGCAGCCGGTGGTGCTGCTTTCCCTGCTCGGGGCGGGTGCGGGGGACTCGCTGTGGCAAGTCGCTGTCGCGCTCGGGGGGTTCGGGCTTGCCGTCGGGGCGCTGGACGCGTCGATGAACATGCTGGGGGTGAGCCTGCAGCGGGCGTACGGGCGCAGCATCATGCTTGGGTTCCATGCGGCGTACAGCCTGGGCGGCATCGTGGGGGCCTCGCTGGCATGGGTGGGGGCGCACTGGGATCTGTCGTTGCTGGTGACGTATCTGCCGGTGGTCGTGGTGCTGTTGCCGGCGGCGTTGGTGGGGAGTCGGTGGTACGTCGATGCGGGGGATGGTGAGGAGAGCGGTGGTGCGGGCGGCGTCGGTGTGGAGGCCGGTGCTGGTACGGAGGTCGGTGCTGGTGGGGCTGTCGGGCTCAAGGTGTTGTGGCCGCTGTGTCTGGTGATGACGTGTGCGTACATCGGGGACTCGACCGTCTCCAACTGGAGCGCGAAGTATCTGCAGGACGTGCTGGGGAGTTCGGAGCAGCTGGCGACGGTCCCCTACAACGTCTACATGGTGATGAACCTGGTGGGGCGGGGCGTCGGGGACCTGGGGGTGCGGCGGTTCGGGGCGGTCTCCGTGGTGCGGTGGGGGGCTGTCGTCGGGGCGGTGGGGTTCGGTGTGGTGGCTGTGGCGCCGGGGGCCTGGACGGGGATTCTGGGCTTCACGTTGCTGGGGATCGGGTTGTGCGTGATCGTGCCGCAGACGTTCGCGGCGGCGGGGCGGCTCTTCCCGGGGGCCTCGGACGTGGCGGTGGCGCGGCTGAACGTCTTCAACTACGTGGGTTTCCTGATCGGTTCGCCGTTGGTGGGCGGGATCGGGGACGCGTGGAACTACCGCGGGGCGATGCTCGTTCCCCTGGTGTTGGTGCTTGTGATCTTCTGGTTGGCCCGGTCGTTCGCTCCCGAACCGGACCGATACGGTGACGGACATGAGCGGCCGCGCGCAACTGATGTGGGACGAGGCAGTAACGGGCTATGACTTCGGTCCAGAGCACCCCATGGACCCGGTCCGGCTCGCGCTGACGAGAAGCCTGATCAACGCCTTCGGTCTCGACCGCGAGCTGGATGTGGTCGCGGCGAAGCGTGCCGGGGAGTCGACGCTGGGGCTCGTGCACCGCGAGGACTACGTCGACGCGGTGAAGGCGGCCTCCGCGGATCCCGCTTCGGCGCGCGGGGCGTATGGGCTGGGGACCGAGGACGACCCTGCTTTCGCCGGCATGCACGAGGTGTCGGCGTTGATCGCCGGGCAGTCGGTCGGTGCTGCTGAGGCGGTGTGGCAGGGGGATGCGCTGCACGCGGTGAACTTCGCCGGTGGGTTGCACCACGCCATGCCGGGGAGTGCTGCTGGGTTCTGTGTGTACAACGACGCCTCGTTGGCCATCGCGCGGCTGTTGGAGTTGGGGGCCGAGCGTGTCGCCTATGTGGATGTGGACGTGCACCACGGGGACGGGGTGCAGGCCGCCTTCTGGGACGATCCGCGGGTTCTGACGATCTCGTTGCACGAGCATCCTCGTACGTTGTTCCCGGGGACCGGGTGGCCCGAGGAGACGGGGGCGGAGTCGGCGGCGGGGAGCGCGGTGAACGTGGCGTTGCCCGCGGGGACGGGGGACGCGGGGTGGGTGCGGGCGTTCCACGCTGTGGTGCCGGAGCTGTTGGCGGATTTTCGGCCGCAGGTGCTGGTCACTCAGCATGGGGCGGATACGCACTTCGAGGATCCGTTGGCGCACTTGGCTGTGTCGTTGGATGCGCAGCGGGCCGTGCAGGTCGCTTGTCATGCGTTGGCGCATGAGTATGCGGGCGGGCGGTGGGTGGCCCTTGGCGGGGGTGGTTACGCCGTGGTGGATGTGGTGCCGAGGTCCTGGACGCACTTGGTCGCTGTGGCGGCCGGGCGGGAGATCGAGCCTTCGGCTGAGGTGCCTGAGGGGTGGCGGCGGGAGGTTTTCGCTCGTACGCGGACGCTTGCGCCTGGGCGGATGACGGATGGGCGCTGGCCTGTTCGGTGGCGGGGGTGGGATGAGGGGTACGATCCCGCGGACCGGGTGGATCAGGCTGTTTTGGCTGCTCGGAGGGCTGTTTTTCCGTTGCGGGGGTTGTTGGCCTAGAGGGTTCCCCATAAGCGCCGGACGGGCTGATATCGCCCCGGTCGGATGCGCGGGTGGGACCCGCCTCCGTCGATCGGCCTTCCGCCGAGTCCTTCAGCGCAGGACGGGCCGGCACGGTGCCGGATAGGCCTGAAGGTGCGGGTGGGCGGGCTGTGTTCGGGGCCGTTTGCGTGGGGGAAGTGGGTGGGGTTAGCCCGACTGTGGGGTGTTTTCTGGGTTTTCGGGGTTGCGTGGGGATATGTGCGGCAGCATCGGGGCGTGTTGAGCACCGGAGCGTTGCGCGCGCATCTGCTGGCGGCCCGGCTCGCTGGGCCTGTGGCCACGTCGCGGGAGGAGAGCCTGCGGAGCTATCGGCTCTTCGCGGCGCGGGATCCGCGGATACTTCTCGGGCTCGACCCCGAATGGAGCTGGGGCGCGGGAGACTTGCTGCGGCTGATGGCGGACAAGTGCGGGGTGTCGGACGACCCTCGGCACACCACGGGGTCCGATGTCATCGACCCGGAGCGGACGTTGGCGGCGCTGGACGCGTTCGCCGAGCGGCTGCGGGAGGCGGCCGCGCGCCGGGTTCCCGTGCTGCTCGGGACTGGACATCCGCATCGGCTCCTTGGCTTCTACGCCGCGTTGGCCGAGGCGTTGTCGGCGGCGGGATGTCCGATCCTCACCCCCGCGCAGGGTTGCTGTGTCGACATAACGACCCGGTTCGGTCTACGCACGTACAACCTTGACTACGTACAAGGCGTCGCGCTGGTGCGCGAACCCGGCGCGCGTCCCACCGGGAGTGAGACCGGCGCACACAGCCATTCGCCACTCCCGGTTCGACAGGCCCTGGCCGCCCAGGCCGAGTCCGGCGGCCCCCTGCCCGAGCTGGTCATCGGGGACCACGGATGGGTCTGCGGGGCAGGTCAGCTGGGGTTTGAGGCGATCGGTCTGGCGGATACGGACGATCCGGCGCTGTTCGTCGGAGAGGCGGAGGGGCGGGTGTCCGTCGTCGTTCCGCTTGATGACGCTGTGCGGTCTGATTACTACCGACCGCTTACTCGCTATGTACTCAATCGAGCGTGTCTGTCACAGTAAACGGCCGATGGCAGCTCCTCTTCCCCACTCGCATCACCCGCCCCTACTCTGGGGAGTGAGCGCACAGCGACGAAGAGTCACCGGAAGGGGAAGCCGGTGCGCGTCATGTGCGGAAGGTTCAGGTGTGTCATGGCTGCTGACCAGAGGCCTCTCAGTGAGGTTGCGTTTCTGACCGTGGCGGAGGTCGCCTCGGTGATGCGAGTCTCGAAGATGACCGTGTACCGGCTGGTGCACAGTGGTCATCTGCCCGCAATTCGGGTCGGAAGGTCCTTCCGGGTCCCGGAGAACGCGGTTCACGAGTACCTTCGCGACTCTTATGTGGGGGTGGAGACAGCCTGATCGATGTCCCTCGATTACAGGCTCGGCGCCAGGGCGGGTAGGCTAGGCCGACGTAGGTCGTGTGGGCCCAGACGCCCCGCACCGATGTCCCTGCGATGTGGGGATATTCCGAGTAGTGAGCGAGGGTAGTCGTGGGCTCTGTTATCAAGAAGCGGCGCAAGCGGATGGCGAAGAAGAAGCACCGCAAGCTGCTGAAGCGCACGCGCGTTCAGCGTCGCAACAAGAAGTAAGCGACCGCTGGCGTCAGCGAACGCAAGCGAACGTACTGAAGCCCTCCCATCGGAAGATGGGAGGGCTTCAGTACGTTCCGGGCCGGTGCGCCGGGTGGCGCGTCGGCCCGTTCGGGGGCCGGTGCGTGGGGTGCTGCGCAGGTCCGCACGTTCAGGGCGGGTCGGTCTTGTCGTTCATAGGGGATTCAATAGTTCAAAGTCGGGCGAACGGCTTGATCTTTGCGGCGGAGTGTGTCCGTCGTCACTTCGCACGTCCCGCGGTCATCACAGCGCAACATCCACCCGCTAGCGTGGGCCCACGGACGTAATGCTCGGACGTGCCGCGGGGCGGGAGCGTGCTGACCCCTCGCGGTCTGGGGAAAGGCGGCGCTGATCTTGGGCAAGGTCGTGCTCGTGACCGGGGTGGCCCGGCAACTGGGCGGCAGGTTCGTCCGGCGTGTCCAGCGCGATCCGGAGGTCGACCGGGTGGTCGCCGTCGACGCCGTCCCGCCCGAGCATCATCTCGGCGGCGCGGACTTCGTCCAGGCCGACATCCGGCAGCCCACCATCACCAAGGTCCTCGCCGAGCACCGCGTCGACACGGTCGTCCACATGGACGTGACCGGCACCGCGCTGGCGGGCGGCAGCCGCGGCTCGGTCAAGGAGACCAACGTCATCGGCACGATGCAGCTCCTCGGCGCCTGCCAGAAGTCGCCGACGGTGAAGCGCCTCGTGGTGAAGTCGAGCACCAATGTGTACGGTTCGGCGCCCCGTGACCCGGCCGTCTTCACGGAGACCACGCCGCCGAAGTCGCTGCCCAGCGGTGGTTTCGCCAAGGACACCGTCGAGGTCGAGGGGTATGTGCGCGGATTCGCGCGACGGCGGCCGGATGTCGCGGTGTGTGTGCTGAGGTTCGCCAACATCCTCGGGCCGGCCGCGGATTCGCCGCTCGCCGAGTATTTCTCGCTGCCGGTCCTGCCGACGGTTTTCGGCTATGACCCGCGGCTGCAGTTCGTGCACGAGGACGACGCCGTCGAGGTGCTGCGCCTCGCCTCGCACGACCCGGAGCGGGGCACGCTGAACAGCGGCACGTTCAACATCGCCGGGGAGGGGCTGCTGCTGCTTTCGCAGTGCGCCCGCCGCCTCGGGCGGCCGACGCTGCCGGTGTTGCTCCCGGCGGTGACGTGGGTGGGCACGGCCCTGCGTACGCTCGGAGCCACGGACTTCTCGCCGGAGCAGATCCGGCTGCTCACCCACGGCCGGGTGGTGGCCACCCGGCAGATGCGCGAGACACTGGGGTTCAGGCCCAAGTACACGACCGCGGAGGCCTTCGCGGACTTCGTACGCAGCCGGGGCCCCGGCCTGCTGCCGCCGACGGCGCTCGCCGGGGCCGTCGACCGGATCGCGGCGCTGCCGTTCGCGGGGGGCGCCGCGAAGTCCGGTGCCGGGGGCGACGCCGGACGCGGAGCCGACAACAGTGCCCACCACAGCGCCAACTGAGGAGATCGTCAACGATGGCGGACGCCAAGGTCATTCCGTTCGACGACGACCGGTCGCGCGGGAGCGGCCAGCGGCCGGGGCGCCGCAGGTCCGGGCCGCGCCGTCCGGGCGACGGGGCGAAGGTGCGCGAGGTCAAGGCCGTGCCCGGCCGGTTGAACGCGGATGTGCCGGAGGGGGCGGCTCCGGGGGCGGAGCCGCTGGACGCGGGGGCTGCCGGGGCCGTCGGGTCGGGCGACGCGGATGCGCGGCGCGCCGGGGCCCGGGGTGCGGGGCAGGGTGCGGCGGCGGAGTCGGCTTCCGTGCCGGAGCCGCGTGGCGGGGGCGGCGGGGGCTGGGACCGGCGGATCGCCGGTGGCCTCTCGTTTCTGCGGCGGCGGTTGACGGGTGAGTATCACGTCGATGACTTCGGGTACGACGAGGAGCTCACCGATCAGGTCCTGATGTCGCTGCTGCGGCCGCTGTACGAGAAGTACTTCCGCGTCGAGGTGAAGGGCATCGAGAACATCCCGGCCGATGGTGGGGCGCTGATTGTCGCCAATCACTCCGGGACGTTGCCGTTGGACGGCCTCATGATGCAGGTCGGTGTGCACGACAACCATCCGCACGGGCGGCACTTGCGGCTGCTCGCCGCCGATCTGGTGTTCATGCTGCCCGTCGTCAACGAGCTGGCGCGCAAGGCCGGGCACACGTTGGCCTGCGCGGAGGACGCGGAGGCGCTGCTGGAGCGGGGTGAGCTGGTCGGGGTGATGCCCGAGGGGTTCAAGGGGATAGGGAAGCCCTTCGGCGACCGGTACAAGCTGCAGCGGTTCGGGCGGGGTGGGTTCGTCTCCACGGCGTTGCGGACGGGGTCGCCGATCGTGCCCTGTTCCATCGTGGGGGCCGAGGAGATCTATCCGATGATCGGTAATGCCAAGACGCTGGCCCGGGTGTTGGGGATTCCGTACTTTCCGTTGACTCCCACGTTTCCTTGGCTGGGGCCTTTGGGGGCGGTGCCGTTGCCCACGAAGTGGACCATTCAGTTCGGGGAAGCCATTCCCACGGATGGGTATCCGCCTGAGGCCGCTGAGGATCCGATGTTGATGTTCAATCTGACGGATCAGGTTCGGGAGCAGATTCAGCACACGTTGTACAAGTTGCTGGTTCAGCGGCGGTCTGTCTTCTTCTGAGATGCGAAGCCCTGCGGGGCTTTCCCCAGTCCCGCCCCTTCCCGAAACCGGGGCGCTGCGCCCCCGGGCCCCAGCCGCGTCGACGTCCCGTGCGGGTGGGACAGCTTCCGTCGATCGCGCTTCGCGCTCGCCCTCAAACGCCGGACGGGCTGAAGAGCTGAAGAGGTGCGGCTGGGGAAACGAAGCCGCCCGCCGGGCTGGGGAGAGATGCCCGGCGGACGGTGGATCGGGGCGGAACGGGTGCGGGCCGGGGTGGGGTTACTTTTGGTCTTCGCCCTCGATGCCCAGTTCTGGGAGCAGGCCGGGGAGCAGGGGCGGGAGGGTTACTTCCGGCTTTCCGGGCTTGGAGTGGTTGGGGGTGGAGCCCTGCTCTTCCTCGTGGGGCTGCGAGGGGGCGGAAGGGGTCTTTTCGGAGGGCGGGTCGAGGAGGCCGTCGGTGACACCGGGGAGGAGGCCTTCGTGGCTTTCCTTGTGGCCGGGGGTGGACGGCTTGGGCTTGCCGGGGGACTGGTCGCGGCCGGAGGTGCCGGAGTCGCGCGGCGAGGGGCCCTCGCGGTGGGTGCCGGAGGAGGAGCCCTGGCGGGGGCCGCTGTCCGGGGTGCCGCCCTTGCCGGGCTTGTTGCTGGGGAAGAGGGAGCGCAGCGGCTCGACTTCCTGCTCCATGGCGTCGAAGACGGAGCTGACCTGCTCGCCGACGTCGCCGAGCTGGACGGGGAGCTTCTCGCGCAGGGCGCTCCAACTGCCGCGGTGGGACTGGGAGAAGGCGGACAGGGCCTGGATGGGGCCGAGCGAGCCGTCGCGTTCGTACGCTTCGAGGAGGAGGCGGTGGCCCTCGGCGGCGTCGTGGCGCATGCCGGAGAGGGCGCGGCGGACCTCGCCGACGGATTCGTGGTCGAGGTGGCCGGAGCGGGAGCGCTCCATCAGGCGACGGGCCTCGTTGAGCCGGGTCGAGGCCTGGTCCAGATAGATCTGGCCGCGGTCGGTGTCGCTGTCGGCCATGCCGAGCTTGAGGTCCTCCATGCCTCGCTTGAGGCCGTAGAGGGAGTCGCCCGGGAGGGCGTCCCCGCTCGCCGCGGCCACGCCGCCGAAGGCTCCGGCCGCCACGCCCACGGTGAGGCCGCCGGCGGCGATGCCTTTGGACAGGCGGGTGCGGGGCTTGAGTTTCCGCAGGGGGCCGGCCCGGTGGGCGCCCTTGGCGCCTTTTCGGGAGCGCTGCTCCGGTACGGAAGGGCCTGTGCCGTCGCCCGCCATGCCCTCCGCGAACATGGCTTCCATGGCGGCCACCAGCTGGGCTCGTTGCACCACTTTGACCTCGGGGTCCAACTGGGGCGCGGGCAGCCGGGCGAGGCCGTCGGCGAGCGCGAGCATCTGGTCACGCTCGGCTGCGCCGGGGGGCGCGGTGTCGGCTCGGGCGGCCACCGAGGTCGCGGCGGAATCTTCGGGCTGCTCGGCCGCCGGGTCCTGGTCGGAATGCTCCTCCAGGGCCTGGGCGAAGGCGTTCGCCCGCCGGTGTGCCGATACGTTCGCGATCACTGGCGGCACCTCCTCTCGTCATGACGGTCGACTCCCCAGGGGGTCCTGGGGGTTGCACGCCCTGAACACTTCCACACGTTCGAGTGAGCGTATGGAGCCTCCCTTCGCTCCTGGGGAGCTCGGGGAAGTTCAGGTCGCAACCACAGGGAGCCTGCATCCCGCACAACGAGCGTCGCGGCACTTGGGTTACGGACGAAAGATGATCGGACCGCGAAGGGCTCGCCGAAGTCCGTGACGGCCAGCAGGCCGTCACGGATGGTGAGTTGGGCGTCGCGCAGGGTCGCGGGACGCCGTGCGGGCGGCGCTAGCGGGCGTCGTCCGGGAGGAGTCGGGCGAGGGTGCGGACCGCCCGGTACTGGAGGGTCTTGATCGCGCCTTCGTTCTTGCCCATGACGCGGGCGGTCTCGGCCACGGAGAGGCCTTGCAGGAAGCGCAGCGTCACGCACTCCTGCTGTTGGGGGTTGAGGCGGCGCACCGCGTCCAGGAGCGCGGCGTTCGACAGGGACTCCAGGACGGAGTCCTCGGGGCTGCGCTCGACCTCGTTGGCGTCGAGCATCTCGCCGGTGGTGACCTCGAGGCGGAAGCGGCTCGACTTGAAGTGGTCGGCCACCAGGTTGCGGGCGATCGTGACGAGCCAGGCGCCGAAGTCGCGGCCCTGCCAGGTGAACGTGCCGATCCGGCGCAGGGCGCGGAGGAACGTCTCGCTGGTGAGGTCCTCGGCGGTCGCCTTGCCGCCGACGCGGTAGTAGATGTAGCGGTAGACGGTGTCGCTGTACTGGTCGTAGAGGCGGCCGAAGGCGTCCGACTCGCCGGCTTGGGCGCGCTCGACGAGTTCCATCATGCGGGCGCTGTCGCTGTCCGCCGCGGGGCGGCGGTGGGTGGTCGTGGCGGCGGCGGAGCGGGTCCGTCTGCTCACAGCCGCACCGCCGTCCGCCAGGGCGTAGCACGGCCCGGCGGGTGCCGGGACGGCGAAGGCGGGGACGGCGTACGCGGTGGGGACGAAGCCGCGCAGGCGGTCGACGACCGTTGCGCGCAGCGTAGCCAGGCCCGAGGCGTCAACCCCGACGTGTGGGTACACGGGACTCCCAGAGGCAGAGCTTCCATCACTTGCAGTACTGGAACGTTCACTCGTCGTAGCGACGTGCACGGTCCGTTATGCGTCTGAGGAGAATAACGCTTCGTACAGGCAGCGCTACACCCAGTTGCTCAAATCATCGATTACGTCGCTTCTGTTACCGATCGGAGGTCGATCAAGCACCAGTTATTGAGCAGTTGTTGATCGGATTAGCGCGCATTCGGGGTGGGCGCGGGGCGTGTTGTGGCCGAGTTGAACGAACGGGACTGGCGGGGGGCGTGACGGGTAAGACAGAACGATTGCCGTCGTTTCCGCGCGCGGCGGGCGGCGGAGGCCTGGATTCCGAGGGCTCCGCGCCTGATGGTCACCGTGAGTGGTCGCGCCCGCGCCCGCGCCCGTGCCCGTGCTCGGGCCGTGGGGGCCGCGGGGTCAGCGGCGGTGGTGGCGCGCCGTCAGTGGCGGCGGCGGTGCAGGGCGATCGCGGCCGCCGTGCCGCCGGCCAGGGCGCCGACGCCCGCCGCGGCCGGGATGCCGACCTTCGTGGCCTTGCGGCCGGTGCGGTAGTCGCGCAGCCGCCATTCGCGGGCGCGGGCGTGCTTGCGCAGCTTGGTGTCGGGGTTGATCGCGTACGGATGGCCGACGAGCGACAGCATCGGGATGTCGTTGTGGGAGTCGCTGTACGCGGCGCAGCGGGCGAGGTCCAGGCCCTCGGCGGCGGCCAGGGCGCGGACGGCCTCGGCCTTCGCGGGGCCGTGCAGCGGCTCGCCGACCAGCTTGCCCGTGTACACCCCGTGCACGGACTCCGCGACGGTGCCGAGGGCGCCGGTCAGGCCCAGACGGCGGGCGATGATCGTGGCCGTCTCCACGGGCGCGGCCGTGACCAGCCAGACCTTCTGTCCCGCGTCGAGGTGGGCCTGGGCCAGGGCGCGGGTGCCGGGCCAGATGCGCTCGGCCATGTACTCGTCGTAGATCTCCTCGCCGATGGACATCAGCTCGGCGACGCGGTGGCCCTTGACGATGGACAGGGCGCTGTCGCGGGCGTCCTGCATGTGTTCGGGGTCCTCGATGCCCGCCATCCTGAACCACGCCTGCTGCCAGGCGAATCGGGCGAGCTCGCGGCGCTGGAAGAACTTCCGCTTGTACAGGCCGCGGCCGAAGTGGAACAGGGCGGCGCCCTGCATCACGGTGTTGTCGAGGTCGAAGAACGCGGCGGCCTTCTCGTCGCCGGCGACGGGGAACTCGGGGGCTTCGGGGGTCTCGGGAGTCCCGGTCTCCTCGGGCGGGACGTCCTCGGCCCGGTCGTCGAACTCCTCCAGCTCTTGCGACGACTTGCGCGCTGCCTCCGCCGAGGCCTCGCCTGCCAGCACGCTGCGCGCGGTGGCGGAGCGCCTGCGGGGATGGAGCCAACCCAGAGCGGCCATGCCGTCGAGCATAGCCACTCTGTTCGGTCCGCCTGTGAATGCAGGGATTCGAACCCGTCAACGATCCGTGTCGCGCTGGTCACACTGGGGCGCGGCACGGACCTGTACCGGGCGGGCGGCGCCGCGTAGGAAGCTGGGGGTATGAGTCCTCTTTTCCGCCGGAGCGGCGGCGCGGCCAAGAAGGCACCCGGCGACCGTCTGGTGACGTTGATCGGCAAGCCCGGATGTCACTTGTGTGAAGACGCGGAGGCCGTGGTCCAGAAGGTCTGCGGGGAGCTCGGCGTGGCGTGGGAGACGAAGGACATCACGCGGGACGAGGCGCTGCACAAGGAGTACTGGGAGCAGATCCCGGTGGTCCTCGTGGACGGGGAGCAGCACACGTTCTGGCGGGTGGACGAGGGGCGGCTGCGGCGGGAGTTGCAGGGGTAGTACGGGGGTATCACGGGGTCGGAGGCGCCGATGGCTGGTTCTGGCGTCCGGAGGTGTCCGGAAAGTCGTTTAGCATCGGGGGTCGGTTTTGAGGTCTCGGGGGCGAGGATCGTGAGGAGTGTGTGCGGTTTTGCCCCCGTCGGTTGAGTGTCGTCGCTGGCCGTGCGCCGGTTCCCGGAAAGTGCGCCGGGGGCGCGTGACGCCGGTCACGTTGGGCGGGCAAATCGGACACCATCTTTGTGCACGCGTTCACAAAGACATAGCCTGCTGTCGACGGGGCGGTCTTGGGACACGGCAACGGGTGCCAGCCCGCCTACAGCCCCGCTCTACCCGCAGGAGCACCGTGGCAACTGGCCGAACTCACCGACCGGCGACCCGCAGCCGAGGGATTCCCGAGGCCACCGTCGCCAGGCTTCCGCTGTACCTGAGGGCTCTGACCGCGCTGTCGGAGCGCTCCGTGCCCACGGTCTCCTCCGAGGAACTGGCGGCCGCCGCGGGGGTCAACTCCGCGAAGCTGCGCAAGGACTTCTCCTACCTGGGGTCCTACGGGACGCGGGGCGTCGGCTACGACGTCGAGTACCTCGTCTACCAGATCTCCCGTGAGCTGGGCCTGACCCAGGACTGGCCGGTTGTCATCGTCGGTATCGGTAACCTCGGCGCCGCGCTGGCCAATTACGGCGGGTTCGCCTCGCGCGGCTTCCGCGTGGCCGCCCTCATAGACGCCGATCCGGCGATGGCGGGCAAGCCCGTCGCAGGGATGCCGGTGCAGCACACCGACGACCTCGAGAAGATCATCAGCGACAACGGCGTCTCGATCGGCGTCATCGCGACCCCGGCGGGCGCCGCCCAGCAGGTCTGCGACCGGCTCGTGGCCGCGGGGGTCACGTCCATCCTGAACTTCGCGCCGACCGTCCTGACCGTCCCCGACGGCGTCGACGTGCGCAAGGTCGACCTCTCCATCGAGCTGCAGATCCTCGCCTTCCACGAGCAGCGCAAGGCCGGCGAGGAGTCCGCCGCGGACGACGGCGACGGCGCGGCCGAGCCCGCCGTCACCAAGGCGCAGCACCGCAAGGGACCCGACGGGGACGTCCCCGCCGTGATGCCGGCATGAGTCTCCTCGTCGTGGGCCTCAGTCACCGCAGCGCTCCCGTGAGCGTGCTCGAGCGGGCCGCGCTCACCGTCGACGCGCAGGCCAGGCTGGGGCACGACACGGTGGCCGCCGAGCCCGCGGCCGAGGCCGCCGTGCTCGCCACCTGCAACCGCATCGAGCTGTACGCGGACGTGGACAAGTTCCACGCGGGCGTCGCCGAGCTGTCGACGCTGCTCGCGCTGCACAGCGGCGTGAGCTTGGAGGAGCTCACTCCTTATCTCTACGTGCACTACGAGGACCGGGCCGTCCACCACCTGTTCTCGGTGGCGTGCGGGCTCGACTCCATGGTCGTCGGCGAGGGGCAGATCCTCGGCCAGATCAAGGACTCGCTGGCGCGGGCGCAGGAGCTGCACACCGCGGGCCGCCTCCTCAACGACCTCTTCCAGCAGGCCCTGCGCGTGGGCAAGCGGGCGCACTCGGAGACCGGCATCGACCGGGCCGGGCAGTCGCTCGTCACCTTCGGCCTGGAGCAGCTGGCCGGGCGCGAGCCCGTGCACGCCTGGGCCAAGGGCAAGCGGGCCCTGGTGATCGGTGCGGGCTCGATGTCCTCGCTGGCCGCGGCGACGCTCGCGCGCTCCGGCGTGGACGAGGTCGTCGTCGCCAACCGCACCCTGGCCCGGGCCGAGCGCCTGGCCGCGATCCTCACCGAGGGCGGCACGGGAGTGCTCGCGCGGGCCGTGCCGATGGCCGAGGTGGCCGGGGAGCTGACACGTGCCGACGTGGCCGTGTCCTGCACCGGTGCGACGGGGCTCGTCCTGACGGCCGCGGACGTCGAGGCGGCGCTCGCCGGGCGTACCGGTGCGTCGGTGACCGGCCACGACGCCGAGGGCTGCGCCGACGACGACTGCGTGATCGCGCCGTCCGGCGGGACCCCCGAAGCCGTCGGCACCCTCGACACCCCCGGCACCGTCGAGGCCCTCGCGCCGGACGCGGGCGGCTGCCCCGTCGGCCGGGTCGGCGACGAGACCGCGTACGAGCAGCACGCCGCGCTCGTCGAGAACAGCCCCGCCGTCGGTGGTGGCCCCGTGCGGGCGGGCCGGGTGGCCGCCGCGGTGGCGCCCGTGGCCCGCAGCGCCGCGCTGTACCTGCTCGACCTCGCCATGCCCCGCGACATCGACGCCGCCGCGCACCGCCTCACCGGCGTGCGCCTGGTCGACATCGAGTCCCTCGCGGACGCCTCCGCCGACGCGCCGATGGCCGCCGACGTGGACGCCGTGCGCACCATCGTGTCCGACGAGGTCGCCGCGTTCGGTGCCGCGCAGCGGGCCGCGCACATCACGCCGACCGTCGTCGCGCTGCGCACCATGGCCGCCGACGTCGTCAGCGGCGAGATCGCGCGGCTCGACGGACGCCTGCCCGGCCTCGGCGACAAGGAGCGCGCGGAGATCACGCAGACCGTGCGCCGCGTCGTCGACAAGCTGCTGCACGCGCCGACGGTGCGGGTGAAGCAGCTCGCCAGCGAGCCCGGCGGCGCCGGGTACGCCGACGCCCTGCGCACCCTCTTCGACCTCGACCCCGAGACGGTGGCGGCCGTCTCCCGGGCCGACCTGCTGAGCAACGCGGGCGGCCAGCTCAACCAGCTCCACGAGAACGACGAACCCAAGCGAGGCCGCGCATGACCGAGAAGGCACTCAGACTCGGGACCAGGCGCAGCAAGCTGGCCATGGCCCAGTCCGGGCAGGTGGCGAGGAAGGTCACCGAGCTGACGGGGCGGCCCGTCGAGCTCGTCGAGATCACCACGTTCGGCGACACCTCCCGCGAGCACCTCGCCCAGATCGGCGGCACCGGTGTGTTCGTCACCGCGCTGCGCGACGCGCTGCTCGCCGGTGAGGTCGACTTCGCCGTGCACTCCCTGAAGGACCTGCCGACCGCGCAGCCCGACGAGCTGACGCTCGCGGCCGTGCCGGAGCGGGAGGACCCCCGGGACGTACTGATCGCGCGCGACGGCCTGACCTTCGCGGAGCTGCGGGACGGGGCCCGTGTCGGCACCGGTTCGCCGCGCCGCATGGCGCAGCTCAACGCGTACGCCCGCAACCACGGCACGTCCATAGAGACCGTGCCGATCCGCGGCAACATCGACACCCGCCTCGGCTTCGTGCGCGACGGCGTGCTCGACGCCGTGGTGCTCGCCGCCGCGGGGCTCAGCCGCGTCGGCCGGATCGACGAGGTGACCGACTTCCTGTCGGTCGACACCGTTCTGCCCGCCCCCGGCCAGGGGGCACTGGCGATCGAGTGCGCCGCGACCCACGCGTCACTCGCCGCCGCGCTCGCCGAGCTCGACGACCCGTACACCCGGGCCGCCGTGACCGCCGAGCGATCCCTGCTCGCCGCCCTGGAAGCCGGTTGCAGCGCGCCTGTTGGCGCGTTGGCCGACTTGCTGGCCGACGGGCAGGTTGTCAAGGAGATGCGCCTGCGCGGCGTCGTCGGTGCCACCGACGGCTCGACGCTGGTGCAGCTGTCCACCACCGGTCCCGTGCCCGGGACGGAAGACCAGGCGAAGGCACTCGGGCGGGAACTCGCCGCCGAGATGCTCGCCAAGGGCGCGGCCGGTCTGATGGGGGAGCGAGCACTTTGAGCCCCACCTCGAACCTTCCCGGCCTTCCCGCACACGGGCACGTCACCTTTCTCGGTGCCGGACCCGGAGATCCGGGACTGCTGACTCTGCGCGCCGTCGAGGCGCTGGCCCGAGCGGATGTGCTGATCGCCGAGCCGGATGTTCTCGATGTCGTACGTGTGCATGCCCGAGGGGGTGTGGACACACCTCTGCCGCAGGCCGCTGACGGCACGTCAGCGAGCGGCGACGGGCCTTCGGCCTCAGCCGCGGCCAATCTTGTCATGGAGGGCGCGCGCGGCGGCAGGCGGGTCGTGCGCGCGGTGAGCGGCGATCCGGGCCTCGACGCCTACGCGGCCGGGGAGATGCTGGCCTGCGCCGCCGAGGGCATCCCCTTCGAGGTGGTGCCGGGCATCGCGGCCGCGGTCGGTGTGCCCGCGTACGCGGGGGTGCCGCTGCGGGACGCGCAGGGCACCGACGTCCGGTTCGTCGACGCCCGCACCGCCTCCGAGCGGTGCTGGGGCGAGGTCGGCGCGTCCGACGGGACGGTCGTGGTGTCGACCTCCCTGGACTCCGTCGCGGCCGCCGCCGGTGAGCTGGTGTCCGCCGGGCGCAAGCCCGACACCCCGATGACGGTCACCGTCGCGGGGACGACGACGCGCCAGCGCACCTGGACCGCGACGCTCGGCACCATCGCGCAGGTCCTCAAGCAGGCCAAGGTGCTGCCTTCGCCCGATGGCGGGCAGGCCGTCATAGCCGTGGTCGGTGAGCGCTCCGCCGCCGCCCAGCGCGACCAGCTGTCGTGGTTCGAGTCGAAGCCGCTCTTCGGGTGGCGGGTCCTCGTGCCGCGCACGAAGGAACAGGCGGCCTCGCTCTCCGACCAGCTCCGGTCCTACGGCGCGGTGCCGCACGAGGTGCCGACGATCGCCGTCGAGCCGCCGCGCACGCCGCAGCAGATGGAGCGGGCCGTCAAGGGCCTGGTCACCGGGCGCTACGAGTGGATCGCCTTCACGTCGGTCAACGCCGTCAAGGCCGTGCGGGAGAAGTTCGAGGAGTACGGGCTCGACGCCCGTGCCTTCGCCGGGATCAAGGTCGCCGCGGTCGGCGAGCAGACCGCGGCCGCGCTGGTCGCCTTCGGCGTGAAGCCGGATCTCGTGCCCAGCGGGGAGCAGTCCGCCGCCGGGCTGTTGGAGGACTGGCCTCCGTACGACCCCGTCTTCGATCCGATCGACCGGGTCTTCCTGCCGCGCGCCGACATCGCCACCGAGACGCTCGTCGCCGGGCTCATCGACCTCGGGTGGGAGGTCGACGACGTCACCGCCTACCGGACCGTGCGGGCTTCGCCGCCGCCGGCCGAGACGCGTGAGGCCATCAAGGGCGGTGGGTTCGACGCCGTGCTGTTCACCTCGTCGTCGACCGTGCGGAACCTCGTCGGGATCGCGGGCAAGCCGCACAACGTCACCGTGATCGCCTGTATCGGGCCCGCCACCGCCAAGACCGCGGAGGAGCACGGGCTTCGGGTGGACGTGATGGCGCCGGAGCCTTCGGTGCACAAGCTGGCCGAGGCGTTGGCTCAGTTCGGGGCCCAGCGGCGGGCTGTCGCGGTGGAGGCCGGGGACGCTGTGACGCGGCCGAGCGAGCGGCGGCCGGGTGCGCGGCGGCGGCGGGCCGCGGCGCCGTAGGGTGCCCTCGCGGGGGCGCCCCGGTCCCGCCCCTTCCCGAAACCGGGGGCTGCCCGCCCCCGGACCCCCGCTTGTCGGCGCTTCGCGCCTCGTCCTCGAACGCCGGACGGGCTGAATACTTGCCGGGGCGGGCCAGAGAGTGCCGGGCTGTCGCTCGGCAGGCAGGAACTTCGGGTGGGTGGGAGAGAGAGCCCGTCCGGCGTTGAGGACGAGCGCGCAGCGCGATTCACGGTGAGGTGGATTTCAGGCAATGAGTACGTACGGTTCGTTTCCCGGTTCGCGGCCCCGGCGGTTGCGTACCACCCCCGTCATGCGGCGCATGGTCGCCGAGACGCGGCTGCACCCCGCTGATCTCGTGTTGCCCGCGTTCGTGCGGGAGGGGATCTCGGAGCCCGTGGCGGTCGGGGCGATGCCGGGGGTGTACCAGCACACGCGGGACACGCTGAAGAAGGCCGCCGTGGAGGCGGTCGAGGCGGGGGTCTCCGGGATCATGCTCTACGGGGTGCCGGAGGAGGCCAAGAAGGACGGGCTCGGTACCGCCGGGACCGATCCGGACGGGATTCTGCAGGTCGCGCTGCGCGATGTGCGGGCGGAGGTCGGGGACGACCTGATCGTCATGTCCGACCTGTGCCTGGACGAGTTCACGGACCACGGGCACTGCGGGGTGCTGGACGACAAGGGGCGGGTCGACAACGACGCGACCCTGGAGCGGTACGCGGAGATGGCGCAGGTCCAGGCCGACGCCGGGGCGCACGTGCTCGGGCCGAGCGGGATGATGGACGGCCAGATCGGCGTCGTCCGTGACGCGCTGGACCAGACCGGGCACGAGGACGTGGCGATGCTCGCGTACACGGCGAAGTACTCGTCGGCGTTCTACGGGCCGTTCCGCGAGGCCGTCGGCTCGTCGCTGCGGGGTGACCGCAAGACGTACCAGCAGGACCCGGCCAACAGCCGTGAGTCCCTGCGGGAGCTGGCGCTCGACCTCGAAGAGGGCGCCGACATGGTGATGGTGAAGCCCGCCGGGCCCTACCTCGACATCCTGGCCAAGGTCGCCGCCGCGGTCGACGTGCCCGTGGCCGCCTACCAGATCAGTGGCGAGTACGCGATGATCGAGGCCGCCGCCGAGCGCGGCTGGATCGACCGGGACCGGGCGATCATGGAGTCGCTGACCGGGATCAAGCGGGCGGGCGCGCAGATGATTCTCACGTACTGGGCCACCGAGGTGGCGCGGAAGCTCTAGGTGTATTGATCACGAGCGTTGTTAACGCTGGCGGGGCTTGATCATGGCGAA
>NZ_BMVR01000034.1 GCF_014650815.1 Streptomyces flavofungini
TCGTGCTGTTCTCGTCGGCTGCTGGTGTGCTGGGCAGTGCGGGGCAGGCCAACTACGCGGCCGCTAATGCCTTCTTGGACGCGCTGGCTCAGCACCGTCGTGCCCAGGGTCTTCCTGCGACGTCGCTCGCGTGGGGGCTGTGGGCGGACCAGGGTGGCATGGCCGGGGCGTTGGCGGACGAGGACATCGACCGGATGAACCGGGCCGGAGTCGCCGCCCTGTCCGCCGACGAGGGCCTCGCGCTCCTCGACGCCTCCCTCGCGGAGCCCGACGGCGCCCTCGTCCCGATGAAGCTCGACACCGACATCCTGAGGCAGCAGTTCGGCGCCGACGTGCCCCCGCTGTTCCGGAGCCTCATCCGCGCCCAGGTCCGCAAGGCCGTCACCGCGCAGGCGGGCGGCGCGGCGGCCAACGGCCAGGAACCCCTGGCCGACCGCCTCGCCGGACTCGACGCGGCGGACCGCGAACAGTTCCTCGTCGACCTCGTACGGGCCAACGTGGCCGCCGTCCTCGGCTACCCGTCGCCCGAATCCGTCGACGCCGCCAAGGCGTTCAAGGAACTCGGCTTCGACTCGCTGACCTCCGTCGAACTCCGCAACCGGCTCAACGGCGCCACCGCCCTGCGGCTGCCCGCGAGCCTCGTCTTCGACTACCCCACGCCCGTCGCCCTCGCCGCCCACCTGCGCACGGAACTCCTCGGCTCGCTCCCCGAGACCGCCGCCCCGAGCGCCACCAAGGGCCGGAAGGACACCCCGCGGGACGCGGCCGACGAGCCCATCGCCATCGTCGCGATGAGCTGCCGCTACCCCGGCGGCGTCCGCTCGCCCGAGGACCTGTGGCGCATGGTGGCCGCCGGTGCGGACGGACTGACCGGGTTCCCCGTCAACCGGGGCTGGGACGTCACCGCCCCCGCGGGCCTCGACGGCCCGGGCGCGGACGGCGACGACGGCCTGACGTACGTCACGACCGGCGCCTTCCTGCACGAAGCCGACGAGTTCGACCCGGACTTCTTCGGCATCAACCACCGTGAGGCCCTGGCCATGGACCCGCAGCAGCGGCTCCTCCTGGAGACCTCCTGGGAGGCCGTCGAACGCGCGGGCATCGTCCCGTCGACCGTGCGCGCCAGCGACACCGGCGTCTTCGTCGGCCTGTCGACGCAGGGCTACTCCACCACCCTCAACGGCGCCGAGGGCGTCGAGGGCTACGTCATGACCGGCGACGCGGCCAGCGTCGCCTCCGGCCGCCTCTCGTACTCCTTCGGCTTCGAGGGCCCGGCCGTCACGGTCGACACGGCCTGCTCGTCGTCCCTGGTCGCCCTGCACCTCGCCGTGCAGGCGCTGCGCCAGGGCGAGTGCGCGATGGCGCTCGCGGGCGGCGCGGCGGTCATGCCGACGCCCACCTCCTTCGCGGAGTTCAGCCGCCAGCGCGGCCTGGCCCCCGACGGCCGCTGCAAGTCCTTCGCCGCGGCCGCGGACGGCACCGGCTGGGGCGAGGGCGTGGGCATGCTCGTCCTGGAGCGCCTGTCCGACGCCCAGCGCAACGGCCACCAGGTCCTCGCGGTGGTCCGCGGCTCGGCGATCAACCAGGACGGCGCCAGCAACGGCCTGACCGCCCCCAACGGGCCGTCCCAGCAGCGCGTCATCCGCCAGGCCCTCGCCAACGCCCGCCTCACCCCCGCCGACGTCGACGCGGTCGAGGCCCACGGCACCGGCACCACGCTCGGCGACCCCATCGAGGCCCAGGCCCTCATCGCCACGTACGGAAAGGACCACACCGACGACCGGCCGCTGTGGCTCGGCTCGCTGAAGTCCAACATCGCCCACACCCAGGCCGCCGCCGGTGTCGGCGGCGTCATCAAGACGGTCATGGCGATGCGCCACGGCACCCTGCCGAAGACGCTGTACGTGGACGCCCCGACCCCCGAGGTCGACTGGTCCGGCGCGGGCGTCGAGCTCCTGACCGAGGCCCGTGACTGGCCCGGACGGGAGGACGGGGCGCCGCGCCGCGCGGGCGTGTCGTCGTTCGGCATCAGCGGGACGAACGCGCACGTGATCCTGGAGCAGGCTCCCGAGGAGGCCGCGGAAGCCGCCGGGTCCACGGCGACCGCCGGATCCACCGCCGCCCCGGCCCTCTCCGGGCCCCCCGTCATCCCCCTCGCCCTGTCCGCCAAGACCCCGGAGTCGCTCCCGGGCCAGGCCGCCCGCCTGCGGGAGCACCTCCTGGCGCACCCCGACCTCGAACTCGGCGACGTCGCCTGGTCGTTGGCGGTGGCGCGGCAGCGGTTCGAGCACCGGGGCGTCGTCGTCGGCGCGGACCGGGACGAACTGCTGGCCGGGCTCGCGGAGCTGGCCCAGGGCGACACCGCCGCGCGGAACGTGGTTGTGGGTCGCACGCTGGGCGGCACGGTCCGTCCGGTGTTCGTGTTCCCGGGGCAGGGGTCGCAGTGGGCCGGGATGGCGCGTGAACTCCTCGACTCCAGCCCGGTGTTCGCCGAGCGCATGCGGGAGTGCGGTGACGCGCTTTCCGAGTTCGTCGACTGGAACCTGTTCGACGAACTGAGCGGTGAGCGGTTCGACCGGGTGGATGTCGTCCAGCCGGTGCTGTTCGCCGTGATGGTGTCGCTGGCCGCCACCTGGCAGGCCGCCGGAGTCGAGCCCGCAGCCGTCGTCGGGCACAGCCAGGGCGAGATCGCCGCCGCGTGCGTCGCGGGCGTCCTCGGCCTGCGCGACGCCGCCCGCGTCGTGGCCCTGCGCAGCCAGGCCATCCGCGAGCTGTCCGGCAAGGGTGGCATGGTCTCCCTCGTCCTGCCGCAGGACGAGACCCGGACGCTCCTGGAGGCCTGGGACGGCCGCATCGAGATCGCCGCCGTCAACGGCCCCTCCCAAGTCGTGGTCTCCGGCGACCCCGAAGCCCTCGAAGAGCTGATCGCCGAGTGCGCCGCACGGGAACTCCGCGCCCGCGCCATCCCCGTCGACTACGCCTCCCACTCCTCGTACGTCGAGCAGATCGAGGCCCGCATCGACGAGGCGCTGGCCGAGGTGGCGCCGAGCGCCGCCCGGACCCCGCTGTACTCGACCCTCACCGGCGCCTGGCTGGACGCCGACACCCCGATGGACGCCGGGTACTGGTACCGCAACCTGCGCCACACCGTCCTCTTCGAGCAGGCCACCCGCGCCCTCCTCACCGAGGGCCACGGGCTGTTCCTGGAGATGAGCCCGCACCCGGTCCTCACCGTCCCGGTGCAGGAGACCATCGACGCCACCGCGCCCACCGGCGCGGTCGCGCTGGGCTCCCTGCGCCGCGACGAGGGCGGCCCCGACCAGCTGTACGCCGCCCTCGCCGCGGCACACGTCCACGGCGCCGAACTCGACTGGCGGGCCCTCCTGCCCGGCGAGCGCGCCGTCGTCGACCTGCCCACGTACGCCTTCCAGCGGCAGCGCTTCTGGCCCGCGCCCGCCGCGGCGGGCACCGGCGACGTCACCGCCGTCGGCATCGAGTCCGCCGGACACCCCCTGCTCGGCGCCAGCGTGGAACTCGCCGACGCCGATCAGTACCTGCTCACCGGACGGCTCACCCGCCGCACCCACCCCTGGCTCGCGGACCACGCGGTGGGCGACACCGTGCTGCTGCCCGGCACCGCGTACGTCGAGATGGCACTGCGCGCCGGGGACGAGGTCGGCTGCGGCCTCGTCGAGGAGCTGACCCTGCAGGCGCCGCTCGTCGTCGCCGAGGACGACACCGTCACGCTCCAGGTGTGGGTCGGCGCCCCCGACACCGCGGGGCGGCGCCCGCTCACCGTGTCCTCGCGGACCCAGGGCGCCACCGACACCCCGTGGACGCGGCACGCCACCGGCACCCTCGCCGACACGTCCGGCGCGCCCGCCCAGGAGGACGGGGCGCTGGCCGTGTGGCCGCCCGCGGGCGCCGAGGCGGTCGCCGTCGACGGGTTCTACGAGCGCCTCGCCGAGGGCGGGCTCGCCTACGGCCCGGCGTTCCAAGGGCTGCGCGCCGCCTGGCGGGACCCGGCGGGCGATGCCGTCTACGCCGAGGTCCACCTCCCCGAGGACGCGCACCGCGACGCCCGCGCGTTCGGCGTGCACCCGGCGCTCCTCGACGCCGCCCTGCACGCCGTCGCCCTCGCGCCCTTCGCGGAGGCCGACGGGGTGCGGCTGCCCTTCGCCTGGAGCGGCGTCACGCTGGCCGCGCAGGGCGCCACCGTCCTGCGGGTCCGGGTACGCCCCGACGGCACCGGGGGAGTGGCGCTCCTGTTCGCCGACGACAACGGCGCGCCGGTCGCCCGCGCCGACTCCCTCGAACTGCGCCCCGTCGCCCCCGGGCAACTGCGCGCGGCCTCTGGTGGCGGACACCGGGACGCCCTGTTCCACGTCGAGTGGACGCCGCTGCCCGCGGCCACGCCGGCCGACGTGGCGGGCACGACGTGGGCGACGGTCGGTCCCGACCCGCTGACGGCGGGCGCCGAACTCACGGCGTCCGGCGCGCAGATGGCGGCGTACGAGGACATCGACGCGCTGTACGCGGCCCTCGACGACGGCGCGGACGCACCGGACACGCTGCTCGTCTCCTTCACGGACGGGCCGGGCGCCGAGGGGCCGGACGGGACGGCGGACTCCCTGGACGCCGTGGCCACCGCCGAGCGTGCCCGCGCCGCCCTGGGCCGGGCCCTCGCCCTGCTCCAGACCTGGCAGGCCGACGCGCGCCTGTCCGCCACCCGGCTCGTCCTGGTGACGCGGGGCGCGGTGGCCGCCGACGGCGGCGACGTGCCGGACCTGGCGCACGCCCCGCTGTGGGGCCTGGCACGCTCGGCCCAGTCCGAGCAGGCCGGTGGCCCGGACGGGGCCGGGTGCGTGCTGTTCGACCTGGACGCGGCGTACGGCGTCGACGGCGCGGGCAGCCCGGCCGCCGAGGGCGACGCGGACGCCGAGGGCACGCCCGCCCGCCCGGCCGACCAGTCCGCCGCCGCCCTTCTCATCGCCGGACTCGCCCTGGACGAGCCGCAGTTGGCGGTGCGCGAGGGAGTGCTGCTCGCACCCCGGCTCGTGCCCGCCACGGCTCCGGCGACGACACCGGCCGTCGACGGCGGCGCCGACACCACCGAGGCCGGCGCCCCCGAGGGCACGGCGCCCACCGCGCCCCGCACCCCCGACCCCCACGGCACCGTCCTCATCACCGGCGCCACCGGCACCCTGGGCGCCCTCGTCGCCCGGCACCTGGTCACCGAGCACGGCGCCCGCCGACTGCTCCTGACCGGCCGCCGGGGCCCCGACGCGCCGGGCGCCGCCGAGCTGGTCGCCGAGCTCGAAGGGCTCGGCGCCGAGGCCCGCGTGGTCGCCTGCGACGTCGCGGACCGCGAGGCGCTGGCCGGGGTGCTCGCCGCGATCCCGGCGGCGCACCCGCTGACCGCCGTCGTGCACACCGCCGGAGTCCTGGACGACGCCCTCGTGGGGTCCCTGACGCCCGCGCGCCTGGACACGGTGCTCCGCCCCAAGCTGGACGCGGCACTGAACCTCGCCGAGCTGACGGCCAATCAGGACCTTGCGGAGTTCGTCCTGTTCTCCTCGGCCGCCGCCACCTTCGGCAGCCCCGGACAGGGCAACTACGCGGCGGCCAACGCCTTCCTCGACGCCTTCGCACACCATCTGCGCGCCCGGGGCATACCCGCCACGGCGCTCGCCTGGGGCCTGTGGGCCGAGAGCAGCGAGATGACCGGCCACCTCGACGAGGCGCGCCGCACCCGCATCTCACGCGGCGGTGTGCTGCCGCTGTCCTCGCGGGAGGGCGTCGAACTCTTCGACACCGCCCGCTCGTCCGGCGCCCCGCTGCTCCTTCCCGTACGCCTCGACACGGCGGCCCTGCGGGCGGGCGCGCGCCAGGGTGAGGCCGTGCCGCCGCTGCTGCGGCGCCTGGTGCGGGCCCAGGCCCGCCGGGCCGCCGCCGGGGCCGCGGCGTCGGAGGCGGAGGCTTTCGCGCGCCGCCTGGCCGCCGCGTCCGCCGACGAGCGCGCGAACCTCCTCATCGCCCTGGTGCGCGACCAGGCGGCGGCCGTACTCGGCCACGCCTCCGCCGACCGGGTCGAGGACGAACGCGGCTTCCTGGAGCTGGGCTTCGACTCCCTCACCGGCGTCGAACTGCGCAACCGCCTCATGACCGCCACCGGCCTGCGGCTCCCGGCCACCCTGGTCTTCCAGAACCGCACGCCGAGGGCCCTCGCCGACCGCCTCGCCGCCGACCTGGACCAGGCCGTGCCCGCGGGCCAGGACCCGGCGACCCCGCGCGAGCGGACCGCCGGACAGCCGCAGCACACCCGGACGGCCCCCGCCGCCCGGCAGCCCGCCGCGGCATCGACGGCCACCGCCGACGCGCACCGGGCCGAGGCCGTCCCGCGGCCCGTCGCCGCGCCCAGGCCCGCGACCGGTCTCGCCGAGCTGTACGACGAGGCCGCGCGGCAGGGCCGGGCCGACGACCTGATCCCGCTCCTGCGGACCATGGCGCAGTTCCGCGCCTCGTTCACGGGCGAGGGCGAACTCGACGTGCCGCGCGCCCCGTTCACGCTGGCGCGCGGCGAGGAGCCGGTCGGCGTGGTGCTGTTCACGTCGTACGTCGGCCGCTCCAGCGCCTACGACTACGCCCGCTTCGGCGCGTACTTCCGTGACCGGCGCGACGTCAGCGTCATCACCCACCCCGGCTTCCTGGAGGGCGAGTTGCTGCCCGCCGACAAGGAGGCACTGGTGCGGCTGCACGCCGACACCGTGCAGCGGCACACCGGCGGCAAGCCGTACGTCCTCGCCGGGCACTCCTCCGGCGGGCTCGTCGCGCACGCCGTGGCACGGGAGCTGGAGGAGCGCGGCGCCGGTCCTGCGGGCGTGGTCCTCGTGGACACGTACGTCGAGGAGAAGGCGCTCGGCGACATGGCCGCCGCCATGGGCAAGCAGCTCAGCGACCGCTACGACTCCGCACCGGACGCCGAGGGCGCGGCGGTGGACGCCGACGGTGACGACTGGGGCGACGCCTGGGTCACCGCCATGGCCCGCTACATGTTCCTCGGCCTGCTGCCCGACGCCATCCAGGCGCCGACGCTCCTGGTCCGGGCGAGCGAGCCCCTCATGGAGTGGACTCAGGAGTACGACTGGCGGCCGTCCTGGAAGCTGGAGCACACCGCGGTGGACGTGCCCGGCACGCACTTCACGGTGATGGAGGAGCACTCCGCCACCACGGCCCGCGCCGTCGAGGCGTGGCTGGACCGCCTCTGACCCAGCGGCACCACGGCCCCGTCCCCGCACAGCGCGGGGGCGGGGCCGTCGGCGTACCCCCGCCAAGGCGTACGAGAAGGCGTACGAGTCGGCGTGCACCCGTCAAGGCGTACGCGCCACCCGTCAAGGCGTACGTGCCACCCGCACGAAGAAGGCCCGCCCCCGGCTTCCTCCGCGGGGGCGGGCCTTCGCTCGGCGAGGTCTCAGGACAAGTGGCCGTAGTCCGGCCAGATCTTGGACCAGGGCTTGGTGCGGCCCTCCAGAATCCACACCGGGACGCCGTCGACGAAGCTCTCGCCGGGGCCGCCCGCGGCCGTCGCGGCCTTGCGCACCTTCTTGAAGTACGGCTTGAGCTTGGCGACGTCGGAGCCCACGTACAGGACCGGGCCCGAGGAGTCGGCCGGCGCGCCGAAGTACCAGTAGCCGCGGTGGCCGCTGTAGGCGGGCGGCAGGTCGCGGTCGGGGCCGAAGTGATCGACGGCGCCCGCCTCCTGGTAGTACTGCGTGACCACCACGGCCCGCTCCCGCTCGGCGGCGGGCAGTGCCTTGTTGGCCTTGTCGACCGCGTCGATGAGGTGCGGCCAGCGCAGCGTCTCGGCGGTCATCGGGTTGTTCTTCGGCTGCTCGGTCTTCGTCACCTGCGACACCGGATACACCGGCAGCGAGAGCGCCACGCACACCAGCGCCGTCAGGGCCACCACCGGCCACGCGGCCAGCCACCGCCACCAGCGGGCCCCGCCACCGCGCGCCAGCTCCACCGCGCCCGCCGCCCACAGCGGCGCGAAGGCGCCCACGACGTACGCGGGACGGCCGCCGGTGACCAGGAACACGGCCGTCAGACCGAGGAACGCCCAGCCCAGGAAGCGGTACGGCGCGAACTGCGGCGCCCGCAGGAGGCGGACCAGGCCGTAGACCAGGACGACGGTGAACACGCCGCCGGACAGGACGATCAGGTACGGCAGGAAGCCCGCGCGGCCGCCGAGTATGCCCTCGTCGGCGAGGACCTGGGACATCTCCATCTGCGGCCAGTCGTTCTGCGCCTGCCAGATCAGCCCCGGCACCGACGTGACGGCCGCGACCGCCGCACCCAGCCACAGCGGCTTGCGGCGCAGCAGCTCGCGCGGTCCGACCACGAACAGGCACACGGCGAGCACGGCCCAGAAGCCGACGATCAGATACTTGCCCTGCAGCGCCAGGGCCGTCGCAAGCCCCGCGAACAGCAGCAGCCGGTCCTCGCGGGTGCGCACCCAGCGGATCAGGAGCCAGTTCAGAGCCGTCCACAGGAACAGGTCGAGCGCCATCGTCGACAGCGCGTGCCCGCTGATCAGGACGGCGGGCGCGAAGCCGTAGGCGGCCGTCGTGAGCAGCTGCGCACGGCGCTCCCCGCCGAACTCGCGGGCGATGAGGGCGGCGACGAGGGCGCCCGCCACCGTGAGCAGCACCGGCAGCAGCCGCAGCGCGAACAGCGAGCCGCCGGTCACCGCGTCGATGCCGTGGGCGAGCAGCGGCAGCAGCACCGGCTGGTCCGCGAACCCCCAGTCCAGGTGCTTCCCGGCGCCGAGGAAGTACAGCTCGTCGCCCTGGAAGCCGTACCGCGTGCTGACCAGGAGCAGCGCGAGACCGGACGCGCCCGCGACCGCGCCCACCCAGCGTCCGGCGAACGGCGGCGGCGTGCCGGTGCCCACCTCCGCGCCGTCCTGCCGCCCCGTATTTTCCGTCTCGGGTTCCGACGACGTCTGCTGGTCTTTAATATCCTGTTCGTGTTCCTGTTCCGGTACTTGACCGGTCTCTGTCCGAACTCCCACCGGGACCTCCGCGGCTTATGCGGTACATGGCGTAATCACCGTCGAAGGTAGCGCCTGGCACGTCCCGTCAGCTTGCCCCTGCAACCGGCAAGTTGGCTGCTCAGGGGGGGCTAGGGGGAAGATAGGGGTTCTGCTGCTCAGGCACGCTGAATAGCTTCTACCGTAGGTCCTCGGAGACTTGACTCCGCGCGGAGTCGACCGGGGCGCAATGAATGCTCGACCTTATCGTGCCTATCGAGCCCATCGTGCCTATCGAGCCCGATGATTCTCAGATCTGGGAAAGGGGGCGGCTTTGATGACACCTCACATATTCACCGGGGATTCGGCGCGGACCTTCGCCGAATTCGAGCAGGACACCTTGCGGGTCGCGATGGTCCTGCGCGCGGAGGGCATCCGGCCGGGAGACCGGGTGCTGCTCAAGGCCGGGAACTCGGCCGCCTGGCTGAACGCGTTCTTCGCGCTGATGCACGTCGGCGCCTCCATCGTCCTCGTCGACCAGCAGGAGCACGCGCGCGAGACCGGCCGCATCGTCGAGCGCACCCGCGCCCGGCTGTGCCTGTACGACGACGACGCCCCCGTACCCGCGGAGACGCGCGACGCCGTCTACCTGTACAAGCTGCTCGTCGAGGCGTCCGGCCTGGTCCCCACCGAGCCGGCCCTGGACTTCGACGCCTGGTGCGCCCTGCCCGACGGCCTGATCATGTGGTCCTCCGGCTCCACCGGCACCCCCAAGGGCGTCGTGAAGAACGGCGGCCGCTTCCTGGAGAACCTGCGGCGCAACGCCGACCACATGGGCCACGGCCCCGGCGACGTGCTGCTTCCGCTGCTGCCCTTCGCGCACCAGTACGGCCTGTCGATGGTCCTCATCTCCTGGCTCGCCAAGTGCTCCCTCGTCGTCGCGCCCCACCGGCGCCTCGACCGGGCCCTGCTCATGGCCGGGCAGTGCGGCGTCACCGTCATCGACGCCACCCCGGCCACGTACCGCAGCATGCTCAACCTCGCCCAGCGCCAGTCCGACGTGCGCGCCGCCCTGGGAGGCGTCCGCATGTTCTGCAGCGGCGCGGCCCCCCTCGACCCGGCCCTCTCCGACGCCTACGTCGACGCCTTCGGGCAGCCGCTGCTCGACAGCTACGGCAGCACCGAGCTCGGCAACATCGCCTTCGCCACCATCGACAACCCGGTCGCCTGCGGCCGTGTCATGAACGGCCTGCGCCTGACGGTGCAGGACGACGACGGCAACGCGCTCGCCGCCGGGGAGATGGGCGAGCTCGTCGTCAACACCCCCGACATGATGGCCGGTTACCTCGCCGAGGACGGCACCGTCGCCCCCGTCGACCAGGGCTGGTACCGCACCGGCGACCTCGGTCACGTCGACGCCGACGGCAACCTCTTCGTCGCGGGCCGCAAACTCGCCGTGCACCGCATGGGCTACACCCTCTACCCGGAGATCATCGAGCGGAGGGCCGCCGCTGCGGGCTGCGCCGTCAAGGTGATCGCCCTGCCGGACGACGCGCGCGGCTCCGAACTCGTCTTCTTCGTCGAGGACGCGAGCGGCCGGGACGCCGCCGAGTGGCGCGGCCGCATCAAGGACGCGCTGCCCTCGTACGAGCACCCCAACCGGGTCGTCGTCATCGACAGCTTCCCCCTCAACCGCAACGGCAAGCCCGACCGCCGCGCGCTCGAGCAGCGGGCGGCCGAGCGGACCACGGCGGAACTCGCCACCTCGGCCTGAGCCCCGCACGGCCATCCGGACCCGGGCCGGGCCGCAGCTCAACCAGCCATACCAGCCACACCAGCTAGACCAGGCAGACCAGACAGAGCGGACATGATGACGACCGACCAGGCACGCAGCGCCGTGGTGTTTCCGGGCATGGGCCCCTCGCGCTTCACCGACGTGGGCAAGTTCATGATGATCGACCCCTTCGTGCGCAAGCGCCTCGCCGCCGCCGACGACGCACTGGGGCGCTCGGTCCTGGACGAATTCCGCACCGCGGGAACGGACTTCGGCGCGTTCGCCCAGGTCGCCTTCTTCATCAACTCGGTGGCCCTGGCCGACCGGGCCGTCGAGACCCAGGGCCTCGCCCCGGACGTCTGCGTCGGCTTCAGCTTCGGCCAGAAGGCCGCGACCGCGTTCAGCGGGGCGCTGCCGTTCGCCGAGGCCGTCCGCCTCACCCATGAACTCGCCCTGTGCGAGCAGCGGTTCTTCGAGGAGGAGCACCAGGACCTGGTGACGCTCACCATCACCCGGGTCCCCGCGGCGGCGCTCGCCGAAGTCCTCGGGGAGCTGGCCGAGCGCGGCGAGTTCCACGAGGTCTCCGGCCACCTCGACGAGGGCATGCACATGGTCACGATGCGCGAACAGGTCCTGGAGCCCTTCCAGCGCCGCATCAGCGCGATCGGCGGCTATTCGCTGTACTCGATGAAGCCGCCCGCGCACTGCCGCGTCCTCACCGGACTGCGGGCCCGCGTCGAGGAGGAGGTCCTCGCCGAGTTCGACGTCGCCGACCCCGAACTGCCGCTGGTCGCCGACCACGACGGTGCCCTGATCACGCGCGCCGACCAACTGCGCACCCTGCTTCTCGACACCTTCGACCACCCGGTCCGCTGGCACCCGGTCGTGGACACCCTGCGCGGCATGGACGTGCGCACGGTCTACGTCACCGGCCCGGACCGGCTCATCCACCGCCTCGACGTCACCACCCGCGCCTTCGACGTGGTGGCACTGGGACCGGAGCAGGCCCTCCGGCCCGCCAGGCCCGCCTCTCGCAAGGAGCAGTGATGGCCACGCTCATGGACAGCAAGTCGGCCGGGTTCAAGTTCAGCGCCAAGCTCGGCGCGACCCGTGCGATCCTGCGCGCCTTCGGCGTGTTCGGCGACCCGTTCACCCGCCTGCTGCAGGGCCAGGAGGACCCGTACCCGCTGTATGCGAAGGTACGGCAGCGGGGCCCCGTGCACCGCAGCCACCTGGGCACCTGGGTCACCGGCAGCCACGAGCTCGGCAGCCGGATCCTGCGGGACCGCACCCTGTTCCTCAACCGCGAGCAGGGCGGCGTGCCCGGCCACGAGATGATGGCCGAGATCCCCTGGAACAGCTCCATCCTCGGCCTCGACCCGCCCGACCACACCCGCCTCCGCCGTCTCGCGCAGCCCGCCTTCGGTCCCCGGATGATCAGCAAGTACCGGGTCCAGGTGGAGAAGCTCTGCAACGGCCTGCTCGACGAGTTGTCCGCCCGCGACGGCTTCGACCTCATCGAGGACTTCGCCGGGCCCCTGCCGCTCCTGGTGATCGGGGAGCTCCTCGGCGTCCCCGAGGAGTACCACGACCGGTTCATCCGCGCCGGGCGCAAGGTCGGGCCCGTCATCGACGGCGTCAAGTCCCTGAAGATGGCACGGGACTTCCGCGGCGCCGTCGACGACCTCGACCAGGTCTTCACCGAGCTGATCGAACTGCGCGCCAAGGACCCCGGTGACGACCTCATCAGCCGCCTCACCGTGGCCAACGAAGAGGGCAAGCTCAGCACGGAGGAACTCCTCGCCTTCTGTACGGTCCTCGCCGTCACCGGCTTCGAGACCACCACCAACCTCATCGGCAACGCCGTCCTCGCGATGACCGGCGACCGCGCCCAGTGGGACCTGCTGCGTGAGGACCCCGACCTGGCGCCGCGCGCCGTCGAGGAGACCCTGCGCTACGACTCGCCCGCCCTCCAGGCCCAGCGCGTCCCGCACGGCGACATCGCGCTCGCGGGTCACCACATCCGGGCCAACAGCTCCGTGGTCGTCCTCATCGGCGCCGCCAACCGCGACCCCGAGGTGTACGACGACCCGGACCGCTTCGACCTCACCCGCGAGAACCCGGCCGAGCACCTGTCGTTCTCCGGCGGCATCCACTACTGCATCGGCGCCCCGCTGGCCCGCATGGAGGGCGAGACCGCGCTGCGCGTCCTCGCCGAACGGCTGCCGGACCTGCGCGTCGCCGGGCCCGTGGTGCGCCGCAGTTCGCCGGTGATCAGCGGCTGTACCCGGCTGCCCGTGAGCGGCAAGCCCGGGTGAGACCGGTCGCTGGTGCCTCCTGGTGAGCACCCCCCGGTGAGAGACGACCACCCGCAGCACCGGCGGGCCACGCCCACGGGCGCCGCCCCGCCGGGTACGAACCCGCGTATCCGAGGAGAGAGATGAGCGAGACACCCGAGTCCGAGGCCTGGCGGCGGGAGGTCGATCGCTCCACCTTCCCGCGGCGCGACCCCGGCCCCATCGACCTGCGCCGCTACTACGTCCAGCCGTCCTACTCGGGCGTGCCCACCTTCATGGGCGTCCCCCTCGCCCTCAACCAGGAGGACCTGCGCGCGGGCGGCGTGGACGTGGCCGTGGTGGGCTGCCCCGTGGACGTCTCCAGCGGACACCGCGGCGCCGCCTACGGCCCGCGCGCCATCCGCGCCGACGAGCGCTACCTGTACGCCACGCCCGAGGGCTTCGTGCACTCCGCGACCCGCGTCAACCCGTTCAACGTCCTCAAGGTCGTCGACTACGGCGACGCGGCCGTCGACCCCTTCGACATCACCCGGTCCATGGAGCCCATCCGCGGCCTGGTCCGCGAGATCGCCGAGGTCGGGGCGCGGCCCGTCGTGCTCGGCGGCGACCACTCGCTGCTGTGGCCGAGCGTCGGCGCGCTCTCCGAGGTGCACGGGCGCGGCTCCATCGCCGTCATCCACTTCGACGCGCACCCCGACTGCCACGAGGAGCTGTTCGGGCACCGCGCCACCCACACCACGCCGATCCGCCGTCTCATCGACGAGGAGATGGTGCCGGGGCCGAACATCATCCAGGTCGGCATCCGCACCATCTCCGGCCCGGACGACCAGCTCTTCAACTGGATGCGGCGGGCCGGGATGCGCTCGCACTTCATGGCGGAGATCGAGCGCATCGGCTTCCCGGCGGTCATCGACAAGGTCATCGAGGAGGCCCGCGCGGTCGCCGACCACGTCTATCTGTCCCTGGACATCGACGTCCTCGACCCCGCGTACGCCCCTGGCACCGGCACCCCCGAGCCCGCCGGGCTCAACACCCGCGAACTGTTCATGGCCCTGCGCCGGATCGCCCACGAGACCGACCTGATCGGCATGGACGTGGTCGAGGTCGCCCCGCACCTGGACGCGGGCTACTCCACCGCCATGAACGCCCGCAGGGCCGTCTTCGAGGCCCTGACCGGCCTGGCGCTGAACCGCATCAAGATCTCCAGCAAGAACTACGCGAACCCGATCGTGGCCGGTGAAGTCCGCTTCCCGCTGCGCTGAGGTCGGATGAAGTCCGGGCGCGCACGGCGCGTACCGCGCACGCGCCGAAGGCGGGCCACGGCCCGCCTTCGGCCTGTTTGCCTGCCCCTTTCAGCGACCCCGCTCTCAGCAGTCCCGTTCCGAGCAGTCTTTTCAGCAGTCCCGCCGACGACCATGGATGGAACCCCGTCATGACGACCGCCGCCTCCGCCGACCTGTGGGTCCGCAGCTATCACCCGGCCCCCGACGCCACCGCCCGACTGGTCTGCTTCCCGCACGCGGGCGGCTCGGCCAGCTTCTACTTCCCCGTCTCGGCCGCCCTGAGCACCGTCGCCGACGTCGTCGCCGTGCAGTACCCGGGCCGCCAGGACCGCCACACGGAGAAGGGCATCGAGTCCATCGCCGAGCTGGCCGACCGGGCCGCGGACGCCCTGCGGAGCCACGACGACTCGCTGCCGCTGACCTTCTTCGGCCACAGCATGGGCGCCGTGCTCGCCTTCGAGGTGGCCCGCCGCCTGGAGCGGGACGGCCGCGCCCCGGTGCACGTCTTCGCCTCCGGCCGCCGCGCCCCCTCCAGCCACCGCCCGGAGAACGTCCACCAGCGCGACGACGACGGCGTCATCGCCGAGATGCGCAAGCTCAGCGGCACCGACCCGCGGGTCCTCGGCGACGACGAGGTGCTGCGCATGGTGCTGCCCGCCATCCGCAGCGACTACACCGCCATCGAGACCTACCGCGCCGAACCCGGCGCGCAGATCGGCAGCCCCATCACCGTCCTGGTCGGCGACGACGACCCGCGCACCACCCTCGACGAGGCCCGCGCCTGGGAGCCGCACACCCTGGGCACCTTCGACATGAAGGTGTTCCCCGGCGGCCACTTCTACCTGACCGACCACGCCCAGGAAGTCATCGCCGTCCTGAAAGCGCATTTCACGTCGTAAAACGCCACTTGGCGGGTCGTTCGTCGCATGCTCTGCGACGAACGACCCGCCAAGTCGTTTCATACATGAAGAAACCCGGTGGCCAGTTACGGGGGAGAACCGGCCACCGGGAGCTTGGCCCCTGCGGCAGCAGGGGAGAGAAATACACCCGGGGGAGGGGGGATTTCAGTTGTGTACGGACTTACGGGTACGTGAACTCGCGCAGAACGCAAGGATGACGAGACCGACCACGCCGATCGCCAGGCCCACCCACGAGGGGCTGTCGTCACCCAGGAGTGCCGTGACACCGAATTTTGTGTCCCAAATACGCTCGGTCAGGAATGAACCGAATCCCTGAACCGCCAGGACGATGCCGACCCACAGCATGTCGCTCCTCAAATGATCTGTTCGGGTGAGCAGTCTTGTTGCTTCTTGCGCCGCGCCCCGGCCGGTGGTGTTCCTGCCGGGCTGCCAACAAGACTTATTCAACCGCTTGACGCGGGGGGCCAGGCAGAGGGAAACGTTGCTATCCCTACCGACGAAAGTAGTGACCGGCCGTGGCGTTCCCCCTCTCGTGGACCTGGTGTGCCGGGGGCGGAAGGTGCACGGCTCCCGCCCCGCAGGCGTTGGCCAGGGGTCGCGAAAGCCGCTAAGAGGGCACTGAAGTCGCAGGTCAGGGCCGTGGGTAGGGCCTAGCGTCAGTACGCATTAAGCTCTGGACGACCCACAGAGCGCGAAGCCGACATGTACGGGGGTGGGCTTGTCGTGCAATCAGCCAGGACGTCCGGAGAAAAGTCCGACGACGAGTCCGGCAAGCCATCCGTTTTCCGCCCTACGGCGACCGACATCACCCTGCTGACCGCCCTGGTCGTCCTCAACGTCTTTGTGGCCGTCTGGAACGAAACCCACCAGGAGGGCCACCCCCGGTTTGGTCCGTGGGCGGGGTTGGGGTTGCAGGTGGTTGTGGTGGTGGTGTTGG
>NZ_BMVR01000035.1 GCF_014650815.1 Streptomyces flavofungini
GTGCCGGGCAGCAGCACCGCACCCTGGATGGCGTGGTCGGCCAGCCACGGGTGGGACTCCACCGACAGCCGGCCGGTGAAGAACTGCCCGTCCGAGTCGGCGGTGTCGACGATCGCGCTGAGCAGCGGGTGGTCGGCCGCGCCGAGTCCCGCCGCGTCGAGGTCGCCCGCCGACACTCCGGCGTCCAGCCAGTAGCGCTTCCGCTGGAACGCGTACGTCGGCAGGTCCACGCGGCGCGCGCCGCGACCGGCGAAGTACGCCTCCCAGTCGACCCGCACACCGCGCGTGCACAGGTGTGCCACCGCGGCGGTCAGCGCGGACTCCTCCGGCCTGTCACTCCGCAGCACCGCTACGAAGGCCGCATCCGGCGCGGACTCCTGACCCAGCGCCGACAGGACGCCACCGGGCCCGACCTCGACGAACGTGACCATGCCGTCGGCCACCAGCGTCTCGACCGCACCGGCGAACCGCACCGACTCCCGCACGTGCCGCACCCAGTACTCCGGGGAGGCCAGTTCCTCGGCCGTCGCCCGCAGACCGGTCAGGGTGGACACGATCGAGATCTTGGGCGCCGCGTACGACACGCTCTCCAGGACCGCGCGGAAGTCGTCCAGCATCGGCTCCATGAGCGGCGAGTGGAACGCGTGGCTGACCTTGAGCCGGGTCGCCTTGCGGCCCGCCTCACGCCACCGCTCCGCGACCGCGTCGACATCGGCGGCGACACCGGAGACAACCACGGAGTTCGGGCCGTTCACAGCCGCGATGCCCACGGTCTCCGGCAGGTCCGACGCGACCTCGGCCTCGCTGGCCTGGATCGCGACCATCGCGCCACCGGACGGCAGCGCCTGCATCAGCGCACCCCGCGCGGACACCACTGCGGCGGCATCCGCCAGCGACCAGACACCGGCCACGTGCGCCGCCGCCAGCTCACCGATCGAGTGGCCCGCCAGCATGTCGGGGCGCACGCCCCAGGACTCAAGGAGGCGGAACAGCGCCACCTCGACCGCGAACAACGCGGGCTGCGTCACCCCGGTCTCATTCAGCGCGTCCGCGTCCTCGCCGAACAACACCTCACGTACCGACGGGTCGAACTCCGCAAGGACCTCGTCCAGCGCCGCCGCGAACACCGGGAAGCGAGCCGCGAGTTCACGACCCATCCCGAGGCGCTGCGAACCCTGGCCCGAGAACAGGAAGGCCATACCGCCCGCGGCGACGGACCCTGTGTGCAGACCGGGGAACGTCCGCTCCTCGGCCAGCGCCGCGAGCCCGTCGAGCAGTTCCGCACGGTCGTCCGCCATGACGACGGCTCGGTGGTCGAAGGTGGATCGGGTCACCGCCAGGGAGTAGGCGACATCCAGTTCGCCGGTTCCCGGCTCGGCCGCGACGTGTTCGCGCAGCCGCAGCGCCTGCTCCCGCAGGGCCTCCGGGCTCTTGGCGGTGAGCAGCCACGGCACGACGCCGTCGGCCGACGCCGGAACGTGGTCCTCGCTCGGCACCTGCTCGATGATGGTGTGCGCGTTCGTACCGCTCACGCCGAACGACGACACACCGGCGCGCCTCGGCCGACCGGTCTCCGGCCACGACCGGGCCTCCGTGAGGAGTTCGACGTCACCGGCGGACCAGTCCACCTGCGAGGTGGGCTCACCGACGTGGAGGGTCGGCGGCAGCACGCCGTGCCGCAGCGCCATGACCATCTTGATGATGCCCGAGACGCCGGCGGCGGCCTGAGTGTGGCCGATGTTCGACTTGATCGAGCCGAGCCACAGCGGGTCGCCGGTGCGGTCCTGGCCGTAGGTGGCGAGGAGGGCCTGGGCCTCGATCGGGTCGCCGAGCGTCGTGCCCGTGCCGTGTGCCTCGACGGCGTCCACGTCGGACGCGGTCAGGCCCGCGCTCGCGAGGGACTGGCGGATGACGCGCTGCTGCGAGGGGCCGTTGGGTGCGGTGAGGCCGTTGGACGCGCCGTCCTGGTTCACCGCGGAACCCCGTACGACCGCGAGGACCTTGTGACCGTTGCGGCGGGCGTCCGAAAGGCGCTCCACGAGGAGCATGCCGACGCCCTCGCCCCAGCCGGTGCCGTCGGCGCTGTCGGAGAACGACTTGCACCGGCCGTCGGCGGCCAGGCCGCGCTGACGGCTGAAGTCCACGAACGTGCCCGCGGTGGCCATCACGGCGACACCGCCCGCGAGAGCCAGCTCGCACTCGCCGGAACGCAGCGCCTGGACGGCCATGTGCAGCGCGACCAGCGACGACGAGCAGGCCGTGTCCACGGTGACCGCGGGACCTTCGAGGCCCATCATGTAGGCGACGCGGCCGGACGCGACACTGCCGGACGCACCCGTGCCCAGGTAGCCCTCGACGTCCTCCGGCACGGACCGCAGCCGCGCCGCGTAGTCGTGGTACATCAGGCCCGCGTACACGCCGGTGGCGCTGCCCCGCACCGACTCCGGGGCGATCCCGGCCCGTTCGAACGCCTCCCAGGAGGCTTCGAGGAGCAGTCGCTGCTGCGGGTCCATGGCGAGGGCCTCGCGCGGGCTGATCCCGAAGAACGCCGGGTCGAACTGGTCGGCGTCGTAGAGGAAGCCGCCTTCGCGGGCGTACGACGTGCCGATGTGCTCCGGGTCCGGGTGGTACAGCCGTTCCAGGTCCCAGCCGCGGTTGTCGGGGAAGTCGCCGATGGCGTCGACGCCGTCGAGGACGAGCCGCCACAGGTCCTCGGGCGAGTTCACGCCGCCGGGGTAGCGGCAGCTCATGCCGACGATGGCGATCGGCTCGTCCGTGGTGGCGGCCACCGTGCGGGTGGTCGCCGTGACGACCGGGGCGCCCGCGAGTTCGGTGCCGATGAACGCGGCCACGGCCGCGGGGGTCGGGTGGTCGAAGACCAGCGTCGCGGGCAGCCGCAGTTCGGTGACCGCGTTGAGGTTGTTGCGGAGTTCGACGGCGCTGAGCGAGTCGAAGCCGACCTCGCGGAAGGCCCGGTCGGGTGCGACGGCGTGCGCGGAGCTGTGGCCGAGGACCATCGCCACGTGCTCCTGCACGAGGTTCAGGAGGGCCTTCTCGCGCTCCGCGTCGGTCAGGCCCGCCAGCGACTCGGCCAGCGCCGAACCGGCGACGGCGGCCCGCTCGACGGCCCTGCGCACGGTGCCGCGCACCAGGCCGCGCAGGACGAGCGCGACGGGGTGCGAGCGCGCCTGGCGGTGCAGCGCGGGCAGGTCGAGCGGTACGGGGGCGAGCACGGCGCGGCCGGTCGAGCCGGCCGCGTCGAACAGGGCGAGCCCCTGGGCCGTGCGGAGCGGGATCAGGCCGCCCCTGCTCATCCGCTTCACGTCCGCGTCGTCGAGCTGGCCTGCCATGCCGCTGGCCTCGGCCCACAGGCCCCACGCCAGCGAGGTCGCGGGGAGCCCGGCGGCGCGGCGCTGCTGGGCGAGGGCGTCCAGGAAGGTGTTCGCGGCGGCGTAGTTGCCCTGTCCGGGGCCGCCGAAGACACCGGAGGCCGACGAGAACAGGACGAACGCGGACAGGTCCGACTCGCGGGTCAGCTCGTGCAGGTGCCAGGCCGCGTCGACCTTGGGCCGGAAGACGGTGTCGATCCGGTCCGCCGTCAGTGAGCCGATGGTGCCGTCGTCGAGGACACCGGCGGTGTGCACGACGGCGGTGACGGGGTGCTCGGCGAGCAGTGCCGCCAGCGCGTCCCGGTCCGCGACATCGCAGGCCGCGTACGTCACCTCGGCACCCTGCGCGGTCAGTTCGGCCCGCAGTTCCTCGGCGCCCTCGGCCGCGGCGCCGCGCCTGCTCACCAGGAGCAGGTTGCGTACGCCGCGCTCCGCGACGAGGTGCCGGGCCATGAGGCCGCCCAGCGTGCCCGTCGCGCCCGTGATGAGCACGGCACCCGAGCCGAAGCCGGGGTCGTCCACCACGGACCGCTCGGCCCTGGCGAGGCGCGGCACGCGGATGTCGCCGGAGCGCACCGCCAACTGCGGCTCGCCGGTGGCCAGGGCGGACGGCAAGGCGTCGCGCGAGACCACCTCGTCGTCGAGGTCGACGAGCACGAAGCGGTCCGGGTTCTCCGACTGGGCCGTGCGCACCAGGCCCCATACGGCGGCCTGTGCGACGTCCCGTACCGCCTCGTCGTCCGCGACCGAGACCGCTCCCCTGGTCACCACGACCAGGCGCGCCGCCTCGAACCGCTCGTCCGCCAGCCACGTCTGGACCGCGTCCAGCGCCCAGTGCGCCGCTTCGTGCGCGCCGGTCACCGGGCCGGACGCCGACGTGTCGGGGCACGACACGACCACGTAGTCCGAACGCGGCTCCGTCAGGGCCGCCAGGTCGGTCCACTCGGTCGTCGGTACGTCGCCGTCAGCCAGCGGTAGCGGCGCCCAGTCGACGCCGAACAGCGCGTCGCTGAGGTCGTCACCGGCCAACTGCTCCTGCGAGACGGGCCGGATCACCAGCGAGTCGATCGTGGCCACCGGGGCGCCCGCCCCGTCCGCGACCGTCAACGCCACCCGGTCCGGCCCGGAGAGGGCCAGCCGCACCCGCAGCAGCTCCGCGCCGGAGGCGTGCAGGCGCACGCCCGACCACGCGAACGGCAACCGGCCGACGCCGTCGGTGTCGGTGGACAGGCCGATGGCGTGCAGCGCCGCGTCGAGCAGCGCGGGGTGCAGGCCGAAGCCGTCCGCCTTCACGTCGTCCGGCAGCGCGACCTCGGCGTACACCTCGCCGCCCTTGCGCCAGGCGGCCCGCAGGCCCTGGAACACCGGCCCGTAGCCGAACCCGCCGTCGACCATGTGCTCGTAGAAGCCGTCCAGGTCGACGGTCTCGGCCCCGGTCGGCGGCCACTCGGTGAGCGGGGCCCCGCCGGAACGGCGGCCACCGGACCGGAGCACACCCATGGCGTGCCGGGTCCACGACCGGCCGTCGTCGGCGCCGCCCGCACTGGAGTGGAGCGACAGCTCACGCCTGCCCGACTCGTCCTCGGCGCCGACCCACACCTGCACCCGCGTCGATCCGGACTCGGGCAGGACGAGCGGCGCCTCAAGGGTCAGCTCCTCCACCAGGTCGCAGCCGACCTGGTCGCCCGCGCGGATCGCCAGCTCCAGGAACGCCGTACCGGGCAGCAGGATCGAGCCCTGGATCGCGTGATCGGCCAGCCACGGGTGCGTCTGGACCGAAAGACGCCCGGTCAGGAGCACACCGTCCGTGCCACCGAGGACGACCGTCGCGCCGAGCAGCGGGTGGTCGGCCGCGCCGAGCCCGGCCGCCGTCACATCACCGATCGCGGGCTGCACGTGGGGCCAGTAGCGCTCGTGCTGGAAGGCGTACGTCGGCAGGTCCACCCGCCGCGTACCGCGCCCCGCGAAGAACGTCTCCCACTCCACGCGCACGCCCCGCACGTGCAGGTGCCCGGCAGCCGTCGTGGCGGCCACGGCCTCCGGCCGCTCGCCCCGCAGCATCGGTACGAAGACCGCGTCCGGAGCGGACTCCTGCCCCAGCGCCGACAGCGCGCCGCCCGGACCGACCTCGACGAACGTGGCAACGCCCTCGTCGACGAGCGTGCTCACGGCGTCGGCGAACCGCACCGAATCGCGCACGTGCCGCACCCAGTACTCCGGGGAGGTCAGCTCCTCGGCGGTGGCCCGGGTGCCGGTCAGCGTCGACACGATCGGAAGCGTCGGCTCCGCGTACGACACGCCTTCCAGGACCGTGCGGAAGTCGTCCAGCATCGGGTCCATCAGCGGTGAGTGGAACGCGTGGCTGACGCGGAGGCGGGTGACCTTGCGGCCCGCCTCGCGCCACCGCTCCGCGACCGCGTCCACGTCGGTGGCGACGCCCGAAACGACCACCGAGGCGGGGCCGTTGACCGCCGCGACACCGACCGTCTCCGGCAGGTCCGACGCCACCTCGGCCTCCGTGGCCTGGATCGCCACCATCGCGCCGCCCTCGGGCAGCGCCTGCATCAGCGCACCGCGCGCCGACACGACCTTGACGGCATCCGTGAGCGACCACACCCCGGCCACGTGGGCCGCCGCCAGCTCGCCGATCGAGTGCCCGGCCAGGACATCCGGCCGCACACCCCACGACTCAAGGAGCCGGAACAGCGCCACCTCGACCGTGAACAGCGCGGGCTGCGTCACCCCGGTCTCGTTCAGGGCGTCCGCGTCCTCACCGAACAGCACCTCACGTACCGACGGGTCAAAGGCCGCAAGGACCTCGTCCAGCGCCTCGCCGAACACCGGGAAACACTCGGCCAGTTCACGGCCCATACCGAGGCGCTGCGAGCCCTGCCCCGAGAACAGGAAGCCCACCTGGCCGGGCTCACCGGCGACCCCGGTGACCACGGCGGCGTTCGGCCGGCCGTCGGCCACCGCCGCCAGAGCGGCCAGGAACTCGTCCCGGTCACCGGCGACGACCACCGCACGGTGGTCGAGGACCGCGCGGGAAGTCACCAGCGCGTGGCCCACATCCGCCAGGGCCTGCTCGGCGTCGTCGGCCACGAAGGACTTGAGTCGCGCGGCCTGGTCCCGCAGTGCCTCCGGGCTCTGGCCGGACAGCGCCCACGGCACCAGTCCGTCGCGCACCGGCTCCGGCGCGTCCTGCGACTCGACGGGCGCGGCCTGCTCGGTGACGGGGGCCTGCTCGATGATGGTGTGCGCGTTCGTTCCGCTCACGCCGAACGACGACACACCCGCCCGCCACGGCCTGCCGGTCTCCGGCCACGACCGGGCCTCGGTCAGCAGCTCCACCGCGCCCGCCGACCAGTCCACGTGCGACGAGGGGTCGGTGACGTGCAGGGTCGGCGGCAGCACGCCCTGCCGCAGCGCCATGACCATCTTGATCACACCGGCGACACCGGCGGCGGCCTGCGTGTGGCCGATGTTCGACTTGATCGAGCCGAGCCACAGCGGGTCGCCGGTGCGGTCCCGCCCGTAGGTGGCGAGGAGCGCCTGCGCCTCGATCGGGTCACCCAGCGTGGTGCCCGTGCCGTGCGCCTCCACCGCGTCCACATCGCCCGGCGTGAGACCGGCGCTCGCGAGGGCCTGGCGGATCACGCGCTGTTGGGACGGGCCGTTGGGCGCCGTCAGACCGTTCGAGGCGCCGTCCTGGTTGATCGCCGAGCCCCGCACCACCGCGAGGATCTGGCGGCCGTTGCGCTGGGCGTCCGAGAGCCGCTCCACGAGCAGCATGCCGACGCCCTCGCCCCAGCCGGTGCCGTCGGCGCTGTCGGAGAACGCCTTGCAGCGGCCGTCCTCCGCGAGGCCGCGCTGGCGGCTGAAGTCGATGAACACGCCCGGCGTCGACATCACGGTCACGCCGCCGACCAGCGCCAGCTCGCTCTCCCCGGAGCGCAGCGCCTGCACGGCCATGTGCAGGGCGACCAGCGACGACGAGCAGGCCGTGTCGACCGTGACCGCGGGGCCCTCGAGGCCGAAGGTGTAGGACAGGCGGCCGGAGATGACGCTCGCGGCGCTGCCCGTGCCCGCGAAGCCCTCCACGCCTTCCAGGGTGTCCGGCGCGGCCCTCAGCAGCGTCGGGTAGTCCTGGCCGTTGGTGCCGACGAAGACACCCGAGCGGCTGCCGCGCAGCGCGTGCGGGTCGATGCCCGCCCGCTCGAAGGCCTCCCAGGAGGTTTCGAGGAGCAGTCGCTGCTGCGGGTCCATCGCCATCGCCTCGCGCGGCGAGATCCCGAAGAACGCGGGGTCGAAGTCCGCCGCGCTGTCGAGGAAGGCGCCCATGCGGGTGTACGAGGTGTTGTGTCCGGCCAGTTCCGGGTCGTAGAGCGACTCCACGTCCCAGCCGCGGTCGGCCGGGAACTCCACCACGGCGTCCGAGCCGCCGACCAGGAGCCGCCACAGGTCCTCCGGCGAGTTCACCCCGCCGGGGAAGCGGCAGCTCATGCCGACGATCGCGATCGGCTCGTCGACGGCGACGGCCGTGTGCGCGGTCGCCGCCATGACGGGTGCGCCCACGAGTTCGGTGTCGAGGAACGCCGCCAGCGCCGCGGGGGTCGGGTAGTCGTAGATCAGGGTCGCGGGCAGCCGCAGTTCGGTGACCGCGTTGAGGTTGTTGCGCAGTTCGACGGCGCTGAGCGAGTCGAAACCGAGTTCCTTGAAGGCGCGGTCGGGTGCGATGGCGCCCGCCGAGCTGTGGCCGAGGACCACGGCGACATGGCTCAGGACCAGTTCGAGGAGTGCCTTCTCCCGCTCGGCGGCGGTCATGACCGCGAGGGACTGGGCCCAGGTGGACTTGGCCCCGGAACCGGCGTCGGCGGTCCTGCGTACGGTGGTGCGCACCAGGCCGCGCAGGACGGGCGCCACGGGGTGGGAGCGCGCCTGGCGATGCAGTGCGGGCAGGTCGAGCGGTACGGGGGCAAGCAGGGCGCGGCCGGTCGAGGCCGCCGCGTCGAACAGGGCGAGGCCCTCGGCGGTGCGGAGCGGGAGCAGGCCGCCCCGGCCCATCCGCTTCACGTCGGCCTCGTCGAGCGCGCCGGTCATGCCGCTGGCCTCGGCCCACAGGCCCCAGGCGAGCGAGGTGGCGGGGAGCCCGGCGTCGCGGCGGTGCTCCGCGAGGGCGTCGAGGAAGGTGTTCGCCGCCGCGTAGTTGGCCTGGCCGGGGGCGCCGAGGATGCCCGCCACGGACGAGAACACCACGAACGCCGACAGGTTCAGGTCGCGGGTGAGGTCGTGCAGGTTCCACGCCGCGTCGACCTTCGCCCGGAAGACGGTGTCGATCCGGTCGGGAGTGAGCGAGCCGATCACGCCGTCGTCGAGGACACCGGCGGTGTGCACGACGGCGGAGACCTCGTGCTCGCTCAGCAGCGCGGCCACGGCCTCGCCGTCGGCCACGTCACAGGCCACCAGGGTGGCCTCGGCGCCCAGGGCGACCAGTTCGGCGCGCAGTTCCTCGGCGCCCTCGGCCTCGGCACCGCGCCTGCTCACGAGGAGCAGGTTGCGGACGCCGCGGTCCGTGGCCAGGTGCCGGGCGACCTGGGCACCCAGCGTGCCCGTGGCACCGGTGACCAGCACCGCGCCCGTGCCGAAGCCCGGGTCGGCCACGAGGGACCGCCGCACCCTGGCGAGGCGCGGCACGCGGATGTCGCCGGAGCGCACCGCCCACTGCGTTTCGCCGGTGGCCAGTCCGGACGGCAGCGCGTCCAGCGAAGCGGCCTCGTCGTCGAGGTCCACCAGGACGAACCGGTCCGGGTTCTCCAGTTGGGCCGACCGCACCAGGCCCCATACGGCGGCCTGTGCGACGTCCCGTACCGCCTCGTCGTCCGCGACCGAGACCGCTCCCCTGGTCACCACGACCAGGCGCGCCGCCTCGAACCGCTCCTCCGCCAGCCACGTCTGGACGACGTCCAGCGCCCAGTGCGCCACCTCGTGCGCGGAGGACACCGGGTCGGACGCGGACGTGGCCGGGCACGACACGACCACGTAGTCCGAACGCGGCTCCATCAGAGCCGCCAGGTCGGTCCACTCGGTCGTCGGCGCGTCGCCGGCGGGCTGCGGTACGGACACCCAGTCGACGCCGAACAGCGCGTCGTCGTGATCGTCACCGGCGAGCTGGTCCGGCGTGACCGGGCGCAGCTCCAGCGAGTCCACGGTCGCGACCGGCGAGCCCGTCCCGTCCGCCACCGCCAGCGAGAACCCGTCCGCCCCCGTGGGCGCGAGGCGTACCCGCAGCACCGTGGCGCCCGAGGCGTGCAGCCGTACGCCCGACCACGCGAACGGCAGGCCGACCTCATCGGCGTCGCCGGTCAGGCCGGTGGCGTGCAGCGCCGCGTCGAGCAGCGCGGGGTGCAGGCCGAAGCCGTCCGCGTCCACGTCCTCCGGCAGTACGACCTCGGCGAACACCTCGTCGCCGCGCCGCCACACGGCCCGCAGGCCCTGGAAAGCGGGGCCGTAGCCGAAACCGGCGTCGGCCGCGTGGTCGTGGAGGCCCTCCAGGTCGACGACCTTGGCGCTCGCGGGCGGCCACTCCACCAGGGACGTGCCGTCGGCAGGTCCGGCCGCGCGCAGCACACCGGTGGCGTGCCGCGTCCACGGCCGGTCGTCGTCGGTGTCGCCGGTGCTGGAGTACAGGGTCAGCTCGCGGCTGCCCGTCTCGTCCTCGGCACCGACCCACACCTGCACCCGGACACCACCGTGCTCGGGCACCACCAGGGGCGCCTCCAGCGTCAGCTCGTCCACCAGGTCGCACCCGACCTGGTCACCCGCGCGGACCGCCAGCTCAAGGAACGCCGTGCCGGGCAGCAGTACGGAACCGTGCACCACGTAGTCGGCCAGCCACGGGTGCGTCTGGACCGAAAGACGACCCGTCAGCAGCACGCCGTCCGTGCCGCCCACCGTGACAGCCGCGCCGAGGAGCGGGTGGTCGGCCGTGCCGAGCCCGGCCGCCGTCACATCGCCGACGGCGGGCAGCGCGTCCAGCCAGTAGCGCTGGTGCTGGAAGGCGTACGTCGGCAGCGCCACGCGCCGTGCGCCGCGCCCCTCGAAGAACGCCGCCCACTCGACCTGGACACCGTGCACGTGCAGGTGCCCGGCGGCCGTGGTGGCCGCGGCCGCCTCCGGCCGGTCAGCACGCAGCATCGGTACGAAGACCGCGTCCGGAGCGGACTCCTGCCCCAGCGCCGACAGCGCGCCGCCCGGACCGACCTCGACGAACGTGGCGACCCCGTCGGCCACCAGCGTCTCGACCGCACCGGCGAAGCGCACGGACTCGCGCACGTGCCGCACCCAGTACTCCGGGGAGGCCAGCTCCTCGGCGGACGCCTGCGCGCCGGTCAGCGTCGACACGATCGGAATCTGCGGCGCCTCGTACGACACGCCCTCAAGGACCGTGCGGAAGTCGTCCAGCATCGGGTCCATCAGCGGCGAGTGGAACGCGTGGCTGACCTTCAGCCGGGTCGCCTTGCGGCCCGCCTCACGCCACCGCTCCGCGACCGCGTCGACATCAGCGGCGACACCGGAGACGACCACGGAGTTCGGGCCGTTCACGGCCGCGATGCCCACGGTCTCCGGCAGGTCGGACGCCACCTCGGCCTCGCTGGCCTGGATCGCCACCATCGCGCCGCCCTCGGGCAGCGCCTGCATCAGCGCACCGCGCGCCGACACGACCTTGACGGCATCCGCGAGCGACCACACCCCGGCCACGTGGGCCGCCGCCAGCTCGCCGATCGAGTGCCCGGCCAGGACGTCCGGGCGGACACCCCACGACCCGAGAAGGCGGAACAGCGCCACCTCGATGGCGAACAGCGCGGGCTGCGTCACCCCGGTCTCGTTCAGGGCGTCGGCGTCCTCGCCGAACAGGACGGCACGCACGGACGGGTCGAACTCCGCGAGGACGGCATCGAGCGCCGCCGCGAACACCGGGAAGCGAGCCACGAGTTCACGGCCCATGCCGAGGCGCTGCGAGCCCTGCCCCGAGAACAGGAAGCCCACCTGGCCGGGCTCACCGGCGACCCCCGAGACCACGGCGCCGCTCGCCTGACCGTCGGCCACCGCCGCCAGAGCGGCCAGGAACTCGTCCCGGTCACCGGCGACGACCACCGCACGGTGCTCAAGCACCGCCCGCGACGTCGCGAGCGAGTAGCCCACATCGACGAAGGACTGGTCGGCGGCCACGGACTTGAGGCGCTCGGCCTGGTTCTGCAGAGCGCCCGCGTCGCGCGCCGAGAGGACCCACGGCACCAGGCCGTCACGCACCGGCTCGGGTGCTTCCACCGACTCGACCGGCTCGGCCTGCTCATTGACAGGAGCCTGTTCGACGATGACGTGCGCGTTGGTGCCGCTGACGCCGAACGACGACACACCCGCTCGCCACGGCCTGCCGGTCTCCGGCCACGACCGGGCCTCGGTCAGCAGCTCCACCGCGCCCGCCGACCAGTCGACGTGTGAGGACGGCTTGTCCACGTGGAGGGTCTTCGGCAGCACGCGGTGCTGCATCGCGAGGACCATCTTCATCACGCCAGCGACACCGGAAACCGCCTGGGTGTGGCCGATGTTCGACTTCAGGGCGCCCAGCCACAGCGGCCGGTCGGCGGCCCTGTTCTGGCCGTAGGTGGCGAGGAGCGCCTGCGCCTCGATGGGGTCACCGAGCGTCGTGCCCGTGCCGTGTGCCTCGACGGCGTCCACGTCGGAGGGTGCGAGGCCCGAGTGCGCCAGGGCCTGGCGGATGACGCGCTGCTGCGACGGGCCGTTCGGGGCGGTGAGGCCGTTGGACGCGCCGTCCTGGTTGACCGCCGAACCGCGTACCACGCCGAGGATCGGGTGGCCGTTGCGCTGGGCGTCGGACAGGCGCTCAAGGAGCAGGAGGCCCGCGCCCTCGCCCCAGCCGGTGCCGTCGGCGGCGTCGGCGAAGGGCTTGCAGCGGCCGTTCTCGGCGAGGCCGCGCTGGCGGCTGAACTCGACGAAGGTGTCGGGCGTCGACATCACGGTGACGCCGCCCGCGAGGGCGAGCCCGCACTCGCTGTGCCGGAGCGCGTGCACGGCGAGGTGCAGGGCGACCAGGGACGACGAGCAGGCGGTGTCGATGGTCAGGGCGGGGCCCTCTAAGCCGAGGACGTAGGAGATGCGGCCGGACACGACGCTGGCCGCGTTGCCGGTGAGGAAGTAGCCCTCGTAGCCGTCCGGCACGCCGCCCTTGGCGAGGCGCGCCAGGTAGCCCTGGCCGTTGGTGCCGATGAAGACACCGGTCTTGCTGCCGCGCGCCGAGTTCGGGTCGATGCCCGCCCGCTCGAACGCCTCCCAGGACGTTTCGAGCAGGAGCCGCTGCTGCGGGTCCATCGCGGCGGCCTCGCGCGGCGAGATCCCGAAGAACGCCGGGTCGAACTCGTCGGCGTCGTGCAGGAAGGCACCCTCGCGGGTGTAGCTGGTCCCCTGCTGCTCGGGGTTCTGGTCGTAGAGCCGCTCCAGGTCCCAGCCGCGGTTGGTGGGGAACTCGGAGACGGCGTCACGGCCGTCCGCCAGGAGCTGCCAGAGGTCCTCCGGCGAGCGGACGTCGCCCGGGAACCGGCAGCTCATCGCGACGATCGCGATGGGCTCGACCTCGCGCTCCTCGACCTCGCGGAGCTTGCCACGCGCCTCCTGGAGGTCCACCGTGGCTCGCCGGAGGTAGTCGAGGTACTTCTCCTCGTTCGACATGTGTTGCGACCTTTCAAGCGAGTTCATCGGTCAAGACCTACCGAGTTGTTCATCAAGGAGTGCGAGAAGTTCGTCCGCCGAAGCGGTGCGCGCGTCCGGCCCGGACGCGGCGGTTTCCGTGGCGGTGTGCGCCTCGTCCCAGCGGGACAGCAGGGCGCGGAGGCGGTCGCCGACGGCGGTGGTCTGCTGGGGGTCCGGCGTCAGGAGGGACAGCGCGGCCTCCAGCCGGTCCAGCTCCGCGTCGATGGTCGGCGTGCCCATTCCCACCAGCTGGTCCAGCACGTGGGCGGCGAGCGCGGCCGGGTTGGGGTGGTCGAAGACGAGCGTCGAGGGCAGGCTCAACCCGGTGGCCGAGTTGAACACGTTGCGGAACTCGACCGCGGTGAGCGAGTCGAAGCCCAGGTCCTTGAACGCCCGGCCGGGTTCGACCTGGGTGCTGCTGTCGTAGCCGAGGACGGCGGCGACCTGCTCGCGCACCAGGTCCAGCACGACGCGCTCCCGGTCCGGTCCCGGCAGTGCGGCGAGTTCGGCCGCGAGGTCCTGCGGCGCCGCCTCCTCGACGGGGGCCGGGGCCTTGCGCGCGGCGGGCAGGTCCCGCAGCAGCGAGGCGGGCAGCGACGGCGCGTACACGTTCCAGTCGATGTCCGCCACGACGAGGACGGCGGGGCCGTCCTGGCGCAGGGCGCGGTCCAGCGTGGCGATGGCCAGCTCGGGCTCGAACGGGGCGGTGCCGCGGCTGCGCAGGATCTCGGCGAGCTTCTCGCCGACCATGCCGCCGCCGCCCCACGGGCCCCACGCCACCGAGGTGGCGGGCAGGCCCGCGGCCACACGCCGTTCGGCGAAGGCGTCGAGGAAGGCGTTGGCGGCCGAGTAGCTGCCCTGGGCGATCGCGCCGAACGTGCCGGAGATCGAGGAGAACAGCACGAACGCCGACAGCTCCTGGTCCCTGGTCAGCTCGTCCAGGTGGATCGCGGCCTCGACCTTCGGCCGCAGCACGGCGGCGAGCCGCTCCGGGGTGAGCGCGGTGAGCACGCCGTCGTCCAGGATGCCCGCCGTGTGCATGACGGCGGTGAGCGGGAACTCCTCCGGCACCGACGCCAGCAGCTTCGCCAGCGCGTCGCGGTCGGCGACGTCGCAGGCGGCGATCGTCACCTGCGCGCCGAGCCCGGTCAGTTCGGCGCGCAGTTCCTCCGCGCCGTCGGCGTCCGGCCCGCGCCTGCTGGTGAGCAGCAGGTGCTCGGCGCCCCTCGCGGCCAGCCACCTGGCCACGTGCGCGCCGATCCCGCCGGTGCCGCCGGTGACCAGCACCGTGCCGGTGGGGTCCCAGTCGCCGAGGTGCCCCACGGGGGCCTGCACCAGCCTGCGGGCGAACACACCGCCCGCGCGGAGGGCGACCTGGTCCTCGTCCTGCGTGCGGGAGAGGACACCCGCGAGGCGGGCGGCGGCGCGATCGTCCAGCGTGTCCGGCAGGTCGACGAGACCGCCCCAGCGCTCGGGCTGTTCCTTGCCGACGACTCGGCCGAGCCCCCAGATCATCGCCTGCTCGGGGCTGACGGGTGTGTCGGACCGGCCGACCGTGACGCCGCCCCGGGTGGCGTGCCACACGGGAGCGGTGAGCTCGGTGTCGCCGAGGGCCTGGACGAGGGCGAGGGTCGCGTACACGCCGCCCGACGCCAGTCCGGGGTCGAGGGCGAACAGCGAGAGCACGCCCGCGACGGGCTCGTCGACCGTGAGCTTGGCCGTCAGCGCGTCCCGGTCCAGGGCTTCTCCGGCGCGCACCGGCAGGACGCGGGCGCCGTGCCGGGTCAGGGCGGCGGCGACGGATTCCTCACCTGCGCCGTCGCGGCTGACCACGAGCCAGGTGCCCTTGAGCGTGGCGGTGGGCTCGGGGACCGGCAGCCAGGTGACGCGGTAGCGCCAGCCGTCGATCTCGGAGTTCTCCGACTGGGCCTGCCGCCACGACGCCAGCCGGGGCAGCACGGTGCCGATCGGGTCGTCGAGGGACACGTCGAGCTCGGCGGCGAGTTCGCCGAGGTCGCCGTCCGCGACGGCCGCCCAGAACTGCGCGTCGACGGCGGACCCGGTGGCGTCGCCGGTGGGGGCCGCGGCCATGTTCGGCCAGATCCGCCCGCGCCGGAAGGCGTAGGTGGGCAGGTCCACGTGCTGTCCTTCGGGTACCAGTTGGCGCCAGTCGAAGGGCAGGCCCGCCACGTACGCCTCGGCGACGGACTGCAGGAACCGGTCGAGGTTCCCGTCGTCGCGGCGCAGGGTGCCGACGACGACGGCTTCCGCCGCGGTCGCTTCGAGCGTCTCGCGTATCCCGAAGGGCAGTGCGGGGTGGGGGCTGCATTCGACGAAGGCGCCGATGCCGTGGTCGAGGAGACCGCGCGTGGCCTCCTCGAAACGCACCGTGTGCCGCAGGTTCTGATACCAGTAATCGGCACCCACCTCGGGACCGGTCAGCCACTCCCCGGTGACGGTGGACAGCATCGGCACAGTCGCGACCTGGGGCTCGACCCCGGCCAGCACACTCGCCAACTCATCCTCGATGCGCTCGACATGCGACGTGTGCGACGCGTAGTCGACGGGTATCCGCCGGGCCCGCCGGCCATCGGCGGCACACGCCTCCACCAGCTCGTCCAGCGCGTCCGCGTCACCCGCCACCACCACCGAACCAGGCCCGTTGACCGCGGCAACCGAAACCCGCTCGCCCCACGGCGCGATCCACTCACGAGCGTCGTCGACCGTCGCCGCGAGCGACACCATGCCGCCCTGACCCGACAGCGCAAGGATGGCCTTGCTCCGCTGCGCCACGATCTTGGCAGCGTCCGCAAGCGACAGCGCACCCGCGACATACGCCGCAGCGATCTCACCCTGACTGTGCCCCACCACCGCATCCGGCTCGACACCGTACGAGCGCCACAACGCCGCAAGCGACACCATCACCGCCCACAGCGCGGGCTGCACCACATCGACCCGCTCCAGCTCGGCCGCGTCAGCCAGCAC
>NZ_BMVR01000036.1 GCF_014650815.1 Streptomyces flavofungini
CGCCCTCCCCACCGCAGTAGCTCGCTCCCACCGCACGGCGGTGGCCCCTCACCTCAGCCGTGCCATCGCAGCGCCGCACCTCCGCCCTCCCCGCCGTGGCGGCCCAGCCTCGACCTCCGCCCCGCAACCCCCACCTCAATCCTTCCGCCGCCGAGGCCCCCCACCCCGGGGCGGGGGAGGCGGCGGAGGTGGCGGTGGCGGCGGAGGCGGCGGCCACTCCTCCTCACCCCGGCGCCCCCGCCTGGGCGGCTCACCCGGCGGCACCACAGGCCCCGCCACCGTAGGAGCCCCACTCACCTGCGGAGGCACCCCTCCGCCCCGGGGCGGAGGCCCACCGGCGCGGGGCGGACCTCCCTCGCCCCGGGGCGAACCCCTCCCAGCCGACGGCACCGAGGGAGGCCTCCCACCCCCTGGAGGGGCACCCGCCCCCGCACCGCGACCGGCCCCCGGCCCAGGCCTCTGCCCGGACCCTCCGTCCCGCAATTCCTCCGGCACCCGCAAGTACGGATTCGTCTCCGCCCGAGGCGGGCGGTACGGCGTGCTCTCCCGGTAGGGCCCGGCCCCGGAAGCCGCGGGCACCGCCGGCGGCTCCCGGCCCGCCCCGGGCGACGCCTCGTCGACGCCGAGGGCCAGCGGCGCCGCATGGCTCCCGGCCGCTCCCGTAGCCCGTGCCAGCAGCGCCCCGGCGGCCCCCGCGGCCGCGCCCCACACGGCCCCGAGGACCAGGGCCATGCCCAGCTTGCCGTGGAGTTCGAGTCCGGCTCCGAAGCCGTCGAAGCCGAGGACCGATACCGAGGCGTCGGCGGAGACGCCCGTCAGCCAGGCCATCAGGGGCAGGGCGACCGCCGTGACGAGGCCGAGCCACAGTGCGCAGCGGGTGGCGAAGCTGACGGCGTTCACGTCGCGTGCCGAGGTGACGCCCGGGCCCAGCGGGGTGCGTGCGGCCGTCAGGACACCGGCGAACAGCATCATGACGATCGCCGCGACCGCGAGCAGCCAGACCCGGCTGTCCAGCTCGGCGAGCCGCCCCACGGTCAGGGACTTGTTGGAGTCGCCGCGCAGCAGATCGTCCACCGGGTCCGGCAGGAAGCGCGTCAGGGCACCCTTGGCCTCGCCGTCGTAGGGGACGAAGAGACCCACGGGCAGGCCGAGGAACACGCCGTTCGGTGTGCCGAGCAGCGCGCCGCCCGCGACCCGCTTCGGGTGCTCGTCGCCGATCATCGCGTACGCCGCCGCCGCGACCCCGGCGAGCACCGCCATCAGGATCACCGAGACCAGCGCGGACGCGGCGGGCCGCACGAGCCGGTGCAGGGCGCCGAGCCCGGCCGGCAGGGGAGTGCGCCGCGAGGCGAGGAGGGCGATCAGGAGCACGGCGACGACCCAGAGCGCGCCGCCGAGCAGCGTGGCCCCGGTGTCGACCGTGAACCCGACCGCGGCCTTCGCCTTGACGAGGTCGCCGAGCCGGTCGGGCAGCAGCCCCCCGATGTCCCCGATGCCGCCGATGTCCTTGAGGCCGTCGGGAATCCGGTCGCCGATACCGCCGGGGAGATTGTCCAGACCTTTGTCGAGCCCTTTGTCGATTCCCTTGTCGATACCGAGCTGTTTGCCGTTGATCGTGATGACATCGTGTCCGGCCCAGGCGAGACCGCCGAGCATGCCGAGAAAGAGTACGATCACCGCGCCCGCGCGGGCCACGAGTTCGCCGGGCGAGATCACAACTCCCGCACCGCGCAAGGAACGCAAGAAGAAGTAGGAGAGCAGCACCGCGCCCACCAGACTCACGCCCAGCGGGGTGACGTCGATGGCCGTGGTCGCCTCCGCGCCCTTGAGGCCGAAGGCCGACACATCACCGGACGGGGTGACGGAGCCCCCCACGCCCAGGGCGATCGCCGCGGCCGTCATCGGCCCGAGCGCGCCCGCGGAGTCCGCGCCGAGCAGATGCAGGCCGAGGGCCGCCGTGCCCGCCATGCCGATCAGCGCCCAGCTGACCGCGGCGAGCGCGGAGAGCAGCACATCACCCCAGGGCACGCCCCGCCGTACGTCCTTGTGTCCGCCGGTCTCCATGGGACCCCCCGAGCTCGCAGCGCGTCGCCCTCCTCGTGCGGAGGCACGCCGGGGAACCCGGGAGGCGCATGCCGGGCATGGCACGGATGGCAGTCGGCGCCGACAGAACGGGCGTTGTGCGCATACCCGTCATTTCAGGCATCGCTGACATGAGTGGCATACGCGATATGCACGCGATCCGCACTCGCTGAGAGCCCTTACTACTTTCCGGGGCGGTATCTGCCCCGTCAACGGGGCAGTCATAGTGGCTCGTACGCAGTCTTCACAAGGCCCGACTTTCGGTCAGAGGCCTCCGCCTGAAATAGTTCCTCCCGATGTTCGACATCCCTAGACTCCCCATGATGGGGGCAACTCGGGGGACAACTCAGTGGGGCTGGAGTGCCGGAACTCGTACTGGAATTGAATGGCAGGACCTGGACGCTCGATTCGTCCAGGCCATACACCCTTGGACGCGATCCACAGGGTGACATCGCGCTGGACGACGCCAGGGTCTCCTGGCGGCACGCGACGATCAGCTGGGGCGGCCGCAGTTGGGTCATTGAGGACCACGGCTCCACGAACGGCACCTTCGTGCAGGGGCAGCGGATCCATCAGATGGAGATCGGCCCCGGTTCGGCCGTCCATCTGGGCAACGCGACCGACGGCCCGCAGCTGATCCTCTCCGGTGGCGGCGCGGGCGCCGCCGCGGCCGTGTCCGCGCCGGGGGCGCAGCAGCAGGCGCAGCACGCGCCGCCGCAGCACGCCGCGGGTCAGCCGGGACAGCAGGAGGCGCCGGGCTGGGCCTCGCAGCAGCATCAGCAGCCGCAGCACCAGGCGCCGCAGCAGTACCAGGCGCCGCACCAGCAGCCGCAGCAGCAGATGCCGCAGCAGCAAGCCTGGGCGCAGCAGGGCCAGGCCCAGGCGCAGCACCAGCAGGCACCGCACCAGGTGCCGCAGCAGCAGGCTCCGCAGCAGGGCCCGGGCGCGGGCATCGGATCCGGCGGTGCGGCGGGGGCCCCACCGGTCTACGGCGACCGCAGCCCGACGACGTACCACCAGTTCTCGCTTGGCCGAAAGATGACCATCGGCCGTGCCCTGGAGAACGAGCTGGTGGTCTCCGACCTCCAGGTCTCGCGGCAGCACGCGGAGTTCACGTCGACGCCCGACGGCCGCTTCGAGCTGCGTGATCTCGGCTCGCACAACGGCACGTACGTCAACGGCATGCCGATCGCGAAGTCGTCCACGGTCCTCATCGGCCCGAACGACATCGTCGGCGTCGGCCACTCGACGTTCCGCGTCGTCGGTGACCGGCTCGAGGAGTTCGTCGACACCGGTGACGTCTCCTTCTCCGCGCGCCACCTGACCGTCACGGTCGACGGCGGCAAGGACATCCTCAAGGACGTCTCCTTCGGCGTCCCGGAGAAGTCCCTCATCGCGGTCATCGGCCCGTCGGGCTCCGGCAAGTCCACCCTGCTCAAGGCGCTCACCGGTTACCGGCCCGCCAACCAGGGCGACGTCCTCTACGACAACCGGAACCTGTACAAGCAGTTCGCCGAGCTGCGCCAGCGCATCGGTCTGGTCCCGCAGGACGACATCCTGCACAAGGAGCTGACCGTCAAGAAGGCGCTGAAGTACGCGGCCAAGCTGCGCTTCCCCGCCGACACCAGCGAGCAGGAGCGCGCGCAGCGCATAGACGAGGTGCTGCGCGAGCTGAAGCTGGACATCCACAAGGAGAAGAAGGTCACCTCCCTCTCCGGCGGCCAGCGCAAGCGCGTGTCGGTGGCCCTGGAGCTGCTCACCAAGCCGTCGCTGATCTTCCTGGACGAGCCGACCTCCGGCCTCGACCCGGGCATGGACCGCGACGTCATGCAGCTGCTGCGCGGCCTCGCCGACGACGGCCGCACGGTCCTCGTCGTCACGCACTCGGTGGCCGAGCTGGCCATCTGCGACAAGCTCCTGGTGATGGCGCCGGGCGGCTCGGTGGCGTACTTCGGCCCGCCCGAGGAAGCCCTGAACTTCTTCGGCTACAGCACCTGGGCCGACGTCTTCTCCGCCTTCGAGAACTACCGCGACTACGACTGGGCGGGCCGCTGGAAGGGCTCGCAGCACTACCAGATGTACGCCGCGGACATCGACGCCGTCGCCGCGCAGTCCGTACACATGCCGCCGCCGCAGGCGATCGCACCGCCCAAGCCACAGGGCTGGGGCTCACAGCTCCTCACCCTGATCCGCCGCTATGTGTCCGTGATCGTGTCCGACCGGGGCTTCCTGGCGCTGATGGTGATCCTGCCCGCGGTGCTCGGCGCGGTGAGCCTGCTCATCGACCCGGACAAGGGCCTGCTGCCGGTGGTGAACCCGAAGACCGGCAAGATCATCCCGAACGGTACGGCCACCACGGTCCTGCTGATCCTCGCGGTGGGCGCCTGTTTCGCGGGCGCCGCCAACTCGGTCCGTGAGCTGATCAAGGAACGGGTGATCTACGAACGGGAGCGGGCGACCGGCCTGTCCCGGTCGGCGTACCTGATGTCCAAGGTCATCGTCCTCGGCGCGATCACCGTGCTGCAGGGCGGGCTGGTCGGCGTGATCGGCTTCTCCACCCGTGACATCCCGAAGGAGGGCCTGGTCCTGGGCAGCCAGGTGCTCCTCGAGCTCTCCCTGCCGATCATGGCGCTCGGTTTCACCTCGATGATGTTCGGCCTGATCATCTCCGCCCTGGTGAAGACCGCGGAGAAGACCATGCCGCTGCTGGTCATGTTCGCGATCATCCAGGTCGTGTTCACCGGGTGCCTGTTCATCCTGCACGGCACGGTCGGCGTCAATCAGTTCTCGTTCCTGATGCCGTCGCGCTGGGCGGTCGCAGCCGCCGGCGCCACGCTGGACTTCAACCGGATCAGCCCCAACCCGGACGACCCGGGCGCCACCGACCCGCTGTGGGACCACGAGGCGGGCGCCTACATGATGGACATGGCCGCCCTGCTCGCCCTCGGCGCGTTCTGCGGCTTCCTGGTGGCCCGCTTCCTGCGCCGCCACGAGCCGGAGGTCATGCGCAAGTAGACGCCTGCGGTACGTCGCGTACGTACGCGAAGAAGGGCGGCACCCCGTGCGGGGTGCCGCCCTTCGGCGTCTGTGAGCCTCGGCTGAAGAGGTCCGGGGGGGTACGACTCAGTAGGCGCCGTTCACGTTGTCCATCGAGCCGTACTTGTCGGCCGCGTAGTTGGCCGCGGCGACGATGTTGGCGACCGGGTCGTAGATGTTCGTGGACGTGCCCTCGACGTGGTACGCGTTGAACGTCGGCTGGATGACCTGGAGCAGGCCGATCGACGGGGTGCCGTTCTGGGCGTTGACGTCCCAGCCGTTGATGGCGTTCGGGTTGCCCGTGGACTCGCGCATGATGTTGCGGTGCAGGCCCTCGTAGGAACCGGGGATGCCCTTGGACTTCATGATGTCCAGGGACTGGCGGATCCAGCCGTCGAGGTTGTTGGCGTAGACGGGCTTGCGGGCGGCGGAGCGGCTCGCGGCCTGCTTGACCTTGCGCTCGTCCTCGGCCTTCTTCTTTGCCGCGGCCTCGTCGGCCGCCTTCTTGTCGGCCGCGGCCTTCGCGACCGCGTCCTTGGCCCGCTTGCTGGCGTTGGCCTGCTGCTTGCTGACGCTCGCGTGGGCGTCGGCGGGGGCGGCCCAGGCGGCGGAGCTGGCCCCGAGGGCCTCGGTCCGGGCGTCGTCGGAGCTGCCCGGCACGATCGAGAAGGCGAGGGCGGCGGCACCGAGGGTGGCGACACCGGCGATCGAGAACTTCTGGTTCTTGGTCAGAGTGGAGCGACTATGACCAGAGGGGGCGAGCTTGGACATCGTAGATGGACCTCTTCGTAAATCGGGAGGCCGCTCTGAACCGGTGGGGACAGGTTGCTTCCGGCAAAACGCCGCGGTGCGAGGACCGCGGCGCCGAGCGACGGGAGCAATTCTTAGCGGGCGCAAAATTCTGTGGCAAAGGAGTGACGTACGATGCCGGATAGTGGATCAGGGGGTGCGCCGACGTCCCGGATGTCCGCCCTTAGCCCCTCTTTACCGGGCCCTGACGTCCACTAGGGGGCTTCGTACGTGATGTGCGTCCTATGCGCGGGCTCACATCGAGCACGTAACAGTCTCACCAGCAGTTGCGACTGTGATGCTCTCAGTGAGCAAACTCCTCCGCAGGTATGACGAGCGGGCCACGACCCTCATGCCAGCGGCAGAGAGGACCTACCGCCCGGGTCCCACCGAGCCCCAGGGCCGTCCCGGCCTCCCCCTGGTTCCGCTCCCTCTCCCGCCTCCCCTTACTCCCTCCCGCGTGCCCACCCGCCCGCGCGCGTGTAATAACGCCTCCGCCCGGATCCCGCAGCTCGAACGCCCACCGTCCGCTGGGCCTAGGGCCCAGGTCCTAGAGCCCGGCCGCCACAGGTCGGATACGCACCGTCACACCCCGCCGGTACGGTTGTGCCATGAGTCAAGGACCCCGATCCGGGCTGTACGCGGTCAGCTCGGCGTTGCTCGCGATGAGCAGCCAGCTCGAGGTGCGCGACGTCCTCAAGACGATCGTCGCCTCCGCCCGCGAGCTGCTCGACGCGGAGTACGCGGCGCTCGGGGTCCCCGACGACCACGGTGGCTTCGCCCAGTTCGTCGTCGACGGCGTCAGCGACGAGCAGTGGAAGGCCATCGGCCCGCTGCCGCGCCAGCACGGCATCCTCGCCGCGATGCTGTGCAAGGCCGAGCCCGAGCGCCTCGCGGACGTGCGCGAGGACCCCCGCTTCGAGGGCTGGCCGCCCGCCCACCCGGACATGTCCGACTTCCTCGGCCTCCCCATCCGGTACGGCGACGAGACCCTCGGCGCCCTGTTCCTCGCGAACAAGAAGTGCGTCAAGCCCGCGGGCGGCTGCGGCTTCGACGAGGACGACGAGGAACTCCTGTCGATCCTCGCCCAGCACGCCGCGATAGCCCTGACGAACGCCCGGCTCTACGAACGCAGCCGTGAGCTGACCATCGCCGAGGAGCGCTCCCGCCTCGCCCACGAGCTGCACGACGCCGTCAGCCAGAAGCTGTTCTCCCTGCGCCTGACCGCCCAGGCCGCGGCCGCCCTGGTGGACCGCGACCCGACCCGCGCCAAGGACGAGCTCCAGCAGGTGGCCGCCCTCGCCGCGGAGGCCGCCGACGAGCTGCGCGCCGCCGTCGTGGAGCTGCGCCCCGCCGCCCTCGACGAGGACGGCCTGGTCGCCACCCTGCGGACGCACAGCCAGGTCCTGGACCGCGCCCACTCCGCCACCGTCACCTTCGAGAGCGGCGGCGTGCGCGCCCTGCCCGCCTCCCAGGAGGAGGCCATGCTCCGGGTCGCCCAGGAGGCCCTGCACAACGCCCTGCGGCACGCGGAGGCGGAGCACGTCGCCGTCGCCCTGGAGAAGCGCGGCCCCGGCGCGGTGCTGCGCGTCACGGACGACGGCAAGGGGTTCGACCCGCGAGCCATCCGGCGCGCCGGGCGGCACCTGGGCCTGGTCTCCATGCGGGACCGGGCGGGCGGGGTCGGCGGACAGCTGACCGTGGAGTCGGAGCCCGGCAAGGGCACGACGATCGAGATGGAGGTCCCCGGTGGCTGACGTTGTGCTCAATACGAAGGCAGGGATCCGGGTGCTGCTGGTCGACGACCACCAGGTGGTCCGCCGCGGCCTGCGCACGTTCCTGGAGATCCAGGAGGACATCGAGGTCGTCGGCGAGGCCTCCGACGGCGCCGAGGGCGTCGCGGCCGCACAGGAGCTGAAGCCGGACGTCGTCCTGATGGACGTCAAGATGCCCGGCATGGACGGCGTCGAGGCGCTGCGCAAGCTCCGCGAGCTGGACAACCCCGCGCGCGTGCTGATCGTCACGAGCTTCACCGAGCAGCGCACGGTCGTCCCGGCCCTGCGCGCGGGCGCGGCGGGCTACGTCTATAAGGACGTGGACCCCGACGCCCTCGCTGGCGCCATCCGCTCCGTGCACGCCGGACACGTCCTGCTCCAGCCGGAGGTCGCGGGCGCGCTGCTCTCTCAGGAAGAGGCCAACAGCTCGCAGGGGAGGGGCGGCTCCCTCACCGAGCGGGAGCGCGAGGTACTCGGCCTGATAGCGGACGGCCGGTCCAACCGCGAGATCGCCCGCGCCCTCGTCCTCTCCGAGAAGACCGTCAAGACACATGTCTCGAACATCCTCATGAAGCTGGACCTCGCCGACCGCACCCAGGCGGCCCTGTGGGCCGTGCGCCACGGCGTCGCGGGCTGATTTCCGCAGGTCCTCGGGGCGGGCCCGTTGTCAGCACGGACCGTCGCGTTCCGGGCTGAGATTCATACCGTCGTGTGGATGTCCCCCGTTCGGCGCATCCCGAGCGGCCCTCCGGCGTTCTCCAGTGCGTGCTGCGGCGGCTGGCCGCAGCTTCCGCTCAGGAGGATCCAAGAAGTGAAGAACCTCAAGAAGGCCGCCGCTGTCACGATGGTGGCCGGTGGCCTGGTCGCCGCCGGTGCCGGCATCGCCTCCGCCCACGGTGGCGCGAACGCCGACGGCGTGGCCAAGAACTCCCCCGGCATCGTCTCCGGCAACCTGGTCCAGGCCCCGGTCCACATCCCGGTGAACGCCTGCGGCAACAGCGTCTCCGTCGTCGGCGTCCTGAACCCGACGTTCGGGAACGTCTGCGAGAACATCTGATCGCACCCGCGCGATCCGGCGATCGCGGTCACGCGATCGCCGCCGCGGCCGACCGGCCCCGCGCGCACCCCGTACGCGGGGCCGGTCACGTTCTCGCCCACCTCCGCCGTCCAGGCGCCCTTCGCGTCCCCGGGACCCCCGGTCTCCACCGGATCCCCGGCACCCCCGCTGCCACGACGCACACCGCCTGACCCCACAGCCGGGGTCACCCCGTCAGCAGAAGGAACACACCCATGAACATCGCCAAGAAGGCCGCCCTGGCCGTCGCCGTCGCCGGTATCGCCGTGGGCGCCTCCGCCGGAGCCGCCCTCGCCACCGACGCGCACGCGGACGGCAACGCCAAGAACTCCCCGGGCATCGGCTCCGGCAACCTCGTCCAGGCCCCGATCCACATCCCGGTGAACGCCACCGGCAACAGCGTGAACGTCGTCGGCATCCTGAACCCGGCCTTCGCCAACGAGTCGGTCAACAAGTGACACGCTGCCCCCGGGCCGGACGCCTTCTCCGTTAGGCGCACGCCACCCTGCGGGCAGAGGGCCCCGCGGACCACCCGGTCCGCGGGGCCCTCTGGCACCGGCGCCCGGCCCCGGCCAGGACCTGCCTCTCGGCCCCCGCCCCGCCGGGACCTACCTCCCGTCGCCCCGCTCCCGCTCCTCCACATACGCGTTGTACGCCGCCACCTGCGCCCGCCGTGCCACCCGCTCCACCGGCCGCAGCGCCTCCGCCCGCGCCCCCATCTGCGACGCGCTCACCGCCCCGCCGTGCCCGTTCTCGTACGCCACCGAAATCAGCAGCCCGACCCGCTGCGCCAGCTCCAACACCCGCACCGCGCGCGGCGGATACCCCGGGGCGAGCGCCTCGCGCCCCCGCTCGGCCCGCGCCCGGTACGCGTCGATGGCGGCCTCCGCGACCGGCCCCGAAGCCGCCACGTCAAGGCGCGCGAGCACCTCCGTGGCCTCCCGCAGCGCGTCCGCGAGCTCCCGCTCCGCCTCACCGAGGGAGGGCACGTCCGCGGGCGGCGCCTCCCGCACCGGCAGACAGTGCCACACGACCTCCACATGGACGTCCGCGGCAGCGGCGCCACCCTCGGGCCCCGCCTCGTACACCTCCGGCACCAAGCCGTACGGCGCACCCGTCGCGACCACCGCCTCCTCGGCCTCGAGCGCGCGCTCGTTGAAGGCGGGCGGCCCGCTCAGGCCGAGCGGATGCCCCGGCGCGGGCAGCGCCACCCGAAGCCCCGTCACCCCGAGCGCGCGCAACCGGCCGAGTGCGAGCGTCAGGCCGACCGGCGCCGACTCGCCGGGCAGGCCGTCGACCCGGTGCACCGCGTCGTCGCCCACGATCGCGTGCACCGCGTCATCGGGTGAAACAAGTCCGGCCAAAAGGGCGTTCCCCCATGCGGCCAAGCGTCCTGAACGTGGTTCCGAGAGCATGCACACAGCCTAAGGACCGGGCTCGGCACGGGAACGGTCGGCCGGTGGCGTAGGTTTTATCCGGGGGCCGCGTCCACAGACGCGGGCACACGCGAGCGACACCGAGACTGCAATGGGAGACAACGCGCTCATGAGCGATGTACTGGAGCTTAAGGACGCATCCGTGGTCCGAGAGGGCCGGGCTCTGGTGGACCAGGTCTCCTGGTCGGTCAAGGAAGGGGAGCGCTGGGTCATCCTCGGTCCGAACGGCGCCGGCAAGACCACCCTCCTCAATGTCGCGTCCAGCTACCTCTTCCCGAGCAAGGGCACCGCCACCATCCTCGGCGAGCAGCTCGGCAAGGTCGACGTCTTCGAGCTGCGCCCCCGCATCGGCATGGCCGGCATCGCCATGGCCGACAAACTCCCCAAGAGCCAGACCGTCCTGCAGACGGTCCTCACCGCGGCGTACGGCATGACGGCCGGCTGGCACGAGGACTACGAGGACATCGACGAGCAGCGCGCCCGCGCCTTCCTCGACCGCCTCGGCATGAGCGACTACCTGGACCGCCGGTTCGGCACCCTCTCCGAGGGCGAGCGCAAGCGCACCCTGATCGCCCGCGCCCTGATGACCGACCCCGAGCTGCTGCTCCTCGACGAGCCCGCCGCAGGCCTCGACCTCGGCGGCCGCGAGGACCTCGTCCGCCGTCTCGGCCGCCTCGCCCGCGACCCCATCGCCCCCTCGATGATCATGGTCACGCACCACGTCGAGGAGATCGCCCCCGGCTTCACGCACGTCCTGATGATCCGCCAGGGCAAGGTCATGGCGGCGGGACCGCTGGAGTTGGAGCTCACCTCGCGCAACCTCTCCCTCTGCTTCGGCCTGCCGCTGGTCGTCGAGCAGCGCGGCGACCGCTGGTCGGCCCAGGGCCTGCCGCTCAGCTGATCGCGCACACCCTGTCGGTAACGGGACCCGCGGACCTACCATGAACATGTGGACATGGACGCATGGGTGTGGTGGCTGATCGGCGCGGTCGCCCTCGGAATCCCGCTGGTAATGACCGCGATGCCGGAGTTCGGCATGCTCGCCGTCGGCGCGGTCGCCGCCGCCGTGACCGCGGGCCTCGGCGGTGGCGTGGCGATGCAGACGGTGGTCTTCGCCGTCGTCTCCGTCGCCCTCATCGCGGTCGTACGCCCGATCGCCGCCCGGCACCGGTCGCAGCGCCCCGAACTCGTCAGCGGGGTCGAGGCGTTGAAGGGCAGATCGGCGGTCGTCATGGAGCGGGTCGACGCCTCCGGCGGGCGCATCAAGCTGGCGGGGGAGATCTGGTCGGCGCGGCCGCTCGACAACGACCAGAGCTTCGAGGCGGGCCAGGAGGTGGACGTGGTCGAGATCGACGGAGCGACGGCCGTGGTCATCTGACCGCCGGTCAGGTGCGCGCGGGGCCGGACTGCCCGGCTCCGGGGCCCAACTGCCGTGAAAGCGACGGCCCGTGACGGCAGGTGATCCGAACGGCCCACGGGCCGCGCGCCGTTCTGACAGACTCGACCGGCGAGATCCCAAGATCTTCCGGGACACCGCAGCAATCCACGAACACCGAAGCAAGAAGGGTACGGGGAGCCACGATGGAACCAATCATCATCGTCCTGATCATTCTGGTGGTGCTGGTCTTCATCGCCCTGATCAAGACGATCCAGGTCATCCCGCAGGCCAGCGCCGCCATCGTGGAGCGCTTCGGCCGCTACACCCGCACCCTGAACGCGGGCCTGAACATCGTCGTCCCGTTCATCGACTCCATCCGCAACCGCATCGACCTGCGTGAACAGGTCGTCCCCTTCCCGCCCCAGCCGGTGATCACCCAGGACAACCTGGTCGTGAACATCGACACGGTCATCTACTACCAGGTCACCGACGCCCGCGCCGCGACGTACGAGGTCGCCAGCTACATCCAGGCGATCGAGCAGCTCACCGTCACCACCCTGCGCAACATCATCGGTGGCATGGACCTGGAGCGGACCCTGACCTCCCGCGAGGAGATCAACGCGGCCCTGCGCGGCGTCCTCGACGAGGCCACCGGCAAGTGGGGCATCCGCGTCAACCGCGTCGAGCTGAAGGCGATCGAGCCGCCCACCTCCATCCAGGACTCGATGGAGAAGCAGATGCGCGCCGACCGTGACAAGCGCGCCGCGATCCTCCAGGCCGAGGGTGTCCGCCAGTCCGAGATCCTGCGCGCCGAGGGCGAGAAGCAGTCCGCGATCCTGCGCGCCGAAGGTGAGGCACGGGCCGCGGCCCTGCGCGCCGAGGGTGAGGCCCAGGCGATCCGCACGGTCTTCGAGTCCATCCACGCGGGCGACCCGGACCAGAAGCTCCTCTCCTACCAGTACCTCCAGATGCTCCCGAAGATCGCCGAGGGCGATGCCAACAAGCTCTGGATCGTGCCCAGCGAGATCGGCGACGCCCTCAAGGGCCTCGGCGGCGCGCTCGGCAACTTCGGCCCGCTCTCGGGCGGCGGCTCCGGAGGCGGGAAGAGCTCCGGCGGCGTCGAGCGCCGCGAACAGCCGCCGATCGACTGACGGCGACTTACGGTACGTACGACTGTGGGGCCGCCCTCCCGGAGGAGGGCGGCCCCACAGTCGTACGCGCGGAACCGTCGTACGCACGGGCCACGTCAGCGGCGAACCGCTCAGGCGGCGGGCTGCGCCAGCCAGTTCGGCAGGGCCTCGTAGCCGTCCCGCCCGAGGGCGAGCAGCATCGCGTCCGCCGGGGTCGGCTCGAAGGGCTGGCGGAGCAGCGGCATCCCGGCCTGCTCCGGCGTGCGGTCCGCCTTGCGGTGGTTGTCCACCGCGCACGACGCCACCGTGTTCAGCCAGGAGTCCGCACCGCCCTGGGAGCGCGGCACCACGTGGTCCACGGTCGTCGCGCGTCTGCCGCAGTACGCGCACCGGTGCTGGTCCCGTACCAGGACTCCGCGCCGCGACCACGGAGCCCGTCTTCGGAAGGGCACCCGTACATACCGGCACAGCCTGATCACCCGCGGCACCGGAAGCTCGACGGCGGCAGCGCGCACGCGCAGCGCGGGGTGGGCCTGCTCGACAACGGCCTTGTCCTGCAGCACCAGCACGACGGCGCGGTTCAGCGTCACCGTCGACAGCGGTTCGAAGCTTGCGTTCAGTACCAGCGTGTCCCGCATCTCGCCCACCTCCCGTGTGCACCGGCCCACCCCTTGGCGGGCTTGGATCAACTCTGGCCGGGCACGCCGGGTAGGACAACGCAATAAAAGATGCCCGCCCCTGATCACTTCCAAGACCAGAGGCGGGCAAACGTTCAATGAACGCTGAGCTGACGTGAACGCGGGCGGTGCACGCCGGGCATCGACTAACTGTCGGCGACCGCCGCGTACTCGGCGACGACGGTGGCGCGGGCCAGCGTGTGGAACCGCAGGTTGAAGCCGACGACGGCGGGCGAGGCGTCCGAGTCCGGGCCGAGCTTCTCCTGGTCGACCGCGTACACGGTGAACACATAGCGGTGCGCGGGGTCACCGGGCGGCGGGGCGGCGCCGCCGAAGTCCTTCGTCCCGTAGTCGTTGCGCACCTGCACCGCGCTCTCCGGGAGGCCCTCGAACTTGCCGCTGCCCGCACCGACGGGCAGCTCCGTCACCGCGGCCGGGATGTCGAACACCGACCAGTGCCAGAACCCGCTCCCCGTCGGGGCGTCCGGGTCGAAGCAGGTCACGGCGAAGCTCTTCGTCTCCGGCGGGAAGCCCTCCCACCGCAGCTGCGGCGAGGTGTTCCCGGCCGCGTACACCTGGGCGTCCTTGAGCACCGCGCCCTGCTCGAAGTCCGCGCTCACGACCGTGAACGACGGCACGGGCGGGTGGAAGTCATGGGGCAGCGGCGGCCTCTTGACCTCGGTCACGTAGGCACCTCCTGATCGGTTCCGGTTCGGTTCAGTACGGCGATTCCCGTACGGCGATCTCGGCGATCGCTCGCCGTCGCCGAGCCTAGAACCAGTTGCGCTTGCTGCCGACCTGGGACAGCCACTCGTTGAGGTACGCCGCCCAGTCCGTGCCCTGGTAGTCGTGCAGCCCGACCTTGAACGACTTGTACGAGTCGCTGCCCTCGCTGAACAGGCCCGGCTTCTTGTCCATCTCCAGGACGACGTCCATCTCGCGGTCGTCCGCGACGAAGGTCAGCTCGACCTGGTTCAGACCGCGGTACTGCTCCGGCGGGAAGAACTCGATCTCCTGGTAGAAGGGCAGCTTCTGCCGGGTGCCGCGGATGTGGCCGCGCTCCATGTCGGCGCTCTTGAAGCGGAAGCCGAGCTGGCCGAAGGCGTCGAGGACGGCCTGCTGCGCCGGCAGCGGGTGCACGTTCACCGGGTCCAGGTCACCGGAGTCCACCGCGCGGGCGATCTCCAGCTCCGTGGTCACACCGATGTTCATGCCGTGCAGCTGGCGCCCCGCGAAGTGGGTGATGGGCGTCTCCCAGGGGATGTCGAGCCCGAACGGCACCGCGTGCACCGCGTTCGCCTTCAGCTCGAAGGCACCGCCGAGCCGCTGCTTGGTGAACTCGATGTCCTGCTTGGTCTCCTGGTCGTTGCCCTCGACCTCGACGCGCGCCTGCAGGCCGACGGACAGCGCCTCGATCTGCTGGTCGACGTTCCCGCCCTGGATGCGCACCTCGCCCTGGACAACACCGCCCGGCACGACGTTGGCCTCGGTCAGCACCGTCTCGACGGAGGCCCCACCGGCACCCAGACTCGCCAGCAGCTTCTTGAACCCCATGACTCTCCTCCCCAGGCGCCGCCTGTGGTGTTGACTGGATCGATCGATCGTCGACCTTCGACTACGTACAAACGCAAACGGCCCGCGCGCGGTTCCGCACCGATGCCTCGCGCCACACCCTCCCTGCGCGAAGCCCCGAGGGCCACCCTCCACGCCAAACCCGTACACGTTCGGTGCACTACGCTCGTACGGCATGATCGCGGCCCCTGACCGTACGCCCCTGCCCCGGCACTTCTTCGACCGCCCCGTGCTCGACGTGGCGCCCGACCTGCTCGGCCGCGTCCTGGTGCGCGACACCCCGGACGGTCCGATCGAGCTGCGCCTCACGGAGGTCGAGGCCTACGCGGGGGAAGCGGACCCGGGCTCCCACGCCTATCGCGGCCGCACGGCCCGCAACGGCGTGATGTTCGGCCCGCCCGGGCACGCGTACGTCTACTTCACCTACGGCATGTGGCACTGCCTCAACCTGGTGTGCGGTCCGGAGGGGCAGGCGAGCGGCGTCCTGCTGCGGGCCGGTGAGATCACCGAGGGCGCGGAACTCGCTCGGGTACGACGACTCTCGGCCCGAAACGACAAGGAACTGGCCAAAGGCCCCGCTCGCCTCGCCACCGCTCTCGACGTGGACCGACGCCTCGACGGCACCGACGTCTGCGCGGGCCCCGACGCCCCCTTGCGCATCCTCACCGGCACACCTATAGATCCCGACCAGGTCAGGAACGGCCCGCGCACGGGAGTGGGGGGTGAGGGCAGCGGCCACCCCTGGCGCTTCTGGACGGCCAACGACCCTACGGTGAGCCCTTATCGGGCTCATACACCTCGACGCCCCAGAACTTGACGCGGCGTTGGTGGTTCCGTAATGTAGCCCGAGCCGCTTGACCCGGGTACGGCTTTCAGCCAGCAGCCGGAAGCGGCCAACCACTACCTACGACTTCCCTTCAGCGGGGTCCTGTTTCGCATGTCCGCATGCCGAAATTCGAATCCGCGAAGCTCGATTATGAGTTGCCAGGGAAATCCGCTAACGTAGTGAACACGCCGAAAGGCAAGGCCCTCCAACGGCCACCGGAATTGAAATCCGAACCGGGAACGGAACGGAAAAGGATCTGGTAAGGTTGGAAACACGAAATACTGAAGGGAAGCGCCCGGAGGAAAGCCCGAGAGGGTGAGTACAAAGGAAGCGTCCGT
>NZ_BMVR01000037.1 GCF_014650815.1 Streptomyces flavofungini
TCGTGCTGTTCTCGTCGGCTGCTGGTGTGCTGGGCAGTGCGGGGCAGGCCAACTATGCGGCCGCTAATGCCTTCTTGGACGCGCTGGCTCAGCACCGTCGTGCCCAGGGTCTTCCTGCGACGTCGCTCGCGTGGGGGCTGTGGGCGGACCAGGGTGGTATGGCCGGGGCGTTGGCGGACGAGGACATCGACCGGATGAACCGGGCCGGAGTCGCCGCCCTGTCCGCCGACGAGGGCCTCGCGCTCCTCGACGCCTCCCTCGCGGAGCCCGACGGCGCCCTCGTCCCGATGAAGCTGCACCTCGACACCCTGCGCCGACAGTTCGGCGCGGACGTGCCCCCGCTGTTCCGGAGCCTCATCCGCGGCGGCGGACGCACCCGCCGTGTGGTCGAGTCCGGGCCCGCCGCGGCCGGGACCTCGCTCGCCGACCAACTGGTCGCGCTGGCCCCCGAGAACCGCGAGCGCGCCCTCCTCGACCTCGTCCGCGCGCAGGTGGCCGCCGTCCTCGGCTACGCGTCCGGTGACGACGTGGCGCCCACCAAGGCGTTCAAGGAGCTGGGCTTCGACTCGCTCACCTCTGTCGAACTCCGCAACCGCCTCAACTCCGCGACCGAGCTGCGGCTGCCCGCCAGCCTCGTCTTCGACTACCCGACGCCGAAGGTCCTCGCCCAGTACCTCGGCACCGAGATCCTCGGCGACCTCGCCGCCGCCCCGGGCGCGGCCACCGGCCGGAGCGCGCAGACGGCGGTCGCGGCCCAGGACGAGCCCATCGCCATCGTCGCGATGAGCTGCCGCTTCCCCGGCGGCGTCCACACCCCCGAAGACCTGTGGCGGCTCCTCACCGACGGCGAAGAGGCCATCACCGAGTTCCCGGAGGGCCGCGGCTGGGACACGGCGTCCCTCTACGACCCCGACCCCAACCGCGTCGGCACCAGCTACGCCCGCGAGGGCGGCTTCCTGCACGACGCGGGCGAGTTCGACGCCGCGTTCTTCGGCATCTCCCCGCGCGAGGCCCTGGCCATGGACCCGCAGCAGCGCCTGCTCCTGGAGACGTCCTGGGAGGCCATCGAGCGCGCCGGAATCGACCCCGCCACGCTGCACGGCAGCCCCACGGGCGTCTTCGCCGGACTCATCTACCACGAGTACGGCTCCCAGCTCGCGAGCGTCCCCGAGGACCTCGGCGGCTACCTCGGCACCGGCAGCTCCGGTGCCATCGCCTCGGGCCGCATCTCGTACTCCTTCGGCCTGGAAGGCCCGGCGGTCACGGTCGACACGGCCTGCTCGTCGTCGCTCGTCGCCCTGCACCTGGCCGCGCAGGCGCTGCGGCAGGGCGAGTGCTCGCTGGCCCTCGCGGGCGGCGTGACGGTCATGCCCACGGCGGGCACCTTCCTGGAGTTCAGCCGCCAGCGCGGCCTGGCCCCCGACGGCCGCTGCAAGCCGTTCGCGGCCGCCGCCGACGGCACCAGCTGGGGCGAGGGCGTGGGCATGCTCGTCCTGGAGCGCCTGTCCGACGCCCAGCGCAACGGCCACCAGGTCCTCGCAGTCGTCCGCGGCTCCGCGATCAACCAGGACGGCGCCAGCAACGGCCTGACCGCCCCCAACGGGCCGTCCCAGCAGCGCGTCATCACCCAGGCCCTCGCCAACGCCCGCCTCACGACCACGGACGTCGACGCCGTCGAGGCCCACGGCACCGGCACACCCCTCGGCGACCCCATCGAGGCCCAGGCCCTCATCGCGACCTACGGCAAGGAGCGCCCGGCCGACCAGCCGCTGCTCCTCGGCTCCGTGAAGTCCAACATCGGCCACACCCAGGCCGCCGCCGGTGTCGCCGGTGTCATCAAGATGGTCATGGCGATGCGCCACGGCGTCCTGCCGCGCACCCTGAACATGGACGCGCCGACCCCCGAGGTCGACTGGTCGGCGGGCACCGTGGAACTCCTCGCGGAGTCCCGCGCCTGGCCCGAGCGGGACGGCGGCGCGCCGCGCCGCGCGGGCGTGTCGTCGTTCGGCGTGAGCGGGACGAACGCGCACGTGATCCTGGAGCAGGGCCCGTCGGCCGCGGCGCCGGAGGCCGCCGGTGTCGCGCCGTCGCCGGTGGTCGCGGGCGTCGTACCGCTGGCACTCTCGGCGAAGACCGAGGGCGCGCTCCGGGACCAGGCCGCACGGCTGCGGGCACATCTCCTGGCCGATGCCGGTCTCGAACTGGGCGACGTCGCCTGGTCGTTGGCGGTGTCGCGGTCGCGGTTCGAGTACCGGGGCGTCGTCCTCGGCGGCGACCGGGACGAGCTGCTCGCCGGGCTCGATCGGCTGGCACAGGACGACGCGAGCGCGCAGAACGTCGTCACGGGGCGCGCGCTGGGTGGCTCGGCCCGGCCGGTGTTCGTGTTCCCGGGGCAGGGCTCGCAGTGGACCGGGATGGCCCGTGAACTCCTGGACTCCAGCCCGGTGTTCGCCGCCCGCATGCGGGAGTGCGCGGACGCCCTGTCCGAGTTCGTGGACTGGGACCTGATCGAAGAGCTGAACGGCGAGCGGTTCGACCACGTGGATGTGGTCCAGCCCGTGCTGTTCGCCGTGATGGTGTCGCTGGCCGAGGCCTGGCGCGCGGCGGGCGTTCAGCCTGCGGCTGTCGTCGGGCACAGCCAGGGTGAGATCGCGGCCGCGTGTGTCGCGGGCGCCTTGTCGCTGCGGGACGCCGCCCGCGTGGTCGCGCTGCGCAGCCTCGCCATCCGGGAGCTGTCCGGCAAGGGCGGCATGGTGTCCGTGCCGCTGCCCGAGGCCGAGGTGCGGGAGCTGATCACCGCGTGGGGCGACCGGGTGTCGGTCGCGGCCGTGAACGGTCCCGCTCAGGTCGTGGTCTCCGGTGAGCCGGACGCGCTGGAGGAACTGGTCGCGCAGTGCGTGGCCCGCGATGTCCGCGCCCGCACGATCCCCGTCGACTACGCCTCGCACTCCGCATACGTGGAGCAGATCGAGGCCCGGATAGCCGAGGCGCTGGCCGGGGTGGCCCCGCAGGCCGCCGAGGTCCCGCTGTACTCGACCCTCACAGGGGAGTGGCTGGGCGCCAACACCCCGATGGATGCCGGGTACTGGTACCGCAACCTGCGCCAGACCGTCCTCTTCGAGCACGCCACCCGCGGCCTCCTCGCCGAGGGGCACGACCTGTTCCTGGAGATGAGCCCCCACCCGGTGCTCACCGTCCCCGTCCAAGCCACCATCGAGGCCGCCGGACGCGAGGGCGCGGCAGTGGCCCTCGGCTCCCTGCGCCGCGACGACGGCGGCGCCGACCGTCTCGCCGCCTCCCTCGCCGAAGCGCACACGCACGGCGCCGAGCTGGACTGGCAGGCGCTCCTCCCGGGCGCCCGTGCCACCGTCGACCTGCCCACGTACGCCTTCCAGCGCCAGCACTACTGGCTCCTCTCGCCGGAGCAGGAGGCGGGCGCCGAGCCCACCCCCGCCGTGGACGAGGTGGAGGCACGCTTCTGGGAGGCCGTGGAGCGCGAGGACCTGGCGGGCCTGGCGGCCGAGCTGGAGGTGGCGGACGGTTCCGCCGCCGGGCTCGGCGAGGTCCTGCCCGTCCTGTCGTCGTGGCGGCGGCAGCGGCGTGAGAAGTCCACCGTGGACGGCTGGCGCTACCGGGTCACCTGGAAGTCGCTGGCGAGCGGTGCGCTGCCCGGGCCGGTCCTGACGGGCCGCTGGCTGGTCGTCGTACCGGAGGAGGCTGCCGCGCACCCGTGGGTCGCGGGCGTCACCGAGGCGCTGGCGCAGGCCGGTGCGGACGTCACCGAAGTCCGTGTGAGCGGCGCGGAGCTGAACCGGGAGACGCTGGCCGGGCGGCTGCGCGAGCAGCTCACCCCCGACGGGCCGGAGCCCGTCGGTGTGGTGTCCCTGCTGGCCCTCGCCGAGGACCCGCACCCGGAGCAGCCCGTGCTGCCCGCCGGTCTCGCGGGCACCGTGGCGCTCGTCCAGGCCCTGGGTGACGTCGAGGTCGACGCGAAGCTGTGGGCGGTCTCCAGCGGAGCCGTCTCCACCGGCCGCAACGACCAGGTGGAGAGCCCCGCCCAGGCGCAGACCTGGGGCCTCGGCCGCGTGGTGGCCCTGGAGCACCCCGAGCGCTGGGGCGGCCTCGTCGACCTGCCCGCCACCCCCGACAGCCGCGCCGCGGCCCGGTTCGCCGGGATCCTCGCGGGCGTCGGCGACGAGGACCAGCTCGCCGTGCGCGGCTCCGGAGTCTTCGTACGCCGCCTCGTCCGCGCCGAGCCCGCCGCGGCCGCGAAGGACAAGACCGCCGCGTCCGCGCAGGACAAGTGGACTCCCCGCGGTACCGTCCTCATCACCGGCGGCACCGGCGCCCTCGGCCCCCACATGGCCCGCTGGCTCGCCCGCGAGGGCGCCGAGCACCTCGTCCTGACCAGCCGCCGCGGCCCGGCCGCGCCCGGCGCCGACGAACTCCGCACCAAACTCGAGGAGTTGGGCGTCCAGGTCACCATCGCGGCCTGCGACGTCGCCGACCGCGACGCCGTCGCCGCACTGCTCGACCAGCTCACCGCCGACGGCCACACTCTGCGCGCCGTCATCCACGCCGCCGCGCTCATCGAGCTGGCGCCGATCGCCACCACCACCCTCGATGAGTTCGCGGAGATCGTCGCGGCGAAGGTCGCGGGCGCCGTCGTCCTGGACGAGCTCCTGGACGGCGCGGACCTCGACGCGTTCGTGCTGTTCTCGTCCATCGCGGGCGTCTGGGGCAGCGGCGACCACGCCGCGTACGCCGCCGCCAACGCGCACCTCGACGCCCTCGCCGAGCACCGCAGGGCACGCGGCCTGACCGCGACATCCATCGCCTGGGGCGTGTGGAACGTCGTCAACCCGTACCTGAGCGGCAGCGCGCCGATCGACGTCGACCCGGAGCAACTGCGCCGCCAGGGACTGCCGTTCCTCGACCCGGACCTCGCGTTCGCGGGCATGCGGCAGACCCTCGACGACGACGAGACGTTCCTGGCGCTCGCCGACGTGGACTGGGACCAGTTCGTGCCCGTGTTCACCTCGCGGCGCGCCCGCCCGCTCCTCGCCGACCTGCCCGACGCCCAGCGCGTCCTCGCCTCCCAGGGCGGCACCGACAGCGCGGAGGACGGCGGCGACACGCCGTCCAAGGCGGCCGCGCTGCGGGAGCGCCTGACCGGCCTCGCCGGACCCGAGCAGAACCGCGTCCTGCTCGACCTCGTCCTCACCCACGCGGCCGCCGTCCTCGGCTACGAGTCCGCGCAGGCCCTCGACCCCGAGCGGGCCTTCCGCGAGTTCGGGTTCGACTCGCTCACCGCCGTCGACCTGCGCAACCGCCTCGGTGCCGGCACCGGCCTCAAGCTGCCCACCACGGTCGTCTTCGACCACCCCAACGGCACCGCCCTGGCCGCGTACCTGCGCACCCAGGTCCTCGGCGCCGACAAGGCCGCCACCGCCGCGCCCGTCGCCACCGTCGCCGCGGCCACCGACGAGCCCATCGCCATCGTCGCGATGAGCTGCCGCTACCCGGGCGGCATCAGCAGCCCCGAGCGCATGTGGGAGGTCCTCGAAGGACGCGCCGACGTCGTCGGCGGCTACCCCGCCAACCGCGGCTGGGACATCGCCCACCTCTACGACCCGGACCCGGAGACCCCCGGCACCACCACGACCAGGGGCGGCGGCTTCCTGCACGACGCGGGCGCCTTCGACCCGGCCTTCTTCGGCATCTCGCCGCGCGAGGCCCTGGCCATGGACCCGCAGCAGCGCCTGCTCCTGGAGACCTCCTGGGAGGCCTTCGAGCGCGCCGGGGTCGACCCGCGCGCGGTGCGCGGCGAGGCCGCCGGAGTGTTCGTCGGCACCAACTACCAGGACTACGGCACCGGCCCCGGCCAGGTGTCCGCGGGCTCCGAGGGCCACATCCTCACCGGCAGCGCGCCCAGCGTCATCTCCGGCCGCATCGCCTACAGCTTCGGCCTCGAAGGCCCGGCGGTCACGGTCGACACGGCCTGCTCGTCGTCGCTCGTCGCCATGCACCTGGCGGCCCAGGCCCTGCGCCAGGGCGAGTGCTCCCTCGCGCTCGCCGGCGGCGTCGCCGTGATGTCGTCGCCCGGCGCGCTCATCGCCTTCAGCCAGCAGCGCGGCCTCGCCGACGACGGCCGCTGCAAGGCCTTCGCCGCCGCGGCCGACGGCATGGGCATGGCCGAGGGCGTCGGCATGGTGCTCCTGGAGCGCCTGTCCGACGCCCAGCGCAACGGCCACCAGGTCCTCGCGGTGGTCCGCGGCTCGGCGATCAACCAGGACGGCGCCAGCAACGGCCTGACCGCCCCCAACGGGCCGTCCCAGCAGCGCGTCATCCGCCAGGCCCTCGCCAACGCCCGGCTCACCCCCGCCGACGTCGACGCGGTCGAGGCCCACGGCACCGGCACCACGCTCGGCGACCCGATCGAGGCGCAGGCCCTCCTCGCCACCTACGGCCAGGAGCGCCCGGACAGCGGCGAACCCCTGTGGCTGGGCTCCATCAAGTCCAACATCGGCCACAGTCAGGCCGCCTCCGGCGTCGCGGGCGTCATGAAGATGGTCCTCGCCATGCACCACGGCGTGCTGCCCCAGACGCTCCACGTCGACGAGCCGACTCCCGAGGTCGACTGGACCGAAGGCGCCGTCGCGCTCCTGACCGAGGCCCGCGACTGGCCCGAGCGGGGCGACGCGCCCCGCCGCGCGGGCGTCTCCTCCTTCGGCATGAGCGGTACGAACGCCCACGTCATCCTGGAACAGCTCCCGGCCGCCGAACAGCCGCAGCCCGTCGGGGCCGACAGCGACGACGGTGCTGCCGTGCCGTCGCCGGTGGTGGCCGGGGTCGTACCGCTGGCCCTCTCGGCGAAGTCCGAGGGCGCGCTGCGGGACCAGGCCGCGCGCCTCCGGGAACACCTCGTCACCCGGGGCAGCCTCGAACTGGACGATGTGGCCTGGTCGTTGGCGGTGTCACGGTCGCGGTTCGAGCATCGGGGCGTCGTCCTCGGGCGGGACCGGGACGAACTGCTCGCCGGGCTCGACGCGCTCACTCAGGAGGACGCGGCCGCCACGCAGGTGGTGTCCGGACGGGCGCTGGGCGGCATCGTCCGGCCGGTGTTCGTGTTCCCGGGGCAGGGGTCGCAGTGGGCCGGGATGGCGCGTGAGCTGCTCGACTCCAGTCCGGTGTTCGCCGATCGGATGCGGGAGTGCGCGGACGCGCTGTCGGAGTTCGTGGAGTGGGACCTGCTTGAGGAGCTGAGTGGGGACAACTTCGACCGGGTGGATGTGGTGCAGCCGGTCCTGTTCGCCGTGATGGTGTCGCTGGCCGCGACCTGGCAGGCGGCGGGAGTTCAGCCTGCCGCCGTGGTCGGGCACAGTCAGGGCGAGATCGCCGCCGCCTGCGTCGCGGGCGCGCTGACCTTGCGGGACGCGGCCCGTGTCGTGGCGCTGCGGAGCCTGGCGATCCGGGAGCTGTCGGGCAAGGGCGGGATGGTGTCCGTGCCGCTGCCCGAGGCCGAGGTGCGGGAACTGATCGCTGCCTGGGGCGGCCGGATCGAGCTGGCCGCCGTCAACGGTCCGGCCCAGGTCGTCGTCTCCGGTGAGCCCGAGGCGCTGGAAGAACTGGTCGCCCAGTGTGTCGCCCAGGACATCCGCGCCCGGACGATCCCGGTGGACTACGCCTCGCACTCCTCGTATGTGGAGCAGATCGAGGAGCAGATCGCTGAGGCGCTGGCCGGGGTGGACCCGCAGGCGGCCGAGGTGCCCCTGTTCTCGACGCTGACGGGGGAGTGGCTGGACGCCAACACCCCGATGGATTCGGGCTATTGGTACCGCAACCTCCGTCAGACGGTCCTCTTCGAGCACGCCACCCGCGGCCTCCTGACCGAGGGGCACGGGCTGTTCCTGGAGATGAGCCCGCACCCGGTCCTGACCGTCCCGGTGCAGGCCACCATCGACGCGACCGACAGCCAGGCCGTCACCCTCGGCTCCCTCCGCCGCGACGACGGCGGCGCCAACCGGCTGCTCGCCTCGATCGCCGAAGCGCACGCCCACGGCGCCGAGTTGGACTGGGCAGCCCTCTACCCGGGCGCCCGTGCCACCGTCGACCTGCCCACGTACGCCTTCCAGCGCGACCACTACTGGCTGCTCGCCCCGCAGGAGGAGGAGCAGCCGGAGGGTGCGCCGCTCGCCACCGACGAGGTGGAGTCGCGGTTCTGGGACGCCGTGGAACGCGAGGACCTGGAAGGCCTCGCGGCCGAGCTGGACGTCGCGGACGGTCCGGCCGCCGAGCTCGGCGCGGTCCTGCCGGTCCTCTCGTCCTGGCGGCGCCAGCGGCGCGAGCGGGCGACCCTCGACAGCTGGCGCTACCAGGTCGCCTGGGAGCCCCTCGCGGGCGAGCTTCCGGCCGCCGGTCCGACGGGCCGCTGGCTGGTCGTCGTACCGGAGGAGCCGCAGCGGCAGGGCGCGCCGGAGCAGGCCGACGGGTCGCAGGCGTGGCGTGCCGCCGTCATCGAGGCCCTGGCGCAGTCCGGCGCCCAGGTGCACGAACTCCGCGTCCCCGCAGGTGAGATGACGCGCGAGGCGCTGGCCGAGCGGCTGCGTGAACTGGCCGCCGCCGACCCGGCGGAACCGACCGGCGTGCTCTCCCTGCTCGCCCTCGACGAGTCCGCCCTCGACGAGTCCGCCACCGGCGCGGGTGCCCGTGCCGACCAGCCGGGTGTCCCCGCCGCTCTCGGCGGCACCTTCACCCTCGTCCAGGCCCTCGGCGACGCCGGAATCGGGGCGCGGCTGTGGGCCGTCACCCGGGGCGCCGTCGCCACCGGCCCCGCCGACCCCGCCGCCCTGCCCGCGCAGGCGCAGGTGTGGGGCCTCGGCCGGGTCGCGGCCCTGGAGTGCCCCGACCGCTGGGGCGGCCTCGTCGACGTACCGCAGGACCCCGACAAGCGGGCCGTGTCGCAGCTCGTCGGGATCCTCGCGGGCGCCGGGGACGAGGACCAGCTCGCGGTGCGGCAGGCGGGTGTGCTCGTGCGGCGGTTCGTGCGGGCGCCGCTCGGTGCGGGCGAGGCGCGGGAGTGGTCGCCGCGCGGTACGGCACTCGTCACCGGCGGTACGGGTGCGATCGGCGGGCATGTGGCGCGCTGGCTCGCCCGCGAGGGCGTCGAGCACCTCGTCCTCACCAGCCGTCGCGGCCCGGACGCCCCCGGCGCCGCCGAACTCAAGGCGGAACTGGAGGAGTTGGGCGCCAAGGTGACCGTCGCGGCCTGCGACGTGGCCGACCGTGACGCCGTCGCCGGGCTCCTCGGGCGACTCGTCGAGGACGGGCACACGCTGCGCTCCGTGTTCCACGCGGCGGGCGTCGGCCAGGGCCAGCCCCTCGCCGAGACGACGGCCGCCGACATCGCCGCCGTCCTGGAGGCGAAGGTCGCGGGCGCCGCGCACCTCGACGCGCTCCTCGACACCGACGAGCTGGACGCGTTCGTGCTCTTCTCGTCCAACGCGGGCGTGTGGGGCAGCGGCAGCCAGGGCGCGTACGCCGCCGCGAACGCGCACCTCGACGCGCTCGCCGAGCGGCGCCGGGCCCGCGGCCTGACCGCCACCTCGGTGGCGTGGGGCCTGTGGGCCGGGGGCGGCATGGCCGGGGACGACGGCGAGGAGCAGTTCCGCCGTCGCGGCCTGCGGCCGATGGCACCGGACCTCGCGGTCGCCGCGCTCGCCCAGGCGGTGGCGCACGACGAGACGTTCGTGGCCGTCGCCGACCTGGACTGGGAGCGGTTCGCGCCCGCCTTCACGTCGGCGCGGACCAGCCCGTTCATCGGTGACCTGCCCGAGGTCCGCCGGTACGCGCGGTCCGTGGCCGCCGAGCCGGCGGCCGACGCGGGCACCGGCGACGACGCGGCGGCCGGCCTGCGGCGCCGCCTGGCCCCGCTCACCGAGCCCGAGCGCGAGGTGATCCTGCTCGACATCGTGCGCACCCACGCGGCCGCCGTGCTCGGCTACACCGGAGCGGAGTCCGTCGACGCCCACCGCGCCTTCCGGGAGCTCGGCTTCGACTCCCTGACGGCCGTGGAGGTCCGCAACCGCCTCAACAAGGCCACGGGGCTCCGGCTGCCCGCCACCCTCGTGTTCGACTACCCGACGTCCGTCGTCCTGGCCCAGTACCTGCGGACGCAGTTGCTCCAGGACGACGCCGCCGGGGTGGACTCCACGCTCCAGGAGCTGGACCGCCTGGAGGCGGGCCTCAGCTCCATCGCGCCCGACGACAGCGCCCGCATGCGCATCACGATGCGCCTGGAGGCACTGATGTCGAAGTGGAAGGGCGCGGACGCCGAGGCGCCGGCCGACGGCGAGGAGGTCTCCTCGCGGCTCGAGTCGGCGTCCGCCGATGAGGTCTTCGACTTCATCGACAAAGAACTCGGCATTTCCTGACTCAGTCCGACCGGGCCGGTGCACGGCCCGGTCGGCCCGACCGGTGCGGTTTTTCTGTGACTACGCGAACAGGTGAGTTTCCGATGGCGGACCAGCAAAAGCTCCTCGACTACCTCAAGCGGGTGACCGCCGACCTCCACGAGACGCGCCAGCGGCTGCGCGACGCCGAGGCGGAGGAGCCCGAGCCCATCGCCATCGTCGGAATGAGCTGCCGCTACCCCGGCGACGTGAGCAGCCCGGAGGACCTGTGGCGGCTCGTGGCCGAGGGCCGCGACGCGCTCTCCGCCTTCCCCGCCGACCGCGGCTGGGACGTCGAAGCGCTCGGCGGTCGCACGGAGGACGGCGACGGCGACCCGGACCGGCCCGAGCGCGGCGGCGGCTTCGTCTACGACGCCGGTGACTTCGACGCCGCCTTCTTCGGGATCTCGCCCCGCGAGGCCATGGCCATGGACCCCCAGCAGCGCCTCCTCCTGGAGTCCGTCTGGGAGACCTTCGAGCGGGCCGCCATCCCGCCGACCTCCCTGCGCGGCAGCCGCACCGGCGTGTTCGTCGGCGCCACCGCGCAGGGCTACGGCCCCGCCCTGATGGCGTCGCCCGACAACGTCGACGGCTACCTCCTCACCGGTGACGTCTCCAGCGTCATCTCCGGCCGCGTGTCGTACGTCTTCGGCCTCGAAGGCCCGGCCGTCACCGTCGACACCGCCTGCTCGTCGTCCCTCGTCGCCCTGCACCTGGCCGCGCAGGCACTGCGGCAGGGCGAGTGCGACCTCGCCGTCGCCGCCGGTGTCGCCGTCATGGTCACCTCCGGCGCGTTCGCGGAGTTCAGCCGCCAGGGCGGCCTCGCCTCCGACGGCCGCTGCAAGCCGTTCGCCGAGGCCGCGGACGGCACCGGCTGGGGCGAGGGCGTCGGCGTCCTGGCCCTGGAACGCCTCTCGGACGCCCGCCGCAACGGCCACCAGGTCCTCGCCGTCGTCCGTGGCTCCGCCGTGAACCAGGACGGTGCGAGCAACGGCCTGACCGCCCCCAACGGCCCCTCCCAGCAGCGCGTCATCCGCCAGGCCCTCGCCGCCGCCCACCTCGCCACCGACGACATCGACGCCGTCGAGGGCCACGGCACCGGCACGGTCCTCGGCGACCCCATCGAGGCCCAGGCCCTGCTCGCCACCTACGGCCAGGACCGCCCCGCCGACCGCCCGCTGCTCCTCGGCTCCGTGAAGTCCAACATCGGCCACACCCAGGCCGCTTCGGGCGTCGCCGGAGTCATCAAGATGGTCATGGCGATGCGGCACGGCGTCCTGCCCGAGAACCTGCACACCGACCGCCCCAGCACCCACGTCGACTGGACGGCGGGCGCCGTCGAACTCCTCGACTCGGCCCGCGCCTGGCCCGAGGCCGGGCGCCCCCGCCGCGCGGGCGTCTCCTCCTTCGGCGTGAGCGGCACCAACGCCCACGTCATCGTCGAGCAGGCCCCCGCCGAGGAGCCCGCCGAGCCGGAGCCGACGGCGGCCGTGGCACCCCCGACCACCACCCCGTGGCTGGTGTCGGGCCGCAGCGCCCAGGCCCTGCGCGCCCAGGCCGAGCGCATCCGCGACCACGTCACCGCCGACACCACCCTCCACCCCGTCGACCTGGGCTGGTCCCTCCTGTCGGGCCGCTCACCGCTGGAACACCGCGCCGTGCTCTTCGGCCAGGACCGGGACGAGTTCCTGTCCGGCCTGGAAACGGTCGCCTCCGGGGGCGACGGTCCGGGTGTGGTGTCGGGTGCGGTGGCCGAGGGCCGTCTCGGGGTCGTGTTCACGGGCCAGGGCAGTCAGCGGGTCGGTATGGGCCGGGAGTTGTACGAGACGTTCCCGGTGTTCGCCTCGGCGCTGGACGAGGTGTGTGCGCATCTGGATGGGCAGCTAGAACGTTCGCTCCAGGACGTGATGTTTGGTACGGATGCCGAGCTGTTGGAGCAGACGGGGTATGCGCAGCCCGCACTGTTCGCCGTCGAGGTGGCCCTGTACCGCCTTGCCGAGTCCTTCGGCGTACGGCCCGAGATCGTCGGTGGGCACTCGATCGGTGAGCTGGCCGCCGCGTATGTGGCCGGGCTGTGGTCCTTGGAGGATGCGGCCCAACTGGTCGCCGCGCGCGGCCGGTTGATGCAGTCGCTGCCCGAGGGCGGGGCGATGCTCGCGGTGCAGGCGGCCGAGGCGGAGGTACTGCCGCTGCTCGCCGGTCTGGAGGACCGGGCCGGTGTGGCCGCCGTCAACGGCCCGTCGCAGGTGGTGCTCTCCGGTGACCGCACGGTCCTGGAGGGCCTGGAGGAGAAGCTTCGCGCCGAGGGCCGTAAGGTCCGCTGGCTGAAGGTCTCCCACGCCTTCCACTCGCCCCTGATGGACCCGATCCTTGCGGACTTCCGCAAGGTCGCCGCGAACCTGACCTACCAGGACACCGTCCTCCCGGTCGTCTCCAACGTCACCGGGCGCCTCGCCACCGCGAGCGAGCTGAAGGACCCCGACTACTGGGTCCGCCACATCCGCGAGGCCGTCCGCTTCCACGACGGAGTCGGCGCGCTCACCGGCTTCGGTGTGTCGACCCTGCTGGAGCTGGGCCCCGACTCCGTCCTCACGGCGATGGCGGACGACACCCTCAGCGAGACGGACGCCCAGGTCGGCCTCATCGGCGCCCTCCGCAAGGACCGCCCCGAGCCGGACACGTTCCTGACCGCCCTCGCCAAGGCCCACGTGCGCGGAGTCGACGTCGACTGGTCCCCGCTGTACGCGTCCCAGCCGCGCCGCCGCGTCGATCTGCCCACGTACGCCTTCCAGCACGAGCGCTACTGGCCGCGTCCCGGCGTCGGCGGCACCGGTGACGTGCACGCGACCGGGCTGAGCCCGGCGGAGCACCCGCTGTTCGGCGCCGCCGTCGCGCTCGCCGACATGGACGGCTACCTCTTCACGGGCAGACTCTCCCTCGCGACCCACCCGTGGCTCGCGGGCCACGCCCTCGGCGGCACGGTCCTGCTGCCCGCCACGGCCTTCGTCGAGCTGGCCCTGCACGCCGGACACCGCGTCGGCTGCGCGCACCTGGAGGAGCTGACCCTCCAGGCACCCCTCGTCCTGCCGCAGCGCGGCGGCGTACAGGTGCAGCTCGCCGTGGGCGCCGCCGACACCTTCGGCCGCCGCCCGGTGAACCTCTACTCGCGCCCCCAGCAGGCGACCTCGGACGACCTGTGGTCCGACGAGCCCTGGCAGCGCCACGCCACCGGAACCCTCGCCCCCGCCCCGGCCGCCCGCCCCGCCGACGTCGACCTCACCCAGTGGCCCCCGGCCGACGCCGAGCGGGCCGACACCGACGCGCTGTACGACAGCCTCGCCGCCGCCGGATTCAGCTACGGGTCGGCGTTCCGGGGCCTGCGGTCGGTGTGGCGGCGCGGCGACGAACTCTTCGCCGAGGTCGCGCTGCCCGAGGCCGACCAGGACGAGGCCGCCGCGTACGGACTGCACCCGGCGCTCCTCGACGCCGCCCTGCACCCGCTGGGCCTCGGCACCTTCGTGTCCGACACCGAGCAGGGCCGCATGCCCTTCTCCTGGACCGGCGTGACCCTGCACGCGACCGGCGCGGCCGCGCTGCGCGTGCGCCTCACTGCCGCCGGGACCGACGGCGTGTCCCTCTCCGTCGCCGATGCCTCCGGCGAGCCGGTGGCCGCCGTCGACTCCCTCGTCCTGCGGCCCCTCGCGGTGCCGGACGCGGGTTCCGACCAGGCCGGTCGCCACGACTCGCTGTACCGCGTGGACTGGAGCGTGGTGCCCGCGCCCGCCACCGCGCCGAGCGCCTGCGCCGTCCTGGGCACGGACGCGTGGGGGCTGCGCGGGGCGCTGGAGCGTGCCGGTGCGACGGTGACGGCGTACCCGGACGTGGCCGAGCTGGCCGCCGCTGTCGACGGCGGCGCCGCTGCCCCGGAGTCCGTCTTCGTCGCCTGTGCCGCGTCCGCCGACCACACGCCGGGCATCGCCGGAAACGTGCGCGCTTCCCTCAACGACGCCCTGCGCACCGTGGGGGAGTGGCTGGCCTTCGAGCGCGGCGACGAGTCGCGTCTGGTCGTGGTGACCTCCGGTGCCGTGGGCGTGGGCTCCGGTGACGTCGTGTCGGCCGCGGGCCTGGTGGACGCCCCGGTGTGGGGCCTGCTGCGGTCGGCGCAGTCGGAGAACCCGGGCCGTCTCGCCCTGGTGGACGTCGACGGCTCGGCGGCGGCGCTTGGGCAGCTGCCCGGCGTCCTCGAACTGGACGAGCCGCAGGTGGCGGTGCGCGGGGACGTGGTGTGGGCGCCGCGCCTCGTGCGGGCCGGCGGGGGCGCGCTGCCGGTCCCGGCGGGCGAGTCCTGGCAGTTGGGGGTCACGGGCCGGGGCACGCTGGAGAACCTGGCGCTGCTTCCCGTCGCCGACGACGCCGAGGTGTCCGGCGGCCGGGCGTTGGAACCGCGCGAGGTACGGGTCTCCGTGCGCGCCGCGGGGGTCAACTTCCGTGACCCGCTGATCGCCCTGGGCATGTACCCCGGCGACGCGGTGATGGGCACCGAAGGCGCCGGTGTCGTCGTCGAGGTCGGCTCCGAGGTGACGGATCTGGCCGTCGGCGACCGGGTCCTCGGTCTCCTCGAGGGCGGCTTCGCGCCCCTGTCCGTCGCGGACGCGCGGATGCTGGCCCGGATGCCGGAGGGCTGGTCGTTCGCGCAGGCGGCGTCGGTGCCGACGGTGTTCCTCACGGCGTACTACGCGCTGCGGGACCTCGCCGGTCTCGAAGCCGGTGAGTCGGTCCTGGTGCACGCCGCCGCCGGTGGTGTGGGCATGGCCGCGACGCAGCTCGCCCGGCACTTCGGTGCCGAGGTGTACGGCACGGCCAGCACCGGCAAGTGGGACGTGCTGCGGGGCCTCGGCCTCGACGACTCGCGTATCGCCTCATCCCGCACGCTGGACTTCGAGACGTCGGTGCTGGCAGGGACCGAGGGCCGGGGCGTCGACGTCGTACTGAACTCCCTGGCGCGGGAGTTCGTGGACGCCTCGCTGCGGCTGCTGCCGCGTGGCGGGCGGTTCGTGGAGATGGGCAAGACCGACCTCCGCGACCCGGCCACCATCGCCGAGGACCACTCCGGCGTCACCTACCGGAGCTTCGACCTGATCGACGCCGGACACGACCGCATCAAGGAGATGCTGGCGGAGGTCCTGGAGCTGTTCGGGCAGGGGGTGTTGACGCCGCTG
>NZ_BMVR01000038.1 GCF_014650815.1 Streptomyces flavofungini
CCGCCCCGGGCCGGACACCTTCCTCACCGCCCTCGCCCAGCTCCACGTGCGCGGCGCCGACGTCGACTGGACGCCGCTGTACGCCCGGGCCGCGGCACGCCACCGCGTGGACCTGCCCACGTACGCCTTCCAGCGCGAGCGCTACTGGCTGGAGTCGGCCCCGACGGCCGCCGGCCACGGCACCGGGTTCGGCGTCGACGAGGTCGAGGCGCGCTTCTGGGAAGCCGTGGAGCGGGAGGACCTGGAGTCGCTGAGTGCCGAACTGGGCGCGGACGGCGAGACCAGCGGAGTGGCGGCGCTGGGGGAGGTGCTTCCGGTCCTGTCGTCGTGGCGGCGGCAGCGGCGTGAGACCTCCGCGCTGGACGCCTGGCGCTACCGCGTCTCGTGGAAGCCCCTCGGCCAGGCCTCCGCGCCGAGGCTTGACGGGGCATGGCTGCTCGTCGTGCCGGACCGCGGGGCCGACGCCACCTGGACGGCGGCCGTCGAGCACACGCTCGGCGGGTACGGCGCGGACGTACGAGCCGTCGTCGTGGACGCGGAGGGGACCGACCGCGAGGAGTTCGCCGAGCGGCTGCGCAAGGAAGCGGACGCCGCGGGCGGTCAACTCGCCGGTGTGCTCTCCCTGCTGGCCGTCGACGAGTCCGAGCACGCGGTACGCGGCGGAGTGAGCCGCGGCCTGGCCGCGACCCTCACCCTTGTACAGGCCCTGCACGCCGCCGACCTCGGTGCGCCGCTCTGGCTCGGCAGCCGGTCCGCGCTCGGCGTGGGCGGCACCGACCCGGCACCCGGCCACGCGCAGGCCCCGCTGTGGGGGCTCGGACGCGTGGTGGCCGTGGAGTACCCGAAGCTGTGGGGCGGTCTGGTCGACCTGCCCGCGGCGGCCGACGAGCGGGAGCTCGCCGGGCTCGCCGGGGCCCTCGGCGGCACCTGGACTGGTGAGGACCAGCTCGCCGTACGCGGCACCGGGGTCTTCGCACGCCGCCTCGTCCGCAGCCGGCTCGCCGGGGACGCCCCCGACGGGCGGCCCGCGTGGACGCCGCACGGCACCACACTGGTCACCGGCGGCACCGGAGCCATCGGCGGGCACGTCGCCCGCTGGCTCGCCGCCCACGGCGCCCAGCACCTCGTCCTCACCAGCAGGCGCGGCCCGGACGCGCCCGGAGCGGCGGAACTCCGCGCCGAACTTGCGGAGTTGGGCGCCGACGTCACCATCGCCGCCTGCGATGCCGCCGACCGCGACGCCCTCGCCGGTGTCCTGGACGGCATCCCCGCCGACGCGCCGCTCACCGCGGTGTTCCACACGGCGGGCGTCCTCGACGACGGCGTCCTCGACGGGATGGACGCACAGCGCCTCGCCACGGTGTTCCGGGCGAAGGTGGAATCCGCGCGGCACCTGCACGAGCTGACGGCCGGCCTCGACCTGTCGGCGTTCGTGCTCTTCTCCTCCTTCGCCGGGCTCTCCGGCGGCACCGGGCAGGGCGGTTACGCCGCGGCCAACGCCGCCCTCGACGCGCTCGCCGAGCACCGCAGGGCGCACGGCCGCACCGCGACCTCGATCGCCTGGGGCGCCTGGGACGGCGGCGGCATGGCCGCCGACTCGGGGGCCGCCGCGCGGCTGCGGGGCGGCGCCGTGCCGCCCATGGAGCCCCGGCTCGCCGTCGCCGCGCTGCGCCAGGCCCTCGGCCACGAGGTGACCAGCGGGGTGATCGCCGACATCGACTGGGACCAGTACCTCGCCGGTGGCCCGGGCAGCACCCCCAACCCGCTGTTCGCCGACCTGCCCGAGGCCCGCACCCTGCGCGACCGCACGGCGGCAGCCGACGCCGACGGCGACACCGGACCGGACCTCGCCCGGCAGCTCGCCGCGCTGTCCGAGCCAGAGCGGGACCGGTTCCTGGAAGACCTGGTCCGCACCCACGCGGCCGCCGTCCTCGGCTACCGGGGCCCGGAGCAGGTCGAACCCGCCCGCGCCTTCCGCGAACTGGGCTTCGACTCGCTCACCGCCGTCGAACTGCGCAACGCGCTCGGCACCGCCACCGGCCTGCCCCTGCCCACCACCCTCGTCTTCGACCACCCCACCCCCGTCGCGCTCGCCGGCTACCTCAAGGCCGAACTGCGCACCGACGGGGCCGAACCGGGGGCGCTGCTGTCCCAGCTCGACACCCTGGAGCTGGGCCTCGCCGAGGGCGCGCCGTCGGACGAGGAGCTGGCCACCATCGCCGACCGCCTGCGGGTCCTGCTCGACCGCTGCACCCGGGGCCAGGACGGCGAGGAGGACGCCGAGGTCGCGAGCGAGCTGGAGGCCGCGACGGACGACGAGATGTTCGACTTCATCAGCAAGGAGTTCGGGATCTCATGACGTGCCGCCCGCCCCGGGGTGCGTAGGGCCGAGCCCGCCCGCACCCCGGGGCCCACTCCACCCCTCCCCGCACCCCCGACTCCCCACTCTCCGAACTGTCTCTAGGAGCTAGGCCAGATGGTGAACGACGACAAAATCCGCCGCCTTCTCAAGCAGGTGACGGCGGATCTGCACACGACTCGTCGGAGAGTGCGCGAACTCGAGTCCAAGGACGCGGAGCCGGTCGCGATCATCGCGATGAGCTGCCGCTTCCCCGGCGGCGCCAGCACCCCCGAGGAACTGTGGCAGCTGGTGCGGGACGGCGTGGACACGGTGTCCGCGTTCCCCGCGAACCGAGGCTGGGACGTGGCCGGGCTCTACCACCCCGACCCCGACCACCAGGGCACCACCTACGCCCGCGAGGGCGGGTTCGTGTACGCCGCCGACGAGTTCGACGCGGGCTTCTTCGGCATCTCGCCGCGCGAGGCCCGCGCCATGGACCCGCAGCAGCGCCTCCTCCTGGAGACCGCCTGGGAGGCCGTCGAGCGCGCGGGCATCGACCCGCTGAGCCTGCGCGGCAGCCGCACCGGCGTGTTCACCGGCACCAACGGCCAGGACTACACGGCCGTCGTCGCCGAGGCCGCCGACAGTACCGAGGGTTACTCGGGCACCGGCAACACCGCGGCCGTCGTCTCCGGCCGCCTCTCCTACACCCTGGGCCTGGAGGGCCCGGCCGTGACCGTCGACACGGCCTGCTCGTCGTCCCTGGTCGCCCTGCACCTGGCCGCGCAGGCACTGCGCCAGGGCGAGTGCGGCCTCGCCCTCGCGGGCGGCGTGTCCCTGATGTCGACGCCCACCGCCTTCGTCGAGTTCAGCCGCCAGCGCGGCATGGCGACCGACGGCCGCGTCAAGGCGTTCGCGGAGGCGGCGGACGGCACCGGCTGGGGCGAGGGCGTCGGCCTGCTGCTCCTGGAGCGCCTTTCCGACGCGCGCCGCAACGGGCACGAAGTCCTCGCGGTCGTCCGGGGTTCCGCTGTGAACCAGGACGGCGCCAGCAACGGCCTCACCGCCCCCAACGGCCCCGCCCAGCAGCGCGTGATCCGCGCCGCCCTCGCCAGCGCGGGCCTCACGGCCGGTGACGTCGACGCCGTCGAGGCGCACGGCACGGGCACCACCCTCGGCGACCCCATCGAGGCCCAGGCCCTGCTCGCCACCTACGGGCAGGGGCGGCCGCGGACCCGGCCGCTGTGGCTCGGCTCCGTCAAGTCCAACGTCGGCCACACGCAGGCCGCAGCGGGCGCCGCCGGTGTCATCAAGATGGTCATGGCCATGCGCCACGGCCTGCTCCCGCAGACCCTGCACGTCGACCAGCCGTCGACGCACGTCGACTGGTCGGCCGGAGCGGTCGAGCTGTTGACCGAGGCCCGCGACTGGCCCGGCCGCGAGGACGCGCCGCGCCGCGCGGGCGTCTCCTCGTTCGGCGTCAGCGGCACCAACGCGCACGTGATCGTCGAGGAAGCCCCCGCCGACGTACCGCAGGACGCTCAGGAGCAGACCCCGGGCGGCCCGGACGCGGACGCCGGAGCCGAACCGGCCCCTGCTGAAGCGGGCCCGCTCCCCGCCTCCGGCACCGACCCGCAGGCCGCCGTCGGCCCCACGCCCTGGCCCCTGTCCGGCCGCACCGCGAAGGCGCTGCGCGCCCAGGCCGCCCGGCTGCGCGAACGGCTGCTCGACCACCCCGACCTGGCCGGTGACCGCGCCGGCCGCGCCGACCTGGGCTGGACCCTCGCCACCGGCCGCTCCGCCTTCGAACACCGGGCCGTCCTCCTCGGCGAGGACCGCGACCAGCTCCTGCGGGCCCTGGAATCCCTCGCCACCGAAGGCCCCGCCGCCCCCGGCACGGTGACCGGCTCGGTCGCCGAGGGCCGCCTCGGCATCGTCTTCACCGGCCAGGGCAGTCAGCGGATCGGCATGGGGCGTGAGCTGTACGAGACGTTCCCCGCCTTCGCCACGGCCCTGGACGAGGTGTGTGCGCACCTGGACGGGCAACTAGAACGTTCGCTCCAGGACGTCATGTTCGGCACGGACGCCGAGCTGTTGGAGCAGACGGGGTACGCGCAGCCCGCGCTGTTCGCCGTCGAGGTCGCCCTGTACCGCCTTGCCGAGTCCTTCGGCGTACGCCCCGAGATCGTCGGCGGGCACTCCATCGGTGAGCTGGCCGCCGCACACGTCGCCGGGCTGTGGTCCCTGGAGGACGCCGCCCGACTGGTCGCCGCGCGCGGCCGGTTGATGCAGGCGCTGCCCCGGGGCGGAGCCATGCTCGCCGTGCAGGCCGCCGAGGCCGACGTCGCCCCGCTCGTCGAGGAGGTCGCCGAGTGGGTGGGCCTCGCCGCCGTCAACGGGCCCGCCCAGGTGGTGCTCTCCGGCGACCGCGGCGTCCTGGAGGACCTGGCGGGACAGCTCCGTGCCGAGGGCCGCAAGACCCGCTGGCTCAAGGTCAGCCACGCCTTCCACTCGCCGCTGATGGCCCCGATGCTCGACGAGTTCCGCCAGATCGCCCAGGGCCTGACCTACCAGGACCCGACGCTGCCGGTCGTGTCGAACGTGACCGGGCGCCTCGCCGCCGCCGACGAGCTGAAGGACCCCGAGTACTGGGTGCGGCACGTGCGCGAGGCCGTCCGCTTCCACGACGGACTCGGCGCCCTCACCGACTTCGGCGCCACCACCCTGCTCGAACTCGGCCCGGACGCGGTCCTCACAGCGATGGCCCACGACACCCTCACCGGCTCCGACGCCCAGGCCGGGCTGGTGGCGGCGCTGCGCCGCGACCGGTCCGAGCCCGACACCTTCCTGACCGCCCTCGCCCGGCTGCACGTGCGCGGCACCACCGTCGACTGGACCCCGCAGTACGCCCCGGCCCGGGCGCGCCGCCGCGTCGACCTGCCCACGTACGCCTTCCAGCACCAGCGGTACTGGCTGGACACGACCGCCCCGGCCGCCGCCCCCACCCCGGGGGCCGCCCTGTCCGACGACGCCGAGGCGCGCTTCTGGGAGGCCGTGGAGCACGAGGACCTCACGGAGCTCACCGGCGCCCTGGACGTGCCCGACGACGCCCCGCTGACCTCGGTCCTGCCCGCCCTCACCGCCTGGCGGCGCCGCCAGCGCGCCACCTCCACGCTGGACAGCTGGCGCTACCGCGTGACGTGGAACCCGCTGCCGCCGCGCCGGCCCGGCGACACCCCCGGCCTCACCGGCACCTGGGCCCTGCTCGTCCCCGCCGAGCACGCCGACCACCTCTGGAGCACCGCCGCCGAGCGCGCCCTCGCCGGGGGTGGCGCCCGCGTCACGGTCGTGCGCGTCCCGGCCGCCGCCGCCATCGACCGGGCGGCCCTCACCGCGCTGCTGGGGCAGCACGAGGCGGCCGCGTGGGACGGCGCGCTGTCGCTCCTCGCCCTCACCGCCGAGTCCGCCCCGGGCACGGAATCCGCTCCGGCGCCCGAGTCGGCGCCAACCGCCGCCCTGCGTACGGCCGTTCTGCTGCAGGCGCTCGGCGACACGGGCAGCACCGCCACCGTCTGGGCCACGACCCGCGGCGCGGTGGCGGCGACGCCGTCCGAGCCCGCCGGTGACCCGGCGCAGGCGACGGTCTGGGGCCTCGGGCGGGTCGCCGCCCTTGAGTACCCGCAGTCGTGGGGCGGCCTCATCGACCTGCCCGAGACCGCGGACAACACGGCGGTCACCGGCCTCACCCGGATACTCGCCGCGGCGGGCTCGTCCGGCTCGTCGGACTGGTCCGGCGAGGACCAGCTCGCGGTGCGCGCCTCCGGCGTGTTCGCGCGACGGCTGGTGCGCGCGCCCCTGGGTGACGCGGCCACCGGTGACGCGCCGGTGGCGGAGTGGTCCGCCGACGGCGGCACCGTGCTGGTCACCGGCGGCACCGGCGCCCTCGGCGGCCATGTGGCGCGCTGGCTGGCCCGTGCGGGCGCCGGTCACGTGCTGCTGACGAGCCGACGCGGCCTCGACGCGCCCGGCGCGCCCGAACTGCGCGCCGAGCTGGAGGAGTCGGGCGTACGCGTGACGGTCGCGGCCTGCGACGTCGCGGACCGTGCGGCGCTCGCCGCCCTGCTCGCCGAGGTTCCCGCCGACGCGCCGCTGACCGGTGTGTTCCACACGGCGGGCATCCTGGACGACGGCGTTCTGGAAGGTCTCACCGAGGAGCGGATGGCCTCGGTGTTCCGCGCGAAGGTGGCGTCGGCCCGGCATCTGGACGAGCTGACGCGCGCCGCGGACCTGTCGGCGTTCGTCCTGTTCTCCTCCCTCGCCGGTGTCGTCGGCGGCGCGGGCCAGGGAAGCTACGCCGCCGCCAACGCGTCCCTCGACGCCCTCGCCGAGGCCCGGCGGTCCGCCGGGCACGCGGCGACCTCCGTCGCCTGGGGCCCCTGGGACGGCAGCGGCATGGCGGCCGAGGGCGCGGCCGCCGAGCGGTTGCGGCACGGCGTGATGCCGCCCATGGACCCCGACCTCGCGATCACCGCCCTGCACCAGGCACTCGGCGGCCACCAGGCGCTGGCCGTCGTCGCGGACGTCGACTGGGCCCAGTACGCGCCCGGCATCACCGCGGCCAGGCCCAGCCGCCTCTTCGCGGACATCCCGGAGGCACACGCGGCCCTCGCGGACCGCACCGGAACCCCCGGCACGGCCACCGGCCCCGCGAACGCGCTCGCCGACCGCCTCGCCGCACTGGCGCCCGCCGACCGCGAGGCCGCCCTCCTGGACCTGGTGCGCCAGCAGGCCGCCGACGTCCTCGGGCACGCGAGCGCCGACGACGTCCACGTCAGCCGCGCCTTCCGCGAACTCGGCTTCGACTCGCTGACGGCCGTCGAGCTGCGCAACCTCATCGGCGCCGCCACCGGCCTCCGGCTGCCCACGACGCTGGTCTTCGACTACCCGTCGGCGACCGCCCTGGCCGCCCACCTGCACACCGAGCTCTTCGGTGCCGAGAGCGCGACCCCGCTGCCCGCCACCACCGGCGCGGCCGCGGACGACGAGCCCCTCGCCATCATCGGCATGAGCTGCCGCTTCCCCGGCGGCGTGCGCAGCCCCGAGGACCTGTGGCGCCTGGTCGCCGACGGCGTCGACGCGATCGCCGACTTCCCCGTCGACCGCGGCTGGGACACCGGAGGCCTGTTCCACTCCGACGCCGAGCGCGCCGGGACCTCGTACGTCCGCGAAGGCGGATTCCTCTACGACGCCGGGCAGTTCGACGCCAAGTTCTTCGGCATCAACCCGCGTGAGGCCCTGGCGATGGACCCGCAGCAGCGGCTCCTCCTGGAGACCTCCTGGGAGGCCTTCGAGCGCGCCGGGATCGACCCGGCGACGCTCGGCGGCAGCCAGATCGGCGTGTTCGCGGGCACCAACGGCCAGGACTACACCGCCGGCGTCGACCACGTCCCCGACGAGGTCGAGGGCTACCTCGGCATCGGCAACGCCGCGAGCGTCGCCTCCGGCCGCATCTCGTACACCTTCGGCCTCGAAGGCCCGGCGCTGACCGTCGACACGGCCTGCTCGTCGTCGCTCGTCGCGCTGCACCTGGCGGCGCAGGCGCTGCGGCAGGGCGAGTGCACCATGGCCCTCGCGGGCGGCGTGTCGGTGATGTCGACCCCGGCGACCTTCGTGGAGTTCAGCCGTCAGCGCGGCCTCGCCACGGACGGCCGCTGCAAGGCGTTCGCCGACGCGGCGGACGGCACCGGCTGGGGCGAAGGTGTCGGCATGCTGCTCGTGGAGCGGCTGTCGGACGCCCGGCGCAACGGTCACAAGGTCCTCGCGGTCGTCCGCGGTTCCGCCGTGAACCAGGACGGCGCGAGCAACGGGCTCACCGCCCCGAACGGCCCCTCCCAGCGCCGCGTCATCCACGCCGCCCTGGCGAACGCGGGCCTCACGCCCGGCGACGTGGACGCCGTCGAGGCCCACGGCACCGGCACCACGCTCGGCGACCCGATCGAGGCCCAGGCCCTCCTCGCCACCTACGGCAAGGAGCGCTCCGCCGACCGGCCGCTGTGGCTGGGTTCCATCAAGTCCAACATCGGGCACACCCAGGCCGCCGCCGGTGTCGCCGGTGTCATGAAGATGGTCATGGCGATGCGCGCGGGCGTGTTGCCCCAGACCCTGCACGTGGACGCCCCCTCGGCCGAGGTGGACTGGTCGACCGGCGCCGTCGAGCTCCTGACGGGCGCGCGCGACTGGCCGCAGCACGCCGACAGCACGCCCCGGCGCGCGGGCGTCTCGGCCTTCGGCGTCAGCGGCACCAATGCCCACGTCATCGTGGAGCAGGCACCGGCGGACCCCCCGCCGCACCCGGACGAGCCGTCCGGCGACGGAGCGGCACCGACCTTCGTGACCCCGCTGGCCCTCTCGGCGAAGACCCCGGAGGCGCTGCGGGCGCAGGCCGGGCGGCTCCATGAACACCTGCTGGCGCAGGCCGAGTGGGGTGTCGGTGAGGTCGGCTGGTCGCTGGCTGTGGCGCGGTCGCGGTTCGAGCACCGGGGCGTCGTCCTCGGGCGGGACCGGGACGAGCTGCTCGCCGGGCTCGAGCGGCTCGCGCGCGGCGATGGCGCGACGGTACGGGACGACGGCACGGCTGTGCGGGACGACGGCACGGCTGTGCGGGGTGACCGCGCGGCTGACGGCCCCGGTGCCGGGCATGTCGTGGCGGGACGGGCGCAGGGCGGCACGGTCCGGCCGGTGTTCGTGTTCCCCGGGCAGGGGGCGGAGTGGGCCGGGATGGCCCGCCAACTCCTGGACGAGTCACCGGTGTTCGCGGTGCGGATGAGCGAGTGCGCGGACGCGCTCGCCGAGTTCGTGGACTGGGACCTGTTCGAGGAGTTGAACGGGGAGCGGTTCGACCGGGTGGACGTGGTCCAGCCGGTGCTCTTCGCCGTGACGGTGTCGCTGGCCGCCGTGTGGCAGGCGTCCGGTGTCGAGCCCGCCGCCGTGGTCGGTCACGGCCCGGGCGAGATCGCTGCCGCGTGCGTCGCGGGGGTGCTGTCGCTGGCGGACGCGGCTCGTGTCGTGGCGCTGCGGAGCCTGGCGATCCGTGAACTCTCGGGCCAGGGCGGCATGGTGTCCGTGCCGCTGCCCGAGCAGGAGGTACGGGAGCTGGTCGCGGCCTGGGACGGCCGGATCGAGCTGGCAGCTGTGAACGGCCCCGCCGAGGTCGTGGTCTCGGGTGCGGCCGAGGCACTGGAGGAGTTGGTGGGCCGGTGCGCCGACCGGGGCGTCCAGGCCGACGTCCTCGCGGTGGACCATGCCGCGCACTCCGTCCAGGTCGAGTCCGTCGCGGCGCACCTGGCGCAGGTCCTCGCCCCGGTGGTGTCCCGCCCGGCCGACGTGCCGGTGTTCTCCGCGCTGACGGGGGAGCGGCTGGACCAGGGCACGCCCATGGACGCCGGGTACTGGTACCGGAACCTGCGGCACACCGTCCGGTTCGAGCACGCCGTCCGCGCGCTGCTCACCGAGGGGCACGGCCTGTTCGCGGAGATGAGCCCGCACCCGGTGCTCACCGCCCCGGTCCGCGCCGCCGTCGACGCCACCGGCAGCCCGGCCGTCGCGCTCGGCTCCCTGCACCGGGATGCGGGCGGCGCGCACCGCCTCATGACCGCCATCGCCGAAGCCCACACGCACGGCGCGGAGCTGGACTGGAAGGCCCTCTTCCCGGCCGCCCGCACCACCGTCGACCTGCCCACGTACGCCTTCCAGCACGAGCACTTCTGGCTCGTCGACGGACGGGCGCCGAGCGGAACGCCTGGGGGCACGACCGACGAGGTCGAGGCCCGGTTCTGGGAGGCCGTGGAGCGCGAGGACCTGGAAGGCCTGGCGGCCGAGCTGGAGGTGACGGACGGTTCCGCCGCCGACCTCGGCGCCGTCCTGCCCGTCCTGTCGTCCTGGCGGCGGCAGCGGCGTGAGCGGTCCACCATGGACGGCTGGCGCTACCGGGTCACCTGGCAGCCGTTGGCCAGTGGGGCCCTCCCGGGCCCGGCGCTGACGGGCCGCTGGCTGGTCGTCGTACCGGAGGAGGCTGCCGCGCACCCGTGGGTCGCGGGCGCCACCGACGCGTTGACGCAGGCCGGTGCGGACGTCGCCGAAGTCCGCGTCAGCGCTGCGGAGTTGACGCGCGAGTCGCTGGCCGCGCGCCTGCGCGAGCACGTGCCCGGCACGTCCACCGACACCCGTGCGTCCGGCACGGCAACCGAACCCACCGGTGTGCTCTCCCTGCTGGCCCTCACCGAGGACCCGCACCCGGAACACCCCGAACTGCCCCTCGGCCTCGCGGGCACCGTGGCGCTCGTCCAGGCCCTGGGCGACGTCGAGGCCGACGCCAAGCTGTGGGCGGCCTCCAGCGGAGCCGTCTCCACCGGCCGCAGCGACCGCCTCGCCAGCACCGCGCAAGCCCAACTGTGGGGCCTGGGACGGGTTGTGGCACTGGAGCACCCGGAGCGCTGGGGCGGTCTCGTCGACCTGCCGGGGGCCCCGGACGGCCGGGCCGCGACCCGGCTCGCCACCACCCTGGCGGGCATCCCCGCCGACGGGACGGCGGACGGCGGCGGCAGCGGATTCGAGGACCAGGTCGCCGTGCGCGGCTCGGGCATCTTCGTACGCCGTCTCGCGCCCGCCCCGCTCGACGCCCGCCCGGCACCGGACTGGACGCCGCGCGGCACCACGCTGATCACGGGCGGTACGGGCGCGCTCGGCGCGCACGTCGCCCGCTGGCTGGCGGGCGCGGGCGCCGCCCACCTCGTCCTCACCAGCAGGCGCGGCCTCGACGCGCCCGGCGCCGCCGAACTCAAGGCGGAACTGGAGGAGTCGGGGACCGAAGTCACCGTCGCCGCCTGCGATGTCGCCCAGCGGGACGCCGTCGTACGGCTCCTCGACGAGCTGGCGGCGGCCGGGCACAGCCCGCGGGCCGTCTTCCATGCCGCCGGGGTGAGCCCCACCGTCGCCCTCGCCGACACGGCACCGGCGGACCTCGCCGACGCGCTGGCCGCCAAGGCCGCGGGCGCCGCCCACCTCGACGAACTCCTCGCCGACGCGGACCTCGACGCCTTCGTCCTGTTCTCCTCCATCGCGGCCGTCTGGGGCAGCGGCGGCCAGGCTGGATACGCCGCCGCCAACGCCTTCCTCGACGCCGTCGCCGAACGCCGCCGCGCCCGCGGCCTGAGCGCGACCTCCGTCGCCTGGGGCGCCTGGGGCGGCAGCGGCATGGCGGCCACCGCCGAGGCCGAGGAGCACCTGCGCCGCCGCGGCGTCGCGCTGCTCGCGCCCGACCTGGCCCTCGGCGCGCTCGCCCAGGCACTCGCGTACGACGAGACGTGCCTGACCGTGGCGGACGTGGACTGGGAGCGGTTCGCGCCCACCTTCACCGCGGCCCGCCCGAGCACCTTCCTCGGCGGCCTGCCCGCACTGCGGCCGCGGCAGCAGCAGAAGACGGCCGCTCCGGCGGGCGACAGCGGCCCGGTCTCGGAGTGGGCCGCACGCCTCACCGGACTCCCGGAGCCCGAGCGGCAGCGCCTCGTCCTCGACCTTGTCCGCGCCGAGGCGGCCGCCGCCCTCGGCTACGGCGGCGCCGAGGCCGTCGAACCCACCCGCGCCTTCCGCGAGCTGGGCTTCGACTCGCTGACCGCCGTCGAACTGCGCAACCGCCTCACCGCCGCCACCGAGATCGAGCTGCCCGCGACGGCCGTCTTCGACCACCCGTCGCCCGAGGTCCTGGCCCGCCACCTGCTGGCGGAACTGTCCGGCGGCGCCGCCGCGACGGCGGCCCTCGTCCCGGCGGCACAGCCCGCCGACGTGTCCGACGACCCGATCGCCATCGTGTCGATGAGCTGCCGCTTCCCCGGCGGCGCCACCACCCCCGAGGGGCTGTGGCAGCTCCTCGTCGACGGCACCGACGCCATCTCCGTGTTCCCCTCCGACCGAGGCTGGGACCTCGACGGCGCCGCGCGCTACAAGCCCGAGGGCGGCTTCGTCTACGACGCCTCGGAGTTCGACGCCGGACTGTTCGGCATCTCCCCGCGCGAGGCCCTCGCGATGGACCCGCAGCAGCGGCTCCTCCTGGAGACTTCGTGGGAGCTGTTCGAACGCATCGGCATCGCGCCCAAGTCCCTGCGCTCCACACCGACCGGTGTCTTCGTCGGCTCCGGCTTCCAGGGGTACGCGACGGGGCTCGACAGCGTCCCCGAGGGCGTCGAGGGCCACCTCATGACCGGCACGTCCGGCAGCGTCATCTCCGGCCGCCTCTCCTACGCCTTCGGCCTCGAGGGCCCGGCGGTCACGGTCGACACGGCCTGCTCGTCGTCCCTGGTCGCCCTGCACCTCGCGGCGCAGGCGCTGCGGCAGGGCGAGTGCGACCTCGCTCTCGCGGGCGGTGTCACCGTGATGGCGACCGCGGGCGCTTTCGACGAGTTCAGCCGCCAGGGCGGCCTCGCCACCGACGGCCGCTGCAAGCCGTACGCGGAAGCGGCGGACGGCACCGGCTGGGGCGAGGGCGCGGGCCTGCTGCTCCTGGAGCGGCTGTCCGACGCCCGCCGCAACGGCCACGAGGTCCTCGCGGTCGTCCGCGGCTCGGCGGTCAACCAGGACGGCGCGAGCAACGGCCTGACCGCCCCGAACGGCCCGTCCCAGCAGCGCGTCATCACGCAGGCCCTCGCCAACGCCCGCCTCGCGCCCGAGCAGATCGACGCGGTCGAGGGCCACGGCACGGGCACGACGCTCGGCGACCCGATCGAGGCCCAGGCGCTCATCGCGACCTACGGCCAGGACCGCCCCGCCGACCGGCCGCTGCTGCTCGGCTCGGTGAAGTCCAACATCGGGCACACGCAGGCCGCGGCCGGTGTCGCGGGCATCATCAAGATGGTCATGGCCATGCGTCACGGCCTGCTCCCGCAGACCCTGCACGTCGACCGGCCGAGCACCCACGTCGACTGGTCCGCCGGGACCGTGGAACTGCTCGACCGTGCCCGCGACTGGCCCGACCGGGACGGCTCCCCGCGCCGCGCCGGTGTCTCCTCCTTCGGCGTGAGCGGCACCAACGCCCACGTCGTCGTGGAACAGGCCCCCCGACGCGGCAAGCCCACCACCCCCCAGGTCCCCGGCGAGGTACAGGCCACCACCACCGCGGTCCCGTGGCAGCTCTCGGCCCGCACCACCGACGCCCTGCGCGCCCAGGCCGCCCGCCTCCGGAACCGCCTCCTCGCTGACGCCACCCTCGCCGCCGACCGCGCCGGACTCGCCGACGCGGGCTGGTCCCTTGCCACGGGCCGCTCACCCCTCGAACACCGCGCCGTGGTCTTCGGCCGCGAGCGGGACGAGTTCCTGTCCGGCCTGACGGCACTCGCCTCCGGCGCTGAGGGGCCGGGCGTGGTGTCGGGTGCGGTGGTCGAGGGCCGCCTGGGTGTCGTGTTCACGGGGCAGGGCAGTCAGCGGGTCGGTATGGGCCGGGAGTTGTATGAGGCGTTTCCGGTGT
>NZ_BMVR01000039.1 GCF_014650815.1 Streptomyces flavofungini
ACCAGGACGGCGCGAGCAACGGGCTCACCGCCCCGAACGGCCCCTCCCAGCGCCGTGTCATCCGTGCCGCGCTGGCGAACGCGGGCCTCACCGCCAGTGACGTGGACGCCGTCGAGGCGCACGGCACCGGCACCACGCTCGGCGACCCGATCGAGGCCCAGGCGCTGCTCGCCACGTACGGCAAGGAGCGTTCCGCGGAACGGCCTTTGTGGCTGGGCTCGTTGAAGTCCAACATCGGGCACACGCAGGCCGCCGCCGGTGTCGCCGGTGTCATCAAAATGGTCATGGCGCTGCGGGAAGGCGTCCTGCCCAAGACCCTGCACGTGGACAGCCCGACCTCCGAGGTCGACTGGTCGGCGGGCACGGTCGAGCTGCTCACCGACGCCCGGGAATGGCCCGAGCGCGAGCCCGGGCTGCCGCGTCGCGCGGGCGTCTCGTCCTTCGGCATGAGCGGTACGAACGCGCATGTGATCGTGGAGCAGGCGCCGGGGGAGGAGTCGGAGGCCGGGGAGGCCGTGTCGCCTTCCGCTGTTTCTTCGGTGGTGGCGGGTGTGGTGCCGGTGGCGTTGTCGGCGAAGTCGCCGGAGGCGCTGCGGGCGCAGGCTGTGCGGGTGCGGGAGCTGCTGTCGGCGCGGGGTGGCCTGGAACTGGGCGATGTGGCGTGGTCGTTGGCGGTGTCGCGGTCGCGGTTCGAGCACCGGGGTGTCGTCCTCGGCCGGGACCGGGACGAGGTCCTTGCCGGGCTTGAGGCGCTGGCCGAAGGCGACGCGGCGGCCACGCAGGTGGTGTCCGGCCGGGCCCAGGGCGCGAAGGGCAAGGTCCGTCCCGTGTTCGTGTTCCCGGGGCAGGGGTCGCAGTGGGCCGGGATGGCGCGTGAGCTGCTCGACTCCAGTCCGGTGTTCGCCGAGCGGATGGGGGAGTGCGCGGACGCGTTGTCGGAGTTCGTGGAGTGGGACCTGCTTGAGGAGCTGAGCGGGGACAACTTCGACCGGGTGGATGTGGTGCAGCCGGTTCTCTTCGCGGTGATGGTGTCGCTGGCCGAGGTGTGGCAGGCGGCCGGGGTGAAGCCCGCCGCTGTGGTCGGGCACAGTCAGGGTGAGATCGCGGCCGCGTGCGTCGCGGGCGCGCTCAGCCTGCAGGACGCGGCTCGTGTCGTGGCCTTGCGGAGTCTGGCCATTCGTGAGTTGTCCGGCAAGGGCGGGATGGTGTCCGTGCCGCTGCCCGAGGCCGAGGTGCGTGAGCTGATCGCTGCCTGGGACGGCCGGATCGAGCTTGCCGCCGTGAACGGTCCGGCCCAGGTCGTCGTCTCCGGTGAGCCCGAGGCGCTGGAAGAACTGGTCGCCCAGTGTGTCGCCCAGGACATCCGCGCCCGGACGATCCCGGTGGACTACGCCTCGCACTCCTCGTACGTGGAGCAGATCGAGGAGCAGATCGCTGAGGCCCTGACCGGAGTGTCTCCGCAGGCCGCCGATGTCCCGATCTTCTCGACGCTGACGGGGGAGTGGCTTGACGCCAACACGCCGATGGATGCGGGGTATTGGTACCGCAACCTGCGTCACACGGTCCTCTTCGAGCACGCCACCCGCGGCCTCCTGGCCGAGGGGCACGGGCTGTTCCTGGAGATGAGCCCGCACCCGGTGCTGACCGTTCCGGTGCAGGCGACGATCGACGCCACCGAGAGCCCCGCGGCCACCCTCGGGTCCCTGCGCCGCGACGACGGCGGTGCCGACCGCCTCGCCGCCTCCCTCGCCGAAGCCCACGTCCACGGCGCCGAGTTGGACTGGGCGGCCCTCTACCCGGGCGCCCGCACCGCCGTCGACCTCCCCACCTACCCCTTCCAGCACCAGCACTACTGGCTGCACGCCGACCTCACGGCGGGCGATGTCACCGCTGCCGGGCTCGGTGACACACGGCACCCGCTCCTTGGCGCGGCAGTGCCGCTCGCGGACGGTGACGGGCATCTGCTCACGGGGCGGCTCTCGCTGCGTACGCACCCGTGGCTCGCCGACCACGCCGTGGCGGGGGTCGTACTGCTGCCCGCGACCGCGTTCGTGGAGCTGGCGACGCGCGCGGGCGACCAGGTGGGCTGTGACCTGGTCGAAGAGCTCACCATGGAGACACCGCTGGTCGTCCCGGAGACGGGCGGCATACAGCTCCAGCTCACCGTGGGAGACGCCGACGCCTCCGGACGGCGGTCGCTCAGCTTCCACTCCCGGCCCGAGACGGGCCCCGACACGGACGGCGCGGAGCCGGAGCCGTGGACCCGGCACGCCACCGGCGTCCTCGCCCTGAGCACCGCGGCCGCCGCGCCCGCCGACGCCGCCGGGTTCGACCTCGCGGAGTGGCCGCCCCAGGGCGCCGAGGCGGTCGGCATCGACGGCCTGTACGAGGAGTTCGCCGCGGCGGACGTCCAGTACGGCCCCGCCTTCCAGGGGCTGCGCAGCGTGTGGCGGCTCGGCGACGAGCTGTTCGCCGAAGTCGGCATCCCCGAGGACCGGCGTGACGAGGCCGGACGGTTCGGCCTGCACCCGGTGCTCCTCGACGCCGCGCTGCAGGCCGCGCACCTCGCGCAGGATCCCTCGGACGGCGACGAGGGCGGCGCGCCCCGGCTGCCGTTCTCGTGGAGCGACGTGGCGCTGTACGCCGACGGGGCGAAGTCCCTGCGCGTCCGCCTCACCCGCTCGGGCAGCGGCGGCGACACCGTCTCGGTGCTGCTCGCCGACGACTCGGGCGCGCCGGTCGCACGGATCGGCTCGCTGGTGTCCCGCACCGTCGACGTCCGGCAGGGCCTCGCCGCCCGCCGGGCCCGGGTGGCCCACCTGTACCGCGTCAACTGGGTGCGGCCGACCGCCGGCGCCCCGGCACACCCGGACCGCGCCGCCGCCCCCTCCTGGGCCGTGCTCGGCACCGACACCGGTGAGCTGTGCCGCCTGCTGGGCGAGGGCGGCGTCGACGCCACCTCGTACCCGACACTGGCCGACCTCACCGCGGCGGTGGCCGACGGCACGGCGGCCGTACCCGGAGTCGTGGTCGCGGCCGGAGCCACCGGCGCCGCAACCGCCGCCGACACCACCACCGCGGCAGCCGCCGACGCCGCGAACACCGGAACCGCCGCCGACACCACCGCCGAAGCCGTCCACGCCGCCACCCGCGAAGCCCTCGCCCTCGTCCAGGAGTGGCTGGCCGCAGCCGACGGCACCCTCGCCGACGCGCGCCTCGTCGTCCTGACGCGCGGCGCCGCCGCTGTCGCCGACGACGAGCCGCTGCCCGGACTCGCGCACTCCGCCGTCCTCGGCCTGCTGCGTTCGGCGCAGTCCGAGGAGCCGGGCCGGTTCGTGCTCGCCGATGTGGACGGCGGGCCCGAGTCGCTGCGCGCGCTGCCCGCCGCGTACGCGCACGGCGAGCCCGAGTGCGCGATCCGCGCCGGAGCCGTACTCGTCCCCCGCCTCACCCGCGACCTCGGCGAGCGGACCGCCGATCCGGCGGACCCGGAGACCCGGACCGCTCCCGTCCTGGACCCCGACGGCACCGCCCTGGTCACGGGTGCCCCCGGCGGCCTCGGCGGCCTCGTCGCCCGGCATCTCGTCGCCGCACACGGCATTCGCAACCTGTTGTTCCTCGGCCGCCGCGGCCCCGACGCGCCGGGCGCGGCCGAACTCGCCGCGGACATCGCGGAGTCGGGTGCCAGCGTCGATGTCGTCGGGTGCGACGCGGCCGACCGGGAGGCCCTCGCCGAGGCGCTGGCCCGCGTCTCCGCCGAGCACCCCCTCACCGCGGTCGTGCACACCGCGGGCGTCTTCGACGACGGCATCACCTCCTCGCTCACCGCCGACCAGCTCGACCGCGTGCTGCGGCCCAAGGCCGACGCGGCCCTCAACCTGCGCGCCCTCACCCGGGACGCCGACCTCGCCGCGTTCGTCCTGTTCTCCTCCGTCGCGGGCGTCCTCGGCGGCGCCGGACAGGGCAACTACGCGGCGGGCAACACCTTCCTCGACGCCTACGCCCAGCACCTGCGCGGCCAGGGCGTGCCCGCCACCGCCCTCGCCTGGGGCCTGTGGGCCGAACGCGGCGGCATGGCCGGGCAGATCACCGCCGACGACCTCGACCGGATGACCCGCTCCGGCATCGCACCCCTCACCACCGAGCAGGGCCTCGGCCTCCTCGACACCGCACTCGGCCTGGACGCCGCCGCCCTTGTACCCGTACGCCTCGACACCGCCGCGCTGCGCGGTACGCACGGCCAGAACCTGCCGCCGCTGCTCAGCGGCCTCGTCCAGGGCCCCGCCCGGCGCGCCGCCGGGGGTCAGGACACGTCCGGCGGCGACGCCCCGGCGCTCGTGCGGCGGCTGCGCGGTCTTGCCGACGGCGAGCGGGAGCGGGCGCTCCTCGACCACGTGCGCGGCCAGGCCGCCGCCGTCCTCGGCTACGCCTCCGGCGACCAGGTCGACACCGAGCGGGCCTTCCGTGACCTGGGCTTCGACTCGCTGACCGCCGTCGAACTCCGCAACCGCCTCAACGAGGCGACCGGCCTGCGCCTGCCCGCCACCCTGGTCTTCGACTACGCGAGCCCGCTGGCCCTCGCCCGCCACCTCAAGTCCGAACTCGGCGGCGCCGCCACGGACACCCCGTCCGCGCCCGTCGCCCCGGTCGCGGCGGTCACCGACGAGCCCATCGCCATCGTCGCGATGAGCTGCCGCTTCCCCGGCGGCGTCGCGAGCCCCGAGGACCTGTGGCACCTCGTCGGCGAGGGCGCCGACGCCACCTCCGGGCTGCCCGAGGGCCGCGGCTGGGACACGGCGTCCCTCTACGACCCGGACCCCGACCACCAGGGCACCACGTACTCGCGCGGCGGCGGCTTCCTGCACGACGCGGGCGAGTTCGACGCGGTGTTCTTCGGGATCTCCCCGCGCGAGGCCCTGGCGATGGACCCGCAGCAGCGGCTCCTCCTGGAGACCTCCTGGGAGGCCTTCGAGCGCGCCGGGATCGACCCGGCGGCGCTGCGCGGCACCGCGGGCGGCGTCTTCGTCGGCGCCTCGTCGCAGGGCTACGGCGAGAGCGTGCGGGTCATCCCCGACGGCCTCGAAGGCCATCTGATGACCGGCAACTCCACCAGCGTCATCTCCGGCCGCATCTCGTACTCCTTCGGTCTCGAAGGCCCGGCCGTGACGGTCGACACCGCCTGCTCGTCGTCCCTCGTCGCCCTGCACCTGGCCGCGCAGTCCCTGCGCCAGGGCGAGTGCGACCTGGCTCTCGCGGGCGGCGCCACCGTCATGGCCAACGCCGACACGCTCGTCGCGTTCAGCCGTCAGCGCGGCCTCGCCGCCGACGGCCGCTGCAAGCCCTTCGCGGAGGGCGCCGACGGCTTCGGCGTCGGCGAGGGCGTCGGCATGCTGGTCCTGGAGCGCCTGTCCGACGCCCACCGGAACGGCCACCAGGTCCTCGCGGTCGTCCGTGGTTCGGCGGTCAACCAGGACGGCGCCAGCAATGGCCTGACCGCCCCGAACGGGCCCTCGCAGCAGCGCGTGATCCGCGCGGCCCTGGCCGGTGCCGGACTCACCGGCGCCGACGTCGACGCCGTCGAGGCCCACGGCACCGGCACCTCACTCGGCGATCCCATCGAGGCCCAGGCCCTCATCGCCACCTACGGCAAGGACCGCCCCGAGGGCCCCCAGGGGCGCGTGCCGCTGTGGCTCGGCTCGGTCAAGTCCAACATCGGGCACGCCCAGGCGGCCGCGGGCGTCGCGGGCGTCATGAAGATGGTCATGGCGATGCGGCACGGCATCCTGCCCAGGACGCTGCACGCCGAGGCGCCGACGACCGAGGTCGACTGGTCCGCGGGGACCGTCGAGCTGTTGACCGAGGCGCGCGAATGGACCGCGCGGGAGGTGGGACGGCCGCGCCGCGCGGGCGTCTCCTCCTTCGGCATGAGCGGCACCAACGCGCACGTGATCGTGGAGCAGGCACCGGTGGCGGAACGACTGCCCGTCGACCCCGGCGACCACCCCGCCCCGACCGGCATGTCGTCGGTCGTCCAGGGCGTGGTCCCGCTGGCCCTGTCGGCGAAGAGCGAAGGCGCCCTGCGGGCGCAGGCGGAACGGCTGCGCCAGCGGCTGCTCACCGACGACGGCATCGGTCTCTCCGACGTCGGCTGGTCGCTGACGGTCGCACGCTCGCGGTTCGAGCACCGGGGCGTCGTCCTCGGCCGGGACCGGCAAGAGCTGGTCGCCGGGCTTGAGGCGTTGGCCCAGGGCGACATGGCGGCCACGCGGGTGGCGGCCGGTCGGGCCCAGGGCGGTGCGGGTCGTGCGGTGTTCGTGTTCCCGGGGCAGGGGTCGCAGTGGGCCGGGATGGCTCGCGAACTCCTCGACGAGTCCCCGGTGTTCGCCGAGCGGATGGAGGAGTGCGCGGATGCGTTGTCGGAGTTCGTGGAGTGGGACCTGCTTGAGGAGCTGAGCGGGGACAACTTCGACCGGGTGGATGTGGTCCAGCCCGTGTTGTTCGCGGTGATGGTGTCGCTGGCCGCGACCTGGCAGGCGGCGGGTGTTCAGCCTGCTGCTGTGGTCGGGCACAGTCAGGGTGAGATCGCGGCCGCGTGTGTCGCGGGGGCGCTGTCGCTGCGGGACGCGGCCCGCGTGGTGGCGCTGCGGAGCCTGGCGATCCGGGAGCTGTCGGGCAAGGGCGGCATGGTCTCCGTGCCCCTGCCTGAGCAGGAAGTGCGGGAGCTGATCGCTGCCTGGGACGGCCGGATCGAGCTGGCTGCCGTGAACGGTCCGGCCCAGGTCGTGGTCTCGGGCGAGCCGGACGCGCTGGAGGAGTTGGTCGCGCAGTGCGTGGCCGGGGACGTTCGCGCCCGGACCATCCCGGTGGACTACGCCTCGCACTCCTCGTACGTGGAGCAGATCGAGCAGCAGATCGCCGAGGCGCTGGCCGGGGTGGACCCGCAGGCGGCCGAGGTGCCCCTGTTCTCGACCCTCACCGGCGCCTGGCTGGACGCCAACACCCCGATGGACGCGGGCTATTGGTACCGCAACCTCCGCCAGACCGTCCTCTTTGAGCACGCCACCCGCGGCCTCCTCGACGAAGGCCACGGCCTGTTCCTGGAGATGAGTCCCCACCCCGTCCTCACCGTCCCCGTCCAGGCCACCATCGAGGCCGCGGGGCGCGAGGAGGCCGCCGCGGCACTCGGCTCCCTGCGCCGCGACGACGGCGGCGCCGACCGCCTCGCCGCCTCCCTCGCCGAAGCGCACGTGCGCGGCGCGGAGTTGGACTGGAAGGCGCTGTTCCCGGGCGCCGGAACCGTCGTCGACCTGCCCACGTACGCCTTCCAGCGGCAGCACTACTGGCTGACGGACGACGGCGGGGTGCCCGACGGCACGCCGCTGTCCGTCGTGGCCGACGTGGAGGCGCGCTTCTGGGAGGCCGTGGAGCGCGAGGACCTAGAGGAGCTGGCGGCCGAGCTGGAGCTGGCGGGCGACAACGCCGCCGAGCTCGGCGCCGTCCTGCCCGTCCTGTCGTCCTGGCGGCGGCAGCGGCGCGAGCGGTCCACCCTCGACGGCTGGCGCTACCGGGTCACCTGGAAGCCCCTGCCGACCGGCTCCCTGCCGGCCTCCGGACTCGCCGGACGCTGGCTCGTCGTACTGCCGGAGAACACCACGGGCCACCCGTGGGCGGCAGGCGCACGCGACGCGCTGACGCTGGCCGGTGCGGACGTCGTGGAACTTGCCCTGACGACACCGGAGTTGACGCGCGAGACGCTGACCGAGCGGCTGCGGGACGCCGCCGGTGCGGCGGACCTGGACGGGGTGGTCTCGCTGCTCGGGCTCGACGAGTCCGCGCAGGACGGGCGCGAGGCCGTGTCCGTCGGCCTCACGGGCACCGTCGCGCTGACGCAGGCTCTCGGCGACGCCGGGATCGGCGCGCGGGTGTGGGCGGTGACCAGCGGAGCCGTCACCACGGGCCGCGGGGACCGGGACGTGAGCCCGGTCGCGGCGCAGCTGTGGGGCCTCGGCCGGGTGATCGCGCTGGAGCACCCGGACCGATGGGGCGGTCTGATCGACCTGCCCCCGTCGTACGGCGCACGCGCCGCCTCGCGGTTCGCCGCGATCGTGGCGGGTGCGGGCGACGAGGACCAGCTCGCGGTACGGGACACCGGTGTCTTCGTACGCCGCTTCACGCACGCCCCCCTGGAAGCGGGCACGGGCACGGAGCCGGAGTGGTCGCCGCGCGGCACCGCCCTGGTCACCGGCGGCACCGGAGCCATCGGCGGGCACGTCGCGCGCTGGCTGGCCCGCGAGGGCGTCGACCACCTCGTCCTCACCAGCCGCCGTGGCCCCGACGCCCCCGGCGCCGCCGAACTCAAGGCGGAACTGGAGGAGTTGGGTGCCGACGTCACCCTCGCCGCCTGCGACATCGCCGACTGGGACGCCGTCTCCGGGCTCCTCGACGACCTGGCCGCCCACGGCCGCACCCTGCGTTCCGTGTTCCACGCTGCGGGCGTCGGCCAGGAGCAGCCCCTCGCCGAGATGACCGCCGCCGACATCACCGCCGTCCTGGAGGCGAAGGTCGCGGGCGCCGCGCACCTCGACGCGCTCCTCGACACCGGAGCCCTCGACGCCTTCGTGCTCTTCTCGTCCAACGCGGGCGTATGGGGCAGCGGCAGCCAGGGCGCGTACGCCGCGGCCAACGCCCACCTCGACGCGCTCGCCGAAGCCCGGCGCGCCCGCGGCCTCACCGCCACCTCCGTGGCATGGGGGCTGTGGGGCGGCGGCAGCGGCATGGCCGGCGCGGAGGCCGAGGAGGCGCTGCGTCGCCTCGGCGTGACGGCGATGGCACCCGAGCGCGCGGTCGCGGCCCTCGCCGAGGCCGTCGCGTACGACGAGACGTTCGTGGCCGTCGCCGACGTGGACTGGGAGCGGTTCGCGCCCGCCTTCACGTCGATGCGGCCCAGCCCCTTCATCGGGGACCTGCCGGAGGCGCGGCGCGCGCTCACCGGACCCGAGACGGCCGTGGCGCCCGGCGCGCAGGCCCTCGTGCCGGGCTCCGAGTGGGCCCAGCGGCTCGCCGCGCTGCCCGCCGCCGAGCAGGAGCGGTCGGTCCTCGACCTGGTCCGCGCACAGGCCGCCGCCGTCCTCGGCTACGAGGGCGCGGCAGCCGTCGAACCCGGGCGCGCCTTCCGCGAGCTGGGCTTCGACTCGCTGACGGCCGTCGAGGTGCGCAACCGCCTCGCCGCCGCGACCGGCCTGAAGCTCCCCACGACCCTCGTCTTCGACTACCCCAACTCCCACGTCCTCGCCGCCCACCTGCGGCGCGAGGTGCTCGGCGACGCCGCACCGGGCGGCACCACGACGATGTCGTCGGCGGCCGTACCCGCGCCCGCCGACGACCCCATCGCCATCGTGTCCATGAGCTGCCGCTACCCCGGCGGCGCCACCAGCCCGGACGCCCTGTGGCGCCTGGTCTCCGAAGGCACCGACGCCATCTCCGTCTTCCCCGCCGACCGCGGCTGGGAGAACTCCGGCGCCGCCGCGTACAAGGCCGAGGGCGGCTTCCTCTACGACGCCGCCGAGTTCGACGCCGCGTTCTTCGGGATCTCGCCGCGCGAGGCCCTGTCGATCGACCCCCAGCAGCGCCTCCTCCTGGAGACGTCCTGGGAGCTGTTCGAGCGGGCGGGCATCGCGCCCACCTCCGTGCGGGGCGACCAGACCGGCGTCTTCATCGGCTCCGGCTACCAGGGCTACGGCGACGGCGTCCAGGAGCCCCCGGAGGGCGTCGAGGGCTACCTCCTCACCGGCAACGCCGGAGCGGTCGTCTCCGGCCGTCTGTCGTACGCGTTCGGCCTGGAGGGCCCGGCGGTGACCGTGGACACGGCCTGCTCGTCGTCCCTGGTCGCGCTGCACCTGGCCGCGCAGGCGCTCCGGCAGGGCGAGTGCGACATGGCGCTCGCGGGCGGTGTGACCGTCATGTCGACGCCCACCGCCTTCGACGAGTTCAGCAAGCAGCAGGGCCTCGCCGCCGACGGCCGCTGCAAGCCCTTCGCCGAGGCCGCGGACGGCACCGGCTGGGGCGAGGGTGTCGGCCTGCTGCTCCTGGAGCGGCTGTCCGACGCCCGCCGCAACGGCCACGAAGTCCTTGCGGTGATGCGCGGCTCGGCCGTGAACCAGGACGGCGCCAGCAACGGCCTGACGGCCCCCAACGGTCCGTCGCAGCAGCGCGTCATCCGCGCCGCCCTCGCGAGCGCCGGACTCACTGTCGGTGATGTGGACGCCGTCGAGGCGCACGGCACGGGCACGACGCTGGGCGACCCCATCGAGGCCCAGGCGCTCCTTGCCACCTACGGCCAGGAGCGGTCGGCCGACCGGCCGCTGTGGCTGGGCTCCATCAAGTCCAACATCGGCCACACCCAGGCCGCTTCGGGCGTCGCCGGTGTCATCAAGATGGTCATGGCGATGCGCGAGGGCGTCCTGCCGCGCACCCTGCACGTGGACGAGCGCAGCTCCCATGTGGACTGGGAGGCCGGGGCGGTCGAGCTCCTTACGGAGGCCCGTGAGTGGGCCGAGCGGGACGGCGGCGTGCCGCGTCGTGCGGGTGTGTCGTCGTTCGGCGTGAGCGGCACGAACGCCCACGTGATCGTCGAGCAGGCGCCGTCGACGGAGCCCGCCGAGGCGGCCGAACCGGTGCTCGACGCGCCGTTGACGGCGATCGTGCCCTGGGTGGTGTCGGCGCGCGGCGCCGAGGCGCTGCGGGCCCAGGCGGACGCGCTGCGGGAGCACGTGGCCGGGCGCGAGCAGCTCGAGCCGGAAGGTGTCGGCTGGTCCCTGCTGTCCGGGCGGGCTGTCCTTGAGCACCGGGCGGTCGTGCTCGGTGAGGCGCGCGCGGAGTTCCTGGCCGGTCTGGGGGCGATTGCCGCCGGTGGACCGGGGGTGGTGACCGGTTCGGTGGTCGAGGGGCGCCTCGGCGTCGTCTTCACCGGCCAGGGCAGTCAGCGGATCGGTATGGGCCGGGAGTTGTACGACACCTTCCCGGTGTTCGCCGATGCGCTGGATGAGGTGTGTGCGCATCTGGATGGGCAGCTAGAACGTTCGCTCCAGGACGTCATGTTTGGTACGGATGCTGAGCTGTTGGAGCAGACGGAGTACGCGCAGCCCGCGTTGTTTGCCGTCGAGGTGGCCCTGTTCCGTCTGGCCGAGTCCTTCGGTGTACGGCCTGAGGTCGTCGGTGGGCATTCGATCGGTGAGCTGACGGCCGCGTATGTGGCCGGGCTGTGGTCGCTGGAGGATGCGGCTCGACTGGTCGCTGCGCGTGGTCGGTTGATGCAGTCGCTGCCCGAGGGCGGCGCGATGCTCGCGGTCCAGGCGGCCGAGGCGGACGTGCTGCCGCTGCTGGTGGGTCTGGAGGACCGGGCCGGTGTGGCGGCCGTGAACGGGCCCTCGCAGGTCGTGCTCTCAGGTGAGCGGACGGCTCTGGAGGGCTTGGAGGAGACCCTGCGCGGTCAGGGTCGCAAGGTTCGCTGGCTGAAGGTCTCCCACGCCTTCCACTCGCCCCTGATGGACCCGGTCCTGGACGACTTCCGCGCGGTCGCGCAGGGCCTGACGTACCAGGACCCGAAGCTGCCCGTCGTCTCCAACGTCACCGGCGAACTGGCGGAAACGGACCAGCTCAAGGACCCCGACTACTGGGTCCGCCACATCCGCGAGGCGGTCCGCTTC
>NZ_BMVR01000040.1 GCF_014650815.1 Streptomyces flavofungini
TGTTTCCGCGAAGGAGCTCGACCAGCCCCGCACGAGGCTGACGCGGTGATCAACCTGTCGTCGACCTCACCTAAGAGGTCGTTTTCTCCCGGTGTTTCATCCCGTGATGCGGAGTTGGTCCGGTGATGTCGGGTCGCGCCAGGAGATGGTGTTCTCGCCGGTGAGGCGGCGGGCCATGAGGTCGGCCATGGCGAGGTGGATCATGGCTTCGGAGCGGGCCGGGAGGGTCTCGTAGTCGCGGGCCAGGCGCCGGTGCAGCATCAGCCAGCCGTAGGCCCGCTCGACGGTCCATCGCTTCGGGATCGGGGTAAAGCCCCTGCTTCCGGGGGTGCGTTGGACGATTTCGAGGTCGATGCCGAGGGTGGCAGCGTGGTCGATGAAGTGCTTGCGGTAGCCGCCGTCGACCCAGACCTTGCGCAGGCTGGGGTGGTCGGCGGCGGCCCGCTCGAGGAGGGTGCGGCCTGCAGTGGAGTCCTGGACGCCGGCCGCGGTGACCAGGACCGCCAGCAGCAGGCCGAGGGTGTCGGTGATGATGCTGCGCTTGCGGCCGTTATCTTGAGCTGGCCCGACTTGTAGCCTGCTGACCTGGGGTGATGTGTGATGGACGGTGTCCTCAACGCTCCCGTCAGCAGGGCCCGATGACGGAGGAAGATTTCTTCGTCGGCGTGTCGCGGTGTCGCTCCGGCAGGTCGGCGGTGCGCCGTTCGCCGAGCGCGATGGCGAGTGCCTCGCGCAACTCCCTGTTCTCGGCGTCGAGTTGCAGATTGCGCTTGGTGGCCGCCTCCAGGCGTCGCAGCAGGGAGGCGTCGGAGGCTCGTTGCCGTTCGGGAACGGGTCTCGTCGCGGGGACGCGGTGCCGGGCCCGGAGGCGTTCGATCTCGGCTCGCAGGTCTGGCTGGTTGTAGAGCCAGGACCGGGAGACGCCCGCTTCGCGGGCGACGGTCTCGAAGGTGATCGCGGTGCCAGCGGCGTCCATGCGACGCAGGGCGGCGACCGCCCGCCGGCGGGTCGCCGTGGACCGGCGACGGGCCGCGGTGACGATGAGTTGGGAGTTGTCAGCCGGCATCCGCGGTCTCCTCTCCTTCGTCCCGGCCGTCTTCCAGCTCGCCGATCATGCGGTCGAGGTTGTCGGCGACCTGCTGGTTCATCTCGGCGATGCGGGTGTGCCCGCAGCCGGTGGCGTTGTCGATCAGTGTCAGGGTGCGGGTGCGCTGTTCCTTGAGTTCTGGCAGGAACTCGGGGCCAGTGAGGAAGACCGGGCAGGTCAGGCAGGCATTCGCATGTGGGCAGGTCTTCTGGACGGGCAGCCCGCAGTAGCCGTTGGGCAGAGTCTGGGTGGCGACGCCGTAGCGGGTCTTGGCCCACTGGGCCTGACCGAGCGGCCCGTCGCCGTCGAGCGTGACACGCTCGCCCTTGATGTTGACCTTCATCGCCGCTTCCCAGCGGCGCCGGACGGTCTGGTCGGTGATCCGCGCGTAATGGGCGGTCATCCGGGACGATTCGTGGTCGAGGAGAACGCGTACGACTTCCTGAGGGACGTCACGATTGATCAGTCGGCAGGCGAAGGTGTGCCGCCACTGATGAGGCGTCAAGTGGACGGGCCGGCCGTGCTCGTCGCGGATGTCGCAGGTCGCCAGCCAGCGGCGGAGCATCTGCCGGTAGCTGCCGTCGGACATCCGCAGCCTCCCCGAGGCGTTCGCGTGCGGTCGAGGGAAGAGGACTCCGGTGCCCTGGGGCCAACGTTCAAGAACACGCTGCTGATGGTCACGGATGGCCTGCTCGAGTTCCTCGTCGATCGGAACGGCCGCCTCGCGCTTCATCTTGGTGTTGAAATACCGCAGGTAGGGGGCGCCTTGGCCGTCGTGGAGGAAGCAGTCGAAGTCCAGGCAGATGACGCTGGAGATCCGCAGACCGCCGCGGACGAGGATGAGCGTGATCAGGCGACCGGACGGATTGTCCCAGCGATCCAGGTTCTCCTCGGACTCGACCTGAGCCATGACGTGCTCGGCCAGCCGCCGGGAGACCGTAGCGGCCGGCTCCGGCGGGATGTCGCCGGGATAGAACGCGGCGGTGCCCTGGAGAGAGTCGTCCCAACGGTGTTGCCGGATGGCCTGGAAGAACAGGTTCAGGCTGCTGATCCGGCCCTTCTTCAGCCCGTGTCCGCCCGGTTGGGAGGCGACGTGGGCGAGGTGACGCTCCAGCAGTGGACGGTCGATGTCGGCGAGACGGTCGACGTCGACGTGCGCCAGGAAGCCGCCGAAGCAGACCAGCGCGTCCAGGCCGGTGTGTGCCGCGGTGGTGCTCAGCCCGCTGGTCAGCCGCAGCCGCAGCCACCGTTTGGCCAGGTCACGCAACCACGGCTGGTCGATCCGCTCGAAGTGCAGGCGAACGCGCGGTCGGGGGACGGTGGCGGTGGCCGGGGTGGTGATGCCCGGCAGTCGCTCCAGCCGCCACACATCCCGCGGATACTCGCTCTCCCAGCCCGCGCCGTCGCGCAAGACCTCGACGGCGTCACGGACCTCGATCAGGAAGAGCACCGGCTCCCGGACCCGGCCCGAAGCTGCGTCGTGCCGCCATGCCTCTTCGGTGAGGTCGAGCAGGGAGGAGACGCCGGCGGCTCGGGCGAGCCGGATGGCCTGCATGACGATGCGGGGCGGTGTCGTGCGGCGGTGGGCGTCGGCCCGGCACTGCAGCCCGTACTGAAATTCCAGTGTCAGCTGGCGGGGCAGGTCACGCAGGTCGATGTGCGCGGTGCCGGTCAACTCGCAGTCTGTGGCGAACCGTTCAGGGTCTGAACAGCCGGCGTTCGCCCACCGCTCGTGGTGGCTGCGGCAGAAGATCCTCTGCGGGCCCTCTGCCCACAGGGTGCAGAACGACAGTCGGCACTCGGCCGGCGTGGCACCAGGCGCGACCAGATTCGGCGCATCCCAGACGTCCGGACTGGGCCGTCCGGCCCGAACCCACCGGTCGTAGTGCTTGCCGCAGAACCCTTTCCCGAAGTTCCCGTAGCGGCAACCGGCGATCGTGCAGACCGACAGGGCCTGGCGCCCGCGAACGGGAAGTCCGGGATCGGTGAGGAAGTCCTCCATCTTGGGTCGGCCGCGATGGCGCCAGCGGATCACGTGCCCGTTGCAGAGCCCGCGCATGCTCACGATCCGGTCGCAGTCGGCAACGGCGCAGGCCGGGGCGACGAACACCGGGTCGTCGGGGGCCGGACGGTAGATCTCGGTGCGGAACTCGGCCCGGACTGCGGCCAGGAGCTTCTCCAGCAGTCCTGCCCGGCCGTGCCCGGCAGGCAAAGCATGAGGTGTCACAGCCGCACCTCCCGTCCGGTGAACCAGCCTGCGTTCTCCAGGGCGCGCCGGGCGTCCTCGACGGTGAGGTGTAATGGTGCAGTCGGGTATTGGAACTCTCGGAATGCCTGGCTCCAGGCGCTCTCCAGCTGTCCAGTTGCTATGGGTATGTCCGCGCTTGATAGCTCAGCTTCAGCAGGTCCTGTCGGCGCTGGTCGAGATACCAGTTGGCGGACTCATCGAGGTCGATCGTGGTTCTGATCACGGTGGTCTCGTCGGAGTTCGCCTCAGCGAGGACCTCACCTCTTGGTGAGATGACCATGCTGGGGCAGTGTTGGCGAGGATCCGCCACGTTGGCTGCCAGGACGAACCGCTGGTTCTCGGCTGCGCGGCTGATGAGGTGGCTCCGCCAGACTCCGGCAGGCTCGGAGGGGTTGGCCGCATGGGTGAGGTAGATGAAAGCCTGTGCTCCGCAGTCGGCCAGATGCTGCCATTGCTCGGGGAACCGGATCTCCCGGCAGATCTGGACGCCGAGCGTGACGGGGCCGCTCGCCAGGTGGATCGGGAGCGTCGAGAGCTCAGAGCCGGCCTGGAGTCGGCCTCGCTCGTTCATCGCCAAGTTGATCTTCCGGTAGGTCCAGCGGGTGCCGTCCGGGGAGAAGTAGAGGGCGGCATTGCTCCAAGCGTCGTGCTCGAATAGCAACGTGCCGCAGAACAGGTGGATGGCTCTGCGCTGAGCCAACTCCGCGAGGCAGTCCATGGCATGCTCGAGGGCCGAGGGCTGGAGACGTTCGAGGGCTGAGAGGTCGGTGCCGTATCCGGACAGGGCGCCTTCGGGGAGTACGACGATCTCATCTGGGTGGACGTTCGCCAGGAGCGAGGTGATGGCCGCGAGATTTCGCTCGATGTCCCAGGTGATGGGAATTTGCGCGATCGCTATGGAGGCTTTCATGAGTCCTTCTTTCGGCGGCTGATCTCGGCCGCGTAGGTGGCCCAGTCGCCCGCGGAGAGACGTTGCCAGGCGACAGCGACGTCGGTGTGGATGCCGAGCGTGCGGGCGAGGATCCCGGCCGGGATCTCGGTGGCGAGCTGGAAGAGCGCGGTGCTGCGGGCCTGATTGGGCCGGATCCCGAGCTGGTTCAGCCGCTGGGTCAGCTGTGTGGTGCTGATCGGCCGCCCGGGCTGGCCGCCGGGGAAGAGCCATGGAGACGGAGTCAAGGCCCCGATGGTCGCGTGACCCTTGCGGTTCGCGGCAACCACGCGGGCCAGTGCGGCGACGGGCTCGGGCAGCTGGACGGGCGCATCGCCGAGATGGAGACGTACTTCCTGGGCGCCGGCCTCGACGTCCTCGATGGTCAACCGGCTGATCGCTGACGGTCCTTGGGCATAGAGGAGGAGAAGGAGTCCTGCGAGACGGTCTTCTGCTTTGAGGATGTCGTCGTGCAGGAGCCGGCGTGCGACGTTCCACCGGTGCTCGTCATCGAGTGGCTGGGTGGGGCCGTTCCAGCGGACGGCGGGGACATGGACGGTGGTGAGCTTGTTGGTGCGAGCCCAGCGGATGAAGTGTCCGGCCGTGTGGCGGTAGGTGGCGGAGTCGTCGGTGAGCCACCGGTCGAGGTCCGCCTGCTGGCAGGTCTCCAGGGCGAGGTCGTGATCCTTCAACCAGGTCAGGAAGGCGACGGCCGCGTGGGTGCGTTGACGCGCGGACATGAACTGCTGCGGGGTAAGCGGGCGGCCGTTGCTGCGTCGGCGTAGTCGCCGGACCAGGTGCCAAATCGCGTACCGGTGTAGGACTTTGCGCTGTTCGGGGTCTTGTTGTGATGCGAGAAGGCCGGTGAGGAAGCGTTCGAGGCGGACCATGTACTCGTCCCGCTCGGGCAGGGCACCGACGCCAACGAGGACTTGGCGGAGGTGGGCGAGGGGCGGGCTGTCGGGCAGGTCGTCGAGGGCCTCGTGAGTCAGGGCTCGTCGGCCGGTCGCGAGGTCGGCCAGGACCGGAGACACGGACGGCTTGTTCAGCCACCGCCTGGCGGTGATGGGGTGCTCGGTGGTGGCGATGTCGTTTCGCAGGGCTTCGAGAGCGGGGTGGAGGGCATCGGACGGAGGGCCCAGGAGCTCGTTGAGGCGCCGGTTGATGAGACAGCGAGCGCACTGGCCGGGGTGCGGGTAGCGGGGATCGCTGCAGGTGGGGCAGGTGTGCCAGACCTCAGGGGCGGTGCAGTCCGCGCAAAGTGGCTGGTCGAGAGTGCCGGAGACGACCGCCGCGACGTCGCCGCAGGCCGAGCATGGCGCTGAGCGATGCTGGCAGTCCAGACACCATGGCCGCCCCGTGGTGCGGGAGGTGCCGCAGGGCTTCTCCTCGCCGCAGATACTGCAAGGCGCGGTGGGCAAGGAGGGGCAGCTTTGGCAGAGCGGGCCGTCCGGCGTGCGGGTGTTCACGACCTTTCGTCGGCCGCAGTTGATGCAGGTCTCCAGGTTCGCCGGGTCGCTGACCAGGCAGTTCGGACACACTGGCCGGCCTTGGTCGTCGCGGGTGGCGGGCTCTCGGCGGGCTCCGCATCCCGAGCACTCCTCGATGCGGGAGTGGGAGATGCACATGCGGCAGACCCGCTGTCCATCGAGGGGCTTGTCGATGCGTACGACTCTGTGGCAGCCGGGGCAGGACGGCCGGACGATCCCGGTGACGCCGGCCTCGTGCAGCAGGTCGATCAGTCTGAGGATCGTGCGGTGGGGTGCGAGGTGGCCGTCCCCGGTCAGCAAGGCGGGGTTGGTTTCCAGGGCCCAGGCGAGTTTCTGCTGGTAGGAGGGGCGGGGTGCCGATCGGCGGACCGCGTCGGAGACCGTCTCCTGCCGGGCCTGCGGGTCCAGTTCAGCGATCAGGGCGCCGATCATTGCGACGGGGTCACGTCCGTCGCTGTCCGGGCACTTGCCGCATCGTGGCCGCCCTGCTCGGTCGCGTGAAGCGACCCGGCGGGTGTTTCCGCAGGCAGCACACGGCTCGGGCTGTGGCCCGCAGTTCCAGCAGTACCAGTCCTGGCCGCGGCGCTGGAGAGTTCGCATCTGTCTGCCGCATTCGGCGCAACACGGCGGCGAGATGGCCTGGGCGCCGGCCTCACGCAGGGCGATGAGCAGGTCGCCGACGGCCCTGGGCGCTGGCGAGCGACCGTCGTTCAGCACGCGGGGATGCCCAGCCAGATGTGTCGCGAGGCGGCGTGACTTCGAGCGGCCGCCCGCGACGCTGGCGACCACGGCACGGATCTGGTCAGGCTCTAGGTGATGTTCGACGGCCGCGACCAGGTCCACGATGAGCCCGATCGGGTCGGTGACGGCCCGATCGGGGTGTCCGGGTGTGGTCACGGCCGCTCGAGACCGCGGATGCGGGCTCGCTTGGGTCGCAGGTCACCGACGCCTGTCTCGGCGCCAACGGCCTTCTTTGTCCGGGTGGTTGTTCCAGCGCCTGCTGCGGCGGTGGGCTCGATGAGGTCGTCCATGGTGCAGTCTAGGATGTCGAGCAGGGCCATGAGGATCTTCAGGCTGAGCCTCTCGGGGCGCTCGACGACGAGCCGGTAGACCTGGCTCGACGACAGGGTGATGCCGCGTTCGTCCAGCAGCGGGATGAGGTCGGTGGTGGAGAAGAGCCCGCGGTCGGCCATGACCTTGCGCAGGTGCCAGTGGTAGTCGAGCTTCGCGGCCATCAGCGGTCCTTGTCTGCGGGGATCGGGGCGAGCGCGGGAGCAAGTGCCTTGTGGAGCATGGTGTTCATGAAGTCGTCGCTGACGTGGGTGTAGATGGCGGTGGAGCTGTCATTCTCGTGACCGACTTGCTGCTGTAGAAACCGCCGGTCAACCCCGTCCTCCGTGAGGTGGGTGACGTAAGAATGGCGAGCGGAGTGGACCGTCAGCGCCTTCGGGAGCTTCAGTGCGTCACGGTAGGCGACGAAGCGGGCGTTGATCTCCGCCGGCTTGACCCGGCCGCCCCGCTCGGTCACCCACAAGGCGGGGTGGTCCTCGCAGCCGAACCGCGGCCGTACGTTCTCCACGTAGTCGGCGACCGCCTCCACCGCCCAGTCCATCACCGACAGCACGTTCCGACGGCGCGGTGGCTGACCCTTCTTCGCTTTGCCGTAGCGGACGTTGAGGGTGCCGTACCGGCCGAACTGCGGAGCCTTCGCGTTCCGCCCGAAGTCCACCACATCCAGCTTCGATGCCTCGGTCCGGCGCAGACCCCACCCGTAGATGACCTTGAAGAGGGTGGCGTCGCGGTAGGCGGCGAGGGCGCCCTTGCGTTTGGCTCGCACCGCCCGTTCGACTTGGTCGTCGGCGTAGTCGAGGAAGTGCTGGATCTCCTCACGGGTGAACGGCCTCGCCTCGGGGCGCCCCTCGTAGTCGTTGAGGTGGGCGATGGTGTTCCACTCGTGGCAGATGGTCACCGGGTGAGTGCCGAAGGCGTCCTCGCAGGCCACCGACCAGCCGTAACGGCCGTCGATCAGGAACTCGCTGAACAGGCGCAGACTGCCCTGATAGCTACGGATCGTGGACGGCGCAAGGTGCTTCTCGCTGGTCAGCCACAGTGACCACTCATCCACATGGCCAGGAGCCCAGGCCCACGGATATTCGTTGGTGTACTCCAGGAACCGGCGTACGAGTCGTTCCCGGGCGGTGACCGTGTCCTCGCGAAGCCCACGAGCGGCCTGCTGGGCCCGCCAACCCCGCACCATCGCTTCGACCATCGCGTCCTGCGGACGCAGCTGGGCCACCCCGGAGACGAGCTCCAGATGAGCCGCCCCCGCCAGGTCGGCACGTCGCTGTAGACCCACTTTCACCCTCCCCTTCAGAGGGCAAATCCTGCATCAGATGGGATCTGATCGCCAAACTACCAGCTCAGGCCGCCAAGTTGCAGGAGGGTGGAGTCCTCGTCAGGCACTGTCCTGACCTCGCGACCTGCGGCTTCTCGCCCGCCTGATGCAATTCCTGAGGGTTACCGTAGGTGTCGATCGTGGTGCTGATCGAGGCGTGTCCGAGGAGTTCCTTGACGTTCTCCATGCCGGCCCCGCGCCGCAGCAGCCAGGTGGCATAGGTATGGCGGTATTGGTGGGGTTCGAACTCGATGCCGGTGGTCTTCCGAAGCCGTCTGACCAGGTCATAGACGGCCGGGTAGGCCCAGGGGTGGCCGTGCGGCTCGGCGAAGAGGTTCACGAAGACGTAGTCGGAGTCCAGAGCGCCGTACTCGCGGTGCAAGTAGTCGGAGTACAACCGCATCAATTCCGCGCTGGCCGGGATGGTTCGCGTGCGGCCGGCCTTGGCGCGGGCCCGGTTGTCGTTCTGCCGCGGCACTACGGTCACCTGCTTCTCGGCGATCGCGAGGTCGTCGTGCCGCAGGCCCAGGGCCTCGCCGATGCGGACCCCGGTGTCCAGGAGCAGGGCGAACAGCAGCCGGTCTCGCAGGTGTTCGCAGCCATCGAGGATCTTCTGGGCCTGGGCGGCGGTCAGGACACGGGGACGCTTCCGGCCGGACTTGAGCTTGATGGTTCTGGTCCGCTCGGGCCTGCCGGAGGCGATGTGCTGCAGGAACGGCTTGTAGGAGGTGGCCGACGAGCGGTGCCGACCGGCCGGACGCATCGTCACCAGCAGGTCAGCGACCTCGATGCCGCTGCGAGCATGGAACTCGTAGAACGTGCTGACCGCGGCGAGCTTGCGGTTCACGCTGGAGGCCGTGCAGTGGTGCTCGACCGTCGGCAGCACCGCCACCGCCCCGCTCCGGGCCAGCGGCGGCAGCCGCAGCCAGGCCACGAAGGCAGCCACCGCCTCCAGGTCGACCGCTTTCCAGTCCAGGCTGCGACCGTCGAGGTAGACCCACCAGTCCTTCAGGTCGTGGGCGTACGCCTTGACGGTGTTCGGTGACCGCTCGATCGCCGTCAGGTAGGCCAGGAACGACTCCACCGGATCGACCGGCCGCAGATCATGCCCCAGCAGCGTCCACGACTCCGTCGTCGACCCGGATGTCAGTACCCTCTGTACGCGCATCGCGCATCCACCCCTTCCGTGTTGGACGGCGGCAGATAACCGCATCCACCACGGGAGTTGTGGGAACTTCAGAGTGCTTCACGCACATGAAGGACACGCTCGTGCGGGCTCAAGATAACGGCCCACGATCTTCTTGCCCGCGTCGATGCCCTGGCTGTGGGCGGGGACGCTGGTGGAGGTCTTGACGCTCTGCGCGTCGATGACGCAGGCCGACGGGTGCCTGGCACGGCTTTCCTGCTGGCGTACCAGTTCCCGCAGCAGCCCGTTGAGCTGGGCGAAGATGGCGTCCCTCTGCCACTTGGCGAAGTAGCCGTAGACGCTCTGGTGAGGAGGGAAATCGTGCGGGAGGTAGGCCCACTGGCAGCCGGTGCGGTCCACATACAAGATCGCATTCATGATCTCGCGCAGGTCGTGCCGGGGTGGGCGCCCGAAGTCCAGGGCCCGGCCGCGGCGCTCGAAGCGCCACGCGGACAGCACCGGCTCGATCAGCTCCCAGCGGGCATCGGACAGATCACTCGGATACGCACGACGGTCGGCCATCCCCTGGAGATACCGCCGTCCCGGGGCGTGTGCCCAGGCGCGTGTTCGGCCTCATGGGAGCACGGAACAGAAGCGGGCGTCTTGGAATGAGACAGGCGCAGGATGCCCACTGCCTCAGACGCCACACCATCCGACCCGACACGCACAGCCGGCCGGGCCGCCCCACCAGCACCTGATCACCGCCCTGCACAAACAAGGTGATATCACCGCACCACAGAAGAAAACGACCTCTAAGACGTTGTCCTATGTGGTGAGGCGGAGTAGTCGCTTGTAGCAGCACAGGGC
>NZ_BMVR01000041.1 GCF_014650815.1 Streptomyces flavofungini
CGTTGCGCTTCACAGACCGTCACTCGAACGGTGGCCACATCGAAGAAGCTCAATGAACTCCGGAACAAAATATCTCAACTCTCAGAATGTTGACGGATTCCTGGCCTATCGGATGAGTGGGCGCCGGAATCTCATCGGGCTCTGCGGGCCTATCTGCGATCCCGGCGATCGCCAGCAGATGATTGCCGAGTTGGTCGAATTTGCCCGCCACGAGAGACGGCATGTGATGGCGGTGCAAATCTCCAGAGAGGAGGCTGAGATATACGCCAAGATGGGCTTTATCATCAATCAAATCGGGGCATCATTCAGCCTCGATATCACGGATTACACCCTCCGAGGAAACCGGATGAGCAGAGTCCGCAGCATGATCAACAGGGCCTCTCGGGAGGGTATCTTTGTGAAAGAGGTCGATCATGCTGAACTGCAGGGAACGCCCGCCCTGAAAGCCGCTCTCGATCGCATAGACGAAAGGTGGCTTGCGTCCAAGGGCCAACATGCCAAGAAGCTTGACTTCCTCGTCGGCGAGCGCGAGGGGCCGGGTGCTTCGTATCGGCGGGTGTTTGCGGCGATGCACGGCAGCGAAATGATCGCGTACGTGTCTTACTCGCCAGTTTTCGGTCACCGGCCAGGGTGGCTGTATGACCTCACGCGCAGGCTGCCCAGTGCGCCTCCCGGAACCATTGAGATGATTTTTTCGAATGCACTTGCCGCATTTCGCGCCGAAGGGTACTCATGGGTTCATCTCGGCTTCACCCCTTTCGCACAGATGAAGGAATTTGAGGACATCCCGAATCCCGCGAGTCCGGCCACTCATAAGGCTCTCTCCTTCTTACGAAAAAAGGGGAGCCTCATCTACCCTTCCGGGGCGCAGGAAGCATTTAAGCTGAAATGGCGCCCTCAGTCCATTGATCCTGAGTACATGGCATCACAGGGCCGGGTGCGAATCGGGGCGATATGGAATCTACTCCGAACCGTCGGAGCCGTGTAGCGGCGGCGGGCCCGGCGTGCCGGATTCAATTAAGCTACGAGGAAGCACTCCGGTCCTTCCTGGGCATACTGGAATGCGACCCAGATGCCGGCCCTTTACTATGTGGTGACGTATCAGACTCGAAGCCTGCACCATCCCCTCGCAGCTTTCCGTATATCTCTCCAGCGAACCCGGAGGAGTGATCAACTTGATGTCTAAACTCGGCAATTCCGCAGGGCAATTCGCAAGTGACAGGAATCTGCGAAGCTACCACTCTTATATCAATGGCCGCTCAGCTTCATCAGAATCCACCGAATGGGTCTATGTATTAGATTCCCGTTCGGTGTTGGATGACGTTTTTGCCAGCCTCGCGCTCAAACGCAATCTCGAACAGGGGCGGGTGAGAGTTGAACGTTACCCGGAGTCGATCTGCGGGCGCGTCGCCAAGGCCGACCGCGCCTTGGTGCGGCAGGCGGTCAGCGCGGCGGCTGCTGCCGCTCCGCGGTGGAGGGCGTTCCCGCTGGAGGTGCGGCTGGAACGGTTCGGTGCCCTGCTGTATGAACGCCTCGTCAGACAGGCTGAAGAGATCGTTGAAATCCTGGTGCGAGAAGGGAATCCGCTGCCTCTCGCCCGGTGGCAGGTCTCGGGCATGCTGGAGTGCTTCTCGGCGGAATCCATCCAATTCTATCGTTCACAGATGCTGCAAGAGCTTCACCGCGACGGGAGGAGGATACAGATCCGGCGGCGGCCAGACGGTGTGGTGTGTGTCAATCCGCCTCAGAACGCCCCGCTTTCCAGTGCCCTGCTTGCGGTGACGTCACTCATGGCGGGAAACACGCTCGTCATCCGTGCCCCGCGCGGTGCCCCGCTAGGAGTCATGTACGTGCTCCAGGATGTGGTGGCACCGGTGCTTGATGAGATTGATGCTCCGCCTGGCACACTCAACGCACTCTGCGGCGACCCCGGCCCGATGCTTTCCACCTGGCTAGAAGAACCGTCAGTGAACGACATCATGTACTTCGGGAACAGCGAGAACGGCCTGCGGTTCGAGCAGCGTTGCATCAGTGCCGGGAAGAAGCCGATTCTTGAGCTGGCCGGCAATGATATCGTGGCCGTCTGGAAAGATTCTGACGTTGATCTGGCGGCCGAGGCGCTCAGCGAGAGTTTTTATGGCTCGGGCCAACTGTGCATGATCCCGAATCAAGTGTTGGTTCACCCGGAAGTCGCTGACGCACTCATCGAGAAACTCCTCGGGGAGATTGGAAATATCCGGCCCGGCTATCCGGATGAAGCTGACGTTCTGCTGACTCCCGTCCTGCGAAATGAAAAGTTCTTCCGCTGCCTCGACGACGCCCTTTCCAAGGGAGCCGAGCTGATCTGTGGTGGACATGCCATGCAGGACGATGGAAGCCGAGACCCGCATGGGATCTTCTTGGAGCCCACTGTGATCTCCGTCAACGGTCTCAGCAAGGCCAGAGAGGTGGACGCGGTACGGCAGGAAACCTTCTTCCCCCTGCTTCCGCTCGTGATTGCAGAAAGCGCACCCGACCCTGAACTGCTGGACGCATTCATCGCGTATGTGAACTCGAACGAATGCGGGCTGCGTAACTCTGTCTGGGCAAGGGACACTGCAGTAGTAGACCGGTTTGTCAACGAAACGGTCAACGGCGGGTTACTGAAGGTGAATGACTCGCACATTTCGTTTCTGGCCGGCCTGCCGACGCACGGTGGAACAGGGCTTACCGGCGGAGTTTTTGGTGAGGCCAACTACCCCATGCTCCGCACCTCCCATGTCCAGGGAGTAAGCATCAGCGCGGGTTCCCGTCCGCGGGAGGCAGTCTTCGATGCGTGGAGAAAAGTATTCGGCACGGACTAAGCGATCTCATCACTCTGCAGAAGGGGCGAAGAATGCGTTCGCTAGATTCGGCACGTCGCACCTGTGAATTGTTCCTGCCCGGACTCCTCGAGGCGCTGTCCGACTACCCGCTCGATGCCCTTGAGCGTCCCGATAGTCCCGGCATTGAGCTATTCCGAAAAATGGGTGGTCCCGGTCTGGTGATCCCGGATTCCCTCGGGGGGCGTGGCGCCGGTCCGCTCCAAGCTTTAGAAGTGACACGTGCCCTGGCCTCCGCCGCGCCGTCGCTGGCGGTCGCGACGACCATGCATCACTTCTCCGTGGCTACCCTGTCATGCTTTGCTGACAGTCTCGGAGGCGCGGGAGGTCTAGGCAAACGCCTCAAGGAAATCTCCCAGCAGAATCTGCTCGTCGCGTCCGGCTTCGCCGAAGGCCAGCCGGGCCAGGGCATCCTGGAACCCACCATGGAGCTGCAGGCCACCAGGAACGGCTACCTGCTGCGCGGATCGAAGAAGCCCTGCAGTTTGTCGGGTGCCATGGACTTCCTCACGGCAAGCGTCGTCATCCCTGATGGAAACGGCGGTCACACCACAGCAGTGACCCTGGTGCCCCGTGACGCGCCGGGCCTGGCGGTGCGCCCCTTCTGGGCGAGCTGGGTGCTGGCAGGGGCGCAGAGTGACGAAGTGGTGCTCACCGATGTCCTGGTGCAGGACGAGCACATCATGCGCACCGATCCCGCCCATGACGCGGTGAGCCTCGACACCCTGCAAAGCACGGGTTTCGTCTGGTTCGAACTGCTCATCACCGCGTCGTATCTCGGGATAGCCAGCCAGCTCGTCGAGCGGGTCATGAACGGACCGGGCGGAACAGCATCGGAGCGGGCCCAGCTGTCTATGCGGCTCGAGACGGCGACGCTGCTCCTGGAGAGGACAGCCCGCATGCTCGTGGACGGCGACTCGGGCCCTTCAGTACTCGTCCAGGCGCTGGTGGCGCGCTACGGCGCGCAGGACGCCATCGGGGCAACGGTCCGCCAGGCCGTAGAGCTGCTGGGCGGCCTGGCCTACATCAGGTCAGGGGACATCGCCTACCTGGCCGCTGCGTCGCATGGGGCGGGCTTCCATCCGCCCTCGCGCAGCAGCTTCGCAGCTCCCTACCTCGACTACGCGGCCGGCGGGCCTCTCCGACTGTCATAGGAGTGTCATGACCGCACCAATTATTACGAGCGCTGTGAACCGGGACGAGATCGGCCGCCTGTACCGGACGCGGCTGAGCAAGGGCCGCGCCACCTTGGGGGAACTCTTCGGCGGGCATGTCGAGGTGGAGTCCGAGGGGGCCTGGATTACCAGCCAAGAAGGCAGACGCTTTCTCAACTGCGGCGGATACGGGGTCTTGTTGATGGGGGCGAGGCACCCCACGGTGGTGCGTTACGTCCAGGAGCAGCTCCATCGCCACCCTGTGGCCAGCCGTGTCCTGCTGGAGCCGCAGGCGGCCCTGGCCGCGGATGCCCTGGTGAGCAAGGCCCCCGCGGGACTCGAGCGCGTGCATTTCGCCTGCTCTGGCGCGGAAGCCGTCGAAACCGCTATTAAGATCGCCCGCAGTACGGGCAGGGATCAGCTCATCGCCACGCACAGCGGCTACCACGGCAAGACCATGGGAGCGCTCAGTCTGACCGGCGCGGCCAAGTACCGGGACCCCTTCCATCCGCTGCTGCCATGCGTCCGCCATGTCCCCTACGGTGATGCCGAGTCACTCCAAGCGGTGTTGGAGACCCTGCCCGGACGGGCATGCTTCGTGGTCGAGCCGGTCCAGGGTGAGGCTGGTGTTGTCCTGCCGCCGGACGGATATCTGCGCAGTGTGCAGGAACTGTGCCGCGCCTACGACGCGTGCTTTGTGCTGGACGAGATCCAGACCGGGCTGGGGCGGCTGGGCTCCTGGTGGGGCGCCGACGCCGAGGGTTTGACCCCGGACATCCTGCTCAGCGGCAAAGCGCTCGGCGGCGGCGTCCTACCCGTCTCCGCCGTGCTCGCGAGACCGGAGGCGTTCGCCGCCTTCGACAAGGACCCCTACATACACACCTCGACCTTCTCCGGCCTGCCTCTGGCCATGGCCGCCGTACGCGGCGTGCTGACGGCCCTGGAGGAGGACCATCTCGTGGAGCGGGCCCGGGTCCTTGGAGACGAGCTGCTGGCGCGCCTGCGCACCATCGCCCAACACCACCTGGGCGACGGCATCGTGGTGGAGGTACGCGGCCGCGGCCTGCTCATCGGCATCGAGTTCGCCATACCCGGCCCCGCGGGAGACCTGCTCATCGAGCTGATCTCCCACGGTGTCATCGCGAACCACTCACTCAATTCCTCCCAGGTGCTGCGCTTCACCCCTCCAGCCGTGCTGAGCCCCGCTGACATCCAATACCTGTGTGAAGCGTTCGACCACTCGTGTCGCGCCCTCGCACGCCAATACGCGCCGATCTCAGGAGGTGCCACCCGCTGTGCGTAGCGTCCACGTGCTGGTCGACCTGCCGAACGTCTCGCCGTCTGCGGGATACGCGCAGGTGAGCGACTTCGCGCGCTATCCCGAGCTGGCCTCCGTGGTCCGCACTGTCACCGTCCACCCCCTTGGGGACGGCCAGCAAAAGAGTGACTGGGAAGTCTATTTCCGCAACGGCATCCTGCGCTGGACCGAAGCCGACGATTTCCACCCCCACGAACACCGCATCTCCTTTCGCCAGACCGACGGTGACTTCGACTCCTTCGCCGGCACGTGGCACATCATCAGCAGTGATACCGGATGCCGAGTGCGCTTTGCAGCCGACTTCGATTTCGGCATCCCTAGCATGGCAGGGATCCTCGACCCGGTCGCCGAACGAGTAATCAAGGAAACCATCGCCCGGGTCGTGCTGGGACTCTTTGACAACCACGGCGCGGTCATCGGCGATCCGCTGCTCGCCAGAGCCGTCACAGCCACTGCCCTGCCTGTCCCCGGCCACGTGGCGCAGGTGCCCTGATGGACGCCAAGAACCTGTTCATGACACCGACCACGGCGGCACTCGTGCGTGCGGAGTACGCCCTGGGGCTCCTCGTCGCCCTGACACTGTTCCTCAGTCACCTTCACGACGTCCGCTGGGAGCCGGCTATCGGACTGTTCGTGTACATCGACCTGATCGGCTACCTCCCCGGAGCCATCCAGATGCGCCGGAGCTCCACGGGTGACCTCCACAAGGCCTACTACATCGCCTACAACGTCACGCACAGCATGCTCACCCAGGCACTGGTCGCCCTGCTGTGGATGGCGTTGCTCGGCCCCGAATGGGCACTGCTCACCCTCGCGATTCACCTGTGCGGCGACAGGGCCCTGTTCGGTAATTTCCTCAAACCTTTCGGCGTGCGCTTCGAACCACACCAGCATCCCGCATACCACCGGTTCCGCCGCGAATTTTCGACGGCCCATCAGACCAGTCACCGCCGGCCCGCGCGAGACGCCTCATGACCGGCGCGGCACACCACCAGTCGGCGTCCGGCAGCGTAATGACCCACGCACTGCAGCGCTTCGCCGCCGGAATCACGGTCCTCACCTTCGATGCCCCCGGTGGAGCTGCGGGAGTGACGGTCAGCACCCTGACCCCCGTCCCCGGTACCTGTCCCATGGTCTCGGTAGCGCTGCGTCGGGCAAGCAAGTCACTCAGCGAGCTGCTGACGGCAGAGGCGTTCACCGCCAATGCCCTGGCGGCAGACCAAGCGAGTCTGGCCCAGCACTTCGCGCGACGCCGCCGGTCCAGGGAGACAAGCCAGCTACCACCCGACACATGGGCCCAGGCGGCTGGCATCCCACGCCTGAGGCAGGCCACTTCCTGGCTGGAGTGCCGGGTGGACCAGACGGCGTCCCTCAGAGACCACGTCCTGGTCATCGCGACCGTGACGGCAGGCATTCCCGGCAGCGGACCGCCTCTGATCGGTTTCACCGGTGCACTACACGCTGACCTATCCGGCACCACCACGGCACGAGGGAGTCACCCATGACGACTGCAGACGTCCCCGTCGAGGCAGACTGGGAACGAGCGCCTTCCCTGATGGACGGCGCCATGAGCGTCGAACTAACGGCCGCACAATGCGATCTGAAGTACTGGCTCGCCTCCGTTCCCCACGGCACGCTCCAGGGTCACGTGATGGGGCATGCAGACCACGTGCAGCCGCTAGCGATGATGCGCACACCGGGTCCGCTCAACACCGCGCTCAAAGAGGAGCTGGCCTACCGGTCTCTCGCCGAAGAGAAAGCTACCCGCGTCATCGGCCACCTCGTGGCACTCGCCCCCGACCTGGCGTGCCTGGAGTTCTACGCCACCCAGCTCCTGGACGAGGCACGGCATGCGATGGTGTTCCGCAGCCATCTGCTGGACCTGGGCGTCAGCGAGGAAAGGCTGCATCAGGAGATCCAGGAACTGGCGAAGCAGGACAGCGACGCAATCCTGGATCCCCTGGAGGCCTTCGGACTGCGCATCCTGCGCGACGAAGGGGACTTCATCGGCGGTGTGCTGGCCCTCACCGTGCTGGTTGAAGGCGTGCTGGCCCCCGCAGCAGAGCTCAGCGAACAAAAGTGGCGCATCTTCGACCCAGCCGCCGCGGACATCGAGCGAGGAGCCGGCATCGACGAGATCCGCCACCTCACCGTGGGCAGCTCCATCATCCGTGAGCACCTCCTGGCCCACCCCCAGGAAAAGAAGCGCCTCCTGCGACTCATGCACGAGGGTTTCGCCCTGTGGGACTCGCTGCCGGTTGATGACCAACTGCTCAGACGTGAAAACCTCTTCCAGCAAGGCATCGACGAACACAGCCATCTCCTCGGTGACTACCAGGTATGGCCCGGCCGCCGACTGGCCGACACCTCGGCACGAGAACGCATCACTACAGGACAGCAGTGGGCACAGCGCATGCAAAGCGTCCGGCTGGCGTTCGCGGGCCTCGAGGGCACCCCATGAACATTCCCGAGATGGCCGAGCCGCCCGCACACAGCCACCGCCCCTCCCCCACACAGCCAGCGAACATGAAGGACATCACGCAGCTGGTTAAAGCGGCGGGGCTCCTGGAACCACAGCCGCTCTACTACACGCTCAAGATCTTCACGAATCTGGGGATGCTGGCAGCGGCCTGGACGGCCTTCGCCCTCCTCGGCGACAGCTGGTGGCAGCTCGCCACCGCCGCCTGCCTGGCCTTCTGCTTCGGGCAGACCAGCGTGATCGGGCACGACGCGGGGCACCGCCAGATCGGCCGTACCCGCAAGGTGGCAAATCTCGTCGGCTACCTCCACGCCAATGTACTGACAGGAACAAACTTTCACTGGTGGATCGGGCACCACACGAAGCACCACAACTTCCCCAACCACCTCTCGCTCGACCCCGACATCCAGCGCCGCCAGGTCATCTTCGACCCGGCACACCACGCCAGGAAGAAGGGCACCGTCAAACGCTTCATCATCCGCCACCAGGGGTGGATGTTCTACGTGCTCATCCCACTCGAAGGGCTACGCCTGAACCTGGCAGGCTACATAGCCGCCTACCGATACGCCGCAATGAGGAAAGCCACCACCGACCTGATCCTGTGCACCACACATCTCGTCGCCTACCTGACCCTGCTGTTCAGCGCACTCCCACTCGGTCTGGCCGTTTCCTTCCTGGCCGTGCACCAGGGCCTCTTCGGCGTGTACGTGGGCCTGCTGTTCGCACCGAACCACAAAGGGATGCCGCTCCGCGACGGGCAGCAGGAAGAACAGGACTGGCTGCCGCGCCAGGTCCTCAGCTCCCGCAACCTCGCCCCCAACCGGCTCACGGACTTCTTCTATGCCGGGCTGAACTACCAGATCGAGCACCATCTGTTCCCCACGATGCCCCGCAGGAGCCTGCACAAAGCTCAACCCCTCGTGAAACGGTACGTCCTTACCCACGGTCTGCCTTACACGGAGACCTCGCCGCTGCGCTCCTACCGCGACATCACAAGGTTCCTCACCATGGTCAGCCACCAGGTACCAGAACGCGCGGATTCCCTCACGAAGGCTCGTGGAGGCGCTCAATGAGGCAAGCAGCAGTCCTGAGTGGGCTGGGCAGTTGGCTGCCGCCCCAGGTCGTCACCAACGACCGTCTCGCCCGCCAACTGGACACCTCGGATGAGTGGATACGCCGCCGAACCGGAATCGGACAGCGCCACATCGCCGGGCCCGGCATCGCCACGTCAGACCTGGCCATCGAGGCCGGCCGACGGGCGCTGAAGTCCGCAGCGACCGACCGGGCGGACTGCGTCATCGTGGCCACCACGACACCGGATCACCCCTGCCCGGCCACCGCTCCTATGGTTGCCGCGAAACTGGGGCTGGGAACCGTGCCCGCCTTCGACGTGGCAGCGGTGTGCGCGGGCTTCCTGTATGCGGGGGCCGTCGCTGAGGGCCTCATCGCCGCGGGAACGGTGCGCACCGCGCTCGTCATTGGGGCGGACACGTTCTCCAGCATTCTCGACCCTGAAGACCGCACGACGCGTTGCGTCTTCGGTGACGGAGCCGGTGCTGCGTACCTGCGCGCCGGCTCGCCGGAGGAACCCGGTGCCCTCGGCCCGTTCACGCTGGGGAGCGACGGAACAGGCGCTGACATGATCATGGTGGGCGGAGGGGGTTCACGCCAGCCGCTCCGGGCAGAGAACATCGCCAGGTCCGACCCCTACTTCCGTATGCAGGGCAAAGCCGTCTTCCGCCACGCTGTCGAGCGCATGAGCACAGCCATCTCAACCGCCATCGAGGGCGCCAACTGGACTCTTGACGACGTCGAGGTATTCGTCACTCACCAAGCCAACTTGCGCATCATGCAAGCGGTAGCCAGCCACCTCGGCGTCCCCCCAGAACGCTTCCCGGTCCACCTGGACCGCGTGGGCAACACAGCCGCCGCGTCCGTGCCTCTGACCCTGGTCGACGCCGCCTCAGCCGGCACCCTGCGAGCGGGCCAGCGCACGGTCTTAGAGGTCCTAACAGAAGTGGTTGATGGTGTGACTGTTGGCTTGTCCGCTCGTTGG
>NZ_BMVR01000042.1 GCF_014650815.1 Streptomyces flavofungini
CGTTGCGCTTCACAGACCGTCACTCGAACGGTGGCCACATCGAAGAAGCTCAATGCGGCTTTCAAAAGAGAGACCCTGCAAGACCGAAAGAGCTGGCCGAACGCGCGTGAGGCCCGCCTCGACGCCTTCCGCCAGCTGGTCCGATACAGCACCCGGCGCTGGCATTCCCGCCTCGGATAGCGATCACCAATCGCCTACGAGAGCACGCTCCAAACAACGTCAACTACCCTGACCGAGCCGCATAGACGTGTTCAAGATCCGGGGTCAAGGCCTGCCAGTGGGCTACCCCGCTCCCGCCCCGCCGTCACCGGCCCCACCCTCGACTCCTTGATCGAATAGCCACTCGCCGCCCTGGACAACCCGCGGGCATCGACCCGCCCTACGGCGCTCTGCCCGTTCTCATCCAGAAGATCCGCCAGGGTGGCATTATCTCCACGCTGCTGCCAAGAGCTCGTAACAGGATCTTGCTGGAGTGCCTGGTTGAGCGTGACCGGTGTGACGATCTGATCGTTTGGGCGGGTGTGACGACTCGGCCGTGGATCGTAGACGACGACTTGTGGGCATTGATCGAACCGCTGCTACCACCCTGGCGCGAGCGGTCGTCGGGGCCGAAGCCGGTGGACGATCGGTTGTGCCTGCAGGGCATCCTGTACGTCCTGCACCAGGACATCGCCTGGCAACTTCTGCCCCCGGAGCTGGGGTTCGCTTCCGGGCAAGCCTGCTGGCGCCGGCTGGATCGCTGGCAACAGGCCGGGATCTTCGAGCGGTTGCACCAGACCCTGCTCGCGAAGTTGCACGCGGCCGGCGAACTCGACTGGTCCCGCGTGTGTGTGGACGGCTCCCACATCCGCGCGAAAAAAGGGGAGCCGCGACCGGCCCGTCGCCGGTCGACCGGCGGAAGACAGGCAGCAAACACCACCTGATCTGTGACGGACGCGGAACCCCTTTGGAGGGACGGCTTCACCAGCGCAGACCTGCGGATTCTCAAGCGATACATGATCCTTCCGGCCGCTCCGCACCCTCCAGTAACGGGCGTCCAGCCGATCTTGGTTGCGGCTGGTGGAGCCACCTGCGGCATTCGACCGACGGGCAGCCGCACCTGGCGTGATCGTTCTGCCAAAGCCCCAGCTCAGCCAGTCCCTCCAAGAGAGCCACACCCAACGCGGTTCGCTTGCCCACCGTGGCATGTACTGGCTGCCGTACATGGGCCATGCCCTGCGCAGCTCTGCTACAGCCAGGCGATGACGTCCTTGCCGCCGGGGGCCAGGCGAGCACGCCAGCCGCGCGCCAGCACGGCGATCATAGCCAGACCCCGGCCGTGTTCCTCCCAAGCGTCCAGGTCACCGGAGATGCGGGGCCAGCGGGCGCTGTCACCGTCGCGGCACGCGATACACAGGAGCTGCCCGTGCAGCCGCAACCGCAGCTGGATCGGGCCACCCGCATGTTCGACTGCGTTGTTGACGAGTTCGGTCGCCACAGTGCACGCGTCATCTGTCAGTTCCTTGCGCCTGGCGCCCGCCAGGAAGGCGATGATGGCCTGGCGGGCGCATTTCGCGGCCGCAGGGGTGGCCGACAGCGGGACGGTCAGCGAGGCCCGGATACCGCTGTGGGTGCGGTGCTGCGGGGCGGCGGGTGCAGCGATGGTGGTGGTCATGACGGACTCCTCACGTCAGGTGCGGATAGTGCCTTGTCGACAGCGGTGGAGGTCCGCATGTCGCACTGCAGATGGAAGCCCGCGGGCGGCTCGTCCGAGCGCAACCCGTTCGCTGTCGGCGCCGAGCTGCTGCACCACGCGCAAGCCAGCTCCGTGGCTCCCGTCAGTAGCCAGAACAGAACGGCTCATGACAAGGTCTCCAACCTGATGATCGTCAACAAGCAGGCCAAGGACGCCCCGACCCGCGGCACAGCATCCTCGCGGTACGGGTCAGGGACATCTTCAGCACAGGCTTCTCCGCATGCCTACAGCTTGCGATGTGCTTCGCGCGTATCTCGTGCACGGACGCCACGCCGGACAGCATCAAGACACCCGGACCCAGCACAGCAACTTCACCGGGTCCTGCGACGTGGGCGGCTACGTTCCGTGATCACTGTTTCTCGGTCCGTCTGGAGTTCCCGTTGCGGAAGTACGCGCCCCAGCCTCGGAGTACGGGGTTGAGGTCGACAACCACGGCGGACACCGGTCGTTCGGCCTTCGAGATGACGGTTGCCGCACGGACTCTGTCCCGCAGCACCCGCATCGCTCTGGCCGAGGGCCAGCTTTGCAAGTAGAACCTGCCCGCCATTTCCACAATTCCACTTTCCGGTGGTGGAAGCCGAGGCAATCGAAGCCCGGTCCGCCCCGGGTGAGACAGACAATTCCGGACTTCCCGGTATGCAGACACACCCCAACTCTCGCCAGCACGTGTCCGGCCAATTCCCGGACCAGTTCTGCCCATTGAACCCGTTTCGCCCCACAGAGACAGGATGGAAAGGGTTTACTCAAGATCCTGTTACGGGCTCCATGAGGGCCCATTGGAGTTTCGGTCGCCCTCTGGGGTTCATCTCAGGAAATCAGCCTCATTCAGGTAATCCTGGACGTCTGGGATGTGAGAGTGATCAGTCAGTGCCGATGCGAGTTTCGAGAGCTCTCGCTGCGCCCCATAGGACGGGGTATGGGCAAGGAAGATCTTCATGTCCTCCACGCAGGGTGCTATCGCTTCAAAGTTGCCAAGTTCAAGATAGGCGCGAGCGGTTGGTGCCAGGTGGTAGGCAGTCTCCCGGCGCGGAACCCGAGAAGTTCCACCCGCGGGACACAGCACTGGCTCCAGCCACTCCAGTGCGCGCTGCGCCTGACCGAGGGTCGCGGCGCCGGCTCCCGCCATAATGGCTATTTGGTCCATGCTGACCCATTCAGTGAACGCTAAGTCGTGTTCCCTCGGCGTTGCGGAACATGCCGTGAACGCTGCATCGGTGCATCGGTCGAATAGCGTGGCCTGCCCTAGTGACGCATGTACATCTGCCGAGGATGATTCCAGCACGGCCGTGAGTAGAGGGTTGTAGGGAGCGCGATTCAAGACATTCCTGGCGGAGTCGAGCATAGACGCCGCACTGTCTGGGTCAGCGAGCTCATTTAGATGTTTAGCGAGCAAAATCATCGCATACGATCCGAGGTGTCGGTCATGGGCAGCAGCGGCAGCGCGCAAGGCTGCCAGGTAGCATGACTGGGCGCGCGCCTGGTCTCCATCCTCGTATGCAAGCCATCCGCAGAACGCGGCGGCATTGCCGCTTATGGCGTAGAGAGAAGCCGCCGTCCGCCCGTCGCAACGAGCCTCGCGGCAGAGGAGGGCGAGAGTTGCAAGGTCGGCGTCGGCTAGTGGGCGTGCGATACCTGCGCCTAGCTGCGCGTACGTACGTTTTATGGCCTCGTGCCGATTCTGGAAGGCCTCTATGGCCTCTGAGCCAATGAAGTGGCTCCCGAGCAGCGGTAAAGGGGTGGGGTGATCGTGCACTTCACGCCAGGAGGAAATGAATTCATGGGCACTGCTCGTGCCCGAAATGATAAGGAATTCTTGGCGAGGGGGTGGTGCGGGTATCTGGCCGACACTGGTCAGGGCGCGCGCTGCTTCCCCAGCTGTCCACGGAGCAAGCAATGCGGCATGGCCCGTGGCAGTGTACAGCCAGTCCGGCCACTGTCGCGTCAACACCAGTTCCTGGGACACACCATGAAGGTGGGCGATGGCGAACTGTGCTGTCAGTTCGGGAATGACTCTCCCTGACTCCCAGCGCGCGACCTTTTCACGTCGGCTGGCCATGCGCCCATACCCGAGGTCCGCGTGGCAGTCAGCGACAAGGCGAGCATAGGCGGCATGGGTACAACCAGCTTGCTGTCGCAGGATAGCCAACGGGTGGCTAGCCCTTTTAGGCGCGGAGCGCACTATCCCCACACTCCTCACTGATCTCTCAAGAGAAGCTTCCGGTCCTATCCAGATGGATGCCGTTGCAGCCAGCTCGTCCGAAGAGATGCTTCAAGGCGTTACCGGCATTGGGGTGCATGATGTTGAGTGGATGGCGTGGGAATCTTGCTGCCTTCCTTCGCTATCCGCATCCGGGCAAAGTTCAGTGAAGCGCGCCGAGGGTGATGTCGGGAGGGCGGCAACGCGAAGCCGATGTGCGGAATGCGGTAGTCCTGCTACGGCGATACGGCTCTATAGATGCCGAATGCTTATTGATCCGAAACGGCTGGGGTTCTGATTCGTTGATGGTTGTGTGAGTGAGCCTCTTACATCCTCTCGCTGAGGAGCGGAAGAGGGCAGGTCAGCCGGGGTGTGGTGACATGGCGGAGCCTCCTTGTCGTTGGCGGTGTGGATCTCACTCGACGCCGGCGCCAAGGGGCTCCTGTTGGTTTGCTATCCTTCCGTGCTTGATGTCCCGTACGAGCTGGTCGAGCACGTCTCGTAGCTCATCTACACGCAAAGGTGTGAGCTGCGTTCGAGGTGGCGGAAGTTGAGCTGCTTCAAGCAGGCTCTGCTCGCGTTGGCCCATCCGCGCAAGAACGAGACATATCAGCAGGTCGGCGCCGGGTTCGGGGGGTCGGAAGCAGCGGCCTGGCGCTACGTCGACGAAACCCTTGAGGTCCTGGCCTCCTGGGCACCCGGATTGCACGAGGCGCTGGCGGGCCTGGGGGAAGGGGACTTCGTCACCATTGAGCTTCTTCGATGTGGCCACCGTTCGAGTGACGGTCTGTGAAGCGCAACGAGCGAGGCCCCCGGGCTGTTGATCGAGATGTCTGACGTCTCAATCAGATTGCTCGGGGGCCTCGTTGGTCATCTGTCCTGCCGCACTCGACCTGCCTCATGCGCTCGTGGAGTGGGGCACCATGCTGATCGTCACCCGTGACGGCGCCGGCGCTGCAAGCTCCGCCCGTCTCAGCGCGCGATGGTGGCACTGGTGTACCTACGCGAACACACCACTCTGGCGAAGATCGCTGCCGGTGTCGGCGTCGGCTGAATCTGGACCCACTTTGGTCGGTTGAAATCTGACCCGGGTGTCTCCGGCTTGGTCGTTTCAGTCGTTGTCGGTGGTGGCGGGGACGCGTCCGAGCTCGCGTCCTCGCATGCGGAACGAGTCGCCCTTGAGGGAGTGGACCTCGGCGTGGTGGACGAGGCGGTCGATCATGGCGGCGGCCACGGTCTCGTCGCCGAATACCTCTCCCCAGCGTCCGAAGGGTTTGTTGCTGGTGACGATCACGGACGCGCGTTCGTATCGGTTCGAGATGAGCTGGAAGAACAGGTTCGCGGCCTCGGCTTCGAAGGGGATGTAGCCGACCTCGTCCACCACGATCAGCGGGTAACGGCTCAGCTTGGTGAGCTCGGCCTGGAGCCGTCCGGCGTGGTGGGCGGCGGCCAGGCGATCGACCCACTCGGCGGCGGTGGCGAAGGCCACGCGGTGTCCGGCCTGGCAGGCGCGGACCGCGAGCCCGATCGCCAGGTGTGTCTTCCCGGTGCCCGGCGGGCCCAGGAAAACGGCGTTCTCCTTGCCGACGATGAAGTCCAACGTGCCCAGATGCGCGAGCTGTTGTCGCGTCACGCCGCGCAGATGGGTGACGTCGAGTTCCTCGATCGTCTTGATCGCGGGAAAGCGGGCGGCCCGTACTCTCGCCTCACCGCCGTGTGATTCGCGGGCGGAGACCTCGCGCTGGAGGCAGGCGACCAGGTATTCGGCATGGGTCCAGGACTCCTTGCGGGCGCGTTCGGCGAGCCGGTCGGCGGCGTCCAGCAGAGCCGGGGCCTTCATCGCGCGAGCCAGGAAGGCGAGGTCGGCGGCCGTCTGGGAGCCGGTCCTGCGGCCCGCTGGGGTGCTTTCGGCCGGGGCAGTGGTGGTGCGGGGCATCAGCCGGCCTCCCTGTCGCCGCCGCCTTCGATGACGGTGAACAGCCGGTCATAGGAGCCCAGTTCTCGTTGCTCGACCTCGACGAGCGGGCCGGAGGCATCCTGGGTCGGGGCCCGGCGGGCGGCCTGCTGATGGTGCAGCTGCCCGCGCATCGTCTTGCCCGCCTTGGCGTGGTCGGGATCGGTGATGGTCTGGTGGCGGGCCCAGCAGCGGGGATGCCGGGCGACGATCACGCCGCCGGGCGCCAGCGCGATGACCTCATCGTTGTCGGTCAGCACGGTGACAGTGCGGCCGATCGCGTCGGGGTGCACGGAGTAGTCGTTGGTGTCGACGCGGACGTAGTGGTCGCGGCCGATCCGGGTCTGCATCCGCCACCAGGCGGGCGGGTCGACGGGCGGCAGGGCGAGCATCCCAGCCCGGTCGGCCTCCCACCGCTCGATGGGACGGGCCTGCAGGGTGCGGTGCAGACGCCGGTTGGCGACGGTCAGCCAGGTGGCCAGCTGGGTGTTGAAGTCGCCGGGGCCGCTGAAAGTGCGGCCGGGCAGGAAACTCGTCTCCAGGTAGCCATTCGCGCGCTCGACCAGACCTTTCGCTTCTGGATCACGCGGACGGCAGAGGTGGATCTTCGTGGCGAGCAGGCCCGCGAACGCGGCGAACTCCGCAGTGAGCTTGCCGCGGCCGACTCCGGCCTCGTTGTCCCAGACGAGCGTCTTGGGCACCGCACCCCAGGCGGACAGCAGCCGCCAGTGCCCGTCGATCAGGTCGCCGGTGGTGCGCGAGGGCAGCATCCGTGCCGCGATCACCCGCGAGTAGCCCGACACCATCACCAGCACCGGCGGACGCCCCGTCTGCCCATAGCCGAGCGGGACGTCCGCCTCGGGAAACCACAGGTCGCACTGGGCCAGCTCACCCGGTTGATAGGTCGTGCGGGAGACCGGATCGACGGGAACGTAGGCAGGCCGCAGTTCCCGCACCCGCTCCTTGAGGACCGTCATCCCGCGTTCCCACCCGATCCGCTCAGCGATCACCGTGGCGTGTCGGCGTACACCTGAACGTCCCCACTCGCGTACGGGTGAACGTGGCCAGTTCCTGGTGCGCTGAGGCGACTCGGTCGGCACTCTGCTGCTCGGTCGGTGTCGGGCGGCGGAGGGCGGTTGGCGATGGTCTTGGATCCGCGTCGCTGGTTGGAACTGCGGCGTTTCCGTGGCCTGTTGGAGTCCAGGGCGATGAGCCTGTCGGAGATCGCCCGAGAGACCGGACTGGACCGTAAGACGGTCCGTAAGTACCTCTCGGCGCCGGGTCCGGCGACCCCGCCGCGCCGGTCTGCGAACGGACGGTCCCTGGCGAGGAAGATCGACGAGTTCGCGCCGCTGATCGACTCGATGTTGCGGGCCGAGGTCCTGATGAAGGCATCGGTGATCCACGAGCGGCTGGCCGCTGAGTACGGGTTCACCGGCAACTACCAGCGGGTCAAGCTCTACGTTCAGGAAGCCCGCCCCAGGATCGCCGAGGAACTAGGCATCACACCAAAGGAGTTGGCGGGCATGCACCGCCGCTTCGAGGTCATCCCAGGTGCCCAGGCCCAGGTGGACTGGGGCGACGAGGGTAAGATCCTCGCCCACATGGGCATCGCGAAGGTCTACTCCTTCCACATGACGCTGTCGTACTCCCGCGACCCGTTCTGCTGCTTCACCACCGGCCAGGACCTGCAGACTTTCTTCGACTGCCACCGCCGGGCGTTCGCGCACTTCGGCGGGGTGCCAATGACGATTGTCTACGACCGCACCAAGACCGTCGTGCGTCGGCACGTCGCCCCGGGCGAGGCGGTGCCCCTGCACCCGGAGGCGGTCGGCTTCGCCGGCCACTACGACTTCGACATCGTTGTGCTGGCCGCCTACCGGCCCACCGGCAAGGGGCGAGTCGAGCGCCAAGTGCTGATCGTCCGCGACCACGTCCTGTCCGGACGGTCGTTTTCGTCCGTCGAGGAGATGGACGCCGCCTTCGCCGCCTGGGTGCCGCAGCGCAGGTCCCAGATCCACAAGACGCACCGCGAGGTCATCGGTGAGCGGGCGGCCCGCGACCACGCGGCGCTCAAGCCGCTGCCGCCGACTCCGTATCTGGTGGCCGAGCGGCATCTGCGGCCGGTCGGCAAGGACTGCCTGGTCGCCTTCGGCGGCAATCTCTACTCGGTGCCCGCCCGGAAAGTCCGCCCCCGCCAGCTGGTCGAGATCCGGGCCACGAAGTCCCAGGTCATGCTGCACTCCACCGTCTCCGACGCCAGCGGCGAGACGCTACTGGCCATGCACCCGCGGGCGGTGGGCCGCGGCGTCCGCGTCGTCGAAGAACAGCACTGGGACGGCCTGCCCACCGGCAAGGGCCGCCGGACCACCACCGGCGGCGTCCCGCCCCGGCCCCGCCACGAACGCCCTCCGGGTGGGGAGAGCGGCCCGTTGCAGGCCCTCCTGAACCGGGCCGCGGCCACCCGCGTCGAGATCGGCCGCCGCCCCTTGTCGGTCTATGACGAGCTGACCGGCACCCGGCCCTTCACCACCAACTCCCCGACGAAGGATTCCTCTTGAGCGAGCTGACCGGCAACCGCATCCGCACCACGGCCGCCAAGCTCGGCCTGCCCCACCTGGCGGAGACCATCAACGAATACACCCGCCGGGCGGACGAGGCGAAGATGGGCTACCTCGACTTCCTCGACCTGGTGCTGTCCGAGGAACTCGCTGTCCGCGACGACCGCCGCTTCCGCCAGGGCCTGCGGCTCTCCAAGCTGCCGCACCACAAAACGCTCGACGAATACGACTTCTCCTTCCAGCCCGAGTTGGACCCGCGCAAGGTCAAGGACCTCGCCACCCTCTCCTTCGTCGACGCCAAGGCCAACGCCGCCCTGCTGGGGCCGCCCGGGGTCGGCAAGACCCACATCGCCGTCGCCCTCGCGGTCGCGGCCTGCAGGGCCGGCTACTCGATCTACTTCACCAGCCTCGACGACATGGTCCGCAACCTCAAGGCCGCGGAAACGGCCGGACGGCTGGTCAACAAGCTCGGCACCTACCTGCGGCCCAGCGTCCTGGTGGTTGATGAGGTCGGCTACCAGCCCCTCGAACGCGCCGAGGCGAACCTGGTCTTCCAGGTCATCTCCAAGCGCTACGAGAAGGGCTCGATCATCCTGACCTCGAACAAGACCTTCAGCGAATGGGGACAGGTGTTCGGCGACGAGGTCCTTGCGACCGCCATCCTCGACCGGCTCCTGCACCACTGCGAAGTGATCGCCATCAACGGTCCAAGCTACCGGCTGAAGAACCGCCTCAAGGCCATCGAGCGGGAGACCGAAGTGGCCTGACAGCTGGGGACGTTCGTCTGTACACAACTGGGGAGAGAAGCCCGTACGCCGACATGGCGGGCATCGTCGGCGTCTCCCGCAGCAGTTCACGGATCTGCACCTCGACGGCGTCGACCACCGAGCCCTTGGCCGGACGCTCGTACTTCGGCGGCCGGTCACTCGCCAGTGCTCGCTTGACCGTGTTCTTCGAGATGCCCAGATGCCTCGCGATCGCTCGGATCGGCATCTGCTCGGCCCGGTGCAGCCTGCGAATCTCTGCCCAGTCCTCCACGCAGATCACCCTCTCCCTCCTGACCTCAGATCAAGATCAGGTTCAGGCGAAGATCACCAAGTGGGTCACTTTTGATCCGCCGTCAGAGGGTCAGGATTCGAGCGACGCCGAGAGCCGGGTTCGGGATCAGCGAGTCCACCGCCCACGCCTACACCAGCGCGGTCTTCGACCTGCTCGCCGCCCGTGCCCCTGGTCTGCTGAAGCCGCTGCGCGAGCATGATCCCGACTTCGTCCTGCTCGACGGCACTCTCTCCGAATGCGACCGGGTCGGCGACGGCCGGGCCGACTACTCCCACAAACACCGGCGCCACG
>NZ_BMVR01000043.1 GCF_014650815.1 Streptomyces flavofungini
CCCGCGCCAGCCGATTCGACCGCTCATCCAGATCCGCGTACGACAACTCCTCCTCCCCGGAGACCAGCGCGACCCGCTCCGGATCGGCGGTCGCCTGCTCCTGGAACACCTCGGCGATGCCGCACCCGGCCCGCTCCCGGCCGGTGTCGTTGAACCGCTCCAGGACCTGGTCGCGTTCCGTCCCGTCGAGGAGGTCCAGGCGGGCCACCGGGAGGTGCGGGTCGGCGGCGACCCGTTCGAGGAGCTGCCCGAACCGGGCGGCGATCCGTTCCGCCGCGGCCTTCGGGAACAGGTTCTCCTGGTACTGGAGTTCCGCGCGCAGGTGCGGCTCCGCGGCGGCGACCACAGCGAGCGGGTAGTGGGTGCCGGTGGTCGCGCGCACACCGGTGAGGGCGGCACCGGCCACCGCGTGCGCTTCCTCGAGCCCCGCCTCGTCCACCGGGTACGACTCCAGGACGACCATGGTGTCGAACAGGGTCGGGAGGCCCATGGTCTCGTGGATCCGGCTGAGGCTGTGGTGATGGTGGTCGAGCAGTGGTGTCTGGCGCTCCTGGAGGGAGGTCAGGGTCTGCGCGAGCGTGGCGTCGGGCGCCCACGTGACGCGTACCGGCAGGGTGTTGATGAACAGGCCGACCATCTCGTCGACCCCCGCCACCTGCGGCGGGCGCCCGGAGACGGTCGTGCCGAGCACCACGTCCCGGCGGTCCGTCAGGTAGCCGAGGAGAAGGCCCCAGGTTCCCTGCAGCAGGGTGTTGAGGGTGACGCCCAGCTCGCTCGCCCTGCGGGAGAGCTCCCGCGCGGCCGGGTCGGGCAGCGGCACCTCGATCTGGCCCAGGCCCTCCGACTCGGTGGTGGCCCCGGCCCGGGTGGCGAGGAGCGTCGGCTCCGTGACGCCGTCCAGCTCCCGCGCCCAGGCGCGGGCCGCCGCCTCCTCGTCCTGCTGGGACAGCCAGACGAGGAAGTCACGGTACGGGCGCACCCGGGGCAGTGCCGAGGGGGCCCCGCCGGAGCCGTAGAGGCGCAGCAGTTCCCGTAGCAGGTGGGGTATCGACCAGCCGTCGTACAGGGCGTGGTTGGCGGTGAAGACCAGCTCCGTGCGGTCCGGGCCCCTGCGGATCAGGGAGAGGCGCAGCAGCGGCGGCCTGTCCGGCTCGAAGTGGACGGCCTGGTCGGCGGCGAGGAGGCGCTCGAAGGCCGCGTCCCGTTCGGCCTCGTCGAGGTCGGTCAAGTCCACGGCCTGCCAGGGCAGTTCGACGTCTTCGAGGACGAGCTGGACCTGCTCTCCGGCCGCGCTCGTGACGAAGGCGGTCCGGAGTGCGGCGTGCCGGTCCAGGAGGGCCTGCCCGGCGGTCCGCATGCGCTCCGGGTCGACGTTCCCGGACAGGCTGAAGGCGAGCTGGGTGTGGTACGCGTCGAACGACGACTCCGCGAGCATGCCGTGGAAGAGGATGCCCGACTGTGTCGCCGTCACCGGCCACACGTCGGCCACCGCGCCCGGGTACCGGTCGTGCCACCGGTCCAGGTCGCGCTGGCTCACCCGCACCAGCGGCACGTCGGACGGCGTGAGGCCGCCCGATCCGGGTGCGGCGGCGTGCAGGGCGAGGTTTTCGAGCGCCGAGCGCCACAGCTCGATCAGCTCGCGCGCGTCATCGTGGGCGAGCAGCCCGCTCGGGAAGCTGAGCTGCGCGGTGAGCCGCGGGCCCTGCGCGGTGTCGGAGACCAGCGAGGTGACCTCGATCGTCGCCATCGCGGGCATGTCCGCGTCGAGTTCGGCGCCCCGCAGGCCGTTGTCGTCGGCGGGCGTCCAGCCGAGGCCGCGCAGCTCCTCGGGCGTGTCCTCGGCGAACCGGCCCAGGTAGTTGAAGGAGATCTGGCCGCCCGTGGCCGGCTTGAGGATGTCGGCGGTCTCGGGGTTGAGGTAACGGAGCAGGCCGTAGCCGATGCCGTTCCCCGGTACGGCGTGCAGCTGTTCCTTGACGGCCTTCAGGACCTGGCCCGCGGCCCGGCCACCGCTGAAGGCGTCCTCCAGATCGACGCCGCCCACGTCCACGCGCACAGGGAACATGCTGGTGAGCCAGCCCACGGTGCGGGACAGATCGGCCCCGGGCGCCGCCTCCTCCTCGCGGCCGTGGCCCTCGAGCCGGATCAGCGCCGACGGCTCGTCGACACCGCGCGCCCGCCGCCACTTCGCGAGCGCGAGCCCGAAGGCGGTGAGGAGGCCGTCGTTGACGCCGGTGCGGAAGGCGGCGGGCACGGTGGTCAGGAGCGCCTCGGTGGCCGCGACCGGCAGTTCCACGGACACGTGCGCCACCGTGCCGGACACGTCGACGGCGGGGTCGAAGGCCCGGGAGCCGAGGTCGGGGTCGGGGCCGGACACGACAGCCCGCCAGTGGTCGAGCTCGGCGGTGCGCCGTGGGCTCGTGGCCTCCTCGGCGAGGGCGTGGGACCACCGTCGTACGGAGGTGGCGACCGGTTCGAGCCGGGGTGTCCGGCCGTCCCGGATGTCGGTCCAGGCCGCGGCGAGGTCGGGCAGCAGGACGCGCCAGGACACGCCGTCGACGAGGAAGTGGTGCAGGACGAGGAGGAGGCGTCCGGGGGTGCCCGGGCCCGGGTCGCACCAGACGAACTGGGCCATGACCCCGGCCGCCGGGTCGAGGCGGCCGGTGGCCCGGTCGAGCTCGGCGGCGGCGCGGTCGCGCCAGGCCGCCTCGTCCCAGCGGCCGTCGCAGGCGACCCGGTGGATGAGGGCGGCCGGGTCGACGGATCCCGGCGCCGTGACGTGCAGGCCCGCGTCGCCGTCAGCGGTGACGACGAGCCGGGAGCGCAGGATGTCGTGGTGGTCGAGGACCGCGCCCAGGGTCGCGGCGAGCCCCCGCTCGTCGATGCCGCCCGGCAGCTCGACCTCCATGGACATCGCGAACCGGCCGAAGCCGCCGCCCTGATCCGCGAGTTCCAGCAGGTAGCGGCCGATGGGCAGGAGCGGCATCCAGCCGACGCCGCCGCCGTCCAGCTCCGCCAGGACAGTGGCCTGTCGTCCGGCCGCCGCGACGTCGGCCAGCTCGGCCACGGTGCGGCACTCGAAGATCTGCCGCGGGGTGACCTCGACGCCCTGTGCGCGGGCCCGCGAGACGACCTGGATGGAGCGGATGGAGTCGCCGCCGATGGCGAAGAAGTCGTCGTCGACGCCGACCCGGTCCAGGCCCAGGACCTCGGCGTACACGGCGGCCAGGATCTCCTCGGCGGCCGTGCGCGGTGCGTGGTACTCGCCGCCGGTGCACTCCGGCTCCGGCAGCGCCGAGTGGTCCAGCTTGCCGTTCGGGGCCAGGGGCAGCCGGTCCAGGGTCACGAACACCGACGGCACCATGAACTCCGGCAGCCGTTCGGCCACGAAGGCGCGCAGCGCCTTCGCGGAGACACCGGCGCCGATGCCCGCGTCGGCGGCGGGTACGACGTAGCCGACCAGTTGCGTGCTGCCGCGGACGTCCCGGGTGCCGACGACCGCCTGCGCCACGCCCGCGTGTGCGGTGAGTGCCGCCTCGATCTCGCCCGGTTCGATGCGGAAGCCGCGCACCTTGACCTGTGCGTCGTCGCGGCTCACGTATTCCAGGTGGCCTTGGGAGGTCCAGCGGGCCCGGTCACCGGTGCGGTACATCCGTGCCCCCGGCGGGCCGAAGGGGTCCGGGAGGAAGCGTTCAGCGGTCAGCGACGCCCTCCCGTGGTAGCCGCGGGCCACGTTGCCCGCGACGTACAGCTCGCCCACGACACCGACGGGTACGGGGGCGAGCCCGGAGCCGAGGACATAGGTGCGCATGTTGCCCAGGGGGGTGCCGATGGGGGCGCTCGTGCCGCCGGTCCGCTCCGTGTCGGCGGTGAAGGTGGTGGCGTAGAACGACTCCGTCTGGCCGTAGGCGTTGACGACGCGCACTCCGGGCAGGGCCTCGTGGGCCGACCGCACCAGCGCGGCGGGCAGCGCTTCACCGGCGAAGACGACGGCGTCAGCCTCGATCCTGTCGCCGATCTGGTCCACCAGTTCGGCGAAGACCGAGGGCACGGTGCTGATCACGCCGCCGTCCCAGCCGCCGCGCTCACCGATCACGAGGACGTCCCGGACCAGTTCGACGGTGCCTCCGGCCGCGAGGGTGGTGACGATCTCGAACACCGACACGTCGAAGTTCACGGAGGTGCCCGCGAGCATCCGCGTGCCCGCGTGGATGTCCACCGCCTCGGCCAGCCGCAGCACGCCGTTGACGACGTCCCGGTGCGTGACCGTCACGCCCTTCGGCGTGCCGGTCGAGCCGGAGGTGTACATCACGTATGCGGCGTTCAACGGCCGCACCACCGCGGGCTCCCGGTCCCGCGCCGGGGTGTCGTGGGCGTCCGGGTCCAGGTCCAGGTCGTCGACGAGCAGGTGCGGGACGTCGGCGCCCGTGAGCACGCACACCGCGGAGGCGTCCGTCAGGACCAGCGCGGGCCGGGCGTCCGCCAGGATGAAGTCCAGCCTGGAGCTCGGGTACTTCGGGTCGATCGGCAGATACGCGCCGCCCGCCCGCCAGATCCCCAGCATCGCCACGACCAGGTCCGCCGAGCGCGGCAGCGCGAGCCCCACGACCGTCTCCGGACCCACCCCGCGGCCGGCCAGCTCAGCGGCGAGCCGCCCGGCCCGGGCGGCCAGTTCCGCGTACGACCACTTCTGGTCCTCGCAGACCAGTGCCGTGGCCTCGGGGGTGGCCGCCGCCCGTTGCGCGAACAGCTCGGCGGCCGTCAGCTCCGGCGTCGCGGCGGCGGTGTCGTTGAAGGCGGAGAGCACGAGCTCCCGCTCGTCCGGCTCGACGAGTTCGACGCCGCGCACGTGCTGGCGCGGGTCGGCGGTGAGCCGGTCGAGGAGGCGGACGTAGCGGTCCGCCAGCTTGCGGACCGTGGGGTCGTCGAAGAGGTCGGTGGCGTACTCCAACGAGCCGACCACTCCGCCCAGTTCCGGCAGGTCGACCATGTGGAAGGTCAGGTCGAACTTCGCCGAGTCGCTGTACGCACGCTCGAACTCCACCCCGAGACCCGGCAGTTCGAAGCCGTCGAGGTCGACGTTCTGCCAGGCGAACATCACCTGGAACAGCGGCGCGTACGCGGTCGACCGCTCCGGGTTGAGCTCCTCCACGAGCCGTTCGAAGGGCACGTCCTGGTGGTCGTAGGCCGCCAGGGACTTGGCCCGGACCTGGTCGAGCACGTCCGCGAAGGTCGGGTTGCCCGCCAGCCGGGTCCGCAGGACCCAGGTGTTGACGAAGAAGCCGACCAGGTCGGTGAGGTTCTCGTCGGTGCGGTTGGCGATCGGCGAGCCGATCGTGATGTCGTCACCGCCGCCGAGACCGTGCAGCAGCACGGCCAGAGCCGCCTCCAGGACCATCGACTCCGTCGCCCCGTGGGTGCGGGCGAGGTCCGCCACGGCGCTCATGATCCGGTTGTCGACGGAGAACTCGACGGCGGCGCCGTCGTGACTGGCCCGCCGCGGGCGGGGGCGGTCGGTGGGCAGTTGGAGGGGCTGCGGGATGTCCGCCAGCTCCTCGCGCCAGTACGCGACCTGAGTGGACAGGAGGCTGTTCGGGTCGTTCTCGTCGCCGAGCAGGTCGCGCTGCCACAGCGTGTAGTCGACGTACTGCGCGGGCAGTTCCGTCCACTGCGGGAGTCCGTCCGCGAGCCGGGCCGTGTAGGCGGTGTTGAGGTCGCGGGCCATCGGGGCCAGCGACGCGCCGTCGCACGCGATGTGGTGCACCAGCCACACCAGCACGTGGTCCGCCGCGCCCAGGCGCAGCAGTGCCGCCTTGACCGGGATCTCCTGCGCCAGGTCGAAGCGGTGCGCGGCGAACTCCGCGAGGGCGGCCGCCACCCCACCGGGTTCGACGTCCACGACCGCGACGTCCAACTGGGCCTCGTGCGCGGGCAGGACCCGCTGGCAGGGCACACCGTCCTCGTCCTCCGCGAACACGGTCCGCAGGCTCTCGTGCCGCGCCACCACGTCCCGCATGGCGGCGGCGAGTGCCACCGCGTCGAGCTCCCCGCTCAACCGCAGCGGGAAGGGCGCGTTGTACGTGGCCGACGGCCCCTCGAACCGGTCGATGAACCACAGGCGGCGCTGCGCGTACGACAGCGGCGCGCGCTCCGGCCGCGGCTCGACCCTGGTCAGCGGCGGCCGTACCCGCTCTCCCTGGTCGAGGCGTTCGGCCAGCGCGGCCACGGTGGGCGCGGCGAAGACGGTACGGATGGGCAGCTCGACGCCGAGGGCCGCGCGGATGCGGCTGACCAGACGGGTGGCGAGGAGGGAGTGGCCGCCCAGGTCGAAGAAGCTGTCGTCGATGCCGACCCGGTCGGCGCCGAGCACGTCGGCGAAGACGCCCGCCAGGGTCTCCTCCGCCGGGGTGCGGGGCCTGCGGTAGGGCTTGGCGCTGGTGAACTCGGGTTCCGGCAGCGCCCTGTGGTCCACCTTGCCGCTGGGGCTCAGCGGGATGCTGTCCAGGGACACGAACGCGGACGGCACCATGTGGTCCGGGAGTTGCCCCGCCGCGAAGGAGCGCAGGTCGGCGAGGTCGGTCCCGCTCTCCGTGACGCTGGGGACGGTGTAGGCGATGAGCTGCTTGCCGAACTCCGCGCTGTCGCGGGTGATCACCACGGCCTGGGCGACGGCACCGTGCCGGGTCAGGGCCGCCTCGACCTCGCCGGGTTCGATGCGGAAGCCGCGGATCTTGACCTGGGTGTCGGCGCGGCCGTGGTAGACCAGGCTGCCCTCCGGTGTCCAGGTGGCTATGTCGCCGGTGCGGTACATGCGCTCGCCGGGGGTGTCGCCGAAGGGGCAGGCCACGAAGCGTTCGGCGGTCAGGTCGAAGCGGCCGAGGTAGCCGCGGGCGAGGCGGTCTCCGGCGATGTACAGCTCACCGGGTACGCCCGGCAGGACCGGGCGGAGCGCCGAGTCCAGGAGGTAGATGCGGGTGTTGTCCATCGGCCGGCCGATCTCGCCGAGTACGCCGATCCCCTCGTGCGCCGTGACCCCGTGGAAGGTGCAGGCCATCGTTGCCTCGGTCGGCCCGTAGCCGTTGATCACCCGGGTGCCGGGGCAGGCCGCGAGGATGTTCTCGTAGGCGGAGCGCGGCACGACCTCGCCGCCGGTCAGGGTGTCACGCAGCCCCGCGAAGGCTTCCGGCAGTTCCTCGGCGATCACTCGGAAGATGCCCGACGACGACATGACAGCGGTCAGCCGGTGCTCGGTCACCAGGCGCGCGAGGGTGGCGGTGTCCACGTGCCCGGGCGGCGCGATGACGAGCGTGCCGCCCTTGAGGAGGGGGAACCACTGCTCGTAGGTGTTGCAGTCGAAGGCCTGCGCGCACTGCGTCAGGACCCGCTCGTGCGCGCCCTCGCGGTACCCGCTTTCCGCGCTGAGCCGTACGACGCCACGCTGGGTGACGCCGACGCCCTTGGGCCTGCCGGTCGAGCCGGAGGTGTACATCACGTACGCCAGTTGGTCGGGATGCCCGGCGACGGTCAGCGGCTCGGCCGACTCCCGGGCCACCGCGGCCGCGGTGTCCGGCTCGTCCAGGACGAGAGCCGGGCAGACGTTGTCCGGCAGGCTCGACGCGTTCTCGGTGTCGGTGACCACGAGGGGCGGTGCGGAGTCGCGCAGCATGTACGCAAGCCGCTCGGCCGGGTATTCGGGGTCCAGGGGCAGATAGCAACCGCCCGCCTTGAGGATGGCGATGACGGCCACGACCTGGTCGGCGGAGCGGGGCAGGGCGAGACCCACCACCGAGTCCCGCCGCACGCCGTGCGCGATGAGCACGCGCGCGAGCCGGTTGGCGCGGGCGTCCAGTTCCCGGTACGTCAGCTCCTGCTCGGCGGACACGACCGCGAGCCGGTCCGGGGCCGCCGTCACGTGCTCCGCGATGACCTCGGCCATGGAGTGCCGCACGGCCGGCTTCGCCGTGTCGTTGAAGCCCCGGAGCACCAGCTCACGCTCGTCCGCCGCGAGCAGGTCCACCGACCCGATCCGTCGGCGGGGGTCGGCGGTGAGCTGCCGGAGCAGCCGGACGTACCGGTCCGCCAGCTTGCGGACCGTGGTCGCGTCGAAGAGGTCGGTGGCGTACTCCACCGAGCCCACGGCTCCGCCGGGTCCGGTCTCCGCCATCAGGTTGAAGGTGAGGTCGAACTTCGACGACTGACTGTGCGGCCACTCCAGTGCGACGTCCAGGCCGGGCAGCGCGAAGTCCTGGCGGCTGTTGTTCTGCCAGGCGAACATCACCTGGAACAGCGGCGCGTAGGCCGTGGAGCGTTCGGGGTTGAGGGCCTCCACGAGCCGTTCGAAGGGGACGTCCTGGTGGTCGTAGGCGGCCAAGGACTTGGTGCGTACGTCGTCGAGCACGTCCGTGAACGTCGGGTTGCCCGCCAGGCGGGTGCGCAGGACCCAGGTGTTGACGAAGAAGCCGACCAGGTCGGCGAGGCCTTCGTCGGTGCGGTTGGCGATCGGCGAGCCGATCGTGATGTCGTCACCGCCGCCGAGGCTGTGCAGGAGGACGGCCAGGGCTGCCTCCAGGACCATGGAGGAGGTCGCTCCGTGCGTGCGGGCGAGCTGGTCGACCGTGGTCATCAGCTCTGCGTCGAGGGTGAATTCGAGGGAGTCGCCGCGGTGGCTGGCCTCCGCCGGGCGGGGGCGGTCGGTGGGCAGTTGGAGGGGCTGCGGGATGTCGGCCAGCTCCTCCTGCCAGTAGGCGACTTGGGCGGAGAGGAGGCTGTCGGGGTCGTTGCCGTCGCCGAGGAGGTCGCGCTGCCACAGTGTGTAGTCGACGTACTGGGCGGGCAGTTCCGTCCACTGCGGGAGTCCGTCTGCGACCCGGGCGGTGTAGGCGGTGGTGAGGTCGCGGGCCATCGGGGCCATCGAGGCGCCGTCGCACGCGATGTGGTGCACCAGCCACACCAGCATGTGGTCCGCCGCGCCCAGGCGCAGGAGCACCGCCTTGACCGGGATCTCGGCGGCCAGGTCGAAGCGATGGGACATGAAGTCCACGATCGCGCGTTCCAGTCCGGCCGGTTCGACCTCCAGGACCGGCACGTCCACGTGGGCCTCGGCCGCGGGCAGGACCCGTTGGAAGGGCACGCCGTCCTCGTCCTCGGCGAAGACGGTCCGCAGGCTCTCGTGGCGGGCCACCACGTCCCGCACAGCCGCCCGTAGCGCGTCGGCGTCGAGCTCACCCTTCAGCCGCAGCGGGAACGGCGCGTTGTAGGTGGCCGAGAGCCCTTCGAACCGGTCGATGAACCACAGGCGGCGCTGCGCGAAGGACAGCGGTACGCGTTCGGGGCGCGGGGTGACGCGGGTCAGCGGCGGGCGTACCCGCTCTCCCTGCCCCAGGTGTTCCACCAGGTCCACGACCGTCGGGGCGGTGAACACCATGCGGATGGGCAGTTCCACGCCGAGCACCGCCCGCACCCGGCTGACCAGGCGCGTCGCGAGCAGGGAGTGGCCGCCCAGGTCGAAGAAGCTGTCGTCGATGCCGACCCGGTCCAGGCCGAGGACCTCGGCGAAGAGGCCACACAGCAGCTCTTCCTGCGGAGTACGCGGGGTCCGGCCCGTCGCCACCGCGGCGAAGTCCGGCGCGGGCAGCGCCTTGCGGTCCAGCTTCCCGTTCGCCGTCAGCGGCAGTTCAGGGATGGCCACCATGGAGGCGGGCACCAGGTGTGCGGGCAGGCGGTCGGCCAGGTAGGAGCGCAGTTCCGCCGGGG
>NZ_BMVR01000044.1 GCF_014650815.1 Streptomyces flavofungini
AGGTGGTGTCGCGGGCGCGGGTGCTGGGTGTGGAGGTGACGCCGCGGCAGATCTTTGAGTGCCGGACGGTGGCCGAGCTGGCGCAGGTGGCGGTGGCGGATGGCTCGGATGCGGGTGTGGTGTTGGAGGAGTTCGAGGGGGGTGGTGTGGGTCGGCTGCCGGTGTTGCCGGTGAGTCGGTATCTGCGGGAGTTGGGTGGTGGGTTCGGTCGGTTCTCGATGTCGGCGGTGCTGGATTTGCCGGTGGGGATCGATGCGGTGGGCCTGGCGGTGACGTTGGGTGCGGTGTTCGACCGGCATGACATTCTTCGCTCGCGGCTGGTGGCTGGTGATGAGTGGAGTCTGGAGGTTGCTGAGCGGGGTTCGGTGGACGTGGCGGGCCTGGTCCATCGGGTGGAGTGTGATGGTGAGTGGGGTGCGCCGGGCTGGCGGGAGCTGGCGGAGGCGGAGCTGGATGAGGCCACCGGGCGGTTGGATCCCGAGGGTGGGGTGATGGGCCGGTTCGTGTGGTTCGATCCGGGTGCGGACGTTCCTGGTCGGCTGCTGGTGGTGTTGCATCACCTGGTGGTGGACGGGGTGTCGTGGCGGATCCTGCTGCCGGACTTCGCCGCAGCCTGGGAGCAGGTGCGTGCGGGTCGGGTGCCGGAGCTCGCGCCGGTGGGTACGTCGGTGCGGCGCTGGACGCACGCCCTTCAGGATGAGGCCGTCAGCGAGGACCGGATCGCCGAACTCCCCCTCTGGCGTGCCATGGTGGACGGCCCGGACCCCCTCCTCGGCCACCGCCCCCTGGACCCGACCCTCGACGTGTCCGACACCGTCGACCATCTCTGGGTCCAACTGCCGGCGCGGGTGACGGAGGCGCTGCTCACGTCGGTGCCGACGGCGTTCCGTGGCCAGGTGAACGACGGTCTGCTGGCCGGGCTCGCCCTCGCGGTGGCCAAGTGGCGGCAGAAGCGCGGCATCTCGGAGTCCTCGGCGCTGATCCGCCTCGAAGGACACGGCCGTGAGCAGGGCGTCGTGCCGGGTGCGGATCTGTCCCGCACGGTGGGCTGGTTCACCAGCATGTTCCCCGTCCGCCTCGACACCACGGGAATCGACCTCAGTGACGCCTTCGCGGGCGGCCCCGCAGCCGCGGGCGCGATCAAGGCCGTCAAGGAGCAGCTCCTCGCCATCCCCGACAAGGGCATCGGCTACGGCCTGCTGCGCCATCTGAACCCGGACACGGCGACGGTGCTCCGGCGGTACGACACCGGGCAGATCGCCTTCAACTACCTGGGCCGGTTCTCCGCCGCCGACATGCCGGAGAACCTGCGCGGCCTCGGCTGGACCCGGGCCGAGAACACCACCGACCTGGTCGCCGCGCCGGACGCGGACATGCCGCTGATGTCGACGCTGGAGATCAACGCACTGGTCAGCGACACAGAGCAGGGCCCGTGCCTGAACGCCCGCGTGGGCTTCCCCACCGGCGTGCTGTCCCGTGAGGACGTGCAGGAGCTGGCCGACCTGTGGTGCGCGGCGCTGGAAGGCCTCGCCCGGCACGTGGCGCGGCCGGGCGCCGGTGGTCTGACGCCGTCGGACGTGCCGCTGGTGTCGGTGGACCAGCGCAAGCTGGAGGTCTGGGAGAAGAAGTACCCCGGCCTGGCCGACGTGTGGCCGCTGACCGCACTGCAGTCCGGGCTGCTCTTCCACGCCCTGCTGGCGGACGCTGCGTACGACGCGTACCACATGCAGTTGGTGTTCCACCTCTCCGGACCGGTGGAGCCCGAGCGGATGCGGGCCGCGGGACAGGCCGTCCTGGACCGCTACCCCAGCCTGCGGACCGCGTTCGTCAGCAATACCTCGGGTGAGCGCGTCCAGCTCGTCGTCGACGACGTCCAACTGCCCTGGCACCACACCGACCTGAGCGACCACGGCGACGACCGTGACGCGGCGCTCGAACGGATCCTCGCCGACGACCGCGCCACGCACTTCGACCTGACCGCACCGCCGCTCCTGCGGATGACCCTGGTGACCATGGGCCCGGACCGGGCCGAACTGGTCTTCACCGCCCACCACGTCCTGTTCGACGGCTGGTCCGTCCCCCTCCTCATGGAGGACCTGCTCAGGCTGTACGGCTCCGCCGGGGACCTCGCGGCCCTGCCGAAGGTGCGCGGCTACCGGGACTTCCTGACCTGGCTGGCCCAGCAGGACCACGACGCGGCCGCCCGCGCCTGGGCCGAGGAACTCGACGGGCTCGACGAACCCACCCTGCTCGCCCCCGGCGCGGAGTCCGCCGACTCCGAGGACATCGGACAGGTCGACGTACCCCTGTCACCGGAGACCGCCCGCGAACTCACCCGGTACGCGGCCGAGGCGGGCGTCACCCTGAACACCCTGGTGCAGGGGGTCTGGGCGGTCGTCGTCGGAGAGCTGACCGGGCGCGAGGACGTGGTGTTCGGCGCGACGGTGTCCGGCCGCCCGCCCGCCGTCCCGGACATCGACACCATGGTCGGCCTGTTCATCAACACCCTTCCCGTACGCGTGACCTGCTCGCCCCGGGACACCTTCCGGGAGTTGCTGACGCGGCTCCAGGACCGGCAGGCCGTCCTGCTCGACCACCACCACCACGGCCTCGCGCGGATCCAGCAGGACACCGGCCTGAGCACCCTCTTCGACACCGTCGTCGTCTTCGAGTCCTTCCCGATCGACCACGCGGGGCTCGGCGACGCCAACGCCGAGGCGGGCGTGGCGATCACCGGGCTCACCCCGTTCAGCGGCACCCACTACCCGCTGACCGTGACGGCCGACGCCGACCCGCAGCTGCGCATCGCGCTGCAGTACCAGCACCACCTCTTCGACCACGCCACCGTGGAAGCCATCGCCACCCGCTGCCTGCGGGTGCTGCTCCAGGTCGTCGAGAACCCGTCGATCCGCGTCGCGCAGCTCGACGTCCTGGAGTCCGCCGAGCGGACCAAGGTCGTGTCCGAGTGGAACGACACCGCGCACACCACGGCCACCGTCGGCAGCACCCTCGCCGCGGCGTTCGAAGCCCAGGTGGAGCGCGGCCCGGAGCGCACCGCGCTCGTCTTCGAAGGCGAAACGCTCTCCTACGCCGACTTCAACACGCGCGCCAACCGGCTCGCGCACTGGCTGATCGAGCGGGGCGCCGGTCCCGAGCGGCTCGTCGCGATCCGGATGCCGCGCTCCTTCGACCTGCTCACCGCGATCTACGGCGTGCTCAAGACAGGAGCCGCCTATCTGCCGATCGAGACCGATCTGCCCGCCGAGCGGGTCGAGCACATGCTCGCCGACAGCACACCCCTCCTCGTCCTGGACGAACTCCCGGACCTCTCCGGACACCCGGAGTCGAACCCCGGCGTCGACGTGCACGAGGACCACGCCGCCTACGTGATCTACACCTCGGGGTCGACCGGGAAGCCCAAGGGCGTGGTCGTGTCCCACCGTTCGATCATGAACCGGCTCGCCTGGGGCCACGGCCACTACGGCATGGACGAGAGCGACCGGATGCTCCTGAAGACATCCGTCGGCTTCGACGTGTCGGTGCCCGAGCTGTTCTGGCCGCTGCAGGTCGGGGCGGCGCTGGTGATCGTACGGCCGGACGGACAGAAGGACCCCGAGTACCTGGCCAGGCTGATCCGGGAACAGCGGGTCACCGACGCCGACTTCGCGCCGTCCATGCTGGCGGCGTTCCTCTCGGAGCCGACCGCGGACCAGTGCACCAGCCTGCGCCGGGTGGAGGCCGCGGGCGAGGCGCTCCCCCTGGAGCTCACCGAGCGCTTCGCGCAGGTGCTCCCCGGCACCCGGCTGCACAATCTCTACGGCCCCACCGAGGCCGCGGTCGAGGTCACGGCCTGGGAGTGCCGCGAGGAGCCCGGCGCCACCGGCGTGCCGATCGGCGCACCCGTGTGGAACACCCAGGTCTACGTCCTCGACTCCGCGCTGCGGCCGGTCCCCCCGGGGGTGCCGGGAGAGCTCTACCTCGCGGGCGTCCAGCTCGCCCGCGGCTACCTGAACCGTCCGGGCCTGACCGCCGAACGCTTCGTGGCCAGCCCGTTCACCCCCGGTGCGCGCATGTACCGCACCGGTGACCTGGTCAAGTGGCGGCCCGACGGCGTGATCGACTACCTCGGCCGGGTCGACTTCCAGGTCAAGGTGCGCGGATTCCGCATCGAGCCCGGCGACATCGAAGCGGCCCTCGCCGCGCACCCCGGCGTGGACCAGGCCGTGGTGATCACCCGCGAGGACCGGCCCGGCGACCAGCGCATCGTGGGCTACGTGGTGCCCGCCCCCACCGGCTCGGCCACCGCCCGGGAGGCGGAGCAGGTCGACGAGTGGCAGCAGGTGTACGACGAGGCGTACGCCGGTTCCGGGAAGACCGCCTGGGGCGAGGACTTCACCGGCTGGAACTCCAGCTACACCGGAGAGCCGATCCCGCTGGTGGAGATGCGGGCCTGGCGGGACGCCGCCGTCGAGCAGATCCTCGGCAGGGCGCCGCAGCGCGTCCTCGAACTGGGCGTCGGCTCGGGTCTGCTGCTCTCCCAGATCGTGCCCGACGTCGCGGAGTACTGGGGCACGGACTTCTCGGCCCCCGTCATCGCACAGCTGCAGGACCAGGTCGAGAGGGCCGGGTTCACCGAGCGGGTCCGGCTGCGGGTGCAGCCCGCTGACGACGCGTCGGGCCTGCCCCAGGAGCACTTCGACACCGTCGTCATCAACTCGGTGGCGCAGTACTTCCCCGACGCCGACTATCTGGACCGGGTGCTGAGCCAGGCCCTCGGCCTGCTGGCCCCCGGCGGCCGCATCGTGATCGGTGACGTGCGCCACGCGGGCTCGCTGAACCTGTTGAAGACGGCGATCCACCACGCCCAGCGCCCGGAGGCCTCGGCGTCCGTGGTCCGCGCCGCCGTCGCCCGCGCCGTCCTGGTCGAGAAGGAACTGGTCCTCGACCCGGAGTGGTTCACACGCTGGGCCGACGAACACGGCGCCGCCGGGGTGGAGGTGCTCCTGAAGCCCGGCCGCGCCCACAACGAACTGACCCGGCACCGCTACGAAGTGGTGCTGCACAAGGCACCCGTGGACCTCGTCCCCCTGACCGCGATCCCGGCGCTCGCCTGGGGCCGCAGGGTGGACGACTTCACCGGCCTCGACGAGGTGGTCCAGGAGCACGGGACGACACCGGTACGGATCACCCGGATCCCCAACGCCCGGCTCGCCGGTGAGGTCGCCACCGCCACCGCCCTCGCGGCCGTCGACTCACCGGTGGCCGGGCTCCCGCCCCTGGACCCGCACGACCTGCGGGACTGGGCCGACCGGCGCGGCCTCGGCCTGCTGCTCACCCTGACGGCGGGCGTGCCCGAGTGCTTCGACGCGGTGGTCTTCCCCGCCGGTACCGAAGCCGGGCGGACGTACTCCGGAGGGTTCACGCCCACCGGGCGCCCCGAGCGGATGCTGGCGAACGACCCGGCCGGGGCGCGGGAGATCGGCGTCCTCGTCGCCGGGCTCCGCGACCACGCCCAGGAACGGCTGCCGGAGTACATGGTGCCCGCGGCCGTGGTCGCGATCGCCGAAGTGCCCCTGACCCCCAACGGGAAGCTGGACCGGCAGGCGCTGCCCGTGCCCGACTACGCCGGTGTGGCGACGGGCCGGCCGCCGCGGACACCGCAGGAAGAGGTGCTCTGCGCGCTGTTCGCCGAGGTCCTCGGCATCGACCGGGTGGGCATCGACGACAACTTCTTCGCCCTCGGCGGGCACTCGCTCCTCGCCACCCGGCTGATCAGCCGGATCCGCGCCGAACTGGGCGCCGAGGTCCCGATCCGCGCGGTCTTCGACTGTCCCACCGTCGTGGAACTGGTCGAACGGATCGCCCCGGGAGCGCGCGTCCGCTCCCCGCTGCGCCGGGCGGCACAGCGGCCGGAGCAGCCGCCCCTGTCCTTCGCGCAGCGCCGCCTGTGGTTCATCGACCGGTTCGAGGGGCCGTCGGCGACGTACAACATCCCGTTCGTGCTGCGGCTCACCGGCGCGCTGGACGTGGCGGCGCTGGAGAACGCGGTACGGGACGTCGTGTCCCGGCACGAGATACTGCGGACGCTGATCGCCGAGTCCGGTGACGGAGTGCCGTACCAGCGGGTGCTGCCCGCGGCACCGGCACCGGTGGACCTGCACGTCGTCGAGTCCGCCCCGGAGGCGGTGGCGGACGCCGTGGCGGCGGTCGCCGCCCGGCCGTTCGACCTGGCCACGGAGATACCGCTGCGGGTGACCGTGGTCCGCGGCGCCGCCGACGAGCACGTGCTGGTCCTCGTCGTCCACCACATCGCCGGGGACGGCGAGTCGATGGGTCCGCTGGCGCGCGACCTGGGCACGGCCTACGCCGCCCGACGGCACGGCGAGCGGCCGGACTGGCCGGAGCCGCCGGTGCAGTACGTCGACTACACCCTGTGGCAGCGGGAACTGCTCGCCGACGAGTCCGACCCCGACGGCGTCCTCGCCACGCAGCTCAGGTACTGGCGGGACGAACTGGCAGGCGTGCCGCAGCCGTTGCAGCTCCCGACGGATCGCCCCCGGCCGCCGGTGGCGAGCCGCCGTGGCGACCTGGTGGCGTTCGAGCTCGACCCGGACCTGGTCACCGCCGTGGAGGAACTCGCCCGCGCGCAGGGCGCGACGGTGTCGATGGTCCTCCAGTCGGCCGTGGCGGTCCTGCTGCACCACCTGGGCGGCGGCGAGGACATCACCGTCGGATCCCCGATCGCGGGCCGCACCGACGCCGCGCTCGCGGAGCTGGTGGGCTTCTTCGTCAACACCTGGGTGCTGCGCGCCGACCTGTCCGGAAACCCGAGCTTCCAGGGCCTCCTCGGGCAGGTGCGCGAGAAGGCCCTGGCCGCCTACGAGAACCAGGACGCGCCCTTCGAGCGCCTGGTGGAGCTGCTCAAGCCCGACCGCTCCACCGCCTACCACCCGCTGTTCCAGGTGATGTTCGCCTGGCAGAACATGGCCCGCGAGGACTTCGCGCTCGACGGCCTGCGCGTGGACCTCGAGCACCCGTCCACCGACACCGCGAAGTTCGACCTGTTCTTCAACATGGCCGACATCCCCGGCCTCGGCGTGGTCGGTCACCTCGAGTACGCGACGGACCTCTTCGACCGTGCCACGGTCGAGGCCCTCGCGGCCCGGTTCGCACGGGTCGTACAGCAACTCGTCACCAGCCCCGGCCGGCCGATCGGGGCGATCGTGGACGTGCTGGACGCGGCGGAGCGGGAGCTGGTGATCCACCGGTTCAACGACACGGCGGCGCCGACGCCCGACGTGACGGTCCCCGCCCTGTTCGAGCGGCAGGCCGCCGCCACCCCGGACGCGGTGGCGGTGGTCTCCGGCGAGCGGACCCTCACCTACCGCGAGCTGGACACGCGCGCGAACCATGTGGCGCGCGAGCTGGCGGCACGCGGAGTGGGCCCGGAGACAGTGGTGGGACTCGCGCTGCCGCGCTCGGCCGACCTGGTCGTGGCACTGCTCGGCGTGCTGAAGGCGGGCGGCGCGTATCTGCCGGTCGACCCGAAGTACCCCAGCACGCGGCTCGACTTCATCCTGTCGGACTCCCGCCCCCGGCTGTTCCTGACGGACGCGGAGACCGTGGGAGTGCTGCCGGACGACGGCACTCCGCGCCTGTTCGTCGGCGACGCCGAAAAGGCGGGCGCCGACGCCGGGAACGCGGGCACCGACGCCGGGCAGGCGCGGCCGCGGCCGCACAACGCGGCGTACGTGATGTACACCTCCGGTTCGACCGGCACGCCCAAGGGTGTGACCATCACGCACCACAACGTGGTCAACGGTGTCCTGCGGCTCGCCGAGCGGGTGGGCATCGAACCGGGCACGCGCGTCCTCGCGGGCACCTCGGTGAACTTCGACGTGTCCGTCTTCGAGGTGTTCACGACGCTGACGCACGGCGGCTGCGTCGAAGTCGTCCGCGACGTCCTTGAGCTGGCGGACCGGGAAGACTGGCAGGGCGGTGTGATCAGCACCGTGCCGTCCGTCTTCGCCGAACTCGTCGACGACATCGTCGGCACCGTCGCCGTCGACGCCGTCGTCTTCGCCGGAGAAGCCCTCCCTGCGTCCCTGGCGGAGCGGGTGCGCCAGGCCTTCCCGGGCGTGCGGGTCGTCAACGCCTATGGGCAGACGGAGAGTTTCTACGCGACGACGTTCCAGTTGTCGTCCGGTGCGGAGTGGGACGGGTCGGGCAGTGCGCCCATCGGTTCGCCGTTGGGGAACATGCGGGCGTATGTGCTGGGTCCTGGGCTGCTTCCGGTGCCGCCGGGTGTGGTGGGGGAGTTGTACGTCGCGGGGAGTGTGGCGCGGGGCTATCACGGTCGCGCGGGTCTGACGGCGGAGCGCTTCGTCGCGGACCCCTTCGGTGGGCCCGGCGCGCGGATGTATCGCACGGGTGACCTGGCGCGGTGGACCGCTGAGGGCCAACTGGAGTATGTGGGGCGTGATGACGCGCAGGTGAAGGTGCGCGGCTTCCGGATCGAGCCGGGTGAGGTGGAGGCGGCGCTGACCGCGCATCCCGGTGTGTCCCAGGCCGTGGTCGTCACGCGCACGGGTCAGGGCACGAAACAACTCGTCGGCTATGTCGTCCCCACCGGAGCGGACGACGCCACCGGTGACACCGAGGGCCTGAGCGACGACGCCATCGACCTCACCAGCGGTGTCGACACCGCCGAGCTGCGGCGTTTTGTGGCGGGGCGGTTGCCGGAGTTCATGGTGCCGTCGGTGTTGGTGATGCTGGATCGGTTGCCGTTGGCGCCGAACGGGAAGCTGGACCGGTCGGGGTTGCCGGAGCCGGAGTTCGGTGGTGGTGCGTACCGGGCGCCGGGTTCGGTGGTGG
>NZ_BMVR01000045.1 GCF_014650815.1 Streptomyces flavofungini
GACGTCAATCGCCAAGGCCATCCTCACCCTTGAGCGGCAACGCTGAAGAAGCTCAGTGCTGGATGCTGGCCCTGGTCGCGGAGGTGATCCGCCGCCGGTTCGGGGTGCACTGCACGCTGCCCGGTGTGGATCTGCTGCTGCACCGGATCGGCTGGAGCGTGCAGGTGCCCGCCCGCCGGGCCGCCGAGCGGGACGAGGCGAAGATCGCCAAGTGGAAGGACGAGCGGTGGCCCGCCATGAAAGGGACGGCGGCAGACCCGGGCGCCTGGGTCTGCTTCGAAGAAGAGGCCGGCCAGGGGCTGAGGCCATCGAGGGGACGCCCTCCGGGGCGCAAGGGCTTCACCGAGACCGACTACGCCCGCCTCCTGGACGCCGCGCACCAGCAACTGGACGGCCCCGTCGTCGTGATCCGGGACAACTTGAACACCCGCGCCAGCACCGCGATGAAGCGGCTCGTCTCGGCCCGGTCCTGGCTGACCGTCTGCCAACTCCCGCCCTGCACTCCCGAGCTCAACCCCCCGTCGAGGCGGTGTGGTCCCACCCGAAGCGATCCCTGGCGAACCTGCCCAAACGGGGTATCGACCAGCTGACCGGCCTGATCAAAACCCGCCTCAAGAAGACCCAGTACCGGCCCGGCCTCCTCAACAGCTACCTCGCGCAGACCGCACTCGCCCTCACACCCCCGCAACCCCCGCCATTAATGATCTCCAGCCGCAACGAATTATGCGGAACACAGGCGACAACACATCCCACAAACGCGGAGATCCTGCCCAGCCTTTCGGCTGAACAGGATCTCGTGATGTTCCTCGAGAGTTACCCGAGAACTCTCGTCAGCTGGTCTGAGAGGGATTGAGGGCCTCGACTGCCCTTCGTTCGGCGGCATCAGCTGCCTTGTTCTTTGCCGCGTCCAGTCCCTTGGCATCCGCTACAGCCTTGGCCGCGTCCGTGGCAGGAGCGGACGGAGCGGCGGCGACAGCAGCTGCCTTGGCGATTTTATCGGTTTCAGCAGCCAAGGCGGCAGCGGCATTAGCCCTCTCACGAAGACTGGCGGCGTCGCCGGTGTCGGCGTCGTCGGCGTCGCCGGTGTCGGCGCCGCCGGCGGCTTCGGCTTGGTCGGCTTGGAACTTAGCATCCTTGGCGACGGTGGCGGCGCGGGCGGCGGCCAGGGCCGTAAGCGCGGCGAAGCTGTCAGCGTTTTCCTGGGCGAGGTCAGCGGCGGTGGCGGCCTCCGTTGCAGCAGTCTCGGATTCCAAGGCTTCGGCAGCGCGGTCAGCGGCAGCGGCAGCTGCGACGGCATTCTTAAGCGGCTGTCCAGTGCCAAGGGCGCCGCCCGCGCCGTACTTACCCTGGAACTCGGAGATCTTGCCCGCGGCGCTGGCGGCGCGGGCGGCGGCGCTGGCGGCGCGGGAGGCGTGGCACGGCTTGAACGCGGCATCACGCCCGGCCGTGTCAGCGTCGGCTTTGTCCTCCGCCTCATCAGTACACACCACAGCCTCCACCGCCCGCACCGAAGCGGCAGGAACAGCAGACCAGTGCACTCCCCCGGCCGCCAGGGCCGGGGGAACAGCCCCTGCCACAGCCACCGTGGCCAGGGCAATCCCCACAGGAATGGTCCGGAACATCAAGATCACCACATCTCCGCAGTCCGTCCCCAGCACCCACCCAGCCCGACCGAAAACCATGAGGACGCACCCTCAAGGATCTACAAGGACCGACACAGACACGCCGGAAATACAAACCGCACCGAAGGAATCAGAGAGGAAGTCAGGGACCCAGCCCACGCAGGCGGACCCTTCCCCCCCATGACGCTAACCACAACCCCCACAACCCCAGCACCCCCACACCCCGCATTCACTCACTCAGGTGACAAACACCACCCGCAGGCACCAACGGGGGGCATGAATTTGACTCTTCCGAGATTTTCGTAGCCGATGACCGCCATGGATGCCGAGTAGGGTCGGGGACTGGCACGGTGGCTGACGCTTCGTTTCCAGTCCCCGCCACTTCAAACCGGGCATGCGGTTCTCCCGCACCCGGCTTGCCGGCATCGTTCACCGACTGGCATGCGCCGTCGCCCTGCGTACGGTTCCGATAAGGCGGCAGACCCCGGGCCGGGTGATCCGCCCATAAGCAAATCGAGCGGCCCAGTTCCGGCCTCGCAGGCCATGCTTTCGGCTGACGAGAATCGTCAGCCGCTCGTGGACGTAACCATCAACTGCCTTGAACTTCCGTCTGGAGTTCCCGTTGCGGACGTACGCGCCCCAGCCTCGGAGTACGGGGTTGAGGTCGGCAACCACGGCGGACACCGGTCGTTCGGCCTTCGAGATGACGGTTGCCGCACGGACTCTGTCCCGCAGCACCCGCATCGCTCTGGCCGAGGGCCAGCGTTGCAAGTAGAACCTGCCCGCCATTTCCACAATTCCACTTTCCGGTGGTGGAAGCCGAGGCAATCGAAGCCCTGTCAGCCCCGGGTGAGGCAGACAATGCCGGACTTCCCGGTATGCAGACACACCCCAACTCTCGCCAGCACGTGTCCGGCCAATTCCCGGACCAGTTCTGCCCATTGTCTGGTCGGCGCCTCTTCCACACGGACAGGGGCGCGCAGTACACGTCCGCCGCGTTCGCCCAGGTCTGCGACGGGTACAGGATCCGCAGGGGCATGGGCCGGGTCGGCTCGAGCTGTGACAACGCCCTCGCCGAGAGTTTCCGGCAGGGACTCAAGAGGGAGACGATGCACCAGCGGTTTTTCTCGACGATGCGTCAGGCGAGGCTGGAGATCTTCCAGCCAGTGGCTCACCTACTGCAATGCCCGCAGACGCCACAGCGCCCTCAACTACCTCTCACCCAACCCTGCAGCAGACCCAACAGCAGCACCTGCGAGCAGATAGACACGCAATCGCAGCATGAGCGCCTGCGTCCACACCGCCGGGGTCACCTCAGGCAAGGATGCACGCCATCGCCGAGGGCGTTTGATTCAAGCTCGTCGGCGGAGGAACTCACGCGACTGCGGTGTACCTGCAAAGGAGGAGATGTTCCGGCGCAGTCTTTCCATGCTTGCGGCTGCACGGAATGAAACCACGGCGTCCAGGCAGTCCTGGGCGCGGTGGGCGTGCTCGATAGCAACGTCGAGGTTTCCTACTCTTAGGTGTGCTTGGGCTGCATACGTCCGGTAGATGCATTCCTGCCGGGCACCCAGATGGCGCCCGACATCGCTGATGTCGGACGTATCGATGTGCCGGCAGGCTTGGCGCGGCCGGTCGAGTGCGAGCAGAATTCTTCCTGTTTCGATTTCAAGTGAAGAAGTAGTGAGCCACGAGGCAAGGGAACGAGCCATCGGTTGCGTGCTCGTTTCCAAGGCGCTGCACGCATCGCCGAGCTCGCGCAGGCATGTGGTGGTGTCATTCAGTGCGGCATGTGCGCGTGCCGCGACCAGGTGGAGCGCCGCTGCCGTTTGTGTGCTTGGTGCAGCGTGGCGTGCCGCGGCCGCGCGAGATTCCAACAAGTCCAGTGCAGCGGCGGGATGGCCGGTAGTGCAGTGCTGGGATGCCAGCAGTGTGGCGAAGTACGCCCCGACTTCGGCGGCCCTGCCTGTATCCGCCAGCTTGATGGCGCTGCGGTAGTGCAAGGCGGCAGTGGCGTGGTCGCCGTCGTCGTACGCGGTCCAGCCAGCGATGCCGGTGGCTAGCGCCATGAGTTCGTGGAGTTTCGCGCCGATGGTCTTGTCACGCACGGCCTGGCCCTGCAGGGCAGTCATGATGGCGAGCTCCCCCTCGGCCGATGCACGGGCCCATCCCGATCCCAGGGCTCTGTCGAGGTGGAGCAAAGCGGCAAGGCGCGCTTCGATGGCTGTGAGGGTGGATGTGCCGATGCGGTCTCTGGGGCCTGGTGATATCGGCTGAGGTTGTGTCCCGTGCATGGTCTGCATGCCTTCCTTGTCGTGGGGTGAACTGATCATTCGTAAGATCGGCGGCCCCAGGGTTCCTGGGGGTAGCTGGCATGGTGGTGCCGCTGTTGTGGCTCAGAGGGATTGGCGGCCCGGGGACCCGCGACGGCTCGGCCACTCATTGGGATACGCGAATTGCATCGCTTCGTATGGACACGTCGGCGAGGCCGTCTGCTGGGACACGTGTTGGAACAACTTCGGAGGTGACCGTGCCCGAACTGTGGGCAGGGACAGCCGTGGGCAGGGCCGAGCATCACTGCACGGTGCTCGACCAGGACGTCACGGTGTGTCTCACCCGGCAGGTGCCGAACAGCGGGACCGAGCTGCTGGAACTGCTCAGTGACGTACGGGAGCTGGCCGACGGCGATCCGGTGACGTGGGTGGTGGACCTGAACGCCGGTGGTGCCGCGCTGCAGATCGCTGTGCTGGTCAGCCACAGCCAGCGGCTGCTCTACATCCCCGGCCGCACCGTCGACCATGCCTCCGGTGCCTGTCGGGGCAGCGGGAAGGCCGACGCGAAGGACGCCTTGGTCATCGCCGACACCGCCCAGATGCGCAGGGACCTGCAGCCTCTGCAGGAGGCCAGTGAGATCACGGTCGATCTGAAGATCCTGACCGCCCGGCGCATGGACCTGTCGGCGGACCGCACGAGGGCGATCAACTGGCTCCGTGCGCAGCTGCTGGAGTACTTCCCCGCCCTGGAGCGGGCCTTTGACTACAGCACCTCCAAGACCGCGCTCATCCTGCTGACGAAGTACCAGACCCCGGCCGCTCTGCGGCGAGTCGGCCGGGCCCGGCTGGCGACCTGGCTGAAGAACCACGGGGTGCGCACCATCACCACCGCGCAGAGCGCAGCGGTGAGTGCGGGCGAGGCCCAGATCGCAGCCATCCCTGGGAAGAAGGCCGCGGCGAAGATGGTCCACATCCTGGCCAGGGAGGTGATGGCCCTCGGCCAGGAGACTGCAGAATTCGAAGCCCTGAGCTAGGGCCGGTTTCACGAACATCCCGACGCAGATGTGATCACCAGCATGCCGGGCATCGGCGTCACACCCGGCGCAGAGTTCATCGCCGCGACCGGCGGCGACATGGCTGCCTTCGGCAGCCCGAACCGCCTTGCCGACGTCGCCCCCGTCCCACGTGACTCGGGCAAGGTCCCCGGAAACCTCCGCAGACCACGCCGCTGCAGCCGTCGGCTTCTGCGCATGTTCTACGCTGGTGTGACCGCTTCCTGCAGGGCCATCGGCTGCCGCCCTCCACCAGTTGCCCGCACTGCTACTGCGGGCCATCATGCCAACGATTGCGGGGAGAGGCAGCCGGTGTTCCGTCGCTTGGCTGGCCTGCCGGCCCTGCCCGGGTGAAGAGGCTGATCGGCGCCCCGCCCCATGGAGTGTCAGTGCGCGGGCCCTCTCCGCCGATGCCGCACTCTGGCGTCCGATCACGGTGGCTGCGTGCCGCCCGAGGCCGCTATGAGAGATCCAGCACCGCGGACCACTGCGGATCGCGGACACAAGCAGGGTGCCAGCATTTTCTGGGCTAAAGACTGCGAGGCTCAGCGAGGCGGGCGTGAAGTTCTCGCACGGCAGGACTGGCGCGGTACGGGAGAAATCTCTGCCGAATCTGTGGCAGGAAAGCCGGGGGCACGTCGCCCATGTAGTCGAGCACTGTGAGGGTTTCATGTGCGGCCTGGTCGATGTCTCCGCATGCCAGCCGCGCATCGAGCAGATACAGGAGACGTACGGGCATCTTGGTCATGGGGGGGCGTATGCAAGGCTCAGATGATGCTTCCATGAGCGGCTCGAAACACTCGGTGAGAGCACGCCGGGCCCGGCCCAGGTGGAACCAGACAATACCCTTGACAACTTTCAAGGTTGTCTTACTGAACGGCATCAGGAAAGGTTCCTGCACCGGTGCTTCTTCCGATTCGCCTGGAAGCGCAGAGGAGGACTCTTCCAGGCACCGGAGGCTGCGCCGCGAGGCGAGAAGCTGGCTGTACGCGATCGCGCGTGTTGCGTGGCAGAGAGCAGAAAACCGCGGTGAAGGAGAGGGGACTGCGGCCTGCGCGGCCCTGATGAGCTCCAGGCTGTCCTGTGGAGAGCCGAACGTGAGGTGGTAGCGCGCAAGGCTGGCCATGGTGTGGCCGGCCAGCAGGGGTTCGTGGGAGGTCCATGCAGAGCGGATGGCCGCCAGAGCGTAGTGCTCGGTCCGGCGGCTGTCGCCCAGGCCAAAGGACGAGTCAGCGCACACGGCCGCGATCCGGGCCGCCAGGCGATGGAGCCGCAGCCCGATGGGCGGGCCGTACCCCATAGTGCGCAAAAGGCCGGTAATCAGCCGGAGTTCCCCTTCAGCTGCCGAGTATGCCTCGAGCGGGTGGAGAACGGTCAGCAGCTCCGTCAGTGCGTCAACACGGGTCTCCAGCACTGCCAGTAGGTCCTCATCGAGAAGACGCCCTGGCCTGCTCGGCGCTGGAGCAGGCTCCGCCAGCAAGCGGGTCCACGTCTCCGCGAGGACGCCGATACCTCGGCCTGTCACAGAGGGGGAACGGCACGGGGCGGAATGCGGTGGCCACGAGGCCTCTTCCAGTGCTTCCACGGTCCCTTGTGCTGTGTGCGGCCGGGTCAGCAGAAGAGCGTCCCCTGTCGCGTGAAGCAGCCATTCGGGCCACCCGAACCTCACTACTGACTCGCGCGGGATACCGTGGATGTGGGCAATGGCAAGTTGCGCCCCGAGGTCGGGGACAACTCTGCCGGACTCCCACAGACTGATCTTCTCCGGGCGTGCGCTCATCGTCCCCAGGTTCAGTTCGGCGTGCGCCTGAGCAATCAGCGCCGCATATGAGGCCTGTTTGCGATCGAGCGAGGCCCGCATGACGGCCAACGGGTGACGGCTCCTCAGCACTTGTGGTCCTTCCGGCAGCTCCCGCCCCATCTCGCTGAACCATAGTGGATCGTAGCGGGCGTACGAGTGGGCATCGCTGGCAGCTCCGAGAAGGCATCCGGTGCGCAGACGGCATATTCTTGGCCAACGCAACGCACTGCGCTATCCACCGAGACAGTCCGCAGGGCACGGCGCAACCGTAGCGGTATGTCTCCCGAAACCTCTCAGCAAGTGACAGCAAACAGCGCCACCTTGGCTTAGTAATGCTGCAATGACAGGCCACTCGCGACCCCACCAGCACTCTTGCTGTCTACTTTTTGACAGCGACGGCTGAAAAGTGACTCAGACCCACTTTCCGTGCTTGGCCCACGGAGGGTCACCGAACCCGAGAGCATGACCGGCCTGCCGCTTCGAGGAGGACACGCTTGCGGAGCAGGTCGAAGTTGGCCCGGCCGAACAGCTGCCGCTTGAGCATCTTGTTGTTACGGCCCTCGACAGCACCGGAGCTGTAGCGCAGGCTGAGACCCGCGGTAACGGCGTCGAAGTCCTGACCCAGTCCGCCCGCGAAGGCGTGCAACGCGGGCAGGTCGTCTTCCTGGACCTTGACGGTCCACCGGTTCAGGTGCCGACTGTCGCGGTTGTTCTTCAACTCCGCGAAGGCACGGACATGTTGGGCAGTTCGGTCCAGTGCCGGGCACCGGGTCAGCACGGCTTTGAGCTGCTGGGGTTCCTCGTCAGTAAGGGCGTCGGGGTGACGAGTGATCCAGCCCGTGACGCCTCGGGCCGAGATGTGCCTGCGAGGCGGATCGTCGTGGGGGAAGACGTCGCGGAGTCGTCGGACGTACTCCGGACGATGGTGATGCCGCCGCGGTAGCCACGCCCTTGGAGTTCGCTGAAGAGGCAGACGGCATTGAGCTTCTTCAGCGTTGCCGCTCAAGGGTGAGGATGGCCTTGGCGATTGACGTC
>NZ_BMVR01000046.1 GCF_014650815.1 Streptomyces flavofungini
AGCGGGTCGGCGTCGACGACAACTTCTTCACCGTCGGTGGCCACTCCCTGCTCGCGACCCGGCTCGTCAGCCGCATCCGCACCACGCTCGACGTCGAGATCCCGATCCGTGCTGTCTTCGCCGCGCCGACGGTCGCGGAACTCGTCGAGCACCTCACCGGCGGCGGCAGCGTCCGCGCCCGGCTCCGCCGGGCAGAGCCCCGCCCCGAGCGCGTACCGCTGTCGTACGCGCAGCGCCGCCTGTGGTTCATCGACCGCTTCGAGGGCCCCTCGGCGACATACAACACACCGTTCCCGCTGCGCCTGACCGGCACGCTCGACGCCGCCGCGTTCGAGGCCGCCGTCAACGACGTGGTCACGCGGCACGAGAGCCTGCGCACGCTGATCATCGACGACGGTGCGGGCGTGCCCTTCCAGAAGGTGCTGCCCGCCGCAGACGTGCACGTCGCCGTGCCCGTCGTCGACGTGACGCCCGAGGCCCTCGACGACGCCGTGGCCGAGGCCGCCGGTCACGGCTTCGACCTGGCCGGTGAGGTCCCGGCCCGGGCCACCGTGTTCCGCTGCGGCGAGGACGAGTTCGTCCTGCTGCTCCTGTTCCACCACATCGTCAGCGACGGCGTGTCCATGGGCCCGCTGTCCCGCGACCTCGCCGCCGCCTACACCGCCCGGCTCGCGGGCACCGCGCCGGACTGGGAGGAACTCCCGGTCCAGTACGTGGACTACACGCTGTGGCAGCGCGAGCTGCTCGGCGCCGAGGACGACCCCGAGAGCGTGCAGTCCGCGCAAGTCGACTACTGGCGCGAGGAGCTGGCGGGCGTGCCCCAGCCGCTCCGCCTGCCCACCGACCGGCCCCGCCCGCAGGCCGCCAGCCACCGTGGCGGCACGGTCGAGTTCGCCCTCGACCGGGACGTGATGGACACCGTCGAGGAGCTGGCCCGGCGCCGCGGCGCGACCGCGTCGATGGTGCTCCAGTGCGCCCTGACGGTGCTGCTGCACGGCCTCGGCGGCGGCGACGACATCACCGTCGGCGCCCCGGTCGCGGGCCGCACCGACGAACTCCTCGCGGACCTGGTCGGCTTCTTCGTCAACACCTGGGTGCTGCGCGCCGACCTGTCCGGCAACCCCGCCTTCGAGGACCTGCTCGACCAGGCCCGCGACAAGTCCCTGGCCGCGTACGACCACCAGGACGTGCCGTTCGAGCGCCTGGTGGAGGTGCTCAACCCGGAGCGGTCCACGGCGTACGCGCCGCTGTTCCAGGTGATGTTCGCCTGGCAGAACTTCCACCGGAACGACTTCGCCCTGCCCGGCCTCGACGTGCGGTTCGAGCGGATCCGCAACGAGAGCGCCAAGTTCGACCTGTTCTTCAACATGGCCGACATCCCGGGCCACGGCGTCGTCGGCCACCTGGAGTACGCCACCGACCTGTTCGACCCCGCGAGCGCCCAGGGGATCACCGACCGGTTCATCCGCGTCGTCGGCCTCCTCGCGGCCGACCCGGCGCAGCGCGTCGGCGCCGTCGAGCTGGTCGAGCCCGCCGAACGGGACCTGGTACTGCGCGACTTCAACGACACCGCGCGGCCGACGCCCGTGCTCACCGTGCCCGGCCTGTTCGAGGAGCAGGCGGCGCGCACTCCGGAGGCGGTCGCCGTCGTCGACGGTGACTCGTCGTGGACGTACCGCGAACTGGACGCGCGTGCCGAGCTGTTGGCGTGTGAGCTGGTCCGGCGCGGGGTGGGTCCGGAGGCGGTCGTGGGTCTGGCGCTGCCGCGTTCGGCGGACCTGGTCGTGGGCTTGCTGGGGGTGCTCAAGGCGGGTGCCGCGTATCTGCCGATCGACCCGAGGTACCCCAGCTCCCGCTTGGACCACATCCTGTCCGACGCGCGGCCGAGGCTGCTGCTCACGGACGCGGACACCGTCGGGGTCCTGCCGGACAGCGGCATTCCGCGGTTGTTCGTCGGTGACCTCGACCTGGAGCCTGAGATGGGCGACGTCAAGGTCCGTGACCTGGACCGGGTGGTGCCGTTGCGGCCGGACAATGTGGCGTACGTGATGTACACCTCGGGCTCGACCGGCACCCCGAAGGGCGTCATGGTCACGCACACCAACGTGGTGAACGGCGTGACGCGCCTCGCCGCGTCCGTGGGTATCGACTCCGCCACGCGGATGCTGGCCGCGACGTCGGTCAACTTCGACGTGTCGGTCTTCGAGACCTTCGCGACCCTGTCCCAGGGCGGCACCGTCGAGGTGGCCCGGGACGTGCTGGTCATCGGGGAGGGGGGCGGCTGGACGGGCGGTGTCGTGTCCACTGTTCCGTCGGTGTTCGCCGAGCTCCTTGACCAGGTCGACGGTGAACTCGTTGTGGACTCCGTGGTGTTCGCGGGCGAGGTCCTGCCCGCGGCGCTCGTGGACCGGGTGCGCGAGGCCATTCCGGGTGTCCGTGTCGTCAACGCCTACGGCCAGACGGAGTCGTTCTACGCGACGACGTGGGCGCTGCCCGCCGACCAGGAGTGGGGCGGCTCGGGCAGCGTCCCCATCGGCGCTCCGCTCGGCAACATGCGGGCCTATGTGCTCGGTTCGGGTCTCGCGCCCGTGCCGGTGGGTGTCGTGGGTGAGCTGTACATCGCGGGCAACGTGGCGCGCGGCTACTTCGGGCGCGCCGACCTGACCGCCGACCGCTTCGTCGCCGACCCCTACGGCCCGGCGGGTTCGCGCATGTACCGCACCGGCGACCTCGCCCGCTGGACCCCCGAGGGCCAGCTCGACTACGTCGGCCGCGGTGACGCGCAGGTCAAGGTGCGCGGCATCCGCATCGAGCCCGGCGAGGTCGAGGCCGCGCTCGCCGCGCACCCGGGTGTCGCCCAGGCCGTCGTGGCCGTCAAGGACGGCCGCGGCGGCAAGCAGCTCGTCGGCTATGTGGTCCCGGCCGGTGAGCAGGTCGAGGACGTCAACGCCGACCTCGACCTGACCGCCGGTGTCCCGGTGGAGGAACTGCGCAGGTTCGCCTCCGGCCGCCTGCCCGAGTTCATGGTGCCCGCGGTGTTCGTGGTCCTCGACCGCCTGCCGCTGGCCCCCAACGGCAAGCTGGACCGCGAGGCCCTGCCCGAGCCGGAGTTCACGGCGGGGGAGTACCGGGCGCCGCGCACCGCCGAGGAGAAGGTCCTCGCCGGGGTGTACGCGGAGGTCCTCGGTCTCGGCCGGGTCGGTGTCGACGACGACTTCTTCGCCGTCGGCGGCGACTCCATCCGCTCCATCCAGGTGGTGTCCCGCGCCAAGGCACAGGGCGTCGAGACCACCCCTCGGCAGATCTTCGAGTGCCGCACGGTGGCCGAGCTCGCCGTCGCGGCCGTCGAGAACCGGCTCGCGGGCGCCGGTGCGGTCCTGGAGGAGCTTGCGGGCGGCGGCGTCGGCTGGATGCCGCTGCTTCCCGTGGCCCGCTACCTGACGTCCGAACTCGGTGGGAACACCGACCGGTTCTCCATGTCGACGGTCCTCGACCTGCCGCAGGGCATCGACGAGGCGGGCCTCTTCGCGACGCTGAGCGCCGTCGTCGACCACCACGACGTGCTGCGTTCGCGCTTCCGCGCCGAGGGCGAGGGCGGCCTTGAGGTCACCGCGCCCGGCACCGTCGACGTGGCGCCGCTGGTGCACCGCGTGGAGTGCGACGGCGACTGGGACTCGGCTGCCTGGCGGCGGCTCGCGACCGCCGAACTCGACGCCGCCACCGGGCGGTTGAACCCGACGGCCGGGGTGATGGCCCAGTTCGTGTGGTGCGACACCGCGGGTGCCGACCCGGCCGGACGCCTCATCGTCGTCCTGCACCACCTGGTCGTGGACGGCGTGTCCTGGCGCATCCTGGTGCCGGACCTGGCCGCGGCCTGGGAGGGGGTCAAGGCGGGCAGGACGCCGGAGCTCGCTCCGGTCGGCACCTCCCTGCGCCGCTGGTCCCACGCCCTCAAGGACGAGGCGAACCGCGAGTCCCGCACCGCCGAACTCCCGCTGTGGGAGGGCATGCTGGAGGGTGCCGACCCGGTCATCGGCTCGCGTCCGCTCGACCCGGCAGTGGACGTCACCGCCACGGTGGAGACCGTGTCCGTGCAGCTGCCGGTGGCGGTGACGGAGTCCCTCCTGACGACCGTCCCGGCCGCGTTCCACGGCGGTGTCGACGACGGCCTGCTCGCCGCCCTCGCCCTCGCGGTCTCGCGCTGGCGGGGCGAGCGTGGCGTGCCGGAGTCCTCGGCGTCCTCGACGCTGATCCGGCTGGAGGGTCACGGGCGTGCGGAGCACGTGGCTCCGGGCGCGGACGTCTCGCGCACCCTCGGCTGGTTCACGAGCATGTTCCCGGTACGTCTGGACGTCGCCGGGCACGACGTGGCCGAGGCCTTCGCCGGTGGCAGGGCCGCGGGCGGCGTGGTCAAGGCGGTCAAGGAGCAGCTCCTGTCCGTGCCCGACAAGGGCATCGGCTTCGGCCTCCTGCGCTACCTGAACCCGGAGACGTCCCGCGCCCTCGCGGGCCGCCCGACCGGCCAGATCGCGTTCAACTACCTCGGCCGGTTCTCCGCCGACGACATGCCCGAGGCACTGCGCGGCCTCGGCTGGACCACCGCGCCCGACACCGACGCGCTCATCGCCGACCTCGACGCGGAGATGCCCGCCCTCGCGACGGTGGACTTCACCGCGTACGTCACCGACAGCGCCCAGGGACCGGAGCTCACCGCGAGCGTCGGCTTCCCCACCGGTGTGCTGACCCGCGACGAGGTGCGGCGCCTGGCGGACCTGTGGTGCGCGGCCCTGGACGGCCTCACCCGGCACGCCGCCGAGCCGGACGCGGGCGGCCTGACGCCGTCCGACGTGCCGCTCGTCACCGTCGAGCAGTCCGACATCGAGGCCTGGGAGGAGAAGTACCCGGGCGTCTCGGACGTCTGGCCGCTCACCACGATGCAGTCGGGCCTGCTGTTCCACAGCTTGCTCGGCGCCCGTGACGCCGAGGGCCCGGCCGACGCCCGCGACGCGTACCACATCCAGCTCGTGATGCACCTGTCCGGACAGATCGACCCGGCCCGCGTCCGCAAGGCCGGTCAGGCGCTGCTCGACCGGTACGCGAACCTGCGGGCCGCGTTCGTGCCCGACTCGGCGGGCGAGCTGGTCCAGCTCATCGTGGACGGCGCCGAACTCCCCTGGAGCCAGGCCGACTTCAGCGCACTGCCCGAGGGCGAGCGCGCGGAGGCATTGGAGAGGCTGCTCGCCGAGGACCAGGTCACCCCCTTCGACCCGGCCGCCGCACCCCTGCTGCGGATGTGCCTGGTCACGATGGGCGACAACCTCTCCGAGCTGGTCTTCAGCGCCCACCACGTGCTGTACGACGGCTGGTCCTTCCCGATGCTCGTCCAGGACCTGCTTCGTCTGTACGGCTCACACGGCGACCCGGCCGAACTGCCGCGCGTGCGCGGCTACCGGGAGTTCCTGGCCTGGCTGTCGCAGCAGGACCGGGGCGAGGCCGCCCGGGCCTGGGCGCGGGAGCTGGACGGGGTGGCGGAGCCGACGATGCTGGCTCCGGGCGCCTCGGCGGAACAGGGCGGCCTGGACATGGTCGAGGTGCCGCTGCCCACGGAGGACGCCAGGGCCCTGTCCCGGCGCGCCGCGGAGCTGGGCATCACCCTCAACACCCTGGTGCAGGGCGCCTGGGCGCTCGCCCTGGGCCAGTTGACGGGACGTCAGGACGTGACGTTCGGCGCCACGGTGTCCGGCCGTCCGCCGTCGGTGACCGGCGTCGACACCATGGTCGGCCTGTTCATCAACACCCTGCCCGTGCGGGTGGCGGCCGAGCCGGGCCAGACCCTGGCCCAGCTCCTCACCGGCCTCCAGGACCGTCAGGCCGCGCTCCTGGACCACCACCACTACGGCCTGTCGGACATCCAGCGGGCCACCGGACTCGGCACGCTCTTCGACACCCTCGTGGTGTTCGAGTCCTTCCCGGTCGACCACGCGGGCATGAGCGACGCCAACGCCGCGGCGGGCATCGCGGTGACGGGCCTGCGCGCGTCCAGCGGTACGCACTACCCGCTGATCGTCGGCGCCGACGCCTCGCCGCACCTGCGCCTCGGCCTGCAGTACCAGGACACCAGGTACGACAAGGACACGGTGAAGGGCATCGCGGGCCGCCTCGGCCGGGTGCTCCAGCAGATCGCGGCCGACCCGGAGACGCCCGTCAAGGACGTCGACGTGCTGGCGCCGGAGGAGCGGCAGCGGCTGCTCGTCGCGTTCAACGACACCGCGCGGCCGACGCCCGCGCTCACCGTGCCCGGCCTGTTCGAGGAGCAGGCGGCGCGTACTCCGGAGGCGGTCGCCGTCGTCGACGGTGACTCGTCGTGGACGTACCGCGAACTGGACGCGCGTGCCGAGCTGTTGGCGCGTGAGCTGGTCCGGCGCGGGGTGGGTCCGGAGGCGGTCGTGGGTCTGGCGCTGCCGCGTTCGGCGGACCTGGTCGTGGGCTTGCTGGGGGTGCTCAAGGCGGGTGCCGCGTATCTGCCGATCGACCCGAGGTACCCCAGCTCCCGCTTGGACCACATCCTGTCCGACGCGGCGCCGAAGCTCCTGCTCACGGACGCGGACACCGTCGGCGTGCTGCCCGAGACGGACATCCCGCGCCTGTTCCTCGGCGCCGTGGACCTCGAACCGGCGGCCACCGACGCCCCGTTGACGGATGCCGACCGCAGGGCCGCGCTCAAGCCGGACCACATCGCGTACGTGATGTACACCTCGGGCTCGACCGGCACCCCGAAGGGCGTGGCGGTCACGCACGCCAACGTGGTCAACGGCGTCACGCGCCTGGTCGAGCGGGTCGGCGGCGCGGGTTCACGGATGCTCGCGGGCACCTCGGTCAACTTCGACGTGTCGGTCTTCGAGACCTTCACGACCCTGTCGACCGGCGGCACCCTCGAAGTCGTCCGGGACGTCCTGGTCATCGGCGAGCGGGGCGGCTGGTCGGGTGGCGTCGTCTCCACCGTCCCGTCGGTCTTCGCCGAAATCCTCGACCAGGTCGACGGCGAACTCGTCGTGGACTCCGTGGTGTTCGCGGGTGAGGCGCTGCCCGCGGCGCTCGTGGACCGCGTGCGCGAGGCCATTCCGGGTGTCCGTGTCGTCAACGCCTACGGCCAGACGGAGTCGTTCTACGCGACGACCTTCACGCTGCCCGCCGACCAGGAGTGGACCGGCACCGGCAGCGCCCCCATCGGCACCCCGCTCGGCAACATGCGCGCCTACATCCTCGGCCCCACTCTCCAACCGGCACCCGAGAGTGTCGTGGGTGAGCTGTACATCGCGGGTAACGTGGCGCGCGGCTACTTCGGGCGCGCCGACTTGACCGCCGACCGCTTTGTCGCCGACCCCTACGGCCCGGCGGGCGGCCGTATGTACCGCACCGGTGACCTCGCGCGGTGGAACGCGGACGGGCAGTTGGAGTACGTCGGTCGCGGTGACGCGCAGTTCAAGGTGCGGGGCTTCCGCATCGAGCCCGGCGAGGTCGAGGCCGCGCTCGCCGCGCACCCGGACGTGGCGCAGGGCGTGGTCGTGGCCAAGGGCACCGGCACCACCGACAAGCGCTTGGTGGCGTATGTCGTCCCGGCCGGGAACGTCGAGGACATCGACGTCACCGCGCTGCGGGAGCACGTGGGCGGAAAGCTGCCCGAGTTCATGGTCCCGTCGGCCTTCGTCGTCCTGGAGCGCCTTCCGCTG
>NZ_BMVR01000047.1 GCF_014650815.1 Streptomyces flavofungini
CCACACCACGCCGGACCAACTCACCCGCCAGCCCACGCACCCGCACATCAAGCTCGGCGAACGTCAGCTCCACACCACCACACACCACCGCCACCGCATCCGGCGACAACTCCACCTGCCGCCCGAACAACTCCGGAACCGTCAACTCCGGCCCCACCACAGCCGTCTCATTGAACCCAGCCAGCGCCACCACCTCATCCGCCACCAACACATCCACCGAACCCACCAACAACCCCGGGTCGGTGACGAGTTGCTCGACGAGGTGCACGAAGCGGGCCGCGAGGTTCTCCACCGTGCCGCGGTCGAACAGATCGGTCGCGTACTCCAGGTATCCGATCACCCCGGCGTCGGGGATGTCGCCCATGTTGAAGAACAGGTCGAACTTCGCGGTCGATGTGAAGGCGGGTTCGAGCTGAACCCGCAGGTCGCGGAGTTCGAAGTCCTCGCGTGCGATGTTCTGCCAGGCGAACATCACCTGGAACAGCGGGTGGTACGCCGTGGAGCGCTCCGGATTCAGCAGCTCCACCAGACGCTCGAACGGGGCGTCCTGGTTGTCGTAGGCGCCCAGCGCCTTGGCCCGCACCCGGTCGAGGACCTGCTCGAACGACGGGTTCCCGGACAGGTCGGCGCGCAGCACCCAGGTGTTGACGAAGAAGCCGACCAGTTCGGAGAGCTTGTCGTCGGCGCGGTTGGCGATCGGGGAGCCGATCGTGATGTCCTCGCCGCCGCCGAGCCGGCCGAGCAGCACCGCCAGTGCCGACTGGAGCACCATGGACACCGTCGCGCCCCGGGACCGGGCCAGCTCCTCGACCGCGGCCATCACCCGGGGGTCCAGGCCGAACTCGACGAGGTCACCGCGGTGGCTCGCCGTCGGGGGCCGCGGCCGGTCCGTCGGCAGTTGCAGGGGCTGCGGTACGCCCGCCAGCTCCTCGCGCCAGTAACCTCCCTGCGCGGCCAGGGTGCTCGCGGGATCGTTCTCGTCGCCGAGGAGGTCCCGCTGCCACAGGGCGTAGTCCGTGTACTGCACCTCAAGCTCCCGCCACGGGGGTGCCACTCCGTCCCGGCGTGCCGCGTAGGCGGCGGCCAGGTCGCGGGCGAGCGGGGCCATCGACTCGCCGTCACCGGCGATGTGGTGGATCACCAGCAGCAGCAGGTGCTCCTGGGGGCCGCACCGCAGCACCGAGGCCCGCAGCGGAATCTCCTCGGCCAGGGCGAAGGGCTGGGTCACGCTCCGGCGCACCGCCTCGTCCGCCGCCTCCGGCGCCACGTCGGTGAGCGGAATGTCCAGCGCCAACTCGTCCGTCGGCACGATCTGCTGGAACGGGTGCCCGGTCTCGTCCTCGGCGATCAGCGTCCGCAGGCTCTCGTGCCGCCCGACGACGTCCCGGACCGCCGCGCGCAGTGCGGGCAGGTCGAGGGCGCCGGTCAGCCGCAGCAGGAACGGGATGTTGTACGTCGCCGACGGGCCCTCGAACCGGTCCACGAACCACAGTCGGCGCTGCGCGAAGGACAGCGGGACCTGTGCGGGCCGTGTCCCGGTGCGCCGCAGGAGCGGGCGGTCCGTCGTGTCGCCGGACAGCCGCCCGCTCAGCTCGACGACGGTCGGCGCGTCGAACACGAGGCGGACGCGCACCTCGGCGCCCAGCGTCGCGCGGATCCGGTTGACGAGCCGGGTGGCGAGCAGCGAATGCCCGCCCAGCGCGAAGAAGTCGTCATCGATGCCGACCCGCTCCACGCCGAGCACTTCGGCGTACAGGCGGCACAGCGCCTCTTCACTCGCGGTGCGCGGCGCCCGGTAGGCCGCGCCGGTGAACTCCGGCCGGGGCAGGGCGGCGCGGTCCAGCTTCCCGCTGGGCAGCAGCGGCAACTTGTCGAGCAGCACGAACGCGGTGGGCACCATGTACTCGGGCAGCGCCTGCGCGATGTGCGCGCGCAGCGTCGCGGTCTCGGGTACGACGCCGCGCTCCGGCACGACGTAGGCGGTGATCCGCTGGTCTCCGGGCCGGTCCTCGCGGACGAGGACGTGGGCCTGCGCCACGTCCTCGTGGCGGCTGAGGACGGCCTCGATCTCGCCGAGCTCGATCCGGAAGCCGCGGACCTTCACCTGGTTGTCGACGCGGCCGAGGTACTGGATCTCGCCGGTCTCGGTCCAGCGGACGACGTCCCCGGTGCGGTACATCCGGGCGCCGGGCGGGCCGAAGGGGTCGGGCACGAAGCGCTCCGCGCTCAGCCCGGGACGGCCCAGGTAGCCGCGGGCCAGTCCGGTGCCCGCGAGATAGAGCTCACCCGCCACCCCCGGCGGCACGGGCCGGACGTGCGCGTCGAGCACATAGGTCCGGGTGTTGTGGAGGGGGCGGCCGATGGGGGGCGCGGTGTGCGCCGGTTCGTCGGTGTACCAGGCGGCGGCGTACACGGTGGCCTCGGTGGGCCCGTAGATGTTGGCGAGGCGGGCGCCGGGGACGGCGTCGCGGATGGCGTTGAGGGTGTGCGCGGGCAGGCCTTCACCGGCCAGCACGACGAGGTCGGCCGCCAGCCGGGTCCCGCCGCCCTGGCTGATCATGTGCGAGAGGGCCGACGGCACCGCGCTGATCAGGCTGCCGCGCCAGTCCTGGCCGAGGAGCGCCAGGACGTCCTGGACGACCTCGATGCAGCCGCCGCTGAGCAGCGGGCCGAACATCTCGAAGACGGAGACGTCGAAGTTGAGGGAGGTGGCGGCCAGGACCTCGGAGAGCGCGTCGTGGCCCAGGTCGGCCACGGCCCAGGTCGCGAAGTCGACGACGTTCTGGTGCGGGATGACCACACCCTTGGGCCGGCCGGTGGAGCCGGACGTGTAGATCACGTACGCGGCGTGCGAGGGCAGCAGCGGGCGGTTCCGCTCGCTGTCCCCGGGCGCGGTGTCGGGCATGGTCCGCAGCTCGGCCCGCACCTCGGGCGAGTCGAGCAGGATCCGGTTGCCGACGGTCGCGCGCACCTGACTGGTGGTCAGAATCAGGGCCGGGGCGCCGTCCTCGACCATGAAGGCGACACGGTCGGCCGGGTAGGCCGGGTCGATGGGCAGGTAGGCCGCCCCCGACTTGAGCACCGCGAGCACGGCCACCATCATCTCGGCGTCGCGCGGCACCGAGAGCGCGACCAGGTCCTCCGGCCGTACACCGCGGGAGATCAGCAGGTGGGCGAGCCGGTTGGCGCGGGCGTCAAGCTCGGCGTAGCTGAGGACGGTGTCCCCGTGCCGGACGGCCGCCCGGTCGGGGGTGCGGGACACCTGGGCCTCGAAGAGCTCCGGAACGGTCGCCTCGGCGACCGGGCGGGCGGTGTCGTTCCACCCGGACAGCACGGTGTGGCGCTCCGCCTGCGTCAGCAGGTCCAGCGAGCCGATCGTGGCGTCCGGATCGGCCACCAGCAGGCGCAGCAGGCGGTGCAGCCGGTCCGCGATCACCTGCACCGCGTCCTCGTCGAGCACGTCGCGGTGGTACTCCAGGGACAGCCGGAGGTTCGGGTCGGCGTCGGCCGTGACGGTCAGCGGGTAGTGGGTGCCGGTGAACGGGGTGAGCCCGGTGATCGCCACCCCGGCGGCGGCGTTGGCCTCGCTGAGACCGACGTGGTCGACCGGGTAGGACTCGAAGACGACGACCGTGTCGAACAGGGTGTCCACCCCGGCGACCCGGTGGACGTCGCTCAACGGGTGGTGGTGGTGGTCGAGCAGCGCGGCCTGCCGGTCCTGCAGGTCCCTCAGCACCTCGGCGAGGGAGTCCCCGGAGGCGTAGCGCACGCGCACCGGCAGGGTGTTGATGAACATCCCCACCATCTCGTCCACGCCGGAGAGCGTGGGCGGCCGTCCCGAGACCGTGGCGCCGAAGACGACGTCCTTCCGTCCGGTCAGCTGACCGAGCAGGACCGCCCAGGCGCCCTGTACCAGCGTGTTCAGGGTGACCCCGAGGCCGGCGGCGCACGCGGACAGGAGGCGGGCGAGTTCCGGCGTCAGCGGGACCTCGGTGTTGCCGACGTCGTCGCTGTGCGACTCGGACTTCCCCGCCACCAGCAGGGTGGGCTCGTCGAGCCCTTGGAGCTCGTGCGCGAACGCCGCGGCGGCCGCCTCGCGGTCCTGCTCCGAGAGCCACTCCAGGAAGTCGCGGTACCCGCGTACGCGCGCCAGCGCCTGGCCGTCGCCGCCGGATCCGTAGAGCCGCAGCAGGTCCCGCATGATCAGCGGTATGGACCAGCCGTCGAACAGCACGTGGTGGGCGGTGAAGACCAGTTCCGAGCGGTCCGGACCGAGCGTCAGCAAGGACATCCGCAGCAGCGGCGGGGCGCTCGCGTCGAACTGGACGTCGCGGTCGTCGGCCAGGAACCGGTCGATCTCCGCCGTGTCCGCACCGCTGAGGTCGAGGTGACGCCACGGCAGGTCGACGCGCTCCGGCACGACCTGGACGAAGTCACCGGCGGCGTCCGCCACGAAGGCGGTGCGCAGGTTGGCGTACCGGTCGAGCAGGGCCTGGCCCGCCGCGCGCATCCGCGCCGGGTCGACCGCGCCCGAGAGGTGGTAGACGAACTGGATCTGATAGGCGTCGTAGGCGGACTCGTCCAGCTGCGAGTGGAAGAGCATGCCCGCCTGCAGCGGGGTCAGCGGCCAGACGTCGGCCACCCCCGGGTACTGCCGCTCCCAGGCCTCGATCTCGCTCTGCCGGACCGACACCAGGGAGACGTCCGAGGGCGTCAGGCCGCCCGCGCCGGGCTCGGCCGCGTGCCGGGCCAGGCCGTCCAGGGCGTTCACCCAGAGGTCGGCCAGCTCCTGCACCTCGTCCCGGGTGAGGACGCCCTCGGGGAAGTCGAGGCGGGCGCCGAAGCGCGGCCCCTGCTCGGTGTCGGTGACGTGCGCGCTCACGGTCAGGGCCGAGAGGGCCGGCATGTCGGCGTCCGGCTCGGCGACCAGGCCCGCGGTGCCCGGCGCCTGGGTGAAGCCCAGGCCGCGCAGGTGTTCCGGCATGTCCGTCGTGGCCGAGTAGCGGCCCAGGTAGTTGAAGGAGATCTGGCCGGTGTCGTGCCGGCGGAGGACCTCCGCGGTGTCCGGGTTGAGGTAGCGCAGCAGGCCGTAGCCGATGCCCTTGTCCGGGATGGCGTGCAGTTGCTCCTTGACCGCCTTGACGGCCGTACCGGCCGCCGTGCCGCCGTCGAGCGCGTCCTCCAGGTCGACCCCGGCGACGTCGAGGCGTACGGGGAACATGCTGGTGAACCAGCCCACCGTGCGCGACAGGTCCGCACCCGGGGCCGCGGTCTCCTCGCGGCCGTGGCCCTCCAGGCGCACCAGCAGCGAGGACTCGTCGATGCCGCGCGTCTTGCGCCAGGTGGCGACGGCCAGGGCGAGGGCGGTGAGCAGGCCGTCGTTGACGCCGCCGTGGAAGGCCGCGGGCAGGGTGGTCAGGAGCGACGTGGTGGTGGCGACCGGCAGTTCCATGTGGACGTAGCGGACCGTGGACATCACGTCGGTGGCGGGGTCGAGCGGGCGGGAGCCGAGCACCGGGTCCGGCCCTTCCACCTGGGAGCGCCACAGCGGCAGTTCCGCCACGCGCCCCGCAGCGGACGCCTCCTCGGCCAGGGCGTGCGACCAGCGCCGCACGGAAGTCCCCACCTCCGCGAGGACCGGAGTCTTGCCCGCCCGCACCTGCTCCCAGGCCGCAGCGAGATCAGGCAGCAGGATGCGCCAGGAGACACCGTCGATCACCAGGTGGTGCAGCACCACCATCAGTCGACCCGCGTGCCCGGCGCCCGCGTCGAACCACACGAACTGCGCCATGGTCCCGGCCGCGGCGTCCAGCCGGTCCGCGGCCTCGTTCAGCTCCGCGGCAGCCTGCTCCGGCCAGTTCGCGTCGTCCCAGCGGCCGTCGCACGCGACGCGGTGCAGGAGGGCGCCGACGTCGACCGTGCCGGGCTCCGCGACCTCCAGGCCCGACGGGGTGCCGGACAGCAGTCGGGAGCGGAGCATGTCGTGGCGGTCGACGACCGCACCCAGCGTGGCGACCAGCCCGGTCTCATCGATGCCCTGCGGCAGGTCCACCACCGTCGACATCGTGAACCGGTCGATACCCC
>NZ_BMVR01000048.1 GCF_014650815.1 Streptomyces flavofungini
CGCTCCAGGACGTGATGTTTGGTGCGGATGCTGAGCTGTTGGAGCAGACGGGGTACGCGCAGCCCGCGTTGTTCGCGGTCGAGGTGGCGCTGTTCCGGCTGGCTGAGTCCTTCGGGGTGCGGCCTGAGGTTGTCGGCGGCCACTCGATCGGTGAGCTGACGGCTGCGTACGTAGCGGGGTTGTGGTCCCTGGAGGACGCCGCCCGACTGGTCGCCGCGCGCGGCCGGTTGATGCAGGCTCTTCCGGTGGGCGGGGCCATGCTGGCCGTGCAGGCGGCCGAGGCCGACGTGCTGCCGCTGCTTGAGGGTGTGTCGGACCTTGTCGGCCTTGCCGCCGTCAACGGGCCTTCGCAGATCGTGCTCTCCGGGGAGCGGGCTGCGCTGGAGGGCCTGGAGGAGACCCTGCGCGGTCAGGGTCGCAAGGTCCGCTGGCTGAAGGTCTCCCACGCCTTCCACTCGCCGCTCATGGATCCGGTCCTGGAGGACTTCCGCCAGGTCGCCGAGAAGCTGACGTACCAGGACACCGTCCTGCCCGTCGTCTCGAACCTGACCGGGCAGCTCGCCACCCCGGATGAGCTGAAGGACCCCGGCTACTGGGTGCGGCACGTCCGCGAGGCCGTCCGGTTCCACGACGGTCTGGGCACGCTTTCCGGCCAGGGAGTGTCCACGCTCCTGGAGTTGGGCCCGGACGCCGTCCTGACGGCGATGGCGCACGACACGCTCACCGACCCGGCCGCGCAGTCCGGCCTGATCGCCGCCCTGCGCAAGGACCGCCCCGAGCCGGACACGTTCCTGACCGCGCTCGCCAAGGTCCAGGTGCGCGGCGCGGACACCGACTGGGCGCCGCTGTACGCCCCGGCCGAGGCGCGGCGCCGCGTCGACCTGCCCACGTACGCCTTCCAGCACGAGCACTACTGGCTGGAGGCGGCGTCGGACACGGCGGGCCCGGCGGGGTCCGGTGCGGTGGACGAGGTGGAGTCGCGGTTCTGGGAGACCGTGGAGAGCGCGGACCTGGCCGAACTGGCCAAGACCCTCGAAGTGCCGGACGACGCCCCGCTCACCGAGGTGCTGCCCGCGCTGACGGCCTGGCGGAAGCAGCGGCGCGAGACCTTCACCCTCGACCAGTGGAACTACCGCGAGTCCTGGACGCCGCTCACCGAGTCGGCGGCGGGGAAGCTGACGGGCACCTGGCTCGTCGTCGTACCGGAAGGCCGGGCGGACGGGCAGACGAATGGCCCGGCGGACGGCACCCCTGACGCGTCGTGGCGCGCGGCCGTGGCGGCCCTGATGGCCGAGCACGACGTGCGGCTCGTGACGGTGGAAGTGCCCGCGCACGCCACCGCCCGGGACGCGCTCGCCGGACCGCTGCGGGCGGCGCTCGGCGAATCGGCCGACGTGGGCGCCTTCGACGGCGTGCTGTCGCTGCTGGCCGTCGCCGACGGCGCCGACGACTCGGCAGCCGACGCGGGCACCCCGCACGCGGGCGGCCCGTCCGACGGCACCGGCGCCTCCGGTGGCACCGACCCCGTCCCGGCGGCAGTCGCGCTCACCCTGGCCCTGATCCAGGCCCTCGGCGACACCGGCGTCGACGCACCCCTGTGGTGCGCCACCCGTGACGCCGTCGCCGTGGGCCATGCCGACGCGGGGACCGCGCCGGGCCGGACGGCCCTGTGGGGTCTCGGCCGGGTCGCCGCACTGGAGTACCCGGAGCGCTGGGGCGGTCTGGTCGACCTGCCCGACGCCGCCGACACGGCCGCCGCGTCCCGGCTCGGCCTGGTCCTCGGTGGCGCGTGGGCCGGTGAGGACCAGGTGGCGGTGCGCGGGTCCGGGGTGTTCGGGCGCCGCGTGGTGCGGGCGCCGCACGACGGCGGATCCGCCGCCGAGTGGACGCCGCACGGCACCGTGCTCGTCACCGGCGGCACCGGCGCCCTCGGCAGCCACGTCGCGCGCTGGCTGGCCCGCGAGGGAGCCGACCACGTCGTCCTCACCAGCAGGCGGGGCGCGGACGCCCCGGGCGCGGCGGAACTCCGCGGCGAACTGGAGGAGTCGGGCGTCCGCGTGACCGTCGCGGCCTGCGACGCCGCCGACCGGGACGCGCTGGCGCGCCTCCTCGGGGACATCCCCGACGACGCGCCACTGACCGGCGTGTTCCACGCGGCCGGTGTCCTCGACGACGGCGTGCTCGACGCGATGACACCCGAGCGGCTCGCGACCGTGTTCCGCGCGAAGACGGAGTCGGCCCGCAACCTCGACGAACTGACGGCCCATCTGGACCTGTCGGCGTTCGTCCTGTTCTCCTCCTTCGCCGGTGTGGCCGGCGGCGCCGGACAGGGCAGCTACGCGGCCGCCAACGCCTACCTCGACGGGCTCGCCCACGCCCGCCGGGCCCGGGGCCTGACCGCCACCTCCGTGGCGTGGGGCCCGTGGGCGGGCAGCGGCATGGCCGCCGAGGGAGTGGCCGCGGAACGGCTGCGGGGCGGGGCGCTCCCGCCCCTGGAGCCGGAGCGCGCGATCGCCGCACTCCAGCGCCTCCTCGCCCAGGACCGCACCGCCGTCCTCGTCGCCGACGTCGACTGGCAGCAGTACGCACCGGCCTTCACCGCCGTCCGGCCCAGCAGGCTCTACGCCGAACTGCCCGAAGCGGAAGCGGCACGCCGGTCCGGCACGGGAATCGCCGACACCGGCACCGGGGCAGCGGCCGCGGGACCGGGCGGCCCGGACCTGGCGGCGCGCCTCGCGTCGCTGGCGCGGCCCGAACAGGACCGGCTGCTCCTCGACCTGGTCTGCGAACAGGTCGCCGCCGTCCTCGGCTACAGCGGCGCCGCCGCCATCGAACCCACCCGCGCCTTCCGCGAGCTGGGCTTCGACTCCCTCACCGCCGTCGAACTCCGCAACCGCGTCAACGCCCTCACCGGCCTCGTCCTGCCCGCCACCGTGGTCTTCGACCACCCGACCCCCACGGCCCTCGCCGACTGCCTGCGCACCGAACTCGCCCCGGACGCCGCCGATCCCGCCCTGCTCCTGCTCGGCGACCTCGACCGGCTCGAAGGAAGCCTCGCGGCCGCCGGAACCGCCGACGAGATCACCCGCACCAAGGTCGCCGTGCGCCTCCAGGCGGCACTCGACCGCTGGAAGAACACGGCCACGGGCACGGGCGGGCAGCCGGGCGGAAACGACCCGGCCGCCGACGCCCCTGACGTCGGCGAACAACTCGCCGCCGCCAGCGACGACGAGATGCTGGAATTCATCAAGAAGCAACTCGGCAGGGGCTGACAACCACCCAGCGATAAACCGCGTCTTCGTCGAAGTATGGACAAGGAGCGCCCGTCAAGGTAATTAATTGAACCGACAGCCCCTACCCACCCCCTTTGCTCACGCGCTCGCCCCCGGCCTCAATTCGAGGCAATCCCGTAGGGGCGAGTAGGGGGAGGGTAGGGGTTGTTGGTCGTATGGGGCCCCCATAGCGTCATCGAGAAAACGGCTGCGGACAGGTCCGTTGTATGCCAGAGGGTGCGGCACACGTCCTGAACAGGTGACATTTGATGGCGAATGAAGAGACGCTGCGCGACTATCTCAAGTGGGTTTCGGCGGACCTGCATCAGACGCAGCAACGTCTGAAGGACATCGAGGCCGCTGCTCAGGAGCCCATCGCGATCACAGCGATGAGCTGCCGCTTCCCCGGCGGTGTGAGCGGCCCCGAAGAACTTTGGCGACTCCTTTCCGAAGGCCGGGACGCCATTTCTGGCCTCCCCACGGACCGTAACTGGGATCTCGAATCCCTCTACGACCCGGACGCCGCCGGAAAGCAGGGCACGACTTCCACGGCCAACGGCGGCTTCCTGGACGGCGTCGCCGAATTCGACGCCGCATTCTTCGGCATCTCCCCGCGCGAAGCTCTCGCCATGGACCCGCAGCAGCGGCTCCTCCTGGAAACCGCGTGGGAGGCCCTGGAACGCGCCGGCATCGACCCGGCGACGGTACGCGGCAGCCGCACCGGCGTATTCGTCGGCACCAACGGACAGGACTACGCCCCGCTCCTCTTCGAAGCCGAGGAGGACGTCGAGGGCTATGTGAGCACCGGCAATGCCGCCGCCGTCGAGTCCGGCCGCATCGCCTACACCCTCGGCCTCGAAGGCCCGGCCGTCACCGTGGACACGGCCTGCTCCTCGTCCCTGGTCGCCCTGCACCTCGCCGTGCAGGCGCTGCGCCAGGGCGAGTGCGGCATGGCCCTCGTCGCGGGCGTCACCGTCATCTCCACCCCTGGTGTCTTCACCGAGTTCAGCCGCCAGCAGGGCCTCGCCGCCGACGGCCGCTGCAAGGCCTTCGCCGACGCGGCCGACGGCACCGGCTGGGGCGAGGGCGTCGGCATGCTCCTCGTCGAGCGCCTCTCCGACGCCCGCCGCGCGGGCCGCCAGGTCCTCGCCGTCGTCCGCGGTTCCGCCGTGAACCAGGACGGCGCCAGCAACGGCCTGACCGCCCCGAACGGCCCCTCCCAGCAGCGCGTCATCATGCAGGCCCTCGCCAACGCCCGCCTCACCGCGGCGGACATCGACGCGGTCGAGGCCCACGGCACCGGCACCACGCTCGGCGACCCGATCGAGGCGCAGGCCCTCCTCGCCACCTACGGCCAGGAGCGCCCGGACAGCGGCGAACCCCTGTGGCTGGGCTCCATCAAGTCCAACATCGGGCACACCCAGGCCGCCGCCGGTGTCGCGGGCATCATCAAGATGGTCATGGCGATGCGGGCGGGTGTCCTCCCGCAGACCCTCCACGTCGACGAGCCCACGTCCCAGGTGAACTGGTCCGCCGGTGCGGTCGCCGTCCTGACCGAGGCCCGCGCATGGGCCGAGCGGGAGGGCGGCGCGCCGCGTCGCGCGGGCGTCTCGTCCTTCGGCGTGAGCGGTACGAACGCGCACGTCATCGTGGAGCAGGCACCGGGGGAGGAGACGGGTGCTGGCGAAGCCGACGCTGACGCCGCGCCGTCCTCTTCGACCGTGCTGCCGGGTGTCGTGCCGCTGGCCCTCTCGGGCAGGACCGAGGGCGCGGTGCGGGCGCAGGCCGAGCGGGTGCGGGAGCTGCTCCGTGCCCAGGACGGGCTTGAACTGGGCGATGTGGCCTGGTCGTTGGCTGTCGGCCGGGCGCGGTTCGACCAGCGGGGCGTTGTCCTCGGGCGGGACCGGGACGAACTGCTCGCCGGGCTTGAGGCGCTGGCTCAGGACGGCCCGGGCGCGCAGAACGCCGTCAGCGGGCGGGCGCTGGGCGGTGCGGTACGCCCGGTGTTCGTGTTCCCGGGGCAGGGGTCGCAGTGGGCGGGGATGGCGCGTGAGCTGCTCGACTCCAGTCCGGTGTTCGCCGATCGGATGCGGGAGTGCGGTGACGCGCTTTCGGAGTTCGTCGAGTGGAATCTGCTCGATGAGCTGAGCGGGGACACCTTCGACCAGGTGGACGTGGTCCAGCCGGTCCTGTTCGCGGTGATGGTGTCGCTGGCCGCGACCTGGCAGGCGGCGGGTGTTCAGCCTGCTGCTGTGGTCGGGCACAGTCAGGGTGAGATCGCGGCCGCGTGTGTCGCGGGTGCGTTGTCGCTGCGGGACGCGGCCCGCGTGGTGGCGCTGCGGAGCCTGGCGATCCGGGAGCTGTCGGGCAAGGGCGGGATGGTGTCCGTGCCGCTGCCCGAGGCCGAGGTGCGTGAGCTGATCGCTGCCTGGGACGGCCGGATCGAGCTTGCCGCCGTGAACGGTCCGGCCCAGGTCGTGGTCTCGGGTGAGCCCGAGGCGCTGGAAGAACTGGTCGCCCAGTGTGTCGCCCAGGACATCC
>NZ_BMVR01000049.1 GCF_014650815.1 Streptomyces flavofungini
GCCCTGTGCTGCTACAAGCGACTACTCCGCCTCACCACATAGGACAACGTCTTAGTCAGGCTGCTCAGCGTACAGAGTCCGGGCAACAGCACTGGAGTGTGAAACTTTATGGCGAACGCTCGCGATATGGCCGATTCGCTGGAGCGAAAATTCGATGTCCGCTTCAGGCGCATGGACGTGGACGAGGTTACCGGAGTGAGGGAGTCATAGCTCTGGTGACCCGATGATCGCCTACCAGGAGATGCCGTTCGACTCCGCCGAAGCCCACGGATCCATTCCGGGATATCCCAGATTTCGTGCTCCGCATCGCCTTTGGAATCGCCGTCCGTGGCGGGCAGATCACTCCGGATGCATAACACACGGGCATGGAGTCGGCCTGGGAACGGTCCGATGCCAAGACCTTCGCGGAAACCTTCACGGCCGACGCCGACTTCACATCCGTGCAAGCGCTCACAGCAGCCACCCACAGCGCCCTGAGAACGACAAAATGATTCGCTTCATTCTGTGTGCCACGACCAAATAGACGTTGCCGTTGTACAGCCCGTCGCTCACCACCCTGACGGGTCCGCCGGGCGGTGCCGCATCCTTGCCTGACGGATCATCTGGAGAGGCCGTGGGGGAGGGAAAAGGAACGGGCGGGCGACCAGACAGCCGGAATGCCGCATGTCGCCCATATGGGCACCGCGCGGAGAGAGATCAGTGCATGAGGGCTGATTCATAGAGGGCGTCTGAAAAGCCTGTCAGCGGGCCGTCGCGAGCCCGCCGCGCAGTCGGGGAACGCCAGCTCCCCGACGGAGCTGTGGGCTTCGACCACGACCAGCCCGGCCGTCTCGGCGAACCGATCGAGCACCAGCCCCGCCGCCTTCAGCAGCAGAGCCTCCTTCAGCACGGATAAGTCCCGCATGACCAGGGCATTCCCACCCTGCACCGTGATCGCTACCCGATGTCGATCGTGACCGTCACGAGATGTCGCCCAGACCCAAAATCGCGGATCCTCATCAGCGTCCGCAGGGTGTTGATCGCGAGGATTCGCAGGATGGCTATGTTCTCCGGTCCGTGTCCGGTCCGGATCCTGGAGGCGCCCTCCGCGAACGTGGTGTGCCTGATGTGGTGGACGACCTCGATGTCCCACTGTGACCTGGCGATACGGCCGATGAGCCGTGGTGATGCCTCGTGTGCTGGCATGTCGGTGATGGCGTGGACGGTCTGCCGGGTGACCTTGCCAGTCTTCAGATCGGTGCGGTGCCGCAGGATCCTCACTGCCTGGACCAGGTACGGGACGTCCAGGTGGAGGCCGGTGACGGTGAGCGTGCGTACCGAGCGGGTTTCGCGTCGGCCGTGCCCACGCTCGCGGTCGTAGCGGCGGGCGGTCGCCTCCTTTCACTTTCACGGCAGGGTTTTGACCGCCGCGTGGAGTTTCGGCTGGTTGCCCTTGACGACCAGCAGGTAGTGGGCGTTCTTCTCCTCCACCAGCCATGTCGTGTGCTCGCGCTGGGTATGGAGGGCATCCGCGGATACCACGGTGCCCGTCAAGCCGAACGGGGCCAGCAGGGTGGTGAACGCGGTGATCTCGTTGGTTTTGTCCGGCACCCGCAGCTGGCTGACAGTCCGGCTGGCGGGCGCAGTATCGGGCAGGACTGCCAGCCGGGCGGCCGTGCCGGGAAGTTCACGGTGTTCACGCAAGGGCGGCTTGATCAGACAGACGGTGGCAGACTGGCGGCGCATCGGGGCTCCGGTGGTCGGGCGACTTGGAAGTCCCCTTGATCATCGGAGCTTCATTGCGTGCAGGACTGCCGTGGTGAAGGTTCGTCACATCCCTGTGACCTGCTGGTTCTCGAAGCTGCCAGGCCCACGAATCAGCCCTGAGCCGACAGCCGCCTTGCACTTCGGGCACGGATGACGTTCGACGAGATCAGCTTCCGACCCGACGGACAGGGAAGGCTCTTGAGGGTCCGTTATGACCCCGGACTTTCGCGCAATGCAAGTCGCAGAACCCCACTCCTGCACACTTTCGAGTGAGAGCGGCTTCTGTGGCCGACACCCGGCGTGCCTGCGTAGTGAGCGTGGCATCACCACACACACTCGCCTGGTGACCGATATTCTGAACGATGTCTCGCGTCGTCTGCTCCTTGCCGCAGGTGTGGCCGCAATCTCCACCCTATGCTGTCCCGGCGGCGTAGCAGTCGCCGATAGCCGCAGCGACATGTCGTCGATGTTGCCCTCGCGGGCGCGTCGCGTTGATGACCCGCCAGCAGATGATCGGGCAGCACCAGAAAGGCATGTGCACGCAGGCCCGAAGGCCATGGCCTTGACATTTGATGACGGACCCAGCGATGTCTACACCCCGCAAGTGTTGTCCATCCTTCGTCAGCACGGCGTTACTGCGACGTTCTTTATGGTTGGGAAGCATGCTGACCTGTACCCGGATACCGTTCGTGCCGTCGCTGCCGAGGGCCACTTGATCGGAAACCACACCTGGTCTCACCGCAACTTCAAAAAGCTGTCTGCCGCAGAGATCCGTGGGGAGATCGAGAGGGCCAGCGAGCGCATCGATAGGATTTTGGGTGTGCCGCCCACTCTCTTCCGAGCGCCTTACGGCCACTTCACGCCCACCTGCATGGACATCTGCCGGGACCTCGGACTGCGACCGGTCTCCTGGTCCGTGGACCCGGAGGATTGGTCCGACCCCGGAGCCGGAGTAATCTCTGAACGGGTTCTCAGTGAAGCACGAACTGGCTCTATCATCCTGAATCACGACGGCTATAGTGACCGCTCACAGACCGTGTCCGCGCTTCGCGCCTATCTGCCACGGCTGATCAAGAGTGGCTATCGGTTCGTCCTTCCCGACCGAGCGTCCTGACCTGTGCTCATGCCCGGTTAAGAACGGCTACTGAACGTCTTTCATCCCGCCCCTGACAGGTGTGAAGAGTCCTGGTCAGGAGGGTGAGTGACATACCAGAGCCTCTCGTCGTTGGGGTGATGACATCACTCAACACACCAGCGGCCGGGGGGCTCTGCTGGTTCCGTATCCTGCCATGCTCGATGTGCCGTACGAACTGGTTGAGCATGTCTCGTGGCTGATTCCAGGTCAAGGCCCCACGCACGGCTGTCCCCATCACCGCCGCACAAGCGCCGTGCACTACCGCGCACTTCGCTCCCGGCCTTCAGGCTGACGAGTCGTTTGCCGATGTCGGACGTAAGCAGGGTGACGCGTGCACGAAACACGGTGAGACAGTGGAGATACAGGGCATGTTGCGGGAACCGGTCGGAATCGACAGGCAGGACGGCGGAGGCAGGCGGACGGCGGAAGGCCGCAGTCTGTGGGCGGCCACGGCGGGCAGCGCAGTCGAGACGTTCGACTGGACGGTCTACGCGCTGCTGGTCCCGTACTTCTCCGGCCAGCTGGTCGCGCCCGGAGCGGCGGGAACACTGGTTTCCTACACAGGATTCGCCGTGGGCTTCCTGGCCAGGCCGCTGGGCAGCGTACTGTTCGGCCGGTTCGGTGACCGCCGGGGCCGCCGGGCGGCCATGCTGCTGTCCATGACGGTGGTGGCGGCCGGCTGCTTCGCCCTCGCGGCCCTGCCCACCGCCGATCACTTCGGCACCGGCTCTGTGGTGCTCCTGGTGCTGGTGCGCATTGTCCAGGGACTGGCCGTGGGCGCCGAGAATTCCACCGTGGCCGCGTACGTGACCGAGACCGCTCCGCCGGGACACCGGATGCTCTACAGCGGCATTTCGTACGGCGGCGTGATCCTCGGCACGGTGCTGTGCTACCTGGTGCTGGCGGGACTGCTCGCCCACTTCGGGCCACAGGAGCTGCGCGAGGGCGGCTGGCGGGTCGGATTCGCCGTGGGCGGGCTGCTCGGTCTCGCCGCCGTGCTGATTCGCCGCTGGGCCACAGAATCCCCGGAATTCCTGGTCTGCGCCCGCTCCGACCCCCAGGACGGTCACGGACAGGGTTCCCGTTCCTGGCACCTCGTCAGGCGCAACGCCACGGCCGTCTTCCTCATGACGGCCGGCCTCACTTCCGGCTACTACCTGACCATCACCTACCTGCCGGAATACGTACGACACACCGGAGGATCGGCCGACGCACTGGGCACCGCAGCGATGATCGCACCGCTGCTGATCCTCCTCGCGATGATGGCCGCCACCGGAGCACTGGCGGACCGCGTTGGCGCCCGCCCGGTCTTCCGCGTTGGCCTGCTGCTCACCGCGCTGGCCACGGTCCCCGCCTACGCGGCGGTGAGCGCACAGCGCCTTCCCTCATGGATCGCGGCGACCCTCGTCCTGGCCTGCCTGGCCGGCCCTCTGGCCACCGCCAACGTCTTCTTCGCCCGCCTCTTCCCTGTACGCATCCGTGTGGTGGCCATGGGCCTGCCTCTGACCCTCTCCATCGCCCTCTTCGGCGGCACTTTGCCCCTCCTGGCCGAAGCCCTAGCCGACGCCGGACACATCCACCTCGTCCCCTGGGCTGTGACCGCCGCCACGACCCTCTCCCTCGCGGCTACCTGCCTGGTACACGAACCCACCCAATCCCACGGCGACCAGGATCTGACTCCGGCCAACTGAAGCTTTGTCCCATCACATCGGCCGCGGCCACTCCCCGAACGCAACCACCCACCGCCAAGCGCAGAGTCCATGTGCTCGCCTCGTTCATGCAGCCCCGCACTGATTCCATTGACTCTTGGAGGCGGATTCGGGGCCTTGACCCGGAATCTTGGACACGGGTTATGTGAGCTGAACCGGATTTTGTAGCGGTCCTGAAGCCAGGCATGACCGCCTCGGCAG
>NZ_BMVR01000050.1 GCF_014650815.1 Streptomyces flavofungini
GCCACCCACAGCAACAGCCGCACCCAACAACGGATGCTCCGCCGAACCGAGCCCGATCGCCGCGGCATCACCGGTCGTGTATGTGGCGTCCAGCCAGTAGCGCTCGCGCTGGAACGCGTACGTCGGCAGGTCCACCCGTCGCGTACCGCTGCCGTCGAAGAAGGGCTGCCAGTCGACCTGGACACCGCGCACGTGCAGGTGCCCGGCAGCCGTCGTGGCGGCCACGGCCTCCGGCCGATCGCCCCGCAGCACGGGTACGAAGGCCGCGTCCGGCGCGGACTCCTGCCCCAGCGCCGACAGCGCCCCGCCGGGACCGACCTCGACGAACGTCGCCACGCCCTCGGCGACCAGAGCGCTCACGGCGTCGGCGAAGCGCACCGCCTTCCGCACGTGCCGCACCCAGTAGTCCGGGGAGGCCAGCTCCTCGGCGGTGGCCGGTCGGCCGGTGAGTGTCGACACGATCGGGATCTGGGGCGCCTCGTACGACACGCCCGCGAGGACCCGCTTGAACTCGTCCAGCATCGGGTCCATCAGCGGCGAGTGGAACGCGTGGCTGACCTTCAGCCGGGTCGCCTTGCGACCCGCCTCACGCCACCGCTCCGCGACCGCCTCGACATCAGCGGCCACACCCGAAACAACCACCGAGGCGGGGCCGTTCACGGCAGCGATGTCGACGGTGTCCGGCAGTTCGTCGGCCGCGACCTCGGCCTCCGTCGCCTGGATCGCGACCATCGCGCCGCCCTCGGGGAGCGCCTGCATCAGCGCACCCCGCGCGGACACCACCTTGACGGCATCCGGCAGCGACCAGACACCCGACACATGCGCGGCGGCCAGCTCACCGATCGAGTGGCCCGCCAGCATGTCGGGGCGGACGCCCCACGACTCAAGGAGCCGGAACAGCGCCACCTCGACCGCGAACAACGCGGGCTGCGTCACCCCGGTCTCATTCAGGGCGTCCGCGTCCTGACCGAACAACACCTCACGCACCGACGGATCGAACTCCGCAAGGACCTCGTCAAGCACCGCCGCGAACACCGGGAAACGCTCGGACAGTTCACGCCCCATACCAAGGCGCTGCGAACCCTGACCCGAGAACAGGAAACCCACCCGGCCGGGCTCATCCGCGACGCCCGAGACCACGGCGCCGCTCGCCTGGCTGTCGGCCACCGCCGCCAGAGCAGCCAGGAACTCGTCCCGGTCATCGGCGACGACCACCGCACGGTGCTCGAGCACCGCCCGCGACGACACCAGCGCACGACCCACGTCCGACACGGCCAGCTCACGCGTCGCGTCCACGAAGGACTTCAGACGCCTGGCCTGCTCCCGCAGCGCCTCGGCGCTCCGGGCCGAAAGGACCCACGGCGCGAGCCCGTCGGGCTCCGGCGCCGCGTCGACGCCCAACTCCTGGACGGCCGGGGCCTGTTCGATGATGGCGTGCGCGTTCGTGCCGCTCACGCCGAACGACGACACACCCGCCCGCCACGGCCGACCCGTCTCGGGCCACGGCTGGGTCTCCGTCAGGAGCCGGACGGCGCCCGCGGACCAGTCGACGTGCGTCGAGGGCTCGTCGACGTGCAGGGTGCGCGGCAGCACGCCCTCCCGCATCGCCATGACCATCTTGATCACACCCGCGACACCGGCCGCGGCCTGCGTGTGACCGACGTTCGACTTGACCGAGCCGAGCCACAGCGGGTCACCGCCGCGGTCCTGCCCGTACGTGGCGAGCAGGGCCTGCGCCTCGATCGGGTCGCCCAGCGACGTGCCGGTGCCGTGCGCCTCGACCGCGTCCACGTCGGCCGCGGCCAGGCCCGCGCTGGCCAGTGCCTGGCGGATGACGCGCTGCTGCGACGGGCCGTTCGGGGCCGTCAGGCCGTTCGACGCGCCGTCCTGGTTCACCGCGGAGCCGCGCACGACCGCAAGCACCTCGTGGCCGTTGCGCCGGGCGTCGGAAAGGCGCTCCACGAGCAGCATGCCCACGCCCTCGCCCCAGCCGGTGCCGTCCGCGCCCTCGGCGAACGCCTTGCAGCGGCCGTCCGGCGCGAGGCCGCGCTGGCGGCTGAACTCGATGAACGCACCCGGCGTCGACATCACCGTCACACCGCCGACCAGGGCCAGCTCGCACTCGCCCTTGTTCAGCGCCTGACCCGCCAGGTGCAGGGCGACCAGCGACGAGGAGCACGCCGTGTCCACAGTGACGGCCGGGCCTTCGAGGCCGAACGTGTACGAGAGGCGGCCCGAGATGACGCTCGCCGCGCTGCCCGTGCCCGCGTAGCCCTCGGCGCTCTCCTGCGCGGCCATCAACAGCGCCGCGTAGTCCTGGCCGTTGGTGCCGACGAACACACCGGAGCGGCTGCCGCGTACCGCGTGCGGGTCGATGCCCGCCCGCTCGAACGCCTCCCAGGAGGTTTCGAGGAGCAGTCGCTGCTGCGGGTCCATGGCGAGGGCCTCGCGCGGCGAGATGCCGAAGAAGTCCGCGTCGAACTCGCCGACGTCGTGCAGGAAGCCGCCCTCACGGGCGTAGGTCGTGCCCGCGTGGTCGGGGTCCGGGTCGTAGAGCGACTCCACGTCCCAGCCGCGGTCGGTCGGGAAGCCGGACAGTGCGTCCGCGCCGGACGCGACGAGCCGCCACAGGTCCTCGGGCGACTCGACGCCGCCGGGGAAGCGGCAGCTCATGCCGACGATCGCGATCGGTTCGTCGGCCATGGCGACCGTCGTGCCGGTGACCGTTTCGACCACGGTGGCGCCCGCGAGTTCGGCGCCGAGGTGGGCGGCGAGTGCGGCGGGGGTCGGGTAGTCGAAGACGAGCGTGGCGGGCAGGGCCAGTTCGGTCGCCGCGCCCAGGTGGTTACGCAGTTCGACGGAGCTGAGCGAGTCGAAGCCGAGGTCCTTGAACGCGCGGTCGGGTGCGATGGCGCCCGCCGAGCTGTGGCCGAGCACCACGGCCACGTGACCGAGTACGAGGTCGAGGAGGGCCTTCTCCCGGTCCGCGACGCTCATCCCGGCGAGCGAGCGGGCCAGCGCCGAACTCGCGCCGGGGCCGGACTCGGCGGTCCTGCGCGCGGTACCGCGCACCAGGCCGCGCAGGAGGTGCGGGACGGGGCGGGTGCGGGCCTCGCGGCGCAGCACGGCCAGGTCCAGGGGCACCGGTACGAGCGCGGCGCGGCCGGTCGAGCCCGCCGCGTCGAACAGGGCGAGGCCCTCGGCGGTGCGGAGCGGGAGCAGGCCGCCCCGGCCCATCCGCTTCACGTCGGCCTCGCCGAGGTCCCCGGTCATGCCGCTGGCCTCGGCCCACAGACCCCACGCGAGCGAGGTGGCGGGCAGTCCGGCATCACGGCGGTGCTGCGCGAGCGCGTCCAGGAACGCGTTCGCCGCCGCGTAGTTGCCCTGGCCGGGGGCGCCCAGCGTGCCCGAGACCGAGGAGAACAGGACGAACGCGGACAGGTTCAGGTCGCGGGTCAGCTCGTGCAGGTGCCAGGCCGCGTCGACCTTCGGGCGGAAGACGGTGTCGATCCGCTCCGGGGTGAGCGAGCTGATCACGCCGTCGTCGAGGACACCGGCGGTGTGGACGACGGCCGAGATGTCGTGCGCGGCCAGCAGCGCGGCGACAGCCTCGCGCTCGGCCACATCGCAGGCGGCGAGCACTACTTCGGCGCCCTGCGCGGCGAGTTCGGCGCGCAGTTCCTCGGCGCCTTCGGCGGCGGCGCCGCGCCTGCTCACCAGCAGCAGGTTGCGTACGCCGCGCTCGGCGACCAGGTGCCGGGCCATGAGGCCGCCCAGCGTGCCCGTGGCACCGGTGACCAGCACCGCACCCGGCCCGAAGCCGGGGTCGTCCACCACGGACGGGCTGACCCTGGCCAGGCGCGGGGCGCTCGCGGTGCCCGAGCGGAGCGCCAACTGCGGCTCACCGGTGGCCAGCGCGGACGGCAGCGCGTCCAGCGAGGCCGTCTCCTCGTCGAGGTCGACCAGGACGATCCGGTCCGGGTTCTCCGACTGGGCGGACCGCACCAGGCCCCACACGGCGGCCTGCGCGACGTCCCGTACCGCCTCATCGGCCGAGGCGGCGATCGCGCCCCTGGTCACGACGGCCAGGCGGGCCGCGTCGAAGCGCTCGTCGGTCAGCCAGCTCTGGACCGCGTTCAGCGCCCAGTGCGCGGCGTCGTGCGCGCCGACGGCCGGGTCGGACGCCGAGGTGTCGGGGCACGACAGGACCACGAAGCCCGGCAGTTCCGCCGACTGCGGCTCGGTCAGTGCTTCCAGGTCGGCCCATGCGACCGTCGGGGCGTCGCCGTCGGACAGGGGCACGGACACCCAGTCGACGCCGAACAGCGATTCCCCGTCCTGCCTCGACAGCGTCTCCGCTACGGGACGCAGGACGAGGGAGTCCACCGTCGCGACGGGGGCGCCCGCGCCGTCGGCGAGCGTCAGCGTCACCGCGTCCGCTCCGGCAGGGGCGAGGCGCACGCGCAGTGCCGTCGCGCCGGAGGCGTGCAGCCGCACACCCGACCACGCGAACGGCACCTTGCCGTCGACGTCCGCGCTGTCCGCGAGACCGACCGTGTGCAACGTCGCGTCCAGCAGCGCCGGATGCAGACCGAAGCCGTCCGACTTCACACCATCGGGCAACGCGACCTCGGCGAACACCTCGCCGTCCTTGCGCCACGCGGCCCGCAAGCCCTGGAACACCGGCCCGTAGGCGAGACCGGCGTCAGCCCTCTCGTCGTAGAACCCCTCCAGATCCACAACCTCAGCCCCAGCCGGAGGCCACACC
>NZ_BMVR01000051.1 GCF_014650815.1 Streptomyces flavofungini
GTGCCGGGCAGCAGCACCGCACCCTGGATGGCGTGGTCGGCCAGCCACGGGTGGGTTCCCACCGACAGCCTGCCCGTGAACAGGACGGTGTCCTCGTCCGCGAGCGCGACCGCGGCGCCGAGCAGCGGGTGGTCGGCGGAGCCGAGCCCGAGTCCGGTCGCGTCGGTGGCGGGCCGCAGGCTCGTGTCGGGCCAGAACCGCTGGTACTGGAAGGCGTACGTCGGCAGGTCGACGGCGTGGCCGAAGCCCTGGTAGTACGCGTCCCAGTCGACGCGCACGCCGCGTACGTCCAGTTCGGCGAGCGCGGTCATGACCGCGCTGTCCTCCGGCCGGTCGCCGCGGAGCACCGGCACGAAGGCCGCGTCCGGCAGGGACTCCTGACCCAGTGCCGAGAGGACGCCACCGGGGCCGATCTCGACGAGGACGTCCGCGCCCATGTCGGCCACGGCGTCGGCGAACCGCACGGACTCGCGCACGTGCCGCACCCAGTACTCCGGCGATCCCAGCTCCGCCCCGGACACCGGCTTGCCGGTCAGGGTGGACACGATCGAGAGCTTGGGCGCCGCGTACGACACGCTCTCCAGGACCGCGCGGAAGTCGTCCAGCATCGGGTCCATCAACGGCGAGTGGAACGCGTGGCTGACCTTCAGCCGGGTCGCCTTGCGACCCGCCTCACGCCACCGCTCCGCGACCCCGTCGACATCGGCGGCGACACCGGAGACGACCACCGAGGCGGGGCCGTTGACCGCCGCGACACCGACCGTCTCCGGCAGGTCCGACGCCACCTCGGCCTCCGTGGCCTGGATCGCCACCATCGCACCACCGGACGGCAGCGCCTGCATCAGCGCACCGCGCGCCGACACCACCTTCGCGGCATCCGCGAGCGACCACACGCCCGAGACGTGCGCGGCCGCCAGCTCGCCGATCGAGTGTCCGGCCAGGACATCCGGCCGCACACCCCACGACTCCAGCAAGCGGAACAGCGCCACCTCGACCGCGAACAACGCGGGCTGCGTCACCCCGGTCTCGTTCAGGGCGTCCGCGTCCTCACCGAACAGCACCTCACGTACCGCCGGTTCGAACTGCCCCAGCACCTCGTCCAAGGCCTCGGCGAACACCGGGAAGCGGGCCGCGAGTTCACGGCCCATGCCGAGCCGCTGCGAGCCCTGCCCCGAGAACAGGAAGCCGACCCGGCGCTCGTAGGCGACACCGCGTACGACTCCGCTCGTCACCTGCCCCTCGATGGCGTCGGTGAGCCCGGCGAGCAGGTCGGCCGAGTTCCGGCCGACGACGGCGAGCCGGTGCTCGAACGCGGCCCGCGAGGTCGCGAGCGTCCGGGCGACATCGGCCGGGTCGAGGTCGGGCCGCGCGGTCAGGTGGTCGCGCAGCCGCAGCGCCTGGTCGTGCAGGGCGCTTTCGGTGCGGCCGGAGACCAGCCACGGACCGAGCGGGGCCGACTCGGCTGCCGCCGGTGCGGCGGCTTCCGGCGCGGACTCGATGATGACGTGCGCGTTGGTGCCGCTGAAGCCGAAGGACGACACACCGGCCCGCCGGGGCCGGTCCGTCTGCGGCCACGGCCGCGCCTCGGTGAGGAGCTCCACGGCGCCCGCGGACCAGTCGATGTGCGGCGAGGGCTCACCGACGTGCAGGGTCTTCGGCAGCAGGCCGTTCCGCAGCGCCATGACCGTCTTGATGACGCCGCCGACACCGGCGGCGGCCTGGGTGTGGCCGATGTTGGACTTCAGCGAACCCAGCCACAGCGGATCGCCGGTGCGGTCCCGCCCGTACGTGGCGAGCAGGGCCTGCGCCTCGATCGGGTCGCCCAGCGTGGTGCCGGTGCCGTGCGCCTCGACCGCGTCCACGTCGGACGGCGTGAGACCGGCGCTCGCGAGGGCCTGGCGGATCACCCGCTGCTGCGAGGGACCGTTCGGCGCGGTGAGGCCGTTGGACGCGCCGTCCTGGTTGACCGCCGAGCCGCTCAGCACCGCGAGCACGTGGTGCCCGTTGCGCCGGGCGTCGGAGAGGCGTTCCAGGACGAGCATGCCGACGCCCTCGCCCCAGCCGGTGCCGTTGGCGTCCGTGGAGAACGAGCGGCACCGGCCGTCCGGCGAAAGGCCCTGCTGGCGGCTGAAGTCGATGAACGCGGAGGGCGTCGCCATGACGGTGACACCGCCCGCGAGCGCCAGCGAGCACTCACCGGAACGCAGCGCCTGAGCGGCCAGGTGCAGCGCGACGAGGGACGACGAGCAAGCGGTGTCCACCGTCATCGCGGGCCCTTCCATCCCGAACACGTAGGACACGCGGCCGGACGCGACACTGCCCGCGTTGCCGGTGCCGAGGAAGCTCTCGACACCTTCCGGCACGCCGTACAGCTGCGAGGCGTAGTCGTGGTACATGACGCCCGCGAACACGCCGGTGGCGCTGCCCCGCAGCGACTGCGGGTCGATGCCCGCCCGCTCGAAGGCCTCCCAGGAGGTTTCGAGGAGCAGTCGCTGCTGCGGGTCCATGGCCAGGGCCTCGCGCGGCGAGATGCCGAAGAAGCCCGGGTCGAACCGGTCCGCGTCGTGCAGGAAGCCGCCCTCGCGGGTGTAGGAGCTGCCGACCCGCTCACCCGCGGGGTCGTACAGCGCCTCCACGTCCCAGCCGCGCTCGGTCGGGAACGGCGTGATGCCCTCGGCCCCGTCGACGAGCAGTCGCCACAGGTCCTCCGGCGTGTTCACGCCGCCGGGGTAGCGGCAGCTCATGCCGACGATCGCGATCGGCTCGTCGGTCGCGGTCACGGCCGCGACGGTGGCCGGCGCGGCGACGCGCTCGCCCGCGATCTCGACGCCGACGAACGCGGCGATCGCCGCGGGGGTCGGGTAGTCGAAGATCAGCGTGGCGGGCAGGCGAAGGCCCGTGGCCGCGTTCAGGCGGTTGCGCAGGTCGACGGCGGTCAGCGAGTCGAAGCCCAGCTCCGTGAACGCCTGCTCGGGCGCGACCGCCTCCGGCCCGGCGTGGCCGAGCACCGTGGCGGCCTGGGTGCGGACGAGGTCCAGGAGCGTCCGGGCGCGCTCGTCCTCGGCCAGCGGGGCCAGCAGGGCGCGGAGCGCCGCGGCCGGGTCGGCCCCGGTGCCCGCGGCCCGGCGGGTGGTCGTGCGGACGAGGCCGCTGAACACCGGGGGTATTTGCGGGAGTTCGCGTACGGCGCGCAGGTCGAGCCGCATCGGTACGACGACCGGTGCAGTCCCGGAGACCGCGGCGTCGAACAGCGCGACGCCCTCCTCGGCGGACAGGCCGGTCGCGGCGGACTGCGCCACGCGGGCGCCCATGCCGTCGGCCCACAGGCCCCACGCCAGCGAGGTCGCGGGGAGCCCGGCGGCGCGGCGCCGCTGGGCGAGGGCGTCCAGGAAGGCGTTGGCCGCCGAGTAGTTGCCCTGTCCGGGTCCGCCGAGCGTGCCCGCCACCGAGGAGAACAGAACGAACGCCGTCAGGTCCGACTCACGGGTCAGCTCGTGCAGGTGCCAGGCCGCGTCGACCTTCGGCCGGAAGACCGTGTCGACCTGGTCGGGCGTGAGCGAGCCGATGGTGCCGTCGTCGAGGACACCGGCGGTGTGCACGACGGCGGTGACGGGGTGCTCGGCGAGCAGCGCCGCCAGCGCGTCCCGGTCCGCGACATCGCAGGCCGCGTACGTCACCTCGGCGCCCTGCGCGGTCAGTTCGGCGCGCAGTTCCTCGGCGCCCTCGGCCGCGGCGCCGCGTCGGCTGGCCAGGACGAGGCGTCCGACTCCGTGACTGTCGACGAGGTGCCGGGCGACGAGACCGCCCAGCGCACCCGACGCGCCCGTCACCAGCACCGAGCTGTCCGGCCCGAACGCCGGGTCCGTGCCGGGCTCCGGCCGCAGCCGCGCGAGGCGGGCCACGTGGGCCCGGCCGTCCCGCACGACGATCTGGGGTTCGCCGCTCGTCAGGACCGGCTTCCAGGTGTTCTCGTCGCCGCCGTCGACATCGCCGTCGACATCGACGAGCACGATGCGGTCCGGGTTCTCCGCCTGTGCCGTACGCACCAGGCCCCACACCGCCGACGCCGCCAGGTCCGGCACGTCCTCGCCGGGTTCGACCGCCACCGCGCCACGGGTCACCAGGACAAGGCGCGAGTCCATGCACCGGTCATCGGCCAGCCAGCCCCGCACCAGCTCCAGGGCGGCCAGGACCTGCGGGCGTACCGAGGCCACGTCAGCGGACTCGGCGCACCGCACCACGACGTTGTCCGGCAGCGACTCGCCCGCGTCCAGCTCCGACCGCACCGCGGCCCAGTCCGCGAACTCCGCCACCGGACCAGCGGTCCCGGCCGACGACGTCGCCGTCTGAGCGGGCACCCAGTCGAGGTGGAACAGCGACTCCCAGCCCTGCCGCGACAGCGCGGCCGACACTGGACGCAGCAC
>NZ_BMVR01000052.1 GCF_014650815.1 Streptomyces flavofungini
CACCTGTCTCATCACCTACAGACACGTCCGACGCCTTTGTTAGGACCTCTTAGCCGCGTTCGGCGGCGGACTCGCCTGGGCGGCCTCCACTCTTCACTGGCCAAGCATCAAGCCCTACTCGTTCGGTGACCGGACATGATTCTGGGTGGGGTTGTGCCGCGGGAAACGAGCAGCGCCCACCCCAGCCGATGACGCTCACCGTGCACGCGGACATGCGCGAGTCACTCACCGGGGCCAGGTGCCCGGACGGCACGGCCCGCGACCGCCCCCCCTCCTGCCCCTGCGCCGGACAGGTCGTCATGTCCACCCCATGCGGGGCTGATCTGCGCATCCAGTGATCGCTCCTCGTCCTAGCACGAGAAAACCACCCTGCTAAGGAGCAAAGGTTCAATGAGTAATACCCTCACGCGGCTCGTCACCCTTCTAGCCAAGGGTTTTGGATTCGAGACCCACGAAGTGGCAGCTACCCAGACCTTCAACGACTTGGAGCTGGACTCTCTGGCTCTCGTGGAGCTCACTCTGGCGATCCAGTCAGAATTCGGTATCAAGCTCAGCGACGAGGAACTGAGGGCCAACAGCACCATCACGCAGGCCGTACAGCTCATCGACGCAAAGCAGGAAGATTCCCCATGACTTCTTCCGTTCCCTTCGCCGCAGCAATCACTGGTATCGGGATGATGACAGCAGCCGGAGGCGGCACGGATACCGCCTGGAGGGCAGTCCTGGCCGCGGCCGGCACCTTGGCACAGCCCACCCCCACGCTGGCTGGCCTGCCTACCGACATGTCCTGCTGGGTCCCCTCCTTCGACGCAGATGCCCTCCTCGGGCGGCGCAAGGCATGGCGTCTCGATCGCAGCAGCCAATTGGCACTCGCCGCCACTGCCGAAGCGGTCCGGGACTCCGGCCTGGATTCCGCCTCCTGGGACGGCGCACGCGTCGGCGTCGTCATCGGCAGCGGCATAGGCGGAGCGACCAGTTGGGAGCGGGAGCACACCGTACTGCTGCGAGAAGGACCCCTCAAGGTCTCACCACTGCTGGTGCCCATGCTGGCCATCAACATGTCCGCTGGGCACATCGCCATGGAACACCAGGCCTACGGACCGAACTTCGTCGCCGCCACCGCATGTGCCTCGGGAGCAACCGCCATCGGCCTCGCCCGCGAGCTGCTGCGCAGCAACGCCTGCGACATCGTCATCACCGGCGGAACCGAAGCCTGCCTGGTCCCCTCCATCATTGCCGGATTCAGCCAGATGAAGGCGCTGTCACGTATAGACAACCCACAGACCGCCTCCAGACCCTTCGATGCCACCCGAACCGGCTTCGTCCCGGCGGAAGGCGCCGCCATCCTCGTCCTGGAGCGCTCCGAACACGCCCGAGCCCGCCGCGCACGCATCCATGCCCACATCACTGGCTACGGCGCCTCAGCCGACGCTTACCACGCCACCGCTCCCGACCCCAAAGGCCGCGGGGCTGAACGCGCGCTGCGGGCCGCCCTGCACGATGCGCGTGTCGGAGCAGCCGAAGTCGACCACGTCAACGCCCATGGCACGTCCACTCCGCTGAACGATGCCGTAGAAGCCCATGTGATCCACAAAACTCTCGGCGACAGGCCGGCCGTCACGTCGGCCAAGGGCGTGTTCGGTCATGCTTTCGGCGCCTCAGGAGCCATCGAGGCGGCCGTCACCGCACTGACGATGGAATACGCCATCATCCCGCCCACAGCCAATCTCACAGCCAAAGACCCCAGGATCCACATCGACGTGGTCTCCCACGGCCCACGCCAGGGGAATGTAGAGGTCGCGGTGAGCAATTCGTTCGGCTTCGGAGGCCAGAACGGAGTCCTCGTCTTCACCCGCTGACACAAGATGATCTGCTCCTGCACACGCTTCCTCCCTGAAGTGCCAACGTCTGGGGGTGCATCAGCACCACCACCAGCCTGCCCGGAAATCACAAAAGTCCTCCACAACGCCCGCCGCGCTGCCCTGAATAGGGCACCACAATCCACGAACACCGTTGAGAGAAAAGAGAAATCTCATGTGTGGAATCGTCGGCTGGACCGCCTTCCGCCGCACCTTGGAGAACCAACGGGCCGTAGTCCAGACCATGAACGACACCATGGCTCTCCGAGGTCCCGACGCCGAGGGCATCTGGCTGTCCCGGCATGCCGCACTCGGACACCGCCGGCTGGCCGTCATCGACATCGAAGGCGGCACGCAGCCGATGACCGCCCAGACAGCCCACGGAACCGTGGCCATCACCTACAGCGGTGAAACCTACAACTTCACGGAGCTGCGCAGTGAACTCCGCTGCCGCGGGCACGTGTTCCATACCCACAGCGACACCGAGGTCGTCCTCCGCAGCTACCTGGAGTGGGGCGCTTCTTTCGTCCACCGGCTCAACGGCATGTACGCCCTGGCGATCTGGGACGACCGATCCGAAACGCTGCTCCTTACCCGCGACCGGCTCGGCATCAAGCCGCTCTACTACTATCCGACCGAAGACGGAGTCATCTTCGGGTCCGAACCCAAGGCCCTCCTGGCCCACCCCATGGTCAAGCCAGTCATAGACACCGACGGTCTTCGCAACCTCTTCGGCTTCGTCAGGCCCCCAGGCCAGGCCATCTGGGCAGGCATGCACGAGGTACGCCCCGGAACCACCCTCCAGTGCGACAGTGTCGGCATCAGGGAGCACACCTACTGGAAGCTCGAACTCAACAGCCATCACGATGATGCGCACGCCACCACGCGTAAGGTCCGCGAGCTACTGGAAGACATCGTGCCCCACCAGCTCGTCGCCGACGTCCCACGCTGCGCTCTGCTGTCAGGCGGCCTGGACTCCAGTGGATTGACCGCCCTTGCTGGACGGCATCTGAAGGCAAGCGGTCAGGAGCTTTCCACCTACACAGTCGACTTCGTACAGAGCCAGGACTTCACTCCCAACTCCCTCCACGCCACTCGGGATGCCCCCTATGCCCGCCAGGTCGCCAAACACGTGGGGACAGCCCACCAGGACATCCGCCTGCGACACGACCAGCTTTCTGACCCGGAAGTACGACGGGCGGTCGTCATCGCCCGAGACGCTCCTTTCGGTCTCGGCGATCCAGATCACTCGCTCTACCTCCTGTTCAAAGCACTCCGTGAACACTCCACGGTAGCCCTCTCCGGAGAAGCGGCGGACGAAGTATTCGGCGGCTACCCCTGGCTGCACGACACCAGGGTCCAGCAAACCGCAATGTTCCCCTGGATCACCACCTTCATCGATGACCCGTCCCATCACACCACAACGTTCATCGACCCATCCCTTTTCCATGACACTCTGCGACTGCGAGAATACTGGAGTCAGCAGTACACCGACATGGTGGCGGACGTGGCGCATATAGCGGGAGAGACCGCACACGAACGGCGCATGAGGGAGTTCAATTATGCCCATCTCACAAGATGGCTTCGCATTCTTCTGGACCGTAAGGACCGCATCAGCATGGCGGTAGGACTCGAAGTTCGAGTCCCCTTCTGCGACCACCGGCTCGTGGAGTACATCTACAACACACCCTGGTCCTTGAAGACGTACGACGGGCAAGAAAAGAGCCTGCTGCGCGGGGCTTTCCATGACCTTCTGCCCCCCTCAGTGCTACGGCGGACCAAGGCACTGTTCCCCATGACACAGGAAGAGCACTACGTGACCACCCTGCAAAGCCAGGTAACAGGCCTTCTCACCGAGGGCCACCAAGCAGTCGGCTTCTTCGACCGCGGCGCCTTGGCCGAAGCAGCAAACCTCGAGCCACAAGCAGTCCCCAAGGACGCTCGCCACGCCTTCGAACGCGTCCTCGATCTGGCGGTGTGGTTCAGCGAGTACAGCCCGGAGATCAGACTGGGCTGACGGCCGTTCGGACCAGGTCAAGGTGATTCCGCGCCGCCAGAGCGCCATCTCGAGCGCGTCCAGCGGAAGATCGGTCCGCATGTGGGTGGCGATCTGCCATCCGACGATCATCCGCGAGTACACGTCCAGGACGAAGGCGACATAGGCCCAGCCCGACCAGGTGCGGATTTAGTACTCCAGTGGGACTTCACCATTCGCGCTGGTCAGAGGCGGTCCTTCGAGC
>NZ_BMVR01000053.1 GCF_014650815.1 Streptomyces flavofungini
CCCCCGCGCCTCCCATGCCCCTCCCGCCCGCCCCGCCCCCCACTCCCCGACCGTCCGTCAAACCCCAGGTCACACCCCCTCCCCCGGCCACCCCCAGGGCCCGTCGGCCGGCCCCGTCACCCACGCCCATCGCCTACCCCGCGTACCACACGCCGCCGCGCAAGCAACCGCCTCGCGACGGGCCGTCCCTGGTCTCGCTCACCCTGCTCGTCACCGCGCCCGCAGTGTTCGCCGTCGCTGCCCTACGACCGCGCTGACCGCGCTGACCGCCGGAGGAACCCTTGTCGGAATGGCTTGTTCTCACCCTCGCGATGGCCGCCGCCTGCGCCGTCGTCCTCGTCATCGTGGTGCTCCGGCACCGCCGAACCGCCACGGACTATGACACTTCGGAAACGCCGGATGTCATGGAGTACATGACGATGATGATCGGCGTGGTGTACGCCATCGTCCTCGGCCTCGCCATCGCCGGCGTGTGGGAGGCCCGCAGCGCCGCCCAGGATCATGTGCGTGCCGAGGCCCAGGCCCTGCACGAGGTCAACGAGCGGGTCCGGGTGTACCCGCAGGAGGCCCGGGATCGGATCCGTGACGATGTACGGGCGTATGTCGGCCATGTCGTGACCACGGAGTGGGACACCATGAAGAAGCGCGGTGAGATGACCGAGCGCGGGGACGCACTCCTGGCCCGGCTGCGGAACGACGTCACCGACTACGAACCGACGACCGACTTCCAGGCCCAGGCCTACCAGCCCCTGATCGACCAGGTCGCGCTCGCCGACGACGCCCGCGGCGCCCGCGCCGACAGTGTGGGAGCCACCATGCCGGGCGTCGTCTGGTTCGGCCTCATCACCGGCGGCCTCGTCACGGTGGGCCTCATCTTCGCCCTCCAGATCCGCCGCACCGCCCGCGAACTGATCCTCGCCGGGCTGTTCTCCGCCCTGATCGCCTTCCTGCTCTTCCTCATCTGGGACTTCGACGCCCCCTACAGCCGCGGCATCGCGGCCACGGCGGAGCCGTTCGAGACGCTGTCCCCGAACCTGCGGGACTAGGACCTGCCCGATGGGCCGGAGCGGCGTCGAGGGTCGACGGCGCGGCCGGGCGGGACAGGCCGGGCGGGCCTCAGCCCTTCGGGAGGCACAGATCCGATCCCGCCCGGCGGCCGCGGGGGCCACCGGCCCTGGGGAAGTACCGGTGGCCCAGCCGCCGGACGCCCCCGTGATCCCCCGTGGCGTTCCATCCGTGCGGCATATGCGTCATCAAACCCCCCGTCCCCGCCGCCCGGGGAGTGTGTGCGCCGCACCGATGTGTGCGCGGCGAGCACACGGTGTGTGACCCGAGTGGGCCCGCGATCACCGGAGGGCCACCTTCCGCTCCCGGTCCGCCGCGGCCGGGGCGGACGCGCCCGCCCGCCGGGGCCGCCCCATCCCCGCCCCGCGCCTGACGCCCTGCCACATCCCCCGCCCGCACCGCCGCGCCGCGCCGTCGCGTTCCCCTGTCCGGCCCACAGGAATGCCCCGTTCGCACGACACCGATCGCGGGGACCCCGGGCCCTGCCTAGCGTTCGGGGCATCGAGGTGCATATCAGGCGCAAGCGGAAGAAGGTCCGCGGCTGCTCCTCGGGGACCCGGAGGATCGATCATGCGCGCGATACGCGTCGCCTCAGCCGCCCTGCTCACCGCCACCGCCCTGACCCTCACCGCGCCCCCGGCGGCCGCGGCCGTCGCGGGCGAGGAGAACATCACGTCGTTCGGCTTCCGGATCACCCCGTCCACGATCGCCGCGGGCGGCCAGGTCACGCTCAGCGTCGACGGCTGCGAGCACAACACCAAGGTGACGTCGGGCATCTTCGACGACGTCACCATTCCCAAGGGCCAGTCGTCGGCCACCGCGATGGTCTTCTGGGACGCCAAGCCCGGCGCCATGTACGAGGTGACGTTCACCTGTGGCCAGGAGTCGGGCACGACCGACCTGACCATCGTCGGCGGCCACTCCAGCGGCAACCCCACCCATCACCCCACCCCGCACCACTCCCGGGGTGTCAAGGCGGGCGTCGGCGGCAGCTCCGGCGGCTTCGACGCCCAGCAGCTCGCGGTCGGCGGCGCCCTGATCGCGGGCGTCCTCGGCACGGCGTACTACTGGACCCGGCGGCGCACCGGCCAGGACGAGTCCTGACGGTCCCCGGCACCGGCGGCCGGCCCGGCGCGGAAGGGGGACGCGCCGGGCCGGTCGGCCGTTCTGGGTGCGGTACGGGTGCGCGGCGGGCCCGCGGGCCCCGGCCGGACGCCGGACCGGTCAGGCCTTGCTCTCGGACCGGCGGCGCATCCAGAACACCCCGCCGCCGACGGCCGCGGCCGCCACCAGGGCCCCGCCGATCGCCATGTCGGTCCGCGTCGCCCCGGACGTGGTGCTGCCGCCGATGCCGCCGCGGACACCGCCGTGGATGACCGTGAAGGCGGCGGGCCGGGTCAGCGGCTTGCCGCCGCAGTTCGCCGTGATGTCGTACGCACCGGGGTGGGCGTTGTGGTTGACCTTGACCGTCGCGCTCGCGGTGGAGCCGCCCTGGATGTGCTGCAGGTTGGTCCGCGGGAACGCCGGTGACTCGACGTAGCTGCCCGGCGAGCTGCAGGAGCTGCCGTCGACGGTGACCGTGAGCTGGCCGCCCCGGGCGATGACGCTGGGCATGGCGACGATGTTGCTCGGTTCCGCCCAGGCCGCGGCGGACGGCGCCGCGAACCCGACCAGGGCGCCTGCGGCGACCACGGCCGCGAGAGCACGAGAATTGCGCATGGGTATCTTCCTCCGCGGAAGACGCCCCGGGGACACCATTTCCCCGGTCGATCGGCGAGAGCGCCTCCCAGATAGACCCTCAGACGCCCTGCGTGGGGCCGCATTTCGGGAATCGGCCGTCCTGGTGAGGGGACACGCCGGGGCGCGTCCGCGCGAGCGGATATTGCCGCAGGTCACGGACCGTCAGAAATTTCCTGCGGGGGACGACTCGGATGGCGCAGGCCCAGGTCCGGGGCCACCCGTTCGCTCCCGCCCTTTCGCACGCCGCGCGCGCTGCGCATAGCGTTTTTCCCACGCGCAATGGACGCGGCCGGAATGCCGCGTTGAGAGGGGATAGAGAATGTCTTCGTCCCAGCCTTCGGAAGATTTCGACGAGGAGGAAAGGCAGCGGAAACGCGCGCCGTGGGGCGTCATGGCGCTGGTTCTGCTGACCGGTCTCGCCCTGATCCGCAATGGCTCCGGCGAGTTCGACGTCGGCCCGCCGCAGCCCGCGTCGGCCGCGGCGGCGGACCGCGCGCCCGCCAAGACCGACGCCCCCGCGCCCCTGGCCTTCGCCGCCGCCGACCGCGTCCGCATCAAGGCGATCCGCGTCGACGCGCCCGTGATGGCGGTCGGCCTGGACGCGGAGGGCTGGGTGGACGCGCCGCCGCCGGACGACCCGAATCTGGCGGGGTGGTTCACCGGTGCGGTCTCGCCCGGCGAGAAGGGCACGGCGGTCGTCGTCGGGCACGTCGACAACCAGCGCGGACCCGCGGTCTTCTACGGCCTCGGCTCGCTCAAGAAGGGGAATCGCGTCGAGGTCCTGCGCAAGGACCGGCGCGTGGCCGTCTTCGAGATCTACGGCATCGAGGTGTTCGAGAAGAACAACTTCCCCGGCGACCGCGTGTACGCGAGCGGCGCCACACCCGAACTGCGGGTCATCACCTGCGGCGGCGGCTTCTCCAAGCAGCGGGGCTACGACGGGAACGTCGTGGTGTTCGCCCGCCTCGTCGACGTGCGCTGACACCCGGGGCAGGCGGGGCACGCGGGCCGCGCCGGAGCCGGGGCCACCCCGGCACCCCGGCCCGGCCGCGCCCCGCGCCGCCCCATCGGACAGGCCCTAGCTGTATTGGCCCGCGGGGTTGTTGACGCGGGTGATGGGTGGGTGGCCGCCGAGTGC
>NZ_BMVR01000054.1 GCF_014650815.1 Streptomyces flavofungini
TCCCCTGACCCATGTTGCAGTACTACTCCGCCTCACCACATAGGACAACGTCTAAGTTCCTTTTCGTGACGCTCTTCGAAAAACGTGCAGAGTGAGGTGATTGAGGTGCGCCGGTGATACGGCGGACGATTGACGTGACTCGGTCTCATGCCTTCGAGTGGGTTTGCCCGACCCGTCGGATATATCGCACCGCTGAGAGCACTCTTCTCTCGTGAAAGGAAGATCGGGAAGCCGTATGTGGGTGGCGGTTGCGGCCTTGGCCTATATCGCTCTGTGCTTCACCCCGGCTGTCGCAGCCCCCACACACGCCCAGTACAAAGGCGACGGCACAGCCTGCGCCTACACCAACAGACACCTGGACCTCGCGGATCTGGCCCGCACCGCCCGAGAGCACGGTGCGGGCGCCGCCGTGCGCAGAGCCTGCCGCACGCCCCCCTCTCCGGGGCCGCAACCCCCTCGCCCTCCGTCCGCCACGCAGAAACCCTCGGCATCTCCCACACGGGAGCCCCCGCCGTCTCCCACACAGAAACCCGCCCCTGCCCCTCCCGCTCCCCGGTTGGGGACGCCATCCCCGCCCTCCGAACGAGTCCCGCCGCCTGCTCCGCCGCCCCCGTCACCCACCGTGGCCGTCACACCACCCCCGTCGCCATCGCCACCGCCGATCCCGCGCGTCTACTCGGGCCCGCCGGCGAAGAAGAAGCCCAATGGTCAGCCCCTCACCACCACAGCTCTGCTGCTGGTGGCCCCGGCCGTCCTTGCCGCAGCCGCGCTGGCCGGCAGCTCCGGATCCAGTGGCACGAACAGTCGTGCCTAGAACCGCATCGACTGAGTCCGTGCCTTGTTGCACGTCCGCACGTGCCACCCGCCCCGCCCGATCCGCAGGGCGTCGCCGAAAACTACATGGAGGCCCCATGCCGCAATGGCTTGCCCTGTGCCTGGTCATCGTCATGGTCGGAGCGATCGTCTATGCCATCATGGTGATCAACCATCGCCGTCTCGGAGCAGACGACGACCCGTCGGGAACCCCGGATGTCATCGAGTACATGACGATGATGATCGGAGTGATCTACGCAATCGTGCTAGGGCTGGCCATCGCGGGCGTCTGGGAGGCTCGTTCTGCCGCCCAGGACACCGTGCAGACCGAAGCGCAGGCTCTGCACGAGGTGAGTGAACGCGCCCAGGTCTTCGCGGTGCCTGAGCGGGAGAAGATCCGCAGCCACATCGGTTCCTACGTCACCCATGTCGTCCACACCGAGTGGCCTGCCATGGCCAACCACGGTCGGCTCACCGACCGCGGGGACGAGCTGTTCTCCCGACTACGCACGGCAGTCCTGCGCAGCGAACCGCGCACCGAACTGCAGGGGCAGGCATATGCACCGATGGCCGACCAGGTCGGGATCGCCGACGAAGCCCGCACCCACCGAGCAGAGGCTGCCGGATCGACGATGCCAGGTACGGTCTGGTTCGGCCTGATCGCCGGCGCCGTGGTGTCCGTCGGCATGATCTTCGCACTGCAAATCCGCCGTACCCCCCGCGAATTGGCAGTGGCAGGACTCTTCTGCGCGCTCTTCGCGTTCCTGCTTTTCCTCATCTGGGACATGGACGCCCCCTTCGGCCGCGGACTTGCCGCCACAGCCGACGCCTTCCTCAACCACTTCCCGGCGTCAACTCGCTGACGCACCAGGATCGGCTGCCCCGAGTCGTCTTTGGGGTCGGTGCACCGGACCACCAGCGAGGCTTCGCCTAGCAGCCTGCCCGCGTCCAGGGCATCCCACCCGGCCTCACCGTCCGCGGCCTCGAACGCGGTCAGATCCCCGTCGCCGACTGGCTCTACACGTGCAGCCACTACGAGCGCGCCACCGGCCGCCGCGCCGTCACCCAGCTGCTCGGCCGCGCCGAACCTGCACGCCCATCGCCGACGCTCCAGGGAGGGCTGTGTGATGGCCCGTCTCTCCCGCCCGCTGTACGCGGCCTACGGCGCCCTGTGCATCTGGCTGGCCTACTGCGCCGTGCAGTCTGCCCGTCATGGCACCGCGTGGGCCGCAGGCCTCTTCGCTGTGTCCTCCGCGCTCGCAGTCGTCGCCGCGGTCCGTGAACGCCACCTCGAGGATGCCCTTCGCAGCCAGGCCGTGCGCGCCGAGCGCGCCGCCCGAGTACGTGAGCACACCCTGGGCGACACCGTCGAGGCCGCCGTTGCTGTCGCCCGGGCGGGCGAGTGCTGCGAAACCTGGTGGAACACCCTCGGTACCCACCACGACCTCGACTGCCCTAACCGGCACCGGAGCGCGCCGTGAAGCGCCCACGCTGCCCCGCACCCCGTGTCCCGACTGCGGGCACCTCGCTGGTGCTGTCCTCACTCGAGTACGCCCTGGCCAGCCGGGAAGTCGAACCCGGCACCCTGATTCATCACGCGGATCATGGCTGTCAGTACACGTCGATCAAGCTCACAAACTTCGGGGCGGCTCAAAGCTCACGGGGCTGACGTCGCGTGTGGCTTACCAGCCTTGTGTGCAATCCCGCTACCGTCTGTGCCTATGGCGATGACACGTCGAGCATTCTCAACAGCAACAGTGACCACGCTCGCCGCAGGGCTGGGCTGCGAGGCCGCAGCCGTTCCTTCTGAGGGCACCCCATGGAACGGGGCGCGGGTGCAGCCTGGCTTTGAACGCCTCGCCTCCGACGGGTACCGGCTCCTGGCTGGCCAGCGAGTCGGTGTCCTCACGAATATGAGCGGTGTCACCAACGACGTCCGCGGCATCGTCGACGTCATGCATGCCGACGAGCGGGTCAAGGTCTCTGCCATCTTCACCGGCGAACACGGCTACCGCGGGGGGCCGCAGGCGGGCAAGTCCGAAGGGGACGGTACCGACGGACCTACCGGTCTGCCGATCTTTGACACCTACCGCAAGAGCGGAAGGGTGCTGGCCGGGGTACTCGACAAGTCGGGGGTCGACACCATCGTCTATGACTTCCAGGACGCCGGGGCACGCTTCTACACCTGCAATTGGACGCTGTATGACGTGATGGTGGCGGCAGCCATGACAGGTCGGCGTGTCGTGGTCTTGGATCGCCCCAACCCCGTCACCGGCCGCCGTGCCCTGGGCCCCGTCCTGAAGAGGAAGTACGCCACATTCGTCGGCCGTGAACCCATCGCACAAGCTCACGGGCTGACTTCGGGTGAGCTGGCTCGCCTCTTCAACGGCGAGTTCCTGCCAGAGGCTGCTGGACGGCCGGTCGACCTCGACGTCGTCCGGCTCGGCGGCTGGCACCGCGCTGACTTCTACGACGCGACGGGCCTGCCGTGGGTGCCGCCGAGCCCGAACATGGCTACCCCCGACACCGCGCTGGTCTACTCCGGAACGTGCCTCTTCGAAGGAACGACCATGTCCGAAGGACGAGGCACTGTCCGACCCTTCGAAATGCTGGGTGCCCCCGGCCTCGACGGCAGCTGGGCCACGGCTGTCAATGACGCGGGCCTACCCGGCGTGCATTTCCGCGAGGCCTACTACATCCCCACCTTCTCCAAGCACCAGGGCAAGCAGGTCGGCGGCCTCCAGATCCACGTGCACGACCGATCCGCCTACGATCCAGTCCGCACCGGCATCGCACTCCTGGTAACCGCAAAGAGGACCTACAAGGACTTCGCTTGGCGCACCGACCATTTCATCGACAAGCTCACCGGATCCGACCTGGTCCGTACGATGATCAACAGGGGAGCCGGGGCAGATGACATCGTTGACTCCTGGCAAGATGATCTGACCGACTTCAACACGGTCCGTGAAAGCTATCTGCTCTACTCCTGACAACACGACTCTGATTGAACTGAGCTGAACCGGATTTTGTAGCGGTCCTGAAGCCAGGCATGACCGCCTCGGCAG
>NZ_BMVR01000055.1 GCF_014650815.1 Streptomyces flavofungini
CGGGGAACACGAACGCCACCTTGCCCGCAGGCCGCGCGACACCCATCGCCACCCGCGCCGACTCGACGCCTCGGGCCACCGCCGTCGGTCCTTCGACGAGCGCGCCGAGGCCGGCGAGCAGGCCGTCGCGGTCCTCGCCCACGACGACCGCCCGGCTGTCGAAGGCCGACCGCGCCACGGCGAGCGTGCTGGCGACGTCGCGCGGGTTCAGCTCGGGGTGTGCCACGAGGTGGGCGCGCAGCCGCTCCGCTCCCGCCCGCAGTGCTTCGTCGTCCTTGGCCGAGACGAGCAGCGGCACGAGGGACGGGTCCGGTTCGGCGGTCGGCTCGGCGGCTTCGGTGACCGGCGCCTGCTCGATGATGGCGTGCGCGTTGGTGCCGCTGAACCCGAACGACGAGACGCCGAAGCGGCGCGGCCTGTCGGTGTCCGGCCAGGAGTGGGCCTCGGTGAGGAGCGCGACATCACCGGTGGACCAGTCGACCTCGGGGGTGGGCTCGGCGACGTGCAGGGTCTTCGGCAGTACGCCGTGCCGCATCGCCATGACCATCTTGATGATGCCCGCGACACCGGCGGCGCCCTGGGTGTGCCCGATGTTGGACTTCACCGAGCCCAGCCACAGCGGCCGGTCGGCGGCCCGGTCCTGGCCGTAGGTGGCGAGGAGCGCCTGGGCCTCGATCGGGTCGCCGAGCTTCGTGCCGGTGCCGTGCGCCTCGACGGCGTCCACGTCGGTCGGCGCGAGGCCCGCGGCGGCCAGTGCCTGCCGGATGACGCGCTGCTGCGCGGGGCCGTTGGGGGCGGTGAGGCCGTTGGACGCGCCGTCCTGGTTGATCGCGGACGCCCGTACCACGGCGAGCACCTGGTGCCCGTTGCGCTGGGCGTCGGACAGGCGCTCAAGGACGACCGTGCCGACGCCCTCGCCCCAGCCGGTGCCGTCCGCGTCGGACGAGAACGGCCTGCAGCGGCCGTCGGTGGAGAGTCCGCGCTGGCGGCTGAACTCGATGAACGAGCCCGGCGTCGACATCACCGTCACGCCGCCCGCGAGCGCCATCGAGCAGTCACCGGTCCGCAGTGCCTGCACGGCCATGTGCAGCGCCACCAGCGACGACGAGCACGCGGTGTCGACGGTCACGGCGGGGCCTTCGAGGCCGAACGCGTAGGCGACGCGGCCGGACACGACGCTGGCCGCGTTGCCCGTGCCGATGAAGCCTTCGACGGTCTCGTCGCTCTCCGCCAGGAGCAGGGTGTAGTCCTGCACGTTCGAGCCGGTGAAGACGCCGATGTCGCGCCCGCGCACCGCGCTCGGGTCGATCCCGGCCCGCTCGAACGCCTCCCACGACGTCTCCAGGAGCAGCCGCTGCTGCGGGTCCATGGCGAGGGCCTCGCGCGGCGAGATCCCGAAGAACGTCGGGTCGAACTGGTCGGCGTCGTAGAGGAAGGCCCCTTCACGGGCGTACGAGGTGCCCGCGTGGTCCGGGTCGGGGTTGTACACGTTGGCCAGGTCCCAGCCGCGGTTGGCGGGGAACTCGCCGACGGCGTCGACACCGTCGGAGACGAGCTGCCACAGGTCCTCGGGCGAGTTGACCCCGCCCGGGAACCGGCAGCTCATCGCGACGATGGCGATCGGCTCGTCGCTCACGCCGACCCGTGCCCGGGTGGTCGTCACGACGGCGGGTGCGCCGATGAGTTCGGTGCTGAGGTGCGTCGCGAGCGCCAGCGGGCTCGGGTGGTCGAAGACCAGCGTCGCGGACAGGCGCAGTTCGGTGGCCGCGCCCAGGCGGTTACGCAGTTCGACCGCGGTCAGCGAGTCGAAGCCGAGCTCCTTGAACGCGCGGTCGGGCACGATGGCGCCCGCCGAGCCGTGGCCGAGGACCACGGCCACGTGCTCCAGGACGAGGTCGAGGAGCGCCTTCTCCCGCTCGGCCTCGGTCAGGCCCGCAAGGGACTGGGCGAGAGCTGTCCCGGTGGCGGCGCCGGACTCGGCGGTCCTGCGTGCCGTGCCGCGCACCAGACCGCGCAGCAGGTGCGGTACGGAGCTCGTGCGGGCCTGCCGGTGCAGGGCGGGCAGGTCGAGCGGCACGGGGGCCAGCGTGGCGCGCCCGGTGGTGCCGGCCGCGTCGAACAGCGCCAGGCCCTGGGCGGAGCCGAGCGGGATCACGCCGCCCCGGCTCATCCGCTTCACGTCGGCCTCGTCGACGCTGCCCGCCATGCCGCCGGCGTCCGCCCACAGGCCCCACGCGAGTGAGGTGGCGGGCAGGCCGGTGGCGCGGCGGTGCTGGGCGAGGGCGTCCAGGAAGGTGTTCGCGGCGGCGTAGTTGCCCTGTCCGGGGCCGCCGAACACACCGGCGACGGACGAGAACAGGACGAACGCGGACAGGTCGAGGTCGCGGGTCAGCTCGTGCAGGTGCCAGGCCGCGTCGACCTTGGGCCGGAAGACGGTGTCGATCCGGTCCGCCGTCAGTGAGCCGATGGTGCCGTCGTCGAGGACACCGGCGGTGTGCACGACGGCGGAGACCTTGTGCTCGGCGAGCAGTGCGGCGACGGCTTCCCGGTCGGCGACGTCGCAGGCGGCGTACGTCACTTCGGCGCCCTGCGCGGCGAGTTCGGCGCGCAGTTCCTCGGCGCCTTCGGCGGCGGCGCCGCGCCTGCTCACCAGGAGCAGGTTGCGTACGCCGCGCTCGGCGACCAGGTGCCGGGCCATGAGGCCGCCCAGCGTTCCGGTGGCACCGGTGACCAGCACCGCGCCCGAGCCGAAGCCGGGGTCGTCCACTGCCGACGGGCCGACCCTGGCCAGGCGGGGTGTGCGGATGTCGCCGGAGCGTACGGCGAGTTGTGGCTCGCCGGTGGCCAGGGCGGACGGCAGCGCGTCGCGCGAGACCGCCTCGTCGTCGAGGTCGACCAGCACGATGCGGTCGGGGTTCTCCGACTGGGCCGTGCGCACCAGGCCCCACACGGCGGCCTGCGCGAGGTTCCGTACGTCCTCGTCGGTCGTGGTGGCGATCGCGCCGCTGGTCACAAGGACGAGGCGGGCGGCGTCGAACCGGTCGTCGGCCAGCCAGTTCTGGACCGTGGTCAGCGCCCAGTGCGCCGTCTCGTGCGCGTCGGCAACGAGGTCGGACGCGGAGGTCGTCGGGCACGGCAGGACGACGAAGTCGGGCAGTTCCGCCGACTGCGCCAGTGCGTCCAGGTCGGTCCACTGGGTCGTCGGCGCCGCGCCGTCGGTGGGCGGTGCGGATATCCAGTCGACGCCGAACAGCGCGTCGCCGCGCTCGTCCCCGGCGATCTGGTCGAGCGAGACGGGGCGCAGCACCAGGGAGTCGATGGTGGCCACGGGGGCGCCCGAACCGTCGGCGAGTGCCAAGGTCACGCCGTCCGCCTCTGTGGGCGTCAACCGGACCCGCAGTGCCGTCGCGGCGGAGGCGTGCAGCCGCACACCCGACCACGCGAACGGCACCTTGCCGTCGACGTCCGCGCTGTCCGCGAGACCGACCGTGTGCAACGACGCGTCAAGCAGCGCCGGATGCAGACCGAAGCCGTCCGACTTCACACCATCGGGCAACGCGACCTCGGCGAACACCTCGCCGTCCTTGCGCCACGCGGCCCGCAAACCCTGGAACACCGGCCCGTAGGCGAGACCGGCGTCAGCCCCCTCGTCGTAGAACCCCTCCAGATCCACAACCTCAGCCCCAGCCGGAGGCCACACC
>NZ_BMVR01000056.1 GCF_014650815.1 Streptomyces flavofungini
CCGCCCCGGGCCGGACACCTTCCTCACCGCCCTCGCCCAGCTCCACGTGCGCGGCATCGCCGTCGACTGGACGCCGCTGTACGCGCCCGTGGAGTCCCGCGACCGCGTCGATCTGCCCACGTACGCCTTCCAGCACCAGAGCTACTGGCTGCACGCCCCGGCCCTCACCGGCGACGTCACCTCGGCCGGGCTCACCGACGCCGACCACCCGCTGCTCGGCGCGGCCGTCCAGGTCGCCGGGAGCGACGCCCGCCTGTTCACCAGCCTCCTCTCGGTCGACGCGCACCCCTGGCTCGCCGACCACGTCGTCGCAGGCCGGACGCTCCTGCCCGGCACGGCCTTCGTCGAGCTGGCCGTGCGCGCCGGTGACGAGGTCGGCTGCGACCTGCTCGACGAGCTGATCCTCGAAGCCCCGCTCGTGCTGCCCGCCGACGGCACCGGCGTCCAGCTCCAGCTGTGGGTCGAGGAGCCGGACGACGCCGGACGCCGCCCCTTCACACTGCACTCGCGCCGCCAGAACGACGTCCCCGACGAGCCGTGGACCCGGCACGCCGCCGGTGTGCTCGCCACCGCCGACCCGGCGGCCGCGCGGCCCACGGGCGCCGCCACCGGCCTCGCCCAGTGGCCGCCGACCGGCGCCGTCGCCGTGGACACCGCCGACCTGTACGCGGGCTTCGCCGCCGCGGGCCTCGGCTACGGCCCGGCCTTCCAGGGCGTACAGGCGGCCTGGCGCCTCGGCGACGAGGTGTTCGCCGAGGTCGCCCTCGCGGACGGACAGCGCGACGAATCGGCCGACTACGGGCTGCACCCGGCGCTCCTCGACGCGAGCCTGCACGGCCTCGCCCTGACCGCCGTCGGCGACGACGACGCGGCGGGCGCGCGCCTGCCGTTCTCCTGGACCGGCGTGACCCTGTACGCGACCGGCGCCTCGGCGCTGCGCGTCCGCCTCACGCCCGCCGCGTCCGGCGCCGTGTCCCTCACCCTCGCCGACGTCTCCGGCGAACCCGTCGCCACCGTCGACTCCCTCGTCCTGCGCGCCCTCGCGGCCGGGGACCTGGACACCGGGTCCGGCGACGACGACTCGCTGTTCCGCGTGGACTGGACCGTGGTGTCCGCGCCCGCGCCCGCCACGAGCGGCCCGTACGCCGTCCTGGGCGCCGACGAACTCGGCCTGCGCGCCGCGATCGCGGCCACCGGCGCGACGGTCACCGCGTACGCCGACGTGGCCGCCCTGGCCGCCGCCGTGCGCGACGGGGCCACGCTGCCCGAATCCGTCTTCGTGACGCGCGTCGGCGAGGCGCACGACGGCGACACGGCCGGATCCGTACGCGCCTCCCTGTACGGCACGTTGGGCGTCGTGGGGGAGTGGCTGGCGTTCGACGACGGCGCCGACGCGCGACTCGTCGTCGTCACCTCCGGCGCCGTGGGCGTCGGCTCCGGCGATGTCGTGTCGGGGGCGGGCGTGGTGGACGCGCCCGTGTGGGGCCTCGTGCGGTCCGCCCAGTCGGAGAACCCGGGGCGGATCGTCCTGGTGGACCTGGACCCGGCGGCGAACGGCGGCGAGCAGTCGTCCGCCCTGCTGCCCGGCGTCCTCGAACTGGACGAGCCGCAGGTGGCGGTGCGCGGGGACGTGGTGTGGGTGCCGCGCCTCGTGCGGACCGTCGGCGGGGTGCTCGACGTTCCGGCGGGTGAGTCCTGGCAGTTGGGGGTCACGGGCCGGGGCACGCTGGAGAACCTGGCGCTGCTTCCCGTCGCCGACGACGCCGAGGAGTTCGGCGGCAGGGCCCTCGCGGTGGGCGAAGTACGGGTCTCCGTGCGCGCCGCCGGAGTCAACTTCCGCGACGCCCTCATCGCCCTGGGCATCTACCCCGGCGAGGCCCAGATGGGCACCGAAGGCGCGGGCGTCGTCGTCGAGGTCGGACCGGACGTCACGGACCTGACCGTCGGCGACCGCGTCCTCGGACTCATCGACGGCGGCTTCGGGCCGCTCGCGGTCGCCGACGCGCGCATGCTCGCGCCGATGCCGGAGGGCTGGTCCTTCGCCCAGGCCGCGGCCGTGCCCACGGTGTTCCTCACGGCGTACTACGCGCTGCGGGACCTCGCCGCCCTGGAAGCGGGCGAGTCGATTCTCGTGCACGCCGCCGCCGGTGGTGTGGGCATGGCCGCGACGCAGCTCGCCCGGCACTTCGGCGCCGAGGTGTACGGCACGGCCAGCACCGGCAAGTGGGACGTGCTCCGTGCGTCCGGCATCGAGGACTCCCGTATCGCCTCCTCGCGCACGCTCGACTTCGAGGCGTCCGTCCTCGCGGCCAGCGACGGCCAGGGCGTGGACGTGGTCCTCAACTCCCTGGCGCGGGAGTTCGTGGACGCCTCGCTGCGGCTGCTGCCGCGTGGCGGGCGGTTCGTGGAGATGGGCAAGACCGACCTCCGCGACCCCGGAGCCGTGGCCGACGCCCACCCGGGCGTCGCGTACCGGAGCTTCGACCTCGCCGAGCTGTCCCCCGACCGCGTTCGGGAGATGCTGGCGGAGGTCCTGGAGCTGTTCGGGCAGGGGGTGTTGACGCCGCTG
>NZ_BMVR01000057.1 GCF_014650815.1 Streptomyces flavofungini
CATCCGCATCTGCGAGCGCCAAGGCGTTCCCATCCTGGCCGACCTCGCCTACCAGAGCGCCGGCCCATGGGTGACCACGGGCATCAAACGCAGGCCCCTGCAGGACCTCACCTCAACCGAGAAGACCCGCAACCGGGCCCTGGCCGCAGCACGCGCACCCGTCGAACGCGGCGTCGCCCGCCTGAAGTCCTGGCGCATCTTCCGCAGATCCCGGTGCAGCCCGAACCGCATGACGTCAATCGCCAAGGCCATCCTCACCCTTGAGCGGCAACGCTGAAGAAGCTCATTGAAGCTCTCTGCAGCGGCGGCTGACGGTTTGAGGCCGCCGTTCCAGCTGGACACCCTGGACACACCACTGCACTCGCCCGCCGCCCGCCGCCCGGGCATTGACATCCGCCGCTCCCAGGTCCGTCCGCAGGATCCTCCTCGCGAAGGGTGCCGCGAGCGTTACCTCCCCGCTCAACGCGCGCCCCAGACCCTGGACCTGGGGCAGTCAGTCCAGCACCGCCCCGTTAACTCCGACGCCGCTTTGAGTACCGACTGTGTGGAACGCAGCACAGCTGCTGCGCCTGGGCGCCACGGAGTTCGGCGACATCTTGGGGACACGTTGGCAGGCATTCCGCCAGCTCGGCAGGTCCGCACGCCTGATCGCCGACGGCCCTGTTGCGCTCACGCGCCTGCCCCGGGGGCGATGCGTGCCAGTAGCGGCTGGAGTAGTCAATTCATGGCCGTCTGTTGATGAGCCGAAGCCTGGACGGTGGCCGGCCGCCCTCGCGATGCTGAGGGCGGCCGGGGCTCTCTGCCCAGACACCGGTGATCCAACCGGTGTTTCCTGCAGGGGCAGAGCGCCCCTCCTCCGCGAGGGAGGCCGGAGCTGCGTCCGTCACAAGAAGCTGGTGCGGGCGGGGCTCACGGCGCGGAGGAGACTCACCTGAAAGCCAACTCGGCGCCGCCGCGGAACTTCACGACGCAGAGATGGCTCGCTTCATGGCTGCATGCGGTATAGGAAGCCAGAAGGCAGCCGATGATCCGGTAGGCCACTTACCGACGGATAATCCTGGACGCCATCAGATAACCACGGCCATCCGGCGCTTAGAAGTGCTGCCGATGTGCCTCGCGTGTGCCTCTGCCCTAATAGGACTCCGTTACTGATCTCTTCGGGATGTTGTCGGAGTGGGTGACGGGTGGTGATCCCTGCGGTAGGCCGGGGGCATGCGGTACGCGCAGGGCGGCGGGCTGACCGCCGAGCGACGGCGCATGCGGGAACAGATCCGGTTCGAGGCAGGTGAGCGGTTCGCGCGGGGCGAGAGAAACGCGCTGGTCGCGAAGGATCTGCGGGTGAGTGAGCGGTCGGTGGAGCGCTGGCGGCGGGCCTGGCGCGAAGGCGGCACGACCGCCCTCGCCTCGGCCGGACCGCCGAAACTGCCCAAGCTGACCGACGACCGGTTCGCCGAACTGGAGAAGGAGCTGGCCAGAGGCCCGGCCGTGCACGGCTGGGAGGACCAGCGCTGGCCCCTGGCGAGGATCCGCGCACTGATCTTCTGGAAGTTCAATCTGGACGTCTCGCCGGCGGCAGTCTGGCGGCTGCTGCACCGGCACGGCTGGTCCTGGCAGTCGCCCGCCCGCCGGGCCCTGGAACGCGACGAGCACGCCGTCGAGTTGTGGAAGAAGGATGTGTGGCCGCAGGCGGAATGACCGCGGCGGCGCTCGGGGCCTTTCTCGTCTTCGAGGACGAGGCGGGTTCGGGATGACCCCGCCACGGGCCCGCACCTGGGGCCGGCGCGGAGACACGCCGGTGGTGCGGGTGCGCGGCCGGTCCTGGCGCCGCTACTCGATCGCCGCCCTGTGCTGCTACCGGCCCGGCGAGCCCTCCCGGCTGATCTACCGGCCGCACCGGCACCGCAAGCACCGCGGCAAGGGACGCAACAGCTTCGCCTGGACCGACTACCGCGACCTCATCGTCCGCGCTCACCTCCAGCTCAAGGCCCCCATTGTCCTCATCTGGGACAGTCTCAACACTCACCGGGCCGCCGGAATGCGTCAGTACGCCGCCGAACACGACTGGCTCACCATCATCCACCTGCCGCCCTACGCACCGGACCTGAACCCGGTGGAAGGCATCTGGTCGCTGCTGCGGCGCGGACCGCTGGCCAACGTCGCCTTCACCGACGACGACCACCTCGAACGCACCCTCCGCCGCAGCCTGCGGCACATCCAGCACCGCCCCGACCTGATCGACGGCTGCCTCACCGGCACCGGACTTAGTACTCCAGTGGGACTTCACCATTCGCGCTGGTCAGAGGCGGTCCTTCGAGC
>NZ_BMVR01000058.1 GCF_014650815.1 Streptomyces flavofungini
CACCTGTCTCATCACCTACAGACACGTCCGACGCCTTTGTTAGGACCTCTTAGCCCGAGTGGGCTGCCTGCCGGGGGAGCGCTCAGTACCTCGACCCGGACGACCATGTGGCCGTCACCCGGTCCGTCGCGCGGCGCGGGTTCCCGGTGGAGACGATGTTCGGGGACGACCGGCCCCGCGGGTATCTGTTGCACGCCGAGCAGGACCGGTGGCTCGCTGGACCTGCTGGACTTGGCGGTGTGGGCTCTGTTCCTCGACCCGATGATGCCGCCTCCGCGTGGTGGGGATGATCAGCGGCTGAGTGGCCGTCGTTGAGGTGGTTCCCGGCGGAGGGCGTTGCTCCGGGAGGTCGTCCATGTCCCGGCTGCGGTCGGCTAATGCGCTGCTACGGGCTTGTCCCCGGAAGGAACACCGGGGCGTTCAGCAGCTGATCATCAGGAGCGTTCACCCAGTGAGCATTGGAGTGTCCACTGAGTGAACGTCCGTCCTGTTCACTGAGTGAACAGGACGGCTGCGTCGCAGCCTTGGGCTCGCGGGATCCTGTGAACGCTCATCTGAACAAGACGTTCACCAAGACTCTGTCCTACTCGCAAGCGAGTCCGCTTGATGCTTCATGTGCGATCGGCCCTGGCGGTTCACTCCGAACCGGCAGGGCCTTTCGTTCTGAGCAGTCGAGTTCCCATGAGCCGCTCCGAGAGCGACACCCACGTACAGCAGTTGTTTGCTTCCTCGGCTCAGATGACGGGCAGGCTCCCTGTGGGTTCCGGCTGCAGGTTGAGCTTTGCTGCGGGGTAGAAGACCTTGCAGTAGTCACTGTCAGGATCATTGTCGATGAGGTAGGACCCTTGGCACTGGCCCGTTGGTTCGGTGTACGCGGCGCCAGCAGGGTCGACGACCCTGATGCTGTCGAAGCCCCAACCATTGCCCCCGCTCTTCCTGAGCTGGATGGCTGTGGGTGGGCCGAAGCTGTCGGGGGCAGCGAGGTCGTAGGTCTCGGTATCATCCCGTTCGAAGTCGTCCCCGGGCTTGTCGAACAGTGTCTCTGGGCTTGCCTCACCCTTGCCGTTGAACAGGGTGACCAGGATGTCGCCGTCCGTCCCCGCGTACCGGATGTCTGCGGTGTGGATGGTGACCTTGTAGGTCGCAGCCTGGTGGCTCTGAGCCGCCTGAGCGTTGGTGGCTACCGCGGTCAGTGCAAGGCTGACCGCGGCGAGAAGGGCTCGTCTCATGAAGACTTCCTCATAGCTTTCTGTGATCCCGGTTACTAGGCAGGCAAAGTAGCGGTTGATTTCACATTCAGACTCCTTCTGATGCCCCGCCACCAGCCATGAGGTGAGAACCACCCGACTGGCTCAGGTCCGCCTTCCAGGAACTCTGGAGCGGAGACTCCGTATTGAGTCAGGTTTCGCCCTGCTGGGCGATGTGGTGCTTGAGGAGCCGCCAGGGGGCGTGCTTACCGGGACAGACGGTGTGATCCCTGAGGCGAGAGCAGTCTTGCGCCTGTCTCATTGCAGACATCCCGTTCTGCGCCGTGCTTCCGCGGCCGGTGGGGCACGCCTGGGGCGCACCTGTTCGCAGAAGGTAGGCCAGTGGGTGGCGCTGTTCGTACTGCCGATGGCTGGCCGGATCAGCGGCAGGGACAAAGGACCTCTTAGACGTTGTCCTATGTGGTGAGGCGGAGTAGTCGCTTGTAGCAGCAGATGGCTGCGGCGAGGCCGAGGAAGGCCAGGTAGTTGGAGGGGTGGCGTTCGTAGCGGGGGCTGAGTCTGCGGTAGCCGGTCAGCCAGGACAAGGTCCGCTCGATCACCCACCTGCGACGCCCCAGTCGTTCGCGGGATTCGATGCCCTTGCGCGCGACACGGACGCCGATGTGTTTGCCCCAGAGCCATCGGCGCAGGTGCGGGACGTCGTAAGCCTTGTCCGCGTGGAGGCGTTGGGGCTTGAAGTAGCGGCCGCGATGCGGGTCGTGTTGCGTGTGGAGTCCCGCCACCATCGGCTTCAGTCCTTGGCTGTCGTGGATGTTCGCCGCGGAGATCCCGACGA
>NZ_BMVR01000060.1 GCF_014650815.1 Streptomyces flavofungini
GTTGGTGGGGGGAACGTTCGAGTCCGGCCCCCGCCCCGACGGCGGCTTCCACATCGAAGCCGTACTGCCGATGGAAGCGCACCATGGATAGACTGTGACCATGGGGCATGAAGTCGTAAAGGTGTTGGTTGTTGATGACGAGCCCATGGTCTGCGCGCATTTGAGAACGATTCTCGGTTCGGCCGACGATATCGAGGTCGTCGACGCCGCCCATGACGGCGCCGCCGCGGTCGAGGCCGTGATGCGGCATCGCCCCGATCTCGTTCTCATGGATTTGCGGATGCCGGGAGTCGATGGCCTCACGGCGATCGAATGCATCATGAAACTCGACCAGCCACCGAAAGTCGTGGCGCTCACCACATTTGACGCCGATCAGTATGTGATGCGGGCACTGCGCAGTGGAGCAAGTGGATTTCTTGTGAAATCCACGCCCCCAGAGGACCTGATCGGGCTCGTCCGCGTCGCCGCCGACGGCCACACCGTCCTTTCGCCCGTGGCCATGCGCCGCATCGTGGCGGCCTCCTCCGACGAGGACGCCGCCCGCGAGCGGGCCAAGGCCCTGGTCGGCAAGCTCACCGAGCGCGAGACCGACGTCCTCACCTGCCTCGGCGAAGGCCTGTCGAACGCCCAGATCGCCACGAAGCTGTTCCTCAGCGAGGCGACGGTCAAGGGCTATGTCTCCCGCATGCTGGTGAAGCTGGAGTGCACCAACAGGACCCAGGCCGGACTCCTCGCCTACGACGCGGGGCTGGTCAGCCGCTGACGGACGCGGGAGCCGCTGACCGTCACGGGGACCTGACGCGGAGGTCACGGGGGCCGGCGCACAGCACGAACAGAGTGGACAACGCGAAGGGCCGGAGCTTTCAAGCTCCGGCCCTTCGCGTTGCCGCCTGTGGTGCCCGGGTGCCGTGAGGTATCCGTAGTCGCCGGACCGTAGTCGCCGGACCGCGTAGTCGGCTACTCGTTGAAGGCCGAACCCGCCGACGCCGACTGCGTGCCGTTGTCGGAGCGGATCCACGTCACCGTCGTCGGCACGTAGCTCGGCAACACCGACTTGATGTGGAAGCCGCCGTCGGGGCGGGGGCCGGACTCGAACGTTCCCCCCACCAAC
>NZ_BMVR01000061.1 GCF_014650815.1 Streptomyces flavofungini
ACACCGACGGCACCATGAACTCCGGCAACCGCCCCGACACGAACCGACGCAACTCAGCCGCAGACACACCGGCGGTCAGGTCGAAGTCCACGCCACCGGCGCCCTCACCGGCACCCGCCACGCCCACCGCGACGACGTAGCCGACCAGTTGCTTGCCTTCCGGGCGCTCGTGCACGGCCACGACGGCCTGGGCGACACCCGGGTGTGCGACCAGGGCCGCCTCCACCTCGGCGGGCTCGATCCGCAGACCACGCACCTTGATCTGCGTGTCGTCACGGCCCACGTACTCAAGCACCCCGGCCGACGTCCAACGCGCCATGTCGCCCGTGCGGTACATCCGTGCCCCCGCCGGACCGAACGGATCCGCGACGAACCGCTCCGCCGTCAGCCCCGAACGGCCTCGGTAGCCGCGGCTCACGCTGGTGCCCGCCACGTACAGCTCTCCCACGACGCCGGGGGGTACCGGTGTCAGTCCTGGTCCCAGGACGTGGGCGCGGACGTTGTTCAGGGGGCTGCCGATCGGCGCGGTGGCCTCGCCGTCCCAGTCGTCGGTGCCGGGGAGGGAGAACATGCTGGCGTAGAAGGTCTCGGTCTGGCCGTAGCCGTTGACGACCCGTACCCCAGGGAAGACCTCCCGGGCCCGGGCGACCAACGAACCGGACAGCCCTTCGCCCGCGAACACCAGCGTGTCCACCGCGACCCTGCCCGCGATCTGATCCAGCAACTCCGCGAACACCGAAGGCACCGAACTGATCACACCACCCGACCAGGACTCCCGCTCCCCCAGCTCCAGCACATCACGCACCACCTCGACCGTGCCGCCCACCGCCAGCGTCGTCACGATCTCGAACACCGACACATCGAAGTTCACCGACGTCGCAGCCAACGTCCGGAGGCCGGGTTCCGCGCCCAGGGCGGAAACGAACGAGGGGACGACGTTGGTCACGTTGCGGTGGGTGACGGTCACGCCCTTGGGGGTGCCGGTGGAACCGGACGTGTACATCACATACGCCGTGTTGT
>NZ_BMVR01000062.1 GCF_014650815.1 Streptomyces flavofungini
ACACCGACGGCACCATGAACTCCGGCAACCGCCCCGACACGAACCGACGCAACTCGGCCACCGAAACGCCGTCAGCGACGACGTAGCCGACCAGTTGCTTGCCTTCCGGGCGTTCATGCATCGCCACGGCGGCCTGGGCCACGCTCGGGTGTGCGACCAGGGCCGCCTCCACCTCGGCGGGCTCGATCCGCAGACCACGCACCTTGATCTGCGTGTCGTCACGGCCCACGTACTCAAGCACCCCGGCCGACGTCCAGCGCGCCATGTCGCCCGTGCGGTACATCCGTGCCCCGGGCGGGCCGAACGGATCCGCGACGAACCGCTCCGCCGTCAGCCCCGAACGGTCGTGGTAGCCGCGGGCCACCGCACCGGCGACGTACAGCTCTCCCACCACACCCGGAGGTACCGGCGTCAGCCCCGTTCCCAGGACGTACGTGCGCATGTTGCCCAGCGGCGTTCCGATCGGCGCGCTCGCCGCGTCGCCCCAGCCCTGTGTTCCCTCCAGGGCGAAGGTCGTCGCGTAGAAACTCTCGGTCTGGCCGTAGGCGTTGACGACCCGCACTCCCGGGAAGACCTCGCGGGCCCGCGCCACCAACGAACCGGACAGCCCTTCGCCCGCGAACACCAGCGTGTCCACCGCGACCCTGCCCGCGATCTGATCCAGCAACTCCGCGAACACCGAAGGAACCGAACTGATCACACCACCCGACCAGGACTCCCGCTCCCCCAGCTCCAGCACATCACGCACCACCTCGACCGTGCCGCCCACCGCCAGCGTCGTCACGATCTCGAACACCGACACATCGAAGTTCACCGACGTCGCAGCCAACGTCCGCGCACCCGGCCGGATGCCGGTGGGTGAGGCAAGGCGCTGCACGCCGTTCGTCACGCCGTGATGGGTGACCGCGACGCCCTTGGGGGTGCCGGTGGAACCGGACGTGTACATCACATACGCCGTGTTGT
>NZ_BMVR01000063.1 GCF_014650815.1 Streptomyces flavofungini
TGGTGCGGCGGGTGTGGCCGTTGTTTGTGTTGGGTGTGGCGACGGTGTCTGCGGTGTTGATGTCGTTGTCGGTGTGGTTGGTGCCGGGGTTGTTGGTGACGTCGGTGGATGGGTCGGGGGTGTGGGTGCCGTTGGCTGCGCCGTTCGCGGCGTATTCGGCGGTGGTGTATTCGTCGCGGCCGCGGGGTGCGTGGGTGTTGACGGGTGTGTTGACTGTGGTGGCGACGCGGTTGTGGGAGTTGTCGTTCGCGGTGGCGGCGTCGGGGGTGTTGTTGACGGCGGTGCCGGCGTTGTTGGGGATGTATGTGGCGGCGCGGCGGGGGTTGATTGTGGCGTTGACGGAGCGGGCTGAGCGGGCGGAGCGGGAGCAGTTTTTGTTGGCGGAGCGGGCGCGGGCGGAGGAGCGGGTGCGTCTTGCGGGGGAGATGCATGATGTGGTGACGCATCGGGTGTCGTTGATGGTGTTGCAGGCGGGGGCGTTGCGGGTGGTTTCTTCGGATGAGCGGGTGCGGGCGGAGGCGGAGGGTTTGCGGGCGGCTGGGTGTCAGGCGTTGGAGGAGTTGAGGGATTTGGTGGGGGTGTTGCGGTCTCCGGAGAGTGCGGTGGGGTTGGTGGGTGGTGTGGGTGATGACGGTGGTGTGGGGGTGGGTGATTGGGGTTTGTCGGTGTTGGTGGAGGAGTCGCGGGCGGTGGGGGTTGAGGTGGTGTTGAGTGAGTCGGGGGATCGTTCGGTGTCGTCTCCGGTGGTGGCGCGGACGGCGTATCGGATTGTGCAGGAGGCGTTGACGAATGTGCGGAAGCATGCGCCGGGGAGTGGGGTGCGGGTGGAGGTGCGGTATGAGGCGGATCGGGTGCGGTTGAGGGTGCGGAATTCGGCTCCGACGGCGGCGTTGGATCGGGAGTTGGCGTCGTCTGGTTCGGGGAGTGGGTTGAAGGGGTTGCGGCAGCGGGTGGA
>NZ_BMVR01000064.1 GCF_014650815.1 Streptomyces flavofungini
CTAGCGGGCTGACGGTGCCTCAGGGGCCGGTTCCGGGAAGCCGTCGTGGACGGCGGGCCGAGAGGTGCAGGCTCGGGGCATGATGGCGGACTTCGTCACGGGACGCTGGAGTGCCGAGCTGGAGGACCTGTTCCTGCGGGTGGGCGGAAGGTTCGGCCGGGTCGAGGTGCGGCGCCGGATGCGGGATTACGTCCGGGGCCTGCTGGGCCCGGTCGGCCGCAAGAACAGCTGGCAGCTGGCCGAGTACGCCGGTCACAACGGCCCCTACGGGCTGCAGCACCTGCTGTCGCGCAGCAGATGGGACCCCGACGAACTCCGGGACGACCTGCAGGAGTACGTGGCCCAGCGGCTCGGCGCCCCGGATGGCGTCCTGATCGTGGACGACACCGGATTCCTCAAGAAGGGCGTCGTCTCCGCCGGGGTGCAGCGGCAGTACTCCGGCACGGCAGGGCGGACCGAGAACTGCCAGATCGGCGTCTTCGCCGCCTACGCCTCCGGACGGGGACGGGCGCTGGTGGACCGGGAGTTGTATCTGCCCAAATCGTGGACGAACGACCCGGACCGCTGCAATGGAGCCCGCGTCCCGGCCGAACGCGGCTTCGCCACCAAGGGAGAACTCGCCCGCACCCTGGTCCTGCGGGCCCTGGCCTCGCCGCTGCCGATCGTCTGGGTGACCGCCGACAGCCTCTACGGGCAGGAGTGGCGCTTTCGCCACCTGCTTGAGCAGGCTCAGGTCGGCTACGTGCTCGCGGTGCCCAAGTCCCAGCAGATCAAGTCGCTGTTCGGGGTCTGGCGCATCGACCAGCTCCTCGACGATGCCCCCGCCGATGCCTGGCAGCGGCTGTCGGCCGGCGACGGTGCCAAGGGCCCGCGCGTCTATGACTGGGCCGCGGCGAAGCTGCCCGTCAATATCGTCTTCGACCCCGATCCCCCCACCCACGAGCGGT
>NZ_BMVR01000065.1 GCF_014650815.1 Streptomyces flavofungini
GGAGGTAAGACTTCGTGGAGGGCCGAACCCACCAGGGTTGAAAACCTGGGGGATGACCTGTGGTTAGGGGTGAAAGGCCAATCAAACTCCGTGATAGCTGGTTCTCCCCGAAATGCATTTAGGTGCAGCGTCGTGTGTTTCTTGCCGGAGGTAGAGCACTGGATAGGCGATGGGCCCTACCGGGTTACTGACCTTAGCCAAACTCCGAATGCCGGTAAGTGAGAGCGCGGCAGTGAGACTGTGGGGGATAAGCTCCATGGTCGAGAGGGAAACAGCCCAGAGCATCGACTAAGGCCCCTAAGCGTACGCTAAGTGGGAAAGGATGTGGAGTCGCAGAGACAACCAGGAGGTTGGCTTAGAAGCAGCCACCCTTGAAAGAGTGCGTAATAGCTCACTGGTCTAGTGATTCCGCGCCGACAATGTAGCGGGGCTCAAGCGTACCGCCGAAGTCGTGTCATTCATACAATAGGGCCAACGCCTGTATGGATGGGTAGGGGAGCGTCGTGTGCCGGGTGAAGCTGCGCCGGAAGGCAGTGGTGGACGGTTCACGAGTGAGAATGCAGGCATGAGTAGCGATACATACGTGAGAAACGTGTGCGCCGATTGACTAAGGGTTCCTGGGTCAAGCTGATCTGCCCAGGGTAAGTCGGGACCTAAGGCGAGGCCGACAGGCGTAGTCGATGGATAACCGGTTGATATTCCGGTACCCGCTGTGAAGCGTCAAACATCGAATCCAGTGATGCTAAGGCCGTGAAGCCGCCCTGGAGCCTTCGGGCAAAGGGGAGTGGTGGAGCCGCCGGTCCAAGTTGGTAGTAGGTGAGTGATGGGGTGACGCAGG
>NZ_BMVR01000066.1 GCF_014650815.1 Streptomyces flavofungini
TCTGGTCGTGGGGAAACGTCAGTCGCGGCCGTGGATCGTGTCGGATGAACTGTGGTCGCTGATCGAGCCGTTGCTGCCCGAGCCGGGGCCGAGGCAGGTCGAAGGTCGGCCGCGGATACCGGACCGCCAGGCCCTGTGCGGGATCCTGTTCGTGCTGCACACCGGCATCCAGTGGGAGTACCTGCCCCAGGAGCTGGGCTTCGGATCGGGCATGACCTGCTGGCGGCGCTTGGCTGCCTGGAACGAGGCAGGCGTGTGGGACCAATTGCATGTGGTGCTGTTGAAGAAGCTGCGGGCAGCGAAGAAGCTGGACTGGTCCCGGGCGGTGATCGACTCGTCGCACATCCGGGCGGCCCGCCGGGGCCCAAAAGCGGTCCCAGCCCGGTCGACCGCGCACGTCCGGGCAGTAAGCACCACGTCGTCACCGACGCCCAGGGCATCCCGCTCGCGGTGTCGCTGACCGGCGGCAACCGCAACGACGTCACCCAGCTCCTGCCCCTGCTCGACAAGATCCCCGCTGTCGCCGGGACCGTCGGCCGGCCACGACACCGTCCCGACGCGCTGCTCGCCGACCGCGGCTACGACCACGACAAGTACCGGCGCCTGCTGTGGCAGCGCGGCATCCGCCCGGTCATCGCCGAACGAGGCCAGCCCCACGGCTCCGGCCTGGGCATCTTCCGGTATGTCGTCGAAAGAACGATCGCCTGGCTGCACGGCTTCCGCCGCCTACGCATCCGCTGGGAACGACGCGACGACATCCACGAGGCCTTCCTCAGCCTTGC
>NZ_BMVR01000067.1 GCF_014650815.1 Streptomyces flavofungini
GCCGAGGAAGGCTTCATGGATGTCGTCGCGTCGTTCCCAGCGGATGCGCAGGCGGCGGAAGCCGTGCAGCCAGGAGATCGTCCGTTCCACGACCCAGCGGAAGATGCCCAGGCCGGTGCCGTGCGGCTGGCCGCGTTCGGCGATCGCTGGGCGAATACCGCGGGCTCGCAGCAGGCGTCGGTACTTGTCATGGTCGTAGCCGCGGTCGGCGAAGAGCATGTCCGGCCGACGCCGTGGCCGGCCGACGAGACCGGCCACGGCCGGGATCTTGTCGAGCAGAGGCAGAAGTTGGGTGACGTCGTTGCGGTTCCCGCCGGTCAGCGACACCGCGAGCGGGATGCCCTGCCCGTCGGTGAGAACGTGGTGCTTGCTGCCCGGCCGCGCACGGTCGACCGGGCTCGGCCCACTTTTGGGCCTCGCCGAGCGGCCCGGACGTGCGAGGAATCGATCACCGCCCGCGACCAGTCCAGCTGGTCGGCCGACCGCAGCTTCTTCAGCAGCGCGACGTGCAGTTGGTCCCAGACGCCGGCCTCGTTCCAGGCGGCCAGGCGCCGCCAGCAGGTCATGCCCGAGCCGAAGCCCAACTCCTGGGGCAGGTACTCCCATTGGATGCCGGTGTAGAGCACGAACAAGATCCCGCACAACGCCTGCCGGTCCGGCACCCGCGGTCTGCCCTCTGCCCTCTTCGGACCTGGCTTCGGCAGCAACGGCTCGATCAGCGACCATAGTTCGTCCGACACGATCCATGGCCGCGACTGACGGATTCCCATACCCACA
>NZ_BMVR01000068.1 GCF_014650815.1 Streptomyces flavofungini
TCTTCACCTGGGTGTCCGCGCGGCCCCGGAAGTCGAGGTGACCGTCGGCCGTCCAGGCCACGATGTCGCCCGTGCGGTACATACGCTCACCAGGCGTGCCGAAGGGGCTGGCCACGAACCGCCCCGCGGTGAGGCCGAGGCGGCCGAGGTAGCCGCGTGCCAGGCCCGTCCCGGCCAGATACAGCTCACCGGCCACACCCGGCGGCACCGGCCGCAGCGCGCTGTCCAGGACGTAGGCGCGCATGTTGTCCATCGGCTGCCCGATCGGCACCGTTTCGGCGACCGCGTCCGCCCGGGTAATGGTTTCGCAGGTGGCGGCCATGGTGATCTCCGTGGGCCCGTACGCGTTCACGACCCGTACCTCCGGACAGGCCCGCAAGGTCTCCCGTACCGCTGTGGGAGACATGACGTCGCCGCCGGTCCAGATCTCCCGCAGGCCCGTGAAGGCCCCCGGCCCTGTCTCGGCGATCACCCTGAACAGGCCCGAAGACAGGAAGGCCGCGGTCACCCGGTGTGCGTCGATGGTGCGGGCCAGCGTGGCGGCGTCCAGACGGCCGGGCGGGGCGAGCACGAGCGTGCCGCCGCGCAGCAGCGGAACCCACAACTCGTAGGTGGAGGCGTCGAAAGCCTGCGCCGAGTGGTGCAGCACGCGTCGGTGCGCGTCCCCCGCGTACCGGTGGTCCAGGGCCAGGTCGACCAGGCCCTGGTGGGTGACGCCGACCCCCTTGGGCGTACCCGTGGAGCCGGACGTGTACATCACGTACGCCAACTGCG
>NZ_BMVR01000069.1 GCF_014650815.1 Streptomyces flavofungini
TCAGGGACAGTGTCTGATGGGTAGTTTAACTGGGGCGGTTGCCTCCTAAAGAGTAACGGAGGCGCCCAAAGGTTCCCTCAGCCTGGTTGGTAATCAGGTGTTGAGTGTAAGTGCACAAGGGAGCTTGACTGTGAGACTGACGGGTCGAGCAGGGACGAAAGTCGGGACTAGTGATCCGGCGGTGGCTTGTGGAAGCGCCGTCGCTCAACGGATAAAAGGTACCCCGGGGATAACAGGCTGATCTTCCCCAAGAGTCCATATCGACGGGATGGTTTGGCACCTCGATGTCGGCTCGTCGCATCCTGGGGCTGGAGTCGGTCCCAAGGGTTGGGCTGTTCGCCCATTAAAGCGGTACGCGAGCTGGGTTTAGAACGTCGTGAGACAGTTCGGTCCCTATCCGCTGTGCGCGTAGGAGTCTTGAGAAGGGCTGTCCCTAGTACGAGAGGACCGGGACGGACGAACCTCTGGTGTGCCAGTTGTCCTGCCAAGGGCATGGCTGGTTGGCTACGTTCGGAAAGGATAACCGCTGAAAGCATCTAAGCGGGAAGCCTGCTTCGAGATGAGGACTCCCACCCCCTTTGAGGGGTTAAGGCTCCCAGTAGACGACTGGGTTGATAGGCCAGATATGGAAGCCCTGTAAGGGGTGGAGTTGACTGGTACT
>NZ_BMVR01000070.1 GCF_014650815.1 Streptomyces flavofungini
TGTTTCCGCGAAGGAGCTCGACCAGCCCCGCACGAGGCTGACGCGGTGATCAACCACCTCCGCGACGACTTCGGGATCGAGCCCGCATACCGGGAACTGGACCTTCCGGTCTCGGCATACAACGCCCGGCGCCGACACCCGAAGCCCATCCGGCGACGGGTGTGGCTCCTCTGAAGGGACGCGTTATCCCTGCTCAAGGTGTCCCTTCAGAGGAAGCCGCACTCAGTTTCATTGGTGCCCACAAGAGGGGCTGTGCAGCAGGCGATTGTGGTGACAAACTTCCTGAGTGACCGTGCTCGATAGCCCTCGTTGGCTCCCCGGTCGATCGATCGTGGTAGCCAAGGTTCCTGCGGCCGAAGCAGTCGTGGCTGCGGTTCGGCTTCGCTACGACGAGTCCGCCCGGGCCGGAATGCCAGCTCACATCACTGTCTTCTCGCCGTTCCTTCCCGCTGGTCGGCTGACGCCGGACGTGCTGGACGAGTTGGGCCGCCTCGTTGCACGGCACCGGGCCTTCGACGTCACCTTCGCCGGCCTCGGGCGTTTTCCGGTTGCTTTGTGGCTGGCGCCGGAGCCACCTCAGCCCCTGCGCTCTCTCACTGAGCTTCTTCGATGTGGCCACCGTTCGAGTGACGGTCTGTGAAGCGCAACGAGC
>NZ_BMVR01000071.1 GCF_014650815.1 Streptomyces flavofungini
CAGCGAGTCGATCGAGACGACCGGCGCGCCCGCCCCGTCCACGACCGCCAGCGACACGCCGTCGTTCCCGGCGGGCGCCAACCGCACCCGCAGCACGCTCGCGCCGGAGGCGTGCAGACGTACGCCCGACCACGAGAACGGCAGCCTGCCGGGGCCGTCCGCATCGCCCATCAGACCGATGGCGTGCAGCGACGCGTCCAGGAGCGCCGGGTGCAGACCGAAGCCGCCTGCTTCCACGCCGTCCGGCAGGGCGACCTCGGCGAACACCTCATCGTCCTTGCGCCAGGCGGCCCGCAGGCCCTGGAACACCGGGCCGTAGGCGAATCCGCCGTCGGACATGCGGTCGTAGAGCCCGTCCAGGTCCACGGCCTCCGCCCCGGCAGGGGGCCAGACACCGGCGTCGGCGGACGGCACCTCGGCACCGGCCACGAGCACGCCGCTCGCGTGCCGGATCCACAGGTCCCCGTCGTCGTCCCGCGCGTGCACGGTCACCGATCGCCGACCGGACTCGTCCGGCACACCGACCCGCACCTGCATGCGCACGGCACCGCGCTCGGGCACCACGAGGGGTGCCTCCAGCGTCAGTTCCTCGACCAGGTCGCACCCGACCTGATCGCCCGCGCGCACCGCCAGCTCAAGGAACGCG
>NZ_BMVR01000072.1 GCF_014650815.1 Streptomyces flavofungini
GTTTTTAAGGGCGCACGGTGGATGCCTTGGCACCAGGAACCGATGAAGGACGTGGGAGGCCACGATAGTCCCCGGGGAGTCGTCAACCAGGCTTTGATCCGGGGGTTTCCGAATGGGGAAACCCGGCAGTCGTCATGGGCTGTCACCCGCTGCTGAACACATAGGCAGTGTGGAGGGAACGCGGGGAAGTGAAACATCTCAGTACCCGCAGGAAGAGAAAACAACCGTGATTCCGGGAGTAGTGGCGAGCGAAACTGGATGAGGCCAAACCGTATGCGTGTGAGACCCGGCAGGGGTTGCGTATACGGGGTTGTGGGATTTCTCTGCTGTCGTCTGCCGGCGACAGGACGAGTCAGAAACCGTTGATGTAGGCGAAGGACATGCGAAAGGTCCGGCGTAGAGGGTAAGACCCCCGTAGTCGAAACGTCAACGGCTCGTTTGAGAAACACCCAAGTAGCACGGGGCCCGAGAAATCCCGTGTGAATCTGGCGGGACCACCCGTTAAGCCTAAATATTCCCTGGTGACCGATAGCGGATAGTACCGTGAGGGAATGGTGAAAAGTACCGCGG
>NZ_BMVR01000073.1 GCF_014650815.1 Streptomyces flavofungini
GTGGATGATCCTATGCTGTCGAGAAAAGCCTCTAGCGAGTTTCATGGCGGCCCGTACCCTAAACCGACTCAGGTGGTCAGGTAGAGAATACCGAGGCGTTCGGGTGAACTATGGTTAAGGAACTCGGCAAAATGCCCCCGTAACTTCGGGAGAAGGGGGGCCATTTCCGGTGACGGCACTTGCTGCCAGAGCTGGGGGTGGCCGCAGAGACCAGCGAGAAGCGACTGTTTACTAAAAACACAGGTCCGTGCGAAGCCGTAAGGCGATGTATACGGACTGACGCCTGCCCGGTGCTGGAACGTTAAGGGGACCGGTTAGTCACTCTTCGGGGTGGCGAAGCTGAGAACTTAAGCGCCAGTAAACGGCGGTGGTAACTATAACCATCCTAAGGTAGCGAAATTCCTTGTCGGGTAAGTTCCGACCTGCACGAATGGCGTAACGACTTCTCGACTGTCTCAACCATAGGCCCGGTGAAATTGCACTACGAGTAAAGATGCTCGTTTCGCGCAGCAGGACGGAAAGACCCCGGGACCTTTACTACAGTTTGATATTGGTGTTCGGTTCGGC
>NZ_BMVR01000074.1 GCF_014650815.1 Streptomyces flavofungini
CGATTGAAGGATCTGCTTTTGCGTGTCCAAGGGAAACCTATACACTGCTCCTTGGTGCCCACGTGATCGAGGACATAGTAGAGATTGAAATAAAAATTGACTCAACGCAGATCGCTGCATCTTTTCCACCATTACTGTGTAACAGCAGTCCACTTCCCTCTACGTGCAAGCACATAGACAGCAACTATCAAGCAAACCCAACCTGAAGTCACGTGCGGGAAGAACACAGTTACGTTAGGCGGGGATTCGATCCCAGGCCAACCCGGCTTACTATCTGGTCTTCCAAGACGCTACCATCCACGCTATCGAGCCACTTGCGGAAGCTATACGCTGATCACGGACTAAAGTCAGAGGTATTGCAGACGCCGTTGTCGCAAGGTACAACACAAAGTGCAAAAACAAATTCGCCGCGACCGCGAATCGATCCCCAGTCCGGGAACTGGCGGGCAGGTACGCTACCCACTCAGCTAGCCGTCTGTCTTGCAGATACTGTGATTCTCCATCCTCTAAAGTGGGGCGCT
>NZ_BMVR01000075.1 GCF_014650815.1 Streptomyces flavofungini
TCCCCTGACCCATGTTGCAGTACTACTCCGCCTCACCACATAGGACAACGTCTAATACTCCAGTGGGACTTCACCATTCGCGCTGGTCAGAGGCGGTCCTTCGAGCCTAGCGGGCTGACGGTGCCTCAGGGGCCGGTTCCGGGAAGCCGCTTCAGGCGCGGGTGCGTCTGCGGTAGTGGCAGGCGCGGGCCGTGGCCTGGTGGCGTCTGCGCCAGCGCGACCAGGTCAATGCGCCGACACCGCGGTGCGCGGGCCGGGGGCCGACAACTGCCAGCAGACGCCGGACCTCAGCCACGGTGAGCGGGGCCAGGTCGGCTGTGTCGTTTCTGCTGCCCCCCTTTCGATCGCCGCGGTGGCCATGGCGGCGAGGAAGGCGTGGGCGAGCATGGCCAGGGTGATGTGCCGATACCAGCCCGGATAGCGTCGCACTTCGTACTCGTCGAGGCCGCACTGACCCTTGGCGGCCTGGAAGCATTCCTCGATCGCCCAGCGGGAGCCGGCGACGCTGA